>NZ_CAWNLA010000001.1:5050144-6207644 GCF_963875285.1 Calothrix sp. NIES-2100
TAGGGCAGATGCCGCAATTCTACGCACATCGGAGTCTTCATCTTCGAGGAATTGATTTAGATAAAGAATAGCTTTGTCCGATTTTGTTAAACCTAAAAGCCGGATTTTAAATAACAGAGGAATTTCTAACTCAGCAACTAAATTAACTGTCTGCTGCTGTAATTCTGACTTTACTGCACATGCTAACCTTGCCCCTAATTGCCAATCTACCTCTAAGGCTAACTTCACCACTCGCAAAGCCTGCACTTCATTATCCAGCAATTCCAGCATCAATACTAGGGGTTCTGTCCATTTCAAATAATTCAAATACTCTAGCTTGAGACAGTCATCGCTAAGGTTTGGTAACTGCTTGAGCAAGCATTCGGCGGTGTAATATTCCTGAATTAGTTGGTGGCGAAATTCAATTTGGTTATTTGCACCAAGTTGAATTAAATGATGGTTGAGTAAATCTTGCAACCATTCTAATGCTCTGTCACGGGGTCGATCAAATTTCTCAGCTTGCAAAAACTGCGTTAAAACTTCTTCTGCTTCTGACCTGGGTATGGCAACATTTAAGTCTATCAGCTTATCCCCTTTGCTCATGTGGAAAGCCAGATGTTTTAATAACGGAAACCACCACCGCCGAGACTCATCTGTAACTGGGATATCTTGGCGGAATTGACGCTCATAGCTTTGGGTAAACTGGCGAAACACTAAACCCAAGTTCGGCGGTATGTCACCTGTGGCGTTAAATAATGAACAAAGCATCATCAGCAGCAGTGGCGTTTCTCCAAACTCCCGCAACCTGTCGCCTAACTTCTGCAACATCTGCTCTCCCTGTTCTGGGAGATAGGCGCGGACAAACTGCTGCATTTGTTCTGCTGTCAGGGGTTGCATTTCCAGCTTCTTGGTAATGCCCAAATCGCCCCCCACGCCTAAATCCCGCGTGGTGAATATCATCGGCGTGGTTTTTTGGTAGTCTTGCCGGAATTTATACAAGTCTTGTCGCGCTGCTTCTGAGGGCAATTCGTTGATACCATCGACTAACAGCAGTAAGTCGCCAGCAAATAGCAGTTGTTCTATGGTTGTAGTATCCAGCAGTAGGCGATGGCGTTTGCAAAAGTCTCGAATTAAATCCAGTATGGAAGTCTGGTAATAGCGTAACTCTACCAGCACAGGGATGGGTGAGTCCGCCAGGGAATTAATTCCCTGGCTCATAGGTGAAGTCCGTTGAAACGGACTGATAGCAGGAGATTCAGTTGTCTTGAGACGACTTTCGCTATTAGCCGGGAAATTCATTTCTCGGCAGGCTTGGGACTCTTCGAGCAATAACCGCGCTAAGGCTGTGGATTTCCCGGAACCAGGACGCCCTACTAGTAATACGTGTTCTTTAGCATACTTCCGCAAGCCTTCCAGCACATCCAATCGCTCGGTTTTCTCCTGTGCTGCGTTGGGTTCTCCCTTGGCTGGCTTGAGAGTCTCCACTATAAAATCTAGCAGAAAGGGCGATCGCTTTTGTTCAACTCGCTGGTGTCCAATTACATCTGTCAGCGTGTAAGCATTCAACCATTGTACGTATTTATCATCATTGCAGAGCGATTCTAAATAGCCAGTCCAGTCAACCATAGGGCGGGACAATATGGGGTGGTTGGGTAGAGAGTAAGCGGTGGTGATTGCTGATTGGTAAGGAAAACGCAGCTTATTATAAGTTTAGCGTCGCAGATTATGTTGTTGAGGGTGCGTGACGGCGTTTTGCTTGAGGTAGCGTAAAATTTCGTGAAGGGGATAATAAAATATTAGTTATAGCGGTTATCGGTTGAGTCCACACAATCTTAAGGGCACGGCAGTGCCGATGCCCCTACAGGGGACGATATAATTTTGGATTGTATGCAAGTGAGAACGGCTATATTTGGTGAGTGGGGGGATGGCGGAGAAAGATTTTTGGTGAAGCAGATTTGCGATCGCATCCTTGCCCCTATAATTGCGGTATTTTTGTAATTGAATGTCTCTAATGAGGCTTTGAACTCCATTAATGAGGCTTTGAACTTCATTAATGAGGCTTTGAACTCCGTTAATGAGGCTTTGAACTCCGTTAATGAGGCTTTGAACTCCGTTAATGAGGCTTTGAACTCCATTAATGAGGCTTTTAGCTTCGTGAATGAAGCTTTTAGCTTCGTGAATGAGGCTTTGAACTCCATTAATGAGGCTTTGAACTCCGTGAATGAGGCTTTGAACTCCGTGAATGAGGCTTTTAGCTCCATTAATGAGGCTTTGAACTCCATTAATGAGGCTTTTAGCTCCGTGAACCAGTATTAAATACTCAACCAGAATTAATTACACAATGTCATTGCGAGTGAAGCGATCGCAATGACTGTAAATATTTTGGCTCATCTAGGGACTTACAAAAAATAAATTACCCATATAGCGCAATACGGTTCAGTTAAGATCCCCCCGCCTGCGGCGACCCCCTTAAAAAGGGGGTAAAAGAGGGTTATTAGCCCCCCTTTTTAAGGGGGGTTGGGGGGATCTTCAGAAGATTAAAACGTTAACTGAACCGTATTGCCATATAGCGATTCTCAGTTGGATGCAATACAAAATTATATCGTGGCGGGTAGGGGCACGGCACTGCCGTGCCCTCAAGAGTGTATTAGACTCAACCGAAAACCGCTATATTCCGTAGTGCGAGCATCTTGCTCGCTTTTGAACACCAGCGAGCGAGACGTTTGTCCTTCCCTGCGGGAGGCTGCGCCCTAAGCGTAGCTATGCCGCAGGCTTTACGGACACGCTACGTCAGACATCGCTCCGAAGATTTGGAAATAGGGTAGTCTCAATGCAAATGGGCTGATAGCATTGGGCATTGAAAATAAAAGTGCGATCGCTTACTTCTTTATCGATAAAATATGGCCACTTCCGGCTAGGTCTTGTATCGTAAAAGGTAATGGCAATTACAGATATAAAAATATGGATAGTAGACAACTGGCTCGATACATGGAAGCTACGGATGGTATCGCTAAACCTTGGTTATTAGTGCAACTTCGCCTCAAGAAACTCCAAGAACGTCAAGCCTTGATTCCTGAAGATGACTATGCTGAGGAATTACAAGATATTTTCCAAGACTTGATGAATTTGGGCGAATGGTGGCGCGGTATTGAAGATGAGGTATTTTGATTAGTTGATAGTCAAGATAACCGAGAGTTAGCAGTTGAGTGTACTCCTTGAGAGATGTTGTACACGCGATCGCACTTCCAGTTAATTTAATCATCTCTCAGTGATCCTCCCTGGCTTACCTTTTATCAGGCTAGCAAGGGGGGATCAATTGTGAGTAGGGGTTAGGGGGGATGAGGGGTATGAGGGGGATGAGGGAAGGGGGACAAATGACTATTGACTATTGACCATTGACCATTGACTATTGACCATTGACCATTGACCATTGACCATTGACAAATGACCAATGACAAATGACAAATGACAAATGCCACCTGATATAATCTCATCAAAAGACTCGCAGAAATATAAATGGATTGGATTACCTTACTGCGATCGCTACAGTCTGATTTTATTAAGAGGTTAACGTCTGGTTGTCTGCTTCATTGTGAAACAGAAGGGCAATATAGTGAATTAACTATAATCTCTGGCGAAAGGTTAAAAGCACTACGGGACTTTTGCTGGCAGATGGCAGAAAAATATAAACGTACTTCGCCTGTGCGTGATGTTTTTATTAATAATTTAAAGGGCAAACTCGGTGAGGAGGTTGTTAAGGAACGGTTAGCTGATTTTATTACCGAAGTAGATTATGAAAAACGCTTCGGTGGTGATGGTAAAATTGATTTTACTCTGACTTCTGACCCAGCGATTGGGGTTGAGGTGAAATCTCGCCACGGCAGTATTGATAAGGTGAGATGGTCTGTGAGTTCGGAAGAAGTGGAAAAAAATGCAGTTGTTGTCTGTATTTTAATCCAAGAAGAGGTGCATGAAGCCCAACCGGAATATCATCTTTTCTTGGCTGGCTTTCTACCGACGCAAATGATTAAACTCAAAAGGGGGAAAATTTCTTTTGGGATTAATCAATTACTTTATGGTGGTGGTTTGTGGAGTTATTTAGAACAGTTACAAGCTGAGAAACCGATTGAGAAACCATCGGCAATTGATAATTACAATCATCAGCGAGTTACACCAAGTCATCAAAATAATCATCAAATAACTAAGCTTTTAGCATCTCCGAAAAAAGCAGATGTTTTTTTAGAACAAGAGCCTAATTTAAATTTATTGTATGTCAACTTAGGTGATAAATCTTTTGAGCAAGGCGAGTCGGATACAGCGATTACCAACTACAACCAAGCCTTGCAACTTGATCCTGATAATGCGGAAGTGTATTACAAACGGGGTATGGTGCGCTATCACCTGGGGGATTACGAAAGTGCGATCGCAGATTATACTCAGGTTATCCAAATTAATCTAAATCACCCTAAAGCTTATCATCAGCGTGGTTTAGCTCGTTATCAGCTAGGAGATTATCATTCAGCCATTGATGATTATACTCAAGCTATCAGAATTAATCCTCATGTTGCCCTGACTTATAGAAACCGTGCTGATGCTCGTTCCCATATTGGCGATCATCAAGGTGCAATTGAAGATTATACTCAGGCTATCAAAATTAATCCCCATTATGCCATTACTGACAAAAATAGCAGTATTTCTCGTTATCTGCTTATAGAACAACAACAATTTACCCAAGCAATCAAGATTAATCCCCATGATGCTGTTGCTTATTATAATCGTGCTAAAGCCCGTGCTGATTTAGGAGATTATGAGGGGACAATTGCCGATTATACGCAAGCAATTAAGATTAATCCTCGCTATGCCGATGCTTATTATAGCCGTGGTAATGCTCATTTTGACTTAGGCGATTATCACAGTGCCATGAAGGATTTTACTCAAGTAATTAAGATGAATTCTAATTATGTAGATGCCTATTATAACCGTGGTCATGCTCGTTTTGGGCTAGGAGATAAGCAAGGCGCACTAGAAGATTTTCAAAAAGCCGCACACATTTATTGGCAAGAAGGAAAGATAGCCGAACACAACGATACAAGGGAAAAAATTTTAGATTTAGAAATTGAACAATCTTTAGATATTTTAAATTTTTAGTAGCTGAAGAAATTCGTAGTCAGGACTTGAGTGTTGTATTTTCAGCACCGAAGTGCTGACTACAAAACTTTTACCCTGTTTTTGAGCGATCGCTTTTTTTATAGACACTCAGCATTATTTGCTACTAAAATTGAATTAAAAGTTAAGTATTTATCTTTAAATAGGTGGTTGATGATGATTTTAGGTTTCAAATATTTCACTGCTGCTTGTACCGCACTTTTGCTAGCCAGCACTAACAGTTTACCGGATGCAGCTATAGCATCTGTAAACAATCAAGGTCAAAAAATTGCCCAAAGCCAAGTTCAAACAAGTACTACTGAACCCAATCTAGTTTTTAGACCGATTCTTGCTAAATTAAAGCAAAAAAGCCGAATTCGGATTTTATTACCAAAGTTTGTTCCTGAGTCGGATGGAGAAAACAAAGTTTACGCAATTGTAGAAAACGCTACTCTAAAAAAATACGAAATATTACTAGGTTTTAGTCCCGATTGTACTGGGGGAACTGCTTGCCGTTTAGGTATTGTCACGGCGGAAGCTGTAACACGTAAAACACCTCGCCTAACTGGGAAACCTGTTACGTTAGCCAAAGGAATCAGAGGCTATTTTGTTGATGCTACTTGTGGTGCTAATTGCTCAGATTCTACCTTGACTTGGCGGGAACGGGGAGTGCAATATACTGTGGGAATAAAAGCAGGCGATCGCGCTTCGTTGATCAAAATGGCTAATTCTGCAATTAATCCCTAGAGTATCGATGCAGTTGTGCAGTGGCTTGTTGGTGTAGATTTTAAGGAGATAGGAAGGCGATATAGAAGGCAAAAAATTATGATTCAAGCCTTACGGAAGCTAGTAACATTTGATGAATTTATCGCTTGGTATCCAGAAAACTCCCAACAACGCTATGAACTGCATGATGGAGTAATTGTTGCAATGTCCCCACCTACAGGCGATCATGAAGAAATTATCGGTTTTTTAGTTGGAGAAATCGTTGCAGAATATAAACGTTTGAAACTACCTTACTTTCTTCCCAAAACAGCATTCATCAAACCATTAGAAGGTGATTCTGCTTATTCACCTGATGTGTTGCTATTAAATCAGCCTAATTTAGTGAATGAACCGCGATGGAAAAAAGAATCAACTGTTAGCCAAGCTGAATCAATTCCCTTGGTAATTGAGGTGGTGAGTACAAACTGGAGAGATGATTATTTAAAAAAAGCGGCTGACTATGAGGCGGTAGGTATCCCCGAATACTGGATTGTCGATTATGCAGCGTTAGGTGGTAGGCGGTTTATCGGTAACCCCAAACAACCGACTATCTCAGTTTATTCGTTAGTTGAGGGGGAATACCAAGTTCAGCAGTTTTTACAAGGAGAACGGATCATCTCACAAGTTTTCCCCGAATTAAATTTGTCTGCTGAACAAATTTTTCAAATTGGCGGTTTACCAAGCTAGTACCGCAATTCAATAGTCTGTAGGGGCGGGTTCTGTGAGATATGTATCGAGAAAACAGATATGTTGGTTAAACACACCCTTACTTTAGGAGATTTTCAGAAAAAATTGTCCCAATTGTGATTGTGCCCTTACACTGCGCACCCTTAGACACCGCACCCTTCGACTTCGCTCAGGGTGCGGTGTTGGCTGAGCGAAGTCGAAGGCTAAGGGAACTCCAAAAAATAAATTATGCCAAATTGTAGGGGCGGGGTTACCCATTGGTGTCAACTTAAGTCAAAACGCTTATTCCACAGGCATTTTACCCCACCCCTCAATCCCCTCCCCGTTTACGGGGAGGGGACGTTTTGCGTCAGCAAAACTGGGGTGGGGTAGCGCGGATCTTGGTGGTACGTGATTTTGTATCAAATCATATCCAGGCAAGGGTTTCACGTTAAGTTGACACCAATGGGGGTTACCCCGCCCCTACGAGTTGCGGGTTTGGTAAGTTAATGATTGGAATATTTTTTTATTTGGAAGTCCCTAAGCGAAGTCGTTGGCTGAGCGAAGTCGAAGCCAACACCCGGCTGGTAGATTATTTTTCAAAAATCGCCTTATCATTCAAGACAGTCGCTACGCACTTTATTCCCATGCATAATTCAGGACTGAAGTCCTGACTACAATAAATTAAACCCCTCTTCGTGTGCGAGGAGGGGTTTAACTTTAAACTTAATTACGAATTACGTTAGCGAAGCGGTAGCGAGGACCGAGCGTCATTACAAATTACGAATTATTTTAATATCCTTCTTCTTCGTATTCTGGCTGTTTCTCTTTGACTTTCTTAGGAATATTCACAGGCTGTGGTTCATCTTCCCAAGCATCGCCTTCTACGTCATCGTAATTGTCGTATTCATCGACGTATGGCTTTTTGTAGGGTTGCGCTTCAAATTTAACAGGCTGTTGATACCTGTCTTTGTCTGTCGCCTCACTCCAGTTGTCTTCTTCTTCGTCTTCTTCGTATTGAATTGATTCGTACTGACGCGCTTGCATGACTTGGCGCTGGGGTCTTTCTTCTTCTACATAGTCTTCATCCCATTCTTCCCGCGCTACGGGTTCGGGGGCGCGGACTTTGGGCTTGGGTGGCTGTAATGGTACACCACTTGGGAGTTGATTTCCTGGGGCGACGGTACGAGGTGCGGCGTAGTATTCTTCATCAGCATCTCTTTCCCAAGGTGGTTTACCAATACCGAGACGTTCTAGGACTCCAACTGTCAATTGATTGGTTCTTTCTTCAGCGCCTTCAAAAACAATCAATCGACTGGGGCCTGTGCTGACGATTTCCTCGATTGAAAGTTCGTAAGTACTTAGCACTTGCTCAGGAATTTGTGGTAATCCCAAAGAAGCGATGACTATGGAGTGGAGTTTGCCATTTTCACCATTGAATTTAAAGCCCCGCACTCTTCCTAGTACTTCACCGGTTTCTGTAATTACTTCCCAGTTAATCAGGTTGCTTAAGGTTTCAACTTCAATATCTTCGATTACGTCCTCGTTATCTACCAGGATGACATCCCCAATCTGGCTGATACTGCTCAGATACATATTGCGTGGTATACCAGAAATAGAGATCAGGCTGTCTCTCAAGCCAAGAGCCACAACCTCTCGTTGGTCAATATCCACCCAAACTTGACTAACGATACCTACTCGCTTACCGTTGTCGCGGGTAATCACCTGGGTATTTAATATGTCGGAACGCCTAATTATCTGTTCAGAGGTCATTCTAATACCGAGTCCTGATCTCGAATCCGGTTAATCTATACACTATTATTAACAAAAACTCAAGCAGATGTATGGTCGGTTTGCAATTTAATTCCCAAAACTTGGGTGTAAGCTCCCCGTGCTTGAGTAACGCCTATTGTGCGTTCGGCTGATTCTATCATCGGTCGGCGCAAACTCACAACTATAAATTGTGCTTGTTTTGCCTGTTGTTTAATCATTTTAGCTAATCGTTCTACATTTGCCCCGTCCAAAAACATATCGACTTCGTCAAAGGCGTAGAAGGGAGAGGGGCGATAACGCTGGAGGGAAAAGATAAAGCTTAGGGCTGTGAGGGATTTTTCACCCCCAGACATGGAGGCTAATCTTTGGACTGGTTTTCCTTTGGGGTGGGCGACTAAGTTTAAGCCGCTGCTAAAGGGATCTTCAGGATCATCTAGTTGCAGGTAGCCGTCGCCTTCGGAAAGGGTGGCGAAAATTGATTGGAAGTTTTCGTTCACTGCGTCGAAGGCTTCTTTAAAGGCACGCTGACGCAATGTAGTAAAGTTTTCAATCCGCAAAAGTAGTTCTGTACGTTCTGCTTCTAAGGTTTCGAGCTTTTGTGTCAGTTCTTGCAGGCGGTTTTGGGTGCGTTCGTATTCTTCTAAGGCCAGCATATTTACTGGTTCCATTGCCTGTAAACGTTTGGCAAGCGATCGCAATTCTTTCTGCAATTCTTCTAAGTCTACTTGATCGGGTACTTCTGGCAGTGGATCGGGTAATTCTGGGGCTAAGGTTTGCAGTTGTTCTCTGACGTTAACTAATTCTTCTCGCTTTGCTACCAGGGTTTCTTGGAGTTTTTGCAGTTCCCATTCTAGTTGTTGTTGACGCAGTAAATGCGATCGCAGTTCTTGTTCGGTGCGATCGCGTTTTTGTTTCTCTTCGCCTAAATTCAGTTCCATCTGGCTCAATCTCGCCTTTATTTCCGTGATTTGGGCGCTGAGTGCTGAATGTTGGCTATTGATTGTCGTTAATTGATTTTGCTGTGTCTCTTGCTCCTGATGGTACTGGGTAATTCTTTCCTCAGCTTCTTGGATTTTTTCTTGTAAGCGTTGCTGTTGATTTTCCAGATTTCTTAATCTTTGTTCCGCTTCCCGTAAAGAAGTTTCTCTTTGTTGTAATTGTTGCTCTTGGGTTTTAATGGTGGCTTGGATTTGTTGCCATTCACTAGGGGTTTGGGAGGCTTCTAACTCGGCTAAAGTATGTCGCAATTGTTGCAACTGATTTTCTTGACCTGGTAATTCCCGATCCAAAATCTCCAACCGGGATTGAGAAGTGGCGAACTTTTCACTATTTTGCCCTAATTGCGATCGCGTATTTTCTAACTGCGTCGTCAAGGTTTTAATTTCTTTTTGCAACTGTTCTAATTGCAGCTGTTGTTCTCGCCTTGCTTGACGGGCTTCTGTAACTTGCTGCGTCAAGGTTTTGGTTTTGGCTGCGAGAGTATTAATAGCTTCACCACACCGTTCTAAAACTCTCTCAATTTCCCCTAAGCGTCGGCGTAAAGCGGCGACTTCTTCCGGTTCTGCTGTTTCGCTGTTTCCAAAGCGCAAGGATGAACGCTGGTTGTTACTACCGCCAGTCATCGCCCCGCTAGTTTCCAACAATTCCCCGTCTAGGGTGACGATACGGTATAAGCCGAGGTTTTTCCGCGCCTGTTCTAGGGTGGAAAAGACGACGGTGTTACCAAAAACATAACTAAAGACATCTTGATAACGGCGATCGCACTCAACTAAGTTCACCGCGTAGTTCACAAAACCACTGGCTAAACGTAGGGTAGCATCTTGGGTAAATCTGGGAGGGTTAATTTTATTTAAGGGTAAAAAGGTGGCTCTACCGGCGCGTTTCTGTTTCAACAGTTCAATTCCCGCAGCGGCGATTCCGTCATCTTCCACCACTATATGTCCTAAACGCCCACCGGCGGCAGTTTCCAAAGCTAGTTGAAACCGGGGTTCGACTCTGCCTAACTGTACCACTAAACCACAAAGTCCCGGCATTCCCGATTGCAAAATAACTTTACTGGCTTGGGTTCCTTGAATTTCTTGCTGTGCTTGCGCCTGTGCTTCTAGTTTATCTAACTGGCGTTGTTTTTCCCGCTGTTCTTGCAGTAAGCGCTTCTGGGTATCTTGTTGAAGTTGCAGTTCTTGTTCTGTGGCTGCGAGATTTTGCGCTAAATTTTGGATGGGTTCGCTAGCGGCGTTAAATTCTGTTTCTAGGCGACTACAATCAGCTTGTTTTGTGGCTAATTCTGGTTCTAAACTAGCAACAAGCTGGGTTTGTTCTTGAATTTGCTGCTGTAGCTGATCGTTCCGTTCTCTTAGCTGCGCTTGTTCGGTGCGTTGGGGTTCGAGAGTTTGCAACAGCGTTTCAATTTGTCGGTTTAACGCCGTTTGTTGCTGTACCCAAGCTTCCGAAGCCGAAGCAATTTCCGCCGCTGCTTGGCGAGAAGTTTCTAAAGCTTGTTGCGTCTCATCTCGTTGCTGCTGACAGTAAACGATTGATTGCTTTTCTACAACCTGAGTTTGAGCAATTTGTTCTAGGGAACGTTGATGTTGTTGAATTTCTTCCTGACTTTGGGTTTGGCGTTTCGTCGTTTCTTGAATTGCGGTTTCTAATTCGCTGCGCTGACGCTGGAGTTGTTTGTGTTCTGCTTCTTGGGTGGCGAGGGTAGATTGTACAGCTAATAGTTCCTCTTCCCCCAAAGCTTTTACATGGGCATTGAGTTGATCTAATTCAACAGTGGTTTGCTCAATTGTAGTATTCAGCGTGGTCAATTCAGTAGAAAGTTCTTGAGATTTGCGATCGCCATTTTGAATTTGGTTAGCTAATTTTTCTTGCTGTGCTTGGAGGGAACGCCAAGATAAAACTGCTTCCCAGGATTGTTTAGAAAGATATTCCGTGCGGAGTTTTTGATATTTTTCCGCTTTGGCGCGGTCTTGAGCCAGGCGATCGCGTTGTACAGTTAATTCAGTTTCAATAATCCGACAACTGTCTTCCTTCTCCTTTACCTCATCTAAAGTCGCCTTCGCTTGGTGAATTTTTCGATCAAACGCCGCTACTCCCGCCAATTCATCAATAATTTCTCGCCGTTCTCTGGCGTTCATGGAGATAATACTGGTAACATCCCCTTGCAGTACCACGTTATAGCCTTCAGGATAAATCCGCAGTGTCTCTAAGGCTTCATGTAACTCTGTCAGGGTACAAGATGCACCATTGATATAATAATTCGATGTATAAGTTCCTTGGTGTGTGACACGCAGCTTTCTGGTAACACTCCACTCTGCTGAAGTTTCTGGATTGGGAAATTTTGAGTTTGACTTGTCTTCCTCAACTTCCTCAACGTCTTCAACTTCTTCCACCTCCTCAACTTCTACTACTTCTACTTCCTCTAGGTTTTCATAGCTTTGCGGCTTGGTATCGTTGAGAGAAACTGCATCAGTGATATCAAACGTCACCGTCACGCTAGCTTCCACAGTCGCCCGACTTTTAGCCGTTTGAGTATTATTAACCAAATCCGGTAAGCGATCAGCGCGCATTCCCTTAGAACTGGCAAGCCCTAGACAAAACAGCAGCGCATCGAGAATATTAGATTTACCAGAACCATTAGGCCCAGATATGACAGTAAACCCCCCCAGTAAAGGAACTTGGGTAGTACCACCGAAGGACTTGAAGTTGGTAAGTTCGACGCGCTTTACATGAACCATAGGCGCTATGCTGCTGGGCTAATGAAGTAAAAGTGTAGCAAGTAAATATAGATTGTCTACTATTTCAGCGAGAGAATTTAGGATTTATTGAACCACTCCCGGCGCAAACAACCCACATGAAACTCAGGAGATTTAATTAACACTACTAATTAATCGGTATACTTTTACTCTGTCTTTGGGCATTTCTATTTCCGTGAGTGAGTAAAATCCTCAAGCATTTTCCTGTAATGCTCCTGCTGAACATTTGTACTATAGTTTAGACAGCAGCCTTACTTATATCATGTTTGCAAAATAAATATTCACAAATCAAAGCTTTTCCTTTGCTTAGAGGTAGTAGGGGCGGGTTAACCTAGATCTGTGTAAAAAATTGATAATATCTGTGAACCCGCCCCCACCGCTTGTGAGAAATGCGGGATATGCAGCAATGAAACTTTATAAAATAATTTTCAACTGATATTATAGACACAGTTTTAATTTTTGTAAAATTATCTTAGCTGTTAAATAATCAGGTAAATTATGCAACTAGAAGATTACTTTGATTTTCAGCGTCCTGATGACATTCGACTCAAAGGTACAAGAGTAGGAATTGAAACTATTCTTTATGAATACATCTATCGTGCCCGAACGCCAGAAGAGATTGCCAACATTTATACTTCATTAACATTAGAACAAGTTTACGCCACTATTCTTTATTACCTGCATAACAAAGAAGCTGTCAGCAATTATATAGCTGATTGGTTAGAGTGGAGTCATAAAATGCAGGAAGAACAAAGACGTAATCCTCCACCAGTTGTTGCCAAGCTGATAAAATTCAAAGCTGAAAGAGAAGCCATGAAAAAAGCAAAGGACAATGACTCTCAAATATCTGCTGGATGAAAATGTTGCTCCTCTGTTTCAAGTTCAACTCAGACGACAAAAACGTGATTTGGTTGTTTGGGCGGTGGGAGAACCTGCTACTCCTCCTAAAAGCACACTAGATCCAGAAATATTATGCTGGTGTGAGAAACACAACTTTATTTTAGTTACAAATAATCGTAAATCCATGCCTGTACATTTGGCTGAACATATCGCCCTTGGGCAGAATGTACCAGGTATTTTTATTTTGAATGATAAATTAACTATTGGTCAAAATATTGATGAATTAATTATCATTGCTGAAGCCTCTTTTGATGATGAATATCAAAACCAAATAGTGCATTTACCATTGCTTCAGTAAAATCAAAGCTAAATCCGCAATCCGCGATCGCTTCTGGATATTTTACCTCAGATACGGGGATGACTTACTGTGGTAACCACAAGGTACGCTGTGGTCACTACAAGGTACGCTGTGGTCACTACAAGGTACGATGTGGTCACCACAAGGTACGATGTGGTCACTACAAGGTACGATGTGGTCACCACAAGGTACGCTGTGGTCACCACAAGGTACGCTGTGGTAACCACATGATGATTTTAAAGGTTTGTAGTGAGGACTAAAGTCCTCAAATAAGGACTGAAGTCCTTACTACGAAATGAATTAAGAGATTTTTACATCGCAAAACACATAGTTAGATGCAATTACCGACTTACTTAGTCGTCATCAATGAAAATTTTTCTCCCCCTGCTTCCAGAAGCACCCCACACCCCCCAGACTCTCCCTCACTTCTAGCTATAAGCTGATAAATCAGCCGCGATCGCCTTTATGTTGCTAAATTAACAAAATAGAATAAAATCAAAGCTAGCTAGCTGCAATCGACAATGGTATCTACTTCTACACCGTTCTCGGATATTAAAAACCATTGGGCACGCTTATTTATTGAAGCTTTATCAGGGTGTCGCGTTTTAAATGGGTATCCAAACGGAACTTTTCGCCCAGATAACTCAGTAACTCGTGCGGAATTTGCTGCCATCATTGGCGCAGTCTTTACAGTACCGCCAAAACGGCAATATGTCGCTTTTACTGATGTCCCTACTAACCATTGGGCTTTTAGTGCTATACAAAAATCTTATGAAACAGGATTTATTAGTGGCTATCCCAATCGCACTTTCCTTCCTAATAATAGAATTTCCCGGGGCGATGTTTTTGTTGCCATAGTCAACGGCTTGGATATTGCTACTAAAATCAAACCTGACTTGGTAAATAAACTGCCGCAATTATATCAAGATGCAACTGCGATCGCCGCCTATGCCAAAAATCAAGTAGCCATTGCTACGAGTACCGGGTTAGTAGCTAGCTATCCAAATATCAAATTTCTCAACCCCAATATCGCCGCCACTCGTGCAGATGTGGCAGTAATAGTTTATCAAGCTTTAGTCTATCTGGGGCGAGTAGACAAAATTACCTCAGCTTACTTAGTAATTCCACCCACGCCCACGCCCACACCAACGCCCACACCAACACCAAGCACCACGCCAACGCCCACACCCACGCCAACGCCAATACCCATTCCCACACCCACGCCAACGCCAATACCAACACCCACGCCAACGCCAATACCCATTCCCATACCTACGCCAACGCCAACCCCGACACCCACGCCAACGCCAATACCCATTCCCATACCTACGCCAACGCCAACCCCGACACCTACCCCAGTACCATCAAATACAATCAGGGTAAATCATCAACGAGAGTTTCGCGGCGCTTGGGTAGCGTCAGTATGGAATAGTGATTGGCCTTCTAAAGCTGGACTACCTGTAGCGCAACAAAAATCAGAATTACTGGCGATTATCACCAAATTACAGCAGCTCAATTTTAATGCGCTGATTTTGCAGGTGCGACCAGAAGGGGATGCGTTGTATGCTTCATCTTTAGAACCGTGGAGTGCTTGGTTGACAGGAACCCAGGGGAAAGCACCAGATCCATTTTATGACCCCTTAGAGTATGCGATCGCAGAATGCCACAAACGTAATATAGAACTTCATGCTTGGTTCAATCCCTATCGCGCTAAGACTTCGATTCAGCAAGGGTCGAATGTCATTCCCCACATAGCTGTAACTAATCCCCAAGTTGTTTATAAATGGGGTAATCAGTTGTGGATGGACCCAGGATTAGAAATTGTTCAAGATAGGGCTTATAACGTAATTCTCGATGTTGTCCGCCGTTATGACATCGATGGCGTTCACTTAGATGATTATTTTTATCCCTACCCCATCACAGGTCAAAGTTTCCCCGATAGTAAAACCTACGCAACGTATAAAGAAGCCGGTGGCGGACTCAGCTTGGCTGACTGGCGCAGAGAAAACGTCAATCTGATGGTACTGCGTCTGGCTGAGGGAATTAAAGCCGCCAAGACCCATGTTAAATTTGGCATCAGTCCCTTCGGTATTTACAGACCCGGACAACCGCCAGGAATTACCGGCTTAGATGCCTATGATGTCCTCTATGCCGACTCGAAAAAATGGCTAGAACAAGGTTGGATTGATTACATCGCCCCTCAACTCTACTGGCGTACCGACCAAACACAACAAAGTTATCCTGCCTTACTCAAATGGTGGACACAGGTAAACACTAAGCAAAAACACGTTTACGCTGGTAACAATTTAACAGAACCAAGTAACAAGAGTCGGGAGAGTGAAGAGATTGAAAAGCAGGTAATAATTAGCCGTAGCCAAACTGGACAGTTTTCATTAGGGAACATCTTCTTTAATGTGGGCGTTTTAATGGAAAACAGTCAAGGCATTGCGGATAAATTCCAAAGTCTGCTTTATAAAAAGCCTGCCTTACCGCCAATTTTGCCTTGGCATGATACCACACCACCAGCACCCCCCACCGCCTTGCAATATGTTAACGGTAAACTCAATTGGCAACCTGGTGATAATCAACCAGTTCGTTCTTGGGCGCTTTATCGACAAGTTGGGGATAATTGGGAAATTCAGCGACTTTTATCGGCTGGGACAAACTTTGCCACTGTGGGGCCAGGTATCTATGCAGTTTCCGCAGTTAATAGATTAGGGAGTGAGAGTTTAGGAGTGGTGATTACTGTTAGTTGATGGTTGACAGTTGTATTTACAAATCGCAAATGTAGGGGCACAACGGCAGTTCATACGTGTCAACTTAACGTGAAACTCTCTGTGTGACAAAGTTTTGCCCTCATCCCCTAACCCCTTCTCCCTCAGGAGAAGGGGAATTCCCTCACCCCCACCCTTCTAGGGTGAAAGCATAACCTTGTCATTATACGGGTTTGAATTTTTGAATGCTTCTGCCTTTTCGTAAGCACGAATTGTTGCCGGACGTGCCTTAATTGTCTCAAACCAACGCTTTAAATTCGGAAAATCTTCTAAGTTTTGACTTTGACGTTTATAAGGCACAATCCAGGGATAAGCAGCAATATCAGCAATGGAATAATCGCCAGCTACAAATTCTCTATCTGCCAATCTTTTATCTAACACTCCATACAAGCGTCCTGTTTCTTTGACGTAGCGGTTGATAGCATAGTCAATTTTTTCTGGTGCGTATTCGCTAAAGTGGTGGTTCTGACCAGCCATTGGCCCTAAACCTGCCATTTGCCAGAATAGCCATTGTAAAACCTCTAGGCGCGCATCTTGAGGAATTAACTTCCCAGTTTTTTCTGCTAAATACAGCAGAATAGCACCAGATTCAAAAATAGCAATTGGCTCACCTCCATTTACAGGTTCATGGTCAACAATTGCCGGAATACGATTGTTAGGAGAAACCTTGAGAAAATCCGGATTGAATTGCTCACCAGCCATAATATTTACTGGAATAATATTGTAAAGAAGTCTAACTTCTTCCAAGAAAATTGTGATTTTATTACCGTTTGGTGTTGGCCAATAATAAAGGTCAATCATGGGTTATTCTCCCGAATTTTTGTGATTGTTTTGAGAACTTAGACTTCTTTTGCTGCTAGTAGTCCACCACAATAATTTCTTAGTCAGCGCTTCAGTCCTTATTTCCAGGACACTGCTGACTAGGTATCTGTAAATAATTAATGACATAAACCACTAGCCAATGTTGTTGATGAATGCGATGATTTAGCGATCGCACCCCAAACTCTA
Source organism: Calothrix sp. NIES-2100 (assembly GCF_963875285.1). Classification (NCBI taxonomy): domain Bacteria; kingdom Bacillati; phylum Cyanobacteriota; class Cyanophyceae; order Nostocales; family Calotrichaceae; genus Calothrix; species Calothrix sp. NIES-2100. The sequence goes on from NZ_CAWNLA010000001.1 coordinate 5,067,211, forward strand.
TGGTGAACTGGGAAAATCGGTGTCGGATATTTTTCTGGCAATTTTGATTATTCTAGGAGTCACACACCCACTTATGATGCGCTTTTCTACTAGTTGCATGGTTGTACTGTAGATATCGACTCTTGGTCATATATTAAACACCAGCACTTGTAAGTACATGAAACCTTAACATTACCGCAAAATTTTGCTGATATTTGCGTATATATTAACTATTTTAGTATTTTACCGTATTTTCACTCAGGCGATCGCTTCGCTTTCGTCAAAAGTCAAAATTAATAAATATTTACTTTTGACTTTTGACTGAAGCGAAGGGTTTAAGAGCTAGCCGCCATGATAAGGTACAAACTTTGCCCCTGTGGGGACAGGAACCTATGCTGTATCCGCAGTTAACAGGTTAGCAAGTGAGAGTTTATACCGTTTAACTTTAATTATGATACAAATACATTGGTAGGGAACAATGCCCATTGGTGTCAACTTAACCTGAAACCCGCTTGGTGAAAAGGTTTCGCCCTCACCCCCAGCCCCTCTCCCCTGGGGAGAGGGGAGCTAGAAATCCAATTCCCCAACTCCGGTGGGGAGAAGGGGTTAGGGGATGAGGGCGTGGGAATTTGTACAACGCTTGCCCGATATAGCTTTCGGCTTAAGTTGACACGTATGGGCAATGCCGTGCCCCCGACGCGAAATCTATATGTATCAGCGTTTTAGTGAAATGGTATTAGGAGTGGTGATTACAGTCAGTTAATGATTGATGTCGCTTGTACATCTTCGTGTGATTGTATTGATAACACGGGGATTGTTTGACATTGCAGCCATAGGTGTTAAGTATGAACGATGTCCAGCGGTGCAATCGCACTATTAGGCATCTTAATTTACAGCGAAACTAGGGGTAGTTCAGAGTCGTAGATATAAACGATACACCGTTTTCCTCCCAGGACGCTGCATTCAAAAACCACTCAGACTATCAAAACATAATGGGAGCGTGAGAACCCCTGCCTTTACATGAGGGGATGAAACGCGACTCAACAGGATTTATCCTGTTTGCTTTATTAATAGAGAAAGGCTGCCGCTGAAACTAGTCAAGCGGCAATTTGGATTTACCTAACGTTGAATAGTCTGCGCAGATTGATTAAATAATAAATCCCGTGACTTTTCAATATCTAATGCCTGATTTTTAAACTCTTCTGCCTTTTCGTAAGCGCGAATTGTTGCCGGACGTGCCTTAATTGCCTCAAACCAACGCTTTAAATTCGGAAAATCTTCTAAGTTTTGGCTTTGGCGTTCATAAGGCACAATCCAGGGATAAGCAGCAATATCAGCAATGGAATAATCGCCAGCTACAAATTCTCTATCTGCCAATCTTTTGTCTAACACTGCATACAAGCGTCCTGTTTCTTTGACGTAGCGGTTGATAGCATAGTCAATTTTTTCTGGTGCGTATTGGCTAAAGTGGTGGTTCTGTCCCGCCATTGGCCCTAAACCTCCCATTTGCCAAAATAACCATTGTAAAACTTCAACACGTTTGGGCAAATCTTGGGGAATTAACTTCCCAGTTTTTTCTGCTAAATACAGCAGAATTGCACCCGATTCAAAAACAGAAATCGGCGCACCGCCATTTGCAGGTTCATTGTCAACAATTGCCGGGATACGATTGTTAGGTGAAATATTGAGAAACTCTGGCTTAAATTGGTCGCCAGCACCAATATTTACCGGAATAATATTGTAAGGAAGTCCAACTTCTTCCAAGAAAATTGTAATTTTATGACCGTTGGGAGTTGTCCAATAATAAAGGTCAATCATGGTGATTTCTCCTGATTTGTCAATAGTCAATAGTCAGTTGTCAGTTGTAAAAAAGGCGAACAGTCAACCGTCAACCGTCAACCGTCAACAGTCCCCTCATCTTTTAAAAACGCTCAACCCAAGGGCGCAATTCTACTTCCCAAGTCCAAGCGCTGCGGGGTTGATTTAAAATGCTGAGATAAGTTTGAGCGATCGCATCCGGATCGAGAGTACTATCAGGGTTATCGGCTGGATCTTGGCGTTGGGCGGAACGAATAGCACCATCAATTACAAAATGCGCTACATGAATATTCTTAGGTGCTAATTCCCTCGCAATGCTTTGAGCCAAACCCCTGAGGGCAAATTTACCCATTGCAAACGGTGCAGATTGCGGATAACCCTTAACACTAGCTGAGGCTCCGGTAAAAAATATCGCCCCACCTCCCTGCTGTAACATCCTTTTAGCGGCAGCCTGGGCAACCAAAAAGCCACCATAGGCAGTGATTTCTAGGGTTTTGGCAACTTCGCTGGGGTCTAGTTCAATTAGCGGCCCCCGGACTCGAAAACTGGGATTGTAAACAACAACTGTCGGGTTACCAAGTTTATTTTCGACATCGATAAATAACTGGTTTACCTCCTCTGGTTTTGCCGCATCAGCAGCGAAGCTAACCGCACCGATTTCACTACTAAGCTGAGTCAGTTTCTCAATGCTACGAGATGCTAAGGCTATTTTCAGTCCTTCCTTGGCAAATAAGCGAGCGATAGAAGCACTTAATCCATTACCTGCTCCAACTATCAAAGCTGTTTTTGGCATAGGTGCAATTGTCCTTTTGCTGACTAGGGATTAATTGTGGCTGAAGATAAAAGTGAATTACTCTTAGTAGGATTTTGACCAATTCGCAGTACTAAGACTGCTGCTATTAAGCACAAAACACCTGACAAAATAAATGCTTGAACATAAGTACCTTGCCAAGTTCTCAGCGCTCCGGCTCCGAAGGCGGCTGTAGCTGCACCGAGTTGATGTCCGGCGACAATCCAGCCGAACATAACGCCGACATTCTCTTTGCCGAAGACGTTGGCTACAAGGCGAACTGTCGGCGGTACAGTAGCAATCCAGTCGAGTCCGTAAAAGACGGCAAAGATTGAGAGTCCGTAGAATGAGAAGTGAAAACTGAAGGGTAGGAAAATTAGGGATAAACCCCGCAATCCGTAGTACCAGCAGAGTAAGTAGCGATTGTTCCACCTATCAGACAGCCAACCGGAGAGAGTTGTCCCAAAAAAATCAAAGATGCCCATAATCGCTAACAGTCCCGCAGCCTTAACTTCAGGGATGCCATGATCAATGCAGGCGGGAATTAGATGAGTGCCGATAAGTCCGTTAGTACTCGCACCACAGATAAAAAAACTACTAAATAACAACCAAAAGTCACGAGATTTGCAGCCCTGCCAGAGTTTGCTGAGTGTGGAAGTGATGGAATTTGCCTTTGGCGGTATTAATTCCACAGTTTCGCTATTATCTCCAAAAGCTCGCAAGCCAACTTCCACTGGCCGATCGCGCATGAATAAGGCGATCGCCGGAATCACTAAAACTGCAACGCCAGCCAGGGCTAAAGTAGCTGTTCGCCATCCAAATCTCTCCACTATCGACGCCAACATGGGCAGAAATACTAATTGCCCGGTAGCTGTACTGGCGGTAAGCATCCCCAGAACCAAACCCCGCCGCTCTACAAACCAGCGATTGACAACAACCGCACCTAATACTAAGGCGATAACTCCGCTACCACTACCGACAATGATTCCCCACAGCAATACTAACTGCCAGGAAGCTGACATGAAAGTGGTCAAGCCAACGCCAATAGCGATGAAAGCCAATGCGAATACCATTGTCCGGCGAATACCGATGCGCTCCATGACAGTGGCGGCAAAAGGGCCGATCAATCCATACAGTACTAAGTTGATGGAGATTGCTAAGGATATAGTAGCTCTACTCCAGCCAAACTCCTGCTCCAAAGGCACGATGAGAACTCCTGGTGCAGAACGAATCCCGGCGGCTACTAATAGAGCTAAAAATGTTAAACCCGCTACGAGCCAGCCATAATGAAGCGAACGACGTGCTAAAAACGAGGCTAAGGACATGGTTCCAAGGGATTTGGGATAGGGAAGAGATAAACACAGATATTCATCTGTATTTATCTGTGGCCTAATTTCTACAATTCTGATAGCTGAGACAACAAAAAATTACCCCTGATAAGGGTTACCAATTCTATCTACAGAAACGTTAGCAGACAAAGGCAAGCGACCGGGATTGAGGCGGGGTTCTGCGGGATAACCAACAGGTACTAAAACTGCGATCGCTAAATCTGGATCGTCTGCTGCACCAATCACAGCCTTCACTTGCTCTTCAATCCAACCATTCATAAAGCAGGTGGATAAACCTAAACTTTCGGCTGCAAGTACTAAATGAGTAGCCGCAATGATTGCATCTTTGATCCCATATTCGCGCCGCTTGTCTGCTAAACCAGCTTGAAATTGGGGTATAGCATTTTTAAAGTAGTTGACTGTACCTTCATTCCATGCCCCAGTTTGCAGTGCTTGCTCATAAACCGGTGTTAAGTCTTTTTCTCCCGCATAGGGATCGGCTGCAAATACAAATGTCACAGGTGCTTGGACAATTTGTTGTTGATTCCAAGATGCTGCTGACAATGCTGCTTTTTGCGCTTCATCTTGCACCAGGATAATTTGCCAACCTTGCATATTAAAACTGCTAGGTGCGGCTACGGTTAACTCTACTAGTTGCTTGAGTATTTCCTCTGGTATAGGGTCTGATTTGAAAGTTTTAATGGAACGACGCTGAAGAATAGCACTGGGTACATCTAAGACTTGAGTTTGTGCGATCGCACTCATGAGATTCTCCTGATTGTTGAACTTCCTACGCTGTAATAGCGCTTTTCATTATCAATCTAAATGCTTTTTTGGTGTAAAAGGTTGCCACCCAACACGCCAGAGTAATTATAGACTGACTACTTGTTCCCCAGCAGCCGACCAAAACGGATAGTCTGTATATCCCTGTTCACCACCACCATAGAAGCTTTCTTGATTTGGCTGATTCAACGGTGCATTTAAAGCCAAGCGTCGGGGTAAATCTGGATTTGCGATAAATAGAGTGCCAAAGGCGACTAAATCGGCTTCTTTGTTAGCTAAAACAGCATTGCCCGTTTCATTTGTATAGCCACCACAAACAATCAGTGTACCTGTATACCTTTCCCGTAAATAATCGGTTGGTACTGCCGTCCCACCATGCCTGATATCTGCGTCTGTGGACTCAATAATATGCAGATAAGCTAAATTAAATTGATTCAGTACTTGCGCAGTGTAACCAAAGGTTTCTAAAGGATTAGAGTCACGCATATCGTTAAATGTCCCGCTAGGCGAAAGCCTAACTCCTACCCGTTTACTATCCCAAACGCTAGTAACTGCTTCTACAATGTCTAATAAAAATCGCACACGGTTCTCAATACTACCGCCATACTTATCTGTCCGTTGATTCGTACCATCCCGGAGAAACTGGTCAATTAAATAACCATTAGCTCCGTGAATTTCTATGCCATCAAACCCAGCCGCTAGAGCATTGACTGCCCCTTGACGGTATTGTTCCACAATATCTGGAATCTCGGAAGTTTCCAAAGCGCGGGGAGTAACATAAGGTTTGAATCCCTCGAATGTGAATGCTTGACCTTGCGGTGTAATTGCCGAAGGTGCTACAGGTAAAGCCCCATCTGGTAGCAAGTCAGGGTGAGAAATTCTGCCTACGTGCCACAGTTGCAGAAATATTTTTCCTCCCTGCTGATGCACAGCATCGGTTACCAACTTCCAACCCGCCACCTGTTCTGGTGAATGAATACCTGGTGTATTCGGATACCCCAGTCCTTGAGGAGAAACTTGAGTTGCTTCTGCAATAATTAGTCCAGCCGAAGCGCGTTGCTCATAGTATGTAGCATTGAGCGAATTGGGTACATTTCCCTGACCTGCTCTTTGCCTAGTTAGGGGAGCCATAACTATCCGATTGGGTAGTTCTAAATCACCTAATTGGTAAGGAGAGAACAAGTTGATATTAGTATTCATTGGTCACATCTCCAAATAAGTAATCGACCGAATTATGCCACCATCTAGTCGCAGAGGGACAAGGGGGACAAGGGGAAAAAGGGGAAAAGGGGAAATGACCATTGACAAATGACCAATGCCCACTGACTATTCAAAAAAAACAAAGATTCCCCTATTTTGAGTCTGTCAATCAGCTGACTCTAGGCAGTTAACTTTAAGAAATATGCTGTGCTAAAGTCTTAGCTAAAGTGGTTTTGGGCACGGCACCCACGACCGTATCGACTTGTCGGCCTCCCTTAAATACCATTAACGTGGGAATGCTCCGAATACCATAATGGCTGGCGACGGTGGGATTTTGATCTGTGTTCAGTTTCACTACTTTCACCTGGCCGTCGTATTCGGTAGCTACCTCATCGACAACCGGAGCCACCATTCTGCAAGGGCCACACCAAGGTGCCCAAAAGTCAACTAGGACTGGAACTTGGCTTTCAAGGACTTCTTGCTTAAATGTAGCTTCTGTGACATTTGTAACGGATGACATAATCGTCCTCCTGATTTAATTCTATTATTCGATAATATCGAATAAGTAAAATATATGCCATTTTATGAGATAGTGCAACTATGAGATTTTTGTATCATCCAGACCGAAAAGATATATCGTTAGCGGGAGTGCTATATGCCTTAGGCGATCCGGTAAGGCTAGAAATTGTGCGGCTTTTAGCAACGAAGGGAGAGCAATGCTGTGCGGGGTTTGATTTTGCGATCGCCAAATCAACCATGTCCAATCATTTTAAGATTTTACGGGAGTCAGGCGTAGTACTGACTCATAAAGAAGGAACACAGCACATCAACCAATTGCGGCGAGAAGATTTAGAAGCCCTATTCCCTGGATTATTAGATGCAGTCTTACAATCAGCCCAACCATTAAATATTTGTGTTTCGGCTGATAAGCAAACAGCTTCAAAAGTTTAGGGCATTGGGCATTGGGGACAACTGACAACTGACAACTGACTATTAACCAATTTGGGGTGGTTGAAAGTGATAAATATCGCGAATAACTTGCACCCAGCCATCACAGAGGGATTCGAGGATGCGATCGCCTTTTTCTTTGGTAGCGGTTGTTGCATCCCCAATGACACCAGTTTTACTGATATCTTTTGTTACCCAAGCTACAGGTAATTGACCTTCCCAACTCAGCAATGTACTTTGTGGTTGTTCTGGCGGATACTCAGCCACAACTTTATCTAGTTTTACCTGCTCTGGTAAAAGTGCCAACATCAAACTAGTTTCCGCATCACCAGCGTGCATACCTAACTTAGCTTCCTTGGGCGTTAGTAATTCCTTGGTAATATTAGGCGCACGCCAGGTGAACAACGGAAACACCGAAAAATCACCATATTTTACATGTAAATCCCGCGCTGCCATTTGCATAACTTGCGGCTGTCCGCCGTGGGAGTTCATCAACACTAATTTTCTAAACCCAGCTCGGTAAATACTATCTCCCACCTCCATAATTGTTGCTGTGAGAGTTTCTGTACTCAAGGTAATCGTGCCGGGAAAGTTCCAATGTTCGTTAGATTTACCATAGTTAATACTGGGTAAAGCATAAGCGGGAATACTAGCTTCAAGTTTTGCCAAAGCTTTTCCCAACACCCCAACGCCAATAGCTGCATCAACAATTAGGGGTAGATGGGGGCCATGTTGTTCAATTGCGCCCACTGGTTGAATAATTACCACATTTTCCTTATTTGGCATCGCTTGGATGTCAGTCCAACTGAGGTAGGGAAAAAAGCGTTCTGGGGGTATGAAGCTATGCATTTGATTAATATCGCGCCATTGTTATCTTAATGGGATGGGGGGCAGGGGAAAAGGGGAAAGGGGACAAGGACGCAGAGGAGGAATAACTATTGCCCAATGCCTAATGACAATTGAAAGATTTTCTAAAACTGTGATCTAGAATACCGACTATTAAGAGAACGGGTGATATTGTTTAGTTGTGTGTGAGGAGCAAGTTAAAACGAAAAACACCCGGGGTGGAAACACGGCAACACTCCCAGGTGTTTTTTGTTTCATATACACAAAGAATTGCTTTTAGTAAGAATAGTCAAGGCGATCGCTACTTTAGATTTCCCCTAAGAAAAAGCTTGAAATAGTTCTAAGATCTTTACCTTGAGTGCTGCGATGCCTACCCTTCTCCTGACGGAGACGCTACGCGAACGGGAACGACTTTGTCGAACGGGAACGTCAAAGACGAACGCCTTTTGTAAAGTCTCACCTGGAATAGGCGGGAAGGGTGGAAGCCCCGTAACTTCAGCTACCTATTCCCCTCACGGGGATGGAAAGGAAATTTTTTCTGGGAAATGGTGTCTGAAATCATTGCAAAATTTATCTTCTGCACCACCCTTTGTTGCTGCACTGCGATCGCCATCAGGAAGAACAGTTTTACTGAGTGCTTCTAGTAACAATTTGTAGCGCAACTCTGCTACTCTTTCGCGGCGCTGGACTGCTTTTAATCTTTTTTGAGGCTGACTTTTATTATTAGTCTTAACAGTTATTATTCGAGTTTACCGAACCACAGGATTCGAGTAAACCGTAATATAACTTCCTGCGTAATTTAGTGCGGTAATCATGAAATATTCGGTGATAACAACCGAATTTACACAACTTTATATCATGGTTAATATAAGAATCAAAGCAACAAATTACATCTTGAATCAAGTAGATAAACAGTTAGAGGGTAAACATAATATGGCTATTGTACGTTACAATCCTTGGGCTGAAATGACTGCACTACAAAATCAAATTGACAGAATGTTTGAAGATTTACAAGTACCAACATTTAAAACTCCAGCAGCCGAATTGACTGAAACTGAAGATGCATTGCATCTGAGACTCGAACTTCCTGGTGTTTCAGCAAAAGATGTAGATATTGAAGTTACCGAGAATGCAGTTAAGGTGATAGCAGAACGCAAATTAGAAAATAAAGAAGGAACTCGTTCTGAGTTTTACTATGGCAAGTTCCAGCGTGTAATTCCTCTAAAAGCCAGAATTCAAAATACTAATGTCACCGCCGAATACAAAGATGGGATTTTGAATCTAACACTGCCTAAATCCGAGCAAGAAAAGAACAAGGTAGTTAAAGTTAATCTGGAACAACCTGCTGCTTAAGGTGAAACTATTTTTCTCCAATGATTGATTGAGATAGCTAAGAGCTTGGTCAAAATAACCAAGCTCTTTTTTTATAATTGTTTGGGGAGCATCCCAAATATGTAAATTTATTTTTTTGTAGTGATGGTTCCCTTGGCGCTGACTTGACCAATGGGAGCAAGATGCTCCTACTACCAATTTATTAAGAAATTAAGACGCAGCGGCGGTCAATTCCCGAATTACATTGAGAAATTCCTGTAAGACAGGTGAAGAATCTTCTTGTCGCCACACAACTACAATCTCTCGTGAGAAATTTGCACCTTTGATTGGTCGATAAACAACGCCTGTGCGTTGCAGGTTTTGCACGTTGCTAGGTAAAAGTGCTACTCCCATACCACCAGCAACTAAGCTAAGAACGGTGATCATCCAAGTAGCTTCTTGGACTACTTTAGGGAAAAAACCAGCTTGCTGACAGAGGTTAATAATCTCGGTGTAGGAAGGAACGATTTCTGGTGAGGGTAAAACAAAAGGTTCATCAGCCATTGCCGCGAGGGGAATTTCTGTTAGTTTGGTGAGGGGATGGGTAGCTGGTAATGCAATCACCAAAGACTCGCGTGCAATTGGCAGATAACTCAAGTTAGGATTTTGTTGATGGGAATGGGGTAAGCGCTCAAATCCGACATCTAGACGGCGATTGAGCAGTTCTTGAATTTGTTCGGAAGCTGTGAGTTCGCGCAATACTAGTTTGACATGAGGAAAGCGATCGCGGAATGTCCGCAACATTTCCGGTAAAACACTATTAGCAATAGAACTATTAGTACCCACAATCATCTGTCCAATCTCGCCGCGACTAGCCCTTTGAGTTTGGAAAATGGCGCGTTCGAGTTGATTTAAAACTAATCTGGCTTCTTCTAAAAATACTTCTCCCGCAGATGTAAGTTGCAGTGGGCGCTTTTTGCGGTCAAATAATTTTACACCAATTTCCGCTTCGAGGGCGCTAATTTGTTGGCTGAGGGGAGGTTGCGCAATATGCAGACGTTGGGCTGCGTAGCTAAAGTTCTTTTCTTCAGCCACAGCAATAAAGTACCGCAAATGTCGAAGTTCCATCACTTGCCTGAACTACTATATTTATTACTATATTTTTTATATATAGTGTACTTGTGCAAAAAATATCTTAAATATAGTTGCTTTCCCTTACTATTGACAAATAGAGACTATTGATCGAGATTCATCCCCAGAACTTGTTAGTTTATCGGGGTAATCACTAGGACTATGAGCAAAATCAAGCGTGTTGTGATTGTTGGTGGAACTCACGGAAATGAAATTACAGGAATTTATCTAGTCAAAAAATTTGAGCGATCGCCTGATTTAATTCAGCGCTCAAGTTTTGAGAGTGTGACGCTGATTGGTAATCCGCAAGCCTGTGCGATCGGTAAAAGATATGTTGATACAGACTTAAATCGCTGTTTTCTGAGCCAAGATTTAGAAAACCCTAGTTTGACTAGTTATGAAGCACAACAAGCAAAAATAATTCATCAAACCTTTGGCTTTCAAGGTAGCCAGCCAGCAGATTTTGTCATTGATTTACATAGTTCTACAGCCAATATGGGGCTGTCTATTATTTTAGGTAATGAGAATTTATTAAATATTAGCTTAGCAGCTTATCTTACATCAATAAATCCCAAAGTTAAGATACTTTACTCCACAAGCCAACATAAAGTCAGACCTCACTTAGATTCAATTTGCGAATTTGGCTGTACCCTGGAAGTTGGTGCAGTTGCGCAAAATGTTTTAGATGCTGCCTTATTTCAGGAAACTGAAGCAATTATTCAGGAAATTTTAGATTATTTAGAAGCCTATAATCAGGGAACACCACCACTGACAAAAGATACCATCAACGTTTATCACAGCATTGAAACAATCGACTATCCCAGAAATGAGTTAGGAGAAATTCAAGCGATGATTCATCCTCAATTGCAATTTAAGGATTATCAACCACTTCATCCGGGAGAGCCGATGTTTTTAACTTTTGAGGGTAAAGAAATTGTTTATGATGGTGAATTGACTGTGTATCCTGTCTTCATCAACGAAGCAGCTTATTACGAAAAAGCTATTGCAATGTGTATAACGCAATTAAGCCATAGGAAGGTCAATAGTCAATAGTCAACAGTCAACCTGATAACTAACTCTTGACAAACGTCCACTCCAATATTTTGATGGGTGCTTCTTGGAGGACTTGGGAAAGTTCACTGCTGCTTTTGAATTTCAACTGAGTTATATCGCAGGCTTCTATATTGACTGTAAATTTCTCGTCCTCAAAAGGCCAAGGTTTAACAGTTAATAAAGAATCGCTGCGTTGCATAATGTCATAACGTTCATCGTCAGGGCCTGTCGTAATTTCTAACCATCGTTCAGCATCAGGTAGTTGTTTTTGACAGAGAATCAACGACAAGCGATCGCACCATTGCATAAATGCATAAGCCGCATCTACGTCTTTCTTTTCAATATCTAATTCCTGAGTCCAAAGTTTTTGGTTTTCTAGTTGTTCATCTAAAAATTTGTCTAATTCTGGCATTTTGCCACGGCTTGGCTCTAACAACCAACTCATATGTTTAGAAATTAATAAAGCTACCCATCTTCCTCGATAGCGAGCATTTTTCCCCAGATTCGCCATTCTCTCGATATCGATGTCTGGATTCAGCATGAAGTCCATTGGCGCACCAACTTCAGTGAGAAGATCCTCTTCCCATTCTTTCTCTAAATCGTCATGATGAGAGATGGCTGCTAGGGTTTCATATAACCTGGCTGGAGCATTTTTGCGTCGCCACTGTCCCGCTAATTGAGCCGCTAATAAAGCATGTGCGCGATGATAAATAATTTCCCAACCGTTGAGTGTAGGATTGACAATCATTAGTTAATTCTCCATAATCTAAATTTTAATTTTCCGGAAAAATGAGCCAGAGAATCAACTTCTAACTGGCTCATCTTATTCTCCTACTTCAGTTAATTAGGAGTGCTTTTGTAGCGGATCGGCGATATATTTGAATGTGGGTTCAGAATTCCAAGGGCCGCGCTCATCATGACCATTACCATTTGTAGATAGGTTATAGTAGAGAGCAACGGTTTCATCAGGCTGAATATTCCCAAATAAGGGGTCGGTCAATTTACCCAGCGAATCCAGCGCCTTCATGAACATTTGGGTATGCGAAATTTCTCTGGTTAACAGATGTACTAATGTTTGTTTAGTGCCATCATCTGTTGCTAATTTAATCAACTCTTCGTAAGTCTGACGCGCTCCAGCTTCGGCTGCAATATTAGCTCTCAAATCACGAACTACATCGCCACCCTCATTCAAGTAATTTGCAGTCCAAGCGCTACCCTGACTATCTAGAAAGTGAGGTCCTACTCCTCTGATAGCAAACAGGGTACTCTTATAAGCCTGTGTTTGATCGGTATTTTTGGTATGAGCTTCGATTAGTTTACCCACCATTTCTAAATGGCTAAACTCTTCAATAGCTATATCTTGGAGCATATCTTTAATGCCAGCATTTTCGACATGAAAAGATTGCACCCAATATTGTAGAGCAGCTGTAAGTTCTCCTGTGGCTCCACCAAATTGTTCTAGGAGTAACTGAGCGAAACGAGGATTTGCATCACTAACGTTTACTGCATGAATTGGTTCTTTTTTATGAAAAAACATGTTTTGGTTCTCCCTAAAACAATGATGTGGTCAATGTAACTCGTAATTCGTACTTACAATCAATGCTGGCTGTTGGGAAACTGTACTTAATTTCATTACGAATTACGAATTACTAATTATTAAATCCTACTGCGTCTGCTCAATAGTCCCCACAGGTAAATAGCAATAATTGCACCAATTACAGCTATAAAAAGACCTGGTAGACTAAAGCCAGCACCAGCGGCAGTAATTTGTAGAGTTCCTGTTTGTAAAAGTGTGTACAGACTTCCACCAATGAAAGCGCCGACAATCCCTAATACCATTGTCGAAAGTATGCCGCCACCCTGATAACCTGGATAAATTGCTTTGGCGATCGCACCAGCTAAAAGTCCTAAAACAACCCAAGCAATAATATTCATACAATCCTCAGAAATTTCATCTGGTTTGTACTTAATTTATCGAGAAAAAATCAAAATTGTTTCTACCAGTTGAGATAAATGTTACAGCCAGAAGATAGAGAAAATTCAGCCTATTTTTTAGCAGCCTCTGGGTTAATTTATATTTGTCCATTTTGTGCTGTATTGCCAAATACTAAGAAAAATTTCGGCTGCTTATTTCTATCTTGAGAAATAAAGAACGTATCTATCTTTTTATAGATGTATTAATGAAAATAAATCCTTTTAGATATGTATATTGTCTATTTAAGCTGCACAAAAAATTTGATTAATCTGTGTCAGTAGCAATTTAATTCAATCTCAATAAAATGAGACATAGGTGCTAAATGATTGATTGAAGATTTGAACTTTTTTGCTCATCGCGATAATAAGCCTTAACTAAACCTAACCTGGATTTCTCACAAGTTTGTTCGTTGTCAAAAAATCGTAGGGGCGGGTTCACAGATATGCTCCCATCATCTGCGACTATCTGCTTAAACCCGCCCCTACCGCTTGTGAGAAATGCGGGCTAAGTGCCTTTTCAAGTCTTGAGTATCAAAAAGGAGAATCATTCTGTTGCAGTCAAGATGATGAAACTCAAGTGCAGAATCCCCATTGATTACTCAACAACAATCAGGAGTTCTAGTGACTAGACGTGAAAACTACGGTTTAATTGAGCAGGTAGGATCGCCAGAAATAGCTGCGCCCAAGCAATCGCTAACATTACCGGATGCTGTGGCGCTGATTGTCGGAGTTGTCATCGGGGCGGGGATTTTTGAAACCCCCGCTTTAGTAGCAAATTATGCAGGTAGTGATATTGCTGTTCTGCTGTTCTGGCTATTGGGTGGCGCAGTATCTCTAGTGGGAGCATTATGCTATGCAGAGTTAGCAACAACTTATCCTGATGTTGGCGGTGTTTATTATTATTTGAAACGGGCTTTTGGGAGGGGAATCGCCTTTTTATTTGCCTGGGCGCGGATGACAGTAATTCAAACAGGTTCGATTGCACTGTTGGCATTTGTCTTTGGTGATTATGCTTCTCAGATATGGCGGCTAGGCACATTTTCACCATCGATATATGCAGCAATAGCGATCGCACTTTTGACTGCTTTGAATATTGTCGGTTTGCAACAAGGTAAATGGACGCAAAATTTGCTGACTGCGGCGAAAGTCTTAGGTTTGTTGCTGGTGGTAGTTATCGGGTTAACTGCCATACCGAATACCACCGCCCCTGTAGAACCTACAGCATCAGGTAACTGGGGACTAGCAATGGTGTTTGTGCTGTTGTCCTACGGTGGGTGGAACGAAGCAGCCTACATTGCGGCAGAAATTCAAAATAGACGACGCAATATTTTGCGATCGCTTTTATTAAGTATTGGGATTATTACCGCCATTTACTTGCTGATCAATTGGGCTTACCTGCGAGGCTTAGGGTTAGCGAACATGGCTCAATCCGAAGCCGTAGCCGCAGATTTAATGCGATCGCTTTGGGGCGCACCTGGAGCCTTTTTTGTCAGTCTATTGATTGCAATTTGTACTTTAGGCGCAACCAACGCCACAATTTTTACCGGGGCGCGGACTAATTACGCTTTGGGACAAGATTTCGCGCTGTTTGGTTTTATGGGACATTGGCGACAACGCCCCAGCACTCCTACCTATGCCTTACTTTTGCAAGGTGCGATCGCAATGGCGCTGGTTGTCTTGGGTACTCTCACCCGCAAAGGCTTTGAAACAATGGTAGATTACACCGCCCCAGTTTTTTGGTTTTTCTTCCTACTTTCAGGGATATCGCTGCTGGTGTTACGACAACGCGATCCCCAAATCACGCGATCGTTTCGTGTCCCTTTATATCCTTTCACACCTTTACTTTTTTGTGCAGTTTGCGCCTATCTGCTTTATTCGAGCTTAGTTTATACCGGTGTCGGAGCAGTTGTCGGCGTTGTGGTTGTGGTAGCAGGGATACCTCTACTGCTCTGGAATAACTACCGTCAAGGTAGAGCTTAATTGATTCAACATACCAAATACCAAATACCAAAAGGAAGTACAGTGATGAATTTCTCCAAAATTCTGCTTTTACTAACTACAGGGTTTAGTGTTGTCAGCTTCGGAATTACTGGCTGTACAACTCCACAGCAAAACTCAGAAGCAGAAACCCAACAACCCGCTGTCATTGTTCAGCAAACCGACACACCAACACCCACAACCACAGCCCAACCCCAAGAACGTCCTGGTGATGTTCCCTACGTTCCAACGCCACAGTCTGTGGTGGATGCAATGTTGAAAGTCGCCAAAGTTGGCAAAAATGATGTACTTTATGATCTTGGTAGTGGTGATGGCAGAATTGTAGTTACCGCCGCCCAAAAATTTGGTACACAAGGGGTAGGTGTAGATATCAACCCAGAACGGATTGAAGAAGCTAATCAGAATGCACAAAAAGCTGGAGTAAGCGATCGCGTCAAGTTTGTCCAGCAAGATTTATTCAACACTGATTTGAGTAAAGCGACGGTAGTCACACTCTACTTGCTACCTGATGTCAATCTCAAGCTTCGCCCCAAACTATTTAAAGAACTCAAACCCGGTACTCGGATTGTTTCCCACGCCTTTGATATGGGTGATTGGAAACCCCAACAGACATTAAATGTTGATGGCAAAACTATTTATTATTGGGTAGTTCCGGAAAATATTCCCACGAATTTACAATAGTCATTTGTCATTTGTCATTTGTCATTTGTTATTTGTTAACGGCTTTTTTCAACTTAAGCTTTCTTTTTGTTGAGAGGTCGTAGGGGCTGGTTTACAGATATGATCCAATCATTTACGAATATCTGGGTTAACCCGCCCCTACCGTTTGTGAGCAATACGAGTAGTAGTCAACCACATCAATTTTCTGGGATACAAGATACCCGACTAGTTTAAAAATTTGGGTATCTCATCCTTCACATTGCGCCAAGGTAGTTATATTGCTCGTGAGAAGTGTTTTTCTTTGGCTCGAATATGGTTATCGAAGATGACAGCAATATTTCTCACCAACAATCGACCAATATCTGTAATTAAGATGTAGTTTTTGGATAAACTCACCAGCCCATCAGCTTCTAGAGGCTTTAAAATCTCTAATTCGTGGGCGAAGTATTCATCAAAACAGATTTGATATTTATCAGTGATGTCTTGTTTGTGCAACTGAAAGTGAGACATAATACCCATGATGACATCGCGTCTAATAATGTCATCTTGTGTGAGTTTAATTCCTTTACTCAAAGGTAAAGTATCCTCAGAAATTGCCTGATAATATTCCTTCAGTTGCTTGTGGTTTTGAAAATAAGCATCTTCTAACATGCTGATAGATGTAGCACCAAACCCAAAAAGTTCCGTTTCCGCGTGGGTGGTGTAGCCTTGAAAGTTACGCTTGAGAGTGCCATTGCGTTGCGCGATCGCTAGTTCATCATTAGATTTAGCAAAATGATCCATCCCAATAAACATATACTCGTTATTGGTCAGTTCTTCAATGGTCATTTTGAGAATTTCTAACTTTTCCTGTGGTAGTGGTAAAGCCTCTTCAGGAATATTTTTTTGTGCTGGTTTAATCCAGGGTATATAAGCAAAATTAAAAACAACAATCCTGTCAGGATCTAATTCAATTGTCTTTTTGATAGTTTCCCGAAAAGTTTGCCGAGTTTGATAAGGTAAACCATAAATCAGGTCTACATTCACACTTTCAAATTGGGCTTCTCTCACCCAACTCATGACATCAAACAGCATTTCCTCCGGCTGGATGCGATTTATTGCTACTTGAACTTCGTGATTAAAATCTTGAATGCCAAAACTAATGCGATTAAACCCAATTTTCCTCAGAAATAAAATGTAGTCTCTATCTACATAGCGGGGATTAATCTCAATCGAAATTTCTGCTTTTGGGTCAATAGTAAAGTGTTGCGTGATGTGTTTCCAGATAAATTCTACTTGCTCAGGCTCTAAGTAATTAGGAGTACCGCCACCCCAATGGATTTGCAGTACTTTGCGCTCGGAATCGATTAAAGCGGCGGTTTGCTGAATATCTTTAACCAAATTCTCTAGGTAAGGTTTGGCAATATTCTTGTTGTTAGAAATTACCGTATTACAGCCGCAAAAGTAGCAAGCACTTTGACAAAAGGGGATGTGGAAATATAAAGATAGGGGCGTTTTTCTTTGATTTGAGGCGGCGATCGCATTTTGTAATTCATCTAAGGTGAATGCTTCGCTTAACTCAGTAGCAGGTGGGTAACTGGTGTATCTGGGTGCAGGTGCATCATACTTTTGGATCATTTCCAAATCAAATTTGACACCAGGTAAGAGAAAAACCATCAAAACCTCCGAAGTAATGCGACAATGCGACCTTGCGGCTTTTGCTTGTATGGGGATGTGGTACGACTGCGCGGTAGTTGAGCGTAGCCGAAACTCACCAACGGGGATATGGGGGGATACCCGGCTGCTGTAGGCGCTCATCTGCTCTTGTGTCCGCATCTTTTCCCATTGGTAATCAGTCTCGAAAAATTTATTGAACTCAGGACTTACGCAGGTGTTGTGGATTTGTGCTTCCTTCATGTTCAATCGCTAGAACTCTAGGCAAAAGAGCCACAGACTCAGGATGTCTGCTAGTTCACAGTCAATGCCAGAGTTCGAGAATTGTTATTCTGGGGTTAGGCAAGATTCGCATCACTCTATCCAGCAAGTATTATGCCGATGCGTAGAACCAAAGGTTCTTACCCTGGGGTATCGCTGCCATTTTTCTTTCTCCCAAAATTATTTAACTATTTCTATTTGTATAACTATAAAGCTATTAATATTTCTTTATCTTTGTCTGTGTGTGAAGGCACATATTAATGGGGCATGGGGCATTGGGCATAGGGCATTGGTTAACAGTCAACAGTCAACCGTCAACCGTCAACAGTCTGTAGGGGCGGGTTTACCGAGATTCGGGTTATAAAAGCGAAGATATTTGTAAACCCGCCCGTACCGCAGTCAACCGTCAACCGTCAACCGTCAACCCTTCGATTTGCAGAACTTAACTATTCAGAACAATATTTTATGCTTATATAACTATTGGGAGATTAACTTACTAAAGGATTCGCATGGTGAAGTCCCTGGAAACGCCGGAGCCTCAGATACTGAAGCCAGGTATTAAAGCACCTGTGCAGGAAACATTATTAACACCCCGGTTTTATACTACTGACTTCGACGCGATGGAGAAGTTAGATATTTCCGCCAATGAGGCTGAGTTATTAGCAATTGTTGAGGAGTTAAGGGCTGATTATAACCGCCATCATTTTGTGCGTGATGATGAATTTAAACAATGTTGGGATCACATTGATGGCGAAACGCGGCGTTCGTTTATTGACTTTTTAGAACGTTCTTGTACTTCAGAGTTCTCTGGGTTTTTATTGTTTAAAGAATTGTCGCGCCGCCTGAAAGAAAAGAACCCAATTTTGGCAGAAGCTTTTCAATTAATGGCAAGAGATGAAGCACGCCATGCAGGTTTTCTCAATAAATCAATGGCTGATTTTAATCTTTCCTTAGATTTAAGCTATTTGACCAAAAGTCGTACCTATACATTTTTCCCGCCAGAGTGGATTATTTACACAGTCTACCTATCGGAGAAAATAGGGTACTGGCGCTATATTTTAATGTATCGCCATTTGCAGAAAAATCCCCAATATCAATTCTATCCCCTCTTCCGAAAATTTGAAAGTTGGTGCCAGGATGAGAATCGACATGGAGATTTCTTTAAAGCATTGCTCAGGTCACAACCAAAATTATGGAAGAATTGGAAAGCGCGGTTGTGGGTGCGGTTCTTCCTGCTGACGGTGTTTGTCACCCATACAATTACAGTATTTGAACGCGCCAGTTTCTATGAATCTATTGGCATACATCCGCGCCATTATAATAACAGAGTCATTCAAGAGACAAATAACACCGCCGCCAGAGCATTCCCCATCATTTTAGATACCAATCACCCGGCATTTTTCTGGCGATTAGAGCAGTGTTACCAAAATAATCAGAAATTGGCAGAGATTAACAAGAGCGATCGCTCTAATTTTGTCAAGTTCTGGCTAAAAGTACCAGCGATTACCGCAATTATCTGGCACATGTTGCGGATTTATCTGGTTAAACCAATTAACGCGGAGTTGACACGGGAAACAGTTCTGTGAACAAAGCAGGAAGCAGAAGAACTTTGACAATGTTACTAACGCCCATTGGTGTCAACTTAAGTTAAAAGGCTTATCCCACAAGCGTTTTACCCCTCCCCTTAATCCCCTCCCCGTAAACGGGGAGGGGACGTTTTGGCTTTAGACAAAACTGGGGTGGGGTAACGCGGATCGTGATGGTAGGCAATTTGATTCTAAATAACGTCTTGGCAAGGGTTTCGCGTTAAGTTGACACCTATGACTAGCGCCGTGCGCCTACCGTGTAATCTTTCGCAATTACTAATTACTAGTCTGCCAGGGTTGAAATGAGGGACAGTAGTGTGAGCGTCTCGCTCACGCGGGCAAGATGCCCGCACTACCAAAAACCCCTCAAAACAAAATTGACAGACTAAGTAGCTCAACCTAAATAAATA
Source organism: Calothrix sp. NIES-2100 (assembly GCF_963875285.1). Lineage (NCBI taxonomy): Bacteria > Bacillati > Cyanobacteriota > Cyanophyceae > Nostocales > Calotrichaceae > Calothrix > Calothrix sp. NIES-2100. The sequence goes on from NZ_CAWNLA010000001.1 coordinate 5,086,940, forward strand.
TCATATGCTTTTGTCATTGCGTAAAGCCTTCTCTACGAGACGCTGCGCGAACGGCATAGCTTCGCTTAACGCGCAGCGTCTCGAAGAGAGGAACGAAGCAATCCCAGTCCACAGCGATTGCTTCGTCGTTCCTCCTCGCAATGACATCTGACGTTTAATTATGTTGACCTACTTATTACCTTTTCACCTTTGGCTTGCTGTCCTCCTTTTTCGGCGTTTTTTCCTCTAAGCTTTTGACTTTGACCAATACTGGAATATATTGTTGAATCAACCATGTTAAAGTCTCAAGAGTTGAGTTACCTTGGTCAATACGGGTTTTGGCTTGTAAGCCAATTAGGAATAGTTGCATTGCCAGTAACAAAGCAATAGTTTTACCCAGAATATCTTGGCGTTGGCGTTTCATGTGTTTGCCCCTCAAAGAGTTGGTAGCTAAAGCATCTCTTTGGGGTTGTGTCCCTAAGCAAATACCCCAAACTCAGGGAAAATGCTTTAAAATCAGGATTCAATAAGCTTGGGGTAGTAGTTTTAAATTGGGGTAGCCCTCAACTTTCTGGTCGATTTTGGCAATGCAATGGCGCGAGAATCTAGTAAAGGCCCTGTAATTCAAAAGCGAGTTAAGCGTCTGTTAGAGGCGTTGCTTTGTTTTGCAGATGGGGAAGTTGAGGAAGATAAGTTTAAGATTAAGTACCGCTGGACAGAAGAAGACAGCGCTAACCCCAAGCTGACTATTGAAACAACGCTGGTAAGGTTGGAGGCGTTGACTGGTGCAGTCCGGAACCCCACCCCTAACCCCTCCTCCGAAGTTTGCTCAACGGGGGGAACCCCCGCACGCAACTTCTCTCCGCAAGCGAGGAGGGGAAAAGATGATGGGGGGGAGAAGTTAACTAAAGCGCAAATTCGAGAAGCGCTGAATTTACTGAAGGATTTTGTGAAAATTCTGGAAGATAACCGGATTCATACCCAGGGTTCTGATGACTGGCACTTTACTTTAAAGCTATGGTCAAGGGATAAAGAAAAGAACCTGAAACGGTTTGATGAGGTATGGGAAAGCAACAAACCAAAGAAATCTAAAGAACTAGAAGCTAATTACACTGAAGATGAGGGTGTTGCTGTTGTACCCCAAACTAAGCTGGCAATATTTCAAGCGCCACCTTTACCTGCACACTTTGTTGAACGCCCAGAATACAGCGATGAATTAAAGACGCGCTTCCTCACAGAAGATAATCGCACTTTGGTAATTACGGCGATTCACGGTTTGGGTTCTGTGGGTAAATCGACCTTAGCCGCAGCTTTAGCAGTAGATGCAGAAGTACAAACGCGGTTTTGTGATGGGATTTTGTGGGCTACATTAGGTCAAAAGCCTGATGTGCTGTCTTTAATTAGTGGCTGGGTGCAAGCGTTAGGAGACTATAGCTTTAAACCTACCAGTGTAGAAGCTACTTCTACTCATTTACGGACGCTGCTTTATGACAAAGCTGTGTTGTTAGTGGTTGATGATGCATGGAATACGCAAGATGCACAAGCGTTTAATGTGGGTGGGGTGCGGTGTCAGGTTTTAGTCACAACTCGTGAAGGGGCAATTGCCGAAGCCTTAGCAGCTAGCACGTACAGCCTGGATATCATGAAACCAAGTCAGGCTATGGCATTGCTGACGAAGAAATTAAGACGCGAAATTACAGGTGCAGAACGTCAGTCAGCCGAAAATTTAGCTCAAGGCGTTGGTTATCTCCCCCTAGCCTTGGAACTTGCAGCCGCCGAAGTTGCTAGTGGTACAACTTGGGATGAATTATTGGCGGATATTCGGCAAGAGGTAGCGAGATTAACAAGTTTTGACAGACCGGAAGCGGAAGAAATTACCGATGAGGCGAGTTTAAAACGCCTGAGTTTAACGGCATCATTAAATTTGAGTGTCAAGCGAATGCCTCAAGAAAAGCAGCAGCATTTTGCTCGGTTAGGGGTGTTGCCGGAGGATGTCAACATTAATAAGATGATGGCAGGGACGCTGTGGGGAATGGGTGAGCGTGATGCTGCTAAGATGTTGCAATATTTACGGAATAAGGCATTGCTATTAACAGGAGTACCCCTTGCTGATGGTACGCCTACCTATCGGTTACATGACTTATTCCATGATTTAGCCTGTAATTTGTTAACTGCTGCGCCACAGCCAAAGCGGATAGGAGATTTGCCAGGGTTAGGTTTACAACTTGTTGATGCTCACGCTGCTTTTTTGGAGAAATATCGGCAGAAAATACACAAGAATTTATGGCATACCTTGCCTAATGATGGTTACATTCATCAGCATTTAGTTTGGCATTTGGAGAAAGCGGGACGAGTTGAAGAGATTCACTCTTTATTGCGGGAAGAGTCGGCAACTGGTAACAATGGCTGGTATGAAGCACGAGAAAAATTAGCACAAACTGGGGGTTACATTACAGATATATCTCGTGCTTGGGAATTAGCAGAAGCGAATTGGAATGAATCAACTACGCCGCAAGTGGTGGGTTGGCAATGTCGCTATGCTTTGATTACGGCATCTCTTAATAGTTTGGCAGCTAATGTACCAATAGAACTGCTGGTTGCGTTGGTCAAAAATAATCTGTGGACTGCTGAACAAGGACTAGCTTACGCTTTGCAAAACCCTGAACCAAAGCAGAAAGTTGATGCCTTTGCACAACTAGCCAACTATTTGCCGCCAAATTTAGAAAGACTAGCACTGTCAGAAGCACTCGTTACTGCTAGGGCGATTCATGATGAGTCTGATCGCGCCTCTGCCCTCAGTGTCTTAGCCGACAAACTACCACAAGAGTTGTTGCCAGAAGCACTCAGTGCTGCCAAGTCGATTCAGGATGAGTATTCTCGTGCCCTAGCCCTCAGTTCCCTAGCAGAAAAACTGCCAGAGGTATTGCCAGAAGCTCTCAGTGCCGCCAGGGTGATTCAAGATGAGTATTCTCGCGCCTTAGCCCTCAGTTCCCTAGCAGAAAAACTGCCAGAGGTATTGCCAGAAGCTCTCAGTGCCGCCAGGGTGATTCAAGATGAGTATTCTTGGGCACAAGCCCTAAGAGCCTTAGCTAAAAAACTGCCACCAGAATTATTGACAGAAATACTCAGTGCCGCCACATCGATTCAGGATGGGTTTTCTCGCGCCAATGCCCTCAGTGCCTTAGCAGAAAAACTGCCACCAGAATTATTGCCAGAAGCACTCGCTGCCGTCAGGCCGATTCAGGATGAGTATTATCGTGCCAATGCCCTCAGTGCCTTAGCAGAAAAACTGCCACCAGAGTTATTGCCAGAAGCACTCAAAGCCGCCAGGGCGATTCAGGATGAATATTCTCGCGCCTTAGCCCTCAGTGCCTTAGTAGAAAAACTGCCACAAGAATTATTGCCAGAAGCGCTCGCTGCCGCCAGGGCGATTCAGGATGAGTATTCTCGCGCCTTAGCCCTCAGTGCCTTAGTAGAAAAACTGCCACAAGAATTATTGCCAGAAGCACTCGCTGCCGCTAGGGCGATTCAGGATAAAAAATATAGTGCTGATGTCCTCAGTGCCCTAGCAGAAAAACTGCCAGAAATATTGCCAGAAGCACTCGCTGCCGCTAGGGCGATTCAGGATGAGTCATATCGCGCCTTAACCCTCAGTACCTTAGCAGAAAAACTGCCAGAGTTATTGCCAGAAGCACTCGCTGCCACTAGGCCGATTCTGAATAAGGAATATCGCGCCTCTGCCCTCAGTGCCTTAGTAGAAAAACTGCCACCAGAGTTGTTGCCAGAAGCGCTCGCTGCCGCCAGGGCGATTCAGGATGAGTATTTTCGCGCCTTAGCCCTCAGTGCCTTAGCCGATAAACTGCCACCAGAGTTGTTGCCAGAAGCACTCGCTGCAGTCAGGCCGATTCAGGATGAGTATTATCGCTCCTCTGCCCTCAGTGCCTTAGCTTTGGGGCTGTCACAAATGCTGAATGCTAAACTTTTCCCTCTGTGGCAAGATACACTTAATGAGTTATCTGCTCGCACTCGTCCCCATTTGCTGCGAGATATCAAAGCATTGTTTCCAGTTATATTTGCATTAGGTGGCAAAGTTGCAACAGCAGAAGTTGCCCGTGCAATTATGGATGTAGGGCGATGGTGGAAATAATTTGTAATTCGTAGTACCATCCGGGAAGCGCAAAGCGCTACGTAATTCGTAATTTACACCTCAAAAGTATGGAGTGCGATCGCCTTCCTAGCCTCAAAAGTATGGAGTGCGATCGCTGCTCGACAAAATGCGATCGCGGTTCACTACTCCAGAAAATGCGATCGCTCAACCTATTCTTCAATCCAAGTACTTAAAAATACCACCTGATTCTGCATTTCTGCTGCTGACTTAGCTGCAATTAACCTCAAAATCCCGCGCATTAATTCGCCCACTGAGTAACGTTGCTGTTGTACTAAAATCATTCCAGCATGGGATTGTTCTTCGCTCAAAAATTTACTGTGTAAACGGTAGAAATCCCTAATATTAGCACTATATAAAACTAGACCTTGCTCTGTTGCCCATCTCAGTTGTTCTTCATCGGTATAGCCCAGTCTATTAACACTTAAACTTGTGATTACATCTACACCACGATTTTGTAGAGCCATAACTAAAGAATGTGCCGTAGAATCTTCATCCATGTACAATCGAATTTGGCTCATGAAAGTTTTTGAGTCTGATGCAGTTTTTCTAATCTCTCAGCTTCGGCTGCTTCGGCTGCAATATCAGCATCAATTTCTTCACGGTTCGCATGATAATAAGCTAAAGCTGCATAAACCTGGGCTAAATTTAGATGATTAATTTGCTCGGCAATTTCTTCTGCACTGTAACCTTGTTTATACCAAATAGCTATACGCCGGACTGTCACCCCTGTACCAGCAATAATCGGGCAACCTCCGTGTACTTCAGGATTATGATTAATTAGTGTGCCGATATCGGTAATAGTTGCCAAAACTTATTCTCCCCATTATTTCACGCTCAATATCATTATTACAAAGTTAGTATTCCAGAAAATGCGATCGCTTCTCGACAAAATGCGATCGCTTATCACTCAGAGGCGATCGCTTAACCTTGTAAGATTCGCACTCCATCTCTTCGCTGCGATTTTTACCACCAAGCGATGCAGCATCTACACAAAATCAGCTTTCTTTACCAAAATCACCTCATCCATAGAGAACCTCATCGCATTCATGACCAACCAGATCGGGTTGTTTATCAATGAGTACTCATCCATAGAGAAGGCGATCGCATTCATGACCAACGCGATCGGGTTGTCTATCAACGAGTACTCATCCATAGAGAAGGCGATCGCATTCACAACCAACGAGATCGGGTTGTCTATCAATGAGTACTCATTCATACAGAACCAGATCTCATTCACAACCAACGAGTTAATTTTCTGCGCCAAAAGGCTGCACCAGGTGATGGGATATGGCGCTGCTCCAAGTTGGGGAACTCCAAGGAGCGATCGCTATTGATTACGCATAATTACAGAATTATATCCCCAAAATATTGTTAAAAAAAGCCAAATATTTGTGATTTTCCCTGAGCCGGAAGACTGCTGTTTTAAGACAAGCTAACAGTAGTACTGCGAAGCGGAGTTCAAAATTCAAAATAAAGTTGATTTTTTTACGCCGTGCTGTCCGAGAAAAGTTCATGAGGAGTAATCTATGACTCTACCCAAACGTTCATCTCGCATTCTCGAAAAAGCTCAACAGAGAGTTTCTGGAATGCAAACTATCGATGCAAATCTTGATTTTGGTGATTCTAATAGCTTGCACAACATGCTACAACAAATTGAGCAATTACGCAACAAGCTCAACACCCACAACAATGCTCTGTCTGTAATTGATGCTTCTAGAACTGATATTGAACAGCTAGAAAAAAGCTTGAGCGTTTTGTGTGAAAATATGCTGATGTCAGTTGCAGGCAAATACGGCAAAGACAGCGCGGAATATGTCAAGGCTGGTGGTGTGCGTAAAAGCGATCGCATTCGCAAAGGTACTAAAACTCGGATAAAAACTGGTGCAGAGCAAGCGGCTGTTAAGTCTGATCCAACTACTAGTAGTCCACCACATTAATTCTGATAGGTGAAGTTGGTTAGATCCCCGACTTCTTGGAGAAGTCGGGGATCTAGCATAAGAGCAAAGTTATCCAACAGTGGGAGTCATTACTTTATCTCCAAAGCTTTGACTTCCTTGCATATACTCCTCTAAACTAAAGGAATCTACTTGAATCGCATCATTACGGGCAAACTCTGCTTCACATATAAGTTCAACGTCTTTCTCGCTAATTACCCCAGCTTTCAAGGCTGCGGAAATTAACTCATCGGGTTTTAGGTGTGGTAGTTTCCCCGCATGGCTAGCATTTTTGATAGTTTTGATGATTGGTTCAGCTTGGGATAACAAGGTGAAAGCTTTTTCCAAGCGTCCCAATGCTTCATTGCTGCTGCGGGGAATATGAATACCTGCGGTGAGGCGATCGCGTATTTCTCCTGGAGTTTGTAATTTATGCGCAACTTCAGCACCAAGTTTGTCATCAGGTAATGAACCAATGGGATTAAGTCGCCACCACCAAGTCAAGAAATTACCTAATACTGGCACAAATAAATTCTGGAAAATCCCCTCAAACGCTAACTGCATCTGCGCAAAAGCATATTGCATCGCCCAATGCACAAAAGGTAAGTCTTCGGGTTTTCGTCCTTCGGCTTCAAAACGGCGCAGAGTAGCAGTTGCTAGGTACATCCAGGTGAGAATATCCGCAAACCTTCCTGTCAGTTTCTCCCGTCGCTTCAAGGTTCCACCGAAGGAGAACATCGCAATATCAGTTAGTAAGGCAAAGGTAGCCGCAGCCCATTGTAATTTGCGGTAATATTTAGCTGTCGCACCTGACACTGGTGAAGCTGCTAAATTCCCACGGGTAAGATAAAGAAGTTTGGCGCGGAAACCATTACGCACCGTCAACCCTAAATGATGCCAAAAAGCGCGATCAAAAGCAGTCACATCTGATTGACTTAGGGCTGTAATTTCCTGATAGACGTAAGGATGACAGCGAATCGCCCCTTGTCCAAAAATCATCAAGGTACGGGTGAGAATATTTGCACCTTCTACGGTAATGGAAATTGGAGTGGCTGTATAAATATTTGCCAATAAATTTCTGGGGCCTCGGCAAATTCCCGCACCGCCCATAATGTCCATACCGTCGTTGATGATTTTACGGGATAATTCTGTCAAACTGTATTTGGCGATCGCCGAAATTACCGCAGGTTGTTCGCCTTGATCTACCGCACCGCAGGTATAAGTTCGCGCTGCTTCCATTAAGTAGGTTAAACCGCCAATTCTCGCTAAAGGTTCTTCTACACCTTCAAACCGACCAATCGCTAAACCAAATTGTTGTCGTACCACAGCATGGGCGCTGGTAACTCTCGCTACTAACTTCGCCACGCCCGTACAACTAGCCGGGAAGCTAATTCCCCTACCTGCGGCTAGGCTTTGCATCAACATTTTCCAGCCATTACCAGCCTGTTCCACACCGCCGATAATTTGCTCAACAGGGATAATAACGTTATGTCCTTCTGTAGGAGAATTGTAAAAAGGTACACCCATTGGGTCATGCCTTCTACCCATAATTACGCCCGGTGTGTCGGTGGGGATTAAAACGCAGGTAATGCCAACTTCTTTACCTTTGCCTAAGTAATTTTCCGGGTCGCGTAATTTAAAAGCTAGTCCTAAAAGAGAGGCGATCGCAGCTAAAGTAATATATCGTTTCTTCCAATTCAACCGCAGATAAAGCTTACCATCTTCACCTCTAAATACCGTTCCTTCTGACTTAATACTAGCTGCATCTGACCCAGCCGTCGGTTCTGTCAGCGCAAAACAAGGAATTTCCTCACCCCTGGCGAGGCGGGGTAGGTAATAATTTTTCTGTTCCTCTGTTCCATAGCGGAGTAATAATTTTGCGGGGCCTAATGAATTTGTTACGCCAACAGTCGCCACATGGGTAAAAGAACGCGATGCTAACTTAGTCATCACATTGCTGTAGGCGAAATTAGAAAATCCCAAACCGCCATACTCTTGAGGAATCATCATTCCTAAAAAGCGTTCTTGTTTGAGATAGTCCCAAACTTCAGGCGGTAAATCCTTGCGGCGGTAAATTTCCCAATCACTCACCATGCGACAAACTTGTTCAACGGGACCATCAAGAAAGGCTTGCAATTCTGGTGTAACTAGAGGATATGGTTCTTGATTAATTCTGTGAAAATTTGGTTTACCTGAGAAGAATTCCCCATCTACCCAAACATTACCCGCTTCAATAGCTGCGCGTTCGGTATCAGAGATTTTGGGTAATAAATTAAAAGCTTTAATGGCTTTGATTAATGGTGATGTGATGATATTTTGGCGGATAATTGGGATATTGAAAATAAGAGCGATCGCACCAAAAATCACCCAAGTCCAAATAGGGGCGTGAACAGTTACTAGTAATGCTGCGAAATATAGCGACCAAACCCATAAAGGAACGCCGATGTAACCAAGAAACAGTATGAATAAAATAGACGCGGCGACGCGGAGACTGAGGGACGCGGTGATTATTTGTAAGTAGTTTTGTGAAAAAAAGGAAGTAATCATAGCTTTACCTTTTTACTAATCCCATGTGCAATTAAATATTTGTCGTGATGACTCAGACAAAGTAATAAGACACGGGGATTGGGAGATATTTTCTTTATGTCTTTCTCTCCGCGTCACCGCGTCCCTACGTCCCCGCGTCATCTTCAGTCCCTAAATCATCAAATTCTCAAACACCGCCGCAGCACCCATTCCCCCGCCTACACACATCGTCACCAAACCATAACGGACGCTACGCCGTTTCATTTCGTGGAATAAGGTAGCTGTAAGTTTCGCACCAGTACAACCGAGGGGATGTCCTAAAGCGATCGCACCACCGTTAACATTGACAATTTCTTCATTAAGTCCAAGTTTGCGAATGACAGCCAAGCTTTGAGCTGCAAAGGCTTCGTTAAGTTCGATTAAACCAATATCGTTTAAAGTAAGACCAACTTGTTTTAAGACTTTGGGAACAGCTTCCACCGGGCCAATACCCATCACTTCCGGGGCGACACCTGCAACCGCATAGCCTAACATTTTACCCATTGGACGGACATCGAGCATATGTACCATGCGATCGCTCATCACGACTGTTGCAGCTGCACCATCGGACATTTGCGATGAATTACCGGCTGTCACCGCACCACCCATGCGAAATACAGGCTGCAATTTCATCAAGGCTTCCATACTGGTATCTGGACGCGGCCCTTCATCTACCGTCAATACCTTTTCTATCGGTCTGGGAGTACCATCAACATAGAGAACTTCCTGAACTTTTAGCGGTACAGTTTCCTCTGCAAACCGCCCTTGTCTAATAGCAACCACAGCCTTTTGGTGTGAACGCAGCGCAAAAGCATCCTGTTCTTGACGAGAGATTTCGTAATGCTGCATGACATTTTCGGCTGTAATCCCCATCGTGCAGTAAACCTTGGGTATATCCACCATCATGTCTGGATTGGGGGCTAAATAATGCCCGCCCATTGGAATCAAACTCATCGATTCCGCACCACCAGCCACAATTACCTCTGCGTGTCCTGCCATAATTGCTTGAGATGCGATCGCAATACTTTGCAATCCCGAAGCACAGAAGCGATTCACAGTCATCCCGGCGACGGAATCAGGTAACCCTGCACGTTGAGCAATTAACCGTCCAATATTAAACCCCTGTTCTGCTTCTGGAAAAGCACAACCCATAATGACATCATCAATATATACAGCTTCTAAATCTTTAACTTTTTCAATTGCTGCTTTCACAACAACTGCACCCATATCATCAGGACGCATATTATGTAGAGTTCCTCGTGGTGCTTTGCCTACAGGCGTGCGAACGCTACTCACTATATACGCTTCTTTCATAAATAACTCCCACCTATTGATAAATAAGGCAAAAGAGATAATTCTCTTCCTCCTCTTCCTTCGTGTTCTTTGCGCCTTTGCGGTTCGTTTAAAAAAATTCAGAACGAACCGCGAAGACACGAAGGTCGCAAAGGTAAGAGGGATTAAAAGGGTTTTTGCGTTAGTTTCTGAGAGGCTTCTTAGTTTTCAAAGTATGAGCAAATCTTTCTTGCGTTTTTGGTTGGTGTAATAGTGGTAAAAAGGATTCTCTCTCCAATTTTGATAAGTACTCTTCATCAACCAAAGCAGGCGCAGTTAATTCTCCTCCAGTCATCACATACGCCAAACGACTAGCTAAATAATGGTCATATTCAGAAATATAACCACCCTGCTGCATCACATAAGCTGCGTGTTCCAACATCGCCCGCGCCGGACGACCTAGCACCATGATGGCGTTACGTTCTACTGGTGGTGTGTAACCAACGTGATCTAAACACAGCACTTCCTCTTTCGCCACAGATAAAAGCCTGTCGGAATTCATTACAATCTTAGTTGATGGAGAAAGGAAACCTAATTCCTGTCCTTCATGGGCGCTACTGGAAACCTTCGCCATTCCAACAGTTTCAAATACTTTCCTTAAGAAGGGTTGAATATCTTGTGGTGATTCGCTGGCGGCTTTGTCAACCGCCCAGGTAACCATGCGCATAATCCCGCCAGCCCCAGGAATCAAACCTACGCTGAGTTCTACTAATCCGATGTAAGTTTCCGCCGCTGCGACTACATGGGGACAAGCTAAAACTAATTCACAACCTCCACCTAACACCCGCCCAACAATTGCAGCCACAATTGGTTTGGGGAAATATTTAATCCGTTGCAGTAATGCTTGGAATTTGACAATTAAATCGGCAATACCTTTACCGTTATCTGTTTGCGCCAACATGGCCATTTCTGCCAAATTCGCGCCACCAGAGAAGTTTGCACTATCGTTTCCAATGATTAAACCTCGGTAATCACTGTTTTCAATAATATCTAATACCGCAGCTAATCCTTCTACGACTTTTAAAGTTAGGGTATGTCCTTTGGAATGAAACTCATATAAAACAACTCCATCACCCAAGTCTAACAAAGAAGCTTCTGAATTTTCCCACAAGATATTTTTGGCATCTTCTTTGATAGCTGGTATATTAATTTCGTCTGTTGGGGCTTTGGGTTGTTCGCTAATACATACAGCACAGGCTTCAACTACCTTTTGTTCCGCCCAAGATAGTCGGTCTTGGCGATAGAAACTATGCACACCAGAATTGTGCATCTTTTCTACCCACTCTGGCACAGATATATCAGCAGCTTTCATGTCTGCTAATACAGTTTCAAAGCCGAGGACATCCCAAATTTCAAAGGGGCCGAGTTCCCAACCGAAACCCCAACGAATCGCCCTGTCTATATCTGCGGGTTTATCAGCAATTTCGGGGATGCGACGGGCGCTGTAACCTAAGATTTCTAAGGTGGATTGGCGGAAGAATTTACCAGCACGACCAGAATCGTGGTAGAGTTTGCGTAGGCGATCGCCTAAATTACCAATTTTCCCAATTCCCTCAATATCCCCTAAATCCAGCGGTTTCGCGGCTTCATACCCTAACGTTGTCGGATTAAGAGAAAGAATTTCCTTACCTTGCTTCTTGTAAAATCCTTGACCTGTTTTTGCGCCCAATGTCCCAGTTTCTACGAGTTTCTTCATTAACTGCGGAACTCGCAAAACCTCCCGGCTTTCATCTTGAGGAATCGCTGGGTAAAGGTTTTTCGCTACATACAGCAATGTATCTAACCCTACTACATCAGCAGTGCGGAATGTAGCTGATTTTGGTCGTCCAGCGATTACTCCAGTTAACGTATCGATTTCTTCAATTGTGTAACCTTGCTCAGTCACACCCTTAATCCCCAACATCGTTGCATACATCCCGATGCGGTTGGCAATAAAGTTAGGTGTGTCTTTAGCTACTACCACACCTTTACCCAGATGTATCCTCCCAAACCATTGCATTCTTTCCAGGATTTGCAGATCAGTATCAGGTGTAGGAATTAACTCTAATAATTTAAGATAGCGAGGAGGGTTAAAAAAGTGAGTACCTAAAAACCGCTGACGAAAAGCTTCCGAACGCCCTTGAGCAATTTCATTGATGGGTAAGCCACTAGTATTAGTAGACACCACAGCATCATCACGAATTGTACTTTCGATTCGCGCCATCAAATCTTGTTTAATAGCGAGATTTTCGACTACAACTTCAATTACCCAATCAACATTAGCAATGCGGTGGAAATGTTCGTCAAAATTTCCCAAAATAATCCTGCGCGCTGTTTTTTCTGTAAAGAAAATTGGTGGAGATTGCTTGAGTGCTTTTTTAAAAGCTGTTTCCACAACCTCGTTTTTATTGTCACCTTTAGCCGCAATATCCAATAAATGAACTGTTAAGCCCGCATTCGCTAAATGTGCGGCGATTTGAGTTCCCATCACCCCCGCACCCAATACTGCTGCTGTTCGGAACGGCTTAAACATACATCACCCTTCCTTGTTCGATTTTAGATTTTAGATTTTAGATTTTGGATTAAATTAACTACCTAACTCGCAAAAAATCACGCTACTGACGCAAAAACTCTTTATAACTCTCTTCCCTCCGCGCCCTCTGCGCCCTCTGCGGTTCGTTTCCTAATTCTCTTTCACACCTTGAACCTTCCCAGCCAAACTAAATCTTACGAATTAAGAGATTGCGCAAACGTAGGACATGAAAAAGTCTGATTTTCTGGACATAAATCATTTACTTTTTCTATTGTGACACCTCCCGCCCTTTGTACCCTCTTTTCTTCATACATTGCATTAATTACTTGAGTAAACACCCGTAAAATCTTGCCTCGATTTACCTCCTGAGTAGATGTCAACATTCCATTCTCAACAGTCAGGCTATAATTAATAAGCTGAAACCTTTTTACCGTTGACCAATGAGGTAAATGACAATTCGCTTCATCCACCAATGCTTGATATAAAGCGATAATACAAGGATGTTGCAGCAAGTCTTCAGTAGGTAAATCAATTCCACTTAATAAAGCCTGCTGATGCAAGTTTTCTACATCTGGAAAAATCAGCATAGAACAAAACTTACAATCAGCACCTACAGTAACAGCGTGCGCTATTAAAGGAGATTTTTCCAGCTTGCTTTCTATCGGTTGTGGCGTGACATACTTTCCAGTGGAGAGTTTAAAGCGGCTTTTCTTCAAACCAGTAATCTTGAGAAAACCCTCAGAGGTAAATTCTCCTAAATCGCCTGTATGTAACCAACCTTGAGCATCAATTAATTGTTGGGTAGCTGCTGTATTTTTATAATAACCTTGGGTGATGTAGGGACTTCTCGTGAGAATTTCCCCATCTTCAGCAAGAGTCACTTCCACCCCAGCAATTGGTACACCTACGGTTCCTGGGCGGTTGAATTGACTGCGATTACAAGCTACGGCTGAACTGGTTTCAGTTAAACCATAGCCTTGGAGAATTTTTATTCCCGCAGCTGCAAATAAATTCACAATTTCTGGTTTTAAGGCTGCACCTCCACTAAGTAAGTATTTAATATTCCCGCCAAAAACAGCACGCCATTGAGAAAAGATGAAACTATCTGCCACTTTCAGCATCAAAGCATCTTGATGTTTTGGTGTTTTACCCAATTCATATTTTTGGGCTAATTTTACTGCCCACTTCATCATCGATTGGGATAAGGGAAGATAAAATTGTCGGGCGGAAATAGCATTATGCGGAGACAGTAAATGTGCTTTTAAAGTTCTCCCCGTTCTCGACAATTTGATAGTGGCTTCCCGCAGGGTAGCAAGTGCTGTTTTCCCCTTCCAGGTGCTGGGAAACCTCAAGGGTAAGCTTACCCGGTTCTCCGTTACTTTTTTACTTTGTGTCTGACTTTTTTCTCCTGCTTCTATCAGCTTGGCATAAACTTTTTCTAACAGCAAAGGGACTGTAGCAAATATTGTCGGCTTAACTTCTTTCAGGTGTTTTAAAACCCGATTAGAATTACTAAAATAAATGCTGTGTCCATAGTTAATATGACCGTAAATAAAGACGCGAGCTAAAACATGAGTTAATGGTAGAAATGAAAGAATTACCTCCTGCGATCCAAATCCTAAATTAGGAATTCCTGTAAACATTGCTAGGGCATTTGCAGAGAGATTTTCATGGGTGAGCATTACCCCTTGAGGTTCGCCTGTAATTCCCGGAATGTAAATAATAGTTGCTAAGTCATCAGCTATTATTTTTGATTGGAGTTCGTTTACAGTTAATTCAGAATTTTTTGCTCTGCCTTGAGAGCGAATTTCCTCCAAAGAAAATACTTTCATCCCTGTATCATGTTGTTGATGCCATTCTTGAGGAACATCAGCAACTATTATTGTTTGGACATGAGTTACATTTTCCAGATAAGGAATAATTTGTGCCAGCAATTCTAGATTAGAAATAATCAGCGCTTTTGCTTGTGTGTGCTGCAAGATGAAAATAATGTGTTCAATTGTCTGAGTTACATCAATTGGCACATTTACCAAACCTGCGAGTAAAGAACCCATGTCAGCAATGCAAAAGTTAACATCGCTGTGCATGAGTAAAGCAATACAATCGCCTGCTTCTAGTTCCAAATCCAGCAAGCCTAAGGCTAATTCCGCCGCCGCTGTGCGCAATTCGTGATTAGATAAAGGTTGCCAGCCTGTATCTGTAAACTGGTTTAAAGCGCGGGGGTTAGGAAAGCGATCGCACGCTTCATCTAATAAGGTAAGCAAAGTCCGCCCTAAGACTACTTCTCCAGAATTTGGAGGCGCTCTATAAGTCTTATTTGTAGATAACATTTTATCCCAGAAGATTTTATGACTCTTCCCCTCGTTATCAGTTATTAATCATCGTTTGCTTCAAGTTCGGTTAATTTCTGCTAATTCAAAACTGTACGCATCCCCCTGTCACAGAGTCTCCGTGTTAGTTTGAATTACAAGTGTTCATCCTCACTTGATATAAGTCTCTATTGAATAATCAGTTATATTCAGATACTTCAGCGAAACTAAATGCCAGACCAGGTAATGTCTAAGATGCCGACTTCTGATACCCAAGTCCTGTTGTTTGCCAAATTTCTCCTCGCGATTTCGGATTTATTAAAGACAGAACAAGTGTTTATTTAAGATATAGGTCTATTTCATACCTAATGCCTTAAACGTAGCTTATCTGTACTAATAATAATGTAGATCATGGTGGGGATCAACGACAAGCTTTGTATCTTTTTCGCAAAGAAACCCTTCACATAGTAAAAGTTTCAGTATGTAAACTAGGTATTTTTATCAGACATTTAGATGCAGGATTGTCTATTTCTCCATCTAAATGCTTTTCTAGCCAATGTTCTAAATCTACAAGTACTTTTTGGTAATTGATATCCTGGTGGAAGTCGTGATAGTCTCCAGGATACTCATAGCTTTCTTTGTCCGGGAAGCTGACTTTTTGGAAAAATGCCACACTACCTTCTGGCGGTGTAATCCTATCGCCACTGCTATACATAATTAACAAAGGGACTTGTAACTCACTCGCATGGTTTTCAACCCATTTTTCAGTCGCGAAAAACTCCGCAGCCAGTCGTGCAGTTCCATACTCGTGACGTAATGGATCTTGGGTGAGAATATAATTCTGACCGCGTAAACTTGTGCCCTGATCAAGACCGACTTTCAGGCTAAAGTTTGGCCAGACTTGTGAAAGCATTCGCCCCAATGCAACTTTCAGCACAGGAAGGTTAACTTTTCCCAAAGCAGGTGCTGTGAGAATTAGCCCTTGCAAACTTTGCGGAAAGCGTAAAGCATAATCAACTGCGATCGCAGCTCCTAAACTATGACCCCACAAAAAACATGCACAACTCGGCCCTCGTTCCTGAATCCTGGTTAAAAAGGTATGTAAATCTTCTCGTAACTCTGCCCAGGAATTAATATGTCCTCGTTGTCCAGGCGATCGCCCATGTCCCCGCAGATCAAAAGCGTAGACAGCATAACCCAAAGGCAGTAAATGCTGCACAGCATCGTTAAACAATCCGCTATGGGCACCGAACCCGTGTACCATAGCAATCACTGCCCTTAATTCTCCCTCTGGCTGCCAACTTTGGTAATAAAGATTTAGCCCTCCTGCTCCCGTGAAGGTGCCTTCAATGTGTGTCATTGCTATACCTACCAAATGCGTTTTTCTAGAATTGATGTCTCAAGACGCAATTGGAGATTGTTGGGTTAAGTATAAATGCTGGTATTAACAATCTACATCTTGAGACCTTGATCCAAATTGATTGAGAAATTTGTCAGGTCTCAAGACTTAGGTTTCAAAAGTCGTTGTGCATCTTTTTATATTGTATTAATTCTATTGAATTCAGTTGGAAGTCTCAACAATTATTAGCGCTAGAATCTACCTTTAGTAATAAGGGCATGGGGCATGGGGCATGGGGCATGGGGCATGGGGCATTGGGCAATAGTTATTTCTATGCGTCCCTATGTCTGTTTATCCCCTTGTCTCACATCTTGCACAAAAGTATTTATACTGAGGAATAAGTTTTTAATAAACATTATATTTTAGCAATAAAACGAAAAATCAACTTTATTAGCCTGCCTTTGCAGGCTTTGTTTGTATAGCCTCACCCTTATAGGGTGTAGGTGCAAGATATCAGTTGTCCTCCTTTCATACATGGCGATGAAAATTTTTTCCTCGGAACTGGGTTCTTTTTCATTAATAAGACTTAGAGCAGTTTTCACGTATTTGCACCACATCTATCGTAAATTAACAGCATTGTTCCCTACAACCTGGTCTATTTAGCTAAAAATAGCTGTAAAGCCTGATTAACGCAGTTCCAAGCCTGATTAACGCAGTTCAAAGCCTGATTAATCAGGCTCAAAGACTCCCTGACGAAATTCGCAGACTCAACAATAATATTATGTTCGCTTAATTAGTCGTGATTCCCATAGTAATTGCACCCCACCCCTTAATCCCCTCCCCGTTTACGGGGAGGGGAGACAAAGCGTAGCTTTGGCGGGGTGGGGTGCAGCGATAAAATGTTCGTTTTACCGAAATTTTTGGGATCTGTGCCCCTAGGGCTGATTTATTTTTTGGTATTCTCTTAGGCTTTGGCTAAATTTTCAGCAGCAAAGTCCCAGTTAACTAACTGCTCAAGGAAGTTCTTGATAAATGCAGGACGAGCATTTCTGTAGTCGATGTAGTAGGCGTGTTCCCAAACATCTAGGGTGAGAAGTGCTTTTTGTCCATAAGCTAGGGGGTTCTCTGCATTTGGTGTTTTGATTACTTTCAAAGTACCACCATCATCAATCAGCCAAGCCCATCCACTGCCAAACTGAGTTGTAGCAGCGTTTGTGAACTCTTCTTTAAATTTATCGAAGCTACCAAAATCTTTATCGATTTTATCGGCTAGTGCGCCTGAAGGTTGACCACCGCCTGCTGGCTTCAGTGAGTTCCAGAAGAAGGTGTGGTTCCAAACTTGAGCAGCATTGTTAAAGATTCCCGCTTTAGAAGCATCTTTAAAAGAGGTTTTGATTACCTCTTCGAGTGACTTATCAGCCAGTTCTGTACCTTCGGTAAGCTTATTCAGGTTGTCTACATAAGCTTTGTGGTGTTTGCCATAGTGATACTCGAAAGTCTCACCTTTCATGCCATACTGCTCTAGAGCATTAAAGTCGTAGGGTAGGGCGGGCTGTTGAAATGTCATTGTGTGAAATCCTCTCTTGACCGGTTTCCAGTTTCAAGCTATTGAGAAGCTTAGGAAATTACAGGTTTTGTGGTGATAAGTTTGATGTCCTTTATCCTGGAACATAAAACTTAACATCGTCATTCTACTATTAAAGTGAAAATTACAACACAGGACTTTTAAAATTAGTTAAATCCCCACTGGGGCTGGAGGGAATTTCCAAATTCCTCGGGAAAAGTTTGTGACATCAGCAAACCATCAGCGCCAGTTTTCGCAAAATTCTTTACCCTGATTATAGGTATCGGATCTATTTCCGACTCTAATTTCTGGAACAATAGAAATTTATCTATGTACCTCGCTTTTAACCTCTTGTTAAGGAGCAGCAAGCGGGATATGCCAAATAAAAAAACATCGGAAATTTTCTTTGAGGATGGGTGTCCCCACCCTTAGAATATTCAGGACATCCCAAAAGAGGTCTAATTTATGGCGCGAAGCTGTGTCAAAAATCAGTTGTTAATTGTCAATTGTTTTGAAGTAGCTTAATAAGCGATCGCTTTATGGGCGGTTTTAAAATATCTTTGCCACTGACTACTATACGAGCGCCTTCACAGATATCCGTACGGGCGGGTTTACACATATCCTCATTCATTAACAAAGATCCAAATAAACCCGCCCCTACACATGATTTAAATAAACCCGCCCCTATTGACAAAAAACTCCACTCACAGATTCGGAGCTTTTTTATTTTTTACTATAAATGAATCTAAATCTTCTAACCTTGGTAGTAGTAATTCAGATATTTAAAATCAGTCTTAAGCTAGATGAATTAATTGCCAAATTAGTTATTATTCAAATACACAAAGCTGTATTAAAAAAAGCGAACTCTCTAGATTTTCAGAATGGTGAGTGGGTTCTAGGTCACTCACCTCTGTACATCAAGTCAGCAATTAACAGAAAATTACAGGGCTGACCATTGCGGTAACTGTTGTTGACAATAGCTAACAATTTTGTCTGTGACTTCAGATGCGCAAAGACCATCAGTTTGAATTTCAATCGCATCTGCGGCTTTTTGTAAGGGTGAAACTTTGCGCGTGCTATCTTTCCAGTCACGTTCAGCAATATCCCGCTCCAACTGCTCTAGACTGACTTCAGGCTGGTTTTGTTTTTTAAAGTCTTGTTGTCTGCGGCGTGCGCGTTCGCTGACAGAGGCGGTTAAGAAGATTTTTACTTCCGCATCGGGGAAGACATGAGTACCAATGTCTCTACCTTCAGCTACTAAACCACCTCTTTTACCCCAGCTTTGCTGTTGTTTGACTAAGGCTTTACGGACAGCACTTTGTGCAGCGATCGCGGATACTTTTGATGTCACTTCCAGAGTGCGAATTGCTTGGGTAACATCAGTACCATTAATCCAAACCTGGACAGGAGATTGTAAATCCTGGCTAGGAGTCAGTTGAATTTCGCAAGAATTGGCTAATTCAGCGATCGCACATTCATCGTCAAGGGGAATATCCTGTTGCAGTACCAGCCAAGTTACAGCCCGATACATAGATCCGGTGTCTAAATACACTAGACCTAATTTGGCTGCCACTTGCCGAGCCACTGTAGATTTTCCTGCGCCTGCGGGGCCATCAATGGCGATGATCGGTAGGCGATCGCACAGGAGAATATTGTCAATTAAGCGTGTAGAACCAAGACGAGCTGCGATCGCGAGCATTCCTTCCTCCTCAACTTTTTCTAAAGTCATTAATGTATTCGGATCAACCAATTCAATATATTCCACTAAGACAGCACTGACAATTGCTACTTCTTGCTGCACCGCTGCGATTAGCTGACTGCTATCGCGAACCCCTGCTTTGAAAATAGCCTCAGCTTGCTGTAAGCCACGATATAAAACCGCAGCCTGCTCTTTTTGAGTTGCAGTCAAATATTGATTGCGAGAACTTAAGGCCAGACCAGACGCTTCCCGCACCGTTGGACAAGCAACAATCTCTAGGGGAAAATTCAAATCAGCCACTAAGCGTTTAATAATTGCTAGTTGCTGACCATCCTTTTGCCCAAAGTAGGCTCGGTCAGGCTGTACCAAGTTGAAAAGCTTGGTCACGATCGTGGCCACACCCTGGAAGTGCCCTTGCCGAAACCCACCACACAAGCCTGTTATCATAGCAGATGGAGGGATTACTTGTGTAACCTTCGCTTCTTGTATACTCTTCTGGGGAACTCCCATTTCTTCCGGAGTCGGCGCAAAAATTACGTCTACCCCAGCTTGCTCGCATAGTTGCATGTCTAACTCTAAAGTCCGGGGGTAACGTTGAAAATCCTCCTTGGGGGCAAATTGCAGCGGATTGACAAAAATGCTGACAATTACCGTAGAATTTTCTTGCCTAGCTCGTTGAATCAAGCTTAAATGACCTTCATGTAACCCTCCCATTGTCGGCACTAAACCGACAGCAGTTTGGTCAAAGCTAGTCATTTCATCTAGTACGACATCTTCTAGAACCGCACACTTATTTTCCGCGCGGCTTTTAGTTAAATAGCAGCTTAAAGCTGCAACTGTTCTCAACAGGCGCACAAAATACCCCTAGTTTTCTTGATCCCTCCCCCGTTAGTTTATATCTGAAATAGGGGGCAGAGATGCTCAACTAGGGGAATTTAAGTAATAACTAACGGAAACTAGAGAAAAGAAGTGTGAAGTTTAAAAGATGAAGTATGAAACTACTTCATACTTCATACTTCATCCTTTAGCCTTGATACTTTATCTGCCTAAGACTTCAATCTTCACTGGAGCAACACCACTACCCATCATTCCTAATATTCGCGCTGCACCAGCAGAAAGGTCAAGAATTCGACCCCGAATGTACGGACCTCTGTCCGTAATAGACACCACTACAGATCGACCATTGCGGGTGTTAGTCACACGAACTCTTGTACCAAAGGGTAAGCTACGATGGGCGGCAGTCATTCCTTCTGGATGAAATCTTTTACCACTGGCAGTACGGCTACCAGAACCATCATATCCATACCAGGAAGCCATGCCATTGAGTGTAATTCGCACTGGGCCAATGGCAACTTGTTGTGGCAATTTTGGTATTGATAAGGGGGAACGAACTGGTAAATTAGCAATCTCGCCGATCGGTGAGGCGTTACCAATGAGTCTGCGCATCCGATTAGTCGCTTGCAATGCATCTTGCGCCAGATTGTTGGTGGAATTGGCTAGTCGGGTATGATCATTGATTTCCACCAATTCTTCGCCATTTACCTTGATGGTGTAGCGATCGCCTGATTTTTGCTCTGAGTCAACGGCTTTAGAAAGCGATTCGCCGCCTCCTTTCCAGCTGACACTAATCTGACTGGCATCTACATTGTCTCGAAACAGCTCGTTAATTTTCGCTGCTATTATACCAGCTTTTTGTACCGGGTCATTTTGAGCCGCAGTAATTTGGTTACTTACATCCGAAACATTGCCAATGCTTGCTACCTTGGTTGAGTTGCTAGCAATAGGGGCGTACATTTGCACGCCCCCAGAATTTCCTATTACGCCGACTTTACTATCAGCACTAGCTGATGGTAAAGAACTCAAAAAGGTAAGAACAGGAATATTTCGGATAAAAAGTGTTGCCGCCTGACGACCTTCAATGCTGTGAGAATGAATTAGAGCGATCGCAGCATCAGAGGTAGGTTTCCCTGCTGGGGATTGATACTCTCCTACTTTGACAACATCACCTGCTGGCGATTGTTGGGAAGCAAGCGCAGTTCCCTTGGTAGTTTGAGTGCGACCGACTGAGGGCATCCCTAAAACAGTCAGAAACAGGGCGACAATAGTCCACAAATGTCTTTGATTCATGCGTCCGATTTTAAAGCGACTGTAGAACAGAAGTTTTACGGTTCGTGGGATTTTCCACCTGTAAAAGTGACACCCCAGACAACTCGAACTCGTTCCGCTTTCACTTTTTGTTCATAACTGCAACAGACTAACACGAACCTTTGAGCTTGGGGATCAGGGTTTTAGCGTAAGTCTTGGTAACTTTAGCAAATTTTTCTGCTGTTTTCAAGCCGCAAACCTTGCTCAAATGCGGATTTCAACTGTGTAACGTTTTTTTTGATAAGTAAAACTTTTCTTATGAAAAATTAACATTCTCGGAGCATTAAATTGAGCCAGCTACCTGCAAATATTTCCCCAAATATTGACTCTATATGTAATTTTTCATTCCCTAATATTTGACTATATAAACTCAATCATATAAAAACTTTATAAATTAAAACTTGCGAATAAATACTGAAAGTTATCATTTTTATCAAATCTTTACATTTGTTACTAAACATCCTGTAACAGTAGTTACAGCTTTTTCTTCAGAGGGATGACACAAAATTAATTTTGATAAAAAAAGTAACAATCACTACATATTATTTAGCTATGACAAACTCAATAATCATTAAAAATTAGTTATATAAAGCACTAGTAATTACCGTATCCCTAACGTCTTAACGGCAAAATAATCATATGTATTATTTTTTACAAAAAAGAAAATATATCAAGATAAATAACACAATAACTTGCCAACTGAGAAAATAGAATCACATTGTAGTTCAGCAATTACGCAGGTGTCTTTTAATTTCTAGTTGAGGCGGTCAATGGTCAAGGGTCAATGGTCATTGAGACAAGGGACAACTGACAACTGACAACTAACTATTGACTGTTGCATAAGTCCTATAGTGGATCGAGTATGATTTTTTAGAACAAGCTGTAAGCCTCATGGCAACTCAAGGAGATTTAGAAACAGTCGCATTGCCTTTTCTAGAAGTTCTCAAGGACTTGCATTCCCAGTACAAGTCACTAAAAGAAGGTGTAGTAGCAAAATACATTCCAGAACTAGCAAAGGTAAATCCGGATTTGTTTAGCATCTGCATTGTGACTGTAGATGGCCAGATTTACGAAGTTGGGGATTTTGAGCAACTGTTTACCATTCAGTCAATTTCCAAGGTGTTTGCATACGGACTGGCCCTTGAGGATCATGGAAGAGATTATGTTTTGACCAGAGTTGGCGTGGAACCAACGGGAGATGCATTCAATGCCATTATCCTTGATGAACAATCAAATCGACCATTAAACCCAATGGTAAATGCTGGGGCGATCGCTACTACTAGTTTAATCAAAGGTACAGGGGCAAGCGATCGCCTGAACCGGATGCTGGATATGTTTAAACGATACATTGGTCATGATGTATTCGTTGATATTTCCGTATTCACCTCAGAACGCAGTACAGGACATCGCAACCGCGCAATGGCACATCTCATGCTCAACTTTGGCATGATTGACCAGAATATAGAAGAGTCCTTGGATCTATACTTCCAGCAGTGTGCGGTGATGGTAAATTGTCGTGACTTAGCAGTGATGGCGGCGACTTTAGCTAATAAAGGTATCAACCCCATTACTCAAGAACAAGCGGTAAAGAAAAGTTACATTAAAGACATTCTGAGTGTGATGTACACTTGCGGGATGTATAACTTTGCAGGTGAATGGGCTTATAAAGTCGGTATTCCTGCGAAAAGTGGAATTTGTGGGGGAATTCTGGCCGTTGTCCCCCAGCAGATGGGAATTGCAGTATTTTCGCCGCCATTAGATAGACGTGGTAATAGCGTCCGGGGGGTGAAAGTATGTGAGGAACTTTCCCAGCAGCTTGGGTTACATTTATTTGAGTGTTCAGGCGCTAAGGACTAGGGGAACCAGGGCTAGGGAAGGATGAGGGGGCTAGGGGGACAAAGAGGACAAATGACAACCCTATCCCGTATTTTCCTTGCACCCAGCTACTTAAACAAACTGAATATCATTCAGGCTATAGCCATTACCAACGATCGCGACTATATCAAAACCAGGGAAAATTAGAGATGAATTGAGACTGTCTTGGGCAATATTTGTTTTGGAAGCATCGTAGACACCATTGTTTTTGACGATCTGATCTACAGTTGCTGTCACCTGAGAATCTTTAAAGTCGCTACCAATGGCTATCTCTCCAGTAGTTGAGTCGAATAGGGGGCGGATAGCAATGTAGTTTCGTCCAAAGATATAGTTTGCCAGTTTTTTCAATTGGATTTTATCCTGACCAGTCTGGAAATCTTGAGCGAAGGCGAAGTCATTGAGACCAAAAAATCCGCCACCTCCTACATAGTAAGAATTTTTTGCATCGCCAACGACAAACTTATCAGCATCAGCACCGCCGCTGAGGATATCTACTTCTTTAATACCTGGGTTAACACTCCCAGGAGCAACACCGATTAAGGTATCTTGACCACCAAGACCAGAAATGTTGTCATTTCCCTTGTTACCTGTAAGCAGATTATCTTTGCTGTCACCAAAAATGCTGTCATTTTGGGTAGTACCAGTGACATTGACAAAGTTCTGCACTTGGAATTTAACTGCGCCTAGCAGAGGAATTCCATTCACAACTAGACGGTTGGCTGACAAATTAACATCTAATGATGTGGTTGTACTCGTACCAGTGGAACCATCAATAGCATTAGCTTGATTTGTCGTCCCAATGATTGATTCTATGTTCCGGATCTGATCGATACCAGCTCCGTTTTTATTCACAACACCGACAGCTTCTAGGGTGATAGCATTACGCGAATTACTGTAATCAGCGGTATCGAAATCAGTACCCCCATCTAAGATGTCATTGCCAGTGTCACCAATTAAGGTATCATTGCCAGTTCCACCGTTTAAGCTATCGTTCCCGTCACTGCGAGCAAATAAGTTGATACCACTTTTGCTACCGCCAGCAATTACATCATTACCACCATCGCCATTGATGGTATCATCGCCATTGAGTCCAAAGATTTGGTCGTTACCGTCTTTGCCAATGAGTAAGTTACTGCCACCATCGCCGAGAATCTGGTCAGCTTGTGAAGTCCCAGTGACATTGACAAAGTTCTGAACTTGGAATTTGACTGAACCTAGTCCGGGAATCCCATTCACAACTAGACTGTTGACTGACAAATTAACATCTAATGATGTGGTTGTACTCGTACCAGTAGAAGCATCAATCGCATTGGTTTTTCCTGTCGCCCCAATGATTGATTCTATGTTCAGGATCTGATCGATACCAGATGCGCCTTTATTCACAACACCTACAGCTTGTAAGGTGATTGCGTTACCCACATTACTATAGTCAACGGTATCGAAATAAGTACCCCCATCTAAGATGTCATTGCCACTGCCACCAATTAAGGTATCATTGCCACTGCCACCGTTTAAGCTATCGTTCCCGTCACTAGCAGAACCAACGATGGTACTTTTGCTACCGCCACCAATCACATCATTACCACCATCGCCTTTGATGGTATCATTGCCGTTGAGTCCAAAAATTTGGTCGTTGCCCTCTTTTCCAGTCAGCAAGTTATTGCCTTGACTACCGATAATTTGGTCGGCTTGTGAAGTCCCAGTTACTCTAGCAAAGTTGAGAACTTGAAACTTCAAAGTCCCAATCCCCGGAACTCCGTTCACAACCAGACTGTTAGTTGACAAATTGACATCTAATGATGTGGTTGTGCTGGTACTGGTGGAACCATCAATAATATTGGTTTTTCCTTTCGCCCCAATAATCGTCTCAATTCCAAACAGCCGATCTGTACCTTCTGTGCCTTTTTTGACAAACCCGGCAGCTTCTAAAGTAACGGCTTGACCCAACTCACTATAGTCAACTGTATCCGTGCCAGTATCTCCTATAAAGATATCATTGCCGGTACTACCAATAATGCGATCGTTTCCGGCTAGGGCAATTACAAGATCGTTCAACGCAGTGGTGGGGAGGATGTCATCCAAGGGAGTTCCGACAATTAGATTATCAATCAGCGATAACTCTTGTGCAGATACAGCAGCCGGAATATAGGCTTGATATTGGTCAAGTTTTTCTACCATTTTTTATTACCTATGATTGGATTTAATGAAAATACTTGTTGGTCAAGAGTAAAACGTGCAGCAAAAAAACGGCCAAGGGGTAACAAAAAAGAAAAGCAATAAGCTTTAACCCCTTACCCTTTACCCTTTAACCCAAAGCAAATTAAGAGTTGAAATGTTTGAACCGAAAAGTATTGGATTTAGCCATAGTTATCATAATATTTGTCAATAAATAAATTTAATAAAATATTAAAAGTACTTTTAAGAGATTTTTAAAGATTATATAAAGACGTGTTTAGCTTGTGACTAGATGGTGTAAAAGTGCCTTCATGAAGATAGATAATCCAGGATACAAATCTCTATTTTCATGGCTAATTTTTCAATGAAAATACCTTGATGCTCTAAATCTGTAAATTCGTTTTACAGAGAAAATTTGATAGCTAAAAAATATTTGTCTACTCGCACCCACAAATGTTGTCAAAATACTAAATAATCACAGCTTGATGCATTTAGGACTTACGCAAAAAACCTCTCAAACTCTCATTACCACCGAAGTGCTGATCTAAGGAAGCCTTATCTGGTGACTTGTGTGTGTATACTCTGTGTCCGTAAGTCCTGGCATTGTGGAGCGTCTTGAATTCCGCTGATGCTTCTAATATTGTGGAATACCAACTATTTTCAAAGTTCAGTGCTATTACAGTAGTTATATAAAATACTAAGTGTGAAGCTGAAGAAAATACTTTAACAATAAATATGTCAATCTTAGTTTCAATACTCGACTTTCTAGTTTCTATTAATGGAGTAGGTAAGCTATGGGCTGCTGATGGTCAATTTTTGGGAGTGCTATCAAGTGACCGATATGACTCAAACTCAATCAACAATCCTGACGGGATGTATGGTGGGACGTATGGAATTTACAGTATCAGCAATCCTTACGGGGTATATGGCGGGACGTATGGAATTTACAGCCCTTACAATACTTATTGCATAAATCCGCCTTTTGTTGTTTACCAAGGTCAAGTAGTGCTGGTTCTATCAAAAAACGCTAATTTTCAGAGCAATGGTGTACCAGTTATTGACCCTGATCTTCTAGTGAGTGTATACGCAAAAATTGGCCAGCCACAAAACCCTTTTTATTCATCTGTAGCTTCCAAGTTCGATTCTGGTTGGGGTTGAATTTATAATTTCTCAGCGATCGCTTTACATGGAATGTAACTAAAATTTTTAGTTATATAAAGTACAGATTATTTGCGCTGATTGCGGATAGCCTGCTCAAATTCAACAACAGCATCGTACTGATCGGGTATGGCGATATAGTGCAGCAGCAATGCACGATCTAATTCGGGAAAAAACCCACTCCGGTTTACTTCTTGATACTCGCCATCCTCAGTAAGCCGGAATATTTTAATTTCGTTAGATTTCCAAAACCAAACTTCAGGGACTTTTTTGGGTTTGTACAACTCTGTCCTGTTAATTGTGCCACTGGTGACAATGACTTCAATCACAATGTCAGGAACTTCTTTTTCTGTGCCGATACTATAAGACTCATCTGGTGTACCTGAAGCATAGCCTGGTGCTTCTAGTGTGAAACCTCCACGTTTGTAAAATCGAATGCCCAACTGTTTCATGTAAGCTTCTAGCAGCAAGCCAAGGGTACTTTTCACTTTCTCATGTTTTTCACCAATGGGAGCCATAATTTCTAATATCCCTGACAAATAAGACAGTCGGACATTGCGGTTGTCCTCTAACTGTGCCTCAATT
Organism: Calothrix sp. NIES-2100; assembly: GCF_963875285.1. Classification (NCBI taxonomy): domain Bacteria; kingdom Bacillati; phylum Cyanobacteriota; class Cyanophyceae; order Nostocales; family Calotrichaceae; genus Calothrix; species Calothrix sp. NIES-2100. The sequence continues at coordinate 5,114,279 of NZ_CAWNLA010000001.1, forward strand.
CCTTTGAATTGCTCCCACGAAACATCCTTGAGAGTTACCAGTCTTTCTTCGGTGAAATACTCTACAACTGGGATGCTCATAACAACACTTTCTGAACAGGAATAATCTTACGCTCACTAATTTTAGTATAGAACCCTTATTGATTTTTGAATAAACTCATACCAATTCAAATAATGTTTGCGACACATAAATTAATTCATAAGGGCATAACAATCTTCCCTACCCATTTGTCAAATTCTTTTTTCAAATTGGTATCAGGTATATATAGCATTCTCAGGGCACAGCATTGCTGTGCCCCTACAAAAATTTTATTTTTACTTTGTAAACAACCGCTAACGTGTATATTTTATACTTTCAACTTTCCCTAAAAACTTGTCTGTGAAAATGCTCATGACAGTGCGCTTGCGGACGTTAATATTAGCACTCAAAGACATCCCAGATTGGAGAGGTACGTCTGCACCATTAACATTAAGGGCTTGTTTTTCTAAGCGGATTTCAGCAGCAAAACGATAATATGGATGGGTTTGATCGGGAGGTAAAGCATCGGAACCTATACGAACTAAGTGCCCTTTAATATCACTAAATTCAGTGTAAGGAAAAGAGTCAATTCTCACATCTACAGGCATTCCAGCTTTGACAAAACCGATATCATTATTGGTGATGAAAACTTGTGCTACAAGGTTTTCTGGAGGGACAATTTTGAGAATGGTTTCACTGCTGTTATAAACGTATCCAGAATTGCGAGGTTTTAAATCAAAAATAACACCATCATTTGAGGCTCGCAGTTCTTGATATTTCATATTCAACTGAAGTTCGCTGATTTCACTGTTAATTTCTTGGATTTTTTTCTTATTTTCAACAATGACTTTGGTAAGTTGACTATCTATATCAGCGATGCGCTTTTCGTTATCGGCTATTTTGCTGAGTAAATCTTCTTTGGAAAGGGCGATCGCATTTTGTAGTTTCTTTTCTCCTTGGGCGATCGCTAATTTTAAACGTTCTTCTTCTTGCACTAGGCGGTTAACTTCAGCTTGGCTAGTGTCTGCGGCTTGTCGTCGTTCTAGGTAGGGTAAACGGGCGAATGCTCCCTTTTTCACCAGCGTTTGGATGTTATTGGCAATTTCTAAGTTTGTTGTCAGACTACTTCTAGCACTAATCAGTTGGGCTTGCACTTGATTTAACTGGCGGGTTAATTGTTCCCGATCCAAGCGCACTGAATCAATCCGAGTTTCTTTTTCTAATTGTCTATTGACTAAGCGTTCTCGAGAACGCGGGTTTAAGTCGCGTATTCCCAAGCCTGCGTTTAATTCGGCGCGAAAAAGTTGATTTTCTTGCACCAAAGCTGCACGGTTTTCTGTGAGTGCGGCTAATTCTGGTACTTCCTTTAACTGCTGGGGGCTAGAATTAGCTGTGAGCGATCGCATCTGCATCTGGTAAAACTGATTTTCTGCCATTAAGCTGGCGCGAACTGCTTGCTGGGAAGTTAATTTCGCCTGACTAGTAGTGCGATCGAAGCTAACTAATAAGTCGCCTTTTTTGACTCTTTGTCCTTCTTGGACGTGAATTTTAGAAATGACTCCGCCTACTGGTGCTTGGATCTCTTTGACAAAACCTTTGGGTTCGAGTTTACCTTGCACGGGAACAGATTCATCAATTTTGGCAGTAGCAGCCCAAATAAGAGAAAAAGTTGTGACTCCAACTATACTCCAGACAATAGCATGAGACCAAGCACGAGATTGTTTGAGGATGACGGGCTGATCGAACTCTTCTTTCTCTTCAGGTAAAGTCAATCCTGAACCGAAAATACCCGTATCCCCTTGCAGGAGAAGTTGCCATTGACGCTGGGCTTGTGGGAAGCGCTTCCAGATTAAAAATATGCCGCCAACGGCAAACAATAATAAAAAACCGCCCGTAGATAAAAGCATTTCTATCTGTAAAGGACGATATCCCACAGCATCAACATAATTATTGTGATAATCGCTCTTTTGCTGCAATAATGGTTGATTTTGAGATTGCGTTTGCGCCACTGTTCGCGAATCTTTCGGACTAGTCTCTTGATTAATCGGCGGTGAAAAAGCTAACTCCATGCTTTCTGGTTCACTAACGCAATTACCAATATCAGATTTTGCTTTTGTTGTCTCATCAGTACGAATTTCTTGACACTGATTAGCCGGTGTTGGCGAAATATTGGAACATTGTGTGCAAGCTAGCAGTAAAGATAAATCTGGCATGGTTCTACTTGGTAGTTGTCAATAGTCAAGAGTCAATAGTCAGTTGTTATTGGGCATGGGGCATTGGGCATTGGTGATTGAGTTTTTTGCTAATTCTGCTTTGTAGCTTTAATTGCTATTTCGGAGTACTCAATTGCTATTTCGGCGATCGCAAAAGCTATTTCGGAGTACTCAATTGCTATTTTGGCGAACCCAAAAGCTATTTCGGCGATCGCAAAAGCTATTTCGGAGTACTCAAAAGCTATTTCGGCGAACCCAAAAGCTATTTCGGAGTACTCAAAAGCTATTTCGGAGTACTCAAAAGCTATTTCGGCGATCGCAAAAGCTATTTCGGAGTACTCAAAAGCTATTTCGGCGATCGCAAAAGCTATTTCGGAGAACTCAAAAGCTATTTAAGCGATGCCTGCGGCGGGCTACGCCGGAGCAAAAGCTATTTCCACCTCCCCATGCCCAATGCCCAATGCCCCATCCCTCTCATAACTGCGATTCCTGTTGTTGAAACAGACAGTAATACCGCCCTCTCATGGCCATGAGTTCGGCGTGAGTTCCTTGCTCGGCAATTACACCTTGATCCATGATGATAATTGTGTCGGCGTTTTTGACGGTGTTAAGTCGGTGGGTAATAAATAAAACTGTTCGTCCATGAAAAAACTCCATGAGATGGCGACAAACTTGTTGTTCAGATTCGTAATCTAAAGCACTGGTGGCTTCGTCGAGAATCAGTAATCTCGGATTTTGCAACACGGTACGGGCGATCGCAATTCTTTGGCGTTGTCCCCCAGAAAGGGCGGAACCGCGTTCACCGACAATTGTGTTGTAGCCATCAGGTAAACCCATGATGAAATCATGCGCAGCAGCGGTTTTGGCGGCGGCGATAATTTCTTCGGTGGTTGCTTCTGGTCGAATTAAGGCAATATTATCTTGAATTGTACCTTCAAACAAAAGGGTATCTTGTAGCACTATGCCAATCTGCCGGCGCAGGGAGTTTAATTCTACTTTCCTGATATCATAACCATCTATTTGAATTTTTCCAGCTACAGGTTCGTAGAGCCGGGGTAATAATTTTGTCAATGTGCTTTTCCCGGAACCGCTTTGTCCGACTATCCCGACAAAGGTTCCTGGGGCAATATCTAAATTGATGTTGATCAGTTTTAAGCTATCTTCTGGGTTAAACCCAAAGGAAACTCCTGTGTATTTAATTGCACCTGCAATTTCTGGTAGTTGAATATTATGGCGATCGCTGGCTTTGACTTCGGGCGCTGTATCTAAAATGTCACCAAGCCGTTCGATGGATAATGCTACTTCTTGGAAGTTTTGGGATAGTTGAATTAACCGCAGCAAGGGACTGGTCACATAACCAGCTATAATCCGAAAGGCGATTAACTGTCCGACAGTCAATTGATTGGAGATGACTAGATGTGCCCCTACCCACAGCAACACAAAGCTGGAAAATTGATTTAGAAATCCACTGATAGAGTTAGCGGTGCTAGATGTCAGGACATTCTTAAAGCCGGCGCTGATGTAACGAGTATAGCGATCGCGCCATTGCCAACGAGATTTTAATTCAATATTCTGTGCTTTGACTGTTTGAATCCCAGTCAGTATTTCAACTAAATAAGATTGAGTATCAGCATAGCGTTCGGCTTTTTTGCGTAACTGTTGCTGGACAATCGGCACAACAAAGGTTGTGAGGATGGCAAATAATGGTACAGTCGCTAAAGCCACGAGGGTGAGCATCCAGCTGTAAAACAGCATGATGGCGATATAAATTACAGAGAACACCGCATCTAGGACTACTGTCAATGCTGTCCCTGTGAGAAATTGGCGGATATTTTCTAGTTCGTTAATCCGTCCAGCTAATTCGCCGACGCGGCGACGTTCAAAATAGCTTAGAGGTAGTCGCAGTAAATGTTCAATAACTTCTGAACCTAAACGGATATCGATGCGGTTGGTAGTATCAGCAAATAGATAAATCCGTAGACTCGTTAAAGCGGCTTCAAATGCGCCAATCACCAGCAAAAAAATGCCCAAAATATCGAGAGTATCCAGGCTTTTCTGGATTAAGACGGTGTCGATGATGATTTGGGTAACGATGGGGTTTGCTAATCCAAATATCTGGACAAAAAACGAAGCCACCAAAACTTCAACCAATACTAGACGGTATTTAAAGACGGAAGGTATGAACCAACGGAGGCTGAATTTTTCGGGGCGATCGCTTTCTGCTATTTCCACCGTCAATACCTGCCCTGATTGTCCCCAAATTTGGGCAAATTCTGTGGGAGTATATTGACATACTCCTGTTTCGGGAGCAGCCACAACAATTTCCCGCTCTGTAATTTTATACAGCAGGGCGAGATTTTCTTGCCAATAAATTAGGGCTGGCGCACTCAAGCGGTTGATCACATTAACAGGAACTTTGACTAAATGGGCTTGCAAACCCATCATTTCGATGACTGCGCCTGCTAAAGGTAAGGAAATCTGTTTTTGGGATTTCAGGTGATTGGTTAAAAACTTCCGGATTAAATCGCGGCGAAAAGTACCCCCCAATATCTGATTCAACATCTGGAAACAGGCTAAAGGGGTATCAATTTTGCCCTTCCCCTCTACAAATATAGTTTGTGCTGGGGCGAGATTTTCGGTTATGGGGTCTGGGGGATATTCTGGTGCTGGCGCAATTTTTAAACTCGCACCATTTTCCTCAGGAATATTCCACGGAATCCCCAATAAGCGGACTGGGGTTGGGTTTTGCCAAGTTTGGTGAGAGTCACTCAAGGCTAATCGATAGCCAACAGTCATACCCTCAATGCTACCTGCACTCACTAGCCATAAACGCTGTTGGTCAAAGTCCTGGGAATTCACTGTTCCAGGCGGTAAATTTACTACCTGTGTTTCTTGCCAAACTTGGCGTGCTAAATCTTTAGTATCGGTGGTTGCATCGGCGTAACGCTGGATTTCCCGACTTAAGAGTTCAAAAACTTCACTAATGTGGGGACGCGATCGCACAGATTCGGCAAATGCTGGCTCTTTGTCCATCAATTGCAGAAATTCTGCTGCTTCTAGAGTAATTGCGATCGCATCTGTCGAGGCCATTACCGCCTCGCAACTTATCCCCCGCACCAATCCTAACCACCCCAGAAACTCTCCTTGTTCGACGACAGTTAAACTAATTTGCGAGTTAGTCCACTGGTCGTCAGCCAATACCCGCGCAGTTCCTTGATAAATCACCATGACATGTGCTGGCATTCTGTCTTTTACCAGCATCCATTGTCCGGTGCGATATTGCAACAGTTGGCAGTTATGAGCAACGGTTTTTAAGGTATCAATTTTGAGTGTGTTAAACGGGGGAGTTGCGGCGAGGAATTCGACAATTTCGGTTTGGGTGATAACTGGCATCATGCCAAGAGATACTCCACACAATGGTTAGCAGATTCTAAGTGAGTTTGTATTTGTGTTTCTATCCAAGCTTCAAAGAGTTCATTTAGCAAATACTGTTGCATATTTTCATCTAACTGGGCTGGTAGTAATTGCTCTAAGCGAATAATTACATACCAATCGGCTATTAAATGCGGTTTCCAAATTTGACCTGGTTGACTCACATAGAGAATTTGCTGAATTGTCGGATGAGGTTGAGACAGGGGAACTGGGCCGATAACTCCCCCTGTTTGTGCTTCCGAGCCTAGGGAATACTGCTGGGCTATGGTTGCGAAAGGATGCTCTCCCTCAACAATCCGAAAATATAGCTCTTGGGCTAAACCTTCATCTTGGGTACGAATCATGGAATAGATTACCCGGTCTAAATCTGCTTTGCGGTGCAGAAAATAAGACTCTAGTTTATTACCCCACATTGCAAGTTGGAATTTCTGGATTAATAGCGGACGGATTGCTATCTCCTCTAGGATTGCTTCAGTTAGTAGGTTTTTTTGCAACCATGCTTGTTCTACCTCTGGTGAAATAAGTTGGTGACGTTCCCGAAACTTGGCGATCGCGGCTAGATGTTCTGCTTCGGTGCAAGAGAAAGATGCGATCGCTTCGTCTATCACTTTGGCGCGTAATACCTGTGGTAACAGTTGATAACGATTTAGTAAAGACAGTAATTTTTCGCTATGAAGAATTTCGTTACCCACTTGTAATGTTTGTGTCGTCATAAGTCCTGACTAGCACGTTTGGCATTCTAAGGTTGGGGCAGAAATCTGTATATCTCTTGCCTAAGAGTATTTAAAGTTACTAAGGGTTTTACCCCTATCTCTTTTTCTGTTCAGGTATTTTTAACTGCATCCGGATATTTTTCAATAAGCCTTTGTAAATTTTTTCATCGTTAATCTTACCAAACTTAGCCAAAACTTCAAATTATATATTCTTTTTCAAGTATTTTTTTTACAAGGTTATATTAATTACACTGTTTTTTAAAAATATTTAAGTAGTAAAACATACTTTTATTACTTAAATAACAATGGCTTTAAATTAATAAAACCCTTACAGGTGAAGATATTTGCAAAAATTATCACTTAAAAAACAAAGTATAAAATATATTTTAAGTACCATGTGACGGTTTATTGACCGACACAAGGTAAGGATCAATCAAGCTACTGTATCTTTTATGCTGAGGTGAAGCGATTGATGTATTACTACTTACATCTTTTTCCTTTTAACCTACGGGTCTGAATTCAACTACCAGCGCTGAGGCGTATAAATAGACCCCTAAATATGGAAGTCGCAAGAGAGGAAAAACCCTCTAACATGTAACTTTGAAGTCTCTAGTACAAGATTTTTACCATTCACAACAGCTTGTGACAGCTTTGCTCTAACTACTCTAATTGACACCTCTTCAGGTTTGCTTCTACCAAAAGTTGCAGCGGAATTGCGATCGCTGTTGAGTTCATGCGAACAAATCTTTATGAGGATTGATTGATGGCTACAAAAACCTTTGAACAACAAGTTCTCGAACTAACCAACCAAGAACGAGCCAAGCAGGGTCTTCCAGCACTCAAAGCCAATACAGAACTCAACTATGCGGCGGACAAATATGCAGAGTTGATGGCATCGAAAAATTACTTTAGCCATACAGGCCCGGATGGTTCCCAACCTAGGGATAGAGCCAAAGCAGTTGGCTTTGAAGCGCAAATAATTGGAGAAAATATCGCTTTTGGTCAAAAAACACCCCAAGAAGTAGTAACAGCTTGGATGAATAGCCCTGGACACCGAGCCAATATCTTGAATCGCAATTATACTCAACTCGGTGTTGGTTTTGATAAAAAAGATAACGGTTTTTGGGTGCAAGAGTTTGGTAGTGATGATACTAACCCAGCCAGCAAAATTCCTGGTTCCTCTTCTGGCTCAGGTTCTCAACCCACACCAACACCAACACCAACACCAACACCAACACCAACACCAACGAATAATAACGGCACATTTGAACAACAAGTTCTCGAACTAACCAACAAAGAACGCGCCAAGAACGGTTTAGCACCACTCAAAGGCAATGCAGAACTCAACTATGCAGCGGATAAATATGCAGAGTTGATGGCATCGAAAAATTACTTTAGCCATACAGGCCCGGATGGTTCCCAACCTTGGGATAGAATGAGAAAAGTAGGCTTTGATGCTCAAACGATGGGTGAAAACATCGCCGCCGGTCAAAAAACACCCGAAGAAGTGGTGCAAGCTTGGATGAATAGCCCCGGACACCGAGCTAATATCTTGAATGCCAATTATACCCAACTCGGTGTTGGTTTTGATCACAACTATTGGGTGCAAGACTTTGGTAGTAATGATACTAACCCAGCCACCAAAATTCCTGGTTCCTCTTCTGGCTCAGGTTCTCAACCCACACCAACACCAACACCAACACCAACACCAACGCCAACGCCAACACCAACACCAACACCCACTCCAGGCAATAATAATGGTACGTTTGAACAACAAGTTCTCGAACTAACCAACAAAGAACGCGCCAAGAACGGTTTAGCACCACTCAAAGACAATAAAGAACTTGACTATGCGGCGGACAAATACGCAGAGTTGATGGCATCGAAAAACTACTTTAGTCATACAGGCCCGGATGGTTCTCAACCTTGGGATAGAATGAGAAAAGTAGGCTTTGATGCTCAAACGATGGGGGAAAACATCGCCGCCGGTCAAAAAACACCCGAAGAAGTGGTGCAAGCTTGGATGAATAGCCCTGGACACAGAGCTAATATCCTGAATCGTAATTATACCCAACTCGGTGTTGGTTTTGATCACAACTATTGGGTGCAAGACTTTGGTAGCGATGATACTAACCCAGACACCAAAATTCCCAATTCCGTATCTAACTCAGGTTCTCAACCCACACCTGATTCTCAAGCTGGTAAGGAACTCAAAGGCACAAACGGTAACGATGTCCTCACTGGTGGTACTGGTAATGACAGAATCTGGGGTGGTAAAGGTAACGATACCCTAAATGGAGGTGCTGGAAGCGATCGCCTCATTGGTGGGTTAGGGCAAGATAAATTAACTGGTGGTGCTGGAAAAGATACCTTTGTCTTTAAACAAGTGCAAGAAAAAGGAGATACTATTACCGATTTTAGCACCAATCAGGATAAGATTGACTTGCGCGATATTATGGCTGGCCCAGCTTTCACCAGCAAGAACAAATTCTCTGATTACCTGAAATTGCAACAAGTTGGTAGTGATACCGTTGTTAACTTGGACGTTAATGGTAGTACAAAATCTGGCGGCTTCGAGAAATTAGTTCTCTTGGAAAAAGTTAATGCCTCTAGCTTAAATGCTGGTAACTTTCTTGTCTAATTAATCCAGTTTTTCCGCTCCGTTTGCAGAATCGGCGGGGGAAACCCCGCTATTTCTTAAATTTTGACTCAAACTCGTTCCCTATTAATGTCAAAGCTCTACAAGCTCTTTTAGATTTTTAGTCTGTGTCGTGTAGCGTTCATCGAAGTTTCGAGCGACGACTTCCGCCGCTCGAACTTTTCTCTATGGTTGTTAAACTTTCGATAAATGATTTTTTAACCGCAGAGAGCACAGAAAACACAGAGGCTAACTAGCGATTATTTAGCAATATTACCAATCTGATTCCAAGCATTCACTACTTCTAAGAGATTTTTCGGCAAGTTCTTTTGAGAAATATCGTTATATCTCACCGTACCTTCTTTACTGGTCAGGGTATAGGTAATATAATCAGCAGATCCTTGTGGCGCTGGATAACTCAAATTTTGGAATTTGGCAAAGCGCGATCGCTCTAATAACTGCAAAAATTGTTGCACCTGTTGCTGAGAAATCCGGCGCACACTCCGAGAAGAATCATTAGCATCGCCAATCCGCACTCTAATCAAGGTTCCATCTTTAAGTAAAACAGTTTCATAGGTTCTAGGAGCAAACCCACCACTAGAAATCTGCCGAAACACCACATCTCTATCTAACGGTGCTGGGAGTTCATTTGTGGGAATTGGTACTCCACCACCTACTGCACCACCCGTACCGCTATCAGCAATTGAATTACTCCGCAGCCGATTCCAGCCTTTTAAGACAATTCGTAAATTTTGCGGTAGTTGATATAGAGTAATATTGTTGTACTTGACAGTACCTTCTGGGCTGGTGAGGGTATAGGTAACGTAATCAGCTGCGCCGCTGGGTGCAGGATAACTTAAATTTTTGAATTCACCAAATTTTTTGCGAGTTAATAATTGTTGAAACTGTTGTACCTCTTGGAGAGAAACACGGCGAACTGTACGTTCAGAATCGTTAGCATCACCAACTTTTACCCGAATCAAGCGCCCATCATTGAGTAAAACAGTTTCATAGGTTGTACCCGCCAAGCCACCACTAGAGATTTGGCGAAATACGACATTTTGATCTAACGGTGGTGGTAACTCATCTTGAGGGATTGGTACTGGTGTAACGCTACCAGTATTACCATTTGGCCTATCACTACTAGCAAGCTGGATTTGGGAACCACTTTCATCACTGAGAAATACCCAAGGACTGATTCTATTAGCTGATTTTACAAATACTTCCCAGCCAGATACTAGTATTGGATCGCAAAGATTACGAATAGTTGGATTTTCGCAACCCCGAGAAAATTGTTTTTGCTTATAAGCAACAATGTTAAGTTCGCTGATAGATAGCTTGGAAACCAGGGAAGCTTGGCGCAAAACTCCATCTTTCACTGTTTGGGGTAATTTTTGACTAGCAGTTTGGCTAGCTTTTTCATTTAACCTCAGCCCGGAACCTGTTTCATCAGCGTGATATACCAAGCTTTGTCCAACTGCGCCCACAACTATCCGCCAACCTGGTACTATAGCTCTGAGACAACCTTCATTAGCATTACCTAATTCTAAACAGCCATCTCTCCAATCTTGTTGTTGAGCTTGAATAATATTTAGCTGAGAAATCGGTTGTTGCAAACGTGCAGATGCAGCTTGCAAAACTTGATTTTTGACAGATTGTGGTAATTGGGTTGTGGGGTTATTTGTAGGAGTCTGTGCGGAAGCTAACCGGATGGAACGCCCATTGTTATTAGTGTGATAAACCCAATTTTGTCTACCATCAGATACTACAAATCGCCAACCAGGAACTATGGCTTGTGTACAGAATTCATCTGGCTGAGATAGTTCTAAGCAACTATTGCGCCAATTTTGTTGGCTGTAATTAATAATTTGCAGTTTTTGTGTTGAGATTCCCGTTCTCCGAGATAAATCCTGTAGCACCACATTAACTATTGAACGTGGTAATTGGTTTTGGTTTAAATTTTGTGTTAGAACTTCATTTTTTGTGTCTGGTGAAGTCTCAAGAGCAGCAGCACTACTGTTTTTGATTAATGTCAACCCGCTACCAACTGATAAAATTCCAGTTAACACTAAGGCAGTGAAAATCCGTGCTTGATTGCTGGTAGAATAATTACCCAAAGATCCTTTCATATTCTAGTTATAATCAGTTCCTACTCAAATAATTGCTACTCTGCAAATAAATACCTAAGAGGATGTTTGCAACCTCACCCCCTCACCAAATTTTAGATTTTGCGAAAAGTTCGCTCGCCGCAAGCCGACGTTCTGAACTTTTCAAGTTAGATTTTAGATTTTGGATTATATTATCCAACTACAATCCTTGCAAGCAAAATTCCAAATTATTTGATCTTCCTTCCCACTTCTTTGTGAGTCAAAACTTTTTTAACTGGAATGGGAGTTTCAAAGCCTCTATAATCATCAAAGCTGCTCCTACCGCTACTCTTCTCAGAGGAGAGGGGCGCTAGGAGAAGTAGGAGAGAGGTTTTTAGTCAATCTTGCTACTTGACACACAACAACGCCAAAATCTAAAGCCAAACAGCTGGAAATTAAACAAGCGTCAATCTTCTGATGCAGATGTGAAGATAGACGCTGCTATGTTGATGATTTGTTCCTAAATTATTAAATGTAGTGTTGCGATCTAAAATTCAGCCGTTCATAAATTTCTACTGAGTGGCTTGAGGTATACCACACCAAAAGCCCCAGTTAATATCAAACTTAAAATCCACAATAGTATTAAGCACTGAGAAGTATTAAGCACTGAGAACTTGTTGTTCAATCGTCTGATTATTTGGGACATCAAATCTAATCGTACTAGCTGCCCAATCTTTTAAATCAGGTGCTAGCCAAACTAGTTTGCGGAGAATTTCATCATTCACCCACAATACTAAAGGGCAATGAAACTGTTTGCGGAACTCATCTCGCATCAGATTGGTACTAATGATGAGTTCGTTAATATCAATTACAGATTCTAAACCTCTGACCATCAATACATCAGGTGTGTTAAAACCTACTGTAGTTGAGATGGTTGTATACAGTGTTTCCGTTGCAGGCGGAAGTACAATCTCTTGGATATGGGCCGATGAGAATTCTGTTAACAGATTTAGTACCTGCTGTTGCCTATTAGCAGAGTTACAAGATACCAAAATTAATGAAAATGCACCAGCAGAAACCATCATCGCTCTTGCGAGTCGTTTGGTGGCTGCGACAGTATTCCCCATACCGTCTTGTGAATTGTTAAAGCTGCTGATCATTATAAAATCCTGCCTTTGGTCTTTAAAAGTACCTTAGCTTTTTCAGTTTAATTCGTTCACCAAGTAGTTATCCAAAGTATTTTTGGGTAAAATTCGATAACAATTTATTTGATGACCTACAGTAATCTTACGCAAGATTTAATAATTGAGGATGGAGTGTGTGACCCCGCATTTACGGTAAATAGATAGAAGGTATGTAATTCAAATAACAACACAGCCAAATTTCCAGGATTGTTGAGTAGTTGATACCTAAAAATCACTGTTGGCTACATTACCCTGCCAAAGCGCACAGAGAACAGGAAAGTCAGGGAAAGAAGCTTCAGGTGTCCAGATTTTCTGCAAAACTCTCCTAGGAGTGGTAAAAATCAGGTTACATCATCGGCGTAAACTCATGACAACAATTGGTATAAATATTTAACCAGCAGGTAACAAAGCAACTTCTGTTGGGCTATTTAAGTCATGGTTTGTGTTGGAGAACGCCTGTAACAAATGATGAACAAACTGGTGAAGCGGTTAGTGACTGTTGTCAGAGGGAATTTTTACCAAAGTAGAAAGCGGGCGATATTTGCCATAATATTGACTTTGAGCATGGTAGCTACTGTGATGCTTTCCTTACCCTTAAATGCTCAAAGTCCGCCTTTGCGATCGCCTGGAGCGGAATTAAGAGGTGTCTGGTTAACAAATATTGATAGTGATGTGCTATTTGAACAGACTCGCCTCAAAAAATCTTTACAACGGCTGAGTGAACTCAATTTTAATACTGTATACCCAACAGTGTGGAACTGGGGCTATACCTTGTATCCTAGCAAAGTTGCTGCCACAGCCATCGGGCGATCGCTCGACCCCACCCCCGGACTCCAAGGGCGAGATCTGCTCAAAGAAGTTGTGGAAGAAGGACATAAACAAAATTTAACAGTCATTCCCTGGTTTGAATTTGGTTTTATGGCGCCGGCTGATTCCGAATTAGCCAAACGTCATCCCCAGTGGCTGACTAATCGCCGAAACGGAGAGCGAATTGTCAAAGAAGGAACCCACGACCGAGTTTGGCTGAGTCCCTTTCGTCCGGATGTGCAAAAATTTATCCAAGATTTAATCGTTGAAATTGTTAAAAACTATAATATCGACGGTATTCAATTTGATGACCATTTTGGCTTACCCTCAGAACTAGGCTACGATCCTTATACAGTAGCGCTCTACAGAAAAGAACACCGTGGTCTTGCGCCTTCGTCTAATCCTAAAGATCCAGAGTGGGTAAGCTGGAGAGCGAATAAAATTACCGACTATATGAAGCAGGTATTCACAGCCATCAAAGCTGTGAAAAAAGACTGTATAGTATCTGTAGCACCAAATCCCCAACGTTTTTCCTACGAATTCTTTTTAGCAGACTGGCAGAAATGGGAACGGATGGGACTGGTAGAAGATATAGTTTTGCAGATCTATCGGGATGATCTGAATGTATTTGTCAGCGAATTAGAGTATCCAGAAGTAAAAGCTGCCAAGAGCCATATTCCCGTGAGTATCGGCATATTATCTGGATTGAAAGGTAAATCTATCCCCATGCAACAAATTCAAACACAAGTGCAAAAAGTACGCGATCGCAATTTTGCTGGCGTCGCCTTCTTTTTCTATGAAAGCCTCTGGAACATCAGTAAAGAAAAACCCTTAGATCGTCAAACCAGCTTCCAGCAAATTTTCCCCACCCGCACAGCCTACCCGAATCTGCTCACAGGCTGGAAACCTTAGGGGAAGCAGGGGAGCAGCACTTCTCTGCGAGACGCTCCGCGAACGACTACGCTCAGTGACCAGGGAGCAGGGGGAAATGAGCAGGGAGTAAGCAAGCAAAAAATTCTTATTCTTTCTTGTCCCTCCGAAGTTCTGAGCGGAGGAAGCCTCCGCTCAGACTTCTCTCCTTGTCTCCCTTGTCCCATTTCTCCCCACAGTCCCTCATCCCCTCTTACCCGCCGATTCCCAACCGCCCAGCCAAGCCAGGAGTCAAGGGAAGCAGGGTGCTAATCATTAAAAATAGCGCCAAAAGACCTAAAGCAGCCCTAGCGTCATCAGGTTCGCTAATTTCATTCAAGCTGGGGCGTTCTAAATCCCGTTGTAAAAACAGAATTAAAATTGCCCAGTACATAGCTAAAGGATTGGCAAGAGATACAATACCTAGCAAAATTAAAGTTGCCAAGGTTGCTCTTCCTGCGGTTTTGCGTCCATAAATCGCTTGGACAATGCGCCCACCATCTAATTGTCCGGCTGGCATTAAGTTTAACGCGGTAATGACTAATCCCAGCCAACCAATGACAACTAAAGGATGAACGTTTACTTGAGGAGACTGTAAAGCCGAACCAAGGACAACTCGCGCCAAGCTACCCACCAAAATCGAACCTTGGAAAAACTGATTGGGGATTTGAAATAAACTGCCTGGATGAGAAAGCAACAAGCCGACAATCAGCATTAACAAAGAAACTATACCACCAGCCGCAGGCCCCGCCAAAGCCACATCAAATAGTACCGTGCGGTTGGGTAAGAGTGACTCAAAGCGGGTAATTGCACCAAAAGAGCCAATTTGCACCGCCGGGAGAAAGAACGGCCAGCTAAGGCGGACTTGGTGACGTTTAGCCATTACCCAATGACCAATTTCATGAGCCACCAAAATCGTCATTGTCCCAATACCTAGGGGTAAAGTTTCTGGTAAACGTTGTAGTTGTCCCAATAAATCAAAATTCAGCAGTAACCCCGCAGCTTCCAAACTTGTAGTAATAGTAGCGATGAATAAGATACCCGCAAAAGCTTTTTGGGGTAACGACATCGGGCGCGGGTCATTGCGGCTGGGTAGGACAATTACGACAGGCTTACCGTCTGTATTCTCTACTAAAAATAAGCGATAGCGATCGCCTAGACGCTCCTGCAAACTTCCACTCAACCGATTGTGAATTTCCTGCGCTTCTCCTCGCAGGTTACCTTTAAAAATTACACCTTCCTGGTAGGGGATTGTTTCTGTAGCAAAAAATGTGTCAATGCCAAAAATACCTTTAATTGCATTCAAATCATCTTCTGGAATTGAGAGAACCTCAATTTTCAGTTCCCCAACTCCTGGGGAAGACTGGGAATCTGGTGCGGTATTGAGTTCAGGTGAAGCCTCAGCAGCCAGTCTTTGGGTTGCTCTTTGCTGAAGTAGTGCATCTTGTCCAGCTTTTCGCAACTGCTTCCCTAAGAAAACATACAATCCAGCGGAAGCTACTACCAAAAACAATATACCCACTATGTTGATGTAAACTCCAGCGGCAAACAAACCAAAGAACAACAGCCAAGGAGCCATCAACACCACCGACTGTAACCAGGCCAAGATTCCCAGCTTACCAAAAGGTCTGGCGCGATAAAAGCCCCAACCCAAAATGCCAAAAGCTACCAGCACAATTGCTGTAACGATAGAAGTTTCTGATAGAGTAAACATCTCTAAACCTTTGATTTTGAGACCGAGCTAGTACAGCTGCGGTATTGCAGGTACATTAATTAATCTATAACGTTGCCTGTGGCTTACCCAAATTTTCATCATAAATTCTGGCGTTTCACCCGACCTAGCATTTGACCATTTAAACTTTGCGTTCTTCGTAGTCAGTACTTTAGTGCTAACTACGAACTTAATTAGGGCGGGTTACGGGTATGTAAGACAAATTCAAAAAATATTTGTTACACATGAATTTATTAAATATAAAAAACTCCACCAACAAAGCGGAGTTTGTGTCAGTGGTCAGTGAAAAAAAAGATTTAAAAACTGCTCATACTAATTTTCTATGAAGATGCATATAATTAGCCTGCTTAGGCAGGCTTTGTTTGTATAGCCCCAAACTTGGTGGGTGAGGGCGTTAATGTGCAAACTCACATAGAATTGGGGACATCCAATTTTTTAAATACCCAATAAATTTGTAGTGCGAACGCGAGAGCGTGTCCGTTGGCGCAGCCTCCCGCAAGGAAGGACAAACGTCTCGGAAGCTGATGTTCATTCATCGAGCAAGATGCTCGCACTACGGAATATGGGTAATTTATTTTTTTTAAATCCCTTGGTATCACAAGGAAGGCATGAAATCCGAGCCAAACACAACTGACAAGTGACACAGCTTCGCGCCCTAAAAAAAAGGCAAAATTCAGCAATATTGTGTTGAATTTTGCCTTTTTATTTGAGATAATAGATGTGTTACTTAATCTAAAAATATTCTTGATGCAATTCTAGAGGGGTAATCCAGGTAATCCTTGTAAATTGCGATAAGCACTAACGCAAGCAGGGCAATCACAACCAAATAAAGCTATAGCTCCATTACTCTCTGCTTCACTAAATTCGAGTTTGGCAGCATCGCTAGTTGTTCCTTGGTTTGATGCCACAACTTGTGTTGATTGAGCAGCAACAGCGTTATTTTTACTCCGCCGAATACAGACCAAAGGTGTGGGATAAGCACCGTGAGGAGAATGTACACATGCACGACCATCAGCAGTATAAATGACTTCGGTTGAACGAAGAGCTGCATGAGCAGGGTGACCCATCATCACCATAGACAGCATCGATGTAAATACTGTAGGAGTGGAGAGCAAATGCAACAGAAATTTTCTATTCATATCAATCAAGAACCTTTTTCAATTCAGTAAAACTAAATCCGGAAATTTGTTGCCTAATTTTTGTTTAATCTTTTACATTTTCATCCAAAACTTTTTTACATTTGAAAGTAAAACATAAAAGATTAAGAAGCATTTTAGCAGAAGCAATTTATCAAATATATATCTGTGGAAGTACCATTGATATGTCATTGATATGTCATTGATATGTCATTTATGTGTTACTCATGACACATCTTTAAACAGGAATTCCGGTAGAGTTATTAACAATTGGACAATATAAAGAAATATTAAGTATGGTGGGCATTGCCCACCATATCCAGAGAAAAAAGCGAATTTTTTGTGATCCGCAGCTTGAGCGAGATAGCAGATGAACTTAGATAGACTTAATATTATTGCCAAGCTCGGTCATATTGAACCGGCCAGAGTTTATCATGTCCCAGCTGTTTAGCTGCTAGGTGCGGCCAGTAAGGATTGCGAAGTAGTTCACGTCCTAACAGCACAATATCAGCGCTTCCTGTACGAATAATTTGGTCTGCTTGTTCACCAGATGTAATTAAGCCGACTGCGCCTGTATCAATATTTGCTTCCCGGCGGATGCGTTCAGCAAATTGAGTTTGATAGCCTGGTTTCAGTGGGATGTTAATCCCCGGTATAATGCCACCTGAAGAGCAGTCAATCAAATCTACACCTAAAGACTTGAGTTTGTCACTTAAAGCAACACTTTGCTCTATATCCCAACCCTTGTCAACCCAGTCAGTAGCAGAAATCCGGACAAATAATGGATGTGTTTGTGGCCAAACTTCTCGCACGCCTTGAACGACTTCCCTTAGCAGACGGGTACGGTTTTCAAAGCTACCACCATAATCATCTGTGCGAGTATTAGCCAAGGGTGAGAGGAACTGATGCAGCAAGTAACCATGAGCAGCATGAATTTCAATTACTTTGAAGCCAGCTGTTAAAGAACGTTTGGCTGCTTGGACAAAAGCATCTGTAACTTGTTGAATACCTTCAATAGTTAGGGCTTCAGGGATGGGGCTATCTTTACTAAAAGCGATCGCACTACTGGAAACTAAAGGTCGCCAACCCTCCTGATTTTCATCCAAGTATTTTCCGCCCTTGCTTGGTTTAGCCGTGCTGGCTTTTCTCCCCGCATGAGCGAGTTGAATCCCCGCAACAGCACCAAAATTATGAATTAATTCCACAATTTCGGCTAAATTCTCCACATGTTCATCGGACCAAATTCCCAAATCTTGGGGGCTAATGCGTCCCCTAGCCTCTACTGCTGCTGCTTCTGTTAAGACTAAACCAGAACCGCCAACTGCACGAGAAGCTAGATGTACCTTGTGCCATTCATTAGCATAACCATTAGTACTGGAATATTGACACATCGGTGAAACCGCAATGCGGTTACGAAAGGTAACTTCACGAATCCTGAATGCTTCAAACAGGTGTGCCATTGTTATAGATTCCTTCTCTTGGTAGGTGAAAGAAATTAGTAATAGAGTTACGCAGTAAATTCACATTAGCTGAAACGTCTATAGATAGATGTTTTCCTAAACACACTGAAGTTGGGAAGCAAAGCAACAATCAACAGGATCGCATTGCTACATTCCACAGTTGTAAGTGCCAAGAAAATCATCAATTACATCACATGTGTAGTTAGTAGTTATGTCAGCCAGACTCAAACAGCTTTCGATATTTGATACCAAGTTGAAGATGCAGATTTGGTTTAAGAGGTCAGCTATGTGCCTGTCTAAATCAAGAATCAGCATCCCTGCTAATAAACTCATCAAATGAGTTTCATATATTCAAAGTATGACAAAAGCAAAGAGGAACAGACAATTAGAAAGACAAAATTGCGATCGCGCCAGTAAGATGATATTGACCGCATTTTGTCACATGAGAGTGGGCACTTAAGCAAAGTTAAACTCGTCACCATTACACATCATAGATACATCTGGGTTAACAGTGCTGTAAAACCAGGAAGATTCTCAAAAAAACAATTAAAATGTGCCACTTAATTTGAGGAGAGTAACGTGAAAACAGCAGTAATTGTCAAAACATTAATTGCATCGCTAGGTTTTTTGAGTTTGTTTACCCCAAATCAGGCTGGGGCGCAACTAATACCACAACCTTGGGTGTCAGTGGGTGGGAATGATGGCGATGTCACCTATGCGGTGGGAGCTAGAGCTTTAAATTTAGGTGTGGAAGTAGGCGCAGGCCCCAACGGTTCTACAGGAGTAGATGTTTTGAAATTTCTCAATTTACCAGTTATATCACCTTATGTGGGACTAGGATATTACTCAGAAGATAAAGGTGTTGCGGTTTCTGGTGGTGTTCAGGTGGGTGCTACCGATCATGTTTTTGTTGGTGCAGGTTACAATTCTGTTCGTGGTTTCAATGGACAACTAGGAGTAAGATTCTAATTTCTACAACAAAAGTATTCTGGAAGTGGAAAGCATGTTACAAGCGATCGCTAATCTCAACCCCCTAGCAAGTCGAAAATTTGCCACCCTCTGTGTACCTGAAAATTAATGCTATCTTTCGAGTTGTTCAATGCCAATGATTTCGCGATCGCCTGCAATTTCTTTGTGGGTATGAAATGTGAAATGTCGATGCTGTCCGACTTTTTGCCACTCTTGTTGTAACGCTGCGTGCGGATATTTGCCACTGTTGAGCATTTCCAACATTCGCGGCCAATTTAGTTGAATACTGTGGATATCTCCAATAAAAACTTTCAAGCGACCAATGTTAGCGATCGCGTAAATCCCAGAAGCCATGAATACATCTCTCTTGAAAATAGGGGCTAGGGGAACCAGGACTAGGGAAGAAAGATTTTCCTACCCTCGTTGTCTGATTGATCACATGACCATCTAACTTGAAAATAGGGATTAGGGGGGCAATCAGGACAAATGCCCCATTCCCAAAGCTACCCTTCTAGCGATCGCTTATATACTGGTTTTCTTTGGGAATCATAGATAGCCAAGGACAAGTTCGCATTGTCACTGATGACTCCTAGAGCTTGCTGCAAAAGTTCCAAGTGCTTATTCCCGTTAGTAATTATGTTTGGTTTTCCTGGTAGATTAGGAGGTAAATTACTTTGCCGTGCTAGGTCATATTCACGGGTTAATTGCACAGTAATCTCTTGATTATTGATGATAAAAGTACAAATCCGCATTCCCTCAGTGCAAACTTTATTCAGATCTGTACGGGTTTGTTGCAACCTATTCGCAATTTCTAGTTTTGCTTGTGCTTGTTTGAGTGTGGCAGAGTATGGTTCTATTAAAGATTGAGCCTGACGGTATTGAAAGCTATTCTCGGCAATTTGTTTGGCAGACTGTACAGCTAATTCCCATTGGGCTACAGCCGCCTGCCATTGTTGCTTTTGCTCATATGTCTTGGCAAGCTTTGCAGCGTTGATTGCTTGTTGGTAAGTTTTGCTAGCTAATAGTTCTTTTGTGGCGCGATTGGTTGCTGCTGCCAGTTTTGGTTTGTATTCTATCAACAGTTGTTGTGCTTCTGGGTATGCAGAGCTAGTCTGGGGTACGATATTCAAAGCATTAACTGCTACCTGCCAAGTAGACTGAACTTTTTGTAAGTCCTTTAAGGATTTGGTTGTTGTTTCTTGCCCTGAGGCGGCATTGGCTACAGCTTTAGCAGCTTCGACTTTCTTTAACCATTTTTCTGCTACGAGTAATTGCTGGTTAATACTGTTTAATCCGGCACGATAAACCAGTAATTGTCCTTGTGCTAGATTGTACAATTCGCTATTGGCTGCGATCGCTTCTAATGGTGCGATCGCCCGTCGCCACAGTTTTTGTCTAGCTTGCAATTCCTCTAAGTTAGTAGTAGGCAATTTAGATTTCCTCATCGCCAAAGATCCTGCTTGCAAAGCCTTGACTACCTGATCGATTTTTTCCACCGTTCCAGATAAACTTGCTTGTAGCTCCTCGATTTTTTGGTGATGAATAGACCAAGGTGGGATCTGTGATAATTCTAAAGTTGATGCTTCTATTTGCTGTTGCACCGATAATAATTGTTTTTCCGATTTAGCTTGGTGCATCAATCGTCTAGATTCTGTTTTCAATTGCTCAGCATTTTGTATTGCCTGACACTGTGATATTAAACAAGGATTAGTCAGTAAATAAGTTCCGGAACCTAACAAAACAATTCCGACACACACTACACCCAACAAAATCGCTTTAATTGGTTTTGCTGGCTTAGAAATCAACAAATCTGGCCCGCCTGCGAAGGGGTCAAAGGCTTCTTCTTCAGAGTCATCGCTCTTTGGAGTTGTGGAGACACCAGGCGTGAATGCTGAATCAGTCTCATCGATAAATGAATTTGTGGAGACAGCAGGGGCGAATGGTGAATCATTCTCATCAATGAATGAATTTGTGGAGACACCAGGCGTAAATGGTGAATCATTTTCATCAATGAATGAATTTGTGGAGATACCAGGCGTGAATGCTGAATCATTCTCATCGATTGTAGCTGCTCTCATGGGGTCAGAGAATGAAGGGAAGATTAATCGATTACCAAAGGAGTTACCCTTTGACTCGTCCAAATCACTCGCTTGTAGAGTCGGGTAGGCATTTATCTTATCGATTTCCACCCTCTGCTTAATATAGAGGGAACGTTTGCTATAAGGACGTTGTTCACCCAATACTCTCAGAAAGCATTGTACAATTTGTTCTTCTTGATCGCTTGTTAGTGACTGGATGACATCCTCAACCAGTTGAAACAGTGTTGGAGTGTCAACTGTCAAACCTACTGGATGTTGAATGAGAATCATCAGTTCGTCATTAGTGACGGCACACTTTACTTGGAAGACTCCGCCAGATGAAACTTCGGACAGGAAGAGTTCCTGCAAAGTTTTGGTTAGCAGCTGTAAGTCATCCGGCTGAACTGCTACTTTCATAGAGGGTTCTTCTATATTGTGTTTCTTATCTTTGAGGGTGGGAAAGGAAGGACTTTCGTTTGTTGAATGCAGATGCACAGTTTAAGCAACCAGAGCCAGATAATCAGATTGACCAACTTTCTAACACAACTTCTGACTTTTGAGCAAAAATCCACCGGACTGGAATTATCTGCGGCTGCTAAGTTGGCTACTGCTAAAAGTAATATTTGACAATCGTGCTTAAAGTAGAAATTACAGCAGAAAAATGGGCATAATAAAATTTTTGGACATTCTCCCTCACTGCGCGGGTCATTTGTAGGGCAAAACCATTGCTAAACCTCTACTACTAACAAAATCTCCACCCACAAGGGAATGGAGATTTTTCCAGTAGACTGAAAATAATCATAAATATGGTGGTTCGCTGACAACCTAGAAAATTTACTGAGGAGATTGATGACATCTTGTTGAGTGACCACCGAATTTTTGGTTGGGAAATTTAATTTACCTTACTGGCTGAATTAGATAAAATTGAACGATGAAAAATAAATTTTTATAGCTTAGGACTTAAGCCAGAACTTTATTCACAACAATACTCACAGCAATACTTTGCAAATAATGTCGCTACCAGGTGCGTGTTCATGGATTTATTAGAATACCAAGTTAAAGAATGGTTTGGGAAAATAGGCATTCCTGTATTACCCTCTCAACGAATTGACCATCCCACAGATCTCAAGCGGTTAAAAATTCGCTATCCCGTAGTCCTCAAATCCCAAGTCCATGCAGCTGAACGGGCTAAAGCTGGTGGAGTTAGGATTGTCGAAACAACAATTGATGCGATCGCCGCTGCACAATCAATCTTCAATTTGCCAATTTGGGGCGAGTTACCAGAGGTTGTGCTGGCAGAATCAAAATATGATGCTAAGCAAGAATTATATTTAGCAGTGGTTTTAGATACCGCTGTTTGCCGACCAGTACTTTTAGGCTGCAAGGAAGCAGATATTGATTGGGAATCGGCAGGAGAAAAAATGCAGTATGTTGTTGTCAAACAGGAATTTTCTCCATTTTATGCCCGCCGACTAGCTTTGAAACTAGGTTTAGAGGGCACGCTAATGCAATCGATTAGCGATGTTATAGAAAAGATGTATCAGCTATTTATGCAAAAAGACTTAGACTTAGTAGAAATTAATCCCCTAGCAATCAGTGCCTCCGGTCAAGTCATGGCGCTGAATGGTAAAGTGAGAGTCAATCAACGGGCGATTGGTCGTCATCCAGAAATCGCCCAAATGGCAGCAAAAATAGTCAAAACTAATGGTCATAGTCAGACTAATGGGCATTTGGGCAAATGGGATAACTTAGAAATGCACGGTAAAATCGGCATTCTGGGTAATGGTACTGGTTCGGTATTGGCAACTTTAGATTTAGTCGTCAATGCTGGAGGTAAGCCTGGTCTGTGCTTGAATTTACGCCATGCTTTTTTAAGTGATACTGCCCAGACTACATTCTGCGATCGCTTAGATACAAGTTTGAAAATCTTGGCTGCTGATAAAACTGTACAAGTGATCTTGATCAATCTCTTGGGTAGTATTCCCGAATCTACAGAATTTGCGGAAATTCTCAGCAGATTTCTCCAACAAGACAAAAGTGCAGTTCAACCGCAGGCTGTACGTACAAATGGTAACAAAAACCGTCGTGAAGGCGGTTTCCCGCGCTTAGTAGTTCGTCTTGCTGGTTCTGAGTTCAACGCCGCTAGAAAATATTTAGCCACACTTAAAAGCCAAGGCGATACCCTGATATTAGTAGAAAATTTAGATGAGGCAGTGGCCGAATCAGTCCGTCTGGCAAAGTTAACTACTTATAAAAGGTAATAAAATTTTACCTTGCAAGTAAAAATCCCCGAAATGAATACAGGCGTTCAAATGTTGGTTGAATAAGTATTGCGATCGCAAATAATCTGTATAGATTTCTGCCTCAGCACTGTGGGAAAAGAGGCGGAAAATTTCCCAATTATTGAGCGACTTGAAAAGTAGTGGCAATAAGTTAATGTGATCTACAATACTTATTTGACATTTTCCCAGCATAAACTAGATTTAATCAGTTTTTTCTGACAATATTTGTAAAATATAGTCAAAATTGCATCATGTAACACTATGCATATCTCAATCTCTTCCCTGTAACTTATGGTACAGGGATGCCAAAATTACCTTAATTTTTTATGAACTTAACGACAGACAGTAAAGTGTTAATCCAAGGGTTCAGTGAATTTATCTCAGCAACTCATATTACGCAAATGAAAGCTTATGGTACTAATTTAGTTGCTGGTGTAAATCCTGGATTTGGTGGACAACAACTGTACGATCTTCCAGTCTTCGATTTGGTTGAGGAAGTGGTAGCACAGTTTGGGACAATTGACACAACAATTATATGTGTCAACCCTTACCAAGTGCTAGATGCAGCATTGGAAGCGATCGCCTCTAATATTCGCCAGATTATCATCATTTCCGCTGGCGTGCCTCCTTTAGATATGGTGCAATTACTGCGTAAAGCCGAGGCTTGTGAAACGCTGGTGGTCGGCCCTAATAGTCCGGGGATCATTGTTCCTGGGAAAATTCTCTTAGGTACTCATCCTGGTGAATTTTATACCCCTGGTAATGTGGGTATTGTCAGTCGCAGCAGTACTCTCACCTACGAAGTTGCTTGGGAATTAACCAAAGCTGGTTTAGGGCAATCAATTAGTGTGAGTATTGGTAGTGACACGATTGTTGGTTCCTCGTTTTTGCAATGGCTGCAAATTCTTGATGAGGATGAAACTACACAAGCAATTGTCTTAGTAGGTCAACCAGGTGGCGGTAGTGAAGAAGCGGCGGCGCGCTACATTACCGAAGCCATTGATAAACCAGTAATTGCCTATATTGCAGGTAAACATGCACCACCAGGAAAACATTGGCGGCAAACTGGCACTTTAGCAACCATTATCGGCCGCGATCCTAACTTTGGTACAGCACAAAATAAATTAGTTGCTTTCCAAGAAGCACAAGTTCCAGTAGCCGAACGTCCTTCCCAAATTCCCGAATTGGTGAAAAAAGGAATGATATAATATCATGTCAATGGTCAATGGTAAACCTTTCTGGTGCGTCGGCTGCGCTCAGGGTACATGGTCAAGAAATTTTAGACTATGGACTGTTGACTGTTGACTGTTGACTGTTGACCTACTCGTCAATCTGACCAACACGACGAATATTGAGAATGTCGCTCATTTTTTTGATTTGGATAAACACTTGTTCTAGTTGTGGGCGATCGCGTATATCTATACCCAAGTCCATTAACGCTGGTTGTCCAATCGCTGTTTTCACTTGCGCATAGCGAACATTGATCCCCTGGTCGCTTAACCGAGATAAAATATCTTTTAAAACGCCTACGCGGTCAAGTGCTTCAATCTGAATATTCACCGGGTAAGTATGAGGACGGGAACTATGTTCGGCTGCTGGGTTCCAGCGTACTGGTACTAGGCGTTCATACTCTACACTTTCGAGATTATGACACCCTTGGCGGTGAATGGAAATTCCCTTGCCGCGTGTGACTACACCAATGATCGGTTCACCAGGAATTGGGGTACAACACCCAGCCAGATGATACACCAAACCTTCTACCCCAACAATTGGCGAATCACTAGCGCGGGAAGTTGTCGGCGCTTCTCGTAAAGCTTTTGCTGCTGCTGCTGACTCTTTTGGTAGAAATGGCTGGACGACAGCAAGCGGTTGTTGGCCTTTGACTACCTCTCGCCAACGGTTCAGCACCAAATTCAGGGTGATTTCACCGTAACCTAAACCGCCGAGTAAATCTTCCACACTATGGTAATTACATTTTTCGGCGACACTCTGCATTGCATCTGATTTCAGCAGACTATCAAAACCAGTTTTACCCAGTTCTTTTTCTAGTAATTCCCGACCACGGGCAATATTTTCTTCCCGGCGCGATCGCTTGTACCATTGTTTAATCCGATATTTGGCGGCGGAGGTTCTGACAAAGTTCAACCAATCCAAACTGGGATGGCTGTTCTTTTGGGTCATAATTTCCACAATATCCCCATTTTGCAATCGGGTTGATAGTGGAACCATGCGCCCATTTACTTTGGTTCCTGCACAGTGGTTTCCTACTTCTGTATGAATGCGATAAGCAAAATCTATACTAGTAGAACCGGGACTTAAAGGGACAACATCTCCTTTCGGGGTGAAGACATAAACATCATCTTCAAATAAATTATCTTTGACGCTATCTAAATACTCTTGCGCATCTTTTAAGTCACTTTGCCATTCTAGTAACTGGCGTAACCAAGTAAATTTTTCATCTGTTGTCGTTAAATGGCTAGTGTTAGAACCACCAGTTTCTTTATATTTCCAATGAGCTGCAATTCCGTACTCCGCAATATGGTGCATTTCCATTGTGCGAATTTGCACTTCTAAAGGACGACCAGTCAGCCCAATTACGCCAGTATGTAATGATTGGTAACGGTTCGGTTTTGGTAGACCAATGTAATCTTTGAATCTACCAGGAATTGGGCGAAAGGCATCATGAACCACTGCTAAAGCACGGTAGCATTCCTCATTAGTCTCAACAATAATCCGCAACGCTGCTAAATCATAAATTTCATGAAATTCTTTTTGCTGTCGTTGCATTTTCTGGTAAATACTATATAGGTGCTTGGGACGGCCGCTAATATCGAGGCATTTAATCCCAGCTTGTTGCAAGCGATCGCGCAAAATTGCTGTAGCCTTTGCCAATTTTTCTTCCCGCGATGTTCTTTTTTCTGAAACATGCTGTTGAATTTGGCGAAAAGCATCTGGCTCTAAATACTTAAACGATAAATCTTCTAGTTCCCATTTTAAATGCCAGATCCCCAAACGATTTGCTAAGGGAGCAAAAATATCTCGTGTTTCTTGAGCAATACGGCGGCGTTTTTCCTCTGGCATAAATTGTAAAGTTCGCATATTATGCAAACGGTCTGCCAACTTCACTACAATGACTCGAATATCCTGTGCCATTGCTAAAAACATCCGCCGAAAGTTTTCTGCTTGACTTTCAGTTTTACTTTTGAAATTTATTTTAGAAAGCTTGGTAACACCTTCAACTAATTGCCTGACTTCTGCTCCAAAAAGCTCTTCTATTTGTTCAATTGTGATATCTGTATCTTCGACTACATCATGGAGAAATCCAGCTGCTATCATAGCAGGACTACCGCCTAAATCACGCAGTAATCCAGCTACGGCGACAGGATGACAAATGTATGGTTCGCCGGATTTCCGGTATTGTCCTTGATGCAGTTGATAAGCAAATTCAAATGCTCGACAGATTAAATTTGCATCATGATACCTTCGGTCATTTTCTGCTTCGCTGCTACTTACCGAAGATTGGATTAAGCATTTCTTAAGCCACTCCGGAAGTGGAACATCAATTGCGGTATTGAGAACTATGGTGCTCATACAAAGGGGACTAGAGGTGATCTGTGGATAAGTTCAAATATGGACAAAAATCACAGCATCGCCGATAGCAAATGCTGTTGCCCAAAGGCTAGTTAATCAAGTCAGATGAATTTGATGCCTGTATTGCCTATGGTAATCATCCAGTGCTTGTTTCTCGGTTCATCATCCCAAAAATATATTGCTGGCAAATGAAGCCTCAAAGCATGATTTGAGGCTTCTAGTTCTAAAAAGAGCTTAAGAAAGTTTATTGTAGAAAAAAAATTGCTTGACATTAATACTATCTTAACTAGCACTGGATGTCTCTAAATACAGATAAATATCAGGTATTGGCTAGCTTTCTAGAGGAATTCCGCTCTGATGCTACAAACACCCAACTTGATGGCAATCAACTGCGACAGCGTTTAGCCTCCTTAAAACAATTGTTTGTACAGCAGATTGTACCTTTAACTGAGGCAGACTCGCGGGAGCAGTCTTATCGGACAGAGATGAGTAAGCAGCTGCGGCTGTTGGAAATTGACGTTATGTTTTTCCAAGGTGCAAGGCAGGTATCAACTGCACAAGCTAGGCTGCAAACAATTAGC
The DNA here is from genome assembly GCF_963875285.1 of Calothrix sp. NIES-2100. Taxonomy (NCBI): domain Bacteria; kingdom Bacillati; phylum Cyanobacteriota; class Cyanophyceae; order Nostocales; family Calotrichaceae; genus Calothrix; species Calothrix sp. NIES-2100. The sequence goes on from NZ_CAWNLA010000001.1 coordinate 5,142,109, forward strand.
GATCGCTTGACGACTCTCATCCGATATTGTGATGCTATCCTGCGACGAGAAGAAATGGGGGAACAATAATTATTAATCCCTTGTTTCTGTGTTTCTTTATCATCCCACCTAAATCTGATTGTTGACAGCTATTTTCGCAACAAGTTCTACAATCATTTATCTTCTAGCTGAACTTGTGCGATCCCAACGCTTCCCTTGGCAGAGTCCCGAATGAGAACAGCGGCAAAAATTACCCAAAATTTTGATCCCCAAAGATATGATTTTCTGATGCTCAAAATCGGAAATTCTTATGCGCAAAGGTTTTAATCAATTGCACACCTCACTCAAAAAAACTTCTTTGGGCAGATAATATTTTTCTCTGTTCAGAGATATTATATAAAACTAAATTTTATTGGACTTTCGCAAAAAACCTCTCCAACTCTTATTCTTCTTGATGGCCAATACCTTGAAGTAAAAGCTGAGTAATCCGGCGCATATAGGTTTCTACCGGCTCATCTGTGGGTTTAAATATAATTGCGTAATATAGCGACCCACTCAGCAGATCAAAGATCAGATCGACATCGGCATTTTCCTGAATTTCTCCTCTAGACTTTGCTCTTTGCAGGACTATGGCAAAGGCCTCACGGCGGGGCATAGTGTATTTTGTCCAATAAACTTGGGCAAATTGAGGATTGCTAGATGCGGTGCTGATAATTAAGGCGAGTGTTTGACGACCAAGGGGACTGAGGATTTTTTTCGCCGCATTCTCGATCGCAATATCCATATCTCCCCAGAAACTTCCTGTATCAGGGATCGTTAAATCCGCCCTGAGACTTTCAATCGCATCTGCAACTAGTTCTTCTTTAGAAGAATAACGGCGATAGATGGTAGTTTTGCCAACTCCAGCGCGAGAGGCGATCGCTTCTATACTCATACTTTGATATCCCACCTCTGCCAGTAAATCCAAGGTTGCTTGGAGAATAGCCTGGTCAGCATGGGTGCTACGTGGTCGTCCAGTAGGGCTATTTATCTGCTTACTCATAAACGCATCTTCTCTCAGCAATAACATCTTGGCAATTTAACGCCCAGTTTCTTAACCTTCAGTGCCCTTGACTAATTATATACGATACGCTACCGTAGCGTATGGGTAAGAGAGGGGACAAGAAGGACAAGGAACCAGAGAAGAAATAACTTATGCCCAATGCCCAATGCCCAATGACAAATGACAAATGACAAATGACAACTCATGTAAATCAAGGTGGTTATATTCAGGGGCCGCTGAAATGGGCGATCGCCTTTTCTGCTGCCCTAGGCGCAATTCTAGAGGTAATTGATACCAGCATTGTCAACGTGGCGCTGACCTCGATGCAAGCCAGCCTAGGGGCAACTGTGAGTGAAATTGCCTGGGTAGTTACCGGATATGCGATCGCTAACGTTGTTTTAATTCCCTTATCTGCTTGGTTGGGAGATTACTTTGGTAAAAAAACCTATTTTATTTTTTCGCTGATTGGCTTCACCATCGCCTCAGTCATCTGTGGGCTATCAATTAATCTCCCAATGCTGATTATTTCCCGTATCGCCCAAGGATTATTTGGTGGGGGACTACTAGCCAAAGCCCAAGCCATTTTATTTGAAACCTTTCCTCCTGCTGAACAAGGTTTAGCCCAAGCAGTCTTTGGGGTAGGAGTAATTTCCGGCCCAGCAATTGGCCCAACTTTAGGCGGCTACCTCACCGACGCTTTAGGTTGGCGCTGGATTTTCTTTATTAATATTCCTTTTGGGATCTTGGCTGTGGTGATGTGTTGGATGTTCTTACCCAAAGATAAAGACAAAAGTCGGACACAAAGCCAAGCTGTCGATTGGTTGGGGATCGGGTTTTTGGTAATTGCGATTGGCTGTATGCAGACTTTCTTAGAAGAAGGGGAAAAAGAAGACTGGTTTTCTTCTGGCTTCATCACCAGTTTAGCGATCGCCAGCGTTGTCGGATTGGTACTGTTTATTTGGCAAGAATTGAAAACGCCTCATCCTGCTGTCGATTTAAGAGTATTACATCACCGTTCCTTAGCTGCGGGGAGTGTTTTATCTGCGATCGTCGGGATGGGATTGTATGGCGCACTATTTGCTGTGCCGATTTTTGCTCAGAGTATTCTGCACTTTACCGCCAGCCAGACAGGACTTTTACTCGCCCCTGGTGCTTTAGCTTCAGCAATTGTCATGGTGATGTTAGGTAAATTGTCCACCAAAATCGATGCCAGAATTTTAATTGCGATCGGTGGTGTGGGAACAGCTATGGTGATGTTTGATTTATCAAAACTCACTTCCCAAACTGGAGCCGACGATTTATTTTGGCCTTTGGTATGGCGTGGGGCTTTTACCGTACTCATGTTTTTACCTCTGAGTCTAGCAACATTGGGATCGCTGCCCAAAAAAGATATTTCAGCAGGCTCAGGCTTTTACAACCTCACCCGACAATTGGGTGGTAGCGTTGGTATTGCTATTCTCACTACCTTACTGGACAAACGCGAAGCTTTTCATCGAGCTATGTTGTTAACAAACCTTAGCCCTTATAATCCAGAAACAACTCAGCGTCTTGAGTTACTAATTGGGGCGATGCAAAGCCAAGGTATGGACGCAACCACAGCACAGCAACAAGCACTAGCTATACTCAGTCAAACAGTAAATGTCCAAGCAGCAGTTTTATCTTTTGCAGATATATTTCGAGTAGTGGGTGTAGCGTTTCTTTGCTCATTGCCTTTGTTGCTGTTTTTAGGTAAAGGTGGAGCAGGAGCAAAAGCACCAGTGGGTCATTAAGAGGATGTTTGAAAAGTTTTGAAAGGTTACATTTTAGGTCAATCGCCTCACCATGATCCGAATCATGGCAAGGTAGATGAACGTCTTTGATGTTTCCAGCAATAAGCGTGTTCGTAGGTCTCCACAAAATTCCTAAGAAGCTTATAGAATGTACATTCTCCGGACGGAAAAACTCCTATCCAAACCTCAGCCTAATGCACCAATATCTACTACTCATAGTTTTTTGCAGGTACTCTAAAAGCTGCATATTTCCATTCATCACCCTCTAAATATTCAATTTTAAATTCCCCTTTAGTTACTAAATTCATATCTTGAAGTTTTACTATTCCATTTTCTCCTAAGACAACGCATTCTGAATTAACAGTGGCATTTGGGCTGGGATTTATACTTATTTGATTGATGATTTTACGCTGTAATTCTTGATATTGTTGTTCTGTGATCAATTTAGAATCGTATAGTCTTTTAATTTCTCTTAGTTGGTTTTCTATATTTGGACTCCCTTGGGTTTGTGTATTATCTATTTGGCAAGAATCTGGTTTAAAGGCTATTTTTCTCACAGGATGATCCCACCACTTAGAAAACTGAGTTAACCAATTAGTAGTTCTGGTTGTATGTATGACTCTTACTTGATTATCACTAATTTCTAAACGAACCCAATCAGTAGACCTTTTTTGTATCAAACCCCCAAATCCCCAAGTGATAACGCTACCTACTGAAACACCACTATCGGCTAGACGAAGTTTAATCACTTTTGGTGGTATAGCTTGTACTATTTTCCCTGGTGTCTGATTTAGAGAACTAATATCATTAGCAATCAAACTACTATTTTTTTCTATGGCAGAGGATGGATTTAGTGCTATAGAATTAGCCAACAATACTGCTGATATGAAAATTTTTACTTTCATTATTTATTAATGTGTTTTAGTTTGCATGATTTATACTTTTAAGAAGTTTACAATATACCAGTAAAATCAGCAACAAGGGGTAAAGGTTGCAGCTGTCACCAGCCGCGAGGCGACGGCTGCAACCTTTACCCAGAATTAATTACATCAAAATTGTTGAAATTTTTATGCCACATCAAGTTCTAAACGTTCGTTCAGATCCAACCTAAAAATCAGGCTTTGAGCTTCATTAACGAGGCTTTGTTACTCGTGAATGAGCTTTTGATATTATAAATAAGCGGATTTAGCCAGACTATAAAAGTCAAATTTATTCAGCATTTCTAAAAACGTGAATACCGCCGGAATCTGAAGACCATTAGCTAAAATCGCAACTCCCATGACTCTTTCTAGGGGTGTTGGTAAACTATATACTTGGACATTGTGCGGAATCGGTACAGCTGCTAGCTGGGGAATAATAGCAGCTCTTAGTCCCTGATTTACCAGGCTGACAATAGTAGAGTCTTCCTGAATATCACTAATAGTATGAATGAAATTTGCTACAACCTTCATGTGGCTGTGGAGATTGCGTCCGCAGGGTAAACAAGACAGCAAAACTGGTGAATAGACAGCTATGTCTTCCCAAGTAATTTTCGGAGTGCTAACTTTGGCGGTTGGTGGTAGCAAAGCCACATACTCATCTCTAATAATTTCCCATACTTCAAACTCATCACTAGTCGGTAAATAAGTCACCCCAATATCAGCCCGTCCTTCGCGCAAACAATGTTCTACCTCCAGGTAAGAAAGACACTCGATGATTGTTACAGCCACTTCTGGGAATTGATCGTGAAACTGAGCGATCGCTTTTGGTAATAAATGAGTAGCAACACTGCGAAAAGCTGCAACCCGCACATGTCCACCATGTAACCCTTTATACATATTCGCTTCCTGTTGCATCATCTCTAGATGTTGCAATGACTGACGGGCATGGTATAAAATGCGCTCTCCCGCAGGTGTGAGTACCGCACCATGACGACCTCTCGTAAATAAGGGGACACCCAATTCTGCTTCTAAGGTGGCGATCGCATGGCTAATTGCTGGTTGTGAAAGTTGCAATTCCAAAGCTGCCTCACTAAAGTTACCACAATCTGCTACAGCAACTACGGCTCGAAGTTGGGAGAGTTTCATGGCGAATTGAAAAGATAAGAGTGAGAAAAATCCTGACTCAATTGTGTCAAAAATATTCTATTCGGATTTTTGATATCTATAAATGGCATTTATAGAAACTATACAAGCCATGTTTTGATTATTCACTCAAGGGTTGTTACAGTTTTGTTGTAATGAGCATCTATCGGAAATAATGCTATGAGAAATGATATTAGATGCATGCAACCCGAAGAGATAAAAATAACTTCTAAAACTAGTAATATCCTCGCGTCAATCGGGCAAGCATTGCATGGTTTATGGGACAATACCGTAAAAACACTACTAGCAGACCCTCAAGAATTACAAGTTATCCAAAAAGTAGACCGACACGGTAATATCTATTGGCAAGCTTACGATCCTGTAACCGGAAAGTCCTACGCTTCCGGTTCAGAAGTTGATGTAACTATGTGGATTGAGCAGCTTTACAGACAGTAAAAATCAACATGACGCAACTTACCTTAGTAATTGGTAATAAAAATTATTCATCTTGGTCATTACGTCCTTGGTTAGCTTTAAAGCAATTCGGGGTGGAATTCGAGGAAATTTGCATTCCTCTCTACACCCCTGAAACTGCATCAAAAATTCAGCAATATTCGCCTTCAAAAAAAGTACCAGTGCTTTTACATAATCATCAAAGCATCTGGGACTCTCTAGCGATTTGCGAATACCTAGCAGAAGAATTCCCCGATATGGATTGGTGGTCAGAAGATAAAATAAATAGAGCATTAGCTCGTTCTATTAGTGCAGAAATGCACTCAGGATTTCAAAATCTCCGGCAAAATATGCCCATGAATTGCCGAGCTAAATTACCAGGTAAAGGGTTAACACCAGAAGTGCAAAAAGATATTGACCGCATTACCAGCATTTGGCAACAATTCCGGTCAAAATTTGCAGCCGATGGGGATATGTTATTTGGCAAATTCACAATTGCTGATGCCATGTTTGCCCCAGTCGTATTACGCTTTGTCACTTACGATGTGCAATTAGATAGTATTTCTAGAAAATATGTAGAGACAATTTTAGAACTTCCCGCAATTCAAGAATGGATACAAGCAGCCAAAACCGAAACAGAAGTTCTTTCTCAATATGAATTGTAGTTTTGACTTCCGTCCTCAACGTTCCCTAAATTCGTCTATTAAAATGCAAATTCCCATACATAGGTGAACAACAAGATCCCCGACTTCTTAAAGAATTCGGGGATCTGAGTCTATTGAGTCGATTAACGTAGCAGAGACAATTTTTTATTTAATATCTACCTCAACCAATTTCTCTCTGGAGGAGATTTTATCATGAATAGTCATTCTACATGCCAGCGCGAAGCCGCGCGAAGCCATAGTGTAGAATAGACCTCTTGCAAAAGTCCTTTTTGCAAGAGGGGGGAAAAGGGTAAAGGTTAAAGGTAAAGGGGATAATACAAAACCTTTTCCCCTTCCCCCTACCCCTAATCCCCACGAAGTGGGGCCCCGAGTTCCCCTTTTCCCGACTTATGCAAGAAGTCTAATAACTAGTAACTTGAGTTAAACTTTTGCTAGGATGTCATCCACAGTAGTACACAGTTTGCACCGAAAAAATGTCAGCTGTTATGAAATACTTATGCTGCGGATGACTTATAAATAAGCGCAGATGAAACACCTTAAATCGCGTTCTCAAGATTTGCGGAGTTTGTTTGAGAACAACATCACCATTGAATACGTCGCAGAACCGCTGAAAGCAGTTGCGGCTGAAGCCGAGGTAACAGAAGTGCTGCATTGGATGCAAGCACGGGATTTTGATGTGATTGGTGTGGAGTCGGGAGATACTATCACTGGCTATGTAGAACGCACCAGCCTGATAAAAGCCACATCAGGTAAGTGCAGCGATTATCAGCGAGTGTTTCATCCCAAAGAACTCATCGCTATTTCCACCCCACTGATGAAATTGTTACCCATTCTGCAACAAACTCCCCGATTATTTGTGCTTGACTGCAATCAAGTAACGGGAATTATTACCTGTGGCGATTTGCAAAAAGCACCTGCAAGAATGCTGCTGTTTGGCTTAGTAACACTGCTAGAAATGAATCTGCTGCGACTCGTGCGGCTTTACTATCCTCAAGATTCATGGCAAGAAGTATTAAAACCAGAACGTTTACAAGTTGCTCAAAGATTATGGCGAGAAAGCCAAGAAAGAAACGAAGCCACAGATTTGTTAGATTATCTGCAATTTTGTGATAAGCGAGAGTTAGTTTTAAATCAACCAGAACTTCTTGAGCAACTGGGACTAAAATCTAAGCGATTTGGAGAGCGTTTTCTCAAATCTGCCGAACAGCTACGCAACCGATTAGCGCACGCACAAAATTTAGTCAGTGGTTCCTCTTGGACAGACTTAATTTCCCTAGCAGAAGCGATGGAAACATTATTAATTCGTTGTGAAGAAATTGAGTGATGATTGCTAATGTGTCATTTCTCATTACAAAGGATAGAGAAATTACAGCAGATTGTACAGATAATTGTCAGGGCAGTGCCCATACGTGTCAACTTAATCATGGGACAGACCATTAAGCCGATAGCTTCCGGTTTATTGAATTCGGGTAGTCGTTTATTGAATTGGGGTAGTCGTTTATTGAATTCGGGTAGTCGTTTATTGAATTGGGGTAGTCGTTTATTGAATTCGGGTCAGTAACAGGATAAGTCAACTTCATCTCCTGCGAATGAACTTTGCCGACTTGTGTGTACATCGTAGCTCCCTTGGAAGAGGGAAGATGAGGGCAAAACGTTGTCACCAAGTGGGTTTCGTGTTAAGTTGACACCAATGGGCAGTGCCGTGCCCCTACCGGCGTACCTCATTTACCTGAAATGCGCTGTATGATATTTTTTCTCTGGAATACTTTTGCTTAGTGCGTGAGGTAAATTATACCAATTAAATAAAAGAAGGCGACAGATACGTAGGTTGGGTAGAACGAAGTGAAACCCAATACATACAAGGTTTTAAACTGTTGGGTTGCGTTCTTCAACGCAATTTTAATATCATAAAGTGATTGATATAGCTAGGAAAATCACAAAATTTTACAATACTTAATAACGCCTAAAAAAGCAGTAGGGGCACAACGACCGTTGCACCCCTAGCATGTGTTTGATTTCAACAAAAAACGCGATGTCTGGCGACAAGCCCTCCGGGTTCAGCAGTTGCTTCAAGTCGGGGAACCCGCCCAACGCACTGCTTCACCGCTTTGTGTCTACACTATCTGTCAACAGAACCCATAATCACGTCAATACTGCCGAGAATTACCACAATATCTGCCACCTTCATTCCGCGTAATAAATGAGGCAGAATTTGTAGGTTGTTGAAATCGGCGGCGCGAATCTTCCAGCGTGCGGGGAAGACGTTATCATCACCCACTAAATAAATGCCCAGTTCACCTTTACCGCTTTCGACACGGGCGTAAATTTCTCCTTTGGGAATCTTAAAAGAAGGAGAAACTTTTTTACCAATATACTGGTAATCAAAAGCATCCCATTCTGATTTTTTCCCAGCAGCTAAACGCTTCGCTTCTAGGTTTTCATAAGGGCCACCGGGAAGTCCTTTAATTGCTTGGCGAATAATTTTCACAGATTCGCGCATTTCCCGCATCCGCACTACGTAACGGGCAAAGCAATCACCAGCAGTTTCCCACTGCACATCCCAATCAAAGTCATCGTAGCATTCGTAGTGGTCTACTTTGCGCAAGTCCCACTTCACCCCAGAAGCGCGTAACATGGGGCCAGAAAGTCCCCAGTTAATTGCTTCTTCGCGGGTGATTGTGCCAATACCTTCAACCCGACGACGGAAAATGGGGTTATTGGTAACCAACTTTTCGTACTCGTCTATTTTAGGTAGCAAGTAATCGCAGAATTCTGAGCACTTATCTACCCAACCGTAAGGTAAATCAACCGCCACGCCACCAACGCGGAAGTAATTGTTATTTACCATCCGATAACCAGTAGCAGCTTCCCACAAATCATAAATCATCTCCCGTTCGCGGAACTGGTAGAAGAAGGGAGTTTGCGCGCCCACGTCAGCGAGGAAGGGCCCAAACCACAACAAGTGGTTGGCGATTCGGTTCAATTCCAGCATAATCACGCGGATGTAGCTGGCGCGTTTGGGTACAGCCACACCTGCCAATTTTTCTGGGGCGTTGACAGTGACGGCTTCATTGAACATCCCCGCTGCGTAGTCCCACCGACTCACGTAGGGAACATACATAATCGTGGTGCGGTTTTCCGCGATTTTTTCCATTCCCCGGTGCAGGTAGCCAATTACTGGTTCACAATCAATAACATCCTCGCCATCCAGGGTAACAATTAACCGCAGAACCCCGTGCATTGAGGGATGGTGCGGTCCCATATTCAGCACCATAGGTTCAGTGCGGGTTTCTATTCTGGCCATAGATTATAGTGTTCTCCCGTTCATGAAAATTTAGAATTGGATCGCGTAGATGCCAACCAGACCCAATTTATATTGTCTGCCACAATCAGACTCTTGAGAGTAATGGGTTTAGGTTGGAAAGAAGATGGCAGCCGAGGGATTTTGGTTGATGTTTAATTTTGTTGCACTTCTTCAATTATTATATGGAATCCGCAATAAGTTATTGACTGGACTCGGAAAATAGGATTATCTTCAAAATATCTGCTACTAAATGCCTTAATAGTGATTTAATATCGTTAAATTCCTCTTATATAGTGCATTTTAGCTATATATACCAAAATTAAGTTTAAAAACTGAGTATAAATCTTACCTAAAAAACTTTTGTGCGATTACGGATTTCTTGTGTAATAGGGGGTTTGTTTGGTGTCATTTTGTCAGTGTTTCTGCTGCTCTTACAGTCTCATTTTGTTGTAGCAGCCTCTGATACAGTAGTTTATGACAAAGCCCAGAAAGCACAATCAGGCTTTTTGGCGATACTGGAAACCCTCGTCAACATTGATTCAGCAACGGGCGATCAACAGGGGCTGACTCAGGTGGAAAACCTTGTGATTGAGCAGCTGAAATCCGTAGATGCTGACGTTAAAACTATAGATGCAACGCCTAGCGCTGGACGGAACATCCTGGCAACAATTCAAGGTACTGGCAAACGCAAGATTCTGCTTCTTGCCCACACTGATACCGTATTCGACAAAGAAAAAGCAGCTCAACATCCTTTTAAAATTGTTGATGGCAAAGCCTACGGTCTAGGGGTGATGGATGACAAAGGCGGAATTCTCTTAGGTATCGAAGCACTGAAAATTTTGCGAGAACTGAATTTTCAGGAATTTGGCACGATTACCTTTTTAATTAATCCAGATGAAGAAAAAGGATCGTTGGGTTCACGGGAATTGATCAAAGAAACTGCGAAAAAACATGATATCGCGCTGGTGTTAGAATTTGGCTCCCCAGAAGATAAGGTAACCTCATGGCGCAAGGGAATTGGTTACTATGGACTTGAAGTCAAAGGTCGAGCAGCCCATGCGGGGGCTGAACCAGAAAAAGGCTGTAATGCTCTATTGGAGGCAGCTTTCCAAACTTTGCAACTGAGAAACCTTGGCGATCGCAACAAACAGACGACAGTTAATTTTACTGTTTTCCAGGCAGGCGATCGCAGAAATATAATTCCCGATTCTGCCAAGGTTCAGGCAGATGTGCGGGTACTCCAAGCCCAAGAGTACACTCGCCTCGAACGTGACTTTACGCGGTTATCACAAAACAAACTGTTGCCTTGCACTGAAATCAAGGTGATCTCAGAACGAGGTCGTCCACCGTTTCCACCCAATGCCAAAACCGATGCGTTAGTTAAAAAAGCTCAAGCCATTTATCAAACAATTGGTCTCAAGCTGGGAGTTGAAGGCAGTGGCGGTGGTACTGATGGTAACTACGCTGCCTCCGTGGGCACATCCACACTTGATGCACTTGGGCCTGTAGGTGGGGGTGCGCATAGTCCAGATGAATATATCAATTTGGATCGGATTGCACCGCGAATTTACTTACTCACCAAGCTGTTAATGGATTTGGGATCTGCAAACTAGTCAATTGTCAATTGTCATAGTAATTTCTCCCTGTCCCCTCTGCCCCCCTGCCCCCCTGCTCCCACCCTCTCCCACACTCCCCCATCCCCCTCACCAAAATAATGGGTCTGAAGCCTCGCCCTTCTAGGGCGACTTTTTATTAATTTTTAACTTCCTAACTAATTCTCTGAGTACATCAGACTTTGTTCTTTTAGTTGCTTGGCAATAGTCTTCAAGATGTGCTAGCTCTTCCTCTGTTAATCGAAAAAATACGCTTTTATTCATTGTTTTGTATATCTTGATGATATACAATCATCACAAACCAAGAGGAAAATTAGTGAAAGCAAGATACCAGTATCGCTTCTATCCAACACCACAACAGCAACAAAGCCTAGCTCAGTTGTTTGGATGTGTACGTGTTGTATATAACGATGCTTTGGCTATCTGCAAGCAGTCCGAAAAACTTCCCAAGAACAGCGAATTACAAAAGCTTGTAATTACACAAGCCAAAAAGACTGATGAACGCTCATGGTTGTCTGATGTTTCAGTAACTCCATTGCAACAGTCAGTTGCCGATTTAGGCGTTGCCTACAAGAACTTTTTTGATTTTCTTAAGGGTAAGCGAAAAGGGAAAAAAGCAGGAACTCCGCGATTCAAAAAGAAGACAAGTAAGCAGGGAGCAAGGTTTACGCTCAACAGTTTTTCAATTAAAGGTACGTTCGTATATCTAGCCAAAATTGGTAACGTTAAGCCTATTTGGTCTAGACGTTTACCGTCATCCCCGTCAAGCGTAACAGTCATCAAAGACTGCGAAGACCGCTATTTTCTTAGCTTTGTTGTAGAAATAGAACCTATTCATATTGATGCCAAAAACCAAAGCATTGGTATTGATTTAGGAATTCAAACTTTTGCAGTTATGAGCAATGGGGACAAAGCAGCAAGTCCCGATTACTCAAAAAAAGACCGCAAAATCCGCAAATTACAACGCAAGCTAGCAAGGCAACAGAAAGGGTCTCAACGTCGTGAACGTACTCGCATAAGAATTGCCAACAGACACAATCAAATTGCGGATACCCGCAAAGATTTCTTGCACAAGCTATCAACCAAAGTAGTTAGTGAGAACCAAACTATTGTTTTGGAAGATTTGAATGTGTCGGGAATGGTTAAAAATCGCAAGTTGGCAAGGGCGATTAGCTTGCAGGGATGGCGAGAATTTCGGGTATTATGCGAGGCTAAATGTGAAAAATTTAGTCGAGATTTCAGAGTAATTAATAGATGGGAACCCACCAGCCAAACTTGTTCTTGTTGTGGGTATCGATGGGGCAAGATTGATTTATCTGTTCGTTCAGTGTTGTGCTTGAATTGCAACACTGAACACGACAGAGATGATAATGCGTCCCGAAATATAGAAATGGTCGGCATGGGGCATCGGCACGACCTTAAACGGACGGGGAGCGACCATAAGACTACGAAGAGTAGCTAGTTGCTGGGAGCCGTCAAGAATCGCCGACGTTCTACGTCGGTGAGTATGTCAATGCGGCGGTCTCGCGCAAGGTGAGTCAGTTGTAGTAGAAGTATCAGGAAATACAGCTAAAGTATGATACTCCGGGCTGTCATCACCATATAAAACTCGGAATGTATACAATTTAGTTTTTTCTGACCCTTCGGTAATTACTGTTAATAATGTATTGTTAGTATAAGGTAAACCGGGAATTGGCAGCTTTTTAATCCGTCTGAGTTGCATGACGTTTGCTGAAGAATTTTGGCAATCTCCTGTATTACCTCCTTGACCGAACTGCATACACATCGGCCCGTCAAAATCTATGGTTACCTGTGACGGGTCATTTAACCAAACTTTTTTAATTTTTTCTCCCGCCGGAATAAAACTGAGGTTTGTACCCTGCTGATACCAAACTTTAATAGTAGGTACTACTCCGCTTAAACCTTGAGCTTGACAGGAAAAAATCGATCGCAGAACAGCATTCTCAGCTACAGCGCGTCCTGCTAATAAGATTGCAGCCACAAAACCTAAAGAAGCCAGAGGTAGAAAATAAGAATTATTTAAGATATTTGCGCGAAAATTGCTGTTTTTCTTCATGGCTGAACTGGGAAGGAGTGGGCAGGGGGGCAGGGGGCAGGAGGGACAAGGGGGACAAGGGAGACAAGGAGGACAAGGAGAACAAGGATGATAAATAAGAAATATCCAATGCCCAATGCCCAATGCCCAATGCCCATTAATCCTTAAAATTCCATTGTCTGATTGATATAGATTTCAACTTCTGTACCGGCTGGTAAAAACCAAACGTTGGTTCGCTGCATCATGTCGGAGATTGCTTGTTGATTGCGTTGGGCAATTTGCGGGACTACGGTGTTCATCCCACCTTCTAAGGCTGCTGCGATCATGTTGCGTTCTGGGTTATTAGTGCTAACCACAGTACCGCCTGCATTAGTTGTGACAACTTGGGATTCAGTCCGATTCATTAACTCGGCGGCTTTACCTAAACCACCCAAAACAAACAGTCCTATATCCATACTGGCAATGGATGATCCACGATTAGGATATTGTCTTGCTACCAGCGGTTTACCTTGGGAACCGCGAATCATGATGGCATTTGGCGGTAAGCTATTTTCAGATATTCCATTACTATCTTTAGCGATCGCTTTCACCACATTTAGCTGTAGTAACCCTTGTTCGGAAAGAGTACGAATTTCTGTTAATAACTCCGTACCCGCAGGTATAGCAACGTTTCCATCTACACCTTTTAAAGGTTCTTGTAACCGCACGACAAATGTATTTTTGGCGGTTTCCTCGCCATTATTAGCGGCGGAATTAGAGGTTTCGCCAAATACAGCTGTGGCTAGCACAGCTTTAGCGCTACTCCCGACTGCTAAGGATTTGGAACCCTGCTTTGTTTGTTTATTTGCAATCAGAGTTGAGTCTTCTGTTGTGCTTGCATTCTGAGTTCCTGGCTCTGGGGTTGATTCAGGCTGAGGGTTAGTTGCCTGTTGCTGTATGTTGGGATTATTGGCAGTTTCAGCATTATTGACATTTGCTGTCTGTTGATTTTGGCTTACCTGACCATAACTACCTAACTTAGCTAGATTTGTCCACATTTGATAGGGATCTAGTTTAGGTTTGGGAGTTTCTTTGATTGCTGGGGGAATATCCGGTTTGACAGCTAAAAGCTGGGGTTGGGATGGTGGTAAAGGTTGAGAGGGTGGTAAAGGTAGAGAGGCGATCGCTTGTTGTGGAGGTTGCGGTACATTAACGATGCGTTCAACTGTGACTATTTTCGGTGCGTTGCTTTTTGGCGTTTGTTTTGCGGCTATTGACTGTGGTTGAATTTGTGTATTTCTCAGTTGTTGTTGTGCTAGTTTCACCGCCTCTGCTTGTTCGGTGAGTGCTAATTTAGTTTTCAACTTTTCGATTTCTAACTCTTGCGGTGGAGATTCATTTACTATCGGCGTTTTCACTGGGGAAGTAATATTCTTCCTTTTTGGTTTTTGATTGTTGCTACTCATCATCTGAGTTAAAAACCCACCAGCAAACAGAACCACAGCGAAAGTCGCTGTACCTACTAAGCCTAATTTAGCAAAGGGATTTCCGGCAAAAGATTGCTCCGTTTTTACTTCTGATGGTTGCGAAATTTCAGGCTCTGAGATACCTGATTCTTCTATTGTTTCATCGCGGTCAAAGGAGAATTCTCCATTTTCTAACCCGACTAATTTTGCCATTCTTAATTCCCAATCTTGAGAATCAATTTCTTCTAGTTGGCAATTCTTACTTGCAGAAATTTTTGCTGAACTTGAATAGGGAGTCATAAGTACGTCTTAGGGTGAATTTTCCGAACAACTTTTATCTTTCATGTCACAAATCTTGTAGATTTGTAATCTAGCCGAACCTAGGCGGTAAGCAGCCTGTTGCAAAGGAATTGCAGACTGAGGTAAAGAAGTAACTTGTTCATCTGTAGCTTGGACATAAATTTGTTGATTAACGGGAATCGACTCGCCAAGTCTATCTGCACCCTGAAAAACTAATTGATGAGCAACCATTTCGACTTTCCACTTACCCTCAGCTATTTTTTCGGGTTGAGAAATTCTCTGGATCGCTAATAGCTGCTCATCTGATTGATTGTAGTTATTTAATTTTTTATTGGGATTTAAGTTATTAATTTTGGTTTGTAATTTGGGCTGAAAATCTTCAGTTACTAATTGAGAACTAATTTCCCAAACAGTATTTTGTGGTTGCTGCTGTGACCAAGTTAACATTAAAGTCATTGTTTCGCCCACAAATCGCCGAATTGTTTGTTGATCTCGTTCTAAATTTTCTTGTGGGTTGACTGTAATTGCCCGACCATCAGCCAATTGTACCAAACTTGGCAATGTTGTTTGCCGATTTAATCGCTGCAAAATCGACCAGTGAAACATCAATACCAACAAAGTTAACAGATGTACTCCCAATGTGCCAATGGCAAACAATGGTAAGATATTAGTCTTTTTATTTTCTGTTTTCAGTATTTGCATTGTTTATCTAGTAAAATTGCCAGATTTTTGTTCGGTTTCACATTGAGTTGATTTTGCTCCTTCCAAATTATCATACTTATCAATTAAACATAAATTCCGCATCTCATAAATTTCTAATCTCTCAGCCCGCACCAAATAAATTGCTTTTTGTAAAACTGTTAGTTGTTCAGATTGGGGATAATCAAAGTAATCTACTGCTTGCACCAATATATCTTTATTAAAAGGAACAATTAACTTTTTGCCATCAGCTTTTTTAGTTTGAATCAAGTCAGCTACCATCCCCACTTGCCATTTACCTGGTGAAATTTCTTTCGGGGGATAAACCCGTTTAATTACTAATTGTCCTGAGATAATTTGTTGCGGATTATTGGCGAAAACTTCTGGTGGTGTCATCAGCGCAATTTGACCTAAAAACCCTTTGCGGAAATCTTCAGCAAAGGCAAAACTAGCTATCCAACTACTAGTAGTCACTTTTTGACTACCACCATTGGGGGTTTTAATTAGTATTCCCAAATCTGGTTTAGGCTTACCAAATTCTTCCAGGGATTGTGGCGGTAAAGTTCCTGACCAGTCAAAGATTAATGTCATCGTTTTACTAATGAATTGGCGAATTGCTTCGCTATCTCTAACTAAATCATCACCAGAATCAACAGCTTTACCATCAACCATCTGCACAAAATTCGGCTGTTTTCTCACACTCAGTTGGCGAATATTCAAGCCTTGGGCGATTAAAAACAGCAACAGTAATAGCTGCAATCCAAAAGTAGCGATCGCAAAAATTGTTAAAATACTGGCAGTACGTTGTTTTTTCTCTAATAACCGTACCATTTATACCCTCTCTTTCACCCAAGAAGCTGTATTCCCAATCGCATTAAAAACTGCAAATCCTCCCGCCGCTGCTACTAATAAAGATAAAATCGGTGCTAAAATTCCTAAGAAAATCATGAACCACATTAAATCAGGGTCAGCATTGGGATCTTGGGCTGGGCCATTCACAATCACAGCAGCAGTTAACACAGCAATAATATTGAATGAAATTTTGGCAATCCCTAAAGATATAAACCCAGTCAGCCATGCAAAAATCGGTTTACCTGCTACTGGTAGTAAGGAACCACCCACCGCTAAAGGCCCTAAAGCTGCTATCAGCAACATCGTCGCCTCGATTAAATTTTGAAAAGCATATTGTAAGGAAACTAAAAAGTTTTTTATACTAGTTTGTACCGTAGAACCTAACAATGCATTAAAAGAACCTTCCGAGATATATCCTGTGCCATAGCTAATCTGATTTACCTTATTTTCTAAGCGTTCAATCCAGACTTTATTACCATATAAATTTTTATATTCTTGCCAGAGATTATTAATTTTTTCTGATGCTTTAGTAAAGCATTGAGATTGTTGTTCACCATTCAAAGATTGACAAGGACGTAGTAAAGCACCAGCCACCTCTTCCGCCACACTCATATTTAGCGCCTGCTGATAAACCGAGTTAGCATCTGCTGTGGCGATTACTTGCTGATTTACCGAATTGATAAAGTTGCGTACCCCTAAAGTCAAACTAGAAAGAATACTGCCATCTCCAGAATTATTTAACAAAATCACCACCACAAACGGCCATATCATAGATGATATGGGACGAGAAAATTCACCTTCTAGGACATCTTTCAACCATTGCATGAGGAAAAATAATAAAGTTCCCACCGCAAAAAATATACCTAAATTTGTTAAAGCGCCATAAATATTTTCACTGGGATTTTTTTGTAATAAATCTAGCCATTGATTCTCCCAGCTTTCGGCAATACTTTGGGCAGTTGTCGCGCCATTGCCGATAAATTCTCTAATGCCTGTATCCGCAGGAACTTGTAAAATATACTGCATTTTAAGGTTTAAATTAGGGCATGGGGCATGGGGCTTCTCTGCGAGACGCTGCGCGTAGCTTGCTTCCCGTAGGGTACGACTTCGCTCAGCCTACCAGGAATTGGGCATTGGGCTTCTCTGCGAGACGCTGCGCGTAGCTTGCTTCCCGTAGGGTACGACTTCGCGATAGTTGAGCGTAGTCGAAACTCAGCCTACCAGGTATTGGGCATTGGGCAACTGACAAATGACAAATGACAAATGACAAATGACTATTCACTTTTTAATTTCCTTCCTCCCAAATAAATCCATTTGCGAAGTTGTGCGTAACAGCCTTGCAGCTTCCGCCGATGAATCAACTCGCCGCGCCCGATTGTTTTCTTCCATTTGTTGAGAAATGCTGGCTAAATTTAAGTTAGAATATTGCATAAAATGGTTGACTTGCATCGTCTGAGCTAGGGTTTCTCCTGCAATTTTGGATTGCTGACTTTGAATTTTGAGAGTTTTTAGTTGTAAATCAGATTGACCACTGAATAACGAACCTAAACCCGGAATACTTGCAGCACCTGCTTGAGTGAGTTGTGATGGTAAGCCATTAAGAATACTTTGATAGCTTTGATCTGCCTCTTGTGCGATTTGAGCAATATTTTCTAGAGTGTCTTGAGTTTCTTGTAACTTGAGTTTTGTTCTAATTTGTCCATTTTTACCCAAAACACTGGCTACAGAACTGCGAGTAACTAGGCGATTAATTTCATTAGTAGCGACTGTAGATTTGAGCGCCGGATTATTATCGAATTTATCTGAGATGGAATTGACAATCACCACATTTCCTAACCTATCTCCCGCTGCGACTGGATTGGGTAAGTTCAACTGTCCTGTAGATTCATTAATTGCATTTTGAGACTGCATTTCTACAGGCTTTAATGTGGTGCTTAAATTATTTTTGAGATAGTTTTGTAATTCGGCGGAGTAGGATTGAAAATCAACTAAAACATTGCCTAATTCTGCCATTGCTGGTAGTGTTACTAGCAATCCTAAACCGAGGGTAAAAATAATAGTTTTTTTCATAGGTTTGTTATTTGTCAGTTGTCAGTTGTTAGTTGTCATTTGTCATTTGTTTTTCACTGTGTCCCTGCGTCTCCCTCATCCTCCTTGTCCCCCTTGTCCCCCTTGTCCCCCTTGTCCCTTCCCCTACCTCTCAACTCCCGCGCAATGAGGCTACTAATTGACGCGCAAATACAGAAATTGCTTCATATTTATCTCGGTGTCGTTGCATTGATTGTTGGCGTGCAGATTGTTCGTGGGGATTGTTAGCAACTACAGCCAATTGTTCGTAACCTGGGTAGTAGCGACAGAATGTATAAATCCCGTTATCATCTAGCAACCACTGGCTATAAATCCCCTCTTTGCGAGGGAAGAAGCTTTCGGAAGCATTACGGGCGATAATTTCTTTGGGATATTTCAAGATATCGACAAAACTATCCACCGCTACTGGCTGAATTCGACCGATTAATCTGGTGGTGAGGTTTTGTAAAATTTTCGATGCAGCTTTGGATTTGGCGATGGTATCGGGGTCTTGTGCAGATAAAATGACGCGAATCCCCGCTTTTGCACCGTTAGCACAAATTCTGCCGACTAAATTGGCGATTTGGTCAAATTCAAACAAAATTGGGGCTTCATCAATAAAGAATATCGAGGCGGGACTGCTGAGGGCGCGGCGTAAGGCGGCGGAGTAAGCACTCAAGGAAAGTACGGCTGCATCTTCGCTATCGGAGAGGTTGCGCAGTGCAAATACTAAAAGTTTGGCATCTGTGCGGAAGCTGGATGGGGCGGAAATGGCTTGTCCGACGCGACTAGAAAGCCAAAATCGCAAGCGTAGCTGAATTTGACTCAATGCATCTTCAACTCTGCTGCTAAGGGAGTCGAGTTCTAAATGTTCTGGGGAACAGAAATAGAGGAAATCTTTGAGAGTTGGGGTTTTTTGCCAAGCTAGAGAACCAAAACCCCCGTCCATTGCATCTTGATAACGCTGTTTGATACCGCGATCGCTAAAAAATGCCGCTAATGCTAAATTTATTAAGGAGCGTACAGTTTGTCCTAGCAGTGGGCTTTCTGTGGCTGACCCCAATACCATTGTCAGCAAAGCTGATTCCAAGAATGCGGTATAATCAAGCATTCTGTCCCGTTGTTCTTCTTCACTTAAAGAACGCAAATCTGGCTGCTCAAATAAGTTATTCGATTGTTTAGAAATATCAAAGTAGGCTCCATTCTCCTCCATGAATTCTGTATAATCTGTGAAGGTGGATGTGCCATCGGGTTTCGGAAAGTCTAAGGCGACCACCGGAATATTATGAGCTAAAGCTTGGGTTAAAATTCCCGACACCAACACCGATTTTCCGGCTCTGGTTGTGGCAAATAATGCTAAATTTTTGTGTTGGGTAAATAAATCTAAATGTATCGGTGTACCCCCTTCCGAGGCAATTAATTCAAAGCCTTGACTATCACCTTTTCTAGTTAATACCAAAGGCATTAATCCGGGAACTTCGCTAGTTAAATATAACTGTCGCCGATTAAAGGGTTTGACTAATAAACCTTCCCAAACTATCGGCAACGATTGTAACCAAATCTTCCAAGCATATTCGGTTTCTCTAATTACCTTGGCTGGGCGTTGAAAACAGTTTTCAATATATCTTGTGGCTGCATCCAATTGTTCAACACTAGAACGATGGACGAACATAGCTATCCCTGTATATATAGGTACGGCTCCTTCAAACAATTGTTCTTGGGCTGCTACGGATTTCTTTAATTTTAATTGGGCATTGACATCAATTGTTCTACTTTTTTCTTGAGCCATGAGGGCTGTCATATTTGACTGCTTCAGGACTCGTTGTAAGGTAGTCTTTACTAATGCCGGATTTGCGGCTGTTAACTGACAAAATATCTCTGTATCTACTACAGTTTCTCTGGATAATACTTCCCATAAATAGCGCAGTTGGGAGGATTTATTTGCCCAGCCACCGGGTTTATCTAAAAATGTGAGTGCGCCAATATAGCGATTGTTGACATTCACCCACCGCCTGTCTGCACAAGGAACACCAGATTCCATCAGTAAGGTGGTACTGTGAATATTCTCGACTAAAAGTTTCGTACTCGGCAAGTCGGAATAAACTTGTTCGTGCAGTCCGCTTTCATCTAAGGTGAGCAATTGGGGAATCTCTATCGGGGGCGTATCGTTAAATCTTCTCCAGATTTCTCCCCATAGTTGTGTGGCGGTTAATGGCTTAATATCTAAGCCCATTTTGTTAGATAACAGTTGTTCCCAACGACTAAAACCTTGTTTATAGGCGTTGGTAATTACGGTTTCTAGGCGCTGGTTTTCTACTTCGGCAATATCCCCTTTAAATTTCAACCACCAAGCTTCGGTTCTGGCTAAAAATTTCTCAATTACATCATCTGCATTGGCAGCATTTGGTTCCACGGTGTATGTGACATAAATCCGCAGAAATTTTGGTTTGCGAATCCCGGAATTTGTCAATTCTTTAGTTCTGGCTCGTTCTGCCATTAACAAGTATTTGATATCCCGAGAACTGCTATTTCTGGCTAAATCGGCTAATTCTTGTTGTCGTTCTTTGTCGTCAATAAATGACCCCAAATGCAACGTCATTTTTTCGCCGCTGGGGATGTCTTTTAATCCGGCTTCGATGTTGTCAAAAATTGTATCGATTTGTTCTCTTCTCAAGGTGCTATGAATGCCACGACATTCAAACCCAAACACAAAGCAAAATCTATCTTTTTGGTTGCCTTTGGTTAAAATATAAGCGCCGATATCTCGTCTATTAAAGGAGACGCGCAGCATTGTGGCTAGGTGTAAGGCATCTTCAAACGGTGTTAACCTGGCGTTGCCGGCGGTACCGATGCTTTGTTTTCCGATTTTTTGCTTCATGATTTACTTCCAACAAGCTTTGATAACGTGCAAAGCCTCTTGTCCATGCAGGAACACCAATAAATTTACTTAAAAAGCTCCAACTTCTACCACCAGTTAAGATCCACCAGGTTGCCATTCCCCAAGCGGCGATTAGGAATGTCCACATCCATTTTTTAAATTCATCTTGAAATAGTCCGCCAAAGATGCCGTTAATTATAAAATAGGCTGCTAGGGCAATGACTGTCCACGGTAAGATTTGATCTGCTGGTATGGGGCCGAGGGATGGTTGAGAGCCTAAAATTTGATTGACTGGACGAAAGTCTTTGTCTGGTTCTTGAGACATCACAAATCGCTCAATTACTTACTATTATTATTGCCAATGACAAAGCCTGTTAATACATCCGCGATGGTGACAGCAACCACAACTAATAAGGGGGTTCTGGCGATGTTTTGCCAATCTTCGTCTTTTCGCACGGCGTTAACTACGCCAATCAGGGCGACAGCTATATATAGTAGGTATAGTGCCCGTAAGACGTTAAAGACTAATCCTACTGCTAGTTGGGTACCTCCAGCGTTGCTTGTGCCTTGAGTCAGGGTGTTTTGAAAGAAGTCTTCCGCTTTTTTGAAAAATTGCCCTTGTGCTGGCGCGGCGAAGTAATCTAGCCAGAATATGCTCAACAGGGTGACTGCTGCTAATATTTGCAGTGGGATTAGTTGGCTTTTTGGTATTGTTATTGCCTCTCCTAAGCGCTGTATTACTATTGTGATTAAACTCCCCATGAGTAAACAAAAAAGTAACACAGGGCTTTTCAGGCTAATAACGCTTAATAGTACTGCGCAGGCTAGCAAAAAGGGTATTGATTCAATTAGCTGCAACCACCAGTATTTCAGCGTCCCTCGAAATTGATTGACTGCTTTCATCATGCTCCTAGGTAAGGTTGTGAAGAAGTTCCGCTGATGGGAACGTTGCTTGAACATTTGAGCAATTTCCCCATTGATGATTAATCTCAAATAGCTCTGTCCTACAGAAACTATTATTTCATCTATGCGCGATCGCCAGATTTTTACTTATTTCCGTGCGATTTCCCACCCCTAGGTGTTCTTTTTCCCTTAACATCTTCATAATCTTTTCTACCTCCATGTAGCTGATGAATTTGATATACACGTAAAAGTTGTTTGTCGCGAGCCGCTACAACAAACTTATTACACTTAGATTAGTTCAAAATCAATTTGACTAAAATTCTGCGTAAATTTACGGTGGTAAATGCCAAATATCAGGGGAATTAGTTTATCAAAATTAAACTTAACTATTTTCCCATACCCTGGAGTATCTTATTCAGGCCTAGTTTAATACCTGAACACCCTAATTCAAATAAGCAAAAATGCCTATTGACACAGATATACCCATTGTAAATTGCTACTCATTTCCGGCAAGTAAAATCCGCAAATCCCGTCTGTGTCAATATGTCATCCATCCGCAGAACTAAACTAAATCTTCCAAAAAACTTTATCAAATCCTCAAAATTGCAATTTGTTAAGTTTTTCTTTACCATTTCTTAAAGACACAAAAATCAACATGAACTTAGATTCGCAAAATCTACTGGATGCAGAAGCAGGGATGTTTTCCCATATTCCCGTATTGAGTCGGGAGCTAATTGCAGGTTTAGAGGTGCATCCTGGTGGACATTATTTAGATGCAACGGTAGGTGGTGGTGGTCACACTCGCCTATTGTTAGAAGCGGCGTTGAATGTACAGGTAACAGCCATCGATCAAGATGGGGATGCTTTAGCCGCAGCACAAAAGTCTTTAGCTGCATATGAAGATCAAGTAAAGTTCATTCGTTGCAACTTTGCCGCTTATGAATTTACCAACGGTACTTTTGATGGTATAATAGCAGATTTAGGAGTTAGCTCTTACCATTTGGATACACCGGAGCGCGGTTTTAGCTTTCGCCACGCCGCTAGCTTAGATATGCGAATGGATCAAAGACAATCATTAACTGCGGCTGATGTAATTAATGATTGGGATGAAGGAGAATTAGCAGAAATATTTTTTAAATACGGCGAGGAAAGATTATCGCGGCGCATTGCCAGACGCATTGTCGAACGGCGACCTTTACATACTACTGTGGAATTAGCTTCGGCGATCGCCTCCAGTGTGCCGCCAAAATATCGTTATGGCAGAATTCACCCAGCTACCAGGGTTTTTCAAGCACTGCGAATAGTAGTCAACGACGAGTTAAAATCCCTCGAAACCTTCTTGGAACAAGCACCAAACGCCCTTCTCCCTGGTGGGAGAATTGCGATTATCAGTTTTCACAGCTTAGAAGATCGCTTGGTAAAACATGGGTTACGAAATTCCCCATCGTTGCGAGTTTTGACCAAAAAGCCAATTATAGCCGAAGAAGCAGAAATTGCGCAAAATCCGCGATCGCGCTCTGCCAAGCTGAGGATAGCACAGAGGAGCGAGTGAGGGGATGAGGGGGATGGGGGCTAGGGGCTAAGGGAGACAATGACAAATGACAACTGACAAATGACCATTGACCAATGACAATTGACTATTGACGAATTAATTTAATTTTTTTTGGTAATTCGATGTGAAAGGTGGAGCCTTCACCGAGGTGGCTGGTGACACCGATTGTACCTTGCATCATTTTGACTAATGATTTGGTAATCGCTAGTCCCAAACCGATACCTTCATACTGACGACTGTTACTTTGATCGACTTGTCGGAATTGCTCAAAAATACTCTCTAGGTGATCGGGCGCAATACCAATACCTGTATCTTGAACGGCGATCGCAATTCTGTCAACGGAAATTTCCCCAACTTTGACTTTGACCCTACCTGTGGCGGTGAATTTGATGGCGTTTAACAACAGCTTGGCTAATACCTGTCGCAGGCGATCGCTATCATTGACCATCAATGGACAAGTAAGATTAATATCTACTTGCAAATCTAATAACTTTTCCTCGGCTAGAGAACGGTGTTCAGCAACGGTTGTTAAGACTAAAGTTTTTAAGTTAAATTCTTCTGGATGAAATGATACATTCCCCGCTGCGACATTAGCCAAGTCAAGCATATCTTCAATAATCGATAGTAAGTGATTACCATTATTGAGAATGCGTTGCACCATTTCTATTTGTTGCTCGGACAAGGTGGAGGTACGCTGACGCAACAACACTTGTGATAACCCCAAAATTACATTTAGGGGAGTGCGGAGTTCATGGGAGGTGGTAGCTAAAAATTGTGACTTTAACTCTGCTGCTTCTAAAAGTTGCAAGTTTTGTTGCTGAATTTGCTGACGGATTTGTTCTAGTTCGTGATTTTGCGCTAACAAAATTTCGTTTTGTCTGGCTAAGCGTTCTTCCCGTTCCTGCAAAACTTGCAGCATCATCGTATTGTTAATTGCGATCGCCGCTACCTCACCCAATGCATCTAAAAGGTGCTGTGAAGCTGCATTAAAAGCATAAGGATTTTCCCAGTTACCAATAGCCAGCACTCCCAATCGTCCTGCTTGTGCTGATGTAATAGCTACAGCATACATGCAAGCGGGTGTGAAAGCTGAATATACTGGGGCGCAGGAAATTAAAGGACATAAGGGTAAGTCATCAATAACGCAGTCTATCTGCTCCCTAGTTCCGTGAAATAGTTGGGATACACCAGTAGCAAATACCTGAGTTAGTAAACTTGAATTACTATGAAACGGCTGATCACCACAGATGGATTTTTCAGGCCAATTCCAGAGGTTATCCTGAGTTCTAATATTGCCATTTAGTTGGATAAAAGGCAATTTTTCCGCACCTATTCCCGTTGTGCTGCTTAATTCTAACTGTTGCGTTTGGGTGTTATATAAGGATATTAGACAAAACTGAGCGCTATCAATCGCCTGACGCACTTCCCTAGCGATCGCTTCTAATAGATCGGGTAAATGGGTAAGTCGATCCTTTGTAAGGTTAGTTAGTAGCTGGAGTATCCCCAGTTGTTGAGGTAGTTGGGGAGCGATTGATTCTTTCCCCATATCGGTGTGCTGTCCAGTTAAAATCATGTTTACCTAACGACGTTCCATATCCGTTGGTGTTGCTTTCTATTAGCGACTTCAGCCCACAAACTGCTACCACAAATTTTTCCTCATTCCGGCTGGATTTACTTGTGGCAAAGTTTGGATCATATCTACTTTGCAGACACACAACGGCTGATCCTTAGAAATCTTTGCTTTACATACCCTGGCTACTGACAATTGCATTGATCAACCAGATTTTTGCCATATAATTGCGTTTTCTAGCCTTTACTGCATCGGCGTTCACCAATAAGTTTCTCAAACTTCTTTCTCTTGGAATTATTTTATCAGCTTATTTCAATGCATACACTAGTTTTTTGTCCGTGATTATACTGGTTTTTTTATTGATTTTTCTTGATACTTTATCCAAAAAGGGTTTCATTTTTTGTAAAGTATTTAACCATAAATATATTAATTTTTTTATCAAATTTAACTTGAATTGCCATGACAAATTTGTATATTAAAACGGCATAATATAGGGAGATAATTTTATGTATAAATTCCCCAAATATAGGCAGATATTAGGATATAAGTGAGCTATTAGCTCTTAATCTCACTCTATTATTACTAATTAGCGCCACCTATACATGAAACACCAGGTTATTTTTAATTCTTTAAAGAGATAACAATTCACAGGATATGTAATGCATTTTGTTAATTTTTTAGCAGTAATACATAATATAATTTATGCCTGAGTCAAATGTTTAAAGTTTTGTTATTTAAACAATCCGCAATTTTAAAATTTTTACAAATTTACCATTAATAATAAAACATAGACTTTGATTTTTATGCAATAGAGAAAATATAATTGTGAATATTCTCAATTAATTATCTCTTTTGATGTCTGGAGCAATAGGCAACAACTAAGTTTTTGCAAAAAACCGCATCACAAAACTACCTCACTGACTTGGAGGTAAATAATAATATCTTTGAGCAGATTGCTATTTTGCACCCAACTCCAGGTGGTTAAGTGCCGATGTATCTAATTTGTATATCTCGGCTGAGACTGAGCTTTTTGTAACATAAGAGGCTGGGCGGGGGTCAAGACCTCCTAGGGGTATAACACCCTACCAATTTAAACAGCACTCTAACCCGCTTTATACAAGGGATTATCAGTGAAAGCGATCGCTCAATCCGGAAATAAACAACTAAATTTATATAATTTCTTCATTATTAGAGAGTTCAAAAATAAGCTCTAGTTGAGAATTTATCCAGGTGTCAATGGTTATTTCTTCCCCAGATTTCTTATCCCCCTTTTTCCCTAATCCCTGGTGGTTTTAAGGATTAATGTTGCTAAGTTGCAAGATCCCCGACTTCTTCAAGAAATCGGGGATCTGAGCAACTCCAAGCATTCAAAATTAATGCGATAGACCAATAGTGTAGGTACACAGGAATGCTCATAGATGTCAACTTAACGTGAAACCCTTGCCAGGATGTGATTTGATACAAAATCACGTACCACCAAGATCCGCGCTACCCCACCCCAGTTTTGTCTAAAAGCCAAAACGTCCCCTCCCCGCAAGCGGGGAGGGGATTAAGGGGTGGGGTAAAATGCCTGTGGAATAAGCGTTTTGACTTAAGTTGACACCAATGAGGAATGCTTTGTCCCTACACTAGATGGGGTTCAAATAGGCGAAAACTACTGTAATTATTCCCACTCGATGGTTCCAGGTGGCTTGGAGGTGATATCGTAAACCACCCGATTCACACCTTTAACCTCGTTGACAATTCGGTTAGAAATTACTTCCAACACATCGTAAGGTACACGCGCCCAGTCAGCAGTCATACCATCTTCGCTGGTGACAATCCGCAAAACGATGGGGTAGGCGTAGGTACGTTGATCGCCCATGACACCGACACTACGAATGGGTAGCAATACGGCGAATGCTTGCCAAACATCATGATACAAGCCGCGTTGGTTAATTTCTTGCCGGACAATCAAATCCGCATCGCGTAAAATATTCAACCTATCAGCGGTGACTTCACCGAGAATGCGAATCGCTAAACCGGGGCCGGGGAAAGGTTGGCGTTGAACGATTTCTTCTGGTAAGCCAATAGAACGCCCGACTTTGCGGACTTCATCTTTAAACAGTTTCCGCAGTGGTTCTATAAGTTTAAATCTTAGGTCTTTGGGTAGTCCACCAACGTTGTGATGACTCTTGATTTTCACAGCTACCCGTTCACCGGTTTGGGGATCGACGTTGGTATCTGCTGATTCAATCACATCTGGATACAGTGTACCTTGAGCTAGATAGTCAAAATGACCGAGGCGTTTAGAGGTTTCTTCAAATACACTAATAAATTCATGACCGATGCGACGACGCTTTTCTTCGGGGTCGGTGACACCAAGCATCATATTCAGGAAGCGATCGCGGGCATTGACATACTCTACCGGAATATGAAACTGTTCTTGGAATAGCTTGACCAATCTTTCTGGCTCATACTTTCGCATAAAGCCTTGATCTATAAATACACAAGTTAGCTGATCGCCAATGGCTTTATGGAGTAAGAAAGCCAGGGTAGAAGAATCGACTCCGCCTGACAGAGCTAATAACACACGCTTATCACCGACTCTAGCGCGAATTTCCCGCACTGCTTCCTCCACAAAAGCGGCTGTTGTCCAGGTGGGTTCGCACTCGCAGATATGATAAACAAAGTTGCGGATTAAAGCCAATCCTCCCAGAGAATGGACTACTTCTGGATGGAACTGTACACCATAAAGTTTCTTCTCATGATCGGCGATCGCTGCACAAGGGGTATTTTCTGTATGTGCTAACAATTCAAATCCTGATGGCATTTTTGTTACAGAGTCGCCATGACTCATCCACATCGTCGTGCCATCTTCGACGTTAGTCAGCAAGTCTGTGGGATCATCTATATATAGTGAGGCTTTACCATACTCACCGCGATCGGCCTTTGCTACTTCCCCACCCAGCTGATTGACCATCAGTTGCATACCATAGCACACACCCAGAATGGGGATTCCCAAATTCCAAATTTCTGGGTCACAATGGGGAGCTTTTTCTCCATAAACTGAACTAGGACCACCAGAGAGGATAATTCCTTTGGGATTAAGTTGCCGTAAATGCTCAGCTGTCGTACGATAGGACAGGACTTCAGAGTATACTTGGGTCTCGCGGATGCGACGGGCAATTAGCTCAGAATACTGAGAACCGAAGTCGAGGATCACAATTATTTGGCGATTGAGCCTTCCCCAATTCTCTGTGACTTGGGGTGCTTGTTCAGTTAGTAGAGTCACCGCTGTATTCATGATGGCAAGAGAGTGTGTGTTAGGATAGATGGTCGCTCTGTGGTCTAAGTGCTACCATTTTTTGGGCTGATTCAGCTTAATAATGGTAAATAAATCCCCTACAAACGCGCTTGTTAAACGCGTCAGTTTAGCCTCGGAATCTGGACTGGTATTAAAAAGACAAAATTACCCTAGAGTTGCTGCTGAAAAACTTATTTATTGGGATTATTTATGATTATTCATATTAAGTTAACATAATTTTCCGGATATCATACAAGCAGTTTTGCTCTTCACGATAATTTTGCGATCGCGGTCAAATAGTACCGAACCACAGACTGTGGTGGAGATACCAGTATTGCTATGATTTTGGATATATTCTTGGGAACGCTCATCAATTGCTTCGGCGATCGCATTATAAACTTGGTTTACCCAATCACTACCTGTTGTCGCATCTATAGATCTCAGGTATGTTAGTGCGGCTTCCGCCGTGGGACTTTCAAACACGACTTGGATATCTGATTGCTTTAATCCCGCTAAACTACAGTAAGTAGTGAGAATTTCTCGACGACCATCGGCAAGGTGATGATGGGTATGAAAGATTCCCCCTGCCAATTTCATCAGTTTTCCATGATACCCGAACAATAAGATTTCTTTAACACCGAGAATATCAGCTTCTACTAACATTGGCCCCAGCCAATTAGCAGTTTTGACTAATCTTTCCGGATTAATACCGATTTTTCGCGCTAAATCTAACCCATTTTCACCAATACAAAATACCAAGCTATCAAATTGACTGGCTTTTTGTTGTAAGTCAGTACGGAAAGCTGTGAGTTGTTCTGGTGTACTTAAAGGTTGGGAAATTCCCGAAGTTCCCAAAAGCGAAAGTCCTTCAACTACACCAAAAGCAGCGTTAGAAGTGCGAACAGCGAGCGATCGCCCTTCTGGTAAAATAATTGTGACTGTAATTCTTTGGTTTGGTGCTAGCAGTCGCCGTAAGTTCTCTTGCAAGAGCCTCTGGGCATAAGCGTAAATAGCCGCTTTACCCTCACCATTCTCCTGCTTACCAATCCCCTCTCCCCCTTGAATAATTACCGCTTCCCCTTCTCCCTCCAGCCATTCCACCATTGCCCAAATTGGTGTATTTTTAGTCAGATCCAGATTATCACCAGGATCGCTGCGGGTAATTGCCAAAGCCAGATTTTCAGATAACCCTGCTACCTGTTCAATGGGGATTTCCGCCACTTGGGCTGGTTCAATTAAATCTACGGTTACTACTGTTAAGGGTTGACGATAGCGTAACCAGTGTAAAGCCGCGATCGCAGAAGCACAAGCAAAAACGGGAAGAGTGTATCCAGAACGGGAAATTGTCATTTGTCAGTTGTCATTGGGCATGGGGCTATTGGGCATTGGGCAATAGTCATTTATTATTTCTCTTTATCCCCTCTGCCCCTCTGCTTCCTTGTCTCCCTTGTCTTCCTCATCCCCTTATCCCCAATGTCTTTGCTGGCTACTCACACTCCTACTTTTAATAATAGAGCTTCCATGTCTTCCCACAATAATCCTTGTTGGATATAAAGAGGCGCTTCAGGATCGTAAGGAGTCGCTACTCGATCAATACTGATAATTTTAGCTCCATCTGGCAGCACGGGTACATCTGGATCAAATGCTGTTGGGCGCACTAAGGAACTAGAAAAGCCCTTAAATATAGCAATTGTATCTTCTTCGCTACCAACTGCCACGTTGACAATTAAGACTTCTTGGGGGCGTTTGACAGTATATTGTTCCAGTCGCTTGCCAATGGAATTCATTTTTTTGAATAGAGAATTTGTAGACGACTGTGGGCTATTTTCAATAGGATCACTGTAGGGTGGCGGAACGTCCCTGCTTACCTAGTTTAATTAAGACAAAGTAGCTCAAGTAAAGCACGTAAAAGATTAAGCCCATGATGCCAAGAAAGCCGAGAAATGCAGGCTTACTATTGGCATGAAAATATTCTTTAAATAGCAATGGGGCTTCTAACCAAACGCGACAATAGGGAGTTTTGAGTGCAGTGGCAGAAAAAGCACAACCCAAAAAAGGTAAGAAAGCTATGGTACCTAAAATCCCATATATAGTCATAGCCCAACGCCAAGAAGTTAAAATTAGTTTTAACGTCCCGCTAGCTTGATACTCGATTTCATCATTTAGATCTACCCAGAACCACAAAGAAATGGGGATCAAGATGCGACCTATCAATCCAGAGAGAAAACTTACCCCAAAACCACCAATCATTAAATAAACGGTAATTGTCAATAAACTCGATACTCGCCAGTAAATTGTTAATAAGCGTTGTACTCCTTCGGCTTTTTGTACAAATGCCCAAATTAGAAGAATTAGGGGAATAATCACCATAAATATCAGCGCCAGTCTGTAGTCAAGCCACACAAATTGGCGAAACCAAACATCATTTTCCATAGTTTTTAGTTTTTGGTACTCCCTCATGGGATACTTAACAGCTACTAGCTAGCTAATAGCCGTTACATGATAGCTAACAGTTTACATAAAACCAACAATTTCGATACTAGATAAAGCTAATTCTTTTGATATTGATAAGTTTTAACATTCTTAATCGCTGTCGTTAGGGCAACGCAGACAATGTAAAATATTGTTCCACACGAAAAAAAGCTGGAAAATGCTTCGCTACAGTAGCTTTAGCTTTTAGCCACACCTCCCATTTCTCATGGGAGGTGTGGCTAGAAGTCTTGGCTCACTTTTAGTCAAATCGATCCTGCTTACTTGCCTAGCAGACAAAAAGCAAGTTTAGCAATTCCATTTTCAGTCATCGTAAACCCGGCATTCAACTGCGTCTGGATTGTCATCACAGTATTTTTCTAAAGAATTTTTTGGCTTACTTTGGCGCTGATGAGAGGCTTCAGCTTGCAATTCTTCAACTGCATCCCAAGCCGCAGCACATTCAGCCGAGTTGCTACCTGTAATGTCACAGACAGCACGAGCTTGTTCAACTTCTTCTTGGATTTTTTCTTGGATGTCGCTCATAGCTTTAGTTTCGTTGTGTGGTGTTAATACCAGTATAGAAAAATCTCAAAAATGACGGTTTTTGGGTGTATCGTTCACCATTCTAACCACTTAGCTGTTAAGTTAGTGTTTTAGTCTGATGATATATAACTAATACAATAAACGATGGCATATGTACTAAATCTATTTTTATCTTTGAAGATTTTGTAGAGTCGGTACTACAAAAGTATAATCATACAATATATTTAATAAATCTAGTAGGGAATCAAAACCCTAGCTGCCTGGGATAGACAGGTTACTGAGAACAGAGAAATTAAATCGGGGTCAACTCTTGTCGCATAGAATTCTACCCAGGAGCAAAAGTCAACAACAGCCCAACTCCAGAAAGAAGCCTAAAACTCATGGCAGATCAAATGCAATGGACAAATGCCCTGTCAACCCGTCCTTCTTTAGAAGCAGCTATTACAGATGTGGTAGAACGGGCTGTCTCATCGTTAACAGCACCACCAGATCTTGGGCTAGTATTCATTTCCTCTGCATTTGCTAGCGAGTATTCCCGGCTGTTACCTTTGCTGGCTGAGAAACTTTCCGTACCTATACTTATTGGCTGTAGTGGCGGTGGTGTGGTTGGCACCACAACTAAGGGACAAACTCAAGAACTGGAAGCAGAAGCAGCCTTAAGCCTGACTTTGGCACATCTACCAGGGGTGGATCTCAAAGTCTTTCATGTGCTGGCTGAAGAATTACCTGACTTGGATAGCTCACCAGATGCTTGGATTGATTTGATTGGCGTACCACCATCACCAACACCCCAGTTTATCTTGCTGTGTGGTTCCTTTGCTTCGGGAATTAACGATTTATTGCAGGGGCTAGATTTTGCTTATCCTGGATCGGTAACGGTGGGAGGACAGGCTAGCGCTGGCTCTATGAGTGGTCGCATGGCTCTGTTTTGTAACGATCGCCTGTATCGCGAAGGCACAGTAGGATTGGCTTTGAGTGGCAATATTGTCTTAGAAACCATCGTGGCTCAAGGATGCCGACCAATTGGCTCTCCGATGCAAGTCACCAAAGCCGAACGCAATATCATCTTAGAACTAGATGAGCAAGTACCGTTAATGATATTGCGGGAACTAATTGCCAATCTCAGCGAACAAGAGCGGATTTTAGCCCAACATTCTCTGTTTGTGGGGGTAGCAATGGATGGATTTAAGCCTTCTTTGCAGCAGGGAGACTTTTTAATTCGCGGTATTTTGGGCGTAGATCCAACAGCCGGTGCGATCGCAATTGGCGATCGCGTGCGTCCCGGTCAACGCCTGCAATTTCACCTGCGCGATGCTGAAGCTTCCGCAGAAGATTTAGAATTTCTCCTCCAACAGTATCAAAACCGACCAGCAGCTTCAGTTGCTGCCGCAGGTGCTTTAATGTTTTCCTGTGTGGGACGTGGCGAAGGACTCTACGGCAAACCTAATTTTGATTCTGAGCTATTTAGGCGCTACATCAAAGATATCCCGGTCGGAGGTTTTTTCTGTAACGGCGAAATTGGCCCTGTTGCTGGTAGCACATTTTTACATGGTTACACCTCAGTATTTGGCATTTGCCGCGCATTGGATAAAGAAGGTGAGAAGATGGGGTAATGGGCATGGGGCATAAGTCATTTCTGATTTATCTTTTTTGTCCTCCTTGTCCCCCTCATTCCCCGCGTCCCCCCATCTCCGCGTCCCCGCGTCCTCCTCATCCCCCCGTCTTCTCTAGCAAGATGGTGCTGTTGTTGTCAATGAAAGTTGGAGTACCACCGGTGGCGATCGCACCATATTTTTGGATATAGCGACGCACTTTGCTGGGAAATTGGGGAAAATCTAATAATGCATCCCCATTGGCAATGGTTGCCCAAAAATCACGCAAACTCGGCGCTAGTTCTTCTGCTTGCTGAGTTGGTAAGTTTAATGGCGGTAGAGTTAATAATTTCATCAAGAAGGGAAAAGAGCGATCGCCCATCCATTGTCTAGACAGCTTTTGCAAATTGGGAAAATCTGGTACTGACTCGACACGATGTGACAAAATTTGCAGCCATTGCCTGCCGAGATGATCGCTGTGATACTCCAACACCCTGTAAGGATGGGGATAACTGACTAAGGAACCAGTAGTTATATCGTATACCCCTCCTGAATGGGCAACATCCTGAACATGTAAATGTCCTGTGAATACTAAATTAACTCCATAGTGCTGTAGCAACTGTACGAGTTCCCGCGCGTTTTCCAACATATAGCGATTTGCCATTGGATGGCAGGATTGATTAGGCAGATGTTCAACCACATTGTGATGCACCATAACCAACACTAATTCATTCGTGGTTGCTGCTAGCACTTCTTCTAACCAACGGAACTGTTGATTATCCAAACGCCCTATCTGTTGACCTTGGTCATTAAAATTGTTGGAATTTAGCCCAATCAGCCTAACTCCAGGCAGTAATTGACTAGTGTAGTAAAGTTGATTTGGATTTTCATAACCAAACTTGTGGTAATAGTTAGGAAAATCAGCAAAAGCGATCGACTGCTGATCTGCCATTAGTACGGGAACATCATGATTACCAGGGACGACATATACAGGAAAAGGTAACTTCGCTAAACGTTGTTGCAACCAAGCGTGATTATCTGGTTCGCCATGTTGGGTTAAGTCTCCTGGGAGGAGAACAAAATCTAAATCGAGTTGTGTTAAATGTTCTAATACACTTTCAAAAGCTGGGATGCTGACCTCCACTAAATGAAATCGGCTGGGATGATCCCAGATAGTGTGGGGAAGCGCGATGTGTAAATCACTAACTATGGCAAAACGAAAATTTAGAGCCATTGATTTCAGGATACTTTTAAAAGTAGGGTTAAAACAAGCCTTTTCCAAAGAGTATAACTCTTGCTTTGTAACCCTGGGCAGGATCGCTTTTGCTTAACATTTATACACATTAAGCTCTTGTGATCCCGACATAAAAATATCTGAAAAATTTAGCAGCTATACCTTGAGACATATGATGTTGGTCATAGATGTTTATTTATAGTCGGCAGGCTCACATCTGGCATTAGTGACTCTATGGCAAGTTTTGTATAGTTAGCAATATTTATCGAACAAGTAAAAAATTCCCAGGCATTCATACACAAGAAATACTGAATATTTTTTGTTTTTCCTGGTTAAGGTGTCTGCATTGCCCTAACTAAAGCTATTGAGAATGGTGTAAAATATTAGATCCTATATTGTGACGTCAAGGAGAGTCTATTTTGTCCCCGGTGCGAGTACGTCAACATGTTAATCCACTTGCCCAAAAGTATCAAACACCAGTCAAATCACTTGACTGGGAAAAAGTTTATTCCCAACCTCACCAACCACTACATTTAGATATTGGTAGCGCTAGGGGCAGGTTTTTGTTGAATATGGCAAAGATAGAAACTAACTGGAATTTTCTCGGTTTGGAGATTAGAGAACCGCTGGTGATCGAGGCTAATCAGTTGTGTTCAGATTTAGGTTTAACAAACCTTCACTATTTGTTTTGTAATGTGAATAAATCTTTGAAAACCCTTTTATCTTCTCTGCCTGCTGGTACTTTACAGCGCGTGACAATTCAATTTCCTGATCCTTGGTTTAAAAGTCGCCATGCTAAACGGCGAATAGTGCAACCAGAATTAGTCTCAGATTTAGCGAATTATCTAGCTGTTGGTGGTGTTGTATTTCTGCAATCAGATATAGAATCTTTAGCCTTAGAAATGCGCAATAACTTTTCCCAAAATCCAGCTTTTCAGAAACTGAGTTCCCAAGAGTGGATGCCAGAAAATCCCTTACCAGTTGCCACAGAAAGGGAAATTGCTACTAAAAATAAGGGGGAACCAATTTATCGAACTTTATTTATCAAGCGCGAAATAACAGCGTAATTCGTAATTCGTAATTCGTAATTCGTAATTACATTTTTTAGTTATCTGACGTACAAGTTTATCTGTGTTCATCTGTATTGACAATAGGGCTAGGGGGATAAGGATGGTGACAAGTAGGACAAGGGAATCAAATGAATAATGACCAATGACCAATGACCAATGACCAATGACATTTAGCGAATTTCATGCCATTCATGCATAGGTGCTATGCTTTTGATGACCCATTCAATCATGATGGGAGGCGCTTCTGAGATCATGATGCTGGGGTAAACTGCTGTACCCCAGTTCGGATGTACTAGTACACGGCATTTATTTTTAATCACCGGGTAATTGAGTAAAGCTTTCACAACTGCGGTGTCGTCATGGGGAACGGTTCCGGGATGGGAAAGCAAGGGATAGCCGGTGCGGGGATCTATCAGATCTGTTAAATAGTTGCGATCGCGGAGATTAAAGGCCAAATCAAAACCAAACCGCATAAACTTTTCGCGTAAGCGTTCTTTCTCCGCCTCAACGACTGCGGTACTTTTATCTAGTCGATACTGCGATTGCTGTAAAACAATAACTACCCATAAGAAAGATTGCTGTTTCCAATCTGGTAATATCCGTTCGCAGTTGGCACAGATATACTGGCTAGGTGAATGAATCGAAATCTGAATAGCTTGTCCCGTTTTGCCAACCAAATTAATGGGACAGCTTTGCTCCGAAGAGTAAACTTGGAAATAGTTCACTACATTTGTTCGGTTTCTGCAAGTTTTGACTTTAATCCTTGGAATTAATAATAACTCTTAAAACTTTATAAAAATCAGCAAATTTCCATAACGTTTGAGTTATTTTACAGATTTGTGGGTGAAGTGTTAAGTTTTAATCAGAATTTTATCCTTTATTAACTTAATTTCCCATCAAACTGATTCTTTTACTCGCTTTGCGTGCCAGTTGTCACTGGTTTTGGCAGGAGTTTCATACCTTCAATTTTCGCAGTATAGAGATTCTCTGCAACTGAACCAGTAAGAAAATCAAGAGTCCCGCAAGTAGTGTGGAGAGTTTTAAATTATGAATTTCCACATCTGAAAGTTTACGTAGGTCAATATTTCATCCATTGTATTGAGTTAACCTACATCCAAAACTATCATATGTATCGTCGGGAAATAGTGCGCACAGCACAAATTATCACACTTCCATCTGAGCAGTCATCACTCGTCGTTTGCTCAAGCTAAAAGCGTTAGTAGTGATGTAAAAAAATAAACTATACAAAAACCCTCTTGCCGGCTAGTTGGGAAAGAGGGGCTAGGGGCTAGGGGCGTTTGGATTAGGGTGAGTTAACTTTTATCTTTTATCTAAATTAATCGAGCTTTAAAGCGTTGACTGGAACATCATCCCAAGAATCAACCATCCGCAATTGTGCTACCCAGCCAGCTTGTTTTTGCCTCTCGTTCAAATTATTTTCAAAAGATTCATGACAATCTTTGGCTTGGGACTCGTTACAACAGGCAATACAAGCATGAATCATGCCTGACGGATCAATTTGCTCGTTTACCCAAATAGTCATGGACTGTGCCCTCAAAAACTGTAGCGAAAAAATCTATTTGTACTTCTAGAATAATATTAAATCCGAAAATTGCCGAGTAAGTAAAATTTAACCACTATGTTAAGTTAAGAATCATAAATAGCAAAAAGACTGATTGTTAAAGGTGAGGCAAAGCCACGGAAATGAAGGGATTAGGTCGACACTATGATAATAAGTGATTAGCCCTGCTTGATATTAATTGATAATAGTACAATAATTGTAATATTAGGGGAAAAGATTAAAGTTTTACTTTTCCCCAACAATAGAGAAGTTCTTGATAACCTACTATGGTTTTTGAGTAGCGATCGCTAATTTAGCTCCTTTTACCTGGCGTAATTTATCCATCACAGCCACTACCTGACCGTGAGTAACTCGCTCATCGGCGTTGATAATTACCAAGGCTTCGGGAGTTGTACCCATCAATGTGCGTACTTGCTCTGATAACACATCGAGAGTAACCGATTTGCGGTTCAAGCTAATTTTTCCATCTGCGTCTACTGTGACATTAATTGGCTCACTAGATTTTTGTTGTTGTGCTGATGCTGCTTTGGGTAAATTAACTGGTAAACCTTCTGAGCGAGTTAAAAACAGAGTTGACATGATGAAAAATGTCAAAATCGCAAAAATGACATCAATCATCGGCACGATGTTAATCTGGGCTGGGATATCTGGTTCATCTGGTAGGCGCATAGGATTTCTCTCCTCTTTCATAGCGACGGCGGTAGAGTAATTCTAACTGTCCGCCATACTCCTGAATCCAAGCTATCTGGCGCATGTAGAGTCCCCGGAAGGAATTTGCAAAGAAAAGTGTAAAGATAGCAACAATCAATCCTGCGGCTGTAGATACTAAGGCTTGACTAATTCCACCTGTAACATTCCTTGTTTTCTCACCACCTAAATCACCTGGAGCATCTAAGGAAGCAAAAGAGATAATTAATCCTAAAACAGTACCAAGAAGTCCTAACAGGGGTGCAAGTCCGATGATGGTATCAAAAATGTTTTGAAAGCGCTTGATTAAAGGAATTTCGGCTTGTGCTTCACTTTCTAAGGCTAAACGAAATTCTTC
Organism: Calothrix sp. NIES-2100; assembly: GCF_963875285.1. Lineage (NCBI taxonomy): Bacteria > Bacillati > Cyanobacteriota > Cyanophyceae > Nostocales > Calotrichaceae > Calothrix > Calothrix sp. NIES-2100. The sequence continues at coordinate 5,180,143 of NZ_CAWNLA010000001.1, forward strand.
TGGGGTTGGTTCTTCTAATTCTAAAGCTGCTAAAAAAATCCGGGCAATGGGTAAATCAGTATTTTGTTGCAACTTATCTAAAGCGCCAACTACATTATCTAAACGGTAAAGCTGTAATACTTCACGCACTACGCGATTTTGCCGTTTAGTTATCTTGACCCAAAAAACAACTCGTTCGATAATTAGCGCCACTGCTAATATGGAAAATCCTAACAGTGGCCACATGACCACGCCGCCAGCTGTAAATAAATTACTAAATGCCATCTATTATTTCTCTACTCCTCAACAATCAACAATATTAAACTAAAAAGTTGCTGGTTTAACTAAGCTGGTGTGATAGCTGCCAAGACATTACTGTGAGTTAATGTATAAGTCAATGTTTGACAATATGTCGAAGTAAAAATATTTATTTTTTGGATATTCAAATTTTAGTTAATTGTAAAAACTACGTAAGGTGGGCATTGCCCACCCTACATAATGATGTGATTTTTTTACTTAACTCTCAATGCATTTTTGTGACAACATCTATGTCATCAGTTTTTAATTGCCCATCTTCCATATAAATGATGCGATCCGCAATATCTAGGATACGGTTGTCATGGGTAACTAACAAAATTGTACAGCCTTGTTCTTTAGCTAGCTTCTGCATCAACTCTACTACATCACGCCCCGATTTTTTATCAAGTGCGGCGGTTGGTTCGTCTGCTAGGACAATTTTCGGATGGCTGACTAAAGCACGGGCGATCGCCACTCGTTGCTTTTGTCCCCCAGAAAGGTTTTCGGCGTAGTAATTGACACGTTCTCCCAATCCCACAGTTTCCAGCATGGCGATCGCTTTAGCGTCAATATCCCGATCAAGATATTGATCGTGTAACTCTAAAGACATCCGCACATTTTCTTTAGCTGTTAAAAAAGTCATCAGGTTATGCGCCTGGAAAATATAACCAATCTGGCGACGTAGCTTAGTTAACTGCTGTTTACTAGCAGCGCAGATTTCCTGTCCTAAGATTTTCAGACTACCAGATTGAGCTGATCGCAGTCCACCCATGAGAGTTAACAGCGTGGTTTTACCAGATCCTGAGGGTCCGGTCATAATCACAATTTCACCAGCGTTAATCTCTAAATTAATATCAAATAATACTTGTTTTTTTAGCGTTCCCTCCCCAAAGTAATGATTCAGGTTACTAATATTAATTACTGGTTCTAAAGTTGTTGATGTGGATTCAGGAAACATAAGATTTTCAGAGTCAATAGTCAATAGTCAACAGTCAAGACTAGAAAATATCTGCTGGGTCAGCAGCGCGGAGTTTACGCATAGCGATCGCCCCAGAAAAACTACACATGATAATTGTTAAAATAAATACTTTAAATGCCCGGTCTACCTTCATGGAAATAGGCAACAATGTCGCAGCGTAGGTTAGCTGATATAGTCCCAAAGAGAGGAAAAATGAGGGTAAAAAACCTAAGATAGCTAAAAATAATGCTTCTTGTAACAGAACTGTGAGTAAATAGCGATCGCTATAACCCATTGCTTTGAGGGTGGCGTATTCTGGTAGGTGTTCGGAGACATCGGAATAGAGGATTTGGTAAACAATCACAATCCCAACAATGAATCCGACTCCCACACCTAAGCCAAAAATGAAGCCAATACCAGTACCAGTAGCCCAATAATTTTTTTCAATTTGGGCAAATCCTTCGGTAGTCAGAACTATGACATCATTGGGTAAAATAGCTGCAAGTTGCGATCGCACTTGTTCCGGATTAGCACCAGGTTTAAGAGTCAGTAAGCCTACCTCAATGCGATCGCTTTGGCGATCAGGGAAAAGTTGCAAAAAGGTAGAATCACTAGTAACTACATTTCCATCAGCCGCAAAGGAAGCACCGTTACTAAACACGCCTTTGACATTGATAGCTTTGTTATTTAATTCGGTGGCAAAGTTGCCTGTTTTCTTGAAGATAGTACCAATATCTCCATATTCCGGCCTACCTGCTTGGTCAAACATGACTTGATATAACTGCTTCAAATCATTTTGATGTTGCTTAATCTCCGGGAATAAAAAAGCTGGTTTTGCTGGATCTATACCCCAAACCAAAATGGCGCGATCAAGACGAGTTTCGGGATTTCGCCATTGTCCGGTGCTGATGTAAACCGAGTTTACTGATTGCACGCTCTCATGACTTAATGTTTGATATAAGCGTTCACGAGAAAAGCTTTTGACTGAGAATAAAGTTTGAAATTGGGGATTAATTAAAACTAAATCTGCCTGTAAATTGCGATGGGGTTGGACGGCTGCATCAAACAGCGCACTTTCAAAACCTAACTGAATAAACATCAGCATATCAGCAAAGGTAATACCTGCCACTGCTACTGCAAGACGGGTTTTTTCTTTCATTAACTGCCGCCAAGCTAGCGGAGTTTTGCGAAATAATTTTGATAGCATAAGTATTAGTCATTTGTCATTTGTCATTTGTCATTTGTCATTTGTCAACAGTCAACACTTCGGCTTTGCTCAGTGACCACGGTCAACAGTCCCCAATTCAATCGCTGTTTGTACTTGCAAGTTCGTTAACCCGGAAACGCGCTTGCTATCTTCGGGGTTTAGACGAATTTTTACTTCAATAACTCGACTATCAAGGTTTTCTCCTGGTTGATTGCTAAAAACGTTTTGTCTATTAACTTGTAAGCCAACCTGGGAAACTTTACCCCTTATTTCTCCAGTAAATGCTTGACCGGTAATTACTGCTTTTTGTCCCAGTCTTACCTTACTAATGTCAGTTTGATAAACTTCTGCAACTGCAATCATTTGGTCAGTTTGGGCAAAGTCTGCAATACCCGAATCACCAATTTTTTCACCAGCGCGGTAATGTATTTTGAGAACTTGTCCTGCTGTTGGTGCTTTGATGTATGCTGCTGCTAAATCAGTTTGGGCGTGTTTGAGGGATGCGATCGCATTTTCAACTTCTGTTTGAGCTGCGGCTATATCTACGGGACGGACTTCGGCAATACTATTGAGTGTGGCTTTGGCTTCGCTAATTTCTTTGTTACCAGTGGCGTTAATGCGGTTGAGTGCTACTTTTGCTTCTGCTAGTTGTCTGCTAGCTGTGGTGTTGATGCGGTTGAGAACGGCTTGCGCTTCATCTAGTTGCTGTTTGGTGGTGTCTACACTCAAACGCCTAGTGTCAAATGCAGAATTAGAAATTGCTCCATCTTTATATAACTGTTGATAACGCAGATATTCTGCTTGGGCATTGTTGAGTTCGGCTGTCAGTTTTTTAATTGTCGCTTCTTGGGCAATTCTATCACCTTGCCATTGTGCCTCTATGCGGGCGATCGCTTCTTGTTGACTTTGGCGATCGCCAATCGATTGTGCCTGCAAACGTTCCACTGTTGCTTGCTGTGCTTGAATTTCTCCAGTTTTCGCCCCCGCTTTCACTTGTGCGAGTTTAGCTTGGGTGACTTGGACTTGTTTTTGCGCTTGGAGTACCGCAGTTTGTAAGCGATCGCGTGCATCTAAAACTGCTATAATTTGTCCGGCTTCGACGCGATCGCCTTCTTCAACCAGGATTTTCGCAATGCGATCGCCATCTAATGCTAGGGGTGCAGATAACTTAATTACCTCGGCTTCTGGTTGCAGTCTTCCTAAAGCCGTTACTTTTTGCAAAATTGGCGCAGTTGGTATTTCCTCCGAAGCAGTGCGCCCAACTTGACCAAACTGAGAAATAGCATAAACAGCAATTCCACCTGTAATCGCAGTAGCAGCAATTCCTAATACAATTAGTCCTCTATTTTTTGGTTTCAATAATAGCCTATAACTCATATTTCCCCCTCTTTATTAATTTGTCATTTGTCATTTGTCATTTGTCATTTGTCAAGAAGGCACTCTTGCAACAGTCAACAGTCAACAGTCTTCCCTAGCCCCTATCCCCTATCCCCTCTCTTCATCTCGCAAATATGCCGTGAGCATTTTACCTAATAAAGCGCATTGTTCAGTAAAACAAATATTTTCATCACCCCAAAGTTTCTCCAAAATTAAACCATTGACGAAACTCAATACAAATGTTGCTAAAACTGAATCTTGAATCCCTAAAAAATCGCAGGCGGCTTGTTGATATCGCTGATTAGCCCGCTTCAAAACACCGTTTACCTTTATTTGTTCAGAGTCTTGATGCTGACAAAAATCTACCCAGATGTAAGTCCACTTAATAAAGTAATCTTCGTTTTTTACTAAGTATCTTGCTAATGCTGCCATTGCCTCTGGTAGTGGTTTTCTCCCACCCAATTCTGCTAAGGCCATCGCCACATCTTGCTGGCTAATTTCTTCTAGTAATTGCTCAAATAAAGCCTGTTTACTGGGAAAATAATGATACAGCGTCCCCGTTGACACTCCTAAGCCTTGAGCAATTTCCCGCATAGTGATGGCACTGTAGCCTTTTTGGGCAAATAAATCGAAGCACTTGCCGAGCAGTTCTTTGCGGTATTGTTCGTGGTCAACAATCTTGGGCATAACTCAGGCTATTTATATCGAACGCTCGTTATAGATTAAGATATAATCCTTAACACTGAGTTGTCAAGATACAGTTGATAACTTAAATATTTTTCTTTTTCTAAATCAATTGCAAACCTAAAACAACGGATTGATTGCCATGCATTTCTGGAGGAGAACTAAGATGCATAATTAGTAAAAGGTGGCAACCTCCGGCGATGGAAAAGCGTCACATCTTTAGTTGTAGATGCGATTACTCCAAAGCGTCAAACAGATACTAATGTGATTAAACGATTGGCATGAAATTTTCAGTTTTATTTGGCTCTATACTTTCCCAGATTAAAGGACGACATTGGTGGTTAGGTATTCTCTTGTGGATAGCTTTGGTTGCTCCAGCGCAAGCATCTGTAATCTTACGCATCGCCATTGAGAGAAACGTTAATCAAGTAAAAGTTGGTAGTTCGACAACTGCAACAGTCAAGGATGGAACGGGGCGGACTCTCGGACAATTACCAGCGATGAGTTCGTTTTATGCCCAAGCTGTTGGTGGTGGTGTAGCTTTAGATAAATGGCAATCTGGTTTATTTTGGATTGAGCCGACAGGTAAAGGATTCGTTTATATAGGCGATCGCTGGTTTCGCGGTAGAACTCTGGTTGTACCCACAGAAAAAGGCTTAACTGCGGTTAACTGGGTAGATACTGAGGAATATCTCTACAGCGTTATCGGTGGAGAAATGGATGCCCAATGGCCCCAAGAAGCTTTGAAAGCCCAAGCGATCGCCGCCCGCACTTATGCTTTATACGAACGGGAAAGACAGCGCAGTAACCCGATTTACGATTTAGGTGACAGCCCAGATCGCTGGCAAATTTATAAAGGTGTCAGCAGTGAAACTCCTACTACCTACGCCGCCGTCGATGCTACCGCCGGACAAGTACTAACTTACCAAAACAAAATTATTCTCTCAGTCTTCCACGCTTGCTCTGGCGGACATACTGAAAATGTTGAAGATGTTTGGGGTAGCAAAGAGCCTTACCTGCGTGCTGTTCAAGACTACGATCAAAATATTAAAGAGTGTAACTGGGTGAAAACCTTCTCATCTGGGGAAATTAGTTCTATTTCTGGTGTAGGCAATGTCACAGATATGATTGTGGAGGCTCGCTCACCGTTCCAAAGTGTGAAAGTCCTGAAAATTATCGGCGATCGCGGTACGAAGACACTACAGGGCGAAGAGGTACGTACTGCACTCAGGCTAAAAAGTACCCGCTTTAACGTCAGCAAAGGAGCCGATGGTAGTTTTATTCTACAAGGGCTAGGCTATGGTCACGCCATTGGCATGAGTCAATGGGGAGCGTATAATCTGGCACGAAGAGGTGCAAACCACCTACAAATTTTGGGACATTATTACCAAGGTGTAGCCCTAACACCAATTAAAGCCAAGTAGCTATCTGAAATTAATTCCAACTAATCTTGGTGCATGGGTTTTGTGAAGAGCTTAGATCCCCGACTTCTTTGAGAAGTCGGGGATCTAAAACTAGCGGATTTTTACAACTTCTACACAGATTGCTAGAGCAAATCGCCTATCATCCCTACCTCAGAAATGTTACCTCTTTCTGATAAAATTCACTCAAATGTATAAAGCATACTCTGGGGTCAATATATCTTTGTTCAGCACCTATACGCATTCCGATCGTATTTGTGCATAAACCATATCTGTAAAAAGCTAATTGACACCTTCTGTAGCCTGTCCGCAAAGAATAGTTATTAGGGTTGCTCCTGAGAGCATTTTCGTACCTTCTACACAGAATAGATGCTTGTTGAGTATTTTGCAGACAGTTAAAATCGCATTCATTCTCGCTACCTATCGGTGTTTCTGCAACTGCTATTGAAAAATTACTAAAAATCACCATCGCCGCAGTAGAGCAAACTGTGAAAAAACCAATAAAAATTGTCTCAACTGATTTATTCATATTTATCCTTACCCAGTGTTGTATTTATATAACTTACGCAAGTGTCACAAACAAGTCGTCTTTTTTATTTGTAGTCAGTGGGTCTATTCCTTATTTCTTTGGTTAAAGTCCTGACTACGAACTTATAGGAATTCCTCGTAGGGGCACAAACAATCTTGTGCCCCGATCGGTGTCCCTCATTAAAAAAGAGAAATTAGCTAAACTCCTTCATCAACAATCTGTCTAAATTTGTTAACAAGTTTGTCTTTCATTTCGATAAAATCGTGAATTTCTTTGTCTAAGTCTTGCTCCATTTTTTTCTGAAGGATTGAATTAGTCATTTCTTGCAATCTTTGAGTTTTCTTTTCAATCGCAGTAATGAATTTATCGAAAATTCGGTCTAATTCCTCTTGGAGTTCCTGTGCTTTTCGCATCAAGAAACTAGCTGTTTCTGCTCGACCCGCAGCTTTGGCTTTGACTAAATACTGATTGCAAGTTTCTCGTAAGGCTTGGACATGGGTTTCTCGCACCATTGCTAAGGCTTTTTTGCGAAACTCAAACTCAGTTTTAATAATTTCGAGTTCGCCCATTTTTGCTGCACGTTGTACTGGATCGGGGAACAATTTTGTGAGGAATGTCTCACGTTTTGCCATATTATTATCAACAACGATTTCGGCATAACGTGCGACTGCTTCAACGCTGGAAGATTTGGCGATTTGGTTATCTGCTGAAACCCTGGTCAGCGAATTATTACTTTTATCAATGTAATCAGACATAATTAACCTCATTTAAATTGTGTTACTTGCATTCATCTGGAACTGATTGCTAATTTGGTGGAGGTCTTGCCTCTGTAGGAGATAATTTAATTACTTTCATAGTCCTGTCCAAACTTTTTCAAAGGTTCTAGGTCTTTAAATAATCGGTCTACTTCTGCTTCTGTTACAACATGAGCAACTTTATTTCTCAGTTTGTTGTTGAGAATATCTGCTTTAATTTGGTTCAACTGTTCCTCAATTTCCACACCAGTCATCTTGATTTGACTAAATTGTTTCATCATTTCATTTTCGATATTTGTTGCAATTAATTTAACTATATTTTTCCGAATCTCAGCTAAATCAGCGCTTTGAGTTGTTTCCTCTAAGACGACTGTAAATTGATGCGTGAGGAATTCTTCTATTCTTTCCCGTGTGTTTGCTCTGACTGCTTCGCGGACTTTGCGTTTATTCTCGATTTGTTCGTCAATCTCTTGTTTAGCATCCGCTAAATGTTGCGTGTGGTAATATATACTTTTACCTTCTATAGCTTCAATAGCTGCATCGTAAGCACTGTATTCTGACATCAATTTCCCTAAGATCGGAGAAATTTCTATCATGACAAACAGTAATGTAATAAATAAGTTAATTTTGTCAATTATTGGGTCTGTTTCAGCTAGCTTTTCTAGTATCTCAAGCTGCTTTGATAATCCTATATGTGGCAGTTGGGGATTGCTGCGAAGGTTTTTACTTTTATCTAATTGTTGTTGCTTTTTTTTGAGAGTAGATTTGATGTCATCAATTTCCGCTGCGGTACGTGGAGCCTGAGCTTTCTTTTCTGGATTAGCAGAAATTAACTGTTCTTTATAGTATTTGTCTTTTTCTTGTAATTCACTATGTAAAGATTTAATTTCACTATCTATTTCTTGAATTTCTCCTTGAAATTTAGTTGTTTCTTCTTTTAAGATTACTTCCTTAATATTTGACTCGAACATCTTTAATTCGAGTGGCTTACTGATACCAACTGCTAAAACACCAGCCAATGCTAAACGTGGTGTTAATACTTTGAGTTGTCCGAAGAAATGATTTCTCTTTTTTTTAGCGCTTAAAATGAAGAATCTATCTAAGTTATAAATGTTTAACCCCCAGAAACAGCCTAATCCAACTGCAACTGGAACTGAAGCAAATACGATATACAATGCGTAGAAAGCTGACAACGCAGATGTGGAAGCGGTAAGGAAAAGCATTATGGCGATCGCTTCTTGCTTACCTCTTTCGGTTTGGCAATCATTCCGTGATAGAATTTCTGGGTTTGCACCTGCACAATGCCACCACAACCGTCGTAGTATGCTAACGGATGATTTTTGCTGTTTCTCAGGCTTGCTCATCTCGCACCTCTATGGCTTGTAGAAGACTGATTGTTTATCTGAGTAACATTCAATCTTCTCGATCCGTGTCTTTAGCCTGAAGTTATATGAGTTCAGCCTGAGTTACATGAGTTCAGTCTTAATTCTGTCACAGGAAAGAAAATAAGTGTATTGATCAATACCTTCGCCAAATCGAAACATGCCACAATGCGTAGATTGGGTTGAGGAACGAAACCCAACCTACAAAAAAATGCTGAAGGTATTGTTGGTGAAAGCAACTACAAATTCTGAAAATATTGACGGTATAACTCAGAACTTAATGTTATTTCATCACCTTGCAGTTTTACTAATCCAAGTGCGCGTAATTTATACCTAACTTCGTTATTAAATACTGGCGAATTAGCAGAAAAAAGTAACTCTTTCATTGCTGCTTCTAATTGAGGCTGTTGTTTCAAAATTGACTCTATACGACGGAGATAATTACTGAAAATTCCAGATGTAGTGGATGCTGTTTGCAAGAGTTGAGATATAGTTGTCTCTTGATTGGCAATTTTATACAGAGCTAAACGGATTAAAAATGGTTGTCCTCCTACCATTTCTATCAATCTTTCAATCTCTGCATCACTCAAATTGAGTTGGTGTCGTTGAGCTAAATCTTTAACTTGCTCTTGTGTAAATTCTGGTAGTTCCACTACTAAACCAACGTTGAATGGTGATTGATGAATATTCATCGGGACGTAAGCTTCGGTAGAGTGTACTATCACCAGTCGTAGCTTTGTCCAAATATCCCGGCGTTTTGCTTCTTCGTGGAGAGAACGCAGTAAACCAAAAAAGTCTTTATAAATTTTTGGGTATTCAAATACTTTATCTACTTCTTCTAATGCCAAAGTTAACCTTTGAGGGATTTCTGGAAACAGATATTGCTCGAAATACTCCATGCAAGTTTTCATGCTACCGATACGTCGAGCTAAGTTCCAATGTTCATCTAATTGTGACAGCAGCTTTGTTTGTAGTTCCTGATTTTCTTTTGTTATTTCTAGAATTAGATTGTCGCAAAACCAGCGTAAAAACGTGTTTAATTCACCGAAAAGTTCAGACTCTGCAAGTCGAAAGTCTATAGTTACACTCATGTCACCTTGACTGTTAGCTTGATGAAGAATTTTTACTAACAGCGAAGATTTGCCCGTTTGTTGGGGTGCTTTAATACGAATTAGAGAACCAGGTTTGGAAATTTCCTCGTAACAACGTTGTTCGATGGGGAAACGCTGAATATAAAAGTAAGAATTTAGGGGTACTTCTCCTTCTGGGTATTCGAGGGAATCAGCAGGGGTGTTCTCAGCCGCTATATCTAGCCTGCTAACACTTAACGCTTTGCAAATTTCATCAAAGTTATTGCGATCGATAGCTTTACCTCTAAAAAAGCTGTTGATTGTTGACTCAGACAGTCCCAAATGTCCTGCTAAATCTGTCTGACTAATGAAGCCATTTCGCAAAAGGGCTTTCTTCAAATCATCAATACATTCTTTCTTTACGTATAATGACCTTTTCGGGGAATTGAGAGAGGAATTATCAGTTGTTATTGCTATATCTTGTCTGTTAATATTTAACGCTTCACAAATTTTATCAAAGTTTTCTTTATCAATAGCTGTCCCTCGGAAAAAGCTGTCAATTGTTGCTTTGGAGAGCTTCAAAGCTTCAGCTAATTTTGAGTTACTAGCAAAGTTACTTTGCAGCAGGGTATTTTTCACATCATCAATACGCTCAGTACGTACTCTGAATGACCTTCCCATAGCTAATAATAAAAAATTTACTAAATGGAGATAAAAACTAAGTATTTGTATAGTACAGTAAAATACAAATCAATGTGAACTCAAATTTCTCCAAACTAAACTCACGTTGAGTCATGTTTTGATGCGATTAGCCACTTCTTGTATATCGGTGATGAAATCATGACTGGAAGCTATGAGTATAAAACTGGTGGAAGTTTAGGAGAAGCTGCTCCCAGTTACGTTGTGCGACAAGCGGATGATGAGTTTTATCGCTGGTTAAAAGCTGGTGAGTTTTGTTATATTTTTAACTCTCGGCAAATGGGTAAGACGAGCTTGCTAGTCCGTGCAATGAAACGACTGGAAGCTGAGGGCTATGCCTGTATAACAATCGATGCTACAGAGCAGGGTAGTCAAGAAGTTGATATTGAAATGTGGTATGGCGGAATTGCTTACACTTTAGTAACTCGTTTAAAGGTTCTTGATATCAGAGAGTTTGATGCATGGTGGGATGAACGGATGAAAATCTCTCCCGTACAGCGTTTAGGGAGTTTTATTGAAGAAATATTGTTGCCCAAATTTACTAAAAATATCATTATTTCTATTGACGAAATAGACACTTTTATCAATTTAAATTTTCCCACAGATGATTTTTTTGCCCTCATTAGAAGCTTTTATGAAAAACGCAATCTCAATCCAGATTTTCACAGGTTAACTTTTGCTTTAGTTGGCGTAGCTACACCCTCGGATTTAATTCAAGACGAACGACGCACACCTTTTAATATTGGTAAAGCAATTGAATTGACTGGGTTTAAGTTAGAAGAAACCCATCCCCTCGCCCAGGGTTTAGCTACCAAAACTAATAATCCAATGGTAGTAATGGAAGCAATATTAAGCTGGACGGGAGGACAACCTTTTTTAACCCAAAAAGTCTGCTCGTTAATTTTTAATGCTGATTTTGCAATTCCTAATTATGAGGTTACACGGTGGGTAGAAGAATTGATACAAGCAAATATAATTTATAACTGGGAAGCCCAAGATGAACCAGAGCATTTAAAGACGATACGCAACTGGATATTAGGAGGGGAACAAGTTGCTGGGCGTTGGTTGGGATGGTATCAGCAAATTTTGCAAAACGGTGATATTGCAATTGACGATATGAAATTTCGCCTGACTGGTTTGGTGGTGAAACAGCAGGGCAGGTGGAAGGTTTATAACCAAATTTATGCTCATGTTTTTAATTTAAATTGGGTTGAAAAAGAGTTATCTAAACTGCGCCCCTATGCTGAAAGTTTTAATGCATGGAAGAGTAGTAACTTTCAAGATAATTCGCAGCTATTAAGGGGAAAAGAGTTAGAGAATGTCTCAAAGTGGGCGACTGATAAAAGTTTGAGTGATGAGGATTATCGATTTTTATCTACCAGCCAGAACTATGAATTGAAGCAAGTGCAACAGAAGACTCAGCGACAGATTCGATTAGGTTCTGGGTTTTTGGTTGTAGTGGCTATTGTTGCAGGAACCCTAGCTATTATTGCAAATAAACAACGTTTAGAAGCCCAAGAAGGTATAAATCTTGAAAAAACGGGATCTGCTGCTTTACGCCAATTTGACTCTGAACCTTTAAAAGCTTTAGTCACAGCGATGGAGACAGCACAAAAATTAAAAGAAATAGTCAAAGATAACCGCCCTTTAGAAAAATATCCTGCTACTAGTCCTATTGTCACTTTGCAAACTATGCTGGATGATATTCATGAAAGCAATCAACTTGAAGGGCATGAGGGCGAAGTCTATAGTGCCACATTTAGTCCTAATGGACAGCGTATAATTTCTGCATCGGCTGACCACACTGTTAAAGTTTGGAATAGCCAAGGTAAGTGGCTTTTTGACCTCAAAGGACATCAAGGAAAAGTCTACCGTGCCAGTTTTAGTCCTGATGGACAGCGTATTGTTACTGCATCTGAAGATAAAACTGCTAAAGTTTGGAATAGTCAAGGTCAATGGCTTTTTGACCTCAAAGGACATCAGGGTCAAGTCTATGCTGCTAGCTTTAGTCCTGATGGACAGCGTATTGTTACTGCATCTGAAGATAGAACAGCTAAAGTGTGGAATAGCCAAGGTCAGTGGCTTTTTGACCTCAAAGGACATCAGGGTCAAGTCTATAGTGCCAACTTTAGTCGTGATGGACAGCGTATTGTTACTGCATCTGAAGATAGAACAGCTAAAGTGTGGAATAGCCAAGGTCAATTGCTTTTTGACCTGAAAGAACATCAGGCTCCAATCTACAGTGCCAGCTTTAGTCCTAATGGACAGCGTATTGTTACAGCATCTGAAGATAATGAGGTAAATATTTGGGAAATTAAAAATAATTCACTAAATCCCCATCCTGACCCTCTATTTATTAAACCGTTAAGCAATTATAATGTTATGAATGCTAATTTTAGTCCAGATGGAAGACGCATTGTTGTTACTTTTAATAACGGCAATGCTGAAATTTATCCTTTACTAGATATTGAACACCCTGATGATTTTATTGGTAATTTTAAGAGCTTTTCAAGCCCATTAAATATCCTTAAAGGTCATCAAAAAGCTGTCAATTATGCCAGTTACAGTCCTGATGGACAGCGTATGGTTACTGCATCTAGTGATAAAAGTGTTAGGGTTTGGAACATAAAAGAAAAAAACAACATTTACCTCAAGAACAAAAATATCAGCTCCCTTGCATTCGGTAGAGTAGACCGTATAGTTGTTGGATTTAAAGACGGTAAAGCCCAAATATTAGACGTAAAAGGGAACTTAGTAGCTGAACTCAAAGGTCATCAAAAGGATGTTAACAAAACTGTTTTAAGTGACGACGGACAGTATGCTCTCACTATCTCAAGAGATGCTGTAAAATTATGGGACATGAAGGGCAATTTATTAGCCGATATCAAAGAAAATATAAAGGATGTCACAAATGGTACAGTTAGCGATAAAGGAAAGTATATTATCACCACCATTCCAGATCAAGGAATTATCAAGATATGGGATAGTAAAGGTAATTTGCTAGCTGACTTTAAAGGGCATGAAAAAAATATTAACAATTTCAAGTTTAGCCCTGACGAAAAACACATAATTACAGTATCGGATGACCACATAGCAAAAGTATGGGATATCAAGGGTAAATTACTAACTGAGCTTAAGGGACATCAAGATGCAGTCACCAGTGCTATATTTAGTCCTGATGGACAGCGCATTGTCACCACTTCACGCGATCAAACGGCAAAAATTTGGGATATGAAGGGTAAATTACTAGCTGACCTCAAAGGATATCAGGATATAGTTACCCTTGCTGAATTTAGCTCCGATGGACAGCACATCGTTACCACATCAAACGAGCGTATTGCTAAAATATGGGATATTAAGGGGAACTTAGTGGCTGATCTTAAAGGACATCAGGATATAGTCACCCGTGCCAGTTTTAGCCCTGATGGACAGCGTATTGTTACTACTTCAGCTGACTTGACTGCTAAGTTATGGGATTTAAATGGCATTTTGCTAGCAGATTTTAAAGAATATCATAAGTCAAATGTTGCTGGTGCGCGCTTTATTGATGATGGACAGCGTATTGTGACTGTATCTGTTGAAAGGGGGTTTGATGGAGATCAAAGAGTTAGCATTGGAACATTTTTTGTTGGAGACTTGGATAACTTACTAACCCGTGGCTGCAACTGGCTGCAAGATTATCTTTCCACCCATCCTGAAGTGCGGGAAAGGTTAAAGGTGTGTAAGTAAGAAAATTGAGGGGTATTAAGGTGCGATCTCAGTACCAGTTTTCATGCACTTCAATTAGGTTATTGTGGCTATGCGTTAGCGCAGCTTCAATTAGCGATCTCTCTTTTGTTTGAGAGGATAAAGTGCGATCGCCCAGCTTCACCATGCGATCGCCTTTTTGTTTGAGTTGATGGAGTGCGATCGCCCAGCTTCATCAAGCGATCGCCTTTTTGTTTGAGTTGATGGAGTGTGATCACCCAGCTTCATCAAGCGATCGCTTTTTTCAGCCACCGAGATACAGTTAACATTAAAAAGCATTCCACACTTACAAAGTTCTTGAATCTCAAGTAATTATGCTGAAACTTTACGGTGGTACTCGTACTCGTGCGTCAATCATCGAGTGGTATTTACAAGAATTGGGAATTCCCTACGAATTTGTACTCCTAGATATGCAATCAGGTGAACATCTTCAGCCTGAGTATTTGAAACTTAACCCAATGGGGAAAGTTCCAGCATTAGTGGATGGGGACTTCCAGATTTGGGAATCAGGGGCAATTTTGTTGTATCTTGCCGATAAATATGGCAAAACACCACTTTCACCTGAGGAACGTGGTGTTTTGTCGCAGTGGGTATTTTTTGCCAATGCTACTCTGGGGCCTGGAATTTTTGGGGAAGAGAATCGAAAACGGGAAATGACTCGTTTGTTAACTCCCTTGAATAACATTTTTGAACAGCAACCTTTTTTATTGGGTAATGAATTTAGTGTTGCTGATGTAGCTGTGGGATCTATCCTAAATTACTTTTTGCTTTTGCTGAAGCTAGATTTGAGTTCTTATCCAGCCGTATTGGATTATATCAAACGCATATCTGAACGTCCGGCATTTTCCATTGGTAAAAGAGCTTAACTAAATCGTTTCATTGACATAAATCCCCACGCTTCAAGGGTGGGGATCGCACTACCTATTTCCATCAACTTCAATTAGCGATCGCCCATAACACTACCGAATTTACCTAACCAAAATTAGCGATCGCATCGACAAAACATCATACCTGACGACAAGCCGAACACTTTAACTCTCCAGTGCTGTTAACCACGACTGCAAATCAGCCAAGCTGATAAAATCAAGTAAAGCTTCGCTCCAATCTTCGAGAACAGGTAAGGGCAAACTAAAAATTTGCGATCGCACTTCTGGAAATATTTCTCCAAAGCGCTTAGTTAACTTTCGGGTAATCTAATTAGCTGTTGCTTCTTGTCTTCCTTCTTCCTTGATTTCCCGGTAAACTCTCGTTTCTTTCAGTGTTATTCCTAGTTCTCCATTCTATAATTCTATGCACCCTCATATAAGTAGAACGTCGTGAATATTTATAATCGGGATTAGGCAGGAGGCAGAAGGAAAGAGGGTTTTATCTCTTTTACCTTTCTTAACATACATTGATTTTTCCCAACGACTTACTTAAAATCAGTATAAGTATTTACTATGTGTATCCTATTTGATTTATCTGAAGCTAGGTACACTTTTATTCTTATTTCCCTGTTAAGATTTCCCTATTCCCTGTTTCCTCCCTAAGCAAACAATTTCCCAAATAAAACCGGATTGCTATATAAAACCTTGTTTTTTGGATTTATTTGGCAAAAAGGAAATTGGTATTAATTTAAATAAGTTTAAAAGCTTAAATTATGTTATGGTTAGAAAAAAGAGAAATATTTTTGGTCAAGGTAAGGACTATATAGACGCTATCCAAATATAAATTTCAACATCCTCTATATGGGGAAATATGCTATGTCAGTTTATATTGGTAATTTATCCCATGAAATTGAAGATGAAGACATCAGACAAGTCTTTTTAATGTATGGGTCTGTGAGGAAAATTCTAGTATCTACGAATCAAAAAACAGGTGAGAAGAGGGGATTTGCAGTTGTAGAAATGGAAACAGACGCCCAAGAAGTAGCAGCAATTAATGGATTAAGAGGTGCTGAATGGATGGGTTATAGCCTGAAGGTGAATAGAGCTAAGACAATTGTAGACGTAGCTTAATCTGTCCTTAATGCATATTTTCTGCGCTCAGTGGTTGAATTCTCGTAGTGGTTACATACAACCTCAGAGAGATTCCCACAAAAAGAAGGCAAAAAATCCCATAAATATATGAAGGTTGAGATGAATAACTATAGTAGAGAGGAGAAATTGAAAATTAAAGCGTTGGATGTCAAAGCTGGCGATCGCATCGTTGCCTACTGCAAGAACAAACGGCAGATTTGTAAAGTGAAGCAAATTTTAGATCTCAGTCAGACTAATGTCACACTCTCAGTATTCACAACTGAGCATTATCGTGGCTGCTTAGTCTCATGTGTAGTCAGGTTCCAGTGGGACGCTTTAGTCGAATTAGTCAGCTAGTATATAATATTTTTTCCCCTCGTCCACCTAAAAGTTGATTTCTATGTCATAATAGAAGATGAGAATTAATTCGGTTAACAGCGTTTGTTTTTAGTATTGACAGGCTTTTTGTTTTTGGTATTTACAAACTTTTCTCCGAAATCTAAATCTCTACACATTTACAATTTCGGAGACAATCTATGTCAGTTTATGTAGGCAATCTTTCTTACGAAGTTACAGAAGAGAGTTTGAATGCTGTGTTTGCAGAATATGGTTCTGTCAAGCGGGTTCAGCTACCTACCGATCGGGAAACCGGTCGTGTACGCGGCTTTGGTTTTGTGGAAATGGGTACTGATGCAGAAGAAACTGCCGCCATTGAAGCGCTTGATGGTGCAGAGTGGATGGGAAGAGACCTAAAAGTAAATAAGGCTAAGCCCAAGGAAGATAGAGGAGGTTCGTTTGGTGGTGGTGGAAACCGTAGCAATTACGGTGGACGTAACCGTTACTAAGCTTCACTAATTTAGTTATTTGACCTAAACCGTTAGTTCAACAAATTAACTTGATGTATTAGCGGCTCAGGCATTACTGCTTGAGCCTTTTTGCTACAGAGTTTAGACTGCCAACGAAAATGTCACCTTGAGAAGCTAAAACCCTTTTTCTGGAATTCTTTATGACAAACTTAACCTTGACCATTCAACCTGCTGTTCTGATCACTATCATAGGTGAAACAGTCTTGAAAGAAAAGATTGTGAAGCTGCTAAAAAGCCATAGTGTAAGCGGTTACACCATTAGTCAAGTACAAGGTGAGGGTGGACATGGAAAACGCTTGGCAGATATGGCAGGTTACAACACTAATATTGAAATAAAAACTCTTGTTTCATCAGAAGACTCTGATGCTATCTTTGAGGCACTAAAAGAGGAGCAAGGCAAGCACGCCTTAATTGCCTTTCGGCACAAAGTAGAAGCCTTCTATTGATTAACTCTTTTTCATCAATTTGAGGTGAAAGATTGAATCTTCGTTGCCTAAAATGTCGTCGAAAATTCTTTTTTTTTTGAAATTTCAGTTTAATAGTGAGGAATTAAAAAATGTCTACTGAAACTGATGTAGTTGCCTACATTCAAGAAAGTGAATTTGATAGTCTATTAAGTCAAGAAAAAGTTGTTGTAGTGGACTTTACTGCTACTTGGTGTGGCCCTTGTCGTCTGATCAGTCCATTAATGGATCAACTCGCCGAAGAATACAAAGGCCGCGCTAAAGTCGTTAAAGTAGACGTGGATAACAACAAACCGATGTTCAAAAAATTCGGTCTTCGCAGTATTCCAGCGGTTTTAATTTTCAAAGATGGTGAGTTAGTAGAAACTATCGTCGGAGTTTCTCCTTACGAACAATTTAGCAGTGCTGTTTTGCAGCTGCTTTAGCTTGTTTTTGGGGAGATTTCTAGTTCTCCCATTTTTTTGGGAGGTACTCAACCATAATTCTATTACCCCTAAAAATTCTCCTACACATACAATCTACACAATACTAGGTGTAGTAACCATGAACCCAGAAGCCAAACAAATTGTTAGTGAACTAAGGCGTGAATTCTACTCTCTATTTGCTGCTGCTATGAAGAAACCAGTGAGCATAAGTAGCACATCCTATAGTAGTAATTCTCCTATTGCATCTTGGATAGATGAAAGGCAGCAACTGAATTATGTAAATATATATGCTTACATGGCACCTGACGAATTTAACCCATTGCGCCCGTTCATTCTGCGGCTGGCGATTAATAAAAGCGCTCTTCAATTCATGATGGGAAAAAAGTTCCAACAATCCCGAGGACTTAATCTGGTATGGGACTTTGAGTTAACTGTATTGCCAAGAGAAATTTTAGATTTTCTGCCTTGGATAGTTAGCTTAGTTGAATCCCACGAGCAAGTTGCACCCTTAAGACTACAGTCACCACCCCATCCCTTTGAATTAAAAGTACCGGCGCTTGAGTTATGTAATAACGCATGGACTCTTGAAGCTTCTTGCCTCCTCACAAAAATGATGCAGCCAGTATAGTATTTTAGTTAACGCAGTCAAACACAACCACAATTGATAATTACTGCAAGTTTTCTGTGCTTATATCTCTATTCACATCTACTGAGCCATTTGCATCCACACTTGCTGCTTCTTTGGTAAAATACTTTAAAGTTGAAGCTAAAGCTAGTTGAGAAGCTACTTGATAAGCTACCTCTTTCGAGATTTCCTGTTGTTGATTTAACAACTCAAGAAAGCTTTCAAAATCACGCATCACACAATATCTGTGTAATGCAGATTTTTTTTCTATTAGATTAAATTTTTCGTCAATCTTATCTTTTGCTTCTTTTTCTGCCTCAGCAATTGAATTGACGAATCCGCCATTATGACATAATTCACCAAAAATTTTATAGTAATAAGCTTTTCTACTTAATGATTCCTCTTCAATGTGAATTGAATGAAACTTGTATTCAATTTTGAATTTTTTAGATTCCATAAATAGATGTCATCACATGATTAACTAAAAATAATCTTGAATTTGTAGTTTTTTTTTGTTCATCGTTCCCAACGATAATTTTCTACCCCCACATTGGTGGTGCAGGGGATTTATGACTATTATCACGTTAAAGTTGCAATTTTTAATTTGCTCTCCGAGCACTTATAAGGATAGAGAGATGATACAAACTTGAGACTCATTTGCGAAAATTTCTCTTATTTTGTCTGTGCCGAGCAACTTCTTTGCGCTTACGTTTTTGCTCTGGCGTTTCAAAATGACGATTCTTTTTCATGTCAGGAAAAATACCTGCCTTAGAAACTTTGCGCTTAAAACGACGCAAGGCAGATTCAATTCCTTCATGATCGTCTACGATTATTTGAGTCATTCTATGTCCTTACTTAAGTAGTACTGGTGAGTGTTAATCCATGCAGTAAATCTGAGAAAAAAAGGACAGACTCATTGTCTGCCCTGAAGACGTTAGAGTTTAAATTTCTGAGTTGAGATTTTAGTAACGGTTGCGAAAGCCGGAGTTATTTCGGTTCCCACCAAAGGAACCTCTGTCTTCTCTGGGTCTAGCTTTGTTCACTTTCAAGTTACGTCCCATCCACTCAGCACCATCAAGAGCTTCAATGGCAGCATTTTCTTCTGCATCTGTACCCATTTCTACAAAAGCAAAACCACGCAAACGACCTGTTTCACGATCAGTGGGTAGCGAAATCTGCTTTACAGAACCATATTCTGCAAAAACACTATTTAAAGTCTCTTGTGTAACTTCATATGAGAGATTACCTACGTAAAGTGACATAAATTGCTTCCAAAATTAAAAGTGTGTAGAGATTTAAATTTCGGAGACAACCCTGTCAATAACAAAGAGTAAAAGCCTGTTAATAATAAAAACAAAATTTGTGTCCGATTTTTATTCTCATATTCAACCTTAACACGATATTCAATTACTCTACAGAATATATTTCTAAAGTCTGAGTTGTAGATTGTACAAAGATCAGTTTTTTATTAAAAGCTTAATTTTAGGCGAACTATTGTGAACCTGCGCTATATCCTAAGTATATATAAAGTAATTTATATAACTTGCTCTACGTGTCTCTTTCAGTTTAGATGAGCGCGATGCTAAAGCGTTTCACTCAAAAAAATTGCTAAAATTCATACTTTATATCGGGAAATAAAGTTAATAAAATATAAATAAGTTTGATGTGAGCAATAATGACAAAATTGGAAAACAATATGATGGCAAGTGAAAAAATAATTTTCCTCAGGAAAAATAAATTAGTAAATCTGTGTTAATCTAAAAACAGGAATCAAAAAGTAAGAATGCAAAAAGACTTCAAGACAATATTGAGGTAAACTCAATAAAGTCCTTTTGCTCTGGTAAGTCCGCTTCAATATCGTTATGATTTTTAGTAACGATAACAAAAGCCAGATCAGCAAGATAAACACCTTAGTAAGGGCTTGAAGTCAATCATAGCTTGCTTAGGTAATAGCCAGTAATGTTTGGCTATACTAGTTAGTTAAACCACCAGATTCAATTACTCTTAGAGTCGCAGGAGAAAGACTCTTAGTACATCCTGGTAATCCGAAATAAATTAGAACAGTTACTGAACTTGGTAGAAGCAATATTAACTATTTTCATTGCTCCAACTATGTTTTAGCAGCTGCTTACTGGGAAATTAAAACTTCCAGCAAGTAGATACTGTTCCACAAAATTCAGGAATTTAACTAGATTGTCAAAATTAACCAATACACTGCCTAAACCATAGTGTTAAAGGTTGTAAATGCAGAGATTTATCTTGTAATTGAGGACTTATTTCGCTGCATTAAGAGCAATAGGATTAGGTGATTTTTTAGGAATAAATCGAAGAAACACCAAGAAGCGATCGCTCGGTATTTTAGGATATCGAATGGGGCAATTATGGCAAAAGCAACATTAGGAAAGTTGTAGCAACCATTAAGAGTAAACTGCAATTTTGGTTGGTTGGGTGCAGGGCAAAAACCCTGTAAAGTTTGATATTGCCACTGTAAAAACTCTGAAGGCTTGAGCAACCGATGGGGATTTAGTTACAACAACCTACAATGCTGATGTCAAAGTTCTCCTGATAGAAAATACTCGCAAAAATATCAGATCGCAAGTGCTGGAGAGTCATCTTTGCAATATTCCAGAAACACAAATCAAATCCTCCTCTATGCAACCTCTTACTGTTTTTGCCCGGTGTGTTTGTTGGCAAACGCTATATGCCAACACTACTAAGGGTTAAGTCTCAGGTAAACCTTCACTCCCATCGACCAATTAATTCTAGGGAAACACAAACCATGTCTATCGATAGCAAAATCAGACAAATAGCTTTCTACGGTAAAGGCGGTATTGGTAAGTCTACTACCTCTCAAAACACTCTGGCAGCTATGGCAGAAATGGGTCAACGCATCCTGATTGTCGGTTGCGATCCTAAAGCTGACTCCACTCGTTTGATGCTGCACAGTAAAGCTCAAACCACTGTTTTGCACTTAGCTGCTGAACGTGGTGCAGTAGAAGATCTCGAACTTGAAGAAGTCATGCTGACTGGCTTCCGTGGTGTGAAGTGCGTAGAGTCTGGTGGTCCAGAACCAGGTGTAGGTTGCGCCGGTCGTGGTATCATCACCGCCATCAACTTCTTGGAAGAAAACGGTGCTTATCAAGATGTTGATTTTGTATCATACGACGTACTAGGTGACGTTGTTTGCGGTGGTTTTGCTATGCCTATCCGTGAAAATAAAGCACAAGAAATCTACATCGTTACTTCTGGTGAAATGATGGCGATGTACGCTGCAAACAACATCGCTCGCGGTATTTTGAAATATGCACACACTGGTGGTGTACGTTTGGGTGGTTTGATTTGTAACAGCCGGAACGTTGACAGAGAAATCGAACTGATCGAAACTCTGGCAAAACGCTTGAACACTCAAATGATTCACTACGTACCTCGTGACAATATTGTTCAACACGCTGAGTTACGTCGGATGACTGTGAACGAGTACGCACCCGACAGCAACCAAGGTAACGAATACCGCATATTGGCTAACAAGATCGTCAACAACAAGAATCTTCAAATTCCTACACCAATTGAAATGGAAGAATTAGAAGAGTTGTTGATTGAATTCGGTATTCTCGAAAGCGAAGAAAATGCTGCGAAAATGATTGCTACAACTGCTGAAAGCACTGCTAAGTAAGTAAAAAAACTCCATCCTCAAGGGGGTGGAGTTTTTGTCAATGGTCGGTTGTCAGTGGTAAAACAACTAACAACCGCCCACAAACAAATGACATGCATAAAGCCTTCTCTTCGAGACGCTGCGCGAACGGCATAGCTATCTCCTGTCGGAGAGGCTGCGCCCTAAGCGAAGCTATGCCGTAGGCTTTACGCTTAGCGCGGAACGTCCCGCTCTTAAGCGCAATAAAAAAATTCCCGTTGTCAACTTAGTAACAACGGGAATTTATATAATTTTATATAAACTCAACTAGCGAGAGGCGAGTTGTGGATTCGCCCAAACATCTGTAAACTTTTGACCAAAAGTAATTGGCTGATCTGTATCAGTATTGATATTTACAATCTTGCCATCAATTGCTACTTTCACTAATGGCCAGTCTTCATCACCTAATTCGCCAGCACGGAAGAGTACGTGATCGGGTTGACCTTTACTCCAACCTAATAACACTGCAATCTTTTCATGCTCATCTGCTTCACTTACAGGAGAAACAGTGTTAGCTTGATTGTTTTGCCGATCCCAAATCACTGCGCGATCTGTTGCATCAGCTGTATTGAATATACCTTCAAAGCGACGTGCTAAGAAGCGATCGCCTTTTTCCGACCAGCTTACAGGAACTAATACGCCAATTTTACCATTGCTCTCTGTTGCTTCCTGAGTCTGTGCTTTTGTTTGTAATAAAGGATCGCCCAGGACAGAAGTAGAAGCAATTACCCTTAACTTCTTGGTTTGTACCTCTTCGACAAACAACACACTCGTAACACGGCTGTTGTGCATTTCGGGTTTTACTTCTAGTCGCACCCTACTATACACAACATACTTCCCATCGGGAGAAGCTACAGGAACACTGCGATAGTAACGTACTCCACCTCCCTTAGAACCAATAGCCTCCTGAGTAGCTAAAATCCATTTCCAAGGAATGGGATGAGGGCTACCTATGGGATCTGCTGCTACTTGCTCTGGGCCTGGTTGTTCCGCAACAGGTATATCTGAGTTGGTGTTTGGTTGTGATTCCCTTAAAATTGGTGTAACTTGAGTTGCTGCCAATGATTGAGTAACAATTATTTCCTTGGGCTGAAAATTATTTGCAGCTTTCAAAGACTTGATTTTCGAGCCTTTTAACTTTTGCAATAAACCTGATTGACTAGAAGAGACTTTTGTCGATGGTGCGATTTCCACGACTGCTAATGGATCTGATTCAGGTACATTGCTGCTAGAAACAGTATGGTCTTCTTTGAGAATACTTTCTGTTCCTGCCAAAGAATCAATATTGTCTGCTGGTGATAATTGTGATTCTCCAACAGTAGCCATTCCTTCCATCTGAGAGTCAGATTCTCTCGTTGGGGTGTTATTTGGATCTGCTGTTAATATATCAGCTAATAAATCATGTTCCCTAACAGCAGCAATTTCTATGCCAGTTGAACCTGAATTTCCATTTTCAGAAGTGATATTTGCTACTTCTGATTGCTTAGCTGAGGTAGAGTGACCTGATGCTGCTACTAGAGGTGCGATCAGTATCGCAATCACAGCATATTTGATAAATGGTTGTACGCGAAACCATCCTGACAGCAAAAGAGGTTTAAACATGGGTTGACTCTCTAGAGGGCGGTTGCTGTGTGAGAAGCAGACCTGTGCAGCAATGAGGTAGGCTATGGATATAGGTATAACAAGAAACTAAAAGCTTTAACGAGAGAATTTCTTGAAAGTTATTACAGATTTACAAAGCTTAAGTATCATAGTTAACCTCTTTCGACCTTTAGTATACTGACTCGATACAGATAATCTGTTATTAGGTAATAACACAGATTAATTAAGGAATATAAAGAACAAGACAAACTGATTCAGCATTTGACACTCAACTCTACCTAGGGGTAGTAGTCAATTAGTCTTCAGCTGAACCACTTAAGCCGTTAATAACTAAAGCCGAGATACAAATCACGCTTACTGTTAGGAGTTGTGTTGAGGATAGCTAACCCGCAGGCTGCTTCCCTACCTATAACCTGCGACAATAGCGCAGAATCACAAATCACGGTAAATTTGAGACGTTACCGCCAAAGCTGACGCGCAACATATTTCCTACTAAAAAACCAAATACTAGTATCTACCTAACTACATAAATTGTCACCTGCTCTACATTAATTGTGAGGACACAGTGACATTTGGATGTAAATACACCTAAAGCTTAATTCTAGGAAACACAACAAAACGATATTTAGCAGGTAGAGGCACAGCCGATTGTCGTCCGACATCGACCAATAATTGAGTTACGCTAGAAGTAAAAGCAGTTATTACTAGCTTATCTGCTGGCTAACTTAGACTTAATTATAAGTCTATCAAGGAATTTTTGGTTTCACCATTATCAAATCACTTTAGCATCAAAAAACTCATTTCTGGAAAGATTATTTCGCAATAGTTAAAAGTCAAAAGTCCATAATCCATAATCGATTGACTATTGACCAATGACCATTGACCAATGACCATTGACTATTGTCCATTGACAATTGACTAACATGAAAATTGTATTTTTTGGTACTCCACAGTTTGCTGTCCCAACTCTAGAAAAATTACTGAACCACAAAGATATTGAAGTATTGGCAGTTGTTACGCAACCCGATAAACGCCGAGAAAGAGGGAATAAACTAACACCTTCACCAGTAAAAACACTTGCTAGTTCTGTTAACCTACCAGTATGGCAACCCCAGCGCCTAAAAAAACATACAGCAACCTTAACTAAACTTAAACAATCAGATGCAGATGCGTTTGTTGTTGTCGCCTATGGGCAAATTTTATCACCCCAAATTTTAGAAATGCCAAAGTTGGGCTGCATTAACGTGCATGGCTCGATTTTGCCTAAATACCGGGGTGCAGCGCCCATTCAATGGTGTTTGTATAATGGCGAGTCCGAAACGGGGATCACCACAATGTTAATGGATGCAGGGATGGACACAGGGGCGATGCTGCTTAAAGCCACAACACCGATTGGATTACTGGATAATACCTATAATTTAGCCGAGAGGCTAGCCGACATTGGTGCAGATTTATTGCTGGAAACCTTATGTACACTAGAACGCCAGCAAATCACAGCAATTCCTCAGGATCATTCCCAAGCGACTTATGCACCTTTAATTCAAAAGCAGGATTACGGGTTAGATTGGTCAAAAAGTGCTGTACAATTACACAATCAAATCAGAGGCTTTTACCCTAACTGCACTGCGAGTTTTCGTAATCAAGT
This sequence comes from Calothrix sp. NIES-2100, assembly GCF_963875285.1. Taxonomy (NCBI): domain Bacteria; kingdom Bacillati; phylum Cyanobacteriota; class Cyanophyceae; order Nostocales; family Calotrichaceae; genus Calothrix; species Calothrix sp. NIES-2100. The sequence continues at coordinate 5,205,563 of NZ_CAWNLA010000001.1, forward strand.
GCTGAAAATTACGGCTACCGTTCCCCTTGGTTCTGCTTACAGCCATGAGCTACCAGCAGAATTAGAAAACATAATACATAAATTGCCTGATTTGTCAACTTTGTCCGGTAGTCCGGGAGAAGTGGTAAGCATTACCAAGGGAATTGGCGCGATCGTCCAAACAGGCGTTGGTATGTTGTTGTTGCGAGAAGTTCAGTTAGCTGGTAAACGTCCTCAGTCGGGCTGGGATTTTGTTAATGGTACCCGTTTAACTGTAGGAGAAGTGTTTGAAAAAGGATGAAGTATGAAATTCATCCTTGGTCTTTCATCCTTTCATAGAAACGGCAAGATATACAAGGGCCAGTGGGATTGACTGCACAACGGACGATTTCGGAATGAGCATTATAGCTACAGGTAGCATCGCCAATTACCCATCGTCCCTCTACCAAACTTTTCTCAGCTGGTCTTTGAGCAGACTGTACGTAAAGGGCGATATTATGCAAACGGTAGCGCCCTGCTTTTAATTGGTATTTGTGGCGGCGCTCTAAAACTGCGTAAGTTTTCCCGTCAAAATCGAGATAATTTCCTGGTTGGGGTGTCCAATCAAGTTGCGCTCGACCGAGGGATTGACGCGGATGCGTCAAAATCACCTCGGTTGGTAAAGAGTCTGGCTCCATAGGCTTATGTGATTTGATTTACATTATAAGAATAGTATCGCACTCACCTCTTTTAGCTTACCGAATCTAGACTATAATTAATAGTTTGCTAAATTTACTCGCTGCGCGGGTCAATTGTCATTGGTCATTTGTCAATGGTCATTGGTCATTTGTCATTGGTCAATGGTCAGTGGTCATAAGTAATTTATCCCCACACTCCCCACACTCCCCCACACTCCCCTCTCTCCCCATCTCATCATCCAATGCTGATCGCACTTCAAATTAGCATTGACAAAATGCTATGATTGGCATCGAAATCAATCCAGGCGATCGCTTAGTCAGTTCTTCAGTTGAGTTTTTCCATCCCGACTTAACCTCCTGCTAAGTACCACCGCCGAATCCCCTGTCTGCTCGTTGGCTGTTAAATCTAGATTGGATTTAAATTCATAAATCTTCACAAAGGCCAAGCAGCCCTAGGGAATCGGTGAGGTAAATTTCTGCTGATGATGTGGTTGATTTATCGGGGAATCAGGCGATAGAGACCGATATGAACAAGGCAAATAATTTTAGATGCCTATTACATTGTTTAAAGTTATGTAGCCTTTTGATTACGGAGCCTCAGCCACTGCGGTAAACTATGCCTTGATTATAATTCCTTCGCAGAGAAGAACACTCGAAAGGAGCCTTTTTTCAATGTCTCATACCGTAAAAATCTACGATACCTGCATTGGCTGCACTCAGTGTGTCCGCGCTTGCCCCACTGACGTACTGGAGATGGTACCCTGGGATGGCTGCAAAGCTGCTCAAATTGCCTCTTCACCCCGCACAGAAGACTGCGTAGGATGCAAACGTTGCGAAACCGCTTGTCCCACCGACTTTTTAAGCATCCGGGTTTATCTGGGTGCTGAAACAACTCGCAGCATGGGTCTAGCTTATTAATTTCTCATTTTGCTCGCAATCAACTGTTTTAGTTAGCAAGCACTTTTAGCATCGTAGGGTGGGAACTTGCCACCCTACAGTATCGTTCTTTAAAAAGAATTCAGTATTAAGGAGTAATATACTCCTTTTTTCTTTGCTAAAATTGACACTTCTATGATACCAACTTGTCGAGTTGGTATCATCTTCAACAGAGAGGGGTGGACGAAATGTGCGGCATTGTGGGGTATATTGGCACTCAAGCGGCGACAGAAATTCTCTTATCTGGTTTAGAGAAATTGGAGTATCGGGGCTATGATTCTGCGGGAATCGCTACTATCTGGGAAGGTGATGTGCAATGCGTGCGGGCTAAGGGCAAACTCCAGAACTTACGTTCTAAACTCGAACAAGTAGAAACTCCCGCGCAAATTGGTATCGGTCACACTCGCTGGGCGACTCATGGTAAACCAGAAGAGTATAATGCCCATCCCCACCTAGATACGGCAAGGCGAGTAGCGGTAGTGCAAAATGGCATTATTGAGAACTATCGTGAGTTGCGAGAGGAACTAAAAGCCAAAGGACATGTGTTTCGTTCCGAAACAGATACAGAAGTTATTCCGCACCTGATTGCCGAAATTTTTAAAACATCTCCCTCTTCCTTATTAGAAGCGGTTCGTCAAGCTGTAAACCACCTACAAGGCGCATTTGCGATCGCAGTGATTTCAGCAGACTACCCAGATGAATTGATTGCTGTTCGGCAACAAGCACCCTTGGTAATTGGATTTGGGCAAGGAGAGTTATTTTGCGCTTCCGATACGCCGGCGATCGTTGCTTATACCCGGGCAGTGCTACCATTAGAAAATGGAGAAATTGCGTGCCTGACACCTCTGGGTGTGGAAATTTACAACTTTGCTGGCGATCGCCTCAAAAAGCAACCCCGATTACTCAACTTGAATCCCACAATGGTAGAAAAGCAGGGATTCAAGCACTTCATGCTCAAAGAAATTTACGAGCAACCAGGAGTGGTACGTGCTAGTTTAGAAGCTTACTTTAGTAATGATGCTAATACCAGTCAGCCTACCCAGTCACCAATTAATCTTGGGTTACCTCCAGAATTCTACGCAGATATAGAACAAATTCAAATCGTTGCTTGTGGTACTAGTTGGCACGCCGCATTGGTAGGAAAATACTTGCTCGAACAACTAGCAGGGATTTCTACCCAGGTACACTATGCTTCCGAATATCGCTATGCCCCATCACCTTTAATACCCAATACATTGATTATTGGTGTGACGCAATCAGGGGAAACAGCTGATACTTTGGCAGCTTTAGCAATGGAAAAAGAACGCCGTCAAGGTAAAGAAAGCAAATATCAAGCGCGATTGTTGGGTATTACCAATCGTCCAGAAAGCAGCCTCGGTCATATGGTTCCCCATATTATTAATACTTTAGCAGGAATTGAAATTGGTGTAGCGGCGACAAAAACCTTTATTGCCCAATTAATGGCATTTTACGCCTTAGCCTTGGATTTAGCTGCCCATCGTCAAACAATTTCCCCAGATAAAATCGCAGAAATTATTGAAGGCTTGCGACAAGTTCCCAAAGAAATTGAAGCCACTTTAGAAATTCAAGAAGGTTTAACCGAACAATTAGCACACGAGTTTGCAGAAACCCAAGATTGTATCTTTTTGGGAAGGGGGATTAACTTCCCCATCGCCTTAGAAGGCGCATTGAAATTAAAAGAAATTAGCTATATTCACGCCGAAGGATATCCAGCCGGCGAAATGAAACACGGCCCGATCGCCCTTTTGGATGCTAAAGTACCAGTAGTGGCGATCGCTGTTCCTGGTAGTGTTTACGAAAAAGTGATTTCTAATGCCCAAGAAGCCAAAGCTAGAGATTCGCGGTTAATTGGGGTAACACCTGTAAAAGATGGCGAAGCAGCCGAAATCTTTAACGATTTATTACCAGTACCAACTGTAGATGAATTACTCTCTCCCATCCTCACAGTCATACCTCTGCAATTATTGGCTTATCACATCGCGGCGCGTCGCGGTTTAGATGTCGATCAGCCCCGGAACCTCGCAAAATCGGTGACTGTGGAATAGTATAAAATTATACTTTATATTTTATATGAAAATAGCTTCTTAGCAAGTTATGTAGCTTGCAAGAGCTATTTTTTTGCGTAAATACTACAAGTCATTCCTGTATATCAAAAGACTTAATTACCCCGGATATCACAGTGAAGGTTGAAATTGTCTATTTAAATGCGATCGCAGAAACTTGAATGTATATTTTTATAACATATTTAAGCTACAAACCAGTCTGTAAAAATTAGATCCGGTAACATCTAAAATTAATTCAATCTATCAAAATTATGAGTGAAATCCATCTACGTCAAATCAAGTCTTACCTGCAAAAAACATTTAATGATTTGATTGACTTGTCAGATTATCAAAACAAATCTGAAGCAGATAGAGAGTTAATTTTATTAACAAGAAGTCTAGCTGCATTTACATTGATGGTATTAGCTGATATTTCTCCTCAAGAAGCAGCAAAATCAATAGTTGATGGTGGACAAGATAATGGAATAGATGCCATTTATTTTGACAGAAGAGAAAAAATAATGTATGTATTACAATCCAAATGGAAACAGGAAAGTAAAGGAAGTATAAAAACAGATGAAGTGATGAAATTCACTCGAGGATTTAAAGACTTAGTGAATGCTAGATATGATAGGTTTAACTCAAAACTCAATAACAAAACTCAAGATATTGAGGAAGCACTTAATGACGCAGGAACAAGATTTGAAATAATTCTTGTCTATTCAGGACAAACTCCCCTAGCAGATGAGCCTAAAAGAGAATTTGATGATTTACTAGGTGAGATGAACGATTCATCAGATATAGTCAGTATGAGAGTTCTTAACCAATCAAATATATATAACATAATATCTCAAGGAGCATCTGGCAATCCTATAAATTTAGATGTTTGCCTTTTTGATTGGGGACAAACTAAAGAACCTTATCAATCTTATTATGGCCAAGTTTCTGCAAGAGAAGTAGCTGATTGGTGGACTAAACATTCTCCTAAATTGTTCTCTTCAAATATTAGACTATTCGTCAAAGATAGTGAAGTCAATGAAGGTATTATCAATACAGTTAAAAAAGAACCGGAAAAATTTTGGTATTATAATAATGGTATAACAGCTTTATGTTCTAGTATTGGCAAAAAACCACTTGGAGGTAGTGGAAGAGATACAGGTATATTTGAATGCAAAGATGTGAAAATAGTCAATGGTGCTCAGACTGTTGGTTCAATAGCAAGAGCATATCAAAATTCTCCTGAGCAAGTTGAAAAAGCAAGAGTTCACATTCGTTTTATATCTTTAGAAAATTGCCCTGAAGCATTTGCTACAGAGATAACTAGATTCAACAATACTCAAAATAGAATTGATCGTCGAGAATTTGTGGCTCTCGATCCTGAGCAAGAAAGAATCAAAAATGAACTTCATTTAGAGGGAATTATTTATACTTATAAGTCAGGTGAATCAATTCCAGATGGACAAAAAGGTTTTGATTTAAATGAAGCTACGATTAGTCGAGCATGTAAACAGAATGAGGTTTCTTTCGCCACAAGAGTTAAAGATAAAATTGGTGTTTTATGGGAAGATATAGAAAAACCCCCATACAAAACTCTATTTAATAGATCGGTGAATGGTTCTAATCTTTGGAAATTAGTTCAAATACTAAGAGTAGTAGAGAAGAAGTTATCAGAAGTACAAAAACAACGAGATGGAAGAGAAAAGTTATTTGCTACTCATAGTAATCGTCTCGTTCTACACTTAGTTTACAAAGCTCTACCAGATAATTTTTTTAGTATATCATCTGATTTAACCCCAGAAGAAATTGATGATATTGAATCTATAACCTCAAAGTTCTTGGGCAGTATTATGAGTGAAAGTAGCAACCTATTTCCAAGTTCCTATCCGGCAAATATCTTCAGAAATGTCACAAAATGCCAAGAAATTATTGAAAGAATTTTAAATTGAAGTTGCTTTAAAAAATTTCAAAACTTTTTATACAACTTTTATCTAATATTTACTGCAGTGACGTTACTACGGAATCGTACCATTTCCTCACTTGCATGAAAATGTAATGCTATTTCTGTCTGTTTCATTTGACGCTGAACAGCCCAAAGTAAACCCCGCCGAGGAATCTGAAGACAACTACCTAAATAAGTAGCTTCATCTTCATCGCTCTGTCGGCGCAAAGGAAGCCCAGTATTTGGATCGAAGCGGACAATTTTATGTCTTAATAACAGGTGTCCAAACTCATGCATCAGGTTCGACTCACGCCTCGCGGGTGTATGGAGTGGGTTGTTTACAATCCAGAGTGGGCTTTGATTGATAATTCCTGCTGACCATTGGTCGCTATCGAGCAATATCTTTACTACACAAGGATCTAAGTTGGGAATCTGTTCCGGTGTCAAAATTTTGGCATTTAGTTGAACTGCCAGTATATCTGCTGGTAATGGGTCAAATGCCCGTAAGTTTAATAAACTACGTTGCTCAGTGGCAATGCCTTCACACTTTTGCCTAAACTCAGTTGGTAATGTCTCTGTTAGTGCCATATTCTTATAATCCGGCTATTAATTGTCGCTTTTTTGAGCATTATCGCGAGACGCTGCTTTGACTAATTCTGCTAGTGCATTCGCTATTGCCGGATCGAGTTTTTTCGATGCTCGCAATTGAATTTCTATTGTCTCTAATGTATTAAAGTCGGAGGGAGCTTCGGATTCTTCTGTTTTCTTAAATAGTTCAGATGGTGGCACTTGTAGCCAATTGCAAAGTAATAAAAAGGTTTCCATATCGGGCATTTTGCCATTTTCTACCCGTGAGAGTGTAGCAGAACTAATATTACCTATTTCTTTAGCTGTATCTCGCAAACCCTTGCTCCCTCGCTTCGTCTTCACCATTGCACCCAATAAAGCTGTGTCTAAGTTGTATCCCATAGGTTTTTTGTTGCTTTTATGAAACGCTTTGCTTTATTGTATCACTCAGCTATAGTTATTATGTATTCTTTATGTATATACGATTAACAGTGTTTCATTTAAGATACGAAATTCATCCAAAACTAATTTTATACAAGGGAGGTACTGCTTGGATAATAGCGAAATCATCTTATTTGATTTCTTGGTTGTTGGGTTAGCAGAGTTTTTGCGTTTAGATACTCTAGACCAAATCCCTAAATACCCCTACCCTGATTTTTTACAGCGTGCCTCCAACACTCTGGCATTGAAAATGACAAGTATTCCGTATCCGCGTACTTTAGAAGGTCTTTTTAGTCTTTTAGAAAAACCCTTGCAAACATGGTATCCACTGGCGATACCGAAAGAGTTTGATTCAGAATATGGCTTGATTTACGATAAAGCGCTAAGTGAAGAAGCAAGTCAATATTTCTACGAACAGTTGGTAAAACGAGGGCAATTGCCTGAGTTTGCTTCTGTGAAAATACAGCAAATTGCGCTGGAAAACTTTCTATTTCAGAGGCTGCTGGAGAGACTGCAAGAAGCCAATGAAAAGGATGCTGAACGCGCTGTGCAAGAATATGTTTTGCTGCGGCGATTCTTAATTGAGAATCCTTATACTACTTTAGAGAGCCTACGCAAGACCTTTTCTAAAACACGTTACATATCTATTAATGATGTGGGCGAACTGTACGAAGACTGTAAAGAAAATGAATCTTATTGGTGTTGCGATCGCTGCGGCCCTTTGATTAAAAAACATGGGCATTTACGTAGCATTAAGCCAAGCGTCTGCAACGATCATCGGAAAAACTTGTCTCATGTCCGGCGTATTTATTGGAAGCAAGGTCTGCGTCGTCTCAAGTTTGGTATTCATTGGCGTGTCTGTTTGCCTGGAATCCCAGAGATAAATCTGTTCGAGGCTTTAAAAAAGCTGCATCAACAACAGCCAGAATATCTTTGTGAAGTTCAACTTTGGCCTGGTATTGACCGTTACGACTTGCAACTACGTTTTGGTGATGGTTCAATGTGGGCTGTAGATGTCAAAGACTACCGAAATCCCTATGATTTGGCTTTGCAACTGAAGCCGATATTTGGGGAAGGCGATTTGCACTACGACGAAAGTTTTTATGTGATTCCTAACCATCGTCTGCGTCAACGCCAAGATTACATTGATATCTTGCGTGAAGAAGCAACAGGATTGCCAAAAAGTACCCATCTTTTCAGCGATAGAGCTTTTGAAGAACGAGTCAGCACTAAGATAATGCACCTGAGTAAAGGGAAATAGCATTATGAGTCAAATGACATTATTTGAGCCACCTGTTATTTTTACAGAACGTATCAAAGAATTGAAAGATAACTCTGAGCTAAATCGAGAGCAAGCCCAATCATTACTTCAGGTGGAACTTGGCTTTGCCTTGATGGAGTGTTTAGGAATCGATGATGAACCAGTAATAGCAGTTTGGGCAATACTCAGTGGTATGCCTTTGCGACATCCAAGGTTACAAAACTTAGATGAAAGTCAGAAGCGTGCAGTTGCTAACGCTCGGCAAATTATCCCATTTTCTGCACGTTTTGCATGGTTGGGGGCATTACGTTTTTATATCCGCAATATTCCGCAAAACTGGCGTAATTATGATTTTAATATCCAAGACTTAGATTCTCAGATTATTCATGCAGCAAAAGGTCTGCGCCATCAAGTCCACCAAAATTTATATGAAAACTGTCTGAGTGCCGATTTGGAGTTTCGCCAACGCAGGGCTGAACCAGTAAAGGCAGGAGTTCCCTACCAATTCCAGGCAAAGACAGAAAAAGAAACAGTCACAATGCAAGTACAGTTCACACCAGAACATTTAAGTAGTGCAAGACAACAGCCTTGGTTTCCCACACCACGCGATCGCAATCCTTTTTCAGTGCGAATTTCAGATTTAGAGTCAGATGCAGAGTTCCTCGATCGCCGCGAACAGTTACTAGCACGCCGATATGGATGGCATGAAACACAAAAAGGACACTGGGTAAGCCGCTTTCGCAAAATCAACTTTCACAAAATTCAGGAAGACGGGACGCTGAGCGATCGCAATACAGAACCACTAGATTTGGATGGTTTTGTACATATTGCGGGACAGGTTGCTTCTGGGAAGTCTACCCTGTCAACTTTGCTTGCTGTTAATGTATTACGAAATCACCCCGACCGCCGCATCACCTTAGTTGTCAGTGATGTACAGTCAGCAATTCGGTTAGCAAATCAAATTAATTGGTGGTTCTGTGACGATCCAGAAAACGATGAGCCAGTTGCAGTACCGTTATTAGGACGCACTAAACGAGACGCGCACCTGAAAAGCTTCTATGCCTCAAAAGACTTTCAGGAACACTGGCAACGCGGACAACCACACTGGGGCGATCGCTTTTTGGGAACGGCTTGTGCTTTGCAAGGACTCCTACAAGCTAGCGACATCTTCGACCGTTTGCATGGTAAGCCACTCATACCTGGAACTGAGCCATGTCATGCTTTGAAAGAAGCACCAGAAAGCGAAAGCAAGCGTAAAAAACAAAACAATAACCCTGGTGTGTCTCACTTGTGTCCGTTTTTTGCTACTTGCCCATCAAAGCAAGTCTATCGTGATATGCCAAATGCCCGTGTTTGGATTACAACTCCAGGCGCAATGGCAATGGCTGGTTTACCGCGTCATCTAGAATTGCGTCCCATCAAGATAGGGGAACTCGTTTATCTACATTCCGATATTGTTGTGTTTGATGAAGTAGACACAGTTATTAAGTGGTTTGATGACGTATATGCTGAGAAAGTTTTATTGACCAATGGTGGTGTTTTTGATGACATTGGGGTACAAACTGAAGATTACATGAGATTCAACCGTGTTACCCCACCATTGATGCAGCGATGGACAACCGCAGAACGTCATGTACAAAGTGTAGTTACAGCAACTTTAACCCTATTGGATAAGCGTTTAGGACACGAGTTTTTACGTAAATGGATAGAACGTGGCTACTTTACACCTAATTCTCTTCTGTATAAATTTTCTCGTCGCCTAGCTGGACTTGAAGAGTTAGATTCTCCTGATGTCACTGAGCAAGAAATTAAGGCTAATAATCGACGCGTACAGCAGATAATGCGAAATTTTGACGCATTACTTGATGATGACCCTTTACTTGGGCAACCTCGTCCCAATTCTAAAGTTCAGAGACTGGCACTTCTGATTCAACAGATTAATAGTATTGGCGAAAGTGCTACCGACGATAGTATTTATCGTGCTTGCAAAGCCTGGATAGTTGATTTTTTCCCCAAAACAGGAAAAAGGTTAGCACGACTGCGAGAACAACTGGAAAAACGTCAAAACAATTCACAGCAGACAGCTAAGAAAAAACGGCGGAAGTCCTCAAAACAGGAGGAAGAATCAGATCCCGTAGACACCCTCGAAACCCTAGCTTATCGTTTACAGTTTGCCCTGACCATCACCCTTTTAGATCGGCACACGCGCATTGTTTTTTATGAATGGCATCATCGACCACCCACTTTAGATGACGAGCCACCACATCGTCGGATGCCGACAGCAATGTTAAATATTTTACCGTTACCACCAACAGGAAGGCAGTTTGGTACCTACTATTCCCGCAAAGATGACAATCACAACCAATCTGAAAACAGTAGCGATAATGCCTTATCTTTGTTTGCCTATACCAATATTGGTCGTTACTATGTTTTGAACTTTCATCGCTTGCTGACAGACTTGGATGGTCAACGCGGCCCCAACGTCTTGGCATTATCAGGAACTTCTTATCTACGAGATTCCACTAAGTTTCATGTGGGTAATCCCCAGGGTATTTTAATGCCAGAGCCGAGTGCAACAGAAGCGATCGCCCAAAGCCGTTTTAAGTTTTTACCTCAATCGAACCGCAAAGATGAACCTATCCGTATTTCTGGGACACCAGAACGCCAAAAGATGGGAATGTTTAAAGAGATGGCACAAGCATTAGTTGGTAACAACGGTAGTAGCGATTTAGGACAGGAACTTGAGGAATTGAAACAGCTTGGCCAGAGCAATCCAGATTTTTGGCAGGATAGGGAACGCATACTATTACTCGTTAATTCCTACGATCAGGCGCGATGGGTAGCAGACGAAATCCGTCAATGTTGGTGGGGTATGCGGGAGCAAGTTTACCATTTGCAGCGCGATCGCACAGAAACTCTGACCGAGGATGACATCAACTATCTCTCAAGGATGGAAGTTGGTGCGCTCAACCGTGCTGACATCGAAACTTTCGCACTGACTGGCGGTAAAATCCTGGCTGCACCGATAAGTGCAATGGGGCGCGGATTCAACATTTTGAATGCCAATGGTAAAGCGGCTTTCGGTGCGGTTTACTTTCTCACCCGTCCCTATCCTCATCCCCATGATACTCAAGCGATCGCTCAAGAAATCAACCGTCGTGCTTTGGATTGGGTAGAAGATGCGAATTTCGTGGCTTGGGAAAAAGACGGAATTTTAGGGCGTGCGGAAGCTGTGCGCCAATTGGCTGCACGTTACTGGCGATCGGTAGAACATCGTTCTTACTACAAAACACTGTATAAAAATGAAGAATTACGCGCCTTTCCCCGTCAAGACTTAGCTGCGACTACGGCTGGCGTAATCGTTCAAGCCGTAGGTCGCCTTTTACGCGGAGGTGTTCCCTTTCACGCTTACTTTGTTGATGCTGCTTGGGGGCCAAACTATGCCAAAGAGCAACAGCTTGATACACCACGTACCAGTTTACTAGCAGCAATCATCGATTTGCTTTGTGATTATGTTGATGAAGATACGATAAGTAAGGCTTTATACCAATCAATTGCAGATGCTTTGGTTAATATCGATGGCTTCAACTGGGAAATAGATGCAAGAGATAGATCAAGAGATAGATAAAGAGTATGACGAGCAAAATTACACCAGAAAATATTCTGTTACCTGCACGGATGAGTTTGGTAAAAAATGCCTTTGCCAAGCTAGAGATTGCTGTGTTGCCATTTCCTTTTGTCCAGATAGTAAGAGACTTTTGCCACGATATCAAACAAACCCTTTATCGTGGTAAAAACAGGGAGGTTACACCACCATATCGACAGTTAAATAATGCTTTGCTTGCTTGTGCATCTACGCTGACATACGGCTTTGAGTATGTTGGTTCTGACGAGGAAACCAAGCTTCCTTTATATCAAGCATTAGCTGTAGGAACTCCAGAGAACCCATTGAAAACTCCCACACCCCAGCAGATACATGAATTAGTGAGAATTTGGGCGCAAGAGTGGACGAAACAGTATGGTACAAAAAATGAAGTGAATAGCGTGTGCGATCGCTTCCTTGAAAGGATAAATACCATACCACCTGATTGGGATTGGCAACCTATTAAACCGGAAACACTTGTACGCGATATCAATGCAGAGAGAGGATTAGGATTTCAAGCCATTCCTAGTCTGCTTGCAACCATGTTGCATGGTAAAAAGTGCATCATTAACTCTGGAAAAAGACAACAGGAAATTCAATGGCGCAAAGTACAGGGAGGTGGTTCGGGTAGAGTAGGACTTTACGTAGTTAGTAAGCCATTTAAGGCGAATTATACAGATAATTATGGTAAGGAAAAAGAAGGTTACTTTGCTTACCGTCTAGACTTTAATGTTGAAACCCAAGCAGGAAGATTCAATGATAATGGCAATCTAGAACCGTGGATTTTCTTACATTTGAGTTGTCAAAGATATCCCCATAAACCACTTTTAGAAGCTAACTATGGACGTGATATCTCTGTTCTCATGGGTATGAATAAGGCACGTTTATCTGATTATGAGGTGGATTCAACTTTAGTGCGTCTTGTTATTGATAACAATAGCAAAGAAGAAGAAAATTTGTGGAGGTTACAACTACCAGAATTACTTGCTGCATTCAAAGCACGCGCTCTAGAACAGCCAGATAATATTCTGAATAATCCCGCAGGATTTGGTAATTTAGATAACTCAAATAATTGGGGTGACAGGGACGAATATTATATAGTTCATACTGAAGGCTATAAGTATGAGCATGAGCAACATAAACGAGGACATAGTATAAAAACTGGTTTTAGTTTTTTGGAACGGGGCGATATTATTGCACGAGTATTAGAACTACTCAACGGCGTTTTAATCCCAGATAATCCGATGCAATCTGACATTCCTGCACCATCAGGTATAAAAGCACCACTAGCAATGCGGGATTACGAATTTATTTCTAGACCTCGCACAAAACGCCAACCTTATCAGCAAATTGCTACTGATGCTATTTACCGAGCATTACAAGGTAAGCCAATGCACATCTTTATAATTTATCGGGAACAAGACACTTGTGAAGTAGTTTACCAGCAATTACGCGATGTATTTCTTCTCAATGAAAATGAAGATTTTCCACAAGATATAACAGTTTCAAAAATTTTGATTGATGATGCGACACTTTTACAACCACTTAATACAGGTGGATTTTCGCCTAAAGATCGTAATAAATTCGATGATCAAATACGCAAGCAGCATCAAGTGAAACGAGACTTATGGCGTACTTTTCTCCAAAAAAATGCTATTCCTCTGATAGATTTTGAGACTAATCCCCACTGTTTAGCGATTATTGAAATTGGCAGAATTAAGAAAAAGGGAATTCTCCCCCAACAAAACATTAAAGGAGCTATTCGTGAAGCTTGTGTTAGAGAGGGAATTAGCTCCCAAATGATACAGTCGATACCGACAGGTAAACCAAAATCAATTAACTCAGAAGATGATGAAGACAAATCACCAGCCTACAGCAAAGCAACAAAAGGACGGGTGATGAATGCCCTACTGGATGGAACATTACGTCAAACTGGAGCATTATATGGACTACCTTCTCAACTCTATGAGCAAGCCAAAATACCAAAAGAAATTGCCAAAGAGTTAGATGTAATTGCTTTTTGTCGTCGCAAAACTAACCAATATCAAGGTGATATTCACTATGTGCTTGCAGTTCGTTTGCGTGCAACAGGTGCGGTATATGTAATGTTTCCTGATGGTGATGATTGGATTCCTTACTCACAGGCAGGAATTGCTGTCGGAAAAATTTTTGCTAACGCACGACGCGATCGCCATGAAAATACAAAACGCATTCAAAGTAAAATCAAGTTGAGCGGTACAGAATTAGTACAGTTTGTTGCACGCGTAGTGACCAAACATTTAGACAGACCAACTATTGTTTTAATTGAAGCCGAAGGGTGGCGTAACGAACGTGGCGAAGATAATGATGGCTCAGTCTGGTTTCAGTTGAAAAATGAGTACCTGCTGGCAAAACGCAACGTTTTAGACTTTCGCCATGTTCCTGGTCACAGTTGCGAGTACAGCCGTGAGAGTAACCAACTAGAGAACTTGCTAGCAGTAATTCGGATTCGCACTGATAAAGAAACACCACAGTACATCACCAATCGAGAAACTTGGAACGAAGATTATCCAGCGCGAGATTTCCAACATCTAAGCGGTTTTTACGATAAGTCAGCACCAGAACTACTACATTACTTCTCTGTGGGAAAACTGCCAAAAACACAGAAGGCGCAAGATGAAAAGCCAATACCTGAACTTTATAAACTCGGTTATCAAGAGGATAAATTCGGTGCTAACTTTCCATTCAAACATCAACAGCTAGTGGAAATTGTACCGTTCTTTGTACGCCCAGATTTTCAACCAGAAGAAGCTTTAAAGGCACTATGTCGCGTTCCTCACTATTTAAGATGTTCACCTGCTTGGTCTATGGGAAATATCGTTTTGCCATACCCAATGCACTTAGGTCAGGAAGTCATAGAGGATCACCTATGCATACTTGGTGTAAATTTACAACTTTAATCTCAGGCATCAAGATAGTAATATCCTCCCCCAATATTCAGTAAACCAAAAAGTTTTTCCCCAAAGAGCGATCGCTAATCACTCTTACGTATAACAAGGTAGTGTAAATTACTAAATGCATAATTAATGCTTATACTGCTCTTTTGGGGTTCAAAAAATGAAATGATGAAAGTAGTGTGTAGCATATTGGCTCTTAAAATTGACTGTTTCATCAGAAGAACTGGTTTTAACAGACTCAGAAACCCTTGAAGAGGTTATTGAGTGTTTAGTAGAAAATTTTTCCATTGAAACTCAGGGGGGATGTGACCAACAAACTTTATTTGAGATTCTTATAAAAGCAGCCAGCAGTGGAGATAGTATTGAGAATACAGCCAAATTATTAAAAAATGTTCCTACAGCTAATGATATTAGATATCATCTTAATAAAATCAACAATTTTGAGGAGTTAGAGACACGAATTAATCAAGCATTGAAAAGTCGAATTCCTTTAGGTTTAAAAAAAGGATGTTTAAAAATAGCGATTGATTTAAATTTAATTTGTTATTATGGTAAGCCAACATTCTTAGAATTACCATACATATATAAAAGTGAAGCTAAATCTGGTACTCATTCATTTTTGACGGCTGCAACTTTATATGTGATTAACAAAAACAAGCGTGTAACTCTAGCCGTCAGAGGTGTTCGCCGACTAGATACTAGTGTAGCGATAATTACTTATTTATTGGCGGAACTTGAATCCCTTAAAATAAATGTAAAAAAACTCTATTTAGATAGGGGATTTTTTAATACTCCTGTAATAAGATGGTTGCAAGCATTAGATATTCCATTTATGATGCCTGCTATCAAGACAGGAAAAAAGGGAGGAATTAAACAGTTTTTGAAGGGAAGAAAAAGCTATAAAACTACCCATACTATTACAAGAGACAAAGATGACTCAGTCACCTTTGACTTATGGATTGTCTGTAAATATAGAAAAGGAAAGCGTAAAAAATATGGGGTGCAATACCTTGCTTATGTTACTTATAAAATCCAAACTAATTTAGATTATATATATCAGGATTATCGAAAAAGATTTGGCATCGAAAGTAGTTATCGGCTGCAAAATCTTTGTCGAATTAGAACAAATAATAAAAATCCCGCATTAAGATTACTATTCGTTGGTATATCTTTTCTTTTAGTTAATATTTGGGTTAACCTCCTCTGGCTTAGAATAAGTCGGAAAAGGCTCATGTTGCCGATTAATTTACCGGACACTTTTCGTACTTAAACAGATGTTAGCCTTTTTATCTCAAGCCCTACAGCGTAAATATCAAGTAGTAGAAAGCATTTATATTCCACGACTGTTAGCACCAACAAATTATCAATCAGCTAATCATAAGTAATCATTATCCATACTATGTCTGCTGGTTAAAGGAGCGAGTATTAAAAAGTATCGTAGGCTACAAAATATTTAGCGATCGCTCTTTGGGGAAAAACTTTTTGGTTTACTGATGATACAAAAGCAACAAAACTTCATCCGTTGCAGAAATATCTCTGGACAGAACTAGAGGTTTTCCATCTAATTCATGAATTATTGAATGTTCTAGTTGAACAATTTGGGCAATGGTTTCTGCAACAACTTTTCGATCCTGATTCCAAACTAGGCTAAGAAACTCGGCAAATATCCATTTGCTGGCATGAAGCAATGGGAAAAGATGGCAAACCTGCTTACGTAGATTATATTGTTAAATTGCCTAAGCGATCGCTAGAAGAGTTTTGTCGCTGGGTGTATCGTTTTATGGACAATGCTCAATTTATCTATCCTCAATATCTAGCTGAACAACACCAGAAAATGGCTTCTGCCTTAATAGCTCGGTATTTTATGTAACAAATAAAAAATTGTTATATTACTTTTAAGTATGGATTTTAGCAGGGGTTGTCAGGGTAATTGATGAATTTATCCTGAAATATCCTTTCTTAAAACTCGATACCAATTGTTAATTTCCCGACTAACTAAAATATCCTGGTTAATAGGTTCTAGATGGGAAAGGGAATTTCGCATTTCTTTAAGTTGTTTAACAAGTCGTCGCAGATCAAGAGGCACAATTTGATCAGTCTGATTCAGTTGATATTCAATGTGACCAATTTCTAAATCTCTTAAATCTTTAATAACTTCACCAAAGCTGGTTTTAAAAGGTACTGTTAAAACTTTAGAAAACCGTTGAATAATTTCTTGTCTTCTCTCTTCAATAAAGGGGAAAATTTCTCCGACTTCACCTCGCCAAATTCTCGATTTTATTTCTCCTTGGGCTAAATTATCAACCGCTAAAACAGCCGAATGAATTTTTTCTTCACCCTCAATAGTATTTTTAAATCCTTGACACCAACTCTCTGCAAAAGTAATATTCTTTGTGCGATCGCACTGCCAACCATGTTGTTGAGCAATTTCTTGTAGAATCGGTTCTGGGTGAAGAATATGCTCAATTTTTTCAGCGGCTAAACGTTCGCTAACTTCAAAATCCCACAGCGCTAGATGGGTGATAACTGATATCGCTACCCGCTTTTGCAAATCGGAGAGTCGGTTTCCGGGAAAGAGGTTAGCCGTGAACAATAGCATATCCAGAAAGCTGACAACTCCCTGCCAAGTTTGATGTGATAGACAGACATCCTCGACTGGGGGCGCGATCGCTATTTCTCCGACTAATGAGACGATAAATAGCGTACGATGCAATTGGGGGATACCGCGACAAGGTTGTTCGTAGTCGGAAAGGAATTTTTGCCAAGCAGGCCAAACATCGACAGTCAAATTATCTAACCAGATAATCTTACCAGCAAATTTTTGATTTTGTGCTAATGTCCGTGCATTCCGTACTTCGTTGGGGCTAATTTCGCCGACAAACAAATCAAAGAGGAAATGCACCGGATCGAGATAAGTTTCGTCGCTAACAGAAATTTTATGCCAGTCCCAATCGTCCCCAAGTTCAGAGCGAATCGCGTTTGCTAGACCACTGGGTAAATGTTCTGGTAAACAAAGAATAACATTTTTTCCATCTCTGAAGTCTTCAACAACGCGATCAATAAATTGGCTAGGGCCAGGAAGTTGCCAGCAAAAACAAGTCATATTATGATTATGCCCCCAAAGATGTGACGATCCGCCCTACCAGTGGATCGATACTCCAATTACTATTACCCACTGGATATGCAAGTCGTAACAATTCTGCCCATTTAAAAGTTTGATGGACAATTTCCGCTGATATGTCCTCAACAATTTCGATTAAATCTGCAATTGCAGCTTCTTTGAGGGTAGCTAAAGCGTGTAATATTTGTTTTTGTTGAGGATGAGTATTATCCAATCCCATGAGTATTGCTAATTCATTCAGGTATTCCGAATTAGTTAAAGAATCTGCTAATTTTTGTAAATGCGGTTCCCAGTGTTGGTCTGATTTAGCTTGTTGGTAAAAACGCTGAAGTAGCACTGGCCAATTTCCGGTAATTTCGGTAATCTTTTCGCGGCTTTCTTTATTCGCGGCGGTAAAATTGTCATCTTCTAACCATTGTCGGAGTGCTGCATCATGCCAAGGTTTGAGACTAAAAATACTCACTCCTTGAGACACTAAGGAATCAAGACAATTAAGATTAATTAATTCCCATACTTTTGGGGGATTGGCAACAAAAACAACTCTAGCAAAGGACTTTTTAGATTTTAGTCTCTGAACTTTTTCTAGTGCTATCTTGACCCATTCTTGACTCCAATCACAAGTAGATGACACAAACATAATAGTTGTGCCATCAATCCCCATTTCTCGCTTATCTAAGTTGGCTAAATGTTTAGTAAAATCAGATTCTCCAGCGACATTTTCTATGGGAATCCAGAATTCTTTACCAACTGCGGAAATTAAGAAATCCTGTAATTCATTTAAACCTGCGGCGGGACAACCAAAAATAATTGAGACTCCATTTTCGCGTCTCCGCAATGCTGATTCTTGTTGTACTGTCAAAGGACTGCGCCGAGATAAATCGTGTCGCAAAGCTGAGCGAAAAATTTCCGCATCGTAACCTAAAGCAGGTTCGCGACTTCTGAGAAGTTGTTCTTCAATTTCGGCTTCTGTACCTAACAGCAAAACTACGTTGGGACTTCTCAGCGCAAAGCCGCCTTCATTAGTTTCTCTTAAAACTCCTAAACCCACCATTTCTTCTAGTAAGGCGCGAAATTCATCGGTGGATTTACCTTGAAATCCTTCTGACCACCAAGACAAAACAGCATCCTGAATCCAGGATACAGAAAATCCATCCACCATGCCTTTTGGACTGGTGAGTGATTCATAAGCAATGGAATATGCGATCACTTCATAGCGTTGGTCTAGTTGTAGTGTCCATAGTAAGCGATCGCGGATCGCTTTACGCAGATTATTGCTTTGATAAGTTTCGTCAACTTGCTTATCTGCAATCTCATAGGGCGGTGTATTATTGCGATCGTACTTCTTTAAATGATTATTATTAACATCTCTGAGCAACTCATGACAGTAGAGTTGAATTAAACTCGGATAGTAATTAGTTTGAGACAGAATTCGCGTTACCAAATCGTCTGATAATTCATAGCCAATATTTGCTAAAGGGCGTTTGATTAACTCTCTAGCTTCGCGCCATTCCTTATTTTCTAACAATGGGCCAATGCAAAGTGGCTCTCCATAATGAGCTAGCGGATGGTTTTCTACCCTAGTAGTACGTTGAACATTGTGTAACCCGGCGAATACTACTTTGAAACGGCGATCTGTTTTATCCATCAAACCTTTGAAACGGCTAGTTTGACTAAATTTATTTTGTCCATCAGATTCTAGGAATTTGTCGGCTTCATCAAGTAATAAAAGAATCCGCCGACTTTTATCCTGTTCTAACCAATTTTGCAGATGTCGTAGCAAAGTTTCCGCACCTATATTGGTGGGACTCATCCGGGGTACAACTTCTAATTTTTTAAACTCATCTGCTAATAAGCTCCAAATATCTTCAATTGGTCTGTGGATACCAATACCATCAGCTTTTAAATCGAGAAACAGAGCTATTCTTCTTTCCTGGGGTGCGTGAAATTCCCGTTCTACAGAACGCAATAAAGCAGTTTTTCCTAACTGTCTACCTCCATAAATAAAGCAAGAACCCATAGAATTAATTACGGAGTCTCGCTCTTGTTTCCGTCCGTAAAAAATTTCTGGAGGAACTAAGCCAGCAGTGGTAGCATGAGTTTCTAAAAAAGTAAAAGGTAGAGCGCACTTAAATAATGTCCGCAGTCGTGGTTCTTCTGCACCGCAAATATACAGCATTAATATGTCATCAATCAGCACAAATGTTCGACGGCGTTCTCGACAAAGCCTTGCTAAATCTCTACGTCTGAGTTCTGTCAACCGTCCAAAAAAGAAGACAAAAGCTGGGGAACCATGAGAAGTTTCGCCAACTGCATTGAGAATGTCTTCTGCTGTGGGTCTATCCCAGACACAAAGAATACGATATTGTCCGTGAGCCGCCGATCCATAAGTAGCAACAGGACACAATTCTTTATTACGGATGATTTCTGTTGTGATTTGCAGCCAAGTTCGACCGCCGACACGTTCAATTGTAATTCGCGATGGATTAAATCCTAAGTTAACCAGAATAATCCCCGCATCAGACTCTAAAATTTGTTGGAATTTACCGGCTTTTTTCGCAGAAAACCAAGCATTGAGCATTTTCGCTGCTCTTTCAGTTGCAGAACCAGAAAGTCTGCGGAAATTGATTCCACAAAAATCTTCTCGTCTTTGGACTTTGGAAATCAGAAGATTCGGGCTATTTTCTTCCATGAATTTGTCAATTTCAGTCACTTTGAGGGGGAAGAAATCGCTAAAATCATTTGCAGCTATTTCTACAGGAGGAATTTCATCGCCTCTATCTATCATGTCGATGTATTCATTAGCTGTCAGCACATTTCCCTGGTTTAATAGTTCTTGGATGCGGACATAACTTGGTTGTTCGGAAGTGAGGGAAAGTGCATTTAATCTTTGTCTTACCTGCTCAATTGCTGCTGCTTTCTTTTGCGCGATCGCGGCTTTAATCTCTTCTAACTTTTCATGTTTGATATCAAACCGCAAAACTGTTTCAACTTCTTTCTCAATATTGGCAATTTTGGCGGCATAATCAAATCTATCTGCTTCTTTGAGAATTCCTAAAGCTACTGCTTGTTCAATTTGATTTCTGGTGTCTTTAATATCTCTGACTAAACTATCTCGACATTCCTTTAGAGAATCTTCGCGCATTCGTAACAGTTCTTCCACATCTATATCAGCTTCTGGATAAACGCGCAAATACTCAATTATTCGCTCTGTGGCTTCGTGATTTTTACTTTCACTTTGAACTAAAAAATTTTGCAGCCAGTTAAAATTATTCTGGGCTACTAAATTGAGAATACCTTGAACAAGGGAATTTTCGCCAATTTCCGGTTCCCAATTCACATTTAAAGTGACTGCGGGGATTCTGAGTAAATCCCCATAAATCAGATATTTCGGTTCTGGTTCCACCGTTGCTAAGGGAGTATCGGGAGCGAACAAATCACAAATGTCTCTTACCGCAGCTCGACAAATGGAAATTCCAGTTCTCATGAATACTGATGAATTTCTGGACTCAAAAATATTTAATTCTTGCAACACAGCATTGTGCAAACCGGAAAGTTCTTGTTTGATTTGCTCCGCTAGCTTGGCTTGTCTTTCCGTAGAATTGCTGTTTTGCTCTAAACGTAATTCTTGTAACTCAATCCAACGCCGACAAAAGTCCAGCACTTGATGCACATATCGACAAAGTTTAGGAATATCATCTTTGTCGATGGCTCTTTTTTTATTCGCATCAAGGCTTTCTTTAGTTAAATCAATTTTTCTTTTAATTTCATCTTTTATATATAGTCGTTGAATTTTTTGCTGAATTTCTTGGACATCATTTAAAGTTATATTTCTGATAACAGCAGTATCTTTTTCTCTAATCTGAGACAACAATTCATAAATAAACCCATCTGACTCTAGCCACTTCTTCCAAATTTTTCGAGCTTGGGTTTTCAGTGGGATTGCAGAAGCTTGTGAGTACCAAAAATCAACTTCTTGATTCAGCGCTGCAATTTCTTTGTTCCACTCTTCTTGACTTTTAACTTTTTTAATAGCTTTTGTATTTAACGCTATCCGTTGCGCTCCGTATCTCCCAATAATTTGGCAATATTCATAAAGTTGGTTTAATCCTTCTCCCAATCGCAAAAACAGCAGAATTTGTGAAGCATCAGTATTGGGAGCTAGCAAGGCTGGGCGAAGCGCTGAAGCTGCTAACAATAAACTGATTTCCTGATTCCACTCACTGTTTCCATTAAAGGGGCGATCGCTAAAATTAGCAAAATCATCCCTCAGGATATTTGCTATTTCCCCTATTCCTACTTCATAACGTATCTGACTACCCAAAACTACTGCGCGAATTACCCAAGCAGGAAGTTGGAATTGAATGTGCGGAAATTCGATTTCTAGACAACGTGCTAAATTAAAAGCTAGACTAACCTTGTTTTCATAAATTAATTGCCAAATTAAATCTTGCAGTGCATTCTGACTTGATTCTAAGTTACTATTTAATATAGATGTTGCTATTTCTTGGACATATGTCTGGGGCTGAATTGGAGTTGGTATGGGGATATGATTAACTACTATTTCTTGAGCAGTATCCCTAGGAATTTCAGCAACTTTGGTTACTTCTACTATCTCTAATTCTGCAACAATTGTATCAACATTAGTTGCAGGTGCGATTAATTCAGATTCTAAAATTACTGCTGTGATCGCCTCTGATTTTTCTGCTGAGGAAAATATGAGTTTACCTGTCAAAGCAGCCATAGCAATAGGCATTCCCAACGACTGCGCTACGCCTGTTTGCAAGTCGGCTAGTTGTTGGAAATCTGGAGATTCTCGAACAGAAATTAGTGTTAGCAGTTGAACTAATGGATGTTCCCCAGATACTAATGCTTTGGCTTCTGGATGTAAGCTATTTTCCGGTGAATTCAAAATTAAATTCTCTAAGTCACGAGCTTGGGCTATACATTGTTGTAATGGCGGAAAATCGGAGCGATCGCTGTAGGCAATTCGGGAAATATCTTTTAAAATATCTAAAGCTTGTCGGTTAGTTTTACTAACTGTTTGTTCTGCTTCCGCAACAGATTTTAAAATTGTTTCTAGTTCTTTGAGAGAAATAATATTATTAATATCGGCAGTACTAATATCTAAAGATTGTGCTAATTCCACAACTTGACTACGGAGTTCTGCAAACCGTCGTTGTTCACTGATAATTTGCTCAACCAGCGCAGGTGATGGCGCAATCAAATTGCTTTCTAACTGAAGTTTAGCTTCAGACAGTTGTTCGCCAAGTTGTAAAAAACTCTTGCCTAAAGATTGTAAATTAGTTTGTAATTTGCCTAAATTTTGTTCCATATTTTTAACTGATGAAAAATTAACCAGAGTGGTAGTAAAAACACTCCGTTGTCCCTGAATCAGTACCAGTAGTCAAAACTATATCTCAGTAATTAACCACAACTGCGCGTCAACTTTCCCACTGCTGCTGGTAAAGCTAGACTCCCGCGTTCTTCAGCTAAAGCACGGTAATGTAACGGAAAAGCACTTTTTATATACAGCTGATAAATACAGTCAAGCCTTTGATACGCAGTGACTAGGTCATACATGGGTAGATTCCCATTTACACTTTATGTAAACTTTATAACATATTTGCCGGATTTCCAGAAATAAAGCGGCAATACTGATATCTTGCACCTACACCCTATAAGGGTGAGGCTATACAAACTAAGCCTACCTACGCAGGTTTGACAACGTTTAGCCCGAATTCAATAAACGACTACCCGAATTCAATAAACGACTACCCAAATTCAATAAACGACTACCCGAATTCAATAAACGACTACCCAAATTCAATAAACGACTACCCAAATTCAATAAACGACTACCCAAATTCAATAAACAACTACCCGAATTCAATAAACGACTACCCAAATTCAATAAACGACTACCCCAATTCAATAAACCAGAAGCGATCGCCTTCGTCGTCTGTCCCATGATTAAGTTGACACGTAAGAGGGTAACCATTGGTGTCAACTTAAGCTCAAAGGCTTATCCCACAGGCATTTTACCCCACCCCTCAATCCCCTCCCCGTAAACGGGGAGGGGAGGTTTTGCGTCAGCAAAGCCAGGGTGGGGTAACGCGGATCTTGATGTTAAGTGAGAGAATTCGCTCATCAAGTCTTGGCAAGGGTTTCGCGTTAAGTTGACACGTAAGGGGGTAACCCGCCCCTACGAGTTATACGATAGGTAAGTAGTTAAACATAATTAATTACACAATGTCATTGCGAATGCAGCGAAGCGAAATGTAGACGCGAAGCGGCTTCCCGAAGGGTAGCAATCCCAACCCCTGTGATTGCTTCGCTTCTCTTCTCCTGACGGAGACGCTACGCGAACGAGACGCGAACGCGCTAAGCGAAGCTATGCCGAAGGCTTTACGCTCGCAATGACTGTAATTAATTTTGCGTGGTTACTTAATTTAATGATTGCATTAAGTGACAATGGGTAGACGCAAAGCGTAGTAGACATGTCATCCCGCGAGCCATTGCATTGCGCGATCGCGTATCTCTTCGTCTCAAGGAATATATAAGATATGGAGTATTGACTGTTAATTCTAAATTTGCTAAACTATAATCGATAAGGAAGAACTATGCTAAACATGTTTATACTGAAACTAAAAACCGCCTGCCATTAAGCAAGCGGTTTTTATAATGCTGTAGCAACTTGATAGTGATTAAACAAGTTTCAAATCGGGATACTCAGCCAATAAATCATCAGAAGTGAGAGTATCACCTTCAGCTTGAGGAGTCCAAAGCACCTCGAACGCGAGAAGTTGCTCGCTAGGAATACCACCAATTTGACGCAAAGCTTGGCGCAAATCATCAGGGCTGTTCAGCGCCGGCATTGCATACTTGCCTAGAGTCGCTACCAGCAAGGTAACGATAATGTATTCACCAGGGCCAGAGGTAATTAAATCCGTGGGATTTTCTGGATTTTGAGTACCTGGTAGAGCTTCTTTCGCCAGTGCGGCTCTCAGTTGGTTGTTAACGTTAGATAAAGTTTCTTCGCTAAACTTGCTACGTTCTGCTATTGAGAGACGGTTGAATTGAGCCTCAGCAGAATTCAATTTAGCTTGCTGAGTACCACCACCGACATATACCCAATATTCTGGATGGCGCAACAAAGCTAGGCTGGTTTCTTGAAGAATTTCTGCTCTTCCCTCTGGGGAGTTAGTATCAGCAGTTTCGGCAATGCGATCGAGTTCGGGTTGTAAATCACGGGCTTGAGCTAATAAACCCACTTGTAAACGAGTTACAGACACAGCGGGGTTGCTGCTATATCCTGCTTCAGTTGGAGTATCACCACTGGTAACGCGGCGGAAGGTTTGGAGTAAGAAATTAGCGATCGCAATAAAAATTAAGATGGTAAACAAACCGCCAAATCCTCCACCAATTCCCCAGAAAGGAATTAGGAAAGGAAATCCAAAACCACCGCCACCACCATAGGAAGGATAGTATCCACCACCACCAGGAGGTGCGTAGGTGCGAGGTGTGTAGGTGCGGCTAGAAGGCACTCTAAAGGAACCACCGCCGATTCTACCACCACTACGGGCAGCTAATGCTCCATCTGCGTGACCAAGTGCCAAAGTTAACACTAGGCTGAGGACAAAGAAAGTTTTTAACAGCGGTTTGATGGCTAGTTTTAGTTTTTTATGCATAATACAGTCGCTTGAAAAACGGTTTTGGTGATGATTTCTCCCAACGCTGCGTTTGAGAGTTATGCTTGGTCACTAACGCGGCTACCGTAGCAAGCAAGCGAGTTGTTGATTGGCAGTAGCTCTCTATAACATCAGTCTTCGTCGGCTACATATTCAATGTACCGCGCCTGATCTGGCCTATGCAGCAAGCTTAGGGGGGATTTCTTGCGTAGATAACCGTACCTCAAAATTTTTCGCGATCGCGGGAATTTTGGAATCAATTAACATTTGTGTCAATAGTCAATAGTCCACAGTCCATAGTCAAAACCACTGACCACTGACCATTGACTAATGACCATTTTGGCATTTTGGCAGAATTTTGAGTTTTTTCAGGATAGTCTATTGATAGAAAGTAGATTTAGCAATCACCACATTAGTCTAT
Source organism: Calothrix sp. NIES-2100 (assembly GCF_963875285.1). Lineage (NCBI taxonomy): Bacteria > Bacillati > Cyanobacteriota > Cyanophyceae > Nostocales > Calotrichaceae > Calothrix > Calothrix sp. NIES-2100. The sequence continues at coordinate 5,231,235 of NZ_CAWNLA010000001.1, forward strand.
GAGCGATTGATTTAGCTGGCAGTACTGAATTTTAATGCTTGTTAATCAGGTAGACGAATTTTATGTGGTGAAAATTTGCCCAGAAAAATAAATTAACAATATTTAACCCAAAATTTGGCCAAATACTGTTTTCAAATCCGGCTGAAATTTTTATACTCCAATCGCTAAAACAAGGATTGAGAATTATGTTGCTACAGCCTATGTGTTACAAAATGATAATTCTTGGTATAAATCCGCTGGAAATTACTGAAATAAATACTGATACTCAAACCCAAGGCTAAAAAAATTCTGTAAATTCCAGGATTTAAGAGCTTAGCTGTTGGCGAAGATGACAAAACAGTAGAAAATTATATACAGTTCTGATAAATTCCCAATGGAAATTACAGAAAGTAATTTTTGGTCAAAATCTAGTTTAAGTGGCTCTCTGTAGCAGCTGCGCAGACTACTGGTCTCTACAGAGAGGGGTAGCCTTGTAGGAACTTCCCCTCAATAGCGAAGTTACTGCTTTTCTCTGACAAATTTTGGAGAGTAAGATATGCCTAAAGTCAATAAATCATCTATTTTGTTGCATCTTTAGTTCACTATCAATTCCAGAACGGCAGAAAATTGAGATGAATTTCTTAACCAAAATTAATCATCTCAACAATTAAAAATTATCGGCAGTATAGTTAGAAAATATATTATGGAACATATTTCACAACTTGCAGCAAATGTTAGAGACAAAACTGCGTTTCCCGACATTCTCGTAATATCTCGCAGTTTTCTGCCAAAAGAGGCTGTAATTAGCGAATATATTTATAATCGTTGTCTCCAAGATCCAGAACGGGTAATTGTTCTAGCTGCTAGTTGCTCAGGCGACAAAGTATTTGACCAAGCTCAAAAATTTCCGATATATCGCTGGCCAATTCCGAGAAATTGGAATTTTCTGCATCCTTTTATTAATCTTATATATTCATTTGTACTAGCAATTAAATTATATTTTCGCTATCATTATCGTTATATTGAATGGGGACACGGCTACGAATTTCCATCAGTTTTACTTTTAAGTTATTTACTCCCTATTCGTTTTTTTATCTATCTTCACGGTAATGATATTATTTGTGGGTTACGCAATCCCTTATGGCGATCGCTATTTAAATTGACACTGAAACGTGCTGAAGGAATTGTTTGTAACAGTTCCTTTACAAAAGATTACCTCAGCGCCAGATTGCGATTAAATACCCCTACTCACGTCATTAATCCGACGATCAGAGCGGAAAAATTTAGTCAAGTTCCGAATCCAGATAATTTGAGTGATTTACGTGCAAATGTGCGGGAAATATACAACATTCCGGAGACAGCAGTAGTGATTCTCTCAGTGGGAGAGCTGACCAAGCTTAAAAGCTTTAACCGCGTGATTGATAACTTACCCCTCCTGCTGACTGTTGGGGTGGATGTACACTATATAATCTGTGGTCAAGGCCCTTGTGAATCAGAACTTAAATCTCTCGCCCATCGCTTAAGGGTAGACCAAAGAGTACATTTTGCTGGATATGTAAGCGATCGCGAATTAGCCGGTTATTATGCAGCCTGCGACATATTTGCCATGCTGAATCGATTGGATACAAAAGCTAAGAGTATAGAAGGTTTTGGTACTGTTTACCTAGAAGCGAGTTACTTTGGCAAACCTGTGATCGCCTCTCGTTTAGGTAGCGTCATTGATGCCATTCAACACGAAGAGAACGGTATACTAGTTAACCCTAATTCTGGCTCTGAAGTTTTTCAAGCCTTCAATCGCTTGTGTAAAGACCAAGCGCTAAGGGAAAAACTCGGTCGTAAAGGTAAAGAATTAGCCAAACGCAAAACCTTTCACCGTTCTTTATACAGAGCGGAGTAGGGGATGAGAGGGACAAGGAGGACAAATGACGGTTGACGGTTGACGGTTGACTGTTGACGGTTGACTGTTCAGCCTCCACCGACAATTGTGACAACTTCTAAGCGATCGCCTTGTTGTACTTTTGTTTCAGTCCAAAACTGGCGGTGTAAAATCTCACCGTTATACTCTACTGCTACCAAACGCGGATTGAAGCCTAGTTGTTGGAGTAATTCAGGTAAAGGCGTTTGGGATGAACATCTGTGGTTTTCCCCATTTACTTGCAGGGTAATTTCATTAGACATCAGCTTTCACAAATTGATTAAAAGCAATTGGAAGGTTGAGAAAATTCTGAGCAGCAAAGGCTACTACTCAGAAGTTGGGAAATTGTGAATTTTGACCCTTAGCGTAGTCGTACCCTACGGGAAGCAAGCTACGCTTAGCGTCCGCACCAGAAGGGTCAAGACTCTGGTTGAATGCGATGCAATTGGGAAAGCAAATATTGTGCCACGAGGGTGGGTTGTTCTGCTTGCATGAGCGATCGCACTACGGCTACACGTTCTGCACCTGCATCAATTACATCATTGATATTATTTGCATCTATTCCCCCAATCGCAAACCAGGGAATACGGCAATTTTGGGCAGCATAACTGACATATTCTAAGCCAGCCGCCGCTTTACCTGCTTTTGTTGGCGTTTCATACACTGGCCCCACACCAATATAATCAGCACCTTCCGCTATTGCCCCTTGCATTTCTTCAAAATTTGTGGTAGAACGACCAATGATACGCTGAGAACCGAGTAATTGTCTGGCAATATCAATAGGCATATCTTGCTGTCCCAGATGTACCCCATCTGCATCTACTGCTAAAGCCAAATCTATCCGGTCATTGATAATAAACAGAGCGCCGTAGAGGTGACATAGCTGTCGCAGTTTTCTAGCTTGTTCTATACGAATAGTATCATCAGCCGTTTTGTCACGGTATTGTAACAAAGTCAATCCACCTTTGAGGGCAGCTTCCACCGTTGTCAATAAATTTTCTGACGGTGAGGTAACCAGATACAGACGCGATCGCCACAGTAGTTGATGGCGTTGATAACCCAATAAATTGCTTTCTAGGGTATACACTTGATACCGCATCTGCTTAAATGCTTTACCCATGTGGGGATGATGAAGTTTGCCGTATTCTTCCAGCACCCGCAGTGCTTCTTGCACACGACAAAAGTTAGCTTGCAATAAAGCTTTGATGCTAGTGCGTTGTTCCTCTTGGGGATGGGTTAACTCTGTTCCTGCGTCACCTGGGGTATCTCGCGCCGCCCTGAGTTCCGCCGTATGCCAATGAGCTATATCTTGCCGCAGACGCTTGCATTCGCCAGTAAACTGTGCATTATTTAACCCAAAGCGACACCATTCCTCAATAATTCGCAAACCCTCACGAGCGCGATCTAAATTAGCATCTAAAATGCGGTAAACAACTTGCTGCGTCTGCTGCGTTTGGCTGTATGGCTCGACCATTTCAACAACCCCATTCCTGCTGTCATCAAAAGATGGAAAATCAACTATTCTAGTAATTGTCATTTATAAAATTGTTATTTTTACTAGAAATTTACTATGCACTCAAAAACATAAGAGTAGCAAGGATTCTATCAAATTAGCAGAAAGAAGTGTCGGTTCAGATAAAAGTAGTTTAAGATTACACTTCACCACGGGCATTAGCCAGAAATTCTCGAGCAAGCCACAAGCCGCTCAACAACTAGGGCGAAGTGACAGGTTAGCAAATCAGCAATGGGCAAATCAAATAGCAGCAACGATACAAGCTGATATTGATCATGCAGATGGGAGTTACTTTGTCCCAAGGGACATCCCATTTTTTAAATACCCAATAAATTTGTAGTGCGAGCGAGACGCTCGCTAATGTTAAAAAGCGAGCGTCTCGCTCGCACTACCAAATATGAGTAATTTATTTTTTGTAAGTCCCCAACACTAGCTAAATATATAGCAGGACTTACGCAAGCAAAATTTGTCATTGCGACCGGAACGTATTGTAGGGAAGCAATCCCAGAATTTTAGGCGATTACTTCGCTTTGCTCGTAATGACGTAATTCCGTGACTTTTGCGTAAGTCATATATAGAAATCAAGCAATTAACCACAATTATCCAGTAAAAAAATCCTCAACAACTACCTAAACCACATCTATTTTGAGAACTATAGTTTTAAAAGTAGTGGGAGCATCTTGCTCCCTACTCTTCGTAGCGGGCTTTCCGTCCAGCACTACTCCAGGTTTCAAAATGGACGAGGTTTAATTTGGGTAAATTAGGGGCTGACAAATACAAAAACATCTCAATCATCAATTTACCAATCGTATAACTCGTAGTTTTGGGATAACCTCGCCCCTAGAATTTGGGATAATTTATTTTTTGCTATTCCCTTATGGCATAAGCTTTTTGCTGATAAATTGTCAACAAAGCAGCTCCAAAAAACTACCGGGAAAAAAAATTCATGGTTTACCTGTAGGAGTTTCTAAAGCCACTCAAGACTATGAACCTAATCATGATGATGTGATAAAAATTTGGCAATTATTTTGAATCAAAGTAGTTGAATTGCCTAGCAAACTGGTAAAATCACCATATTCCCGATAGGAATATGCAGTTTTTCTCTTGCCTTTTACCAGGAATACCTGCCATTATCTTATATACCATGTGTGTATACGGTATTTCTATAGAATAACCGTAGATATTTATAGAGGAGAATCGAGAATGAGTCTGTGGAAAAGCCAGCTGAAGCGATGTCTACGACGGGCTAAGCCTACGCAACTGAGTATTGAACGAATTATCACTACCTTTAGGTTCAATTCGCTCAAAGGCTTTGTATCAATGTTTTTGGTAGGGACATTATTGAGTGTAGCCCTGGCTGCTTGCTCTGGTGGCAATAGTGGTAATTCTGCCAGTGAAACCCCAGCAGCTAGTCCCGTCGCTGCTAACAAACAAAATGTAGAATTAACTCTTGTTTCCTTCGCTGTCACCAAAGCCGCTCACGAAGCTATTATTCCTAAATTTGTCGAAAAATGGAAGCAAGAACATAACCAAACTGTTACCTTCAAACAAAGCTATGGCGGATCTGGTTCTCAAACTCGTGCTGTGATTGATGGTTTAGAAGCAGACATTGTTCACTTAGCACTGGCTGGAGATACAGCAAAAATTCAAAAAGCCGGATTGATTGAGGCGGGATGGGAGAAGGAAGTCCCTAATAATGGGATTGTTTCTAAATCTGTAGGCGCAATCATTACTCGCGCAGGTAACCCTAAAGGTATCAAAACTTGGGCAGATTTAGGTAAAGATGGTGTCAAAGTCATTACCGCAGATCCCAAAACTTCTGGTGTTGCTAAGTGGAATTTTCTGGCATTGTGGAACTCTGTAATTAAAACTGGTGGCGATGAAGCGAAAGCAACTGAATTTGTCGGCAAAGTTTACAAAAACGTGCCGATTTTAGCTAAAGATGCTCGTGAAGCTACTGATACTTTTGCCAAGCAAGGTCAAGGTGATGCTTTGATTAACTATGAAAATGAAGTGATCTTGGCACAGCAAAAAGGTGAGAAAGTTGATTATGTCGTTCCTGATGTGAATATATCCATTGATAATCCAATTGCTGTAGTTGATAAAAACGTTGATAAACACGGTACTCGTGAGGTAGCAGAAGGCTTTGTTAAATTCCTCTATACTCCAGAAGCACAACAAGAATTTGTCAAATTGGGATTCCGACCTGTAGACGAAAGCGTTGCTCAAACTAAAGAAGTTACAGATAAATTCCCCAAGGTGAAGACTTTGGGTACAGTCCAAGACTTTGGCGGTTGGGCGGAAATTGATCAGAAATTCTTCGCTGAAGGCGGGGTTTTCGATAAAATTCAAGCTGCAAAGAAATAGGTAATTAGTCATTTGTCATTGGTCATTTGTCATTGGTCAAATGACAACTGACCACTGACCACTGACAACTGACAACTGACAACTGACAACTGACTCTTGACTATGACTCTATCTCCTTCTGTAGAAGCTGACAGTAAAACTCCCGCCTGGAAAGGATTCCTGCAACAGTTGGGTCGGATTCCCTGGACTTGGCGCATTACTTTGGTATACCTGACAGTTATGTTGTTCGTCCCGATCGCGGCGATGTTTCTCAAAGCCAGTACGGAACCGCCAGCCAAATTTTGGGCGATCGCTACTAGTGATATCGCATTAGCAACATATAATGTCACTTTTGTTACTTCAATCTCGGCGGCGTTGCTCAATGGGGTATTTGGTACTCTGATTGCTTGGGTATTGGTGCGCTATGACTTCCCCTTAAAACGCATCATTGATGCCACCGTAGATTTACCTTTTGCCTTGCCTACATCGGTAGCAGGTTTAACACTGGCGACAGTGTACAGTAATAATGGTTGGATTGGTTCACTGTTAGCACCGCTAGGAATTAAGGTATCTTTCACTCGTTTGGGTGTATGGGTAGCAATGATTTTCATCTCGCTCCCGTTTATTGTGCGGACAGTGCAACCTGTACTACAAGAAATGGAACACGAAACAGAAGAAGCCGCCTGGTCTTTAGGTGCTTCCCAATGGCAGACTTTTTGGAAAGTTATATTACCACCTTTATTTCCGACAATTCTGACTGGTATGGCCTTGGGTTTCTCCCGTGCAGTTGGGGAGTATGGTTCTACTGTCATTATCTCTTCTAATACGCCCTACCAAGATTTAATTGCACCTGTATTGATTTTTCAACGGCTAGAACAGTATGACTATTCTGGTGCAACTGTAATTGGCGTAGTGTTATTGGGAATTTCCTTAGTGTTGCTTTTAGCAATTAATTTCTTACAAGCGTGGTCAAGAAGATATGACAGTAAATGAGCCAAGTCTTCATTCATCTAAGTCTGATAAAGCTATAGTTAGACCCAACAAACAGACTAACAGTTGGGTTCCGGCACTTTTGATTGGGATTGCGATCGCTTATTTAGCTCTGGTTCAATATATCCCAGCACTCAATGTTTTTATCCAAGCTTTTGGTAAAGGGGTTGGGCCTTTCTTAGCCAACTTATCTAAACCAGCCTTTCTCCATGCAGCTTGGCTCACACTATTACTAGCGCTGATATCTGTTCCCATCAATGCAGTTTTTGGACTTTGTGCAGCTTGGGCGATCGCGCGTCATAATTTCCCTGGTAAAGCTATAGTCTTAAGTATTATTGACCTCCCTTTTTCTATCTCGCCAGTAGTCGCCGGATTAATGATTGTCCTCCTCTATGGGCGAAATGGTTGGTTTGGCCCTTGGCTACAAGCACATGATATCCAAATTATTTTCGCTTTTCCTGGAATGATACTGGCTACAGCATTTGTCAGTATGCCCTTTGTCGCCAGAGAAGTGATTCCCGTCTTAGAAGAATTTGGCAAGGATCAAGAAGAAGCAGCAAGAATACTCGGCGCAAATGAGTGGCAAACCTTCTGGCGTGTTACCCTACCCAGTATTCGCTGGGGCTTACTCTACGGCTTAATTTTAACCAATGCCAGAGCAATGGGTGAATTTGGCGCAGTTTCAGTTGTATCTGGGAATATTGCTGATAAAACCCAGAGTCTACCACTGTTTGTTGAAGATGCTTATAAACAGTATGAAACTGAAGCCGCCTTTTCTGCTGCTGTACTGTTAGCACTCCTAGCAGTAGTTACTTTGGTGTTGAAGGAGATTTTAGAACGCAAAACCCGCATTAAGGATGTAGATTGAGTTGCGACTGTTGACTGTTGACTGTTGTACGGGCGGGTTTAACCGACATATCTGTTTTCTGTTTAAAGACCTCACAGAACCCGCCCCTACAGACTGTTGACAAATGACAAATAACAAATGACCAATGACTAATAAACGAATCAGGTTAAAAATTCCTAAGGACTATCACCAAGAACCTGTAATTTCTCGCTTAGTTTCTGACTATGGTCTGATTGTGAATATTACTGCGGCTATTTTGGGAGCTAATGCTATTGGTGATGGTTGGTTTGACTTAGAATTGCAAGGAACAGATGCACAAATTCAAAGCGCATTAAACTATCTCCAGGATTTATCTTTGCAAATCTGGGATGAGACAAACCCAGGTAATTGGTAAGGTTATTTTGGTATAGCAATCCTATATAATTTGTGAAAATTCGCTGCTTCCAGCTCCCCGACTTCTTGAAGAAGTCGGGGAGCTAACTTTTCATGAATGAATGATTTAGAACTGCTTAATTCATAACGTAAAAGCAGAGAATTTCTGTAACTTTGCCGTTATCAACCATAAAATTTAACCCTGCGGGGCTGGGGGTTTCAATTGAGTAATTTAAACGAGTAAGATTTTCTTCTTTGTTAACATCTGTGTTTCCATAGGTTTTCATTACTGTTGAGAGAATGTCACCTACTTTAACGCCATCTAAGGTGGCATATTGAGCAGCGGTTGCTTTTATTTGATAAACAGTAAAGTTATTTCCTTGAGCATTTTCAGCTAAATCAACTGTAATACCTGCATATTTAAGAGTACGAACTTTACCAATAGCTGGCATAAATTGATTTTCTACGTTTACAGGGTTACCTAAAATATTTATCACTTGTGCCTCAGGCATATCAAGTTTTATGCCACCTATTCCTAGACGTTCGATAGTTATTGCTGTTGATTGATTATGATTCTGAACAATTGGAGAATTGGTAGGATTGGTAGGAGTAGGATTGGTAGGATTGCTAGGATTGGTAGGATTGTTAGCATTTACAGAACTTTGGGTGCAGCTGGTTAAGGGGATAACCAAAGTAGCGATCGCCAGGGAAATTGCTCTTAACATAAATTAAAATCTTTAGTAATGAAGTCCTGAATTTTAAAGCACTGAAGTGCTGACTACGAGTTATTAGGATTAATTGGGTTAATTAAGCCTTGGGCTGTATTAAATAGATTAATCGGATTGCGACCATCTGTAATTAAAACACTCTGCAATCCCAAAGATTGTAATAATCTTGCCTGCATTTCTGGACCAGCTTGTGCCATTGCTATCAAGGTTTCTGCCCCAATAGCTTCTACTTTTTGCCGGAATTCTGCACTAGTAATTTCCGCCATACGCTGTGCTTTTTCTATCTCTAAAGCTACCAGCGCTTGCTGATGGGCGAGTTCCGTCATTTGGCGATCGCGTAATTGCTGTAATTCTACTTCGGCGCGAATCCTGGCGGCTTCAGCTTCTTGTTGTGCCAAATTTACTGCTAATTCGCCTTGAATTCTCGCGGCTTCGGCTTTGGCTCTAGCTTCGGCGGTAGCATTACCTGTGGTTTGAATGGCGGCGTTTTCTGCTTCTAATTCCAACAAATTTTTCCGTTCACTGGCGGCTGCACTTTTATCAACAATTGCTTGTCTTTCTAACCTCGCTTTTGCTTCTTGTTCGATACGTTCAGCATCATGACGGGCTGCGGCTTCTTGAGCATCGGTGGTAATTTGAATGGCAATTTGTACAGATTTTTGCAGACTGTCTAAGGTACGTTCGTCAACAGGTTCGACGGATTGAATATCAACATTGAATATTACCAAGTTATTGGTTCTAAACCGGAATTCTTCTCGGATATGTCCGGCTTCGTCAGTACCAAATACGGCGATGCGAATTATTCGGGCAGAATTGCGGTGAAATTCATCAAATTTGACCCCGGCTACTGCACCACGCACACGAGATGCGATCGCTTTACATACAGTATCAACAAAATCTGGAACTTGAAACAGTTTGGCGGCGGCTTGTTCGTCGTGGCGGTCTACATCAAAATACCAGTTATAGGATAATCGCAGTTGTAGGCGTGCATGGTCGGAGGTTTCCACGGTAAATAAATCTGTCATAAAATCTGGCCCTAGTAATAAAGCCAGTGATTTAATCCGATGCATTTGTTTGGGTACACCACCAGACAAACTCAATACGGTAAAGGCTTCATCCGGGCCTAACATGACTAAATCGGGGCCAAAGACAGTGCGGGCTGTTCTTTCTTTATAATCATGGATTTGGACGGCGGCGTTTTGGGGAACGTGAAAAACAACCGCCTTAGTGCGATCGCGTTTTTTTCCTTGAGGTAAATTTGTTTGTTCCTGGTGATGCTGTCCGCGATCGGCTATGGGGTCAAATTTATTTGCTAGTAGTTCTTCAACGACTGTTGGTAGTTCTTTTTGCCAAAGTTCTTCATAGGGGGTGAGCATATATGCTTGAGGGCCACTCACCAACTTGAGTTCCCCTGTTTGAATATCGCGAATATAGATTCCTTCATTCTTATCTAGGGGAATAGCTTGGCGTTTCTCTACTACTTCCACTTCCACACGGGGGATATAATCTCTCGGCCCAGCAATCATCCACATATCCCCAGGTTGGTGTTGGATCAAAGTTGCGCCTTCACCTTCGCTAAAAGCTTCTTTCGCCCGGAGTAACAACGCTTCTTGCTCACCTAAAACATAAACTTTTTCGATACCCTTTTCTAAAGATTCTCCGGGATGCAAGAAAAATGAATTTCTCCCTTGACGTACTTCGCGCATTCCTAATTGCGGTTTACCTGCATCATCAATGGGGTTAACAACAATACACCATTCTCTGTCACCCAAAACGGTAATTTTAACTTCCCCTACCACCACTTCATAAACATCAGGAATATGGATTTCTGCATCTGCAAAAGTTACTAACCATTCATCTCCAGCTTTGCGCTGGCGAGCAAAAACATCGTTAAATGTGCGTTGCGCCCGCAGATGTAAAGCTTTCTTTTCTGTTAACACATAGGCATTAATAATACCGACAACTTCTTCATCAACCCCTGGTAAATAGGCTCCTTCTTCTCGGACTAACCATTCTTCACCAGATCGGCGCTGATTACCCAGGCGATCGCTGCAATTTTGTCGCGCCAGCAAACGTAAAGCTTGGTTGGGCTTAATTATTTGCGCTGTCACCGTTTCGATGACTTCTACTTCTACACGGGGGATGTAAGTTCCTGGCCCTTCAAACAGCCATTCATCCCCGGCTAAACGGTTAATAGTCCTAGTTTGAATTTGTCCGTCAACGGTAACGGTAATTGTATCTGTGAAATCTCGCAGCGACAACAGACGTAGCGCTTGATTAGTCTCAACCACCTGTAAGCGCTTGATTTCTTCCTCTAACTCTTCGCCGGGATAAAGTGGAAATGGTTCTTGCGCAAAGCGAATTTCTGCGTCACCATACCGTAATTTTACTTGACCAAAGTCATCAGTAATCGGCTGATTTTCCGCATTTCGTTGTACTGGATTAGCAACAATACAATAATAGCGAGGTGGAACCACAATCATCGGCTCAGGTTTTAATATCAACCGTTCGTGATCGCGCAGAGTTATCGTTTGCGGCCCTACTTCCAATCTGGTAACACCAGTATTATTATCTAAAACATGAATAAATTGCTGGGGTTTAATGCGAATTACACCACTAGAAGTCCCTGGAGCATCGCTTTTAGTTTCCAGTTTCCGTTCACTTGTATTCATAATTTAATCGTTGTATTTAATTTGTAAATATTTTTAGGAAAATGAAATATAACTTAAACTATTTTCTGTTTGCTTTGTATTTTTACAAGGTTACTATCACCATAAATTCGGTTTCATCCTAACCGATTTATTTATGAATGTCTCGATTACAGAGAAAGCAAGGCAATTGTTTGTAACATGCAGCTTTAATCTGGGAATGCGATACCTACAGCTAGCTACGCTGACGCATTTGCTATGTCGGAGACGACAATTGCTGCTTTTGATACTACAATTGCGATTTCGGAGACTACATTTGCTGCTTTCGATACTACAATTGCGATTTTGGAGACTACATTTGCTGCTTTCGATACTACAATTGCGATTTTGGAGACTACATTTGCTGTTTTTGAGACTACAATTGCGATTTCGGAGACGACAATTGCTGTTTTTGAGACTACAATTGCGATTTCGGAGACTACATTTGCTGTTTTTGAGACTTTAATTCATAAATGCTTGTCATCAATGGTGATTATGGGCTGGGTTTCCCCGCCCCTACAGCCCAATGCACTGTTTCAAGCTAGCCCCTTATAGGAAAATCCCAGGAATACAATCCTTTTGACTTTTGAATGCGTGACTTTTGACTTCCGCTCAGCGGTACTAGCCCCTAGCCTCAAGCTGTTTACTCATTTTAGTCACTGGAACAAATATCCCTTTTCTTAAATAATGGGGCGTTCTCTCGATAAAAGTAAAACCCAGTCGGGAATAAAATCCTTCAGCATAAAGACTAGCAGTTGTCATCACCTGATCTATACCTTGTTCCCTGGCTTGCTCGCAAAAATGCTCTACTAAAATTCGTCCGATTCCTTGTCTTTGGTATTTGGGATGCACATATAAAGCTATGAGTTCATCAATAATATAACTAGCAAAGCCCCTAACTACATCATCGACAACAGCAACCCAGAAATTATCTGCTTTAATCAGCTTGAAGATATTGGAACCATCAGGGCGATCGCGGTAATTGCGCCAAGCTAAGAGTTCTTGGCGAGAATAGAAGGTGGCTGGTAGGGCTTTAATCGCAGCAATATGAATTGTACTCAGAACCCTTGCATCTGTTGGTTGTGCAGGTCTCAGAAATATTTCCTTAGCATTCATATTTTCAGGCTGGCATTGAGACTATCTGCCTTTTTGACTGGATTTGTACAAAGGTATCAGGTTTTTCATCAGGTGTTTAACTAGCGATCGCAATCTGTAAACAACTAACTTCTAAATTACAACCCAGATCAGCGACTTCTTCAAGAAGTCAGGGATCTAAATTCAGCGATCGCGATCAGCTTGCTCTTGCCTTAAGATTGCTATATCTAAAGGATTTTCCCTATTATTTATCAGGAAGATAAAATGTCAAATTTTGAGCTAGTACTCAAGCTATTACTGCAATTAACGGTAATTTTGGTAACTTGTAGGCTGGTAACTATTTTTGGGAAACGATATCTGGGACAAACTGATGTTGTTTGTGAAATGATTGCTGGTGTGATGTTGGGGCCGTCATTGTTTGGCTTAATTAGCCCAGAGTTACAGCAATGGCTATTTCCCAAAGCACCTCTATTGCTAGCGACGGGAGCAAAAATCCCTAATCCTTCCATGTCAATTCTTTTTGCTATCAGTCAAATTGGGTTGGTAATTTATATGTTTTTGATTGGCTTGGAATTTAATACCGATCTGATTAAGCAGCGCCTGAAGAGTGCAGGTTTGGTATCTGGTGCAGGGATAATTGCGCCTTTTTGTTTAGGTGCGATCGCCGCTTTTTTCTTATACGGTAAGGGCGATTTATTCAAAGCGGGAGTGACTCCTTGGGCTGCGGCTTTATATCTAGGCGCTTCTATGTCGATTACCGCCTTTCCCATGTTAGCCCGGATGCTCTATGAACGGGGTATCGCCAAAACTACCTTTGGCACTTTAGCATTAGCAGCAGGTTCCATAGATGACGCGACTGCATGGTGTTTATTAGCTATTGTCCTAGCGAGTATCAATGCTAATAGTAGTATTGCTGCTTTTGCCATTGGTGGTGGCATTGGCTACGTATTATTAACAGTGTTTGTGGGTAGGCCTGCATTAACTATTTTTACTCGCATGACTGACAAAGATGGTGGTGTGACAATTCAGACTTTGACTTTAGTGTTGATGGTGTTGATGTTTGGTGCGTGGTTTACTGATGCCATAGGCATATATGCAGTATTTGGTGCTTTTATTTTAGGCACAGCCATGCCTAGAGGAGAATTTGCCGAACAAGTCCGCGATCGCACAGAATTTTTGACTACGGCGTTTTTACTGCCGATATTTTTTGTATTCTCTGGACTTAATACTCAAATTGGACTAGTAAATACACCTACTTTGTGGGGAATTACACTGTTAATTGTGGCGATCGCCATTCTTGGTAAAGGTATTGCTTGTATGCTAGCCGCCAAATTCGCCGGCGAAAATTGGCGGGAATCAGCAACTATTGGGGCGCTGATGAATGCCCGTGGTTTGATGGAGTTAATTATCCTCAATATTGGTTTGGAGCAAGGAGTAATTACCCCAACTTTATTTACTATCATGGTTATTATGGCAATTGTCACAACATTGATGGCATCGCCACTAGTTGCCTTTTTATTGCAAGGTACAAGTTACGAAAAATCTCCCGCGTAAGCCCAAATTTGCTCTAAGGTTCTAGCATTGCTAAACCTCACACTCTTGGCGTAATAATTACGAATTACGTTAGCGAAGCGGTAGCGAGGAACGAGCGTCACTACGAATTACGAATTATCTTGAGTGTTAAATTAACCACACTTAATTGCTGATGATTCCATCAATGTTGTAACAAGAATTAACATCATAACCTGGCACGATTATACCTGGAGTGTGTATAAAAGGTTGACATTTTCTAGTGATTTGAAGAATCATCTTAGGGAAACCGGATAGTCACTGTCGAGGAAACTATGCACACAGTAATACTCGTTTTGTTTGAGGTGCTGATTGTTATTGGACTGTCACGGTTAGTAGGACTGGCATTTAAGTCAGTGAAGCAACCGCTGGTAATTGGTGAGATTGTGGCCGGGATTATGCTTGGCCCTTCTCTATTCGGTCTGATTGCGCCATCAGTAGCCGAAGCCGTATTTCCACCTGAGACAATTCCATTTTTGAATGTTTTGTCGCAAGTGGGACTGATATTTTTCATGTTTCTCATTGGGTTGGAGCTTAATCCGAAATACCTCAGTGGTCAGTTAGAAACAGCAGTTTTGACTTCTCATGTGAGTATTTTAGTGCCATTTTCTTTAGGCACACTGCTAGCGATGTTGCTTTATCCGCTGGTTTCTAATGCTAGTGTGTCCTTTACCGCCTTTGCCCTATTTTTGGGGGCGGCGATGTCAATTACAGCCTTTCCTGTACTAGCACGGATTATTACAGAGAATAACTTGCACGGAACGCGCTTAGGGACATTGGCTTTAACTTGCGCCGCTGTGGATGATGTCACAGCTTGGTGCTTGTTAGCAGTAGCGATCGCAGTTGCCAGAGAAGGTAATATTGTCGGTGCATTCCCCACAATTATCGAAAGCATACTCTATATCGGCTTCATGCTCACAGCTGGGCGTTGGTTTCTGCAACGCCTAGCCACCTACTACCAGCGCACAGGGCGCTTAAGTCAATTAGTAGTAGCCTTGATTTATATGGCTGTGGTCGCTTCGGCTTTGATTACCGAATTAATTGGCATTCACCTGATTTTTGGAGCCTTTTTACTCGGTGCAGCCATGCCCAAAAATGCAGATTTAGTCAGGGAATTAGCGGAAAAAACCGAAGATTTTGTCTTAGTATTTTTGCTCCCGGTGTTCTTTGCTTTTAGTGGGTTGCGGACGCAAATTGGGTTACTCAACCGTCCAGAATTGTGGTTAATGTGTGCATTAGTTTTAGGAGTGGCGATCGCAGGTAAGTATATTGGTACTTATGTCGCAGCTCGTGTCAGTGGGATTAATAAACGAGAAGCCTCAGCCTTGGGGTGGTTAATGAATACTCGCGGCTTGACCGAGTTAATTGTTCTCAACATTGGTTTAGACTTAGGTGTCATTTCTCCTGTACTCTTTACCATGTTGGTGATTATGGCATTAGTCACCACATTTATGACCTCACCATTACTGGAATGGACATATCCGAAAAAACTGATCAGGTTAGATCGCTTAGAGCCAGAACTGACAGAAACCGAAGGAGAAACTACTGTTGGTAGCGAGTACCGAATTTTAGTACCAGTAGCTAATCCTAGCACCCAAAAGGGCTTATTGCAGTTAGCAGTAGCGATCGCCCTCAACTATCGTCAACCTGCTGTAGTTCATCCCCTCAGTCTGATTGAATTTGAAGAAGACTATGCGTTTGAGAATACACCAGTTGAGGCTAACCGGTTAATTGAGCAACGCCGTCAACAACTAGAAGATTTAATTAATACTCTCGAACCGCCCACAACACGTTCTTATGTCCAACCGATAATCCGTATTTCCAGCAACGTTGCTAGAGAAACCGCAGAAATTGCCACAATTGAGCAACCTAACTTGATTTTAGTCGGTTGGCATCGCCCAGCTTTTAGTAACAATCGCTTAGGCGGTAGAGTCGGTCAAATTCTCACCACTGCACCCGTAGATGTAGCAGTTTTTATTGACCGAGGCGGAGAGCGATTAGAAAGCTTGTTAGTGCCCTACTCGGCAAATATCCATGATGATTTAGCCCTGGTACTTGCCTTGAGATTGCTGATCAATCGTGATACTTGTATGTTACAAATATTACAGTTGATTTCCGAAAATCAAGTCAACGATGAATTGAGTTATGAGCTACACACGATGATGGAGCGATTACCAAAGAATGTACGCGATCGCATTGAAATCAAACCGATACAAGCCCCAGAGCCAATTCAAGCCGTCGTCACAGCTTCCGAAGCCGTAGACCTGACAATTGCTGGTACTAGCCGCGCTTGGGGTATCGAACGCCAAACCCTAGGAAGATACACAGATCAGCTAGCAATTCAATGTCGTTCTTCTTTGCTGATCACCCGTCGCTATAGTCAAGTCACCTCTCATTTATCCTCCGTTCTTTCGGAAATCAGCACTCAAGAATCAGCAGCAAAAATGTGACAACATGAATAATTTTAAATTCAAATCCTTAATCTTTTATGGAGTGACAATAGCTGGAGTTCTCTTGTTGTTTAAAGTTGTCAGCGCTTACGGAGAAACCAGTCTCAAAGCTCCTCCGGCTATTCAGGGTCACTATCGTCTTGCTTTAGTAGAAGACATCCCCAACTGTGAAAAACCAGAGAAATTAATCCTCAATATTCAGCAATCAGGTATTTACTTAAATGCTGCTTTCGTAGCAGCTAATACTAATGCTGAAACTCCCAATAGCCATCCAAAAAACGATTATCTATCTGGCATTTTCAGCGATAGAAATCTAAGTTTATCTGGGAAAATTGACAGAGGCATTCTGTGTAATATTGCCTCTGCCTCAAATTCACTCGTTCACTCAGCTACAATGCAAATGCAATTGTTGGACAAAGGCAATTTAACAGGTCAATTAGCCTTAAGTGGCAGCACTAGAACGTTTAGATTTACTGCTGTACCAGAAAAAAATCAGGAGAGATCTCAGAAGTTAAAAAGCCATTAAAATAGTTCGTAATTCGTAATTGAAAATATTGTTTTGGAACGACCTAGTAAATTACAACTGTCGCAAAACTTAATTCACCTTAAACGTGAATAGCGAATGACGAATGACAAATGACAAATGACGAATTATCTATTAACCAGGATAGAAAAATGCCAGATAGCTCAAGATACAAAAGATAAAAATCATGGACAAAGGTTTAAAGACTAAAAAATTTTGCCAATTTTGCAAGTTGCTATTTGGTATTAGCTGGTTTGGTGTATATACATCAATTGCGCTGCAAGCAGGTAGCATTAGTGCGAACCCAGTAACGAAGCAGCTACAAGCTCCCAATTCTGCAAATTTACCACCGCAAACTAATGGAAGAACTATTAGCGCACCATTAGTTAGACTTGATAATTGGAACTTTTCTCCAGAGTCTCTACAACTAGAATTTTCGCTCTCAGCAGGGACAACACCTCACTACTTTTATCTCCCCCAGCCCCCCCGGATTGTTGTAGATTTACCTAATACTAAATTGGGCTATGTTCCTACACAACAAAATTATTCTGGAGCTATCCAAAGAGTCCGTGTTTCTCAATTGAATCCAGGTGTTACTCGGATTGTTTTGGATTTAGCACCAGGAAGTTATTTAGATCCAAATCAGGTGAAATTGCAACCTGTGTCTAAAAAAAATCCCACACGTTGGGTTTTACGTCCTTTCAATTCGAGTTATAGGAATTCTGTACAACCTGTAAACTATCCACAACAACCTAATAACTTACCCCAAATCCCATATAACTATCCACAACAACCTATTAGTCAACCAATAACTAATAACCAACAATTGCCCTTTTTTACGTTACCGCCACCATCTAACAACTTGCCAGTAATACCGACTAACCAACAGCAACCATTTGTTGTTGTACCGCCTCTTTTACCTAATAACCAATCTCAACTACCCAGTTCTACACTTCCTCCACCCATTTTTTCCAATCAACCTAATAACTTGAGCAACCCTGCTCCAATAACCCAGCCTGATTTTCCCATTCCCACAATTCCTCAATATCCATCTAATTTTAGAGAAACACCAGTGATTGAGTTTGGTCAACCTATTCCCAAAACACGAAATTAATCGGATAAGGAGGATGAGGGAAGGGAGACAAGGTAGACAAGGAGGACAATGCATCCTCATCTTCCCCTACTCCCTCATCTTTGACTTTGGTGAGTAAACTATTAAAATCTATCCGTTTCTTGCGTTGGCGCAACTGCTCCTGGTTGAGACATGAAAAAGTTTTGCGCAGACTCATTCTGGTAAATACATCTAATATCAGGTTTGTCAGTGTCCAAGTTACCTGTGAAGCCAAAAGTGTTCAGGCGGTTCTTACATTCTCTTACCTGCTCAGATGTTACTAGCTTTCGCTGCTCTAAAAGTGCCCAGTTATTTTGGCGGAGAACGCATCCAGGGCGCATACTAGGTTGAGCAACGTAGACATTGAAAGGATTGAGAGTGACAAAAAGTCTCGCATCCATCACCATAGCGCTGGCTCCGTATTGCACGCAAATCTCAGGGTTTGGTGCTTTGGTATCAATAAATTCACGGGAAGCCACATTAGATGGGGATAAAGTGGTTGTCGAGCTAAAAGCAATGCCAATTCCAATTCCTAAAACAAGAACGCCCCCCAAAATCGCTATGGTGGTGAAGTTAAATAGAGAAGGTTGGAATGCAGAAGATTTAGAACTATTAGCCGATCTACTAGTGGTTGTACGTCTCATTGTCGCTGGTTTACCTTCACGCCTCAGATAGCAGAGAGTTGTTTAAACTGCTCTCCTTCTTTAAGTATGCCGATTATTGGCGAGAATTGCCCGCAACTTCTTAGTCAATTATTTCGTAGTCAGGACTTTAGTGCTTAACTGAAAGGCTAGTAGTCTGTGTGATTAATTAAGTTGCTGAGGGGATGATTTTTCCCAGACAACTGAGTAACGCCAGAACAGATGCTTTCTGACTTGAGCTTCGGTCAAAAATTGCTGATATATTTGTTTTGCTTGCGATCGCGTCAGATATTTGTCTGTCATACCATGCTCTTGCCATGCTGCAATCGCTTCTGGTGTCGGTCTGAGGCGTTTGTTTTTCAATAGTTGCAATGTCAAGTTTAAGGGAAAAGCGATTCCATCGCTTACTAAATCCTGTATCCCTTCTGATTCCACCAAATCAAGAATTACCAGCTTACCACCCGGTTTGAGAGCCGCCTGAATTTTGGGTAATAATACTTCCAAGGGTAAATGATGAACTGTAGCAATCGAAGCGATCGCATCAAAATACTCAAAGGGAAACTGCCATTGCAATATATCCGCTACTTGGAAATCTATATTGGCATAACTTTGAGACCGTTGCTGCGCGACTTCGATCATTTTCGCAGATAAGTCTACCGCCGTCACACGATCAGCCCGTTGCGCTAACAGCCGAGTAAAAACTCCAGTACCACAGCCAATATCGAGAATCCTTTCACAATGGGGTGATAATTGCTGGAGTAAAAAACCGTGGTAATGATTATTATGATCCCAGTTCACCGGCTGAAGTAAAGCCAGCCTGTCAAAATCCCGTTGAATTTTTTCAGTTAGTGCGTCACTCATATTTGTTTATCTTTTATCTTCGTCAAAAGTGCATAGTCAACACTTCGGCTTCGCAGGAGTTGAATCTCAACTTCGTAGTAGTTGAATCTCGACTTCGCTCGATTCCCGCATAGTCGAAACTCAGTGAACACAGTCCACAATCTATAATTTCTTCACAAATGACAAATGACAAATGACAAATGACTAAACCAAAGCGATCGCAGTTACTTCTGGCGGACAATACCAACGTCCAGGGGGAAAAGTTCCTAAACCACGATTCACATAAAGTTGGTTTTTTCCCACCCAATGTAAACCTTGACTCCATTGCCAATTTTTTACAACTTTTGGCCATTTTCCCTGTAAAAAAGGTATCCAAGGCCAAAGGAATTCCGGAATGTTCTGACGCGATGAAGAAATCCAGTAAGGTACAGAACCAATTCCGGGAATCACTATTTGACCCCCGTGAGTATGTCCTGAAAGTTGTAAATCCACGCGCCACTTTTGCAATGCTTCTGCACTATCTGGATTATGAGATAATACAATCCGAGGCGTATTCACATCCAATTGCCCCATGACCGATGCTGGATTGAATTCCGGCGACCAATAATCAGGAAGCCCGACTAATGCTAACCCAGAACCTAAAGGATAGGCTACTTGATTCCACAGAACTTGAATACCAGCATTAGTTAAAGCCTTAGTTATTTCGGCTTTGGAATTAGGAAAATATAAATCATGATTGCCTAAAACAGCATAAATACCAGCCCGACTTTTTAAGCTTTTTAAACGTTTTGCTAGTTGATATATTGGTTGGGGAATATTAGTGACAAAATCACCTGTAAGTACTACTAAATCAGGTTGAAATTGATTGCTAGTATTAATTGCTTGTGCCAGCAATTCTTCAGATAACAGCAATCCATCATAATGAAAATCTGACATTTGAACTATCTTAGTATTGCGTAATGACTGAGATAGTCCGGGAATTTCAATATTTAAATATTCCGTACTTAAAGGTTCTGAAAGTAAATCCATCTTCTTAAATAAAGCAGCACAAATAAAAGTTGGTCAGTTGTCATTAGTCATTAGTCATTAGTCATTGGGAATAACTAGAGGTAGTGAAATTCTGTAGGATGCATTACGGTGCGGGTAATGCATAGTTTTTAGTAAAGCACCTTCTGCATTTGGTGCATAACACTACATTAACGCACCCAGCATTCTTTCCAGAATTACTGGAGAAATCAAATCTCATAAGTAATTGTGCAAAATTAAATCGCCCGTCTACTTAACAGATTAGTGCGATCGCTTAAGTAGCAACGGGCGATTAAGTTCTTTCAGCAGTCCTGGGAAGTTAACTCTGTACTGGATTGAGTTTACCCCGCATATCTCCGAAAAAGGTCTGACCTTTTGTATGTAAGTTAAAGTAAAGTTCGCTACGTTTGGCAAATTGCTCCATTCCCGCAATTGTTTTGACTTTTCCCGGTTTCCCTGATTCAATTGGACATCCTAAGGTGTAAACCCCTACAATATCACTCGCAGAATTAGCGGTCTTTTCGATATTTTCATTTGTCACTTCTAATGAAAAAAGATTATCAGCGAAGTTCTGCTGAATGTCGCCAGCAAGAGCAAAGTCAACTATAATCGGTCCGAGTACGTCTGGGTTGCCACAATGGATATGAAACATGACTATATCTTTGGCATTTACGCCTTCAACCCGAACATCGACAAATGCTTTACTCAAGTCTTTAGTGAATCGCACCACCCCATGTCCTGCTGACTTACGCTGATTTCTCTTAACAGAAGGTGCTGTAGATCGCAGAGATGACGGGATGATTTTTGGTGCATTCTCCTCTTCACCTGGTTCCTGATGAGGACTCAAAAAAGCTTCGTAAACAAAACCAATTTCTTTACTCTTACTGAGGTTAAGGTCAACTTTACTCGACTGGCTGGAGGTTACTGCTTGGTTTCTAGTTTGGGCAAAAGTATTTATTCCCTGTTGAGTGAATAAAGTTACCCATGCAAAAACCACTAGAAAAATCAGGGTGGTAAATATATTTTTAGCACGCATCACATTCTCCTGATAGATAGGTATGTAAGAGAACTTTAGTTAGCGTTGCAACATAGTAGGATGAATGTAGGCAGCTATGGAAAACAGGGGGAAAGATTTTTAAATTTGCTCAATCATCCCTTACTTTATGCAACGCCAGAACTTTAGTTTTAGAGATATTAAATTTTATTACCCGTTAACTATTGATTAGACAGTAAATTTCCGCTTAATTACCCGATTTGGGAGAGTTATCCGGAATTATTCGATCTCATATCCCTATTTGAATATTGAATTATACACCTAAATTCTGCCAAATTACTTAATTGAGGCGATTATACGAAATTTTCTCGGCTAAAAATGCGTTCGTCGGAGACGTTGCCGTTCGCGAAGCGTCTCGAAGAGAAGGCATCGCAGTGTTCGCTTGCTAGCAACTACGACTATTTACGACGTTTCCAGTATCCAGGTTCTCGGCTGCAATGCATCACGAACCAGCCTTGAAACCTTCAGTTTTGTGTTTTTTAGATGCTTTGCCTACAAATTTTTGGAGGTTACTGCGTAAAAATTTTATTGTCCGCGTCCTGGCTTGCAATCTGCAAAACCTAACGCCTCTGTGTCAAGGAAACTAGCGATCGCCATCTCAATAACTGCTTCAACTGGATATTCAATTTCAGCAGCGCGAGTAATTAGAGCAGCTCGAATTTGTTCAGGTAAGCGTTCTAAGATGACTTCGGCATCAGCGGAAGAAAGTTGCTCCTGAAGTTTGGCTTGCATAAGTTTACCTTTCCATTGGAATTTGGACGTTGTAAGGGGGTTCAGTGGCTCGCTGCAAGTAACCTTTGTATCCAGACTAAAATCTCGCGTCAATCCGCTCCCAGCAAGTTATTAGTCTGCCATGAGCATCACTTACTCTACTACTTAATTTTGAATGTCTATAATATAACTGAATTCACAGATTTGCCATATATATACTTGAGTTGAATGATGCAGCAATCTAATGCTCTACGAAGACTGGAAGAAATGCTTACTGAGGCAGTTAGCAATGGAGATAGAAATCAAGCATCTGGGCCTATCTTATTAAAGGTAATGAAGCTAAGTAATCAGCCCCAAAATATTGTGGATTTTTATGAGCTTTTGAATAAGGCTGAGGAGGAAGCGAGAACCATAAGAAATAAAGCAAACATAAATAGATATCTACAGACAATAGAGGAACTGCATCACGTTTTTATTGTTAATCATGTGTGGAACACAAAATGGGAAACTTTTGCTACTTATATTAAGGATAAAGGTGTTCTCAATACACTAGATGCACTAGCATATTTTTTTAATGATCAGAATCCTGCAATATTTCTAGAGCAGGACTTTCTAGATAAACTCAAAAGTGAGTTCAGCAGTCTTTTGGAGAGAATTTTTGAATCTGATTTATCTAAAGAGCTAAAGAGGTTTTTGATAGAACGGATTGAAGATATACTAAAAGCAATACGCAGATATTATATAGACGGGACTGAAGGGCTAGAAAAAGCTACTAAATTATTGGTGAGTGATTTAGTGATGGCAGAGCATAGCCTTAAGGATAATGACAAGAATAATCCCTTGTATAAACGTGTCAAAGCATGGGGCCTTAGCCTGCTCATATACATTGCGCCTAGCCCTTACGACATCATTGGTGCTGTTCCTGATATACATGATTTTTGGGTGCCTAAATTTGAAGAACTAGCTACAGGCCACAAGAAGGTTGAGCAGATAATTTGTGAAACCTCAACCATTCAAGAAGCTTTTGAAAAGGCTTCAAACATATTTGAAAAGCAGCAACAAAAGAGGATTGCAGGTAGGGATCTAAAAGCTCTGCCTGCTTCTAAGGAAGATTTGGAACTTACTACAGATGATAACAGCGATCGCTAAATATACATGAGTTCGACGGGTTGGAGTTGCGATCGCCTATTTACATAATTGCAACTCCAGCCACAGCGGTATCGATGGTCCTGCTAAGAGCTAACATTTAGATTAGACAATTTCCAGGCGAAAACGCTGAAATGCTCTAGCCGCTTCGGGGATTAACTCAATATACCAATAGCCATTTATTTCATCTTTAAACCAACTAATTATTGCTAGTGCTGGTTGTCCAAATTCATCATGTTCTAGTCCAAAAAATTTGCAGAACTTTGCACCTAAATGACCTATTTGCCCAGGAGAGTCACCATCATATTCCGCAGCTTGGGATAATTGCCAAGTTCGTAATCTGCGATTGTCTTTCATAAAGTAACAATGCTGATACAACTTATCCAAGATGGCTTTGTGTCCTGGAGTTAATCCTTCATAAATTGAGTAAAATGCCTCTAGATATTGTTCTTCTGAAGGAATATAACGTTCAGCATCGTTTAACATTCTCTTCTTCCCATTTTTTGATTTACCAGAATGCAATAATTAAGTAGCAATATGAGCCATAAATTTTATTGAACACTACTTAAACACATAAAAATGGGATAGGCAACTTGCCCATCCCATTCAACAATTAAGTTATATCTGCAACCCTAAATTAAGGGTTAGCTTTAGGTTCCAGAAGTCCAAGAATTGGTGTACTCAATTTGGTCTGCTGTTAAGGTATCGATGTGAATTCCCAAAGCCTCTAATTTCAGGCGGGCAATTTCTTCATCCACAACTCTTGGAACTGAGTGTAAACCAGGTTCGAGTTTACCTTTGTTCTTCACTAGGTATTCCACTGCTAAAGCCTGGTTAGCAAAGCTCATATCCATAACGGCGCTGGGGTGTCCTTCCGCAGCGGCGAGGTTAATTAAGCGGCCTTCGCCTAAAACAATCACTGATTTGCCGCTTGGCAATTTATACTCTTCAGTGAAGGGACGTACTTGCTTGATTTCTTTAGCTTGATTAGCCAAGTATTTCAGGTCAAGTTCAATATCGAAGTGACCAGAGTTACAGACGATCGCGCCGTCTTTCATCGCGTCGAAATGTTCACCACGAATTACGTGTTTGTTACCTGTAACTGTGATAAATAAGTCACCTTGAGATGCGGCTTCTGCCATTGGCAGGACGCGGAAACCATCCATTACAGCTTCAATTGCCTTGATGGGGTCGATTTCGGTGACAATTACATTGGCACCTAAACCACGGGCGCGGAGTGCTGTACCTTTACCACACCAGCCATAACCGACAACGACTATGCTTTTACCAGCCAGCAGGATATTTGTGGCGCGGATAATCCCGTCTAGGGTGGATTGCCCTGTACCATAGCGGTTATCAAAGAAATGCTTGGTGTCAGCATCGTTAACATTGACTGCGGGGAAGGTGAGAACGCCATCTCTGAACATGGCGCGTAGCCGCACAATTCCGGTTGTCGTTTCTTCGGTGGTACCAATCAAATCAGCAATTTGATGTTGGCGTTGCTGAATGAGGGTGGCAACGACATCACTACCATCATCAATAATGATGTTGGGGCGGTGGTCGAGAGCTATTTGGACGTGGCGGTTATAGGTTTCGTTATCT
Source organism: Calothrix sp. NIES-2100 (assembly GCF_963875285.1). Classification (NCBI taxonomy): domain Bacteria; kingdom Bacillati; phylum Cyanobacteriota; class Cyanophyceae; order Nostocales; family Calotrichaceae; genus Calothrix; species Calothrix sp. NIES-2100. Next base: position 5,256,380 of record NZ_CAWNLA010000001.1, read on the forward strand.
TCGCCTTTTTGGGCAAAAACGGGAATTTCATGATCGACAACGAGGCTAGCTGCTACGTCGTCTTGAGTTGAGAGGGGATTGCTAGCAATTAACACTGCATCTGCACCACCAGCTTTCAGCGCGATCGCTAAATGTGCTGTCTCTGTGGTAACGTGGGCACAAGCCACTAGTCTCAGCCCTGCAAAGGGTTTTTCTTGAGCAAAGCGATCGCGGATTTGCCGTAAAACTGGCATTTCGCGTCCAGCCCATTCAATGCGCTGTCTTCCCAAGGGAGCTAGGGCGAGGTCTTTAACCTCGTGCTTTAATCGGGGAGAAGTTGCGGTCATCAAATATGTCCTCTAAAAAGTCAAAAAAGGTACGTAACCTTTACGTACTCTAATAGATTATTCCACGACTGGCAATTTTTGGCTGTAATCGCCAAACACTAGTCGAAGGTTCTCTGAACTAGCTTGACGTTTGATCGCTCTTATGTCAACCGAAAGCTCAAGTGGAATGATGAATTTATGAACATCAAATATGAATTTTTGAATTATAAAACAACTGCTGTTGCGCCGCTGGTTGTGAGCATATGTACTGCGTTTTTAATTTATACTTTTTTAATTTTTCCTTTATCCTGGATCAAAGTAATATCCAAAACTCCTGTAGTCCTTACAAACAGTAAATAAAGTATGATGTCATCTGCCTAAAGATAGATAATAAGCAAATTCAAAAACATCTCACCTCAAAAGACAAATTAAACTTTAGATAGGTACATTTACTTAAATTTATTGTGGAGGATAGCAGGGGAGGAATTCAACAGAAGATTTTACGCAAGGAGGTGTTGGAGTGCGCTTTAAATTTTTGGCGCTGATGAGTTCAATGGCGATCGCCGTTGTCTCAGTACCCAAAGCTACAGCCCAAATTCCCTTTTTACCTAACTTGCCAACTCCTAGTAGTGTAAGTAAAGATTCAGACAATAGAATTGTTAATGGCTGGATCTATTTAGACGGTCGCAGGTTGTTTCAAATAGCAGCAACCAGAAGCAATTTTCCAGAGCGATCGCAAAATATTCAACAAAACTTGAATGAAATTAGCCAAAATTACCTGCGTTCATCTGCACAAACCATCAATGTCCAGGTAGAAAAAGTCAAAGAAGTCCCTGTAATTACCATCAACGGTCAATACCTGATGACCGTTACTTCTGAAGACGCAAGACTGCGAGAGGAAGATGCAACACTTACAGCCAATCAAATCACAGATACTTTGCAAGAAGCCTTGCAAAGAGCTAAACAAGAGCGAAATACGCAATACATCATCGATCAGGGTAAAATAGCAGCTGCGATCGCAGTGGCAATGCTCTTGGCTAGTTGGGGTGTCTATAGTTGGCAGCGTCGTTCTTCAGGACATACAATCAATCCTACTCCCCCGGCTTCTCGCCAAACCCAACAAATTACTACTCAACTCAAACAACAGCAACATCAGCATTTACACGAAGTTAAAAAACGCCTGTTTCAGCTATCTCAAACAGGAATTTGGGGAGGTGGTACTTTTATCATCTTAGGTCTATTCCCCTACACGCGAGTTTGGCAATTAGCAATTCTCTCAGCTGCGCAAATTCCCCTGAGATTGGGTATTGTAGCGCTGGGAACTTATGTAGCGATCCGTTTTAGCTACGCTTTGATTGACCGCTTTACCTCCACTCTCATCAGCAGCGGTGCTTTATTTAACTCCGATACTTCCGAACGGTTACAATTACGTGTTTCTACGTTTTCTGGCGTAACTAAAAGTATTGCAACTATTACCTGTGTGACAGTTGGCTTTTTCCTAGCACTCATCGCTTTGGGGATAGATATCGTCCCCTTATTAGCGGGTGCGAGTCTGGTGGGTGTTGCAGTTTCCCTAGCTTCGCAAAACCTGATTAAAGATGCGATTAACGGCTTTTTGATTATCCTAGAAGACCAGTACGCTTTAGGCGATGTGATTAATGTCGGAACAGTGGGAGGTTTAGTAGAAAATCTGAATTTGCGGATGACTCAAGTCCGGGATTCCGAAGGGCGGTTAATCACTATTCCCAATAGTGAAATCAAAATCGTTGCAAATCTTTCTAGCCGTTGGTCAAGAGCCGATTTAACCATTCCCGTAGACTACCAAGCTAATATCGACGAAGTTCTGAAGATAATTAGCACTGTTGCTATGGATATGGATGAAGATCCATTATGGCAGCATCAGATTGTCGAAACACCAAAAGTTTTGGGAGTTGATAATTTTGGCGATCGCGGTTTAATTATTCGTGTCTGGATTAAAACTCAGCCACTCAAACAATGGGATGTGGCGCGGGAATACCGCCGTCGTCTCAAAATCGCCTTTGATCAAGCCGGAATCACTATTCCTGTACCTCAACAAGCGATTTGGATCAATGATGCGCAATTGCAGCAACTCCAGGAGAATGGCAAAGCTAATTAGTCATTAGTCATTGGTCATTTGTCATTTGTCATAATTTATACGACAAATGTATTTGTAGGGGCGGGAAAACCCCCATTGGTGTCAACTTAAGTCAAAACGCTTATTCCACAGGCATTTTACCCCACCCCTCAATCCCCTCCCCGTAAACGGGGAGGGGACGTTTTGGCTTTTAGACAAAACTGGGGTGGGGTAGCGCGGATCTTGGTGCTACGTGATTTTGTATCAAATCATATCTTGGCAAGGGTTTCACGTTAAGTTGACACGTATGGGTTTCCCCGCCCTTCAGGACAATTTTTTGAACCGCAGAGGACGCAGAGGGTAATCAGTTTTGCTAACTCCGAATTTAGGATTTGTGTGTACACCGCAGCTTTATAGGAGAGAGGTTTAGCAGAGAGATGAATTGAGGGAAAGTTTCATTTTTCTTTGAAGTTGACAAAAATCTTTCAGCCAACAAGAAAAAACTCATCATTATATTGTTAATTTTTGTAAAATTGAAGTCTTCAAGACTAGAATAGCAAGATGTAGATAGCTAAACTAACAATAAGTACATCTTTACTGTTAATCATTAAAAGTTAATGTGGCCCAATAGCCTCAATGATCCCAGTACAACTAATTCTTAAAAATTTCCTCAGTTATCGTGATGCAACTTTAGATTTCCGGGGTTTGCATACAGCTTGTATTTGTGGTTCCAATGGTGCGGGTAAATCTTCCCTTCTGGAAGCAATCACTTGGGCAATTTGGGGTGAAAGCCGCGCCGCTGCTGAAGATGATGTGATTCATTCAGGATCTAAAGAAGTTCGGGTTGATTTCACTTTCCAAAGTAATCAGCAAAAATACCGGGTAATTCGCACCCGTGTACGGAGTGGAACTAGTGCTTTGGAATTTCAAATCGAAACGCCTTCTGGTTTTCGCCCGCTGACAGGTAAAGGAGTCAGAGCCACCCAAGATTTGATTTTAGAACATATCAAGCTGGATTACGATACTTTTATTAATTCTGCCTACCTGCGTCAAGGTCGGGCGGATGAATTTATGCTCAAGCGTCCGGCTGAACGCAAGGAGATTTTAGCAGAGTTATTAAAACTCAATCAGTATGATGATTTGGAAGAACGAGCAAAGGAATCATCCCGTCAGTTTAAAGCACGGGCGGAGGAATTGGAGCGTTCTTTAGAGTCGATTAAAATTCAGTTACAACAACGGGAGACTACTCAAGCCCAAAAAGCCGAGTTAGAAGCAGAACATAACCAACTGCAACAGGTGCAAGCTTTTGAGACGATTCAATTACAAAGTTTGCAAGTTGTCCAGCACCAACGGCAAACTAAAGTTGAACAACTGAGTTTTGTAAGACAGCAATACCAAAATCTTACCCAAGATTGCGATCGCCTCCAACAAGAACAGTTAGCTGTTAAAAGTCAAATCTCCGAATTAGAAAAGATATTAAGTCAAGAAGCCGAAATTAAAGCCGGATATCTTCATTATCAAAATCTGCAATCGCAAGAAGAAGCTTTTGCTACCAAATTTGTAGAATATAGCCGCGCTGGGCAAACTCGTCAACAAAAGCAACAGCAACTAAGCAAACAAATTCAGGAAATTGAACGCCAACTGCAACAAGCCCAAGCCCAATTAGAAGCTTTGCAGCAACAAGAGCGAGAAATTCAGCAAACGCTGACAAAATCCGCTGAGGTGGAAACTGCTTTAGCCCAACTCACAGCAGCACGTCAACGGGTAGCGCATTTCGATCAACTGCAAATGCAGGTGAGTCCCTTATTGCAACAACGCGCAACTTTACAAAGCCAACTCGATAGATTTCATGCGGGTTTGGTGGCGCGGATTGAACAGCTAGCAACGACAGAAAATCAACTCCAACGCCAGCAACATCGCCAACCGCAACTCCAACAAGCAGTGATGGATGTGGCGATTCAAATTGAAGAATTGGAGAAAAAGCGGGTTTATTTGCAACGAGTCCAAGAAAAAGGACAGGAAAGGCGACATTTTATTGAACGGCTGCAAGCGCATCAACGAGATTATGAGAAACTCATGGGAGAATTAGAGCAAAAACTGCAAATGCTCCAAAATCCCAATGCGCTGTGTCCATTGTGTGAACGTCCCCTTGATGAACATCACTGGAACCGAGTGGTGGAAAAAACTGAAGAAGAGTTAAAAGATACACAGGGTCAATTTTGGGTAGTCCGAGAACAAATGGCTGTATCGGACAGAGAGATTCAAGTGCTTAGGCAAGAATACAGAGATATATCTCAACAGTTAGCAACTTATGATACTTTGCGCGAACAACGGGGACAGTTAGCCGCCCAACTAGAAGCTACCAGCGATGTGCAACAACAACTACAACAAATTGCGCTGGAAAGACAACATTTAGAGCGATCGCTACAATTAGGTGATTACGCCCCAGATAAACAAGCTGAACTGCGGCAATTAGACCAATATCTGCAACAACTCAATTATAATGAGCAAGATCATGCCCTAGCGCGGAGTGAAGTCGAGCGCTGGCGGTGGGCAGAAATTAAACTCCAGCAGATTAAAGACGCAAATAAGCGCCAAACCCAACTCGCAGCCCGCAAACCAGAGCTAGAAGCTGCTATTGCCCAATTGAGAACGAGAATCGAGCAAGAACACACTGATTCTGACTGTGCCAGAGAAATAGCCGCCCTCGATCGTTATATTACAGAACTCGGCTACAGTTCTGAGCAGCACAATCAATTGCGGATGGCTGTCAGACAAAATCAATCTTGGCAGTTACGCCATCAACAGATGTTATCAGCCCAGCAGCAATATCCGCAACTCCAGACGCGATCGCAAGAATTAGCAGCAGCCAAAACTGCGCGATTGGCTGAACGGCAAATACTAGCTAGCCAAATCGACAGTATTCAACAACAGTTAGAGGAAACTGCTAACCCGACTGCGCAAATTCAAGCTTTAGAACAGCAACTGCAAGTACGCAGACGACTACTCGATGAACAATTAGCCAAATTAGGGCGTTTAGAACAGTTGGCGGTGCAACTCGAAGCCTTACAAGTTCAGTACGAACAACAGCAGCAGCAATTGCTTTCTTGCAAGCAGCAACAGCGTGTATATCAGGAATTAGCCCAGGCGTTTGGTAAAAATGGCATCCAAGCACTGATGATAGAAAACGTGTTGCCGCAATTGGAAGCTGAGACGAATCAATTACTTTCTCGCCTCAGCGCCAATCAGCTTCATGTGCAATTTATTACCCAAAAAGCTGGACGCAATGGGAAATCAACCAAGAAAAATGTCAAGCTGATAGATACTCTAGACATTTTAATTGCCGATGCGAGAGGCACAAGGGCTTATGAAACATACTCTGGTGGGGAAGCTTTTAGAATTAACTTTGCCATTCGCCTCGCCCTGGCGAAATTATTGGCACAGCGGGCGGGGGCGGCGTTGCAATTGTTGATTGTCGATGAAGGTTTTGGTACTCAAGATGCAGAAGGATGCGATCGCTTGATTGCCGCGATTAATGCGATCGCCTCCGATTTTGCCTGCATCCTCACCGTTACCCATATGCCCCACCTCAAAGAAGCTTTTCAAGCCCGGATTGAAGTCAATAAAAATCAACAAGGTTCACAAGTACGGTTGTTAATTTAAATTTCGGGCAGGAGAAATTGTCATACCCTGATTGTGGGTGCGATCGCATCAACAACAATACCAAATTTGTAGGGTACTTCAGGAGATAATACAAATCTTGCACTATAAATGTCTAGAAATGATAACAAATTGGCACAGATAATATTGTTTGAGAATCTACAGAACAGCCTTGTGTGAAAGGTAATTACGAATTACGAATTACATGGTGTAGGACTCATATTTGATTTTTGAACCAACCACAAACCGCGTATTAATCAAGGCTTTTAATTGTAAATATAAAATTATTATTACATTTGAGCAAAATGTATATAAATTATGTTTATCAATTTAAGTAAAAATTATATTAAGATTTGCAAATTTTATCTAATATTAAGTTAATAATATTAAAACCTTAGAGATTTAATATAAAAGGTTTATTTAATCTAAGTGAGATTTTATATATAAGTTAATTTCTTTTACAAAACTGAAATTAGCCAGGAATAATATAATATTTTATTATTCGCAAACTCACAATCATGAGAGTAAATTTAAAACATGACTTAGGCATCAATCCAATTGCTGAAAACACAAGCTGAAACATAATAATTGTAAAAATTATATTTTATTTGTAATATCTATATAGGGAAAATGTGGATTGGCGACATATTAAAACAGGTGATTGATTATGCAAATCACGAGAATATTCCGAAAAATTAAACAAAGACTGCGCATCATAAAAGAGACTACCACGATTGTAGTTATGCTTGGTTTGTTTACCTACTTATTAGGTAAAATATTAGCCGTATATCAAGCAAATTTACTATTACCGAAAATTAAAAATCTCTCAAACTATGAACTCAAAAAAATTACTTGGCTAACTCAAAAAGAACCAAAAACAAGTAGCCAAAAAAATAAGAAATTGTTGAGTAAGCAGAGCCTAATAGAAGTATTCAACAAGTATGAATGTCTCAAACTGAATAATTCTTTAGGCGAAGTTGCTCAAAATTGCGCTTCCCATTTAGAAAATATAGTCAAAGAAAGAACTGCGGAATTAGAAAAAGAAATTGCTGAACGCAAAAAGATACAAACAGAACTAGAAAAATCCTTGTCTTTGCAATGTGCAACTTTAGAATCCACCGCTGATGGGATTTTAGTAGTAGATAGCCAAGGTATCATTGCAGGTTTTAATCAAAAGTTTCTCCAGATGTGGCGCATTCCTGAGTCGCTAATAACTTCAGGAAATTACACAAAAGCGCTTTTATTGGCGATGAAACAGCTAGAAGCTCCGAGACAGTATCTTGCTACTATTAGAGAATTACATCTGAACCCAGATACACAGATTTATGATGCGATCGCCTTTAAGGATGGGAGGGTATTCGAGCGCTATTCCCAACCGCAATGCATAGCTGGTGAAATTGTGGGTAGAGTGTGGAGTTTTCGCGATATCACAGCGCACAAGTTAGCCGAAGCCAAAATCCGTCATCAAGCTTTGCATGACCTGTTAACTAATCTACCAAATCGAGTACTATTCAATGAGCGACTTGACCAAGCATTAGCACAGGCGCAAAAAACTGGTAGTAAACTAGCTGTATGTTTTTTAGACTTAGATCGCTTCAAAACTATCAACGATACACTAAGTCATGGGATTGGAGATAAATTATTGCAGAGTGTTGCTCAACGTCTAAAAGAATCTCTGCGAGATACTGATACCCTGGCGCGTTGGGGAGGCGATGAATTCACTCTAATTTTACCAGATATCAAAGATACTAAAGAAGTTGCCCAGATCCAAGACCGCATCCTAGCCGCTTTCAAACCAGTATTTGAGATAGAAAATTACCATTTGCATATCAGTCCTAGTATCGGCATTGCCATTTATCCCAAGCATGGGCAAGATCCAGAAACCCTAATTAAACATGCTGATGCTGCACTAGATACTGTCAAATCCCAAGGACGCAACCATTATCAATTTTATCACTCAGCTATTAATTCTGGCTCTTCTGAATTGTTAAACTTAGAAAATAGCTTATACTCTGCTTTAGAGCGGCAAGAATTTGAAATTTACTACCAACCACAAGTTAATGTTACTACAGGTAAAATTACAAAAATAGAAGCTTTACTGCGTTGGCATCACGTAGAATTAGGTCTGATTTCACCTGATAAATTTATCCCGATTGCAGAAGAAACAGGATTAATTTTACCCATTGGCGAGTGGGTTTTAAAAACAGCCTGCGCTCAAACTAAATACTGGCAAGATACTCTAGGTTTATCCTCACTCTCAGTAGCAGTTAACCTTTCTGCACGACAATTTCAACAACATGACTTGGTAAAGATCGTCTCGCAGATATTATCAGAAACTCAATTAAAACCCCAGAGTTTAGAGTTGGAAATAACTGAAAGTATTGCTATGCAAAATATTGAATTCAATCAAAAAATTTTGAGTGAATTATACGATTTAGGTGTCTCAATATCCATAGACGATTTTGGTACAGGATATTGTTCTTTAAGTTATCTCAAAAATTTTCCAATTAATTGTATAAAAATTGACAAATCCTTTATCCGCGATTTATCCCATGATCATCATGATGCAGCGATTACAACTGCCATAATTGGCTTAGCACATGGACTGAAGCTTGCAGTTGTTGCCGAAGGAGTAGAAACTGAAGAACAACGCAATTTGTTACAAATTCTCGATTGTGAGCTAATGCAAGGTTACCTATTTAGTCACCCCTTATCAGCACAAGATATTACAGCACTACTGCGAAAGACTAAATCCCGCCGAATTAGTACATCTTTTTTAGTTGCTTAGTCAAGTGAAGGATAAAGGATGAAGTATAAAATGACCCCAAAAATAGGGAATTTCGATGAAATCTTAAGATTGAAGCGATCGCACCAGAACTTTGGCAGCGATCTGAAGTATTGTAATCCCAGATAAGATACTCAGGTTTTGAAGATGTGTCAACTGCTGGGAATGAATTGTAATACCCCAACAGATATCTGCTTTTCTTTTGAAGGTTTTTCTGCGAGGGGAGGAAAAACTGACGATCACTGCGATGGTTGGGGTATAGCGTTTTTTGAAGAAAAGGGATGTCGGATTTTTATCGATGACAAACCCTCTGTTACTTCTCCGGTAGCGGATTTGGTGCGGCGCTATCCCATCCACTCTACCCATGTAATTGCCCATATTCGTAAAGCCACCCAAGGCGAAGTGGCTTTACAAAACTGTCATCCTTTCCAAAGGGAACTTTGGGGGAGGTATTGGGTGTTTGCTCATAACGGAAATTTACCCGATTTTAATCCAGAAAACATGGGCTTTTATCAAGCTGTGGGTGACACCGACAGTGAAAAAGCATTCTGTATTATCTTAGAAACTCTCAGACAAAGCTTTCCCTCAAAAAAACCGCCGCTTGAGAAACTATATCCGGTACTACGTCAAGTGACTGAGCAACTCGCATCATTTGGTGTATTTAATTACTTGCTATCAGATGGAGAACACTTTTTTGCCCACTGTTCAACTAAACTCAGCTACATTGTGCGTCAAGCGCCCTTTGCAGCTGCGCACTTAATTGATCAAGATATGACTGTTGATTTTCGGGAGTTGACTTCAGTGCGCGATCGCGTCGCTGTCATCGCTACTACTCCCCTGACTGATAATGAAATCTGGACGACAATCCAACCGGGAGAACTTTTAGTTTTCCAGGATGGCTGGCCTATATTATTAGAAGTTCAATAAAAAAACTCTTTGAGTAAGGACTCAAGTCATGACTAAAAACTTACGAAGAACAAATTGCTAAATTAGATGAGTTGTCAGCTTGTAGTGTAGCTTTGACATACCTATCAATCATCGCTATCACTTGAGCAGGTACTACTGGTTTAGTCATAAATTCCGTCGCTCCAAAGACTCTAGACCGGACTGGATCGAGTAGGCGATCGCTTCCTGTTAAAATAACCACTGGTGTTTTGCTCAAAAAGGAACTGCGACGAAGCTGAGCGCAGATTTCATACCCATTCATGACGGGCATAATTAAGTCTAAAAAAATTAAATCTGGTTTGTTTTGAATCAGAGTTGGTAGAGCTTGCACTGGCTCTTGAATTCCCATAAATCTTAGCCCATTGGCGGTAATAATTTCCTCCAAAATTTTGCAGGCCTGTGGACTATCATCGACACAAGCTATCAGTGGAGCTTTTGATGTTTTGTTTTTTAAGATTTGCACATTTGCTGGATGATTTGTCTCAAGCGGAGTAGAGACACTGAGATGATAAAATTTTTGAAACTTTAATGCCGCAATTTCATTTTTTGGTTTAGCAACTTCGGTTTTAACTTTAGTACCTGGTAAAGGTAAGTCAGCTATTTCTACAAGTTCCGTAATTCCTTTATTAATATAGGGAAGCAAAGAACGAGTAACTGGCAACACACCCTGCTTCATTTTTACTGCTAAGTCCCAAAGTGTATATTTGCCGTTAAATAAATTCACAAAGTTGTTGTAAACAAATGAGCTTACCTGCTGTTGGAGTTCTTGTGGTTTACGCAATACAGGTGCTAAGTTAGGAGAGACAATCTCTAACCCGGCTTGCACCCAATTGTACCAAGACTCTTGCATTTGCTTTAATGACATCTGTGCGCTTGTAGCAATCATTGGTGCCTCTAATATGACTTTATGATTGCGATTGCAACTCCATGAATAAGTATTTACTTGTTGAGCTAAATCAAATAAAACCTCTGTGATTGTATTTTCAACAATAGCGTTAAGTTGTTCTTGTTTAATTTTTTGGCATTTATATAAATTTTCCAGTAAGAAATAATCCCAGGGTTCTATTGATAAATTATCTGCATTTACCTGGATAATATTCATATCAACTTGGGGACAATTTTGAGCTATACATCTACATAAACGTCTATAAGGATGACTTCCTCCTGTTGCCCAAACTATTTGTCCTAGACGATAATACAAAGACCATTCTTTTCCTTGTGAATTTTTAAAAGTTAATCTGCCGCTATATTGTAGTTGAGTACATTTATTCAAACCATTCAGCAATTTACTCAATTCTATTGATTTTTGGTTAGTCATACTTTATTACCTTCCGAAATCTAGCCAAGTTCACAGGAAAATCTAACTACTTGCTCATTAAAGACTCATCATATAAAAATGATAATTTTTATCCGGATGAAGCTACAACAGTAAAAATACTCATGTTTTAAATGTATGCGTATACGTGTTTGAGTTGTCTATTTTTATAGACATTACGCTGTATACAAATTACCTTAAATGCTTGAAATACAATATTTTGCATTAGCTTTTTGAGCAGTGATTATTTAAGCTTAATAAAATTTTTAGATTCATCAGGATGTAAAAGAAACGAGGTAATTATGAAAATTAAGTAAAGCAACATTTTCAATAACGGTAGTTTCAAAAGTAAAAACTCACAATAAAAAATTAAATATTTTTTTGCATTAATGCCTTTTCCCTTTTTACTTGTTCGCTAAACAGTACCCACCTTACATAAATTGTTTTCAGGCGTGAAGTTAATAATATCTAGATAAAATGAGGAAATTATGAGGTTCAAGCCCAGTGTCAGGGAGCATCCCAATTAAGACTCCATACCCTTCTAGGGTGAGGGCATTTTCATCTCGTTTCCAGCCAGTGGCTGGAAATGCTTATCAGGAGGCGGAGCCTCCCAGATCTACACTCCCAAATTGCTGACTAGACTTGGTTAAGTCGAGCGCGAATAGTTTCTATGCGTTGACGATTGACACCTAAATCGCTCTGACCCAAGCGGGAAGCAGAGCGCACCTGGATGACATTTGCATTTCGGTCTAAATAGAACTCAACATCATCGACAAAACCAAGTATTGCACTCTTAAACTCTGCATATAAGTAATCGGGACTTTCGCTAATTATTTGAGTTCTGGGTAAAGACTCAATAATACTTTTAAGATTAGAGATAGCTTCTTCTGGGGTGGATGTGAAAGTCAACGGAGCAATTTGATGGACAGCATCCGTACTTTGACTGGAAACACAGTTAGGGCTATTGGGACAAGGTACTAATTTACCGTTGTTTACCCCTAAATTATTTGGTCGTTTGCCTGCAAAAACCATAATTTTATCTGCGAGTATTGTGCTGAAGTTATATTTCACTCTAGGAGAAATAGTTGGTCACAAGCAAGCTGAGTGAGAAATCAGCCCAGACACACAACCAGAAATAATCCGCAGGCGGACTAAAACAATGGTGATGCGATCGCTTTATGATGCGGATAAGTACTATATTTTTGAAAACAAATTATGACATCTACAGTCGCAATCAACGATAGTCAAAAGTTACACATTGCACCGTTAGAAGTACCATCCCGGTTACTGCTGGGGCCAGGGCCATCCAATGCCCATCCGGCGGTGCTGCAAGCGATGAATACTTCTCCAGTTGGGCATCTCGACCCAGCTTTTCTGGCACTCATGGATGAAATTCAGTCATTACTACGCTATGTATGGCAGACAGAAAACCCCCTGACAATTGCAGTCAGCGGTACGGGAACCGCCGCAATGGAAGCAACGATCGCCAACGTTACCGAACCTGGTGATGTGGTATTAGTGGGTGTGGCTGGATACTTTGGTAATCGCCTCGTTGATATGGCGGGACGATATGGCGCAGATGTCCGAACTATTACTAAACCCTGGGGCAAAGTTTTTACACTAGAAGAACTGCGTACTGCACTCTCCACACATCGTCCGGCAATCCTGGCTTTAGTTCATGCGGAAACTTCCACTGGCGCACGTCAACCCTTAGAGGGAGTCGCCGATTTATGTCGTGAATTTGGGACGCTGCTACTAGTGGATACAGTCACCAGTCTAGGTGGTGTGCCGATATTTTTAGATAATTGGGGAGTTGACCTGGCCTATAGCTGTAGCCAAAAAGGATTGGGTTGTCCTCCAGGTGCTTCTCCCTTTACCATGAGTCCCCGTGCAATGGAAAAATTGCAACAGCGCCGCACCAAGGTGGCTAACTGGTATTTGGATATGAACTTGCTAGGTAAATATTGGGGTAGCGAACGTATCTATCATCATACCGCTCCGATTAATCTGTACTATGCCTTGCGGGAAGCACTGCGCTTAGTTGCAGAAGAAGGATTAGCAAACTGCTGGCAACGTCATCAAAAAAACGTAGAGTATCTTTGGGATGGCTTGGAAGATTTAGGACTGAGTTTGCATGTTGAGCGAGAGTTCCGCTTACCAACACTCACTACTGTCCGGATTCCCGAAGGCTTAGATGGTAAGGCAATTGCCCGACAGTTACTCAATGAACATAACATTGAAATTGGCGGTGGTCTTGGCGAACTAGCTGGTCAAGTATGGCGTGTAGGACTTATGGGCTTCAATAGCCGTCAAGAAAGTGTTGACCAACTTTTAGAAGCACTGCGGCAGGTTTTACCTAACTAGTCATTGGTCATTGGTCATTTGTCATTTGTCTCCCTTGTCTCCTATTGACTATTGACAGCCTCAACTAGAAATCACTAAACACGCAGCGTTACTCCGAAGGTAAATAGTTTAGCCGTTTAACTGGTACTTTCCTATGAGAAAGTACGGTCAAACGGCTTTCAGACAAGAGTTACAAAACTCAGTAAATTTTTAACTCAAGCTGTAGTTTATAAATAGGTTGTTAAGTTAAATTACGCAATCAGCCTATTTATTCTTGTGGCTTTGTTTGCCTGCCTGAGAATGTTGCTCTCGTGTACCACCACGAGTCCCCTTTCCTTCATTCTCTTCATTATCGTCATCATTGCTCTCATTATTTTGGTTGCTCTTGCTACCTTTGTGAGAACTCTTGCCACCTTTGCTACCAATTTCAGCCATATGCTCTCTATCTTGGCTTACAGCTTCTCCGCCTTTGCGGCCAGCTTCGCGAGCTTCTTCAGATGTAAACTCGTGAGCAGTACCTTTCTCATGAGCAGCATGTCCGCCTTTACTGGCGATTTCGCGCTGCTTAGCTTCATCCATAGAAGCAAAGCCACGCTTACTTGTGTCTGACATTTTAGAACTCCTTGTAGCTAACTAAAGCTGTAAAAGTTTTTAGCAACTTGAAACCTTAATTGGCTTCTTATGTCCAATCCTCTTTTTTTAAGTTAGCTACCTAACTCAGTAAGATTCATGTCTCCTTAGGGTGAATCATTTAAGTCTGAGGCATAACTACAGATGTATGCTAATAAGTAGAAGCACTAAGCCAATATTTTGTCTAGGACTTTGTGAGAACTGAAGCCGAAAATTTATAGATGGTGATTTGGTGATTTTGTGTTAGCAAGCAAATGATGATTTTGCAGAGCTTGCTTATTTTATTGATAGGGAAAATTTCTCCAATTGCATCATTCTTAAGCTCAAGGAGACAGATTGCACAGCGCGATCGCTCTACAGACAATTTCCGGCAAAATTTAGTAATGAGTAAGGCTGTTGCAATCTCAGATTATCCATTGCTTATTGGGAGAGAAACCCAGCTACTAATAGAGGCAAAAGGATGAGGACAGAGACAATCAGAACGAGTGTGCCTGGATCAATTTTTAAAGTATTCTTCTCTTGTTCTGGCATTTTGCACCTTTTCACAAATAGGTGAATACACTCAGCCTAAACTATTTTTACCCCTGGCTACCAGCACTATGAGAATTTACTTCACCAATGAGAAGATGGAATTGGGTCGTTGGAGTTTTGCAGTGGTGCGTCGAATCGCGGGCTGATTCGCCATTGAATAACCCATGAAGAGAATGTTTTGTCTTTCTTTAGCTGAAAACGAGACTGTATGAATTACTCCATCTTGCTTCCACATTAGGGAAGAAAAAGGTAGTTTTGGGCTTTGCGTATTTCCATCCAAAAAATAACCTTGAATATTTTTGGTTAATGAAATTGCATTACCTGTAGCTTTGTGTTTAGAAAACTCGTACAGTGTACTAACCGCATTCGGGCTATCGGCGCTAAAAGTGCCTACTAAACAAGGTGTAGCAGCAGCTTCACAACTAAACAAGCCGATAGTTAAACCGCGAGGGCTGGGAAAAACGCGCACAGTTAATTGACTGAGTAAAACGCGATCGCTACCATTGCTTAAGCTAATGTGTTCGGGTAAGCGCATTCCATAGCCAGATGGTATATTTTGCTGAATTTCTGGCAATTGAGCCGTAAAAATTTCTGAGGGTATAGCACTAGCAGGAAGTGTACTGCCCAAAACAGCTAGAACAACTGGTAAGGTAACTAAATTACGACTCAGCATGTTTTAACCATTTTTCTAAGTGGATAATTAAAAATAAATGAAAAAATGGTTAAACGGCTTTAGAAAAATTACTTATTAATTTGTATTTAAACAATACAATAAAATTGCTACAAGTAGACTAGTTGAAAATAGGGAGAAGAGAGAACTGTTGAGGGTTGACCGTTGACAACTAAGGGACTTGCAAATAAAAAAACATCCCAATCATTAACTTACCAAGCCCGCAACCTCGTAGGGGCGGGGTCACCCCGCCCCTACAATTTGGGATAATTTATTTTTTGGAGTTCCCTGACAACTGACAACTGACTAATTTAAAAATCTACCCCTCGTTTGAGTTCTACACCTTGATTGGCATAGTGCTTATGACAATAAACTTCGGAGTGAATGCTAGCTAAATCGAAGTATGAAGGTTGATTTTGGCAGCGCCCGGTGATAATTATTTCCGTATCACGGGGTTTGCGCAGTAAGGCTTGAACAATCGGTTCTACAGGGAGTAATTCTAGGTCAACGGTAGGATTGAGTTCATCAAGGATGATAGTTTTATACAATCCAGAGGCGATCGCTGTTTTGGCAATTTCCCAACCCCTTTCAGCTTCTACGTAGTCTAATTCTTGCCGGGAATTGCGCCAAACGATCGCATCTCGACCACAACGTAGATGATCTACTACTTCCGGATATGATTGTTGCAAGGCTGCGATCGCTGCATCTTCGGTGTAGCCACTACCACCTTTGAGCCATTGCATAATCAACACGCGGGTAGAACCGGGATGATTTATACCTCTACCTATGGCTTGCAAGGCTTTACCTAGAGCACTAGTAGACTTACCTTTTCCTGCACCCGTGTAAATTTCAATACCATCAATCAACAGAGCTTTTGCTGTTGGGTGGTGTTGCGGTTTCATTTCTGAGTGCAAATCAGCAATATCCAGCAGCTTTTGCGGTGCAGCACGTCCGGTAGCAATAATTTCTAAGTCTTGGGGTTTAGATTTGAGTGTCCGCACCACCTCATCAATTGGGAGCAAACCTAAATCTAGAACTGGGTTAATTTCATCTAAAACCACAACTGAATACAAACCAGAGGCGATCGCACCTTTTGCTACATCCCAACCCCTAGCTGCTTCTACACAGTCAAAAGCCGTGATTTCGTCGGGTCCAAAAAATTCAGCTCTCCCAGTCCGCACCTGGTCAATTAAATGAGGAAAACCTCGCTGCAAGGCAGCAATTGCCCCATCCTCATCATAATCCCGTTCTGGCCCCTTTAAAAATCGTAATAATAAGACACGATTTGAATTGCTCGGTGCATTAATTCCCAGGCCAATCGAGCGCAAAACCACTCCTAAAGCCGCTTGGGATTTTCCTTTCCCCGCACCATCGTAAACGTGAATTTGACCAGTGAGCCGTTCAGGACGCACTTGCGCCGTGCGAATACCGATACCGTTCCTTGTCATCTCTAGAAAATCCGTATTTTAGCAGTTTTTGACATCCTCCCCACTGTAGAGGGTGGGGGATTCCCCTGTTATAGGTGAATAACACAAGTAGCAGAATAGTGGCACACCAATACGCTAAACAGCCAGAACAATGAGATAATTTCCCCCATCACCGTGGCTATGCCAGTTATACTCTCTAAAGTTAACCCGTACAGTTGAACCTTTATGTTTGATCTGTTTGAAAATTGGACACTTCCCCAGGTTTTGCCCGTAGGTGCAGTTTTATTTGATTTGTTATTTATACTTATGGCTATCTCTATTGAAGCATATTGTTTCAATAGTAGATTAAATTTTGACAAAAAGACTAGCATTTTTTATGCCATTTCTATTAACCTCTTTTCCAGCATAATTGGTTGGGTAGTATTTTTCCTAATCGAGCCAGTATTGCCAATACAGTTGAAGTCAGAATTAATTAATTTTGTCTTTTTCAATAGTTTGAAATTTTCTAATACGCAAACAGTAGTCATTTTGATGGCTTTTATTATTTTCTTTGGCACATTCATCGTGAAACTATTTCTTCTGAGAATATTTTCCCTCGTATTAAATGAAAATATAGGTAAAAAATCAGAAGATGACCCACCAACTACTGACCGTTATAAATGGCGAAATCTGAACCGAAATAAATTAATCAGTAATCGGTTGGTGTCTACTATGTTAATTGCTAATTCTTTGAGCTATAGTGCCATAACTCTTGTGTTATTGTTCCGAAGGAAATAACAGTATTTTCAATAATTTGCCTAAAAAATGGCATAGCGATCGCTAAATGATATAGAGGTGCAAGCAAGAATGAATACATTATTTAAAGACTTATTGGGCTTAACAGGCTTTGTTTCCGATATTTATGCAGGAATTAAAAAGTTCTTTGTCCCAGATAGAGCTTATTCCTGGCAGACGTTAATCTATTTAAGCCTTTTTTCTTGGGCAATATCATCCTTTGCCACTGGTCCGATTAAAGATACAATTGCCTTTTTTGGGTGGTTATTTTTAATCGCGGGTACAGCTTGGTATACTACTGATGATCCAGCAAGAATTCCTGGGACTTATATGCCAGTAGGGGCAGTAATAACTGGATTTTTAGTTAGTGTTTTTGCCTTTGGACAACAGGCGAATGGAATTACATCGGGTACAATCGTTTTTTGGCCGACATTTTCGGCATTAATTACCGCCATACCAGAGTTCTTTGAAGGAAGTGGTACTGATTACAAAACTCAACTTCCTAAACCTGAAGATCGCCAAAAAATTGTAGTATTAGTTGCCAGCTCTATGCTTCTGAGTTGCTGGATTCAGTTTTACTTTGTGGTAAATAATTGGATAGCAGAATATCCTAGTTTGCTGTCAGATAATTTCCAACGTAGTACCTTTGTTATTAGAACAGAGCCACCAGTTAAGGTTTCGCCAAACGGTGCTGTAATATTGAAAGAACTGCAACCAAAATTAGAACAAGCAATAGATAAACAGTCTTGGGCGCAAGTAGAAAGATGGCTACAAAATGCCAATGCTAATCTCGCAAACCTGAGCCAGAAAATATTGCAAGACAAACGTCTTCGGGAAAAAGACGAGAAGAATTTATGGCGGATTGAACCGCGAATTACCAATCCTAATCCTAGGAAGAAAGACGAGTATAACCTAGATATACTAAGTATCTGGACTGGCCCGAGTTCCGACCCACGAGGGTATTATTTGAAAAAGTCTTGTCAGATTCGCCCAATTGCACAATCTCCAAACAAATCAACTGCTCAAAAGCCAGATCAAACTTCCCTGACTGCGGAAATTGAGTGTAGTCCTGTTAGTAAACCCATTATTGGTTTACCTCCCGCGCAACGCTGAAGATGCTTTGCTTCCCATGAATCTAACCTGCTGCTTGTCTCTCACCGAGAATTTCGGTAGAGACAAAATTTAATTCTTTATTTAAAATTTGGGCGTAGATGTTTTTTGCGCAATGGTCATTTGTCATTGGTCATTTGTCCTTGTCTCCCTTGTCTCCCTTGTTTCCCTCATCCCCCTCATCTCCCTCATCTCCCTCATCCCCCTCATCCCTAGCCTCTAGCCCCTAGCCCCTAGCCCCTAGCCCCTATTTATGATGAATTTCAGCAGAATTTTGGTGATGGCAAGTAATGTATTTCAGGAAGTGATCCGCGATCGCATTTTATATATTATCGGTTTTTATACGCTGATACTTGCCGCTGCTATACGCATACTTCCGGAAATAGCAGCCAGTAGCGAAAACAAAATATTCTTAGACTTTGGTATAGTCTTAATGAGTGTCATCGCCTTAATAGTGGCGGTGTTTATTGGCACTGGACTAGTTAACAAAGAAATTGAAAAACGCACTATTTTGGTATTGATTGCCAAACCCATCAGTCGCAGTGAGTTTATCACGGGTAAATACTTCGGTTTATCGGCTGTGCTAGCTGTACTCATCACCATTATGACGGTGATTTATTTAGGATTTTTACAAGTAGCACACGTTCCTCATGGGACAGCTAGTATTTTGATTGCCATCGTTTTTTTATTCCTACAGATATCCTTAATCAATGCTTTGGCTATTAGTTTTGGTTCATTTACCAGTTCCTTGTTGGCGGTAATTTTAACCTTTGCTGTCTATTTAATGGGCAATATCTCTCAAGATTTATTAAAATTTGGTCGTCTTAGCCGTAACCCAGGTATTGAACACCTGACTCAAGCTTTGTATTTAATATTGCCCGATTTATCGAGATTAGATTTGAAAAATCATGCTGTTTATGGTCTGCAAGCCCTACCTAGCCCAACAGCAATGATGGCTAACGCTGGCTATGGCTTGCTTTACAGTTCCATGCTGCTAGCGATCGCTATCTTGATATTCTCACGCCGGGAGTTTTAATCACAGGTTTCGTAGTCAGGATTGAAGTCCTGACTACGAACTGATTTACCCATATTAAATAAATGCTATTTGCGGTTCCTGAATTGTACCGTCGGGCATGATTGTGTCCCGAAGCCTGGTATAAATTATTTTGCTTCCCCAAAGCTTGGCTTCAGTTAAATTAGCCGATGTTAAGTTTGCCCATGTCAGGTCTGCACCAATTAAATTAGCATCAGTTAAATTTGCTTCCAATAAAATTGCTCCACATAGCTTTGCGCCAGCAAGATTGGCTCGGACTAATTTCGCTTCAATTAAAGACGCTTCAATTAAAGACGCTTCACTTAGGTCAGCTTCGCCCAAATCGACTCCACACAAAGAAGCATACGTAAGATTACTACCACAAAATTGCGATCGCCATAAAACTGCTCCACATAAATTCGCTTGTGTTAAATCAGCATCGCTTAAATTCGCTTCGCATATAGCGGCTTGCGTCAGATTTGCCTCACGTAGGTTAGCACCAGTGAGGATAGAGCCAGATAAATTTGCACCCCGCAAATCTGCTCCTAAAAAGTTAACACCACTCAAATCCACTGCTCTCAGGTCGATTCCGCTCAAGTCACATCCGCTGAAATCCCCACTTTGACTTAATATCAAGTCCTGTTTGTCAGCATAATTTCTCATGGTATTACCTCAAGGTGTAAATTATGGCAACAGTCTATTGTGAAAGTTACTGTATATCGAGAGTACACCCCAAAAGTGATAATCCGAGTCGTAAATCAATAATAATTTCCGAAAAAATTCGTCAAAAGCGTAAAAACAGGCTTTGAAGCCCTTTTTTAAACAAAAAATGCTGACATAAGTCAGGGAAATTTGATATATAACAATTTGTTATATAATTTACATACTAAAGTGTATCATTTGTCAAGAAGGCAATAGTTATTTCTCCTGGAGCTTCCTCTGCTTCCCATGCTGCCTGAGATATTAATTACCGTTCATAGCGGCCCAAATATGCTACCCTAGTATGGCTAATTAATCTCGCACATCCAAGAATTCGGGTGTTTCCTCATGGGGAAATACGCTTGGGTGGAGGTTTAACCCGAATCGGAGTAACTATATATGCCAGTTGTTTCATTGGCTCAGATGATGGAGTCAGGAGTTCACTTTGGTCATCAGACCAGGCGTTGGAACCCAAAAATGTCTCCATACATTTATACTTCCCGCAATGGTGTACACATTATCGACTTGGTGCAAACTGCCCAGTTGATGGAAGATGCGTATGCTTATATGCGTACACAAGCAGAACAAGGGAAAAAATTCCTGTTTGTCGGTACTAAGCGGCAAGCAGCAGGAATTATTGCTCAAGAAGCCAGTCGTTGCGGTTCCCACTACATTAACCAGCGTTGGTTGGGTGGAATGCTGACTAACTGGACAACTATCAAAACCAGG
This sequence comes from Calothrix sp. NIES-2100, assembly GCF_963875285.1. NCBI lineage: Bacteria > Bacillati > Cyanobacteriota > Cyanophyceae > Nostocales > Calotrichaceae > Calothrix > Calothrix sp. NIES-2100. The sequence goes on from NZ_CAWNLA010000001.1 coordinate 5,277,431, forward strand.
GTAGACCGCCTCAAAGATTTGGAACGCCGGGAAGAAACCGGAGCATTGGACTTGTTGCCGAAAAAAGAAGCCTCAATGTTACGCCGGGAGATGGCGAAGCTACAAAAATATTTGGGCGGGATTAAAACCATGCGGAAAGTTCCCGATGTGGTGGTGATTGTAGACCAACGGCGGGAGTATAACGCAGTTCAAGAATGTCAAAAACTGGCAATTCCCATTGTATCGATGCTAGATACAAACTGTGACCCCGATGTAGTAGATATTCCCATCCCGGCAAATGACGACGCTATCAGGTCAATTAAACTGATCGTCGGCAAATTGGCGGATGCGATTTATGAAGGTCGTCATGGTCAGTTAGAAGCAGAAGAAGATTATGACTATGAAGATGGGGAAGAAGACTATGACTATGAAGAGACTGAGTTGTCTGGTACATATGTAAGCGACGACGAAGACGAAGAATAGGATGAAGGATGAAGTATGAAGGATGAAAACTAAAATTTCAGACTTCATACTTGACAATTCACCGTTTTTTGATCCCCAGCCCTGAGTAAGATAGAAATACTCAACACCCGTGAGCGATTACAACTCGAGGTCAAGTAGGAATTGAGGCAACATGGCGGAAATATCTGCAAAACTCGTCCAAGAGCTACGCCAAAAAACTGGTGCTGGCATGATGGACTGCAAAAAAGCACTAAAAGAAACTGATGGCGACATAGAACAAGCCGTAGACTGGTTAAGAAAAAAGAACTTAGTTTCGGCTGGTAAAAAAAGCGATCGCATTGCCGCAGAAGGTCTAGTAGACACCTATATACAGCCTGGATATCAGGTGGGTGTACTGATAGAAGTCAACTGCCAAACTGATTTTGTTGCCCGTAACGATGCTTTTAAGGCTCTAGTTAAGAACCTGGCAAAGCAAGCAGCAACTGCTGATAGTGTGGAGTCTTTGTTGGCTCAACCTTATAGTGAAGATCAAAGCTTGACCGTAGAAGATTTCATCAAACAAGTCATTGTTACTTTGGGTGAAAATATCCAGGTGCGCCGCTTTGTCAATTTTTCACTAGCAGAAGGCAAATCAGGCATAGTAGACAGCTACATTCACACTGGCGGTCGAGTTGGTGTGTTAGTTGAGGTAGACTCTGAAACTGATGCAGTAGTTGGCAATGAAGAGTTCCAAAGCTTAGCACGGAACAGCGCCATGCAAGTAGCTGCTTGCCCTAATGTTGAGTATGTCAGTGTAGGCGAAATCCCCGCTGAAGTTGCTGCCAAAGAAACAGAAATTGAAATGGGGCGGGATGATTTAGCTAACAAGCCACAGAACATCAAAGAAAAGATTGTTCAAGGACGGATTGAAAAACGTCTCAAGGAATTGGCTTTGCTAGATCAGCCTTTCATTCGCGATCAAAGCATTTCTGTAGAAGACTTGGTGAAACAAGTTAAGTCTAAAGTAGGGCAAGACATCAAAATTAAACGCTTTGTGCGCTATGTCCTAGGTGAAGGCATTGAAAAGCAAGAAAGCAACTTTGCTGAGGAAGTCGCTGCACAAATGGGCGCAAAATAATTTAGTCATTTGTCATTTGTCATTTGTCATGAGACTAAGGATAAATGACTGATGATTTGTTAAAACACAGGTCAAGCAATTATGCTGACCTGTATTTTATTTTTTAGTCCTGAGAACTTGGGCGTTAGGGACTTACAAAAAATAAATTACCCATATTCCGTAGTGCGAGCATCTTGCTCGATGAGTGAACACCACCTCGCGAGACGCTCGCACTACAAATTTATTGGGTATTTAAAAAAATACCCACGGGGGTAGGGGCACGGCATCGATAAAATATTGGTAATACCGAAAGTTGGATAATTTATTTTTTGGAGTTCCCTTAAGCTATAAAAACTTGGGTGCTAGGCTGCTATTGCAGGGAATTTGCTATACTTTCGGAAAAATCTTAAATCCTCGGAATGTTTAATTTATCATAGATTCGTACATTTGTACTATTATTGGGTTTAGGAGGGCAATTAATAGAAGATATGGCTAGAGCAATCGAGCGAATTGATCGGGATATTGTATTGCTGAAAGAAGCGATAAAAGCGATCGCGGCAGAACTACAAAACGCTTATGCTATTTATTTCACTCTGTTAGGGCAAGCCGTTCGCCAGCAGTTGATTCTGGCAACCTATCACCTGTGTACCCAAGGTTATCCCGAAAAATTCCTGAGTTTGTCATTGAATCAACGGCAACATTTGCAACAAGCCATCCGCAAGTTGGGTAAACAGACAGCTGAACATTTGCTGACTATTATTAGTAGTGAGGAATCTCAGCATGAGGAAGATGAGGGGGATGAGGGGGATGAGGGGGATGAGAGGGATGAGGGGGATAAGGGGGATGAGGGAGATGAGGAAGGTGAAAACAATTCTAAATCTCAAATTTCCAATTTAAAACTTACTGACTCTTCTAACCCAATGGAACTAGTAGCATGGCAACAGAGTGTAGAAAAGTTGACACAACATACACTCAAAAAACTGTCTCATGATGCTAATGCTGTGTTACAAAAAGTCAGTCTTTTACCCAAAAAGATCCCAGAACCGATTTTAGAAATAGCTGCGGCTGCATCAGAAGCATCTGCCGAAGTTATACCTGGGCCGCCTAACTTATTAAACGTGGTCATTGAAATCGAAAATGAACAGGATGCGGAGGAACCTAGCCTGACAAAAGTTATGGCCATTAACCTCCGGCTAGGGGAAATTGAATTTGCTGATGCTAGACTCTCCTCGGCACGCAAACAGATTCGCAACACCCTACTTCAGTTAAATAAACTAGGACAAGATTATCAAAAAAAGCACCGAGAACGCTCAATTGCCGAAGCTGAAGCTGCTTGGCGTGCGATTTGGGATGATGATTAACTAGTCATTTGTCATTTGTCATTTGTCATTTGTCATTTGTGAATAACTAGTGTCCAATGCCCAATGCCCACTTGCCCCATGCCCAATGCCCCATGAGTGACAAACCAGATTGGATCAGATTGCAAAAAGCCTTGGCTGTAGAGGCGGAACACGGTTTTACAGATTTGATGGGTAGACAATATCGCTTTAGTGAATTTCTCAGCCTGACTCTGGGCAAATTCCCCATTGGTTTACCCGCAACTGAACGCCGTCGCTGGCAAGAATTAGCGATGCAATTTGCTAAATATTCAGATCTAGGTTTGGAAGAGAGACAACATTTAGTCGCAGACACTCGCAGGTATCTGTATCAATTACAGCAGGATGATGGGAAACCGCCAGAAAAAAATGGCGTAGTAGCGGAACCAGAGAGAAATTATCAATCTAAAAATCAAACTCCCACAACTCCGATTGTGCCTGAAGTGAGTCGGAGACTTGCACCAAAAATTGACCAAAAACTCAGCGATTTACCAGAAATCGGCATGAGAAAAGCTGATAATTTGGCGCGTCTGGGTTTGTATACTGTGCGTGACTTACTTTACTACTATCCCCGCGATCATATTGACTATGCGCGTCAGGTAAATATCCGCGAGTTGCAGGCGGGTGAGACGGTGACGATAGTCGCAACGGTGAAGCGCTGTAACTGTTTTAATAGTCCGAAAAATCAGAAACTTTCAATTTTAGAACTGATACTGAAGGATAACACCGGACAAATCAAAGTTAGTCGCTTTTCGGCGGGTACAAGGTTCACTAGTCGTGCTTGGCAAGAAAGTTTAAAACGCCGCTATCCTGTGGGTGCTGTGCTTGCGGCTTGTGGGTTGGTGAAGGAAAGTAAATTTGGCTTGACGCTGGATAACCCCGAATTAGAAGTATTGGCAAATCCGGGAGATGCGATTGATTCCTTGACAATCGGTCGGATAGTGCCAATTTATGCTTTAACTGAGGGTATCGCGGCGAATATGGTGCGACAGGCGGTAATAGCTGCTTTACCTGCGGCGGCGAATCTCAAAGACCCCTTACCCAGTGGTTTGCGGGAGAAATATGGTTTGATGGAATTGAAAGATGCGATCGCTAATATTCACTTTCCCCCAGATAGCGCCTCTCTGCAAGTTGCCCGTCGTCGCCTGGTTTTTGATGAATTTTTCTATTTGCAATTAAGTTTACTGCAACGACAGTATCAAGCAAGGCAAATCCAAACTAGCGCTATTCTGGCTCCCAAAGGACAGTTATTAGAAAATTTCTACGAAATACTGCCTTTTAAACTCACTGGCGCACAGCAGCGAGTAATTAACGATATTCTCAACGACTTACAACAACCTACACCGATGAATCGGTTGGTGCAAGGTGATGTAGGTTCCGGTAAAACTGTTGTGGCTGTGGTGGCTATTTTAGCGGCGATTCAATCAGGCTACCAAGCAGCGTTGATGGCTCCGACGGAAGTTTTAGCAGAACAGCATTACCGCAAGTTAGTCAGTTGGTTTAACTTGCTGCATTTACCAGTAGAATTACTGACAGGTTCGACAAAAACTGTTAAACGGCGACAAATTCACGCTCAACTGGAAACGGGAGAGTTACCCCTGTTAGTGGGCACTCACGCCTTGATTCAAGACCCCGTAAACTTTCGCCAATTGGGGTTAGCGGTAATTGACGAACAACATCGGTTTGGGGTGCAACAAAGGGCGCGGTTGCAACAAAAAGGTGAACAACCCCATGTATTAACAATGACCGCCACTCCCATTCCCCGGACATTGGCGCTGACGATACATGGGGATATGAATGTCAGTCAAATTGATGAGTTACCGCCAGGGAGACAAAAGATACAGACTACAATGCTTACAGGTCAGCAACGTAGCCATGCTTACGACCTGATGCGGCGAGAAATTGCCCAAGGACGACAAGTTTATGTAATTTTGCCTTTGGTGGAAGAATCAGAAAAGTTAGATTTGCGTTCTGCTGTCGAAGAACACCAAAAATTACAGGAAAGCGTTTTTCCTGACTTTCAAGTTGGGTTGCTTCATGGTCGCATGAGTTCCGCCGAGAAAGACGAAGCAATTACGCAATTCCGGGATAACAAAACGCAAATTTTAGTTTCTACTACCGTTGTTGAAGTCGGTGTAGATGTCCCTAATGCTACAGTGATGCTCATTGAACATGCAGAACGGTTTGGTTTATCACAACTGCACCAACTGCGGGGACGGGTTGGGCGTGGTGCAGCGCAGTCCTATTGTTTGTTAATGAGTAGTTCTCGAAGTCCTGACGCGCAACAACGACTAAAAGTGATGGAACAGTCTCAGGATGGCTTTTTTATATCAGAAATGGATATGCGTTTTCGCGGCCCTGGGGAAGTGCTGGGAACTCGTCAATCTGGTGTGCCGGATTTTACACTTGCAAGTTTGCTGGAAGATGAGGAAGTTTTGCTGTTAGCGCGACAAGCAGCAGAGAAAGTCATCGAGATAGATGCAACTTTAGAGCGTTGGTATTTGATGAAAGAAGAGTTGAAGTATCGGTATGAGCGATTGATGGGTGGGGCGATTATGACTTGATTGCTCAGTGCTAGAGTACCGATTCAGTATTGACAACTTTGACGAATAATTACGAATTGTTAATAGAGTCATAAGTAGTCGGACAGAATTAATTACACAATTTCATTGCGAGCGTTTGCGTAGCGTCTCGTTGGCGCAGCTTCTCCTAGAGAAGAGAAGCAATCGCAAGGGCTGGGATTGCTTCTCTCCGCTCGCAATGACTGTAATTATTTTTGTCCATCTACTTACTTACTACGATCTCCTTTGATTTGTCTATATAAACCTATCGACAACTGGGAATAATAAACTTGCTTTCCTAAAACTAGGGTTGGTGGATTTGCTGCGTTTTATACTGAGAGTCTTTACTCTAAGCGTCAGTTAAATGCATCACCTCTGAGCTTCAGTTTATTTCCAAAAGATGAGGTTTGCTCTATGAGTCAGATGAGTAGAGACGATGTTCGTGAACGGCTGGGTAATATCGATCAGATCCGCGATATTATTTTTGGAACGCAACTAAGAGAGTACGACAATCGATTCAGCAAGCTGGAGTCGGATATTTCGCTGTTGCAACAACAAATGCGATCGCATGTAGAGCAACTGAAGTTAAACTTTTCGGCTGAACTCAAGGCGGGGATTGAGGCGCTAGAAAAAAAACTGAAGTCACTCAACCAGACAACTCAAGAAGAAACTTTTGACTTACGCCAACAGGTTGATCGTCTGAATAAAAAATTCTCTACCAGTGTTCAGTCGCTTGATGAGGCGTTAGATAGTCAAACTACTTCGATTCGCGATGAAGTTTTTCAGACTAAAGTCCAATTACAAGACGATGTGACGGCGTTACGAGATCTGATTTTGGAAGAATTAGATCGACGTTTCTCCCAGTTGACAGACACTAAAGTTTCTAAAGACGATATGGCGGAAACTTTGTTTGCTTTGGGAATGCGACTTAAGGAAACTGAATTTATTCCCAAACTGCGGGAAGCAGCCGATGAACGCGGCGATAACTATACTGCTGTCACGTTTCTAGAAACTACAAAAGTGTTAACTCACTCCAATGGTGCGACTGAATTACATTCTTAATCAACAAGACAAACTTTGACATTATACTTTGACAATCGATAGCGATACTTACTGATATGACTCAGGTGAAAAATTCGATTTCCCAATCTTTTGAGTTAAAGCCAGAAGAAACTGCACAGATTGAAAATCTAGTAAATCTACTCGTCGATCTCAAAATTATCGAACCACCTGAGCAATCTTTTCCTGAATTAGCATCAGAAAATAATCATCAGGAGTATATTTTAGAAGAAACTGGATTACTGCGACTCCCTCCAGTTCCATTGGAAGTATGTGAAGCTTATTTAGAATCTGCTGTTGATTCTCCTTTTTGTTTACCTAATTCATCGCCAGTTACCGATGATAAATTAGAAGAACCTCTGGAAATTATTGCCACCTTTGAGGAAAAATTAGTTGAATCTAATTTAGATAATTCACAGGATGCATTTCAAAAATTACAAGCGATATTAGTCGGAGGCGAATTAGCAGATTTAAACGATTTGACGGCTAAACTCGCACAAAAACTCACAAATTTAGAGCATCAAATTTACGATCCTCAAGAGCTAATCAACTTACTACTCCCGTCGATTTCTGAGCTTTTAAGGCTGAAAATTACGGAATCGAAAGAGGAAATTGCACAGGTATTTACTCCGATTATCGATCAGGCTATCCGCAGTCGTACTGAACAAGATAAAATTAGCATGAGTGAAGCATTAGCTCCTGCTGTTCCTCTAGCTATTTCCCACCAGATCATTGTTGCGCCTGAAGAAGTTTCCGATGCGATCGCACCTTCAATGGGACGAGCAATAAAAAAGCAGATTGAAATTGAACAAAATATCGTTGTGGATGCACTCTACCCAATTATTGGTAGTACCATAGCCAAATATATGGCAGAGACAATTAGTGCTATTAACCGACAAGTTGAAGAAACCCTCAGTGTCGAAGGGATTAAACGGAAAATTCGTGCCAAATTACAAGGAGTTTCCGAAGCAGAATTAATTTTCAAAGAATCTCTGACATTTAAAATCAAAGCTATTTTTTTGATTCATAAAGAATCTGGTTTAGTCATCTCAGATATTCAGCAATCTGATGCACAGCAACTAGAGTCAGAAATGGTAGCAGGAATGCTGACGGCGATTCGCAGTTTTGCTAATGATTGCATCAACCAATCTGGTAGCATATCAGAACTAGACGCGATTGACTATGGTACGTCGAAAATAATTTTAGAAGTTGCAGGATATTGTTATTTAGCGATTGTTGTTCAGGGAGAGCCAAGCAAAAAATTCATCCTTGCTATGCGGCAAAATCTCGGCAATATAGTGCAACAATATGGTGATTTAATTGAAAAATTTGACGGCGTTCCCGATACAATTCCGAATGAAATCCATAGTCTTTTAGAAGTACTGAAAGATTCAGATTCGCAGGAGAAAAAGAAAAAAAGTCAACCTTCACCACTATTGGTATTAAGCTTAACATTGCTCGGCATTATTTTCATTCCTTGGGGGTTTTGGCAATACCATATCGGAATAATTCGTTCGATTGAAAATAAAACTTCCCTGGCTTTAGCTTCTACTCCAGAGTTAGCTGTCTATCGTCTAACAGTGCAAGTAGAACATAACAAATTAAAATTAACTGGACAAGTACCTAATCAACTTTTGCGTCAGAAAGCTGAACAAATAGTCAAAATAACCTCACCTAAATGGTTGATTGACAATCAAATTTTATCAGTAGAAGTCCCTGCCGATCCTATATTAGCTGCGGCTGAAGTTAAACGAGTCACCGCAGTTTTAAATCAGATGGACGGTACAGCAATTTCTGCTCAATATATCGCTAGTAAAGTAGCTATCGAGGGTACTGTCAACCGGATTACAGATGCTCACACTATTACTCATGCATTTGAGCAAATTCCCGGTGTAAAGTTTGTATCTAGCGCCGTGCGGGTGCAACCTTTGCAGATTGAAGTTAGATTTTACTTTCAAATCGACTCAGCAAATTTGAGGATAACAGATTTAGGGTACAAGGTTCAACAAGTTAAGTTGTTCCTCAATCAGCATCCAAACAAACAGGTTAAAATCGTTGGTTATAGCTATGAGCATACTAATGTGAATCCAAGTCAACAGTTAGCCTTAAAGCGAGCAAAAGCTGTACAACAAGCACTAATTAATCAAGGCGTTAACCCATCTCGTCTACACATTATCGGAAAAACAAATTTACCGCCAGGAATTGATGCTACTCAACCCTCATGGTTAAGCAGATGTGTCATTATAGAAGCTATTTAAAGTAAAATTTCATGTCTATCATCTCTAGAAAAATCTGTTTATTTGGTGATTTTGGTGTTGGCAAAACTAGCCTAATTCGCCAATTTGTAGAACGGCAATTTAATGATAAATATCTTTCAACTGTTGGAGTAAAAATTTCTAAAAAATTGGTTGAATTGTCACCAACAGACTTACAGCAGGCACAAAAAATACAGTTTTTAATTTGGGATATTGAAGGTAGTAATAAATTTAAAGCAATTGCTCCTAATTATTTTCAAGGCGCTAAAGCTGCTGTAATAGTTGGTGATGTAACACAACCAGAAACCCTGAATCATCTCCAGGAACATATCCACAGTTTTTTAGCTGTTAATCCTCAAAGTTATATTGCGATCGCTTTGAATAAATCGGACTTGATTGCAGCAGAATATTTAGAAAATCTCCAACGCATTTATCAATTTAGCGACCAGACTAATGTCATAGCTACCTATACAACTTCCGCGAAAACTGGTAATAATGTTGATGAAATATTTCACATATTAGCTACTCATTTAATTTAATAAAATGGAATCATTATTGACAAATCTGTTGTCTATATATCGGATTGAATATCTGACGATTGATGAAAACTTCCAGATTCTGGAGACTTCTCCGGGAATTAATCGTCTGAGCGATATTTATGAAGAAGTGCAGCTAGGTGAGGATATTCGGATTGTATTTCCGGAAATAGAGGGACTTGAAGATATTTTTGATGCGATTCGACAGGGTGAACAAAATAACTTTGAATTAAAAGGAATTAGGCGATCGCCAGATACAGCTTCTCCTTTATATATTAATATAAATATTACTAAAGTAGAAAATTATAGCAATAAGATCATAATTTTTGTGGAAGATGTGACAGAACGAATGGTTCTGGAGCAATCTTTATTTCAGGGTGCAAATGAAGCAAATCTTTTGCTACGTAATAACAAAGCTGCTAAACAATATATTGACCAGATTTTGACATCAATGGCGGATGGTTTGTTGGTCACAACGCTTTCAGGAAATATTAAAAAAATCAACCCAGCCGCCAAAATTTTATTAGAATATGACGAATCAGAACTTATCGGTCAACCTATCAGCAAAATTTTTCGAGAAGTGGATAGATGTAAGTTAGCAATCGGCGAAATCGAAAGTATCGTTACAACCCAAAATCCAGAAATTCCTCTACTGAAAGAAGTAGAAACTATTTGTCAAACCAAAAGCGGTAAAACAATTCCGATAGCTGTTTCATACTCAATAGTTCAGACAGAAGTTGAACATTTCCAAGGTTATGTTTATATTTTGCGAGACATGACCGAACGAAAGCAAGCAGAACTGGCTAAACAAGAATTTTTAGCGATGATTAGCCATGAAGTTCGGACTCCGATCGCATCGGTAATTGGGATGGCGAGTTTGTTGCTGAATACTGGATTAACTACTGAGCAACGTGACTTTGTGGAAACCATCTACACTAGTGGAAATGCTTTACTAGAAATTATTAACGATTTCCTTGACCTCTCGAAAATAGAATCAGGTAAGCTGGAATTAGAAGAACAACCTTTTGCTTTGCGAACTTGCATTAATGAAGCGCTTTCTCTACTTGCGCCCAAAGCGAGAGAAAAAAAATTAAAACTCACATTTTTAGATACTCCAGAACTTCCAACGACAATTGTGGGTGATATCACCAGACTGCGCCAAGTCTTGATTAATTTACTCAGTAATGCTTTAAAATTTACCGAAACTGGAAGTATAGAAGTTTCCGTCATAAATCGCCAGCTTCACGATACTACAGAGGAAATTCAGTTTACTGTTAAAGATACAGGCATTGGCATTCCCCGCGATCGCCTGGAGCGTTTATTTAAAGCTTTTATTCAAGTCAACTCCTCCATTACTCGACAGTACGGCGGTACGGGGTTAGGTCTTGCTATCTGCAAGCAACTGTGTGAGTTAATGGGTGGTAGAATTTGGGTAGAAAGTGAACCAGGTATAGGCAGTAAATTTCACTTCACAATTACTGTAACTGTGATTCCAGAAGAAGTTAGGAGTCGGGAGTCAGGAGTTAATGATGCGCAGATTGATACTCATCTAGCCGAACAATATCCATTGAGGATACTTTTAGCTGAAGATAATGCCATTAATCAAAAGATGATTGGGTTGATGTTGCAAGGAATGGGTTATCAGCCAGATATTGCTAACAATGGTTTAGAAGTAATCTCAGCGCTACGCCGCCAACGCTACGATGTAGTATTGATGGATGTACAAATGCCAGAAATGGACGGTTTAACAGCAAGCCAGCATATCTGTCAAGAATGGACACCACAAAACCGCCCGCGACTGATCGCATTAACAGCAAGTGCAATGTGGGGCGATCGCGAAAATTGTCTAGCAGCTGGGATGGATGACTATCTTGCTAAACCAATCCGGATTGCAGAATTGATGCGAGTACTCAAAAGATGTCAGCCTCTCTCTGCGGTGGAGAAACCGATAGAGAACCAAGCAAAAGTTTCCCATCCAATTGATTCTACTGCCTTAGAAAACATCAGGGGCATGGCAGAGTTTAATACAGAGGTTGAGTTTAAAGAATTTGTGCGGGAAATTATTAATGACTACCTTGAAGATGCTCCTAAAATACTACAAAATATGCGAGTAGCATTAAGTCAAGGTAATTTCAAAAATCTCAGGCTAGCAACGCATACCCTTTACTCTACCAGTGCTACCCTAGGCGCAATGACTCTAGCAAGCCACTGTGCAGAATTAGAAATTGTAGCCGCAGTTGAAGAACTGGAAAAAGCAACAGCAGGAATTTTAATGATCGAAACTGAATACCAAAATGTTGAAATTGCTTTACAACAAGAAAGGCAAAAACTCTGATTTAACTTAATTGACGGCGGAATTGGTTGATGCTGATGGATAAGAGTAATGTAGCAAAGATAAAAAGTGCGATCGCATTCCACCAAAGTACTTCTAATCCTACACCTTTGAGCAAAATTCCCCGCACAATCTCTATATAATGGCGTAGCGGGTCTAGTAGAGACAAATATTTAAAGAATTCCGGCATACTTTCAATGGGAGAGATAGCCCCAGAAAGTTGAATCAAGGGTAAATTGATAAAAAATGATGTCAGCACAACTTGCTGTTGAGTGCGACAAACCGTAGCCAGCATAATGCCAATGCCAATACCAACAAATAAATAAAGTCCTGATAGGGTTAAAAAAAGTAAAGCATTGCCGCGAAAAGGGACACCAAATACTAATCTACCGATACTTAAAGCTAAAATCACATCACCCATTAACAGCACAAATAAAGGCACAATTTTAGCGAGTAAAATTTCCCAAGCTTCCGCTGGAGTCATTAACAATTGTTCGAGAGTTCCTGTATCTTTTTCTCTGACAACTGTTACTGAAGAAACCAAAGAACTAATCAGCGTTAAAACTAAGCCTAAAACGCCGGGGATGAAAAACCAACTACTGCGTAATCCCGGATTATAAAGGAAAGTCGTTTGCGGATTAATTAACGGCGGGGCTTGATTAGAGGATAAGCGGCGACTAAATTGATTAATCATCTGATTGAGGTAACCTTGAGCAATACCCGCAGTATTGGCATCGACTGCATCAATTAAAATTTGTACTTCACCAGATTTATCTTCTGATAATTTACGTTTAAAATCTGGCGGAATGATTAAACCTGCTGTGATTTTTCCTTGTCGAACTTGCTCACCTAAATCTTGATCGTTAAACAGATATTTTTCTAAGGTAAAGACTTTATTGACCGTTAATACAGAAACTAATTCTCTACTTTCATAACTATTGGCATAATCGACAACTCCTAACTTGAGATAATGGACATCAGGATTGAGAGCAAAGCCATAAAGCAGCATTTGCACTGTGGGAGGGATGATTAACAAGACTAAAGTCTCTCGACTGCGCAGTATTTGGCGAAATTCCTTAATTGCTAAAGTCCAGAATCGGCTATTCAACAGACTTTGAATAAATTTCATGGCTATTAGTTTGATAGTAAATATATCCGCACTATGCAGGGTTTAGCATTGCCCTACAGGAATTCTCTGGCTTACCCGAAATAACGCCCGCAGGCTAGAAGCCTGGGGCTATCGATGCAAAGCCCACCTTCGTGGGCTGAATCCTTTAGCCCACGAAGGTGGGCTTTGTTAATATAGCCGCACCCTTCTAGGGTGACGGCGGTCTGTTGGGTAAGCGAAGGATCTTACCCCTGATTCACCAGCGGTATCCTTGATAAATGACAACTTCAATTTGTCATCCCAAACCGAATAACTTAGAAATTAGCGGCAATAATTTATTTCCAGCTTCCACCAGTGAAGCCACAGCAGGTAAACCTGTAAATATTCCCTTTAACATGGTGATTGCAGTCTTTGCAGTCTTCTTACTTCCATTCTCTTGGGGATTTTTCGCGGCTTCTGCTAAAGTTTGCACCTGTTCTAAAGCCTCAGCTTTGTCCTCATCTGATAACTCTGATGATTGGGAAATTTCTTCTTGCAATTGCGTCAACAATTCTTTGATTCCGGGTTTCTCTGCTGACGGTGCATCGGGTAACTGATTGAGCGCAACACTCACATTACCGCTAATCGTTCCCAGGTTGGCGACAGCGGCAGAACCACCGCCAGCAATACCGCTAACATTTGTACTACCTTGAATATTGATGCCGCTGATATCAGACACTTTGTTATCTCCTTGTATATAGTATTTCGACTGCTGAAGTGCAGTTGTCAGCATATTTTCTAAACTAAGAATACGACTATCTTTTTCTATAAGTAGGGCTTGCTGACTTTGGGATAAAGCCTTGAGTTGATTATAGTCATCGAAATATTCGGCACTCAGTTGGGATTTATCACTCCCTGGTGCGGTTTTAGCTCTAAGTAAGAATTTATCATCGCCGCGTTTCTCCATTGCCACAATTTCTAACTCGGCTTCTGGGTGATTTTCTGCCAGCTTTTTGAATGCAATTGCAATGGCGCGGGGGTCAACGTTTTGATTGTGGTAAAGGTCAAGGGTGTCAAAAATTGGCTTGATAAAGTCGGCAAAGTCGCCTTCTTGGAAGACTTCTTGTTGATTATCTGGTTTGCGGAGGGGGTCGGGGTTTTCTTTGGTGGGTAAGCGCATGAAGATATATTCACACCTCACTCCATGCAATTTAGTTTCACTGGTAATGCCCCAATCTTCAATGAATGCACCTGTGAGGGTTGCACCTGTTAAATCGGTTGCGTCTAGTTGGGTTTGCTTGAGTTTGGCTCTGGATAAATCCGCATCTTGCAAATTAGCTTCACTGAGGTCAGCGCTGATGAAGCTAGCATCGGCTAGGTTTGCTGATTGTAAGTTTATACCTCGCAGGATTTGACGGTCAAAGTTTTTGTCCTGTCCTTGTCCTGTAATTAGTAATTCGCGGATTTGTGGGTGTTGCAGGTAAGTTGAGCCAGGGCGAACGCGGTCAAGCATTTTGGCTTGATGCCAACGGGTATTAGTCAGGATAGTTTTGTGGAAATCTGTACTTTTGAGTGTGGCTTTGGTGAAATCAGCCTGAGTTAAAGTAGTGCCATGAAAACTTGTTCCGCCTGTGGCTGCAAAGTTGACAGCAATATTACGAACCAAGGAATATTTTTCGTCTCCTTTCATTGCTCGCCAAGCGATGTAGATACTAAATAATGTTCCAGAAAAGGCGATGGCGAAGGCGTAGGCTCCAGCAAAGGCTCCGTTAACGGAGGCTGCGGAGGCTGCGTAGGCTCCGACGAAAGCTCCGGCAATAACTTCGGCTCCAGAGACTGCGAAAGCAACGGCGATGGCGTAGGCTCCAGCAAAGGCTCCGGCTCCGGAAACTGCGAAGGCGAAGGCAAAGACGAAACCAAATATTCCAGTGAAGGCTCCGGAGGCTGTAAAGGCAAAGGCGAAGGCGACAGCGACAGCAACAGATCCTAAACTAGCTGCTATTCCTTGGCGAATTGTAGTTAAGAAAAAGACAATCAATACGATTAAAGCAGTCCAGCCGACGATCCAATTCTCCGTACTATCTCCAAATATAAATGAGACTAAGTAACCGTTGATAGCCCATAAAAATACAGACACCCCTGACAATAACGAGGAAATAAGCAATAGAAAAATTGCCCAACGACGTTGCAGTCCCGCTTTAGCATGGCTAAAGTTTGCACCTGTTAAATTAGCATTGGTGAAATTTGCCCCTCGGATGTCGGCATAGCTAAAGTTTGCGCCTGCAAGGTCTTGTCCTTTGAAGTTGCGTCCTCGGAGATTTTGCCCAGAAAAGTCTAACGCCATGTTCCACTGCGCGAAGATGAGCAAATTTTACTACACGCTTCAGTCTGTATATTCAGCAATGGTGAGATATTCTTCATGATTCAGGCTCAAAGGTGCAGCGTTGAGGGTAAAAGCCGCAATTTCGAGGATAAAAGCCGCAACGTTGAGGATAAAAGCCGCAATTTCGAGGATAAAAGCCGCAACGTTGAGGATAAAAGCTGCAACGTTGAGGATAAAAGCCGCAATTTCGAGGATAAAAGCTGCAACGTTGAGGATAAAAGCTGCAACGTTGAGGGTAAAAGCTGCAACGTTGAGGGTAAAAGCTGCAACGTCGAGGATAAAAGCTGCAACGTTGAGGGTAAAAGCTGCAACGTTGAGATTTGAGGGATTGCCAATTTCAAAATTA
This sequence comes from Calothrix sp. NIES-2100, assembly GCF_963875285.1. Classification (NCBI taxonomy): domain Bacteria; kingdom Bacillati; phylum Cyanobacteriota; class Cyanophyceae; order Nostocales; family Calotrichaceae; genus Calothrix; species Calothrix sp. NIES-2100. The sequence continues at coordinate 5,292,903 of NZ_CAWNLA010000001.1, forward strand.
CCCAAATTGTAGGGGCACGGCATCCAAAGACTTTCGGTAAAACAGACAATTGATCGGTGCCGTGCCCCTACCCGATGGATAATTGATTTTTTGGTATTCCTTAAAGATGCAACATTGAGGTTTTAGGGACTACCAATTTCCAAAATACCCCCAAATGACAAGCGAAAATAAAGTGTGCAGGTAGGGGCATCGGCATTGCCGTGCCCTGACAATAATCGGGTACGGAAAAATATTTATATAATTGCGATCGCAAAAAGCCTAAACCCTGGCGATTGTTTCAGTTAGCCCTTGTGGGTAGTGCCCACCCTACTGAATTTGCCTAGCATATTATATCAGTAAATGTTTTGTCTGTGGCAATGTGGATATATAGCGGTTCTCGTGTGGATGCAATACACAATCGGGCACAGCAGTGCTGTGCCCCTACGAATGGTATGTATTCTATGCAATTGAGAACGCTATCGGCACAGCATAAACATTCATTTACAGGAAAGACTAATGGAACGCTCGAAAATAATTGCCATTCTTACAGGTGCAATTTCTGTACTTTTAGCGATCGCCTACCTGATCGTCGTCCAAATTCTCGACTACCGCGATATGAAACCCGCCCCTATTAGCCAACTGAACCAACCGCCGGCAATTGTGGCTTCCGCTTGGAACTAAAAATTCCCTTTTCGCATATACCTAAGGATATAAATATTTGAAGAGACGCAATCAATTGCGTCTTTTGTCGTTTATATCCATTGATAAAACAAATGATAACTATTGATTAATTGCAATGATTGTCTATAGATAGAAATTAATAGTTACGATTTGTTAATCAAATAAAGCCCTTATATAAGAATTAATTAGAGGAAGTATCGATGATTTATTTAATTAAAGTATTTCCTTTTTGTCATAGATAAAGGTAAGCTATTTTTAACAAAATTAAGCAAAAATAAAATCGAACTATTTGAGATGGCTGGGTTAGCTGCTATCAAAGCTTTTTGATGCATAACCCCAGAGTTTTGCTGCAAATTATAGAGGTAAGTTGATGGCTCAGTTTCTCTTAGAGACTGTTTGGCTAGTTCCGTGCTATGCCTTAATAGGTGGGCTTTTAGCCGTTCCTTGGTCGCCAGGAGTAATTCGCCGCACTGGCCCAAGACCGGCGGGTTATGTCAATTTAGTAATGACATTTCTAGCGTTGATGCACAGTGCGATCGCATTGTTCGCCACTTGGAATCAACCACCAGTAGAAGTATTTATACCTTGGCTTTCTACAGCTGGTTTAAATCTTACCATTGCTATAGAAATTTCTTCCATAAGTGTGGGAGCGATAACTGTAATCACTGGCTTAAATTTCTTAGCCCAAATTTATGCCATTGGTTACATGGAAATGGATTGGGGTTGGGGACGCTTCTATTCTTTATTAGGACTGTTTGAAGCGGGATTGTGTGCCCTGGCTCTATGTAATAACCTGTTCTTTAGTTATGTAATTCTGGAAGTTCTGACTTTAGGAACCTATTTGCTAGTTGGCTTATGGTTCAGTCAGCCCTTGGTAGTTAGCGGTGCGAGAGACGCTTTCCTTACCAAACGGGTGGGTGACTTATTCCTGCTGATGGGTGTGTTGGGATTGTGGCCTTTAGCTGGTACTTGGAATTATACAGAATTAGCTGAATGGGCGACAACTGCCAATGTTGACCCCACAGTTATCGCCCTGGTGGGTTTAGCTTTAATTGCGGGGCCAATGGGTAAATGTGCCCAATTCCCCCTGCATTTGTGGTTGGATGAAGCAATGGAAGGCCCAGTTCCCAGTACAATTTTGCGGAACTCGGTGGTAGTAGCCAGTGGTGCGTGGGTACTAATTAAACTGCAACCTGTATTAACTTTGTCTCCTTTTGTTTCCTCAGCAATTGTAGCAATTGGTGCAGTTACAGCCGTTGGTGCTTCCTTAATTGCGATCGCCCAAGTTGATATTAAACGCTGTCAATCCTATTCTGTCAGCGCTTACATGGGTTTGGTGTTTATCGCTGTGGGGACGAAACAAGACGACGCAGCACTGTTGTTAGTACTGACCCATGCTGTATCAGCGGCACTGTTGGTCATGAGTACTGGGGGAATTATCTGGAACAGCATTACCCAAAATGTTACCCAATTAGGTGGACTATGGTCACGTCGTCCAATATCTGCGATCGCCTTTATTATTGGAACTTTGGGATTAATTGGGTTTCCACCTCTAGGCGGCTTTTGGGCGCTGATGGAGTTAACGGATAGTCTTTGGGAAAATCAACCTTGGTTGGTTGGTGTGGTTGTAGCTGTCAACGTTTTAACCGCAGTCAGTTTAACCAGAGAATTTGGTCTAGTTTTTGCTGGTAAACCCAAACAGATGAGTGAGCGATCGCCTGAAGTACATTGGCCAATGGTATTGCCAATGGTGATTTTATTCGGTTTCGTCCTACATCTGCCCTTAGTGTTACAAAGTTTAGCATTATTACCAGATTGGGTAACTTTGAATAAAGACGTTGCACTGTTGTTAATTTGGTCAACAATTTTTGGTTGTGGTATTAGTGGCGTAATTTATTTAGGTAATATTCCTAAACCAATTCGCTTACCTTGGCAACCTTTACAAGACTTGTTTGCCTACGATTTTTACACCCCAAAAATCTATCGGATGACGATTATTTTCAGCGTCGCCCAACTTTCCAAATTGGCTGATATGGTTGACCGTTTCGTAGTAGATGGTATTGTGAATTTGGTGGGTTTATTCTCCCTATTAACTGGCGAAGGTCTGAAATATAGCACATCTGGACAAACCCAATTTTATGCTTTCACTGTGCTTTTAGGCGTTGGTGTATTGGGAATGTGGGTAACTTGGCCATTCTGGGGAGTACAGTTTTTAAATTTGATGTTTTAGGGACTAGGGACTAGGGATTAGGGACTAGGGACTAGAAAACAGAGATTTTTTCGGGATTGACTGATTAAAAAATGCTGAATGTCGAATAAAAATACTAGCCCCTACCCCCTCCATAGACAATTTTTCAATTCCATGCATAACAATTTCCTGGTGTGAGCAAAAAACCATGACAAAACAACATCGCCAAACAAATGTTTCTCGCAGAAATTTACTCAAGCTAAGTGCAGGTGCAATTAGCGCAGGAGTATTAACAGCCGGATTAGGTTCAAATTTGGTTGCACCTGAAAAAGCCTCAGCACAAGACAAAAAAGATATCACTCCCGATGACGCACTAAAAGCATTATTGGATGGAAATGATCGGTTTGTGAAAGCCAAAAAACGCAACCCTAACCAAAGCCAATCACGTTTACGCGAAGTTGCAAAAGGTCAAAACCCCTTTGCTTCTATTCTAGGTTGTGCAGATTCACGAGTGCCTTCGGAGATAGTTTTTGATCAGGGTTTAGGAGATTTATTTGTCTGCCGTGTAGCAGGTAATATTGCCACAAAAGAAGAAACCGGTAGCCTAGAATTTGGCAGCTTAGTATTAGGTTCTAAGCTAATTCTGGTACTAGGTCATGAAAGATGTGGGGCTGTAGATGCAACTATTAAGGGTGCATCAGTACCAGGAGAAATTGGTAGTTTATTAGAAGCAATTAAACCTGGTGTAGAAAGATCTCAAGGACAAGCAGGCGATAAATTAGAAAATGCTTGTAAAGCTAACATTTTAGTACAAATTGAGAAATTGAAATCATCCCCAGTGCTATCTGAGTTAATCAAAGCTGATAAACTGAAAATAGTTGGTGGTTATTACGATTTGGATACTGGCAAAGTCAGCTTAGTTAGTTAGGTCATTGGTCATTGGTCATTGGTCATTGGTCATTGGTCAGAGGGAATAGCACAGAATTTTGAATTGTTTGTCTACCTTGAATTTTGACTCTTGACCTTTGACTCTTGACCCTTGACTCCTTTGAAAATCTCTACTTTTCACTAAACTTACCCAAATTGCCATGTTAAGTGTTTTGATTTGGCTCCCGATTTTAGCAGCAGCTATTATAGCAGTAATACCTAAAAATCTGCCGACAAATACTGTACGGTTAAGTGCTTTATACTTTGCTGCGATAACTTTGCTTTGGAATATTTTTATTCTCTTCAAATTTGATATCAGCAATCCGGGGATGCAGTTTCAAGAAAATATTCCTTGGAATGAAACTCTCGGTTTAAGTTATCAATTAGGAGTTGATGGACTTTCTATACTCATGCTGGTGTTAAATAGCTTACTAACTTGGATTGCTATTTACAGCAGCAGTAAAGAGACTGAAAGACCTCGGCTTTTTTACTCGCTAATTTTATTAGTTAGTGGTGGGGTAGCAGGTGCGTTTCTAGCTGAGAATTTACTGCTATTCTTCTTGTTCTATGAATTAGAATTAATTCCCTTCTATCTTCTAATCTCTATTTGGGGAGGGGAAAAACGTGGTTATGCAGGTATCAAATTCCTGATTTACACAGCTGTTTCCGGGGCGCTAATTTTAGCAACTTTCTTGGGTACAGTTTGGCTGACTGGTTCTACCAGTTTCGCCTTTGATGCGATTTCTACCCAAACTCTATCCGCCGGAATGCAAATCATTCTTTTGGCAGGGATAGTATTAGGTTTTGGGATTAAAATTCCCTTGGTTCCCTTCCATACCTGGTTACCTGATGCTTATGTGGAAGCTTCTGCACCAATTGCGATTCTTTTGGGTGGTGTATTAGCAAAGCTGGGAACCTACGGACTGTTAAGATTTGGGATGGGGATGTTTCCCGAAGCGTGGAGTACCATTGCACCAACATTGGCGACTTGGGGCGCAATTAGTGCAATTTATGGGGCAGTAGTTGCGATCGCCCAAAAAGATATCAAGCGCATGGTAGCATACAGTTCCATCGGTCACATGGGTTATATTTTGCTCGCTGGTGCTGCTAGTACTCCCCTGGCGTTGGTTGGTGCTGTCGCCCAAATGTTTAGCCACGGTTTGATTCTCGCTATCTTGTTCCATTTGGTGGGAGTCGTGGAAACCAAGGTTGGAACCCGGGAGTTAGATAAACTCAATGGTTTAATGAGTCCAATTCGGGGTTTACCTTTAATTAGCGCTTTGCTGGTATTAAGTGGAATGGCGAGTGCTGGTATTCCCGGTTTAACAGGATTCGTTGCGGAATTTATCTCTTTTCAGGGTAGTTTCTCAGCGTTTCCTATCCCGACGCTGTTGTGTGTTGTCGCTAGTGGTTTAACCGCAGTTTATTTTGTCATTCTTCTCAACCGCACCTGTTTTGGTAGACTTGATAATTTAGCCTACTATCCTAAAATTCAATGGTTTGAGAGAACACCTGCGTTAATTTTGGCAGCTTTAATCATCTTTTTGGGAGTTCAACCGACTTGGTTAGTGCGTTGGAGTGAACCAACAACTACTAAGATGGTGGCTGCTATTCCGGCGTTGGAAAAAACCGTTAACTCTGAAGTTGCTTTGAAACCATAAATTCTCTTACTCTCTGCGCCTCTGCGTCTCTGCGTGAGATTAATAATTTAAACGAACAGCAAAGGCGCGTTCGGCGAAGCCGTTCCCGAAGGGTAGTACACAAAAGAAGAAAAAAATGAAGAGACTTTCTCAGATGATTTAGGATTGCTATCAGGAGTTACACAACAATAATCAGGAGGAAGGATGAATTTAAAATTAATTCCCAGTGCTTTAGTACTATTTCGGTTTTTAATTTCGCCCTTCCTCCTTTGGGATGCTCTTGATGGTAAAACTAGTATTTGGTTCATTGTTGGTTTCGTCGCCGCTTTCCTCTCAGATATTTTTGATGGCATTATTGCTAGAAGACTTGGTGTGAGTACTGCCGAATTAAGACAAGCTGATAGTTGGGCTGATGTTTGCCTGTTTAGTTGCATATTTGTGAGTGCTTGGCTGGTATATCAAGATGTTTTAATTGCTTATCGAGTGCCTTTACTCACAGTAGTTTTTGCTCAGTTGATATGGTGGATAGTGAATTTAGTAAAATATGGTAAACCTGCTAGCTATCACACCTATTCAGCTAAGTTTTGGGGCATCACTCTTTGTATTGCGATTATTTCTCTATTCGGCTTTAACTATGCTGGAATAACTTTATGGCTAACTTGTATTGCTGGTGTAGTCTACAGTATTGAAGAAATAGCCATGACAATCATTCTGCCAGTTTGGACACATGATGTTTTAAGCATTTTTCATGCCCTGAAAATTAGGGAAAATTTATTAATTCAAAATAACGTGATTGAATCACAACAATCACTAATGACAAATGACCAATGACAATTGACAAATATAAAAGGATTTAAAAATGACAACAACTGTTAATACATCAACTAAATTACCCCCTTCCCGCCATGAATTTGCTGAAGTAATTCATCGCTTAGAAGCTGGCGGTTCAATGTTACCAGATACGCCAGAAAATTTAATGCAAATTATCGGCTTGTATAAAGCTTATGCAGTGCCGATGGATTTTTACTGGCGAGATTTACTTTATATTGCGGAACAGGAATTTTTAAATCCCTTTCCCTTCTTTAAATACTTCTTACCTAAAGAATATTTAGACAGACATAATCATTATGCTGGTGATGATGCCGATTTACGCATTTGGCGGGGACACGCAACAGCCCATCCTGAGTTATTAGCATTTATTGAAAAAGGTGAAACTGGGAAAATGCCCAGATTATTTCACCATTTATTCCACGATCGCATTAACATGGAGTTTGCTGAAGCTTGTATGCGCGCTATGCTTTGGCATCGGCAGATGTATGCGCCAGTAAACCAGTTTGACGCTTACCTCGATTCAGAAGAATATAAAGCTAACGCCGATAGGGCAATTAAAGCTTACTTCAAAGGTAACCCAGTGATGTTGACACTGCACAAGCTGTTCCCCGATATGTTTATCGAACAGTGTCGCCAGATGTCTTACTACTCTAATTTAGGGTTATTCTGGGAAGTCATGGCACCCGTGTTCTTTGAAATGTCGGATATCTACGACGAAGGCGGGTTTAAAGGTGTCCCCGACGCGATGAATTTTATAGTGAACGGCATTTTTGCGATCGCAGGTCGTCCGATTTATCATCATGTATATATAGATGGGGAATGCTATGAAATCATCCCCAAATCTAAGGGTTTCACCTGGCTATACGAAGCCGCCTTACCTTATGTAGAAGCCGTTTTCTACCGCACCGCACCTTTTAGGGGGACAAAATCTTATAATGCTCAAGCAGGTCAAGTACCTGATGACCAAAAAGATTTTCACTATGGTATTCTCTACGCTGATGTCTTCCCAGTTGGTACAGCCGGTATCCCCCCCACACTGTTGATGCAAGATATGTTACACTTCTTACCCCAATATCTTGTTGATTATTACAAAAAACATTGTCGTGGCGAAGAAGATATGTTGATTCAGTTAGGAGTGAGTTTCCAACGTTCAATGTATAATGTAACTTCCGCAGTAATTCAAGCATTACGCACTGCACTTTTATATCCTTTAGATGACCAAAATCCCAAGCATTTACAAGCAAACCGGGATTTCTTTGAAATGCAGCTAAATCGCTTTACTCGCGCTGATTACAATATGCGCGATTCAGCCCGTTTACGGAGTATTCAAAGCCAGGATTACAGGTAGTCAAAGAAAGCGGTACTGCTGTCATATAGGGCTAGTATTTGATTTTTGAAATATAGGTAGGTGGGCATTGCCCACCCTACACTTTACACTCACGCTTCAGGTGTACGGGATTTGTTCAAAAATCACAACAAATATTTTTTACCGAAAATATAAAAACTTAAAATTTATAAAAATGAAATTATAAATGGTTTGGACAGGAACCAAATTTCTCTAAAAGCTCAGAGATGCGCTCATTATCTGAACAACGCCAAGTAATGTTAATAGATTTTTCCTCATTAAAACCTGGTTCACCATAACCTGAGAATGCATTAGCATCAGGGCTTATATACTCTTCATACACGCAAGTTAGTAGCCTATTTTCAGTTGGTGAAACTTGTTGAAGACCAAAATCGTGTTTGAATGTCCCTGCAACCCATCCATTAGGTGTTAAATGCCATTCTCTCCATTCTTTGCTTGCCATTTTGTAGTTCCTTTGTGTAATTCAATCGATATACTTTGCTCAAGCTGTAACAAGTATAGCATTAGTACATTTACTTATTTAACCCCAGCTTTAGTGGCATGGCAAGGCTAACGCACCTTAAATTTTCGTTAATGCGGAATCAACTTCAGGGTTCTCGGAATCAACTTCAGGGTTGACGTTTCCGTGTTTCGCGTACCCGGAATCAACTTCAGGGTTCCCGGAATTAACTTCAGGGTTGACGTTTCCGTGTTTCGCGTACCCGGAATCAACTTCAGGGTTCCCAGAATCAACTTCAGGGTTGACGTTTCCGTGTTTCGCGTACCCGGAATTAACTTCAGGGTTGACGTTTCCGTGTTTCGCGTACCCAGAATCAACTTCAGGGTTCCCGGAATCAACTTCAGGGTTGACGTTTCCGTGTTTCGCGTACCCAGAATCAACTTCAGGGTTCCCAGAATCAACTTCAGGGTTGACGTTTGCGTGTTTCGCGTACCCAGAATCAACTTCAGGGTTCCCAGAATCAACTTCAGGGTTGACGTTTGCGTGTTTCGCGTACCCAGAATCAACTTCAGGGTTCCCGGAATCAACTTCAGGGTTGACGTTTCCGTATTTCGCGCAAGCTGTAGCTATTTCCGCATCCCGTTTTAAGCAACTTCTGATAATTTCCCATCAAGACGGCGAAATAGAAATAACCAAATAGGTAGTGAACTATTAATGGCAATCAGTCTGACTAAATGACCAGTTGTGACAACTTCAACATTATGATTCAATACCAGAGACACGAGAATCATCTCTGCTGAACCTCCGGGCGCTGTCACCAATAGACAAGTTAACCAATCCCAAGAAGTTAATTGCATAGCTAGCATAGCAGCGATCGCACCTGCAATTAAAGTCATGACTACAGATATTACCGCATAGACTACAGTACGTTTTTTAAAGCTGGGTTTTTCTCCCCAATACTCACCGATGGTAATTCCTAACAGCATTTGCCCAACTATATTGATCAGTGAGGGTGGGGTAAAGTGAAGATTATGGACAAAAGGTAGCAAATTTAGCACAGGATTAAATCCGATACCAATTAATAAAGCCCCAAAAAAATCCCCAGCGGGGATTTTAAATAATATCGACAGGTAAACTACAAATCCTGTTATCCCCAAGGCTAACAATAGTAATCCTAATTGAGAACTATCGAAATTCAACAAACTACTTTGTATGGTGATTGTTTGTGGATTCCAAGCATTACCAACTGTGGTTCTAGCAATAAAAGGAATCAGAAAAACTACAGATGTAACGCGCAAAGCCTGAACTAATGCTACTAGGGTGACATTTCTGCCATAATCAGCCGCAATAGATGCCATAATTCCCACACCACCGGGGACTGTAGCTAGCATTGCTGTTAACAAGTTAGTTTGACTGAGGCGGGAATAAATGTAGCCAATACCACTACCACAAAGTAACAGAAAAAATGTTAATAAAACAAAAATCGGAATCCCAGAAGCGACACTAGCTAAATCACTATGGGTAGTTGAGGCTCCAACTGTTAATCCTACCAATCCCATGCCCACCTTTCTGGCAGTTCGGTTAGGTTTGGGAGAATATTGATAGAAAATTCGACATCCCTGTAAAACTATAGTACCAGCCGCAATCCCCCCAAATATCCAAGCAATTCCGCCAATGTGGAATGTTGCTAAACTTAAACCTAAAGGTAATGCCAGTAGCATTTCTAAAACTAGGACAGCTAGTTGCTTGATAAATGGGTTTTCTGGAGCAACGGTAGGATTTCCAGCAGTGGATTCCTCTACAATGGGAATAAGATTAAAACTATGATTCATTGATAAAGCGCTTTTTCCATTAGTTTAACTATGCCCATAAGCTAATGCGATGTCTACGACGGGCTACGCCTACGCGCAATACCCCAAGCAGGAGATAAATTTAATTATTCTCACTAATGATGAAGGATGTATATATACTGAATGTAGCTCTAGCACGATCACCAGCAATTTCTAAAGAATTTTTGTAGACGACAATATTATAGTAGGGGCATAACATAAGTTGTGCCCCTACCCACAAACTGTATTTTTTTCAGAGTCTAGTTGTTGATTGTTTCAGCTATCTTGGCATCTTGAATCAATTAGTCTTCATCAAGCGCCGGGAAAGCTTCTTCTAACTGCCACAACTCATCTTTGTGTTCCATGAACCAAATCCGAGTTTCTGGTGTTAATTGGCTCCAAATGATTTCCACAGGAATATGAGGAGATGCGTATCGATACTGCTCTCCCAGTAATTTGAGATTTTCCGCCACATCAAGGGGAATACCGAACTCGCGCCAATCAACTTTTACATTTCTGCCAGAAAGTCCGGCTGCGGGGTCGAAAATTAATTGTGCAGCTCTAACTAAATCAGCAAAGTGATTTGCTTTAAGTCCGATTATTTGCTGAATTTGGGGTGATTCATTATGCTGTTGAGACATTGTCGCTGGAGTGGTGAAGATTGATGATGGGTTGAACTTACTGCCAGAGATTTTTATCCCAATTATATTATTTTAGCCCATAGCCACTAAGATGGATACGGCAAAAGTAATAATTTTAAGAGCGCAATTGTGCCACCATTGCGGCTGGATTCCAGTAAGCACGGGTAGTTTGAATCTTACCTGCTGCGTTAATCTCAAAAATTGTAATGCCTTCAAAAGTTACTGATTTACCAGTTTTACTCACTCCTCGCATTGTCCATTTCACTGCTGCTTCATTAGCAGCTACAAAAATATGCTCGGTGGTTGGTTCTAGTTTTTCAAACACTGCTTGCAATTGCCCAATAAACTCACGAAATCCCTCATGGACTTTTGTCGGTGGTTCCCCAACGGGATCATAACTTAATGCATCATCAGCAAAATTTTCTACCCAGCCTTCAGGATTCATAGTGGCAATATTGCTAAAGTAAGCAGCAACAATTTGTTCAATGTTTAAAGTTGACATAAGATCAATTTCCTTTGATATCAATGGTGACAAATTATCTATTACAAAAAACAAGTTTAAACTCGTTTATTTTGAAACCCGGAGTGCGGGACTCAAAGCCCGCTACTACAAGCAGGGAGATATTTTGAAACATGGAGTGCGGGACGAAAAGCCCGCTACTACAAGCAGGGAGCAAGATACTCCCACTACTTTTAAAACTATGGTTCTCAAAATAGATGTGGTTTATATCTAAATTTGGCGATGAAATATTTCGGAAATCAACAGTTGAAAATTACCGAAATTGTCATATTTTGCTGTTAGTCGCTTAAATTGGTTTTCCGATACAAACCTACCAGCTATAATGTCAAATTCTTGACCAATGCTTAAACTTGTAGGAGCATTGATAACTATACCATCAGGTAAGAAAAAAGTTTGATTTTGCTCTTCTAAAGGAGCTAACACCAGATTTTGAATAGTTTCAGCATTTGAAACTGTTAAATCAGGGGTTATGTACTGTTTTTTTCCTATCCATTTACCTTCAATAGTTTTTACTTTTGCACCTGGAGTTTCGGCAGGGAAACTACCTAAATGCTCGCGAATATGAGTGATTTTTTCAACGGCGCTATTTTCTCCATAAATAACCGATACACTATTTCGCCAATCTTCATGTCTGAAGAATAACTCCATTCCAAAGTGTTTACCTGGTTCAAATGTTTTACTCAACCAAGCTTGTACACCAGGAGCAATTGATAATGCCCTCATAGAAGGTATGGCTGTATGAATTATGCCATCAGGTTGGTTAGAAGTTTGCTTATCAAGTTGCCAGTTTTTTTCTTCCGTACTGCCATCGGCATAAGTGTAATTATTAGTTTGGTAAATAACTGTTTTATCTTCGTTAGCGCGAAAACTTCTGATACCTTGAAAAGACTGAATCACCTCTAAATCTGGAGAATATCTAGTCCATATTCCGTGCCAACTCATACCTTCAGGAGTATGATGAGCAAATAAATTTGACCAGTTTTGCTCTTGTGCATTCATGATATTTAATGTTTAAATTTGAATTTTTTACAAACGAGTGTGATTAGTGACGGGTATAAGCACGCTCAAATTTAGTTTTGAGTTGCTGTGCTACCGCAGCTAAAGCGACTACTAATAAAGAGGTGGAAACAGTAGCAATTTTTATTCTAGAATCATCTGCAAGTATAGCCACAAATGCTAGAGCGATCGCTAACCCGATCAAAGTTTTTCTGAAACTATTCGTGACTTGATATGTGCGATTGCAAGAATTACACAGTTGTGTATGTCGCAGATATCGGTCGATTTCTACTGGATGGCGATCGCACTGCTCTATGTCTACATTTTTAGATGTAGAATAACCTTGATAAAAAGGTAAAGCAGCACCAAATCTATCTAACCATTTGCGATATTCAATCACAAAAGCGTCGGATGTTTTCAGTGGTAAATACACATCTTGGAGATTTTTTCCCAACCGCTGAATTTCCGCTTGTTGTCCGACAACTAATGACAAATCTTCTTCTAATATTTTGCTCTGATTGAAATGTATAAGCCAACGAGGTTTAAGCTTGATTTCCCAAGTTACAAAGTTGCGGTAACTGCGGGTGAGAACTCGACACCGATTTTTACCTAGAGGAAAAGAATAAAGTGCTAGTCCAAAATTCCAACCTTTTTGTTCAATTGTAAATTGAAAAAGCACCAAATTAGGTGCAATAAAATCCATCCTGCGCCAAGCATCATCAGGTTCTCTCGTGTTCCGAAACCTACCGCGAAATCCTTGCACTGAACTTTCAATTACCTCCATTTCTAGAGGTTGAGCATTGTTGCGATTACCCTGGCTACCGTCATGGCTAATATTAACATGTGCTGGGTCTAAAACATTCTCAATAAAATAGCTTTGTTCGTAAGGCAAATCGGTGATTTTATCTGTATGGACAAATCCGGGCTTGTCTACATCAGCTAATGTGGGGATTAATTCTTCAATTGCTGCTTCACTTTCTCCTGCCCACATCCAAATAATACCTTGACGTTCCACCACTTTAAAAGAGGCTACGCAAGCATTACTAGGAATTTTGGCATTACTTGGTAACTGGGGAATATGCAAACACTCACCATTAATCCCAAACTGCCAACCGTGGTATAAGCACTCAATTTTACCATCGATAATTTGCCCATCAGATAGTTTAGCGGCACGATGGGGGCAACGATCTGTTAAACAAATTAGCTGTCCCTCTTGATTTGTGAACAAAACAAAAGGTTCGTCGTACAAAGAAAAGCTATAAGAACGGTTTTTCGGTAAATCTTGTTGAAAGCAGACAGGATACCAACATTGCTTCCAGTTAAATTCTTGTTGTGCTTCTGGTAAATGAAAAGTATCTGTTGGTGGTGTCGCCTCTGGTGTTTTAATTTCTAATGTCATAACTGGTTTCAGGCTGATATTTAGCCTATCTATATTTCTCTGATCATAGATGAAATTATGAGGCAAAAATGCTGAGGAGATATTCAGTCTTAGGGTTGAAATCTTGTTAATACCAATTCTATGTGAGGCTGCACATTAACGCCCTCACCCTCCAAGGGTGGGGCTACACAAACAAAGCCTGCCTACCTTTTGGGAACTGCTCCGCAGAACGCAGGCTAATTATATGCATCTTCATAAAGAATTGGTATAAGGTAAATTTATTATTTGATTGACTAAACATTCAAATTACTGCCACAGTTATTCTGTTTCAATCAAAACAGTAACAGCCGCAACCGCTATCAACATTTCGTCATTTTTATCGTTGAGAGAAGGAATTGCCCGTCCTTGAACTACCATCCCCCCAGCTTCTACAGTGAGAGTTTTACGACCAAAGGGTAATACTGCTAATACATCATCATGCTTGACTTGTTCCGGGTATGGTACTGCTACCTGGACTTCCACAATCATGTCATTGGGGTCAGTTAAACCTGCTACTTCCCAAACACCAGGTAAAGCATTATTTGCGATCGCATTTCGTACCGCCCTCGCCGCTGCTACAGTCGGTTCCTGTCCGTGCTGATCGATTCCCATCCCCATTTCGATAATCAAGCGTTTTCGCACCACTGCAACCTCCCAAAAATTTTGCACATTTAGTCAATAAAACTATGATAAATTGGTTCACGCCAAGGGCTTTTAGGCGTTGGATTCTTGGTTAGTGCGAATCAATGTATCGCTTGTGAGTTTCCCTAACTAGACATAGCAATGTCTCTCTTTGCCGTGCTATGAGTTCGATACTTGTCGGTTTTCGGCTATTTTGGTAAAAAACTCTAAAAGCTGTTTAGCAAAGGCTGCGGGTTGTTCTTCAGGAATGAAATGACCGCAATTCTCAATTACACCTCCATGCACATCCGTAGCTACACTTTTCAGCATTTGCTTAACGTGTTCGCCCAAACTGCGATCGCCACCAAGTCCCAGAATCGGCGTTTTGATTTTTTTCTGAGCATAAGGTGCGGTTTGCTTCATCGTATCAAATATCGCCCGATACACACCGATTGCGCCCCTAATACCATCTGCTGTGGCAAAGGTACGCAGATATTCATTAACGGTTTCGTCATTGATTGACTGGCGATCGTAGAGATATCGATCATAAAACCAGGTGAGAAACTCCCGTTCATGACCAGCAATCAAAATTTCGGGTATTTTGGGCGCAAGGCTAAATAACCACCACCACATACTCCCTTCCTGCATCGTCTCTGGCGCAAACGTGAGGAATGGTTGAATGTGCTCTTCTAAAATGACTGGGTCTTCCAAATACGCTAAGGCTCGAACTTCATCGGGGTATTGACCGGCATAAACCAGCGCGGGGGGTGCGCCCATGTCATGCGCAACAATGAATATTTTGGCAAAACCAAGCTGATGAATTAGCGAGCGAAAATCCTCCATCAAAGTACGAGCATCATACCCGCTTGCTGGCTTGTCTGAGTCGCCATAGCCACGCATATCGGGAGCAATTACCGTATAGTGTTTCGCCAAAATCGGCATGAGCTTATGCCAAGAGTAGCTAGTTCCCAGAAAGCCATGCCACAGCAGAATTGGATCGCCTTGACCACCAATGACATAATGCAAGCGAATGCTGTTTACAGCAGTGGTGTGGTGAGTGAAGGTGCCATCGTTCATCATTAAGCTTTACCTCAGATGTCAGAAGAAATTGTGCGTAGACAAGGTGTCGCTTGCCTCCGGCATCCCATTCCCATTTTTTCAGATCAACTTCTTTGTTGGGAAAGTAGGTCAAAAAGTCCGCCCCTAGAGGTTAAGCAACTAAACCCACTTTTATTACTTGAGTTAAAGAAAAATTGACAATCCTGATTTTTCCAGATTTACTCTTCAAAGCGTAACATGAGAAGGGTGAACTACCACGCCGTAAGACTGACGGGGCTTCCCAATTCATCAGGAATAGCCTCCAGAACTTCGTAGTTCTATTGGTCTTACATTCCCTCCCTGGGCAGGAGTCCTGGTTCCCAAGACCCAAATCTTCTTCTTGCAACATATACCTGTTAGCTTGGTTTTCGCTTATGGCATTGATGGTCAAGATAATACTTAGTTTACAAGAATTGATGATTCGTATGACGAATCAAGAGATCACAATCCCCATCTTAGGAATACCTTGAAGATGGCGACTTCCGCAACCCGTTAAATTTGACTTCATGACCATCCAGCGCCGACAATTTCTCACTAGCTTGGGATTAACTACCTTAGCCACTCAGTTACAACCATTGACTGCCCAAGGTCAACTATCTCTGGGGACTATCCTCAAGCCGCCTCGTTTGCAAATTGGCGATACTGTGGGATTAATTGCCCCGGCGGGTATCGTTGACAAACAAGATGTGGAAACAGCACAGCAAAACATTGCAGATTTAGGTCTCAAAGTCAAGTTAGGGAAACATATCTTAGATCGTTATGGCTATTTAGCAGGAAAAGATCGCGATCGCGCTTTTGACTTAAACGCCATGTTTGCAGATCAATCTGTGAAAGCAATTATTGCTATGCGCGGTGGCTGGGGCTGTAATCGCATTTTACCGTTACTCAACTACCCTATCATCCGCTCCCATGCCAAAATCTTACTGGGTTACAGCGATATTACTTCTCTATTGTTAGCGATCAACGCCAAAAGCCGCGTCATTACTTTTCACGGACCGGTTGCCACTTCCACCTGGAATCAGTTTACGCTGGATTACGTTCAGCGGATTCTGTTTGCTGGAGAAGCTGTGACAATGCAAAATCCCACCAATAACGAAGTGCAATTCTCGCCAATTGCACCAGGGAAAGCGAAAGGTAAACTCGTAGGTGGTAATTTATCAGTACTAGCAGCAATGCTAGGTTCGCCTTACCTTCCTGCATGGAACCAAAGCATTTTATTTTTGGAAGAAATCGGCGAGGATGTCTATCGTGTAGACCGGATGCTGACCCAGTTAAAAAATGCTGGCATCCTGAATCGCATTGCGGGTTTGATTTTTGGGCAATGCACCAATTGTAGTTTAGGCGATGAACCGAATTTTACTTTAATGCAAGTATTGCAAGACCACATACTTCCCTTAAACATTCCCGCTTGGTACGGTGCTGCGATCGGTCATATTAAAGATAAATTTACCATGCCAGTGGGTGTAAATGTTGAAATCAATGCAATTGCTGGCACAATCCAGATGTTAGAGTCAGCTGTTGATTAAGATTAATTAAAACTTACGCACTCGTGACGAAAAACTCAGCTTTAGCGATTACTTCCCTTCTCTTCTCACTCGGGGAGACGCGCAAGGGACGAGACGCTAACGGGAACGCTCGTAATTATGTAAAATCCCAGTCCTTGCGTCAGTCCTGTCAATAACTAATCATCAGGAAATTTAAAATTTAATTATACAAATGAAAGATAAATTCATCAAAAATTTATATTAACGATGAGAATTAGTGCTTTTCAATGTTTTTATCTAATTATGAAAAAAACTAGCCAAAATGGCTAAATTGTCGTTTAATATGAATTATCCTGTTTATAGGCAAGCATTAACTATAGCTAGCTAATTAATAATTGTAAAGAACAATTATCTATCAAAATTAAATCAGACGTACTTCTATCGCCAGTTATTTACTGGGAAAAATCTTATTTTTATGTGATGGGTAAAGCCCAGAGTCAGATTATAAAAAAGGGTGCAGGATAAAAGTTTATGCACTTATTTATTAATAAATAGGTGAAAAATTAACTGCACATAAATACTTAAGATAGATGGTTCAATAACCATAACTTAAGAATGATGCAGTGAATAAAGATGAAAAGGACGGTTTCATGACAGCCTTAAACTTAAGCGAAGTCAGATTTAGCAATTACTCTGATGTAGTCAATCCAGGTAGGGCAATATACAATAGCCAATACTCATCTGTAGATACATTAGGAGGAGACGATCAAATTATCGGTACTTCCAATGTAAGTGGTGATTTCGCTTTGGTAGCCTATTCCGGAGCTGCTACCCAATACGGCAAAGCGATCGCCTCTAGCCACTTGAAAGATAAGGCTACTGTTGCTACCTATGGGATTAAAAACGAAGGAACTATCAATACAAACTATGGCAACGATATAGTCAGAGGAAAGGCGACAGCTAACATCAGCGCCACTGCTGTGACAGTATCTGAGGCTATAGCTAATGCTCAGAAATCAGATGCTATTGCGATCGCCAATGCTTTTGCATCCATTAACGTCAAAGCTACCGCGGACGGCATTGATAACTCCTGGGGTAAGCTTTATACTGGTGATGGAAGTGACTCTGTAACTGGTAATACTGACGGTTCTGTGAGTGCGGTAGCTGTAGCGATTTTAGATGCCTCAGCCATCGTTGAGGCTATCTGCAAAGCCCCAATGTCTCAAGGTTTGACAGCTTTCGCCCAAGCAATGGCTACAAGTTTAGCCAAAGGAAGCATCACTGCTACTGGCTTGAAGAATAACAACGGAGTTATTACCACTGGGAAGGGTGACGATACACTCAGTGCTAGTGCCACTTCGAGTGCTGGTACCTTTGCAAGTAGTGTGAGTTCTACTTTAGCGAGTGCGACTCCCGGTAATCAAGCTTTAGCGCAAAGTGTCGCATTAGCTAGTGCTCAAGCTTCTGATACCGCGATCGCCATCGACAACTCGCGAGGCTTGATTGATACCGGAATTGGATACGATACTATAGATGCTAATGCTAAGGCGAGTGACAAAGCGATCGCCATTAACAACAGTGGCGGCAAGATTAGTACCGGGGATGGAAACGATACAATTACTGCCAAAGCTAGTGGCGCTGAAAGTTACGGTATTTTTGGCGGCAATATTGACACAGGTTATGGAAACGATCGCGTCATCGCCTCTAGTTTCGGCGGTGGGGTCAACATAGACCTGGGATTAGGTAACGACTTTGTTCAAGGTTTTGGTGACGCTAAATTGGATGGTAGTCTAGGTTGGGATACACTCGACCTGAGCTCTTACAATAAAGACAATTTTAAAATCAGTTTTGGTGGTTTGTTTGGCTTTAGCTTGAACAATAGTGTGAGTTTTCAACTAGATGGCGTTACCATGACCACCACTGGTTTTGACCAATTCAACTTTGCTAATGGCAGTTACAACTTTGCTCAATTAAGGTGGGCTTAGTGAGTCACACCTAACACTATAATCAGGGACTTCCAACTAAAAAAATATTCTCTCGCTGTGTGGTCTGATGGCGACAGAGTCAGCAGAGTTTCTCTCAATAATTCGATAATCTAATTTCTCGAATTCCCTAAATTATCCCACTTAAATTTGTAATTGTTGGCGGTTAATTATGAACAGTCAACTGCCAACAATTACAATGAGATGTTTTTGATTGTGAAATCCCTCAAGAAAGCATATGACTAATTATTTGGTGCATCTGTGCAAAAAGCTTTTCCGCCTCCTAATTCTGTAATGGGTATTAACGCGGTGGGATAGGCGACGGTGTCAAGTTAATCGTGTCATTGGGTTGCATGTAGTTAATGATTGTTGATGATGATTATTTCACCATCATTTAAGACTGATGCAGTGAATATATATAGGATGGATGGTTTTATGGCAGCCTTAAACTTAAGCAAAGTCAGATTTACCCACAAATCTGATGTGGTAAATCCAGGTAAGGAAATATACAATTCCCGATTTTCCTATGTAGATACATCAAAAGGTGATGATCAAATCATCGGTACTTCCAATGTAACTGGTGATTTCGCTTTAGGAGCTTATGTCAAAGCCGCAGGCAAAAACAGAAATGCGATCGCTTCTGCTGACTTGAATGGAGAAGCTAGTATTGCTACCTATGGGATTAAAAACGAAGGAGTTATCAATACAAACGATGGCAGCGATATAGTCAGAGGAAG
This sequence comes from Calothrix sp. NIES-2100, assembly GCF_963875285.1. NCBI lineage: Bacteria > Bacillati > Cyanobacteriota > Cyanophyceae > Nostocales > Calotrichaceae > Calothrix > Calothrix sp. NIES-2100. Next base: position 5,312,279 of record NZ_CAWNLA010000001.1, read on the forward strand.
GGCAACAGCTAACATCACCGCCACCGCAGAAACAGTATCTGTTGCCATAGCCACTGCTCAGAGAACAGATGCGACTGCTTTTGCCAGTGCTTTTGCTGACCTTAACGTCAAAGCTACTGCTGACGGCATTGATAACTCCTGGGGTGTGCTTTACACTGGTAAAGGCAGTGACAGCGTAAGTGGTGATACTGAAGGTTCTATCAGTGCGGTAGCCGTAGCGACTTTAGATGCCTCAGCCATCGTCGAGGCTATCTGCAAAGCTCCGGAGTCTGAAGGTCTGACAGCTTTTGCACAAGCAATGGCTATAAGTTTAGCAGAGGGAACCATTACTGCCACCGGCATTAAGAATTTTGGCGGTATAATTGCTACAGGTAAGGGTGACGATACTCTCACAGCTAGTGCCACTTCTAGTGCTGGTACATTTTCAGGTATTAATTTTTCGGCTTTCGCCAGTGCGACTCCCAATAATCAAGCGTTAGCTGAGGCTGTCGCCAATGCTAGTGCTAAGGCTACTGACAAAGCGATCGCCATCGACAACTCTAGAGGCTGGATTGATACCGGGACTGGAGATGATACCATAGAAGCGACTGCTAAGGCTATTGACAAAGCGATCGCTATTGAAAACTCTAGAGGCTGGATTAGTACTGGGTTTGGAAACGATAGCATTATTGCCAAGGCTACAGGCGCGGACACTTACGGTATTTATGGCGGTAATATTGATACAGGTAAGGGAAGCGATCGGATCGTTGCCTCGAGTTTCGGAGGTGGGATCAACATAAATTTGGGAGAAGATAACGACTTTATTCAAGGTTTCGGTAACGCTAGAGTTGATGGTGGTCAAGGTTGGGATACAATCAGCTTTGGCTCCTACAATCAAGACGACTTTCAGATCAGTTTAGGTGCTAATAACAATCGTGTGAGTTTTCAGCTAGATGGAATTAGCATGACCACCACTGGATTTGAGCAATTCAACTTTGCTAATGGCAGTTACAGCTTCGATCAATTAAAGCCGGCTTAATGTGTTACACCTATTTTGTACATAAAAAAGTTGGCGATTTTTAGTTACATAGCTCATGACGAATTACAAATTCTGTCATGAGTTTTAACAAATCATGTGCTAATAATCTATCAGCAGCATTTTTAATCACATCAAATGTAATACCTGACTTTTGGGCAATATCCAACAAAGTATGTTGACCATCGGAGAAATTCAAAACCCACAACATTGCCATTTCATGTAATCTTTTATCTTTGACTTCGTTATTGCCTTCATAAAGACCTCTTTTTCCCAACTGTGGCTCACATTTGGGATTTTGATTTAAGAAAACTTGATTATTATCAAGGATATGCAATATGGAAAGACATTGAGCAAATGATTCTGCTAGATATTGGGGGTGAATAAAATTTAAATCATCTGCTGATGTGTGATATTCGGGAAAACTACCATGAGGCGATCGCATTAAGCAACCTACAGCTAAATTAAATCCAGGTGAGCAATACTGGCGTTCATCATAGCCATAGGGAAAGAAATCGATAATTTCATATTCCTGAGGAGAATTTTTCAAAACATAAGCCGCAACTCGATCAATTTCCGTATTACCTCTACGGCTTTTTTTATAGGTAAATTTTCCCCCATCTCCTAAACAGGTGAGGACTAGCCCATGCTTAATATTGCTCACTTGAGCTTCATTTACAGCCAACCATGTAATTGAGCCGATAGTTCCCGGAATCCAGATAAATCGATAGGAGTATCTTGGGTTACTTTGACTTAAGTATTTAGCTATAAAAGTAGCGATCGCAATTCCCGAAAGATTATCATTGCACAGTGAAGGATGACAAGCATGGCAAGAAATTAAGACTTCATCTGTGCTTTCTCCAGGGATAAAATATTCACCATAGGTCAGATGACCCGGTTCTAATGAAGAATTAATATATACTTCATATTCTTCATCTTTTAGTTGTAAATACTGGTTATGGCTGAGGCAAAAGCCCCAAGCTTCTTTATAATATGAAGTGCGATAGGGAATCCAATCAGGATAATCTGGAAGCGTAAACAGATGTGATTTTAATTCTGCAAGAGACAGCTTTTGATGTACAGGTATACTGTAGTTCAGAACGTGCAGATTTGAATTAGCAAAATCTACAATTTTTTCACCTTGGGAGTTTTTAATATAAGCATCTTTAATATTCCATTCATTAGGAACTGTCCAATCAAAGACTTCAGTTCCCGTGGGTACTTCATGAATTGATAAAGGAATATATTGCTGAATAATTTTCAGGGTTTCTCGAAAGCCATTACCAGTAATACTACGACAGATCGGATATAGCTCAGCGATTAGCTGATAAATTTCCTGAGCAATGTCAGATGATGCGATATTATCAAGGATCATATCTTTGTTGCCAGATCAATGGAATTATAAGGGTTTTGCGAACGGTCTAATGTTAATATCAGTCACTTCAGCAGTACGAGGTAAGCTAAGAGCGTTAATCACTACATCAGCCACATCATCTGGTTGCATGAGACGTTCTGGGTGATAAGGTTTACCCTCTATTTCGTGAATTCTGGCTTGTAGAGGAGTAGCAGTCCGGCCAGGAAACACGTTAATAACCCGTATTTGCTCAACATTCACTTCTTCGCGGAGACTATCAGCGATCGCCTTGAGGGCGTGTTGGGTAGCAGCATATTGTCCCAAATTCGCCCTAGGACTGTTAATTACACTGGAGTTGATAAACAAAATTTGTCCGCTACTAGATAAAAGCATCGGGAGTAAAGTTTGTGTCAACAGATAAGGTGCACGAACATTAACCCGATAAAGCAAGTCTAACTCTTGAACAGAACTCGTTTGCAATGTCCCCATTGAGAACATACCTGCACTTTGGATAAGCAAGTCAATCTGCTCAAAATCTCGCTCCAGATTTGTTTTTAGTTTGCGGATATCTTCATCGATCGTCAAGTCGATTGCATAGCAAACAACTTTAGGGGAAGTTTCAAGAGCGATCGCGGCTACTGTTTGCAGGGTTTCCAAGTTGCGTCCTAGCAAACAAAGTTTTACACCTTGCGCAGCCAAACCTAAAGCGATCGCTCTCCCGATTCCACTACTAGCCCCTGTGAGAACTGCAACCTGACCGATTAAAGTTTCCATTTTGAGAGTACTATTCAATTCAGTATTGAAGTTGTATTGCTAATGAAATCCTTTGACACTAACCCATCAAGCTATGCTGTGCTTTTCCCAGCTTTACGTTACCCTAGGTGTGACAATTTTTGTCCGCTCAAATAAACTCCAAGTTTTATCTTTTTCCGATATTTCACTCACTCTTAGAGGCCATTCAATATCAAAAGCTGGGTCATCATAACGATATCCATCGGCATATTCTGGAGCATAGAAATCACCCATTTGATACATCACCTCTGTGTCATCGCTAAGAGTTTGAAAACCATGAGCAAATCTATCCGGGATATAAAGCGCCCGCCGATTGTCAGCAGTTAACTCTACACCAATGTGAGATAAATAAGTCGGAGATTCTGGGCGTAAATCAATAATCACATCATAAATTGCACCCTGGATGCAACGCACTAACTTTGTTTCCTGGGAAGGAGGCTTTTGATAATGCATCCCCCGCAATGTTCCTTTTTTATTATTAAAAGATAAATTGCATTGAGCGATTGTAGATTTTAATCCATAAGCTGCAAATTCATTGATGCAAAAAGTCCGAGCGAAAAAACCCCGTTCATCCTGGCGCAACTCTAAATCAATAATAAATGCCCCTTTTAGCTTAGTTTCAGTGAATAACATAAATTTCTAAATTCGATTAAAAAAACATTTTTCGGCAGTAAAAGGCTTCAGCGTAATTATTAGGTGAATTAGATTCTATTCCCCGAATTCTCAGGATTGAACGAAAAGTATCTTCTGTAAACCATTGCTTATGATTCTGGGTGAGAAATGAATCTAGAATATAGTTGATTTTTTGCCGACAAATTGTGTCATCTAAATGCACAAAGAAATTAGGAATCCCCAAGTCACCATCGTACTTGGGGATTTCATATTCCAGAATTAAATGATTTCTAAATGTGTTCCAAGTCAAATTGGAAATTAAACGATGATCTTGATGGCGATCGTCTCGGTGATGAGTCAAAATAATATCTGGGTCAAATTCCTGCTTCAACTCCTCAAAGCATTCTTTTACCTCTATTCCGTGGAAAGGTAAAAAGCCATCTCGAAAATTTTTAATGATGACTTTCTTTGTGTTTACCTCTTTTAAAAAAAGATTGGCGCTTGCAATTGCTTCCTGCTTTCTCTCCTCGTTGGAACTAAATACTACCCAATATACAATGACATTTTTGTAATTTTCAATCAGTTTTAAGACTGTCCCTCCACAGCCGATTTCAATATCATCGCAATGAGCGCCTAGACAGAGAATCTTATATTGCGATTCATCTGTCTTATTCAAGCTAAGCTTGATCATACATGAGATGCCTCTAGATTTTTATCTCTCCATACTTCCCAAGGTCTTACACCCTGAGCATACATATCATCCAACTGTTGCTTTTCTTTAAAGGTATCCATAACCCCAAAAAAGCCAGTATATTTATAAGCAATCAGTTCCTGTTGATTAATCAGTCTTTGAAAAGGTTCTAGAACAAGTTCTTCCCCATAATTAATATACTTGAAAATATCTTTTTTGAAGATAAAATATCCCCCATTAATCCAGATATCACGCTGCTTCACATCCTGGAGGTCTTGCACCAAACCATTATCATCTATATCTACTAAATGAAAACTTTGGCTTGGTCTCACACACAGAAAACTACCTATTTTATCACGCCGATAAAAATTATCAATGTATGTAGGTAAATGCAAATTTGTCAAGCCGTCACTGTAATTAGCGAGAAATACTTCTTCGCCATCAAGATATTCTTCAATTGCCTTAAACCTTTGTCCAATATTAGCAGTTAAACCAGTATCCACAAAAGTGATATTCCAATCTTGGATATCATGGTTAAACAGTTGAATTTTGCTGCCACTAGAAAGAGTAAAGTTATTAGAAAGCCATTCATTATAATTTAAGAAATAGCTTTTTATTAGATCAGCTTTATAACCCAAACACAAGATAAAATCCTTATGTCCATAATGGGCATAGTATTTCATCACATGCCATAAAATCGGTCTATATCCGATATTAACCATCGGCTTAGGAATGGATTCGGAATAATCTCTCATCCGCGTACCTAAACCACCACAAAATAGTACTACTTTCATTTTGCACCTCAGTTAATAGTCAATAGTCAATAGTCATTTGTTATTATCTCCCTCATCTCCCTTATCCCCCACATCCCTAGCCCCTATCCCCTATCCCCTAGTAAACATTAACTTCCGGAATAGGGACAACAAACTTACCGCCCCAATCGCGAATGTAAGAAATTTGTGTCATAATTTCATCCTTAAGATTCCAGGGTAAAATCAGCACATAATCAGGTTTAGTTTCTTGAATTTTGTCAGGATGAAAAATGGGAATGTGAGTCCCTGGTAAAAATTGACATTGTTTGTAGGGACTACGATCTACTGTATAGTCAATAAAATCTGTACGAATACCGCAGTAGTTTAACAAAGTATTTCCCTTACCAGGAGCGCCATAACCAACAATTGTTTTACCTTCACGCTTAACTTTGATCAAAAAATCTAATAACTTGCGTTTGGTTTCTTTAACTTTCTCACCAAAATCAAAATAATATTCTAATTTCGTAAAACCAGCGGCTTCTTCTCTAGCTTTCAGTTCTAAAACCTGCTGACTAATAGGTTTAGAATCGTCTTCTGTGTGACGGGCATAAATTCTTAAAGAACCGCCATGAGTAGATAATTCTTCGACATCAAATATAGTCAAACCGTGAGCAGCAAAAATTTTCTCTACCGTAGTGAAGGAAAAATAAGAGAAATGCTCGTGGTAAATAGTATCAAATTGATTTTCTTCTATTAACCTCATGAGATGAGGGAATTCCATCGTAATCACACCGTGCTGTTTCAGGATAATTTTCATCCCTTTAACGAAATCATTGAGGTACGGTGTATGAGCAAGGACATTATTTCCCAGTAATAAATCCGCCTGTTTTCCCTTAGCAACTTGTTCTTGGGCTGTCTCCTGTCCAAAAAATTTGACAACGGTGGGAATCCCTTTTTTAATCGCTACTTCAGCAACATTTGCAGCTGGTTCGATTCCCAAAGCCGGAATATCTTTGGCAACAAAGTATTGCAGTAAGTAACCATCATTACTCGCAATTTCTATGACTTGGCTTTCCTGATTTAGTTGGAAACGCTCAACTGCCATATCAACATATTTTTTGGCGTGTTGCAACCAGCTATCGGAGTAGGAAGAAAAATAAGCGTAGTCGCTAAAGATATTTTCCGGACTTATGTATTCTTGGAGTTGAACTAAAAAACAATTGTCGCAAACATAAACATGCAATGGATAAAAAGGCTCCATTTCATTTAGCTGTTTAATGTTGCGATAGCTTTCGCAAGGAGGAGACATACCTAAATCTACGAAGGTATGCTGTAATCCGTTCCCACAAAATAGACAATTACCAGTTGTGTGTTGAATATTCATGATTTAAATTTATTTTTTAAATACCGAATTTTAAACTTAAAGAGTACGCCAGAAGAAGCTTTGATCAATTTGCTGAGTGCGAATGAGATACTCAAGTTGTTTCAAGCGAGTAAAGGCTCTAAACTCAAATGTTTCTTTACTCATATCAATTTGCTTAAAGACATTATAAAGTTGTTGCGCACCCCGTTGAGCATTCCATTCACATTTGAATCCTGGCAAAGTTTGGTTAATTTTATCGAAAGAAACCCGATAGCTACGGTTATCAGGATCATGTTTGCCAAAGCTTAATTGACAACCTGTAAAAACATCTGCAACTATTTGGGCAATTTCTTTAACTTGATAGTTGCTATTTGTATCACCGACATTAAAAATTTGGTTGTGAATTACATCACGCGGAGCTTCTAAGGTACAGATAATTGCTTTACAAATATCCAGCAGATGTACTAAAGGCCGCCAAGGTGTACCATCACTGTTCATCTTAATTTCTTTAATTGTCCATGCCCAACCTGCGAGATTGTTTAAGACAATATCAAAGCGCATCCTGGGGGAGGCTCCATAAGCTGTCGCATTGCGCAAAAAGGTAGGAGAAAAGCTATCATCAGCTAAGAGTTTTACATCCTGTTCTACCAATGCTTTGCATTTAGCATAAGCTGTTTGGGGATTGATGTTAGACTCTTCGTTGACATAATCTTCAGTAGCAAAGCCATAAACACTGCATGAGGATGTGTAGACAAAGCGTCGTACTCCTGCTTCCTTAGCCAGTTTTGCTAAATGTACTGAGCCTTTATGATTAATATCGTAGGTAATATTGGGCGCTAATTGTCCTAGTGGATCGTTGGAGAGTTCTGCCATGTGAACTACTGCTTCTATTCCTTCGAGATCAGCAGCTTGTAGATTGCGAATGTCTTTGTTTAAAGTTTTGGCAGTTAGCTCTGTGCCGTTGTACAACCAGCCTACTTTATAAAAGCCCGTATCCACAGCAAGAACTTCATAACCTTGTTGCAGTAACAGGGGGGCTAATAATGAGCCGATATAACCTTCAGTTCCAGTGACAAGTACTTTCATATACGCAAATCCTAGGCTGTAATTGCAGGTTGTAGATGCTTTGGTTCAGTAGCAATAGTTAATGGCTGAATTTCTTGATGATTTACCAGCAATACTTTGGAGACAATTTCATCTCGCAAAGGGGCTGCTTCGTCTTGGGTTAACCAAAAGAAGAGCTTTGCTAATGATTGTGGAGAACGATCAATTTTGAGGATTTCTTGGAGCATCAGCAAAGCTCCAGCTAAATTACCCGCCTTGAGAGGAATTGCTGCATTTGCCAGACAATAATTAAAGTTATAGCTACGAGCTTGACGTGTAATCTCTGAACACAGGTCAGTAGGAAGATAACTCTCAGTAATTTCTATATTTTGGCGAATGTAAGCGGCAAGTTTCCCAGATACTAATTGACCATCTGTCATGTTGTTAGTATGCAAGCGGTAACATGCCAAACTTCCTGGCTCGTACAACCAATCATAAACAACAGCAATGCGCTTGTATAGTTCCCATTCAGGGGCGCAAACTAATTCAGGATGATAACCTCCTCTGTGTTCATAAGTTACCCGACGAATTACAACCGCAGGTACCTGCAACGGAAGTGTGATACCAATTATTTGCAGAAAATTCTGAAGTATGCCTTTGTGTTCTCCAAACAAGGAAACTGGTTCTCCTGGGTTAACTACTGTTCCTGTCTCATTGATGTATTCAAAACCTGTGAAAGCTGCTCCCACAGAATCTGGACAATCTTCGAGACTATGCTGGAGACGGGCGTAAAAATTTGGAAAAACACAATCGTCATCATGTAAAATATGAATCCATTCACCCCGACTAACGCTAACACCCACATTATGATTTGGTAGTGCGCCAACATTTTGCTGATTGCGGTAGTAGCGAATTACTCCTCCCCCCAAACTATTCACTAGATCAAATAAAGGTTTGGTACTGGCATTGTCCATCACCAGTATTTCCATTTGCTCTGCCCCAGGCCATTGCACCAGAACGCTAGCTAGACATTCGAGTAGATAATCAGTACGGTTATATACCGGAATCACGACAGACCAAAACGGTCGAGGTTGCTCAGGGTTGGTGACAGGTGGTATCCCTGGAAACTGATAAGCGCCTACAGTAACTTCGCAGTGGGGTATGGGTGGAGTAACAAGGATATCCTGAGGGCTGCCAGCTTCTTGATAAGCGGCTACTGCTTGGGCATAGTGAGGATTGAGTAACTTTAATCCTTGGCGATAAGCCGCGATCGCACCCGGAAAATCCTTCTGTTGTTGATAAACCCTGCCTAATTTGAGGTACAGTTCGCCATTATCAGGATTGAGTTCCACAGCTTTTTGATAATAAGCGGCAGCAATTTGCCAATCTCCGGCTGTTTCCCGTTCCATTGCCAATTGCTGATTCAATTGCTCGTAGTAGCTTTTTTGTTCTGCTAAAAGCTTCCCTTGGCTATGCAGTATGTTGCCTAAATTTACCTCGGCTTCTGTACAGTTAGGCTGAATTTCTAAGGCTTTTTGGTAGCAGCTAACTGCCTCATCTAGCTGCCCTTGTTGTTGGAAGGTGTAACCCAGGTTGTTGTAAATTGGAGCAGCATCTGGCTTGAGGGCGATCGCTTGTTGGTAAGCTACCACTGCTGCTGCTAATTTACCTTGAGCTTGCTGCAAATTCCCTAAACTAAACCAGGCGGGAAATAATTGCGGTTGCGCCGCCAATGCTGCATTGAGTAACTCCTCTGCTTGGAGTAGATTACCACGCTGTTGTGCTATTGTACCTAATCTATATAATGCCTCTGGATGATCGGGCTGTGTTTCCAAAACCTGATGGTATATCATCTCAGCCTGCTCTAAACGATTAGCTCGATGATTTTCAATAGCAAGTTGAAGGAGTTCAGAAGCGTTTACCATATTTAATTATCTGATTAATTAAGCAATTTTTTAACTAACTTTCAGTTGTTATCAAAATCAATTGGCAGTGAGATTAATTTATGAGCGATCGCATCCCTGAGGGGAGCCGCTTCATCACAGGTTAACCAAATAAATGACTGTGCCACTGCTTCAGGCGAGGAATCTACAATCAAGGCTTCTTGGAGTTTTACAGCAGCAGCATTAACATTGCCAATTTTTAGTAAATGTGTGGCTTGTGCTAGGAAATTTTGCCAGTAAAAACTTCGTGATTTAGCAGTAATATTTGCAGCATCTTCTACAGGCAGATAGCTTTCGGAGATTTCAATTGCCCGACTGATATCTTTTCCTTGATTTCCTGCTAATGAAAGTTCGGTAGTGGCATTTTGAGAATGCTCGCGGTAGCGTGCTAAAACTTCCGGCTCACACCACCAATCATCAGTAGCCGCAATGCGTTTGTAGAGTTCCCAGTCAGGAGTATATTTCAACTCAGGATGATAAACACCAAGCCTTTCATGGGTGGCGCGCCGAATAACCACCGCAGGCATATTTAATGGGTTACCTATCCCAATCCCCTCTATCCAATTTGGCGCTATGCCTCTATACTCTCCATATAGTTTTTGAGTGAAAATTACTTGACCGCGATCGTTAATATTTTCGTAACCTGTAAAAGCTGCACCCACCGAGTCTGGACAATTTTCTAAACTCTGCTGTAATCGTTCATAAAATCCAGGCAGAATCAAATCATCATCGTGAAGCAAGTGAATCCACTGTCCCCGACTCAAAGCAACTCCAGCATTCCAATTACCTGGTAAGCCAAGATTTTGCTGGTTGTGGTAGTAGCGTACTATTCCACCCCCAATTGAATTGACTAACTCAGCCAGAGATGAGGAACTAGAATCATCCATGACGATGATTTCCATGTTCTCTGCCCCCTGCCATTGTCGCAGTACACTGGCAAGACATTCAAGCAGATAGCTTTTACGGTTATATACAGTAACTACAACAGTCCAAAACGGTCGATTTTCTGCACTGGCTAACACTGGTGAAATTGCGGGAAATCGATTTTTGCCAACAATCACTTCTTCAAAGGTAATCGGCGGGGTAGCTTGTTCTAACTGGGTGTAAGTACTATCATCAACCGCCACTGCTTTTGCATAGTGGGGATTAACTAAGCTTAACCCTTGCCGATATGCACCCACCGCCTTTGGGAATTGGTTTTGCTTTTGATAAATGCTACCTAGGTTAAAGTAAACTTCTCCATAGTTGGGGTTGATTTGTTGGACTCTTTCGTAACAAGCGATCGCCTCTTCTAATGTCCCTTGTTCTTGCAGCACTACTCCCAAGTTATAATGAGCTTCTAGTAAATCGGGTTGTAGTGCGATCGCTTGTCTGTAGTAGGTAACAGCATTCTGCAAATCTCCGGCTTTTTTATGAGCAACACCCAACTTGTTATTTAATTTTGCATAGTGAAGTTTTTGCTCGCTAGAAAGCTTACCTTGGGCGTGCAGTGTATTCCCCAAATTCGCTTCGGCTTCGCTAAAATCTGGTTTTAATTCGAGAGCTTTTTGATAGTAGTTAATTGCTTCGTCAAATAGTCCTTGTTGTTGCAGCGCATAGCCCAAGTTGTTGCAAATTGGTATTGAATCCCGTCGGAGAGCTAAAGCTTGATGGTATGCTGTTACTGCTTGTGAAAACTGCTGTTGAGCTAAACGCAAATTACCTAAACTGAACCAAGCCTTAACAAAGTCAGGCTGCACCTGCACAACAGTATTCCAGAACTTTTCTGCCGACTCTAACTCACCTTTTTGCTGTGCTAGTACACCTAATCTGTATAATGCTTCTGGATGGTTTGGTTCTTCTACTAACACCTGATGGTAACTTTGTTCAGCTTCGATTAATTGATTAGCTTGATGATACTTAATAGCAACTTGAAGAGTTGAGGAAGAAGAAATCGTCACCATATAAATTTCTCTAATAATTTGTAATAGCTAAACCCATAAAAAGCCAGGGCTGTCTTCAAATCAGCTGCTTATTTTGGAGTCACACCCAACTTTTTATTTATTGATGCATAACTAATATAGTTACTTTGTAAATTTTTTTACCTTCGGTTTTTTATAAATATCTACTACTACTATTAGCTAAATAAATTCCATTTGTATAGTCAAATTGGCTAGAAATCAAAATTTTCTAGCCAATTTGGCTGAGATTTTAATTGCTGCACTCAGTCTGAATTATAAATTATAAAATCTTAGTAAATCTTAAAAATTGCCGCCAAGTCGATGTAGAGTATGAGAATTACCTGATGTGGACAGAGTGGTATCCAAATTTACTTGATATTTAAAGCAGTTGGGATAAATTTCCCAAGGTTTTTGACAACAAGCGATCGCCTCTTCTAACTAGCTTTGTTCTGGGAGTACAACACCCTGTTAAAATAATTCGTAATTCGTAATTCGTAATTTTTAATGTAGGGGCACCTTCACCGATATCCTTGTTGAGTACCGACGATCCAAATAAACCCGCCCCTATAGACAGGCGTATCGCCTGACTCAAACAAATTCACGTATAGAGTCAGGGGAATTAAACCCAAAAATTACGAATTAGTAATTCGTTAAAATTGACTACTCTTCAACTAGCCCATTCACCGATCAACAGTAGCTGTTGATATCGATGGAGCGGTGTTTTTTCGTCGTCTAAATCAGCATTTAGGGCGATCGCTTCGCTGCGATCGGCAACAAAAGTCTGTCAATCACCTATTGCCAACAAAACAGTGATGATTGCCTGTCGCTCAAATTTCTTCTATTGAAATCGAACTAAAACCGGATTGTGAACAACTACTAGAAGTAGAGCTTGAGTAACTAATCGAACTTGAATTTACGTAAATACTTGCATTTCCCTCAGAGGAAATACTGACAGAAATGCTCTGACTGACCTCACTTTGATCGTCGCCAGATGCCTTGACAAAACTTTTAACCTCGGCTATAGTCTTTCCATCAGGTGAGACTATCCGTTTATTTACAACTCGATAGCGATTCACGATCGTCCTACCTACTTGTTGTTTATTTGGATAAGATAAGCAAATCAGAGGAAGGATAAGTCAGGGGATAATGCGCGTTACAATTATCACCTGAATTGATCTGGCTCTGATGGCTCGCAACAACAAAATAAAAGTTTTTTCTGAGATTTGTTAACTTTGGGCAATTAATTTTTTAATTGCCCATGTTCATTATATAGCATAATTGGTGATTAACGATCATATTTTTGACTGTGTAATTCATAAAAATATCTCATCTATTGATAGATAGTAATTTGATTTTTTATGGTTTTAAATAGATAAATGCCAAAGTTATGGCTAATAACTAGCAAATTTTCTTGTCCAGATTTAAGCGATGGTTTTTTAGTTTTTGAAGCGATACAAAATCTGTCTTTGCCTTGGAAACTTTCCCATTAGTAAAGTAACCTGAATTCAAAGATTTATGTATTAACCTGACCCCCAATCCCCAGTATTAAAAATTCTTCCGGATCTTCCCCTCAACCCCGCCACTGCAAATGAGGGGTAGTGAAAATCGTAATTTTTCTGATTCTTCCCTCTCCTTGTAGGAGAGGGGGATTAGGTGGGTGAGGTTTTTGTAATACAAGTTAAAGTATTGCGCCTGCTTTTGTTTCCTCTAACTTCTGCTGACTTTCATCAATATCTTCTAAAATCCTGTGAACTTCCCTATGGTTGGGATTCAGTTCTAGCGCTTGTTGAAAATAAACTTTGGCAGTTTGTAAATCACCTGCCTTTTTTCGACTAAGACCTAATTTATAATTTAATTCTGCATAATGAGCTTGTTGGTCTTGTGAGAGTTTACCTTGGGTATAAAGCGCATTACCTAAATTTACATCCGCTTCAACGCAGTTGGGCTGTATTTGTAAAGCTTTTTCATAGCAATTTATCGCTTCTTCCCATTTGCCTTGTTGTTGCAAAGCATAACCCAGGTTGTTGTAAATTGAAACCGCATCTGGTCGCAGAGCAATGGCTTTTCTGTAAGCGTGTTCAGCTTTTGGTAACTGTCCCTGTAGTTGACACAGATTTCCTAAAGTAAACCAAATTTTGACAGAATCAGGTTGAACTTGTGAAGCTGTACTGAGGAATTTCTCAGCTGCTTGCAATTCTCCCCTTTGCTGTGCAATTACACCTAGACCATATAAAGCATCAGGATGGTCTGGCTGGATTGACAAAACCTGACGGTAAGCTTGTTCGGCTGGTTCTAAGTGATTTTCTCGATGTTCTTGGATTGCTAGTCGCAGGGTTTCCGCAACGCTATTTATAGCAGATATCCTGGGTTTGCCGACAGCATTCAGCAAAAATTCCTCTAAGGCTCGAATTGGCTCCAAGTCGCCATATAATTTATGCTTGTTCTGGGAAATTAACTCGGATATGTAGTGACGATATTCAGAATCTCTCCCTAGACGGATGGCAAATTGTACATATTCCTCCTTGCTAGAAGCAATTGTTTCCTCGATACCCATCATCTTCAAGATTGCCAGAGTATGTCGTCCCCTCATCAATTCCCCTGGTAGAGTGATAACGGGAACGTTATAGGCAATACATTCCAAGGTAGAATTACATCCAGACCAACCGATGCTATCCAGAAAGACATCTGCTATGGCAGCTGTGCCAGCAAACCTTCTGCTACTCATGCCCGGTAAAAATATACAGTAGTCTTGATAATTCAGCCCAAATTCCTGAAAAATTTGCTGTAAACGCTGACGAAATACTTCAGTAATATATTCACTCTCATCATGTTGGATAAATACAAACTTACAATTGCTTAACTCTTTAGCAATTTTGGGAAAAACGTCATCATGTTGAGGTAAATATTTAAATAAGGATTGGCAACACCATAACATAATTTCATTATCGGCAATGCCAATATCTTTTTTGCTCACAGCCTCATATTCAGTTGCTAGAGGCGTGTAATGAATAGATAGATTTGGTAATCTGACTAATTTTTCTGTATAGTGTTCTTGAGCATTTTCTGGTTCCATTAATTCACTGCTCAAGTAATAATCAATGGTTGGTAAACCACTGGTTTGAGGATGTCCCCAAGAAGTGATTTGAATAGGAGCTAGCTTTAAACAACCTAGTCTTACTGTCATATGATCCATCCCAAATTCCGGGAAAATCAGGATGTGTAAATTGTCTTTGTAAATTAGCTCAGCCCATTCTTCAAATGACAGTGACCCTTGAGTAAATTTGTCAAATTCTTTTGCGGCTCTTGTAGTGTTATGATCTCGCTTGGAGTTAGTGTGATATGCAAATAATTCAAATTCACTCCTATCCAAGTTTTCGATCCAACCCTTGATGGGAATTTTCCAATTAGAATGACTGTAAAAAAATTTGGAAACTAAACCAATACGAACTTTTTGATTTGGCTTTAAATCTGGCAGAGGAATAGCTTGACTCCATTGGGGATAACAATTCGACGTAATATGAACAAGCATTTCCCCATAAGTTTTCTGCAAAGTCCGGTCATTTAAGCATTGATAAGCCAGATAAAAAGGCTGTAGTGAACCTACTGTATCTACAGATTTTTCTAACTCTTGTTTGTCAGCTATTTGATAATTTTGAGCTAATTCTTCTAGGTAATTTTGATAGTTATTTCGCTGAGTATTTATTTCTGTATAACTGGAGTAAATAATTGGCAATTGAGCAATGAGAAGTCCAAATTTTGCTCTAGATAAATCAGGTTGAAACTTTAAGGCTTGCTGATATGCTTCTATAGCAGCCTCTAGGTCACCTAAGTCATAATATGTATTTCCTAAGTTCCAATAAGCATATACAAAATCAGGCATAATTTTTAATGCCTGTTGGAAGCATTTTTTAGCTGACTCTAAGTCGCGTTGACCCGTCAATGCACAGCCCAAGTTATGATGAGCCTCAGCATAGTCAGGTCTGATTTTTAATGACTGTTGGAAAGATGCTGCTGCTGCTTCTAGCTTACCTTCTTTTAGAAATATATTCCCTAAATTGAAATGTTCTTCAGCATTCAAATTGGTGTCTGTTACAGGAGAATTCGATTGCAAAGATAGAGCCTCTGATGACATAACAACCTCATAAATCTGCACTAGATTTAATCCACTCGAACACTATTAAGTGGATTAGTAAGGACACAGTTTAGAGATGTTAATAAACAAACACAAACTTTGAATAATTTCGTGTCCTTACAAGGACTTCATTTAATTCACATTATTAAATCTTCTTTAGGCGATCGCGGTCAATACGGTTCAGTTATGACTAAAACTCTTTGTCGAAGTTAATTTTTTAACTTTGACGCTACCCGAAGCTGCTGCTCAAAGGGTAGCGCAGAGGCGCAGAGTCCATAAGAGAAAAGGAAGAAATCCTTAAGTGATGATTTGTATCGAGAGTTGATTAGGAGCGACTCCCTGCACAAACCCAATTAAGTCTAAACCACCAGCCGCAGTAGGCGATGCAGCAGAAATAAACGTATCAGCACCATTATAACCAAATGAATACGTCGCCGCGCCACTTAACTGGATAATATCCTTACCAACCTCGTAGTCAAAAATAAACGCATAGTCTGCGTCCTCCCCACCTAGATAAAACGTCCCACCAGCATTACCCAGAACGAATGTATCGGCAGCGTTATCGGGGGACAAGCCTACTATATTACCATCGTTGAGAACACCACTACCAACCAAGATATCAAACCCACCCGTCGGAGCAGCAGCGGAAGCTCCCACTATGGTGTCACTCCCCGCTCCTCCAAATAACTGGTCATCACCATCACCGCCAGTAAGGCTGTCATTGCCGCTATCCCCATAGAGGACGTCATTACCTACAGTGGCATCGAGTAGATCATTGCCTGCACCCCCATCCAAGTAATCATCGCCTAGACCGCCAAAAAGTTTGTCATCGCCGTTATCCCCAAAGAGTCTATCATCCCCAAAACCCCCTACCATGAAGTCATTACCATCGCCCCCACGGAGGGTATCATTACCGAAATCTCCGGTGAGGTTGTCATTGCCTTTACCCCCAGAGATGCTGTCATTGCCGTCACCCCCTAAAATGTTATCATTACCACCTCCACCTATGATGGTGTCATTTCCACTAAGACCTAAGATACTATAGTTAACAGTAATACTGTCTCCCCCTGGTACAGTGATTTTATCGTTGCCATTGGTTCCTAATTTAGAAGGCATATTTTTTGTCTCCTATAGTCTTAAAATTACAATTTTTTTGACACTGGTTATATTTGTGTGAAAACCGCTATATTTCGTTTACACAAGCATTTCCACCCAGCCTAATTACATTGGCTTTCAAGTAATGCCTGTTGAAGATTTTTTCACATTGCAAAAATGTCACTCATCTATAGTTTTATGTGTTCAGAACTATAGAAAAGTGACTTATGTTTTTACCAACTTTTTGTTTACCTAAATTATCTATTGCTGAAAGATTCTTAAAAAGCTCCCAGCAATTTTTATCAAATTTTGAAAAGTTGGCGATTAAGTTTCTATTTCGACCATGTCGAACTAGAAACTTACTTTCCGCTGTAAGCAGTAGAGTTAACTAAAGCGTTAGCAGCACCAGCTGTGGTTTGAGTAACAAATACGATTTGAGCAATGTTCTTTTGTCCACCAGAAGCATCAGCAGAACCAGATACTTCAGCCAAGTTACCAGCTAAACCACCGGTGTTCACAGCAAAGCTCTTGTAGGTGGTTTCGACAATGGTTTGCTTAACGTTTTTGTTGAGGTTAAAGGCTACGTTGGTAGCGAATCCGTCGCCACCAATTACTTCTTCAGATGCATCTTCAAAGTAGTTTAGGTCGTTGATAATCATTGCTTTTCTCCTGAGATTTGTTTGTATCAACTCTGTTTGAGTTGTTGATATCAATATAGCTAAGTCAATTCTGCTTGTATAGCCAAATTGGCTGGATTTTAGAATTTCCTAGCCAATTTGGCTGATTAATTCAGTTAGAGTCAAAAACCGAAAATTGTTCAGGGGTGATTGAGCAACAAAACCCAACATTTTCGGGACTTTGTTGGGGTTCACTACGTCCAAATACCACCTTGGTCAAGTCGAGAAACTTGCTCATGGAAGTGGCTCTCTAACCTACAATGATCCTTAACACCAAGCGTATTGGGTAATAATCGGAAATAAAAACACACCCAGTTTTATGTTTTCAACTGGGTGTTATTTCTTAAAAGCGTTATATCAATTGTATGTATATTGACAGAATAAAAGCAGAGGGCAGGAGGCAGGTATACTGCTATCTATGAATTAGGCTATAAAAAAGTTACTTACATGTTATTACCAACCTTTCTTTAACTAAATAATTAATTGGTGAAAGCTTTTAAAAGCTTTCACCAATTTTTATCAAATTTTGAAAAGTTGGCGATTTAAGTTCCAATTTCGACCATGTCGAACTACCGGAAACTTACTTTCCGCTGTAAGAAGTAGAGTTAACTAAAGCGTTAGCTGAATTGGCTGTGGTTTGAGTAACAAATACGATTTGAGCGATGTTCTTTTGTCCGCCAGAAGCATCAGCAGAACCAGATACTTCAGCCAAGTTACCAGCTAAACCGCCTGTGTTCACAGCAAAGCTCTTGTAGGTGGTTTCGACAATGGTTTGCTTAACGTTTTTGTTGAGGTTAAAGGCTACGTTGGTAGCGAATCCGTCGCCACCAATTACTTCTTCAGATGCATCTTCAAAGTAGTTTAGGTCGTTAATAATCATTGCTTTTCTCCTGGTTTTGTTTGTATCAACTCTGTTTGAGTTGTTCATATAAATATAGCTAAGTAAATTCTGCTTGTATAGCCAATTTGGCTGGATTTTAGAATTTTCTAGCCAATTTGGCTGCTTAATTCATTTAGAGTCAAAAACTGGAAATTGTGCAAGAGGGATTAATGATTGAAACCCTACATTTTCGGGACTTTGTTGAGTTTTTACACGCTGAAACCAACATACAGTTATCCTAATCATATTGGGTAATAATTTGAAATGAAAACACACCCAGTTTTATGTTTTCAACTAGGTGTTGTTTTTCCCTGGCGTTATATCAATAATATGTATATAGCAATCCTCAATAATTTGCGAACAACACAAACCCCGACTTCTTAAAGAAATCGGATATCTGAGGTTCTCAGTACTGCTATATGTATGTATATTGACGCTTAATAAGGCGTGGATAATTAAAACAAATATCTGAGTTTTAATTCGTAATTACAAATTCCCCGCAACAGTATCAGTTTTCTAGGCTTAAATATTAAGCGTGTAGCTATCAACAAACTCTAAAAATTACTAAATGTAATCGGGAGAATTTGCTTTAATTCGTGGCTGGATAATTTTATTTAGATGCATAAGCAAGCGCTTGCGAAGAAGCAACAGCTATATAAGGAACTTTTTTTAAAGGTGATGTTATCACTTGCGATCCAGCTCGTGCATAAGTGGTTTTACCTTCGGCTGAGGCAAAACCACTACCATTTGAAAAGGCACTGAATCGCGATGCTTCACTTAAACTCGAAGATGATGAGACTGCTGAAACACCACCGCTTAAGATGATGCTGTTTTCCGCAGTTATAGAGGCTAAATATTCTAAATCAGCAATTTTCATGCTTTTAAATTCTCCAATTAATGGTTGTAACAATATTAGACAATTGTAAATTTTAATAATTTTATTTAGAATATAAATTTATCTATCCTAAATAAAAAGCATCTATCTTTTGATAGATTTTTACCCGGGAAAGGAAAAATGATTATGCAGAATGTAAATTATCAAGATTTAATTAAAAAAATCTTTAGAAACCTGTGTTTTTTCTTTTGAATTAAACCCGAGAAAATTTTAACTAATTTCATTAGAGATGAGGAGCCAATTTGGCTTCATTTTTATAGATAAATATCTCAGTCCTCAGCAAAATGCCCACAGTAAAGGCGAATGGTGAATTGTAAAGAGTTGGTAAAGTTAATTACAACCACAAATAGGGGTAGCATCAGCCGTAAACATCCCTTTCTGGAAAAGTTTTCATCCAAGTACAGTGGGCGCGTCAATAAACCACCCATTAACAATTTCTGAAACAACAAGCGAAAATTTAACAGGACTTACGCACAACACAACGAAAGTAGCGTTTATAAGTAGGTAGACACAATTATTTAGAAGACGCATTTCGACTTCTCCCAAGGGGAGACGCTACGCGAACGCTCAATGCTCGATAGCTTGACAAGAAGAGGGTTGAGAGGAGTCGAAACCCGGTAATGCGTTCGTTAGGTTTAATTTAGTCCCCTTAGGGAAGGCGAAGCCCAAGGGGAATAGGAACCTCTTCAAGGGAAAGAGTTTTGCTACCCAGATATAAGGGCTTCGCCCAACGCAGTACGCATATACATGAATGAAAGCTACGCAAAAATCAGGTTTTTGGTCACATTTTGCGTAAGTTCTACCTAATTAGGAATTACGTAGATGCAGGTATAGCCTGAGCAGCTTCTTTTAGGCTAGTGCGGAGGCTGACAGGGTATTAAGAATTACCTACTCCTCGCAAAGGTATTAGTACCTTGGGTTTTAATATTGATGATGCAACTGCGAGAAGTTTACTAATACCTTTAACCGCAGATGGAGTAACTAACGGTATCGCCTTAGCCCAATTTAAACGCCAATTCCCGATCGCTGTACCAATTCCTGGGCTGGAGCTAGCAGTCTTGCCTGTATTATAGTTACTCAAACTCATAGCACTTACAGAAATACTACGGTTCTGGTTCAGACTAGCAGTGACATTGAGATCGCCACCCCCGATAACAGTGTCATCGTCAGAAATAGGCTCTAAATGGTCTAAATCGTAAATCTTCATGCTCATTAAATTCTCCAATTTATGCATTGTTGAGCATCTATATGAATTCTGACTTTAATATTTATAAATTCAGGAACTACCTAGTTGGTTCAAAAAATGATGGTAGAGGCACCAAACTATCGCTGCAAGGTAATTAAAAAATTAGACAATATTCAGCTAACTGGATGTTTATTTTTTTCCGGCTCTTATGCAGCAAGCTTGATGACAAACTTGCTAGTTAAAAAAGCAGATTCAAGCCTACTTATTTTTCTTTTTAAGTAAAAAATTTACGCCATATTTAAGGAAAATTTCCAGTTTTAAATTTTGATATGGTTTGTCAACATTTCGCGATTTTACTTTTATCTAAGTTCATCAAACCTTTAAGAGTCTACCTAATTTAATCGAAAAATTAAAGCCATTTTGGCTAATTTTTGGAAAAAATAGCAGGTGCATCAATCAAGCGCTAATTAACCGCTTATTTACAATATCTGATAATATATGTGACAATATAAGAATTAAGAATTAAGAATTATACGTTAGCGTTAATATTACATAGCAGTGGAAATCAAGCTACTAGCTAAAATTGGTAAAAAACTCCGATTTGTGGGTGGAGTTTTTGTCAGCGATCGCGGTAAAGCACTATGCTAAACCCCGAAAACACAGACGCGCAGCGCAGTGCAGTAAAACGTGTGTACCATAAGTATTCTTTCTCTTGACTTTTGCCTTATTGCACTAATAGTCCATCACATTAATTATTATGGATACGTAGTTCGCAGGGGAGGGTGCTGAAAATAAGCACTCAAGTCCTGACTACAAAATTATTTACTTAAGTGTTCTGATTTGCGATCGCCTACTAGCGATCGCCCCACTAAGCTACTTTTTTATACTGTATACCAACTTGGATTACGGTCTACTTTGTCTTAATAAACACTACTTATGATGAGTAGATTGTAACTAGTGTCAGTTGATAAAGTGTCACTCACCACATTCCTGAAATTGTTCTAGAAGATATATCCTTAGTTAGTGCAAGGAGTGATACCACTTCACGACATGTTTGTTACAAGTAATTCTCGTAATGCTCCTCCTACAAGGATTGTTGCGGATTTCAGATGTTGCATCAAACAAGTGGATTGGTATAAAGTTATACGGAGGAGCGCTTGGGTGAGCAAAACTCTCAAGCGCTTTTTCGTGTATAAATAAAAAAATTTTCCTCTTAGTGGTAATGAGTAAGTTTTTAAAAGCACATAGCTGGGAAGGGTCTAATTGTAGACTGGGTACTAGGGACTAGGGGGATGAGGGGGACAAGGGAGACAAGGAGGACAAGGGAGACAAGGGAGACAAATATTCAATACCCGATGCCCAATGCCCAATGCCCAATGCCCAATGCCCATTTTATGATTTCATTTCGCCGAACTTAGGACTCCACCAGCCTTTTTGGGTATGAAAGTAAGCTACATCTTTGTGTTTCTTATCTTGACGAGACTGGGGATTGGAACACCGCAGCATGGTTTTACGCTGTCCATCTTTGGTGTAGCTGTATTCTTCCAAAAACTTTTTACACACCGGACAGGGGTATGAGGTGATTTTCGCTGTCGATTTTTCATCCTTGGTGTCTTTGGTGCGAGGTGCTTCCCAAGCTTTGTGAAATTCGTTCCAAAATAGGACAATGTTTTCACAGCCACTATGACATTTAAGGAAGTACTTCTTTTTAACTTTAGTGCTAGGAATTTTGGCGAGAAAATTATTGCACTGCGGACAACGAGTTCTGGAAGTTTCAAATTTGCGATCAGCGACAGCAGCAGTTTTCACCCCATTGCTTGAATTCACAGCTACAGTTTTGGCTTTAGCTAAGGCTGGTGCAAAGTAATTTTGATTCCAACTTGTGAGGTATTGCTGCCAAGGTTGTTTTCCGGAGGCGATCGCATCTAAAGCATCTTCCATTTTGGCGGTAAATTCTGCCTCTAGTAAATCTGGTAAGGCTTTTTGTAAAAAAACGTCAACTTCTAACCCTAGAGTTGTCGGCTGGATACTTTCTTTTGTTAACTGGATGTAACCCCGTTTTTTCAAAGTAGCAATGGTGGGAGAATAGGTACTAGGACGACCAATGCCTTTACGCTCCATCAGTTGCACTAATTTTGGTTCGCTGTAACGCGGTGGTGGCTGGGTTTGTTTTTTCTCGTGACCTGCATCTGCTAAAGTTAGCATTTGTCCTTGTTGCAAGGCAGGTAACATAGTATCTTTGCCAAGATTAGGCCAGTAGCGCGCATAACCTAAAAATTCGACTACTTGTCCTCTAGCTTGCCAGATGATTTCACCAGATTGAGTGATAACCTTCGTTTTCCGGAGTTGGGCTGGGCGACATTGAGAAGCGATCGCTCTTTTCCAAATTAAAACATACAAGTTAAATTCATCGTTCGGCAATTCCACTCGTAACTGCGCCGAAGGACGAAACACATCTGTAGGACGAATCGCTTCATGGGCTTCTTGCGCAGTTTTATGGCTGCGATGTCTAGTTGTACGTTGGGGTACGTTCTGCGGATCGTTTGCTTCTAACCACTTACGCGCACTTTCACAAAACTCAGGACTTAGCATCACTGAGTCTGTCCGCATATATGTAATTAACCCCGCTTCATAAAGCTTTTGGGCTACCTGCATGGTTTTCTCAGGGGGAAATCGTAACCGAGAACCAGCCGCTTGTTGGAGAGTGGAGGTGATAAAAGGTGGCGGTGGTTGGCGGTTGCTGACTTTTCCTTCATATTGCACAACTTGGTGGGGATGGCGTTTCGCTTCTTCCACTAGGCGTGTGGCTTCGGCTTCGGAAAGCACCCGCGTCGATTCTGGTGCTGTTTGATTATTAATTGTCGTATCATCATGTACCTCGGTTTCCTGCTTCGCCGCTTCCTGAGTTGCATTCGCCATCCCGTGATAAAAAGCCCGGAATCCCTCAGCATAGTCTACCCAGACACTCCAGTAATCTTGGGGGACAAAGGTTTGAATTTCGCGTTCTCTCTGACAAATTAGGTGTAATGTGGCACTCTGGACTCTGCCGACACTCTTAGCACCATTATTTAAAGCCCATACTAAAGGACTGCCCTTATAGCCTACCAGCTTGTCTAAGCAATCTCGACACAAACCTGCACCGACTAAATTCAGGTCAAGTTTTCGCGGATGAGCGATCGCACTGCGCACAGCTGATGCGGTAATTTCTGTATAGACTACTCGCTTGACTTCCCTTAAACCTAGCACTTCTTGGAGATGCCAAGCGATCGTTTCCCCCTCTCTATCTGGATCGGTGGCTAAGACAACTTCAGTTACCTGTTTAGCTACAGTCTTCAATTGCTGGATAGTTTCTTTTGACCGTTCGTCACGGGGGACATAATTGCAGCGCACTTTACCATCATCCATACTAAATCCCAGCGCATCTTCTCCTTGATCGCTGAGTTCGCGAATGTGACCGCAACTCGCACGCACAATCCACTCTGTACCCAGAATTTCACTGAGTTTTTTGACTTTTCCCGGCGATTCAACTACTAGAAGGCGTTTAGGCATAGCACCTGCTGTTTAGATGCTGTAACAGATACAACTTTTTATCATATCTTGAGTATAAATGTACTATATAAAGAATGCGACAGTACGAATAATTTCTTGGTATTTCCCATCAATGGCTGAGAAGTCGGAGAGCTAAATTCAGCTGATTTCTCAAAAATTCGCCCCTAAATATGCAATATTTTTTAATTTTTCCTTCCCTCAGACTGTCGATATTTAATGCGCGGTATAGAGCGATCGCCCAACTGCAAAACCATCCTTTCATAGTCTTGCCAGTCTCCCAACAGTTTCAACACAGCCCCAGGTGGCAACTCAATTTTTTCTGATGTAATTACAGTGTCCATAGTTAAGTCAACAATAGCTATCTAAATTATGGGCACAAGGCAGACAAGAGAGACAAGGAGACACGAGAAAGAGGAGAAATAACTAATGACTAATGACTAATGACTATCAACACAATGAAGCGTAGTTGTTATTTAAAAATGTCTTGAGTAACAATGCTTCAATTTGGTGAACAGCTAGAGGTGGAGAAAACAAGTAGCCTTGACCAAATTCACATCCAAGTTCCTGTAACCATTGCAGCTGTTGTTGTGTTTCAATACCTTCTGCCAGAACTGCTAAACCAAGTTGATTGCTGAGTGTGATGATAGTTTTTACCAGTTGATAATTTCGACTCCCTTCTTGCATTTGATTAATAAAAGAACGGTCTATTTTCAAAGTGTCAGCGGGTAAGCGATGCAGATAATTGAGTGACGAATAGCCAGTACCAAAATCATCAATACTAATTTGAATTCCTAATTTTTTTAACTGCTCTAATACAATGAGCATCTCAGTAATATTATCAATTAGCATACTCTCGGTAATTTCTAAAGTTAGATATTGACCATCTAAACCTGTATCAGTGAGAATGCGTTCTACGTCTTTCACTAAAGTAGGTTTATGAAGGTCTTGAACTGATAGATTAACACTAACCTTGAGTGGGAATTGAGCGCCAAAATGAGTTTGCCAGGTTGCCATCTGCTGACAGGCAGTGTGGAGTATCCAGTTATCTAGAGGAATAATTAGTCCTGTTTCTTCCGCTATGGGAATAAATTCTCCAGGCGGAACAAATCCCCAAATCGGGTGTTGCCAGCGAGCTAGTGCTTCAAACCCAATTAGATGGTTAGTGTTAATA
Organism: Calothrix sp. NIES-2100; assembly: GCF_963875285.1. Taxonomy (NCBI): domain Bacteria; kingdom Bacillati; phylum Cyanobacteriota; class Cyanophyceae; order Nostocales; family Calotrichaceae; genus Calothrix; species Calothrix sp. NIES-2100. The sequence continues at coordinate 5,337,370 of NZ_CAWNLA010000001.1, forward strand.
TCAAAAATAGGTTGATAGTAAATGATAAAATCTTTGCGTTCTAGAGCTTTACGGAGTTCATTTTCTAAATTGAGTCTGATCAGTGCTTGAGTGTGCATCTGAGCATCAAATATTTTATAACAGCTTTTGCCTTGAGCCTTGGCTTGATACATGGCAATATCTGAATCTCGCAGCAAATCGGAGGCTTGATGATAATTTTTTTTGCCTAAAACAATACCGATGCTTGTGGTAATAAAAACTTCATATCCGTGGAGCATTAATGGGTTTTTAAACTCTGCTAATATCCGCTCAGAAACACCAATTGCTTCTTCAATTCCAGCGATATTTTCCAGCAAAATTACAAATTCATCACCACCTAAGCGAGCCGCTAAATCCATTGCCCGAATTTTAGATTTTAGTTTTTGAGCAATAATATTTAGTAGTTGATCGCCTGCTAAATGTCCTAAGCTGTCATTGATAACTTTGAACCGATCCAGATCGAGAAACAAAACTGCGAAATGATAGTTTTCGATTCGCTTGGCGCGGTTAATGGCTAATTCCAGCCGTTCCATCAGCAGGTTACGGTTAGGTAAGTTAGTCAGAGCATCATGCAGGGCGTTGTAAATTAGCTGTTCTTCTGCATATTTGCGATCGCTGATATCAGTAATTGTGCCAACATAACCTGTAATTTTTTCTGCTAAATCATACTCCGCAACAGCTTGGCCAAATACCCAAGACACTCTACCATCAAGGTGTTGAAATCGATATTCTAGCTGGAAAGGACGATTTTCTTGAACAGCAGAATACCACTCGGTAGCAACTTTTTCGCGATCATCGTGGTGAAGTCCTTGAACCCATCCTGTGTCAGCGGCTTCTTTGGGAGTTAGTCCGCTAATCTTGCACCAGCGTTCATTGACGTAAAGACAGTTTCCTTGAGCATCGGTGCGGAAAATCCCGACTGGTGCAGCGGCTGCTAAAGAAATATAGCGTTGTTCGCTTTCCCTTAGATGTGCTTCGGTGCGATGTCGTTCTGCTAATTCTATTTGCAGCTGTTGGTAAGCAGTGGCTTGTTGGATAGCGATCGCCAGCTGAGTAGAAAGCTGTTGGATGAGAGCAATTTCTTCCGCTTCCCACTGTCGAGGAGTTTCGCTTTCCACGACGTTCAGTAGTCCCCATAAATTATTGCCTTCGATAATTGGCATCAAAATTTTTGCCCGAGTTTGCAATGTTTCTAGTAGCTGGCGATGGCAATCACTCATCGGTGTCGTGTAGATATCACAGACAACTCGCGTCTGTTCTTTGCGATCGCCTGTTGCGCAATCCGGTGCATAGCAAGAATCATAAATTCGTTTACCTAAGAAAGAAACATAACCATTTGCTACCGATTCTGCCACTACAACTAGGCTCCAGTCTGGTTGAAACTGCCAGATGGCTGCGCGATCGCAGTTTAAAAGCGATCGCACTTCACCAACTGTTGTGGCAAGAATATCCTGTAGGTTCAGCGAAGAACGGATTTGACTAGCAATGGTAGCAATTAATTGTTCTCGCTCTGCTTTTACCTTGAGTATAGCTGTACGCTCTTGAACTTGCTGTTCTAATTCGGCGTTACGATTTTGCAGCAGTTCTAGTTTCTCCGCTTCTAACCGAGACACCCGATTTTCTAATACTTCGACTAAGTAACTTAACTCCACAGGGTTGAGTACTTTCAAAATACTAGTCTGAGTCACAATCCCTAATAACTCTCCTTGGTTTCCTACTACCACTATCCGTTTAACTAAGTATTGCTGCATTATTTGTTGCACAATCAACAGAGATTCCTGAGGACTGACTGAGAAAACTGGGGTACTCATCACGTCTTGCGCTTGCAGAACTTCAAAATCCAGTTCTAATGCGTGAAATTGCACAATATCTCGCTCGGTGACAATGCCAATTGGTATTGGTAAAGAGTCTCGCTCTTGGACAAGTACCACCGAACTTACCTGATTTTCTGCCATCAGACGAGTAATAGCTAGCATCGACACATTAGGAGCAGCATAAATTACTTGCGAAGACATCACATCTCTAACCAGCCGTAGTTGCAATAAGTCTATGGGACGTGATAATTGTCGCAAGCTTTCATGGGTTAGTAGTCCCACAATTTGGTTTTGCTCATTGAGCAGAGGTAAGTGGCGGATGTGATATTGCTGAAGCAGATTAACTGCAAAGAAAAGATTGGTAAATGCAGATTGCTGCAAAGAAATGACTGCTTGTGTCATCACCTCAGCGATTTTCAGGTTTTCTAGCGATCGCTTCTGACAACTGAGGCGAACCACGTCCCTTTCCGTAAAAATACCTAATAATTGATGGTTCTCTACTATCAATACACAGCTTGATCGCGCTTCTAGGTGTAAAGCGGCAATTTCCGTATCTGTATCTCTTGAAGACGAACACATTGCACGAATACCACTCATCTGGGCGATCGCTTCGCTCACAGATGTATCTGGCGAAACTATCAGCGGGTTGCGAACAATTGCTGACTCCAGATCAGCTTCTGTCAAAGCAGAGGAAGATATGAACATTCGTGCAATAGTATTAATTGTTTCTTAAGCTCTCACTTTTATCATGCCCATTGCACCTCATACTTCAAACAGTATATTTGCATATTTGCCAAATTTTTAATGGTTAATGGCCAATCGACTTTGGACTATTGGCTTTGGATAGTTGACAGTCAGCCGCAGGTGCAATCTCAGAAGCCAAAATCAGGGCGCTCTTGCCGTTGACGAAGGCAGCCGCAATGACCATTTTCATGCTTCGGGGTTCATTGAGACTGCCTTGATCGCTCCACCCCTGAGATTAAAGCAATCACGAGTAAACATATTGAACCTCGCATGACTAGAAGTCACGCGATTCCTGCTTCAATGATCTAAGCCTGAATGACTTCAGGACTTACAAGTTCTCCACAGGCGTTTAGAGCCTCCGGGATACCCACGGCGGCTACGCAATCGGTGCTTTATTTTGAGGAACCCGTCCACCGCACTGGCTCATTAATCTCAATCCTTCACCCAATATGTTCAAAGCTGCATTATTGTCTCTCAAATTGTCACTACTACAATTAGGACAAGACCATTCACGCAGCTTTAAATCTTTGAGCAATGGGTTAATGAAACCACAATGATTACACGTTTGAGATGAGGGATAAAATGTCCCAACTTTCTGCACCATTCTGTCATGCCACAAAGCTTTATATTCCAGCATGGCAACGAACTTAGACCAACTAGCGTCCGAAATGCTCAAAGCTAGTTTGTGATTTTTAACCATGTTGGCAACTCGCAAATCTTCGATACAGATAATGCTGTTTTCTTTGATTAAGCGAGTTGAAAGTTTGTGCAGAAAATCGTCTCTGAGATTAGTAATTCTTTCGTAGGTACGAGCCAGCTTGATTTTCGCTTTGACTCGATTACTACTACCTTTTACACTACGGGATAGCTTTTTATGTGCTTTACGTAACTTCCTTTTTTGAGTTCTGTAATATTTTGGATTATCTACAACTTCCCCATCGCTAGTAACGAGATAAGATTTTATGCCTAAGTCTAGCCCAATATTTTGAGTGACCCGGGGGTGTTTCTCTATCTCTGTTTCACATAAAATACTAGCAATATATTTACCTGATGTAGTGCGAGTTACAGTAACGTTTATCAGCTTTCCAGTAATTGACTGAGACTTGTAAAACTTCACCCATCCTAGCTTTGGAAGCTTTAAACGATTCTCTATTACTTGAATGTTGCCGTTAGTAAAATTAGTTTTGTAAGACTGCTTGCACCCATACTTCTTTTTAAATTTAGGAAAACCTACACTCTTTTTGCCTTCGACTTTTTTTAAGTCAGCGAAAAAGTTTTTGTACGCTGTCTCTAAATTCTTGAGTGAGTTCTGTAGAGCAAACTTATCTACCTCTTTGAGCCATTCAATCTCTTTTTTAAGTAAAGTTAAGTGCTGACTACAAGCGTTATAGTTTAACGCTTTTTTCTCAGTGCTATATAAATTTTTTCTCAGTGCTAAAAAGCGGTTGTACACAAACCTTGCACAGCCAATAGTCTTGTTAATTAAGACTTCTTGATTGTGTGTGGGAATTAGTGTAACTTTAAACGCTTTCTGGACGTATGACACAAATTCTTAAATGTCTGTACTTGCAATACTATCTTAACACAAAAGTATGCTCAATATTGAGATCATAACTCATGACTATAAGTCATGAGTATGCGGCTTGAAGGCATCAAATCCCCGACTTCCTAAAAGTTGTCGGGGATCTCGTAGCCCATGATAATTAATGCGATCAACTACTAGTCCAAGATATCAAGTTCAAATAGTTTCGCTGGCAAATGAAATCAATATTGAACAATAATCTTTAACTGTGTCAGCCCAAATACAAAGAACAGCTCTCTTTGGAGTTAATGACAGCGAATATTAGGGCTGAGAATTATACCCCAGCTTTTTATGTCTTGGCAATGTCAAACAAATTCCGCCAGATAACACGGCGCTAGTAACACAAGCAATTAGGATAACTTGGACAACATCACTCCAATTAGTAAGCATTTTTTCTACCTCATTGTTTGAGAAGGATTTTGAGTTGGCGTTTTCTGTGCGTGTCCATAATTACTCTTTTTTTTGGAATTGGCAAGTGTTTATATCTGGGTTTTTTGAAAAATATCATTGTGAAAAAAGCACAGTATAAATACCGTATAAATCCGGTTTACAAAAATTTTTTGCCTTATGTAATACCAATTGTCTAAACGATTCCCAGATGTTAGACAAAAAATTCCTCAATCCAAAATTTAAAATTTGGTTTACCGAATTTTAATCTTCGCTATTTTTCACACACAGAGGAATTGTAATTCCTTCTCGCACTAAAGCATTTGTAAACTTCTTGCGGAGAATCCGCTGTATTTCCAGATGCTTACCTGGCTTAACTTTCGTCACCGTTCTTAGCAATAAATTAGATTCTCCCAGGCTCTCTACTCCATCCACTTGCGTGGCTTCAAGGACATCAGGATAATTTGCTTTTAACTGTTCTCCTACCTCCTCAATTACTTGATAAACCTGAACTAAGTTGGAGTCATAAGGAATACTAAGTTCTACAACTGCAAAAATATATTGTTTAGAGTAGTTTGCAATTGAACCAATATCGCCATTACGAATAATCTGTAATTGACCATTAGGATGTCTAATACGAGTCGTGCGCAGTTCAATAGCTTCTACAACCCCCTCTACAACTTTCTCTTCCTCTTTCCCAGCTTGGATATAATCACCGACTAGGTAATAGTTTTCAAATAGAATAAAAAAACCGCAGACTATATCATTAACTAATGTTTGCGCTCCAAAACCTACAGCTATACCGAGAATTCCTGCACCAGCGAGTATGGGAGTCGGATTGATGTTGAGAGTATAAAGGATTGAGATGACAGCACCAAAGTAAACTAAATATTGTAAAAAACTCCGAATCAGAGGTACAAGGGTGAGCCGTCTACTTGTCTGAATATCATTTAAATTTCCGTCTTTGAATACTATCTCTTCAACCAATAAACAAAACACCTCAAACAAGACACGACTGATGAAAATAATGCCGATTATCTGCACAGTTCGCGGCCCATAAACTGCAATATAAGCGATGAATTTGACTTGCTGAATCACTAATGTCGCCACGCAGACATAAATAACAAATTCCACACACCGTTTCAAAAAGGGAATAAGATGTCGTAGGCGATCGTAAAATCTCAGCAGGTTGTCAGGACTGGAGTATCTTAAACTGAGAGCATCTAAGCTATCAATAATTGCCGTGATAGCTTTAGGTATCAGTAACCCGACGGCAACGATCAGATAAATTCGCAGTAGGATGTACAAATACTCAGTTATCACTACTGGAACTTTGAGAAACTTGCTAGACAAAATAATCGCCCATAGCCAGACTCCACTGGTAATGATGTTATTTAAGTTGACAAAGAACGTATCGATACTTTCATCGTCGGCGGTATTTTGTTCAAAGTTCTTAGCGCGAATATTAGCTACATTGAGCCAATAGCGTAAAAATTTAAGAACAATCCCTGCTAAAAATAAAATACCAATGCTTTGCGCAACACCAATTCCTAAAGTTACCCAAAATCCTAAGGGAATACTCTTAATTAAAGATAGTGTGTATTGTTGAAGGTTTTCACCTCGATAAATTAAATAACCATTAGCGCCGACAATAGCAATGCACAATACCAAACAAATAAGTAACAAAATACCTGTAATATTCCGCCGCAGAGTTTTGATAGTTCTGCCTTCATTTTTAAGTACAGAGTTTTTCAAAATCAGCTTAAAGACCTTGTTATGAATCCAATTTACTAACAAAAAAACGAATATTACAAGCGTGGCTTCAGCAAAGATAATTAATAAATCCATATTTTGTATATGAAAATCAATATTTTGAATGATAAGATTTTACTAAATTAAATACTTTCTGAGAATTTTCAGGGTTTCGTTAGCTGTTGGCATTGTATTTTTAGAATACTACCCAGACGAAGATAGTACAAGGACAGATAAGACAGTTAAGCGAATCATCTAGAAGACGAGTTAAAACAGTTATCGCTATTTTTTACTCTCGAAAAATCACAATACTAACCCTACTAACAACCTCAGACAGCATCTGATTTGTGTCATCGCATTCCTGCTTTATCATTTAACATTCTTAATTGCGAAAGTAAGTCGGTAATTGCACCAAACTATATTACGCAATGTAAACATGCTTGAAACCCTTACCAAGGATGCCACTTGCTTCAAGCCTCTTAAGCCGTCCAACACAGGGCTGCACCAATGACAAACCTCTCTTATCAAAGACGCACTCGCGTTCGCGAGCTGTCTTTAATTGCGCCGACCTACTTACAAAAAAATAAGATTTTAAGATAATTCTCTGCCGCTACCAAAAGTCGGATTATTTTTTATGATAAGAGTTTCTTAGCTATATCAGTAATTTCAATAATCAAATCAAATTGCCATATAGCAATCTTAAATAATTCATGAACAACAAGATCCCAGACTTCTTCTAGACAACTTCTGCGGGGCTTACCCTTCGCGCTTAAGCGTTCTGATTCCTCAGGGAGAGGGTGAGCGCTTTCTTTCTTCGGGTACGATAGAAATCGGGGATCTTAAACCCAATGATTTTTACAAATCAAATAGAATTGCTAGATGTAGATTTCTGAATTCCATACTCAAATTTTTGCATCTATCTATAGGCAGATCAGTTAATTTCGATACTTTAATATTATGATACTAGCTTGATTCTAATTTACGCTTAAGAAGCAGCAACTTGCTTTTTGTTACCCTAAAGCGTATATTATAGTGTAGCTTAAGTTACTATAATCCTTAATAGTTAACAAATTATCTTTGTCAACTATTAAGGGTTTTATGTCAATCTTTGATAGTCACTCAAAGCTAACTTAAATCTAAATTAAGCTATTAAAGCAGGGGTTTCATAAAAAATAAATAGTTTCAAATTTGAATGATAGCTGAAGGTTAATATTTTATGAAATAAAGATAATATCTGGCTCTGAATTTACGCTGTTTAGCTTATTTGGCAACAACACTCATGGATAAATTTAATTTGCTTAAGTCAAGTCAATTTTTAGCGAATCCTTGTATTGGTTGCTAATTTTTGCTAATGTTAACTTAAAAAACGTTAAATTTATAACGCTTACCGTTAATTGCAATAAATTGTGTTCCTCTAATGCTCGAAAAAATTGGAGAATTAATCCTCTAATTAGTAGATTTTGTGTCAACAAGAAACTGTTAGTACACAACCTATGGAATTAAAACAAAATAGAACAAAGAGAAAAAGAGGAGTTATCTTAACTCCTCAAGGACTAAAACAATTACAAGAGGCGATTACATCCTGCGAGATAGCGGAAAATCAAGGTGAGCGCTTAACTTTAGAGCAACTATCGCACAGGATCAATATTTCGCCTAAAACTCTGAGCCGATTGTGGTCTTTAAGTAAAGGTGTAGATCAAAAAACTCTCAAATTATGTTTTAATGCCTTTAATTTAGAATTACAAGATGAAGATTATATCTTTTTGCAAGAGGAAAATGAAACAGAAATATTAGACTTTTTTGAGGAGAATTCACCAATATCAAAAAAAATTCCTTTGTCATATCCTAATGGTCCTGTAGCACTGGATTCTCCCTTATATATTGAACGTCCGCCTATCGAAGAACAGGTTTATCAAGAAGTTACTCAACCTGGTTGTGTAATTCGGATTCGCTCCCCTAGACAGATGGGGAAAACCTCTTTAGTCCTGCGTTTGTTAGCTTTTGCCAAAACACAAGGGTATCGTACTCTGAAGATAAAATGCGACCAACTTGATGAAAACTATTTAAGCGACTTAAATAAGTTGTTACGTTGTCTTTGTCGGCAAATAGCTACAGAATTGGGAACAGATCCCAATATAGATGACAAATGGGATGATGAGATTGGTTGTAAATTGAGTTGTAGCTTATACATCCAAAACTATCTACTAAAGCAGAGTCACAGCCCGATAGTTTTAGTGTTGAGTGAAGTTGACCGCTTTTTTGAGTATCCTCACATTGGGCGGGAGTTTTTTGCTTTATTGCGTTCTTGGTGCGATGAAGCACGGCAAAATCACCATTGGCAAAAATTGAGGTTAGTAGTAGTTTACTCTACAGAACAGTATATTTCTTTAGATATTAATCGTTCGCCATTTAATATTGGACTACCTATTCGTCTGAAGGAATTTACCCAGGAACAAGTAGAAGAATTAGCTAGGCGATACGGCCTTTACTGGACTACGAGAAAAGAATCTAGCCAGTTGATGTCTCTCGTAGGAGGTCATCCCGCACTGATTCAACTAGCTTTGTTTTATGTTTACTCTCAACCCATGACTTTAAAAGAGTTGATAGCCGAAGCGATCGCCAACGGTGGCATTTACCGTTATCATTTATGGCTACATTGGGTAAACCTGCAAGCCAATCCTGCTCTGCTCCAGATTTATACTGAGCTAGTAGCAGCAAAACAAGGTATAGTTCTTGATCCTGCGGATGCTTACAAACTGGAAAGTTTAGGATTAATTCACTTTGAAGGCGATCGCATCCTACCGCGTTGCGAACTCTACCGCACTTATTTTGCCAAGCAACTATCTAAAATGGTTTAACCAAATCTATCCGCTAGGGTATTTGTCATCCGGAAATTTCTTTGATTGTGAAATCATATTGGCCTTCGCAGATGTTTAGTCCGGAATTCTCGGAGTAAAAATTTATCTGAGAATAGTCTTACTTAAGTAGGGCGACGCACTAAAACTACGGGCATAAATCGTTATTTATGATTTCTTACAAAGTCTGATCTAAAGAAGCCCTGGATCAGACTTTGCGCTTTGTTACTTGTCATTTGTCATTTCCCAGAAGGAGCAGATAACTCTTAACAGGGAACGGGGGATAATGCGTGAATTTTGAATTGTTTATCCCCCTTGGCTTCCTCTGTCCTAGTTCCCCTTGTCTCACTTGTCTCCCTTATCTTTATATTCCCAGTCACAACCAAATAAATATCAACTTAAGTTACTATTTAAGTTACCTATAAGTCACAGGCTTTATCTTTGTAAATTGAGAAATTTTTTCAGAAAAATTGCTGTTTACTCATCTCATTATCATCGGATTTTTTATATTAAAATGCAAGGACAGTTAAGACATTTAAGCTAAAAATCAAATGGACATTTAAGACATTTAAGACATTTAAGACATTTAAGACATTTAAGACATTTAAGACATTTAAGACATTTAAGATTTAAGACAGTTAAAACACTTAAGTGAAAAATTATGTAAATAATATACTAGTTGCTGCAACTGACAATAATTGAACAATATTTAACGATAAGTGAATGTTTGTCTACACATCAAACTTTGCGGGGAAATATATATCCTAGATTGCATCGCCACAAATTTTGCACAAATTATCTAGTATGAAGTTAATATAAGAATTTGATATCAAATATCTGATATGAAATACCAAGTTGGTGGTAGTATACCTAGTGATGATCCGAGCTACGTTATTCGTCAAGCGGACGCACAACTTTATACGAGCTTAAAAGCAGGCGATTTTTGTTACGTCTTTAATTCTCGCCAAATGGGTAAATCATCGCTGTTGCATCGCACAAAAGAGCGTTTGATGCAAGAAGGTAATAGCTGCATTTATATAGATGTAACACGCTTGGGTAGTGAAGATACAAAGACCGAACAATGGTATAAAGGAATTATTATCTGTCTTTTTTACGGCTTAAATTTAGCGGAAAAAGTTAATTTTAAAGAGTGGTGGGAGTTGCAAACAGGACTTTCACCTGTACAGAAGCTAAATCAGTTTGTCGAAGAGGTATTACTTACCTGTGAACAAAGTGAGCGAATCGTTATTTTTATTGATGAAATTGATAGTTTATTGAGTTTGAGTTTTTCGGTTAGTGACTTTTTTGCTTGGATTCGTCATTGCTATAACCAACGCGCCCACGACCCAAAATTTCAACGTTTAGGATTTGCAGTGTTTGGGGTAGCCAGTCCATCTGACTTAATTGCTGATAAACGCCGCACACCTTTCAACATTGGCACAGCAATTGAGTTATACGGGTTTAAACTAGAGGAAGCTACCCCATTACTCCCAGGTTTAGAATCAGTAGTTAGCCAACCTCAAATAATACTACAGAAGATTATGGACTGGACTGCTGGACAACCTTTTCTGACGCAAAAAATTTGTCAGTTAGTTGTGCAGACCGCCAGAGAAACACCGCAGAAAAAAATTGATTTACCGCCAGCTACAGAAGGGTATTGGATCGAGCAACTGGTAAAAAAGCAGATTATTCAACAGTGGAAAGCCAAGGACGATCCAGAACACCTGCGCACAATTCGCGATCGCCTCCTGTACAACGAACAACGCGCCGGGAGGTTGTTAGGTATTTATCAGCAGGTGTTACAAGCTGAAGCTGGTAAACCTCTTGTAGCGATCGATGATAGTCGAGAACAAAAAGAACTATTGTTATCTGGGTTAGTTGAAAAAAACAACGGCTATCTCAAAATTAAAAATCCCATCTATCGCCATGTTTTCAATTCTGAATGGGTGGAAAGACAATTAGACAACCTGCGTCCTTACTCGCAAATCTTCAATGGTTGGGTAGCATCAAATTATCAAGATGAGTCACGATTACTGCGGGGAAAGGCTTTAAAAGATGCTCAAAATTGGTCGCTGGGTAAAAGTTTAAGTGATTTGGATTATAAATTTTTTGCTGCTAGTCAAGAATACGAAAAGCGCGAAATTCAAACAGCATTAGAAGCAGCACGAGCCAAAGAAATAGAAGCACGACTAGCACAAGAGAAAAAAAGTGCTAAAGTGCAAAGATTGTTGCTAATTGGCATGTGTATTAAGTTGTTCATTTCTATAGGTTTGGGATGCGGAATTTACATTTTGTATCGCCAATCCCAGAAAAGCGAAACTCAAGCCAAAACTAGCGAAATTCAAGCCTTGGTATCGGCTTCTGAAGGCATGTTCGCCTCAAATCGTAGATTAGATGCCCTGATACAAGCAATTAAAGCTAAACAGAAACTACAACAACTAGAAAAACCAAACATCAATATTGAGCGTCAGGTAAACAATGTATTACAACAAGCTGTTTATGGGGCAGATGAATACAATCGATTTTCTGGTCATACAGCAGCTGTGATGTCAGTAGATATTAGTCCTGATAGTTCTTTAATTGCTTCCGCCAGTATAGATAAAACCATCACGATTTGGCAGCGTGATGGTACAGCCGTAGCAACTCTCAAAGGTCATCAGGGAGCAATTAGATGTGTTAAATTTAGTCCGGACGGTCAAACACTAGCCTCGGCGAGTGAGGATGGTACTATTAAACTGTGGAAACAAGAAAGTACAGACGGCCAGTGGCACATTTATAAAACATTCAAAGGTCACACTGCTTCCGTTTGGGGAGTCGCCTTTAGTCCTGATGGTCAATTTTTAGCCTCTACTGGTTGGGATAGAACGGTAAGATTTTGGCAGCAAGATGGTAAACTGCTAAAAACATTTGCAGGTTACAAAGGATTTTGGGGAGTAGCTTTTAGTCCCGATGGTCAAACTGTTGCGGCGGCAAATCTAGATGGGACTGTAAAACTTTGGCAACGAGACAACACAGGCTGGCAAAACCCCAAAATTCTACAAATTCTCCAAGGACATAAAGCTTGGGTTGAGGGAGTCGCTTTTAGTCCTGACGGTCAAACCATTGCTTCTGCGAGTGAAGATAAAACAGTGAAACTGTGGCGGCGAGACAGTAAATATGGTAGCTATCGACTGGATAAAACTTTGCAAGGTCATACTGCTGGGATTGCAGGAGTCGCCTTTAGTCCTGATGGTCAGACTATTGTCTCTGCCAGTCTCGACAAAACTATGAAACTTTGGAACATTGATGGTACGGAATTGAGAACGCTCAGAGGACATAGTGCTTCTGTTTGGGGAGTAAGTTTCAGTCCTGATGGCAGCTTTATTGCTTCGGCGGGTGCAGAAAATCTTGTCAGACTCTGGAAAAGTCAAAATCCATTCCATAACAGTGTAATTGCCCACAATGCGGGGATTTGGTCAATAGCTATTACCGCTGACAGTTCCACCATTGGCACAGCCAGTCACGAAAATGTTGCCAAATTGTGGAGTCCTCAAGGTAAATTGCTCAAAACTTTGACTGAAACAAGTGTCATGTTCGATGTTTCATTCAGTGAAGATGGCAAGTTAGTGGCTCTTGCTGCCTACGATGATACAGTAAAAATCAAGCGGCGAGACGGTACTAATGTTGCTAGTCGCAAAGATACCCACGGTATCATCACAGGAGCGAAATTGAGTCCCGATGGTCAAGCGATCGCCATTGCTAATGTTGACAAAATGGCTCAATTATGGTCATTAAAAAATCCGGCATTGCAGTTTCTCAAAGGACATCAGGCAGAAGTCTGGCAAGTAGTCTTTAGTCCCGATGGTAAAATGGTGGCGAGCGCCAGTGCTGATGGTACTGCCAAGGTGTGGACACTAGACGGGAAGTTGCGCTCAACCCTCGTCGGACATGAGGCGGCTGTGTGGATAGTTGGCTTTAGTCCCGACAGTAAAATGGTAGCTACTGGCAGCGGTGACAATACCATGAAGTTGTGGACGGTGGATGGTAAGTTATTGCAAACTTTCATTGGTCACACAGGTGCAATTTGGGGAGTAGGGTTTAGTCCCGATGGCAAAATCATTGCTTCTGGTAGTGTGGATGCTACCATCAAACTTTGGAAGCTGGATGGTACGGAAATAACCACCCTTAGAGGTCATACTGCGGCTATTCGCAAAATTGCTATCAGCCGCGACGGCACTTTTCTGGCCTCAGGGGGTGATGATAACACACTGATGATCTGGAATTTACCGCGTATTCTCAACTTAAATCCACTTCCTGATGCTTGCACTATTGTCCAGGACTATTTGAAAACTAACACCACAGTGGAAAAAGGCGATCACTCTTTATGCCAATTCCATAACAAAGCAAAAGCATCGAGTTAGGGACTTCCAACTAAAAAAATATTCCATTACTGTGATACCAGGGGAGCAGGCAGATCTTAGCAGGCGGGAGGAACAGTCGTGTTGAGTCTAGAAATTGGAATAATTTATTTTTTGGAGTTCCCTTAACTACCTACACTCACCCGTTAGCCCGTTAGAGGAGTGTCGGCTTCTGATTTCATTGAATGTGGTCGCCATCCCCTTCAGGTTACTTGGTCTTACACCTCCTCCATCAGCAGTGACTGGGTTCCCGCCGCCATTGTTCAATATGCGAATGCTCACCTTTAGTCTCAAGTCCAGGTGCATGGTTTCCCAAAAGCCACACAATTGGCGTGGAAACAAACTCCCTGCCTATCAGCCACTCCTTCACCTATTGCCTTCTTGACAAATGACAAATTACAAAACTCCAATTATGACCTAAAAAACTTTACTAACTCTTCTCAAATGTACTCACTTAAGTATATATAATAATTGAGTAGATTTCTTTTTAATAAGAAGTCAAATTATGCGTAATGTTAATTTTTTTATATACAAAACAAGACATAATTAAATGTTTTTAATTACATAATATCATCTATCATTTTTTTCACTAAATACAAACAATGTTATATTCACACACTTTTAATTAAAGCACTTGATATTTATATGGTTCGTATTCTGCTAGTAGATGAGCAAAAACGCCTTAGAAAATACTTGCACGCTCTATTAGATCCAGATTGTGATTTAGAGGTAATCGCCACGATTCAAAAAGGTAAGAGTGCGATTGAGCAAGTAGCTAGTTTACAGCCTGATATAGTCCTAATAGACATAGATACACTTGGCATAGATGGGGTGCAAGCCACCAAGACAATCTGTCAGCGATTTCCGCAGATCAAAGTTCTCGTGTTGAGCAGTAACGATCGAGATGAATATATCCATCAAGCCTTGGATGCAGGGGCGATAGGCTATCTGATCAAAAATGTATGTGCTGAGGAATTACGAGAGACAATTCGCTTTTTTTGTCAAGATTCTATTAAGTTGGAACATAAACTTCCACAACAATCTAATCTAAAAATTCCAGTATCAACTTCAGTATCTGCAAACTCGGTCTTTAAAGAATCTGGCTTGAAAATTCCTGTAGTAGAGAAAGAACTTAACTTATCTGCTAATTCATCACAGTTCCAGTCATTCAGAAAGTTCATACCGCCTCCTAGCAATCAAAAAGAAATGACTAGTCTATCAAATCAACCATCCCCTAAACAAATTAGCTGGTATCAATTACTCACATTACTCATGATTGCTGTTGGTTGTACCACTGGTATTTATCTTCTTCGCCAGGCACTGAGGAAGCCGCTGCCATCATTGAACTACATACAACAACAGTCAACACTGATGGGCACAGAATTTAGCGGTAAAGTTAAGCCAGCTAAAATAGTGAAAATAGCTGCATCTATCCCTTCAGTAGTTGAAAAAATTAATGTGCAAATTGGCGATAAAGTTAATCTGGATCAACCCCTCATAGTTCTCAAAAACCCTGAGAGTGACAGAGAAATTGAACAAATTTTGCAGCAACGCCAAAATCTCCTACAACAAGAACAAGCAGTACTTCAACAACAGCAAACTGCTAAACAAAAAGTTTTAATCTGGGAGCAGAAAATTACCGACATTAATCGTCAGGAAACGCCACTAGCTGCGAAAATAGCTGATGCAGATTTGGAGTTATCTTTAACTCAGAGTGAAGCTGATAAACTACCTTTACCCCAAAGACAGGATTCAGTGGAAAGAACTAAAGCAATTTACGAAAGAGCTGAATCAAGAGTACGCCGATTTGCACAACTTTATCAACAGGGTGCGATCGCCCAAGATCAATTGGAGCAAGCACAAGCAGATCTCAAAGTTGCTAAAGCAGATTATCAAGTAGCTGAAACTGCTGCTGCTACCGCAAACAATCTAGAACTTGCCAAAAAACAAAAGTCTCAGTTACAACGTCAGGTATCCTTAGAACAACAAAAACTCAAGCGCCAAGAACTAGAGCAACAGTTACAAAATTTGCGCTTAGAGTCTCAACAAGCAACTGAACGATTAAAATTAATCCGTGAACAATCAACTCAGCTTTTCCAGCGTCAGATGCCATCGGGAAATACTATAGTGAAGGCGACAAGTGCGGGAGTAGTAGTGCAAGTACCAGTGAAAATCGGCGATCAAATCTTCACTGGTAACCCCCTGCTAGAATTAGCCCAACTCAAGTCCCTCAACGTTGAAGTATTGGTTAATGCTCGGCTAATTAACGCTCTGCGTCAAGGTCAAAAAGCCACCATTAAAGTAGGTATAGGAAAAACTGCTCAGAAGTTTGAGGGAAAAATCGTCACGATTAATCCCATACCCTCTGAGAACATGAATCACACTGTTGAGATCCAGTTTGAAAATCCTGATGATGCTTTACTAGTGGGGCAAATGGCAGCTATCCAGTTTTTACCAGATTAATTTTTCATGAAGAGACTATCTGTATTATTGACTACGGAAGGGACTTATCCCTACCATAAGGGCGGTGTAAGTACCTGGTGTGATGTTTTAACCAGCCAACTTCCAGAGGTAGATTTTCATGTGTTGGCGATCGCGGCTAATCCTTACCTAGAGTTACGCTATAAATTACCCAATAATGTCAAGCAACTGGTGAAAGTGCCCTTGTGGGGAACAGAAGACCCTGTAGAATACTCTTGGCGCTTCCCCTTTTCTCAGGCATTTAAAAGCAAAATAGAAACCACAAACAGGGTAATTGCAACTCAGTTTATCCCTTTATTTGAGGGTTTTTTAACAGCCATCCTCTTGCACGAACCAGATATCGAGCAGTTGGCCCACCTCATACTGGCAATTTATAAATATTTTCAGCGTTATGACTACCACAAGACAATGGAGTCGAAACTGGTATGGTCAACTTTTCAACGTTTAACCGCTACTCATTGGCATCCGTTAGTTAATCCTAATGCCGTCAAACTCATAGAACAGACGGAAGCCATGCGCTTACTCTATCGGTTTCTCATTCCCATTCATATCCCTGTTCCTAAAACCGATATCACCCATGCCTCATCTGCTGGTTTTTGTGGCTTACCCTGTGTTATTGCCAAGTTAGAAAGAGGTACTCCTTATCTGCTCACAGAGCATGGTATCAATATTCGAGAGCAGTATTTAAATTTAAATCGCAGTATTCCCTCCCTATTTGTGCGTCAATTCTTATATCGATTAATGGGGGCGGTAGTTAAAGTCAACTATCACTACGCCGATCAAATTTCTCCTGTTTGTGAATACAATGCTCGTTGGGAACGTTGGTGGGGGATACCTGACCATAAAATCAAGGTGATTTACAACGGAGCCGATCCAAATATCTATCATCCTACCCCAACCGTCGCTAAAGAACGACCTCAAGTCATGAACATGGGCTTGATTTTTCCTCTCAAAGGACAACTAGATTTGATCGCCGCAGCCGCTATTGTCCGAGAGAAAATCCCCAATGTGGAATTTCGCTTTTATGGTCGTCCTTCCGATGAAAAATATTTTGCTCAATGTCAAGAATTAGTTCGCACCCATAATTTAGAAGCAAATATCAACTTTGCCGGATTTACTAGCGAGCCTTGGCGAGCTTACAGTGAGGCAGATGTAGTGGCTATGTCGAGTATTTCTGAGGGCTTCCCTTATGCTCTCATTGAAGCCATGCTTTCCGGGGCTACCATTGTTTCTACGGATGTCGGCGGTGTCAGCGAAGCTTTAGGTGATACCGGATTACTCGTACCAGCCCATCGTCCTCAAGCCCTAGCTGCGGCGATTTTGCAGCTTCTAGAGTTACCCGAAACTGATAGGCGGAAATTTGGCCAGTTAGCCCATGAACGCGCCCTCAAGTTATTTACTCAGCAAAAATTCTTAGATGCACACATGGATAGTTATTACAACCTCATGAAACAAGTAAAAACAGACACAACTTCTATGAAAGAGTTGGCGATCGCATCTTCTAAGTAGAGAGGCGCAAAAAATCGAAGTTGCTCACTGAGCGTAAAGCCTCCGGCATAGCTTCTCCTGTCGGAGAGGCTGCGCCAACGCTTAGCGCGTAGCGTCTCGCAGAGAAGTCGAAGTCAGCCAAGTTGCTCACTGAGCGAAGTCGAAGTGAGCGAAGTCGAAGTCAGCCAAGTCTAAATGTGCCCTCTATCTTGTCTTAATTACAATTTTTAACGGCGACTGAACTTATCTAAATATATGAATCTTTATTTCAAAACAACACGCAAATTGATTATGAGTGGTTTATTGACAGCAACACTTGCTTGTAGTAATGGGATTAAGCCAGAAACTGCCACGGCTCAAACTAAAATTCTCATCCCTCTTTATTCCTATCCTACCTGGTACAATCCCGAAGCTTATACTTGGCCGAAAATAGCTGCGGCTGCAAGTCAAGTCCCGATTACTGCCATTATTAATCCCAATAATGGCCCCAATAATGGCCCACCAAACAGAGATTATGCCAGAGGTATTCAAGACCTCAAACAAGGGGGTGTAACAATCCTGGGTTATGTGGCTACGAATTACGGCAAACGCGACATCTCTCAAGTCAAAGCTGATATTGATATCTACGCTAAGCATTTTCATCTTGATGGGATTTTCTTAGATGAAGCCGCCAGTGGGGCAGACAAGCTCAACTACTACCAGGAAATTTACAAACACATTAAAACTCAGCCCCAACTGAAAATGGTTGTACTCAACCAAGGTACTCAAACCGATCAAGGATATCTGACTCGACCAGCAGGGGATAACCTAGTCATTTTTGAAAATTATTCAACTGCTTGGAATCAATACCAGCCTCAGACCTATGTCAAAAATTACGAGTCTGGGCATTTTTCCTGTTTAATTCACACCGTTCCTGATGTTGCCACAATGAAACAACATATTAATCAGGCTGTGGCACGCAATATCCAATATATCTACATCACAGATGATAGCCCTGATAATCCCGACAAAGATCCTTGGAACAGCTTACCCTCTTACTGGCAAGAGGAAGTAAATCATATCCGGTCTTTAAATCAAAAAGTTCAGAGGTCTTCAGGAAGCTGAACTTGATAGATTCTCAAGTCATTATCTTCATAATAGATAGCCACCTCCTGTTCATGGAGGTGACGATAAGTCTCACACATCTGCAATGCTGTAAATTGTAAGCTGGCACGACCTGCCGATGAGCGATAGTTACGATAGGTAGGGTCAGATAAAACAGAGTAGGGAAGCATTTGGCTTTCACTCAGTCCTGTAACCAAGGGTCGTTTTTCGACAAAGATAAACAGATTTGGTACTGAATAACGGAAGTGAAAATCAGGTTTGCTGACTTTAGATCCATACTTCTCCACAAATAACCCCAGATCCTCATACCAGCCAGCACCATAACTTTCTGCTAGTTGTTCAATGGGGGCGACAATCACCCAGCGCTTGATGGGGAATCTAACTCGTAGTTCTAGGGTTTTACGCGCAGCCATTTCATATTCGAGATAGCTGAGTTTCGGAGAAAGTGGCAACAAAAAGTTAATTGCGATCGCCAACATCAAAATCACGCAGATAATCTCAGACCATAAACCTAATATCAGACTCAGCAACCAGCTGCTGGGGATTAACACCAGTCCCCAAAGCCAGCTTAGTCCTACAGGTAGTGTGACTAAAAAAGTGCTTTCCCATCCCAAGGGATTTTCCGGGAAAGCAAAGCCTAAAGCCAATATTATCCAACTAATAGTAACTACAGTTAGTGCTAATCTCCCTCCACCAATGAAGCTGATTCCGCCGATGAATGCCAGAATCAGCAACGTTGGTTTAATAATTGCCACGATCGTTAAGCAGCAAACTGCATCAATCAACGCTTCTCGACGATATTTACTTTTAGAAGCTTCCCAACCTCGTCCTAAACCTAAAACCAAAAACATAACTCCAATTTCTAAGTTATCCCCTGCCCATTGGCGGATTAAGGAGGAATTCAAACTTTGAGTTACTGTTGTTAGCCATTGCTGTAACCAAATCGGAGCAAATTCAGGAATATGTCGATGGGAAGTGAACAGATAAGCCCCTAAGCTACACATCGCACCAATAGCAGCTGTTTTATGCTGAGAAATCACACCGATACCATAGCCGACACTTAGCACCAATAGACAGCCTAAGAGGGGCCCCAGGAAGCGGATCACCTGCATGGCATCAATCGCACCCAACAGCGATAAGACGCTAGCTAAAGTAGAGAAGGCGGGAAAAGAGTGAATCTGTCCTGGCCAATCCCCTGCTATGAGTTGCCTGGTAGCCAGCAGAATACTATAACTATCTGGATTTCCCAAACGCAGTTCCTGCAAAGGATGCTCAAATCGCAGTAATACAGCAAACGTCAGGATAACAGTGAGTAGCAGAACCTCCAGTATTGTTTGTGAGAAGGCGATCGCGATTACTTGCTGAGCGATCGCCAGTTGTTTTTTTCCCGCCTGCCAACTTCTATCAACAACCTGAAGAATTTTTGGTAAAAAGCCTTGATCTAGAGCATCTAACACAGCAAATCCTACCCTGTGGCATATCAGATTCAACTGCTTTTTAACACGCCAATCATGCTGTTGCAGCCAGGGTAGAAGCAAACAACCGCTATATAAAAGTACTAGAGTAAACCAGCTAAACAAATGCAAGGCACTCAACAACCAAACCCCTATGAAAGTGACTAGCAACATTCGCGCCCAGCCACTTACTATTCGACTTGGCCAAGGCATTGTTTTCGGAAAAGTAAAAATTACGCTGGGCAGCCAGATAAACACAATGACAAGCACTATGGCTACCCATATAGTAGTGAGCAAATCAAAAATAAAGGTTTGCAGAACTAACACAATAATTTACATTAATATCTCTTAGTCAATCAAAACTCAGCTAGCAGCAACTGTCAATTCAAGGGTTCTAGATATACACATTAAGGCTACTCTTGCAACCTTGATAATTGTAAATTTAGTACACAATAGCGGAAATAAAGCCATCCCTCACAATGGCGCGAACATCTGATATGGTGAGCTTTTTGAATTCCGCACACCAGTACTAGGTTTTAACCCCCAAGCTTATTTAAACATGGTAATTACCTATTCAAAGTTATTTTATCATTTTAAAATGAGGAACATATGAAGAAAGTAAAATTAGTGTTTTTACTTGTTTTAACCGAGACTTTATAGATAGTTTATTGATTCTTTATAGAAAGTGTAATATGTTGAAAACGGTAGTTTTTATTACATAAAATTTAGCTATTTATTGTAAACAGTCTGAAATAATACCAATAATTAACAAAAGATTTAAAAAAATGCAGTTTTATGTCAAAAAAATAAACTTGCACAATCTGGTTAAAAAACAGATCAGTAAATTTATCGAGGTGTAGTAACATCATATTTGCATTATGAATAAAACAACGAAAATTTATGTACTGGAAAATTTACCAAGAATTTATTTTTTAATAAGTATTTACGTAAGACAATATGGTTCAGATGCTCATCAGGTTGATTATGAATAAATAAGTTAGTTAATTTGAAAAGTATCCTAAAAATTCGCCAATACCATCTCTAAAAATAGATTTTCAATTCTCAAAAAAATCTAACGATTGAAACGTATTGGTTGAACATCTAAAGTTTCAACATCATTTCAGGATAGAGGGTGATTAGTTTCACTTCTAGCCAACTTTTTGATGTATACATGCTGAAAAATTTATTTTTTGAGGCAGACAAAAAAATTTCATTATCATTTAGGGAGAAAAAGATGGCTAAAAAAATATTAGTAACCGGAGGAGCAGGTTATATTGGCTCCCATACAATCCGTCAATTAGGAGAAGCTGGCTATGATGTAGTGGTTTATGACAACCTCTCTACAGGTTCAGCAGCATCAGTAATTTATGGTGAACTAATTATTGGTAGTCTCGACGATAAAAATTTATTATCTCAAACATTTAGTCAACACAAATTTGATGCAGTTTTGCATTTTGCAGCTCATCTATCTGTACCAGAGTCAGTAGTAAAACCTCTTGATTACTATACAAATAATACTTGTAATACCCTGAATTTATTGCATTGTTGTCAATTATTTGATGTAAAAAAAATAATTTTTTCTAGTACAGCTGCGGTTTATGGTCAACCTGAGGAATATCCCGTAACAGAGTTATCACCGACCAAACCCATGAATCCCTATGGTCGTTCCAAGCTGATGAGCGAACAAATTATCCAAGACTTTGCGCAAGCATCTGGATTAAAATACGTGATTTTACGTTACTTTAATGTCGCTGGAGCAGATACTACAGGAAAGTTAGGTCAGTCTGCCAAGAAAGCAGAACACTTAATTAAAGTGGCTTGTGATGCAGCTTTAGGTCGTCGTCCCTGTGTGAATATCTTTGGAACAGACTTTCCCACCGCAGATGGAACGGGAATTAGAGATTACATCCATGTGGAAGATTTAGCTACAGCCCATGTTGATGCGTTGCAGTATCTCGAAGCAGGAAATGACAGTCAAATATTCAACTGTGGTTATGGTCAAGGCTATAGCGTGCGGGAAGTCTTAAAGATGGTGCAGAAAATCTCTGGAGTAGACTTTCCTGTAATTGAAAACCAACGACGAGCAGGAGATCCGGCTTGTGTTGTAGCCAGCGCTGATAAAATTCGCACCATATTAGGTTGGGAACCCAAATACAACAATTTAGAAACCATTGTCTCTACAGCTTTAAACTGGGAGAAAAAATTAATTGCTTTGGCCACATTAGAAAAACAGCTAGCACAACAGAATTTCCGG
Source organism: Calothrix sp. NIES-2100 (assembly GCF_963875285.1). Classification (NCBI taxonomy): domain Bacteria; kingdom Bacillati; phylum Cyanobacteriota; class Cyanophyceae; order Nostocales; family Calotrichaceae; genus Calothrix; species Calothrix sp. NIES-2100. The sequence goes on from NZ_CAWNLA010000001.1 coordinate 5,359,700, forward strand.
CTAGGTGCTCTATTGCTAGAAAACAAAATTATTTCATCGACCGAATTAGAACGAGCTTTACACGAGCAATTAGTCACTAAGCAGAAATTAGGGGAAATATTGGTGCATAAGTCAATTATTTCCACTCAAATGCTGGAAAAATTTTTGTTAGAGCAAACTTGGAGAAAACAAGGCATTTGGTTGCAAGTGTAAATCACAACAAATACTGAATTTTCTTGAGCTTTCTTGAGAATTTTTTACTAGAGGAATCCGGTTTTTTGAATAATTAACTTAATCCTGAAGTTTAAGTTTAGGGTTAGCAATGCCTACCCTATCTTGGGTTTGTAACCTATAGCAATACCTAAATTTCAAAAAATAAATGTGAATCCTCTAGTGAATTTTGGTTAAATATTTACCTTTAAGGGTGTAAAAAATCATGAGTAATGATCTGTTGATAATCGACCTCGAAGAGGTATTAAAAAGAGCAATAAATAACATTAGCGAATTCTTTACATCTGCTGAGTATGCGCAGAAAATGAATTTAGCATTTGGAGAAAAGTGGGATCAAGAGAAAGCCAAGAAGGTAATTGCGGGAATCATCAACAATACAAACCTCCCAGAAATTCAAGTAGTTGACTCTTTAGAAATAAATGGTGGACAAGGAGCTTTTGGGAGTTTTAACCAGACAATTTATTTATCAAAAGCGCTTTTAAATGATGCAGTCAAAAGTGTTGATGTCCTGATAGAAGAACTAGGGCATTTTATAGATTCGCAGATAAATATTCAAGATGCACAGGGCGATGAAGGAGCAATTTTTGCCGCAATCGTCCAAGGTAAAGAGCTAACTCAAACTCAACTCTTAGGGTTGAAAAGTGAGAACGATACAACAAATGTCATCATCAATGGAGAAGCCAGAACATTAGAGCTAGCAGCTACCTACGGTAATATTAGCCTCGATGGTAACTTAAGTGATTGGACATCAGCAGAGAGATTAGATTTTCTTCCTGGAACAGGAATACCAGGATACGAAATCTATGGAAAGTATGCAGGAGATGCTTATGTATTCGCCTTGAAATCGGATACCCAAGCGATAGGTGCGGGCACAACATTCTGGCTAAATACAGACAGAAATGCGAGTACAGGTTATCAAATATTTGGTCAGACTGGAGTAGGAGGAGCCGAATATAACGTTGATTTCTTTACAGATAATGTACCCTCTTTATACACAGGAGGAGCCGGAGCCAATTTGGTCGGTGGTTCTTTAAACTATGCCTATGGTACTAATAATCAAATAGTTGAATTCGCCGTTCCAATAGCACTTTTAAATGGAGCGCCACAAGCAATTGATGTTTTGACGGATATTAATAACCAAACATTTTTACCGTCTAATTATTCATCTCAAAAATATACGGTTTCTGTTTTACCACCAAGAACAGACTTTAGTAAGAAGGTTGGGATAGTATTTTCGGAAACTACAGCGAAAAATTTCTTTCAAGATAAAGCCTATACCCAACTCTTCCTGTCGATGCAAAGCCAAGCAATGCAGGCGGGTATTCCCTTTGATATTCTCACAGAGAATGACTTAACAGACCTCAGCAAGGTTGTTAATTATGATGCGCTGATATTTCCTTCTTTCCGAAATGTACCTCTGGCGAAGCTGGATGCAATTCAAAATACACTCACACAAGCCGTCTACAAATATAATATTGGACTGATTACAGCTGGAGACTTTTTAACTAACGATGAAAATAATAATGCTTTAGCCGGAGATTCCTACATCCGGATGAAGCAGTTGTTGAATGTGACTAGAACTGGTGGCGGTGGGCCAGTCAATGGTGTTCTCAACGCTGAGGATATTGCTCATCCAGTGATGCAAGGTTATTCTACGGACGAGGCGATTCGTAGTTATAACGGCATCTTTTTTAATAGCTATGGTGATGCAGATAGTACAGACAATAAAACACCCATAGTTCTCGCAGATTTTTTGGTAAATGGGCAGAAAAATAATGCTGTACTAGCAACACAAACCGGTGGTAGAAACGTCCATTTTGCCACTGAAGGGTTCATGGGAGATAACAATTTACTGTGGAAAGCATTGCAATGGGCTGTTCTTGATAACAAACCCAAAGTAGCGTTAAACATGAGCCGGGATGCAAGTATATTTGTTTCGCGGACTGATATGGATCAGTCTCAGGAAGCTGAGGATGTGAATCCGGTGGGAACTACTCCAGGGATTTACGATCGCCTGCTGCCGACTCTGACACAATGGAAAAACGACTATAATTTTGTCGGGTCATACTACATCAATGTGGGTAACAATCCAGCAAATGGGCAAGTGACTGACTGGACTGTCTCCAAGCCTTACTATAATCAAATCCTGGCTCTACAAAACGAAATTGGTACCCACTCTTATACTCACCCCGAAGACACAAATCAGAACACCTATAAAGAAAATAATGCGTCGGCTCCTATAACTCCCACTCTCACTGATGCACAATATGCTACTAAGTTGGAGTTTGAATTTAACCAATCACAATTAGTCATTGAGCAACAGTTAGGAATTCAAGTTTCAGGCGCAGCGATTCCCGGCGCACCAGAAGGTTTAGGAGTTTCCCAAGAGCTTCAGAAATACCTATCCTATGTTTCTGGTGGTTATGCAAGTGTAGGTGCAGGTTATCCCAGTGCTTTTGGCTTTATGTTTCCGGGTAAGGATTATGTCTATTTAGCCCCGAACATGTCCTTTGATTTTTCGCTGGTAGAGTTTCGCAAGTTAACAACACAGCAAGCGGAAGCAGAATGGCTTAAAGAATATACTGGTTTAACCAATCATGCAGCCCAAGCTATCATTCATTTTCCTTGGCATGATTATGGCCCTACAGCGTGGGATACTAGTCCAGAGGATAATCTACCCTCGCCTTACAATCAGGCAATGTTTACTAATTTCCTTGCCAGAGCATACAAGGATAATACAGAGTTTATTACCGCGTTAGATTTAAGCGATCGCATCAGAACTTTTGAGAAATCACAATTAACTATTGATTATCCCAGTGCAAATACTATTACTGCTACTGTTGCAGGAGTTACTAATGTAGGGACTTTTGGTTTAAATATCGATCCAACTCAAACCATTAAAAGTGTGAATGGTTGGTATGCCTACGATAAAGATACGGTATTCTTACCAGCTAATGGCGGTCAATTTACAATCAATTTGGGAACTCTTCAAGATGATGTGACCCATATTACTGACCTACCAATGCGTGGCGAATTGAAGTCTGTTATCGGTAATGGCACTGATTTAGAATTTACATTCTTTGGTGAGGGTAAAGTTGTCTTAGATTTAAAAAATCCCACTGGATTGAATATTGTCACTCAAGGTGCAAGTAGTACGACTCTCAACGGTGAGATTCTCGAGATGAATTTTAGCGGTCTGAGTCTACACACTGGCAAAGTGACATTAGCTCCAGATACTCCCCCAACAGTAGCTAACCCAATTGCCGATGTCAGCGTACTTGAGGATGCAGCAGATACTGTAATTAATTTAAGTAATGTCTTCACAGATATTGATAACGCTGTTACTGGCATTACTAAGACAGTTAAAGCTAATAGCAATAGTGGCTTAGTTAATGCCAGCATTGTTAACAATAATCTGACTCTGGATTATCTACCGAATCAATTTGGGACTGCGACAATTACTATTACTGGTACATCTAATGGCAAAACTGTTGATGATACCTTTACAGTCAACGTTGCGCCTGTGGATGATGCGCCGACTGTGGTTACTCCAATTGCTGATGTTATTGTTAATCAAGGTTCTGCTAACACTAATATTAATTTAGGTAGTGTCTTTACTGATATAGATAACGATGCTGCGGCGATTACTAAGTCAATTGTCACCAATAGCAATAACACCTTGGTGAATGCCTCAATTGTGGGTAATTCTTTAACCTTGCAATATTTACCCAATCAATTTGGTAATGCGCAAGTGACTGTGCGTGGTACATCTGGCGGTAAAACAGTTGATGATACTTTTAGTGTCACTGTTAACCCTGTGGGCAATATCATTAATGGTACTGCTGCAAACAACTCTCTTTTAGGTACTTCAGGTAGAGATATCATTAGCGGATTTGGTGGTAATGACACCATAGATCCTAGAGAGGGTAATGATGTTGTTTATGGTGGCGATGGTAACGATTATGTTTTGGGAAGTTTAGGGGATGATTTAATTTATGGGGACGCTGGTAACGATACGTTATTCGGTGGCTCAAATAACGATACCCTTACTGGTGGTAAAAATAGTGACCGATTAGTTGGTGACTCAGGAATTGACACTCTGATTGGTGTCAACCCCAATGATACTTTAGCTGGAGCAGGAGAAATTGATACCTTAACTGGTGGTACTCAAGCTGATTTATTTGTTCTCGGTGATAGAACTAAGGCTTACTACAATGATGGTAATAATCTTAGCTCTGGCACGGGTGACTATGCTCTAATTACAGACTTCAGTACCTTTGAGGGAGATAAAATCCAACTTTTTGGTAGCGCCGCCAACTATAGAATCAATAATCTTTCATTTAGTTTATCATTGGGCTTCCATAGCGCGCTTTACTTAAGAACTGGCGGTCAGGATGAGCTAATAGGAGCGATTCAAGGATTTAATAGCCTGAGTCTTACTAGTAGCAGTTTCAGCTATGTGAGCTAAATAATTACTAGCCTTTAGTTTGCGTGATTAACTCATACAGAGGAAGACACTTCCATACAAGTGTACCTCTGTTGAGTCAGCTAAAAAAGAAAGTGCAAGTCACAAAAAGTAAGTATATAAAATTAATATATTTTTGATTTTATATATACAAAAATCATCTTTTATTTGCCGGAATTAACTACAGATTTTTGTATTATTAATTATTGGATATTAGTCAGTTTTGGAAAATTACATATCTTAAAAAAATAAAAACTTATGAATAATAGTCTGTTAATGCCTAATGTTGAAGAATTGCTAAAAAGAGCAATAAATAACATCAGTGAATTCTTTACCTCTCCAGATTATGCTGAAAAGATGAATTTAGCATTTGGAGAGAAATGGGATGAAACAAAAGCTAAGAATGTAATTCAAGGATTAATAACCTATACAAACATCCCCGAAATTAAAATAGTTGAATCCTTAGAAATTAATGGAGGACAAGGTGCTTATGGCAGTGTTAAGCAAACGATTTATTTATCGACAGCAATTTTAAATGACCCAGTCAAAAGTGTTGATGTCCTGATAGAAGAACTAGGGCATTTTATAGATTCGCAGATAAATATTCAAGATGCTCAGGGCGATGAAGGAGCAATTTTTGCCGCAATAGTCCAAGGTAAAGAGCTAACGCCAACACAACTGGTAGGGTTGAAAAGTGAGAATGATACAACTAATGTCATCATCAATGGACAAGCCAGAACATTAGAGTTAGCCGCTACATACGGTAATATTACCCTCGATGGCAACTTAAGTGATTGGACATCAGCAGATAGATTAGATGATCTTCCTGGGACAAGAGTACCAGGATACGAACTCTATGGAAAGTACGCAGGTGATGCTTATGTTTTCGCCTTTAAATCGAATAGCGAACAGATAGGTGCGGGCGCAACATTATGGCTAAATACAGATAGAAATTCGCTCACAGGCTATCAAATATTTGGTTTAACGGGAATTGGGGGAGCAGAATATAACGTCAACTTTTTTAGTGATGATAAACCCTATCTTTATACAGGTGCAGACGGAGAAAATTTTGTCACAGGTCCCTTAGACTATGGCTATGGTACGAATAATCAAATAGTCGAATTCGCCGTGCCCATATCTCTGCTCAATGGAGCGCCACAAGCAATTGATGTGGTAGTCGATATTAATAATGACACATTTTTACCATCTGATTATTCTACGCAAAAATATACGGTTTATGCCACACCACCAGTTTTACCACCAAGGACAGATTTTAGTAAAAAGGTAGGCATAGTATTTTCGGAAACAACAGCGAAAAACTTCTTTCAAGATAAAGCGTATACCCAACTGTTCATGTCGATGCAAAGCCAAGCGATGCAGGCGGGTATACCCTTTGATATCCTCACGGAAGATGACTTAACTGATATCAATAAAGTTGTCAATTATGATGCGCTAATCTTTCCCTACTTCGCAAATGTGCCTCTGGCGAAACTAGATGCTATTGAAAATACACTCACACATGCAGTGTATAACTATAACATCGGGATTATTACCGCCGGAGATTTCTTAACTAACGATGAAAATAATAATGCTTTAGCCGGAGATTCCTACATCCGGATGAAGCAGTTGTTGAATGTGACTAGAATTGGTGGTAGCCCCGAAAATATACTTGTAAATGGCATTCTCAACACTGAAGATATTACTCATCCAGTGATGAAAGGCTACTCTACTGATGAGGTAATTCGTACTTACAACAATATCACTTTTAATAGTTATGGTGATGCTGACCCTATAGATGATAAAGCACCTATAGTTCTTGCAGATTTTGAGGTAAATGGGGAGAAGAACAATGCTGTTTTAGCGACGCAAACCGGAGGCAGAAATGTCCACTTTAGCACTCCGGGATTCATGGCTGATAACAATTTAGTCTGGCAAGCATTGCAATGGGCTGTTTTAGATAACAAACCCAAAGTGGCTTTAAACATGAGTCGGGATGAGAGTATTTTTATCTCTCGCAATGACATGGATCAGTCTCAGGAATATGCTGATGTTAATCCTTCAGGAACCACTCCAGGGATTTACGATAAACTGCTTCCCATCCTGACGCAATGGAAAAATGACTATAATTTTGTCGGCTCATACTATATTAATGTCGGTAACAATCCCGCAAATGAGCAATTTACTGATTGGAATATTTCCAAGCCTTACTATGAGCAAATGCTGGCTCTGCAAAATGAAATTGGTACCCATTCTTATACTCACCCAGAATTTACTGATCAATTAACTGCTGCGCAATTGGAGTTTGAATTCAACCAATCGAAATTAGTTATTGAGCAACAGTTAGGAATTCAAGTCAAAGGTGCAGCGATTCCCGGAAACCCAGAAGGTTTAGGAGTTTCCCAAGAACTTCAGAAATATTTATCTTATGTTTCTGGTGGATATGCCAGTGTGGGTGCAGGTTATCCCAATGCTTTTGGGTTTATGTTTCCGGGTAGTGATTATGTCTATTTTGCCCCGAACATGTCCTTCGACTTTTCCCTGGTGGAATTTCGCAAGTTAACACCACAACTAGCCGAAGCCGAATGGCTTAAAGAGTACACTGGGTTAACCAATCATGCATCCCAAGCCATCATCCATTTTCCTTGGCATGATTATGCTCCGACAGTCTGGGATACAGATCCAGAGGATAACATCCCTTCGCCTTACACTCAGGCAATGTTTACTAATTTTATTGCCAGAGCGTACAACGATAATACGGAGTTTGTCACCGTTGCTGATTTGAGCGATCGCATCAAAACTTTTGAGAAATCACAATTAACTCTCGATTATCCTAGTACAAATACTATTACTGCTACTGTTGCAGGAGTTACTGATGTAGGCACTTTTGGTCTGAATATTGATCCGACTCAAACAATCCAGAGTGTCAATAACTGGTATGCTTACGATAAAGATACGGTATTTTTACCAGCTAATGGCGGTCAATTTACGATCAATTTGGGAACTCTTCAAGATGATGTGACCCATATTATTGACCTACCCATGCGTGGCGAATTGAAGTCTGTTCTTGGGGATGGTACAGATTTAGAATTTACATTTTTTGGTGAGGGTAAAGTTGTCTTAGATTTAAAAAATCCTACTGGATTGAATATTGCTACTCAAGGTGCAAGTAATACGACTCTCAACGGTGAGATTCTTGAGATGAATTTTAGCGGTGTGAGTCTACATACTGGTAAAGTGACATTAGCTCCGGATACTCCCCCTACAGTAGCTAACCCAATTGCCGATGTCAGCGTACTTGAGGATGCCGCAAATACTGTTATTAATTTAAGTAATGTCTTCACGGATATTGATAATGATCCTAGTGCAATTATCAAGACGATTCCAGCTAACAGCAACAGTAGTTTGGTTAATGCCAGTATTGTTAACAATGAGTTGATTCTGGCTTATTTACCTAATCAATTTGGTACGGCAGAAATTACTATTAGCGGTACATCTCATGGCAAAACTGTTGATAATACCTTTACAGTTAACGTTACTGCTGTGGATGATGCACCTATAGTAGCCAACCCTATCACAGATGTGAATAGTAGCGAAGATGCGCCTAACACTATTATTGATTTAAGCCAGGTCTTCACTGACATTGATAACGATCCTATTGCAATTATCAAGACGCTTCAGGCTAACAGCAATAGTAGTTTAGTTAATGCGAGTATTGATGGTAATAACTTAGTTCTGGCTTATTTACCTAATCAATTTGGTACGGCGGCAATTACCATTAGCGGTACATCTAATGGCAAAACTGTTGATCATACCTTTACAGTTAATGTTGCTCCTGTGGATGATGCACCTACAGTAGCCAACCCTATTGTGGATGTGAATAGTAGTGAAGATGCACCTAACACCATTATTGATTTAAGCCAGGTCTTCACTGATATTGATAATGATCCTAGTGCAATTATCAAGACGCTTTCAGCTAATAGCAACAGTAGTTTAGTTAATGCCAGCATTGTTAATAATGCCTTGATTTTTGCTTATCAACCTAACCAATTTGGGACGGCGGCAATTACTATTAATGGCATATCCAACGGCAAAACCGTCGATAATACCTTTACAGTTAACGTTGTGCCTGTAGATGATGCGCCGATTGTGGTTACTCCAATTGCCGATATTTTTGTTAATCAAGGTTCTGCTAACACAATTATTAATTTAGGCAGTGTCTTTACTGATATTGATAATGATCCGACTGCCATCACTAAGGCGGTTGTGACTAATAGCAATAACACCTTGGTTAATGCCAGTATTGTGGGTAATTCTTTAACACTGCAATATTTACCCAATCAGTTTGGTACTGCACAAGTTACTGTTCGTGGTAATTCTAACGATTTAACTGTTGATGATACTTTTAGTGTGACTGTCAATCCCGTGGGTAATATCATTAACGGTACGGATGCAAACAACATCATTGCAGGTACTTCAGCTAGAGATATCATTAGCGGATTTGGCGGTGACGATAGCATTGATGGGAAAGCGGGAAATGATGTGATTTATGCTGGTGATGGCAACGATACTCTGATTGGTGGTACTGGCAATGATAGTCTCTATGGTGGAGTTGGCAACGATAAGTATACGGTGGATAGTTTAGGAGATGTAATCATTGAAAACATCAATTCAGGCATAGATACCGTTAGTGCCTCAATTAGCTACACTTTGGCAGATAACGTTGAAAATCTCACCTTAACTGGTACATCAGCTATCAACGGTATCGGTAACAATCTTAATAACATCCTCACTGGGAACGCTGGTAATAACATCCTCACTGGAAACGCTGGCAATGATAGCCTCAACGGTGGTGCTGGCGATGATATCCTGAATGGCGATGATGGCGACGATAGTTTGATTGGTGGCACTGGTAATGATACTCTCTACGGTGGAGTTGGCAACGATAGCTATACAGTGGATAGTATAGGAGATGCGATCGCTGAAAACGTTAATTCAGGCATAGATACCGTTAGTGCCTCAATTAGCTACACTTTGACAGATAACGTTGAAAATCTCACTTTAACAGGTACATTAGCTACTGAGGGTATAGGTAATAATCTCAACAATAATATTACTGGGAACGCTGCTAATAACATCCTCACTGGGAACGCTGGCAATGACATCCTCACTGGGAACGCTGGCGATGATATCCTGAATGGTGGTGATGGCGATGATCAACTCAAGGCTGGCGTGGGTAACGATATACTCTATGGTGATATCGGTAACGATCTGCTAGATGGTGGTGACAATAATGATACTTTGTACGCTGGTCGAGGTAATGATAGTGTCTTGGGTGGTAAGGGTATCGATACTCTCATTGGTGTAAACCCCAACGATATCTTGGCAGGAGCAGGAGAGATTGATACCTTAACTGGTGGTACAGAGGCTGATTTATTTATTCTAGGCGATCGCAATCAGGCTTACTACAATGATGGAAATAATGCCAACCTAGGGTTAGGTGATTATGCGCTGATTACTGACTTCCGTATTGCTCAAGGAGATAAGATCCAACTCTTTGGCAATTCTAGTAACTATTTCTTAGGTGCTTCCCCAACTGGCTTACCTACAGGTAGAGCAATTTTCCTGAAAACTTCTAATCAAAATGAATTGATTGCAATTGTTCAAGGAGATACTAGTGTGACTGCTATTACTAGCGGCTTGAGCTTTGTTTAACAACTTATAGCATTGAGATTGGTTGATTAACTCAACAGAGAAACTTTACCTCTGTTGAGTCCACTAAAACAAAGTTGCACACAAGCTAGCAATTGCACCGATCGCAGTCAGCAGCGAAAATCAAGATTTTGCAATTGTATACCTACCCAAAAACATTTGGGATTTCTCTGAATCAACCGTAGTTTACTGTGTTATTAAATATTGCACAGTAGTTATTTTTTTTACTTTATATGTTTTAAAAGTGAAATTATTATGAGTAATGAACTGCTGAAGAACAACCTGGAAGAGATTTTAAAAAGAGCAATAAATAATATTAGTGAATTCTTCAGATCTGCTGATTATACGTCCAAAATGAACCTAGCATTTGGGGAGAAGTGGAATAAAGAGAAAGCCAAGAATGTCATTACTGGAATCATCAACTATACAAACTTACCAGAAGTAAAAATAGTTGAGCCTGTAGAAATAAATGGAGGAAAAGGAGCATTTGGTAGTTTTAACAACACAATTTATTTATCCTCAGCAATTTTAAATGATGCAGGTAAAAGTGTTGGTGTTCTCATAGAAGAATTAGGACATTATATAGATTCGCAGATAAATAGAGAAGATGCACAGGGCGATGAAGGAGCAATTTTTACAGCAATAGTCCAAGGTAAAGAGCTAACTCCAACTCAACTCTTAGGCTTGAAAAGTGAGAATGATACAACTAATGTCATCATCAATGGACAAGCCAGAACATTAGAGTTAGCCGCTACATACGGTAATATTAGCCTGGATGGCAACTTAAGTGATTGGACATCAGCAGATAGATTAGATGATCTTCCTGGGACAAGAGTACCAGGATACGAACTCTATGGAAAGTATGCAGGTGATGCTTATGTTTTCGCCTTTAAATCGAGTAATGAACAGATAGGTGCGGGCACAACCTTATGGCTGAATACAGATAGAAATTCGCTCACAGGCTATCAAATATTTGGCTTAACGGGAATTGGGGGAGCAGAATATAACGTCAACTTCTTTAGTAATGATAAACCCTATCTTTATACAGGTGCAGACGGAGAAAATTTTGTCAAAGGTCCATTAAACTATGCCTATGGTACTAATAATCAAATCGTCGAATTCGCAGTCCCAATATCCCTCCTGAATGGAGCGCCACAGGCAATTGATGTGGTGGTCGATATTAATAACAAAACATTTTTACCCTCTGATTATTCTACGCAAAAATATACGGTTTATGCGACACCATCAGTTTTACCAGCAAGAACAGATTTTAGTAAAAAGGTAGGCATAGTATTTTCCGAAACAACAGCGAAAAACTTCTTTCAAGACAAAGCGTATACCCAACTGTTCCTGTCGATGCAAAGCCAAGCGATGCAGGCGGGTATACCCTTTGATATTCTCACCGAAAATGACTTGACAGACCTGAGTAAGGTTGTTAATTATGATGCGCTGATATTTCCTTCTTTCCGAAATGTGCCTCTGGCAAAGCTGGATGCAATTCAAAATACACTCACACAAGCAGTCTACAAATATAATATTGGACTGATTACTGCTGGAGATTTCTTAACTAACGATGAAAATAATAAGGCTTTAGCCGGAGATTCATACATCCGGATGAAGCAGTTGTTGAATGTGACTAGAACTGGTGGCGGTGGGCCTGTTAATGGGATTCTCAACGCTGAGGATATTGCTCATCCAGTGATGCAAGGTTACTCTACGGACGAGGCGATTCGTAGTTATAACGGCATTTTTTTTAATAGCTATGGTGATGCAGATACTACAGACAATAAAACACCCACAGTCCTCGCAGATTTTTTGGTAAATGGGGTAAAGAACAATGCTGTACTAGCGACGCAAACCGGTGGTAGAAACGTGCATTTTGCCACTGAAGGATTCATGGGTGATAACAATTTAGTCTGGCAAGCATTGCAATGGGCTGTGTTAGATAATAAACCCAAAGTGGCTTTAAACATGAGTCGGGATGCGAGTATTTTTATCTCTCGCAATGACATGGATCAGTCTCAGGAATCTTTAGATGTCAATCCTGAAGGTAATACTCCAGGGATTTACGATCGCCTGCTGCCGATTCTGAGCCAATGGAAAAACGACTATAATTTTGTCGGCTCATACTACATTAATGTCGGTAACAATCGCGCGGATGAGCAATTTACCGATTGGACTGTCTCCAAGCCTTACTATAACCAAATCCTAGCACTCCAAAATGAAATTGGTACCCATTCCTATACGCACCCAGAATTCACCGATCAATTAACTCCCGCACAATTGGAGTTTGAATTTAATCAATCAAAATCAATCATCTCCCAAAGGTTAAGAGTTCCAGTCGTAGGTGCAGCAATTCCGGGAAACCCAGAAGGTTTAGGAGTTTCCCAAGAACTTCAGAAATACTTATCCTATGTTTCTGGTGGATATGCCAGTGTCGGTGCAGGTTATCCCAATGCTTTTGGCTTCATGTTTCCGGGTAGCGATTATGTCTACTTTGCGCCAAACATGTCCTTTGACTTTTCCTTGGTGGAGTTTCGTAAGTTAACACCACAACAAGCCTCTGCTGAATGGATTAAAGAATACACTGGCTTAACCAATCACGCCGCCCAAGCAATCATCCATTTTCCTTGGCACGATTATGGCCCGACATTGTGGGATACAGATCCAGAGGATAACATCCCCTCGCCTTACACTGAGGCAATGTTTACGAATTTTATTGCCCAGGCATACAACGATAATACGGAATTTGTTACCGTCGCCGATTTAAGTAACCGCATCAAAACCTTTGAGAAATCACAGTTATTTATTGATAGTAGTGGCAATACGATTACGGCTAATGTTGTGGCTACTAATGTGGGCACTTTTGGTTTGAATGTCGAGCCTACTCAAACGATTCAAAGTGTGAATAATTGGTATGCTTACGATAAAGATACGGTATTTTTACCTGCCAATGGCGGTCAATTTACGATTAATTTGGGCACAATTGCAGATGATGTTACCCATATTATTGACTTGCCCATGCGTGCCCAACTCACGTCTACTGTTGGTAATGGCACAGATTTAGAATTTTCCTTCTTTGGTGAGGGGAAAGTTGTCTTAGATTTAAAAAATCCCACGGGATTGAATCTTGTGACTGAAGGTGCAAGCACGACAACTCTCAAGGGTGAGATTCTCGAGATGAATTTCAATGGTCTTACCCAACATACTGGTAAGGTGAAATTAACTCCAAATGGTCTGCCGATAGGTGGCAATATCATTAATGGTACGGCTGCAAACGACAACATTCAAGGTACTTCAGGTAGAGATATCATTAGCGGATTTGGCGGTGACGACACCATCGATGGCAGACAAGGTAATGATGTGATTTATGGTGGTGATGGTAAGGATAATCTTCGGGGAAACATAGGGGATGATTTGATTTATGGGGACGCTGATAATGACACTATAGATGGTGGAGATAATAACGATACCTTATATGGCGGTGATGGCGACGATCAACTCAAGGGTGCTAAGGGTGATGACATACTCTATGGCGATATCGGTAACGATAAACTAGACGGTTTAGACGATAATGATACTTTGTATGGTGGTAAAGGTAATGATGATGTCAGGGGTGGTAAAGGTGTAGATACTCTTGTGGGTGTAGATCCCAAGGATATATTGGCAGGAGTAGGGGAGATTGATAAGTTAAGTGGTGGCGAGGAAGGTGATTTATTTATTCTTGGCGATCGCAATCAGGCTTACTACAATGATGGAAATAATACCAACTTGGGGTTAGGTGACTATGTGCTGATTACTGATTTCAATAGCCAAGAGGGAGATAAAATCCAACTCTATGGTAGTGCTGATAACTATTTCTTAGGTGCTTCACCAAAAGGCTTACCTAAAGGTACGGCGATTTTCTTGAGAACTTCCAATCAAAATGAATTGATTGCAATTGTTCAAGGAGATACTAATGTCAATAGTATTAGTAGCACCTTCAAATTTATGTAGCGAATAATTCATAGCTTTTTAATGTTTTTTCTTAATTTGTGGGATGTTTAATTCATACAGAGTGGGCACTTAATTGTAAGTGTTCACTCTGTTGCAGTATTAAAAAAGCGGCTACCCGCAGGATATATAAACTGTGGGTTGCAAAGAGTAAAAGGCTTTTAAATTTGGCATACACATAAAATTACATAAAATTATGATTTCACAAGAGCAAAAAATATTAGAGCTAGTTAGCGCTATTGAAGAAATTACTGCGGAACCTGCTGATTTTTGGCAAATAACGGCAATTATAGAATCATTAGGTTATACCGATAGATTTATTCGCCAGGAATTTGGGTTTCCAGATGCTTTATCTCTGGCTAAGTATGTTTACGAGCATCACAATTTCTCGCCAGCATCGAAATCAATATCACCGCGAAAAAATACTTTGCGGAATATTATTAAGGAGATTCAAATATTCGTTGAGCAATTCTCACAAAGTTTTGTTTTTGCTCTACCGTTGCTGCTGATATTGCTGTTAGAGTCTGTCCAGATAGATAATCAATCTCAACTATTACCACCGGAACTTGCATCACTGATCACTTTGGCAACTATGGCAAGTCTCACTATTAGTGGGGGATTTGTACAAATGATTAGCCGAAGGGGAGAGTTTTATCTGAAGTTGGGTGAGCCAATGCAAGCTAGAAGAGTTTGTTTCCCAATTATTTATTTAGGTGCGGCTACTAGTATTATCTTGGGTTTATTTGGGCTATGGTTTGGTTTTTATCAAGGTCAGTTTGCTGATGAATATTTGATTCTGGCTGCTTTGTATTATCTAGTGCTGAGTTTACTCTGGATGCTGTTAGCGGCCGTGGCGATTCAATTACGCTGGTGTACACCAATAATTATGTTGGGTTTAAGCATACTGTTTGTGTTTTTAAGAGTTTGGGTGAATATAGATGCACTGACAGCCCAAATCATTAGTATGTTTGCCACTTTATTAGTAGTAAGCTGCTTAGTTGGATTTGGATTTGGTAAAGATAAGAAAACAGGTCAAAGTAGTGGCGCGAAAGTTCCCTTACCTCGCTTGAGTGCCCTGGTATACTTATTAGCTCCTTATTTCTTTTACGGCATAGCTTATTTTAGTTTTATTTTTGGCGATCGCATGGTGGCAGGTTGGGCTGTAAATCCTGCTTCTGGGCTAGTTTTTGCGATTAATGCTGATTATCAACGGGCGATGGATTTAGCCCTAGTGAATTTTCTGTTGCTGGTGCCACTAGTTGAATATTTAAGTTATCGATTTATTAGTTACTGGTTTGGAAAGTCAAAAAATCTGAATGGTGAAAACCTGACTAAATTTTATCGAAAATTGTTTTATCGCTACTGGTTAACTGTTGCGTTAACTGTGATATTTTTTGGACTATGTATGGCTGGCACATTTGGATTTTTAAAACCAGCAAGTTGGAGTACACAGATAAATTTACAGTCTTTGTTTGGCTGCTTAGGTTATTTGTTTTTTGTCATCGGGTTATTGAATGCGATATTGTTGTTTAGTTTGAATCAAGCAGCTATGGTAGTTAAAAGTATTATCCCTGCTTTGATACTAAATTTGACTTTGGGTTACATCTTGGCGCATGTTATTAGTCCAGATTGTGCTGTGATTGGTTTAGTCACTGCTGCTGCTTTGTTTATGTTGCGCTCAACTTATAAAGTTTTGCAAGCGATGAAACAACTTGACTATATATATTATGTTGCTGGATATTAAGGAGGGGTTAGGGGGATGAGGGAGATGAGGTAGAAGTGAAAATTATGATTTTTATGTCCTCGTTGTGTGATTTATCACATTAGTGTCTAGCTTGAAAATAGGGGCGGGATAAATTTTCATGTTTGATTGTGGGATTTTCCCGTGATTAGCTGACTTGCAAAAGCTAAACTATGTCTATTACATTGTGAATGACCGAACGTTTGGGATATTGATCATCTAGTGATAGCTACAACTCCTAAAGATAAACTACCTTCTAGAGGTGATAGGGACAGTCGAGAGGCGATCCTGAAAGTTGCCCTCCAGCTATTCACCCAAAAAGGTTATGAAGGTACTTCAATCGAGGATATTCGTAAGGCGGCAGGGTTTAAGTCAAAAGCTAGTCTTTATAACCACTTTAAAAGTAAAGAAGAGGTTGTCAATGCTCTCACAACCAGGATTCTGGCACAGATAGAGAAAATTATCCTCACAGCCTACCAATCAGCAACATCTGACCCTCTTGCACAAATTATCGCAGTTCTACAAGCTTTTATTCAGTGGGGACTAACCCATCGCCAGGAATGCGTATTCCGTAGCATTCGGGCGCATGAGGAAAGAATGCTCACTGGACAATATGACTATCAAGGTGTAAATCGCTCCGTAATTTATCCTTTGTTACCAAATATTATTCAACAACTCCGCG
The DNA here is from genome assembly GCF_963875285.1 of Calothrix sp. NIES-2100. Taxonomy (NCBI): domain Bacteria; kingdom Bacillati; phylum Cyanobacteriota; class Cyanophyceae; order Nostocales; family Calotrichaceae; genus Calothrix; species Calothrix sp. NIES-2100. The sequence goes on from NZ_CAWNLA010000001.1 coordinate 5,376,500, forward strand.
CCACCTATCCTGTACGCCAAATCACGGATTCCGCCTTATATCACATGATTATGGGCGCAATCTATAGAGCCATACTTGACCAAAATACCTTCGGCGAAATCAGTATTTCAGAGCAAACAGAGCAGATATTGCAAGTGTGTTTGGGGATTATATTTAGCAAATCAGTTACAGATTTCAGTAAATTTTCGTAAAAAAAAGAACGAACGTTTATTCTTAGACTTATAATCTAGAGTAATTACCTTCTTAGGCAACTATTGGGTGATGTAGAGCATTAAATCAGATTTTTTTCCAAAAGTCGGGATTGAGTGCGATCGCCAAATAAACAGGTATAAGTTTTTATCTGATGGGATTGGAGAAAACCTATGTCTACTCAATTGCCCAGTACCTCAACTCTCTATGACCAAGATTACTATCTCTGGATAGAAACAACCCTAAATTAATTATCCGTCGGCAAAGTTACTGAGGTGGATCTCAACAATCTCATCGAAGAATTAAAAGACATGGGTAACACAAGGATGCTTAAAAACTTATTTTACGGAGGTGTTTGATGAGTGTTACGCCGATGCGATCGATTTAGCTGTTGCTGAAACAGGTTTGCCTCGAACTACGTTCCCTGAAAAATGCCCTTTCGAGCAAACTGATGTTCTCAATCCCGAATTTTTACCTGATTAGTTAAAGATTGATAATTTCTACTGCGCCAAAGTCGGACTATCTCTATTAAAGGGGAAATTAACCGAAGTTGTAGCAGACTACACAAGATGCTCTTGATTACCATTTTATGTACGAACGTTCATACTAAAAAAAGCAAAACGATGCAACAACCAAATCATCAAATAGCCGAACGTCTTTTGCGCCAACGTGGATATGACAATTCAGCAGAAATGATTCGCAGTGTACAGGAATTTATAACTCGATATGGCCAGACACCTTTACAAACTATGGAGAGGCTAGTTCAAGAAAATCAACTGGTTTGTCTGGGTGAATTTCATAACTATGAAGGTCGATATATGCACTCAGAATTGATTGAAGTTGCAGCAGCACATGGAGCAAAAGTTCTTTTCGTTGAAGTATACGCAGATGAACAGAGAACAATCGATGATTTTTTGCAAACAGGAGACTTTTCACGAATAGCAGAATTTTCTGAAGCAAAAAACGCTAATCTTGCCTTTCAAAGACCTTATGTAAAGATGCTCGAAACCGCTCGTGTATCGGGGATGAAAATTGTTGCGGTTGACATTAATAGCGATGGTGCTACTAGAGATAAGCATATGGCAGAAGCGATTCTAAATCATTTTTCTGATTATCCTAGCGATCGCGGAATTTTTGTAGCGGGACAATTTCATTTAATGCCTCGACCGTTTTTTGTGAGTACCAAATCTGCATCTACTTGGCTCAAAGAAACTCTCACAGGAGGTGTTGTGACTATTGGACGGGCATATATCAATATTAACGAGCAATCTGAGGAGCTTCTGAACATCTGGGCATTGATGGCAAATGCAAGTCAGCCTGTGATAGTGCCAACTCAAAATTCCCCGTTTTTCAAGCTTCCCAGCACCGTAAGAGACAATCCACTAATAGGAAGCGACTTCGATTACCTGTTTCTCTATCCTCATCCAATGGGTGAGAAGGTAGAAGCAATAGAACAAAATAAAGTTTCGCAAGAACAACAAAGATTCTTAGCAGTCGCAACAGGTAGCTTGCAAATCTCACCCTTTGCAGCAACAGAGTTGCTATCTATAAAAAACCTCATGGCTCAAATAGATAAACTCGATCCCCTAGTAAAACAAGGAGATGAAGCTGCAAGAATAGAGTATGAGCGATTGGCCGCTGAAGTTTTAGAGCATTCCCGACGTTATCAACAAATGACTGGAGGCGAGCGATGAAACAAGCATCAGATGGGTCTGTGTTTGCGATCGCCTTATTCTTTGGACTAGGTTTCATATATTTATCTTGCGGAGATCGTGCTGTTCTTAGATGCGATCGCGCTCAAGATAGCTGTCAATTGGTGGAGAAAAATTTTTGGCGATCGGTATCAAAGGATTTTCCGATTAGCGATTTGAAAACAGTCGAAGAGATAATACCCGGTGGTGACGCATTACCTTATGTCCATCTGTATACATCAAGAGGAGAAATTTATTTAGAGAGTTGGGCAAATTTCAGTATTAATGAAATTAAAACTTTTGCAAACAACCCCGCACAAAGATTTTTGAATATTAAAACATATCCTTGGGGAGATTGGTGGACTGGAGGGATTTTAACCGGATTTAGCAGTTTAGTGTTTTTATCATTTTTCATTTATGAGGTAAAAAGTCTAATTTATGGTTTAAACAAATAGATGCATGAATATTTTATTTATCTATATCACCCCAATGATTTAAAAAATCAAGAGAAATAACTAAATCCTGATGTGTAGGTACTTACTAGGGAGTATGTATGCCTAAGACAGATGCTGGTAGTTGCCTTGGTTGTTTAGGAAATTTGGTAATTTTGACTTTTTTTGGCTCAATGTTCTTTGGTGGGGGAGTTGTGATGAGAGTTGGTGGTTTAGGTTTTTCTTTGGGTAGAGACCCAATTGATTATCAAAATATTATTAACTACCACTGGGCGGATTTAGAGAATAATAAAAAAGTCACTGAGGAAGCAGTTAAAAAGCTTCATACACAACTAAATCAAGGGCAGTGTCAAGATATTTTTGACCAAGCCAGTGAAATACTTAAGAAAAATCAAAGCAAGTCACAAGTAACGAGTTTTTGTCAAAATTTGACTCTAAATCTAGGAACTCAAAAATCCTCTCAATTGACCGATTGGTGGGGACAGCCTACTGATAAAGACTCTGAGAAATATATCCTAACTCGTTACATAACAACCTTTTCTAAAGCAAGTGTTCGAGAGACATTTGTTTGGTTAGTGAAAGATAGTAAGCCAGAACTTGTAAATTATGAAATTTCTCCTATAACTATGCCAGTTCAGCAATTTGTACCAAGTAAAATATGATCCAACAAATCAGTATTAACTCTTCAAGGAATGTGGTTTTATTAAATATATGAACACTATTTACTTCATCTACTTATATAATGCCTTGCTCGGCTCGATAAGACCATCTGGTCTAGATCTGGAATTTGTCGCTAATCAACCAAAACCTAAATCACCAAGCGGTGCAGCAGGAGCTACTGCTGTTCCAGAAATAGACGAAATTCAGTTAATTCGTCAACTGTTGGAATCATTATCTGAATCATACCGTGATTCCAATATAACTGAGCATGAAAAAAAGATAGCTGTATCTGACGTAATTCATATCTTGAGTGAAAGCTTAATCAAAGAAAAAATAAATTTAAAGGCGCGATTGCTGAGATCTGCTTTTGGCTATAATTCCTTTTATCTAAAAAGATATTTAAGTTTTGAATCTAATCATTTTGTTAATATTACATTAGATGAATTTCGAGAAATGGTTAGTAAATCGACAGATTAAAGTCTAGTAAATGAAGAATATTTAAAAATTTTCCTTTTTTAGTTACAAAAAATAAAATTAAGAGTTATGTCTGACTTTACTGCCCACGGCTATGAAATTATTGAACAGTTGGGACAAAATATCTATGGTGGCAGAATTACTTACAAAGCTGTTAAGATTAACGATCGCCAACTCGTTGCGATTAAACAATTCCAATTTCTCAAAAATAGCACCTGGGAAGATTATAAAATAATTCAACAAGAAATTGAGACGCTGCAAAGATTAGAAAACTCTGGAATTCCGCGCTATTTGACTCATTTTGATTCCGAGGATGGAATTTGCCTAGTTCAAGAATACAAAGATGCTCAACCTTTATCTTTACAGCGGAGTTTTACCTCAGAGCAAATTAAAGATATCGCTAGAAAAATTTTAGAGATTTTGGTGTATTTGCAAAATCTCAATCCTCCTGTAATTCACCGCGATATTAAACCTGAAAATATCTTAATTGATGAAAAAAGTAATATTTATTTAGTCGATTTTGGCTTTTCTAAAATTGGAGAAGGTTCAGTTAATCTTAGTAGTTTTGCAGCTGGAACCTTTGGTTTTATGCCACCGGAACAGTTGCACAACTTACCATTAACTAAAGCTTCGGATCTCTATGGACTAGGTGCAACGCTAATTTGTTTGATCGTAGGGATAAAATCAATAGAAATCGGCAATTTGATTGACTTAAGCAGTAATAGCTTCCAGTTTGAGCATCGGATGTCAGAGTTTAGTGTAGAGTTTATTCGCTGGCTCAAACAGATGGTAAAACCCGATCCAAAACAGCGTTTTCCCAATGCAGAAGAGGCTTTAAAGGCTCTAGTATCTATTTCTTCTCTAGTGCGATCGCCAGAAGTTAAACTCAGTCAATCTGTACTTGAATTTATAGCAAATAGACTTGGAGAAAAACTAACGCAGATAATCACCATCGAAAATTCTATTCCAGAGACTATTTTAGAAGGACATTTACAAGTTGCTCCCCATCATCAAGATCCACCCCACACCCCAGATAGTCATGATTGGATTACAATTACTCACCAACACTTCAAAAAAAATCAAGTTCAATGCAAAATTATTGTAAATACAAGTAAATTAAAAGCAGATAGTCTCTATCAACGCCGACTTCTTTTACAGACTAATGCTAGACAGAAACCTTATCAAATTGATTTAAAAGTATACACTGCTCCAGCACCAATAAAGATTAAACCACTTCCTTATGGGACTTTTTTACTAACTCTGATTACTGCCTTTGTAACTCTAGTGGGATTGTGGAAACTTAATGGATCATTTGGCAATTTATTGGCAGTGATAATTCCGGCTGTAGCTAAAGATATCTTGGGTCTTTTATTTCTACCTATTTGTGGTATTATAGGTGGATTTTTAATAGGAGGTGGACTGGGATGGTTTTTGGGAATTGTTCTTAATTCTTTGCTGGGTGCTAGGCAATTTAAAGAATATTCTGAGATTGGAGGTGGATGGGGAATTTTCATTGGGGCTTTTCTGGGATTTTTTGCTGGTATATCTTGGGTTGTGTTTTTTAATTCCAGCAATCTTGAATTTTGGACATTATACATAAAATTATTGGTGTTTTCTACAGTTGTAATCGTTGGCGGTGTAACTACGATTGGGACTGCTATTACAACTGCTGAGAATTGCTGCAGGAATGATGTTACATATAGAGATTCAATTATTTTATCGCGCTTAATACCCGCTTTGGGGATTAGTTTAGGCGTAGGTTTAATGCTGGGCTTCTCTAATTTTTGGGTAATATCAGCAATAACTGTTACTGGACTACCTGTTATTAAAGTAATTGTTCAGCATAGTTTTAAATCTCTCACACAAGGGAAATTGAATACAGCGCAGACTTCATCTGTTATTAATCAGCAAGCTTCACCGGAGAAAAATTCAAAATCGCAGAGTTCATCTGTGATTAATCAGCAAGCTAACTCTAGGGAATTGGATGCGCACAGAAACGAATTTTTACAACTTCTCTATGGCGATCGCGACGCTTGCGAACGGCTTATTCAACTTGAGCGTAAGCGAAATCCACATAAATCAGAAATAGAACTGTATCAGAATGCAATTTCTCGCCTGCTAAAAGATCGTCGATACTAATCAACTAGAAGCTTGCTGCGTCCCGGATTTTCATAGCTTGGATGTGGGTGCGATCGCCGTTCGCGTAGCAGACGCACCAGAAGACGTTACCGAAAGCATCGCCCAAGCATGGGTGTTAAGGAAAATACTTGGCTAAACATTTATCAAGTGCTACCGTCTACAGGTGATATTGGATTTGAAGGGATTCTCCAAAATGAAGTGTAGACGAAAAGTAGCTGGTGGACAGAAGTCGCTCATCAGTTTCAGCTTAATATCTGCTTTGCTAGCACCTTATTCTGCTATAATAGCCGCACCACCGAGAACCCCAGATCAAACTGTAAGTTGCGAGATTTTAGTGGTGGGTGGTGGACTCTCTGGTGCAGCCACAGCTTATGAAGGCTTGCTAGCTGGACGAACTGTTTGTTTAACGGAAATTACTGACTGGCTAGGGGGACAAATTTCTGCACAAGGAACCTCTGCGTTAGACGAACGACCTACCCAGCGGGCGCGTCAATTCTATTCTCGAGGTTATCTGGAATTACGCAACCGCATTGAGCGCAAGTATGGTAAGCTCAACCCTGGCAACTGTTGGGTAAGTGATTCGTGTTTTCTCCCCCATGATGCTCATAGCATTTTGGCTCAGATGCTCAAAGATGCCGAAAAAAGGGGGAAAGGTAAACTGCAATGGTTCGCCAACACGGTGATAAAGGATTTAGAAATTAGTGCTGATGGAAAAATAATTAATAGTGCGATCGCTATTCAACATCAACCAGCAAAAGGTGCATTACCTCTTAATACTTATCCTTTATCTCAAACCATTGAAGATGCTTATACCTACGGTAACTCATCACGCTTTACCAAAAATATTATCCGTTTTGTACCTAAGCAAAATCCAAAAACCGCAGCAAATTGGTATGTTGTAGATGCCAGTGAAACTGGGGAAATCATTGCTTTGGCTGATGTTCCCTACCAATTAGGTATTGATGCTCGTTCCTACCTAGAACCTTCTGCTTCTAGCCCCCAAAACGACCCCTATTGTCCGCAAGGTTTTACCTACACTTTTGCAATGGAGGCTACCAAAGACGCACAACCCCAGACAATGCCTCAATATTATCCCCAATACGCCCCATATTTCAGCTATGAATTACAACGGTTGGCAAACTTTGACTTAGTTTTTACCTACCGTCGCATTTGGAGTCCTAAAAAAGGACAACCCGCAAAATTCGGCGGTGTCAATTTTACTGCTTCTACGCCTGGGGATATCTCCATGCAAAACTGGACTTGGGGTAATGACTACCGTCCTGGAACTGCTGCGGATAATCTCATTTACACTCGCCAACAGTTGCAAAGTACTGGACAGTTGCAGCCTCATGGCTGGATGGGAGGACTCAGAACAGATACCCTGCGCAAAGCTGAAGAAAATGCTCTTTCCTATTACTATTGGCTAGTTGCTGGAACTACAGATTCTCAATTAGGGGATGGTGTGAAGCAGCCGCAACCAAATCACCGCTTGTTATCAGGGTTAGATTCCCCAATGGGGACTGTGCATGGCTTATCGAAATATCCTTATATGCGGGAAGGACGGCGGATTATTGGTCGCCCCAGTTGGGGACAATCCTCTGGCTTTGGTATCTGGGAAATAGATATTTCTCGCCGTGACTATAATGATGAATATTACCGCAAAACTCTGCCCGCAGATATGTATAAGCAGTTAAGAGCAGCACTCGCAGGTTTAGAAGCAACATCGGTAATTACAGGGCAAGTTTCACCAGATAAAGCAATGCGGCGGACTCGCTCAACTATCTTCCCTGACTCTGTAGGTATCGGTCACTACGCCATTGACTTCCATCCCTGCATGACACAAAGTCCTCCAGAAACACCTGGTAATACAGAACGTGCTGGTGAAAGGCGCGGCGCTGGCCAAGCTTATCCCTTCCAAATTGCGCTCAGAGCAATGATTCCCCAAAAAATTGACAATTTAATCGTCGGTGGTAAAAGTATTGCGACTAGTCATATTGCTGCGGCGGCTTATCGAGTACACTCCTTTGAATGGTCTGCGGGTGCGGCGGCGGGAACTGTTGCAGCTTTTGCATTGAAAAATGCGATCGCACCCTATCAATTAGTCGATGACTTACCCAAACCAGAACCGCAATTAGAAGCACTCAAACGTCTTTTAAAGGAAAATGGCAATCCTACTGCCTTTCCAGATACTTCGATTTTTAACCAAAATTGGGAGGATTGGCGCTAGCTAATAAAATGACAAAGTCCGCATAGGCGGACTTTGAAAAAAGGGAATATTGAAATCGATAGAACAAAATTCACATATTAAATAATGTAGATTTATCATTATTTATTTTGGTCATTATGCTGATTTGCTGGGGTGTCTACTTGCAAAGTATCCCCTTTTTGTTTAACTGAAAAGTCTGGTTCACTTTTGCTACTTTGAGCCAGTCCAGCAGCCCCCGCAATTGCCGTTCCTGCAAGGCCAAGACCAGCAGACCATTTGGCATCAGTAATTTTTGGCGAAACTAAAACAGCAACACCAATTATAGCTCCGATACCAGCCATAAATAGGGGGGTTATAGCTCGAATTAATTCTGGGGTAAGAGATTTCATAGAAGTGCAATTATAGAATTAGCTTTTAACTAAATATATATACGCTCTAGAAGATACACATTCCAGAATGGTTTTACATGTTTAGCAAATGATAGTCATGGTAATGTAAAAACGAAGTACCCCACCGCACAAAGGGTGGGGTATTAGGTGAAATAGGTTAAAAGCAGATATCAGCAAGACATAGTATTTCTGATTGAGAATAGGCAACTGTTCTGTTGCCTATTGCTCGCTTCCCATGTACTTATTAGTTAGTGTATTTACTGATTACTTTTGCTAAATCTGGCACAGCTTCCTCCACATGTTGCTTGGCTGAGCCGCGAAATTTTTCGTATGTTCCTTTAACGATTTGGCGCTTGGTGTTTTTGACCCGCTCATCGGTGACGCTCAGTAGTGCATCAGCAGTGCGATCGCGACTTGTAATCAGGTGTTCTACTGGATCGCCTTTCTCTTTACCTTCATTCCAAATCGGATCGATGGCTGTAAAGCACTGGGGTAGAAGCTGCTCGACGACGTAAGGGATGTATCCTGGCTTCACTCCTTTCAATGCAGCGAAGGCTGTTTTCAAGGCTATACCGCTGATTCCTGACTTGGATGCAACCTGTGCTTCGAGCATCGTGCAACAGTCATCCACCAACATGTCCTTTTTGTTTGAATTCAATAGTTCGTCGCTCAGTCCCATTTCAATCCTCCTTATTGTCAAAGTACTTAATTTCCATTCAACCAATTTTGTCAACGAACAGGAAATTACAAAATAGCGCAGGAAGTCTGAAAGCTTACCAAGCGCACCCAGAAATTTTAAACAATTTCTGGGTATGCTGTCGAAAATTCATATATATGAAGTAAATGTAAAGTATTTAATATTACACCTTATCCTTACAAAGGGAAGCATGAAAAGCAAGAAGGCAAGCGGTAAGTAACCGCACTGCCTTCTCTGGCGTTATTGAGTAAAAATTAACGGCTTGATCAATACTTCGCCAACTTTTGAACAGCCCTACTCTTCTAAAGTGAAGGTATTTTGGCTCGCGATCGCAGGGAGTATTATGATTGAGCTATTTACTTTTCAGGTTCTTGGTGATGACCTGTGCCTGTTTCAGTTTCCAGTAGTCTTGAAATAAATACGTCTGGTTTTCTACTGACCACAGACTTAACTTTATCAATGGCAATTACTTCACTGATTTTGACAATCATTTCCCACAGAGTATCCTCCTCTGTCTCTTTGTTGTAAGTTCTGTGCTTAAACCACAACAAATCATCCCAAACTCCGATGACTGTGGCGAAATACCACTTATCTCTTATTAGTATCCAGATTTCTTGTTCTAGGTAGGTCTGAAGAATAGATTTCACAACGGCTGAGATCATGAAAAGATATGCGCTACAGATTACACGGATGTTACAGATTATGGCTACAGTGTAATTACGTATTTAATAAGTACAAAATCGCCTATGCCTTTAGACATAAGCCTTGAGAGATATCCATTTAATTCCTTGCTTGGCAAAGTCTACATCTTTCCAGAATGTCGATTGCTTATACATGTAGTGTGTAGAAGAGAACTTCTAATTTTGAAATTAGGAACTGAGAATTGGAAAGGGAATGAGGGGGACAAGGGAGTGTGGGGAGTTTTCTTCACCATGCGCACAACCCATTGCCTTTCAAATTGGTATTACTTTAATAACAGAAATAACAGATAAACTGACTTAAGGCGAGGTGTTTATGGCAGAAGCGAAAAACGTACTAGGCACAAACCTGGAGATTTGTTGTACTTCTCCGATGACTGGTTATTACCGCGATGGCACTTGCAATACAGGAGGTCAGGATTTTGGAATGCACGTTGTTTGTGCCCAAGTGACAGCAGAATTTCTGGAATTTACTAAATTGCGAGGAAATGACCTCAGCACAGCTGTCCCGGAATATAATTTTCCTGGATTGAAAGCGGGCGATTGCTGGTGTTTATGTGCGGCTCGTTGGCAAGAAGCGCTAGAAGCTGGTGTTGCTCCCCCAGTCGTCCTGACAGCAACCCATGCTAGAGCTTTGGAAGCCTGTAATTTAGAGGATTTGAAAAAACACGCATTACCGGGAAAATAAGGAAGGGAGCAGAGGGGACAAGGGAGACAAGGGAGACAATTAACTGTTGACTGTTGACTGTTGAGTGTTGACTGTTGTCCAATGCCCAATGCCCATTAAATCCTGTGATAGTTTGTTAATTCAAAACCGTTGTTTGTTAAACTCTGGCGCACCTGCTGACTTAAAAGGGCAGAAAATTCTGCTGCACCTGAGCCTGATGGCCCGTTCAGTGGTTCGCCTGAGTTAATAACTGCGGGATGAGAATATATTTCTACTAGGTCTGCCTGAATTTGCGGGATCAGTCCTAGTAAGTATTCTTCAGTCATATTTCCAGTTTGCAGCAATCCATATACGCGCTCGGCGTATTTTATACCGTGAGCGTTGAGTAAACTTTCACCATAACGGCGCAGTCCGCCAAATACTCCTGACCAGACTAACTTAGTGAGTAGCTCTCGACGGTCAAGTTTTAGGCTGATTTTCAATTCTTCAGATGGCAGACGGATGACTCGGATTTTAAATTCTTGAGCTAATTCTCCCAATAACCGTAATATTACGGGATGGGCATGTAAATGTAAATGCCCATCAACATGAGAAAGGGGCAGCCCGGATGCACGGAATTTTTCCAACTGGGCGCGGATTTCTTGCCGCAATTCCTCACGGGCAGCGGGATGAAATTGATAACGTAAGCCAGCTACCAGAGGACTATCAGAAAAGTTACCGAGTGAGTCTACCAAATGGGGAATTTGGGAGGGAGGCAAAACAGCCCGACCGCACACCAGTACTAAATGCAGACCAACTGCCAAATTGGGATGAGTACGTGATAAGGCGATCGCTTCTTCGGCAGCATCTCCAGTTACCATCAAACTGGTACTAGTTAGCACACCCTGTTCATAAGCTTGGATAATTGCTTGATTGACACCAGCAGAAAAGCCAAAGTCATCACCATTAATAATGGCAAAGCGGGGTTTGTCAATTGTCATTTGTCAATTGTCATTTGTCATTGGGCATGGGGCATGGGGCATTGGGCATGGGGCATTGGGCATTGGAAACAATTTTGGATTTTGGATTTTGGATTTTACATTGGAATCCAAAATCGCAAATCTAAAATCTAAAATTTCTTGTCCTCCTTGTCCTCCTTGTCTCCCTTGTCCCCTCATCCCCCTCATCCCCCTCTGCCCTAGTTCCCCGCTGCGTGTGCAGCAGTTTGCTGATTGCGGCGTTCTTTGAGGTAGGAGAAAAACTCCCCGCCTTCTCGCAGGCGGCGTACCATCATCTGTCGGTCTGCGAGCATTTCTTTGACAATGGGGATGATTGCCTTGGGACGGAAGTAAAATTTCCGGTACATCCGCTCAACTGCATCTTCAATTTCCTCACTGGAAAGGGTGGGATATTGCAGTGTTGAGGTTTGAATACCAGAGTTAGCTACTAGAGATTGATTGGTAAACCAGCCGTTTTCCTTAGCTTGTTCGTAAAGTTCTGTACCTGGGTATGGTGCAGCAATGGAAACTTGAATTGTATGGGGACTGAGTTCACAGGCAAAGCGAATTGTCTCTTCTACGGTTTCTTGAGTTTCAATTGGTAGACCAATAATGAATGTTCCGTGAACGGTGATGCCGAGTTTATGGCAGTTTTTCATAAATTCCCGCGCCACTTCTAGCTTGATGCCTTTCTTAATCCGGTTGAGAATGTCTTGGTTACCAGATTCAAAACCAACAAGCAGCAACCGCAGGCCGTTGTCGCGCAGGGTTTTGAGGGTGTCGTAGTCTAAATTGGCACGGGCGTTACAACTCCAAGTGAGTTTGAGCCGCTTCATATGTTCGCTAATTGCGATCGCGCGATGTTTGTCTATGGTAAAGGTATCGTCATCAAACATATATTCCCGCACTTTGTCGCCGAAAATGGCTTTGGCTTCTTCCATCTCCCGCCCGACAACTTCTGGGGTTTTATGCCGATATAAGTGACCGCCAATTGTCTGCGGCCAAAGGCAAAAAGTACATTTTGCCGGACAACCGCGCCCAGTGTAAAAGGAAATGTAGGGATGCAGTAAGTAGCCGATGAAATATTTATTAATATCTAAGTCACGGGCATAGGTAGGGAGGACGCTGGGCATAGCATCCCAATCGTGAATTAAGGGGCGCTCCTCATTGTGACGCACGTTAGAGAACTGGTCACGATAGCTCAGACCCTGAATATTTTCCCAAGGTATGCCTTGAGCTAGTTCCTTACAGGTATAGTCAAATTCGTTACGACAAACAAAGTCGATTACTGGATTACCCCGCAGCGTCTCCTCGGGTAAGACTGCCACATGCGCCCCTACAAAGCCAATCTGTACGTCTGGATTTTGCGCTTTAATAGCTTGGGCACACTTCACGTCATTAGCGAGTGAGGGTGTACTGGTGTGCATGATTACCAATTCGTAATCCTTAGCAATTTTCAGCACATCTTCCACAGTTTGATTATGTGGTGGAGCATCCACCAGCCTGCTACCTGGCACAAGTGCAGCAGGTTGCGCTAGCCATGTGGGATACCAAAAGGAAGTAATTTCGCGCTTAGCTTGGTATCTTGAACCAGCACCACCGTCAAAGCCATCAAAGGAAGGAGGACTGAGGAACAAAGTTTTCTTCATTGATATTTCTCCTTAGTCAATAGTCAATTGTCAATTGTCAATGGTTAAGGGTAATTGGGCATGGAGCATGGGGCATCCCTTCGACTTCGCTCAGGGCAAGTGGGCAAGAGTCAAGAGTCAATGGTCAATGGTCATTAGTTATTCTCACCCATCTTCCTTGTCTCCCTTCCCTTATCTTCCTTCTGCCCGGACACTGAGTTTCGACTACGCTCAACTACCGCGAAGTCGTACCCTACGGGAAGCAAGCTACGCGGAGCGTCTCCCACAGAAGTGCTGCCTTCTGCCCTCTGCCTTCATAAACTAGCTAGCTTTAATGTTCACATCAATAAACTGCTTGAGGAGTGCCAAAACATCGTTCCGACTGAGTTTTTCTTTGCCATTAGCTAAAGCGTCAAGTGTTCCATGTGCCAAGGTGAGGGGAATTTGGCAAAAATCTAAAGCTGGCCCCGCAGCAAGGCTTTGAGTGTAAGCATCTGCTAGCTTTAGGTTACGGCGTGCATACTCATGCATATTTGCAGCACTCCAGCCTTCGGGATAGAAATCTACCCCCCGTTTTAAATCTTCACTGTGGTTACGCAAGATGTTAACTGCTTGTAAACCCCGACCAAACCCAATTGCTTGAGTCCGGTTAGTTTCCGTGCCATCATACCAAGCCCATAAATCAGACAATAACAAGCCCACCGCACCTGCAACCCCAAATGTATAACGATCCAAATCAGACTCTGTCTGAATTTTCCAGTTATTTTCTGCCCAGTACGCCATTCTGTCTGCCATTGCGGCGGTGGCATCCCAAATTCGGGGGGCGATCGCTTCTGGTGCTAATATTGACCATTCTCTAATTCCTAGGGTAACTTCTGGTAAAGTATTCTCATAACCATTAAATCCTAAGGAAAAAGCATCAACTGCGAAACCATCAACCCCCGCTTGTAATGTTAAGCTGATTGTTCGTAACAACTGTGCCTTAGTTGGGTTATCCAGTTCTGGATGATCTTCAATTTCATCAATAGCACGCATACACAAGTATGCTGATGCAACTGCCTCTTGTAACCCTGACGGTAAAAGACTAATTGGAATGTAAAAAGTTCGACTAGTTTCCTTCAGGATTTGCAGTGCATCTCTACGTAAATCCATGTTTTCACTCCTCTCTTGATTTTCACACCACATGAAGTTTTCGGTTTTTTTTGATGATACTGGATCTGTTTTTACTAAATCTTAAGAACTTTATTTTCGCTAGTATTTCCTCTAACAATTAATAGTTTACGGTATCACAATTAACAAAAATCTCACATTGCTCAAAGTTTAGTCTAGTATATAGGGCTTTGGTGACAAAAATGCACGGAGGATAGGATGGGATGGCTCTCATCATCTTTTCGGGCAAATTATCAATATTTATGCTAATATTTGTGCAATTATCTGCAAATTTTCCTACTAATGAACAGCTAATTTCCGAGGAGTAAATGCCTTGAAGTCTGGATGAAGCTGAATAGAGTAGCATAGTTATTGTATCCATAGAGACAAATAATCAAATTACTGTTAATCGGTCATAGTAACTCAAAACGACGATTAATGCCTGTAGTCTAAGCAAGCACAGCTTCTTGAAGGTAGGGAATAAAGAGAGTAAACAAATACAAATATTACTCCTCGCCCTCATGTAATAATCCAGTGTAGTTTTTGACAAAATTACTGAATCTGGAAGCTCAAGTTTAGCTCAAGACAATACCCAGCCTAACTTTATTTCAAAAATCCAATATGAATTTTATAGAGGATACTTATTAATTACGATAATAGAGAATAAGTAGTTCCCGAAAATTTAATCACTTATTGCTTTAATTTTTACCCGCGTTCAGTCCACAGCATAGATAGCAATTGTCAGAATAGCGATGAATTTATGCTGTTTTATGCGCTTCATTTGTGGATCTGACATTGTGTAAAGTTGTCAGCAATGGTAATTTTGAGCTTGAGTTTCAACTAATTTATCTAAATTGATCTATAACGTGCTTCCTGTTTCTCGTGCCGATATATGCATGACAATACCACGCCGAGTTTACGTTATATTTACTTACTCCTCTGTCTAGAAGTTTGTGATGGAACTGATAGCTGTTCTTTCTCTAGCCTACTTCCTTTGCTCTACCAGTTTTTATCAATATTTAGATGCGATCGCCACATTAAGGCGATTTACAGGAATAAATATACCGCCGCCGTTGGTTTCGACTTTGCTCAACCAACTCCAGAGTCGAGAGTTGAGCGTAAAGCCTTCTCTACGAGAGGCTTCGCCAACGGCATAGCTTCTCCTGTCGGAGAGGCTGCGCCCTAAGCGAAGCTATGCCGTAGGCTTTACGCTTAGCGCGTAGCGGACGCACCAAAAGTCGAAACTCGCCAACACAGGTATTTTCTTTCTCGGAAATCACCTAATCTAGAAAATTAAGCTTGAGGATATGATCACAGATGAAAAGAAGCTTAAGTCTGTGAGCAAGGTAAGAGAAAAGCAAAAAGAAAAGAGTACAAGGAAAAATTTTTAAATTTCTCCTTGACTTCCTCTACCTTCGTATCTTTCCGGCTTGTCCCAGAACCAACTTGAAAAGTTTGTTGGCGGCGCCTGATTGCTGAAGAATAAACTTTTATTGATATTTGGCGTATCTACACACAGATAGAACTAATAAATCTACTTTTTTGGGGATGCGATCGCTCAAAATATAATTATCATAATTAGAAATTTGAAGGATTAAGTGAATTAACTTAAAATAAATTGGCTTGATTCTACATATGTGTGTATATTTATTATTGTTTTGCTCAAAATAATTCTCTGATTTAAAAATCTTTCGCTAGAGAGATGTACATAACTATAAAGATAATGCCAAAAATATATTATCTAGACTACGAGGCTTAGAAAAATGCCAAAAGTAGGTAAATATGCATTACTGAGTAATTATTTATTAATAATAACCTGGTTAACATCGTGTAGCGGTAAATCTACTTCAGAAGATATGACTAAGGAAATACAAAATGTCTCTTCCTGGTCAGCAACAGCCCAGATGGTAGGTGATGCTTGGATACAGGGTGCTGTACCGAAAAAATATGCGCAAACGACTTTAAAGAAAGCTCAACAAGAAATTCTCAAAGAAAAAGACAATATAGTCAAACTCCAAACATCTCAAAAGGCAGTTGCCCAGCATAAATCTGTACTTTTAACAGAAGTTTTATTATTAGCTAATAAAACAGAACAAATGTCAAGAGCAATTACCCAAGCAAATCGTCACCAGGTGCAAAAATCTCTGAAAGAATTAGAAGCAGAAACTAGAGTTCTCCACAGACTCAGAAACATACCCGAATAAAGCCATGAAGAAAATTTGGGAAATTGCACTGGGAATTATTACCAGTATCGGCGGCTTTCTGGATGTAGGTGCGATCGCTACAGCAGCAGAAGCTGGATCTACCTATGGCTTTCAACTAATTTGGGTAATAATCCTAGGAACAATTTGTGTCATCTCTTTAGTAGAAATGTCTGGGCGATTAGCAGCTGTTAGTAAGCATACCTTAGCAGCAGCAGTGCGGGAACGCTTTGGTTTTAACTTTTATGTCATTCCCTTATTTGCAGAAATTATTGTTGATTTTCTGGTTTTAGCTGCGGAAATTGGCGGTGTTTGTATAGCCTTACAACTAGTAACAGGTATTAGCTTCCAATGGTTTGCTTTACCTGTAGCTTTTGCTATTTGGTTATTACTATGGAAAGGCACATTTGGTCTAATTGAAAACGGCATTTCTGCTTTAGGTTTAGTTACTTTAGTATTTGTCTATGCTACGTTTAAATTATATCCTTCATTAACAGAAATTGGCAGAGGTTTTTTGCCTACAATCTCAAGGGAAGATACTCCACATTATTTATTTATTGCAGTGAGTATTTTAGGTGCATTAATTAGCCCTTACCTATTTTATTTTTACTCATCTGGTGCAGTGGAAGATAAGTGGGATGAAGGAAATATTGGCGTAAATCGTGCTGTTGCTGGCTTGGGAATGGGCTTTGGTAGTATTGTATCGCTCGGCGTGCTAATTGTAGCAGCACTAACACTCAACCCTAAAGGCATCCAAGTTGATAGCTATGAACAAGCAGCGTTGATGCTAACTGAACCTTTAGGCTACTGGGGTTTTATTTTGTTTGCAGCATCGTTGGGAATAGCTTGCTTTGGTGCTGCGCTGGAGGTGACTCTGGATACAGCCTATATTGTGGCTCAAGCTTTTGGTTGGAATTGGGGCGAAAATCTCAAACCAAAAGATGCAGCGCGGTTTAGTTTGGTTTATACCGTGTTTGTATTTTTAGCGTCGTTACTAATGGTATTCGGTATCGATCCATTACAACTGACTTTATTTTCAATGGCGATTACAGCAGTTATTTTACCACCAGTGATAGTGCCGTTTTTGGTTTTAATGAACGATAAATTATATGTGGGCAAGTATCGTAATGGTTGGATTAGTAATAGCGTGGTGATATTTACAATTGCGCTGGCATTTGTGATGGCTATTGTGGCAATTCCTTTGGAGTTTATTGGAGGATAAAGTATTTAGATGAATCGAGTTGTTGCATAAATATTTTTTTATCACGCAAAGGCGCAATCGCGCTTCGCGATCCCGCAGGGTAGGCGCAAAGAAGAATGCAAGAATATGGATATTATTAGGGATGTTTTAGATAATCAATTAGTAGATCGCAATCAACGCAAAATGGGTAAGGTTGATGGCGTTGTAATGGAATTGCGAGAAGGAGAACCACCGAGAGTGGCTTATATAGAAGTGGGAGTGACGACGCTGGCTAATAGGATAAATCCACGTTTAGCACGTTGGGTTGCAGCTATTGCGAGTAAATGGGGTGCGAAGCAAAGTGAACCATTGCGGATTCCTTGGACAAAGGTGCGGGATGTTGGTATTGATGTGGAAGTCGATGAAGAAGCCGAAGCCACACCCGCTTTAGCCTACGAAAAATGGTTGCGCGATCGCATTATCAAACGTATCCCTGGAGATGGATAATGACAACTAGAGAAATTCATTTAGAATTATTACTTGGTAAGCAAGTATTAGACTCCAATGGTAACGCGATCGGACGCATTGAGGAAGTACGCGCCGAAAAGCAAGGTGAAGAATGGTTAGTTCAGGAATATTTAATTGGCTACGCTGCAATTTTAGAAAGATTATCCGCCTGGACAATTGGGTTAGGAATTTTGCATTTACTGGGTGCGCATAAAATCCACGGTGGTCATACAGTACCTTGGGACAAGCTAGATTTGACTAACCCTGACAAACCGCGTTTGCTTTGTAGTTTAGAAGAATTAAAGTCATTATCTCCAGAATCGCAAAATGTAGATAAGACATCGAATTGATTAGTCAACAGTCAACAGTCAACCGTCAACCGTCAACCGTCAACCGTCAGTTGTCCCTCTCAGATTAATCATGCCGCAATATTTTGGGAAATTACCAACAACCAACCAACCTTGGAACAATATCGGTGGTGTACAAGCTGTAAATTGGAGCGATGCCTACGGTGGTAAACAACGCACTGTTAATTTTGAGTGTGGTAACTCACGGTTACAAATTACCATACTTTCCTCTAATTTAGTTCGAGTCAGGTTTGCACCGACTGGGGAATTTACGCCCCGCCGTTCTTGGGCGGTAACAGTGGATGATTCAGAATGGGAAAAAGTACGCTTTGAGGTGCAAGATACTGAAACGACGGTAGAAATTACAACTGAAAAAATTCGCTTGTGTGTGCAAAAGCAAGATTCTCGCCTAGTTTGCTTTGACAAAGCTAATCGTCCCTTTGCCGAAGATGTTGATATGGGGATTGGTTGGCGTAGGGGCGCTGTTGCTAGCTGGAAGAAAATTTACGCCGATGAGCATTTTTATGGCTTTGGGGAACGCACAGGCTTTCTGGATAAACTCAGCCAAGTGAAAACTAACTGGACAGTTGATGCTTTAGATTACGATGCGTTGACTGATGAAATGTACCAAGCCATTCCATTTTTTATGGCTTTGCGTCCAGATGTAGGTTATGGCATCTTTTTTAACACGACATTTTGGAGTCAATTTGATATTGGTGCCCAAAAGCCTGGTGTTTGTCAGATGGAAACTCGCGGCGGAGAGTTAGATTATTACATTATCTATGGACCCGAACCAGCGGATATTTTGCGTACATATACGCAATTAACTGGGAGAATGTCGCTACCACCAAAATGGGCGCTAGGTTATCATCAATGTCGCTGGAGTTACGAATCAGAAGATGTGGTGCGGGAACTAGCGCGAGAATTTCGTCAGCGCCGCATTCCTTGCGATGTCATCCACCTGGATATTGACTATATGCGGGGTTATCGTGTGTTTACCTGGAGTCCGAAACGCTTTCCCGAACCCGCAAAATTGGTAAGTGATTTGGCTCAAGCTGGTTTTAAGACAGTGACAATTATCGACCCAGGTGTGAAGTATGAGCCAGAAGCCAATTATCACGTTTTCGATCAAGGAATAGCCAACGATTATTTTGTGCGTAAAGCCGATGGCGTGTTATTTCACGGCTATGTGTGGCCGGAAAAGGCTGTTTTTCCTGATTTTTTACGTTCTGATGTGCGTCAATGGTGGGGTGATTTACACAAAAGCCTCACCGATATTGGTGTGGCAGGAATCTGGAATGATATGAATGAACCCGCCATAGATACTCGCCCCTTTGGGGATGGGGGGGAGAAGATTTGGTTTCCTCTGGATGCGCCGCAGGGGGATGGGGGGGATGAGGGGGACAAACAGACGCGGGGACGCGGGGATGAAACAGATGGGGGGGATGAGGGGGATGAGGGGGATCAGGCAAAAAGCGAAAATGTCTCCGCGTCCCCGTGTCCTCGCGTCCCCGTGTCCTCTTCCACTCATCTAGAGGTGCATAATTTGTATGGGTTGATGATGGCTAAAGCTTGTGCTGAAGGGTTGCAGCGCCATCGGCAAAAAGAGCGATCGTTTGTGTTGACACGTTCTGGTTATGCTGGGGTGCAGCGTTGGTCTTCGGTGTGGATGGGGGATAACCATTCATTGTGGGAGCATTTGGAAATGTCCTTACCCATGCTGTGTAACATGGGGCTTTCGGGTGTGGCGTTT
Organism: Calothrix sp. NIES-2100; assembly: GCF_963875285.1. Taxonomy (NCBI): domain Bacteria; kingdom Bacillati; phylum Cyanobacteriota; class Cyanophyceae; order Nostocales; family Calotrichaceae; genus Calothrix; species Calothrix sp. NIES-2100. Next base: position 5,396,504 of record NZ_CAWNLA010000001.1, read on the forward strand.
GTCGGTTGTGATATTGGTGGGTTTGCAGGTAACGCCACTGCGGAGTTATTTGCCCGGTGGATGCAGGTAGGAATGCTTTACCCACTGATGCGCGGACATTCTGCCATGTCTACGGCGCGTCATGAACCTTGGGTATTTGGCGATCGCACAGAAAATATCTGTCGGGAATATATTAACCTGCGCTATCAGCTATTACCTTACATCTACAATCTGTTTTGGGAAGCGGCACAAACAGGCGCTCCGATTTTAAGACCACTATTTTACCATTATCCGCGCGATCGCCAAACCTACACCCTTTACGATCAGGTATTTCTGGGAGCTTCTCTGATGGCTGCACCGATTTACCGTCCTGGCGTTGAGTACCGCGCTGTCTATTTACCCGCAGGTACTTGGTATGACTGGTGGACTGGAGAAAAATACACAGGCCCTACCCATATTTTGGCCCATGCACCATTAGAAAGAATGCCACTTTATGTCCGTGGTGGCGCCATCATCCCCATGCAACCTGTGCAGCAATATGTCGATGAACTTCCACAAAACTTACTGCATTTGCGTATTTGGCCTGGTGAGAACCAATACTTATTTTTTGAAGATGATGGTATCACCAATAATAGTCATAATCAAAACTACTCTTTACGAGAAATCAGGGTATATACGCAAGAAAATCAAACCGTCGTTGATATTGTTAAAAGAGTAGGGGAATGGATACCACCAAAAAGAGAAATAATTGTTGAAGTAGTCGGCATTGGCGAACAACGCTTTACTGATGATGGCGGCGCATATATCTTGAGATTTTAAAATCTACACTAGGATATATTTTTGAAAACACCAGAGGGGCGGCACTTCGATTTCTCTGCGAGACGCTACGCGCTAAGCGTAAAGCCTACGGCATAGCTTCTCCTATCGGAGAGGCTGCGCCCTAAGCGTTGGCGCAGCCTCTCCGCAGGAGAAGCTATGCCCAATGCCCAATGCCCAATGCCCAATGCCCAATAAAATATGCATATAGATAGATGAAACTATAAATCAAGTATAAGTATTATAAAATACCAGAATATATCCCTCTAGACTCAAAAAACCTTGAAATTTGCTCGGCACGTTTAGATGGGGTTACAAAAACCTGGATGTTAAACAGAAACCGCTGGTATCTGCAAGTTCTCGACCAAGTCCCCAGTAAACCGTTAATAGTACAAATCAGTAGTGCGATCGCCATATTCATCGGCGGATTTGTACTTATTGGCTGGGGTTTCGATATTGAATTTCTCAAATGTTTCTGCTCTAGTGGTTTAGTGACCATGAAGGCAAATACAGCCTTGGGTTTTATACTGTCTGGTGTGTCACTGTGGTTAGTTCAGAATCTCAAGACAGAAAAAGGTACTTCTCTCCAAAATAACGCCCACCACCTTTGGGTTTCGCGGCTGTGTGCAGTAGCAGTATTGATGCTTGGGTTGTTAACAGTCGTTCAATATATCTTTGGGAAGAATTTTGGCATTGACGAGTTGTTATTCCCCGATTCGCCAAATGCTATATTCACATCGCGGCCAGGACGAATGGGATTGAACACTGCACTTGACTTTATGCTCGTCGGTAGATCCCTAGAGCTAGCAGTGCATCAAAAAACCGATCGTAGCTATTGGTATTCCCAAATTCTCGCCCTCATAGCTGCTTTAATTTCCTTGCAGGCGTTAATTGGCTATACCTATCAAGTACAAAGTTTGTATGGCTTACAACCTTATACAACTTCAATGGCCTTACACACAGCTATAACTTTTATAATGCTGTGTATTGGTATTATGTGGACAAATCCAAACCAGGGATTAATGCGAATAATTACAAGCAATACCGACAGCGGTTTGTTGTCCCGCAGATTATTATTTGCGGCGATCGCAGTTCCTTTGCTAGTAGGGTGGTTAATTGTTCTTGGTCAAAAAATAGGTCAATATGATACGGCGTTTGCCATATCATTATTTGCCATTATCATCATGGTGATTTTTGCCATTATCATCTGGCAAAGTGCAGCAGTAGTTGAACGCCTCAGTAAACAACGCGATCGCGTTCAAGATGAACTAAAAGCTTACGAAGAAAAACTCGGAAGTCTTGTAGATGCTAATTTAATCGGCATTATGTTTGCTGATATATATGGCGGTATCCAGCAAGCAAATAATGAATTTTTATCCCTGATTGGCTACACGCGGGAAGATTTATTAGCCGGGAGGATCAGCTGGAGCGAGATCACACCCCCAGAATACTTATATTTGGATGAGCAGGGAATCGCCCAAGCCCAAGCAAATGCGAATGGTGCTTGTACGCCCTATGAAAAAGAATATATCCGCAAAGATGGCAGCCGTATACCGGTGTTAGTTGGTTACGTACTGTTGGGAGAACAACGCCAAGATTCAGTAGCATTTATTATCAACTTAAGTGAACGTCAACAGGCAAAACAACAAATAGTCCAGCTCAACAAGGATCTTCAGCGCCGTGTCACTGAGTTACAAACTTTGCTTGATGTTATCCCCATTGGCATTGGTATTGCCGAAGATCCTGAATGTGAAAGTATTAGAGTTAATCCCGCTTTTGCCAAACAGTTAGGGATTTCGCCGGATAACAACGCCTCCTTGACTGCGCCACTTGAGGAGAGACCAAATTTTAAACTCTACCGTGAGGGTAAGGAAATATCAGGACAAGAACTCCCCATGCAGTATGCTGCTGCTCATGGCGTTGAAGTTGTAGATTTTGAGCTAGAGATATTACAGGAAAATGGTAAATTAGTCAAGTTATTAGAGTATGTTGCACCTTTGTTTGACGAAGAAGGTAATACTAGAGGCTGCATCGGTGCATTTTTGGATATTACAGAACGCAAGCAAGCTGAGGAATTGCTACGAAATCAGCAAAAATGGCTGGAAGATGTACTCAATCTCATGCCCAGACCACTAATATTTATAGAACCAGGAACAGCACGGGTAACTTTCGCTAATCGCGCCGCCGACGAAGTAGCTGGGGGCGAATTTCCCAAAGGGATAGCAGCAGCAGATTACCACAAGTTTTATTATTATACTGATGCTCACGGCGATCGCCTTGCCAACGACCAAATGCCAGGAGTGCGGGTTGCTCGTGGAGAACGCCTGGATGGGTTAGAGGTAGACTGGCATACAAATCAAGGTGTGCGTTCTCTATTGATATTTGCTGATACAATGCCTGCAATGCATGGTTATCCAGCTACCTGTGTATTAGTTTTCCAAGATATTACCAATATCAAGCAAGTAGAAAAAGCCCTTTCTTTAGGCTACAAAAGACTTAAACTGCTATTTGATACTGCTAGTGAATTATTATCCAGTCAAAATCCTGTGGCATTAGTTGATAGCTTATTCCGTCAACTTGCCGAGCAAATTGGGTTAGATATGTATCTAAATTACTTGATAGAAGACAACTCTCAGGTAATGCATCTAGCCTCATCCACGGGTATTTCTGAAGAACTGGCAAAAGAAATCGAGTACTTGGCGGTGGGTACAGCAGTATGTGGGACGACAGCCCAAACAAAGTGTCAGGTTACCTTAGATAATGTCCAGCAATCAACTGACCCAAAAACAGCATTGATTCGCTCTATCGGCATTACAGCTTACTACAGTTACCCGTTAATTACTCAAGGGCAGCTTTTAGGTACTCTTTCCTTTGGCAGCCGCACTCGCACTCGCTTCAGTGATAATCAAAAGGGAATGATGCAAGCAGTTTGCGATCAAATAGCGATCGCAATGGAACGGGCGCGGTTAATTACTTCTTTGCAACAACAAACTGAGCAGTTGCAAGAAGCAAACCGAATGAAAGATGAATTTTTGGCGATATTGTCCCATGAATTGCGATCGCCCCTCAACGCTATCCTCGGTTGGGCACAATTGCTACGTTCCCGTAATCTCAACGAAACTCAAGCGAGTAGGGGTTTGGAAACAATCGAACGCAATGCCAGAATCCAAACCCAGCTAATTGAAGACTTGCTGGATATTTCGCGGATGATTAGAGGAAAGTTGCGTTTGAATGTGGCGACTTGCAATCTGATTTCCATTATTAACTCAGCCTTAGAGACGGTTCACCTAGCAGCCCAAGTCAAGGAAATCGATGTGCAATTTTCTCTACCGGAGCAGGAATCAGTAGCAAATAATCGCAGTAGTGAATTTTTAGTTTCCGGCGATGCCGAACGCTTACAGCAGATCATTTGGAATTTATTATCCAACGCCATCAAATTTACTTCTCCAGGTGGTAAAATAGAAATTAGGATGGCAAAACTCGTCGAAAAATGCAAAGGTAATCTGACTAGCTACGCTCAGATTCAAGTAATTGACACAGGTATTGGTATTAGTTCCGAGTTTCTGCCTTACGTATTTGATAGATTTCGTCAAGCTGATAGTTCCAGTACCAGAAAACATGGTGGACTAGGATTAGGGTTAGCAATTGTCCGTCATTTAGTAGAACTGCATGGCGGTACAGTGCAAGTCGATAGTCCAGGTGAGGAGCAAGGCGCGACATTTACAGTCAAGCTACCGCTGTTGTCGCCAACACAAGCAACAATTTCCTCCCTACACAAAGAAGATGATTCCGCGTCGGTTTTGTATCCTTCCTTGTTAGGCGTGCGAGTCCTAGTAGTAGACGACGAAGTTGATAGCCGGGAATTTATCACCACCGTACTTCAACAATCCCAAGCCGAAGTGCAAGCAGCAGCATCAGTACCAGAAGCATTGCAGATAATTCAAGAGTGGAAACCAGATGTGATTGTCAGTGACATCGGTATGCCGACAGAAGATGGTTATTCATTAATCCGCAAAGTGCGATCGCTACCACCAGAGCAAGGAGGGAATGTGCCAGCAGCAGCACTGACAGCTTATGCTAGAGCAGAAGACCGGATGCGAGCTATCCAAGAAGGTTATCAGCTACATTTACCTAAACCAATTGAACCAGCTGAGTTAGCAACAGTAGTTGCTAGCTTGGTTGGTAGAGCTTAACCTTTTAACTACTTGCTCTTGTTAAGCGACAGAGCTAAAAACTGGAAAGCATTCTTAGGTGTCATGACCTTTCTAACGTAGCTTTCGCTTAATCTGGCTATCTTGTCCACTGTTGTCCAGTGTTTAGCTGATAGCAACTGATATCCCAGCTAACTGTATTAGTAACAAATCACCATGCATAGACTAACGGGTATGTAGCATTTTTCACAGCCTGAAGCAAAGGATCGCGAATCTTTGCTTCCGGGAACCAAGCAGCGCCCAGATCCCAAATAATCACACCGCCTAAGCCATTTTTTTCAACGTAATCAATCTTTACCTGAACAGATTTTTCATTTTCATAAGAAATAAAACTATCAGTAGCTGAACCCAGTGAATTAATTTTTAAATAGGCAGATTGAGTGGTTGTATCCCAGTAATAAACCTGCTTTTTGTAATAGCGATTAATGATCTCAAAATAAGGAATTGATCCCAATATCGGTATCTGAGTTTTATCCCATTTCTGTAGCGGCTCAAAAACACCGCCCCATTTTTTGCCCTCAAAGTCAATACCAATTCCTAACTTACTTGCGCTGACACCTGCATCAACAAAAGCTTTCACAAGACCATCAGCAGAAGGCAGAAGTTGACCAGTGCTAGGAAATTTGTAACCACCGTCATAAAGTGGAGCATTGTGCCAAGTCACCGAACCTAGCTCATTGCTGGCTAAATTATAAGTCGTGATATTGATTTGCGCGAATTGGTCTTGCAATCTGGCAAATAGCTCTGGTCGCTCCTTGACAGCCGCAGTTAAGATCGGCCGAGGATTAATGGCACTCAATTTCTGACTCAAAAGATTAATGAACGCTGTATATTGCGCTTCATCTTCTTCTGTGAGAGATTGCCAATGAATATCAATACCATCGTATTGTTCGCCACCATAGCCTGTATAGTCATTTGTTAAAAATTTGACAAGATTATTAGTGAAGGCTTCGAGATTTTCCGGGCTGGTAGCGGCTCGAAATCTCCGGTGTGTCGCGCCCTTGACTTCTGTTTTACCATCTCCCCCACCGATCGCAAACAGCACTTTTGTTCCGCTTGCATGGGCTGCTTTCAACAGCGCCGCCGAGTTATCTGGGGTAATTTGATTAGTTTCAACATCCAAGCCTGCTGGATCAAAAAGCGAACTGTGCTGTTGAATACCTGGTTTGACAGCAAAATGGATGACAGCAGTCACAGCGCTATAATCAATGTCTTCAGGGCGTAAATATTCTTGCCTCCAACCGGGATAATAGGCGTTAGTCCATGCCGTCAGGCGTTTGCCGATCACTGCTAAACTTTCAATTGTGTTCATAGTACCTCTTGAACCTACACATTCTGCGATCGCTATCAAGTATCAGAACACACTAGTCTACAAACGGCGTTGGTACTATTCCGGAAGGCTGATCGAAAGAAAGGCAAAGGGTAGAGGAGACAAGGGGGACAAGGGAGTGTGGGGAGTGTAGGGAATTTTCTTCTCCATGTCCAATGCCCCATGCCCCATGCCCCATGCCCTAAAGTTGATGAGAAGCCAGAAAAGCTTCGACTTCATCTGTAGTGGGTTGGGAGGCGATCGCGCCTGGTTTAATGGTAGTTAGCGCACCCACAGCGCTGGCATAGGTAACAATACGTTTTGCGATTTCTGGATTACCCAAGTTTTGGATACCATGCTGAAGTATTTGATAAATAAACCCAGCCAAAAAGCTATCCCCCGCACCCGTTGTATCCACTACAGGTATAGAGAATGAGGGTAATTTGCCTTCATTTTCAGCTAAGCAGTAGGCGCAACCATTTTCCCCATCGGTCACCAATACTCCCTCAATCGAATTTAACCTGTAAGTAATTGCACCTGGATCATTAGTATCAAATAGCCATTCTGCTTCTTCTTTGGAAAGCTTGATAAAATCAACTCGTTTCAATATTTGCTCAATCTTTTGCCGAGCAATATTGGCATCTTGCCAAAATACAGGTCGCCAATTAACATCCAGCAAAATCTTCAGATCGTAATATTCTGCTAATTCTAAAGCACGGTGAATTGCCTGTTCACTGTCAGGATAAGCCAATTCCAAAGTACCCAAAACCAAAAAATCTGCCTCTTGAAACAGAGGTAAGGGTAATTTATCTGCTTGCAGGCGCGTATCAGCAAATTCAGTGGTGTCATATTTGCCAAATCCAGCAAAAGTGCGATCGCCTGCGAGATCCCTTGTCACATATACTTGCCTTGTTGGTGCTGTCGGATGGCGTTGCACCCCAATTGTATCTACGCCTAATTCTTGTAAAAGCTTTACCAAGCTATTCCCAGGTTCATCTTCACCAACCGCGCCGATAAAACCTGCTGGTGTCCCCAGCTTGACTAAAGCACAAGCCACGTTAGCTGGTGCGCCTCCAGGGTAAGGAGTCCAAGACTGAACTTCTTCTAGCTTTAGCCCCAATTGATCGGCTAAACAATCAAACAAAATTTCACCGAGACATAAAACACGGGGATTGCTCATTTCATTTTAGTTTGCGATTTGTCAGTCAGATTTTCCAGTATAAAATCTACAATAAACTTGGCTATCTGTCGCCCGTCCTTCATCGCTGGAAATAGCAATGTTTGCTACTAACATGAGATATACATGCTTTGTTCCCCACATTTTATTGCATCATGAAAACAGCTAATTTTAGCTATTTGATGGTAGTATTTAATACTGTAATTTCGTCAATTACCTGAAGATGAACCAAAAATAAACAGAAAAGAATAGCAATTGTAATGCTAATCGCACTGGAAACGCCTGCCGACAAAAGAATCTTCTAGAATGAGAGAGAGCGGTTAAGTACATATACCAAGGGAGGATAGAATAAGTCATGGCTGCTGGCGAGTCTCAGACCCCTGTTAGTCTGTCAGACAGAGAACTGCAAATTATCGACTTAGTGGCCGCTGGCTTAACTAACCAAGAGATTGCAGGAAAACTGGAAATTAGCAAACGCACAGTTGATAACCATATCAGCAATATTCTCACGAAAACCCAGACGGAAAACCGAGTAGCTCTTGTGCGCTGGGCTTTACAGTGGGGCAAAGTCTGTTTGAATGATGTCAATTGCTGTTCTCTGCCTAACCATAATGATTAGACAAGTTGCTAGTCAGGATGCGATCGATGGCGTTGAACCATAACATCATTGATTGCGTTATCACGTTCAAGTTCTTTTGGTTTACAGCCAAGGCAAATCTGACGCTTAACTAAGTGTTCTGCTCTTCACGCATTAATTTCATCAGTGTGAACTTCTACCACCAAGTTTTTTGAGCGTCAAACTCAACCAATTTTAGATTTTGGATGCTCGGATTTTGGTGAAGCAGCGACGGGTACCCAAGGAGTTTCCACGCCACTTACGCGGCTCTACCTCTTAACCCGGATAACGCAGTGGCTCCCCATGAGCGACTGCACCAAGCCGAAGGGATTTAACCCGACCACGCTTGCTACTTGGCTCAAGGATTTTCAATTTTGGCAGCCCTGCGCCTTTGCGGGTTCTCAAGGCACTTCGTTCAGTCGGTAGACTTGTAGGAAGTGGCGTGATTTTGGATTTGTTCCGCCCAAAGATGTGCATGAACCAAAAAAAATCTAAAATCGGCTTTTCTTGAATCTAAAATTGGCATAATGCTCGTCAAAGGGAGTCTTTTCACTGTCGGTACAGTCTTTTTCTGACTTTACCGATAGAGAAGTTCCCTTGGGTGCAACAGTATGTATCCACTCAACAATAAAAATTAGCAATAATATATTGCTCGAAGCGCTACATTTGAAAGAAACCCATGTTGCTTTATCGACTTGGGGAGCAGTGTTCCTGTACACAAGCCCGATTAGGAAACTGCGCTTAAAAGCGCTTGAGTTGTGTTTCCTCCCACAGCTAGAAGCAGTGGGTTTCTACACATACCGCGAGATTTTATGAATACTTCTGCTTCTTTTCAAAGTGGCTTATCTCCCTTTGACTTTTTCAACTTTGATTTAACGACTCCCATATCTGGGAATATTCCGAGAGTCGCAGAGCCAGCGGCGGCTGTTGATTTTCCCCAACCCACACCGGATGCTGATTTACTCAGACAGCTATCATTTATTCCGGGATTGAAAGAAATTTTGCTCCTGCGACAAGTTCATGCTTTAGAACATGCTACTGTTTGGGTTCTGAGTGAATCAAACAGTGCCTATACGAACAGCAGAGAATCTACCAATGTTCAAGTTGATAACGAACTATTAAGCGGGTTGTCTACAGAACATGGATTCTACCTCTATGGTGAAGTCAATATTAGTGATTTACGACGTGCAGTCACTCTCGCCCTACATCGCCTGACTAGTGGCGAATCGGATTTAGCTGTACATCCCCGTTGCGGCACAAATTTATCAGTAGCTATGCTGTTAACCGCTGGACTAGCTGTGGGTGTGCATCTGTTGCTACCGTTCCGACCAATTGAGCAACTCATCGGTTTGGGATTAGCAGCGACAACAGCTGCTGAACTTGCACCAGATTTAGGTTTAATGGCACAGCGCTACATCACAACTGCCATTCCCTTTAACCTCAAAATTGAACATATTATTCGGACACGGGACGTTTGGGGACGAGAGGCGCATTTTGTGAAGGTGAATTGGCAAGAATAATATCTCAGCTTTCCTTTGCTGCTAGTGAATATCCGCCTAATATCTGTTCTGCTCTGCCAAGCGGTATTTCTATTAATATAGTGACTTACCGCTATGCGATCGCGCGCCTACGCATTTTCAGAGAGTTAAGTAATGAGAAAGCTTTATTTCTTACTTCCAGGAACAGATAGTAAATTTGCTTGTGGTGGTCTTTGGGCAGAGTTAAAAACAGTTAATTTAGTTCAGCAGATTTGTAGCGCTGATGTTGTCACTTATCGTCAAAGGGAGTCTGGCAGACTGTTTATAGATGATCTACTCCAAGAGAAAAATTTAAATGATGTAATTTTTGTTATTAGTTGGGGATTTGATATAGCCCAACTCGCTGCTAAACTTCAACAATATAACGTTGTATACCATGCTCATAGCGCAGGTTACAAATTCTACTTATCAGGCAGTATACCCATTATCACTGTTAGCCGAAATACAATGGGATATTGGGGGCAAAAATCTCCCAACTCTTTGATTTATTATTTGCCTAATCAAATTAGTAACGAATTTCAAAATTTACATCTACAAAGAGACATCGATGTTTTAGTTCAGGCAAGAAAATCTTCAGAATATTTAATGCAAGCATTGATTCCCGAATTAGAGAAAAAATGTAATGTACTTGTGGTTAATTCCTATGTAGAAGATTTGCCTGGATTATTCAATCGCGCTAAAATTTATCTTTATGACTCTGCTGAATATTGGGCGCAACAAAATGTAAGTGAAGGATTTGGTTTACAACCAATGGAAGCCCTTGCCTGTGGCTGTCAAGTATTTTCAAGTGTCAATGGCGGGTTATCTGATTACCTAGATCCGGGATTTAATTGCTATAAAATTGCTGGATATTCAAAAGAATTTGATATTCAACGTATTTTAAAGGTGTTGGAATCTCCAGTCAATATGACTTTGTCGGAAGAGTTTTTTAACGAGTATCGGTACGACAATATTATTAAGCGGTTGCAAGTGATTCTGGATGAATTAAACGAATTTTTCGATCATAAAATCCAACAACCACAAAATATTCCCGAACTCTCAAGAATCCGTTTAGTAAAATTACTGACAAAGAATATATACAGTAAAGTGCGTAAGAAATATTTTCGGGACAATTGAAAGTTGCTAACACAGAAGTAGCGGAGTGAAGGCGTGCGGGCTGTGACTATCTTTGCTGCCAATGCATAATCTTGATGCCCGTACCAGGCACCACCGAATCTAGCGCAGCGTTCCCCAGTTGCGTCAATGTTCACAGTCCCGGTTTTTTGTTAACGTTAGCCGAAGGCTTTGGCGAAGCCATCGCTTGACATTCAAGACAGTCGCTACGGGCGATGAGATCGTACTACAAGAGGCGATCGCACTTGTTGAGGATGGTGCGTTCCCAGGATAGGGTTTGAGTGAGGTATGGAAGTTGTGGCAAGGAACGCACTCTACAAGATCGGCGATCGCACTGCAAAATGCCAGAGCGATCGCGATTCAACTCATTGGCTGAAGTTGTTTTAGTTGGGGTGGTTGATAGGGTTCTCATCCAGTTCTCCTGGTTTTAAGTTAAAACTTGGGCGATCGCTTGGGTGAGTTAAAGGATAGTTGCTTAGGGGTGTGATTTGTTGGGTTTCATGCTTCGACTCAACCTACGGTTGGGCGATCGCACCGCAAAATACTGATTCTACGCAGGCTTAAAGGTTGTAAATTTTTCCTTCAATGTCACAGATGATAATGTTTCGGTCTCTCGCATATTTCAGCACTATTTCCGGAAGAGGCAATACGTATTGAACAGGAACCTGAAGCACCTGTACTCCCTCTAGCACTTCGCCCTTGAGGTCGGCTGAGCGAATCGGGGCTTTCGGCGGGTACTTGACGTAGAGTTCCTGGAGATAGTCCAGCGCCTTAAGCTCATCATTTGCGAGTTGCCCCATTGGAAACTTACGGGAGATTATTTTCTCTCCTTTAATGTACAGATCGACGCGTGGATATCTTCCGCTTGGCGTACGCAGCTGAACTTCAGCATGCGCCCCTTTCGGAATTTTCAGCTTATTGAACAAACTGCCCGCTTCTTTAGGATCCGCGACTATGTCACCGAGTGGGCCTTCAAATCCCTCTTGAAAACCACCGAGGTGTTCAAGTTCCTCTTCGAGAGCCGTTAAGTCGCAAATTCTATGCGTACTCCATCGACAGATTTTTCCGTTTAGTTTTCTGCGATATATATGACTGCCTCCATCATGCTTAATTTCCATCTCGTATACAAAGCCCTCGTCAACGAGCGCCTTGTCAGTTACACCGCGAACCTCACCAGCTTCTACTGCCCTAACGACTTGTGGACCTTCAGTACGTGCGATCTCTTGTTCAACCGATGCCCGTATTTTGGTCGCCGCCTTCTCCGCTACTTTATCGAGCGTTTCAGCCGCTTCAGACGTCGCCTTACCTTCTCCGCCGCCCATGAGCTTGCCAATAACGAGATTTACGAGGATCTCTCGACCTGCGCTGCTAGCGATGTCCTTGAAACTTCGACCTTCGCCACTAAGATCCCGCAATCCTTCCTCACCCAGATCGTCGAGCACGACACCAGCAATCATTATGAGAGGACTAGGTGAGAAGGACAGGACAAAGCCACCGGCCTTGATCAATAAGGGAAAGAGCTGCGCGGCGAATTTCGCAGCCTCAGCAGTTTCGCGCATAACCTCACCAATGACGGTCTGTCTATTGAGGAGATCAACACTCCCGCTGTAATACCACAATGGGTAACCATCAAGATAGACCCAAACGATGCCTCCACTGTCAGATCCTGTCCCAAGGGTCTTGTAGATGTCAGCAATGTGGAAACGACCATAACGCTGACCAACCCTGAAAATAATATCACCGACCAGTCCCTGGTGAATTCGATGCTCATGTTGATACAGATCCTTCGTCCTAATTCGTTTTATCTCCTTGCTGTCATCCGTAAGACTCATATTTTGCGGCGTCCTGCCCGCAGCTTCTAGGTAACTATCGCGGTAGCGTGTGATCAGCGCATGAGTTAAATAATCCTTGATAGGTCCCCAATGATCCATCAATTCCATCACGGCCATCTCACGGGCGTTTACAGATCCCTCGAACTTGTCCAGACTTGTCTGCTCAAACATGGGACGTAGGTGTTTTTCGGACCCCATCCGTATGTATTCTGGTGCATCCGGATCGAGCGGATTGTGTCCACGCAAGAGATCAGTCAGCAGTATCGCAATCTCATCGACAATGTCTGACTCTGCTCCATCTTGCTCTTGCATTCTCATAAGAGATCTATCATCTTGAATTACAAAACTCGCACGCGCAATCGCCCAGTTTTGGAGTTTGTAGCCCGTAATTCGATCATCCGGGCCTTGCCCCGACGACCATCTCCGATCAGCCATATAGAGTGGATCATCTAACCCCGATCCTGTTTCCTGGCGTTGGACAAGAGTCGTTGATGTTGGTCTTAAAACCTGAGAAGCGCTAGACCAAGTGGCGGGTGGACTGCCGGACTGCTGGATAGCATGAGCCAATTCGTGAGCCAGCAACTGTCGTCCGGTGGTGCTTCCGGGTACGAACTGACTTGTGCCGAATACGATATTGTGCCCCACTGTGTAGGCATGAGCCTTCACGTCCCACGCCGATCGCTCGGCAGCCTCGCCGGAATGCACCCGCACCCGTGAAAAGTCATGGCCGAAACGCGGCTCCATAAAGGCACGAGTTGCTGCATCAAGAGGTTGTCCAGGTGAAGATAATGCTTGATGAACACTGTAGGGCGCTTCAGAAGATTCTTGGGTTGAAGCTGGTGCAGTTGTTTGATTGCCTGTAGCTTTCGTCTGAATGACATCCTCCGCTGCTACTTGAGGCGAAACTTGCCGTTGAACTAAAGGAGTGATTTGACTGGCGATTTCCCTTTGAATCATCCCCTCTTCTTCGTCTTCCAGTTCCATCTGGCGCTGAATCGCTGGTTCTGGCATCCGCATTACCTGGTCAGCAATGCGATCGGCTTCCAGTTCCAAGGGATCGTTACTAGCCCCAATCATGAGCTTCCGTTGTAAGCTAGCCTTATTCTTCGCACAACTGGTGCATTCTCCACCCGCGATCGTATGTTGCCCACAGGACTCACATTTCCGCTGCAAGATGCCTGAGTGACCGCGGTTCAACTCATTGGCTGAAGTTGTTTTAGTTGAGGTGGTTGATAGGGTTCTCATCCAGTTCTCCCGGTTTTAAGTTGAGGCTTGGGCGATCGCTCATGACCAGTTTCCGGTCGGAGATTGCCAACGAAACTCTGCCTCATTAATGGGACGTTCAATCTTGTCCAGTTCAGTACGGATACTGGCTAATACGAGAGGCATTGTTACAGAACTGCCTGCTTTAGCGGCTAAGAATGTGGCATTCAGGGCAATATTATGTATATTACCACCCGTTAGATTAAACCAGGCCAGATGCTCCTCATCTAGTTCATCGGTAGGAGTTTCGGCGCAAAGGCTCGTTAGCAGATCAGCTTGCGTTCTGCCAATCCAGGAAAGGGAAAGTCGATCAAAAACCGTAGCCGCCGCAGGAATGCCTCATCTAAAGCACAAGTCGAAGCCTTGAAAAACTACACTGGTTATGATCCAGAATTCGTCCATGTTGATAAAATTTATCGCACAAGAGAGAACCGAGCTTGGTCGCACTGGTTTCCGGTAAAAATTGCTTGGCAAGCGATCGCCCTAATTTACCACAGCTAAATCATCATTGACATTAAAACTATTTTCTGGGGTTTAGAGCCAAAAGTAAAAATACTCATAGGTTAGACAGTTGCGCCTAACTTCGCATTTTGCTAAGATTAGCCTAGTAATGGGTTAAGGAGATGTAAATAATGGCTATTTTTAGGTCAAGAGGAAAACCAAATAGATGCGAATCATCACTGAGAAAAGACTCAAACAAGCTTGTGAAAAGTACCCCGATGCTGAAGCTAGCATACGCGCTTGGAAAAAGCTTGTAAAAGAACAAGACTGGAATAGTTTTAACATCATCAAAACTACTTCCCTTTTTGCTCTAGATGGAGTTAAAAACTTCGTAATTTTTGATATTGGAGGTAATAAATATAGGTTAATAACCTGTATTAACTATAGGACTAAGGCTATATATATTCGTGAGTTCCTTACTCATACAGAATACGATAAAGATAAATGGAAAAATGATGAATGGTTTGATAGCTAGCTTGTAATTAGAGAAGCTATAAAACAAGTATAACTAGGGTTACTCAAGCTTTAATCTTAGTTATAAATGGCGAAATTGCAATATACTATAATGATAAAATGTTACACAAAAATACCTATACAGAATTGCTTACAAGTTTCCCCCCGCGCCCTATAAAATCTGAGGATGATTTTGAAAAAACTCAGGCAGTTATTGATAAATTGCTTGACAAAGGAGAATTGACAGAGGAAGAAGAAGACTATCTGAATTTACTAGGAATGGTAATTCATGAATATGAATCACAACAAGATTTAGTTCTAGATATTTACGGAGTAGACCTTCTCAAGGTTTTAATGGCTGAATTAAATCTTAAACAAAAAGATTTAGTTCCTATTTTTAAAACAGAATCGATTGTTTCTGATGTGCTAAAAGGTAAGCGGAAGTTGACAGTTGAGCATATTCAAAAACTTGCTGAGTTTTTTAAAGTTTCGCCTGCTGTATTCTTTCCTGTTAATTTCTCAGACAGAGACTTTTTGGAAGTGGCTTAGTCTACACAATCAAGCATTGACTACAAATAGATGCACGCTCACATCAAGAAACAAAATTATTGTCAAAAGAAAAGCCGCTAATATGCTCTGTTTAGCGGTTTTTTGTTTGCGCTTTCATACGGTGGTGGGTCGTAGATGCCTACTTTTGCTGCTGCTGTCTTGACTAGTCGCCAAGCTTGAACTTGGCTCGCTATCCTCAGAAAGCGGGAACTCTCTGTTGGGAAAGGGAACGCTTGAGAGCGATCGCTCTCAATTGACTTGTCTGCAACCGGACATATCAAAGCCAAGCAAATGTTCTGGTAAATTTTTGCGGAATGTATCCTAAAGCTCTGGAAGTCAATGTTGCGATTTGATTTATTTTTTAGCAATTGCTACCTAATTCAATGGTTAGCGCTAGTATATCTATGTCTTTTTTCGCAGTATAAATATGGCGCAAAATTTTTACGTAAATCCAGGGTCAGGCAATGATAGCAACGTTGGTAGCCAACAAGCTCCCTTTAAAACGATCGCCCAAGCCCTGAAGGTGGCTACTCCTGGTAGCAGAATTCAACTAGCAGACGGTAATTACAATGCTACTACCGGTGAAGTTTTTCCCTTAACCGTTCCATCTGGTGTAATAGTGGTGGGTAACGAAGCCAACAAAGGTAGCAGCGTTGTGATTGAAGGTAGCGGTAACTACCTCAGCCGGACATTTGCTGGACAAAATGTCACCTTTGTGATGCTGAATGGTGCGGAGCTTCGCGGAGTCACTGTCACAAATCCAGCTAGCCGTGGTTCTGCTGTTTGGGCTGAATCTAGTACACCAACTGTTGCCAATAGCACCTTCATTAATTCCAAGCGAGAAGGAGTTTTTGCCACTGGTGATGCCAATCCAGTAATCATCGGCAATATATTCTCTGAGAATGCTGCCAATGGTGTTTCCATAGCTAAAAATTCCAAAGGGGAAATTAAAGGTAATACCTTCGTCAAAACAGGTTATGGTATTGCCGTTAGTGATGCTGCCGCACCCACAATTGTAGATAACAAAATTTCTGAAAACCGCTCTGGCATTGTTGTCTCTGGCACTGCGCGTCCGATTCTGCGTAATAATATCAGTGAAAAAAATACTGATGATGGTCTGACAGTAATTGCCAGCGCCTTACCAGATTTGGGCAGTGCCAATAGTCCTGGGGGTAATATCCTACGCAACAACGGTAAGTTTGATTTGCAAAATGCTGGTAGCAACCAACTGATTTCTGTGGGAAATCAAATCGATCCCACTAAAATATCGGGCAAAATTGAGTTTGCTTCTACTCCAATACCCACACCAACCCCAACACCTACACCAACGCCCACACCAACGCCCACACCAACACCCACACCTACACCGACACCCACGCCCACACCTACACCAACACCGATACCTGTACCTGTACCAACGCCCACACCAACACCAACGCCCACGCCCACCCCGATACCGACACCCACCCCAACACCAACACCCACCCCAACATCCAGCGATTTAACAGACATTGCTAATCATTGGGCAGCTGCGTTTATTAGAGAATTAGTCAAACAAGGAATAGTTAGCGGTTTTCCCGATCGCACATTTAAACCTGATGCGACAATGACTAGGGCACAGTATGCTGCTTTACTTGTCAAAGCTTTCAACCCATCCCCAAACCGTGCGGCTATCAAATTCAAGGATGTAGCAGCAGATTTTTGGGCGGCTAAGGTAATTCAGCAAGCATATCAAGGTTTATTTATCGCTGGTTTTCCTGATGGTACTTTCCACCCCAACCAAAATATCCAGCGCGTGCAAGTTATAGTTTCTCTGGTAAATGGATTGGGATTATCTGGTAATACTACCACCGCTTTCAAATTTGATGACCAAGCGAAGATTCCTGACTATGCCAAGGATGAAGTCGCCAAAGCGATAGATAAGCAGATTATCGTTAATTACCCGAATCCCAAACAACTCAACCCTACCCGCGATGCTACACGCGCTGAGGTAGTGGCAATAGTTTATCAAGCTTTAGCAGATGCTGGTCGTGTAGCGGCGATTAACTCGCCTTATATCGTAGTTGGTTAATTTGTATACATAGCCGTTAAGTGAAACCTTCGGCTAGATTAACAAGGTCGTTAAGGGCGGGGAGACCCCGCCCCTACAAATGCATGTGTGGAATTATTTGAAAAATTTGGTATTTTTAACAACCTCAAATTTAAATATACTGACTCGGCAGGGTTAATTAATTCTTTGAGCTTAGGACTTCCTGTCAGCAGTCCGAGAGTATCAGTGTTTCGCCTTTCGAGGCGGACAAGTTAGATACCGACAGCTTTGTTAAAACGGATCAGTTCCAAGCTGCGATCGCCATATACTCCTTCTATCTGTTGGCGACAGCAGTCAATAGCAAAATCGTTGAGTTCCTCTGGCTCAATTCCATACATATCCTGAAATATATCTGTTTCTACGCGGCAGAAACGAGGACGATTGGGGTAAATGCGACATTCTCGCGTTTGATGGTCGAAATTAACGCACCATCCGCCTTCACCTACCATACTCAGGTAAAGTTCCAGTTCTGCGGGTGAAAGATACTCTTCTATCTCTGGACGATCTGCTGGGTCAAGATTACAGCAGGCTCCACATTGCTTTATACATTCCCAAGTTGCCATATTTGTCATTTGTCATTTGTCAGTTGTCATTTGTCAGTTGTCAATAGTCAAGGGTCATTTGTCTTCCTTGTCCTCCTTGTCCCCCTTGTCTTCCTTGTCCCCTCTGCTCCCTAATCCCTAGTCCCTCATCTTACATTTTTATGTCTTTTCTTATAATTTTGTTAAGTAAATTAAATCTAGCAGTCCATAGCCGGATATGATCGATCGCGGGTTTTGCAATTGAAGTTATTGAATTTTTTAAGACCAATCGGGAGGAAACAATGTTTGGATTGTTTGATGCTTTAGCCAATATTAATTGGGAAGTTATTTTTCAACTACTGTTTGTCGGTCTAATTGTCCTGGCTGGGCCTGCTGTAATTTTTGTCCTAGCATTTCGCAACGGCGACCTGTAAAAGTACTTATTTAATAAAGTTCAGAGCGGCGGAAGCCGCTGCTCTGAATTAGAGCTAAGTGAGTTGAAGCAGATTCTCAGATTTCCCAAATCAAACTTAATATTTGAAAATTTACGACTCATGATTCAGCACCGATAAAGCCATAAGTGCAGCTTGAATTATACAGTCATACTGTGGTTGACAAATATCAACTTCTTGAGCATTTTCACGGCTATTGCCCAGTAAACCAATTGTATGTCCTGGTTGCATAACTAAGACTTTGCCTTCAGCATTTTTAATTCTTAATTCTGGTAAGGAACCCTGTTGAAAGATACCACAGGTGTATCGGCGTTGTTTATACTCAAAGCTGGTGGTTAAGGGATGAGGTGAAGAGGAGAAAAATAGGTGAGACTGTGTTGTTAGCCGCAGGCCTATGAGTTCCATCTCGATGGTGGTATTACCATTAAAATGATTTTCTCGCAGTTTATAAGCAACATCGACTCGCGAAGGGAGGGGGTAGTAGTCGCGCCAACGCCAAGCGATCGCTTTAATTTTATACTGTTGATGATCGATAGTTTGGGCAAGGGTGAGTTTGATGTGACCTTTACCAACTATTTGTTGCTCAACTACTTGCACGTTAGGTGTCCAGAACACCGGATCGGGATTATCGATACCGCAGGGATGGAGAGCATTGATCTGTTGATAAAGTTGGTGATGAATTTCACTAAAATTGACTTGGGTATCAATTTTCAGTAGAGGTTTGAGATGTTGGGGTTGCAGACATTGGTTAGCAAACTCAATTAAACGCGATCGCACTGCTGATAAATTCTGTGCTGGTAAAGAATATCCCCCAGCGGCTTTGTGTCCACCATATTTATCTAACAAGTCGTGACAAGCCTGCAAAGCTTCAAACACATGAAATTCGGGGATTCCTCTGGCTGAACCGCGAATGTGTGTTTCATCCTCATAAGTGCCAATAAACACCGGCACACCGTAGCGTTCCACCAAACGGGAAGCGACAATCCCAATTACACCATGATGCCAGTTTGGTTGTACAACTATTAATACCCGGTCTTGCTGGAGTGATGTGATAAATTCAGTTTCCACATAAGCGATCGCTTCTTGTTCGATTTGCTCACACATTTCCTGGCGTTGCTGGTTCACACCTTCGCACTGCATTGCTCTTTCTATAGCTATTCCCATATCATCTGTGGTAAGCAAATCAATCACAATCTGCGGATCGCCAATTCTACCGATCGCATTAATTCTTGGCCCCAGCTTAAACCCGATATCCTCAGGCTTTAGGGATTTGGACGAAGATGACGCGGAGACTTTCTGACGCGGGGACGCGGTGAGATAATTTTCTCCGTGTCCCCGCGTCTCCGTATCCCCTTGTCCATCTCCCCTCGCCTGAACCCCAGCAATCTGAATCAACGCCTGTATTCCTGGTAAATGAGATTTGGGTAAGAGTTGTAAACCACGTTTTACCCAACGACGGTTGACACCGGTTAAGGGAGCTAAATCTGCGATCGTTCCCAGTGTAAATAGTGCTAACATTGGCTGGATTAAGCCCCTAGTCTCGCCTAACTGTTGTGCTAGAGACACCGCCAGGATATAGGCGACACCTACACCCGCAACACCGCGATAAGGTGAAGATTCGGCGATTAATTTGGGGTTGAGAATAGCGTTAGCGTTTGGTAATTGTTGGGGAATGTCGTGATGGTCGGTGACAATTACCTTTAATCCTAGTTCTCTGGCTCTAGCGATGGGTTCAACTGCGGAGATCCCATTATCGACAGTGAGAATTAACCCAACGCCTTCGCTGTGGAATTCTTCGACAATTCTTTTATTAATGCCATAACCATCGTGCATCCGGCTAGGGATAGCATAATCAACGTTAGCACCTAAAGCACGGAGACTGCGCAACAGTAAAGCAGTGCTAGTCATCCCATCAGCATCATAGTCACCGCAAATGGCAATTTTTTCTTCAGAAGCGATCGCATTTTGCAGTAACTCTACACTGATTGCCAAATCGGGGAATTCTTCTAAAGGCACAGGTAAAATTAAAGATTCTGGCTCTAAAAATGCTTGTGCTGCTTCTAAGCTTTCAATCCCCCGGTTAATTAACAATTGGCTGACAATCGGGGATATATTACTAGAAGCAGCTAGCTTTTGGGCAAATTCGGCTTTTTGCGGATAAATTTGCCAACGTTGATTCGGTAAGCGTCGGCGAGGTTTTGATGTTTCTGAGCGAGCAATGTCTAGCACAATAAAAGTTACGAGTGATCTCTAACTCATAACTCATAGCTTAAAGCGATCGCTTTTGCTAGTTTTTCACACCGATTTTATCAACGATCACATGTCACAGATTGTCGTCAAAAACGGGGAAACCCCGCCCCTACACAAATGACCAATGACCATTGACAAATGACAACAATTTAATAAACTTTTACATGACCATCACTGAGCATCTCAAGAGAGCGATCGCCAGGGTTACGTTTCCCCGGACGGAGTTCTACACGTAATGTCGCAAAGTCGGGTTTAGAGATAATTGCTTGTAGTGGTAATCCCATTTCATCCCAAAACATCAGAGAAATTCTTGGCTGTGTCTCATCACCCTGCATAAATTGCAATTCCTGTCCCGGTCGTAGGGGAAGGGGGTCTGTTCCTTGGAGTTGCTCTAGTTTCACCAACCCTAAGGTTCTATTTACTACTTCTAATCGGATAGATTGACCGGGAGTAAATTGAATCGGACGCGGGCCACACTTAGAGGCACAAGTTCCTGCTATTGTGGCACTATGGTGATTAGTTGATGTTATGAAAACGGTAGCGGCGGCTAAGAAGACTGGCAGTAATTTAGACATAACACCCAGTATAAGTACTTGAGTTAAATCCTACTCCAACAAAGTACTAACAAGCCTCAGCAGATTCTCCAGAATTTACACAAAACTTAAGCACACTTCATCAATTCTTGGCACGGCAAGATTTTGACGAAGGTATTGATAAATTACAGCAATTTTCTTTTATTTGCAGCAAATCTGTCGTCAGGGTTTAGCAATGCTCAAGCCTGCATAGGGTAGTCTATTTATCAAAAATTGTGAAGATATAAATCAATAAATGGGAAATATAGAAATAACCTCTCGCAAACAGATGGACACTGGAAAATTTTGCAGTGTTTCATCCTCAAGGATTTGACATTAGTCGCCTTAGAGAAGTGTGCTAGCAAACATCTGTTTAAGAACATTCCCATAACTAAGAGCAATGGAACTTAATTCAACTTCTACGGAAAATCAACTTCTATTGTCAAGCACTCACCTCCAAGAACAACTAGAGCAGCAAAAAGCCCTGGCCAATGTGATTGTAAGAATTCGGGAGTCTCTTGACTTAGCAACGATTTTTCAAACTACCGTCAAAGCCGTGCGGCAATTGTTGAATGCTGACCGAGTAGCAGTCTTCCAGTTTGACCATCAAAGAGACTGGGAAGGTGAATTTGTTTATGAGGAGGTTGCACCTAATTGGGACTCGGTAATCGCCGCAAAAGTTCACGACCACTGTTTTGGAGAACAATTTGCGGCTCAGTATCAACAAGGTAGAGTGCAAGCAGTTGCTGATATTTATGATGCCGGACTAAGTAATTGTCATGTAGAAATTTTAAGTAAATTTCAGATCCGCGCCAACCTTATTGTGCCGCTTTTGAGAGAGCAAGAAGTGTGGGGCTTGCTTTGTATTCATCAGTGCAGTGAAGCGCGTAACTGGAAAGAATCGGAAATAGAATTTATCCGCCAAATTGCTAACCATCTGACTGTAGCAATTCAACAAGCCAAGCATCTGCATCAAGCTAAACTACAAGCGAAAAAATTGACGCAAGCCGCTCAACGTGATCAAGTAATTGCTCAGATTGTTGATAAAATTCGTTCACCCTTGGATATTGAAAGCATTTTTGCGACGACGACTCATGAAATCCGCCAGCTGCTGCAAGCCGACCGAGTTGCAATCTTTCGCTTCAATCAAGATTGGACTGGTAGCTTTGTCGCTGAATCATTTGCTGAAGGCTGGAAATCTTTGATTGGTGTAGAACCTGCGATTAATGATACTTATTTACAGCAAAACCAAGGGGGACGCTACGTTGACAACGAAACATTTATTGCCAATGACATTTATCAAGCAGGATTATCAAACTGTCACGTCACCCTGTTAGAGCAATTTCAAGCCAAAGCCTTTGCTACAGCCCCGATTCTTCAAGGTGACAAACTCTGGGGAATTATTGCGGCTTATCAAAATTCTTCGCCCAGAGAATGGCAATCTTATGAAGTCGAATCACTTACCAAAATCGGCACACAAATTGGTGTAGCCTTGCGACACCATCAGTTGCTAGTACAAGCTCAATACCAAGCAGAGCAACAAAAAACTTTAACCAGCGTCATTACTCGCATTCGAGAGTCCTTAGATTTAGATACCATCTTCCAGACTACAGTCAAAGAAGTGCGGCAAATGCTGCAAGCAGACAGAGTAGCAGTCTTTTGTTTTGATTCTCAAAAAGATTGGGAAGGAGAATTTATTTCGGAAAACGTAGCACCTAATTGGGACTCGATTATCGCCACCAAGGTTTACAATAACTGTTTTGGAGAACAGTTTGCGGCTCATTATCGACAAGGACAAATCCAAGCAATTGCAGATATTTATGCCGCAGAATTAAGTGAATGTCATGTCGAGATTCTCGAAAAATTCCAAGTGCGGGCAAATCTGCTAGTTCCGCTACTAAAACGAGGTAATTTATGGGGTTTATTGTGTGTTCATCAATGCAGCAATCCTCGAACTTGGCAATCTACTGAAATTGAATTTGTTAGCCAAATTGCCGAAAACTTAGAAGTTGCTTTACAACACAACGAACTTTTAGTTGAAGCACGATATCAAGCAGAGCAACAAAAGACATTAACTAGTGTTATTGCCCGGATTCGTGAGTCTTTAGATTTAGAAAGAATCTTTCAAACTTCTGTGACTGAAGTAAGACAACTATTAAAAGCCAGCCGAGTCGGGGTTTTCCGTTTTGATCCTCAACAAGACTGGGAAGGAGAATTTATCTATGAAGATATAGCTTCCGGTTGGACTTCTGGAATCAAAGAAAAAGTTTACGATCACTGTTTTAGTGAACAATTTGCACCGCTTTACGCCCAAGGCCGAGTCAATACAATTGCTGATATTTATCAAGGAACGCTTCCAGCCTGTTATATTCAAATTCTTGAAAGATTTCAAGTTCGTGCCAATATGGTCGCGCCTTTATTAAATCAAGGTGAACTTTGGGGATTACTTTGTATTCATCAATGCGATGCTCCTCGTCATTGGCAAACTTCAGAAATTGAATTTGTTACGCAAATAGCTGAGCAATTAGGAGTTGCATTAAAACAGGATTCTTATTTAAAGAAATTTCAAAATCAGGCTGTTCAATTAGCAGAAGCTACAGAGCGAGATAAAGCAATGGAACGGCAAAAATTGCTAGCTGCTACTATTGATAAAATCCGCCAATCACTCGACATTCAAACTATTTTTAAAACCACAACTCAAGCTGTGCTTGAGTTGCTCGAAGTTGAGCGGATTGCTATCTATCGCTTCAACTCAGATTGGAGCGGTAAATTTGTGGCAGATTCCTTTAAAGATGGTTGGAAACCTTTGGTAAAAGCTCAACCAATGCTGATAGAAACCTTTGCAGGTACAGACGACGATAACGATTTACCGCGCAATGAAACTTTTGTTCCTATTCGACAAGGTGAGCAATTATGGGGATTATTAGTAGCTTATCAAAATTCCCAACCACGCTATTGGAAGGACGAAGAAATTAATTTACTTGCTCAAGTAGGTGTGCAATTAGGAATTGCTATTCAGCAAGGAGAATTACTCGAACAAACCAAGCGTCAAACTTTAGAACTTACTCAAGCTCTGCAAGAATTAAAACAAACTCAGTCCCGATTAATTCAGGGTGAAAAAATGGCTGGATTAGGACAACTAATTGCTGGAGTTGCCCATGAAATAAACAATCCTGTCAGTTTTATTAAAGGCAATATCATACATTTGCATGAATATACTCAAGAATTGCTGAATGTCATCAAAATTTATCAGAAAAATGACTCATTGTCCCCAGATATACAAAACAAAATTAATCAAAAAGAGTTGAAATTTATTATTGAAGATTTACCCAAAACTATTGAATCTATGAATATAGGAGCAGAGCGGATTCACCAGATTGTACTATCATTGCGAAACTTCTCACGTACAGATGAGTCTGGATTGAAATTAGTAGATATTCATGAAGGATTGAATAGTACTTTACTGATCTTAGGGCATCGATTTAAAAACAATAGAGAGCGTCAATCTATTAAAATTATTAAAGAATATGGTAATTTACCTTTAGTCGAATGCTATCCTGCACAACTAAATCAGGTGCTGATGAATATTCTGAGTAACAGCATTGATGCATTAGATGATAAGTATCAAACCATCCAACACAAGTATTTGCAATTATCAAAACCTTGTCCAGAAATTCCTTTGACTATTTGGATTAATACGCAGACATTAAATAACCAAATTTTAATTAGGATAGCAGATAATGGTCTGGGGATGCCAGAAGAAGTGCGATCGCACATTTTTGACCCCTTCTTTACCACCAAAGACGTAGGTAAAGGTACAGGATTAGGGTTATCTATTAGCTATCAAATCATAGTAGAAAAACATCACGGTCAAATTCGATGTTCTTCTAAACCAGGAGAGGGAACAGAGTTTATGATTGAAATTCCGATTAAATCCTGACAAAAGGGTTAATGAATTTATTGCGCAAAGCGGTAGGGGTTTAGCAATGCTCGCTAAACCCCTACTTCTCATTGTTTTTTGAAGGAGTTTAATACCTTCGCTGTTGGCGATGGAAGAATTTCTTTACCACTAACTACTGACTACTGACAAAAAGACACAAAACATCTTTTGAAAATTGCTTCAACCGAAGCGTCCACTAATGTACTCTTCAGCTTCTTTAGTCTTAGGAGAAGAGAAGATTTCCTTTGTCGGACTAAACTCGACTAATTTACCCCGACGTTTACCATATCCGTCAATTTCGGTATTGAAAAAAGCCGTCCAATCTGCAACCCGCGAAGCTTGTTGCATGTTGTGCGTCACCATAATAATGGTGTATTGCTCGTTGAGTTCTAAGCAGAGTTCTTCCACTTGACGGGTAGAAATGGGGTCAAGTGCAGAGCATGGTTCATCCATTAATAATACATCTGGTTTCATAGCGATCGCTCTGGCTATGCATAGCCTTTGCTGTTGTCCACCAGATAAGGCCGTACCCTTGTGTTTGAGTTTATCTTTGACTTCATCCCAAATGGCGGCGCGTCTTAAGGAATCTTCGACTAATTCATCGAGGTTTCCTTTATAACCGTTAGAACGCGGACCAAAGGCAATATTTTCGTAGATTGATTTCGGAAATGGGTTTGGTCTTTGAAAAACCATACCCACTTGCCTACGTAATTTTACTGAATTAACTTTGGGATCGTAAATATTGCGATCGCGATAATGCAACCTCCCCTCTACCTTCGCTCCAGTAATTAAATCATTCATGCGGTTGAAGCAACGTAGTAAAGTACTTTTACCACATCCTGAAGGCCCAATAAAAGCTGTAATTTGTTTTTCAGGAATTTTGATGTATACATCTAGAAGTGCCAAAAATCCACCATAGTAAACTTTAAGACCCTCAACATCAAATACTGCATTATTTTCTTGGTTAAGCGTGCCATGATTATTCAATTGACTTCTACGATTATTGAAAGTCATCTTACCTAGCTCCTAATATCAATGAATGCCTAGAAAACTTATTAACTATTGAATGCACTTTGCTATCTAACGATAGAAGCGTTGCCGAATATAAATTGCCACACCATTAAGAACTAAAATCAAACTTAGCAAAGCAATAATTGTTGCTGCTGCTGCATTAGCAAAACCCGGTTCTGGACGAGTAATGTAACTGTAAATTTGAATTGGTAATGCCATAAATCTCTGGAACAAACCAGGATTAAAGGTAAGAAACCCCACAGCACCAACAACAATTAGAGAAGCTGCATCACCAATGGCGCGGGATACAGAAATAATTACGCCTGTGAGAATACCAGGTACAGCATAAGGTAGGACATGATGACTAATTGTCCGCCATTTTGTAACACCTAAGCCGTAAGAAGCATTTCTGATTGAATCAGGAACGGCGCGAATTGCTTCTCTAGATGTCACAATAATCACTGGCAAAGATAGCAAAGATAAAGTCAATGCTCCAGAAATTAACGCCGGGCCAAAGCCAAGCAAATAATTAAAAACCCCTAAACCCAGCAAGCCGTAAACAATCGAAGGTACACCCGCCAAATTGCTGATATTGATCTCAATAATTGCTGTCCACCAGGCTTTTGGTGCATATTCTTCAAGATATAAAGCTGCTCCCACACCAATTGGTACCGTCACAAACAGGACAACAAGCCCTAAAAGAATGCTGCTGATAATAGCCGGACGGATACCGCCGTCTTCAGGGAAACGAGAAGGAGTTTCCGTCAAAAATCCAGGTGTCAAAAATCTCCCTAATCCGTCTTTTAAAATATCAAAAAGTAGCAACGCTAGGACGAATACACCAATCAGCAACCCTAACAAAAAAAGTACTTCAAATACTTTCCCTAATTTTTCTCTACTCTCAACATTATCAGTAAATTCTGTTGCTGAATTAAAAGAATCATCTCGTTGATAAGCTCTAGCCATGTTTGTCAGTTGTCAGTTGTCAGTTTTCAGTTTTCATTGGGCATTGGGCATTTAATATTTCTCCTCATCCCCTTGTCCCCCTAACACCTTGCCCCTCTGCCTTCTATTACTCGTACTTTTCCTTAAAGCGATTAGAAATCCAATAACTCACAATATTTAAAACTAAGGTGAGCAGAAATAAAACAGCACCTACAGCATATAAAGTCTGGAAATTGAGGCTACCACGGGGACTATCTCCACCAGAAATTTGCGCCATATAAGCTGTCATTGTTTCAACTGATTCTGCGAAATTAATAGTAAGTTTTGGCTGTTGTCCGGCGGCGATAATTACAGTCATAGTTTCACCCACCGCGCGAGAAGTACCCAAAATAATTGAGGCGATAATTCCAGACAGCGCTGCTGGTAATACTACTCTAAAAATTGTTTCCAATTTAGTAATACCTAAAGCGTAGGCTCCCTCTCTTAAAGAACGGGGAACTGCGCGAATAGCATCTAAACTGATAGAACCAACAGTAGGAGTAATCATTACTCCCATCATTAACCCTGCACTCAAGGCGTTGAAAATTTCCAGGGGGAAAAAATTTCGTAGTAATGGTGTGACAAATAACAGTGCAAAATAGCCATAGACTACCGTTGGTATCCCTGCCAAAAGTTCCACCGCCGGACGTAAAATTGCTGCTACTTTAGGTTGAGCATATTCACTTAAATAAATCGCCGAAGATAAACCTAAAGGAATCGCCACCGTCATTGCGATCGCTGTAGTTAAGAAAGTACCATTAATTAAAGGCCAAATACCAAAATGTTTCTCTGCAAACAGAGGTGTCCATTTAGTATCCAGAAAGAATTGCGCAAACGAAACTTCTTTGAAAAAACCAATTGTCTCCTGAAAGATAATTAGGACGATGCCAAAGGTGGTAAATACCGAAACTAAAGCACAAGCAAATAAAATTGCCGCAACAATATTTTCTTGGATATCTTCAGATGCATTTTTATCTAGTGACTGCCTAGAACGTTGAAAAGAATCTTCTGCAAAATTTGAATGTTGCATAAAATTTGTCATTTGTCATTTGTCATTTGTCATTTGTCCCCCGGTTGCTGAGCGAAGTCGAAGCACTGCTTTTTAAATAAAGTTTGTAATCGGCTCACCTGGTTTGGCTTTTTTGAATTTTGTGCCAGTTTCACCAGTAGCAAATTTTTGTTTTACCTTGACGTAAGCTTCATCAGGTAGTGCTACGTAACCAACGCTATCTACCCACTTCCAAGAATTTTCTAGATAAAAATCGACAAATTCTTTGACTGCTGGCTTGTTATCTAAGGATTTTTTACTGACATAAATAAACAGGGGACGAGATAAAGGTGTGTAGACATTTTTGATCACATTATCTACGGGAACTGGTTTTTCACATTTCCCTGTAGGACTTTCTACAGCAACTAAATTGAGTTTTTCCTGGTTTTGAATGTAGTAAGATATGCCTACATAACCTAAGGCTGATGCATCACCGGCTACCCCTTGCACCAGCAGGTTTTGATTGTGGCTAGGAGTGTAATCGGTACGTCCATTTTTGGCTTTTCCTGTAACAGCCTGAGTCAGATAATCAAACGTTCCTGTATCTGAAGCGGGAGCATAAAGCTTCATTTTTTGGTTAGGAAACTTAGGATTAACTTGATTCCAATTTAATATTTTTCCATCTGATTTAGCACTCCAAATCTTTTTTAGTTCATCAATAGTTAGGCATTTAGCAAAGTTATTTTGACGATTGGCAATTATAGCAATTCCGTCTAAAGCTATGGGCAACTCGACAAATTCAATCTTCTTACTATTACATTTTTTGATTTCTTCATCTCGAATTGTCCGAGAAGCACCAACAATATCAATATCACCATTACAAAATTTGCTGATACCGCCTCCAGTACCACTTGAAGCAACGCTCACTTGAGCTTCCGGTTTAAACTTTTCGTATTCTTCAGCAACTGCTAGCGAAATGGGGAAACCTACTGCTGCACCATCAATACTCACTTGATTTTTTAGTTGTTGTCCGCTATTACAAGCAGTAATATTGCTAGCAATGAGCATTAAAGATGCTAAAAAAAAGCTATTCTGAAATCGGCTCCAAAGACTCATAAATTAATCAATTCCGATAATATTGATTGCAACTAACTCAGGCTGGATAAAAAAGTGAGCTTCTATACTTTTTTAGCAGCTTGAACTTTGTCAAAAATTGCCCCATTTTCAAAAAACTTTTTCTGAATATTATCCCAGCCACCTAAATCTTGAGAAGTAAATAAAGTTTGGACTGGAGGATATTGTGATGCAACTTCTTGAGTGACAGTCGGGTTAACTGGACGATATCCTAATTTAGCAAATTCGCGCTGGGCTTCTGTTGAGTAAAGAAAATCCACAAACGCTTGTGCAACTTCTCTTGTACCATGCTGATCAACGTTTTTATCGACTATGGCTACAGGATTATCGATAGAAATGTTGACTTGGGGTACAACATAAGGCAATTTTGAGCCGTTTTTATCTGCCAAAATTATCTCATTTTCGTAGTTAATTAAAACATCTCCCTGATTTTGTTGGAAAAATAAATCGCTAGCTTCACGAGCATCTTTAGTGAGAATAGGGGCGTTTTGATAAACTTTAGTGAGATAATCTAAGGCTGTTGCATCGTCACCACCTGTGAGCGTGACCGAACCCCAAAAAGCTAAGAATTCCCAAATAGCAATACCAGAAGTTTTTGGGTTAGCTGCAATCAATTTTACGCCATCTTTTGCCAAGTCTTGCCAATTGTTAATGTTTTTGGGATTGCCTTCGCGGGTAACAATTGCAGCGACTGATCTACTAACAATACCATTTCTGGGAGATTTAATTTCCCAACCTGATTTAATCAAACCTGCTTGCTGAATTTTGTTGACATCTAAAGGTAGAGCGAGGTGTACTATATCTGCTGCTTGTGAGCCAGAAATCACAGCAGCAGCTTGAGCGCCAGAACCGCCATAACTTTGCTCAAAAATGACATTTTGATTGTGTTCTTGTTTCCACTTTTGCACAAATTTGGGAATTATTTGGTCATGGGCGGCTTTGGTAACTGAGAAGGAAACCAATCTCAGCTTGACATCAGATTTACTAGCTGTACTGCTTCCCGAACAGGCAGCAACTAATAAACTAAAAAAAGTACCTACTAAAAATAGACTGACAACGCTTTGTAGGGAACGTCCATTGAACCAACTTCTAATTTTTTGTTGGTACAAAAGTTGCATAGTTTGCCAAATTTTCATGACATAAATCCGCATTCGCTCTGTTAGATCCGTACTTAATTGTGTCGGATGTTGCGATTTGCTCATTTCCAATCACCCCTAAATCTACGGTATTTTGAGCTAATTACCGTAATTAAAAAAAATTATACGATATATAGAACAAAAGTTCTCATCAAGCTTCATTTTTGTTTACTAAGTGAGCAATCGTTTATGAAGCAATTTCTCTACCACTTAAAAATAGCAAGATAGTTGAAAAAAACCTGGTTTTTACTGCTATCAAGCCCAAAAACCAGGTTGTATTTATACATAATTTCCCGAAGAATTATGTCATTAGTAATACGTCATAGGGCTAACAAAAGAATTTTTTAAGGTTTTAAATCATGTTTGCGATAGATAAATTATTCATAAGGGCACAACAATGTTGTACCCCTAGCTATCTGTCGCCGTACCTTGATTTTAGTATAATTATTTACATACTATTAGTAGTGATTCTACTTATTAGCTGTGGCTTCTAGCCAGACTTCCACATCGTCGGTGAGTAGCTTCTGTGCAGCTTCTAGCATTGAGCCGGCTATATCTTTGAGGTCTTCGCGATTACTTAAATAAGTTTTTAATGCTTCTAATGGATCAATGCTACTACTAGCAGTCAGTTCGGGAATGCGGGGTCTAGCTAGCTGACTCAGTAATTCTGGTTGAATGGTGTAGGTATGAGCAGAATTTAAAGCACTATGGAGTGAGGAGTTATCAATTAAATCTAATTGTTCCGAGCGGATTTTATAGATTAAGCGAACTACAGCATCTTGAAGATCATGTTTAGCGATCGCTTTGATTAATGCTGCTTGCGGATCTTCTGCCTTAGATAAATCTACCTCAATTGTCCGAAAAGTCCGCACAGGTAAAGGACAAAACTTCCAATTAGTTCTACCTGGCTCTAATTCTACGATCACATAACCCTTGTCTTCTTTTTCTTCGCTAAAATCCACCCGCTCAATGCTTCCTGGATAAATCACCGGCGGATTGTTGGATTTATTCAGG
The DNA here is from genome assembly GCF_963875285.1 of Calothrix sp. NIES-2100. Lineage (NCBI taxonomy): Bacteria > Bacillati > Cyanobacteriota > Cyanophyceae > Nostocales > Calotrichaceae > Calothrix > Calothrix sp. NIES-2100. The sequence goes on from NZ_CAWNLA010000001.1 coordinate 5,427,952, forward strand.
TTTTGATGCTTGTGGACATGTCCTAGGGCGACATAATCAAAACAAGGCCTTGTCAACAAAGATAAAGGTAAAGTAAAACCTTTCCCGACAGCTAACAAGCGTTCGGCTCCCAAGGTGGCATTGTCAGCCATTAAATGTGCTAAGAGTACAGTAGGTACATCAGGGTCAAGACGACGAATTTCTGCTTCTAAAACAACTTGTAACCTGTCAGTTAACAGTTGATTGACTTCTGCAATCGATAAACCTTCAGTTTCTTGGCGAGTCATTAACGTTGAACGTGTCAGCCAAGGTAGGGTAATGACTTGCACTTTACCATTACGGGTTTGGATTTCGTGGGTAGTTAAGGTATCACCCACAACAAAACCTCTGACTCCCAAGGTGCGGTAAATATTTAAACTCGCTCCTCCCAAGCCTTGGGAATGTTGGTCATGATTTCCTACCAACAGCACCGTCGGAATCTCTGCATCCACAAGACGGCGAAACTGGCTAGCAAAAGCTTCTTGGACATAAGGCGGTGGAGTTGCATCGGGAAAAGCATCGCCACCAAATATGACTAAATCTACAGGATCTGCGATCGCTCGGTCAATACATATAGATAATGTATTGACAAAATCCTCCAATCGTGTATTTAATCCTGTTACAGCATTGATGCGTCCGTGGGAGAAGCTACTCCCCATGTGGATATCTGACAGATGGAGGATTTTAATCATAATTAGTTTTTTGTTCTGAGTCATTTGTCCTTTGTCTAATACTAATGACAAATGACAAATGACTACTGACTAAATATGAATTCCACATTCAGTTTTACCAGTTCCCCGCCAGCGTCCAGCGCGTTCGTCTTCACCTTCGCCTACTTTGGTGGTGATAGGTTCATCGCCAATGCTGGGATAGCCTTGGTCGTGCAGGGGGTTGTAAATTACTCCATGTTCAGCTACGTAAGCCCAGCTATCTTTACGTGTCCAGTTAGCTAAGGGATTGACTTTCAAACGTCCTTGACTATCCAATTCCAAAAAGGGCATATTAGCACGGGTAACTGCTTGGTCGCGGCGACGACCGGTAATCCAAGCGATGGTGTTAAGTTCGTCTAAACCCCTCATCAGTGGTTCAATTTTGGTAACGTGATGGAATTGGGTAATATCTTTGTCCCAAAGTGCTTCGCCGTATTTAGCAATAAAGGCTTCGCGGCTATCTAAGTCTGGAGTTTTGTAGGTTTGCAAATCCAGGTTATAGATTTCTTTACTTTTAGCAACTAGTTCTAGAGTTTGGGGGAAGTGGAACAGGGTATCGAGAAAGATCACCGGGACTGGATGCTTCAGTTCACTATAAAGAATGTGGGTAATTATCATGTCATCCACGTTAAAGGCGCTGGTTTGCACCAGTCCTGTGGGGATATTTTCGATAGACCAGGCCAGTATCTCTTTAGGAGTCGCAGTTTCAAGTTGTTGATTTAACTGCTCTAAGTCAAATTTGCTTGTTTGGGATTCAGAGATCGTGGAAACTGTCATGATAATTTTCTAACTAAATAGTTCTTGAACTTCGACAAAATTTATTTTACCTCATAAGGGTACACAAAAAGACACATAACCCGCTGGGGAATGAGGGATTATCATTTTCTGTAACTAGTAGTAGTTTATACTCGAAAAGTATATATTTGGTTAATGTCATCAAATCTGGATGTAGAAAGTTAAGCCAATTCTGCCTGGTGTCTAAATTTCAGCAATTGAGCAAAGTCGGAAATAAGTAATTACTACAGTATTTACTAAGAAACTTTACGTAATCTTAACTTTTACCGTATTTATATGGATATAGAATACAATCCTGATATTCTTAAGGAATCCTTAACTTGCAGGGATCAATAAAAAATGAACGATTCTAAAACTTCTGGTTCTTTGGGTGTATCTCTACTGATGGGCGTTCTGATCATGTTGACAAGCGCTAGCGTTATCACAATCATGAACGCATTTTAAAAAAAGCAATAAAATTTTAGCAAATAAACTTTACAAGCCCCTCTGCAATATCGCAGAGGGGCTTTAACATTTATATTTGTCATTTGTCACTTTACATTTCGTCACTATCGAGGGGAAGCGCAGCCATTGGGTGGGAAAGGTTTTCAGGCTGGAAGCAAGTGGTATCCCAGACTGCAACTCCCTCACCATGTCACCGCGTCTCCCCGTCTTCATGTCAGCCAAAATCATACCCTTAGTCAAAAATGCCCATAATTATCAGCTTTCTGTTGTGACCTCAGACGATCGCTCATAGAATACATTTCTCATTTCCGAGTTGTCATACTGGTCAGCAATTTTCAGAGCTACCACATCTTGGTAAGAAAAATTGCGTAAAGATGACATCATAGAGTTGATGCGATCGGCTTGCAGTTTCATTGATATCAGGATTTTAGGTAGTTTGTTAATCAGAAAATCCAAATTAATTGCTTCTGTCTGATAGGTAATTTCACCGTTTGGGTGAGGATAGTATGACTGATACAAACGCAAAAGTTCTAGCAATTTTTGGATGCTGTCGCTGATATCGGAAAGATTAGTGGAGATAAAGTTAACAGGGTTTTGGATTTGGTGTGCGACACTCAATGCCCATAGTCCAACGCTGGACATTTTTTCACTTTTAATTAGTTTTGCCTGGGTTTTTTGGATTTGCTCGAGCGCTTGCACTAGGTGTTGTGCTTGTTCTGTGGCGGCTGATTCCGCAGCGCGACTGTTTTCATATAGTTGTGCGTGCTGAATAGTCAGCACCGCCTCATCAGCTAAATGCTGCAACAAATCAATTTCCTCATCTTGCCAATTTCTGGGTGCAAAACACTCATGAGCAATGATTAATCCCCATAATTGGTTACCCATTGTAATTGGGACAATTAAATTGGCTCTAATCTGGAGACTTTGTAAAAATTCTCGATGGCAAGGAGTTAAATCTGCTGAGGCTGTATTGTTGATCGCTCTGACTCTGCCGCGCAAGTAAAGACGGGCAGATTCTTCAGGAAAACATTCTAATGGTGTTCTCATCCCCAAAATCGAACGCAAGTTACTGTCTGCATCTTCAACAACTACTTCACCTTCGGAGTCATCGTGAAGTTTATAAATCAATACCCTGTCTGTTTTGAGCAATTTCCGCACTTCCTGCACAAGAGTTTGCAAGGTGACCTTGTAGTCTAGATTGCTACGTATTTGATCGGAAACTTGCTTGATAACCCTGCTAAAATCTAAAGATTTTTGTAATTGAGCTGTGCGCTCTGCTACTAAACCTTCTAAATTAGAATTCAGTGTTTGTACTTGTTGGTACATTTGCTGTTGCTGAATTGCGATCGCAAATTGATCGGCTATAGCTTGTCCCAATGATATTTCTTCCGGCTTCCACTCAGGCGCTTGTCCTTTTTTCTCCTCTAGCCAAGCCGCAAATGAAAGCTGGGGTAGCCTTTGTCGCTCATTGGTATCTCGTTGTCCTGCCCACAGAATTTCGCTGTCAAATTCAGTCCGAAAAATAGTTAAAATCCCAATAAAACTTTGACGGTAGTTCAGGGGAATTACTAACATCCCCCGTATCTTTGTTGGTTGGAATAGGGGAGCTAGTTCTTGCCAATGAGGTTCTTTGTGGAGATCAGTAATTGCCCAAATGTTGCCTATTTTGCATTCAGCTATCCAGTCTTGCCATAGGGGATGCTGTTCCATGACAGTGTTTGCTTGTCCCTCTGGCAATGTTGGTTGTTCGCCACAAATGTATAATTCGGCATTCTGCTCAATGTAAAGCCTGCCGCCGATCGCACCAAAGGTGTCAATAGTCGCTTCTAATGCTGATTGGTACTGGATTGTGGGCAAGGCATGTAAGAGGGTGGTGATTTGGTTGGCGATCGCTTGTTGCTGTTTTTCTGCACGGGCTTGGCTGAGTAGGTAACTTTGGGCGATCGCCACTGCTATGTGATCGGCTACTTGCTGTACTAATTGCAATTCCCGTTTTTCCACTGTTCGTGGTGTACTGTGGTGTGATACCAATAATCCCCACAGTCGCGGTTTTGCTAATTGGTCTTTGGGGTCGTGGTGTAAAATTGGCACTACTAGCGAAGACTGCACACCCATTGCCGTCAGGTAGTCAATATGGCATTGGTCTACTGCGCGATAGTAGAGATTTTCCCTACTAAGAGATTTGCCAGTTTCGGGACTGTCTAGTGGTGATAGTCCAATGCGCCCAGTGGCTACATTCACTATTGAGCGTTGTCGCGCCCGCAGAAACAGATCTCGTGCTTCTTGGGGAATATCACTGGCGGGGAAGTGCAGCCCTAACACTGAAGGTAGACGCTGTTGATGTATAGATTCCGCAACGACTTCTCCATTACCGTAGCTGTCAAACCGATATACCATCACCCGATCTGTGTTCAAAAATGAACGAATTTCTGTAACGCTGGTGGTTAATATGTCTTTGAGTTCGAGAGATTGCCTAATTCTGGTTGTTATGCGGTGTAACAAACTCTCTTCGGCAATTCTTGTGTCTAAATCATGTGAATAGTCAGGACTAATCATTCGGTATTTATACCTGGTGTTGAAGTATTAAAAGGTAGATGCACCGAAACCTGGATGACTGGAAAAGCTTGTTATCTCTCTAACTTTCAATTAAATACTTACGTATTTACACATATTATAAAGTGTGATTGATAATAGAGACTAGAATTAATTAGTAAAAAATGTTGCTAAAATTTGGTTATATCTGCTTATGCGGTAAGTGTTGTGAGTTAGCAAAATCTTAGCAGAGAGTGATGTGCATGGTGCATGAAGTTAATCAATGAACAAAATAGAAAATAAGTATAAGTTTGTTAACAATAAATCAGCACTTGAAGTGTGAATTAATGTAGCGCTTGTGTGAGCAAAAGCTGATAATTCAGCGATCGCTCTACATTTAGATAACATTCTCTGATACCGAAAAATTCAGCGTTCACAACAGCATTCTGAATTCATCACGGGTGATCTGGCAATCTCTGAGTATTTGCGCCAGCAAACCACGACCAATAGTTTCACCCGAATGTACAGGGACTACCGTCCGGCGTCCATCACTATGTATGAGAATATGATGACTGCCACGTATCCTGGCAACCTCAAAACCTACTTTACCAAGTGCGTCAATGACTTGGTATCCAGTCACACTTGGCAATTGGCTCATATTTCCACTGCAACTCGCTGGATACCCACAAAGTCTAATGAATCTTGCTGTTGATCTTCAAATTCTAGACACAGTAAAATTGCTTCTTGAATGCGCTCAGTTAAATCGTCTAAAGATTTAGCCTGCGTGTGACACCCAGGAAGACTTGGGACAGAAGCAACAAAGTATCCATCCTCATCTCTCTCGATAATCACGTTAAATTCTCGCTTCATGATGGACTGATTTCGCATTCTTTGTTCCATTTTCTCACAATTGATTGAGGACAACTGATTAAAAGACATCCCCATCCGGTTTAAGCCTATGATTTCTTGTAGAAATGCGAGTTAACGCAAGGATGGCAGCAAATGCGAGTAATTTTATATAGCAAACCTGGATGTCATTTATGTGAAGGTTTGCAGGAAAAGCTAGAGAAAATTCAAAATCTGGCTTTTGAGTTAGAAATTCGCGATATTACGACGCGGGATGATTGGTTTTTGGCGTATCAGTATGAGATACCAGTTTTATATTTATCGAACAGCCCTGCGGGTGAGGTAAGTGAGAAACCTTTGCCACGTCCTTCGCCTCGTGCTACTGTGCAGCAGTTGGAGCAAATGCTGCGTAAGTATTTCCCCAATGATTAAAATAATGCAGAATAAGCGCAAGAAAAGCGTGTGACGAGGTTCACAAAATGAAACTGCGGGAACTACTAGCAGCGATAGACTCTGTAGAGCAATTACCTAACCATCCGGCTTTAGAGGATGTAGAAGTGCAAGGCTTAAAGACAAATTCCCATGCTTGTGGTGTGGGAGATTTGTTTATTGGAATGCCAGGAACTAGGGTAGATGGTGGAGAATTTTGGCCAAGTGCGATCGCATCAGGTGCAGTAGCGGCGGTGGTATCTCCCCAAGCTGTGGAGAAAAATCCGCCTAATACTGAGGCTGTTGTCATTAGTGCGAGTGACATGACTCAAGCCTGTGCCCAATTAGCAGGTGCTTTTTATGATTATCCGGGAAAAAAACTCAAATTATTTGGTGTCACTGGTACTAATGGTAAAACTACCACTACACATTTGATTGAATTTCTGTTGGGGAAAGCAAATCTCCCCACAGCTTTGATGGGAACTCTCTACACGCGCTGGCCTGGTTTTGCAGAAACTGCTGTCCATACCACACCGTTTGCGGTGGAACTGCAACAACAGCTAGCACAAGCTGTCGATGCTGGTTGTGAGTATGGAGTCATGGAAGTTAGTTCCCATGCTTTAGCCCAAGGTAGAGTATTAGGTTGTGAGTTTGAGGTGGGAGTGTTTAGCAATCTCACTCAAGATCACCTGGACTATCACCGCGATATGGAAGATTATTTTGCGGCGAAAGCATTGTTATTTAGTCCCAATTATCTCAAAGGGCGGGCAATCATTAATGCTGATGATGCTTACGGACAAAGATTAATTGCTTCTTTGAGTCCAGACAGAGTTTGGAGTTACAGTGTCAATGATCGCGCTGATTTTTGGATGAGCGATCTTAATTATGAACCTAATGGTGTGAGTGGGACACTACATACACCCAAGGGTGATGTGGCTTTTCGTTCACCTTTAGTTGGTCAGTATAATTTAGAAAATCTTTTGGCAGCTGTCGCCGCAGTTTTACACTTAGGTCTAGATTTGCAGTTAGTTGCAGCTAGTATACCTGAGTTTCCTGGCGTTCCCGGAAGAATGGAGCGGGTACAGGTAACTGCTAACCAAGATATCAGCGTAATTGTGGATTATGCCCATACACCAGATAGTTTGGAGAATTTGCTCAAAGCTGCTCGTCCGTTTATTCCTGGTAAGATGATTTGTGTGTTTGGCTGTGGTGGCGATCGCGATCGCACTAAGCGCCCAAAAATGGGAAATATTGCTGCTCAATTAGCCGATGTGGCGGTGGTAACTTCAGATAATCCCCGCACTGAAGACCCCGAAAGGATTTTACAAGATATTGTAGCAGGCATTTCCAATACAGCAAATACCACTGTAATTGGCGATCGCGCTACCGCCATTCGGACTGCAATTTTACAAGCCCAACCAGGAGATGGAGTGTTACTTGCTGGCAAAGGTCACGAAGATTACCAAATTCTCGGTACTGAAAAAATTCACTTTGATGACCGAGAACAAGCACGAGCCGCTTTACAAGCCAGATTGAAAATTTAAAATTAATCTAGAATTCGATTTTTGGTGTTAGGGGCGCTATTGTTAGCGTCCCTATTTTTGATGCTATTGGCTGCTGAGAGTATGGCGGGCTGGTGAATCCATGTGTCGCCATCATTGTGCAAATTCCTATTTAGATATCAATAAAAGCCAATAATAAATTTTAAATTTTTCACTTATTTCAAGTCAGCAATGCTTGCGACATTATATGGTAAGTGATACACTCCATTAGTTTTAAAATTAATTTTCCAGAATTCATAATTAATATTAATTTTCTTAGCTTTCTCGTAACCAAGGTAAACATCAGGGTGAAAAACAAAGACCGAATTATATTTGACTCTATTCTTCTCTATCCCTTTTGCTTCTGCTTGACTCATGAATGATTCTCTAGCTCAGGATCTGTCGATTTATCAGTTGGCTTTGGCAATGCAAGCGCCTCCCCAACCATTACCCCTTAGTCCGGCGACTCTGCTATCACTACTTAGGTCACAAATTGACTTACTGATTGAGCAAAAAATTGTAGCGACTTTATGGGTAAAGCTACCGCCGGGAAAAATTTGGCAATCAGAATTATGGCGTTATCAGTCCGCCGTAGATGTGCCTGTTGTCATTTATAATTGCCAGGTTGAGCAGAGGCGAAAAGGGGAAGCGACAGAGAGTGTATATCTTAGCCCAACACCCGATAACTTATCTATTAAGTTATTACCAAATAGATATATACAAAGGGAGTATTTTGTTATAGCATTGTCGCCACAGTTTTGCAGTTTAATTTTGGCTCATCGACCGCTCAAAAGACGTAAAACCCAAATCGTCAGGAAGGGAAATAGAAAACCTCTGCCTTTATTGGCAATGACTACTGTCGAAGGTAGAGTAATTGAGCGAGTCCTAGATGGAATTATAGAAAGCAGAACACCAGAATCAGCGACGATAATCCCGGCTGATTTTATTTGCCCCAGTGTACCAGACTCAGCCCTGATGAATCAGCTGTTAGTCAAACAAGTCCAGCGGCAAAATGAAATTAATCAGCAATTGATGACAAAGCGGCTTTCCAAGTTGCAGCAACAAAATCAGAAGCTATACCACAAAGCGCAAATCAAAGATGAATACTTAAGCAATGTCTGTCAGGAGTTGCGTACACCCCTCACTCACATGAAAACAGCGCTGTCGTTATTAAATTCTCCCAACCTGAAACCTCCCCAACGGCAACGTTATTTACAAATGTTAAATAACCAGTGCGATCGCCAAAATTCTTTAATTACTGGTCTGTTAGATTTAGTACATCTGGAGCGCAATTTACAACATTCACCTTTAGAAGCAGTTTGCTTAGCGGATGTTGTTCCAGGAATTGTGAGTACCTACCAGCCTGTAGCCCAGGAAAAAGGAATTATGCTAGCCTACACAGTGCCCACAGAACAGCCATCTGCATGGTGTGTGAGTGGCGGGTTGCGGCTGATTGTGATTAATCTACTGCATAACAGTATAAAATTTACCCCCAGTGGCGGGCAAGTGTGGGTGCGATCGCGCGTACACGGCGATTATGTGCAACTAGAAGTCCGTGACACAGGTATCGGTATCGCGGAAACAGAGATTCCCAAAGTCTTTGAGAGCTTTTATCGTGTGCGTTCAAGTACAACGGATGAATCTAGCAGCCCTGGGTTAGGGTTAACGGTGGTGCAACAGTTACTTTGGCGTTGCGGTGGTTTTATTTCTGTGAGAAGTAAGCCCAATGAAGGTTCAGTTTTTATCGTTAATTTACCAATTGTGCGCTCTGTGCTAAACACTAAACAGTAGTAGAGCCGCAACGGAGCGATCGCATTGTCAGCCGATATTATGGCATAACAGGGCGATGTATTAATATAACAAGCCGATGTTATGCCATAACAGGGCGATGTATTAATATAACAGACCGATGTTATGGCATAACAGACCGATGCATTAATATAACAAGCCGATGTTATGGAATAACAAGCCGATGTTATGGAATAACAGACCGATGCATTAATATAACAAGCCGATGTTATGGAATAACAGACCGATGTAATTAAATTGCAGCGCGATGCGATCGCGCTGTGCCAGTTGCGTAAGTCCTGGAAATATAATTTTTATGATAGGCTAAGTTTATTGTGAACAAAATGTCTTGAAATGTCTAAATCAATTAACATTAATGAAGCAAAAGACCAGCTTCTTCAACTGTCAGAACAGTTAGACAATGAACCTGTAATCATTACAAATGAAGGATTACCAGTAATGGTAGCTATTAGTTATGAGCGATACCTTTCTATGTTAGAAACTATGGATATTTTATCAGATCCACAATTTAAAGAACAATTAATAGCTGGAATCAAGGAAGATAAAGAAGGTCAAAGGGTAAGTTGGTCGGATGCCATGAAAGAATTAGAATGGTAAATTATGGAATATGAAATTGAGTTTATCCCTTTAGCTATTAAGTTACTTAAAAATGTTAAAGATCAAAGAGAACAAAAAGCACTGCGTCAAAAAATCGAAAAACTCAAAATAGAACCAGAAAAACAGGGTAAAGCTCTAACAGGTCAATTTCAAGGTTATCGTAGTGTTAGGGCAGTTGGTCAACGCTATCGCATTGTTTATCGTGTTGAGCGAGAGCGAATTATTGTTGTTATTGTGGGTGTGGGAATGCGACGAGAAGGTGATAGACAAGATATTTATGCGGTTTTAGAAACTGAGTTAGAAGAAGAATCTTCTGGAGAATGAAACATTTACTGTTTATTCCACACATACATCTGACAAAAGCAGCACTAAAACCTTGGAAAAGGAATAATAAATAATAAAAGTCCTAGATATGGACTATTTAATAATAGATTTAATATTCAGCACTATTGTCTATTTCTTTTCTTATCTCTTTTGTTAATTTATATTGAGTTATTTAGTAAATTTTCTTTCTTTAAGGTTTCAATTTCCTTCAATCTCAAATCCCCGACTTCTTTAAGAAGTCGGGGATTTGGCTGTTCATGAATGATTTAAGATTGCTATGTCAGTTAAAATTAAGTCTTTTAACCAACATTGGTTATGCAGACAATACTGGTTTAGCGACTAGCTTGAGGTTGGCGCTTTCGTTGCTCAATTGTGCAAGGTTAGCAACGGTAGCATCAATATTTTTCTTGGCATCGCCAAACAACATCAAGGTATTTGCCTTGTAGAATAGGGGGTTTTCCACTCCGGCGTAGCCACTAGCCATACTGCGCTTCATGACGATAACAGTAGTAGCTTTCCAAACCTCAAGTACTGGCATTCCCGCAATCGGGCTATTGGGGTTTTCTAAAGCGCTGGGGTTAACGGTGTCATTCGCACCAATCACCAATACTACATCAGTCTCAGTGAAATCCTCATTGATTTCATCCATCTCTAAAACGATGTCGTAGGGTACTTTCGCTTCTGCTAACAGCACGTTCATGTGTCCCGGCATCCGACCGGCTACAGGATGGATACCAAAGCGAACTTTAATACCGCGAGTGCGCAGTCGTTTGACAATTTCTGAAACTCCATGTTGTGCTTGCGCTACTGCCATACCATAGCCAGGAACAATGATTACACTCTTGGCACGGCAGAGAATTTCCACTGTGTCTTCCACTGTGGTGGAGTTAACTGTACCCTCTGGCTGTGCGCCATCAACAGCAGTTGCAGTACTTGTCTGAGCGCCAAAGCCTCCTAAAATAACGCTGATGAAGGAACGGTTCATGGCTTTGCACATGATGTAGCTGAGGATCGCCCCGCTACTACCTACCAAAGCACCGGTAATGATCAACAAATCGTTGGATAACATGAACCCAGCAGCAGCAGCAGCCCATCCAGAGTAGCTGTTCAGCATAGAAATCACCACCGGCATATCAGCACCGCCAATGGCCATTACCAGATGAATGCCCAAGACTGCGGCAATTGCAGACATGATTAATAAAGGTTGCAGTCCAGCGATCCCCGCTGTACCAATAAACTGACTACCAAGCCAGATGGAAGCTGCAAGGATAGTCAAGTTCAATAAGTGCCGTCCAGGGAGAAGTACAGGTTTGCTGGTGATGATCCCCCTGAGTTTACCAAAGGCAACGATGGAACCTGTAAAGGTGATTGCACCAATAAATACACCAATAAATATTTCTATTTGGTGGATTGTCGATTCTACAGAAGTGAGCGATGGCGTTTCTTGGAGATAATTGGCAATTCCCACGAGAACTGCGGCTGCACCCACAAAACTATGCAGAATTGCCACTAATTCTGGCATGGCTGTCATCGCTACCCGCGCCGCGACAATCGCACCAATCACGGCTCCGGGGATCGCAACTGCGGCCAAGGTGCCGTAAGCATTTGTATTTAAGGTGAGTGCGGTAGCCCCAAAGGCAATTACCATGCCCACAATCCCATAGACGTTGCCTTTGCGGGCTGTTCCCTGATCGGATAGCCCCCCCAAGCTGAGAATGAAGAGGGCGCTAGCCACAATATACGCTACTGTCAGTAAGTTGTTTGACATAATTTCCTGCTATTTTTGGAACATTTTGAGCATACGTTGGGTGACTAGGAACCCACCGGAAATGTTAATCGTTCCCACGAAAATGGCGATCGCTCCTAGAATACTGGTCGATAAGTTGGATGCTCCAGATATTTGCAACATCCCGCCAATAATGATGATGCCGCTAATGGCGTTAGTAACGCTCATCAGTGGTGTGTGTAAAGCTGGTTTCACATTCCAAATTACTTGCCAACCAACAAAGCAGGCGAGGACAAAGACGATGAAGTGAGAGAGGAATTCTGAGGGCGCATTCATGCCGATCCCAACTAAAGCTGCACCAACTAACAGCAGCCAGATCAAGTTACTCCCACCTTTGGCGGAACTCTTCATTGGGGCGGTAGCGGTTGTTAATACTGGCTCCGGCTCTTTTTGGGTTTCTTGCTTTGCGCCAACCGGCTGTGGTGTTACCTCTACTTTTTTCTCCACCTTTGGTGGCGGATAAGTAATACCGCCAGCATGAGTAACTAAAGCACCTCTAATTACTTCATCTTCAAGATTGACTGTGAAATTTTTAGCCCCTCCCATTTCTTCCAGCAGATGGCAAAGATTGTTACCGTAAAGCTGACTTGCTTGTTGTGCCATCCGGCTGGGTAGATCGGTCAAACCTACTATCGTTACTCCTTTGTGACGATAGACTTCACCAGGGTGAGTACAAGCACAATTACCACCTTGCTCTGCTGCCAAATCGACAATTACAGACCCTTCTTTCATGCTCTCAACCATTTCCTGGGTAATCAGCACAGGTGCTTTCTTACCGGGGATCAGGGCTGTGGTGATAATGATGTCAACTTCTTGCGCTTGCTCTGCAAACAGTTCCATCTCCGCCTTGATGAATTCGTCGCTCATCACCTTGGCGTAGCCGCCTTCACCACTACCATCTTCGGCAAAGTTGAGTTCGAGAAATTCTGCGCCTAGGCTTTGTACTTGCTCTTTGACAACCAAGCGGGTATCAAATGCCCGGACAATTGCACCCAATCCGTTAGCAGTACCGATCGCGGCTAATCCCGCTACACCCACACCAATGATCAACACCTTGGCTGGCGGTACTTTTCCCGCTGCGGTAATCTGACCGTTAAAGAAGCGTCCAAAATTGTTAGCCGCTTCAATCACCGCCCGATAGCCGGCGAGGTTGGCCATTGAACTTAAAGCATCCAGTTTTTGCGCCCGACTGATGCGGGGGATCGCATCCATCGCCAATACTGTAGCTTTGCGTTCTACTAGTTTTTGTAACAGTTCTGGATTTTGGGCAGGCCAGATAAAACTGATCAGCTTGCCTCCCTCGCGCAGCAACTCTGTTTCATGTTTACCTAGTTCTGGGTGCATTTGGGGTGCACGCACCTTGAGTACGATATCTGCCTGGGACCATAGAGTTGCAGCATCTGGAACAATCTGACATTTGGCTTGGGTGTAAGCATCATCCGCAAAATTTGCGCCACAACCCGCATTGCTTTCCAAAATTACATCAAAACCAAGCTTTTGCAACCGTTTGGCTGTTTCTGGCGTGGCTGCTACACGCTGTTCACCAGGGTAGACTTCCTTTGGGATACCAATCTTCATTGGGGTTTTCCTTTTGATTTAGCTGAGTTCCCCGAATAATGGGAGGGATTAGGGAGTAGGGGCAGAGGGGCTAGGGGCAGAGGAGATGAGGGGGGATGAGGGAGACAAGGAGGACAAGGGAGACAAGGAAGACAAATGACTATTGCCCAATGCCCAATGCCCTGTTTGGCCAATGCCCAATCTTTATGCAAGTTAATCTCGGAATCCTGAGAGCGCAAAGGGGTTGGAAAAAACCGGATTCTAGTGTCTCTTTTAATCTGGTGCTAGTAGCGATCGCCTCTAGCCGGAGGTTTATATGTTACACCAACCTCACAAATACTCTGAAATTAATTTTGGGACGCCAATCGCACGCCACTTACGGGAATCAAAGCTTGGATGCCTTGGGCACAAAGCCTTTCAGGTATCTACAGCCTTAGCTGCTCCAACAACCCTTATTAACAAAGTGTCCTTGCTTTTTGCCTCCCCTACTCCGGTTGTATCTTTTTTTGGGTTCGATTACTTCTCTTCAACATACTATTTACTCTAGTGTATTGTATCTATCATTGTATTAATTCTTCATAACGTTTGTGTAAATTATTAGCCGCTAAAATTTGTGGCAATCTTAATGTTTGAAAAATCAAGGTTTTTGTTAACTCGAAGCTAATTTATAGAAGCTCGAGAGTTACTTTATCAAGAACATATGACATCTCAGTTCAAAATAAATTATGCCTAGTTATTTTGGCGCATTTGTATGCTATTTACTCGCTTCGTGTGTCAGTTGTCAGTTGTCAGCTTCTTGTTTTTGATGGCATTTTAATACTCTATCTTCTTTTGGAGTAAGTGCTTTGCAAGAGTTTCACTCCTTGTTGCCAGTAAAGTTTTTTTTTATAATTTTTTAACAATTCCTTTGCTTTTACCCTACTAGTGACAAAATCTCCGATTTCTGTAGTTGGAGATTTTTAATTTTGCTAAATATAGTTTAAAACTTGGATTTTGTATTTTATTTTAAATTCTGAATTTTAAATGTTTTTCAAGACTTGTTAACTTAACTTTACATCAGGATGTAATATTTAATAGAGAAACTGATTCACTGAAAAAAACCCAGAGGACAATACATGAAAAAAAGACAAGGGGATGAGGGAAATGCCCAATACGCAATGCTCCAATTTTTATTTTCCCAGAGTTAAAAAAGCGTTAAAGAATGCGATCGCATTTCCTAACGAGAAGATTTGCAGGTAGCTTATTTGACATTACCCCTAACCCCTCCCCCGCTTGCGGTGGAGAGATAAAGAGCAGCTTTTTATACTGAGGGGAATGAGGGGGGTAAAAAAACTCTGATACCAGAACTGCGATCGGACTCGATGCTTGTTGAAGTGTAACCTCACCAGCTTTGAGAAGCAGCATGATGCTTTGACAGCTGCAACTGGTAAGAGGATGATCGAAGCGATCGCGCGTTACAGTATTAGTCAGAAAAACTCTCCGTCACATAGGGTTTACCTGTAGCTAAGTCTGATGAATACAAAGAGAAAAATAATTAGAGGATTGGGTATTTTAGTTCGTATAGTTTAAGTTATCGTCTGTCTAACCAAGCCTGTAAATCAGCCAAACTGGTAAAATCTAACAATGCTTCGCTCAAATCTTCCAGAACAGGCAAAGGTAAATCAGCAATTGACGAACGCATTTCCCCTGGAAGTTCTGCAAACCGCTTAGTTAGTTGTCGAATAACGAGGTTAAATGTTGCTTCTTCTCGCCCTTCCTCCTTGATTTCTCGGTAAACTCGCGTTTGCTTGAGTGTGATGTCTAACATTGACTCTACCTCCCTTCTGCTTAATTGTTCAAATTTGTACACCATAATTGTCGTAATCATCTCTATTATGGCGCGACTTGCTTGTTCAGTTACTTCTTGACTAGTTCTTGTTAACAAATACTTGGCTGCTGCTGGTGCTTGTTCTTCTTCTACCGTAGTGAGTACCATCAGCGCTACCCATAAAGGTAACTGACGAATATCTCCTAATTCATCCAAATACACTCTATGCACTTGTCCACCGTTCAGTAATGAGCGATGGGGATTAATATCATTTTGTTCGATATTGCGTGATGGATAAATTATAACTGCTTGCCAATCGCTAAATCTGGCACGATTACGATAGAAATATAGTGAAGATTCTGCAAATAATCTTTCGTAAAGCTGTTCATCTTTTTGAAACTGTACTTCACAAAAATATACAACTCCAGCACCTTCATTGTCAGGTGGAAGAAATACTCCATCAATCTCAAATGTAGGTTCTTTGACAGCTACTGAATCAAATCGATAAGCTTCTGCATTAGTCGGCGGTGTTGCTAGTAATTGAAACAACAGGTTAGGAAATTGTTGAAACAGTTTATAAAAGATTGAATCTCGACGCATGAAGTATTATTTGCAATCTGTATTAGCCATCTTACAAAGTTTTTAGATACAGAGTTAAGTAACTGCAAAATTTTGACATAAAACAGTTTTATATGAATATTTACAGAGTTTTTTATGTGAGGAGAAGCTCTAGAACATTTAAACCGCTATTGATTCAACAATCATAAAAACCCTGCTGACTCATACAAGCGTTTGAGCATGGCGGTAATCTTCACACCATAATCTAAATCTGCTGACCAGCGCCCTGATAACTGATCGATTAAGGGAGCAATACCACGGGTGACAAAACGAAACCGGGGATCGACAACATCGTTCACCAAAGGTTCTAAACTGGCGTAAGCTTTTAAATGTTGGATGTGCGCTCTCACACCAATTCTGGCACTTTCAAAAGATGCTGCTTGTGCACTACCGCCAATTGTACCTAAACCAGCAAAGTTATTTTGTACTGGTGTAATATCACCACCAAAGCGTAAAAATCCGGTTTCAACACACATTTGACAAAAAGCAATATCGTAGTTGATCCCCTCTGTACTCGCTTCTTCTCGATAAAGTTTTGGGATGTCGGGAAATTGCACTAAACCATTTTCATTATTGTTTTTCAGAAATCGCTGTAATTGGTCTTCTGAAGTATTACCATTCGATACAATGCGGTCAAATTGACCAGGGCAAACTACTAAAATTGACCGCAAATTTACAGTGCGAGTTGCAGAATCCCAGCCAACAGAAACATTAAAATCTCGCAGTTCAACTGCTTTGACATATACTACTTTATGATAGGTAATTCGGCGAACTTCTGGGACTTTTGATAAGTCAACGCGTAAGCGGTCTGCCAAATCAATGGGAATGTAAGCGTTGCCATTAATTAATATCCCTTGTTCTGAGTATTTTTGCCCGTTAATATTAATATTAATTGGTGGATAACTTGGTTCTGGGGGAGTTCCTTGATTAGGATCGATCGCCCGACTCCAAGAAGCCAATCCATCAGCAATTCCCAAAGCAAAATCGCGACGACGATTTTGGAGTAAAGAACGGTCTTCCGGACTACTGAGGAAACCTACTTGCATTAACAAAGAAGCGATCGCAGTCTGTCTGCAAAATACCAACTTACCCAATCCAGTATCGCTATCAGGCTTGACTCCCCGATTCGGTAACTGGGGTACACGGCGCAACAGTCCTAAAAGTAAAAGTTCCGCATTGCTTTTACGTTGATTATTGCTGGCAATATAGAACACACTAGCCCCCCGCACACTAGGACTACTAGCTGCATCAGCGTGAATTTCTAACGCCACATCAGTCGAACGACCACGGGAATTGATCCAGGCGATAGTATTGGCTGCACTCAGGTCATCGGGAACTGCTAAAACTTCAAAATTACGCGCTCGCAATTCGGTTACAATCAAATCCCGCAACAGAATCATTTCTTTAGCCTCTGTTGTCCCGCCTGCGATCGTCCCTGGATCAATTCCCCCAGTTTCTTTGCCTCCGTGAGCAGCAGAAATAAAAATACGCCCCATCTTCAGTATTTCCTCTTGTAAGAATCAGTCTAAGCAATCCTGTATATCATTCTTGGTTGAGCAACAACAATATAATAGCCATCAGGAGTCCTTGATCATTTGTCCTTTGTTATTTCTCCCAAGTTTTTGCAGAAAACAGCCCCAAGGAAAAAGAAGGGGGATGAGGGGACAAGGGGGACAAGGGGGACAAATGACAAATGACAAATGACAAATGACAAATGACAACTGACAACTGACAAAATATGTACATCCCTCGCTTGCACCCAGATACAATTGAAGAAGTTAAACAACGCGCTGATATTGTAGATGTCGTCTCTGAGTACGTAGTTTTACGCAAGCGCGGTAAAGATTTTGTGGGTTTATGCCCGTTCCATGATGAGAAAACCCCTAGCTTTACTGTCAGTCAGACTAAGCAGATGTACTTTTGCTTTGGCTGTCAAGCAGGGGGAAATGCAATTAAGTTTTTAATGGACTTGTCCAAGCGTTCCTTTGCGGAAGTGACTCTAGATTTAGCTAGGCGTTACCAAGTACCTGTACAAACCCTGGAACCTGAGCAAAGACAAGAATTGCAACGACAGATATCTTTGCGCGAACAGCTATATGAAGTTCTCGCTTCGACAGCGCAATTTTATCAACACGCCCTGAGACAATCTCTAGGACAAAAAGCATTACAGTATCTCAAAAGCGATCGCCTCCTTCAAGAAGAGACAATACAGCAGTTTGGCTTAGGTTATGCGCCCGCAGGCTGGGAAACACTCTATCGTTATCTGGTAGATAGTAAACACTACCCAGTGCAACTAGTAGAAAAAGCCGGATTGATTAAACCCCGCAAAGAAGGGGGCGGTTATTATGATGTGTTTCGCGATCGCCTAATGATTCCCATCCGTGACATCCAAGGGCGGGTAATTGCTTTTGGTGGGCGAACCCTCACCGATGAACAACCAAAGTATCTTAACTCCCCAGAAACCGAGCTTTTTAGTAAAGGTAAAACCCTCTTCGCCCTCGATCAAGCCAAAGGAGGGATTTCCCAACTCGATCAAGCTGTGGTAGTAGAAGGATATTTTGATGCGATCGCTCTCCACTCGGCGGGGATTAATAATGCGATCGCTTCTTTGGGTACAGCCTTAAGTTTAGAACAAGTCAAGCTGGTATTACGCTATACCGAATCAAAACAGTTGGTTCTCAACTTTGATGCTGATAAAGCGGGAAATAATGCCGCCGAAAGAGCGATCGGTGAAATTGCCGAACTCGCTTATATGGGCGAAGTCCAGCTAAAGATTCTCAACATCCCCGATGGGAAAGATGCCGATGAGTACTTGCATAGTCATAGCCCAGACGACTATCGCCAACTCTTAACTAATGCGCCCCTATGGCTCAATTGGCAGATTGAGCAAATTACCAAAGACCGTGATTTAAAACAGGCTACAGATTTTCAGCAAGTAACCCAAAGCATAGTAAAATTACTTAAAAATATAGTTAACAACGATACCAAAAATTATTATATATCTTATTGCGCCGAAATCCTCAGCTTAGGAGATAGCAGACTAATTCCGCTACGAGTCGAAAATTTGCTGACTCAGATTTCTCCTCCTAACAGCTACTCTCAACCGATACCAATCAAGAGAAAATCGGAGAATAATAAAACTTCCCAGAGTTCATTTGCTGCTAGCGAACGCGGTTTGTTAGAACGCGCAGAAGGCTTATTATTGCGGATTTACCTACATTGTCCTGAACAGCGCCAAGCTATTTTCAACGCATTAGAAGAAAGAGACTTACAATTTAGCCTTTCCCATCACCGCTTTTTGTGGCAAAAGATTTTAGAGTTACCTACACAGCAAGTAGACTTAATTTCAAATTTGCAAGATAGATATTTAGAATTATCTGAAGATTTGAGTTTAGTGTCGCATGTGTTTCATTTGAATGAGAAAAGTAAGACAGATGATATACTGCGTACTCCTCAACTTGTTCAGGCGGCGATCGCTTGTATGGAACTAGTTATGTGTGAAAAGCGCTATCGTCACTTTGAGGAACTATGGACACAATCTGATGAAAAAGCCGAACCAGATCTATATGAATATTATGGTACAAAGTTTATAGAAGAAAAACAGCGGTATCTCAAATTAAACGCACAGCGGAATTTTTCTATAGAAGAAGTGCTGAAATATGCTTAGTATAAGCATCAAATATTGATGTAAGTAGGTGGGCGCTAAAAAACACAACTAAATTAAGAAATGTAAATCGTTTAAAAGTTTATATTCTTCAAAGCGTTTCTGCTGCTTTACATAAGTTTAGGTAGTTCGGTTTAATTGTGCCTACCTACTTATCACATTTTCGGTGGATAATAAATTAAGTTAATACTTGATTTTGAAACTTCTATGGATGCTGATTCAAAATTCTTTCTATTGTTTGGTTCGATATTTGCTGGTGTAGGCAGTATATTTGCTGTCACAGGCATTATCTTTGTCATCAATACTCATTCTTTTGTCAGCACGGCAGAATCTATACAAGGAAATGTAATTGATTTAAAGTTACGTTCATCAACTGATAGTAAAGGTCGCTCCTCTTCTGCTTACTATCCAGTCGTTAAATTTACTCCA
Source organism: Calothrix sp. NIES-2100 (assembly GCF_963875285.1). Classification (NCBI taxonomy): domain Bacteria; kingdom Bacillati; phylum Cyanobacteriota; class Cyanophyceae; order Nostocales; family Calotrichaceae; genus Calothrix; species Calothrix sp. NIES-2100. Next base: position 5,447,858 of record NZ_CAWNLA010000001.1, read on the forward strand.
AGTTCGGGTGAAACCATTATATTTGAATCCAATACAGGTAGTAGTCCACCAGCATTTAGTAAAGGTCAGCAAGTAGAAGTTTTATACAATCCTAAACAGCCAAATTCTGCCATGATTAATTCTTGGCTTGAGCTATGGTTTTTACCGGGTATGTTTGCTGGTATGGGGTCAATTTTCGTGCTTATTGGAGGAGTTGCACTATTTCAACCTTTGCGGAGGCTAATAAGTTTTAAGTAATTTTAAATTATTTACTCCTCTTCATCCCAATCATCATCTTCACTCCAATATTGTTGGGGTGCATCACCATGAATTTCTAAAATCTTGGCTTTTTTAATTTTGTTATCAGAAGGTTCAATTGCTTCTAATTGCACATTAAATTTCCAATTATCGCCAAAATCATAAAGATAAGTCATGCTTGCACCCGGTTCTAGAGGTAAATCACCAATGCGGATTTGATCTGCAAATGGCGGTGATTCCATGTAGGGATGACCAATGCTACAAGTGCGACCAAAACGGTCTTTATAACTAAATTCGTATAGGTGATCGTCATCAAAATCAAAAGCATCAAGAATTGTCCCAGCTAACCAGCTTAATTCTCTTTTTGCTGGGATCGCAATCCGTCGCCAAGATTTAGCAACGGATACTTTAAAAATATAAATACCATCAGTAAAGCCTTGCTGAGGGAGAGTCAAATTATTTTGCCATTCTGGGAAAAAAGGCTGTAAACTTGGCTGCAAGTGTCCAAAGTTTATATTGATATCTTCCTCAAACTTGCCTACAATTCCCACGGGAAAGAGTAACATGAATAGAGCATCACCAAGCGGTAAACGTTCTACACTAATAATCCGCCATCCCTTACCTGCTTCGGCTTTTCCTTGTTTAATAGTTAATAATCCAAATAATTCTGATAAAGCAACATTATGCAACCCCGGATTATAGCCAAGAGTTTGTTGGTCATCATATTTGGTCAAGTTTAAGCCTTTATCAGGAATGTGCCCCCAAAACTGAAGACACTTACCTAGATTATTCCATCCATTGTGACGTTCACCTAAAACTTCATTATTTCCCCAAATTAACCAAGCTTCAAGTAAGGTGAAATAACGTTCTGTCAGGTTAAGGTTAGACCAAGATTCTAATACAGCTTCATCTAATACTAAAAATTGTTTTTTCCCTTGAGATGTGATTTGTCCGATTCCCGAACTGCGTAATAACAGATAAAGTCCATTAATGTAAGGATATGATTTTTGTACAGGACGTTTCAGTTTAGTGTCGATTGGGTGACTTAAGCGAGAATTCAGTTCTGATAATATTTTTAAAGGTAGAAGATGATTAACACTACTGACTTCCACGCCTTTTGGTTGGAGAAAATCGATTAAGGTTTGAAAGTCACGCAGAATTGTACCTGGTTGATTTTCATCAATACTTAGTTCTTTGAGGAGTTGTTGCTGTGACTCTGGGAGGGAAGGTAGTTCCTGATTCAGTGTCAGTTCTAGGTTGGCAAATAAGTCTTCCATAATTAAAAATTAAATTAAAAATTCAATTTAAATTTAATCCTACGAATCAAGAACTGGACAAAATTTAGCAAATGATGAATGCTAATATTTTCGCTTGCTAGTTACAAATCTCACAAATTTGATATGAACAGTAATACTCGCCTCCAGATGATTCTAGCTGACACACCTGTAGGGATGATTTTACCCGCGATCGCCCAACTTAATCTACCTGATTGGTGGTTAGCAGGCGGTGCGGTACGAAATACAGTCTGGCGCTTAATTTTTGGGGATGACTGCGAGTTAGTAATCAAAGATTTTGATATTGCATTTTTCGATATCCAAGGCGATCGCACCCAGGAACTAGCCGCCAAAGCCACCCTCACACAACAGTTTCCTAATAACGAATTTGATGTGAAAAATCAAGCTAGTTTTGCCCGCTGGCGCGATGGCGACACAGCATACAATAGTACAGAAGATGGCATTACACAATGGTTACATACTGCTACTGCTGTAGGGGTGCGGCTAAATGCGCAAGGAAAATGGGAGTTTTTTACCCCCTACGGCTTGGATGATTTATTTAATGGAATTATCCGCACTACGCCTGTACATACTGATAATCCTCATGCGCATCAAAAAGCAGCTATTTTTTTACAAAAGTGTCCTTATTTGCGGTTAGCATAAATAAATTTTGTAGTAAGCACTTTAGTGCTTAAAAGGTCAGGACTGAAGTCCTTACTACAATGATTTTTAATTATTAATTCTTAATTTGGCATGGTTGAGTTCACTTTCAAAGCGGCTATAGACAATTTCGATAGGATACCAAGTTGAAAACCAGTATAAATCTTGCATAACTTTGGCAGAGTTATTATTATCTACTTCAAAATGAACTAAGGCTAAATTATTTAAGCCTATTACTTCGCGTCCATCTTGAAACCAAGGTAATTTCCAAAAAGCTAAATACTGTAACCATTCCCATTTATGGGTTTTAGCTTGTTTTTTGGCAGTCATTAGCCATGAAACATTAGTGCCAAAGTCAGCAGTTTTTGTGCTAGTTCGGGAAATCCATTCCATTAAACCATGCCATTCGGGCGGACGAGGTGATAAAGAATCACTGTAGGATTTTCTGCTAGAAATTTCTACCATATAAGGGGAATTTGTCCAGCCTATCCATTGTCTAGTTTTTTCTGGTAACAGCCATTGTTTGAGTCTTGTATGAATGATTTGAGTAATCTTTTCTTCATTTTTAAAAGCACTAGCTGTTAACTGGACTAATATAGATTTTTTCTCAGAACCTAACGATTTTTTGGTATAAGTTAAGCGGACAACAGAACTGTAGTGAATGTCTCCAGATAACACAATTACTTGTTGGCGTTGCTCAAATAATGTGGTGAGAAATTGTGCTAAGGCTTCGTAATTAATATTCCATGCATCACCTACATCTACACCATAAACTTTATCTCTTTTTAAATGCCAATGGTGAATCCAATCTATTACTTGTAAACCAAATAAATTTGTCGGTGCAATCACAAATGTAGCTTGCATTGGCGATCGCCCTATCGGTTTGTGTGTGACTTGTTCTAAAGGCTGGGATAGTTGCTGTGCAAAGGCTGGAGGCGATAGCAGCATTGGCGGCGCTATTGGTTTTTGATCGGCTGGATAACCGCGCCAAGTGCGTGTATCTAAAACTATGACTTCATGGCAAAAGCTGCGTACCGTATAATGCCATGTTAGGGCTTCTGGGTCTCTGTCTAGTACTAAAACTGAATCATATTGCACAAATTCCGGTAAATTTGTACTGGGGTTAATAGGCGGCATTCCTAAGTAACGGGCGATCGCATCCCACGCTTCAGCATTCATTCCCCCAGATGCAGACCAATCCGCCGCTGCTTGTAATAATTTCTCCCCTGGTTGTCCGCCTGTAAATTGCTTGGGTGTATTCCCCCAGGCTTGAAAAACTGCATAGGCTAACAAAGCATTTTGCACTGTTCTCCGTCCCAAGGGTTGTCCTAAAACCCGCAAACACCAAGCTTGGTTGAGGTTCCAGTCATCGCTGACATCATGGTCATCGAAAATACTATACATGGGAATGTTCGCCAGCGCCCGCCGCACTTTCCACAGGGTATGGATAAATTGCTGCATATCCCGCACTTCTTTATCCCAACGGCGGCTGACGCGATGTCCATCCATCACCTCCCGCCCTTTGGGTAAGGTACTCGGCCAGCAAGCGGGAGACCATGACAATATATAAGATGCGTAATATTCCCCCAAACTCAGCAGGTGACTGCTAACTTTGGCAGCTTTATTGTGTAATCCGGCGGTGAAACCTGCTTGATGAGTGGCGATTTCTGCCCGATGTCCGGGAAGCAGTTGCTTTGGGGTTAAATAACTGGGGTCGGCGGCTGTTTGCTGTGTCAAAGGTAACCTTTCTTCCCAACCTAAAAGCGCATCGCCTAACTGAGAAGAAACCCACAACAGCGGATCGGCGACATCATCACCATAAATTTGGTCGCCTGTAAGGAAAAGCTGATGGGGTCTTTTGCGGGGCTGGTTGGCGGCTGACTCAATCAAGCAATCGAGAATTGGTAACGCATCAAAGCCATCACCGTGAGGTTTACGACAGGAACCATGCACAATCCGCAAATCTTGTAAATCCGTTGGCGGGAGGACAAATGTGGGTTTTTGATGGTCAAAATAGCTGATGTTCACAGCGGGAAAGCGGCTAGAACATAAAGCTTGCTGCAATGTTTGCGGCTGGGAAGACTCCTCAATAAATTGTAGGTCGTAGGCGTAGATGCGATCGCTACTTAATAAATAACTACCCGCAGATTCCGCCGTTACTGCCACAATATGCAGCGATTTTCCCAGGGCAAAAGTAGAACGTCTTCCCTCTAACAGCAGATTTGTGATTAACTCACCGTGATTTGCTGTGTCATAAATCTGGAGTACCACCTCACAAGGACGTTTCAACGCCACCCAGACTGTAACTGAGTCGGATTCTGTATGTTGTAATATAGGCCCCGCCAGAATTAGCGGCAATTCTTGTAAAAACTCTGCTCCAAATAAATCGTTCATTGCTAACTATGCAAGCCTTGTTTCCATCGTATTGCTATAGTCGCGCATTTTCTGCTGCAAAATATTGACGATAAACTGCTTCTATGATACAAATGTACTATTAAACAGTGCGATTTTGCAGCAGAATTTAATACTCTCAACAGATAAATAGCATTTTTAACCCCACAGGAGAGCAAAATAAATGAGACTATCTAAAATGGACTTGAGTAGCCTGATTGCGATCGCTCATGCTGACGGACATTTACAATTATTGCTCGATCGCGGCGACGAAATAGAACTTTTAGAGATTCCCGCACCAGTTCAAGCTTTTGAGGGGTTGGTAGAACTGAACGAGATTATAGCGGAACCTGTGGCGCTTCCTGAATATGAAGAACCGATTGCGTTGTTACCTGTGAGTTCATCAATGGCGGCTAGCATTGCTTACGATAGTCACGAGCAAACTTTGCAGGTTGAGTTCAAGAGTGGGGCAGTTTATGAGTATTCTGGGGTAGATGAGGAGACATGGGAAGATTTTTACTCGGCTGATTCCGTTGGTAGTTTTTATAATCAGCAAATTAAAGGGAGATTTGACTGCGAAAGGATAGGGTGAGAGGGAAAATATTTCATCTTTCGCTTACCCGAAATAACGCCCGCAGGCTAGAAGCCTGGGGCTATCGATACAAAGCCCACCTTCGTGGGCTGTTTTTAGCCCACGAAGGTGGGCTTTGTTCGATTAGCCGCACCCTTCTAGGGTGACGGCGGTCTGTTGGGTAAGCGAGGGGTTTTACCTCTGAGTCGCCAGTAGTATCTTTAAACAGGAGTAGGTTAAATCCAATTCTCCATTATTAATTACGTGATTCGCCGGGAAAAATCACCAACTGTTCACCTTCAGAAGGCGGAATTTGCACCTCAAAGCATGAAGGTTGAAGTTCAAAACCTGAAGCTTGCAGCTTTTATCCTCAACGTTGCGGCTTTGATGTCGGAAATTGCGGCTTTTATCTCGAACGTTGCGCCTTTTTGCTTGAACGTTGCAGCTTTTATCCTCAACGTTGCGGCTTTGATGCGGAAATTTGCGGCTTTTATCTTCAACGTTGCAGCTTTTTGCTGGAAAGGTGAGAAAATGAGCAAGAGCGATGCCTGCGGCGGGCTACGCCTACGCACTTTGATGGCAACTTATGAGTGAATTAGCAATAGTCATGGTGATGGGAAGGAAATTAAAAAAGGCGATCGCAGCGATCGCGGCTTGTTTTGCTTCGCTTGCTATGAAAATTGCCTAACCGGACTCCCTATTATCCCCATTCACCACAACTGACTCAAACAAAATCCGCATTTCTTAATTACGAATTACTCTTCTTTGCCTTGCAACCGCAAAAAATGCACCCGTCCTGAATCTTCCCCTGCAACAACTCTCACCCCATCAGGTGCAACAGCACAGCATAATATTCCCCCATCCCCAATGAAGCTAGCAATTACTTCTCCAGTTTGCCAGTTCCAGACTTTCAGAGTTTTATCAAGAGAACCAGAAATTAAGTACTTGCCATTTGGACTGGGGGCAACTGCACATACCTCAGAACTATGACCCTTCAGAGTACGCAGTTCTTTACCAGTTTGCCAATTCCAGACTTTGAGTGTGTTGTCAGAGGAAGCAGAAATCACGTACTCGCCATCTGGAGTTAGAGCAACTGCATATACCGAGCGGCTATGACCCTTCAGAGTACGCAGTTCTTGTCCAGTTTGCCAATTCCAGACTTTGAGTGTGTTGTCCCAAGAAGCAGAAATCACGTACTGGCCATCAGGTGTGAGGGCAACTGCATATACGGAGTCACTATGACCCTTTAGGATACGCAGTTCTTCCCCAGTTTGCCAATTCCAGACTTTGAGTGTGTTGTCAGAGGAAGCAGAAATCACGTAATTGCCATCAGGTGTGAGGGCAACTGCATTTACTGAGTCACTATGACCAGCTAGAGTACGCAATTCTTTTCCAGTTTGCCAATTCCAGACTTTGAGGGTGTTGTCATTGGAACCAAAAATCATGCAACTACTATCTGCGGTGAGGATAATAGCAGTTAGCAAGTCAGTATGACTCATTAAAGTACGTACTATTTCCCCAGTTTGCAAATTCCAGATTTTCAGGGTCTTGTCAAAGGAGGCAGAAATTATGTATTCGCCATCTAGGATGAGGTTAAGAGCGGTTACCCAGTGAGTATGACCAGCTAGAGTACGCACTTTTTGTCCAGTTTGCCAATTCCAGACTTTGAGGGTGTTGTCATCGGAACCAGAAATCACGTATTTGCTATCAAGGGTTAGGGTGACTGCATTTACAGAGCCACTATGATCCTTGAGGGTACGCAGTTCTTCACCAGTTTGCCAATTCCAGACTTTGAGAGTGTTGTCAGCAGAACCAGAAATCACGTAATTGCCATCAGGTGTGAGGGCAACTGCATTTATCCAGATACTATTACCCTTTAGGGTACGTACTAGTTCCCCAGTTTGCCAATTCCAAACTTTCAGGATATTGTCGAACGAAGCAGAAACCACGTAGTTGCCATCTGGAGTAAAGGCGACTGCTGTTACCCAAAAACGACGATTCTTTAGAGTAAGTAGTTGTTCTCCAGTTTGCCAATTCCAGACTTTGAGAGTGTTGTCATCTGAACTAGAAATCACGTAATTGCCATCAGGTGTGAGGGCAACTGCATTTACCGAATGACTATGACCCGCTAAGGTACGCAGTTCTTCACCAGTTTGCCAATTCCAGACTTTGAGAGTGTTGTCATCTGAACTAGAAATCACGTAATTGCCATCAGGTGTGAGGGCAACTGCGTTTACCGAATGACTATGACCCGCTAAGGTACGCAGTTCTTCACCAGTTTGCCAATTCCAAACTTTGAGGGTGCTGTCATCAGAACCAGAAATCACGTAATTGCCATCAGGTGTGAGGGTAACTGCATTTACCGAGCTACTATGACCTTCTAGGGTACGCAGTTCTTCACCAGTTTGCCAATTCCAGACTTTGAGGGTGTTGTCAGCGGAACCAGAAATCACGTAATTGCCATCAGGTGTGAGGGCAACTGCATTTACCGAGTGACTATGACCCGCCAGGGTACGTACTAAGCAACCGCTAGGAGAAGTCAAGCTTGCTGTTTGCGGAAGCAAGCTAGGAGTTTTGCATTCCTGCGCTTGCGTTAACAATGCTTGAATTTCTTCTCTTTCAAAACCCAGCAAACGCCCTAATAATTGCCCTGGCAATTGCTGTTTATCTTCATTTAAAATATGTGCCGACAGTCTCAATGCACCTTGAATTAACTGTAAATTCTCATCCTCCGGCAAAAAATTATAATCTGCTATCAAAGCATTAATATTGATGTTATCCAACTTCCCCTGCAACCAGCGAAAATCACCCAGCAGTTGTTGTAATTCCCCTTCCCTTCCCCCTGCTTGCAAGTGATAGGCTAAATTCTGCCAGATATAGCCGTCATTTTCTAAACTATGCCAACCTCCGGGGTATTTCTCACTGTAAGCATTTAACAGGCGATTGTGTAAAAACCCTATCCCCTCACTTTCGGTTGCTAATGTCGTGTACTGCTTCCTGACATAATCAAACTGCAAGTCATGCAACTGCAAATTTCCCGCTTCATCCCGCAAAGCCAGAGATTTACTCACCAATTCATCAATGACATCTTGGCTATCAAACTCATCTAACCCCAAGGGTTGCCAAAAAGTCTGCAAAACTGCTTCGGGTATGGGTGTATCTTCTCTAAATACCGCAAAATCTAAATATCGCTGTTGGTAATTCTCATCTAAAGCCGCCACACTGACAGCAATAGCTTTGAGTAAATCGGGATAAGGATAATCGGGAAATTGTTGTTTGATTTTCTCTAAATCAGCGCTGCGGAGTTTTTCTAAAATATTCTGCCAGCGATTTGCAGGTTTCCCCCGCATCATCGCGCCCACCATCGCCAATGCTAAGGGCAAATACCCACATTCCCGCGCTACCTGCAAAATTAACCCCACCCCGGCTGCGCCACCCCTCCCCGCAAGCGAGGAGGGGTAAGAGATAATTTCTGTTTCTCGGCTGCTTTGCAAAGAAGAGAGAGATATATCGATATCATCTTTCCCCCTCCCTGCTTGCTCTGAGGGGTTAGGGGTGGGGTGCAGTATCTCCGGTTGATTTGCCCAATCTGCCAACAGTTCTAACGCCTGTTGTTCACCCAAAACGGCCAGCTGATATTCTTCCCCTCCCAACCCCGTGACTATCGCTGCATCACGGGTAGTAATTAACATCTGACAGCGTTCCCCCAACACATCAAACGCCGTCGCATCATCCAAACGCCAGATATCATCCAAAATCAGCAAGCAAGCTTTCTCGGCAAACAACTCCCGTAACCGCGCTTTCGCCAATCCCACCTCGGTAAACGCCGCTTGCTTCTCACCCAACGCCGAAGCAAGATAGGATTGCCAAGTTAAAATTTGGGGCGTTTGTCCAAATGTTATCCAAAACACCCCATCAGGAAACGCCTGTCTGACTTCTTCATCCCGCGCTAAGGCTGTAGCTAAGACTGTTTTGCCAATTCCGCCCATTCCTTGCACACCTACACGGCGACTTTTCCCTGTAATACCCACAGGTTGCTTTGTTGGTGATAATACTTTCTGTTTTAAGGGTGCAAGTTCTTCCAGACGGGGTAAAAAGTGCGGCGGTAACTCTGGGACGTTGGTAAGATTGCCTAAAGGTAGTTGATTGGGGTCAAAATTCAGCGTAGAAAGAGCTTGTTCGATTGTATCTAATTCCTGCTCCAAGCGTTTGAGTTCTGTTTCCTCATCTTGGATTTGTTGTTCTAACTGAAACTTAACAGCAACCCCAGCCTCAATTGCGAAAGCCAGCCGCAACTGCGTTAACTTCTTATTTCTCCGATCCCAGTCGGCTTGAAGGGTATCTCGCTGTTGTTCCAATCGCTGTCGTTTCGTCATTGCCAGGGTTGGGAGGTGGTGTTTTTAAGTATACATGGTGGGGGGAAGGGGGAAAGGGTAATGGGGAAGGGGATACTTTTACTTTCTTCTTTGCGCCTTTGCGTCTTTGCGTGAGAATAAACGAACCGCGAAGACGCGAAGTACGCAAAGGAAGAATTTTTGAGAGATTACTCTGGTTTACCAATCAATTCCCTAAAAGCCGGCTCATCTGCAATATCATCAAAATCAATATCTGTCGCTGCTTCTTCCTGATATCGGGGATTCAATTTAATCGCCTGCTGGAGATTTTCTACAGCTAATTCCACTTGCTTTTGTAGTGCATAACAGGCGGCTTTATTGTAAAAAGCACTCGCATAATCTGGCTTCAATTCTAATGCTTTGTCAAAAGAGGCGATCGCATCGTCATCTCTCCCCAGCCTTACCAAGCTATAACCCCGTTTATCCCAGAGTTTCGCTGATGGTTTAATATCTATAGCTTTGTCAAAAGATGCGATCGCTTCGTCGTATTCTTCTAACTCAATCAACGCCAAACCGCGATTCATCCAAGCTACTGCGTCATCTGGCTTAACTTTCGTCGCTTGATTAAAGGAGACAAAAGCCTGTTGATGTTTGCGTAAGTTCCCAAAAGCCACACCGCGATCGCACCAGGCTTGATGATCGTTAGGATTAATTTTCAATGCTGTATCATAGGAAGCGATCGCGTTTGAGTAGCGTTTCAACCTGGCTAGCGTCAAACCGTGTTTAAACCAAGCCAGTGAATTATCCGGCTGGATGTTGACTACTCGCTTGTAAAGTGCGATCGCCTCTTCATAACGCTTTTCACCAAACAGCACATCTCCCTGTGCAATATATTCATCGCAAGCGACGCTAAACTCTGTCTCCTCCTGGGTAGACGAGGTTGTTCCCCCCGTCGCTTCTTCCCCATCCCCAAAACCAGCAGATGTTTCCTCTAATTGTGCCGGTTCTGGTTTTTTCGCCTCAATCCTCATACTTGATGGCGATGGCTGTTTAATTTCTGTCAGTTCTTCTAAAATTAAATCTTTGCGTTGTTGCGCATCTAATTGTAACTCCGAAAGCTGCGATACAAAATCCGTTTCTAATCTTTCCAGTTTTTCTAAAATCAGGATTTTCTGCTGTTGCGCATTTACCTGTAATTCCGAAAATTGCGAGGTAAATTCCGAACCAGATTTTTCTAAATTCTCAATAATTAAGTCTTTCTGTTTTTGCACTTCCACCAGTGACTCAGCCAGGTTCCTGGTAAATTCTGCTTGCAATTTTCTTAAATCTTGAATAATCTTATCTTTTTGCTGTTGACTTTCAGCTTGTAATTCTGCCAGTTGCCTTTTAAAGACATTCTCTAATTCGCCAATATTTAACAAACTTGTATCTTTACGCTGTCCCACCTCTGTTTGCAATTCTGATATTTTATTCGCCGCATCAGTTTTCCAAGCACTTTCTAATTCAGCAATATTTACCAAGCTTGTATTTTGACGCTGAGCAACTTCTGCTTGTAATTCTGAGATTTTATTCGCCGCTTCTGCTGCTAAACTAGCAATTCTTTCACTAACTATATCTTTTTCTTTTTGAGTCTCAGTCTGTAACGTCGATAAATGTAACGTCACTTCCGACCGAGATTTATCTATATTTTCAATAGTTATATCTCTTTGTTGTTCCGCGCTTAATAGCAATTCCGATAATTGCCCAGATAAATCAGATTCTCTCTGGCTGAAATTTTCAATTGTTAAATTACTTTGATTTTGGGCATTTGCCAGTAATTGCCCTATTTGAACACCAAATTCCGTGTCTAAATTCTCTAATTTATTTTGAATAATTTTAATTTCTGATTCTAATTGGTTTAAAATATTGTCCTTAGCTGTGGAAAAATCCGAATTAATTAAAGATAAATTTTCTTGCTCACTTTTAATCTTGGCTTGCAAATTCTCAGCCTCTTTCCCCAATTCCTGAGTAATTTTTTTCACCTCTTGAATTGCATTCTCAGCTTCTTGCTTCACAAGATTTAGCTGAGTTTGCAAATTTTCCACACCTTCTATCTGTGACATAGCCTGCTTGACAATTTCGCGGATTACTACTCCACGTAACAGCCAAAGTAAAACAATCACGGCGACTGGAAACAAGCTTAATAATACTATCCAGATATTGAAGGACATGGTTGTCTGACTAAAATTACGCTGAACATCAGATGGGGCTGCATCTTGAATCCGCTGTGGCGATCGCTGTTCCTCATTTGATAATACCGGAGCAGGAGTCACAGCAGGCGATAGAGCGGGTGCAGTTTGCCCATTGATTTTACCAGGAGACAGCAGCAAGGGCGAAAAGATGATAACGCTCTGTAAAACTAAAGCGTAGACAACTGGATTTTTGCTTTTCATATCCCTATCCATTGGTCAGTTTTGCAAGTGGCTTACCTCTCTCCAATCTGTGACATGACTCTGGGCTAAAGCCACAGAGCTTCTAAGAATCACTTCTGAGATTTCCTAGTTGCTCCCTTGCGGGTTTTCGACTTTGACCTAGATTGAGTTTCCCCAGTCCCCGGCAAACCGTCTGCATAGGCGTTTTGGATTCCGACGTGTCCCGCCGTACTAATTAGTTCTATTCCTCTATTTCTGATCACTTGACTACTAGCAACATCACGATCAGTTGTGTAGTTACAGCTATGACAATGATGCACTCTAACACTCAAGTCTTTTCTAACTTCTGCGCCACACTCAGGACACTCAATCGATGTCCCCCTGGCACTAACTTCACCGAAGAATTTACCACGCTTCCAACACACATACTTGGTGATAGTTCGGAACTGTCCAAACCCTGCATCAAGCATTTGTTTCCCAAGCATTCCTTTTGCAAGAGTTCGGTAATCCAAATCTTCCATGAAGACCATATCACCAGTATCGCAAAGGGCGTGAGCTTGTTTGAAGTGGAAATCTTTGCGGGTGTTATCAATCGTGTGGTGAAGTCTAGCAACCTTAATGCGTTGTTTCTCGTAATTTTGAGAGCGCTTCTTTTTTCGAGAAAGCCTGCGTTGCAGCAATTTCAGCTTGCTTTGCATAACTTTCAGGAATTTAGGCGACTTTACAAGAACACCGTCACTAGTTGCCAAAAACTTTTCTAACCCCACATCCACACCGATGGGATGACCATGCGGCATCGGTTCTGGAACACTCACATCGCACTGAATATTGATCGAGGCATACCAAACATCTGCTTTGTTGATGATCCGAACCTGCTTAACCACAAAAGAGCTAGGGATTGGGCGATGTAAGTTAATCGGAATCAACCCAAGCTTAGGAAGTTTGATATTTAATCCAACTACAGGATTTTCTTGAAACTGTGGAAACAATAAAGATTTGAATTGCCCAAACTTTTTAAATCTGGGGAACCCATGCCCAATCTTTTGAAACCCCTCCCATGCTCGATGCAGTTGTTTGATAGATTGCTGCAAAACCTGACTTGGTACTTCACTTAGCCGGGGAAATACCTTTTTTGCTTTTGGCAGTGCATTAAGCTGATTCACTTCACTGGGGAAAGGAGCATCCGCAGCTATGATATATTCATGACTAATCGAGCATCTGTCAACCAGACATGAACGTCCATTGCACCAATCTTTAATTTCTCGCAGCCCGTAGTTATAGGCAACACGACAAACATCCATCCACTCAAAAAGTAACTGCTCTTGAGTGATGTTTGGATAGATTCGATAGCGGTAATTCATGGTTAGCATTCCACTATTTTACTATATTTAGTGGAGAATCTAACTCTAGTAAATTAAAGCCGTCCTAGAAGGACGGGGTTTTCAACCCATTTTTCTGATAACAAATTATTAAGTTGTGAACCTCTCTGAAGAATACCTCTCTATCCCTTGGCGTACTACCCTGCGGGAAGCCGCTTCGCGTCTAATGCGTACTTGGCGGTTAGTAATTCCTGAATATTCAATGCATCTGCACAGAGAAATAGTCTAAGCTAAATTGAAGATGTCTTGAGTCTTTGATTAATCAGTACTTCTTTAATTTATCTTATGGAAACTCAATTTTCATGGACTAAGCAATGGTATCCAATTAGCCCCTTAAGTTATCTTAATGCCACCAGTCCCAATCCCGTTACACTTCTTGGTAAAAAGCTGGTGATTTGGCAAGATAACAATCAAAATTGGAGCGCTATGGATGATTGTTGTCCCCATAAACTAGCACAATTATCTCTCGGAAATATTAATCAAGATGGAAACCTGATGTGTAGACATCATGGATGGACTTTTAACAGAGATGGGAAATGTACTAATATTCCTATGTTAACTGGTCATGCGCAAGAAATTGCTTGCAATAGTTTAAAGTCTCACGTTAAAACTTATCCCACACAAGTTCTTCAAGGTCTACTTTGGATATGGCCAGATGATAGCGCCACAGCTTTTGAAGATTGTACATTAAAGCATCCAGCTACCATACCAGAATGCGATTTAGATAAATCATCTACAGACTGGCACATGACAGAAATTCCTGTAAATTATACTGTTTCAGTTGAAAGTAGTTTTGACCCTTCCCATGCCCAATTTTTACATGCAGGAATCGGTTATTTTTCTCCAAAAAACGCAGTACCGATCCAAGAATTTGCAGTAGTAGGTGAAATGTCTGCTGAAGCAGGTTTTAATCTCAAACATTCAGGTTACAATCTCCTCAACAAAGATATGGAAGCCACAAGGAAATTTACACCGCCTTCTGCAAATACTACTATCTACCGTTATGCTAACGGGAAAAATCATATATTTCAGTTGTATTTTGTGCCCACCCAACCAGGTCAATGTAGAAATATTGGTAAATTTATTGTTGAAGGGAATTCAGCTAAGAAAAACTTCTGGTTGGCGTTGCTACCAGATTATTTCCAAATAGGCTTACAGCATTTATCAACATACAAGCTAAGTGACCAAGATTTAACAGTCATGCACTCTCAAGAAGTGATGGAAGCTTCAATAGAGAAAAAATGGTATAAATCATACTTTATGCCTTCTCCTGCTGATGTGGGTATTGTCACTTTTAGAAAATGGCTAGATGCATTTGCTGGTGGCGGGCCTAGCTGTCCAGATAATCTAGTAAACAGTGCCAAAAGTGCCAAGGATCTGAATAATGAACAACTATATGACCGATGGCACAGGCATACAAAATTTTGTCCTAATTGTCGCCGTTCTGTGCTTTTTCTGGAAAAAATCCGCACAATTTTGCCGAAGGTTACAGGATTATTGTCACTGTTAACATTGGTGTTAATAATCATAAATATTCCCGTCAAAGTTGCCTTAATCACAACAATTTTGGCAATCATCAGTTTGTTAATTTCATATTTTGTTGATAATTTACAACAACAATTTTTCAGTAGCCTTCCCAAAACAGGTTTACCTATAGTTACAGTTTATGCCGATCATCCCAGTAAATCTCTCTCATAAGAGAATATCATAGGCATCTTAAATCTCTGTAACAAGCCCAAGACACAAGCTCCAATCAAAGGCTAAATTATAAACAAACTCAGCCGATACAATGGAGCTATAATGACTTATCAAAGACCTGTATTTCTCCCTCCCCAGTCTCAGCAAGGAAAAATGCTCAATTGGATTGCGATCGCGGGAATAGTTGCATTGTTTGCTACTGCTATTCATGCTTGGGTTGTATTACCAGAGACTATACCCATCCACTTTGGACTTGATGGTAAAGCTAACGGCTGGGGAAGTAAAAACTTTCTCTGGCTGTTACCAATTGTCGGTTTGTTAATGTATGGGATGCTGACAGTTGTGAGTCGCTATCCCCATACCTTTAATTATGCAGTCCGAATTACAGAAGAAAATGCACTGCGTCAATATCAAATTGCCTGCTCAATGCTAAATTGGTTGAAAACCGAATTGATTTGGTTATTTGCTTATATTGAGTGGCAAATTTTTTACTTAGCCAATACAGAAACGCCTAACCTAGGAATCTGGTTTCTACCTGTATCTTTAATTATTATTTTCGGAACTAATGCGTATTGGTTAACTCAATCTTTTCTGGCTCGTTAATCAACATACCCTTCATTTTTTAGCAGTTTCTAACTCTTTGGTAGTTTCACTGCTAGCAGTTGTGCTATTCATTTGTTCTCGCAAAACTGCAATTTGATCAACCATAATCTCTGCTATTCCAGTAGTTTTCATGGTTCCCATCCAGCGAATCATCGATGAGAGAAACAATTCTTTGAGATAGGCGAAAGAAAAGCCATCTGTCATCATCACTATCTGAGTCATCGCCTCTGGTGACAAACGCATAGCAGTTTTTAGCTGATCGTTCCACAGTGTGATGTAAGCTTGTCTTACCGAGTTATCTGGTAAATCAAAATGATACTTACGATCAAAACGGCTGGGGCGATCGCGAATCGCCGGATCTAAACGTTCGGGATGGTTGGTACTAGCAATGGTAACAATCCCCTCATTAGCAGCAAAGCCATCTAGTTCATTGAGAAAGAAAGAACGATTTTCGTCAGTCAATAGAGAATCTAAATCCTCTAGTACTAAAATACAAGGCGCAGACTGTCTTGCTTGTTTGAATACTTTCCGAATATTTTCACTATCAGTGTCATACTCAGATTGGAAACTTTTAACATACAAGCAAGGCTGTTGCATGAGATTAATTAATGCTTTGACTGTATGAGTTTTCCCATTTCCTGGTGAACCAATAAATAAAATTCCTCTTTTCCAAGGGATACCATAAGCTGTATAAGTTTCTTGAGAAGCAAAGAAGTTTATCAAGTCATCTTTAATATCTTGTTTCAGATTCCCATACAAAATTAGATTATCAAAAGTTGCATTTTTAATCGATTGAAACAGTTCGGGGTTTTTGTTCCAATAACCATCTTCAAAAACTAAAACCTCGTCGCGGATTTCCGAATTCCAATCACAAACAGCAGTAAAAAAATTTTCTGCCAATTCTTGACTATCAGCCATAATCCAGTAATATCTAGTTTTACAATAGCCTTCTTGCCAACTCATTAATAAAACATCAAGTTTCTGCCCTTGCCATTGCACCTCAAATTCAGCATTTTCTGTATATTTATATAGATGATTGTCCATTCCATCCCAGCCAGTCAAAATTTGGTTGTGAATTGAGGAATTATCTTGAATTTTGCAAAGGTTAGCCTCAGCGTATTTCTCTAAACTGAATGTAGTATCGTTACCTTCGAGTAGGAATTTCCTGGGATAAATTGCTGCTAATTCCTGACTAATATGATAAGCGATCGCATTATTTGGCAAACTAAGTGCTTCGGTAATCAGTTGTTGAATATTCATCCTGATTTAGTTACTTTCTTAATTAATTTATAAGGAACTACACAACATCTTTGATGAATTTCGGAATTTCAACCCAAAATTTCCGATTCCTCAGACAGATATCGGATTTTTATTTTATTTCAGAAATAAATATTTTACTTCTAGACAAATTTTTGAGTAAATTCGTAAATCAAATCTACTCTTCCCTTGCGTAACATCGCTGGATCTAATCTTTCTGTAGTATTACAAGTCATTAATACTACTAAACGCTGTTTGATTTGCAGCCCAGATTCGTCAATTATGCTTTGGTACAAAGTGCCATCTAACAAACTGAGAATATGTTCTGTTTTATTATTATATTGCGCTACTTCATAAGCACGATTTTGGGCTAAATTATCAGCTTCATTAATAATGATGCAAATTTGTTCTAAATAAGTTGGGGGGACAAAATTCGTAATTGCATCATGATCTAAAATAAAAATTACGTAGCCTAAAGGTACTAAAATTTCTTGGGCTACAGCCTGTGTCCATGCTGTTTTACCTGTACCTGGTTCTCCATGTACAACAACTGCTAACTGATGTTGATTGAGAATTGCTTGCTGTACTGTGTCTGTAAAATTTTGAATATCTGCGGGAAATGTCCGAATGGGAAATTGACTGGAAACTTTACCTACGCGACTTTGATAACCGCTTAACATTACGGCTAAATCGTAAGTTGCTTTGTTAATCAGCGGTGCCATATTTTTGGACATCAAAGTATATTGTCTGCGTCCGCGATCGTAGGGGTCAATTTGCAACCAAATATCATGTTTAGCCCAGTAGGCATAAACAGTATTAATCACCTCTAACCTGTCCCAATTCACAAATTTATCAACAGGAAAATAAAAATCTCGCTCTGAATAATATTGAGTTATAATGTCGGGACGGTCTAATAATCTCAAAACTCGTAATACAGTAATTTCCTGCAATCGATTTAGCACATAATCAATAGGAATACTATTGCGGCTCACAAATTGCATAATCGGCGTTTCTGTACTTAAAACTTCTTTGTAGCGGTTATCTGGCGTTAGAGGGTCTGGTGTAATAAAACTCCAAAATTTTTGTAATTCACCTCGCGTATAATCTGAAGCTACATTTAATATATTTGCCCACCAACTATAATCTCTTCGTCCTAAAGCATCAGCATAATAACTCGCTAAATTAATACTTTTTTGTCCTAACTCCTGGGTATCATGAACGAGAACTTGCCAGAAAAATCCCCAATCAAAGTCGCGTTGTAATGGTCGCCAACCACTACTCAGGAGGTTTTGACGGTTGTTATTTGCAGAATTCCCTTCGTTACCTCTAAAATCATCAAAAACCATATTTTTTTCAATGTAGCGATAGTTTAGCTATCTTAAGTTAACGGATAAATTTGGAAAAGGGTTTTCTTATATATTCTAGTTGCGATCGCTTAGCTCATGTGCGTCTAAGTTGCACTGCTTAATACTGTCATTTATTTTTTATCCTTTTTTCTTTGCCAATACAAATGACTAATCACAAAGGATGACTCAGCTGCGTTAGACTACATATAACTTGCTGCTGAGATTGAGATTCTCAAAAGGCAGGACGGGCTGTGGTTCATGCTTTGGTGTCGCTCTTGATCTGTCCCAGAGGCAGATGAACAAAGCATCTAAATTCTCATAGCGTGATTGTCATAATGTATTATACTGTATTACAAAAAGAGACAGATGTCAAACATGTTGGCATTTTAGAGCCAGCTATTTTAGCTTAACTACACCGGATCGAGGATTGCAGCTTGGGGATTTGAGATTAATAATTTTAATACAGCAGATTACAAGTTGCTGCGGTACAGATTATCGTCGAGCTTCGGGAACAATGTTCCCTACCTGTGACTTCATTTACCTGAACAAATCTGTATTTGTGCCACCGCCTAGCGGCTTTGCTTGATCTAAACAACCAATCTCAAATTCGTCTGGTAAAAAATCCATAGTCTAGAAATTCTAGACCATTGGCCATTGATTATTAACGGACTCAACCATAAATAAAAAACACTTGGCTCATTTTTGTTGTCAAAGGTTAGAAATACTTACGAGTTAGTTGATTTTAAATTAGTCTGAATTTACCTTCTAATAAGGTATGTAAAATCTAGGTGATAAATAATTAAAATCTCTATACATTTTTAAATATTTAAATATCTGATGAGACAAAACCAAAAAGATTATTTAATTTTGCATATATAATTAAGAGGTACGTGTTATATTTTGAAGCCTAAGTTTGGGATTTTAAACTATTACTATATTAAGAAAATTTCTCACTAGAAAAACAGTTTGACGTTTTGAAATCCTCAATGTATATTGTTTTTGAATTTTTAATGACAATGAATCTCATTTGTATCCTCTGGAGTGGAAATGTATCTAACACATTCATTCATGAGTGGTGAAAAGAAGCACAAGTCTCAACAGCCTTTAATTTTAGCGGTAGAAGATAATGATGATAATTTGTTGTTGATGGGTTATGCTCTTGATTCACTTGGTTGTAGATTCATTTGTCAATCAGACAGTATCAATACAATAGTAGTGGCAAAAGAGTACCAACCAAACTTAATTATGTTGGATATTTTGTTGCCGAGTATCAACGGTATTGAAATGGTGCGTTATTTGAAGCAAGAACCATTAACTTGCCATATTCCTGTTGTTGCAGTCACAGCTTTAGCTAGGAAAGAGGATCAAGAACGGATTTTAGAGGCGGGGTTTGATGCCTATTTAAGCAAACCTTATATGATTGATGAATTAGAAACAGTTATCCGCCGTCTACTTTGTGGACGGCTGGAGTATGACTCTGAGTCAGCGGCTTTTGAATTATGTAAAGAGTGATTTTGGCGGGAAAATGAGCAATTAGTGAGGAGAGCGTCAATCTAGGTTTTTTGGCAAGCGGACTGTGAATATACTGCCTTCACCTAATACAGAACTCACCCCAATAGTACCGCTATGTGCTTCGACAATTCTCTGGGATAAATGCAGTCCCAAGCCGCTACCTGAGCGTTTATTTCTACCTTGACGAAATCGCTCAAAAATGCTTTCTTGGTCTTCAGGAGCAATGCCATACCCTGTATCTTTCACCTCAATGGTAAGATAACTGGAATTTTCAGATGCGTCTGGTTGTTCCGCAAGCCGAATTTCGACACTTCCTGTATCTGTAAATTTAATAGCGTTGCCCACTAAATTACTCAAGACTCTTCGTAATTCTAGGCTATCACCCATAACTACACCAGCGGTTTCTCCCAAAAGGTCTAATTCATGGGTATCGAGTTTGAGAGTTATATTTTTATCCATAGCTAAAGGAGTGAGTTCACCGATCACTTCTTGAGCTGTTTCTTTGAGATTGCAGGGTTCCCAGTTTAAAGTCTTTTTACCCGCCTCAAAGCGAGAAACTTCTAAGAGGGTATTCACCATTTGCATCAAATTCTCGTTACTGCGAATCATCACGCCGATCATTTGTTTCATTTCCGGCGAAATTTTACAAAAGGTGTCTTCTATAAACAAATTCAGCATCCGATCGGCGGCTACTAGGGGAGTGCGCAAATCATGAGTCAGACGAGAAACAAAATCTTCTCGTTGACGCGCCATCTTTTTTTGTTCGTCAAGACTGCGCTTCAAACGCAATAGCGATCGCACTCTTGCTAGTAGTTCATCTGTATCAAATGGTTTGCGAATAAAGTCGTCAGCACCGACATCTAAACCTTCAACCACGCTAGATTCGTGAAAGGCTGTAATTAAAAGAATGGGAATATAGTTTTTGTTCCCTAAAAGATCGCGAATCCGACGTGTGACTTCATAACCATCAATCCCTGGCATCATCACATCTAACAAAATTAAATCTGGTGGAGATTGTGCCACTTTTTCTATAGCTGTTATCCCATCGGATACTAAGTCAATTTCATACCCTTCACTTTCTAAAATTGTTTGCACCAAAATTAGATTATCTATAGTATCGTCAACTGCAAGAATCCGCTCAATTTTAGAAGTTTCACTAACAGACATGATTGATAACTTAAATTTTCTAGAATTAATCTTATACTTTAAATGTAGCCTAACTTATTGATACTTTGCTGGTTTTTGGATGAGATGAATGTTGCTGCTGGTTGCCATGAGAATGAGATGAATGTTGCTGCTGGCTAGGTTGAAGATGAGCGTGATGGGGATTTTCAGTAGCACAAAAAATATAATCACTATCCAAATTTAATGCGGCATCATCAAATGCTGTATTTAATGATTTTACCTGACGTGGCAATTCAATTCTAAACAATGAACCTACTCCCAACAGACTCTTAAGAATGATTTTACCACCCATCATTCTGACTAATGAATCTACGATCGCCAAACCCAAACCTGTGCCAGGATATTTCCGAGTAATAGTTTGATCTACTTGGCGAAAAGCTTCAAAAATTATTTTGAAATCCCGCGCAGCTATGCCAATACCTGTATCCCGCACGGTAATTGCAACTTTATTTTGGGGAATTTCCCTGACTTCAACCCAAATAGTACCCGACTCTGTAAATTTAATGGCGTTGGAAAGTAAGTTTACTAAAATTTGTTGTACACGGGTTGAGTCATTAAAAATCCGAGGATTTGTTAATTTTATGTCAACTAATAAAGACAACCTTTTGCCTTCGGCTAAAGAACGGAGTTCCGCTACCGTATCTTCTATTATCTTAGGTAAATCAAATAATTCTGGTTTTAACTCGAACCGTCCTGTTTCCAATTTAGAAAAATCTAGCACTTCATTTAATAGCATCAACAGATGTTTACCATTGTTGAGGATACGTTCTACCATATCCTTTTGCTGATGGGTAAGTTGACCAAATTTAGGACGGAGCAATATCTGAGAAAAGCCAATTATGGCATTCATTGGCGTGCGCAATTCATGGGATATAGTTGCCAAAAACTGCGATTTTAGCCGTGATGCTTCCAATAATCTTAAATTTTGCAGATGAATCTGTTGTCTTTGCTTTTCCAGTTCTTGGTTTTTACGAGTTAGTTGGTCATTACTTTCTTTGAGTTGGTGATGAGCCAAAGCTAAGAGCATTTCAGCACGATGAACGCGAATTGCATTTCGCAAAACTTGGTGGAGCGTTTCTGAAGATACTTTAGCTTTAGATATATAATCTGTAGCACCTGCTTTCATCAACTCGACCGCGATTTGTTCATCTCCCGATCCAGTCAGCACTACTATCGGAACTTTAATTTCCAAAGAACGTAAGTTCTGGATCAGGGTAAGACCATCTGCATCTGGTAGACGATAGTCCAGAAAAACACAGTCATAGGTTGTATTTTTTAAGTGAGCGATCGCATCATTACAGACGCTTACTTCTGACAATTCTATAGGTAAACCTGCTGTCGTCAGAGCAAGACGCACTGTCATGCGGTCTACTTCATCATCGTCTACAACTAAAATTTTCAGCGTCTGTTCCATCGGCTTTTAGTTTCGCTGTCAGATACAGGTTGATGTTGAGCATTAGCGTTTTCACATTCTTAAGATAAAGTATTTTAAAATTGAGATTGGGTAATGCTTACTAATGCTTATATTGATTATTCATCGCTGTAGGTGTTGATTCCCAATCTCTAACCAACAAATCTGATGTCTACTAAATGAAGGGCTAACAACCTGGCAGTTATTGACCCTCAAAAGTATACACAGCTAACACAGAGTAAAATTAAATACTTGCATCAAGCTTTCAAATCAATTCTAAATAAGCAGATGATATCCTGTCCTCAGTCATTGGTGTGAGTTACACACTAACCATTATGTACCATAAGCCTGAGCATTTTTACTCATAAGCTTGGTTGGGCATAGGGCAAGAGGGCATGGAGCATGGGGCATGGGGCATGGAAAAAAAGATTTTTATATCCCCATTGTGGGTGCGATGCCTGTAAGGTGGGAGCTTGACCTCAAAATAGATTGTTAAGTAATCTTACCTCCTGCGGTTTCCACAACTTGCTTGGCGATCGCGGGCTGTTAGAGTTTGGCAGAACGCAAAAACTTTGGTTCAATATAGCTCTTAAGGGTCGTTCACTTTCTCCTATGGCTACTAATGGTTGTCGAAAATTTTCCATTTATTTTAAAGTTTTGATAACTTAAATATCGTAAAATCTGATGCAATTTATTTGGACATTTTATCGTTAAGGCTGTCAAAAGTCCAGAATCTAAAATAACTATTGACTTTTAAATGCCAGTCTTACGCCAATTCCTACAAGCTGGGATACCATATACAGCAGTACCTCCTCAACAAGAACCTCTTTTTTTGGACTGTCTTACCACGCTGGCGCTGCTGGACAACTTTCATAGTTCAATAGGAGTCAATCTGCAAAATAATTGTGTTTTAAGTGATTAAATCCTCATGAGTTCTCACTCATTAACTAAAGACGTAAAATAGGCAAAAGCAGAATTTTTACTCTATATTTCAATTGTTATCTTAAAATATCTATACATCTCAGGCTAGATTTTTACATCTATCTAAAACTAAAAATCGCAAATTTATTATTTCTATCGGTGGATGCAGTGTAGTATAAATATCATCTATCTTTGGTTTGGTAAAAGCAAAGAAACACCTTACATAAGTTAGTATTTCCCAAACTGGAGTTCAAAAACGTGAGCGTTGCAATGAGTGAAATTAGCATTATTTTAATAGAAGATCACGATCTCACCCGCATGGGGTTAAGAGCAGCACTCCAATCTCAGACAGGAGTGAAAGTGATCGGTGAAGCAGCAAATGCCACCCAAGGATTAAAACTTTTAGAAACCGCGAAGCCAGATGTAGCTGTTGTTGATATTGGCTTACCGGATATGGATGGCATTGAACTCACCCGCAAATTTAAACGTCAGCAAGCCGAAACCGGACAAGCAACTAAGATTCTCATCCTGACAATGGATCATACAGAGGATGCGGTACTTGCAGCTTTTGCGGCGGGAGCAGATTCTTATTATATGAAAGAGACCAGTATCAGTAAATTAACTGAGGCGATACAAGCAACTTATACTGGTAATTCTTGGATCGACCCCGCGATCGCTAACGTCGTCTTGCGGAAAATGCGTCAAGGTTTGCCTGGTGATTCCTCAAGCAATGATAAACCAAAGACCGTGAAAATAGAGGCTTTGGCATCAGAGTACGAGCAAGTTTTGGAAACCTACCCCCTAACCCAACGCGAACTAGAAATTCTGGAATTGATTGTTGCTGGTTGTAGTAATGGGCAAATTGCCGAAAAACTATATATTACAGTCGGTACAGTCAAAACCCACGTTCGCAATATTCTCAATAAACTCTGTGCTGATGACCGTACCCAAGCAGCGGTTCGTGCCTTGCGTTCGGGATTGGTGGGATAAGGGGTATGAGGAATTGGCGACTGGGAAGATGAGGAGACAAGGGGGACAAGGAGGACAAGGAGGACAAGGGAAGGGGGACGCGGAGAATGACAACTGACAACTGACAACTGACAACTGACAAACTTACAATCTTGACTGCAAACACTGCGCAATCCGTTGCGCTGCTCCTGGTTGACCCATTCGCAGCACTCCGTTGTCTGCGATTAACTGCAAGGTGTCAGGATTTTTGAATAAAGACTGCACTACTTTGGCAATTTGTCCTGGCTGGTCTACTAAAATCAAGGATGGCCCTAAAAGGCGACTTTGCGCTTCAGCAAAGGCAGGATTATACTGAGGCCCAGAACCAGGAATGGCGATCGCAGGTTTTCCTAAACCAACAAATTGTTCTGTTGCTGTCCCGGCCATTGCGATCGCAAAATCTGCCAAATGCAAGCAGTCGTTATAGGCATGTTGAGTAATTATTAGATAAGCATTTTTTTGCTGAAATGTCAAGCAATTAGGATCGCCCAGTTGAACAGGAGATTGGGAGTGGGGACGCCAGCCTTGGTTTGTGAGAGTTTGGGATAAAGTGTGACAGTCCAAACCAGGTGCGATCGCTCCCAAAAACACCACTTTACCAGAGTGAAAAACTGAATCGCGATCGCGGAAACTGGCGATTAATGCAGATACAGCCACCATAATCATTTCCCAGTTATTGTAAGCTTCTGGCGCACGGGAACCAGGAAGCAGAGTTACAACCAGAGGACGACTGATTTCTTGCTGTTGCACATCCGCAGTATAAAACCGTTGAGTAGGAAACGAGGGTTCTAAAGCATCCATCATCGGATTACCTAAATCAAAAGCTGGAACTTGGAACTTTTTTAATATTTCTGTTGTCAATGAATCTCTAGGAAATACTGCTCGACAACGGTGACGACTCATTAACCACCGTTCCCAGGGATGATAAATCGAACCGGAAAAGTTTTCCCACTTTGCACCTTTATTTTTACGTGGTAATAACCCACCTTCATCGCGCACA
This sequence comes from Calothrix sp. NIES-2100, assembly GCF_963875285.1. NCBI lineage: Bacteria > Bacillati > Cyanobacteriota > Cyanophyceae > Nostocales > Calotrichaceae > Calothrix > Calothrix sp. NIES-2100. The sequence goes on from NZ_CAWNLA010000001.1 coordinate 5,473,056, forward strand.
TAATATTCTGATTTTGCTGTTCCTACAAAAGCATAGTTAGCACCACTAAAAGTTGCAAATAATAGCGGTACTATATCACCCACAGCTAAAATAGCCCTGTGATTTCCTAATTTTTTTTGATGACTAACCCAACGGCGTACGGCTTTAATTTGGCTCAAAGTAAGTTGCAATAAACCACCACGGACATCTCTTACTAATTGGTGATTATCCATATAAATAAAACCGCCAGAAGGCATACTACGCACTGAACCAATCACAGGAATATCTAAATTTTGGTAAGCGCGTCCTTCACCCACCAGAGGTAAAGCAAAAATATCTGGTGGGTTTGATTGTTGCAACAATGCTTGTAAAATCCTGACTGCAATTATATCCTCACCATGACCATTGCTTAAAACGAGTAATTGCAAACGAGAACTGGGAGATTGGGGCTGGGAAACTACGGATGACGGGGATAGATCGCTCATATATAACCATCAAGTTTGATTTTTGAAATGAGAACAGGGAAACAAAGGAGGAAAATGGATTAATCGATGTTTGAGATATCAAACCACAAATAAATACAAATGCACACAGATAAATACCAGTGTTTATCCGGATTCATCTCTGGTTAATTTTTTTCTGATTCGGATACTTCCCAGGAGTCTATTTTTTTCAAAACTTAAAAAGGATGGCCGTAAGAAACAAAAACACATATTTAAATGTCTATGTAGATAAAGAGGTAGGAATGGGGATAAAAAAGACTTAAGCAGCTGGAAGTTAGTATTATCCCCGTTGACGAACCTCGCTACAAATAATTACCAGTAAATTAAGGCTATATAGGCTAAATATTATGCGAGTTTCTTCTGCTGCAATTTTTACTTTAGCGACATTGGCGGCTAATAATGCCACTCAGCAAGCAATGGCTACACCTACCACAAATGCCATTTCAACTGAAAAAGCAAGTAAATTGGTAGTCCCGGTAATTGAGGAATCGCCAGCACGCACAGAAGCAGTTTCAGCACCGGAAACCGTAATTTCTCAACAATTTTCGCAAAATCCTGTGGTTTTGCAAAGCGATGTTAATCATAATTCTTCAGTAACGTCAAAGACAGGGGATAAGGGAGAGAAGAAGAATTTACAAGTTGTGTTACCTGTTTCCTCTAACTCGGCTGCTGTTTCTCAGGTAAAGGAGATACAGGGGAATTCTAAAGTTACAGTCCCGAAAATTCAAGCGCAAACGGCAACGCCTACTGCTACCAGGGATAAGGGGGACAAGGTAGAGAAGAAGAATTTACAAGTTGTGTTACCTGTTTCCTCTAACTCTGCTGCTGTTTCTCAGGTAAAGGAGATACAGAGGAATTCTAAAGTCACAGTTCCGAAAATTCAAGCGCAAACGGCAACGCCTACTGCTACCAGTGACAGTAATTTAGTTGTCATAGCTACAGATGTGCAAATATTGGGAGCAAGTCAGGAATTACAGCAGATCATTCGCAAGGTAATTAAAACCCAAAAAGGGGGAGATACCAGCCAAAGTCAGCTACAAAAAGATGTGGCGGCAATTTTGGATACAGGTTTATTTACAACTGCTAATGTAAATAGCCGGATTACGCCCGCTGGGTTAAATGTAGTGTATCAGGTGCAACCAGTAGTAGTGCGATCGCTCCAACTTTCAGGGGCAAAAGTACTTACCTATCAAGTGGCGCAGAGTCAATTCCAATCCCAAATTGGTGCTGTCATTAGTCCGGCGACACTCCAGCAAGCAGTGGAAAAAATTAATAAATGGTATGCCGATAATGGTTACAATCTCGCCAGGGTGATGTCAATTAAACCCACCCGTGAGGGAATTCTCAACATTAATGTTGCAGAAGGCTTGGTAGGGGATATCAAGTTTCGCTTTATCAACGAGGACGGTAAAACAGTTGATAGCAAAGGTAACCCAGTAGCGGGACGTACCAAACCCGATTTTATTCGGCAACAATTAACACTCAAATCAGGTGAAATATTCCGAGAAAATACTGTTCGCCAAGATGTCCAACAGCTATATCGCACAGGTTTATTTGAAACTGTGAATGTGGCTTTAGAAGGAGATGCATCAAAGGTAAATTTAGTCTACGAACTCAAAGAAGCAGGCGCCCGTGCTGTGAACTTGGGTGGTAGTTACAACGCCGACCAAGGTATTATGGGCACATTAAACTATCAAGACCAGAATGTCGGCGGCGTTAACAATACTTTGGGTTTGAATGTAGGTGTTGGGTTGCGTGACTTCCAATTTGATACTAAATATACCAGTCCCTATCGGGAAAATAACCCCGATCGCCTAGGATATACCATTAATGCCTTTCGGCGGCGGGAACTGTCCCAAACATTTGATGATGAAATCCCATTAGCAAACGGCGACCGAGCCAGAGAAGGTCGGATTGGCGGTGGTATTAGCTTTCAAAGACCAATAGACGATTGGGATACATCCTTAGGATTTAACTACAACCGCATTAGTATCCGCGATCGCGAAGGTAATGTTACCCCAAAAGATGCCCAGGGAAATCCTCTCACCGCTAGCGGTACTGGTATCGATGACCTAACCACAGTATCTTTTAGCGCCAGCCAAGACCGACGAAATAACCCCCTCAATCCCACCCAAGGTTCTCTCCTTAAATTAAGTACAGAACAATCCATTCCCATTGGCGACGGGAATATATCCATGAATCGCGTACAAGCTAATTTTAGCCAGTATGTGCCAGTACAGATATTTAGCAGCAAACAACCACAAGTATTTGCCGTAAATTTGCAAGCTGGTACAGTTTTGGGAACTTTACCACCTTATGAAGCCTTTAACTTAGGAGGTGCTAATTCAGTACGTGGTTATAATACTGGGGCAGTTGGCAATGGACGCAGTTATGTATTAGCTTCAGCAGAATACCGCTTTCCCATCGTCTCAGCCGTCGGCGGTGTCTTGTTTGCTGACTTCGCCTCAGACTTAGGTTCTGGTAATACTGTCTTAGGAGATCCAGCAGGCGCACGGGGTAAACCAGGTAACGGCTTTGGTTATGGTGCTGGAGTCCGCCTCGACTCACCCCTAGGCGTACTGCGGGCTGACTATGGTATTAACGACCAAGGAGAAAGCCGAGTGCAATTTGGTATTGGTCAGCGGTTTTAGAAATTGGGCATTGGTCAATGGTCAATAGTCAATGGTCATTTGTCTTCCTTGTCTCCCTTGTCTCCTCTGCACCATACGTGTCAACTTAACGTGAAACCCAAGCTATTGAGAGATCTCTCAAGTACCATCACGATCCACGTTACCCCACCCCGGCTTTGCTGACGCAAAACCTCCCCTCCCCTTGCCCAGGGGAGGGGATTGAGGGGTGGGGTAAACGTCTGTGGGATAAGTGTTTGAGCTTAAGTTGACATCAATGCCTCTGCACCCCTCCCTACTTGAAAACCTAATCTGCTTCTCCAATGAGAGTAAAAGCCGCCCAATCAATGGGATTCGGATTATTTTTCATCGTCTTCAGCATCGCCTGTCGCAGCGCTTGCGCTTTGTCAGGACTTTTTTGCAGATTTTGATAAAATTCCGTGCTGAAATAGTCGATCTGCTTCAACTTTGCGGTCTGCTGGTGTTTGCGCCAATACCTGCGACACCTGGAATAATGGAGGCAAATTGGCGATGGGTTGTGAAATAGTCAAGATGACGGTGATTAATGCGGTTAAACTAAGTTTGCGATCGCGCATGGCTGGTATTTACCGTTAGGAGTTTCCATCCAGGAGGTGGACGTTGATTAACATATACCTCTGGTCGGTTGGAGCATATGCAAAATTCAGCAACCAATAACCGTTAAGGGACTTCCAAATAAAAAAATATTCCAATCATTAACCTACCAAACCCGCAACTCGTAGGGGCGGGGTAACCCCCACCTGTGTCAACTTAACGTGAAACCCTTATCAAGACTTAATTTTGAATTAAATCACCTACCATCAAGATCCGCGTTACCCCACCCCAGTTTTGCTGGCGCAAAACCTCCCCTCCCCGCAAGCGGGGAGGGGATTGAGGGGTGGGGTAAAATGCCTGTGGAATAAGCGTTTTGACTTAAGTTGACACCAATGGGTAACCCCGCCCCTACAATTTGGCATAATTTATTTTTTGGAGTTCCCTAATGCCAAAAATTTCATTATCCGTTTGAGAGAAACAGTCAACAATGGGGTTGAAATCTTGAAGTTTTGAGTTTTGAAGCTGAAGTTCCAAGTTCAAAACTCGGTGTTCCGAGTTCCGAAGCTGAAGTTCCGAGTTCCGAAGCTAAAGTTCCGAGTTCCGAAGCTGAAGTTCCGAGTTCCGAAGCTGAATTTTTCAGATCTGATGTCAAATTGTCGGGTTTTGCACATGGAGTTTCCAGTTTTACACTGAAAATTTTCAGCTAAATCAAGGCTTTCATAAGTAGTTGCACAAAATTAAATTCATTGGCGTGGAAATGGAACAGAAAAACTGAAATTTTTCCAGGAGAGCGATCGCATTGAATTGATTCGTGGAGAACTAATTTAGATAGTAGCTAAGGGCACACCTCATACACTTTGCACAACTCGACTTTGTAGACAACTGATCGATTGCTAGGCAATGTCTGCGACGGACTGCGCCTAAGCTGTCTGAGAAACTGGGTACACTAAAAGCAATACTTACTATTTCTGGTTAAAAATAATTCACAGAGGTGACAAAATGCTGAAAACAAATTACGAATTTGACCAAGCTATTCTACCTGCTGGAAGTTCATTAAAGACTAATGTGTTGCTCCGGTTTGCTGCTGACATACCTGAATCTCCTCGACGTGACCTGAACCTTTCTCTTGTCATTGACCGCTCAGGTTCTATGGCAGGTAATCCTTTGTATCATGCACTAAAAGCTGCTGAATCTGTAGTGGATCAACTTGAGCCAAAAGATATTCTTTCAGTGGTTGTTTACGATGATGCAGTAGATACAGTTGTTCCTCCTCAATCTGTCACGGATAGGTCTGCGTTAAAAAATGCTATCCGCAATGTTTACGCAGGAGGTATTACCAATTTATCTGGGGGATGGCTTAAAGGTTGCGAATATGTGAAAAAGCAACTCGATCCGCAAAAAATCAATCGTGTGCTGCTGCTGACCGATGGTCACGCCAATATGGGTATTCAAGATCCTAAAATACTGACGGCAACAGCAGGACAAAAAGCGGAGGAAGGTGTTAGCACAACTACATTAGGTTTTGCTCAGGGTTTCAATGAAGATCTGTTGATTGGGATGGCGAGGGCTGCTAACGGTAACTTCTACTTTATTCAAAGCATTGATGAAGCAACTGAAGTGTTCAGCATTGAGCTAGATAGTCTCAGAGCAGTAGTAGGTCAAAACCTCACAGTCACACTTGAGTTGGCTGATGGTGTCAATCTTGTGGATACCTTAAGTCTGGCTAAAGTTAACCAGAATAGTAATGGTCAACCTGTGTTTACTTTAGGGGAGCTTTACGAGGGTGAAGACAAACTTTTAGGCTTAAGTTTGGAGATTTCTGCTGCTCAAATAGGTGAATTACCTGTGATGAAGCTGCATTACAGTGCTGATGTAGTACAAAATAATCTCATTCAAAGCGTATCAGGCACAATCAATGTTGTTGCCAAAGTCGGTACAGTTGAGGAATCAGCGCTTGCTGCTTCCAGCCATATTATTCTCGACTTGAGCCGTCTGACTATTGCTAAAGCCAAAGAAACTGCTCTCGATTTAGCAGAGCATGGTAAACACCAAGAAGCTGAACAAACTTTGCGATCGCTTGTGCAAGAATTGCGAAATAAAGGCTTAAATGAAAATTTTGAAATTGCTGAAGAGATAGATCAGCTGGAATATTTTGCCAGTCGGATTGCCCAAAAAGCCTTGGGTAATGCTGGACGTAAAGAACTTTTGGATCAAACTTATCAGACAATGACGCGCAATCGCAGCGATCTGGCGGGTCGTGGTGTGACTGCGGGTGAAGAAGTATACGCCATGCCGGTTGTGAATGAAGTCGGTTCAGGTGTTGAATTGTACTGTGTTCGTGAAGGGGGTAAGCTGCGAATCAAAATCATGTCTAGTGGCTACGATGCAACTAAAAACGTTCAGTTTCCCCGCGCCATTCGTGCTGAGGGAGCGCGTTATATTGTTGAAGGAATTGAACTTTCAACTGATGGTAGTTTCTATCGTGTCACTGGCAAAATTAACCGTTTTGCTAAATCCGGTGAAGCAGATAACTTTGTTGCTAAGATACACTCTCAGGCAATTAGCACTACTAAAGCTTTCAAAGCCCCAGCTAGCGCTGCCAACCTTCCTACAACTGACACTATAAATAATGGCATTCTCGTTCAGTGTGTCAAGGATGGTAGCAAGCTCCGCGCTAGGGTGGTGGCTGATGGATATGAACCTGATTGGAATATGCGTTTTCCTCGTTCAATTCGTGAGGAAGGAATGCTTTATGTCGTTGATGAAGTCAAAGTAGCCCCTGATGGCAAATCGTATATTGCTTGTGGTGACATTAAGCGTTTTGTGCAACCTAGCATGAGCAATTAAAGGGGATGAGGGGGACAAGGGAGATGAGGGAGTGTGGGGGGGAGTTTTCTTCCCCATGCCCAATGCCCAATGCCCAATGCCCAATGACAAAGGTTAGGCTTCGATCGCCGGATTATAGTCATCCGGGTTGTTAAATCCAGCAATCCAGGCTGCTGCTTGATGGCAAGTTTGCATATCGGGGGGAACACGTAGAATATGAGTATGTTTTGTGGATGGACAAATCACTTTCAAAACCATCAGGGCTTCATCATCCTCAAAAGGAATGTAGATTAGTTGACGTTCCCCGCCTGCGTCGCGATCGCGATCGCGTATCAAGCCCCCTACTTGCTGTAAAAATTTTTCGTATCCCATCCGCTCAATCAGCACGCGGCGTAACTCTACATTCTCTGTATTGAGGATATCCTGCCCTGTTATGGACTGAGATTCAAAGGCGATGCGGTCACTTACCTGTACACCCCGCCAGCGCAAAACAAAACCATGTCCCGTTCCTAAATTAGTAATCCCACTTCCGGCTAACTCAATCCAATGGGTAACATGAATACCTTTGGGAAGATGAGTTAAGTTTACGCAATCGCTGATATCGAGAGTTTCACAGGTGAGATTTTCCGGCAAATGGTAAAGCTGTGATGCGCCGCTTAAATCCAAATGACCCAAAACACGCATCCCATACCCTGCGCGATGCTCAAGGATGAGTTTTCTGGCAAGTTGGGCTGATACAGGGCGATCGCTTTCCTCTGGGCGCTGCTTCACCAATTTCTTTGGTACACGCCCGTTTGACATCAAATTCAGCATTAATCCTCCACTTCTACATAAGCATTAGGACGGTATTCACGTTGTCTCCAAACCCGATAAAGACCTTGAGGTAATGCAATTGCGCGATGTTCTTCGTGAACCAAAGTCGCACCTGTTTGTTTTACCTCCAGAAACAACTCATTACCATGCACCCATAACTGAACAGCATCGGCTGGCTGGATACGATGGCTGTGTCCTGTAACTTCACCATGAGCGAGAATCACACCTTGTTGCTTTTGGACACTCTTAGGTATGCTAGCAATACCTTTAATCAAAACATCACCGTGTCTGTACAGTACATTTCCTGAATTAACTGGGAAATTTTTGTTGTTAGCTAGCATATCTATAAGCTCTATAAGCTTTTGAAAACTCATCCATTATAGTACATTTATACTAAAAAATCCAGAATTAATGGCGATCGCACAACTAATAAAGTAAGTTGCTAGTTATTTGGTAATAACCGGGAATACAGAGATGAGGGAATGAGGGCAATACGGTTCGGATAAGCAATTTTCATCTCCCTTTTGGGAAAGGGAAAAGGTTAAGGGGTAAGGGAGAAAGGTTTGAATGGGCCCTTTTCCCTTTTCCCTTTCTCCCTTAACCGAACCGTATTGGGAATGAGGGAACAAGGAGGACAAATGCCCAATGCCCCATGCCCCATGCCCCAACCCCAATGCCCAATGCCTAACCATAGCTTTAAGGTCGCTCAGGCAAATGACAATGTATTATTAAAAAGACAAAACTGTTGCGATAATAGGGAGGTTTTCCCACTTAAGGGAGAAGCAATTTCTGCGGAAATGCTTTAAAAATCAGGACTTAGTACTTATCTGCTCACTTCGGACTCAAGACTCAAAACGCAAAAATCTTTATGTTAGCAGGTACAACTTTACAGGGTGGAAAATATACCCTAAATCAAGAAATCGGACGCGGTGGCTTTGGTATTACGTTCAAGGCTACGCATCATTACTTAGGTCAGGAAGTAGTGATTAAAACTATCAATGAACGGCTGCGACAACATCCTGATTTTGCCAAGTTCGAGCGCCAATTCCAAGATGAAGCCAGACGATTAGCTACTTGTATCCACCCAAATATTGTACGGGTGAGCGACTTTTTTGTGGAAGAAGGTCTGCCTTACATGGTGATGGAGTATATTCCCGGCGATACCTTGGGTGATGCATTTGTTTTACCAGGGATACCGTTACCAGAAGCAACTGCAATCCATTACATTCGGCAAATTGCAGCAGCTTTGCAGGTAGTACATAATAATGGTTTACTGCATCGGGATGTCAAGCCAGATAATATTATCCTCCGCCAAGGAACTCAGGAAGTAGTGCTGATTGATTTTGGCATCGCCAGAGAATTTAATGGCGGTGTGAGACAGACACATACGGGTATGGTTTCTGAAGGCTATTCCCCAATTGAACAGTACCTCACACAAGCGCCACGCACACCAGCTACAGACGTATATGGCTTGGCAGCTACATTATATGCATTGTTGACAGCCCAAGTTCCCTTGCCGGCACTACTGCGCGATCGCGAACAAATGCCAACTCCTCGCGAACTGCAACCCCATCTCAGCGCTGCTGTCAATCAAGCAGTTATGCGTGGTATGGCGGTAGAATCTCGCTTTCGTCCCGCAACGGTTACCGAATGGCTGAAACTGCTACCCGGCGAGGCCGTAAATACCGTACCCCAATCTGTACCAACTCACACCGTAGCAACTATTAATTTATCGCTTCCAGAACAGGAAGAATTTCTGAAGAGAACTACCAAAAAACACATTGATGCCGCATCAGTGATGAAAAAGGCGAGAATGCTGGCTCAGAAACTAGCATCTTCTAAAGTGTTTATCGGCACTAGCGTTGCTGTGGTGGCGGCGACAGCAGGTTTTGGTATTACTAGTATGCGCCCAAAACCTCTTCCACAGGCACCAGAACAGCAGCTGTTTACCCAGCCGACAATAGAAGCAAGTCCGCAACAACCCGTTGTTAATTCTACACCTTCCGACACAACTAAAGAAGCGCAAGCCACTTCTGCTTCGGAAACTACACCAGTTTCGACTTCTTCAAGGCGCAGACGCAACCGCCGTGTTTATCAAGAAGAATCTTCCTCCACCAGGCGCAGTAGGCGTTCTGAAGAACAATCATCGCCACGTCAAAATAATCAACAACCTGCATCTCAACCTGCACCTAAAGTTTCCCCTTCCCCCTCTCTCGTGGAAACATTACGAGAAATTCGCTCATCTCGTTCTCGTAGCACTACCTCTTCACCAGCAGTAGAAAATAACTCACCTACTACTCCTAAAAATTCCCCTCCCGCAAAATCGGAGAAACAGTCAACTCCTGTGGTTATACCAGCAGCGCCAGCACCAGTAGAATCTAAAAGTTCGGCTCCTCCAGCTGTAGTAGTACCAACCCAGGAAGTCAAACAAAATTCTAGCAGTGAAAATCAATCCCAGAAAAGTGAAAAGTTGCCAGAACAACCACCAGCCAGCCAATAATTAGCTAAAAGTCGATGCTTTGCAAGCAGGATGAGTTCCATAACTGTTTTTGAGAACATTTGCCACAGAATTGACAAATTCCATTGGTTCTATTGGCTTGACAAAGTAAGCCTGAAATCCTGATGCCAAAGCTTCTTGTTCAACGGTATCTTGAGAATAGGCAGTGAGAGCGATCGCTGGAATTTGTTTGAGTCGCTTTGTGGACATTTTTCTAATGATCCGCATCAGGGTACAACCATCTATTTCCGGTAAGCCAATATCGCAAAGCAATATATCGGGTTGCGTTTGTTCTAGAACTGCTAGTGCTTCATCCGCTGATGCTGTTACTGCTACATTTGCTCCTGAATCCTCTAGTAAAAAGGTGAGTAAGAGTTGTGTATCCTCATTATCTTCCACCACTAAAACTCTTAACCCTTCTAAAATCAGAGAATTTTCCGGAACTTTCGTATTTAGGCTATTTTCAGAAGCCATATGTTACCCTATCCCCAAATTTTATTCCGAAAGTTAATAGTTTCTTCAGAATTCTAGCAGATAAAAAAAATATGAGCAAAGGATTAAATTTAGGCTTTAAATGGATGAAAAAAACCAGGATATCTTATTAAATTTATACCTTTGGGTAGATGAAAAATTTTATATTTGAATAATAAATATATTTTTTTCCTGGCTCAAATATAACAAGGGAACTCCAAGAAATAAATTATCCGACTCTTAGGGGCACGGCACCGATAAGATATCGCTAATAGCGAAAGTTTGTGGATGTTCCCTACAATGGGGATATTTTTTTATTTGGAAGTCCCCAAAACTTACCAACTGGAATAATTCATACACCATACCTTTATCGGTGGGGTAATTTCATCCTTTATACTTCATACTTGGTTCCTTCAGTTGACATAGGTAAACTAATTTTTTGGCAATTGCTTCTAGGGGTAAAATCCAGTCTACAGCAACAGCATTAATAGCAGCTTTTGGCATTACAGGACATTCAGCGGTAGTAGGTTCTTGAACAATTGCAATACCAAAGTGCAACTTCACCATTTTTAAACCTTGCACACCATCTTCATTCGCTCCTGTTAAGATCACACCAATCACTTGCGCACCATAAACATCAGCAGCAGACTCAAACAAAACATCAATTGAAGGTCGAGCATAGGAAACAGGCTCATCTGTAGAAAGCGCAAAAAAACCTGGTTCAACTAACAGGTGGTAATCAGCAGGTGCTAAATAAACATATCCTGCTGAAATTTCATCTTTATCTTCGACTTCTCTGATTTTTAAGGATGTATATTCCTGCAATATATCTCTCAATTTATCACGAGAGTCTGGATGGCGATGTTGCACAACTATAATGGGAGATTTCAAATCTTCTGGAATATTTTGCAGCAAAATTTTTATCGCAGATAACCCCCCGACAGATGCACCAATTACCACAATTTTAGCTGCCACTAATTCAACCTCCGATAGAGCTTTTCACCTTTGACAAGCTCCTGGTATTGTTGGTCATGGTTAGTAAAACGAATTGATTCTTGCCTTCCTAAACCTAGGATACCAAAAGGACAAAGGCTATGATAAAAAAGTTCATGTACGCGCTTTTGGAGAATTTGGTTGAAATAAATTAAAACATTACGACAAATAATTATATGAAATTCATTAAAAGAACTATCTGTTGCTAAGTTATGTTGAGCAAAAACCATATTTTGTCGTAAGGATGCACGAAAAATAGCATTATCATAAGCTGCGGTATAGTATTCAGAAAAAGACTGTTTTCCACCTGCTTTAAGATACAGTTGGGTGTAATCTTGCATGATTTTTAAAGAATAAATGCCAGTTTTAGCTTTTTGCAGTACTTTTTCATTAAAATCAGTAGCATAAATACGGCAACGTTGATAAAGATTTTCCTCTTGTAATAAAATCGCCATTGAATAAACTTCCTCTCCCGTTGAGCATCCAGCGTGCCAAATGCGAATAAAAGGATAGGTACGCAACAACGGAATTACTTGATTTCTCAAAGCAACATAAAAACTCGGATCGCGAAACATTGAAGTTACATTTACTGTGAGACTCAGCAAAAATCTTTCTAAACAATGCTGATCGTGCAGCACCCGCGCTTGTAAATCAGAAACGCTGGTGAAACCTTCTTTGCGCAAAAAATGATGAATACGACGTTTGAGAGAAGATAAGGCATAATTGCGGAAATCGTAACCCCAATAGCGGTACACTCCTTCAATTAGTAAATGAATTTCGATATCCTCTAATTTTGGTTTAGGTGAATTCATAGCCAGAGCAAGCAAGCATTAATTAGTGACTTTGCTGTAAATATTGCAAAACCAATATTTCACAATTGTTGGCTCTTTCTGGAGAAATATACATTGCTCTGTACCCAATATATTGAATAATACTTATTTGTAGAATACAATTTTGATTGTAGTGTCACGACTGTCTCAAGTCAGATAAGTAGATCATCTGATAGTTAGAAGCTTAAAGATTTATCTGATAATTCTAGTCAAAATTAATAAATTATAAAGATATTTCATATTAGCCATAATCAAATGTAAAATACCTAGTGACTTGATTGTCAATAAAATTTTCTGCCTGCATTTGCGCTTTATTTGTAATTTTATTTAGTAACCAATTGCTTATTAAGAAAATATTTATCAAAATAATATTACGCTAAAAATGCCAAAACCAGGTTGCTCAACGAAACCTGGTTATTCTTGCAATCGACTTGTAATGAAAATCAGCTTTATACCAATTCTATGTGCAGTTGCGCTATATTCGCCCTCACCCTCTAAGGGTGCGGCTACGCAAACAAAGCTCTCCTTTGTGGGCTGAATTATTTAGCCAATAAAAGTGGGCTTTGTAACGATAGCGGACGGGCTTCGAGTTTGCGGGCGGTCGGGTAAGCGAGAGTGTATATCCCTATTGAGAGAAGAAACCCACAATTCGCTATCAGCATCCTTCAAGAAGTTGGTGATATTGCACCCCATCAAAATTTTTAGCGACAACTTAAATAGAATTGTTATATGGCAGTCCTAAATGAGTTACAAACATTTTTCCTCCTTGTCCCTTTTGTCCCTTTTGTTTGGATATCAAATAGAATTGTTATATTACTATTTAATATGGTTTAAAGTAGAGTGCATCTGCTACCTACCAAAAGTAGATGTTTTATCTATCTAAGGTTAAATATGGATGTGGTGGCGGTGGTAATTCCAGCATTTTAGCGATATAACCAAACCCGCAATAAAGAAAGTAATTGCTCTGTATCTACAGGTTTAGTAATATAATCTGATGCTCCGGCTTCGATGCATTTTTCGCGATCGCCTTGCATGGCTTTCGCAGTTAAAGCAATTATCGGTAGAGAACGGAATTGCTGCTGCTGACGGATAGCACGAGTTGCTTCATAACCGTCCATTTCCGGCATCATCACATCCATCAATACGGCATTGACATCAGGATTAGCTTGCAATATTTCTATACCATCTCTACCATTTTCTGCAAAAAATACTTGCATTTGGTAACTTTCGAGCAAGCTGGTGATGGCGAAAATATTGCGCACATCGTCATCTATAATTAAAATCTTTTTCTGTGCAAGTATGGGATCGGAACTGCGAAGCTGCTCTAAAATTTGCCGCTTTTGCTGGGGTAAATTAGCCTGGATACGATGTAGAAATAAAGCAGTTTCATCGAGTAAACGTTCAGGCGATCGCACATCTTTAATAATTATAGTTTCCGCCAGTCGTCGCAATTGGGTTTCTTCTTGACGGGAGAGTTCTTTCCCTGTATATACAATGATGGGAATCTTCACTAAGTCAGATTGTTGTTTAATTTGCTCAATTAGTTCTAACCCGTTCATATCAGGTAGCCCTAAATCCAACACAATACAATCAAACCGCTGCGATCGCAGTGTCGTTAAAGCGGCGACAGCTGTATTAACTGCGGTACTTTGAACATCACCATTACCAATCAATTCAATAATACTGCGGGCTTGTACTGGGTCATCTTCAATTACGAGTAAATTTTTAACTTTCCGCTCAATAAAAGCTTTAATATTAGTTAACGCCTCTGTTAGTTGTTCTTTAGAAACAGGTTTTTGTAAGTAAGCGATCGCTCCCAAATCTAACCCACGTTGCTGCCGATCATCAATAGATAGTATGTGTACTGGAATATGGCGAGTTTCTAAATTATGTTTGAGACGGTCTAACACCATCCAACCATCCATATCTTGCATACAAACATCTAAAGTAATCGCATCAGGTTTAAACTGTTGTGCTAGCGCCAAACCTTGTTGACCATGTAAAGCCACCAAAACTTTAAACCCTTGTTGTTGTGACATTTCTAGCAAAATGCGAGCAAATTTCACATCATCTTCAATTACCAGCAAAACTCTGTCACCGGCATGAATAGTTTCTCTATCGTCAGCAATTTCGGTTTGGGGATTGGGGGAAATAGGGACTGATAAAGATGGAGAAACACGCTTTATTAGAGAAGTTTGCTGTTTATCTTCCTGGTTATTATCCCTCACAATTTCTCCGGCTTTACCTGTTACACTTGTTTGAATTCCTTGCAGCGGTAAATAAAGAGTAAAAGTGCTTCCCTGTCCTGGTTGACTAACCAATTCAATTCTCCCACCTAACAGATGAGCTAGTTCCCGACTGATAGATAAACCCAAGCCTGTTCCGCCATATTTGCGGCTAGTTGTACCATCTGCTTGTTGGAATGCTTCAAAAATCAACTGCTGTTTTTCTTTTGCAATCCCAATACCTGTATCGCTAACAGCAAAAGCAACTGTGTCTTTATCTGCTAACCTAACTTCTAAACTTACTCCTCCTTGTTCAGTAAATTTAAAAGCATTCGCCAACAAATTATTCAAAATTTGTTGTAACCGTTTGGGGTCACTTTTAAATTTATCTGGCAATTGCCGATCTAATTCTAGATTAAAAGTTAGTCCTTTATTTTGCGCTAGTTGTCGGAAGTTTGCTTGCAAGTGACTTTGTAAATCAACAAAATTAAATTGCATAATTTCGAGATTAAACTTACCAGATTCAATTTTAGCTAAATCCAAAATATCATTAATTAAGGCTAATAAATCATTGCCAGCAGCATAAATAGTTTGGCTATATTCAATTTGTTTATCTGTTAAATTACCCTGAGAATTTTCTGACATTAATCTGGCTAGAATTAACAAACTATTCAGCGGTGTTCGTAACTCATGAGACATATTTGCTAAAAATTCTGACTTGTATTTGGAAGATAAAGTTAATGCTTTCGCTTGCTCTTCCAAAGCCAGCCTTGCTTGTTCAATTTGTTGATTTTTAACCTCAACTTCTCGTTTTTGCACTGCTAATAATTCTGTTCTTTCTTCCAACTCCTCATTTAAAGTTTGTAATTCCTCGTTAGATTGTTTTAATTCCTCCTGTTGTTGCTGCAAGAGTTGTTGAGATTCTTCTAACTCCTGTGCCTGTTTTTGTAATAGTTGGTTGCTGTTTTGCAGTTCGCCTTGTTGATTTTGTAATTCTTCAGTTAATGCCTGAGATTGCTCGAGGAGTTGCTGAGTTAGCATATCGGCATTAATCGCATTTAATGCTACGCCGATAACTTCACTTACTTGCTCTAAAAAAGTTAAATGTAATTCATTAAAAGCTGAAAATGATGCTAATTCAATTACAGCATTTACCTGCTTTTCAAATAACACAGGTAACACCACAATATTTAATGGCGGAGCTTCTCCTAAGCCAGAACTAATACGAATATAATCATGAGGCACTTGTGTTAGTAAAATTCTTTGCTTTTCTAAAGCACACTGACCGACTAAGCCTTCTCCTAGGCGGAATTGATTAGCTAAATTTTTTCGCTCTCTGTAAGCATAGCTACTAAATAACTTGAGTCTAGGCTGATTTTCTAGCGTATCCATTAAATAAATAACACCATGTTGCGCTCCGACTAAAGGCACTAACTTGGATAAAATTAACTCAGTAACAGTTACTAAATTTCTGCGCCCTTGCAGGCTGTTACTCAACTCAGCTAAGTTGGATTTTAACCAATTTTCTTCTTCATTTTTTTGCTGAGTTTTTTGTAAATTAACAATCATTTGATTGAAACTGCGTGTTAGTACACCTACCTCATCTTGGCGTTCTGTATTCGGTAAGTCAGCCGCTAAATCACCATCAGCAATCTTAGCTGCTAAGCGAGAAATTTTTTCCAGAGGTTTAGAGATATGACGCGATAAGAAATACCCAATCAAAGCTATCAATATAAAAGAGATGGGAATACCATAAGTAATAGTAGCAATAGTTTGTCTAGCGGCAACTTTTGCTTTGTTTGAGCGCTGAATTAATAATTCATTCTCCTCTGTTTTCATCTCATCAGTTAGGTTGCGGATTCTATCCATTAACCGCTTTCCCTCATCGCTGAGAATTGCCTTTCTAGCTGCTTCTAAGCCTTGAGTATCGCGCAAGTAAATAATTCTTTGCATCACAGTCAGCCTTTCGGCGATTAGCGGCTGTAACACATCCAGCTGACCTTGTTGTTGGGGGTTATCATTAGTTAAAGTGCGGAGTTTTTTCAGAGGTTGATCTAAGGATTCAATCGCCGCATGATATGGATCTAAATAACGCTTTTCACCAGTAATTATGTAACCACGCTGTCCAGTTTCTGCTTGTTGCAGTTTGCTATTTAAGTCTTGAAGCAATCCCAGAACTTGGTATGTATGATTTTCCAAGTATGAAGTGGTTATCAAGTCGTTAGTAGTGCGATAGGAGATGAATCCCAGCGCACTTAAAATTGCCAGACCTAGAGCGAAACTAGACCCAATTTTGCTGCCAATCTTTAAACGTTTTAACATTTCCAATTTTAATTATTAGTACCACTACATTTTTTAACATTTTTTATTTGATTTACGTTTACCATCTTTTCTAACTATAGGATTCTTACCTGATTTTGGAAATATTACGTAGTGGGTATTGCGACAAAAAACCGAATATGTAAGGCATTTACCACCTGAATACACTTAATTTTAATATTAAGTCATCGCTGCAAAAATCAAATCGAATTTAGATAACAACTTAAGTAATGACCTAAATATTATTTTTATTCCTGATAACCGAGAGATGTTGTGTAAAATATATTACTAATTGAAAAATTAAATTTTAATTAAAGTATTTTTTATACTTGTGTTTATAGAGATCAATATTAAATTGTACTGGATATGATTCTGTATAGCTTGATTACATTAGATATGTTAAATTACTCTCTATAATATTCAGTTTAAAAGCTACTAGCAAATCTGTAATATTACTTACGTATAAATACTGCTTTTTTAGGAGCTAGGGCAATGTACGGTTTAGTCAACAAAGCAATTGAAGAGATGATTTGCAAATACCACGATGAGGATACCTGGGAAAAGATTAAGCAAAAGGCTGAACTTGAGGATATCGACTTTTTTGTCGGTATGGATGCTTATTCTGACGATGTTACTTATCGTTTGGTTGGAGCAGCTTGTGAGGTATTGGGGATGCCGGCACACGAAATTCTCAAAGCTTTTGGAGAATACTGGGTTACCTATACTGCGGAAGAAGGCTATGGGGAGCTTTTAGCGAGTGCTGGAAATTCCTTACCCCAGTTTATAGAGAATCTTGATAACCTTCATGCGCGAGTAGGGTTGAGTTTTTCGCAACTTCGTCCCCCATCTTTTGACTGTGAACACACCAGTGAAAAATCGCTGGATCTCCACTACCAATCTACACGACAAGGATTAGCTCCGATGGTGATGGGTTTACTCCACGGATTAGGAAAACGCTTTCACACTGAGGTGGATGTGACTCAAACTAGTTTTCGTGAGCGGGGTGATGCTCACGATATCTTCTCAATTAAGTACAACCATTCTCACGCCGATGACAAATAATCAGGTTACTGAGTTCAGGCAATTCAGTCTTAGTGCTGGTCAATTTGCAACTTTGTTTCCCTTCCATCTGGTTATAGATCGACAGATGAAGATTGTCCAGATGGGTGAGGTACTTCAGCGCATTCTAGAACCGATGACAATCCTCGGTACTTCCCTAGAAGAACATTTCCAGATTAATCGCCCCAACTGTCCAGTTTACTTTGAAGCCATTTGCCAACAAACGCGATCGCTGTTTCTTTTGCAATCTCAACACAAAGAAATGCAGCTTAAGGGACAAATGGTATATCTGGAGGATTGCGATTATTTGGTGTTTATTGGCTCTCCCTGGATTACTGATATTGTCGATCTCAAGAAACTAGAACTGAGCATAGATGATTTTCCTCTCTATGACTCTGTTTCCGATTATCTGTTTCTCTTGCAAGCGAAAAATTCCGCCCTTGCAGATGCCAAAAAATTAACCACGAAACTCACACAACAACGGTCTGAATTAAGAGCCACAGCTTCAAGACTGAGAACGTTAATTGAAAGTTTACAGGTTGGTATTTTGCTAGAAAACGAGAACCGACAGGTTATTCTCGCAAATCAAGAGTTTTGTAATTTATTTGGTATTCCCCAACCGCCAGAAGCTTTACAAGGTAATGATTGTCGACAATCAGCCGAGATGAGCAAACAACTTTTTGCAGATCCAGAAAAATTTACCCAACGCTTGGATGACATCCTCAACAAAGGTGAAATAGTTGTCAATCAAGAATGGCAACTTCACGATGGACGAATGTTTGAACAAGATTATGTACCTATTATTGTTGATGAAAAATTTTATGGACATTTGTGGAAATATCGCGATATTAGCCTGCGCAAACAATCAGAAAATGCCTTGAGGTTAAGTGAAGAACAGTTAAAATTGGCTCTGGATGCAGTAGAGGAAGGACTTTGGGACTGGAATTTAGCGACTGGAGAAGTTTATCGTAGCCCACGCTGGTGCACAATGCTGGGATACGACCCAGAGGAGCTAGAAGACAATATTAAAGTTAGAAATAGATTGATTCATCCCGAAGACAAACGGTTGATGCAGCAACGACTGATAGAGCATATCAAAGGTAAGACAGCTTTTTATGAGGTTGAAGTCCGTTTTCTGACGAAATCTGGAGAATGGAAGTGGATTCTGGATCGAGGTAAGTTAGTCAACCGTGATTTCCAAGGAAAATTTCTGAGGATGGTAGGAACCCATCTGGATATTACCGAACGCAAACTCTCAGAAGCAGCGCTACAGCAGCAGTACCAACGCGCTTTGCTACTCAAGCAAATTACCGAAGAAATTCGTCAGTCTCTGCAACTAGAAAAAATTCTCCAAACAACAGTAACCGAAGTTCAGCGAATTTTGCAGGCCGATCGCGTTCTCATCTTCCAACTTAACCCTGATGGTTCTGGCAAAGTTGTGCAGGAAGCAGTAGTCCCAGAATGGTCAGTGATTTTAAATCAGGATATTTGCGATACTTGTCTTCAGAATAGATATCTAGATTTGTATCGTGACGGACGAATTAGTGTCATTTCTGATTTAGAGCACACTGAATTTAAACCTTGCAATATCGAGCAGTGTCAGGTGAAAGCCAATCTGGTTGTACCGATTTTGGTGCGGGAAGATTTGTGGGGATTATTAATTGTCCATCAGTGCGATCGCCCTCGAGAATGGACGGAATTAGAGTTAGATCTCCTCAAACATCTAGCAGATCAAATGAGTATTGCTCTCACCCAAGCGCAATTGCTGGTACAGGAAACTCGTCAAGCCGATTTGCTTGTACAGCAGAATGAAGAACTTAACCTTGCTAAACAAGCAGCGGAAACTGCCAATATAGCTAAGAGTAATTTCCTCGCCACCATGAGCCATGAAATTCGTACTCCCATGAATGCCATCATCGGCATGACTGGATTACTTTTGGATACTTCCCTTCAGCCTGAGCAACTTGATTATGTAGAAACTATCCGTAATAGTGGCGATACATTATTAACTATTATTAATGACATTCTCGACTTTTCTAAAATTGAGTCTGGCAATTTAGAGCTGGAAGAACAGCCCTTTGACCTGCAAGTTTGTGTAGAAGAAGCCTTGGATTTACTGGCTCCGCAAGCCGCCGCCAAAGGCATTGAACTAATGTACCAATTCCAACCGCGCACACCAGCCTTAATTATTGGTGACATTACCCGCGTGCGCCAGATTTTGTGGAATTTAGTCAGTAATGCTGTTAAATTCACCAATGATGGCGAAATTGTGGTCACGATCGCCGTGAAGGAGCAAGTTCTCAAAAAGAAAGCTACTACTGCCGATTATGTGTACTACGAATTTCTATTTACGGTGAGCGATACAGGTATTGGGATAGAACGCGATCGCCTGAATAGACTATTTAAGCCCTTCAGTCAGGTCGATGCTTCCATGACTCGACGTTATGGCGGTACTGGTTTAGGATTAGCAATCAGCAAGCGTCTGAGCGAAATTATGGGGGGCAGAATGTGGGTAGAAAGTGAACCTGGTAAAGGTTCTAGCTTCTATTTCACTGCAACGCTGCAAGTTGATGCTTCTGCCATCGAGAGTTCTTGGAGTATCTATCCAGAACTTTTTGGTAAGCGATTACTGCTAGCAGCAGATAACGCCAATTTGCGGAAATGCTTAACTTCGCAAATTCAGAGCTTGGGAGTAGATGTCCAAACTGTAAAATCCAGTATGGCTGCTCTGGGGTTAATGGCAGAAAATGACTTTGATATGGCGATATTAGATATTGATAGTTCCGACTTGAATATTCTCAATTTGATAGCTCAAATCCGGGCTATACCGAGACAGCAGAATTTACCTTTGGTAATGTTGAGTTTTAAAGGTAAGCAAACTGTAGAAATCAAGGAAATAGCCGCTGAGTTTACTGCTTTTTTACAGAAGCCTGTACGACAGTATCAGTTACACAATACACTCTTACAAATAGTGCGTGGTAACTGGTCTACCCGACGCATCGATCAGAAAATTACCATTCCTTCTTACTCTCGCTTACCAACAGCAAATCTGCCCAACATTGATGCTCAGCTGGGCCAAAGTTTGCCCTTGAAAATTCTCTTAGTTGAGGATGTGTTGGTGAATCAGAAAATTGCTCTGAAGATGTTGCAGCGATTGGGTTACCGAGCGGATGTGGCTAATAATGGGCGTGAAGCCCTGGAAGCCTTACAAAGGCAACTCTATGATGTTTTGTTTATGGATATCCAAATGCCGGAAATGGATGGTTGGGAAACAACTATCCGGATTCGTGAGGAATTTTCTGAGAGCGCTCAACCCTGGATCATTGCCATGACAGCCCATGCTCGTCCAGAAGATCGTCAGGAGTGTTTAACTGTCGGTATGGATGATTTCATCAGTAAACCGATTAGCTTGGAAGCGCTGGAAGCAGTTCTGAAAAAGTTTGATATTCAGCATCATCAAGCCTCAGAATCTCCCGAATCAATTGATGTAGCTGAATCTGCATTGCTCTCCACATCAACAGAATCGGCTGTACGAGAGGTAATTGACCCGCGTTGTCTGCAAGAACTGCAAGCTATGGCAGGTAGTGATGGCGATTCCCTAGTCGCTGAACTGATCCAGGTTTACCTAGAAGATACTCCTGAAAGAATCCAGACAATCAAGGATGCAGTTGCAGTTGGAGACCGATCGAAGTTACAAAAAGCAGCTCATGCTTTGCGATCGCCCAGTGTGAGTATTGGTGCTGTTCACTTGGGAGACATCTGTGAAACTTTAGAGAATGCTGCTCCAGAGCAATCATTAGAGGAACTTTCTGGGCTGGTTAATCAGCTAGAGACGGAATATAGTGATGTGGTAGCGGCTCTGCAAAACCTTAATTTCCTTTAATACTCAACCTCAGAAAATTTATAAAGTTCGTAGTGAGGACTTCAGTCCTTACTAGCAAATTTTCAAACATTGTCTTTTATTTTCCTAAATTAAATATATTAATCTCTAGCAAATATGACGGAAATATCTAATTCTCCAGTAAAAATTTTAGTAATTGATGACGACCGCGTTATTCAATTAGTTTTAAAGCAAACTCTTCAAGCTCAGGGATATGAAGTCATTCTGGCAACAAATGGACTACAAGGAGTAGAACAAGCTTATAAATACCAGCCAGCCCTCATTATTTCTGATTGGCAAATGGAGGAAATGGATGGTTTAGAAGTATGTCGCAAAATTAAATCTGAACCATCCCTATCAACGACATTTTTCATCCTCCTCACCTCACGCAAAGCTGTAGAAGACAGAGTTGAAGGTTTAGATACAGGTGCAGATGATTTCTTAAGCAAACCCATTGAAGTGAATGAGTTAAAAGCACGAGTTCGTGCTGGACTAAGACTTTATCAGATGAATCAAGAACTGAAAAGATTGGCGCAAGATTTACAAATCCAAAAGCAGCTTTTAGAAACAGAATTAAATGAAGCTGCGGATTATGTCAAATCCATTCTTCCCGCACCGATATCGGGAAAAGTTACCATCAATTCTCAGTTTTTACCCTCTCATCAATTGGGAGGCGATTGCTTTGATTATTATTGGCTAGATGAGGATAACCTAGTAATATACCTTCTGGATGTCTCCGGTCATGGATTAGCGGCGGCGCTACCTTCAATTTCTATACATAATCTGTTGCGATCGCATTCTCTCCCTAAAGCCAGTCTCTATAATCCATCGGAAGTTCTCCAAGATTTAAATCAAGTATTTCAAATGGATCAGCACAATTCCCAATACTTTACTATTTGGTATGGGGTTTTTAACCTAAGTTCCTATCAATTAACTTACTCTAGTGCTGGACATCCTCCAGCTTTGTTACTATCGCCTTCAAATGACTCTGGCTTAGAAGTAAAACAATTAATTATCCGCGGCTTACCTATCGGAGCATTTACCCAAGCCCAATATCATAATGCTGTATGTGACATTCCATCTGGGAGTAAACTTTATGTTTTTAGTGATGGAGTTTATGAGGTAGAACAGTCTGATGGGAATATGTGGAATTTTAACAGCTTCATTGATTTACTCACTGTTTGCAATCAAGAATTTTACACTGATATCAGCCAGGTTTTAGAGACGATCAAAAAGGTAACAGGTAGTCAAATATTTAACGATGACTGTTCTTTATTAGAAATTGAATTTAAGCCAGAGTAAGATTTTTAATAAATGTATCTTGATCCGGCAGCACTTCAAAAATTTTTGTTGTATCGCTGAGTTCTAGAATCATCCTAATTTGTTCATTAATAGAACAAATTACCAGCCTTGCTTGTTCTTTTTGCACGGTTTTTAGGATTAACAGGAGAGTGCCAAATCCTGAACTGTCCATAAAATTAACAGATTGAAAATCCAACAAAAATGTTTCGAGGCCTGTGTCAATAAATTTACAAATCTGGTTATGAATTTCTCTACCTTGTCTACCATCAAAAATTCCTACTGGTTGAATAATTTTCATTTTGTAATCCATAAATTTGATTAACAAGCTGTGATTGCAATAATAGGTAAGATGCAGAAATTAGGGAAAAAAGAAGTTCGACTCTGTCTTTATTGTCCCATGACAATGCAAATGCCAAAATTAAGAAATTTAGATTTTTCCTGATTTTGTATGGAAAATAACTGTCGCTGAATTTTGGCGAATTAGTCTCTGTATTAAAGAGCGATGTTTTTCTTTAATAACAAGCAGTTTCTATCTCCTGCTTCCCGAGTGTAGCTAACAGTCCAACCGTAGTCTCTTCTGAGCTTCAAAAGAAAAATACAGCCCCAATGAGCTTCATGATCCAAAGGGTTAAAATGGCGATCGCTAGTCTGTTGATTGAGTTGTTCTAAGAGTGCTTCTAAATTGAAAATATCACCTTGATCCCAAATAGAAATCTGGAAATATTCTGAGTCAAGTTTCGCTGCTAAGTCAACAGGAGTTTGTGGACTCAGGTGGCTGTGAGCATGACGCACTACATTAGTAAAGCCTTCAAGCAATGCAGTTTGAGCTTCTATCCACATTTGGTAAGGTAGCTGTTTACAGTTGAATTGCTCAAACCATTCGACAACTGTTGCCATTTCATCTAAATCGCTGGCAACTTGTAGGTCAGAATGATGAATGAATGAATTTGTTTGCAGTGACATTTAGACAGCCCCAGAATCTTTTTGGAAAACCACAAGAATCGTTTTAAAAATTAACTTTAAATCATAAAGTAAACTCCAATTATTTTGATAGCGTAAATCGAGTTCGATGACATCCTCAAAATTACGGATTTTTGAGCGGCCGTTGACTTGCCACTCGCCACTGAGTCCGGGTCTGACATCCAGTCTTTGCCAATTAGTAATTTCATATTTTTCTATCTCATCGGGAGTTGGGGGACGAGTTCCCACTAAGCTCATATCTCCGATGAGAATATTCCAAAATTGGGGGAATTCATCTAAACTAGTTTTGCGGAGAAAGCGCCCAACACGGGTAATCCGCGGATCACTATCATTTTTGAAAAAAGCACCAGCTGCTTGGTTAGCAATAGTATCTTTGAGCGCTTCCGCATTTGTTACCATTGAGCGAAACTTCCAAATGCGAAACCGTCGCCCCATCCAGCCACAGCGAATTTGACTAAACAATACAGGCCCAGGACTATCAAGTTTAATCGCGATCGCAATCGGCACAAATAACAAAGCGGTGACAAGCAATCCCAGAATTGCACCGACAATATCAATGGCGCGTTTGATGGGCGATCGCACCGAAGGATGGGTTAAGGGTGGACGCTGTTCAAGTTTGCGGTTTGCAGTCGGGATAATCGCCTCAGTGTGAGCTTCAATATTAAATATCTGCTCTAAACCTACCAGGGAAAAAGCCAGTTGCACTTGCGGCTGGACACTCCAAAAAATTAATTCAATCTTTTTCCCCTGTGCAGATTTATGATTACTTATCAACGAGCCAACACCACTACTATCGATAATTGTGGTTTTGCCAAAATCTAAGATAATTTTGGCGATATTCTCGTCTTCTAACCAAGTTTGAAACTCCTTGCGGAAGGAAACAGCCTCGATGACAGTTAATCTTGAAGGTAGTTGGACTAAGAGAATGCTGCCTTTACGAGTCGTCTCTAGAGATTTTGTAGTTTTAGGATGAGAACTCATCATTTGGATACACCTACGGAAAGTTGTGGAAAAGTTTGACCAAAACGAGATTGCAGACTATTGCATAGTGCGATCGCCGTAGCAGTAGATACGTCAGCAACGGACACTTGTCTGGGGTTTTCGATAAATCGCACCAAATCTCCTGGCGACCAGGCTATAGGTACATTGATCTGTGACAGTGCTAGCGCTAGTTCTACTTGATGCTCGTCAACATGTTCACCAAATCTCTGGCTGCGAGGTACCAAAATATAAGGTTTATCCAGAGAATCCAACAGCAGTAAGGTTCCTTCCCCACAATGAGCTATCACTATTCGCGCTTGCTGAATCAATTCCTGAAATTGTTCTTCTTTGACAAAACGATAAACCTTAGCACCAGCGGGTAAGACGGCGTTAGAACTACCATATTGAACAACAACGTCTTCTTCAATTAGTTGAGTTTGGAGCAAGACCTCAACCCAAGACATGAGGCGATTGAAGGGATACTGTTCTGTGCCAACTGTGACAAAAATCATACGCTTTCCTGAGGAATGATGAGTTCGGCTTGGGGATAACGGGCTTGAAGTTGCGGCCATTGCACATAAAGGACGCTGAGAAAAGGCAAAAGTAATTTGGCTGATAAACTTAAAGTCTGAATCCGAGTTACAGATTCAATAAATGCTGTTTTGCTACCGAATAATTTGCCAATCATCAAAAAGGGGACAGCAACACCCGCACCTGTAGAAATTATCAAGTCTGGTTGCGTTTGGCTGATGACTTGAAAAGCTAGAAGCAAATTCTTGAACAAATTCGGTAGGTTGCGATTAGTCGGACTAAAAGCCCAATACACTGTTTCTTGAGCCAAAGCAGCTTGTGTAGTTGCAGTTTTAAAAGTCACCCAAACCCGTTCATGCTGTTCCCAAAACGGACGCAATTGCTCTATACCTTTAAAATGTCCACCTGACGAGCAAACTAATAATACTTTCATAGATAGAGATAAATTTCCCTTAAAATTCTCTTTTGCCGTTGATAAAAGTCAGATTCTAGTAATTTTTGCGGAAAATTTGGTTCAAAATTATTGAACACCTTTTTGGAGAAGTTATAAATTGCTTCCTAACTTCTAACTTCTCACTTATTGACCTTTATACACTATTTCACAAGTTTTCAGAATTTTCCAGATAATTCTTGCAATATTTGCTACCAATTTATTCTCAAAGCATAGCTAGTATTTTATTTTTTAGGCTGGATAAAGCTTCTGGATTTAGGCACTAAGTCAATAAACACATTTAATGGAAATACAATATATTTATCAAGGGAAAAAGTACTAAATCCGACGTTAATAATTTCCGGTAAATAAGTATATGCACTGATGTCAGTATAAATAATTTTATTTAGTCTGTAGAGACATTAGTGTTATTAATTTGACAATGAGTGGTCATACTAAAGTTTCTGTTATTGTGCCTGTCTATCAAGTAGAGAAGTACATACATGAAACAATTAGTTCAATTTTGCAGCAGACATGGCAGGACTTTGAGCTATTAGTTATAGATGACGAGTCACGCGATCGCAGTGTCGAGATTTGTCGAGGGTTTTCCGATACGAGAATCAAAATCATTAGCCAAAAAAATCGCGGATTAGCTGGAGCGAGAAATACAGGTATTCGCCATGCTAAAGGAGAATATTTAGCCTTTTTAGATTCAGACGATTTATGGCTACCGCAGAAATTAGAAAAGCATCTACATCATTTAGACCATAACCCAACTGTGGGTATTAGTTTTAGCCGTTCTGCCTTTATTGATGAACAAGGAAAGCCTTTAGGCATTTATCAAATGCCTAAACTCAAAGATATTAGTTCCAGTGATTTATTCTGCCGTAATCCTATAGGTAACGGTTCAGCCGTAGTCATTCGCCGGGAAGTTTTTCAAGAAATTAAATTTCCAGAGACTGTTGATGGCATCCAGGAAGACTGGTATTTTGATGAACACTTCCGTCAATCTGAAGATATAGAATGTTGGTTGCGAATCATTCTGCAAACCAATTGGCAAATTGAAGGGATTCCTGAAGCTTTGACTTTATATCGTGTCAATTCTGGTGGTTTGTCTGCAAATCTGCTCAAGCAGCTAGAATCTTGGGAGCGGATTATTGATAAAGCCAAAGTATACGCCCCAGAGTTTATTACACAATGGGAAAATCCCGCTAGAGCTTATCAATTAAGATACCTAGCGCGTCGAGCTGTGAGACAGCGTGATAGTAAGGTTGCAGTAGAATTGATTAACCGTGCTTTGATGACCCATTGGCAAATACTTTTAGCAGAACCTCATCGCACAATCTTGACTTTATTGGCTGCTTATTTGCTGCGGCTTCTACCTCAATCATTCTACTCTCAGCTAGAATTTCTCAGTTTGAAAATCACAGGCGCTAACCAAAAACGCCAAATTAGCCAAGACCAATTTGTTTAATTACATCACCATTATTGTTCTTTAACAAAATCAATTTTCATTCATCTTCAGTCTCGACTTC
This sequence comes from Calothrix sp. NIES-2100, assembly GCF_963875285.1. NCBI lineage: Bacteria > Bacillati > Cyanobacteriota > Cyanophyceae > Nostocales > Calotrichaceae > Calothrix > Calothrix sp. NIES-2100. Next base: position 5,500,411 of record NZ_CAWNLA010000001.1, read on the forward strand.
TCTCGGTGTTAGCCTAACCAAAGTCGAAAGCTAACTTGTACATTTTTTGTATTGGCTGTTAACTGCTGAAGGTTAACAGTCAAATTTTGAATTCTTATTGATGATCTCTGAGTTTGAACATGAAACCAAAAGTATTACATTTAATCAGCGACACAAGAATGGGTGGAATTATGTCTGCCCTGAAAAGTTTGACTTCTTCCTCTTTAAAGGAAAAATGGGACTTTATTATTGGCTCTAGTGAAAAATTATCTGAAGATAAGAAAGATTTATTTAAAGCAATTATTGTCCACGATTCTCGTAATTGGCAACGATTACTGAAATTATTAATCATCAAAATCCGAAATCCCCAAGCCAAAATAGTTATTCAGGAGCATCATTATTCTGAAGGATTTGTGCAATGTAATGTTACTCATAAATTTCGATTTTATTTGATGCTCAAATTATCTTATGGTATTGCTGACTGGGTAATAGCTATTTCTGCTGGACAGAAAAAATGGTTACAGGAAAATCGCTTAGTGGCGGATAAAAAATTAGTTTTAATTCAGCAGTGTCGAATTCTCAGTGATTTCTTAACAGTTCCAATAAAACCTATAGAACAGCCGTTAATTGTCGGAGCTTATGGTCGTTTTCACCCGCAAAAGGGATTTGATATTTTGCTAGAAGCAATGAAATTAATTTCTGATTCACCGATTAAATTACGCATTGCTGGTGAAGGTGATGAAGAACTCAAATTAAAACAATTAGCTCAAGGAGTCAGTAACGTTGAATTTATTGGCAGAATTGATAATGTACCTGAGTTTCTCCAAACTTGTGATGCAGTAGCTATTCCCTCGCGCTGGGAACCAATGGGAATTGTTGGTGTAGAAGCTAAAGCAGCTGGTAGGTTTGTAATTGCTACTGAAATAGATGGTTTGACTGAACAAGTTTATAACTGCGGTGTTCTAGTTCCACCACAAGATCCCGTAAAGCTAGCTCATGCGATCGCCTCCATTCCTGAGCAAGATATAGAAGCACTACGTCAAATTGGTCGCCAATCAGTTGCAGGAGCTTGGGAGAAATATTTAGACGAATGGAACACTTTTCTTAGTCAAATCACTAAATAGCTTCTCTCTTATTGTTCAGGAATAAATCAAGATGAATTTGGCTAAAGATCTAACTAACAAACTCAGATATAAACTATCAGATAAATTTATTCAGAATTTTAGCTGGCTGGGGGGAGCGCAAATTGTTTATCGCTTCTTCCGTTTAGCAACTACAGTCACATTAGCTCATTTGTTAAGCCCTGTTGACTATGGTTTAGCAGCACTGATATTGACTACAAATGAATTTGTTAATGTATTTGCACAATGTGGAATTGACGTTAAGCTAATTCAATCTTCCGAAGAAGATATCAATGATTTATGTAATACTGCTTACTGGTTGAATTGGGTTATATATAGTAGTCTTTTTATTGTCCAATGTATTGTTGCTTTTATTATCGGTTGGTCTTATAAAAATATTCAGCTTGTTTTGCCTATTTGTCTGATGGCAACATGTTATTTAACCATCCCAATCGCTTTAGTTCAATGTGTTTTAATTCAGCGTGAAAATCGCATGAACGTTATAGCTGTTACTCATATGTTACAGCTTTGCGTTGATTGCATCTTAACAATCATCATGGCTTTACTTGGTATGGGAATGTGGGCTATTATTCTACCAAAAATTTTAGTAGCTCCTATTTGGGTATGGAGGTGTTATACTAATCATTCTTGGCGAGTCAATAGTAAATTTACGTTAAAAAACTGGCAAATAATAGTCAAATTCGGTCGTAATATCTTGGGTTCACAACTACTTGCAACTCTTAGGAATAATATTGATTATTTCTTAGTCGGTACATTTTTAGGAGTCGAGCAATTAGGAGTATATTATTTTGCTTTTAATGCTGGATTAGGAATTAGCCTTGGTATTATTACAGCGTTTGGGTCAGCTTTATTTCCTTATTTATGCTCCGTCAGTAATAATATTGAGCATTTAAAAGAACGATTCTTTAAAGGATTAAAAACAGTAGCTTTAATTACAATTCCACTAATCTTACTTCAATCTAGTCTATCACCCTTTTATGTACCCTTAATCTTTGGTAAAAAGTGGGTTATAGCAGGTGCAGTGCCAATTTTGATTCTTATTTGTTTGTCCGCTATTCCTCGCCCCTTTGGAGATGCAGCTTCGCAAATTCTACGTGCAGTTAATAAACCAGATATCGATTTGAAATGGAATGTAATTTTTACCGCAATCTTAGTAGTTGGTTTAGTTGTGGGTCTCCAATGGGGTCTGGTTGGTGTTGCAACCGCAGTGCTAATTGTTCATATTGTCACCATACCTATATTCACCCTTTGGTCAAGTAGATACGTCATCGCCACACATCCAGATACAATCCTCAAAACCTCAATCTAAACCTAAAATTTGATAAATTCTATGCCGAAAATTTCGGTCATTGTACCAGTTTATAAAGTTGAAGCCTACATTGCAGACACTATCTCTTCAGTGTTAGCGCAGACATTCTCAGACTTTGAACTATTGATTATTGATGATGGTTCGCCAGATAAAAGTATTGATATTTGTCGGCAATTTACAGATGCGCGAATCAGAATTATCTCTCAGGAGAATCGAGGATTAGCTGGAGCGAGAAACACTGGTATTCGCCATGCGCAAGCAGAATATCTAGCATTTTTAGATTCAGATGACCTCTGGACACCACAAAAACTAGAAAAACATCTCATTCATTTAGAAAACTCCCCTTCTGTCGGCGTTAGTTTTAGCCGCTCTGCTTTTATTAATGAGACTGGGGAGTTCATGAATGAATATCAAATGCCTAGACTCAAGGAAATTACCCCATTCCATTTACTTCAAGGTAATCATGTTGGTAATGGATCAGCGCCAGTTGTGCGACGAAAGGTGTTTGAGGAAATTAAATTTACTGCAAATCTTCATGCTACTGTCGAAGATTTTTATTTTGATGAAGCCTTTAGGCGTGCAGAAGATATTGAATGTTGGCTGCGTGTTGCTATCCAAACCAATTGGCAGATTGAAGGAATTCCTGAAGCTTTGACATTATACAGAGTAAATTCTCAAGGTCTTTCAGCAAGTCTATGGCAGCAATTTGAATCCTGGGAACAGGTACTAGAAAAGACTCGTTCTTACGCACCTAATTTAATTACTCAATGGGAAAATTTATCTAAAGCGTATCAGTTACGATATTTAGCACGAACATCTGTGCGTTTGCGCATGGGTGCTGTCGCCGTACAATTGATTCACCAAGCTCTCAAAACATACTGGCCGATAGTATTTGAAGAACCTCGATTTACAATTTCAACTTTAGTAGCAGCCTATTTACTCTGGCTATTACCACAGAACCTTTATAACAAAATCGAGGGTTATGCTATCCAAAAAATACGCATGTTGCGCAGACAACGTATTTTTTCAGACAAACCAGGACTTATACAATAGACTGACTTGTCTGTTTTACATAATGTTCCGTGAAATCAGATACCCGATTTTTTGAAAAAGTCGGGTATCTTGCATTTCAACATAATTAATTCGATAGACCACTACAATTTTTAGTGGTGCTGATTAAGCAGATTATTTGTGAAGTCAAGATAATTGTAAAGGCACAACAATGTTGTGCCCCTAACTTTATAATTTATTGACCTGCAAAACGTTGTACTGATGCTACTCCCAAAAATCGAACTGGCTTCTTAAACGTTCATCTTCTTCACGAGGTCTAATAATTTTTGGGTATCAACAATCATATCTGCATCATGAGTTCTTAAGTCACCTTTTGGAGAATCCCCCAGCAACGCCGCATACTCAAACCCCAAACCGCCGCATAGCTCATAATAAGACGCAACAGGTACAGTTTTTGCAAATAGTTCAATCAGTTTTAAGTTCTGAGAAAATATAATATTAGTCAATCCTGCTCCATGAGGAGATATTATCATTTTTGCATTAGCAAACAAATGAACTTGTTCAGCAAAACTCAAATCCTCCGTCACATAATCTACAAAACCCAACTTTTCTAATTCCTGAATGACTTCTTGCTCATTCACTACCTTTCTGACTAAGGTATTGCGTCTTGAGACATAAATATGGGTAGGAGTAGGTTTACTCTTAATATTTTCCGGCAGATTATTAATTATCCGTTCCGCTAACCAACGACAAGAAGCGGGAGAAACGTGACAGTAAAATCCATCTTCTTCTTGCACAGAACGCCGAAAGGAAGGAACCAGTAAATTATTTACTAACATCCTTTTTCCATTCCATTCGTGATAATCTTCTTCGCTATAACCGAGTAATTTTAAACTATCTATTTGATACTGTTGTAAATTTGGGCGAATGATTAATTTGATTTTGACACCAAATTTTCTTTCATACTCCATTACGCCTTCTAATCTAGTGAGACAATCGATTAGCCAATGAAAATAATTATTATCCCAAGGACATACCAGAGAAAAGACTGTATCTTGATGAGTACAAGGGTAGAACTTTTTTAAGAATAGAGTTCTCAGAGATAAAATTCTTGCTAAATGATCTGCTGTATATTGAGGCCAGCTTGTTTCTAAGATAACCCTACCTTGACTATCAAACCCAGTAGCATTTTTTCCGGCTAGCTCACCATTCTTGATACTGGCTACAAATGGTTTAGCAAATACTAAATTTTCAAATTCCTTAAACTTCTCGTGATCTACTCCATTTTTTCTCTTGAGAGAACTTACTTCATCTGTATCTTGAAAAAAAAATGGAGCGGTCTTGAGTAAATCATTTCTATCTACCACCTGCATTCCTGATAATTTCAAGAATTTAATGATGGGTTTACGGAATTTATATTTAATCCCGCTACGATACAAGGCTCTGTAAAAGACTCTTAGAGGAACAATTTTCTTGAGTGTAGATTTTAAGGACATTTATTTCTCACATTAATTATAAAATTAGTTCAAGAGCATACATCTAAATTGCATAGTTGACTTAAATCAAAGTTTTTTGCCATGAGACATTTTTCCGCCCAAATTATACAAAATAAATGTTGAAATAGTTTTCAGTTGCTTATGCAAGCTTATGTAAAAAAAGAAAACATTTTCATTACAAGATAAACTTTAAGGCGGTAGATACTACTTTGATTAATGATTAGTTTGCCGAACTATAATTGCAGTTAACTGACAGCAAGACCATCAAAGCAAAGATGCTATTGTTAGGACAAACCAAATATTTTTTTGCTAACTTCTCACTAACTTATATAGGTCTATTACTATCTATAAAATAAATAAAATTATCTCGCAATGCCTCAGCATTTATACATAAATTATTGTATTTTAAATCAAATGTTTGAAAATAGGTATAGCGTTTCTCGATTCAGGGAGGTACGCAAAGACATAATGAACACAGATAAATTTTTACCTTAGCAGACTAGTAACCGCTATAAATATAATTTGCTGCTTAAAAATGTACAGGTGGATTGTATCTACTTAGTAGTTACTGCGAGTTGCACAGGCCGCAATAAAATTAAAATTACCGTAATTTTACGGTTATAGATATTCAGCATCCGCTTTTATAGTTATTATTACCGATGGCTGTTGCCTATGATCTGTTTATTATGAGAATTTTCTGGATATTATAGAAGTATTTAAAGAATAATCAGAATAAATAAATTTAATTGTATTTCAATTAATAATGTGATTCAATTCAATCTCATTACATGATTGAAGTATTATTTACAGCCAGTCCTCTTATGTTTAATAGTTTCTGTAAAAAAGCCCTATGGATCATAAATGTGGCTTTAACAACTCTGGCTTTAGGAACACCTTGTTTCGCTTTACCTCTTTCCAGAGGCGATCGCCTCAATATATTTATTCTTGAGGGAGAAGGATTTAGCGGCAGTTATGTAGTTAATCTGGATGGCACGCTAAATATACCCTATCTCCAGCCTTTACTGGTAGAAGGTTTAGAACCCTCACAAGTAGAACAAGTGATTTCTCAGGCTTTGCTGGAGGCAAGAATATTTAAACCGAATGTTCTTCAGGTAAGCGTTAAAGTTGTCTATTGGGCACCTGTGCAAGTTAGTGTCGCTGGCGAGGTTTTTCAACCTGGTACTGTATTAGTTAATGCAGCTTCTGACGCTCAAGCTTCTCTGGCTCAACAATCGACTCAAATATCAGGCAATTACCCAAGCGATCGCTATTTAACTTCTGCCCTGCGTTCAGCTGGGGGAGTAATGCCAAATGCGAATATCAAAGAAATTCGCCTAATTCGTGGTAATCAAGAAAAAATTGTTGATGTATCAGGTGTCTTTACTGGTGAATTTTTTGACGATTTGCCGCTGATTGCTGGGGATCAAATTGTAGTTCCTAAAGCAGAAAAATTTCAATCTGATCTGATACGTCCATCTCGCATTACTCCCCCAGGAATTAAGGTATATATGTCTAATTTAACGGTTCCTGCTACTAGTAATGCAACTGCTTCGATTAATCAGGATTCTAGCAGCTTTCCTTATGGTTCTCACTTATCTCAAGCTGTGATTGCAGCGAATTGTGCGGGGGGAACTCGCTCAACTAATGCTCATAGACGAGCAACTTTAGTCCGCACTGATCGGATTACTGGTGAGACTAAATATCTAGATCGACCCGTAGAAGAACTGTTAAGAAAGTCTGATAATGACATAAAAAATCCATTTTTAATGCCTTATGATGGTGTTGTTTGCTATGATTCAAGGTTTACTAATGTTAAAGATTTTATCAATACGATTGGCGGTTGGATATCACCATTTTTATTACCATTTTCTATTTTTAAATAAGCATATAATTAATTTTTTCTGTAATCTCTATCTTAAAAATTTATAAAAAATATGTAATTGCTGCTCAATTAATACCAATTTTGAATACAGATAAAAACCTTTCTGTTTATTATTTAGTTCCTTCAAAGGAGCGAAAAATAGAAATGATTTCTACTGTAATACAAACAAGTATTTGAATGTATTATTCGATTCCATCAAGGTAGCGAAATGTCAAAATGAGTACAGAAAAGACAATTTATTCCTCTCGTTGGAGATTGGGCGTAAACCTATGGCGACCATTTCGTTACGTAGGTTTGGGTTTGATTTTTAATTCTTTAATCTGGGGTTTTGCTATAACTTCTTTAAAAAAAGCTAAGCCAGTTTATAGCAGCGAGTGGGCTTTGATTATACCAGGTTCCGGAGCAGGAGTTAATTTTAATATACCTGATATTGGTCAAGCCTCATCTTCTAGTGTCTCTGCATTTGGCAGTTCTTCATCAGATCCCAGAGCCAACTACAATTACATCATCACAAGTGAACCTCTTTTAAGCGAAGCTGCTGCTTCTTTGAAGATACCTCCTGAAAAATTTGGTAAGCCACATATAAAATTAATCGATAACACAACAGTTATCCAACTTGAGATTACTGGTTCTAGTGCAAAAGAAGCTCAACAGAAATCCTGGGCTATTTATAATACTTTAAAGCATAGACTTAATATACTTAGATCTGAAGTAGCAGCTGGTAGAGATGAAGGAACTAAAGCATCTTTATTAAGTTCTCAGGCTAAGCTCAAAGAAGCACAAAACCTTCTATCTCAATATAAGGCTCGTGCTGCTTTAACTTCAGTTGAACAAATTAAAGATCTTTTAACTAATATAGAACAACTGCGTAAACAACGGGCTGAGACATTAGCACAACAACAATCAATTGCTAATCGTCTTCAGCAGTTATCTAATAACTTGCGTATATCACCCCAACAAGCGGCTGATGCTTTAGCTCTACAATCCGATCAAGTTTTCCAACAATATTTAAAAGACTATAGTGAATCCAGTGGTACTTTAGAAATGTTGCTTTCTAAATGGGGAATGAATCATCCCCAAGTCATTAGTGAGCAGGCTAAATGGACGGCGGCTCAAGATGCTATACTAACACGCGCTCGTTATATCTTAAAAAGAAATATAGATAAAGAAAGCCTAGAACAACTATATTTAATAACTGGCGCAGGGCGAGTTTCTTTGTTTGAGAGTTTAGTAGGATTAGAAGCAGAACACGAAGGAATTTCAGCCCAGGCTAAAGGTTTAGAAGAGCAAATTAAATTGTTAGAAAAACGACAACATATATTGTCTCAAAAAGAAGTTACTTTAGATAGTCTAGAGAGAAATGTCAAAATTGCCGAAGCTGTTTTCAGTTCTACTTTAGCTAAAGTAGACCTGAGCAAAACTGACATTTTTGTTGACTATCCATTAGTGCAAATGTTAGTCGAACCGACCTTACCTGATAAGCCTAGTTCACCCAAACCTATGTTTGTATACGCAGGAGCATTTTTCGGTTCTATTTGTTGTACATCTGCACTAGTTATATTGTGGTGGCGTCAAAAGTTAAAAACAAAAGTTTCCCAACTGATGTCAAAAACTAAATCAGAATCCGAGTGATTTAATTATGGCTAAACAAGAAGAAATAACTCCTCGTAATTTTGAGGAACGTATGGTTTGGTACACAATCACTTGGACATATGGCTTGTATGTAATTGGCGGACTTTATCTTGCTGCACCAATTATTGCCTGGATATTAGTATTTTATCTATGCAAAAAACTTGTGCTGCAAAATTCTCAAACTCCTGTTGAAGAACGAATCACCATTCCCTTTGGAGTTTGGGTTTGGATAATTGCCATGATAGTAATGTTAGTTGCTTTATTTATGGGTCACCTTGATTATAATTTGAGTACTGGGGAGATAATTAAATCAACTTTAGGCTGGGCTAAAGGGTGGGCATTATTGGCAATATTTCCGCTTATTGGCTGTTTAAATATTCGTCCTGAGTTGGTGTATCGTGCAGGTTGTGTTGTTTGTTATCAGACGTTGCTGTTCTTTCCGCTCTTTTATATAGCCTATCTTGCACATCTACCTGTAACCCTGTATGTCTCCCCCCTGCAAGCAGTGGGGGGGCCTGGACCTGACTTTTTTGCGCTGAATCTCTATGAAATTGATCCTGAAGCTGGTTCAGCTCGATGGCGACTATTTACGCCTTGGGCCCCAGCTTTAGGATTTGTAGCAAATATTTACTTGATTTTTGCTTTTCAAGAAAAATCCATAAAATGGCGTGTCCTAGCAATAATTGGTAGCTTGCTTATGTGTCAAGTCTCTGCTTCCCGATTGGCTCTAGTCAATTTGGTAGTAGTGTCATCTTTAACCTGGATATTATCTAGGATGACTAGACCTAGAGTTTTAATAATATTAGGTTTTGCTTCGCCTGTAATCGGTCTAGTTGCTCCGTCAATTATCAAGGCATATAAAAACTTTAACGATGCATTCAAAGCTGCTCGTGCAGGTTCATCTAGGGTGCGTGCGGCCTTGGGGCGAATTGCTTATGACCGATGGGAGAGTGAGGCTCCTATTTGGGGACATGGAGTTGTCGAAAAAGGGCCCCATGTAGCAGAACATATGCCCATTGGTTCTCATCACTCTTGGTTTGGGCTACTTTTTGTGAAAGGAATTGTCGGATTTTTTGCCTTGGCTGTGCCAATGTTGTGGACTTTTCTCGAATTTTTAATTAAATGCCAAACAAGCAAGGTAGGCAAATCGGGACTAAGTATAATTTTTACAATATTCCTTTACACATTTGGTGAGAATTTAGAAATTTTAGCTTACCTTTTTTGGCCGGCTTTAGTCATCGTGGGGATTGCGATGAAAGAAAAGACTGGTAATCCCTTTAATCAGATATAACTGAAAAGGTGAAGCCCCAATTTGGCGACATGGCTTAAATTTTTAGATCTTGAATTTTGGATGAGTGAATCTGCAATCCAAAATCCAAAATCTAAAATTAGTTCTAATTGTATTAGATGTCGTTGACAGGCTTAACCAAATTGAGATCGTAAGGACGCTCAATATCATCCTCACCTAAATACTCACCATTTTGAATTTCTAAAATTATCAGAGGAATCGAACCGGGATTTTCTACTTTATGGAGTGTTGCCGCCGGAACATAGGTAGACTCATTACGGTTCAATAATATTTCCTGCTCACCACAAGTAATCTTGGCAACACCAGAGACGACAACCCAATGTTCATTGCGGTGATAATGGATTTGTGGTTTAATGCCATGTCTCGGCTTGATTTCTACACGACTAATTCTATAGTTATCGCCTTCTTCTACAACCTCTACATTTCCCCAGTATCTAGCACCGGAATGATCAGAAGATTGAGTGTTATTTGATTGATTGTCGTTCTCATGCTGTGTCATATCTAATTTTTCAACCTGATAGCTTTCACTATATATTTTTCTAATAATCTAGCCTAAAAAAGCAAAGCAATCAAAGGATATTAAAACATCGCCAGCATTTCCTAATCCCTAGCCCCTATCCCCCCGTATACTGAATCCGATAAATGCGATTATTGGCTTCTTCTGTGACTAATAAACTGCCATCAGGTAACACAAGTAAGCCTACAGGTCGTCCCCAAGCGGTTGGTGTAGAGGGATTGAGCAAAAATCCAGTCAGGAAGTCTTCATAGTAACCTTGCGATCGCCCATTATTATCGAAAGGGACAAATACAATTTTATAACCAGTACCGCGATCGCGGTTCCACGAACCACGAAAAGCTACAAATGCGCCGTTACGATATTTCTCAGGGAAGGTTTTACCATCATAAAACTGCAAACCCAATGCTGCTGAGTGCGCCTGAAACAACACATCTGGAGTCTGAGTCTGGGCTACCAAGTCAGGGCGTTTGCTTTTGTTATTGGTTGTCTGACGCGGATCAAGATTATTTGGTGTTAGATAGGCATAGGGCCAGCCGTAAAATTCTCCTTTTTGCAGGCGTGTAAAGTAGTCTGGTACTAAGTCATCGCCAATCCCATCACGTTCGTTAACTGTAGCGTAAAGTTCCTTCGTGACAGGATGAAAGTCTAAACCAACTGGGTTACGCAAGCCATAAGCAAAAGTCTGCTTTTGGGAACCATCCAAATTCATCTGCTGAACCGAAGCCCTGGGGAGAGATTCTTCATCTACATTCGATTGTGAACCTACAGAAACATATAGTTTATTACCATCAGGTGAAACGACTACGTTACGTGTCCAATGTTGGTTATAGCCGCCTCCAGGTAAATCAGTAATTTTTTTGCCAGTACCTGTCAGTTGCTGTTGACCTTTATTATAGGGAAACTGTAACACGGCATCAGTATTAGCTAAAAAGAAAGAATTACCAGCAAAAGCCATGCCAAACGGAATATTTACTCCATTTGTCGCACTTGCGAAAGTCTGGCGGACATCAGCTACCCCATCGCCGTTGCTGTCACGTAACACTCGAATGCGATTTTGTCGGGTTTCAGTTACCAGCACATCCCCATTAGGAGTTAAAGCCAGCCAACGAGGCGCATTTAAATCTTCAGCAAAGACATTAACTGTAAATCCTGGTGGTACGCGCAGCACTGGGTTTTGCGGAATCGACACAACCTGCGGGCTTTTGGAAGCGCTGTCTGTGGCAAAAGGTGCTGGTAAATTCTTTAAGTTAATCCGGATTGGTGTGGGTGAAAGTGGTTGAGTAGGGACAATATTTTTTGATTCTGTTGAATTCTGTGCCAGTGGAACTGAAGTTGCAGATGGTTGTGGTGTCAAATCATCCAAGGAAGCGCGAGTCTGGTTACAGGCAAGTGTAGTAAATAACAACAATAGTGGCAAGAAACGCTGAGGCAATTTCATCATTGGACGCTTCCAAATGTGGCAATAGAATCACAGCTAGTGAGTACTATTGTTGAGTTTAGCGAAAGCGCCCTAATTATCCATCCCTCTGGGGAAAGGGCAGGGGGACAAGGGAGATAAATGCCCAATGCCCTGTTTGGCCAATGCCCATTGACAATTAACTCCAAGGCAAAAGCAAACTATTCTTAATTGACTCCCGGACATGAGGATCAACCTCAGCAGCACTATTGATGCAATCTAATAGTAGTTGATTGGCATACCAATACTGTTGTAATTCTTGCCAATCTTGTTGAGTAAACTGCCAATTATATCCAATTTGGCGCGTATCAATCATCAGAGTCCGCAATTTTTCAATCCAAGCTGATCCATTAGTTTCCCACCAATATTTTAGGGTTTCTCTACTTTTATTTTGCGGGGGTAGCTGCTTTTTTAAATCTTGTAAAGATATTTGTAAACTAGGCCGATCCTTCAGCAGATGTTTCAGATCAAGGGCTAAACTCAAAGCAAATAAGCGTTGGAAAAATATATCAGCAGTCATAGTCAAGCTGACAGCAAGGGCATGAGTTAAGGCCAGATCTAAGGCTAAATCAACAGAGAGATTTCCAGTCAATCGCGGATCTAAAGATATCGCAAAAATTTGGTTACGGGCTAGAGGATGCTCTGGTGGCAGGCCAATGGTAAAGTAAAACGCACGTACACTAGCTGGATTATAAGATTGGTTTGTAGCAGAAGATTTTTGGACTACCCAATTGAGAAAAGTCTGTAATTTTTCATTTCCAGTTACTAAGCTGTCTGTTTGTTGTTTTATTAACTGCAATAATTCATCAGCAGACTGTAACATGCCGACGCTGAGTAAAAATATTTCCCGCCAACGTTCTTCATGGAGATGATTAACTAGTTCTTTTAGTGTTTGTGTATTAGCATTAGCAAAAATTTCTCTGGCTGTGAAATACTCTTGAAATGTCAAATGGGAAAAAGAATAAATTCCTCTGGCTCTTTCTATTAATAACCCATGTTGAGCCTCAATTGCTTTTAACACAGCTGCACTTTCTAATTCTAAAGCATCTGCATCTTTTGTAGCTTGGGGAAGATGAGATAGATAGTCCGCAATGAGTTGCCGCATTTTATTTTCTGGCAGAAAGTAATTTCCCTGAGTAAAGGTAATTGCTGCTACGTGGCTCAGGAGTTTAATTTTTTGCAGGAGTGATAAATTTCGATAAACTAGATCGCGTTTAATGCCTCTTGCTTCATCCCAGCGGATCAGTAGTAAATCTAATCCTTGTTTATAGAGTTCAGCACGTTGAGAGGGAAAATCTTCGGCAAACTGAAATAACAAACAGGTGAGATTTAATAAAATTGGTGTGGCTGCCAATTCGAGAATGGGAGCATTTTCTGGCAGTTCCAATTTTTGCATAAACTTATGTGCCAATTCCTGCGCTTTGGCTGGAGATTTTTTGGCGATAACTAAAAACCATTTGTACGCAAATGTGATAATTTGTAATTTAGTAAAATCCGCAATTTCAACTTCCGTAAATCCTTGAAATCTATAATTTTGGGCAGCTATGCGGCAACTAATTATAATTTTATTTTGATGAAAACTTTCAATAAATTGACGGATACTTGTATTAATTCTTTCGCTATCCTTGGCGGCAACTTCATCTAAAGCATCTAAGAGAATTAAAGCTTTACCTTGAGATAATATTGTGAAAATTTGCTGTTCGGTAATATTAAAATGCGAAAAGCTATGACAAATATAATTTACTAAATTAGTTTGCGGCTCATCTTTAGTATCTTCAGCAAGATTTTTCAAATTTATAAAAATTGGTAAACAATCAGTTAGGAACAATCCTTGATTACAGCTAATAGCAATTGATTGCAGAAATGTAGTTTTACCGGAACCAGGTTTTCCTAACACCATTAGCTTAGAATATTGTGAAACTGCCTCTAGTCCACCAATCCGCTGTTGCCGGACGTTACCTAAGCCAAATCTATCAAATTTTTCGGGTTGACAGTTTTGTAATTGATTAATATCTATCCATGTTTTACTAGACATTTCCTCTAAGATATTGACATCAACGTAAAGTTCATTTAAAGCAATGGGACGGGCAATGTCTAAAATATGCAAAGTACCGCACTGGGCTTGAATTTTTCCAGAATTAAGCGATCGCAGCTTTTCTACTAAACTCTTAATATCTAAAGTCACCTGGGTGGGTTTCTCTACAGGTAATAATTCCTCATCAGTAGACTGTTGCAATATATCTGCTGGATCTAAGTCTAACGCCAAGCAAATCTCATTAAAGGCTTGACGGTCAATAGGTTTACCAGTAAAAAACTTCCAAATGGGCTGACGAGTTTCCAACCCGACAGTCGCAGCTAGATACTCTTGCGTCCAGCCTTTGCGTTTAAACGCGAGTTTAGCTTTTCTAATACCTTCTACGGATGCTTGCAGCGATCGCTTTGCCATTCTTTTTATCAAAGACTATATACTGTTGTAGCTATATACTGTTTTCGCTGTTTGTATACAACTTATACAAGTTATACAAATTAGACATGAACTTATACCAGAAACATAACACAAGAACCTTGATTACATACTTATAATAGTCTCAAGTCAGCCAATTCTACATACCCAACTAGCTTATGGCATTGCTAAACAATATTTTGCCTTGTCGAGCAATGCCGAAGCTTTTTATTTTAAATAAAGTGGTGTTATCTAGAAAAAATTTTCCAACTCTGCTGCTGGTAATGGACGACTTAAAAGAAATCCTTGCATAGCGTCACAGTTATTTTGGCGTAAAAAATCAAGTTCTGCTTCTGTATCTATACCTTCGGCTATGACTTGAAAATCAAGATTGTGAGCCATTTGGATTACAGCTTTAGTAAGTGCCGATTTTTCATAATTTACATCTACATTGTGAATATAATATCGCCCAATTTTTAAGGTATTAATGGGTAATTCTTTCAGGTTTGTTAAAGAAGAATAGCCGATACCAAAATCATCGACTGCAATTTTAACACCCAGAGAACGTAATTTATGCATAATCGCGATCGCGTTATTCAGATTTTGCATAATTATACTTTCATTGAGTTCGATTTCTACACGTTCTGGTGCTAATTTATTCTTGATTAAAAGCGCAGCGATATCTTCGATAAAACCTGGAGAATAAAATAGGCTTCCGGAAACATTGACATTCATAGTCAACGGTAAAGGATCAATATTATCCTGCCATTTTTTAATTTGTTCACAGATACTGGTCAATACCCACTGTTCAATCGACAAAATTAAACCTTGTGATTCTGCCAATTGCATAAATTCTAATGGCGGAACCGAACCTAATTCAGGACTTTGCCATCGCAATAAACTTTCAGCCGCGATGATTTTTCCTGAGGCAATATCTACTATTGGTTGATAATACAAATCAAATTCTTGAAATTTATTTTGTTTAATTACTCGCTGTAAATGGAGTTCTAATAACTGCATCTTTGGTGAACTTACCATAGTTGCAGCCTGAGTTGATAAGAAGTGCTTTTTCAATGCAGCCTGTTTTTCTAGGCGGTTGACAATGGCGCTTAATAATTCCGCACGGGTGAATGGCTTGGTTAGGTAGTCATCTGCTCCTAAATCCATACCTTGACGAAAGTCAGCTTTGGCAGATTTAGCGGTGAGAAAGATAAAGGGAATTGTTGCCGTTAAGGGATCTTGGCGTAATGTTGTTAACACGCCATAACCATCAATTTCGGGCATCATCATATCGCACAAAATTAAATCAGGAATTTCCGAAAAAGCTAAGTTTAAACCGATTCTGCCATTAGCAGCGGACAGAGTATCAAAATCCTCAGCTTCTAGTAAATCTAACAAATTTTCTCTAACTAATTCTTCGTCTTCAATTACTAATATTTTCGTCATGATTTTCACCTGGTTGTATTTGTTTTTTTAATGGTAGAGTGACTGTAACCTTTGTTCCCACTCCTAATGTACTGACAACAAAAATTTTGCCTTCGTGTATATCTACACACCTTTTGACAATTGCCAGCCCTAATCCAGTACCAAGGATATTATCTACATTACTTGCTCGATGAAATGATTCAAATAGATGTGGTAAATCTTCTGAAGGAATACCAATTCCCTGGTCTTGAATTTCCAACATTACTTGCCCATCCTGGCAAATTAGATTGAAGTCAACATTGCTATCAGATGGGGAATATTTGAGCGCATTTGTCAGTAAGTTCCTGAGAATATGTCCTAGCAATTTTTGATCCATCAAACATAGTACAACTTCAGGTTTGCTGGTAAAAGATATTTGTCGCTGATTGTTGAGATCTAGCTTGACTTCTTCCAGTAATTGACCGCAGTATTGAACTAAATCGAAGGATGTGGGTTTAAACTCTAGTATTCCCGCTTCTGCTTTGCCGATAAACAAAACATCGTGCAACATTTCCGTCATCCGGTTGACAGCAGTTTGGATACGACGCAAATGAATGAGTTGCTTTTCTTCGCTCCATTTATGACGGTAATGTTCTAGTAATTCTGCGGACGAAAGAATAGTACTCAAGGGCGTGCGAAATTCATGGGAAGTCATGGAAATAAACCGAGATTTCAATTCATTAAGTTCTTTTTCTTTTTCTAGGGCGATGATCAGGTCTTGTTCTAATTGCTTTTGTTCTGTAATATCTGCACAGTAGCCCACAAATTCTACTAAGTTACCAGTCTCATCTTGCACTAATCTACCTGTATCATATATCCAACGGTATTTGCCATCTTGATGTAGGAAGCGGTATTTCAAGCTGTACTGACCTTGCTCTACTGCCTGTGAAAGTTCAGCAAATACCTGAGATACATCATCTGGGTGGATATGACTAGCCCAAAAGCCACTATCTTCGATAAAATCCCTGGCTTCATAGCCCATCATCGCTTTGACATTTTCACTGATAAAAGTTGCACCAAAATCTCCTGATGGCTTGCAAGTGTAGATCACAGCCGGGTTGGCAAAGAGTAAGTATTGCAGGCGTTGTTGGCTGACAAGTAGTGCCGTTTCTGCTTGCTGGCGTTTGGTAATATCTGTTTGAATGCCGATGTAGTGGGTCAGTGTGCCGGTGACATCATAAACTGGAGAAATGTTTAACTCATGCCAAGCAACTCCCCTATCCCTGCGGTAGTTGCGGAGAATAACGGTGCAATCTTGACCTGCTTGCATTGCGGCATTGAGTGCTTGTAAATCTTGAGGATTAATTTCATCATTTGGGAACAGACAAAAGCTTTGTCCAATTACATCGGCTGCACTGTAGCCCGTCATGTGTTCATAAGCAGGATTAACATAAATAATTGGGCCGTTAGTGATGCTAGCATCAGCAATAATAATGCCATTGCTACTGGCAGCGATCGCGCGATCGCGTAGTCTTAAACTTTCCTCTGCTAGCTTACGTTGGGTAATATCAGTATGGATGCAGACTGTTCCCACTGTTTTCCCTGTAGCATCTTTCAGGGCATCAATGGATAAGTATACTTGCACCAGCCCGCCACTACGGACTTGCATAGTGACTTCGCCACGCCACGATTGCCCCTTTTGGATAGAATTCGCTATTTGTTGAAATTCTGCTGGATATTTGAATATAATATGCTTTCCCCCAGCAGCCTGTAGTTCCTCTAAGGTGTACTCATACAGTTTGACAAATGCTGGGTTGACATAAATAGCTTCACCGCAAATGTTGCCCAGACAAATGGCATCACTGGCGCTTTCAATAGCTTTACGAAAGTGTAATAGTGATTCTTCAACTAATTTGCGCTCGGTAATATCAGTAGATATGCCACAAAAAGCATAAACTACACCCTGAGCATCTTTTAAAGGAAATCTCATTGTCAAATAAGTGTGTAACCCATCTGCATGGTTAACGACTTCCTCAGTTGTTGTTGATATACCATTTGTAATTACCTGTTGGTTATTAACTACAAACTGATCGGCAATATCCTGACTCCAAATTTCGTAAACGCTTTTGCCAAATATCTGCTCTTGCTTGATATTACATATTTCTTCATACTGCCTATTGATCAGTAAATATTTATTTTGACTATCTACTACGTAAATTAGTGCCGGAGAATTATCTAAAATCGCTTGTAGCAGCTGTTGAGTATTCCGCAATGATGCTTCTGCTTGTTGGTGCTGGGTAATATCGCGACTCATACCGCGATACCCTTGGAATGTACCTTCCGAGTCAAAGACGGGAACACCACTAGTTTCCAGGCAAACTAAATGACCATTTTGATGCATCTGGATATTCTCCAGACATTGGAATGGTTGGGGTTTCATAAAAATTTTGGCAAATTCTCGAGCAATACACTCTCGCCTCTCCAAAGGGATAAACTCCAGGGGGCTTTTTCCTACCATTTCCTCGACTTCGTAGCCCAAGATATCGCGTACTTTACGGCTGAGATAGGTATAGATCCCGTTGTGGTCTACTTCCCAAATTAAATCGCTGCTGGCTTCTACTAAATTGCGGAAACGTTCTTCACTATTTCTGAGTGCTTCTACAGGCTGTTGGCGATCGCGCTGCGCTGCTTGCTTTTGGCTGATATCACTATCTAAAACTTGATAAATACTTTCTTTGGTGATTGTACCAATTAGTTGACCTTGTTCATCTACAACCAAAAGCAAACCCAACTGTGATTGGCGTAATTGGGAAAGAACTGTTGCTTGATCCTTAAGTTGAGATTGCTGTACCGTGATTATTAAAGGATGCATAACTTCAGAAATCTTTGTGGTTTTGAGATCAATTCCTGAAGCTACTAGCTTGACGACATCTTTCTCTGTAAACCACCCCAATATTTGTGCAGCTGAGCCGACTAAAGTGCTTTTACCTTGTTTCGCCATCAGAGCGATCGCATCTAACAATGATGTTTCCGGTTCCACCGTCAAAGGCGAAAAATCAATTATTGACTCTAAGCATTTTAGCCACAGAAGCTGCGGTACGGCTTGCATATGTTATTTCAAGCAGATTCTTGTTAGTGTGTTTTGAATATTTTTAAGTAAACTAAATCTCCTGTCTGGGATATTTACAGGCAATCAAGAGAATAATATTCAGCCTCTATTAGCAAATATGGTGAATTTGGTCAGCCAATAAAATTGGCAGAAAAAATTATTTATATTTTTAGAATTTAGCATTTTTTTAATCACAATTTGTCAATTTTTATGAACTCGGCTAGTTACAGATGGCAAGTTATATCGTGTCTGGTGAAAGATTAATCATTAAAGCAGAGAATCAGGGGAGCAGCGCCTCGGCTCCCTTAAGTGGGGGACGCTAAGCTAAGGACTGCGCAAAATCGAGTTTCGCCTACGCGGTAGTTTCGCCTACGCGGTAGTTTCGCCTACGCGGTAGTTTCGACTTCGCTCAACTACCGCGAAGCCGAGATTCACAGCCAGGCGCTTGGCGACCGAGAGCAGAGGGGTGTTTGCATTTTCTGCATAGATTCGGTAATTATAACTAATTAGCCAGACTGGATATCAAAGATGATCTAGTCATCCTATTGAATGGTGAACTTACTGGTATAAGGTGCGCTATCTTCATTAAAGCGTGGGATCAGTTGATTTTTTTGCTAGTGAACTACGGTTAAACATAAATGCATATAGATAAATATCGGCATTTATTAGCGGTTATCAGCGGTTTATTGAACTATTAGCAATTCAACCTGATGATTGCGGGTCGTATATTGTGATTATGGGCAGAGAAACCCATCCTATACAAATGCATGTGTGGTCTTTTTTGCGAAAATTAGTAAAGTTAATTTACTGCTATAGTTTAGCCACCCTAATCCTGGTGTGACAAGTGTAAGCTACTACTAAGAAATAAACTATCTAATTACCGTATACGTAGAGGAAGGAGGAGGGATGAGGGGGACTAGGAGACACGGGGACGCGGGGACGCGGGGACGCGGAGAAATAACTAATGCCCAATGCCCAATGCCCCATGCCCTTTGATTTAAGAAGGCGATCGCATTTGTCGTTCGCCGTAACGCAATAACCTTTCAATAGTTGCTAGACGATTTTCCCAGACTTTGACTTGATAGGGATTGTCTATAGCTTCTTGCCTCATCCAGATTCTAAATTGAGACTGGAAACGAGTCAGTGAGGCTCTGGCGGCAATAAACTTACTGGCAGAAGGTGAAGCAGCAAGCTGATTTAAAGCAGTTTGTAAAACTTCTGCTTGATTGTTAAACTCAGAAATTGTTGCCGCTGGCATATTTAATTGCTCGTTTTGCAGAATCAGCTTCCATTCCTTTTGTAAGGCAGTATAACGAATAGCAGCAGTTTGAAAAGGTTGACGGTGCGGAATCGGTTCGTTATTTCTCGGTTGCACCTTACCTTGGGTATTGTTAAAGACTTGTTGTAACTCGTTGTTCAAGTTCTCAACGGCAAAAAGTGCATAACCGCTGACTGGTAAGTCCCTAACCAATTGCAGTTGATCGAATGCGCCGACTATTGGCAAGGAAAGTAGGCGAATTCCTGGTACTAATAAAGTTGCTCCTAATTTTGTGGAAGTAATCCAAGGTTGTGCTAGTCGTTGGAAACGCGGAGTATCTAAGGCGTAAGTCATGGGCACAATTAAATCTATATCTCCCTGTCTAGCCCAAACTTCCCACTGCTGTTGGATTTTCTGAATGCGTTCTAATTCTGGTAAGGGAAATACAGCAACTGACAAAATTAAGTTTGGTCGCTTTTGGCGTAAATGCTGGGAAACTTCGGCGACAAAAGTATTAACTTGTTCGGTACGAAAGGCTGTCCATTTTTGCCACAAATCGCGATCGCTTGGGGAAATTTTCAACGGATCTACGCCTGTACGTTGGACGAACTGCTCTCTGGCTGCTTTACCATAACCGTAAACTCTACCTGCTGCGGGATCTTGGAAGGGATAGCGAATATAGTCCAACTGAAGACCATCGACTTGATAGCGAGTGACGATTTCTTCGTAGAGTTTGAGTAAGTACTGCCGTAATTGAGGATTAGCTTGATCAAAGAATGGCTTGGTTTGTCCAGCAGGTATCATGTTGCCCCGATTATCGTAATTTGCCCAATCGGGATGAGCTGCTAGTACTGGCCCTGGATAATTAGATGGTTGGTTGAGAATTTCATTGTGACGTTGATTACCAGCGGCAAACACCCAAACCCAAGCGTGTAATTCCATACCCCTGGCGTGAGCTAATTTGACTGCTGACTCTAAGGGGTCCCAGCCGCGAATTAAGGGGTTTTGCTGAGGTGCTACTTGGCTTGGATAGATGGTATAACTAGCGTTGACGGTTTCAAAAAATACAGTGTTAATGCCTGCTTGTGCCAGTCGGTCAAAAACTTGGGCGAGTCCCTGTTCGCTACCTGCACGGACAATTGTCCCCCGATCTAACCACACTGAGCGGATTTCTGGTTGAGCCAATCGGCGATCGAGGGGAAACTGTTTCCATAACATCGTTTTCGCCCTCAGCCACTGCTGACGAGCTAGAGCATAGTTTTTTTGAGCGATTAACTGGGGTATGTTTTTGGCTATTTCCCTAGCTTGGGCGATCGCTTGCTCGTTGTCGGAAATTGGTACATCAGATCGACTGGCGATGAAACTGGCACTATCTAACTTTAGTCCTTGGGTATTACTTGCTGTGTTTTCGACCTCACCAGTGGCGGACACAGCGGCGGCGAGTTTGGCACTTTGCACTCTACCGATGAGATTTTCTAACTCTTGCTGGAGGGCGATCGCTTCGTCACTATTAATCGGTGCATTGGAGTTGGGTACTACATCCAAACGCACTGCTTCTTCTAGTTCGTCAATCGGCTCTCGGGAACGTTGGGGTGTGATATTTACCAGGGGTCTGGGTTGGGGAGCAGTGGCGATCTTGGCTGGTGGTTGGGGAGTTTTGGGTTGTGGATTTGGCGCGGTAGCAGTTACAGGTTGTGGAGTTTTCGGTTGTACTGCTGTTGGCGATACAGTCGGTGGTGGAGTGGGTTTCTTGGTTGCAACTTCTACTGAAGTAGAACAGGTTGGTGAGCCGCCTTCCACTTTCCTGCTTGCACTGGGGGGCAATTTTTGATACCGCTCCACGGAGGCTTTTAACCAAGCTTGATCGATGTCTGCGGCGCTAACTGCATCTACTCCCCAGCGCCAGCCTAACAAGGTAGAACGGTCGGTAGTCACTACGGCGGCGGGATTATCTTGAGCATTCCAAACAGCAGCTGGTGCGCTCAAGTTCTCAGCTATCACTACACCACCATGTACTTTACCAAATAGCCCGTTTTGGTTGAGCCATTCCTCTGGTAGCTTGGTTTTTGCAGGTTGTAGCTGTTGTGTTTGACTGAGGCTGAATCCCCAATAACCCCCTAACAGCGTCCGCAACAATTGTCTTACCCCAGGCGCTGATAGACTACCTACCGGGCCGCTAGCAATCAAGCGTCCGCCTTGACTCATCCATTCTTCTAAGGCGATCGCTTGGGCTGGCGTTATTGTCTCCACATTCGGCAAAAATAATACCCGGCGATCGCCCCAATCTGCCGGACTCCTCACAGCATCTAGGGAAATTACACAATACTTTACCCCAGTTGCTTGCAAGCGATTAGTAATTGTTGACCATTGATTACTATTATCTTGACTATAAACTATACTCAATACTGGCTCTTCATCTGCCGCTATTGCTGGTAGAATCCCCAAACTATTTAATAGTAAAAATTGCAAATTAAAAATGAAGAATCCGGCTTGTTTAATTTTTAACTGTATTCTCGTAATGCGATTTTCCTGATTCTTCACTCCTCTCTCCTCACTCAATTAATTATCTAAACTCTGAAGTCTGAAATGCAAAGTGTGAAATTATACTATTCATCAAGTAATTTACCTCACCCGGAATTACGCCCCTGAAAGCTTGGAGAAACCCCAAACCCACAAAAATCTTCATTACATATCTAAACGTTGATTGGTATCACTTCACACTTAATCAATACAGGTATTGATTAATTCTTCAATTCCTGCTACTGGGAAGATTTTTGTTCCCAGTTTGCTAGCGACTTCTTCAATACTCATATCATCTAAAAATAACAATTCACCATGTTTAAGCATGACATTTGGCAGCAAAATTCCATCACCTAAATCTTGCCCTTCTAAGTTTAAAAGTAAATCGTGCCCTGTTAATAAGCCTGTAACACTAATCTTCTGTCCCCAGTAATCGCTAGATAAAGCCCGCATATTTACCTGCAAACCCGCAACAGCATTCAACTGTTGGAGAATAGGTTGAAATGCTTTCTCTACTGCATTACCAACTACCCAAGTTAATTTTTTATTGGGAGAAATTTTAGCTGGTAGTGATTTTGCTTTTTGGGCGAATTGCTTGAGAAACAACCGAATCGAACCTACACCATTATCAATTTGGGGATATTCTTCATATTCTTCTTCACTAGGTAATTCTGTACCAGCAATTAAAAACCACTCATCGGCTAACCAAACAACGCTGGAACCGAACTTTTGCCGAAAAACGTGGGAAAGCGATCGCACTTGGGAAATCACTTCTTGAGCTTTTTCTGGCGTTACTGGGATCAGTTCGTCTTCTTGGGGACGAAACCGCGTTAACCCCACTGGTACTACAGCCACTGATGCGACTGTTGGCAATTCGTCAGTATAAAATGACGCTAAATCTTTGAGTGTTTGTTCCAAATGAATACCATCATTTATACCCGGACAAACAACAACTTGGGCATGAATTTGTAGCCGTCTTGCTTGGAACCACTGAAGTTGTGACAAAATTTGTCCCGCGCGGGGATTTTTCAGCAATCTAGTTCTCACTTCCGGTTCTGTAGCATGGACAGAAACATACAAAGGAGACAGACGCATTTGTTCAATCCGCTGCCATTCTCTTTCTGGTAAATTAGTCAGAGTTAAATAGGAGCCATATAAAAAGCTTAAGCGGTAATCGTCATCTTTAAAATACAGACTAGAACGCTTACCGGGTGGTTGTTGATCGATAAAGCAAAATGGGCAGTGGTTATTACACTGAATTAAAGCATCAAATAGAGCCGATTCAAATTCTAGCCCTAAATCTTCATCGTAGTCTTTTTCAATTTCTAGGTGATGAGTTTTACCAGCAGCATCTAAAACTTCTAGTTCGAGAACCTCATCAGCACATAAATATTGGTAATCAATCAAATCGCGGGGAGGTGTACCGTTAATTGCAACGATCGCATCTCCTGCTTCAAAGCCAATTTCAGCGGCGATGGAATCTGGTAATACTTTGCTAATTCGGGCGGGACGAATTGTAAACGCACTCATAAAATTAATCCGCGATCGTTTGTTATTTCTCACTTATGATTACTAGTTTGCTCACTGGGAAAAAAGTTCCGAGAATGATGAGCCAGATAATAATAGTAATCAATTGAATCTTCATCAATACTTTAACTACTTTTACAGCTTCTTCAATTTAATCGATTCCATATGTGATATGAATTTACCATTTTTAGAAATATTTTATCATTGCCTTTTTTAGTGCGCGATCGCTTAAAAACCTCGGTATTTCATCATCTGTTATCGCCTCATGAAAAAACTGAAAATTTCCCCGAATAAAGGATATTTGTCTCAGTGTAATCTAGGAAATAATTCCAAAATTCTGGAATTTCAGATAAAGTTCTCCGATAAATCACGTATGAGTACCAGCACTCGTCCAGTTACTTATAGCTACGTTTCCCCTGGTGTTATTAACATCATAGATGCGACTGGTTCGACGACTCTAATTCGCTTCACCAGCACAGGTCAGATTCAAACTATTCAAGATCCACTCAATCGCTCAACTCAATTTACTTACGATGCCAATGACTATCTTAGTCAAATCACGGCACCAGGAAATACTATTTCCAAATTTAGCTATGATGTCCAAGGGCGATTACTGAGTCAGACTGACCCCTTGAATCAAACGGTGAGTTTTACCTATACAGGGAATTTAGATTCGCCAACTACAGTAAAGGATCAGAAGGGACAAGTCACTCAATATAGCTATAACACCTATGGTGAGTTAAGTGGAATTACTTACGCCAATGGGACTTCGGAAACTTTTAGTTACGATTTATCGGGGAATTTAGCTCAAGTCAAAGAACGTAGCGGCGATACTTTCCAATATACCTACGATAGTACGGGGAAAGTGACGCGCAAGACATTCGATGATGGCACTTTTGAAAGTTACACCTACAACACAAACGGGAATCTCACTGCTATTACCAAGGGGAGTGGCACAATTAGCTTAGAGTATGACACCAATAACCGCCTCACTAAAATTACTTATCCTAATGGACGCTGGCTGCAATATACCTACGACAGTGACGGAAAACGGACAAAGATGGTGGATGAGAGTGGATTCACCGTTAACTACAGCTACGATGCAGATGATCGATTAGTTGGGTTAACTAATGCCACTGGTGGGAGCTTAATTACTTATACTTATGATGCGATCGGGCGTTTAAGCAAGGAAACCAACGGTAACGGGACTTACACTATTTATAAATATGATGCCGCCAGCCAGCTTACAGAAATCTCAAATTATGCTGCTAATGGCACTGTAAATTCCTTTTTTCGTTACACATACGATAATTTAGGTCGTCAAACTAGCGTTACCACAACAGAAGGAAAATGGACGTATGAGTATGATGCTACGGAACAGTTAACCCGTGCTTTTTTGGATTACACCAATGCGAGTTTGACAGATCAAGATTTGCGCTACACCTATGATGCGGCGGGGAATCGCATTAGTAGCACTGTCAATGGAGTAACAACGAACTATACCGCTAATAATCTGAATCAATATACTCAGGTTGGTAGTGGAATTTATACCTATGATTCAGATGGGAATTTAATCAAGGTTGTTGATGGTACTCAGACTTGGACTTATGTTTACAACGATGAGAACCGTTTAATTAGTGGTACAACACCCCAAGGGACTTTTGCTTATGAGTATAATGCGTTGGGCGATCGCACTGCTGTTGTGTATAACGGACAACGCACGGAGTATTTAGTTGATCCCTTTGGATGGGGAAATGTTACTGGTGAGTATAACGGCACTGGTGGACTAATTGCCAATTACGCGCACGGGATAGGGTTAGTCGGGCGTTTTGGCAGTGGTGGTGTGGCTAATTATTATGATTTTGATGCTGTTGGCTCAACAGTTGGGTTAACAGGTGCATCAGGAACTTATGTTAACAGCTACAGTTATCGTCCCTTTGGTGAAACTTTAACCAAAGTTGAGACAGTTTCTAACTCCTTTAGGTATATAGGGCAATGGGGGGTAATGGATGAAGGCAACGGCCTTGATTTCATGCGGGCGAGATATTACGACAGCTATACAGGAAAGTTCACTACCAGCGATCCGATTGGGTTGAATGGTGGTGATACTAACTTATATCGCTATGTTTTCAATAATCCCGTAATTTTTATAGATCCATTTGGAACAACAGCAACTGTTGGAGGTACTGTTGGAGGTACTGTTGGAGGCGCTGTTGGAGGTGCTGCTGGAAGAGCCGTTGGAAGAGCCGTTGGAGGTGCTGTTGGAGGCGCTGTTGGACTAGCATTTGGAGGACCAGCAGGTGGATTTTATGGATATTTTGCAGGGACATACTATGGAGGGCTAGCTGGCCAATTTCTTGGAGCTGCTGTTGGAAGATACTTTGGAAGTAAATTTGGAGATTTCTTAGAAGACTCGATGGGAAAGGATATCCCTGGTGGTGCTGAAGGCGATCCCTCGACTGGTCTGCCGTGGCCTGGTGGTCCTGGCGATCCTGGTAGTAGCGGTTCTTGGGGGGGGGCTAAGAATGCTATTTCTCCCCTTGTCCTTGATCTTGACAATGATGGTATTGAATTAATTTCCCTACAAAACTCTACAGCTTTCTTCGACCTTGATGCAGATGGTTTTGCAGAAAGAACAGGTTGGGTAAAAGCTGATGATGGTATTTTGGCTTTAGATAAAAACAATAATTATCAGATTGATGACATTACCGAAGTCTTCGGTAATGCTACTACTGATGGTTTCATCATCCTGAAACAATTAGATAGTAATAATGACAACATTATTAATGCAAGTGATGCCCAGTTTGCCGACTTAAGAATCTGGCGAGATAAAGATCAAGATGGTGATTCAGATATCGGTGAACTTAGAAGCTTGACAGATTTGGGTATTAAGAGCATTAACCTCAACTATCAAGCTGTCAATCTCACTAATGAAGGCAACCGCATCAGTAGCACCAGTACTTATACCCTTGCCAATGGAACAACAAGACAGATTGTTGATGTCTGGTTCACTCTAGATCAACTAACAAGTTACTACAGCAAAGACTATCAACTCAAAGCTGAAACTCTGTTTTTGCCAACCCTCAAAGGCTACGGAAACTTACCAGACCTCTACATCGCTATGAGCAAAGACTCAACCCTGCTCGGCATGATGCGAGATTTGGTATTACTAGACACTAGCAATTACGAACAGTTTTATAGCCAGTTTCTAACTCAAGTTGAAGCCTTCTTATATCGCTGGGCTGGCGTGCAGAATGTCGCTGCTAATAGTCGGGGTGCATATATTGATGGTCGCAAGTTAGCATTTTTAGAAACTTTCTTTGGTGAAGGTTTCAGTCAAAGTGGCTGGGGAGCTAACCCAGGCCCTCAAGCATCTAGCATTTTGCTGGGTATTTGGAATAATTTATTCCGCGAGTTCAGTGGGCGATTACTGGTTCAAGGATCATTGCGCAATTTATTTCCTGAGACGACTTATAACCTTGCCAATGACAGCTTAGAAAGCAGCACAGATTTAAGCACAGTTCTGAACCTTTTAGCTGCCAATGCACCTACTAATGGGGATCAAGCAATTATTTACTGGAGTTTGGTGATTGCTGGTTTGGATGCTTATGAAAACCGATTTGGACTATCACAAACTGACTATGATCAACGCATCAACCAAGCTTTAGCTTCTAGTCAACTTTCAGGTTATCTCAATGCTTTACGTCAACCAAACTTTTTAGGCATTGCAGATGACGTAATTGGTGGAACATCCGGTAATGACATTATCAATGGTGGCTTAGGCAATGACCGAATTAACGGTGGTAACGGTGATGATGTAATTAGTGGTGGTAGTGGTGATGATGATTTAGATGGTGGATTTGGTAATGACAAGGTTAGTGGTAATGATGGTAATGACATCATCAGGGGTGGATTGGGAATTGATACCCTGGATGGTGGCAGTGGTAATGATACTGTCAATCTGGATTTATCAGGTCAAACAATTAATCTGACAATTACCAACCCCAGTGGTGGAATTAATTTGCCTGGAATTGTTACAGCCACTAATTTTGAGAATTTCACCATTACTACAGGTAGCGGTAATGACCAAGTTTTGCAAGCAGCTTTAATTGGGGGAGTAGTTTACCGCAGCAATGATACATTCAATGGCGGTGCAGGTAATGACACTATTAATCCAGGTTTAGGCTTGAACGATCGCGCCGATGGTGGTGCAGGAGACGACCTGCTTATCCTCGACTACTCGATTGATGATGTCGGGAATGGGATGACCTTCAACAGCTATACAGGAACTGAAGGCACTTCAGGAAGTGCCGGACGTACATCGACAACAGGAACTTGGATTGATTCAATCTCCTTCAATGGCATCAACCGCTTCCAAATTACAGGTACAAGCAAAAACGACACTATTACCACAGGTGCAGGCAACGATACCATTAACGGTGGTGCAGGTAACGATACCATCAATGGTGGTACAGGTAACGACAGCATTAATGGCGGTGATGGCAACGACACTATTACAGTTGGTGCTGGCAACGATACAGTAGATGGAGGAGTAGGTAGCGATCGTCTAGTTTTGGATTTGTCTACTGAAACGACTGGGCGCACCTTCGGTGTTATAAGTGGGGATATAACTATTCCCGGTGTTGTCAGTGCCACAAACTTTGAAGAATTCAGCATCATCACAGGTTCCGGCAACGACAGCATTAACCAACCCACCACAGTCAACGCTGCTATCTACCGTCGCAACGACACCTTCAACACAGGTTCCGGCAACGACACCATCAACCTGGGGTTAGGCACAGACGACCGTGCTGATGGCGGTACAGGTGATGACCTGCTGATTGTGGACTACTCTGTAGATGATGTGGGTAGACAGATGTATTTCAGTGCTTACAGCTATAGTAGCGGCGAGTCCTATGGCAGTGCCTACCGTTATCAAGCAGCCAGCAGCAGCTATCTCGATTACATCTACTTCAACAACATCAACCGTTTCCAAGTCACAGGCACGAGTAAAAACGACAGCATTACTACAGGTTCCGGTAACGATACCGTGAACGGTGGTGCAGGCAATGACAGCATTAATGGTGGTTTAGGTAATGACAGCATTAATGGTGGCGACGGCAACGACACTATCAACGGTGGTGGCGGAACAGATATCGTCGATGGCGGTGCAGGCAGTGACCGATTAATCCTCGACCTATCCAGCATAAGCGGTAACCAGACCTTGGGCTTACTGGGCAGTAGCTTGACTTTGGGCGGAGTCAGTGCCACAAACTTTGAAGAATACACCATCACCACAGGTGCGGGTAACGACAGCATCAACCAACCGACCACAGTCAACTCAGCTATCTATCGGCGCAACGACACCTTCAACACAGGTTCCGGCAACGACACCATCAACCTGGGGTTAGGCACAGACGACCGTGCTGATGGCGGTACAGGCGATGACCTGCTGATTGTGGACTACTCTGTAGATGATGTGGGTAGACAGATGTACTTTTCTGCCAACAGCTACAGTACTGGCGAGTCTTATGGTAGTGCCTACCGTTATCAAGCAGCTACTAGCAGCTATCTGGACTACATCTACTTCAACAACATCAACCGTTTCCAAGTCACAGGCACGAGTAAAAACGACAGCATTACTACAGGTTCCGGTAACGATACCGTGAACGGTGGTGCAGGCAATGACAGCATTAATGGTGGTTTAGGTAATGACAGCATTAATGGTGGCGACGGCAACGACACTATCAACGGTGGTGGCGGAACAGATATCGTCGATGGCGGTGCAGGCAGTGACCGATTAATCCTCGACCTATCCAGCATAAGCGGTAACCAGACCTTGGGCTTACTGGGCAGTAGCTTAACTTTGGGCGGAGTCAGTGCCACAAACTTTGAAGAATACACCATCACCACAGGTTCGGGTAACGACAGCATCAACCAACCGACCACAGTCAACTCAGCTATCTATCGGCGCAACGACACCTTCAACACAGGTTCCGGCAACGACACCATCAACCTGGGGTTAGGCACAGACGACCGTGCTGATGGCGGTACAGGCGATGACCTGCTGATTGTGGACTACTCTGTAGATGATGTGGGTAGACAGATGTACTTTTCTGCCAACAGCTACAGTACTGGCGAGTCTTATGGTAGTGCCTACCGTTATCAAGCAGCTACTAGCAGCTATCTGGACTACATCTACTTCAACAACATCAACCGTTTCCAAGTCACAGGCACGAGTAAAAACGACAGCATTACTACAGGTTCCGGTAACGATACCGTTAACGGTGGTGCAGGCAATGACAGCATTAATGGTGGTTTAGGTAATGACAGCATTAATGGTGGCGACGGCAACGACACTATCAACGGTGGTGGCGGAACAGATATCGTCGATGGCGGTGCAGGCAGTGACCGATTAATCCTCGACCTATCCAGCATAAGCGGTAACCAGACCTTGGGCTTACTGGGCAGTAACTTCACCTTGGGTGGAGTCACCGCGACAAACTTTGAAGAATTCAGCATCACCACAGGTTCGGGTAACGACAGCATTAACCAACCCACCACAGTCAACGCTGCTATCTACCGTCGCAACGACACCATCAACACAGGTTCCGGCAACGACACCATCAACCTGGGGTTAGGCACAGACGACCGCGCTGATGGCGGTACAGGTGATGACCTGCTGATTGTGGACTACTCTGTAGATGATGTCGGTCAACAGATGTATTTCAGTGCTTACAGCTATAGTAGCGGCGAGTCCTATGGCAGTGCCTACCGTTATCAAGCAGCCAGCAGCAGCTATCTCGATTACATCTACTTCAACAACATCAATCGTTTCCAAGTCACAGGCACGAGTAAAAACGACACCATTACTACAGGTTCCGGTAACGATACCATACTCGGTGGTGCAGGCAATGACAGCATTAATGGTGGGGCTGGTGATGATATTCTAACTGGAGGTTTAGGCAATGATACGCTAACAGGTAGCACTGGAGCAGACAAATTTACTGTGAATGCTGCTAATCAAGGGATTGATGTTATTACTGATTTCTTGAGTAGTCAAGGCGACAAAATGTATGTTTCTGCCTCTGGTTTTGGTGGTGGTTTAGTAGCAGGTGCAACAATTACATCTGAGCAATTTGTCTTAGGCACAGCTGCGGGTGATGCTTCCGATCGCTTTATCTATAACTCGACTACTGGAGATTTATTGTTTGACATTGATGGTACAGGCGCTCTTGCAGCTACGCAAATTGCTGTACTAAGTTCCAAGCCTTCTTTGACTTATAGTGACATTGTTGTCATTGCTTAGAGGTTGTTTGAAAAGTCGGGAATGTTGTAAAAAAGCTCTCTCAGTATACGCTGTGAATAGATAACAAACAGCACCGAGAGAGTGGTATGAGTAAAGCATACAAGAGCAACCTGAGTTTAGAGCAATATAAATTGATTAGTGACCTAATTCCGGAAGCGAAACCAGGTGGTCGAAAACGTGAAGTCAATATGTGGGAGGTGATTAACGCGATTTTCTACATTTTGGTAGAAGGAGTTAGATGGCGATAAGCCTTCGGCATAGCTTCGCTTACCGCTGCCTGGAGACTTTCCAGCTTGGCAGACGGTCTACACACAATTGGGAACTGGCGTAAAGATGGAACTTGGCTAAAAATTCATGACAGCCTGAGACAATGGGTTCGGATAGAAAATCAACGCCAACAAGCGCCCATCCGAGGCAATAATTCACAGTCAAAGCGTGAAAAGCGCCGCAATGGTCAGCAAGTTAGTTGGTTTTGATGCAGGTAAAAAGACCAAAGGACGTAAGCGATTTATGACCGTCGATACCTTGGGATTAGTGTTGAGGGTTTTAGTCACCGCAGCCAATGTAGCTGAACGAGAAGGAGGAAAACAAGTTCTCAAACGGGTCAAACAGTCTCATCAAAAGATATCTCGTTTGACAACCATCTGGGTAGATGGTGGTTTTGATGGAGAACCTTTTATGCAGTGGGTGATGAATGTTTGCCGTTGGATTGTGCAGGTAGTTTTGCGATCGCAAGAGGCTAAGGGTTTTGTGTTGCTCAAAAAACGTTGGGTTGTAGAGCGAACTTTTGGTTGGCTCATGGGATGTCGCCGATTAGTTCGCGATTATGAGTTATTGCCCGAAACATCCGAGACTTTTATTTATCTTGCAATGATACGTATTATGGTGAGGCGATTGGCATAATTTTTAGCCCTCAAAAACTTTTCAAACAACCTCTTAAGCACAGATTTTAAAATTGCATTTTTGTGCAATTGTGTCAATATTTTTTGCTGCTACAGTGGTCAGTGCATCTGACCACTGTTTTTTATTAAATATTCTTCAACAAACCGGCACTAATTGCCCCTAGTATGGCGACACCAAATGCCAATCGATACCAAATAAACACCCAGGTGCTGCGGGTTTTGAGGAAGCTTAGTAATCCGGCGATCGCAATATAGGAGAAAATGGTAGCCGAAATCACGCCTGCAACTAAGGGAATCATGGCTGCACTACTTAATCCTGCGCCTAAAACATCTTTTAACTCAACTAACCCGGCGAGAGTAATGGCGGGAATCCCTAGCAAAAACGAAAACCTCGCGGCTGTTTCCCGTTCTAATCCCATAAATAACCCCCCTGTCAGGGTAGAACCAGAACGCGATACACCAGGGATTAATGCTAAACATTGCGCCAAACCCATTAATAGCCCATCATTCATTGTCAGCTTTTCAAAGTTGCGTTCACGTTTACCTAGTTGTTCCGCCAATCCCAGCAACAGCGACATAACTATAGAAGCAATGGCGATCGCACTTAAGCTTCTGATCGGAGAATTATCATAATCAGGAATTAATTTTTTGATTAACAGTCCAAAGAAAATAATTGGCAAAGTCCCCAACATTATCCCCAAAGCCAGCCGCAAGTCATAGTCATGATAATCTTTAAGGGCGATCGCTCTTACCGATCCTTTAACAATTCGTGCCAAGTCTGGCCAGAAGTACCACAGCACAGCAGCAATACTACCCAATTGAATAATTGCTGTAAAAGCGACCCCCGGATCACCCCAACCCAGCACCACAGGTACAACTTTTAAATGGGCTGTGCTACTAATTGGTAAGAATTCCGTCATTCCTTGGACGAAACCTAAAATAATCGCTTGCAAAATATTCATTTGCTGCACCCCATCAGCCGCCCCGTTAGGCTCGGCGCTGAGAACTTGCAGCGGAAATGCGGCTACTGAGACAGTAGCAGATACCGCACTTAACATTACGAACCATTGACGTTTGAATAAAGCCATCAGTTTACCTGCGATCGCTGACACTACAACCAATTAAACAAACAACTACCTGGGTAACTTGCCAGGATAAACATAAAACAAAACTGCGGGTTGTCATTTATCCCCACAAAGACGCGCCATTAATTTAGCACTCTCCAATTTTGAGAGTAGCGGTTAATAGCTAGAGTTTCTCTGAAATAGATTAAGCCTTGACGACAATCTTTTAAAGTTTGTGCGATCGCTAATTAGTCATTTGTCATTTGTCATTTGTCATTTGTCATTGGACATTTGTCTTCATCATCTCCCCACACCCCCCTCATCCCCCTCTGCCCCCCTCCATTTCTCGAAAAATCAGGTAAAATAAATATGCCCCTGGGGGGGATTCTGCGGTGTGATATCTTAAGTAAGATAAAGTTTAGTAACAATTATTAAAAACGTTGATTAATAATACATTGACCTCATACAGTACTTCTACTGCCTCTATTGATACAGAAGGTCTCAGCATTAATCAGGGGCGCAAAGGCATCGGTGAATTAGAGACGACACTCTCGCAATCTCCCAATCTGCCAATTGCTCCAGCTTCCACAAAAGTTTGGCTAGTGCTGGCGGCGGCGGTGTTTTTGGTATCTGTACCAGTGTTTATTGAAGCACCACTAGTGCGATCGCTACCAAGTTTAAGTTTGGCGATGACAGGATTGTGGGTATGGCTAAGTTTTACCTTAATGTCACGTCCTGCAACTTATCTTTG
The DNA here is from genome assembly GCF_963875285.1 of Calothrix sp. NIES-2100. Lineage (NCBI taxonomy): Bacteria > Bacillati > Cyanobacteriota > Cyanophyceae > Nostocales > Calotrichaceae > Calothrix > Calothrix sp. NIES-2100. The sequence goes on from NZ_CAWNLA010000001.1 coordinate 5,534,431, forward strand.
GGGTGATTTACTGCTGGGTTTTAGCTGGAGTTGGCTAGCAGGCGCAATTTACTGGGGATGGTTACGTTGGGAACCTCTATGGCATTTACCAGTAGAGTCTATAGGGTTACCCTTCGCCTGTTGGTGTCTGGCGCGGAATTGGGGCAAAGTTGGTAACTGGTTTTATTTAGGTTCTTTATTCGGTACAGTCTTAACGGATGTGTATTTTTATGTAGTAGATTTAATGCCCTATTGGCGGCAAATCATGCAAGTAGAACCCGATCGCGTCTCACCAATTTTACAAACTGCCGTCCTGCAAGTACAAACACCTTGGGGGGAAGGTTGGGCAGTAACTCTCGCTTTGGTACTGTTAACTTTTGGGATTGTACCCTTATTTAAAAAGCAACGACACTGGTATGCCTTTAGCGGTGCCGTTTTAAGCACCATTTTGGTAGACAGCCTATTTTTGTTAGCAGCAATTTTAGTTTGAGGATAGATCCGCGCTATGCAGGGTTTAACAGTGCTAAACCCCAGAGACAAATGTGTTTTTCCGACTATACATATTTGGTATTTTTTATCAATCCGTAAGTCCTAACAAGTAGCCCTTTCAAGGTGACTCGAAAAATCTTTGCTTTCTTCTCTGCGTCCTTTGCGTCTTCTCTGCGAGACGCTGCGCGAAGGCGGTGCAAAAATATTTTATTTAACCACAGAGTCACAGAGAACACACAGATAAGAGATTAAAAAGGCATTTTTTTACCAACATTTTTAACCACCTTGAAAGGGGTAGTCTTAACAACTAGTATTTCAATGTTCTAGAAATTCCCGTTGTCACGAGAACTAACCCCAGCCACAGGATTGGGCTGATTGAGGTAATTGTAAACAAGCTGGGAAACCTGGCGAATAAAGTCTCTACCGCGCGAATCTTTGTAAGGACGTTTGACAAAAATAGCTGCTAAGTAACGCTTACCATTGGGCATAGTGACAAATCCCGCATCGCCAATGAGAAAACCGATATCTCCGGTTTTATTGGCGATAACAGCGCCTTTTCCTAAACCAGCAGGAAGCAGAGTGTGAATACTAGTGTGACGCAAAATATCTAAAGCTTGTTCTTTGCTTGAAAGAGAAACCAGCTTGTTATTAACTAACAAAGCCAATACTCGCGCCATATCTTGAGAACTGGTGGTATTAGTTCCTCTCAAGTCAGCCAATAATCGCCTAATTACGGTGTCTTTCAATCCCCAACTGCGGAAACGCTGATTGAGTTTCGCCGCCCCACCCAAGCGATCGATAATCATGTTGGTGGCGGTATTATCACTAATAGTCACCATCTTGGTGATAGTTTCTAAAGCTGTGTATTTCTTGCCCACTCGCTCATACTGCATTTCTCCAGAACCGTTGGTTACCAAGTCACCACGCATCGTCAACTTTTCATCCAGCCTGACTTTACCAGCATCTAAATCCTGAAAAAAGGCAATGAGAATCGGCAGTTTAATTGTACTAGCTGCGGGGAAAACGCGATCACCTCCAATATCCAAATAATTCCCAGTATCCAAATCGAGGAAAAACATCCCTGTTTGGAGAAAACTGTAGCGATTCATCAAGGCTTTAATCTGCGGTTCTAAAGCCTTCATCGATGAATTCAAAGGGACAACACCCGCAAATAAATTTTTGTTAGTCACGATTGGCGGTGTGCTGGGTTGTTCTGTAGTCACTACCGGGGGAATATTTGGCGGAGTTACTGCCAATCTTAATGCTTGGGGTACTTGCACAGACCAATGATTGGCAGATTCTTGTTGCAGCTTAACTTGGGCTGGATCTAAGGTGTAACCGGGCGCTACAGTAATTAGTATGCGAGTAGTATTAGCATCAAACTGTGCAATCTGAATTTTTTGCGTTACCGCCCCTATCCTTTGACTTACTTGGGGATAGCCAAGGGTAACTCCTGGTAAATCAATTACTAGACGGGTAGGATTAGCTAGCAGTTGCACTCTCGGTTGTACATTTTCATCTGTGGTAAAGTCCAGATGATTGCGGTTGCTATCAAAATGCCAATTGGCAATTGTCGCCGCTTTCACCGTTGAACCAACCAGCAAGGTACTTAAAAAGCTGGCTAATACCCAGCTTGCTTTAACAAGATTGTGTGTGTGTGTGAGTCGCATTAGTTAAAACTGTCCGTCAGAAAAGGATGCAAAAATTAACAAAGTTGCTGGCTATTAAAGCACAATACTGGCAATTTGTCAGAATGATCTAGTGCCGCAATCCTTTTACAGTGAATGATTGGTATTTCCGGAAAAACTTAGCTCAAACTTATGGCTCATAATTTTGTCACAGTAGCCACCTTTAGCAACTCTATCGAGGCTAACCTAGCAAAGCAACTTCTGGAAGCTGAAGGTATTAGGTCATTTTTAGCCAACGAGTCCACCGTAGACTTGGCTTGGCATTTAACTGTAGCTGTCGGCTGGATTAAACTACAAGTTCATGAGTCAGAAGCAGCACAAGCTAGGTTTATTTTGGGGTCAAGCAACTTGGATGCTCAATCTGTTGCTGAGGGTGATGAAACTACAGCCCAAGAACAGTTGTTTGTTCAAGATGAAGCAGAAGATGACGAGATAATCAAAGTTTCATGGGCAGACCAAACAGCAGACAGAGCATTTCGAGTTGCTGTCATTGGTATAATTATTATCTTTTTACCTTTTCAGGTATATTCGCTCTGGCTATTGGTGCGTCTACTAGTCTCGCGCGATGCCTGCGGCGGGCTACGCCTACGCATCAGTCACAATAGACAATGGAAAGTTATTGCAGCACTGCTACTAAACTTACTCAATCTTTTTATCCTCTGGATAATGTTTTTTTGAACTACAAGCCCAAATCTACGGCAATTCTATGGGCGCAAGCAAAGCCAGAAAAGGCGACTGCGTTTAACCCCTGACCAGGAAAAGTACTATCCCCTACACAGTACAATCCCGGAATTGCTGTGCGATTAAATCGCATCCCCAATAACCCCCACAACTTGCGCCGGGGGATAGGCCCATAAGTCCCATCTTGTCGCCCCAAAAAACGGCGATGGGTGCGGGGTGTCCCTACTTCCAAATAATCCAAGCCAGCATTTAAACCAGGGAAGATTTGCTCTAATCGCTCAATCATTCGCCATGCGGCTGCTTCTTTACGCGCTTCATACTCAGTTTCACTTAGCCCCTGCCAATTATCTATCCAATCAGGGGTAAAAGCATGAATGATGTGATAGCCTCTAGGAGCCAAGTCTGGGTCAAGTAAAGTGGGAATTGAAACAAAAATTGTGCCTTGGGAGACAGTCATTTCCTGCCAATCTTCTAACAATATATGATGGCACTCGGTTCCTGGAGGCAGAACTGACTTTTCAACCCCCATGTGCAAACTCAAAAAGCTCGGAGATTTTTGGTAAGTTTGTTGCCACTTTTTCTCATTATGGGGTATTGACTCTACAGGTAATAATTTTTCAAAAGTATCCCAGCGTGTAGCGTTAGATACTATGCGTTTACCCTGATAGACTTCACCATTAGCCAATTTTACGCCTACAGCTTTTCCTCGTTCAGTGAGAATCTGTGTAACTCTTGCTTGATATTGAATTGTTCCCCCAGCTTTTTCTAAACCCGCTACCAATGTTTGCGCAATTTTTCCGACTCCGCCTTTAGGGTAATTAACTCCGCCATAGTGTCTATCAGAAAATACCATGCCCGCATTAATCATGGGTGTCATATTGGCTGGAACTACCGACCAGCAATAGCATTCCATATCTATAAATTGCAACAACTGGGGATCTTTGATGTAACGCCGCGCCACATCTCCCGCATTTTGCGGCAAATATTTAGCTAATCCCAGACAAGCTAAAGGATGCTGCAAAAATACTCGTAGCAAATACCGAGGTTCTTCTAATGACAACAAATCTATGCTGTTGAGGCAGTTAAAAACTTGCCAGCATTCGTCATAAAAACGACGAATCCCTACTTTTTCATGAGGAAAATAAGCAGTAAGATTTTGCAAAAATTTTTCATAAACCCGGTCAACTTTCAAATTCAAACCATTGGGTAGATGGTAGTGAATCTGTACGGGATCGGCAATTGTTTCTAAGCTGACATTCACAGCATCAAGGGCGCGGGTGAGTAAATTTGTAGTTCCCTTAGACCCCATACCAAAAATCATTGATGCTCCCACATCAAAGCGATAACTCTGATGTTCAAAATAGCCTGCACTACCACCTGGTATCACATAGCTTTCTAATACCAGCACTTTAGCTCCCTTTGCGGCTAACTGGGTTGCACTCACTAACCCACCAATCCCAGAACCAATGACAATTACATCAAACAAAGAACTAGAAGTCATAATAATTCAAAATTAAATAGTCAGTTGTCAGTTATCAGTTGTCAGTTGTCATTGATTATTTCTTTGCGTCCCCGCATCTGCTTGTCTCCCTCATCTCCATATTCTCTAAAGAGTGAATTTTTGCAAAAAAACCGGATTCTTAGATTTAAATTTTGAATTTGTTAATTTACCTGCCAAAAAAAGAGGGACAAGCCTGCTGCTGCTGGCTAATCCCGTCTGCCGATCCTTAAAGAGAGGAGAACACTTGATATTAATATAACCTTGATTGAGAATAGATGTCAACTGTTAATGAAAAGAATTCTCAATAAATTTTCAGTTGTTGATTTTAGCTGCCAGTCAGAGGCAGGAGGGAGTATCATTATTCTTCAGTTCTTATATAATTAGAGACCGCGAGTTTTTGGCTATGACGCTACAACTGCGTGTTTATGTTCCACCCCATCCCTTGATTAAGCACTGGTTAACAGTTGCTCGTGATGCTGCCACGCCTTCAGTATTATTTCGGAGTGCGATGGTAGAGTTAGGAAGATGGTTGACCTATGAAGCAGCAAGAGAGTGGTTGCCGACGCAAGAAACAACGGTGGAGACTCCTTTAGATTCTGCGCCAGCAACTGTGATTGATACACAAGTGCCTGTGGCAGTAGTACCGATTCTGCGGGCAGGTTTAGTGTTATTAGAAGGGGCACAAACTTTATTACCCTTAGCTTCGATTTATCATCTGGGCTTAGTGCGAGATGAAGAAACACTACAACCTTTGTGTTATTTAAATAAATTACCAGAAAAATTTGATCCTCAGACGCGGGTATTAATTACCGATCCAATGTTGGCTACGGGAGGTTCAATGATGGCAGCAATGGCAGAATTAACACAACGGGGTGTTGATCCAGCCTTAACGAGGATTGTCTGTGTAGTGGCGGCTCCCCCAGCTTTGCAAAAACTCAGTGCGGCTTATCCTGGTTTAATTATTTACACAGCGACGATTGATGAACAAGTCAACGACGATGGGTTTATTGTACCGGGATTGGGAGATGCAGGCGATCGCACCTACGGGACTTAAGCTACTATGCAGCTAGGGTAGGAAAATAACTTTAACTAGTGAAAAGTCCCAAAGTTTCGTCAAGGCGGTTAAGGATATGAGTCAGCGTGATGGTTTTGTCAGTGGATTTTTTGTCGGCGCAATTTTCGGTAGTGTTGTGGGTGGCGCTCTAGGAGCCTTGATTGCTACTCGTCAAGATCAGGAATTAGCAGCAGATGAAGAAGCAGAACTGACTAATAACCAAGAAGAAGCGAGGAAAATAGCTGGAAAACGGCGTCAGATGCAACCTTCCTCAACAGAAGGGCTAGAAATGGAAACAGCAAGGCGATCGCTAGAAGACAAAATTGCCCAGCTAAATGCCACAATAGATGAGGTACGCAAGCAACTCGGCAATGTCAATGGCACTTCACCGCAAGCCATAAATGAGCGTTCTTACACGAAAGATTCTTAAAGACTAACGACGTGGTGAAAGCGCCCAATTGTGATGCTATATGCCAACACAAACCGCAGACACCATGACCTAGACTAAATTAAAATCTATGATAAGACCTTGTTTGTCAAATTAGCAGAAAACCGAACTATCCATGAATCTACTGATTACTACACTGGCTACTTTCATCCAGATTTATACTGTGTTGCTGATTATTCGGGTTCTTTTGACCTGGTTCCCCAATATTGACTTTTATAGTCAACCATTTGCGGCTTTAGCTCAAATCACCGACCCTTATCTGAATCTTTTCCGCTCAATTATTCCTCCACTGGGCGGTATAGATTTTTCCCCTATCCTCGCTTTCTTAGCGCTGAATTTAGTTGGTGAGTTGTTGCAAAATTTAACTAGGCTGCCAATTGTTCAGGGGTTTTAGTTAACACTCAAATACAGGCTGATGTAGAGACGTTTTCATGTTAAACGTCTCTACAATTTTCATTGTTCTCAATTCCCAGACAGCTTACTTCCGAACCTGACCGCTAAACCCAGCAGCTTTAAACTGCTTCAGCTTCAACGGGGTTGGCTGATTTGCAGGTACAGAAATCCGCAGTTCAAAATCACTGATACCTGGGGGAATTTCGGCGATAGAACCTAAACGGGTGCGGTTTTGTAGCACTGAGTCGTTGTTAGCATCATAAATCCGTCCGAAAATATCCGCATCATAGACGGTTTTATAAGTAGCATTTTCCGCCTTACCCGTGACAATAAAGCAGTTAGCCGCCCCAGAACCGCTACTAATGACAGCACCTTGTGCCAGTTCTGGTGGACAATCTTTATAAGAAATATCAAAGAGTTTAATTTGTGTCAGCGCTACAGCCGGGGGAGTAAATACCCAGAAAAAGACACCGATGAGACAGGAAATAAAGATTACCTTGATTTGTCTTAAGTACAAAGTCCCAATAGGTGCAAGTAATCGCTGTTGCACAGAGTAGTTTGACCTAGCTAAGCCTAGGAAATTCAACCAAGATGTTATGCTGCTTTTGTTTTCCATATCTCAAAAGTAATCTTATCGATGTTCCCTAGAGGTAATTTATTTTTTGGTATTTCCTAGATATATCACTAAGGGACTGACAAATAAAAAAACATCCCAATCATAAATTTGCTTATCCTATCACTCGTAAGGGTGAGGGCGGAGTTTCCCTAGCCCTACAATCAACCCAAAATTGACAGGGGGATGAGGCAACAAGAAAACAACTCAGCAATGACAAATGACTATTGACTATTGACATTCCTTACCAAAGATATTGGAGACTTTCATTAAACTTTTGTAATAATTAGGGAAAATAACCCTTAACTTGTTATTAACATATGACTCCGGATGAGATTAAAGGAGCTTTGCAGGCAGCATTTAAGTGTTGTGATGTAGCCAGCTGTCCTCTCACTGACATGCAGAAACAGATATTACTGCAAGTGGTCGAGCAAATTCCCGGAAATTCTAACTTTGGAGTGATAGAGATTGCTAATCCGTTAGATGAGTTGACTCCAGAAGAATTGACAGCATTTTTGCAGTTTGTCAAAACACAGGAACAGGAAAACGGTAATTGGAAAGCGCAATTGCTCAATGATTGGCTGAATGCGTCTGACTCTGGCGAAGTACAATTTATTCGGGAACGCTACGGTTTGCAATGGCTCAATCGCCTTCAGTCATATCATTTTGATAAATATGTTTATTTTGAGGATGCGCTAAAACTCAAAGCAGGCGATCGCATTGAAATTTCCAATGCGATGTGGGAATGGGTACAAGACGATGGCCCCTGTAAGCGAGAATGGTTTGACTGTCTGGTGCTGCAAGTCCAGGAAATTAACAATGGTAATGGTTCCTGTAGCAATTGCATTGTCCGCTTCAATAACGGGGCTGAATACGAAATTCAAGGAATTTACGAATGGAACCGTTATAATTGGCGCTGGTCTAAGAATTAGTCACAATACACATTTGCAAGATGTTATCATCTATCAACAGTATGATACTGTTAGCTACAACTTGCTATCAGGCGATCGCTTGCTTGATAGAAGATCGTCACTCTCCACCTGGTCAACTCATTGATGTAGGTGGCTATAACTTGCACCTTTATACTGCGGGCGAATTTGGCCCGACAGTCGTCTTAGAACACAGTTTAGGCGGAATCGAAGGTTATTTACTGCTTCCAGAAATCGCCAAGCTAACACGAGTTTGTATCTACGATCGCGCTGGATACGGTTGGAGCGATCATAGTCCTTATCCGCGCACCAGTCAGCAAATTGTTACAGAACTCGATAATCTGTTAACCAAAGCCGGAATTGAACCACCATTAATTCTCGTCGGAAATTCCTTTGGTAGCTATAACGTGCGGTTGTATGCACAGCAATTTCCCGAAAAAGTCATGGGGATAATACTTACCGATGGACTCCATGAGACAGCTATGTTGAAAATGCCGATGCATTTACAATGTTTGAAACTGTTTTTTCTCTCCGGCTTTGTGATGTCCTTTTTAGGCGCAACTCTCGGTATTGTGCGATTACTCAAAGCGATTGGTACATTTGAAGCGATCAAGCGCGAGTTAGGGAAATTTCCTCAAGAAACTTTAAAACCAGTTAAGCGTTCTTTCTGTCGTCCCAAACACTGGATTACCATGAGTCGGGAAATCTTAAATCTCGATACTAGTAGTCGCCAAGTTGAATCAGCCAATTATTTTGGTGCATTACCGATAGTTAGTATTAAAGCCAATACTTTTTTCCATCCTTCGCCTTGGACGTTATTTCTACCTAGTAGAGCAGCGAATCTTTTACGAGAGCAAATGCACGATGAATTACTCAACTTATCAAAAAATTGTGTGCAACTGCAAGCCGATCGCAGTAGCCATTTTGTCTGGATTGACCAACCAGAAGTGATTGTGACGGCGATTTTGCATATTCTGAAAAATTGCGATCGCAATTAATATTAACTAAGTTGTTATATAGCGTTTCTCTCTCAAGTGACGTAGGGGAACCCCTTTCCCCATTGGTGTCAACTTAAGTCAAAACGCTTATTCCACAGGCATTTTACCCCACCCCTCAATCCCCTCCCCGCAAGCGGGGAGGGGAGGTTTTGCGCCAGCAAAACTGGGGTGGGGTAACGCGGATCTTGATGGTAGGTGATTTAATTCAAAATTAAGTCTTGATAAGGGTTTCACGTTAAGTTGACACAGGTGCCCTTTCCCCCTATCCCCAGAGGGGGACCCGATACCCCCAACCCCTCAATTTATCGAGCAGCAACCAGCCCTTCAGAAAGCCCTCCAGTTTCAGCAGTCGCTTATGGGGAGCCACTGCGTTGCTCTGGACACAGCGCTGGGCGGCTTTTCCGATTTGAAGCTACGACTTAAAACATAAATAAACTTAATAATAAATTAAATATATAAAATTAATTACTTATATACTACCTCTTGCTACAATCCTTTCTCTGGCTCATTTACAGAAATATGAAGTGAAGATGTGACTTAGTGAAACTTTTTCAGAAAGGAGTAATCGAAAATATAGTGATTGTATAGTAAACTGCTTGGTTAACAGCATTTTTTCATTTGGCATAGGTGGTTGATTTATACCAGGCTTTCCTACTAGTAAATTTTACTGTCTTATCTTTCTCAATAATTGTCTTAAGTGTCTTATCTGTCCTTGCATTGGCTTTTTTGAAATGTGATTATATTGTTATTAAGGTAATGCGATCGCTATACGAATGTATCATTTATCTTTCTTGAATTCTTTTTAACCAATTCATACTACCTTCCCATGCGGATAATAAGTAGCTCAACCTAAATAAATATCATATAGCATTTTTTAATCACATGAGGTACATCATAGCCCCCTCCTCGCTTGCGGGGAGGGGGTTGGGGGTGGGGTTTCTGTACCTCACTTGACAGAGAAACGCTATATGCTTTTGTCATTGCGTAAAGCCTTCTCTTCTCCCAAGGGGAGACGCTACGCGAACGAGACGCTGCGCGAACGGCATAGCTTCGCGAACGCAATGACATCTTACGTTTTTTTTGGTTGACCTACTTAACACCCAAGTTGCTAGTTATCAAAAACCGCCTATTTTTCAACACAAAAATATAATATTTTGTATTTTAAACATACTTTTTGTTTCCTACAAATACAATTATGGGACACTAACTAACAACTTACGTTGATACACAGAAATCCTCTACGATATCCGTTTTGGGCTACAGTAGCGAGTGGCTAGTACCGCTGTGGAGTAAGTCAAAATTCTACCTCTCGCAAGTCGGAGTGTCAAAAGTCAAAAGTATTGTATTTTGGGCTTTTACGTCATTTGAAATAGGTATGTTTATTTCTGCCATATCGCTGTTTATAAAATATCTATCTTTAGATATAGTTTGTTAAAAATTCTCAGTTACTTAGTACATTTTGCATAATAGATTGACTGAATTTTATTTACATATCTTATAATATACGCAACTTTTATGTTATGTTTTGTATAGTATTATTAAACAAGCAACCAGTAATTTTTTGTTTGTTGGTAATTTAAGTAGCTCAATTTAGCGCTATCAAGCTAATTTAAGCCAAATTAGGAATTTTTTTTACATACAACAATTCCTTAAGAAAGTTAAAGTTTTGTTTTATTAGCTTCAGATATATCTAAATTCTGACTTTTCAGAAGTTACTCTAGCCGTTCACCACTGGCAAATTCCCATGCTGCTACTTAACAATCTGCAAAGGCTAAAAGGCTGGATAAGGATAGATTTTAATATTGGCAAACTTGTAGAGATCGGGGGTGACTGAGTAAGCTAATGGTATACATATAGTTACTCAATACTTACTCACTTTGATTTATATATTCCTACGTCGTTCTTTTGTGTTGCTTCGGTCATAAGAACAAGTATGTCTAAATAGTAGATTTACATTCCTAAATCCCAAAATGCTACACATTAGCCAGAAAGACAAATAGTCCAACTAACACTATTGGAAATGTTCAAAGATAAACTAAAATTTCCACAAGAACAGTTATTTTTAACACCAACTACGGTAGCATTTATTTCCTTAGTAGTCGGCTTAATAGCTTTATCTTTCTCGCCAATTCTGATTAGGTTGAGCGAAGTTGAACTCGGCCCAAATGCCACCATCTTTAATCGCTTCTGGATCTCTACTGTTGCCTTTGCCCTGTGGAATGGATTTACAACAGCGCAAAATCGCCTGTCTCATAGCGAACCAAAACAGCAAGTTTATACAATCCGCCTAATCTTGCTCTTGCTAGGAGTAGGGTTTGTGATGTTTGCTACTCTTATTCTCTGGGCTTGGTCATTAAATCAGACCAGCGTCGCTAACTCCACGCTAATGCACAATTTGGCTCCAGTGTTCACTGTTTTAGCGGGGTGGTTAATCTGGGGAAAGCGCTTTGACGCTAGATTTTTGATGGGTATGTTTGTCTCCATGATCGGAGCTTGTATACTAGCCTACCATGACTTTTCATCTGTTGGTGACAAATTCCAAGGAGATATATTGGCATTACTATCAGCCGGTTTTCTTGGTCTATACCCCCTCATCGTCGAAGAACTACGAACTCAATTGAGTCCCATCGCGATCATGACTTGGTGTTCTGCAATCGGCACTCTTTTCCTTTTTCCAATTGTTATACTCACTGAAGATAAAATTTTTCCTTATTCATTGAATGGATGGCTGACCGTAATTTCCCTAGCTTTGATATGTCAAATACTAGGACTGGGACTTTATGCTTATTGTCTCAAAAAACTATCTTCAGGATTTGTTTCCTTGTGCGATTTGTTTGTTCCAGTCCTTAGCACTCAGGGAGCTTGGGTTATCTTTTCAGAAAATATCAACGTAGCTACCTTGATAAGTTTTGCTGTGATTGTGTTGGGCATATATATAACTTCATCTAGCAAATCTGCTATCAAGTCAGAGGTTGAATCAGTTTAGAAGATTAGAAATTGTAGTCAATTGTTAACTATAACAATTTTTACCTGTTATGAATAAGAACCAAAATATTCCCATTTCTATTTCCAGAAATCTTAAATTACGGTTTTTGCAAGATGACGAAAAAACATTTTCAAATATTGAAACAGAACTACCTTTAGTGATAGAGCCAGTTTATGACAAATCTTTCACAGTTCTCAAAGCACTACTCAACGAAAGTTGCGACTGGTTCAATAAACAGCTAGATACATACGGAGCTATTTTGTTTCGGGGATTTGAAGTTGAGGGTGCAGAGCAATTTCAAAAAGTTTTAGAGTTACTGAATATCAAACTTGAGTCATTTTATCATTTTGGCAGTGCGCATCGTGTACGAATAACCGATAAAGTTTTCACCTCTTCAGAAGCTCCACCAGATACGATTATTGCTCCCCACAATGAACTCAATATGGTGCCGAGACGACCCAGCGTACTTGCTTTCTTTTGCCAAGTTCCGCCCGATATATATGGCGAAACTCCCATTATAAATACCGAAAAGCTATTTTATAGTCTACCTGCAAGCTTACAGCACAAAATTAGCAACTTTCCTCAGCGATTTGTGCGATATGTTCCTAACCATCTATTAGAGATTGTCTTCGAGGAACTTTCAAGAGAAGAGATTACTAAACTTCTCCAAGAACAAGGATTTGATTTTACATGGGAAGAGGATGGCTCGATTAATTTTGAGTGTGCTCATATTCCTTTATTCAGTCACCCCAAAACGAATAGACTCTGTTTTTGTCTGAGCATTGTTGATTGTTTAGTAAGTAGAGAATGGTATCGAAACCTCGAGCAACGATATTCATTTGGGCAAAGGCTCTATTACAATTGGCTACCAGCAAATTTGTACAAAAAAATTCAGCAAGGATTAACAACAGCAGCAACTGTTGTCGATGGTTCACAAAAACGTACCAGTACTCTGAATACATATTTTTTGGATGAGCATAATCAACACACGACGATGACAGCAGCAGAAGCCAAAGAATTGGGCAAAGCTGAATGGAAAAATTCAGTCATTTTTCAGTGGAAGCAAGGCGATATTCTGATTATGGATAACCTACAGGTTGCTCATAGTAGACTTAATACTAAACTTCCGCGAAAAATACTCACTGCTTTTGGAAATATGTGCAATATTCACGATATGAAGCCAGCTTTTTGAACAAATGGTTTAAATATATAAATATTAGTCTATGAATTTATTGGAGAATAGAAGATGAGTAAATCAATCAATACAAAAACATCATTATCTCCTGCCCAACTTAAAGAATATTGGGCGCAAAAGTTAGCAGGAGAATTACCTTTACTTAACTTCCCCACTACTTTAACGCGTTCTCACCGACGAAATTATGATTGCTCATCCTATACTTTTATCATTGAAAATCAACTAACTGGGTTATTGAAAAAGCTGGCAAATATTGAAAGTGTCAGCCTTGATAACCTGATTTTGGCAGCATTTAAAGTTTTACTTTACCGTTATACAAATGAAACAGATATTCTTGTAGCTTTACCACTAAATCAGCAATATAGACCCGAGTGGGAAAGATTTACTAGTAAAGTTGGTAACGTTATCCTATCACGGGATTTTATTTCCAAAATTAATTCGTTTAAAAAATTTCTACATCAAGTTAATCATAATGTTCTAGAAATCAAGAATTATCAAGACTATCCGTTCGCTTCATTAGTAAAGGAATTACAGTCAAAGTTTAATTCCAGCGATTCAGCTATGTGCCAAGCTTCATTTACTTTCCAAAATGTAAATCAGCAGGAAAATATCTCAAATTTATTTGTGTCAGTAGTCAACGAACAGCCGACAACCAGCGATCAGATTGAACTAGAATTTGATTTAAGCTTGGAAGTCATTCAGCTTTCTGAATCATTGCAGAGTTCTTTTAAGTACAACAGCAATCTGTTAGATGAAACAACAGTTGCTCAGTTCAGCAAACATTTTCAGAATTTACTGGAAAGCATTGTATCAAATCCAGAACAGTCAGTAGCTCAGTTACCATTGCTGAGTGAAAGAGAACAAGAGAAAATATTGGTTGAGTGGAATGCTACTCAGGCCGATTATGACTTGACGATCTGTCTCCACCAATTAATTGAAGCACAGGTAGAGCGAAAACCAAATGCGATCGCAGTCTCTTTTGCAGGTGAACAGCTTACCTATCGTCAACTGAATCAGCGTGCAAATCAACTAGCCCATTACTTACAAACACTGGGAGTTAAACCAGAGGTTTTAGTGGGTATTTGCATTGAGCGTTCTTTAGAGATGCTAGTGGGACTTTTGGGAATTATGAAAGCTGGCGCAGCTTATCTACCATTAGATCCTGCTTATCCACAAGAACGCTTGGAATTGATTTTGGCTGATTCTCAGGTACCAGTGTTATTGACTGATAAACAAAACTTATTTGTTGATGATGAATATCGGAAAGTAATCTGTTTACGTACAACTCAGGAAAATATTGCTACCCATAGCCAAGACAATCCGGCACCACTTGCCACGGCCAAAAATCTCGCTTACGTTATTTATACCTCCGGCTCAACTGGTAAGCCAAAAGGCGTAGAAATTCCTCACAGCGCTGTGGTCAATTTCTTAAAATCCATGCAGTCTAAACCAGGTATCACAGAGTCAGATGTACTTTTGGCAGTTACAACAATATCATTTGATATTGCTGCTCTAGAATTATATCTACCCTTAATTACGGGCGCTCAGGTGGTATTAGCTACACGAGAAGTAGCTAGTGATGGCAAGCTATTAAAAGAACTAATTAATACTGCGGGTGCGACGATTATGCAAGCCACTCCAGCTAGTTGGCGGATGTTGCTTGCAGCTGGATGGAGTGGTTCTCCTCAATTAAAAATTCTCTGCGGTGGTGAAGGATTAACCAGCGACTTGGCACAACATTTATTAGAAAAAAGTGCCGTTGTCTGGAATCTTTACGGCCCAACTGAAACTACCATTTGGTCAACTGTCTCTCAAGTAGAACCTGCCCAACTATCTCATGCTTTAGTTCCTATCGGTCGTCCCATTGCTAACACCCAAATTTACATATTAGATTCTGATCTCCAACCAGTTCCAGTGGGAGTTATTGGCGAATTGTATATAGGTGGTGCTGGAGTTGCACGCGGTTATCTCAACCGTCCCGAACTAACTGCTGAAAGGTTTGTGGCTAATCCCTTCTCGGGGAATTACTGTATTTACAAAACAGGAGATTTAGCTCGTTACCTGCATGATGGCAATATTGAATACATTAGTCGAATAGACCATCAAGTTAAAATTCGCGGATTTCGGATTGAACTTGGGGAAATAGAAAATACTCTATCTGCTCATCCACAAGTGCGAGAAGCAGTTGTGATTACCCGTTCCGACCAATCAGAAGAAAAACAAATAGTAGCTTATTTTACTGCTCAAGAGGAACAACCAACGCCGGAAACTCTACGTGATTTCCTCAGACAGAAGCTACCAGATTACATGGTTCCAATAGCTTTTGTGATATTGGATGCATTACCTTTGACTCCTAGTGGCAAAGTCAACCGTCGCGCTTTGCCAAAGCCAACAGTTTCTAACTTCAGCCAACACAATGAATTTATCACACCGCGCAATGATACCGAACGAGGATTAGCAAAAATCTGGTCAGAGATTTTAAACATTCAGCCAGTAGGTGTTAAAGACAACTTCTTTGAAATCGGCGGAAATTCTCTTTCAGCAATCCATTTAATCGCTTCAATCGAGCAGCAGTTTGGTAAAGAATTACCCTTATCTGCAATCTTGACTAATCCCACCATTGAAAAGTTTGCCAAACTTCTTGATACTAGTTCAGATACTTTTGATAACTCCCCCCTGATTCCCATCCAGCCAAAAGGTAATAAGCAACCATTTTTCTGCGTACATCCTGCGGGAGGGCATGTTATGTGCTACTTCAAGCTAGCGCAATATCTAAGTGCCGACCAACCGTTTTATGGCTTGCAAGCCCAAGGTTTTCATGGAGAAGAAGAACCTTTAACGCGAGTCGAGGATATGGCAAGCCTTTATATCCAAGCAATTCAGAAGTTTCAGCCTCAAGGCCCTTATCAAATTGGTGGCTGGTCATTTGGGGGAGTTGTGGCGTATGAAATGGCACAACAACTGCACAAACAGGGACATGAAGTCTCGTTGTTAGCAATACTGGATTCCTACGTTCCAATTCTGTTGGATAAAAACAAGAAAATTGACGCTCCTTATTTAGTCGGCGCTCTTTCCAGGTATTTGGGGGGAATGTCAGGTCAGGATAATTTAGTAACAACTGATGAAATTAAGCACTTGAGTGTTGATGAACAAATTAACTACATCCTCGACAAGGCAATAAAAGTCAAAATACTACCACCATCAAATCAAAACCGACGCATTGTTGATGTGTTAGTGGGAACACTAAAGGCAACTTATTCTTATGAAAAACAGCCATATCCAGGAAAAGTGACTGTGTTTAGAGCCAGAGAAAAGCATCTCATGGCTCCCGATTCAACTCTCGTGTGGGTGGAATTCTTCTCTATAATGGATGCAGAAGATATAAAAATTGTTGATGTTTCTGGTACTCACTACACATTAATTTTGGAACCTCATTTACAAGTTTTAGCAGCACGCTTGAAATCATGTCTGGCAGAATTTTAGAGCGAAGATTTTTGAAATTCCATCACGGTTAAACTAGTTCCCGTATAAATGACATTTTCCAATTGAAAGCCACTAGTTTCAAATAGCTTTTTATATTCTTGTTCCGTGCGCCAGTGCCCCCCCGGATTAGTCACCATCATTTGAACTGCGGCCAGAGCCGGGATAGTTCCATCGGGATATTCTACTGGCGCACCACGAGGTGGAACTAATGTTTGTAGAAGTATTACCTTACCTTGTTTCGGGAGAGCTTGTCTACACCGAGTTAGTACCTTGATTGCATCTTCAACACTAAAGACGGAGAGGAAATACTTCATCACTATAGCATCTGCACCTTTTGGTATCTCCTCCAAGGCACTACCACCAACGACTTGCACTGCATTTTCATCAAGTCCCTGCATTGCCAAGAAAGTTGGAGCTGTCTCAACCTCATGGGGTAGATCAAACAATATACCTTTACAACCAAATTTTTTGACAATATGGGCAATCAATGCACCTTGATTACCTCCAACATCCATAACTGTATCAAACTGACTAAAGTCATATACCTCAAACAGCGAATCAACAGCTTGATTCGTTAAAAAGCTCATGGCATTGTTGAACAGATTTCTACTATCGGGGTTTTCTGTCATGAAGAAGTCATAGAATTTCTTGCCATGTGCCCTTTCAAAAGCTACTTCCCCTGTTTTTAAAGAATTCCCTAGTTCCCTCCAAGCATCCCACATAGAAGGTTCTGCAATATGCAGCAGAAAATGTCCCAGAGAAGGCTCTGCATTTGTCATCAATTGTTCTGAGAGTTCCGTTGCAGCAAATACACGTCCGGGCTTTTCTGCAAACACACCTAAATGAGCTAAAGCACGCAGAACAACATACAAAGTTTCTGCTTTTGTAGAGGTGGCTGTTGCGATCGCTTCTACAGTCATTGGTTCTGAGTGTAAAAGGTTAGGTATGCCTAAGTTTGTTGCTATATAAAGGCACTGACTTTGCCAGTAGCCATAGATCATCTGAGCAAGCTTCTTTGATGCCGAAGTTGTTCCTAACAAATTCTATTTCTCCGTTTGAAAAACTTTACGCTACTTTTTATCTAGTCTCGAATTACAAAGCTCTAAGTTCAGCAGTCTTCAACTGGGTGAATATATTATTCAGCAACCGCGATGAATGCAGATGAACGCAGACAAATTTGTATTTTATTTGCATAAGAACCGTTGTATGTTAGAGACTTTCAGTAAATCAAATATGCATTCTTAATTTAGTATACAGCTTCTGTGAGTTAGAGGTTGTTTGTAAAGTGATTGGCTGTGATTGTAAGCACTTATTGATCCCCCCTAGCCCCTAGGGCTGATTCATTCGCTGTTGTCCCTTGATTTCTGAAGAGGATAATCTCACGCAAAGGCGCAAAGGCGCAAAGAAAAACAACGTATTTTTGGCTTAAGTCGCAAAAGTTTTTAAGCGAAATTGTGCGTTTGACTCTTGCAATTTTAACAATTTTAGGGAACGAAACAGCCCTGCCCTAGCCCCCCTTAAAAAGAGGGGAAAATCTCTCAAAGTCTCCCTTGGAAAAGGGGATTTAGGGGGGTCTAGAATTAGGTTTTTTAAATCTTGGGAATCCTTTTTTACCTGGTGCGATCGCTCCTAGGTTCTATCCTAAACCCAGGTGATTTTGCAGCGCTTGACGCATCACTTCTACAGGTACAGTTTCTTGCTGTAACCAGATTTTTAAGGCTGCTGCACCTTGTTGAACTAGCATTTCTAAGCCATCGATCGCGATCGCACCTTGTTGTTGAGCAAGTTGCAAAAATTGGGTTGGTTTCGGTATATATATCAAATCGTAGGCGATTGCACCTGTGGGTAAATCAGCCATTTCCAACCCACTCAAAGGCGATTCATCAACTTTCGGATACATCCCGATGGGGGTTGTATTTACCAATAAATTTCCTTGGGGAATCAGTTTGGCTAATTTATCCCATGTATGCACTTGCAAATTTGTTGCTAGTGAGGAATCATTCCAACTCTCGTAAAATTCCTGTAACC
This sequence comes from Calothrix sp. NIES-2100, assembly GCF_963875285.1. Taxonomy (NCBI): domain Bacteria; kingdom Bacillati; phylum Cyanobacteriota; class Cyanophyceae; order Nostocales; family Calotrichaceae; genus Calothrix; species Calothrix sp. NIES-2100. Next base: position 5,552,896 of record NZ_CAWNLA010000001.1, read on the forward strand.
TCTGCTGACTGCGCCCGACAACGTGAATCTCCGCAAATCCTAGCTGGTGACAACCCGCAACCACAGCCCTCGCCGCGCCGCCATTACCTAAAATTACTGCCGCTTTTTGACTCCAATCTTGATGATAGGTGGTTTGCAAAGGAGCGATAAAGCCTGTAATATCTGTGTTTGTACCTACCCATTTGTTATCTTGGCGACTTACAGTATTGACTGCGCCGATCGCTTGAGCAATCGGGGTAATTTCTGATAACAATGGCATAATTGCTTGTTTGTGGGGGATAGTCACACTAAAACCAACCACCCCAACAGCCGCAAAACCTGCGATCGCTATTTCTAAATTCTCTGGTGCAATGGGAAAGGGAAGATAAACATAATCTAATCCCAATTGCGCGATCGCTGCATTGTGCATCACTGGTGAGAGCGAATGTTCTACCGGATACCCAATCACCCCTAAAAGTTTAGTTTTGCCTGTAATCTGAAACATGGTTGATTTGTCATTTGTCATTTGTCATTTGTCATTGGGCATTGGGCATTGGGCATTGGGCATTTGTCCTCCTTGTCCCCCTCATCCCCCTCATCCTGGTCGCCGAGCGGAGTCGAGGCGCTGCCTTTGTTCAGTTAAACGATCGCCATATTTCCATGAGTATCTTTTGGCTACTGCGTTCTGGCTCATGCTTACGGGGGTGACGTTGGATATAAGAACCATTTGATTGCAATTCCCAAGCTTGGCGATTGTCTGCCAGCATAATCTCTAGTATATCTTGTAAAGTTTGCGCAATTTTGGGATCTTCCACTGGTGTCACAGCTTCCACACGGCGATCTAAATTTCTCGGCATCAAATCAGCACTACCGATGTAAACTTCATCTTGTCCATTATTGTGGAAGTAAAAAATGCGAGAATGTTCTAAAAACCTGCCAATAATGCTGATGACGCTGATATTTTCGCTGATTTCTGGTACTCCCGGACGCAAACAGCATGTACCGCGCACGATTAAGTCAATTTTTACCCCTGCTTGGGATGCGGCGTAGAGGCTGGTAATAATTTGCGGATCGACTAGAGCGTTCATTTTCGCAATAATCCGCCCGGTTTTGCCGTTTTGGCAATGTTCAATTTCGCGGCGAATTAAGGCAATTATGCGATCGCGCATATTTACAGGTGATACTAAAAGCTTACGGTAATTAGGCTGATGGGCATAGCCTGTTAAATAATTAAATAAATCAGTTAAATCTGCACCTAAGTCTTCTCGACAACTGAAAAGTCCTAAATCGGTGTATAACTTCGCTGTTTGCGGATTGTAATTACCAGTGCCAATATGAACGTAGCGCCGAATATTTGCACCTTCTCGACGCACCACCAGCACAATTTTCGTGTGGGTTTTTAATCCTATCAAGCCGTAGACAACATGAATCCCAGACTTTTCTAACTTCTGCGCCCAAGTAATATTATTCTCTTCATCAAAACGGGCTTTTAATTCTACCAGCACAGCAACTTGTTTACCACTTTCAGCCGCAGCAATCAAAGACTGAAAAATCTCTGAATCTGCACAGGAACGATAAAGTGTCATTTTAATTGCTAGCACCTGATCATCACGGGCGGCTTCAGCGATAAATTCCTCTACAGAAGCGCTAAAAGATTCATAGGGATGATGTACTAACAAATCATTTTGCTGAATGATTGCAAAAATATTCTCTGTTTTTTCGGCTTTCTTTGATTTGTTTATTTGATTGGCTTGATGAATATGATAAAGTCGGGGGGGAATGATTGGTGTCCAAGGTGGATCTTTGAGTTCCGCTAATGGTAAAGCCATGAATGACATTAAGTCTTTTAAATTCAACAGCCCGTCTATTTCATAAACATCACTGTCCGTTAATTCCATTTCTGAAAATAACATTTCTCGCACAAACTCAGGCATGGATGGTTGAATTTCTAGCCGCACCACAGAACCACGAAAGTCTCGCCCGCGTAACTCCTGCTGAATTGCTAATAATAAATCGTCTGCTTCTTGTTTAGCTAATGCTAAATCCGCATTCCGCGTCAATCGAAATAAATGATATTCCTGAACAATCATGCCAGGAAATAAAGTTTCTAAATTATGCGCTATTACCTGTTCTATTGGCACACCAATCCATTCTGACTCTAAATCTTGAGGTAACTCAATAAATCGGGGGAGAATATTGGGTACTTTAACTTTGGCAAACTTTGCTTTCTCTGTCACTGGATCTTTGACAACTACTGCCAAATTCAGACTGAGATTCGTCATGCGCGGAAAGGGATGGCTGGGATCTACCGCCAAGGGTGTAAGAACGGGAAAAATTCGCTCTGTAAATAAATTTTGCAGATAAGAACGCTGTTCTAAACTAATATCTGTGTAATTGAGAAGATAAATACCATGAGATACCATTTCTTGGCGCAGCACCTGCTCAAAGTTTTGATGCTGCTCATTTACCATTGGATGTAAAAGTTTAGCGATCGCTTTTAATTGTTCTTGGGGAGTCAGCCCATCTTGCGTGCGTTTATTTAATCCTGCTTGGACTTGCTCTTTAAGAACTGCGACGCGCACCATAAAATATTCATCTAAATTGGCACTGAAGATTGCTGTGAACTTGAGTCTTTCTAATAAAGGTGTCCGCAAATCTAACGCTTCATGTAAAACCCGCCGATTAAATTCCAACCAACTTAGTTCTCGATTAAAGAAATACTGCGAATCATTCAGACTAATAGTTGTGCTGATCTCTTCAGATTTGAGCATATGAGATTGCATCCCTGATAACTTTTTTCAAAGCCAAAATATCGAAGTTGGTTGTAATTAATTCCAAGAATGTCAAATTTTTAAATATATTTATGTTTCATAAATCTCATAAATTTAATAGATAATTAAATCAGAGCTTTTATAAATAAATCGCTGATTAAAATAGAAGCAAAGTGATAATTTTCTATCAGTTAATCTTTTGTTCAAGCTTTAGTATTTAGATTGATTATTGTTGCGCATCAAAGTATTTTTTTACTAATTAAACTTGACTATGATTTATGTTAAATATATTCTTTCTTGAAGATTAAAATAATATTAAGTGTGGGTTAAAAGAAAATTAATCTTGAATCTCTAACTTGAAAATAAGCTGTTCCGCATTTAATTTGCATATCAGACGCGGGCAAGATGCCCGCACTACAAGAATTGTACGTTTTTGGATTATACAAATTAAATGTGTTTTAGCTTAGAGACAGATACATCTGTAGGGGCGGGGTCTCCCCCATACGTGTCAACTTAACGCGAAACCCTTGCCAAGACGTGATGAGCGAATTCTCTCACTTAACATCAAGATCCGCGTTACCCCACCCCGGCTTTGCTGACGCAAAACTTCCCCTCCCCGCTTGCGGGGAGGGGATTGAGGGGTGGGGTAAAATGCCTGTGGGATAAGCGTTTGAGGTTAAGTTGACACAGGTGGGTCTCCCCCGCCCTTAGCAAAGGTTTCCTTGCCCTTAGCGACAATCACCGAAGAAACAAATTTTCATAAATAATAATTAGGATGACTATAGAAAAAAGCGATTTTTATACCCTGGTTGTGAGCGATCGCCCTTGGAAGGAAGGTATAAAAATTCATATCGGATAATTCATGATTGCGTGTCGTGGATTGTCGTTAAGGCTGGGGAAACCCCAGACCTACTAAGTGTCCGTATTTTCAAAATATGTTCAGCAGGAACTTTCTTGACTTTGTCAAATTCTCATAACTTACAACTTCACTAGACTTATCTATGCGCCTACCTATATTGTTCAGTGCGGGATTATTGCTAACTCTGAGTTTCAATGCACCAGTTTTGTCTGTGCCTAACAACCCAGTAGCACAATCACCAGTGCGAGCTAACTCGCAGTTAAACCAATTAAATGCTAACCGTCGGTTATGGAAAAAGCAAAATATCCGTAACTATCGCTATACTTTGAGCCGGAGTTGCTTTTGCGCACCCAAATCTACCGGGCCGTTACGCATTACAGTCCGAAACGGGCGTAAGACTTCGATTACTGATGCAACAGGTAAACCTTTTGAGCAACCAGAATTATTCAAAGAATACGATACAGTTCCCAAGCTGTTCAATTTGATTGAGGATGCGATCGCCAAAAAAGCATCTAACTTGACTGTGCAGTACGATCCCAAACTTGGCTACCCAACCCAAATTAACATTGATTACAACAGCCAAATAGCTGATGAGGAATTATATCTCACAATTGAGAAGTTGCAAAAAATTAGATAAGGGTACTCCAAAAAATATATTATTCTGCTTCAAGTTGTTGACGGTTCACTGTTAACTGTTGACCGTTGACGGTTGACTGTAAACCGTCTGTAGGGGCGGGTTCCGTGAGATATTCACGCCGAAAACACATATGTTCGTTAAACCCGCCCGTACAACAAGAGCTATGGAATATTTTTTTACTTGGAAATCCCTAAAATAGCAATTGGGATCTCCGATATAGCAATTGGGATCTCCGATATAACAATTGAGTTCTCCGATATAGCAATTGGGATCTCCGATATAGCAATTGAGTTCTCCGATATAGCAATTGGGATCTCCGATATAACAATTGGGATCTCCGATATAACAATTGGGATCTCCGATATAGCAATTGGGATCTCCGATATAACAATTGGGATCTCCGATATAACAATTGGGATCTCCGATATAGCAATTGGGATCTCCGATATAACAATTGGGATCTCCGATATAGTAATTGCAACTCGCGAAGATTCAGATCCCCGACTTCTTCAAGAAGTCGGGGATCTAAAAGCTGAGTTTGTAATTACGAATTACCTATTCCGTCTTTTCCCACAAACTTTGATAGCCTGTGACAATGCGGCTACCATCTTTGAGGACATGAATCTCTATTTGATCGCTAGCCCAAGAAATTTGATCGCAGAAAGCGGGATTAAAAATATGCACTCGTTGATTGCTAGAAGAAACTGGGGAAGTAGGAGAATGAATCGCCAGAGACTCAACAAAAGGCCCGTCAATGAGAATATCTAGTTGTTCTAACAACTCAGAAGCACCGGGGGGAGCAGATTCAGATTGTAAGAGCTTCAGAGTGAATCCCGTAAAAGACATCACATTTAACCCAGCGGCTTTGAGCTTGCGCGCCAGAGATGCTAATGCAGGTGCTTGCCAAAAAGGTTCGCCACCAGAAAAAGTTACACCTGTATTCCGTGGGTTTTTGAGAATATTTTCCGCCAGGGTATCAACAGCAATTAATTGATTGATTTCAAATGGCCAAGATGCAGGATTAAAACAGCCTGGACACTCTCGCAGACAACCTTGCACCCAAACGACAGCACGACAACCAGGCCCGTTGACTTCTGATTCATCAACATAACCCATGATATTTAAATACTCAGAGGGAATTTCTATAAGTGTTAGCGATGGGTTGCTGGATTTTGTTTCCATCTGTTTCCTCCTTTGAAGCGTTACCGTTAACCGTTAATATAGTTAAGCCATTGCTGGGTAATTTACCGGGATGTTGATGGCATCTTGAATTTGAGTAGCAATAGCAGCAAGGATGTCAGTACTGACACATTTGAGGTTCTGCATTAAGTAAGCGGGAGATTGAACAAGATTGTTGCCTCGTGCTTCTAATTCTCGTACCAAAAAACGGGGACGGGAAGGAATATTTAGCTGAATTTCATCTGGTTGCAAACGCTGAATCATTTCAATATAATCCTTCGCCATGTTTGGTGTCCAAAGAGACAAAACCATTGTTTGGATAGCCAAATGCCCTGGATATTCCTGGCGAAATTGCTCGATTCCCGCCAAGATACCTGGCAGATTCATTGTCCCTTCCGGGCGATTAATTTGCTGCAATTGATTTAACGAAATTGCATCTAATTTGGCGGCGACTGTATCTGCTAGTTTTAAGGCGTTGCGGACTGTGGGATCGTGCAGCATCGTGCTATTAGTTAAAACTACAGTCGGCAATCTGGTAACTTTTCTAACAATACCAATAATTTTTTCTAAATTCAGTGCTAGGGTAGGCTCACCACTACCACTGAGAGTAACCACATCTATTTGTTCCAAGGGTGCTATAGCCCGCAATTCATCAAGAATTTGGGTTGTCGGCACAAAAACTTGGCGCTTAGTTGTCTGTTGTTGAATTTTTCCCAGCTGGCAATAGACACAGTTAAAAGAACAGCTAGATACACAACCAATGGGATCGATGCCAAGCGATCGCCCAAATCGCCAAGATTTTACCGGGCCGTAGACGCAAGAATACTGTGGGTGTTGTCTAAATAGTGTTGTACTCATACTTGCTCCTTCGGAGAATCAACCATACACTGGTATCAAAAATCAGCGTTTCCTTAATGCCGGATGATTTTCTGGATTTTCTTTTGCTTCTGGGCTTGAGACTCCAAAAAACTCATCCAAAACTTAGATTAATTACAAATGTAGAGCCAGAACATGAGGAACTTGTGAGGGATGAGGGAGATGAGGAGACTGTTGACTGTTGACTGTTGACTGTAATCACTGAGCAGAGCCGAAGTGTTGACTCTTGACTCTTGACAAATGACAACTGACAAATGACAACTGACAAATGACAATTTTATTGGTAGATTCCCGTCCAGAAAATTTGCAGCTTTTATCAGATATTCTCATCCACGAAGGCTATGAAGTGGAAAGGGTAATGTCTGGAAATTTGGCAATTAATACAGCTCTGACTTCTTGTCCTGATTTAATTTTGCTAAATATTGTCTTGTCAGATATGGATGGATATGAAGTTTGGCAAAATTTGCAATTTCATGAAACTACACAGGATATTCCCACAATATTTTTAGATATTCAGGAGGAATTACTCAAAAAAATTCCCCCAGAAAAAATAGATTTTGTTGATTTTATCTCGCAACCTTTGCGCCGTGAAGAAGTTTTATTGCGCTTACATAAACAGTTAAAAATTAAAAATATTCAAAATAAACTCACAGCAAAAGATAATCAATTAAATCGAGAAATCAAAGATTTAACTAAAGTCAATCAATATAAACAATCTATTTTCAATGCTACCAAAGTGGGAATTTGTCTCACGGATGAAAACGGATATTTTTTAAATGTTAATCATGAGTATTGTCAAATGTATGGATTTACTCGTGAAGAACTTATTGGACAAAAATTTACATTGCATTATGCAAATTTAACGTTTGCCGAAAAATCAAATTTAATTCAGCAATATAAAAATTTTATCGCCAATGCGGCTCAACCAGAAAAAAGGGAATTTAGCATAACGCGTAAAGATGGTTCTCGCTTACCTGTGGAGATGACTCAGGTAATTTGTCAAAAGGAGGATGGGAAATTTGTTGTTACGACTTTGATTGATATCAGCACCCATCAACTAAGACAAGCAACTCAAAAATCTCGCGATCGCTACTTAGCCGCCCTGGTAGAAATTCAACGTCAGTTATTTACTTTTGATGGTAGTCATAAATACTACACAGAAATTGTGGAAACTCTGGGGCTAACATCAAAAGCCAGTCGTGTATATATTTGTGAGAATCACCCAGGAGTAGAGGGTGAGTTGGCGATCGGTCAATGCGCCCAATGGTGTGCGCCGGGAATTCCGCCAAAAATTCTCAACACTGTCAAAAGAAGCTTTGACTATGAAGATTTTTCTTCGCGTTGGACTACCTTATTATCTCAAGGCGAAATCGTTTGCGAACTGGTGACGGAATGTGCGGAATCAGAACGGGAAATTTTAGCCCGCCAAGGAGTTTTCGCGATTCTGATTTTACCAATAATGGTCAAAGGTGAGTTTTTTGGCTGCATCGGCTTTGATAATTGTGGGGAAGTCAGGGGTTGGGAAAAGTCGGAAGTTGACATTTTACAAGCAGTCGCTGCGGCGATCGCGATCGCCCAAGAACGCAGACAAGCCGAGGAGCAGCTAAAAACCCAACTGTCCCAACTCCAGCAAGAAATTCGCGTCAGCGAAGCTTCCCGCAAAGCGCGTCTAGTCGCCCTCAAATCTAGCGAAGGTAAATATCGTCAGCTAATTGAGACATCCCAGGACATGATCTGGTCGGTGGATGTGGATGGTGTGATTACTTTTGTTAACCTTGCGGTCAAGAAATTTTATGGTTACGAACCCCAAGAAATGATTGGGCGTAAATTTACAGATTTCGTTTTACCAGATCAGGTGGCGCTGATGGGTGAATTTTTCGCCCAACTACTAATGGGAGAGTCTGTTGTTCTCCATGAAATTAGCTGTGCTGCTAAAGATGGTAGTACCCTTTATTTATCGATTAATGCGTTCCCTGAAAGGGTTGTCGCAGACATCGCCCAGAGCAATGCTGAAGATGTAGTTGTCGGCATAACAGGCACAGCTAGTAATATTACTGAGCGAAAACTAGCCGAACAAGCATTGCAAAAAAGCGCCATTAAACTGCGTCATGATAACTTAGTGTTAACAGAACTAGCTAAAAATCAAGTGCTTTATCAAGGCGACTTGAAAGCTGCTGTCAGAGAAATCACAGAATTAGGTGCAAAAAATCTTGCAGTAGAACGAGCTAGTGTCTGGCTATATGGAGAAAATGACAATATTTTGCAGTGTCTCGATTTATTTGATCACTCTCAACAGCAACACAGCGAAGGATTTTCACTTGTAGTCGCAGATTATCCAGCTTATTTTCAAGCTTTGCAGTCCGAGCAAATCATCGATGCCCATGATGCTTGTACAGATCCCAGAACCAAAGAATTTTTAGATGCTTATTTAATTCCATTAAACATCACTTCGATGCTGGATACACCGATCAGGTTGGGAGGTAAGACTGTCGGAGTTTTATGCTTAGAAGCAGTAGCAAATCCCCATCATTGGACATTAGAAGATCAAAATTTTGCGCGTTCCTTAGGAAATTTAGTATCTTTAGCACTAGAAGCACGGGAACGCAAACGTGCAGAAGCAGCACAAAGAATTTCCGAAGAAAAGTTAGGCTCGGCTTTTAGATCCTCTCCTGACTCGATTAGCCTCAGTACTTTTCCTGATATGCGCTATATCGAAGTTAACGAAAGTTTCTGTACATTTTTTGGTTATTCGCGATCGCAGGTAATCGGTCATACTAGCCAAGAATTGCAGATTTGGGCAAATCAAGAAGAATATGCTTTCCTCCCGCAAATTCTGCAACAAACAAAAGTTGTGCGCAATCATGAGGTTGATGTCCGCACTGCAACCGGGGAAATCAAGACAACTTTGTTAAGTGCGGAAATGAGCGAAATTGATGGACAAAAGTACATCCTGGGTACAGCTAAAGATATCACTGAGCGCAAGCAAGCAGAAAACGAAAGCCGGCTGTTGCTGTTGACAACCCAAGCAATTACTCGCGCCATTGATGTGAATAGTGCTTTAGCCCTCGTCCTACGGTTAATTTGCCAAAATATCGGCTGGGATTTTGGCGAAGCATGGATACCAAATGATGATGGAGCCGTTTTAGAACATAGTTTAGGTTGGTATGGTGAACATAACACCTTAGACGAATTTTGGTTAGAGAGTAAAACTCTGAAATTAACGCTGGGTGAAGGATTACCAGGGCGAGTTTGGCAAAACCAGCAGCCAGAATGGATTGAAGATGTTTCTCATGTGGCGCAACCGATTTTTTTGCGATCGCCACAAGCTGCAAAAGTGGGATTAAAAGCAGTCTTTGGTGTCCCCATTCTCGCTGGGAACAAAGTATTAGCAGTTTTAGTATTTTTTAAAAGCATCTCAATGCCAGTTGATAAGCGCTTGCTATTGCTAGTAGGTGCTGTAGCCGCCCAGTTAGGTGGACTAATTGCGCGAAAATTAGTAGAAGCCGCCCACAGAAAAAGCGAAGAACGTTTGCAGCTAGCCTTAGAAGCTAGCGATTTAGGATTGTGGGATTGGGATCTCACCACTGGGAAAATCTATCGTGACTGGCGCTGGAAGAAAATGTTGGGCTATGCAGAAGATGAAATTGACGAGAATATGCAAGCTTTTGAGGAATTAGTACATCCCGAAGATTTACCTTTAGTCCAATCAACTTTAGACGATCATCTCCAAGGTAATAGTCCGGTTTTTGAAGTAGAATTTCGGATGCTTTGCGCCTCAGGTACTTGGAAGTGGATTCAAACACGCGCTCAGATTTTTGAGCGCGACGAACAAGGTTTACCACTGCGAATGACAGGTACTCACAAAGACATCACTGAACGCAAAACCTTAGAACGAGAAATCGCCCTCAGAGAAGCTCGCCTCAACGCCTTTTTTTCTGGTGCGCCTGTAGGGATGGATATTTTAGATAAGCAACTGCGGTTTGTGCAAATCAACGAATTACTCGCAGATATTCATGGAAAACGCCAAAAAGACCATATTGGTAAAACTATCTACGAAATAGTTCCCCAGATGGCATCCTTTGTCGCCCCATTCTACAAGCAGGTGCTATTAACTGGTCAACCGATACTTAATTTAGAAGTGAGCATTCCCTCACCCAAGCAACCAGATATTGTCCGCCACTTCCTGATTTCTTATTTTCCGATTCCCGGTGAAGACGATCGCCCCGCAGGTGTGGGTACGGTGATGGTAGAAATCAGCGCCCGCAAATATGCAGAACAAAAACTGCGCTTAGCTAACGAACGCTTGCAATATCTGCTGACTACTAGCCCAGTAGTGATTTATAGCAGCAAAATTTCCGGTGACTTTGGACACACCTTTATCAGTGAAAACGTCAAGACAATGCTGGGCTACGAATCGCGGGAATTTCTGGAAAATCCCAATTTCTGGCTGCGTCATGTCCACCCAGAAGATGTTGAGTATATCTTAAGCAAATTCTCACTGCTGTTTGAGCAGGAGTACAGTTCCTATGAATATCGCTTTTTGCACGCTGATGGCACTTATCATTGGTTATACGAGCAGGTAAGGTTAATCCGCGATGATGCCGGAAAGCCCATAGAATGTGTTGGTTACTTAGCAGATGTCAATGCCCGCAAGCTCGCAGAATTAGCTTTGCAAGCCAGTCAGCAACGATATCAACTTTTAGCAGAAGCCTCCCCTGCTTGTATTTTCCACACTGATATTGATGGCAATGTCTTATATTTAAATCAACGCTGGATTGACATTACTGGACTCTCCTTAGCCGAATCACTGCGCAAACCTTGGACAAATGCAATACATCCAGATGACCGCAAGCAAGTTGTGAAGATCTGGAATAAAGCCAGGGCAAATAAAACTTGGTATAAAAGTGAGCATAGAATTCTGCGTACTAATAATACGATTGTTTGGGTATTGTGTCAGTCATTGCCAGAAATGGGGGATGACGGCGACATTAAAGGCTATATCGGTACAGTTACAGATATTACCGAGAGAAAACTAGCAGAAGAAGCCTTACAAGAAAGTGCAGAAAGAGAAAGAGCGATCGCTCAAGTAATTCAAAGAATGCGTCAGACATTGGATTTAGAGACAATATTTGCCGCTACAACCCAGGAATTGCGCCAAGTCTTAGATTGCGATCGCGTCGTTGTCTATCGTTGCAATCCGGAATGTGATGGCGAATTTGTTTCCGAATCAGTTGGAAGTGGTTGGATTTCCTTACTTGAGGTACAAGCAAATAACCCCAATTTCAAACTAGAAACCGATTGTGGCATGATGACACTGTTAGATCATCCAGATAACTTGCAGAATCCAGATTTGCCAACACACCAAAGCATTTCTTACCAATGTGTATCAGATATTCATCAAGCTGGCTTTCAACCGCATGACATCAGCATCTTAGAACGGTTTCAGGCAAAAGCTTATATTACTGTACCCATATTATGCGGCGATCAACTTTGGGGATTATTAACAAGTTATCAAAATTCTGGCCCCCGCCACTGGAAAACAGAAGAAATTAATATAGTAGTGCAAATTGGCAATCAATTAGGAGTTGCCTTACAGCAAGTACAATTACTAGCACAAACTCAAAGTCAATCACAAGCATTACAAGCAGCAGTAATTGCTGCTGATGCGGCTAATCGTGCTAAAAGTGAATTTCTCGCCAACATGAGTCATGAATTGCGAACTCCACTCAACGCAATTCTTGGTTTCACCCAAATCATGAGTCGCGAAAATTCATTATCCAGCCAAAATCAACAACATCTAGCAATTATTAATCGTGCTGGCGAGCATTTGCTGAACTTAATCAATGACATTTTAGAAATGTCTAAAATCGAAGCCGGCAGAACCACCTTAAATATCACCAGTTTTGACTTAATTACCCTGTTAAAAAGTTTAGAAGAAATGTTATGTTTTCGTGCTGCTTCTAAGAACCTGAATCTAGTATTTGAATATGCTCCTGATCTTCCCCAATATGTGCAAACTGATGAAAGTAAACTGCTGCAAGTTTTACTCAATCTGTTAGGCAATGCCATCAAGTTTACTACTAAAGGTAGCGTCATCCTGCGGGTGAGTATGGGAGCAGGGGAGCACTTCTCTCCGAGACGCTCCGCGAACGACTTGCGAGAGCGCGAGCAAGGGGAGGAAAATTTTCCCCATCCCTACCGGATATTCTTTGAAGTCGAAGATACCGGACTTGGGATTGCGCCCCAAGAAATTAACTTATTGTTTGAAGCCTTTGGACAAACAGAAACCGGGAGAAAATCCCATCAAGGAACAGGCTTAGGTTTAGCAATTAGCCGCAAATATGTACAGATGATGGGAGGCGATATTACTGTTAACAGCACTTTAAGTGAAGGTAGTAAATTTGCCTTTGATATTCAAATTAATCCCACTTCAGTCAATGAAATTCATCTGCCGCAAAATCAATCTTTAGTGATTGGTTTAGTCCCGGATCAAGCAGAATATCGCATTTTAGTAGTTGATGATGCGCCCGAAAGTCGTCTGTTTATAGTACAATTACTGACATCTATTGGCTTTTTAGTATGGGAAGCTACTAATGGAGAAGAAGCGATCGCCCTCTGGCAAGAATGGCAACCGCACCTAATTTTAATGGATATGCGAATGCCTGTGATGGATGGATATGAAGCTACAAGTGTCATTAAAGCTACAGAAGCCCAACAACCAACTTCCCACCAGCGTACGATCATTATTGCCTTGACTGCCAATGTTTTTCAAGAACAACGAGCCGCAATGATTCAAGCTGGCTGTGATGACTTAATTAACAAGCCATTTCGGGAAGAAATCCTCCTGAAAAAACTCAGCGAATATTTAGGAGTACGATATCTTTATCAACAAGAAAACAATCGATTAGTAACAGCAAGGCAAACAATAGCACAAATTTTACCACCTGCTGATTTAGTGCCTTTACTTTCCCAAATGTCCTCTACATGGTTAACAGAACTATATCATGCTGCTGCACAATGCAGTGACGATATGATTTTAGATTTGCTGAGTCAAATTCCTGTGGACAATCAAGGATTACAAACATTTATCAGTGACTTAGCGAGTAACTTTCACTTTGAGAGAATTATGGAATTAATAGAACAAGTAGATATGCAAGATGACCAAATACAGATTTTTAATAATTTGGGAGATTCAAGCACCGATTGACAAAGTAGCTGATTTTTTTAATTGGTTAGAAAGTGCCCTCAATTTGGGAATACTGACAATTAGGGTGAAAAGTTGCTGTAATTGTTTGAAAAAACCTATTTACAGCTTCTTCCCTAAAGCACAGTCTTTCCAGGAATTTACGTACTATGAAAACTGTTCAAGTTGAATACGCAGGTCGAATTAAAGTTGAAACTGGTGAGAACCCCAAACAGTTATACTACCACCAGAATGAAGCAATCAAAGCACTGAATGAAAAGAATCAACATCCCTTTGAAGGCTTGCTAGTTCTACCTACAGGCGGCGGGAAAACATTGACAGCAGTTCACTGGCTACTACGTAATTTTATCAATCAAGGTAAAAAGGTTTTGTGGATTGCTCATCGCCATGAACTACTTGATCAAGCATTTCAGACAGTTGAACTTAGTGCTTATTCATCATTATTGAGTAATGTATCTGGATTTAGATACCGCATTATTTCAGGACATTCTAAACATGATCGACCTGTAAATATTGAACGAACTGATGATATCATCATTGCCAGTAAAGATAGTTTGAACAGCGGCTTAGATCACTTGTTGGAAAACTGGATCGGTCACTTACAGGAAGTTCTCTTGGTAGTGGACGAAGCACATCATGCAACAGCTAAGACTTATCGCAAGCTAATTAATGCCGTCAAGGATGATCTACAAAAGCGAGGTCATACAAACGGGTTTAAAATGTTGGGATTAACAGCTACTCCCTTCAGAACAGATGAGAGTGAAAAGGGGTTATTAAAGCTAGTTTTTCCAAATGATATTATATTTTCCGAACACCTCAGAAATTTAGTTGCTAGAGGAATCCTTGCGGAACCTATCTTTGAAAATCTAGAAACAAAGATAGAAATAAAGCAAAAATTGACAGCTAGAGACATCAAGAATATTGAAGATTTTGACAGGCTGCCAAAGGACATTGCTGAGAAGATTGCTCAATCTAGGAACCGGAACAATCAAATTGTTAAGCATTATATTAACAATAGGGCCAAATACAAACCACTTCTAGTATTTGCAATTGATGTAGAACATGCAATCACACTGAACGCATTATTTAAGGCCGAAAAAATTAATTCTGATTTTATTGTAGCAGCAGTTAAAAATGCAACTACAGGTAAGACAATTGCAGCAACAGATAATAAAGAGAAAATACAAAAATTTAGAAATGGAGAGCTTGAGGTATTGATAAATGTAGAAATATTAACTGAGGGAACAGATTTACCTAATGTACAAACTGTTTTTCTTACACGTCCTACAACATCTACAATACTCATGACACAAATGATAGGGCGAGCTTTGCGTGGGCAAAAAGCAGGCGGTACAGAAAAAGCTTATGTAGTTAGCTTTATTGATGAATGGGAGGACAAAATCAATTGGGTTAACCCACCGCAGCTTCATAATGAAGACGGTGCAGAATTTATTGAAAAAGACATTTCATCCAGTAATAGAACTGCTCGGTTGATATCTATTGAAATGATCGAGGAATTCGCTCGCATCATGGATGAATCAATTGATACTACTGCACTAGAAAAACTAGAATTTTTGAAGAGAGTTCCTATCGGAATTTATCGTTTTTCTATTCTCGAACATTCAGAAGATTCTGAAGCATTTGAAACTATTCCCAGAAATTATGATGTGTTGTTATATGATGATACAGAAGAGGCATACGACAATTTTATAAACGATTTAGAAGTGCTCTTTAAAAACGTTGATTTAAAAGATAGAGAAATATTGACTAAAGCAGAACTAGAAACTCTTTTGCAAACTGCAAAGCAAATTCATTTTCCTGACTATAAAACTTTACTAGGTTATAGAGATGAAGATGTAGAAAATATCTTGCGTTTTTATGCTCAAAAGCAGATTCTCCCAGAATTTCTAGCCTTCAGCGAGAGGAGAAAGTGTGATTTGTCTATTGTAGCAAAGCATATCTACGACAATTCTTTAGGTGGTCGAGCAAAATCTGACTACATCGACTCTCTGTGGAATGATGAAAAGTCTTTTTGGCAAGTTTTATTTAGCTATGAAAAGCTATATTTCAGGAAGCAGTTAGACATTGAAACTCTTAAGATTGAAGGACTATACCCTAATACTGTAGTATCAATACCAACTGTAATTCCTGACACTGTACCAATAGAGAAGTTAACTCTATATGAAATCAAAGAGCGAGATATTCTTGAATACATAAAAATTAAAAAAGCTGTATTCAAAAAGCATACAGATGCAAAAGGGTTTATAACTTGTGCAATCAGTGGAGCCAAAAGTCAGATGCGGAGAGATTTTCAAATTGATCACATTAAACCTATGTCTCAAGGTGGTTTAACTACTCTAGATAATCTACAAGTGCTAACGCATAAAGCCCATATCGAAAAAACCCGTAGTGATAACACAAAGCGATAGTCTTTTAAAGATATTTGTGTAACCGTAGGGTTATCTGTATTTTGTTGGTTTGGCAGGTTTAAAATATATGGTGTCACCCAAAACAAACTCATGACTCTAACCTTAAACTTGCCACCAGAATTAGAACAATATCTTGCTCAGGAAGCTCAACAACAAGGGCTTTCGGTCGAAGCTTATACCTTACAGATTCTAAAAGACTACATTCTTGTAAAAGACAAACAGTCTAATTTAGTTAATTTACTTCAGTCTTGGATTGATGAAGGTGATGCTGATGAGCAGCGAGAAACAGGAGAGTACTTAATTAATGCCTTAGATGAAGATAGATTATCGGATCGTAAGTTATTTCCTGTTGAGTTAAAAGGTATAACTTGGTGAGTCGGGTTATTCTTTTGGATGCAGGGCCAATAGGACTAGTGACAAATCCAAAACGCTCAGATGAAAGCTTTGCTTGCACCCAATGGCTGCAACTACTAGTTTCTTCTGGAAGTCGGGTGATTATTCCTGAAATCGCTGATTATGAAGTCCGACGAGAATTATTACGAGCAAACAAAGTTAAAGGTATTGCTCGCTTAGATGAATTAGCTCAATTTTTAGAATATTTGCCCATCACAACGGCTGCAATGCGTCAAGCTGCATTATTCTGGGCGCAGGCTCGTCAGCAAGGACAACCAACAGCTGGTGATAAGACGATTGACGGTGACATAATTTTAGTAGCCCAAGCTGTCACTCTTGCTGTTTCAGATGTAGTAATTGCAACAACTAATGTAGGACACTTATCTAGGTTTGTTTCAGCCGACTTATGGCAAAACATTAAAATAAATTGAGTAAAACCCAACACTATATTAGGTAAATGCTGGGCTTCATTCAAATTAACTAGCGGGGTTATTTGGTGGTAATTGTTCTGGAGGTGCTTCGGCTGGGGGAGCAAGTACCGCATCCGGCGCAATTTCTGCCACAGGAATCGGTTCTTTCTTCTCCGTTTGGGAATCTGCTTGTGCTGCTTCCACTAATTCCGGATCTGGGGGATTTGGTGGAATCACTTCTGGTAGACTCTCAGTTGTCGCTGCTGTGTCTGTAGTGGTGACTACCTCATCAGTGGGTTTTTCTGATATGGAAGTTTCCGGCTCAGTAGTAGTCACTACTTCTGCTACTGGAGTTTCTGTTACAGCAGTAGTATTGTCGATAATTTCCACAGCCGGCGAAACTGTGGTCGTAGGGGAAGTTGTCGTAGTTTTGGATGTTGTCGGTGCTTTTTTCGGAGTTTTCTGGAATTTATCTTTAACTCCAGCCAATGTATTACCAACACCCTTTTGCAACTGAGCCAGCCTGTCTGTGAGAGACAACTTAGTCACCTGTTGCTGAATGGAAGTTTTGACAGCTTCGGAACTGGGTACTGGTGTTTGTTGAGCCTTTGGCGTTACTAGCCGACGTAATGAGAGAGTTTGCCAGCCAAACCAACCCAAAAGAGCAACACTAGCTATATGACCCAGCAAAAGGCCGCCATTAATGCGCTGTGCAAAAACCCATAACATCAAGGCGTAAAATAGCCCTACACCGCTCCAAATAAAATCATTCTTGCGATGGATTTCTGGAAAAAAGAAAGCTGCTAGATAAATGGCTAAGCTCCCCAGACCCACCGCTAAAGCTAGGACATATGCCAGCATTATTTGGTAACTCCTTACTCTGTCCTTTGACTTGTGATTAGGGGTTAGAGCTTAGGGGTTAGGGGTGAGAAATTACTCTAGTACAGCGGGCGCGTAAATCAACAGACCATCTCAAAAAGCCCAAAAGCTTCAAATTAGAGTCTTTTGACTTTTGAATGCGTGACTTTTGACTTACTCGGCAGCGGTACTAGTCCCTAATCTCTAGCTCCTAGCCCCTTTGATTAGATATTTCAATTTTGCAAATTTTGCAAGTAAATTGTTGATTTAGATACAAATTAAAATTAATTATCTATGTTACTTGTGTATTCTTGCAGCCAAGCTAAATGCTTTCTTAATGTCTTCTTTAGGAGAGAAGCGAAAATCTCGGACTACCCTAAAGATAAAAGGATCTGCAAGAGTTAGCCAAACATAGTTTATGACCCTACAAAGCTTTGGTGTGATTGGTTTAGCCGTTATGGGCGAGAATATCGCTCTAAACGTCGAGCGTAATGGCTTCCCAATTGCAGTTTATAACCGCTCCAGAGAAAAAACCGACGCCTTCATGGCCCAACGTGCGCCAGGACGGAATGTCAAAGCCGCTTTCACCTTGGAAGAATTCGTAGCTGCACTAGAACGTCCCCGTAAAATCTTGGTGATGGTGCAAGCTGGTAAGCCAGTGGATGCGGTGATTGCTCAACTCAGACCCTTGCTGGACGAAGGCGATATCATTATCGACGGTGGCAACTCTTGGTTTGAAGATACAGAACGACGCACCCAAGAATTAGAACCCACTGGGCTACGCTACATTGGTATGGGTGTGAGTGGTGGTGAAGAAGGCGCGCTGAATGGCCCTTCACTTATGCCTGGTGGTACAAAAAGCTCTTACGAGTATCTATCACCAATTTTTAACAAAATTGCAGCTCAAGTCGATGATGGCCCTTGCGTAACTTACATTGGCCCTGGTGGTTCTGGTCACTACGTCAAAATGGTACATAATGGCATTGAGTATGGCGATATGCAGCTAATTGCTGAAGCCTACGATTTGCTGAAAAATGCCGGTGGACTTGACCATAATCAGCTGCATGAAGTCTTCGCTCAATGGAACACCACCGATGAACTCGATTCATTTTTGATTGAGATTACGAAGAATATTTTCCCATACATCGACCCAGAAACAAATTTACCTCTAGTAGATTTGATTGTGGACGCAGCCGGTCAAAAGGGTACTGGACGTTGGACTGTGCAAACTGCATTGGAATTGGGCGTTTCTATTCCCACCATTACAGCCGCAGTAAATGCACGGATTATCTCTTCGATTAAAGACGAACGGGTAGCCGCATCGAAGGTTTTGACAGGGCCTAGTGGTAAGTATGATGGGCAAGTCAAAGACTTTGTTAACAAAGTGCGTGATGCTCTGTATTGCTCAAAAATTTGTTCTTACGCTCAAGGGATGGCACTGCTATCTACTGCGTCAAAAACATATAATTGGGATTTGAATCTGAGCGAAATGGCGCGGATTTGGAAAGGTGGCTGTATTATTCGCGCTGGCTTCTTGAATAAGATTAAGAAGGCTTTTAACGAAAATCCAGCATTGCCTAACTTGCTATTAGCTCCCGAATTTAAGCAAACAATTCTTGACAGACAAGCAGCTTGGCGGGAAGTAATCATGACAGCTGCCAAACTGGGAATTCCAGTCCCAGCATTTAGTGCATCTTTAGATTATTTTGACAGCTATCGCAGCGCTCGCTTGCCTCAAAACCTGACTCAAGCACAACGCGACTACTTCGGTGCCCATACCTACCTGCGTACCGATAAGCCTGGAAGCTTCCACACAGAATGGGTTCCCATTACTGAAGCTACGAAATAACCAACTACATCCTGTGATGGTGTAGAAAGGTTTAATTTTAATTAGCCAGTGGTTCTGATTTTCAGAGCCACTTTTTTTTCAGGGAGATGAGAGAGATGGGGGGACAAGGGAGACAAGGAGGACAAGGAGGACAAGGGAGAGAAATGCCCAATGCTCAATGCCCAATGCCCAATGCCCAATGCCCAATTTTCAAGTAAGGCTTTTTAGCCATGTAACAGTATTTAAAACTTTACTGATAAATGTATCTTGGGCTACTAATGTTGCTCTGTGAAGTTCTTCATCAGTGGCGCTACCTGCATTGTTGTTAAAACTTAGGGTTCCTGTTGCATCAGAAAGAAACTCGACAGCAAAACCTAAATGAGCAGCTTGTCTAGCTGTTGTATCACAACACATTTGGGTCATATATCCAGAGATAACTACTGTATCAATTTGCCTCTCTCTTAGCCAAGTTTCTAACTCTGTACCTGTAAAGCTTCCTGGTAATTGTTTGTCGATTAAAAGTGCATATGGCTGTTTGGCAATTTCTGGATGAAGTTCCCATTCTGGGGTTCCCTGTTTAAAAATGGGTGTATTTTCTTGCGGTTGTGTATGTCTAACAACAATCACAGGAATATCTTGCGCATGAGCAGTCTGAATCACTTGCAGAATATTATCTAGGTTTCCTGATGGATATGTTACTGGCAGTTTTCCTGTGAAATACTCATTTTGTACATCAATTACTAATAAAGCTCTTTTCATGTTAATAATTCTCCCTAATTCACTGTGAAATCTGATGTTTCACAACGTAATTACGGTTAATCATTTTAACTGTATGTATATTTTTTATCAAGAAAAAATCCTGTCAGGGCACAAAATTATTACTTACTTAGTTTGTATATGCCTGATTGTAAATTGATATAACCAGAATAGCATCACTAATTAAAGGTTTGTCGTGTACCCCAGAGGGGAAGCAAGCTAAACCGAGCGTCTCGCAGAAAGGACTGAAGTCCTGACTAAGCAATGAATTCCCATATTTTTACATTGCTTAACATAGTTCGATTTACGCTTACCGACTTATATAAATATCATAATACTGATTCAATTAATGAGCGTGAGATATGGATTGTCGTGAAGGCTGGGGACGGGCAAACCCCGCCCCTACAGATGCATATGTATGTCTCATTCTTTTGGGAAATTGCTAGATAATTCATGCTTGTTGATTGACTTAATCTGTCAAATTCTCTAGGGATTTTGAGAGTTATTATTACCAAGATATTTATTTTTTAATTCTTCTAGTTCATCGTCTATGATACTTTTAGTAGTAGGCTGAGGATTGGTATTTGGGGGTGTGACAGGATTATTTTTCGGTTTTTTAGCACCCGAGAATAGGGTTTTCATTTCCTCTAATTCTCGATCAATTTGACTGTTAGATTTAGGAGTAACAGCAGGTTGAGATGGGGAGGGGGAGATGGTAACAGGCTTTGCTGATGTTATTTGGGTGGCGGCTAATGTTAATTTTTCCAGGTCTTTGATAACTTCATCTGCTGTTTGATACCGCCGGACGGGGATACTTTCTAACATTTTTTTCAGAATCTGATTCAACTCATTACTCACTGGAGTTTTTAAGTACTGCTGCCAAATCCAAGTATCATTATTAGTATCATAGGAATCAAAGGGCGATCGCTCTGTTAATAGCCGAATACAAGTAGCACCCAAACTGTAGATATCACTGGCAAAAATCGCCCGTCCTCTAATTTGTTCTGGGGCGACATATTCTGGAGTCCCGATACTTGTACCTGTGCGGTTGAGGGAGGTACTGGTGGCAGATTTAGAAGCGCCAAAATCTACTAAGACTAATTTGCGATCGCTCGCACGTAAAATAATATTTTCCGGCTTAATATCGCGGTGAATTACTTGTCTGGCATGGCAAAATTGCAGTACTGGCAATAAATCATTGAGTAACTGCCGAATCTGCACTTCATTAAAAGCGCCTTGCTCTACTAATTCCTGTGCTAAGTTTTTACCATCAATAAATTCTTGGACAAGATACTGTCTATCTTCTTGGGTAAAATACGCCAGCAAGTCCGGAATTTGGGGATGTTGTCCCAATTCATCTAACTGTACAGCTTCTTGGGTAAATAACTCCGCAGCTTTTTGCACAGTATTAGTGCCTTGGGCTTGGGGGTAAAATTGCTTAATCACACAGCGTGGTTTTGAGGGTTTATCTTCATCCACCGCCAAGAAAGTACGCCCAAAACCACCTTGTCCTATGGGTTTGACAGCGCGGTAACGTTCTTTGAGGAGTAACTTAGAACCACAAGTTAGGCAAAACTTGGTATCATCAGAATTTTCCGGTTTTGGACAACGGGGATTAAGACAGTAGCTCATGGTGGCGTTAAAAATCGCTCTGGTTTGTTTTTATTGTGCCCTGCGATCGCCATTCTTGATTGTAACAACCTGAGTAACTAAATTGAAAACCCAAAAATTAACGTTTACCCAGAGTATCTTTAAAGGCTGATCTGGCAGCGACTCTATCAAGATATGCGACAATTGCCGGATATTTACTAAAATCTAGTGATAAAAGTGATTTAGCGTAATAAAGGTATGAAGCAACTGCAATATCTGCCACACTCAATTTGTTACTGACAATAAAAGGTTGTTGTTGCAAAATTTGATTGAGCGGTGTGAGTAAAATTGGCATTTCTTTTTCCCGCTTATCTGCTAAAAATAGACCAGGTGCAAGGGTAGCATTAGCAAAAATCACCCACTGTGTAATTTTGGCACGCTCTTCTAGAGAATTAGGCAATTGATGATATTTGTCGGCTAAATATAGCAAAATTGCCCCAGATTCCCATAATTTAAGGTCGCCATCGACTATAGCAGGTACTTTACCAAGAGGATTAATCGCTAAAAACTCAGGCTGGTGTTGTTCATTCGCACTGATATTGAGCGAAATATATTCATAAGGAATATTTAATTCTGCTAGATACCACTGCACCATCGGTGTGCGTGTCTTAGGGCTACCATAGAGTTTTAATTTAGCTTGATTTGGTGTATTAGGACTGGAAGCGGCAGGTTGAGAATTACTTTGTTGTGGCGGTGAAGCTAGTAGTGGTAGTATTGGCTGAGAAATCAAGGCGATTGCACTAGCTGCTAAAAATGTTTTGCAAAGCGAAGTTTGAAACATTCTGTGAATTATAATTAATTTAATATCTGGAGAGTATCATACAGTTTCGGGAACTCCAAAAAATAAATTATTCGGTTAAAGTTGTTGATTGTTGTAGGGGCGTACAACAATAGCAATTGAATATTTTTTCACGGGTAAGTCCCTTACAGTTTTTAATTGTCAAATCATTTATATCTATTAATAAAAAATAATATTTCCCTAATACCAATTCTTTATGAAGATGCGTATAATTAGCCTGCGTAGGCAGGCTTTGTTTGTTTAGCCCCACCCTTTGAGGGTGAGGGCGTTAATATGCAGCCTCACATACAATTGGTATAATTACATGATAATCTAATACTTGTTTTTACTAAATCACCCGTTTATATAAGCTTGTTGGTGTTTAAAATATGATAATAAAATCATTTATCAGATTTCTATTGTTAGGTATTTGTGTGAGTGGCGGTACTGTATTAGCTCAGACACTGACTCTGTCACCTAATTTAATTAATTTCAACTCAGAAGAAGGGGAAAAATTATTAATTGAAAGTCAATCAAGAGAAGATTTTTTCCCCTTGAGTAGTCAGTTTGTCACCCAAAATAATCAAGCATATTGTGGAGTTGCTAGTATGGTGATGGTGCTGAACAGCTTGGGAATTCCAGCGCCAGAAGCACCACAGTATAAACCATATCGAGTGTTTACCCAAGAAAACTTTTTTAGTAATGAAAAAACTAAAGAAGTGATTACATCTGAGGATGTTTCTCGTAAAGGGATGACCTTAGATCAATTAGGAGGATTATTAGGAAGTTACGGTGTAAAAGTTGGGGTTAACCATGCGGCTGATATGAGTTTAGACAACTTTCGGAAATTAGCAGCAGAGAATTTACAAGAACCTGGTAATTTCGTGATAGTTAATTATTTACGCAAGGCAATTGGTCAAGAAACAGGGGGACATATTTCGCCATTAGCTGCATATAATAAACAAACAGATAGATTTTTAATTTTAGATGTTTCTCGCTACAAATATCCGCCTGTTTGGGTGAAAACAGAAGAGTTATGGAAGGCAATGGCAACACCTGATCCAGCTTCAGGAAAAACACGGGGGTTTGTCTTGGTGAGTAGTAAATAAAATCAAGAAATATACGTAGCTATGCTTAGTTCAAAATCCAGGAATGAAGTCCTGACTACGAATAAACGGATGGCGATCGCTGTCTTCTCTCTTAGCGTTCTTCTGCATAGTCAAGTTGTATTAGCTGCCTTTACTATACCCCTACGCAGCAAAAAAGGGATGGTGGTATCAGCCCATCCCTTAGCCAGTGAGGCGGGTATTTCTATGTTACGCAAGGGTGGCAATGCAGTTGATGCAGCAGTCGCCACAACCTTGGCAATTTCTGTGGTAGAACCTTTTTCTGCGGGAATTGGCGGCGGTGGATTTTTGTTGATGTATTCACAGAAAACTGGCGAGATGAAAGCGCTGGATTTCCGGGAACGCGCACCGCTAAAAGCTACCAGAAATATGTACTTAGATGCACAAGGTAAGGTGCGTCCGAATGCAAGTGTGAATGGTTATTTGGCTGTAGCGACACCAGGAACGATCGCGGGGATGTATGAAGTGCATCGTCGTTATGGTAAACTGCCGTGGCGAGAAGTGGTAAAACCTGCGATCGCACTCGCTCAAGATGGCTTTACTCTCAGTAATTTAGTAACCTACCGTTCTTTGCCAGCTTATGAGAATCGAAAACAGATAATTCTGGGCAATCCGGCGGCGCGGGAAATTTTCACTCGCAACGGTGAATATTACCAACCAGGAGAAAAATTAGTCCAGCGAGACTTAGCTAAGACTTTAGAAGCAATTGCCCAAAATCCCCAAAGTTTTTATACTGGCAATATTGCCCAAGCGATCGCCGCAGATATGGCAAAGAACGGTGGTTTAATTACTCTGGCAGACTTAAAAGCTTACAAACCAATCTGGCGTACTCCTGTTTGTGGCAATTTTCGTCAAGCTAAAATCTGCTCTATGCCACCACCTTCATCGGGAGGGGTTCACCTATTGCAGATTTTAAACATCATTGGGGACACCGATTTAAAATCTTGGGGATGGCATCACCCTGATAGTTTACATTTAATGACAGAGGCGATGAAGATTGCTTACAGCGATCGCTCACAATATTTAGGCGATCCCGATTTTGTTAAAGTTCCTGTACAACAACTCATAAGCACAGCCTACGCTAAAGTGCGCCGCCAACAAATCAACATGGAAATAGCTAAACCCTCAACCCAGGTGAAGCCAGGACTAGAAACAATTAAAAATTTTACCCTTCGACTACGCTCAGGGTCAAAATTTTCCGAGTCGTCCGAAACCAGCCATTTGACAGTTGTGGATGCACAGCACAATGCGGTAAGTCTAACTTTTACAGTTAACCTTGGCTTTGGTGCTGGTGTGGTGACACCAGGAACAGGAATTGTGCTGAACAACGAGATGGATGATTTTGCTTCTGCACCAGGAGTACCTAATGCTTTTGGTTTAGTTGGTAGTCAAGCCAATGCTATCGCACCTCGCAAAACGCCTCTATCCAGCATGACACCGACAATAGTCACCGAAAACGGTCACTTACGCATGGTAGTGGGTGCGCCTGGTGGGAGTACGATTATCACCCAAGTTTTGCAAGTAATTCTCAACGTTTTAGTATATGGTATGGATGCTGGTGCAGCGGTTTCTGCTCCACGCATACATCACCAGTGGCTTCCCGATGAGTTACGAATAGAACCTTGGGGTTTAGATGCTCTCACTTTACAGGAGTTGCGTCGTCGGGGACACAACATCAAGGAGACGACTCCTTGGGGTAATGCTAATGCGATCGTTGTGAACGCAGATAACACTTTCGAGGGAGCAGCCGATCCTCGGGGCGAAGGTTCCCCAATAGGTTTTTGAAACAGGAATAAATAAAGCCCACAGTATTCGCAAATGACTGTGGACTTACTGATTTTGGATTATTGAATTTGAAAATCTGCTGACAAACTCATTTGCACGAGCGCTAGGAACAAGAGTCCAGCCTGCTTTGAGCAATTTTTGATAAGTCGCCCAACCTTTCGAGCCACCTGGAATTTTATAATCGGGAACTGCATATTCCCTACAAGCTGTATAGGGACGCCACGGTTGACCCGGTGCGCTTTGCAAATGCAAAATTTTCTCTCCATCATCACCTAAACCAGATAACCAGCACATTTGTCGCTGCATGGAAAACTCCTTTGCGTTAAGCATATATTGCATATTGGCAGATTTTTGTCAATAGCCACATCACCCTTGTGGGGTAATTTTTCTGGCTTAATTGAGATAACTTTCAAATCCAGTATTGCTTGAGAACAGATAATTACCCGCAAACAACTCACCTAACGGACTCCAGCCGTAGGATAAAAAACAGAGTCAACCAACCTACACACCTCTCCCTTAATTGAGAGTGAAGTTTTTTTTAATAGTACTTGCGGTTTTTGCCAGTGTATGTATCGATAAATACGATTTTGGGCTAGACGTGATTATAAATAATTTGTTTTTCTGGTTACATTGGTTTGAAATACTTATAATAAAAGCGATCGCCTGTTTTTTTCTTCAAGAGAAGCGATCGCTATATTTACCCCAATCCCGCCCTATAGGCTTCTAGCAGTGTGAAGATGAATTGTAGAGGCACGGCACTGATAAGATATCTGTATAACCGAAAGTCTGTGGATGCGGTGCCCCTACTACTTTATCAAGAGTTGATGAGAATCAAGTTTAGAGTGACGCGATCGCTTTTTGATGAGATATTTGCGGATTAAACAAGTGCGATCGCTCATTTTGTCCAAATTCATGAGTAAGTGCGATCGTGAATGTTGCCATTGACAACGTATAATTACCAACACCATAGAGCTATAGCAGTCCTAAATCAGTCGTGAGAAATTAGATCCCCGACTTCTCAAAGAAGTCGGGGATCTGGAAAGAGCTAATTTTCACAAAAAATATAGGATTGCTGTGTGTGAAGTAATAAGGATGAATTTTTGCATCCTTTTTGGCTCAGAAGGATGGCGCATACAATTTATCACCGATAATCCCGCGAATTTCGGCTACTAATTGCTGATAGCTAGAATCAGACAAGACTGGTTGGGCATTTTGGACTTCAATGGGTTGCTCTAAATCAATCCAAGACTTGCAACCACCGTATTTAGGACTATAAGAAATTTCTTGGACTTGGGATAATTTATAAGTCCGCAGGAGGAGGATATATAGTGGTTGGCGGGCTTTCCATTTGAGGCGATCGCTAATAAAATGCTCGTTCCAAATGTGGAAAGGAAGCAAGCTATTAACTATTGACTCGTCACTCACTGGTAAAATATCGGTAATTTCTGCCCAGCTACCGATGCGCACTGTTTCAGGATGCCAACCTGATGTCACTGGACATACACAATTAGCATACTCAGGTTTTAGTAAAAAAGCTTGTTGATGCTCAAATGTTGGGTAGAGTAAAACTTGGTCATGAGCAACTTGAAACTGTCCATTTTTTTCATGGATACCGCCTTTGCGCAGCAACATAATAGTATTGCTATTTTCTAAAGCATCAATAGCAATTGCCCATTCTTTGAGTGCATGGAAATTTGTGCTTAAATTCATCGACATCTACTTTAACTCTGATTTATTTTCACCCTAAAACCGCTACAGTAGGAAACTATCCAGGGAGATGAATTAGGAAATAATTATGGAAAAACGAACACTCGGAAAATCAGATGTCCAAATTACACCTATTGTGATGGGAACTTGGCAAGCTGGTAAAAAAATGTGGGTAGGAATTGAGGATGCTGACTCAATTCAAACAATTCGCGCCGCATTTGAGGCGGGGATTACCACAATTGATACTGCTGAAGTCTATGGTAATGGACATTCTGAGCGGATTGTAGCTGAAGCTTTATCTGATGTGAGAGAGCAGGTAGAGTATGCAACTAAAGTTTTTGCCAACCATCTCAAGTATCAACAAGTGATAGATGCTTGTGAGGGTTCATTAAAAAATCTGAAAACAGACTATATCGACCTTTATCAAATTCATTGGCCATCTGGTGCTTTTAATAGTGAAATTGTCCCAATTGAGGAAACGATGAATGCTCTTAATTTACTGAAAGAGCAAGGTAAAATTCGTGCCATTGGTGTTTCTAATTTCGACCGCGATCAACTAGTAGAAGCAGCCAAGTATGGAAGAATTGATAGTTTACAACCACCTTACTCACTATTTTGGCGAAAGATAGAAAAAGATTTAACGCCTTATTGTGTTGAAAATCAGATTTCTATCTTAGCTTATTCATCTTTAGCACAGGGATTATTAACAGGTAAATTTGCTCGCGGAACTAAATTTGATCCAGCAGATAATCGCGCTCAAAATAAGCTGTTCCAAGGGGAAAATTTTGAACGCGCCCAACAAGCTTTAGACAAACTGCGTCCTATAGCCGATAAACATGATGCTACCTTAGCTCAGTTAGCACTAGCTTGGTTAATAGCTCAACCGCAAAGTAATGCGATCGCCGGGGCGCGTTATCCCCAACAAGCCAAAGACAACGCATTAGCCGCACAAGTCCAACTTACAGAGGCGGAAATTGCAGAAATTGATGCGATTGGCCGCATTGTCACCGATCACTTGGATGACAATGCAGTCATGTGGGACTGGTAAGCGATCGGTATAGCTGTTGACTGTTGACTGTTGACTGTTGACTGTTGTAGGGGCGGGTTCACATATATCCTGGATCAACAATGATCTAAATAAACCCGCCCCTACAGACTGTTGCCCCATGCCCCATGCCCAATGCCCAATATCCGTAATTTCTAACGTATATTTTATTATCAAATAGCACGGTAACCGAAAAACTTGATTGGAGGTAAAATAAACCACAATTATCACAATCTGCGCGATCAAACTTTTGCTTTTATTTCAGCAGTGAGGCAAAATGGCTGTGTGTTTTTTCATTCTATTATGTGCTGGTTTCATCACTAGCTATTTTCTCTTAAAAAAAAGTAATAATGAAATCTCACATCTGGTAGCTGTATTTGCGGCTATCAGTCTGATTTTGGGTTTAATATTCGCTCCTTGGCAGGTATTACTTTTACTATTAATTGCTGTTCTGTTTAGTACAAGCTACGAATACTACACCAGCAACTTTGTCAGCGGGGAAACAGAATTTCCACAACAGCCAGTCCCCACATCCCCAGCAGATTGTCATCATTTGATATACCGTGGGGTTGCTTATCGTGCTAACTCTCATGCTAATTCAGATGAAGTAAATATAAAACCTGTAACCCATAAATTGAGTTTTAGGGGAAGCAGCTATTGTGTTTGTGTTGATCATAAAGTCCAATCAGATGAAGTAAACATACAAGCTGTAACCCATAAATTGAGTTTTAGGGGAAGCAGCTATTGTGTAAACAAAACTGCACAAAAACAAGTTCAACAGCAAGGTAGTTAGAAATTTGCTGCAATGAGCCACTTATATTTAATTACGCCGACTTACTTGTGACGAATTAGTAATTAGTTAAATAATACATTGTGCCTTCTGGAGCAAGACTCATAGCTATGTTGTAATCTTCAATTGCTTTTTGTTCATTACCTAATTCTTGATAGATTTGACTGCGCCAAAAATAAAAGAAAGCGTTTTCCGGATTAATATCTATAGCTTGGGTGTAATCATCTAATGCACCTTGACTATCGCCTAATTTTTTTTTACGAAAATTAGCGCGTGCGGTATACAGTTCTGCATTGTTGGGATGTATGCAGATTGCTGTGTGAAAATCTGCGATCGCTTTTTCTATATCTCCCTGGGCAAAATGCCTGTATGCTTGTTTAATATATCGGCTGATATCTTTTGGTTTTATCGGTATTTCTGCGGTCAATGGGGGAATTACTTCGGTTTGGCGGAAATTCGGCAAATTGTTATCCATTTTACTAAAAATCAAATAATATAATCATCAGTAGGCTGTACTTGGTTTTAGCGTACCCAGAATTTTTGTGAATGTAACTCAGTGTCAATAGTCATTGGTCATTGGTCAATAGCCAGTTGTGATTCTCCTTGTCCCTGTTGTCTCTTACAAATGCCCAATGCCCAATGCCCTACTTAGGGTTGATAGCGAATACTAAAGTAAAAGCCATCATCTTGGGCGTTATTGCCGCGATCGCTTAAATTGACGAAGGGTATGCCATAATCAAGGCGCATAGTCATCCGATCTATCCCCAAGGCCTGATTCCACAACAATCCTAAACCTGCACTGGCGAGAAAGGTTTGATTGGGTTGCTTATTGGGGTTATCAGCTTGATTCCAGACTCCGCCTAAATCCACAAATGGTGCTAGCTCAATGGTAGATAACCCGGCTTGATTACGTTCGATGGTAATTCTATCTTCGATGGCGAAGCGAAATCCATTATCTCCAGAGCGAGCATTTTGCCGATATCCGCGCACGGAACGCGCACCCCCAATGACGAATTGCTGGGAAGGGAGCAGGCTATCTGGTGTTAGCTGCAATTCTCCTTGGATTACTAATAAATGATTTTGATTAAGTTGCTGTACACGCTGTATTAAACCCAGCCAACTGAAAAACCTAGCGTCAGGAATTGGATCTTTATTAATCGTAGCATCAAATAAGCCTGTACCTAAACTAAATTGCGATTGTAAATACCAGGCTCCTTGAGGATCGCGTCTAACATAGTCTTGGCTAAATTTGAAAACACTGGTGCGGCTAACTCCGTTGACATCGGGGCCGATACCAAAGGGGGTGGGCAGTTGATCGAACAGAAAAGTTTGCCCATCTTGATAAGTAAATCCGAATGATAAGGCAAATTCTTCTCTTGGCGATCGCACTAATGGTTGGCGATAATTGATTTCATATACATCTTGATTGGCTTTAATACCCAGTTGATCGAAGGGCGGCTGGGTAATTTCATTGCGATTGGGTGCAAATCTCAGGCTGATTTTTCCGTCCATCGGGTTGAGCGGAATTTGATAGCTAAAATCAAAAATGTCAGAACCACCTGTGAGACTATGATACCATGCTCCGGCTAGTTCATCACCGTTGCCTGTGAGATTGCGTTGGCGGAGTTCAATGCCAAATCTTTCCGAACCAATACTCGGCGGTGAATAGTTATCGATACTAAAGCTGCTAGTTAGAGAATTCGCCTCTTGAACTCGGACAATCAGAACACTTTCACCGACTTTCCCTGTAGGACGCAGACTGGCTTCCACGTTGTCCAATAGGGGATCGAGTCGGAGTAATTTCAGTTGCTCTTCCAGCTTGATTGTATTCAGGGGAATTCCTGCACCCAATTGGATGCGATCGCGGATATAGCCTGAATTTAACCGCCTGGTTCCTTGGACATCAATTTCTGTTACCCGCCCTTCGATGACGCGAATCACTGCCACACCATCTGTATTTTCTCTCGGTTGGGCTACAGGTATGGCTCTGGAGTTGATATAGTTATTATTCAGGTAAAGCTGGGTAATGGCATCAGCGGCTTGTCGCAATTCTTCGATTGTTAATTCTCGCCCTTCAAAAGGCTGTACAACTTTATTTAACTGTTGTTCAGTAAAAACTGTGCTGTCTATAACTTTAATTTTCCGCACAAAAATTCGCGGTTGAGTTACTGACGGTGTTTCTGGTGATGGTGTTGGTGCGGGTTGATTTGCTTGGGTGGCTTGAAAAGAGAGTTGAGAGTTGAGTGTTGAGTGTTGAGTGTTGAGTGTTGAGTGTTGACTCTTAGGAGAGATTTTACTTTCTTGGTGGAGGGGAGAGGAGGAGATGGGTTGTGGTTGGGGGGGGTTAGGCTTGGGAGTTTGTCCTGCTACTACTGTATTGTTGAGTTGGCGATCAGCATCGGGGATGAAATCAGCAGCCTGAAGGTTGCTTGGCGATTGGGGATTTTTTTCGTAAAGATGAATATTGCGATCGCTTGCTGTTGCTTTTAGCCCATTGATTGCCATCAGCGCTACCAGATGCAAAATCAGCAAGATTCCCGGAAAACTCAGACTAGTACTTAACCAAGAGTTCTTCCGATTCAGAACTTTATTCCTGACTACTAATTTAATGTGACTTTTTTTACTTTTTCCTCCTGCTGCCATCTGCCTTCTGCCCTCTGCCTTTTCTCCAGTAGTAATATTTGAATATCATATTTTTGAGTGCCGATTACAAAGAATTGATATATTTCACGACAATTTTTAGTCAAGACTCTCCGTGATATCCACTAGCATTATATTCTGGTAACAGGTGAACAATTCCGGAGCAATTCCATGTCATTGCCTATTTCCATTGTCATTATTAATTACAATCGGGAGCGTTACCTTGGGGATGCGATCGCTAGCGTTCTCAAGCAGACATGGCGAGACTTTGAGCTACTAGTTTGGGATGATGGTTCTACAGATTCTTCGGTAGCGATCGCGAAAAAATATGCACAGCAAGATCAGCGAGTCCGCGTAGTAGCAGCACCCCATCAGGGAATCGCCGCATCTCGCATTGGCGCGATCGCCCAAACTACGGGAAACTATTTAGGTTGGGTAGATAGCGATGATTTACTTTCCCCCACAGCCTTAGCCGCAACGGTGAGCTTACTTCACCGTCACCCAGAGATGGGATTTGTTTACACCGATTATCAAGATATTGATGAAAACAGTAAAGTTATTAAATATGGCGATCGCTGTCGCATTCCCTACTCCAAAGAGCGACTGCTAGTAGATTTTATGACTTTCCAATTCCGCCTGATTCGCCGTTCAGTATACGATTTAGTCAATGGACTTCATGGCTCACCGAAGACTTACGCTGAAGATTACGACTTATGTTTGCGGCTTTCGGAAGTAGCGTCAGTCGGACATATCAAGCAGCCACTCTACTATTATCGCCTACATTCAGGTAATATCACCAAAGCAGGCAAGTTGGAGTTGCTGTTGTCTTCTCAACAAGTTATCGCCCAAGCACTGCAACGCCGGGGACTAGCTGAAAAATATCAAATTGATGTAGATTTATCTACTGGGCGTTTTACTTTGCGGCACAAACAGCCCTTCCGGAATTTTATCACCAATTTGCTCAAGGGTGCGAATGTCGTCAACACTTCTGTATGGAAGCAAAAACTCAAGCGCTCGATTACCTTGGCGACATTTCCCTTAGTCGCAGCCATTAATACTGGGATTGCCCAAGCGCAAATTGTCCCCGCAGTCGATGGTACAGGTACGATAGTTACTCCCAATGGCAATAGACTGGATATTAATGGTGGGACGACATCTAACGATGGGGCGAATCTCTTCCACAGCTTTCAGCAATTTGGACTTTCAGCCGAACAAATCGCCAATTTTCAAGCGAATCCCCAGCTGCAAAATATCCTCGGTCGGGTGACAGGTGGGAATGCTTCCATTATTAATGGTTTAATTCAGGTAACCGGTGGTAGTCCTAACCTATTTTTGATGAATCCGGCGGGATTTGTTTTTGGTGCTAACGCCAGCTTAAATGTCCCCGGTGCTTTTACCGCCACAACAGCCAACGGAATTAGTTTTGGTAACAGTTGGTTTAATGCGATCGGGACGAATAATTATGCAGTTTTAGTTGGTAATCCTACAGGCTTTGCCTTTACAATCAGCCAGCCAGGAGCAATATTCAATGCTGGGAATTTGGCTGTAGGAACTGGACAAAGTTTAAGCCTTTTGGGTGGTACAGTCATCAGCACTGGACAACTCACAGCACCAGCTGGACAAATTCTCGTGACATCTGTACCCGGAGAAAATTGGGTACGTCTGAGCCAGCCGGGGAATCTCTTAAGCTTAGAAATTCAACCTTTAGCTAATAGTAACAATTTACCCAACAACTGGACAATTCCCATAGCTTCTTTACCAGAATTGCTGACAGTAGGTAACACCGGCTTAACTGCCAACCCTGATGGTACTGTAAAACTTCCCGGCTCGAACATTAATGTACCCAGCAATCCAGGGACAACGATTGTTAGCGGTAAAGTTGATGCATCAGGTGCCACAGGCGGTACAGTCAATGTATTGGGGACAAAAGTCGGACTAGTTAATGCTGATATTAACGCCTCTGGGAATAATGGTGGCGGTACTGTGCTGATTGGTGGCGATTACAAAGGACAAGGAACGGTTCCCAACGCAGCGCAGACTTATGTTGATGGGAAATCTGTAATTGCAGCCAATAGTAACTCAACTGGTAACGGTGGGCGGGTAATTGTTTGGGGTAACGACAGCACACAGTTCTTTGGTAAGATTACAGCTAATGGCGGCGCGAATGCAGGCAACGGTGGTTTTGTCGAAGTATCGGGGAAAAATTTCTTAACTTTCAATGGTTTGGTAGATACTTCAGCAGCCAATGGTAATTTTGGGACTTTATTACTAGATCCCAGCACCTTAACTATTATCGATGCTCCCTTCGGAGCAGGTGATTTTGATACTTCAAATGGTAATATTCTGGCTGAAACTACAGATAATGGCGCTAACACCGTTTCTTGGGGGGCGCTAAGTAATGCCGAGACTAGTACTATTAATTTAGAGGCAACGGGAAATATTACCATCAATGATATCACAGGCAATACACCAGGAGTAACTACTGCTGCGGGTGTGGCTACTTTAAACTTAGGCGGTGGCGGTAGTTTTAACTTGACATCAACCAGTGGTGCTGTAATTTTTGAAGATCCCACTAACACCATAAATACCACTGGTGGAGATATCAATATTTCTGGAGCCAGCTTATCATTAGGCAATTTCAACACAATAGCTGATTTTAGTCCCAGCGGTAATGTAATTTTGTCTGCAACTGGCAATATTAGCGCGGGTAATATTATTACTACAGGCAATGGCTATGGTACTGGAAATATTGATGTTGATAGTACCAACGGCGCGATCGCCTTGGGAAATCTCAACGCCACTAATAATACTTCTGGTTCCAGGGGTAAAATAACTTTGTCTGCCGGTGGCAACATTAATGCAGGTAAGATTGAAGCTATTGGCAACGGTGAGATTGTTGCCATTGGTAACGGTTATCAAGCTGAAGGTTTTGAATCCAAAGATATTGGTGTTGCTGTTACGAGTACCAATGGCGCGATCGCTTTGGGAGATATCAACACCAGTAGTAACAATTCACCCAGCCCAGCCAGTGGTGGTTCTGTCACTGTCAACGCCCTAGCAGGTAGCATTATTACAGGTGCAATTAACTCTTCTGTCACCACAAATAGCCGCAGCAATTTTACAGGTATAGGTGGTGCAGTTACCTTAACCGCCGCCAATAATATCACCACTTCCACCATTAATTCCTCAGGAACTTTTAGCATCGGTGATGGATTTTCTAGGGGAACTGTGAGTTTGACAGGTGGCAATATAGAAGTTACCAGCAATAATGGCAAGATTGAGGTCGGAAATCTCAGCACCAACGTTAGCGCAGATACTATATCAAACTTAAGTGCATCTGTGGCAGGAACGGTTAAGTTAAGCGCTGTTGGCGATATCACTACAGCTAACATTGATACCTCTGCCAATCAGGGTTATGATTCAGCTACCGGGGGAACCGTTGCCATTGCTACAAGTCAAGGCAGTATTACTACAGGAACAATTAACTCATCTATATTCAAAGATCAGGGCGGTGGAAATTTTACAGGTAAATCTGGTGCAGTTACCTTAAATGCTTTAGCTAATATCAATACTAATGTTATTAATACCTCAGCCAGTGCTACCAATATCGATGGTACTGGTAATGTGACAGCTGGCAACATAGAAGTTACCAGCAACAATGGCGAGATTAACCTGCCAAATCTTAACACCAACGTCAGCGGAGATTTGAATAATTCTCAGGCGGGAACGGTTAAGTTAAACGCTGTTGGCAATATTATTACAGGTAACATTAATTCTTCCACCGCTCAGAGTTTTACATCATCTGTCAGTGGAGACGTTGCAATCACTACAACTACAGGCAGTATTACTACAGGAACAATTGACTCATCTTTATTTACAGATCAAGGTGTGACAGATTTTACGGGTAAATCTGGTGCAATTAACTTAACCGCCGCAAATAATATCACCGCTACCGCAATTGATTCCTCCGGAACTTCTACCAACCCCGTCGAGACAATTGTCGGCGAGCCTATTGTTGAGGGAAGCCCTAGTTTAACAGGTGGCAATGTAGAAGCTACCAGCAAAAATGGTGAGATTACCTTAGGAAATGTCAACACCAACGTTAACGCCGATAGTATAACCAACATCATCAATAATTCCCAGGCGGGAACGTTCAATTTAAACGCTTTTAGCAATATTATTACAGGTGACATTAATACCTCAGCCAGTCAAGGTTCTGAATCAGCTAGCGGTGGAAATGTTGGAATCACCTCAACTATCGGAAATATTACTACAGGAACAATTAACACCTTCGTAGAGGGAGAGAATGCTTCTCAAGCAGGAACAGTCAAGTTAAATATTGTCCGCAGTATTCTTCCAGAAGAAATTAAGAATCCCGATGAAATTTTCGGCAATATTATTACAGGTAACATTAATTCTTACGTCTTTGGGGGTTCTAGATCAGCTATTGGTGGAAGCGTTGACATCACCACACCTACAGGCAATGTTAATACAGGATCAATAGATTCATCTGTATACAACAATCTGCAAGGAGGCGATTTTACAGGTACATCTGGTGCAGTTAACTTAAATGCCATATTTGATATCACTACTGGTAGGATTGATACCTCAGCAACTGCTAACAATGTGAATGGAACTGTCAATGTGACAGCAGGTAATGTTCGCTTAGAGACAAATAACTCTTTTGGCAGCGCGATTAAGTTTAACACGATCGCATCCCAAGCAACCGGAGAAACTGGTGCTACTCTTCAAGGTGGTAATGTGGAAGTGCTAACTAATGGCATCATTCAAGGCATAGGGACATTATCTGAAGATGATACAGGTGATACGATCGCCACAGATAACGGCGGTACGATCACAATTCAACATGATGGCGGCCCCGATAATGTACCATTTATTGTTGGTGATGCCAGTATAAATGGTACAGCAGGCGCACTCAATGCGGGGGGAGATGCTACAATTCCTGCGGATAGCTTCTTTAGTTCACCTGTATTGCCCAACGGCGGAACAGACGAAACAACTCCCCCCAGGATTACGATCAATTCTGTAAATACCCCGCCAACACTACTAACAGCAAACACAGCATTACCTGATACCAAAACTAATCAGTCTGTCAACTTTACTTTTGAATATTTAGCGCCACAAACATCAGATGATAACAATGACAACACTACCTTTCAAGTTGAAGTAAATAAAGGAAGTTTAATTGTTAATGGTAATCTTGTGACTGGCGTTACTACCATCACTGAGAGAGATACCTTTGAATACAAACCCCCTACAGATACTAGTGGTTTAGTAGATGCTTTGACAATTAGTGCGAGCGATCGCGTTTCCACTTCAACAGCACCAATTCCGATCAACGTCACCCCACCACCAGACCCAAAGCCAGATCCAGATCCAGACCCAGTCCCAGACCCAGTCCCAGACCCAAAACCAAACCCAGATCCTTGCAATTTCCAATGCAATAAAATCACACCGCCTAACCCTAACCCAAATCCCCCAACAATCGTTACTATTCTCGATCCCAACCCCACCCCAGAAGGTGACTTTACAGCGAGGGTAGCGGGTTATTTAGGCGTATCAAATCCGCGTTTGAAATCTCCAGATGAAACCAAAGAAATTGCGCTCAAAATTGAGCAAGCTACAGGTGTAAAACCTGCGTTTATTTACATTAGTTTTGTTCCTGTAGAAATTCCCCCCGATGGGTTGTTGGAGACAGTTAAATCTAATAAACAGTTGGATACTTCAGCAGAACAGGATAGTCAACAACTGGAATTAGTCATCATCACCGGAAAAGGCGATCCGATTCGCCGGCGTGTTCCCGAAGCCACAAAAGCTAAAGTTTTACAAGTAGCCAAGGAATTTCGCGATCAAATTGTTAATCCCCAAAATCGTCGGCGTAACACTTATTTACGTTCATCGCAACAACTTTATCGTTGGATAATTGCCCCAGTAGAAACAGAATTACAGGCTAGACAAATTAACAATTTGGTCTTTTTACCTGATATTGGCTTACGTTCCACCCCAATGGCAGCGCTTCACGACGGTCAAGGGTTTTTGGTAGAAAAATACAGTGTGGGTTTAATGCCCAGCCTCAGTTTAACAAATACTCTGTATACAGATATTAAAAAATCCCAAATTTTAGCTTTGGGAGTCTCACAAAGTACCCAAGGACAAGAACCCTTACCAGCAGTTCCCGTGGAGTTATCAACTTTAGTATCCAGACTCTGGACAGGTAAATTACTCTTAGACAAGCAAGCGACTTTAGATAATCTCAAAGCCGTCCGCCGTCAACAACCCTTTGGTATTATTCACATGGCAACCCATGCTAATTTTAATGGTGGCGCGTTGAGTAACTCCTATATTCAGTTGTGGGAAGACAAATTACGTTTGAACCAAATCCGGGAGTTACGCTTAAATGAACCCCAAGTAGAGATGATGGTGCTAAGTGCTTGTCAAACTGCTTTAGGGAACGAAGAAGCAGAGATTGGCTTTGCAGGGTTAGCTGTACTTGCTGGTGTGAAAACCAGTGTTGCTAGTCTGTGGACAGTCAACGATGTCGGTACAGCAGCATTGATGACGAAATTTTACGAAAACTTGAAAACCGCGCCAATTCGTGCAGAAGCTTTAAGAGAAGCTCAAGTAGCGATGGCGAAAGGAAAAATTTACATCAAAAATGGACAAATCCAAGGTTTAGATCCGATTGAGGGTTTACCTTTGCACGTTGAAATTAGCGATCGCGCTAATGAATCATTAGCCCATCCTTATTATTGGGCTGCATTCACAATGGTGGGGAATCCTTGGTAGGGGTTGATGGTTGACTGTTGACTGTTGACGGTTGACTGTTGGCGCTATTTTCCAAACATTCAGCATTTTTACTCAGGCGAATCCTCGAAAATATCTTTATTGGACAAAACTGCATAAGTTAACTGGCTTGAGAAATATAAGTCTGTAAGACAGCAACAGATGGAGATTGGTTTATCTTACCTTCTGCCCTTCGGGTTCGTCAGTCGCTCATGGGGGAAACCCCCAAGACCGCGCTGACTCACCATCTGCCATCTGCCATCTGCCTTTCTTCTGTCCAAACTTAACAGTCTTTGTCATGCATTTTAGAGGAGAACTACACATGAAAGGATTCAAAGTTGTCGCATCTGGAATCATTCTACTTGGCTTAATGGTTTGCGCCCCGAAAGCTAATGCTGAAAACTTACCCAACACTGAATTGAAACCCCAGATCGAAAAATTGCCAGTTGAATCAACTCCTAATTTTACCCAATCCCCAAATAATAACTCTAACGCCAAAGCTTACCTAGACCAAGGTTTTGAATTGCTGGATAAAGAGGATTATCGCGGTGCTATTAAGGCTTTTAGCCAATTAATCAGTCTTTCACCTGATAATCCTTATGGCTACTTTGGTAGAGGTCTTGCCTACTTTAGCACTAAGGAATATCAAGCGGCTAAAGCAGATTTCGATGCATCTATAAATCTGGATTCTAGTATTGCTTACAATTATTTATTCCGAGGAATGTCTAATTATGCATTAGGTAGTAAAGATTTGGCGATCGCTGATTTACAAGTAGCAGCCAATCTTTTTGAAAAAGAAGGCAAAACGGACTTGGCTCAACAGTCTCTTGATGCAATTAAGCGGATACGTAATGCATAGTTTGTAATTTACCCGTTGCGGTTTAATTATGAATTATCAATTACTAATAAGTAGCTCAACGTAAATAAATATAATATGTTTTGTCATTGCGAGGAACGAAGCAATCCCAGTCTTTGCGATTGCTGCGTCGTTCCTCCTGGGATTGCTTCGTCGTTCCTCCTCGCAATGACATCTTACATTTAATTATGTTGACCTACTTAAATCTAGAGAAAATTAATTAGAGATAGAGGGAATATGCAAAAATTTAATACGGGTTTTTCTGTAGTCGCAGCTAAGTTAACTCCGGTATTTTTTGGCGTTATGACTAGCTTAACATTGCCGTTATCTTCAGGAATAGCATTAGAAACGCCCATACCCCACCAACAAAATCAAGTCAACGCCGGCTTAGAAATTTCTAAATTAGTAGATTTATTAGCCCAGAGTTTACCAACAGCTAATGTTAACCCGCCAACAGTTGAGGAGATTAAGCAAGTTGCTAAAAAGCAAAATGCTACTCTCGTTCAATATTCGATTATTTCTGAAGAAGTCAAAATAGAAGGTAAACAACAATCGCAAGAGTCAGAAATCTATATTTGGGTGATTCCGCCGAATGGGGAAATTTCTCTACGTCGAGTTGATTTAAAAACTTGGCGAGAAAAAGAAAAGACGACGTTAGCAGATTTGATTAAGCAAATTCAACAAATTAATGGTAGTGGAATCGAGCGAAATAAAGGCATAGTAGTTCAGCCAGGAGTAAAAGAAAATTCTGCTAAATTACTCTGGAAGCAACTACATCAATTATTAATTCAACCGATTGCTGAACTTTTGCCAAATAAACCAGAGTCTAGAGTAATTTTTATTCCTCAAGATAAATTATTTCTTGTGCCATTTGCAGCGCTACAAGATGCAAATAATAAATATTTAATTGAGAAACATACTATTTCCACTGCACCGTCAATTCAACTATTGGATTTACTTGCACAACGACGCACTGCAAATACAACTTCTACTCAGGATGTGCTGATTGTTGGTAATCCTACCATGCCAACTAAACCCCTGAATCCTGGTGAGGAATTTAGGAAGTTCTCGCCATTACCAGGCGCAGAACAGGAAGCAAAAAATATTGCCAGTATCTATCATACCCAAGCGCTGACAGGGGATGCAGCAACGGAGACAACGGTTGTAGAGCGAATGTCCAAAGCCAGGATTATTCATTTAGCAACTTCGGGATTATTGGGAGAATATTTAGAAATTCCTGGTTTACTGGCGTTTGCACCTTCTAGCCAAGATGATGGATGGTTAACAGGTAGTGAAGTTAGCAAGCTGAAGCTAAACGCCGACTTAGTTGTTTTGAGTAGTTGTGATTCAGCGTTAGGAAAAATCACCGGGGATGGTGTGATTGGGTTGTCTCGTGCATTCATTGCGGCGGGTGCTAATAGTGTAATTAGTGCGTTTGGGGATATTCCTGATGCACAGACAGCGACATTAATGACCGAATTTCATAATAATTTAAGTAAAAATCCTGATAAAGCAGCGGCGTTGCGTCAAGCGATGTTGGCGACGATGAAACAACATCCTAATCCGCAAGATTGGGCGATGTTTACACTCGTGGGTTTGCCTTAATTGTGTAGGAGAGTATAAATATGCATTTGTGCAAAATTAGTTCCAGTGTATTCATTTGTTTGATAACAATTTTATCAAATTCCACAATTCCTGATCTGCCAATGTTATTTACAACATCAAAAGCTATGGCACAACTAACAAATCAGCAAAAAACCGAAGCTGATCAATTGTTGCAAAAGGGTGTACATCAACTAAATACTAGTCAATTTGGATCTGCATTACAGTTTTTTCAACAAGCATTAGTTATTTATCAAAAAATTCAAGACCGTAAAAGTGAGGGTGCAACGCTATTAATTATTGGCTTTACCTACTTTAACCAGCAAAAATATCCGCAAGCAATTGAGTATTATCAGCAATTTTTGTCCATTGCCAAAGAACTGAATGACCATAAAGGAGAAGCTGCTGTACTCGTAAATCTTGGTTCTATCTACTATAACCTGGGAGACTATTCCAAAGCTATTGAATACCACAAGCAGTCTTTAATCATTGCTAGAGAACTCAATGACCATAAAGGAGAAATTGCTGCACTGATAAATCTTGGTGAAGCCTATCATAACCTAGGAAACTACCCCAAGGCTATTGATTATTTGCAACAGTCTTTGGTGTTAACACAAAAAATTCAAGACCGTTCAGGTGAAGCTGCGACATTAGGAAGTCTGGGTTTTGTCTACCGTAATCTGGGAGAGTATCGCCAAGCAATTGAGTATCAGCAAAAATCATTAGCGATCGCACAAGAAATTAACGACCGTGGACTTGAGGGTAATGCTTT
Organism: Calothrix sp. NIES-2100; assembly: GCF_963875285.1. Lineage (NCBI taxonomy): Bacteria > Bacillati > Cyanobacteriota > Cyanophyceae > Nostocales > Calotrichaceae > Calothrix > Calothrix sp. NIES-2100. The sequence goes on from NZ_CAWNLA010000001.1 coordinate 5,594,631, forward strand.
CTCGAATCTCGCTAATGTCTATGTTAATTTAGGAAACTATCCCAAAGCAATTGAGTATCTAGAACAGTCTTTGAAAATTAGACTAGAGATCAAAGACCACCGAGGTGTAAGTATTACACTTGGCAGTCTCGGCAGTGCTTACATTTTTCTGGAAGACTACCCAAAAGCAATTGAGTATTTACAGCAATCATTGGCGACTGCAAAAATAATAGGAGATCCGCAAATCCAGGGAAAAGCACTTGGTAATCTTGGTGCTGCATATGCTTATTTGGGAAACTATCCAAAAGCGATTGAGTATCAACAGCAATGGTTGGCAATCGCCCGGGAAATTAAAGACCGTAATAGTGAAGGTATTGCACTGAACAATCTAGGAGTTGCTTTCTACAAACAAGGCAATCTCACTTTAGCCGAGAGTACCTTAATTGAAGGCATAAAAGTTTACGAATCTCTCCGAGGTAGAGAATTAAAAGATAGTGAAAAAGTATCAATTTTTGAGACACAAAGTAGCGCCTATCGCACTTTACAACAAGTACTCATTGCTCAAAATAAAACTGAAGCAGCCTTAGAAATAGCCGAACGCGGACGGGGACGTGCTTTTGTAGAGTTACTTGCTTCTCGGTTATCTGCTAACCCCAAACAACAATTCCCTACCCCACCAAACACTGCCGAAATTAAACAAATTGCTAAATCACAAAATGCTACCCTTGTCCAATATTCAATCATTGATCAAGAATCAGAACTATATATTTGGGTGATTAAACCTACAGGTGAAGTCACATTCCGCAAAGTTGACCTGAAACCTTTGTCACAAAAGTCAAATACAAATCTAACACAATTAGTTGAAAGTGTTCGTGCTTCTATTGGTGTGGTAGATATTAGAAGTCGGGCTGGTGGTATCGTTGTTGCTGGTAATGGTGGAGATAAAACTAACCAAAATAAACGCTTAAAGCAACTGCATGAGGTGTTAATTAAACCGATCGCAGACAGTCTCCCCAAAAACCCCAACGATCGCGTAATCTTTATCCCTCAAGGTTCCCTGTTTTTAGTACCTTTCCCAGCGCTGCAAGATGCAAATAATAAATACTTAGTTGAAAAGCACACTATCCTAACTGCCCCATCAATTCAGGTATTGAGTTTAACCCGTCAGCAAAAGTTGAAAAATGGGTCAGCGAAAATAGGAAGAAGTGAAGCTTTGGTAGTAGGTAATCCCACGATGCCGAGTGTAGCTTTAAAAGCAGGAGACAAACCAATACAGTTACCATCATTGCAGGGTGCAGAACGAGAAGCAAATGCGATCGCACCTCTCCTGAAAACTAAAGCTATCATAGGTAGTCAAGCCACAGAAACTGCGATCGCCCAAAAAATGCCCGAAGCGCGATTTATTCATTTAGCCACACATGGCTTACTTGATGATAACCGGGGATTAGGGAGTGCGATCGCGCTCACTCCTGCTGGTAAGGATGACGGTTTGCTGACTGCGGAAGAAATTCTCGATCTGAAGTTAAACGCAGATTTAGTGGTTTTAAGTGCTTGCGATACTGGAAGAGGTCGGATTACTGGGGATGGTGTGATTGGTTTATCCCGTTCTTTGATTAGCGCAGGTGTCTCCAGCGTTATGGTTTCTCTGTGGGCTGTAGATGATGACTCTACGGCATTTCTGATGACGGAGTTTTATAAAAATATGCAACAAGGTATTGACAAAGCTACAGCGTTACGAAATGCGATGTTGACAGCAAAGGATAAATATACCAATCCTTTACAATGGTCTGCGTTTACGCTGATTGGGGAAGCGGAGTGATGGAATATTTAAAGCGCTTGTACTGTGGCAAGAATTAATCATGAGCGATGTCTGACGACAAGCCGATGCAGCGTCTACCCATCTTTTTCTGATTGGCTAATTTCGGAAATATAGCGGTTTTCGGTTGAGTCCAATACACTCTCTTAGGCACGGCAGTGCCCATACGTGTCAACTTAACGTGAAACCCTTATCAAGACGCGATGCGTGAATTCTTTCACCTACCATCAAGATCCGCCCTGCCCCACCCCGGCTTTGCTGACGCAAAACCTCCCCTCCCCTTACCAAGGGGAGGGGATTGAGGGGTGGGGTAAAACGTATATCGGGTAAGCGTTTGAACTTAAGTTGACACCAATGGGCACTGCCGTGCCCCTACCTGCCACGATATAATTTTGCATTGCATCCAACTGAGAATCGCTAATCTACTAAGGTGATTGGTGGGCGGTTGGTAAAATTCCTGTGGAATAAGCGTTTTAGCTTAAGTTGACACCAATGGGTTTCCCCGCCCTTTGCGACTTACTCAAACACAGTCAAGTCAAACCAAAAAGTAGTACCAATTCCCACTTCACTTACCAAATGAATTTTACTATGATGCCTTTCCATAATATTGCGGACAATTGATAAACCTAACCCCGTACCTTCCAGAGTATGAACGCGATTTTCTACCCGGAAGAAGCGATCAAAAATTGCTTGTTGGTCTTCAGAAGCAATGCCAATACCAGTATCAGCTATTTCTACTCGCACCTGAGGCGATTGCTTGTGAGAGTTGTTGGGCTTGGGATCTAATTGATAGGCGCGAATAGCTACTTTTCCACCGGCTTGGGTAAATTTGAGCGCATTACCTACTAAATTAGCTAACACTTGCAGCAACAAATCATAATTACCCAATACTGATGGTAAAGGTGATGTAACATCTTGAATTAATTCAATGCCTTTGTCTTTAGCATTGAGTTGGTAAGTACGCAGTGTTTGCTCGATCGCTTGTCCTAAATCTACACCATCAAAATTATAGTTACGGCCAGATTCAAGTTTGGATAAATCTAATACATCGTTAACTAAGCGTGTCAGGCGATCAGTTTCATGATTAACTGTTTGCAGAAACTCTTGGCGTTCTTCTATACTTAAATCTTCGCCGTAGTCGTGCAAAGTTTCGATAAAAGATTTGATATTAAATAAAGGCGTTCGCAGTTCGTGAGAAACGTTGCTGATAAATTGGCTTTTGGCTTCGTTGAGTTCAACTTCACGGGTGATATCTTGCACGGTGATGGCTATACCTTTAACACTTTCCCGTTGTAAATCCAAAACTGTAGTTAAGAGAATGCGGATAGTGCGTTGGGTAGGTTGATTTAAAGCAATCCGAAATTCGGCACTTTCACATTCACCTGCGGCCATTTCATACAAAGTGCGGCTAATTTCCATTTGGACTGTGGGAGGTAAATGATGTAGCACATTGCAGCCGACTACCTCATCATTTTCCCAGGAAAAAATCCGCTTGGCTGTGGGATTGACTAATATCACCTGCATGTTATTGTCAATCAGCACCGCACCATCGGCAATTGTGGAAACTAAAGTTTCTAGCTTGGCTTTCTCGGCTGTTAGTTCCTCAATATTTTGTTCTTCATAACTTTCTAGCCGCTCTGCCATATCATTAAAGCTGAGAATTAACTCTCCTAGTTCACCTCCTAGGGGTAAGTCAATTCGCTGCTTAAAGTTCCCGGTGGCGATTTGTTTGACACCTACTAATAGTTCTTTAATGGGCTTGGTGATGGTGAGAGCATTGATTACCCCTGCCAAAATTACCATGACCCAGATGGTAATAAACACGGCAATGGTGACATCGCGGGTAAAATTGGTGGAGATAACAGCAGTTTGGTTAGGGTTAATCCCAATTGCCAAGACACCCAAGTATTTTTTATCAGCGATGAGGGGAACAAACACATCAGTGACAGATCCATCAGGAGTCATGTGTTGCCGTACCATCGGCTTATCGCTGTCACTAGCGTAATCTTCCGGTAGTTGAATGCGCCGTTTAATGGTTAAGGAGTTTTTCACCTCCGCGTCCCAAAAGGGAATACCAAAAAAGATTTTCCCAGTTTCATCGGCGTAAAGCATATAACGCACACTAGAAGTGCTGCTGTAGAAGCGTTGGGAAAATTGGGCAACTTCAGTGAGATTGTGGTCAGCAATTAGCGGGGTCACATTGGCAGCTAGCAGCAGTCCCAGGTCACGACCAAAGCGGGTATCATTCATCCGCGCATCCTGCTGAATCGTATTCACCGCCCAGAAGGTCAAACCGCTCATAAATAAAGATACCACCAATGTTGCCACAGCCAACAGCTTAGTCTGGAGGGTGAAATCTGACCACCAATTTGCGATCGTTTCTCGGATTGTTTTCACAAGAGCCAGCATCTTAAATAAAAGTTGTTAGTAGTTTTTATAAACCCCAACAACTAAAAAATTAACAGTTAATTTGACAAATAGGTCAATAGTCCAAGGTCAAAAGTCAAAAGTTTGGAATCTGTTAATGGTTGACGGTTGACGGTTGACAGGTACTTGTTTGTTCATACTCTCCCGATTACCTCCAACCCAAGTTAAGAATCATCCTATAGGAATCATATTTGATTTCTGAAAAAATCTCTGTATGCGTAGGGTGGGCAATGCCCACCGAAACCCTGAGATGGTGGGCAATGCCCACCCCACGTATATTTCAAAAATCTCAACAGTCAACAGTCAACAGTCAACAGTCAACAGTCAACCGCCTATTGTCCCTTAACTCTATGCCCGATATCTCTACGGTAATACATTCCCGGAAAATGAATTGATTCTAGACCAGTGTATGCTTGAGCGATCGCATCATCAAAATTTGCCCCTGTACCAGTGACGTTTAACACTCGACCGCCTGCGGTGACTATTTCTTGTTGCTGGTTTAATGTTGTCCCTGCATGAAATACAGTCACTCCCGCAGCCGTGGCTTTCTCTGTGCCAGTAATTACTTGTCCTTTTGCATACTCCCCAGGATAACCGCCAGCCGCAGCAACGACTGTAGCAGCTGCGCCCGGTTTCCATGCAATTGGTGGCATTTCCCCTAAACGCTGTTCAACACAGGCTAAAATTAATTCTTCTAGGGGTGTTTCCAATAGTGGCAGAATGACTTGGGTTTCCGGATCGCCAAACCGACAGTTAAATTCCAACACCTTAAATTCGCCATTGGGGGCAATCATTAACCCGGCATAAAGTACACCCCGGTAATCTATGCCTTTAGATTTTAAAGTAGCGATCGCTCTTTCTAAAACTTCTGTTTGCACCCTTGCCATAATTTCTGGTGTGGCAATCGGCGCTGGGGCGTAGGCTCCCATTCCCCCGGTATTCTCCCCTGTATCCCCTTCCCCAATTCTTTTATGATCCTGGGCTGGTAATAAGGGGCGAATTGTTAAACCGTCAGTTAAGGCTAATACTGAAACTTCTTGCCCAATCAAGCATTCTTCAATCACGACAAATTCCCCAGCGCTGCCAAATTGACCTTGAAATATCGCCTCAATGGCACTGTGCGCCTGTTCTACCGTTTCCGCCACGGTGACACCTTTACCCGCCGCCAAGCCATCAGCTTTGACTACAATCGGTGCGCCCTGTGCTTTCACGTAGGATTTAGCGGCGGCAGCTTCTGTAAACACCGCCGCTTTAGCTGTGGGAATACCTGCTTCTTGCATTAAAGCTTTTGCCCAAGCCTTACTCGCTTCAATTTGCGCCCCGGCTCTATCAGGGCCAAATACCTTCAATCCTTGATTATTAAGATAATCTGTAATTCCTTTAGCTAAGGGCACTTCTGGCCCAACTACAACCAGATTTATCCCACTATTCAAAGCATATTTGCCAATGCCCTCAAAATCATCTACCGCCAGAGGTATATTTTGGCAAAGAGCCAAGCTTGCCGTACCGCCATTTCCCGGTACACAAAAAACTTGCTCAACTTGCTTAGATTGCAGCAGTTTCCACGCCAGAGCGTGTTCGCGCCCCCCATTTCCGACAACTAAAACTTTCACTAATTTCCTCTTACTTCCCTTGCCAACAGCGAAGCTACTCGCCCATCAATTTTTCCATCAATGCTTGTGCTTATGCAAGGGGCATGGGGCATTGGGCATTGGGCATGGGGCATTGGGCATGGGGCATTGGGCATGGGGCATTGGGCATTGGGCATTGGGCATTGGTTAACAGTCTGTAGGGGCGGGTTCTGTAAGCATTGGTGTCAACTTAAGTCAAAACGCTTATTCCACAGGCATTTTACCCCACCCCTCAATCCCCTCCCCGTAAACGGGGAGGGGACGTTTTGGCTTTTAGACAAAACTGGGGTGGGGTAGCGCGGATCTTGGTGGTACGTGATTTTGTATCAAATCATATCGTGGCAAGGGTTTCGCGTTAAGTTGACACGTATGGTTCTGTAAGCCCTGCCCGCGTACCTAAACTTGCACTGTCAACAGTCAACAGTCAACCGTCAACCGTCAACACCCAAGCGCTGCATCAAAAATCTGCTGCACGGTAAGCTTAAGTTCAGGAAACCTGGGGGAAATAATGAGTTGATTGCCTTTAAAGGCGGTCATTTTATATTCTCCTTCAACCAGTTTGCAGACAAAAATAGTTGGTTGTTTGGGATTACCAATAAAATTGCGTCCTCCCAACGCTTTGTAATCGACAAGCCAGTATTCGGGAATACCCATCTCCTCGTAGTCGGCAAACTTTTTGTAGTAGTCGTCGCGCCAGTTGGTAAGGCAGTGCGTTGGACGGGTTTCCCAGCTTGAAGCAACTGCCGTACTCACAACTTCAATTACTAGGGGTACGGATTCAGGCTGAGTAACTGTAGATTCTTTTTTCCACAGGGGTTCATTGATGAGATTGGTGCGGTTGATGACCAAAAAATCAGGTGAGTAAGCGGATTCACCATTGGGGGTTTTAACAAAAGCTGTTTTTGGGATGTTATGAGGTAGATTGAGTCGGTCAAATTCAGTGCCGATTTTACGCGCTAAAAATCCGGCTATATCTTCATGGTCGCCGCTTGGGGGTGCCATTTCAATAATTACTCCATTATGTAGTTCGTAGCGCTTCCCGTCGTTTGGATACCACTCGATAAATTCTTGAAAGGTGACTATTCTGGGAGGTGCTTGGGTCATAAAGGTGAATAATTTTTAATATAAATTTCTCCCTAACCATATTGTACGGTCAGAAAAACCCCAGTTAAGCCAACACAAGCGATGTCGGACGACAAGCCGCTTCGCGTCTACGCATTTCTCACCACCCGCAACACCAAAAAAGCGATCGCATTTTTCATATTTTCAAATTGATATCGTGTTGGAGTACTTCAAAGTCGTGTTGAGGTACTTCAAAGTCGTGTTGAGGTACTTCAGAGTCGTGTTGAGGTACTTCAGAGTCGTGTTGAGGTACTTCAGAGTCGTGTTGGAGTACTTTAGAGTCGTGTTGGAGTACTTTAGAGTCGTGTTGGAGTACTTCAGAGTCGTGTTGGAGTACTTCAGAGTCGTGTTGAGGTACTTCAGAGTCGTGTTGGAGTACTTCAGAGTCGTGTTGAGGTACTTCAGAGTCGTGTTGAGGTACTTCAGAGTCGTGTTGAGGTATTATGATGCTGCATTTCCCTCGCTTAACCCGACTTACAGTGAAGGCGATCGCACTTCATGGGAAAATATCACAGGCGATCGCACTTACTAAGAAATATCACAGGCGATCGCACTTGCTGAGAAATATCACAGGCGATCGCACTTACTGAGAAATATCACAGATCACCCTTTATCTTCTCATTGCCTGGTCACCGAGCGAAGCCGAGGTGCTGTCTTCAGATCATCGCAGAGATTCCTGTCACCCTCAGTCAAATTCGGGTTATTCTGCAAATAATCATGCAACCACCTACAACCCCGCACCAACAACTCATCTAAATTCTCCACAGGCCACAACCGCGCTGTTTTGTCATCTGATGCGGTGGCGATGGTTTTGCCGTCCGGGCTGAAACTCACACCCCAGACACGGGACTGATGCCCTTTGAATTCTTGTAAAAGTTGCCCTTGCAGGTTCCACAAACGCGCTGTTTTGTCTGATGAGGCAGTGGCGATAGTTTTGCCGTCTGGGCTGAAACTCACACTATTGACAGGTAGCTGATGCCGCAATTCTTGTAAAAGTTGTCCTTGCAGGTTCCACAACCATGCTGTATTATCAGCAGATGCGGTAGCGATGGTTTGGCCATCCGGGCTAAAACTCACACTATTGACAGGTAGCTGATGCCCTTTGAATTCTTGTAAAAGTTGCCCTTGCAAGTTCCACAACCGCACTGTTTTGTCTGAGGAGGCGGTGGCGATAGTTTTGCCGTCTGGGCTGAAACTCACACTATTGACAGGTAGCTGATGCCCTTTGAATTCTTGTAAAAGTTGCCCTTGCAGGTTCCACAACCGCGCTGTTCTGTCCGCAGAGCCGGTGGTAATGGTTTTGCCGTCCGGGCTAAAACTCACACTATTGACAGGTAGCTGATGCCCTTTGAATTCTTGTAAAAGTTGCCCTTGCAAGTTCCACAACCGTGCTGTTCTGTCTGAGGAGGCGGTGGCGATAGTTTTGCCGTCTGGGCTGAAACTCACACTATTGACAGGTAGCTGATGCCCTTTGAATTCTTGTAAAAGTTGCCCTTGCAAGTTCCACAACCGCACTGTTTTGTCTGAGGAGGCGGTGGCGATAGTTTTGCCGTCTGGGCTGAAACTCACACTATTGACAGGTAGCTGATGCCCTTTGAATTCTTGTAAAAGTTGCCCTTGCAATTTCCACAACCGCGCTGTTCTGTCCGCAGAGCCGGTAGTAATGGTTTTGCCGTCCGGGCTGAAACTCACACTAGTGACACTGGACTGATGCTGCATTTCTTGTAAAAGTTGCCCTTGCAAGTTCCACAACCGCGCTTTTTTGTCCCAAGAAGCGGTGGCGATAGTTTTGCCGTCTGGGCTGAAACTCACACTATTGACAGGTAGCTGATGCCCTTTGAATTCTTGTAAAAGTTGCCCTTGCAAGTTCCACAACCGCACTGTTTTGTCTGAGGAGGCGGTGGCGATAGTTTTGCCGTCCGGGCTGAAACTCACACCATAGACACTAGACTGGTGCCGCAATTCTTGTAAAAGTTGCCCCTGCAACTTCCACAACCGCGCTGTTTTGTCCCAAGAGGCGGTGGCGATGGTTTTGCCATCCGGGCTGAAACTCACACTTAAGACACTAGACTGGTGCCGCAATTTTTGTATAAGTTGCCCTTGCAGGTTCCACAACCGTGCTGTTTTGTCCGAGGAGGCGGTGGCGATGGTTTTGCCATCTGGGCTGAAACTCACACTTAAGACACTCGACTGATGCCCGGTGAATTGTTGTAAAATTTGCCCTTGCAGGTTCCACAACCGCACTGTTTTGTCCGAGGAGGCGGTGGCGATGGTTTTACCGTCCGGGCTGAAACTCACACTAGTGACACTCGACTGGTGACGCAATTGTTGTAAAAGTTGCCCTTGCAGGTTCCACAACCGCACTGTTTTGTCCGAGGAGGCGGTGGCGATGGTTTTGCCATCCGGGCTGAAACTCACACTTGAAACAATGTCCTGATGCCATTGCAACTGGTTGCGTTCTTTAATATTGCTAAGAATGGTATGCAAAGCAAAAATTGGTTTAAAAGCTGGGTATTTTTCTAGTGGGCGACTATCTTTAACTAGATTTTTCAACTCTTTACCACTATGCATTGCCAATAGCAAAGATTCTAACTCAGCAAATTCAAATTGTCTTAAAGCATTAACTCCTGCCCGTTCTAAGTTTTTTCCTTGGAGTGCTTCTTGTTGTGCTGCTTTTGCAGCATTTGCTTCCTCAATTTTATTAATGGCATACAAAGCAGATAAACCAGCCACCAGTAATAAAACTATTGCTAAAGCAGAACTCAACGCTAATCTATTACGCCCTTGCTTAATTTTCTGTTCAGCTTCTCGGTTAGCATCAGCTAATATTTTCTTTGCTGCTTGTTCGCGTTGTAAATTGGTTTCTGCTTGCAAACGTTGCTCACGTTCCCTTGCTAATTCTTTTCTTAACTCACTTTCCTTTTGCTGGCGAATAAAAGCCACGAGATAATCATGCACCAACTGGTAACGGTCAGCAGGCAATTCTGGCAACAGCAAAACTAAACCAGATTTAACAACAATATCTAACACTAACTCTAACTTATCGACTGCTCCTAAATCTGCTGCTAAATCAGCCTTAGTTTTTAACGGGCGTGTCCCATTTTCATTGGTTAATAAATATAAAACTAATCTCGCAGTTTGTTCATTCACTGCACCACAATCTTTAATAACTTCCTCTAAAAATCGCTCAACTAATTTCTCCTTAGTCCCCGCCTGATGATATCTTTCTAAACTCGTAATTTTCTCAGTTTGCAACTGCGCCCCCACAATTTGCAACTCAATCGGGCGTACCTCCCCAATATCCCCCGCCAAATCTGTTACTAATTCATCAATTAAGTTAGGCTCTAAATAAAAATTTGTCTTCTCCGTCAAACTTTGAATTACATTTTTAGCATCATCAGGTAAAAAATTACCCAAGTAATAACGAATATTTTTATCAAGAATATTATTATTAATAACTTTTAAATCACATATTCTATCTAACTCTAATAAATAATGTAAATAATCTTCTCGCAAAGACAAAATTACCTTTACAAAGGGGATATCTAAGCAGACGCGGAGAAATTCATAAAAAGGTCGCCTTTGTCCTTGGTCTTGACAAACAAAGAAAAACTCTTCAAATTGGTCAAAAATTAAAACTGTTAATAAATTCCGTTCTGCATTATGCCGCAACTGCGCTAATATCTCTGCCGCAGAATTAAGAGATATTCCCTGCAACCTCTCAACACTTTCTACTAACAGCCGTCTCAACATCCCCAGCCAATCTGTATAACTTCGCAACAAAATTGGTAAAGCATCTCGCTCACCAATTGGTTGTTTTTGCAAAGCTGGGATTAATCCCCCTTGTAAAATTGAACTTTTCCCCACTCCCGACTGTCCATGAATTACAGTTAATTTATGTTCAGTTCCGCTAACTCTTTCCCGTAACCGCCGCACATCTTGAACTCGGCTAGAAACTGCAATTTCTTGCGCGATTGTTTCTGTATTTTCTGGTTGTATCTGTGCTGGGTTAATTACCTGTCTTTGCGGGTTAAGATAAGATGCACCAACAAAAGCCCGAAACCCAAATTGCTGTTCAATTTGTAATCGCTCTTGCTTGAGATGAAAAGCATCTAAATATCTAGCTTGCTCAAAGTAAAGTTCCCGCAATCTTGACAAAATAGAGATATATAATTGCGGGTTGTACTGGGGATTACTTTCTGATTTTGCTTGTTCTAAAGTACTAACTTCTGCGGTGACTTCGCCTAAACCCCGTTGCGCACGAGCTAACAATACCCGGTAAAAACTCAACTCATGGGGTTGTAATATCATACCTGGTTGATTACTTACTAAACCCAAAGAACCCCACCCCGCCAAAGCGATGCTTTGTCTCCCCTCCCCGTAAACGGGGAGGGGATTAAGGGGTGGGGTAAAAGGGTACTGCATCCCCACGGAAATTGCTATATTTAATACTTCCAGTGCTTGTTGTGCAAATTGCTGTGCTTCTTCCCAGCGCGAATTTTGTAACGCCACCTCAGCCAAAAAGCCATAATCTTGAGCTATCTGTCGCGGCGTGCCATACTCTTGATGGAGTATCAGCGATTGTTCAGCAAGGCTTTGTAAATCACCCCATGCTTGTAAACTGCGGAGAACTTCACCCAAGTTACTAATATATTCGGCAATTAAATCCGGCTTTTGTGCTGACTCTAAAATCTCAATAGCTTGCTGAAAATAATTTCTTGCTGCTTCCCAATTCCCTTGATTTTCTCCCTGATTAATATTAGCCTGGCGTTGATAGGCTAAAGCGATATGAGCTAATAATATACCTTGCCGTTCTAGTTTAAAAGCTAAAGCGAAACCTAACCCCCCAGCCCCCTTCCCTACTAGGGAAGGGGGAGAATTCAAAGCCTCTCTCCTTGTAGGAGAGAGGTTTGGAGAGAGGTTTTCCTCATCCTGTGCAAAGTCAGATAAATTAGATAAATTATTATTTTCTTGCCAAAACCCTAAACTTTGCTGATATCGTGCTAAAGCCGCATCTAACCTATCATATAAATAATCATATAACCCAAAGACAAATTCTAAATTTGCTTGAATAGCTGCATCTAAAACTTCCGCACGGCTTTGTAAATCTTGTTGCGCCGTTGACAGTTCCCAACAAATTTGCGGATTGGGTTTGACATTACCCGCAAAGATTTCATCAGTCCTTTGCCGCAGCAACTCAATTAAATTATGAGTAGTATTATTAAAAGCAATATTAGTTGCCCAACTCTCTAAATCTGCCGCCAAGGAAATCAACTTGTGCAGAGCTTGGTCATTAATCCACAACAATATGGGAAACGGGAAATTCTTTCTAAACTCTTCCCTTACCTGATTCGCCGCAGTCAATACCGTATCAATATCCTTCACCGACTCCAAACCAAAAACCATCAAAGCCGGTGGCTGCTCATCTCCCAACTGCGATTTAATAGCAGTGTAAAGAGTTTTCACCGATGCAGGTAAAGTTATTTCCCGAATTTCCACGGTAGATAATTGGTGCAGACGTTGGACAATCCGTTGCTGCAAAGCTGCATAATTACAGCGTAATAATATCAGCGAAAATTCACCTTGAGAAAGCCTAATTGCTCTCACCAAAGTTTTTAATGATTGTTCATTGTCAGCATCTAAATTTTGAATTTCTTCATGAGTCATAATTATTTGTATTTGGTGGCGGTGCGTTAGCCTACGGCATAACACACCCTACATCTGAGATTATTGCAGCAGTTAAATAGTCATGCTTTCCGCCATCCCGCCGTCACCATAGAATGGTGCGGCTAATCGAACCAAGCCTGCCTTCGCAGGCTCAAGATATTCAGCCTGCAACGGCAGGCTTTGTACCAGTAGCCCCAGGCTTCCAGCCTGCGGGCGATTTTTCGGGTAGGCGCATAAATTATTTAAATTCTTCATCCCGGAAATTCCTTCGCCTCCATCAAAATGGGATTAATATCAAACCATGAACCATCCTCATCACGATATTCAAATACAAACATACTGCGCAACAAAAGCTCATATTTTTCATGTCCTCTCAAGCTTTTATTTTGCGCTACCTCGCGCAACGATTGCCATTCATCTGCTGTAATCGCTAAAGTTAGCTCATTGCAGCGTTGTTTAATCACACTTTCTACACAATCACGGGTAATTGGGGGATCTTCTCTTTGCAAACAGCGAAATAATAACATTAACAAATTCCGCAGATGTCCACCACTAACTCGGCAAATTCTATCTAATGTATCAGGACTGTCAAACACCTGAGTAATTAAATTTAAATTTACATTTTGCATTTGTTCCCAACTTACCCCAGGAAAAGCCCTCACCATAATCATCTGTTGCAATAATGTGATTCCTCGCCCAAAGTCAGCCCCATTTCGTAGCTGCACCGGAACCATCGGTAAAACTTTCGGATCAACACCAAAGCGATTGGTTAATCTGCCCAAAGCGTTAGAAAATACTAACACTAGGGGAATTGTATAAATAACGTGACAATTTAATTGGTTTAGCTGTTCGCCCCGTTCCACAAATAGATATTCTGGCTGGTAATAACCCGATGGCTTTAAGGAATTATCAACTCTATCAAGATTATCGACAATTACCACCAATCCGGCTTTACCTTTCTCCTTCAGCTTCTCTTTAGCAGGTTTAAGTAATTCATTGTTAATTGCTTCTAAAATCCCATTAGTGCGCGGTTCTAAATATTGCCGCAATTGACTGCGCAGCTTGGGACTATCTTTAGTTTTCGCAGAAATTTTGGCAATACCCACAGATAACTCTCCCCCAAGCTCCATCGGTGTTTGCAAAAACTCGCCAATCTCGTGAAATAAATTTTGAAAATATCCCGGTTTGATATTAATTTTTATATCTTCCAGACTTTTGCTGACTTCACGAGCTACAGCCAATAAAATATCTGTAACATCAACATCAGCCATATCCAGACTTTGGCTGGACTCAAAATATACTACATGAAAATCCTGCTTTTCCAACTCCGCCTTCAGCCGCAGTAATTCCGTAGACTTGCCACAACCGATATGTCCGGTAAATAATTGACAGGTAGGTGTTTCTGGTGACAATCGGGTGATAGTGCGTCCCAATTCTTCAATAATCTTTGCACCCCGCACCACAGAAAAATCAATATAATATTGCCGATCCTCTGGTTTGCTGACAACCAAAGTCTTGCTAGGGTTCGAGGCCTGAAAAAACTTCTGTAAATCCAGTTTCATGACAAATCACCCAAAATCAGCCCAATGCTACGGCTTATTTCAGTGATTATGACAGAAGAAACGATGAAGGATGAAGGATGAAGGATGAAGTAACAAAGCCGTCTCAGTGAAAAAATTCTCATCACCATACATGAAAGGGGGATAAGGAGGATAAATGCCCAATGCCCCATGCCCAATGCCCAATGCCCCATGCCCCATGCCCCATGCCCAATGCCCAATGCCCAATGCCCAATGCCCCATGCCCCATGCCCCATGCAAGTTGAGATAGGCTCTCAATTGAGAATTAATGCGAATACTTCTCAAACTAATGTGAAAATATAATGACAGTAAATTAATCGATTATTCAACTAATCCTGATGCAATTTCTCTAATTTCAGAAATTTTATGGCTTTTATAGAATAAATTAGGCAAAATCGCTGCCATATTTTTTTATAGACAGGAATTACGCAAAATAACTCTGAAAATATCTTTCCTTCGTGTACTTCGTGTACTTCGTGGTTCGTTTTTCCCTTCGTCCTGCCTAAGTCCTAATATATATAGATTGACTTTTGTACCAGGACACTTTAACCTTTTTAGTGAGAATATATAGCAACATACTTATGACATTCTCCGGCACTAGCTTTGAGCAGCGCGAAAAAGAAACAAAAGCGCTGAAAGGTTTTCTGGTTCTGAGTCTAATTGGTTCCCTCGGCTTCCATGTGGCGGTACTCGCTTCAGGGATGGGTAATTACTTCACCAGATTGTCCCCAGTTGAAGAGGAACCAATTGAGATTGCAGTTCTCGACACTCCCCAAGAAAACAAGCTAGAAGAACAACCAAAGCCGGAGCAGTCTCCCCAAAAGCTTGAAGTCCAAGAAAAAACTGAAGTTCTCACAAGTTCAACAAGTAATCCTCAAACTGAGAGTATTGTCAAACCACAAAATCAGGTAAATCCTGTGCCGCTTCCAGCCAAGGTGGAATTACCACCCCTTCCCCAGCCAATTCTCCCGCCCAAGCAACCTGTTGTACCAGAGCCACCCATCCAAAAGTTGGTTCAGCCAGTAAAACCAGAAACAAATTTAGCTCAGAAGCCCGTTGAGAAAGTACCGGAAAAACCCGTAGAAAAACCTGTTGCTTTATCTAACACAAATTCCAATAATTCCAGTAGTTCTAGTAATTCCAGCGGTAATTTACGTGCTACCCTACGCGGAATTAGAGACTCCCAAAGCAGTCAGTCGGTTGCTACGAGTAACATCAGCGCTTCCACAACACCAGGAAATAGCCTACCTGGTGGCGGTGGCGGCGGTGGCGGCGGTGGGACATCCGTCTTAACTGGTAACGGAACTGGCAGTAGTGGCGGTTCTGGTACGGGTACGGGTACTGGAAACGGTTCTGGCTTCGGTAGTGGTACAGGTTCGGGGACTGGCAGTGGCAGCGGTTCTGGCTTCGGTAGCGGTACAGGTTCGGGTATTGGCAGTGGTAGCGGTTCTGGTGTTGGTAGCGGTTCTGGTAGCGGCACTGGTTCGGGTATTGGCAGTGGCAGCGGTTCTGGTATCGGTAGCAGTTCTGGTAATAACTCTGGAGGACAACGAATAGCTACCACATCCACAACCCCAAAATTACCCAGTAATGGCGATGGAGAAGATAATTCGCGGGGTAACGGCGATGGTCGGGCTGCTTGTAGAGAATGTAATGTGAGATACTCTGAAAGCGCCAGACGACGCAAGGTAGAAGGTAGAGTAAACGTAGCGATTGATACTGATGCTAATGGTAATGTTACTAATGTCAGATTGATTGGTTCCAGTGGTAACAGAGAATTAGATGAAGAACACCTCCGCCAAGCCAGGAATTGGAAACTCAAGCCTTCGGAAAACGGTAGACAAGGAGTGCAAATAGCCACAGAGTATGCCATCCAAGGTTCCAGTCGCCACCGTCAAGTCAAGAAGCAGCAACAGGAACGCCAAGAACGGGAAAGACAACGGGAAATAGCAGCAGGTTCTGGAAATACTTCTGCAAATAACAACACTGGTGAAGAAACACCAAGACGCAGACGGCGGATAGAAACTGCGGTGACTGGGGGTAGCGATGTTGCTGCGACATTAACAAGACGGCGACGCAGCATTGAATCTACATCTGGACAAAGTGCTACCAGCAGTACAGAATCAAGAATTGGCAGGCGATTACGTTCCACCACAGAAGCGACACCAACCAGGGTGCGACGTTCTGAAGAAGAAAATTCCCTTGGTCGTCGCCTGCGACTTAGACAACGGGAAGTTACAGCTGATGTGAGAACATCGGGTGAACCAGCCCAACGCATATTGAGAAGACGGCGACGGGATGTGAAACCAACTTCGCAACCATCGGATAGTGCTAGCCGTTTGCGCAATGCTTTGCGTCAAAGTCGCCAGTCTGCGCCAGTTGCTGCACCCAGTCCAAATGCAGGACAGTAGTTCCGATGAAAAAATTTCATATAATATGATAGTCGTTTTAGGTTATCTGATAAACGTTAAACAGTGCCTATGTACTAAATTCCAGTAAAGAAGATAAAAAAATAAAACTCCGAAACCTTTTTTGTTAATAGGTTTCAGAGTTTGTGGGTGGTACGGGACTGGCGCGATTTGAACGCGCGGCCTAGCGCTTAGGAGGCGCTTGCTCTATCCAACTGAGCCACAGCCCCAATAAGGATGCATATATAATGATAGCAGTAGTTTTAACTAGACTGCCAGGAATTGTCCCAAGGACTGCCACCAACTTCTAAGCCACACAGAGAACTCTGTGCTTTGAGAATAATTTCAGATTTCCCTTGAGTGCGATCGCATAACTGCAAATCTAGTTTGCCTTGCATGGTGTCTTGACAACAGTACATTAAACCATTTGCTGTCGGCGCACGTAAAGGTGTACCGGGTAAATCTGTAGTCCCAATTAACTCAATTTCATAGTTTGAGTTTCGTGCTTGCATTTCCCATCTACCCCAAGGCTGAATATTCCACTCTACTTGTGAGTTCCAGGGAACGAATTCATAAAATTTACCTTGATAATGCACGCCAATCATCGCTACAGATTCCATCCACCACAGCACACCCCGCCTTCCACCGCCTGCGGTTAATGCCAAATCCGGTTGATTGTGGAAGCTATTACAATTGAGCCAAAACCATCTTTTAGGAAAAGCACCGCCCCAATTTTTCTCACCGTAAGCTGGGGCGTTGGTGAATTCGTATATTTTGCCATTCCAGTCAATCCACCCACTAGCCAAACCGTGAGCCATTAAAATTTGCCATCCAGGTTCAAAAATCTGCAAAAATGATAACCAGCCAGCGGTTGATTGTTGCAGACTGCCATGATTACCCCAGGCATATACTGGCTTAATTTCATAATGCCAGCGACAATAATTACCAGTAGCAGGATCGCTAATGATTCCTTGATTTAAAGTGGCTGTGGCTTGATAGCCTTGTTGAATATGATGTTCAAACTCTGCTGGGATAAGATAGATGGGATGGGTAGGTAAATTGGTTTTACCCCAATGACCCAAAGCTAAAACATCCCGACTCGCCCAAAATGTTTTGACATCAGGGAAAGTCCGACACAGATATTCATCGTTAGGCCCCAAGACTTGGGCTGCACCACCGCTGTAAGGTTGATTACCGATGGGGTCTTCAATAGAGTACATAAAAGCAAAGGTTTGACCGCAATCGGGTAAAGTGACGCGATAATACCACCCTTCAAAGAAGCGGCGACTGCTACCATCCCAGTGATAACCAGAATGGGGTGTTTGAGTCATATCCAGAAGATTTTTGGGAATACTAAGCATAGTTTTAATGTGTTGCCTATATCCCAGTATGCACAATAATGTCTAATCACAAGTCGCGAAAGCACCTACTACCGCTGCTGAGTAAGTCAAAAGTCACGCATTCAAAAGTCAAAAGTTAAAAGACTTATATTTTCGGCTGTTACGCAGTTTTCATGGTTATTACTAAATAGTAATGGCAAATTTATACATATATATACATACCCAACCATGCAAGATTTAATATTTGTAAACACTCTTAAAGGACATTCAGATAAGGTGAAGTCTGTCGTCTTCAGTCCTGATGGGCAGATGTTAGCCAGTGGTAGCGATGATAAAAATATAAAAATTTGGCATTTAGCTAATAAACAATCCCGCACCCTCAAGGGACATGGAGAATCTTCCTGGTCTGGAGGTGTTAATTCAGTAGCTTTCAGTCCCGATGGCAAGAAATTAGCTAGTGCTAGCGATGACAAAACGATTAAATTGTGGGATGTTGAAAGTGGAAGGGAAATTTGCACTTTCACAGGACACGAGGAAAAGGTTTATTGTGTTGCTTTTAGCCCAGATGGAAAAACTTTAGCTAGTAGCAGTAAAGACAAGACTGTCAAACTTTGGTCATTAGAAACAGGCAGAGAATTATACTCGCTCAAGGGGCATTCAGATGATGTTTTATGCGTTACTTTCAGCCCTGATGGCAACTTTTTAGCTAGTGGGGGCGATGGTAATGATAAAACTATTAAGATTTGGCAGATAGTTAAACAAAAGGTCTTTACTCTGCGGGGTCATTCTGACTGGTTTGGCGGAATTAATTCTTTGGCTTTCAGCCTTGATGGTAAAACATTATCCAGTGGCAGTAAAGAGAAAACTATTAAGTTATGGAACATGGAAACCGGTCAAGAATTTTGCACTCTCACAGGGCATTCGGATCATGTTTGTTCTGTGGCTTTTCATCCAAATGGGAAGATATTAGTTAGTGGAAGTAAAGACAAGACAATCAAACTATGGCAGGTGAGTACTGCTAATGAACTCCGTAGTTTTACATCTCCTGAGAATGATGTATATTCGGTTGCCTTTAGCCCAGATGGTAAGACGTTAGCTAGTGGGAATCAGGATAAAACTATTACGTTATTCCCTTATGAGTAGGGTATGTTACGGCTATGCAAGGATTTCGGAAATTGGGAGAGTGAGAATTAGCCGCAGGGCACCATATTTCTCGGTGCGTTATGGCAACGCGTAACGCACCCTAAAATAGTTGTTCTGTCGATGTAGTATAAAATTTGACATAATATGCTAAAATCTGTGAAACGTCGTCACAACAACACTTCGTTAGAACCAACACCTCGTTAATCGCCCGAAAGCGATGAGCCGAAGGTGCGGTTCAACTCCGCCCTTAGGCGTAATCGTAAAACATTCAATTAATGAAGTCACTCCATGCTTAAACTTGCCACATCCTCTGCAATTTTTTTAACCTTAAACGTTGCCTTCATCGCGGAGGCAGCCAATTGTCCTTTAGTGGATGTACAGGGAACTTACTTAGTCCAGTTAATTACTGAAAACTCTCCAGAAGGTTGCCCAGTTAAAGGTGGCGGTTATGTAAACATTGGTGCCGATGGTTTAATGGTGCAATCAGATGCCTTTAATTATCACGGTGGTTGGCCGGGAAAATTTGGTGGACGAATAGAACCTGGTGCAGAACCAATGCAGTGGACTGGTACTTCAAGCCATGAATATTACGCTATTGAGTATCAGGGAAGCTGGAAGCAAGGGCAATTGTCAGGTAAGTTTATAGCTAAGGGTGCTAAGGGTACTCACAAAGGACTTGAGTGTTTAGGAAAAGTAGTTGGATTCAAGGCAAAGAAGTAGTGTGAGCCTAAACAAACTCAATCATAGACAAGTTCTGCTTTGCCTTTCCCTTATTTGTCTATCTCTTATACAAGCTAAATCTGTAATATCTGCACCTACAGCGAAATTTTAAATTTGTAGTGGGAGCATCTTGCTCCCTAATGTCAAAGAAGCGGACAAGATGCCCGCACTACAAGAAAATCAATTTACAGATTTAGGATACTCCCCGATCGCCAATCGTTCCCACTTGAGGTTTTTGGCGAGAGTCGAAGAAATTTTGTGAAATCGCTAGCATAGATTTACATAGTTATCTATTTTTTTAGTCTGCGATATGTCTAACCAGCCGCCGCGATCGCATTTTCAACTCGATATCAATGATTGTTTGGCAATTCTGGGACTCAAACCCGGTGTATCGCAGGCACAGGTAAAGCTAGCTTACCGTAATTTGGTGAAAATTTGGCATCCCGATCGCTTTGCGGACAAACAGCAAAAACAGCAAGCAGAGGAAAAAATTAAGAAAATTAACGCTGCTTACAATTATCTCAAGTCGCAACCGCTACCTACAGCTGTTGAACTTCCATCTTCACCAACCAATCCCCCGAAAGAATCTATCAATCACTGGAACGCCGAAACCTTTTATAATTTAGGAGTGCAAAACGCTACTCAAGGGAGATATGAGGAAGCGATCGCAGACTTTAGCAGAGCAATTCGCCTCAATCCTCGCTACATCAATGCATATAAGTATCGTGGGCTAGTTTGTTCTCAATTAGGATATGAATATCGCGCTAGCTCAGATTTAAATAAAGCTGCACAGCTAGAACAAAATTTGCACAATGCAAAAAGTAATTTTACATCTTCATCTTCCAGATGGTATACGCCATCAAAACCCGCATCAAACTCTAGAAATCCAGTCAAAAGATGGTGTCAGAAAATTAAAAATTTCTTGAACCTAAACTGGTCTTGAAGATGAATGGGGTAATTTCATACTTCATACTTCAGTTGACAGTAGGGGTAAGGTCAATAAGGTTTGGATAAGCAATTTTCATTTCCCTTTGGATTTGGGAAAAGGTTAAGGGGTAAGGGGGAAAGGTTTGAATGGGCCCTTTTCCCTTTTTTCTTTCCCCGTTAACCGAACCGTATTGGGGGTAGGGTTTCCCTGACCTAGCTAAATTATTGCCTCACTAAGCTGTTAATAAGCTAATAGTTCTCACATTATTGCCAATATTCCGTCTTTGGATGGAGGAAAAACTCCCTACTCGCGATAGAGCCATTGACGCGATCGCAAAGGTTATTCTGAAGCATATCAAAGCTAAAGTAACAAATAAAACACCTTTCCCAAGCAACATAAAAAGATTTTCCAGATCATTTAAAACTTTGATTATTGCACAGTCTAGTTTGTCAAAATTTTTCCATCGAGGAGTGAAATAAAGGATTATGACCAACTCAAGCGATCGCCAAAACTATCACAGTGAAAATCGCCAAGAAACTTATACAAATGCTAATGGTGAAACTCATACTCATGTGAAACGGACTACTGAAACAGTTAACAACACAGCTAATCCTAATTCCTACGGAAATGGTTATGTAGATGGTCGTTACAGCGAACGGAGAGATCAGCAAGCTAATTTAGCAGACCGTGATAACACTAATACTGCTAATGGTTTACTATTAGGCGTTATCTTCACCTCTCTTGTTACCTTGGGTGTAGGCGCATTTTGGTACGTTAACCAGCGCAACAATGCAGCGGTGGACAGAACTTCACCAGTAGTGGTTCCTGTACCTGTACCAAATAATGCTAGTCCTTCACCTGCGGCTAGTCAATCTCCCTCAAGCCGAACCACAATCATTGAAAGAACCAGAGAAGTACCTGTTGTAATTCCACAACAGCAAGCTCCAGCAAAAACTGCGCCTACACAACCGAATATCAATATTACTGTTCCCTCTGTGCCTCCTGCTACTGAAAAAGCCCCAACTTCCAGTACACAACCAAAGACTAACTCTTCTACTCAAGATAGAAGCAGCGACAATTCCACAAATACTCCGACTCAACAGAACAACAGTGACAGCTCAAAAACTACTCCGCTTACAGGGCTAGACAAGTCAAACAGTAACTCTAGCAACGGTTCTTCCGCTTCTGGAAACAGTAACACTGGAAATTCTGCTCAGTAATCACTGCTGTTATCAGTCAGATCCCCGACTTCTTAAAGAAGTCGGGGATCTCGCAGTAGGTATGTAGGCAAATCCTTAAGAAATATTGCAAAATTATTGCAATAAATAAATACCATTCAAGTTTAGTAAATACATCGATCACTCTGAAAAAGTAGATGCTACATTAAGAGCAAGGTACAAAAAGGTTAAAAGTTAAACAAAACCTTTCACATTAGAGCCTGTGCCTCCTGCTCTAATCTCCTCGCAATCACCACTAAATTGTCGCATCCGTTGGAAGTGTTTTCGCCTTAAGCTCATAGATCATTCTTGTGGAGGTGATTGAAGTACACAGCCAGAAATACCTGCCTAGTTGGATCAAGGATGCACAAGTAGTTCTGGAAAGATGGGATTGCGGAGATTGTCCATAGTCCACATTAGTTTTTAGTTATTTTCCTCTGGATTTCCAAATTTTCTCGAACAATTGTATTTTTAATGAACCGCCCTAAGCTGCTGATATTCTCCCATCGTAGCTTGAGGCGGTTTAAGCTATGTGAGTCAAGGGTCAAAAGTCCATAGTCCAGAGTAAAAAGCATTGACGCGGGGAAAAGGGGGACAAGGAAGACAAATGACCATTGACCATTGACCATTGACCATTGACCATTGACCATTGACCATTGACTATTGCCCAATTAAAGTAATTACAGTCACTTCTGGTGGGCAAAATAAACGTCCAGGTCGATAAGTTCCTAAGCCGCGATTGACGTATAATTGATTATTTCCTACTTGATGAAAGCCTTGCGCCCACTCCCAATATTGCACCACTTTCGAGAAATCGTTGAGTAAGAACGGAACCCAACGCCGCAATTTTTTGGGTAGTTTTTTCAACAGCTTTTTATAATGAAATACCAAAGGGCCAATACCTGGTAATACTATGTGACCTCCGTGGGTATGACCAGATAGCTGTAAATCTACTCGCCATTGTTGCAATATTTTAGCAGTATCTGGGTTGTGAGATAAAACGATGCGGGGTGTGGCGAAGTCTAGTTGGTTGATTACTTGTGCAGGTTTAAATTCCCGTGACCAATAATCAGCTAATCCTACTAAAGGTAATTCTTTTCCTAATGGATAAGCAATGTCATTCCATAAAACCTTAACTCCAATGCTAGTAAAAGCATCTGTAACTTCTGCTTGGGAGTGGTTATAATGGATATCATGGTTACCAAGTATGGCATAAACCCCATAACGACTTTCTAAATATTTAAGTCGTTGTACTAATTTGTGAATCGGGGTAGGATCGTCAGTAATATAATCACCAGTTAAGACAACTAAATCAGGTTCGGCTTCATTACTTAGTGCGATCGCTTGTTCTAACATCTCTTCGGATAATCGCATTCCATCGTAATGGAAATCAGATAATTGTACCAGCTTTGTACCTTCTAAAGATATAGGTAAATCTGCAATCTTAACCGTCAGTTTATCTACTCTTAAATGTCCTGTAAATAACCAATGCATAGCGCAACAGACTCTCTTAATAGCAGCGATTATAGCTTACCAAAAAATCAAATTTATCTTATAGCAGGAGTCAGAAGGCAGCTATGCTGTCAGCAGAAGGTAAAACTATTACTATTCCTAGCATTCACGCTTTCAAAATGTCCTAACCTATGTGACTGCGGCTATATACCAATTCTATGTGAGATTGCACATTAACGCCCTCGACAGTTGCTACAACTTTGGAAAAGTAACGCACTGTCTTGGCTACAAAAAAAAGCCTACTTTCGCAGGCTAATTATATGCATTTTTATAAAGACGCACTTTGGAGAGATATTGCATCCACAGCGATTGGACTTACTCTCCAATCAATAGCCATATTTTGATGCCTAATATTCTCTATATGCAAAGAGAATTCACCTCTATGAATATGCCCATGAAAATTTCTAATCTGAAAACCATGAGTCTCTTGCAGTAATTTCTTGTCGAGTTTGTAAAATAATTTATTGATTCGGAAGAACTTCTCTTCTGGAGTTCCACAGGCTTTATCGTGTACATTGCTGTACCCAATTGGAAAATGCGTATACAGGTTACTTCCCTCGCGAATAAACAGCGATACTTCGTTAAAGATTGATTCGTAGAAAGCGCGAACTTTTTTATTTAGAAGTTTGAAATCGTCGTGATTTCCCAAAACCATCCTTCTCTCTATATTTTTACTCTCTAAGTATTTAAATATTTCAAAAAACACTGGAACTTCCTCATTCAAAAACTCCAGTTTTTTGATTGATTCTCTCCCCTTATTTAGTCCAAATACCAAATCCCCTAAAAAGTAAAACCGACGAATCGAATGCTTTTCAACCGTATCCCGGATCAAATCAAATATTTTCTGGTATGTCCTGACTTCGGCGGCGATGAACTCAGGAAAGGAAAGACGAGCAGGATTTTCGGCATCCGAAATAATTTTCCTAGCCTCTGGCAGAAACCAGTAGATATTTCGATGCAATACATGCCAATCGGAGCTAATAATCGTATCCTCATGAATCCCAATCATAATCACGAAATTTAATCACTCAAAAATTCTACTTGAAATGATGCAGCATCTAATTCCCAAATATTAACAATAAAACCTTTTGTATATTCCAAGAAAAAGTACACTGTCTTGAGAAACTCCCGATAATCCTGCAAATCAAATGTTTCTATCGTCAGTGAAGTAATTGCCAGACTTTTTATGGACGAAATCACCGGATTGTTGGCATATCGACCATCTTTTTTATAATCGATATAGCGTTGCAGGTCAGCCACTTCTTGGATTCCCGGCTCGTAAATTCTTTTTTCCCGAAAAGTATTGACTTTTAGGATACTATTCTTGTCATCGGCAATTCGTTTAGTTAGCTCCAAGTTTGTCCATCTTCCCTCAATATTCTCATAATAGTAATCGCCGTCAGAGTCAAAATCTTCGGATTGCCAAAACGATGGACAAAAATTATCTTCATTGGGCATTGGTTCATCTTCATGGATGACAATAAATTCAGTATAGATTTTCATTTAAGCTCCAGGAAAATTGATTCGTCATCGCTTGCAATGTGGTAACTAGGTTGAAGGCTAGAAATGATAATTCAGGTGAGGATTAGACTTTCTTCTATTTGAGATTGAGGTCAATTTTACCGTAAACCGGAATATAGTCGAGTTGTTTTTTATCGACCACATTACGAATACCCAGATCGTGTTTGAATTTCGCTTTATATAATTCCTGCAATTGCCGAGTTTCTGTATTGGTTAACTTCCTTGAAGTTACTAAAGTAATATCGAAGTCTTTCTTGGAAAAATCGCTAGAAATTTGTCCAAATGCAGGTTTTTTCGGGTTAAATGTAGCACCCGTAATCCGGCTTCCTGTGGCAAACCCTTCTACATCTTTTAAACCCTTGTCTTGGAGAAACTTTTTGATGAGATCCTGTGCATCCTGGAATTCATCTGCGGTCATTCCATGTGGAACAGTAGGAACCTTTATCTTTGACTTAGCCAACTCAGCAATTTCTTTATTGCTCATTTTGGGATTGGCTTTTTTTAGTTCAGCAACGAGGTCAACATTTGCTTTCTGGGTGGAAATTTGAGATTGGATATCAGCGATCGCTGCTTGTCGTTTTGTGGCATCGCCAATAGCAGCAGCCTTCTCCAATTGCTGTTCAAAAGCAGCCATTTCATTTGCGGAAAATTTCTGGCGTAAATCCGCGATTTCGCCTTCCAGCGCCGCTTTATCAGCCTGTCCAAAAAGCTTAGTCGTTTCATTCTCAATTTTGGTCAAATCACCAGGATCAATCTTGCCAGGATTGCCCTTAAAGCTTTGATAAGCTTTTTTAAGATTTCTGAAGGTTTCTGGCAAACGAACAACGACTTTGGCAATACCATAAACTGCAATCAAAGTATTCACTGTATCCCAGGCTTTCAGGAATTGCTGACCTTCCTTAGTTTTGGCAATATCAGAACGGAAAGAACTGATTGTAATATCAGCGGCTGCCATTGTGAAATCCAATAGGGCGATCGCCTTAGCCAAGCGGGTTCCCTTCGCCACAAGTCCTGCACCCCCAGCAAACAGCAAACCGACATCTACCGCCAAACTCAATTCACGGCTAAACTGCTCGTTTTTGAAAGCCAGAAGATTTGCCGCCGGCATGAATATTGTTTCACCTTCTTTGGCATTAGCGAAATCCTCATCCATGAAAAAGTGCAATCCGATGATCTCATCTGGTTCCAGAATTTGTTCCTGGTTTTTCATGCCCATCATGGCAATATTAGTCCAGAATACAACTCTTATTTTTCCATCTTTTGTATACTCGACAGTTTCATAATAAAAGCGTCGATTGTAGACAGCTTTGATAATACCTGGATCAGCCCAAGGAAATATTTTGGCGCTTTCCATTTTCTTTTGAGCCTCTTCCGGTTCCAGCGATTTGAACAAGATATTGCGTAATGCTGCATAATATTCCTTGTTCTCAGAACCATCGATCACACTTTCCAATTTCTTCAGCAAGGCAGATTCGTTGTGTTTAAGCTCATCTATCAATGCTTTTAGGTCTGCTGAAGGAGTACTTGTCAACAGACGAATGATCGTTTGCTCATCTTCATCGCCTACAACATATCCATTCGCGATATTCTTGATTACTTCGATTCGTTTATCGAGTGGCAGATAGAACATTGTGTTGGCATCCATCTTTGCCGCTGCGCTGTCTGCATCCCAATCGTCATCAGTGGTTTTTTTGAGCAGTTCTTTGATTTTTTCTGGAGCAGCTTGCTTCGTCATCAAAAACTTATCAATACCGGTTTCCAGTACATCAAAATTCTTGGTTTCTTTGACCTGGCTAAGGTAGTTTTCCAAGTCAGCACTATTGAATTGTTCAATCTTTTTGGCAATCCGCACTACTTGCTGATAATTTTCCGGAGTAATGACTACACCGGATTGAGAATACCGCAGGATATATTGTGCTTTTTCTGGAAGATTCGAGATAAATTCTCTTTGAGCGAGGACTTCATCCCGAATTTGCTTCCATAGGGCAACCTTACCAGCTTCTTTGGTTTTATCCTTGATTTTTTCCCCTTTGCTAATCCCTGCGGTCTGCCAATATCTGTGGTTAATCTCATCAATCAGCGCCGCTTTTTCGGTTCCTGGGGGCATTTGCGAAAACTCATCGGCGCGATCGCCTGCACCTGCAATATCACCGGCATCATCCACGCTCAAACCCAAATCTGCGGCGGCTTGAGCGGATCTCGATTTTTTGACCAGTGATGCAGCCACATTCACCGTTACCGGGCTATCGCTGGCATTATAATGCTCTTTTACATTTGACCATTTACCAACGTTTGGCTCCAGTCCTATTTGAGAATCCGCCAATTGGATAAATTCTTCTTTGCTCAATGGTTTGTTAAAACGAACCAGGTAAGGGATCTTGGCATCTGGGTCATCTACTTTTTGAATCTTGCCATCAGTTTTTCCCTGCACCCCACTCGTCTGCTGCACCACATGCGTTAACTCATGGGCAGTCAGGTCATTGTTTCCTGGAAACTTCCCACCCCCATAGTAGATATCACTTCTATGTGTAAATGCCTTTGCCCCTAATTCTCGATTCATCTGCACAGATGCATTGTCAGTATGCACTCGCACCTGACTAAAATTAGCTTTGAAGCGCGGCTCCATGAAGGATTTCACCTCATCCGGTAATGGACTACCTTTGCCTCTACTAGCATGGAGCCGACTCTCTAAATCTGCTTGAATTTGAGGAACTCCAGAAAGCGATCGCTGAATCTGCTCCTTTGTTTCACAATCCTCACACTTTGCCTGAATTGGCTCCTCGTCTTCTAATGCTTCCTGACGCTGCACGATCGGTGTCATAGTCTCTGCCAAGGGTTTTGTCTGAACCTCTGTCTGTTCCTCTTCAATCTGACGTTGAATACTGGAAGTTCTTGGAGAAGCCATACTCATCACCTTCATAGCAACCCGATCCGCCTCTTGCTCATATTCGTCATTCGGTTGCTCAATAGTTAACTTGGGCTGAATCGCTTTTGCTCGTAATGAGGAATTATGATGGACAGGAATGTTTGCAAAGTTGTGTTCAAATCGAGTTGGTTTAAACTTATCTTGCTCAAAAGCTTGATTCTCGATTTCTTCCTGTGTTGGCAGGGCTTGGGGTTCCTTTTCAGATAACGGGCGAGGCGCAAACTGAGATGTACTCCATGAGGTCTGAGAATTTTGATTTTTAGATTGGTGAACGCGCTGGAATGACATACTCGCTACCTCGTCAGTTTTGCAGTTTTCAATAAGCGAACATGAATCTTATATCTATAGCCTTGCTTATTCTCTATATTTAGTTTGCTACTGTTCCAGATTTCTACAAAACTATTAAACTCAAGATCTGTAGCTTGGGTAGCAGTCAGAATTTTTCCGACATGGGATGATCGTCTTATCCAGCATAACCCAAATAGCCGTTACTGAGTTCTAGTTTTTCTGGAGTGAACTTTTAATTAGTAATTTATTTAAAATTTTGCTGCTTAATTACTTGCTTTGTAACGTAATTATAGTCACTTCTGGAGGACAAAATAACCGTCCAGGAAGATATGTCCCTAGACCTCGATTGACGTATAATTGATTTTTTCCTACCTGATGTAAACCCTGCATCCATTCCCAATGACGGATGAAAGAGAAATCGCTTCTCAAATATGGAATCCGATGGCGTATCTTTTTGGGAATTTTTGGTACAATTTTTTTGTAGAAAACTATTCCAGAGCCGAATCCTGGAATGACGATTTGTCCACCGTGAGTATGTCCCGATAATTGTAAATCTACTCGCCATGCTTGCAATAATTCCGCAGTATCAGGATTGTGAGATAAAACAATTCGCGGAGTAGCAGCATCTAACTCGTTCATCACTGGTATCGGGTTAAATTCCCTAGAGTAACGTTCCGCTAAACCTACCAAAGGTAATTCTTTTCCAAATGGGTAGGCGATTTCATTCCACAGAACACGAATTGCAATATTATTTAGCGCCGTTGTAATTTCTGTTCTTGAGTGTTTGTAACATATATCATGATTACCCAATACAGCATAAATACCAGCGCGACTTTGGAGATTTTTCAGATGTAAAGCCAGGTTGTGAATCGGTTTTGGGCTAGTGGTTACATAGTCGCCAGTCAAGAGAACTAAATCTGGTTCGGCTTGATTGCTAACTGCGATCGCTTTTTCTAACATCGCCGTCGATAGCCTTAAACCATCATAATGAAAATCCGACATCTGCACCAGCTTTTTACCTTGTAAAGATGCAGGTAAGTCTGCAATCTTAACCGTTAATTTCTCGATACTCAACGGCCCAGATAGTAACCAGTGCATAAAGCGCTTATTATCCTGAATATTAGCGCTTATAGCTTAACTAAAAATTATGCGATCGCCTGTCCACCTCAAACAACTTCTTGAAAAATTCATGAAGCATATCACTTTTTTATGTATTTATACTTATATAATACAAATGTGTCTTTGCTGGAAACTTTAGTCAAGCTAAGGTAAATTCCCTCTACCCTGATTTTTTTATGTGGAATAAAATTATACTATTAAGTGTGGTTATAATACAGAGTAAGTGACATTATATTTATAAACTAAATTAGTTAAATATTGCTCATTATCCAGTCTAATTAATTAAACGACACTGCAAAATTGAAACAAAAATTTTAACAGCTTTTGTTTATGCAATCATCTGTAGAGCCAGCATATATCCAAGACTTTATCCACTTTGAGCAGCACGTAGCAAAACTTATCCATAGAGCTGGTTGGACAGTTGAAACTGCCAAGCCCAACCAGCGTGGTTATGATTTAGCGATCAAAAAAGACAATTTTGTGGGTGCTGTTCAGGTGAAATGGCTAAAAAATAATGTGACAGCACCGCAACTTTTAGCTTTTGCTAATTTTTTAGATTCTGAGGAAGGTCAAAAATATAATTTTGGTTGGTTTATAACAACAAAAGGTTTTGGTGGTCCAGCACAGGCATTAATCAAATCCTGGGGTCAAAATAGTAAAATTCGCTGTGGAATTGCCCTGGAAAATAAGCTGGTTGGGTTTGATAAAGTTTCTGTTATTGATGAGGAACCTAAGCCAGGAGACACCACACAAAATACCCCAAAAAAAGTTTATTTTGGAGTTTTTACTTGCAAAGGAGGGGTGGGTAAAACAACCGTAGCAGCACACTTAGCAGGAGCCTTAGCCCTGCAAGGATTTAATATCGCTCTTGTAGACTTAGATCCCGAAAAAAATCTCCAAAAGTTAGTCGGTGATGGCGTTTTTGTACCTAATCCAAAAGGTGTAGGTACAACTATCCAAGTGTTTGATGGTAGTGATTGGCATGAAGATTCTGCCCGTGATTGTCAAATAGTCATATGTGATTGCTCACCTGCATTAGAGCGTAATCCAGAAGAGCTAGTTAAGCAATTAGATTATTGCATTATCCCCACAACTTTAAATCCGCTAGGAATTAACAAACATGGCAAAGTTATTCAAGACACTGTTAAGGAAATACGTGAACTCAACAATCATGCTCATTTGTTTGTCCTAGTTAATAACTTTAAAGACCCCGGAATCAGGCGGTTAAGGCTTATGAAAAATGTCTATTTTGATGCTTATAAAGAAATCAGTCAAACTGATGATAAATTTCATTGTATCGACCCAGAAGAAGTTTGTATCCGAGCTAGCGATATCCTTTATTACTGGGGTATACATGTTCTCGAAAACCCCGAAAATTCTGCCAGTAGATTAGCATTTGATTTAATAGGTGGAAGATGCTATCCGCGTGAGGATTTTATCAGTTTAGCTGATTATATTGAAAATAAAGCTGGTATAGGATTTTTGCGGGCTAACTAAGATGGTACTTGTTTCTATTAAGAATAAATACAGCAAGTCTAACGATTAACTGATTTGAATTTTCTTTGTAATCACCACACAGCCAGCCACTACGAAAAAAGCCACCTCAGACAGTAAAAATGCTCCTAATGATGCGATCAGTGCTTGTTTAATTAAAAGTGTTACTAAAGCATTAGCTCCAGCGCAACCACCAAAATATAAACCAGTGGCTAACCCTGCTTGATGTGGTGGTAGTTTTCCTAAGGTAAAGGGAATCATACTCACAAAAATTAAGCCAAAACTTACACCAAAAGCTACGATAAAACCTACTACAAATGTATCCATATCGTTTAATAATGCTAGCCCCATTAAGCCTGTTATGCTACCTAAGCCGAGTAACAATGCTTTATTAGCACCTATCTGCGCCGTCCATTCTCCTAAAACCACAGAAGCGATCGCCGCTACCAACAGTATGCCAGAGGTCACAAATTCTAATCTAATGCTGGGCAGTTGAGTTTGCAATTCTTGAGGAAATGTTGACATTAACAAGTTCACTTCCAATCCTGTGCCCAAACCGACCACAAAAATTAAGATTAATAATAAAATAGGCGTTCTAGATGGGACATCTTCATTGATAGTATAAGGCTTGAGGCTATGTATAGGAGTTAGCGATCGCAAAATATACGCTCCCATCATCAAGGCGATCGCGCCTAACAGAAAAGTTATTGATGCACCAAGGTTATTGAGAAACTTTTTTAAAAATGGCTCACTAGCGCCAATCAAGCCAAATACGAATACTAAAACAGCATTAGCTTGGGGTAATTCTGTCACCGGAGCAAACTGTATTAATAATGCGATCGCTGGGCCTCGAAAAATAATCATGGCTATTACCCAAACAGTCATCAATACAGGTACTAGCCAACGTAACTTTCCTTGCAGATTCTGTTCTACCAGCAGCGAGATCATCACAAACATCAAACCAGCCAATGTTACCCCTGCACTAATTATTGGTAAGCGATTACCTAAATGCTGTTGGATACGATCAGAAAATCTACCCACAAAAGGTTCGATAACTGTAGCCAATAACCCTTGTATGATTAAGAGCCAACCAGCCAATTCTCCCAAGTCTAGCTTTTGTAAAATTTTTGGCTGATAGAAATTGTATACCATCCAACTAAAGATAATTGCCGCCACTAAAGCAGCTAATCCCCACACTTGCTGCCATAAAACATCAGAACGAGAATCAAAAGATTTAACCATAATTGTGCCTCAAGCTCTTGTTCTAGTGGTGCGACTCTAGGACAAGTATTCTAGTAAAAATCGCATTATAAGTTGCATAATGCTGAGAGCGCAAACCACCTATTAATTGATACTTAGGTTTAGCTCTAGTGAAATATGCACTTGCCTAGTAACAAACTATTTATTAGTGGTAACTAAACAACATAAAACATCTGAGCAGCCATTTTATTTAGCTGAAACTAAAGTATTATTTTGCACGTTTTATCTAAATGCAGACAATGTCTCCATACCCCAACCAACAGTGCAATCTTTCAATTACCAAGCAATTGATATCTTTATATTTTATTCACTGTCTAGCTAAGACACCTAGGGGTTTATCCCCATCACAGACGAGTATTAATTAATCTATCTAATGTATAAAATTTATATAATTGAAACAGTCATTGGGCATTGGGCATTGGGCATGGGGCATGGGGCATTGGGCATGGCTAAGAAAACTCCCCACACTCCCCATATCTCTCTGTGCTTCCTTGTCTCCCTTGTCTCCCTTGTCCCCCCTGCTCCCCTGCGCCCCTGCGCCCCTGCCTAATTCTTAATCCCTGTAGTCGCAATGCCCTGAATAAACTGGCGCTGACCGATGAGAAAGAGTACCATCACCGGCACAGTTGCAATTGTCACCGCCGCCATCATCAAAGGCCAATTATTGGTAAATTGTTCCTGAAACTCTGCTAATGCTAGCTGTACTGTCCTTAATTCCGGGCGTGTAGTAAATACCAAGGGTTTGAACAAATCGTTCCATTCACCGATAAAAGTGAACAAAAACAGGGTTACCAAAGCAGGACGAGCTAAAGGTAACATCACTCGCCACAAAATTTGCAGTCGGTTCGCGCCGTCGATGCTTGCGGCTTCTTCTAACTCGACGGGAATTGTCTGGAAATATTGACGTAACAAAAAAATTCCAAAGCCGTTCACAGCCGTTGGCAGAATTAATGCTCCGTAGGTATTGATCAAATGTCCCCACTTCAACACCAAAAAGATGGGAATCACCAACAACTGAAAGGGAATTACCAAAGTGGCTAAGACAATTAATAGCAGCGCTTGTCTACCCCGGAATTTCAGGCGCGCTAGGGCATAACCTGCCAAAGCCGAAGTCACAATTTGAAAAGCTGTCACTGCGATCGCTACTAAGGTAGAATTAGCAAACGCCAATAAAAACTTACCCCGCTGCCATGCATCCCGATAATTCGCTAATGTCCAGTTATTTTTAGCTAAAACTTCTGGCGTTGCTCCTCCAGGTGCAAAAGAAGTCAGGAAGACCACAAACAAAGGCAGCAAAACGATTAAAGCGCCTATTAGTAAGACTGCAAGGCTCCAAAAATCGGTAGATTTTAGATTCTGGCTTGGTTTGGACATGAGTTTCGCTTTCTTTGCATTTGTGTTTGTATTACTAGAGCATGGCCCCCAGCAACAGCTAATCTATAAATATAGTGACTTGTTAAGTTAAATTAAATCACAGTGATTGATACCCTAAACTCATAGGGTACATTTATTTTTGGTATCAAATGATTCACGTTTACAGGGGTAAACATAACATGCAGCAGATTACAGAGCAATCTGAAATTGATTTCCAGAGCGAAGAATACAAAGACGCATACAGCCGCATTAATGCGATTGTAATTGAAGGTGAACAAGAAGCTTATGATAATTACATCCAACTGGCGCAAATGCTGCCAGAACACCAAGAGCAATTGATTCGCCTCTCGAAAATGGAAGGTCGCCACAAAAAAGGATTTGAAGCTTGTGGACGCAATTTACAGGTAGTGCCAGATCTGCAATTTGCCCAAGAGTTTTTCTTGGGACTTCACAGCAACTTCCAAAAAGCAGCGGCAGAAGGTAAAGTGGTTACTTGCTTGCTGATTCAGTCTTTAATCATTGAATGTTTTGCCATAGCAGCATACAACATCTACATCCCTGTTGCCGATGATTTCGCCCGCAAAATTACAGAGGGAGTAGTAAAAGATGAGTACAGTCATCTTAACTTTGGCGAAGAGTGGTTGAAAGAACATTTTGTGGAATCAAAAACTGAACTAGAAGCAGCAAATCGTCAAAACCTGCCAATTGTTTGGAAAATGCTCAACCAAGTTGCAGATGATGCTCAAGTCTTGGCAATGGAAAAAGATGCTTTGGTTGAAGATTTCATGATTCAGTACGGTGAAGCATTAAGTAACATCGGCTTCAGCACTCGCGACATCATGCGCCTATCAGCTTACGGACTGACAGCGGCTTAAACATAACTCATAGGGGTAACTGACTAAAAAAGGATGAAGGTGGAAATTCTCAACTTCATACCTTCATGCTTTTAATCGACTGTCTTGCCCCTGATGGATCTTACCCTTTGTGTAGTATTTTTAAGAGTAAGTTAATCCCTCTTAACTCACTTAATTCCACGCTTTCGACGCAGCACGCGCCTAATATATCAATACATGTTTGGTCTAATTGGACATCTGACTAGTTTGGAACACGCTCAAGCAGTAGCTCAAGAATTGGGATACCCAGAATATGCCGATCAAGGGCTAGATTTTTGGTGCAGCGCCCCGCCACAAATCGTTGATAACATTACCGTCACTAGTGTCACTGGACAGAAAATTGAAGGACAGTATGTAGAATCCTGCTTTTTACCTGAGATGCTGGCGAATCGCCGGATTAAGGCGGCGACACGCAAGATTCTCAACGCTATGGCTCATGCGCAAAAGCATGGGATTAATATCACAGCTTTAGGTGGGTTTTCTTCCATCATTTTTGAAAACTTTAACTTGGAACAATTTAGCCAAGTCCGGAATATCAAACTAGAGTTTGAACGCTTCACTACAGGCAATACTCACACTGCCTATATTATTTGTCGGCAGGTGGAACAAGCGTCAAAACAATTAGGAATTGATTTATCAACAGCAACCGTGGCTGTATGTGGTGCAACGGGTGATATTGGGAGTGCAGTAACCCGCTGGCTAGATGCGAAAACAGATGTCAAAGAACTACTGCTAATAGCCCGTAACCAAGAACGGCTGCAATATTTACAAGCTGAACTCGGGCGGGGCAAAATTATGTCCTTAGATGAAGCCCTACCCCAAGCGGATATTGTAGTTTGGGTTGCTAGTATGCCCAAAGGCGTGGAAATCGACCCCAAGGCTTTGAAGCAACCTTGTCTGTTGATTGATGGTGGCTATCCGAAAAATTTAGGGACAAAAATTCAGCATCCCGGCGTATATGTGTTAAATGGTGGGATTGTAGAACACTCTCTCGATATTGACTGGAAAATTATGAAAATAGTCAATATGGAAGTGCCTGCACGTCAGTTGTTTGCTTGTTTTGCGGAATCAATGCTGCTGGAATTTGAGAAGTTATACACGAACTTTTCTTGGGGGCGTAATCAGATTACCGTAGACAAAATGGAGCAGATTGGTCAGGTTTCAGTTAAGCATGGATTTAGACCACTGCTGGTTTAGGGCATGGGGCATTGGGCATTGGGCATTGGGCATTGGGCATTGGGCATTGGGCAAGAGTCAAGAGTCAATAGTCAATGGTCATTTGTCCCCCTTGTCCTCCTTGTCCCCCTTGTCCCCCCTGCTCCCCTGCCCCCCTGCCCCTCATCCCCCTCATCCCTAACCCCAATACCCGAACCCTAATTCTCATCCCTAACTATGGCAACTACCGAGCGTAAACCGCTACTGTTAGATTTTGAAAAGCCGCTAGCAGAACTCGCCACCCGAATTGACCAAATTCGGCAACTTGCAGAAGAAAACGGCGTCGATGTATCTGGTCAAATACGCCAATTAGAAGCACGCGCTATGCAACTGCGTGAAGAAATTTTTACTAGTCTATCACCATCTCAAAGACTGCAAGTGGCTCGTCATCCCCGCCGCCCTAGTACTTTAGATTACATTCAGGCTATTAGTGATGAATGGATGGAATTACATGGCGATCGCTGTGGTGGTGATGATCCGGCTTTAGTCGGTGGTGTCGGTCGTTTGGGTGGACAGCCTGTAGTCATGTTGGGTCATCAAAAAGGACGGGATACCAAGGATAATATTGCCCGGAACTTTGGTATGCCCTATCCTGGTGGCTATCGCAAAGCCCTGCGGTTGATGGAACACGCCAATAAGTTTTCCATGCCGATTTTAACTTTTATCGACACACCAGGAGCTTGGTCTGGGGTAGAAGCTGAACATCAAGGTCAAGGAGAAGCGATCGCTTACAATTTACGCGAAATGTTCTGCTTTGATGTACCAATTATTTGTACAGTCATTGGTGAAGGCGGTTCGGGTGGCGCACTCGGTATTGGGGTAGGCGATCGCCTGATGATGTTTGAACACTCTGTTTATACTGTAGCCACACCCGAAGCCTGTGCCGCCATTTTGTGGAAAGATGCTACCAAAGCCCCCCAAGCCGCTACAGCTTTGAAAATTATTTCCCATGACTTGAAAAATTTGGGCATTATTGACCAAATATTGCCTGAACCCATCGGTGGCGCTCATTCTGACCCCATAGAAGCCGCTAATACCCTCAAACAAGCTCTATTAGAGAATTTAGATGAACTTAACCGTTTAACCGCTTCCGAACGCCGCCAACTGCGCTATGAAAAATTCCGGAAAATTGGCGTGTTTACAGAAGTTGCCCAGTAAAAAACCCCCAGATGCTTGATTAGCATGGCAGCAATGCTATAATTGCCTATGACTGCTTAAAGATTTTTAACAATCTTCTCAGTCATGGGCGTTTTTATTTTGGACAAACCAAGTCAAAGTAATTCGTAATTGATAATTCGTAATTCGTAGTTACAATCAGTGGGTGGGTTCCTACACCTAGAAACGCGACTAAATTTAAAATTTAGTTGTTTCTATCTGCATTTTAATTACGAATTACGAATTACGAACTAGTAATTATTTAACCTAGATGGTTTGTCTCAATATTGTGGTAAGTAGTTTTGATTGTGGCTATGAAACTTTCCAGCAGGAAACTAGGTTATAATCCCTGAGCAAATACTTAACGATTAAAAAAACCCATTCTGGCACTGTAATATAACAGTTGCCATAAGTAATCATCGGATTTTTTAGATTTATTTAATCTATTTATTAGATTGGTTTAATCTATAGCAACCCGAGAGATATCAATAATGGGTAGAAGCTTGCAGAACCGCCAACAAATCTGGAGATCGCATGAGCCTGGAGCCGAAACGACGCGCCTTAATTACTGGGGCAAGTAGTGGAATAGGAAAAGCAACTGCTTTGGCATTCGCGAAGGCGGGAATAGATGTCGCCTTAGTCAGCCGTTCTTTGGAGAAGTTGGAGGAAGTTGCAGTAGCAGCAAAGCATACAGGAGTTGAAGCCAAAAGTTATGCTGTCGATTTAGCTAGTGTTGGGCAAGTAAAAGCACAAATACAAGCGATCGCTGATGAATTTGGCGAGATAGACATTCTGGTAAACAGTGCGGGAATAGCGTATACAGCGCTCATTAGCGAAACGCCCTTAGAAGATTGGCAGCAAGTGATTAACTTAAATCTAACTAGCGTCTTCCAGTGCATTCTCGGGGTATTACCAGGAATGCGCGATCGCGGCATAGGCACAATTATCAACATTGTATCGATAGCTGGGAAGCAAGCCTTTGCCAATTGGGGTGCATACAGCGTCAGTAAAGCTGGTGCGATCGCACTTTCACAAACCCTAGCACAAGAAGAACGCGCCCACGGCATTCGCGTCACAGCAATTTGTCCTGGTGCTGTTAATACCGAACTTTGGGATACAGAAACAGTCCACGTCAACTTCGACCGTTCCAAAATGTTAACGCCGGAAATTGTCGCTCAGTCAATTCTGCACACAGTCTTATTGCCACCACAAGCGGTGATTGATGAATTGATTTTAATGCCCAGTGCTGGCGTTCTCTAATCAGCCCTGCGTTGTCTGTCATTTGTTTTTGTCGATCGCAAATGACTTTTGACCCTTGACCATTAACTCTTGACCATTGACTAACCCTTACTAAGACTTAATATGACTATCGCCAGCTCTAACGGTTCTAATCGCTTTCAATCGCCTCTAATTCCTGATTTAACAGATGCGATCGCTCTCAGACCAGATCGTAATACCCACGACGGCCAAGAACCGCAATTGCACGAGCCAAAAGAAGAAGATATGGAGCAAATGACCGCAGCCGTGCGGCAAATACTATTGGGTGTGGGAGAAGATCCAGAACGTGAGGGACTTTTAAAAACCCCCAAGCGGGTAGCAGAGGCGATGCGGTTTCTCACCAGTGGCTACAACCAATCTCTTGAAGAACTCGTCAATGGAGCCATCTTTGATGAAGGCCATAACGAAATGGTCTTAATCCGGGATATTAGTTTCTTTAGCCTGTGCGAACACCATATGTTACCGTTTATGGGTAGAGCGCATGTTGCTTATATCCCCAACCAAAAAGTTGTCGGACTCAGTAAACTGGCGCGGATTGTCGAGATGTATTCCCGCCGTCTGCAAGTACAAGAAAGGCTTACCCGCCAAATTGCCGAAGCAGTTCAGACCATCCTCAATCCTCAAGGGGTGGCCGTAGTCATGGAAGCTAGTCATATGTGCATGGTGATGCGCGGTGTGCAAAAACCTGGTTCTTGGACTGTCACCAGCGCCATGCTGGGCGTGTTCCAAGATGAACAGAAAACCCGCGAAGAATTCTTGAATTTGATTCGTCACCAACCAGCCTTTTTTTAAGGATGAAGTGTAAAGGATGAAGGATGAAAAATTTCACTCTTCAGACTTCATCCTAGAGCTTTTTTAAAGTTCCTAGCTGGGAAAACAACTTGGCGACTTGATCTAAATCTTTATCTCCTGGTGTTTTTTCCACACCACTAGATAAATCAATGCCGTGAGGTTGTAGCATACTCAGAGCATCTAAAATATTATCTGGTGTTAAGCCTCCAGCTAAGAACCAAGGACAACTGGGGCTAAATTGTTGTAGCATAGTCCAATCTAAAGTTTGACCTGTACCGCCCAAATGCTCTTGATGATAGGCATCCAACAATAAGGTATCTATATCATTGCTGTAAGCAGCCACTTGCTGAAGATGGTCACGGCTTTTAACCCTAAAAGCTTTAATAATTTCTACTTCTGGCAAAGCTTGGCGCAGTTGGGAGCAAAATTCTCGTGATTCATTACCATGCAACTGCACACTAGTTAAACCAGACTCCACCACTGTTTGCTTGATTTCTGTGATACTGGTGTTGGCAAACACACCAATTTTATCAACGTTTTTGGGCAATGGTGCTACCGCTGCTTGAATTTGCAGTATATTCACATAACGCGGTGAAGTAGGCACACAAATAAATCCTAATGCTGTTGCGCCTAGAGAGGCGATCGCTACAGACTGCTGTGGTTGGGTGATGCCGCAAATTTTAACTCGCATAGACCTTGAGTGAATTAGGATAAATACCTACATAAAGGTAGATATTTTGGCAATAATTTCTGGTTGTCACAGAATAAATCTTATAATCTTGATGGTTTACATCATTTTCCTATTTAGGAGATACAAGCTTGATTTCATCAATTTTACTAGCAGCAGCTGCTGCTGTTCCCCCCACTCCCGCATGGAATCCCACAGTAGGCGCTATCATCAGCATCAGTAGCGTAGTAGCTGTTTTACTGGCTACCAGAATTGAATATCCCAATGTCGGCCCCAAATTGCCTGGTCTTCCTGTAAGTGTTCCCACATTCATCGGTGCAATGGCTTTCGGTCATATTATCGGTGTTGGGATTGTTTTGGGATTGACTAACATTGGTCGATTGTAATTGTATTCTATCGATAATCTGTTCAGCTAGTTTATCCATCTAGCTGTAAAAAACTTTGTGCCTTTGTGTTAACAAATCTCATATCACAAAGGCACGAAGACACAAAGAAAAACAGCGTTGGGGGATGAGGGAGATGAGGGAGACAAGGGAGACAAGGAAGAGAAATGACAAATGACTATTGACACACAATTATTTAATTTTTGGAAAAAATCACAAACTAAATAAACCATTTGATAGCAGAACCAGCGAGTTGGTTTGAGAATAAAAGTAAAAATAAAACCGAGAACAGCTATCTTGAGGTAGTTCGTAACAGTAGTATAAAATCATCAAAAGCGGTAAAAATCTTGCATAAATGACAAAAGTCGGAATTAAGGATTTATTTTTCGCAATCTTCCGAACCGAGATTTAACTGCGCTAAAGTTTTGCATTGTCTATTTCATCAATGCTTGGAATGTAAAAAATTGCTAAAAGCATACTGTCTATCTCAAAAATCTAGTATTCCTAAAAATCAACTCATTATTAATAGGACTTACGCAAGATATCACTGAAAACCTTATTGTCGCGTAGAGGTAATTCATGTAGACGCGAAGCGGCTTCCCGCAGGGTATTACCTCTACTTCAGTTGTGCGTAAGTCATGATTAAGTAAAAACCGAATTGAAATTAGATGATTTTGTCAGAATAAATACTTCAGCACTTTTTCATAAATTGTGTGGTTTTGGTTGTTAGTCAAAGAAAGCAACTTGAGAGATTGTGGTTGCTGACTTCCCACTCATTTGCTGATTCTTCAGGTAGAAGAATTTTATTTTCTCAAAGTGATTAAATACGATTAATTGTCTATTCTAGAAATGAGAGCATGTTTTTGGCGAACGCTCTCTGCTTCACTCATAGGCAAATATCCAGTATAAAAAAACTTGTATCATTTATTTCATCTGGAAGTGTAAATATCTACTTTTAGGAAAATGTCATGCAAACAAATTGGAGAATCGGGTCTTTATTTGGAATTCCGCTATTTTTAGATCCTTTGTGGTTCATAATTTTAGGGTTAGCAACCCTCAACTTTGGGGTAGCGTACCAGGAATGGGGGAGTGTCCTAGCCTGGAGTGCAGGAATGGTAATGGCGCTGCTACTATTTGCTTCGGTATTGTTACACGAATTGGGTCATAGTTTGGTAGCGCGATCGCAAGGGATTAGAGTGAATTC
Source organism: Calothrix sp. NIES-2100 (assembly GCF_963875285.1). Taxonomy (NCBI): domain Bacteria; kingdom Bacillati; phylum Cyanobacteriota; class Cyanophyceae; order Nostocales; family Calotrichaceae; genus Calothrix; species Calothrix sp. NIES-2100. The sequence continues at coordinate 5,635,711 of NZ_CAWNLA010000001.1, forward strand.
GATTACCCTGTTTTTGTTTGGTGGGATTGCTGCTATCGAAGAAGAATCCAAAACACCTTTTAAAGCATTTCAAGTAGCGATCGCTGGACCTTTGGTAAGTATTGCGTTGTTCTTTATACTGCGCCTGTTGGGTTATTTCTTACCTGAGACTAGCCCCATGAGTGTAATGGTAGGTGATTTAGCGAGAATAAACTTAGTAGTAGCATTGTTTAACCTGATTCCCGGTTTACCTCTAGATGGGGGACAAGTGTTAAAAGCAGCACTATGGAAAGTAACAGGCGATCGCTTTCAAGCAGTACACTTAGCAGCTAGATCGGGGCAAATTTTGGGTTATGCTGCGATCGCCTTCGGATTTGCGATCGACTTTTTTACCAGAGAACTCGCTTTAGGTTTGTGGATAGTCTTGCTAGGTTGGTTTGGGATTCGCAACGCCAACACCTATGACAGCGTTACTACATTACAAGAAACCTTACTGAAAGTTCCAGCTAGCGATGTTATGACTCGTGACTTTCGCGTAGTCGATGCCGATCAGACTTTGCGTTCCTTCGCCGATGCATATCTATTAGATAGTAATGCACCACAAGTTTATTTTGCCGCAGCTGATGGACGTTATCGCGGTATGGTTTCCATTGACGATTTACGCTTAGTAGAAAGAAGCGCATGGGAAACCCAAACTCTTCAAAGTATTGTGCATCCCCTAACAGAAATATCCACAGTTACAGAATCCACTTCCTTAGCAGAAGTGATTAACAAAATGGAGAATGAACAGTTACCTCGTCTGACTGTACTTTCTCCTGCTGGTGCGGTAGCTGGTGTAATTGATCGCGGAGATATTGTTAGAACAGTAGCACAAAAACTCAATTTGCGGATTGCCGATGCCGAAATTAAACGCATCAAAGAAGATGGTAGTTATCCATCAGGCTTGCAATTGGGAGCAATCGCTAAGTCAACTACAAATTAATTTCTCACCAAAAGGCGCAAAGAAGTTCCTTTTCTTTGCGTCTTTGCGTGAGCTTGATGGTAAATTTTTAAAATGGCTAAAGATGTTTTCCATCAACAGGTAAAAATGCCTTGATTAAAGATGGCTGGATAATTACCAACGATCCGTTAACAATTCGGATTAGCGAAGTAGTCAAAGTACAGATAGATTTAGCGGCAGAAAATGCCATTGCAGCTGAGGAGTTGAAATTAAAAGCTTGATTACAGGTTCAGATATTAACGAATTTCATACTGCACTTGGGCAATATCTTAATTATTGTCAAGCATTAGAAGAACATGAGCCAGATAGAATAGTTTATTTAACCTGAGTTCGGGATAAGAAATCCTCAAAACCCTTGATTTCTCGTTGTTCAGTCTGAAGCGCTGTTTTAATCTGTGGTTGATAAGGCATATTTTTGATATTAGTCTCATTTGTGAGGCTTATTGACAAAATAATTCCACTTTAGTTGCTTCTTTTATCACTTAGAGTTTTGCTCAATCCCTACAGAATAAGCTTTTTAGCTTCTGGCTTAACCCGAACTCAGGTTATTTAGCTGTTCCTAATGAAACATATCAGGATTTTTTTCAGCTTGCTTTTGTGCAACGTTCACTTCAACGTTATCAAGTAAAGTTAATAATTTATGATCCTAAAAACGAGGAGATACGGCAATTGATAAAATAGAACTCTATCGCCAAATCATTAAACAAATTTTGACAGAACATGCACAAATGAGTTCTAATAAAGATGCTGTAAGATTGCAACTAATTTTTGATAATGAAAACGACCACTATCAATTAGCCTATATTAGCTAGGATGGCGATAAGCGAGTATTTGGGACTGTAATGCATTTTGATATTTCCAATGATAAAATATGGATTCAATATAACGGTACAGAAGACCTGATTGCTGAAAAATTGGTTGAGTTTGGTGTACCTGCTTCAGATATTGTGATTGGTTTTTATTCGCCTTTTAAACGTCAATTCACCGCTTATGCCGTAGAGTGATAATTGAGCAAAAACTTATATTTTGGCTTTTCTTTGCGTATTTATGTATTGGTATGAGCTTTTAAGCTAAACCACTTCTAGTTTGCATATCTAAAATTTATATAACTATTGTGGGGTGGGCATCTTGTCCGCCCTAATTATACAAATTAAAATTACATTAGCTTATTGTGGGTAATGCTGGGTTAAAAATTCTTGAGCTTCTGTTTGATGTTTAATCACGCCATCTAAGGTGGCGGTTAGTAAATCATCGAGGATTTGGCGATATTGGGGTCCGGGTTTGTAACCAAGTTTCTTGAGGTCGTTTCCATTGAGAATTGGTTGAATGTTAGCCCAAACTGTTAAATAATACCAAATCTGCTTCCGGATTTTTCGCGGACTTTGTAAGGCGATTAAAATTAGTGTTGGTAAATCATAATGTCGCAGTAAATTTACTATTTGGCTGGGGGGTTTAGAAGTAGATAATGATGTGGTGACTTCAGTTTTGATTTTAGCTAATTTTTGCAATCTGCTAATACTATCCTCTTGCATTTGCAAATTTTTGGCGACTTTTTCCCGATATTCTGGTGATAAATGGGCGATTAAAGCTTCTAAGCGCATTTGCCAATGAATTAATGTTTGTTGGCGGTCAAATTTTTGTAAACAGCGTTCTAGTAAGCGTAGTTCGCGTAAAATATCTTCATCTAATTTCAGGCTAGGATGAATGCACTGCAATGCACCCAAGTTATCGAGTAACTGTAAAGCAGGTTTCCAGTAGGGAGCTTCGAGAATGTGTTTTAATTCGGCTTTGAGGCGAGTTTGTAAAGCTGGGGTTCTGCTATTCTCTTGAGCAGTGCGATCGTAAACGCCACTATTGATGGCATAACGGATATAGTCTTCAGTTTGTGGTTCAATGTCAAATCCAAAGCGCACAGCAAAGCGCACACCGCGATAAATGCGGGTGGGATCTTCGATAAAGCTGTTGGCGTGTAAAACCCGAATTTGTTTGGCTTGTAAATCTAGCAATCCGCCAAAGAAATCAAGTAGTTCACCAGCACGGGGGTAAGTTAGTCTTAGTGCGATCGCATTTATGGTAAAGTCTCGCCGATATAAGTCTTGGCGAATTGAACTGGCTTCTACTTCTGGATTCGCTGCTGGATAAGGGTAAAATTCCGTTCTCGCCGTGGCAATATCTACCCATAATGAGTCTAATTCTGGATCTTTGTGCCATAACAAGGCAGCAGTTTGAAAAGCACCGTGAATTTCTAAGCGGGCTTCTGGGTGGAGTTGTTGCAGTTCTTTGGCTAATTCTACACCAGCGCCCACATCTGCTGATTTATGAAAGCCATCAACTACTAAGTCTATATCTTTAATCATTAAGGTTCCAGTTGCGTTATCTGCTATTAGCCAGTCCCGCACCGCACCCCCCACAAGGTATAAATGCCAACCTCGCTTTTCCGCTGCTTGTGATGCTTGGGTGAGTAACTGCCATAATTGGGGAGTCAAAGAAGCAGATAGAGAGAGTTTGGGACGGGGAGACTCGGAGAGTAAAAAAGTCCCTTGTTCTCCTTGTTCCCAAGTCCCTTTATCTTCTTCTTGATGTAGTTCCCGCAATACATCAGTACGGGTAACAATCCCGACTAACTGTCCTTGGTCTAATACTGGTAAGCGTCCAATATCATAAGTCACCATCAAAGCTTCAATTTGGGGTAATGTCGTTTCCGGTGTAATGGTTTTAACATTTGTTGTCATGTAGCCTTTGACTGGCGCATGACTAAAACCGTGGTGTAGGGCGATATCAATATCTCTTCGCGAAACAATACCTAAAAGTTGCCCTGTGCTATCGACTACAGATAACCCAGAGTGCCCATAACGCAACAAAATCCGCTGTGCTTCTGTAATTGTAGTGTCAGGGCGAATAGTACGGACAGGGGAGGACATCAAGTCTCTGGCTGTGGGGGGATGGGGAATCGAAGCTTTGAACTCGTCTAAGAGTTGTTTTAAAATTGCTTCGGAATCAACACCGCGTAAATTCAGCGATGCGGCTTGGGAATGTCCACCACCGCCTAGAGGTTGGAATAAGTTATTGAGATTTGTTTGGGGAATTTGCGATCGCCCAATGATCGTTAAGCGTGAATCATCCTCTGATAAAGGATATTCATTTGCCAATAATAAAGCATCTATTTCTGTTAATTCTACCAATTGAGAGGCGAGACTCGATAAACCGGGCACAAATCCATTAGTTTGCAAAGTTACCCAAGCAATCGTATATCCACGCAAACAAAGATATTCTAATTTATCTAACGCCTTGGTTAAAAGCTGTTGCAATTGTGGCGATAAACCAGGGTCTCTGTAAGTAGAAATCACAGACAAACTGGTTCCTTGTTGCATCAACCAAGCCAAAGCTAAAGCATCCCTTGGTGTCGCTTGTTCGTAGGTTAAAGAGCCTGTATCAACGTGGATACCCAAAGCCATAACAGTAGCTTCAGCAGGTGTGAGGGAGATTTGCCGCTGTTGCAATTGTTCCACCATTAAAGTTGTGGTGGCTCCCACAGGAGAAATATGGGTTTGTGTAGCAGAAAAATCTAATTCCAGACCGAGGTGATGGTCATAAACGATAATTTCCTTGACATGAGGTAAATCTAACCATTCAGCAGCCTTACCCAAGCGATCGCGCTGTTGAGTATCGACTACAGTTATGGAACGAATTTTTTCCGGATTCACCGAACGTCTTTCAATCAGGGGATACTCATCCCGATGCAGCGCCAAAAAATCTCGTACAGGCGGATGCGCACCACCAGTTAGTACAATTTTGCTACCTGGTTTTAATCGCGTCAGCCCTACCGCCGCTCCCAGTGCGTCAAAATCAGCTGTAGTGTGGCAAAGAATTAAGTCCATAGTCAAGGTTCAAGAGTCAACAGTCAAGAGTCAATGGTCAATGGTCAATGGTTAATGGACTTTGGACTTTTGAGATCTCATTAATGACTATAGTGACGCAATTTCTGGTAGTTTAACAAATAAGAGCCACTGCGTTCTTGGGGTCTCCCCAAGTGGAGCAAGTGGCGTGGAAAAATCTCAGTGTTGCCTTGTACGATATTCTATATTCTATAGGATAAATATTTTCTGGTTTGCTGGCGGATAGTCAGTGAACTTTAAACAGATGCTTGTGGAGGGGAATCTGGACGAGGTTTTAGGACAGAGATGACCTAATGCTAGACAAACCCGATGAAGCAAGAATCTCCCGCTAAAGCTTCGCTGATAGCGGTGAGAAAGTCAACTTTAGTAATTCGCTGGATTGGGAGAAGCAAAAATGACCATAATATTCCAAATCGCTTTGTTAGGACTGGTTTTGCTGTCTTTTGTATTAGTGATTGGCGTTCCCGTTGCCTATGCTACACCCCAAAATTGGGTGGAGTCTAAAAAGCTACTCTGGCTTGGTTCTGGAGTTTGGATTGCCTTGGTACTTTTAGTTGGAGTATTAAACTTTTTTGTAGTGTAGGCGATCGCTTACTTAGGCAGTTAAATAGCAGAGATACTACAAGAGCAGAAGAGCTAAGCTAAAAAGTAATGAAGGTGAATTTATTTTTTCACCTTGTTATTTTTGGCTGATTGTGTTCCTCTGCTCTTATATATTTTCAGAAGAAATGTATATTAGCCTTGAAGTATAGTTTGTAAAGAGGCAATCATGGCAGTTTTTGAGGGAACTTTTACTCAAACAGAACCTTTGCGGTTTGCGTTGGTAATTGGTCGATTTAATGACCTTGTTACAGTAAAGCTGTTAGAGGGATGTCAAGATTGCTTGAAACGCCACGGTGTAGATCCCAACCCCCACGGTAATCAAGTTGACTACGTTTGGGTTCCTGGTAGCTTTGAAGTCCCAGTAGTCGCCCGCCAACTAGCACTTTCTCATCGCTATGACGCGATCATTTGTCTAGGTGCTGTCATTCGCGGACAAACACCTCATTTTGATTATGTCTCTTCCGAAGTCGCCAAAGGCATTGCCGCTGCCAGCTTCCAAACTGGTGTACCGGTAATTTTTGGCATCTTGACAGTAGACACGATGCAGCAAGCCTTAGAAAGAGCCGGGATAAAAAGCAATCATGGCTGGGAATACGCGATGAATGCCTTAGAAATGGCTAGCCTGATGCGGCAATTGCGCTCGAATCTCGCAGAACCATACGCTCTCAATAGCCAATCTCTGCCAGCTTCTTTCCCCAGCGCCACTATAGGCAATTTTTCCCCGGAATCTGAAGAATTGGGTTGAAATCGGGCATGGGGCATGGGGCATTTGTTATTTTCCCTCCTTGTCCCCCTGTCCTCCTCATTCCCCTTGCCTCCTGCCCCTAGTCACCAATCCTTAACTAAAAACTTCAATCAGGGGATTGACAAGCAGGAATATATATGAGATTCTAATAAATGTGTTGAGATTGCGGGTATAGCTCAGTGGTAGAGCGTCACCTTGCCAAGGTGAATGTCGCGCGTTCGAATCGCGTTACCCGCTTAGAAAATTACCAGAAAATTATAAGATTTTAGAATATGAAATTAGTTTAAGCTAATATTCATATGTGTAATAAATGATGTGATTAATTCGTTTTTTGTACAGTGTACTACACTGGATCAAGGGCGGCTAGATTAATAGCAATATTTGTTAGGTGCAAAGTGCCTTGTGGCAGTAAAGTCAGCCAAAATCTACCAAGGACAAGAGTCGGAGAAACTCACTAATGTTTTCAGGCTCCCTGTTCTCAAAAAATATCTGTAATTTTTGGGGATAAGTTGAGTAGAAATATCCAAAAAGAAGCAATAATGAATACACAGGGGAGTAATTAATTATCAGTCATGAGCCTTCTAAACAAAGGCACTGGGAAAAGCTAAGTAGTTGATTTACTGGTAATAATTACTTACTGGGTTAGTCTCAGAGAACGGTTGTTTTATGAGATGTCGCCACGTAAACTGAAAACTGTGCCATATTCAAAAAGCAGAAATGTCTAAGAACATCACTAAAATTAGCTTTTAAGATGAAGAGAAGAAAATCCTTAAACAAGATTGCCCCATATAGGGAACAACAGCAGGCAGATAACCTCTGCTCAAACACCCGAACATAAGAGATAGTAGTTAAGACAGCCCGATTGAGCCTGATCTATCCTTGGGAATCACAGCAGTATTGGCTACACCTAACTATCTGTATCAATCTGGAAAATCAGAAAACCAGTACCCAAGGCATAGAGCCGGGAATTTTATTTTCACATATTGTAAAAAATAAGCTCAAGTTATTAGAACGCTTGTGCAATCTCAAAAACCTGAAAAAATAGACTTCAATACGGAATATCCCTGTCCTTGCCGTCGCCGGGGGCGGTTAATTCCGATTACCCTGACAGATGCTTTTGGTTGCGATCGCTGTCAACAGATTTTTGTGGTGGAAAATGATCCTTATATCCTAGAGCAACTTTCCACCACCTACCCTTACAAGCGTGCTTGGCGTTGGGTGAGTAATAGTTGGCATATTGTCCATCCGCGACTAGGAGAAAGCTATCTACCGATAGCGCTGGGCATTATTTTCGTGCTAGTGATTATATGGCTACCATTAGCACTGCGATTAGCAAATGGTTCCACCATTATTGCTTGGGCAATGGTGGCGGTACTACTGGCTATTTTGCCAGCACTAATGGTCTGGCTTACCTACAGACGTTAACCAATGACCGTTGAAGTTTTGGATGATCTCCCTGAACCAATGAATAGCGCTAAACGCGCTTACCAAGCTTCCCTCAAGCTGGGGATCGCAAAAGGAGTAGACCGCTCTCGTGCTGTGTTGGCAATGGCGCGGGCGATAGAACGCGCCTTTGATGACATTTTAGAGGCTAACACTTTAGATCTAGAAGCAAGCCGAGAAATGGCAGTGCCAGAGTTGATTTTAGATTGGCTGAAATTAACTCCGACACGGCTAGAAACGACTGTGGAAATCTTACAACGGTTAGGGGAATTATCAGATCCACTGCGGCGGGTGAGAAACGCTGAGTATCAACAAGATGATTCTCAAAGTTACTCCCAGCTAATGCCTTTAGGAGTTATCGGCTTTATTTATGAAGCATTCCCCGATTTAGGGGCGATCGCAGCTGGGTTCTGTATCAAAACTGGAAATAGTATTATTCTTAAAGGCAGCACTGAGGCTAGTCATTCTAACGAAGCGATCGCTAATGTTCTTCAAAGTGCGATTACTGAGGTTGGGCTACCAGCAGGCTGTCTAGAACTGATTACCACAGAACATGGTGCTTCGGTGCGGGATTTAGTCGTTCAAGACCAATACTTGAATTTAGTCATTCCCTACGGGCGTTCCACCTTGGTACAGCAAGTCATGCGACAAGCAACTTGCCCAGTGTTAAAGTCAGCAATGGGCAACTGCTACCTTTACTGGTCGCTCAATAGCAGCTTAGAAATGGTGCGCTGGATGATTATCGATAGCCATGAAAGTGAGCCTGATCCAGTCAACGCCATTGAAAAAGTCTTAATTCATCGCCAAGCTTTACCGTCATCCTTAGCAGTTTTATGGAATAGTTTAAAGGATAAAGGCTTTGAAGTCAAAGGTGATGCTGAATTAGTAGAAGCCTTTCCCCAATTACAGCTGGCGAAAGAAGCCGAATGGGGAACCGCCTATTTAACCAAGACAGTAGCTTTTAAACTAGTAGATAGCTTAGAAGCTGCGATCGCTTGGATTAATCAATACAGTAGCGGTCATGCTGACTGCATTGTCACCGAATCTTATCAAGAAAGTCGCCAGTTTGCCTTAGGGGTAAACAGCGCCTCTACCTATATCAACGCTTCCCCCCGGTTTTCCCGCAATCCCTCACGGGGAGACTCGATATTCTTAGGAATGTCAAATCAAAAAGGTCATCGCCGGGGATTTATTAGCCTGGAAACCTTGACGACAGTTAAGCATATTATCCAAGGGAATGGGCGGTTTTAGGGGAATGGGGAATTGGGGACAAGGGAAGGGGAACAAGGGAGTTAAAGAGGGAACTCTTAACGGGCAACAAGGAACAGAATGTTTTGCATGGGGATTTAAACCCCACCCTCAACTGATTAATCAAGGCGAAAAAATTAAGTAGAAAATGGGATTGACAGCAAATTCCCAATTTGGTAGCATATAATCGATAAGGAAGAAATATCTTAAAAAAGATAAATAAAGAGCGATCGCACCTCACCCCTCAAAGTATTTTTTCAGGCGCTCGCCAACATCCACAAACTTACAGAAAAATTGGCGTTGCAAAATCAGAAGTTAAAGAGGGAACTCATGACTTTGTTTGCCTGATTTTTGTTGTAGGTACTGTTAGCTATAGCCCAGTTTACGTGTGCATTAAATATTTCTGCACACAGGTAAAAACCTTTCTTTTGGTAAATTGACTCAAAATTTCAGCTACAGCTTCATCATCACCGATTTTTGCCTACTAGTAAATTAGCGATCGCGGTACTAATTGGTTGATCTGTAAACTGTTGGTAGTAAGTAAATCCCGGCGAAGGATTAACCTCAAAGCAGTACCATTCACCCGTTGGTGTCCGGCGCAAATCGATGCCGCAAAGAGGTAAATTGATGGCTTTTGCCAATACTCTGCACTGCTGTTCTACTTCTTGGGGAAGACAACAAGCACGAATTTCTGTAGACTCATCATCCTGTGCTGCATAACGATAATCATCAGCTTGGGAAATGATCTCGCTGGCGAAAACTTCCCTCCCGACAACATGAACGCGATAATCTCTACCAGGTATGTACTGTTGGAACTGAGTCGGACACCAAGATACATTCTCAAGTCGCTTCAGATGCTCAACTCCCAGACGGGAGACTTTGCTACGGATACCACTGATTGATTTATAAATGACATTACCGTGGAGTTCCCAAAAAGCTCGCACAGCTTCGGGATCTGTGGTGACAAGAGTTTCGGGAACTTTGAAGCAAGAAGAGCGAATTTGCTCTAGCTGGTAAGGTTTGGAGCCATTAGCAGCCATTGCTGACGGACGATTGACAACAAACGCAGGTGTAATTTCAGACCAGCACATCAAAGCATCATCAACAGCGATCGCATGTTGCCAAGCTGGACTATTTGCACCAGATCCGGCAATTTGGGGAAGGCGGCGTGAGTCGTAAGGGCGCAAGTAGGCTGCGGTAATTTCACTCAAGTCGATTTTTTGATACCAAGTCCGAATTTGCCCTTGAACTGGTAGCTGTAAATCGCCTACACAAAGTTCGATTTCCGTATCTAAAATATCTCGTTGGTCGAGCATGACTGTAGGTATGCCCAAACGAGTTAGTTCTGAGTGGACTACTGCTAAAGGAGATTCTTCGGAAATACCCCACAACAAAATCAACATTTGGCATCACCTCCACTCAGATACTCAAATATGGCATCGCCTACTTCTGGTGCAGAAATATCAGTCCACAACTCAGCGCCCAAAAACTCTGCTCTTGATTCACTGCTGCTAAAATGAACTGTCAACAAATCAACTTGAGCAGCATCAGCCAGCCGTCTAGCATGAACTTTTAGCTGTTCGTCAACTTCACCTAAGCAGCGATCGCCTACTACCGTCACTTTTACCCCAGGTTTTGCGATCGCCTGGGGAGGGACATTAGCCAACAGCGAACTTTGCCTTCGTACTGGACGTACTGGAATACCCAGTTGAGCAGCTGTATAAGCCCATTGTTCAGGTCGCCAAGCAGGCCCCAATAAATATGTTGGGGTTGGTCTATTCAAGACTGGACATTTTAAGCTAGACAGCCAAGCAATCAAAAAGGCATTCATTTCCCCGGCAACATATGCCCGGTCTTCAGAGACAATGTGCAAAAGTTCCTGTTCATAAATAGCGGGTAGGCGAGAGAGAACGCCAGTAATTTGCTCAAGAGCGATCGCATACTTACCTACCACTGCTGTAGAATCCTCAGTCGGATTTAAGTAGTGTCGCCATCCAACCACTGACAAATCTTCCGGTGTCAGGAGGCTGGCACCATCAGCCGCCCAATTAGCAACCAGCGCCTCGGCGGCTTTGTCATGGCGACTGGCGACAACAACTAACACCCTGGTTTAATTCTTGGGTTGATTAACTACTTGCTGACCAACACTTGGGCGTTCTTTAGCTTGGATAAAAGACTGCCCGTTTTGGCCATTAGCCGTTTGCTGTTCTATTTGATCGAGACGTTGAGCCATCAGACCAATTAGCCGTTGTAAGTCATTTGCCCCATCTACAGGAATTGGATTTGCCAGTTGATCTAATTCCGGAAGTTTCTCAACTTGAACTTTCTCGGCTTGAACTTTCTCCAAGTCTTTATCTTTCTGAACTTTCTCGAATTCTTTGACTTCTATCTTCAGTTCCTTGCTTATTTTCAACACTGGCCCTGAAAGCGTAAACAGGCTGCCACCAGTAGATGTGGGTATAGAATACGCCAATTGATCGAAGTCAGCATTGGCAGCCGCCAAATTCTTAGGCAGGAATGTGCCTCTATGTTCAGGTGTCAATAGCAGGTTAACTGGGGTAGCCGCAGAAGGAGAATTGACTAAGATTTCCACATATCCGCGAATCTCTAGTTTTGCTGCTTTGATGATATCTATCTTGGTAACATCGGGCAGTAAGGTAATCAAACCTGTGTCATTAGCTCGAATGCCTACAGTAAAAGTAAATCTGCTAGGATCGCCAGGAACAGGTACTAGATCGCTAAAGTCATTAGTTCCTTGAACATCGCTGATGGTCACTGTGTCTGCTACATTTAATTCTGGTGTAGTTGCAGTAAATCGCAACGTCAGTTTGACATCAGAATTGCTAGTATTAGCAATAGTCAAAAAGTAACCTTGGACAACTGTGCGAGCAACAGCTTCAGTACCAGGAGCAGTAACAGGGGTAATTGGCTTGACAAGTAGTTCAAAGGTGGAAACTAAAGTTAGTTTTTGTTTGATGATTCCGTTTGAGATGTCTGTCATATATTTGTTTACAGAGAAACTACATATCAAACTTAACTACCTAGCTCTATGAACGCATAGTACCCATGAGGGTAATATTGAGCAATATCAAAGCCATATTATGAAGAGGGAGCTTTAAACCCAGTTTTTCAGTAAAGCGGCAATTTTTGGTACAATTGCAGTAACTTGGGAAGTTTAGAGTTAGTGATCGCACTCACGATCACTATAAAAAATCCAGTTTTACGCTCAACTTACACTCGGCTTTGTTGCTCTTGTGCTTAACTCAGCAAAAAACATCAGGATTTTATCAATCAGAATTGGATTACCTTTGAGCATTCCTAATGGAGTCAGGTGTGCAACAACAAACTCCTGATTGGAAAACTCCTCAAAGAGTAAATCAAACTTCTTAGTAGATAGATATGGTTTCAACCAATCAACTGTGGCTGAGGCGATTGAATCGTGAGCAAATGCAATCAGCCCAGTCAGGTTGAATAAGCTGCTACGTTCAATTAAACAGTGAGTTTGCTCAACGGTAGGTAGTACTTTTAAACCCAACTTATTTTCTATAAATTTTGCCAATGCTAGAAACCGATGAGGAATAGCGCCACCCAAATCAGTTATGGTAGGTGCCATTAATAGAGAAGGCTGGCCTTTGATCAAAAGCTTATCGAGATTGCTCCAAGTAGCTTGTAACTGGTTTTCAATTTCTTGATATTGCTTTTCTCCAACACATTTACCAAGAATATCTTGAATTTCCTTAACTTCCAAATCACTAAGTATTTCGAGAAGTGCAATATACTTGCATCCCAAACTATGTCCTAACCAGAAGTAATTTCCATCCTGAACTTGGGAATCTTCTTGATAAAGTGTATAATCATAACCTAGATGCTTTGCTTCTTGAAGAAGAACTTTACGCAGTTCAACTTGGTCTTGGGCTAAACCAATAGCAACTGACCAATGGCGAAAACTAAATCTAAAAGGTAACGCAACTATTGTATATCCTTGTTCAAACAATTTTTGGAACAGATATCGATAAAAAATTGTGGGGAAAGTCCCAAAAAAAGCACCACCGATAAATTGGATGACACCAATGGGCTGTGGATGTAGAGCCACCCAGTTAAAGTACAAAGGTTTTAATTCAAACTTAGCATCCATTGTCAGAAGCTCTCCTCTAAACTTAAGTTTGTGAACAAATATCGTTTTGTGATATCATTACAGTCTTGTGATCGAAGCATAAGAATTAGGTAAAATAACAATCTCCACATACCCACGAATTTCTAAATCAGGAACCGCAGGCAGAGAGGTTATACTACTTGTACAACTATTGATATCTTTGCGATTAATGACGATTAATGCAGTAATTGTTAGTTATAAACTAAACATTTTTACTAATTAAAAAAAGTACCTCTAAGGGTACTTTTTATGTTATTAATACTGTGGCGAAGATGTATTTATTATTACTTTTAGTATACGTTAGTTATCAAAAAACTAGGGACATAGTAATACTATGTCCCCAGCAACGACAAATCAAAAATTTGGTTAGTTCTTGACTAAAGGTAAAACTGTATATTCTGCATTTGGTGTAGTTCCTAAATATTTCAGCCAGCGAAAATTAGAAACAAGTGCTGATGTAAATGTTGGGCAAACATTATACTTCACCCCATACTCATCACACAATTCTGCCAAAATAGGAGCAATTTTTGGATAGTGAATATGGCAAACTTGGGGAAATAAATGATGCACAACTTGATAATTGAGTCCACCTAAATACCAATTCAAAAAGTGATTTTTAGGAGCAAAATCAACAGTAGTTCTAATTTGAAAAATTGCCCATTCATCATCAATTTCTTCTGGTTTCCCATCTGGTTGGATAAACTCTGCTGTATCCATCACATGAGCCAGCATGAAAACTATACAAATCCAAAACCCATAGGTCATGTAAGTAATAAGAAATCCTACGAGGGTTTGTATTGGACTGTATCCAACAGCAATGGGTATTCCGATAAACAGTGCCAGCCAAATGATTTTACCGCTAAAAAGAATCAGCATATCTAGCGGTTTGGGTGCAGGAACCACATGGGAGTGATATTTACGCTTAAACAGAATGATATTAATATCAGCAAAAGACCAATAAATTGGGATGATTGTATATATAGATAGAATAAATATATGTTGAAACCTGTGATACCATTGATGCTCCATATAGGGAGTCATGCGCACTAAGCCATCACCATGTATTTCCACATCATGACCTAAAATATTTGTATAAGTATGATGTAAAAAATTATGCCGAAATCGCCACAAATAACTAGATAATCCAATTACGTCATATATAGAACCTATTAGAGTATTGACCCATTTTTTACTTGAATAACCACCATGATTAGCATCATGTCCGACACTAAACCCTACAGCAGCAATACCCAAACCTAAAACAATACAGCCAAGAATTTTTAGCCAGGTTTCCGGTGGGCCGAAGAGAGTAAATGTCCAAGCAGAAATGACCCAAACTGCAATAATGAATGTTTTCAAGTACATTGCTGGATTATCTCGTGTAGCAATGTTATTAGATTTAAAGTAAGCATCAACTCGTTTATTGAGTTCTTTTCTAAAACCAAAGTTTTTTGTAAAAGTAACTCTCGTTTCTGGTGTTGTTGTCATAAAATTTACTCACGTAAATGTCAGGTCAAAAAATAAAAAAGCGTAGGGAGATATGCAGTAATAATAAACTTCAAATCTCCTGAGCTACGCCTGTGATTCAGTGCATCAAAGGCTGTCTATTGATGCACCTTTAAAACGTTTACTATTCGATGTGTAGTAAACTTTGCTTCCGGTATCAGGTACAAAATGACAGTTAATACAGGAATGCCATAGGGATTTCCAAATTGGTTCTTGAGACTCACGGAAATATTCGCCCATAATGGGTTTAATTGCCTCCGTTGCCTTGAGCAAATTGTAGTGAGGGATATTCAGGAAGATATGGTGAGCTACATGAGTACCGATATCGTGATGGATATGATTGATCAAACCGTAATTGCGGTCAATGGTAGAAATAGCACCTTTAAGGAAAGTCCAATCTTCTCCACGATACCAGGGAATATCTGGCTCGGTATGATGCAAGAATGTCACCACATCTAACCACATTACAAACACAATGTATGGTACGGCGTAATTTTTCAACAACCATATCCAACCCCATTGATATGTGAGAACCCCAAGCAAGGCTACCATGCAAGTGCATAGTACAGTGCTGGTAATCACATCCCATTTTTCCGATGATTTGAAAAGTGGGCTACTGGGCAAAAAGTGGGAACCTTCTTTATTAGGAGAACGCTTGAACAGATATAGCGGATAAGCTAAGAAAAACAGATAATATCGGACTATCTTTTCTTCCCACGGCATTTTTTTGTACTGTGATTCGCTCACAGGATACCAGCTTTCATCATTATCAAGATTGCCAGTATTAAGGTGGTGGGTTCTGTGGCTAATTCGCCAACCGTGATAAGGGACAAGTATTGGTGTGTGAGCAAGATGTCCAATCAAATCATTGAGCCATTTCTTTTTAGAAAAAGATTGATGTCCGCAGTCATGTCCAACTACAAACAAAGCCCAAAACATTGTTCCTTGCATGAGCCAGAAAATAGGCCAGACATACCAAGAATCCAGATAATTAGCAACTGCGTAGAGTAGACCAATAATGAGGATATCGCGAAAAAAGTAGAACAGAGATTTCCCTAACTGAGGCTGAAAGCATTCAGGTGGGATTGCAGCTTTTAATTCCTGAAGGGTAAAGGGTAGTTTTGTGGAATCTTCAGATGATTGTGAGCTAGGGGGATGGATTAGCTTAACGCTATCGACTGGGATACTATTTGATGGCACTGGATTCTATGAAATATAAATTCTCTAGCCTTGCTATGAACAAGGAAATGTTACCTCTGCAATGGTCATGTTTAGAGATATTTCTGTTCTCATTAACCCGCATGAGGATTTTTTCTGGCAACTTCCTGAACAATGTTCATCAGTAGGAACTGCCAGAATTAAAATCACTAAACAAGGTGAAATCACAATGCAGATTAACGTATAACTTTCGGGAAGAATATAAAACTTCCCAAGTTATACATACTTAATCTTTGAGTTATCGCCCTGCATAATATTCGTCAAAAGTTGTGTAGCCAACATCAGTGACGTACAGTTGACATTTGTCTGTAATTTGTTTCATTAATGCCCAAGAGAATTTGCTCTCATCGTGCAGGTAAGCCCCCCAATTCTCTTTGATGCTGCTGTAAGCTAGCCGCAGATTATAAGAAGGAATTGCAGTAGAAATATGATGAGGTACGTGAACATTGATATCGTGGCAGAGAAATTCTATCCAGCGTGGGTAATCACAATGAATAGTGCCAGCTAGTTGTGCTATGGCTTCATTCCACTTGTTAGCTGCCACAAAAGGAACATCAAAGGTCGTATGGTGAACAATTGTGAAAGTACTCATCCAAAAATGATAAACCATCCAGGGTAAAAGCCAAAATTTGACAAATCCCCAGATACCAGTTGTCGCGATGAGTAAGGGGAAAGCAACTGCGGCAAATAGGACTACCACAGCCACAGAAAGCTTAACACTGGATTGGTCTTTAGTTTTGAAATTACGCCAATCAAAATGTACAACTGCCCAATGTCCAATAGAACCTACCCACCAGAGGCGGTTACGCATAAAGCCTTCAAAAGCTGAACGGCGGAATGGCCCCCAACTTTCAAATACTTCTGTTCTAATTGGATGCCAAGCGTTGTCCTCATCCAGCTTATTTGTATGCTTATGGTGATAATTATGCTTAATACGCCAACTGTGAAATGGATAAATCAAAGGTAGCAGTAATACATGCCCTACCAAATCATTTACCCAGCGACGGTTAGCAAACGAACGATGACCACAATCATGAGCGATGACAAAAAAACCTGTTAAAGCAGTGCCTGTAAAAATCCAAGCAAAGGGCAGGAGAAACCAAGGAGAAATAGCTAAGCTGAAGTAGCCTAAAGCCACCATCAAAACAGCAGTCGCCACATTCGTCCAAGCTTTACGCCTATTTTTTTGAAAGCACTCCTTTGGCAAGGTTTTAATAATATCTTTTAGCCTTAGGTCGGAATTACCCAGGTCATAAGCTTGTTTTTGATTTTTGATTATTGATGTAGTCATGAAAACCTGAAAAACAACAAAATCTATCACCAACACACCACAAAGTGGCTTGCCGCAAAATTTCTTAACATTTGCGTTTCGGATTATAGCAACCTAAGCTATCCTTTTTGCGGAATTAGTAAATTAATATCTCAGTTGCTAGAAAAATTGCGTCACTCATTAACTTTGTACAGTCACCTGTGCAATGTCAAGGTTTGACTGACCACAATGACTGAAGTTAGGACTTTTTATCTGCCAGCTTCACATTTGTCGCCAGACCAAGCACTTGTAGCAATTGAATAGTCATCCAAGTCAGATCTATTTCCCACCATTCCAAGCCGTGACGAGCTGAGTATTGGAAAGCATGGTGATTATTGTGCCAGCCTTCGCCAAACACTAGTAAAGCTACCCACCAGCAATTGGTCGAGCGATCGCCAGATTCATGGCTACGGTAACCAAATTTATGTGTAGCACTATTTACTAACCAAGTACAGTGGTAAACCCAAACAATGCGCACAAAAATTCCCCAAACAACCATCGGCCAACCGCCGATCGCCAATAGCAACAAACCTAGCGCCACCTGGAGGAGAATAAAATATTTTTGCAAAAACTGATAAACTGGGTCATCGATAATGTCTTTAGTGAAGCGAGGAACTTCAGCGTGAGCGGGTGCGTGATAAATCAGCCAACCCATATGGCTCCACCAAAAACCCTTATTAGAATCATGGGGGTCTTTTTCAGTATCCGAGTGTAGATGATGGATACGGTGTGTGCCTATCCACTCAATTGGCCCGCCTTGACAAGAGAGAGTTCCGAAAAGCACCAATAGATATTCCAACCACTTGGGAGTTTGAAAACTGCGATGGGTAACCAAGCGGTGAAAACCTAGAGTAATACCTAAACCACCAGTTATCCAGTAGAGCAATAAACCGACACCAACTGCACTCCAGCTAAAGTTACTAGGAAGCAAGGCAAACAGCGCTCCGATGTGCAATGCAGCGAAGAATAGGGTATTAACCCAGTTAATTGTAAGTTTGGTTGAGGTAGCAATTGTCATGAGAAACCTGTAGGAAATGTTAAGCCTAATCTGCGCTATTTTTTTTTAATGAGGAACCAATGAACAGCTTGGAACAGCTGCGGCAAGCAGAACAGGCACTGTTAGAGATTTTTTCTGGAATTGACGCTCAGGTCAAGCAAAATCTTCAACGAGTGCTAAATGCCTTTCGTCACCAACGTGTAGGCGCACACCACTTTGCAGGTGTAAGTGGCTACGGTCACGATGATTTAGGAAGAGAAACTTTAGATAAAGTATTTGCCCAAGTAATGGGTGCCGAAGCTGCGGCAGTGCGGGTGCAGTTTGTTTCTGGGACTCACGCGATCGCTTGTGCCTTATTTGGTGTGCTACGTCCTGGAGATGAAATGTTAGCAGTGGTCGGTTCTCCCTACGATACGCTCGAAGAAGTCATTGGTTTAAGGGGTCAAGGACAAGGCTCCCTTATTGAGTTTGGCATAAATTACCGCCAATTAGACTTAACTGCGGACGGAACTATAGATTGGCAAGCCCTAAGTACTAGTGTGGGCGATCGCACTCGTTTAGTATTAATTCAACGTTCCTGTGGCTATTCCTGGCGACCTAGTTTATCTATTGCCGATATTGAAAAAATTGTCCAATTAGTTAAACAGCAAAACCCCCACACCGTTTGCTTTGTAGACAACTGCTACGGCGAATTTATTGAAACCAAAGAACCCACAGATGTCGGTGCTGATTTAATGGCGGGTTCATTGATTAAAAATCCTGGTGGGACGATTGTCACCGCCGGTGGTTATGTTGCCGGTCGTGCTGACTTAGTAGAAGCCGCCGCCTGTCGCCTCACCGCCCCGGGTATTGGTAGTTATGGCGGTGCTACCTTTGACCAAAATCGGCTGTTATTCCAAGGCTTATTTCTTGCCCCGCAGATGGTGGGAGAGGCGATGAAAGGCACTCACCTCACGGGTTACGTCTTTGACAAACTTGGTTATCCGGTCAATCCTGCCCCATTTGCCCCCCGCCGCGATGTCATTCAGGCAATTAAACTCGGTTCAGCCCAAAAGCTCATAGCCTTCTGTAAAGCCGTACAACAGAATTCTCCTATCGGTTCCTACCTCGACCCCATCCCCGATGAAATGCCGGGGTATGAGAGCCAGGTAGTCATGGCTGGGGGAACATTTATCGAGGGCAGTACTTTGGAATTTTCCGCAGATGGGCCTTTGCGTGAACCGTATGTGGTTTATTGCCAAGGGGGGACGCATTGGACGCATGTTGCGATCGCATTGGAAGCCGCGATAGAAGCTGTGGGGTCTGCTTGATGATGGTCACATAAGTAACATGAGTTAGGATTGTCTCACGCAAAGGCGCATAGACACGAAGTGGCTTCCCGAAGGGTAGGCGCAAAGAAAGATGCATGAGAATGAGATTGCTAAGGAAATTGTTGATGCTGCTTACAAGGTTCACACTACTTTGGGGCCTGGTTTACTGGAGTCTGTGTATCAAGCGGCTATGGTATATGAGTTACGAAAGCGAGGTTTGCGGGTAGAAGTGGAGAAACCAATACCTGTTATTTACGAAGATGTGCATTTGGAGGTGGGTTTTCGGGCAGACTTGATTGTTGAAGACAAGGTAATTGTCGAAAACAAATCTGTAGAAACATTACATCCGGTACACAAAAAGCAATTGTTAACCCATCTTCGCCTTGCTAACAAGCGCCTTGGCTTACTCATCAACTTTGGAGCCTTGCTAATCAAAGACGGAATTTCCAGAGTTGTCAACGGTTTATAAAACTCCGACGCAAAGACATTAAGCATTCCTTTGCGTCTTTGCGCCTTTGCGTGAGCTATTCTTCCGGTAACTTATACTGCTCAACGATCCGTTTAGCATATTCCGGCACATGGGCTTCCAACTTCTCCGGGTGATTCCGCTTCACATACAGGTAATTCCGCGTAAAGTGAGAATCAATCGAAAATCGGGCATATTCCAGACCTTTCGGGCCAATTTTCTCAATTACCACCCCCATCAATTTTGCTGCCCACATGGGAAGAGTTACAGCTTTATCGTAAGCTGGAATGCTTTGTTGTACAGCTTCTTTCCGATTACCTTGGGACATCACAGGTTGGGTGTCTAACTGGTCTTTTACCAAGTCCAGCATTTCTTTTCCTGTATCATTTCTAACTACAATCCATTGCCAGCCAAAGGGTGCGCCCATGTAGCCGACAACTAAATCTGCTAGAGAATTCACGTAATCAAAGCAACTCATGCATGAGGGGGCAAAGACATCTTTGAGTTTATTGGTCTTTAAGCCAAAGAACGGCACAGTTTCTGTAGAGCCGTCCTCATGTTTGAAGTGAACGCGGAAGTCTTGCATGAATTCGTAATGCACGACTGTATCAGGCGATCGGCTGGTGGTTTCTAAGAATTTTTGCAGTCCGGCGCGGGTAACATTATCTACGCAAGGTGTACCTAATACATACAGCTTTTCTAAGCCTAGCTGTTTTTCTACGGCTCTTAATGCCTGGATTTGGCAACCAACTCCAATCACTAACAGCCGTTTCATCCCAGATTTTTCTATTTGCTCTAAAACTGAGAGATTGGGTGAAAGTGTTGGTTTGTTTACTCTGGCTGCCAGTATTTCCTCTGGGGTACGGGCGATGATGGGCATCGGTTGAAAGCGGTCTTCTTTGGTGTTTTGCACGCAGACAACACCTTCAACTAGCCTGCGATTCAGCATTTCAATGGCAAGGGAACTTACAATACCTGTCCACTGTGCCCCTTCGATGGGCTGCTGTTTCCGCGCCGCCATCATGTCTTGATGAACACCAAAGTAGAGTTCATCGGGATTATCGAGATTGCGGGGGCGGGTGTGGGTTTGTGCTTCTAGTTCGCCTATTTGCTGATTGATGAAGGCACAGGCTTCTTTGACGTAGTGAATGTAGTATGTGTCGCACAGTCCGCACTCGCTGCACAGTTCCTTAGCAGGGCGGCGGCTAGTGGGTTTTAAGGCTTTGGCTTTTTTATGAGGAGAAACCGAAGTCATATAAATTCTTTGTTTTATCCAGGCATCGCTTTTACTACAATACCGTCAACCCCTTCGAGGAATTCAAAATTCAAAATTCAAAATTTAGCGATGACAATCCGCATATCTAGGATTTGTGTTTTGTGCCAATCTATGTTAACCATAAGTAGATTTAGGGGCTTGTCTGTTTTTCTGGTTCTGTCAGAGGCTATGAACTTCACTATAGAAATTGAACCTGAAGAAGATAGACAAAGTTTTAAGTATTTTTTCCATTCTCATCTGTTTTTTATCTGGAGCATCGTTGATAAAGAGATTCTCCAAATTAATATACAGTGACTAAAAATTCTCAAACAGGTGCAGCATTTATTGTTGGAGGCAGCATAACAGGCGCTGGTGTTTCCGCAACAGTTGGCGGGATGGGGTTAGGCGGAGGATTTGGTGCAGTTGGAATTGGTACAGTTCCAGTAGTTGGGATTGGTGCTGTGGGTGGTGCAGCAGTCTATGGCGCTTTTACAGCCATAGCACAAGGAGATGCAGCTGCTTTTGGTGCAATGGGAA
Organism: Calothrix sp. NIES-2100; assembly: GCF_963875285.1. Taxonomy (NCBI): domain Bacteria; kingdom Bacillati; phylum Cyanobacteriota; class Cyanophyceae; order Nostocales; family Calotrichaceae; genus Calothrix; species Calothrix sp. NIES-2100. Next base: position 5,657,376 of record NZ_CAWNLA010000001.1, read on the forward strand.
TTGGCGCAGTTGGTGGTGCTGGCTTTTCTAGCGTCGTGGGTGGTATGGGATTGGTTGCACCAAAAATAGGGCTGGCGTTTGGTATTGGTACAGTACCTATGGTAGGGGTTGGTGCGGTAGTGGGACTCGCTGCTTATGGTATCGCCAAGCTTTTAGATGAATCGGAAATTCGGGAAACTCCCACACAGGTTTTTGAACGAATGGAAGATAAAGTCTTACAGATGGATTATTATGCCGCAGCAGTGATGGAGTTGGAGGCATTTTTATCTGGTGAGGATCTCAATCAAAAATTTGCTGCTTTGGAAATTGAAGATGAGTTGCAAGCATTGAAGGCTGAATTAAAAGAAAAAAAGAAACCGCAGGATGATAAATTTGTTAATCCCCAACCTGAGACTCCCAAAATTCAAACAAAAATAATTCCTGTCACAACCTCAGTCACTCAAGCTTGGAAATGTGTGAACACACTTAAGGGACACTTAGCAGCAGTGAATGCGATCGCTATTAGTCCTGATGGTAATATCCTTGTTACTGGCAGTAATGATAGACAAGTTCATCTCTGGAATTTAACCACCGGAAAATGGCTGTATACTTTCTCTGGACAAGCAGAGGCTGTTTTATCTGTGGCTATTAGTCCCGATGGACAGAAAATTATCAGTGGTAGTGTCGATCGCAAAATTAGCAGTTGGCAGATAGATACAAGAAAATTCTTACGTACATTTTCTTATTTAAACTCTCCCTACAGCCATAATGGTTTTGTTCACTCAGTAGCCTTTAGCCCTGATGGTAAATACATTGCGAGTGGTAGTAATGATAAAACTATCAGAATTTGGGGCAGCTATACTGGAACAATAAAATGTACCTTAAATGGACATTTAGATGCAGTTTTCACTGTGAATTTTAGTCCTGATGGCAAAACTATTGTTAGTGGTAGTGCGGATAAAACTATCAGAATTTGGGATGTCGAAACTTGGAAACAGCGCTCTATTTTATCTTCACATTTAGGAGCAGTGAATACAATTGCTATTAGTACTGATAGTCAAACTTTGATTAGTGGTAGTACAGACACCACAATTAAACTCTGGAATCTCAACACTGGCGAATTACTCTGCACCATGACTGGACACTCGACGGCGGTTTTATCTATTAGCCTCAGCAGCGATGGTAAAACCTTAGCCAGTAGCAGCGATGGTGCGATCAACATTTGGCATATCCAAACAGGGGAACTAATACAAACTTTTTGTGGTCGTAGTCCCGTAGCTTTTAGTCCTGATGGCAAAACCCTGATCGGTGGCGGTAATAATGGTACAGTCAAGATTTGGCAACAAACTCCAAGCTTTGATAAATTCACACTCGACACTATACTTTCTGGGTCATGGTGGGAAGTTTTGGGCGTAGATCGAGAGGCTCATCCCAAAGATGTGAAGCTTGCTTACCGTCGATTAGCTAGATTGTATCATCCTGATGTTAATAATTCTGAGAATGCTAAAACCTCAATGCAAGCACTGAATCAGGCTTATCAAAAGTTTCTGGAGCAATGGCAAAGTAACATTCAGAGCAGAGTTTATTAATTTAAGCTGCCAATTGGCACAGATGCAAGTGCCTTTCCATCCCTACTCTCTTCCTTTGGGTCTATGTCTATGGGTGAGACTTAACTCCAGCAAATAGCACCGTCGCTAGCTGAATCTAAATCTTGATAAATTTTTTTATTGTTACAAACATTACTTTAAATTCGCCTAATATGAGCTATTTTTGCTTTGTGAGCAAGCATATAAAGATTTGTTGTTTCTAACTCTGGTATACCTTGTCTTTTAGCTACTTACTTCGAGAGGCTCGCCACTTAATGAATATGTAGGTTAGAATATATAACCCTTAAGAAGGATTGACTTTTAAAAAAATTTAATTACTTATATTGCATATTTTGAAAAAACATTATAAATTATTAAGTTATAGGGGAATAAATTAATTTTGTAGTTTCAAAATCTAAATCCTACTTAATAGAGATACTGTAACTAGTGATATTTTTAAGGAAATCTTAAACAGTGCTAGAAATATATTTTTTGTTGTCACATCAAGCTTTCTAGATAGAAAATCTTGGTCAAAAATTTAAAAATATATTTTGCGTAACTGCTGTAAAAGTAATATTATTGCTGAAGGTGAAAGAGCCAAAATTGCCCTTCACCAAAATGCTCATTGCTTAAAAGCATATTAACTGTCAGTCAATCTGCAAAAAAAATTGGCAGTTACAGACATATTTTTGAGATTTCATCATTTATTCCCAAATTCTATTTGCTATTGAAAAAATCGTCTTTGTTATGATCGCAATAGCAGCATAAATCAAAACGCATCTACCATCAATTTACAATCCTAGTGGAGTTATTCTGGCGATGCAACTAAACGAATTGGTAATAGCTGACAATATACAAGAAGAAGCTTGGCAAGCAATAGAAAAGTCGATTATCTATTATCAAGGTCGCCCTATTGGGACTTTGGCCGCATACGATCCGTCTGTAGAGGCTCTAAATTACGACCAATGCTTTGTCCGAGATTTTGTTTCTTCGGCTCTGATTTTTCTGATTAAGGGTAAAACGGAAATTGTCCGCAATTTTCTCGAAGAAACTTTAAAGTTACAGCCTAAAGAAAGGGCGTTAGATGCATATAAGCCAGGAAGAGGTTTAATTCCAGCTAGCTTTAAAGTTGTCTCTCTCAATGGAGAGGAATATCTAGAAGCTGATTTTGGCGAACACGCGATCGCACGAGTTACACCTGTAGACTCCTGTCTCTGGTGGATTATTTTGTTGCGTGCTTATGTAGTCGCCACGAAAGATTATTCCATAGCCTATCAACCTGAATTCCAAAACGGTATCAGGTTGATTATGGAAATCTGCTTGGCGAACCGCTTTGATATGTACCCAACGCTATTAGTTCCAGATGGCGCTTGTATGATTGACCGGCGTTTGGGTATATATGGTCATCCTCTAGAAATTCAAGTTTTATTTTATACGGCTCTGCGTGCTGCTCGCGAATTGCTAATTTGTCAAGGTAATCAAGATGTTGTAGCAGCAATTGATAATCGCTTACCTCTTTTATGCGGTCATATTCGTCAACATTATTGGATAGATATTAATCGACTGAATGCAATTTACCGCTTCAAGAGTGAAGAGTATGGCAAAGGAGCAGTCAATTTATTCAATATATATGTAGACTCTCTTCCCTATTATGAATTGGACAAATGGTTGCCAAAAAAAGGTGGTTATTTAGCTGGTAATGTAGGCCCTTCGCAACTAGATACACGCTTCTTTTCACTTGGGAATTTGATGGCGATCGTTTCTGACTTAGCTACTGAAGAACAGTCACAAGCGATTATGACTCTAATTGAAGAACGCTGGGACGATTTAGTGGGAGATATGCCCATGAAAATTTGTTTTCCAGCATTGGAACATGAAGAGTATAGAATTGTTACCGGCTGCGATCCGAAAAATATTCCCTGGTCTTATCATAATGCTGGCAGCTGGCCTGTGTTGATGTGGATGTTAGCTGCTGCTGCTGTAAAAACTAACAAAACAGATTTGGGGAAAAAGGCGATTGAACTTGCCCAAACACGTCTGAGTGAAGATGAATGGCCAGAATATTACGATGGTAAAAAAGGACGATTGATTGGTAAGCAAGCGAGGAAATATCAAACTTGGTCAATTGCTGGATTTTTATTAGCCAAAGAACTGACAGCTAACCCCAGTTATTTACGATTAGTGAGTTTTGATGAATTATCCCCTGAAGCAGTTTCTAGAGCATGTGAGTTTGAAATTGGCAGTATAGATCCATACATGCCTCGATAGCAGCATGATTCTATTGCTACGAAAAATAAACTGACTGTTCAGGATAAACAATATTTTAACAGCCCCTTTGTAGCTATAGGGGCTTTTATTTTTTCTAAATTGCTCTCAATGATAATTTTAAAAATATGTGATTATCGAAAATGAAGTAACCCAAAAAATTGGGCTATCCTGAGAGAATGGACAATTAATTATAGTGCTGGAAAGATTGTGATAAAAGCTCAGCGACTATATATGTTGTCTCTATTAATCTGCAAAAAAGCATTGCATCAACAAAGAAAAATAAAAGTATCAGTTACTGCAAAAATGCAATAAATATGGAGTGGTTATCGCTATGGAAAGAGAGGAATTAGTAATATTTGATGAGATAGAAAAACAAGCATGGGAATTACTAGAAAAGTCGATTGTTTACTATCAAGGTCGCCCTATAGGTACAATCGCTGCTGGCGAAGTATCACAAGTAGCATTGAATTATGATCATTGTTTTGTTCGAGATTTTGTATCTTCAGCCTTACTTTTTCTCATCAAAGGTAGATATGATATTGTCCGTAATTTTCTCGAAGAAACTTTAAAATTACAACCTAAGCAAAATCTATTAAATGCTTACACGCCTGGTAGAGGTTTAATACCAGCCAGCTTCAAAGTTGTATCAACTAATGAGCAAGAATATTTAGAAGCAGATTTTGGCGAACATGCGATCGCTAGAGTTACACCTGTTGATTCCTGTTTATGGTGGATTATTATTTTATATGCCTATGTCAAAGCCACTAAAGATATAAAATTTGCCTTGCAGCCGGAGTTTCAGCAGGGAATCATGTTAATTATGGAACTCTGCTTGGCGACTCGATTTGATATGTACCCAACGCTATTAGTTCCAGATGGTGCTTGTATGATTCAACGGCGTTTGGGTATTTATGGGTATCCTTTAGAAATTCAATCTCTATTCTATACAGCCTTGCGTGCTGCGCGTAAGCTACTAATTTGTGCAGGCGATGAAGAGATTGTTATAGGTATTGATAATCGCTTACCTTTACTACGAGATCATATTCGGAATCATTATTGGATAGATCTACATCGCCTGAATGTAATTTATCGCTTTAAGGGTGAAGAATATGGTCACACAGCAGTCAATCAGTTCAATATATATGCAGATTCAATTGCTTATGCTAAGTTGGCTCTTTGGTTACCAAAAAACGGTGGTTATTTAGCAGGTAATGTAGGTCCCTCGCAGCTAGATACTCGCTTCTTTTCACTGGGAAATTTGATGGCGATTCTTTCTTCTTTAGCTAGCGATCGCCAATCACAAGCGATCATGAATATTATTGAAGAACAGTGGGACGATTTAGTAGCAGAAATGCCGATGAAAATCTGTTTCCCCGCCATAGAAAAAGAAGAGTACAGAATTTTTACAGGATGTGACCCCAAAAATATCCCTTGGTCTTACCATAATGGTGGCAGTTGGCCTGTTTTATTGTGGTTGTTAACTGCGGCTGCTCAGAAAACAGGTAGAATAAGTATTGCTAAACGTGCCATTGAAATTGCTCAAACCCGGCTTAGTGAAGATGAATGGCCGCAATATTACGATGGTACAAGAGGGTTGTTAATTGGTAAAGAAGCGAGAAGATATCAAACTTGGACAATTAGCGGATTTTTGTTAGCAAAAGAATTGATGCGCAACCCTGATTATTTAGAATTGATTAGTTTTGCAGAATTTGATTCAAGTAATGCTTCCCAAGTTTGTGACTTGTGAGTTTAAAATTATATAAAATCTTAAAATACCATACAATTTGTAATTATTTGACTTTATTTAACAGTGAAAAATTAATAATTTTGGATGCTGGCAAATGTCCAATATGCAAAATTTGTTGGGCTAATCCATCTGCAATAAATATTTTTTTGAATGTATATAATATATAAAACATTATACCAATTCAAATAATGTTTGCGACACATCAATATATTCTAGAGGGCACGGCAGTGTTCCCTACCATCTGTCGCATTCTTTTTTCAAATTGGTATTACTTTTATACATAATAAAGCATACTAAATTCTCAACAACCAGGAGTCCTTGGGTGGAACGTGAAGAAATTTATCAAAAAATTCAACAAATTGTTGCAAGAAACTTGGAAATTAATGAACAAGAGATTGGACTGGATTTTCCACTCTTTAGTTTTGAAATTTATGATATAAGAAAAAAATTTTATAATGGTCGTGTTATTGATTTTAAGTCTCAGGAATCTGAATATTATTCTGGGCAACTGATAGCAATCAAAACAGGTAACATATCAGATGGGGTTGAGATCGCTATCGAAATAGAACTTGAATTTGAGTTGGAAAATATTCCTGATGAAATTCTGTTTGAGCTTGATACAGTTGAAAAAGCTATTGAGTGTATATATCAAAAACTTAATCGTAAGTCAGACTAAGTTGTAGCCTGTTGTAGTAGCTTGGGATAAACGAGATTGCTTCCCTTCACTACGTTCCGGTCGCAATGACAAACACTACATTTGATTAAAATTTGATATAAGCACAAATACTTGAATGATATTAAAGTTTCAATATTTCTATGATAAACCCTCGTCAAATAGCATTTCTAGCCCTGCGAGATGTTCACAAAGGGGCTTATGCTGATGTAGCTCTAGATAAGGTGCTGCAAAAAGTTAAATTACAAGATAGCGATCGCCGTTTAGTCACAGAATTAGTTTATGGCAGTGTCAGGCGACAACGTACCCTCGACGCTTTGATTGACCAATTCGCCAAAAAGAAATCCCATCAACAACCTGCAAACCTCCGCACTATCCTGCATCTTGGCTTATACCAACTGTGCTATCAAGAACGCATTCCGCCCTCTGCGGCTGTGAATACTACAGTCCAACTGGCTAAGGAAAACGGCTTTGCGGGACTGACGGGTTTTGTGAATGGTCTGTTACGTCAATATATTAGACAAACAGAGGTAGATGGCAAAGATGGGCTAGCAGTGTCTCCCTCATCTCCCTCATCCCCCTCCTTTGCTTCCCATCTCCCCTTACAACTAAGAGAAAATCCTGCGGAACGCTTGGGTATTTTACACAGCTTTCCTGACTGGATTATTCAAGTATGGTTAGAACAACTAAGTTTTACGGAAACAGAACAGTTGTGTGAATGGATGAATCAATCACCAACTATTGACTTGCGCATCAATCCGCTGCGCACTTCTATTGATTTGGTGGAACAGGCGTTAAAATCGGCTGATATTTTAGTGAAGCGCCTGCCGCACTTACCGCAAGCTTTAAGATTAATTAGCAACAGTGGTTCGATTAAAAATTTACCTGGTTTTAGTGAAGGTTGGTGGGTGGTACAGGATAGTAGCGCCCAGTTGGTAAGTCATTTGCTAGACCCCCAACCTGGTGAGGTGGTGATTGATGCTTGTGCTGCGCCCGGTGGGAAAACAACTCACATCGCTGAGTTGATGGGGGATAAAGGGAAAATTTGGGCTTGCGATCGCACTGCTTCCCGACTGCGAAAACTGCAAGAAAATGCGCAACGCTTGAATTTGCAATCTATTCAAATTTGTACTGGGGACAGTCGCCAGTTTGTACAATTTAAAAATACCGCAGACCGTGTTTTACTAGATGCACCATGTTCTGGTTTGGGAACTCTCCATCGTCATGCGGATGCGCGTTGGCGACAAACACCAGAAACTGTCCAAGAACTCTCCCAACTGCAACAAGAATTATTATCACATAGTTCAACATTTGTCAAAGTTGGTGGAGTTTTAGTCTACGCCACCTGTACACTACATCCAGCAGAAAACGAAGCAGTGATTTCCCAATTTTTAGCTGCGTCTCCTAACTGGGAAATCGAGGCTCCTAGTCCAGATTCACCACTTTTTGCCTATTCCAGCCCAGAGGGGTGGTGCAAAGTCTGGCCGCAGCGCCAGAATATGGATGGCTTTTTTATGACTCGCTTAAGAAAAACTAATGATTCCGAGTGATTACTGTAACGGGACTGTAAGATTTGATGGAGGTTAAAATCTCCCAGAGGATGCAGCATGGTTACTGATTCCAATGTGAAAAACTTAGTGAAAATCCTGATCGGTGCAGCTTGGATTGATGGTGTCATCCAGCCAGAAGAAAGACAATACCTCCGAGAAATAGCCCAAGCTAAAGGTGTCGCTACCGATCCAGAGATTAAGCCGTGGTTGTACGAATTAGTTCCTGTACAGCCAAAAGAGTGCTATAGCTGGGTGCAAGAATATTTAGGCGATCGCCCCAGCATTGAAGATTGTGTCAGCCTAATTGAAGCGATCAGTGGTTTAATTTACAGCGACGGCGACGTGGCTATCGAAGAAGCAAGACTCTTGACAAAATTACAGGAGATTACTAAAGCTAGCGAATCAACCCAATCAGCTCACAATGCTTTACTCAAACAAATTCAAAAGCTTTATCGGCGTTGGGTTGAAGTTCAAAACTAACAGAGATTTATGATTTTTGAGTTAATCAGACGCGGTTTACCGCGCCTGTTGATGATTTTAAATTTTGCTAATTTAATTCAGCTTGATCAGAGCTTATGACTTCGGTTCACCCACACCCGGAGTCTCTTCTTTTTGAACCTGGGGTACAAAGTCTGGACGCTCTTTGCTTTCCCAACCGGGTGGACGCTTAGAGTTGAACCAGGCGATGGAACCAATGGTGACAGCAGCAATAAAACCAAATACATAAACAAAGGTAAAAGCAAAAGGAAAATGCGACCCATCTGCCGCTTGTGCTGCTGTCTGCATCAATAAAAGCATGAGTATATTCTCCTAATCTAGGTAACACTGCTTATTAGACTATAAAACGAGCGTAACACCTAACATCCCCCCGGAGTTTGAACCATTAAAAATTAATCCCTTGGTGATACAAATTTGAACAAAAAATGCGACATGTACAGTAGGGGCGGGGTCTCCCCGCCCTTATTTGGGTTTCCCCGCCCTTATTTGGGTCTCCCCGCCCTTATTTGGGTTTCCCCATGCTTGAGAAAAATCCTGTAGTCGCGGCATTTCCCAGCAGGCGATCGCTAGCAACTTAGGTGATAGTTGTCATTGCGAAGAGGATGGTCTGAGTCTCTCCCGCCAAGAAGGCTGTGATGGTGATGAATTTCCCGAACCAGATGAGCTACTACCTGAGGAGGAGGATGATGATGATGATGACCTCCGAGATCTCCGAGGGGTCGAAGGCTCAGATGATTCTACCTGCCGAGAGCGCCGTCTAGGACGAGATTCTGAAGAATCACTGCTATTGCTTGATTCTTCGCTGCGATACCGCCGCCGTCTACGAGATGAAGATGTGTCATCATCTTGCTGTTGGTAATAACGTCTGCGCCGCCTGGGAGTCTCATCTTGTTGCTGCTCTGCTTGATAATTTCTCCGCCTTCTCGATGGACGCTCTTCATTGCTAGAATTGTCCTCATCGTCATCCTTCGAGGATACAGCTTTATTCACAATTCGTTTGGGTTTCAGGGGTTGGGCTTTGATGGTGCCTTTACGACCTTCCAGTTTGGGAAGTTTAGGAAATTTTTCTACTGGCATATCTTTGACGGCTTTTTCCATAAATTCATGCCATGTATAAGCCGCACTACCGCTACTACCCCAAGTCGGGCGATTGTCATCGTTACCTAACCAAACTCCGGTGACGATTTGGGGAATGTAGCCAATAAACCATAAATCCCTGGCTTCATCGGAGGTGCCAGTCTTGCCAGCCACTGGTCTATTATCTAATTGGGCAGCACCACCAGTACCTTCTTCTACGACATTGCGTAGCATCCATGTCATGATTGCAGCACTATCAGCATCGAGAACTCGCTGGGGGGCAAAATCAGCTGACCAAATTACCTTACCCTGGCGGTTCAGGATACGGCGAATCCCATGAACTTCTGTGTGCAAGCCTTGAGTCGCAAAGCTACCATAAGCGCTAGTCAATTCCAGCAGATTCACTTCATTAGAACCCAGTGCCAAGGAATATGTAGGCTTAAGTTCTGATTTAATTCCCATATCGTGGGCGAGTTTAATCATTGGCTCAAATCCCACATTGATTAACACCTTCACCGCAATTATGTTAATCGAACGAGTGAGGGCATCTCGCATACTCATCGAACCGTGGAATTTTTCACTGAAGTTCTTTGGTTCATAACCGTCTACGACAAAGGGTTCATCTTCGTAAGTATCGTAGGGGTTTTTACCACTAGCGATCGCCGTCGCATAGACAAATCCTTTAAATGTCGAACCTGGTTGACGCTGGGCTTGCGTTACGCGATTAAACTGGTTTTTGCCAAAGTCTTTACCCCCAACCATTGCCTGAATTTCACCATTCCGGGGGTCTACCGCTACCATTGCTGCTTGTTTAAAGTTCTCCCAGCGTCCTTGATTTCGCAAGGTTTTGGCTACTGCTTCTTCTGCGGATTTCTGCCAAGTCGGGTTTAAGGTGGTTTCTACCACTAAACCCCCGCCTGCTAACACATCAGGGGAGACATACTTGGGCAATTCTTTTTGAATATAGGTAGTAAAGTAGGGTGATTCTACTTGCAGTCGCTTAGGTAAACTACTGGTGACAGTTAGTGGTTCTTTGGTTGCTGCTTCCCTTTCGGCGGCTGTAATTATACCATCTTCTTGCATCCTTTGCAACACCAAGTTCCGCCTAGCTTTCGCCGCTTCCGGATTTTTGTCTGGGGCGTAGAGGCTGGGGGCTGGTGCCAATCCGGCTATGGTAGCCATTTCTGGTAAGGTCAGTTGATCCACCGTTTTACTAAAATATACCCATGACGCATCGGCTACACCATAAGCCCCAGATCCCAAATACACCAAATTCAAGTAACGCTCCAGAATCTGGTCTTTAGTCAATTCGGTTTCAATCTTCTGTGCCAGACGAACTTCTTTGAGTTTGCGCCAGATTGTTTTTTCTTGTTTGATAAACAAAATCCGCGCTAGCTGTTGGGTGATGGTGCTACCGCCTTCGACTACATCTTGCGATCGCAAGTTATTCCAAACTGCTCTGACTATGCCTTGCGGATCAACTCCCTTGTGTTGCTGGAATCTTCTATCTTCTGAGGCGATGAAAGCTTTTTTCAAGTTATCTGGTATTTGTTCCAGTTGTAACTGTTCTCTTGCTGCTTCACCTTGCTGTTGTAGAATAGTACCGTCAGCCGCTTTGATGGTCAATGTCTGCTCTCTGACAACAGCACTCAACTCAGATTTATCTGGCAATGTCCGGTCTATGCTGTTAATCCCGTAGTTAAAGGCGATTATGCCACCACCTACGCTCAAGCTTGCCCAGAACCAAAGGCGGCGATAAAACGGTTTTTCCCTGGTGGATAGTCTGGCAATTACCCCAGATGAGACGCTTTGCATCTGGCTTAGCACCTGCTTTCCTTTGCCCACCTGTGTTTGTGGTAAGTTCTCATCTACAGATTCTTCATTTTCGAGATTATTACCAGGCGACAATCGCGCGTTCTCCTTGTCAGATGCACTTGTATCAGTTGATCTTTGCTTGAACCAGGAGGTCAGTTTCCCCACGTTAGTTCCTCGCTCAAATGTAGTTATTACCTAACCACCAGCAGTTTCGCGGTCAGCTTACCACCTTTGTGTTAGTTTGACAATATGCTACATAATACCTAGACAATGCTAGATATTACTTGACGTTTCCACGGGAGCATGGGAGCGCGTAGCCACTCGATGTCCAGGTACGTTTTCGCCAACTCAAGCTACCGCCTCAACAACTAAAACTAGGGAATAGAATCCATCAATCTTCAATTGTCGAGGTTGAGTGAGGTAGTTGCTCTACTTTGACAAACCCCAAGTGGAGCAACTGCCTAGCCTGGGTTTCAGGCAGTAATTTGGTTTTTAGACAGGTTAATTACCCGTCCTGTATGGTCAGTATTATACACAATATCGCCCATGCCAACACAGCAAATAAATTTGCCGTTGCTTGCCCATTCAATCTGCCAAAAAAGCAGAGTTTGGCGCTGATCACAAAGATAGATAATATCCCATAAATAAATCAGTGAATACAATTACAGACAATAATTTTTGGGAATAATTTTAAATTTTTATGGTAATAAATAATACATTAAAATAAGTAATTACTTGTAAAAGAACGGCGATCGGCAAATGGAAATATGCTCCAAGTATAGATAGAGGAACGAGGATGAGCATTATGTTCACAAAGAGTGCAATAGTTAAAGGTGTGAGTGCGGCGATCGCGTTGGGTAGCAATATGGGCGATTCAGAGGAAATTTTAGCAGCCGCGATCGCCACTTTAGCCAAAACACCAGGAATTCTTCTAGAAGCCAAGTCCCATTTGTATAAAACTAAAGCTATAGGGCCACCACAACCAGATTACTTAAACGGCTGCGCTACCATCAGAATCTCCATGCTACCGCACCTGTTATTAGAAACTTTATTAGCGATCGAACAAAAATTTGGGCGTGTTCGTCAAGAACGTTGGGGGCCTCGCACCCTAGATCTAGATTTGTTATTATATGATGACTTAATTTTGGATACACCAACCTTACAAATTCCCCATCCCCGAATGCGGGAGCGAGCTTTTGTTTTGATTCCCTTAGCAGAAATTGCACCGGACTGGGTAGAACCAGTATCCGGATGTGTAATTAAAGATCTGGTTAAAGAAGTAAACTGTTCTGATGTACATTTATTGATGGGCAGTTAAAATTACAACCCATAACCGCAGAAAACAGATGATTTGTACAAACAGCATCACTGTGAAGCTGTGTATCTAGAGACAACACAATTGTACTATGCCATTAGGTAGAGAATTACCACAGCTGCTGAGACAGCGCTTGTTCTATAAAGGACGCAAGTTTAATTTTGAAGTTAATCGCTTGCGGTTACCTAACAAAGCCGAGGGAGAATGGGAATGTATTCGACACCCCGGTGGTGCGCTAGCTGTGCCTGTAACAGCAGAGGGTAAGCTGATACTGCTGCGTCAGTATCGTTTTGCAATTCAAGGAAGAATCATCGAATTTCCCGCAGGTACTTTAGAACCCAATGAAGATCCCCTAGAAACAGTACAGCGGGAAATTCAAGAAGAAACTGGTTATCGTGCCCAAAAATGGGATAAATTAGGAGAATTTTTTCTTGCTCCTGGTTATTCTGATGAAATCCTCTACGCTTTTCTGGCGAGAGATTTAGAAAAGTTAGAGACACCGCCAGCCAAAGAAGACGATGAAGATATTGAAATCCTCTATTACACGCCACAAGAACTAGAGAAAGCCTTTCTAGACGGTGAACCAGTAGATGCGAAAACGATTTCTAGCTTTTTGTTGGCTCGTCCTTTCTTAGTTTAAAGTCGATATGCTCATAGAATTAGCAATTGGCGATGCCTACGGTGCAGGCTTTGAATACGCTGACGAAATGAGCGCTGACAATGATTTGAGTCGATACGTGAAACATCCCCGTCATCGACTCATTCCTGGTAGCTATACAGACGACACACAAATGAGTATTGCGATCGCAGAAGTAATTGTGTCACAAGCACCTTGGACACCACAAGTGTTAGCTGATAGTTTTGTGAACTGCTTTAAACGCGATCGCCGAGAAGGTTATGCTGGTGGCTTCTACGATTTTCTCCTCAATATCTCAGATGGCAAAGAGTTTTTAGCTAAAATTCGCCCTGATAGTGATAAAAGTGGTGCTGCAATGCGTGCAGGGCCTATTGGCATTTTTTCCACACCACAAAAGGTAATCGAAGCCGCAACCATTCAAGCAGCCATTACCCACAATACACCGGATGGCATTAACGCCGCCGTTGCAGCTGCGTTGATGAGCCATTATTTTATTTATCGACTAGGGACAAAGCGCAAATTAGGACAGTTTCTCGAAGGTTATGTATCTGGAGAATGGTCTAAGCCCTGGGAAGGTAAAGTTAAGTCTAAAGGATGGATGAGCGTTAGAGCCGCAATTACCGCAGTAACCCGAAATCACAGCATGAGTGAACTTTTGCGAGACGGTATTGCGTTCACTGGAGATGTCGATACAGTAGCAACAATCGCCCTAGCCGCTGGTTCATGCAGTGAAGAAATTATTCAAGACATCCCCATGCATCTCGTTAACGGTTTAGAGAATGGTGTCTACGGTAGAGATTATCTCATCGAATTAGATAAGCAATTGATGAGTTTGGTAGACAACAAGACTAGCTAATATCCTTTCTTAATGAAGATGCGCCAAATGATTATCCTGGTTCGGTTAGCTTTGTATGTATAGCTGCACCCTCTAGGGTATCACATTAATACCAAAGATTGGTAGGGTCACAACATTTTTGTGACCCATTTGAATTGATATTAAATCGGATTTCTATATATCCGAAAATATGACATATTTGTATCTAGACATTATTAAATCAGCATCTCTACCGATTTACCGTATTTTATAATAAAAACCTTGCTTTTCAAGATAGCTATGAAAAAATATACAGTTTTTAATAGTGCTGGTAAATTTACTGCACTATTAGTATTGATAACTATATTTTTGACTCCATTTGTTATTGTTAACGCCGGGGAACGCGGTGTTTTAATGGAGTTTGGTAAAGTCCAAGATAGGATACTAGGCGAAGGTATTCACACAATAGTTCCTCTAGTCCATACGGTAAAAAAGCTCAGTGTCCGCGTCCAAAATCAGGAAATTTCCGCTGAAGCATCCTCTAAGGATTTACAAGATGTCTTCACTGATGTAGCGCTCAATTGGCATATTATTCCTGAGTCAGCAAATACCATTTTTCAACAAATTGGCGACGAAAAAAACATTATTCAACGCATTATTAATCCAGCAGTTGAAGAAGTGTTAAAAGAAATCATGGCTAAGTATACTGCTGAAGAAATTATTACTAAGCGAGGAGAAGTTAAAAGTGATGTAGATAATGCATTAAGTACGCGGCTAGATAATTATCACATTGCTGTTGATGATATTTCTCTAGTTCATGTTCATTTTTCAGAACGATTCAAAGAAGCAGTAGAAGGAAAACAAGTTGCTGAACAAGAAGCAAAACGGGCAGAGTTTATAGCTATTAGAGCAGCCAAAGAAGCAGAAGCTAAAGTGAATTTAGCAAAAGGAGAGGCTGAAGTAAACAGGTTACTCCGAGATGGATTGACAACAGAAATACTGCAAAGACAAGCAATAGAAAAATGGAATGGGAAACTTCCATTAATTGTTGGTAAAGAAACGCCCAAATTTTGGAATTTGAGCGAACTTCTTCAAAGTGATGAAAATTAAGATAGCTCTGTCTAGCTAGCCTGAGGGCTAACCATTAAAGAATAAAACAGGAGTATCGAGAATTTTCAACTGGATCAATACCATAATTACAAGGGTATAAACAGTAGAAGAAACTAAACCTGTTAATAGCTCTTTTTTCAAATTACGCTCTTTGGCTTGATTTTGAAAAACATCCGCCGAGCCAAATTGCATTAACAGAATTCCGATAATGTTAGATAGCCAGTAGCCGATAATCGAACAAGGTAGAAGTAATTGGGGGGATAGTAAACTACATATATACCCAAAAAAATAGGCGATTGGTAAATTAAATAACAAATCATTCCACCAACACAGTGGTGAAAGCAAATATCCCAGTACCAGGAAAAAGCCACCTCTCAGCTTTTTTAAAATACCTTTTTTTAACTCTTGGGGTACAGCAGGTTGTAATTGTTCCAACTGTGCTTTCCCTGCTGAACTCAACTCTTGACTAACTTCTTGGACGCTTTCCATAAAAAATACACACTATTCCTATCAATCTAGTGTAGTTTAATCTAGAAAGCGAAAAAAAGTCTAGTACAGCAAGGATACTATTTGCAATTTTGGCTGTATTAAGTAAGAAGCAGGTATTTTTTTAGTATTGAAAATCACTCAATGATAATTTGCGAATATTACTAGTACTAAAAGTTACTAAATACATGTGAATTGCATAAGTACTTTTTTGCTCTCACCCCCAACCCCTCTCTTCCTAGATGAGGGAAATCAAAATTGTAATTTTTATTACGCCCTACTTTTTTTTAGGAGAGGTTAATCGAACTGAGGTTAAATTCATCCATGAACAAATTATATGATGTCCGCCTAATTACCCTTAATATGTCATTGCGAGCGGAACGAAGTGGAGCGTAGACGCGGAGCGGCTTCTCGTTCGCGTAGCGTCTCGTAGAGAAGAGTAGCAATCACTTGGACTCTGCGATTGCTTCACTTCGTACCCTTCGGGTTCTCCGAAGGAGTACGCAATGACGGGAATTTGAACGGACATGATATTACTGAATAAAGTAGCTTGAACCACATCTTAGGGTTAAGTAAAAAATTTTATAATCGCTATAATTAAAAATATGGATATTTAACACAGTATGACTAACTTTCCTTCAAATAACTTCTTTTTCATAGCAGGAATTGTTTTTCTCTTGATTGCTGTTTTAGGGCAAACTAAACTGGGTTTTGCGGAAATTAATCCTGGTTGTTTTGGCAGAACCTTAGCTTTATTGATTGGGTTGCTAAGTTTAGCATTTGCTGCGTTATCAGGAACTAGTTCTCTGGAAACATTAGATTTATTAAGAACCTATCTAACCAATCTAATTCAGCAAAGTATGGGATTTATTAATGATTTTCTATCTGGCTCTTAAGGGAGTTGTACAATTTTATTTGGGTAATCTGTTTGCCAGTTTTTCTATTAAGGTACTTCATCCAACTAAAACAGGCTAATTTTAGAACTAGCCTTTTCAAGGTGGATAAAAATTTTGGTCAAAAAATCCCTTTTTCATCTCTTAACTCTGTGTACTCTGTGACTCTGTGGTTAAATAAAATATTTTTGAACCGCAGATGGCGCAGAGGACGCAGAGAGTAAAGCAAAGATTTTATGAGTAACCTTGAAAGAGGTAATTTTAGGAATTAAGTATTGACATAAATCCTAAATATAGATGTTGATAAAAATCAAATCTTTTGTAGGGGTTTAGCATTGCTAAACCCAAATAGCGGTGGTTTATTTACTATCAAACTATGTGGCAAGCATCAGATATGAATCCTGTACATGACTGCTAATTGGCACAATAACAATATTAGTAATAGGCTCCCACAAGGCTATAAGTTAAACTTGCTAATACTAACAAAGTGACAATAACGTAGATAAACTCTCGTCGCCATATAAAAATCAATAAAGAAATTATTACCCGCAAAACAGGCGTAGCAATTAATAACAGCAGTCCCAGTTGAATAATTCCCCGCCGACTACCTGACAAAACTGCATTGATTACACCTACGGGTGAGCGAAACTCTGATGGTTCTCCTTGAAAAAAATTATAGGTAACAGGCTCAGAACCGTGGCGGATTAAGTATAGTATTCCACCTATTAATACGACAGTACTAGCAAGCAAAACTCCATATTTTAGGAGGTTGCTAAGTAAAGTTTCTAGTTGTTTCTCACTTAATGTTTTTATTAAATTCTTTTTGTCCTCAATCTCACAACTATTAGGCAAAGATAGGACTGTGCTAGCTTGTGCTTCTAAGTCTTTTGGTTTTAAAGCTATCGCTACTACTTCATTATCAGACTGTGTTGATGAGAGTAAGTGAAAATCCCCATCAAATTTATACATTTTACAGTCCTCCTATAACATTGTTGTAGACCATCTTCAAAGCCATTACTACCAGCACAAGACTAAAAATTATTCTCAAAGTTTGCGTTTTAGTGCCTACAAGGACTCTAGCACCTAAAAAAGCACCAGGTAATACTCCCAACATTACCGGCATTGATAATCCTGGATCGATGTAACCTCTTGCTAAGTAAACTCCTGCTGATGCGGCGGCTGTAACGCCAATCATAAAATTACTAGTAGTAGTGGAAACTTTGAAAGGTAAACGCATGGCTTGATCCATAGCTAATACCTTAAATCCTCCCGAACCAATACCAAGTAAACCAGAAAGCACCCCTGCTACTAACATGACGCTAAATCCTGCGGGAACAGAATAAACTTGATAAGACATCATTCCCTCAGCAGTGGGATAAGTACCATTGAGTTGGAGATAGTTTGCTAGGGGATCAGCTGGTTCATCTTGAATATGTTCGACTCTGGGTCGTTGAGAAAGGTATGCTGAATAAATGAGGACGATCGCTAATACGATAGTCAAGAATTTAACGGAAACAAAAGTGGCAAGTAAAGCGCCAAATATAGCTCCTATAGTTGTAGCTACTTCTAAAAACATTCCCAACCGTAAATTGGTGTAGCCTTTTTTGATATAGGTAGACGCAGCACCCAAGGAAGTTGCAATTACAGATACTAGGGAAGCCCCAACAGCGTATCGGATATCAACACCAAACACTGAAGTTAATAGGGGAACTATTACCACTCCGCCACCCAAACCAGTTAATGCGCCTAAGAAGCCAGCGGTAAATGCACCAATCCAAACTAATAAAGAAAATTCCAGGATATTCAAATTTCATACCTCTTGCTGGGATATATCAATGTACGATGAGATTTTTTTATAGTTGAAATCTACGTTTTATGTGAATTAAGTCGGGAAACCCGTGTCATTTCGTAAATATTACCAAAACAAGGATTTTGGGCGAATCTAAAAACCTTGATGAGGATCAGAGACGTTTTCAATTCACATCAGGCGTAATTTCAGAATCTGGTTAATATAGATGATAATTTAACTATGGGTTTCTGGCAGGCTGATGAAAGCTAAATATAATGCTGAGATGACATTTTATTTTTTTGATACTTCCAGCGCCAGCCGATGAATTTTGTTTGCTCGCTTTACAAAGCCAGTATATTCACGAGATTTAAAGACCCACTGTCTAACAAAATAAAAGCCCCTAAGCCCATCAAAACAAAAGGCATAATATGATTACCATAGCTGGCTAGAAGATCTGCGATCGCTCTGTTGTGAGTTAATTTATACGCTGCATAGCACAAGCATCCCACTAGCATAAAGAATACTGTTAAAATTACCAGCAAGCTCTCAGGGCTACTACTGGCAAATAAAGGAACATAGATGCTGATGTTGTCAGTACCATTGGCAAATGTCACCGCAGCTACACTGTAAGTTTGGATATTCAGAAATTTGGTTAAAAGCGAGTGATGAGACTGGGTGATTTCTGTCCCTTCTACTTCCGAATTCTCTTCTTCCTGTTTGAGTAAAGAACGGATTCCTATAACTATTGGCACTATACCAAATAGACCAATCCAAGGACGTGGGATCATCAAACCGCCAAAGAAACCGGGAAGACTGGCGACGATTAGTGCTGTAAAACCTAGATACTGCCCAGCAATAATATGCCAACGACGGAACTTAGCATTTACTTGTGAGAAAAACAGTGTTAGCAGCAGCATATCATCAATGTTGGTAGCGCTGAAAGCTGCGATTCCGGTGTTAATTGCAGTGACTAAAACGCTCATATCAATTTTATATTTTAGATTTTGGATTCAGAATTCGGGAACAGAGACAACAATTAAGGTATTTTTCTATCGTTGAATCTGGCGTGAATTTTTTCCACTTCTTGGCGCATACCTACAATCAGGTTGGGAGAACGCAGCCTTTTAATGTTGAACCATCCACAAGTAACAACTAGGTAAAGCAAGAATAGGTAGGGAAACACATCATAAGGAGCTTCCGGGACTGGGAACAGTGTACTACCTGGAATTCCGATACTTCCCAAAACTGGAATCATCATAAATCCTACTGCCAAAACTGAAAAGACTATATCTCGCAGGTGCAGTTGTCGAATGTGGTACAAGTAAACTGGGGCAGCAATGGAAATCAGGATGTACACTGTTAAAAATCCATAGCTACAGATTGCGCCCAAATAACCCATGCTCTCAAACAATTTGATCTGAAATAGAGACATGACAGCAGGTACAAGAAATGTCAGCAAAGAACACATTGTGACTGCAACATGGGGTGTTTTGTTGGATGAATGGGCTGTACCTAGAGAGGAATGAAACAAACCATGACGCGCCATCAAAAAGAATATTCTAGCTGCTGGATTGATACTGCCAAGGATGCAAGCAAAGAAGCTAAGTAAAGCACCCAACGCAACTAATTCTCCTAAAAAACCCACTCCAACTTGTTGTGATAAAAATCCTAGTGGTTCTTCGGTTTTGGTAATTGCAATTCCTGTACCGCTAAACCCCAGCACCTCTATATAGGTAGTTGCAATATAGAAAAGACCTGCAAGTATGACACTACCTTTTACAGCTTTAGGAATAGTCTTCAAGGGGTTTTTTGCTTCATCACCCAAGGATGTTGCACTTTCAAAGCCAGAAAAAGCAAACATCACTAAAACTAATCCTGTCGCCACGCTACCTGGAGTTGTACCAGATAAAGTCAATTGGGACATATCCAGCGCAAAACCTTTGTGTGCCCAAATGATTATGCACAAGATAGCAATCAATAAAATAGATACTCCCTCCATCAATAGCATCGCTACTGCGGAAATTTGGATATCTTTATAAGCTGCGTACCAGGAAATTCCCGCACCAATTGCTAACAGCGTAATACTAGAGGGATGGATACCTAAATGACTGATCAACAGCCCGCTAAAGTTGGCAAAACCGCAGAGTACTGACATCCCAGTCAGTAAATAAGCTAAGACCAAACTCCAGCCGCAAACCACGCCAGCCATTGGGCCTAACCCTTTGGTGATGTAGGAATAAAGTGAACCAGGAGAGGCAGAACGGCTAGCAAATTGATTGATATTAATGCTGACAAATAATAACCCGATGAGTCCAATTAAAAAGCTTAACCAAGTTCCGTTCCCTGAAAGCGCAACTATTAAGCCAATGTTAGATGCTGGTATTGTTGTGGGTGCAATTACAGCAAAAGATTGCGCTAAAACTTCTGAGAAGGAAAGACAATCTGGCTTTAAGCCATGAACACTATGATGCGATGAAATTTCCTTTTTCATTTTGCTGCTTTTGCGAGGGAATAGTACATATATCGGGTGGATTATGGGTGTTTTTGATATTGCATATATCGCAATATCCCTATCTACCTAACCCCAAACTTTGAGCATAGATTTCGATATATATTTCAATTCGACAACTCTATTATCGGTCGTAATTCTGGCGATAGAGGACATCCTACCCCATGTATTTTCTACAATCAAGTGTTAGTAAAAAATAATTTTTAAACTTTACTTAAAGTTTGATTATTTACGATAACCTTATCGGGATTGCGTAAATAAAATTTTAAGAAATATATGATTAATTGATACATTGAATAACAAGATAAAAGTAATACCCTATAAGTCCATCGCCTTTGGGGTAAATTAATTCGATTAAACAATGGGATCAACTAAATGTGGGGTTTAAGCTCAAAACCAGTCCTATAGCTACTTCATAGCTACTTAAATAGCAAAAGTATAAAAATCAATTAATAGCCTAATGTTGCCAAGTTGGAGTTGAAATGGTAGGTTAAAATTAATCGTTCTTCTGAAAAAAACCGAGGTACTGTAAAAAACTTTTCAGAAGCCTAAAATTGTTTTTTTGTTACCAAAGTGACAATTTATCTAAATAGAAATCAACTGAAATTTGTAAAAAGTAGGACATATAAGATGAAAACCTGCAAATACATTTTGATGCTAGTGCTATTACTAGTAAATTTCGCCTTTGCTCAACCGTCATTTGCCGATCGCCCGAAATTTACGAAAAATCCTGATTATGTAGCCATAACGCAAGAGATTAAGAAGCTGCAAGCTGCGAAAGACAAACAGGCTCAATTAGAGGGTTATACACCAGAGCAAATCGACCAAGAAATTAATGAGTTAGAGTTGCAGAAATATGCTTTCGAGTCGGGAATTAATTGGGGACAATGTACCAATGAAACAGGTAAAACTATAGGTGTATACGGGCCAGAACAAAATCTTGATGATGATGACTACTCCACTGGAGCTGCACTATATTTTTTAGCTAATGGTCAAACAACACAAGACAATTGGAATTGTAAGGGGATTTATCTCCCAAGTGATGTGACAGCGGCTGCTTTGACTTTAGATGGAAAAACTCAGGAAGTAGCTGGTGGTGTTGCGATCGCGGTTCCAATCGGAACTAACTTAGTCTTGAAGGCTAATCCAGATACTGGAACACTGGAATTCAATCAGGTTGGGACTAAGATTCTCAAATCTGGTGATGTGGACTGGTTTATTCCCAATGTGTCCCAGGCTATTGTAGATGCACGAGTAACCAACGCCCCTACTAACAAGGCGTAGAGGAAGAAAAACATTCCCATCATGAATTTACCCAGGCCATAACTCGTAGGGGCGGGGTAACCCATTGGTGTCAACTTAAGCTCAAAGGCTTATCCCACAGGCATTTTACCCCACCCCTCAATCCCCTCCCCGTTTACGGGGAGGGGAGGTTTTGCGTCAGCAAAGCCGGGGTGGGGTAACGCGGATCTTGATGTTAAGTGAGAGAATTCGCTCATCAAGTCTTGGCAAGGGTTTCGCGTTAAGTTGACACGTATGGGGGTTACCCCGCCCCTACAATGTGGGATAATTGATTTTTTGCTATTTCCTCACCCTGTTTTGTCACCAATTAGGTGTAAGATTAGTTTACTCTTTTGCTAAAGTCTGTTTTTCTTTTGGTAATAAAGTAGTTTCATCCACAGTTGCATCGGCAATTATGGGATTGGCTAGATTCAAATGGGGTTTGATAATGAAACTCACTCCTATTGCCCAGGCGATCGCAACCATCCAACCTGCCAGTATATCACTAGGGAAGTGAACTCCTAAGTACAGCCTTGTCCAAGCAATAGCTAAGACATATAAGCTACCGCAAAGGCGGATCAACCAACGCCGAGGATGATTTATCGTCAAAATTAGCAAAATTATTACAAAGGTCATACTAGTCATTGCATGACCGCTGGGAAATGCATAATCAAACTCAGGAGCGCTGGATATCCACAGTTGGGGGCGCACTCGATGCATGAGTACCTTGGCGGTGCGGTTAATAATGATACCGCCTAATGCTGTGGTGAGTACATAAGTTAGCGATCGCCACCACCGTCTTTGCCATAAAATGAAGGCGATCGCACTAACCATCGGTAAGACAGTCCAAATCGAGCCTAACTTCGTCAGGATCACCGCCACCATATCTAATTGTGGCTGTGCTTGAGAGTGGACGGACAACAGAATCGGTACATCCCAAGGAAAGCCAGCCTGATTCTGCCATACCTTCATTGCTAAAATTTCAAAAAACTGAAACGGTAGATAGACTCCTATTAATAGGAGCAATAAAGAACGCCAATGGGCAATAAGTACGTTTTTGAGAAAACTTAGCGGCGAACGACGCTTATTAGTCGCTTGTTTCACAGGTTGCATGATTTTTTATTGGTTTAATTTCACAATAAATCTTAATTTTAGGCATATCCTCTAATTAAAGACAGAATTTGAGCATCCGCGATCGCTCTCGGATGTCTTAGCACTACTCACTTGGCTCTGAACTGGAAACCCTTGAACTCAGGTGGGTAATTTTTATAGCAGCCACAACCAGAGAATCCCCTTCAATACCATGTATTATCAAAAATTTAAGTAATTTAGAACACGAGTACCCTAGACTTTAAACCAACTTTATGATTAAAATACGGTAAGCCAGTCGGTTTTCCGTGTTTTATATGGAAATCTACAAAAAATCAATGGGCAGTTAAACCTAGCAAGACAAGCGATGCAAAAGCCGCAATCGCAGTTTGGCTCAAACAACTCCTAATCGGTTTTTTGTGGACTGGGGATTAACTCGACTAAAGCTTGAGTTTGGATAACCTTTGTGTTTCCTATCCCTTGAGCAGCACCATAACTGACCGAGCTTAGTGTACCACTAGGCTAAATTTCGCCTGCTTGACTTCATTACACTTGACACCCCCATTTCTGGAT
Organism: Calothrix sp. NIES-2100; assembly: GCF_963875285.1. Classification (NCBI taxonomy): domain Bacteria; kingdom Bacillati; phylum Cyanobacteriota; class Cyanophyceae; order Nostocales; family Calotrichaceae; genus Calothrix; species Calothrix sp. NIES-2100. The sequence continues at coordinate 5,681,065 of NZ_CAWNLA010000001.1, forward strand.
AGGAGTATGCACTATTTATTACTACCAATCTTCAGCTTTTTTGTTGGCATCATTGTTGGGTTAACAGGAATTGGTGGAGCCTCTTTAATCACTCCCATGTTGATTTTTGTCTTCCAGGTTCCGCCTTCTATTGCTGTGAGTTCTGATGTGATGGCTGCAACGTTGATGAAGGTTGTTGGCAGTGTCAAGCACTGGCAGCAAAAAACCCTAGATGTGGAAGTTGTGAAATGGTTGGCATTGGGAAGTGTTCCTGGCTCCCTCTTTGGGGTAGGAATTTTGCACTTTCTCAGACGCACTGGCGAGCATCATTTAGATAGCATTTTGCTGCGGATGCTGGGAGTGATGATTCTGTTAGTCACAGTGTTAGCGTTAGTACAATTACTACTGTTAACTTTTTTCCCCAAGTTCATTTTACCTGAACTACCAAAGTTAGATTTAACAACTAACTTGGGTCGTTTTTTCACAATGCTCATCGGAGCAATTTTGGGCTGCTTGGTAGGACTGACTAGCGTCTCCTCTGGCTCAATGTTTGCTTTGGTAATGATTGCCTTTTTCCGTTTGGATGCGCGTAAATTAGTGGGTACAGATATTTCCCAAGCGGCGATTTTATTACTATTTACTTCTCTAGGACATCTGACTCTAGGAACAGTAAATTGGAGCTTGGTAGTACCAATCTGGATCGGATCGATTCCAGGTGTGTTACTAGGTGCAAAAATCTGCCAAATTGCTCCTCAACGCCCATTACGGTTTATTGTTTACGCAATTTTGATGATGGTTAGTTGGAAGTTAGTTTATCAAGTGTAGGTCATTTGTCATTTGTCATTGGTAAGGTTTTTAGGTGTGGTTACTGGATGTCGATATGATTATTTCACCCAAGGCAGCAAAGTGAATGTACCTCTTTCATACATGATCAACAAACCCAAGCCAATCAAGACAAAAGGGACAATATGATGACCGTAGCGATTTAAAACAGCAGCAATGGCAGGGTGAAGGCTCAAGTAATAAGCGATCGCACACCAAACGCCTACCATTACCAAAAATACCATTAAAATTACTCCCAAGCTGGCGAGGTTATGACCAGCAAATAAGGGTATATATATACTAATATTGTCGCCACCATTAGCAATTGTGACTGCTGCTACTTTATAGGTTTGGGGATGCAGAATAGTCCAAATAAACGAAAGTATAAAATTACTGGGTGATGTTTGGGTAAAATTATCAGATACTGTCTGTACTTCTGTAGATTCTTGTTGCCCAGATATTAATTGTTTCAGACCAATTGCAATTGGTAGTATCCCCAATAATCCAATCCATTCTCGTCGTACTACCAAGCCACCAAAAAAGCCTGGTAAGCTAGCCAGAATAATCGCTAAAAAACCAAGGTACTGACCAATTATGATATGTCGCCGTCGAAAGTTAGTATCTATTTGGGTAAAAAATAACAGTAGGATCAGTATGTCATCAATATTTGTAGCGGCGAAAGCGATGATTCCTTCCGTAAAAGCTGCCCCAAACTGAGTCATGGTGGATGGTGAGAATGTACAATTTACCACCATACCAAATTAACACTGTACTCAGGACTTTAGTCCTGAGTAGCAATTTCATTTTTCTGAATATATGAATGAGTTAATTACTGCAATTAGCACAGGAATAGCCGCATTCAGTGCGACTAACATTGATGATATTGTGATTTTGTTACTATTTTTTGCGCAAATTAATACTACATTCCGCCCTTGGCACATAGTTGCAGGTCAATATTTAGGTTTCACTGTATTGTTAATACTCAGCCTTCCCGGATTTTTTGGTGGGTTAGTTGTACCCCAACGTTGGATTGGATTACTTGGTTTAATTCCTCTGACCATTGGGCTGAATAGTCTAGTAAATTGGCAAGCCAATGCATCAGAGGAATTAGTACTAGAAATAGAACAAGTTGAAAACTCAACTATTGCTAGTTTGATTTCTCCTAATATTTATACTGTGGCATCGCTGACAGTTGCTAATGGTAGCGATAACATTAGTGTGTATGTACCTTTGTTTGCTAACAATAATTTAGAAAATTTTATTGTGATTATTGTTGTATTTTTTCTCCTTTTAGGAATATGGTGTTATGCAACATACCAATTAACCCATCAGAAAACCATAGCTAATTTCTTAACTCGATACAGCAACAATATTGTGCCTTTCGTCCTGATGGGTTTAGGTGCTTTTATTGTGTTGAAGAGCGAAGCTTTAAGCATAGTAAAGCTTGCTGTTACTTGTCTTTGTTTGACAATTCTGTTAAAAAATGATGACAATGCCCAGGAAATGGAAAAAAATTAGGCATTAAACCTTACTTAACCATTCGCTTTCTTCTGGATCTCTAAACAATGAGGTACTGAGGTAGCGTTCGCCAAAGCTGGGTTGTACCATGACGATGAGGCGACCTTCATTTTCTGGTCGTTGTGCGACTACAAGTGCAGCATATAAAGCTGCGCCAGCAGAAATACCTGAAAGTAATCCTTCTTCTTTTGCTAAACGACGGCTGTAAGATATAGCCTGTTCATCTGTAACTTCAATGACTTCATCGACTAAATCAGGACGGTAAATTGCTGGAACAAATCCGGGGCCTATCCCTTGAATTTTATGGGGGCCTGGTTTACCACCTGCTAATACAGGAGAATTGGTTGGTTCAACTGCGATCGCTTGAAAACTCGGTTTACGTTGTTTAATAACTTCTGACACACCTGTAATTGTCCCGCCAGTACCCACTCCCGCTATGAGGATATCTACTTGTCCATCTGTATCCGCCCAAATTTCTTCAGCGGTAGTTAAAGCATGAATTTGCGGATTCGCGGGGTTGCGGAACTGCTGCAACATATAGGCGTTGGGCGTTTTAGCAACAATTTGCTCCGCCCGTGCGATCGCCCCCCGCATTCCTTCTACTCCTGGTGTTAACTCTAATTGTGCGCCAAAGGCTTTCAACATTGCCCGCCGTTCTTGGCTCATCGTGTCAGGCATCGCTAGAATAAGATGGTAGCCCTTGGCGGCTGCGACCATTGCTAGAGCAATACCTGTATTACCGGAGGTTGGCTCTACTAAAACGGTTTTTCCTGGCTCTATCCAACCTGCTTGTTCTGCGGCTTCCACCATGCTGACACCAATTCTGTCTTTCACAGAAGAAGCTGGGTTCATGCTTTCTAGCTTCACCACAATTTGAGCAACTGCGCCCGCAGCTTGGGGAATCTTATTTAATTGAACTAAAGGCGTCCGTCCGACTAACTTTGTGATGTCTTTCGCTATCCGCATCAGGGGTACTCCTGCGTAACTAAATGTAATACATTGGACTCTGTTGTAAACGAGCCTCTCTTTGTTGGCATAAGTCTTGGAGTGTATAGCTTTTTAACACCTCTATCGAGGCGGTATTAGCTTGCTCCCAAACTTCTTGAACTAGACTCTTTTCCAGGGTGGGAGATGCTGAGTTGTCTTTGTCTTTGCGTTCACCTTCCACCACAGTCACAATCTCCAATAAGGTAATTTGCCACGGTTCACGCACTAACACAAAACCTCCTTTAGAGCCGCGTTGACTCTGCACCACACCAGCACGCCGCAGATTGGTCAAAATTTGTTCCAAATAGCGCTCCGGTATGGGTTGTTTAGCAGTAATCTCGCTCATTGTTAGAGGGACTTTTTTGCTGTGGTTGCTGGCTAACTCTAAAAGTGCTAGCAGTGCGTATTCAACTTTGGATGACAGATCCAAAAGAGCGTAAGTTTGGCTATTCAAGTCTGTACTCACTATACTACGTGGTGTCGATTGGTTTATCGTATTTTATGCAGCTAAATTTTGATGAGTAGAAGCCTTGCGGCTGGTATTTAGACATCAAACCCTAACTTTGGCTGCTAAATAAACATAAAAGCTATCGACTTACCGTAGATTATCTTATAAAATTCTGATAAATAGTTTGAATCTTTTGTAGAAATTTCAGAGCCTCGCCCATCAACGACGTTTTCACCCAACTGATGTATGTTACTAACTGACTTGCGAACAATTTATGAGCGCGACCCAGCAGCTCGTAACTGGCTAGAGGTATTGTTTTGTTATCCTGGGCTGCAAGCCTTGCTCTTTCATCGACTAGCGCACAGGCTGCATAAAACGGGGATTCCCTTTCTACCGAGATTTATTTCCCATCTGAGTCGGTTTTTCACTGGGATTGAAATTCACCCAGGCGCAGTGATTGGTAAGGGAGTATTTATCGATCACGGTATGGGAGTAGTAATTGGCGAGACGGCGATCGTCGGTGACTATGCCTTAATTTATCAAGGCGTTACCCTTGGTGGTACTGGTAAAGAAACTGGGAAACGCCATCCGACAATAGGTAGCCATGTAGTAGTGGGAGCCGGTGCCAAGGTTTTGGGAAATATTCAAATTGGCGATCGCGTCCGTGTCGGAGCCGGTTCGGTAGTATTGCGAGATGTACCCAGCGATACTACTGTTGTGGGTATTCCCGGAAGGATAACTCGTCAGAACAACGTAAATAGCGATGTTTTAGGTCATGGTAAAGTCCGGGACGTAGAAGCGGAAGCAATTCGGGCTTTATTTGAACGAGTTAAAGCTTTAGAGAAACAGCTAGAACAGTTACATACTGAGTCCAATGTGTCACCAATTCAGATAGATGATGAAGTAATTGAAAGTAGTAATTTTGATAGCGATCGCGTAATTGAAGACTTTCTCGATGGCGCAGGAATCTAACTCAGTTAGTCAACAGTCAACAGTCAACCGTCAACAGTCAACCGTCAACAGTCAACAATCCCCATTTCATCCTGCTGTTCTACATTTCTCTCTGTGTTAGATATTGTGGAACAGAGCAGGAATATAGGAATGTTGCTAAAAATTTCTCTGGAATCTCCATTATTTATTTTCTTAATAGTTGTTAGTTTTTTATTGGTAACTTTTACTGCTTGGTTATCCCAACGTCCTTTAGAGTTAAGACCCTTTGGATTTGATAATCTTATGCAGTTACTTACGTTACCATTTTTTATTTCACTATTATTGGAGCGTTCCTTAGAAGTTTTTATTACTACTTGGCGAGGCCCAACCACCGAACAGTTAGAAGTTAGTATTCAACAACAAACTGCTCTGATTGCTGAAAGACGAAAAATTATAGCAGATCAACAACAAAATCAGATACCTTATTTGTCAGCCAATCCGATCATAGTTAATCCATCAGCAGGAACTACTCTAGAACAGCAACTTATCCAAGATTTTAATCAAACTCCTGTAGACTCATTTCAGCAAATACAACCGTATATTGATGAACTAAATAATACAATTAATAATTTAAATACCCTAGAACGTGAGCGTTTAGCTTATAAGTCTAATACAAGAATCATAGCTTTATGGACATCTCTTTTATGCGGTTTATTAATTAGTGCCATTGGTATTCGCTCGATTGAACCGCTAATTATACTTGATGCCAATAATCCAATTCAAATAATTATTTTTCGCTGTTTAGATGCATTGTTAACAGGTGGTTTAATTGCAGGCGGTAGTGAGGGAATACATAAGTTCACTCAAGTTTTTACTGATTTTTTAGAAGCTAGTTCCAGACAAGCTAAAGATAGGAGATTATCGTGATCCAGCAAAGTAATATAATCGGGGAATCTCCAAATGTAAGTTTTTTCAAATTCTGCCCAAAGTCAAAACGCCTGAAGCCATATCTGCAAATAATCGCATTGTTTTTAACCATTGACTACCAAGTAAAACTTCTGTAATTTCTTCACCAGCATAGACAGGAATTTCAAACTCCTGTTGATCTAAGCGGATTTTTCCTAAATAAATTCTAAAAATTGTTATCCCCTGTGCTGTTCGTAATTGTCGTTCGCGTAAAAAGTTCCAACCTAGCCCTTCTAGATCCTGGGAATTAACTGCAAGTAATTCTGTAAATCCAGTATCCAGCATGGCAGTTACTGGTAGTTCTAATCCGTCAGCGGCAATCAACTCACTTTCAAAAAAAAGCTCACCATCACTGCCAAAATGTCCTTCAATCATATTCTCCCTGTTACCCCTGTTTCGTTGATCACAAAAATAAAAGGGATAGCATTTGGATGTTTTTGAATGCACATGTGGGTAACTATTTCTTCATCTTTATCAATAAAATAATCTCCACTATCTGCTTCTACTGCTATAAACCAGTTATAGTGAGTTTTTAGCAACTCTGGCTGGACGCGATCAAAAATTATTTTGCACCGTTGGTAATGTGCTTCTAGTGTACTTTGCCATTGAATTTTCTGTTCTTGGGTCCATTTGATTTCCGGAAATAATCTTCCTCGACGCACTATATGATTCGGCTTAGTTTCAGTCATGGTTTGTCTTTCCTATCAACTCAAAAATAGTCGGTGAAAATTAACGATTTTTGGTAAATAGACAATTTTGTAGGGGTAAAGCAATGAAAACTGCTGTAAGTATCATGCAAAACTTGACAAACATCGTCTTAGCTTAAGTAAAGAGGCGCAAAAAAACTGTAGACGCGGAGCGGCTTCTCGGAGAGTAGTATGTAACTAAAAGTAAAGTTTCCTCAAAATCTCTTCCCTTCTGACATCTGCTCACTGAGCGTTAACGTAGCGTCTTGTAGAAAAGTCGAAGTGTGCCCTCTGCCTTTTCATAACGACAATTTTTAACGCCGACTTACTTAAGTATATCCTTATCTCAACACCTCTTTTTGCTGTTCATAACGCAGTTTAAACTGTCGTTGCCGTTTATTATGATCCACAATTGGGTCGGGATAGCCAACAGCGCGACGTTCCAAAGGTGTGATTTTACCAGTTACTAAATATTCGGTATCTAGAGAACGCAATTCTGGTAACCATTGGCGGATATATTCGGCATCTGCATCGAATTTTTGTGCTTGGCTAGCTGGGTTAAAAATTCGCAATGGTTTGGGGTCCATTCCACTAGAAGCACTCCATTGCCAACCACCGTTATTGGCAGATAAATCACCATCAATTAGCTTTTGCATAAAATATTTTTCTCCCAATTGAGGACTTATTAATAAGTCTTTAGTGAGGAAACTGGCAACAATCATTCGACAACGGTTATGCATCCAGCCGCTTTCATTCATTTGCCGCATGGCTGCATCAACAATGGGGTAGCCTGTTCTACCTTCGCACCATGCTTGAAAATGTTCGTCGTTGTTATCCCAAGGGAAGTTTTTGAAAGTGTTGCGGTAAGCGCCTTGGGCTAATTCTGGGAAGTGATACATTGCATGTTGATAAAATTCTCGCCATGCTAGTTCTTGTTGCCATGTGCGGATATTGGCTTCGGTTTCTTCGCTGCGGCTATTTTCTAGTGCTTCTAGGGTAGCTTGCCAAACTGTGCGAATACCAATAGCACCAAATTTTAAAGCTGCACTTAGTTGGGATGTGCCATCAACTGCGGGAAAGTTGCGTTGTTCTTGATATTCATTGATAGCAGTTGCAGTAAATCCCTCTAGCCGTTCTTGCGCTGCGGCTTCTCCTGGGGGAAGAATTAAGTCTCCATCCCAAATAAATCCTAAATCTTTGGCGCTTGGTAGCGATATTGCGCCTGTTTGCTGGGCAATTTCTTGTTCATCGGGCGTTAAACCTTCGACATCGTGGAGAGTTTCTACTGGTTTCGCTTTGAGTTTACTACTCCAATTCTTCCAGAAGGGGGTGTAAACAGTGTAAGCAGTATTGCCACCTGTAAAAATTTCTGCTGGTGTATGCAGGATTTGATCCCAGTTGTGGTCTAAAAATGCAATGCTTTTTTCTTGAAGTGCATCAATTATAGTGCGATCGCGTTCTTGAGAGTAAGGTTCTACATCCCAGTTCCAAAATACAGCTTTGGCATTCAACGCCGCTGCTAAAGCGGGAATTGCTTGTACAGGATTATCTCGCAGGATTAACAGTTGGCTACCTACTTGAGCATATCGCTGTTGTAATGCTTGTAAACAGCCAATCATATAAGTTACTCTCACAGGTGCAACATCATCCCGTTCGAGAATATTCGGATCGAGGCAAAATACTCCCACTATTTTAGGACTTTGTTGGCGGGCGATCGCTAGTCCTGTATTATCAGCAATTCGTAAATCCCGACGATGCCAAAATAAAATTAAATCAGACATTCTCTACTCACAATAGTTCACCCGTACTAGCTTAAGTGCTAATGTACCCCTAAGCATCACTCTAGCGATAAATTTCTGGGCAATTGGGGAAAAGGGTAAGGGAACTCCAAAAAATTATGCCGTTAAAGTCGTACGGGCGGGTTTACAGATATCTTCGCTCTTTTAACCCGAATCTCGGTGAACCCGCCCCTACTGTTGACTGTTAACTGTGAACCGTCAACCGTCAACCGTCTGTAGGGGCGGGTTCTGTGAGATATTCACACTCCTAACAGATATGTCGGTTAAACCCGCCCGTACAACAATAGCAATGGAATATTTTTTTACTTGGAATTTGTCAAAATGCCTTACAGATGCGGCATTGATGTCCACTGTGTCAACTAAAGTGCGTCTAAATCAGAGATTTTTTCATCAAGATTGAGATTTTTCCGGAACGAGTCCAAAGCAATCTGTATACCCTTATATACAGAACCATTTATACCGAAACTGGGGCACACAACTATGAAGCCCCCATATAAAACTACTCCCTCAAAACCGCTCTCAAGTAAACTTGAGGCGGTTTTTGCTTTTATGGCAAGTTCCGTGTCAAACAGTGATTTTATGGATCAGATTGTCAGTGTAATAATTTTTTTTGAAATAAGTCATTACGCGGTTGAAAAATATAGATGATTATGTGATTGCCATGCGTAATTCTTAATTTGTTATGCGTAGTTATATGGGAATCTTTATCCTTTATTTGATATAAATATTTCTGCGCTATTTCTGAGCTATTTATTTACAGGAAATTAAAAGATTATGCGAAAAATACGGTTATTCATCGCCGCTAGCCTTGACGAATATATTGCCAGGAAATCAGGAGATGTTGATTGGCTATTTACAGATCAAGATTACGGTTACACCCAATACTTTTCGGTTAAGAGGAAAAAGGGGAATGGGAAGGGGGAAGGGGAAAACTTTTACCATTTAACCTTTCCCCTTTACCTCCTACAAAGCTTTACATATTTCGGTTTAATCCCAAATCCGATTACCGTTTTCGTCAACTCTTGCTTGTCGAATTACATCAGAAATTTCTTCAGCGTCTTTAACATGGTGGAGTGCTTTCTTTTCCCCATTGGGTTCATCGACAACGAAGTAAGTGGGGACTGTAATGTGATCGCCAGTAATGTCTGGTGAATCAACCGCTACTTGCTGAGCTTTCTCTTCAACTGACTGGGGTTCGTCAGCAATTCTATCTCCCGGATTGGCTGTTAAGTTGCGTTCTTTGACGTTTGGCTCGTCTTTACTATGCCAATCCTTACTTACTGGTTGATTAATTTGCTCTTTAGGTTCGTTAGTCATAGCTATTGTGGGAATTTAAACTTTGCATTTACTAACCTCAATTTAGTGAATAAAAGTCCTAAAAAGCTCTTTCTCTAGAGAGAGTTTCTCACTATCAATAAATAGGTGGATGTCTGAGGTTATATATTGGATCAAGTTGTGAACAAAAACTTCTGGCTTGAGAAATATGTGTACTAATTAAGGAGAAACAATCCCCAATCTTTTTTATTGTGCTTCACGGATGATTGTAAATGAAGCAAGCCGCACAAGCATTTTCGGTGGTGGTGCATACTCAATCGGATATATCTGTGAGGGTTTCGAGCATATGCAAAAATTCGGCTTGTGCTTGAGCAAAAAAGAAACCGGGATTACAAACAAAGCTTTGCACAACCCGGTTTTTACATCATTTATTCGATTGTGCAAAGCTTTAATTAGCTTCCATTTCCTTGGCGGCGCTGTCGGCTTTTTGGGCTAATTCCTGGTTTCCTTCTTTTTGAAACAGTATGGATGCTTTGCGTAAGTCAGCGATCGCGGCCGGTTTGTCTTTTAAGGCATAATTGGTAAAACCCCGAAAATAATGGGCATAGGGAATATCGGGCGTAATTTGGAGTGCTGCGTCAAAATCTGTCTTAGCAGCTTGAAATTGTTCTAACAACATCTTGGCAGCACCGCGCCCTACATAGGCAGAAACATTTTTGGGTTCAAGCTTCAGGGCTTGGTTAAAGTCTTCGATAGCCCCTGAATAGTCTTTTGATTGGAAGCGTTCAATCCCCCGTTTCAGGAAATTTGCCGCTTTACTGTTATTTTCCGGCGGTGAGTTGGGAACTTGTGCTGTGATTTGTGCTGACTGTGTTTGTTGGCTATTGAATAAACTTTTGGCTTCAGCTTGGGAAGCGATCGCTAATGTTCCTAATGACAAGATTGCAACTGCTAATTTCAACCCTTTCATGGTTGCATCTCCTAAATTACTATATTCCAGCGCAGCAAGTTGATTTGCTCGCTCATAAGTATATATTTATGAAGGGGTAAGAAGTTATGCAAAAATCTCAGTTACACCCGCAGAAGTAGTCCTGGCGCTACAAGTACAAAGCCTGCTTCCGGAGGCTGCAATCCTGACAGTCTAAGGTAACAGGTTGAGTTTATCTAGCCGCACCCTTATCAGGTGTCGGCTTTTGGCGAAGGTATTGTGAGGTTAATTTTTAATTAATAATTCGTAATTATTTGCTGTAGGCGCTGTACATAATTGTTTGCTGATATTTTGGCGAATCAGCTTCAACTCATCAGAGGGTTCTGGTACAGAGTAAACTTGTTGTAAGACATCTGACCACAGCTGGCGCTCGGCTAAATACTTGGCTTTTGCTAAGGCGATCGCTTCTTTGTTTGCACCTTTGGTTTGCAATTGGGTTTCGAGAGTTTGCAATTCTCTGGTGATGCGATCGCTCTGTTGCGCTTCCATCAATTGAAATGACATAAACATAACTGGATTCTCACCACGATACATTGTCCACTCATAGGTTTTACCTGGTTGCAGTTTTTCGCCGCTATAAGTTGTACTCTGCTTGGCCTCTACCGCTTGACTCCACAAATTATCTGTATCGCTACCACGGGTACGCACACCGATTGTTTGGATTTCACCTTGCCAAATAAATAAAGGGCGATCGCTCCAAATTTGTGTTACTTCCCCCTGTACACCGGGCGAAATCGGGCAAAAATTACCGCGTGCAGCTGTACGCTTGCGTCTTCGCTGAAATAAGTTATTGATATTCAACACATCTTGCCAAGAAGTTGTTTGTACAGTTTCACCACTGAATGCTGTTTCTGGCGAAATTACCAAAGCGGGAAAAATTACTATGCTGCCGACACTGAGTAATAGTAGACAAGACTTAATCACGGAAACGCCCTTAGTGCTATTTTTAAATTTGTTAATCTCAAAATCTTTTCTAATGGCAGAATTTTGTAATACTTTACGTGTATTTTCTATTAATACATGTATTAAATTATTTTTAGGTATCAAGATTTTTCCTCCTCGATTTAGGTAAAATATCAATCCCAAAAGTGACTGAAGGTCAACTGAAGGCGCTCAGTATGTAGACGCGGAGCGGCTTGCCGCAGGCTAGTATGAAATTACCCTTTACCAAACAAGCAGGTAATATAACTTGCTCATACTATCGCCTCGTGTGTTGACGTTTAATTAGCGGTAAGTGTGTCCATTTTTGCAAAAATGCTGCTAGTTTCTGGTTAATGGTTATTGGTAATTAGTCATTGGTGAGAAAATTCTCAACCTCGTCCATTTTGAAACCTGGAGTAGTGCGGGACTCAAAGCCCGCTACGAAGAGCTCTTAGCAAGATGCTCCCACTACTTTTAAAACTATGGTTCTCAAAATATAGAATTCATATTTGATTTCTATAGATGTGGTTTAGCTGTGGACTATGGACTCTTGACTATTGACTCTTGACTATGGTCTCTTAACTCTTGCCTAACACGCGCAGCAAGTAAACAAGGTTAGGATACTTAAGGAATTGCTACTCGTGTAATGGGAATTTCCTTATGAGCCAACTGGAAAAAGTTCAAGCTGAGTACGAAAAGTTTACTCAACAATTTGAAAGTGTAATCATTAGCACAGTTAACGCCGAGGGAATACCTAATGCTAGTTATGCTCCTTTTGTGATGGATAGTTCCCAAAATATTTATATTTACGTCAGCGGTCTTTCGACCCACACCAAAAATATTTATACCAATCCTCATGTTTGTGTTTTATTTATCGAAGATGAGGCTCAGGCTAATCAAATTTTTGCTCGTCGCCGTTTAAGTTTTGATTGTCAAGCAAATTTAATTGAACGCGACACTGACCAATGGAATCAAATTGTTGCACATTTTCAACAGCGTTTTGGGGAAATTATTGAGATGTTGCGTAGCTTAAATGACTTTCGGATTTTCCAGTTAACTCCCAGCGAAGGTCGTTTTGTCGTCGGTTTTGGGGCAGCTTATCATATCCGTGGTGATAACCTCCAGCAACTTGTTCAAATTACCGCCAAAGATGAAAGATAAAATTGTCATTTTTCATTTGTGCAACCGGGGATTGTCTGAGTTCCCCGGCTTGTAAATGCGTAGCAGTTTCAAGTGTATTTACGTTTCGTAAGATAGTTTAGTGTAATTACCGACTTGCTTACTTCATACTTCACACTTTATACTTCATACTTAATTTTATGCTTCAGTTCCAACCTCCTGGCTTTGGGCACAAAGTTATTCATACCTCATTGGGGGCAATGGTTTACTATACCCAAACGACTGCACCCTGGTCGATTGCTGACACTGAAGAGTTACCCCCTTTACTGTTTCTGCACAACTTTGGTGGCGGCGCATCAGCATACGAATGGTCTAAAGTATATCCGGCATTTGCTCCCAGTTACCGCATATTAGCCCCAGACTTAATTGGTTGGGGAGAATCTGCTCATCCAGTGTGGGATTATCAAATTAGAGATTATCTGAGTGCGATCGCTGAATTTATCCGTAAAACTTGTCGTCATCCTGTAACAGTTGTCGCTTCGTCCTTAACAGCGGCTTTCACTATTCGCTTGGCTATTACCCAACCAGATTTATTCGCAGGTTTATTTTTAGTCTGTCCCTCTGGTTTTGATGACTTTGGACAAGGCGCAGGACGAAGATTACCATTGCCACTGATTAATACACCATTGTTGGATAATTTAATTTATGCCATAGGTGCAGAAAATGAATTTGCTGTGGGTAACTTTCTCCAAAGTTTTCTGTTTGCTAAATCAGAACGAGTTTCAAAAGAAATGGTGCAAGCTTATTTAACCTCTGCACAACAGCCTAATGCGAAGTTTGCAGGCTTGGCATTTTTGCGGGGCAACCTTTATTTTGATTTAAGTTTATATATTCAGCAACTCAAAACTCCCACGGTGTTTTTCTGGGGAGAGAAGGCACAATTTACCAGCATTAAATTGGGAAGAAGGTTAGCCAATTTAAATCCTGGAGCAATTCAACAATTTTATGCGATCGCCGACACAGGAATATTACCTCATCTCGAAATGCCAGAAATAGTAATTGGGCTGTTACAACGGCATTTGAATTGACGCACTCCCTGGGCTAAAAGCCACAGGGATTCTCAAAGGATGTTACGAGGCAGGCTCTGTTGCCGTGCCTCTCCACCCTTCTTCCTGTTTCTAGGACTCTTAACTAGACTGTTACCAGTCCCCGTCAGACCGTCTCCACAGGCAATTTGATCCACGCTGCGTCCCAGCGCGTTGACCCCTCTGTTACGGATCACTTGTGCGGCGGCTACATCTCTGTGTGTTGTGTAGCCACACTCAGGACAAGAATGTACCCTATCCTTTAATTCTTTTTTTCCAGTGTGAGTATCGCATTGAGGGCAAACTTGGGATGTGTAATCTTTGTCCACTTTGGCGAAGTACACCCCTCGCTTCCAGCACACCCATTGAAGGATTGAGACAAACTGCCCAAATCCAGCGTCACGAGTATGTTTGCAAAACATCCCTTTTGCCCACACACGGAAATCAATATCCTCAACAAAAATCATTCCTGCGTCATCACAAAGTTTATGCGCTAACTTAAAGTGCCAATCTTTGCGAGTATCATCCATGCGTTGATGTAGTCTTGCAATCTTCCGATTTAATTTGTGACGATTGTTAGAACCTTTGTGTTTTTTCTTCAGCCTACGTTGTAGCAATTTCAGCTTACGGTGTAGCATCTGAAGAAATCTAGGACGTTCAATCAGTTCACCATCGGAGGTGGCCGCAAATTTATCTAAACCTAAATCAATCCCCCTTGGATTACCAAAAGCAACGGGACTAGGAACATCAACATTACATTCCAGGGTAAACATCAAGAAATATCCAGAAGCTTTGCGAACAACACGAACTTGTTTGACCACAAAACCATCGGGTATTTCCCGTGACTTTACATACTCTACCCACCCAATTTGAGGCAACTTAATTTGATTGCTTTTTAATATTTGACCTTCGCCAAGTTGAGGGTAAACATAAGAACGCATTCTGTATCGATTCTTGAAACGGGGAAAACCCATCCCTTTACGTTTCATGTCGATGAATGCAGTTTCCAGTTTTCTCAATACTTGTTGTAGCACTTGGGCGTTAACAGTTTTGAGCTTCGGATATTGCTTTTTGGCTTGGGTCAAAGACTTGGCTTGGGTGTTGTAGTTTGGGTATGGCGCATCTGCTGGAATAATGTACTCAGAAGTGATTGAACAAGCATTAATGGGAGACTTACGGGAGTTGAGCCAATCCTTGCGTTCCCGTAAAGCAAAGTTCCACACTTGGCGACAAACATCAAGTGTGTCTTCAATTAATTTGATTTGCTCGTTTGTAGGATTGGCTTTGTATTCGTAAGTTAGGGTTAACACTGTATCACCTGCTACAAAATTATATCATGCTTTGTAGGGGTGCGACAACAATAGGAAACACCGGGTTAAAACCCGTCGAGTCGGTTTTCATCCCCTCGATAAATCGCAGGCGTTCTCAACCTCCCGCACTGTTTTGATAGGGCATTGGGCATTGGGCATTGGGCATTTTGTATTTATCTCCCTTGTCCCCCTTGTCCCCCTCTGCCCCTCTGCCCCTAACCCTTCAGTGCTTCAATTTCCAACTCTGTCAAACCTGTAATACTAGCTACCTGTTCCGCTGACATTCCTGATAGCAGTAAATTTCTTGCTGTTCGCTGTAACTGCAATTCTGCCCTTTCAGCCCGTTGGCGTTCTTTTTCTGCCCGTTGGCGTTCTTTTTGTGCTTCTTGGCGTGCTTTTTCTTCTGCTGTTGGTAGCAATTCTCCCGCCAAAGTCGCCCAACGCAACCAAGTTGTATTCGCACCTTTGTAAGTACCTTGCCAACGTTGCAAGGCTAAACCTAATACTTGACTTACTAATTGATTTTCCGTATTCGGTACGATTGGTTGGTAAACGCCGCTACTAAGAGAAAAACCAGCCAAATCATCAGGGTTTAACGGATCGTACCAGAAATATTCCGGGACACGCAGCTGATTTTGATAAATCAGCTTTTTCTCTGTTTTATCTGTGGTGATGGTAGCTGGAGACAGCAATTCAATCACGATATCAGGGGCTTTACCTTCTTCCCAAACAACCCAACTGCGACGTTGTCCTTTAGGAACTCCCAAGACAACAAAAAAATCTGGGCCTCGGAAATCTTGGTTTTTTAGCTGTGCCAAGCTGAAGTAGACAGACATATTCCCGCCTGCGTATCCATCTGACGATGGTTGTAGCCAAGTTTCTATGACATCAATTAATAATTCCATCTGTACTATATGCCTTTGGCTTTCCATCGGCATTCCGTCATTATATGGTAGTTCCGCTTGGGTAGGTGGAATTGTTATATTTATTACACTTAGAGTTTCTGACATCGCTTTTAGATTCACGGTAGCTATTGTGTTTATTTTTATCTAAATTGAACTGTAGCCGAGTTTATCATCGGCGCGCTTGTCGTTATCAATATTAAGCTGGATGCAGCGAAGGATCTTTAAATGTGGCGTTCCCCAAAGGAGTTGTCGGAGACATCGTTTTTCTTGAGTGGCAATTATAAATGATGCGATAACTTCGTTAAGCTCCGCTAACGCACTTTGATTAAAATACACACTGCGTTCATTGGTGTCAACTTAAGTGCAAACGCTTATCTTACAGGCATTTTACCCCACCGGGTCTATGGGTTTGCCCTAGGGCGCGATCGCTTTGAAATATTACAGACAGTAAATAGCAAGCATCTATCGATTTTTAGGCACATAAAGCATTTGAGAATACTTAGAGTACTCCAAGTAAAAAAATGCCCAGTTGTCATTGCGAGCGAAGCGTTCACGAAGTGTTTCCGAACGCTTCGCTTGCAATGAAGGGTTTTGGATCATTTATTTTGTGGAACACTCTTACTTAAAATCTTCTGCCATTAGCTAGATATGCTACTTAACTTTTGCAGGATTGCTGTCAATTTAATGAAGTTTTCAGTTATCAAAACAGTATGCCTTTAGCACCACTTGATAAAAATTAATCTTCGCCTTTAGATAGACGAGTCATAAATTTAATAGCGATACCTTTAAAAGGAAATAAAAACAGCAATCAAAACACTTCTAACAAAATTACAAATAAATTTAGATGTTGGGAGTGGCACTATTTTCAATCAAATTCAGCTAATTAATTAACGGCTGACAGTCTTTGCTTTTCCAAATCAGGAGAGAAAAATGAACAGAAAACATAATTTAGCTTACAAAGTTGCTAGCCTCGTGGGAGTTGCCGGTAGCATTGCTTTACTAAGCTTACCCGCATCGGCGCTATCAAATTCTAAATCTAATACCACAACAATTGCTGAAGGGCTGAAAACTGGCAGATTATTCGCTCAATCTAATACCGACAGTACTAGCGGACAAGATATTAATAATCCTGGAAGTACTAGCGGACAAGATATTAATAATCCTGAAAGCTCTAGCGGACAAGATATGAACAATCTTGGGGGTTCTCGCGGACAAAATATCAATAATACCGGAACTCCCGGCGGACAAAATATCGATAATACCGGAACTCCCGGTGGGCAAAATATCGATAATACCGGAACTCCCGGCGGACAAAATATCGATAATACCGGAACTCCCGGCGGACAAAATATCGATAATACCGGAACTCCCGGCGGACAAAATACTAATCCCACTGGCTCCCAGGATAATACAGGTGTTAACAACACAACAAACGGAAGTGATTCCAGTGGCGGTGTGCGGGCGCTGTGGTAAATTTTCCGCTGTTAGAGGATGTTTGAAAAGTCCTGTCGTTGGTAGCAAAAAGTTTTAGATCCTCCTAAATCCCCTTTAAAAAGGGGGACTTTAAGAAGTTTTCCCCCCTTTTTAAGGGGGGCTAGGGGGGATCGATTAAGTAAGTCGGCGGGAAGAAACCAAACTATGTTGCGCAATGTAAACATGCTTGAAACCCTTACCAATGACCAATGACAAATGACAAATGACAGACCTCGCCAGTTGTCTTTAATTGCGCCGACCTACTTAGTGCTAAGATACAGCCCACAACTTTTCAAACAACCTCTTAGTGAATACTAAAACAGTGAGGTAGAGATTATCGTAAGGGCACGGCAATGCCGTGCCCCTACCCGTGTAATTCATTTATCTGTAATAGGCTGTAAATAACGCTTAGGAAAATATTAATTGATAACTATGTCGATGAAAACGGGTTTTCTCGCTCTTTTAATATATATTTTAGGATTATATTTTACTCCAAAAATGTCTTTAGCTGCCGAGCCAGAGCTAACCTCTAAACTTCGAGAATATTCAATTATTCAAAGAGCCATAAATCGTAATAATTCATTAACTCAACCTACTCATTTAGTAATCAGCGTTAGCCGCCGACAAGTAAGTGTCTACCAAGGAAAAACACGAATTAAAAGTTATCCCATCGCAGTAGGTCGCCAAGGCTGGGAAACTCCAACTGGCAATTTTCAAGTAAGACAAATGTTGAAAGATCCTACTTGGATACACCCGTTTACAGGTAAATCTATCCCCGGAGGAGACCCGGAAAATCCTCTCGGTCATTACTGGATTGGATTTTGGACAAACGGAAAAAACTGGGTGGGATTTCACGGTACTCCCAATCCTGAATCAGTTGGTCAAGCAGCCTCACACGGTTGTATTCGCATGTATAACCAGGATGTTCAGCAATTATTCCAACAGGTGCGTGTTGGAACTCCTGTGACGGTAGTCAGATAAGAAGACTAAATCAATTTTTACCTGCTGTGTTGCGATCGCCTTCCTTGAGTTGCAATTATAAATCATGCCATGCGATGCGATCGCACTTTAAAAATCCCACTAGGCACTGCCCTAAGCGATGCTACAAATACTACCTTGACAACCCACTCAAAATAATTCCATCCTTAGCGCGCATATATAGCACTGGTGTTGCAAAATCAGGTTTATTTAAGCCGACTTCCATCGAAATCGCGTTGCGGGTGGTTTGCATCGCTGCGTCTACAGGCCAGCCCAGGGCGAGAGTGCGGTAAAATTCATCAGCAAACAGCTTGGCGGTGGTGTCGAGGACTTCATATTGCATAGCAACTACTGCGGGAATTCCCCGACGCACTAGGTTAGGTGCTATACCTGCAAATGCTTGGTTATCAGACACAACCGCACCTTGACAGGAATTTAGCACGGCTAACCCTAAGCTGCTGTTGCCTAAGAAGAAATTGCCGAAACCCTCATCATCTAATAATTTATATTTGCCATCAGTATCTACCAGGGCAATATAGCCCTTATTGTTCTCAAATTTACCGTGACCGATAAAGTGAAAAACATTGTAAGGCTTTTCGCGCAGCTTTTGATTGATGTTGCGGATGGTTGCGTCTGGTAGCACATCTAACTCAATTTTGCCTGCATCTATGTGTTTTTGCAGTGCATCACGGATCAGGTTTTCTTCCCCAGCCACATCTAATTTAGCTAAGTTACTTGGACTGGAGATGACTAGCAGGACTTTCAGCGGTAGACTAGCGGCTTTGATGTCGCGCTTTTGCAGGGGAACGTCAACATAACGCGAGAGTACAGTTTGGGTGTTATTTCCTAAGAAAGTGTTAGTAGCCTCATCATAGAGAAATTCCCAAGGTAGGGCGGCTAATTCGGGGGAATCAAACACTAGACGTAAACGTACCTCGTAATTATTAGCCTGTGCGCCTGCGATTGTCGCTTGTAATCGTCCGTGAATCTTTGTCGGGAAAAGCGCTTGGTAGAGTTGGCTTCCTAGCCTTTTAAGCAACTTGGCGTTTGTTTTTCGAGACTCAATTAGTTCCAACGCCAATTCAATATCGTTCATCTCCAAGCGCAACTCGCCCCGTTCGTCGCCTTGTTCTGAGGAAGCGCGAATTTTGCGGTCTGATGTAACTAATATTTGGAAATCGTGGTAATTAATGTTAGGTTGATTTTTGTTTGAGGGTTCTTGCACAGATGGTTTATTTGTCGCCTGTGCTAGTTCCTTCTGCGAGTGTGCAGTGTGAGGTTTAAGTTCTTTTTCTGAGCCAGGATGTTGAGAAATGGTATCCTGATTTAAACGGTATTCAATCCCATTGATTAATTCTTCAAACTCCGATTGCTGATGAATATCGGGAGTCAGAGTATTCATATCTTTGAGAAGATTGGTAAGTCCAGCAATCGTGTTGCGAATATCAGTGTACTGATCAATTTCTTCACGAATTCCCTGTAAATTAGCTGCTCCAACTTCTTTCATTGCGTTATCTAACGCTTGAATTTCATTTTCCCAATGCTTGATATATTTAATTCTTTCAGTACCTTTATAAATTTGGGCATCGGCTAATACTATAGGAAAAATGCGGTCATAAAATTCTCCATTTTTCGCAACTTGCACTAATTCAAACATGCAGTTGGGAGATTTCAAATATTTATCACTAATCACAGCAATAACGCATTTACCGCGTCCAATCCTTTCCATGAAGGCTTGAATCAGTCCCTTGTAGCCAAGGTTGCGTTTATCGCGGATGATTTTGATGCCTTTTGCCTGCAATGTTTGATCAAGATGGTTCACAAACTCCTCACTCTCTCCACCCCAGGCATAGGAAATAAAGATTTCTTTGTCAACTTCCGTTTGTAAAGAACGATTCATTCTGCGTTTTTCCTCTGGATTAGTTAATAATTCTTTTCTCTGGTTGTCAAGTTCCCGTTGTAACTGATCAACTTGGACATTGGGTTTGCTATTTGCTTCAAGAGGTTGTAAATTAACATCATCAATCAGGCTGCGGACATCGACCATTTGATAGCTGTTCTCGCACTGAATTTGATATCGCCCAGCTTTCAAGCGCTTATATAAATTTTCCAATGGGTAGGAATAAGGTGTTGTGCTTCCTTCGCAGCTTTGGCAGTTACAGGGAACAAGGGTGTTATACTGCAAACGCTCAAAAGACTTGTGGATTTTTTCAAGTTCGTGGGTGACGACTGCTAGCAATTCTTTCTTGCGGTTTCCTGTTACACGTATTTTGATTTCTTTTAAATTATAATTTTCAATGACTTCAGCACGAGTTTGGTCTTTGTTTAGAACAACACCGCTTCGCCAAACGAGTTTTTGTTGTTCAATCCAAGGGTGTGTTTCTACAATGAAGCGAGTGATGATACCCTTAGGCATGAATTCGTATTTGTAGCGCAAAATGAGATTATTAGATTTCTCCCAAGTGTAATCTGGTTGGTTGATATCGAGTAGTTGCGGTGCAATATAATTGCTGGGATTATTAGGAATTGGGTAGCAAAGTTTGAACCGCATCATCAGTTGCAACAGTTCATCTCGCATATCCGCATATTCATCGTCTTTCCAGATATCTTTGAGATTATCCTGGGTAAAACATCCTAGATTTTTCACGACGTTTTCATTATCTAACACTTTGTAAACAGCAGTAGTTCCCCATTCTGGTTTGAGGATGACATAGTTTTTAAGCGTAGAATCGTCTTGAAAGTGTAGGCAAACGCCGAGGTCGTGCAGATAGCCACTCAGCACCAGCATATCTTTACGGTCAGTTAGTTTATGATCTCGGCAAAGCTTCTCGTATTCGTGCGATTCAATGTAGTTGCGAGAGTCATTTTCTAACGCAGAACGGACTTTTACCCAGAGTTTTGGCAGAGGTGTACCAACATGCTTAAGTTTGCTGATGTAGTCTTGAATAGCTTGTTTAATTTCTGGTAAACCGCGATTGGTAGCTAAGTTAGTTGCGAGAACTTTCTCTAGATTAGTAAATTCTCCCCGCAATTCGCGCTCATTAACTTCGCATTGACGGTCTTGTTTTTCATTTTTAATAATCAGAACTGGGCTATTGTCACTTAAGAGTTCAACGACCTTAAGCCACCAGTAAAAGTCAGTGTTTTCTTTGCGAGTATCAGCAACTAAAGCATAGACAGAACGTTTGGTGAGGAAAAACTGATGGGTTTGATGGTAGATTTCTTGACCGCCAAAGTCCCAGATGTTAACGCGAAAATCTTTGCCATTAGGCTGTCTAAAGTCCCACCGGAATACCTCAATGCCTTCGGTTGATTTTTCATCAGGCTGGAGTTCGTAAGTTTCGTTTTGAATTTTATTAGCTAAAGAGGTTTTACCTGCTCCTCCTTCACCAACAATCAAGAATTTTGCTTCGTAAAGATCTTCACTTTCTTGTTCAAGTTGTTGCTTATAAAAGTTAAGAATTGCTCTTAATCCATTTCTTCGGATTTCTGGCGGAAGTGTGATTAATTCGTTGCCTTCGAGGTCGAGGGTTTGCAAGTTGACCAGTTGTCCAATTTCCCCAGGCAGACTGCTGAGTTGATTACCCCAGAGGTTAAGCAATCGCAAGTTGACCAGTTGTCCAATTTCCCCAGGCAGACTGCTGAGTTGATTAAAGCTGAGGTCAAGCGCTTGCAAGTTGACCAGTTGGCCAATTTCCCCAGGCAGAGTGCTGAGTTGATTTTTGCCCAGGTAGAGGATTTGCAAGTTGACCAGTTGTCCAATTTCCTCAGGCAGAGTGCTGAGTTGATTACTCCCCAGGTAGAGGGTTTGCAAGTTGACCAGTTGTCCAATTTCCCCAGGCAGAGTGCTGAGTTGATTATCGCTCAGGTCGAGGGTTTGCAAGTTGACCAGTTGGACAAATTCCCCAGGCAGAGTGCTGAGTTGATTACTCCCCAAGTCGAGGGTTTGCAAGTTGACCAGTTGGCCAAATTCCTCAGGCAGAGTGCTGAGTTGATTACTCCCCAAGTCGAGGGTTTGCAAGTTGACCAGTTGGACAAATTCCCTAGGCAGACTGCTGAGTTCATTTCTGCCCAGGTCGAGGGTTTGCAAGTTGACCAGTTGGACAAATTCTCCAGGCAGACTGCTGAGTTCATTTCTGTCCAGGTCGAGGGTTTGCAAGTTGACCAGTTGGACAAATTCTCCAGGCAGACTCCTGAGTTGATTATTGTAGAGGTTGAGGGATTGCAAGTTAACCAGTTGTCCAAATTCCCCAGGCAGACTCCTAAGTCGATTATTGTAGAGGTTGAGAGATTGCAAGTTGACCAATTGCCCCAATTCTCCAGGCAGACTCCTGAGTCGATTACCCCAGAGGTTAAGCGATCGCAAGTTGACCAGTTGTCCAATCTCAGGTGGTAAAGCTGTTAACCTGTTACCAGAGAGGTCAAGTTCTGTCACACCCTTTATTGCTGCTTGTTCAATTACCTGTAGCAGTTCTTGCTCGGTCATTAGCGAAATCGCTGAACTATTAGCCAAATACTAGCAAAATATTCTCAATTACGGCAATTAATCTGTAAATCATGGCACAGCATCTCCTCGTAGGGGCACGGCAGCAGTAAGATTATTGTATGTACCAGAAGATTGATGATGCCGTGCCCCTACCTACTGGCGATCACACTTTGAGCAGCATAACTTCCTTAAGCTGAGCTAGCGCAGTTTCTCTAATTTTACGCAACTGTGCTGTGCGATCGCCCTAAGTCAGGTTAACCTAGGGAAACTCATAATTGAATACCTCAACACGACTCTGAAGTACTCCAACACGACTCTGAAGTACTCCAACACGACTCTGAAGTACTCCAACACGACTCTGAAGTACTCCAACACGACTCTGAAGTACCTCAACACGACTCTGAAGTACTCCAACACGACTCTGAAGTACTCCAACACGACTCTGAAGTACTCCAACACGACTCTGAAGTACCTCAACACGACTCTGAAGTAAGTAGGTCAACCTTAAAAAAGGTAAAATAGATTCTCAGCGATTACTTCGCTACACTACGTTCCGCTCGTAATGACATTTGACGTTTAATTAGGTTGAGCTACTTATCTGTTTGAGCTAAAATCAATTGCTTCTTGTCACCAGACATTGCCTCTCTGAAAATACTGGCTTTTTAAAGTAGCATTTTTAAAATTTTAAAAATTAATTTCAGTATAAACAACTAAAAACAATGTCATTTTGCTTTTAATTTTTCCGAATTCTTTCTCAGAGAAGTTGATTGTGGCATTGGCTAGAGTATACGCAGTAATTCTCTGATTTCCTTCAGGAGGGTATATGGCAAGACTAAAACGCAATTCACCTACTCTCGAAAAAGCTCTACGGCGAATTGCCGGAATGCGATGGATTAACCCGACACTAGACTTTGGTAAGGGATTAAATGTGACAGAATACGACAGCCGTATTCAAAGTTTGCAAAACGAGCTATCAAGCTACAATAATTTAATCTCTACCCTAGATGAAAAGGCAATTCGTATCTCTCAAATTGAAGAAGAATTAAACCGCTATTCAGAAAAGATGTTAATGAGTGTGGCAACTAATTATGGCAGAGATAGTTTGGAATATATGCAGGCTGGAGGTAAGCCACGCAAGAGTTCATCACCCCGTTCTCAGAACTCTCAACCTGCATCAGAGAATACAGTTACAGCTTTGAATGATGCAAACAACAATGGTAAGGAAAGCTCTGTTGTTTTAGGAAACTCCAAAAAATAAATTATTCTGTTAAAGTCGTTGACTGTTGACTGTTAACTGTTAACCGTCAACGGTCAACGGTCAACAGTTAACAATTAATTATGTTGACTTACTTAGCGAATCTCTTCCAAATCTACCCACTCGTCATAGGTTGAATCGTAATCGAGGTAATGCACATAATATTGCTGACCTTGGATTTTCTGAATTTTTGCGGAATACCAATCATCGTTGTCTTCATCCCAAACTTTGACTTTTTGATTGATTGCAAATCCATTATTATCGGCTGCGCCATGTTCGCGAATGCGAATTTCATCTTCGCCTACCCATTCGTTGTATGATGAACCATAGCCCAGGTAATTCACAAAGAATTGGTCATTTTCGACTTTCTCGATTGTGGCTTGATACCAATCTTCTTCGTCTTCATCCCAGACTTCTATGGTTTTGCTGACTGCATACTCACTAGTACCAGACTTTGCAGCCGATGCGGTATCTTGGGGAAGCTGTGGCGACTGTTGTTGAAGTTCGGCTTTAACTAAAGAGTGCGATCGCAAAATCAAGGCACGCGCTACTGTTTGAATTCCTGTATGTTCGTAGTAATTGGTGGTTTGATCCAAGAATGCGGCGACGAAATCTAAGTTATCATCAGCCATCTGGATGAAATTACCTAAATGATTAAAAATTGATTGGGGTGTCACGCCTGTCTTAGCTACTAAGTTATTCATCCACCCTTGCACAGAGTTAAAAGCTTGAGTAATAAACCCAAATTTCTCACCAGGGTTATTACCAGGTAAAAAATTGTTAACTGCTAAGAAGACAGGATTTTGAGCTACTATGCTGGCATCAGCACCACTAATTATGTTGTGAATCTTGCTGAGGAAATCAGGCCCTAAAGGTAAAAGTCCATCTAGACAAACTAAAGCAATCATCCGGGTTAAGGATGCACCTTGATAATTTTCATTCAAAGTATTAGCAAATGCTTGGGGATTCGGACTAGGAATACCATTGAGTTTGGAGAAAGCGATGACTTCGACAGCAATTTTTAAAACTAAATCTATAGTTTGAGTTGTATCTGCTTTGGGAGTGATATTACTTAAAAAAGAGAGAAAGCCGATTTTTTCACCTATTTTATTAGCTAAAGCCGCAGTAGCCATAGCTGTGTCGGCTTTATCGATAGTTTGATAAAGTTTGATAGCTGTTTGGTAGCCGTTTTGGGGGTCGTTATAGAGAGAGACAGCGCGATCGCTAATTTTCTGAATAACTTTAGCATCAGTTTCACCAGTAATTATACGGATACTCTGATCAAACCCAAGCAAGTTGTTCCACTCACCTGGAGCCACATAATCGAGAGCCTTCAAGACCTTGACAGTAATATTGTCAGATGGTAAACCGTCAACCAATTGAACAATTGACTTATCCATAAATCAATCCTCTGATCCCAAAAAGTATAGTCATGAATTATACTCAATATTTTGGAGATGTGCAGTGATACATTTGTTGGGGCGGGGTGTCCTGTCTATGACGACAATCCAGAACACGCAATCATGAAAAACTCGACCCACGGATCGGAGTTTTTTATACTTCAATCAGAAACGCCTTAGAAAGGATAGCGTTATAGAAGTTGCGAGCAGAATGTTATGAAACTTTCAAGTAAAAATCTGGAAACCCGACAAGATACTATCTATGACGCGATCGTCGTAGGCGGTGGAATGGGTGGGCTATCAGCAGCGATTTATTTAGCCCGATATAATTTGAAGTGTCTGGTGGTAGAAAAAGGAAAAGGTCGTTCCTTCTGGATGCAAGATTTACGTAACTATGTCGGCTTTGATCCCGATACGCCTGGGCGCAATATTATTCAGCACGCAACCCAACAAGCTATCAGTTGGGGCGCTGATGTGCTGCGAGGCTTTGTAGAAGAAGTGACGGATGAAGGTGAAACCTTTGCCGTACATATCAAAGTTGGTAAATCCGATACCACAGGCGTAACGTTTCGTAGTAAATATGTCATTGCGGCATCCGGAGTCATTGATGTTCTGCCAGAACTCAACAATATGAAAAATGTCTTTGATTATGCCGGATATACACTGCATGTCTGCATGATTTGTGATGGGTTCGATATGTGGGATCAAAAAGCCGTCTTGCTTGTGAAAACAGAAGCACAAATTAACGCGGCTTTTGTATTAAACTGGTTTACACCCTACATTTCTGTCTTGACCAATGGGTTACAAGTCAGCGATGCCATGAAACAGAAATTGGCAGAACATGGCTATCCTCTCTATGAACAAGCGATCGCGGAATTTTTAGGTAAAAATCATCAACTAAGCGGCGTGAGATTAGCCGATGGCACCATCGTTAAAGCCACTACAGGCTTAGTTAATATGGGTTCGATTTACCACAACA
Source organism: Calothrix sp. NIES-2100 (assembly GCF_963875285.1). Classification (NCBI taxonomy): domain Bacteria; kingdom Bacillati; phylum Cyanobacteriota; class Cyanophyceae; order Nostocales; family Calotrichaceae; genus Calothrix; species Calothrix sp. NIES-2100. Next base: position 5,707,374 of record NZ_CAWNLA010000001.1, read on the forward strand.
AATATCTGAAAAGTATTGCCGGATTAGAATATGATGGGGAAAATTTGGTGACGAATAATATGTGCCAAACCAGCCATCCTCGGATTTTTGCCTTGGGAGATCTCAAACAGGGGCTAAATCAAGTCTCCATCGCTGTGGCTGATGGGACACTGGCAGCAACACAAATTTGGCGCAATATTCGCCGTGAAAGTGCCCCACGAAAATGGCAGGAAAATATCACTGAGGCATCAAAGGATTCTCAAGCCAAGGATGTAGAGTTGAAAACCTGAGAACTGGGAAATTCTGAGTTAGATGATGTCCAAGCAATTAGGGACATCCAATTTTTTAAATACCACCAAAATTTGTAGTGCGAACGCGAGAGCGCGTCCAAAGGACAAACGTCTCGCTCGCTGGGATTCAAAACCCGCATTTCTCACAAAAAGTAGGGGCGGGTTCACAGATATGCTTTCGTAATTTACGACTATCTGGCTTAACCCGCCCCTACGGCACAAGACACGGAGAAGAAAAAATCTCGTGAGAAATCCGGGAAAAGCGAGCTTTTCGGCTCGCACTACGGAATATGGCTAATTTCGCTTTCGCGCTTTTAGCTAATAAGTAGGGCGGTGCAATTAAACATAACTGGCGAGGACTGTCATTTGTCATTTGTCATTGGTAAGGGTTTCAAGCCAATTTACGTTTCGTAACATAGTTTGGTTTTTTTCCACCGACTTACTTAGTTTAAAAGGCTATTTATGGGTAAGTCAACTCAACCGAGTGCGTTAGCAAAGCTCGCCGTAGGCATCGCGGCAGATAATCAAATAAAAACTAGCTTTAATTGTGAAACTTTCACACTTCCCGGTATGAAAAAATTGGCTAGTTTCAATTATCAGTTAGAAGTACTAATTGTTGATTTGACAGAAAGCCTGATTGAACGCCCTAAAAAAACAAAAAATTTACCTAGGCTTTACATTTTTACTTTGTGATTGAGCCTCGATAAATTCGCTCCATCTGCTCTGGAGATAGTACTGTCATTGGGAACCATTCGTATTCCAAACTCGGGATTTCCTGAGGTAATTTATACGCCTGTTGTTGAATTATACTTGAATTTATTTCCACATTGCTAGTTAAAGATGGGCTAATTAACTTCTCATTTATCTCTGATGGGGGAAGCTCATTTTGCAGCAAGACATAGGCGTGCTTTTGTGGATCGTATCCTAAAACTTCTCCTGCCTCAATTTGATAAATCCAAGCATAAATACTAAGTTTTCCTTGGTAGAGTTTAGAGCGAATCACCGGATAAGTCCGTAAATTTTCGATTTGGGTAAGTACGTTTTCAGCAATAATTATTTCTAAAAGTTCTTCCCCTTCGTAGTGGCTGTAGTTTTCTTTCACTAGCTTGCGGGTGGCTTCTGCATACTTGAGCCAGTCATGTACAAGCGGCATTTCTACCCGTAATTTGTCTAACTTCATTAACCCTTTCATGGCACCACAATGTGAGTGACCACAAACAATAATCTGTTGAATATCTAATGCTTGAATAGCGTATTCAATTGTTGCTCCTTCACCGCCATTAGTAGCACTAAATGGGGGAATAATGTTGCCTGCATTGCGGATAACAAATAATTCTCCCAACCCAGCTTGTGTAATCAAGTTTGGATCGATACGCGAATCCGAACAAGTAATAAATAATACTCGAGGCTTTTGACCATGAGAAAGTTGCTCAAATAGTTCTTCATTAGCAGTAAAATAACTACTTTTAAAGTCGCGCAAGCCTCTAATCAATTTTTTCATATGATTTCCTAAATAAACGAATATGTAATACTTCAAACTTGTCAGAACATTTAATTCTGGAGTTAAGTCAGTAGAGATGTGCAGAAATGTGCAATTAATCTACAATTGGTGTGTACTATTGAACTTTACTGATGATAAAGGTAACGCGGATAACTCCATTAAATATATTAAACAATATTAGTAAACAAATTGACTCAGTTGATCGGCTTTTAGGATTACACCAGCCAAGAAATTAGTGAAAGATCAAAATTTATTCTAGTATGTTTTAAATAGTCTTGTTAAACCACTCTCTGTGGTTAGAGCTTTAAGGTGCAATTAATCTGCAATTGGTAAGAAGTAGCCTGTTAAACCGTCTCTGTAGCAGCGGCTTTTGCGTCTGTGTTTGATTTTAACTGCGTGACGATAGCTTGACGAAAGCGATCGCTCTTGCTTTGACGTTGGCGCTGTGTCTCCCACAAGAAAAGCGATCGCGCAACACCTACCACAAATGCGATCGCAGTCTGGTTTGCTTACTCCAGCCAGTTATTACCCGGTTTTGCTGCTTTGGCTTTGATTTCCAACCATGAGCAGCAAATTTTTGCTGTTTGATTTTTTCCAACCACTGCATAAAACCCAAAACCTGAACGTGTAACTCAGCATGGAGTTCAAAAACTAAACGTTGGCAAAATTAGAGGAGCAATTAAAATGCTGATTAATTCTCAAGGTAACGATTACTTTATTAATTTAGATATTGTCACTGTACCGATTAATACCATTTCACGAAAAGCCTGATACAAATAAAGCCGATAAAATAAAATCCCACCCTGTAATAGATTTAACTTGAGAAGCTGTCAATTTATTTAGCTGTTTCCACACAGCTTCTCGCAATTCATCTAAGTTTTGAAAACATTCCCATTTCAAAGTCTTCTTGATTTCTTTCCATAGTCTTTCAATGGGATTTACTTCTGGTGTATGGGGAGGTTGGAACAAGAGAATTACATTGGACGGAACTCGTAAATATTTGCTGAAATGAAACGCTCCATTATCAACTTGGATGATATGTATTTCTTCTGGATACAAGGCGGCAAACTTTTCTAAAAACATTTCAAAACATACTGTATCCAAGTGTGAAAATTATAGAGCAAAGTTATTGCCAGTTAATGGTTCTACAACTCCATAGATGTAAAAGTTATCTCGCTTCCACTGCGTCAAACCAACTGGTTTGACTCCGGTCAGTGTTATCAATTTTCCCGTTATCGTTTGAAGACCAAACCTACTTTCATCTCCACACCAATAACGTACTTTACGATGTTGTTCTAACGGTGATATTAAGTACTTTTTTATTAACTCTAGCCAGGAAGGAAGTTTTTTTTAAAGTCTTCTTCTATGCCCTTGTGTTGTTTGATGCTACGTGGACGCGGTGCTTTTAATTTTGCTTTTAGTTTGTAACGCACAACTTCATGCACAACTTTATAAGATGCTTTGATTCCTTCAGACGCTAAAAGCCATGTCTGGACTTCCTGATAGCTTTTAAACCCTTCAGGCGCAGACAGTTCTTTTTTGATTAGCGATCGCACCTCCGGGGGAATAGTTTTTGGTCTTCCTGGACTTTTACCCAGTTCGAGCAAGGTGCTTAACCCGCCTTCTCTATAGCGTTTTAGCCACCTCTGCACAGTCATTCGTCCTCTGCCTAGCACTACTGCTAAGTGCTGCACCGTTTCTACTTGTCGTGTCTTGAGTAAGTACAATGCCTGTATTCTTTCTTTTCCGTATCCAGTTTTTTGCTGTCTCAATAGCTCTTGAAGTTCAGCAATTGTTTCTTTTATCTCTAATTTGAGCACCCTACACACTGTTTTTCATGAGTAATTTACCTGCCATTATATGTATCACACTTTTAGTGAAATGGTATAACTATGTATTTCCTTTGCAATGAAAAAATATTCTAATCATTAACTTACAAAACCCGCAACTCGTAGGGGCGGGGTCACCCCGCCCCTACAATGTGGCATAATTTATTTTTTGGAGTTCCTTTAGTGTTAATGAAAGGGTTCCCTTTGTTAACCAACGATCGCAATTGTGGCTAGTTCAGTCAAAATTGCGCTTTTGTGAGATTTTTTGTGAGATTAAGGAGCAAGATGCTCCCACTACCAATTTATTTAAGGCAAAATTAGGACACGCCAAGCACACAGCAGGCGATCGCACTAGATACTACCAAAGGTGACACCCTGTTGTTTAAGCCATTTGCGGTAAGCTACAGAATAGCGATCGCTTGGCAAATGTATCTCTGCTTGCAAGTCTAAAGGCAGACGTCGTGGTCGCTGGGATTCTACAATGGTAATGTCTTGACTGATAATCTGGTCTTGCCTAGCAACAAAGGCTGGCTCTGGAATGTGATGAAGATAGTTTTCCAGCAGCCAGAACCAGAGAACGCACTCTTCCTCATCGATGGGAGTAACCATAAAAAATAGACTCATGAGACTATCATCTTGTGCCCGTCGTTGGAAGTATCCAATTAGGGGATGATAAAGGTGATACTGAGTCGTCACAAATGACATCGGTGCTGAGGGTTGTCCCGACCTTGTAATTACTTCCCACACACCGAATTTGAAACTCAGATTATCTGGATGCAATTCTAAATCACAATGGGTTACTTCCGCATGGCTGGAGTCGGCAAATACTCCTTTATGCACAAAGGCGAAGTGGGCTGGATCGATGAGGTTTTCAACGACACGTAGAGGGCTGGACTTGAACTGGTAGGGGCCGCAGAAAATTTGGCGACAGGAGGAGTCTTCCCAATCTGGATATGTAGGTATATTATATTGCGGTGTTCCTAGACAAACCCACAGCAGATTGTAGCATTCTTGAATATGGTAAGTTTGGATACAAGCTTTTGCGGGGGGCGGCTGGTCTGGGCTAGCCGGAACTCGCACACATTTACCTTCGGTGTTAAAAGCTAAGCCGTGGTAAGGACAAACCAGTGTATCATTCTCCACCCATCCGAGTGAAAGTTGCGCTCCCCGGTGAGGGCAAAAGTCCCGCCAAGCAAGAATTTTTTCCCCATTGTGCCAAAGGACTAAATCTTCACCTAGTAGACGCTTTTGTAGAACAGTTCCAGGTTGCAAGTCTTGCGAATGTGCTAAGACATGCCAATTATTTTGTAAAAACTGGTCTTGCACCATGAAGATTCTACCCATCGGGTGAGTAAAGATTATGATAATTGTAGCTGGGGAATGTACCCAAGTGCGATCGCTTCTTTTGGGGTTGGTGCTGTACTTTCGGTTAACGCGCTCTACAAAATCAGCGATCGCATTTCCAGAGTAAGTAGGAGATGCGATCGTTCATTTTATCTTTTGGCTCAAAATTATAGTCAACTCTGAAGATTACATTTTTAAATGCTGGAGAATTAAAGAACAAACATCAGTTGCAGGAATTAAGCCTTCATTGACTAGATGAGTTTGATGGCTGATAAACATTGCCCCCTCGCTTGGGGAAGTTGTCACACAACCGTGAGAACCCCGAACTAAGGAAGCATCGAGAGGAATCACATCCATCAGGTAGCGGAAACCTAATTTTTTCTGTAACAGCTTAGAAGCAATTTTAAGTTTAGGAAACTTCAGCTGCGGATCGAGGAAAAGCTCTACAGGATCGTAACCTGGCTTGCGGTGGATATCTACAGTTCTCGCAAAGTCAGGCGCTTTGGCATCATCCAGCCAGTAGTAATAGGTAAACCAAGCATCAGATTGTGCGATCGCTACTAACTCCCCAGATCGAGGATGATTAAGATGGTAGGTTTGTTTTCCCTCTTCATCCAATACCTGGGCTACCCCTTCAGTTGTCTCCAGCAAATCCCGCACTTTCGGAATATAAGCCGGATCATTCACATATACATGAGCAACCTGATGATCTGCAACAGCAAAAGCAATACTAGCACCAGGATCGAGTAATTCTAATCCTAACTCTTCTCTCACAGCAATTAAACCATTTTTTCTGAGTACACGGTTTAAATCTACTGCTTTAGAAACGGGAGTAATGCCATATTCTGAGAGAATAATTACTTGCGTATTTCTTGCTTCATAATAATTAATTAAGTCACCACAAACAGCATCAATTTCTTGTAAATCTTTTTGTATTTCCTTTGTATCTTGACCAAATTTTTGTAAGCAGTAATCTAAATGAGGTAAATAAATTAATGTTAGTGTCGGACTGTAGCGTTCCTCCATCCACTTGGCAGAATTAGCAATCCATTGGCTAGAAACAATTGAGGTATTTGGCCCCCAAAAATTAAACAGAGGGAACTGACCTAAATCTGATTGAATATCCTCCCGGATATTAGCAGGATATGTATAAATATCAGGTAATTTTCTGCCATCTGCGGGATACATTGGGCGCGGTGTGATGGCATAGTCTACAGAAGAATACATATTGTACCACCAAAAAAGGTTAGCACAAGTAAAACTTGGGTCAATAGATTTAGCAATTTCCCAAATTTTCGGAGACTGGATTAATTTATTAGACTGTCGCCAAAACTTAATTTCACAATCATCGCGGAAATACCAACCATTAGCTACAATCCCATGTTCATCAGGCAATTTTCCTGTTAAATAAGTAGCCTGAACAGAACAAGTTACCGCAGGTAATACGGGTGTAATTGGTACAATTTGACCTTTCGCCGCCCATGCAGATAAAAAGGGTGTATTTTCGCCGATTAAACTCGGTGTTAAACCGACAACATTGATAACAACAGTTTTTTGCATTAACTTATCGAAAATTTGGGTCTAAAACCTCGCCCTGGAAGGGCGACTTTATTGGTAAAATCACTTTAACAGGAGGGTAATCAACCTGTTTAAAAACCCGATTGCTACCTAACACGTAGACGCTGTACCTTGACAACTGAATCTAGGGGGTTCTACAAGTTGCTCTAGTAGTGCTTTTGCACAACCTGAACGTAGGTAAAAGATTCACAGGAGCTAGACTACCAGCATTAAACAAAAAACAAATTTTGCACGGCAGTTGCTTCAAGTCGGGAAACCGCAAGGGCGCACTGCCTCAGCAATGCAACTACGGTAGGGCATACCGGAAGTTAAAGCTTGGGGAGAGAACCACCTCTGGGTTAGGTAACGCAAGGAGCCTAGTCTAAGTGGACTCGCTGAACCAAGAATCCTCGTACCTTTAGGTCGAGGAGTGTCAAATCTCTTGTTAATTATATTTGTGTCTTGACACTCCCCGTCATTGCCAGAAGCAATCTCAGTCATTGCGATTGCTACTCTCCCTTGAACGCTCCGCGAACGTCGTTCCTTCTCTCTTCTCCCAAAGGGAGACGCTGCGCGAACGAGACGCTGCGCGTTAAGCGAAGCTATGCCGCAGGCTTTACGCAATGACATCTTAAATTTAACTACCAGCAAAATTATTTAATACCCACTCATATTCACGTTGAATAGAAGTCAGCATATCTATCTTCATTGCTGATGGTAATACATCCCATGTATAAGTTTCAATTTCCAGATATGGGCAAGCATTATTTTGCTGAAGTAATTGTAAAATAGCCACAATATCATCTTGCGTAGACTGCAAAATTTCATAATCCCGGATGAAAATAGGGACATGAAAGTGAGTCCGCCATTCCTCAGCTAGCGATTGTTCTAATTGCGGTAATGCATTGATTAAATCAGGATAGTGATACAGCGTACCGTCATTACGACGTTCTATTACTTGATGAAGATAAGTAGATTCAGCAAAAGGTTGTAAGCGCTCAACTATTAAACTCCGTTGCTCAAGCTCAGATGGAATGTTTACTTGAATTGCTGCACTAATTTGCATCTTGCCGATTTTAATCCCCGCTGATTGCAACCGCCCAAACACAGATTCAGGCTGCTCATATTCTACTGAAAAATGGCAAGTGTCATAACAAATGCGTACATGGTCAAGCAATTTACTTTCTGCTAAACTCTGTTCAATCTGTAATTTTTCTCCTAAATAATTACCTGCAATCGGCAATAACCAATTTTGATAAAAATCAATTACTTCAGCAGTATTCTCAATTAAACCATCAGGCTCAGGTTCCAAATCAATATGCAGCAACTTACCTGTGGCTTGATGAATACGAATCATTTCCGCCACAACTGCGGCGATATTTAAACAGCTACTCTTGAAAACTATATCCTTCTTTTCTTCAGCTTCTAACCACCAAGGTTTATATGATAAAGGTAATGTAGAAATTCCGCCATCTAAACCTTCAGGTAACAAAGCCGCTAAGATTTTGGTTAAGTTTAATGTATATTCTACACGTTCCTGATTTGACCAATCTGGTGCATAAACTTGGTCTTTGACAATTTGTCGATGAAATCCCCCGTAAGGAAAGCCATTTAAGGTAAAAACGTATAAATCTTTTTGACTGAGCCAAGTTTGGAAATCAGCTAAATTGTTACCTGCTAAAAGTTCTTTAGCGGCTGTATCTGCTAATCGTAAACCAATCCCAAATGGTCTTTGGGGTGAGAGACGAGATTTGAGTTCGGGAATATATTTCTCTAAATTGGCAAAGACTTCTCCCCAACTTTCACCAGGATGAATATTTGTGCAATAAGTAAGGTGGAAGTTGTTATTTTTGGTAATTTTCATGTGATAGATTAATACCTTATTAGGGGTTAGAGAATGTTTTCGCTGCAAGCTCCCCGACTTCTTAAAGAAGTCGGAGATCTGACCTCTCGCGTTTACCATCTGCCTTACTTTAAGTTACCTTTAAGTTACAGCAAATATTTTGGCGAATGACATGGAAATGGGCAGTAAAATTAGGACTAATAAACCATAAGTTAAACCAGCGAAACCAGCGGCAATGGTTGCATCTAAAATAATTAGAGATAACACACCAACTTTGACTGCATTGCGGATTTTTTCTGGTACTGGTTCACGAGCTGCTTGGATAAAATTAGGTAATACTCGCACAGCTAATAAAGCCGCAAATGGTAATGCAGCAATTACTGTATATTCTGTGAAAATTCCTAACCCTAAAACTGCTGTTAATACTATTGCAATTAAAATTAATGCTATTACTCCCGTAATCTTTTTACCGCCGTGAACTTCTCCTTGACTAATTGCGGTAATTGCAGCAATGTAAAGTACCGGAATTAAGGCTAAATACCAACGTTCCCAAACTATTGCAGGTAAAGCACTGACACCTAATAATAAGTTGCTACCACGGCACAAACCCATATTCAAAGGGCCAAAAAAGGGATGATGCTTCCCTAGAGAATCATACAGTAGGGCTGCAAAAGTAATGAATATGGCGATCGCACAACTCAACCAAGATACTTGAGAAGCTGCAAAAAGTGCGATCGCAAATAATATACTTCCCAATAAAGCAGCGTTCTCACGAGACACCCGTCCACTAGGAATTGCTCTTGATGGGCGTTCTTGTCGATCTAATTCGGCATCGAAAACATCGTTAAAAACGATACCACCACCATACAAACCAGTTGTAGCTAATAACAACCACGCTAATGGAGTTAAACTAGCAAAATTTGCTGAATTGTTGATTAATTGCGCAAAAATAAATCCGGAGCCAGAAGCCGCAAAACCAACTAAAATATCAGCCCAAGCGGTAACAATGTTTGCTGGGCGCATCAACTCTAAATATCCGCGCCAGCTTTGAAAATTTAAATTTGTAATATTTGTCATTTGTCATTTGTCATTTGTCATTTGTCATTTCACCGCGTCTCCGTGTCTTCTTCCAATCCCCTACTCAATCAGTACATAATCTGCAACCGACTGAATCCCTGGTTCCTGTCCTCGCAATACTGAGTTTCCATTGAACAACTGACGCTGATCGGCAGATGGAGCATCTAGCCAGTCTGAAGCTTTCATTTGCCCTGTTTGTCCGTAAGCTGCCAGGGCGTTTTCGTAACAAACTGCTTGTACGTATTTTTCGGGTATGCCATTTTCTAACATCAATTGCGCTGTTTTCGGGACTGCTAAGGGGTCGCTCACACCCCAATCGGCGCTACTATCAACAATAATGCGACGAACGCTATCGCGTCCCGCTTCGCTAACGCTTCCGTACTGGCGGACAATCTCTACCATCCTGGCGTTACCCATTTTGGTTTTTGGGTAAATTGTGAAAGCCGCCCAAAAGCCTCGGTTTAAAACTTCTGCCACGGTTTCTTCGTTGTTGTGGTCAATAATTACTTGTGCAGGATCTAGTCCATATTCAATACAGCGATCCATGCTGCGGCTAGCACCTTCTTTTTTATTTCGATGAGGTGTATGAATTAATACCAGCATGTCGAGTTCTTTGGCTAGCGCTAATTGTTGGCAAAAGTATTTATCTTCTGCTTCTGTCATGTCGTCATAGCCAATTTCCCCAATGGCGACAACACCTTCTTTACACGCATATAGTGGTAGCAATTCCATCACTTCTGCGGCTAAGGGTTCGTTGTTCGCTTCTTTGGGGTTGAGGCCGATGGTGCAGTAATGTTGAATACCAAATTGACTAGCTCGAAAGCGTTCCCAGCCAACAAGGCTGCTAAAGTAGTCTTTGAATGAGCCAGCAGTTGTGCGGAGTTGTCCTAACCAGAAGGATGGTTCAATAACTGCGACAATACCATGTTCCCGCATGATTAGGTAATCGTAGGTAGTACGGGAACACATGTGAATGTGAGGGTCGATAAACATCATAAATACAATAGGGGTTAGGGGTTAGGGGTTAGGGACTAGGGGTTAGGGGTTTGTATTGAATACAAATGAAAAGCGCTATATTTTAAGTTCGATTAATTACTTATAATTCAAAACTCTCCGCGTCACCGTGTCCCCGTGTCCCCGCGTCAGTTATTTGCAGACTGCTAGGCGATCGCTGTTAAAATTACTCCAAGTTAGTTCGCCTTGTTGAATGGCTGACTGTAATTTTGGGTAACGCGAGAGTAATACTTGCGCTTCGGGTAAAGACGATTCTGAACAAGCTAATGCGGCTGCTTGTTGTTCGATAATGTCGCCATCTGCCAATACTTTGGCTAAATCTGCAACAATTGCACTATCAGCAAACTTTCCTACTGGTCGCCATAGTTCTGGTGATACTGGGCGTTTAGCCGCCCAACGTTCATGGGCATAGTTTACCAACATCCTTGCTAATTCTGGGTTGGCACGCCGATCTAAACCATAAATTAGATGTAAAGGACTCCCGACAAACAAAGCTTTCAATACCATCTGATTCCAAGCAATATCGTCTAAATAATCCGCCGGATACGGATTACGTAGGGCGATCGCACTAAAAACATTACTCATGTTACTACGAATACCTTCAGCAGCGCGTTGGCGATGTAACTCTGGATGCGGTAATAAAGGTAGACTTTGATACAGCGCAACCAACTCTCCCAGATCCGCAGTACTGAAAACTTTATCAAGCGATCGCACATAATCCTCGGTGCGATCGTCGGGTAAAGCCAGCACCAAGATTGTTCGACCCGCTTGATCCACAGTCCAATCACCAGGAAACCAACCTGGAACTAGATCTTCGGCTGCTGCTAAGTCTTGGGGTGTTAGCTGCAAATGATTTTTACCTAAATAACGTGGTACAGCGCTGAAAGCTGTAAAAAACACTCGCTCAGGTGCGCCGTTGGCAATTTGTGACTGCTTTTGTTCCAGCCAAGCCAACCCTGCTGGGGAAACAGACTGTTCTAACCAATAATATAACAACTTTTTTACAGTACTCATGAATTAATTCACAATAATTACTTAAGTTTTTTGTGTAACAAACTTAAGGTAAAGTATTTGTTAATATATGGTTAAGCAAAGTTTAAATTTAGAAAAAATATTAACTCTTTAAAAAGCATACTCAATGTATGAAAATTTCTTTGTGAAAACTTTATTGAAACTCCAAGAAGTTCGCCAATTACAAAAAGATAGTATAAAGATGTAGTTAGAACGCTAAATTATCAAACCACTTTTTATAGAATACGGTTACACAAACAATTCAGTAATGGTATTTAATTTATAGCTAAAAGCTCAAGAAAAAGTTCGCCTAATTTTTGAATGCATCTACTAGAAAAATATCTATTTAAACTACTTAAAAAGTGAGTTAATAGCGGTTCTTATTTGCATTGGTTACAGCATAATAACAATTCTCAAACGTAGGTTCATGGTCTGCCTATCCATAACTGTTACCTACCTAAGCAAATAAGTTCAGGAATTTAATGGAATTTTAATAGGAATGCATTGATTTGTATTGTCAAAAAATATTCCTGAAAAACTAAAAATGTTGATTACACATAAGAGTCCGGTTAGCCTGCAACCAATTCAGCAATCTGTCCGCGTCCAATTTAATTATGATGTTCATTTCACTAATGGGTTATTTGATTTAGATAATCCTTTACTAGCGCAGGTGATTGCAGTAGATGGAGAAATCAAGCCGAAAAAATTGCTAGTAGTTGTAGACGAAGGATTATTAAAACATCATCAAAGATTGCTGACGAAAATATCAATTTATGCCAAATTTTATGAAGAGGCTATTACCTTAAGCCAGCAACCAATTACTATTCCGGGTGGAGAATCAGTTAAGAACGAACCAAAATTTGTAGAGCAAATTCATCAGCTGATTGATGCAGGTGGATTATGTCGCCACTCTTATGTTTTAGCGATTGGTGGTGGAGCATTTTTGGACATGGTAGGATATGCCGCAGCCACCGCTCACCGAGGAATTCGACTGCTACGCGTACCGACCACAGTATTAGGGCAAAACGATTCGGGGGTAGGAGTAAAGAACGGAATTAATGCCTTTGGTAAGAAAAATTTTCTTGGCACATTTATGCCACCTTATGCAGTCTTGAACGACTTTGATTTTCTCACAAGTCTTGACGATCGCGATTGGCGATCGGGGATTGCAGAGGCGGTGAAGGTAGCATTAATTAAAGATGCAAATTTCTTTGATTCTATTACAACTGATGCCGATAAATTAGCTCATCGTGACATGAAAGCAATGGAAAAGCTTATCTATCGTTGCGCTCAGTTACACTTAGAACATATTGCCACAAGCGGCGATCCGTTTGAAAAAGGTTCATCCCGTCCTTTAGATTTTGGACATTGGGCTGCTCATAAATTAGAACAGATTACAAATTACAAATTACGTCACGGTGAAGCTGTAGCAATTGGTATTGCTTTAGATAGTACCTATTCCTATTTAATTGGGCTGCTGACAGAATCAGAATGGCAAAATATTCTCGCCACACTCAAGAGATTAGGATTCACTTTATATGTATCTGCCCTCACAGAGCAATTACATCAACCAGATCATCCCCATAACTTATTTAATGGGCTTACCGAGTTCCGCGAACACTTAGGTGGACAGTTAACAATTACTCTGCTCCAAGGAATTGGACAAGGTATAGAAGTTCATCAAGTAGATTTATCTGTGTACAGAGAAGCTATTTCGATGCTGCAAACTTAGCAAGTTTCTTAGGGACTTACTCGTAAAAAAATATTCCATTGCTATTGTTAAGTAGGTCAACCTTAAAAAAGGTAAAATAGATCCTTTGCGATTACTTCGCTACACTACGTTCCGCTCGTAATGACATTTGACGTTTAATTAGTTTGAACTACTTAATTGTTGATGGTTGACAGTCAACAGTCAACCGTCAACCGTCAACAACTTTAACAAAATAATTAATTAAAGCGATCAACCACCCGTTTGACACTATTTGCTTGCCATTGCGATCCGCGCTCGGTTTTGTAACCATTAAGATTCATCCAAGCGGCGATCGCTTGAAAACTCTTACCGCTTTGGTGTTGTCTGCGGATGGCTTCGATCGCGTCCAATTCATCTTGATCGGGGACTATTTCACCGTTAACGGTTTTCTGAGCAAAGGTGGGAGAACCGTAAGCATAAGCATCTTTCTCTAATTTTGCTCGTTTCTCACCTTGGATGCGTTCTCGGTTCATCCCAGCTTCTAACTGTGCAACTGCGGCCATCATTGTGAGGATCATTTTTTGGGTGGGAGTACTGGTGTCTACCTCCACATCCAGCAATATTAAGTTTTTATTGAGTGGTTTAAGAACATCGTCAACAAGGAGCAGGACATCTTTGGCATTACGGACAAGACGATCGAGTTTTAAAGCCACAATTCCATCGGCTTCGTCTTGGCGTAACATATCGAGCGCTTTGTTAAATTCCGGTCTTGTACCTACATCTTTCTTTGTCCCGGCTGTGACTTCCCGGACTACCGCCACTAATTCATAATCAAAGGCTTGGCAATAAGCTTTAATTTTGCGCTCTTGATCGGGCAAGGAAGTATTGTATTCCTGCTCAATTGGGGAAACTCTCGTGTAACCTATTAAGCGCATAACTACATAGTAAATATTTGAGCTACTTTAATTAGTACATTGAATATATAGCAGATTGCAATGCAAGTAAGGTAGAGATAATTCTCTGGGGGGCACAACAGTGTTCATAGGTGTCAACTTAAGTTCAAAGGCTTATCCCACAAGCATTTTACCCCACCCCCAACCCCTCCCCGCAAGCGAGGAGGGGAGGTTTTGCCCAAATCACGCCAAAGTTGCCAGGAGTTCGAGAACAACACCATTAGTCCAGCCAAAGCCGACTTCGTTAGAACTGTATCCAAAGCAGATTTCGTCAGAAACTTGAGCAGAACAGCGTTCGACATCGTATTTTTCCACCAAACTACCGCGACGCTCAAATTCTTTAATTACCATAGCTAGGAATTTACGCGCAATGCGATCGCCTTGTTGATGATAGCCATAGCGGTGTAATCCTTGCACAGCAATTAATGTCAATGGTGCCCAACCAAAGGGCGCATCCCACTGGTTACCGGTGACACGAGTACTGGTAAATATTCCCCCTGGTGCTTCAAATAAAGAGAGATTTGACGCAACGCTTTTGGCTTGTGCTTGGGAGGCGATTCCCATCCACAAAGGATAAAAGGTGGTAGCAAATTCGTAATAGCGGCGGTTTCCACTGTGGAAATTATAGTCCAGATATAGCCCCTGTTTTTCATCCCAAAGATATTGATTCATGCGATCGCGGCGGACATCTGCGCGATCGCGCCATTGTTGCGCTAGTTGTTCGTTGCCTAAAATATCGTTAATTTGTGCTAAATCTTGTTCCATTTGATAAAGCAAACTATTCAGGCACACAGGGGCGTAGTGGATAATATCGATACTGAAAGGGCCAAAGCGATTACTGATATCAAAGCCGGATTCGCGCATTGTGCGATCGCCTTTGTAAAATAGATTGCTTAATTCGTCTGTCTCCCGGTTGTAGTAAAGGCTGACATCATAATCTTCAATCTCAAACCGTTGATAGTGTTCTTTGACACGTTCATAGTGGCTTTTTCCTTCCTCATCCCGTTCCGAGAACAAAACTTCTGGCGCAGGGCCATCACCCAAGGCATAATATCTTGATAAACCTGTGGCGGGGTTGAGGTGGGGCGGTACTACCCAGTAATAGTAAAACTGCTCTAACAGCGGTACAGTTAAACTCAGCCATTCTTGGTCTTGGGTATGCTGGAATAATGCTAAAACCATCATACTCAGGACTGGGGGTTGCGATCGCGACAGCATATAAGTACGGTTGGAATTGAGAATTGTACCGTAATGCTGCACTTGGTAAAGTAACTGATCGACTTGACTTTGAGCTAGTTCCCATTCGCCATCTCGTAACAGCCCTAACAAAATAAAATAGCTGTCCCAACCATACATTTCATTAAAGCGTCCACCAGGGACAACATAAGGCCCGGGAAGGTACAGCAATCCATGTTCCTCAATCGCCTCAACTTCCTGTGGTAGAGTGCGAATTTCAATCTGGCGCATATCTTCTTTAGAAAGCGATCGCTCCAACACAGACTGAATGTTAGGATTATCTTCGCTGGGGGAAATGTAAACTAGCCAAGGAGTTCCTGGTTTATGCTCTAGCTTAGTATCTTTGGCAGATTGCAACAAATGTTCGTGCGATCGCGTTAATGTTTTCCACGTTTTTTTAATATAGGTGCGTACAGCGTCAATTTGTGCGGTGGTAAATGGTGATGTAGTTGTCATAATTAATAAACTCAAGAATTTTTTTCTCACGCAAAGTCGCAAAGACGCAAAGAAGTATTTCTCTGTGTTCTCTGCGTCTCTGTGGTTTTTTTATCCTAGTACTCTGTCAAGCGAAGTTTGAAGGGAAAGGAACGAACCGCGAAGACACGAAGTACGCGAAGGAAGAAGGAAAGAAATTGAAGAATTTATCTACTCGTCAAAGTTGAATTGACAGACTACTAGTAATCTGTCCCATTAATTTTGCTAGGTGAACTCATTCTTCATTTCTCTTCCTTTGTGTACTTCGCTTCTTCGCGGTTCATTTTTTTTCCTCAAAATTAATGCGATAGATCATTAATGGGCTAATCACTCACCAATAAAGCAACTGGAAAATGCGCCAAAGCTGCACTAATAGATAATGTTCCTGTAGCCTCTAAAGATTGCTGAGTCAGAACATTTTTCCAAGTTGCGGAAGTTCCTTTAGGTAATTGTAGCTGGGTATCTTGCCAAACTGATTCACCGAGGGGATATTCTCCCGGCTGAATTAGGCGAGTAAGAAAGCGCGGGGCGATCGCGATCGCTGTTTGATTTCCCTCTTGTCTGGCAAAGGCGATGATATGATCGGCGTGGGTTCCCTGAATTTCTAATGGTAAATATTCACCGTCTTGAAATAATTGCACATAGTTGCTTCTGGCTTTCAAGGCTTGCACTGTTAAAAACAGTTTGATTCTGCCATCATTTTTCTGGGTGAGTAATTCTGCAATTAAGCTGAGAATATCAGTCTTAATTTGCTGTTTAATCGTACTTAAATAACTACGTCGCTGCTCAAAATCTACGGGACGGCGGTTATCTGGATCAACTAAACTTAATTCCCAAAGTTCTGTTCCTTGGTAAAAGTCGGGTACGCCAGGAGCAGCAATTTTGATTAGAGTTTGAGAAAGGGAGTTAAATATGCCATACTCTGCAACTCGCTGTTGAAATCCGCGAAAATCTGCTAAAAATTCCTGAGAGTCTAAAACTTTTTCTACAAAGTCAGCACAAGCCTCTTCATATTCACTATCAGGACGTAACCATGCTGTATGAACTTTGGCTTCCCGAATGGATTTAATGATATATTCCTTCACCCTTTCCACAAAAGATGATTCTTCTTGTTCAGTAAAAGGAAACGCCCCTACTAATGTTTGATAAATAAAATATTCATCATTGCTATCGGGTATAGATAACTTGTGACGATTGATTTTTTGCTTTTGATTCAAGCTACTCCAGCTATTAACCTGTTGCTCCCACTCATCGGGAATTTCTGACAACACATTTAACCTCGCACGCACATCTTCACCGCGTTTGGTGTCGTGGGTAGCGGTAGTATTCATTGTATGCGGCCAGGTTGCTTGGTGTTTTTGGTTAAAGCTATGAAATTCGCCTAGAGAAATACCGAAATGACTAGGATTTCCGCCTACTTCATTGAGCGAAAGTAACTGATTGTAAACATATAAGGTAGTGTCTTCTACGCCTTTCGCCATCAAAGGGCCAGTATATTGCTGCATCCGCATGACAAAATATAGCCATTGTTCGCGTTCTGTCTGAGTTAGTGAGTCATCAAACTCTAGCAGCATCAACTTTTCAATAAAGTCCATTTCATGCTGTAACAGCGGTGCTTGTTCCTTGGCTTGGCGAATTACTGCTTCAATGTAGACGCGATCGCTCTCTGTAATCCCATCAGGAGTAATGTAGGTACGATAAATAGGAAATAGGGTGAGAACTTCTGCGATCGCTCGTTTCAGTCCATTCAATGTAAAGTCATTTCCATAGCGATATTTGCTGGAAATATTCTTTAAAAGTGTAGCCAGATTATCTACATCACCTGCCAAATTTTTTTCCAGAATCAGGTGCTTATTGGCATTTACAAGCGATGCATAATTTACTTTATAGCCAATAAAGCTCTGGTAAATTTTAGCAAAGTCTGATTCATTTTCTGATTGGCAGAATACGCCATTGATATAATTTAAAAAGTCATATCCAGATGTACCCTGAATTTTCCAATCTGCTGGTAAATCTTCAGTAAGCTCCAAGATTTTTTCTACTGTGATGTAAACATCACCCATCTTTTCTTGCAGCCGTTCTAAATACTGTAGGGGGTTATAAAGTCCGTCAATATGGTCAATTCTTAGTCCAGTAAATTTACCTTCTGCGACTAACTTGTGAATTAAACTATGGGTGTTATTAAATACTCGCAGTTCTTCAACCTTCACGGAAATTAATTCATTGACAGTAAAAAAGCGGCGGTAGTTCATTTCTTCCGCCCCGACTTTCCAAAAAGCCAGACGATAAAATTGGTCGTTAAGGATGTCCTCTAGTAAATTAAAGCTCTCAGAATTACCTGGTTCACCATTGAAGATTTTCAGGTTTTCATCAATGAAATCGCGGATATCATTGTTAGTGGTGTATACTTCCCAAACTAAACCTTTGATAAAGGCGATTTGGTCTTGTCGCTGTTTACCAGCTACCTCTGAGGGCACATTTTTGAGAATGTAGAGAATTCCTAAAAGTTTGATGAAATCGGGATGAGTGCGTCCTAAAATCCGGGTGAGTTTTCCCAGATTATGAGTCAGAAATTTAGTATAAGACTCTAACCGTAGTGGCAATTTTAAACTGTAATAGTTGACAGTTAAACCGTTTTGTTCATATTTTAATTGAATGTCTCCCTTTTCTAGAGAAACACCGTAGAAGTCTCCCAATAAGGGGGCGAGAATTCGCTCTTGGCGATCGCCAAAGGGAGCATTCCAGCTCAGATCAAAGTAATCGGTATAGCTGGAATCGGGGCCGTGTTCTAACACGTCCATTAAGTATAAGTTTTCGCTACTATAAGCCATGTGATTGGGTACAATATCTTGTAACCAGCCCATACCAAGGGATTGGAGTTCTGTAACTAAAGCTTCAAAGTCCTCATTAGTACCTAGTTCAGGATTGAGTTGAGCAGCATCGACTACATCGTAGCCATGCGTACTCCCAGATCTGGCTTTGAAGATGGGGGAGGCGTATAAATCAGAAATGCCTAAGTCAGCGAGGTAAGATGCGATCGCTTGCGCTTTGTCAAAGCCAAATTGAGAGGTAAATTGAATTCGATAAGTAGCTTGGGGAATTCGCATAGATATTGTTGTTTTGACTGGAAGTTAGGGGAGTTTTGGGAACGAACCGCAGAGACGCAGAGAACGCAGAGAAAAGAGTAATTAACCTGAGTTCGATGATGCACAGGATTTTGACCTCACCCCCAGCCCCTCTCCTAACAGGAGAGGGGAGAGAAAATCCTAATATTTTTGTTGCTCCTCCCTCTCCTCTCTTCGAGACGCTGCGCGAACGCAGGAGAGGGAGGTTGGGTGGGTGAGGTTTGTCTAATTCACGTTAATTAAGGTTCTAATTCATACAGCACAAGACTTGTGGGTTGTAGTTGCAGTTCTTGGCCTACAGATAAATCATCAGGTGCTTGTGAACCAGGGCCAGCCCATGATGTATCGGCTGAGTCTAATCTTTTGTAAGCATGACGCTGAATTGGCAAAGTGAGTGACACTGGAGATTGATGAAAATTCAGCACAAATATCACTTCACTTGATTCATTCCAACGGCGTACCGTAACTAGCTGTTTATCTTCATCGCTAGTTGCTTGAATGCAGTCGCGGTCTTGTGTTAAAAGTGCGGGATGGGCTTTGCGCCAATCAATTAATTGGCGATACCAATCGAGTAATACTTTGTGCTTACCTTCGTTGCGTAATTCCCAGTTGAGTTTACATTGTAAGAAGGTTTCTGCTGATTCTGGATCTGGTGGATCTTCTGCATAATGAAAAGCGGCAAATTCTTCCTTGCGTCCGGCTCGTACTGCTTGAATTAGGTCGGGGTCGGAATGACTGACAAAGTACATAAAAGGTGCAGTTTCGCCGTATTCTTCACCCATGAATAACAAAGGTAAGTGAGGTGACAGCAACACAGCACCAGCTGCTAATTTTAATCCTTCAAAGGAAACACGATTCCAGAGGCGATCGCCTTTCATTTGATTGCCGATTTGATCGTGATTCTGGATGCAGACGGAAAATTGTGATGGCGGGCGATCGCGGCAAGTAATACCATGAAATCGTTTACGATGCGGTGCATACTTCCAATCGTAGACAAAGGTATCTTCATAAGCTTTGGCTAATTGGGCACATTCTCCAAAGTCTTGATAATATCCTTGGCGATCGCCTGTTAACAATGCGTGCAATGCATGGTGAAAGTCATCACTCCATTGGGCGTCCAATCCGTAGCCACCTAATTCTGGCGGACGAACGATTTGGGGATTATTCAAGTCACTTTCGGCGATTAAGTAGCGTTTGCGTCCCCCATCTTGGCAAAAGTGATGAACTGCTTCGGCTAATTCCCATAAAAAATGTTTTGCGCCTAAATCATAAATCGCCTGAATCGCATCCAGCCGTAATCCATCAATATGAAAATCTCCCAACCAATACAGCGCATTCTGGATGAAATAGTGGCGCACACCTTGGCTATGGGCATCGTCGAAATTCATCGCGTTGCCCCAAGGAGTTTTATAGGTTTTGGTAAAATAAGGTGCAAACTGACCCATGTAGTTACCTTCTGGGCCAAAGTGGTTATAAACCACATCCAGCACTACAGCAATACCATGTTGATGGCAAGCATTTACTAACTGCTTTAAATCGGCTGGAGTGCCATAGGAATTTTGCACAGCAAACGGGTAAACTCCATCATAGCCCCAGTTGCGGTATGCTAGAGCCGGTTCAATATGGGTATCTCCGGGAAACTGGGCGATGGGCATTAGTTCAATAGCATTAATCCCTACTTCTTTTAAATCTGCTAGGCGGGGAATAATCGCGGTGAATGTGCCTTCGGGTGTGAATGTGCCAACATGAAGTTCATAGAAAATCATCGATTCTATCGGCACACCAGTCCAGTCCCCATCTGTCCACTCAAAGTGATGATCGATAACTTGTGATGGCCCGTGAACTCCTTCGGGTTGATATTGGGATGCAGGATCAGCAAAGGCGTTTTCTCCATCCAAAACATAGCGATAAAGTGTGCCAGGATATACATCATTCACCTTCATTTGCCAATATCCCTCTGCCTGGGGTTTTAGGGGAATGATTTGTTCTTGTGGTGTTAAAATTTGCACGGCAACGCTATTTAATGTTGGCGACCAGACTGTAAATTCGCACTCTCCTTTACCCAAGTAGTTAGCACCAGTTTTCACGCAGTATCCTCCCGTTAGATAATCTTTGTGCCAAAGAGGTTGTTATCAAACATCACGTCAGATAGCATCATGTATGGTCTAGCCAACAATTTTCCAGCACCCATAGGCGGATTTTTTTGACCGCAAAAGCCTGTCTATTCACCTAAGGAAAGATACTGAAAACAGTCGCATTCTGTTTTCTCTCCTCTCTTCAACAAGATCCCCGACTTCTTAAAGAAGTCGGGGATCTGAAAGCTTACTAATTTCCCAAAATCAAATAGGATTGCTATACTATGCTCTTATTTTTGGCGAAGGTGTTGTTAATTGTGAAAAAATTGATTTTCCCAATAGCAGTGTGTAGTTTGTTACTCAGCTGCTCGAGGGTACAGCAAAGCAGTGGAAATACCTCCAGTAGCATACAACCCGTTATTGAAACTAACGCCAAAGTAGAAAAATTGGTTGGTGGTTTAAAATTTACAGAAGGGCCTGTTTGGCATCCCAGTGGCTTTTTACTCTTCAGTGATATTCCCGCAGATACGATCTATAAATTGACAACCGACGGTAAACTTTCAGTGTTTCGTCGTCCGGCTGGCAATCCCAATGGTAATACTTTTGATCAACAAGAACGGTTAATTACTGCTGAACATAACCGCCGCTTGGTACGCACCGAAAAAAATGGTCAAATCAAAGTCTTAGCTGAACGCTACCAAGGCAAACGTCTCAATAGCCCGAACGATGTTGTAGTTAAGTCAGATGGTAGCATTTACTTTACTGATCCACCCTACGGTATCACTAAGGAAAAAGAAGAACTTGGCTTTTATGGAATCTATCGCTGGAAACCAAATGGAACTCTGACTTTACTCAATCAAGAAATGCTACGTCCCAATGGAATTGCATTTTCAACTGATGAGAAAAAACTTTATGTGAGTGACTCTGAAAAAAGACATATCCGCATTTTTGATGTTAAATCAGATGGCACTTTAACTAACAGCAGAGTTTTTGCTGAGTTGAAGGAACCCCAGGACAAAGGTTTACCCGATGGTTTGAAGATAGATAGTAAAGGTAATATCTACTGTAGCGGGCCAGAAGGAATCTGGATTTTTTCACCAACAGGTCAACTACTGGATAAAATTATTGTGCCAGAAACTGTGACAAATTTGGCTTGGGGCAATCAAGACTACAAAACTCTTTACATCACGGCTGGTCAGGGTGTTTACCGCATTCGCTTAAAGGTTGGGGGTAAGCAACCAGCAAGTCCCTAATTCCCACTTTCTACTTTTTGACAAAGCAGGCGATCGCGTTCACTAAAATCAGTATTATACTGCAAATAGTTGTGTAACCACTGACAACCGCGTGTCAACAGTTGATTTAAATCTGCATTCTCAAAGGGCATAAGTTTGACAATACCACCTTCGCCGGCGATCGCAATGTCCTGTCCTTGAGGATTAAAAGCGACATTCCACACTTCACCTCGAGCATCAAAGATTTTAGCGATTTGCTGTCCATCAGTAGTCCACAATCGAACTGTACCATCTTGGCCAGCAGTCGCAATTTGCTGACCATCAAGGCTGAACCGTGCATCAAAAACTTGCTGCTCGTGCCCTCTGAGCAAAGCCAGCTGTTGTCCTGCAAGATTCCAAATCCGAGCCGTACCATCTTTCCCAGCGCTGACAATGAATTGACCATCCGGGCTAAAGTTGGCTTGAAAAACAATGTCCTGATGTCCTTTGAATTCTGCGATTTGCTTTCCCGAAAAATTCCACAGATGAAATGTTCCGCGATCGCCTGTTGTTAGAATTGTTTTGCCATCAGGGCTGAACTTAACACTCCAAATTTGACCGTCATTGCTTTGAAAACTTCCAGTTTGTTGCCCCGAAACCGTCCAAAGCCCAATTATGCCATCTTCCCCAGCGGTAACTATGCTGCTGCCGTTGGGACTCAAGCTAGCACGATAAATTGCTTGCCCATGACCTCCCAATTTTACAATTTGCTGTCCCCAAATGTCCCACAACTGGACAGTACCATCACCCGCTGTGAGAATTTTTGTCCCATCTGGGCTGAAGCTTAAGCTCCAAATTGCTCCTTGATGTCCCCTAAATTCGGCGAGTTGCTTTCTTTTGAGATTCCACAGGCGAATCACTCCATCAGATCCCGCCGTAGCTATCTTCGTTCCATCTGGGGAAAAATTGAGGCTCCAAATCCACTCATGACTTGCTTTAAATTCTCTAATCTTTCGCTGGGAGAGGTTCCACAACCTTGCTGTACCATCCCCTCCGGCCGTAATCAATTGCTGACCATCAGGACTGAAATTTACACTGTTGATCCACAGTGTCGCTTTAAACTGAGTCAATTGATGCCCTAAGAGATTCCACACACGAATAGTGCTATCTGTTCCAGAAGTAGCAATTTGCTTGCCATCTGGACTAAAACTCACCCCCAGAACTGCGCCTAAATGACCTTTGAATTCCGCCAGGGTTTTACCCTGCAAGTTCCACAACCGGGCTGTACCATCATCAGCAGCAGTCACAATAGTCTTGCCATCGGGGCTAAAACGGACTTCGCTGATGCCACCTTGATGTCCTTTAAATTCGGCGATTTGCTGTCCTTTCCGGTTCCATAGTCGCGCTGTGCGATCGCTAAGAGCTGTCACTAGTTGCTGCCCATCAGGACTAAACTGGACATATGCAACTTGTCCTTGATGAGCTTTAATTTCCACAATTTGTTGTCCTTTAAGGCTCCACAACCGAGCTGTACCATCAACACTAGCTGTAGCTATTTGTTGACCATCAGGACTAAAACTTACACTCCAGATTAACCCCTGGTGTCCGGTGAATTTAGCGAGTTGTTGTCCTTGAAGATTCCATAAGCGAGCAGTGCGATCGCTACCGCCAGTCACAATTGTTTTACCATCCGGGCTAAAGTTGGCATCCAGAACTTTTCCCTGATGTCCCCTAAATTCAGCCAGTAGTTGCCCTCTGACAGTCCATAGCTGTCCAGTGCCGCGATCGTCAACTGTGACAATTTTGCTACCATCGGGGCTAAACCGGGCGCTAGAAACGTTGCTCTGATCTGCGCGAATGCGATTCTGTTCTTGAATGTTTTCCAACAGTGTTCCTAAGGCAAATAGTGGGCTAGTGGTAGGATATTGGTTGATAGGAAGATGATCTTTCACCAATTTTTGCAACGCTTTACCACTATCTACAGCTGCTAAAAGCGCACCTAACTGATCTGAGTTAAACTGCTGCAAAGCATTTGCTCCTTCCCGTTCTAGCCGCGTTGCAATTTTGGCTGCTTGCAGTTCTTGCAAAGCTTGAATCGTCATCGCACCGACTAAAGCCGCTGCACATATTGTCACACCCAGCACTGCTGAACCAATCTGCACCATCCGCCTAGACTTTTGTCCTGCTTGAATCAACCTTTGATGAGCATCTTCAGCTTCACGACTTTTGGTGATGTAATTAATTTGCTGTTCGCTGGGTTTTGGTTCTTTGCTAGCTCCCTGCTGTAACCATTGTTCTGCTTCTTGCAAATAGCTACCGCGCAACAAAAAGCTATCATTGCGTGCTTTTTCTTCCCACTCTAGAGCATGGACAAGCAAGCGCGTGTGAGCATACACATAGTTAAGATCGGTGTTAATCGCCTTCAGCAACGACTCAAAAGCGGTATCGAAATTATCTTGCTCTCGACACAACACCCAGTTGTGCTTGGCGATCGCTTCATGCACCTGCTGCATCTCAAACCCCTCTCGCCACAAAATGGGTATCAACCGCTTATTAGTTTTGACGCTATAATCAACTTCCTGGCGGCATACCTTAGAGACAACTGAGTCGGGGCTAATTATAAATATAAAGGTATGTGCCCCTTCGATACCACGCTCAATCTCATCCCACCAATCTGCGGTGATGGGAATATTTTGCCAGTCTACCCATGCATCATGATTCGCTCCTGCCAATGCAGTATGGAGTTTCTCCACAAACGCCCGATCTTTACGCGAGTAGGAGATAAAAATATCAGCCATTATATCGTGTCAGGTTAAAGACTTATCATTAAGGCAGCAAGGGGACAGGGGGGACTGTTGACTTCTTAGGGACTTACAAAAAATAAATTACCCATATTCCGTAGTGCGAGCCGGAAAGCTCGCTTTTTAACATTTGCGAGCGTCTCGCTCGCACTACAAATTTTGGTGGTATTTAAAAAATTGGATGTCCCTTAACAACTGACAACTGACAAATTACACTTTGCAACTACCATCTACACAAAATGACGATTGATAGGTGCTGGAACGCTTGCCAAAGACGGTATAGCGATTATCGCGGATTTGTTCGTAAAAGCGATCGCCTACCCACTTCACCCCAGGTAATGCCCGATAAGCATCGACAAATATACTTCCTAGCGGCAATAACCGACCAATTTCTTCTGCTGCATCGCTACCTTGCCAACGTCGTTGGGGCGCATTCCCATCGATTAAAATCATTCCCTGTTCGCAATCAGAGGGAGTAATGCCAAATTGGGCGAGTGTTGGCTCATCTTGCATCGGACTGTAGCGAAACAGCTTTCCTTGGTCTAAACTCTCCAATAATTGCACTAAAGTAACGCAGAGATTGCAATTGCCATCGTAAATTACATAGTAATTCATTATTTTTACTTATATCCTTAGTCGTTGTTATGGTTTGAATTTATGCGATTATGTTACTGTATGTAAATTAAATTTACCTGGCGATCGCAAGATAATCCAGGGTATTTCCAAAAGTAAGTATAGCGTTATACCTTAAACTAAAGGCTTGCTAAGATGAGAACAATGCCGCCAGAGAAAATCTTAACTGTTGATTTTGCTCAAAAAGATGCTTGTTCAAAAATTTTACCGCGATCGCCGCTGCTTTCCAGTTACGATGCAAATTGGGATATTGTTCGCTTAGACCATCATCGACAACCTGGTTACGAAACTCCCGAACACTACTGTCAACAGCATATTATTACTATTAGCCTAGAGCAAAGTGTCAAAAAAGTAGAGCGGGTTTTCAATGGTAAACTTCAGGTTGAGCAAATCAGCTATGGAGATGTGGTACTACTGCCAGCAAACACCAATCACCTATCGCGTTGGAAATCAGAAGCAGAGTTTTTAGTAATCAGTTTAGAACCTGCTTTGTTTACTCGTACAGCTTTTGAGACAGGAGAGTTACAGGGCTTGGAGTTATTACCCCACTTTGCTGCGCCAGATCCCCTGATTCAACAGATTGGGCTAGCACTTCAGTCAGAGCTAAAATCAGATAGCAAAGGTAGTCGTATTTACATTGAATCTTTAACAGCTACGCTCTGCATTCACCTGCTCAAACATTATTCTGCATCTTCGCAAACAATTCCTCAATACTCACCAGCACGGGGGCTTTCACCGCTGAAGTTGCAGCAAGCAATCTCATATATTCAAGATCACCTAGAGCAAGATTTAACTTTAGCTGAAATTGCTGAAGTTGTGAGTATGAGTATGTATCATTTTGCCAGACTATTCAAACAATCAACAGGTTTTGCTCCTCATCAGTATGTGATCAATTGCAGAATTGAAAAAGCCAAAAAGCTATTAACTCGCAGTGAAAAAACCATAGAGGAAATCTGCCAACAAGTAGGTTTTCAAACTCAGAGCCACTTCACAAATGTCTTCCGCAAATTGATTGGTACAACGCCTAAAGCTTATAGAGAACAGGTAAAAATTTAGTTGGGCATTGGGCATGGGGAATTGGGCATTTGGGCGGGGTTTCCCCCATAGGTGTCAACTTAACGCGAAACCCAGTTACCGCAAGGAACTGAAGTTCCTTGCTAATAGCCAAAGTCATCTGTACACGAAGTGTTCCCGAAGGGTAGATGACTAAATATCCTCAAAATTTTGAGTCTACTTCAGTAGGGGCGGGTTCACAGATATGCTCCAATAATTCACGACTATCTCGCTTAACCCGCCCCTACTTGGACTATGAGCCTTGGAATTCATTCCCAGGCGGGTGACGCTTGTACAGAGGCTATTTTTCGCTTAAGTTGACACAGGTGGGTTTCCCTGCCCATCGGGGTTTCCCCACCCATCTCACTAGTATTTTTGAGAATTTAAAAGTTACTAGTCGGACTCAAGCTATTGTAACTGCTCTCAAGTTAGGCTTAAGAAAAGCGTAAAGTTCTTCAAACAAAGAGTTAATGGTCAATGGTCAATGGTCAATGGTCAATGGTCAATGGTCAATGGTCATTTGTCCCCCTTGTCCCCCGAAGGCTGAGCGAAGTCGAAGCCTGTCCCCTCTGCTCCCCTGCTCCCCTGCGTCTATCTTATGACTTCATCTGAATATTTCTATCGGGAATATCCCTGTTCTGATAATGCTGCTTTAAATTGCGATCGCCCTTTCCAAACTGCACAGGAAATCAAAGGTGCGCGGTTTTGTTTGGAATGTGGGTTTCCAGCGACTATACCCCAAGGATCTGAAATTAAAGGTAATTTGGGTACTTATCAGGTAAATGATTTTTTAGGAGCCAGGGGTAATGGTCGGTTATATGCAGGCATTCAACTCCAAGATCAACAGCCTGTAATCATTAAAGAATACCTCCTTCCCAGTCGTTGTTTTAATGAAAAAGAGATTTTAGAACGTAAAGAAAGTTTTAAGCGGGTGGGAGGGGTAAGTTTAGCGGATACTAAAACCCAAAATTTTCGTCTTGTCCATACTTGGGAAGCGATCGCTGATGAAAAAGGCGATCGCTGTTATCTCATTACTCAAGCAACCGAAGCATCCCAGACTTTACGACAATATCTCACTCAACATGGGGCAATGACAGCAGAACAAGTGCGAGAAATCCTGCATCAGGCTCTCCAAACCCTAGAATTTCTCCATAGCCAAAAGCTGCGGTTTCCCTCAAATCAAATACAGCAAGGATTAGCCCACGGCAACCTAAGTTTAGATAGTATCTTAATTCAAGTCGAAAATCAACAACAATATATATTTTTTGACGATTTAGCTATTTGGGAAAATGTCTTTATTCCTCCTAATATTGCCCAACCTGCACCTTGCAGGCGCGAGCAAGATTTAGAAGCATTAGGATTAGTTGCTTTTTATTTATGGCTAGGAAAAACAACAAATTATTCCCATCAACCTCTTGACCCTAGAGAAAACGAACATTGGCCGAACACCGATCATAATTTAAAGAGATTTATTGAGCGCTTACTGCGGCTAGAAAATCCTTTTCCCAGTGCGGAAGCGGCTCGGTTTGCCTTAATGCAACTTCCTCAAGAAAATCAAGTTAGTAATATAGCGTCATCGCCAGAATCACCAGCCAAACAAAAGTTTTTAGGAACTAAATTAATTTGGCTAGCAATTTTACCTCTGCTCTTACTACTAGGAGGTGGAATTTTATATTATTTTTTCCGTCCTCAGCCAGCAGAAAATAGCAAATATATAACTTGGTCTGGACTTGTAGACAAATTTTCTCAAGTCAACAACGTACCTTCAGGAAAATTTACCTACACAGGAGAACAGGATGGAACCTGGAGTTTAATTTTGCAGCAACAAGTGGGAAATAGCCGTTTAGAAGAGATATTCACCAAGCCCAAGCCACAAGTAAAAGCAGAATTCAACTACGAAGCAGTTTCTTCCGCAGATATCAACAATGTTCAGCAAACTCTAGAAGAAGTAAAAAGCGGGAAAAAAGACTTTGCAATTACTAGTTTAGTAAGTGACATTACAGATAAACTAGAGAAAAGACCATTTGCTGAAGATGGGTTACTTGTGTATGTAGCATTTAATAAAAAAGATGACAATCTAGCTTATGCTCTCGGAGGACAGATTACCCTTGAGCAATTACGGCAAATTTATACAGGTAAACTTACCAATTGGCAACAAATTAGTCCTAAACTGCCTAATTTAGATATTAAACCTTTTGCCCCAACCGAACCAGAAGCCATCGAAAAATTTCAAGAAATAGTTTTCCAGAATGACCCTCAAGACAAAGCTTTATTTGCCGCTAAGGTTGACAAATTGGATACCACAAAAACCCAAAACCAGATCCGCCGAGAAATCAAAGAAGGCAGAAATACTGGCATTATTGGTTTTGGGATTATTGCTAAAACTTGGAACCAGTGTACAGGCTATCCTCTGGCTATAGTTGATGGTAACCAGCCAGCTAGTCAACCCCTATTTCAACGGCGTGACCATCGTCAAATCAATACATTAGATGATTTGTGCCAGCACGACAACTATTTTTTTGATGTAAATGCTTTTCAAAGCTATCCTTTAAGATACCCTATATTTGTGGTGTACCCTAAAGACAAAAGTCGCCAGCCACCGGGGTCTACATTTGCTGAGATATTAACTACTCGTCAGGGCCAGTGTTTACTTAGTAAAGTAGGTCTTGTTGCTTTACAACCTATACCTGATGATCTAAATTCCTATGCCTGCAAATAGATGCCCTAATCCCAATTGTGAATATTTTAATCGGGCTTTGCCCAACAATGCTAAGGTTTGTCCTTGGTGTTCAACTCCCTTGGGTAATGTAATTACACCTACACCAACCAGACCGGCTTCGCCCCCACCGATTCCACCCCAACCAACTCCACAGCAACAAACGCCACCACCACCGATTCCACCCCAACCAACGCCACCACCACCAGTCAATCCACCCAACTATCAACCCCCTGTTGATTATTCCACAGAATATCAGCAACGAGTTCCCCCCTACGTTGCACCCGTACAGCCTGCTTATACCCCACCACCGCCAAGAATACCAGTTCTCAAACTGATTCACACTACAGGTAGAGAATTTACCTGGTGTGGAGAAGCCGGTTTTATTGGTCGTCGCAGTCAAAGTATGACGATTCCGCCAGAAATTGACTTAACTGGTCTTCCTAACGAAGGGATTATTTCGCGTCGTCATGCGCGCATCTTTTGGGACTGGTCGCAAAACGCTTATATGATCATTGATATGAGTACAAATGGTATTTATTTAAATAACACTCCTTTGAATCCTGGCGTGCAATATCGTTTGCTCAATGGTGATTTATTGCAGTTTGGTCAGGATAATCTCGTGCGATTTAACGCATATATTGTCTGAAGGATGAAGGATGAAATTAGGGAAATCAAAAAATAAATTATTCCGTTTAAAGGCGTTGACTGTTGACTGTTGGCTGTTGACTGTTAACTGTGAACCGTCAACAAATGACAAATACCAATATCCCTAAAGATTATCAACAATCAATGGGTGCAACAATTATTATTTTTCTGATTCTGGGGCTGATTGTTACTGCTATTCTCATCAGTCCCTTACTTACTAAACAGCGCAGAAATCAAATTAAACGTCGCGCTTTTCCGCCTTTTTGGCAAGAAATTATTGCAAATAACTTACCTATTTATCATCGGCTGACGACTGATGAACGTAGACGGCTACAAGGTCATATTCAAGTATTCTTAGTAGAAAAACAATTCATCGGCTGTCAAGGATTGCAGGTAACGGCAGAAATGAAATTAACAATTGCTGCTTTCGCCTGTTTACTATTATTAAATGAGCGAGAAGAATATTTTCCCAAATTGCGTTCTATTTTGATTTATCCCAGTACTTATGTGGTGAATGAAACAGTAGCAACTGGAGATTATTTTCTGGCAGAAAAGCGGGTAGCAAAGCTTGGTGAATCATGGAGTCGTGACCAACTAATATTATCTTGGGCACAGGTGCAAGAAGACACTCAACACTGGAATGATGGACATAATGTGGTTTTGCATGAATTTGCCCATCAATTAGACCAAGAAGATGGTAAAGCCGAAGGTGTGCCGATTTTACCACAGAAATCAGATTATGCAATTTGGGCGCAGGTGATGACAGCTGAATATCAGCGGCTTTGTCATGATGTGGAAAATGGTTTTCACGCAGTTATCGATAGTTATGGTGCAACTCATCCCGCAGAATTCTTTGCTGTAGCCACAGAAACTTTTTTTGAGAAACCACTGGAACTATTACAGCAGCATCCAGCACTATATGAGTTGCTGCAACGCTACTATCAAGTAAATCCTCGGCAATGGGTTGAGTAAAGTGAGTCAAAACAAAAAGCGATCGCCTCATCTTCCCGGCATCATCAACTCCTTTGAAATAGTTATACCAATTTGAAAAAAGAATGCGACAGATGGTAGGGGCATGGCAGTGCCCATTGGTGTCAACTTAAGTTAAAACGCTTATCCCACAAGTCTTTCACCCCACCCCTTAATCCCCTCCCCGTAAACTCTGCGGGGACGTTTTGGCTTTAGACAAAACTGGGGTGGGGTAACGCGGATCTTGATGTTAAGCGATTTAATTCAAAATCAAGCTTTGGCAAGGGTTTCATGTTAAGTTGACACGTATGGGCAGTGCCCATTGGTGTCAACTTAAGAAGATAAGGTTAAGCGTTTTGAACTCAAAATTGGTTTTGGGAAAAAGGTTAAAGGGTCAGGGTTAAAGGTTTTTTCTTTCCCCTTTCCCATTCCCCTTTTTTCCCTTAACCAAAAAGTATTGCTTCCACCGCTCTCAACTTTGTTAGAGAATGGTGGAAGCCTGAATTGTACGCTTGTTAAGCTGGGGTAACTGAGGAATATTTAATTCCTCAGATCACCCGAAATTTTGCTGATTGATTAGGCAAGGACTTTATCTTTGTGGACAAGACGATTCCAGTGGCGATGTTGAGCGATCGCATTAATAAATGACTTAGCAATCTCACTCGCATCAGCACTGCGAGTAGTTACAATGCCTTGATCGTCTTGCACATAGGAGTCTAACCGACTAACTCCTTGAAGATTAGCGGCTTTAAGTAACTCCACGCCTTCCCCACTGGCGGCGATCGCTTTGTAGTGCTTAAAGGCTTCATGGATGAAATCGACAGCTTCGCCATTCATCTGCAAAGCTTGAATACTTTTTGCACCACCGGGTACATAAACAGCATCAAACATCACAGAAGCGCCGGTCAAGAAGGTCTTATCAACCTCAATTTCTTTACCATCCGCACTCTTGATCGTACCCTTAAACTGGGAGACAACTTCTGCTACTACACCAGCGGCTTTCAAGGCTTGCTTGATTGACATAATCTGAGCTGCCTCTACTCCGTTTGCTGCCAAAATTGCTACTTTGCGACCTTTGGCAGTTTTCGTTGTATTCTTTTGGCTCAGAGCCTCGGAGCTTTGTCCGTGATTTTGTACCGTAATTGCGCTCGGTGCAGCAACTCCAATACCTTGGGCGATGCGTTTGGCTAATTCATGATCCACATGGTTGAAGCGATCAACCATGCGATCGCGCACTCCTTGATCCCCTACTTTACCCAACTCAAAATGAGCCGCCGCTACCAAGTGATCCTTCTCGATGGGCGAAAGGCTGTTCCAGAACAAGGTTGCTTGACTAAAATGTTCCTTAAAGCTGGGGCTACGTTCCCGGACTTTATGCCCTTCTACACGCTCTGGATAATGCACATACCCACCTTCCTCTGCCGAACTCACCGCAGGCAGATTCTCTCCCAGTGAATTGGGCGAGTAGTTCACACGGGTAGTTTTGACTTCCATTTGCATCCGCCCATCTTGTTGGTTGTTGTGGAACGGACAAACCGGACGGTTAATTGGCAGATGGACAAAGTTCGGGCTTCCTAAGCGATGCAGTTGGGTATCGTGGTAAGAGAATAACCGACCTTGCAACAGTGGATCGTCGCTGAAGTCAATTCCCGGTACGACGTTGGAAGGTTGAAACGCTACTTGCTCGGTTTCAGCGAAGAAATTATCCGGGTTGCGGTTCAACACCATTTTACCAATGGGACGGACGGGAACTAATTCTTCAGGAATCAGTTTGGTTGCATCCAAAATATCAAAATCGAATTTATGCTCGTCCTCTTCTTCAATGATTTGCACACCGAGTTCGTATTCTGGATAATCGCCCATGTCGATTGAGTCCCACAAATCCCGGCGATGAAAATCGGGGTCTTTACCTGCGAGTTTCTGTGCTTCATCAAATACGTTGGAATGTACGCCTAAAAGCGGCTTCCAATGGTATTTCACAAAGCGGGATTTACCTTCTGCATTCACCCAGCGGAAGGTATGCACGCCAAATCCTTGCATCATGCGCAAAGTTCTCGGAAGAGTGCGATCGCTCAACAGCCACATGATCATATGGGTGGATTCGGGTATCAGCGAGATGAAGTCCCAAAAACTTGGATGGGCGGTGGAAGCTTGGGGCATCTCATGATCCGGTTCAGGCTTGATCGCGTGAACAATGTCAGGGAACTTAATCGCATCCTGAATAAAGAACACGGGAATGTTGTTCCCAACTATATCATAGTTGCCGTCTTCAGTATAGAATTTAACTGAAAATCCCCGTACATCCCGCACTGTATCAGCTGAACCCCGCGATCCGCCCACCGTTGAGAAGCGAACAAACACAGGGGTTTTAATCGATGGATCTTTCAAGAATTTAGCTTTAGTAAATTCTGCCATCGATTGGTAGGGCTGAAAATAGCCGTGAGCGCCTGACCCCCGCGCATGAACCACTCGCTCCGGAATCCGTTCGCGATCGAAATGTGTCAGCTTTTCTTGAAAGTGGAAATCATCTCTGATCGAAGGCCCCCGTGTTCCTGCTTTGAGGGAATTGTCAGTATCGTTAACTTTTACACCTTGATTAGTGGTGAGTTTATCGCCTGCATCTTGACGATATGGTTCTAGAGCTTCATTTTTGGTGTTTTCGTTAACGTGATTTTGCTCAGTCATAATTATTGTTTTTCCGATAGTGACAAAACAGCGCTAAGGGACTGCTGGTCGTAATTAACTATGTGTTTGAATAACCCATCCTTTAGGTTAAAAATTGCCCTTGATATTTTCATCTAACTTGGGGGAGTTACATGGATGAAACGACTCTATCTCCTGAAGTAGTTTGCTTTGGGCTAAAAGCAAGATGCACAAGCATATCCAGGTTTGTTGTGTTAATTATTTGAGCGATCGCCAACCTAGCAACACGAGGCGGTATAATATCCTTGGTAAATCAGCACCATCAGCGTTTACGCTTGCAAACCTTCTTCTGTGGGTGTGTGGGCGATGTCATGCTCTACAAGAGAAAATTAAATTAATTCGTAATGTAGGGGCGGGTTTACAGATATCCTTGTTGGGTATCGACTATCCAAATAAACCCGCCCCTACAGACAGGTGCTACACCTGACTCAAACTTGCTCCACGTATAGACGAACGGTGTTTCACCAAAAATTACGAACTTGTACTGAGCGCAGTCGTTCGCGGAGCGTCTCGTTCGCGCAGCGTCTCCCCTTGGGAGAAGAGAAGTATTACGAATTACGAATTAGTAATTAGTTAATTTTACGTTTTCCAAAAGAGCTTGAGACGAGTGCAGAAACTCGTAAACAGCGCGATTAGTAAAGTAGTGCCAATTCCTTTAATTACGCCCATAACAGGCGTTGTCGTATTGGCAATAATCCAATCTTCCAATCCAGTTAGTTGTAAGACTGGCCAGAGCAGATTGGCAAACGCTACATAAGGAATCATCGGATTCTGCCCATTATCGATTAATAATTGCAGCCATTTTTTTTGCTCAAATATATCAATTACTATGGTAAAAATAATCAATAAAAAAATTGCGATCGCACTAGTTATAAAATAATAGCTATAAGTAGAAGGATCTTTATGAATTCCTCCCTGGAAAGGCTCAACAAACAAACCTAGTAACAACCAGTAAACTCCCCATTGATAAAATTGCTTGAGCAAATTGTCTATATCATTTTCTGGATGAGCAAATAATAACCAGCTTGCAGCGCAAATCGCCAAACTTACTATAGTTGTTTGCCAAATCCAACGCCCTTGTAATCCTACCAGCAAGACTAAGCAAATCATCAGCATGGATGAGATAATTAGCCATAAACGCTGGCTATAACGAGAACCCAAACTCTGCTGATTAGCTGATATATCTTCAGAATTAGTACTTTTTTGAAGCCAGTTTAATATCAACTCACCGATAATAGTTCCAGGAATAACAATGAACAAGTACTTCAAATAATAAAATTGAAATATCCAACCAAAATTGAAGTTATATCCCCAAATTGGTACAGATGAGGCTGTCCATAAAGTTTTCACCCAGCCTTCAGTGCTGGCGGCTAATTGAAAAGCAATCAAATAACCAAGTAATCCTAAACGTAACAGCAAATTAGAGCGGGTAAACAACCAAGCTATTGAGCCGAAAACAGCCATATTTGCTAGTACTATTAATATGGGGTCACTCCGCTCAAGCAAAAATCCTTTACCATCATATTGCAGTTGAGAAATAATAGCGATCGCCGCGATAAATCCAGCTATATTGAGCCACACGCCATATTTACGCCACTTCCCTAAAATAGACCAACTACCAAATATTAAAAATAGCAACAAAAAACCTAATAGTGCTAAATACCATGTATCTGTAGTCGGATTTTTATTGATAGTAAAGGGACGAAGATGTTGGAGAATAATCGCAAAGGCTGCTAACATTAAGCCTCGCTTCAAAATATATAAAATAACTCGGTAAATACTCCAACCTTGAACAATCCGACGTGATAGTGCTAGCGGGATAGCCGCACCCATTGCAAACAAGAATAAAGGAAATACTACATCTACCCAGGTTAAGCCAGCAATCTGCGCATTAAAAGCATGACTTGGGGGTGGTTCTTGTGCATGATACATCCATGCAGGCAAAATTTTATAACGGATTGTACCTGACAAAACCATAGCTAAAATTGCAAATCCTCGCAGTGCATCTAAAGCATCAGCGCGTTTTACATTTGTGGTAGTGGTAATATTACTTTCCTGAGTCAATGGGATTACCTGAATATCAGGAAATTTAGTATAGCAGTCCTTAATTATTTGTGAAAGGGGGAATGAAAAATAACAAATAACTACTTAGAAATAGTAAAAGAGCGAGTAGCCATCTGAATCAATCGTTCTGGTGATTTGGCTCGATTTACTGTGAGGCGTGAAATCCGATATTTATCTTGTAACCAACGGAATCGCAAAATTGTGCTGTTATAAAGATAACCTGATTGGTAGTAATTAGCAGCATGAGTTTCTACCTGCTGATTCATCGAACCATAGGGATATGCGATATGTCTAGCAATTTCCTCTGGTGGTGCTAATCCAGCCATGCACTCTCGGAGTTTAATTTGAGCTTGAGCCAGTTCTTCATTTAACTCCGAGACAGTTATTTTAACTAAGTTTTTGTGGTTTTGTCCATGAGATTGAATATCATAAAATCCCTTGGCGAATCCTGTTCTTAAATCCTCACAACTCAGATAAGTTGTGGATGGATGACCAGATTTAGATAACGTACCTGGATTGACGAATAGAACTATTTTTATTTTTTGATTAAATTCTTGCTCCAATCTTTCTAAAACTGGAATTATATTGGTATAAACAGTTTTATAGCTGTCATCAAAACTTAACATTATCGGTTTTTTACCTACATATTCTTGAGGAATATCTCGATGACGCTCAATAAAGTAATCGTACAAATCTTGGGTTGATAAAAACCAGTAATTATTCCGTGCTAAATACTCTAAAAAGTTTTCCAAATCCTGCATCGGATAAGACATTTTCTGAGCTATGGGATTTTGAATTATGCCAAAATTAGGATGATTCAAATCAACAATCCCATGAAATCCCAAAAGCGGAATTCTCGGAGCAGTTATATAAGAAACTAGTAAGATATTAGTCAAAAATAATGCAATGATATATAAACCTAAAAATTGCAAATTTAACTTATATTTAAATTTAAATTTATGCTGCTTGAATTTCCTAGACATTGTAGGTTAATGAAGTAATTATAGATTTTATGTACTCAAATAATTAATAAGTTCGCAGTTAGGGCTTTAGTCTTTTCTTTAGCAGCACTGTAAACGCATAGTGCAAAGCAGGGCTTCCCACAAAGTAGTGCTGACTACAAAACCCTGAAAATTAATGACACAGTCCATTAGTGCGAACGGTATTTGGCAAATCTAGCAAGGATTCTGGCTTAATAAATTCATTTTGTCAAATTAATCTGACCAATGCAGTGCTGATGATATGAAGATGGTGCGTTACACTTTGTTAAGTTGTCACCCATTTAACTTGCAAATTTTTTCGTTTTGACTGTTGAGGCTTAGAGGATGTTTTAAAAGTCAAAATATATACTCGAAACCTCTCTCCAAACCTCTCTCCTTGTAGGAGAGAGGCTTTGAAACCCCGATTCCCTTGTAGGGAAGGGGGGAGAGGGGGGTTAGGTTTTTGAGGCTTTGGTGTTAGCAATAATACTTTTCAAACAACCTCTTAACAGTCAACACTCAACAGTCAACAAACCTCATGAGTGATTGTGTAATTTAAAGGCGTAATAGCTTAACTAAAATGTTGCAGGAATTTTAATCACTAGATTTATTAAACACCTCTAGGATGTGGCGACAAATTTGTTTTAGCTTATCTTCGATTTGAGAGGAAGGTAGAGAAGCACCAACAATACTCCAGTTGTCTATTGTCGAAAGTCGCCAAGCTTCGCCGCGATGATCAAATGCAGCAACTTCTACGCCGATCGCCCGCCGTGAATTGTTTACCGGGTCTTGATAAAATCGGATTTGAATTAAAACGCTACGACTGCGCCAGGATTTACTAATACCCGGAAAGTGAAAGCCGATATCTATCGAATCTGGATCGACTAACTCCCGCGTTTGGGGATCGTTCTTCCAAGGTTTAAGATCCGATTTGGCATCAGGAAACTCTAATTTAAACAAATTAACTACCGTAGCAATCTTGCTGGCGAGTTCAAGGTTAGTTGCTTGTTCAGATGCGTTCACGAAAAAAAACTCCTATATTGCATCGGCTTATGGGGAATTTCAAGACAGGAAACCGCCAGAAAGTTTATGGTATTGGTGTTTTAGCTTATCAAGCTCTTTTAGTATTTCGCAACTACAAATTATGCTTTCCTCACAATCATTGTTCACAAAAGCTGCCA
The DNA here is from genome assembly GCF_963875285.1 of Calothrix sp. NIES-2100. Taxonomy (NCBI): domain Bacteria; kingdom Bacillati; phylum Cyanobacteriota; class Cyanophyceae; order Nostocales; family Calotrichaceae; genus Calothrix; species Calothrix sp. NIES-2100. The sequence continues at coordinate 5,745,331 of NZ_CAWNLA010000001.1, forward strand.
AAAACTGCTATTTTAAATTTTTAGATCAGTCCACTTATCTTGAGTAATTATACTTAATTTTTTCCAAAATTACATAGATGATCAGCTATTTTGAGAAAATAAAAAGCCAATATCAAAAAATTTGTCCGAAAATCCTGTGCAGGTAAGAGATATATATTACCGTGGCAATATAAAATTACACTGTTAGTCGGCAAACAAACAGCAAATTTTTTCCAGCTATGTCGCGTCAACGCTCTCTTTTTTCATTGATTTTAGTATTATTGGCAACATTCCTGATCAGTTGTGGCAGTCCTACTGTCGCTAAAGCACCTCCTACTTATACAACAGCGCAACTGACGAAAATCCAGGTATATGTTCCAGATATTCAGGCTGTGCGCGATCGCTCAGAAGAACTCGAAAGCCTGATCAAACAAAAAGACTGGATAAATGTGAGTAATTTTATACATGGGCCAATCACACAAGCTAGACTGAATATCACTTATGTGATTCCTAATCTCTTACCCAAAGAACAATCCGCAGCACGCCAAATAGTGCGTGATTTGTTTAACCACCTGCTGAAAATCGACCAAGCGGCTACAGATGGGAATACTCTAGTTGCTTTGAATAACCAGCAAGCGGCTGTTGCAGATATTGATAAATTCCTGGATCTGCTTCCCCAGACAAGTACTCCGGCTGAATCATAAGTACTGAGTCAAGAGTGCTGAATTATAAGTTATGAGTTAGGAGTTAGGAAGCAAAAATTTCTAACTCCTAACTTTTGGATCAAGTCATGAGTCATGTAGTCATTATCGGTTGTGGTGTAGTTGGGGCAGCGATCGCCTATGAACTAAGTCTCGTTCCAGGACTAAGGATCACTGTTTTGGATAGTCAACCACCTGCACAAGCATCTACAGGCGCTGCACTCGGTGTATTGATGGGTGTGATTAGCCAAAAAATCAAGGGTAAAGCTTGGCAGATGCGACAAACTAGCATCCAACGCTATGAAACCTTGATTCCCGAATTAGAAGCGATCGCCAAACGAAAAATCCCCTTCAACCGTCAAGGAATCCTCAGTCTGTGCTTAGCAGGGGAAGATTTAGCAGACAGAGAAAAGCTGCTCGAAATTCGCCAATCCCAAGGTTGGGAATTAGAAATCTGGGACAAGGCTAAACTGCAAAATCTCTGTCCCCAGATAGATACTAAAAATATTACTGGTGCTGTTTATTCTCCTCAAGACCGCCAGCTTGACCCCACAGCTTTAACATTAGCTTTAGTTGAGGCCGCTCAACACAATGGTGTTACCTTCCAATTCGGCGTAACTGTGTTAAACAGCCAAACCTCACCGCCATTTTGCCACCAACTAGAAACAACCGCCGGACAAATTGCTGCTGACTGGTTTGTCGTCGCCGCCGGACTAGGTTCAACTCCATTGACAACCCAGTTACATCAGAAAGTTGATATCCGTCCTGTACTGGGGCAAGCATTACAACTACATTTAGAGCATCCACTAGGAAATCCTGACTTTCAGCCAGCAATCACCGGTAATGATGTCCACATCGTCCCTGTGGGAGATGGCGATTACTGGATAGGCGCAACCGTAGAATTTCCTAGTAATGGGGAGGAAATACCGCCTAATCACGAACTATTGGAATCTGTCAAACAACAGGCGATCGCATTTTGCCCAGAATTAGCCCAAGCAAATATTATCCGCACTTGGTCAGGTTTACGTCCCCGCCCCGAAGGTCGCCCCGCCCCAGTTATTGGTAAATTACCAGGATTTAATAATGTCCTCTTAGCCACCGGACACTATCGCAACGGCGTTTTACTAGCACCCGCAACAGCTTATGCAATTCGTGAGATGATTATTCCTATCAATTCTCAATAAAAACATCCCTTTTAGGGAACTCCAAAAAATAAATTATTCCGTTAAAGTCGTTGACAGTTGACGGTTCACAGTTAACAGTCAACTGTCAACAATGAACAATAACAAGGGAATATTTTTTTACTTGGAAGTCCCTTGGCATTAAATGCTCAAAACTCTTAATGCCAACATTGATTATTTGTCAATAGTAAAACAAAATTAACAAATGACAAATGACAAATGACAAATGACAAATGACAAATGACAAATGACAAATGACTTAATAGGAACATAACGTGTCATTAACAGAACATAAAATAACAGTAAATTCACTAGAGTGGTTTTATCGGGAAGCTGAACCGGTTGGTCGAACAGACTTATTACCTGTGGTATTGCTACACGGGATAGTCGCCCAAAGTTACAGTTGGCGCAACATCTTACCGGCTTTAGCAAATCAGGGAACAAGAGCGATCGCCCCTGATTGGATTGGTTATGGCTTTTCATCCACCCCAGAAAAACGAGATTTTGCTTACACTCCTGAGGCATTTATTACAGCTTTAGAAGGATTTATTAAAGCCTTAGAACTAGAACAATTTTCTTTAGTTGTGCAAGGATTTTTAGGTTCTGTAGGGCTACAATATGCCTTGCGTCACCCTGAACAAATTGCCAATTTAGCTATTTTAAATACACCAATTTCTACTGCTGCCAAATTACCTTGGAAAATTAAACAAATGGGTTTGCCTTTAGCAGGTGAAATGATGACCCAAGACCCCCTTTTAGTTGATAGAACATTAGAAGGTGGTAGCCGTTACCGCATAGCAGATAAAGATTTAGATGTTTATCGCAAACCATATTTGAAAAGTTCTGCATCTGGGCGCGGACTACTTGCAACTATTCGCAATTTGCAACTCGACTCAGCCATGACAGAGATTACATCTGGGTTTAAACAATGGCAACAACCAATTTTAATTCAGTGGGGCATGATTGACCCTTGGTTACCTATAGAGATGGCAGAAAATTTTACTAATTCTGTGCAAAACGCTGAATTAGTAAAACTCAATAACGTCGGACATTACCCTCAAGAACACTATCACGAGACGATTTTAGAAGACCTTTTACCCTTTGTGCGTCGTACTGAATCTCGCTAAACTATAGCGGTTATCGCTTGAGTCCAATACACAAATTAGGGGCACTGCCGTGCCCCTACACGCGACGATATAATTTTGTATTGCATCCAACCCAGAAGCCCTATATTTCGTAGTCAAGACTTCAGAGGCTATTTATAAATAGTCATTCAATTTTAGATTTTGGATTTACGATTTTGGATTAACCTCTCCTTGTAAAGAAGAGGCTTAAATATTGAATTTTTTTGGTTTTTTCTCCGTAAACCCAGAGGCTTGAAACCATTTTTTGGATTCTAGATTTAGATTTAATCCAAAATCCAAAATCTAAAATCCAAAATTGTCTCGGTCAATCAAAGCCAGTTCTGCAATGACTCAAACTGAGCAAATTCCGACTCTAGCTGCCATTGAATCTGCGCGCGCTTGCTCTTTTGCAAAAAAGCACTGCACCCTTGAGAAACAGAGGCCTTACCAGGGGTATCGCTGGCACAATTTGGAACCATTGTCTTAAACTCAGGCGACTTCCAGAGACTATTTCCCGGAGCGAAACTATATTCCAAGCTATTGCGAGCAAGTCGCTTGAGGTCTTTATATCCCAGCCCATATCTTGTTGCTGCTAACAGATACTCATGACTCAGATCAATACGAGAAATGCCTTCATCATCAGAAGCAAGGGTCATTGGTACTCCCGCCTTCCAATACTCCCGAAAAGGATGCTTCTCGGAGTGTACATTCAAAATTACTTCATTGCTGGTCAGGCAGATTTCGACCATCACGCCGCGTCGCCGCATTTCTTCCATCAACTGGAAGGGACGATCCTCAAAAAGAATATCCACGCCATGCCCGATGCGATCGGCCTGTGCCACTTCTACAGCTTGCCGAATATGGAAACGTAAATCCTCGGTTGGAACCAACCCCAAGGTTAACTCTCCTGCATGGAGTGCGACCTTGACATTGGGAAATTGGCGTTTGAAAAATTGCAGCATTTGCATTTGCTCTGTGTAGTCGCGCAGTGCAATTGGGTTATCTTCTGGAGCGACGAGATTGATGCCAACCACCCGCGAATCTGATGAAGCCAGTGCAAAGGCATAAGCTAATTGAGCAAACACTTCGACAGGCGACTTTGTTCTTGTCGTTTGCTGCAAATAGCGCACCGTCACTGCACACCCAAGCTGTGCCGATGGAGTGTCGCAACCGAGTGTTTTCGAGACTTCGCGCTCTAACTGTGTTAATTGCTGAGAGCCGAGTGTCACTAGCTCGGTTAATCCTCGCTTGAGCAATTGACGGTGCATCTCTTGCAAATCTTTATTCCAACCCACTTCACGTCCTAGCTGTCGAACCTCACTGCCTTGAACGGTAAGCATTAACTCTAGATAGGTAATATGCTGTGAAGCTGCGCGATTTGCAACTTCCGCGACCATATCATCCCGACGGCTTGCAGAATCTGATATTGCCCCAAAACCACTAAAAGCATCAAAAAATTGGTCGTGTCCCGATTTTCCAGCAAATTGGAGGTTACGAGTAGACCAACGATTGATGAGGAAATCATAAATAGATGTTCGGTTGAACAATTCTGCGGCGGGAAAATAGCTACTGTCCTGACCGCAAGCCTTGGGTTCAATTAAAGTCCCCGCTTGTGGATTCACACAGTACCCATCGGTAGCAGCCCACTCCAGATATCGTTCTGCGTACACAGCCCCGCTTAGATGACTGTGGATATCTCCTCCCTTCGGCATTCGCTGTACAAATGCTCGTAAAGCTGCTGGTTGCGTGCGATGGGCTTCAAACCAACTAGCAGCTTCAGCTTCACTGTTAGTCGAGGACTGCTGCGAATTAGATGAAACTTGGGCTGCTACACTGAAGATAAAACAGCTAGAACTTGTTAATACTCCTAAAAACAAAGATAAAGGCAATCGCATTTATCTACACCTATTAATGACACCTTACGAAACAATATCAGTTAGAGGTATGCCAAAGCTTCTTCGCCTACTTTCCTCTTTTAATGAATAAAATAAAGGGCGATCGCTCCCCCTCACAACCCTTAAACCCTGCTAAAATCCGTGTGTTCAATAGATTAACTACCATGTCTGGCAAAGGATTTGGGTAACGCCAACCTACAAAAATCGATAAGCTAGTTGAATCTGCGGTGCGTTATTGCCAAGGGGATTAGTCGGGACACGCAATCTCAATTTTCTATTTTCCTCTTCTACTTAACGTAAAAGGCTAATCTTAATCCTCAAAAAACCTCAACTTAATTCTTCAAGTAGAGGCGCACAGCTAATTAAAAATCCATATATTGCAATTACAAGCAATAAATTTATTTAGCTCCCAGTTTTAGACCTACTAGGAGCTTTTTTATTGTGCTTAAGAGCGGGACGCTTCGCTTAGCGCGAAGCTATGCCGTACCCTACGGGGAAGCAAGCTAGCAAGAGCGTCTCGTCCCTTGCGCGTCTCCCCTTGGGAGAAGAGAAGGCTTTACGCGAGTCAAAAGTCAGTTGTCAGTTGTTGAATGTTGGAGTTTAATAAGCCGTCCCAAGAGTGGGCGGTATATATTTATTTGCGACTGACCACTGGTCACGCTCCTAAACTCCAACCCAAGAATGGGTGGAGTTTTTATTGATTATCCATCTTAAGAAATGGGGGTATATCACAAGAAGTAACAGTAATTCGCTCTGTTGGTAGATTGAATGTGAATTATGGAATTGTTATTGTGTATTTGTCAGTAAAAACGTTTATCAAATTAAAACAATGAATATTGTTGCTTGGGTTGTTTTAGGTCTAATTGCTGGTGCTATTGCAAAAGCTATCTATCCTGGTTCACAAGGTGGCGGCATCTTAGGAACAATCTTGTTAGGAATCATTGGTGCTTTTGTAGGCGGTAGTTTGGGTGTATTTTTCAATACAGGAACTTTAGCTTTAGCTGCTCCAACTCTTAGCATTCCCGGTATTTTTGTAGCAGTTCTTGGTGCAATCGTCGCTGTTTTCTTGTGGAATTTGCTAACTCGCAGTAGTGCTGTTTAAGAAATTAAATTAGAATTAACATTTCATTATATTTTCTGACTGAATTTGGATAAAACAATAGCGTCTGCCTTTATTTAGGTAGGCGCTAATATTATTTTGTTGGGGTGTGATATCCTTCAAGTTTTGTAATCGACCACGGGGGCGATCGCCTTCTAGTTCTCTTGGAAACCACAACAAGCGATGCCAAAGGCGGCAAGCTACGCACTTATCAAAATTTTGACGATGAACCCTAACCCCTAGCCCCTAACCCCTACCAAGCAGAAAAATCTTGCGCAAACTGAGAAAGTGATAGTAGCTGAATTCGCTGGTCATTTTCAGCAGTTTGTCTCTCAGCTTGGGTATTATAGCCCCAATCTCCCAAGAAGAGTTTTACATCTGCAAGGTCTGATTGCTGCTGGACTAACTGCAAAGTTTTGAGTCTATCTTCTACAAACCACAGACTAACTGGCTTGCGTGAGGCTGTTTGGATTAATTCTCGGATAATTTCGTATTTCGGACGCTTCTCTTCCTTGCCAAAAATTGCTTTTGCGGCTAAATCTACTCCTTCTTGCTGCAATAGTTGCTGGACGAAACGTCCTTCTTTTGTTGTGATGATGTATAACTGGACTGTACTGGCAACAGTTGCTTTGATTTTGTCGATTACACCAGGATAAAATCTATGCAAACTTAACCAACCATTTAAATCATCAGCAATCCATTGATCGCGCAAATTATCTAATTTTGCAGCAACTTCTCGTGCTTGTATGTTGTGGTCTAATAAAATTTTTGGGGCAATATTTACCCATTCGTGAAGAATCTTTTCGTCGTCAATGCCATCGACCAAAGCTTTAATTAAAACAGGCATTTCCCAACCTGTTTCAATTACTGGTCTTAGCCGATAAAATCTTGAAGCTAAATTATCGGCTGGTGTATTGTTAGCAGGCGACCAAATTTGACAATAGGTGCGCCATGCTACCTCAAAATATTCAATTAGTCCATCGCAAATCACTCCATCAAAGTCTAAGGCTAAAATTGTGGGACTACTTGCTGTCATGGTTTTGAGGATGAAAACTGCTTTGGCTAGCTTATCCCATCCGGGAATGATTTTTCTGTATCATCACTAGTTTGCAGATTCATCGGCAAAGTCCAGGGCTTCTTGCTTAACATCCTTGGAATGGAGAATGTCTAACGCATCTTGGTCTGCCATCTCAATGATTGCTGCTACATATTGTCTTACCTGTTCAGCAACATCGGGCTTCCACTGACGCAATTTTGTGTCTAGGGTTTCCACTAAAGCGTCCATCGATACCTCTACCATTAATGATTGTGGTGGTGTCTAGTAACATGTTAGAGTATCAGGCCTAGAGGTTGCTGGGAATTTCCTCTGCTCAACATTAAATTATACAACACCTAAAGCCCAAAACCCTTTTGTTACAAGCTTCTGGAGAGATTTATAAATTTACTTGGTCAAAAAATATTATGTCTGAAATCAGAATTTAAGTATATTTTATAACCAATAAAATATATTTTTTCGTAATGCTATGTATATGCGATCGCCACATTAAACACAGGTTTTCTCGACTACAATTAAAGATTGTCAGATGGCGGGAGAATACCTAATCGAAACTTTGAGTAGCATTTTTTCTATCAGCAGTACGGTTGAAGTAATTTCCTAGGAAAATATAGTTTTGCAAAACTCCAGCGATCGCCACGATTATGGCTTGTACAATTCAGTAGCGAGCAGGATTAGACAAGGGAGACAAGGGAGACAAGGGAGACAAGGGGGACAAGGGGGACAAGGAAGCAAAGGAGGCCAATGCCCAATGCCCAATGTCAGAAAACTAAGATAAACAACTCCGGTTTGCCGATCGGCATAGTGACTAATTAATTAAAAATTAAGTATACTTTTATGAATGGTGAATTAGTGCTTCTGTTATGGCTACCTTATTGCTGGATGACGGTACAATCGAGAGTGATTTAGGCGAAATAGTCCGTGAATTGGCTCCTCTGGGCATTTACCTGAAACACTACGATCCAGGAACATCGCTGCTTTTCCCCCAATTAATAGAACAAGACCTGGTCACAGAATCTGAGAAGCGCTATATTTTAGAACTACACAATAGTGTCTTTGAATTTATCCAGCAAGACACAGGCTATCTCTGGTGTGACTTTCTCAATATCCATCCTGGTTCGCCCCATATCCAGACGCTAATTGCCACTTACAGCCGTTATCATACTCATACTGCTGCTGAACCCGTCTACGTTTTAGCAGGAGAGATGATTTTTGGCTTTGTGAAACCAGATGGTAGCCAGATACAGCTTTTAGTTCAAGCTCAAGATTATCTTGTGATTCCGGCGGGAGTTGAGCATTGGTGTAGCCCTACAGCTTCTTTGAATTTCAAAGGAGTACGCTATTTCATCACCGCAGAAGGTTGGCTGCCTAATTATACAGGAACTCAGTTAAGCGATTCTCTCAATAAGCCGCGCTAATAACACACGCTACTAGCTATTTCGCGAGTTGCAATTACTGCTTTCGAGTATCCAATTGCTATATTGGCGATGCCAAAGGCGGGCTACGTCTACGCAATTACTATAGCGGTTCTCACTTGGATGCAATACAACCAAGGGCGGGGTTTCCCCGCCCCTACAGGCTTTGCGATTTAAAACTATACCTCACCAATCCGAAAACCCCTATATTTTCGAGTATCCAATTACTATATTGGCGATTCGCAATTGCTATTTCTTTGTCTTTTTTTGAACATGACTGCTTTGTTACAGCATCTTCCTGTAAATAGACCACATTTGTCGTAGGGGTACAGCACTGCTGTGCCCTGAGAGTGTGGTTCAACTACGTGAAAACTTCTGTAAATTAGCAGCAGCGCGTACAACTCGATTACCATCTTTGCTGAGGCGATCGCGTATTTGAGTTGGTGTGTTGGGATTTTGAGCAACAGCATAGCGTTCCAGCCAAGAAAAAGAGCGAGAAGTTTTGGCTAAAATTCCCATTGGTGCTTGTGGATTTAATAGAACTGTTAGCCGACTGGATCGGGGAATTTTTTCCCATTGTGTCAGAAGTTCTCTTTCAGGATAAAGGCTGGCTTCTAACTCACCAGGCTTATAAGCAGGCGAAGACTCCCAAGATTCTAAAATAGAATCGTCAATACAGGGATTGCTGGCTGCTGCTTTGCGTACTTCAGTATTTTCATGGTTAATTAATACTGCTAAAAGTTCCTGAGTAGCATAGAGAGAAGCCGCTATTTTTCTTAAAACTCCTAGATTAACAATTCCTGGGTTTAAACTCTTGAGAATATCTAGTCCCCATATTTGCACAATAAATTTTGGTGTGTTGGGATTTTCGGTAGCAGCGTAACGGATAAAGTCTTCTTCGTGTTCTAAAAGTAACTTTTTTAAAGAATTTTCTGGTAAATTGGGATGACGAGCAATTGCTGCCAACTGGGATTTAGCAGCATGTTCAAAGTTTTTATGCCATGCTGTCTTTAAATTGTTTTTTTGCCGTTCCAGTAATGTTTCCAAGAATTTGCCAGAAACATAGGGGTTCATAATACCGAATTCTTCAACACCCGAAGTTAAACTGTATCCCCGATTTTTTTCTTCAAATTTGGCGAGTAAGCTGAGAACAAGTTGGTTCGGTGTTTTGGGATTGTTCGCAATTCTATTAAGAACGTTGTAATCAGCGCCGCTGTATTTTGCAGATCTCTCCAAATAGTCATGGGCTAATTTTTCTAGCAAGGTGATTGGCGTATTCGGGTTATAAACTATTGTTTCGTGAACATAACCCATCAAACGATGATTGTTAGCCAGTTTTTCGAGAATATAGACAGGTGTTCTGGGATTTCCTGCGATCGCTTGATGAACTGCATTGTGACGATTCGAGTCTGCCATTTCTTCTAATAATTCCAACGGTAGGTTAGGATTGCAAGCTATCCGTCTACCCAAGTCACCATAAGTATCAGGTTTCTCAAGGAGTTTTTTCAAGAAATGAACAGGAGCGTTAGGATTACTGGCAAGTGCATAAAATATACTACCATCGGCAGACTCTAGCAATTGTTCCAGAATCTGCCCAGGTGTATGAGGATGTTCAGCAGCTATTAGACGTTCTTTTGGTTTATCTGACTGTGCTAGCTTTTCTAATTCATTAACAGTAGTTTCAGGATATGCAGCTTTTCGATAAGGTACAAAGCGTAAAAGATGTTTGGGAATATCTGCACGAAATGCACTAATTTTTGCGACTTCTTGAATTGCATCTTGAAAATCTTCAGAGGAATCTTTTAATAGATTATTTATCGCCGTTTGGGCAATTTCTTCCCAATTTTCACAACTAGCATTATCCCAATTAATATGCATCCGCGCCGCTTCTGACACATGGGTATTTTGATTAGATGCTAAATATTCAAGAGTTGCTTTTGGTGTTTGGCAATTTATCGTGACTGCTAATTTTACATTTTCCGATGAGGATTTGGCAGCATATTCTAAAAGAGAAACTGGCACAATTGTCCGCTTAATTAAATTACATAAAACTGTATCGAAAGCTGTGACTAGTAAATTTGGGCTTTCTAACACCAATAAATCAATCGCCGGATTCCTAAATAAATGCCTCGGAAACTGCTTTGCTAAAACCATCAGTAGAGATAGTGGTATGTTAGGATTCATTACCAAATTTTGTCGCACTATCGTGTCAGAATAAGACCCTAGTTCCTGCAAAATATCTGCATCAGCACCAGGATTTTGTGCAACCACCCGTGCTAGTTCAATGCTAGTTTTAGCAAGCTCACGTAAACGCTCAGATGCGGTATTTTCATTTGCAGCTTCTAAGAAAGCTGTTTCTTGCTCTCGATTCATCAGTAGATACTCCGTAGGTGGTTGGGGAAAAGCTCTGATAAACATTGTTTTCATTGCTTTTATTGTTCCCTTGATTCCCACCAAAACTAACTCGTCGTACTTTTGAAAAAATCAGCGAGTTTGATGTAGTTTATGGAGCTAACTGATAATGCTGCAAGATATCAAAAATAAGTTACGTGGCGATTCCGTATCTTTTATAATTGCTTAACGTCCTGCAAATATTACTAAAAAACAACCACCATTCAATAAAGCAGTAATCACAGCACCAATAATTACCCCTTTCATCATTGCTAAACGCTGTTGTCTTCTTAGCCAAATACAAAGGGGAATTACATATAACAATTGCCAGATAAAAAATCCCATACTCCCAATCAATATAGTACCTAAACCATAATAGCTACTAGGGGAAAATATTTGATCGACAAGCCCAGCCAGACCAAAAATTATACCTGCTGCTAGTACATGCAATACAAATAAAATCAATATTCCTAATAAAGTTTGTAAAATTTCATTTCTTTGAGACATTTATTTATCCTTGGAGATCGCAGCGAACAATTAAATTTAAGCAGGGCGGTTATTTACTAAGTGATATCCAGCACTACCTTCGCGGTAAAACATATTGAAAGTATCAAATGGAATTATCCTACCATCGGGATGCACAATATGAATACAAGAACGCTTAACTGAGCGAACATCAAAGTTAAAAGGGTCGAGAAATTGGACAATCATTACCCGAAATACATTTGAGTAATTAATACCTTCGGGTACGGCTATCATTGGTAAACAGCACAAAAGCTGCTTGAGTGATAAAGCCGCAGAATTAGGTGAATGACTGGTAGAAAATAATTGAAAAATTTGCTGCTTTAATTCTTCATTTTGTTCATAAAGCACACTGTTAGGCATAATGTTAACAAAAACATCTGGATTAATTAACCCAGTCAGAGGTATAACTTTACCATTGAGTTTCAAGGCGTAAGCCATTGCTAAACAATCAGGATGACAGGGAACTGGGAGAATATCTTCAGGTTTAAAATAAGGACTTTGTTCTAAAATTGAGCGACGAACTTCTGTTAAAGTGTATCTGTCTCGCTTGGGGTCAAATCCTGCTAATCTCCCGGCTGCTTGTATCGGTTGAAAAGTCACACCCCGAATACATTTATGTTGCACAGCAAATTCGATAATTTTCCCAATTTCGTGGTCATTTAACCCTTTTTTGAGGGTGACAACTAAAGTAGTAGAGATATTATATTCGTTGAGATTGGCAATTGCTTTTTCCCGCACATGACGTAAATCAGCACCGCGTAACTCTTTTAAAGCGTCGGCTTCAAAGCTATCAAATTGCAAATATATCTCAATTCCTGGCAGATATTGGCTCAAGCGATCGCAGAATGATTTATCCTTAGCAATCATCACGCCATTGGTATTGATCATTAAATGCTTAATCGGCTTGGTTTTGACAATATCCAAGATTTGAAAAAACTCTGGATGAATGGTTGGTTCACCGCCGCTGAGTTGCACTATCTGCGGTTCGCCTTCATTCGCTACTACCGCATCAATCATGGTTTCAATTTGTGCTAAACTCCGATGCAGTCTTGGTTGATAGGATAATGGAGAAACTTCTTCTGCACCAGAATCGGCGTAACAAATTGGACAGGAAAGATTACATTTATCTGTAACTTCGATTAATGTTAAACAGCTATGCTGTTCATGATCGGGACAAAGCCCACAATCATAAGGACAGCCATATTTAATTGGGGTATTAAACTTGAGGGGCATATCCCCCGGTTTAATAAATTCTAGAGACTTTTTATAATATTCAATATCATCAGCGATTAAAACTTCTTCTCGTCCGTGGGTGGGACAATGCTTAACTAAATAAACACAATCATCTTGAAAAATGATTTTGGCTTCGACCTTAACTAAACATTTTGAGCAAACACTATTAGTTAAGGCGTAAAATAAATAATTGCGAGTAGGCATGGGATTTTTGAATAAGGCAAATGACAGTTTTTGTAGGGTGGGCAATGCCCACCTTACGGTTATTGATAATGCCGAAAAATGTCAGCTAAATACAATTTAAAATTAGTTTTGGAGTTGAAATAGCTGGGGAATGCTGCGGCGATAATACAAAATCGCTAATAAACAAGCAAGTTGAATGGCACTCAACCCTAAAAAGGGATGAAAATCAGGTTTAATGAAATCTACCAGAAAACGAAAGCTCAAGTAGGAAATTAAATAAAATTTAAATAAATCGCCATTTTGATATTTATAGCGGCTGCGATAGTGTAAAAATAGCATTAATAATCCTAAAAATAAGATTTCATACAATTGTGTGGGATGGCGGTGAATACCATCGCCAAAATCTACACCCCAAGGTAATTTGGTGGCGATTCCGTAAGTGCGATCGCTTAACCCTGTGAGAAAGCAGCCAATTCGCCCAATGGCTGTGCCCAAAATTAACGGATATACAAATACATCACCAGTAGATTGATGAATTCCCAGAATTTTTTTAGTAGTTTCTACGCCAATTAATCCACCTAAAAGTGCGCCGACAACTGTTTTTCCTTGCAATAATAGTAAAAGTAATTGCTGTTGATTTTGCCACATTAAGTCAATATGTTGTACCCAAACCAGCATTTTGGCGCCAATTAAAGCACCTACCATACCACCAACTATGACAGAACTACGTTGACTAGGTGCAATAGAATCTTGACGGACATGATGGATTAATAAACGAAAGGCAGTAGCATAAGCTAAAGATTCAAATAAAATATGCGGATGAATTCGTAATGAACCTAACCATATATAAACAGGGAACGTCAACATAAAAGCGCCTAATGCACCATTCTATTTGGCGGTGAGTTATGGCTTCAGCCTAACGCACCCTACTTAAGATTTACTTGATAAATGGCCTTTAATCAATCCCTGTCAATCAAATTTTAAACCTGATACGATTTGGTCAATATCCAAGCTCAAATATTTATCTATCGGTATGTACATCCAATATAAAGGTATTAGTGGATCTTGGTTAGTTTTGTGAAAGCCTAATGCTGATACTAGTTGTTCATCATTTGGATGTATGACCAGAAGATACATATCGCAAAGGTTAGGAAAATCAGTTTGGATATGAACTAATTTTTTTTGCACATCCTTTAAGAATTCACGGACGTTAATTAGCTGTTTGTAAGGTAAATCGATGTACCAACTACGAACAAAAACTGAAGTACAATTGCGATCGCCTATCTTCGCAATTTGAAATGGATCAATATCCCCGCTTGTACTCAGGTGCAGGCTTTTACGCGGGGAGAGAAAGAAATTCGCTTCCGATTCTCTCGCTACCGGATACAAGATATAAAAACCAACAGGATCTTGGGTATCGCTGCGACGCAAAACCCGCATCCCCTGGGGATATAGTTCAGCCCAACCACGTAGTATTGTGACAATTCTGTGGGCTAGTGCTGTAGCTTTTTTGTTCATCCAGTTGTAGTTGCGGGCTAAGAAACTAGCAACGGGGATGGTGTCAGTGCGGGGATTGAAGTCATCGCTGAAAAGGGCGATCGCGGTTTTAGCTGGGGTAGAATCTTGGGGATTGGGTAATGAAAACCGAATGCGAATACAAGTAGTATTACCATCAAAGTCCTTTTCAATCAGCCCCAAAGCCACAAGCTTATCAATCATCATACCCGCCGAGCGATCGCTTCCCCGTTCTTGTTCACCATAAAAAACTTCTTGTGCTTCTCGATGGGTACAAGGAACAAAGCCATCGGGTAAATCCAGTTGTGTTAAAGGTTGTTTTACTCGCTGTCCTAATTCTTCTCTTTGTTTGACGAGTAAATAAACCCACAACTTCACAAAATATTCTGCGCGACGGCGCGTTATCCCCACTCGCCCTTGCAACTGAGAAACGTATTTACGCTGTTGTTCAAGAGAAAACCATCGGTCAATACTCTGTGGATTTATCATATAGCAAGACTTCTGACTGTTAAGAGCTTGGAAAGCATCAGCAGATGGAACCGAACATTTTGCTGTACTTCATAAAAACTTCACCCTGCTTCACGTCAATTACGTAAACTTCTACCCACAAGGTTTTACCTCAACAGCATGACTGTGCTTACAGCTTACTCATTGCATAGACATAATCTCAAACATAAAAATTTAGCTAAACACCTGGAAAGAAGTCTCAAGTATAAAGGATGAATTATAAAGATATTTAAATTTTCATACTTCATACTTCAGCCTTCATCCTTGAGTTAATGCTGAGTTTTGGAGAAAATAGACAATGTTATTTCCCGATGACGAAGAAAAGTTAAATTCTGCTTTTATCCCCGGAGATAAGTCTAGCAAAAAAGATGACTTGCAGCCGATACCACAAGTTGATTTACTAAAAGCGATGATTGAAAGTTTTGTTGACGGCATCTTGATAGTAACAACTGAAGGCAAATTAATTCATGCAAATAATTATGCTCGTGCTATTTGTCATCAATTAATGCCGAAAGCAGCTGATAGTGATGTATTACCAGCAGAAATTTGGTATGTTTGTGAATCTTTAATTGAGAGTCGCGAGTTATTTCCCGAAGAACACATAATTATCGAAGCGGAAATTACACCAAAACCCACAGTTAAATTACGGTTACGAGTTAGATGGTTCCCGCTAGGCGCGAGTCAACACAAGTTTTTATTAGTGACTGTAGAGGATTGCAATCAGTATAATCAAAGTATTGCGATCGCCGATGGTAAAAAATATAATTTAACAGACCGCGAGCAGGAAGTTTGGCAGCTACGGCGAGCTAACTTTTCTTATAGAGAAATTGCTAATCAGCTTTACATTACTATTAACACAGTTAAAAAACATTTAAAAAATATTCATGTTAAACAACAAGAGATAAACAATATGAATGAATACAGATTTGTTTAGAAAATAGCACTTATGCATTGACAAAAAATACAAAATATGTGTTTTAAAAAAACACACCTATTGTAGGGGTTTAGCACTGCTAAACCCTGCATAGCGCGGATCTATCTCCCATCAAAGGAATGATTCATCAAAGCCGGAAACTCTCGAATTTGGTAAATTCATATAATTATTAATTTGTACAGTGCGTAAGTCCTGAAAAAATAGAGTTCATAAAAGTATCTGCGCAGATCCCCGACATGCTAAGTAATAATTCTCGCACTGTAACCTATAGCCCAGCTTATACAATCGTCCCTACTTATGAATGCTTTAATCGCTGTAGCTACTGTAACTTTCGCACTGACCCTGGTAAAAGTCCTTGGCTGAATCTATCAGCAGCAGAAAGCATTTTCAAACAACTGCAAAACGAAAATGTTTGTGAAATTCTCATTCTTAGCGGTGAAGTACATCCTAATTCAGCAAGACGTAAAGAATGGTTGCAACGGATTTATGATTTGTGCGAATTAGCATTTTCAATGGGATTTTTACCCCACACCAACGCAGGCCCACTCAGCTTTGCCGAAATGCAAAAGCTGAAAAATGTTAATGTTTCAATGGGGTTAATGTTAGAACAATTAACACCAAAGTTATTAAATACAGTGCATCGACACGCACCAAGTAAATTACCTGAAGTGCGGTTGCAACAATTAGCATGGGCTGGAGAATTAAAGATTCCTTTTACTACAGGATTATTATTAGGAATTGGGGAAACAATTGATGATTGCTGGGAAACTTTAACAGCGATATCTCAGTTACATCAGCGTTATCATCATATTCAAGAAGTTATCTTACAGCCCCATAGCCCAGGAAATCAGCAGACTTTTGATGCACCACCTTTTGACCCTCATCAACTACCAGAAATCATTGCAAAAGCCCGTCAGATTTTACCGACAGATATTACAATTCAAATTCCGCCGAATTTGGTAAAAGATGACCAATGGTTACTTGCTTGTTTAGCATCTGGTGCGAGAGATTTAGGCGGAATTGGGCCAAAAGACGAAGTTAATCCTGATTATCCTCATATTCAAGAGCAAGCATTGAGAGAAATTTTACAGCCTGCGGGGTGGGAATTAGTGCCGCGATTACCTGTTTATCCACAGTTTGATCATTGGTTGTCGGGGGAAGTACAAGGGGCTGTAAAGCGATCGCGCAAAAAAATGGTCAACAGTCTGTAGGGGCGGGTTGAGTGAGATCTTTACACAGAAAACAGATATGTCGGTTAAACCCGCCCCTACAACAGTCAACAGTCAACAATCAACAGTTAACGATTATATTGGAATTGTGATTGTAAACTCGGTTCCCATACCTATGTGAGAATTTACTTCCAATGTGCCATTGTGTTTTTCCACGACAATTTGATGGGCTATTGACAAGCCAAGTCCAGTACCTTTACCAACAGGTTTTGTAGTAAACAAAGGCTCAAATAGCCGTTGTTTGAGTCGTTCAGGAACACCCATCCCATTGTCAGCAATCCGAATTACAACTTGATTTTGTGAATCGGTTTCTGTTGTAATTTGAATTTGTGGACTTTTATGGCTCATTGTATCTTTAACTATGGCTTCATCAATGGCATCAATGGCGTTAGCCAAAATGTTCATAAACACTTGATTCATCTGACCTAGATAGCAGTTTACCTCTGGCAATTTTCCATAATTCTTAATCACTTCAATACAAGTGCGATTGCCATTATCTTTGAGGCGATGTTGCAAAATCATTAATGTACTATCCAGTCCTTGGTGCAAATCCGCAGGTATTTTGGTATCAGAATCCAAGCGACTGAAGGTACGCAGTGAATTAGAAACGTTCTCAATTCGTTCAGTTCCTACCTTGAATGAAGTCAAAATTTTTAGTATATCTTGCAGAACAAATTTCAAATCCAATTTTTCAATAGCAGTAGTAATTTTGGCTGTGGGATGGGGATACTCTTGTTCATACAGTTGGAGAATTTCCGTTACTCCGGCAATATATTCCTCTAAAGGTGGGATATTGCTGCTGATAAAGGTGATGGGATTGTTCATTTCGTGGGCAATCCCAGCGATTAACTCTCCCAGCGTTGATAATTTTTCTTGCTGCACCAATTGGACTTGGGCTTGTTGTAAAGCAGCGGTGCGATCGCGTACTTGTTGTTCTAAAGATTCATTCAGCTGCTTGAGTCGTAAATGTACACGCACTCTAGCAATAACTTCTTCTTGCGCAAATGGTTTGGATATGTAGTCTACTGCACCCAGAACAAAACCCTTAGTTTTACTCTCTATATCGGTTAAAGCAGTGGTAAAAATAATCGGAATGTTTTGGGTAACAGCATTAGTTTTCAACCGCCGACAGGTTTCAAATCCGTCGATACCTGGCATTTGTATATCCAGCAAAATTAACTCTGGTTGATTGCGTTCGGCTTGGGCGATCGCACTTTCCCCATCAACTGCAACACGGAAACGCAAACCCTTACTAGCCAAGGCTTCCGATAGAACAGACAAATTGGTGGGATTATCATCCACAATCAAAATAAATCCTTTATTGGCAATCTGACTCATAATAGATGTAACAATTAAATTTATGTCGAATTAATTAATGTACTGTTGAATAAAAGTTTCCAAGCGTTTAAGTTGGAAGTTACTAGCCAATTGGATGAGTTGACGAGTAAAAGCACTTAACTGTTCATCAGATGTAGTAAGTTGTTGTGCTATTTCTACAATTGTTTGAATATCTCCGTCTTGTGCCAATTCCAGAAATTCCTTTAAAACCTCATTGGCAGGTAAAACTATATGATTTGCTACAGATGAACTATCTAAATCAGTGTTGTTGATGATATTTTTCTTGCCTTCATACAACCATTCCACTCGCATAAAATGGCGCAGTAACTCTAGTAAAGTTTCTACTTCTATAGGCTTGGGCAGAAAAGCATTTGCACCGACATCAATACTTTTATATTGGTCATTTGCAAAGACACTGGCTGACGAAGCAATGATAGCTATCTGTTTAAATTCTTCCGATTGACGCAAACTTTTAATGAACTCAAGTCCACTCATCACAGGCATAATCAAGTCAGTGATAATCAAGTCTGGTTTGTGGATTTTTACTTGTTCCCATCCTTCTTGACCA
Source organism: Calothrix sp. NIES-2100 (assembly GCF_963875285.1). Lineage (NCBI taxonomy): Bacteria > Bacillati > Cyanobacteriota > Cyanophyceae > Nostocales > Calotrichaceae > Calothrix > Calothrix sp. NIES-2100. The sequence goes on from NZ_CAWNLA010000001.1 coordinate 5,764,202, forward strand.
TTACTAGCTTCTACAACAGTAAACCCTACTGGTTCTAGTAAATTGACAATTACCGAACGATTTTCCCACTTGTCATCCAAAATCAAAATCTTGCGCCGTTGTCCTTGATAACCAATAATCGTTCCTTGCTCAACTATTCTACAAACCTTTGCCCAGTCTTGAGATTCTGGCAATTCCAAATCAAAGTAGAAAGTACTACCTTTGCCAAACTCACTTTCAAGCTGAATTTGACTACCCATCAAAGAAATAATTTTTTGGCTGATGGCTAATCCTAAACCTGTACCTTCGGCTTGTCGTTTTTGATTTCCTACTTGCTCAAACGGGAGAAAGATTTTCTCGGCTTGCTCTGAGGTAATACCCGTACCTGTATCTACTATTTCAAAGCGAATTGTATAGATAATTTCTCCCTTGTCATTGGCTGTTTGATTAATGATTTTTACTTTGAAAGTAACACTACCTTGATGAGTAAATTTAATGGCATTACCAAGCAAATTAATCAATACTTGCCGCAAGCGTTTTTCATCAGCGCGAATCCCTGTTGGTAAATCGGGATCAAGTTGCAGATGAAAGCCGATCACTTTTTGTTCAGCACGAATGCGACAAATTTCACTGACACTATCTAGAAACGCAGGTAAGTAAAAATCTATCGGATTCAATTCCAACTTTCGGGCTTCAATTTTGGAGAGATCCAAAACATCATTAATTAAGGTTAATAAATGGGAAGCACATTGGTAAATAATGCCGATTCCTTTGCTAGCTTTCTCACTTAAATTTTCTGTGCGTTGCAGAATTTGTGTATAGCCAAGGATACCGTTGAGAGGTGTGCGTAACTCATGACTCATATTCGCTAGAAATTCACTCTTAGCTTCGCTAGCATTCTTCGCCGCTTCCTCAGCTTGGCGTAATTCTTGCTCAACGCGCTTGCGTTCGACATTTTCATTGATGAGCGTTTGATTAATGGTTTCTAACTGGGCAGGACTGGGTAATTTTAGGGCTTGCGGTATGAGATAAATTAAGGCAAATGCAGTATATATCGAGATAATGGCAGTTAAAGCTTTAAGAATCCCGGAAATCCAGTAATCTGGATTCCAAAGCGTCCAAATATCCATCAAATGTCCAGTACCACAGGCAATGATAAAAGCACCAAATAACAAAAATATTCCATTGAAAGGAACATCTTTGCGCTGAGAAATAAAGTAAATCAATAACAGAGGAATAGAATAATAGGCCAGAGCGATCGTGGCATCAGAAATAATGTGGAGCCACACTAGTCCAGTGTTCCAGAGATAACAATGTCCGTGTGGGATAAAACCAGTTGAGTAGAAAGGATATTTGAAAAATGCCACCATCATACTAGAGGTTGCTAAATTTGCAATATATAGCTGTAACCTCAGTATTCCCAAATAATCCAGTCGGGAAGCTTGATCGGCATTATTCTCCCAGAAACTGGGTGTTAGGGGATTGGAGGGCATGGGGGGATGAGGGGGAAGAGGGGACAAGGGAGACAAGGGGGACAAGGGAGACAAGGGAGACAAGGGGGACAAATGCCCAATGCCCAATGCCCAATGCCCCATGCCCAATGCCCAATGCCCCATGCCCAATGACAACTGACAACTGACAACTAAGGTTTTTCCATGCCAATCTATGTTTACTGGGGTGAAGATGATTTTGCCATCGAAAAGGCGGTTGCTGTGTTGTGCGATCGCGTCCTCGATCCCCTATGGACAAGTTTTAACTATAGTTCTTTGCTCCCAGATCAAGCTGATGCGGTAGTCTCAGGATTAAATCAAGTGATGACACCATGTTTTGGCGCTGGTGGGCGGTTAGTCTGGCTAGTTAATACTACTCTGTGTCAACATTGCCCAGACAATGTTTTAGCAGAACTGACGCGCACCTTACCTGTCATTCCCGAAAACTCATTTTTATTGCTCACTAGTCGTAGCAAACCCGATGAACGCTTGAAAGCAACAAAAATATTGAAGCAATACGCCACAGAATTCCGGGAATTTGCCCTGATTCCCCCCTGGAAAACTGAGTTGCTAGTACAAGCTGTTCATCAAGCTGCTCACACTGTGGGTGTAAAATTGACACCATTAGCTATGGAATTGATTGCAGAATCCGTAGGCAACGATACACGCCTGCTTTACAATGAAATGGAGAAATTGCGGCTCTATGGTGCGGCTAGCAATCAACCGCTAGATGTAGATACTGTTGCCAAGTTAGTTAGAAATACTACCCAAAATAGTTTACAATTAGCTGCTGCCATTAGAACTGGGGATACAGTTAAAGCTCTAGCTACCTTGAACGATCTGATCAATGCTTCCGAGCCAAGTTTAAGGATAGTTGCGACATTGATTGGTCAATTTCGCACCTGGTTATGGGTAAAAATTATGATGGACAGTGGTGAGCGCAATCCCCAAGAGATCGCCAAAGCGGCTGAGGTAGGTAACCCTAAACGGATTTACTTTTTACAACAAGAAGTCAAGACACTTTCTGTACAGCAACTGATCGCTACTTTACCTCTGTTGCTGGAATTAGAAGTTAGCCTCAAGCAAGGATATTCAGATATAGCGACACTTCAGACGAAAATTATAGAACTTTGTCAAGTGTCTCGAGGAACTTGACACCAACTATGAAAATTTGATTGATTATATAAAAATTTCATGGATTGGGTAGTTTCTGGAACTTCTTACTCCTAAAATAATTCAGAGCGAATATCATATCCATACTGTAGTTCTGTGTCACACGTTATATGAAAAAAACTGCTAATTTATTTTTCCTACGTAGCTTAAAGCAGATGTTTTCCCAAACATTGTCTTACAGTGCGATCGCTACTACTGGTTTAGTCGCCAGTGTTCTCATCTTCAGCAGTCAAGCTAATGCTCAAAGCCCATCACCAGTTAATAAGGATGAAGTCACCAAGTATGCCCAATCCGTATTAGCAATGGAGCCAGCACGTCAACAAGCCTTTGATGAAATTAAAAAAATTATGGGTGGTAGAGAAATCCCGAATATCGTTTGTAACGATCCCAAAATCATTAATAGTCTACCCCCAAAAGTTAAAACTATCGCCGAAAAATACTGTAAACATTCCCAAAAAATAGTACAAGAAAATGGTCTTACTATTGAGCGTTTCAATCAGATTACTGTAGACTACCAAAATGACAATAATGTGAAACAGCAGATTTCTAATGCATTAATCCGCCTGCAAAATTCTTCAGAAAATCCTTAAGCTATAGTCATCACCAACAATTCAAAATCAGATTTTTACCTGGTAATTACGAATTATGAATTAATAACTATGTTGGGTTTCTACAGATGCTTGTCGCTTAGCATGGATATTTTTCATATGCTTCTTCACAGTGTTGATTGTGATGTAAAGCTTATTGGCAATATCTCTATAGCTATAGTTACTTCTATACAATGACCAAATTTCCGCTTCGCGTGGGGTTAAATTGTATTTTCTGACTTCAGCGATCGCCACATTTTTTAGAGACTCACCGCGATTTTCGATAGTTACTAAAAAATAAGGTGATTGGGAAATATTTAAATTCATCAATCTCACCCGAATGCGAAAAATATCGCACTGATTCACAACAATCTCATCTGATAAAATAATGAGTTGCTCATCACTAAAGCTGTGATTTTCAATTAAAGATTGGCAAAGCCTCCAGATAACTGGGTGGAGAAATTTTTGGTGATTATTTTCTGAAGTTAAGTAAGCACACATCCGCGAGCCAGATGCATTAGCATGAAATAACTCACCTACATTATTCAAAATTAAAATGCCATCTTCTAAATTTTCAATCACTGCTTGTAAAAAATAAACTTGCAGCAGTTCACCATAATTAATCTGATCTAGTTCTAGTGATTTAATTGCTGTTTGTACGGGAGTTTTTGTGATAGTAAGCATATGACAACCGCATCTGTAAAATATTAAATATTTAATCAGTTAAATTGGCAACATAATTTACCTACAACTGTGAAATTATCCATTTCGGATACAAAAAAATATTTTTTTCAGCCTACAGGTAGCGTCAGGAAAAATATGTTCTGATATATGTCGATTGCAACTTATTGAAGCAGCCACGGGTACGTAGGGGGTTACCACGCCATTTGCTACAACTCTTGCAACCCTGCTTAAGTGAGTAAAGCCGAACTGTGAAACTGTCCTGCGCTCCTGGCTCATGAAAAAGGTTGCTATTCGTGCTGTTTACCTCCGCTAATAGAGGTAAAAATGATTGTAAATTATTTTCTCAAAATCTCCCCGTAGGTAATTTAGTCCGAAGTGCGATCGCCACTAAACTGGCAAAGCGTTAGTGAAAATTTTATACAAATAGCTATGGTAGATGTTTATATTCTTGACTTATTGGTCATTGGTCTACTTTTGCTAATAGTCACATTAGGGTCAGGCTGGATTTCACGTCTACCTCTTTCCTTCGCCCTCATCTATCTTCTGGTGGGAATTTTTTTAGGCCCTTATGGTTTAGGGTTGATTCAATTGCGCCGTGATGATGTATTCAATGCCGAGTTTCTTGAAAGGATTAGTGAACTTGTAGTCATTATTTCTGTCTTTAGCTGTGGTTTAAAAATAGTCAGACCACTTAATTTAGGAATTTGGGATATTACAGCCCGCCTCATCGGATTTTTGATGCCGATTTCAATTCTTGCTCTAGCTGTTGTCGGCAAACTATTTCTAGGTATGGATTGGGGCGCGGCTATTTTATTGGGAGCAATTCTCGCACCAACCGATCCGGTGTTAGCCTCAGAAGTACAACTAACCGATACAAACGATCAAGATGAGTTACGCTTTGGTTTAACTTCTGAAGGTGGTTTGAATGATGCTTTAGCATTTCCTTTTGTTTATTTTGGTATTTATGCTCTAAAAGATAGCAACTGGAATAATTGGTTGAGAAATTGGTTGTTAGTAGATTTAATTTGGGCGATCGCTGCTGGTATAGTCATGGGCATTGTTGTTGCTAAAGCCATAGTTTGGTTAGATAAAAAAATCCAAAAGCGTCGTCGTGCCGATAACTTGATGGAAGATTTTATCGCTATCAGCATGATTTTTATAACTTATTCTTTGACAGAAGTAATCAATGGCTATGGATTTTTAGCCGTATTTGTTGCAGGTTTAGTTGCTCAACGTAGTTACCACAACCCAGAACAACCACTGGCACAACTTGAATTCATTGAGCGAGTGGAAAAACTGCTAGAAGTTGGAACAATTTTGCTATTGGGATCGATATTATTAATCCAGCCGATGCTCAATTATGCAGTTCAATCTTTAATAGTGATAGTTTTGTTATTTTTAGTCATCCGACCTGTGGGTGTTTGGATTAGTACAATAGGTAAACGTCCGCTAAATTCCCATCGTCGCACCTTTAATCCAGGAACTCGCTGGTTATTTGGCTGGTTTGGTATTCGTGGAGTTGGTTCTTTATATTATCTTGCCTATGCATTTGGTAATGGCTTAAAAGGTGACGCTGCTGAGCAAATTGCTTGGATAACTTACACTACGATTGTAGCTTCTGTAATTGTGCATGGAATTAGCGCCACGCCATTAATGAGTTGGTATGAGCGCCATCTTGCTCAAGATCCAAAACCTCATATTCCGGCGACAATTGATGAATTGGAATAAGGGCATTGGGCATTGGGCAAAAGTCAAAAGTCAAAAGTGAAGAATAATTAATTATTTCTTCCTTGTCCCCCTTGTCCCCTTGCCCCCCTGCCCCCCTGCTTACCCCAAAACTTTATGTAAGGTATTAAGTAAGACTTGGGCTGTAAAGGGTTTTGCTAGGAATTCTCGGATACCAAAGCTTTTCTTTTGAGCGGGAGATTCATAACTCATCAGTCCACTCATGGCAATAATTTGTACTTTTGGATTCATGCGTTGCAACATGAGTATTGTGCTAGCACCATCCATGACTGGCATCATCATGTCTAATAACACTAGGCTAATGTCATCCATATGTTGAGCATAAAGTGCCAGCGCACCAATGCCATCGCTAGCAGTTAAAATTCTGTAATTATGGCTTTCTAAGGTAGTTTTAGCAATTTCACAAATTGAGACTTCATCATCCACTACTAAAATTAATTCGCCATTACCATTTGGCAGTTCTGCATCAATTACGGCTTTGGTTTCTGTAACTTCTCTACTCGGCAAGTAAACTTTAAAACAGCTTCCTTTTCCTATCTCACTGTTAACCGTCACAAAACCACTGTGGTTTTTAATAATCCCCATGACAGTGGAAAGTCCTAAACCTGTTCCTTTGCCGACTTCTTTGGTAGTAAAAAAGGGATCAAAAATCCGCTCCATAATTTCTGGGGGAATGCCTATTCCTGTATCAGCGATCGCGATCGCTACATAAGAACCTTCTTTAGCATCGACATGCACAGTAGTAGCGTAATTTTCATCAAGCCAAAGGTTTTCAGCACTAATGTGTAAAATCCCTCCATCTGGCATAGCGTCACGAGCATTAACACATAAATTCATCAGCACTTGATGAAGTTGAGTTGCATCGGCAAAAACTGTCCAAAGTTCTGGATTGATGTCAGTTTTAGTTTCAATAAATTTGGGAAAGGTTCGCAGGGCAACCTGCGCTACATCGGAAAGCAAATGCCGTACTTGGACGATGGAACGACTACCTTCAACTCCGCGTGTAAAAGAGAGAATTTGCTGCACTAAATCAGCACCTCGCTTGGCACTATCTTCTAGAATGCGTAGCAGTTGCTGAGTGTTCTCATCCAGGTTGGGGAGTTGGATCGGTAGCAGTTGGGCAATTGCCAAAATCGGAGTCAAGATATTGTTGAAATCATGGGCAATTCCACTGGCGAGAGTTCCCAAGCTTTCCAGGCGTTGAGTGCGGAGAAATTGAGCTTCTAGTTGTTTTTTCTGAGTAATATCAGTACTTATTGTCAAAATTGATTTAGGATTACCAGCTTCATCGCGCATCAGCGTCCAGCGACTTTCGACGATGATATCTCTACCATCTTTTGTTACTTGGTGGAACTCGCCTTGCCATTTATCATCTTTCGCCAAGATTGACTGTATTTCTAGAAATGGTGGTGAAGGTTGCCTAGATTTAAATAATAGTTCAGCGGCATTTTTCCCAAGGACTTCGGCTGTCGTCCATCCGTAAAGACGCTCGGCACCTTTATTCCAAAATAAGATATGATTTTCCAGGTCACGAACTGCGATCGCATCTATGGAAATATCCAAAAGAGCTGCTTGTTCGTAGATTTTCTGTGCTGTTTGCTTGCGATCGGTAATGTCCTCAACTGTACCTACATGACCCAGGAATCTGCCTTCTGTTGAGTACATCGGACTAGCTAGGGCACGCACCCATCGTACCTCGTTTTGGCAAGTCAGGAGTCTGTACTCGCGAACCCAGGTACTTTGTTGAGATACTGTCTGTTGCCAATTTTCAACAACCTCAGAGCGATCGTTGGGGTGAATCGCTTGCGTCCAATCGTAGCCTAAACTCTCTTTTTCACTTAAGCCAGAAATTTCATACCATAAAGGATTAATGTAAGTAACCTGCCCTTGATCATTAGTCTGGAAGATAGCCAAAGGAGCTGAAGAGCAGAGTGTACGGAAGCGGTCTTCACTTTCTTGAAAAGCCTGTTCCGCACTATGCCGTTTGTACCTTTCTTTAGCCTCCCGCAACTCGCGCTCCACCGCCGGCACTAGGCGGGCGAGGTTACCCTTAATTAAATAGTCGTGCGCTCCCGCTTTCATTGCCGCGACAGCAATATCTTCGCCAATGGTGCCGGAGACAATGATAAATGGTAAATCCAGCTTTCGCCGGAGAAGGAGTTTGAGAGCTTCTAAACCACTGAAGCTAGGCAGACTATAATCTGCAATCACAATATCCCATGATTGTTGATTGAGCGCTGCCTCCATCCCATCGGCGGTATCCACGCGAACATAATTCAAAGTGTATCCACCGCGACGCAACTCCCTAACCAGTAGGAGTGTATCATCTTCCGAATCCTCAACAATTAAAACACGCAGGTGGGGGAGCATCTTGACTAACTCTCTAAAGGGGCGGCGCTTCGTTCATTAATAACCAGTACATTCCCAGTTGTCGGACTGCTTCGGTAAATTGAATGAAATCTACAGGTTTGCGGATATAACTGTTGCACCCCAAACTGTAACTATTAATTAAATCTTTTTCTTCACTGGAAGTAGTTAGGACGACTACAGGTAACAAGCTGGTGCGTTTATCTTCTCGTAAGCGACGTAGGACTTCCATACCATCGATCCGGGGTAGCTTCAGATCCAGCAAAATCACAGTAGGTTTAATGTTGATATCTCGGCCAGAGTGAACTCCAGTGCCAAATAGGTAATCTAGAGCTTCCACACCATCGCGAGCTACTACTATTTCATTACTGATGTGATTGCGCCTGAGTGCTCGAATCGCTAAAGCTTCGTCATCAGGATTATCTTCTACCAGCAAAATCATTTTATTGCTCACGCTTCTGCTCCAGCCTCATCTGTTACCAATGTAAAGTAAAAAGTGGCTCCCTGTTCTACAACTCCTTCTGCCCAAACTCGACCACCATGCCGATGCACAATTCGTTGTACAATGGCTAGCCCAATTCCATTTCCGGGAAATTCATCTACTCTATGCAGCCTTTGGAAGGGGCCAAATAACTTGTTGGCGTAGGCCATATTAAAGCCAGCACCATCATCTCGAATAAAGTAAATGGGGATGCCACTGTCTTGAGAAATTGCGCCAAACTCGATTTTAGCTTGATTGTGCTTAGAAGTAAATTTCCATGCATTATCGAGTAAATTTGTCAATAACATGTGCAAAAGTCTGCTATCTCCTTGAGCAGTAAGCCCTGGTTGAATAATACACTCAACCTGTCTGCCTGGGTGAGCTTCCTGTAAATCTGTGCAGATTTCTCTTGCCAATAAACTTAGATCTACAGGTTCTAACTGGATATCGCTACGCATCAACCGCGATAGATTCAACAGATCATCAATCAATTGCCCCATCCGTTGAGTAGCTGACCGAATTCGCCGCAGATAGTTTTGTCCCATGTCATCGAGCTGGTCTTGGTAATCTTCCAGTAAAGCCTGACTGAAGCCATCAATACTGCGTAGAGGGGCGCGTAAATCGTGGGAAACGGAGTAGCTAAAAGCTTCCAGTTCTTTATTTACTGCCTGTAGTTCAATAATTGCTCGTTGTAATCCTTGATTGAGGGAGATAACTGCTTGTTCAGCTTGCTGGCGCTCCAGCACTTCTGCTTGTAAATCGGCAACGAGTTCTGCGTGTTGAAGTGCCACAGATAGATGACTGGCAATTTCCGTGGCAAATTCAATCTCTGTAGCTTGCCATTCTCTTGGCTCGCTACATTGGTGAATGCACAACAATCCCCAAAGATTTTCACTCTGTAACAGCGGTACTACTAAATTTGCTCTAATTTGAAATTGAGCTAGAACTTCGATGTGACAATCACTCAACCCATAATTATGAATATCTGCGGCTGCCTGAATCCGTCCCTGTTGATAAGCAACTGCAAACTGTTCACCAAAGCAGTGGTCATGGATTTTTTGCGCCATAGCCGATGGAAAAGCTGGATCTACATCCTCGGAAACAAATTCGCCATCATCCCAACCTGAATCTGGGTAGAAGCGAAACATCCCCACTCGGTCTGCGACTAAAAGTTGGCGCACCTCAGTAGCTGTAGCTTGAAAAATTGCGTCTAGGTCTATTGATTCGCGCAGGCGAGTAATTACACGGAATAATGTTTTTTGCCGTTGTATCTGGAAATTTGCCTGATTGATTTCATGCTCTAAATTGCGGATTTCATCTCCCAGAATCTGCTTTAGCTCTACAAATGCTGCTTCATCGCGGCATAAATCCCGCAGTCTTGCTAGTGTCTCTGGGTTCATTTTTTTACCTATTAGAGGATGTAATAATGCGCAGAAGTCAAGCTGAACGCTGAAGTATGAAGTATGAAATTACCCCACCGATAAAGGGATGGAGCATGAATTAAGGAAAAACTTATTTTTTTTCGCCCACAAGGGGCGAGGCTCTGACCTTCCCTCACTTCATCCTTCATCCTTTCTTTTGTCAATAGTCAATAGAATTATCTTTCTGGGTTTTTAGCTGTTTTGAATTGTATTAAAATTTACGTATCAAGTAGGAAATTTGGGGGCAATATGAATTACCCCTACGGTAAATCAAGGCTTTTACCTCATGGATTCTTTAAATGCGATCGCTCATTTAATGAACATAGACTAAAGACGTAGGGCACAACAATAATATTGTGCCCCTAGCATGGAAATATTTTTAAATTGCAAATCCCGTCAGAAAACTAACTTGATGCCGTATTAGCAGCTGGTGACGCTTTCACATTTGCTGGAGCGCCACCCATGCGAATCTCTGTTGTGAAAGAAGCCATGCTAAAGCCACCCTGATGTTTTATAGTACTTACTCGCATCCGCAAATTAGGGCTAGCAAACCATAGCCGTTCCTCAGACAAAATATTTTCATATTCTGTTGTTAGGGTCAAAGCTTCATCACTGCCAATCTTATAGCGTCCAGCAACTGGAGCTTTTTGTGTATGACCCAGATCCCAAAGTAACTGCCCTTCATGGGGATTATCGTCATCAGGTACTGAAACTAACACAGTAGTTCCACTATGTTTTTCTTTATCACCTGCTATAGCGCCGTTTCCAGTAACTCTGATACCACAAGCCGCAAGACTTGGGTTAATTGCATATGTTTGACATAGTTTGACGACATCTGGATGATCTGCTGTCAGCATTTCAATGGTGATATTTGACTTACCGTCTTCGGATTGCTTAAAAGCCAACTTATGGCTAGTACGATGGGAAAACCATTTACCAGCGCTCAACTCAAAAAACTCTTCTATATTCATGATTAAAACTCACCTGCATCAAAATGCTGAAAATCCCACTTATTACACGGTAGCAGGAGGCGTTGCCGAAAGGAGTGTGAACTACCCAACCTTGGCTTCGCCTGAAGGTTGGGCTTCTGTACTCAAGGGGGAGTGCCGCAGGTGAGACTTTCGTCCCATCTTTGGTCTTACCTCCCCTCCTACAGCAGAGACGGCTGAACCTTCCGCCTTTAGCATCCTGATTCCCTCTGCTCTAATGTTTATCGCAGCGTTCCCATCTCGGTCATGATGTGCGCCACAGTGGGGACAAGTCCACTCACGAACATCCAGTGGCATTTCACCAATTTGATAGAAGCAATTAGAACAAAGCTTGGAACTGGGGAACCATCTGTCAATTTCCACCAACTTTGCACCTTTGCGTTCTAGCTTGTAGGCTAAGAAGTTGCTAAACGTTCCCCATCCACAATCAGATATTGCTTTTGCTAATTTGTGATTACGAACCATGCCTTTGACATGAAGATTCTCTACTATGACAGCTTGGCTATCGCTGACCAACTTGTAACTAAGTTTATGTAGGAAATCTTGCCTTGAGTTACTAACCCGTTCGTACACTTTAGCGACAACTTTACGATATTTATTTCTTGAATTACTCCCTTTTATTTTACGTGCTAATTTTTTTTGTTTCCGTTTCAGGTTTCGCTCATGTTTGGCGATGTGCTTAGGATTGTCGTATTTAGAAACTTTCTCGCCGTCAGTAACAACAGCAAAGTGTTTCAAGCCTAAGTCAACGCCATAAATCTTGCCCTCCGTAATTGTGGGGGCATCTCCGTCCATTTCAGTCAGGATAGATGCAAAATACTTTCCTGATGGGGCTTTACTGACGGTTACAGTCTTGATTTTCTCCTCAATTGGTCGATGTATTTTGGCTTTGACTATCCCAATATTTCCTGGGAGTTTAACATTGCCATCTACAATTTTGACGTTTTGAGGATACCGGATCGACTGTTTACCGTGTTTAGATTTGAATCTAGGAAACCCTGCCCGCTTATCAAAAAAGTTCTTGTATGCAGTAGTCAGATTGAGTGTTGTAGCTTGTAAAACTTGGCTATAACAATCAGCTAACCATTCTGTATCTTTCTCTTTTTTGAGCTTAGGTAATAGTGCATTGAGTGCCGACTGTCCTAATCCTTTACCCGTTTCTTTGTAAGTGTCAATTGACTTATTTAGAGCGTAATTCCACCACCAACGCGCACATCCAAATGCTTGCGCCAATAGTTTTTCTTGCTCTTTTGATGGGTATAAACAAACCTGAACAGCTTTATGTAGCACTCAATATCACTTCCTTGATTTATATATCTTACTACTATATAAAGTTACCAGTAAAGAAAAACCGGAAAATATTTGGCTACTCCTCATACATCTTTTTCCTTACCAACCTACGGTTGATGATGGTCAAAGATGCAATCGTCGCATCCCTCTCCCTATCCCCACCCTGCACTTTCGGGGTGGGGACTTCCGCGTTACGTTAAATGTTAGGGGGAGGGGGACAAGGGGGACAAGGGAGATAAATGCCCAATGCCCAATGCCCCATGCCCTTGTCCCGCCACAAGCCCAATGCCCAATGCCCATTAGACTATTGACTATTTATTGCTTCCAGCCGCTCAAGAGAAATTCTCGCTGCTTCAGCGACGTGGGAATGGCTATCTTTTTCTAGGTATTTCAAGGCTGAGACACTCTTGGGAGTGGGAAGATTACCTAAAGCTTCTGCAAGACGCTGGCGCACTAACCAATCATCTGATTGGGCGAAGCGGAGGATTAGATCTACAGACTCAATGTCTTTAATTTCTCCTAATGCCGCGATCGCAGCTTGTTGTATGACAATTTCTTCACTATCGAGCGCTTGCACAAGAATCGCATGGGCACGCGGATCTTTAATATTGCCCAAGGCAACTGCTACACTAAAGCGTACTAGCCAATCAGTATCTTCATAAAAAGTTCTTGCTAGTATCTCAAAAGCTCTGGCATCACCTAAATATCCTAAAGCGCCAGCGGCATCGGCTCTTATACCATAATCTGGGTCATTTTCGAGAATTTTTACTAAAAGCGGATAACTTTCTGGCGTTGGTTTAACTCCCAAAGCAAAAATTGCCATCGATCGCAGTTGCAGAGAGTCGTCATTCAATACCTTTTTAATTAAAGGTAGAGCATCTTCAGACGCAACATGGCGCAGATTAGCCAGAGCTACCATGCGATCGCGCAAATTGGGACTTTCTAATTGAGCAGAAATTTCTTCTAAGCTTAAAGCAGTCATTATGATTAAAGCACTTTCTTTACTTATCTTTACTTTACAAAAGTACTCCCAAAAAAGGACACCTTTTCCTTGGGCGGTTAACCAGACATGAATTGGTAGGGAATGGGGAATGGGGAATGGGGAATGGGGAATGGGGAATGGGGAATGGGGAATGGGGCATTGGGAATGGGGCATGGGGCATTGGGCATTGGGCATTGGGCATTGAGCATGGGGCATTGGGCATTGGGCATTGGGCATTGGGAAAAAAACTGCCCACACTCCCCCTTGTCCCCCTTGTCCCCCTGCCCCCCTCCCCCCAGACTACTACCTACTTCACCGCCAAGGTCTTACTTGTTGCCGATGACAAGCGGAACTGAAAATTGATGCAATAAATACTAGTTTTGACCAGCAGTACCCATGACAAACCGCGTTTTGATTCTTGGAGGTAGGGGGCGGATTGGTAGCAGTGTTGCTCAGGATCTAGCCACCCACACTCAGGCAGAAATTACGATTACTGGACGTTATCCAGTGGCTGAAGGAAACGAAGATGCCAAGTGGCTCAGTAGCAAAAATAACTGGACTTTAGGAACAGGGGTGCAGTTTTTAGTGTTGGACTTGGTGGAAGTTGACAAACTGCGGCAGGCGATCGCAAACTCGGATTTAGTCATTCACTGTGCTGGTCCTTTTCACTACCGAGATACTCAGGTTCTGGAAATTTGCATTGAACTAGGTGTTAATTATCTAGATGTCAGTGACCACCGTTCCTATACTAGTAAGGCTTTAAGTTATAACGAACAAGCTGCTGCTGCTAATGTCACGGCAATTATTAATACGGGAATTTTCCCCGGTATTTCTAATAGTATGGTACGGCAATGTGTCGAGCAATTCGATCAAGCCGAAAAAATTCATTTGAGTTATTTAGTCTCCGGTTCTGGTGGCGCTGGTGTCACAGTTATGCGGACAACTTTTTTGGGGTTGCAGTATCCTTTTGAGGCTTGGATAGATGGCAATTGGCAATTAGTTAAACCATACAGCGAGAGGGAAGATATTAGTTTTGCATCACCCTATGGAAATACTGGAGTTTACTGGTTTGATATGCCAGAAACTTTCACCATGCCCCATTCTTTTCCATCTGTGAAGACTGTAATTACCAAATTTGGTTCAGTCCCCGATTTTTATAATCATTTGACTTGGATAGCAGCCCATATTTTCCCGAAATGGTTAATGCAGCGTCGCAGTATGATTGAATTTTTGTCTTATGTCAGTCATTTTATGACGGATGTGACTAATGCTTATACAGGAATTGGGGTAGCAGTGCGTGCAGAAGTCACAGGACAAAAAGATGGGAAAACAGCCGTTTATTGTGCAAATTTAGTTTATGAAAATACCGCTCTAGCTTCTGGTTGTGGGACAGGTAGTATTGCCCAATTATTACTTGAAGGTAAATTAAAAAAACCTGGAGTTTATCCTGTAGAAGAGGCACTACCTACAGATTTGTTTGTGGAAACAATGAACAGCCGAGGAATTAAAATTAATAGTAATTGGGTGAAAAGTTAGTTGTCAGTTGTCAATGGCAGATAATTGCGATCGCTCTCCAAATGGTATCCATAGAGAAAGCGATCGCTGATTAGATTGATTATTAAGCAACCCGCTCAATTGGCGATTATTTTTTTACAAATTTTTGCGTGTAACTACTTCTGTGTTAGCTGAGGCTAAATTTGATTGTTAAAAAAGTGTCAAAACCCATCTACAAACAACCGACAAATGACTATTGACTATAGACTATTGACTATGGACTATTAAATATTGACCCACGAAGCGCAATAAATCTTTCTTTGTGATGAAGAATTTCCTTGTTAAAGAAATTAGTCTTCAAAAAGACAGATTAGCATGGAAGATTTCTGCAATGGGACAAGATATTTTTGAGTTACCAGCGCCGCCAATTAACTCAATTGTTGGGCATTTAGTTGATCTCGGAGAAGATCCATTAGGCTTTCTCTCCCGTTGTCGTGATTATGGTGATATTGTTCCGTTACGCTTAGGATTAACACCCGCTTGTTTGCTAACTAATCCTGAATATATTGAAGAAGTACTAAAAAATCGCGAGACTTTTATTAAAAGCCGTGGCTTTCGGGTATTAAAAACTTTACTGGGTGAAGGGTTGTTAACCGCAGAAGGAGAATCTTGGTTTTGGCAACGTCGCCTAGCTCAACCTGTGTTTCACCAAAAGCGGATTAATGAATACGGCCAAATAATGGTAGAGTATAGCAACCGTATGTTGCAAGCTTGGCATGATGGCGAAATCCATGATATTCATGCAGATATGATGCAGCTGACTTTGGCGATTGTCATGAAGTGCATTTTTAGCGCCGATGTTGATGCAGGTGAAGCCAAAGTGGTTGCTAATGCCTTAGATGTGGCAATGCACTGGTTTGAAAGTAAGCGCAGGCAAAATTTTTTAGTGTGGGAATGGTTTCCTAGACCGGAAAACATTCGCTATACTCATGCTGTGGCGGAAATGGATGCAGCTATCTACAAACTAATTAGCGATCGCCGTCAGAGTAGCGAAAAAACCAACGATTTACTCTCGATGTTGATGGAAGCGCGGGACGAAGAAACTCAGCAACAAATGGACGATAAGCTGCTACGAGATGAAGTAGCAACTTTAATGCTAGCAGGTCACGAAACCACCGCTAATACTTTATCGTGGACATGGATGCTGTTATCGCAACATCCAGAAGTGCAAGAGAAACTCTCTGCTGAGTTAAACCAAGTTTTACAAGGAAAGTTGCCCACAATTCAAGACCTGTCTCGCTTACCATACACCCAGCAAGTGATTAAAGAGTCGATGCGATTGTATCCTCCAGTATCGCTGATAGGGAGAGAAGCCACACAAGATACCACAATTGGCGATTACGAAATCTCCCAAGGTACGACGATTATGATTAGTCAGTGGGTAATGCATCGCCATCCGAAATATTTCCCCAATCCCGAAGCCTTCCAACCAGAACGCTGGACAGAAGAGTTTGAGAAGCAACTACCCAGAGGCGTATATTTTCCTTTTGGTGATGGCCCGCGTATTTGTATTGGTAAAGGCTTTGCGCAAATGGAAGCAGCTTTATTATTAGCTACCATCGCCCAACGCTTTCAAATCGAATTAGTACCAGGGTTCCCGATTGTACCCCAACCCTCAATTACACTGCGCCCAGAATATGGTATTAAAGTCCAGATTAAGGAGATTGCAAATCAAGCTTCTGTACCTGAACAAAAGCAAGTACCTGTGACTCGATAAACTCCAGTATTGGGAAACTTGCATATTGGAAAAACCTAATTTTTCCTTACTCCTCCCTGTCCTCCCAAGAGAGGGAGGTTGGGTGGGTAAGGTTTGTCAAATTCACTTAATAATAAATGCTGGCTGATTAAGCTATAAAACTTATCAGGAATTCGGGATTAAGCACTAGATTTCTAGTGTGTAATAGTGTGGAATTCCTGCAACGTGTAGAGGCGAAACCGATGGCTTGGATTTACCTGGTGATTGCTGGTTTACTTGAGATGGGATGGGCAATTGGTTTGAAGTATACACAAGGATTTACCCAGCTTGCTCCTAGCATCGCTACTGTTACTTGTATGGTAGTGAGTTTCGCTTTCTTGTCAATAGCACTCCGCACACTACCAGTAGGTACAGCTTATGCTGTCTGGACTGGAATAGGAGCAGCCGGTACTGCTTTTTTGGGTGTAATTCTGTTTGGAGAACCTGCTGAGATCAGGCGCTTTTTCTGCATAGGCTTAATTATTGCAGGCGTGTTGGGACTCAGGCTGGTCTCCTCACATTAGCTTCAGCATCATCTGTGATCTTGAGGTTTTAAGTAAGTAAAATGGCTTTTCACCTACTAAGGGACTTCCAAATAAAAAAATATTCCAATCATTAACCTACCAAACCCGCAACTCGTAGGGGCGGGGTTACCCCCATTGGTGTCAACTTAAGTTAAAAGGCTTATCCCACAGGCATTTTACCCCACCCCTCAATCCCCTCCCCGTAAACGGGGAGGGGAAGTTTTGCGTTAGCAAAGCTGGGGTGGGGTGACGCGGATCGTGATGGTAGGTGAGATAATTCGGTCATCACGTCTTGGCAAGGGTTTCACGTTAAGTTGACACGTATGGGTTACCCCGCCCCTACAATTTGGCATAATTTATTTTTTGGAGTTCCCTAAAATTAGCTTTATGTATTTTTTGATTGAAGAATCGCCCTCACCAGTCGCCAAAATGTAAAGTTTTGACTAAGTGCGATCGCTCTATTCGCAAAATTTTGCCCTGAATAAATTTGTAGTGGGAGCATCTTGCTCCCTAATGTACAGTCAGCCCTCTAGAGAGCCAGCACTACAAAAAAATAAATTTACACATTTGAGATGCTCCCAATATCCTCAACCGAGCAGCCGATCGCCCCTGATTTGCGTTCTTTGCGATCGCAAAACTCAATAATCTTCATCTAAAACTACTACCAAATCTTAGCAAAGTGCGATCGCCTGTCCTAGGCGAAGAGATTTAAGCAGCGATGGGGAAATTGCTAAGTACGATTTGATCGCATTCCCAAAAAGTAAAATTTGGCAGCCAAGGCTGTATCCTCAAAGAGGGGTATTCTGCATTTATAAACTGCTTTATGTCTGCTGGACAAAAACTGCGTCAGTTATTGGCGCGTCCTGAAATTATTGTGATTCCTGGGGTTTATGACTGTCTAGGTGCTAAACTAGCCGAACAGTCAGGTTTTGAAGTAGTAGCCACCAGTGGTTTTGGGATTGCTGCTTCTACCTTGGGTGTACCAGACTACGGTTTGATCACGGCTTCAGAAATGCTCTACAGTGTAGGGCGAATTGCTCAATCCATAAGTGTGCCTTTGATTGCTGATTTAGATACTGGCTATGGTAATGCCTTGAATGTGATGCGCACTGTCAAGGATGCTGTACAGTTGGGTTTGGCTGGGATGCTGCTAGAGGATCAGGAATGGCCGAAAAAGTGCGGACACTTTGAAGGTAAGCGAGTCATCCCCCTAGCAGAACACGCCGGCAAAATCCGCGCCGCCGTAGAAGCCAGAGGTGATAGTGGTTTAGTAATTATTGCCCGTACCGATGCGCGCGCGCCACTGGGTTTAGAAGAAGCGATCGCCCGTGGTCGAGCTTACATAGCAGCAGGTGCAGATATACTGTTTGTAGAAGCGCCCCAGTCTGTGGAGGAATTAAAAGCGATCGCCGCTGCTTTCCCAAATGTGCCACTAGTAGCTAATATCGTTGAAGGTGGTAAAACTCCACAGATTTCTGCTGCTGAACTACAGCAATTAGGTTTCAAAATAGCATTTTTCCCTGTTACTGCTTTGTTGGCTGTCACCAAGGTAATGACTGCTTGCTTTGCTCACCTCAAAGCCCAGGGAAGCACCGCGAATTATTCAGAATTAGTTGACTTTCACGATTTTCAAGCACTGATTGGTGTCCCTCAATATCTGCAAATTGAAAAGAAGTTTGCAGCGGAAAATTACACACCAATTTCTGACAAAATTTAGACAGAATTCAAAAGAAAAAATTTAACATGAGTACTAACATTTCTGACATTACAGTCACAACCATCAATGGTGAGAATAAGCAACTGAGTGAGTACCAAGGTAAAGTACTCTTAATTGTGAATGTAGCATCCTACTGCGGATATACTTCTCAATATGAAGGACTAGAAAAGTTGAACCAAGAGTATAAAGACGCAGGATTAAAGATTCTCGGCTTTCCTTGTAATGATTTTGGCGCACAAGAACCAGGAAGCAACGAAGAAATAGTCCAATTCTGTACAAGTAAGTTTGGAGTCAGCTTTGAACTATTCGATAAAATTCAAACTAAAGGGCCACAAGAACACCCACTGTATGCGCGACTCACTAATGCAGTTGAACCAACAGGGCCTGTAGCTTGGAACTTTGAAAAATTCTTAGTCAATAAGCAAGGTGAAGTTGTAGGTCGTTTTAAGAGTAGCGTCAAGCCATATTCACCAGAATTAATTGCTACGATTGAAAGTGAATTAGCAAAATAAATGAAGGATGAAGGATGAAGGATGAAATTACCCTAACTATAAAATTATGGGTTATCTCATACTAATTTGAAAAATTCGTAGGGGCGGGGAAACCCCGCCCGGTGTTTCCCCATTTATGATGACAATCCATGACACTTTATTATTTTTCGTCAACTCCTTTGAGTAAATTCCAAATTAAACTTACCCCTTCTGCACCCCGCAGTATACCTCTGCCTTATTTTTAAACTAGCCATTCACGAGAAAATCTCTCTTAAGAGTCAACAGTCAACAGTCAACATTATATTTAACCTAGATATTTTTTGGATCTAAATACTCATGAACATTGCAATTATTGGTTGTGGTTATGTAGGTTGTGCAGTTGCTAAATATTGGCAACAGAAAACAAATTTTGTGGTGACTGCAACCACAACTACACCTGCACGTATCTCAATATTAGAAGCAGTAGCTCAAAAAGTTATCCTCACAAAGGGAAACGATCCAGAAGGGCTAAAGACAGTATTAGAAAATCAAGATGTAGTACTGTTAAGCGTCGCGGCAAAAAGTGGCGATTTTTATGAAGAAGCCTATTTGCAAACCGCTAAAACTTTAGCTTCTATCTTGCCAGAAATGCCTAACATTCGGCAATTGATATATACAGGAACTTATTCTGTATATGGTGATAGAAATGGTGCAGTTGTAGATGAAGAAACCTCAGTTACGCCTAACAATCCTAATAGTATAATACTGCGGCAAACTGAAGAATTATTACTATCAGCATCTAGTGAAAATCTCCGGGTTTGTGTTTTGCGCTTAGGTGGAATTTATGGCCCTGGTAGAGAACTAATCAACATATTTGGTCGCTTCGCTGGGACAACTCGTCCCGGTAATGGCGATGATATCACTAATTGGGTTCATCTTGATGATATTGTTGGTGCGATCGACTTTGCTCGCCAACATAATTGGCAAGGCATTTATAACGTCGTAGACGATGCACACCTAATTAGTCGGGAATTTTTTGATAATGTGCTAACGCCACACAATTTACCGCCAATTATTTGGGATGCTTCCCTCCAAAGTAAGCGCCCATATAATGCTTGGGTATCGAATCAAAAAATTAAAGATGCTGGATATCAATTGATACATCCACAAATGATTTTTTAGCAAATATTATAGTTGGCAAGTATGCAATAATTTAATCAGGTTCAATGGTGAGATATGACAGCATTTCCTACTCAGTTTTATACTTGGCAGAATTATCGCTGTGCTTACGAAATTCATCAACCTGATAATTCCAAAACAGAGGGTATTCCCATACTTCTAATTCATCCTGTTGGTGTGGGTTTATCGCGGCAATTTTGGCAGCGATTTTGCCGGGAATGGTATCAAGCTGGACATCAAAACCAAATTTATAACCCTGATTTATTGGGATGTGGTGAAAGTGATATGCCTCATGTAGCTTACACTCCTGATGATTGGGCACAACAGTTACAGTACTTTTTGCAAACAGTAGTGCAAAAACCTGTAATTATTTTAGTGCAAGGTGCTTTATTGTCGATTGCGATCAAATTAGTTCAAAAATCACCACAATTAATCCACTCTCTAATATTTGCTAGTCCTCCTGCTTGGGCTACTATCACCAAAAAATCACCAAAATGGCAGCAAAAAATCGCTTGGAATCTCTTTGATTCACCTTTGGGTAATGCATTTTATCGTTATGCACGCACCCCAAAATTTTTGCGCGATTTTTCAACTCGGCAACTTTTTGCCTCTGGTGATACTGTAGATGGAGAATGGTTGAATGCTTTACTAGCTGGTGCAGAAAATACCGCCAATCGCTATGCAGTATTTTCATTTTTATCGGGATTTTGGCGACAGGATTATAGTAGCGAAATCGCATCTATTCATAAACTTACCTTAGTTGTGGTTGGGGATACAGCATCAAGTATCAGTCGCGAAGGTAAAGCAGAAACCCCAGATGAACGGTTAGCAGACTACCTAGCCTGTTTACCTCAAGGGCAGGGAATTAAACTAACTGGGCGGAATGTTCTACCATATGAATCGACGACTGAATTTATAGCCGCGATCGCACCCTTTATTGATCAACCTGCTGTTGGCTACTCCTAGCTGGTAAAATTGTACACAGCTTGACAGTTATACTAGCCATCGCCTCATACTATCAATTGGTTAAATATCTCCGGAGGTATCATGCTGTCAAATCGCCGAGGACAACGAGTTCCCAATGTTACATTCCGTACTCGTCAAAACAATCAGTGGGTAGATGTCACCACCGACGATATATTTGCTGATAAAACAGTGGTTGTCTTCTCCTTACCAGGCGCTTTTACGCCTACTTGTTCATCCACCCACCTACCTGGTTATAACCAGTTAGCTAATGTGTTTAAAGAAAATGGCGTTGATGAAATCGTCTGTATTTCTGTCAATGATGCCTTTGTGATGAATGAATGGGCTAAAGACCAAGAAGCTAGTAACATCACTTTAATACCTGATGGTAACGGTGAATTTACTGAAGGCATGGGAATGCTGGTGGATAAATCAGACCTGGGCTTTGGTAAACGCTCATGGCGCTATTCTATGCTGGTAAAGAACGGTGTAATTGATAACATGTTCATTGAGCCAGAAGAGCCAGGAGATCCCTTTAAGGTATCCGATGCTGAGACAATGCTTAGGTATATCAATCCCCAAGCTGTCAAGCCTAAACTAGTGTCCTTATTTGCGAAAGTAGGTTGTCCTTACTGCGCCCGCGCT
This sequence comes from Calothrix sp. NIES-2100, assembly GCF_963875285.1. Taxonomy (NCBI): domain Bacteria; kingdom Bacillati; phylum Cyanobacteriota; class Cyanophyceae; order Nostocales; family Calotrichaceae; genus Calothrix; species Calothrix sp. NIES-2100. The sequence continues at coordinate 5,786,178 of NZ_CAWNLA010000001.1, forward strand.
AAGGCTTTGCTCAAAGAACATGGTTTAGATTACGAAGAAATTGTCTTAGGTAAAGATGTAACTACTCATTCTTTGAAAGCGGTTACAGGTGCGACAACAGTCCCCCAAGTCTTTATCGATGGACAACTCATTGGCGGTTCTGAGGCCTTAGCAGCTCATTTTGGTGAAAAATAGATTGCAAAAAGCTTGAATAGTCAATAGTCAATGGTCAAAAATTGTTGACTGTTGACTGTTGACTGTTGACTGTTGTACGGGCGGGTTTAACCGACATATCTGTTTTCTGTGTAAAGATATCACTCAACCCGCCCCTACAGACTGTTGACAACCCTAACCCTGATTTATTGTGCTAGTTGCCGATAAAGTTATATGAATACACGCAAAGCACTTCTTTTAATTACTTTAGTTATGCCCGGTTTAGCAGTAGTAGGAGTATCGCTTTATTGGTTTATTTTAGATTATGACGCACTAGGAAAAGCTGAAGTTTATATAGAAAAGCTAGCAAAGGATGAAAAAGCTAGTAATAGACAATTAGATTATGCCTATCATCGCACTTTAGCGCATCGTATTAATGTATTTGCTGATGGAACTTGGGGATTAATTGGCGCAGTAATTACAGGACTCGGTATACATGGGTTAGCAACTATTCAAGAGCAATATCAAAGTAAAGATAAATTAAAATAATTTGTAATTCGTAATTCGTAATTCGTAATTATTCCATGACATTAACTTGCTCCCATACTGTGTGTGGGAGCGTATATCTAGGAGGCTCCGCCTGATTTTACGATCTCGTGAGGCGAAACCTACCACAATTTTTTTACCAATCTGAGACTGGTAAATAACGAATGCAAATGACGAATGACAAATGACAAATTAGGAATTACGAATCCAATGTGCCAAATCAGCCAAAGAGCGATCGCGGTATTTTCCATAGCGCTCTTGTTTATTCTTGATTTTCACGCCTAATTCGGGAAAAATCCCAAAGTTGGGCGGCATTGGTTGGAAGTGTTTCGGTGACGCAGAACTGATAAACTCAAATAATGCCCCCATCATAGTTGTGGGTGGTAGAGTTAAAGTTTCTTTTCCTAAAGCTATTCGTGCAGCATTAATTCCCGCCAAGCAGCCACCCGCAGCTGCTGCTGTGTAGCCTTCAGTACCAATCAATTGTCCAGCTGCTAATAAATTAGGACGTTGTTTAAATTGCAGAGTTGGATGCATTAATTGGGGTGCATTAATAAAAGTATTGCGGTGCATTACTCCCAACCGGACAAATTCGGCATTTTCCAAACCGGGAATTAAGCGGAAGACTCGCTTTTGTTCACCCCAACGCAAATTAGTTTGAAATCCTACCATATTCCACAGTTGACCGGCTTTGTCTTCTTGACGCAATTGCACCACCGCATAAGGACGTTCCCCGGTGCGACTATCAGACAACCCAACTGGCTTTAAGGGGCCATAGCGCATCGTGTCTTCACCGCGCAGTGATTGTTCTTCAATCGGGAGACAAGCTTCAAAGAATTTCGCTGTTTCCCGTTCAAAATCCTTTAATTCTGTTTGTTCAGCCTTCCTGAGTTCTTCCCAAAAGTGCAGGTATTGCTCCTTATTCATGGGACAATTGAGATAAGCCGCTTCGCCTTTGTCATAGCGAGAAGCCATAAAGGCAATATCCCGGTTAATCGATTCTCCCACAACAATCGGGCTAGCTGCATCAAAAAAGCTCAGGTATTCCATCCCCGTTAAGCGGCGGATATCTTCTGCTAAATCAGGACTTGTTAAGGGTCCAGTGGCTAAAACCACTATACCTTCGGGGATGGCTGGAACTTCACCGCGACGGAATTCAACTAACGGATGACTGGATAAAGTTTCGGTTAACTCTTGACTAAATTGTCCCCTATCTACAGCTAAAGCACCACCAGCAGGAACAGCGTGTTCATCGGCTTTGGTAATGACAATGGAATTGAGTTGACGTAACTCTTCGTGTAATAATCCAGTAGCGCGATCGCTCGCCATTGCACCAAAGGAATTACTACATACTAATTCTGCCAGATGTTCTGTATGATGGGCAGGGCTAAAGCGTTTTGGACGCATTTCATGCAAAATCACTGGTATTCCCGCTTGGGCTATTTGCCATGCTGCTTCTGTCCCAGCTAGTCCACCTCCAATCACTTGTATCGGTTGTTGAGTCATAGTTACAATGTCAATTCCTAATTAATCAAATCCGCTTTGCTGGGATTATTTATATATAGTAATGATAAATGATTGTTATGAGAGACGAGGAAAACATGAGTTTTAGGCTTGATTAAGCAAAGTCATCACCATATATAGCAACAAAGCTTGAAAGATTGTGAATCCTTGCATAAATGCGAGATGATTTTATAAATTTTCCTTTGCGTCTTTGCGCCTACCCTTCGGGAACGACTTCGTCGAAGGCGTGAGACTCTTATTCATTATTCACGCCTATGTATTATTATGAATAACACTGCTGCAATTTTCTATAAAAAGGATGGTTACGATACCTCTGGAACAAGACTCCTCGGTCGTCAAGCTGCGGGTGAAGGTTTCCTCAAGGCTTTAGTACAACATGGAAAAGCCGATTCGCTGTATTGTTATACCTCTAGCCAAGGAGAATTCGCGGAATTTTGCGATCGCATTAAACCTTGGATGACACGCTCTCGTCAAGTTACCTGGTTACCCAGCAACAATCATCAAATACTTACACAAGCCGGGACAATCTATCACCCAGATCCCATCTTATCTCAACTTGCTTGGGCGCGAAGATTTGATAATCAACGGGGATATAGTATCTGCGGTGTCACCCATACGATTGCAAGTATGGGGGTTATGGATGGTATTGGTGATGCACTCATCGCCCCGGTTCAGCCTTGGGATGCTATCATCTGTACATCTGTGGCTGTGAAGAATGCTGTTGACCGTCTTCTCAATACTTGGGCTGAATATTTAGCGCAACGCACAGGTGGTAAACCGCAGATTAATGTCCAACTGCCAATTATTCCTTTGGGTGTTGATTGCGATACATTTAATCACGGTGATAATACTCAGAATCTACGCAGCAGCCTGCGTCAAGCCCTGGGTATTCCCCAAAATGAGATTGTGGTGTTGTTTGTCGGGAGATTGTGCTTTTACGCTAAAGCCCATCCTGTCCCGATGTATTTGGCTTTAGAAAAAGCAGCCCAAGCAACCAAAACCAAAATTCATTTTGTCCTGGCTGGCTGGTTTGAAGATGAAAAAGAGAAAGTTAGTTTTATCCAAAGTTCGCAAACTTTCTGTCCCTCAGTTAATTGTATTTTTGTTGATGGACGCAAACCAGAAATTCGTGCCGGAATTTGGTCTGCGGCTGATATATTTATATCTTTAGTAGATAATATTCAAGAAACATTTGGGCTAACACCAATTGAAGCGATGGCGGCTGGTTTACCTGTAATTGTCTCCGATTGGGATGGTTATCAAGAGTCTGTACGCCATGAAATCGATGGTTTGAGAATTCCCACATTCATGCCACAACCAGGGTTAGGATTAGATTTAGCTGCTGGGTATCACAACAATAGTTTAAATTACAGCAGCTACATTGCCCATTCATCAATGGTAGTTGCAGTTGATATAGATGCAGCAGCCAACGCACTCATAAAATTAATTACTCAGCCGGAACTAAGAAAGCGTTTGGGCGAAAATGGCAGACAACGGGCTAGAGAAACTTATGATTGGTCAGTTGTCATCGCCGCTTATGAAAATTTATGGCAAGAATTAGCCGAAATTCGCGCTACTGCACCAATGTCTGTACCCTTACAACCAGGTAGCCCACCAGTCCCTTTATGTGACGATCCTTTTAGGGTTTTTGCCCATTACACAAGTAACACGCCCAGCCAGGATTTAGTATTAGGACTGGGTGCGATGAGTACACCAGAAAATTTACAACAAATTCGGCAAAATTGGATCACTAACTTTGGTGCAGAGAAAAGAAACGCAAATTTAACTATAGATGCAATATTAACTGCGATCGCCCAAAACGGCCCAGTTTCAATTGACACAATTCTCAATTCTCATCGAGATGTTTCTCCCGCCCAATTACTGCGTACCCTGCTGTATCTTGTAAAGTTTGATGTTCTGCGCATCAATTCGTAATATTGGGCGCGGAAACCGCGCCCCTACAATGATGGTAAAATTCTGTACCGAATCCAATACTTCTCGGTTAAGGGGAAAAGGGGAAGGGGAAAGGGGAAAGAAAAAACCTTTAACCTTTACCCTTTAACCTTTTTCCCAAACCCAATTCCGAGTTAAAAATGCTTAACCGAGCAGTATTGGTACCGAATCTCTCTTCCCTAAACCCTAACCCCTCAACTTGGATCTAGGCATTTTGGCGATCGCACAATACAATGAACAATCATTTGGTCTGGTGCAATGTGGATAAAGCTTAGGCGGCTGCTTTGGCAATGGCGCAGCTTATGGATAATCACCCCTAGTGTGGCTGGATTGATTATCTTACTACGCTTTTCTGGTTTACTTCAGTTTTTAGAATGGGCGGCGTTTGATCAATATATGCGTTTACGCCCCCAAGAAGCACCGGAAGATAGGATTGCAATTGTTGGTATTAATGAAGACGATTTACATGAACTGATTGGACAGGACTACATCCCAGATAAGTTTTTAGCTCAGTTACTGTTAAAATTACAAGCCAGAAAGCCTAGAGCCATTGGTCTGGATATTTATCGTGATTTACCTGTAGAACCAGGACATACAGACTTAGTCAAAGTTTATCAAAATAGTGCCAATCTAATTGGGATTCAGCAAATAACTGGCGCAGGTATTCCTCCTACCCCTATACTCAAAGCTAAGGGACAAGTAGGAGCTAATGGTCTAGTTCTTGACCCAGATGCTAAAGTCAGGCGAGGATTTTTATCAATTCGCGATCGCCAAGGTAAACAAATGTGGAGTTTTGGGATGCTTCTGGCTTTCCGTTATTTACAGCCAGAAGGAATCAACCCTCCCGAAATTAACGCGCCAACATACCGTATAGGAAAAACCACATTCCCGGCTTTTACGGGAAATGATGGTGGTTATGTGCGGGCTAATGATAGCAAATACCAAATTTTATTAAACTACCGGGGGCCGCAAAAGTACTTTCACTCAGTTTCTATGAAAGATGTTTTGCAAGACAGATTACCAGCCGATTGGGGACGCGATCGCATTATCTTAGTTGGTAACGTCGGCGAAATTTTTGAAGATTTCGTCTTTTCTCCTTTCAATAGCGGTTTTCCTCTAGGTATCGAACGCACACCCAGAGTCGAAATCCATGCAAATCAAATTAGCCAAATTCTCAGCAGTGTACTCGATCGCCGTCCCTTAATTAAAACTTGGTCAGATCCATTAGAATATTTGTGGATTTTGTTATGGTCAGGAGTCGGTGCTAACCTGATTTGGCAATTACGATATACCGACGGAATGAGCAAAGTTTCATTTCGTCAAATCATAGCACCCGTTCTGGCAGCGATCGCTTTAACAGGTATGACTTTTATGGCTTTTTTAGGTGGCTGGTGGATACCAGTTGTCCCGCCATTATTAGCTTTAGGGGGAAGTGCGATCGCGATCACAGCTTACCTCGCCCGCAGTGCTGGCGCAATTCGTAAAACCTTTGGGCGTTATGTAACTGATGAAATCGTTGCTAATTTATTAGAACAGCCGGATGGGTTGAAACTGGGAGGTGAACGCCGGACAATTACAATTCTTACTTCAGACCTCCGGGGATTTACTGCCATATCTGAGCGCTTACCCGCCGAAGAAGTCATAAAAATTATCAATCTCTACCTGGGATACATGGCTGATGCGATCGCCCAATACCAAGGAACCATCGATGAATTCATGGGGGATGGTATCTTAGTCTTGTTTGGCGCTCCCACCAGTAGAGAAGATGATGCCATAAGAGCGATCGCTTGTGCGATCGCCATGCAATTAGCGATGGAACCTGTGAATCAAGTTATGCAACAACTAGGATTACCTCATCTTGAAATGGGAATTGGGATTAACACGGGTGAAGTTGTCGTCGGGAACATTGGCTCAGAAAAACGCAGTAAATATGGCATAGTTGGCGACCAAGTTAACCTGACTTACCGCATTGAATCTTATAGTATTGGTGGGCAAATTTTGATTTCTGAATCAACTTTAAAACAGGTAGAATCATTAGTCAGAATCGATGGGCAAAAAGCAGTCCAACCCAAAGGTGTGCAACAGCCCATCAATATTTATGAAATTGGTGGTATTGGCGGAAAATACAATCTTTATTTGACTAAAGAAGCAGAAGTATATTTTACATTATCTGAAACTTTGCCCTTGCAATATACAGTGTTAGATGGCAAACATATTGATAGTAATATGCGTAAAGGCAGGTTAATTAAACTTTCCGCTAAAGGAGGAGAAATTTACCTTGAGCAAGATGAAAATACTGGAGTTTTAGCACCCTTCACTAATCTCAAACTTAACTTACTCATGCCTAATAGTGAAGTATTCAGCGCCGATATCTATGCCAAAATTTTAGAACAAACCACAGCGAATAGTTTTTACATTCACTTTACAAATCAACCGCCAGATGTTGAGAAACAATTGCAGAGAATTTACACAACCCAATCAAAACCAATCTAGATATAGCAGTTCTAAATCATTTGTGAAATTTACCAACTCTCAATTATTTCTCTTACCCTTGGCGTACTTAGCGTACTTGGTGAAGCAGTCCGATCTTGGGGGTTTCCCCCATGAGGAACTGCTGTTAGCGCAGCGTTAGCGACGTTCGCGTTAGCGTCTCCCCTTGGGAGAAGGAGCGTCACCCGGAGGGCGGTTCGTCAAAAAATATTTTCACAACTCAGATAAGATTGCTATAAATAACTCTTATTTAATTAGAGCAAAAAACGAAGTACATTTGTAAATCTTTCTTTCCTGTTCCCTTTAATTTGCGATCAAGAACAAGTCTACCTACATGCAGATTTACGCATCAAGATTCTCTAGGAAAATTGGGAGTCTAGTGTACTATTAACGCTGCCAATCATATATTAATCGTCCATGACGATCGCGCACAAGTTCCCATTGTCCATGACGATATGGTTGTCCGCGATAACGTACAGAGCGATAGCGTCCTCTATAATAATGTTTTCGAGTCCCCGGACGTTGATAATATTGTCTAGTCCGATGCGGTCTATGATAACGTCGTCGAGTTGGTCGGTGAGCTAACAGCAGCTCTTCACCTTGCTCTACAACTAATGTTGTCTGTGCGTCAATACTCTGTTCATTAAGCACATGATTGGGAGTAGTATCCTTAGCTTCGGCTAACACAGGTGGATACACGAAAGCTAACAGCAGGAACACTATTGAGGATAGCTTTTGGAAATGGTTCACGTTTTTGCTTTTCCTAAACCATTGGTAGTAATTTTATTTAATACTTAAGTTGAGCAACTATATAGTTCAGAATTTACCAACTTGAATAACGCAAAAGTAATGAAAGTAACTAAATTTGAAAACCAATGGTAAATCTAGAAACAGAAAGACTGCTATTGCGAATGTTCCATGAACAAGATTTTGAAGACTACTTTGCGATATTTAGCGATCGCGAAGTAGTCCGTTATCTTGGTGATGGTGAACCCTTGTCACGCTTTACAGCTTGGCGCAGCATGGCAGCTATGGTGGGACACTGGCAACTGCGAGGCTATGGAATGTGGGCGGTTGAAGAACGTAACAGCGGGGTTTTGCTTGGTCGAATTGGTTTTTGGAAACCTGAAGGCTGGCCTGGATTTGAAATTGGCTGGGCACTAAAACCTGCTTATTGGGGACGAGGTTACGCCACTGAAGGGGCAAAAGCAGCACTTAATTATGGTTTTAGCAGCCTAGATATAGATCATGTCATCAGCCTCATTTATCCTGAGAACATCAGATCGATCCAAGTAGCTCAACGCTTGGGAGAAAAGCTGGAAGACAAAACTAGACTTTTTGATAGAGACGTTTTAATTTATGGTATCACCCGTGAACAGTGGAGTCTTACCTAAGGGAACTCCAGAAAATAAATTATTCCGCTTTCAGTCGTTAACTGTTGACTGTTGACTGTTGACTGTTGACAATAGCAATGGAATATTTTTTTACGAGTAAATCCCTAAGAGATTTCTATGTGTTAAAAAGATATAGTCAGTCTAAAAGATTACTGTACCGAACAAATTATGAGAGCTTTGCTGACGTACTTTTAAGTTATTCTTCTTCGGTCAGATCAGTCTTGAGATTGCTAGGGTATGTTGAACAAGGAAGAAAATAACATGAGAGTAACAGAGTCTAGCTACGTTTTTGCTAATTCCCAACATCTCAGAGAGCTTGAAAGACTTCAAAAAATTGAAGAAGTATTTGATCCAGCAAGCCGCAGACGAATTTTGGCAACAGGCCTGACAGCAGGTTGGCGATGTCTGGAAGTAGGCGCGGGAGCTGGCTCAATCATGCGATGGATAGCAGACATAGTTGGCGAAAACGGCAGTGTTGTTGCTGTAGATATAAATACTGAGTTTTTAACAGATCTACAGCCATCTAATGTTGAAGTAATAAAAGAAGATATTCGGTATTTGCAGCTTGAGAAGCATTCTTTTGACTTAATTCATGCACGTTTTGTTTTGATCCACATCTCCGACTTTCGAGTTGCTTTATCCCAAATGTTGAGCCTGCTAAAACCAGGCGGATGGATTGTGCTGGAGGAACCTGATTTTTCAGCAGCCAGAGCAATTGTGGGAAATCCAGAAGCACTCAAATCCGTGCATCGAGTTAATCAAGCTATCGTGCAAATGTTTGCAAATAAAGGACTTGATTATGCTCTGGGTGTGAAGTTACCTGCCATCTGCCAAAGATTAAAATTACAAAATTTATCTGTAGAACACGATACACCATTATCTAATGGTGGCTTTGGTATGGCAACAGTGATGAAAATGTCCGCCATACAATTGGCAGAAAAATACATTGCAACTGGTCAAGCAACTGATGATGACATTGAGCAGTATTGTCAGTTTGCCGACGATCCCACTACTTGGGCTATCTATCATGGAACAGTGGGAGTTGTTGCTGCTAGTTAGGTAGTTGTCATTTGTCATTTGTCATTTGTCATTTGTCATTTGTCATTTGTCAACAGTCAACAGTCAACCGTCAGTTGTCTCCCTAGCCCCTAGCCCCTCTTTCTCAACTACAGCGGTTGTTTTGGTAAGCTGACTGTAACTTTAGTTCCTTGCCCGATTTGACTAGACAAAGAAATATTGCCTTTGTGTAATTCTACACAAGATTTAGCGATCGCTAGTCCTAGTCCTGTCCCAGGAATTGTATCTACGTTGCTTCCCCGACTAAAGGCTTGAAATAACTTTTCTTGATCTGTCATCGGTATGCCAATACCTTCATCTTTAATGTAAAATATCACTTCTGATTCTTTCCCAATTAAGTAAAATTCTACACTGCCTCCCTGTGGTGAATACTTAATAGCATTGGAGATTAGATTCACAAATATTTGTTGCAAAAGACCGCGATCGCCCCAGAAGTTTTGGTAGTTTCCACTACTATTAAAAATTAATTCATGGCGATCGCTCACTGTTTCTCTCTCCTGTTCAATCAGGTCATGAAAAAATTGCAGCAGATCGAGTGGGATGGGTTTAAACTTGGTTTTGTCGAGTTCAAGTCGATTAACCATCAGCATGTTATCCACAAGTTTGGACATCGACCGGGCTTTTTGCTCAATAATTCCCAAAAACCTCTGTTGTTTAAACTCATCGAATTGCTGACCATGTTTGAGCAAAGTTGATGCCGCCGCCAAGATGGAAGTCAATGGTGTACGATACTCGTGGGAAACTGTGGCGACGATTTGAGATTTAAATGCATTGAGTTGTTTTGCTTTGACAAGCGCCGCTTGTGTTTGGGCTAGTAATTCAGCTTGTTGAATGGCGATCGCTAGTTGCACCGATAATTCATTGAGTATTTCTACTTCATCAGCTTGCCATTTTCGCTGTTGCGTACTATGGTGCGCAATCAACAGTCCCCAAAGCTGATCTTCTTGGTTACCATTGTTACTCAAATTAATGGGAACAACTAAATTGTCTTTGGTTTTAAATTGTTCTAATAAATCGAGGTAATTACTCAAGCCCGTTTCGTAGACTTGAGGAATGGCTAATTTACATCCCCAATGATGGTTTTCACCCCTAACCTCATGGCAAAGATTTTCGATATGATGGCATGATGACACCGTTTCCCATGATTCCATCGAGGAAGCCACCGTTTTACCGCCATTATCCGGGGAAAATTGATACACCAACACGCGATCGCATTTGAGAAGTTGCTGTACCTCTACTACCGCTGTATTTAAAATTTCCTCTAAATCCAAAGACTGGCGAATTCGTAATGCCGTCGTTGCAATTAAACGCTGTCGTTCTCGATTTTTGTATAGTTGGGCTTGCAAGTGCGATTGTTTGATAGCATTGCGGACAGCTAGTTGCAGTACATCTGGTTTCAGATATTGCTTGACTAAATAATCTTGCGCACCCCGTTTCATTGCTTGTACGGCGACTTCTTCATCACCCCGCCCTGTCAGCATAATCACTGTAATTGGTGAATCAAATATCTCTTGCTTTAGCTGGTCAAACAGTTCTAACCCACTCATATCAGGTAGGCAAAAATCCAGCAAAATGACATCACAATGAATTTTTTGGCACAAAGCTAGTCCGGATTCTGCACAGTCTGCCTCCAAAATTTGATAGGAATAGTAGGGATCTTGCAAAAGATATCGACGATAAATTTTTCGATCCGCTGCACAATCATCAATGATCAGTAGCGTCCATGTGTCCACCATAAAATTATGAGGATCAGAGGAATAAGAGAGATTTTTTAATCTCGGTTGCTATTGCATAATTCTAAAAATAATCTAAAATAAATATAAATAAAATCTAAAATTATTTGAGAAAACTTAAAGCAAACGACTACACAAACCGAAAAAGTCAGGTAAGTATGAAGTCGTGAGCTAGGGATGATAGGGAATCGAAAAAATTGACACAAATAGGGGGAAACAGCGTGACGCGGAGAACCAAGAGATCCAGAAGACACAGAGATATGGACTTACTGAGAACTTCTATCGAGTCTGAATATCAAACCCCAGCACAAGCAGACGACTACAGTCTGCTGCTGTACCGCGCGCCGCTTCCTGTCCTGGTGGGGACTACCTCATCAACCAGAAATACAGAAATATAATTTTCAGGCTGGTGGAGTATTAGCCTCCAGCCAATAGTCTACAAATGCCTGAATCGTTTTTCGCAATCCTTGCGCATCCATTGGCTTCACGAGATAGCCGTTTGCACCTTTTTGGTAACAATACTCAATATCTCTAGGGTTGGATGATGTGGTAAAAACAACGATCGGGATTTCTTTGAAAGTTATATCTTGCTTCAGCCGCTCTAAGATATCACGACCATCAATACCCGGTAAATTTAGATCCAGCAGGATTACAGAAGGTCGTAGCCCTGCACTAGAATTTTCATTACTGCTCTGTTTATAGAGCCAGTCTAAAACCTCATCCCCATTAGTACAGCGATAGATCGGGTTCTGGACAGCCATGCGTCGCATGAGGCGTTGCAGCATCCTAAAATCTTCATTGCTGTCCTCAACAACTAGTAGAGGTTCATGAAGTCTCGTGGTCATTAGTTGTCTTAACAAAATGTCATAATTTAAAGAATTTTGTTACTTATCTTAAACTAACCTGAGTTCGATACACAAGATTTTGACCTCACCCCCAGCCCCTCTCCTAAAAGGAGAGGGGAGAAAAACCATGATTTTTCGTTACTCCTCCCTCTCCAGGAAGGAGAGGGAAGCTGGGTGGGTGAGATCTATTCCAGGGTAAAGTAGAAGGTTGAACCAACGCCTATGGTAGATTCAACCCAAATCCGACCGTTATGAAGTTCAATAATCTTCTTGACAATGGCTAATCCAGCACCTACTCCCCCACCGTACTTTTCCTGAGAGTGGAGACGCTTAAACAGTCGAAATATGGTTTCTAAGTGATGTTGGGGAATTCCAATCCCGTTATCGCGGACATAAAATACTGGTGGTTCGGGGGTTTGCCTTTTTTTGTGGAGTTCAGGGGAATCTAGATAGCCGATTTCCACCCATTGTTCTGTTTTATCGTTGTATTTGAACGCATTATTAATCAGGTTACTAAAGACTTCATTCACCAGAACCGAATCACACTCAACTGTGGGTAATGGTCGAGGAATGCGAATATCAAAATGCTGAGAGTCTTGACGACTAGCACGAAAGACATCAATTAATTGGTTGAGTAATTCGTTGAGATTGGTAGCTTGCTGGCGCAGTTGTGCTTGTCCTAACTGGGCGAGTCGCAGCAGCGCATTAATCAGAGTTTCCATCCGCACCGATAAAGTTACCACTGTCTCTAGACATTCAAGCCCATCAGCATCCAAAATTTGGGCGTAATCTTCAAGGAGAATAGTTGAGTAATTATATATACCTCGCAAAGGTTCCTTAAGATCGTGGGAAGCAGCGTAAGCAAAAGAGGCTAATTCTCGGTTACTGCGTTCTAAATCTGAGTTAATTTTGGCTAATTCATCCGCCTTAGAAAGTACAATACCAACGATCGCATTTCTCAGAGCGATCGCATTATCAAGTTCACATTGTTTCCAAGCTAGGGAAGTTAACTGTACCGTTTCTTGCCATTTGGCAAAAGATTTTCGCGGACTCCAGGTAAGCGTACCATCTACCTCGGCAACTTGAATAGCTTCATTGGGGTTACCCGCCCAATTTACCGTTTGCATAACTTCGGGACGAAACCAGAGAATGTAATAGCGCCGGACTTGAGAAATCCGCAGTAGTAATAATCCACTAGCAGTATCTTTAAAAGCAACGCTTTCTGGATAGATCTGCGGTAGAGAATCGCTAGAAAATAGATTGTCCTTAACCTGAGTCTCTGCCCATTCAATCAAAGCACGAACTTGGTCAATCTCAGGTGTTGTGCCGACAAGTGTAATTTCATTATCTAAACAAACTGCTGCTCCCGAAGCACTCACAACATCTAATAAGCGGAGTTCTGGTTTAATCAACGCATCGCTAAAATTATCTGCTTGAGAAATAGACTCAATGAACTCAGATTGTAGAGATTGAAGTTTAACTTGATAATCTAATTCCAATTGATTAACTTTGTGTCTTAACTCTAACGAGACAATCCGTCCTAAAAACTCGCAGATTTGACGCAGTTCGGAGGAAAGATGCTTAGGAGTCTCGTGATGACAGGAAATTAAACCCCAAAGCTGCTGGTTTTGCATTAGCGCAATCACCAAAATTCCGGTCACGCCCATATTTTGGTAATATTCAATACAGCAAGAATCAACACTCCGCAGTACTGAAAAGCTTAAATCGAGAGGTTGTTGTGTGATGGGGTTTTCAATGGGAACTAGCTTAACTGGTTGACCGGTTAAATTAGGGACAAATCGTAGCCAAGAACGCTGGTATAAATTTCTCGCCGACTCAGGAATATCTGTAGCCGGATAATGTAGCCCTAAGTATGGTGGTAAATCCTCCCGTTTAGCTTCCGCAACCACAGCACCGGCTCCGGTACGATCAAATTGATAGACCATTACCCGATCAAAAGCTGTGATTTGTCTGACTTGGATGGCGACTAGATGCAAAAATTCTGTCAGGTTTGATGTTCTTTGAATATCGGCGATCGCTTCACTGACTAAAGCATGGAAACTTAAGAAACTCACTTCAGATATAGATTCTATCGGCTCTAGCTCCACAATCAAAGCATCTGCTATCCGATGCACAATGCAGTCAAAATATCGTTCATCATACAAAGTATGTATAGCTACTTTATAAGTAGTATAAATGCCAATATTTTTTAACCAACATTGCCTGATAGCTTCAACTTGTTGAGCTTCCAGTAAGCTGGTTAGCGGTTGACCAAGCAACTCTTGAGGAGATTTACCGAAAAAATCTTGGGTATTGTTACTAACTTGTAGTATATCTAGCTGGGGATTAAGAGCTAGTAATACACCATGAGGTTGAATTGAGCCAGGTATGTGAATTGGTTTGCGATCGTGGTTAGTCAAAGAAGCTGTTGGGGGAAGATTGTCTTCTGACTGGCTCATAACTTAATTTAATAGCAAGCTTCTTTTAACAATACCGCAATTAAATTTTACATTTCTTCATTTGTTATTGGTCATTGGTCATTTGTCATTTGTCATTTGTCCCTTTCATCCCTAGCCCCTGATAGATCTGCCTCAATTTTGGGCACAATGCTTACAATTCTTGGCTGAAAGTAAGTAGGTGGAGATCAACCAAACTATGTACTTTACGTAAATAGGCTTGAAACCCTTACCAATGACCAATGACCAATGACTAATGACTAATGACAGCCATAGCCAGTTATCTTTAATTGCACCGCCCTACTTAACAGCATGAAAGCGCGAATTCTTCTATTCATGACATTTTGGTGGATGTTGATACTTTGTGGGTTGCTGGTTTGGCTACCGGTAAATGCAACGCCTTCACCGACAATTGACAATTTACGACAACAACAGCAACAGGTTCAGCAACAACGGCAAAATGTGGTTCAAGAACGCGATCGCCTGAATAATCTCCAACAAGCCGCGCAAAATCGCCTGACTGGGATTAACCAAAACTTGCAAACTACTAACAGCAATATCCAATACAGTGAATCCCAATTAAAGCTAGCTTCCGAACGCCTCCAGCAATTGCAGGCTAATTTAGCCGTGGCGGAACGTTCCTTTGAACAACGCCAAGTAGCTACAGTTGCAAGATTGCGGTTTCTTCAGCGATCGCCAGCAAGTATGGGATGGGGAGTGTTACTGCAAAGCGAAAATATCAGTGATTTTATCAGTCGGCGTTATCAATTAAAGTTAGTCTACCAAGCAGACCAGCAAATTTTGACAACACTCAATGCACAAGCAAATTTGATTACCGAGCAAAAAACAGCAGTAGAACAGCAAAAAAACGAAATCGCTTTGATTAGAGAGCAATTCCTGGCACAAAAAGCCGATTATCAACTACAGGCGCAGTCTCAAGCCGAATTGATCCAAAGGTTAAATAGCGATCGCTTGGCTTTAGAAGCAGCACAAAACCAGCTAGAGCAAGATTCCCAAAATCTAGAAGTGCTGATTCAACAAAAGATAGCAGAGGCACAGGCGAAAACCAACAGCAGCAGTAAAAATATCATTATTCGCGGAACTGGAATGTTGGCATATCCCAGTGATGCACCTACCAGCAGTCCCTTCGGTTGGCGGATACACCCAATTCTCGGCTATCGTCGCTTTCATGCAGGACTCGATTTTGCCGCTAGCTATGGTAGTACAATTCGTGCCGCTGATTCAGGAACAGTAATTTTTGCTGGCTGGTATGGCGGTTATGGTAAAGCTGTAATCATCGACCACGGCGACGGTATTACCACACTTTACGGTCATACCAGTGAATTGTACGTTACCGAAGGACAAGGAGTACAACGCGGACAAGCGATCGCCGCTGTCGGTTCCAGCGGTTTATCTACAGGGCCTCACCTGCATTTTGAAGTACGGCGCGATGGCACGCCTGTAGATCCCGCCAGTTATCTGTAGTAGGGACAAGGGGGACAAGGAGGACAAGGAGGACAAGGGAAGGATGCAGAGGAGAAATAACAAATGACAAATGACCAATGACAAATGTGCTATAATACAAAAAATCAAGGGCGCGTGGCTCAGTGGATAGAGCAACAGATTCCGGTTCTGTGGGTCGGGGGTTCAAATCCCTCCGCGCTCGTTTTTTGTAAATTGCCAAATTATTTGTCCTAAGTTAAATCCATGAGTAGAACATGGGTTTGATTAAACTAGGATTTTAGTGGAGCGCAATTAATTATGACTGCTTTAACTTTGCAATTACCTCCTAATCTGAAATTTACTGATGAGGAATTTGCACAGATTGTTGCTGTAAATAAAGAATTACGACTGGAATTAACTGCTGAAGGGGAATTGATTATCATGGCTCCTACTGGAGGAGAAACCGGAAACCGTAATTTTGAACTGTATCTTGATTTAGGCGTTTGGAACCGTCAAAATAAGCTCGGCAAAGCTTTTGATTCTTCCACTGGGTTTAAACTTCCCAATGGTGCAACTCGTTCACCTGATGCTTCTTGGGTCAAGATAGAAAGATGGGATACTCTTACCTTAGAACAAAGAAAAAAATTTTTGCCTTTATGCCCTGATTTTGCGATAGAACTACGTTCCGAAAGTGATGATTTGGAAGAGATTCGCGCCAAAATGCGAGAGTATATAACCAATGGGTTGCGTTTAGGTTGGTTAATTAATCCTCAAGATAAACAAGTAGAAATTTATCGCCCCCATCAAGCACCGGAAATTTTACAATCTCCCACAAGTTTATCTGGTGAAGATGTTCTCCCTGGTTTTGTTGTAAATTTACAGCAAATTCTTGCATAGATGGCTGATGAGCAGCACAAGATAGTAACCCAATTATGAAAGTGATCGCTCAATTCTTGGCGGAACCAGTGCGTAGGCGTAAGCCCGTCGTAGACATCGCCTTTGAACATCAACGCAAGATGCGATCGCTCTTGGAATAAAATCTCAAACTTTACAATACTTTATAAGTAATTTTACTGAATCTTCATGTAATTACAGGTTTTTGTGCTAATTAATTTTTCTCTAAGTAGTTATATAAAGTTTTGATGAAGATAACTGTGATGTTAGTACATTCACGGTTGAGTTCGCTATGGTTTGTTTAAACCTTTAGTTAATTGGGATGAACATAATGAAATTCAAATCTCTTTCCTCAAAAATACTCTTTTCTACAGTTATAAGCATACCAACTTCTATTACTGTTCTTTTTTCGTTACCAGTTTTTGCTGCTAATATTGGAATTCAAGGTGGTATCTGCGAATTTACTGATTTTTCAACAGGAGGATTATTATTAGCAAAAAACTGCATAAATAAGACTAAAGTTGAAGTTAATGATATTCATCTTTCAATTCAATATTTGGATGATGATGGAAATCCTATTGAGACACTAAATAGAAGTTATAATGACAAATTTCAGAATATTAAACCAGGTGGAACATACCCTTTTCCTGGTATATTAAATTGGGTTGTATATGATAATAATGATATATTTAATGCTGGACAGACTCCTAATTTTGAAAATTTACAAGTCTCTGGATATTGGACAAAAGATGGTAAAAAAGTACCTGAACCACTGACTATTCTGGGTTCAGCCACAGCATTAGCTATGGGAATAAACCTCAAGAAGCGCTACTCTAAAAAGGTGGAAAAACAAACAGCATAAACAAGCAAAACTTAAAATACAATTTTTATTAAAAACACAGCATCCAAGTAACCTTTGTTATTTGGGTTTTTTATTGCTTAAATACATAAATTCGTTAAAAGTATGACTTACGCAAGATGTCGCTGAAAATCTTATTGTTGCGTAGAGGTAATTCATGAATTACCTCTACTTCCGTTGTGTTGTGCGTAAGTCCTAAAAAGATAAAAATATTAGAGGTGCGATCGCGCAATGTCTTGCAAAGCCGCAGTAGGTGCGTAGGCGCAGCCCGCCGTAGGCATCGCCTCTTAATAGTACATTTGTATTAAGAAAGAAGAATTTTCTGTCTTTTTGCTTACTGCTAATTGATAACATTCTTTTAGACATAGGTTAAGATGATCGGAGCGATCGCATTGAGACAGCCTCAACCAAAAATCGCGAAACACGCGGCTTTAGTCCTAACTTTTAGGTGATGCGCTGGCTTATGGCTATGGGCTATAGGCAAAAATAGCAGTGCCTCTATTCCCCAGGGGACTAGAAGGAGTTGCTATTTTTTGGTAAATCCTATAGTATGCTCAACCAAAAATAAATGATATTACTGTGTCTTTATAGTCCAAAATTTTAATAGACTACGAAGGCTTGAAGAAATCACAAAGCTGAGTTTTGCAACATAAGCAAGCGTATTTGATGGCTAAATCAATTGTTTCCCCAAAAAAGCTCAGTAAACGGTTCATGCGCTGGTTACTGGAAGAAAGCAGAAGACAGAAGCCAGGGCCTTACCGCAAAGAAGAACCACATCGCCAGCATACCTGGTGGCAGGTTATGTGCTTGACGGGTGTGGATTATTTTTCCACTCTTGGCTATCAACCAGGGATTGCTGCATTGGCCGCAGGTGCGCTTTCTCCTGTGGCGACGCTAATTCTGGTTTTGCTGACGCTGTTTGGGGCTTTGCCAATCTACCGACGCATTGCTGGCAAAAGCCCTCGTGGCGAAGGGTCGATTGCGATGCTGGAACACTTGCTTTCTTGGTGGCAAGGCAAACTACTTGTGCTGTGTCTACTCGGCTTTGTAGCAACCGATTTTATCATCACTATTACCCTATCGGCGGCTGATGCTACAGCCCATATTATTGAAAATCCGCTGACCCCAGATCTACTTCACAACCAGGCGATCGCTATCACCCTGATTTTAATTGCATTACTAGGCGCAGTTTTTCTTAGGGGTTTTAAAGAAGCAATCGGTATTGCCGTCTTTTTGGTGGGAGTTTATTTGCTGTTAAACGTGATTGTGATTAGCGTTGGTATGTATCAGATCGCTATTCACCCAGGCGCGATCGCCGATTGGCAGACTGCACTATTCGCACAGCATTCTAACCCTTTGCTAATGATCGGTGCAGCTATGTTGTTATTCCCCAGGTTAGCACTAGGATTATCCGGTTTTGAGACTGGGGTAACTGTAATGCCACTTGTTCAAGGTGACAGCAGCGATAACCATGAGCATCCCAGAGGACGTATTCGCAATACCCGTAAGCTACTGACTGTTGCGGCTTTAATTATGAGCTTCTTTTTGCTCACCAGTAGCTTGATCACTACTCTACTAATTCCCGCCGCCGAATTTGCCACCGGCGGTAAAGCTAACGGAAGGGCGCTTGCTTACCTGGCACATCTGTATTTAGGCAATGGCTTTGGCACAGTTTACGATCTCAGCACTATTTCCATTCTCTGGTTTGCAGGTGCATCGGCAATGGCAGGGCTACTGAATATTGTCCCGCGTTACCTGCCACGCTATGGCATGGCACCAGATTGGGCACGAGCATCCCGACCTTTAGTGTTAGTCTATACAGCGATCGCCTTTATTGTCACAATTATCTTTCGGGCAAATGTCGAAGCCCAAGGTGGGGCTTACGCTACTGGCGTGCTGGTGTTAATTACTTCTGCTGCCTTTGCTGTTACCTTGTCAGTCCATCGTCAGCGATCGCCGCGAGGAACCTTTGTTTTTGCTATTATCACTTTAGTATTTATATATACTACCATTGTCAATATCATTGAAAGACCAGAAGGTATTAGAATTGCTGGGTTCTTCATCAGTACTATCATTATCACTTCCCTAATTTCTCGCGTTTGGCGTTCCACAGAACTGCGAGTAGAGCAAATTGAAATTGACGATCATGCTCACCAATTCATTGCCGAAGAAAGCCAAGGGGCAATTAGGTTAATTGCTAATCGCTTAAATGTAGGCGATGCGGAAGAGTATTTTTTAAAAGAGAAAGAAGTACGCGAAGATAACCATATTCCCGCCAACGATCCCATCCTGTTTTTAGAAATTATCATATCCGATGCTTCGGAATTTGCGGATATTATCAAAGTAAGAGGAGTACAAGTTGGTGATTATCGCATCCTACGTGCTGAGAGTGCAGCAGTCCCTAATGCGATCGCCGCTGTACTTCTCTATATTCGCGATCAAACAGGTAAAATTCCCCATGCATACTTCGGTTGGGTTGAGGGAAACCCCATACAATACTTACTACGTTTTATCTTGTTTGGTGAAGGTGATATAGCTGTAGTCACTCGTGAAGTTCTGCGTCGAGCGGAAAAAAATCCCCAAAAGCGTCCCGGCGTTCATGTAGGGGGATGAGGGAGTGTGGGGGGATGATGAAGACAAATGCCCAATACCCAATGCCCAATGCCCTATGCCCCATGCCAAAAGCTATGCTATGACGAAAATATCATTATTTGTCATGGCAAGTCCAGGACTAAGTGTAGCTATCTGAATTTGATTAAAGGTTCTCAGGCTTCCATCTCTATCAAAAGAGAAAGCGCCACTGGCGCTGTTGTAGATGAATCGGTCAAGTGCATCAGTCGCAACTGCACCGATCGCAAATTGAGCTAATTTAATGGATGCTCCAGCTACTAATCCGCCACCAAAACCCGCCGCTGAGACATCAATGGTGTCATTGAGGACGCTGAAATCTGTAATTCTGTCAACGCCTTCACTCAAAGACTGGAACCGAAAGCAGTCTGCACCTGCATTACCAGTCAAGCTATCGTTACCTAATCCGCCGACGATTGTATCATTCCCCTCGCCAGCGCTGATACGGTTATTTGCTGCACTACCAATCACATTGTCATTGCCGCTACCGGTGAGGATGTTCTCGAAGTTAAGAATCTCCTCGTTATACAAGCCTGGAAAGGATGCCACACCAGTGCTGAGGTTGTAAGTGCCGCCACTATTGCAGTCAGTGTAATCAACGGTGTCTATCCCTGCACCACCATCCATGTAATCGTCGCCACTACCACCGCTGACCGTATCGTTACCAGCACCAGTGATGATGCGGTTATTTGCCGCACTGCCAATCACGTTGTCATTGCCGCTACTGGTGAGGATGTTCTCAAAGTTAAGAATCTCCTCTTTATGTAAGCTAGAAAAGGATGCCACACCAGCGTTGAGATTATAAGTGGCGCTAGCAGTCGAATATGTGTAATCAACGGTGTCTATCCCCGCACCACCGTCCATGTAATCATCGCCATTACCACCGCTGATTGTGTCGTTACCCCCATTGCCCAGCAAAACGTTGTTGCCACTGTTGCCCTTGATACTGTCGTTGCCTGAGCCACCGTTGGCGTTTTCGATCAATGAGCGGGTGTCGTGGTTGAACTGTAAGGCATTGAACACATGCCCACAGGCATAGTTGCCGTCACCAAGATTGGCTCGTTGGAGATTACCACCGACGTTCAGATTAGTCCAACTGCCTGGTTCTAAGTCGATCGCCAGATTGGTAGTGTAGTTGGAGAAGTTATAGGTGTCTATGCCATTACCATCCCAGATCGTGCGAAAGATGCGGTTACTACCTGGTTTACCTTGTCCAATGCCATTGACAAACATTTCTCCAGTTCTGGTCGAGAAAGTGTAAGTCGTGTTGTCTGAGTTGTAGTTAAAATTCGCGCCGTACATCTGCTGAATCGCTCTGATGTCGTACATCATCAACGATTGTGCATATCCCCAGGTCTCGTTAGAATAGCCACCACTGAGAGGGTCGTCCACATAAGAGCGGTAGGTCATGATGGAGAACTCCATAGAGTCCCGGTTAGCATCCATTGCGACGTTTGAGATCCCACCAGTTTCATCACCATGCTTTAGTCCGAGTGAATGTCCCAACTCATGCCCTAAAGCGTGATAGGCATAGTTGCCGATTGCGGGGCTGTTGTAAAGGGATGGATTAAACCAGACATCGCCTGCTTTGAAAGTGGTTCCAGGGTAATAGCTAAAAGCGGTGCTATATCGGTTTGATTTTGCTATGCGGATGGTAGCATCGCGATCGCTCTCACCGCTCAGTTCGACCATATTGAGGAAAGAGACAGACTCGTACATATCAAACCACTGGCGTGCAACAGCGCGTTGGCTAGGATTCAGGGTTTGGAAGCTAGCAGCATGTACCGCCGAATTCGGATAATCCAATTCATCTTCGTAATCGTTGGTAAAGTTGTTAGTGAAGCTGAAGGTCACTGTGTTCGACAACCATTCAGTTCCTATTAACAAACCATCAATGTTGTTAACGTTAGTTTTTGTCGTCCTTGTTATAGATGTATTGCTTCCATAAGCATCAGACCCTTCTGCTGGGAGTTTTAGTTGTGTAAGAGGGAGGAAATTGTGACTATTTGTTCCAGCAGTCAATGGACTCATTATCAACTCCTATAAAGTTAATATGTTACATCTAGAACACCGACTTAACTTAATCGGGCATTTATTTCATAACTTCCTGAGATAAAAGCAATGCCCGGAAAAAACGAAAATTATCGTGTATTATTTAGTAAATATATCTGATGGAGGATGTATACAATTCAATTAATATATGCCGATAATTTCCGAGTAATTTTGCGAATTTATTCAGATTTTGTAGTAATATTTGAAACATTTATGTATATTTTTTTGTCGCTCGATGATTTGAAATGATTGGCATAAATGCCAGCTTGTAGAGTTGTGTTCTGGGATCACAGGTTCACTGCCAGATGCAGAATAACTTAACTAAGCGGGCGATTGCTTGATCCTATTTTTTTGGGGTAGTTACTAAATGTAATAGCAAAACTGGTTAAGAAACTACTGTATAAATCTGCAATCTGCTTGTATATTAATTTAACTAATACTACAGAATCAGAATCATGGTAAGATGACTCATCATATTTTAAAAGCTACCAAACAAACAGTTCATCTTGGTGGTTTTTCTGATTTGCTAACCCCAGCACTAACTGTTGATTCAGGTGACACAATTGAGGTGGAAACTTACAGCGGTTATTACGTCTATGACAAAGCACCACCAGAGTTTTTTACACCAGAATTTCTCGATATTTGCCAAAATTTGCCCTCAGAACGTAAGATTGCGGGGGGGCCTCATTTACTTACAGGGCCAATTTATGTGCGGGGTGCGGAACCTGGAGATGTTTTAGAAGTAGAATTAGAAGCGATCGCTCCCAGTCTACCTGTAGGCTTCAATGCAATTCGTACAGGTTGGGGCGCTTTACCACAAAGGTTTAATCAACCAGCTTTAAGATTTATTACCCTCGATTTAGAAAATAATATTGCTGAGTTTCCTGGTGGTAGTGGTATTAAAATTCCCCTCAAACCATTTTTTGGTATCCTTGGTGTTGCTACCCCAGAAACATCTCGGACTTCTATTCCCCCTGGTGCTTATGGAGGTAATATTGATAACCGAGAACTACAAGCAGGGTGTCGGATATTTTTGCCAATTTTTGTTCCTGGTGCGTTATTTTCTCTCGGTGATGGTCATGCAGCACAAGGTGATGGGGAAGTGAATGTCACGGCTATTGAAACTTCTATGAATGGTACAATCAAGCTCAATCTTCGTCAAGGTTGGGATTTAAAAACACCAATTGGCGAAACTCCTACTGATATTATCACAATGGGCTTTGGTGAAACTTTAGATGCCGCCTTAGAACAAGCTTTAAATAATATGATTAATTTCCTGGAACGCTTCGTTAATTTATCACCAGAGGATGCATATGTATTATGTAGTTTAGCTATAAATTTTCGGATTACGCAAGTGGTTAACAGTCCCCAAAAAGGAGTGCATGGGATGCTGCCTAAATCTATTTTATCTCAGGAAATTGCTGATTGGTCAATAGTCAATAATCAATAGTCATTGGTCATTGGTCATTGGTCATTGGTTATTAGTCAACTGTATTTACATGAAAGACAACTGACAACTGACACAAAGCCCAGTAAATTAACATCTAAAGAGCATTGATTATGTCTAATATTCTCATTCAATTGTTGGTAATCGGTTTAGTAGCTGGTGTTGCTGGTGGGATGTTTGGTATTGGTGGCGGCGCAATCATGGTGCCAGCAATGGTGTTAATAATGGGTCTAGATCAAAAGTTTGCCACAGGTACTTCAATTGCTGCACAAATTTTACCAATTGGGATTTTAGGAGCAGCAGTTTACTATCGCAATGGTCAACTAAATATCAAATATGCTGTGATTATTGCAGCTGGTTTAGTAGTGGGCAATTTATTTGGCGCTTTGTTTGCAAATCAGCCGTTTATTAGCAGCGAAACTATGAAGAAACTGTATGGCATTTTTTTACTACTTTTAGGTGCGCGCTATTTACTCAATCGCTGAGGAATCCTTTAAGTAATAGCCATTATCAGGTATTTGGCAAGCGATCGCCTAAATACAATTAGCAGCAAATGTTATGGATGTTCAATTGCTTAACAATGGATCGTCGGAATTTTCTCAAATATGCGACTTTAGCAGGCTATAGCTTGGCTTTGAATAGTTGTCTTTCACCTAGAAATTCTCCATCACAAAGCGAAGCCACTCCTCAAGCCTCACCTGTAGTAGTCACCGAACCCCTAAAAGTGGGATTTGTGTATGTAAAACCTGTTGGTGATTTTGGCTGGACTTACTCCCATGATCTCGGTCGCAGAGAAATGGAGGCGAATCTTCAAGATAAAATTAAAACTACTTTTATTGAAAATGTCCCAGAAGGTGTTGATGCTGAAAAAGTAATTCGGCAATTAGCGCTAGATGGTAATAAATTGATTTTTACAACTTCCTTTGGCTACATGAACCCAACAATTAAGGTTGCCAAAGAATTTCCGCAGATTATATTTGAAAATTGTACAGGATACCAACTTGCTGCTAATGTCGGCACTTATTTAGGACGTTTGGAAGAACCACGCTACTTAACTGGCATGATTGCCGGTAAGATGACAAAATCCAATGTTATTGGTTTTATTGGTGCATATCCCATCCCGGAAGTAATTCGCGGGATCTGCGCATTTACCCAAGGACTGCGAAGTACAAATCCTCAGGCGAAAGTTAGGGTACTGTGGGTACAAAGTTGGTTCGATCCAGCGAAAGAAAAGGAAGCAGCCCAAGCTTTAATCAATTTAGGTGCAGATGTGCTGACACAACACACTGACTCTGCTGCTGTTATGCAACTAGCCGCTGAGAAAAGTATTTATGCTTTTGGCTACAATACCGATATGAGTAAATTTGCAGCCCAAGCACACCTGACATCAGCAATTAATAAATGGGGAAAATTTTATACAGATACAGCCTTGGCTGCGATCAACAATACATGGAAGCCGCAAAAGGTTTGGCGTGGTATTGGTCAAGGTATGGTAGATATTTCCCCGATGAATCAGGTAATTCCTAGCGATGTCCAGCAATTAGTCAACGCTAAACGGGAACAATTTATTCAAGGTACTGCTCATCCTTTTAATGGCCCGATAAAAGACCAAACGGGAGTAGTACGTGTTCCTAAAGGCAAAGTGCTGGACGATCAAGGACAAATGCAAATGGATTGGTATGTTGAGGGAATTGAAGGCTCAATTCCAAGAGCAGAAATTTTAGGATAAATTATCCCAAATTGTCGGGGCGGGGTTTCCTCATCTGCAAACTCTCACCTGACATACTGGCGGTCTATTATCGTTGGATATGAGTCCCAATGGGCAAACCCTAGCCAGTACCAGTGAGGATAAGACGATCAGAATTTGGCAAGTGAGTTATTAGTCAGTTGTCAATGGTTACTTCTCCCTTGTCCCTCCGTCCCTTGCGCGTCTCCCCTTGGGAGAAACCAGACGCTCGTACCTCGCTAACGCCGGACATCGGCGCTCAGACTTCTCTCCTTGTCCTCCTTGTCCCCCTTGTCCCCCTTGTCCCCCTGCCCCCATCTCTGTAATAGATGGTGAATATTACTACATGATATGTAAAGGAAGTTTGTTGTTTTTTTACAAAATTGTCTTTTTTCTATTAAAACCTGCTTTTATTATTAATGGGTCATTTTCATGGCTAACTTCGGTTACATCTCAGCTTTTATTAACAAAGTTGAGTACTTATTACTACATTTATTTTCGGTGCCTGTCAAAGCTCGGTAGTCAAACAATACATAGAGGTGCAGACTTAACAACTTAGTGTGGTTTTTAACCAATACACTCAGGATGTATCTATGTGCCTTGCCCAGAGTACATACAGGAAAACAAAGGAGAGATTTTCACAACTGATTTCGGACTTATTCGATAAACCTCACACTCCCTCTCTCTGCTATGAGGAAAAAGAGGAGTAAGAAAAAATTAGTCTTTTTGCTCTCTTCTCCTCATAAAAGAGGGATTGGGCGTGAGGTTGGATGAAAAAACTCACTTCAGCAAAAGGCTGTAAGGGATATTTATTGGCAGAAATCCCCAATTTGTCAGGTGTGTCAGCAAATCATCGAACGGCTGCACCCTTGCAACTGCTTGAACTTGCAGCAAAGAGCGATCGCTTGTGAACTGGAATTTACGATATCTAATCAAAGGAATTAATTATGCCAATTACACCAACCTATCCTGGTGTTTACATTGAGGAGATACCTAGTGGCGTTCGGACTATAGTTGGGGTAGCAACCTCAATTACCGCCTTCATTGGGACAGCATTCAAAGGGCCTGTCAACGAACCGGTGAGAATTCAAAATTTTGGCGACTTTGAGCGTCAATTTGGCGGTCTCTCCATCGATAGCACAATGAGTTATGCCATACAGCAATTCTTCCTCAACGGCGGTTCTGATGCTCTAGTTGTGCGTGTAGCTAATCCGGGAGTCAGGGCTACTACTAAATTAAAAGCTGGTAACGACACCCTAACTTTGGAGGCTGTTCAACCTGGGAGTGAAGGTGAAAAGTTGAAAGCGACTGTTAGTAATAACGGCGCAGATAATTTCAATTTGATTATCAAAAAGGATACTGAGACTGTTGCCACTATTAACGATATCAAACCTGATGAAGTTGCTAACAGACTGAAGGCCGATGAGTCCGCAAGTAAAGTTGTGCGTGTCAAAGGCCAAGCACCTGGTACCCGACCAGATGCGGTTACGGATCAGGCATTCTCAGGTAGTAGGAATCCAGGAGTAGCAGCTACCATCAGCCTACCAAGAACAACTAAAGACTCTCAAGGTACGGAGACTAAAGATTACTTAGTCCTAGAAGCATCAAGTGAAGGAGAGTGGGGTAACAATCTCCAAGCAATAGTTGATTATGACACTGCTGACTCGGATGACAAAGAATTATTTAACCTCACAGTTCGATATGTTGACGGTGAACAGATAGCGGCTGAGAAGATTCGCAATATTTCGATCAATTCTTCTTCAACTCGCTATGTTGTCGATGTCCTGAAGGTAGAATCAAGCTTTGTACGTGTTGCTAATCCAGCCCAAACCATACCTGGACGACCAGATGAAACAACACTCGATCGGGATGGAAATCCCCCAAGTGACCAATTAACAGGTAAAGGTAGCAATGGCGACCCACTACTAGACGATAGTTTTTATGTTGGGCAAGAAGGTGCCAAAACTGGAATTTTTGCCTTAGAAAAAGCAGACTTGTTTAATTTACTGTGCATCCCACCTGTAAATCGTGACAAGGACATTAGTAGTAGTACCTGGTCTCAAGCACTTGCTTATTGTAAAAAACGGCGTGCAATCCTCCTGGTTGACCCGCCATCTAGCTGGAGAACAGCTGCTGATGTCACAAGCGGGTTAGATAATTTTGTGGCTGATTTGCGAAATGAAAACGCAGTTCTCTACTTCCCACGGGTGAAAATACCAGACCCCCTCAAAGAAAACCGCTTAGAAGAGTTTCCTCCCTCCGCCGTATTAGCGGGTGTTATGGCGCGTACAGATGCGGCGCGTGGTGTTTGGAAAGCACCCGCAGGAATAGACGCTGTTCTTAACGGAGTCAGACAATTAACTGACAAACTAACAGATGGGGAAAATGGTCAGTTAAACCCCTTGGGTGTCAACTGTTTGCGGACATTCCCGGTATATGGAAATATTGTTTGGGGTGCAAGAACCCTCAAAGGTGCTGACCGTTTAGCCTCGGAATGGAAATATCTGCCGGTGCGTCGTCTGACGTTGTTCTTACAAGAAAGTCTTTATAGAGGTACACAATGGGTAGTTTTTGAACCTAACGATGAACCTCTGTGGTCGCAAATTCGCTTGAATGTCGGCGCTTTCATGAATAATTTGTTCCGCCAAGGAGCTTTTCAAGGAAAAACGCCTAAAGAAGCTTATTTTGTCAAGTGCGATAGTGAAACAACTACGCAGAATGATATTAACCTTGGTATCGTTAATATTATAGTTGGGTTTGCACCATTAAAACCTGCTGAGTTTGTAATTATTAAGTTCCAGCAAATTGCTGGTCAAATTGCTACTTAGTATAGTGTACATATTTACACTATAAAGCTATTAACAGTTAACAGTTAACAGTTAACAGTTAACAGTTAACAGTCATTTTTGTCCGACTCAATAGGAGAAACTTAAATTTATGCCGCAACCCCAATTTGTTGTTAATGCACAACGTTTTGATCCCTATAAAAACTTCAAATTCCGTGTGAAGTGGGAAGGTAAATATGTGGCTGGAATCAGTAAAGTTGGTGCGCTTAAACGCACCACTGAAGTAGTTACCCACCGCGAAGGCGGCGACCCCAGCAGTCCCCGTCATTCACCAGGACAAACCAAGTATGAAGCGATTACTTTAGAACGGGGCGTTACCCATGATAAAGACTTTGAACAATGGGCTAATAAAGTCTGGAATTATGGTTCTGGCTTAGGTGCAGAAGTATCTCTCAAAGACTTTCGTAAGGACATCATTATTGAATTGATGAATGAGGCGGGACAGGTGGCTATAACCTATAAAGTATTCCGCTGTTGGGTATCAGAATTTCAAGCTTTACCTGACTTAGATGCTAATGCTAATGTTGTGGCAATTCAAAGCATTAAATTGCAAAATGAAGGTTGGGAACGTGATTATGATGTGACTGAACCAACTGAGCCAAGTTTCGTCGAACCATCTTAAAGATTAATTAGCGTTAGGGAACTCCAAAAAATAAATTATTCCGCTTAAATTCGTTGACGGTTAATGGTTAACACTTCGACAAGCTCAGTGCGGCGCGGTTGACTGTTGACTGTTAACTGTTAACTGTTGACAATGGGAAGGGAATATTTTTTTACTTGGAAAGTACAAGGAAAAAAACAATTTTTTTGTTGAAAGGTTTTTTACCTTCTGTATTGATGTTGGTTTGTAGTCGGGGCTTTAGTCCAAATTTTGAGGACTGAAGTCCTCTCTTCTCTACGAGACACCTACGGCGAACGAGACGCTGCGCGAAGACTACGAGTGTTTTTTATTTGAGTTATGCGTTCTTTGACTGGTTATCAAATTTTACAAATCTGGGAAATTGCTCAGACTCAACATCCTATTGATCGGGCGCTGACTTTCCTGGCTTTTGCTTGTCCAGAAAAATCGGCATCAGAATTAGCTAATTTAAGTATTGGACAACGAGATGCATATCTTTTAAATCTGAGAAAACTTACTTTCGGTTCTCAGATGGAAAGTTATGCTGAATGTCCAAAATGTGGTGAACGTCTAGAATTTACTCTAGGTGTGGCAGATATTTTAATTGCAGAACAATTAACAGCAGTACAACAAGAATATTCGTTAATTTCTGGTGAATATCAATTAAGGTTTCGCTTACCTAATAGTCAGGATTTGGCGGCTGTGGTTGGTTATCAAGATTTAAATGTGGTGCGTAATTTAATTGGAAAGCGTTGTGTGCTGCAAACTCAATGTGCAGGAATTGAGATTAATTACAGTGATTTACCTGCTACTGTGATTACCCAGTTAGCAAAATCTATGGCTGAATATGACTCGCAAGCGGAAATTTTACTAAATTTGATTTGTCCGAGTTGTAGTCATTCGAGTGAGGTGTTATTTGATATTGTCGCTTTTTTCTGGAGTGAACTGAATACACAAGCTAAACGCTTGCTCAGGGAAGTTCATACACTGGCGCGATATTATGGTTGGCGGGAAGTAGATATATTATCTATGAGTACAACCCGACGAAACTTTTATTTGGATTTATTAAGTTGATTTTTCACAATTATTATCAAAGGCGGATATGTCTGCTGATTTTCTGACTACATTGGCTGCACGTACTCTGGGTTTAACACCAGTCATCCAACCTGCGTTAGCCGGGGGCTTTGGCGCAGCCATCGCTTCTTTATTCGCTCCCCAATCTTCTATCAATAGCGACTATTCACCCATTATAGAAGAAGGCGGATGGCAGACTTCTCCTGTCGGAGACGCTACGCGTAGCTTGCTTCCCCGAAGGGGTACGACTTCGCTCAGCGAGCAGACAGAGGGCAAAGGGGAAGATAGTTTGATGATGCACGATCGTGAAAATTCCTCATCTTCTTTTGTTCCAGGTGATAATTCTTCAGGCGCAATATCCAGATTGCTTTATAGTCAAATGTGGCAAGCTAATCCTGAGAATGAACAATCAGAGGTAGGTGATGCAAACTCGCAGGCGATCGCGTCTTTAGTAGAAACACAGAATAATAATGTAAATTTATCACAATATATAGATAATGAAAACTCTATATTAAATCCATCTCCAGCGTTTGCATCGGCTGATAACGGGTCTAATATGATACCTACAACGTCTACACAAAATATTGTGCAACGACAAGTAGATGCGGCTACACCTTTAGCTTCCCAATCTCTAGAGGGTTCTGAGTCTTTCATAAATCAGGTAAATTTACCTCTAGTCTCACCGCAAGAAAATCAATCGCCTTTGGTTTCACAACCAGAAAATACTCCCGGTTTCGATTCTTCACCCGCAACCGCATCACCGCAATCTGTAATTTCTGCAAATGGGGCGATTCCTGTAGTTTCACCAGGAGAAAATCAATCGCCTTTGGTTTCACAACCAGAAAATACTCCCGGTTTTGATTCTTCACCCGCAACCGCATCACCGTCATCTATAGTTTCACCACGAGAAAATCAATCGCCTTTGGTGTCGCAACCAAAAGATATTCCAGGTTTTGAGTCTTCACCATCAACCGCATCACCGCAATCTATAGTTTCTGCAAATGCAGCGATTCCTGTAGTTTCACCACGAGAAAATCAATCGCCCTTGGTTTCACAACCAGAAAATACTCCAGGTTTTGAATCTTCACCCGCAACCGCATCACCGCAATCTATAGTTTCTGCAAATGTGGGGATTCCTGTAGTTTCACCACGAGAAAATCAATCGCCTTTGGTTTCACAACCAGAAAATATTCCCGGTTTTAATTCTTCACCGTCAACCGCATCACCGTCATCTGTAGTTTCACCGCGAGAAAATCAATCGCCTTTGGTGTCGCAACCAAAAGATATTCCAGGTTTTGAGTCTTCACCGTCAACCACATCACCGTCATCTGTAGTTTCTGCAAATGCGGCGATTCCTGTAGTTTCACCGCGAGAAAATCAATCGCCTTTGGTGTCGCAACCAGAAAATACTCCCGGTTTGGAGTCTTCACCTTCAACCGCATCACCGCCATCTGTAATTTCTGCAAATGCAGGGATTCCTGTAGTTTCACCGCGAGAAAATCAATCGCCTTTGGTTTTGCAACCAAAAAATACCCCAGGTTTCGATTTTTCACCTTCAACCGCATCACCGTCATCTGTAGTTTCACCACGAGAAAATCAATCGCCTTTGGTTTCACAACTAGAAAATACTCCCGGTTTTGAATCGTCACCCTCAACCGCATCACCGCAATCTATAATTTCTGCAAATGTGGCGATTCCTGTAGTTTTACAGCGAGAAAATCAATCGCCTTTAGTGTCGCAACCAAAAAATACCCCAGGTTTGGAGTCTTCACCTTCAACCGCATCACCGCTATCTATAGTTTCTGCAAATGCGGCGATTCCTGTAGTTTCACCACGAGAAAATCAATCGCCTTTAGTGTCGCAACCAAAAAATACCCCAGGTTTGGAGTCTTCACCGTCAACCGCATCACCGTCATCTGTAGTTTCACCGCCAGAAAATCAATCACCTTTGGTTTCACAAATAGAAAATACTCCCGGTTTTGAATCGTCACCCTCAAACGCATCACCGCAATCTATAATTTCTGCAAATGTGGCGATTCCTGTAGTTTCACAGCGAGAAAATCAATCGCCTTTAGTGTCGCAACCAAAAAATACCCCAGGTTTGGAGTCTTCACCTTCAACCGCATCACCGCCATCTGTAGTTTCTGCAAATGCGGCGATTCCTGTAGTTTCACCACGAGAAAATCAATCGCCTTTAGTGTCGCAACCAAAAAATACCCCAGGTTTCGATTCTTCACCTTCAACCACATCACCGTCATCTGTAGTTTCACCGCGAGAAAATCAATCGCCTTTGGTTTCACAATCAGAAGATATTCCAGGTTTTGATTCTTCACCGTCAACTGCATCACCGCCATCTATGGTTTCTGCAAATGCGGCGATTCCATTAGTCTCACCGCTAGAGAATCAACCGCCCTTTATTTCCTCACGCCAAAATAACTCCTCAACACCAGCAATTACAGTCAATCCCACGGCTTCAAACTCGAACTTATCACCACCATCTGTCGTACCGGTAAATGCTGTCGCGCCTGTTGTTTCTCCACGCCAAGATGACTCAGGAAAAGTCACCCTCGCTGTAGGGGCTTCGGAGTTCCCATCGGTAATAGGTGCAGTACCTGATATCACACCACCCAAAGAGCGCCAGCTAGCACAACATACTTCCCAGGTGAGTGCAGCTATACCTTTACCTGTAACGGCAAATTCTGGATTTTCTCAAAAGCCTCAAAGCAATCAGGCTGTAACTACTTCCACTGCGGTTACTCCCTTAGTCGATAGACGGATGCTGAAAAGCGATCGCTTTTCTCATAATTTGGAATTTCAAGCTAGAGTACCGTCGGAAATTATAATAAGCCAAAACGACACAAAAATCAAGCCATTAGTTGTCATGTCCTTTGAGCGATCGCCTTATTTAGAAAATGATACTCAATTGGAAAATGGGCAAGAAACTTCGAGAGCTTCACCACCGACTGTAACAGTAACAATTGGCAAGATTGAAGTGCGTTCAAAACCTGCGCCCACAGCAGCAACAGCAAAAAATAAATCTACTCCTCGTCAGCCATCTGTCTCTTTGCAAGATTACCTAAAGCAACGCCAAGGAGGTAAAGCATGAGTAACTCTGTGGCGATCGCCGCTGTGACGGCGACACTACGCAACCTGATCGCCTCTGCGATCGCCCAGGAATTGGGAAGTGGTGTAGTGACAACGCAACCACCAGATAAAGCCAGAGAAAATAGCGACAATGGCAATCAAATTAATATTTTTCTTTATCAGGTTCTCCCGAATGCGGCTTTGCGAAATCGGGATTTTCCGCCGCGAGTCAAACCTGGGGAAATCGGACAACCGCCCTTAGCGTTGAATCTTAACTATCTGCTGACTGCTTACGGCAAAGATAATGATGATGTCTTGAGTCATCGGCTGTTAGGTAAAGCCATGCAAGTGTTACACGATTACCCAGTATTAGACCCAGTATTAATTAAAAATACCTTGGGTGAAAGCGATTTACAAAATCAAATCGAAAAAGTCCGCCTGACACTGCAACCTTTGAATTTAGAAGATATATCGAAATTGTGGACGACTTTTCAAACTCAATACCGGATTTCTGCTGCTTATGAAGCTTCTGTAGTTTTGATTGACAGTGGTTTAAGAATCAAATCACCTTTACCAGTGTTAACGCGAGGGGTTGGGGATTATGGCGTATATGCGCAAACTGACTTAATTCCCCCCTTCCCCACCTTGGAAACATTGCAAATTCCTAACCAACAACCAAGCGCCCGCTTGGCTGAAACCATCACCATAGAAGGTCATCATTTAGACAGTGAGGATGAAAGAGCGATCGTATTTTTGCAAAATCCCAGATTGTCAAACCCAATTCAAATCCAACTCCAGCAACAAACGAAATCTCAATCCATGACATTTGAGTTACCAAACCAAGCAGCAGATATACCAGCCGGATTTTATACAGTGAAGGTGAAACTGCTGCGAAATGGTAAAGAGCAAATTACCAACACCTTACCCTTAACTGTAGCACCGCAACTGCAAGAAATTACCTTGAATGGGCGATCGCTCAATCTCACCTTTAGCCCCCAAGTTTGGCGAGAGCAAAGTGTAGCATTATTATTGAGCGATCGCGAAATTTTACCCGAACAAGATACAGACGCAGAATTACTAGACAAAACTAATACCCTAACATTTGACTTGACAAAAGTTCCTGTAGGTAATTACTTTGTCCGCCTGCGTGTTGATGGTGTAGATAGCTTATTAATTGACCGTTCTGTCAAACCCCCCGTCTTTGACCCCAGACAAAAGGTAACATTGTCATGAACGACATGGAACGCTGGCAAACAGAAAACGAGTATTATCTTTCAGTCGCTGTCAAATGGATACGTCTGCGGTTACAGCAAATTGCGCATTTAGAAAAAGTCTCAAACGCAGAAATCGCCCACGCAAAAGCAGCGATGTCAGCAGCAGAAAACACCCAAACACCCCCAGCTTTGGTACTGCTTGCTCAACGGTTTGGACTCTCCGAGTTTGAACAGACAGTTTTGCTACTGTGCGCAGCGATGGAACTAGACACCAGGATTGCTAACCTTTGCGCCGAAGCCCAAGACAACCTCAATCGCCCTTATCCCACCTTTGCCCTAGCTTTTGCTTGCTTGGATGAACCAGTTTGGGATGTACTTTCACCAGAAAGACCCCTACGTTACTGGCGATTAATCGAAATCAATCAACCTGCTGCCCAACCTCTGACTACGAGTGCATTAAGAGCAGACGAACGCATTGTTAATTATATCAAAGGATTAACATATTTAGACGATCGCATCGCCCCGCTGTTAGTACCGCTGGAAACATCTGAGAGCGAAGTTGGATTACCACCTTCCCAGCAAAAGTTAGCAGCAGCGATAATTCAGCAACTCAAACATTCTACCTATTGGCGATCGCCACCGATAATTCAATTATTAGGCGCAGATTCCCTCAGCAAACAACTCATCGCCCAACAAACAGCCACAGAAATGGGTTTGCATCTCTACCGCTTACCCGTGGAACTGCTACCAACCCAAGCCAGTGAATTGGAAATCTTTGCCCGACTTTGGCAGCGAGAAACTTTACTTTTACCCATAGCCTTATATCTGGATACTAACGAAGTAGAAGGTGCATCAGCAAGTCAAGGTTTAGCCTCGCCACTGCACCGCTTTCTCGCTCGCAGCGACAGCCTGGTGTTTCTCGATACTCGCGAACCAAAGCAACGCTTGAGTCGTCCCAGCATTAATATAGATATTACCAAACCCAGCGCCACAGAACAAGTAACAGCTTGGCAATCTGTGCTGGGAAAAGTAGCTAATAGCACACCCCAATTACTCGCAGGTCAATTCAACCTCAACTCAGTCACCATTGATCGGATTGCTCAGCAAGTAAAAATAGAAACATTTAGTGATTATACAAACAGTACAGATACTGATTCTACAATCCAAAATTCCCTGTGGGATGCTTGTCTTTTGATTACCCGTCCGCAACTAGAGAACTTAGCGCAAAGAATAGATACCAAAGCCACTTGGGATGATATTGTTTTACCCAAAGAAGAGACTAACTTATTACATCAAATAGCCGACCAAGTGCGATCGCGCCATCAAGTATACGAAGAGTGGGGATTTCATCAACGCATGAACCGAGGTATGGGTATCAGTGCTTTATTTGCTGGGGAAAGCGGCGTTGGTAAGACAATGGGGGCTGAGGTAATTGCTAATGAATTACGTCTTAATCTATACCGCATTGACCTATCGTCGGTCGTGAGTAAATACATTGGCGAAACCGAGAAAAACCTGCGACGGTTATTTGACGCAGCCGAAGACGGCGGTGCAATTTTGTTTTTTGACGAAGCAGACGCTTTATTTGGCAAGCGCAGTGAAGTGAAAGACAGCCATGACCGCTACGCTAATATTGAAATTAACTATTTATTACAGCGCATAGAAGCATATCGAGGTTTAGCTATCCTAGCGACAAATATGAAAAGTTCTTTAGACGTTGCATTTATGCGACGTCTGCGGTTTATTGTTAACTTTCCCTTTCCGAGTGCGAAAGAACGGAAGCTGATTTGGCAGAAAGCATTTCCAGCCGCAACACCAATAGAGAATTTAGATTTTAACCGCCTGAGTCAGTTTAATTTAGCCGGAGGTAGCATCCATAACATTGTGTTAAATGCGGCCTTTATGGCTGCTAATGTTGGAACTGCGGTGACAATGGCGATCGCACTTGCAGCCACCAGAATGGAGTACAGGAAATTAGAGCGAGCAATTAATGAAGCCGATTTTCGCGCTTCAGAAACTACAGGAGCAAAGATATGAATATTAATTTACATATTGAAAAGTTAATTTTAGATGGATTGGATATTCCCCGCAGCCAACGCGAATTATTAAAAGCCACAGTAGAAACAGAACTAGGAAAATTGTTAGCATCCCAAGAATTACCTAAAAATTGGCAACCAAATGTATCTATCCCGACCATTGAAGTAGCCCCTAAAAGCCATCCCAGCCAGATGGGACAACAAATTGCTCAAGCTATTTATCAAGGAATGAATCTATGACTAGTCGGCAAATTAGGCAGATTAATCGGCAGTCGCAGGGTGAAACTCCTCTGGTGAGTGGGATTTTACAGCGTGCGGCGGTGCGTTCTATTGCTGATCGGGAACAGGTACAGCCGGGAATATTGAGGGAATCGCGGTTTGAGCATGACTTTAGTCAGGTGCCGATTCATAGCGGGAGTTTACCAAACATTCAGACAGATAGGTATGAGCAAGAAACAGACAGAGTGGCAAAAGATGAGGTAGAACAGATCCATGCGTCCGCTTTTGCCCAGTCAACTCAAAAACAGTCACAGGCAGTACAGGCAAAACCTGAGAGTAAATCACTTAAGCCTCAGGAAGAATCAAAAATCCCTAATCAAACAGGATTACCGGATAATCTCAAAGCCATTCGTAATGCTCAATCAACACAGGTAACTGAACCAGCAGCGCCTGTTCAGCCCAAGCTGACGATTGGACAACCAAATGACCAATATGAACAGGAAGCCGATCGCGTTGCTGAACAGGTAATGAGTATGGCTCCTCCAGCAACTCCCAACATTCAACGCCAGACTGAAGAGGAGCAGGAAGAGGTTCAAACCAAACCTTTGGTAGAAACCATTACGCCGATTGTGCAGCGTCAGGAAACATTAGAAGAAGACGAGCCAATTCAAGCAAAGTGTGAGAGTTGTGAAAAAGAGGCGCAAGTCCAGCGATCGCCTAATGGAGTTCCTCAAGTCCAAGCAGATTTGGAAAGTCGACTGAATGCTAGCAAAGGAGGGGGTAGTCCATTACCAGATGAGGTGCGATCGTTCATGGAACCGCGCTTTAAGACTGACTTTAGTCAGGTGCGCGTTCATACCGACAGCACGGCAGTGCAGATGAACCATGCGTTGAATGCTCAGGCGTTTACTCACAAACAGGATGTTTACTTTGGTCAGGGCAAGGCTCCTGCTAAAGATGAATTGACTGCTCATGAATTAACTCATGTGGTACAGCAGGGTAAGGAAATAAGGCGATACCGGAACACGGGAGCATTTAATTTTGGGAAACAAGACGACGCCACGCTTATTGAAGATTCCTTTAATGTCAAAAAGGACAAGGAAACCAAGCCCTGGATCAAACAAATTACTGTCGAGTTCGATTCGCTGAAAACGGATAGCGGCGGCAACAAATACTCATCGGGAACTGCTTCCGTTCAATATCACGATAATCCGGTAAAGCTCCCTGATTTCAGTTTTACCGTTAGTGGAGGCTCTCAGACTCTCGGTAAAACTGGCAGCGGCACTTTTACAGTCTCGCGCATTGAGGGTATCGGTTATAACAGCGGCACAGCCTCTGGGCAACCAGGGGTTGATTTTGACCTAGCTAACAGAGAAGGCCCCAATAAACGATATTCAAAAGATCTAGCAGCCAATATGAGTTATGCAGTTTTTTACAACAAAGGCGAGGCGTTACATGCCGGACCCCTCAACTTCAGCTCGCACGGCTGCGTTCATGTTGACTGGACAAATTTAGCAACTATCAAACAGTTGAACTACCATAGCGTGATTGGCCTCACGAAAGTAAAAGTCAAGTATCTGTCATTAAACGAGGCGTATGAAAATGCTATCAAGATTTCAAATTGGCAACAGGCTGCGGAGTTTCTAAATGGATTTAACAGAGATGATATTCTTGCAAGATTAGCTCGGTTAAGGCAAGAGCAAATTGCTGATATTCACAAAGGTGCGCTTAATAACCCCAACGTTGGTCCTAAATCTCAGGTAGCAGAATTGACCAGAGCAATTTATCTGGATTTCAACTATGAACGCTCAAAAACCCTAGGAAATTGGGGGGGTGCTGCGGAGTTTCTAAATGGGTTTAATAATGATGACATATTAAATAGAGTAAAGCGTTTGAGTAGTGATCAACTCTCTAAACTGAGACAAGGTGCTCTCACAAGTATGCCAGGATGGTCAAAGCGAGTTACAGATATCATTGATAGTGTGGCTACACCCTGATTGTTGCTCTTTGAGGAGACATTAACGCAATGCAACGCACAACTCATAACCCAATCAGTGCGATCGCTATCTTGCAAGGAACGTCAGTGCGATCGCCCGATCTTGTAGGGTGCGTTAACGAAGTAACGCACCGAACCAATCATCAGGTGCCCTGCGACGTAAACCACCAAATCTTTGGGCATATTGATTCAGGGCGATGCTCTCTCACCAAAAATGCGTCACCTATGGTGTTTTTTTGAGCGCTCGCACTCTCCATTCTCACGCAAAATGCGAGCACTCAGACGCTACAATAAAACCAACTTTTTGTTCAGGCGGTACTTTACCTGACAGAACCCGTAGATGATGCAGCCATTGCAGAACTTTACGAAGCCATAGGCAATATTGTCATCCGATTTCCTCTGCTTCACTGTCAAGAATGTGCCAGCACTCTTAAAAGATGGCTCAAACAACGTGGAGTACCAGGAAAACTTTGGCGAATTTCTACCCGATACGACCATGAAGATTTTACCAAGAGCGATCGCCTTGAACAACAGGGTTGCTCTGAAAGCATTACTGAAAATGGTGTTCACTATGGTGTTGAAGTTTATGGAAAAATCTTTGACAATCTTTCAAGACAAGGGCTTTCACCAGAAAATTGGGTTAAAGATTTTACTTCCCAATCTAATGATTTTGTTGCTGAAGTGATTGAAGAGTTTTAAAGATGTGATTTCATGGAGCTAAGAATGAGTACGTTATTTGAGCTACTAGAAAAAATTAAAAGCAAACCAGGACTATATCTAGGAACTGCTTCCATTACAAATCTGCGGATGTTTATTCTTGGCTATCGCTTTGCGCGATCCCAAGCAGGTATTACCAATACTGAAGCCGAAAGTGACTTTTACAAAAACTTTCAACCCTGGCTGCAAAACCGCTTATCAATCCGTACTGTTAACGCTTGGGACAAAATTATTTTGCTCACCTGTATTGATGAGAAAGCAGGGTTTGATTATTTCTTTCAACTTTTGGATGAGTTTATTCAACGAGACAAAAGCCAAGATATCGATCCAATTTTGGCCGAATCAACCACACAAAATATCAATAAAGTGGCATGAAGTAAGATTGAGCTTCAAAAATGCGATCGCCTAAAAAGTCAAGCGATCGCATTCTCGAAAAAACTAGGCGATCGCACTGTCTTCCAACTCAAGCGATCGCTCTCTGTTATTTCCAAATCGGTGTAAAATTTTTTGCCCCTTCCTAAATTTCAGCAAATGTATAGTGTCAAACTAAAAGTAGATTCACAATTTCAGTATAAAAGCAGAGGTAGGATATGAGTAAGCAACGGCAAGTGCAAAAAAAACCTGCGTCTCATTTTTCACCGCCATCTTTAGCTTCTATACAGAAAAATTCCTCATGGCTGCGTAGTTTATCTTCACCATCTCCTGATGTCGCAGTGCAACAGAAATCTCAGTTTTCAGGCAGCGATCGCGGTTTTGATTTAACTCAGATTAAGGTTCATGCACCTTCAGCGATGGGGATACAAGCAAAGCTGAAAGTTGGTGCGCCTGGGGATCAGTATGAGCAACAAGCGGATGCGATCGCATCTCAAGTTATGTCTATGTCAACACCTACTTTTAAGCAATTACAAAGGGACGTGATGCCAGAAGATGAAAACCAGCAAGAGGAAGTACAAACTAAACCTTTAGCTGCTGCTATTACACCACTGGTGCAACGAGAAATGATACCAGAAGACGAGAAGAAAAAAGAAGACGAAACTCTACAAACTAAACTTGTCTCAGGGGAAAATTCCCAAGTAGATGAAAATTTAGAGGCGCAGTTGCAGACAACTAAAGGTAGTGGTAGCCCTTTACCAGATCAGGTACGTACTTTCATGGAACCACGCTTTGGTGTCGATTTTAGCAATGTGCGCTTACATACTGATAATGCAGCGGTACAGATGAATCGGACATTAACTGCCCAAGCTTTTACTCATGGTGATGATATTTACTTTGGCTCTGGGAAATCCGAGCATAATTCCCATCAAGGGAAAGAGTTGCTCGCCCATGAATTAACTCATGTAGTGCAGCAGACACAACCAGGAAAGAAGCACTAAAAGTAGGAGCAAACAGCCTGTAGGCTGGGTTTCACTCTTCAACCTTTGGATTGTTTCCCAACACAGAGCGATCGCATGATCTGGGAAGAAACAGCGATCGCACATGTCAATTTAACGTCAAACCCTACAAAACAGGAATAAAAACTTATGCTTTCTATTTTGACATCAACTCTAGAAGCTTTGATATTTCTCTTCGTTGCCGCTTTAGTCATCGGATTTCTTTGGTCTGATTTTGCTCCTAAATCCCAGTCTTCTGCACAAGACAAAGGTAAAACAGCAACTTTAGATAAGTGACGGGGAAAAATCGAAAAGACGTTCCCATAGAACGTCTTCTAGAGAAAGAAATATTGAATGTCGGTGCAGATCGCCTCTGATCTCACTTGCGCAAGGTGGAAGTTTCAGCACTGACTACTTCACTTTTGACATCTACCGGAAGACTAGTATTTGTTGAAGTAGGTAAGATATTTTGGGTTTTTGCCGATGGTAGGGCTTTCAATTCAATTCCCAATAATTCTTGAATTTGAGATTTCGCCCAATCTGGTAGCACTTGCAAAGGCTTTAGCAGTGCATTTACCACTTGGGTAACTAAGTCATCTGGTGATGTCACATCATTTTCCGTCCAACTGCGGAAGGCGCGACCGCTTTGGTAACCAACACTCCAAAACCAAATCACCAACGCCACACCCAACAGAATAATAAAAAATAATAGTTGTAATGTTTGCTGTACCAACTCCCAAAGCTTTTCTAAACCTTTTTTTAAGGTCAAGGCTGTGTTTTGATCAGATAGATTCTGCCATAATTCCGTAGCTTGATTTTGGATCGGATTCATAATTGTTTGTCTCCATTGTCAGTAATTGAGTTATTGGATGCGAGCAAATTTTTATGTTGAGTTAATTTAATAATTCTTCATAAAATACACATTACTCTCTAAAGAACAGGGAGGCTTAGTTTCTCTAGCGATACCCTTCTAGAGTATTGCGTTATTGGACACCTGGTTTCAAAAAACTGGGATGACTGGTTTAAGTACTAACCATTACTGAATTTAATTGTAAATGACAAATTTGACATCAGAATGAATTTTGTCAGCAACAATTTGTATCAAGTTGTCAAAGTTACTTATACTAGTATTTAGTTATACTATGTACTGATTAAATATTATTTAAAAAATCCTTTTTTGACAATATTTAATGTATACGTAAGTATAATAAGGTAAAATTTCCGATTTGGTTTTGTGAACTATAGTTACATAATCAGTCTAATTGTCAGGAAAACGGTATCTTATTTCACAAGAAGAAGATTTGAGATTTACATACTGAGTATAGCAATCATCAAATGGTGCAGCTATGAGGCTACCTATGGGTGCATCGCCCAAACAAGATTCTTTCCTTCATTGATGCAAGGATAATTGCCTATGACTACCACCTTTCCTGGCTCTCCGCTCCCATCTAAAGGGCAGATTATCGCCATTGATACTTTAACTTATGTGATAGTCAGTACGATCGCTTTTCAATATAATCCAGAATCGTTCTCACGCAAATTGCAAGTACAAGCTATAGGTGGTGAAGGGGGATCTCACAGTGAAGCTTTACGCTTGCAAGGCGCGCCAGTGGAAACTTTCCAATTGGAAATAGAAATTGATGCCACAGATCAACTAGAAAAAGCAGAACGGACAGCAATTGATTATGGAATTTACCCGCAATTGGCAGCACTAGAGACACTAATTTACCCGAAAAGTAGCCAGGTGAAAACGAATATGGATCAGGCAAAGCAGGGAATTGTGGAGATTGTACCCTACGAAGCACCATTGACTTTACTAGTGTGGGGAAACAAAAGGAAATTACCAGTACGCTTGACCGATTTTAGTATTAATGAAGAAGCTTATGACGTAAACCTCAATCCAATTCGTGCCAAAATGTCTCTCGGATTGCGTGTTCTGAGCTATAACGATTTGCCTTGGGATATGCGTAGTTCCAAGCTATTTTTCAATCACCACAAAGAAAAAGAAGAAATGGCGAAAAAAGCCAATGTCAATAACCAAGGTGGAACTACCGCAGTGAATATTACGTGATAGTCATTTGTCATTTGTCATCCTCCTTGTCTTCCTTGTCCTCCTTGTCCCCCTCATCTCCCTCATCTCCCTCATCTTCCTCATCTCCTATTCTTGAGAAAATGCCATGTTTGAACATACCAGCCGCTACTACAAGTTAGAAACAGCACAATACACAACTGCTAATGGTCAAAGAATTGCTTACAAGCGGCGCCGCTTTTTACCGCAAGCTAAGGATATGCCATTGTATGTAGAAATTATTGTCAAAGATAGCGATCGCCTAGATTTAATTACTGCGCGTACTCTCGGAGTTTCCGAACAGTTTTGGCAAATTTGTGATGCCAACAACACGATGAACCCTGATGAACTCACTGCTGAACCTGGACAAAGGATACGAGTTCCAGTCCCCCAAGTGTAGGAATTGTTAATCATTCATAGTTTTGGTATTGCTTATGCCACTGGGCATTGATTTGAAAGTATTAATTGGGCGAAATAAGCCAGCACCTGCATCTTTTGAACTGATGGAGGCGTTACAGAGTGTGGAAGTTACTCACAGCGATCAAGGAAAATCTGGGTTTCAGATGACCTTTAGTGTAGGTCGTGCTGGTGCTATAGATTTACGGGATTACCAGTTGATTGTGAATCCACTGTTAACACCTTACAACCGCGTCATTCTGATTGTAATTATTAACGCCAGAGCAGAAATACTCATGGATGGGATAATTACTCATCAACAGTTATCACCAGGGATGCAGGTTGGTAGTTCTACTTTCACTGTGACTGGTGAGGATATTAGTGTGATGATGGACTTGGAGCAAAAGTCAGTTTCACACCCCGAACAACAAGACGAACAAATTATCACCAAAATTCTTTCGGACTCGAAATACGCTAATTATCAGCTAATTCCCGATGTAAATTCAGCGCCAATAAAAGATAGACCAACAAAGCAAGAACGAATTAAAACCCAGCAGGGAACAGACTTGCAATATATCCAATCCCTGGCAAGTCGCTATGATTTTGTGTTTTATATCACACCTGGTCCGGGAGTTGAACAAAACACAGCTTATTGGGGAAAACCCTTGCGGAAAAAAAGCTTCCTACCCCCACTGACAGTGAATATGGGGTCATATACGAATGTTGAGTCAATTAATTTTCAGCATGATACCCTCACTGCTTCTACTGTAGTCGGACAGGTTCAAGACCGCAAAGGTAACACGATCGCGTCGGTAAAGTTTGAAAGTAGCGATCGCGAAGATTTATCAAATCGA
Source organism: Calothrix sp. NIES-2100 (assembly GCF_963875285.1). Taxonomy (NCBI): domain Bacteria; kingdom Bacillati; phylum Cyanobacteriota; class Cyanophyceae; order Nostocales; family Calotrichaceae; genus Calothrix; species Calothrix sp. NIES-2100. The sequence goes on from NZ_CAWNLA010000001.1 coordinate 5,829,870, forward strand.
CCAGCCCTAAAAAACCAAGCTTTTAAACGCACAACCATATTTCGCGAAACAGCTAGGCTGACCCTACAAGCACAAGCCCACGCCCAAGCAATGGTCAATAATTCTGTCGAAAAAGTAGTAACTGCTAGTGGGGAATTAGATACAATCCGTTACGGTGCAATCTTAGGACTGCGCGGAATCGTGGGGCTGCGAGGTGTAGGGTATACATATGATGGTTTTTATTATGTCAAATCTGTAACTCATAAACTCAAAAAAGGTGAGTATAAGCAAAGTTTTACCATGACTCGCGAAGGATTGGAGACAACGACGAAACAGCTACAGATGGGGGCTGGGGGATGAGGGAGTGTGGGGAGAAATGACTTATGCCCAATGCCCAATGCCCCATGCCCAATGCTCAATGCCCAATGCCCAATACTTGATAATTATTTGGAAGTAGCTAGTATGGAAAAGTTTTTTGGGAAATATCGCGGTCAAGTTACAAATTCTCAAGACCCTCTGAATTTGGGAAGAATTCAGGTGCGAGTAGCAGCTATTTATGGGGAAGGTATAGAGAATTGGGCATTACCTGCAACACCTTATGCAGGAAAAGATATCGGCTTTTTTACAGTTCCGCCCGTAGGTTCAAATGTTTGGGTAGAGTTCGAGGGAGGCGACACAGATTATCCGATTTGGAGTGGCTGCTTTTGGGGTGAAGGCGAACTACCACAAGCAGCTAGGGTTAGCGAACCAGATAAAGTGCAAGTTTTGAAAACCAATGGAATTACATTTACTTGGAATAATTTAGATAATAAAGGCTTATTTATTGAAGTCAAAGAACCTGTAGTAGATAGACCACTAAAAATGGTTTTTAATCCCCAAGGAATTGAAATAAATAATAATAATGAACTGACTATAAAAATTACAGCAGATATCATCGAACTAAAAAATCGGGCTAATTCTACCGTTACCCTCAGAACCGATAGTATTCAAGTCAAAGAAGGCACTGTAGAGGTGAATCTGACTAGCAATCAAATTGAATTAAAAAGTCCACCAGGAGATATTAAGCTACAAGCAGCTACGGGTATTGAATTGAGTAATCCGGCGGCAAATACAAAGCTGACACCTACAAGTATCGAGTTAACTGTTGGTGCAGCGAGTATCAAAATGTCGCCCGCTACAGTTAATGTCAATAATGGTGCATTGGAGGTGATTTAATGCCTGGTTTTTTGCTCAATTTGAGTAGCACTGTTTTGTGCGTCCACGCTGGACAGGCTAAACCGTCTGTTCCGAATCTGCGGGTGAAAGCAATGGGTTTACCAACAGCAACCCAAGGGCCTCCCTATATCATCGCTGGGTGCGTCAATCCCCCACCACCCGTCAATGTAGGCCCTTGTATTCTTGGTAACTGGATTGTAGCCGCTCTCCGTGTCAAATCGATGGGAATGCCTGTGCTGTTGATGGATAGTCAGGCTATTTGTGTGCCAACAGGTACACCGTTAACAGTGGTATTAACTCAGATGCGGGTGAGGGGAATGTGATTTGTCAGTTGTCAGTTGTCAGTTGTCATTTGTTCCATGCCCAATACCCCATGCCCAATGCCCAATGACTAATGACTAATGACCAATGACCAATGACCAATGACTAATGACTAATTATGGAAATCGCTTATCCCTTTCGGATTGATGGACGTGGACGCGTAGCTGATGCTACGGAAAATGACCATGTTCGGCAAATGATTGAGCAGGTACTATTTACTATCCCTGGTGAACGAGTCAATCGTCCAGATTTTGGCTGTGGTTTGCAGCAATTAATTTTTGCACCTAATAGTGGGGAATTGGCTGCGGCTACGGAGTTTATTGTTAAAGGTGCTTTAGAACAATGGCTAGGTGATGTGATTCAGGTGGAGGCTTTGCGGGTAGAAGCTATAGACTCCAAATTAGAAATCACTATTAGGTTCTTGATCCGTCGGACTCAAGAACGAAAAATTGAACTGTTCTCTCGTGAGGTTTGAGATGGTAAGTTCCCAAAATCAAGTTCTCAAGCATCAGGCTGGTAGCGAACAACGACGGAAAATAGTTCGGAATCAAAAAAGCCTGAATGGCATTGATTATATAGAGTTGGCAAGAGACAAAAAAACTCTGCTGGTGCATTTTATTCATAATCTCCCCGGACAGGAAGATGCTGTTCCAGCAAATTCATCGTCTTTAACTGAGGAAAATTTGGCGATCGCCGGCGGTGTGACAATTAAGGATATTTCTGTCATATCTGTGAGTAGTTTTGCCAATGTCTTAACTTTAAGAGTCAATACCGCAGGCGATGAATTCTCTACTTATACATTGCGTATAGTAGATACCGACGATCAATCGAAACAACCTCCAGGCTTTGATCCCCAGTTGTCGGTGGTGGAATTTTCGTTTCGGGTTGATAGTAGGAGTGAATTTGATTGTCAGCCTGTGGTGGACTCGAATCAAGAGAGGACAACACCACCGATTATTGATTACCTAGCTAAAGATTATGCGAGTTTCCGGCAGTTAATGCTAGACCGGATGACTGTGACTATACCGCAATGGCAGGAACGGAACCCTTCTGATATTGGTGTGATGTTGGTGGAGTTACTCGCCTATGCTGCCGATCGCCTAAGCTATTTTCAAGATGCTGTTGCCACGGAGGCTTATTTAGGTACAGCCAGAAGGCGAGTTTCCATTCGTCGTCATGCGCGGCTGTTGGATTATCCCATGCATGATGGTTGCAATGCCCGCGCTTGGGTGGCGATCGCCGTCAACGATCAAGGGAATGGTCAAAAGTTGCCACCAGGAACCAGATTATATACCAGAGTTGCTTCCCTACCATCACAATTTACTCTTGATGACTACCCAACACTTGTGAATGCTGGGGTGCAGATATTTGAAACCATGCACGATATTATTTTATATAAATCACATAATCAGATTAAATTTTATACTTGGGATGCTCAGGAATTTTATTTAAAAACAGGGACGACGAAAGCAACGTTAGAGAATAAAAATCTCAAGCTGCAAGTCGGAGATGTCTTGATTTTCGAGGAAATTAAGGGAATAGATACAGGCTTAACAATAGATGCAGATAGCAATCATCGCCATGTGGTGCGGTTGACAAATATTACAAAAAATACTGACCCATTACATAACAATAAAGAGTTATTAGAAATTGAATGGGCTGCTAGTGATGCCTTACCTTTTGCTTTGTGCATTGCCACCATAGTTGATGATAAACCAGTAGCCGATGTGAGTGTTGCGCGGGGTAATATTGTCCTGGCAGATCATGGCTGTACCGTACAAGAACAACTTCCAGAAGTACCCGAACAGGGACGTTATCGCCCACGATTGCAATTTGGGCCTTTGACACAACAAGCTTATGTACAGAACCGCAAACGTCCTTTTGACCCCAAAGCACCTGCTAGTGAGGCGTTGCAACAAGATTTGCGTTATGTTTTACCGCAAATTTGGTTACAAGAAATCGCCGAAACCGGGAGAAAGAGATTGGGTGTAACGCAGTTGCGACAGATCACTGCATTATCTAACCCATCTGGGATTTCTTCTCCCCTAGCGACATCGCCCTTACCAAACACCTTTTCTGTGGGGAAATGTTGGCGATCGCAACGGGATTTACTCAACAGTGACAGCTTTGCGCGGGAGTTTGTCGTGGAGACAGAAGACGATGGTGGTGCTTATCTGCGGTTTGGCGATGATATTTTAGGTAAAAAACCGGAACCACAAACCCAGTTTTTAGTAACTTATCGTATTGGTAATGGTACAGTTGGCAATGTCGCCGCCGAAGCGATTAACCAAATTGATCCTAACACCACCCAACTACGGAACTGGATCGAAAAAGTCCGCAACCCCTTAGCGGCGAGGGGTGGTACTGAACCAGAAGCCATTGAACAAGTGCGACTATATGCACCCCAAGCCTTTCGTACCCAAAAGCGGGCTGTCACAGAAGCAGACTATGCAACTATTACCCAACGTTTTCCTGGTGTGCGGAAAGCAGTAGCCACGAGGCGGTGGACTGGTAGTTGGTACACAATTTTTATTACTGTAGACCGGGAGGGTGGTAAACAGGTATATGATGTTGACGAATTTAAGAATAAGTTAGCGACTTTTTTAGAAAGTTACCGTTTAGTGGGACAAGATATCCGAATTGACGGGCCGATATTTGTGCCATTAGATATTGCAATGACTGTGAAAGTTGCCCCGGATTATTTTAGCAGTCAAGTCAAAGAAGAACTGTTGAATGTATTTAGTAATCGAGTGTTACGCAATGGACAATTAGGATTTTTTCACCCTGATAATTTTACCTTTGCCCAACCTGTCTTTTTAAGTAAAGTGATAGCGACGGCTATGCAAGTAGCGGGTGTGCTTTCTGTGAAAGTAACGAAATTCCAACGTTGGAATCTGCAACAACAAAGTTCACAGTTGGAAATTCAAGCCGGTCAAATTAACATTGGGCGGTTAGAAATTGCTTTGTTGGAAAACGATCCAAATACACCAACTAAAGGGAAGATTGAGTTTGTGATGGAGGGGGGGTTGTGAAGAAGGCAGAGGGCAGAGGGCAGAGGGGGGATGAAGGGGATGAGGGGGACAAGGGGGACAAGGAATTTTAGATTTTAGATTTGCGATAGCGCAGCGTTAGCGAGTCCACGAGCGTCTTTTGGATTCTAATCTAAAATTTAAAATCCAAAATCCAAAATTGTTTTCAATGCCCAATGCCCAATGCCCAATGCCCAATGCCCAATGCCCAATGCCCAATGACAAATGACAACTGACAACTGACAACTATGAATTCAGAAATCTACAATCGCCCTGGTTTACCCGCCCTCAGTTACCGCATTGGTGATTGGGCGACTTTTCGCCAAAGGATGCTAGCTAATCTCTCAAAGCAGCCAGGAAATCCAGCACAACCAGACGATCGCCCTCTGGCTAAACTCAATACTCGGGCGAATGACGATCCCGCGATCGCTCTTTTGGATGCTTGGGCAATGGTAGCGGATGTGCTGACTTTTTACCAAGAACGGATCGCCAATGAAGGCTATATTAACACGGCTATTGAACAGCGTTCGGTGCTGGAATTAGCTCGCAGTATTGGTTATGAACTTAACCCAGGTGTGGCGGCTAGTACTTTTTTGGCGTTTGGAGTGGAGGATACTCCCAATAGTCCTGATGTGGCGAAAGTGCCGAAGGGTACTCAAGTTGTCAGTGTTCCTCAGGGGGACGAGTTACCCCAAACTTTTGAAACCAGTGCCGAAATTATCGCCCATGTGGAGTGGAATGGACTAAAACCCCGATTGGCAAAACCCCAGGTGATTAATGCTACGACAGAAAAATTATACTTGCAGGGAATTGCAACGCAATTACAACCAGGCGATCGCATTCTGCTAATCGACGCACAACAGGCGGAACTTTGGTATTTACTCACTTTGGTAACGGTGGAAATCAAGCCAGAGGCGGGATATACCGCTATTACTTGGGACAAAAATCTGCGGTTATCTCCACTTTTGCAACCGCAGGTATTCGCTTTTCGGCAACGGGCGACGTTGTTTGGCTATAATGCCCCGAAGTGGCAAGATATGCCTGATGATATCAAGCGGAATTTCGGCGGTACAATTAATGGTGGTATTTTTCGCACCAGTAACGATGGTCAAAATTGGACAGCTTTTAATAAAGGCTTGCCAACTACAGATATTCGGACTTTAGCTTTTAATCAAATTAGTGGCAAGCTATTTGTGGGAACTGAAGGTAGCGGTGTATTTCGCTATCAAGAAGACCAAGAAAAATGGCTAGCTGTCAATGTTGGTTTAACGAATCTCAATATTCAAACTTTATATATTGATACTAACGGCTATCTTTTTGCGGGAACTCCTAGCGGTGGCGTGTTTTCCTCAAAAGATAATGGTGAAAATTGGGCACAACTAAATATCGGTACTGTTGGACTTAGATCCGCTGGTACAAATAATTGGGAATCAATAAATACAGGTTTACCAAATACAGTTGTCCGGGCAATTGACGAATATTCCACTACAATTATCGGTACAGGGACAATTAGCAGCGATGGGATTAACATCACAGGTAATAGCACAGCATTTACTAAAGAAATTGCGATTGGCTATGTTATTAATGTCGCAGGGCAATCAAAAATAGTAACTGAAATCACTAATGATACAACTTTAAAGGTTGATTCCGCTTTTGATTCTAATTTATCGAATATTCCATCTTTTTCTATTAGCGGTAATTACATTTTCCTTGGTACTGATGATGGTATATATTACTCGGCCGATCAAGGAAAGAATTGGCAGAAAAAACCATTAATTAAAGTAATTCGTTCACTAGTTACCTGTAATGTCCAGCAAGGTAAAGGAACAATTTCCAGTACAGACACTACAGTAACAGGGACTAACACAAATTTTGCGGACGAATTGAAAGTAGGTGATGTGATTATTGCGGCTGGTCAACGTCGCACTATTTCTAGCATAGCAGCGAATAATCAAGAATTGACGATTGATTCTGCTTTTAGTTCAAATTTAGCTAGTGGAACTACATTTTTTATTGGTGATAGTTACATTTTAGCCGGCACCGATGATGGGATTTATGGATTTCAGAACCAAGATGTATTTTGGAATTTGAGAAAATTACAAGGTAAATCTGTACGTTCATTAATTACCTATAATTACAATGGTGTACGCCAGATTTTAGCGGGTACGAATAGCGGAGTTTTTGGGTTCACTCATAACGTTAATACTTGGGAGGAGTTTAATCTAGGTTCAAATATTTTAGATGTGCAAGCACTAGCTGTGAATGAGACTAACGGCGATATTTATGCAGGGACTACGAGTGGTGTTTTTCGTTATGTTGCTAATAGCAATAGCTGGGAAGCAATTAATACTGCTTTGTCAAATCATAACGTTACTTCGCTGACTGCTTTTAGTAAACTGGGTACAGGGGCGATCGCTAGTCAAGCGGCTAAAGTCTTAACTGGTAGCGGGACGAAATTTACCCAAGAGTTAAAAGTAGGCGATCGCATCATTGTGGAAAGTCAAAGCAAAACCGTTACTGCGATCGCAGATGATACTCATATCAGTGTTGATAGTGATTTTATCCCGCCTTTAACTCCCAGTACGCCGTTTACTATCAGATATGTGTTTGCTGGTACACCGTTTGCGGGTTTTGTGGAAGATAAAAGTGTAGATTCACAAAAACCAGAATGGCCTAATTTTAAAATTGAAGCCAAGAAAGAGAATGGCAATCAAAAGCTAGATTTAGATACTTTATATCCAAAAATTTTACCAGATAGCTGGATTGTTTTGGTGAGGGAAGACAACACTGATACCAAACCTTGTCAAGTTAAAAGTACATCAACTGTGTCCTTGGAAAAATTTGGTTTAACCGCCAAAGTTACAGAAATTGAAACTAAGACTGATGTTACTTCCCGGAATCATTTTGGTTTGCGGGAGACGGTTGTGTTAGTGAACAGCGAACAGTTAAATTTAGTTGCAGAACCCTTGACAGTTGTCGCTAAACAGCAGGAAATTTTTCAAGATCCAATTCAGGAGAATCAAATTTACCTGAAAGAATATGTCCCAGGATTAACAGTAGATAAAACTTTGATAGTTAGCGGTAAATATATCCGCGCTGTCATCAAAAATATTGGTGGAGTCTATTGCTTAAACCGCGAAACCTGGGAACGGAGAAATACCAGCTTAAGCAATACCGCAGTGCGATCGCTTGTCAGTTTTTCCACCGCCGGAAAGAATTATCTGTTTGCGGGGACTGAAGGTGGCGTATTTAAATCAAAAGATAACGGTGAAAATTGGGAACCAATCAACGAAGAGTTGACGAGTAGAGATATCACTGCATTAGCAATTAATCAAGCAGGCGATATTTTTGCGGGAACTACGTCAGATGGGATCTTTCGGTTAAAATTTGACAGTTTAAAATCGGATTGGACTATTTGGCAGGCAGTCAACAAAAATTTAACAAATAAAAACATTACTGCTTTAGTTGTAGATAGAAATCAGCGGATTTTTGCGGGAACCACTAAAGGCGGTATTTATCTCTCTACCGATAATGGTGAAAGTTGGGCGAACAACAACAATGGCTTAACAAATGGTGATATTAACTGTCTGGTATTTAGAGTTCAGAATAACTTAGACTTATTATTTGCTGGGACAAATGGGGGACTTTCTCGTTATCAATATAATATCGGCAGTTGGCAATCAATATTATCAGATATCAATGTCACAGCAGTAGATATAAATAAAAACGGAGATATTTTTGCGGGAACTGCTGATAGTGGAGTGCAGCGATTTCTACAAGAAACGCAAAAATGGGAACCATTTAACGACAATCTTCAAGATGTACATATCCGTTGTCTCATCGTTGATGGGGGAGATAACATCTTTGTAGGAACAGATAGCGGTGGTGTTTTCCGGGTGGGGAAAAATAGTAAAAAATGGGAAGAGAGAAATCAGAATTTAAGAAATATCGATGTCAAGACGATTATGAAATATAACAATCAGATTTATATCGGTGGCATTGGTATTTTAACTTCCCCCGATACCTTCTCCTATGTAGATTTAAAAATTGGCGATTTACTCCAAGTAATGTCTGTACCCATCGTTAACGAAAAGAACCCAAAATTAAAAAAATGGCATTTACGCGATCGCAATGGCGTTGACGGCTATATAGAAATTAGCAGAGAAATTAGCGACACAGCAGACATCGAATTACAACCAGCCAAAGTTGATGACGAAACAGTCAGCGAAGTTTGTGCGATCGCCACACCACCAGAAGACCAAATATTACCCATCCTCAAACTACAGCAACCACTGCAAAATTGCTATGACCCAGAGACAACAATTGTCTATGCTAATGTAGTCGCAGCTACCCAAGGCGAGACAATCCCCGAAGTCTTAGGAAGCGGGAACGGTACATTAAAAAATCAGCGTTTCACCTTAAAGAAACCACCCTTAACCTACGTAGCCGCACCGACACCAAGCGGTAATCAAAGCACCTTAGAAGTGTATGTTGATGGAGTGCGTTGGGAAGAAGTTCGCTTTTTGTATGGATTGAGTAACCTTGACCAAAATTACATCACCCGCATCGATGACGATGGTAGCACCAGAGTAATTTTCGGCGATGGTAAAAGCGGGGCGCGTCTGCCTACAGGACAAGAAAACATCTCCGCCATCTATCGCACGGGAATTGGCTTAGGGGGAAACATCAATCAAAATTTGCTAACTCAGTTAAAAACTCGACCCTTAGGGATTCAAGGCGTAACAAACCCCGTACCAGCCACCGGTGCAGCTTCTAGGGAATCAATGGAGGAAGCCCGCATCAGCGCCCCTTTGACAGTACGAACTCTCGATCGCATCGTGTCTCGGCAAGATTTTGAAGACTTTACCCGCGCCTTTGCTGGTATTGGGAAAGCCCAGGTAAAAGTAGTACAAATTGGGGCTACTCAAATAGTACATCTGACCATAGCCGCCATAGGAGGTGCAGCTGTATTACCAGAATCCAGCCTTTACCAGAACTTAGTCACAGCCATAGATACAGCCCGCGATCCAGTCCAGGTAGCAGTGCAAGTACAATCCTACAAACCCCTATACTTTAACGTTGATGCCAAGATTATTATAGATTCCAAACGACAGCCCGAACCCGTACTAGCAGCAGTGCGACAAGCCATTAAAGCCAAATTTGCCTTTGAAAATCGGCTATTTGCACAACCTGTCACCTCAGCAGAAGCGATCGCCGCCATGCAATCTGTCCCTGGTGTGGTAGCTGTCGATTTGAATGGACTATATCTGCGAGGTTTTAGCAAAACTGTCGAAGAATCTTTAATCGCCCAAGAAGCGACATGGAATCAACAAAAGAACCAAATTTCACCCGCCGAAATGTTATTACTCAATCCCAACGGGATTACTTTAACCGGTGAAATATGGACAACGTAAAGAATTTTTCTCACGCAGAGGCGCAGAGGAGGACACTTGCGTGGGCGGCTTTGCCGACTTGAGCAAAGTGTCCGTCGCGCAGAGAGGAAGAGAATTTTATTTAACCTTTTCATCAATTATGCAAAATCTCTCTCAAACTCTTCTACCTCCGCGTCCTCTGCGTCCTTGGCGGTTCGTTACTTAAATAATTTTTCACACACCAAGATACCAATAAAAAATAATTTTACCTTCTGCACTCTGCCTTCTCCCACCTTATGAACTACCAACCAGAAGAACGTTTATACAAACTCCTACCAGCAATTTACCGCATCCGCGATGAAGAATTGCATCATGGAACATTACGCGCCTTACTTGGTGTCATCGAAAAAGAACTCATTCAAATAGAAGATGATATTGAAAACCTCTACGAAAACTGGTTTATTGAAACCTGCGACGAATGGGTAGTACCTTATATTGGCGATTTATTAGATGTAAAATTATATTCCCAAGGTTTTCGGACATTTGGGCAAGCCAGACGCGCCTATATTGCCAACACCTTAGCCTTGCGATCGCGTAAAGGCACAGTCCCAATTTTAGAACAATTAGTATTTGATATCACTGGTTGGCGGGCGAAGGTAGTCGAGAATTTTAAATCTTTAGCCACTACGCAAAATCTTAACAATCTCCGTCTGGATGTTGTCAATTTCAACCTGCGTAAACCAACACAGAATCCGGCGCGGACTTTAGATATTCGTCGCACTTCTGGACAGGGAAGTGCTAATCTCGGTAGTATTAATATTTTAATTTGGCGGCTTAAAACCTATCCTATAGAAAAGGTAACAGCCAGGTTATATGAAAATGAAAATCAAGGACTATTCTATAGTTTTAATCCCCTTGGTGATGACATACCTTTATTTAATCAACCGCAAACAGAAACAGAAATTACCAGTTTAGCTAAACCGATTAATCTTCCTGGTGACTTATACTCAGATCGCGATGCAATTACTGCGGAATTATCTGCAAGACGAAAAGCGATCGCAGCTGGACAACAGCCAGAAGATGAAGGATTCTTTAATAACGATCCACCAGTTTTAAAAATTTTTGCTGACGAACAACCAATCAAGCCAGAAGAAATTTTTATCGGTGATTTAAGTAAATGGGAAATTCCTCCTACTGATTTTTCCCCAAAAGTTATTGTCGATTTAAAATCAGGTCGATTAGCTTTCACAACCCAAACTATACCAAAAACTGTAGAAGTCAGTTACTCCTACGCTTTTAGTCACAATATTGGCGGTGGAACTTACGATCGCACTCAGTCACTTCTCAACACCATATCCCGTTCTGTCAGTCGCATTACCTGGGATGTGGCACAATCAATATTAATCACGGAAAACCCACTGTTAACCGCAGTCCAAAATTGGAACAACAATGTCAAAATTTGGGAATATTGTGCAGAATTATTCTATATTCCCCTCCAGCGATTAGTGAGGAATCCCGACGATCAAAGAATTTTATCCACAGGTTATGAACCGCCGCAATTTCAACCAGGAATTTTCACAGGTTTAAATGTCACCGCGACTGTAGGCGAAAATCAGGTAATTATTTATCGGGGAACTGCGGTAGATAACGCCGGGAATAATATAAATTTAACCATTAATTATCGCATCGACCTCAAAGACTACGCCAAACAAAATAAACTCCAAAATCCGCAAAAAATTCTCATCGTTATTATCTATAAAGCAGCAGAACAACCACCTCAATGGGAAATTCAAATCGGCGAATATCCCAATAAAATTCCTGATTCTGTTGTTCCCCTGGTAAGTTTGACAATCGATGTTAAAGGTAAAATTCTCGAGTCAGATCCGAATATTTCGCCGCAGTTTCAACCGGGTGTCCTCTCAGGATTAACCATTGATTTCCGAAATAAAATCTTAACTGCTGGTAAGGCGGTGAATAGCAATGGTAAACTCATCGAATTAAAAAACAATACAACTCTCCCCGATGTTCCTCAAAGTTATGAAGGCGAACATTGGCTGTTATATATTACCCCTAAAGCGAAAGTTGCTTTAATTCGTGATGACGAAATGGGGGTAATTGTTCTCAGAGATAATCATACCTATCAGGGAGATTTAACTCTCAACATTCCCGCCGGTAAACATTTACAAATTGTGGCTGCTGATGAATATCGTCCCCATTTATTAGGTAATTTATCAATTAAAGGTATTGCCAAAGACAGAACAGATCCGGGAAAATTTACTCTCAACGGTTTGTTGGTTGAAGGTAAACTAACTGTCCTCCCTGGAAATTTGAAAAAATTAGAAATATTCCATAGTACTTTAGTCCCCAAACATGGTGGATTCAAGGTAATGAAAGCCGATGAAGATAATCAGCCCATCACAGCAGCAGATGACGGATTTTCGCTGATTGCAATGATTATTTACTGTCTCAACCTCATCCACAAAATCATTGATTTAGGTATTGGTGTCGATAGTCCCAATTCCCAAAATAATTTAATTAGACTCTTGCAACTAGCGCTGCGGCAAGTTTCTCGTGTATTCTCGTTTCTAGAGACAGTGCTGAATCAATGGCAATGTGCATTACCCCAAATGAGTGAGGAGGAAGAAGACGAAAGTAAAAAGTTTTGCGATCGCATCTTACCTGATGCCACAGATATTAATCTCGAAGATAATCAAAATTTAAGTATTACAATTGGTGAAAGTATTTGCGGTGCGATCGCCTTAGCTGATACAGTGTCATATTTGGAGATTACCGACAGTATTATCGATCGCGGAAAACCAGAAAATCCTTTAACAATTGCTGCACCTGGAACTAACACAGAAATCTATCGCACAACTATTTTCGGGATGACAACAGTCAGGAGTCTAGAAAGTAGCAACAGCATTTTTACAGAAAAAGTCACAGTATTACGGCGACAAGATGGTTGTATGAGATTTTGTTTTGTCCCAAATGCTTCTCGGACACCACGTCGCTATCGTTGTCAACCTGACTTAGCTTTAGAGAAACTGCAAAAAGAATTAAACGGAAAATTACCCGCCCCAATTGCGGCGTTAGTTGTGAATCTTAACAATCAAGAAGTCTTTGCAGGGACAGAAGGTAACGGAATTTTACGTTACATCAACAATCAATGGTTGCCTTTCCATGACAATACCGCAGATCAATATATTACCGCTCTTTTCACCTACAACAATATTTTATTAGCAGGGACAACAGATGGCGGGATTCTGCGTCTGGAATTACATAATGACACAGAGGCGATTGCACCCACTGAATTTGCGGATAAAAATTCGCCGGTGAATACAGATGTCACAGCCTTTAATCGTCTCACATTTAACGGTCAAAGTTATTTGTTTGCAGCTACATTTGGCAATGGGATTTTTCGCCTTCCCGAAAATGAAACTACTTGGAAGTCAGTGAATACTGGGTTAAAAAATCTCAACGTCATTACTTTAGCTGTTGACATCAACAACAGCAAAATTTTCGCCGGAACTGCGGGGGGTGGAGTTTTTGTTTCTCAAGATAATGGTGCAAACTGGAAAGCGTTAAACTATAACCTGAGAAATCTGCAAATTACGTCCTTAGCAATCAATCAAAATAACGGACAAATTTTCGCCGCCACATCTGGTGGGGGGATTTATCGCTGGGAAGCAGATTGTGAACAATGGCGACGCATCAATCAAGGCTTAATCAATCCAGATATTACCGCCTTAGTTGCTTATCAAAAAACTGCCAGTGGAACTATTACCAGCGAAAATGGTAAATTAATTGGTCAGGGGACAAAATTTCACCAAGAACTCGCTAAAGGTAGTGTAATTACCATTGGTAATGAAACCAGAACTGTAATTGATATCCCAGCTAACCAAGAAGTTATATATATAGATAGCGCCTTGAGTAATGACTTACCTACTACTGGTACTACCTTTACGATTAACTACCTGATAGCGGGAAGTAGCAGCGGCGATATCTTCCGTTCCCAAGATAACGGCGACAGTTGGGAACTTAGCGAAGTCAATGGGACTTATAGTAATATTACGTCCTTGGCTGTGAACAAGACTGAGCAAAATCTTTCTATATTTGCGGGAACTGCGATCGGTAGCATTTTACAATCAACAGATGATGGGATGAATTGGTTACCAGCCAATCAAGGTTTATCAAATGTCACGCAAAAAATAGTCATTTTAACCAGTCTCCAACCTAGTTTTACCTCCACAACTTATGGTAATCCAGCCTATGCCCAACTGAGTCAAAACGTGGCGTTAGAAATTTCTCAAGGTGCGGAAGATGGTGCAGAAATTGGTGTATTTAATATCTTAGAACAACCACAGCGTCAAGCTAGCTTGCAAGCCAGCCTGAATGAATATTTACGTTTCGGAATTACAGCAAATATTTTTTACAATACTTAAGGAAGTTAAATATTATGAAGGGAGATTTTACCCGTTTAAGTTTTCAACCCCGTAAACACTATAATGGCGTTTGGATGCAACAGGGAAGGGTGCAACTAGACGCTGATTGGAATGAACAAGTTGATATTCAAAATTACCTGCATCAATCCCTAGGCAAAAATATTATTGGCACCACAGGAGCGAATAAAACCGCTGACAATTTTAAAATTAGTATTATTGATGGTGATTTAAAAATTGCCCCTGGTCAAATTTATGTTAGTGGTTTACTGTGCGAGTTAGAAGACAATGATACCACTTACAAACATCAGCCAGATTATCCTAGCTTGGAAATAAATTCAGGTAAGTATTTAGTCTATCTTGATGTCTGGGAACGTCACGTAACTGTCCTGGAAGATCCAGAAATTCGTGAAATCGCCTTAGATACATCTGTACCTGATACTACCACCCGCACAAAGACAGTTTGGCAAGTCAAGCTGCTAGAAATTAAATTCGATGCAAAATTTTTGGAAGATGAACAAAAAGCCACCACAGAAGATGCAATTAGTCAAATTAAAGCCCAACGTAAAGCCATTGTACTCAAGGAATTAGAAAAATTAATTAACAAAGCTGATAATCAAAAGAAACTCCTCGCTGTTAATTTTGATAACACAACTAATACAGGCAATACCAACGCCTTAGATAATCGATTATATCGCGTTGAAATTCACCAACCCAGTCAAGAGGGTAGCATTGCCACCTTTAAATGGTCGCGAGATAACGGCATTGTTGTGAGTGAGATTCGAGACATTGAACGTAATAACATTACTATAGATAATCCCGGTCGCGATCCTGCGCAATCATTTCAAGCAAATCAATGGGTAGAAATTACCGATAAAGAACGAGAACTTAAAGGTGAACCGGGAATTTTAGTCCGTTTAATGGCTGGGACATCCGATAAAAAACTAGTTTTTGACCCCTCATCAAGAGTCGGAGATACACCCATTACTCTTGACAATTTTCCCCTCAAGAATAAACCAAAAGTTCGCCGTTGGGATCAAACAACTAATACAGGAACTATCCCCATTAATCAAACTAGCCCGGGTTCCCAGTGGATTAATTTAGACGCTGGGATTCAGGTGAGTTTTTCCGACACAAATCTTAGCTATCAAACAGGTGATTACTGGCTAATACCACTACGTCCGCAAAGTCAAACCAAGATTGAATTACCTTATGACGAGGAAGCCAAAAAATTCATCCCCCAACCAGCGCAAGGTATTCAACATTATTACAGTCCACTAGCTTTTTATGACAGCACAGAATCCATCATTGAAGACTACCGTGAAATATTTCCGCTGTTGGTGAATTGTTTTGATAAAACCGGCGGGATCATGACTGGAGATTTAGAAATCCAGGCTAATCTTTATGTCACTGGTAAACAGGATGAGGGTAAATATATTCCTGGTAGAGTCGGGATTGGGACAAAATCACCCCAAGCAAAACTACACATTCACAATGCGCCTTCCTTATCTGGTACAGGTACAATTTTTAATACCACTGGTAGTTTAATAGTTACAGGTAACGATACTGTTTTTCAAACAGAATTACGTGTAGGCGATGCTATTACAGCTAATGGTCAAACTAGAATCATCGCTACCATCGATTCTAGTAATCAATCTCTAACAGTTAATCAAGCCTTTGAACCGCCTTTAGCAGCAGCCAACTTTACTTATCAACAGCCAACCATTGCACGGTTTACCAATGGTAGCCAAGAAACACAGCTAATAGTTACCGAAGAAGGTTTTATTGGTATCGGTCTAGATACACCCCAAGAAAAATTACATTTAAATGGTGCAATTCGCGGTAATCAATCTGGTGCTTTACGGATTAATTCTGGGAATGGCTTTGTTGATGTCGGTCCTCAAGATGGAAATTTCTCACACTTTGTCACCGACCGCCCCCGCTACCATTTTGACAAAGGAATTACCGTCAAAACTGGTTTAATTGGCAGTGATGAAAATACCGATTTGTCACTTCAAACTGGAGACGCAACTCAAATTAAAGTATCTCATGAAAATGGTAATGTTGGCATCGGTGTAGATAAACCCGAAGAAAAATTACATTTAAATGGTGCGATTCGCGGCGACCAATCAGGTGCTTTACGAATTAGTAGCAGTACAGGTTATGTCGATGTTGGTTCGCAAAATACTGATTTCTCCAACTTTGTTACCGACCGTCCCGGCTACCATTTTGACAAAGGAATTACCCTGAAAACTGGCGTAATTAACAGCGATTCAGATACAAACTTATCTTTACAAACCGCAGGCACAACTCAAATTACAGTATCTAATAAAAATGGTAATGTTGGCATCGGTATTGATATTCCTCAAGAAAAATTACATTTAAATGGTGCGATTCGCGGTAATCAATCTGGTGCTTTAAGAATTAGTAGCGGTACAGGTTATGTCGATGTTGGTTCGCAAAATGCTGATTTCTCCAACTTTGTTACCGACCGTCCCGGCTACCATTTTGACAAAGGAATTACCCTGAAAACTGGTGTAATTAGCAGTGATGCAAATAGTAATTTATCATTGCAAACAGCAGGTATCACCCAAGTGACACTATTGCAAACAAGCGGTAACGTTGGGATTGGGATAGATACTCCTCAAGAAAAACTTCATGTTGCGGGGACGGTCAGAATTAGTAACAAGTTTGGCTTTGTGAATATTGCACCCCAAGAAGATAAATGGATACATTTCACAACAGACTTGGAAGGTTACTATTTTGACAAAGATATTCGCGTCGAATCAGGATTAATTACCAGCTTAGGAAATAGAGACTTATCTCTGCAAACCGCAGGTACAACCCACTTTAAACTTTCCTATAATACGGGAAATGTGGGCATTGGTGTAGATCAGCCCTTGGAAAAACTGCATCTCGGTGGCGCGATTAGAGGTGACCAGTCAGGCGCTTTACGGATTAATACTGGGAATGGTTATGTCGATATTGGCCCTCAAGATGCCAATTCGTCACATTTTGTCACAGACCGCCCAGCCTACCACTTCGACAAACCCGTCATCGTCGCTGGTGGAATTGGTAGTGATGGCAATACTAACCTATCACTGCAAACAGCAGGCACAAATCAAGTTACAGTAGCCCATGATACTGGTAATGTTGGCATCGGCGTAGATATTCCTCAAGAAAAGCTACATATCAATGGTGCGATTAGAGGCAATCAATCAGGCGCATTACGTATTAATACTGGCAATGGCTATGTAGATATTGGGCCGCAAGATGAGAATTGGGTACATTTCAAGAGCGATCGCCCAGGCTATCATTTTGATCGAGCGATCGCAATTTCTTCTGGGGTAATTAGCAGTTTCAACAATGCCAACTTGTCATTGCAAACGGCAGATAAAACCCGCATGACATTATTGCAGACAAACGGCAATGTGGGTATCGGCATCGAAAAACCCTTAGCAAGATTGCATAATCAAGGTGCAGCACCTTTAACAGGTCAAGGGCAAATTACGAGCAATAGTGATCTTGTAAAGGGAAGTGGCACAACATTTATCCAAGAATTGAACATTGGTGATATAATATCAGTCACTGATGGCTCAACAACACAAGCGAGACTAATTACCAAAATTGCCGCAGAAGGTAATTCTTTCACAGTTAATAAAGCTTTTGCACAAGCCTTAACCACAGCAACTCAATTTACCTATCAACAGCCAATTACTCGCCTAGCAGATAGTAACGGCGTGACTCAATTCATTGTCACCGCCACAGGTAATGTCGGGATTGGTACACCTACCCCCGATTTAGATACCAAGCTACATATCCAAGGAAATGTCAGAGTTTATGGCGATTTATTTCAAGATTCATCCATAGAATTAAAAGACCAGATTACAGACCTTTCTCAGCAAGAAGTTGCGGAAATATTAAAAAATTTGAATCCAGTGAAATACATTTATAAAGACGACACTGAGCAAAAATTGCACTTAGGATTTATTGCTGAACAAGTCCCTGATATTTTAGCATCGGCGGATAAAACAGCAATTCAACCCTTTAATATTTTGGCGGTATTAGCTAAAGCCGTTAAAGACCAACAAGCAATGATTACAACATTATCTCTTGTTGTTAAAGAACAGCAGCGACAAATAGCCGCATTAACACAGAAAGCAAAAAATTGAGACTTGAAACGCTAGTATAAAGTGTTGCTCCTTATCAGATCCCCGACTTCTTTAAGAAGTCGGGTATCTTGCAACTCAGCAAAATTAATGTAGCCAAATACTCTTGAGGTTATATCCACCTAGGAGTTTAGCAATGTGCTTTACCCTTACAGCATGGTCGATTTAGAGAAACATGCTGTAATTCGCACTCAAGAATAAAATCCTGACTCCGAATTGATTTTTAACGGAATTTGCATAAAAATTATAATTTACGGGGAATTTTACATAATCTTTACATATACTTCTCCGAAATCTGGCTAAACTCCTGTGAAGAAGCTAATTGATTACTTAAATGTTGCATCTACCTTCAGAATAATTACTTATTTACGTTAGCAGGGCTATCCTCACTGATCATCAAAGCATTTGTCATGCGATCGCGCGTGCGATCGCATAAATCATTTTGCGTAACCATTTACCTCTGTTCTTGACAAAGGTATTGAGGGAATTTTGATGAAATTTACAGGTCATTCCATCATTCATCGATTGATATCTGAACAATCTTCAAACCCAACAAGGATATTACAACTATGGCTCTTATTCCAGGAACCAACAATAACGATACTTTAACTGGGAATTCGGAAAACGATACTATCCAAGGCGCCGGTGGTAATGATTCACTTTCTGGATCAGGTGGAAATGACAGTTTAGAAGGTGGTCGAGGTAATGATACCTTAATCGGTGGGACAGGTAATGATGTCTTCAACTTTCAATACGAACAAGACAATGATATTGTCACAGACTTTGTTCGAGGACAAGACAAAATTGATGTCAGAAACCTGAAAATTAGTGATTGGAATACCCTGAAATTACTCATTAGTAATGATGGTGAAAACAATGCGCTGATTACGACTTATTTTAGTGGCGATCAGTCCCAAATCAAACTCCTTAACATCAATCCCAGCCTACTACAAGCCAGTGATTTCATTTTCAACGCTGCGAATATCAATGATACTGTTAATGGTAGTAATTATTCGAGTTACCCCGATCAATTATTCGGTGGTTTAGGTAATGATACTATCAACGCATTAGCTGGTAATGATGTCCTGTTTGGTGAACAAGGTGATGACCGTTTAGACGGGGGTGCAGGCAATGATACTCTCTACGGTGGCACAGGTAATGATGTCTTCAACTTGCAATACGATCCAGGCAACGATGTCGTCATAGACTTTGTTCAAGGACAAGACAGAATTGATGTCAGAAACCTGAAAATTAGTGATTGGAATACCCTGAAATTACTCATTAGTAATGATGGTGAAAACAATGCGCTGATTACGACTTATTTTAGTGGCGATCAGTCCCAAATCAAACTCCTTAACATCAATCCCAGCCTACTACAAGCCAGTGATTTCATTTTCAACGCTGCGAATATCAATGATACTGTTAATGGTAGTAATTATTCGAGTTACCCCGATCAATTATTCGGTGGTTTAGGTAATGATACTATCAACGCCTTAGCTGGTAATGATGTCCTGTTTGGTGAACAAGGTGATGACCGTTTAGACGGGGGTGCAGGCAATGATACTCTCTACGGTGGCACAGGTAATGATGTCTTCAACCTGCAATACGATCCAGGCAACGATGTCGTCATAGACTTTGTTCAAGGACAAGACAGAATTGATGTCAGAAACCTGAAAATTAGTGATTGGAATACCCTGAAATTACTCATTAGTAATGATGGTGAAAACAATGCGCTGATTACGACTTATTTTAGTGGCGATCAGTCCCAAATCAAACTCCTTAACATCAATCCCAGCCTACTACAAGCCAGTGATTTCATTTTCAACGCTGCGAATATCAATGATACTGTTAATGGTAGTAATTATTCGAGTTACCCCGATCAATTATTCGGTGGTTTAGGTAATGATACTATCAACGCATTAGCTGGTAATGATGTCCTGTTTGGTGAACAAGGTGATGACCGTTTAGACGGGGGTGCAGGCAATGATACTCTCTACGGTGGCACAGGTAATGATGTCTTCAACTTGCAATACGATCCAGGCAACGATGTCGTCATAGACTTTGTTCAAGGACAAGACAGAATTGATGTCAGAAACCTGAAAATTAGTGATTGGAATACCCTGAAATTACTCATTAGTAATGATGGTGAAAACAATGCGCTGATTACGACTTATTTTAGTGGCGATCAGTCCCAAATCAAACTCCTTAACATCAATCCCAGCCTACTACAAGCCAGTGATTTCATTTTCAACGCTGCGAATATCAATGATACTGTTAATGGTAGTAATTATTCGAGTTACCCCGATCAATTATTCGGTGGTTTAGGTAATGATACTATCAACGCATTAGCTGGTAATGATGTCCTGTTTGGTGAACAAGGTGATGACCGTTTAGACGGGGGTGCAGGCAATGATACTCTCTACGGTGGCACAGGTAATGATGTCTTCAACTTGCAATACGATCCAGGCAACGATGTCGTCATAGACTTTGTTCAAGGACAAGACAGAATTGATGTCAGAAACCTGAAAATTAGTGATTGGAATACCCTGAAATTACTCATTAGTAATGATGGTGAAAACAATGCGCTGATTACGACTTATTTTAGTGGCGATCAGTCCCAAATCAAACTCCTTAACATCAATCCCAGCCTACTACAAGCCAGTGATTTCATTTTCAACGCTGCGAATATCAATGATACTGTTAATGGTAGTAATTATTCGAGTTACCCCGATCAATTATTCGGTGGTTTAGGTAATGATACCATCAACGCATTAGCTGGTAATGATGTCCTGTTTGGTGAACAAGGTGATGACCGTTTACAGGGTGGTTTAGGTAATGATACTCTCTACGGTGGGACTGGTAATGATATCGCTGTTTACTCAGGTACTCGTTCCCAATATCAAGTAACTAGTAGTGGAGGTGTTTATACAGTTACCGATTCAGTGGCTAATCGTGATGGCATCGATAAACTATATGATCTCGAAAGAATCCAGTTTTCCGATCAAACTCTCACCCTAGATGCCCCCCCCAGCATTACCCTGGCTGTATCTCCAAGCAGCGTCCTAGAAGATGGGACAGCTAATTTGGTTTACACCTTCACCAGAACCGGAAGCACTACCAACGCCTTAACTGTTAACTATAACGTTGCTGGTACAGCCACCTTCAACACAGACTACACCCAAAGCGGTGCAGCCAGTTTCACAGCCACCACAGGAAGCATTACCTTTGCTGCGGGAAGTAGTACAAAAACCCTAACTATCGACCCCAGCGCAGACACCACCTTTGAAGCTAATGAAACCATCGCTTTAACTCTGGCAACAGGAACAGGTTACACCATCGGCACGACAACAGCAGTCACCGGCACGATTACCAATGATGATCCCTCTGGTATCACCATCAACCTCAGTCCTAGCCAGACAATCGTCGAAGGCTTAATCAGTCCGCAAAACGCAGCATATACCGTTAGTCTCTCCCAAGCCAGCAGCCAAACTGTCACTGTTAAGTATGCTACCGCTAACGGCACAGCTACAGCCGGTTCAGACTACACCAGCACTACTGGAACCCTAACTTTCAATCCAGGCGACATCAGTAAAGTTATCAATATCCCCATTCTCAATGATTCCATTAGTGAAGCAGATGAAACCTTCACCCTGAAGCTGACAACTCCCACTAATGCGAGTCTGGGTACAAGTACTGTCACCACCACTATCACCGATACCCTCAGTTCTGCTGTCACCACGACTTTGCCAACTAACGTGGAAAACCTCACCCTCACAGGAACGGCAGCAATCAACGGTACAGGGAATGCAGGCAATAATATCCTCAAGGGTAATAGTGCCAATAATACTCTCGCAGGTGGTGCAGGAAATGACACCTATGCTTTTGCAGCGAATACTGCTTTAGGGACTGATACAATTAGCGAAACCGCCACAGGTGGTATTGATACAATTGACTTCAGTGCTAGTACTGTTGCTGTTAAGGTGAATTTGGGTGTGACCACATCACAAACCGTGAATAGTAATCTCAAACTGATTCTCTCTGGTAACAACGTCATCGAAAATGCCAAAGGTGGTACAGGTAATGACCGTCTTACAGGTAATGCCTTAAATAATCATCTCTCAGGTGGTGCAGGCAATGACCAACTGCAAGGATTAGCGGGAGATGATACCCTTGTGGGCGGACTGGGCGATGATATTCTCACTGGCGGAAGTGGTAAAGATAAGTATCTGTTCCAAGGTAGTGGTGCCTTTAGTAGTACTTTAGGCGTTGATTACATTAGCAATTTTGAGCAGGGACAAGACCAAATTGTTCTCAGTAAAACTACTTTTAGCGCTGTTACTAATATTGCTGGACAAGCTTTAACTGACTTTGCGGTTGTCACTGATGATGAATTTATCAACGCTAGTAGTGCGCGGATTGTCTTTAGCCAAGGTAGTGGTAGTCTATTCTACAATCAGGATGGTAATGTTTTAGGTACAGGCAAAGTGTTTGAATTTGCCCGTTTAGGAAATCCTGATATTACTTTGAGCAGTAGCGATTTCAGTTTAGTTGCCTAGTTTTTACGGCAATACGGTTCAGTTAAGATCCCCCCGCCTGCGGCGACCCCCTTAAAAAGGGGGTAACAGAGGGTTATTAGCCCCCCTTGAAAAGGGGGGTTGGGGGGATCTTAAGAAGATTAAAACGTTAACTGAACCGTATTGGTTTTTACGGTGTCATGGATTAATTAACTAAAACACAGATCCCCGACTTTTCAAAAAAGTCGGGGATCTTGTTGTTATCAGTAAAAGCTGATCTGAAAGTGTTAGTTGATTTTGAGTAATAGTTGCGCGATCGCCTGGGAAATCGGTAAACCAGGACAGCGTTCTAACCAGAAGAACTCCCCAACTGGATTCACTTCCAAAAAGACATGACGATTGTCTGGTGTCAACAGAATATCAATTGCACCATAATTCAACCCGAATTCTGCCATGAGTTTCAGCAGCTTTGATTCTACATCTTCGGGTAATTGATATGGTTGCCAAGCTTCTAGTAAAGCCACTCCCTGTCGTCGCCAGTCGTACTGTGCTTTTGCTAAGGCTTGGGAGTCAACGGCGGCAGTAAATATCTGTTTACCGACAATCGTCGTCCGCAATTCTAGCGCTTTCGGGATTTTTTCCTGAAAGGTCATCGGACAGAAACGCAGCCCATCAAGATTTTCTAAGTCTTCAGCAGTCACAGGATTAGTAAACACAACTTTCTCCTCTCCTTGCTCATCATAAATCGCAAAGGAAGAAAGCATTTTGGTAATCATACCCTGTTCGCATTCTTCAGCAAATTGCTTCACTGCTGTTGGGTTATTGGTCGTCAGGGTACGCGGTGTATCCAAACCTATTTCTCTGGCAACTTGTAGTTGTAATTGCTTATTGTCAGCGCGGCGAATATATGGTATATGGTCGAGATGGAAGCCCCGGATGCTAGCAATCATTCCCTGAATAGTGACACGAGATTCTTGTACAGAAGCTTGTCGCAATTGTGCATCCATTGTCGTGGGAATTTGCGCCGCGATCGCAATTCGCCGATACCAAACCGCAGATACTGCATGTAAATCTAGCTGTTGCTCTCCATCGGTGAGTATCAAGCGCTCATTTTTGCCGTAGTAGACATCCAGCTGTACCTGGGTGGGAAATTTATCTGTATCAAAGCGAAATGCTTTACCTCCCCGATCGGCGATCGCTTGCATAACCATCGGGATGCTTTCGTTATCTTGGCTATGGGTAATAATTAAAACAGTCATTTGTTATTGGTCATTGGTCATTGGTCATTGGTCATTGGTCATTGGTCAAAGTTAATTACTTTTGACTATGGCCTATTACCTTCATCCTTGAGTAAAGCATCTGCGATCGCTTCTGAGATCGGGAGTTGCAAATCTCGCTCCAGCATTCCCCATTCCCCTGTCGGGTTCACTTCCAAAAAGACGTATGCTCCAGATGGTGTTTGAATCAAGTCAAATGCCCCAAATATTAAGCCAAATTTTGCCATAAAAGCTTGAAGACGCTGGATAATTTCCTCAGGGAGTTCATGGTTTAGCCATACACAAGTCTCTGATGTCCCCCGTCGCCAATCAACTGTCGATGCATTATATTTTGATGCATCTAGTGCGCCGACAAAAACATTCCCATCCACATACACCACTCGCAGTTCTTGCTGTTTGGGAATTTGTTCTTGAAAAACCATTGGACAATAACGCAGTGTTCCCAAATCTGCTAAGTCTTCCTCTTTGACAACGCTGGTGTAAAGAAAGAAAGAGGAACCTTCCATACTATAGGAAAGAGGTGTCAATAGCTTTGTTACCATTTTTCCATCCGCCTGAGCAAAAAACTCTCGTACTTCCTCAGGTTTATTAGTAACAAGAGTTTGCGGAATCTCCAGCCCAACCTCAGAAGCTACTCGCAGTTGGCGTAGCTTGTTTTCTGCAGCGCTGATGCGTTGCAAGTTATCCACCCAACGCACATGTTGGAGGCTATCCCAGAAACCATCCAAAGTTGCTAGTGATTCGCGGATGCAGGCTTGTTGGAATTGGGGAGCTAATTCTTGGCTCAGCTGGGGTGGCCAAATTCGCCGCATCCATACAGCTTGTACTTGTTCTGTACTAATTGACACATCGCCAAATTCTAGTCGGTGACTAGTTCCATTATTGCCCAGATGAGCTTGGAGTTGAATTGCGATCGGAAATTGATCGGTATTCAGGCGAAACGGTTTTACACCTCTTCTAGATAGAGCTGCTGCAACTCTATCGATAGTGAAGTAGTCACCACTGTGGGTGAGTAATAAAACAACATCACGCGACAGTTGCATACAACATCTAACCAGATTTTATTTTTTGACTACCCGCGACATTCAGCACCAGGCATACTTAGCAGATGCAAAATGTCAGAAAAAATGTCTGACGAAGTGATACTAATCCAGGTTCTTTGATGTAATTTCCAATTGTCGTAGGGGCGGGGTCTCCCCCATTGGTGTCAACTTAAGCTCAAACGCTTATTCCACATGCATTTTACCCCACCCCTCAATCCCCTCCCCGTTTACGGGGAGGGGAGGTTTTGCGTCAGCAAAGCCGGGGTGGGGTAACGCGGATCTTGATGGTAGGCGATTTAATTCAAAATTACGTCTTGATCAGGGTTTGGCGTTAAGTTGACACGTATGGGTCTCCCCGCCCTGACCAGGTTTCTTAAGCTATTGTATCTATAGTTACAACATTATCGTCACCATCTGATGGATATTTTTGTGTGACAGCAACCTCATCACTATCAGAAGGATACTTTTTAGTGACACCACCGCCATCTTCTTGATCGGAAGGATATTTGAGGGTTTGTGCTAGATCTTTGAATTTATTAGTAACACAACCGCTCTCTTCTTGATCGGAGGGATACTTCTTTGTATATAAAGTAGTGCCGCCTCCGACTGCTGAAGATTCTTCTTCAGATAAATCTTCGCAATATTGCCCTTCAAGATAGCGAGCAAAGAATGGTACTGCTGGTGAATCTAAATCTTCTAACTTGATATCCGACATAAATTTCCTCTTTTGGTTAGTTAGTAATGTAATTGAGCAGAGTTTGTAAAAATATAGACAAATCTACAATTTTACTTTTCCAGGGGTAAACCTGAAAGGGATTACTCTTCATCCCTCTATTCCCTCATTAAAATCATCAGGAATTGCTTTTTTTGAAAATGGTTTCCTTCTGCCTCCTGCCTTCTAACCTGGAGCGTTTCTTGGTCAAAATTCTCTGCAAGATATCAGAATCCAAACCCCGAATGCCTAAATAATGAAAATGTCTTTGTATGTAAGATTTGGCGCACCAGATAATTGGGCAAACTGTACTTGTTTTTGACTGCCGTTACCATCACGATCAAAGAACAAATCACCTGTTTTGTTGTTATAAATAAATCGGTCACTAGCATCAGAGGCTGATGTTCCGAGGGTGAATTGCTCTTCTTTGAGTATGCCTAGAGTAAGTCCGCTAGCAACACCTTTAGTAAATCCGCTGCCAATACCTTTAGTAACTCCGCTGCCAATTTCTTGAATCAATCCGTTGTCAATGTCTTTCGTAAATCCGTCACCAACGGCATAAAAAAGTCCGTCACTAAAGCCAGAACGGGAAACTTGAATCTGATCGCCTTCATTGCTGTTAAAGTCTGCGATCGCATCAACTCCGCTATACTCATCGTAGAAGACAAATTTATCTGCTCCTTTACCTCCCGTCAGAACATCTTGATCAGAATCGGAAATTGGCGGTTCTATTGGCAAAATCTTCTTCGTTAAATCCAATTCCAGATTATCTGCGCTGACGACTTTTGCAGTTATATTAGCAGTCTTACCTGTCGATACAGCAACTGCCGCTACAGAGATACCAGTGCTGCCTGCAATCGGTGTATCGACTGCCGCTACAGATGTATCAGTGCTGTTTAAAATCGGTGTATCGACGTACGACCAAAAAAATGTTTGATTACTACCTACGATAGTATCGTTACCGTCACCGCCATCAATTTGATCCTTACTACTGCCACCGTCAAGATAGTCGTTACCGCTTTCGCCATATATATTGTCGTTGCCGCTACCGCCATATATACTGTCGTTACCGCTACCGCCATATAGACTGTCGTTGGCATCTTCTCCGTATATAATGTCGTTACCGCTACCGCCTTTTATTGTATCGTTCCCTCCCACAGTATAGGGATAGGGAGAGATAGCATTTAAATAAGAGTAGGAGTAGTTGTTTCCAGAGTCGCCATAGATAACGTCGTCATTACTACCACCCTCAATATAGTCATTGCCACCGCCACCATAAATATAGTCGTTGCCAGTGCCACCATAAATCCGGTCGTCGCCCCAGGTAACAGATGGGTAAGGTTTAGACAAGCTACTATCAAAAGATGCTTGTGTTGTGTCTAAAGTAGCAGTATTTGCTACTGAAGCTGTATCTAGCGTTAAATATGGCGGATAATAGTAGATAGAATCACCATACAGAAAGTCATTGCCGCTACTACCATATACACGGTCATTACCGTTACCACCATACACATAATCATCTCCAGCCCCAGCGAAGAGAAAATCATTTCCCTCCTCACCGTAAATTTGGTCAGAACCACCACGCCAAGCTATAACGTAGTCATCTCCGCCTCTGGCTAAAATTAAATCGTTATTGCGAGTGTCGGTAAGATAGTCAGACTCAGAAGTACCTTCAATCAGGTATAAGGGGCGGAAATATGGGTATTTGACTGGAGTTTTACCTGTGGAGTAGGATTCAACTACACCTGTTACGGAAGTAGTTGTACCTGTTATGGAAACATTTGTAAATTTTGATTCCGAACCATTTGGAACTACTGTTTGAGACGATGGTGGTGGTTCAGGAAGTAAGTTTTTTATCTCCTCCTCAGACTTAGAGCTCAGCGAAGTTGCATCAGATTTTTCAGTTCGGGTCTCTATCCCAGAGTTGACTAATTGTTGGTCTTCGGGAGACAATTCAACTAGATTTGGAAGTAGATTTGGAGATGCCATGATTTATTTGCTCCTGATATTTGGTCGCAATTAAGGTTCTACCTATCACCTGATGTGACGGTATTAAAATCAAGGTTTTATATATAAAACTCAAACACCTAAAACCTAATCCCCATAAAAAACACAGCCTATAATAATATTTTATTTATAATTCGAGTCCTAAATGTATTTTGTAGAACCGCAATTAATTGCCCAAAATTGGAACTGAAAAAATGAGCAGTAAAAATCGAAAAATGTGGTATTTATTGTTAAATAAGGATTTTTATCTCCTATTTTATTAGGGAAAACTTGAGCTTGCTATATTCGCTGAGTAACATCATCAACTAATCTAAATTAAACACCTGTATAGCCAATTTGTGTAGCCATTTTGGCTAGTATTTAGTTTTTTTATGGTTGTGACACCTCTAATTTTGAAAAATGATTTTGACAGATGAATTCATAAAGCCCTTACAGGATGTTTAAGAAGTGTCTTATAGCACATAAAATTCTGATATTACCCAACCGAACCCCTTGATATTAAGACGTGAGTTCGATGCACATTATTTTAACCTCATCCCCAGCCCCTATCTTGTTAGGAGAGGGTAGCGAAAAGCCTAATTTTTCATTACTCCTCTCTCCTTGTAGGAAAGGGAGTTTGGCTGAGTGAGGTTTGTCGAATTCACGTTAAAACGGGGCTTTAAGAGACTCTTTCCGCTCCAATGCACTAGGGAGTATTAGATATTTTGGGTAACAAATATAGTTTTGAAAACATCTTGTTACGATAGAAGGCGAATCTCAATCCAAAATCCCAAATCGTATAACTACAATTATTTTTTTCACCTGTCATTATCTACAGAAAAAGAAAAAAACAGGGCTTACACCAAGGTAAGCCCTGTTGAGAGTTATCAAACTCTTAATTGGATATATTATATGCTGCTATTGAGCTTTTGCAGATGCAGGTTTTACTTCTACTTTAACGCTCTTGACACCTTTTTGTTCTTTCACTAAAGGTTCAATTTTCTTGATGTCAGCCTGAGTCGGAACTGTTCCGGTGACTGTAACAACACCATCTTTGTCTTCAACTACTAACTTGCTACCAGGAATTTTTTCTGATAACTTGCCGAGAATTGCACTTTTAGCAGTACTATCAGTAGTAGTTTTAGCAGTGGTTTTGGTATTTGCAGCAGTTTCTTTGACTGCGGTTTTGCCAGTTTCAGTGGTAGTTTTAGCAGTGGTTTTGGTATTCGCAGATGCTTCTTTTGCTGGTTGGCTGGCTTCATTGGTGGTGCTTGGAGTTTCTGCATTTTTTGACTCTTGGCAACCAACTGCACCAATTACTAGAATACTGCTGACTAACAATGGGATGAGCTTTTTCATATCAATCTCCGAATTGATTACTTGAAGCGATTAATTGATTTGTCTGTCATGTTGAGGAGCGAATGTTAAAAAACAATTAAAATTACACAGGTGATTGAACTCTGAAATTTCGAGCACTTCTTCAGGGACGGATATTTGAGCCAATGAAAGAAGCATCGATTCCATTTCAGTTACGGCTACTGATGAGTCAGACTTTGCCTGCACTTGATAGTTCTCTTTTGGTTGAACGCAAACCCCAAATAGGTTTTTTCAAGGTAGGCTATATTAGTGTCTCAACAGACATTAGATGATATCAGATTTACGGAAATTTGGCACATCATCCTTGAAAATTTTAACGATCGATAATTGCTGATTTGTCAGTTGTCAGTTGTCATTTGTCCCCTCTGCTCCAGGTCGCCGAGCGGAGCAGAGGCGCTACCTCCTCATCCCCCGCCTGTATTTTCGAGATGACAGGGGGAATTGCGCCTATCTTGTTCGGTTATACGACTGTCACCAGGAGGCAAATGACTATAACCTCGTAAGTAAGTAGTGAAATGCCTCACTTAGTCGCTGTAAGTTGCTCTTCAATCTAGGGGTGAAAACTTGTGTACGAATGGATATTGCCAAGTCTGAGGGAAATTTTAGCTGAAAGTCAGTCAACCGTGGCTGAATGTTCATCAGCAAAAGCAGAGTGGCAGTGGCGCATTAGCTTAGCAGCAACTGAACAATTGCTCATCAATACTTTAGCAACTGCTGCATCTGATGCCATCCAAGGATTAGTTTTAGCTGCACCAGCACCCCTGTTTAGCCCAGCAACACTAACTCAAAGCTTACAAACGGTAACATTCACGGCAAAGCCTTTTAACCCTTTGGCGCTGATGCCATTTGAAATGCCCGCATCTGAGGAAAAGGTAGAGGAACCTGCGCTTCATGAATCAGTGCTGCCTTTACTGCCTGCCGATCCTCTAGGCACAGAGAAATTTTGCTTAGTTTTTACAGATAAATTTAGATTAGTATTAGTTTTAGCAGAACACAACAGCCAAACAACATTTTCATTTTCTTTTGAGCCAGAGGTAGTAGAAAAGGCTTGGCGTGCTTTAGGGGCGCGTGTGATGCTGACTAACCCAGATTTTTGCACTGATTTGGATGCATTAGTACAAAAATATGCACCTGTGGCTCCAGATTACCGCACTGTTATGCAGTTTAGCCAGTTGTTGCTGCAAGCATTAGCACCCGAACCAGATAAAGAGAGTATCTCGTCGGCTTCTCCTCCTGTCTCCCAACCTTCAACACCTTCTTCCCGTCCCGATGTAGAATTACTCCAGGCTTTTGCCCATGAAGTGCGGACTCCGTTGACTACCATTCGCACGATGACTCGCTTACTGCTGAAACGACGAGATTTACCTGCCAATGTCATCAGTCGTTTAGAAGTGATTGACCACGAGTGTACTGAGCAAATTGACCGGATGGAGTTGCTATTTAAAGCCGCAGAATTAGAAACTTCTAACTTGGGAAAATCTGCTCACACCCAACTAACACCAATGTCTCTCGATCAAGTCTTGCAGCAGAGTATTCCACGTTGGCAACAATCTGCAAATCGACGGCATTTAACTTTGGATGTGGTTTTACCCCAACAACTACCAACTGTTGTCAGTAATCCGACGATGTTAGACCGGGTACTGACTAATTTGATTGAAAATTTTACCCGCAGTTTACCTGCTGGTAGCCATATTCAAGTTCAAGTGATCCCGGCAGGAGATCAATTAAAGTTACAATTATCACCCCAACCCCAGTGCGAAGATCGGAGTAAAGCGACAACACCAACACCACCGATTCGCAAAGCTTTGGGTCAATTGCTGATGTTCCAACCAGAAACGGGTACAATTAGTCTCAACATTGCAGCAACTAAGCATTTGTTTCAAGCAATTGGTGGCAAGCTGATTGTGCGTCAGCGTCCGCAATATGGGGAAGTGTTGACTATTTTCTTACCATTGGAAGTTAGTGCGAAGCAATGGTAACGAAAAATTACAAAGGTGCGTAGATCCCCGACTTCTTTAAGAAGTCGGGGATCTGAGGCTATTGATTTTTACTTGATGCGATGTCTACGACAAGCCAATCCGCGCCTACGCCTTGTGAATTGATACGATGATCTTGCTAGGGAATGCGATCGCCCCTCAACCGCAATTACCCTAATCTAACTCTCGTCGCCCTTCCAAAGCCCTAGCCAAAGTCACCTCATCAGCGTACTCTAAATCCCCACCCACAGGCAAACCAAAGGCAATCCGCGTCACCTTAGTAAATGGTTTCAATAGCTGACCAATATATAGCGTCGTGGTTTCCCCTTCCACACTGGGACTAATAGCCAAAATAACTTCCTGGGGTTTTTGTTGACTCACCCGGCGCACTAAAGCTTGAACAGTCAACTGTTCTGGGCCAATACCATCCATTGGCGAAATCACCCCACCCAAAACGTGATACTTACCTTTGTACTCACGGGTTTTTTCCAATGCAATCACATCACGGGAATCTGCTACCACACAAATAGTATTAATATCACGGTTAGGATTGCGGCAGATTTCACAAACTGGTTCAGCAGATAAATGAAAGCAGACAGAACACAAGCCCACTTGTTTTTTAGCATCAATCAGCGCTTGTGCCAAAGCCTCTACTTCTGTTTCTGGTCGCTTCAAAATATGCAAAGCCAAGCGCTGGGCTGACTTAGGCCCCACTCCCGGTAGGCGTTGCAATTGCTCAATTAACCGTGCTAAAGGACGTGCGTAAACCGTGGCTTTATCTCCAGAATGTTTTTACCTTAACTATGATGACATTGTTACAAAATTTTGGATGGATAATTGCCCGAATTGCGTAGATGCATAGCGGTGAGGGGGTCGCAATCTACAGCCCTTCTGGCATCCTTCGGCGGGCGGTTCCCGTCGATTGCGAAGCGCGTAGCGTTAGCGACGTTAGGAGCGTCACCCTCGAACCCGTTCGACGAAGTCGTTCCCGAAGGGTAGGGCTTGTCGTAGACATCGCCTAATTCCCATATATTTATATTGCCATAGTTGTATTTTTTACTTAAATATCCTATCAGTAGGGTATTTTTTGAATGGAATCTTCTACTTAAATTAATATATTGGGAGATTATTAAGATATGTCAAATTTTCTCAATTTTAGTGATATTCAAAGCCATTGGGCAGAAAAATGTATCAGAGAATTAGCAAAGCGCGAAGTGATTAACGGCTATCCCAATGGTACATTTCTCCCAGAAAAGACAATTACTCGTGCTGAAGCTGCGGCCATTTTAATGAACGCTTTTTCTACTCTACCTGCAAGGCGAAATCCGATTAAATTTTCGGATGTTTCACCGAATTTCTGGGCAGAACAAGCAATTGAATTTGCTAGTGCTAGAGAATTTTTCCAAGGTTATCCTGATGGCACTTTTAAACCCAATGAATTATTACCAAGGGTGCAAGCAATAACTATTTTGGTAAAAGGGGTAAATTTTAAGTTAGTGCAAAGCCCTGATGCAATTCTGGCAGAATATTTAGATGATGCGAAAGAAATTCCTGATTATGCTAAAGCCGCAATCGCAACTGCTTGTCAAAACTTTCTCGCTGTCAATTATCCGAATGTTAGAAGGCTACGTCCCAATCAATCAATTACTAGAGGCGAATTTGCGGCTTTAATTTGTCAAGCTTTGGTTATGTGGAATTTAGTGCCATCAAAATATGTAGTTGGCAGCGATATATTTAAAATTCAGCCGCAGTTTGATGCAGTAGAACCTTTTTCTGATGGTGTAGCTTGGGTGCAAATTGGCAATAAATGGGGTGTAATCGATAAAACTGGAAAAATAATTATAGCCCCGCAATATTATGAGCATTATCCGTTTTCTTATGGGTTAGGATTAGTAACTATTGGCGGTAAGTATCGCTATATAGACAAGACAGGTAAAATAGCGATCGCACAAAATTTCGATAAGGCTTTTCCTTTTTATGAAGATTTAGCCGCGATTATAGTTGATGGCAAGATAGGCTATATTAATACCACAGGTAAAATTGTCATTAAACCCCAATTTGATTCTCCAAGAGGTTTATTCGGTTTTGCAAATTTCTCTGAAGGTTTAGCAGCAGTTGGCTATGAAGAAAAAGTTGGTTTTATTGATAAAAATGCTAAATTTATCATTAAGCCGCAATTTTTCTGGGCTGATGCTTTTTCTAATGGTGTAGCATTTGCTTCAACAGGTTCAGTTTTTGGTTTTATTGATAAATCAGGTAAATTTACTGATGTAGAGAAATTAGATACAGTAGATGTCAGCAGCCCTTTTTATGATGGATTGGCAAGATTTCCAGTCAACGGTGGTTATGTTTTTATTAATAAAACTGGCAAAAAGGCATTTCCTATAATATTTCCCTATGCCTCAAATTTTTCTGAAGGTTTAGCAGTAGTATCTATAAATGATAAAAGACAGTTTATTGATACAAATGGTAAATTTGTTCTGCAAAATAAATTTGATTCAGTATCAGAATTTCATGATGGTGTTGCCTGGGTTAGCATTGGTGAGAAACAGAGTTATATTAATTTCAATGGTAATTTGTTAATTAAACCCCGCTATTTTGCGAATGTTGATGCTTTTTCGGAAGGTTTAGCTGGGGTATTTGTAGGTGGTCAATTGAATTCACAAAATTTTATCGGTAAATGGGGTTATGTTGCTAAAGCAAAATAACATCTTAAAATAATTCGTAATTCGTAATTCGTAATTACAGCAATTTTCAGGTAAATAAACCACAAACAAACCTCTCTCCTAAGAGGTTGTTTGGAAAATGGCAAATTTTACTTAAGACCTCTCTCCAAACTTCTCTCCTGGAAGGAGAGAGGCTTTGAAACCCCCATTCCCTCGCAGGGAA
The DNA here is from genome assembly GCF_963875285.1 of Calothrix sp. NIES-2100. Lineage (NCBI taxonomy): Bacteria > Bacillati > Cyanobacteriota > Cyanophyceae > Nostocales > Calotrichaceae > Calothrix > Calothrix sp. NIES-2100. Next base: position 5,864,168 of record NZ_CAWNLA010000001.1, read on the forward strand.
GGGGGGCTGGGGGGTTAGGTTTCCAAAGTTTTTGGGTAATAAACAATACTTTTCAAGCATCCTCTAAGAGGAGAGAGGCTTTGATTTTCTCCCCAAGGCTAGTAGGGAAGAGGCTGGAGGTTAGGTCTTTTCATTGTGGTCTAAATACATGAAAACTTTAGTAACGACACAAATGACTTTCCCTTGATCCAGAGTTTGTAGGGGCGGGTTCAGCGATATTTTCAAGAATGATTTATCATATCTGTAAACCCGCCCCTACTGCTTGCGAGAAATGCGGGTTGGGCAATTTAAAAGTAATTTGGACAACAAAATAAAAATGGGTATGGAACACCATACCCATCGATTTCACAAATTTTCAATCAGTGATTATAGCTGTGGCGCATACTGAGGTTTCTCAGGTACGTCGGTGTATTCAGCCACAATTTGACGGAATTCAGCGCCGTCAATGGTTTCTTTTTCAATGAGTAGATCGACTAAGCGATCGGTGACGCTACGATTGTCACGAATAATTTTCTTGGCTGTTTGATAACAGTCTTCGACGATCGCTCTGACTTGACCATCAATCCGAGATGCAATAGATTCAGAATACTCAGATCTGGTTGTCCAGTCACGGCCTAAGAACACTTCACCCTGTTGGCTTTCCAAGGACAAGGGGCCTAAATCTGACATCCCAAACCGGGTGACCATTTGTCTCGCCATTCCCGACAACTGTTGTAAGTCGCCACCAGCACCAGTGGTAACTTCAGCAGCGCCAAAAATTACTTCTTCGGCGGCGCGTCCACCTAAAGCACCAGTAATCCGCGCTTTTAGTTGAGAACGGGAAATTAAACCCTGTTCTTCGTTGGGAGTAAACCAAGTTAAACCCTGTGCTTGTCCACGAGGAATGAGGGTGACTTTTTGTACTGGGTCATGGTCTTTTAACAGTGTTCCCACTAAGGCGTGTCCGATTTCGTGGTAAGCAATTAAGCGCTTGCTCTTGCTGTCAACTAAGGGAGTACCTTCCATCCCTGCAACTACCCGATCCACAGCATCATCAATTTCGCTGAGGGTAATTCCTTCTTTGCGTCTTCTGGCGGTGAGAATTGCAGCTTCGTTGAGCAAGTTAGCTAAATCTGCACCAGTAAATCCAGGAGTGCGGCGTGCGATCGCATCTAAGGATACACTGGGGTCTAATTTCTTATTCCGGGCGTGGACTTGTAAGATTTCCAAACGTCCTTTGATGTCTGGTGCATCCACGGTTACTTGGCGGTCAAAGCGTCCGGGACGTAACAATGCTGAGTCTAATACGTCGGGACGGTTGGTGGCAGCAATAATAATGATGCCTGTGTTACCTTCAAAACCATCCATTTCGGTCAGTAGTTGGTTGAGAGTTTGCTCTCTTTCGTCGTTACCACCACCGATACCAGCACCCCGCTGTCTACCTACAGCGTCAATTTCATCGATAAAGATGATACAAGGAGCGTTGTCTTTGGCTTTTTTGAACAAATCGCGGACACGGGACGCACCCACACCTACGAACATTTCCACGAATTCCGAACCGGAAATACTGAAGAAAGGTACACCAGCTTCCCCGGCGATCGCTTTTGCTAGTAAAGTTTTACCAGTTCCGGGAGGCCCTACTAGCAGCACACCTTTAGGAATGCGCGCACCTACAGCAGTAAATCTTTCTGGCTGTTTGAGGAAGGTGACAACTTCTTGTAGTTCCTCTTTAGCTTCTTCAATACCTGCTACGTCGTCAAATTTCACCCCGGTTTTGGCTTCCATTTGAAAACGCGCTTTAGATTTGCCAAAGTTCATCGCTTGACCGGGGCCCCCTGGAAGGTTGCTAGAGCGACGGAACAAAAAGAACAATCCGGTAATCAATAAAATTGGGAAAACTAAATTGCCCAACAAACCCCAGATAGCACCATCATTGCGCATCGGATGGGCATCAAAACTAATTCCTTTTTCCTTCAGCTTGCTGATTAACTCAGGCGCGTTCACAGGTAAATCTACCCGCCACCGTTGGACACGATTTTCGATGTCTTGATCCACGGCTTCGACAATTGCTGTTCTGCCGCCTTCGTAAAGATCTACACTACTGACGCGATTAGCGTCCAAATATTCCAGAAAGCGACCATAAGTCATGCGGGTATTGGCAGCATTTTTCGTCATATCAGCCGGCGCACTAGCAAATGCCCCTTGCCAAAAGAAAAAGCCAATTACCAAAGCAGGCAATGTCCAAAGTAGTAGGACTTTCCAAGAAAATTTCATCTTTATCTGCCTCTAGATGCCAATAAAACTCATCAGCTGTAGCAACCAAATGATGCAATCATCCTTTTCATTTCAGGATGAGAGTGGAGTAAAAACTATAAAATTTTTCAACCTAACTTACCCTGCAAGCAGCGCTACCGTTTGGTGACACTGCCCAAAGGGCTTTTAATCTGGGAATTCAAAACTTTTTGTCATCATCCATCCTTTATTGGTTGCTAATTCGCTGTGAAACGGATCTTGATCAATCCATTTTGCTTAATTCTGATGTTTTGCGTGCATCGCTATGGCAGCTCTAAGGTCATTACAGCAAATCCCTAACGACAACACGAATCTTAATTAAAGTTAACTTAATTTTAATACAATATTACACCACAAAAGCAACCAGAATTGAGAAAAGTCAAGATGAGGAAGCATTCTCAAAGCCTGCTTCCTGAATCATTGGCGTTTCTCTACTCCTCTATCCTATTGTGGATGCCCGATTTTGGATGCTGAAATCCTCTCGCTGAGGTTGATGTATTTGAAGTGACAAACATCGCGCCTACAACCAAGCAAAAAAATCCCTAATCCATGACCCATGACCACTTGGACTCAATCTCGACTTCGCGGTAGTTTCGACTTCTCTGCGAGACGCTACGCGAACGCTCAACTACCGCGAAGCCAAAACTCGATTATCGCGAAGCCAAAGCGATGCCCAATGCCTCATGCCCTTATTTCACTTCTGTAATTTGGAGAGTGTAAGGAAAATACTGGCCTTTAACATAGGAACCAACCCAAATCTGGTAAGTTCCTGGAAGCCATTCACCAACCATGCCAGGATTTTTACCATCAAACTCGTCATTGCACCATGTACCACCAGGCCCCTTGATGATGATCGTAGTATCTTCAGGACTTTGTACTTGCAGCTTCAAGTAGTCAAATTTACTAGTTAATTCCAATTTATGGTCTGGTGTTTCATCCACAAATCCAGTACAGGGGCCAGTGGGAGTGTCTGGTCGCTTCGCCACTTGATTCCCAGAGACTGATCCGCCACTCATACCCCGAACAGTAAAGGGATCTGGAGAAAAATTCTTGCCAATATTGACATCTGCAAATATGGGTGGCGTTTGTTGAGTATCCGCTCTGGTGTTAGTTGTCGATGTGACGATGAGTGTAAATATCAACAACGATAATCTTATCCCTTTATTGAACGCTCTTTTCGGCATTTTAATTACATGGTTATCTAAGTGGAGATTAAGACATTAATTTTACACATCAAGTTCCCAAAAATAGAAGAATTAACTAGGTTGTCAGTTGTCAGTTGTCAGTTGTCAGTTGTCATTTGTCAACAGGTAGACCTTTTGCAAAACTATTTTTCCAAAAGAGGGGAAAGGGAAAAGGTGCAAGGGAAAAGCTTTTTTCTTACCCATTTGCCCTTTACGCCTTAACCTTTTTCCCACTTCCGCAAGAAGTCTAGTCAACAGTCAACAGTCAACGGTCAACACTCAACAGTTTCCCTCATCTCCAGTCGCCAATTTGCCACAATTGTTCTGCTTGCTCTTATTATCAACAGAGGCGCACCTAGGTACGCCTCTCAAAATCTAAAATATTTCCAAAGACTTTTAGTCTGTCCCAAAAGATTTGATAGGTTCGTAGTCAGTACTTTAGTGCTTTATAATTCAGGACTAAAATCCTGACTACGAATTGATTCTTGCCTCAAAATTAATGCGATAAACTATTGAAGCTAACTACCAGCTGCTATAGCTTTACTTAAGCGTGATCGATCTAAACCAATTTGGTTGAGTAGTAACCAAGATTGAATCAGGTCAGGGCCATGAACATCTCCAGTTAAGCCAGATCGGAGCGATCGCATTACTAATCCTTTCTTGACATTTTGCGCTTTTACCACCTGCTTAATAATTTCCTGAGCGCTGGCTTCCTCTAATTGCGCTTGATTTTCTAAAGCTGTGAGAATATTTTGGAGCGCAGCCGCAGAACCTTCTTGCTGCAATTGTTTCACTGCTTCTTCGCTAAATTCTACTGTATCGTTAAAAAACAGTTGGCTCTGCTCTACCGCATCTTTGAGGCGAGTTAAGCTAGGGCCAATTAAAGCTACTAGTTTTTCTAACCAAGGGCGATCTCGTCCACTATCAAATTTAAAGCCTGCTTCTTCCCAATAAGGGATGAGTAAATCTGTCAGCTTGTCTACTGGGGTACTGTGGATGTACTGACTGTTTAACCAATCTAATTTTGCCCAATCAAACTTTGCACCTGCTTTATTAACACGCTCAAAGCTGAATTCTTTGGCTGCTGTTTCTAAGGTAAATATTTCCTGAGTGGAGTCTGGTGGAGACCAACCCAACAAAGTCATGTAATTAACTAAACCTTCAGAAGTAAAGCCTAATTTTTGAAAGTCGGAAATCGAAGTCACGCCATCTCTCTTAGATAGTTTGCGCCCTTCCATATTCAAAATTAGCGGTGAGTGGGCAAATTCTGGGATTTTTGCCCCCAAAGCTTCGTACAAGAGAATTTGCTTAGCTGTATTGGCTATGTGGTCTTCACCCCGGATGATATGGGTGATTTGCATATCTATGTCATCAACCACAACAACAAAGTTGTACAGTGGTTGACCAACACCTGCTTCGGAAGCGCGGGCGATCACCATATCACCACCTAAATCGCTACCTCGCCAAGACATTTTACCTCTGACTAAGTCATGCCATATAATCTCGCGCTCATCTTCGATTTTGAAGCGAATCACAAAGCTACGCCCCTCAGCTTTGAAAGCCGCTTCTTGTTCTGGGGTAAGATTGCGGTGACGGTTATCATAACGCGGTGCTTCCCCTTTAGCTTTTTGCGCTTCCCGTAAAGCTTCTAGTTCTTCAGAAGTGGTATAACAGCGATAAGCTAACCCTTGCTCCAACAGCTTTTCTACTGCTTGTTTATAGAGATCCAGGCGTTGAGATTGAAAAAATGGCCCCTCATCCCAGTTCAGACCTAACCAGCGCAGTCCTGACAGAATATTTTCGGTGTATTCGGGACGCGATCGCTCTAGGTCTGTGTCTTCAATGCGCAAAATAAATGTCCCACCGTGGTGACGGGCAAATAACCAGTTAAATACAGCCGTTCTAGCTGTACCAATATGTAAGTTTCCCGTGGGACTGGGAGCAATACGAACTCTAACTGTCACAGTTCTTTCTCTCTTTCTCAAAGCATGATCACTATAACAAGTGCTGAGTTTTGGGCGATCGCTAAATAGGGTAGACTTTGAAAATCAATTTACCTAACCCGGATCTACTCAGGACTCTTACTCATCTACTTTAACGGGACTGACGGGGCTCGAACCCGCAACTTCCGCCGTGACAGGGCGGTGCTCTAACCAATTGAACTACAGTCCCTTGATTGCCTTCACTTGGCAACTTTGTTATTATTTACCTTTTTTTTGGGGTTGTCAAGTATCTCAAAGAGAAAAATTTTTAGCAGGTATTGGGCATGGGGCATTGGGCATTGGGCATGGCGAAGAGATGGGGGACTCGGATCTCCCTCTGGGGATTGGGGGTGGATGGGGGGGGAGAGGGGAGATGGGGAAGAAAACTCCCTTGTCTCCCTTGTCCCCCTTGTCCCCCTTGTCCCCCCTGCTCCCCTGCCCCCCTGCCCCTCATCCCGAAACACTTGATACTACAGCCTGTAGCTGTGATGCTAGATGCTGCTGGATCTGGGATTGCATTTGCTTATACTGTTGCTTTAATATGCTTTTGCCCAACTGGGCTTGAGAAGAATGTGGTAAGCTTTGACTCTGTTTTACCCAAGTGTTCAAGAGTTGCCGCTCAGTGGGATCAATGTAACTGCTGATTACGCTGATACAAGAATGAGGCGGTTCAAGACTAAATAAAATCAAAGGGTAACGTTCATTTTTTGCTAAGGAAGTTACCAAGCGATGATTTTCCGGGTTTTGCATATCTAAGTAGCAAGGTAGCCACTTAGGGGTAAGTATCCGATTATATAAGACAGTCAGCCACAGTAGCATGGGATGAGGGGAACTGATGAACAAAAACTTGTTATAACGTAAAGAACGAGTATATTTTTTGATTTCTGGTGTGGACAACATCAGCCACAGTGATGCTACAGAGCCTTGTTCAGTATTTAGAAGTTGGGGAAAGACAATTTCTTGAATTGGTTTTTTCTCAGGCCAGGTAAGTTTCCAGCAGGCTTGTTCTACAGCTATAGGTAACTCAGAGTTATTGGGCGATTCTGGTGGGCGATTACTGGGTACTTGCGCTCTGTGGATAGTTGACGGTAAGCCCAGATAATGCGATCGCTCGATATTCTCCAAGACTTGCAGCAGTTGCGCCATGTTTTGAGGGCGATCGCTGGCTTTTTTTGCCAAACAAGCCATTACTAAGTCATTTAATTCTCTTGGTAATTCCAAATCAGGCTTGACTTGGGCGATCGCTCTTGGTGCTTGAAAGTGATGTGCTTTATACCAAGCACCAAAGTGATCTGTTTCTGGTTGCCAAGGTTTTTCACCTGTTAGCATTTCAAACATCATCACCCCTAGGCTATAAATATCAGAGCGGCTATCTAATTTTTCTCCCTCTAGCTGTTCTGGTGAACAATAAGGCAATGTGCCGTGAACTCCCTTATTTGTACTGTTAGTTACGGCATAATTTAAAAATTTAGCAATGCCAAAATCTAGGATTTTTACTAACTGACCCAATATCGGATCGGGAATAACTAATATATTAGCTGGCTTGATATCTTTATGAATTAGCGGATAAATATTGCCATCAATGTTTATACCTTGATGGGCACATTGTAAGCCCAAACAAATCTGACGTATCAAAGTCATAAACATTGGCACATTCACAGGAATTAATTCTTTTAAGGATTTTCCTGATAAATATTCCATGACGTAAAAGGGGTGACCTTTTTCACTTACGCCATAATCATATGCCCTAACTATATGTATACTTTTTTGACTCAAAGCTGCACTCATCAATGCTTCTCTGACAAAATCCTTTTGCATCTTCGCTTCGTCAAGAGTGTGCGCCAGGAATTTGATTGCAACTGGTGTTCCTCCTAGCAACATATCATGTGCTAGAAACACTTTGCCCATGCCTCCATTGCCAATTAACTTTATCACTTGATAACGATTGGCCAGTAAACCTGTATTTTTTGGAGATGCAAAGGAGCTTTTATCCACTTTTACAACCTCTAAATCCTCCCGAATTTTAACGGATTTTTAAATTTCTAAATATCAAATTAAACGTAGCATTTCTCATTCAGCTTCATCTGAGCAATTTACTTAACAAGTAATCATATAGTTTTACCACACAAGGTTTTAAACCTATTTCTTTATTTTCTGGAATTGCTACTAATTTGCGGATGATGCCGGCTTTTAGTCTTTCATACTCGGCTTTCAAAATAATTTTTGCTTGTTTTGTAGAAATAAACTCTTGAAAATCTTGATTCATTGCTAACCAATCTGTTAGCTGTTGACGCTGGACAGCATTAAGAGTTAATGTCATTACCTGTTGGCAATTATGTGGTTCTTCTAAAGAAAAAAATAGTAAATGATAGTAGCCTGCTTCTGCCAAACTCCGCACTATTTTTTGCCCTCGGATATCATTCATATCCAAAAAGCAAGATAGCCACTTCGGTTGAGATATTTTGGCATTATAGAGTAATGTTACCCATAATATCATTGGATATATATTCATCTTAGCAATGAATTCAGTGCCATGTTTACTGTCGGCAAATTTGGAAATTTCTTGTTGGGGTAACATTGCCCAGAAAGTTGGTATAGTCCCTTGCAATGTATGTAATAAATAAGGGAAACCAATCGGTGCAATTGGTCTATTCTTAGGCCAGGTTTTTTGGAAGCACTCTTTCTCTGATAATGAGGTTACAGGTACTATTTGTAATGTAGAAGCTGCTAACTGACCATTATTTTTAATTTTATCCGCATTATCTATTTGCGATTTTACTTGTTCTAAAGTTGATATTACTTCTTTAATATTTTGCGGGCGATCGCCTACTTCTTTGGCTAAACAACTCATCACCAATTTTTGTAATTTTTGCGGTATTACTAATTGCGGATTTATTTCTGTAAACGCAGGTGGAGTTTGAAAGTGATGAGCTTGATACCAAGTACCAAAAGAGTTACTTGTTGTTTGAAATGGATGTTTCCCAGCCAGCATTTCAAACATAAGTATGCCTAAACTATAGATATCAGAACGCACATCCAATAGTTTGCGACCTTCCATGTGTTCTGGAGAACAGTAAGGTAAACTACCTATAAAGGAATCAGTGAGAGTCATCCCACTGCGCTCTGTTAAAAATTTAGCAATACCAAAATCAAGAATCTTAACTACATTCTCTTTTTTAAGATCTTCAATTAGGAAAATATTTTCCGGTTTGATATCTCTATGAACAACAGGATAGTTCTCACCTTTAAGGATGATACCTTGATGAGCGCACTGTAATCCCAAACAAATTTGATAACAAATGTCTAAAATTTTTGTTACAGTTAATGTTTGATTTTTGAGGATACGTTTGAGATTTTTACCTTGAAGATATTCCATTACATAATAGGGAATATTTTCCTCGGTGACACCATAACTAAATACTCGGACAATATTTTTACTTTTACGTCCCAATTGAGCGCCAATAAAAATTTCTCTAGCAAAGCGTTGGGATATTTGCTGACTTCCCAGACTAAGTGATAGTATTTTTACTGCAACTGCCATCCCACCTTTGGCAACATCTTCTGCTAGGTAAACTCTACCCATTCCTCCTTTGCCAATTAAATCTCTAATTAAATAACGATTATTTAAAAATTTTCCAATATAAATATCTAATTCAGTCTTGGAGTTAGCTAGATTTGGAATTGGGTTCTGCACCATAAAATTATTTTTTAATAATAAAATTAGAAAATTATTAAAATAACTTTCTTTAAAACTTTATTGTATCTATAAACAATATCAATAATGTTATAGAATTCATCTTTTGAAGTAAAAGTTACTACAATTATTGATGAATTTTTAATAAAATTACGGAAACATAGACAGTAACAGTTCTTAAACATTGTGTAACATATTTACCATCTAAAACGTATGGGAGATTTCACTGAATCCGCACAACGGGCAGATATATTTGTCTAATATTATCAGTAAATATACGTAAATTAGCCAAATCCGTTCAAGAAACACGGGTGTAGGGGACTACTATCGCTTGCCGAGTAAGTCAAAAATCAAAAATCAAAAGTCAAAAGTTAAAAGATTTATATTCTCGGCTTTTGCGCCATTTGGAATGGTATGTTTATTGACGCGCCCGGTGTACTAGGGCGTGTTTTCAAAGCCGCCGTCTAATAGGGGCTTTTGGTTAAATCTGGGTATTTTTCTCTGTCACGCTTAATTTTAAAAATCATCTATTGCTTGCAAGGTCTCAGTAATGATGATTCTAATTGCGTTTTCAGCGTATTTCTTGACCTGTTCTAAACTTTTAGACTGGGGTGTGAGAACTTTCTCATTAGCGCTGATGATTTTGATGATCCATCCTCCGTTATCCCAGTAGATTGTCGCCTCTATAGCTGGTGATTCAAATCTGTAGGAATTGTCATCGTTTTTCATCCATTTCATTGTAATTACTCCTAAATTAATTTATACATGTATAAGCATTGAGCTTTACGCTTACAAAAAATTATATGTGTTAGGGTTGTCGTGAATTGGTATAAGTCTTAATTTTGTAGTCAGCACTAAAATCCAGGACTAAAGTCCTGACTACGAACTTATTACCAGCAGTATAAATTTAGCGTTTAAGATTGGGGATGAGACGGCGTAAGATTCTCATCAGCGGTGATTCAATTTTTAGCTTAAAGGCTAGTATCTGGGTACGTTGTAAAGAATTAAAATTATTGTCGCTGACAAGTATTAATGAGCGTTGACCATCGGGTAATGTAGGGCCAAGAGTTAAGCCTTCGATGTTGTCAAGCAGTACATCTAAACCTCTCAAGTCTAACAACAGTTTTTTCTCAACAGGTTTGATTTTTTGGGAGTTAATACTTAAAAGGCTATCTATCTGCTGAATCTCATCAGCGCCTTCTAAAGAAACCTGAAATAGTAAAATAGCAAATCCTAAGCCTGTAAATGACCTTTCTAAACTCAGGAAATTTCCTTGATCGTCAAGGGCGACTAAATCAGGCAACCCGCTAGCAAACTTACCAGTAAAATTTAAAAAAGATGATATCGGTTCAGTCTGATAAAGAAATTCTTTTTCTGGCTGCTTGGTCAGTAAATTATACTGAATTATCCGACAAGAAGTGCTGGTATTAGGTTGAGCTTCTACACCATCTTGAATTAGAGCATTTTCAGTGGCTGTAAAAAGTTTTTTGTCGTTGGGCGTGATGGTGAGGCTTTCAAAAGCCAAATTGTCGCGGATACCATACTGACCATTTTTATTGGGTAAAAACTTTTTTGGTATGGGTAGTGTTGTGATTACCTTACCAGTAGATAAAGAAAACTCTTTAATAAAAGGATTAACTAGTTCTTTAACATCACCTTCAGAAGAAATAAAGACACTGTTGTTGCTAGTAAAAGCAATTCCTTCGGTATCGCTGGTAGCTCTAGCAAATTTGTTACCATTTTCATTAAAAAGTGTTGTGACACCAACAGGAACAACACCATTATTTTTGAGTGAACCTGTACTGAGGTCTATTTTGAAAGTGTAGAAACGGGCGGGAGCTTTTTCACTACGGTCATCAGAAATGGCATAATAAAGGTTGTTTTTGGCATCATAGGTAATTCCTGATAAACCGCCAACGGGTGTTTTTTGAAAGGACAATCCTTTGGCAAGAGTTGCTTGTCCAATAAACTGGATCTCACTAACGCTGACAGACGCCGATGCTAAATTGCTCCAGCAAAGGCTGATAATTAATATGGGGATAAGAAAATAAATAATTCTTCGCCAAGTTAAGATTTTTTTGATGAACTGCATTGATAGCGATCGCTAAAGTTAAAGTGTCAAAGTCACCAAACACAATATCATTGAATAAAAGCAGATGGCAGAAGGAACAACTGACTGTTGACTGTTGACTCTTGTTAAGCAGGACGCAAATAATACTCTTCTTGGAAAAATTCCACGAGCCAGTCTTTGACATTGCGCGTAGCACGGCAGTCATCTTCGTTGTAGCGTTGAATTATCTCCAATAAAGTGCGATCACCTGTCTCTAACCACATATCATACCAGTAAATACACTTAGCTCCACTAGCTTCTTTATCGCGCCATTCAAACCCTAACCATCGAGCAATGGCTTTTAAGGCATAGCTTTCTATGGGTAATGCTACGCTTTGGGTTAATTGTTCATAAACATCCACAAATCTATTTAATACAGGACGTACTGAAGAATAGGGAGTTTGGTAAAGCTTTGCTAGCCGTTTGACTGTATCAAATTCGTAGGCGCAAAAATGATAAATTGGTGCTTCGGGATATTGCCAAACCAAATCTAGAAATTGTCGCCACACTATTTCTTCGTCTTCTGGTTTTTCTGCCAAGAGAGAATAAAACTGTTCTGTATTGGTTTGCCTGTTGACTACCAAAACCCCTAACAGATAATTTAAATTTAAGTCTGGCTGTGCCTCAATATCAAAATAAATCTCAATGGGGGCTGTGTAAGTGATAGTTTCTGGTGGTAGGGGGTAAGGTAAGATAAACGGACGATTTTGTAGTACAGATTGAGCTTGTACTACTAATTTATGTGCTACCTCATGGTCAAAACCCGTCAGATTTTCTAGTATGCTGGGACTAGTACTAGCCAGGGATTCCAGTGTAGTTAAAGAAAGTTCTTGCAGTTGAGTATAGCGAACTGGTGTGACTCCTGGTAGTAAAGACAAATGTTTTTCTGATTGAGCGATCGCATAACATTTACTATACCAATGGCAAAGATTGCATTTTTGGCGAGAAATAAATACTTCTGCACCATCCGGTGACTCTAAAGCTTGAATCAATTCCGCCAAAATCAGTTGCATCTGTGGCGTCCATTTCAGTAAATCTACTGAATAACTATTTTCTCTGGTACGCAATTTCAGCAAACCTGTTGGCGGCGAGGTTCCCTGCAATTTTGCCAAGACCTGAGCATGAAATGCAACCCCCACTTGATATTCCTGCTTGGGACGTTTACCCATTTCCAAACTTGCTGGTACATACATCCAATCTCCAAACCGAGATTCTCCTGGCTGTTTTACCAGTAAATCTGGACAACTGAGCAGGGTATATTTTTGATAATCTGGGGAAGCAGAGAAATTTTCACTTTCTGTATTTACCCAATCGTCGTAACTAACTAACAATATTCCCCGATGAATGTACTCAACTCCACGCTGCATTAATTCTACGGTTGCTGCTTGTCCTGCTTGCCAGTCTCTTCTGGGATAATCCGGCTGATGGTAAGACAAATTCGCCAAAATACTCTTTTGATAAGCGATTTTGTCTTGTTGTAGTTTTAGCAGCAACTCATTGGGAGTGTCTCGCTGGTTTTTATCACCGTGACTATCTAAAAAAGGGCGGCGCTTACAGCGTTGATATTGAAGTAACAGATCAGCATTAATTAACATTCCTTTACGCTAGCAAGAATTAGTATTTTCTGGGAGTCAAAAGTCTATAGTCAAAAGTCTATAGTCAAAAGTCCATAGTCAAGAGTCCATAGTCAAAAATTTCTTGATCAATGACCATTGACCATTGACCATTGACCATTGACCATTAACCATGCACTATTTTTGCCAGTTTAATCCAAAATTAGTATGACTAATCTTTCTGCCACACAAAAGAATGTGCATAGCTATCGAGAGCAATTTCCCGCTTTAGCGAATAAGGCATACTTTAATTATGGCGGTCAAGGGCCGATGCCTCAAGGCGTAATGGATGCTATGACCGAAACTCAAGCCCAAATCCAAAACATAGGCCCCTTTGGTAATGAAGTTGGGCGCTGGATTGGATTAAATGTGAAAGCAGCAAAAGAAGCGATCGCATCTGATCTGAATGTAGCACCAACCACAATCACGCTGACCGAAAATGTCACTGTTGGTTGCAATATTGCGATGTGGGGTATTGAGTGGCACTCTGGCGATCATATACTACTCTCCGATTGCGAACATCAGGGAATCATCGCCATCTCCCAAGAAATCAGTCGCAGGTTTGGTGTAGAAGTTACCACTTGTCCCCTGATGGATACTTTAAATACAGGCGACCCTGTAGAAGTTATTAACCAACATTTACGCCCGAATACTCGCCTGGTGGTGTTAAGTCATATCCTCTGGAATACAGGTCAACTTTTACCTCTAGACAAAATTGCCGAAGTATGCAGGAATAATAATTCGCAAATTTTGGTAGACGCAGCCCAGTCTGTAGGGGCTATGCCTTTAAATTTAGATCAATTAGGCGTAGATTTCTATGCTTTCACTGGTCACAAATGGTTATGCGGTCCCGCTGGTGTAGGCGGTTTGTATGTTAGACCCCAAGCCAAAGCCAGTTTAAAACCTACCTTTGTTGGTTGGCGTAGTGTGATTTTAGACGATCGCAACCAGCCAATAGATTGGAATCCAGACGGGAGTCAATACGAAGTCGCGACATCGGATTATCCATTGTACGTTGGTTTAAAAGAGGCGATCGCTATTCATCAGCAATGGGGAACCGCAGAACAACGTTATCAACAAATTTGTCGCCACAGTGAATACCTGTGGCGAAAGTTAGCAGCTTTACCCAATGTCAAATGTTTGCGGACATCTCCTCCCGAATGCGGTTTAGTTTCGTTTCAACTAGTTAACCAAAAACCCCACACTACTTTAAAGTTAGTCCAATTCTTAGAGTCAGAAAGATCATTCATTCGCCAAATTCGCGATCCCGATTGTGTCCGCGCCTGTGTCCATTACTTTACTTTAGAATCGGAAATCGACCAATTAGTTGAGTCCGTGCAAAGATTTTCCTTGGCTTAGATATTGGGGGACGCAGGAGACTAGGGAGATAGGGGGAGGCGGGGACGCAAAGAAATGACAACTGACAACTAACTATTTACTATTACCAAAATCAAACTGTACTTGCGTTCCGTCATTCCCATTGAAAGACTCAACAGGTACAAAGAAAACAGAATCTTTGGGTGCTGAGAGTGCTTCTCTCAAGCGTAAATCTTCCGCAGTTCTAGTGTTTACTTGATTCTCATTGGGAACAATGGCGGGATTTTGTAGCTCAAAAAATTTGTTAAAGTCTTGCTGAGAATTTCGATTATCAATTCCGGTTAACGAATCACCAGTGATTGAATAGTTTTCTGTATTTTGGTTTGATGCTGCTGATGACTGTGCTTGAACCGGGTTTCCTAGGCTTGCAAAAGCTGTCATAATTGCCAACAAAGCAACAATTCTAGCGTTCATAAGTTTTATCCCAATTCTTTATATATTAATCGTTGTGATTTGCTCAGTAACTTATTTTTGTGAACCTTATTATAGGTTACACTTTAGAAAATGTTTGAAAAGTATAATTGGTAACATCTAAACCTCAAAAACCTAACCCCCCTAGCCCCCTTCCCTACAAGGGAAAGGGGTTTAAAAACCTCTCAAGAGCAAGATAAAGGAATGAAAGTGAGGTTTTTAGTATACATTTTGACTTTTCCAACAACCTCTTGCAATTAATTGTAATGAACGCTATTTAAGCAGTCAATAATTGCTAATTTTTCTTAAAATTTAAATTGTATTTTTGGGAAAATTTCCAAAAATAGCAAAATAAAACAATGTATTGATAAATATTAATGATGACATCTGACAAATAGTAAATTTTTTGATGTTATTGTAGCTACGTTGTTAACATAGACTAGAATATAATTCATCTGCCAGAAGTATTAATAGATAGCCAGTTACGAGAAACATCAAATACCTTTAATTTGTCCCACCACTTCAATTTTATTTTGAGCGTTAGCTTTTAACACCACAGAGTCTCCAGATTTTGGGTAAATATCACCCGTGATTGTTGTAATGATGATTTCGTGAGTGATCATCACAATCACACCAGAAGTATTACGGTTATTGACAATAAACTGACGCAGTTTTGCTGTTTGCTGAGATTGGGTTTTGTAATTATTAAAGAAGGAATTTATTACCGGGAAAGGCTCAACTTTACCCAAATTCAGAAGTTTAGCCGTTTCCAAACAGCGACACCATTGGCTTGACAAAACCCGAGAAACTTGAATTTTTTTGCTTCTAAAAGCCGTTCCGATTCTGATAGCCTGTTTTCTACCTTCATCCGAGAGATTACGTTGCGTAGAGCAATCATTAAGTTTAAAATCGAGTGGGTCGCCAATTCCTGGGGCTAAAGCATGACGCATCATCACTATATAACCTCTTCCCTCGCGAAGACGAGACCAAATTTCTGCTTCGGAGTTAGCAGAAACATTAGTTTTAGCAGTTGTATTTGAATTTTTTTTGTTATTTGTAACAGATTTTTGAGGTTCTTGAACAGTTGCGACTGTTGGCTTTTCTGGAGTTTTAGGGTTGTAGAAAGGTTTAAGTATTAACAATAGAGCAACAGCAGCAAGACCAAAGATAAGATAGGGACGCATCATGACATACTGTAATTAGCTAAAACACATCTAATACCAATTTCATGTGAAGTTGCACATATCTCGATCCCCCTAAATCCACGCCACTTGCTACCCTGCGGGAAGCCGCTCCGCGTCTACAAGTCGGGGAACCCGCAAGGGCGCAGTGGCTCCCCTTTTTAAGGGGGACCTTGAGAAGTTTTCTCCTCTTTCCAAGGGAGACTTTGATAGATGTTAAAAACCATCTGTTGTTATCTCTCAGATTTCTGTTTCTAGCGCTCAATTTTTCACTTTTACTTTGAGCAGCAATTCCTCTTTAATGCGGTTGAGAATCGAAGTTTCATCCAAAGTCGCCAAAATTCGACTGATTACTGCTTTTGGCCCATCAGGCCCCCAAGTTGCACCATTGGCTAAATAAGCTTTAGTCACTTGTCCAATACCATAGGAAGAAACACCCGCAACACCAGCTTGGGTGACGGCTACTGATATATAAGGGCCAATAGCAGCGCCAGCCGTAGCGGTTGCAGAAATGCCAAGTAAAGTTTTTAACCCACTTAAGCCCAAATTTGCCAGTAATTCACTCACACCAATACCACCCATACTCAGAGCAATTTTTTGCAGCAGTTGCACAGCCCCAGCCTCAGTCATGGGCAGACCGTAGAGTTTAGATAATCCCAAAATCAGAAAAATATCAATGGCAATGCTACTCAGTATATCGACAACTGTCACCGGATTAAGTGCGATCGCTAATGCTTTGGTCATCACAGCTTTCCAAATTAGCTGATTGGCATTCTGTTCCCGAATCATCAGTTTTCGCTGCACTAATTGCTCATTCACTATATCCGCGTAAAGCATAGTATTTAAAGCTACTAAAGCTTTACCTTCACGTTGGAGAATTTCCAATATTTTCAGCTTCAGTTCATCAACTTGAGCATTACCTGTGCGTAACTGTATACCTCGACTCCCATCAGGTCGCATAATCGCCGTTTTGACCAACGGTGAAGCCGCAGCCATAACAATTTCTAAGGGTGAGACTAATTCCTTAACTCTCTCATCCCGAATTTTATGGTAAATTGCCATCCTATCCGCTTCTGGATACTGGTCAACTTTGTTAAACACCAGAATTATCGGTTTACCAGCTTCCCGCAACTGAGAAAGCGCCTGATGTTCTAACTTTGTCATGTCACCAGAAATCACAAACAGAATTAAATCTGCCTGTTTTGCTACCTGTTCAGCTAAAGCAGCACGGGTATCACCATCAATTTCATCTAATCCAGGTGTATCAATTAATTCCACCTGCGATTGACCCCCAGATGGTAGGGTAACTCGCAAAGCGCGTTCTGTTTCGCCAATTACCTCTTCGCTAATAGTCCAATTAACTGTTTGCGCATCCCGAGTCACGCCATGCAAAGGCCCAGTTTCAAAAATTGGTTGTCCAACTAAAGCATTCAGTAAAGAAGATTTCCCCCGTCCCACCATCCCAAAAGCAGCAATTTGCACCACCATGCGGTCCAACTTCCCTAGCATGGTTTCCAAATCCTCAATTTCTGTCTCTAAACCCCGCTTTTCTTGGGGGGAGAGGTCAAGATTGGCTACTAAGTTTCGTAACGCTGTTTGTGCCCTTTTATAGTTGAGTTCTGTTTGAATATCTTCAAAACTAAAAATGGCACTATCTAGTTCTTCCTCCCAGTTGGGTGAATTGCTGTGATGAGGTTCGGGTAATATCGAAGTCATGGGAATTTTAAATTTTGGATTTACCTCAGATCTGATCCTAGTTATTTTTAACCGGCTTTCACCATCCACACCAGAAAACTCAAAATTGTTTCTAGCGGTGGTAGCGGATAATCAGTTAAATCAATTGTGACTGTTTGTCCTCAAGTTTGAGAAACCTCCATTGAGTACCACTACTGACAGTCCCATAAACTGCTGTGATGGATTGTCCTTTGGCTTCATTGAATCGTTGTACAGCTACCATTTCTGCAATACATTGTCCAAGTCCTGATTTTAAATCAGATTTTTTCGCCTCAACAATGACAATTGCAGGTGCTTCCACTGTTAATTGTTCGGGGGAACGGCTGATTAAAAAATCACATACACCATTGAGTCCAATACTGCCATCCACATTAAATTCCTCGCCAGAAAAGACGCTAATAGAGGAATTGAGGATGCGGCGCACTTCCAACAGTACAGGATTAATAATCACCTCGGAACGGGCTTTCTCAGTATCCACTGCAATTGCCCAAGGTAAATCCTCTAAAATCCCTTGCAGTCTGGGACTAGGATGTATAGTTTCAATCGAGTCAGGAAAAAAGCGTACTCCCTCTACAGTATTGAGGTGAAAATCTTGTTTCACTTTTTCAATGGTAAATTGACTGTAGGGCATAGTTTTAAATTTTAGTAGCCAGCAATTGTATTCCTAGCCTAGCGTTTCAACAAGAGTCGAAATATCCCCAGTGCGATCGCTTATTCTATGTACATTCATGTATATTAATATGTATATTTTGTCTTTAAGAGATGCGATCGCTTCCCAAAAGTGCGATCGTTAGGAATATGCAGAGAAATAAATTACCTCATCTCAAGGATCGTGGGTTTCGACTCCGCTCAAACCACTGGCTCTTAGTCGAAGCCTGAGCGGAGTCGAAGGCGTATTTTATCGTAGATAAGCCCGATTTTTTGGTAAACTATTTGACCGAAAATTATTTTAAAATCATCAATGTTAAGTAATAAATTTGACAAATATATACTTAATGCACTGACAATTCATCTACCAAACACGTAGTTTCCGGGCTTGAGGGAAGAGGAGTGTCCGAAAAAGTAGTACATTGAAAAATGCATCTAATAGCGTTAGGAACTTGACTAAATCACCTGTGCGGAAAATCGTTATTGCCGGTAACTGGAAAATGTTCAAAACTCAGGCAGAGTCCGAAGAGTTTTTACGCGGATTTCTGCCCCACCTAGAGGACACACCAGACGAACGCGAAGTATTACTTTGTCCTCCTTTCACTGACTTAAGCGTTTTGTCCAAGTATTTGCATGGTAGCCGTATACAACTGGGAGCGCAAAATGTCCACTGGGAAGAAAATGGAGCCTACACCGGTGAAATTTCTCCCCTTATGCTCACAGAAATAGGTGCGCGCTTTGTTATTGTCGGTCATAGCGAACGCAGACAATATTTTGGCGAAACAGACGCAACTGTCAACCTCCGCCTAAAAGCTGCGCAGAAGTACGGTCTTACCCCAATTCTCTGTGTCGGCGAAACTAAAGAACAACGCGATGGTGGCAAAACCGAATCGTTGATTCTCAGTCAGCTAGAGAAAGGCCTGGTAAATGTTGATCAGGATAACTTGGTGATTGCTTACGAACCGATTTGGGCGATTGGTACAGGTGACACTTGTGAAGTCACAGAAGCCAATCGGGTAATTGGTTTGATTCGTAACCAGTTGACTAATCCCAACGTTTCAATTCAATATGGTGGCTCAGTTAAGCCCAATAATATTGATGAAATTATGGCTCAACCGGAAATTGATGGTGTTCTTGTGGGAGGCGCAAGCTTAGAACCTGAAAGTTTCGCCAGGATTGTGAACTATAAGTAGGGCATTGGGCATGGGGCATTGGGCATTGGGCATTTCTTATTTATCTCCCTTGTTCCCTCATCTCCCTTGTTCCCTCGTCTCCCTTGTTCCCTTGTCCCCCTTGTCCCCCTTCCCTCATCCCCCTCATCTCCCATGCCCCATGTCTAATAACCTAATGATTCGGGGACGCTGTTTCCAATGGGGACAGCAGACCTATCTCATGGGTGTGTTAAATGTCACACCAGATAGCTTTAGTGATGGTGGTGAGTTTAACACTACTAATAGGGCTGTAGCACAAGCACAAGCACTAGTAGCAGCTGGTGCTGACATTATTGATGTAGGTGGTCAATCAACTCGACCAGGCGCAGAGCAAATAAGTCTTGCGAAAGAACTTGAGCGCGTGCTACCAGTTGTGCAGGCGTTACGCTCAGAAATTACTATACCGATTTCTGTAGATACAACTAGGGCAGATGTAGCTAAAGCATCTGTCAATGCTGGTGCTGATTTAATCAATGATATTTCTGGCGGCACGTTTGACTCGCAAATGTTACCAACAGTCGCACGCTTGGGTGTGCCAATTGTGTTGATGCACATCCGGGGAAATCCGCAGAATATGCAACAACAAACTGATTATCAAGATTTAATAACACAAATTTATAATTTTCTCGCACAGCAAATAGCTGCTGCAACGGCTGTGGGCATTGACCAGCAGAAAATTATTATTGATCCTGGTATTGGTTTTGCCAAAAACTATGAGCAAAATTTAGAAATTTTTCGCCGCTTGCGGTCATTGAAAGCGCTCAATTGTCCTATTTTAGTAGGTCCATCCCGTAAAAGTTTCATTGGTCGAATTTTAAATCAACCAGATGCCAAAGCACGGGTATGGGGAACAGCTGCGGCTTGTAGTGCTGCGATTTTTAATGGCGCTGATATCCTCCGAGTTCATGATGTGAAAGAAATGCGCGATGTATCACTGGTTACTGATGCCATATATAGGCACTAAGCACCACCATTTCCAGATTCCTTACCATTTCCTTCATGACTGACTGACTCAGCAATTACCTCTTTCATCAAGTCAGCACTTTTACCTGGATCTACAAACACAACTTTGGCATTCTGACTTTCTCCTAGCCTGTAGCTAGCATTGATGTAGTCTTGAGCAACAAGATAACGGAGAATTTCCTTACTTTCAGGGTTGGTACGCAAAGCCTCAGCAATTATCTGCATCGAGGTCATAGTTCCTTCAGCTTTCTTAATTGCAGCTTGTCTTTCTCCTTCGGCTTCCGAAATTAGCGCCCGTTTTTTAATTTCCGCAGCGCGTTCTTCTTCCATTGATTTGCGCACACTCTCAGGCGGGGTAATGCGCTGAATATCTAAGCGGATAATTTCCACTCCCCAACCTGCCGTTGTCTCATTTAACTGGTCTAAGATGGCTCTATCCATCTCCGATCGCGAGACATTGGTTTCTTCTACACTATTCTGAGCGATAACTTCCCGAAGTGTAGTGTGAGCTAGCTGTACAAGTGCACCTTGAAGGTCATCAATTGCGTAAAAGCTCTTTTCTATATCTTTGATGCGCCAATAGAGGATAGCATCAACTTCCAGGTAAATATTATCTCTGGTGATTACATTCTGGGGCTTAATGTCTATATATTGCTCCCTGTTAGTATCTTCCATGACAATCTGATCTACCAAGGGAACAATAAAGTTCAACCCAGGATTAAGTTTTCGATGGTATCGCCCTAATCTTTCCACCAAAGCAACATTACCTTGGTTAATTAATTTTGCTGATCCTAAAGCGTAACCTATAAGCGCTAAGACTATAGCAATGATTGGCTCCATAGATGCTCCTATGCTTGCTTTTGGAGAAATTTTAGTTTAAAGGACATCGTACTATCTTGTCCTATCTCTAAGTCTAATGTTTTAAATCTGTAATTTTCCGAACACCAACTGTAACATCGGCTTGCCCGTATCAGCTCGCTTTGTCTATTCAGGACAGTTTAGCTGAATGCAACCGCTATTAAAGCATCTTGATTACATCCTGGCAAGTTGAGTCACACCTGGTATGAGAAATCCGAGGTTTCTGGCTAGTAGTCTTGGCTTACTTTTGCTCCTGTAAGAGTTTGCACAAAAGCTCTAGTGGGCAAGAAAATTTTTTCATTGGGACTGGGCTGGAGCCTTTCTAGAGTCAAAATTATTATGTATCAAACTTGCGTTAATTTGCTGCCAAACTCAGCCAAGTTTTGATACTTCCTGGTAAATCAGAATTCAGACGTAGGGGTAATTGAGATGTAGAAAGTGATTGAGCGTAAGCTGATGTCAGAAATGGTTGATAAATTTTTGCTTCTGGTGTTGACTGTTTCACAAACGCTAAGGTGACACCACGAGTCAACTGGCGGAGGGAATTGGTTTCTTCGCCGCGCTTTTCTTTAACAATGGTAGTGACTGTACTCATGCTATAGGTGGGATCGCTAATGCTTAAGTGAGTACCACCAATCGCAGTTACCAAATATTTGTCGCCCCGCAGTTGGGCAAAAGGTGCTATTTGGTGCTTGAATGCTGGGGTCAGGGAATCTTCGGTTCCAGTTAAAAATAATACTGGCTTGGTAACTTGCGTGAGACCTTTGTTGCCAAAGAGTTTACCGATTAGTGGGTTAAATGCGATCGCACTTTTAACTCGCTCATCTTTTAACTGGAGTTTTTTCTCTGTTAAAGGAGCTGCTGCACATTGTAACCAATCCCCAGGAGATTCATTTAAGGAGAGAGAATTTTTACAGAATTGTCGTACTGCTTCTAAATCTACTTCTCCCCCTAACAACGCTAAAGCTGTGTAACCTCCCAAGGAGTGACCAATGACAGTGACATTTTCGGTGTGGAATTTTCCTTGCAGTTGTCCTGGCTGATTATTGCGCTTTGCTAGTTCGTTGAGTAAAAAACTAATATCTTTTGGTCGTTCAATAAATTCCTTAGGGGCTAGCAGTTGCGCTAAATTCTCTGGTTGTGAGCTTTTCTTAACAGAGTTTACTTGACTATCTGGATGTTCAATGGCTGCAACAGTGATACCGTGGGAAGCGAGATGACGCGCCAAGTAGCCAAAAAATTTGCGGTTAGCACCAAAGCCGTGGGAAAGGACAACTAGAGGCGATACCTTCGGCAGGCTTCGCCAACGCCCGTCACCCTGACTCCAATAAATATCTACAGGAATAATTCTTTTGCGTTGTTGGTCTTGTAAAGTTAGGGTTTGCTGCTGTACTACTTGTTTACCAATCGCCGCCGGATCGAAGCTTGGTTGAAAAGCTGTAGTGTTTTTGACAAAAAGATCCCGTTCTAATAAAGCGCTTAAAGCTTGGCTTTGCAAGTAATTGGCGTTCAACCCTATGGCGATTTGCAGGGCTTGAGTTGCATCTACAGTGACATTCTCCTCTGGGTAAGCTCGCAAAAATCCCACGAAACTTAAACCATTAACTTGACGTAGCGAAAGGTTGAGTGCTGCTTGCAGTCCTTCTACCGTACTACCTGGGATGGCTACTCCTAAAGAAGCAATTAATTGTTGACCTTGTGGAGATCGCACCAAATCAACGAAGAATTTATCTGCAACCGCTGGATCTACCTCCAGTCGGCGATTTAACAATTCTCGGACTTGGGGGGTCAATAAATTCCCAAAAATTTGCAGGTGTTGTGGTAGTTTTCCTGTTTTCGCAAATGTTTCTAAATCAGCGATCGCTATTGATTGCTGAAATGGCCCTAACTTGATCGTCACCTTTTGCGCTGCTAAAGTAGAAGGCATTGCCACACCCCAACTCAGCGCAATGGTCATGCTACACAGTAACCCTTGCACCCAAGAGATTTTACGCTGCTGTCTGCCAAGTCGAAAATGCATATTAGCCATTAGCTATGAGTTACCAATGATAACGCATAACTTTGACTGACCAAGAGTTGGTTTTGTTGCAATCTGGGGGTAGTAATCTGTAACCAAAACCCCCAGTTGAACGCCAGATCTAAAATCCGTTGAATATAGTTCTGAGAATACCCAAGATAGAACCTATAGGATTGAACAATACACCCAAGGTATCGCCAGTCCTAGCTGTGCCATTGCGGCTGACTACCACCACATCATTATTGCGGAGTATCGGATTGGTTTTTTCATTAATTCCTTGGGAGAAATCTACTTGTACGACACGCTTAGTTACAGAACCATTGGGGTTAAGGCGAATCAAATCTACAGCACCGCTTTTAGCTCTAGCATCGTTAAATCCGCCCGCAGCCAGCAATGCCTGATTTAAAGAACTATTGGGCTTCAGTTCTACAGAACCAGGTTTTTTGACTTCGCCAACCACACCAACTTGAATGCTGGTGGGAGAGAAGGTAGTAGTAGCTAATTGAGTGGCTTCTGCGGGGTTAATCTCAGTAGCAGTGGGAACAACAATTGTGTCTCCATCTTGCACAATCACATCTTGATTAACATCACCACTCTGTAATAGTTGCCAGAGATTGATATCTATGGTTTGTTCTGAGCCTGTTCTTGTAGGTCTGCGGAGCTTAAGAGTACGAATATCAGCTTGTGCTGTAATGCCTCCAGCTAGTTGAATAGCCCGTGTTAAAGTTGGTAAACCGCTACCGGCAGCCCCGCCATCTTGCCCTCCGGTAGAACCTGTTGTCACCAGATACGATCCAGGACGGTTAACTTCACCAATAATTGCCACCGTACGTGGTCTGCTGGGGTCAGCGGCAAAGTTAGCGGCAAACAAATTGCGTGCTTCTGCTACGTTGAAGGTAGGGGCAGTTGGCACAACAATGGTGTCTCCATCCCGTAAGGTAATATCCTGTCCGATTCTGCCAGTTTGAATCAGGTCTTTCAAATTGAGTGTAACTGTTTGTTCACCAGCACGTCCTAGCTTCCGACGTAATTGAACTTGAGTGACATCTGCTGCCAATGTTACGCCTTGAGCTGTGGTGAGGGCTGCTAATACAGTTGGGTATTGTACACCAGGATTATTTCCGGCTCCTCCCTGTAAGCTGAGAGTGTAAGCTCCTGGGCGTGTCACTTCCCCTGCTACAAAAATATTGATTGGCCGAGGTGATAACAGGTTAACGGAAATTAGGGGACGTTTTAAAAAGCGGGCGTATCTTTGAGCAATTTCGTCAGCAGCCTGTTCG
The DNA here is from genome assembly GCF_963875285.1 of Calothrix sp. NIES-2100. NCBI lineage: Bacteria > Bacillati > Cyanobacteriota > Cyanophyceae > Nostocales > Calotrichaceae > Calothrix > Calothrix sp. NIES-2100. Next base: position 5,888,702 of record NZ_CAWNLA010000001.1, read on the forward strand.
GTACTTAGCCCTAGAACTGAGACACTGCCAATTAAAGGTAAATTAATCGAGCCACCAGGAGGAATTTGGTATTCACCAGTATATTCTGGTACTTCAAATACGTTTACACGTATGAGATCGCCGCCTCCTAATGTATAATTTGTATCCAACTGTGTGGATACTGGTGGTGTTGTAGGTGTAGTAGGGGATACTGGTTGTCGCTGAGCTAGGCTGGCAGATGGCGCAGCGACATTGACAGCCGTTAATATGACCACACCCAGACTTGATTGGATGAGGATTTTCAGCAAACCTGTATTAAGCATATTTACCCGAGACTCTCAAACGACAATTGCTAAAGTACTGTCTAAACATTTTAATCGTGACTATACTTAAATATTCAAGCTCTCCAACATTCTTATTTTCTTAGAAAAACTTGACCTTCCGGAGGGGTATTTATTGATTCAGCTTAAAATTTTAGTAAAGCTAACTTAAAGTTGAAGCAACTGATAAAAATTCTCTATAAACTTGCAGTTAATTAACACCGATATTTTCCTTGGTGTTGTTGGCATCTTGGCGGTTGGTTTATGAATATTTAATTGTATCTTCACAGACAAATGATATTAACATAAGTTGCTATTTATCTGGTGATGACTGGAAGTGGGGAATAGAGAGATCAGGGGCGATGAGGGAGTTTGGAGATAATATCAAAAAGCTTGCCATCCCTACCAACGACCCTTGTCCTGAGCGCAGCCTAAGCCAATGCGCTATGCCCTATTTTCCAGCCAGTGTTTAGTTATTAGCTAGTTGAATTATTTAACAGGATGATTTTTTTGTTGAATTTGTTGGATGAAAAACTCTTCTAAGGAGGTACGAGACAAGTTCATAGCAACGACTTGTCCACCACTAGGACGAAGACTAGCAAGAAAATCATAGTAATTATCTTGTTGTAGTGTACCTTGCCAAGAACCATCAGCCTTAAAGACGATACTGGGTATCCATTGTTGGATAATTTCGCGATCGCCACCTATCCCTTTAATATGATAAACGCTCTCATTTCCTAAAAGTTCCTGGAAAGAACCAGTGCAAATTAATTCACCTTGGGAAAGAATTGCAACGCGATCGCACAATTGTTCTACTTCAGAGAGAATATGGCTGTTGAAAAATATTGTCTTACCTGCGGCTTTGAGTTTGAGGATAATTTCTCGCATTTGGTAGCGTCCCACAGGATCAAGACCAGACATGGGTTCATCTAAAAAGATTAACTCCGGATCGTTAATCAAGGCCTGTGCCATACCTACACGCTGTAGCATCCCCTTGGAGTAGCGACGCATCTGTTTTTTTCGCGCATCAGCTTGAGATAAACCAACTAATTCTAAGAGTTGGGGAATGCGTTGACGTTGTAAACTATGGGGAATTTGAAATAGCCCCGCTGCTAGCTGCAAAAATTCCCAGCCAGTGAGATAGTCATATAAATAAGGATTTTCTGGCAGGTAACCAATATATTGCTTCACGCTGCGATCGCCTAATGGTTTACCCAGCAATAATCCCCGCCCAGAACTAGGACGGATAATTCCCAGTAATAATTTTAACAGTGTAGTTTTCCCTGCACCATTCGGTCCCAATAGTCCAAAAGTTTCTCCAGGGTAAACAATTAAAGAGCAACTTTTGAGCGAGACAACTTTTTGGTGCATCCAAAAGCCAGTACGGTAGACTTTTCGCAACTCAGAAGTTAATACTACTGGCGGAGTATCGGGAGTATTCAGTTGAGAATCAGGAGCATCTACAACAGACTTCATCTTGCTTCCATGCACCTTATGGCAGTAACTTGTTATCAATTACAGGTTACCCATTGATTAGCAAGAACTAACATGGGCATGGGGCATGGGGCATGGGGCACTTGTACTCTCGCAAGTAGAAGTATTGGGCATAGGTTTCCCTTGTCCTCCTTGTCCTCCTTGTCTTTTTTGTCCCCCTTGTCCCCCTTGTCCTCCTTGTCCCCCTTATCCTCCTTCCCTTGTCCCCCCTGCCCCCTGCTCCCCTGCCTGCTTTACAAAACCCCTTTAGAACTGGGAATCATTCCCCCACGACGGGGGTCTATTTCCACAGCTATCCGTATTGCCCTAGCAAAAGCTTTAAATGTTGCCTCAATAATGTGATGGGAATTAATGCCATCTAGCTGACGAATGTGCAGTGTCAATTGGCTATGGTTCACTATTGCTACAAAAAATTCCCGTACTAATTGGGTATCATATGTTCCCACCCGCTGGGTAGGAATCTGTAAACCATAGCTGAGGTGAGGTCTTCCAGAAAAGTCCAGTGCTACTTGAACTAATGCTTCATCAAGTGGTGCCAGGAAATTGCCAAAGCGGATAATGCCTTTGCGATCGCCTAGGGCTTTACTCAAAGCTTGCCCTAGGGTAATGCCCACATCTTCGTTAGTGTGGTGGTCGTCAATTTCCCAGTCTCCCTTTGCTTGTACATCCAAGTCAATCAAACCGTGGGAGGCAATTTGATGCAGCATATGATCCAAAAATGGAATGCCAGTTGCTGCCTTACAGATTCCTGTACCATCGAGGTTAACCGTAACTTGAACATCGGTTTCACCAGTAGTGCGATGAACAGAAGCAATCCGAGGGCTGGGACTAGATTGGTCGTATTGGGAGATGTTAACTTGACGATCACTGATTTGCATAGCTAATGAGGATTGGGGATGAGGGAGATGAGGGGGATGAGGGAGATGAGGGGGATGAGGGGGACAAGGGAGACAAGGGGGACAAGGAGGACTATTGACTATTGCCCAATGCCCAATGCCCAATGACTAACTACATTCCCATGATTTCATATCCTGCATCCACATATATGACTTGCCCAGTAATTCCGCTGGACAAATCGCTACATAAGAAAGCCGCAGTGTTTCCTACTTCTAACTGGGTGACTGTACGTCGCAGGGGTGCAACTTGCTCCACATGATGAATCATATCCAAAATGCCTCCCACCGCACTAGAGGCTAAAGTACGAATGGGGCCAGCAGAGATGGCATTTACCCGAATATTTTGTGGGCCGAGTTCAGCAGCTAGGTAACGTACACTTGCTTCTAAACCTGCCTTGGCGACTCCCATAATGTTATAATTAGGGATTGCCCTAATGCTACCTAAATATGAGAGGGTGAGGATACTTCCGCCTTCGGTCATTAACGGTTTGGCTGCACCACTTAACTGTACTAGTGAATAAGTACTAATTTGTAGTGCTGTGCTGAAGCCAGTACGTGATGTTTGGCTAAAATCTCCGCTCAAATCGTCTTTATTAGCAAAAGCAAGACAGTGGATAAGAATGTCTAGCTTTCCCCACTGACTGCCGATGGTTTCAAAGGTAGACTGAATCTGTTCATCGTTTTGGACATCACATGGCAGGAATAAGCTGGGGTTGAGGGGTTCTACCAATTCGGCAACTTTTTTCTCCATTTTGCCTCGCTCATCTGGCAAATAGGTAATACCTAAGTTCGCTCCAGCTTTGTGTAGTTGTTGAGCGATTCCCCAGGCGATTGAGCGGTTATTTGCAATACCTGTAACTAGGGCATTTTTTCCAGTCAGATTGAGCATATAAATTTTTCATGTGAACAATCATGCTAGAGCATACTAGAATCTGAGGCTACTTTGACTTTGTTTTACACAGGATTTGTAAAAATGATTATTGGTAAGAGTATTTACAACAATAAAAAACTCCACTCAAGAATCGGAGTTTTTGTAGGGGCGGGTTTATTTAAATCATTGTTGATCGGTGAGGATATCTGTGAACCCGCCCGTACAGTGGACAGTGGAAAAAATATATAAAAACCGCCGACAAGGGGACGTGGTATTAAACCAGATCCAAAAAAACAACTGACAACTGACAAATGACAACTGACACGCGAAATGCAATAAAATTACTGTTTATTTCTTAATAAATTCTCAAGATATCTTGATTTTATCTTTAAAAAACCTGTTGAATACACCTATGATATGTAGCTTTTCAAAAAGTACTAGCTAAAAATATCAATAATTATGTATCATGATAAACAAATAACTGGGAAGCAGGAATTTTGAGTATAGGAAAGTACAGAAAGGTTGACGGTGCTTTATTGATTTTTCAGGTGTATTCTTAGGTAATCAGTTTTTGTTTTTCCGGCATTGGGTAGGGGAAGGGAGATGATCGTGACACAAGATAAAGCCCTAGCAAATGTTTTTCGTCAGATGGCAACTGGAGCGTTTCCGCCGGTTGTAGAAACGTTTGAACGCAATAAAACGATCTTTTTTCCTGGCGATCCTGCTGAAAGAGTTTATTTTCTTTTAAAAGGTGCTGTTAAGCTTTCTAGGGTGTATGAAGCAGGAGAAGAAATCACAGTAGCACTGCTGCGGGAAAATAGCGTTTTTGGTGTGCTGTCATTGCTGACAGGAAACAAGTCCGATAGATTTTACCATGCCGTTGCATTTACCCCTGTAGAATTACTGTCAGCTCCAATTGAACAGGTGGAGCAAGCACTCAAGGAAAACCCAGAATTATCAATGTTAATGCTGCGAGGTCTGTCTTCGCGAATTTTACAAACAGAGATGATGATTGAAACTCTTGCACACCGAGATATGGGTTCAAGGTTAGTAAGTTTTTTGTTAATTCTCTGTCGAGATTTTGGTGTTCCTTGCGCTGATGGGATCACAATTGATCTGAAGCTATCTCATCAGGCGATCGCGGAAGCAATCGGTTCTACTCGCGTTACGGTGACTAGGTTACTTGGAGATTTACGTGAGAAAAAAATGATTTCTATCCACAAAAAAAAGATTACTGTGCATAAACCTGTTACCTTAAGTAGGCAATTCACTTAAAAGCAATTGGGGGAAGCAGAGGTGGCAGGTGTTGTGTTTTGAGAGATAACACCGATAATGGAGGTAGATCTCAAAATTGACTAAATATCTCCACCCAAAAGCGGACTCTTGATGTTGTCAGCGGTCAGTTGCTTTGAATCTATGTACCGCCAGTCCAGTTGCTCCAGAGTGGAAACCAAAAAGACCGCAGGGCTGCGACAAGGAAACGGTGCATAAAACTTTCATCAAAAACAACTGACAAGTACGGGTTTAGCATTGCTAAACCCCTATAACTGACAAATGACACGCCAAGCAAGTAAATTCAGCTATTGTCAATCTCTATATCCCCCACAAAAAATGGTTGAAAGTAGTAGGCTGTATCTGGAAGCATTTCGGTAGCTGAAGATGACCACCGGGTACATCCTCATTGCAGCAATTTTAATTCTGGGGGGCATGCTTGCCACTGTCGGCGATCGCATCGGCACACGAGTTGGCAAGGCGCGCCTCTCTCTATTTAAGTTACGTCCTAAAAATACGGCAGTAGTAGTAACTATTTTTACTGGTACTTTAATTTCAGCATCAACTCTGGCAATTTTATTTGCTGCGGATGAAGGATTGCGCAAAGGGGTTTTTGAGTTAGAGGATATTCAAAGGGATCTGAGAAATAAACGCGAACAGCTAAAAACCACAGAAACCCAGAAAAGTCAAGTAGAAAGTGAGTTGAACCAAGCGAGGACAGCACAAGCCCAAGCTCAAAAAGACTTACAAGCGATTAATCAGTCCTTACAAGCGGCGAATGCTAAACAACAGGCTACCCAAGCCCAACTCAACCGTACTCAAACTCAACAAGCCCAAACCCAAGCTCAATTAAACCGCACTCAAACTCAACTAGGACAAGTTGTAGCTCAATATCAAAAAGCAATAGCGGAACTGCAAAGCGTTTACGACGAGAAAAAGAATCTCTTGGCGGAAATCGAACAACGGAAGATAGAACGCCAAAGACTCTACGCCGAAGCAAAAAAAGCGATTGACGAAGCCAAAACAGCTATTGCTAACCGCGATCGCGAACTCGCCAACCGCCAAGAAGCAATTGAACAGCGAGACCAAAAAATTTCCCAGTTAGATAAACTGATTCAACAGCGCAATTTAGAAGTTGCAACCCGTGAACAGGTAATTGCTAAACGAGAATCTCGTCTCAAAGAATTGGAAAAGCAACAGAACTACCTAGAGCAGGAAGTTGCTAGGCTGGAAAAATATTATCAGTCTTACCGTGACCTACGTTTAGGGAAATTGGCTTTGGTGCGAGGCCAAGTTCTATCTGCGGCTGTGGTTCAGGTTAACCAACCCACAGAAGCCCGTCAAGCAGTTATCCAACTGCTCAACGAAGCTAATCAAAATGCTATCCTCGAATTAGCTGAACCTGGGACAAATACAGGAAATAATGTCCAAATACTCCATGTTACCCAGGATAGAATCGAGCAATTGATCAAGCAGATTAATGATGGTCGTCAATATGTCATCCGAATTTTCTCTGCTGGTAATTACGTGAGGGGTGAAAAGCAGATAGAATTTTTTACCGATACAGCAAAAAACCAACTAGTCTTTTCTGGGGGACAGGTACTAGCTACGACTACCGCCGATCCCAAAATCATGACATCTTATCAGCTAAGACAGCGGATTGATTTGCTGATTTCCGCTTCCCAATTTCGTGCCCGTAATGCGGGAATTATTGAAAATGTGCAAGTAGAAGGTACTTTTCTGCGCTTTTTTGCCCAACTCAAACAATTTGATCAACCTTTAGAGATTAAAGCGATCGCGGCTGAAGACACTTTTACAGCCGGGCCACTGAGAGTAAAGTTAGTGGCAATAATTAACGGTCAAGTTATTTTTAGCACTTAAAAAAAGTATTCAGGGATTAGGGGCGAGGGGTTAGGAGATGAAGGAAGGGGGACAAGGGAGACAAGGAGGACAAGGAATTTTAGATTTTAGATTTGCGATAGCGCAGCGTTAGCGAGTCCACGAGCGTCTTTTGGATTCTAATCTAAAATTTAAAATCCAAAATCCAAAATTGTTTTCAATGCCCCATGCCCAATGCCCAATGCCCAATTGTTTAAATTTTGAATTGCTTATGACTCTTCGTGAATTCTCACCGACACAACCAGTCATTTTAGGCTTTGATCCCGGTCGAGATAAGTGTGGTATGGCGGTGATCGGACTGGATCGGCAAATACATTATCACCAAGTTGTGATTGCAAATGAAGCGATCGCTACCATTGAAACCCTTCGTCAGCAGTTCCCTATATCCTTAATGGTGATGGGCGACCAAACTACAGCGAAGCAGTGGAAAAAAAGACTGCTTCAAGAATTAGTAGAACCGCTAAATATTGTGTTAATTGATGAACGCTACACTACTTTAGAAGCACGCGATCGCTATTGGCAAATGTACCCTCCCAAAGGACTGACAAAACTATTACCCCAGGGTATGCGACAACCCCCACGACCGATAGATGATATTGTTGCCATTCTTTTAATTGAAAGGTACTTAAATCGTTTAGCCGAATCAGTTAACAGTTAACAGGTAACAATAGTTAGGAATACCTAAAGTTCAGCGCGGATAGTGAAAGCATAGTCGCCTCCAGGCTCCAACTGGTAATCTTGTTTCTCCAAGAAGCGCCCCAGAGGTTCTTTAATTAAAGCGCGACCTTGGGAAGGCTTCACAGACAGTTCTCCCCGGCGAAAATGCCATTGGAACTGCCATTCATACTCACCCGCACTCACTTCGCCCTCAAGGAAGCCGTGTTGCCAAGATTGGCGGGTAATTTTGACATGGGCGATGGTTTCTGGCAGACGTTTAGCACTCACAATGCTGTATGTTAAGTTGGGAATTAAAGTTAACCACGTAGGCTAATTCTTTTAATACCAAACATAGCGTAAATTGAGAAACTGACAAAATGAGTATTTTGAAAAGAGAATAGGAAAATACCCTATAAATACGGAGAATGTGCCGCGAAGCATTGCGTGGCGGTATAGGCTTGTACAGCATTTATATGCTGAGCTAATTTTCCCCTTGATCGGGAAGCTGGCTGACAACCCCAAAGTGCAATCAATACATTTAAAAAGATTGTGCTAAATTGGTTTTGACTGTGAGTGATTCACCATATATTGTTTTGAATCAATGAGAGTGACCCTGAAGCAATCCTCGAATGAACGTATTTTCCGAGGATCGATTTTGCTCAGGATAGAAGCTGATGATATTTGCACTCAAATTTGGACATCATGTATATTCGATCCTTATCAAGAACTGTACATCTGGCTGGGGCAAATTCGAGACTCCCAACTACCCGCAAAAATGATAATAGATGAGGAAGGTCATGGAGTAGAGCTGATAGCTGAGTATTTGAGCGATCTACTTGTGCAATTCCGAATTGAGCCGTGGATGTGTGGGAATGATACTACAACACGCCTCAAGATTACTACTGAGCGTTCTGAATTAATCGAGGCTTTTCATCATGGAATCATCAAATTTATTCAAGATGAGTATCAACCATTACAATGGTCAGACATTGATGATCTGAGCAATACAAATTGGGGAGCTTTGCTCAAACCATATAATATATCTGGTCAAAATTGGCGAACACGTTTAGCAATTTACAGGGGAGGACATGGTAGGGTTCCCGAAACTGGACGTGAAACCGTATGGAACCAACTCACCCTAGAACAGCAATGGCTGGTAATTCTACATGATGTACTGCTATGGACTACACAATTAACAGCTAACGGTCAAATCACAGAAGCTTATGCACTTGTCAGCTTCTACAAAAATTTACCAATCGATATTGCTTTAGGTGAATTTGATGCAAGTTGGTATGAGAAGCGAAGAATTGAAATCAACAAAAAATATGGACTGCATGAGAACTTTATAGAAAGACGAACATCTTATAATCGTAGTGCTTTAGCAAAAGCAAGATTGAAAACGTTTAAGCTTGGTCAACTTGTAGATGGCAGTATCCGTGGAATTAGGTGGTATGGTGTCTTCGTTGATATTGGGGGATATTTTGCGCTACTACATATAAACGCAATTTCTCAACAAACTGTTGAGCATCCAGAGCAGGTTTTTCAAGTAGGTCACTGGGTAAGAGCAATAATTATCTGGATTGATGTTGAAAAAGGGCGAGTATCACTCTCGACTAGCGATTTAGAGCCTGAACCAGGTGATATGTTAAAAGACCCATTGGTTGTCTATGAAAAAGCCGAAGAAATGGCGGCAAGATACAATCAGAACGTCGTATTAAAGCTGGAAAGTGAATAGTGCCAGTCACGTTTTTTATGACTACAAAATGTTATTTAATTCAATCTAGTGGTTCATCGCATTAATTTTGCTCTGCTGCTAGATCCCCGACTTCTTAAAGAAGTCGGGGATCTGAACCCTCGCAACGCTTCATAACTTATGCGATGAACCACTAGCCTGCGGCCGCAGGCTTTATTCTTGTAGCCGTGACTTCAGTCGTGCGGCTGCGATTCACCTAAACTTAATTACATCGAGCCTGTCTACACAGGGTTAGTTTTTTAGCCGCGACTTCAGTCCTGCGGCTTTAATAATTTTAAAAGCTGAATTAGAGAAGCATACAGCGATGCCTTGCCCTAAGGCATCGCGGATTTTAGATTCAATCTAAAATCCCAAATCGATTTACCGATTTACTGCTGCTGCTTCTCGCGCCGCAGCTGCTTGGTCAGGATGGATACCTAAACGTGTGAGGTTAATCCGACCTTTGTTGTCAATTTCGCGTACTTTGACAATCACTTCATCACCAACAGCTACTTCATCCTCAACTTTGCCAACCCGGTAGTCAGCGAGTTGAGAAATGTGAATCATACCTTCTTTCCCAGGCAAAAATTCCACAAAAGCACCTATAGGTATAATCCGAGTCACTCGTCCCACATACACATCACCTTCGTGCAGTTTGCGGGTCATGCCTTGGATGATATTTCTGGCTTTCTTAGCTTTGCTTTCATCCACAGCAGAAATTGTGACTGTGCCATCATCTTCGATGTCAACTTTTGCACCTGTTTCTTCAGTGATGCCTTTAATTGTCTTGCCTCCCGGCCCAATCACCAGACCAATCATGTCTGGATCGATCTTAATGGTCAACAGACGTGGGGCATAGGGTGAAGTTTCTGTGCGCGGTTGGTCGATGGTTTGCAGCATTTTGTCCAAAATGTGCAACCTAGCTGATTTGGCTTGGTGGACGGCTTGGGCGATAATGTCCAAAGACAAACCGGAGATTTTCATGTCCATTTGTAAGGCTGTAATCCCCTTATCTGTGCCGGCAACTTTAAAGTCCATGTCGCCTAAAAAGTCTTCGATACCCTGAATATCAGTAAGAACACGGACTTCATCGCCTTCTTTAATTAGACCCATTGCTGCACCGCTGACGGGCTTGAGAATTGGCACGCCAGCATCCATTAATGCCAGGGTGGAACCACATACCGAACCCATCGAGGTGGAACCGTTGGAGGACAGAACTTCCGATACGACGCGAATTACGTAGGGAAAATCTTCTTTCGCAGGTAGCACAGGTAACAGCGCTCGCTCGGCTAATGCGCCGTGTCCAATTTCCCGCCTTCCTGGGGCGCGCATCGGCTTAGTTTCCCCGACTGAGAAGGGTGGGAAGTTGTAATGGTGTAAGTAGCGCTTGGATTGGTCTGTTTGCAGGTCATCGTTAAGGTTTTGCGCATCTCCGGGTGTACCTAGGGTACAGGCGGATAATACCTGGGTGAGTCCCCGATTAAACAAGCCACTACCGTGGACACGCTTAGGTAAGACATCAACTAAACAAGAAACAGGACGCACTTCATCGAGTTTGCGACCATCAACCCGAACGTTGTCTTCGATGATTTGACGGCGCATGAAGTGTTTGGTAATTTCCTTGAAGGTGTTACCAAGGGCTTTGCTATTGGCGGTGGTAGCAACGCGAATGGGATCTTCTTCAGGAAGTTCAGCGATCGCATTAGCAATATTATCCTTAACTACATCCAAAGCTGCATCCCGCTCTGGCTTAGTCAACTCAAATTGCGCGAGAATTTTCTTAATCTCTTGACTAGCGCGATCGCTAATAAACTTGTCTAAAGTTTGGTCTACTTCTGGGGGTGTTGCTTGCACAATTTCTAGACCCAGTTCTGCAACTAAATCTTGTTGCGCCTTGATTAAATCCCTGACTGCTTCGTAGCCAAAATCAATCGCCTCGATAATATCTCTTTCTGGTAACTGATTGGCTCCCGCCTCTACCATGATCACACCGTCTGGTGAACCTGCCACGATCAGATCCAAGTCTCCAGCTTCGATTTCTGCATAGGTAGGATTAATGACAAAATCATCACCTACTAAACCTACCCTAACTGCGGCCATAGGCCCATGAAAGGGAATTTGCGCAATCAAGGTAGCAATTGAAGCACCTGTCACAGCTAACACATCGGGTGGTACTTGCTCATCCATTGACAATGTCAAGGCGACAATTTGCAAGTCATCCCGCAACCATGAAGGGAACAGTGGACGCAGGGGACGATCAATCAGACGGCTGGTAAGAATTGTTTTTTCTGGTGGACGACCTTCACGCCGCATGATCCCCCCGGGAATCCTACCCGCAGCATACAGTCTTTCTTCGTAATCTACTGTGAGGGGAAGAAAATCAATGCCTTCTCTGGCTTGCGATCGCGTAGCCGTCACCAAAACAGCTGTATCCCCTGATTGTATCAAAACCGACCCACCAGCTTGGGGTGCTAGTAGGCCTACCTTCAGTCGAATATCCCGTCCGTCAAAGGATATTGACTTATCAACTTCTGTCATTCAGTTTTTTTTCCTTCTATGCACGCTATTCTCTCTCTGTGGCAATCCTAACATTTATGCACTCTAGCTGGCTTTAGGTAAATACAAAGATCCACAACTTTGTCAATCTCAATAGGACTGACGCAACTGGCACAATAAATAAAGGTTAAGGTTGTCAAGAGTTAATAGTCCATAGTCCATAATCGAGAATCTCTTGACTATTGACTATTGACAGCCTCACTAGAAAACTATGACACGCAGGCATATATTTACGAATTGATACTTGATTGCAGCAATACAGATAAATAGTTGATCGGTAGTGGAAAAATGGCAATTTTACACGGTATTTGGTTAAATAAAAAGCAAAATGGTTGTTTATTTATTTGGGGGGAAACTTGGCGTTCTGCACAGGTCAATTCTGAGTCTAGTGCCGCTTTTGATATTCCACCACATCCATTGGCAATGACACCAGTGGAGTTAAGTGAGTGGTTGCGTTCCCAAAATCTCAAAATTGCCAACTTGATTCAGCAACCCCAGGTGGCTGTTAGCGCGGGGCGAAAACGTCAAAGTGCAAGTGTAACTGAAGTCCTAGCCACACAATCTCAAATAATTGCTTTACCATCTCAAATATCAGCAAGCAGCATTTTTCCCCTGCATTCGGCTGTTGTGGAAACACAAACAGACTCCGCACCATACCTATACCCTTGGCGAGTTGAGGGTTTTTGTCTTCATCCTACCGCAGCCATAAAATTTCTTTCCTCTCTTCCTCTCAGTACTATTAGCGGCGATGATGCATTTTTAGCAGGAGATTTACGCTTTTGGTCACAGGTAGCCCGTTGGAGTTTGGATTTAATTTCTCGGTGTAAGTTTTTACCTACAACCCAAAAACAAGCGGATAGTTCAATAGTTGCTACTTGGCAAGTACTTTTAGATAGTGCTGTTGATGGGACAAGATTAGAAAAGTTTTCTGGGTTGATGCCATTGGCTTGTCGGATGTATCAACTAGGACTGGGGAGTGAGGAATTTACTCAATCTCAACTATATGTAGACTTACCTTTGCAGCCACAAGAATTACTTTTAGGATTTCTCAATAGTACAATTGATGCCCAAGTCCGGGAAATGGTAGGTTCTCAACTCCCAATTGAAACCAAGATTATGGCTTCCCTACCAGCGGCAGTGCTACAGTGGTTGCAAGGCTTAACGAATGAATCGCCAATAGTTAGTGCAGATGCAATGGGAGTAGAAAGACTACAAGCGGCACTGACAGCTTGGACGATGCCGCTACAATATCAATTAACTCATAAAGCGCTATTTCGCACCTGTTTTGAATTGCGATCGCCAGAAGTTGGGGAATCAGAATGGAAATTGGTATATTATCTCCAAGCTGCGGACGATCCAGAATTTTTAGTAGATGCAGCAACAATTTGGCAGCATCCAGTTGAACAATTAATCTATCAAAATCGCACCATCGAACAACCCCAAGAAACTTTTATGCGGGGTTTGGGGTTAGCTTCCCGATTGTATCCGGCGATCGCATCCAGTTTGGAAAATGAATATCCCCAATCTTTAAGTCTTAACCCCATCCAAGCATACGATTTTATTAAGTCTGTGGCTTGGCGCTTGGAAGATAGCGGTTTAGGCGTGGTTTTACCAACGAGTTTAGCGAACCGTGAGGGATGGGCGAACCGTTTAGGCTTGAAAATAACTGCGGAAACACCAAATCAAAAACAGGGACGCTTAGGATTACAGAGTTTGCTAAATTTTCAGTGGAAATTGGCGATCGGTGGGCAAACAATTTCTAAAGCGCAATTTGACAGGCTGGTAGCATTAAATAGCCCACTGGTAGAAATCAACGGCGAGTGGGTAGAGTTACGTCCCCAAGATATTAAAACAGCCCAAGGATTTTTTGCCTCTCGGAAAGAGAAAATGTCCCTGTCCTTAGAAGATGCTTTACGCTTAAGTACAGGAGATACCCAAGCTATTGAAAAATTACCAGTAGTCAGCTTTGAAGCCTCTGGTGCATTACAAGAATTAATTGGGGCGTTAACCAATAATCAGGCGATCGCACCTTTACCCACACCAGCTAACTTTAAAGGACAGTTGCGACCTTATCAACAGCGAGGTGCTGCTTGGCTAGCTTTCCTAGAACGTTGGGGTTTGGGCGCATGTCTCGCAGACGACATGGGTTTAGGTAAAACCATCCAATTTATCGCATTTTTGCTACACCTCAAAGAAGAGGATGCATTAGAAAAACCCACTTTACTAGTTTGCCCGACTTCTGTATTAGGTAACTGGGAAAGAGAAGTTAAAAAATTTGCTCCCACACTCAAAATTTTACAATATCACGGTGATAAGCGCCCCAAAGGTAAGGCGTTTACAGATGCAGTGAAAAAGTATGATTTAATCGTCACAAGTTACTCACTAATTCATCGTGACCTTAAATCATTACAAAGTGTTGATTGGCAAGCGATAGTATTAGATGAAGCACAGAATGTGAAAAATTCTGATGCCAAGCAATCTCAAGCAGTACGACAATTAGAAGCAGCATTCCGCATTGCTTTGACTGGTACACCAGTAGAAAATAGATTGCAAGAACTTTGGTCTATTTTAGATTTTCTCAATCCTGGTTATTTAGGGAATAAGCAATTCTTTCAACGACGGTTTGCTATGCCAATTGAAAAGTATGGTGATTCCTCTTCTTTAAATCAATTGCGTTCCTTAGTCCAACCGTTTATTCTGCGGCGACTGAAAACAGACCGTGATATTATTCAAGACTTGCCAGAAAAGCAAGAAATGACGGTATTTTGTGGACTTACTCCTGAACAAGCGACACTTTATCAAAAAGTCGTGGAAGAGTCTTTAGCTGAAATTGATACCGCTACAGGATTACAACGCCGGGGAATGATTTTAGCTTTATTAATTAAGCTAAAACAAGTCTGCAATCATCCAGCCCAATATTTAAAAGAAAGTTCGTTAGGAAAATATCATTCAGCCAAACTTCAGCGCTTGGATGAAATGTTAGAAGAGGCATTAGCAGAAGGCGATCGCGCTTTAATCTTCACCCAATTTGCCGAATGGGGTAAGTTACTTAAACCCCATTTAGAAAAGCAGCTAGGAAAAGAAATCTTTTTCTTGTATGGTAGCACCAGCAAAAAACAACGTGAGGAAATGATCGACCGTTTTCAACACGACCCCCAAGGGCCACCGATTATGATTCTTTCTTTAAAAGCTGGTGGTGTGGGGTTAAATTTAACCAGAGCAAATCATGTCTTCCACTTTGATAGATGGTGGAACCCCGCAGTTGAAAATCAAGCTACAGACCGAGTATTTCGGATTGGACAAACCCGCAATGTCCAAGTACATAAATTTGTTTGTACTGGCACATTGGAAGAAAAGATTCATGACATGATTGAAAGTAAAAAACAACTAGCAGAACAAGTAGTAGGTGCTGGGGAAGATTGGCTCACTGAACTAGATACAGACCAACTCCGCAATTTACTTTTACTCGATCGCAGTTCTGTAATTGAAGAAGATGCAGAATAATTTCGGAGTTTCAACCAATTTAATGTGAAGTTGCACATATCCTGATCCCCTTAAATCCCCCTGAAAAACGGGGACTTTGATTCTTTTCCCCCCTTTTTTAAGGGGGGTTAGGGGGGATCGAATTCTATGCAGCTTCATAAAGAATTGGTATTACAACCAAATTATTCAGGACTTAATAATTCTCAATGTAGGGTGTGTTGTCGCCAAGCGCCGCACCATTCAAAATTTAAGGTGCTATACCCTCAGCAATAACACAAAATACAAATTTATATTTAATAGAAAATAACATACCTTTATTCTCTAGACTCTACGATTATGTCTAACCAATTTGCCCACGGTTATGCTTTGTTAATTGGAGTTGGTAGAACAGCCGAACCAAAATGGTCATTACCCGTTACAGTCAAAGATGTGCAAGCAATAAAAACCGTGCTAACCGATGCAAATTTGTGTGCCTATAATTCTGCAAATATTCGCTTATTGCAGAATGAGCAAACAACACGTAGCGCAATTGTCGCTGGATTAACCTGGTTACAAGAAAAAGCAGCAGGCGATCGCAATGCCACAATAGTAGTTTATTACTCTGGTCATGGATGCTTTGACTTAGCAAGCCAGTGTTATTACTTACTGCAACATGACTTCAAATCCTCAGATATTGCTAACACCGCCCTATCTGCCCCAGAATTTACACAAGCCTTGCGACAAATTCCAGCAAAGCGGTTGTGGGTAGTAATTGATAGCTGTCATGCAGAAGGTATGGCTACTTCCAAAGGCGAACTACCTGCGGATTTTATCGCCACAGCCTTACCTAAGGGTGTTATAGATGACTTGAAGCATGGGGAAGGAAGGGCAGTCTTTACATCATCCAGGGGTAATCAGAGTTCTTACATTCGCCCTGATGCTACCATGAGCGTCTACACTTATCATCTCATGGAAGCATTGCAGGGAGCCGCTAACAAGCCAGGAGACACCACAGTTATGCTCTCAAACCTGATCAATCATTTAGGGAAAACTGTGCCAGAAAGCGCTAGAACCCTGTGTAGAAAAGAACAAACGCCATTTTTTGATACAGCAATGGAAGATTTCCCCATTGCGATGTTGCGCGGCGGAAAAGGACTAGCAAACGCAACCCCAGACTTGCCTAAAATTATGAGCGATCGCGAAGTCGTCACACCAGCACTCGCAAGAGCAAAACGAGCATTAGCTATTTTGGAAGAACAAGCCGCTTCCTATGGAATCAGGATTCCCGTAGATTTGCAGATTGAATTGGAAGAAAAACGCCGACAAGTAATTGAATTAGAATCCCGACATCAAAGAACTGGATTAGATTAATTAAAGTCCACAGGTAGGGGCATGGCATTGCTCATTGGTGTCAACTTAACCTGAAACCCATTTACCGCAAGGAACTGAAGTTCCTTGCTCATAGCGAAAGTCATCTAAAGATGACTAGATATCCTCAAAATCTTGAGTCTACTTTAGTAGACTTGGGCTATTAGCCTTGGAATTCATTCCAAGGCGGGCGACGGAACACCAAGCGCCGAGTAATTTACACAAACTTTCGCCTTCATTTCACCAAGCGCCGAGTAATTTACACGAACCTTCGAGTTCCGAACAGCAAGCGCCGAGTAATTTGCACGAACCTTCGAGTTCCGAACAGCAAGCGCCGAGTTCTGAACACAAACTTTCAAGTTCCGAACAGCAAGCGCCGAGTAATTTGCACGAACCTTCGAGTTCCGAACAGCAAGCGCCGAGTTCTGAACACAAAACGCCGAGTTCCAAACACCAACTTCCCCCTTCCAGGGATGCCGCGAAAAACTTATACAATCAAATGAGATGAAAATCTTCCCTACCCAGGCACACAAATAAACTAAAAAGCTAATTCCATCACAATTAATTGCATATTTTTTTATTATTGATATAACTTTATGGATGATCGAGAAGCACTACAGCGCACACTCAACCGTGCCCGTCGCGCCCTCCAGCTAATAGAAGAAGAAAAAGCTAGTTATGGCATTCGAGTTCCAGTAGATTTGCAAATTGAACTAGAGGAGAAACAAAAAGAAGTAGCTAGCCTAGAAGCGCGATTAAATCAGTTACAGGGAAATAACACCGTAACAGTGCCCGATAACCTTCCCCGCTACACCGATGTATTTGTCGGACGCAAAGCCGAAATTGCCCGTTGCATGGAAGCACTTTCACCAGAGGAACGGGGCTGGGGTGTGGCGATTGATGGTATTGGTGGTATGGGCAAAACAGCCTTAGCCCTGGAGGTAGCCCACCTAGCCCGTAAGCAAGCGCTGTTTGATGCTTATCTATTTGTTTCTGCCAAGACTACTTGGCTGACAACTGAGGGAGTACGACAAGAAACCCTCGCCCTATCTTCCCTCGATAGCTTCTGCCGAGAATTTGCCAAAGGCTTAGGGCAAACAGATATTGTAAATATCACTGATAGCACCGAACGCCGCCGCGCCCTTTTAGATTCCCTGCGGGGAAGGCGTGTCTTGCTAATTTGGGACAACCTGGAAACCCTAAATACAGAAGAACGCGAGATGATTGCCGAGTTTCTGCGGAAACTGCCCACCCCCAATAAAGCCATCATCACCAGCCGTCGCCGTACAGGAGAAAGCGCCCTCACCATCCGCTTAGATCGTCTCTCGCAAACCGAGGCTTTAGAATTAATGCAAGCGAAGGGACGGTTATATCCTCGCCTAGCCCAAGAATTAAACGCAACCCAGCCAGAAATATTGACCGCTTTATATGAAGCTGCTGGTGGTAACCCCCTAGCTTTGGACTGGACTCTGGGACAGGTGGCACACAAAGGCTACTCGATCAATTTTGCCCTAGAACGGTTGCGGGATGCTGCCAAATCCAGCGATATTTACGCCTTTCTGTTTGCCGATGCTGCCAAAACTCTCTCTAAAAATGACCGCACAGTGCTGTCTGCCCTAGCTGTATTTCGCACACCAGCAACAAAAGCAGCGCTGGCAGATGCTACAGATTTAGCCCCCACTGAAATCCAAGTTGCTGTTGAACAGTTAGTTACTTTATCTTTAGTAAATGACTTGGATGGCGAACGGTTTGGACTGCATCCCCTTACCCGCACCTATATTCGCGCAGCTATCGGTGGCACAGATATTATAGGAACACAGCCGCTTGGTAAAATTCTCTTTGACTCTGCTGCTCAACGCAAAGTCCTGCGCTACTGGGTGGACTACGCGCAAAAGTATGGGGGTGACGGTAAAGATACTTACAAAACCTATGACAAGCTGGAAGCCGAATGGCAAAACCTAGAGAGTGTGGCAACAACCTTACGGGAAATAGCCGGTATCCCCGGTACGCTGAAAGACCGACAGGCTGCCCAGATGCTCATCGATTTGGAAACAGCTTTGTATAACTTCCTCTGGTTTCGCGGTTACTGGGATGAGCGGGTGCGCTTGAGTGAGTGGCGATATCAGGCAGGAAAGGCGCTGAATCAGTGGAGTGATGCTGGTTGGGGAGCCTATGATGTTGCCTTTATTTACTACAATCGCGCTGAGACGGAACGGGCAGCAATTTGGGCAGCACAGATGGCAGAGGCTATGGAACGGGGCGGTAGCCGTCGGGATCAGGCTGTTGCAATTCGGTTTCAAGGATTAATTGCAGAGCAACGCCAGAATTGGGCGGAGGCGGAGCGGCTGTATCAGGAGGCGTTAGCAATTTACCGAGAGTTGGGGAAGGAACAAGATGAGGCGATCGCTCTCAACGATCTGGGAAGAGTTGCGCGATTGCAGGGACAATACGATCGCGCAGAATCCTACTACAAGCAAGGATTGGCGATCCCAGAAAAACTAGGACATAAAGAAACACAAGCAACTTATTGCGGCAACTTGGGACTTCTCGCCTTTTACCGCAACCAGCCCACAGAAGCCCGCCCCTGGTACGAGCGTGAATTAGCCTTAGCGCAGGAAGTGGGACAACAAAACTTAGTGGCTCATGCTCAAGCGGGGCTGGCGCAAGTCCTGGAAGCAGAGAAGCGCTACACGGAGGCGCTACCCTTGGCACAGGCTGCTCTGGAAATTAGCGAGCGTCTACGCTATAGTCGCTTGGATTGGACGCGCCAACTGGTTGAGAGGTTACGGCGCAAGGCAGAAAAGCAATAATTCATAATTGATAATTCATAATTCATAATTCGTAATATGACTAATTACACCCTACAAGCAAGCCGTGAATGGTGGTCTCAAAGATGGCTGGATTTATTAGATTCCTATCGCTTTAAAAAACGCTTGGAACGTGCAAGGAACTATTCTCGTCAGGGAAATGTCCTCAGCATTGAATTTAAAGGAGCCAAAGTATTAGCCAGGGTACAAGGTAGCGAAGTGGAACCTTATAAAGTTTCCCTTTCTTTAGATCCATTTAGCGATGAAGAATGGAGTTACGTCATTGAAACAATGTCCAAAAAGGCGATTTTTGCTGCTAAATTATTAGCCGGAGAAATGCCCCAAAATATTGAAGAAGTCTTCACTTCTAATGGACTTTCTTTATTTCCCTTTACCTTATCAGATGTCCGCAGCAAATGTTCCTGCCCTGATAAAGCGAATCCTTGTAAACACGTAGGTGCAGTGTATTATCAGTTAGGCGATAGATTCAGCGAAGACCCCTTTGTCCTATTTAAATTGCGCGGACGTACCAAAGAGCAAATTATCAGCGATTTACGCCAATTACGCAGCGCTAAAATTGACGTTTCCGCCACAGAAAAATCTGATACTCAACAGCCAATTACTAACAATCAAAACACAATTAAACTTGACTCATTTTGGCAGTACAACGAACCACTCGATTCTTCTTTAGTAGTAATTGTGCCTAGTGCCAGCGAGACTGTATTAGATGTATTGGGCGCAATACCCTTAGCCAAAGAAGAGGAAAATGTAGTAAATGTCACCTCTGCTGATGTAGTAATGAAGTATTTGCAGACAATTTACCAAGATGTCAGACAGAAAGCTGTTTTAGCCGCGATGAATGTGGGAGAAGGATGAGGGGTATGGCGGGATGAGGGGGACAAGGGGGACAAGGGAGACAAGGAGGACAAGGGGAACAAATGACAAATGACAAATGACCAATGACAAAAGTTATTTTGTATGGGTAGTTATATTTATTACACATGATTGAATGATATAAATGCAGAGTAATCCTGTCACACCCACATGGAAGCGCAAAATAAAGTTATTACAGTAGAACTATCTGATGGTACAAATGTCAGAGTCGAAGCTACGCTAATTGGCGAACGCAAATTTAGTATCCCCACCCGACCGTTTCATGAAGTGACCGTCGCGATTGAATCTCTCAGCAAGGAAATTGCAGAAGTAATCCAAAACGTTAAACCAGATAAGGCTAGTGTTAAGTTTGGTATAGAAATTGCTATGGAATCAGGTAAACTCACACCTGTACTAGTCAAAGGTACTTCTACAGCCAATCTAGAGATTACTTTAGAATGGGGTCAACATTCGGTGGGAGAATTGAAAATTCAAAATTCAAAATTTAGGCAGGAATCTCTATAAATGCTAGTTGCAAGTTAGCTAATTACAGGAAAATCTCACAACTAAACATCAAAATCTCATTCTCTGCGTCTATTTTCTAGTTAGACTGTCATGTGATAAATCACACAACGAGAATATGAAAATCTCTCTTTCCTATGCCCAATGCCCATTTTCTAGTTTGTGATTACTCCTGTTAAATACCTTACTGTCCAAACTCCAATCGTGCTTGTTCAACGAACTCTGCTGTAATAACATCTTGCTTTGCTTGACGGGCTAGCTGCTCAATTCTTGCTTTTGCTTGAGTGCGAACAAAAAAGGGAATATTTTTTAATTTTTCCTTGGCTTCTGCTGTCCAGCCCAAAGCATCTGAAAAAGTTGAGTCACTCATATTGAAGATTCCTTTTGTTTAATTGCGGTTTTTATGTAGCAGTTGCTATAACAACTGAGCAATAAAAATTAATAAGATTAATTTTTTAAATTTGGTTTCTGATTAATTTGATTGTGTCACATTGCAGCGGTAGCAACTATTAACAATTAATAAAAAAGCTCTTGCTTTTACACAAGAGCTAGAAACATTTAATTGTCAGTGATGAAAGAAAACTTCTGAACTAGTCGAGTTCGGTCATAGACATAACTGGCTCGTTCTCACGGTCAATACCTTTCTCAAAACCACCTGCTGCTGCTCTAGCGCGACCAGCGTGCCACAAGTGACCAATGAGGAAGAAGAAACCTAAGACGAAGTGAGAAGTTGACAACCAAGCACGAGGAGATACGTAGTTGAAAGAGTTGATTTCAGTAGCCACACCACCCACGGAGTTCAAAGAACCCAGAGGAGCGTGTGTCATGTATTCAGCAGCACGACGAGCTTGCCAAGGCTGAATATCATTCTTAATTTTTTCGAGGTCAAGACCGTTAGGTCCGCGTAGAGGCTCTAACCAAGGGCCACGGAAATCCCAGAAGCGCATGGTTTCACCGCCGAAGATGATTTCACCTGTAGGCGATCGCATCAAGTATTTACCCAGACCTGTGGGGCCTTGAGCAGAACCAACGTTAGCACCTAAGCGTTGGTCACGGATCAAGAAGGTTAAAGCTTGAGCTTGTGAAGCTTCAGGGCCAGTAGGACCGTAGAATTCGCTGGGGTAAACAGTGTTGTTGTACCAAACCATACAGGAGGCAATGAAGCCCATCAAAGACAGAGCGCCCAAGCTGTAGGAAAGGTAAGCTTCACCAGACCAGATGGATGCACGACGAGACCAAGCGAAAGGCTTAGTGAAGATGTGCCAAATACCACCAGCAATACAGATGAAGGCAATCCAGATGTGACCACCGATAACATCTTCCATGTTATCAACGCTGACAATCCAGCCTTCGCCACCAAAAGGAGACTTGATGAGATAACCAAAGATGATAGCTGGGTTCAGTGTTGGGTTGGTAATAACACGAACGTCACCACCACCAGGTGCCCAAGTGTCGTATACACCACCGAAGAACATTGCCTTCAGCACCAACAAGAGCGCACCACATCCTAAGATGATCAGGTGGAACCCAATGATGTTGGTCATCTTGTTCTTGTCTTTCCAGTCATAACCAAAGAAGGAAGAATACTCTTCTAAGGTTTCTGGGCCACGCACGGCATGATAAATACCGCCAAAACCCAATACAGCTGAGGAAATTAAGTGGACTACACCAACAACAAAGTAGGGGAAGGTGTCGATGACTTCGCCACCAGTACCAACGCCCCAGCCTAAAGTAGCGATGTGAGGTAGGAGGATTAAGCCCTGTTCGTACATGGGCTTTTCAGGGATGAAGTGAGCGACTTCAAATAAAGTCATTGCTCCAGCCCAGAATACGATCAAACCAGCATGGGCAACGTGTGCACCAAGCAGTTTGCCAGATAGGTTAATTAAACGAGCGTTACCAGACCACCAGGCAAAACCTGTTGATTCTATGTCACGTCCAGTGCCCAATCTATTAGAGAGCGTTACCACGAGGTAGAACCTCCTCAGGGAATACAAATTGTTCGTGGGGCTGATCTTGAGGAGCCATCCAAGCGCGGATACCCTCGTTCAGCAAAATATTCTTGGTATAAAATGTTTCAAACTCTGGGTCTTCAGCGGCGCGCAATTCTTGGGACACAAAGTCGTAAGCCCGCAGGTTGAGTGCAATGCCGACGATGCCAATTGCTGCCATCCACAGTCCAGTTACTGGTACAAACAACATGAAGAAGTGTAACCAGCGTTTGTTGGAGAAGGCAATCCCGAAAATCTGTGACCAGAATCGGTTTGCTGTCACCATTGAATAGGTTTCTTCTGATTGAGTCGGATTGAAGGCGCGGAAGGTGTTAGCTGCTTCGCCGTCTTCAAACAGGGTGTTTTCGACTGTTGCTCCATGAATCGCACACAACAATGCACCACCCAACACACCTGCTACTCCCATCATGTGGAAGGGGTTGAGGGTGAAGTTATGGAAACCTTGCACGAACAAAATGAACCGGAAAATACCTGCTACTCCAAAGCTGGGTGCAAAGAACCAGCTTGATTGTCCCAATGGGTACATCAAGAAGACGCTGACGAATACCGCGATTGGGGCAGAAAATGCCAAAGCGTTATAAGGGCGAATTCCGACTAGACGGGCGATTTCAAATTGCCGTAACATGAAGCCGATTAATCCAAAGGCTCCGTGTAGGGCGACGAATGGCCATAAGCCGCCGAGTTGACACCACCGGGTGAAATCTCCCTGTGCTTCTGGTCCCCACAGCAATAATAGGGAATGTCCCAAACTATCTGCTGGTGTGGATACGGCTACGGTGATAAAGTTACAGCCTTCTAAATAAGAAGATGCTAAACCGTGGGTGTACCATGACGTGACGAAGGTTGTACCTGTGAGCCAACCGCCTAGTGCCAGGAAAGCACAGGGGAACAACAGTACCCCTGACCAACCGACAAACACGAAGCGATCGCGCTTCAACCAGTCGTCTAGAACGTCAAACCACCCTCTACTGGGGGCGCGTCCAACTGCGATGGTCATTGCACTAAAATCCTCTTTTTTACTAAAATTTCAGCGTTTCTGAGGAATTAACGTTTTTTTTGACAATTTACAGCAGCCAGAAAACTACTGAGATTCTGAGAAATTACCGCTGATTCAGTCAGCGTTTCTCAGGGTTATGCCATTACCCGTACCATTAGCTAGTAATCTAGTTTGTGGTAACTTAATGATTCTTAACTTATCACATTCCTTCGGGTTTTTGACCGAGCCACGCAAGTGAATCAGGTGATTTAACACGAAGCTATTAAATATTATGAATATCAGAAATTTTACAATCTGACACAAGTTTTCTCAGAAATCTAAACAATTAGTATTGGGGATTGGGCATGGGGCATGGGGCATAGGGCATGGGGCATCATGAGAAGATGAGGGAGATGAGGGAAGGAAGACAAAGGGGACAAGGGAGGCAAAGAATTCACGAATTAAGAAATGTTTCGCCTATGCCTTCTTGCCCAATCCCCAATCCCCAAAATCAACTTGCAATAGGTACTGCTGCAATGGCAGACTTTTAAAGGGTATATGTCACAGGCCAAGGTAGTTCCATGACGGCATCAGCAATTAACAAAGGCGATTCACCTAATGGCGATCGCTCTACGGCACGGATTCTGCATCAAAATGTTTTAGGTTCTCGTCGGTTCAGCAACTACTGGTGGGCAACGGTCGTTACCCTAGGAGCTACAGGCTTTGTATTGGCTGCGGTCTCCAGTTACCTACAAGTTAATTTACTCATAGTTACCGATCCAACACAACTGGTTTTTGTCCCCCAAGGCTTAGTCATGGGGTTATACGGAGGAGCTGGCTTACTTTTAGCTCTATACCAGTGGTTAGTGATTTTATGGGATGTAGGCGGCGGATACAACGAGTTTAATCAGGAAACCGGCACAATCAAAATTTTTCGCAATGGATTTCCTGGGAAAAACCGACGAATTGAGGTAGAAAATCGCATCCAAGACGCGCAATCTGTACAACTCACTGTGAAAGAAGGGCTAAATCCTCGTCGCGCCCTCTACTTACGCGTTAAAGGACGACGAGATATTCCTCTAAC
Source organism: Calothrix sp. NIES-2100 (assembly GCF_963875285.1). Classification (NCBI taxonomy): domain Bacteria; kingdom Bacillati; phylum Cyanobacteriota; class Cyanophyceae; order Nostocales; family Calotrichaceae; genus Calothrix; species Calothrix sp. NIES-2100. The sequence continues at coordinate 5,913,482 of NZ_CAWNLA010000001.1, forward strand.
TAGGGTTGGTCAACCTTTACCCTTAAAAGAATTAGAAATTCAAGGAGCAGAGTTAGCTCGCTTTTTGGGCGTACCTCTAGAAGGTTTGTAAAGAATTTTAACAATGGGCATTGGGGAGCCACTGCGTTGGTGAGGCAGTCCGATCTTGGGGAGCCACTGCGGTCTTGGGGTTTCCCCAAGTGGAGCAAGTGGCGTGGTTTCCCCCAGGAGGAACTGCCGAAAGGGTTTCCCGGCTTGTTCGCGCAGCGTCTCCCCGAGTGAGAAGCAAGTGGCATCATTGGGTATGGGGAAGAGATGGGGAAGAAAACTCCCCACATTCCCCAGACTCCCCCTTCCCTCATCTCCCAAATTGAAACGCTCAGTGAGTAAATTCAAAATCTATAATCGTTGGGTAACGATAAGATACTCTGGTTGAGTCAGTAATTGGTAATGCGGTTAAAATTTCCACAATTTTTGGTTGCACTTGTAATTGTTGGGGCGTTGGCGTTGGGTGGATGTTCAACACAGCAAGCTGTTTCTAAAGCTTCTTCCCAAGCTTCAACAGCTACCTCAACAGCAACCGAGACAAGCAGCAAAACAAGCGCTGAAGCAACGTCCGTATCAGACACTACTAGTGAGAGTATTCCTGGAATGAAAGATTTACCACGGCTCGAAGGACAAGCTACGGTGGTGATGACGGTGAAAGGCTCACCAATTACTATCGAAGTAGACGGTACTAATGCGCCGATTACGGCAGGCAACTTCGTAGATTTAGTCCAACGGGGTGTGTACGATGGGTTAGTGTTTCATAGAGTAGTGCGCGATCCCCAACCATTTGTAGCTCAAGGTGGCGATCCCCAAAGTAAAGACCCGAAATTTCCGGCAAATAGGCTGGGAGGGGGTAGCTTTATTGACCCTAAAACCCAGAACGCGCGCTATATACCCTTAGAAATTAAGGTAAAAGGTTCAGATACACCGCTTTACAATAAAACATTTGATGCTAGTGCTCAAGCTGTTGTATTGCCCCATAAACAGGGGGCGATCGCAATGGCGCGATCGCAACAACCAGACTCTGCATCTTCTCAGTTTTACTTTGCCCTAGCAGATCTGGGCTTTTTAGATGGGAATTATGCTGTGTTTGGCAAAGTCACCGAAGGCTTTGATGTCGTGAATAAGATTCAGCAAGGCGATCGCATTGATTCTGCTAAAGTCACCAAAGGCGCAGAAAACTTAAAAACCCCCGGTCAATAGTTAGCGATTGGGTAATGGGTAATAGTTTTTTCTCATTACCCATGACCAATCCAAAATCCCCAATTCAAAAGCCCAAATTGGTTAAGGTAGTTGTCACTGGTATCGGTTTAGTTTCTGCGTTAGGAGAAAGTTTAGAAGCTAGCTGGCAAAAGTTGATAGCAGGTAAATCTGGAATTACATTACATCAACTGTTTCCAGAACTAGAACCTCTTCCTATAGGGTTAATTGGTGAAAAACCAACCTCAGTAAAAAAACTGACACAATTGGTAGTCTCAGATGCATTAAAAGATGCTGGGTTATCACCACCTTTAGCTGACTGTGCTGTGGTCATCGGCTCAAGTCGGAGTCATCAAGCTGAGTGGGAAATGTTGGCGCGACAAATGTCCGAAAGCGATCGCCTTTCATACCCCTTAAAAACTAGGGAAATGGAAAATTGGTTAGAGACATTACCGCATATGAATGCGATCGCCGCCGCCAGGCAAATCGGCGCAGTTGGGAGCGTATTAGCACCAATGACAGCCTGTGCTACTGGGATTTGGGCGATCGCCCAAGCTACGAGTTTATTGCAAACTGGACAATATCAACGCGCGATCGCCGGCGCAGTGGAAGCACCGATTACACCCTTAACTTTGGCTGGATTTCAGCAGATGGGTGCTTTGGCGAAAACAGGGGCTTATCCTTTTGATTTGCATCGTGAAGGCTTGGTTTTAGGTGAAGGCGCAGCGGTATTTGTTCTGGAATCAGCAGAGTTAGCCAAGCAGCGACAAGCCAAGATTTATGGTGAAGTTCTGGGTTTTGGCTTACTTAACGACGCATATCATCCAAATGCTCCCGATCCAGAGGGTAAGAGTGCGATCGCATCAATCAAGCAATGCTTAGAGCGCAGTTATCTCACAGCAGGGGATATTGATTATATTCATGCTCATGGTACAGCAACACAGCTAAACGACCGGATAGAGAGCATGGCGATTGAGCGTTTGTTTCCCCAAAAAATTGCAGTCAGTTCCACCAAAGGAGCCACAGGACATACTTTAGGCGCATCGGGAGCTTTAGGTGTAGCCTTTTCCTTACTAGCTTTGCAACAGCAAATTTTGCCACCATGCGTAGGATTACAGCAACCAGAGTTTGACTTGAATTTAGTGACTGTAGCCCGTCAACATCATATTCAGTGTGTGCTGTGTTTCAGTTTTGGTTTTGGTGGGCAAAATACAGTTATAGCTCTGGGTAAAGAACTTTATGAAGAAAATCATCAGATCTGAGCGCATCTAAAAGCTAAATTCCTGGTAGGGAGGGCATTTTGCTCTCCCTAATTTATTCAACCTGAATTACCTTGAGTTTCACACTGGTGTACTAGTTAACGGGAACAATACCAATATATTTTCGACTGATATCACAGGTAAAACCTGTCTCCAGGTCATCTTATATTTTAGCTTCCCAATAATGCAGTACTTTTATAGTCTATTTATTGCCTGAGTTGATTGCTGGCACAATTGTAGTCGATCGACAAGCAATTCTATGGTTACTTAACTAGTTGAGAGGAGATTTAAGCATGAAGTGGATCAAACAGTCTATAAGTTTAGTAGCATTTTCTCTACCGATATTTTTAGAACTGGCTACTATACCTAGTCTACCAACACAAGCACAAGCCCAGGTTGACCCAGCAGCCCTGACTCAACAGCAACCACAGCTAATGAGTCAAGTATTTAACCCACCAAAGCGAGGATTACCACCAGCCAGTGCTGGAGGTGCTACCCGTGGCGACTCTTTTTGTGTCCAAAAAAATCAGTTATTAACCCCCTTACTACCGAAAGAGAAACTAGGGCTGACTTTTTCAGAACGTCCCAGCTTTTTCTGGCATGTGCCCCAAAATACAGTAAAAACAGCTGAGTTTATCATCTATGAGGTAGATCAGAGTGATGCAAATGATGATGTAGTTTATGAAACAACTTTGACTCTGCCAACTACTCCAGGAATTATGAAATTTACTCTCCCAGCGAGTAGCTCTCCTTTAAAAGTAGGTAAGCGTTACCACTGGTATTTGACATTAATTTGTGATGACTCAGATTTTAAGAAAAGTCCGGAGATAGAAGGATGGATTGAACGCACACAACCTGAAGCAAATTTATCAAAAGCTCTAGAACAAGCAAACTTACGGAAACGTCCAGCGCTGTATGCAGAAGCGGGAATTTGGCATGAAGCACTAGCCAGCCTAGTTGAGCTACGTTGTACTGAACCAAATAATTTCAAAGTCACAGTTGATTGGAGAAAATTCCTGCAATCAGTTGGTTTGAGTGAGTTTACATCAGACCCAATAATTGACTGTTGCACAAACAAACAATCATAGTCAAAACTAGTGGTTTATGGCATAAGGGAGCTGAAAGTTGTTGACAGTTGACTGTTAACTGTGAACCGTCAACTGTCAACAATCACAATCAAATATTTTTTTACTGGGAATTCCCTAAGCGATCAAGGGTTGTGAGGTGTGAAATTCCCGACTTCTTTGTGTCGGGGATCTTGCAGCCCGGTTTTTATTTTGCATTACGAGAATAAGTAGAACAGTGATATTCATGGAGACTGTCTTGACAAAGCATTACTGATTGTGAATTGTAATAAGCTTTGCAAAGAAAAAAGACATAAAATACAACAACTGCTGACTCTAGGTTTTTTTTGATGCAAAATAGTGTTCACCAGTTTTATGACTATTGTTATTTAAGTACATAAACTAAAAGAGACTGGGGTAGGTACTCAGAACTCAGGATTAAATAGTATGCGGGCAAAGCTGAAACAGCTAATATGGCAATGGCGGGGCGTTTTGCTAGCAGTGCCCAATGTAACGGCTATTGTGATTGCGTTGCGGTTTACTGGATGGCTACAATTATTAGAGTTAGCAGCGTTAGATCAGTTTTTTATTTTCCGTCCACAAGAACCTGTTGATGAACGCATTGTCATAGTTGAGATCAATGAACCAGACATTAACAAGCTCGGTCAGTGGCCAATATCTGATGCTGTAATGGCTAAAGTGTTAGATAATATCAAGCAGCAACAACCTAGAGCAATCGGCCTAGACCTGTATCGAAATTTACCGATAAATCCCGGTCATGAAAAGCTGATTAAAATATTTGCAACTACACCCAACTTGATTGGAGTACAAAAGGTATCTCATACAGCTGATAGTTTTCAAGTCAACCCAGCTCCAGAACTGAAGCAGCGCCAACAAGTGGGAGCAAATGACTTACCTTTAGACGGTGATGGTAAAATCCGGCGAGGTTTGCTGTATGTGGGTTTAGAGGATGAAACCTCTCTGGAAGGCTTTGGGTTAAAACTGGCATTGTTGTACTTAAAAACTGAGGGAATTACTCCCAAAGCATCAGCAAAAAACCCAAACTTTTTACAACTTGGTAAGGGTGTTTTCCCCATTTTTGAAGCCAATGATGGGGGTTACATGGGGGCTGATGCAGGTAGTTATCAAGTACTTTTGAACTATCGCGGAACAATGAAGCATTTCCCAAAAGTATCCATAAGTGATGTTTTGGAGAAGCGCGTTCCCGCAAACTTGATGCAAGACAAAATTGTTTTAATTGGTTCTACAGCCGAGAGCTTAAAAGATTTATTTTATACACCATATAGCAGTAATTTGTTCGCGTCTCCCGAACGCATGGCTGGTGTAGTAATTCATGCCAATTTGATTAGTCAAATATTGAGTTCAGCTTTGCAGGGACGACCAGAAATCAAAACTTTGCCGGAACAGCTAGAATGGTTATGGATTTTATTCTGGTCAATCTTTGGTGCTACTTTGTGTTGGCAACAAAGACACAGTAGTACTGAAAAAAGACATGTGCCTTTCATGGCCAATGGTACTGGTAGTGTCTTTATTGTCGCTGGCTTTTTGCTTGGTGGAAGTTACCTGGCGTTTCTTTTTGCTTGGTGGATTCCTGTAGTACCACCACTGTTGGCTTTAGCAGGATCTGCGATCGCTGTCACTCAGTATATCGCCCGCAGTGCTGCCGAAATGCGCCGCACCTTTGGTCGCTACGTGACAAATGAAGTAGTAGCCAATTTACTCGAAACTCCTTCTGGGCTAAAGCTAGGAGGAGAAAGGAGAAAAGTCACTGTCCTGATGTCAGATTTAAGAGGGTTTTCCGCCGTATCAGAAAGATTAGCACCAGAACAAGTGGTAGCAATTCTCAATGTTTATTTGGGAGCGATGGCGGATGTGATTAATAAGTACAATGGTACGATTAATGAATTTATTGGTGATGGCATCTTTGTGATGTTTGGTGCGCCTGTAAGTCGCGAAGATGATTCTCAAAGAGCGATCGCTTGTGCTATCGCGATGCAATTGGCTATGAAGCCGGTAAATGAGCATAATCAGCAAATGAATTTACCAATCCTGGAAATGGGGATTGGGATTAATACAGGTGAGGTTGTAGCTGGAAATGTCGGCTCGCAAACACGCGCTAAATATTCAGTTGTTGGTAGTCATGTTAATCTCACATCCCGCATTGAATCTTATACAGTGGGGGGTCAGATTTTAATTTCTGAAGACACTTTGAAAGATGCTAACATTGGTCTGAGAATTGATGGAGAATTACGGGTACAACCGAAGGGAATTAAAGCACCTATTACTATCTACGATATTGGTGGTATTGAGGGTAAATATAATCTTTACTTGCCCCAATCTGAGGAGCATATGTTGCATCTAAAGCAGGAAATTCCCCTAGAATTTACCATTTTGGAAGGTAAAGATGCAACAGGTACAATATTCCAAGGTCAGCTTATTTGTCTCTCAGACAATGGTGGACAATTGCGATCGGAGCATTCATTAGAACCTTTAAGTAATCTCAAGATAAAATTATTGAATGCACCAGACATTCCTCCGGGAGAGGGCGATCTCTATGCCAAAGTCTTGAAAAAATCTACTGAGGAAGCACATCATTTTCTGATTCGATTTACAGCTGTTCCTCCAAAGGTGGCTGCTATTCTTGATACAATGCGTGAATCTGAATTGCAGACTCAATAGTTAATGCGCATTGGGCATTGCTGCTTTCCAGTGTTGTGGCTATATATAGAATTATTCTCAGTGAAAGCGATCGCAATCAATGAGAATCTGCCAGCACCCAAATAAAAGCAGCAATTGCAATTCTTAAAAATATCCGCACCAAAGTTACCAGCTCAGACTTACGCACCTCATACTTTGCTTCAGTCAAAAGATATTATGTATGCATGATACTTTTAACCTTAAACTGCCAGCAGAACTAGTGGTACTCAACGCTTGTGAAACTGCTAGAGGTGAAAAGGTTAAAGGCGAAACATTACCCCTTTCAAGGTGACTCGTAAAATCCGTTTTTTCTCTGCGCTCTCTGCGGACTCTGCGGTTAAAATAGTAATTTATTTAACCACAGATACACAGAGGACATAGAGATAAGAGATTAAAAAGAGATTTTTTGAGCAAAATTTTTACCCACCTTGAAAAGGTTAAAGGCGAAAGATTAATAGGCTTGACAAGAGGGTTTATATATGCGGTTTGCCCCAGATTTGTAGTCAGTTTGTGGAGTGTGGGCGATCGCGCTACCGCAGAGTTGATGAAGAAGTTTTATAGCAAAATGTTGCAAAATGACTGAAAGTCTGCTGTGGCGCTACAGACTGCACAGATAAAAATGTGGCGCGATCGCAATTATAATTCACCCCAATACTACAAGGGATAGCATTTTGAACTCAAAATGTGTTTTGGGGAAAAGGTTAAAGGGTAAGAGTTAAAGGTTTTTTCTTTCCCCTTTCCCATTCCCCTTTTTTCCCTTAACCGAAAAGTATTGTAATTCACCCTATCACTGGGCTGCTTTTACTCTCCAAAGAGAGTGGCAATGATCTAAGGTGATTTTAAGTTGCATAATCAGATTAAACCTGATTCCTGATATTGACCAAATCGATAATCAATGTGATTGTTACTCACAAATAGCTTAATAACGCAAAAAAAGGAAACAAAAATTCATGCAAAGGCGACTCAGATCAATTTTTAGCTATCGGACTTTTGTTGTCTTTGTTAGCATGATTTTATTGTCTGAATCTGTAGGGATGACAGCAAAGGCAATAAATGTAGAAATAGCTCAAAAACTAACAACTACTCCCCAAAATCTTAGCCCTGCTCAACAAAAAGCCTACGCACAAGGAAAGCAACTATTAGAAGCAGCAGATCAACTCTTACAACAGGGAACACCCACTTCTCGACAGCAGGCTTTGGCGAAATATTTGGAAGCGTTAAAAATTTGGCGGGAGATTGATGATCGCACTCAGGAAGCTACTACGCTTTTAAGTATCGGCACACTCTATTATATCCAAGGCGAAAACTCAAAAGCTCTGGAATATTACAACTCTGCACTATCTATCAGGCGGGAACTCAAAGATAGTTTAGGAGAAGCTGTCATACTTCAGTCTATTGCTGGGGCATATTTTAATTTGGGAGAAAAGCCCAAAGCTTTAGAATATTACAATCAAGCCCTATCTATATTTCAAAAGGCGAAACAATCCTCTTTTGCTGCGCGTGCGTTAATTGGGATTGGCAGAATTTATTTTAGTTCGGGTGAGACAAAGAAGGCATTAGATGCTTACAATCAAGCTCTAGAGATTCAACGAGCTAGTCGCGATCTAGATGGGCAAGCTGATACTCTGGAAACAATTGGTCAAGTTTACACCCAATTAGGTGAATCGCAAAAGGCTTTAGCAGCTTTCAATCAAGCATTAGATATCCAGCGTACAACAAAGAATATAGCCGGACAAGTTGATACTTTAACACTCATCGCTACTTTGTATAGCTCATTGGGTGATAATCAAAAAGCCAGGGAAACCTTAAGCCAAGTACTGGAACTACAAAAACAATTACCAAAACCAGACTTTGGCAAACAAGCCCTAACTTATATGAGTATAGCCGTAACTCATGTGGTTGCTAACGATTATCAAAAGGCATTGGAATATTTTAAAGGAGCGCGATCGCTCTTTCAACAAGCTGGCAACGCCAATGCAGAAGCGGAAGTATTGACACAAATCAGCTTTGTTTATAACGAATTAGGACAACAGCAGAAGTCGCTGGACGCATTAAACCAAGCGTTACCTCTTCAGCGTACGCAAAAAAATCGGTCAAGGGAAGCCTTCACACTCAACAATATTGCGGGGATTTACGCCTCATTTGGCAATTATCAACAAGCTCTCGACTTTTATAATCAAGCCATCACTATCCAGCGTCAGATCAACGATCTACCAGGAGAAGCAGCTACACTCATTTATATCGCTAAATTGTATCAGTCATTGGGTAATTATCAGTTAAGTATTGATACTTATAAACAGGCGCTAGATAAATTCCAGACTGTAGGCGATCGCTCTCAAATAGCCCAAATCCTGGATAATATAGGTAACGTTTATCGCACAGCACAAAAGCCGGAAAAAGCTTTGGAATATTACAATCAGGCTCTAACATTGTGGCGCGAACAAGGGGGATTATTCCAAGAATTCAGCACACTCACAGGTATGATTCGCGCTTATGAGTCATTAAAGGATTATCCCAAAGCATTAGATACTGCTAACCAAGCGTTAACATTGGCGAGAAAACAACAAAGCCCTTTAAGTGAAGCTTCTGCTCTGGGTTTATTGGGTAGAGTGTACTTAGCATCCAAAGATTATCAAAAATCCTTAGATTTTTCCACCCAAGCAAACTCTAAATTTCGTGCATTAGGTGTTCCTCTTGGTGAAGCTAATACTCTACGTAATATAGGCAAAGCCTACAATTCCTTAAAACAGCACCAGCAAGCAATTGTGAATTACAATCAAGAACTTAAACTGTTGCGGCAATTGGGCGATCGCACTGGGCAAGCGGAAACTTTGTATAATATCGCAGTTAGTGAACGCGATCGCAATAATCTAGAAGCGGCTCGCAGTCAAATTGAATCAACCATTAAAATTGTTGAAGATATCCGCACCAGAGTCACCAGCCAAGACTTACGGACTTCTTACTTTGCCTCAGTCCAGAAATATTATGAATTTTACATTGACCTGTTGATGCAGTTGCACAAACAGCAACCATCTCAAGGTTACAATGCCCTAGCCCTACAAACCAGCGAACGCGCCCGCGCCCGCAGTCTTTTGGATTTGCTCACCGAAGCTCATGCAGATATTCGTCAAGGTATAGATCCGACGTTACTAGAAACCGAACGCAGCTTGCAACAACAGCTGGATGCGCAAGAAAAACGCTGGTTGAAACTATCTACGAGCGAACGCACCACAACCCAATTGCAAGAACTCGAAAAGCAAACCGCAGCACTTCTGGAACAGTATCGACAACTGCAAGCTAAAATCAGAGCCGCCAGCCCCCGTTATGCAGCTTTGACACAACCCCAACCCCTGTCACTCAAACAAATTCAGTCCTCAGTATTAGACGACAACACTTTACTACTAGAGTATGCCCTAGGAGAACAACGCAGCTACCTCTGGGCTGTGACTAAAAACAGCATTACTAGCTACGAACTACCCAAACGCGCAGACATTGAAGCTGCTGTCAAAAAGTTCCGCAGGGTTTTAGTCTCACCAATTGAAAAAACTAACCCAGTTACAGCCGCCAGTCTCCTGTCGCAATTGATACTGCAACCAGTAGCCCAGCAATTAGGACAGCGACGCTTAATCATCGTTGCTGATGGAGCTTTGCAGTATATCCCCTTTGCGGCTCTGAATACACCAGGCTCCAAAAATAGCTCCTATGAGCCATTAGCAGTCAAACACGAAATCATTTCTCTGCCCTCAGCCACGACACTGGCTGTTATCCGCCAAGAAACCGCCGGACGCAAAATTGCACCGAAAGCATTAGCTGCGATCGCTGATCCCATCTTTTCCCCCAAGGATGAGCGGGTTACAGGTGGCACACCGAATCCGCAAAACAGCATTCAGAACCTGGATTTGCAACAATTAGACAGGTCTGCAAGAGAAGCAAACATCAGCTTTGACCGGTTACCATTCACCCGCCAAGAAGCTGAAACAATTCTTTCGCTAGTACCAGAAAAACAGCGCAAACAAGCCTTTGACTTTACTGCTAACCGTGCTTTGGCTACCGATCCACAGTTAAGTCAGTATCGAATATTACATTTTGCTACGCATGGCATCCTTAACAGTCAACATCCAGAGTTATCAGGTGTAGTGCTATCGCTGTTTGATCAAGCTGGTAAACCGCAAAATGGCTTTTTACGGTTACATGATATTTTTAACCTCAAACTACCCGCCGAACTAGTGGTACTCAGTGCTTGTGAAACTGGGTTAGGTGAGGAAGTCAAGGGAGAGGGATTAATAGGCTTGACAAGAGGGTTTATGTATGCAGGTAGCCCCAGAGTTGTAGTTAGTTTGTGGAGTGTGGACGATCAAGCAACTTCGGAACTAATGAAGAAGTTTTATAGCAAAATGTTGCAAAATAACTTAAAACCTGCTGCGGCACTCCGGGCTGCACAGATAGAAATGTGGCGCGATCGCAATTATAATTCACCCTATTTCTGGGCAGCTTTCACTCTCCAAGGTGAATGGAATTGAGGTGGAAGTGAACACAGGGGAGCGAAAAGCCTAAGTGTGGATGAAAAATAACCTCTCACAAGTGCGTTAGCACAAAGAAACTCACAGGCGTGCCTTTTCCTGTCAAAGACACTCCGCTTAGCTTGCTTCCCCGTAGAGGTACGACGAACGCCCACAAGGAGGGCATGAAAATCAATGCCCCATGCCCTATTTTCAAGACATTTATCTATATCTGTTACTTACTGGCCATCGGTAGCCAGACTACTTAAATTAACTGACACTCATCCTCTAGATATATCAGAGAGTCAGCACCATCAGTATTTGAATTTATTTAAAGTAGCATTTAGAACTAAATAATTCAATAAGTTTCCAGATAATAAAATTAAACTATGCGATCGCCTATGACGCAGATAGTGTTTAATAATTAAGTATAAATAAGTTAAGAAGTATCTAAGATGGTTTCAGCAAATGCACACTGGTAAATCCTTCATTAAATTATGTCGCCAGCAAAAATAGCCACTAAGTAAAGATTCGTGAATCTAGTTAAAAAAATTAATATAGCGTTACATATATTACAGGTTAAATATCCAAGAAAAACTTAAGATTTACTTTATAAATCACCGCTCATAAGTGGTCTTTAGCTCATATATTAGTATTTGGATATTTAGTATTTGATATTACAGCTATTTTTTGGTTATAGCTGATTTGTCTCACACTTACCTAAGTGGTATTGCTGTTTGAATCGTATATAATCTACAACACTACGTTGAATATCTAATTAATTCAGAAAAACAATGGCAATTATTAATGGTACTTCTGGGATTGATGAATTACTGGCAACGACAAGTGGCGATACTCTCAGAGGTTTAGAAGGAAACGATATCCTTGATGGTACAAGTGGACAAGGGAATAATATCCTAGAAGGTAATGAAGGCGATGACGAGATCTTCGCCTATACGAACGATACAGCTAAAGGCGGATCGGGCAAGGACACCATACAGTCCATTGGGGAGATGAATATCCTCTATGGCGGTGATGACGACGATCTAATTTTTCCTCACCTCAAAGATCAAGTTTTTGCGGAGGCTGGTAATGACACCATTTATGCAGGTCTTGGTGGTAGTACTTTAACAGGAGGTTTAGGTAACGATCTGTTCTGGATTGCTAATGAGGAATATTTAGATGCACCCAATATCATTGAGGATTTTAATCCTACAGCAGATAGCTTGAAAGTGGAATTAGAGGGCATCACTAACATTGCTGATCTGACTTTTAAACAGCAGGGAAATGATGCTTTAGTTAGTGCTAATGGTAAAGACCTAGCTATTATTAAAAATACTAAAATTGATGATATTTTAAATGGGGGTAATTCGCAGAACATTAAAAAGCTACTAGTAGACAGCGATAATATTTTCACCTTATCGGCTTCAATCAATACCAAAATTAAACTGAAAGCCAAACTCATTAGTAACAAATCTAATTCAGTTAACGAAGTCGGTTTCTTTGTAGTCAAAGATAACAAGGGTACAATTATTGATACTACAGGTAAATCCTTCACCCCTGCCGATGGAGATGCTTACATTCAAGCAGCCCTAAAACAATCTTTGAGTTTATTTTCATCAATTACAAATTCACCAAACGGCTTTAACACCATTGATATTTCGCGAATCGTTGAGAAAGTAGGCGGCGATCGCTTGGTGTTCTATTTCGTGGAAAATGGCACTACGGATGGTGCGATTAGAGGTCGCATCCCTCTAAGTCAAGTGACCTTAGGCTCGAAGTTTGGTAATGGTAACTCAGATCAATTCAAAGTGAATGACCTGGGCAATAATCAATTTAATTTGGCTTGGGGTCAAGATAAAATGGTGTTGAGTTTCTCTTTGACTGAAGAGTCAGTCCAACTTGGCACCAATCTCCAAGGTGGTAACCCTGCTGAATTAATTGATTTAACTAGTATATCAGGAACTGTCAATGCTGATTTCTCCGTGTTCCGGGAAGCAGCATACAATAATGAAGTCTATTTCTATAAAGTTGATAAGGCTGACGGTTTAATTGGTAGTGTTGATCCAGCTAATGCCAGTACGGCAAATTATCTGCAAGCAGCACTCAACAATCTCGTCAAAGACCAACTCACAGGTGAGGTCGTTAAACTTGCTACTCCCAATCAAGGTGTACAAAAGGGCAAAGCTACCATTACAGCCGGTTCAATTTTAGCTCCCATGATCGTGATCAATGGCAGCTTGTCGCAACTGACAGATACCAACCCCAACAATAATCCTCAAGTTTACTTTCCATACTTGGGAGTCAATTCTGATAATGTTGACCATATGCGTTTATTGGCAAATAACACCTTCGGGTTTGAGGATTTAACTGGTGGCGGCGATCTGGACTATAACGATGTCATCATTAACATTAATTTTTCCCCTACTGTTTAACCAGTGGTTAAGAATTTATTGGGTCTTCAGTACTTAGTTATACCGCTCATCTCACGAAATAGGCTCAACCTTTACCAAAGCAGGTTTTTCCTTATTTATTTCGATTTTGGGGCTGTTTTAAAATATTAATTTCTGTTAGCATCAAGTAGCTGCTAATTAAATTGATAGTATTAGACCGAAAGGTGTTGAAGACCTCTACAAGGTTAAGGAGATGAAAGCTTTACCCAGATGTTAGAGCATTGAATATAATGTTGGATAGTTAACGATTGATTGCTGCTTTTGCAAAGATTATTAACTATTGTTAGAGGATCTTTAAGCAATGATTTATGCTGCTATGGAAAGATTTATGCTAAATCTGCTTGCCTCTTAAGAGTTACTTTCTAAATCATCTCGAATAATTTTCTTAGGAGTATGTCGGATCATGCCTTCTATATTAGATAATGCTTATATTATTGGTAAAGATAACTTTCAATCTTGGAGCCAAGGCTACGGGACAGAAGGTTATTTAAAGGTTTTACCCCATCCTGACATAGTAATTCCTTATAAAGATCCCTATCAAGATTGGCAGAAAGGTATCCCTGGCAATTACTTTTCTAGTTGGGGGCCAGAAAAAGAATTAACAGCGACCCTAAAGATGGAAGATTTAGGGCAAGTAGAAATTCCTGGGTTAGGAATTCTCAAATCAGGAGATGGTAAAATTTCCTGGCTCAACGGTAAAGCAACTCCCTATGAACAGCTAAGAGGCTATAACGGTACAATTCCCGGACCACTACTGATTACCGAACCTGGGGATACCTTAAATATCAACCTCACAAACAATTTAAAAAATCCTGCCCAAGTCACTAATCTACATACCCACGGACTCCATGTCTCAGCGATGGGACATGGAGATAATGTGCTTTCTGTATTGGAATCTGGAGAAACTAAGCCTGTAGATATTAAGATTCCCGACAATCATTTCATCGGACTCGACTGGTATCATCCCCATCTGCACGGAGTAACGAATGAACAAGTAGGCTCAGGATTGGGTGGTCTGTTGCTGGTTAACCCCCCAAACGATCTGCCAGATTTGCAAAAGTGGGATGTGACAAAACGTCCCATGTATTTCATGGCGATTAATACTTTTGGCATCCAGCAACAACTAAGAACAGGAAAAGCAGGCGATCCTCTCAATCAAGATCCCAATATACCAATTCCTGCGGGTACACCTCTACAAGTATTAGACAAGACGGGAGGGCAAAATGTTTATGAACTATCAGATGCCCTTTATCTAGGTTATAACGCCAAACCTGTCTCCTATGACCCCACCCAACCTTTAGGCAATCAGCAACAATTTCGGTCTATATATGGCGGAGATAAGTTAGGAGAACCTGTAGAAAATGTGATTCACACCGTCAATGGGCAATACAACCCAACGATGGAGCTGAAAACTGGTGAATGGGACTTGTTTTCATTCGCTAATATGAGCATCAACTCACCTCATATTTTGCAATTGGTGAAAGATGATGGTGACAAACTAACTCCGCAGAAAGTGATTTTGGCAGGCATTGATGGTGATGCTTCTGGGATAGTAGAGGATACCAGACGAGAGGTCACAGAATTGCCAATCCTATCTCCTGGATCGCGATTATCTATTCAACATTGGTTTGAAGAGCCAGGTACTTATTATTTCCTCTCTAATGGCACCGAAGAATTATTGGGTGATAAAGCCCCAACCTTAATTAAAGGTCATAAAGGATTTGATGATGGTCACTTAATTTGGGGATCTCAAGTTTTAGCAACCATTAAAGTGACTGGTGAAAAAGTTCCTACTGGTGATTTTCCCCAAGTCTATGACACTCTAACAGAACAAAGTCAGCAGATTGACGAACTTGTCCAAGCCGCAAACAACGGTGATTACGATCGGGAGCGGACATTTATTTGGTCTGCGAACCTAGGTAACGCCATCCTAGAAGGTAATTATCCGGATCTTACCAAGGTAAACTCATTCGAGGGAACTTATCAGATTAACGGGGAGTACTTTTCTACTACCCCAGGTAAGAGCATGGTTCCACTCACCATGCCAATGTTAGGCACAACAGAAATTTGGGACGTAGTTAATGCATCTGGAGTCAGTAATCCCAATCTGGGACAGGCAGATATTCCCTTTACAGAATGGCATCCATTCCACATTCACCAGAATGATTTCACTGTCCTAGAAATCAATGGTATCCCCGTCAAAGACATCAAACAAAATTACTTAGAGGGTGTCTTAAGTGATACTATTATGCTCCCCCCTACTTACGACCCCGCTAAGCCACCTACGCCAGAAAACCCCTACGGTACAGCAAAACCTAACGGTGTGCCATCAGAAATCAAAATGCTGATGGAGTTTAAAGACTTCCCTGGTAGCTATGTGAACCATTGCCACATTCTTTTCCATGAAGATGCCGGAATGATGGCCGTTGTCAGGGTAATTCTCAATACAAAAGATACTTGGCTAGGTTTGTCAGCAAACAATAATTCTCAGGGATATGTAGAGTTAATCAGGGCTAACAATACTCAACAAAGCATCAACCTCAGTGCCTATGGAGCAGATTTCAATAAAGGAATAGATGTTGCCATTGCAGATGTTAGTTATAAGCAGGACTTTGACAACCAAAACGTTACTGATAACATTACTGATATCATCACAATACAACATTCCTTGGAAAACCCAGGAGAGCAATTTACAGTTAAAGTATTTGATGGCAAGACATTAATTGATCAACAGGAAGGAGGTAAAAAGGTATTTGGTGGTGGAGATCCAAACCTACTAATTACAAAATTTAATGTCTTTAAAGATATCAACGTAACCCCAGAGCAAATAGCATCAGTAGCATCTGGTGACATCAATGGTGATGGCTACGCCGATATAGTTGTTGGTATCGGTGGTGGAGTCAAACCACTGATTGAAGTTTACAGTGGTAAAGATTATCAGCTAATCAGCCGACTTGACCCATTTCACCACGAAGAGTTCCAGGGTAAAATCAACCTGGCAGTAGGGGATGCAAACGGAGATAACTTTGACGATATCATTGTTGGTCAGGGACGTGGTGGCAAAGGATTAGTAGAAGTTTACAGTGGCGCATTAATTGATGGTCAGATACGTAAGAGTCAAGAAAATCCTAGTCAAGCAAATCCTCTAGATCCTCGTGAGACATCACATGAGACTGCACTGTTGACCAAGACTTTTCAACCTTATGGAGAATCTTATACAGGAGAGGTTGAAGTCACATCTGGCTATGTACTCCAAAGACCTGACATTCCTAATGATTCTCCTGTCCAAACTAATAATGCCAACATTACTACATTAGCTGTAGATCAAGTCCCTGATGGACACAAGCAGCTGAAAGTCTACACCTATCTTGGCGGAGGACATGGACATCAGATGGATTCTGGTGGAGATCACATGGAATCTAATGATGCGCCAGAAATGCGTTTGGAAAAAGAATTTACTCCTGATGGTAACATTAAAGAACTTGCCGGCACCTTCGCTGATATTCCCGATCACCGGGGTGAACCAGTTTTGTTTGCTCGTCAACAAGACGGCAATTATGACTTAATTCACCTCAAGGACAAAAATGAACCAGAATTTTTGAGTGTTGCTGCTACTCCTCCGCCACCACCTTCTCCTGCGCAACCAATCTTTGGTAATGCGGGGAATGATATATTCGATGCAGCCGATCCTCAAGGTAAATTTGATGGCGATCACCAAGTTGTCTTTGCAGGTAAAGGTGAAGATATAGTAGATGCCACAGTCGGTGTTGGTAAAAATCGCATCTTCGGTGGAAGGGATGGAGATGAACTTTTCGCGAGTACAGGCGATCGCCTATTTGGTGGCGAAGGCGATGATATACTTGATGCTTCCCTTGGTGGTGGTAAAAACCGTCTCTATGGGGGAGATGGCAATGACGATTTCTACCTTGGTAGTAATGATTACCTCTTTGGTGGTGATGGGAATGACCGATTCTTTGTCGTCACTGGTGGTAACAACAAAATCACTGGTGGTAAAGGAATTGACCAATTCTGGATTGCTGATGGAGACATACCAAATGCAGCTAACATCATCACAGACTTTGGGTTCGGCGAAGATAAAATTGGTATTGCAGGTATAGGTGCATCATCCGTTAACGATCTCAGCTTCACTCAAGAAGGAAATGACGCATTAATTAGCTTTGACAATCAAAAACTGGCAATTTTACGCGGTATTCAGGCAAATGCCTTGAATACAAATAACAATTTTGTGTTTGCTTAAATATAATACAGTGGGTGCAGCAATCAACCATTGATTGAAATGTCTGCACCCCTGGCAAAAAGGTAATGACGAATTATGAACTACTATGATGTCCGGCAAATGATCCTGAATACGTCATTGCTTTTGAAAAGAATTGAAAGGAAGCGATCGCATCGTTTTTGGGATTGCTTCCCTACGGTCACAATGACGGTTATTTGAACTGAAACAATATTACGAATTACGAATTACGAATTACGAATTACGAATTACGAATTACGAATTACGAATTACGAATAGAGCTAATCAACCTCACAACTAATACAGGAGATTTACGTAAATGTCTCATGGTACTAATATTACCCCTGGTAATCCTGGTGACAAGACCCATTTGATTACAGACTACAACATAGTCCCCCAGAACAGTGACGAGCGTAAAACTTGGTATGCTTCTAGCGACTTGTACACAAACTTAGCCAGTACTCGCGAAACAGGAGGAACTTTCAACGCTTTTGATTTCTTCCTACCTGTGGGAGGCGGACCGCCATTACACTACCACACTTGGGAAAACGAAGCTTGGTATGGAATACAAGGAAATCTCACCTTTGGACTTGGTAACAAAGCTTCTACAAATCCCCAGAGTCCATTCCCATCTGAGCCAAAATATACTCTCGCTGGTGTACCTGCGGGAATGCTCATCTACGGGCCGAAATTACTCAGCCACGTATATGGAAACAAGGATTCCACAGATGCGGTAGTCGGGGCAAATAAGGGAGCAAGAACCTTTTCCATCACTGCTCCTGGAGGATTAGAACAATTCTTCACCTATGTATCTGAAACTGTACCACCAGGGGACAGAAATAACCCCCTACCAACACCACTACCCCCCCCACCAGAGCAATTTAAAAGATTGGTGGAAATCGGTATCCGGGTTGGTGGCGCACCATATTTCGTATTACCACTACCAGACTATAAACCACCGGCTGATTCTTTGGATTATGTAGCAGTCCTGCCAAAGAATCCGGATCAAGATTTAGTAAACAGAGTTGTCGAGTTGAAAAACCAGGCGCAAGCTAATGGCGAACTCGATCAGTTTAAGATTTGGCAAATTGGTGGTGACGGTGATGATGATAAAATTCCATTTCCGGTTCGCCCGACTTTTCAAGGAGATTTTGGCATCCAGTACACTTCGCTTTTAACTCCTGAAGAAACTGGTGGCGACTTAAAATACAATGAATTTACCCTGAATCCTCAAGGTAATGCTAGTAATTTTCCCACACAAATTGAGAGTGATAAACAGCAAGTTTTCTATGTCAAAGAAGGAGAACTATCGCTCAAAATCGGGGATGAAGTTAAAGTTGCAAAGAAAGATGAATTTGTTTATATTGCACCAGACAATAAATATTCCATCGCCAACGTTGGCAGTACGCCGGTAGATGCGCTAGCAGTCACAATCCTCAAGGAACCACCACCACCAGTTCCTACACCTTCACCATTAACACCTCAAGGAGCTGTATCGTCTAACCATATTGCATTCCTTGGTGGTGACAATCAGATATTCGATCAACCCAATGAGAGCCGTAATCGGATCTACGGTACAAAGGGAAATGATGAAATCTACCTCACTAAAGACGATCGCGCTTTTGGCAAAGATGGAGACGATCTCCTTGATGCTTCCAGTGGTGACGGCGGAAATCGGATCTATGGCGGCAAGGGAAACGATGAAATTTATGTCAATAAGAGCGATCGCGCCTTCGGTGAAGATGGCAATGACATCCTCGATGCATCTCGAGGTGAAGGTGGTAACCGTCTTGATGGCGGTAAGGGCAATGATGACCTCATCGCAGGTAGCAATGACGAACTGCATGGCGGACTAGATGACGATCGACTGTTCATCAGCGAAGGCGGTAACAATGTTCTCTATGGTAACGCCGGCAAAGACCAGTTCTGGATCGTCAATGGTTCAATACCTGCTACAGTTCCCGAAGACAGGCAAAACAATTACCAACTCCAACCGCCATTTGCACAAGTAATTCAAGGTGGTTTGCCAAAATTAGAAGACACTCGAAACACGATCGCGGACTTTGAAATAGGTGTTGACAAAATTGGTATTAGCGGTCTTGACATCTCCTTTGATGATTTAAGGCTACTGCCCGCCTTTGGCGATCTGCAAAGCACCAGTATTATCGCTACTATGGGCGACAAAGAAATATCCCTAGCAAATGTTAAAGGCGTGATCTTCGACGAATTGAGTGCCAGTGACTTCGTTTTTGAAGATGGTGGCGATAACGGTGGTGGTAGCAATAACAACTATCAAACTTTTACTCCCACTGATGAACTGGCGATCATGAAACTGATGGCCAAGTATGATATAGCCCTTGATGAACAAGATATCCCCACAGCAGTAGCTGCATACGCCGATGATGCCATTCTCGCCAACCTTGATGGACAGGTGCAAGGTAAAGCAGCTATTCAACAGGTGCATGAATTCTTGTTAGCGCCATACGATCCAGTCACCCAACCAAATAGACGTGAACCAGGAAGGCGACATGTTACTAGCAACATCGTCATTGAACCTACTAGTGCTACCACTGCAACTGCTCGGTCTTACCTCATGGTTTTCAGTTCAAAGACCGATCTGGAATTTGTCGCCCTAGCTGTGCAGGAAGATAAGTGGGTAAAGGTAAATGGAGAATGGAAAATCCAGGAGCGCAAAATTATTGACGATGCTGGATTCCGAGACTCAAATCTCCGAGGTGCTACTGGATATGTCGAAAATATCACTACTGATAAAGATGATTTAATCCTCGGTACTACAGGCGATGATACCTTTAGCGGAAAAGAGGGAAATGATCGGATGTTCGGATTAGCAGGTAACGATAAGTTATCTGGTGATAATGGCAATGACTTTTTGCAGGGGGATCAAGGTAATGATTCTTTAACTGGTGGTGACGGCAGAGATGTACTCAATGGCGGTTTAGGTGTTGACTATCTCACAGGTGGTGGCGATACAATTACAGGATTAGATGATGCAGATATCTTCATTGTCAAATCTTTCAATGATCTTAACACTGACAATCATGATGTAATTCAAGATTTTCAAGTGGGAACAGATGTATTAGGTCTAGTAGATGGAATCCAGTTTGGTAGTCTTACTATTAGCCAAAATGCAGCCAACACCGAAATTCGTCTGACAAGTAATAATGAGCTGTTATCTGTGCTGACGGGTATTACAGCAACTAGCATTACACAGAATAGTTTCATTGATTACGTAGGTTAGCAAGAATTACTAATTCGTAATTTGTAATTAAACGGCGGTAAAACCATCAAAATCCCCAAAAATTTTGATGGTTTTACATTGGCTTGAGAGGTTGTTTGAAAAATGGTTCGCTGTGATTTTCAGCATCTATTGATCACCCCTCCCCTAGCGCCTTTTTTGAAGCTGGGCTGTTTCCATCTATTATCAGGGGTAATTTGTCAATATCATTGGCGATGTTTTTTTGGTATAGAAGTGAGAGCGTGATTGCGAAACATAACCCTTGACATTATGAGCCTTTGAGGGAACTAAACATCCCAGCTCCTTGTTAAGGGGGATAATGGGAAATCTAAAACTTTTTGCTACCAACAAAAAGACTTTTAAAACATCCTCTCCCTCTCCCGGATTTTTTCCAGTATTTTCAGGTGAAGGCCGCTTTCAAAATTTCTTGTGCAAAAAATTTGAATCTCAAAGGTGTAAAGTATAACATAACTATGTTGATCGCCTGACCCAAATACTGAAAATTCATGAGAAATTTGAAATTCCTGGGCAACCATCGTTCTGTTTACAGGCAGATACTGCTGGCAATCTCAGCCATCCTGGTTTACCAAATACTACCTACTTCCATCCAGGTATTCGCTCAAGAAGTGAAAACAGATGGCGAACAGTCCGTTACAGAGCAAAAGACATCAGATGGGCAAGGAATAGACCAATTGTTATTTTTCCCATCCCTACCGACAACTGTTAATTCTAGCAAAACGCCCTTTCAAGAGCAAAATCATCAGACAATCATTGCTCAAACCTCTCGTGAGTTAAATTCCCCACCATCAGCGGATTCTAGCCTTTTCGAGACATCTAACGAAGATGAGTCAGAAAACGATCCAATGGCTCAAGTCACCAACATTTCTCAGTTGCAGGACGTGCAGCCAACAGACTGGGCCTTTCAAGCTATACAATCGTTAGTTGAGCGCTATGGCTGTATTGCTGGTTATCCTAATGGTACCTTCCGTGGCGATCGCGCTTTAAGTCGTTATGAATTTGCCGCAGGTTTAAATGCCTGTTTAGACCGGGTTAATGAACTAATTGGCTCAGCTACTCAAGAGCTAGTTACTAAAAAAGATCTAGAAACTTTAAAACGCTTACAAGAAGAGTTCGCTGCTGAATTAGCAACCCTACGCGGTCGTGTAGATGCCTTAGAAGCACGCACTACGGAATTAGAAGCAAATCAGTTCTCTACAACCACCAAACTGTTTGCTAATTTAAGAGTGCAAACTAATGCGTATTTTTCCGGCGATGGCGATCCTAAAGCTAATATCCAATACAATCTATTCTTGGGCTTCCTCAGTAGTTTCACAGGTCGAGATTTATTGCTGACTGCGATTGGTGTAACCAACACTCAGTTTCCCGATTTAGCCAGTACCAACAATGGCAGAGATGTTGGTTCTACAAGGGAAGGTTCTAGCGATGCTACTGGTTCCGGAGACACTGGCAACTTCGCCCGCCTCATTGGTTTGGAGTATCAATTTCCCGTTGGCGACAAGTTATTGATAGACATAGTTGCGGCTAATCGCTATCGTTTTAGCCCATTTTTACTATCACAATATGTTCCTTACTATCGGCTGGGTCAAGGCCCTACCAGTGCCTTTGCTGAAGCACCCCCCATCTATTTAGTCGGGGCTGGATCTGGTGTTTCAGCTAGTTATAAAATTGTAGACTCGACAGTATTAACTTTGACTTACTTAGGAACCTTTGCCGACCAATCCCAAGCTGGTGGTTGGTTTAATGGAGACTACGTTGCTGCTGCCCAGGTTCACTATAATCCCAATCCTAATTTATTCTTGCAACTTTTATACCAACACGGCTACTTTAGTCCAGGTAATTTTGGCTTTAATAATGGTCAAACTTTTCGCGGCAATGGTTTTGTTGGTTCTGCTCTGGCAAACCGCTTTGATGATGCTGGTGTTTTATTTAACGAAGCATCTGCGGTTACTACTAATGCTTATCAGGTTGGTGGCTACGTTGCTATTGCTCCGAAAGTGCTAGTCGGTGGTTGGGCTAACCTGATTAAAGCTAGACTCATCGGTAAAGGTGATGCTGATATATGGACTTACTCAGTGCAAGCTGCCTTTCCTGATTTATTTAGAAAAGGAAATCAGGGGGGGTTAATTGTCGGTATGGAGCCTACTTTGACAGGTTTAAGAACCAATCTGCCCCATCCAGAATTCAAAAATGATACCTCATTGCATATCGAAGCTTATTATCGACATCAGCTTTCTGAGCAAGTCTCAATTAGTCCCTCTCTGATATGGATTACATCGCCTAACCAAGATAATAGCAATGAAGATATTATCATTGGTGGTGTCAGAACCAACTTCAATTTTTAGCGCTGTTCCTGTAACTGCAAGCTTTTCTGGGATTTTTCGTAGACCAGATGTAAAAAGTTATTAAATTCAGGGTGATTAAAAAATAGAGTCATGCCAATATCTAGTAAGACGTACACTTAATCAAGCGGCAAGCCGGTCAGCCCCGCATTTTACATCGGGGCTGAAACACTTTAATCCAAAGTCAAGCTCACCATCAGTAAAATGTAACTGAGACAATCGTCAGCAACCCCCGACTTCCAATCGGGTTTTCAGTCAAAACTGAAACCCTAGCCAAACCACGGCTAAGTACCTTGGATACTAAGTTATTGGCAAGAGTTAAACACCTACCCTGGACGGGTGCGGGGATTAAATAGATTTATGGTGTAGGTAGCTGTCTCCTAGATAGTATTGACCAATAACATTGCCGATATTCGCAGCATGAAGCGCGAAATCCGAACTTCGGCTCATAATACATAATAGCCCGAAGTTCTCCGGCATCCAGGAGATTTTATCCAGGCTCTACCGACGAACCCCAGTTAAAAGCCCTGGAATCGTGTTGATTCGCACGGCTAGAAGCTGACAGTTGTCACACATCCCACAAAGTTTGATGAACTTAGCCAAATGGCAACAAACATTAGTGAGACTGACACATATATTTTTGCTATCCTACACATCAATTTTAGGTGAAGGATGACAAATCTGGCGATCGCTCTAGACTTGCATATCTGCAATATTCGTTTTATAACTATCGAGCAATAATTAAGTTTTGCTGCATAAATCTTTAAATTTGCTGCACAAACACTTAATTTATCCCTGATAAGAAGTTATAGTTGACACAGTTCATAACCACTACTTAGAAAATTAGGGAAAAG
Source organism: Calothrix sp. NIES-2100 (assembly GCF_963875285.1). NCBI lineage: Bacteria > Bacillati > Cyanobacteriota > Cyanophyceae > Nostocales > Calotrichaceae > Calothrix > Calothrix sp. NIES-2100. Next base: position 5,937,427 of record NZ_CAWNLA010000001.1, read on the forward strand.
TCGGGTAATGAAATACGAAAATGCGGTTTTGGATGACAAAGAACTTCAAAAAGCTTTAATACAAATCAATCCTAAATTTGGTGACTTTGTAACTAGGGTTGCAGGTGAAGCTTGGGGCTTGCCGCTAATTGACCAAAAAACCAAGGCTCTGATCACGATCGCCATTGACGTAGTGAATCAAGACCAAGTAGGCCCAGGTAACCCGTTTGGAGCGCATGTCAATATGGCTCTCCAGCAGGGAGCAACTCGCGAGGAAATTGAAGAATTATTATTGTTCCTCTGTGTTTACGCAGGCTTCAATAAAGTGGCTGGTTGCTTTGGGACGCTCAACGAAATCCTGAAGTAAAACATATTGGAGATTTTCCGAAATCAGTAAATACCGAAATGTAGCCCAAGAAAGTACCTAAGACATGGATATATAGAGAGATTCAAAAGTCATCCTCTTGATCTCACCTATATAGACATTGATCCTTAATATATTGAGGGCGATTAATTTGCACTACTGCGGACAGATTGCTCGTTTTTGCTTGTGGACTAGGTAGCAGCGACGCTTCCAAGAGGAAGCAAGAAGAAAACCGCAGCAATTAGAACGCATTTTTGGATGGTCAGGACTAGAGAGATCCCGCACAACAAAGATTGCGCCTGATGACTTAGCTGATAAAGTATCCAGACTTTGAACAGCAAATGTAAAGTCACAAGGTAGAACTGTTAAAAATCACTCACTTGCGGCCTGAGAAATTAAGGATCACAGGAGAAATGTTTATCTCTTGATATTCAAGATGGCTAATAGCTATTGTGAGAATTTGGTTTTACAGACTCATTTTTGCCTCACCGTCTACAAAGCCTGAGGTAATGCCATCAAAAACCTTAATTTTCCCTAAACCTAAAGTTAAGCTTTCTTTTTTACCCAAAGTGACATAACTAGAGACTGAGATCAAGAGAGAACAACCATAATGAGGACAAAGGACAGCAAGCATGGTTTCAACCATCAATAAGGCGGTAAAGGTTGACTATTCAGCACGGGATCAGAAAGGAAAAGTAGCCTTCTACGTCCTCCTGTGGAAACGACAAGGAATTTCCTTAGAGATTTTTGATGACTACTGGAGAGACGTACATGGTCCGGTTTGTGCCAGACTACCTGGTCAGTATCAATATTGGCAGTTTCATGTGGCTCATAATGAAGGAGGTTTGTGGCCAGAAATTCCCGGTTTAGATTACAAATGGGACATTGACGATAACTTTGATGGTATTGCAGAATTAACCTTTGAAAGTGAAGCAGACCGTCAGACATGGTTTAAAGCGTCAGCCATTCTCATGGATGACGAACACAACCTGTTTCGCAAAGCTATAGGCTACAATAGCAGCCCCGGCAATTCCATAACTTATATAGACCGTATCCCCACAGGCGATCCCAACGGTGAAGTCGGAGCTATCAAATTCCACGTTCTGATCAAAAAAGCGGATGGCGTGAGTACAGAAGCTTTTCGCCGCTATCTAACTGACACTTTTGCGCCCAAAGTCAGCAATAGCGATGCTGTACTCAAATTGCGCTTGCATTTATTTGAAGAAGTCGATAATTCCCGACCAGATGCAGCGGGGGTAAGTCATTACGAACCACCAGCAAAGCAATATCAAGCCGCTTATGAAATCGCTTTTGCAAATCATTTGGAAAGGGAAAAGTTTTTTGCTTCTGGCGATTATGCTGCCGCAGTGCAAGATGCAGCTAAATATATCAAACAAATCCAACCATTCCCCGAAAGATCAGCTTATACCTTTGTATATAACAGTCAGATGACTTTAGCTGGTCAACGCAGTTCTTCAGTCGCCCAACTGATCACAGATATCGGCGCAGTTAATCAACTTCAGGAGGATATAACATCTATCATGGTCAACTACAATCTTTACAGCACCCAAACCAACGGTTACACTTCTGCTCAAGCAACTCAGACCCAGCAAAAACCCGCGAAGAAGCGCACCAATTATTATCAAGGATTGTCAGCTGACTATTCTCGTCCTGGACTTGTTACCCCCTACGTAGCTAAAAAGCTAATTGAGGATGCAGAAAGAATTGTGGCAATGAAAGAACCAAGATTGCCAGAAATCAATTCTTATTACACCTTGGAACAAATTGAACGCGAAAACAGAGATTGGTGGCCGACTCATTGTGAAGCATTGAGACAAGGAAGAGGCGATATCTTAACTGGAGAATATCGCGACGATCTAGTTTATTTTTGTCAAGATGGTCCATACCAAGGCTTAGAACAACAAAAAGAAAGAGAAAAACATTGGTGGGCATTAATTGCTCAACCAGGCGTTACCATGTGCTGGCCCATCGTTATGTTTTATGGTGAACATACATACTTTGAATGGAAGTGTGTAGATGATGAAACCAACGAAACTCTGGCCAAAGGTAATGTCACATGGGTAAGACGTGGTCACCGTGGTGCCTGCTATTTGAAAACAGAACAGCTGACCTTCTACCGCGATGTTTTTGCTCCTAATGAACTCCTGACCTTGATCACCACCGCTTAAAATGAAACAGGAAAGAGCATATAAAAATGCCGTCCTAGATGACCTTGAACTTCAAGAGAGTTTAAAACAAATCAATCCCAAGTTTGGTGACTTTGTCACTCGGGTAGCAGGTGAAGCCTGGGGTTTGCCACTAATTGACCAAAAAACTAAGGCTCTGATTACCATCGCTGTTGATGTTGTCAATCAGGATCATAGAGGTCCTGGCAACCCTTTCGCGGCCCATATAGATATGGCTCTCAAGCAGGGAGCCACCCGCGAGGAAATTGAAGAGCTGCTGCTGTTCCTATGCGTTTATGCGGGCTTTAATAAAGTCGCGGCTTGTTTCGGCACCCTGAACCAGATTTTTGACAATTTAAATAGCATACCAAGGACAGCAGCAATGCTTTCAGCAACCAAAGAATCAAACCAAGCTGATTATGCAGCACGGGATCACAAAGGAAAAGTTGCCTTCTACGTCCTCCTCTGGAAACGAGACGCTATTTCCCTACAGCTTTTTGATAATTACTGGAAAGATGTTCATGGTCCAGTCTGTGCCAGACTACCTGGTCAATATCAATACTGGCAGTTTCATGTAGCTCATAACCAAGGGGGCTTGTGGCCAGAAATTCCCGGTTTAGATTATAGCTGGGACATTGACGATAACTTTGATGGTATTGCAGAATTAACCTTTGAAAGTGAAGCAGACCGTCAGACATGGTTTAAAGCGTCAGCCATTCTCATGGATGACGAACACAACCTGTTTCGTAAAGCCATAGGCTACAATAGCAGCCCCGGCAATTCTATAACTTATATAGACCGTATCCCCGCAGGCGATCCCAACGGTGAAGTCGGAGCTATCAAATTCCACGTTCTGATCAAAAAAGCGGATGGCGTGAGTACAGAAGCTTTTCGCCGCTATCTAACTGACACTTTTGCGCCCAAAGTCAGCAATAGCGATGCTGTACTCAAATTGCGCTTGCATTTATTTGAAGAAGTCGATAATTCCCGACCAGATGCAGCGGGGGTAAGTCATTACGAACCACCAGCAAAGCAATATCAAGCCGCTTATGAAATTGCTTTCTTGAATCCGTTGGCTAGGGAAAAGTTTTTTGCCTCTGGCGATTATGCCGCAGCAGTGCAAGATGCAGCTAAATATATCAAACAAATCCAACCATTTTCCGAAAGGTCGGCTTATACCTTTGTATATAACAGTCAGATGACTCTCGCCGGTCAGAGAAGTGCTAAGGTTGCCGATTTGATTACAAAAATCGGAGCTGCTAATCAAATCCAGAATTCTATAGTTTCACTGATGATTAATGGTCAGACTGATTACACAAACGGCAAAGTTTTGACTCAAAATGGTCAAACTGCTCTGCAAAACAACCAGCAAATTACTAGTTCTGGATTGGGACATTTGTTGCAAGGTGTGCAGCACGTTGGTGTGACAATTCATGACATGGCTAAATCCCTCGAGTTTTATACAGAAGTATTAGGAGGGAAAATAGTTGTTGGTGAAAGCGAGTTAGTTGGTGATGTCATCCAAAATACTCTTTTTCAAAAAGAAGAACTGGATGCACTGGCTCAGGGAATTGACCTAGAGAAAGCTGATATTCCCCATTTGAGAAGTGGCAAACAAGACGCTTTAGATGTCAAATTTATTTCTTTTGGCAATACTGTAGTTGAACTAATTTATGTGAGAGAAGCAGGCAAAGCTAATGCTCCATATAGTTCAATGAAAAGTCTTCCTTCTCATATTGGTCATGTCAATGCAATGCATATTTCTTTCAACGTCAAAGAAGGCGTTGACTTAAATGAATTCGCCAAAAGGTTGGAAGAAGAATGTCACAGAAGAGGCATGACAAATGTGGTTTGTAACCGCATTATTAATGTCAAATCTGAAGCCGAAAGAAGAGCAGTTGCTCTCAGGTACAATTCTTTCAAATTTTGGAATGAGCCAGAGGCTATAGCAGCGGGAGAACCGGAAGTAGACTGGAGCAAAGACCCAATGGAAGGCTGGTCTTTGTTTTATTGCAAAGGGCCTAATGGGGAACAATTGGAATTTAACCAAGTTACCCGCAAGGTCAAAACTCGCTTCCAAGAAGCAATGGAGGAATATAATCAAGCCAACCTCAACTCCTTCATTTTTCCAGATGGGAAAGTTACCAATAACATCCTAGGAGCAAGCGGTTTTACCCAAGGTACAAATGGTCAAAAATCAGGTAATACAGGGCTACATTTTACATTTAGTATTCCTGTAAATGCTGCTTGGGAAAATGTTTGGGATGTAGTCAAAGACAAGATTGAAAATACATCACGCTATAATCCTGAAGCTCAAGCCCCGAAGATTTTGGAGAGATACCACGATGGTATGCTGCGCCAAATGAATGCCCTGGGAATGGTGGTCAAAGAAAGAATCACTATTGACGAAAAAATAGGCTCAATCACACATAATTTAGTAGATAATCCGCTGTTCAAGGGCAAAATAGTTAACACAGTTGTCCGACCAAAAGAGCCTAATGCCCCTCTAACTATTAGCTACGTGCTGAACTGGGAACCTGTAAATGAAGAAGGTCGAAACATGGTTCCAAAAGTTGAAGAAAAACTTCTCAACGCAGTTAAGCAAGCTGTACTCAGCGCCAAAGACGTTGCGGAACAGCGAGAAACACAAAACAACAAAGTAGAAGCGACAAACGGGAGAAACTCAATGCAAAGTAAATTTCCTGGAAGTAATACAGACTTAGTGAAGCGCTTATTTTCCAGAGGCGAAGCATTTGATTCAGCAGGTTTCGTTACTTTCTTTACAGACACACCAGTGTACCAATTTGGTAACTTCGATGTGGCTTTAGATAAAGAATCTATCCGCAAATCAGCAGATGCCTTCTTTAGTAAAATCGACGCTGTTTACCACGAAATTAAAATGATCTGGGAAATCGGCGATGTAGTATTCGTCGAAATGGATGTGCTTTATTGGCGTAAAGATGGCTCGATGATTTCGCTTCCTTGTTGTGATATTTTCCGCGTCGAGGGCGATAAGTTTAGTGAACTGCGGATCTTTATGGATGTTAATCCTGTCTTCGATCCCAAGATTTCTGTTCCCAAATCAGCTTCCATACTCACAGTCAGCCAAGGAAAGCAAATAATACCTCCTGGGACTATGAGAAAGCATTTTGCTGAACATCCCGAAGCTCAGGAAAGAATCAAGCAAGGTTACGCTCCAAAATGGTCTCTTGCTGGTCCAAAATGGCCGATCGCCCCAGTTGACAAAATCGCCCTCTGTATAGACATGGAAACAGCTGGGGGATCATTTGATTGGGAGAAATTCCAGACTTACTTTGTAGACGATGTGGTGTTCAGAGTTGGTGCGTCCGAAGAAGGTCGGGGTTGGCGAGTAATTGCTGACTATCTAACTTGGTTCTACTCGATAGCTGAACCCCAATTACCTTTTGATTTCCGAGGTACATGGGATTTACCAGGAGTAGTAATCATCGAAATGGATGCTAAATACGTTCGTCGTGTTGATGGTAAGCCAATTTCCTTCCCCTGTACCGACATTCTCAAATTTGATGAAAACAACAAAATTTATGAATGGCGGGTATATCCAGACCAATCAGAACTGTGGATGGAGTCCCTAAAAAGACAAGCTATATAGCTTTTAAAAGTTGGGGAGGGAGAAAAATTAGCTGCGAAATGAAAGAAAAATTTCACTCCAATCCCCAATTTTTCATCGATGTACTTCAGATAAACTCTCAGTATTTTTTGGGCAGAACAGGAGAAAAAAATGACTACAGCTGTCAAGATTGATAAAATAGCGCTAGTAATGGACATGGAGCAAGCCGGAGGAGAGTTTAATTGGGATTACTTTAAAACTTTCTTCACGGATGATGTTCTATTTAAAGTAGGTTCTTCCCAAGAAGGTAGAGGATGGCAAGCGATCGCTAACTATTTAAAATGGTTGTATTCCATAGCTGAACCCCAGTTACCCTTCACCTTCCGGGGTACATGGGATCTACCAGGAGTAGTGATCATCCAAATGGAAGCTAAATATGTGCGACGGAGCGATCGCAAGCCTGTGACATTCCCTTGCACAGATATCTTAAAATTTGATGACAACAACAAGGTTCGGGAATGGCGAGTCTACCCAGACCAATCAGAACTTTGGATCGATGAAAAAATCCCCAAAAAGCATAGTCCCAGAACATATCGCTAAATTGGGAAGTAAATGTTGCCGATAAGACTTAGGCACTGATAATTAACAAAAATACCCAATTTATTGGGTGCGTTAGGAAATCAGACAACAGACCTCACCCACCCAACCTCCCTCTCCTTCTAGGAGAGTCTGGAGTAAGAGAAAATTAGCTTTTTGCTCCCCTCTCCTGGTAGGAAAAGGGCTGGGGGTGAGGTCTTTTCTCTATAATGTTGAGCTTAATATTGCTTGATATAACTCACGCAAAGATGCAAAGATTGATGGAATTATATTAAGCTCATTGTTACAGAGAATTGGTAATCTATGTACAAATAAATTATCATCTGGATAAGGGCGATCGCAGAAAGATATGACATCTACAGGCTCAACATTAGAAAGGTTTCCAGGTGTCCGAGCAGCAATTGTCAGGAAGATTTTAGCTGCTAGCGATGAGATGAATATCGAAAAATCTCTCGAGCTATGTACTGATGATGTGGCATACAAGTTTGGTAATTTTCCTGTAGTATTCGGTAAACAGGGAATCAAACAATCCTCCGCTAGTTTTTTACAAAATTTCCAATCCATCAAACACAACATTATAAGTATGTTGGAGATTGGGGAAACCATTGTGGTTGAACTAGAAGTGAGTTATGTCCGCCGTCAAGACCAGAAAATGTTTACCCTTCCCTGCTGTAATATATTCTTGATGCAGGGAGATTTGGTGAAAGAAATGCGGATTTACATGGATATATCCCCAGTATTTGCTTGAGAACAAAGGTGGGAAATTTTTATCTGCATAAATTGATAAAAATGTCGCGACCATAACATCAATAATTTTAGTCAGGAGTCTAAGATGGCAGCTGAATCAAAAGGAAAAATCGGTGTACTGATTGAAGAACATTTTGATGCCACTGAATTTCGTCGCTTCAATGAGTATTTCCCGGAACAAGGCTACGAAGTTGAGTACATTTCTCATCTGTGGGGCAATAAAGAACTGCACTTCGGGTCTAATCCGGAAAATGACCAAATAGAATTTCATGTCACTGTGACCACAGAAGTTAACGATATTGACCCAGCTGATTATAAAGGCATAATTTGCATTGGAGCCTATGCAATGGATCGGCTGAGATATCAAGTAAATGTCAAGAAAGGTCAAAAAAATCAAGCTCCAGCAGTTGCTTTTCTGCGGAAAGCAATGGCAACAGATAATGTGAAATTAGGGACAATTTGCCATAGTTTGTGGCTTTTCTGTGCCGATCCAGATTTAATTAAAGATCGCAAAGTTACCTGTGCCCATAACATTATTTGTGATGTAGAAAACGCCGGAGCCGACGTTGTTTATGAAAACGATATGACTGTTGATTTAGTCATAGATGGCAATCTGATTACAGGTAAGCATCCAGGAATTGTAGACCAATTCATGGAAGAGTTTGTTAAAGAAATTGAGAAAACTAGCTCTCGGAATCCAGAATTGGCTCAAGCCTAGAAGGATGAAGTATGAAGTATGTAATTACATGATTCATTAAGCGATGGGACACTCCAGAAAGGGAAAACTTGAAGCTTCGACTACGCTCAGCTTCAATCCTGAGCGTAGTCGTTGGCGCAGCCGACGCACCAGAAGGGTTGATTTCTTTGCTCACACTTGCGCCTTGCTCAGTGATCACGACAGCTTGTAAGAATTCTCACTTCATCCTTCATCCTTTATCCTTTCTTCAGTCCATCTACTCCTGAGAAATTATTTGCTCTCGGCTCCTGCTCAATAAATCTAGGGCAACTGTAACCACACAAGCAATAGCAACCAGTGTAGTTAAAAATATAGGAGATAAATTTATCCCGGCAATAGCTAGGACTAAAACAAATCCCGCTGCTCCTAGACGATAAGTGCTTAAAATTCTACCTTTGCGGTATTTCTCCAAAATACAAGTTGTTAAGTTAATCAAAGCTAAAACCAGCAAGCAAAGCGTAACAGCACCACAAAGTAGCCAACGGTCTTTTTCTGGGAGGACATTCTTTGTACTGGTGAAAATCACATGCTCAACGCCTACCCCTGTAGCCGCCAAACCAATAGCTAGAAGGAGGTGAGAATAAACCCAAGTGATAAAGATAGTTATTTTACCTGCCTTCATCGTCTCTAATGGCGAACCATCGATGCTATCGAAGTAAAGCCACCAGAAGCTAAAAGCAATGCTCATCCCCATTAAGGCGGTGATGATCGATGAGACATTCCACTCCTTTTCAACTACACCTTTAACGACAGCGGCGACAGACTCACCTAAAACTATCATGGTAAAAAGTCCAAGTCGCTCTGGCATGTGAGAGATATCTGGGGTAATCTGAGTAGCTAAATGACCAGTTCCTAAGGGAGTGATCAAGTCTATAAATAGCCCCAGCGCCCACAGAGCAAAACGCCAAGGAACTGGAACAAATAGGGATAATAACCAACAACCAGCACCAAGACCAAAACCCCAAATATAGCGATTGAGTAAAGGACGGGCTACAGGAACATGATATCTGGCAATGAGAAATTGAACAATGAGAATACTGCGAGCACCGATATAAGCAATTGCAAAACCAACAGAAGATTTACCCAGACCATGATGCACATTTATTGCTAAAGCAGCAATCATCATCATTTGCACAAGGGTTAATAAGCGATCGCCTAAATCGTCAGTATCAAACAAATTAGCGTAAAAAGTAGCACCTAGCCAACAAGACCAAATGGGGATAAAAAGAGCAACATAGCCGAGAACACCTAGTAAAGAAACATCTTTACTGAGATTGTGAGCCAATTCGGCGATCGCTACCACAAATATCAAATCGTAAAAAAGCTCTAGCCAGGTAGCACGTCTTTCTTCGCCACTATCTTCGCCAATACGTAATCTTGGCGGTTGCCATAATTTTTTGTTCATCAGAACGGTAATATCAACTACTCATGGAACACTATTTTACGAGGTTCGTTTCACATCTGGGTTGCATAATTTATCCAAATTCTGACTGATAGATTATGTAGATTTCTGCAAATACGCCGCTTTCAGCACTTTTACGAGACTCTCTAAGGTTTTTGCTACACAAGCTACCAAAAAGCAGTTAGAATGTCTCTTGTTCTGGGCCAAAACAGTTTCTGGAATTCATCTTGATATTGTCAGCGTCGAGACAGCTACAGTGCTAAAAGCAAGAGAAACAGCGATGCTTGCCGATAGTAGTGCGGGATATTTATAAATTCAAGCACTATTACAAACAATTACTCCGACGCTTCAATTAGTAACAAATCTGCGAAATTAAATTAAATAGGTTACATAAGTCAAGGTTTAGATTTCGCAACAATACAAGAGTTACACAAAAGTAGGAAAAAACAAGCGCCAACGACACGGAGGACGCAAAAGCATCAGAGTTTCACAGGATACTGGCGTAAGTCCAACAATATCTATCCTTTTATTTCTGTACAACAAAGATGAACAAACTAAACTTCTCGATCTCAGACACGATTACTGGTTACGTCACCGACTTTAACTCCAGCGATAAATCCTTTGGCATTAAAACCTCCGATGAGCGCGAATACAGAGCATACCTCACCCCTACTGTTTATGCCAGAATCGCGCAAAACCTGGAAGAGCCTTATCGAGATTGCACTGGTCAAATCGAACAACTGCTAGTACCTGGTCAGCACGTATTTGCCTACGGTATTTTTTATCCCCAGGGAGATGGACACAAATTTGATGTCAAGTCCTTAGTCTTCCCTAACGATAAACCAGGTGTTTATCGCCACGAAGAACCAGACTGGTGGATCAAGCAGATCCGTTCGATTGCTGATAGTTACCTCAAATGGCAGTTCAACTATCCCGATCGCGAAATAGATTACCACGAGTACCGCACTTACCTACACTTAGCCGGTGGTAAAAAGCGCGACGACTTTTTACAAGAAACTGATACCATTTCTCGTCTCGTCTATGGCTTCGCTTCAGCGTTTTTGTTAACAGGTGAAGACCGCTTCCTCGAAGCAGCAGAAAGAGGAACAGAATACCTGCGCGAACACATGCGCTTCTACGATCCTGATGAAAACCTCATCTATTGGTATCATGGGGTTAAAGTCACAGGTCGTCGGGAACAAAAGCTACTCACCTCCGAGTTTAGTGACGACTACGACGCTATCCCCGCCTACGAACAGATTTACGCCTTAGCAGGTCCAATTCAAACCTACCGGATTACAGGCGATCCCCGCATTCTCAAAGATGCAGAAATGACCGTCGATCTGTTCGATAAATTCTTCCTTGATAAAGAAGGCGGCGGCTATTTTTCCCACATTGACCCCTATACCCTCGATCCGCGTGCTGAGTCTCTAGGTCGGAACCGCGCCCGCAAAAACTGGAACTCTGTAGGTGACCATGCACCCGCCTACCTCATCAATTTGTGGTTAGCAACAGGCGAGAAAAAATACGCCGACTTCCTAGAATATACCTTTGACACGATCGCCAAATATTTCCCAGACTACGACAACAGCCCCTTTGTCCAAGAGAAATTCTTTGAAGACTGGAGCAAAGACCAAGAATGGGGTTGGCAACAAAACCGCGCCGTTGTTGGTCACAACTTGAAAATTGCTTGGAACTTGATGCGGATGAATTCCCTCAAGCCTAAAGACGAATATGTACAACTAGCTGAAAAAATCGCTCACCTGATGCCCAAAGTTGGTAGCGACCAACAAAGAGGCGGCTGGTACGACGTAGTTGAACGTGTTGTGGCTGAAGGTGAAGAACAGCATAGCTTTGTTTGGCACGATCGCAAAGCTTGGTGGCAACAAGAACAAGCCATTCTCGCCTATTTTATCCTCCACGGTATTTTGAATAAGCCAGAATACAAACGTCAAGCCAATGAAGCAGCAGCGTTCTACAATGCTTTCTTCTTGGATCATGATGACGGTGCGGTTTACTTCAACGTTTTAGCTAATGGCTTGCCTTACCTGTTGGGTAACGAACGCTTCAAAGGCTCTCACTCTATGAGTGCCTACCACTCAACAGAACTTTGTTATTTATCAGTAGTCTACACCAACTTACTGATTACCAAGCAACCACTAGATCTATACTTTAAACCCCAACCAGGTGCATTCAAGGACAACATCCTGCGGGTGCAGCCAGATATTCTGCCTCCTGGTAGCATTAAGATTGGTCAAGTCTGGATCGACGACCAACCATACACCGATTTTGACTCTAATGGCTTAACGGTGAAACTACCAGACACCAAAGCTCAAGTCAAAGTCAAAGTTCAAATTGTCCCTACCGCCTAGTTTGCTGGAAGTAATTAATTATGGAGATCATCATCAACAAAATCCAAGTAACTGCAATCAGCACAGCGGAAGGCGATACTGCTCCAGCAGTACATGAAGAAGTTACTGTAGTGGAACTAGATGGCGATGTCGATGGCAAAACTGCACCAGAAATTCAAGCTGAAGTTTTACCTTTGGTTGCACCAAAGAGTAAATTGCTGCTGGATTTAACCAAAGTTCCTTATATGTCCAGTGCAGGGTTACGCACATTGCTCTTGCTACATCGGAAGTTTACTGAGCAAGATGGACAGATGGTACTGGTAGGAGTTGCACCTGAGATTCAAGATACGATGTCGATTACTGGGTTTATTAACTTCTTCAGTATTAGCGACACCATAGAATCTGGCTTAGAAGCTCTCAATGTAAAGGTTCATCCTCTACCTGCTTAATCAAGACAGAGGACTGACGCAAACAGGAACGGACGCGGGGATATAGAAAAATTTTTGGATGAATTTTCCCCGTGTCCCTGTGTCACCTCGTCGGCTTATCTTAGTGCCATTCCACTCACTACCAAAGAACAATGGAGCGCATCGACGTTAATCCCACCCATACCTACGGCGATTTTAAGCTACGTCGGGGTAAACCTTTCCCTTTTGGAGCCACACTTGTTCCAGGCGGGGTAAACTTTTCCATCTTTTCCAGTCACGCCACATCCTGTTCTTTAGTGCTGTTTAAGAAACATCAGCCCGAACCGTTAGCAGAAATTCCTGTTCCGGAAGAGTTTCGGATTGGGAATGTTTTTTGCATGGTGGTGTTTGACTTGGATTACGAAGAAATCGAATATGGCTATCGCATGGATGGCCCCTTCGATCCCAAGGCCGGCCACTGGTTTGACAAGAGCAAAATTCTCTTAGACCCCTATGCCAAAATCATTGGCGGCCGGGATGTTTGGGGAGTCACACCAGATTGGAGTGATATCTACCATCATCGCGCCCGCATTGCCTTCGATGACTTTGACTGGGAATCGGAGCGGCCTCTGGAACTTCCTCCAGAAGACTTGATTATTTACGAAATGCATGTCCGCAGCTTTACCCGCCATCCTTCCTCTGGAACCAAGCATCCGGGAACCTTTGCGGCGATTCGGGAGAAAATCCCATATTTGAAAGAGTTGGGTGTAAACTGCATCGAACTCATGCCTGTATATGAGTTTGATGAGTTTGAAAATTCTCGTCCCAATCCCCAAACAGGTGAAACGTTACTCAACTACTGGGGATACAGTACCGTTGGTTTCTTTGCACCCAAGGCAGGATATGCAGCCACAGGTAAGTTTGGGATGCAGGTCGATGAGTTGAAGGCATTGGTGAAAGACCTCCATGCTAATGGAATTGAAGTCATTTTAGATGTGGTCTTCAACCATACCGCTGAAGGTAATGAGAACGGCCCAGTGATTTCCTTCCGGGGTATTGACAATAAGACATATTATATGTTGACCCCAGAGGGTTACTATTACAACTTTAGTGGTTGTGGTAACACCCTCAATTGTAATAATCCGATTGTGCGCAATATTGTACTCGACTGTCTGCGTTACTGGGCATCAGAGTATCACATCGACGGCTTCCGCTTTGACTTGGCATCAATTCTCGGACGTGACCCTTGGGGCGCACCCCTAGCAAATCCGCCTTTGTTGGAAACATTGGCTTTTGACCCGATTCTGGCTAGATGTAAATTGATTGCCGAAGCTTGGGATGCTGGCGGTTTGTACCAAGTAGGCTCTTTCCCAGCTTTTGGTCGCTGGGCGGAGTGGAATGGTAAGTACCGCGATGGCATTCGCAAGTTCCTCAAAGGCGAGGGGCGAGTCGGAGATATGGCGCAACGGCTACAAGGTTCACCAGATCTGTATGCTTGGGCAGGACGCGCCCCAGCAACTTCGATTAATTTCATCACCGCCCATGATGGTTTTACCCTAGCTGACTTAGTTTCCTATAACGGCAAGCATAATGAAGCTAACGGGGAAAACAATAACGACGGTACCAATGACAACGATAGTTGGAACTGTGGCGCAGAAGGCTGGACAGACGATCCAGGGATTAATGCCTTGCGTCAACGGCAGATGAAAAATGCGATCGCCATGTTGCTAGTCAGCCAAGGCGTACCCATGATTCTCATGGGCGATGAAGTCGGACGCTCTCAAAACGGTAACAACAACACCTACTGTCACGATAACGAGCTGAACTGGTTGAATTGGGATCTTTTAGAATCAAACGCCGACCTATTCAACTTTGCCAAACACTGCGTCGCTTTCCGCAAAGCTCACCCTGTACTTAGAAACAAATGGCACTTTCAAAATCGCGACTACGTAGGTAGTGGCTATGCTGATATTACCTGGCATGGGACTAAAGCTTGGAATGCAGACTGGTCAGACTCTAGCCGTACCCTAGCCTTTATGCTTTGTGGTAAACATGCTAAAGGTGGCACCCTCAACGATAACTATATTTACGTTGCTATGAACATGCACTGGGAAGCTCAGTGGTTTGAAATTCCCCAACCACCAGCGGGTATGAAGTGGCATGTGTTCGCGAATACTGGTGCTAACGGAGCAGAAGCTAGTTGGGAACCTGGTAAGGAACCTGAACTAGGAAATCAACAGGGAATTTTACTAGGCGATCGCTCAGTAGTTATTCTCGTAGGCAAATAAATCTTTGTGTTTCGTCACCTACAAATGGCGAAAGACCAATCAAAAACCAAAACCTCAACAAAACGGAGAAGAAAATTATGGCTTTTAGTGCAACTCTCGAAGTGATAGGCGATACCGCTAAAATTACCTTAACTGGCGAACTAGATGCCAGTTCCGCCCCCATTTTTCGCGTAGAAGTGGAAAATGCTGCCAAAGCCGGAGTTAAGCGTCTGGTGTTGTTGATCCAAGGACTGGACTATATCGCCAGTGCTGGATTGCGCGTCCTGATTTTCGCTAAACAGAAGATGGGCGCTGATGCTGATATTTATGTAGTCGGTGGACAAGAACAGGTTATAGACACCCTGCAAAAAACTGGTTTCGACCAAAGCGTGATCGTACAGGATACCTACGAAGTTGCCTAAATATTAGCAATCGAGAATTAGGAATAAATTTCAAGTATAAAGGCTAAACAATTTTAGCCTTTAGCTTTTCCTATATGCAGAGCCAGAAAATTTAGTATAATGGGAAACATCTTTATTTTCCTTACTTAAAAATCCTCACCGCCAAGGTGACTCTTGGGAAGCGCAGAACGGCTCCTATTATCTACCGCTATAAAAAATGTATGGATACCCATAAACCATTGAGAGAAGATCAATATTACGAAGAATTGGAGTCGTTGCGCCAAGAAGTCGCAGCACTAAGAACAGCACAAGCTGCTTTTGAGGCTCAAAGAGAACTACTAGCAAAAGTAGTGGCAATGGCACGTTCTCCTGAACAGGAGGAAATGCTAAAAATTACCTTAGAGGAAGCATTACAAGTCTGTTGCAAACTCACCGGGGCAGAAACAGGCAGTTTATTTTTGCTTGATAGCGAGGGAGTCGTTACTGATAGTATTCTTACCCAAAAAACTACAGCACAAGATACTCGCTCTCGGTTAATTGGTAGTGTTTTAGACAAAGGTCTAGCTGGTTGGGTGAACCGTCACCGGGAAATTGGATTGATTAGCGATACGATTGAAGACGATCGCTGGTTACAACTGCCTAATCAGCCTTACACTGTGCGTTCAGCATTAGCTGTGCCGATTCTCAAAGACGAAAGCTTGCTAGGCATCCTGACTCTACTACATTGCCAGCCTAATCGCTTTAGCTGGGACATAGCAAACTTAATGCAAAAAACCGCTAATGAAATCGCCTTAGTCCTAGAAAATGCGGAATTATATGCCAAATTAGATGAATCTTACCACTTTTTGGATCAAGCCAAACAAGAGATCGAAGCTTATTCCAAAGCACTTGACTATGAATTAGAAAAGGGTAGACAGATTCAGCGAGATTTTCTGCCAGAAGATTTACCACAACTTGCTGATTGGGAAATCGCGGCTTGCTTTTATCCCGCACGCCAAGTAGCAGGCGATTTCTATGACTCTTTCATGCTTCCTGGGGGGTATGTAGGGCTAGTAATTGCAGATGTGTGCGACAAGGGTGTAGGCGCAGCACTATTTATGGCTTTATTCCGCAGTCTGATTCGGGTTTTCTCTGGACAGACTAATTTGTGTAGTGTCACGATTCTAGGTGATGAGGAGGTATTAAATGGTTTGACAGATCTGCATGGAACCAGTAACCTGGAGCAAGCTGAAGCTCTCAAAGCTGTAGCACTGATCAATAACTATATTGCTCAGCAGCACGCTCAGATGAGCATGTTTGCGACGCTTTTCTTTGGAGTCTTAGATCCGAAGACGGGCATAGTCAGCTACGTCAATGGTGGACACGAACCATTGTTTGTCATTGATTCTCAAGGAGTGAAGGCAACTCTCAAACCTACCGGTCCAGCAGTAGGAATGATGCCTCATATGAAATTCAAGGTTCAGCAGGTGCAACTTGCTCCTGGAGACATCTTGATTGGTTATACAGATGGTGTCACAGAAGCCCGTGCGCCAGATAGCAAGTTGTTCACTAGTGAGAAGCTTGTCTCCCTGTTTCAACCGCCGCCAGCTTCAGCTAGCCAACTTTTAGAGTGGATCAAGACTAACTTGTTTGCCTACATGGATAACGCTCCTCAATTTGATGATATTACCATGCTGGCTGTGCAGCGATTGGAGAATAGTCAATGAAGGAGAAATTAAATAATTTCTCTTACTTAATTTAGTAAAAATTATTACTCGTATCAATGAGATAGTTTATGGAACCTTTAACGGTCGATGGGACGCTCGACTCTTTGAGCGATATTGCCAAATACGTCATGGCAGCAGCAGCAGCAGCAGACTTAGACAAAAAGACTTCTTATAGACTCCGGCTGGCAGTAGACGAAATTGCTACTAATATCATAGTACATGGTTATGAAGAAGCTGGCCGGGAGGGTACGGTAGTTTGTCAAACTACACTGACAGACGATTCTTTAACAATTACCCTGGAAGACACAGGCGAATTCTACGACCCCACAAAGCAAGCCTTTCCAGACGATATGGATTTGCCTATGGAGCAGCGTAAGATTGGGGGACTAGGTGTTTACCTAACTATTCAAGGTGTTGACAAGTTTACTTATGAAAGAGCAAACAACAAGAATCGCAATATATTTGTTGTGAATCGAATTCCTTCTACGGCTACTGGAACTGTACCAAGTTCCACTGCTAAATAATGCGAATAAAAAATATCCCATCGCTCTTTTTGCGCTGACATCTCATACCGGGACGCGATCGCTTGATAACTATTTTATCTTGCTAAACTCGCATAAAGCATTGCCATACCCTGCGGTTCATGGCTGTACTTCCCGCTGTGCAAAGGATGATATGTCTCGTTATACAAACACAGAGCATTGGGATTTTTTCTGACAAACTGCATCATCTGTCGATGTGGTTCACCTCGGAAGAACTGTTTCAAGTCATGTTCTGAGTGCCAGTAACTCAGCATAATCACTTCGTTGGCTCCACAAATACCAGCCTTCACTTGCACACAGCCTGGGGCCTTGGTAGTTGCGTTCTTGATCCGATTGAGATTTTTCCACATCCAGAAAAATCCCAAACGATTGCGTGCTAAAAAGCCGTTAACAAAAACAACCGCCTGCGGATGTTCCGGTAGATCAATTTGGTAAACGGAATACATCATTGCATTTGTCCTCTTAAGACTGCTTTGTGATGTTGCTCTCTTTGAGCTACATACTCAACAATAGTATTATTCAATTAATTGAATATAAAATTTATTGTATATTCAATTAATTGAATATGTCAACTCATAGCCCATGTCTCTTACCTATGCCATTGTGTCGGTTTTGGTCAGCGCCCCCAGTAGCGGTTATGACCTGGCCAAGCGATTCAACCCTTCCGTAGAAGGGTCAGTTGGTTTTTTCTGGAGCGCCAGTTTTCAACAGATTTACCGAGAACTCAACCGCTTAGAAGAAAAAGAATGGTTACAAGCCGAAGCTGTGCAACAAGAGAATCGACCCGACAAACGAATTTATGCGGTGACAGCATTGGGTAAACAGCAGTTGTGTCAGTGGATTGCTGAGCCAGAGGAAATGGCACCAATCAAAGATGATTTAATTGTGAAACTCTATGCTGGTCATCTGGTTTCGTCCAAGATGCTGGTAGCAAAACTAGAAACCCATCGTCAGCAACATCAGCAGCGATTAGCGATTTATCAAGAAATTCAAAGCCAATACTTCCACAATCCGCAAGCATTGTCTGAAACCTTAAAGTTTCAGTACATGACCTTGTTGCGGGGAATTCACTATGAAACAGGCTGGTTGGCTTGGTGTGGCGAGATCATGCCGTTGCTGAATTGACTGAAGAAAGGCAGAGGGGGACTGGGGAACAAGGAGGACAACTGACCAATGACTAATAACCAGAAATTCAGCCAAAAGCGATCGCCCAGCTTTTTACCCCCTCCTAACAGAAATAGATATGATAGAAAAGTAGATAAAACTTAAAAAATATTCACCAAATGCTGATTCACTCCTCTGGCTTGTCCAAGGTCAAAGACTCAGTAAAAGCAAAAATTTTCTTCGGTCATGAACCAAGTGCCGAGTTAATCGCCATTCTTACCGTCTACTTTGTCCAAGGTATCTTAGGGTTGGCGCGTTTAGCTGTCAGCTTTTTCCTGAAAGATGAACTGCTGCTGAGTCCGACTCAGGTATCGGCGCTATTGGGTGTAGTCGCCTTACCTTGGATTATCAAGCCAGTATTTGGCTTTATCTCTGATGGCTTGCCCATATTTGGCTATCGCCGACGACCATATCTAATTTTATCGGGAATATTGGGGACAATTTCCTGGGTGAGTCTGGCAACAATAGTTCATACTACCTGGGCAGCGACCTTAGCGATCGCCTTAAGCTCACTCTCGGTTGCAGTTAGTGATGTGATCGTTGACTCTTTAGTAGTTGAACGCGCTAGACGAGAATCCCAAGCAGATGCAGGTTCACTACAATCTATTTGCTGGGGTGCTTCCGCAGTTGGTGGTTTACTGACAGCTTATTTAAGCGGTTGGCTCCTAGAACATTTCTCTACACACACTGTATTTGGGATTACCGCCATATTTCCGCTGTTAGTTTCATCTGTAGCTTGGTTAATTGCCGAGTCTCCTGTTAATCAAAATCCTCAAAATCCCGAGCAAAACCACGTTTTCAGCATCAAGCATCAACTGGGACAACTGCGTAAAGCCATTACCCAGAAAGCAATCTGGCTACCAACAGCATTTATCTTCATTTGGCAAGCTACCCCAACTGCTGACGCAGCGTTTTTCTTTTTCACTACCAATGAATTGCACTTTGCACCAGAATTTTTGGGACGGGTACGCTTAGTAACAAATATTGCTTCTTTAGTTGGCATTTGGATTTTCCAACGGTTCCTTAAAACCCTACCTTTTCGGATTATCTTTGGTTGGAGTACATTTATTTCCGCAGCTTTAGGAATGACGATGCTGCTATTAGTCACTCACACCAACCGGGCTTTAGGTATAGATGACCACTGGTTTAGTTTGGGTGACAGCCTGATTCTCACCGTCATGGGTCAAATTGCCTTTATGCCAGTATTGGTATTAGCAGCCAGAATTTCCCCTCCAGGAGTCGAAGCGACATTCTTTGCTTTATTAATGTCGGTAAATAACCTAGCAGGAATGGTTTCCTATGAATTTGGGGCAATTATGATGCATTGGTTGGGAATCACCGAAACTAACTTTGAAATGCTGTGGCTACTAGTGGTAATTACTAACCTCAGCACACTTTTACCATTGCCATTTCTTAGCTGGCTACCAGCCGCAGAAGCGCAAAATCAGATTTCATCATTGCAACCAGTCCCAACAAATGAGAAATTTGTGCCTGAGTCGATATCTGAAGTAGAAGCTACAAAAACCCAAATTCAAAGTCGTTAATAAACAATTATTTTGCCCAAAGACAAGGAAATTTCATTGATTTCGTAGTAATTACTAAAGTGCTTTCTTTTCAAAGGGCTGAAGCTCTTACTACATCGATATTTCCTTGATGTCTTTGCGCAAGATAACAAGAGGATATATTAGGATATGCAAAGTTCAAAAATTTCAGAAAGCGCAATTTTAGAAACATCTTACAATCGTATTGATTGGCAGGGAGGATATGAATCTCTATATCAAGAATTTGATTATTGGATTGATGATATAGAAGGACAAATTCCCGGAGAACTGCAAGGTACATTATTTAGAAATGGCCCTGGTTTATTAGATATTAATGGTCAACGTATTCATCACCCCTTTGATGGCGATGGGATGATTAGCCGCATTAGCTTTGTCAATGGTCGTGCCCATTTCCGCAATCGCTATGTGCGTACTGAAGACTATATTGCAGAACAAAAAGCCGGAAAAATTCTTTATCGCGGTGTGTTTGGTACGCAAAAACCTGGTGGTTGGTTAGCTAATATTTTCGACTTCAAATTTAAAACTCTTGCTAATACCAATGTCATCTATTGGGGTAGTAAATTGTTGGCACTTTGGGAAGCTGCTGAACCCCACCGCCTAGACCCACATACCTTAGAAACCTTGGGAAGGGAATATTTTAATGGTGTGTTGTCAACAGGTGAGGCTTTTAGTGCCCATCCTCGGTTAGACCCTAGTTGTCAACAAGATAATGGCGCACCTTGCTTGGTTAACTTTTCCATTCAGCCAGGATTGTCTACTAAAATTACCATTTTTGAACTAAATCCAGCAGGTGAAATTATCAGAAAACACGCCTATAGTGTGCCTGGTTTCTGTTTTATTCATGACTTTGTCATTACTGCTAATTACTGCATCTTTTTTCAAAATCCTGTCAGTTTCAATCCCCTACCTATGGCTTTGGGAATCCGGGCGGCTGGGGAATGTATTAAATTTAATCCGCATCAACCAACGCGGGTTATTGTTATTCCTCGTAACCCCCGTGGGAAAGAAGATATCAAAATCTTAGAAACTCAATCAGGTTTTGTCTTTCATCACGTCAATGCTTTTGAAGTGGGGGATAAAATTGTCATTGACTCTATATGCTACGATGCCTTAGCAGAAGTGGAACCCCAAAGCGATTTTCGCCAAGTGAATTTTGAGGCGAATGCACCAGGACAACTCTGGAGGTTTAAGCTGCAACTCCAAAATGGGACGGTGGAACGCAAGTTACTTGAAAGCCGTTGTTGTGAGTTTCCTTCTATCAATCCGGCTAACGTCGGACACCAATATCGTTATCTATATATAGGTGCAGCTCATGCAGAGACCGGTAATGCTCCCTTGCAAGCAATTTTGAAAATTGATTTAGATTCGGGAGAAAAACAACTTTGGAGTGCAGCACCCCGTGGGTTTATGGGTGAGCCAATTTTCGTTCCTCGTCCTGGTTCGGAAAGGGAAGATGACGGCTGGTTGCTGGCTTTGGTCTATGATGCAGCTCATCATCGCTCAGATGTGGTAATTTTGGATGCTAGAGATTTAAATAAAGGTGCGATCGCACGTTTGCATCTTAAGCATCATATTCCCTACGGTCTGCATGGAAGTTTCACTTCTGAAGTGTTTGTATAGGCTTAATTCAAATAGCACTATATACTTTTTCTTCTGTCTTCAGAGAGCGAAAACTTACCTTGAAACCATCACGCGGTTTAGGTGTGGGAACCATTACCAAATCTAGATTTTGTTCTGCTAGTGGTTCCCAATTATACCCACGAATTAAAAGTGCGGCGAATAGCTTCATTTCCAGTTTGGCAAACTCCTTACCCAGGCATTCCCGCACTCCCCCACCAAATGGCACATAGCTAAATGGTTTTGCTTTATCCTCTGCCTGTTCTGGTGCAAATCGCTGTGGATTAAATTCTTGTACTTCAGTATAAATACTAGTATCTTGATGTGTTTTTCCAATTTGGTAGAGAACCGACCAGCCTTGAGGAATACGCCAGCCATTAAACTCACATGATTGAATCACTTGGCGGAAACCTCCACCGACTGGGGGAATAACTCGTAGTACTTCCTTGAGTACTTGGTCTAGATAGTGCATCTGTTGTAGATGCGCCATCGTTAGCGGTTCCTCAAGAGCCAATTGCTGTTGTTCTGCACGGGCTTGGGCTAAAACTGCTGGATTCTGGGCTAATAACAAACATAGAGAAGCGATCGCAGAAGTCAATGTCTCATGGCCAGCAAATAATAATAGTAGCACTTGGTCTTTAAGCTCTGGCAAGCTCAAGCTATTACCTTCTTCATCCCGTGCTTGCAAAAGCAGTCCCAAAGCATCTTCAGAGGAATCAGGTTGTTGTTGACGTTGAAGAATGATTTCTTCAATTTTCAGTAGTAGCTGCTGACGACAACGCAACGCCCGACCAAACTTAGTCCAGGGTAACCTTACAGGAATAGTAAATAAACCCCCGCACCATTCCTCAAACAACTCAGCAAAATGGCTATCAGCCGCTGCATCTGTGCCAATCAGCAATTTACAGGCAACATCAAAAGTATACTTTCTTAATTCCGGATACCAGGTCAATTGACCCATATCTTCCCATTTATGCAAATAAGCCTGGGTTATTTCCTCCATTTTGCCCACATATCCCGCCAGCGCCCTAGGTTGAAAGGCTTGTGATAGTAGCTTACGCCGCTTCTGATGTGTACCACCCGTCTGTACTGCAAGGGATGCGGGGCCTAGTAAAGTTCTAGTGCTATCCGGCCAGCTGATTGAAAAATATTGGTTTTCGTTAGTTAATAAAAAACGATTAGCATCAGCTCCGATCATTATTACTGTGGGACTGCCAAACAGATGAGTTTTGAAGATTGATCCATATCTTTGATACCGCTTATCAGTAAAGTCTGGATCGCGTAAAAAACTAATTGTTTCGCCAATTAATGGTAAACCGAAGTTGCCAGGAGGTAAAGGAAGAGGATGTTTAACCTCAGTAACAGTGGTTTTCATGCATTAAACCTTACAGATTGAAAGCAGCTTTTTGATCCTAAAGCATTTGCCAAAATTCTGAATTCTTCTAGAGTAGGCTATGCCCTACTAGCCCTTTCAAGGTGGATAAAAATTCTCGTGCAATTCTTCTGTAATCTCTTATCTCTGTGTTATCTGAGCCTAATCAGGTTAGATAAATTCCTTTTGAACCGCACAGAACGCTCCAGAACGCACACAGAAGAAGAAATTTTACTTTTTCAGGGCAATGCTTTGTTCTATCGGAGACGCTAGACGTAGTTTGCTTAAGCGTAGGTGTAAGACGATCGCATCCACAACAAAAGCTGGAAAATTCTTCTTACCTAGCCTACATGCATAAAACTCAAATAAAATTGTAACAAAAACTACAAAAAACCTAACTTTCTTTTAAAAAAAGGATAAGCTAGCCATATATATATTTCCGGTTCGTAAAGATACCGCGATTAGGAGAAAATTTTATGGTTGCAACACCTGTACTGCCGCTGGAACCTGCCACTCCAGCGCATATTTGTCCATTCGATCAAGCTTGTAGCTACCTAGAAGCGGCAGCTAAAGAATTAAAATTAGATCAAGGAATTTTAGAAATTCTCAGCCACCCACGGAAAGTTGTTACAGTTTCCATTCCGGTAAGACTGGATAATGGAGAAATACGGGTATTTGCCGGACACAGGGTACAACACTCTGATATCTTAGGCCCTTATAAAGGTGGAACTCGTTACCATCCAGCTGTGACACTGCGGGAAGTCTCTGCTTTAGCAATGCTGATGACTTGGAAATGTGCATTGTTGGGAATTCCTTACGGTGGTGCTAAGGGTGGTATTGCTATAGATCCAAAGCATTAC
This sequence comes from Calothrix sp. NIES-2100, assembly GCF_963875285.1. NCBI lineage: Bacteria > Bacillati > Cyanobacteriota > Cyanophyceae > Nostocales > Calotrichaceae > Calothrix > Calothrix sp. NIES-2100. The sequence goes on from NZ_CAWNLA010000001.1 coordinate 5,961,276, forward strand.
AGCGTTAGTGAATTAGAACGGATTACCCGACGTTACACCAGCGAATTAATTAAAGATATCGGCCCATCTGTAGATATTCCCGCACCAGATGTAGGTACTTCCGCCCGTGAGATGGCGTGGATGATGGACACTTATTCAATGAATGTTGGCCATGCTGTACCAGGGGTGGTAACTGGTAAACCAATTTCAATTGGTGGTTCCAGGGGACGGGAAATGGCTACCGGGCGCGGGACGATGATTATTGTCCGGGAAGCTTTGGCGGATCAAGGTAAATCTCTGGTGGGTGTGCGAGTAGCCATTCAGGGTTTTGGTAATGTGGGTATGGCAGCAGCTGAATTGCTACACCAAGAAGGAGCAATTATTATAGCTGTGTCTAACAGTAGTGGCGGTATATATTCGGAAACTGGTTTGGATATTCCCGCTTTAAAAGCCTACGCTGCTAAAAATCACCGCAGTGTTGTTGGTTTCCCGCAAACAGTACCAATTAGCAACGCAGATTTACTCACTTTACCTTGCGATGTCTTAATTCCCGCAGCTTTGGAAAACCAAATCACTGAAGAAAATGTGAATCAGATACAAGCGCATATTGTTGCAGAAGCAGCCAACGGGCCAGTAACTTTAGAAGCCAACCAAGCACTAGAGGCGCGGGGTGTAATAGTGCTACCAGATATTTTGGCGAATGCTGGTGGTGTTGTGGTTAGTTATTTGGAATGGGTACAAGGACTTTCTTATCTGTTCTGGGATGAAGAAAGAGTTAATCGCGAAATGGAACATTTGATGGTGCAAGCTTACCGTCAAGTGATAGAACAATCGAAGAAAAGGCAGATGACAATGCGTTTAGCAGCTTACACCCTAGGCGTGGGTAGAGTTGCGCAAGCATTGAGCGATCGCGGTCTTTATCCTTAATTGTCATTTGTCATTGGTCATTGGTCATTTGCGATCGCCAAATAACTGGTAACTTAGGTTACTAATCTAATTTTAGAGGTGGATGATTTATCTGCCTCTTTTTTTTGGCGATCGCTAAATTAGTTACCAATCACCTGATTAATATCATGTCCGCCAAATTACTTACGATATGTCATTGCGAGCGCAACGAAGTGAAGCGTAGACGCGGAGCGGCTTCTCGTTCGCGTAGCGTCTCGTAGAGAAGAGTAGCAATCACAAGGATTATGCGATTGCTTCACTTCGTTCGCAATTGCTTTGTGTTTAACCGGACATGATATAAATTATTTTTTGCTTACATTGTAGAAGAGAGATTTATCAGAGAGGTTTTCCAGATACCGTGAAAAGTCAGATTTATAACCAAATAGTAATTAATTATTCTCAGTCAGACAGAAGTCAAAAAGTGAGAAAATAGATCAGGTTTTTTATTGAATTTTATGATGTGGCTAGTTGCGCTTTTTATCTGTTTTGGTTGGATGCTATCTTTATGTTTACATGAGTTTGGTCATGCAATAGTCGCATATTGGGGTGGAGATACTTCTGTCAAAGATAAGGGATATTTGACCTTAAATCCACTCAAATATTCTGACCAAAATTTGAGTCTGGTGATGCCAATATTTTTTCTTTTAATTGGTGGTATTGCTCTACCTGGAGGTGCAGTTTACATCAACCATAATCGATTGCGCAATCGTTTCTGGCAAAGTGCTGTTTCAGCAGCAGGCCCAATCGCTGATATAATTCTAGCTTGTTTACTATCACTACTTTTAATCTCGGCTGGAGATTACGTATATATAGTAAATCGAGATTCAAGTTTCTTCTATTTGATAGCTGCATTAGCTTATGTAATTTCTCTGAATATCTATGTGGTATTGATTAATTTATTACCGATTCCTGGTCTGGATGGTTATGGTATTATTGAACCTTGGTTACCACAAGCAATTCAACAGCAATTTAACAAAATTGCTAAATATGGAGTTTGGGTACTAATTGGTTTATTATGGTTTGTCCGACCTTTCAATCTATTTTTATGGAATCTAGCCGATACAATTAGTGATTTTTTGCATATACCGACATATTTAACTCTAGTAGCTAGTGAAATATTTAGAGAATATTCCCGGTATTTAGTTTTCGGATTAGTTTTGCTTTTATGGATATTTAGAGACAAAAATAAACTATTGCAAAAGCAAGCTGCTCAACTAATTGATGCCAAAAAATATGAGCAAGCGATCGCCTGTTATGATAAAATTATCAAAAATCAACCAAAAAATGCTGACGCATGGTACGGACGAGGCTATGCGCTGAATTATTTGCACAAACATGAAGAAGCGATCGCAGCTTACGATCAAACTATTCAAATCCAACCAGATAACAATGACGCTTGGTATTTGCGTGGTTATTCACTCTATTCATTGCAGAGATACATAGAGGCGCTGGCTGCTTACGACAAAGCACTAGAAATCAAATTCGATCAACCAGAAATTTGGTTTGATAAAGGAATGGTTCTCCAAGATTTAGAACGTTATGAAGAAGCGATCGCTGCTTACGATCGAGTTATTCAACTCAATGCAAATCATACCAAAGCTTGGAATTACAAAGGTATCTCTTTGATGAATTTACAACAATATGAAGAGGCTTTGGCTATTTACGAGCAAGCAATTATCATCAACCCTGAAGACCCTTATTACTGGTACAATCAAGCCTGTTGTTATGCATTGCAAAACAATGTCATTCTGGCAACAGAAAAACTACAACAAGCAATCAAACTCGATCCCGAAAACATCCGCCAACTTGTCAAAACAGACCATGATTTTGACGGAATTCGAGAACATGAACTTTTTCAAAGCTTAGTCATAGATTAGCTCCCCTAGATCCCCTCTTAAAGAAGTCGGGGATCTGAACAACGCTGACGCACTGAACCCTGAAACCCAGATCCCCCCTAACCCCCCTGGAACTCTTAAGCCCCCTTGGGAAGCAGGGCTGTTTCATTCCCTAAAAGATGTAAAATGACAAGCGTCGAGGGGATGAAAATAATGGGTGCTTCTCTGATTGAACAACTACGGCAAGTAAAAGATTTTCGAGTCAAAGATGGGCAAAGACATCAACTGTGGATGGTATTGCTGTTTGTGATTATGGGAACAATGAGCGGGTACGTAGGCTATCGTGCATGGGGGGACTTTGTCAAACGCCATCGTCGTGTATTGATTGATCAATTCGGAATTCAAAAACATGGTGTGCCCTCCTACTCGACGATGGGCGCGAATATTAATAGGAGTAGACTTTGATATTCTGTCCAAAATCTTCAATCAGTGGGCGCAGAATTACGTTCAAGTGGATACATCTGAGTGGTTTGGAATTGATGGTAAAAGTATCAAAGGAACTGTACAAGCCCAAGCCCAAAGATTTATTTCTCATGATATTGACAAACTCTTATCCCTTGTGGGATGAAACAGCCCTGCCTTAATAAGGGGGAACCAGAAAACATTTATCAAAGTCCCCCGAGGATCGGGAGATAATGGGGGATCAGGATATGTGCAACTTCACATTAAATTGGTATAACGTATTCTCAATCGCCACCGTTCAGTATAAATTAGGAGTTTAATTCTGGCGATCGCACTTTCCCCATGTTCAGCAAGAATGCGATCGCTTTCAAAGGGCGATAATAGTTGATAGCCCAGTTAAAAGACTAACTTACGCATAAAGCGTAGTAGGTAAACAATATAATCTATCTTTTGCTGATTGTCGGATGCAGTTTTAATTTCCTGTAATATTTTCTGCATTTCTGTGAGATTTGCTGGATTAATATTAATGATAGTTTTGCGAAAAATTGCCGCTCTGATGCTATTAAGAGTATCCTGACATTCTCGTGCTGCTTGACGCAATTTGTTTACTTGTTCCCAAAGTTTCTCTTCTTGTGCATTTACTAGGGCAAACTGAATTTGAGGGAGAAGATTCTGTAAATCTTCCTCTGTCTTATTCAGTTGTGGTAAATCTATTTGATGATTATTAACTGATTGTAAACGCGAAACAATTTCTTGTAATTTGTCTAAAATCTGATCATTATCAGATATATCAAAATTATCTTGCTCTCTATCACTCATATTTAATCAATCTTTATATTTGACATAGTTGCGATTCTGTTTGTTGTGGGTTGCTTTCTTTTAAAGATATTTCTCTCATGAAAATTTTTAAAGTTTTATCTTGATTAAGTGCCTGTTCTAAGCTTTTAATTTTCCCAATAGTTGAATTATAATCTTTTCCCGTTAAATTAGCAGCTACTCCCAAAATTTTAATAACTCTATTAGCAATAACTTCAAAACTTAGATTAGGGTATTCATCAATAAGTTGTGAGAGTTTTCTCCCAGTGTCGGCTACTAGTAAAAGCTTAGAGATAGATTCATTGATAATTTGTTTTTCATTAGCATTAACTTTCAGCCATTCATCTATTTGTTCAGCAACTTGACTCCTAATCTCTGCTGGTGGTAGTGCTGGAGATAGATTAGGATTATTATACTGCCTACGAAGCTGCTGTAGCTTTAAAGCTATAAGCACCCGTTGCGGATTGTTTGGTTTTGGTGGTTTTTCCTGAATTTGTTTAGCTAATAATAGCATCCTGACTGTTAAACATCGTGCAGGTACAGCAGTTTGAGAAACTATTTTGGTACTTCCGTAGTTAATGTCTTCTAAATTATTGAAAATTTCTACAGCAGTTTCATATTCTGCTTGCAAAGCATTGAGTTCTCGATCAAAATCTGATGGCTGGTTATTTGATTGATTTTCTCCGGTAATAATTTTATCTAATACCAGAGGATCGCCGTAATTAATACGGCGATCTGTGAGTAATTGATCAATTACAAAATCACGCGATATTTGAGGATCTATAGGTATATCATTAAGTTGATAAATTTGCTTCACTGAGGTGATGGCATCAACAGCTTGATCACGAAACTTTTCAGCAGTTACTCGCAGCATTGCTCTTTTTTCAGTTGTGCAACCGCTGAGAGTGATGCTAATAGTAAAAGCTATGAGCAAAAATTTACCTGGACATCTTAGTTGGCGAGCAAAGACTCTCATATTTATCAAATAAAGGGAACGGTAAAAAGCTCAAAACATTTCTCTATCTCGTTTCCAGCTTAGAGATGGAAATGCGTATTCCGAGGCAGAGCCTGATGATTTTCGCTCCCACGCAGAGCATGGGAGCTAGATGGAATCGGGGTTTCACGTTAAGTTGACACCAATGGGCATTGTTGCCGACTAACGTATTTGTATCATAATAAAGTTAAACGGTATAAGTCTTGTGTATTATGCTTTTCGTGAATCGCTATGAGTCAAAAATCTTTCAGTAATTACGAATTGTGAATTACTAATCTGCTATCAAGGGAATTTCCCCGACAATCTGCTGCGGTGCTATCGCCATAATTGTTAGTAAGCTGTGAAAGTTCTCACTCATGCGGGCGATGGTTTGACGCTGAAATAAATCGCTGTTGTATTCCCAGGTGGCTTTGAGTCCGGTTGTTGTTTCGACGATTGATAATGTTAAATCAAATTTCGCTGCTGTTGATTCTGTATTCATGGGAGTGACAGTCAGCCCAGGTAGTTCCCACTTGCTCGGCGCAGGTTCTAAATTGAAGAGGACTTGCACTAATGGACTCTGCTTGAGTGACTGGGATGGAAGCAAAGTTTTCACCAGTTGTTCAAAGGGAACATCTTGATGGGTTTGGGCTGCTAAGACAACTTCCTTGACGTGAGTTAGCAGTTCATTAAAACTGAGATTTTCTTGAATATTTATCCGCAACACCAGAATATTGGCAAACAAGCCAATGAGGTATTTAGTATTCTGGTGGCGATTGGCGATCGCAGAACCAATTAAAATATCTTGGCGATCGCTGTAGCGATATAGTAAAGTGACAAATGCTGTAAGTAAGATCATAAACATTGTCACTCCTGATGCTTGACTCAGGGTTTTTAATTCCTGCTTTAGTTGCGGATTAATCTCCGACTGCAAGCTGCTACCCTTGAATTTATGCAGCAATTGTCGCGGTTTGTCTGTAGGTAGTTGCAGCAATGGTTTAACACCTGCTAACTGCCGATTCCAATAGTTGAGTTGTCGTTGTAATATTGGCGTTGTTAATAACTGCCACTGCCAAAGGGTATAGTCTACGTACTGAATGGGTAACTCTGGTAATGGTGTGCCCATAGCAGACGCACCAGAAGCCTGGGCTGTACAAAAGGCTGGATACAAGCTAGACAATTCTTGCAGCAGAATTTCTATTGACCAAGCATCACAGACAATATGATGTATAGTCAGTACAAATACATATTCTTCTGGAGATAATTGAAACAATCTGGCGCGGATGAGGGAATCAAGAGCTAAGTCAAAGGGAATATGAGTTTCAATTTTGACTAGTTGCTGTACTTCGGTTTCTTTTTCTGGTGAATTCTGCAAGTTGACAATATGTAAGCTAAAAGTCGGATTTGGATGAATCACCTGTACTGTTAAACCTTGGACTACCTGAAAGTTAGTCCGCAAGCTGGCGTGACGTTGGACAATTTCGTGAATGCTGCGTTCTAGGGCATTGATATCCAAATTACCAAAAATCCGCATTGCCAAAGGCATGTTGTAGGTAGCATTTCTGCCGACTAACTGATCGAGTAACCAAAGTCTGGCTTGGGCAAAAGACAGAGGAAACTGTGATTCATTTAGGGAAATCGGCGCGATTTCTGGTAATGTTTGCCCTAAATCTGCTTGGCGGTAGCTAGCAATCAACTTGTCGAGTTCAGCTACTGTCGGCGCTTCAAACAGACAACGCCAAGGTAGTTCTAACTGATAAGCTTGGCGCAAGCGGAAAATCACTTGTGTCGCCAGTAGGGAATGTCCACCTAAAGCAAAGAAATTATCGTGAATACCAATCTCTTCTACACCGAGGATGCTGGCAATTATATCAGCAATCACAGCTTCTGTAGGTGTCCGAGGAGAAACAAACGGACTAACTACAGTTTTAATCTCTTCTCCCTGAATCTGGTAACCCCGAGTTTTCTGTTGCTGGTCAATGCGTCCAATCAACTCAATGTTACCATCTGCTAAATAGCGGGCGCGATCGCCTGTTTTGTACAGGCGGGTTTTTCTTTGAGAACTCAATACATAGGAAATAAAAGCTGCTGCTGTTAACTCTGGATTTTTGAAGTAACCCCTTGCTAGTCCATCGCCAGCAATGTAAATTTCTCCGGGTATGCCCACTGGTAATGGTTGTAAATGGGCATCTAGTAGATAAACTTGGGTATTGGCAATGGGGCGACCGATAGGAATATTAGTATCAATATGAGATATATCTGTGACTTGGTAACAGCAAGTAACCGTTGTATTTTCGGTTGAACTATAAACATTGATCAGCTTTAATTCTGGGGCTGCTTGTCTCAGTTTCTTGACATGGGGAACAGATAATGATTCTGTAACCAATAGTTGTTTTAACTGTTTTAAGTCTGCCAGTTTTTCATCTACCATCAAGTGAAATAATTCTGCCCTCAGCCACAAAATAGTTACTTGATGTTGGCGAATTGCTTGGGCTAACTCGGAAGTGGAAGGTGTCACAGAAGGTATAATGACTAAACGTCCACCATTAAGTAAACTACCCCAAATTTCTAGGGTGGCTCCATCAAAATTCATCGCAGCTAACTGAAGAAAAACTTCTGCTGTGGTGAAGTTGGCATAGTTGTTACCTTTAACTAAATGCACCACACTGCGATGAATAATGCTCACACCTTTGGCTTGACCGCTAGCACCAGATTTATACATGACATAAGCCAAGTTTGTCGATGTAATTAGGGGTGAGGGGTTTTCCTGGCTGTATTGCGCAATCATTTCTGCCTGTGTATCTAGGCAAATTAAATGTGCTTGATGTGCAGGTAAAGTTTTCAGTAAATGACTTTGCGTCAGCAGTACTGATACTGAAGTTTCTTCTAAGCTGGAATCTATCGGCACATAAACACCACCAGCTTTCAGAATCCCCAAAAGGGCGATAATTCTTAACAGCGACGGTTCTACACAAATACCCACCAGCATCTCTATTCCCACACCGAGAGATTGCAAGTAGTGGGCTAGCTGATTAGCTTTTTGATTTAATTGTTGATAAGTAAGTTGTTGGTCTGCAAATACCAAAGCCACTGCATTTGGTGTCAGTTCTACCTGCTGTGCAAATAACTCATGGATGCATATATCTTGAGGATATTCGCTGCGGGTGTTGTTCCACTCAACTAATAATTGATGTTTTTCGCTGGCTGTTAACAGAGGTAATTCCCCAAGCCTTTGTTCTGGGTTGGCGACAATTTCCCCTAGTAAATTTTCGTAATGACTTTGCATCTGGGCGATCGCCCCAGCATCAAACAAGTCTGTACTATATTCCCAAGCAATGTGAAAGCCATTACCTGCTTCCATAATCTTTAAATTAATGTCAAATACTGCTCCCCGTTGAGTTCCCAAATCTGGCAAAATTTCGACTTTTATCGCCTTTTTGTCCGCATTATCCCCAGTCTGACAGCGATATTTATGCCAGGTAAAGCAAGCAGAAACCAAGGGAGAACGACTGCGATCGCGCTCAACTTTTAATTGTTCGACTAACAATGAAAAAGGAGCCTCTTGATGCTTGAGCGCGCCAATTACTATGGGGCGTAACTGAGTCAGCAATTGTCTAAAGGTTGGGTTAAGAGCCAAATAACTCCGTAAGACAGTTGTGTTAGTAAAGTCACCAATAACTTTATCAAATTGTTTTTTCCCGGATCTACCCGCCATTGTAGTTCCTAAAATAATTTCTTCTTGACCCGTATAGCGGTAAACTAGTGCAAAAAAAGCTGCCAGCATAATTATATACAGGGAAGCTCTTTGATTTTTTGCTAGATCCTTGAGGTCTTGAATCAATTGAGCATCTAATTTGAAGACAGCGCTATCCCCTCGATAGGATTGTCTCTTGGGATGAGGGCGATCGCTCGGCAAATTTAAACTCGGTAATTCACCAGCTAGTTGATTATGCCAGTATGTCCAAAGTTTTTCCTGGGCATTTGCTAGCATATCGTTTTGCCAGCGCACGTAGTCTGTATATTGGTATTTAGGGAAAGGGACGCGGATGGGAATTGAAGATTGAGTTTGAATTTCCGCAGCGTACAAAATCTGGAGTTCTTCGAGTAGCAGTTCTAAAGACCACATATCCCCAGCGATGTGGTGCATTAAAATTAATTGAATGTATCCTAGCGTTGTCTTGCTAAATAGTTTTACCCGCAACACTGGGCCAGATTCTAAATCGAAAGGACGATCTGTTTGTTGATAAATTTGCGTTTTTAAATCTTCTTCACTCTCCACAGCAACATCTATTACCTCGATGTCAACTTCTTGATGAGAGTGGATCTGTTGAATTGGTTGACCATTGCGAATGGTATAAGTAGTGCGGAGAATAGTATGGCGATCAACGATTTGTTGCCATGCTCGTCGCCATGCTGCTAAATCTAACTCCGAGTCAATCCGCGCTAGCAGAAAAATATTGTGAGCAACGCTTTCCGGTGCTATTTGGTAAAGAAACCACAAAGCTTGCTGACCATAAGTCAGGGAACAAAAAGATGTGGTATTTTCTAATGCACATTCAGAAGAATTATCAGCTTGCTTGAGGATGGCGATGATTTCTGCTTCTTGCTGTCGCAGTTGAGCTAGCAGGGCAGGAGGGAGAGTTTCATTAGTCTCTCTATAGCGTAGCCTGTTGCCCTCTGTCCAGAGCTTCACGTTCAGACACCGCAGCTCTAACAACAACTCATCAACTGTTTTCATGATGACAACTTTCCTCAGGGGAATCCACAGAATCTATAGCAATCCTATTGAAATTGATAAATTATCGTGCAAAAAGCAATAAGTTGGGAAATTTTCCCAAAAATTGCCTAGGCACACTATAAAAATCAATTATCAGAAAATCGTCAGTATAACTACCAATTTTTTGCTACAGGTGAATTTAACCCCAGTATTTTTACTGCGCCTTCAGGGAAATGAGAGGATTGTTGACGGTTGACGGTTGACGGTTGACTGTTGACAAAACATCCTATTGTGGCTGGCGCTCAAGGCTAGCTTCGATTGTACTGTTTAAAAAATGACCAGCTAGAATCGCGCTATTTAAGTAGTAGGAATCCTCTGATAACTGATGCAGGGTTTCAAACCCGCTGCGACGTTGGCGATCGTTTAGTGCCCAGTAACGCTGTACTATCGTTGATAGACCAATCAAACCTTCGCCTTCTACTTGTCCCAAAAGATTATGTTGCAGTAAAAAGGTATATTGGCGCTCTCCATTATCTAAACGCCCCTTATACTGCAAAGAAATCTCTGAGCGATCGCTACCTGGAAATATGAGCTTTGTCGCCATCGTAAACCAGTTATCTCGATTCCAAGCCACCAGGATCATACCCTTAACATTTATCGGCATACTATTGCGTTCCAGCCAGCTTCCTTGTAATGTCCAACGTCCGGGTTGCATTAAAAAAGTGTGAGCCACCTTGTTCTGTTCCTTGTCGTGATCGAGTACCGCTACGACACAAAGATATATTTGAAACGCAAAAATGTCAGGCGGTTATGGGTGGGGAAACCTGGGCGGGGAAACCCCGCCCCTACAAATGTCCGCATTTTCATGTAATCAATGCCCAATACCCCATGCCCAATGCCCTCTTAGGCAGAATGAACTTCTCCTAAAAGCACTTCTTGAGGTGCGCCAGTAGCGCTAGGTAGGTTTCCAGGGATACCTAATTGTCGCCAATAGGCTAACACTGCAAAGGCGATCGCTTCTTTAGAATCTGCACTTAAACCAACTTCATCTGTAGTTAAAACTGGTACTGATGCTAATAGTGACTGCAAACGCTGTTTTAAATAAAGATTGCGGCTACCACCACCACATAACAGTACGCGATCGGGCAGTTGGGGCAAAAAGGTACGGTAACTATGAACAATCGCCGCAGCGGTGAGTTCTGTTAGTGTTGCCAGTATATCTGCGGGACTGAGTTGGTATGCTTGGGCATCTTCTAAACACTGTTGTAGATAAGTTACACCAAATAACTCTCTCCCAGTTGATTTAGGTGGTGGTAGTTGAAAGTAATCTTGGTTTAACCATTGTTCTACTAACGGCTGACAGGGAGTACCGCTTGCTGCCCACTGACCGTTTTCATCGTAATTTTTAGCACCATTTGTCAAATACTCTACAGTTAGATCTAATAGGCTATTTCCTGGGCCAGTATCCCAGCCGAGCATTTTTTCTAGCCAATTGTCACGGCGCGGAGGTATATAAGCAACATTACCAATGCCACCGATATTTTGTATACAACGTGCTTCTTGGGGATGACTGAGTAAATAAGCATCAACTCGCGGAACAAGAGGCGCACCATGTCCACCAATAGCGATATCAGCGACACGAAAGTTACTCACAGTTGTGATTTTGGTTAAATGGGCAATCAACGCCCCACGTCCAAGTTGCAACGTGTAACCTAAGTTTTTCCCTTCCTCTCCTGCTCCTTTGGGCGGTCGATGGTAAACTGTTTGACCGTGGGAGCCAATCAAAGTAGCTGGCTGATGACCAATTTGAATATTTTGGGCAGCTTGAGCAAAAACAAAAGCGATCGCATCATCTAGTTCTGCCAATTCTGCCATTGAGATGGCTTTTCCGGCGCAGACTGCTAATATTTTTTCTCTGAGATCTGTGGGGTAAGGAAATGTTTCCCCTTTGACTAACTCAACTTTCAGATCTAATTCGTGCCCAGTAATCTCAACTAAAGCAGCGTCTATACCATCTACAGATGTGCCGCTAATTAAACCGATAACTGTAGTCATAAATAAGTTGTGTGATTAATCACATGACCATCTAGCTTGACTTCACTAGTACTGAATTACCTTCAATTTTGGCAATATAAGTTTTTAGTGGTTTTTTGGCTGGGCCTTTTTGTACCTGACCATCAACTGCAAATTCTGCGCGATGACAGGGACAAGTGAATTTTTGTGCTTCAGATGTCCATGTTACTGTGCATCCTTTATGAGTACAAGTTGGGTCAACAGCTATTAAATTTTCACTTTCAGATGTACCAATTATTAAGACAGAACCAATAGGTGAGTTTTCCACCAGCAATTGACCAGTTTCATCTAATTTTGCGGTAGTACCAACTGTTTGCCAATCGCTAGCTACTGAAGATGTTGATGCCCTCGTCTGTTTAAGACAGGCAGCAATTACTACAGGTAGTGAAGTTGCTAACCAACTTAAACCTACCCAATGGATAAAATGACGACGTTTCATACTTCAGTTGACCCTCAGTTTTGCTGTGATGAATTTACTTATACGAATTCGATATGAAGATGCATATAATTAGCCTGCCAGAGCAGGCTTTGTATTGATAGCCTCAGGCTTCGAGGCTTGCAGCTTTAATGTGCAGCCTCACATAGACTCACATAGAATTGGTATGACGATCATACTTGAGCTACGAAAAATTGCTGAAACTTTTAGTATATATTAGTAGCATTTGTTTTATATTTCACAACTATTTTTAATAAAGATTACATATTGAAAGAGTAATAAAACTTTAATTAACTACACTCTATTAACAGTACGGATATTATATTATATCAATCGCTATTGATTGCCTAATAAGGATTAAATCAAATAAAAAAAATTAACTGACACTTTTATATGAAGTATATATTCAATATGAAGCAGCTACGTAAGCGCACTATAAAGCTACTAGTACTATTGAGTACTTTTATTGTCAGCTTTATTTTAGCTGAAGCACTTTCAATTACTATTTCGCCATCTACTTCTCTATCTCTAGCTCAGGCGTTACCAACTTGTTCAGCGATTCCGCGCTTACTTCAAGCCCCAGATTCCAAAACTTCCGCACCTCTACCACCAACTTTGTCGAGTACATCTGTCCCTGGCCCTGCTCCGCGAATAGACCGGGTGGGATTCCCAAAAAACTATCAAAATGCTTTCAAGTTAATATATGTCGTTGACCGACCGGACAATAAGCAGGTGCGTGTAATCTGTGGTAACGAGATAGCTGCTGCTGTCAAGCCAGGACAGCTTTTTCCTTACGGTAGTGTATTCGTCATGGAAATTTATAGAGCTAAACAAGACCCAGACGGTAACGTCGTTAAAGATGAAAAAGGGCAATACATTCGAGAAACTCTAACGGCAATTTATGTACATCGTAAGGAAAAAGGCTTTGGGGCTGATTATCTGGAAAATCGCACCGGCGAGTGGGAGTACATTGGTTATCGACCCGATCAAACATACTTGCCAAATGGTGCGCCAGGAAAGACCAATGCTTGTGCAGCTTGTCACCTAAAACTAGCAGGTCAGTCTGAAGATTATGTGTTTCGCCAGGAATAGAGAATTGGTCAGTTGTTAGTTGTCATTTATCATTTGTCCTGCTTGTCCCCTCATCTCTGATTTTGCTTAAGCAAATTCCGAAATAGCTAGTATTTGTTTTTGCATCGTACTGAGTAGATCTAAGGCTTTTTGATAAGCCAGCTTCTCTCCCTGATTTCCAAAGAAATTTGATGCTTTTTGTAAGTCGGCGATCGCTCCTTGATAGTAACCTAGTTGATAGCGAGCTACGCCGCGATTAACATAAGCCATTCCATGACTGGGATTGAGGCGGATGACTTGGGAAAAATCACGCAATGCACCAAAGTTATCTCCTTTTCTGCCACAAGCACAACCCCGGTTAAAGTAAGCTCTGTCATCGTCGGCATCAAGATGAATTGCCAGAGTAAAATCAGCCATAGCGCCTTCAAAGTTTTGCAACTCTAACTGGGCTAAACCTCTGTCATTGTAGATATCTGCAAGGAGTAAATTTGCTGAGGCGGGAATTTGGCTCAGGGCTAAATTATAATCAGCTATTGCCTCTGAATAATTGCCTGTTGCTGCATAGGCGAGAGCAAGATTATAGTAAGCTCGAAATTCATCAGGTTTAAGTGCGATCGCTCGCTGATAATCGGCTATGGCTGCGGGATAATCTTTTTGTCTGTAGTTTGCTAATCCCCGATGTAGATACGCCTGGGGGTTTTCGGGTGATAAATTGATTGCTAGTGTACAATCTGCGATCGCTTGATGGTATTGTTGTAGTTGGAGATATGCAACACAGCGATCGCTATAAGCTTGAGCAAAGTCGCTTTGAAGTTCAATTGCCTGATTAAAATCCGCGATCGCTTCTGAATAATTGCTTTGTATAATTTTATTTACACCCAACTGCAAAAATTCACTAGCAGTAGTCTGGGAGTTAGCCAACGGTGAAGCATCAGCAGCTTGCGTCCAAAAAGTCAGAGTCAAAGCTGCGATCGCACTGAGAAATAATCGCCAGAAATAACTCATAAGCAAGATATTTGACTAAATAATTACGCGCTTTGTAATTAAATCTGACAGGGCAACCAATAAATTTTTGTTCATAGTCAGCACTTCAGTATTTTCTTTAGCAGCACTAAACCCGGATTTCTCACGAGATTTTTTCTTCTCCGTGTCTTGTGCCGTAGGGGCGGGTTAAGCCAGATAGTCGTAAATTACGAAAGCATATCTGTGAACCCGCCCCTACTTTTTGTGAGAAATGCGGGTAAAGTGCTGACTACGAAATTATCAAAACTCTTGTAGCGAAATACTAGGTTGAGTCAATATCAGCTTTTATTTCCAGTCCTTATCAGCTTGGCCGAGAACATAGGCTGCTACATCTTCAATTTGATTAGGCTTTAATCGACCACTAAAAGCAGGCATTGCATTTTTACCCTTTGTTACTTGGGCAATAATCGCTTCTGCTGAGTACATGCCAAACTTTTCCAAAGCGTCCTTTTTCAGAGTTTTATTGGCTTGAACCAAATTCTTGCCCCCTGCATGACAAGAAGCACAATTGGCTGCAAATAATTTGCCACCATTAACCGCATCTGCTGCTAATGCTGGACTACTGAAGGCAAAAGTGAAGATGGTAATGCCCAACAGTAATACTGAAATAATCTTTCTCATCTCTTGTTCTCTCTGATACAAAGACGTAATCGGTGTATATCTTCTATAATTGTCAGTTGAGGCGTTCACCTTCGTCAAAAGACAGGCTGTCAAACTTCGCTCGAATGACCGCATACACTAAGGTTTGGGGCTTTTTGCTTAAATAGGATTCATAGCTTGTTAGCACTGTCAAGAAAATGTAACTTTTTGTAAAACCGAACACTTGATTATTAAGAAATCTTGAAGACAATCCGGTGGCGGGGATGAGGGGGAAAGGGGGACAAGGTAGTAGGGACAATAAGACTGGGAGACGCGGTGACGCGGAGAAATAAATAATTCTCAATGCCCAATGCCCAATGCCCAATGCCCACTCGCCCTGAGCGTAAAGCCTTCGGCATAGCTTCGCTTAGCGCGAAGCGTCTCGAAGAGAAGCCGTACTGCGAAGCAGAACCCGTCCCTTGCGCGTCTCCGTCAGGAGAAGGGTAGGGATGCCCAATGCCCCATGCCCATTTATCTATTTGCCAATTGTGTCAGCGCCTCTTCTGTAACACGACAAATTCGCCATTCATCTAAAATAGATGCTCCCATACTGCGGTAGAATTCTTGGGCAGACTCATTCCAATCTAAAACACTCCACTCTAACCGCCCACAATTACGCTCAACAGCTATTTGAGCTAATTTAGATAACAGAGCCTTACCAATACCTTGACGGCGATATGCAGGTAACACAAATAAATCTTCTAGATAAATACCGGGCTTTGTCAAAAAAGTGGAATAATTATGAAAAAATAGGGCAAAACCTACAGATTGCCCTCCATACTCGGCTAATATTGCCTCAACATATCTGGGAGAGCCAAACAGATGCTCTTTTAAAGCTATAATATTTCCAGTTACTGCATGAGATAGTTTCTCATACTCTGCTAGTTGCTGAATTAAGTCAAACAACACGCTACAATCGGTTGGTTCAGCAAAACGCAAAATTAAATTTTTATGTGAAGTCATTAATCTATTTGGAGAAATGTTGGTTTGTCAGAGAGAACTAAAAAAGAAAATGCCTAATGAGTTCTATAGCATTTCCTAATCACATGAAGTACATCATAGCCCCCTCCTCGCTTGCGGGGAGGGGGTTGGGGGTGGGGTGACTATACCTCACTTGACAGAGAAACGCTATATACGGCTTATTTCAGGTAAATGAAGTAAACAGGTAGGGGCAAAACAATTTTGTGCCATGACTATGATCTGTACCTCACTTGCGTTGCAATCGGCTGTATTTTGGGAAAATTTGAATTTTTCTGCGGTTCGCATAAAAAGCGAAGTACGGCGGCTGGACATTTTCTGGACATTTTATGCTTGGTAATTACCTAAGAGGATAATTAAAGAAAAAAGCAAAAAGTCTGATATTTTCTAGTCATTAATTTACACTATTTTATAAATTAATTGAACCATTTTAGGGTAAGAGAGTTGATAAAATTCCTTTTTTGTAGCTAACTCAATAGAACCTTAAATCTTTTATTAGCAGTAAACCGTAGTATCATAATTGCTGGACTTTAAACCCAGTCAACATTAATTGAGGTGCTGCCTCGATTTAAATTATCATCAAATTATGCCAACACTCATGCCAACTGAAAATTCATTACGTGTTAAAGGGATAATACTACTTATTTTTATTAACATAATTGCAGCTACAACTTTTCCTTTAATAAAAGAAATAGTCACCACTCTTTCGCCCAGCACATTGATTGCAACACGCTTTGTCATTGCAGCAGGAGTTTTGAGCCTAAACTTACGTAAGCTCAACGGACTTTTATTTCGTGATGGTATAGTCCTAGGGCTTTTGCTGTTCTTTTTTTTAGGTATCGAAACAATTGCACTTAAGACCATACCAGCAAACCGGGCAGCATTCATTGGCAGTTTGAACGCACTTATTGTACCACTGCTGGGATGGTTGAGCGGTCAGCAAGTACTGTTGAAAACTTTCCTGGCTGCTGGGCTGGCTGTGAGTGGTATTGGTGTAATGTTTTGGGAAGGGGGAGAACTAGGAATTGGTGATGTATTGATGTTCTTTGATGCATTTGTTTATGCAGGCTACGTAATTTTTCTAGATAGAGTTGCGCCCCGTCACCCCACTTTAACCCTTACCAGTGTTCAACTTTTGTTCATTGCGGCCCTAGGGGTACTCTGGAGTAACACGCAAATCCTTAACCAATTTGAGGAGATTCGCCAGCACTGGGGAGCAATTATCTACCTAGGGCTAATGGCGACTGCTGCTGTCATCTGGCTTCAGACATTAGCACAGCGATGGGTTTCGGCTGAGGAAGCTGCTTTACTTTTTACACTTGAGCCATTGTTTGCGACAATTTTCTCGTTTTGGCTACTGGGAGAGCAGTTAGGAATACGCGGTGTAATCGGCGGAATTCTTGTTTTAGTTGCTCTGCTTGTCAGTCAAAGTCCTCAGAAGATTGAGCCAGAGGCTGAAGTTGAGGTAGAGATCAGTGAACGCACTGTTATTTCTTTAGTTTCGGGAAATGACAGCTAATTTTACTGTGCCGACTTTATAGCAAAGGGCATGTATAAATGCTATTTCTGAGATGTAGCATCAGTCCAAACCAATGATGACAAATCAATATAAACACTCACTTTACAAAAAAATACCTAGTAAAGTGAAATTTTCCTATGCCTATTTGAAAACTGTGAAATCGCAATAAATTTAAATACGGTGGTGCTTTATCTATGAACAAAATAGAGACAATTTCAGCTTCAAAGCTCAATTCTCAGATCACGATTCAGCAAACAGCAAAAGGACGAGGAGTATTTGCTACAAAAAAAATCACCCAAGGGGAAACCGTCGTGGTGGGTATCCCTATTGAAGAAGTTCCCGAACGTACAATATATTCGTTTCAGATGGATTTTAATTTGTATGTCAATCTAGATGAGCCTGCTGTCGTCATTAACCATTCTTGTGATCCAAATACTGGAGTAAGAAACAATCAGTTTGGCGGATATGACTTCGTTGCTTTGCGCAATATCGAAGCAGGTGAGGAAATTACTTGGGACTACGAAACCACAGAATATGAATCAATTGCTGTCCAACGGTGCTTGTGCGGATCTCAATCTTGTCGAGGAAAAACATTAGGATTTAAATTTAGAGAAAAAATGTTGCGCGATCGCTATGGTGAGTACATTGGAGGTTATCTCAAAACCCAAAGCAAATATGGTTTTAAAGGAAAATTAGGATAAAATATTTGGGAATAATTTACCTAGGGTAGGGTAGAGGCGATCGCACCCACCAAATGGATAAGTAGGTCAACATAATTAAATGTAAGATGTCATTGCGTAAAGCCTTCTCCTAGCGGAGACGCGCAAGGGACGGTATAGCTTCTCCTGTCGGAGAGGCTGCGCCAACGCGAACGCAATGACAAAACATATTATATTTATTTACGTTAAGCTACTTAACAGCCATACAGCAATCAGATTTTACGGTAATCCCTCAATGAGAAAATACCTCTGATTGCTGATTGACTTTAGGCTATTTAAATCAACCACCCTTTCAATCGTTTTGCAATGTGGGGACGCCGCAATTTGCGCATGGCTTTACTTTGAATTTGTCGGACTCGTTCGCGGGATAGATTGAACATATTACCGACTTCTTCTAAAGTACAAGGTTCGCTAGTTGTCAACCCATAACGTAAAGAAATTACGTCTTTTTCTCTTGGAGTTAAAACATCTCCCAACACTTCCCAAATCTCCTGACGCATCATGTGTTCGTTCATTTTTGCTTCTGGAGACAGGTTATCTTCGTCTTCTAGTAAATCCATTAATTCCGTGTCTTCTTCTTTACCAACACGGTGATTTAAAGACAGCGCTTGTCGCCTGAGTTGCTGCAATTGGCGTAATTGTTGTACATTCATTTCCAAAGCTTCTGCCATTTCTGCTTCGGAAGGATTGCGAGACAGTTTTTGTTTGAGTTCGCGTTGCGCTTTTTTTAGTTTGTTAAGTTTTTCAACAATATGGATTGGTAAGCGGATAGTACGCGCATCATTAGCGATCGCTCTTGTAATTGCTTGTCTAATCCACCAATAAGCGTATGTCGAAAATTTATATCCTTTATCTGGATCGAATTTTTCTGTAGCGCGATTTAAACCCATTGCGCCTTCTTGGATTAAATCTAGAAAAGGCACTCCGCGATTGAGATATCGTTTAGCAATCGATACTACTAACCTGAGGTTCGAGCGAATCATTTTGCGTTTCGCCACGCGACCTTGATATAAGCGACTTTCTAGCTGTTTTTCCGTCATTTCTAGCTCGGCAGCTATTTGGACTTTAGTCGGTTGTTGCCCTAAGCTAGTGTGTAAAGACTCTTGTATGTTCCTTACTTCTTCTAAAAATCTGACTCTCCGTGCTAATTCCACCTCTTCATCAGGTTTTAGCAAGGGATAACGCGCCATTTCTTTAAAAAACGCGCCTACAGCATCATCATGCTCGGTTTTATTGTATCCCGAAGGACGGGCTGCTGCCATCTCATCGCCATCACGTTCCTCCGACTCCAGTGTTTCTGGAATTGAAGAATCGTCATCTGCCACTGCTTCTAAACTATCAAATGATTGTTCTTCATTTTCAGCAGCACTCTCTAGTATTTCCAGTGTTCCCAATTCAGCAATATTCATAACTTTCCTTTAGGGATTGTTGCTTTGTTTGGTACATAATTCAGTGACAGCTGCTTGCTTGAGGCTTGGTAGTTTCCCTAAGGGAGAAATGCACACGTCCGGTAGCAAAACAAAAGTTTATGCTAATTTCTCATTAGAAGTTAAAATCAATGTCTAGCTGTCATTCCTTAGTTCCTGCTAGATAAATCTCATAACAATACTGGCCTATGCACCCACCAAATATCTCTTCAGCTCCCCAACCTCTATATTCCTCATTCTTTTCTTGATTGCTAAATATGTCAAATGCACTCAAACTTTCTCAACCTTAACTCAGATAATATTTGCAGCTAGACATCCCAAAATCTTAAATTTTTATTTAATTTTCCCAAGTTTTTTAGACTTTATTGCTTGGGATTGATGTCAACTGAAGGCTGAATTATCAAGGATGAAGGATGAAATTACTCCACCCATTAAAGGATGGTTGTTGGAATTGAGGAAAAAAACTTGATCCTTCGGCTGGCGAGAGGCTCAACAGTTCGGCTTCGCTCACTGTTGATTTTTTCGCCCACACTTGCGCCTTGCTCAGTGACCACGGCGACTAGTACAAATTCTCACTTCATCTTTCATCCTTCATCCTTTGTTCGGTCAAAAATCGTCAGCTTACTGCTGAGTTTATGAGGTTTGATTAAGTTTCATGAATGACACAAAATTAGCAATTTAAAATTCGGAAATAAATTGTTTGTTTGTATAAAAGCATCTCATATACATAAACAATTGAATATCTATCAATAGGGGTAAAAGCTTATCCTCTAGATAGTAGATATAGCAACTGTTTTGAAGATAGTGGAGGAAATGCTTTTGTTGTGTATGGTGGGTATCCAATATTTAATGCATGTATAGTTGAGTTGAATTTGGTGATGTGGATGATATAAGAGGAAACTTATCAAGTATTATGAGGGATAAAAGTATTACGATTTACAGTTTATGCAATCAAGAGCAAAAAGTTAGAGCCAACAAAAAAAATTTGCTCGTTGACACACCAGACACTAGCACTAGAAAATCTATCTATTAAATCAGCACATATGTATATTGATGGCGTAAATTTATCCCATTTGGTAGTTCATGAACCGGGAGAGTCATATAAATCACAAACAAATATGAATCGCTGGGTTGAAGTATTGGTAGACTGTCCAGGAAACTTGGGGCTATTTACCTATCGCTTAAATGCCCAGTTAGAAATTAAACCAGGGGATATTTTAACTGTACCCTTTGGTACGCAACAATTGGGAGGGATTGCCATTCGGTTATTAGCACAGCCAAATACTGATATACCAATAGAAAAAATCCGCGATGTCGAAGATGTCGTGAGTGTGGGTTTTTTTCCTAGTGGTTATTGGGAATTATTAAATAAAGTATCGTCATATTACTATACACCGCTAATTCAAGCGATCCGGGTGGCTTTACCACCAGGGTTGTTGGGGCGATCGCAGCGTCGTATTCGCTTAACTTCCCTAGGAAAGCAAAGTGGAAAAAAAGAGCAAGAGAGTAATTATGTACTAAATCAGCAAATTTCTCCATCTGCTGCATTCCTGAGTGACTCAGCACAGCAAATTCTCCAACTTTTGCAAGCTCAACCGTTAGGAGATTACAGTTTTATTTACCTCCAACAAAAAATCAAATCCGCTCATCGGGGAGTGCGGGAATTAAGGCGATTTGGTTTGGTAGAAAGTTACTTAGAACCACCAAGATTGACTCGACCAAAATTACAGAAAGCAGTTACCCTGATCGGCACAATTGACACTGATTTAACTCCACGCCAACGAGAAATTATTGAAGTATTGCGAAAACGTGGTGGTGAATTATGGCACAGTGAATTATTGCAGATTTGCCATACTAGTACCTCTGTCTTGAAGACGTTGGCAAATAAAGGCTACATCGTGATTGAAGAACGGGAAGTATTGCGAACAGAACAAGGGCCTCTTGTCACAAGCGATCGCCCTAAATCATTAACCCCCGATCAATCTCATGCCTTAGCCAGAATACAATCATTAAATGGATATGCTCAAGTTTTGTTGCATGGAGTCACAGGTTCGGGGAAAACCGAGGTTTACTTACAAGCGATCGCACCTTTATTAAATCAAGGTAAATCCGCCCTAGTCTTAGTCCCCGAAATTGGACTGACACCCCAGCTAACCGATCGCTTCCGTGCTAGATTCGGTAACAAAGTTAGCGTCTATCATAGCGCTCTCTCGGACGGCGAACGATACGACACCTGGCGGCAAATGCTCACAGGCGAACCCCAGGTAGTAATTGGCACACGCAGCGCCATTTTTGCGCCCCTACCCAACTTGGGTTTAATTATCTTAGATGAAGAACACGACAGCAGTTTTAAGCAAGATTCCCCCATTCCCACATACCATGCGCGCACCGTTGCGCAATGGCGAGCCGAAATTGAAAATTGTCCCTTAGTCTTGGGTTCAGCGACACCTTCCTTGGAAAGTTGGGTGAATTTTCATCAAGCTGCGGTTCAAGAAGACGCGGAGAAATCTTCTTTCCCCGCGTCCCCCCGTCCCCATGTCTCCGTGTCCTCCTACTACCTCTCCCTCCCTGAACGCATCAACTCACGCCCTTTACCACCAGTAGAAATAGTAGATATGCGACGCGAGTTGCAGGAAGGAAATCGCTCTATCTTTAGTAGATCCCTACAAACAGCTTTGCAACAATTGCAAGAAAGACAACAACAGGGAATTTTATTTATCCATCGCCGGGGACACAGTACTTTTGTATCTTGCCGTAGTTGTGGCTATGTACTAGAGTGTCCCCACTGTGATGTATCTTTAGCCTATCACCACACCGAAGACGGCGCGCCCGAACTGTTGCGTTGTCATTACTGTAATTATGGGCGATCGCATCCCAAATTTTGCCCTGACTGCGCTTCTCCTTACCTAAAATTCTTCGGTAGCGGTACTCAGCGCGTCGCTCAAGAATTATCGCGCCAGTTTCCCGAACTGAAATACATTCGTTTTGATAGCGACACCACCCGCAACAAAGGCTCACACCGCATCCTGCTCACCCAATTTGCTAACGGGGAAGCACATCTATTAGTAGGTACGCAAATGCTCACCAAAGGTTTAGACTTACCCCAGGTGACACTTGTTGGTGTTGTTGCGGCTGACGGATTGTTGCATCTTAGTGACTATCGCGCCAGCGAACGAGCATTTCAAACCTTAACCCAGGTAGCCGGTCGTGCAGGTAGAGGCGAAGATCCTGGTAGGGTAATTATACAAACTTATAACACAGAACATCAAGTAATTGAAGCAGTAAAAAGCCATGATTATTATTCTTTTTCCACTGCTGAAATAGAACAAAGACAAGCACTTAATTATCCTCCCTACGGCAGGTTAATTTTATTACGCTTGAGCAGTTTAGATCCAATTCAAGTACAGAATACTGCGCAAATCATCGCTACAGCATTAGGTACAGAAGAAAGATTCGAGATTTTAGGGCCAGCACCAGCGAGTATTTTACGAGTAGCTAATCGTTATCGCTGGCAGATATTAATTAAATTCGCCCCTGATGATTTACCGAATTTACCAGATTGGGAAGATGTGCGATCGCTCTGTCCGCAATCTGTTAGCTTAACAATAGATGTAGATCCCTTAAACATCATGTAATGATAACAACTGCTATGGGCAGGGTTGTTACAGATAAGATCCCCGACTTCTTTGAGAAGTCGGGGATCTTATAGCCCATCAAAATTAATGTGATGAACTACTAAGTGAACTCCAAAAAATAAATTATCCCAAATTGTAGGGGCGGGGTTTCCCCGGCCTTAACCAGAGTGATATTAACTAGCCTGGAATATTCTCACCACTGGTGATGATAAAATCCGTTGCTGAGAGTAATAAATTCTTGGAGAGATTAGCAAATTGATCGCCTGAACCAAAGCCAGTATCTGCGCCATTTGCGTTATAAAACAATCTCCCATTGACATAATTGTAAACAATAATGCCACTGCTAGTAGCCGCAGCAGCATCAGTTGCGACTCTTGTAAATTCACTGGCAATATTTGTGAGTAGAGTGAATGTATTGTTGTCTAGAACAATTTTGTCACTACTCACAGTAAAATCAGTAATAGTGTCAACTCCAATAGTACCGCTATCAAAAGAAGAGTTGGTAGCGTAAACGAATTGATCGTTACCACCACCACCTACAAGGTAATCATTACCAGCACCACCGATTAGGCTATCGTCACCATCACCACCATACAAACGATCCTTACCTGTACCACTTTCGAGACTGTCGTTCCCGCCGAAGCCGTAGAGTAAATTATCGCCTTCTCCGCCATTTAAAGAGTTGTTGGCACTATTTCCTTTGATATTATTGTTGAGTTCGTTGCCCGTACCGTTGATTTCAGCATCACCAGTAAGGGTAAGATGCTCTAAATTTGTATCTACTAGGGTGTAGGTAATTGCGGCGTAGACAGTATCCGTACCCCCAGTTGAGTTTTCAACGATGCTGTCATCTTCACTATCAACATAGTAGACATCATTACCATCACCACCAACCATGCTATCATTGCCGATACCACCATCGAGAATATCGTTACCAGCAGCAGCGATAAGAGTATCGTTACCATTCCCACCATACAGACGATCATTACCTGCACCACTTGTGAGATTGTCGTTCCCGGCATTACCATAAAGTAAGTTATCGCCTTCCATGCCATCTAGGAAGTTGTCGGCACTATTCCCGCTGATGATATTGTTAAATTCGTTGCCGGTAGCTGCGATCGCAGTACTTCCAGTGAGGGTGAGATTCTCTAAATTTGTCTCTACTAGGGTATAGTCAATTGCAGCGTAGACAGTATCCCTACCGCCTGTAGTTTCTTCAACAATGATGTCATTTTCACTATCTACGTAGTAAGCATCATTATCATCACCACCTTCCATTCTATCATCGCCGAGACCACCATTGAGAATATCGTTCCCTGCACCACCGCTCAGAGAGTTGTTGGCAATATTTCCTCTGATGCTATTGTTGAGTTCGTTGCCGATAGCAGCGATCGCAGTATTTCCAGTTAGGATCAGATTCTCTAAATTTGTCTCTACTAGGTTATAGTCAAATGTGGCGTAGACAGTATCCGTACCCTGGCTAATGTTTTCAACGATGATGTCATTTTCACTATCTACGTAGTAGGCATCATTACCATCACCACCTTCCATCCTATCATCGCCGAGACCACCATTGAGAATATCGTTCCCTGCACCACCGCTCAGAAAGTTGTTGGCAATATTTCCTTTGATGCTATTGTTGAGTTCGTTCCCTACACCGTTGATTTCAGTATTTCCAGTCAGGATCAGATTCTCTAAATTTGTCTCTACTAGGATGTAGTTAATTGCAGCATAGACAGTATCCTTACCGCCTGTAGTTTCTTCAAAAATGATGTCATTTTCACTATCAACATAGTAGATATCATTACCATCACCACCTTCCATCCTATCATCACCGAGACCACCATCGAGAATATCGTTTCCCGCACCACCATAGAGACTGTCATTACCATCACCACCATTGAAGCGATCGTTACCATCACCGCCACTGAGGCTGTCTGCACCAACTCCACCCAAAATATAGTCATTACCAGTGCCACCTATTGAGTTAATTGTGCCTGCAAAACTCCTCAAATCAAAGTTCTCGAATTCTGCAACCAGCAATCCAGAAATGCCTTGAATTTGATTGCTGGGATTACTCAAATAAATGCTAACTGTGTCTGCGCTAGTGCCACCATTGAGAACAAAGGTATCTATTCCATCTCCACCAGCGATCGTGTCATCTTGCTGTAAATTGGCAACACTAGCAATAACCCGATCTGCGCCATCTTTGCCATCAAAAAAATCTGTTTTACTGGTAGCTACAAATGTGTTATTGGCATTTGTGCCGTTAACCGTGTTGCTAGGTGTATCGTTGAGATCATAGATATAGGCAATCCCAGCATCAGTATTACTACCAGCATCATAATAAGGAGCGCTGATAGCAATCTTATTGCTACCAATGGCAGTAATAGCTCCCCCAAAAGCATCATCACCTGTGCCTGGATTAGTAAAGATTTTTTCGAGTTTATAAGTGGGTAATGCCCCATCTCCATCGTACAGATAAACTGCACCACGACCGGGAACTGGAGTGAAGGTAGTCCCACTCACCGTAAAAGTACCAGCTGCACCAATAAGAATATCGTTGCCGAAAAATGCCATTGAAGAACCAAAACCCAAATTGCTGGTATCCGGATTAATAAAGGTTTTCAACAGTGTCGGGGTTGGGGTAGTGGTATCGTATAGGTATACAGCCCCAGCATCAGTACCAGCCATATCTTCGCCGGGAGCGCCAATCAAAAAACGTGTACCATCACTATTAGATTTCACTGCCAAACCAAAGAAATCTAGCAATGATGGGTTTGGGTTGGTAAATGTCTGTAGCAGATTACCTGCGGTATCATACTTATAAGCACGTCCAGTCCCAAAATTTGCAGGAAGAGTACCAAATCCTGGTGCACCTATAAGAATGTCGTTGTTAGCAGCTGCGACTGCAAAGCCAAATCGTGCATCTTGAATAAACCCTGTATTCGGATTAACAATCTGCTTAATTGCTCCACTATTATCAAATATACGTACCTCGCCAGCATTATCGGTGGCAGTACTTTTACCCTTTTCCGGTGCGCCAATCACAACCTTCCCATCACTCAGGATTGCTACAGCACTGCCAAATTCGCTGTCATCATTATTAACTGAATTATCGAAAGTTTGTTGCAGTACACTAGTGGCGTTAAATCTGTATGCTCTTCCAACATCTTGAGTGCCAAAATTGGAAGCGCCAATGATGTAATCTGTACCGTTGGTAGCAGCTGAGAAACCAAATAAATCGCCTGTAGCATTCGCTGGATTTGTAAACGTTTGCTGGAGTACACCATTAGTATCTAGTCGGTAAGCTTCTCCACGATTGCCATTGGCTTTCGGTGCGCCAATCAAAATGTTAGCGCCATTAGATGCCACTGAGAAACCAAATCGCTCACCAGCATCAGGTGAAGGATTATTAATAATCACAGATGGGGTGTTGACAACTTTAACATTCCGACGCAAAATGTTAACCCAGGTTGTATTGTCTCCACCATTAGCTAAACCTGGTGTAGCGCTTGTAGAAGCAGCATCAAGTGACCAGTTATTAGTATTGGTAGCACCCACCGCTGAATTTCGAGTATAAGCACTATATTTGCCGCTGTTGGGGGTGGGAGTTCGTGGAAAGCTATATATAGTAGTACCACTATCATTCAGTAGCTTAGGTAGATTTGTAGTACTTGCATCATTAAAATCACCTGTTGTGCTACCCCAACCTTTTGTATTAAGAACTGCAAATTGTCCGGTACTATTTAGAGATGATATTTGTACTACATAATCTCCAGTTGCCGGACTGTAAGTTAAGTCTTCAGTAATAGTACCATCAACATCAATGCCGTTATATAGCACGATTACAGTTCCGGCTTTTAATGCTTTAAAACCATCACCAGACAAAGTGATATCTAGTGTGTCATCGCCATTAACTAATCTGTGATTTTGGAGATTGAGGTTATCGGAAACAACTAAAAGTTCAATCCATTCTTTCCCACCATCACTACCTTGGGAAAATTCGTTAATAATTACGTCACCAGTCTTAGCTAAAACCGAGTTGTAAGCTTGCATTACTTCCGCCCCAAATGCTAGGGTGGCTTCAATTTTCCCGGTGCTAAAATCTAAATCCCAATTACCGCCTAAAGCTGCATTACCAATTTTATGGGTGGAAGCGGCAACATTTGCTCCTGTCAGGCGACTAATCTGGTATACAAATTTTGTACCTCCTTTATTAGCCACATCACAGCCATAAAGCAGGATATCAGCATTATCGGTTAAAGCATTTGCCCACTGATGCAACTGCTGCCCATAAAATTCTAAATTCTCAGCACTCAGTTGGATTGTCCCCAGTTGTAAGCTACCTTCACTCCCGTGGGAGACAATGTGAACTGATTTAAATTTACCTACTGCCAAGGACTCTGTAATTTGGGTTATACCATCTCTTGTAGGATCAAGAATAACGACTTGCAAGCCAGGTTTTATCCCAGCTATCAGGCTTTTATACCCTAAAACTGTTGTATCTATAAATACAATTTCTTTAGTTGTTAGTTGTAATACATCCGAAAAATAAGTATTGGCTCTGTCAGCGTTCTTTTCGAGTAATTTCATGATGATTTGTTTGAGTAAATAAAATTCTGAGTTTAGATACGGAAATTGGTATTGGGAAGACAACACTCAGCAGTCAGCCAATCCTTCGCCATTAACTTTCATTGCCCAATGAGAGCGTAATGAATCAAAAAAACTTAATAGTTATCTAACTCAGTACACTCTATATAGAATGCTTGTTTTAGAATCTTTAGGTTTCTTCTTTATCAATCTACGAAATTAAAACTACTGGTACTACCGTATTTGTACTTATAATAAAAAATGTGTTTTTGAGGAAGACAGAGGAACTAATTACAGTAGTTTCATTGGCTGCTAATTCTGGTACAAGGAGCCTCTGGGTAATCAAGTTGCGATCGCCTAAATTCTTCAGAAAATCTTAATATTTATGAAAATCAACTAAAATTTTTATCCTGGCGATAACAGTAAGCTCTCAGATCCCCGACTTCTTTAAGAAGTCGGGGATCTTATTGTTCATAAATGATTTAGGATTGCTAGATTAAATTACCAAAATAAAGTTGTTTTACTTCTCTATCCTTCATTAGTCAATTAAACTAAATAATCCAAAATCACCATTTGGAGAATTGATATCAGTGTTATGGAAACAGCATGGCGCAAAACCCTGACTAGTTAATAGTTAGCGGTAAGAATCCCCATCGCTGACAAGGAAGGTATTAAACCAAATGAAAACAACTGACAAATCACAAATCAAGCGAGTAAATATTTTCGCCAAAAATGTAAATATGCAATATAATTTCTTCCAAACTTCAGTTTTCGTCAGAGTTAGCTAGCTAAAACTGTGTCTGCTTATACTTTACAAGCTGGGGATTGTGTAATAAAAATGTCACAAGCCGCTGTATAGATGAATATATTAAAGTAGCAGCATCAGAAAATGTATTGTATAAACAAATAGTAGATAGGACAGAGATAAATGAGCCAAAGGAAAATCTCAGCGTTGTTGCTAAAAAAATCAATAATCATTGTGCAAATAGTAACAAATAAAATTAGTAAATCTAGCTTTATGAAACGAGTTTAGATGAAACATGACTAGGCATCTGATGTGTCAGTTGCCATAATTATCTGTCTAGAACTTAACTTTAATTGAGTGCGAAATACATGGGACAAGGTTTTTTACAAATTGGGTTAACGCTGTGTATGGTCATAGCAATTACTTCTGTGTTCGGAAGATACATAGCAGATGTCTTCCAAGGAGAAAGAACACTGCTTGATTCTGTCATGAATCCGCTAGAGCGAAGCATCTACGCCCTAGCGGGTGTCAGACGGAAAGATAATATGACAGGTTGGCAGTATGCCAGAGCGATACTGTACAGCAACCTCGTCATGGGCATTGTAGTGTATTTACTGATATTTTTTCAGAGGTTTTTGCCTTGGAATCCCAATGGCTTAGTAGCACCTACTTGGGATACAGTGTTGCATACCACCATTTCCTTTGTGACCAACACCGATCAACAACACTACTCAGGGGAGAATACATTAAGCTATTTTAGTCAGGTAGCGGCTTTAGGTTTTGTGATGTTCACCTCTGCTGCGACTGGTTTGACGGTAGGAATTGCCTTTATCCGGGGATTGACTGGGAGAAAGTTGGGAAACTTTTATGTCGATCTTACCCGTGCCATTAC
Organism: Calothrix sp. NIES-2100; assembly: GCF_963875285.1. NCBI lineage: Bacteria > Bacillati > Cyanobacteriota > Cyanophyceae > Nostocales > Calotrichaceae > Calothrix > Calothrix sp. NIES-2100. The sequence goes on from NZ_CAWNLA010000001.1 coordinate 5,990,753, forward strand.
ACGCATATTATTACCCATATCGGTAATTGGCGCGATCGCCTTACTAATATTAGGTGTACCCCAAACATTGGGTGATACTTTAGTGGTGAAAACCTTAGAAGGAGCGACACAGTATATAGCTAGAGGCCCAGTAGCATCCTTTGAGATGATTAAAATGCTAGGCGAGAACGGCGGCGGCTTTTTTGGCGTTAACTCCGCTCATCCCTTTGAAAACCCCAATGGTGGCACTAATTTAATCGAAATGATCGCCATGATTTCGATTCCGGCAGCTATGATTTACACCTATGGTGTATTTTCCAATAATATCAAACAAGCTTGGCTGCTTTTCTGGATGGTGTTTATCATTTTTGTCATCTTAGTTGGGGTAACAGCAACCGCTGAACTCCAAGGGAATCCCCTCGTTAATGGCACCTTGGGAATAGAACATCCTAATTTAGAAGGTAAAGAAGTTCGCTTTGGCTGGGCGCAAACAGCACTATGGGCGGTGATGACTACCGCCACCATGTGTGGCGCTGTCAACGGAATGCACGATTCCTTAATGCCGCAAGGATTATTTTCTAGTTTATTTAACTTATTTCTCCAGATTATCTGGGGAGGACAGGGAACGGGAATAGCTTATCTATTGATTTACGTAATTCTCACCGTCTTCCTGACTGGGTTAATGGTAGGGCGTACCCCAGAATTTTTAGGACGCAAAATTGAAAAACGGGAAATTATCCTCGCCAGTATAGTATTACTGATACATCCAATTGCCGTATTAATTCCCAGTGCGATCGCCTTAGCCTACCCAATTTCCTTATCGGGAATTTCCAACCCAGGTTTTCACGGCATTTCCCAGGTAGTTTATGAATATGCTTCAGCCGCTGCTAACAACGGTTCCGGCTTGGCTGGTTTAGCCAATTCCCAACCAGCACCTACAGCCTTATGGTGGAATTTGAGTTGCTTATTCCCCTTATTAGCAGGACGCTACATCCCAATTATTGCCATCCTGCTACTAGCTGATAGTATGTCTGGTAAACAAACAGTTCCCGAAACTCCTGGTACATTAAAAACCGATTCTCTGCTATTTACTAGTGTTACAGCCGGGGTTACCCTAATTTTGGCTGTGCTAACCTTTTTCCCCGTTTTAGCTTTAGGCCCCATAGCAGAAGGTTTTAAACTAGCCTCTGGCAGTTAGAAGAATTACGGAGATTTAGGAGACACGGGGACGCGGTGACGCGGGGATGAGGAAGACAAGGTAGAAAATACTCTCCCCTGCCCCCTGCCCCCTGGTCACTGAGCGTAGTCGAAGTGCTGCCCCCTCCCCCGCCCCACCTCTCACTCACCAAATCTATGAATCCAGTTGCAACTACCTCCAAAACTAAACCCCCACGTTCTCGTCATCGCGATCGCCGTCAAGCAGGTAAAAAAGCGAAAGCACGTACTAGAAGCATATACTTACGCGCAATTGGGGACGCTTTTATTAAGCTAAGTCCCGGAAAGGCAATCAAAAACCCAGTGATGTTTTTGGTATGGATTGGTACATTAATTACCTTGGCAGTCACAATTGATCCCAACCTGTTTGGCCCAGTTGAGCAACCGAACGCCCAATTGTTCAATGGCTTGTTAACAGGAATTTTGTTCTTTACTGTTTGGTTTGCCAATTTTGCCGAAGCTGTAGCTGAAGGACGAGGTAAAGCCCAAGCCGAAGCCTTACGCTCAACGAAAATAGAGACGATCGCTAAAAAACTCGCTGCTGATGGTGCAATTACTGAAGTATCATCTACTAGCCTCAAACAAGGTGATACAGTCTACGTGGTAGCAGGTGATTTTATTCCCGCAGATGGGGAAGTGATCATGGGTGTAGCTTCTGTTGATGAATCGGCGATTACTGGGGAATCTGCACCAGTACTCAAGGAATCAGGCTCGGATGTTGCCAGTTCTGTCACTGGTGGTACGCGGATTATCTCCGATGAATTGATTATCCGCATCACCGCCGACTCCGGTAAAGGCTTTATTGATCGCATGATTGCCTTGGTAGAAGGCAAAGAACGCAGCAAAACACCCAATGAAATTGCCTTAACAGTTTTACTAGCAGCTCTGAGCTTAGTGTTTTTATTTGTAGTCGCCACTCTGCCTGCATTTGCCTACACTGTAAAAACTCCCATCAGCGTTTCCATTTTGATCGCCCTATTAGTCGCACTGATCCCCACCACAATTGGTAGTTTGCTCAGTGCCATTGGCATTGCTGGTATGGATCGCGTCGCCCAATTGAACGTCATTGCTACTTCCGGACGAGCAGTTGAAGCTTGTGGAGATGTTAATACTCTGATTTTAGACAAGACAGGTACAATTACCCTTGGTAACCGCTTGGCAGAAGATTTTATCCCGATCAACGGCCACTCAATGGAAGAAATCGCCAATGTAGCTTGGATAGCTAGTGTATTTGATGATACGCCTGAAGGTAAATCGATTCTCCGTCTGGCAGAAAGATTCGGCGCGAGAGTAGACTTTGATCCTAACCACGCCCAAGGAGTGGAATTTTCTGCCACAACCCGGATGAGTGGTACAAATCTACCAGGTGGACGAGAGGTACGCAAGGGCGCAGTTGGCGCAATTAAAGGGTTTGTCCGTTCTCGTAACGGGCGTGAAACCCCAGAACTTGATATTGTCTACGAACGAGTTTCCCAACAAGGAGGTACACCTTTAGCCGTTTGCTTAGATCGGGAAATCTACGGTGTAATTTATCTCAAAGATATAGTTAAACCTGGCATTCGCGAACGGTTCGATCAGTTACGCCGGATGGGAGTCAATACCATGATGCTAACTGGAGACAACCACATGACCGCTGCTGTCATTGCCAAAGAAGCCGGAGTTGATGACTTCATCGCCGAAGCCTCACCAGAAGATAAAATTGCTGTGATTCAACAAGAACAGAATCAAGGCAAACTGGTAGCCATGACAGGCGATGGAACTAACGATGCGCCAGCTTTAGCACAGGCGAATATTAGTGTAGCCATGAATACTGGTACTCAGGCAACCAAAGAAGCAGCTAACATGGTAGATTTAGATTCCGATCCCACCAAGCTGATTGATATTGTCAGTATTGGCAAACAATTGCTGATTACCCGTGGAGCTTTAACAACATTTTCCTTAGCTAATGATATCGCCAAGTACTTTGCAATTATTCCCGTAATATTTGCCTCTGCTAACTTGCAAAGCCTGAATATTATGAAATTGACTAGTACGAATACGGCAGTACTATCAGCTTTGATCTACAACGCTTTGATTATCCCTGCCTTAATTCCTTTAGCTTTAAAGGGTGTCCATTTTCAACCCTTAACAGCGAATAAACTACTGCAACGCAATATCTTGATATATGGTTTAGGTGGAATAATTTTGCCGTTTATCGCTATTAAATTAATAGATATGCTGATAACTCTGGCGGGATTGACCTGAACAATTGAGAATTTACCACTAAACGCTAAGGATGCACAGCATAAAGCAAAAAATGAAAAAAGAAGTTGATAATTTGGAGCTAGTACAGATATTATCATTTATTTGGTCACAAAGGCAAAAACAACGATTGCCCCTAGCAATTTTTATTGTGCTGTGCTTAAATTTGGCAATTGCTCCTGTAGTTTATGCCGCCTCTGATGACATGTTAGAACGGCGCTCTGCTTGGGCAATTGGCATCTTAGGCTTTGTCACAATCGCAATTGTTATTTACCTGTTTGTCGTCGTTTTTCAGCCAGAACGCTTCTAAAAATTCTCACCCTTATTCAAAATTTAATCCGGAAAACGAACGCATAAATTGTATGTCTATTATTCGCGAAATCATCAGAGCTATTCGTGTCACTCTGGTACTTTGGTTACTAACAGCAATCATATATCCTCTCTTCATTTTAGTAGTGGGTCAAGGCTTGTTCCCCGCGCAAGCTAACGGTAGTATCATGCAGAATATAAATGCAAAACCTATTGGTTCAGCTTTAATTGGTCAAGTATTTACATCAGATAAATATTTTCATGGTCGTCCCAGTACAGTCAGATATAGCCAAGGTAAAAAAGCTAAGCCAACGGGTATATCTGGCGGTAGTAATCTTGCTCCCAGTAATCCAGAATTACTCAAGCGGATTGTGGAGGACGCTAATCAATTTCAAGAAGAAAGTATTCAACCCACAGCCGATTTAATTTATACATCTGGCTCTGGTTTAGATCCACATATTTCCTTGAAAACAGCTAGAGAACAGTTAGAGAGGGTAGCGCGTGCCCGTAGTATTAAAGAAGATGAGATATTACCTTTAATCAATAAATATACTGATGGCAGATTTTTATGGATTTTTGGCGAGCCTGGAGTAAATATTCTGCGATTGAATTACGCGCTTGATTTGCAAGAAATTAACCGTGAGCAAAACCAATAAATTCAAGTGAGTTCGACAGACTGGTTTAATACGCTTTCAGCAAGGGGAAAGGGGAAGGGAACGCAAGCATCAGCCTTTTCCCCTTTTCCTTATTCTTCGCAACGCTGATACACTACCATCAAAGTGACTTTGAAGGGACGCCAACAAAACAAGCGATTAAGTTAGGTGGGTTAAAAACCTGATTTATAAGTCGCAAAAGTTGAATTTACGAGTCGCAAAAGTTTAATAAGCGAAACAATACATACCACCTAACAAGATGAATACTAACAAGTAAACCTTAAATTTTAGTGTGCGTTATAGCAATGCTGTAACGCACACTAAAATAATATGTGCTTTTTGTGTCATTTGTATAGGTGGCACATGAATATATGTTTACCAACGCTAAATTGTTAAGCGCCTATGATTATGGGTATCGACAATTAAGAGTTTTCGGAAATCCCATGCTCAAACAGATGTTAGCAGATTTAAATAATTATTTCCAGCGAGATAAAATTGTCCGTCATCTGGAATTTTTTCAAGACTTCATTATTGTTTTCCTCTGCTTGGGTTTGTTCTGTGTGATGCTCATCCGCTTAGTAGATATGTTCTCTTCATTTTTGCGTCCACTAGATTTAAGACAAGTAACATCAGATATCCTCTTCATTTTGATTTTAGTAGAGCTATTCCGCCTCTTAATTGACTATCTACAAGCACAGAGTATATCCGTAGTAGCAGCAGTAGAAATTACTATTGTTTCTGCTTTAAGAGAGGTGATTTTACGTGGTGTACTGGAAATTCCCCGCGATCAAATTTTGGGTATTGCTGTATTTTTACTAGTTTTAGCAGGAATTTTTGTGGCTTTACCACGTATGTCCCGATTGTTTGAACACTCAAGAATTGCTCATCCAGAAACTACAGAACACATTTAAAAATTTAAAATTATATTCCCCCTAAATTTATTTAGGGGTTGTATTGCTGATGATTTTGATTAGGATATCAGCCCAGTTTGCTTATAAATAGGACATATTATCTTTTTCATTTCCGGTAGCTTTTTGGCAAAGTAAAAAGCGCCAATAGAACAACAAACACCACCAAATAATAAAGCATTTGCTACTCCAATTTGACCAGCTAATCCCCCAAAAAATAAATTACCGAAAGGTAGTATCCCCAAAAAACCTGTTGTGAATATACTTGTGACTCTACCGCGTTTATTTTCATCAACGAGGATTAATTGAATAAAATTGCTAATAGCAATCAAGCTCAAGGTATTAGTCATCCCCACAATAAAAATTAAAAATAGACAAGCTTCTAAACTGGCTGAACGCGAAAAAATTACCAAGCTAAGACCAAGAATCATAGTAGAATTAGCAATTACCTTCTCTAAACCAGTAACTTTTTTCCGTAGTATTAAGAAAAGTCCCGCTACTATAGAACCAAATGCCGAAGCCGTCATAATATATCCCATAGTTTCGGCATTACCTTTTAAGACATCGGCTGTAAAAATGGGCATCAAATTAACATAAGTCATTACCATAAAACAAATAACAACTTGCAACATTAACACATATTTGATTGGTAAAAATTCATAGGTATAAACAAAACCTTCCTTTAAATTTTTCCAAATTTGAGATTTACCAGACGAGTCTTTGTTGGGAAATGACTTAATGCGAACAGTTAAAATTGCCGAGATAAATGGAAAATAACTCACACTATCTACCAAAAAACAGGAAGCGGCTCCAACTTTAGCAAGTAAAAAGCCACCAACCATAGGGCTGATAAATTTAGCTGTATTAATTAAGAATGAATGAATGGAAATTGCACTATAAGTATCTGCTTTATTATCCACAATCCGAGGAATAGCTACTAGGCGTGCTGGTAAATCGAAAGCTTTAACAATTCCTTGCAGTATACCGATGATGATAATCCAAATAAAGTTGATGTCACCAGTAATACTTAAATAAGTTAAAGTACCAGATAACACAATAGAAACAAACTGAGTAGTTAGTAAAACATATCGTAGGTTCCAACGATCTAATAATACTCCTACTAAGGGTGTAAGAACCAAGCCTGTAGCTTGATTTGTAAATCCAGCTATACCAACTAAAATGGCTGAGTTAGTGAGTTGATAAACCATCCATACTAAAGCAAATTGAGTCATCCAGGAGCCAAAAAAAGATACACTTTCTCCAATTACAAAACAACAAACATTGGCAGATTTAAGTGCAGGCGGAATCTGGAAAAAACCAAACTTTAGTTTGTGTTTAAGAGAATTTGCTTGATTAATTTGCGCCATCAGTTTTCCTTTTTTGAAAATAGATACAACCCTGTTTGTCAGCACAATTCCTGTCAAAGCTTGATCGAGCTTGTAAATTAATGAATAATTTTAGCTTTACTTAAATTTAGAAAAACTTAAATTTAGAATACTTAGTATTTGGCGATAAAAAAAACTGACATAAGCAATAACTGCCTTTAGTTAAAGATTATGCCATTATAAATACGTTAATTTGGTAGATATACCGTAGTATTATATAGGATACATCACCAAAATCTCAAGTTTTACTAACTATTTTTCTATACTGAAAGTGATAAAAGTTGGTGAAACCTCACTCATTGAGAAAAAGTAGCTTTTAAAGCCACAGCAATTTCCATCAATACCTGACTCGCTGTTGTATGTGCAGCAAGTGTTACAGGTTTTCCCGTATCACCTGCGGTACAAATACTCGGATCAATGGGAACTTGTCCCAATAGCGGTGCTTGAAGTTCTGCGGCTAATTTCTGACCGCCACCACTACCAAAAATTGGGGTTTGCGTGCCATCATTATTGATGAAATAGCTCATATTCTCGATGATACCGAGAACGGGAACGCCCACTTGGCGGAACATATAGATACTACGACGGACATCAGCGATCGCAACCTCTTGGGGAGTAGTTACCAAAATCACCCCACAAATAGGACTTTCTTGCACAATAGTGATTTGCGCATCTCCCGTACCAGGAGGTAAGTCAATTAGCAGATAATCTAGTTCTCCCCACTCTACTTCTTGAATAAATTGGGTGATAATTTTGTGTAAAACCGGGCCGCGCCATGCTAAAGGATGGTCTGGTTCTGCCAACAAACCCACCGACATAACTTTGATACCATGAGCTACTAAAGGTAAAAATCTTTGACCATTGGGAGTAGCGATCGCCTGAACTTCAGATTTTCCCAGGGACAGCATTTGGGGAACGTTAGGCCCGTAAATATCAGCATCCAACAATCCAACTTTTGCACCAGCTAACACCAGCGCAACTGCTAGATTAACTGAAATTGTAGATTTACCGACCCCTCCTTTACCGCTAGAAACTGCAAGTGTAGTTTTGACTCCAGGGATAGTGCAAAGTTGAATGTAAGTTTTTTTGCACCAAGTCAGAGGCGAAAGCGCTGTTTGAATCTCCGCTTGTAATTGCTGCTGATGAGAACCGATGTAAAGGCGTAAATAAATGTAGTTATCAACAATACGCAGATTTCGCACCATCCCCAAGCTAACAATGTTGTTTTTCAGTGTCGGTTCGATAACTTGCTTGAGGATTTGAATAACTTCTTGTTTGCGGTTTGAAGTGACAGTATCTAATTCTACCTTGTCTTCTGAATCGTGGAAAGGTGGTTGGTGATTTGACATGAAGAACTCCAGAAAATATTTTTCTCAAAAATTGCGCCAGTTCAACTGATGTGTGGATCATAATTCTTTTTATGTGAATTTTATACAATAGCTGGTAAATGATTGCAGCCATGCGTAAAAGAGATTTATTGCTTCTGGTATACACTCAAGCTTGATAGACAACCCTATTGGAAGAGTGAAAATAATTTTTTATTTGTTATATCTATAATTAGGTTTTTGAGTTAATCTACTCAGCTAAATATTAAAATCGGCTTCTCTCTAAGTTGGGATTTATGCTTAAGCGACGAATGTGTATTAATCACATTTTCTCAATTAATAATAATTTTCGCTTAATTAGTGAAATATGACAAAGGTCATTTCCCGTATTAGCCAATACAAAATATTTGCTGAACAAATATAAAAATATAACCGAGAACAATTTATATGCAACCTAGAGAAATATGGCAAAACTATCAAGTACTAGATGTATCTTCTAACCCAACCACCTCTAACGAAGTTCAAACTCAACCTGCAAAAATTGATAATCTAATACTCAGTGATACATTTATCGCCCAGTCAGGAACTTTTTTAGCTTTTGTGGTTTTTTGGGGTGGAATATTAATAATTGCCACGAGAAAATTGAAGTTATTATCTGATCGTCAGCTTACTGAACCAATGAATGATTGTGCTAACTTACCTTGTATAAAATGCCGTTATTTTGCCAGAAATCATTATCTAAAATGTGCTGTGCAGCCATCAATAGCGTTGACTAAAGACGCAAATAATTGTGCTGATTACCAGCCTAAGAGCGAAGTAGGTACTGTGGACTGGGGGCTAAGGGTTAAGGATTAGGAGTTAGGTATTAGCACAAAAATTTTGATGAGTTAGTAGTCAGCAAAAAGCGTGCTGAATAATCCAGGACTGAAGCACAAGCACAAAGCGGAGATTTCATCCTAATTTCATTTCGGGCTGTCAAACTATGTATTGAAGGGCAGTAGTCACGTATAGAGCGATTATCTGGGTAATTGTTTTACCCAAGAAAAAAATAAATTACCAAAAAGCTTGACTCTCCACTCAACTAGAGATTGCTTAATGAAATCAGGATTCTATGGAAATCATCCTTATGCAACTCCCTACTCGGAAACACAACTTTTTGGTATTTACTTTTGTAGCGATCGCTTCTTTGTCCAGTAGTCTGTTAACAGCCTGTTCTACAACTACTTACCGCACCAGAACCCAAACACCAGTACCATACATTACTACCCGCGATACTAGCGATAAACAACAGAGCAAGCAGCATGGTGGAATGGATCACAGTGGTATGAACCACAGCATGGCGATGGATTTAGGCCCAGCTGATGCTAACTATGATTTACGCTTCATTGATGCGATGATTCCCCACCATCAGGGAGCAATCCTCATGGCTAAGGAAGCACAGCAAAAATCAAAACGCCCGGAAATTAAAAACCTATCAGGCGAAATTATCAAAGCCCAGAACCAAGAAATTAGCCAGATGAAAAGCTGGCGCACAGCTTGGTATCCGAAAGCGGGAGATAAACCAATGGCTTATGATGCTCAAAAGGGTCAGATGATAGAGATGTCATCTGAGCAAATGCAAGCCATGATGATGAACATGGACTTAGGTGCTGCTGATGCAGAATTTGACCTACGCTTTATTAACGCCATGATTCCCCATCATGAAGCAGCTGTGACAATGGCCAAAGATGCTTTGCAAAAATCCCAGCGTTCTGAAATTAAGAACTTAGCTCAAGCAATTATCAAAGCACAAGATACTGAAATTAACCAAATGAAACAGTGGCGAACAGCTTGGTATAACAAGTAAATCACCTCGAATTAGGAATTACCAATTACGAATTGGTATAACCACTTAAGCTCGACTTTATCCAAAATTAAGAACTCGGCTTTCCTGAGCTTGCAAAAATCCTGGTTTTTTGGCAAATACTTTTTCCATATCACTAATCTGCGATTTTGTTCAAAAACTAAAACTACCGTCCCGCCAAGGTTTTAGCGTCTGGTTTTCGTTTTCGTAAAAATGGATAAAGTCGAGCTAAGACAATATTTGAGGATGAGAAGAGAACTTATCCCAATCTATTACTAAGGCATCCCAAAGAATCTTAACATCATCAGGATATGAACTAGGGTTATTTTTATAATTGCGAGTAATATAAACCATTAAGTTGTAGCAAATATTGACTTGACCAGCAATAATCAAATTATCTAATTGGTTATCTTCAGTAAACCAAAGAGTAGTTGGCATATTTGCAGCAGCATCAATGACTTTGAGAATTTCCGGTGATGCTGGTTGGACTCCTGGTAATTTAGTTGGTTTACTACCAGTTCTTAATTTGTAAATTAGATTAGCAATGATTTTTTGTTTAGCTGGGTTATTATCTTTATCTTCGGCTTTATTATATTGTTGATAAATAAAAGTAAAACCCATTTGGCGAATACGGTTCATGAATACTGAACCAGCCATCGCTTGTAAAGAGCTTAAACGTAAATAAATACCATTAACTACTTGGTTAACTGTTAATTTTTTTAAATCGTTCCAAGCAAGTATACCAACTTGAGGTATTAGCGGTAAAATTCGGTTTTTAATAATATTTCGCCCCCATAAGAGAATAAAAGCGGTTATAGTCGCTAGTAAAATGGGTATAACATATAAGAAAAAATCTAGCCAAATAAATTCACCGCTGATATAGTCTTTAATTGATTCATAACCTGTTGTTACTAATGTAAATATACAGAATAAAATTATTATGTTTGACAACCAATCAATTGCTTCTAAAGTCAGTTGACTAACTTTTATCGCTTTGGGAAAAGAATAAAAATCACCAGGTCTTTGATCAACGTCAGAGATAATAAATAAATCTAGTACAAAATTATTGCGTTTATTAGCTAACCACAAACTTTCAATTCCTTGGTTGTCATAAATTCCTCCATCCATCAAAGCAATATCTTGAGTTTGTTCATCATCTAATAATGGCACTTGGCTATATTCTCTTGCTAGTTCTTTATCTGGTATTAGTATATTTTCATCTACAAATTCTTGGTTAGTATCTGATTGGGTAATTCTATTAGATACTGTTTTTTGGACATTCTGGAAAGCGGTCTCTTTTGACCAATTAAAATCTCCTGGAAAAGCCAAAGGTTCAAAGCCACCAGGAAAACAGGAAGACGCTGCTACAATATCGGCAATTCTGATGTCTGCGGCATCAGATTCATTAATTGATATATGACCATTACCAATTTTGGCGTTGGAGTTGGTACTACGCTGAAACCGAAAAGCTAATCCACTGCGAAATTCTGTGGCGTTAAAGATGACTTCTTTTAAAGGAATATTAGCGTTGATAATATCCCCAAAGCGATAGGCTCTGCCATGAGAATCTTGCAGAAAAGTTTCTGCGTAAACTTCGGCACTAGCAGTAATTAAATCGGTTCTTAATGATGGTGTAGTCGATTTTCTTGTATTTAGTTTTTTTAAAGCTAATTCTACGAGTTTGGTATTTTTCAAAAAACTATAATATTCTTGATAAAATTCCTGAAAAGATTTTCCTTCTACTAAAGATAAAGTATATTTTGCTCCTGTAAATGTTCCTCCAGATACGGTAGATATCATTTTGACTTGCTTCAATAAATCGACCCGATTTAAATAAGACAATAGTCCTAAATGAAATACCGCAGCCCGATAACCGCCGCCTGACAATGCTAGTCCAATATTTTGAGGTAAATTTGATTTCTCAGAAGTGTGAGTCATGGAATTTTTACTAATAAATTGAGTTTATCTAGTTTGCGCAATCCTTACCTTAAGGGCGATCGCTTGCATCATTTAGTCAATAACATCAGCAAAAAGCCCCCTAATTCCGCAATCTGCCATAAAAAGGGCTAGATTACGCAAATTAGCATTATTCTAAATTCAAGATAACTTGTATTAAATATTGCTTAACATAAGTACAGCGAATTTACGGGATTCATTTTTGACTTTAGGCTCTAAATCATCAGAGTTTGTCAGTGCTTGATTTCATCCCAATTTCATTTCCAGATGAAAGACTGGGAATTATAGCTTTGTTTACGCTGTCCATAAATAAAGAATTCCTGATAGCGATGTCCAACTCTCTGCGTTCCCAAGCACCTACAACAATTTACTCTATTTCTGGCGCACTACTGAGCCTGCTTATGTTGGCAAATTCCGCAGTAGTTTTAGCCCACGGCGGACATGGTAATGAATTTCAAGGAGGAACTGAAGCTAATTCAGCTACCACAGCTATTCAAGTTGATGCGCAAACAGCTAAACGGTTAGGAATTAAAGTCGAAGCAGTTAAACGCCAGCCGCTAGCTGTTGGTATAAAAACCACGGGACAGATTGAAACTTTACCCAGCCAAAAAGTAGAGGTAAATACCCCAATTGCTAAGGCGAAAGTGGTGGAGTTGTTGGTGGAACCGGGTGCTACAGTGAAAAAAGGTCAAGCAGTAGCTGTGGTATCTAGTCCTGATTTGGTAGAATTGCGGGTTAATTCCCAAGAAAAGCTCGCAGAAGGTCAGGCAGATTTACAACAAGCTTTAGCTGATTTAAAATTAGCGCAGCAAAACCGCGATCGCTATCAAGAAATAGCCGCTGCTGAAATTGCCCAGGCGCAGACTCAAGTTGCATTTGCTCAAGAAAAGTACAACAAAGATCAACAGTTAGTCAATGCTGGTGCTTTACCCCAACGCACCGCCCTGGAATCTCAAACCCAATTAGCTCAAGCTAAGGCGGAACTCACTAAAGCTAGCAGTCGCCGGGAAGTGATTGAGGCAGAAAATCAGCTAAAACGTTCGACTTCCGCAGTTGAAGTGGCAAAATCGCGGATTAAACTTAGTTATACCACTTATCAAACTCGGCTTTCGCAATTGGGAACCCGCGCCAATGCTCAAGGATTAGTGACGGTGGTATCGCCTATTACTGGTAAGGTTAGCGATCGCGAAGTTACTCTCGGTCAATCATTTGAGGATACAGGCGGTAAATTGATGACCATTGTCAATGACAGCCGGGTTTTTGCCACAGCGAATATTTATGAAAAAGATTTAAATAAAGTTAGAACTGGTCAACGGGTAAATGTTAAAGTTGCTGCTGTATCTAACCGTATTTTTACAGGAATAATTACCCGGATTGGCTCTGTAGTGGAAGGGGAAACGCGAGTTGTACCAGTACAAGCCGAACTGGAGAACTCTGGCGGATTGCTCAAACCGGGAATGTTTGCGGAACTGGAAGTTTTAACAGCGCAAACATCATCAGCTATTTTAGCTATCCCCAGTGCGGCGGTAGTGGATGCAAACGGTAAGAAACAGGTTTATCTGCAAAATGGTAACGCTTACCAGCCGGTGGAAGTTACTTTGGGTGAAACTTCTGGCGATATGGTGGAGGTAAAGACAGGTTTATTTGAAGGTGATTTAATAGTTACACAACGCGCTCCGGAACTTTACGCACAATCCCTGCGGGGGAGTGGCACTTCTCTCCGAGACGCTCCGCGAACGACTTCGCTCAGTGCGCAAGCAGGGGAGAAAAATGTTAATTCTTCACTTCCTTTGTGGGTTGGAATTGGGGGAGGAGTTGCACTTTTCGGTGTAGCTTTTATGGGTGGTGTGTTCTGGGCTAGTCGTCGCAGCAAACATCAATATCCATTAACTACAGCGCCAGCAGATGTATCGCCTCAATGGGTTGATAACCATCACGTAGCAAATCAGGATTCAGAAATCACGATTGATACGAAGTTGAGATAAATAATGGTGATGACGGTTGACGGTTGACGGTTGACGGTTGACGGTTGACGGTTGACTGTTGACGGTTGACGGTTGACGGTTGACTGTTGACGGTTGACGGTTGACTGTTAGGAACTATGTGGTGAGCAGGATTTTTAATCTCAAATCTAAAATTGTATAACGATGCTTAGTGCGATAATTAAGTGGGCGATCGCTCGTCGTTGGCTAGTGGTTCTGAGTGCAATTATCCTGATGATTTGGATATTTCGCACAATTATCCAAATGCCTTTGGATGTTTTTCCTAGTTTTGCACCACCGCAAGTGGAAATTCAAACTGAAGCGCCAGGACTCGCGCCGGAAGAATTGGAATCTTTGGTAACTTTACCGATTGAAAGTGCAATTAATGGTACTCCTGGGGTGACAGCAGTACGTTCATCTTCAGCTGCGGGGATTTCTGTTGTCACAGTCATTTTTAATTGGGGAAGTGATATTTATCAAGCTCGCCAGTTGGTAACTGAGCGATTACAACAAGCACAAAGTAAACTACCAGCCGGGGTAGAAACGCCGCAAATTTCTCCTACTAGTTCCCCGATTGGTACTGTATTGCAATATGCTTTTACTGCGGAAACTACTGCTTTAATGGAAGTGCGGCGGATTGTTGATTGGCAAGTGACAAATCGGCTTTTGGCTGTTCCGGGTGTGAGTCAGGTTGTAGCTTACGGTGGGGATATTCGCCAATATCAAGTATTAGTTGATCCAGAGAAATTAAAAGCTTTTAATGTTACTTTGTCCGATGTAGAAGAAGCAACGGCTGCGGCTAATATTAATGCTTCTGGTGGCTATTTGATTACGCCTGATCGCGAAAAACTAATTCGGGGTATTGGCAGAATTGAATCGCTCGCAGACTTACAGCAATCAGCGATTACTGCCCGGAATGGTACGCCAGTAAAAATATCTGATGTTGCTGATGTGCAAATTGGGGCGGCTATTAAAAGGGGTGATGGCAGTTTTAACGGTAAAAAGGCAGTCATCGTCATGATTAATAAACAGCCGCAAGCCGATACACCCACGGTTACCCAGGCGATAGAACAGGCGATCGCCGAAATTAAAGTGGGCTTACCTCCAGATATCAAAGTCACTCCCACATTTCGTCAAAAAAATTATATAGATTCCTCGATTGAAAATCTTCGAGAAGCTTTAATAGAAGGCAGTATTATTGTTGCTTTTATTCTCATTCCCTTTTTGATGAATTGGCGTAACCTCATCATCTGTTTAAGTGTACTTCCCTTATCTTTGTTACTAGGAATATTGCTTTTAAATTGGTTAGGACAAGGTTTAAATACAATGACTTTGGGAGGGTTAGGTATTGCCATTGGTTCGGCGGTTGATGATGCAATTATCGATGCCGAAAATGTCTACCGCAATCTGCGAGAAAATAAATATTCTCCCAATCCTCGACCTGTGTTAGATGTAGTATTTGACGGTTGTCAAGAAGTAAGAGATTCGGTATTTGGAGCGACAATAATTACTATTGTTGTCTTTGCTCCTGTGTTTGCATTATCTGGGGTAGAAGGTAGCATTTTTATCCCAATGGGGTTAGGCTACATGGCAGCAGTGATTGCTTCGACTATCACAGCCTTGACGATAACTCCGGCTTTATGTGCAATTTTATTACCTTACGGTCACTTGCCAGAAACCGAACCTTGGGTGGCGAGATTTTTTAAGCGGCTGTATTATCCACTGTTGACATTTTCGCTGCGGCGTTCGGTAATTATTTTAGTTTTGGCTACTGCTAGTGTAGTCGCTGCTAGTGCGATCGCGCCTAGTTTCGGCAGAGTGTTTTTACCTGAGTTTCAGGAGCAAACTTTGGTAAATACCATCACTCTCTATCCCGGTGTATCTTTAGAAGCTACAAATGCGGCTGGTGAAACAATTCAGCAAGCACTCAAAGGCGATGGGCGATTTCCTTATGTACAGTTGCGTTCGGGACGTGCGCCTGGTGATGGGGATGCAGCTGGGGTGAATTTGGCACATTTGGATATTGAATTGAGCCGCGAAGCTATCAAAGATAGAGCGGGGACAATTAAAAAGCTGCGCCAAGAATTTGCTAAATTACCAGGAGTTGCGCCAAATATTGGTGGTTTTATCTCTCACCGGATGGATGAGGTATTATCTGGAGTAAGAAGTGCGATCGCAGTTAAAATTTTCGGTTCGGATTTAGCAGAACTCCGCACCCTTGGAAGTCAGGTAAATGAGGTTATGAAAACTGTAAATGGTATTGTCGATTTACAACTTGAACCTCAAGTACCCATCGAACAAATACAAATTAAATTTAACCGTACAGATGCTTCTCGCTATGGTTTAACCGTCGGCAAAATTTCCCAAATTATGGAAACTGCTCTCAATGGTAAAGTAGTTTCGCAAATCTTAGATAAACAACAAACTTTCGATTTGGTTGTCTGGTTAAAGCCAGATGCACGACAAAATTTAGATACAATTCGCAACTTATTGGTTGATACTCCTAACGGACAAAAGATTCCCTTAGCCCAAGTTGCCGCAATTGAAAATGGCACAGGGGCAAATACGATTAATAGAGAGAATGTCTCGCGGTTGATTGTCGTATCTGCTAATACTAGCGGTAGAGATTTACGCTCGATTGTCAATGAAATTCAAGAAAAAGTTAATCAACAGATACATCCGCCCTCTGGTTACTATATCCAGTATGCAGGTCAATTTGAGGCGCAAGAACGAGCCACGCAAAATATCTTAATTTCCAGTGCTATCGCTTTTGTTGCCATTACAGTTATCATGTACATTTCTGTTAAATCTCTTCCTTCCACCGCCATGATTATGATTAACTTACCTTTGGCATTAGTCGGAGGAGTATTTTCAGTAGCTTTTTCTGGCGGTATTATCTCTATTGCCTCTTTAGTTGGCTTTGTCACCTTATTTGGAGTTGCAACGCGCAATGGTTTATTACTAGTAGATAATTACAACACCAAATTTGCGCAAGGAATGCCTTTAAAGGAAGTATTAATTAAAGGTTCAATGGAAAGATTAAACGCTATTTTGATGACAGCCTTTACTTCAGCTTTAGGATTAGCACCCTTAATAGTTGACAGCGGACCTGGGAAAGAAATATTACAACCTTTATCAATTGTAGTGTTGGGCGGTTTGGTTACCTCCACAGCTTTAACACTGGTAGTTATACCTGCTTTATATGCTAAGTTTGGCAAGATTTTGTTACAAAAATCATGAATTTAATTGAGGATTAAATCTATGAATTCATTCAAATCTAGCTTGTTGATTCTCGCAAGTATTGGTTTAATTTTCTTGGCAGCTTGTAGTAACAATCAACCTACAGCTAATACAGAAAAAAATCCAACTGCATCTAGCACTAATACTCAGCCTTCAGCTGCGCCTGTTGCTAAAACAGAAGGGAAGCATGGTAAAACTCATGGCGGTCAAGTTGTCGAGACAGGCGCTTACCATTTAGAGTTTGTCCCCGAGAAAGAAGCGAATACAACTCACATGGATTTATATTTACAAAATGGCGACAATCACGAAGCCATACCTGATGGCAAAGTAACGGCTCAAGTACAGTTACCTGATGGAAAACAAAAGACAGTTCCTTTTACTTATGATGCTAAAGACAAGCATTATACAGGTTTATTAAAAGAAAATTTAACTGGTCAGTATCAGGTGAAAATTAATGCAGACATTAAAGGTAAAAAAGTAGATGGGCGTTTTAATTTTAATCGCTAAGTAGGGCGGTGCATTGAAAATATGTCATTTGTCATTTGTCATTTGTCATTTGTCATTTGTCATTTGTTATTTGTTATTGGTAAGCGTTTAAAGGCTATTGACGTAAAGTACATAGTTTGGTGCAATTACGAACTTACATTAAATGTTAGCTGGCTAGCAGCGAACTCAGATTATTTGAAGTTTTGCGGCGCGGTTGATACTGCTATTAATACAGAACAGATGGTAAAAAAGCCCCTGTCGGTTCGTTATACAGGCCGAGACTCATCAACGTTTCGGTCTGGATAACACGTAAGCCATGCTTTAAACACCAACGAAACAAGTCGGCGTTGCGCATGGGAACATAAAAGCCCGACCCATAGAAGGCTGGAGCCGCGCCTATCAGCGCCTTTAGATCCTCATTATTCTCGCCAACAGCGTGACCGAAGAAGCCAATTTCGGTGGTATAGCCCGATACGCGCCCATCACACTGGACAAGGGTAGCTGTACCCCGTTCCACAGCATCCTTGAGTTCGCCCGCCCGGTCATGACCATGAATGCGATAGCAGAGTTGATTACACACCGTAAAGTCGGCCTCAGTCGCTGGACGAACGGTGCGGCCAGGTATTGCCAAGCTGAATGGCTGTCCTTGAAGGTTCGCCAGTGGCTCACGCAAATCGAAGCCGAGTTTGGTGTACAGAGCAAGAGAGCGGCTGTTATGCGCCGCCTGAACCAGCCGCACACCAGCATAACGTTTTTCCTGTACCCGCTGTAAAACATGTTCCATCAGGCGACGACCAACCGATCTATTTTGCGCGGCGGGGTCTACCGTAGTGGGGCCGATTCCGGCGATCGTGTCGCCTTCCCACAAAAAATTGCTGCCGATGATCCGCCCATCCTCAGTTTCAGCCACGACAGCATAAACCGTCGGGTGCGCCAACAGTTCGCTCAACATATCAGCCGCAAACTCCGCAGAAGGAAAGTCGGGTGTGAAGCTATGTTGTTCCGCAATATCACGGAAGGCTTCATATAAAATGGTGCCACAGGGGAGTGCGTCTTCGGGTCGTCCCGCACGCAGCATCACCGAAGATTGTTGTGCAGATACTTTGTCCATGATGAAAAAGCTTTTAAGTCTTGTGTTCGCAACTTTGCGCATTTTACCGCAAGAGTTAGAAAATCGAGATTAATTGCTTTGCAGACAATTTTTCCGTTTATCAGGTTTTTTTCGGCTTTGACGTTTTCCGGTTTCGCGTACCCGGAATCAACTTCAGGGTTCCCGGAATCAACTTCCGGGTTGACGTTTCCGTGTTTCGCGTACCCGGAATCAACTTCAGGGTTCCCGGAATCAACTTCCGGGTTGACGTTTCCGTGTTTCGCGTACCCAGAATCAACTTCCGGGTTCCCGGAATCAACTTCCGGGTTGACGTTTCCGTGTTTCGCGTACCCGGAATCAACTTCAGGGTTCCCGGAATCAACTTCCGGGTTGACGTTTCCGTGTTTCGCGTACCCAGAATCAACTTCCGGGTTGACGTTTCCGTGTTTCGCGTACCCGGAATTAACTTCCGGGTTCATCTTTCAGTGGTAACGGCTTCAGCATTCAAATTTTGAACTTCAGTGTGCGCGTACCAAACGCCGCTTCACGAAATTATTGATACAAATTACTCCCGCAACTTCCCCAGCTTGCCTAAATATATCAACCTTAAAGTAAAACGGTATTAGTCAACAGTCAACCATCAACAATCAACATATGCGAGTACTACTAGTAGAAGATGAGCAAGATTTAGGTGGTGCTATTAAGCGAACTCTTACCCAACACAAATATTTAGTAGATTGGGTAATAGATGGTGATGATGCATGGGCATATTTAGAAAATAGTTGGACGCAATATACACTAGCTATTTTTGATTGGATGATTCCAGGAATATCTGGTTTAGAATTATGCAAACGCCTACGCCATCATAAAAATCCTCTACCTGTGTTAATGTTAACAGCTAAAGATAGCATGGAAGATAAAGTGGCTGGGCTGGATGCGGGCGCAGATGATTATTTAGTCAAGCCATTTGGCATGGCGGAATTATTAGCCAGATTGCGGGCATTACAGAGGCGATCGCCCCAATTTCAGCCACAGGAATTAACTGTTGGCAACCTAACTCTCGATTATGGTAACAATTTGGTTGTTAGTCATAATGCTACGGGAAACAAACAGGAAATTCCTCTCACCAATAAAGAATTTCAGCTACTAGAATATTTTATGAAGCACCCCAACCAAATTGTCACCACAGAACAAATTCGTAATCAGCTTTGGGAAGTCAGCGCCGAACCAGTGAGTAATGTGGTAGCAGCGCAAATGCGTTTGCTGCGTCGCAAACTAGCTAATAGCGGCTGCGAGAACATAATTGAAACTTTACATGGTACGGGATATCGTCTGAATCTTACCGTTGATACTCGCCATTTTTAAGAAACATAGGGGGGTATGAATTGTGGCTGTGTGCTTTACCTCGGTGCTTTACGCCAACCATTTGCGATCGCTTCTGACTCAGTGCAAAACCATTTTTCTCCGCCTGCTGGATCAATTACTGTTGATTCATAATCTTCTGCTCCTGGAACGTGGTAAACCTTAGCTCCCGTATTTATAGAGATGTTACCTTTGATGTTGCATCCTGGTTTAGTGACAAATTTAATTAGAGAAGGAGAACGGCTAGGATTAAATTCTTGCGCGAGAATCGCAATCATAACCATAACCCCAATGCCGATAAATTTTGGCACTAACCTGCGTTTTTTGACATTTTGCTTCTTCGGCAAAGTTTGAGATGAAACTCCTTCAATCGATGCATTGGTAGCGCTAAATTTTCCATTTGCTTCAGTTGTTAGCCGGTAAATAATCGTATCCCCGACTTTCGGACGGCGAGCCGTTCCCTTCAATGCACTGATATGAATAAAAATTTCTTTATTGCCATGAGCAGGTTTTATGAAGCCGAAACCCTGATCATCTTTCCATGTTGTTAATTTACCTTTGTGAAAAACAGGTGTCATGAAATACCCTCATATTATCTGCCTGTTTTATAGTGTTCCCAGACAAAGGCAAAATGACAACATCAACCTAATCCAAAAAACAAGCAATCCAATGGCAAGTAAACTCGTTGATTCATATGATTTGCGATCGCACTCGGATACTTACAGATCAGGGTTTTGTGTGGCATAGCCCTACCTACGTGTATTTCTTAATTGATATTTTATGAACCAAAATGAACTATTTCAGGAAACCCGCCTGCGCTTGGCGCTATGGTATGCGCTTGTTACGGCTTTCATTTTAAGCATTTGCGGATTTGGTATCTACAGAGCAATCTCTCATGCTTATTGGATGACATTAGATAGAGAACTGGAATCTGTGGCGGGAACTTTACATGATACTATTGAATTAAAATTACATCAACCTGGTAAATTAGAACCAGTAATAGATCAGCTTTTACCTAATATTTGTGTAGTTGGACAAAGTTGCATTCAAGAAAAATCAAATCCCAAACGCCATATTTTAAGCGCCATCAATCACAGCAATTACTATGTACGTTTTTTCAATAATTCAGGACGCTTAATTGCTATAGCAGGTAGTCATCCAGAAGAGTTACCGAGAGCTTTAAATAAGGAACTTTGGCAAACTCTAAAAGACAGTAAAGGCAATTCTTATCATCAAATTTCTTTTGTGCTGCACACCCAAGACAATCGCGATTGGGGTTACATTCAAGTAGGGCGAAGTATTGCGGATTTTCAGAGTTATCTGACTGCTGTAAAACTCACTTTAATATTTGGATTACCCATCCTCATGCTTCTGGTTGGTGTTGCTAGTTGGTGGTTAGCAGGATTAGCAATGCAACCAATTTATCGCTCATATCGACAAATTCAACAATTTACAGCCGATGCAGCACATGAATTACGCACACCTTTAGCTGCAACTCAAGCAACCGTAGAATCAGCGCTGATGTTATCTCACCTGGATGAAACAGAAGCGCAGGAAATTCTCCGCACTACCCAACGTCAAAATCAGCGACTCACAACTTTGGTGACAGATTTACTGTTATTAACTCGCCTGGATCGTCAATCAGTACCAATGCAACGGGAAATTTGCTGTTTGGATGATATTATTAACGACTTAATCGAGGAATTTGCCGCTTTAGCGATCGCATCTGAGATTACACTCACATCTTCAATTCGGGTTTCCCATCCTCTAAATGTTATCGCCAATCAAGATCAGCTTTATCGTTTGTTTTCTAACTTAATTGTCAATGCCATTCAATACACCCCACCCGGCGGAAAGGTAACGGTTGACGTAAACCGCAATGATTATTATGCCGTGATTCAGGTGCAAGATACAGGCATTGGTATTCCCCAAGCAGAACTAACGCGGATTTTTGATCGCTTTTATCGCGTGAATAGCGATCGCTCTCGCAGCACTGGTGGTTCTGGGTTAGGATTAGCGATCGCCCAAGCAATTGTTCAAGCACACCACGGTGGCTTAACAGTAAAAAGTGAACTAAGTAAAGGTAGTACTTTTACTGTGGATTTACCCTTTGATGTCCTCTCAATCGATAGTTTTGGCTCTATTTACCCATTGAAAAGGCTGTATCGCCTGTTACGCTCTATCAATAAAAATTAAACTTGCCAAAACTTGTACTTTTCTTAGCTCGCGCACAAGAGACTGGGCTTGATATTTATATAGTGGTGTGGGCAATATTCCCGGTAAATGATCCATCCATTGCCTAGCAGTAGTGAAACTACATCCTGTAATCATGGCTATTTCTTCTGCACCATCAGCCAGCGCATTTTTAGTCAAAGCTGTTTCAATCTGCACTTGCCACAGGCGAGGGAGCATTTCACCCCATTCAATTCGCTGCAAACCACGGCTGGTGGCTAAAACAATTAAGCGATCGCCTGTTTGGAGTTTAACATCATTCCAAAGCATGATAGAGTAATTTTCTTGGCGATATTTCTGGTAAAAAATCGGCACAACACTATAGCCATGAGCGATTTCCGATAGCAGCAAGCCGTTGAGGGTATCGCCCGCTTCAATGTTGTATTCTGTCACCATGACTATTTGCTCGTTCAAGCGAAATAAGCTGAGAACATTTTCCCCAAAGGCAGCACAAGCAAAAACTTCTGCTGATAAAGCCGCGCCACAGAGAACTTGAGCATAGGGAAATAAAGGGGCGATATTGTCACTAAAATGGCGATCTTGCGCACGGATAATTAAGCGCGTGGCGGGGTTCATAGCATGAGCCATCAGCGCTATCTCCAGATTTTCCATGTTATCGTCGCCAAGTAATACGATGCTTTTGGCTTGGGAGACATTCGCCTGAGGCAATACTTCAATAGGATTACCAACAATTAATGGTATGTCAGCTAGGGCTGGTTGGTCGAGATTGGTAGTTGCGATCGCAACTAACGGCTGGTTAAGATCTTGCAAAATTGCAGCTACCTTCCCTCCTAGCTGATTTAAGCCAATCAACACTACATGGTTGCGTTGGGGGATGGGAGGATGGGAATTGAAAAAATGAAATCTGGAAGTAACAAGAGCATCAGTTAGCAAAGCATACAAAACTCCGACAAAAGCTTGTCCTGTTAACGTCAATCCGAGGCTGAATAACCTCAACCACCACGGCATATGATCTGAAGGTGCTGCTTGGGATGTAAACTCAACACCCCCAAATAAATCACCGTATCCTCCCAAGAGCAAAATTGCTGTGGCATAAAAAGCCTCTTGCCAGGTAATTTGCGGATAATACAAGCGATAAAGGACGATTCCCACCAACCACAGGGCGATGACGGTAATTGCATAGATTGTGGCAATTCGCCGAATTTGATTTTGGCTTTGGTAGTAAGATTGCCAAAATTGCCCGATTTTCTCCCAGATATTCTTGGGTGTGATGCTTTGGAGAAATTGTTGCCACTGCCATTGTTGACGGTGATATTTCTTTGTATCTTCCGCAGATAAAGCTAGCTCATATGCAACATCAATATAAACTATTGTGTCTCCCACCTGCACTTCTATTTCTGGGTTCCATTCAAACAATTCTCTGGGCGGGTGAGATAAAGCAGGTGTATGACTCAAAATGCGGCGAGTTGTCAGATTGAGTCTATGTACTGCTTTGCCAATACACCAGCTATCCTTTGGTTTTACCTGATGCTCAATTACTTGTAAAAGTTGCCCTTCTAAGGTAAAATAGCCGATAGCTTCAGAATCGAGGGCGGTAAGAGCAAAAGCATGAGCCGAGAGATGGGTAGGCTCAAAAGCAACAAAATTACCGAGATTTTCGGATAAAAGTTGATTAAAATTTTGTTTATCAGAACGTACAATCAAGCGAACTTGGGGATTAATCCGCCTGGCTGCAAAAGCAGCTTCGATATTCATCCGTTCATTTCGGGTAACTAAAAGTATTGACCGACACTGGCGGATACCTGCCTGCTCTAAAACACTTGGTTGGCGACAGTCTCCGATAATTAACCTTTCTAGTAAGTTTGGTACTTCTGGGACTTCCCAATGTTTGGGCTGTACATCATCAATGGCGCTAACTTTAACATCATACTCCTTGAGGACGGTCACACAATGTTGCCCTAAACTTTGGAGTCCACATACTAAGAAAAGGTCTGGGGTTTTTGCTTGATTGCTGGTGCCATGAGTGTCCACTTTTGGCTGATGGCAGCATTTACTACTGCTAACAGGATATTTTTACTAGGATTATATCTTAGCGATCGCCTGACTGATGGTAAGTGCGATCGCAGGAGACAAAACCCGCGATCGGCGTTTTTATAACGACTCTTGATTATGCAATTCCTACCAACTTGGCGCTTAAATCCCACAGCTTTTCCGCTTTTTCATCATCGCGGGCTTGGGGAGAGACTTTTTGCACAAAGGATTTACGGTCTTTCTTTTGACGATTTCCCCAACTCCAATAAGCACCAGATTGCTTATACTCAGGATCGGCTATGACTGATGCAACTCGTTCCCCAGATAATTCCTGAGATACATATCCCCCAGTTATATACTTCTGGAACAAGGGGAAAATTTTCTGGAACAGCGGATAGTGGTTACGGAATAGTGGAGTTTCTGCCACACAACCTGGATACAGAGAAGTGAAGGCAATACCAGTGACATCGTGATAACGCCGATGTAGTTCCCGCATGGTTAACACATTGCAGACTTTGCTATCTTTGTAAGCTTTGACAGGTTCAAATTTCTTACCGTCAATCATCGAGATTGGCTCTTTAAATCCGTCTGCAAAGCCTTCGAGATTGCCTAAATCAGGACGTGGCGGAATCTTTCCACCGAGTTCATCGGGGTTGTGTGTTACAGTTCCTAAAATGACGAGACGGCGATCGCCATAGGTTGACTTCTTCAAATCCTCAAGCAGCAGGTTGCACAGTAAGAAATGACCGAGATGATTAGTAGTCATCGTCAACTCGTAACCTTCTGGACTACGTAACGGCTCTTTAATTAAGGGCATATAAATTGCCGCATTGCACAGTAAAGCATCTAGGCTTTTGCCACTGGCTCGAAAGTTATTCACAAACTGTCGAACACTGTCCAAGGAACCTAAATCGATATGTATGACAGTATAGCTATCCTTAGGTATTCCTACAGATTGGGCAGCTGTTTCCGCTTTCGCTAAATCCCGACAGGCCATCACTACGTGCCATCCCTTGTTAGCCATTGCCTTCGCAGTGTATAAACCCACCCCGGAAGATGCACCTGTGATGATAACTGTTGGCTTCCCATTCTGTGCCATTGTGTTTAACCTCCATTTATGTAGACTTTATCTAGAATCTCATGCCTCATGACTTCTATTCACAAATGCTATATCTAATGAAACAGATTGTTATTTTTGCAGCGAAAAGCTAGACTCTTTACATAGAGAGGCTTTTATGCGTTGTATAGATATTTTTTGAGATAGCCCTAATTGTCTGGCAGAAATGAGGATATAGCGTTTCTCTCTTTAGTGAGGTACAGTCACCCCACCCCCAACCCCCTCCCCGCAAGCGAGGAGGGGGCTATGATGTTTGTACCTCATGTGATTAGGAAATGCTATAAAAGCTGGTAAACTATCTAATACTTATTTAAAACAAAGCCCAAGCTTATACCCAATCCTGTTCCCAATATCATTGAGAGAAAATATATTCCAGCTTTGCGCCAATTGTACTCACTGGTAAACATGAACCGAAAAGCTATCATATAACCCATCAAAAATAAACCTAAGTAAAATACCAGCATAATCAAATCGAAAATGCTGCCGTCTGAACCGGAAGAACTTGATATGGTGTCAGATGAGGACAATGTATCAAAAATATATGCTATTGAAAGACCTGCAAAGGGTAGGAGAATCAACCCAGAAATGGCGGCGGAAATCATTGACCATTGAATGTCTTTTTGCCAAGCGATCAATAAAGTACCAGTAGTAAAAGATAGAAATAAAAATATTAATGTTGAGTGCTTGATTCGATGTTGCTCGGTGGATAATCTTGTTTTGTTGAGCTTCATGGCTACATTGCCTTTTTGGTAGCACCTTTGCTAGAAAAGACCAAAAAACCCCTGGTAGGCAGGGGGGATATCAACTCTAGGAGGTCGTATTATATCTATCTATCACCCCCTAGATAGATGATTATGCAAATTCGCAAAAAAAGATTCGCCCCAAAGGGACTAGGGACTCGGCGCCTTTTCTGGGAAAAAGCATCATGAACAGCACATCACAACAGCAACGAGCAATTACAGCATTTGGGGATTTTGTGTCTACACCCCTAGACACCTTACTACAACAGCATCTAGAAACACCAACGGAATCAGCAGTTTTGGCTTTATTTCAGGATGTAGTTGCTCATGTCCCAGCTTATCAAGCTTTTCTCAGAGAACAGGGAATCGATCCGGCGACGATCCAGAGTTTAGCGGATTTTCAAAATTTACCCGCGATCGCCAAAGATAATTATATCTCCCGTTATCCTCTCGCTGATTTGTGCTGCAATGGGCAGTTATCAGAATGCGACATGATCGCCGCTTCTTCCGGTTCCACAGGTAAACCGACATTTTGGCCGCGTTTCTTCGCCGATGAACTGCAAATCGCCACCCGCTTTGAGCAGATTTTTCACGACAGTTTTTATGCAGATACCAGACGCACCTTAGCCGTGATTTGCTTCACCTTGGGTACATGGGTAGGGGGAATGTTTACCACTAATTGCTGTCGCTATCTGGCTAGCAAAGGTTACCCTGTAACTGTCATTACTCCGGGAAATAATAAAGAAGAAATCTTCCGGGTTGTCCAGGAACTCGGCTCAGGATTTGACCAAGTTGTATTATTGGGATATCCACCGTTTCTCAAAGATGTGATTGATACAGGTATTGCTCGCGGTGTGCAATGGCAGCAATATCATATTAAGTTAGTGATGGCGGGAGAAGTATTCAGTGAAGAATGGCGGAGTTTGGTTGCCCAAAGGATAGGTGCGTCAAATCCCTGCTATGACTTTGCATCACTTTACGGAACTGCTGATGCAGGTGTATTAGGTAATGAAACCCCCTTGAGTATCTGCATTCGGCGTTTTTTAGCCCAACAGCCAGATGCAGCCAAAGCTTTATTTGGTGAATCTCGTCTACCAACACTGGTACAATTTGACCCCATCAGTCGGTTTTTTGAAGCCCAGGATGGCTCATTGCTGTTTTCGGGAAACAACGGAATTCCTTTGGTGCGTTATAACATTTTAGATACCGGCGGGATTATTAGTTATGATGCCATGCTCCAGTTCTTAAGAGAATGGGGATTTGATCCACTCCAGGATGAACATCTCTGCGTTGCTAAAGAGCCAGCTAGAGGAATTCGCGCCCTACCTTTTGTTTATATCTTCGGACGTTCTAACTTTACAGTTTCTTACTTTGGCGCAAATATCTACCCCGAAAATGTCACAGTTGGATTAGAGCGATCGCCAATTCCCGAATGGGTAACAGGTAAATTTGTCTTGCAAGTGAAAGAAGACGCAGACAAAAACCGCTTCTTATCTATAGTTGTAGAGTTAGCACCGGGAGTAGAAGCAAGCGTTGAGAAAAGAGATGCGATCGCATCTTCCATTCTCTCCCAACTTTTACGTCTCAACAGCGAGTTTGCTAACTACGTTCCCCAAGAATATCAAACGCCACAGGTTACATTAGCACCCACAGGCGATCCAGAATATTTCCCCATTGGCGTCAAGCATCGTTATACCCGCAAGTGAAGGATGAAATTACTGTTGACTGTTGACTGTTGACAAATGACAAATTATTTTATCCATCTGGATAGCCAGGTGGATAGTCGGATTTATTACCCAGGATACTATCTCTGTGAAAAATGAGCATAGCCATCAGATAGTGTTGGCGATCGCAGATCTTGTAGCAAAATTTAACAAGACTGGTAAATTCAAAAGTATATGTAACCAAAACCTATGTATACAAGTATTTTCAGGCAATAAGCGGATCTACAGTTATTGCATAATGCCGTTTAGCCTCTGGAATGCCATCATTTTCTGAATTTTAGAGGATTGTTCATGACTAATTGGATAGAAATCTCCACCGGATACTCTGGTAAGTTAGGCAGATCAGCAGCAAAAAAAGGACATTGGCAATCTTTCTTGCTTTTAGGGGTAACTACCAATTTAGTTTTTTGGCTGTCAGCTTTTTTATATTTAAAATTTACGCCACCAACTTATACCAGTAAATCGGCGATTAATTTACCAGGGGCAACTTCCAACGCTAATGTTAATTTACCAGGCATTGGTCAAGCTTCTTACGAAAATTCATCTCCCTATGCTTCTAGTTCTAATCAAGACCCTAGGGAGAATTATAAATTCATTGCTGAAAGCGAATCTGTACTCGAAGCTGCATCTGCTCAACTCAATATGTCACCAGAAGAGTTTGGTGAACCCAGGATTAAAGTATTAGATAACACCACAATCATGCAGGTTGAGTTTAAAGGAACAACTCCAGAAGCAGCGCAGAATAAATCCTACGCTTTTTACGCAGCACTGGAAGCGAAACTTAATGAATTAAGAATTCAAGAAGCGGTGAAAAAAGATGTAGGTTTTCAAAATTCTCTCAATGCTTCCCAGAAAAAATTGCAAGCAGCTCAACAACGTCTTTCTAATTACAAAGCTAGTTCCGGTTTGAACTCTGACGAGCAAATTAAAGAACTAACAATCAATATTGAACAACTCAGGAGACAAAAAGCCGACATATTATCTCAACAACAACAAGCCAATACTCGTCTCCAACAATTATCAACTAATTTAAAATCATCTGCATCACAAGCTACAGATGCTTTTGCTCTGCAAACAGACCAGATATTTCAACAGAATTTAAAAAACTATAGCGACTCTAGTGCGGCTTTGGTAGTTTTAGAATCTAAATTTTTCCCTACCCATCCCACAGTAATTGCAGAAAAAGCCAAGCTAGAAGCTGCTCAACAGGCCTTATTAGCACGCAGTCAATCAATTTTAGGAAGACCAGTTAGTCTAGCTAGTCTTAAGGCTTTAAACCTGAGTAGCAATAACTATGGTACTGATCCTCGCCAAAGTCTCTTCCAAGAATTAGTGAAAGTTCAAGCAGATCAAAAAGGATTTGCATCTCAAGCACAAACAATCGATCAGCAAATTACCCAGCTTGAGGCTAGGTTGAAAACTCTTGCACAGAAAGAATCTAATTTAGATGCATTAAAACGGGATATGCAAGTTGCAGAAGCCGTCTTTTCCTCAACTTTAACTAGATTAGATATTGGTAAATCAAATGCTTTTGGTTCTTACCCATTTATTCAAATTCTCTCAGAACCTAGCTTACCTACCAGTCCTAGTGAGCCGAAGAAAGCATTTGTTTATTTAGGAGCGAGTGTGGCTTCCCTGTTGACAACTACTGGTTTTGTATTACTTTGGTTACGCCTTAGTAAACGCAAAACTTCTGATAGTTAAAAATTTCGTTCTTCTCTCTGCGCCTTCTGCGTAATTGGCGGTTCGTTAAAAAAAATTGATTTTCATAACATAACTTTAGGTGAATGAAACCGCAAAATTTAGAAGAAAAAATAGTTTGGTACTCTATAATCGGAACCTATGTTTTATATTTTCTGGGAGCCTACTACATTTATGTATCTCTAATTGCTTGGTTGTTAAGTTTCTACCTAATCATAAAAATTTGTCGTCAACAAACAGACACACAAGATGAAGAGAAAGTCAATATATCCTTGACTATCTGGGTATGGATAATTTCCATGTTAGTCATGGAAATTACAGTAATTATGGCGCATCTAGACTTTGATTTAGGTTTAGGAAAAATAATTACTACCACAATTAATTGGGCGAGAACCTGGGCTTATTTAGCTTTATTCCCCCTAATAGGTTGTCTAAATATCCGACCACAAATAATTTACCGAGCAGTTTGTATTCTCGGCTTACAAAGTTTAATTATCCTCCCCATTTGCTACCTTTTATATACCTTACACTTTCCCCATAATTTATATATTTCTCCCCTCAAAGCCATTGGCGGAAATGATATAGCTTATTACACTGTTGGTCTTTATGGTTTTGAAGCAGAAACCCAGCAAACTCGTCTAAAATTATTTGCACCTTGGGCACCGGCGTTGGGAATGGTAGCGAATATACATTTCATTCTCGCCTGTCAAGAAACAAACAAAAAATGGCGATTAATTGGTGCGATCGCTTCCATAGCTTTAATCGTCAATTCATTCTCGCGATTAGGAATGCTATGTTTGGTAACTGTTCCCTTAATCACTTGGTTTTTAGTCAATTTTTACAAAGCTGAAGTCCAAATTTTCACAGGAATAGCAAGTTTTATAGCAGGGATTGTTGCTACCCAATTAATCAATTATTTCCAAACATTTAAAGAACAATTTCTCAAAGCGCGAGCGAGTTCTTCACGGGTGCGAGAAATTTTGGGACGGATAGCTTTAGAGCGTTGGGGAGAAGCACCGATATGGGGTCACGGAATTGTAGAGACAACCGGGCCTGCTATTACAGCATTTATGCCCATTGGTACTCATCACACTTGGTTCAGTCTACTCTTTGAAAAAGGAATGGTGGGATACATTGCATTAGTATGTCCTTTAGTCTGGAGTTTTATTGCTTTAGTTTATAAAGCTCACAAATATCAGCTTGCTAAAATCTGTTTAAGTATGCTTTTAGTGATTTTTTTATATACTTTTGGTGAACGAATTGAAACTTTAACATACATCTATTGGCCTGGTTTAGTAATATTTGGTATTGCTTTACAAGAACAGAAATTTTTCAGCCTAAAATTATGAATAAACCTAAAGTATTACATATTGTTGGTGATAAAAAAATTGGCGGTGTTCGCTCTTGTTTGCACACTTCTATAGCTTCAAGAGAGTTAAATCAGTGGGATTTTCTCGTCTTACCGATGACAGAAGCTCCTAGTGTAGTCAAAACCTGGAAGCCTGATTTGATTGTTATTCACTATGCATGTACTTGGTCGCAGCTTCCCCAGTTGTTAGCTTACAGTCAAACTTCTAAAATCCTGATTCACGAGCATAATTACTCTGAAGGCTTCACTCAAACAGTTCCTTCCCGAAAACGATTTGAGTTGCTACTTAAACTATCTTATGGTGTGAGTAATCAAGTAGTAGCCGTTTCTCAAGCCCAAGGTCAATGGATGCTGGAAAAACAGCTAGTTTCTCCCCAGAAATTAACAGTAATTCAACAGTGTCCATTGCTGGATAATTTCTTGACTGTTACCCCAAAACTGATTGATCGTCCTCTAATTTTAGGTGCGTATGGCAGATTTTGTGTGCAGAAAGGATTTGATGTCTTACTACAAGCAATCAAATTAATTCCTGACGTACCAATTCAACTTTACATTGGCGGGGAAGGCCCGGATGAGTCAGAACTCAAGCAATTAGCTCAAGGTTTAGATAACGTGAAATTTGTGGGACGAATTGATGACGTTCCGGCTTTTTTGCAAACTTGCGATGTTGTCGTCATTCCCTCTCGTTGGGAACCTTGGGGTAATGTTTTTCGCGAAGCTAAAGCCGCAGCGAAACCAGTAATTGCTTCTCAAGTAGACGGTTTAGTCGAGCAAATGACAGATTGTGGGCTTTTAGTTCCGCCAGATAACCCCGAAAAACTCGCTCAAGCGATCGCATCTTTGATTACTCTACCCCAGACGCAGTTAGAAACCTGGGGTAAGAACGGTAGAGAGTCAGTCAAGGATGCATGGAAAGAGTATTTGAGTAAGTGGAAAACTTTACTTTCAGAGATTACCTACCTTGATGGGCGGAATCAAGAAAAAAAATTAGTGGAAATAAGCAAGTAATTTGAGGGAGCTAGAAAAAGAATTATGGCAGGATTATACGTAACTATAGGTGATAGTAATAGTGAACGGATCGCCGCCGCCGCTGAACGTCTCACCTTTTTTCCAGATGAGTATAGAGAGATTATTGTCGAGCCAGATTTAGCGATCGCTTGGGTAAGTCAAGATGAACCCGGCTTATTTGCACCAGCATTTCACAGCGCTACTGGTGTCCGGGTGATGACATCTGGACGAGTAGCGTGGGATGAATCAGAATGGCAAAGAGCAGAAAAGCTAAATCAATATAGCGGTGGTTTAAGTAATCGGCTCATACTAGATCAATATCTCTCTGGGGGAGTCAGTGCTGTGGAACGCCATAACGGCTCAGCTGCACTCCTAATCTATGATCCAAGAGAGAAACAGATTCATTTATTCTCCGATCACTTTGGTTTTTATCCTTTATTTTTATATCAACCCCAAACTATCGAGGGTTGTGTAATTTCCTCATTTCCCGAAGCGATCGCTGATGATCCAGCAGTTACAGTTAGTCTAGATCCTGCTTCGATGGCGGAGTTTCTTTGGCAATGGAAAGCCACTCCTCCCCATACCTATTACCAAGAAATCAAATATGCTGGTGCAGCTACTCACTCAGTATGGAACTTAGCACAAAAGACTTACCATTGTCGGGAATATTGGCAGCCTTTTCAAGAGGAGTTGTATACGAGTTTACCCGAAGCTGCTGATGCCCTAGAGCAAGCAGTACGTCACAGCGTCTATATCCGCACCTTACCGCGATTAAGTCCGGTTGTTAGCTATACCAGTGGTGGGTTAGATTCACGGGTAGTGCTATTTACCGCCGCCGATCCTACTTCTGTCATCGGGTTTAATCTCTACGATGTTTTTAACCAAGAAGCGGCGATCGCTAAACAGTTATGTCAAACAGCGGGCGCTAAATATGTTGGCTTTGCGAGGGATGATGATTATTATCCTCGCTGGATGCGTCCTGGTGTGAAGATTTCGGGGGCGATGTGGTCTTTGGAAGATAACCACTTTTTAGGAACTAGGGAAGAAATTCGTAAATTAGGAACTAACACAGTACTTAGCGCCTGCTTAATTGATGATTTCTTTAAAGGATACAATCTCGATTACTCAGATTATGGGATGTTTGGGCGTAAGCTACCTTTAGCTCGCCTCAAATCTCAACGGGAAGAAGGCTTCAGAAAATTTTATCCTGATTCTCGACCTTCGATGTTTGCCAAGTTGATGGAAGAGCGCCAACAGGAGTGGTTTGCTGGAGTTCCCATACAGCTAGGAAATGATCGCGATCGCCTCCGTGCTGAAGATAAACGAGTGCGTCCTGTATGTTACGGCCCTGCTTTATCTGGGCCTGTAATGTTTCGTATTTTACCTTACGATGCCTTCTTAGCAGATAAAGCGATCGCCGATTGCTACAGTCGCATTCCCCCCAAGTGGAAATTAAACGCCGTCGTCTGGGGAGAAGTCGTCTCCCGAATTTGTGGAAATTCCATTGTCGATGCTAACTATGGCTGGAAACCTGGTGTTTCTAGTGTGGAAAAACTGATGATTTTTACCAGAGATTGGTTCCGACGACGCTTAGGGTTAATTCCGAAATTTCAAAATAAAGGCCCAGCTACAGATGGTTCTTGGCCGGAATTAGGCTGGTATATTCGCCATAGCGCCATAATCCGAGATATGTGGGAAACCACCTCGACAAGCGATCGCCAACTAATGACAGATTTATGGGGTAGTAATCCTTGGCAAAAATCCCTCGATCAATGGGCTGAAGATCCCTATGATTTCTTCCGTGTCGCCACCATGCTCAATTATTGGGCTGTCCGTCGGGAGGCGAAATAGTGGTGACAAAAGTTGCAAATTTCGCCCATACTCTCAAACACAAATTCTCCACCAACCAGCTAATTCGTAATCTTAGCTGGTTGGGTTCAGCAGAAATTATTAACCGGGTGTTTCGTCTAATTACAACTGTTGTTGTCGCCCGGTTGCTAAATCCTTATGACTATGGTTTAGCAGCCATAGTCTTAACCACCAATGAATTTATCAGAGTTTTTACTAGTAATGGCATTTGGGCTAAGTTAGTTCAAGCCGATCAAAAAGATATCCAAGAATTGAGCCAAACTGCATATTGGTTAAATTGGTTAGTCTGTGGCGCATTGTTTTTGATTCAATGTCTTGTTGCTTTTCCTGTAGCTTGGATATATAAAGATAACCAAGTTATTCTGCCAATTTGTGTAATTGCTTTCGTATATTTAATAATTCCCTTTGGACTAATACAAGCATCACTTATTCAAAGAGAAAATAAAATGCATGTGATGGCATTTGCCGGGGGATTTACTACTTGCGTAGATAATATTCTCGCCATCATTTTGGCATTTTCAGGCTGGGGAATGTGGGCAATGGTTTTGCCTAAAGTCTTCATAGCGCCAATTTGGGTATTTATTTATTATAGCAATCACAAATGGCGACCCAGCAAAGCAGTTACTTTTACTAAGTGGCAAGAAATAGTTCATTTTAGTAAAAGTATTTTAGGTGTTGAAATTTTAGCAACTTTGCGAAATAATTTAGATTACCTAATTGCTGGGCGATTTTTAGGAGTTGAAGCTTTAGGGATATATTATTTTGCCTTTAATGCCGGATTGGGAATTAGTTTAAGCATAATTAATGCTATAGATACAGCCTTATTCCCCCATTTTTGCAGTTTCAAGTCAGACCCAGAAAAATTTAAGCATAATTATCTCAAGAGTTTAAAAACAATTGCATTCATCATTATTCCCTTAGTTCTGTTGCAATCGACACTAGCACCTGTTTACGTACCAATTGTTTTTGGCAAAAAATGGCTAGCAGCTATCCCAATTTTGATTTTAATTTGTCTGTCAGCCATCCCCCGTCCTTTTGCTAATGCAGCTTCTCAAAGTTTATGGACATTAGATAAACCCCACTGGGACTTGCGGTGGAATTTGGTTTTCACAGCTATTTTTGCTACAGCCTTATTCATAGGTGTGCAGTGGAATATCTTAGGACTGGCGATCGCAGTTTTAGTCGCTCATGCGATCGCTCTCCCCATCTATACATTTGTGGTCACCTTATTTGTGCTGAAACAACAGCCTAACAAACATGAGGTAGTTGCAAAATGAAAAAAGTTTCTGTAATCATTCCCGTGTATGGAGTTGAGAATTATATAGCCTCCACAGTGGAATCTGTTCTAGCGCAAACCTATGACAATTTTGAGATTCTGATTATTGATGATGCTTCACGCGATCGCAGTCTAAAAATTTGTCAGCAATTTACAGACTCGAGAATCAGAATTATTCGCCAAGAAAACCGAGGGCTAGCTGGCGCTAGAAATACGGGTATTCGTCATGCTCAAGGCGAATATTTAGCTTTTTTAGATGGAGATGACATCTGGCTACCTGAGAAACTAGAAAAACATATTACTCATCTAGAAAATGCGCCAAAAGTAGGTGTGAGTTTTAGTCGTTCTGCTTTTATCGATGAAGCCGGAAAGCCTTTAGGTAGTTATCAAATGCCTAAGCTTCAAGGAATAACTACACCTCATTTATTTTGCACTAATCCTGTGGGTAACGGTTCAGCCGCTGTTGTTAGAAAAGAAGTTTTTCAGGAGATTAAATTTTTTGACAATCTGCACAGTACTGTAGAGGATTTTTATTTTGACGAACAATTCCGCCAATCAGAAGATATAGAATGTTGGATTCGGATTTCTATTCAAACTAACTGGCAAATAGAAGGTATTCCCGAAGCTCTAACATTGTATCGAGTAAATTCCGGTGGACTTTCTGCTAACTTACTCAAACAGTTAGATTATTGGGAAAAAGTAATGCAAAAAACCCAATTCTACGCCCCAGAATTAGTTAATCAATGGCAATCTTTAGCTAGAGCTTATCAATTTCAGTATTTAGCTCGCAATGCAGTTCGTCTGCAAGCTGGTTCAATGGCTGTGCAGCTAATCAATCAAGCTTTAGTCAGTAACTGGCGGATTCTGCTAAAAATTCCCCGCCCGACAATTTTGACCTTGGCTGCGGCTTATTTGCTTTGGCTGTTTCCCCAGTCTCTTTACAGTTTGATTGAGAAATTTGCTTTAAAAACTACAGGTTATCGCCAAAAAAGCCGTATTCTCCAAGACCAGCTTTGAGTTAGGTAGTTCAGACCGATCAGACTGGTTCCTAGCCTCCAAGATAGGAACCGCACCAGACGCAGAGGAGGAGAGGGGACAAGGGAGACAAAGAATTGAAAATTCTGCCCTGTTCCCTGCTCCTCTTACAAATGACAAAGCGCAAAGTCTGAGCGGAGGTTTCCTCCGATCAGAACTTTGTAAGAATGACAAATGACAAATGACAACTAACATGAAAAAAGTTTCAATCATTATCCCAGTTTATAAAGCCGAGAAATATGTAGCTGCTACAGTCCAAGCAGCACTTAATCAGACTTATAAAAATCTAGAAATTTTAATTATTGATGATGAATCTCCTGATAAAAGTATAGAAATATGTCAGCAATTTACAGACTCAAGAATTAGAATTATTCGCCAGAAAAATCGGGGACTACCAGGAGCAAGAAACACCGGTATTCGTCATGCTCAAGGAGATTATTTAACTTTCCTCGATGCTGATGATATTTGGTTACCTGAAAAGGTTGAAAAACACGTTAACCATCTGGAAAATTCGCCAAATGTAGGAGTTAGTTTTAGTCGTTCTGCTTTTATTAATGAAACTGGAGAACCCTTAGGTATTTATCAAATGCCAAAACTTACAGGGATTACTCCAGCCTTGATTATCTGCCGAAATCCCATTAGCAATGGTTCAGCAGCAATCATTCGTCGGGAAGTTTTTGATGCTATTAAATACCAAGATAATATTCATGGTACTGTCGAAGATTTTTATTTTGATGAGCGATTGCGCCATCCTAATTCTGATGCTACAGATGTAGAATGTTGGCTGCGAATTGCTGTTAAAACTAATTGGCAAATAGAAGGTATACCTGAAGCTCTAACTTTATACCGAGTGAATTCTGGTGGACTTTCAGCCAACTTGCTCAAACAGTTAGAGTCTTTAGCAAAGGTAATTGAGAAAGCTCGTTCATACGCTCCAGAATTGATTAGTGAATATGGAACTCTAGCTAGAGCCTACCATCTGCGGTATTCTGCGCGCAGGGCAGTCAGTTTACAAGATGGTTCACTAGCTGTAAAACTGATGCATACAGCTATAACAACCAACTGGCGTATTCTTTTGGAAGATCCGAGTCGCACGCTTTTGACTTTAGCCGCAGCCTATTCGGTTTGGCTATTACCTTATTCTCTTTACAGTTCTCTAGAAGCTGTGGCTTTAAAAAATACAGGGGCTAACCAAAAACGCCGCATTTTGCAAGACCAAGCAAGTTAATTTTTATCAATAAAATCACCCTCAAAGTAGCAATTGTTGCGTAATTTTCCTGTGACTTTAATTTCATCGTGTAAGTTTTAAATGTGTTCCAAAATCTAGGCTATTGGCTATGAGCGATCGCACATTCTCCATTCCCTTGATCGGTGCTAGTAGTATCGGCTTAATAGTTCTGACTACTACGATCGCAATTACACCTGCTCAACCTAGTTGTAGTGTGACATCCAGCTATAAATGGCAGAATGTGGCGATCGGCGGCGGCGGCTATGTTACAGGTGTTTATCCCCACCCACTACAGCCGAATCTTGTCTATATCAGAACTGATGTCGGTGGCTTTTACCGTTGGAATTCTGTAGATAAGAAATGGATACCCTTAACAGATCACTTTCCTCTGGCTCAAAGCCACTACTATGGAGGCGAAGCCCTCGCACTTGATCCACAAAACCCAAATGTTGTCTATATTGCTGCGGGTAAATACACTAACACTGGAGCAGGCTTAGGTACAATCTTTAAGTCCACCAATAAGGGGAATACCTGGACTAAGCTTCCTATCGACTTACCTATGGGTGGTAACGAAGAACAACGCTGGGCTAGCGAAAGACTGGCGGTTAATCCTTTTAATTCCAATATTATCTTCTTCGGTTCCCGCACAAATGGTCTATGGAAGTCAGCTGATGGTGGCAAAAAATGGGCGAAAGTTACTTCCTTTGGGGGAACACCTCAAACAAATATTGGCATCTCAAACATCGTTTTTCACAAAACAGTGTCTGGTCTGCTGTACGCCAATGCCTACGGTGATGGAATATATGCATCTAATGATACAGGTGTAACCTGGCGAAAATTAGCAGGCAGTCCCGCAAAAGTCAATAGAATAGCTCTGGCTAGCAACGGGACACTGTATGCAACACATAATTCAGGCGTAGCTAAATATACAAATGGAAGTTGGACTAATATCACACCTGCTAATGCTCAAACTAAGTTTAGTGCGATCGCTGTCAATCCCAACAATCCCGATCAAATTTTAAGTGTGGATTATCAGGCGCGAAATAGTGAAACTTATAAGATTTTTAAATCTATTGATGGTGGAAGCTCATGGTTGCAAAAAAAGCGGGTTTTGAACTCTCAAGTACCTTGGTGGCCTGACTGGTATTTCGCTTCAGCCGCCTCAGATATTGAATTTGACCCCAAAACTCCTGGTAGGGTCTGGTTAACAGACTGGTATGGAACATGGCAAACAGAAAAGATTGACACTGACTCTCCTGTATGGTCTAACTACGAAAACGGACATGAGGAAGTGGTTAGCTTTGCCCTAGTCTCCCCTAAGATTGGATCAATGTTGTTCAGCGGATTAGCTGATGTAGACGGGTTTAAACACAACAAACTAAATACCTACCCTTGTACACAGTTGGGTGGCACAAATGGTCTGCGCTTTCAAGACACATACAGTATTGCTTACAGCGAAAGCAATCCTTTACGCCTGGTGCGTGTTGGCGGCAATCGATGGAACAATACCTATAATGGAGCAACTTCCACAGATGGCGGACAGACATGGAAGAAGTTTTCCTCATTTCCCCAAAATACAATACCCCTACGTGTAGCTATATCACCCACTAACCCAAATTTGTTTGTGGTGGTTACCAGTCAGGGTCAGCCACTCCGCACGACCAACAACGGCGCTTCTTGGAGTAAAGTATCAGGATTGCCCTATGGCCCTCAAGGGCCTTGGTACTGGGGTCAACCACTAGCAGCAGACAAAGTCAGTAATGTATTTTACTACTACAGTAATGGCAAAGTTTACCGCAGTAGTAATGGGGGTGCATCCTTTAGCGTTGTTAACTCATCGCTAGCCATTGAACGTTGGTCTATGCTCAAAACCGTTCCCGGAGTTAACGGTGAGGTCTGGGTTAGCCTCAATTGGAACGGACTGCATCGCTCAACTGATGCTGGGAAGACTTTCACCAAGATTCCTCTAGTGGAGAGAGCTTATTTATTTGCTTTTGGGAAGCCACAACCAGGAAGCACAATTCCTGCACTGTATTTGTATGGCAAAATTGCAGGTCTGGGTGAGGGAGTATTCCGTTCTCTAGATAATGCCAAAACATGGACAACTATTAGCGATCCGCAGCAGCCGATAGGTAATGACCCGAATGTCATGGAAGCTAGTCAGCAGCAATTTGGACTTGTCTTCCTCGGTACTAATGGCAGAGGAATTTATTATGGTACTCCTTAATTGACATCCTCCCCACCCACAATAGGATACTGCTGGCGAATTAGGGGTAAGACCCCTCACTTATCCCAAAATCCCGCCGTCACCAGAGGGTGCGGTATGTCGGGTAATATCAATTCACGAAATTACTCATACAAATCACTTCCTCTGCTTCCGGTCGCTGAGCAAAGCCTAAGCGCTGCTTGCCTAAATGTATCAACCTTTATATCTTTGGGAATATTTTTGTAGCCCAAGTGCGTGGTACAGTTACAGCAAACTGTCTGTATGTCAAGCATACATATTGAATTAGACAGCATATTGCTCAGCCCACAAGTTAATTAAAAATCATTAGTACATCTAAATATAGACACCAAGTGATTAACCTTCAAGTTGAGCGGATTTTTTCTCAAATGCTCAGTGTTTATCTGGTATATAAGAAACTACTGTAATATTATTTTAGACAAAAAAATAAATTTTTCCTAATGGAAATTTAGCTATAATTAAATTAATTTATGATAATTGATAGAGGCTAAAAACAATTATCTACAATATTTGTAGCCGTTATAACTTAGATCTAATATCGGATTGCTGTAACAAAAAGTGTTTTTGGTAGCACAGCAACTTACCAATAATCAAGTGTAAATTAATTATTTGGTAATATTATGGAAAATTTGCCAGAATATGCTGTTTAAAAAACTTTAATAATGATATACTTCTGACAATAGAGTTCAAAAAAATACTGTAATCTATTTAACAAAAACCCTAAAACATATTTATTGGTGTGATATGGTTGAGCCGGCACATTGGCGCAAAACTAATTTTGCAACTACTTATCCCAGGAAGTAATCAAGCTATTAAGCATATACTTGCTTCCTCCTCAGAATTGTTAAGTCTAATATGCAGCAGTGAATATTCCTCTATAACTACAAAACACATCTAGTTTGCATATCTATTTGTGAGTGTCGTCCAGAGGAGCTAAATCTTTTAGCGATCGCGATTTGCTCTTTCCACTGCGTTGTCAGGGTTTCCCGGCTTAAAGCAAGTGGCGTGCGATCGCCTCTCAAGAGTCAAAATTCAAGAGTTATCCTAGACTATTGACTTTTGACTTGTGAGTGTTAAACACAAAAGAAAGTGCAAGATTATTTATTCGGCAACGGATTTAAATCTGTAAACCTGGATTATGTCCGATTTTCGTAACTACGAATGTGTATGACAGCCAATCTCTTAGCAAAAATCTGGTGCAAGCAGAAGCTGGAAATGAGAACAGGCTTAGATTAAGTAAGTTGGTGTGATTAAACCAAACTATGCCAAGTTTTTTCGGGGTAACTCAGGAACTCCACTTCGTGGGGATTAGGGGCGAAGGGGAAAAGTTAAAGGGTAAAGGTTGTTCCCTTTTTCCCTTACCCTCTAACCTGATTATATATAGTTATATTCAATCGCCAAGCTACTTAACTCCTAAAAAACAAGGCAGCTATGCTAAAGGGAAGATGGTTTAATGTGTTTGTGCCATTCATACTGTTGAGAATGGTGCAAAATTTCAGATGAACTAAAATACCAACCGATTTTTTGATATTGCTGATGTGAGCTTAAGGATCTGTTAGGGTGCTAGCTATTAATTTATTGGGGTTAATGACTCCATCAACTCACAAAGGTTATTTATTCAGACCTCTTTACACAAGTTTGGTCTTGCTGGTGTTGTTGATATTAGGACAACATGGCATGAACCTCTGGCTTGGATATTTCTATCATCAAGCATCTGAGAGCTTAAATCATACTTTGTTGGTAGAGCGTGAAGAATATGATCTGCTCAACGCAGCGATCGATATAGAAAGTCGCATAGTTGAGGGTGAACAACCGGATCGTGGATTGTGGGATCGCCGCCTCAATCGCCTCTACAATCTCCTAGAAGATAACCCCAAGCAACGCCAGCAACTAGATCACATTAAATATATTTATAACCAGTGGCAAAACGAGTTAAGTCAACAAGAGGTGGCCCATGTTCGCAGCCAGTATAGTCATACATCCAGGGATTTAGTTGATTCTTTGCGGACTCAGATTAATACCTTGATTCCACAACAGCAAAAACTGTTGAGCGATCGCGCAAAGTTAGTCAATGATTTATACCACCTCAACATTTTCCTCAATATCTTGATCGCAGTAATGATGTTGTTAGTAGTAGGGTTTCACCTGCAACTTCTGTATCGACGCGTTCAAGTCCCTTTGCACAAATTAACAGCGGTAAGCAAGCTGTGGCGTAAAGGGAACATGGAAGTCAAAATTGGTTATTCTGTGGCCGACAAAATCGGTTACTTGGCGGAAATTCTCGATGGAATGGTAAGTGATATTCACCGCCGTCAGACATCCATAAAGGCACGCAATCACAATCTTGAGGAGCTAATCTGCGCCCTATCCCACGACATCCGCACCCCTTTGTTGGCTACTCGTAATACCCTAGAGAGTATGCTCAAAGGAGCTTTTGGTTCGGTTAGTGACACATGGAGGGAAGTATTGGCAGAATACTACCAAGCTAACGAGGAGCTGCTCGAGCTTGTGGAAGTTCTTTTAGATATCTCTCGCTATGAAGCAGGTAATAGAGTCAGTTTGAACTATCAGCCTCTCAATTGGGAACAGCTATTTGTCAAAGTAATTGCCCAAGTTCAAGCTATTTCTGAGTCTAAATGCTGTTTAGATTATAAAATTGGGCGATCGCTACCAACCATATATGGTGATGAGTTAGAGATGCGACGGGTTTTACAAAACCTGTTAGATAATGCTGTGCGCGTCAGTGAGCCTAATAAGCAAATATTAATTGAGGTTGCAAGCTTCAAAGACAACCAAGTAAAAGTTTCTGTGTGCGATCAAGGTATAGGGATTGCGCCACAGGAAAAAGAACAACTTTTCCAGCGTTTTATCCAAGGACGAGGCCGACGTGGTAAATCTGGGCTTGGCCTTTATTTATGTCGCCAAATTATTGAGGCTCACGGTGGCACAATCGGCGTTGATAGTTCCCAAGGATTGGGTAGTACCTTTTGGTTTACCCTACCAGTTAATACAGATAAGGCTAGGTTCCATTATTTACAGGATTGGGAATGTAGGACAAGGAATTATGCCTGAAAGTAACGAGCAAAAAAACTTGCGGATACTATTGGTTGACGATCATGCTTTGGTACGCCGAGGGATGAAAGGCCAATTTATCCTTGAACCTGGCTTTGATGTCGTCGGCGAAGCAACCGACGGCGCACAGGCTGTGGAACTAGCTGCACAACTTTTGCCAGATGTAATTTTAATGGACATTGATATGCCCGTCATGGACGGGATCACAGCCACACAGCAGATCAAAAGCGATCGCTCTACCATTCGCATTCTCGCCTTGAGTGCATTTGACAATGACACCCAAGTGATGGGGATGCTTGCAGCTGGTGCAGATGGTTACTGTTTGAAAACCATTGAATGGGAGCAACTGATAGCAGTTATTCAATTGATCCTCCAAGGTGGTGCTTATTTAGACCCAAAAATAGCAGAAAAAGTTTCTCGAATGCTTAGGCCTGTGGTAGTTGCTCATAAAGCGTCTATTTCTGAAAGTATGCAACAGCCAGTTCTGAGTAATCGTGAACGAGAAATTTTAAAATTGATTGCTAACGGATATTCAAATCAAGGGATTGCCGATCAGCTATACCTTTCACTCGGAACTGTGAAATCCTATGTACGCATGATTCTCAACAAACTCAGCGTTGACGATCGCGTCCAAGCAGCTGCGATCGCTATCCGAGAAGGATTAATTTAAATTTGCAGAACCTCTTGCAAAGGTATAGACAATTCTGTTGGAGAACTAACCAATGTTAGATATCCATCAATGGTTTGTTCTGACCACGAAATACAGAGTTGCGCTATCGAGGACATCAATTCATTAGGTATCGGTTGACATAGCACCAAGATATGGGGATCGAACAAACTCACCTCGTCATTTATCGGAATACCGTAGTAAGGAAATACTTCTAAACCCTTTTTCAGACAGTAGCGGCTGACACGCTGTACCGTAGTTACGTTGGTACCAATGACCATAATGCGAGGTCTTTCCATGAACACGATCAAATTATTCAGAGGATTATACACCTAGAGATGATGGCGATCGCAAGACGTTTGAGTTGCCTAAGAATTCTCTAGCTTAGATCATTACCCTCTTAGTTTCAGAGAATGGCACTCTTTAGTTGACAAAGAATCAGCCTGGAGTAACGCTCAGAAGCTATAACTGAAGAATTTTGTATATACTTGCACCCTAGTTAATCACTAGAATGCAAGATTTTTTTATTTACTGGTTCATCTCATTAGTTCTATGGGGACAATCAGCTCTTCGTCAGAACTTTATTCCTGCGCTTTACAGCACGCTTTGTGCTGACTACATACTCATCAAAATTGATCAAATAGGCTACTAATTTATCATTTGTCTATTGTGAAGCTTGAGCTATCTGCCCGCTACAGTCAAGCGGATAGCTAGATGGATAATTTTATTGGCCTATAAGGATGCTGTATGCATCAGAGCCTAAATAGCCATTCGATAGTATTTCCTATTGATGTGAGAAGAGGACACTTTACAAAGACCGATAGACAAAATTTCCGGTCATTTCAAGTTGCTTGTTTTGTTTATGCATGAGCATGTAAAGCACATATGCTCAAAGTCTTGATATTTTCAATAATGGGCTTAAAAGTATATGGCAAACTTAATTAATTATCTGAATCCTCGTCTTGAAAAGGTATTTTATTATCGGCAAATAAAGCTGTTAATAATTAGATTATTGAGACAGTATGCTAGTTCTAAATACCAAAGATTTACAAAAAAAGTGAGCTTGCTAAATATTGAGATAGATAATTTATTTAAACATGAATTTTTACAAACTTTTCAGCAAGGTATTGTTTTTACACCAAATGTTGATCATGTAATGAAATTGCAAAATGACCGAGAATTTTTGCAGGTATATAGTAGTGCCGACTATAGGTTATGTGATAGTCAAATATTGATTTATGCTTCTAAATTTTTGGGAAATCCCATTAAAGAAAAAATATCTGGTTCTGATTTATTTCCAGCCTTTTATACTTTCCACAAAAAAAACGAACAAATTAAAATCTTTCTCCTGGGAGCAGCTAAAGGTGTAGCAGCAAAGGCTCAAGAGAAAATTAATGCTAAAGTTCGCCGGAATATTATTGTCGGTTCACATTCACCATCTTTTGGATTTGAAAAAAACGAACAAGAGTGCAAAAATATCGTTGAATTAATTAATAATTCAGGAGCAACAGTATTAGCAGTAGGATTAGGTGCGCCTAAACAAGAAAAATGGATTTATAAATATAAAGAACAACTA
Organism: Calothrix sp. NIES-2100; assembly: GCF_963875285.1. NCBI lineage: Bacteria > Bacillati > Cyanobacteriota > Cyanophyceae > Nostocales > Calotrichaceae > Calothrix > Calothrix sp. NIES-2100. Next base: position 6,035,578 of record NZ_CAWNLA010000001.1, read on the forward strand.
CCCAATATCAAGATATTTTTTGCCATAGGAGCTACGATTGATTTTGAAGCGGGTAATCTCAAGAGAGCGCCAGAATTTATTAGTAAATTAGGGTTAGAATGGTTATATAGAATGTTATGTGAACCCCAGAGATTATGGAAAAGATATTTAATTGAAGACTTACCTTTTTTATGGTTAATTCTGCAACAAAAACTTCATTTTTATCAAATGACACCTAGCGAAGAACAGAGTGGGAAGTAGGGCATGGGGCATGGAGATGAGGGAGCAGGGGAGACAATCGACAACTGACAACTGACAACTGACTATTGACTATTGACTTTTTGATACAAAGATAATAAAGTGCATTCCCAAACTAAACGTGGTTGGGCGTAGCAAAGTAGAGATGTACGCGCTTTTTCTAATTGTTTAATAAACTCTTTTTTATACCAGTTATACCAATATATATGCTGAAGATAATCAACTAACCATAGCTGTGCTTCTGTATCTAAATCTTTATCAATTTTTTTAGCTAAATCCAGAGCCTGACGATAGGATGAAGGTGCTTTTGTCAGATTTTCTAGTAGCTCAGGGGGGATAGCTGTGAGTTGTTGGTAAGATGCGATCGCACTTCCTGGGCTACCAGCAGCTATACTCAACAATGCTTGATTTTGCAAAACCTCTTGATGTCCAGTTTGAGTCAGTACCGCAGCTAAAGACTCTCCATCTAAACGATAAAACGGAATGCGTTGACAGCGTGATACTAATGTCGGTAACACAGAATCAAGGGAGGGTGCAATTAAAATCAATGTCGCCTGTCCTGGTTCTTCCAAGGTTTTCAGCAAAGCGTTGGCTGCTGCTTCGGCCATTGTTTCAGCTTGTTCTAGCACTACCACATTTCTCGAGGCTTCCAAAGGTGTCCGTCCGAGAAACTCAGTAATTTGCCGAATTTGCTCTAACCTAATTACAGGCGGTGCTTTACGCTTCACACCTTTTTCTGCTGCTTCTTTTGCTGTCAGTAGTTGTCCTTGGTATTGGTAAGTCGGCTCTACCCACAATACATCTGGGTGGTTACCTTGAAGCAATCGATTATGTAAAGACGTAATTAATTTTGTCTCTACAGAACTAGAAAATAGCAACTCAATAAAGCACCGCGCGGCTAAACTCCGTCCCACCCCATCCGCCCCAACAAATAAATAGGCTGGTGCTAAGCGGTTTTGTTTCACCGCCTGAGTCAATAATTCTATAGCTTGTTGTTGTCCTAGAAGTGGTGTAAATGGATTAGTCATTGGTCATTGGTCATTGGTCATTGGTCATTGGTCATTTGTGATTTGTGATTTGTCATTGGGAGGAGAGGGAAGCTTTTTTATATTCTCCCTTGTCCCCCATGCCCTATGCCCTATTCCCAAGATAAGCGATCGCGCAAAATTCCTTGAATGATTTGATGTACCTCCAATGCGCTCAAACTCCCATCTATGGGTATAATTCTTTCTGGATAAGCTGCGGCTAACTGTGCGTATCCTTGCTGTACTCGCTGATGAAAGGCGATTGTTTCTTGTTCAATTCTGTCTAAGGCTGCTTCAGAACCACGTTTGCGCGCCAGTCCCACTTCGACATCGACATCTAACCAGATAGTCAGGTCACTTTGTAAACCCCCAGTAGCAATATAATTTAGCTGGTCAATTAAACTCATATTCAAAAGCCGACCAAAACCTTGGTAGGCAATGGTAGATTCAATATAGCGATCGCATAAAATATATTTGCCTTGTGCTAAATTCGGTTTCAGTTCTTGTTCTACATGTTGCGCTCTGTCAGCAGCATATAATAATAATTCTGTCACCTCTGCGATCGGTTTATTATCTGCCTTTTCTAGCAACAAGCGGCGCAAATCTAAGCCTAATTCTGTTCCCCCCGGTTCCCGCGTGAGTACTACCGGAACACCAAGACTTTGCAACCACTCTTGACAAAGCTGCATTTGGCTGGTCTTACCGCAGCCTTCCACCCCTTCAAATACAATTAATTTGCCACCCATGCTGTGAATAAACTTTTTTTGCTGATGTTTTATTACGCTACCAGCTAGCGATCGCTTTTTAACAGTACGCGGAAGTCCCCACCCTCAATGTACTCATAGGGTGGGGGAGACCCCGCCCCTACCACTTCTCTAAATATACAAGGGTGTGTTACGGCTATATAAAAATTTGGGACTTTGAGAGAGTGAGAATTAGCCGATATTCACCATATTTATTGGTGCGTTATCGAAACGCTTAACGCACCATACTAGACTTTAGCCATTTTCACAAAACTACTTAGTAAAATAGAAAAAAGTTTTTCCTAATCAAAAGAGTTGCGTTCTTTGGTTTGAATAAAGTCCAGCTAAACTTCTACATTCGTTCTAATACCTGAATTCCTAACAGCGATAAACCTAACTTGAGGGTTCTAGCTGTTAAATCACACAGAACTAAGCGAGATGTCCGCAGAGGTTCCTCAGCAATTAGTATCGGAACACCGTGATCTTTGTCATAAAACTGATTAAACTTCTTACTCAGTTCATACAAATATTCACATAACCGATTCGGCATTAAGTCTTGCTCTACAGTACTAATAACCTCATCAAGTTGCAGTAAATATTTTGCCAGTGCTAATTCTGTTTCATGTTCCAACAGAACTTTGGTATTTTCTCCCAACTCCTCAAAGTTAATATCACCCTTGCGGCTAATTCCCTGAATCCGTGCATAAGCATACAGCATATAAGGTGCAGTATTACCTTTGAGATCCAGCATTTTGTCGTAGCTGAAAATATAGTTACTAGTGCGGTTTTGGCTTAAATCAGCATATTTAACTGCGCTGATACCAACTACCTCAGCAACTTTATTAATGAATTCTTCTGTTTCTTCGCGCTCTTCTTTTTTTAGTCTAACTTCTAAGTCTGCACGCGCACGAGAAACTGCTTTATCTAACAAATCCCGCAACCGTTCTGCATCTGTGGAACGAGTTCTGTACCTCTTACCATCTTCCCCTAAAACCAAGCCAAAAGGTACATGAACCAATTCCACATCATCGGGAATCCATCCGGCCTTGCGTGCTACCTTAAAAAATTGGGCAAAGTGGTTTGATTGTCCAGCATCTGTTACATAAATTATCCGCTTGGCTTCATCTTGTTGAATCCGGTAGCGTAAAGCGGCTAAATCTGTTGTCGCGTAATTATAACCACCATCTGTTTTTTGCACAATCAAAGGTAGCGGTTCACCTTCTCTGTTAGTAAATCCTTCTACAAATACACATTTCGCCCCTTGATTTTCCACCAGTAGCCCAGATGCTTCTAAATCTGCCACAATTCCTGGTAGTAAGGGGTTGTAGAAAGATTCGCCCCGTTCTGTTACCTTGATATCCAGCAAGTCATAAATTATTTGAAACTCTTGTCTTGATTGTTCGCATAGCAGTTTCCAAGCATGGATTGTATCTTCCGCACCTGCTTGTAATCTGACAACTTCTTGTCTTGCTGTTTCTTGAAATACTTCATCTGCATCAAACCGCTGTTTGGCTTGGCGGTAAAAACTGACTAAATCACCAATATTTAAAGCATTAGCAGTAGTTAGAGCTTCTGGGGAAACTTCCCGCAGGTAGGCGATTAACATCCCAAATTGAGTACCCCAATCACCCACATGGTTTAACCGCAAGACATCATGTCCGAGAAATTCCAAAATCCGGGCAATACTATCACCAATAATAGTTGAGCGCAGATGCCCAACGTGCATTTCCTTAGCAATATTGGGACTGGAAAAATCGACAATTTCTCGCTGTGGTGTTTTCGCTGTGGGTACACCTAATCGAGAATCTGACTGAATCGCATTTAATTGTACTTCCAGGTATGTGGGTTTGAGCTTCAGATTGATAAACCCAGGCCCAGCAATCTCTGGTGCTTCGCAGATTTCTGATACATCTAGTTTATCCGCGATCGCCGCTGCAATTTGTCTTGGTTGCTTTCCTAGCTTTTTACTCAGGGATAAAGCCACATTCGCCTGATAATCACCAAACTTAGGATTGCTAGCAGTCACCAAAATCGGATCTACTCCAGCATACTCATCGCCAAAAGCAGCCACCAAGGCCTGTGCAAATTGATGTTTTAGTTTTTCTTGTGTAGCGTTCATATATAAATTTTATCTGTGACAGGCGTAATCTGACTGTTAAGAGGTGGATACTCTCAGGAGCTTGATTATTTTAACCATAAAATATGGTTACCATTACTCACCCAAGACTGTCATGGTACAGTACAACCGACTCTGATGACACCCCAGTGGATAACGAACTGCAAAACCTCATCCCTAATTTATTAGCAGCGATTTTAGCTTTAGCATGGAATGACCGTACTGACTGGTATTTTGGTGTGGATCTGGGCATTTATTATGCACCATGACAACCGCCATTAGTACCAGATGGATTTCTCAGCTTAGGATTAAAACGCTTTGTAGAAGAAGAGAGGCGCTTAAGTTATGTACGGTGGGAAGAGGCGGTGGGTACTGTTCCTATCTTAGCTCTAGAAGTCGTCTCCAAAACCTCTGGTGGCGAGTACAAACAGAAAAAAATTGATTACGCCCAACTAGGAATTTTGTATTACGCCATTTACGTACTTAGTCGCAGATATCGCCGCAAACGAGAACCTTTAGAAGTTTATCGCTTAGTTGAGGGCAACTATATTTTACAACCAGGCTCACGGGTGTGGATGCCAGAAATTGCTTTAGCAATAGGGCGAGAACGCGGTACTTACTTGGGACGGACGCGAGAATGGTTATATTGGTACGACCAAAAAGGACGGAAATTACTTACACCCGAGGAATTAGTGCAACAAGAAAGAGAACGCGCTGATAGACTGCCGCAAAAGCTACGGGATTTAGGAATTAACGCAGAGAATATTTAGGGAATAGGAAAGTGCGATCGCATTTCTGTAGTACATTAGAAAGCTCTTTTAATTTAATATTTTCCTTATTGTTCTATTCAAGAATTTGACTTATTACTCGAGCAAAACCAGTATTTTTACTCAAATTAATAATTTAATCTAATTTTTTTACTTAATTGCTATATCGCTGAATTCAGTAATTATTCCCTACAACATAGATTTCGCATGTGTCAAAATAATAAGCGAACACTTATTTAAACTTTTTTCCATACAATTTCTGGAATTTTTGATTTACCAAATCTTTACTTATGACTACAAATATTGTCCAGCAGGTAAAATTCTCGCTAATTCTAGCTTTACAAGCAAAGCGAGTAAGTGCGATCGCATGATTTATCTCTACTAAATTCAATTTTTAGGCTTATTTATTGCTTATCAAGAATAACATTGTTGCTTTGTCAACCGATATTTAACGACAGCTTGACAGAATTCTAAAAGTTGTTCTTCTGGAAAATCTCGCTTGGCGAAGTTAGCAATTACACAAACAAACTGGACATTTCCCGGAACATAACCAAGTGCAGTATTTATCCTATCTAAGCTTGCAGTTTTTGGATGTAGCTGACGACCATTCCAATCCTCTGTAGTTTTTGGATTGTCTAATTCCCAGCCAGTATAGGGACATTTTCCACCCTGCTGTTCCCATAATTCTTTTAAATATTCTAGCGTGATAGTACATTCCCTGCCTTTACTTTTTACCCGTTTTCTTGCCGATATGAGATGCTGACGAAACGGTGAATATTCATCTCGGCGATTTCCTAACAATAAATGTTTAGTATTCTCGCTATTGGGATTGATTAAGGTATTCAAGTTATCTACATACGATTTTTTATAGCGAGCGACATCATAACAAAAATTGATTAATTCTTCTTCAGTAAAAGCATTTTTAGCAAAGTTAGCAATTACAGCCACAAATTGAATGTTGTCTAAAGTGTAGCCTTGAGTTGAATCTATACGATCTACACTGGCTCTGTTAATAGTTAAAAGCGTATTTTCATAATCAGTAGTGCAAGGTAAAAGAATTAAATTCCAACCTGTATAAGGACAAGTACCATTTTGTTGTTCCCATAAAAGCTTTAGTTCGGTTAATGTTACACAGCAATCTTGATTTCTGTGTTTCGCAGACTTTTTCATCACTTTTAGATGATATCGAAAGGGCGAAAAATCATCTCGCCTAATTATTTCTCTTAAATAGGACGTATTTCTATTAATTTTATCTTTGAAATTAATTAATCCTTTAAACTTGCCGTAACATGATTTAGAATAGAAATGTGGCCTTCCTAATCGTTCACTTCTGTTAAACTCAGCTTTAAGTTTACGAAATTCTTTACCACAAGCCGGATTTTGACAAACAACAATTACTTCGGAATTACCCATAAAAAAATATCCACCTTGATATCAAATTATCAGGTGGATATGGAGTTTATATAAATATGGAGCTTATGGGAGTTGAACCCATGTCCAAATTGGGTATTAACCCTCCACTCATTCACAGGTTTAGCCTATCTAATCCTCAAGGCGGGAATCGTTCATTATCCCGAACGTAGGATGCTCTGATTAAGTCTTAGCTAGCAAGCCAACCAGAGAACACTTGCTAGAGCATCCGTTGGGGTTGGTCTCTAGCCCTTAACGGAGTCGGACTAAAGACGCTCGAACCTATAAGAGGCGTTTAGGCAGCTACTAGAGCTTCCCGACGAGCAAATTTTACGATGTTATTCGCATTTACTTTTGTTTTGAGCCTTTGATTTGCGAGAGGAGACTCACTCTCGACCTGAATCACAGAGCAGCGTTCGCCAACCTGTCGAAACCGTTAAAGCCCCATGCTTGTGATATATGTATTATAGTCTGCTATTAGGGAAATGTGTCAGGTGATGACAAAAAAATATTAAACTGCGGCTAAGTTCACATGTTGATTTCGTAGTTGCTTGGGATTGCTGAATATATTTTGAATCGCTATACTTGTACAATAAACAGTACAATAATCAATTAAATGAAAGTTGTGTCTTTTAGCGAAGCGAGAAATAACCTCAAGGCTGTTTTAGACCGAGTGGTAGAAGATGCCGACTATACCATCATCACTAGACGGGATGCGGAGGATGCGGTAGTGATGTCGCTAGAGTTATTTAATAGTTTGCTGGAGACTGTTCATTTACTCAAGTCTCCCGCTAATGCTGCCCATTTAGAGCGTTCTATTGCTCAATTCAAACAGGGGAAAGTGGTGGAGCGAAATTTGTTGGATGACTAGAAAGCTAGCATGGACAGATGAGGCTTGGAAGGATTATTTATACTGGCAAGAGCAAGACAAGAAAACGTTAAAACGAATTAATAAACTGATCGAAGCCACAATCCGACTACCGTTTGAGGGAATCGGAAGACCAGAAGTACTGAGGGAGAATCTAGCTGGCTTTTGGTCGCGGCGAATTGATGATACTAATCGGTTAGTTTATGCGGTTGATGATGAGTATTTAACGATTATTGCTTGTCGATATCACTATTCTGATTGAGCGAACAAGGCAAAAGTAAAAAGTTAAAACATCCTCAAAACCAAAAATAGCTAATCGCTAGTTTTAAAGTTACCAGCAATTAGCTATTAGTGATAGTTACCAATTGAGTTCTAAGTTAATGCTTCAGCACCACCCACAACTTCTAGAAGTTCTTGGGTAATTGCAGCTTGTCGAGCTTTGTTGTAAGACAAGGATAGGGTTCTGATCAATTCACCGGCGTTGTCGCTGGCGTTGTTCATCGCAGTCATCCGTGCTGCTAGTTCACTAGCTGCTGATTCTTGCAGTGCCCGTAATAGCTGGTTACTTAGATATAAAGGCAATAGAGAATCCAGAATTTGGACTGGATCTTGCTCAAAAATCATGTCACGGGACAAAGGACGGACTTGAGTAGTCACTTTTTGCCGTTCTACTTGAAATTGTCCACCACGGGTTGTCAAGCGGAAAATTTCGTCATCTGCTGCTTCTAAACCTTGAGCATCTAAAGGAAGCAGGGTTTGTACAACCGGACGAGAGCTAACCAAAGAGACAAATTTGGTGTAGACTAACTCAATCCGGTCTACACTTTCCGACAAGAACAAAGACAACAACTCGTCAGCAATTTTGTTAGCTTCGGCTGCGGTGGGAATTTGTTCTAAGCCGCTGTAAGTAGCATCGATTGGTTGGTTGCGGCGTTGGAAGTATTGGATTGACTTCCGACCTACCAAGACAAATTTGTAATCCTTACCTTCGGCTTGGAGTTCCTTGGCACGATTTTCGGCGCGACGAATGACGTTAGTATTGTAACCGCCACACAAACCGCGATCGCCTGCTATGACCAACAGCCCTACTGTTTTCACTTCGCGCTTTTTCAGCAGAGGTAAGTTGGCTTCTTCAAACCGCAGACGGGTTTGCAGACCGTATAAAACTTGCGCTAGTTTATCCGCAAAAGGACGGGTTGCTAATACTTGCTCTTGCGCCCGACGTACTCTCGCCGCCGCTACTAGCCGCATGGCTTCTGTGATTTTTTTGGTGTTTTTGACCGACTGAATGCGATCGCGTATTGCTTTAAGATTAGGCATATTCTTTGATGGTTGTCAGTTGTCAGTTGTCAGTGGTCAGTTGTCAGTTGTCAATTGCTAATGACTACTGACCAATGACCAATGACTAATTACACTGTCGCCTTGAAGGTCTTTTTGAATTCGGTTAGCGCTTCCTTCAAAGCAGCTTCTTCAGAGTCACCCAGTGCTTTGGAAGATTTCACTGCTTCAGCGTACTGAGCGTTGCCTGTCTTTAAGTAATCGCGTATACCTTTGGTGAAGCTGGTAACTTTTTCTACAGGGATATCATCTAAATAACCGTTGATACCCGCGTAGAGAATTGCTACTTGCTCATATACGGAGAGTGGATCATTTTGGGGCTGCTTCAGTAGTTCCCGTAAGCGTTGACCTCTTGCCAACTGGTCTTGGGTGGCTTTATCTAAGTCAGAAGCAAATTGCGCGAAGGCTTGCAGGTCGTCAAATTGGGCTAGTTCCAATTTAATCTTACCGGCAACTTTTTTCATTGCCTTGGTTTGCGCCGCAGAACCTACACGGGATACGGAAATACCAGGGTTTACCGCCGGACGAATACCAGCGTTAAACAAGTCAGACGACAAGAAGATCTGACCGTCGGTAATGGAAATTACGTTGGTGGGGATGTATGCTGATACGTCACCTGCTTGGGTTTCGATGATGGGTAGAGCGGTCATGCTACCTTTACCCAATTCATCACTCAGCTTCGCTGCTCTTTCTAACAAGCGAGAGTGAATGTAGAATACGTCTCCGGGGTACGCTTCCCGTCCGGGTGGACGACGTAGCAGCAAGGACATTTGCCGATAAGCTTGGGCTTGCTTGGAAAGGTCGTCGTAAATTACTAGAGTAGCTTTGCCTTTGTACATGAAGTACTCAGCAATGGTGGCTCCGGTATAGGGAGCGAGGAATTGTAGAGTTGCAGGGTCACTGGCGTTAGCGGCGACGACTACGGTGTAGTCCATTGCACCTTTGTCTTGCAGTGTTTGGACAACGTTAGCTACGGTAGAAGCTTTTTGACCAATAGCAACGTAGACACAAACTACATCTTCACCTTTTTGGTTGATGATGGTGTCAATGGCGATCGCTGTTTTACCAGTTTGGCGATCGCCAATGATCAATTCCCGCTGACCCCGACCGATGGGAATCATCGAGTCAATAGCTGTAATCCCGGTTTGCATCGGTTCGTGTACAGACCGACGAGCAATAATACCAGGAGCTGGAGATTCAATCAAACGGCTTTCTGAAGACTTGATATCTCCCTTACCATCAATGGGACGACCTAATGCATCGACAACTCGTCCCACCAAAGCTTCCCCTACGGGTACTTGGGCAATTCTACCAGTAGCAGTTACAGAGCTACCTTCTTGAATTTCCCGACCTTCACCCATTAACACCGCACCCACGTTGTCTTCTTCCAAGTTCTGGGCGATGCCAACTGTGCCGTCTTCAAATTCTAATAGCTCCCCAGCCATAGCCTTTTCCAGACCATAGATCCGGGCAATACCGTCACCGACTTGCAGTACGGTACCGACGTTAGCAACTTTGACCTCTTGGTCGTATTGCTCGATTTGCTGTTGAATAATGCTACTAATTTCGTCAGGTCTGATTGAAATGCTCATGTGTCTAACTTTTTTCTTGGGAGACGGAACAGAGTAATCGGTTCACCGAAACTATTGAATTTCTATGAACTGCTTAAGTTAAGCGCAAAGAAAGGCGGCGCAACTGACCCCGTAAACTAGCGTCAATTACCTGCGATCCTACTTTAATGATCAAACCACCAATTAAGTCGCGGTCGATTTTGGTTTCCAGTTCTACTTGGTGAGCATTAGTTATGGCAAGAACCTTATCTATTACAGCTTGTTGTTGAGCTTCTGTGAGGGGAATGGCTGAAGTCACTTCCGCTAATACGGTTTGATTCAGCTGGCGCAACAACACTAAATACTGCTGTAAAATCGCTTCCAAGAAGAAAAGCCGCCGTTTGTCTATCAGCAACAGAAAAAATCTGCGTAAGTAGGGATTTGCTCCATCACCCAGTATTTGAGTGAGCACCGCTTTTTTCCGTTCTGCCTGAATAAACGGGTTGTCAATTAAGTTTTGCAGTGGTGCTGAATTTTTCAACAAATTCAGCAATGCACGCGCATCTTCACCAAACTGTTCTGCCAGATTCTGGGATTGGGCGATTGACATCAAAGCCTGTGCGTAAGGCTGGGCGATTTCGGCTGTTTCTATATTACTTTTCATCAGCGTCCTCCCACCTGCGCGATGCTGCGGTCAATGATTGTTTGTTGCACATCGTCAGCAATCCCAGTCCGCAGTTCTGATTCGACTTTTTGCAATGCCAATGCGGCTACCCGTTGTCGCAGTTCGGCCAGCGCTCGCTCTCTTTCTGTGTTCAAATCTGCTGCTGCTGTTTGTTGCAAGCGTTCTACGTCTTGCGCTGCTTTTGCCAACAGAGCTTCTTTTGCAGCTTGGGCGCTTTCTTCAGCAGCTTTGCGGATGCGTTGCGCTTCTGCCTGAGCCTGAGTTAACTGATCTTGCGCCTGAGATAAAGCAATTTGTGCCTCTTTTTGGCGCTTTTCTGCTTCCCGAACTGCGGTTTCAATATTTGACCGTCGCTCGTTCAGGATATTGCTTAAAACTTTACGTCCGAAGTAGAATAATATGCCAACCAGAATCGCTAGGTTAATGAGATTGGTTTCAAACAGATCTAGGTTTAGACCGAAACCACCTTCAGCTGCGCCTTCTGCTAATTCAGAGTGTTCTGTGGCAAGTAATAAGAATGTGCCCATGTTACCCATCTACAAGTGCGCTGCTCGCTTGCTAATACGTTGTATTTTCCCCAAGGGAAATCAAGTTGCTTAACTTCCTTAAAGGAAATCAAGTTGCTTAACTTCCCGAAGGAAAAAAGTGCCTTTTTTGACACTTAATTAAGCGCTTTGGGAAAAGTCCCCATCTGCGCGTATGCTTTCACAGAACCTATACTTTCGCTTATCTAGCGAAATTCGGCCCTAATAGTTTTTCTAGAATCTGTCTGCTTAGAGCATCAACTTGTTGTTCTAACTCGCTAAAAGCTTGTTGTTTTTGTTGCTCTATTTCAATAGCAGCGCGTTCTCTCTCTTGTTGAGCTTCCTGTTGCGCAAGAGCGATTTTTTGAGCAGTAATTTTCTTAGCGTCCAACTGAGCTGCTTCTATGGTCGCTTGCGACTGCCTGCGAGCGTCTGCTAGTTGCTGCTCATATTCCTGGGTTAAGCGTTCGGCTTTCGCCAAGCGTTCTTTGGCATCAAGGGTATTCGTTCGGATGTAATTATCGCGATCGTCCAGCACCTTGGTCAGTGGCTTATAGAAAATTACATTCAACAAAGCTGCTAACAACAGGAACTGCAATGCCATAAAGGGCAAAGTAGCATCGAAATCAAACATTTCTCTCCTCTTGGGTTGGAGTAGCAGTTTTCATGGCTAGCAAAATCATCCAACCGTTTAAATTTTAGGAACCCTTAGCCAACAAGGGTAACTTACATCAGAACGATTCCATACCCAAAAGATTTTAATTGTAGAGATGTGAAGATTCACGTCTCTACAATCATAAAACTTTTAGGTCTTAAGCAAAGGGGTTAGCAAATAGCAACACCAAAGCGATTACCAGACCGTAAATGGTTAGGGATTCCATGAACGCCAAGGTTAACAGTAGAGTACCCCGAATTTTGCCTTCTGCTTCGGGTTGACGGGCGATACCTTCTACTGCTTGACCTGCGGCATTACCTTGACCGATACCAGGGCCAATTGCAGCCAAACCAATTGCTAGAGCAGCAGCCAGAACTGAAGCAGCAGAAACTAATGGATCCATGATGATTTTCCTTGCTTGAAGTACAGAACTAACAAAAGTAGGTTAACTAGTTAAGACGTGGTTTCCACGCTGCACCAAGTTCTTACAAATCGCGCTGGGCGATGTTTTGAGCATCTAGGCTCGTCGGAACTGTGCTATCTACTGAGAAGCGTTAATGATGCTCCTCATGCTCTTCTCCACCATGTCCCTCTAAGGCCTCGTGAATATATGCCCCGGCCAGGGTAGCAAATACCAGGGCTTGAATGGCACTGGTAAATAAACCTAAAGCCATGACAGGCAGAGGTATAAATAGAGGAACAAGCAGAACCAGCACCGCTACAACCAATTCATCCGCCAATATATTTCCGAATAGACGGAAGCTTAGGGAGAGGGGCTTGGTGAAATCTTCTAGGATCGCGATCGGCAACAGAACAGGCGTTGGCTCAATATACTTTTTAAAGTAGCCCAAACCCCGCTTGCTAAAACCCGCGTAAAAGTACGCTAAAGAGGTCAGCAATGCCAATGCTACAGTCGTATTGATGTCATTGGTGGGAGCTGCTAATTCACCAGATGGCAACTTGATTAGTTTCCAGGGTATGAGCGCGCCCGACCAGTTCGATACGAAGATAAACAAGAATAATGTGCCTAGGAATGGCACCCAAGGGCGGTACTCTTTCTCACCAAGTTGGTTTTTTGCTAGATCCCGAATAAATTCTAGGGCATATTCCATTAAGTTTTGGATGCCGCGAGGAATTCTTTGGGCATTGCGAGTAGCAGCTAGTGAAGCTATTACTAGCAAGCCAATCACAAACCATGAGGTGAGAAAAACCTGCCCATGAATTTTTAGATTGCCCAATTGCCAGTAGAAATGATGACCTACTTCTAATGAGGCGAGGGGAAATGAATTAAAGGCGTTTAAGACACTAAGCATTTGCATTCTTCAAGCATTTTCCCCAACGAGCGAGGATGGGAGTATTATCTTTGTGAGCCTGACTTGTTAAGAATCAGGAAGAAACGCAGTTTGCACGGTGTAGACGAGGAGCGTGGCTTTGTAAGTTAGAAATCCCAAGAATATGGGCAAAATCTTTAGCTCATGCCATTGAGTTGCCAATATAATCAACCCAACAAATAGAGCCAAACGACTTTTACTCAGACGCGTTTTCTCACCACCGAGTCGCTCAACGTCTTTGGCCAGCATTTTTAAGTAAACCACACCTGTACACGCCCCAATCAAATAATTGAGAGCAATGTTTAGGGAATAAAAAATCCACACAGAGAAAAAAATTATCCCTGTCAACACAAGTGTGATTACCAACAACTTCTGGTAGAGTTGATAGAACTCCTCCATAGAGTTTACTCGTTCTTCGTCCTCAGAACCAGATTGAGCATTTTGCGTTGTTGGAGTCGATGCATTTGATTCGTCTGACAAGCTCACGGGACTCGAAACCAGTACAGCTAAGGATGATGACTGCACATCCAGTCAGCTGAATCATATCACGATGTGGTAACAATACTTTAGAAAAAAACAATTAACTTCTTTTCAGCAAACAGAAACTTCCCCAGTTGGCGAGATGAAGAGATAGAGAAAGCTCCTAAATGCAAGGTAACGGTCTATTCAGAGTTTTCCCTGATCCTGGGGTAAGTTGCTATTCGGTAATTTCATCAGGATGAATCTTTAAAACCCCCATTTGTAGCGTGTGTGGTGAGTAGATGCTAGTAAAGTTGATGCAGATCTTTAGCTACTCTAACTTCAAAGTTTCCATCATTTTGTCAGCGATCGCCCTCTACTATCTCTACTATGATGAGAAATTTAATTTTCAAGTTAGCTAAATTCAGCGGATAGGCGATACACCCATACTACCAGATCCGAAACAGTATGCTTCCTGATATTGAAAATCCCTTGACGAGACCAATATAAATGCCCTCAGAGAGAATCACAGGCAATCTCTGGGGGCATAAGGTTAGTTGTATGGTCACAGTGGTTTTTGCACCCCGTTAACTAACTATTTAACAGTGGTAATGCTTGATTAATTAAGCGTTTTGAGCAGATTCTGCTTTCTTACGCTTCATCCATGCGCCCAAGCCTACAGCTAGCAAGGAACCACCAACTGTCATGGGTTCAGGGACATCTTCTACAGGTCCTATGACTTCACCATAAAATCCAGTTTGGCTAGGCTTACTGCCTTTGGGGTTTAAGCGTGTCAGACTCCAATCTACACTATTTGGGGCAAAAGGACTAAATATAGAAAATTCCAAGAATGAAGGTGAAGTGCCTACTTTATCCGTCACTGATTGTTTTAGAGTCAACTGAACAGAATCTTGGTCTGAGCTGATTAAAGCTAATAAGTAATTCAGGTCAGTAAACACTTTTGTCACACCCTTCATTCCGGACACAGTCCACGATGACTTATCTCTTAATGTTTCCTTGTTATCAGCAGCATTGGCATTATCAAGATTTATCTTGTATTTGTATTCTTGACCAACTTGCTGGTCGAATACTACACTGGCTGCTTGTGCAGGTTTAGCACTAATAGCAGCAACACTTAAGACAAGACTAGCAGCAGCAATGCTGACATGTTTAGTTAATTTCATCCGCAAATTCTCTGAGATGTTCAAAGGTTGACTACTTAAGTATAAGCTCGCAATCGAGTCTTTTGCTAATGTATCTTGACTTACTGTCATACGTAAGCAAAAAAAGTTGCTTTGATAAAATCTTTATGTTTTCGCAAGGTTTTGTAAATTTCAATTAAATATATGTTTTTGGGCAAAAAAAAATCCGGATTGGTTGAAACGTCCAGATTGTAATCAAAATACAACAGTTAGTGCCATTGAATTAAGTCGGTTTCAGCAAAATTAGCTGTTGCTGCTAAAGTTTTCTCACTACATCCAAGTTCATCTGCACATCAGCCAATATCTTTGCGACTGTTAATTTAGTATCGCACTGTTGTAGAAACTCAAACTCCTATGCTGACAAATTGAAAATTTGGTAATCGTAGTTAAAAATACATTGAATTGTCCATCCATACAAGGATTACGTTCGGGAATTGCGGCTAATAGGGCGTTATCATCTGACCAGTCAGCTAGAGCGATCGCGGGACGACCAAGAAAAAATTCGTAATGGGTAACTTCTGGGTTTAATAACTCAATCAAGCGTTTATCAAATGTGGGACACCTCAGTACACAGATAATTGCGATCGGCATCAGCTCATATATTTTCAGTAGGAAAAGTGTTTCAGTAAAAACACTCCTGTTTAAGTATCTATTAGCTAATAAAATTAGATTTAAGTATTTAGTAGCTTAATTTACTCAATCAGGAGCAGCGGATGCCAGTAGGACTGCCTGAATTTGTGGAAAACCCAGAAAATCGTTGCCCAGTAATTCTTTTACTTGATACCTCTGGCTCTATGTCAGGTCAGCCTATCCAGGAATTAAATCGAGGGTTGGCAACTTTTAAGGAAGATGTATTAAGAGATACTCAAGCATCTCTGAGTGTGGAAGTTGCTATTGTTACCTTTGCCCCAGTGCGACTGACGCAAGATTTTGTAACTATAGACCAATTTATACCGCCCAAGCTAGAAGCAGAGGGTGTGACACCGATGGGTGAGGCGATAGAGTACGCTTTGGATTTGCTGGAAAACCGGAAACAAACTTACAAAGATAACGGTATTCTCTACTATCGCCCTTGGGTATTTTTAATTACCGATGGTGCGCCAACAGATTATTGGGAAGGTGCAGCGCAAAGGGTAAGAGAAGCAGAAGAAAGTCGTAGACTGTTGTTTTTTACTGTTGGTGTCCAAGGTGCGGATATAACCAAACTCAGACAAATTGCTCCCCCTCAACGTTCACCAGTGATGCTAAATGGGTTAGATTTTCGCTCTTTATTTGTTTGGCTTTCTACTTCTATGAAACGGGTTTCTAGTAGCAAAGTAGGCGAGGCTGTAGCTTTACCGCCTGTGGGATGGGGTCAAATTACCAGCTAGATTTTGAGGATTTGTTGTGGTTTGGAAAGCAATTGCCCGTTATGCAACGGGAACGAGTCATCAAGAACAGAAAATACCTTGTCAAGACTGCGGAAATTATGACATTTTCAATGATGTGATTGTAGGCGTGGTTGCTGATGGTGCAGGTAGCGCTAAATATGCTCATATTGGTTCTGAGTTAGCTGTAAAAAAGGTACTTGAATGCTTTTCTGAGATTAACGAATATCCTGAGAAGCAAGAAAAATTAGAGCAAAGTTTTTTTCAACCACTGTCCAAACCAGAGGCTAAGAATTTATTTGCTAAAATTCTGAACCAAGTTATTACAGAATTACGCAACCACGCAGAGAAAGAAAATTATTCTATTAATGATTTAGCCTGTACATTGTTGGTTTTTGTTTCTACTCCTCACAGGCTTGCAGCTATGCAAATTGGGGATGGATTTATTGTAGTCCGTCCCCAAGATTCAGAATATCAACTGTTGTTTCAGCCAGATAAAGGTGAGTTTGCTAACGAAACGACTTTTGTCACTTCAGCAAATGCAGTAAATGAAATGCAGGTGGATGTTCTGTCAGGAGAACAAGAGTTTATTTGTGCTTCTACTGATGGTTTAGAAAAAGTGGCTATTCACTTGAATGACTGGAAACCATTCCCACCTTTCTTTAAAGCTTTAAAGGAATACTTACAGGAAACTACTAATCCAAAAGAAGACTATCAATATGTGGATGATTTCCTCAACTCTGAACGGCTAAATTCTCGCACTGACGATGATAAAACTTTGCTTTTGTGCCTTTGGGAAAGAGAGTAAATTTCCATGACGTTTCTCATCTGTGGTAGTACGAGTGAATCAATTGCTCTCTTGGGTGAACCAATAGCTGATAGTGGTGAAGGTAAGGTTTGGCGAACTAACCACGGTTACTTAGCAAAAATTTACCACTCGCCAACACCTGAACGGGTGCAAAAATTAGCCGTGATGATATCGCACCCACCCACAGAGCCAAATTTCCACCTCAATCATATTTCTTTTGCTTGGCCTAAGTCGTCGTTGAAAAATGCTCAGGGTGATTGTGTGGGCTTTTTGATGCCAGAAATTAACGATGCAAAAGAACTCCTTGATGTATATAATCCCCAGCTTCGTAAGAGAAAGAAACTTGAGGTTGATTGGCGTTTTCTGCACATAACAGCACAGAATATTGCCTCAATTATTGCCTCACTTCACGCTAATGGCTATGTATTGGGTGATATTAAACCGCAAAATATTCTTGTCAATAATCGGGCTTTACCTTCAATTATTGATACTGATTCTTTTCAGATTCGTAATCCGAAAAATGGCAAGATTTATCGTTGTCCAGTTGGTTCACCAGAGTATACACCACCAGAACTGATTGATAAAGATTTTTATAGTATTGATCAAACGGAAGTACACGATCGCTTTCGGTTAGCAGTAATTATCTATCAATTATTGTTTGGTGGTCAAACTCCTTTTGCGGGAAAGTGGATAGGTGCGGGGGATACTCCAGAAATGAATGAACTTATCCGTCGTGGTTTATGGCTTCATGCACCAAATAGTTTATTACAACCTGTAGAGAGAACCATTCCCCTTGAGATTGTTCATCCAGAAGTTCAGCGATGTTTTCTCAAATGTTTTAATGATGGTCATCAAAATCCTCATTTACGCCCAACAGCTAGAGAGTGGTTAGAGGCGTTAAAGGTAGCTAGTAATGAGCTAAATTTATGTGGGAGGATAGACAGCCATTACTATAGTCAAACTTATGGTAAATGCTATTGGTGCGATCGCTCTACAAAACTTGGTATTGATATATTTCCAGGTAAAGCAATTCCCACAGCAAATCCAATTCCAAACGCCTCCCTAGATAATCTGACAACCGGAGAGCAAATTCCTAGCTTTCAGGGACACTGCACACAAAAAGCAACTTCCACACCACAACCAATTCCAAATTACTCTCCACAGAATTTGACAAAGGTACAGAAAGTAAGATTGTGGTTTAGTGGTATTTATTTTTTCCTACTACTGATAATGGTAAGTATACAATACTTCACTAATGTCAATCAGAAATTGACTCCATCTGAATTGAATGAAATAGCTAACAGCCAAATTGAAGAATATATAAACGGTATAGGTATTTCATTTAAAATTGATGAAAAAACTAAAATACCAACAATTACTGAGATCATTAAAGAATCTCCAGCAGCATCGAAAAGTCTTGAAGTAGGTGATCAAATATTGCAAGTAGATGGCATATCGACATCAAACATGAGTGCGACAAATGTAGCTAATTTGATACAAGGAGATGTAAATACTAGAGTCTTACTGTCGATTAGTCGCCCAGGGTTCGGAAATATACACAAAATTCTAGTTAGGGAAAGTTTGATCAATCCCAACCTTGATAAAGACTATGTTAATCGTTGTTCAGCCCGTTTTCAATTAAAAGATTATAGCAACGCAATAAATGACTGTAACGAAGCCGTTAAGATAAATTCCTATAATGACGAAGCCTACTTTTTACGGGGTGCTATCCATATTATAAATGGTAATCATTATCAAGGAATGGAAGATTTACGAAGCGCAGCATTATTAGGAAACGAAAAAGCTAAGGAAATTCTTAAAGAGCATAATTAATAATATTTAAACTCAAATACTCTATAAATTAATATATCTATTTTTAATCTGTTTAAGTTATTGTCCAATCTTCTAGCATTAACCCAGGAACATTTTCAAAATCTCTCCAGTTGCGGGTGACTAAAATTCCATTTACAGATTTTGCGATCGCTGCAATACGTAAATCCTGTGTACCTATACGTTTAAGTTTTTGAAGAACTAAAGATTGATACATTTCGTAAGCACGATTATCAAAAGCCAATAATTGAATACTCTTAAAAAACTCTATTTCATCTGATAAACCTTTATAAGCCCATAACAATTGACTGTTAGGTTTAAAAGGTTCATTATTGCTATTGTTGATTTTATTCAGCCATCCTTTGATTTTCTCCTCCAATGTAATCACCGTTACAGCTAAACTTTCAGGTTTATTTTGGCTGATACGCTTTGTTACCATTGCATTTCCATTTTGTAACAGTGAGATATGATCCGTATCTAAAATATATAGCTTAGCCACTAGAAATTATTCTCCGGATCATTTGTTTGGATGGATTGGTTACGCTGCACCAAATAAAACAGCTTCATGATCTCATCCGCCTCGGTAACTCCCATTTTTTCAAGCTCATTATTAATTTCATTGATAAATTTTGTATTATGTTCCTCGATTTGTAAATCAAGTTTACCTCGTTCTTGTTCTATGTAAGCAAGTACTTCATCAAAAAGAGGATTATCCTTGTGCATTCCCGCAAATTTCAACCAAGGATGTTCTGATTGAGGCGCTTCAATTTCTAAACTTACTATCTTGGCTGTTTCTAACCGAGTTTGCAAACTTTGAGTGAGTTTTTCTATTGCTTCTGTTTCTGTGCTTCCTAAACCTTGACAGTCTGGTAAACCTAATAATGTCGCTTTAACTATCCCATCTGGCTGGGTTTCAATTAAGACATCATAAGTTAACTTAGGCTGAGTATTGTTAGGAGAAGTTTTTACAACTAAATTCATGCTATTTATAACCTTCGAGTTTTATATTGATTATAACTGGGCATCAGGATGATTTATAAATGCTAACCTGCTTTATAGAGCCAAACTGCTGTTGTGTTAAGGCTATGCAAGGATTGGGCAGCTTGAGAGAATCAGGATTAGCCGCAGGGCATCATAGTTTTCGGTGCGTTAAGCGTTGCCATAACGCACCCTACTGGTTTTTTTCCTTAGCTGTTCTCTACTTGTAAAAATCAGTTCACCATTCAAAATAGTAGTGCTAGATATCGCATTGATTAGTTTGACAAAATTTCGCATTATTTATTGCCTCTTGCAGACTGCTTAAGGAAATAATTTGAAATGCAGAGCCACCTTGTACCTCAGCAGTGATGTAGGCATACTTTTGACCACGAGAAAATTGGTCTCGACCAATCTTAATCACATTGCGAGACTTTTGATAATCGTTAGCAATGTTGGAATTATAAATATTTTGAATTAATTTGACTGCTTTACTATTTTTCTGAGTGAATTTGAGACTAGATTCACCACTGACTGTGATTCCCTCTTTTGTTACTGTCCCGTTCTGGGAAGTTACATCCGCATAAAAATACAATTTACCTTTTGTGCCGTCATAACCATGCGATTCGCTGTTATATTTTATGGCTGGTAACGTCGCTCTGGTCTTAGCCCAATTGACGACGCTAGTTATATTTTGTCCTGGTAAGGCATTGGCGGGAGCTAGGGACAAACTTACAGTCAAGGTGGATAAAGCCACAAAAAAATTGAAGTAAAACTTTTTACTCACAATCATAGTATTTTTGTGTAAATTATGTATTTATAATGACATTATAACTCACAAAACCTCAGTAAACAGTTTTCTGCCCATTTTCCTACCATGCATGAAAAAGAAGGAGGACAGGGGGATGAGGGGGATGAGGGGGATGAGGGGGATGAGAGGGACAAGGGGGACAAGGAAGAAATAATCAATGCCCAATGCCCAATACTTCTCTTCGAGAGGCTCCGCGAACGACTTCGCTCATTACAAGTGCCCAATGCCCACTGTGAGTTTTGGTCATAAATAGATACAAAACTTAGTCTTAATCTCAGATACGCAAGAGTGTTGGCTCGGCAATTTAGCGTCTTTAATGCGTCAGATTCTACATACTTCTTAATAAATGAACAGGTAAGCCTCAAAACGTTCTAATCTAAAAGCTGACTGGGTTAATTTACTGGCAGTTTTGAAGGCGGTACTCTTAAGGCATGACCACCGATGTGTCAAGCCTCAAAGCGACCCAGACTTAACACATAAATGATTATGATGGGAGTTTTACAAATCCGATGAGTGTTAAGGCAAGTGGTGGAAGCTCGGTTGCGCGTCCGCAACTATATCAAACCCTAGCAGTAGCGACAATTACCCAAGCGGAGCAGCAAGACCGCTTTTTGGGTTCTGGTGAACTAAATGAACTGGCAAGCTATTTTGCATCTGGTGCAAAGCGTCTAGAAATTGCCCAGACGCTCACGGAAAATTCCGAGATTATTGTATCTCGGGCTGCCAACCGCATTTTTGTGGGTGGTTCGCCAATGGCTTTTTTAGAAAAGCCAAGAGAACCAGAGTTGGCACTGGCTACTGCTGCTAGTGGGAATGTTCAAGAGGGCATGAAACTAGGAACTGTGACCTACGTTGAAAGTCGGGGTGGGTTTCTAGAAAATTTACGCTCTATCTTTAACAGTTCCCCCAGTGGTCCAACACCTCCAGGTTTTAGACCGATCAACGTTGCTCGTTATGGCCCAAGCAACATGGCCAAGAGCCTGCGGGACTTGTCCTGGTTCTTGCGCTATGCTACCTATGCGATCGTGGCAGGCGACCCCAGTATCATTGCTGTGAATACACGGGGTTTGCGGGAAATTATTGAAAATGCTTGTTCTGCTGAAGCAACAATTGTGGCTTTACAAGAAATCAAAGCAGCTTCACTTTCGTTTTTCCGCCAAGATGCTAAGGCTACAGAGATTGTGTCGCAATACATGGATGTGTTGCTGACAGAATTTAAAGCAGCAACACCTTCCAATAAGGTGCGCCAACGTCCTTCTAGTGACCAGCAAGGGTTACAACTGCCGCAAATTTACTTTGAAGCGGCAGAACGTCGGCCTAAGTTTGTCATGAAGCCTGGGTTATCAGCATCGGAAAAAAATGAGGTAATCAAAGCTGCATATCGACAAATCTTTGAGCGCGATATTACCCGTGCTTACAGCTTGTCAATCTCTGACCTAGAATCTAAGGTGAAGAACAACGACATCTCAGTTAAAGAGTTTGTCCGTCGTCTAGCCAAATCTCCTCTTTACCAAAAACAGTTTTACCAGCCTTTTATTAACAGCCGAGTGATTGAACTGGCTTTCCGTCATATTTTGGGACGGGGACCAAGTAGCCGTGAAGAAGTACAAAAATACTTCGCAATTATTTCTAGTGGTGGTCTACCAGCTTTAGTTGATGCTTTGGTGGATTCACAAGAATACAGCGACTACTTCGGTGAAGAGACAGTACCCTACCTGCGCGGTCTGGGTCAAGAAGCACAAGAATGTCGCAACTGGGGGCCACAGCAAGACCTGTTTAACTACAGTGCGCCTTTCCGCAAAGTACCTCAGTTTATTACGACATTTGCGGCTTATGATCGCCCATTACCAGATCAGCATCCTTACGGTTCTGGTAACGACCCCTTAGAAATCCAGTTTGGAGCAATCTTCCCGAAAGAAACTCGCAATCCTAGCAGCAGTCCGGCTCCATTTGGCAAGGATACCAAGCGGATCTTAATTCACCAAGGGCCTGGTATTAATAGCCAGGTGAGCAATCCAGGAGCAAGAGGTGAGTTTCCTGGTAGCCTTGGGCCTAAGGTATTCCGGTTGGATCAACTTCCAGGCACAATTGGCAAAAAAGCTGCTAAAGGTGCAAGTATTAAGTTCTCCGAAAGCTCTACCCAAGCAGTAATTAAAGCTATATACCTGCAAGTTTTCGGTCGTGATGTCTACGAAGGTCAGCGCCTTAAAGTCCAAGAAATCAAGCTGGAAAATGGACAACTTTCCGTGCGGGAATTTGTTCGTGCTTTGGCTAAGTCGGATTTATTCCGCAAAACTTACTGGACATCGCTGTATGTTTGTAAAGCGATCGAATACATCCACCGCCGCTTATTAGGTCGTCCTACCTACGGTCGTCAAGAAATTAACAAATATTTTGACATTGCCGCTAAACAGGGTTTTTATGCTGTGGTGGACGCGATTATCAACAGCGTGGAATACAGTGAGGCATTTGGTGAGGATACAGTTCCTTACGAACGCTATCTAACTCCAGCTGGTGTGTCGTTGCGACAACTGCGAGTTGGCAGTATTCGCGAAGATGTAGGTGGTAAAGTCCAGAAGCAAGAAACACCACTGTTTGTAACCTTGGGTACAGTTACCGACACGCGGACAGCCCCAGATATTCAATTCCGCATTAACCAAGGTGTCAGCAAGCAACGGGAACAAACAAAAATCTTCAAACAGGTGGCAAATATCAGCGACAAAGCTGCTGTGCAAACTTTGATCGGTGCTGCTTATCGTCAGATTTTTGAACGCGATGTTGCACCTTATATTGCGAAAAACGAATTTTCCGTTTTAGAAAGCAAACTAAGTAACGGGGAAATTAGTGTTAAGGAATTCATTGAAGGTTTGGGTTACTCGAACCTTTACATCAAAGAGTTCTACACACCTTACCCCAACACCAAGGTGATTGAACTAGGAACTAAGCACTTCCTAGGACGCGCACCTTTAAATCAGGCAGAAATCCGCAAGTATAACCAGATTTTGGCTACTCAAGGGATTAAGGCCTTTATTGGTGCTTTGGTGAACAGTGCGGAGTATGGCGAGGTGTTCGGTGAGGATACAGTTCCTTATCGTCGCTTCCCCACCCTACCTGCGGCTAACTTCCCGAATACTGAAAAGCTGTACAATCAGCTGACCAAGCAGAATGATGATGTGGTAGTACCTAGCTTTAAGACAGTACAAGCACGCCTGACGGTGGGAGCCTCATCATCAAACGGAGGCAATTCTTATGCTGACCTGGGTCGTTCTTCCAACAGTGTTCAGGGACAATTTGGTGAAGTTAGTGTAGCTAGCAACCGTTGCAAGCCTGCACGCATTTATCGCCGGAGTGAAGGTACAAACCAAGCAGAAACACAATTGGTCATTAATGCCATTTACTCTCAGGTTTTAGATGTATATAGCGGTGAAATACCTGCTAATTACCGCTTAAGCGAACTTGAAGGCAAACTGCAAACTGGAGAAATCTCCGTGCGTGAGTTTGTATGTGAACTCGCCAGTTCGCAAATCTATTGCGATCGCTTCTATACACCTTATCCCAGCGCCAAAGTGATTGAATTCCTTTGCCGTCACCTTTTGGGACGCGCACCGGAATCTCAAGGCGAAATCAGCGACTACAACAAGCTGTTGGCAAATCGTGGTCTAAGAGGCGTTGTTGAGGCAATTGTCGATAGTCCAGAGTATGCCCGCTACTTTGGTGAAGATGTGGTACCTTACCCACGCTTTTCATCCTTGAGCAAATAATTACTAATTCGTTATACCCTTTGGGCAGCCACCCAGAGGGTGTATACGTAATTCGTGATTACAAGGGAACTAACAATCACTAAAATCTCAGATTTGGTGGTTGCAATCAGTGTGGGATAAAAGCCCCTACTGATTGCACCTACAAATTAGTTTGACGGCAGAGGCGTAACCTTTCGTAACATTACCTTCAGATTGTCAAAATAGAAGTAAATCTGAAAACAAATATTACAAAGTGTTAAGAGCAGTCATAAATGCTCAACATAATGCCGGAAAATGATTTGCGGAAGGTAGCTAATTTTTCAAAGCTTGTTTACTTGATATTAAATCAAGCAATTTTTAAGACACTAGTTATGGCATGTTGTCAAGTGCTATGTCTGAAGAAAAACAAAAAACACAGCTACCGTCATCCAAATTTAAAGTCGCACCAGTTTAATCAAATTCTGGTTTCATTAGTAGTTGGAGGAATCCATTAATGAGTATCGTCACGAAGTCCATCGTGAATGCTGATGCAGAAGCCCGCTACCTCAGCCCTGGTGAGTTAGATCGGATCAAGACCTTTGTTAGCAGTGGTGAGCGTCGTCTGCGGATTGCTCAAATTTTGACCGAAAACCGTGAGCGTCTGGTTAAAACAGCTGGCGAACAAGTATTCCAAAAGCGTCCTGATGTTGTATCTCCTGGTGGCAATGCTTACGGTCAAGAATTGACTGCTACTTGCTTACGCGACTTGGATTACTACCTGCGTCTAGTTACCTACGGAATCGTAGCTGGCGACGTTACCCCCATCGAAGAAATCGGTGTGATTGGTGCGCGTGAAATGTACAAGTCCTTGGGTACTCCTATTGAAGGTATTACTGAAGGTGTTCGTGGTCTAAAGAGTGCTGCTGCTTCCTTGTTGTCTGGTGAAGACGCTGCTGAAGCTGGTTCTTACTTCGACTACGTAGTCGGTGCCCTCTCCTAGGTTAAAGCTAATTAGCTGCTTAGACCGAAGTATTGTAATACGGTTGGAAAAAAGGAATTAACAATAATGGCTCAAGACGCAATTACCGCTGTCATTAACTCCGCAGACGTTCAAGGTAAATATCTCGACTCTTCTGCTTTAGACAAACTCAAAGGCTACTTCTCCAGTGGCGACCTGCGTGTACGTGCTGCTGGCACCATCAGCGCTAATGCTGCTGCTATCGTTAAAGAAGCTGTAGCAAAATCCTTGTTGTACTCTGACGTTACCCGTCCCGGCGGTAACATGTACACCACCCGTCGCTATGCTGCTTGTATCCGCGATTTAGACTACTACTTGCGCTATGCTACCTACGCTATGTTAGCTGGCGATCCTTCCATCCTAGATGAGCGCGTACTCAATGGCTTGAAGGAAACCTACAACTCCTTGGGTGTACCCGTAAGCTCTACCGTACAAGCTATCAGCGCTATCAAAGAAGTAACCGCTAGCTTGGTAGGTTCTGATGCTGGTAAAGAAATGGGTGTTTACCTAGACTATATCTCCTCTGGCTTAAGCTAAGAGTTAGTTTGCACTTAATAATTTAGGTGCGCCTTAATTAAGGACTGGAAATCAATTGTGAGTGCTAGAGCGTTCTATCGCTTACCTTGTGAAATAATCAATTAAGATGAGTGTTAGCGGTCTAGTATTGATGCTTGATTTCCAGCCTTTGCAGTGATTAATTAAAGAATTGCCTTAAAAAAACACTCCGCTTTTGTTTCAAATAAAAAAGTTTTCACAATTACTACAGGAGAATCTAAGATGGCCCGGTTGTTTAAAGTTACTGCTTGTGTACCCAGTCAAACCCGGATTCGCACCCAACGCGAACTGCAAAATACCTACTTCACTAAGTTAGTTCCCTTCGAGAACTGGTTCCGCGAACAGCAACGCATCATGAAAATGGGTGGCAAAATCGTTAAGGTCGAATTGGCCACTGGTAAGCAAGGTACTAATACTGGGTTGCTGTAATTACTATCTATATAGCGAAGATTATTGTAGGGAGTTGCAAAGAGGTCTCAATCGACCTCTTTTTTGTTATTGGGCATGGGGCATTGGGCATTGGGCATTGATTATTTGTTGCTTATCTCCCTTGTGTCCCTTGTCCCCTCATCTCCCTTCCCTTGTTTCCTCATTCCCGTTTGCTCTCTGATGGGAGTAGGGCTGTTTCGTTCCCTCAAAGACGCTAATTTACAAGCGTCTCAGGTAAAAAAGTCAGGTGATTAAAAAATCAAATTCTACATTGTTTATGGCGATCGCACTCAAATTTATTGGTTGAGATGGTAATTTTTCGCTCACCAACTTCCTTAACTTAAATTTATCGCCCATGCTGTTGACAAAATCCTTACCATTACGAATGAAACAGCCCTGCTGATGGGAGTGCGATCGCATTATTGATCGCTAAAGCAACAAGATGTGGAATGGGCAGAAGCTGGGAAAGTTGATTTGAAGGTGCTGATTAGCGATCGCACTCCCGAATTTATAGCCGCTAGGAGTTACGCCAGGAAATACTAAATATGCATGGTTTTTAAAACCACATATATCGTAGGGGCACAGCAGTGCAGTGCCCTTTCCCGCGCTATTGCATCAACTGGAAAGAGTCAAAAAACTTTCTGATATCACTGACTTGAGGATTTTTATCACTGCCAACTAAGAGGATATACATGCGTTGGTTAACAATAAAAATTCTCCCCGTCAAAGTCATTCCTTCTTTTTCATCCCACATCTGAATTTCTTTACCAGGATATGCACCTAGATTAATATTTTGCTGACTGAGTAATTTTTTCCCATCCTCTAACATTCCTTGTAGAGCGAAATTTAATAATTCACTTGCGGGAATCTGAGTCACATCATTTTTAAAGTCAGCATAGCTAACCATATACACATCTGTTGCATGAATACTCAGATACATTTTTGTAGACTCAATGCCCTCATGCATCTCGCTTTTATCTGGTGTCATCTCTGAGATGTCCCCATTTGGCATGAGAATAGAGGATTTACCTTCATCTGGAGAGAATTCTTTCCATTGTGATGCTGCTGCAATATCTTCAGTGCTAGGCTGTGCGTAGATGCCACTTGATGTGGATAATTCGGTTAGATTGAGGTTTTGGCTGTTTCTTGCATCTACTTTGGGACTAATGTGCATCTAGTTTATTTAGCAGTTCTGTTCCTAAAGCTTGATTCTCTTTGGACAATTCTGAAATAATGCGATCGCAAACCCAGCGTAAAAATGTACTTAAGTTGCTGAAAAATTGCTTTTCCCCTAGCTCAAAGTTTATTACTACCGTTGCGTCGCCTTGATTTTTCGCTTGTTGAATAATCCGCGCTAGTAGGGAAGATTTACCCATTTTCTGGGGAGCTTTAATACAAATCAAGGAACCGGGTTTGCGAATTTCCTCAAAACAGTACTTTTCCATAGGGGGACGTTCGACATAAAAGCTGGAAGTTAGTCCTAGCAGTCCTTCTGGATATTCTAGATAGTTGGTTGGTAATGGTGGTGTAGTTGGTAATGATACCCCAGAACCTAGCGCTTTAGATTGGGTAGGGAAAGTAGTCAGAGAAAAAATAATTAATAATTGGGAATCATTAGATAAACCGCAGCATTTAAAAACGATACAGGAAAGGATTGTGATTGATGATAGATTTGCTGGTAGTTTGTTGGGTTTATATCAACAAATTTTAGAATACGGTGTGATTGTCATTGATGAAAGTCCAGAAAAAATCCAATTACGTTTAACCGGATTGGTAGTAGAAGAGAATAATCAGTTAAAAGTTTATAATTTGATTTATCAGTTTGTTTTTAATTTAGAGTGGGTAGGGAAAGAATTAGAAAAACTCCGAACCTATGCTGAAAGTTTTAATGCATGGATAGAAAGTAATTATCAAGATGAGTCGCGTTTATTGCGAGGGAAAGCTTTAGAAGAAGCACTTATTTGGGCTGAGGGAAAAAGATTAAGTAATGATGATTATAAGTTTTTAGATGCTAGTCGGGAATTAGATAAAAAGTCAATACAGCGTAAATTAAAGGCGCAGGAAGAAGTTAACGAATCTTTACTCCAAGCTAGACAGCAAGCGGAAATAGCTTTAGAGGAAGAAAAACAAGCTAGTCAACGTTTATTAGAAGCGCGACAGGAAGAAGAAAAAGTTAATCAACGTTTATTAGAAGCGCAAACAAATACCGAAATTATTTTAGAGGAAGAGAAGAGAAATAATCAGCGTTTGCTGGAATCGCAAAAGAATACCGAAGTTATTTTAGAAGAGGAGAGGAAAGCGAATCAGCGTTTGACAGACGTAGAGAGAAAAATCAAGCGACAGATTCGCATTGGTGGAAGCATTTTAGCTGTGTCCGTAATTGGAGCAATTATTGCTGGAATATTTGCAAGTAATGGAATTAAACAAGCACAGGAGGCACACGAAGGTACAAGGTTAGAACGAACGGCAAATATAGCTTTAGGGCAATTTGAAAAACAACATCAAGAAATAGATGCTTTACTAGTAGCAATAGATACAGGACAAAGGTTGAAAGAATTGGTGAATGATGGACGACCTTTAGAAAAATATCCTGCTGCTAGTCCTATCCTGGCTTTACAAACCATTGTTGATAATATACAAGAACGGGCGCAATTTAAAGGGCATCAGGGTACGCTTTACAGTGCAAATTTTAGCCCTGATGGACAACGTATTGTCACTGCTTCATCTGATGGTACTGCTAAAGTGTGGGACGCGAAAGGTAATTTATTCGCTGACCTCAAAGGACATAAGAACGAAGTTACAAGTGCAAATTTTAGCCCTGATAGAAAACTTATCTTCATTGGAGAATATGATGGTAAAGCAGTATGGGATATAAAAGGTAATTTGCTTACTGATTTCAAAGGGCATAAAGACCGGATTGGCAGTGCAGCATTTAGCCTTAATGGAGAACGTATCATCACTGAAACATATGATGGTAGCGTTAAGGTGTGGGATGTGAAAGGTAATTTGCTCGCTAACTTTCAAGCGCACAAGGGTGAACTCAGCAGTACAGTATTTAGTCCTGATGGAAAGCTGATACTTACAACTTCTTGGGATGATACCCCCAAGGTATGGGATGTTAAAGGCAATTTCCTGATTAATCTATTGCATGGAGGAGAGGTCACAGAGGCTGTTTTTAGCCCCGATGGACAGCGCATAGTCACCGCATCAAATGATGGTAGCGTTAAGGTGTGGGGTGTGAAAGGTAATTTGCTCACTAACTTTCAAGGTCATGACGACAGGGTGACAAGTATCACCTTTAGTCCTGATGGACAATGGATTGTCACTACGTCATTTGACAACACCGCTAAGATATGGGACACAAAAGGCAATTTGCAAACCAACCTCAAAGGACACCAGAAATTTGTCATTAGTGCCGCTTTTAGCCCCGATGGACAGCATATTCTTACTGCTTCAGATGATGGTACTGCCAAAATGTGGGATAGGACAGGTAATTTAATCGCTGACTTGAAGGGACATCAGCAAAGAGTCACAAGCGCCGTTTTTAGCCCTGATGGTAAGCGCATACTTACTGAATCATCGGACTACACGGCGAAGGTATGGGACACGAAAGGTAATTTGCTTGCCGATCTTAAAGAGTATAATAAAAAAGTCAGCCACGCCGCTTTTAGCTCTGATGGTAAGCGTGTATTAACAGTATTTAGTGACGGTAGCATAAATGCATGGCAAGTTGGTGGGTTAGATGATTTGCTTGCACGGGGTTGCAATTGGCTGCAAGATTATTTGGTCAACCATCCAGAAACGAGAGAGAGACTTAGAGTTTGTCAAGTAAAAAGATAGGACGCAATACTTAGTGTCTTTAGCGAGCGGTGTCTGACGACAAGCCTTACGGCTACGCATTTGTGATGTAGGGGAAGTGCGATCGCCTTTTGGTAGTTTAGAGAAGTGCGATCGCCTTTGTGATATTGGAGAAGTGCGATCGCGTTTAGTTTTGGAGATGTGCGATCGCCTTTGTAATGTTGGGGAAGTGCGATCGCCTTTTGATTGTAGTGGAGAGAATGCGATCGCATTTGTGATGTAGGGAAAGTGTGATCGCATTTGTTGGGTTTGTGGGAAAGTGCGATCGCTTTGGTGATTTTGGGGAAGTGCGATCGCCTTTTGGTAGTTCTGAGGAATGCGATCGCATTTATTGTTGATGGGATGAAGTGCGATCGCGTTTAGTTTGGGTTGGAATGGGATTAAGCTATAAATTCCTAGATTGAACTACCAACGCTCTAACATCAAGCCATCAACATAATCAAAGTCTGTATCATCTGTCACTAATATCCAGCCCTGCTCTAAACATTGTGACGCAATCCAAACATCATTCATTGGAATTGGTCGTCCCTTCCGTTTCAAAGCCAGTCGGGTTTTAGCATAGACTGCTGCTGTTTCTCGACTTAATGGTAGAACTACACAAGCCTCAATAAACTCCAGATAACGAGGTAAATTTTGGAATGGACGAGTAGAGTTTTCCGCGCCAAAAAGTAACTCCCCCGCTACTACGGTAAGTAGAACCACCTATGGTAATGCTAGCACTCGTGAAACGATCGCCGTGTCCCCATTCAAAAAACGCACCGCTACAGAGGTATCCAGAGCAATCTCACCACTCATTCACATCCACCTGCCGACATTCTATTGCGATCGCCCGTTTTAATTCTTGGGCTTCGACATCACTTAAAATACCTGCAAATTTTGCGAGAGGATGAGTTTTGCGTATTGCTTTTACCCTACGAACAAAATCTAGTACTGACTGGACTATATCATCAGGAGCTTGTTCGAGTTCCTGGATCAATTCTTCACGATTTGTCATGCATTCAATTTGTCTTGGCTAGTTCTTTCTATTTTCAGTATATCCAAAGTCCCAAAGCGATGTCTAACGACAAGCCTTACGGCTACACCTTTTGGTTGTGTTGGGGAAGTGCGATCGCGATGTTAAACTTTGCTCCCATTCTGCAAGATATCATTACTTCTCAAAAGGGGAAAATGAGCGAACGCACAGTTATGACACGTCTGCTTTTCATTACAGAAAGATTTGCGCCAGATTTGGGTGGTTTGGCTAGGAGTGCAACGAGGTTGGTGGGGACTCTATCGCAACTGGGTATGGAAGTTGATGTTGTGACTTGGAGTCGTTATTTACAGCCAGGTGA
Source organism: Calothrix sp. NIES-2100 (assembly GCF_963875285.1). NCBI lineage: Bacteria > Bacillati > Cyanobacteriota > Cyanophyceae > Nostocales > Calotrichaceae > Calothrix > Calothrix sp. NIES-2100. The sequence goes on from NZ_CAWNLA010000001.1 coordinate 6,067,189, forward strand.
AGTTTTACCACCGGAAGCGGGAGAGGCAAATATTCGGGTTTATCGCATAGGGTTATACCGGCATTGGGATATGACGATGCCCCATACATTAAATGTTCTGGATTGGTTACACTCGTCTCATGCTTATGATGCTGTATGGGGTCATTACTTGTTTCCGAGTGGTTTTTTAGCTACTTGGTTTGCAGCACTTCAAGGATTAGCAAGCACAGTTAGCGCCCGTGGTAATGATATTGACCGCGAAATGTTTCCACCGGGAGATTTTGCCCGTTTACAATGGACGCTACAACACGCCAAGGTGATTACGGCGGTAAGTGCTGATATGTCTCGGAAAATTCAGCTACTCGCTGGGCGGGATGATGTGTTGGTGTTGAAGAATGTAGTTGATACGGAAATATTTTCTCCGCAGAACCCCACCCCCAACCCCTCTCCGCAAGCGAGGAGGGGAGCAATGAGTAAACAGTTGCTAGGAATTACTCCAGATGAGGTGGTGTTGGGATTTTGTGGGGAATTGCGGGAAAAAAAAGGACAGCAGTTTTTGCTGAATGCTTTAACAAAAGTTCGTCAAGTGCGTGCTGCTTGTCTATTAATTATTGGTGAGGTAAGGGCTTCTCAGGAATCTGTGCTGCAATTATACAAAACGCATCAGCCAGAAAATGCCCAGAGGATAATTATTACAGGACATTTGCCTAACCCGGAAACTGTTGCTGAACATTTGCGGCTGTGTGATGTTTATCTCCAGCCTTCACTGTGGGAAGGTATGCCAAATGCTTTATTAGAGGCAATGGCTTGTGGTTGTTGTTGTATCGCCAGTGATGCGGGTGGGATTCCGGAGGTGATTACACATGGTAAAAATGGCTTGTTGCTACCTCGTTCTCATTTGCACAAGCTGGGTGAGGCGGTGCTGGAATGTTTGGCGATGACAACCGAAGAAAAAAATCACATTAGCCAAGCTGCACGCGATCGCATTTTAACTGATTATTCCTTAGCTCAGGAAAAGTTGCAACTTCAAACTTTAATCGCCCGTTTAATTCCCAATTCTGTATAAGCATTAATCAAAGCTTCACCGGCACGTTGCCAAGTATAATAGTCTTCAATCCGTTGACGGGCATTTACAGCCAGTTGTGTTGCTCGTTCTTGGTCATTTTGCCAGCGTAATACAACATCCTTAATCGACTTTGCTGAACCTGGTTTGACTAATAAAAAATGTACTCCGTCTTCTCCTAATTCCCTGACTACTGCTAAATCGCTAGCAATTACAGGTATTCCTGTCGCCATTCCTTCTAAAATCTTTAGGGGACAACAACCTTGAACTAAATTGCGATCGCTTGGCATCAAAGGTGCCAAAATTACATCACTGGTGTGAATATGTTCTACCAATCGTGTTTGTGACATTGCTGGGAGAATAGTTAATTTATCTGCTACTCCCAACTTTTGCGCTAACTGTTTTAATGCTTTAATTTGATAGTCTCTGGTTTGTCCGATAACTTTCAAAGCGGCGGGAAATTCTCGGTTTATCAATGCTAATGCTTCTACTGCCAGGTTTACACCTTGCCAAGGTGAAAGTGTACCAAAATATATCATTTGGAATTTGTCATTTGTGATTTGTCCCTTGTCATTTGTAAAGATATTTAAATCTACGCCGTTGGGAATGACGCGAATTTTATTTGCAGGTACCCCGCGATTTTGCAAATATTGGCTGGTGATACTGCTGGGGGTGATAATTAAATCGGCTGCAGCTAGACAAATTTGTTCTTGAGAGTGCAATTTATGCAGTAGTTCTCTATCTTCAGCTACGGCAGGATAGCGATATTTTAACTCGATTGAAGGTAAACCGTTCACTTCAAAAATTAGGCGATCGCAATATCTCTGTTTATTGCGGGCTATGGAAAAACCTTCGTAAATTGAACGTATTTGTATGACTTCAAATCGCTTTCCTTGCAACCATGTCATGAGTAAACGCCGAAAATATAAAACTCTGTGAATTAAAGTATCACCTATGGCTGGTAATGTTGTTTGGATAACTTGCGGATAAATTTCCTGGGAATTTATACCTGTTGCTGTCGGCGAAACTGTTATTAACTGGATATGATCAAATGCTGCTGCTAAAGCAATAGAAAAAGCTTCAATATGAATTGCTGCACCCTTCGGCGCGGGAACAGTATCAAAGGCAATATAAGCGATTTTGGATTTGCTCATGAATGTATCTAAATTTCGTTGACACGTAATTTTCTGTTTGGTATACTGACGGCAAAATTGTATACATTGCTAATATATATTAATTAATTTTAGTTGCGAAAGGTGATTTGGAGTAATGAACCGCAGAGGCACAGAGGGCACAGAGACACAGAGGAAAGAGTTTTATATTTGAGTTGAAAGTTAATCAAAATTTTTCCAAAGTTTGTGCGCCAGCAAATCAATATTTATTTTTTTAATTGCATGGGATTTTAATAAAATGCTGATTAATTTTCTCAAATTACGAACAAATCAGATTTATACAGCGAAAGCAAAAATTAGTACAGTCATTTCGGATTTGCAGGAAATAGCCGAAATAGATCGACTGGCGGAGTTACAGCAAAGTAAATACGCAAAACGAGCGCTTCACTATTTTTACGGGATAATTGGCTCAGTTGTACTTGGGTTCGTTTTGTTGTTTTTAATGGAAAAGTTCACCATCGTATCTTTAGTAATACTGGCGTTGTTTTTAGGAATTATTGTTTTGAGTATTGGGATAATTTATGAATTATTTAAAAAATTCAGTCTGCGAAAATTGAATATTATCAATTATCGCTATGAAGCAACCCACAGAATTGTGGAAATGCTAGCGAGAGATATGGATGAAGCTAGTGAGATTGAAATTCAAGTATCTTTTGAACAAACAAAAATTAAAAAAAATATAGCAGAAACTATCCCGCATCCAACTAAGCGCGATTGGAAAATAGATAAATATCAAAATGAATGGTTGAGATTAAAAGGACAGTTTTTGGATAAAACCCGCTTTTTATTAACTGCTACTGAGGGTTATAAAACCCAATATGGTTGGAAACGTGGTAGAAGTGGTAAAAGTAAGTATAAAACGAAAAATAATCATTTGGGGTTAGACGTAGTTTTAAGTTTAAACTATCCCCAACGCCGTTATGGAGCAATTAAAATATTGCAAAATGATGTCAGCAATGCGGTAAAGCTACCTAGCTTAGCTTATATGCGAGATGTCAAGGTTACAGAAAAGTCTCTGCATCTGGGTGTGAGAATTGCTCCCCAGGTAGCAGATGATGGCGAAGAAATATATAAGACAATTACGATGATGTTTCTCAGCCTTTATAAAGCTTTAAATTTAGCAAAAGTACTTTCTAAATAATAAAAAAATGAAATTAGTAATTTTTAGAAGTTTGATGGCATTATTTTTAATCACTACCATGATTAGCTGTAGTAGTGGTAAATCGGGAAATGAGGTATCTAATCCTAGCAATTCTCAAACTACGCCAGTAGCTACGAATGTAGCTGCTACTCAAGGTAAAATTCAATTTAAGACTGAGGGTGGAACTGAATTATTTGCTTTGAAGCAAGAAGCAGATGGAGCTAAATTAGTAGATGGTAAAAATCAGGAGTTAGCGAGAATTAAAGCAGATAAATCAGGAAAAATTAAAATTAAAAATGCTGCGGAAAAAGTCTTGGGTTATGTAGTCAATGAAAACGGTGAATGGAAGCTGAAAGATGCTAACCAAAGCCAAGATTTATATATTTTTAGGACACAGAATAACGGTGGTTATACTTTAGAAGATGCTGCCAAAAAAGAAGTTTACCGGATTCAGGCTACAAAAGATGGTTTTGAGATAGCAACACCAGATAATAAGTCTGTTTACCAGGTGAAAGTTAAAGAGGGAAAAATTTCTTTAAGAAAAACACCGACAAAAACTATTTTTTCTACAAAATCACAGTTATCACCGATTGCATTTACCTGCTTTGGCTTTGATGTTCTCACTCGCGAACAGCAGGCTGGTCTTGCTTATGCTGTAAATTTAACAGGAGGAAAATAAACTTTGCAAGTTCAACTTCATTGGTTAGATCCCAATACAGAAGAACAGCGAGAACCATTATTAGAAACTCCTGTAGCGATTGGGCGATTATTTTCACAAATGCCACAACAAATCAATGAGCAACGAGTTTCAAGAATAGCGATCGCAGATGATCTAATTGCAGATTACCATGCTTTAATTGATTGGCAAAATCAAGAATTAATGATTACTGACCAAAATACTAGCACTGGTATCAAAATTAATGGTGTACAGGGAACTGGTGGTAGTTTGCAAAATGGCGATCGCATCACCATTGGCAGTTGTCAAATTGTGGTAAACTTTACAGCCACAGCCGGGGAGTGCGATCGCATGGTAGGCTTCTTGTTTAAGCGACGCTGTGGGCGCACTGATAGGACAGGCTGTCCCTATTGTGAGCAAACCTACGAAAATGACTACGCCTATTACTCTGACTATGGTCATTATCGCTCAGGATGGGGCAGTGATTATTATGATGAGCGCGATCGCTATTCCTACGATCCCGACACTGGTAATGTAGATTTTACAGAAGCAGATGCTGTGAGTTTAGAGGATGAAAGAGATACTGATTTTGAAAGTGATATGGGAGCAAGTTGAGAGTTGTCAATAGTCATTGGGCATTGGGCATAAGTATTGAATATGCCATTTATCTGTATTTATCTGTATTTATCTGTATTTATCTGCACTTAATTATTGAATGTCGTCAATACAGAAGCGATGGATTATAGTTTTTAGCTATGAAAATGTATACCTATTTGAGTAATAAGGGGACATACATAATAGGCTTGAATTGACTTTTGAGGCTATATCTGTAACCAAAATTTTGTGAAGTAGAACGAGAATGTCGCGTTGCTGATTGATAGGATGAATTTTGTTTCACGTAGAGACAAGAAACTGCTTGTCTACGTATAGGTTCAAAGACGCTTTTGCTGTTTGACGAAGTCTTTCCTAAGGGTAAGCGTTTCTATTCCATCGAAGAAGTTTCTTGCAGCATGGGGTAGAATCAATCTTTCGCCCTGCGGAAAAACTTAAATTAATATCCCATTTATGCAACGCCGATAATTTTATATTTTCATTTTTAGTTAGAGCAAGGTGACTGAATCTTGACTGAGAATTGGCTGATTTACGCCTTGGGTGGCGGTTGGGGCCATCTGACTCGTGCTTTATCTTTGGGAAGAATAGCCGCAACTCAAAGAAAAGTTAAAATTATTACTAATAGTCCATATTGCAACTCTGTAAATCATGATGGTTGTTTGGTTTACTTAATTCCTGAAAAAGCAAATTTTTCGGAAACTTGTTTGTATGTACGTGAAATATTGTGCAACCATCAATACGATTGTCTCATTATCGATACCTTCCCCAGAGGATTAGGTGGTGAATTAGCAGATATCTTACCCAATTTGGATCATATCCCCCGGATTTTGATTCATCGGGATATTAAATCACGCTATGTAGCAGCCAAAAAATTACGGTCTTTTGTGGTGGAAAACTTTGATAAAGTCATTGTCCCTGGTGAAGGGAGCGATTTACCATTTTGTGATTTGCCTAAAATAGAGCATACAGCACCCTGGTTAATTCGCAACTGTTGGGAGTTACTCGATAGAGACACCACGCGATCGCGTATCCTCAAAGTAAGTCAAACTGTAAAAACTATCCTCGTTTGTGCATCAGGTAAAACATCAGAGTTGAGTTTATTTGGACAATTAACCCTGTGGCTACAGCAAAATTTCCCTAATTGTGCAGTCAGAATTTTAGCAGCAACTTGTCCCGAAGAATGTCCACAAGAGTTGTGGGTATCTCACCATCCCGGAATTGAATGTCTAGCAGCAGCAGATGTCGTCATTGGCGGCGCGGGTTACAACACAGTTTACGAATGTGCTGCGGTTGGTGTACCTTTAGTAGCGCTACCTTTAGAACGACTATACGATCGCCAAGAAACAAGAGCTTACAAAGCTTATTGGGTGGAAAATCAAGATGCAAGGTTTGACAAACAGCTACTAAGCATATACGGAATTGTTAAAAGACTACTAGAACAAGCAAAATCAGCAACCCGCGTACATATGCCTTTTTATATTAACGGTGCAGTGCAGGCAGTGCATCAAATTGAGCAAATTAAATAATGTCATGGGGCATTGGGCATCGGGCATTGGGCATTGGGCATTTGTCCCCCTTGTCCTCCTTGTCCTCCCGAAGTCTGATCGCCGGAAGCCGGCGCTCAGACTTCTCTCCTTGTCCCCCCTGCTCCCCTGCTCCCCCATTTCATTAAATCTATCCTAGGGAAGTCGGAAATAAAAATTTCTTGTGTAAGATACATCTAAAATAATGCGATCGCCTAATCGCCCCCTTCCCAAATCTAAAATCTCAAATCTAAAATCTAAAAGTTCTTACACCTGTACCCATTGTGAATCTCAGCCGCCTGATACCCATTTTTGATAATACTGTCTCTAGCTGGGCTTTAGAAGCGCGGCTGTTGCGCTGGTTAACATTGATTTGGCTGTGTGTCGGTTTAATTGTACTGTTTTCAGCGTCTTATACTGTTGCCGCTGCACGTCAGAATGATGGACTGTATTACTTTAAGCGCCAACTTATTTGGGTTTTTGTTTCGTTAATTTTATTCAATATTATTGTGCATCTCCCTTTAAAGAAAATTGTGGGGATAGCTCATTGGTTTTTGATATTTTTTTTAGTCTTAATTTTCATGACCCTTGTACCAGGAATGGGAAAAAAGGCTTTTGATGCAGCACGCTGGATAGCGCTAGGGCCAATTCCCATTCAACCGTCAGAACTAATTAAACCCTTTTTGGTACTACAAAGTGCGCGAGTATTTGGTCAGTGGGAAAAACTCAGTTGGCGGATTCGCTTCACTTGGTTGGGAATTTTTGGTCTTGTACTTTTGGGAATTATTGCTCAGCCTAACTTGAGTACAACAGCACTCTGCGGTACAACTATCTGGCTAATAGCTTTATCAGCCGGAATACCTTTCAAGTACCTGGGAGGAACAGCAGTTGGTGGCGTTTTGTTGGCTTTATTGAGTATCAGCATCAAAGAGTACCAGCGCAAGCGGGTGATGTCGTTCCTCAATCCTTGGGCTGATGCGACAGGCGATGGCTACCAACTAGTGCAAAGCTTGCTAGCAGTCGGTTCTGGTCAAACTTGGGGTTCGGGGTTTGGACTTTCCCAACAAAAGCTGTTTTATCTACCAATTCAGGATACCGATTTTATTTTTGCCGTGTTCGCTGAAGAATTTGGCTTTGTTGGCAGTATGGTTTTGCTGTTATTGTTAGCTTTATTTGCCTCTATGGGATTAATGGTGGCGCTAAAAACTAAAAATCCAGTATCTCGATTGGTAGCGATTGGTGTAACTATTGTGATGGTGGGACAATCATTACTTCATATCGGCGTTGCTACAGGTGCTTTACCCACTACTGGCTTACCTTTACCCATGTTTAGTTACGGTGGTAATTCGATGATTGCTAGTTTAGTAGGATCTGCGTTACTGATTCGCGTAGCACGAGAGAGTAGTGAAGCAGAAGTAGTCCCATTGCGCACAACTGGGCGGGAACTTCAGCGTCAGCGCCGAATTTTCAAGAAAACTAAAGTTTAATTTTCAATCTTAACCATCTCATATTTCAAGCTTCGTCTTCCAAGCTTGAAGTTTCGTCTTCCAAGCTCGAAGTTTCGTCTTCCAAGCTCGAAGTTTCATGTTCCAAGCTCGAAGTTTCATGTTCCAAGCTCGAAGCTTCGTCTTCCAAGCTTGAAGTTTCGTCTTCCAAGCTCGAAGTTTCGTCTTCCAAGGTCGAAGTTTCATGTTCCAAGCTTGAAGTTTCGTCTTCCAAGCTCGAAGTTTCATGTTCCAAGCTTGAAGCTTCATGTTCCAAGCTCAAAGCTTCGTCTTCCATACTTGATATTTCACAAAATGAGTGAAAGCGATCGCCTGCATACTATCATTCAAGCAGGAGAGAAGGTCAACTTTGTCGATTTGGGCAATACCTTTTTACCTGCATTTGAGAAAATCACCAGTGTTTTGGTTGTACCTTTCACCCAGGATGGCTTAATTGTCTGCGCTCTCCTTGACCGTGGTATCGACCTTCCGGGGGGTCATGTGCAGATAGGAGAATTTACCTGTGAAGCAACCGCCAGACGCGAAGTCATGGAGGAAGTTGGCGTTAGTTTGGGTGAATTGAAACTTGTAAAAGTGATCCAGTCTGACTATTACGGTAGCGAACCACAGCAATTAACCTACTTGGTAGTGATGACTGGATTTGTTGAGGAGATTGTTACCAGTGACTACATCCACGAAAGTTTAGGCAGAAGTATTATTGATGTTAACGAGTTTATCTTACAGTATCAAGCTGGTAATCGAGAGGATATGCGGCGTATTGTTTTAGATGCTCAAAGATTGCTGTTTGAATCTAAGCAGGTGTGATGTCTACGACGGGCTACGCCTACGCACTTTTGATGATAGGATTGATATAGGCGATCGCTTTGGTTGATTTACGAAAGGCTGCTCTTGAAATTCATCTAAAGAACTCATGCGATCGCTGCATCCATTAAACTTTCTAGTTGTTCTAACTTCTTCCCTTCACCCCTGCAAAACACTTAACGAGTTTTCACCTTAAGCTTTCTGTTTGTCCAGAGGTCGTAGGGATGCCTTCACAGATATGATTCAATCATTGACGAATATCTAGCTTAACCCAACCCTACCGCAACCATTTTTATACGGGAATTTTCGCTTTTTGAAACAATTGCTCAACGGTAAATTCCCATCCCTCAAATAAGGAATCTGTGATTAATTCATCTCCCATAAAAGTCTTTGGTGGTGCATCTGGATAAAAAACCGTGATGCTTCTAGCTTTACTATCTACAACCCACACCCGCAATACTTGAGCATCTAAATAATCTTTGGCTTTAGATATCATTTGTCCGAAAGTTTGCCCAGGTGAAATAATCTCAATTACCAAATCTGGAGGAACAGGACAAGCTTCATCTTCGTTCCAATCTGCGGGTAATCGTTCATTAGAGATATACAAAATATCTGGTGTTGGAACCCAATCTTTTCCTCGACGGGTTAATGCTACAGCCCATTCTGGACAAACTATTCCTCTTTCCTCACAGCATTGTTCAATTAAATTCAGAAAGGCGTGGGTAAGCTTGGAGTGAAAAAACTTTGGTGACATTTTCGGAATGGCTTGGCCATCAACAAGTTCGTAGGTGATATCTCCCTCACCTGGAGGAAGATTTAAGAACTCTTGTAAGGTCAGTTGATTGTTAGCTTCAAGTTTGACCATTTTGGATTGGAGATTTGAGATTATTTACATTTTTTGCAAAACTTGGCGAATGATATCTGCGGGAACTTCATCGGTGACTGTCACTACACCCATCTGTGTTGGTAAAACAAATCTGACTTTACCTGCTTTGACTTTTTTATCTAATTGCAGTGCGTCAATAATGGCTTCAATATCTAGCCCTGATGGTAACTGAGTCGGTAAACCGGCTTTTGTAATTAAAGCGTTTTGCCGTTCTGTATCTTCCTGTTGCCACATTCCCAGTTCTAGCGCAATTTGTCCGGCGGCTACCATCCCAATTCCCACAGCTTCACCATGATTAACTACACGGTAACCTGTTAAGCTTTCTATCGCATGACCGATGGTGTGCCCATAATTCAGAATCGCCCGTAATCCAGCTTCTTTCTCATCTTTACTGACAACATCAGCCTTAGCTTGACAAGATTTAATTAATATGCTTTCTATCAATTCCGGTTTGATGTAGCGGAGTTGATTGAGGTGTTTACTCGCTTCCATTTGAGCAAATAATTCTGCATCCCAAATTACGCCGTATTTAATTACCTCTGCCATTCCGGCGCGAAATTCCCGCATGGGAAGGGTTTTTAAGACTTGTGGATCAATTAATACCAGTCGTGGCTGATGAAATGCGCCAATCAAGTTTTTACCTTGGGGATGGTTGACACCTGTTTTCCCACCAATCGCTGAATCTACCATTGCTAACAATGTGGTGGGAACTTGCACAACATGAATACCCCGTAGCCAAGTTGCAGCCGCAAAACCAGCCATATCACCAATAACACCACCACCCAAAGCCACAATGGTGGCGGAACGTTCTAAGCGGTTTTCTAAGGCTGCATCGTAAATTTTTTGGATAGAGTTAAGGTTTTTGTAGCGTTCGCCTGGTGGCAATATACAACTAGCCACTGCAAATCCTGCGGCTTGCAAAGATGCGATCGCTTTTTCGCCATAATGTTTAAAAATCGTCGGATTAGAAACCAGCAGTACCTTTTTACCTAGTTGCAAACTGCTCATTTTCTCACCCAGTTGTTCTAAGCTTCCAGGTGCGATCGCAATCTCATAACATTGCTGTGGTAAATTCACGTTAATTATAGAAGTCATTGCCCAGCCCTAAAAACACGCCCGTGGGCTGTATTCTATCGCAATCTGGGGGATGAGGGGACGGTTGACTGTTCCTTCTGACAAATGACAAATGACAAATGACAAATGACCATTGACCGTGAAGTAATGATTCAATAGATTTAATGAAGTATTGTGGAGAAAGGTAAATGTTTGCAGTTGTAGCTTATATCGGTTTCTTGGCTTTGTTTATTGGCATTGCTAGCGGTCTATTGTTCGGTCTGCGTGCTGCTAAAATTCTGTAATCGTAATTACTAATTCGTAATTTACAGCAGATTTCAGGTAAATGAGGTATGCGCTTCGGGGCATGGCAGTGCCAGTGCCCCTACAATCAACGATATAATCTATACTTCAGCAACTGGCAATCTGCTGTATCTGCTTGGTTCTGTTAGGGACTTGCAAATAAAAAACATCCCAATCGTTAACTTACCAAGCGCACAACTCGTAGGGGCGGGGTAACCCCGCCCCTACAATTTGGCATAATTTGTTTTTAATTATCCGACAATGGCAGGTGTTGTTACTTTCGCTTCTCGTTTGGTTGGGGGACGCATTTCTAAGCCAAGTAAGTTCAACATTTCTTTGTCAGCATCGTAATCTGGACAGGGTGTTGTCACAGTTAGCATTTTGTTGTCGTCGCTGGAGAAGATAGAATTTGCTCCCGCCATAAAGCATAAGGCTTGTTCAACTTGAGAAAGTCTCGCCCTACCAGCGCTAAGACGGACATCGGAGGCTGGCATAATAATTCTGGCTGTAGCGATCGTTCGCACTACATCCCAAATGGGGACATCTGGCTGATTTTCTAGGGGTGTACCTGGAACTTGGGAGAGAATGTTAATCGGTACAGATTCGGGATGGGGGCTGAGATTGGCGAGAGTATGTAACATGGATACTCTATCTTCAGGGGTTTCACCTAAGCCGAGAATCCCGCCAGAACATACGGTAACATTGGTTTGACGCACATTTTCGATAGTATTTAGGCGATCGTCATACGTCCGGGTGGTAATAATAGTGCTGTAATGCTCCCGTGATGTATCTAAGTTATGGTTATAAGCGTAAAGTCCCGCTGATTCGAGTCGTTTTGCTTGATCTGCGGTTAGCATCCCCAAAGTACAGCAGACTTCTAAACCCATTGCGGTGACATCTTTCACCATATCTAGCACTGTCTCAAATTGGGAATTGTCCCGCACTTCCCGCCAAGCAGCACCCATGCAAATGCGGCTGACACCTGTCTGTTTGGCTTTTTGAGCTATGCTAACTACTGTGTCTTTTTCTAAAAGCGCTTCGGGTTTGACTTCTGTTTTGTAGCGAGAAGATTGGGCGCAATAGTTACAATCTTCTGGACAACCCCCAGTTTTAATGGAAATTAGCTTACAAACTTGAATTTGTTTTGAGTTATGAAATTGGCGATGCACGCTAGCAGCTTGATAAATCAGCTCTAGCACTGGCGTATTGTATATCGCCTGAATTTCTGCTTCTTGCCAATCGTAGCGTATTCTTCCCACTGACATCACTTATCCTTCTTCAGACTGGATTTACCAAGAGCTGTCTTTTTGTTGAATATCCCAAGATACCGCATTTGGCAAAGCGATCGCACTTCTGTAACGCTGCTGATTGTGCTTGATTGGCGATCGCTTTTCCATCCATTTGCTTATAGATATTAAAACTCAGCTTATCAAGATTTTGGTTTTCCAGTAGATTACCTGTAAACAAAGTTATCTCCCAAACAACCACAGTGCTAACCTTTGGGTAGAAATTCCTCAAGTCGGATCGTACAGCTTGGCTGACTGCTGCTAAATTTATCAATTGTGAGCGATGCTCATTAAATTTCTGTCAACTACATTACATTTATCTGACCCTTTACATGTAATAGGCAGCAGAAAGCTTAAAATATCCCAAATTTTTTGGTAAAAAATTGAGTTAATCATCTATTTTATGAAATCAGAACTGCCATTGATAACGAGCGATCGCCTTTTATTAAGAATCGGTATCCAAGAGGATATTCCCCAAATTCTCAAATATTTTAGTGAAAATAAAAATTATTTGACTCCATTTTACCCACTGTGGGCTGAGGATTTCTTTACAGAACAATATTGGCAATATCAGGTTGAAGGTAATTTACTAGAATTTATCAATAATCATTCCTTAAAATTATTTATTTATCCGAAAACAAGCCTGACTAAAATTATTGGCACTATCAATTTCAGTAATTTTGTGCGTGGTGCTGCTCATTTCTGCTATGTGGGTTATAGTCTGGCAGAAGCTGAACAAGGTAAAGGCTATATGACAGAAGCGCTGAAAGCAGCTACTGATTATGTGTTTACAGAATTAAATATGCACCGGATCATGGCAAATTACATGCCGCACAATCAACGTAGTGGTAATGTGCTTAAAAGGCTTGGCTTTGTTGTTGAAGGATATGCTAGGGACTATTTATTAATTAATGGGCAATGGCAAGATCATATTCTGACTAGTCTCACTAATCCTAACTGGCAACAACCAACTCTTAGCTAAATCGTGTTGGAGAGTGTTTCGCTACTGGTTATAGCAAACAGAAAATTTCATGGTAAATCCATACAGAATACACAGCAACGCCACAATTGACTGTCATAGTAATTAGTGTTCATACCAAGTTGCTTCAGCAACACCAGGTGAAGGGGGAATAGGATAGCAATATCTAATTCCCCACTTTTTTCTTTCAGTATCGGTCAGTTGGTAGGGGTGGGTTAAGCAAGATAGTCGAGAATGATTGGATTATATCTGTGAACCCGCCCCTACTGCTTGTAAGAAATGCGGGTGAAGTGCTGACTACGAACTCATCAAAACTTTTGCATGAACGATTAATGCCAGAGGTAGTATTAAGAGAAGAATAAATCAAGCTTTACTTGTAATGACTCTGGCTGAAACTCCCAACCAAACAAATTCTCGCAATCCTTTTCTTACTCTCCAATACGAACCAGCCTTAGAATCTTTAGGCGATGACTACTACGACGAAGTAGCAGCAGCAGAATTTCCGCAACATATCCTGCGCTGGCGCAACGACTCACTGCTACCGCGTTTAGGATTAAATCCTCAAGCAGTCACCGATGAAGATTTCATTAACGCCTTTGGTAAATTTCAAGAGCGTAAACCTTTGTTAGCCTTACGTTATCATGGCTACCAATTTGGGGAATATAATTCTGGTTTGGGTGACGGAAGAGGTTTTCTTTACGGACAAGTGCGCGGTATTGATGGCGAATTGTACGATTTTGGCACAAAAGGTTCTGGTAAAACTCCCTACTCCCGTGGTGGTGATGGGATGCTGACACTCAAAGGTGGAGTTCGAGAAGTTCTGGCTGCGGAAGCTTTGCAATACCTGGGTGTACGCACCTCCCGTTGTTTGACTATGATTGAAACAGGTTTATCTCTATGGCGGGGTGATGAACCTTCACCAACTCGCTCATCTGTAATGGTGAGAATGAGCAATTCTCATATTCGCTTTGGTACTTTTGAGCGCTTACACTATTTACGCCGTCCTGATTTAAGTCAAAAGTTATTAGACCATGTAATTGAGCAATATTATCAGCATTTAATTACAGAATCAGATAAATATGCGCTGTTTTATGCAGAATTAGTGCAAAGAATAGCAGAACTTGTAGCTCAGTGGATGGCAGCAGGCTTTTGTCATGCAGTGTTAAATACTGACAATATGTCAATTACTGGCGAGAGTTTTGACTACGGCCCTTATGCGTTTATTCCGACTTACGATCCCTATTTTACTGCTGCGTATTTTGATTATTATAGACGCTATTGTTACAGCCATCAGGCAGGAATTTGTAAATTAAATTTAGACATGCTCCAGGAACCTTTAAAAGCAATCATAGATAAAAGTGACATGGAGTATGGATTAGCTAGTTTTGATGAATATTATCGCGCTGAATACCGCTCTTTGATGTTAAAGAAGTTAGGCTTTGATCAGTTACTAGCGCCGGAACTTGATGAGCTTTTTCCCCTAACACTTGAATTTTTACAAGATAGCCAAGTTGGTTATCACCAATTTTTCTCAGAAATGGCGCGTACCTTTGCAGCTAATTGGCGAGATGATCCGGCGTTTGTTTTGCATGATTGCGAGATTGTTCCAGCTACAGGAGCATCAGCAATTTTTGATAATTGGTGTATTTTGTACCATAAAACTTTAAATAATTTTGCCCCTGAACAAATGGATACAATTGCCCAAAATCTGCATCGTTACAATCCGAAAACAGCTTTATTAAGACCTGTGATTGAATCAGTTTGGGAACCAATTGCGCAGTCAGATAATTGGCAGCCATTTTATGAATTAATTGATAAAATTCAATCGGGGAATTAGGTAATTTGTCAGTTGTCGGTTGTCAGTTGTCAGTTGTGATTCTCCGTGTAACCTTATCGCCGCGTCTCCCTCATCTCCCTTCCAGTTTCTTGATGCTATTGATTTAACTGCGGGAATTGGTGTAAGTTTTTCCCAAACTGCGATCGCAATTAATCTCAATTACCAAATCAACTAATTGGGGAGACGCGATCAATGGTTTAATAAATAACTCTGGGTGTAGCGATCGCCAAAAGTATTTGACAAATTGCTCTATTTTTGCATCAGACATTCCTGGTTTACCTGCTGCGATCATCTGCTGTTCTGCTTGTTTGCGCCATGTTAAAGAACTGCGGTAATCGGTGGGATATAAAACTATTAAACTATCCAAGCGCTGCCACAGGGGTAGATAGTTCTGTAACTGATGATTCATATCACGGGCAAATGAGCGGTCTTCTTCGGTGAGAATGGGTGGTGGTGCGTTATCAAAAGCTTGGGGAGCAATTGGTCTTACTCCCACAAACCAACCTTCAAATAGCAAAATATCTACATCTGTGACAATTTCTGGGGTAGTGCGATCGCCTGCACCGTTGTAAGCTGATTTATCAAACCGAGGAACAATTACCGGACTTTGGGACTGGTGAATCTGGTCGAGTAAATTTAAGCCTAAATCAATATCGTGGGTTCCTGGTGGACCTCGCCAAATTAAGCGGGGGTCTTGTTGTGTTAAAAGTAGGCGATCGCTATAGGTTTTGTATAGGTCATCCAATGATAAATTTAGGGTACGGTATCCTAGCTGTTGAAGAATCAAAGTCAGCGCTTTAGACATGGTGGTTTTACCCGTTCCCTGTACTCCTAAAATTCCCTGAATTAAGGGATATGCCAATTTTTGCCGTAGTGATGCTATCTTGATTGCTAAAGGTAGCCACAAATCCCAGAGAACAGTTAACATCTGTTGGGGTTGTGCTTGCAGGGTTGTTTGGCAAAATTCCCTAAAAGCTGGCAGGATAGACTCGAGTAATTGCGATCGCATTTGGATAACTTCATTCACGTTTTCGGCTGTGATCCCAAAAGCTTGCGCCCGCAAATTATCTGCTAAAGCTGCTGCTTTAGCTTTTTGTCGCCAAGTTTCCGAAGCTTTACCCGCGATTAAAATTTCACCCAGCCATAAATCCATTCTCTTCCCCCTACCAATGACAAATGACAAATGACAAATGACTCATGACAAATGACAACCTACGAACCCAGCTTCAAGGCTTCAATAAACAGACTGTAGGTGAAACCAACTTTGAGAATATTTAGCGATTCTAAAAGGAGCGATCGCTTGGATAAAAAACTACGGCTGTAGAATATTCTGCTAGTAATTTCTGTGAAAAATACTAAAAATGCGGCGACAACAATGTCCAATTCCGCTTTCTGTCCAGCTGTAGTGGAAATTGCTGTTCCCAGAAAAGTACCAAACAAAAAACTCATTATCAGTAGCGACAACCGCCGCCAAGGGTTGAGAAACCATTGACTCAAGCGGCTAGCAATGGTTTCAAGCAAGTTATTCAGCCTGGTGTTTTGCATGATTGGGACTACAATCGAAAAGTCAAGAAATCATGAAATATTCCTCTTTTTGAGGATATCGGTTTTAGCATAAGCTTGTTTGAGTAATAGTTTAAATATCTATCGGTTTTTCAGTGTTGATCACATTTTATACATTGCCTCATCTCCCAGAAAAGGCAGCTTTGCAAAAAATTTTTGTTTGTGAGGTATCACCCCTCAACCAGAAGAGTTATCTTAGAAGATGAAGTGGGAAATATTAAGAAAAATGAAGTTCATCCCCCAGATAAATCTGAGGGTTTGCCGCCATATTCTTTGTTGCGATCGCTACTTCTAAAATCAAAATAGCTCTTTGTGCTTCTACGAATAAATTTGCTACTTATGTATCATATTGTTAGTTGTATTTCACATTTGTGGGAAAATAGTGCCTTGATTCATCAGGTTTCTACCTGATTTTGTGAGCGAGAATTAAGGTAATTCTTGTTGCTAGTATGTTTCCTGAAAATGCTATTTATGATACATAGCATGACTTGGTTTCAGGAGACTCTACAGTAGGCAGTTCCTGTACTTGCCACTTCCAAGAATAGGCTACCATTTGGTCAAGCCTAGACAAATACTTATTTCTAATAACTATCAAAATGAAAACGTCAGTGTATCGTAACGCTGCTGTTCTAACCTGTTCTTTAGGACTGTTAGGGTTACTGGTGGGGTGCTTGGGCATGAGTGTTTCTTTTGAGACTACAGATCCAGATTCAGCTTCATCACAGCCCAATGAAAGGACTCAGGGTATAACTAATCAAACTTCATCTGTTGCTGATAAAACATTTAGCTCTACAAATGTTTCCAATCCAGTAACTACCGCAAGTACACAAGTAGAATATAGCACAAGTAAGGATACTCCTCGCTTAGCATATAGTCAAGACTCAATTGCAAATGCCAAAGCTCAAGGAACTTTGCGCATGAGTAATCAAACCAATCAGCCTGTGCGACTAGCCCTACTAGCGCGACAGTCGGGGGGTAATTCGGCGAACAAAACCCAGCATGAGATTCCCGCACATTGGGATTTCGCTCCCCAAGAAGGGAGTGAAAAGGGAATGCTGCTATCTTTACCGAACGGTAACTTAAAACTAGAGAAGGGAGATATTGTAGTAGCTTTTGCCCAAGATGGTTCTCGTCGCTACTGGGGCCCTTATGTAGTTGGGGAAACATCTCTACCTAAATGGGATTCCCAAAAGCAAGAATGGCAACTGATACTGACTCAAGAATAATGACTAATTCGTAATTAAGTAGGTCGGCGAAATTAAAGATAACTGGCTCAGGCTGTCATTTGTCCTTGGTCATTTGTCATTGGTAAGGATTTCAAACATATTTACGTTTCTTAACATAGTTGGGTTTATTTCCACCGACTTACTTACGAATAGTGAAGATTATAGTCGTTGAGCAGATAATTTCTTTGGGGTTGCGAGGGGTTAGATACCGGCAATCTCGCAGCCCATCAAAATTAATCTTGTAATGTGATAGCCAGAGGCTCAGAGTCAGTCCAGGATTAACTTTGGGGTTTTCGCAATATTTCTGATAATTAAAGAACAAAATATGACTAGCCAACGACTAAAGACTGTAGGCTATTAACCATTGACAGATAAGTAATGAAGATGAAAGTGAGCTTTCCCCAAACTGTTGACCAGTGGTTTAAGAATATACTACAGCGTCCAGCCCTTGCTGTGACTGTATCAGTTCTGTGGTTGATTGTAATTGGTTGGATAGCTTATGGTTGGAATTTAGGCAACATTGGCTTGGTGGATGAAACAGAACCACTGTTTGCGGAAGCTTCCCGACAAATGTTGATTACCGGGGATTGGATCACCCCCTTTTTTGATGGTGAGACTCGCTTTGATAAGCCTGCTTTAATTTACTGGTGTCAAGCGATCGCCTATGCGATTATGGGTGTAAATGAGTGGGGAGCGCGCATTCCGTCAGTCTTAGCAGCGATGGGCGTGATTGGTTTAGCCTTTTACACAGTACATTGGTCATTAGCTAGGCAGGATGAATTAGAACAAGTTTCACGTCCTGTGCGCCGTTACTTAACAGCTGGTGTAGCAGCAACTATCATGGCGCTAACCCCAGAAATGATCGCTTGGGGACGAATTGGTGTCTCGGATATGCTGCTGACTGGGTGCATAGCATCAGCCTTGCTGTGCTTTTTTCTGGGATACGCCGGGAATTCCCAGCCCTTAGCCAATTCCAAATTACCAAATAAATGGTACTTAGCCTGTTATGTACTCATAGCTGGAGCAATTTTAACCAAAGGGCCTGTAGGCATTGTCCTACCGGGGATCATTATTGGTGCATTTGTCCTCTATCAAGGAAAGCTAAGAGAAGTATGGCGGGAAATGCATGTTCTGCTAGGGATGTTAATTATTTTATTATTATCAGTTCCCTGGTATGCGCTAGTAATTTGGCGCAATGGCTGGACTTATATTAATGCTTTTTTTGGTTATCACAACATAGAACGTTTTACAGAAGTAGTTAACGGTCACTCAGCACCTTGGTATTTTTACTTTCTCGTAGTCCTGTTAGGCTTTGCTCCATACTCAGTCTATCTGCCAGCTGCCATGCTCAGACTGAAATTTTGGCAGCGATCGCACTGGCTCTCTCAAGAACGTTCTCAGCAATTGGGTTTATTTGCTTGTATCTGGTTTCTTGGCGTTTTTGGCTTTTTTACAATAGCTGTCACCAAACTTCCCAGCTATGTATTGCCATTAATGCCAGCCGCAGCCATTATGGTAGCCCTATTATGGAGTGACTTCATCCCAGATACACAACAGAAGCGTTCCCCAGCCCCTGCATCATTTGTCTGGAGTGCCTGGGTCAATGTAGTATTTTTATCAGCGATCGCAGTAGGACTGTGGCAAGTAACTAAATTAGTCGGCTACGATCCCGCTGCACCCAATTTATATAACTCCATTCAAGAGTTAGGTTTACCAGTGCTGGGTGGTTTAATTTGGCTGCTGACAGCGATTTTTATTGCCGCTTTTATTCTCACTCGCCGTTGGCAATGGATTATTAATGCCAATTTACTGGGATTTATCGCCTTTTTTATTGTAGTTTTGATGCCTGCTTTGTTAGTCATGGATCAGCAGCGTCAGCTACCTTTACGGGAATTGTCTGTACTTGTCAGTAAAATCAAACAACCAAATGAAGAAGTAGTCATGCTGGGCTTTAAAAAACCTAGTGTAGTGTTTTACAGCCATCAGCACGTCAAGTACTTATCATCTTCCCCAGAAGTTGTAGATTATATTCACCAGCAGACTACCAAATCAGTCAAAGCTGCTTCTGTTCTACTGCTAGCTGAACAAGACAGATTTGTAGCAATGGACTTACAACCCGATGAGTATCAGCACCTCAGCAGCAAGGGAGCTTATTATCTCACGCGAGTTCCTGTGAAGAAAATCAAAAATCAAAAATTAGATATATCGTCGAATATTGACATACTCACCGACGTTCTACGTCGGTGATTCTTGACGGTTCACAGCAACTTGCTACCGGAGTAGTCTGACAGTCGCTCCCCGCCCGTTTAAGGTCGTGCCGATGCCCCATGCCGACCATTTCTATATTTCGGGACGCATTCTCATCTCTGTCGTGTTCAGTATTGCAGTTCAAACACAACACTGAGCGAACAGACAAATCAATCTTGCCCCATCGATACCCACAACAAGAACAAGTTTGACTAGTGGGTTCCCATCTGTTAATTACTCTGAAATCTCGACTAAGCTTTTCAGATTTAGCTTCACAAAATACCCGGAATTCTCGCCAGCCTTGCAAGCTAATCACTCTTGCTAGCTTGCGATTTTTAACCATTCCCGACATATTCAAATCTTCCAAAACAATAGCTTGGTTCTCAATGACTACTTTGGTTGATAACTTATGCAGAAAATCTTTGCGGGTATCTGCAATTTGATTGTGTCGTTTAGCAACCCTAATTCTCGTAACTTCACGGCGTTTAGAGCCTTTTTGTTGCCTTGCTAGCTTGCGTTGTAGTTTCCGAATCTTGCGGTCTTTCTTTAAGTAATCAGGACTGATTGCTTTCTCACCATTGCTCATAACCGCAAAGGTTTTAATTCCTAAATCAATACCAATGCTTTGGTTTTTTGCATCAATACGAATAGACTCAACCTCTACAACAAAACTGAGAAAATAGCGGTGAGCAGTATCTTTAATAACAGTTACGCTACTTGGTGCAGATGGTAACTGCCTTGACTTTAGAGGCTTAACATTACCAATTTTGGCTAGATATACTTCATCTCCTTTGATTGAGAATCCACCAATCCTAAATCTTGCTGATTGTCTCCCTGTTTTCTTTTTAAATTTAGGGCTACTGACTTTTTTACCTTTGCGCTTACCCTTGAGGGAGTCAAAAAAGTTTTTATAGGCAACTCCTAAATCAGCAACAGATTGCTGTAACGGGATATTGGAAACATCAGACAACCATGAACGCTCCAATGTCTTTTTAGCTTGAGTAATCACTAACTTTTGCAAGTCGCTGTTACTTGGTAGCTTCTCGGACTGTTTGCAGATAGCCAACGCATCATTCCACACCACACGGACACAACCAAACAACTGAGCTAAAAGCTGTTGCTGTTGGTCTGTTGGGTAGAAGCGATACTGATATCTTGCTTTCATTGATTTTACGGAAATCTGTTATTATTGTATATCGTAATGACATACAAAGCGATGAATAAAAGTGTGTTTTTCCGGCTAACAGAAGAAGAGTTGGCGCATCTTGAGGAATACTGCCAAACAACCAAAAGAACGAAATCCGATGTACTTAGAGAATTGGTGAGGAAACTAAAAATTAATAAAAAGCCGTCCTAGAAGGACGGGGCTTGTATCCCATTATTTTCGGTCAATAGTCAGTTGTCAGTTGTCAGTTGTCAGTTGTTATTGGGTATGGGGCTGGTGGTGGGCTATGAGTCTTTGAACTCCGTGAATGAGGCTTGGAACTTCATTAATGAGGGTTGGAACTCCACTCTCCAGTCCCGGTTGGTGAGATTCAACTACCGCCAAGCGATGCACTGAGAAGCTCACAGAAGTGTCGAGATTCAACTACCGCCAAGCCGAACCACTCACTGTCCCCTTGTTCTCATCGATGTTGACGATTGACAGTCAAAGCTTGATTAACTTCGTTTAATAAGTCTTCCATTGAAATCGAGCGCGGTAAAATGTGGGCGGAAATTTCATTTACTATAGTTTCTATGGTTTCTAAGCCATTTTTTTTCGGTTTTTCAATTACCGACTGGGGAATTTGAGTCCGGGCGATCGCACCAGAACGATCTAATCGTTGATCGAGTATTAAAATTGGCGGCAAATTGAACGGTAAATCTGCCAATGCTTTTAATGCTTTGAGCAATTCTTTAGGAATAGAAGATTCTCCTAAGCAAATTAGTAACAAGTCAACGCTTTGGTGGCGAATTTGTTGTAGTACTTCTGTCCAACAATTACTCATCGCGGCTTTCAAACCTGCTGTTTGCAAGTACTGAATTAAAGCTTGGAACCACTCAGATCCGCGTTCAGCAGTTTCTTTACTCATTGAGGAGTTTTTATCTGGGCGATCGCCCTTGATTTGCTTGCGTCTTCCCTGTGGCAAATCTCTGAGCTTGGTTACATCCACCACTAAAATATTTGGTGGACAAGATATACCAGCGGCAATTTGCAGCACTGACAATAAAGCATTTGTTTTGCTGGTACTGCTGTTGTCTTTGCCCAATGGTTGTAAGCAAGGAAATACAGATAGCCCTGGTATTTGGGAAGCTGCTAGGGTAGTTACGACATCGCAAGTCACTAGCGGTAGCGCCGCCAATCGCGGGTGTTGACTGAGTTGATGTAGGTAATTTTGTGCTACCGGGCTTTCCACATCTAGCAAAACTACATCGAATTGCCAAACTCGAGCTAAAAGATCTGCCTGATCTAGATCATCGACTTCGATAACTCGGTGTTCTCGCAATGAAGTTTGGGGATTAACTGATTCCAACTCAGGATTTACTAATCTCAAAATTCGCAGAGGGGTATTGGTGACAGAAATTTCATTACTGTCTAATTGTGATTGGGGAATTTTTGGTGTAGCACATAAACTTTCTAATAGTGGTGCTAATGCCTGAGACTGTACTGGTAAGCTCAAGAAACCATCAGCTCGATTGGCAAATGCCTGCTCCTTTTCGGCTCCCGTCGCTGTCACAATTAAGGGAATATGGCGAGTTACAGCATCGGATTTCAGTAAAGTCAGCACATCCCAACCTGACAATAGAGGTAGGAGCGGATTTAAGAATACAGCTTTTGGCTGCAAGCGACGAGCTTTTTCTACTGCTTCTGTTCCGGAACGCGCAATTACTACTCGATAACCTAAAGCTTTGAGTTGCTCAGTTAAGTCTTCAATATATCTAGCTACTGCCTCAACTATTAAAATCAACCTTTGGGAGGATGTGGTATGATGCTGTGTTCCTCTGTTGACAAGCTGACGTGCTGATGGGGAAATACTCCTGGTACTGGTGTTTACTGTCTCGCCATCGTCTGTAATTCCTTCCTCGGAATCAGTAAAACCTGTTTTGGGTGGACTAGGTGGTAAAAGCAGTGTAAATTGACTACCTTTACCTTCGCGAGACAAGAAGCTGACATCCCCACCGTGTAGTCTTGCTAAAGCCCTAGTTAACACTAGCCCCAAACCAGTTCCTTCAAATTGCCGAGTCAAGGGATTTTCCAGTTGTTGAAATTTTTGGAAGATTAAGTGTTGTTGATGTTCAGGAATACCAATACCTGTATCCCAGACTGTAAAAGCAATCCAGCCTTCCCAGTGACTCACCCGCAAACCAATTTCTCCAGAGACTTCCGTAAACTTAAAGGCATTGGAAAACAGGTGTATCAGCATTTGCCGCAGACGTAATTCATCGGCTACCATCTGCTCTAAGCCCGGTTCAATGACGATCGTAAATCGATGATTGCTGGCGCGTTCTACTTGAGATGGGCTGGGTGATTTGCTTTTAGTCGTTTGTGTGTGCAAAGCTTTGGCTTCTGATAAAGCGCGATCGCACACTGCACTAATATTTACTGGGGCGAGAGTCAAATCCATCTGCCCTGTCTCCATCCTGGTTAAATCCAAGATATCGTTGACTACACTCATCAAGTGCCGACCGCTTTGATGAATCAGCCCAGCATAACGGGCTTGACGCTCGTTTAATTCTCCCAACTGCCGATCTACCAGCAACCGGGATAACCCTAACACCGCAGTCAAAGGGGTTTTAAGTTCGTGACTAATACAAGCTAAAAACTCATCTTTTAACCGATTTAATTGAATCAGATCAGCATTCTTCGCTGCCAGTTCTTTACAAAGCTGTTGTTGCTCAGTCACATCAGTCGCTAACACTAGCCACAGATCGTTATTGCCAATTCCCGAGTCTTGATTCCCAATAGACAAGTCCGACTCAACACCCAAGACTCTTAACTCTGTACTATCCAGGGGAATTTTGGCAAACTGCCAGACTCGCTCTTGACCATTTTGCACTTCCACAATACAAGTACAAGTACCTAAAAGGCTATCCCAAAAACATTGGCTAGATGTAGTTGTTGTGGTATGCTGATCCTGTAAGTTGTTTGCTTCCAAGCGGCCGGACAAACCTTTTGACTGTGGCGATCGCGAATTGTCTGGGGGATAAAATTTCAGGGGTGTAGGTGGCTCTGGGGCGTTATATCCATTTTCCGTTACCTGGTTTTGAATTTTGTAACCTTTATGTGCAGCATATTCTGGCTGTTTGGCCAGACTGGCAGCAAATATTCTCTCCACTTGTTGCCTGACTGCTTCTGGATCTTTCAATGCTCCCAGCTGCTGCCACCAAGCGGGATTTTGTGCTACTACCTCGCCACTACTAGTTTGTAACATCAAAGGCCAGGGCAGTCGTTCCAATAATTGTATAAGTGGCTGAGAGAATAATGCTGAGCGCTGTAATGGTGTCTGTGCTTTTTCGTTCGTTGCTATCATCACATCTGTTCGGTGGCTTGCCTCTGCATATTCGGCAAAACTGCCCACAGACAATTCAGAAATTGCCACTTTCTCTCTAGCTAATAATCTCAACAACCTAGAACTATCTAGCAAACCCAAAAATTTGCCTTCAGGATCAATGAGCGCCCAATCTAAATTATTATGGTTGATTTGAGTTGGTTGATAACGCAAAAACAAGCCAAATTGTTCCACACGTTCAGCAGCTGGTATGGTTTGGATTGGCTCAATGAGCGCTGAATTAAAAATTGACAATGGCTGCTGTAAATGCAAGCGATCGCCACCCACTGCAGCCAGCAATATTTGTGTTAACCGGGCGGAGTGCAGCAATCCCACTGGACATTGCTGTTGATTTACCACCACCAGGCGATCGCACTGCTCTTGCTCAAAAATCTCCAGCACCATTGCCAGAGTACTTGTTTCTACGCAGATAGGTACGTTTGCTATAAAGTCATAAAGCGGGTACTGTAGCATTGACATAAGGCTTCGGGGGTCATTCTTCCTGTGAAAGCCTCCAGAGAGAGCATCACCGTTAGTGCCGATGGCGCTCATGCCTGAAGCAATATCCTTTAAGAAGACTTTATATAAAGAATTCTCGTTACAATTTCAACGCTATTCACAAGCAAGGCAGCTATGCTCTGGGCACAGATCAAGGGTAGAAGGTAAATTTTATCAAAATTTTTACCTTTGGGTGGCATCTTGTGGTAATAGGGTGGATTTAGAGCTTACCAAAAGAAAAAAAATGTATTTCTAGCGGCAAGTGTGGCAAGAAATACCATTATCTGATTTCCATCCCACGTTTCTCTGCGCGATCGCCTAGCTACCTTATCCCCATAGGGTTCGGCAGTCTAAAACAGAGGTGAACCGCCTCGACAGCGGCTGACTCACATAGAGCATAGCTGAATGCAATGAACTCTTGGCTACCATCCTGGTATTGAAAATCCTCCTCGATAGCAATAGCTAAAAACAATTATGGCTCTAAAAATTCGCTTTAGAACCTTGAGGAATTATAATGATTTAGAATGCGACGATCTTTTAAGTTCGTTTAAGTATCTTATCAAGGAGCGAAATAATCAAACCCATATTGAGGTAGATATGCATATCAACTAAGTACAGCGCCCTCCATGACCAACGCCTCAAAAACTTACATTCCTCCGATGGCTTACTAGCTGCATTAAGTTTTGAGTGTTTAGCGCTTGGGCTGACACAAACTATGCTCAACATGTGGATTCATTCTGTTGCCTAAAAACTCAACTGAGCCGGGAACTGTATCCCCAGTTGAATCTGCCCGCTAAACTTGGTCACAGCGTTTTTTGAAGATTTATAAACCACAAATGTTATTACCAATCTTTATTTTCCCAGCAAATTTTAAAAAAAATTTATATAATCAATCTAACTTAGCCATTCCAGAAAGCTTGACTAGGTGGATGAGTATCTGGATTAAGAAAGCCAAGATTAAGCACTTTTCTCTTCTACTCTTGGCTGCAATTGATGCTAATAATATCAATTATCTAATGAATTGGTTGATAACCAACTTCAAAGAAATCTCTCCTAGAAAAGATTGCTATTTATTGGCATCTGATCAGCAAAAACACCAGGATCTTTTTCAGCAGATGGATGGAGACGACAGGGAAGATTTATTGCGCCAAATTAAATCTGATTACCGAGAAATACTAATAAACTACTTTACTACAGAAAAAACCTTAAAAGCTAAAATTGATAAATTTATCAATGAAGTGTTTTGTGCTAATATTCCTGTGCCACAAATCATTGAAATTCACATGGAGATAATTGACGAATTTGCCAAACATCTGAGATTAGAAGGAAGAAGTGACGAAGCACTACTCGATTACCGTCTAACATTAATAGATATTCTGGCTCACCTGTGTGAAACTTATAGGTGTTCGATATATAAATAAAGTAAATGTATCGAAGTTCAACTTGGCAAAAGCATTTGCCATTAATTGTTACCAATGCGCAAACCTATCCTATATTTCTCTTCTCAAGTCTAGCCTGTACCTTTATGACTAAAGCAAGAAAAACTTATGTTCTCAAGCTTTATGTAGCTGGGAACACACCTAACTCAGTACGGGCATTAAAAACGCTAAAAGACATCTTAGACCAAGAGTTTCAAGGTGTTTATGCTTTGAAAGTAATTGATGTTCTGAAAAGCCCCCAACTAGCAGAAGAGGATAAAATATTAGCTACACCGACATTATCGAAAATTTTGCCTCCGCCAGTGCGCAAAATTATTGGTGACCTGTCAGACAGAGAAAGAGTGTTGATTGGATTGGATTTGCTTTATGAAGAAATGAACGAAGAAAGCTGGGAAGAGTAAAAAAAGGCGCTCAGTATGAAGTATAAAGGATGAAGTCACATGTTTTTTCCAAAAAACAGCTGTAAATTTGGAAAAATCAGATTTTTTCAGATTTTTTTGTCTAAGAGAGGCGAAGCAGATACCAAAGTTTTGACTTCATTCTTTATGCTTGACACTTCATACTCCTTTAATTAAAGATTTAAGCGTAAAATTGCATGACCTACTCCAAACATTAGTAATATAAAACCTGAGTTAAATACCCCTTTTTTAGCAAGCAATGATTGAAAAAGACCAAGCAGAGCAAAGCAAAACACCGTTAATTGGGGGTGTAGATAAAATCCGCACAATGATCGAGGGCTTTGACGATATTAGTCATGGCGGTTTACCAATTGGTAGAACTACCTTAGTTAGCGGTACATCAGGAACAGGCAAAACTTTATTATCACTACAGTTTCTCTATAACGGGATCACCTACTTTGATGAGGCAGGGGTATTTGTTACCTTTGAAGAATCACCAAGCGATATCATTAAGAATGCCCATATTTTTGGGTGGAATCTGCAACGTCTAATTGACGAAGGCAAACTGTTTATTCTCGATGCTTCACCCGATCCTGAGGGTCAAGATATCGTAGGTAACTTTGACCTTTCGGCCTTGATTGAACGGTTGCAATACGCCATTCGCAAATACAAGGCTAGAAGAGTTTCTATTGACTCGATTACAGCGGTATTTCAGCAGTATGAAGCAATGGGAGTAGTGCGGCGAGAGATTTTTCGCCTGGTAGCAAGACTCAAACTGCTGAGTGTAACCACTGTAATTACTACCGAACGTAGCGAAGAATATGGGCCTGTGGCCTCTTTTGGCGTGGAAGAATTTGTTTCCGATAATGTGGTAATAGTTCGCAACGTTTTAGAAGGAGAACGCCGCCGCCGCACCATTGAAATTCTCAAGCTGCGCGGTACGACACATATGAAAGGTGAGTATCCTTTTACAATTACCAATGAAGGAGTCAATATTTTCCCATTAGGAGCAATGCGCTTGACTCAAAGGTCTTCTAATGTCAGAGTCTCGTCTGGAGTCAAAACCCTTGATGAAATGTGTGGTGGTGGTTTCTTTAAAGATTCGATCATTTTAGCGACAGGAGCCACAGGTACTGGTAAAACTTTATTAGTCAGCAAATTTATCCAAGACGGCTGCTTGAATGGGGAACAGGCAATATTGTTTGCCTATGAAGAATCTCGCGCCCAACTGTCGCGAAATGCTTCTTCATGGGGAATTAATTTTGAAGAATTAGAACATCAAGGGTTGCTCAAAATCATCTGTACCTACCCCGAATCGACTGGTTTAGAAGACCACCTGCAAATTATTAAGTCAGAAATTGCTCTGTTTAAGCCAGCTAGGATTGCAATTGACTCACTTTCAGCGTTAGCCAGAGGCGTAAGTAATAACGCATTCCGGCAATTTGTAATTGGCGTTACAGGTTACGCCAAGCAAGAAGAAATTACAGGGTTTTTTACCAACACAACTGACCAATTTATGGGGTCGCATTCTATTACTGACTCTCATATTTCTACGATTACTGACACAATACTGATGTTGCAGTATGTAGAAATTCGGGGAGAAATGTCGCGGGCAATTAATGTCTTCAAAATGCGGGGTTCTTGGCATGATAAGGGTATCCGCGAGTATAACATTACCGCCGACGGCCCAGAAATTCAAGATTCTTTCCGGCATTATGAAAGAATTATTAGTGGTTCGCCTACGCGCGTGAGTATCGATGAAAAGGCGGAACTTTCTCGGATAGTCAAACGTTTTGAAGATAAACAGAGTTCCGATTCCTAAATTTGGTATCGTACTATATTCTCTTCTTAATTTATTGTCGTACTATATTCTGTGGTGAAGAAAAGTTTTCTGCCGCTAGATTGATTTTGTGTGAGGGGACGCGGTGAAAGGACAGCAATTATTTCATAGTTTTTTGCCCGGTGTGACAGTAGCAGTACTAACAACCCAACCGGCTTGGGCTGGTACTGTCAAAGTAAGTAAAGTACAGATGGCAACTTCTGGTAGTGTTGTGACTGCTAATTATGGTCAAACCTTACTTGCGGATGCCATTAATACACAGATGTACACTGCAAAGCGGAAGATTCCCAGCCTAGTACCTTTTACTAATGGGACTTTGCCGAATGCAAAACCTTTAAGTCATCATAGTATCCCAATCATTGGGAGCGGAAATGATAATTCGATAAAAGCACAAATACTTAGGGTAAATCAAAGTAGATTTTATAGTTTGTCATCTACTACTCATGCTGCCCAAAAGCCAGATTTTAGCAGTTTTGCTGACTATAACCAAAAACAGAATAACTCAGCTACTTCTGGGCAGCAATTAGAGAATATAGTCATTCCTACTTCTAACTCAAAACTCTCTGCTGTCCAGAACAACAATTTGCTTGTGTCTTCTGCACAGCAGCCAACAAACCCAAAGAAAAATCCACAGACTCAATTGCAAACAGTTTCACTAGTTGCAACTAGGAATCCAGGAACGGCGAACCAGCTTTTAATTCCCAATTGCTCACAGCAAAACTTAACAGACAAAACTGTTTCCCAGGCGTATTTACAGCTGAACTCTGGGGCTGGTTGCTCACAAACAATGACTGCTAGGGATCTGATAGCTCAGAGTAATACTCAGACGACACCAGCAACAGTAACGCCAGCACCTGCTACTGTGCCAACATTGACGACACCAGCAACAGTAACGCCAGCACCTGGTACTGTGCCAACGTTGACGACACCAGCAACCACAACGCCGGCACCTGGTACTGTACCAACGTTAACAACACCAGCAACCACAACTCCAGCACCAACTGGTACTGTACCAACGTTGACTGCACCAGCAAACACAACGCCAGCACCTGGTACTGTGCAGGTTCCTGAGAACGTGATTCCCAACCCTAATCCCTTGCAATATCCGACCAAACCAGAAGAAGTAACCCTTCAAAGTAATCAGCCAATTACTTTAGCGCAAGCTTTGGAGTTAGCAAGGCGTAACAATCGGCAGTTACAGGTGTCTCAATTGGAACTAGAGCGTAGTCAAGCCGCTCTACGTGAAGCACAGGCTGCTCTATTTCCCACTGTTGGGATTAGTAGTGATATCACTCGTCAGCGCACTGTTTCAGATACCTATCAGGTGAAATTACAAGAGCAGCAACAAGAAGCCATACCTCCTGCATTCCGTCAACCAATTCCCTCTGCTCCTGCAACTACGAATTTTAATACTCAAGCACAAATCAGCTATGATATCTATACTTCTGGTAGCAGGTCGGCGAGCATTAGACAAGCTGAAGAACAGGTACGTTTTAATCAATTGGCTGTAGAGAATCAGTCTGAGGAAATCCGGTTGAATGTCTCTACCGACTACTACAATCTGCAACAAGCTGATGAACAAGTACGTATTGCCCAGTCAGCTGTAACGAATGCTCAGGCTAGTTTGCGGGATGCAGAAGCTTTAGAACGTGCTGGGGTAGGTACCAGATTTGATGTGCTGCGCTCTCAGGTTAATTTAGCAAACTCACAACAAGATTTAACTAATGCTGTTTCCCAGCAGCAAATCGCCCGTCGTCAGTTAGCAACTCGGTTGAGTTTGGCACAATCGGTGAATATTAGTGCGGCAGACCCTGTGAAATTAGCTGGTCTTTGGGACAAAACATTGGAACAAAGTATTATCCTAGCTTTCCAAAACCGTCCGGATTTAGAACAACTGTTGGCACAACGGAACATCGGCGAACAACAAAGACGGCAAGCACTGGCGGCTCTGGGCCCACAGGTGAGTTTGGTTGCGAGCTACCAATTGTTTGATCAGTTTAATGATAACCTCAGCGTTGCCGATGGTTATTCGGTAGGAGTGAGGGCAACTCTGAACTTGTTTGATGGGGGAGCAGCTAGAGCAAGAGCAGCTCAAGCAAGAGCGAATATTGCGATCGCCGAAACTAACTTTGCCGAACAACGCAACCAAATCCGATTTCAGGTAGAACAGGCCTTTTCTAACCAGCAAGCTAATTTAGAAAATGTTCAAACCGCCAATACAGCTTTAGAACAAGCTAGAGAAGCGTTACGTTTAGCGCGTTTGCGTTTCCAAGCAGGTGTAGGTACTCAAACCGATGTCATTAACTCTGAAAATGATTTGACAAGAGCTGAAGGTAATCGCGTCAGGGCGATTTTGGATTACAACCGCGCCTTGGCTCAGTTACAACGCTCTGTTACCTTAAGAGCATTTCGTTAAGAGTCAAGGGTCAATTGTCAAGGGTCATTGGTCATTGGTCATTGGTCATTGGTCATTGGTCATTGGTCATTGGTCATTGGTCATTAGTCCTCCTTGTCCCTGTGTCCGCTGCTCCCTCGTCTCCCTTGTCCAGGCTCTCTCTGGCAAGGCTGATGATGAATAATCAATCAAAATTGGAATAACATAGCTGAGTATTTAATTACTCAGCTGATAAAAAAATTTATGACTATAGTGACATCACAAGAAATTGCACAGTTTCGCTCTCTACTCACAGATAATTCTACAGCAATGGAAGTACTGGACTTAATTGAGGATTGTGAGGGAGATTTAGAAGATGCGGCCATGACCCTCGCGATTAAGGCGGGACAGGAACCCGAAAGAGCAAATTCCGAGTGGTTAGATGCTTTGGCGAGAAAATGGCGTGCTGTGATTTGTGAACAAGAATTTCGGGATGAATTACTCAATAGCTCAGTTCAAAGGATGATGGAATACCTTTATACAATGCCGACATTTCCGAAAATTTTGGCAGTACCAGTTTTGCTCTATGTTCTCAAACAAGGCGTGAACAATTTTTGCGAGCCGTTGGATGCGCTCAAGTGATCGGTAGTAGTCATTTGTCATTTGTCAATGGTCATTTGTCAATGGTCATTTGTCATTTCCCCGCGTCTCTCCGATCTCCCGGTTGGTGAGTTTCGACTACGCGGTAGTTGAGCGAAGTCGAAACTCAACTACCGCACAGTCGAACCACATCTCCCTTGTCCCCTCTGCTCCCCAGATCCCCAGCACTGGTACGCTGTTAATAAAGGCAAACTTTTTCAAGAGCACTTTTCTTAAATCAATGAATTACCTCGTTGCTGTATTACCAGACCGCATCCAAGTTGAATCTGCTTACTTAGCTTTAGAAAAAGAATCCATCAAAAGTACTATCCTTGGTAAGGGATATAAAACAGCAGATGAGTTTGGCTTGATTGACCCCAAAGAGCAAGCCAAAAAGCAAGTCCGGCTCATGGCATTCTGGTTGATACCATTTGGCTTTTTTGCTGGTTTCACTTTCAGCGCGATCACTGGTTTGGATACCTTTGCTTGGGCTGGAGAAGTTGGTAATCACATTGTCGGCGGAATACTGGGTGCTGTCAGTGGCTTTATGGGTAGTGTAGTTGTTGGTGGCGGTGTTGGTTTGATTGCGGGCGGTGGTGATGCTTTACCCTATCGCAACCGCTTGGATGCAGGTAAATATCTCATAGTAGTTCAGGGTTCTGAAACTCTGACTCGACAAGCAACTCGAATTTTACGTCAGTTTGAGCCAGAAAATATTCAAGGTTACGCAGATAGTTAAATCAAGGGACATCCAATTTTTTAAATACCAGCAAAATTTGTAGTGCGAGCGAGACGCTCGCTAATGTTCATTCATCGAGCTTTTCGGCTCGCACTACGGAATATGGGTAATTTATTTTTTGTAAGTCCCCAAAGATCTAAACGCGGATCAGCCGCTACGGCTCTACATACTTCAGATGGCGCTAGAATCAAACAGTGGTCATGAGTAATTATTGACTTAATACTCAAAACTCGTAATTTTTGAGAATGTTGCCCAGAGAAGAACTTTTAAAAAGCGTTGAAAATCGAGATAGTGTAGCTCGTGTAATCGATCAGGCTGAACAAGCAATCAAAACCTGGGAAGTGGTTTTGACAGATTTTCTGTCGCCCCCAGAATTAGCAGAAATTCAACGGGTATTTAGTCGATTAACAGAGGTGCAATTGCTGGCTTGGGGTGGATATCCGCAAGCCGAACGCCAAAGACTAGCGATCGCCCGCGCTGAAATTCCTTTAGATCAATCCCAAGTTGCTTTGGTTGCATTAGAAATTGCTGGTAATTTCTTGTTTGATACTGCGACGCACCGCGACTTTTTAGGTGCAATGTTGGGGACAGGAATTGTTCGGGAAAAAACCGGGGATATTATTGTGCTGGGTGAACGAGGCGCACAGGTAATTGTCGCACCAGAGTTGACAGAATTTTTAGAGATGAGCCTCAAACAAGTGCGATCGGTTCCGGTGAAAACCCAGCGAATTGATGCGAGTGAGTTAAAGGTTCGCGAACCGAAGAAAAAAGAAATGACTACTGTTGAGGCTTCCTTACGGTTAGATGCGATCGCCTCCGCTGGTTTTGGGATGTCCCGCAGCAAAATGGTTGATTTAATCGACTCCGGTGATGTCCGCGTTAACTGGAAGGAAGTTTCTCAAGCTAGTTCTCAAGTGAAAACAGGTGATTTAATCGCCATTCGCGGTAAGGGACGTTTAGAAGTTGGAGAAGTTGCTGTTACTAAAAAAGACCGTTATCGGGTGCAATTAACTAGGTATGTGTAAATAGTCATTGGTCATTGGTCATTTGTCATTCGTAATTATTTTTTATGGATTTGACGCAAATCCTGATACTAATCCGCGTTCGGTGATGTAATTTCCAGAGAAGTGGGGGCGGGGAGACTCATTGGTGTCAACTTAAGTTAAAACGCTTATCCCACAAGTCTTTCACCCCACCCCTTAATCCCCTCCCCGTAAACTCTGAGGGGACGTTTTGGCTTTAGACAAAACTGGGGTGGGGTAACGCGGATCTTGATGTTAAGCGATTTAATTCAAAATCAAGCTTTGGCAAGGGTTTCATGTTAAGTTGACACGTATGGGGGAGACTCTGCCCCTACCGGGTTTCAGTATTACAATTTAGATTGCAATTTTGTATACTGACAAATGACAAATGACAAATGACAAATGACGAATTACGAATTACGATTTAAAACTTCTGGCTAACATATTCAACAAAATTTTTCGTGGAACTATTCTGGCTAATATAGTTCTAATTTGAGTTTTCACATCGCCAATGACAACGGCTGGCTGCCAATTATCCAAAGCTTTCAGCGATTGTTGTACCACTTCTTCACTAGTAAACATTTGCTCTGTGCTTCCTGCCAAACTTGGAGGAAAATTAGCTTGAGTAAAAAAGTTAGTTTCTATGGGGCCTGGACAGGTAACGAGAACACGAATACCATAGGCACGATTTTCTGCCCATAATGCCTGACTAAAGCTGACAATAAAAGCTTTGCTGGCAGCATAAACAGAAAGATATGGCATCGGTTGAAATGCGGTAATTGAAGACACATTTATAATGCTTCCCGATTGACGTTGCCGCATTAAAGGTAAAAATTTGTGAGTTAAATCTACTAAAGCCAAAATATTTAATTGCACTATCTTGACTTGCTTGTCTCCATCAGAACTAGCAAAATCTCCATAATCACCAAACCCTGCATTATTAATTAATAAATCAATAGTTAATCCCTTGGCTTGGATAGTATCAAAAACAGTTTGAGCCGCATGAGGTTCTGTCAGGTCTTTAACTATAATTTCTATGTCAATATGGAAATTTTCTTGTAGTTCTTTTGTTAGTTGATACAGTTTTTCTTGTGAACGCGCAACTAAAACAAGATTTGTATTGCGTGCTGCTAGTTGTTGGGCAAAGGCTTTACCAATACCACTAGAGGCACCTGTAATTAAAGCAGTTGACATTCTGGGTATTTTAATAAAAATTAGATTGGCTTATAGATATTAACAATGGTAATTAATATTTTTAACCATCTAGAGTTATATGCCAAATTGGTCAATGGTCATTAGTCATTGGTCATTAGTTAAGAGTTTATATCTATTAGTCCTTTGACTATGGACTATGGACTAGTAATTTTTGAGCGCCATGTGGGAATACTAGGATTATAAGTTACATCTTAGGTCTATGTATCGGTTAAATAAAAGAGCCTTGCAAATTTTGCTTGGGGAAGTTCAAAAATGTAGTGGTAAGGATCAGGTAAGCAAAATTGAACAGGAGATAGTGATTAAGCGATTAGAACAACTATGCTTAGAAAAAGGTTCTCCGGCTAAGTTAGATGAATTGCGGGATAGCGTTATCGATATATATCCACAATTTAGCGAGAAGGTACTGAAACAAGCTGCAAAAGCTAATAAGCCGCCTGGTATTTTTAGCAAAATAAAATGGGCAACTATACTTTTAGGCGGTTCAGCAGGGATGCTATGGGTAATAAATTTGCCTTATCCGATGATTCGCTGGCCTGTTGCTAAAACTGTTCCTATCTTATTGTTGCCTAGCTATATCAATATGGATCATCACTATCGTGAGGCAATTAAAAATCTCGAGCAAGCAGATCAGTTAATTAATCAAGCTACCAGTCCTGCTGATATTGAGCAAGGTTCCCAGAAAGCTAAAGAGGCGCAAAAAAATCTGGATAATTTGCCAGTTTGGTTTTTAGGCTACTATCCACAGGCTTATTGTAATTTTTTTGGTTGCACTTGGAAGTTTACTGTAGATGAGTTTGAAACAGCGCGTCAGCGAGTGGCGCGGATAGAGGCTGTAGCTTTCCAAGATAAGAATGCTTTGACACCCCTGGTTAAAGGAGAACAGCTGCTAAATGTAGCACGCCAGCAGTATGAACAAGCTATCAGTATTAAGGATAAAGAATTAGCGATCGCATCTTGGCAAGCAGCTATAGATCAATTAGAACAAATCCCCGACTCCACATTTGCTGGCGAAACTGCACAAGCTAAACTCAAAGCTTATCAACGAGATTTTGATAATGCACGTATCGGTACATTTATTGCAGCTGCACAAGAATTTGATTTAGAAGCCGAAAAAATTCAAGCTACACAACCCAAAGCCGCATCAGAACTCTGGGAACAGGCGATTAAGCGCCTCAACCAAATCCCCACAGAAAATCCTCGCTATTTAGAAGCACAAAGATTACTAGCGGGTTATCAAGTAAAACTGAAAACAGTGGTCGATCCGCGTAGCGATACATATATAGAAGCAGCAAAGCAATTTGCTATAGCCGCCGCCAAAGCATCACAAAATCCACCCCATCCTGTAGTGAAATGGGAGCAAATTGAAAAATTATGGCGCAAGTCAATCGATCAGCTAGAAAACATTCGCGTTGAAGAACCGGGCTATGTCGCCGCACAAAAATTACTAGCTGAGTATCAAACTAATTTAGGCATTATCGAAACTCGACGGAAAGCCGAAAGTGAAGCACAAGCTTCTCTGGAAGCGGCGAATGAGCAAATCCAAAGTTTGATTGCTTCTCCTCCGGCCGATCCTCAGCAGCTAAAAGGTAAAATCCAAGGCGTTATTAATCGGCTCAAAACTATCAAAGCCGGGACTACTGCCTACGCCGAAGCGCAAAAACTGCTAATATCTGCGCAGAAAAGACTGCGATAGTAAAATGCTTGCTTATCGTAAATAGGTATGCTAATATTGCTAATCGTGGGTTAAGGACGTATAGCTCAGTTGGTTAGAGCGCTACGTTGACATCGTAGAGGTCACTGGTTCGAATCCAGTTACGTCCATTTGTACAGTGAGAGATTATTTGTTATCGCGGTGACAGCTTAGTGTCGTTGTGACTAATTGCTGTCGTTGCCAGATAAGTAACTCAACATAATTAAACTTAAAATGTCATTACGAGCGGAACGGAGTGTAGCGTTCGCGTAGCGTCTCGTAGAGAAGTAATCGCATAGACTCTATTTTACGTTTTTCAATGTTGACCTACTTACTAGCTGTATTTTTCAAAGCCAATGATTATGAATATATTAGCTTGGGTGGTTGCTTAATAGCAAAATACTAGTTTCATACTTAACAGCAGATAAAAATTAAGTCTAGAATTATACTGCGCCTGCTGTTAACTGGAGTTTAGACTAAGCTATGCAAAACGACCCAGCAGGGCTGAGTTAATCACAGACTTAGCGAAATTATGAATAATCTTTAGTATTAAACCGCAACTGATGGCTCTTTACGTGGTCGTGTTACGGTTTTTTTAACAATCGGGCATCGGTTTTTACGGTGACGCTTTTTTCCGGGTTCCCAACCAGGGGACTTTCCGCGAGGTTTGGGTGGAAGGGCTGGAGTACCAATGGTGGCGAAAACTCCACCCATAGCTTGAGCAACTCTTCCAGGGGTCAAATTCCCCTGAGACTTCTGCCAAGGTAGAGGATTGTCAGTCACGATATCACGGGCTAACCACAATTCCCAAGTCATCACAGGCATGAGGTCACTCCATCTTTCACTTTGCTTGGGAGTGCTCAACTGTGGCACTGTCCAATGTAGACGTTGCTTTAAAAAGCGATACCAATGGTCAATGGTAAAGCGACGCAAGTAAAGACACCAAACTTCCTCTAGTGGTGGCATTTCTTCTCCAACCCAAGCTAACCACAAAGGTTTGGACACTCGTTCATTGCCTTGTGTGTCGAGACGTTCAACCCTGATGAGTAACATCGGACGCGCCGCCGCCTTACGGAAATGTAAATTCTTCCAAAGGCTAATCCTTACCCGTTGTAGTTTCGGATCATCCAATTCTAAAACAGATTCTGCATCACTCCATGTTGTGGGTTCATTAAGTTTGAATTTAGACCCGTGTTTCTTGGGACGTCCCTTACCCGAATAAGCTTCAGGCTGACCCCATAAACAAAGATTTGAGCGCAATCGTACCAAAATATCTGCGGGAATACTGGCAGTTTTTAAGACAAAAGGCGCACACCCATATTCACTATCCCAAACTGAAATCGGTCTAACAGGTAAATATTTACACACCTGTTTTAGTTGCCAAATCGCTTTTGAGATTGGACTTTCCCCACTTGTGATCCGTTCATGTCTCAAAGGTAGTGCCCAACTACCTGATTTTTCAGGTATCCAGGCAATTGTGCTATATCCTTGACCAATGGTAATCGGTTTATTTCCTGCTATGGATGCGCCACTATGCTCATAAGTCCTCTCTTGTAACGTTACTGCATCTGGGCGTGACCAGTTTGTATGATCTCCTGCTAACAATGGTCGTTCCTCTGCTGGGATATGTTTGATATATAGCTGCATCAATTTCTGTCTCTGTGGTCTGCTATCTTGTAAGGCTTCATAGATGCTTGGCCACTTGCGTCTAAATACTGGTGATAAGGATAAATCTGCTAAGGAATAAACATTGCGGGTTAGCAATATCGCATCTGTTAATTCAAAGGTCGCATCTTTGGCTCTACCTAAATATTTGTAAGCTACTTGACGAAACTCTTCAAGTCTGGCATTTTTCATGTTGGCAGGTGAGTAATGGTAGTTCTTTTCTCACCTTCTACCAAAAGGGGGACTGTATTCAATCAGACACCCCTTTTTGTTGCTCATTATCTGATAATGATAATCGAATAAGGGGGGTGGGAGAGAAACGAGCGTCGCTCGTTTCTCTCCCACCATTTTCATGATTATCATTATTGTATTATTTTCTCGGCAAGCATACTACACAAAAATTGTTCAAGGTCGCCGATGCTTTGAGACTGACAAGATAATATTTTTAACCTCTAATTCCATTTGGTTTGCGTTCTCTCATATCGCTTTTAGTCTAAACTCCAGCTAAATATTTACACTTATATATCAAATTAATTAGACCTTTGTGGATGAATTTTGCTGCTAGTTTGAGAAAAGCACCAAATATTAATGCAGGGGTTGTCAATAATATGGTTTTTCCACTAGCACCTCTAGAAGAACAAAAACGCATTGTAGAAAAGTGCGATCGCCTCCTCTCAACCTGCGACGAAATCGAAAAACGCCAGCAGCAAAGGCAAGAGAGCATTTTGAGGATGAATGAGAGTGCGATCGCTCAACTCCTCTCATCCCAAAATCCCGACGACTTCCGCCAACACTGGCAGCGCATTTGCAATAATTTTGACTTACTATACAGCATTCCTGAAACTATTCCTAAACTGCGTCAGGCGATTTTGCAATTGGCAGTGCAGGGTAAACTTGTGCGTCAAGATCCAAATGATGAACCAGCTTCTATTTTGCTACAAAAAATTAGAGATGAGAGAGCAAAACTAGATAATGAAGGTAAAATACATCAGTCTAAACTCCTATCACAAATCGATAAATACAACGAACTGATTAAATTACCTAGTGGATGGATATGGTGTAGATTTGGTGAAGTTATTGATTGTTATCGAGGACATAATCCCCCAAAGCATGAGTTCATACGAGAGCCAAGAGAAGGATATGTTCGTTTTATTCAAATTACGGACTTCAAAACTGATAAAGAGGCTGTATATGTCCCAATTGCCAAGCAGCTTAAGTATGTATATAAAGGTGAAATTGCTATGGCTGCTTACCGACATATTGGTAAGCTTTCACGGAATGTAGAAGGAGCATTTAATGTAGCTATTTGTAAAGTAACTGAAATCCCTCCCATGAATAGAGATTACATTGAAAAATTAATTGGTAGTGATTTCGTTAAAGGTGAATTACTAAAAGCTTCTGGGAGGGCGCACATACCATCTATGCACACTAATCATCTTCTTTCCTTAGTAGTTCCTTTACCACCACTTGCTGAACAAAAACGGATTGTAGAGAAGTGCGATCGCCTGATGTCCCTGTGCGATATCCTAGAAACCAAATTGAAACAAGGGCGAGACAGCAGCGGGAAGCTGATGGAAGTCGCAGCAAAGCAGGTGTTAGCAAGTTAGGGAACTCCAAAAAATAAATTATGCCAAATTGTAGGGGCGGGGTGACCCCGCCCCTACGAGTTGCGGGTTTGGTAAGTTAATAATTGGAATATTTTTTTATTTGGAAGTCCTTTAGCGTAATATCCCGACTATTTTCTACCCATCAAAATGCGATCGCTTTTTTAATAAAAAATGATCAAGCTAAGATTTCCTAGGTGGGGGTTTAGGAGATCGTAATCTGTGAACCCGCCCCTACTGCTTGTGAGAAATGTGGGTAAAATCCTGACTACAAACTGCGCAAAATTAATGCTATATAGCACTAATCAAAAATAATACCAATTCAAATAATGTTTGCGACACATCAATTTATTCTAGAGGGCACGGCACTGCCGTGCCCCTACCATCTGTCGCATTCTTTTTTCAAATTGGTATTATTTTAAATTTCATTTTTACCCCAGATACCTAAAGCTGTAGCAATACCCAATGCTGCAACAGCTAAAGCGCCCCATTTCAATGGCGGATTTTTATCCAAATTTTCTAAGAAACTGGGTATAGACAAATTTCTAAAATCTCCCTCAACTTTGTCATAGCCTTCAATTGGCGCAAAAACATTGTTGGGCGCATCTGCTGATTTTGGTTCATTAGTACGCTGTCCTTGAAAAGCGATCGCTAATAACAGAGAATCAGCTAAGGATGGAGAAACCCGTTGCAGTAAATCTAAGATTTTGCCCACATCCCCAACCACAAAATCACGGGTGGGATGTTCAGCCGCGTAGAGAATGGCATCACTAACCAAACTCGGTTGATAATATGGCGGTACTCCTGTAGGTTTCACCCCCAATTTAGAGCCAACTTTATTGTAGAAAGGTGTGTTGATTGTCGCAGGTAAGATAGATGTCACACTGATAGGCCATTTTTCGTATTCTAATTCCACACGTAAAGCATCGAGGAACCCTTCTAAACCGTGTTTAGCAGCAGAATAGGGGCTTTGTAAAGGTATACTCCGCCTACCTTCCATTGAAGAAATATGAATTAATGCGCCCCGTCCCACTTGTTTGAGATAAGGTAGAGCTGCCATTGCCCCATATACCTGTCCCATCAAGGTAACATCAACAACTCTGGCAAACTCTTCTGGTGTAATTTTCTCAAAAGGAGCAATCATACCTGTAGCCGCAGCATGAACCCAAGTATCGATGCGTCCATATTCTGCTACAGTTTGATCGGCGATCGCCTTTACTTGCTGAAAATCACTCACGTCTGCAATCACATAAATCGCTTCACCGCCCAAATTACGAATCTCATCCACCAAAGACATCAGTCCCGATTCGCTACGAGCAGCAACTACCACCTTAGCACCTCGTTCGGCAAACTTCACGGCTGTATCACGCCCAATTCCACTGGAAGCCCCAACGATAGCTACCACCTGCTGACCAATTGGTTTTAATTGCATGGTTAATTATTCTTAATGCTTCCCTTCCATGAATAGGCGCGATTTGTGCTTAGTACATCTCTCGCTAGACTTACGCCGGATTGGGGGAAGGGGGGAAGGGGGCAGGGGGCAGGAGGGCAGGGGGTATGAGGGGACAAGGGGGACAAGGGGGACAAGGTAGACAAATGACCAATGACAAATGACTAATGACTAATGACTAATGACTAATTTCGCCACAAAGCGATGCCGCCTAATAAACCAGTAATATTAGGAATGAGTTTCACATTTAAGGGTAGCTGAAGATTTACGCGGACAGCTTCACCGCCGCCGATGTAAAGGCAATCATAATTGAATAGATGTTGTAAAGATGCGATCGCCTTGGATAAGCGCCGATTCCATTTTTTATCACCAATTTTTTCTAAAGCCGCCCGCCCTAGCTGTTCTTCGTAAGTCTCACCTTTGCGAAACTGATGATGACCCATTTCCATATTCGGGACTAGTTTACCATCGATAAATAAAGCCGAACCAAATCCTGTACCCAAGGTGATCACTAATTCCAAACCTTTGCCGGCGATCGCTCCCAGCCCTTGCATATCTGCATCATTTATTACTCGTACAGGTTTGTTTAACTGTTTTGATAAGGCTGTTTGTAAATCAAAACCAATCCAATCCCGATCTAAATTTACCGCCGTTTCCGTCACTCCATACCGCACGACACCAGGAAAACCAACGGAAACACGATGAAATTCACCTTGACCGGCTGCTAAAACTGCGATCGCATTAATCACCGTTTCTGGTTTCGCCGGTTGGGGTGTCTCTAACCGTGCCCTTTCCGTTACAGGTTGACCTGTAATATCTAATACCAAAGCTTTGACCCCGCTACCACCAATATCAACTGATAGAGTGCGAATTGAGCCATTATCTTCTACCATTGCTTTTTCTCCTGGCTAATTTGTGCTACTTGGTTATTATGCTCCGCTGTCTCTCCTTCGGGTAGAGATGTTTGGATAGTTTTCACAAATGCCATGAGGGGTAGGGGGGTAGAGGGGCAAGGTAGGAGGGACAATAAGACTGGGAGACGCGGTGACGCGGAGAAATAAATAATTCTCAATGCCCCATGCCCAATGCCCCATGCCCAATGCCCAATGCCCTAAACTGCGAGAGTCGCTAATGCTTTTTCGACGGCTTGCAAGGCTGTATTAACTTCTGCTTCTGTGACAATTAGTGGTGGTACAAACCGGAGGACTTTTGGCCCTGCGGGTACAAGTAATACACCTTCGGCGATCGCAACTTTAACGATATCAGCGGCGGTTAGCTGGATATCGGCTTGCAATTCGAGTCCGTTGATTAAACCCCATCCCCGCACATCGGCGATGAGATGAGGATGTTTGGACGCGATCGCTCTTAGTCCCTCGCGCAGTTGTTCACCTCGCTGTTGGACATTCTGCAAGATATTTTCTGTTTCTAATGTCTGACAAACACTCAGGGCTACTCCACAAGCAAAGGGATTACCACCAAAGGTGCTGGCGTGTTCTCCGGGTTGGAAGACATCACAGAATTTCTTACTCATCATGGCACCGATAGGGATACCACCACCCAGTCCTTTAGCACTGGTGAAAATATCCGGTTCAACGCCGAGATTTTCGTAACCCCATAACTTACCGCTACGTCCCATCCCCACTTGCACTTCGTCGAAAATCAGCAAAACGCCAGTTTCATCACAAATTTGCCGCAGTTTTTGGAAGTAGGCGCGATCGCCTGGACGCACCCCGCCTTCTCCTTGTAAAGGTTCTAATAATATTGCTGCTACCCGATAATCGCCTTCATCTAGTTCGCTAATCGCCGCTTCTACTGCCCCAATATCGTTGTAAGGCACATAATGAAACCCCGGAACCAAGGGATCAAAGTATTTTTGATACTTTGGTTGCCCAGTAGCGGTAATTGTTGCTAAAGTCCGCCCGTGAAAACTAGCATTGGCAGTTAAAATAATTGGTCGTTCAATTTCTAAGACAGTATGGGCGTATTTCCGCGCTAGTTTAATTGCTGCTTCGTTAGCTTCCGCACCCGAGTTACAGAAAAAGACGCGATCGGCACAGGAATGTTGAATCAGCCATTTTGCCAATTCACCCTGTTCGCGAATGTAGTACAAATTAGAGACATGATGCAGCTTTTGGATTTGGCGTGTGACTGCTTCTACCATCGCTGGGTGGGCATGTCCCAAGGTACAAGTGGCAATTCCCGCCACAAAGTCCAGATATTCCCGCCCATCTGTATCCCAAACCCGGCATCCTGCGCCCCGTTCTAAGGCTAGGGGAAACCGGGCATAGGTAGACATCACCGCTTCATCGAAGCTGTTGGCATCAAAGGGGCTAGATGCTAAAGAATCTGACTGCGGGGGGTTGGTGGCTGCTTCAACTAAAGTTTGTCTGCTCACTACCGCTCCTTTAGAAAATATTTGATCGTATAGTTATCTACTAGTGTCGTAGAAATTTCTCAAAAATTTCGACTATTTTCTGCAACTAACATTTTCGGACTGAAATATTGACAAGAACACCCAAATATGAAGTATAGATTTCAGCCATTTAACCTTGATTTTTCGACACTTTTTAGACGATGTTTTTTTTGTGAATGCACAAGATAATAAATTTGTAAAGTGGGTAATTCCCAGGTTTTTTGACAATTAACCTGCAAATATTATTTTTATTCCCAGTCGCAGAGGTGAAACAATTGTGTATTTAATGCCTGAGCAAAAATATCAACGTATCCAAAAGGAGTTGATGGCAGGGGCGATCGCTCTCGGCTTTGTTTTCTTGCTTGGGACTTTATGGTACTGTCTGGTGGAGGGTTGGTCATGGGAAGATGCCGCTTACATGACGGTAATTACCTTGGCTACTGTGGGATATGGCGAGACACATCCCCTCGGCAGTCGCGGCAGATTATTTACCATTGCCTTAATTTTGATGGGTGTAATCAATATCGGTTACATTGTCAATAGATTTACACAAGCAGTAATTGAAGGCTACTTTCAAGAAGGAATTCGACTCAGGCAACAGAGGCGTTTAATGGAATCCTTATCAGGACATTACATTATTTGTGGATTTAGTCGGACGGGACGCCAAATAGCTAAAGAATTTCGGGCAGAAGGTGTATCTTTCGTCGTGATTGATTCCGAGCTGGAATCTGTGCAAAGAGCGCAAGTTGAAGGTTATATAGTATACCAAGGTGATGCCACACTAGATGAATCGCTTTTGAGAGTAGGTATAGAGCGGGCGATTTGTATTGTCGCGGCACTGCCATCTGACGCAGAAAATTTATATACAGTTTTATCAGCAAAAACACTGAATCCAGGAATTAGAGCGATCGCCAGAGCCAGTACAGAAGAAGCTTTACAAAAATTACAACGCGGTGGCGCAGATGCTGTCATTTCTCCTTATATTACCGGTGGTAAGCGCATGGCAGCAGCAGCCCTTAGACCGCAAATCTTGGATTTTGTTGATGGTATCCTTTCCGGTTCAGACCGCCAATTGTACATGGAAGAATTTCTTCTAGAAGCAGCTTTTTGTCCTTTTGTGGGACAAAGCCTACAAAAAGCCAAATTGCGATCGCAAACAGGGGCGTTAGTTCTAGCAATTCGTCGCACCGATGGTAACTTAATTGGCGGCCCAACTGGTGACACTGTATTAATGCCAGGAGATACCCTAATCTGCATGGGTACAGCGGAACAATTGCGTAGCCTTAACCAAGTTCTCGGCCCCATCGTTTCC
This sequence comes from Calothrix sp. NIES-2100, assembly GCF_963875285.1. NCBI lineage: Bacteria > Bacillati > Cyanobacteriota > Cyanophyceae > Nostocales > Calotrichaceae > Calothrix > Calothrix sp. NIES-2100. Next base: position 6,111,868 of record NZ_CAWNLA010000001.1, read on the forward strand.
CAAAAATTGCGTAAACCGAAAAAAAGCTAATCTATTGGTCAGTTGTCAGTTGTCATTTATCTCCCTTGTCCCTCCGTTCGCGCAGCGTCTCCCCTTGGGAGAAGTTCTGATCGCCGGACGCCGGCGCTCAGACTTCTCTCCTTGTTCTCCTTGTCCCCACACTCCCCACACTCCCCACACTCCCCCATCCCCAAATGCCTTAAGTAGCCGGACAAAAATGTTTACAGTCATTGCGAACGAAGTGAAGCAATCCCAACCCCTGTGATTGCTTCATTCCGCTGACGCTCCATTCGCAATGACATTGTGTAATTAATTCTGTCAGCCTACTTATCTCACACCTGATGAGTCTGAATAACCACTAGGGGGTTGTTGATCTGGCGGTGATTGGTATGCAGATAGTGTAGCCAGAGTTAAGCCTAATATTAGGCTCAAAAAAAAAGTTGTCAAAAGCTGCATATTAAAAAATGTGTGCAAAACGCACTTTATGTAAAACATAATTCTCCTGCCTCTTTTATCAGACGGGCAAAATATTGACAAATTATGTATGAATACAATTCAGTTAACAATATTCATAACTGCAATATCCCCTCATACCAATTCAATGGGAAGTTGCACATATCTCGCTCCCCCTAAATCCCCCTTTCCAAGGGGGACTTTAATAGCTGTTTTTCCAGTTCCCCCCTTATTAAGGGGGGCTAGGGGGGATCGAATTCTATGCAGCTTCATAAAAAATTGGTATCAGCACTATTGATCGGTGAATGTAGGAGATCTGAACTGTATTTACTTACGTGTGGTATTGCACCCGACAATTATCAATTCCAACGGTTAGTTGAAACCCCCCTGTATTTGTAATCAGGGCATGTAGAAAAACACACAGATTTTAAACTGCATGAAAATAGTAGCCTTAAAGTATCAAGAAGAAAGATGGTGCTACCCCATCCCACCTCAACACAGAACTTTTCTTAACCGAAGCTTATTTAGCAAATTTTAGATATTTAAAATCTCAAAATATCTGAGAACAACTAAATTTATTTGTGGAACAAATTCAAGCACCTAAAATTACCGAATTTTAGATTTCGGATGATATTCTTCACAATTTAAAATCGCAAATAACCAATCCAACATGAATGAATGGATTCAATTTAAAATCCGGTCATCAAAAATATAAAATTGTTTGACTCCACATTATAGATAAGTGTGGGTCAGTAGCTGAATCTATCTAGCTAAATAAAGCGCTAAACCCCATAAAATCGATTTATGTTTAAATCATAACATGTATATATATACGCCGCTTAATTTTTGCCTGACATCTATCATCAGGTATAAATTTTTGATTAATTAATGTAACCAAAATTTGGCGATCGGACAAGATAGCTCACAAAGAGTTCCCCTTGGAGCCACGGACACCCGTCGAAATTGACCTTTGAATTCTCGAGCTAAATTTTTCAATTGTTGTGTTCCTCTGCCTTCTTTATATGAATCGATTGGCAATCCATCATCTACAATACTCAGAGTGTACCAACCTTTCAATGAAGAGCAGGTAACTTGCAGACGGGTGACTCCAATTGCATGTTTGCCAACATTACATAAGGCTTCTTCTAGAAACCGACATAGGCCTCGTTTTTGTTCAATACTCAAGTACCGATCATCTATAGGGTCAAATGTACGGATTTTGACTTTCAGGTTTCTAAAACAGGGAAGGTCTCGCTCTAAGGTATAGCTGTAAACTTGATAGAGAATTTCATGTATAGGGTCTTGTAAGTTAATTACTAATCCTTGACCTAGATATAAACTATTATCTTGATTTATCGGTTCTCGTTGCAAAAATTCATGAATTCCCCGGATATCGTGATTCAATTTTTCCAGTTCTCTGTGAATTTCTGGTAGCAATTCGTCTGTGGCTAATTCCCGATCTCTCACCAGTTTTAAAACTTTAGCCAGAGTTTGTAGAGGTCCATTGTGAATTGTCTCAAAGGTACGTTCAATCACGGCTTGGCGAGCATTAATTCCCGCACGCAAAGCTTGTTCATATTGATATAAAGCTATGAGTCCTAGAGAATTTAAATTGTAAACGATTATTGCTGGTGTGATGGGAATCCACCAACCCCAAATTATGAATAAATAACTAACTATTATGAGAAGCAAGTTAGTAATATTAATAGCTAGCAAATTTATCAAAGGAGATTTAGTCAGCCTCGCGTTAGCAATTCCTAAAAAACCCCAAGCGATAATCCAGATATATTCCCATTGCTCACCCCAAGTATTTAAAAGTGGACGAGAATTTAGAACTGCACTAATAATTTGACTAACAGCATGAGCATGAATTTCTACTCCATAAACTTGGCCTGGGGGTGCAAATTGGGCTGATGGAATAGCGGAAGTAGTGGTAAAGTCTTTAGTACTAGGAGCAGTCATCCCAATAATCACGATGCGATCGCGTATCCACTCAGGCTGAAATTTCCCGGCTTTAATATCGCTGAGACTAATCATTCTAAATCGTTCTGAACCACTGCGAAAATTCAGTAACACTTGCAACCCGCCTGTATCTGTTCGCACATATCCCCCAGAGTTCCTGAAGACGCGCGGTAGTTGAGTATTACCAAATTTGATAGTATGGCGATCGCGTTCTAATTTAATCCCTTGATCGGCTAAATAAATTTCTGCCAACTTGACAGACAAAGCAAATTCGTATCCTTGAGGTGTCGCTGTTCCTAGTAAACTGCGTCTCAATTTCCCATCAGCATCGGGGATTTGATCGACAAAACCAACTTGTTCATGGGGTAAGTCTGGTGGTGGATCAATTGTATCTGGTAATACTTTGTCTATGCCAATTAAATTTTTGCTATTCTTAAATATGTTTACTAGTTGAAAATGACCAGGTTTAACTGGTATATCTCTAACAATATCAAGACCAATAACTCTAGGATTGTAAGTTTGTAAAGTATTCAGCAGTAGCGCCATTTCACCATCTGGTATGGGATAACCGACACGACGAATATCATCTTCCTGAATTCCCACAATCAGAATTCGTTCATCTTGTGGTTCAGCCCACCGCAGACGCAGAAAACTATCAAAAACTAACCATTCTAAAGATTGCATTGAACCAGCCAGACGTGCAATCATCACCACACAAAGCATTACCATTCCTGGTAGGAAACCGACACGCCAAATAGCAATTTCTGCGGCAATTTTTTTCCAAAGTCTAGGTAGCATAAGCGGGTTTGCTAGTCTTTAGTTTTCTATTAAAATCACTGGTAATTAATCAATAAATAACCAAGTTTAATGATTAATAACAAGTGAAAATTAATCAATTAGTCCTTCGTACCTAGCCTTCATTTCCGTTTGAATGCGGATATTTTTCCCATCTTCCGGGTAAATATCTAAAGCGTCTTGTAGTTTACTCCAGTAATGACGCACCATCCGTTCAGATATAGACATTTTTTCAGCAATTGTCTTATCTTGTAATCCTTCTTCAAATGCTAAAGTCAGCACTGTTAGCCACTCGGGTTTTACCTCTAATCCAGAATGAATACCTTTGATGTCTTTGGTATGAGTTAAACCCTGTAAAGCCCAATCAACTCTAGTTAACATTTCCTGGGTAGATAGGCTTTTATCTGCAACTGTAAAGCCTCCTTTATGCACATCAATTTCTGGTCTCATCCGCACCAAAGTTCTGACATGGGCACTTTGAACAACAATGTTAAGATTAGGATAACATTTCATCAGATTCCGCAGTAGTTGTAGACCTGTATCAGGACGTGCTATCACTCCAGATTGTTCTGGAATCGAAAGATCCATCACCACAAGATCCGGCTGGGACATCATCTGATCGAGTGCATTCTTAGCATTGATCGCAGTGAAGAATTCAGCACCAGGATATTTTTTTTGCAGCACATCGACTGTTCCACCTAGAACTGATTCATGGTCATCAATTACTAGAATACTTAGCAATTGCTTCTCTACTAAAAGTTGTTTCATAATGAACACCCTGCTTTGGGGCTGCGTAAGTATTAAATGTTTTTTTATCACCGTAGACAAAACTGCTTATATTATAACTGTATTAGTTATACAGACAGGATATCTTACCTATCTTCATCATCCAGGTTATTTATAGGAATAAGTTGTGATTTTTCAAAAATGACTTATGCCTGTACCCGCCTTGTTTCTGAGTATCTGTTGCTTGTTCAGAATCTCTACGAATAAGTTTACAAATCAAATAGCAATGCTCTGGGAAATATCAGGAAATATGTTGATATATTATTTACCAGTATTTACCAGTAAAAATACCAAGCTACTCCGAGTTGTTTACTACGATAAACACATTTACCTGAAGTTAAAAAGTAAAAACTATCACACAAATATTTTAATTCTCGGAGATTAGTACACAAATCCATTGTCGAGACATCAGGATAATTAATTTTTACCATTAAATAACATATATTTCTGCGTTGTTTTAAGCAAATTGAAATTGAGATGGGTGTCAAAACTGCCGGCAAAGCTATTGTGAGTAAATCATCTAAAATACTTAAAATCATCAAATTGCGTTCCACTGGCTGACGTTCCCAGATAACTGGCATATCGATATGCAAAGATAAATGAGAATTGGCGAGCAGTCTTGACTCTAATAAGCACTCAATGGCTAACGGTAAGCTATACTCAAGGTGCCAGGGAAATAGGCGATCGCTTAATTCCACTAAAGATTGATGAAAATTATCAATTTTTCCCACACATTCTTTAATTTTGTTAACGGATAAATCTAAATTATCCACTGTTAACATATCTAAAGTGCGCCGGATAGTAAAAGATTCCTGTAATAAATCATCCCGAATTTTTTCAGCTTCTAAGAATCGTTTGAGCGATTGCTTATTAGCCCACCATTGTAATGCTTGGCGAATTCTCAATTCAGACATCAAAAACCAGAGGATGGTCATGAAAATGCCTATGAAAATTATAATTTGCGTACACAATAGCAGTCTCACAGTCAGGTTTGATGTTAATTATTTTACTATGTCCAGATAAAAAAATTAAGCAGCCAACAGCATATTTATCTGCTACAAATTGTTTAAAGTGAATCAAATACTTGCCAGCATACGTTATGCTAATTGTAAAAAATTGCTGATTAAATAACAAATGGGAATAAAACATAAATTATATATTTTTTATCTAAAAAACATTCTGCTAACTAAGTCGCTAATTGCATCGAACTATGTGTTTTGCAATGTAAAAATCTGGTAATTCATCTCGTAGTAAGGAATTCAGTCCTTATTTTCGGACTCCTCTCTGCAAGACGCGGATCGAATACTACAAACCTTTAATTATTTACACTGTTACACTTAAAAAATGCGTTAAATGCTACTTATAAATCAGTGATTAATCTAGCCTTTCTCAGCATAAATTGTAAGGCGGTTTCTTGCTTAGAAATAATATCAGCTTTCGCATCCATACCTGATTGGATATGACACTGATGATTATTATGTCCAAATACAAAGCTTTCTGGTTGAATAGTCGCTTCAAAGTAACTCATAGCCGGATTTTGAGAACTAGATGTGACTGAGCCGTTACTATTATTTTGAGATGTAATGACATCAGGAGAAATAGCCTTGACAACACCTTTGAGAGTGCCATAATCAGGATAAGGGCAAGCATCAATTCGCAATTGTACTTCTTGACCAACTGCCACATTTTTAATATCCTGAGGGGAAATCATCGCCTTAATAACTACAGGAGTATTATTAGGAGCAATTTCTGCGATCGCATCACTAGCACGCACAACTTGACCGGGATTACGTAAATTAAGCTTGAGAATAATTCCATCGCTAGTTGCTCTAATTACAGTATCTTGCAGTTGATTGACAACCTGCTCGAGGTCTGTTTGTGATTGGATAAGTTGGGTTTGAATTTCTACTCGCCGTTGAATTAGCGCTTGTTTTTCCTTGTTCAAAGTAGCGATGTTGGCTTCGCCTCTAGCAGTTTCTTGCGCAATACGTTTTTGGGCTATTTCTACAGTTGCATTAGTGGGATTAACCGCGACTTTAGCTGATTGAACTTTAGTTTTGGCAATATCTACAGCTTTTTTTACCGCCTCAAGATTGGCTGTTGTCTGATCGACTAGTAGTTTTTTCTGCTCAAATTCACGCCGCCCGACAGCGCCGATATCTGACAATTGTTGATAGCGATCGCGATCTAACTTGGCAAAGTCTAAATCAGCTTGGGCTTTTTGTAAATCCGCATAGGATTTTTGTAGGTTTGCTTCTGCTGCTTGCAATTCACTGAGAGTAGTAATTTGGCGTTCTTGATATTCTCTTTGATTACGTAATAAATCTGATTGAGCGGAAGCTACTGTTCCTTGACTTACCCTACCTTCAGCTTCAATTTGGCTATCTAAACTTCTGATTTGAGCATCAATTTGAATTATTTGTAACTTATTTTGTTGAATATTTTCTTGCAGTTGACTCTTTTTAATCTGTATTTGTTCATCATCAAGATAAGCAATTACGTCTCCCTGCTTTACAACCTGATTTTCTGCAACTAAAATCCGTTTAATAGTTCCTTCTATTTTCGGTTGTGCTAAGCGAATTTCTCCTGTAGGACGTACACTAGCAGGAGCTTTGACGGTGACATTATATTTAATCCATGACGAGAGAGTCAGCCCAGCACCAACACTCCCAACCAAAAATATTCCAGTTAAGGATGTCCAAACACTAACGGGAGGAAGAAACTCGTCACTTTGAACTGATGGGAGAATTTTTTGGTTATGGGTGTAGAGCATATTTAATTCCAGCAATAATTAAGGATTTAAAAAGTCTAAATGTTCGCCAGTTTGAGAACGCAAATCTGCTAAATTACCTTGAATTTTCAACTTTCCTTGGTCTAATAAAACAACCCAATCAGCACGATTAACTACCCGGGGACGGTGAGTAATTAAAATTGTAGTTTTACCTTGACGATGCTGAAACAATCGCTCTAAAACTTGCGCTTCACTTACAGGATCAAGTCCCCCTGTAGATTCATCTAAAATTAGCACTGGTGGATCTGTAACAATAGCCCGTGCTATTGCTAATCGTTGACGTTGTCCGCCGGAAATATTTGCGCCAAATTCACCCAAAATAGTTTGATATTTGTCAGGTAATTTACTGATAAACTCATCAGCATCAGCAATTTGACAAGCTCTGACAATCTGCTCAAATGTCACAAAAGGTGCGCCTAAGCGAAAGTTTTCAATAATCGAACGACTCCAAAAATGAGCATCTTGAGGAACTAAAACTACCTGTTGACGCAGACAATCAAGAGACAAGTCTTCTAGATTATAAAGTCCAATCCGAATATTCCCAGATTGTAGTGGATATAACCCAGCGATAAGTTTAGCTAAAGTACTTTTACCACAACCAGATTTACCAATGATAGCGATGACTTTACCACCAGGAATTGTTAAAGAAAAGTCTTCTAATAAGTCAACCCGACCAGCGTAATGAAAATTGACTTTACTACAAACAATATCAACACCTTCAGGAATGTTTGCGAAAGGCTTTTTCCCGTCACCCTGATTTTCTGGAGTAGCATCTATCACTTCAGTGAGCCGTTGCGTAGCAGTTTTGGCGCGTGTAAATTCGTCTACAAAAGTGATGACAGTACTAATTAAACCTATAAAATTACCATTCATCGAGTTAAATGCTAACAATTGCCCGATACTCAAGTTTTCATCGGGATTGATCACTAAATTACCCCCAAACCATAGCAAAGCAACACTACCAATACCAGATACTAAAGTAGAGAATGTATTATTGATAATCCCAATTTGAATTGTCCCTAAACTCAATGTAGAAATTTTGCCAAATCTACTTTGGAACTCATCCCAAAAATGTGTTGAGGCGGTAGTAGTTTTCAGAGTTAAAGCGCCTTTAAATACTTCTACTAAAACTCCTTGAGCTTCTGCTTCTGTTACTAAAACATTGCGAGTTTTTTGTTGTAAACTAGGCTGAAACACCACTGTAGATAGGGTCATAACTACAGATATGAATATAGCTACTACAGTTAGTTTCCAGCTATAAAATACCATCAAACCCAAAGAAATGATGGCAATAAAAAATTTACTAGGAAGAGTAACAACAACTTGAGAAACTAACTGATTAATTTGGTCGATATCTCGCAACCTGCTGACAATTTCGCCACTACGCCGGGCTTCATAATAAGCAAGAGGTAACTGTAAAATTTGCTTAGCAAATTCTAGAACTAATCCTAATTGTAGGCGTTGGGCAAAGTGAGCGATTAAGTTAGACTGTACCCAAGAAAGGCTACTGGAAATAACATTCATCACTACCACAGCGATCGCCATAGTAGTCAGCAGCTTGGTATCACCGCGAATCAGTACATCATCCGTCAGAATTTGTAACAGAAACGGCGAAGCTAAAGATAGCAATCCCAAAAGCAGGTTAAGGGGTAACGCTTGCGCCAGAATGCTGCGAAAAATCCAGACACGCTCAAAAAAACGCCAAAAACCACCGATGCGATCGCTCTCAAGAGAACTAAACCGCACTGGATCTGGCTCCAGTAGCAGCATTAACCAATCCGTCCAACCCTCTGCTAAATCTGTTTTAGACAGATAACGCACACCTACAGCAGGATCGGAAACTATACATTTTTTGCCTTTTTTACCATATAAAACAACCCAGTGATGTCCTTTCCAGTGAATGATTGCTGGTAGAGGCGCTTCATTCATTCGATCTAACAGTTCAGGCGAAGTTTTGACTGGACGAGCATTAAAACCTAGGGTTTCTGCACCCCGCTTCAGCCCTAGTAAAGTTGTACCAAATTGTCCAGTACCGACAGCTTCCCGGATGTGATTGAGGGTGAAATTACGCCCGTAATGTTTAGCAATTGATGCGAGACAAGCAGCACCGCAATCTTCTTCACTATGTTGTGCAACGTGAGGGTATTTCATAAGGTTAAGATGCGAGTCTTGATTTCCCAGATTTTTGATGTCAATTTCTAAACTATTCAGCGTTAAATATAAAACAAATCGATAGCTTAAGCATTAATGATGTCTGCCAACTTTATTACCTGAAAAGGAAACAGTAATTGCATAATTATGCAAACCTGACTTCCGAAAAATACATAAGACTAGGTAAAGATTATTCTCTGGACAGATTGTATATAGCCCAACAGAATTTCTGTCTTCTTTTGCGAGAACTTTCTCCAAAACCAAACGTCCAGTCCCAGGCAAACTGAATTTCGTTTGATATTAGTCCATAGCTGCGGAAGACAACACCATATCCTAGCATTAATATATAGTTGTCCATGTTAAAATTAGTGCGTTTACCGCCGATAACAGTTACAGCTTCTTCGGGAGTCAATTCGGTAAATAAAAGTATTTTTTCTGTGGCATTGTGCATTCAGCTATTTACTAAATTAATAATTACAAAAATCTGAAAAAAATATCTTTTTCTCAGATAAAATCTTGATTGTAACCGATGAATTAACCCTGATTATTAGTTTAATATTTGAATAAATTAGAAGTAGCTAAAAAACGCCCTATTCCATTGATTTATCAGCACTGAATTGGCAAGTTCTCTGTTACCAGTCAGCAAAAGTGTAAACTGATAAGCTCCAAGAGCAAATATAAATTGCGATAGGTTTACCCCAATCAAAGCAGAATTACCATTGCTCAGGTTAAATTGTGTTTCCTGGCTTGTTCCACCAGAAATAAGAGCACACTCATTAGGTGTTACCTCTGTAAACAGAAAGTTTTCCTCAATGGATGACATTTTTTTCTTATGCTCAGTTATGGATATTTTCACAATCGGGTTAAAAGGACGAATCATGGAGCTAAATACTGGAACAGATTCAATGTTCCAGTATCTAGGTGTAGTGGAAGCTTTTCAGGTGAAAACTAAAAACTTCGGTAATATTCCAAAATTGTTTAGGCAATGCCCCATGAGAAGCTACCTAACTACTAACTTCAAGATTAGGTAGAGTTACACTCGACTATTAGAATGTGATGAGGCTGCTAAAAGCTCTGTTCCATTGAGTGTTCAGTACTGAAGCAGCAAGAACTGCATTGCCAGTTGTCAATTGTGTATATGCAGCTGCACCAAGTGCCCAGATGGTTTGAGATGGGCTGAATTGAGATACTATAGAATCTCCACCGCTAACAATCGCAGATTCTTCAGCAGATACTTCGGTGAATAATTGGTTATTTTCGTTAACTTGCATGATATTGACTCCTGAATGAGAATTGTTGAAATTACTTGTCGCTAGTAGTTGATTGCTTGTTATTAGCTGCTCAACTCCTCGCTTGATTAACAAGATATATCCAATCACCTCAGGTAGTCATTTACATTTACTGCAAACTTAATTACCAATTTTAGAAAATATCGTTTCTGTATTACGTAAGTGACATTACTGAAAACTACATATAAATGGTACATTAACTTTACTAAATCTTAGCAAAAAATTGTCTAAATTTTTTGCTAACTTTAAAAAATTAGACATAATTTATGCAGTCTAAAATGCTCTATGTACTGATTTTCTCAAAAAAATATATAAAATATGACTTAGGCACTGTACAAATGAATCATGGTATGGTGTGACGCAAAGAGGTCATTTCCGGCTTTGATTAATCATTGCTTCGCTGGTAAATAGATCCGTGCAGTCGGGGTTTAGCAGTGTTCACCTGTGTTAACTTAACGTGCGAGCCTTATAAAGACCTGATATTAACTCCATTCACTTAGGATTGCGATCGCAACTTTGACAACATCAGCTAGCAATTCTAGCCCGGTGATGAAACCCTATCCTCGAACATCAGTAATATAATAAGGAGATATGGACGCGATCGCTTTTGATCGATTGCGCAGTTGTTCAACAACAAACCCCAGGTTTTAGATCTGCATGGATACATCTGAACTGTTGAGACCGCCACGCGACTTGTTACCCTTCGGGTTCTCTTCATTGAGCAGTATTCTTAATGTGCAAATAAAAAAAAGGTTTGGCTGGTTACCAGACCTCTTATAAATCCAGTGCATAACAACATCCCGATACAATTTACTCTTTATTTTTTAGTTAGGCATCTTCCTCTAGGATGTGTTCAAATCCTGGAACAGCTGATAATACCTAATACCAATTTTTTATGAGGCTGCATAGAATTCGATCCCCCCTAGCCCCCCTTATTAAGGGGGGAACCAGAAAACATCTATCAAAGTCCCCCTTGGGAAGGGGGATTTAGGGGGATCAAGATATGTGCAACTTCACATTAAATTGGTATAAATCAAAATTTAAATAGAGACTAGGAATAGGCTTTGGCTACGCTCAGGCTTTACGCTCAGGCGAACGGGGCTAGGGGCTAGATAAGAGAAATTATCCGATGATTGTCCAGCTGGAGAAAAAACTAATTTCAAACAAATTTAAAGCAAAATAAAAGACGGGTATGATCCCGCCGAGATAGCTTGAAAGAGGTAATACACCTTGGACTCTGAAAAAATTACACAGTTAATTAAATAGGTTGTCAGGATGATTAAGGCGACAAATAAAAATAACCGTTATTTGCTCATTATTTTATCTTTTAACCCGGTTTCCTCCTGGCAAGCTTTATGAAAATAGCATGGCTAAATTTTCACAAGTTGCCAAAATGCCAAATAGTAAAAAAGCAAAAAAGACGGGTGAGCGCCCGTCTTCAGTATATTAATGTAAACATCTTGGTAATCTCTGCAATATATCAAGTGAATCTTGTGGCTAGTTGCCAAAGTGCCAAATAGTTAAAATTCACACAAATCTATTGATTGAAGTGCAATTTAAAGAAGTTATATCTGATATAAAAAATCAGAAATTACGCAAGTGTATTTTAATTTATAGTTGAGGCTGTCAAGGGTCAAGGTTAATTACTCTGGACTCTGGACTAAGCTATTCTGCTTTTAAGTTGCACAATCCATCGTGAGGGCTGTTGACAGTTGACCGTTGACAGTCAACAGTTAACAGTTAACAGCCCTTATTAGTAGTTATGCTTTTTTAGCGCCCATTAGCTTATTGACTATTAACAACTTGCACGCGAAGTTTGAAGAAGCGATCGCACTCTAATTGTTGCCCCTGAAAAGTAACTTTTACATCATCTACCCAAGCTTGCTGAAGTTTCATCCGCAACATTAATTTATGTAGATGTCTAATATACAGCAGATTGCAACTTAGTGAAGCAGCGTCACCCGCAGGATGATGAACAGATTATCATTAGGGCACAACAATCTTCCCTAGATTCTACTATGATTTAATTAGTACAACGGGCACGTCAAGTACATAGCATAGAAAATACTGCCAAAGCCAATAATAAAATTCTTATGACTTTTCACTTCCCAGCACTAATACTAACTTCATTGAATCTTTAATAACTTGCTACCACTTTCAGATGTACTATATATTGCTGTCTGATGTCTTCTAAGCATCGATTGTACTGCCTGCTTCCTAGTCACAAAGAGCAACACCAGACTTTTGACTTAACAAGCGTGTCATTTCCCCTATGATCCATGCTTGTTAGGCTGAGCGACTTGCTCTGAGCGTAGCCGAAGGAAGCCTCAGCCCAATCCGCAATCCCCTATTTTCCAGCTAGAATAGTTTGCTTGTACCTAGCAAAACAAAATCTTTACTGAATTAACACATGACAATATACCTAGAAAATGCTAGGTATTACTGTAAATCATCTTGGCTGCATCACAATACAGTCATGTTTAAAGTAGTTAATATACTGTAATACTTAACATGATAGAGGAAAATGAACAAAATCTCACAAACATTCTCCAGCGAAAACTTACTTATTATTTGGAGAAATTGTCGATTAGCCGACAAAGCCAAAATCAGCAAGAAGAACTTACTTGCTTGAGCCAGCTAGCAGCTACATACGAAAAATTATTTGAGTTTTCGCAAGCTTTACAATACCATAAGCTGTTACTTGCTTTATCTCAGCAAATAAATGCGGCAGATTGGCAGGAAGTTGCTTTATACAACCTAGGCAATTGTTATATTCAACTCAGTCAATATCATGATTCAATTAAATATTTTAACCAACTGCTAAATATTACTTACAACACAGGTAATAGAGTATTACAAATAGCAGCTATATGGGGATTAGGAACTAATTATCAAAATCTCGGACAGTATCAAAAAGCAATTGAATACTTCCAAAATCAGTTGGTAATTAGTTGCGAATTAAATGAGCTTAGCTGTGAAAAAAGTGCTTTAGGATCGTTGGCAAATGTTTACCAGTGTCTAGGAAATTATCAAAAAGCACTTGAGTATGAACAAAAGGCTCTCCTAATTGCTCAACAAATGGAAGATATTAAATTTACAGGAGACTCACTCGTTAATCTTGGAGGTATTTATCTTCAGTTACAGCAGTGGCAAAAAGCAATTATTTCTTGTAATCAATCACTCTTGCTCGCCAGAGAAATTGAAAATCAAAACCTGGTGATGATTAGTCTTCACATTCTCGGCCAAGCACATAGAGGGATTGGTGAGTATGAAAAAGCAATGGATTTTTTAACAACAGCCCTAGAGATTTCCTCTAAGATTGGTGAGCAAAGAGTCCGCAGTGCAATTTTGCAAGGCTTAAGTGATGTGTGTAGCCAAACAAATTTGCTTGAGCAAGCAATTGAATACAATATAGAATCTTTAGGTATTAGCCGCCGAACAGGAAATCAATTAGGTGAAGCATCTGCACTTGCTAGAATAGGCGCTACATACCAACAATTAGGGAGAAATGATCATGCTTTAGCATACTATAAACAGTCTTTAGAAATTGTCCAGGATATTGGAGTTAAACACAGTCAACAACAATTGCTATTTAATATTGGGGTTATATATTACGGTGAAGGTCAATTCTCTGAATCAAGGGAATTTTTACAACATGCCCTCATGCTAGCTCAAGAAAGAAAAAACAATTGTGAAGAAGCGCAAATATCACTTACTCTCAGCGCGACTCTGAAAAAATTAAACCGTTATCAAGAAGCAATTTACTATTGCTATCAAGCATACAAAATTTATAAATCTTTAGGAGACGAAATACAAGCACAACAAATGTGGCAATATCTACACAAATTAGGTGCGAAATTTTAAGCTATAGCCCTGACTCAGGCTCCACTAATCCAACCAGATTAGGGTGAATAAATTTGTAATGAGAACTTTATTCCTCATTACAAACAATGAAATATTATCTATTGTTGAAACTGCTGTTTTTCTGGCGGTTGTGGTGGATTTTCAGTTGGTTTTAGTTGCTGAAATAAAGCAGGTGGTGTAGCTTGACGAAACGCTCCGCAATAGTGCATAGTCATCACTGCTTTAAAAGCCCAATGATCTGATGGCACATCGGTAAAGGGGTTTGCTAAAGTCTCTGCTTGATTCTGAATGCAAGCATTAATCACTTGATTGGATTTAGCAGGTTCACTATTAATAGACTCTTGAGCCTTTGCTGGATTAACTAAACCAATATTGGTTAGTAATAACACTAATGCCAGAATTTTGTTTTTCATTAATCCACCACAGTATACATATCTTAGGTATAGCCCTAACTAGATTTATTTCAAAAATCAAATTCTAGTCTGATAGCTAATCTAAAATGTTAGCAAACATTGTTAGTGTGATGATCACGACAAGCAACCCGCCGATCCATAATGTGATAGATCCCCAACTAACTGAATCCTGTTGAATTTTTTGCCATATATTGGTGAATGTATTATTGCGAAAAGCCATTTGATAACCTCCAATTTTTATATCTGATGTAGCAGACTCGATTAATTTAGTCTGTACTAATTCACGAAAATTTGATTTTGGAGAGTATTTGCTTGAATATACTCACTAGGCTTGAATAGCTAATCAATATTTAAATTAAGCAATACTTTCCCTTCGGGCGATCGCTGCCTAAATTTCCAAAAGATATTTTTTAACTCAATATATTTTCTCATAGATAACTATTAATAAGACGAATGATCGCGTATTTGAAAAAATTCTTAACGCAGGACTGACTTACCTATAGCAAGCTCTGCAATATGGAGAATTTTCAGGAATATTGCTCTGAAACTAGATGATAACTATATTAAACATGGGCTAATACTGATTTATGAGGTAAGGAGAGAAAAAATGGTGCAACAAATCAGATCTAATCAACCACACTATGTTTGCATGATTCCAATTGAGAGTCTTACAGGTCACCAAGAAGAAGAAATCATGACTTTTGGTGTTTCTGCTGATGAAGCCAAAAAACAAGCTGAGCAATTGTTAACATCTACCTATGGTTGCAATCAGTCGCAAGTTCAGAAATTGATGCAGCAGGCAAAAATTGAATTAATTGCTCAGTGGTGTACACCCAGTCAACCGCAGAAAGACCAATCAGGTTGAAAGCAAACAAGCGATCGCCTACTTTGGTTTCAACTTGGGTTTAAAATGGTTTAGCTTCTTCCCAAGACGCTGTAACGAAAATCTCAAATTTGTCTCAACCATGCAAATATTCAAAACTCTACTCAGGGTTCGACACTACGAGATGGATGCTCTCGGACATGTGAACAACGCCGTCTACCAAAACTATTTAGAACAAGCAGCTATTGAACATTCAGAACACTTGGGCCTAAACTTAGATGTCTACCAAAAATCAGGCGGTGTATTTGTCATGCGGCGGGTGGAAATTGATTATCTGCGTCCAGCAGTTGCAGGTGATACTTTAGAAGTCACCACCTGGTTGAGGGAAATACGGGGTACTCGCGCTTTCCGAAAATACGAAATCCGTAAACAAGACCAAGAGGATTTGTTAGTCACAGCCGAAGCGCTGTGGGTGTGGGTGGATGCGAAAACAATGCGTCCACGACCAATTCCCAAGCTAATGTTAGAGAAATTTCAGCAAACTCTTAGTGAGGATTTCAGTCTTCAATATCAGAGCTAATTTAATGATCTGGAAATGGAGAATAGGGAGATGAGGGGGCAAGGGGGACAAGGGAGTGTCGGGAGTGTCGGGAGATAATGAAGACAAATGCCCAATACTTCTCTTCTCCCAAGGGGAGACGCTGCGCGAACGAGACGCTCCGCGAACGACTTCGCTCAGTACAAGTGCCCAATGCCCAATGACAACCGACGCATAAATATGTAAATTTGATACAGGTGAGGAAAATTATTCCTGATAGTCTAGACAATAATGTGAAATATGCTAAAGATTAAGCTGTAGTAACCACACTCAAGATGATGCTAGTAAATTCAGATTTCCAGGTTAAGATTATGGAGCAACATCAGCAAGAAGAACGCCAAACCGCCGCTCAAGAGTTTCAAGCAGCCTTGGACGAATTAGAAAATATCTTACAAGAAAAACGTCCTGAGGATCAAGCCAAGCCAGGATTCGATGATGGAAGTGTCAGTGATGCTCAACTAGCTCAAGAAGAGGACGATTTAGCATCTATTGATATAGCAGCCTTTGAAGATGCAGTGGCAGATATTGAGCAATACTTAGCCCAACGCCAAAAATAATCTTTATTGCTGAATTTTTTGCCGTTGGGCTTCGTATAACATTAAAGCTGCGGCGATCGCCACATTCAAAGACTCTACGCCGGGACTTAGAGGAATTTTTACTTGCTGATCTGCCATTGCGGCGATTTCTGCTGATAAACCAGCACCTTCATTTCCCAATAAAATTAAGCTGGGTTTGCGCCAGTCTACTTCCCAGTAAGTTAAAGTCGCGCTGGGTAAGGTGGCGATGACTTGCATACCCCCTTGCTGACTTGTTTGAATTGTCGCTTTTAAATTCTCTGTCACGGCCATTGCTAGACGAAACCACTGTCCAGCAGAAGCACGTAAAACTTTGGGGTTATCTAAATCTACACTATCCCCACTCAGCCACAGACCTGAGGCTCCCGCAGCTGCTGCTGTGCGAATAATCGTACCGAGATTGCCGGGATCTTGCAAAGTTTCCACTGCTAGTAAAATACCAGTCAGAGGTAATTGAGAGGCGCGATCGCTCTTTAAAGCTGTGGCGACTACACCATCTGGTTGTACTGTAGTTGCGATCGCCTCTAAAATTTCTGCACTCACAATTTCCGCGCGATCGCATCGACTACAAGCTTCTTCCCAAAGTACAGGATGGGCTGTTTGCCATTCTGGTGTACAACACACCGCCACTAAGGGATAATTGACCGCACAAGCTTCCTCTAACAGATGTGTCCCTTCTAATAAAAATAATTGCTGCTTGTGTCGCTCCTTCGCGGAGTGCAATTTGCGAATTTGCTTGACTAAGGAATTTTGTAAACTTGTCAACATGGGAAAGATGAAGTATGAAGGATGAAGGATAAAGTTTTTTCTTTCATCCTTTATCTTTCATCTTTTCGCTTTTTTGATGCGGAACCCGGGACTTGAACCCGGAAGCCTTGCGGCACTAGAACCTGAATCTAGCGCGTCTGCCAATTCCGCCAGTTCCGCTGGCACTTATTTATTATTGACAATTTCCAATTATTGCTCATTTATCAATATTTGTCAAGTCATGTGTCCAGTTTTTACCGAGTATAGAGTTTTGCCAAGGAAAGAATTTTAAGTTTTTGTTGTCTGAAGAATTTTTAAATTCCTATAAAGCTTACCCCTATTATCTTTCAGCCTTTAGCATCAACCGAAAACCACCTTTTATTTATCCCAGATCCAGGTACAAAATGTAGACAAATCAAATCTTTACTGTAGAATCAAAACCAACTTCAACCCTTTAAAATTGACGTATTTATTCTGGAGGTAGGCTTATTATTCCTTCTAGCAGCTTACCAGATGCCAAATCCTCTCTTGAAGCAGACTCCTCAGTCTTGCAAATTTGGGGAGGGCATCCTTTGCGAGGTCATGTAAAAATTAGCGGGGCTAAAAATTCAGCATTGGTAATCATGGCTGGAACCTTGCTATGTTCAGGCGACTGTCGCATTCGTAATGTCCCCTTATTAGCGGATGTGGAACGAATGGGTCAGGTTTTATCAGCTTTGGGTGTTAACTTAAGCAGAAATGGTGATACTTTAGACATCAATGCCAGAGAAATTAGCACATCTAAAGCTCCCTACGAATTAGTTACCCAACTGCGGGCAAGTTTTTTTGCCATTGGCCCAATTTTGGCACGTCTGGGAGTAGCTCAGATGCCATTACCAGGAGGTTGTGCAATTGGTGCTAGACCGGTTGATTTGCATGTCCGAGGACTGCAAGCGATGGGAGCCGAAGTCCAGATAGAGCATGGCATTTGTAATGCCTATGTTCCTGGAAGCAATGGCAGATTAAAAGGAGCCAGAATTTATCTGGACACTCCCAGTGTGGGAGCAACAGAAACATTGATGATGGCTGCTACCCTAGCTGATGGCGAAACGATCATCGAAAATGCCGCACGCGAACCGGAAGTAGTCGATCTGGCAAATTTCTGTAACGCGATGGGAGCCAAAATTCAAGGTGCTGGTTCTAGTACGATTACAATCGTTGGGGTTCCCAAGTTGCATTCAGTAGAATACAGCATCATACCCGATCGCATTGAAGCTGGAACCTTTTTAGTCGCTGGCGCAATTACACGCTCAGAACTGACTCTTTCTCGAGTGTGTGCAGATCATTTAATTCCAGTAATTGCCAAATTACGTGACATTGGCGTGACCATCATTGAGGAAGCGTCTGATATCTTACGTATCCTACCAGCCGCCAGCCTCAAAGCTACCGATATCGAAACCCTACCCCATCCCGGCTTTCCCACAGATATGCAAGCGCCATTTATGGCTTTGCTGACTTTGGCAGAAGGCGACAGCTTGATTAACGAATCTGTGTTTGAAAATCGCTTACGTCATGCTTCTGAGTTAAATCGCTTAGGGGCAGATATTCGCGTCAAAGGCAACACAGCCTTTGTCCGGGGAGTGCCGATGTTATCAGGCGCACCAGTATTAGGCACAGATCTGCGGGCATCCGCAGCCCTAGTCTTAGCTGGTTTGGCAGCAGAAGGCACAACGACAATTCAGGGATTGCACCACCTCGATCGCGGCTACGATCAACTGGATCTGAAGTTGCAGCAATTGGGCGCGAAAATCGTCCGCGTCAATGAACCATCCACAGATGGAGAACTGACCCCCAGCCCTAGCAACTCTCCCGCATCCATAACGACATAGTAGGTAGGTGGGCAATGCCCACCCTTACTTAATCGTTATACTAGCTTTAGGGAGGCTGTTGATCTAATTAGCAGCGTTCCATATTGCGATTATTTTCAAGCTCGTTACACCATGTCATTATTAAAAACGCCGCTGATTGGTTTAAAAGCTGACTCCTTTCGTCATCCATTAGACTTGGAAGCTACTAAAGCTCTCAAGCAGATACCAGGTTTGGATATGATGGTGCGGAATTGGCTCGGGCCAATGGCAGAGCAGATTTTCTATGTGGAAAATATTGCCTCTAGCGTTCTCGTGGGTGAAAAACAACTACCAGATTTACACCAACTGTTATTAGAAGCTTGCAAAGTATTAGATATAGAGCCTCCCCAATTGTACATTAGGCAACACCCAGCCCCTAACGCCTACACCTTTGCTATGCGGGGTCAGCAGCCTTTTGTGGTACTGCATACCTCTTTAATTGATATGCTCACACCAGAGGAAATTCAGGCAGTAATTGCCCATGAGTTAGGACACCTCAAATGTGACCACAGCGTTTACCTAACTCCTGTAAATTTATTAATATTAGCAGCAGCAATCCTGCCGAACGTGGGAGCGGCGATCGCCCAAGTAATCCAGACACAGCTTTTAGAATGGGTACGCTGTGCTGAGTTTACCTGCGATCGCGCCGCCTTGCTAGCTACCCAAAATCCCAAAGTAGTCATGTCAGTTTTAATGAAACTAGCAGGTGGTTCCCCCAACTTAGCACCCCAACTCAACCTTGATGCCTTTGTGGCTCAAGCTCGCGCCTACGATGATATTAGTAAGACAGAACTAGGTGAAATGGTAAAAGTCGCCCGCACCGCCCAATTAACTCATCCCGTACCAGTACTCCGTGCCAGAGAAATTGACCGTTGGGCAAGTAGTAAAGAATATCAAAATTTATTGCATAATCACGGGCTTGAGTCTAAAGAAGTTACATCTAAAGGTGGATGGCGTAACTGGTAAGGGACTTGCATGAAAATAAAGTACCAGTAAATCTAGTTTCGACTCCGCTCAACTCTCGACCACTGAGGGTTGAGCGGAGTCGAAACCCGTCTGGTTGGGACACTATTAACCCGCAGATGCCTAAGTCAACAGTCAATAGAAGAAAATACAGCTTTTCACTCTTCTTTGCGTCTACCCTTCTCCTGACGGAGACGCTGCGCGAACGGGAACGGCTTTGCCGAATGCGCCTTTGCGTGAGATCCTAAAAATATTTCACACTTAGGCGACAATCACTTGCAACCGATAAACCTCTTTGAATACGAACAGCTAGCAAAACAACACCTGTCGCAGATGGCGCTGGATTACTACAGTAGCGGTGCGTGGGATGAAATCACATTACGAGATAACCGCGCTGCATTTGAGCGGATTAAACTTCGACCGCGAATGTTAGTAGATGTGAGCGATCGCAACTTAACTACATCTATATTAGGACAACCGCTAGAACTACCTTTACTAATAGCACCAATGGCTTTTCAATGTCTGGCTCATCCAGATGGCGAAATCGCCACAGCCACAGCTGCGGCTTCAGCAGGTGTCGGGATGATTTTGAGTACCTTAGCCACTAAAACTATTGAAGAAGTCGCAGCTGTGCGGCAAAATTTTCCCAATGCTCTGCAATGGTTCCAGCTTTATATTCATAAAGATAAGAGTTTAACTCGCGCCTTAGTCGAAAGAGCTTATACCGCAGGTTACAAAGCATTATGTCTAACGGTAGATGCGCCGGTACTGGGACAAAGAGAACGCGATCGCCGAAACGAATTTTCCTTACCTCTAGGTTTACACGCAGCCAATCTTGCAACTGTCTCCGACTTAGATATTCCCCATGCCCCAGGGGAATCTGGCTTATTTACTTACTTTGCCCAGCAACTCAACCCAGCCTTAACATGGAAAGATTTAGCATGGTTGCAATCAATTTGTCCTCTACCTTTAGTAATAAAAGGTATATTGCGTGGGGATGATGCTGTGCGTGCAGTGGAGTGTGGAGTTAAAGCAATTGTGGTATCTAATCATGGTGGCAGACAATTAGATGGGGCGATCGCATCTTTAGACGCTTTAGCAGAGATTGTCGCTGCTGTAGATAGTAGAGCTGAAGTGCTGTTAGATGGAGGTATTCGCCGGGGTACAGATATTCTCAAAGGCTTAGCATTAGGCGCAAAAGCTGTACTCATCGGTCGCCCAATCTTATGGGGACTAGCTGTAGCAGGAATTGGTGGTGTATCTCATATCCTCTCCCTGCTAGAACATGAGTTAAGCCTAGCTATGGCCTTAAGTGGCTGTCAAACGCTACAGGATATTGATCCTTCTTTAATTACCCCTCCCCAGGGTTAGGGTCTTTCTTCCAATCCCTAGCGCTGGTTTCCCTCATCTCTCAATAATTATTAGTACTTGTCACAACCACATCAATAGACTATAATAGGAAAGTTCCATCCAAGGGCGGGTGGCGAAACTGGTAGACGCACCACACTCAAAATGTGGCGACCTTGCGGTCATAGGAGTTCGATTCTCCTCCTGCCCACTGTAAAACAAATAAGTTAACAATATTCTTAAATTATCTGCTTGCTATGTGACTAGATCAGACATAGAAGCTAAAGATATCAACTACTCAACTGTTGATAAATATTTTTTTTAAAGAAACGGAAACTATTAATTAGAAAACGCGTCTATTACTTGCATACATTACCAAACTCTATCCAATTCTAAAACTGCAAACCTCAATATTCGTATTACCTCAGTTCGATGAACCTCAACCTGACTCCGATTACTACAAATATGCATCTCACATATAGGGGTTAATACCCCCCATTAGCCTAAAATCCCGCCGTTAGCATATTTCAATCTAAGCGTCATGGGAAATTTCGTCACATTAAAAAATCAATACTCGTTGAGCGTCAAATAAATTAGGTCGGCTAATTTTGAATAACTTTCACAAAATCCCTGACTTATTAATAGAGGGGCTGAAGGCAAATCAATACAGCACTCGTCGAACTCAAGTTAATATGGCTGGAAATGAAAAATAGTAGCAATATATACCGAGTACATAATTCATACGTATGGATAAAAGTATAATTTACTATTACCTGCCTATGTATTTATGCTTAAAGTGTTCATACCATACCCTAGATGATCCATTCAAATTTGTTAATCAAGATATCTATAATATATAATAGTCATTAATGATTAAAGGAAAGATTATGAGATTAAAGAGATGGGAATCTCCCCGACGAGAAGGAAGAAATGATAAAGGTAAAGGTGGTTCAGCCAGAAAAAGGCAACTTAAAAAACAAAGACAGATGTTGCGCCAAAGGCTCAAGGAAGAGAAAAAAGCAGACGATATTAAAAATAATCGCCAGGGAGAAGATAAGTTTATCTTCTCCTTTTTTATGTTTTTGAAAACACAAAAACAAATTTTTTTATTGGCAAAAATTACTAATTATACTAGTAAAAATCAAAGTTTTTTTATATAAAAAAATATTATTAACTAATCGGGAAAACATATAAATTGTAATGAGGTATTCTTCAAATCATCATTAAGATAGATGTCAATTAATATTAGGGCTTATTAAAGCTAACTTTTTAGTTAAAAAACAGTAGTAAATTAGTTTTTAGTCTTCCGCCCAATCAGCAAAAAAGCTTGTTAGATAAGCCTTTGAGACGTTTGATTCAGCAAAAATTCAAATGGCGAACATAGTCATTTATTATATATATTTTTTTATTACTACAGATGGTTACATGTAGATATATATCTGTATTTTAATGTTAGATAACTTAATTTTATCCTGATTACATTTTAGCCAACCAGAAGTGGCTCAATCTGGAGAAATCATCAGTAAGTAATCAGACTGAATACTATTCATTAAATATTTAGCCAGCAGCATACTTATTAACCATTATTTAACCATTTTTCGTTTTTTTGTTATAAATAATTTTGCTTGACCATCTTTATATATTCATCAAAAAACACTTGATGGTCTGCTCCAAAGGTCATTCGATAACCAAATAACTATTTAAAAATATAGCGAGTAAAGCAACTTTACAAAAAATGTAATCTTCCCATGAATATACGGTAAATTAATTATGAAGTAAGTATGAAGTTTATTTTTTTATTTAGGAAAATCCTTATGACAGCGTGTAAGCTTATATACGGTGGTATATATTTACAAAATACCAGGGTTACCAGAATTTACTGATAGAGCTATTGCATCTCCATGTGTATGAGCCAGACCATGCCATAAGCTAAGGAAGAAAATCAGCAATAGTACCACCTAATTGATTCACAGTTGGAAATGTACTAGTTGATGTTGATAATTTTTGTCTTTGACACTAGGAGGAATTTATGCGAGAGATAGCGATGTTACCGACACAAGAAGTTCTGGATTTTCCCATTACTGCCTTACGATTTGAAGAGCAGATGCAAACGATCATAAATTGGGGGATTGTCCGCGAGAGTAAAACAGTATGCGTAGCCAATGTACACATGCTCATGGAAGCTCATTGGAATCCAGAGTTTGCTAGTGTAGTAAAAAATGCAGATGTCGTTACTCCTGACGGTATGCCTCTAGTGTGGATGATGCGGTTGATGGGTGCGCGTTCCCAAGATCGCGTAGCGGGGATGGATATCTTACAAGCATTATGTAAGCTAGCTCAAAAACAAAACTTAAGTGTTTACTTCCTCGGTTCGCAAACAGAAATTCTCTCGAGAATGCGAAAAAGACTAGAGAGGGAATTTCCCAAACTCAAAATAGCGGCGATGGAACCCTTACCTTTTCGCCCCCTAACCGAAACTGAAGACGCAGCTTTGAGCAAGAAAATTAATGCTAGTGGTGCTGGTTTAGTATTTGTATCTCTAGGATGTCCCAAACAAGAAAAATGGATGGCCCAGCATAAAGGAAAAATTCAAGCTGTCATGATTGGACTCGGTGGAGTTTTCCCAGTTTACGCCGGAATTCACAAACGAGCGCCTCGTATAGTTAGAGAATTAGGATTTGAATGGCTTTATCGCTGGATTCAAGAACCACGGCGACTGTGGGGACGCTATATGACAACGATTCCACCGTTTATGTGGCTGGCGACTAAACAAATACTGTCATCAAGCCGTGGTGTTGCAGAAGCCTTCGTTGACGGATCTGGAGAATGAAGAATCATGTTTGCGCAACTATCCAAGGTAGTATTTTTATTTTGCAAGCACAGATCCTAAAAGTTTCAAAGTAGCTAAATCAATGAGTAATCAATACTCATCATTCAAGTAGATGGGACTGTTAAGCAGTAGTGTAGTGGCAAGGCTTTTGGAAATACACAAACAGATTGTACTTGGGGCATAGCGTAGACATTAAATGATTTTTGCTAACAAGTCTAATTGGAATATGAGGATTGTTGTTAGGGTGGGTTTTCTATCGTTGAGCAATGCCCTTCTACATGCAGATGACATCTGGTTACCATAAAAGCTAGAAAAAAATCTAGCAATTTTGGCAATACAAACTGTAGTTGGCATGGTCTTTTGTGAGGATATTACGCAGTCTGTTAAGAGGAGAATAAAACACTGGTGAAGTCTATAATAAGACAGAGACTGCCTATATCTATGCATACTTGGTTAAAGGTAAATAGATTAGATATAGAGCATTTATCTTCTGTGAAGATTCAGCCTCTACTTACAAATTAAAGTTTAGTTATGCATTTTCTTGTTACTGGAGGCGCGGGTTTTATAGGCTCTCATCTCACCGAACAACTGTTAACAGCAGGTCACAATGTTACTATAGTTGACAACCTGAGTACAGGTAGTTTAAAAAACCTGCCTGAGCATCCTCATCTGAAATTATTGCTCAAAAACATACTAGACTGCCAACCAGAAGATTTTCCGCAGCCAATCGATGGAATTGCCCATTTAGCAGCAACCCCATCTGTTACCCAATCGTGGAACCAACCGCTAGAGTCTCATCACAACAATGTGACAGCAATGATTGCAGTGCTGTTACTGTGTCAAACCTTAAACATACCTCGACTAGTATTTGCTAGCTCAGCAGCTGTATATGGAAATAAAACCCAGTTACCGATCAAAGAAGAACAACCAACAGCCCCAATTTCTCCTTATGGATTGCAGAAATTAGTTAGCGAACAATATGCTAATTTATTTGCGGAAAATCTCGGGATATCTTTTATTGCACTAAGACTGTTCAATGTATTTGGGCCTCGCCAAGATCCCAATTCATCTTACTCTGGTGTGATTTCTATCTTTAGTACAGCAATCCAAAATGGTCTTCCCATCACAATTTATGGGGATGGATCGCAAACAAGAGATTTCATCTACGTCAAAGATGTAGCCGTCGCTTTTACCAAAGCTCTAACTATTGCTCTTCCCCAAGGTTTATGTCTCAGTTGCAATGTTGGTACCGGTCAAAGAACTTCGTTGCTTGAGCTTGTGGATATTTTGCAAAACTGCTGTCATCAGTCAAACTCAAAAATTCACTTGAAGGCTTCTAGACCTGGAGATATTCAAGATTCTCAGGCCGATATCACAAAATTAATCTCGCTGTTAGATTTTAAACCTCAATGGTCAGTTGCATCTGGTATCCGTCTTTTAGTTGAATCATTACTGATGGAATATTCATAGAACATAGCCGTCGTCATTGACTCTCGAATTTTATTCGGGCGCTGGAAAGCGGAGGCTAAACCAGACTAAAAAGCAACGCCTTGTCCGTTTTCCTCTCAGCATTCAACGTCTTGGAGGTTTTGAGATGAGTGAAAAACATCAATAAATGCATTTAATTATACCAGATGTAGCGGGAACATTACAACCTTTGTGGTCAGTCATGATTAAGAGCTACGAGTGTGCAAACTATCTGTGTGAAACACTGGCTAGTGTTTTAGCCTCATATTCAAGGCTAGAGATAGCTGATGACTACTCTATTAAGGATGATCTTGAAGCTGTGAAGAGAGAAATTGCTGGCGATCGCGCCGCTGACCCCTTTTTCAAAACTTATCATGACTTTAAATATATTTACAGAAAATGTCATAATTGTGTAAAAACCCCTTCATAACTTATGAAGTAACTATGAAGTTGGTACACACATTTAGGAAAATCCTGAGTTCAGCTTGTAAGCTTATATACGACGGCAGCAAGCAAGTACAAACAATTGTGTTGGCTCATATTGTTTACCTGGAAATCAATATAGTCGAGACCTTAATTCCAAACAAAACTGACTTTGGCAACTTGGGATAATTTTTAATTTAGTCGAGATACATGAAAAATCTTTCTCCCAGTGAAAAGAATATAAAGTACTTCCGTACCGATCATCTCAAAGCCGATCTCAAAGGTCGGTCTGTTAGGGGTGGTGCGTTTACCATGATGGCCCAAATCTTCAAGTTCAGCTTGAATTTGGTATCTAATACAGTGTTAGCTCGACTACTAACACCGCAAGATTATGGCTTAATTGGTATGGTGACTGCGGTGACTGGGTTTGTAGTCCTGTTTAAGGATTTGGGATTGTCAATGGCTACAGTCCAAAAGGAGGAGATTAATCACCAACAAGTTAGTAATCTATTTTGGATTAACGTAGGATTAGGTGTATTAACCGCGATCGTCACTATGGCGATCGCACCAGTAATTGCTGGATTTTATCATGAACCCCGTTTAATTTGGATTAGTATAGCCCTAGCAACTGGGTTTATCATTGGCAGTTTGGGCGTTCAACACTCTGCGTTGCTCAATCGCCAGATGGATTTTAAAGCCCTAGTTATTAACGATCTTCTCTCAATGGGGATTGGTCTGGCTGCGGCGATTGTTGCTGCTTGGTATGGATTGAGTTACTGGGCCTTGGTAATTATGCCTTTGGTTACAGGATTGGTTGGTACTGTGGGACTTTGGATGGTTTGTAGTTGGCGTCCAGGTTTTCCTAGTCGAAAATCAGATACTCGCTCCATGCTAGCCTTTGGCCGTAACCTCACAAGTTTCAGTATCATGAACTACTTTTCCCGCAATCTAGATAACGTACTAATTGGGAGAGTTTGGGGTGCTCAGCAATTAGGTGTATATGCCAAAGCCTACCAGTTATTACTATTGCCACTCAATCAAATTAACTCACCCATTGCGGCTGTAGCTGTACCCACCTTGAGCAGATTGACAGATTCTCCAGAACGGTATCGACAGACATATCTGCGAGTTCTGGAAAAAATAAGTATGCTCACAACACCACTCGTTGCGTTCATGATTGCCACATCTGACTGGTTAGTATGGGTACTTTTAGGCGATCAATGGGCGGAAGTCGGTCGTATATTTTCTATTTTAGGGATTGCAGCTTTTACTCAACCTGTAGCAAATACTGCGGGATGGATTTTTATTACCCAAAATCGTACTAATCATATGGTGCAATGGGGGGCAATTGGTAGTACTTTATCAATAATTTCGATTATTGCTGGGTTACCTTGGGGCGCAAAGGGAGTAGCTGCATCTTATTCTATATCCGGACTTCTGATTCGTACCCCATTACTGTTTTGGTTTGTGGGACGTGCTGGTTCAGTGAGCACCAAAGACATTTACCGCACAATGGCTCCTTCTACCTTTGCTTCATTATGCGCCTTTGTAGTTATGATTGCCGTTCGTCGGTATATTGATTTTCCCCATCCTGCAATTGGTCTTGCGATCGCATTTGTCATCAACCTAGGAATAACTTTATTAATACTTGCGGCTTTTCCAGCAGGAAGGAAGGCACTTCAAGATTTTAAGGACTTAATTCCTCTTATCCTTAAACGAAAAAGGAAAGATATACAAAAATAAAGCTCTAATGATTGGGTTTGGTGGAAGTTAAGAATTTGTCCGAGTACTAACTTACAAAATTTTCAGTATGAATACAACATTCAATGAAGAACAACCCAATGATATCTCTAAACTATTTCAGACTGTAGTTGATGGTGGGTATTGTATTGGCTGCGGTGCATGTGCATCACTTTCCGATTCACCCATCACCGTAAAATTAGATCAATACGGTCGTTTTTGTGCATCACTGGAACAATCAACTGAACAGAAAAATGAAAATTTAGCCATACTAGATGTATGTCCTTTTTCTGATACTGCTCCTAATGAAGATGAGATAGGGAAAGAGCTTTTTGGTCAAAAATGTCAGCATCATAGTCGAATTGGTTATCATCTAGCAACTTATGCTGGATATGTTACAGAAAAGAATTTTCGTAAATACGGTAGTTCTGGGGGAATGGGTACATGGATTGTCACTGAACTATTCAATCATGGATTGATTGATGCCGTCATTCATGTGCATGAGCAAAAACCCTCAGAAACGGATTCTAAGTTGTTTAGTTTTAGAATTTCCGAATCGGTTGAGCAAATCCGTGCAGGTGCAAAGTCACGTTACTATCCAGTTGAAATGTCAGAAGTACTGAGCATTGTACGGAACCGACCAGGAAGATATGCAATAGTGGGAGTTCCATGCTTTATTAAAGCAGTTCGCTTGCTGGCAAAAAAAGATCAAGTAATTAGCGATCGCATTCATTTCTGTATTGGTCTTGTATGCGGACATCTGAAAAGCACTCGCTTTGCGGAAATGTTTGCTTGGCAATGTGGAATTGCACCGGGAAAACTTCAATCTATTGACTTTCGCAAAAAAATACCTGGACAGGATGCTAATAAATATGGTGTTGAGGTTAAAGGATCTCAGAATCATCAGGAAGTTAGCATAACTAAATCAAATTTTGAATTCTTTGGTTATCTTTGGGGACATGGCTTCTTTAAATATGAAGCATGTGATTATTGCGATGATGTAGTTGCGGAAACTGCCGATGTGACAGTTGGAGATGCTTGGCTTCCTGATTATGTCAAAGATAGCCAGGGAACTAATGTTGTTGTTGTACGTAATCCAGTTATCAAACATCTAATTGAGAATGGGATAAACGCTGGACGGCTACATTTAGATTATATTAATGCAGATGCTGTAGCTAAATCCCAGGATAGTGGTTTACGTCATCGGCGTGAGGGTCTAGCCTACCGTTTATATTTGAAAGATAAAGCAAAGCAGTGGCGACCAAATAAGCGAGTTAAAGCAGGGGCTAAGCATCTTAACGAGAGACTCAAAAAGATTTATACACTGAGAATGCTGATGGCAAATGAGAGTCATATTGCATTCTATAAATCTATACAAATGAACAGTTTTGATGTTTTCAAAAAAATGATGGAGCCGCTTGTTAAAACTTATGATTCTCTTTACCAACCACCTTTATGGAAAAAAGGGTTATCGCGTATTAAGAAATATCTTAAGCGTCGATTTCAAGATATGGGGTGGGAGTTACTTGCATCGCGTATATGAAGTATTAGTCGTGAAAATTTATTTAGTTTTAATAGGAGTTGAACAGTGAACGTATTGATTACAGGGATTACAGGTTTACGCAATCGCGGAGTAGAAGCATTAGTTGTACCCACAGTGGAGCAGTTGCGTCAGCGTTCTCCTCATCTCCCAATTAGTATTTTGACAAGAACGCCTGATTATGATGAAATTCGACTGCATCAGTATGACACCAAATTAATTGAACGTACGCCTTTTTTTAATTCTTCTTTGCGTAGTCGTCTTCAACGATGGCGTGCCAAGCTCCCATTTTCTAAGACTATTGAACCTCAAGAAACACCTTCTATGAAAGCAATGCGTGAAGCATCAGTTGTGATTGCTTCTGGCGGCGATGTTTTTAGCTCTGATTATGGCTCTCTCCACAGACATCTCCAACCACTGCAATTAGCATTAGAAGCGAATTTACCCGTAGTGTTTTTGGCTCAATCCATCGGGCCATTCAAAACCGATGAAGAAGCCCAGGCTTTTGTAAACGTTGCCCGCCGCTCAAAGCTGATTACGGTTCGGGAGGAGATTTCATACAAATACTTAATTCAAAAACTAGGCCTTTCGACAGATTTGGTCAAGCTTACTGCCGACCCTGCTTTCTTGCTGGCTCCACCTCCGCCTCAGCAGGTGGCTAATATGCTGAGTTCTTACTGCATTAAAAAAGACCGCCCAGTTATTGCTGTCGCAGTGAGTCAGGGGATAAGTAAGTATTCTGGTTGCGATTACGAAACACATATAAAGGCTTGGCAACAAGTAATCAAAACAATTCTTGATGAACTCAATGCCCAAGTTCTGATTATTCCCCATGTGCAGGAGACTTATGCAAGTAACGATGATCGGATTGCCGCAACACACCTCCTCAGAAGCTTTGATTTCGATCCGCGCGTTCATTTGGCTGGAGCAGATCACTCTGCTGCGGAGTTCAAAGGGCTGATTGGTGCCTGTGACATGGTGATTGCTGAGCGTATGCACGCTGCTATTGCCGGACTCTCCAGTGGTATCTGCACTGTTGCAGTTGGGTATTCTATCAAGGCAGAAGGAATTATGACCAACCTATTGGGAACTGAGTCTCTTCATAGAGGTTTGCTCATCCCGATTGATAAGTTTCTTGACCCTGATAAAACCTATACTGCTATCTGTAATGCCTGGAACTGCCGACAAGAAATAGCCGATCAACTCAAAGAGGTATTGCCAAGAGTTAAGAAAGACTCAGAAAGTAACTTTGAAATGATTTCTATGATCTTAAATCAAATGTAAGAAAACTTAGACAACAATCCAGTTTAGCAACGTATATTTATGAAATATATATTTTGGTCAGTGCTTATCAAGGTACTTTTCAACAAATCACAAATTAAATGTTTCTAGATTATGTTGCTTATCTGGATAATTTATATTATTAGGAGACATTTATGGTATCCAATGTTGTCAGGTAAGAGCAGGAAAATTAAAATATTAGAAGCTTTTTCGGATAGGGTTTCTTTTCTATCGGCTACATCTAGTTATCTAGGCATGGGCAGTAATTTTGATTTTCGTGGTTTTCCAATTTTGGTAGAAATTGTGATTTTTTTACAAACTATATATACACAGAAAATTTCTTTCCTACCTTTGCCAGCAGCTTCTAAAAAATGTTTCTACAATTATAAATAATGCATCGAATTGAAAAATATAGAAATAGTTTATTAGAATGATGAATTTCGCAACATCCCAGAACAAAATGACTAGCTTAACAGTAGTATTTGCACCTTGGTACACTCAGGAGAATCCCTATCAAACACAATTGACGGAAAAATTGATTTCCTTGGGTGTTAACATAGAACCTACTAGTTGTAGTACTTTAAATTTATTATCCACAATTAAACAAAAAAAAGCCAATATCTTGCACATACATTGGCTAGACCATTTCTTTTTACGAAAAGTTAGCTTTTTTA
This sequence comes from Calothrix sp. NIES-2100, assembly GCF_963875285.1. NCBI lineage: Bacteria > Bacillati > Cyanobacteriota > Cyanophyceae > Nostocales > Calotrichaceae > Calothrix > Calothrix sp. NIES-2100. The sequence continues at coordinate 6,143,266 of NZ_CAWNLA010000001.1, forward strand.
AGTCTTTATTGAAACTAATTTTATTTACTATTCAGTTACTAATTTTAAGGTTAACAAACGTTAAAGTTATTTGGACTGTTCATAATCTTAAAAATCACAGAAATCAGCACTTAATACTAGACAAACTTGGTTCTATTTTAGTGTCTAGAATCGCACATGGACTTATAGTTCATAGTGAATCAGCTAAACATGAGGTTATGAAAACATTCTATTTACGGAAAGATCATAAAATTTTTATTATACCGCATGGTAATTACATTGATATTTACGAAAATAGTATCAGCCAGGTAGAAGCAAGAAAGCAGTTAAATATTCCCAATTCAAGTTTAATATTATTATTTTTTGGATTAATTCATCCTTACAAAGGTGTATTGAAACTCATAGAAGCATTTCAGAAACTAAAGTACGATGACGTATGTCTGTTAATTGCTGGTAAACCCTGCGATGAAGTTATGGCGGCTCAACTTAGCAAAGAAGCAGAAGATAACAAAAATATTAAATTTATATCTGGATTTGTCAAGAATGAGGAGGTTCAGGTATATATGAATGCTTGTGATCTAGTTGCATTACCCTATCGTGAATTTCTGACATCAGGTGCTTTGATTTTAGCTATGTCATTTGGCAAAGCCTGCATTGCCCCAGATAAAGGCTATATCGGTGAAGTTTTAAATGATCAAGGAGGCTTTTTATACGATCCAGATAGTGAGGAAGGTTTGTTAAAAGCTTTGAATTCTGTAGTTCATCAACGAAGTGTTTTATCTAACATGGGCAATTGTAATTATAAGTTAGCGAGTCAATGGAATTGGAATTATGTTGCCAAGTTAACACTTAATGTTTATGAACATTATCTAAATTATTAAGTAATATCAACTAATCTTTTAGTCTGTATGCACTAAGTAAATATTTTTGAAATAGAGCATGATTAACGGTAGAGCTTTATGACACTATCTTTTGTTTCGATAATTATTCCAGTATTTAATGATTCTGAGCGATTAAAGCTTTGCCTGCAAGCTTTAGAAAACCAAACTTATCCACATAATATGTATGAAGTTATTGTTGTTGATAATGCTTCTGATGAAGATACTAAAAGTATTGTAGAAAAATTTAATCAAGCTGTCTTTACTGAAGAAGTAAAAACAGGTTCCTACGCAGCCCGCAACAAAGGTATTTCACTAGCTAAAGGGGAAATTTTAGCTTTTACAGATTCAGATTGTATACCCGCCTCAGATTGGATTGAAAATGGAGTAAAAAGTCTGCTCAGTACACCTAATTGTGGATTAGTGGCTGGACGAATAGACTTTTTTTTCCAAAATCCAGAACAACCAACCCCAGTAGAGCTTTACGAAACTTTCGCACTACCTTTTAATCAAGATCTCAATGTAGAAGATAGACACTATGGTGTAACTGCAAATCTTTTTACATTCAAGCATGTAATTGATAGTATTGGCAGTTTCAATCATCAACTCAAATCAGGTGGCGATCGCGAATGGGGTGAGCGTGTTTTTGCGGCTGGATACAAGCAAATATATGCTAATGATGCTTATGTTGCTCACCCTGCTAGACATTCTTTTTCTCAACTTCGCAAACGTGTGACTCGCTTAACTGGTGGTAAAGTTGATCGCCTGATGATTCAAAAACCATCAAGAATGGAAATAGCAGCAGATATATTAGATAGTTTTAAACCGCCTTTTAGAACTGTATATCTGGCTTGGAAACATGAAAAATGTCACAGCATATATCAGAAAATTCAGTGTATTTCAGTATTGTATTTGGTCAGATATATAGCAGCATTAGAAAAAGTTCGGCTTTATCTGGGTGGGAGTTCAGACAGAGGATAGGAAAAATTAATTAACTTACATTATTAAAAATAATCATGGTTATCACTAAAGAAATTGCCAATTTTCAGGAAGTACCAATGCTTAACGATAATCCTTTAGTTAGCATAATTATAGGTAACTATAATTACGACCGCTTTGTCGCCCAAGCAATAGATAGTGCATTAAATCAGACATATCAAAATATTGAGGTGATTGTCGTTGATGACGGTTCTACAGACAAATCAAGAGAAATAATTGATCAGTATGGTGAGCGAATAATTACTATCTTTAAAGATAATGGGGGACAGCATTCAAACTATAATGCAGGCTTTGCAAAAAGCAGAGGTGAAATTATTTGTTTTTTAGATTCAGATGATATCTTTTTAAAAGATAAAGTAGAAAAAGTAGTCAATATATTCAAATCTTCAGCAGAAATCGGTTGGTGTTTTCATAATATTCAACTAATTGACGAAAAAAATAACAATTTATTGGGGACAAATACACCAAATTACGTAACTCGTGAATGTGATTTCCGCACATTGATTAATTTAGGTAAAATTCCTCCCCATATACCCCCTTGTTCGGGTTTATGCTTCAAACGAACCGTTTTGGAAAAAATTCTCCCTATGCCGTCTCCAAAGATAGTTTCAAGTAGCGATCACTATGTCAAATTTATGGCAGTAGCACTAAGCAAAGGTTTTATGTTGGATGATAAATTAACCCTTCAGAAAATACACGGCAGTAATGCAGCAACTTTAAGAAAAGACAAGCAATATCAAAGAGCTAGAAAATATATATATACAGCTATTTGGGTAAAACAAGAATTTCCCAACTTGAGAAAGTTTGCTAATACAATGTTAGCTGTAGGCAAAATGTTTAACTGGAAAGCTGGTAATAATGATAGTGAAAATCTGAAAGTTATTGAGAACTACCTAGCTTCTATTTCTCTTAGCGAAAAACTGCATATTTATTTGCGAGCTACATATTACTATTTACACTCGCTCATCTTAGCTGGGTAATTTTCAGTTAAAATGACTGTAAATAAGTGAATCAGTAGAGGATAGTTCAATAAAAAATTTTGAGTTTATTTCGGAGATTCACCAAATATGTGGATAAAGCAGAGTAAAACAAATAGTTAAGATGCTAATTGCAGCAAAGTTGGGTGCTAATTCTAGAATTGTCTAGAATTCTAATTTTAAGTAATCAATTTTTTCGAGGAAAAGGAAGACAGAAAATGCTAAAACTCAATCTTGGTTGTGGCTCCCACACTCCAACTAGTTGGACAAATGTAGACTATGCAATGGGCGCTAAGTTAGCAAAGCTCCCAGTATTTTCGACAATTAATAAAATTTTTAAAATAGTCAATCTTGACTGGCCTGATCAAATTGTTATTCATGACTTGAGGCAAAAATTTCCTTGGAATGATAATTCAGTTGATGTGCTTTATAGTTCTCATACCTTAGAGCATTTAAGCAAAAGGCAAGGGAATCATTTCTTAAAGGAATGCCATCGAGTGTTGAAACCAAATGGTATTATTCGCATTGTTGTTCCCGATTTAAAAACAATTGTTGATAAGTATATCCAAGGTGAAATACCTGCTGAAGAATTTCTCCATGAGTTGAATGTCAGCTATGAATCTTCTCGAGATGGAGCGCTGAAAAGTAAATTAGCACCATTTATTCGCTTTCCGCATAAGTGTATGTATGACACGAGTGCATTATTACGGATAATGTCTGAAATTGGCTTTAAAGTAGCTAGTAAAAAAGGTTTAGAAAGCGAGATTGATGATGTAGATATTATTGAACAGCCTAGTCGTACTGTTGATGCTGTCATTGTGGAAGGGAGAAAATTGCCTGATGATACCCCTAAATCAAGTGAAACTAGACAATCGGTTTCCGTAGCCAATCATTAAAGATTGCAGAATAAAGCTAGTCTCTATAGCAGTTCACGGAAGCTGATCTTATGTTTAGAGGTAAGTATACTGAACCCAAGAATTCCTGGAAATCTATTGAGGCGATAGGAAAATCCCAATTTTGCAGCAATATTCTCAAAAGTTATTGTTATACATCCAAAGTCTGCCTCCACAGACTTCTAGCCTCGGGAGGTTTTTGCAAATTTGGGATGACCTTTATACCAATTCTATGTGATGTTGCGCTATATTCGCCCTCACCCTAGAAGGGTGGGGCTACACAAACAAAGTCCACCTCCGTGGGCTAATTAAGCGGATCTTCATTCAGAAACGATATTACTTTATGTAATACATCTGAACTTGTAAAATGCCACAAAACTTAGTTTTAAATTATGAATAAATTACGTATTGCTTGGCTGCTGCCTACTAGCTTTTTTTACTGGCAACCTTCCTTAAGTAAGTTGACAGAAGTATTTCCAGAAACCACAGTATTTGCAACATATTGGCCAGGACATGCCCAAGGATTTGACAATCATATTAAAGTTAAATTAGTCCAAACTCATAATTCCAAAAAATCTGATTATAGTCCTATATATAGTCAGAAAATCAAAATTTTACCTTGGAGGATTATCAATGAATTATTAGAGTTTAAACCTAATATTGTCTTTGCCAATTCTTTTGGGTTTTGGACAGTGCTGGCAATATTATTTAAATTTTGGGGGAATTGGCGCGTTGTTATAGCTTATGAGGGAAGTTCGCCTAGTGTAGATTATCGTAATTCCCCAGCGCGGTTACTAGTGCGCAGAATCATGACCTGGTTAGCAGATGCTTGCATCACCAACTCTCAAGCGGGGAGAGAGTATCTGATAGAGGTTCTGGGAGCAAAACCAGAGCGTGTTTTTGCCAAACCATACGAAGTCCCCCACTCTATTACCTTAATGGAGCAAAGCGAAGTAGTTGAGGTAGCGCAACTAGATCTCAAAAAGCCAGTGTTTCTGTTCATCGGTCATATCGTTCCTAGGAAAGGGTTACATTATTTACTGCAAGCTTGCGCGGTTTTGCACAAACAAGGATTGGACAACTACACTCTGCTTTTAGTCGGGGATGGGCCACAACGGGAAGAACTGCAAGCATTTAGTAAAAGTCATGGTATAGAAGAACGCATTCACTGGGCGGGGCGTGTTGAGTATGGGCGCTTGGGTGCATACTTTCGCAAGGCTGATGTTTTTGTGCTACCAACTTTAGAAGATACTTGGGGGGTGGTAGTGCAAGAAGCAATGATCATGAATAAGCCAGTCCTCTGCTCTAATAAAGCGGGAGCCTATGAGCTGATCGTTGATGGCGAAAACGGCTATGTGTTCGACCCAGAACAACCGGAAAAGTTAGCCGAAATTATGCGCCAATTTATCAATAACCCCAACTTGAGTCAGGTAATGGGCGAAAAATCCCAGCAAGCGATCGCCAATTTCACACCCACAGTTGCCGGTAACTTTCTGGCGCAAGTGGCTGAGTTTACTTGGGGCGATCGCACTGTCGTTTCTTCCTAATACCTGCACAGCTATTAACCATAATCAAATCAGCAAATGCGGCGATCGCATTCAACACATGTCAATCACAGCAATATCTCCCACGCCTAACCCCAACCTGGTGATATTTAATGGTCGCCTTCTCCCCAAATCGGAAACCTTCATTCGATCCCAGGGAGAAGGTTTACAGTTATTTACTCCTTACTATGTTGGGGCGCGGTTAATCAAGGGATTACCATTACCACCAGAACGGACTTTAGCAATCAACCAAGGTGGAATCTTGGGTTCTGCAAAAGAACTCATATTTAAATACTCAGGTTACGCACCCCAGCTTTCCCAACAACTCCAGCAATTAAACCCCAAGCTGATACACGCTCATTTTGGCGTGTGTGGAACTTTAGCTTTACCCTTAGCGCGATCGCTAAAATTACCACTGATGGTCACTTTTCATGGTCTAGATGCTACCATGACCGATGAATATGCTCGCAAAGATTCGATCACTACGCGCATTTATCTCCGTCGCCGAGAAGCACTCAAGCAAGAGACAAAATTGTTTATTGCTGTATCAAATTTTTTGAAAAACCGACTAATTCAACAGGGTTTTCCCGCAGACAGGATATTAGTACACTACATTGGCGTAGATACCAAGATATTTCAACCAGACCCCAGCATTGTCCGTGAACCAGTAGTGCTGTTTGTTGGTCGCTTAGTGGAAAAAAAGGGTTGTCAATATTTAATCGAGGCAATGGCAAAGGTGCAAGCAGCCATGCCAGAAGTAAAATTGGTAGTAATTGGCGATGGGCCGTTGCGTGGGACTGTGGAGAATGCAGCGAAGTCATCACTAAAAAATTACCAATTTCTTGGTATCCAGCCACCAGAGGTTGTGCGAAATTGGATGAATCGAGCTAAAGTTTTTTGCGTTCCCAGTGTCCAAGCAGCATCAGGCGATTGTGAAGGATTCGGAATTGTGTTTGCAGAAGCTCAAGCTGTGGGTTTACCAGTAGTTAGCTTTGCTCATGGTGGAATTCCCGAAGCAGTGGCGCACAACGAGACGGGCTTGCTGGCAAAAGAAGGTAATTCTCAAGAGCTTGCCGATTATATTTTGCAACTATTCCAAGATAGCAACCTTTGGCAACGCTTTAGTTTTAACGCCCACAACAGAATCGTGAAGCAATTTGATTTGCATCAACAAATTCAGGTTTTAGAAAATATCTATCAGGCTGTTGTAGATGAAGAAAGTGCCAGCCAAAAAACTTTAACTCGATTTATTTAGATCATACATTATATCACAAAACAAAAATTTTATGGATAAAATTAGCAAAAAATCTAGTATTGAGCCGTTAAAAATTCTGATTTCTGCCTATGCTTGTATGCCAAATATGGGTTCTGAACCAGGAGTTGGTTGGAACACTGTTGTAGAATTAGCCAAATATCACCAAGTATGGGTACTAACGCGGGAGAATAATCGCTCTGCGATCGCCGCCGAATTAGCACAAAATCCGATCCCGAATCTGCAATTTATTTACTGTGAACCACCACGCTGGGCTTGTTGGTGGAAAGCTGGTCAATTACCTCACTACTACTGGTGGCAACTGAGTGCATACTTTAAAGCGAGACAGGCACATAGTGAAATCGATTTTGATATTGTACATCATGTAACTTATGTGAGGTACTCAACTCCCAGCTTTCTTTCGCTATTGCCAATACCTTTTATTTGGGGGCCAGTGGGAGGGGGAGAAGCAGCACCAAAAGCCTTTTGGGCAGATTTCAGTTGGCGCGGGAAAGTTTATGAAATTTTGCGCAGTTTAGCCCACAGAATTGGTGAAATCGATCCCTTTACGCGCTTGACTGCACGGCGGAGTATTTTAGTGAGGGCGACAACTGAAGACACAGCCAAGCGGTTACAGCAAATGCAAGCAGTGAATCTCGAAGTATTTTCCGAATCAGGTATATCACTAACAGAGATAGAACATCTAGCCCAGTGTCCTCAGCCGCAAAATTCGCCAGTGCGGTTTATTAGTATGGCTAGACTACTGCATTGGAAAGGATTGCACTTAGGAATCAGGGCCTTTGCTAAAGCAGATTTACCAGAGGATGCTGAGTATTGGATTTTGGGAGAAGGGCCGGAGAAAGATAGATTGCAAGCCTTAGCGGCGGAACTAAATGTTAGCCAGCGAGTCAAATTTTGGGGAAGGCTATCTCGGGATGAAACTTTAAGTAAACTCAGTGAGTGCCATGTATTGCTTCATCCTAGCCTACATGACTCTGGGGGATGGGTTTGTTTAGAAGCAATGGCGGCGGGTCGTCCAGTGATTTGTTTAGATTTAGGCGGCCCAGCGGTTCAGGTTACTCAAGAGGCTGGTGTGAAAATATTAGCTCAAAATCCTGAACAAACAGTCAAAAGTTTAGCTGATGCCATGAGTTGTTTAGCTAAAGATTCAGAACTGCGATCGCGTCTGGGTCAAGCCGGACAAAAACGGGTGAAAGAAAATTTTTCCTGGGAAAATAAAGCTCGGCATTTAATTAAACTTTACGAAACCATCCTTACAGAAAAATTAACTCAGGAAGTTTACAGATAAAATACATATCATGCAAATTCTCAGCGTACACAACAAATATCTGATTCGTGGTGGAGAGGATGAATCCCAGGAATTAGAACGGCGGATTTTGCAAGAAAATGGGCATCAAGTTGATCTATATGAAGAAAATAATACTCGTGTTAAATCTTTAAATCCAGCGCAGATGGCGTTGCGCACAATCTGGTCAACAGAAGCTTATCAACTAGTCAAACAACGGCTGCAAAATTCTCAATACAACCTCGTCCACATCCAAAATTTCTTTCCCTTAATTTCTCCTGCTGTATATTATGCAGCCAAGGAACAAAAAGTACCTGTAGTCCAAAGTTTGCGGAATTACCGCCTTTTGTGTCCAAATGGGCTGTTTTTTCGTGATGGAAAAGTATGTGAAGACTGTTTAGGCAATTTTATTCCCTATCCTGGGATCGTTCATGCTTGCTATCGAGATAATCGGCTGGCCTCTGCAAGTGTAGCTAGTATGTTGACTGTGCATCGGGCAATGAACACTTGGAACAAAATGGTAGACATTTATATTACCTTGACTGAGTTTGCACGGCAAAAAATGATTCAAGGTGGTTTACCAGCCGAGAAGATTGTAGTTAAACCAAATTTTGTCCATCCCGATCCCGGTATTGGTGAAGGAAGTGGTGGTTATGCCCTTTTTGTGGGCAGACTTTCGGAAGAAAAAGGGTTAGATACGCTACTTGCGGCTTGGGAAAAATTAGCGGGAAAAATCCCACTGAAGATTGTTGGTGACGGGCCTTTATTAGCAGAAATGATCGCCGCCACGGAACGAATTCCCCAAGTTGAATGCTTAGGACGCAGACCAATGTCAGAAGTATATGACTTGATGGGGGAAGCTACATTTGTAGTTTTTCCTTCTAAATGGTATGAAACCTTTGGCCGTGTGGCAGTTGAAGCCTTTGCCAAGGGAACTCCGGTAATTGCTGCCAATATTGGTGCGATCGCAGAGTTAGTAGATTCTGGTCGAACTGGGCTGCATTTTCGCCCTGGTGACGCTGATGATTTAACAGCCCAGGTAGAATGGCTTCTAGCTAATCCCTCTAAGCTGTCTCAGATGCGACAGGAAGCAAGAACCGAATTTGAAACTAAGTACACTGCCGAGAAGAACTACAACCGAATCATGGAGATTTATGTTCAAGCGCAGGCTGTCTCTGTTTAAGATAGTTAATATTAGTATGACTGGAAAAAGGCAGAGTGTAGATGTGAAGAAAGCTTTTTTATCCGTCCTAGGATACGCAGATCGTGACGGCTACTTACAAGTTAGCTAATCACCATAAAATCTCTCTTCCCATACCCCATGCCCAATGACGGCAGTTGCTTCAAGCCGGGAAACCCGTCCAACGCACTGCCTCCCCCATGCCCAATGCCCAATGCCCCTAGTTCCATGAATGCAGAGACAGCAGTTTATAAATCTCCGCAGGGATATATCAAAAATACATTTTTGATATTGATCGCCTTTGCCACCGCCTTCTTCCCACGAATTCTTAATACTGTTGGTGTACCTTCGCCGATTAACTTTCTTCATTTCATAGTAGTGCCTATAGTCGGTGTCATTGTCATCACAAAAACGCGAGTTAAAAATAGAAAACAAATATTACTTACTTGGACGCTCATATTTGCTCTAGTTCTGCTGCTGGCAGTTATGACATCAAGTGCGCTTTTGAATAGCGCAGGTTTGATTAATGTATTGCTAGATTTTATGCTACTGGCTGAGCCATTTATCCTGCTGATAGGGATTATTTGTATCCCCTTTTCATTAGAAGGACTGAATAAATTTAAACGCTGGATATTGAGTTTTGTCATTATTCATATTTTCTTAGCTTTGTCCCAAAAAATTCTTTTAGAAGTTGGATTACTTCGCAGAAATGGCATGACTATGGAAGATAACATCCAAGGAGTCTTCTATATTACAGGAGGTGGACATGTTGTCTCTGCTATGGTCGCCATGTCTTTCAGTTTATATTATTTTTTTACGGCGAAAAGTGTGTCAATTTTGATTCGCTCTGCCTTTGTTTTTGCTGCTTTTTTGGTACTTCTATTTGCTGATGCCAAACAGGTACTACTTGTATATTTAATAGCCTGGGGTTGCTTAATTTTAATTAATGTCAAAGATATCAAATTAACCTTGCAATATATAATTGCTGCCATCATCCTTGGCTACATCCTGTTTTGGTGTGTACAAAATCTCCCAGCTTTTAGAGCTTTTAATACCTGGATCAGACCAGAAATTTATGGTCCTGAAGGAGATGCAACCATCCTGAAAACAGCAGCTTTTCGGATTATTCCCTCTTATTTTAAATCATCACTCAATTGGTATCTTGGTCTTGGGCCTGGTCATACCGTTGGGCGATTGGGTGGTTGGATGTTAGAAGACTATTGGAATTTACTCGGACCACTAGGTGCTACTATTCATCCATGCTCTCAAGCAGTTTGGGCTGTATGGCGTGGTCAATATCTAGACTCCAGTTTTTTCTCTCCTTTGTTTGGCTGGGTAGCAATCTGGGGAGATTCAGGTTTTCTCGGCTTAGCAGCTTACTTATATCTAGCGTCGATTGTCTGGCGACGGATCTGTCTGGATGACTTTTCCAAGTTGATGATGCTGACGGTAATGGTTAACGGTTTTATCTTTACTTTGATGGAAGAACCAGGTTATATGCTCTCAATAGCCACGTTGATTGGTCTGCGATGGCAAGAACAGCGACTTACAAATGCAAAATTCCGATGAGCAAAACATCTTACTACTGTGCTAAGTCAACGCCAGATGGGTTTGGACTGGGCAAAGAGGCGAGGCGAAGGGGAAAGGGGCAAAAACCTTTACCACGCCTTCCTTGGCGAACTACTAGGAATCAGAGCCAATGATTCTGTCCTGGGGTAAGGCGATCGCCATTTGGCTAACTATTATCTAAATTTCTCCGAATCGATTCTCAAAGTACTTGACATTACCCTAGGGATCACTGCTATATTATCTAGAGTGAAATCTTTGGGGCGTAGCCAAGTGGTAAGGCAGCGGGTTTTGGTCCCGCCATCCCTAGGTTCGAATCCTAGCGCCCCAGTTTGTTATCAATAAAAGTTCGTAGCGGCTCAATACAGCCGATGTAAATGTTCTGTGATGAGCAGCCTCTGATTCAAAACCAAGTCTCAAGCTTGATTGTCTTTTGAATTTTGCCGTATGTATTGCTGCTGGAAGCATAGCCTTCATTAGCTGCTCAATAACTTGGTATATGTCATGGCGATCGCCATCACCAGTGTTTAACCTGACATGATATTACACAGCCAGTTGGCTCTACCCCTGAGAATCTAAACCCCTGTTATTGAAGGGTGTAATCAAAGATTCTCCCATCAGTATAATTTTTTAGTATAAAAATAATTTTAGTAAAAAAATATACTTAAAATTTATATTTTAATTTTTAAATCTAGCCTTGAGAGAAAAATCAGAGTGCTTATTAAATAGAACAAGCTGCTGCTGGCGGCTTTGAGCGGTTATGTAGTTATACTTAGAAGATTTCCTGCAACTGAAAAGATTTTATATACGGCTCGGAGTTCATGTTTTCCATAACTTAGTTCTAAATTTTTTCATAAATTTGACTCATAATTTAAATAATTTCACCAATCCTTCTTACGTGATGCTACTGTAGTTATAATGAGTTTATTTAATTCGGGCGTGCATTTTCGAGGGTGTAGCCCAAGCTCAAAGGCTGTACAACTAGTTTATTGACAATATAATCCAGATTGTTAATCTTAAATGATGATTCAGTAAATTTATTGATTTACTAGGGTGCAGAGACAAACAACCCAACTTCGGAGCAATCTAACTACCTATACCAAAGATTGATTGAATCGAAGAATTCACCTGTATAAGGAATATAAGTAGTTTATTTGACAAATGCTATGCTGAAGTCAGAAAAGTATCCTCACCCGTTGTCACAAGCCAACTTTACCCAATTAAATGATGAAGAAGGTGGACTAAACCTGGGTCAAGTCGGGGCGGTTCTACGCCGCAGACTATTGTTAATTGGTGGAACCACAGCCTTAGTAGCAACAGCAGCAGTCCTCAAGGCGGAAACAGATCCCCCAGTATATCAAGGCACGTTTGATATTCTCACCAAGCCGGTAACGGGTGAGGATAAGGTGACTGCAAATGTTCCCCAAACAATAAATAGCCAAGAAGGTGTAGCGCCTCCTGAGTCTACCAAAGAAATTCAGACAACGATCGCAGTTTTACAAAGTCCTAAAGTTCTCAATCCGATCATTGAAAAACTTCAGGCTCAATACCCAGATCTGACCTATGACTATCTTGTTTACTACTTAGCGATTACATCTCCTAAGCCAAATATCTTAAACATTCAATATACCAATTCAGATCAAAAGTTAGTTAGTGATGTATTAAAGCTGCTATCTGAAGCTTATCTGCAATATAGCTTGCAGGAACGGCAATCAGATGTTGAACAAGCGATTCAGTTTGTTGAGAACCGAAAAAAGCCACTAGCGGACAGTCTGGAACAGTGGCAAAAGAAATTGGAAAATCTGCGGCGGGATAATAGGTTGATTGAACCAGGACAGAAGGCTCAAGAGTTATCAAATCAACTATCGACTTTGAGACAACAGCGAATAGAGAATCGAGTCCAGCTAGAACAAATGGTAGCCAGTTATGAGGAATTACAAAGAGAATTAGCGCAAGCACCTGGGGAAAGAGCAGGTAATTCTTTGCTGAGTGAAAACGCTCGCTACCAAAAGATTTTAGACCAGATCCAAGCAGCAGATATAGCGGTTAAACAACAGTCAACTGTATTTACAGATGCAAACCCAGCAATGGTGACTCTACAGCAAAAGAAAGAGTCTTTACTACCATTATTGGCGCAAGAAGAAGCGCGGGTACAAAAAGATTATCAAAGCCGCATTCAAGAACTTTCAGCCCGCGATCGCTCACTAGATGAAAAAATCAACACTGTTTATGGTGAAATTAGAAACTTAGCCAGTATTAGCCGTCAATACGACAACATCCAGAGAGAATTACAAATTGCTAACGCTGCTCTGACACAATTTACTACTAAACAACAATCGTTGCAAATTGAGAAAGCCCAAAAGCAACAACCTTGGGTGTTACTCGATCCGAAACTAACGAAAGTTAATGAACCTCTGGCGATCACAGACAGTGCTAAGCGAAACTTAGCATTGGGCGGTCTGTTGGGTTTGTTATTGGGTGTAGGAACAGCTTTAGTTGTCGATAAACTCAGCAATATCTTCTACTCTTCTCAAGAACTCAAAGAGTCTACCAGACTACCTTTACTGGGAATAGTGCCTTTAAGAAAAGAACTAGAAGTGGCAACCAAAGACAATCTCTCCAGAGGGGTACAACATTCAGATGGAGCCTCGTTCTTTGAAGTTTTTCGCTCTCTGTACACCAATATTTTGCTCTTAGGTTCTGATACACCAATTCGCTCTTTAGTAATTAGTTCAGCTGGACAGGGAGATGGCAAATCGACAATTGCTACACAGCTAGCACAAGCCGCAGCAGCAATGGGACAACGAGTATTACTTGTAGATGCTAATCTGCGAGCTCCCAGCTTACACAATCGAGTTGGACTGATGAATATTCAGGGCTTGACTGATGTGATTTCCCAAGATCTGGATTGGCACAATGTCATTGAGCCATCGCCGTTAGAGGACAATATGTTTGTCATGCCGGCTGGACCGATTCCGCCTGATTCGGTGAGGTTACTTGCATCTCAAAAAATGCATAACTTGATGGAGGAATTACAAGTCAGCTATGATTTGGTGATTTATGACACACCTCCACTGTTGGGATTTGCAGACGCTCACTTATTAGCGGCTAATACTGATGGATTAGTGCTGGTTGCTGGTTTAGGTAAGCTCAAGCGCACTGCACTACAGCAAGCATTAGAACAGATTCAGATTTCTGGAACTCCTTTGCTAGGGTTGATTGCTAATAAGTCTAAAGATGCTGCACCTGTTTCTTATCAGTACTATCAACAGTATTACAGACAGAACATCAGCACGGAAAAGGTATCTGTAGATACATTAGCAACTGATAGTAGCTCTCAAGGAATGGCATCTGCTCTCAGCAAAACTCAACGACGTTAAATGTGAGAACGGGTAATAATTTTAACGGGTTTAGCAATGCTAAACCCGTTAAAATTACACGGTAAGTGCTGTAAAAAATGCTTAAATCCTTACCAAGGAAAAAATAGTAGCGTTATTGTACCAATTTATTGTTCGGGTGATTTTAATGCTTGATCAAGAATTTTGCGTGCTTGTTCAGCTTTAGTTCGCGCCTCTTGGTAACGTAGATTCGCTTGGGCAAAATTCTTCAGCACTTTAAAACCTTCTTTGAGGCGAGAAATTTCTTCTTCGGTGACTGAATCATCGGAAAACAGAATATCAACCGTCTGGCGAATTTCTAAGGCTTCAGTACGTGATTCCTGAACTTTGAGCTTAAGTGTGGCGAGGTTGCTGAGAACTTGGACAGCTTGAGCGATCGCATCTTCACCACTAGCAATCTCTGTGGTTGATTCTTTAACTTCAATTAGTTGTTGTGGGCCAAATCCTTCTTCAAGTTCTGTCGGTAGCTTACCTGCATCCATCAGTTCCATCAGCTGATCCATTGCTTTCTCACGGGCTTTGGCTGAATCTTTGCCAGAAACAGTGAGGATAATTTCTGGGCTTTGAGGGATAGTATACTGAACCATATTGCGGGCAGATAAATTGCTGTTTAACCAAGCCTGAGGAAATAATTTTATCATGGATAGAGTGGCAACAAAAACTTAAAAATTTCTAACCATTGAAAACAGAAATTAATTTTTATTTGTTAATCGCCCAACCCAGCCACTCAAAATAAAACTTTATACTTGAGAAATAGAGTAAAAAAAGTTAACAGGAGGGGAGAGCAATGGCTCCCAATCCCAGCATTATGCAAGCTGTGGAACAGCTGGGTTATCGCGTCACTGTTGGTGATGTCGCCACCCAAGCCGGATTAAATATCGCAGAGGCGGGACAAGGGTTATTAGCTTTAGCATCTGATGCTGGCGGACATATGCAGGTAGCAGGATCAGGTGATATTGTTTACCTATTTCCGCGAAATTTCCGGAATATTTTACGTAACAAGTATTTGCAATTACGGCTTCAGGAATGGTGGCAAAAAATTTGGGGTATTTTATTTTACCTAATTCGCATTTCCTTTGGGATTTTTTTAATTGCTTCCATCGCCTTAATTACGGTTACCATCATCATTATCATTACTGCTATTAACTCAGATCGTGACAGCGACAATAGAAGCAGTAATTCCGGGGGTGGTGGCTTCTTTTTCTTCCCAGATTTATTTTGGTATTTTAGCCCCAATTATCAAACTGAATACCAGCAACGGCGACGCACCAGAAACCAAACAAGTAATCTGAATTTCTTTGAAGCAGTCTTTTCGTTTTTGTTTGGTGATGGTAATCCAAATGCCAAGTTAGAAGAACGTCGTTGGCAGGAAATTGCTGCTGTCATTCGTAATCATCGTGGCGCAGTTGTAGCCGAACAAATAGTACCTTATTTGGATGATATTGGTGAGAAATATCAACAAGAGTATGAAGATTATATGTTACCTGTGCTTTTAAGATTTAATGGACAACCAGAGGTAAGTCCGGAAGGACAAATTGTCTATTACTTCCCAGAATTGCAGGTGCAAGCCAGCAAACAGCAGCGTCAGTCAATACCTGTATATTTAGAAGAATCGCTGTGGCGTTTTAGTGCGGCTAGTTCTGGACAAAATATGCTCAGTGCTGGCTTAGGCGCACTTAATTTTGTTGGTGCTTTAGTATTAGGAAGTTTGTTAAGAGATGGTACAGTCGCAGCCCAATTAGGTGGATTGGTAGCTTTTGTCCAAGGGATTTATTGGCTATTGTTAGCTTATGGCATCGGTTTTTTAGGTGTACCGTTACTGCGTTATTTTTGGATTCAATGGCGTAATAAAAAAATTGTGGCACGTAACCGCGATCGCCTGTCTCGGGCTAGGCTATTAACAGATGCCGATGCCAGTTTACAACATAAAATTGACTACGCCCGTCAGTTTGCCTCGGAAAACGTGATCGGTAAAGAAGATATAGTCTACTCTAGTGACACTGACTTACTGGAACAGGAATTTGAGCGTTCTGCACAGATTGACGCTGAATGGCAAAAGCGATTAGATCAGTCTTAAGCAATTCTAATTAAAACAAGTAAGGTAACAAAAATGGCTGGGCGTATTGCCCAGTCTCCCCATCATAATTATGCGAAAATTTCGTAATCATTCATAGACCGATTAAGGGACATCCAATTTTTTAAATACCCATTAAGACCCCGCCCTTAAGGGCGGAAACTCATTTTTAGTGGGAGCGTTACAGCACTAAGCATTCAGCACTCATTCCAGCTAGAGTTCTTAAATATTGAATTTTTAATTTTTTGTCTCGCCTATACTCTTTTCGTGAGTCAACAACTGCCGAATCACAGTACCCAGATGTTTCAGTTTCACGGGTTTGGGCAGATATTCATCAGCCCCAGCTGCGAGACATTTTTCTCGGTCTTGAGGCATGGCTAACGCCGTGAGAGCAATGATGGTAACCGAGGCTAATGATGGATTGGCGCGAATCAGGCGGATTGCTTCTAAGCCATCTATTCCTGGCATCTGAATATCCATGAGAATCAAGTCAGGATTGTGAGTAATGGCGAGATCTATTGCTGCTTGTCCATTTTTTGCCAGGATTAATCGATAGTCTTGCGTATGGAGATAGGTAGCGCAGGTTTCAATATTCGCCTCATTGTCTTCTGCCAATAGGATTAGAGGGCGCTTTGGGGGCGGAGCGGTTACCACAGGCTGAACTGGAGAAAACTCTTCAGTCAGCTTCTGGCGATCGCTCTGGAGCGAACTAGTGGAAATCTGGCTAAGTAGAGAAGCTTCTGAGTAAGGTAAGCGAACGGTAAAGCAGCTACCTTTGCCGACTTCACTCTTAACCGTCACACAACCATCATGCAGTTGTGCGATCTGCTTGACTAAAGTTAACCCTAACCCTGTCCCAGAATACTGACGATTAAGGCTACTATCAATTTGGACAAAAGGTTGGAAGAGTTTATCCATATCCTCTGGTGCGATACCGATCCCAGTATCAATTACAGAAAAAGCGATCGCTGGCTGAAATGAAAAAGCATTCCCCTCTGCATCTTGAGGCGATCGCTCTACCCTAACTTTTAATGTTACTGAACCACCCACTGGGGTAAATTTGATGGCATTATTGAGCAGATTAATTAGTACCTGCCGCATTCTTCGCTCATCAACTTCTATTTCTTCAGCAGTTGTTGAGATATCTGTATGCAATTGAATATTTTTTTGAATTGCCTGTTGCCTAACTAAGGACAAACTGGATTGGCAGATCTGGTTGACTAAAACAGACTGGATTTTTAGTTCAAGTTTGCCTGCTTCGATTTTTGCGACTTCGAGGATGTCATTAATCAATGACAGCAAATGCTGACCACTGCTCTCAATAGTTGATATTGAAAGTTTTTGGCGCTCATTTAATATGCCTAAGACCTCTTCTTGTAATACTTCTGACATTCCCAAAATAGCATTAAGGGGAGTGCGGAGTTCGTGGCTCATGTTGGCGAGGAACTCATCTTTGAGGCGGGTAGCGCGAACAAGTTCGACATTGGCGCGGCTGAGTTCCTCGTAGGCTTGTTGGAGTTTGACTTCTGCTTGCTTGCGATCGGTAATATCTCGCCCAACTGACTGATACTCAATTAAGCGTCCCTGCTGATCGAATAAAGCACGATTACTCCACTGCGTCCACCGGATTCCTCTCTGGGTAACAACCCGGTTCTCAATGGTGACGATGGGGTTACTCAGACTCATGGAATGAACAAGCTGATTTACCTGTTCCTGGTCTTCCGCAAAAACAATTGGCTGATAGCTACTTCCGATAACCTGTGCTTGCTTTAGTCCAAAAAAGCGGCAGTAGGCTTCATTGACATAAACAATGGTGGTATCTGGTAGAAATCGGCAAATCAGCTCGGTTTGGTCTTCAATAATGGCGCGATACCTTGCTTGAACTACCTCAGCCTCCTGCTTAGCTGTTTCAGCAGCCAGACGCAATTTTTGTTCCTGTATAGCAGCTTCTTGGCGAATTTGTGCCAGCTTCAAAGCCGCTTCCACCCGTATCAGTAGTTCCCGTGTTGAGAAGGGCTTAATCAGGTAATCATCCGCTCCTGCTGCCAATCCTTCAATGCGCGATTCTTCCCCTGCACGGGCAGAAAGTAGAATGATCGGCAGTTCTCGCGTCTGGGGGTTAGATCGCAGTTCCCGCAGTAGCCCAAAGCCATCTAAGCGCGGCATCATCACATCTGTCAACACCAAATCAGGAATATGTTGACTAACAGCAGCGATCGCTTCTATGCCATCAGCAACGGCTTGGACTTGATAGCGTTGCTCCAGCAAGCGCTTGGCATAGTCACGCATATCAGCATTATCATCAACCAGCAGGATACGGGCAGAGGGAGTAGAGGGGGCAGAGGAAGCAGAGGAAGCAGAGGAAGCAGAGGAAGCGGAGGGGGCAAAAGATAAGATTTCTTCTCCATCTCTTCCTATTGGTAGCCAACGCCAAGCTTCTTCAATATAAGGAGATGCTCCCATTGCTGTAGATGCTAAGGTGCGCGAAATACCAATGTGCTCACTGGGTAAATGGGCAAATCCAGTAGGGATGACGACCCGAAAGCAACTACCTTGACCTAATTGGCTGGTGATATGAACAGTACCACCATGCAATTTCACTAACTCCTGCACCAAGGACAGGCCAATGCCTGAACCTTCAAAACTGCGACCCTGTGCTTCTTTGACTCGGTGAAACCTTTCAAATAAATGAGGGATTTCGTTGGGGGGAATACCAATACCTGTATCCGCAACAGTCAATTCAATACGATCGGCAACATCCTGCAAGCGAACTGTAATCTGACCAGCAAATGTAAACTTAAATGCATTAGATAACAAATTGAAGACAATTTTTTCCCACATTTCCCGATCAACGTAGACTGGAGCCGATAATGGAGCGCATTCCACAACCAAAGACAACCCAGCACGTTCAATCAAGGAGCGAAAGGTGCTGGCAAGTTCGGCTGTCCATTTTGATAAATCCGTTGGCTGATAAACTGCTTGAATGCGTCCGGCTTCAATGCGCGAGAAATCTAGTAGAGTATTGACCAGTTTGAGCAATCTTAAGCCGTTACGCTGTACAATTTCCATGCGATCGCGTTGGCTAGGAGGTAAGGGAGCCTCTGTATCACTTAGCGCATCCTCTAGTGGAGCCAGCATCAAGGTTAGCGGTGTGCGAAACTCATGGGAGACATTGCTGAAGAAAACGGTTTTAGCGCGATCAATCTCTGCCAGTGCTTCTGCCCGCTTGCTTTCGGCTTCATAAGCACGGGCTTTTGATAAGCTGTTGGTAACTGCATCGCCCAGCATCTTGTAGAATTGGCGGTAAGGCTGATCGAGCGGTCGCCGGGAGCTGACTCCAGCCACCAGCAATACCATTGGGTGTTCTGCACCTGGCAAGCGAATCGGTAACACCAATGCAGTTTGCGGCGACTCCGGGTAGGGGCCGCAAGACAATTTACCCCACCGCTCCTGCAAGCCATCAACCTGTAGCGAATGCGGCGATCGCACTACATCCGCCAACGGCCACATCGTTAGCGACGCAGCATCTAAATTTACTAACGTTGGGCTGGCGATCGTATCTTTTGATAAACCGACACTTTCTACCAGCCGCGCCTGCTTGGCATCAGAATCAACCAAATAGATCAGCACAAAAGGCAAGTCGAGATCGTGCTGAGCTAGCGTCTGGGCTACTGCGGCGATCGCTGCGGACACAGTTTTAGTATCCGTCGTTTGGTCAGATAAATCCCGTAATACCTCAAGTCGCCGTTCCGCCAGAGTTTGCTGAGTTAACTCGATCACAGGATGGAACAGTCCACCGACACCACCTGTTTCGTCGCGGATCGGACTAAAGGAAAACGTAAAAAATGTCTCCTCCATATAACCGTTGCGATCAAGAAAAATCTGCTGATTTTCCAGGTAGGAAGCCTCCCCTTCACAAGCACGGTTAAATGCTTCGCCAATGGCTGGCCATGCTGAAGCCCAACATTCTCGGAAATCTTGCCCCATAGAGTGGGGATGTTTCTTGCCACAGATGGGCCAGTAGCCGTCATTGTAAATCTGGATATAGTTCGGCCCCCAGGAAATAGAGATAGGGAAATTAGAAGCAAGGCAAAGGCTGACAGTTGTGCGTAAGCTTTGAGGCCAAGAAGCGATCGCCCCTAGTGGTGTCTTCGACCAATCCATTGAGCGAATCAGCTTGCCCATCTCTCCACCACCGATGAGCCAGTCCATAGAGGCTGCTTCCTGATTACCCATCATAAATTTTCCTGCTATCAAAAATGCCTTAAAGAATTACTAATTCGTAATTTTTAATTAAGAAACTGCGCCATTTCAAAAACTATCAAATAAAGGTAAATTATAAGTTACTTTTAAATTTTCCAGTTCAAATTTAATTATTAATTCTTAAATTAATATACGCGGTGAAAGTCGATAAACCTTAAAAGGCTTGAGGAGTCAGGCTTTCATAATTTTTGGTGAATGAGGCTAAATTTTGGGATAACTTAACCGCAATCCCACCACTTTTTGATGGCTTATTGCTATATAGCTCTGATCTGGGTGGGGGTTATGCAATTCCCAACTTTGGGATCTCTAGTATCCTCAGCAAATATTCCCATTAATTGGGTGCAAATATTTCGCTGTTTAAATTTTGACTTGCAAACAAAAGTACTAGCCATTAGTAATTAGCTAATAGCCATAAAATAGAATAATACTTAATAAAAAACTACAGAGTAGTTTCGCTGCTTTCTACTAGTTCTTCTGTATCTTCTTTAACTCTACGAATGGGTAAGTTGGCAATCAAAGCTGTAGTTCGTTGGTTGCTTTCTAGGGAAAACTCCAAGTTATCTGTATCAACTTCTACATAGCGACAGACAATCTCGAGGATTTCTTGTCGCATTTTTTCCAACTTCTGGGGATCGATGTCGGCACGATCGTGAGCAATCACCAATTGCAGGCGACGTTTAACGTGAATGCGACTGGTATCTGGTGTACGAGAAAAAAGTCTTTCTAGAAGTTCGAGAATCATTGCAAATAGGTCTGCGGAGACGGGAAAATTAGTTAAACAATCTTAGTCCACAACAACTTTCTTAGACGAGTAAAGATGTTGTCTTGGGGTGAGTCGAGTTCAAGAAATTCGACAGATTCCCCTTCTAATCTCCGTGCAATGTTCTCAAAGGCCGTAGCAGCTAAAGAGGGGGTATCCGATAGTACCAAAGGCTCGCCGCGATTGGTAGAGACAATTACACGCTCGTCGTCTGGGATGACTCCAATCAGGGGGATGGCAAGAAGTTCCTGAACATCTTGAACAGACATCATATCATTGGCTCGCACCATTGCGGGTCTGATCCGGTTGATTATTAGATGAATTCGCTTAATCCCTTGTGCTTCTAATAACCCGACTACACGGTCAGCATCACGGACGGCAGATATTTCTGGGGTGGTGACAATCAGGGCTTCTTTTGCGGGTGCGATCGCATTTTTGAATCCCATTTCAATACCCGCAGGGCTATCAATGATTACGTACTGGTACTTTTGCGCCAGTGCGTTCACCAATAACTTCATTTGGTCGGGGGTGACTGATTCTTTGGTACGATTTTGGGCGGCGGGTAACAGCACTAGATTAGTTTGTCGCTTATCTTTGACTAAAGCTTGTTCTAAGCGACACTCTCTAGCTAGAACTTCCACCGCTGTATAAACGATGCGGTTTTCTAGCCCAAGTAGCAAGTCCAAGTTTCTCAGACCAAAATCCGCATCAACTAAGGCTACTTGACGACCAATTTTGGCGATCGCCATCCCCAGATTTGCTGAAACTGTGGTTTTTCCAACGCCTCCTTTACCGGAGGTAACGACAATAATGCGAGTCATGATCGAAACACGCTCAATTAGGGTTTAGAAAATATAGTAATTACTAAAGGATGAAGGATGCAGGATGTAGGGCGAAGCCCTAACAGAAGGGTAGGATGAAAGAAATTGTAATCTTGACCTCACCCCCAGCCCCTCTCCTAAAAGGAGAGAAATGTAAAACACTGAATTTTTCTTGCTCCTCCCTCTCCTTGTAGGAGAGGGAGGTTGGGTGGGTGAGGTCTGTTGAATTCACGTAGTGTTAGGATAATTTCATACTTCATACTTGATCCTTCATCCTTCATACTTCATTTGGCTGCGAGTAAAATCAATAGCCCTAGCTATGCGAATGCCTTCAGGTGTAATATGTGCTACTTCTGGTGAAAAATGCGTAGGCGATTTTTCCGGTGCCCTAGCTACAGCATCGGCGATGCGCAGTTGGGTAGGTTCCATTTGCAGGGACATAATCAGACACTCACGATTGCCACTAGCACCAGCATGGGCAACTCCCCGTAATCTACCCCAAACTAAAATATCTCCATCTGCCACTACAATACCACCTGGATTTATATCTCCTAAAATAATGACACTGCCGGGATGACGGATTTCTACACCAGAGCGTACCGTCATTTCTAGGTAAAGTGCATCTGCTAAGGGGGTGGGAGTAGCTTTGATTTCCGAACTCAAGGAAGTTTCTGGCTGTAGTTGTTCTACAGAATAGCCAGAGGAGACAGCGGCGATCGCAGTTTGACGGCGACTAGTAGCCACGGATTTTAGCTGGAGTTGGACTTCATTTAAGACCTCAGCTAGTTCTTGCAGTTGTCTGCTATCTAACAAGCGGTCTTTTGCCATCAGATATACTGGTGTATTTGCTACCCGGAAGCGTTCGGCTTGCAGACGTTGGCGCATCTGTTGCCAAATTTCATACCAGCTAAATTCTGTGGCGGGTACTTGGGCTTCTGCGGGTAAAATTAATAATAGTCGTCCCTCCTCTGTTTTCCATTGGACTTGTATATTATTTTTGACTTTCTTTTCTGGTGATGCTAACTCTAGGTTATTTAAATCAGAAAGGCTAGTAATTGAGTCTAAATCAGATTTCTCTGCGGGAGGATTTTCGGATTTGGCGATCGCATCATCAGAAACAGAACTTGTCTCGGAGTCAGGATTCTCTGACTTTGCTACCCCATCAGTAGTTACAGAGTTTTTCTCCCCTTCCGGGTTGTCTGAATTTGATTCCCCATCAGTAGTCACAGAATTGTTCTCGGAGTCAGGGTTATCTGAATTTACTGGCGCAGAATTTGTCTTTAAATACTGAATAACAGAATTTAGCTCGGCGTCAGGGAGAATAGAATTGGACTCGCTAGGAGAAACGTTAGATTTTGCATCTGCATCAGGTATTGCAGAATTGGACTCTAAATCGGCAGAATCAGAAGTCATACAGCACCCGCCAAAAGAGAAAGAACAAGTTTTTGCTTAATCGTTTGTCACCCAAGAAACTACTGAGTGGTGAGTATATCAGATGAAGTATGAAGTATGAAGTATGAAGTATGAAATTACAATAGCCCTCACCCTAAATCCCTCTCCCAAGTTTGGGAGAGGGACTTGGAAATTTTCTCCCCTTCTCCTATTTTGGGAGAAGGGGTTGGGGGATGAGGGCATGAATCACTCCAAAAACCAGAAGTATGTAGCCATTTTTTCATCCTTTACACTGCATCCTTTTTAGTCAATCTGCGATAACTTGTTGCTAAAGCATCAGCATCGCCAACATTACCAGGAAATAATACGACTGGCAAATTAGGAAACTGGGGATGATCAGCGGGTGTTAGCACCATCGAACAACCAGCTAAAATTTGACCAAGTAACCGGGCTGAAGTTAAGGCTAGTCCAGTACTTAAGACATCGTTAGAGGTAATACCGCCTTTGCTGATTAAGAATCCTATATCAGATGGTAAACCCCGGACAATATCCATTAATAAACTGGAAACTCTTGTGCCAAACTCTAACCTTGTATTCACATCCTCAAATATAAGTTCTTGACGGCTGGTGTAAACTACTGGTGTTTTGCCAGCGTCGTGTACCGCCTTGATACTTTCTGTGATCTCGGTTAGCAGTTTAGCAGATTGATTAGCTGGATCATCAAGTAATCGCGCCACGTTGACTTCAATTCCCTCCGTTCCCGCTGCTTGCAACAGTGCTTCTAGCTGTTGAGTCGTCTTTTTGACATGGGAACCGACAATCACTGCTCCTGGTTTACCACCACGTACATATTCTGCCATATTTTCGGCGGCGATCGCTTGGGGGGGTAAGTTGGCTAAAGCTGTTAAGATACTGGCAGCACTGCGGAATAAAAAGCGTTTCCCCTGACTGGCGGCTGTTAAAATATTAACTGCAAAGGTGTTTAAGTCAGCTTGAGTTTCACCATCGACGACAACGCACTGATTACCATGAAGTTGTAGCAACCGTTCCAAACTACCTGCACGGATATCAGCTAGCAAGAATCTTTCGACAGACTCAGCAGTAATTTGTCCTTGGGTTTTTTCTTCTACATATTTGGGTAAGTAACTGTGATGGTAGCTGAAGACTGAATCACGGGCGAACTCAGTTTCATGCACTGGCTTAGGTTTACCTTCAACAACTAAATAATGGATGCTATCGATGGTGATGCGTCCCCCTTCAAAAAATGCTGGGACGAGAAAATGGGCATCAAAGGGACCGAGTTCTTTGGCGATCGCATCTGTTTCTATGGGATAATGTCCCCGTAAAGTGGAATCCGAACGGCTAACTACGAGAAAGTCTGTAATCCCTTCAGCATTTAAAGCAATTTTGAGATTTTGACAGACTTCTTTCGTTACAGATGCAGCTGACTCTGGTGGCAGCGATCGCGTATTTGTGAGAATAAAGAAAATTGGTGAATCATCTTGCAAACCGATGCGTAAAGTCTCCACATCCCAATGCATCAGCAGCAAACAGCTGTGGACTGTTTGGGAACCTGTTGGATCGTCATCCAGGACAATAATTTTCGGTTTTTTGGTCATTGGAGTCAACGCGGCGACTGTAGTTTGCTGATTTCTGCTTGCACATCCAAGGCAATCTGCAATGATTGATTGATAAACTGCGCGTATTCTCCAGCTTGACTGTTAAGTTGCAAGGCTTGGAGATTGGCTAAATTATTGACAAATAACTCTTGATTTGAGCCAAGCAATTTTTTATTATCACGTAAAATTCGTTCGGTTTTCAAAGCGCGAACTAAATCTTCGCGAATCAGTTGTAATGCGGAGATGACTTTTTCGCGATCGTTGATGCTGCTTTGACTATTGCCAGATGTGGCTAATTGGTCGTTAATATCGATAGCGCGGATGACAGAATGATATTTATCGACTTCATCTAAAAGGATAGTCAACCCTTGGGGACAAGTGAACTTACGCCAGAGCGATCGCCCAATGACTACAGAAATTGGCACTAGAATTAGTAAAATGATGCCTATTTTAATTGAAGAACCAATAAGTGGCAGAATAATAAAAGCGTAAATCCCACCCACAATAATCGGTGTGAGTGCCAGCGCCACCAACCCCTCATTCATCAAAAACCCTAATCGCTTCTCGCGGTCTGCCATAATAGAAGGTCGGAAAACGTCTTCTGGATCGAATCCAGTTAAGCGTCTCAATTCTCCTTTGCTAATTTCCAAACCTAATAAATCCGGCTGCACTGCTGGATACTCCTTAAGGAAGCGCGAGTTGCGTATATATTGTAGTCGGTTTAGCGTTGAGGCGACGATTGTTTATTCGTAGGGGCGGGGTTTCCCCATCCTTGACGGTGCTACTTTCACCACCGATTAAGCTGTATTGAGTGACAATGCGTAGAAGCGGAGTGGCTTGTCGTAGACATCGCATCGACTCAGGTGATTTCTCGAAGAGTTTCGACGACTTCGCTCAACTCTCGATCACTCAGTTGGTTGAGCGGACTTGTACTGAGCGAAGTCGAAGTAGTCGAAACCAACGGCTATGCTTAATGTATTCCAAGAATTCACCTCACAATGCCATTGTATCGAGTGACAATGCGATCGCATCCAGTGACAATGCCATTGTATCGACTCACAATGCGCTCGCATCGACTCACAATGCCATTGTATCGACTCACAATGCGATCGCATCCAGTGACAATGTCATTGTATCGACTCACAATGCGATCGCATCCAGTGACAATGCCATTGTATCGACTCACAATGCGATCGCATCCAGTGACAATGCCATTGTATCGACTCACAATGCGATCGCATCCAGTGACAATGTCATTGTATCGACTCACAATGCGATCGCATCCAGTGACAATGTCATTGTATCGACTCACAATGCGATCGCATCCAGTGACAATGCTATTGTATCGACTCACAATGCGATCGCATCCACTAACAATGCCATTGTATCGACTCACAATGCGATCGCATCCACTAACAATGCCATTGTATCGACTCACAATGCGTAGACGCAAAGCGGCTTGTCGTAGACATCGCATCAACTAATTGCTCAAATAACCCAACACCACCCGAAAACCAACATTGATATACTTATTTTCTCGCGCGTTACAGTTGCGGACTGCTGACCGACAATTCCAGGGGTTCATATTCCATGAACCACCACGCACCAAGCGGTTATGATTATCACTCAGCCAGACACTTCCATCTGCTGGCGCTCCGTTATAATTTTTGTGCCAGTTATCTTGGCACCATTCCCATGTATTACCATGCATATCAAATAAACCAAAGGGGTTGGCGGGAAATTTACCGACATCCGTTGTTTGTCCCCGATATTTACCCTTTGTCCCCGAAGCGTAAGCGTAATTACCGTTGTAATTAGCTAAATCTGTTGTAATTGTTTCGCCAAAATAAAACGGAGTAGTTGTTCCCGCACGACAGGCGTATTCCCATTCTGCCTCAGTTGGTAAGCGATAGGGTTTTCCTGTTACTTGAGTAAGTCGCGCACAAAATTCCACTGCTTCATCCCAGGAAACTTGTTCCACAGGTCGATTAGCACCTTTAAAATGAGATGCTTCGGGATTTAATTGAATATTTACCTTTTCAAGAGCAGCAACAGCTTTCCATTGGTTCTGAGTCACGAGATATTTTCCCATGAAAAAGGGTTTAATCGTGACTGGATGTTGTGGACTTTCTGAGTTATAACGTTCTGGTTCATCTCTTGCGGAACCCATCAGGAATTCTCCACCGGGAATTGCAACCATTTCTAAAACTATGCCATTATTACCCAAGGTTTCTGTGAAAAACTTGGAGCGTCCGCGAATGAGGTTAATTTCCCAGGTTTTTCTCGTCTCTAATAATTCAGATTTGATAGTTAAGGTAGCAAACTCAAACTCAAACAGCTCAGTTTGAATTTCCACTTTCCCATACTGTGGTTTCTGGGGAACTACCCGTGCTTCTATCGCTGCGATATCCCCATCTCGTAATCCTAAATGTCGCTGATAATCCCGCAAATCTTTTTGCGTCGTCTCATTAAAGGGATAATGTTGCTTAACTGCATCAATTAATACTTGTTCATACTCCTGTAATTTCTGCTGATACTCGCGATAGGGTTGGAGAACTTGTTCGTGAATTTCCCTAGCTTCATCCTCAGATAAACCCAAATCAATGCGCTTAGATTCCAATATTTTCAAAGCAAAAACCGACAAAGTCCCCTGACCTTGTTGGGCGCGATTTCTCGCTTCTTGAAGGTATACTTGCTCAGGAGAGGGATTAAGAAGAATAGTTGGCGGGACTTTTAAAGCTTGCAGTGCCTCAGCTGCTTGGGAATAGCGTAAACTAAAATGACGGCGCACCATTTGAGTTAACACCTCAGCCAGATGGTCATTCACCTGTGCGTGATTTCGCCAGATGATTTCACCTGTCAATGGGTCTTCGTGCAAGTTAGAGGGTGAAACACCAGTCAAAGCTTGAATTACTGTCATCCCCAAAGCATAGACATCACTACCCAAACAAGGTTTACCATTTTTTTGCTCCGAAGCCATATAGCCGGAAGTACCGATGACAACGCTGGAATATACTTCGCCTTGAGAATTTACCATCAAAGAGCCAAGTTCTTTCACCGCGCCAAAATCAATCAGGAAAATCTGACCATCTTCATGTCGGCGCATGATATTTTGCGGCTTAATGTCGCGGTGAATCACTCCTCTACTATGGATAAAAGACAAAACTTCGAGAACATCTTGCAACAACTTGGTTGCATAATCCTCACTCAACCGCTTACCGGGAATGATTTCTTGACTCAGGTCTTGTCCTTCGATAAAATCTTGAACTATATAAAGAATTTCGTTTTCGCTAAAATGTGCGAGTAAGTGGGGAATTTGGGGATGTTGACCCAGTTTTTCGAGAATAGCCGCTTCTTTTTCAAAAAATTCCACAACCCGGGGATGGGATTGGTTAGGACGCAGTTTTTTGACTACACATAATGGTTTGCTAGGTTGCAAAATATCCCTAGCCAAAAATGTTACAGCAAAACCACCGCCGCCCAATTGCCGAATGATTTCGTAGCGTCCAGCCAGTGTGTTCAAGATGACTGCCAACCCCCAGAAACCTGATGCATTTTAGTGTAATTGTCAATGATGGAATCGAGCAAGTCAAATCAAGGCTGAAGTATGAAGAACTCCAGCGATACTTTAAGTGCGATCGCATCGAGTGACAAGGGATTTCCCAGTAAAAAAATATTCCCTTGCTATTGTTGTAGGGGCGGGTTAACCGAGATTCCCGTTAACAATCGAAGATATTTGTGAACCCGCCCCTACAGACAGTCAACCGTCAACAGTCAACGACTTTAACAGGAATTTATGGGATGTGGACTATTGACTGTTAATTCTAAATTTGCTAGAATAAAATCGATAAGGAAGAAGTATTTAAAATTAAATTAAATCAAAAAGCGCTTGCCATTAAGGAAGCGGCTTTTAGCAGTCTCACGCAAAAGCGCATTCGACGGAGTCGTTCCCGCAGGGTAGGCGCAAAGAAAAGTTCATCAAAGCCCAAATTCATAACAAGGAAAGTTGCGTTGCGCCTTGATTGGCTATATAAACTACTGGCTTGTTAATTTTCCGCACTTTCCCCTCGATTACAGCTCTATTTAACCAATCTTGCATTTGTGAGAGTCTGACATCTAAAGATTCAGCCAGAGATTTTGCATCCTTGGGTTGCTGTAAATGATTGAGAATCAAAGGTAAAACAGCATCGTAGATTTCTGTTGAAGGATTTGGGGTGGTTTGTGGTGATGTTTTATCTTCCTCAGTTTGTATAGCTGTTGTCAAAAGTTCCCGCAATGAATTATTCCCAAGTTCAGCGGGAAAGAGTTTTGCACCTTGATTGTATAGTTGCTGGTTACCTTCTGAGATCTGAGGATGCGATAGCGAAGCGCTGCGCCCAAGGGGCGATCGCACAAAAACCGGAATCTCTTTCATTCGTGAAAGTGCTTCCACCGCACCAGCCCAAGTACCACCTTTACCAAAAGCGGAACTCACTATCAGCGCATAATCTGCTAAAGCATAAATATACTTGTTACGCCCCATTGCATTACCAGCGTTAAAACCAGCATCGGGATCGTAACTAGAAACTAAAGTAAGTCTACCTTCTTTAATGCTGGAACGATATTTGCTGTTAACTGCTGCTTTAGTTAAACTATCAGCTAGCACACCGATAGATGTTCCCCCAGCATCCAACACCCCTAACATCGCTGCTTGATCTACTCCCCGCGCTCCACCTGAGACTACCTGAATTGCTTGTGCAGCACAGGTTTGTCCAATTCTTTGAGTATAGCTAACTATCTCTTCATCGATATCACGAGAACCGAGAATTGCTAGTCCCCCCAGAGATAAAAGTTCAATATTCCCAACTCCATAAAGAATTGCTGGTGCAGAATGTTTCAATATCTGCTTCAAACGCTTGGGATAATTTGCGTCACTTCGTCCCAACACCCATAATCCTAAATTTGTCCATTTCTCCACTGCTAAACTCAGCATTCCACCCCGTTCTAGTAAAGCAAGAAGCCGATTCGGGTTAAGCTTATTAATAGTAATTTTTTGTAACTGTTCTTTTGCTGTTGCTTGTAGTAAGTCTGCGGGACGCATCTGGTTTTCTTTTAACCAGTCTGCTAAAGAGTTATACTCACTCAGAGTCAGGGGTAATGGTTCAATTTGTCGATTTTGCCCAAAACTGGCGCACAACAGCAAAATTGCTTGAGTATCTGCTGGTAGGACATGATTTAACATGATATTTTAATCCCCTTGACCTAATGAATTAAGTGCTAATGCTACGGGAAAAACCATCCCACAGCCAGCACTACGCAACAGTGCTGCAATTACAGTAAAAGTCCAACGGGAATCTACCATATCATCAATTAAGAATACAGAACCGCTGATTCCTGACCAAGGGTCAACCGCAAAAGCCCCATTCAAATTATGAGCTTGTTGATAACTATTACTCATATTTTTTTGTAACTGAGTTTCGCGAATTTTGCGGACAATAGGTATAAACGGTAAGTTTAATTTTGTCGCCAAGCGTTGAGCGAAATTCGGTACAAGTTCTGGACGATTCAATGAGGGAACACAAGTTACCCAAGTAGGAAATGATTGGGGTTGCCAACGTTGAATCATGTCATAAACGCCTTGCACTAATGCATCATCAAAATGATTATTTATATATTTACCTTCCTTGACTAATTCTCCCCAACCTGCATCATTCCATAGAGATAATGCTCTACCTGCTTCGGCTTTGAGATTATCTTTAATTTTTCCCGAAAACCCATAAATTGGTAATGATTGGGAAATCCACATTTTCCGGGGTTCAATAATTTGGTCGCTACGACGTAAATATACAATTGCTTGATTGACAAGTTCAATTGAGCAATTTACTGGTAATAAAGGTTTACCTATGCACACAGCACATTTTCCACAAGCAGTGGGATGAGGATCGTCTAATTCTGTTGCCAAAAAAGTCATTAAACATTGTGGACTTTGCATATATTCCCACATTCGTGCTTGTTCTTGGCGACGAATTTGTGTTAGTTGGGCAATTTTTTGAGTATCAGGTTGATAATTTATGGGAGTCGCATACCATTTTGAACTTTGCTTGGTTACGGGTGCAGGAGATTCCAAGGAAAGCAATTTTAAAACTTTATCAATTTGTCCTCGCGAAAGATTGAGTTTTTGTTCTATCTGAGGAACAGACAAACCATCTACAGCTTCGTTGAGTACAGTTAAAACTTTTTGCGTATGTATTTCTGGAGGAAAAGCAGTATTGATAAAATAGTTAGTAATTTCATCATCTTCATTACCACTGAGAAGAATTCCGTAGGCTATGTCAACCGCTCTACCTGCTCTACCTACTTGCTGATAATAGTGGACAACAGAACCAGGTCTTTGGTAATGAACGACAAAGCCTAAATCTGGTTTATCAAAGCCCATCCCTAAAGCTGTAGTTGCCACTAATGCTTTAATTTCATTTTGCAATAGTTCGTCTTCTAATATTATCCGCACATCACTTTCTAAATTACTATGATATGCTTTGGCGTTAATATTTTGAATTTTTAACCAGTTAGCGACTCGTTCAGCATCTCTAACAGTTAATGTATAAATAATCCCACTTCCTGGTAAATTGGGTATCTGTTCTGCTAACCATGCCATTCTTGCTGCTGGACTAGGTAGAGAAAGATTTTGTAAACGCAAACTTTGTCTAATTAAATTTCCTCTAGAAATACTTATATTTGAACCTAATTGAGCGTTAATATCATTAACTACTCGATTATTAGCTGTAGCTGTTGTCGCCAGCACGGGGATATTTTGTGGTAGTGCTTGTAAAATTCTCACAATCCGCCGATAATCAGGGCGGAAATCATGTCCCCAATCGGAAATACAATGGGCTTCATCAACAACAAATAAACCGATACGTTGAGATATAGGTAAAAGAATTTTTTCGCGAAATTCTTCATTAGCTAATCTTTCAGGAGAAATTAGCAGAATATCTACTTCACCTATTAGCAACTGAGTTTTGACAACTTCCCACTCATCTGTATTGCTGGAGTTAATTGTAGCGGCTTTGATACCGATGCGTTGGGCTGCTGCAATTTGGTTTCGCATCAAAGCTAGGAGTGGAGAAATTAACAGTGTACAACCAGCACCGCGTTCGTCGAAGACGTTGGCGCAGCCATCGCGTAACAAGCGAGTTGCTAAAAAATAAACTAGACTTTTACCCCAACCAGTACGTTGAACAACAAGTAAACGCGATCGCTTTTCGATTAACTCTGCGATCGCTTCCCATTGTCCAGGGCGAAAGTCAGCGGTTGAGTTATCCAAAGCTTGACGCAACAGCAGTAACGCCTTTGACTGAAGTTCGGTTGTCATATATACTCAGTACTTAGCATTTCTGTTTTAACACCAATTTAATCAGAACTTATGCACTCAGATCCCCCAACCCCCTTATTAAGGCAGGGCTGTTTCATCCCACAAGGGATAAGAGTTTGTCAATATCATGAGAAATAAATCTTTGGGCTTGGGTGATGGAGAAATAACCATTTCGGCGGCGGATGTTGAGAGCGATCGTTCGCATCACTGACAAATTCCCAGGAGCATTACCCATACGTATGGTCGAATGGTCTTCATCAAAAATGACATCTTTGACTCGAAAATCTTTTACTTGCCGTAGTTGTTCAATCAGACAAGCACCCATTATTTTCATCCCCTCGACGCTTGTCATTTTACATCTTTTAGGGAATGAAACAGCCCTGCCCTTAAGAAGGGGGATTTAGGGGGATCTATAATTTTTTGCTACGCATAAGAGGACTTTTAAAACATCCTCTAACGGCGATCGCACTTTTTCATCAGTCTTGGGAAATAGAATCAGCCATAACTGTGTGGTGGTGGGGAAATTGGGCAGAACATACTGCTAATTGCCAAAAATGCTAAATTGATCAGAGCATATCTTCAGTAGGGCATTGTCTGCATGGACCCTATCTCCGCTACTATCGGCTTTATTGTCGGCTTAATTGGTTTTATTGCTAGCACGGTGCAAGTTCTGGACTATATCGACAAACGCCGTGAAAAGCACCAAGCAACTGAATTGGTAAGTACTTCACAGCCTACTCCACAGCTAAAATCTCAGACTGGACATCGGGTTGATTGGGGGGAAGCTGTGGATGTGTCGGTTTTTTATGGACGCACTGAAGAACTTACTCTGTTAGAAAGCTGGGTTTTACAAGATAGCTGTCGTGTGGTGGCGATTTTGGGGATGGGGGGAATCGGGAAAACTTCTCTATCTATTAAGCTGGGACAAAAAATTCAAGGGGAGTTTGATTTTGTGATTTGGCGCAGTTTGCGAAATGCGCCACCAATACAAGATATTCTGGCAGATTTGATTAAGTTTCTCTCTTTGCAGCAGCAAACTGATTTACCTGAGGATGTGGGGGAGAGAATTTCTTTACTGATTGAGTATCTGCGCTCATCACGCTGTTTATTAATATTAGATAATGCTGAGTCGGTGTTTCAATCGGGTGCTTTGGCTTATCGAGAAGGATATGAAGTTTATGGGGAACTGATTCGACGTATTGGGGCGACAAATCATCAAAGTTGTTTAATCCTCACCAGTCGCGAGAAACCGCCAGAAATTGCCACATCGGAGGGTGAAACTCTGCCGGTGCGGGTTTTACAATTGACTGGGTTAAAAGCAGTCGATGGCGAAGAAATTTTTCATACTCAAGGACTTTCTGGGACACAAACAGAACAAGTAAAGCTGATTGAATTTTATAAAGGTCATCCCTTAGCATTAAAAATAATTTCGACGACGATTAAAGAACTATTTGATAGTAGTATTACTGCTTTTTTGTCCCAGAATACCATAGTGTTTGGGGGTATTCGCCAACTTTTAGACCAGCAATTTCATCGACTTTCCGATTTAGAAACAGAGGTGATGTACTGGTTAGCAATTAATCGGGAACCTGTGGGAATTGGGCAATTGCGAGAGGATATTGTTACCCTGTCATCACAGTCAAATTTGGTGGAGGCGTTACAATCATTAGTTAGAAGGTCGCTAATCGAAAAAAGTAATGCTCTGTTTACTCTCCAGCCTGTGGTGATGGAATATTTGAGCGATCGCTTAATTGCCGAAGTCTGTGAAAATATCATCACAGGGGAAATTACTCTCGGCAATCGCTATGCTTTAATGAAGGCGACTGCTAAAGATTATATCCGGGAAGCCCAAATCCGCCTGATTATTAAACCCCTGTCCCAAAGGTTATTGAATTTACTGGGAAGCCAGAAAAAAGTTGAAACTCAGTTACAGCAAATTCTCGCCAGCTTACAGTCAAAATCTACCCAGCAACCAGGGTATATCGGCGGGAATATTTTAAATTTACTTTGCTATCTGGAAACAGATTTAAGCAATTATGACTTTTCCCATCTCACCCTTTGGCAAGCTTACCTCAAGGGAGTGAATTTACAGCAGGTAACATTAGTCAATGCGGCTTTATCGCGCTCAGTTTTTACGGATATTCTCGCAACTATTTTCGCCGTCGCTTTTAGTCCCGATGGTGAAATTTTAGCTACAGGCGATGCGAATGGGGAAATTCGGCTTTGGCAAATAGATGATGGTCAACCGATTTTAACTTTTAAAGGTCATACAGGTTTTGTGCGCTCCATCGCTTTTAGCCCGGATGGTCAAATTTTAGTCAGTGCAAGTGTTGACAAAACTATTAAATTATGGTCAGTTAATGACGGTAAATGCCTGCAAACTTTACAAGGACATAGCGATCGCGTAGAGTCAGTAGCATATAGTCCCGATGGTCAACTTTTAGTTAGTGGCAGTTACGACCAAACCCTGAGAATCTGGTCAGCGAATACCGGACAATGCTTGCAAGTTCTCGAGGGACACACTAATGAAATTTGGTCAGTCGCCTTTAGTCCTGATAGTCAAACTGTAGTTAGTGGTAGTTACGACCAAACACTGCGACTATGGTCAGTTAATGATGGTCAATGCTTGCAAGTTTTTCCGGGACATACAGATAAACTGCGGTCAGTCGCATTTAGCCCTGATGGTGAAATGTTGGTTAGTGGCAGTTATGATACTACAGTCAGGCTATGGTCAATTAGAGATGGTCAATGCTTGCAAGTTCTTCAGGGACATAGCGATCGCGTTTTAGCAGTGCGGTTTAGTCCTGATAATCAAACTGTAGTTAGTAGTAGTTACGACCAAACAGTCAGGTTATGGTCAGTCAGTGATGGACAATGTTACCAAATTCTCCAAGGACATAGCGATCGCGTTTGGGCAGTAGCATTTAACCCTGATGGTAAAATTTTAGCTAGTGCAGGTTATGACCAAACAGTGCGGTTGTGGTCAGTGAGTGATGGTCAATGTCTGAAAGTTTTTCAAGGCTACATTAACGGTGTCGAGTCAGTAGCATTTAGCCCCGATGGTCAAACCTTAGCTAGTGGTGGTTTCGACCAAAAAGTTAGACTGTGGTCAATTGCCAATAATCAATGTCGCAAAACCTTAGAAGCACATACCAAGCAAGTCAGGTCAGTAGCATTCAGCCCTAATGGGGAAATTTTAGCGAGTTGCAGCCATGACCGCACAATTAGACTATGGTCAGTTAAAGATGGTAAATGCCTACATATTTTAGACGAACATACTCATAAAGTGCGATCGCTAGCATTTAGTCCCGATAGTCAAATATTAGCTAGTGGTAGTCATGACAGCACAATTAGATTATGGTCAGTCAACACAGGTAAATGTCTGCACGTTTTACAAGAAAATAATAACCAAGTATGGTCAGTAGCATTCAGTCCCGATGGACAAATTTTAGCTAGTGCAGGTAACGATCAAACAGTAAGATTGTGGTCAATGAGCGATCGCAAATACCTGAAAATTTTACAAGGACACACAGGCCAAGTCGGGCCAGTAGCATTCAGCCCCGACGGTCAAATCTTAGCTAGTGGTAGTAACGACCAAACAATTAGACTGTGGTCAATTAAAGATGGTAGATGTCTCTCAATTCTCCAAGGACATAGTAACTGGATTTGGTCAGTCACATTTAGTCCCGATGGACAAACCTTAGCCAGTGGCGGTGACGACCAAACAGTGAGACTATGGTCAGTTAATGACGGCAAATGCATCTATATATTACAAGCACATATTAATCGAGTTTGGTCAGTGGCATTTCATCCCGATGGACAAATTTTAGCCAGTGGCAGCGGCGATGGCACAATAAAATTATGGAACGTCAAAACCGGTGAATGTATCAAGACTTTGCAAGTGGAAAGACCTTATGAAGGGATGAACATCACCGGAATTACAGGTTTAACTGCTGCGCAGATAGCTACGTTGAAAGCATTGGGCGCGGTGGAGAGTTAGAATAACTAATTACCCGGACATGATATAAGTCCTAACTCGTTAATCAAGCTTAGATCATTAGGGACATCCAATTTTTTACAGCATCTTCCTGTAAATAGACCACAATTGCCGTAGGGAACACTGCGCATTGGTGTCAACTTAACGTGAAAAGCTTTGTTGCTCAAGATATTCGATCCCCCTAAATCCCCCTTAAAAAGGGGGACTTTGATTCTTTTCCCCCCTTTTTTAAGGGGGGTTAGGGGGGATCGAAAGTTTATGGTGTAAAGAGAGAGAACCCCAAAGACTTACGCTGTATGCATCTGGGCTTAAGTTGACACCAATGAGCAGTGCTGTGCCCTGAGAGTGTGGTTCAACTACGTGAAAACTGCTATAAATACCCAATAATACCAATAGACATCTTTGAAAAAGAATCTGAAACCCTTCCCCTGTCTAGATGAAAACCTAGTTTCTGGAGATGTCTAATTCAAATAATGTTTGCGACACATCATTATATTCTAGAGGGCACGGCAGTGCCGTGCCCCTACAATCTGTCGCATTCTGGCTTCAAATTGGTATAAATTTGTAGTGCGAGCGTAAAGGAAACTTTTGAACATCAGCGAGCAAGATGCTCGCACTACCGAATATGGGTAATTTATTTTTTGTAAGAACTCATTAATCAAGCTCAAAGCCTCATTAACCAAGCTCAGAGCCTCATTAACCAAGCTCAGAGCCTCATTAACCAAGCTCAAAGCCTCATTAACCAAGCTCAGAACCTCATTAACCAAGCTCAGAGCCTCATTAATCAAGCTCAGAACCTCATTAACCAAGCTCAGAGACTTCATTAACCAAGCTCAGAACCTCATTAACCAAGCTCAGAACCTCATTAACCAAGCTCAGAGCCTCATTAACCAAGCTCAGAACCTCATTAACCAAGCTCAGAGCCTCATTAACCAAGCTCAGAACCTCATTAACCAAGCTCAGAACCTCATTAACCAAGCTTAGATACAGGATGAAGGCGATCGCATCTGTTTAAACTACCTGCTGCCAAACTAAAATTGAACATATCGCCCGCAAAATCCCAATCCGCACCACAGTCTTCTTTGCTTGAGTTTTGCGCCAACCAGTAGGTGTTTAAAAAATGAAGCAAAATTTTACGCCCCAAAAGCTTACCCCTAGTGGTTTTGAACCCTCTTACACCTATGATGAGGTTGACGCAAACTCTCTAACCCTTGCTACACAAGCTTTTGAGCTTTTTTACCCAAGATACCTCTTGACAACTCAAGGACTGAAAAGCTACTTTAGTTGGAGATTGACGCAACTGCACCTTGAAAACCAAATATATCAACGCTTTCAACTCCGAGCCATTGCAATTAACTAAAATCCCTATCAGGGATTGAAACGCAATTATTGACCAATTGTCCTCATGGTCTGAATTTAAATTGCAATTAACTAAAATCCCTATCAGGGATTGAAACACAGACGATTTGAGTGTGCACAACGGCTAGGCTAATTGCAATTAACTAAAATCCCTATCAGGGATTGAAACGTTGAATTTCAAGATATTTAAAGTACTCAGAAAATTGCAATTAACTAAAATCCCTATCAGGGATTGAAACAGTGCGACTCGTTCTAGAGTAAAAAATACTACCAAGTATATAGCTCTAGGTGAGAAAAATCCGGATGAAACCTGGAAAATCTCATAACTAATTCTCGGATGTAGGTATAGAATCCTACCCTGGAAAGGAAACAGTGACTCCCAACCTGTCCACACCGACTAGACTCGGAATTCTAGAGAGTGAAGCTGGAAACAGGACACAATCAGAGCTAAAAGCAGATATGGCACACTGGTGTTAATGGGGAGATGACAAGGATAAACAAGACCTAAAAAAGCGTCATAATCCCAAGCGGTAATCTGAAAAAAAACATACCGACTTGATGTTTTTATTCTCGCGGCAATATTGTTTCGTTAGCCGTATTCCTATGAGAAGAACATTGGCGAACTGGTCTGTCCTAAATCATCAAAAAATCCAGAATTGGAACGAGGAAAAATAATGATGGAGTCTAGAGAAAGGTCGAAACTCTAGTAGGTAAGACGAGATAAGTAAACCTCCACATTAGGTAGGACGAACCGTAATTGGTTCGAGGCAATCAGAGTATAATTAGCGGCGTAGAGTATGGTTAGACACGTAGAAATAAACTACAGTGAACTGTGGAAATCGTTACCGTGGAAGAAACTCCGCAAAAACCTTTTTCGCCTACAATGTCGATTATATAAAGCGATGCGAGCCAATGACCAAAAACTTGTCAAAAGTCTCCAAAAGCTGATACTCCGTTCCCGGAGTGCAAGATTATTAGCGATTCGTCAAGTCACACAATTAAATGTTGGGAAGAAGACCGCTGGTGTCGATGGAAAAAAGTCCTTAACTTTCTTTGAAAGAATTGAACTCGATGAATACATCAAGGTAAATATTCATAATTGGAAACCCCAAAAACTCAGAGAAATTCCCATACCAAAGAAAGACGGTACTCAAAGAATCTTAAAAGTACCCACGATTCGGGACAGAGTATGGCAATGCTTGCTCAAATACGCGATAGAACCAGCACACGAAGCATTATTTAATGCCAGAAGCTATGGATTTAGACCAGGACGTTCGGCACATGATTGTCAAAAGTTGATTTTCCAAAACTTGAACTCTCATGCGAATGGAAAGGAAAAACGAATCCTAGAACTCGATATTGAAAAATGTTTCGACCGCATCAACCATAACTTCTT
This sequence comes from Calothrix sp. NIES-2100, assembly GCF_963875285.1. Taxonomy (NCBI): domain Bacteria; kingdom Bacillati; phylum Cyanobacteriota; class Cyanophyceae; order Nostocales; family Calotrichaceae; genus Calothrix; species Calothrix sp. NIES-2100. The sequence goes on from NZ_CAWNLA010000001.1 coordinate 6,182,270, forward strand.
GATGTCTGTGGTAATCGCGCCGCAAAGCGTCAAACAAGGGCTGTGGAGAAGTCTGAAAATCGGTACAAATCCCGAATTCCCTGATTCTGGTACACCACAGGGAGGAGTATGCAGCCCACTTCTTGCCAACATCGCATTAGACGGCATCGAAAATATCCATAAATCCGTCAGATATGCGGATGATATGGTATTTATCCTCAAGCCGAATGAAAATGCTTCACAAATACTTGATAAAGTCAGCGCCTTTTTGCACATTCGCGGACTAAATGTAAAAGCCTCAAAGACAAGATTAGTTAGAGCGACAACAGGCTTTGACTTTTTAGGCTGGCATTTTCAAGTCCAGAACAATGGCAAGTTTAGATGTACTCCGGCAATGGAGAACTTCAAAACTTTTCAAGCTAAAGTCAAAACCATTATCAATAACTCGCATGATGGTGCAGCCATCAAAGCCGATAAATTAGCCCCAATTATTCGGGGTTGGCGAAATTATCATCGTTACTGCAAAATGTCTGGTTCTCAGTTTTCGCTCTGGTTCATTAATCACCGAACATTTAAAGTGTTCAACCAACAACCTAAAATGAACCGTTACCAAGCCGAAACCCTAGTCAAAAAGGCATTTCCTCCAGTCCCCTACTCGGAAAATGATTTCGTCAATGTCAAAGGAGATTATTCTCCCTTCAACGGCAACCTGATTTATTGGAGTCAACGTCAATCCAAATTCTATGATGGTGCGACATCCAAAGCTTTGATTTCTCAACACCACAAATGTGGATTTTGTGGCTTAAGTTTTGTAGATGCTGAAAGAATTCACCTCCATCACATTGATGGTAACCATGACAATTGTCATCCTAAAAACCTTTTGGCTATACATGAATCTTGCCACGATTTAGTTCACTATCGCAAAGGCAAATAGCCTCAGATTTGTCGAAAGCTGGATGCACCGAAAGGCGCACGTCCAGATTGAAATGGGAGGTGCGGGGGATAATACCCCCCATCGACCCAACCGGGGCTAAAAAAATTAGTAAGGCTGTGTGGACTCAATACGAATTGCAATTAACTAAAATCCCTATCAGGGATTGAAACCCCATGACTAAGGAAATCGAAATCTTCAAAGCCGGTACTCACAATTGCAATTAACTAAAATCCCTATCAGGGATTGAAACACTGTTTTTGTCAAGTATTTTCAGCCTCGATGTCCCAAGAATTGCAATTAACTAAAATCCCTATCAGGGATTGAAACGCTAAGATGAATACTACTCAATCTTGGCTTGGATATTGCAATTAACTAAAATCCCTATCAGGGATTGAAACCTTCTGTAGAGATTCTAGGTACTGCCAACACTCGCCAAAATTGCAATTAACTAAAATCCCTATCAGGGATTGAAACGCCAGAAAAGGTTTGGATCGACTTGGCAAACTTCAGATTGCAATTAACTAAAATTCCTATCAGGGATTGAAACATACGAAGGTTCCGAAGGTGAGCTAATGGCAACAATATTGCAATTAACTAAAATCCCTATCAGGGATTGAAACGCATCTGGATTATTTACTCCGCGAGTTGTGACTAATTGCAATTAACTAAAATCCCTATCAGGGATTGAAACTAATTCTTTAACTATTCTGATTGCTTCGATGTTATTGCAATTAACTAAAATCCCTATCAGGGATTGAAACATATGACTACATAAAGTTTGTTATTCAACCATACATATTGCAATTAACTAAAATCCCTATCAGGGATTGAAACTCATGGTATTTCTGAAGGTCAGGATTGTCATTTAAAATTGCAATTAACTAAAATCCCTATTAGGGATTGAAACCGATTGCCAAAGTGCGGAAATTAGTACAACTTTTTTATTGCAATTAACTAAAATCCCTATTAGGGATTGAAACTATCTTCTAAAAACCACAATTTTAATGAATCAATAGAATTGCAATTAACTAAAATCCCTATTAGGGATTGAAACATCATGCAAAACGCAAAAAGCTACCTTACCGTTATCCTAGTCAAATACAGTATGCCCAGAGCGATCGCACTTGGTTAAATTAATTTGACAAAGGGATGACACAAAGGCGACAAAGAGCGATCGCGGTTTTTCGTTTATTCTCAGAGATATGCCTATCCTGTTGAAATCGCAAATTTTCAGCAAAAATCGTGATAAAAATAAACCAAAAGCCACAAAAGATAATTTTTGCTCTGAGTATATTAAGTTTTAGCTTAAGTGCGATCGCTTGCACCTCTAAGCCAAAAAACTCTCAGCAGACGGAAAACCCAGGCCAACCCATCGTTGCACAAAACACAGCATCCCTGACCTCAGTCCCAACACCACAAGACAAAGCAATTCCTAGATACGAGCATATTTTTGTCATTGTCGAAGAAAATAAATCTTATAGCCAAATTATTGGCAGTTCCAATGCACCTATAATTAATCAACTAGCAAAAACCTATGGTTTGGCTAGTAACTTTTATGGCGAAGTCCATCCTAGCGAAGCTAACTATATAGCAATGCTTGGTGGTAGCACGTTTGGTATCCATGATGATGATGCTTTTTATTGCCAAGTAGGAAGTAAAGATAAGTTTTGTAGCTATTCTCAACGTCCTGACTACGTTAACCACACCATTACCGCTAAAAGCCTAATGGATCAACTAGAACACAAGGGTCTAACATGGAAAGGTTATTTTGAGGACATTCCTAGCCCAGGTTCTAAAGCAGTTTTTGCACCTAGCGTGACTAGGGCGTTGTATGCTGCAAAACATAACGGCTTCATCAGCTTTAAAAAAGTACAAGACGATCCGAATCTACTCAACAAGATTGTTGGTATTGACCAACTCACCAAAGATTTACAAACTGGGAATGTGCCTAACTATAGCCACATCATCTTTAATCAATGCCATGAAATGCATGGTTTAGCAGAATGTCCCGGACAGGAACAACTGATAAAAACTGGTGATACCATGATTGGTCAAGTTGTCAAACAAATTACCACATCTAAAGTTTGGGCTAGTTCAGGTAATAATGCGATCGTCATTACTTGGGATGAAGACAGCAACCCACATAACAAAAAAGAGACACAAGGTTGCTGCGGTTTTGACCCCAAAAGTCCAGCTAACTTTGGCGGTGGTCATATCGCCACGATTGTGATTACCAACCACGGAGCTAGAGGTGTAGTAGATAAAACATCATATAATCATTATTCCCTGTTACGAACTACCGAAGACGCTTTGGGAATTTATGAATACCTCAACGCTGCGGGTGATACAGCTAAAGGAGTCCAGCCGATGACAAATCTGTTTGGCAAAAAATAAAGTGTAGCAAAGTGAAGGCGGGGGAAAGGGTTTCCCGCGTCTCCCTCTCCTCTTCAATGATTCATGCCCATTGCTGCCCCATCACTCGTATGATCAGAATATCAGAAACACAATAACAGCCAGATTTTTACTGTAAAACATGGGCAGTATTTGGGAACTCGATTTTTACTCCCGTCCGATTCTGGACGAAAATCAAAAAAAAGTTTGGGAAGTATTAGTTTGCGAAAGTCCCTTGGATGTCCGCAGCAAAACAGATTCTCTGTTTCGCTATGCTAAATATTGTTCCAGTACTCAGGTAAATTCAGGTTGGTTGCGGACTACTTTACAAGAAGCCATTGACCAAGCACCAGAAGCGCCAATCAAAATCCGCTTTTTCCGCCGCCAAATGAACAATATGATTACTAAAGCCTGTGAGGATGTGGGAATTCCAGCCCAACCAAGCCGCCACACTTTGATACTCAACCAATGGCTAAAACAAAGAATGGAGGAGGTGTATCCTCATGAACCAGGGTATCAAGCAGTAACGAGTCCTTCCGTACGCTTGGAAAATCCTTTACCTCAAAGATTACCAGATGCTTTAGAAGGTAAGACATGGGTATTTGTCTCTTTACAAGCTTCAGAACTCATGGATATGCCAGAATGGGAAATTGGTTTTGGCGAAGCTTTTCCTCTAGACTTGGCGCAAGTATCACCGGAAACTCGCATTCCTGGTGTTTTGATATTCTCACCCAGAGCCTTACCAATTGCAGGTTGGATGTCTGGTTTAGATCTAGCTTACTTAAAATTTGACACAAGTGTTGGTTCAAGATTACTGTTAGAAACTGGTGTGACCGAAAGCTGGATTTTGGCAAATATCAAAAACCCGCAAACTTTAGCAGAAGCCAAAGGTTTTGAAACCGCCAAGCGAGAGGCTAATGGAGTGCATTTTATCGGTGTACAATCCGATCCTCAAGCAGAATCTTTTGCCGGATTTTGGCTGTTGCAAGAGGTCAATTTGCCGTAAATTAATGGCAGAGTATTGGGGGAATCACCATGAGGATCAACGCTAAGGGTAATGATAGTCTTGACAGAAGAAAGGATTAAGGATAAAGAATGAAGAAAGAATTGGTACAAGCCTGGTAAGTGGGCAAAAAATCAACACTTCAACTTCTTTAGGCGTTAACCCTAAAGCAAGCTGAAGGCTCAAGTTTTTCCTGGTTCAAGCCCCATCTCCTTGTAGGCTCGGTAATTTCATACTTCATACTTCATACTTCATGCTTCTGTTGACTCATTACTCATAAATCACCCAAAAGAGCAAGGGTTGATAGAGTCGATGATTTGGGATAATGAGCTGCGTTCATCTGCGATTCAAAATCCACAATCCACAATTTACCAAGGGTCATGGGTTCGGAAAATTTGTCACAAGATACGCTAGCAGAACATCTGCTGGATCTAGCCATTAAGTCTGGAGCAGAAGCCGCTGAGGTGTATCAGTCGCGATCGCTTTCTCGACCAATATTTTTTGAGGCTAACCGCCTCAAGCAACTCGAAACAAGCCAATCTGAAGGTACAGTACTGCGGCTGTGGCGTAACGGCCGTCCTGGACTGACTGTAGCTTATGGTTCTGTGGAACCGCAAGCGATGGTGGAACGCTCCCTCGCCTTGAGTCAACTCAATCAACCAGAATCGGTTGAATTGGTGGGTAACTCTGGGACATCCTACCCAGATTTGGGCAAAACTGTGCCCATCGAGGTTTTGGTAAACTGGGGCAAAGAAGCGATCGCCCTTGTTCGTGATACATATCCAGATGTACTTTGCAATAGCGACTGGGAATGTGATGTGGAAAATACTAGACTTGTCAATACAGCAGGTCTAGATTGTCACTACACAGATACAACTCTTAGCTGCTATATGTCAGCAGAATGGGTGCGAGGCGACGATTTTTTAAGCGTTTCTGATGGTCAAACCCAACGAGACGAACTCGATCCAGAGAAATTGGCGTATCAAATTCTACAAAGGTTAATTTGGGCGAGAGAAAACGTCTCATCCCCTAGCGGTCGGCTTCCCGTGTTGTTTACCTCAAAAGCGGCGGATATGCTTTGGGGTACAGTGCAAGCAGCGTTAAATGGCAAACGGGTACTAGAAAAAGCCTCCCCGTGGGGCGATCGCTTGGGTAAACCCGTTCTTGCGCCAAGCCTCACCCTTTACCAAGATCCAGACGCAGGGCCTTACAGTTGTCCTTTTGATGATGAAGGTTCCCCTACCAATTCTTTAGTATTTGTCCAGAATGGAATTCTACAACATTTCTATTGCGATCGCACTACCGGACGCCAACTAGGTATTGGCACCACAGGTAATGGTTTTCGCCCCAGTTTGGGTAGCTATCCCTCACCGGGTTTATTTAATTTTTTAATTCAGCCCAGTTCTGCATCACTACAAAATTTGATTCAGCAAATGGATGATGGCTTAATTGTGGATCAAATGCTGGGTGGAGGTGGTGGGATTTCTGGTGACTTTTCGATCAATATTGACTTAGGCTACCGGGTGCAAAAGGGTCAAGTAATTGGACGTATTAAAGATACGATGGTTGCGGGAAATATTTACTCAGCCCTCAAACAACTAGTAACCCTTGGAGGCGATGCTGATTGGAATGGTTCTTGTTACACTCCTTCTCTGATAGTAGAGGGACTCTCAATTACCAGTAGAAATAATTGACATCCTCCCCACCGCTCCTGTCGAATGGGGATTCCCAAGCTCATGCAAAGACGCATTCGACGGAGTTTTTCCCGCAGGGTAGACGCAAAGAAAGAGATAATCTTTTTTTAAGGAATTCCTTCAAAGAACGTCGCACAGATGAAAAGATTCGGCTGGGGTTAAGGCTTGATTTACCGGAAGTTATATCATGTTCGGATAAATACTTGTCATTGCGAGCGGAGCGTTCGCTTAGCGTCTCGTTCGCGGTAGCGTTGCGTAGCAAAGAGAAGCAATCCCAGCCCTTGCGATTGCTTCGTTTCGCTGGCAATGACGTTTGATAAGCGATCAAGCGAACATGATATTACTGGAGATACCAGAATTGATGTACGTCCGGAGGAATTTCCCGCAGCTGTGGCGATTACCGAGGAAGCGGGATTGAAACTTCGGGACTGGAAAAAAGATGAAATATAGCAATTTGGTTTGATTATTGAAAAAATCTCAGTATCTGTAGGGTGGGTAATGCCCACCAAACCTGTATACGGTGGGCATTGCCCACCCTACGTATATGTTCAAAAATCAAATAGGAATCCTACAGCATAGTGGATTATCAGAGAGTATTTTGCAAATCGCTCTCAAGTTAGAGAAAAATTCTCTGCTATGGCAGAAGATTTTCTGGCTCTACCTAAGTATCTTATTCGGTGAGCGAACAAATAGCAACAAGCAAGCAGAAGAAGCACAGACATGAATAATACAGATAATAATTCAGAGCAAAATACAACATCTACTGAAGCGAACATTGTTTCTCTGACATCATCTAACGAACCGAAGCAAATGACGCGTGTCATTAAAATAGATGGTCAGCGTCCAGTTGACCCTAGTGATTTAGAAATTGAGTATACTATCGATATTGATGGTCAACGTCCAATTGCCAAAAGCGATATTCAATCAGATCAAACAATAGACATAGATGGTCAGCGTCCGATTGCTAAGAGTGATTTTCAGGATCGGGAAATGCTAGCTGTAGACGGCTTGCGTCCAGTTGATCCAAGCGATTTAGAGGTTAAGGATACTCTGGAAATTGATGGTCAACGTCCAATAGCTAAGAGTAACTATGAGGTTAAAGATACCCTTGATATTGATGGTCACCGTCCCATAACTTCCAATAATACAGAAAAGCTGGAAATTACAACAGATTATGTTGATTAAAAATTGAAACAATTACTTGGACATAGATTCTAAATCTTGTAGTACAGCACTGGCAGATTGATAGCGATCGCTAAAATGGTAACGCACCATCTTATCTAAAATCGCTGCCAACTCTTCGCTAACTTGCGCGTGAGAACGCCAAATCGCATTACCTGTTTCTTGATCTGGGTGAATTTCTTGCGGTTGTATCCCTGTCAGCGCTTGAATTCCAATCATCCCCAAAGCGTAAATATCACTACACAAACGCGGATGTCCCGCAAATTGTTCTGGTGGTGCATAACCCCGCGTTCCAATAGCTACTGTTGCTAATTCTGTTTCTTCACTATTTGGCGGTTGCATTAATTTAACTGCACCAAAGTCAATCAAGACTAAGCGATTATCTTCAGCAGAACGAATAATATTAGTCGGTTTAATATCTCGATGAATTACGCGATGCTCATGCACAAATTCTAAAACCTCTAACACTTCTTTGAGCATATTAATTACCACCTTTTCTTTTTGTAATCCCGTTACAGGTGGTAACTCTTCACTTAAAGTATGCCCAGGAATATACTGTTCTACTAAATAAAATTCTTGATTATCCTCAAAGTAAGCGAGTAATTCCGGTATTTGCTGATGTTTACCCAAAGCTTCTAAAATTTCGGCTTCTGTATTAAATAATCTTCTCGCAACTTGCAAAAATTTTGTATCCCGCCGTGCTGGCATTAACTGTTTAACTACACAAGTAGGATTACCAGGACGTTGAGTATCATTTGCTAAATAAGTACAACCAAAACCACCAGAACCAAGAATTTTAGAAATTTGGTAGCGTCCACTCAAGAGGAAATCACCTGTGGTTTTTTCTGGTGTGACAATTTTGGGAAAATGATGATGTTCGTCGTGAATTCTTGTAGAATCTACTTGAGTTTCTTTTAAGAGAATATCTAACTGTTCAATTACCTCTTTTTGTTGTTCAACTTGCTGAATAATTAACTGAGTTTGCTGCTGAGTTTGATAAGTAATGTAAGCCCTAACACTCATACCAGTAATCAGCAAAGTCAGGGCTGATGGAATCAAAGGAACCCATCCAGAAAGGAGAAACAAACCAAAGCAGATACCCACCAAAACTATTAAAGTTGTACCACCTGCGATCGCCAATAGCAAAGGATGTCGCGATCGCCAAGCCAAAGTACCACCCATCAATCCCCAAGCCCAGATCCACAGGAATTCAGCCCAGTCAGGCCAATCCCAAATCAGGGATCTAGCATCCAATACAGTACTGATAATTTGGCTAGCTATTTGGGCATGAATATATACTGTAGACATTCTAGCGGGTTGTTCTGTTGCCGCACTGTAAGGCGTATACAACCCCGGATGAACACTAGCAGCAGTAGTACCAATAATTACCAAACGGTCTTTGAATAGCTCGGGATTGACTTGATTAGTCAGAACTGCTGTTAAACTAACCTCCTGGGCAAAGTGCGCTGGGTGACGGTAATTTAACAGTAATTGGTAGCCTTTAGCATCTAAATTTGTGTAGCTGCCATAATTAGGTGTTAAAATTGGGAAAATAGTTTTACCCAGAGAAAAATGGTTTTTATCGGGAAAATCTAATTCAACCCCAGATTTTTCTAAGTAACTGATGGCTGTTAAGGCTGCAAATGAAAATCGCGTTTTACATTTTTTATCTTGATGTTGTGCAAATAACAAACTCCGCCGGATAATTTGATCGTTCTCGCTATCAGGAATTAAATCGTTATAGCCGACATTATCTATAGGGAAATTGGGCGGTGGTGAAATTTCTGCTCTCCCCATGCTACTTAATAAACAAGTAGCGATAATATGATTGCGATTTCCAATCCCATCAGCTAAATTTAGTTGTGTTGGTCGGTAAATATTTAAACCAATGACACGGGGTTGATAAGACTGTATTTTTTTTAGTAGCTGATTGATTGTATTATCTGATAACGGCCACTGCTCACGCTCCAGATCGTTTTCAGTAATTGTCACCAGCAGAATGCGGCGATCGGGACTTTGTACAGGACGCGATCGCAGCATTTGATCGTAAACTTTTAATTCCCAAGACTCTAACCATTTCAGTTCGCGAACTCCCCAGACTAAAGCTGTCACCCCTACACTGCTGACGAGAAGAATTTGCAGCCATTTCTCTGTAGACGAAGTCTCGCGATCGTTATGATTTTTTGTAAACGCATGTCGGAGTTTTTCTAATATTCCACTAATCACGGGATTGCGGCACTAGCCTAAATTTGGTAGATGTTTAGGATCTGAAATATAACTATTTCAGGCTTTGGATTAACCCAAGCTTTATTTAATGTAGCAATTTATAGTCACATTTCCTAGTAACCACTAAAATGCTTGAAAATCAAGTACTTAAGCCCTGACTAGATAATTCATAAGCACCAAGCAATCAAAAACGAAGCTGCTATATAGGAAAAAGCTTCAATTAAACCAGCCCCAAGATTAGGAATTTCCTGATTGACGATTTCATCAGAAATTTTCACTCCCGGTACTAAAATTAAATCAGCTAACCAACGAATTGCTACCAGTGAACCTAATGAGAATAAGAGTAACAAACCATACTGGGTGAAACTGACAATCCAGTTTTCAAATTCAGCTGAAAAAGCGACTCTGACAATATTTCCTGTAGCAATGAGTAACCCAGCTAAAGCTACACCCGCAGCGGGGTTATTGCGCTTTTCTATTTCTGCAAACACATTATATTTAGTGATTCGCGGATAGGCGAAACTTACTATTACTAGTAATATCAAACCAATTAACCAACATACCAATGCTACTAACCAGCCACCGCTTTCGCCTGCTAAAGCTGCACTTAAAATCAATCCATTAGCGATATGGTTTCCTGCTTCTACACTAGCAGCACCAACGTTACGGTCTTGAATAATTTCTCGTTCACAATTAAAGTGACGCAAAATGAATCTATCACCTACCCATGCACCCACCAACATTAATAAAATTACTGTTGCACCGTAAGACATTAAATTCAGTGCTTTATCTTGCCAACTAACTGCACTTTGACCGAGAACACCGCCTAAAGCAATTATCATACCAAAATAGTAACCTACTAAAGCAATAGCTACAGCCGGGTTATCTTTCACAAATAGTTCTAAATTCAATTCTATTCGCCGCCGAAACAGCTTTTGATAAGCTAACTGTCCCAGCCAAAATAAGCCAAAACCGACTACTAGCTCTAGTAAAATAACTCCTAATTGAGTGAATGAATTGATAATTTTCTCGTTCATCTGTTACCACCTGCCAGATTTTGGAATAAGCTAATTAGGGTATCAGCCAACTGGTCATAAAAAAAGTAATCGTGAGCGCCTATAGTAGTTATATGTGTACCACCAAACTGACTTTTAAATTGCGAAAATTTAGCATAACTATGATTTGCATCGTGGGTAAAGCCATAGAAATCATAGAATTGACAACCCCGCAATTTTGCTCTTTGCATTGCTTCCCAGTGTAAGCTGTAGTTTGCCATAACTTTTGGATGGGCTAAACTACGTCCACCATATAAATATGTAGCTACATTACCGCAATATACAACTAAAATTGCTGCTAATATCTCACCTTGCCAATAAGCTAAACCAATTTCTGCCATATTAGATGCAAATAAAGTTTGGCAAAGATTGATAAAAAAGCCATAGGGTTCGCCAAAAAACCGCTGACGCTGTACAGTTTCCCAAAACAAGTTATAAAATAACGGTATTGTTTGAGAATTACGGCTGAATTCGGTTGTGACACCATAGCGTTGACTCAGTCGGATATTGTAGCGTCCCTTCGGCTTCATCGCTGCTAATATTTGGCTGATTTCCGGGCGTAAATCTATTAATAAAGTTTCCGCTGGTAGTAAATCAGCAGGTGCGCGGACAAAGTTTTTTAGGTAATCAGGTTTTACAGGCCATAGTGGTTCAATTCGCAGTGCGATCGCTCCTAATTTCTGCGCTAATTCTTCAGCTTTATTTAATAAAAATTCTAAGCTTTTTGCTTGTAAAATATCTGGTAAAATTGGCGCACCCGGAGCAATTAGTAAGTTAGCTTTCTGAGCATGGGGATATAAATAATATATACATCCTCCTAATAGCGTATTATTAACAAATAAGCCATAGCGAAAGCTTTTATAACCCTCTATTTCTTTAAAATCTGCCCAAGTAGAAGTTTGCATAAAGCAACTGTAGGGCAAATTTTTCACCAGCTTATCCCAGTCATCATACTCTGCTTTATTTAATTCCCTAATCGTTAATTTTAATTCTTCTTTTGCTAATTTATTTTTGTTAGCATTATTTATTTTCATGAATTATATTATTCTCAAATGAAGTTGAATATGGCTATTAATAGCTTTTTACAGGATGATAAAAATTCTCCCGCACTCAATTTTTCTCTAACCTCTAACCTAGATTGTTCTCTGTTCCTAATAAGGTTAGATAAATTGCTTTTGAACCGCAGAGAACGCCGAGAACGCCGAGAGTAAAACAACGATTTTTAAATTCACCTTGAAAAGGTTATCTATATTTTAAAAATCAAATATAAATCTTAAGAATATAAACTTCAATTCCTCCTTCTGCTATCTGCTCACTGAGCGAAGTCGTTCGCGTAGCGTCTCCGACAGGAGAAGTGTGCCCACTGCCTTCTTTAATCATCTCTTGGGCGTGAGAATAAAGTACTTAACCAAATTCCGCCTATGGTAGTCAATATAAAGCCTGTAATTTTCTTATCAAAGCTTCCTCCATCGCTGGTATAATAATCTCCACTAGTGCTACTACTTCTACCACTAGAAGAAAAACCTTTAGCAAATACCGAATCTGGTGCGACTAAATTTGCCATTAATAGCGTTACCGATAGTAAAGCAATAAATTCTAAAGTTTGCGGGGGTAGCTTGGCTAGATGCTCATTAGCATTAACTTTATCGGCTAATTTTTGTAATTCGCTGGCAATTTGTGGTGGTAAATCCTGCGCCCTTGCTAACAGACTATTCAATAACTTTTTAATATCAATTTCTGCCAATAATTCTTTGATATTTGCTAGCCATGATGATGTCATATTTTGGCTATGGTAGCGATGACGCACAGGTAAATATCGATTTATATCCGGTAAATTTTCCTGGGCTGGTGAATCAGCGTAAATATTTTCTATCCAAAACTTTGCTACTGATTCTAAATCGAGAAAATCACCTGCTCCGATTTGGGCTGTCCCCAGTTCTGCAATATCTAAAAAATTAATGCTAGCGTTAGATTCTAAGTTCAAATTTTCTTGATTAGATAGGGAATTTAGCAGATAATAAAATAATTGCGGACTTTCTAAAGTGTGAATCATTACCTCATGACGAGATTCGGCGATCTCACTCTCAAATACAAAGGCTTGGAGTAGCTCGCTATGAGTAAGAAAATGTAAATTTTCTGGTAAATCAACTATTTCTATTTCATCTCGCCTAATTACTTGAGGTGAGGCTAAAAAGAAGCCCCAACTACCATAACCATGCTCAAAAAATGAAGGGATAGTTAGGTGTAAAGGCTTTACTGTCAACTCTGCTGCTAGCAGTGTTTGATATAAACACCAAAAACCCATTGTTCTTTTTTCTGGAGAAACACCATTAGTGCAAATTACTCCAGCAGGTATCAAAACACGATTCAATTGTTGAAACCATTCCCGACTGTATATCCTTGTATCCTCTGAGGAATGGGGATAGGTAAAATCACAAATAATCACATGATAGTAATTATTTGGTAATTGCGAAACAAATTCAAAGGCTTCTTGATGATATACAGTTACCTTATCTGCCTCTAAACTGCCCAAATTATAAGGTTTAAATACAGTTGTAGCTAGTTCTAAAACTTCGGGATTATAATCAACTAAATCAATTTTTTGAATTTGCGTAAATCGTAATACATCCCTTACTGCTAAACCATCACCACCACCACAAATCAGCACACGTAAAGGTGTTTGGGGAAATCTGAGACTTGTTAAAGTTATTGCCGGAATTACCAAATATTCATGATATATTGCCTCATCAGCAGTATCAAACTGCAAATCTCCATTTATATAAAAGGCAATACCGTCATCATGCTGTTCAATAAATAATGAATTAGGCATTGGCTATTTATCCAAATATCATCATAATAATTCCTACAAATAATAGCACTAATGCCATTGCTACCTGCACAAAATAGCCTATATTACTCATCCAACCGTTCTGATTTTGTCCTACTGATTGTTGAATATCGGAAAATTCATCAGGACGCACAACTTTAGTAGAATAAATATCTATTTGATGGTATTCAAGAGCTTCAATCGCTAAATTCATTTGATGTTCTTGATCCCAGTAATCCCAAGTAATCCGAGATTTCATTTGTCCCTCTGACTGAAAATTACCTTCAGTTTGAGACTCGAAATAATAAGACTTATAAAAAAGCGTTAATTCTGGGTATGGTTCGGCGTGGGATTGCATTTCGTCCCATAGCCTAGGTACGATATTTTCTTGTGAATCTGGGAGGATTAAGCGAGGATTTTCTAATGGATTGGCAAGATACCAAGTTACAGATACAGGCGTTTTATCTGGATCAAATTCTCTCAATAAGTAATATTGAGAACCACCTTTGGAACTCAACAACCACTCATCAGTTAAATACCCTTGGGGATCTTGATATGTACTGTAGTCTTCTATGTTCCAATCGACACCATGATATTTCACGCGATCGCCTGGACGTAACTCTTGAAGTTGTGTTTGAGTAACAATAGTCGCCATACAAATTGAAATATAAGTTAAATAAAATTAAAGAATTAGCAAGCAGGAAGTAAAGTAAAACACTCTTGACGAAATTATTTTTATAATATTGCACCACTAGCTTTGAGGGCAGAGTATTAACATAGTTTTTCTTTTGTACATATTTCATCATTGATAGGGATTAGGGGCTAGGGACTAGGTACATGTAGCCGCACACTTCAATGGTGACAGCGACGACAGAAAACAAGCCCTAGAGAGATGAGGGAGACAAATGACGGTTGACTGTTGACAAATTTTACTTAAATGTACGCAGTTTAATTACTCTGAGTTATGATACCAGGCACTACAGGGAAATCACTGCTGCGATCTACCTGAGTAGCTTCAAGTTCTCCGTACTTGAATCGCTACCCTGGACACAAACTGCAAAAAACCCGATTCGGCTTTCATTTGGGAAGGTGCGTTATGGAAATTAGTCCTAACACAGCGAAAATCTCGGATGGTGCAACAAAACGGGATTTAGAGTGATTAAATCACTTGTGTGTACAATGTAGACTTCAGTCGGGGGATGAGCTAAACATGTGATTTTATAATTTGGTAAATTTTGCTAGCCGTGTCCATTTCTGCAAAAACATTTCCGATCTGGGGATTTTTCTCGTTAGTAACCAATGGCCTGCTGATGTTGGCGGTTATACTGCTAATTTGGCAACAGCAGAGATTCACCAATAATGTTGATGAGACAACTGCGGTAACAGTCAGTGACACCCAGACTGATAAACCGGAGTTAGGCCCCCGTCACCAGCTAAATTACCAACAATGGGTAGACATTCTCAAAAAAGAAGCCAAGGCGACTGTGGAAAAACCTCCTCAGCATCTGAGCATACTAGTGGGAGATTCTTTAAGTCTGTGGTTTCCTCCAGAGTTGTTACCTGAAGACAGAAATTGGCTAAATCAGGCAATTTCTGGTGAAACTAGCGAAGGAATTTTGAATAGATTGCATTTATTTGACCGTACACAGCCAGAGGTGATTTACCTCATGGTGGGAATCAATGACTTACTTCGAGGCTTAAGCGATGAAACAATTTTAGAGAATCAAAGACAAATTATCCGTTACTTGCGAAAGGTACATCCGCGATCGCAAATATTTGTCCAGTCAATTTTGCCACATGGCGCAGAAGAATCAACTTGGGAAGGACGAGAGGAACTGTTGAAGATTAAGAACAATCGTATTCAGCAGCTAAATCAGAAATTGCAAACTATAGCCACAAACCAAGGTGCTAAATATCTCGATTTATATACCTTGTTTACCAATCAACAAGGTAATCTTCACCGCGAATTCACCACCGATGGCTTACATCTGAGTCCCCAAGGCTATCTAGTCTGGCGTACTGCTTTGCAGATTTCTACTCAGCAAGCATTAGAACACCATCAGGCGAAAGTGGGAAGATGAAGAAGATGGGGGAGATGAGGTAGTGACATCTCCCTTGTCCCCCTTGTCCTTTCATCCATCTCATCCCCCTCATCTGCTAAATTCTCACATCATTAGCGTCTCGAAGAGAGAAAATGAGAAATGGTGAACTTACTAGAAAAATCCAATGGATACAAAAGCTTTTAAACGTAGCCTGCAACAATCGGAAAACTATAATCGCAAAGGTTTTGGTCATCAAGCAGAAGTAGCTACCCAGTTACAGTCAGAATATCAAAGTAACTTGATTCAGCAAATTCGCGATCGCAACTACACCCTGGAACAAGGAGATGTGACAATTTATTTAGCCCAAGCCTTTGGTTTCTGCTGGGGTGTAGAACGTGCAGTAGCAATGGCTTATGAAACCCGTCAACACTTCCCAAGCGATCGCATCTGGATTACCAACGAGATTATACACAATCCCTCAGTGAATCAACGGATGCAGGAGATGGAAGTACAATTTATTCCGATGGTTGCAGGTCAAAAAGATTTTTCTGTAGTTGGGAATGAAGATGTGGTTATCTTACCAGCCTTTGGTGCCAGCGTTCAAGAAATGCAAATTCTCCATGACAAAGGCTGCAAAATTGTTGATACAACTTGTCCTTGGGTATCGAAAGTTTGGAATACTGTAGAAAAGCACAAAAAAGTCGATTATACCTCAATTATCCACGGTAAGTATAAGCACGAAGAAACAGTTGCCACTAGTTCCTTTGCTGGCAAATATTTAATTGTGTTAAATATGCGGGAAGCAGAATATGTCAGCAACTATATTTTAAATGGTGGCGATCGCGAAGAATTTCTGCAAAAATTTGCTAAAGCTTGTTCACCTGGCTTTGACCCAGATACAGATTTAGAAAGAGTGGGAATTGCTAATCAAACCACCATGCTCAAAGGCGAAACCGAACAAATTGGTAAGCTGTTAGAGCGAACAATGATGCAGAAATATGGCCCCACCGAAATCAATGCACATTTCCAAAGCTTCAACACTATTTGTGACGCTACCCAAGAACGCCAAGATGCAATGTTGGAATTAGTGGAACAAAACCTAGACTTGATGATAGTAATTGGCGGATTTAATTCATCAAATACCACCCAATTGCAACAGATAGCTTTTGAACGGGGAATTCCTTCTTATCACATCGATTCTGTTGAGCGCCTGAAATCAGAAAAGTTAATTGAACATCGACAATTAACCGGAGATATAGTTACCACAGATAACTGGTTACCTGATGGTAAAATAGCTGTAGGCATTACTTCCGGCGCTTCTACTCCCGATAAAGTAGTAGAAGATGTCATTGAAAGAATTTTTGCTTTGAAAGCTACAGTTTTGGCGCTGTAAATTTTGCAATCATTACACCTAACCAGATGAATTATCGGGGGTTTAGCAATGCTAAACCCCTACATCTATGTCGGTAATTAAACAACAACAGTTTCCCGTCCCCCGAACTGCCGTCTCAGTTAGAGTCAACCTTTCAATATAATTGCCCAATGTCCAGTCAACCGCAGACTTAACTGTATCTTTGCCACCTGCATCGCCGCCTGCACCATTATCTTCACTAACAACATCATCAGCGCTATCAACAATGTATGTATCATTACCAGAACCACCAGACATAATATCGTTGCCACTACCACCATCAAGGCTATCGTTCCCTGTACCAGCATTGAGAATGTCATTACCCTCATAACCGTAAAGGCGATCGGTGCTAGTAGTGCCATTGAGGATGTCGTCAGCTACTGTACCTTTAATAGTTGCCATTGTTTTATTCCTTTTAACTATTTAATTCTTCACGAGAAAATTGTGTACTTAGGGCACAATTCCTATGCTACAAAGTACGATGATCAAGCGATCGCTCTCCTCATATATAAAAAGCGCTCACTAACAACATCGCTCAGGCTATCAACGGCTCAGGCTATCAACGATGTATGTATAGCCATACAGAGATGATTAGGGGTTTAAGTATTGCTTAACCCCTAATTGAGTAATTGCGCGATCGCTATTAAGCAACAACTAGAAAATTCGCAGCGCTGATTGTGCGATCGCCAAAATATGGATTCACTAATTGTGCAAATTGTACTTGAGCAAATCCAGTTCCACTTCCATCAGAGTCAAAGTACAAAGCACCTGTAATATCGTTGTAGATAAATCGCTGATTGCTATTATTAGCCGCCGCACCAATGGTAAATTGACTTGATGAGAGTACGCCGACTGATAACCCACCACCAAAACCAGCAGCAGATACCTGAATTAAATCAGAAGCTTCATCTGTTGTTTCAAAAGCAGTAATGGTATCAATCCCCTCATTGTAATTATTGAAGACAAAAGTATCATTATTTATATTGCCAGAGAGATAATCATTGCCATTGCCACCAGTGATAATATCATTCCCATAGCCCCCATACAGGGTATCATCTCCATCGCCACCATTGATAATTGTGGTAAGTTCATCCTCGCTATATTGCGCCAAGAAGTCATTACCACCACCACCATTCAAGGTATCGCCACCACCATCGCCAGAATATAGGGTGTCGTCGCCATCGCCTCCTTGAAGATAATCGCTGTAGGCTGAACCATTGACAAAAAATCTTTCAATACTTGAGAAACTAATCGTTTCATCACCAATAATCGAGCCATTAGTCTTGGTTTCATCTGAGAAGCTCATGACTAGCGGACGGTTGTTGAATGAACCGCCATTTTCATCGTAACTCGCGGACAACAAATCGTTACCTGCACCGCCATTAATTGTATCATTGCCACCATAGCCAGCAGCTAGTGTATCGTCACCATTGCCGCCTTGAAGATAATCGCTGGAACGTGTACCAATGATAAAAAACTTTTCGATACTAAAGAAAGTAATCTTGTCAGTACCCGATGTAATTGAGCCATTAGTAGTGGTAGCATCCAATGTCATGGTGATGCCACTTTTAGCATTATTGTTCAACACAAACAATTCATCGTTACCTGCACCGCCCTTAATCGTATCATTGCCAACACCGCTAGAGAAGGTATCGTTGCCATTGCCTCCTAAAATATTGTCATCGTAGCTTGTACCTTGAATATTAAATCTTTCGATACTTTGGAAACTAACTTTGTTTGTGCCCGCCGTAATTGTGCCATTAGTAGTGGTAGTATCCAATGTCATGGTTATGCCACTACTACCACCAGCGCTAAAGGATAACTCATCCTTACCTGCGCCACCGCTAATCGTATCATTGCCTCTGCCCCCGGATAAGGTATCGTCGCCATTGCCTCCTTGAATCTTTTCATCTTGGCTTGTACCTTTAATATTCAACCTTTCGATATTTTGGAAGCTAATCTTATTAGTACCCGCTGTAATTGAGCCATTAGTGGTGGTTGCATCCAAAGTCATGGTGATGCCACCATTAGCATCAGCGTAATCAACATCCAAGTAATCGTTAAGAGTACCACCGTCTACAGTCTGAGTTACTAAGGAAGCTGTATTAGCAGCGCCTAAAAAGAAGGAGTCATTACCATCCCCCCCGGAAAACTTATTAGCCCCACTAGCCGCTATACCCGAGAAGTCATAGCTATGATAAAATGTATCATTCCCAGCCCCACCAGAGAGAGTATTTTTGCCACTAGAGCCAAAAATATCAAAGATGTCATTTCCCGCATTACCACTGACGGTGTTATTACCTGAGGAATATGCGATCGACAACCGATCATCCCCAGACCCCCCGTTTAGGGTATTATTACCGCTGGAACTACCAGCAGATAAGTAGTCATTTCCCCCATCACCACTGAGGTTGTTATTGCCTGAGGAACCGGAAATATTTAAGTTATCATCCCCAGATCCCCCCTTAAGGGTATTATTCCCCGTGGAATCATCAGCATATATGTTGTCTTTTCCCGAACCACCGTCTAAATAATTACTTGTGTTTGCATAGTAAATACTTAGGAGGTCATTGCCGCCTTCTCCGTACAGGCTGTTCAGACCTTGAACGTCAGAGATGAAGTCATTACCATCGCCGCCGTAGATTTTGTCATTACCTACCCCACCATACAATGTGTCTGCCCCAGCGAGTCCTTTGAAAGTGTCATTGCCACCATCGCCTCCACTCAGGACATCATTACCATTGCCTCCTTGAATATTGTCATCGTAGGTTGTACCGCTAATATTAAAGCTTTCGATATTCTTAAAGCTAATTTTGCTTGTACCTGCGATAATTGTGCCACTAGTAGTCGTGGCATTTAAACTCATGGTTATGCCAGCTTTAGCAAGATAGTAATTAACGGACAAAACATCTTTACCCGCACCACCGTTAACCGTATCATTGCCACCAAAGCCAGGATCAAGGGTATCATCACCATTGCCGCCTTGAATATTTTCATTGTAGGCCGTACCCCTGATATCAAACCTTTCGATATTCTGGAAGTTAATTTTGTTTGTACCAGCAGTAATTGAGCCACTAGTTGTGCTTGCATCTAAACTCATGGTGATGCTACTGTTAGCATCATAGTAATTAACAGACAACACATCGTTACCAGCACCCCCATCTACTGTCTGAGTAACTAAAGAGGCTGTATTACCTGCGGATAAAAAGAACGAGTCATTACCATCCCCCCCAGAAAACTTATTAGCTCCCTTAACTGCATCAGCATAAAAACTATCATCCCCAACTCCGCCATTCAGGGTATTTTTGCCGCTAGAGCCATCAATAATAAAGATGTCATTTCCCGCATCGCCATTGAGGATATTATTTCCTGAGGAATTTTTGATATAGAATCGATCATCCCCAGATCCCCCCTTAAGGGTATTATTGCCGCTGGAATTATCAGCTTCTAAATAGTCACTACCTGATCCACCGTCTAAAAGATTACTTTGAGATGAAGATGATACAATTAGCCAATCATTACCGCGTTCTCCGTAGAGGCTGTTGTTACCTTGATTGTCGTCCAGGTAGTCATCATCATCACCGCCGTAGAGTTTGTCGTTACCTAATCCTCCTTGTAATGAGTCTGTCCCTGCAAATCCTTTGAGGGTATCATTACCAGCAGCCCCGGACATGGTGTCGTTGCCTTGTCCACCATCTAGCAGATCGTTTCCTGTATCCCCGTTGAGGATGTCATTACCTTCATAACCATAAATGCGATCGCTGCTAGTAGTTCCATTGAGGATGTCATCAGCAGCAGTACCTTTAATTGTTGCCATTGTTTTATTCTATTTATGAATGAATTATCCAGTTGAAAACTCTGTGCTGAATACAGAATTTAAATTGCACAAAGCGCGGAAAGTTTAGTTTTAAACTTTTCGTTAATATTTATTACAGATTTAAGTAGCATTGTGTTTTTATGGTAAGTCTGTGTGGGATTGAGTAATTCCGATTTGTCCATGAGTAATTACCTATATGCAAAGCAACAATTTTAGAGTTTGCGCATGGGCTGATAGAGCGATCGCTCACCTCATAACTAAGTCGGCGATGCATCAAATTATGTTACAAACCGCAAACATGCTTGCAACCTTACCAATGACAAAGGATAATCCTTGCCAGTATTTTCATTGCACCTTTCATTAGCTACACAATTACTTACAAATAATTTTTGGCTGGTCTTAGCCTCAAAATTAATTTATAAACTGAGTATTTTTTTACCATAAATTATCCAAACACTTACGAACTTTATCCAATCTTTAAAATCCCGGCAATTGGCCAATGAATTAATATAAATTCCTTGCCATAAAATCTCAAAAAATAGTTATATGGTTGCAAAAGTTAGTTTGTATCAGTACAAAAGAAAAATTTGTCTGATTTTATAGCTTGTTCAAAAAATTTAATTATAAAACGTCTTTGAAAATGATATAGCAGTCGCAGGCTAGTCGGTAAACCTATCTCCGGCGCTGCTTTAAGTTTGTACTACCATCAATAAATTTACAGTATTTTCAACCCACTCTCTTGAGCTTACAGTAACCTATCTTGAGGTTGTACTATTTAGGGTGTACGCTTAATGACATCAATAGCTGTCTTTAGCCAATCTATGTAAGTTTGTTCTCTTTGTACCACCAACTCTAGTACAAGCCGTTGCATAATTTGCTCACGATTTGCATCTTCGTCTAGCTTTGGTAGGTGAATATTATCACACTCAGCCAATTTTTTGCTGCGTACAGCTAACTGCTGTTCAAGCAATTTCATAATAGCCGTGTTCGATAATTGTGCAGCGAAAAATAATTGCACTAGCAATGGTTCTCTTACTGTCGGTAAGGGCTGATGGCATTGTAACCAGCGGCTAAATTCCGCTTTTCCAGCTTCTGTGACAGAATATACTTTGCGGTTTGGGCGATCGCTCTGAATCTCAATGCTACAACTTATCCAACCCTGTTCAACCAATTTATCAAGGGTTCTGTAAATCTGTGCCTGGTCTGCTGGCCACAAGTGTGCAACGCATTGATCAAAGCAGCTAGTTTTCAGGTCGTAACCTGTCATCTCCTCTTGCTGAAGTAAACCAAGAATTGTGTGGGCTAGGGACATAGGTGGTTTTCCGAAGCTAAAGTAGGGGAAACTCTATCTATTACTTTTTACATGATCTCATGCTATTATAAGACTAATCATATATAAGAGTTAACAAATATGGATGTGAATTAAGGTGTGCTTCTGGAAATTAAACCAGCTACCACTTGTGAGCATCTAAATTTTATGACTTGAGTTAAAGAAAGTTTGATGCTTGTCCAGTGCAGATTCAGGCTATCTGAACGTTCTGCCTTTTACCTACACTCGAATTGAAAAATAGTATACCAAGGAGAATTTATGACAACTCAAACACAAACGATGCGAACAGTCGCAGGAATCATCAATAGTGTACAAACGCTAGAAGGTGAAGGAATGCTGGTGCGTCGTCCATTTCCCAAGAGTACCTTTACCGAGTTTGACCCCTTTCTCCTGCTGGATGAATTAGGCCCTGTTGACGTTGCACCTGGTCAGGCGAAGGGAGCGCCAGATCATCCTCACAGAGGATTTGAAACGGTCTCCTATATTTTAGAAGGGAGTTTTGAACATAAAGATTCTCAAGGTCATGCAGGAAAACTTAGTGCTGGCGATGTGCAATGGATGACAGCCGGAGCAGGTGTCGTCCATTCAGAAATGCCAGAACGGGAATTTGCTCAAAGCGGCGGACGAATTCATGGATTGCAACTTTGGGTCAATCTACCTAGTCGTGACAAGATGATCAAACCCCGCTATCAGGAAATTGCCGCAGCCAGAATACCTACTGCTCAAACAGATGATGGTTTAGTGAAGGTAAAAGTGATAGCTGGAGAAGCTTTAGGAAGCAGATCTGCGATCCAAACCCAAACTCCGATTATGTACTTACATTTCACACTTCAACCAGGAGCGATCGCAGTTCAGCCTGTCCCAAAAGAATACAATGCTTTTATATATGTGCTTAATGGAGAAGGCTTGTTTGGTGCAGAAAAAGAACTAGCAGGAGATGGACAAATGGTATTGTTTGCAAAAGACGCTGAGGAAGTAGCGATCGCAAATTCATCGAACGCCACACCATTAGATGTACTACTCATCGCTGGTGTACCGCTGAACGAACCAGTTGTTCGCTACGGTCCATTTGTGATGAATACTGAAGCCGAAATCATTCAAGCAATTGCAGACTATCGTAACGGGAGGATGGGTTCCATTGACTTCTAACACACTTCTACAAAGAATCAATCAACAGCAATTTTTACGGAATTTGCGCAACAAATTCCTCAGCTTGCACTCCAGCTTGCTGGACACAGAACGTATTGCTTACGAACAAGTACGTGGCAGAGTATCAAGTACAGAACTTCTACAACTAGTCATCGATCATGAACAATTTGCTTGGTTACATCACATTTCTGAGCTAGTTGTGCAAATTGATGAAATGCTCGCAGCAGATGAACCCATATTACCAGGATCTGTCCAAAAGTTAATTGCCGATGCTCGTAAGCTAATCGTACCCTCAGAGTTAGGTAATGCTTTCGCCAGAAAGTACTATGTTGCTCTCCAGCGTGAACCTAGTGTTGTATTAGCACATGCAGAAGTATCACAGCTTCTGGCATCTAAGTAAGTCATGGAAAGGATTCATGACATCATTTGCTAGTCGTCAAACTTACTACTGGCAATCTCGTCTATCAATCCCACCTTCCACAAGGTGGGATGAGCTTATCTATATATAAATACTGCATTGACCACAGTTGTGAGCGATCGCTGTCCACAATTCACTATTCTCTGTTTTGAACTGCCCATTCCCTAATTCTCCTACAGCCATATTATCAGGTAACACCGGAAAGCCTTGCGGCAACAGTAAATTCAAAATTTTCCCAAAATTTTTGAGCAAACCCCTTGACGAAACCAAAAAGGACTTGCTATCTTAAATAAGTGCCGAGGCGAGATAAAGCCGAAGCAACCGAACCGAGAAAAACAAATACTTTGAAAGCTTAAGAAAAAACCAATCCTCGTCAATAGGTTTTTTGAGATATCTCAAAATTTAACCAAAAATTATAGCAGGATTTCCGAAAGCGAAAGTAAATTTCGGAAAGGCAAACTCAATTGAAACAAAATGGAGAGTTTGATCCTGGCTCAGGATGAACGCTGGCGGTATGCTTAACACATGCAAGTCGAACGGTCTCTTCGGAGATAGTGGCGGACGGGTGAGTAACGCGTGAGAATCTAGCTTCAGGTCGGGGACAACCACTGGAAACGGTGGCTAATACCGGATGTGCCGAAAGGTAAAAGGCTTGCTGCCTGAAGATGAGCTCGCGTCTGATTAGCTAGTAGGTGTGGTAAGAGCGCACCTAGGCGACGATCAGTAGCTGGTCTGAGAGGATGATCAGCCACACTGGGACTGAGACACGGCCCAGACTCCTACGGGAGGCAGCAGTGGGGAATTTTCCGCAATGGGCGAAAGCCTGACGGAGCAATACCGCGTGAGGGAGGAAGGCTCTTGGGTTGTAAACCTCTTTTCTCAAGGAAGAAAAAAATGACGGTACTTGAGGAATCAGCATCGGCTAACTCCGTGCCAGCAGCCGCGGTAATACGGAGGATGCAAGCGTTATCCGGAATGATTGGGCGTAAAGCGTCCGCAGGTGGCTATGTAAGTCTGCTGTTAAAGAGCAAGGCTCAACCTTGTAAAAGCAGTGGAAACTACATGGCTAGAGTGCGTTCGGGGCAGAGGGAATTCCTGGTGTAGCGGTGAAATGCGTAGAGATCAGGAAGAACACCGGTGGCGAAAGCGCTCTGCTAGGCCGCAACTGACACTGAGGGACGAAAGCTAGGGGAGCGAATGGGATTAGATACCCCAGTAGTCCTAGCCGTAAACGATGGATACTAGGCGTGGCTTGTATCGACCCGAGCCGTGCCGGAGCTAACGCGTTAAGTATCCCGCCTGGGGAGTACGCCGGCAACGGTGAAACTCAAAGGAATTGACGGGGGCCCGCACAAGCGGTGGAGTATGTGGTTTAATTCGATGCAACGCGAAGAACCTTACCAAGACTTGACATGTCGCGAATCCTCTTGAAAGGGAGGAGTGCCTTCGGGAGCGCGAACACAGGTGGTGCATGGCTGTCGTCAGCTCGTGTCGTGAGATGTTGGGTTAAGTCCCGCAACGAGCGCAACCCTCGTTTTTAGTTGCCAGCATTAAGTTGGGCACTCTAGAGAGACTGCCGGTGACAAACCGGAGGAAGGTGGGGATGACGTCAAGTCAGCATGCCCCTTACGTCTTGGGCTACACACGTACTACAATGCTACGGACAAAGGGCAGCAAGCTAGCGATAGCAAGCAAATCTCACAAACCGTAGCTCAGTTCAGATCGGAGCTTGCAACTCAGCTCCGTGAAGTCGGAATCGCTAGTAATTGCAGGTCAGCATACTGCAGTGAATTCGTTCCCGGGCCTTGTACACACCGCCCGTCACACCATGGAAGCTGGCAACGCCCGAAGTCATTACTCCAACCATTCGTGGGGGAGGATGCCTAAGGCAGTGCTGGTGACTGGGGTGAAGTCGTA
>NZ_CAWNLA010000001.1:6212644-8450144 GCF_963875285.1 Calothrix sp. NIES-2100
GCAAAGGCTAGAACAACTCAGCCGCCAGTTTTTTGCTCAAGATTTAGAAACAAAACTAGAAATACGCATGGCTTTGGGTGGGAAAGCATGGCGGGGGTACTTTCCCGTTGGGGATGAATTGACATCTGGTAAACCGGATCTCAAAGAAGGTATCTATTTTGGTGCAGAACTACCAGCTGATCATCCACTGGTAAAAGCACAGACACCTATGCATGGTTCCAACCTGTTCCCTAGCAATATTCCCTCATTCCAGGAGACTGTGGTGGAATATATGGAGGCGATGACGCAACTGGGACATACGCTTATGGCTGGGATTGCTTTAAGCTTAGGATTGGAAGAATCATATTTTGTTGAGCGTTATACATCAAATCCCTTAACATTATTTCGGATTTTTAACTATCCCCCAGATTTGTCACCTACTGAAGGGGAAAACAGATGGGGTGTGGGAGAACATACTGACTACGGTGTTTTGACTATTCTTAAACAGGATGATTCAGGCGGATTAGAGGTTAAGTCTAAATCAGGATGGATTGCTGCGCCTCCTATTCCAGGTTCTTTTGTGTGCAATATCGGGGATATGCTCGATCGCATGACTGGCGGTTTATATCGTTCCACACCGCATCGCGTTCAAAATGTGTCGGGACGCGATCGCCTTTCATTCCCTTTCTTTTTCGACCCCAATTTTGATGTAGAGGTTCAGCCAATTCCATTAAATGGGGTAGTGATCGATGATGATCGAGAAGAACGTTGGGATGGCGCTAGCGTTCACGAATTTCGCGGGACTTATGGTGATTATGTTTTGAGTAAGGTGTCTAAGGTTTTCCCTGAGTTGCGACGGACTGTGTTGTAAAAATATTGTCTGAACCTGGAAATTGGCAAAACTATTGCTAGTGTACTTTGCTATCCCAGTAGATTTGATGATCAGTCAAACATACCCGACATAAATAGTCGGGTATGTTTGACTCGTATTTCTACTCGTGTTAGTATCAGGCGACAGTTGACAGACAAACAGGGAAAGCTAGGTTTATGACTCAGACAAAATCCGCACTCACCGAAGCAGCCGCGATCGCTTTTCAAGCCTTGAAGTGTAAGGAATGTGGTGAGGAGTATGAACTGAAAGCCAACCATGTTTGTGAGTTATGCTTTGGGCCTTTGGAAGTCAAGTATGACTACAATGTTCTGCGTAGTACTGTCACGCGGGAAAAAATTCAAGCTGGCCCTAATTCTATTTGGCGCTACCGTCCCTTTTTGCCCGTCACAACTGACAATGTTATAGATGTGGGAACTGGGATGACTCCCCTGGTGCGTTCTCAACGTCTGGCTCGTCGTCTGGGTTTAAACAAGCTTTATATTAAAAACGATGCTGTGAATATGCCCACCCTCAGCTTTAAAGACCGGGTGGTTTCCGTTGCTTTAACAAGAGCTAGAGAATTAGGTTTTACTACTGTTTCTTGTGCTAGTACTGGTAACTTGGCTAATTCTACAGCGGCGATCGCAGCTCATGCTGGGTTAGATTGCTGTGTGTTCATCCCCGCAGATTTGGAAGCCGGGAAAATTATGGGTAGCCTGATCTACAGTCCAACATTAATGGCTGTGAAAGGTAATTACGATCAGGTAAATCGCCTCTGTTCAGAAGTTGCCAATACACATGGCTGGGGTTTTGTCAATATTAATCTCCGCCCATACTACTCTGAAGGTTCTAAGACTCTAGGCTTTGAAGTTGCTGAACAATTAGGTTGGGAATTACCCGACCATATCGTCGCGCCTCTAGCATCTGGTTCACTATTTACAAAAATTTATAAAGGTTTTCAAGAATTCGTAGAAGTTGGTTTAGTAGAAGCCAAAGATGTCCGTTTTAGCGGTGCGCAAGCTGAGGGTTGTTCTCCAATAGCGCAAGCATATAAAGAAGGACGTGATTTCATTAAACCAGTTAAACCGAATACTATTGCTAAATCGATTGCGATCGGTAACCCAGCAGATGGTGTTTATGCTGTGGAAATAGCTAACAAAACGAACGGTAGTATCGAATCAGTTAATGATGCAGAAATTATTGAAGGCATCAAGCTGCTAGCAGAAACTGAAGGTATATTCACGGAAACGGCTGGTGGTACAACTGTTGCAGTGCTGAAAAAATTAGTAGAAGCTGGCAAAATTGATCCAGATGAAACTACTGTGGTATACATCACTGGCAATGGTTTGAAAACCCAAGAAGCACTTCATGGCTATGTTGGCGAACCTTTGACAATTGATGCCAAACTCGATAGTTTTGAACGCGCGCTAGAACGTTCACGCACTCTCGAGCGTTTGGAATGGCAGCAAGTACTTGTTTAAAAGATGAAGGGCAAAGGATGAAAGCTGAAAAATTAAACTAAACACTTCATACTCTGCCTTACATACTTTATACTTCATATTTCACACTTCATACTTCAACTATGTCTGTAACAGTTTTAGTTCCCACGGCTCTTCAGAAATTTACTAATAACCAAGCTACCCTAGAATGTAGCGGTAGTACGATCGCGGAATTGTTCGATTCCTTAGAGGGTGTTTGTCCTGGTATTAAAGCCCGCTTATGCGATGAAGAAGGAAAGCCACGGCGATTTTTGAATTTGTATGTCAATAGCGAAGATATTCGCTTTTTGGATGGGACAGCTACACCCCTCAAAGATGGTGATGAAGTCAGTATTGTCCCTGCTGTTGCAGGCGGTTGATAGCGAGAAGTTCTAAATTTGTTAAGTATACATCTTTAAGCGTGCTTTAATGGCACGCTTATGCTTTTTATGGGTGTGGTCAAGAGTCGAGTCATGATTTGTCATATCTAATATAGCTATGGCACTCTAAGTAGGTAACTACTTGGCACACACATTGCTTGACAGTGAATTGATCGGTTAAACAAATAATCTCTGGATTTAAAGGTTCTTCGTAAGGGTCAGATATGCCAGTAAAATTTTTGATTTGTCCTGTTTTGGCTTTGGCGTAAAGTCCCTTAACATCACGGGATTCACAAACTGCTAATGGTGCTTGAACGTAAACTTCTACAAAGTTGGTGGTTGTTTGTCTCAATTCCTCTCGAATTTCCCGATAGGGACTGATTGCAGCTAAGATTGCTACTACCCCATTGCGACTGAGTAAGTCAGCAACAAAACCAATCCGCCGGACATTGATATCTCTGTCTTGTTTACTAAATCCCAATCCTTAAGATAAATGGGTGCGAACGACATCACCATCAAGTAATTCTACTCGGTAACTCCGCGATCGCAGTTCTTGAGCAACAGATGAGGCAATTGTTGTTTTACCCGCGCCACTTAACCCTGTTAGCCAGAGAATTAGACCTTGATGATTCATAACTCGCTTTTTTATCTATGGAAGATAGCGATCGCACTTTACATTACTTGTGGTAGCGATCGCACATGTAAAATGTGGTAATGCATCCAAGGTGCAAGTCAATGCATCAAAAGTGCAAGCCAATGTCACAGGCTAAGGAGTTGTGACAATTTTTCTGTAATGAAGTGGATTATATAGCGATCGCTTACGACAAGCCGAAGCAGCGCGTCTACGCCTCAACGATCGCATTGAACAAAGATCCTAGTCAAAACTAGGATCTTTGTCTTATATAATTGATGCTGATACTTGTTAGCAGTGTTAAACTTTTGCTGTGGCAAAATCGATGATGTAGCGATCGCCTTTTACGCTTACAGCAGTTTTCACGTAGTTGAACCACTCTCTCAGGACACAGCAGTGCTGTGCCCCTACGGCAAATGTGGTCTATTTACAGGAAGATGCTGTAAAATACGTTAATTTTACTTAGCTCATGATGTGACTGACTTTTTGCGGCTAGGACGCTTGTACTCCGATTTTTTCTTCAATCCTACTGCTTGGGCTTGATCGCTATTTAATCCATATTGTCCGCGCACAACTTCTTTCATTGCTAATACCGTATTGTGAAATTCCCATTCTGCTAATCGTGCAGCATCAGCGGCAGCACGGTATAAAGCTTGTTTTTCGGTTTCGGCTTGTTGCTGGGCTAACATAGCTTGATAAGCTTGCTGTAATTTGGCAGCAGAAGCATCAGCACGGTTAGTTTCATAGGTACTGATAGTTTGTAAACCGTGCCATGAAGTCACATCTTCACTAATGAATTGCGGGCGCAAACGGCGTGTTGTATTTTGGGTAGTCATATTACCATACTGTTGTCAGTTATGTATTTAATGTACCCACTGCCACTTTAAAAGCTATCAGTAAGGTGAAAGATTTAAGTTTGGTAGGGTACGTTATGGACGGCAGTCCTAACGCACCGTAAATTGATTACAGATGTAGTTCAAATAAATGAAAATTCCTGTAATACAACAAAAGTGCAGGTCAGTGCAACAAAGTTGCAAGTCGATGCAACAAAGGTGCAAATTAAAGCAACAAAGTTGCAAGTCGATGCAATAAAGGTGCAAATTAAAGCATCAAAGTTGCAACTTGATGCAACAAAGGTGTAAATTAAAGCATCAAAGTTACAACTCGATGCAACAAAGGTGTAAATCAAAGCATTTTGTATATGTAGGGTGTGTTATGGCGTAGCCTAAGGCACCATAACCTTCAGGTGGTGCCGTACCCTCAGGCGTAACCCACTCTACTAGACTATTGAAGTGATATTAGTTATTCGTCGCCAGATATAAATCTTGAAGAGAATAAGTAATGACTTTGATTCTAACTGTTCTAAGTATAGTTGCTGGCATTACCTTATATATTGGTTTTTTACACTTGCTAATTGCCTCTGGGCGATTAAAACCTGCACTAAACTTATGCTTTGGGTTAAGCTGCTGGGTGGCTTTTTGTTATATTTTGGCTCTGATAGCTCAATATAAAGCCATGAATGTAGACGATTACATAAATGCCAGAAAACTACTAACTTCTTTGGGCTATATTTACGGCATTACTACTGCTTGGTTTGTGTCTCTGTATACAAATTTCAGACCAGTGCGTTTAATTTTAGTACTCAATAGCCTGTACTTCATCAGCCTGTTAATCAACGAAATTTCTCCCACAGGGATTCTCTACTCTCATATCAGCAATCTATCAAGTATTTTTTTGCCTTGGGGCGAATCGATTACTCACCTAGAAGGTACACTCAATCCCCTATTCAGTTTCCAATTATTAGCTTTGATCGGTAATACTCTTTTCTTTTTTTTTGCCTGTTACCTTCAATATCGGCGCGGCGAGAAGCAAGCAGCACTCACTCTGGGACTAAGTTTGACAATTTTAATAGCAACTGTTCAACACGATCGCTTAGTGGATTTGGGGAAGAGCCAATTTGTATACGTGGCTGAGTTTGGATTTCTGTCATTCGTAGTAATTATGAGTCTACGCTTATCCAAAGATTTAATCCAAGCGATCGCTCAACGAATGAAACTCAGTCCTTCTACTATTAGACATCATGTCACTCAAGTACTAAATAAGTTAGGGGTAACAAACCGCACGGCGGCTGCTACGAGAGCAATGCAAGTTGGATGTGTATGAAGTGGCGATCGCCTGATTTTTACTCATGCTTCCTCTGCTTCTTTTTCCTCTTTTACCTAGCTATATGAATATTTAGCAATAAATATGCAAATTTTGTCTTCCTTGCACCAATAACTTGAGCATAGATATATAAAAATTTGTATGCTGAGGTTTATAGGTCTTAATAGTTCTTTTTAAAACTGGTGCAAGAAGATTTTAGGTTAATTGTTGATTTAGTTTTAGTTCTGGGCGTCGCAGCTTGTGGCGGACTGTTGGCGGCGCTTTTACGACAACCAGTGCTGCTAGGGTATCTCATTGGCGGTATGGTCGTGGGGCCTGCGGGGCTGGGATTGATCAAAGAAGTTATTCAGGTAGAGACTCTGGCTCAGTTTGGGGTCGCCTTTTTACTATTCGCCTTGGGTGTAGAGTTTTCCTTTGCAGAACTCAAGAAGGTAAAAGCGATCGCTCTTGGCGGTGGTGGACTCCAGATTGCGCTAACGATTTTGATCACCGTTGTGATCTGTGGTGTCACCGGAGCTTGGGGAGCCTTACCCGCTAAGGGCGTGTTTTTGGGGTCAATTCTGTCTTTATCTTCCACCGCAGTTGTCCTCAAATGCTTGATGGAAAGCAACGAAACAGAAACACCCCACGGACAGGTGATGCTGGGTATTTTGGTAGTGCAAGACTTGGCATTAGGATTAATGCTAGCAGTCTTACCAGCCCTGCACCAACCAGGTGAAGCGATTGGTATTGCGGTGGTAACAGCGCTCGTCAGAATTGGCTTATTTGCCGCAGGTGCAGTTGTCGCAGGAATTTGGTTGATTCCGCCGCTGTTGCGACTCCTAGCCCGCACGGAAAGCAAAGAGCTATTTTTATTAGGTGTAGTTGCGCTATGCTTAGGAATTGCCCTGCTGACAGAGTATTTAGGGCTGTCCATTGAAATGGGGGCGTTTGTCGCCGGGTTGATGATTTCTGAGGTGGAATACGCCGACCAAACTTTGACCTATG
This sequence comes from Calothrix sp. NIES-2100, assembly GCF_963875285.1. Taxonomy (NCBI): domain Bacteria; kingdom Bacillati; phylum Cyanobacteriota; class Cyanophyceae; order Nostocales; family Calotrichaceae; genus Calothrix; species Calothrix sp. NIES-2100. Next base: position 6,219,134 of record NZ_CAWNLA010000001.1, read on the forward strand.
TAGAGCCATTACGAGATATCTTTGCCAGTTTATTTTTTGCAGCTATTGGGATGTTAATTGACCCAGTATTTCTGTGGAAAAATCTGGAATTAATTCTGGGGTTAGTGGCAATAGTTTTTATCGGTAAATTTTTAATCATCACACCTTTGGTGAAAGTGTTCCGCTATCCGTTAAAAACAGCTTTAATTGCTGGGCTAGGATTAGCTCAAATAGGGGAATTTTCCTTTGTACTTGCCAGCGAAGGACAGGCGCTAGGTTTAGTTTCTCGGTCAATATATTTACTGATTTTAGGAACCACAGCAGTAACACTTGTACTCACACCATTTGTGTTACGTTTGGTGCCATTTTTATTTACTTTGGCAGAATCTATGCCTTGGCTGAAACCTTATTTAGAAGAAGTTCAGCCGCGAGATGTGGCTGAAGACTTGCCCTTAAAAGACCATGTGGTAGTTTGTGGTTACGGGCGAGTGGGCAAAAATTTAGTTAAGTTATTGCAGCAGCACCAGCTTCCTGTAGTGGTAATCGACCAATCGGAAAGCAGAATTCAGAAATTACGTGATGCGGGAGTGCCTTATGTATATGGTAATTGCGTGAGTTTACACGTTTTAGAAACGGCTGGGGTGAACCATGCTAAAGGAATGGCGATCGCACTTCCCGATCCTATCAGTACACGTCTTTGTCTCAAACGCGCTTTAGAATTGTGCCCAGAACTCAATTTAGTTGTCCGCGCTACCCAAGATAAAAATATTGAAGTGCTTTACCAACTGGGTGCTAGGGAAGTTGTACAACCAGAGTTTGAAGCTAGTTTAGAAATGGCAACCTATTTATTAACAGATTTAGGCTTGTCAGCAAATGAAGTACAACGCCAAATGCAGCAAATTCGCCAAGATCATTATTTAGACTTGCGCCCAGAACGGACTGCATCGGAAGTTTCCCGCGACTTACAGCAAGCAACTCGCGATTTAAATCGGCGCTGGTATCCCCTACCTTCTGGTTCACCTTTAATTGGCATGAGTTTAGAAGAAGCGGATATGCGCTACTTAATTGGGGTGAGTTTAATGGCAATTCGCCGCGCTAACGGCGAAGAAATAGACTATCCCAATAACCAAACTAAATTAGAACAAGGCGATCGCTTACTTGTAGTTGGAGCCGATGAAGAACTAGCAGCTTTAGCTGAATTTGCTTTAGGTAGAACAGCAGTTCCCGGAGAAAATAGCGCTTGTCAGTGGACGACAATTAACGCTGATACTCCAGTCTTAGGGAAAACTCTGAAAGATTTGGATATTAGCGACAAACATGGGGTAAAAGTAGAAGCCATCCGGCGCGATGGTAAATTTATTCGCTCACCTGAAGCTCACATGGACTTGCGAGACGGCGATCAAGTATTGTTATGTGGTGGCTTGGCTTCTTTGAATGAACTACAACCGTTGTTTACTGCACTCGATGCAGTGCCGCTATCTCTACCAATCATCAAAGCTGATGAGGCAGAAGTCGTCAAAGAATTTCTGCCTGTAGATAAGCCGACACCTTAAAAGGTGCGGCTATAGGAACAAAGCCTGCTTTTGCAGGCTTGAAAAATACTAACTCTTCGGCTGGATGTAGGCGATCGCGTGCTTCCAAATGGTAGTTTGCTGCTTGTTTTCATCCACAAGACACACACAATGTGAGTCTTGCCAGATTATTCTACCTGTGAGCAAATCGCCCGTCATAAGTTTTAAACCTACTGTTGCTGTATTTTTTATGAGATTTTGTACTTGCCGAATACTGGGTAGTGAAGTATCGAAATCTGTAGGGGTTTTTGCTGGAGATGTATGCATAGGGGAGAATGTTTTAATAGAGGGTAGAGGCTAGGGGCTAGGGACAAGGAGAGAAGTCTGAGCGCCGGCGTCCGGCGATGGCTTCGCCAACGTCTTCGACGAACAGAACTTCGGGGAGACAAGGAAGCAGAGGAGAAATAACTATTGACTATTGACTGCCCAATGCCCCATGCCCAATGCCCCATGCCCAATGCCCACGTTCTAATTCATAATCAACAGTAACTAATCTTTGATAATTCATCCTGAGATAAATGGCAATCGAATTTACTAAGTATCACGGTTTGGGTAATGACTTTATTCTGATTGACAATCGCTCTTCATCAGTGCCAGTAATAACTCCAGAGCAAGCAATCAAGTTGTGCGATCGCCACTTTGGTATCGGTGCAGATGGTGTGATTTTTGCTTTGCCGGGAGAAAACGGTACTGACTATACCATGCGGATTTTTAATTCTGATGGTTCAGAACCGGAAATGTGCGGGAATGGTATTCGCTGTTTAGGTGTGTTTTTAGCTGATTTGGAAGGAGAATCTAGAACTAAAGACTTATATCGCATTCATACTTTGGCTGGTGTGATGTCACCTCAACTGATGGCTGACGGCCAAGTGAAAGTGGATATGGGTTTACCCAAATTACTAGCTGGAGAAATTCCCACTACCTTAAGCGCTGCGGATACAAAGGTAATTAATCAGCCGCTAGAGGTAGCAGGGAAAACTTGGGAAGTTACCTGTGTCAGTATGGGCAATCCCCACTGTATTACCTTTGTGGAAGATGTCGCCGCCATTCCCCTAGAAAGTATTGGGCCCCAGTTTGAGCATCACCCAGTTTTTCCCCAACGGACAAATACCGAATTTATTGAAGTTGTCAGCCGCGATCGCTTGAAAATGCGGGTATGGGAACGAGGTGCGGGTATTACCTTAGCTTGTGGTACTGGTGCTTGTGCTTCTTTGGTAGCTGGTGTGTTGACCGGAAAATGCGATCGCACAGCCACTGTAGAACTACCTGGCGGCCCCTTGCAAATTGAATGGTCAGAAATTGACCAACGAGTATACATGACTGGCCCAGCAGAGCGAGTTTTTACAGGAAAATTATAACCGTTGACTGTTGACTGTTGACTGTTGACACTTCGAGTGAGCTTCAGTGCGGCGCTGTTGACTATCAACAAGAAAAACATTTGAGTGTATTGAATTGGCAGGTATGTTGCCTGCCATGCCAAAAACCTGAATTTGGTAGGATATGAACAATGAGAATCACATCCTACCCCTATGCGATCGCCATTTCCGGGAATGAATCCCTACCTCGAATATCCTGAACTTTGGCCAGAAGTTCATCACTGGATAATCACAGCCATTGCAGAGTCGTTGGTTCCTCAGCTACGCCCAAAATATCGGGTAGCAGTTGAAAAACGGGTATATCAGGTAACCGATGAAAATTCTGTTCTAGTTGGTATTCCGGATGTGAGTGTGGGGCGATCGCTGACAAAAACTGAAGCAGAATTATCTAGCGTTGCGGTTGCATCGTCGCCAGTGAAGCCGATTACAGTCAATGTTCCCATACCGGAGGAGGTGCGGGAAGGATACCTAGAGGTCAGGGAAGTAGGAACAGGGGAAGTCGTCACAGTTATTGAGGTTCTCTCACCGAAAAATAAGCGTCCGGGAGCAGGGCGAAATGCTTATGAAAGCAAGCGTCAACAAGTATTAGGTAGTTTGTCTCATCTCGTGGAAATTGATTTACTACGAGGCGGAAAACCTATGCCGATTTTGGGGACAGAGATTCCAGCAAGTTATCGGATTTTGGTGAGTCGCTGCAATTATCGCCCCAAAGCTGAGTTATACCCGTTTAATTTGCCAGAAGCAATTCCATCGTTTCTGTTACCTCTGCGTCAGGGAGATACAGAGCCTTTATTAGATTTGCAAGCATTGATACATGGGGTATATGACCGGGCAGGATTTGATTTGGCTATAGATTATACTCATGAGCCTGTACCACCGTTATCGTCAGCTGATGGTATTTGGGTGGATGCTTTGTTGAAAGAGCAAGGTTTGAGGTGATAAATTATCAGCCAGACCCATTTCATTTGTAGGGTAGGGGTTTCCCCGCCCTCTAGGGTTTCCCGCCATTTGCCTTGGCGACAATATGTATGTCACAATCACTAATTGAATTTTTCAAGGAGAAATTAATATAAATGATATTACCCATAATTAGTGCAGTTGGTATAGTTTGCACTGGAAAGTTAGCAGCAATGGAACTAGGAAAAAGTTTTGCAGCCGGTATAAAAAAAGATTTTATGGCAGTTATAAATGATTTATTTGATAAATTAAATATTTTTGCTCAAACTATAGATTTTATAGCTCTAGAATGGATTGGAAAGATAGAGCAGTCTGCTAAAGTTGTAGTTCAACAAGCAATTAACGATATTTCCCAACTCATTGATGACATTTTTGATAAGACTAGAGGATTAGTCGAAATAACTTTTAAAGTTTTATTTCAACCAATTTTTGACAGACTAGAACTATTAGAACGTAATTTTATCAAGGAAATTAATCTGATGATTGACAAAATCGAACGCATTGTAGATACAGTTATCAATGATCTACAAGGAATGTTAGGAAAGATTGAATACGATTTTAGAAAACTGAGTATTTCTTCGCTCTTGAGAGGAAGACATGAGCTAGACGATATCTATAAGCAAAGAGAAAGGAATCTCTTAAGAAGACTAAATGGCAAAAGTCCTTTAAATGAGATCTTAAGAACTTATGGTCAGCTTGAGTACAATGCTTTAGAAATGGCACGTATACGCAGAGGAACTGTGTCAAATAAATTGTATACGGAAGACTACCTAAAGTATGGTATGCTTTTTAGATTATGGTATCAATTTTGGCAAGCGAGCTAAAGTAGCAAAATTATTATAAACAGTGAAGGATATAGAAAATGAATTCCAATAAGACAGCAATTGATTGTTATAATGAAGCTCTCAATATATTGACAATTAAGAGTCAAGAGCTTGAAACTGCAATAGAGATAATTCATACCTTAAGAGAAGAACTTAAAAAAACTCAAAAAGAGCTTGAAGAAACAAAAGCAGAACTTCACGCATTTAAGGATTATTTAAGTCCTTTACTGCTCCAAAATCAAGGAGAAAATATTCGCCTTGATTTGGGAAATTTAAATAAATCATTGATAGTACACACAAGTGGTGGAGACACTTCATTTAGCGCTATAACCGTGGATGTAGGTACTTTTGGGAATGACACAAATTTAAGGAATAGTTATTTTCTGAAAGGCAGAGACGTTGGATCAGGACGAGCAGCGGCATTTTATATAAGAGGTGACGGAGAAATATTTGGAAAAATAAAATACAGCCAAGAATTTTCTTGGACGCAGGGACAAGTTCCTGTAAAAATGTATCATAGCAACGAATGTTTTTGCTTTATCACATCAGTAAGGGGTAAGTTTGAGGGTGCAGGCGAAGTAGTACACACTTATATTGGTAATGACGGTTTTTGGTATTTGGGTGGAAGTTCAGCTCAGTCTGGCGTGAGTGCTTGTGCAAGATGCGTCGGAAAAGTTTAGAAGATTTTCTACTAGTTGTGAACGAGAAGGACTATACATTAAATGGAAGCAAGATCAGCCTCACGCGCTAGACGCAGAGAATATTAGCTCGCAATCTACTCTAACTACATAGCAGATCTATTCACTACTCCCAACATAACTGTATATTTTTTTCTCAAATCCGAAAAATCACAGTCAATCAATTTTGGATTTTAGATTGACCCCATGCATTAATACAGGGGCTGCAATTAAAAATTTTGGATTATCGATTTGTTCCATAAATAAAGTTGGGGAATTGAGACCTTTTTAGATGTTTAATTTTTAATTCTCAATCCAAAATTTAACATTTAAAATCTAAAATGACATTCATACCCTCCTCCCATGTCAAAGCTCAACACCCAGAAAATAGAGATTTTTAGGGTTACTCACTCTAACTCAGGTATGAATACTGAGAATTAAACTCAGTAATAAATTACTCCAAATGCATGAGGACATAATTCTGTAATTTGGGAAAATGAAGTAGTAAGAGTGAAACATACTACCAATCAAAAAACACAGTTCGTTGCTGAATTACATCAGCCAAACCAATTCTCCGAAATTCAGAAACTATTTTGACATCTGATATTCGTAATTTTGAATTGGTAGGACTGTCTTAATGATTGATTAGCTAGTAAGAGTGATGGGAGGAAAAATTATGAGACAGACATTGTTGACAGCAGTAGCTTTATTCAGCACCCTATCTTTAGCTGCGCCAATTTCTGCTCAAGCAGGCGAAAACCAAGCCCAGGTAAAACGCTTGCTGGAAACGGGAGCTTGTTCTGGATGTAATTTAACAGGTGTCAACCTTAGCGGCGCTCACTTAATTGGTGCAGATTTGAGAAACGCTAATTTAAAAGGTGCAAATTTAAAAGGCGCTAATATAGAAGGTGCTGATTTAGCAGGTGCTAATTTAGAAGCTGCGAATTTAACAAAAGTATTCGCCAGTGGTACAACCTTTAATAAAGCTAACCTGACTAATGCTGATTTAAGTGGCTCTCATTTACATAACGCGCAAGTAGATGGCGCTATTATGATTGGGACTAATCTCACGGGTGCGGATGGATTTGATATTAATCTCGGTATCGGCGGTGAACTATGATAGTCAAGAGTTAGAAACTAGAAGTAACTCTAATCTCTAACTCCTAACTATTAACTATTAATCTCCAGTAATTGAGAGTTCATTAACCCAAATGCGGGGACAAACTCCCCCTGGTGTTAACTCAACTTCTTTTTCTACACAAATAATTGATTTCAGAAGTTCCAAGAAATCGCCAGCGACTGTTGCTGACTCAATACTCGTTTTCTCACCTTTATTAATTAACCAACCATCAAAAGGTAGAGAAAACGAACCTTGTAAAGATTTCACTCCCGCATGGAGAGCTTGTAAATCATCAATCAAAATTACATTCTCCGCAGTATCTAAGCTTAATTCTTTCTCAGGCTCAGCGGCTCTAAATACATGAAAAAAGTTAGGGCTAACGCTGACTTTTGCGCCAATACTTGCGTTACCTGTTGGCTGAGCATTCATTCTTTTAGCAGTTCCAGCACTGTGGAGAAATCCTGTTAAAATGCCCTTTTCAATGAGAGAAACCTGACGGGTAGGCGTTCCTTCGCCATCAAAACTTTCTGCGCCAATATTAGCTGGGTGTAGTGCATCATCGACGACTGAAATTAGAGGAGAAGCAATTTGCTTACCTATATCATCAGGAGTTGATAGGCTTTGATGATCCAGAATACTTTGGGCATTGTACAAATTAGAAAAAGCACCCAACAAACTTAAAAAAGCTTCTGGCGAGAAAACAACTAAATATTTACCAGTTTTAATTTTTTCATAGTTCAAATGGCTGATAGTTTTTTCAGCTGTTTCTTGAATACAACCATTGATGTCTAAATTCTCTACACCACGGTTGATTCTAAAAGCGCCAGCACTGCGTGGTTTTTTCCCTTCTTCTTCGGTTTTGCTGTAAAGATATACCGATGCTATAGAGTGGGATTCAATTCTGGCTGCGCCTTCACTATTGAGATAGAATCGGTCAATATCTCTTTGTGCCAAGCCATTATAAGGCACTCCTTTAATTGCTGGATGGGCTGATAGTAATTCTTTTTCAGCTACCAGTAGTTTTTCAATGAGTTCAGCAACAGGTGCTTGGGGTGCTTTATCGTGAGGCGTGTTTTCAATCGGAATAGTAGCCTCTGGGCTAAAATCAGGGACATTTTCTTTAACACCGAAGAAACTAGCTTCGTAGGCGGTTTTTAAGGCTAATTCTAAGCCTTTGGGGTCTACATCTGTGGTGCTGGTGACTCCCATTGTATTCTGTTCATTCCAGACTCGAACGGTAACACCTGAACGATTGGAGGCTTTAACTTGTTTTGGCTCACCTTGGTCTACTTGGACGCTTGTTTCATCGACAGTGGAGCCATAAATATCGAATTTTTGAATGCCAAGTTTTTGGGCATTTTCTCGGGCAGAATTGGCAATATCTTTGATAGTTGGCATAGTCAATTTTGGATTTTGGATTTTGGATTTTTAACCGCAGAGAACGCAGAGGAGCCAGTGCGTTGCTCGGGTTTCCCGCGTTGTAGCAACTGGCGTGACACAGAGTAAAGAGGTTCCAAAGCTATTCGCTAGAGATTTACTCCCCTCTCCTGTTAGGAGAGGGGTTGGGGGTGAGGTCAAAATCCTGTGCATCGAATTGAGGTTTTTTTAATGAACCGCCTTCTCTTCGAGAGGCTTCCGCCAACGCGCAGCGTCTCGCAGAGAAGGACGCGGAGGACGCAAAGGAAGAGATGAAAAAGAAATGTTTTGGAGAGTATGGGGTAATTATTAGCGTCCGCCTACGGTGATAGAATCAACCTTAATATGAGGTTGTCCTACTGTGGTGTAGATACTGCCACTAACAGAACCACAAAAACCAGGTGCAAGTTCTAAATCTTGGGAACACATGGAAATTTTATTCATAATTTCCTTAGCTTCACCAATCAAAATTGCGCCTTTTAATGGTTTGGTGATTTTGCCATTTTCAATCAAATAAGCTTCATCAACACCAAAGTTAAATTGACCTGTAGCACCAACGCTACCACCACCCATTTTTTTGCAGTAAATGCCTTTATCAATGGAGGCAAATAAATCATCAACGCTGTATTCACCAGTAGCGATATAAGTGTTACGCATCCGGCTAGCAGCAGCATAGGTATAATTTTGGCGGCGTCCGCTTCCGGTTCTGGGGTGTCCGGTGCGTGAAGAACCTGTTCTGTCTGCTAGGAAGTTCTTAAGAACGCCTTTTTCTATTAATAGGGTTCTTTGCGCGGGCATACCTTCATCATCCATGTCTATGGTTCCAAAGGCATTTTCAGATCGTCCTTCATCCCAAGCTGTCAGGCTTTCGTGAGCAATTTTCTCGCCTTTTTTATCAGCAAAGGGTGTGGTATTTTTTTCTATTTGAGTAGTTTCTAATAAGTGTCCGCAAGCTTCGTGGAAGATTACCCCGCCAAAGTGATTGGCCATGATAATTGGATAAGTACCAGATTCTACGTAATCTGCATAAAGCATTTTACCAGCAGATTCGGATATTTGCTCGGCGGCTTGTTGGTAATCCCAAGTTCTCAGGAAGTTGGCATCACTGGTATTACCTGCGCGTTCACCAATGGAGGCGCGATTAGCACCATCTGCACACAGTAGGTTAAAGCCTACGGATTGGGTGAGGCGAATGTCACGGGCAAAAGTACCGTCACTGGCGGCGACTAAGACTTCTTGCCAATCGCGGAAATAGGTAGCACGGCGGGATTGCACATGGCTAGCTTTTTTCTGCAATTGGGCAGTACCATCAAGTAGAACTTCTCCCATTTCGCGGATGGAGCTACACAAAGGTAACCAGCCATCTTTACCGCGTTTTGTGGCGTAGTCCCTCAGTAGTTCTAGGTTGATTTCTGGGATAAAAGCGTTGGGTGCGGGTAATTGCAATCCCAGGATAGAAAGACCTTTTTCTAAGGCGGCTTTCAAACCGGAGAAGGAAAGGTTATTGGTGCTGACGTAGCAATCAGCTTTACCACGAAATACTCTCACGCCCGCACCTGTGGCGAGACTTGGGGAAATACTGGTGATAGCGTCATCTTCAGCAAGGCAACTAATATAGTTGCGACGCTCTAGATAAAATTCAACAAAGTCAGCACCAGCGGCGCGTCCTAGTCCCAAAAGGGTAGCCAGGGGGGCTTCCCATGTGTCATCGAATCGTTCCGATGTGGAAGAGTATTGTAGATTGGGGAGCTGGTTCGAGAGAAGTAGGGTACTTGTAAGCATGAATAGCCTCGTCTGCTGGCGTGTTCCGAGATTTGACCGAAAATTCCTAGTGTGTTCACTCTAGCAAATTTACAAAAGTCACAGTTGGTGGTTAAGTGGTAGGGTTTTCCTCCATAATCTTCTATAGCGGTTCTCAGCCCTTGTGAGGTAAAAGAACCCCACCCCCAACCCCCTCCCCGCAAGCGAGGAGGGGGCTATGATGTATTTCATTTAATGAGGAAAAGCTATATGGTGCTTTACTCAAAAGAGGCTTCCAACGTTATCTCATATTCTTCGCTCATTTAATGAGGAAAAACTATATGGTGCTTTACTCTCTAATTCCCAATTCTCAGCCGATTCAAAATTGGCGTGACCAGTTGGTAGGCCAGCGTTCGACTACTACTTTAGTTTGGGTAAAAAATTCAACTGCGTGATTGCTTTGCCCATGTAAATCGCCAAAAAAGCTTTCTTTCCAACCACTGAAGGGAAAAAATGCCATTGGCGCAGCAACGCCAATGTTGATGCCGATATTACCAGCTTCGGCTTCGTAGCGGAATTTACGCGCTGCTGCACCGCTGCTGGTAAATAAACAAGCCATATTCCCATATTGACCGCTATTAACTAAGGCGATCGCATCTTCGATAGTATCCAAATGGATTAAACTCAGTACTGGGCCAAAAATCTCGGTACGGGCGATTTCTCCTGCGGGATTGATGTTTTGTAAAATTGTCGGGCGAATAAAATTACCTTGTTCATAACCAGATATCTTCGGTTTTCGTCCATCAACTAACAAATTTGCCCCTTCCTCTACCCCCTGCTGAATTAATCCCTCAATTCTGGTTTTACTGCGGATATCAATCACAGGCCCCATTTCTACACCTTTGTCTAAACCGTTACCGACTACACGATTTTTCGCAGTTGCGGCGATCGCTTCGGTAAAAGAGGAACGTGCATCGGCGACGGTGATGGCAATCGATGCAGCTAAACAGCGTTGTCCCGCACAACCAAAGGCGCTATCAGCTGCAATACGTGTAGTCATTTCCATATCTGCATCTGGTAAAACAATCAGGGGATTTTTCGCCCCACCTTGGCATTGGACACGTTTACCATTGGCTGCGCCTCGGCTATAGATATATTTGGCAACTGGTGTGGAACCAACAAAACTAATTGCGCGGATTTGGGGATGATCTAAAATAGCATCGACAGCTTCCTTGCCACCGTTGACTAGATTAATTACCCCTTTGGGTAAACCTGTTTTATCTAGTAGGTGGAAGATTTTTTGCATTGTCAGTGGTACTTTTTCCGAAGGCTTGACAATATAGGTATTGCCAGTGGCGATCGCATAAGGTAAAAACCAAAATGGAATCATCCCCGGAAAATTAAACGGACATATCACCGCCGCTACTCCCAAGGGTTGGCGAATCATCATCTCATCAATACCTGTGGCGATATCTTCGAGATTTGTCCCTTGCATCATCATGGGAATTCCGCAAGCAACTTCTACGTTTTCAATCGCCCGCCGCATTTCACCCTTAGACTCAGCTAAAGTCTTACCGCATTCTTTAGTAATCGTCTGCGCTAAATCCTCAAAATGTTCTTCCAACAAATTTTTGAGTTTAAATAAATACTGTACTCTTTCCGTCGGTGGGGTGCGTCGCCATGTAGCAAAAGCAACCGCTGCCGCCGCGACTGCTTGATTCACTTCAGACGCAGGTGATAGAGGTACTTGCGCCAGTATTTCTGCGGTTGCTGGGTTGATGACATCTAAGTATTCTTGAGCGCTAGTAGATGCACTCCACTGGCCGTTGATATAGTTGGGTAAGGTGTTTGTCATTTGTCAATTGTCATTTGTCAATGGGCATTGGGCATGGGGCATTAAGCCTGGTTAATGAAGCTCAAAGCCTGGTTAATGCAGCTAAAAGCCTGGTTAGCGGAGATCAAAGCCTGGTTAATGAAGCTCAAAGCCTGGTTAATGAAGCTCAAAGCCTGGTTAATGAAGCTCAAAGCCTGGTTAATGGAGCTAAAAGCCTGGTTAATGGAGCTAAAAGCCTGCTTAACGGAGCTAAAAGCCTGGTTAATGGAGCTAAAAGCCTGGTTAATGAAGCTCAAAGCCTGGTTAATGAAGCTCAAAGCCTGGTTAATGAAGCTCAAAGCCTGGTTAATGAAGCTCAAAGCCTGGTTAACGAAGCTCAAAGCCTGGTTAACGAAGCTCAAAGCCTCAAAAAGCATCATCAATTTACAATGCCGTTTGTCTCCCTCATCTCGCCACACTCCCCACACTCCCCACACTCTCTTATCCCCCCAGCCCCCCAGCCCCCCTGCCTTATTTTCAATTTAATTTTATTGGTAATTCGACTATAAATCTTGTCCAGCCTTCGGTGCTGGTAACTTCAATTGTGCCTTGAAGATATCTCACTAGTTTTTTTACTAATGCTAACCCTAATCCTGTACCACTATGTTGCAGAAGTTGGCTTTGGGGTATCTGATAATCTAGGTCAAAAATAGTAGATTTGTCTTTTGTCTGACTTTTAAGAGTGCGGTAAAATGGATCAAATATTAGCGATTGTTCGGTTGGAGATAGCTCGATTCCCGAATTGCTAATGATGATTTGTACAAGTTTCTCTGGAGCATCATTACTCAGGCTTTTTGTATTATCTATGAGTTGGACATTTACGGTAATTCGCTCAAGTGCAGGAGTGTATTTGCCAGCGTTGTTGAGCAATTCCGATACAATTCGAGTGAGGAGATTTAAGTCAGAAACTATCGGTGGTAAGTCCGGGGCAATGTTAACTTCTAGAATCTGTTGTTGGGCTTGTATTAATTCTTCAAAACCCTCGATAACGTGAGGTAGCCAGTTTTGCAGATTAATGACAGTTAATTGTAAGGGATAAATATCTGCATCAATAATGCGCATTTCTAGCAAATCATCAATGAGATTTAACTCTTGTTCACACTGGTCACGTAAGATGTTTAGATATTGGGTTACAGAGCCAGATTTAGAAAGTGTTTCTGAATTCAAAATCCCCTGTTTATCTAGAATATTTTCTAACATTGAGATTGCCATTTTGATGTTTGATAACGGTGTGCGCATCTCATGCGAAGTGGTTGCCAAAAAATCTTCTTTTAACTTGTTTAGCTGTTGGAGTTCTTTCATTTGAATTTCTAGCTGTTGCGCACGAAAAGCAGTGAGACGACGTTCTTCGATTAGCAGGCGTTGGGTGTTATCTCGAAAAACCATAACGGCTCCGGCGATCGCACCGTTACGATCTTTAATAGCAGTCACACTATCAGCTATGGGAATTTTTGTGCCGTTTTTGGTCACAAGTAGGATGCGATCGTTCAAATAGATCGGGGTTTGGCTTTGTAGTGCTAAAACGATCGGGTTTTCTATAGGAAGTTGGGTTTGTTGATCGATGAGTTGGCAGATTTCGCTAAACATCCTGTTTTTGGCTTCATCTAATCGCCACTCTGTTAATGCTTCAGCTACTTGATTGAGATATTTGACCTGTAACTGTGTATCGACGACAATTACTCCGTCCCCCATTTCCCGCAAAACAGTACTTAAAAATTGCTCCCGTTCATAGCGATTGAGTGCTGTTTGAATGGCAACATACAATTCTTGCTCTCGAATTGGTTTGAGAATATAACCAAACGGTGATGTGAGTGTTGCTCGTTCTACAGTACTTTTATCTGAATGCCCTGTAACATAAATTATCGGAATTTGTAAACTATTCCAAATTTGCTCTGCTGCTTGAATACCATCCATTTCTCCCTGGAGTCTGATATCCATTAAAATCAAGTTGGGGCGTAGTTGATTTGCTTTATCAATTGCTGCTGTTGCAGAATCTGCAATATCTACGACTGTGTATCCCAAAGATTCTAAACTTTCTTGTAAGTTGATAGCCAGAATAAATTCATCTTCGACAATTAGGACTTGAATTTTTTTCGAGTTATCTTTTTTTGAGGAGATGCTGACCATAATTTATGCCCGGTTTTTGCTAAAAGTAATTTTAAATTCTGTTCCCTGTTGCGAGTGGATTTCGATGCATCCCTTTAATTGTTTCACTAAACCGTAAACAAGGGTGATTCCCAATGTTTTAGTTTGGTTGCGTTCAAAGTCTGTTGGTAGACCAACTCCATTATCTCGAACAATGAGTATCAAATTATGTTGCTTGTCTAAAGAAAATTTAACTTCTTGATATAAATGTAATTGGATTTTTCCAGGACGATTATCAGGGAAGGCGTATTTTAAAGCATTAGAAACTAGTTCATTAATAATTAAGCCACAAGGAATTGCGGTTTCAATATCCAAGCTCACATTCTCAACTTGAATATTCAGTTGTACAGAGTCAGATCTAATATTATAGGAATCAAATAAATGAGTTGTTAAATCTGGCAGATACTCGGCAAAATCAATATTTGCTAAATCTTCAGAGCGGTAGAGTTTTTCATGCACCAGAGCAATCGAGGCGATGCGGTTTTGACTATCACGCAGAATTGCGATTGCTTGAGAATCTTGTGTCCGTCTGCACTGCATCTGTAGCAAACTGCTAACAATCCCTAAGTTGTTCTTGACACGATGGTGAATTTCTTTGAGTAATACTTCCTTTTCTGTGAGAGAGGCTTTGATTTTTTCTTCGGCTTGTTTGTGTTCGGTGATATCTTGTTGCACAGCTACAAGCACGGTTCCATATTCTGGATGTTCAAAAACAGATGCAGTGGCGCGACTCCAGAAGGGAGTACCATCTTTTTTCACATTATGAACTTCATAGGTAGCTTCACCATCTTGCAAGATGGCAGATCTAATAGCTTGATTGACTTCTTCAGCTGTGATATGTTCATTTGCATAGTTGACAATCGATACATGCTGACCGATTAATTCACCAGTTTCATAACCAAACATCTGCTCGAATTTTGGGTTGGCATAAACCATAATTCCATCGCTAGCTCGCACTAAGCAAATTCCCTCTGCCATGTTGCGAGTGATGACTGCTTGAAGTTCTAATATATGTTCAGCGTGTTTGCGATCGCTAATATTCACACTATTACCCACAATGCGGTAAATACGTGAATTTTCGTCTATTAAAGGGGTGAGGCTGGTAACCCACCAGGTTTCTTTGCCGTTAAAAGGTAAGCATTCCTCATAGGTAATACTTTCTCTGGCGGTAATGCAATCTTGATAATGCTGTCGGATAGCTGCTACTACTGTAGGAGGAAATATCTGCTCCAAGGTTTTACCTGGCAATTCCTGGGAACTTAAGCCTGAGATTCTTTCGCCAGTAGGGTTCAAATTAACAAGGCGAAAATCATTATCTACAACATCTACCACAAAAATTGCTTGTCCGACTCCGTTATAGATACTGCGTAAAAAGGTTTCTTTTTCTTGCAGTGCTTGTTCTGCTAGTTTGCGTAAGCGAAGCTCTTCGTAGACATCGCTAATATCAATCATCACACCCAGCATTCTGACAGGTTCGCCTGCTTCGTTGTAAATCGCGCGTCCTTTACCAGTTATCCAGCGAACCCTGCCATCAGGATAAACTATCCGGTATTCAGCCTCAAAATTGGTATGTTCTCTCAGTGCTTTGAATACAGCCTGTTCTACTCTGTCAATATCTTCTGGATGGACACAATTGCGCCATAGTTGATAATCCATTTCTGATTTTCTTGGCTCTAACCCCATTAAGCGAAAAGTGTTGTCGTTCCAGATGACTTCTCCTGTTTGCAAATTCCAGTCCCAGGCACCGATATGGTTAAATTCTAAAGTTAGCCGCAGTTGTTCTTCATTCTGGCGTAGAGTTTCCTCAGTATGTTTGAAGTTGGTGACATCGACTACCAATCCATCCCAAGCGACGCGACCATCTTCTAAATAGCGTGGCGTAGAACGAAAATGCAACCATTTAAATTGACCGCTAGGGGTGCGGAAGCGTAGT
Source organism: Calothrix sp. NIES-2100 (assembly GCF_963875285.1). Taxonomy (NCBI): domain Bacteria; kingdom Bacillati; phylum Cyanobacteriota; class Cyanophyceae; order Nostocales; family Calotrichaceae; genus Calothrix; species Calothrix sp. NIES-2100. The sequence continues at coordinate 6,234,745 of NZ_CAWNLA010000001.1, forward strand.
TGAATGTCAAATACGGATAGATTCGCCCTAGACTCATCGGCAGCAGCTTGGAACCGGGGTATATCCTCTGGGAGCAACTGGCTATACAATAGACTTGAATCTCTCAGTGCATCTTCTACCTTAATTTCCATCAGCCTTTCAAATCCAGCACTCAGATAAGAAAAGCAATTGCTACCATCAAGTTCGCGGGTTACTTTATAAATTGCGCCATTGGGTAAGTTATCCCCAATCCGGCGTAACATAGCTTCACGTTCTTGCAAGGCGAGTTCTGCTTGTTTGCGTAAGTGCAGTTCGTCGTAGACATCGCTAACATCTCCCAGGGAACCAACCAAGCGCACGGGATTTCCCTGCTCATCCCAGACAGCCTTGGCGCGAGAGCGAAACCACCCGTAGCTTCCATCTTGACGGCGAAGACGATACTCAACATGATAATCTGGGACTTGCCGTTGTAGGTACGCTTGTTGAGCGGCAATTACCGCTTCGTAATCATCAGGATGTATGCGAATGTGCCACTCATCATCTGTATTGCTCAATTGTTCCCGTTCATAACCCAACATCTCAAACCAACGAGCAGAGCGAAAAGTTTGATTGGTAATGATATTCCAATCCCAAATAGCTTCATTAGTACCTGCGATCGCTAAATGCCAGCGTTCTTCACTCTCACGGAGTGCTTCTTCAATTTGTTTGCGATCCGTAATATCAGTACTAGTAGCTGTGACAATCCAGCAGTTTGCTGCTGCGTCATACCGGGAGGTGTAAGTACCTGATATCCAGCGAAGGGAACCATCTGTGTGCTGAAATCGGTATTCTACTGTTACCGTGCGTTCAGCAAAAATATCATCAAACAGCGGCATAATCACCGTTTCTCTATCTTCTGGATGCACCCGCGACATCCACAAGTATTTATCTCTCGAAATTTCCTGTGGTGTATAACCAAAAACCGCTTCACAGCCTACAGAGTGATAATCATACTCCCAATCACGATTGGGGAATACGCGAAAACTCACAATTGCAGTAGCGATCGCGCTATCAACAATATCATTGATTCTCGCTTGTGATGCTTGATAACTAGCTTCCTTTTGTACCAGTAAATCACTCATATGCTGCCTTTGCGCCACTTCTTGTGCCAAGGCTGCTGTTAGTCTCTCCATCACTTCCAGGCAAGTGACAACACTGATAACTTTCCCGCGACTATCAAGTATGGGTAAATGGCTAATATCATGCTGGCTAAATATTTGCACAACAGGAGGCAGATCCTCTGCATCCGTCTGGCTCAAAGTAATTACAGGTTGAGTCATGAATTCGCCAACCGTTACCTGTGTCAGTGCCGTTCGATTGGCTAAAACATCTAGTTCTTCCTGCTTCGTAAACATCACCTGAAATAAGTTTTTTTCAGTGAAAATACCCACTAATTTTTCTGATTCTAAAATCAACGCACAGCTTGTCCCGGCTTGATTCATTTGATGGATAACATCAAGCACTGGCATATTTTTTTTGACTACTAGGACAAGGGTTTGACCTTTTTGATTCACCAGAGGTAGTTCAGGAATATCCATCTGATTCATTCCTTCCTGTATACAAGAGGCTGAAATTCCAAGTCAAATATTTTGCCAAAATTACTGCTTCTTCAGATTTTCCTCATAATTATGCTTTAGTCTTTGCTGTTAGAGTGAGATGCTCGGCTGGCATGAACCTCTGAGCTTTTACTATTGCTATTACTTAGCTACTCTCACTTTTGTCTTAGAAAAGCAGAATAGCAATTAGTTCAACAAAAAGATAGATAACGTATCAATTCTTTTACAAGGTAAACAAATTTATGACAGCAGTTCAGTTGGGAACCAAGAAAGTCGATAATAGCTTAATGATGCGCTATCAGAGCATGAGTTTACTAAACCAAAATCACAGCAATTTTTCTAAGCAGACAAACAATTGTCCTCTATGTGGTTATGAGCGCATTCGTAAACATGGCAAGACCAGTAAAGGTAGTCAACGCTTTTTCTGCCCAGGTTGTCGGCAAACTTTTAGTGAAACGTTAAATACGCTTTATTACCGTCGGCAAGTAAATAAGGAAGATATACAAATTGTTCTGCAATCTTATGCAGAAGGAATGAGTTTCAGAGGTATAAGTCGTATTAGTGGATTAGCTTACAATACCGTAGTCAGAATTATTCAGGCTGCTAACAAAAAGGCGAATTCATCTGATTCGGAGGATTAAGTGGGGAATAAGGACTAGTACCGCAGGGCGAAAGTCACACATTCAAAAGTCACGCCTTCAAAAGGATTGTTTTCGGAATTTTTCCGCCATGTAAAATGGTACGTTTATTTACGCCGTGCTGTACTAGAGATTAGAGACTAGGAGATGAGGGAGATGTGGGGAGTGTGCCCAATGCCCAATACTTCCACGTCTGGTGTGTCCGCTACGCGCTAAGTCTTGGCGCAGCCTCTCCAACAGGAGAAACTATGCCAGGGGCTTTACGCTCAGTACAAGTGCCCAATACCCAAAAACTCCACCCACGGATCGGAGTTTTTCATAATTTATCCTTCAGATCACTGGCAGATTGGCTAATAATGAAGAAAGATTAAGTTGCATTGAGCAAACTTGCCATGAGCCAGACTGCCCTGAATTTGATTGCAATATCTATCTTTCTGATGACTCTATCGGTGTTGTTGGGGCCATTAGTGAACATTTCACCGACAATACCCGCAATTGCTACCTTCACTATTTTGGGAATAGCTACCCTGGACAGTTTCAGCTTTCAAGGAAAGGGAGGTTCTCTGATTTTAGATTGGATTGCGGGCTTCAAGAGCGAACACCGCGATCGCATTATCCACCATGAAGCAGGTCATTTTCTGGTTGCCCATCTTTTAGGTATTCCTGTAACCGGCTACACTCTCAGTGCGTGGGAAGCTTGGAAACAGGGGCAACCAGGGCAAGGTGGTGTGAGCTTTGATGATGGCGAATTAGCATCTGGGTTGGAAGTAGGCAAAATTAGCGTACAACTTTTAGATCGCTACTGTACTGTTTGGATGGCTGGGATTGCTGCCGAAAATTTGGTGTTCCAAAATGCTGAAGGCGGATCTGATGATCGCCGCAAGCTAGCAGAGGTATTGACAAAATTAGGTTTTTATAATGTTAGTTTTCAACAAAAACAGCGTTTACATGCTCTACAAGCCAAAACCCTGCTACAAGAAAATTGGTCAAGTTACCAAGCTTTAGTAGAAGCCATGCAGCAACGTGCCTCAGTGGTAGAGTGTAAAAATGCGATTGAGAACCAAGGGTCAATAGTCAATAGTCAATAGTCAATAGTCATTGGTCATTGGTCATTGGTCATTGGTCAATAGTTCCCTCATCTCCCCACACTCCCTCATCCTCCTCATCCTCCTCATCTCCCCCAATCCCCTGTCAGGAAGAAGCAGCTTTGAGATAGGGGACATCAGAGAAGTCATAAGAACCAATGACTTTATTTCTGCCAGTAGCTTTAGCTTCTAGTAGACATTGATCGGCACGATGCAATAGGCTGATACCTTGCTCATCATCATCGTTTTGCAGGGAAGCTGTACCTAAACTAATGGTGACGTTAATAGTCTGATGGTTGTTGATCGCAAATGGTTGTTCGCTAACTATGCGATTCAAACGGCGGGCGACAATCAATGCTTCTTCACCAGTAGTATTGCTGAGAAGAATGACAAATTCTTCGCCACCATAGCGGAAAGGTGTATCTTGAAAGCGTAAATTATGTTTTAAACGAATACACAGCAACTGTAAAAGGCGATCGCCTACTAAATGCCCGTAGGTATCATTAACTTTTTTAAAGTAATCTACATCTAAAATAATTAAACTAAAAGGCAACGTCTGTTCGCGGGCTTTTTGAATTTGTCTAGGTAAGTCCCATTCCAATGCACGGCGATTATTGAGTTCTGTCAAGGAATCAGCTAAAGCGATCGCTGACAGTAAATCATTTGTTCGCATTAAATCGCGATATTTTTTCGCTTTCCGCAAACCAACTGTTAATTGTGCCAGGATCAGGCGATGATTAGCAGTTAACTCTGCCAATGTATAGTCTCTTTTTCCTTCAGGCAGTTGCCAAATATAAGCGTCTGCTCCTTGTTTTAAAGCTGAGGAAGTCATCTCTAATTCCCACTCCCAGCCATATTTATCTCTATCAGTTATCTGCTGAGAACGATCTTCCAAAAGAATGCAGTATATCCAAGATAACTTTGCTTGGTCTTTCAACCAACTGCACAGTTCCATACTGCCCTCACGGCTAGCCTGCACCACCATAATGTCTGGTGGTGATTTTTGAATATAAGAAATTGCCTGCTCCAGATCGCCAATAACTTCTACACTAAAAGTTGTTGCATAACGGATCTGATCTGGAAGCGTGGAGATAAATTTATGACTTCCAAAGACCAGAATAGAAATGTTCATTGCTTTGTTTGCTGCCCTATTACAACTTTAAAAATACGACCTTGTCAAACTGCTGTTCTTACTTAATTAATACTGAAATATCAGTACTTTTGGTTAGGGAATCTTACCCTATAGTTAATTGTTTTACTTCTAAATCTAAAATTTATTTGCAATTTTTATCTCCTTTTAAGGATTTACCTCAGCTATCGTCACTCGTTAACCAACTTCTGAACCTACTTTCTGCTTTTCTGTATTTTTTTTAAAACAGTAAAAATACTGAATATTCCTCCTGGATACAAAATTATTTATGTATTTTCCTGGTATAGGACATCGGGAATAACTATGACATTAATTAGTTTCTAATAACCAGCATATATTAGAGAACAATTTTTACTTAACTTGAATATTTAAAACTTTCTAAAGTTTATATTTCACCGTAAAAACCGATGCCTTTACTAAAGATATATAATTCTATCTCCCTTAAAATACGGAACTAAGAAGAATATCTTTTGCTCGCTTATCAACATATTCTCAGAGATGTACAGCAAGTAATAAGCTATCGGATCGAGCCTTGGCAAACATAAGTATTGTGGTTCTCTTTTATTCGCTAGCTATTCATAAAATATTCAATAAGACTTCAGTAATTATACATAAATTATCACCAAAAGCCTTGGCTAAAGACAAAATTCTTTTATCTAAATACGTGATTGTCTCCCCCCCGTTGGGGGGGAGACAATGAAAAAAACTTATGTGAATTTAACTAATTCTCAATCTAACTTTTGAGCCAGGTTAGGCAATTATCAATACCCGGCAATTTTGTAACCAGCAGCAACAATTATCTGTTTAATGGATTCCTCGGAGGCTGCGGATTCTACGCTGACAGTTTTAGCTTCGACATCCACATTCACCTTTGCATCGGGTTCCATTACATGAATGGAGCTGGTAATTTTTGCTGCATCTTCACTAGCAATGTTTGGTACATTCAGTTTTAGTGCCATTATAGACCTCAAGAAAAAAAATTTAATTTATTCTTAATGATTAATCTTATCGTTAGCGATCGCATTGATCATCTTACCGAGGTTAGGTGAGGTAATAGGTCTAGGGGCTAGGGGCTAGGGATGAGGGGGATGAGGGAGCAGGGGAGCAGGGGAGCAGGGGGGGACAAGGGAGACAGGGGGGACAAGGGAGACAAGGGAGATAAGGGAGATCAATACCCCATGCCCAATGCCCAATACCCCATGCCCAATTTTCAATAATAAAATAGGAATTGATTTCTACGCCTGGTGTACTAAAGGCGAACTCGGAAGCAAAAAAACCAGTAGTACACATCCCCCGCTTTCTAGGCGTGGGGAATGTTAATGCGGCATACTTTGTGTGTAAAGAAGTAACGATCCTCTGTCGGCCTTCCCAAGTTTATTGAGATTAATTTTGTAAAACCCATGTCTTCTAATCCCCAAAACATCAGCGGTAACGAAATTCGCAGCTTATTCCTGAACTTCTTTGCCGAACGAGGACACCAGATTCTCCCTAGCGCTTCTCTTGTACCTGAAGACCCAACGGTGCTGCTGACGATCGCGGGGATGCTACCATTTAAACCGATATTCTTAGGGCAACGCACACCGGAATTTAACCGCGCTACCACATCCCAAAAGTGCATCCGTACTAACGACATTGAAAACGTTGGACGCACCAAACGCCATCACACGTTTTTTGAGATGTTGGGTAACTTCAGCTTTGGTGATTATTTTAAAGAACAAGCGATCGCCTGGGGATGGGAAATTTCTACCCAAGTCTTTGGTTTTTCTGCCAACAACCTTGTCGTCAGCGTATTTGAGGAAGACGACGAAGCTTTTGCAATTTGGCGCGATCAAATTGGTGTTCCCGCAGCCAGAATCAAGCGCATGGGTGCAGATGATAACTTTTGGGTATCTGGCCCGACTGGCCCCTGTGGCCCTTGTTCTGAGATATACTATGACTTTCACCCCGAACGGGGCGATGAGAACATTGATTTAGAAGACGATTCCCGATTTATCGAGTTCTACAATCTCGTCTTCATGCAATACAATCGGGATGCAGAAGGGAATTTAACACCACTGCAAAATAAGAACATCGATACGGGCATGGGTTTGGAAAGAATGGCGCAAATCCTGCAAAAAGTCCCGAATAATTACGAAACTGATTTAATTTTCCCCATTATCCAAACAGCAGCCCAAATTGCGGGAATTGATTACCACAGCAGCGACGAGAAAACCAAAATCTCGCTGAAAGTCATTGGCGATCACGTTCGTTCTGTCGTCCACATGATTGCTGATGAAATTCGCGCCTCCAACGTGGGAAGGGGTTATGTGTTGCGGCGATTAATTCGGCGGGTAGTGCGTCACGGGCGATTAATTGGTATTGCTGGGGAATTTACTACCCAAGTTGCCGAAACTGCGATCGCTCTTTCAGAATCAGCATACCCCAATGTGCGGCAACGAGAAGCAGCAATTAAAGCGGAACTGCAACGGGAAGAAACCAATTTCCTGCGCACTCTTGACAGAGGCGAAAAACTGCTGGAGGAAATTATCCAACAGGTGAAACAGCAAGGGAAAACCTCAATTAGTGGTGAAAGTGCGTTTACGCTGTACGATACCTACGGATTCCCCCTAGAACTGACGCAAGAAGTCGCAGAGGAAAACAACCTCACAGTTGATGAAGCGGGATTCAATGTCGAAATGCAAAAACAGGTGGAACGTGCCAAAGCTGCCCATGAAACCATCGATTTAACTGTGCAGGGTTCCCTGGATAAACTTGCAGAACATATCCACGCCACCGAATTCTTAGGCTATACCCAACCAGCAGCGACAGGAAAAATTGAAGTCTTGCTAGTAGCTGGTGTGGCTCAAGAAGAAGCAGAAGCCGGCACAGATGTACAAATCGTCCTCGACAAAACGCCATTCTATGCCGAATCTGGGGGGCAAATAGGCGATCGCGGTTATATCTCTGGCGATGGCGTTGTCATTCGCGTTGATGACGTGAAAAAAGAATCTGATTTCTTTATTCACTTCGGACGCATCGAACGCGGTACAATCCGAGTAGGAGATACTGTAACTGCACAAATCGACAGCGCTTGTCGTCGTCGTCTGCAAGCTAACCATACCGCAACCCACCTGTTACAAGCGGCGTTAAAGAAAATTGTCGATGAAGGCATATCCCAAGCAGGTTCTTTAGTTTCCTTTGACAGATTGCGCTTTGACTTCAACTGTCCCCGTGCTTTAACAGCAGAAGAAGTCCAGCAAATTGAGGAACAGGTAAATACTTGGATTGCAGAGGCACACTCAGCCAAAGTCGAAATATTACCTTTAGCAGAAGCCAAAGCCAGAGGTGCTGTTGCCATGTTTGGCGAAAAATATGGTGAAGAAGTCCGCGTGATTGACTTTCCTAGCGTATCAATGGAACTTTGCGGTGGGACTCATGTCAGTAATACTGCGGAGATTGGCGTATTTAAGATTATTTCCGAGGCTGGCGTGGCTTCTGGGGTGCGGCGGATTGAAGCTGTTTCCGGCCCAGCAATACTAGATTATCTCAATGTCCGGGATAAAGTAGTCAAAGATTTGAGCGATCGCTTTAAAGTCAAACCAGAAGAACTACCAGAGAGAATCACAACTCTGCAAAATGAACTGAGAACCAGCCAAAAACAACTGGATGTATTGAAAGGACAATTAGCGATCGCTAAATCTGACAGCTTGCTGCAAACAGCGGAATCTGTAGGTGATTATAAAATCATCGTCGCCCAATTAGATGATGTCGATCCCGAATCCTTGAAAACCGCAGCCGAACGCTTATTACAAAAAATCGGTAACGGTGCGGTGGTGCTGGGTTCAGTTCCCGAAGCTGATAAAGTCAGCTTAGTAGCAGCCTTTAGTGCAGAGGTGAACAAGAAAGGTTTGCAAGCAGGTAAATTTGTCGGTGCTGTTGCCAAAATTTGCGGCGGTGGCGGTGGTGGAAGACCGAATTTAGCCCAAGCCGGCGGACGCGATGCGAGTAAGTTACCAGAAGCTTTAGAACAGGCGCTGAGTGATTTAAAATCCGCGTTGGGTTAATTGTATCTTGTTGTGGGGCAGGCATCTTGTCTGCCCTACTATAAATTGCTAAGAGAACTCCACAGAATAATTGATCCTATGATAAAAGAAAGATAATTTCAGTGTGCAGCCTACCTCATATCTCCAAAATCTATCATTGAACTTACTGAGAACCTAAAATCTCTTTACATCAAAACAGTGAAAAAACTCAAGGGAAGCGATCGAAGACAATTCATGGCAGAAGTGATCAAAGGTTTGGGAATAGGTGGACAAACTTTAGTAGAAAGGGAGTTGGGATGGAATAGACGCACCATCCGGAAAGGGATGCAAGAGTTATGGATTAACTAATTCGGGATTTTAGTTAATGTAGTTCATTTATACTACTGATTGAAGTGCGGAATGTGGGATAAATAAATCTAGATATACAAAAGAGAGTTAACTAATTAAATGACAAATAAATTAGAAGAGGTTTTTGGAGTAAGCAGTAAACTTGTTCTTTCTTATGTAGAGAGAGATGAAGTTGATAATAGGTTCGTTGAAGCACTGAAGTCTCAAAAACAAATTATTGTTTATGGATCTTCAAAGCAAGGCAAGACAGCATTAGTTTCTAAATATGTTAGTTATGACAAGAATTTAGTTGTTAGCCTTAGTCCTAAAACTAAAATATTAGATATTTACTCAAGTATTCTGAGGCAAGCAGGTGTAGCTATACAAAATAACTATAGTGAATCTACAACTAGAGAAGCAACTTTAGGATTAGTCGGAAAGGTTAAAGCTATCTTCCCTGTTTTTGGAAGTAGTGAATTGGAAGGAAAAAACGAGTTAAAATCTAATGTAAACAAAGATTATGAATATGAAGAAATCCCTTTCAATCTTTCTCTTCCTCAAGATATCTCTGAGATTTTGAAAAAAATAAGATTTAATCAGCTTATTATTCTTGAAAATTTTCATTATCTTGACGATGATATTCAAAAAGAATTTGCGTATGATCTGAGATCCTTTCAAGAAATGGGTATTCGCTTTATAATCTTAGGTGTATGGAGAGAAAAAAATAAGATGGTTCAATTTAATGGAGATTTACTAGATAGAATTGAAGAAATTCCGGTTGAGCCTTGGCTTGAAGAAGACTTTATCAGGGTAGCTAAAAAAGGAGCAGATAAACTCGAAATTAGTTTTTCTAAAAAAATATTAAATGAATGTCATGAGCTTTCATTTAAAAGTATAGGAGTACTTCAAGAGATTTTAAAATAAATCTGTATTAGTGCAAAAATTTTAGAAAAACAAAAATCTTTAACTCATGTATCTCGTAATCCTCATCTTCAAAATGCTGTCAGTAAAAAAGCAGAAGATTACCTAGTGCGACATCAGAGAGCACTTGAGGCAATTGCATCAGGTAATTCTAATTCTTCTACAGTATCTCAAGGAGGATTACTTCCTCTTTTTCTTCCTTATTACCTAATTAAAGTGATTTTAGAGTCAGGATATGATGGTTTGGCTAATGGAATGAAAAGATCCGTTTTACAAACTAAAATTCAAGATATACATCATAGACCAAATGATGTTCGAGCTTCTGATATGAGTAATTTACTTTATAGCCTTGCAAAACTACAAAATAGTAAAAATATATCACCACCAATTATTGATTATGATCGGAATACAAAGTACTTGGAAATAGTAGATTCTACTTTTTATTTTTTCCTTAAAAATGCTGACTTATCAGAAATTCTTCAAGAATTACCAAGTCCCTTAGACTAGCTGCGGTATTGTCTGAGTTTGCTAGCCATTGCTACCAATTGGTTTAACATCGCCTCCTTACTCAATGTGCGATTCGTTTGGCTTTGCAAATGTAAATATGCAAGCTGTATATATTTTATTTTAAATTCACATTCAGTTTTGTGATGTTTGCGAAGCGCGATCACTATCTTCATAGTATTTATGTACTAAAAAACTCAACTTCAGTTATAATAATATATATAAGTTCCCATAAAAGCTTGCTAATTGCACAGATGAGTTATGATTGATTGCCTCAATGTAGCTCGCTACTTTATCGTCAAAGCTTATGAGGATGGTATAGAAGCTGAAATGACCAATATGAAGGTGCAAAAGCTACTATATTATTCACAAAGCTTGCATTTGGCACTGTATGATGAGCCATTATTTGATGAAGAAATCCAAGCTTGGCGATATGGCCCGGTTTGTCCACCTGCGTACAGATTTTATAGTGAATTTGAAGCCAATCAGTTACCTGTTCCTAGTAAAGATTTTTTATTACAAATTTCTGATGAACAGAAAAAACTTTTAGAAGAGATTTGGGAATATTTTGGAGGCTATCATGCATATCGATTGAGCGATATGACTCATGGAGAATTTCCCTGGAAAAAGGCTCGCAAGGGTTTAGCACCTCAAGCCAGTTCAACTGAGCCAATTCGCCTTGAGGATATGAAAGCTTTGGGTTATCAAAAGCTTGACATCATCGAGAGAGAAAACCCAGCTTATGAATCTGTAATGTCTAAAGCTGTAGAGGAAGCTATTAATTCGGAATCCTCAACTCGTGTTTGTAAAGGAGAAGTGCGTGACTGGCTCAAATCCCTTCTCGATTGAGGAATCTGATAATTTTAGGCGTTCTTTTAAGAAACTTGCAAAAGCTTTGGGAAGCGATTTTGTTGAGCTTCTGGCGGAAGTTTTAGAAAGTTTAATTGATGATCCATATCCGATAAATTCCCGGAATGAACCTTTACCAGCAAAGATTCAGTTACCTGAAGGATGGACATTTAACAAACTAGAGTTAAAAGCTGGTAAAGGTGCTTCTGGACAAGTCAGATTGATGTACTTGGTGAATACGATTGATTGTGTAATCAAACTAGTATGGATTTATAATCATGAGCAGTTTGCGAAACGTCCAGCGGAAAAAGACTTGAAGAGTATTATCAAAGAAATCTTAGAGTTTTAATTTCCAGCCAACTGCGATCGCATCATGCATAAAAAAAGGGATAATACTCTCAATCGCTTTTGAAAAATATTGAGACATCCACCTGGATTACGAAAGGCTGAAGATATTCATCTTCTCTTGGCTTAACCAGGAACATGAAGAATTACATAAACTCATCATGCGACGAGATACTATTTTTTACAAATTATTTAAGCAATTTCCTGGCTTGTTGTTTGAATTAGTAGAGCAACCACCGCTAGAAGCAGACAGTTATCAGTTTGAATCTGTGGAAGTAAAAGAAACAGCATTCCGAATTGATGGAGTGTTTTTACCTCCAGCTAATGCAGCTTCTCAAGTAGTATTTTTTGCCGAAGTGCAGTTTCAAAAAGACGAAGATTTATATTTTCGCTTCTTTTCAGAATTATCCTTATTTCTGCACCGCCACCCCATCCGTTATGATGACTGGTTGGGAGTGATAATTTTTGGCTCTCGCAACCTAGAACCGTCAAATTTAAGGATTCATCGGTCTTTATTAGCGGGTGATCAAATTCGTCGAGTTTATCTAGATGAATTGGGGGATGTACAGCAGCAACCATTAGGATTAGGGTTGATGTTGCTGACGATTAAAGAAGGAACAGAAGCCATAGACACAGCTAGGTTTCTACTGGAACAAGCACAGGAACAATCAGAAATAGCGATAATAGATTTAATCACAACTATTATTGTTTACAAATTTACCAACCTAAGTCGAGAGGAGATTATAGCTATGCTGGGACTGGATTTGGAAGAACCAAGGGCTTTGCGAGAAGCGAAAGAAGAAGGGAGAGAAGAAGGGAGAGAGGAAGGTCGAAAACAAGAAGGTATATCCCTAGTTATTAGACTGTTAAATCGACGTTTGGGTGGAATTCCTGAGCAGTATTTGTCACAGATTCAAGAGTTGTCTTTATCACAAATTGAGGCTTTGGGTGAGGATTTGTTGGATTTTTCCACTGTAGCGGATTTGGAAAGATGGTTACAGTCTAATCTAGCTTGAAAACAGGGGCTAGGGGCTAGTGTTTCTTTAATCACTGCCCTTACAGCATTTTTTTTTGCTAATTAGGTCTTAATTGCATTAGAGACTGTATCTATCTATTAATACAGCGAAAAATTTCAATGCAAAAAGTCACAGTTGATGAAATCCAGCAAGACCTATTCAAGTACCTCAATCAAGTTGAGGCTGGTAAAAGCTTTATCATTATGCAAGAAGGTAAAGCAATTGCGGAACTAAAACCTATTCAAAATCGTAACAAGCAACAGCGACCATTTGGTTTATGTGCAGGAGAATTTTCTGTCCCTGATGATTTTGATATTTAACAGCAGAATTATTCCCAACGGCGCAAATCGCGACATTTTGCATAAGCTCTCAATCATGAGATATATATCTCAGTAAACCTAAAGCAGACAATCTGCACTGTAGCTATGCGTCGTCGTCATCGCCCAATCGCCTCTAGTCTCCAAAGCCTGACTGTTGCTTCTTTGGCACTTTACCTGACATTTCCCTTGGGAACATTCATCGCACCATTGAGAATATCGCAGGTATTGGCGCAAAGTTCAAGCGATCGCCAAGCCGAAGCAGATACGCTACTCAAACAGGGTGAAGACTTACTCGATCGCAATCAATCGCAAGCAGCGTTACAAGCTTTCGAGCAAGCATTGACAATTTATCGTCAAATCAAAAATCGACTGGGAGAAGGAAGAACGCTCAAGGGTATTGGGAATGTTTACTATGATTTGGGTGATTACAAAAAAGCAATTACCTACCAACAACAAGCTTTAGACATTGCGCAAGCTATCAACGATCGCGATTTAGCAGCCAGAGCGTTGAATAATCTCGGTAGTAATCATAGAGCTTTAGGTAATTTTCCGCAAGCGATCGCATATTATAAACAAGCATTAGCGCTCGCGCGCCAAATCCAGAATCTTGAAAGAGAAGCCAACACCCTGGAAAATCTCGGTTATGTCTACTTTACTGTTGACCTTCCCCAGGCGATTGATTTTTTAGAACAAGCTTTGGTAGTGCTACGCAAACAGTCTGGTGGTTCTCCAGATATTCAGCTACGTTTACGCAAACAGGAAACCGACATTCTCATCGCCTTAGCTAGGGATTATTATCTCCTAGGTGTTTACAAAGGTGTAGTTGAGAGTCAAGTACCCGGTGGAGCTTTCGATAAAGCCATTGGGATTTATCAACAAGCAGTAACTATTGCGAAACAAACAGGCGAACGCCCTCAACTTGCAGAAGCACTCTTGGGACTTGGTAATATGTACAATGTCAAAAGTAAGTACACCGAAGCTGTGGAAAACCTCCAGCAAGCTTTGCAGATTTTCCAAACCGATAAAAAATCACCGATTAAACTTCGCAACACTTTATCTGTGTTGGGTGAAGTTTATAAAAGTTTGCGTCAACCAGAGCAAGCATTGACATATTATCAACAAGCTCTCAGCATTGCCAAAACAATCAAGGCTAGCTCTCTTATGGATAATCTGGAAAAAGATAAAGAGCAAGCATTACTAATAGTAAATATTGCTAACATTTATTCTGATACAGGTAAATATGAAAAAGCAATACAATTTTATCAAGATGCCTTAGTAATTTTACAATCAACCCTCAAACTAGCTGAACAAATTAATGATTCTGGTAACAAGTTTTTGGTTGATTTAGCCAAGCCACAACTAAACCAGGCAATTAAAATTAGTTATGTCAGAATGTGTGTTGCTTATAAAGCCTTGGGTCAATCGGAAGAAGCAAAACAGGCTTGTGCGCAAACTACTCCTAAAGCTATAAAAAGACAGAAGGCACAGGAAAGCACCTACAATCTTAAAAGTCTCACTTCTGCAAATAAATCTTCTCGTCCTAGTAAAAGTTCTCCAGAATTACAAGCAGCTTTCCAGAAATTAAAAGAGGCGCAATCATTAGGTAAACCGGAAATGATAGCCTATGCTTACGCTGAGATTGCTGATGCTTATGCTAATTTACAAGAAAGCGATCGCGCTTGGGAATACTATCAAAAAGCTATTGAATTAGCTCAAGAATATCCCCAATTTCAGCAATATATATATTTTAAAGTAGGGGGATTTTACGAAAAGCAGCAAAAATATGATTTAGCCATCGATTTTTACAAAAAAGCTGCATTATCTGCCAGGAAATCTCAGCAAAAATTTGATGAAGCCCTGATGTTTAATCAGCTGGGAATTACTAGCTATACAGCAGGTAAGCTACCAGAAGCAACTGAGGCTTTATATGAGGCGATTAAAGTTTATGAAAGTCTCCGCATAGACCTCACAGATAAAAGTCAAATTTCAATTTTTGAAACCCAATCTCAAACCTATAGTTTATTACAGAAAATTCTCATTGCACAAAACAAATATAACGAAGCTTTAGAAATTGCTGAACGCAGTCGCGCTAGAGCATTTGTGAATTTATTAACTTCACGCCTCTCAGAACAAAAGAGTCGTCAATTAACTGCTGATTTACCCAGAATTGAGAAAATTAAAAAAATTGCTCTTGAGCAAAATGCTACAATTGTAGAATATTCTCTGATTAATTCTCCCAATCAGAGGGAAATCTCAGAAATATATATTTGGGTAATCAAGCCTCAGGGTGAAATCACTTTTAAGCAAGTCAGCCTCAAATCTCTAAATAAACCTTTAGCAGATATCATTAACAAAAGCCGTGTTTCTCTTGGTGCAGGCGGAAGGGGAATTATAGTAGAACCTACTGATGAACCTCTGCAACAACAATACTTACAAGAACTATATCAAATACTCATTAATCCGATTGCTTCATTGCTGCCAAATAACCCCAATGAGCGCGTGATTTTCATTCCGCACCAATCGCTTTTTTTAGTACCTTTTCCCGCCTTGCAAGCCAAAAATGATAAATATTTAATTGAAAAACATACTATTCTAACTGCGCCAGCAATTCAAGTTTTAGAACTGACACGTCAACAAAGACAAAAAGTCAAAGGTAAAGATGTGTTAGTGATTGGTAATCCTACCATGCCAAAAGTCGGTTCTCCACCTGTGCAATTACAACAATTATCGGGTGCAGAAACAGAAGCTGTAACAATTGCCAATTTGCTGAAAACTAAAGCGATTACTGGTGAAGAAGCGACAAAAACGGCTTTCAAACAAAAGTTATCCTCTGCGAGAATTATTCATTTAGCAACGCATGGATTACTCGACGATCCTAGTAAAGGTATCAAAACTGCGATCGCACTTGCACCTGCTGCGAATGATGACGGTCTGCTTACCCCGGCGGAAATCGTTAATTTACCCATCAATGCTGAACTGGTAGTTTTGAGTGCTTGCGACACTGGTAGAGGCGCAATTACTGGTGATGGCGTAATTGGTTTATCCCGTTCTTTAATTACCGCTGGTGCTACCAGTGTAATTGTCTCCTTGTGGTCTGTTCCTGATTCACCCACATCAGAATTAATGACTGAATTTTATCAACAATGGCAGCAAAATCCTGATAAAGCTGTTGCATTGCGCAACGCCATGTTGAACACCATGAAAAAACACTCTCATCCAGTTAATTGGGCTGCATTTACCTTGATTGGGGAAGCAAATTGAGGGGGATGAGGGCGCAGGGGAATGTGGGGAGTTTTCTTACCAATGCCCTTCGCCACAAGCCCAATGACAAAGCGCAAAGTCTGAGCGGAGGTTTCCTCCGATCAGAACTTTGTAAGAATGACTATTGACAAATGACTATTGACTATTGACAAAACCTCAATATATACACTCAAGATAGAGAAAATTGTTGCGGATTTTCGTCTAAATTTGAGAGATAATTCTGTGCAATTACTTAGTACTATCATGACTGAATATTTTTTGCTTAAAAAATTTAGTAAATAGCCTGAATTTTACCACAACTATACTCAAGCCTAGTGTATCGATCGTCTGCTATAAAATTAGCAGATTGATTCTCCTAGCTAAGCTTTAATTAGATTAATAGCCTGATAAGTGCTTTATGGTGGAACTGACAATACCATTAACGCCAAAATTAGCCTCTTGATTTTATGTATAACAGCACAATACTTGATTTTGTCTCTAACCACAAGACTACTACCATAGAGGTAAATATTTTGACTATGTGAAGTTTACTGGTAAATTGAATTATTAGCTTGACATAGCTACTGACAGTAGTAAAATCTACTCTAAATAAACGAAAAATCAGGGCGATGAGTTGGCTACTTGTGTGGAATACCACAAATTCTGCACACTGAGATTTTGCATCTATTCGGATAACACCTTTCCGGGATAGTATTATGACTTAACGATGCCTGATTGGATATCGATATTGAATTTTTGAATGTTATGGACCACAGTCCACAAGACGGTAGTATCAACCTCCTCTGAGCTGGCGAGAAAGTCTCCCGGCGCGGGGGAGACCATTAGGAGGGAGGTATTATGCTCATGCAAGATGTGCACAATTCTATTGTTGGGGTTGCTGACTTAAACCAACTTAAATGGGATTTGAATCATCTCCAACCCGTTGATGTTGGTGAATACATTACAAAATTGCCAATAAATGAGCGAGCGATCGCATTTAGGTTACTCAATAAAGCCCAAGCAATTGATGTTTTTGAATATCTACCCACAGAAGTACAGGAAGAACTGATCAATTCTCTTCATGATGTGCAAGTAGTACAAATTGTAGAGGCAATGAGTCCTGATGAAAGGGCAGAATTGTTTGATGAATTACCAGCAGGAGTAATCAAACGGTTATTACAAGAATTAAGTCCCGAACAAAGACAAGCAACAGCCACAATTCTTGGCTATCCCGAAGGAACAGCTGGGCGTGTGATGACCACAGAATACGTGCGGTTGCGGGAAGGATTAACTGTAGGTGAAGCTCTTAGTAAAATCCGCCGTCAGGATCAAGATAAAGAAACAATTTACTATGCCTATGTCACAGATGATAACCGCACTTTGGTAAGGGTAGTTTCACTGCGTCAGCTATTATTTACTTTTCCTGAGGTTTTAATTCGAGATATTGCCAGCGATCGCGTCATCAAGGTGAGAACAGAAACTCCCCAAGAAGAAGTTGCCCAAATCATGAAGCGCTATGACTTAATCGCTATTCCAGTTGTCGATCGGGAAGACCGATTAGTCGGGATTATCACGATTGATGATGTAGTAGATATTTTAGAAGAAGAAGCTACAGAAGATATACAAAAACTGGCGGGTGTAAGTGGTGATGAAGCAGCTTTGTCTTCACCTCTGCTTACCATTCGCAACCGGCTACCTTGGCTATTAGGAATTATGGCGCTTTATATTGGTGCAGCGAGTGCGATCGCACCCTTTCAATCTGTAATTTCCGCCGTCCCAGTCCTCGCTGTAATCATGCCAATTTTTTCTAATACAGGTGGTACTGTCGGCATTCAAGCATTGACAGTCACAATCCGAGGCTTGGGTGTAGGTGAAGTCACCGCCAAAGATACGCTGAAAATTCTCCGCAAAGAACTTCTGGCTGGTTTAGGCACAGCCTTAGCTTTAGCCCTGACAATGATTATGCTGTCCTTGATTTGGGCACACCCTCAAGAACGATGGGTAGCTTTTATTGCTGGGTTAGTAATGGCAACAAATACTATTGTGGCAGTCACACTTGGGACTTTACTACCAATGGGTTTGAAGCAGTTGAAACTAGATCCTGCCTTAGTTAGCGGGCCATTAGTCACAACAATGCTAGATACAATTGGGTTTTTAACTTTCCTCTCCCTAATTTCTCTAGCTTTAAACGTCTTGCATTTGCCAACTTAAATTGGGCATGGGGCATTGGGCACTTGTACTGAGTTTCGACTTCGCTCAACTACCGCGAAGTCGTTCGCGCAGTGTCTCGTCCCTTGCGCGTCTCACCTTGGGAGAAGAGAAGTATTGGGCATGGGGCATTTATCATTTATTATTTATGTGCGTCACCGTGTCTTCCCATCTCGTCATCCCCTTGATTCCTGATCCCCTCTGCCCACTTAACCTATTCAGATTTAATTAGAAATGAAGAATAAAGATTTATCATTTCAAGCTTTCCGTGGACTAGCGATTATAGCAGTAGTTGCAATTCACGCATCTGGTATTAATGATGAGACTGAATGGAATTACGGATTCTCCATGATTTTCAGGCAATTTGTTAACTTTGTAGTTCCCGTGTTTATCTTTATTTCTGGTTATTTTACACCCATTTATGAGTTTACGAAACTATCAGATTATTTAGATTTTTATCAGAAAAGACTTAGCAGGATACTTATCCCTTATGTAGTATGGTGCGCTTTAATAATTTTGTTTTACAAGCATAATTATCAATGGCATTGGAGCAAAATTGTTATAGATATGATAACAGGGAAGATTTCAGGACCTTATTACTTCATCATCCTTCTTGTTCAGTTAATTTTGTTGACACCTTTAATGGCTGCGTCAACAAAAAGCACAGTTAAAAACTTTTTATGGTTATCACTGTCTCCTTTGTCGTTGCTTGGTTTGTACTTTTCTAGCTTGCACCTTAATTATGATATTCACTTTCCTTGGTACGCACTCCCTTTTACTGTGTGGGTTGGTTTTTACTATTTGGGACTTCTAGCAAATAAAAGTAATTTAAATATTAAAAATAGAAATATTAGAAAGATTATTTTACTGTATATAGGTTCTATAGTTTTAGCTATAATTGAAGCGCTTTTACTTTGGAAAATTTTCAATCTAACTAGTTTTGCCAATTCCCAAGTTAAGGCATCATCCTTTTTATCTTCGTTTTTATTAATACTACTATTCTTAGCAGTACGAGAAAAAATTAATAATTGGCCTAGAGTTTTAATTATTATTGGTGAATTTTCTTTTGGTATCTACTTATTTCATATGCCAGTACTTGATTTGATGAGTAGAATAACTAACAAGTTTGGCTTTCAAAATTTTTGGATAGCACAATTATTGATTAATTCTTGTGGAGTGATAGCTTTATGCTGTTTTGTAATTACTATAGTTAGAAAAGTTACAGGTGTTAATTTTTCGCAGAAATACTTAGGAATGTAGAAGGCGATTACCTGCTTAAACCGGAACCTGCCGTTTTTTGTTTTTGTCATAAATGATTTAATCTATGTAGGCGATCGCTTTCATAACATCTCCGCTTTTACTTACAGTGGAAGATACTGAATTTGCCCCTCCAATTCTCCATCTAGGCTGCATTCTAAGATTATCATCATATCTTCTATAACTCTTCCAATTGGCATATCAAGGCCAACTTCAATCACCCCTGGCATTGGCTGACCTTGGGCTAACCGTTCATAGGCGTAGCGTGTAATTGTAGCAACATCGTGGGTGAGTAACACTCGATTTTCCTGTGCTGCCCATGACAATATTGTTGGGTCATCCTTACCCGATAAACCAACTTCTTGGACTCGGACAATATCAATATTTGGGTTACGTCGCAGCAAACCTCTGACGATGTTATTATCAAAGTTTTCATCCGCCAGCAATTTTAACATTGTTCCTGTTCAGCCTTGCGAGCCAGTAGGCGATCGCGCAAACCTTGCGGATCAAATCTGGACTGATTCATCTGGCGAATTTCTTGCGCTTGTTGTTGTCGTTGCTGTAGGTATGCTTCAACTTCTTGCTGATGTTTGAGGTAAAAGGCTATCGTGGCATATACATCAGCTAGCTGAAGAGATGGAAAGCGATGAACAATCTCTTCTGCTGTTGTCCCTTGTTTAAACACAGCAACTATGGTGTCAAGTGTGACGCGAGTTTTACCAACCCGAACCACACCATCAGGATTCATTTCTAGTGGTGCAGGTTCAGCGATAATCACCAGTGTCATAAAAAATATCAAATAATATTTTTTAATCGTAGCATTCGAGAGTATTTGGTAAGCGATCGCCTGCTTTCATACCTACGAGATGATTTAATGTTTACAGGCGATCGCTTCAACGCGCATTCTGCGACAACCAATTGTTAAGCTGTCTCGCTGTTTGGTGTTTGGGGCATAGACTCAATTAATGCTCTTAGCACTTTATTAACTGATTCGGGAGTTTTGAAAACTTTTGCCACATCTTCATCCAAAACCACAACTGTTAGATCTTGTGTTCCACTATGCTTAGCAAAGCGGTTCGGTTTCGCTTTCTGGTAATCGAATTGATACTCAGCCAAAAGTTCGTCATCAGAATTTTTTGTATCTTCAAAAGGTGTTTCGCTCATAATCTTCACGTTCCCTTCGAGTCGCTAAACGGGCGCTAATGATCCGAATAGTATTAGGATGTTCGGTGAATGAAACCAACAGCAACCTATTTTGTCTGGAGTGACCAATAATGATTTCTCGCTGCTCATTCATAGAAGAGTGCGTTTGATCATTAAAGATAACTGCTAACGGATTAGCAAACACAGTTTTAGCTTCTTCAAAACTGACTCCGTGTTTGTTTAAGTTTGTAGTTGCTTTGGACTCATTCCACTCGAACTCCATGCCCAAATACTATCTAATCTTTGATTAAACCGTCATAGCTTGGCGCACCTCTATTGGTTCCCCAGTCAAGCTAAAAGCGCGGACTTCGGTAATTTTAACTTTCACCAATTGCCCTTTAAGTTCCTTGATATCGCCAGTGAAGAAAGTCAGACGATTACCGCCTATGCGCCCCATTACCTGGGTGGGATCTTTGGAATTTTGCTCTTCTACTAAAACTTCCTCAATGCGTCCAAAATAACGTTGCGATCGCTCGGCTGCTTTGATGCCCACTAGATGATTTAATCTTTGTAGGCGATCGCTTTTTACTTCTTCGCTTAGCTGATTTTCCCATAAAGCGGCGGGTGTTCCTGGACGCGGAGAATAGGCAGCTGTATTCAACAGGTCAAAGCCAATATCTTCTACCAATTTCAAGGTATTCTCAAACTGTGCTTCTGTCTCTCCTGGAAAACCGACGATTGCATCGGCACTAATCGACGCATCTGGCATATAACGGCGAATTGTATCAATTATCCGGCGGTATTTCTCATGGGTATAACCCCTTGCCATTGCTTTCAACAGTTCGTTATCCCCAGACTGAAAGGGAATATGGAAGTGTTTGCAAATCTTGGGTAATTCTGCACAGGCTTTAATTAATCGCTCAGTAAAATAACGGGGATGACTAGTAGCAAAACGTAGTCTTTCCACCCCTGGCACATCATGAACGTAATACAGTAAATCTGTGAAGGTGTGCAGGTGTCGCCCTTCTGGTGTCACCCCTGGTAAATCCCGTCCATAAGCGTCAATATTTTGACCGAGTAGGGTAATTTCCTTGTAACCTTGCTTGCCTAATTCTAGCATTTCGGCGCGTATAGCTTCTGGTGTGCGGGATTGTTCTACACCACGCACATTAGGAACTACGCAATAGGTACAGCGTTCGTTACAGCCATAAATTACATTCACCCAAGCCGTCACTTTGCTATCCCGTCGCGGCTGGGTGATATCTTCCATAATGTGAACTGGCTCGGTAGCCACAACTTGATTACCTGCAAATACCGATTCCAGCAAATCTTTCAGACGGTTGGCGTGTTGTGGCCCCATCACCAAATCTAATTCGGGGACACGGCGTAATAAACTTTCCCCTTCCTGTTGGGCAACGCATCCAGCAACAATTAATGTTAAATCAGGCTGCTCGTGTTTGCGCTTCGCTTGTCTACCCAGGTAAGAATATACTTTTTGCTCGGCATTATCCCGAATCGTACAGGTATTGTAGAGAATCACATCTGCATGATTGGGATCTTCAGCAAACTCTAAGCCCATGTCTTCTAATATGCCAGCCATGCGCTCTGAGTCGGCTTTATTCATTTGGCAACCAAAAGTAGTGATGTGATAGCGGCGTTTAGAAGTGGTCATTGGGGATTATGCTTAATCAGCGTAAGTTGTTATATAAGCTTTCTTTCTAATCTATCAAAAACAATACGGAAGGATAAGAACTCCTGGTTAAAAACCAGGCGCACGTTACCTCAAGTCTTTCAGTGTATAGAGTAATTTTACTCAGTTTCCTACTGTATTCCTCAAAATCAGGGTTGCAGCCATGATTACTTTTATGTTACTTATATACTACAAAAATACGATCACTGTATTTCTGACTGTTTATGGACACAATAGATAGCAACGTCACAGACTGGACGTATATTAGCTATGAAAAAATCCCGGAAAATTTTAATAAATGGGGTTTAACAGAGTCTGATTATCGCTTGTTTAATAAAACAGATTGGGTGGTAACAGAAAAAATTCATGGCGCTAATTTTGGCGTAACTACCGATGGTGTAGATGTCCGCTTTGCCAAAAGAAAGGAATTTTTACAGCCAGGAGAAGATTTTTTTGATTATCAATCTTTAAAAACTAAATTAGCGCACCAAGTAACAGAGATTTTCCGAATTTTGCAATCGGAAACTAATTTGCAAAAAATATATATTTACGGAGAATTGTTTGGCGGAGAATATCCCCATCCTGATGTACCTGCTGTTAGTTATGTTCAGGCTGTGCAAACTGGTGTTTATTATTCACCAAAAATAGAATATTGTGCTTTTGATATTGTTGTGCTGAAAAGTGATAATGCAGCACAAAGATATTATTTGGATTATGAAATAGCGCTCAAACTATTACTGCAAGTGGGCATCATGGCAGCAGCGCCGTTATTCATCGGCAAATATAATGATGCTTTGGCATATAATATTGAGTTTGAATCTACAATTGGGGCAATTTTAGGTTTGCCGAAGTTGCCTTTCATGAATAAGGCTGAAGGAGTTGTAATTAAACCGCTGCATTCTATTTATATAGAGAAGGGTAAAGAGAAAATCCGTCCCATTATTAAGCAGAAAATTCCGGATTTTGCTGAGAATAGCCGATTTCACCAAGCACAAAAATGGGCTGTGAAACCACAACCAATAATCACTCAAGAGTTAACTCTAGAAGAAGAGTTAACCCAGGAAATGCTGACTTTGGTAACACCTAATCGCTTGAACAATGTTATTTCTAAAGTCGGGAGGTTTTCTGAGAATAATCGAAATCAGCGTCAGCAATTGGTGGAATTATTAATTAGCGATGTATTAGAAAGTTTCCAAGAAGAGTACGCAAGTATTTTCAGTGCTTTAGAATATACTGAACAGCAAAGGATGCTTGAGCAGTTAAATCAAGCATCCCAAAAGTTAGTTGATGATTATAAAGACTGAAGTCCTGACTACGAATTTAGGAGAATTAATCAGGTTTCCATGTACCGTGAAAACCTGGGGGAATGACGCTAGGTAATCCGAGTTTACAAACGGGTGTGTCATCTAAGCGATCGCTATCAAATACCCAAACTTCGCTACTATCAGAATTACCATCATAAACAACGGTTACTAGCCAGCTTTGTGCTTGATTTTGCCCATCTTGAATGTGGATAGGTTCGGAACAATAGCGGTTTGCGCCTAAATCTGCGGACGTAAAGGTTTCTGTTTGGTGATCGAAACGCGCGATCGCATTTAATATTTCTTGGGATATATCTGATTCTGGGCGGAATGTGGACATATAGGTGTAACGTGAAGCTTTTCCCACATTTTGCTGAGGTACACCCGGAAATTCACAATGTCTGTCTACTAGTTCTTGAATTGCTGTAACTTTACCTGTGTCGGGACGCAGATGAACTCGTGTGAGGGTGCTTTTAGCCGCAGTATGAGTTTCTCCTGTGGCCACTTCCCTCAGATATTGGTTTGTCTGGAAATCTTGATAACGGGCGATATCAACAATTACTGTACCGCTAGCATCAACATAACCGTTGGCAAAATGCCATTGAAACCAAGGTTCGGTTTGTCCCCGACTTACCAAAGATAAGTTTTCCCGATCAAATACTAAAATCTGTGTTCCTACTTCAGGATGCCATTTTAGCGAATCACCGTATGTGCTAGCCCCAAACAGCACAGGTAAAATATTTAAGCGCACTGCTGGCGCAAAAAATACCAGGTACTGTCCCGCCAAGACAAAATCATGAATTAAGGGTACACCCTCTAGGGAAACCTGGGCTTTTTGGCGAATTTTGCCAGTAAAATCGCTTTTATAAATGTTGAGTGTGGCGTTTAGTCCTGGACTCAAACCAAAGTTAAAAATCTCTCTCGTTTGGTAATCAACTTTGGGATGGGCAGAATAGGCTAAACCCCGATCCAAACCACCTAAATCATCTAAGCCTAGAGTTTCAATATTTTCAAGGTCAAGGGCATAAGGGCGATCGCCTTCCCACAATGCTAAAAGTTTATCAGGTAATGCCAACACTGAGGTATTGGCGACATTTTTAATTGGTTTACGCCATTGATTCCAAATTGGCCCTGGTGCAGTCATGCCATAGTTACCGTAAAGCAGTTTACCTGCTTTTGCTTCTTCTTGATAACCAGGCGTTTGCACATAGCGGTAAACTCCGCTAGCCCCTGCATCGGTAAAATTCACAGCTAGAATCGCCCCATCGCCATCAAACCAGTGTCCTACATGGGTGTTACCTCGTTCTAGCCTTGCAGGGCCATTGCGGTACAGTGTGCCGCGTAAACCTTCAGGTATCTTGCCAAACAGAATCGGTAATTCGCTACGGGGAAATTCTACCCCAGGTTGTGCGATCGCCTGACTCCAGGCTTTTTTTATTGACTTTTTATTAATTGTGTGCATATGAACTTTACTTTCAAAATTAACAAAACTCGTGCCACTAGTAACAATTTAGAAGTTAATCAATTTAATCAATACCTCCAACTAGAGAAATAAATTTTTCTCCTAGGCAATTCTTCATATTTTCCTTAGAATTACTATTTATAATAAATACAATCTTGTATAAAAAACTACTTAGACAGCACGAAGCCAGGAGCTATATCATCTGTAATTTTATTCAAAAAATCATCAATAAAAAATACTAAAAGCAAGAAATAGCTAATCAAATAAAATAGAATTTCTATGTATTGTTAAACAATAGTTTTGCTTGAGATGACAATGTGAATAATAAATTAACATTATTAAACATTTTTTAATAAATTTACAATATGCAATATATACAATATTATCCAGAGTTTCTGCTTCAGATACTCCATAGTATACCTGACCCAGTTTTTGTCAAAGACCGCCAACATAATTGGGTATTTCTGAATGCGGCTTATTGTCGTTTTATCGGCTTTGAGCAAACAGAATTAATTGGGAAATCAGAATATGATATTTTTTCTAAAAATCAAGCAGATAAACTGCGCGAGCAAGATGAATTTGTATTTAATACCGGCATTGCTCATCAAACAGAAGAATCTTGGACTAATCTAGATGGTGTCAAATCCTGGCTATTAATTAAAAAATCTTGTTTTGCAGATGGTTTAGGTAACCAGTTTTTAATTGGTATTATTCGTGATATTACACAAGAAAAGTTGCAGGAGGCGAAACTCAAAACTTCACAACAAGTACTGGAACAGGTAATCAATAATATACCTCTAGCAACTTATTGGAAAGACTTTAATTCTGTGTATTCGGGAAGCAATCAAAAATTTGCTGAAATCATAGGACTAGATGAGCCAAATAAGATTATTGGTAAAACTGATTATGATTTAATTAAAAATCAAAACCAGCCTGACTGGTTTTGGGAGTCAGATTTACAAGTCATACAATCTCAAAAACCAGAGTATGGTATTATCAACCGATATATCCAAGCAGATGGTAAACAACTGTGGTTAGAAACTCATAAAATTCCTTTAAAAGATAATCAAAAAAATTTTTTGGGAATTTTGGTAACTTGTCAAGATATTACTGCTCGCAAACAAGCAGAATTAGCACTTGCAGAAAAAGTAGCTTTAGCAGCATTGCACGTAGAAATTAATACTGCTATTACTCAAAGTTCTACATTAAAAGCTAGTCTTAAACATTGTACAGATGCTATAGTCAAGCACTTAAATGCTGCCTTTGCTCGCATCTGGACATTAAATTCCCAGGAAAATGTATTGGAACTACAAGCTAGTTCGGGAATGTATACCCACATTGACGGGCCTCACAGGCGCGTTCCTGTAGGGATGTTCAAAATTGGATTAATCGCCCAAGAACGTCAACCTCACTTAACTAATTCAGTCTTAGAAGATCCGCGTGTGGGGGATAAAGAGTGGGCTAAGCGTGAAGGTATGGTTGCTTTCGCTGGATATCCTTTAATTTTAGATGGAAATCTGGTTGGTGTGATTGCAATGTTTGCCCGTCATCCCCTCACAGAATTAACCTTAGATGCGTTGAGATTAGCTGCTAATGAGATTGCTTTAGGTATCAAGCGCTTACAAGCTGAAGAAGCTTTGCAGGAGAGTGAAAGCAAGTATCGTCAATTAGTTGAAACCTGCCAAGATATGATTTGGTCATTAGATACCCAAGGATATTTTATCTTTGTAAATCAAGCAGTGAAAAATATCTATGGCTATGAACCCGAAGAAATGATTGGTCGTCACTGTAGCGAGTTTGAGCCTTCAGAAAAACTGCAAAAAAGCTTAAATATTTTGCCACAAAAACTAACAGCCGAGTCAGTCTATCATTATGAAGCTGTTGTTCTATCCAAAGATGGTAAGAGCTTGCATTTGTTATGTAATGCCTGCTTATTACAAGATGAAACTGGGAATATTTTGGGAACAACTGGTACAGCGACTAATATTACTCAACTCAAACAAGCAGAAACAGCCCTGTTACGTGGTAATGCTATATTGCAAGCGCAACAAGAAGCTTCTATCGATGGAATTCTGATTATTGATGAAAATCGATTAGTAGCATCTTATAATCGAAATTTTGCTGAATTATGGCAAATTCCGGCAACAATACTGGCAACTAATGATGATCGCCAACTCTTGGGATGGGTATTAGATCAACTAGAGAATCCTCAAGAATTTTTGGCTAAAGTTGAGTATTTGTATCAACATCCCCAAGAAGAAAGCCGTGATGAAATTTTACTCAAATCTGGACAGACTTTTGACCGTTATTCAGCACCAGTGCGATCACCCGCAGGTGAATTTTACGGCAGAATTTGGTATTTTCGTGATATTACCGCCCGGAAACAAGCCGAAGCCGCCCTGCTGAACTCGGAAGCACAATTACGCCAACAAACACACAAACTTCAAGCCACATTACAGGAACTTCAACACACCCAAACTCAGCTAATTCAAAGTGAAAAAATGTCAAGTTTGGGACAATTAGTCGCTGGCGTAGCCCATGAAATTAACAACCCTGTGAATTTTATTTATGGCAATCTCAACTACGCCAATACATATACCCAAGATTTGCTCCAACTATTAGAACTCTACCAAAAACACTATCCCCAACCAGTGCCAGAAATTGAGGATTTTACAGAAATGATAGAACTAGATTTCTTGCGGTCAGATTTGCCAAAAATAGTGAAATCTATGCAATTTGGGGCAATTCGCATTCGGGAAATAGTGCTTTCACTGCGAAATTTCTCACGTTTGGACGAAGCTGAAATGAAAGCGGTTAATATCCATGAGGGAATCGATAGCGCCCTGATGATTTTACATAGCCGGATCAAGGGTAAAAATAAACTTCCCGAAATTGAAGTGATCAAAGAATATGGCAACTTACCCCTAGTCGAATGTTACTCTGGACAGCTAAACCAAGTATTGATCAATATTTTGGCAAATGCGATTGATGCCTTAGAAGATTCACTGATGATTAAACAATGCTCAAGAGAAAAATTATTGCACAGAGAAAAACCGCAGATTAACATTTACACCCAACTAATAGAATCAAATCTAGTAAAAATTCGGATTGCTGATAACGGCCCAGGAATCGCAGAAAATATTAAACAGCGTATATTTGATCCTTTTTTCACTACCAAGGCAGTTGGCAAAGGTACAGGTATGGGACTTGCCATTAGCTACCAAATTATCACCAAACAACATGGTGGTTTTTTGGAATGCATTTCATCACCAGGAGAAGGTACTGAATTTGTGATTACTATTCCTCTGAAACAAAAATAAAAATTCAACGTGCTAAAAATCAATTTTGAGTATAAACTAAAACCAACTTTCGAGAATTGGTAACTGGGTGCAATAATGTCTACTGCTACGGTTAAAGCCTGTAGTTTGGGGCGAAAAATTTATCTCAATGCTCACAGATTTAGCAGAGCGATCGCTTTCGTAATCATGCTGTGGGGGTGTACAGCACCTGGATTCAACGCCTCTAATGTAGCTTGGAAGACTTATATTAATAACCGCTACGGCTTTGAGTTTCCCTATCCAAGTAACTGGAATGCTTTGCCACCTCCAGACAATGACGACGGCATTGCCTTTGTTTCACCGCAAAAAAGCTCAGTAGTAATTCGGGCTTGGGCTGGGAATCGGCTACCAGAATCAGCCAGCCCTGATGCTAAAATTACTGTGAATCCTAATTTTAAGACTGCCCAAGGAATACCTGGGGTAATGGTTGTAGAAGTGGGTCAACAAGTAAGTTCCATGACCCTCACCATCACTCAGGGTCAAGTTAAATACTACTGGCAAGGGCGTAGCCAAAGCCAAGATTTTACTGATTACTACCGTTTCTTCTACTACATAGCCCAGCAATATAAAGTTCCGCAATGAATGGGGCATGGGGCATTGGGCATTGGGCATTCATTTCTTATTTATCTCCCTTAGACTTCTTGCATAAGTCGGGAAAAAGGGAAGGTGGGGCCCCCTTTGGGGATAAGGGGCGGGGGGAAGGGGAAAAGGTTTTGTATTATCCCCTTTCCCTTTAACCTTTACCCTTTTCCCCCCTCTTGCTAAAAGGACTTTTGCAAGAGGTCTCTTGTCCTTCTTGTCCCCCTCTTCGCACTTTTGACTTTTGACTTTTGACTTTTGACTTGATATGTCCCCCCCAATCTCGATTTTCTCCCTTTGGGTGGTTGAGAGGTGACACAAACCTGATAGATTTAGCTTACAGCGAGTGAAACAGGTAAAAATGAAAGTCCTGGTTATTGGTGGCGATGGCTATTGTGGATGGGCAACTGCTCTTTACCTTTCAAATCAAGGTTATGAGGTTGGGATATTAGATAGTTTAGTGCGGCGGCACTGGGATAACGAGTTAGGTGTCGAAACTCTCACTCCGATCGCGCCAATTCAGCAACGTATTCAGCGCTGGTACGACTTAACCGGTAAATCCATAGACCTTTTTGTTGGCGATATCACTAATTACGAGTTCCTCCATAAAGCACTGCACCAATTCCAACCTGGTGCGATCGTGCATTTTGGGGAACAGCGATCGGCGCCATTTTCGATGATTGACCGTGAACACGCAGTTCTGACTCAGACAAACAATGTAGTCGGGACTCTGAATTTGCTGTATGCGATGCGAGAAGATTTCCCCGATTGTCATTTAGTCAAGCTGGGGACAATGGGTGAATACGGTACACCCAATATCGACATCGAAGAAGGCTATATCACCATTGAACACAACGGGCGCAAGGATACATTGCCTTATCCTAAACAACCAGGTTCAATGTATCACCTCAGCAAAGTCCACGACAGTCATAACATCCATTTTGCTTGTCGGATTTGGGGATTGCGGGCTACAGACTTAAATCAAGGTGTAGTTTATGGGGTTTTAACCGAAGAAACGGGAATGGACGAATTGTTGATCAATCGCCTCGATTACGATGGGGTATTTGGTACAGCACTTAACCGCTTTTGTATTCAAGCCGCTATTGGCCATCCCTTGACTGTTTACGGTAAAGGCGGACAAACGCGGGGCTTTTTAGATATTCGGGATACAGTGCGGTGTATTGAAATAGCGATCGCTAATCCAGCCCAACCTGGTGAATTCCGTGTCTTTAACCAATTTACCGAACAATTCAGTGTTGGTGATTTGGCAATTATGGTGAAAAAAGCCGGGAACGCAATGGGATTGAATGTGGAAGTCGATCACCTGGATAACCCCAGAGTCGAGAAAGAAGAACATTATTTCAACGCTAAAAATACAAAACTACTCGATTTAGGTTTAGAACCTCACTATCTCTCTGATTCTCTGCTTGATTCTCTGCTAAATTTTGCTATCAAGTATCAAAAACGAGTTGACAACAAGCAAATCCTGCCTAAAGTCTCTTGGCATAGAAAGTAAGGTAAATTCTGTGTGCGGTTGATAACAGAACCCTATTTAAGTCAAGTAAGTCGCTGGCCTGAAACTGGTCGTCATATCCTAGCCCAATATGACGACCAGTCAATTGTTGTGTATCAAGCATATCGTCCAGCTATTGGTCACTTCGCTGCCACCCACGGGTATTTTGGCGGCGAATTTAGTCTTGATCGGATGAGTTGGATCAAGCCGAATTTTTTGTGGATGATGTATCGTTCCGGATGGGGTATAAAAACTGGGCAAGAAGTAATATTAGCTATTTGGATTCAACGTTGGGCTTTTGAAGAAATGTTGGCACAAGCAGTACATTCCACATTTAATCCCGAAGTCTATCTCAGTAAAAATGCTTGGCACTTAGAGCTAAAAGAGTCACAGGTGCGGTTGCAATGGGACCCGGATCATGATCCATCAGGGGCCAAATTGCAACGACGGGCTATTCAGTTAGGGTTACGGGGAAAAGTGCTGGCTAATTATGCCAAAGATTGGATTTTGCAGATTGAAGACATTTCCGATTTTGTTCAACAACAGCGGCAAAACATTAATTCTGACTGTGCAGAATTGATTACACCACGCGAGACGGTTTACCCTGTGATTGATCAACAAACGCAAAACAAGCTGGGATTATCTGCCTGGATTGAATAGTTTTTTATGAAAATAGCCCTATTCACCGAAACCTTTTTGCCCAAGGTGGACGGTATTGTAACGCGCTTGCGTCACACCGTTGACCATCTACAGCGTCATGGAAATCAAGTCTTAGTGATTGCCCCAGAAGGCGGGATCACCGAACATAAAGGAGCTAAAGTTTACGGCGTTAGTGGCTTTCCCCTGCCATTATATCCAGAGTTAAAAATGGCGCTACCCCGACCAGCAATTGGTTACGCTTTAGAAGACTTTAAACCAGATATTATTCATGTCGTCAATCCAGCAGTTTTGGGATTATCTGGGATATTTTATAGTAAAGTCCTGAAAATTCCTTTAGTAGCGTCTTACCATACCCATTTACCTCAATATCTTCAGCATTACGGTTTAGGAATGTTGGAAGGCTTACTTTGGGAATTACTCAAAGGCGCACACAATCAAGCTGAGTTAAATCTTTGTACTTCCACGGCGATGATGGAGGAATTAACAGCACATGGGATTGAACGGGTAGATTTGTGGCAAAGAGGCGTGGATACAGAATTATTCCATCCTGATTTAGCTAGTATCGAGATGCGATCGCGTCTATCACAAAATCATCCCCAAAATCCTCTATTACTCTACGTTGGTCGTCTATCTGCCGAGAAAGAAATTGAGCGGATCAAACCAATTTTAGAGGCAATTCCCCAAGCGCGGTTAGCATTGGTAGGAGATGGCCCCCACCGCCAAGCACTGGAAAAACATTTTGCTGGGACTAATACCAACTTTGTCGGTTATCTCATGGGACGGGAATTAGGTTCGGCTTTTGCGAGTGCTGATGCCTTTATTTTTCCTTCCCGGACAGAGACACTAGGATTAGTCCTACTAGAAGCAATGGCCGCAGGTTGTCCTGTAGTCGCAGCTCGTTCAGGTGGAATTCCTGATATTGTTACAGACGGGGTCAATGGCTATCTTTTTGAGCCAACAGCAGATATTCAAGGTGCAATTACCGCTACTGTTCGCTTGTTACAGGAGAAACAAGAATGTGACTTGATCCGTCAAAATGCCCGTAGAGAAGCCGAAAGGTGGGGATGGGCAAATGCTACACGTCAGCTACAAGATTATTATCAAAAAATAATTTTTTCGCAAAAGTTGACAAAAGTACTCTAAGTAGCCATCATAAACTGCGTACAGCAGGAAGTATAAAAAAGGGCATGGGGTATGGGGCATTTGTCATTTGTCGTCCTTGTCCTCCTTGTCCCCCTTGTCCCCCTTCCCTTGTCTCCCCCTCCCCCCCTAGTCCCTAGTCCCTAATCCCTAATCCCCATGACACTCCCTAATCCTGGTAGCGTCTTGGCTACATTAACTGAACTCACTCAGGTTAATCGTACCCACGCCTTGCTGCGTCGTGTTAAAGATCTTTCTGTTAACGAATTTGTTTGTTTACTAGATTTTATTACTGCTGAGTTTCAGCAATTTCTCAGAGCGATTGAGCTAATCAATAATGAAGCTCTAGAAACTATGCTGGAGAAAGTGCTAGAAGCCATCACACTGAAAATTGGTCAAATCCTCCAAGCAGAACACACTGCCATTTTTTTAGTAGATTATGATAAAGGCCAGTTGTGGTCAAAAGTTCCCCAAGATAATAGTCAAAAATTTTTAGAAATTCGCACTCCTATTTCAGTTGGTATTCCCGGTCAAGTTGCCAGCACTGGCAAATATTTAAATATAGCTGAAACTGCTACTCATCCTCTATTTAGCCCAGAATTAGAAAAACAAATGGGCTACAAAATTCACAATCTTTTATGTATGCCAGTTTTGAGTAGTAAAAACCAAACTGTTGCAGTGGTTCAACTGGCTAATAAAGCTGGAAATATTCCCTTTGATCATGATGATGAGGAAAGATTTCGAGATTTTGCAGCTTCGATTGGGATTATTTTGGAAAGTTGCCAAACTTTCTATGTAGCAGCTCGCAATCAACGAGGAGCCACAGCACTTTTACGAGCAACTCAAACCCTAGGGCAAAGTTTAGATTTAGAAGCAACTTTGCAAATAGTGATGGAGCAAGCTCGGATTTTAATGCAAGCAGACCGCAGCACCTTATTTTTATATCGTAAAGAAATGGGGGAACTCTGGACAAAGGTAGCGGCGGCGGCAGATGGCACAAACGCCATCGAAATCCGGATGCCTTGCAACCGGGGAATTGTTGGCTATGTGGCTGCTACTGGGCAAGCTGTGAATATTCCAGATGCTTATCGAGATCCCCGCTTTGATCCATCTACAGATAGAAAAACGGGATATCTAACTCGCAATATTTTATGTTTACCAGTATTTAATTCCGCCAATGAATTAATCGGCGTAACTCAATTAATTAATAAGCAACAAGGTAGTTTTACTGCATCTGATGAAGAATTTATGCGAGCTTTTAATATCCAAGCTGGAATTGCTTTGGAAAATGCTCGACTTTTTGAAAATGTGCTGTTAGAAAAACAATATCAGAAAGATATTTTACAAAGTTTATCTGATGCGGTAATTTCTACAGATATGGTAGGTCGGATTGTCACAATTAATGATGCGGCTTTAGAATTACTAGGTTGTCCAATCAGAGATAATCCTCACAAAAATCATAAACATTTGTGGGAAAAAAATTTACTTGGTCGCTTTGTTTGGGAAGTTGTCCCCATTGAAAATTTACAAATGCGGCTGGAAGATAGTTTAAAAACTGGAGCCAAACATTATGTTCCAGAACAAAATTTGACGGTGGGATTGTACCATGTCCCTATTGCTGAGAGCCAAGTAAAGAGTGATGGGGCGACACCAAGCAATCAGCAACTTCAGAACCAAAATAACACTTCTCCCTCAGGAGAACCTCTTTACACTCCTGGTTCCTTAATTTTGGCATTGTGCGATCGCCAAAATCCAGATGTTTTTATTCCCTGGAATCTACCCCTGACTCCCCAATCTAAGTTTTTGAGTGCGAGTGAGGTACAAAAAGTTGAACGCAGCACCAATCTAACTGTGAATCCTTTAACTAATCCTGAAGGTGGAGTGCGGGGTGGTTTGGTGGTTCTAGAAGACATCAGCCAGGAAAAACGCCTAAAAACTACCATGTACCGCTACCTTACACCCCATGTTGCTGAACAAGTTATGGCTTTGGGGGACGATGCTTTAATGGTGGGAGAACGGAAAGATGTAACAATTTTATTTTCTGATATCCGTGGATATACTACCCTGACAGAAAATCTCGGTGCGGCTGAGGTAGTATCATTGCTCAACCAGTATTTTGAAACAATGGTAGAGGCAGTTTTTAACCATGAAGGCACTTTAGATAAGTTTATTGGCGATGCTTTAATGGCGGTGTTTGGTGCGCCTTTACCCCTGACAGAAAATCATGCTTGGAGAGCCGTACAAGCAGCATTAGATATGCGCCAACGGTTAGCAGAATTTAATCAGCGGCGGATTATTCAAGCACAGCCACAAATCCATATTGGCATTGGGATTAGCTCCGGAGAAGTGGTTTCTGGTAACATTGGTTCCCACAAACGTATGGATTACACCGTCATTGGCGATGGCGTGAATTTAAGTTCCCGCTTGGAAGGTGTAACAAAAGAATATGGATGTGATATAGTATTAAGTGAATTTACTTACAATTTGTGCAGCGATCGCATTTGGACGCGTCAGTTAGATAAAATTCGCGTCAAAGGGAAGTATCAAGCGGTGAATATCTATGAGTTAATTAGCGATCGCACTACTCCTCTTGATGATGCCACCCAAGATTTTTTATTCTATTATCAGTCAGGAAGAATGGCTTATTTAGCACGTAACTTTCAACGTGCGATCGCCTGTTTTGAAGCTGCTAAGAACATTCGACCGCAAGACCAGGCCGTTAATATCCACCTAGAACGCGCTCACAATTACCAGCAAACACCACCCCCAGAGTCTTGGGATGGTGTCTGGACAATGGTTGCTAAGTAATTGGTCAATGGTCAATGGTCAATGGTCAAAAAAATTCTTGACTATGGACTCTTGACTCTTGATTTTTAACAACTTTAGCCTTCCGGTTCATCCTGGTTACCCTGGTCATCCTCAAAAGGACTTTCACCAATTTTTAGTTGTTTTTTTGTCCGTTTTAACTGTTTCCAAAGCTCTTTGATTTGTTTGTAAGCTTCCTCAGGTGGTAATTTACCCCCAGTTTCTAAGTTACAAATGTAACTTATTCGCTGGGCAAATTCCTGTAGATTTGCATTGAAAACCAAATTTTCTGGCTTCACATGACCGTAGTAACGACCACGAGGATAGAGAAAATCATCTTTATTCACTGTTTTTTTCTCCACTTGTTCAACTCCCCCCTGTAGTTATATCTGAAGCTGAATCATTAGCCGTTCTACATCTCTGTTTTGTCCAGTCGGGAGTCATTAATAAATTAAACTCCTTTTGTTTATACGTTTTAGGAAAATTTGTCAATTCTAATCTTAAACAGAGATTGTCAAAGCTAAGTATCCTTCAATAGTAATATTTACTAAGTAGATTTTTAATTAAGATACCAAACGTCAGATAAATTACTCTTGCTCTTTACCAAAGCATTACATCTGAGTGCATGATTGCTCAAAATCAGGAAGGCTATTAGATATGAGCAAAGCCTTATTACCAATGTATTAATATATACTATATATTCCAATTTTAATATTTTTCCTTGAGGACGAAAATTTAACTAGATCGTCAAAAAATGCAGTTTATCAAAAAATTATAGCAATTTTCAAAATGATTGTGACTCTCAAGAGTCAGTTGTCATTGGGCATGGGGCATGGGGACTGGGGCATTGGTGAACAAAGTCTCTTGCAATAGGCAATAGTTATTTGTCCCCCTTGTCCCCCTTGTCCCCCTTGTCCTCCTTGTCCCCCCTGCTCCCCAAACTTCGTTCTCTCTTTATCTCCCTTGTTTACTATTGCTGAGAACCACCTGCATCTACTTTGTCAGTTAGTTCCCACAACAAATTCAGAGTGCTATTTGCTAGTTGTGATTGACTGCTCAACGATCAGCAATGGCTAATTACTAATAACTAAAGATAAAATGGTTTAGCTTTAAGCGCCAAGATCTGCCCATATCCTGTAAATTTACTGCTCACCATGTCTGTTCATTCCAAGTTATACGAAGGCAAAGCAAAAATTCTCTATACCACGGACGATCCTGAAGTCTTGTTGGCTGATTTTAAAGACGATGCCACTGCCTTTAATGCCCAAAAACGCGGTAGTATCCAAGGTAAGGGAAGCATTAACTGTATTATATCTAGTAAGCTGTTTGGGCAGTTAGAAGCACAAGGCATAAAAACTCATTTTATTGACAACCCTGCCCCACATCAAATGCGGGTGAAGGCAGTAAAGATTGTGCCCTTAGAAGTAGTTGTGCGAAATATTGCAGCGGGTAGTCTGTGTGTGCAAACAGGGCTAGCATTGGGCACAATACTCAAACAGCCTTTAGTAGAGTTTTATTACAAAAATGATCAATTAGGCGATCCGTTATTAACAAGCGATCGCCTCTACCTGCTAGAACTAGCTACTCCGGAACAAGTTGAGACAATTACCCATCTAGCATTGCAAATCAATGAGTTCCTCCGGAGCTTTTGGCAGCGTTGTGGCATTACTCTAGTAGACTTCAAACTAGAGTTTGGCTTGGACTCACAAAATCAAGTACTCTTGGCAGATGAAATTAGCCCTGATACTTGCCGTTTGTGGGACGCAGCCCAAGAGGACACTAACCTTCGGGTTATGGACAAAGACCGCTTTCGTAAAGACTTAGGAAATATAGAAAATGCCTACCAGGAGGTTTTACAAAGAGTTTTACAAGCAGTAGAAAGCCAAAATTAAATCAAAACGGTAAAAATATTATTTTTGTTTTTTACCTTTTACATGCGAGCATGATTGCCTTGTGATGGTGTGTGGACGAGAAGAGGAATTAAAATAAAATGCGTTTATCTCCCGTATTGGTGGCGGCAGTAGCAATTGCAGCCCCTTTAGGTACTTCGCTCAGTGCAAATGCACAAACCACTGACAATGTTAAACAGACAGCAGATTTGTTGACACCGACGACAAATCTGCTGTCTGAAGATCAGATCAATCAAGAACAAAAACATTCTAGTGAGAATAGCAAATCTTACCCCCAATTCCCAACGGTTTCGGCGGAAGGTATAAATTCTCCTACTGTCGTCGCAGCATTTCCCCATTCTTCAGCGGGGACTGCAACACCAGAAATCATAGTCCCAACCACAACAGAGCCAAAAACTACACAAATTCCGCAAACATCTCCTAGTGCAGGGGTGAGGGCACTAAAGGGACTCCAGCCTCGGACGATCGCAGCTGCATTCCCCAAGCAGCCAGCTAAAACTACAACACCAACAATTATCCAAATTCCGCAAACATCTGCTAGTGCAGGGGTAAAGGCACTAGAGGGACTTCAATCTCGGGCGATCGCAGTATCGCCCAATTCCTCAAGAGTTGCCCAAATTCCGCAACCCACCCTACAGCAAACAACTCCACAGCCTACTCCTCAACCAGCACCAGTTCCTAACATTCCACCGCCAAATACGCCACAACCAACACCTTCGGCGGTTCCCAATAACACCCCATCCCCGCAAAATAACAACCCACCTTTAGGTACACCTGTATTTCCCAACAACCAAGAATCAACTCCAGAATCGAGTGAACCTAGGGTGTTAGTAGGGGAAGTATCGGTGAGATCGCAAACTGGGCAATTAGCACCGGAACTGGAAAATCAAGTCTACTCAGTAATTCGTACCCAACCTGGAAGGACAACCACCCGTTCCCAACTCCAAGAAGATATTAATGCCATCTTTGGGACAGGATTCTTCTCCAATGTCCAAGCTGTGCCAGAAGATACACCATTGGGTGTGCGGGTAAGTTTTGTAGTTCAGCCAAACCCAGTCCTCACCAAGGTACAAATTCAAGCAAATCCAGGTACAAATGTTACATCTGTACTACCGCAAAATACTGCTGATGAAGTATTTCGCGCACAGTATGGCAAAATCCTCAATTTACGCGACTTGCAGGAAGGTATCAAGCAGTTAACCAAGCGGTATCAAGACCAAGGTTACGTCCTAGCCAATGTCATTGGAGCGCCCCAAGTCTCGGAAAATGGAGTTGTCAACTTGCAAATAGCAGAAGGGGTAGTAGAAGACATTAAAGTCCGGTTCCGCAATAAAGAAGGACAGGATGTAGACGAGAAAGGAGAACCAATCCGGGGTCGGACACAGCCATATATCGTCACACGAGAATTGGAATTAAAGCCAGGACAGGTATTCAACCGCAACACCGTACAAAAAGATTTACAACGGGTATATGGGCTGGGAATCTTTGAAGATGTCAACGTCTCCCTTGACCCTGGTAGTGACCCCAGCAAGGTAGATGTAGTGGTGAATGTGGCGGAACGCAATAGCGGTTCGATCGCAGCTGGTGCGGGGATAAGTTCTGCCAGTGGACTATTTGGTACTATTAGTTACCAGCAGCAAAACCTCAATGGCAGAAACCAAAGGCTGGGAGCAGAATTACAAGTAGGTGAACGAGAACTGCTGTTTGACCTGCGCTTCACAGATCCTTGGATTGCAGGCGATCCAAGCCGGACATCCTACACAGCGAATATTTTCCGTCGCCGCTCAATTTCCTTAATTTTTGATGGCAAAGATAACAATATTGAGACCTTTGCACCAGGTGACACCGAAGGCGATCGCCCCCGTGTTGTCCGCTTAGGTGGTGGTATCACCTTTACCCGTCCACTTTCTGGGAATCCCTACGCTATTCCGGAATGGACGGCTTCTGCTGGCTTGCAATATCAACGGGTTTCCACCAAAGATGCCGATGGTAATAGCAGAACCCAAGGTACAATCTACCGGGATGGACAGCCGACAGAACTAATTCCCCTAACTGAATCAGGCTCAGGTGACGACGATTTGCTGCTATTCCAATTAGGCGCACAACGCGATCGCCGCAATAACCCCTTGCAACCCACTAGTGGTTCCTATCTCCGTTTCGGGGTAGATCAGTCAATTCCCATAGGACAAGGTAATATCTTCCTGACACGCTTACGGGGTAGCTACAGCCAATATCTTCCCGTCAGCTTAATTAGCATCAGTAAAGGGCCACAAACTCTGGCTTTTAACTTGCAAGGAGGTACTATTTTCGGTGACCTACCCCCCTATGAAGCCTTTACCTTAGGTGGAAGTAACTCCGTACGTGGTTATGAAGAAGGCACATTAACCAGCGCCCGCAGTTACGTACAAGCCTCTGTTGAATATCGCTTCCCCGTATTTTCCGTAGTTAGTGGCGCATTATTTTTCGATTTTGGTACTGATTTAGGCACTAGTACCAGATCAGCAGAATTGCTAAATAAAAATGGTACAGGCTACGGCTATGGTCTGGGCGTGCGCGTGCAATCACCATTAGGTCCAATACGGATTGACTATGGTATAAACGACGATGGTGATAGCCGAATTAACTTTGGGATTGGGGAAAGGTTTTAAGTTGGTAAGTTGTCAGTTGTCAGTTGTTAGTTGTGAAAAACCAATGACCAATGATCATTGACCATTGACTCTTGACTCTTGCCCCCTAACCAGGAAAGATGAATATTTTCAGGTGCAGTTCGCAGGTTCACAAATCTGAACATGAACATTACCAACCGCAAAAAATTGACTTTTTGCTTATGCAACAACACACAATAGCTGCGTCAATCACTCAAACCGGAGTGGGGCTGCATAGCGGTGTGAGTACCCAGGTGCGGATACTACCAGCTGAGGTGGGTAGCGGACGCTACTTTGTGCGAGTAGATTTACTCAATTCGCCAATTATTCCCGCGCAAGTTGCAGCAGTTAGTCAAACTGTTCTCTCTACCCAGTTGGGTAAAGGTGAGGCTAGCATTCGTACTGTAGAGCATTTGTTGGCAGCTCTGGTGGGTATGGGTGTGGATAATGCCCGGATTGAAATTGATGGCCCGGAATTACCCCTTCTAGACGGTTCGGCGCGGGTATGGGCTGAAAGTATCGCTGAAGTTGGCTGGCGATCGCAAAGAGTGAATGATGGCGAATTATCCCCGGTGATTAAAGAGCCAATTTGGATTTACGAAGGCGATACTTTTGTTGCTGCTATCCCCGCACCAGAAACCCGTTTTACCTACGGAATTGACTTTGATCTGTCTGCTATTGGTAACCAATGGCACAGTTGGTCACTGCCTGCCGATGTGGAAAAAGCCTCTGCTAGCTTTGCTTCAGAAATCGCTCCCGCACGTACTTTTGGTTTGCTGCATCAAATCGAACATTTGCAAAAGACTGGCTTGATTAAGGGCGGTAGCTTAGAAAATGCCCTTGTCTGTGGCCCTGATGGCTGGTTAAATCCACCATTAAGATTTGCAAATGAGCCAGTACGTCATAAAATCTTGGATTTAGTAGGAGATTTGAGTTTAGTGGGAAATATCCCCTCGGCTCACTTCTTAGCGTATAAGGCCAGCCACAATTTACATATTCAACTGGCACAGAGAATTTTGGATTTGGGACTTTAGATTGCTCAATCAATCCAAAATCTAAAATCTAAAATCTAAAATTCCTTCGCTGACTTGATTCCAGATTGAAAAACAAGCACACAGCCAATGACAACCCTCACCGAAGCCAATACCACCGATGCGATCGCCACTGCTTCTACCATTGAAGCCGAAAGCACACCAGAGGTGAAAAAAACCTTCACTACTGAAGAAATTCAAAACCTCTTACCTCACCGCTATCCGTTTTTACTGGTAGACAAAATTATTGACTATGTTCCCGGCAAATCAGCAGTAGGCGTGAAAAACGTCACCATCAACGAACCCCAATTTCAAGGTCATTTCCCAGGTAGACCCCTGATGCCCGGTGTGCTAATTGTGGAAGCAATGGCACAAGTAGGCGGCATAGTCTTGACCCAACTCCCAGATTACGAAGCAGGTGGACTGTTTGTCTTTGCTGGTATCGATAAAGTCCGCTTTCGTCGCCAAGTAGTCCCCGGAGATCAGCTGATCATGACCGTGGAACTGTTGTGGGTAAAACAGCGTCGTTTCGGTAAAATGCAAGGTCGTGCTGAAGTGGACGGTCAGATAGCTGCTGAAGGCGAATTGATGTTTTCTTTAGTAAACTAAAAACCTACTCTTGTGGTAAGGGCACAGCCGTGAAGTGCCTTTACTGAATCCTGAAAAAGGATACCAGTAAAACCAACATGCCACAATAGCAATTTATAATTTCTTAAATTTCTGCGCCCTCACACCTAACTTGCTTCGCCCGACACTTCGGTCACTGAAGACTTAATTTTTCAGTACCTGATTACTTAAACGTTCCGCAACGCCAGTCGCCGTAATGGAGACGGCAGTAACGACAACGGGGTCAACCCCTGCATCGCGCTGCCTGTCAAATTCCCTGAAGGCGCAGGCTATCAAGACAGTTCTGGAGATTCACCCTTGAAGACGCTAATTCACCCAACTGCTGTAATTCATCCTAACTCGGAACTCCACCCATCAGTGCAAGTCGGTGCCTATGCTGTGATTGGAGCGCA
The DNA here is from genome assembly GCF_963875285.1 of Calothrix sp. NIES-2100. Lineage (NCBI taxonomy): Bacteria > Bacillati > Cyanobacteriota > Cyanophyceae > Nostocales > Calotrichaceae > Calothrix > Calothrix sp. NIES-2100. Next base: position 6,276,437 of record NZ_CAWNLA010000001.1, read on the forward strand.
TGTTAAAGTCGGCCCGGAAACTGTTATTGGCGCTCATGTAGTGCTAGAAGGGCCTTGTGAAATTGGGGCGCGAAATCAAATTTTCCCTGGTGCAGCTATCGGCATGGAACCCCAGGATCTCAAATATGTGGGAGAACCTACCTGGGTCAAAATTGGTGACAATAACCAAATTCGTGAATATGTTACCATCAACCGCGCCACTGGTGCTGGGGAAGCGACAGTTATTGGCAACGGTAACCTACTGATGGCTTATGTCCATGTGGCTCATAACTGCGTGATCGAAGACCATGTGATTATCCCCAACTCAGTGGCGCTGGCGGGTCATGTCCACATCGAATCAAAGGCTAGATTGGGCGGGGTTTTGGGAGTTCATCAATTTGTGCATATTGGTAGACACTCAATGGTGGGAGGTATGGCACGTATTGACCGCGATGTGCCGCCATATATGCTTGTGGAAGGAAATCCAGCCAGAGTGCGCACCCTCAACTTAGTAGGGTTAAAACGTTCTGGGATGGATGCAAATGAGTTACAAACTCTCAAAAAAGCCTTTCGGATTCTCTATCGCTCTAAGTTAACTTTTAAAGAAGCTTTAGAACAGCTAGAACTCCTAGGTGAAACTGAACAGCTACAACACCTGCGGCGCTTCTTACTACTTTCTAAAATGCCAGGAAGACGTGGTTTAATTCCTGGCAAGGGTAAACCAAGCAGCAGTGATGAGTCGTAAGTTAGTTAGAAGTTTGAGTTGGGGATTGAGAACTCAACTCAAACTAAGAAAAACGAACCGCCAAGAACGCCAAGGACGCGAAGGAAGAGATATTGTGCGTTCTTCTTTGCGCCTTTGCGCCTTTGCGTGAGATAAAAATATATTTCCTTATTTTCCCCAATTACCAAATGCGGATATTTATCAGCACTGGCGAAGTGTCTGGCGATTTGCAAGGTTCTCTACTAATTGCGGCGCTAAAGCGTCAAGCTGTGGCGGCTGGCTTAGAACTGGAGATTGTCGCGCTGGGTGGTGAAAAAATGGCAGCAGCCGGAGCCACCATCCTGGGCGATACTAGTCATATTGGCTCAATGGGGCTTTTGGAATCCCTGCCTTATGTTGTACCAACGCTCCTAGTACAACGAAAAGCGATCGCCTACCTCAAGCAAAATCCCCCAGACTTGGTGCTGCTAATTGACTACATGGGGCCTAATCTCGGTATTGGCACTTATATGCAACTAAATTTGCCAAAAGTGCCAGTAGTTTATTACATAGCTCCCCAAGAGTGGGTATGGTCTGTGAGTTTGCGGAATACTCACCGCATTGTCGGCTTTACGAAGAAACTCTTAGCTATCTTCCCCGAAGAAGCCCGTTATTTTAGCCAGCAAGGAGCCGATGTGACTTGGGTAGGGCATCCCCTAGTTGATCGGATGCAAACCGCTCCCAGCCGCCAAGCAGCCCGGGCTAAATTGGGAATTTCCCCAGATGCGATCGCAGTTGCTCTTTTACCTGCTTCTCGTCATCAAGAATTAAAATATCTTTTACCGATAATTTTTTCCGCCGCCCAAACTATTCAAGCCAAATTACCAGAAGTACATTTCTGGATTCCTTTATCTTTAGAAGAATTCAGACAGCCAATTGCAACAGCTATTGAGCGTTACGGTTTGCGGGCTACTATTTTATCTGGTCAACAAAAAGAAGTTTTTGCGGCGGCTGATTTTGCCATTACCAAATCAGGCACTGTCAACCTAGAACTAGCATTGTTAAATGTACCCCAAGTGGTTGTCTATCGCCTGAATCCGATTACAGCTTGGATTGCGCGTAAAATACTTAAAGGTTCTATCCCCTTTGCATCGCCAGCCAATTTGCTAGTGATGCGGGAGATTGTCCCAGAGTTTTTACAAGAGCAAGCGACAGCAGAGAACATTATCTCTGCTGCAATGGAATTATTGCTCAATAATGCTAAAAAACAGCAAACTTTAACAGATTATCAAGAAATGCAGCAGTGCTTAGGGGAAGTGGGAGTATGCGATCGCGCAGCTCAAGAAATTTTGCAAATGCTAGATAAAGGATGAAGGATGAAGTATGAAGTATGAAGGATGAAGTATAAAATAGCATCTTTAAACTTTTTGGGTCATGGCTGATGAGTTGAGAAAACAACGACCAATCGCAGTTGACTTGTTCGCCGGCGCAGGTGGGATGACTCTTGGGTTTGAACAAGCTGGCTTTGATGTACTTGCGGCGGTGGAAATTGACCCGATTCATTGTGCAATCCACGAATTTAATTTTCCCTTTTGGACGGTGTTATGCCAAAGTGTAGTGGATACTACAGGCTCAGAAATTAGAAAGCGATCGCAAATTGGCGATCGGGAAATTGATGTGGTACTTTGTGGTTCCCCCTGTCAAGGATTTTCTATTATTGGTAAACGGGTTGTTGACGACCCACGTAATTCTTTAGTATTTCATTTTCATCGCCTAGTTTTGGAATTAAAACCAAAATTTTTTGTGATGGAAAATGTCCGAGGTATCACCATCGGCGAACATAAACAAATCCTCAAAAATTTGATTAGCGAGTTTCAAAGTAAAGGTTATCAAGTAGAAGAAAATTACCAAGTTCTTAATGCTGCTCATTACGGAGTTCCACAAGCAAGGGAAAGATTATTTCTCCTAGGAGCAAGAGAAGATGTAGTATTACCAAAATATCCCCAGCGCCTGACTCAAATAGCCAAGCCAAATCAATCGCCAAAGAAAAAGTCATCGGTATTGGGAAAAAGTCCTACAGTTTGGGATGCAATTGGCGATATACCGGAAGTCGAAAATTATTCTGAGTTACTGACACAAGATTGGGTAGTAGCAGAGTTCGGTAAGCCTAGCAATTATGCTCTGACACTACGCGGTATCAAGACTTTAAAAAATGATTATTCATACCCACGTAAATTTGATTTTCCAATTCTTTCTTCTAGCCTCCGCACCAAACACTCAGATGCAACTAGGGAACGCTTTGCAGCTACAGTTCAAGGAGAAAGAGAACCAATTAGTCGGTTTCATAAATTGCATCCATCGGGTGTTTGTAACACATTAAGAGCAGGTACAGATATGTATCGGGGTTCTTTTACTTCGCCTCGACCAATTCATCCTTTTACACCTAGATGTATCACAGTGAGAGAAGCAGCGCGGCTGCATTCCTATCCCGATTGGTTTAGATTTCATGTGACTAAATGGCATGGATTTCGCCAAGTTGGTAATTCTGTACCTCCGCTTTTAGCTAAGTCAATAGCATTAGAAGTTATGAAGGCGCTGGATAAATTCCCATCTAAACCTGAGGGAATCAAAGAACTTGGTGATGAAAATTTATTACATTTAAAGATGTCGGAAGCTGCTAAATATTATGGGATTAATCCGAAAGTCATTGAGACAATAAACGATACAGCAAACTTAAACTATTTGTGAAAAATTACTAGCTAGAGTATTAGTTCTTAAAATCTTGAGATGTCCCATCGCAGGTTGAAGAGTATCACAAAATTCTTGAATCTGGCTGCTCGAAGAAAGGCAGAGGGCAGGAGGCAGAAGGCAGAAGGAAGAAATACAATAAAATTAAGTGTTGGCAGGGATTTCACGTTAAGTTGACACCTATGGGCATAGCTTCGCTTCCCTGCCTTAAGCCTCTTTCCCTAAACGCTTCACTTCTTTGCGCTCGTAATTACGTTTGATCGGTGATTCACTGGGCATGACATAACACTTTCAGCCTGAACTCAACTGTGCTGTAGTATAATCAATTTAAAATTCCAGTAAATATACATATATATTAAGCAATTGTTATTAATTCCTCACTAATTTTTCTGATTATTATTCGGAATTTACTTAGAAGTCAGTGTATTTGATATTTACTCTATAAAAATTTATATTAAGAAAGTTGGCTAGAATGTGAAGAAAATCCTGATTTTGTCAGCCAATCCGATAAATAAGTCAAGACTTCGCCTTGCTGAGCAAGTGCGAAAAATCAAGGCAGGTTTAGAACGCTCTAAAAATAGAGATAAGTTTGAAATCATCACGGAATGGGCAGTGCGTTCAAAGGATATTCGTCGTGCCCTGTTAGACAATGAACCCCAAATAGTTCACTTTTCTGGGAATGGTTCCGGCGAAGATGGTTTAGTCTTAGAAAATGATACAGGACAAATGCAGCTGGTTAGTACAAACTCTCTGGCAGGACTATTTGGATTATTTAACGACAAGATAGAGTGTGTTTTGTTAAATGCTTGCTACAGCGAAGTGCAAGCGCAAGCGATTTACGAACATGTTGATTGCGTGATCGGCATGAATCAAAAAATAGGTGAAGAGGCAGCAATAGAGTTTGCTGTTGGGTTTTATGATGCCTTGGGTGCCAACCGCAGCTATGAGGAAGCCTACAAATTTGGCTGTAATGCAATTGATTTAGAAGGGATTCCTGAGTTTTCAACTCCTGTATTAAAAAGCAGAAATGGTACTGGCGTTAATTCAACATCAAAAGAAGGCGATCGCCCGTTCTTAGAAAAACCAGAAGGTTCTGTACCACTGAACTCCGCTTTTTATATCAAAACTCCTGCTATTGAATCTGATTGTGCCAACGAAATCTTATACCCTGGAGCATTAATTAGAGTCAAAGCTCCCCAACAATGGGGAAAAACTTCCTTAATATTAAGAATTATTTATTTAGCTGAACAGCAAAGTTATCAAACTACTTACATCAACTTTTTTGAGACAGAAAATAACTCATTTACAAATTTAGATAAATTCTTGCAGTGGTTCTGTTTGAGTATTACTAATGGCTTAGATCTAGAGGATAAGCTGTCTGATTATTGGCGGGCTTCAAACCCTGCAAAAATTAATTGTACGAATTACTTTCAAAGATATCTTTTGGCAGAAATTAATAATCCTCTACTTCTGGCTTTAGATAACGTGGACTTAATTTTTGAATATCCAGAGATTGCTAGCGAATTTTTTGGTTTGCTACGTAGCTGGTATGATAAATCTAGAACAAAACCAATATGGGAAAAACTCAGGTTGGTAATTTCACATTCTCATAGAGTTGATAGTTCTTTGCATCAGTCACCTTTATCTAATGCCGGATTAATAATTGAATTAAAAGATTTTACTAAGCCACAAATAAGGGATTTGGTACAACGTCACAGACTTAATTGGACTGAGAAAGAAATTGAGTCACTAATGGCAATGGTTGGTGGCCATCCTTATTTGTTGCGCTTGGGACTGCATAGAATTGCACGCCAAGAACTGACATTACAAGAACTGTTAGAGAAAGCACCTACAGACGAAGGTTTATATGGAAATCATCTACGTAAGCATTTATCGAAGCTGAGACAAAATCCCGAATTACATACAGCGATGAGAAATGTGGTAAATGCTAATAATTCAGTAATGATAGGTGCTGATATCGCCGATCAGTTACGCAGTATGGGATTAGTGAAATTTACAGACAATTGTGTCTTGCCAGTATCTGATATGTATAGACTGTATTTTCGGAAACATCTGGGGGTTAATGGATGAACCTAAATCCCAATCCAAAATATCAATATCAGGCAGGAGGAAGTTTACGTGCTGATTCTCCTACTTATGTTCTACGACAAGCAGATGAAGATTTATACCAAGCATTGAAATTAGGGGATGTATGTTATGTGTTCAATTCCCGACAGATGGGTAAATCCAGCTTGCGGGTACAAACTATGCGACGGTTGCAAACAGAGGGAATTGCTTGTGCAGAAATTGATATCAGTCAAATTGGTGCTATTGATGTTACACCAGAAAAATGGTATGCAGGAATTTTTGATAGTCTTATTAGCAGTTTAGATTTATACGAAACTATTGATTGTGAAGATTGGTGGTTAAGTCATGAGTCATTACCTGCTTTGCGACGGTTAAGTAAGTTTATTGAAGAGGTTCTCTTCAAAGAGATTACTGGAAATTTTGTCATTTTTATTGATGAGATAGATTACGTTCGCAAACTTAGTTTTGAAACCGACGATTTTTTTGCGTGGATTCGTTCTTGCTATAATCAACGTGCCGATAAAATTGAATATCAACGTCTAACTTTTACACTTTTAGGAGTAGCAACTCCATCAAATTTAATTTCTTATGAAAATATTACACCTTTTAATATTGGTCGAGCTATTGAACTTAATGGCATTCAGTTAGATAATGCACAACCTTTAATTCAGGGATTAATTGACAGAGTCAGCAATCCGCAAGCAGTGATGGAGGAAATTTTAAAATGGACGGGTGGACAACCCTTTCTTACCCAGAAAGTTTGTAAACACCTTCCTGATGGTATTGATGTTGTGGGAGTTAAAGATTTTGTCCAATCGCACATTATAGACAACTGGCAAGCACAAGATGAACCAGAACATTTGAGAAGCATACGCGATCGCATCTTAAAAAATAACCCGCGTACACTAAAACTGCTGGAATTATACAAAGAAGTTTTGCAGGGTAACGAAATTATTGCTGATGGTCACCCAGAAAAAATTGAATTGCGATTATCTGGTTTAGTAGCTAAAAAGCAAGGTAAATTAAGGGTATACAATCCAATTTACGAGCAAATTTTTAATCTAAATTGGGTTAAAAAGGAACAAAATAAACTACGTTCATATGCAGATAAGCTATCAGCTTGGTTAAGGTCTTCTCGTCAAGACGAATCCAAGTTATTACTTGGAAAACAATTGCAAGCAGCTCTGGAATGGTCAGCAGATAAAAGTTTAAGCGTTGAGGACTATCAATTTTTGGCTGCTAGTCAAAAATTAGAGCAAGAAAAAGCTCAAATAGAGGCAAAACGTACTATAGATGTAGCAAGACGAAGAGCCAAAAAATTGATTATTACAGGCATTATAATAACGCTTATATTCTTATTGTTAGCTACGGTTTCAGTCTATTGTGTAAGCAACAAATTGAGAGATTTTCAACAAACTACAAAATTAGAGCAAGCTGGTCTTACTGCATTGAGAGAATTTGAGGGCGCACAAATTGAATCTTTATTTTTGGCAATGCAAGCAGGAAAAGATCTCAAAAATTTGGTAGGGGAAAACAGTGATTTAGAAAAATATCCAACTGTTACTCCATTATTAGCATTACAGACAATTCTCGATGATACCCGTCTCCGTCAAATCAACGAATTTAATCCTGGTCAGGAAGGAATCAATAGCTTATCTTGGTTTGAACAAGATACCCAAATCGCTACTGCTGGTGAAGATGGAACAGTCCAGCTGACTCCTATTAACCCCCAACCAAATAATAAAAATATAAAATTTACTGCTCATCAAAATAAGATTAGAGTTATTGATTTTGCACCGGCACAAAATCAAGCTAAGTTTGCAACAGGTGGTAAGGATGGTAAATTAAAGATATGGGATAAAAAATCTATTAATGTGGAAGAGCCGCAACCATTATTGTCTGTTAACACTAAACAAGGCGGAATCAACCATGTACGATTTATTAACAATAACCAAATAGTTACATCTGGGCAAGATGGCACTATTAAACTTTGGAATTTATCAGTAAATAAATTATTAGAACCGCAAATAATTACAGCTCACAAAAATTGTAATAATAAGGTAAATCACATTGATTGTGACGAGCATCAGCCAAGCATCAAAAGTTTGAATACTAGCGGCGATCAAGAACGATTTGTTTCTGGTGGTGATGATGGATTGGCAAAGCTATGGAAAATAAATGTAAATGGTATTCAAGAAAAAGAGATAGCAATATTTGCAGGACACAAAGCCAGAATTAATAGCGTTAATTTTAGCCTGGAATGTAAAGATCCAACCAACTCTAAATGTAAAATTGCTACAGCTTCAGCCGATGGGACAGTAAAAATTTGGAACTCTTTGCCACCATACAACCAATTAACAGAGTTTTTAGCCCATCAAGAAGGTGTTGAAGTAGTGCGTTTTAGCACTAAAGATGCGAATATTCTAGCAACTGCCAGTAAAGACGGCATAATTAAACTATGGGATCTACAAGAAAATTTGACGGCTAAAACATTTGCAGAATTTAAAGGTCATCAAGGCAGTATTGTGAGTTTTCGTTTTACCAAAGATGGCGAACAACTGGCTACAGCAGGAAAAAATGATGGTGTTGTGAGAATTTGGAAAGTTGATAAACTCGTCAAGGAAGAGCCAATAAAATTAGACGCTCATAAACAAGCAATATACAGTGTTCGTTTTAACCCAAAAGATGATACAGAAATTGCTACAGCTTCTGATGATGGCACAGTTAGATTATGGAAAATTTATCCAAAACCTTTAGTTATCCAATCAACAGTAATAGAAACTCATCCTAACGCTGATATTAAAATTAAAAGTGTTCGCTTTAGCCCTGACGGACAACGAATCGCTACATCTGGAAGTGATGGAGTGATCAGACTTTGGCATCGTAAAGGTGATAAGTGGGAAAACGAAAAATCTTTTTCAACCAATAAGGGCGAGACTATTTGGAGCGTGAACTTCGATCCAACTGCTCCAGCAAATTCTCCTCGCCTTGCGACAGGTGGAAGCGATGGTATAGTCAAATTGTGGAAATTTGGTAAGCAGTTTCCGGATGGTACATTTCCTCTAGAAGCAAAAGTTGAAGCTGTCAGATTCAGTCAAAATGGTAAGTTTTTAGCAGCAGTTGGAGAACAAGGCAAGGCAAAAATATGGAATATTGAAGAACTAAAAGAATGGCAAATTAAAGAACGAAAACCAAGAGAATTAAAAGGACATAAAGGAACTGTTTACGGAGTCAGTTTTATTAATCACGATCAAGAATTGGTTACAGCTGGAGACGATGGTACAATTCGACGGTGGGATTTATCAGGAAAATGCTTACAAGAAATTAAAACTTATCAGGGCAGCGTAAAAAATATCAGTTTTAGCGACCCTAAAGATGATAAAAATAAAATTGTTGCCACAGTTGGGCGCAATGGGACGGTGAAACTATGGACTCTGTCTGGACAATTATTGGCAGACTTTAAAGGACATTCTGATATTGTCAGAAGTGTAAATTTTAGCAAGGATGGCAAACATCTCGTTACAGCAGGGGATGATAAAACGGCAATAGTTTGGAATGTTAAAGATTTAGACGAACTAATGCGTGATGGATGTACTTGGTTGAATCAATCTTATCTTCCTACTTATCATAAAACGCAAACAGAATTTTATAATTTCTGTCAATCTATTGTGCAACCAGATAACGGAAATAAAACTTAATAATGCTTGTTTATCAAAAACATATCTCAGAGCAAATCAAGTATGATAAATTTTGTGCCTTGAGTACATCTATATTCTCTTATGTCTAAACCTGCCGATGTCAGCACTAAACGCTTAATTAGTCTTGCTCCAGACAATTGGGTAAAATGGGTAACCCAAATACCCGATGCGATCGCAGGCGAAATCCTCAATTCGGAATTTCAATGGATCAGTCGAGAAAGCGATGTACTCATCCGCGTCGAAAGTCCCCAACATGGAGAATTTCTGGTTCTCAATGAATTACAATTGCGCTACAAACCAGAAATGCCAAGAAGAATGCGTGCTTATGCTGGATTAGCAGAAGAAAAATATAATTTACCAACCTATCCTGTATTAATTAATATCCTGAAAACGAGTAATGCAGAAATTCCTACACGCTACCAATCTAATATTGCGGGGATAGAAGCCTACCAAGATTACCGCGTGATTAACTTGTGGGAAGTAGATGTTAACATCGTCTTTGAACAACCTGTACCATCGTTACTTCCCTTTGTACCAATTCTTAGAGGTGGTGAAAACGAGTCTACAATTCGAGAAGCATTGCGTTTATTGCAAGCTGACGAACAATTAAACCAATTAGAAACGGTCTTAGCATTTTTTGCTACTTTTGTAATAGATAGCGCACTTGTTCAACAAATCATGAGGTGGGATATGACAGTATTGCGCGAGTCACCTTGGTATCAAGAAATTTTGCGTGAAGGCGAACAACGTGGAAGAAGAGAACAAACACTAGCGAATATTCAAATGACGCTAGAGACGAAGTTTGGCAATGAGGGATTACAATTGATGGGACAAATCGCCCAAATTGCCGATTTAGACAGCTTAACAGCGATTTTCCGCAGTGCGATCGCATCTGACACAATTGAAGATTTACAAAACTTAATAGCTGATACAGTTAAATAAGACTGCATAAAGTTGCGATCGCCAACCTATTGATGGAGTGAAGGGGTTGAAACCTTGCAAACACTACTCATATCAACGGGAAAACGATTATGAAAACTCCAATGCTGTTAAGTCTTGCTTGTTCTGTGTCTTTGTTGGGTGCGATGTCTTCGACGGGCTACGCCTACGCAGTTCCAGCTAATGCTCAACCAGCTACTAGCGTACCATCTCAACCGCCAGCAATTAGTCAAGAACTTACTATTCCTCAAGATACAGCAATTATTGTCTCATTTCCCGCACCTGTTACCGTCGATGTCGGGCAAAAGAAAGATTATCCTTTAACGCTGCCTTTAGCTAGTGCAATTAAAGATGCTCAAGGTAATATTGTAGCACCAGAAAATACTCCGGTAACTATTGTTCTGAAACCGACTGATGGCGGCGCTAAAATTGTGGCACAGTCGTTAGTAATTAATGGTCGAATTGTCTCGATTAAAGCATCGAGTCAAATGATTCCTGGTACTACTATTACCCAAAAGCGAGCTAATGACAAAGCTGTAGAAAACGGTTCTGTTTGGGGTAGACTGACAGGAAGTACCTTGGGCTTTTTAAGCAATGGCGATCCTGAACAGTTTGACAGAGGTGCAATGCTGGGAAGTGCTATTGGATTAGTCTCTGGCTTGCGTTCCGCAGAAAATACCCGGATTGTGCAGATTCCCCAAAGTAGTGTTTATGTTTTGTCACTAGAAGCTCCTATCCAATTATCTACTCGCTAGTAGGCTGACTATAGGGTTTTCTTCATTTCATACTTCAGCCTTCATACTTCAGCCTTATGAGTCTGATTTTCACGATCAAAACCAGATTCCTTAGGATGTAGTATTGTTAAATGAAAGCCATGTCTATTTTTGGTTTTCAGATACCGCTCTTGCAATGGTTGCCATTGCTGCCATAATTGATAACGATTTTCTGCTAATAATTTAGTCAGCCCATGCAAATGACTGTGCATGTCTGACTTAAATACATCCTCCAGCCACTCAGTTAAAACTACACTATCTTGCATCTCTCCCAAAATGTCTTGGATGTTTTTCACATCTCCAATATAAGCGGCGTAAGACTCGCTATATAAATCAGAAAACAACTCCATTTGGTAGCGTACACGTTTGGCTTGTTTGCGCAAACTATGCAGTATTTCACCTTGACTAGTTAATTGTTGTTCTACCTTTTCTGCTTCCCAGCCGTGATGGATTTTTAATTCCGATTTCACAAATTCAGTTCCCACCAACCAACCAGGATGCAAGAAGAATTGGCTCACTTCTGGTAAAAGTAAATCTGGTAATACTTGCCAAATTGTAATATCAGCTAAATCTTTATATTTTGGTTTTTCTAACCACTCTTCCATTGCTTGTTTAAAAGACTTGTAAGCTTCGTCTTTTAATGTTGTCTCTACTATAGATAATGCCTGTTCACGTTGTTTGGCGATCGCATCAAATGCTGTATGCAAATATGTCTGTTCTTTATGAGATAAACGCGGTTTATAACCTTTTTCTAAGTGTTCTTTGAGTACGTCTAAATCTCGGAGGTTACCAAGACGGCGAGCAATTTTACCGATATTTTTATCACTTATCGGCTTCGATAAATCTAAGGCGACTGCAAATCTACTGACAGAGGTACGTAGGCGACGCATCCCTACTCGCATTTGGTGCAACGCTTCTGGATCTTCATCTTTCTTAACTGACTTTTCGTACTTGAGAATTTTCTTATAATGTTTTTGCACTGCCTGGTATGCGTAGTCTCCAAGCGTTTGTACCGGAGTATTTGTAGTTATTTTCATATTGACACCAATCTCATACGCAATCTGAATTATTTATCATAACATTCTTAAAAGATTTTCATATATAACTTTTGATAATTTTTAAATTCAAATCTTCAGCTAATTTTTCTTTGAGATAATGCATCAGTTATTATCTGCGATCGCCTGCAAAGTTCACATTGATTTTTGTGGCGATCGCTAATTATAGATTCACTATATATGACATAAATAGGAGCAATACAATTTCTATCTCCAGAGGTAGACCTAGTATGATTTAAAACCAAAATAAAATAATCTTCAATCAAACCTGCCGAGAGTCATGTAAAATGAATAACAGCATTTTGTTAAATCAAGTATATTTAACTTTTGTCGAGAGTTTTGCCAAACACAGAAAAGACCTGTCGGCGATCATCCTAACCCCACATCAGCATATATGGTTAGGCTCAGATGAAAGCTCATCTATTGAAAGACTCTCATTGATTGAGAATAACAAGTTTGCAGACCACCAACAATTCCGAGTAGCAGAATTTATTGATTTACCAGCACCAGAAGGCGAAGAAATTGATATTGAAGGGCTGGCTTATGCAGATTATTACTTATGGTTTGTTGGTTCTCACAGCTACAAGCGGCAAAAACCTAAAAGCAAATATAGTGATATAAAAAATATTCAAAGATTAGCGACAGTTAGATCAGAATCCAACCGATACATCTTAGGTAGAATTCCCCTTGTAGATGGAAAATTATGCTCATCTTGCCCACACCCACAAAATCCCAATGAGCAATTGAGTGCCGCTAAACTAGAGTTGACTAACCAGGGTAATTTGCTGATGACAGCCTTAGCAAATGATCCTCATTTAGGATTCTATATTCAAGCAGCAATCCCCGGAAAAGATAATGGGTTTGATATCGAAGGAATCAGCATTGATCAAAACCGCATTTTCCTGGGTTTAAGAGGGCCAGTATTGCGAGGTTGGGCTGTAATTTTGGAAATAGAATTAGAAAGTTCTCACCTGGGACTGATGACACTAAAGCCAATTGGTGAAGAAAACAAGGGATATAAAAAGCATTTTCTGTGGTTGAATGGTTTAGGAATTCGGGATTTGTGTTTGAATGGAGAAGACTTGTTGATTTTAGCTGGGCCGACGATGGATTTAGACGGCCCAGTGGAAGTATATCGTTGGCAAGCTGGTGTGAATTTAGCAGAAAATACTCTGAGTTACCCAGAACTTGTGCAAGACATTCCCTATGGGAATAGAGAAGATCATGCAGAGGGGATGACAATATTTAATGATGTAGCCGGCAAACCTTCGTTGTTGGTAGTTTATGACTCTCCAGCCAAGAATAGACTCTTAGGAGATAGCACAGTTATAGCAGATGTGTTCGCCTTGGGATTAGGGAAGGGCTAGGGGGATAAGGGAGTGTGGGGAGTTTTCTTCCCTCTCCCCTATATCTTCCCATGCCCTATGCCCCATGCCCCATGCCCAATATTGACTTTTCAAAGATTAGTAGAGATTGCTTGTACAGGACAGGTAGGAATACACTGTTCACAGACAATGCAGCGCGATCGCGTGAATGTCAGCTTGTAGTCTGGTGGATTGAGGGTAAGGGCTTCAGTGGGACACACCCCAGTACACAAACCACAGTGGACACAAGTATCTTCATCAATGATAATTTCGCCCAAGGTATGAGCAACATTGATATTTTGCGATCGCATCCATTCAATCGCCGCATCTAACTGATCGATATCTCCCGATAGTTCCACCACCAGTTTGCCTATTTGATTAGGCGCCACTTGGGCACGGATAATATTAGCAGCAACGTTGAACTCTTTTGCCAGTCTATAGGTAACCGGCATTTGCACAGCGCGTTTAGGAAATGTCAGAGTAACTCGTTTTTTCACAAATTTGTCAGTTGTCAGTTGTCAGTTGTCATTTGTCATTGGTCAACAGTCAACAGTCAACAGTCAACAGTCAACAGTCAACAGTCAACAGTCAACAGTTATTAATTATCTCCCTTGTCCCCCTCATCTCCCTCATCCCTAGCCTCTAGTCCCTATCCCCTTCCGTTACACTGAAAATGATCCTGCTTAATAAGTTTTAATAATTCTGTTATGACACCAGATTCACCTGTTAATTCTCCAGCCAAGCCTGAATCCATTGTAGGGGGGCGTGTGAGAAATTTCTTAATAGCCATAGTAGCGATCGCCCTCAGCGTCGCCTTAGTTTTAGGACTGCGAACCGAGACGACTTCTGCATCTCTCGCGAAGTTAGGTGAGTCTTCTACACCTCTAGAAGTCGCGATGAGCAACGGTAAGCCCTCACTGGTGGAGTTTTACGCTGATTGGTGTACTGTCTGTCAAAAAATGGCACCAGATATGGCTGAGTTAGAACAGCAATATGCTGACAAACTAAATTTTGTCATGCTGAATGTGGATAATACCAAATGGCTACCAGAAATGTTGAAATATCGGGTGGATGGAATTCCCCATTTTGTATTTTTGGGTAAGGCTGGGGAAGCGATCGCCCAGGCGATCGGCGATCAACCACGTACCGTCATGGCTAGCAACTTAGACGCTTTACTAACTGATTCTCCCCTACCTTATGCCCAAACTAGCGGCAAGGTTTCCAAATTTTCAGCCCCAGTAGCACCCACAGCTAGTCAAGATGACCCTCGTAGTCACGGTTCCCAGGTGGTCAATTAGCACCGCAATTATTTATATAGCAGTCCTATTTGATTTGTGAAAATCGATATGCTCAGATCCCCGACTTCTTCCAGAAGTCGGGGATCTTGTTGAAGAGAATGATTTAGGATCGCTATGGAAGCTTTCACCTGAAAATTTGTATATTTGACCCTCCTACGCAAGCAATAAATATCAAAAAAATATCACCTGTGTCCGGGTAAATTATTGTAATTTAAATTACTACCTTGTTTTGATATTGCTTAGATATCCTGATATATACTTATTAATAATACAACAATAATGTTGTCTGACTTTTTTCAAAAATATGTAGATATAAAAACCCAGTCTAAAAACCTCAAAATCTTAGTAATTATACTATTCTAGCGCATTTCATTGCTGTTAAAATCTAGAATAGAAAAAATCATCCTACGGATTTTGAGAATCCGACTTTGGTATTAGATAAAATTTTTGTTGGCAAATCATAACTTTATAACTTTTCCAGTTTGTTCTCATAACTACAATTGCTTTAGATTCAGCGAAGTATATTCAAAATAGACTGGCTTAATTACTGGCTGGTCTGATTAACAATCTAAAAATAAATTTTTTAGTACTTCCGTAGATACTCTTATCTACAAGGTAGAAATTTGACTACAGTAATTTATCCGGAAAATGTCAAACAAGTTATTTAAAAGAGTAACGACCTCAAACCTATCTGGTTTGTTCCGAGGTTGAATCTCTCAAAATTCACAAAAGCTCTATCTAGTAAAATTCATATATTTTCCCAGATGAACAGAACACACCAAATTAAGCGTAAACAAACTGCTTTGATTACTGGAGCAGCTAATGGTATAGGCTACGAATTAGCATGTATTTTTGCTGAGAATGGCTACAATTTGGTATTAGTAGATAGAATGGCGCAAAAATTAGCTGAAGTAGCTGAAAAAATCCGAAAACAATTTGGAATTTTTGTTAAACCTATTGTCAAAGATTTATCTCTACAAACATCACCTGAAGAGATTTTTACTGAATTACAACAAGAAGTAATTCAGATTGATGTCCTGGTAAATAATGCAGGATTTGGTATTCATGGGTTATTTCATGAGACAAACTTAACAACTGAATTAGAGATGTTACAAGTAAATTTAGTATGTCTCACCCATTTAACTAAGTTATTCCTGAAAGACATGGTAAAGAAAGGCGAAGGTAAAGTATTAAATCTTTCCTCTGCCGCTGCTTTTCAACCAGGCCCTTTAATGGCTGTTTATTTTGCGACTAAAGCCTATATCTTATCATTTTCACAAGCACTAGCGAGTGAATTAGAAGGTACAGGTGTAACTGTCACAGCCCTCTGTCCAGGGCCAACAGAATCAGCTTTTCATGAAAGAACTGGAATTGCAGGTGCTAGACAAGCAGAAAGTAATAATATGATGGATGCACAAACAGTCGCCAAAATCGGTTATCGGGCTTTAATGTCAGGTAAAACTGTGGCAATTCCTGGGTTAAAAAATAGATTACTTGCTGAAATTGTCAGATTTACACCGAGAAATCTGGTGACAAAAATTGTGAAAAATATGCAAGAAGTAAAATAGTCAGAATTAGCTTATCAACCTAACCCCCCAACCCCCTTTCCCTACAAGGGAAGGGGGGTTTCAAAGTATCTCTCCTGCAAGGAGAGAGGAATGGAAGTGAGGTTTTGAGTAAACTTTGCAACTTTTCAAACAACCTCTAAAGGACAGGAATTGAGGGTGGGTGAGTTCTTAATAATTCACGTTTGCTTGAGGGACTGTTTCCTCAATTTTCTAGATTGTTATTTTGATAGGAATCTAAAATCCCACTGCGCATAATTAGCTGCGGCCAAATTAACACAAAAAAGCCCATCCAAGTCAATATAGGAATAGAAATCAGAACTGTTAACCAAATAGTTTTAAATAGTAACCAGCTACCACTAATTATGGTTACACCTGTGAGGAGTATAGACCAAGGCTGACACCACCAAGGCTTGTAATTCCAAGGACTTAAAGGCTTGTTTTCAGTCATTGTTTTGATTGCGTAAAACTGAGAATTATCCTGGCACAATTAGTTGTAGGTTGGGCATTGCCGACTATATCATAGTTTGGGTGGGCATTGCTGATTCCAATAACAGAGCGATCGCACCCAAAATCAAGGATGAAAATCCCTCTTCTCTAGCCCAATGACGGCAGTTGCTTCAAGCCGGGAAACCCGTCCAACGCACTGCCTCCCCAATGCCCCATTTTCCAACTAGTTAGGTTTCCAATCTCGTAGTGGTATATATTCATCTTTGAGAATATCGTAAACTTGGATCTCACCACTAGGATTCAAAACCCGAAATATATAAATTGTGTCAACATGGTCTACATGATTCTCTACAACTCGAATTGTGTAGTAAGGTGTCTCTGGCGTTGGTGAACTATCAACAATCGTCGCTACACGGATAGTTCCCCGAGAAAGACGTTCAATTTCCTTGTCTTTGCGTTTTACTTGTGGTAGTTTCTCAACTAAGTTTAAAGCTGCTTTTTCATCAATTACACTAGGATTTTGAGTAACTTTTATAGCATTGTTATCAGCAAAATCCGGAGATATTTGTACATAGTTAATCCCCATTTGAGCATGATTTATCGAACTCTTAGCCATAGCTGACTGCCCTGCTAGTGCTAGGAACAATGTAATAATTAAAGGACTATAGGACAATTGCTGCATAACCCTATCTGTCAACATTCTGATTCGCTCTAAATGAGAACTCGTTATAAATTCAGCATATCGGCAGACGAATCAAAATGTCATCTTCATTTGGCATAATTCTCTGATTATTGCTCAAGTTGAGATCAAGGCGAATAAAGATTTTACAGCAGATTGCAAAGGAGTGAGTCCTTTACTTACCTATATTTATCAAAAGAAGATTGTGAGATAGGTATGATCAACTGGATACAAGCCGAAGAATGGTGTGCGTACTACGATGATTATTATGCTGTTGATAAGCGTGCAAATCAAATTCACTTTTTTGAGCAAGAGTTTACTGTCGATATTAGCCTAGCTGAACTCCAAAAAATTATTCCGGTTACTCCGGTTTCTAATCCTACTGATATGAGTGAACCGGGGCCATGTGAAAGATGGTACGGTCAGATTAATGAGCTAATATTTTGGATTACCTATTATCATACAGAAAGTAATAAATACACTCTAATTACTTCTATATCTCCAAAATATCGAGAAAAGTACCATTGGTCTTTTCTAGAGAAGCTGGTCGATTTGCCAAGTTCGATATTAAGCCGGATATCTTGGATAAATGGCGATCGCAATCCAGAAAAATCTATTTATGTCACTGATGAGAATGGTTTAAGTTACGAATTTTATCCAGCTAAAACTCATTTAGAAGCGACAGAACTGATTGTTTTTTTACAGGATTTCAAGTCTGAATTTAATTTCTACATTGATGAACCAGAGGAGAGAAATTCAACTTGGGTAGCTGGAAAAATTCAACCAGGTTAAACAAAGCAAATTGTCGCTATACAAAAAGTCAAAAGAAGTATCTATGAATGATGATATTTTGGCTGAGGTAAACGCATAAACCTCTGTTAATGGAAAATATACCTTCGTTGAGCAACTTCTTTTTATCTCTCGACGACTTCACGCACTAATTGTGCCAATTTATCAGCACTGTCGGGAATAGCGATCGCTTTTGCTTTCTCTCCCATTTTGGCTAATTCTGTGGGTGAGTTCAACAAGTTCAAAACCTGAGTTTGCAATATCTCAGGCGTTAACTCTGATTGTTGAAAAGCTAAGGCTGCACCTACTTTTGTAAATACTTTGGCATTATAGGTTTGATGGTCTTCCGCTGCGTAGGGGTAAGGAATCAAAATCGCTGGTGTACCACACACCGCTAATTCTGTTAAGCTACCCGCACCAGAACGACTAATCACTAAATTTGCACGGCGCAATAATGCCGCCATATTGTTATAAAATGATAAAGCTATATACTGCGGGTGCTTGAGACTATCAGCCTCTGAATCGTTATCTCCAGTTAAATGCACTACATAAGCTCCAGCATCAAACCAAGCTTGTGCAGATGAGCGAACTAATTTATTAATACCGACTGCGCCTTGGCTACCACCAAAGACAATAATTAAGGGAACTCCATCAGGAACAGGTAAATCTAGCGCTGGATTATTACCTTCATCTAAGAATTGCGATCGCACAGGAGTACCCACATAGATATTTTTAGCACGGGGTAAATACTGGGCAGCAACTTCAAATCCTAAGCCTACAGCACTACACCAAGGGCCAAAAAAGCGCGTGACTTTACCAGGTAAAGCGTTGGATTCGTGAAAAACTACGGGTATTCCTAAAGACCGCGCCGCAATCACCGCCGGGCCAGCAATATAACCGCCGGTAGTAAATACGCCTTGAAATTTTCCCTGTTTGAGAATTCGTCTTACCTTTAAAATCGAACTGATCAGCTTACCCAAAATGGGAACAGAAGAAATTCCAAAACCTTGCTGAAACCCCTCAACTGCAATAGTATGCAATTGATACTGCTTGGGAAGGAGCTGAGTTTCTAAACGATTGGGAACACCCAACCATTCAATGTCATATTCTGGCAGTTTTTGTGCCAGTGCGATCGCCGGAAACAAGTGTCCACCAGTACCACTGGCGGCTATCAATAACCTAATCGGTGCTTCTTCTACCATTAAACCTCTACCATTTAGCGCTTAGCTTAACTAAGATAAAACAATTTCCTACCTTATCTAGTGAAATCAGTAAACTCTTGCCAATGACTAACATTATTACTTTATTACTGAAACGCCACCGCAAATTAAGAGCCAGCATCTGGCTAATTTTATCGATACTGACATTTGGTATAGCAAGTACTTGGCAATGCTCTCAAGCTAGTACACCAAGACAATTACTAAACTTCGGAAAAACCCCATCTGAGAGTCTAGCGGCTGGCAAAATCGCCCAAAACGCACCACCTGAATTGACCAATTTGTTAGCACAAATTGATGCAGCTGCTAGCCAAGGCGATGTGAAAAAGGTAATCGAATTTTACAGCCCTAATTTTGTTCATGGTGATGGTTTAAACCGCCAAACCCTAGAAAAAGCCTTAATTGACCTCTGGAAGCGATACCCCAAATTAAGATACACCACTCAGTTGCAATCTTGGCAATCTGAAGGCAATGGTATTGTCGCGGAAACGGTAACTAATATAACTGGCTTACCTTCTGCCAACAGTAATAATCTGGCTCTCAATGCCACAATTAAGTCACGTCAGCAGATTACAGCTGGAAAAATCGTTCGTCAAGATATTTTATCGGAACGTACCCTACTCACTTCTGGTAGTAAACCACCACAAGTTGATGTTAAGTTACCACAACAAGTCAAAGTTGGACAGCAATATAATTTTGATGCGATCGTTCAAGAACCGTTAGGCGATGAGTTTATTTTAGGAACAGCAATAGAAGAACCTGTACAAGCAGATAAATATCTCAGCCCCTCATCTGTGGATTTGGAATTACTCAATTCCGGCGGGCTGTTTAAAATTGGCCGCGCACCATCTACCCCCGGTAGCCAATGGCTTTCGGCGGTAATCCTGCGGGGAGATGGTATGACAATGGTGACGCAGCGTCTACAAGTGGTGAAAAAATAAATTGGGCATTGGCTTCGGCTTCGCTCAGCCACCAGGGCATTGGGCATGGGGCATGGGGCATTAAGGCTAGTTAGCGGAGATAAAAGCCTGATTAACCGAGCTAAAAACCTCGTTGACGGAGATAAAAGCCTGATTAACCGAGCTAAAAGCCTCGTTGACGGAGTTAAAAGCCTGATTGACGGAGTTAAAAGCCTGATTAACCGAGCTAAAAGCCTCGTTGACGGAGTTAAAAGCCTGATTGACGGAGTTAAAAGCCTGATTAACCGAGCTAAAAGCCTCGTTGACGGAGTTAAAAGCCTGATTAACCGAGCTAAAAGCCTGATTAACCGAGCTAAAAACCTCGTTAACCAAGATAAAAGCCTCGTTAACCAAGCTAAAAGCCTCAAAAGGCATCATCAATTCACAATGCAGATTGTCTCCCTCATCTCCCTCATCTCCCTCATCCCCCCTGCCCTCTTCAATGAGTCATTAGTTCCGAATTATTGGACAATGGACAATGGACTCTTGACTCTTGACTAAAAATGATTTCCCTGCAAAATCAAATCGTTCTCATCACTGGCGCAAGTAGTGGTATCGGCACTGCTTGTGCCAGAGTTTTTGCTGCTGCGGGTGCAAAATTGATTTTAGCGGCGCGACGGTGGGAACGCTTACAGCAGTTAGCTGATTTACTTAGTAAAGATATTCATACTGAAATTCATTTATTACAGCTAGATGTGCGCGATCGCGCTGCTGTGGAAGCTGCTATTTCTAGCCTACCCCCCTCCTGGTCTGATATAGACATTCTGATCAACAATGCTGGACTGAGTCGCGGTTTAGACAAGTTGCATGAAGGCAGCTTTGAGGATTGGGAAGAAATGATTGATACCAATATTAAGGGTTTACTTTACCTTACCCGCTATGTGGTTCCGGGGATGGTAAAACGCGATCGCGGTCATGTGGTAAATATTGGTTCGATCGCTGGACATCAAACTTACCCTAATGGCAATGTCTATTGTGGTACGAAAGCCGCTGTTAGAGCCATTTCTGAAGGCTTAAAACAAGATTTGTTAGGCACTCCCATCCGGGTGACTTCTGTCGATCCGGGGATGGTAGAAACGGAATTTAGCGAGGTGCGCTTTCATGGCGATACTGAACGTGCCAAAAAAGTTTACCAAGGAGTTACTCCCCTGACTCCTGATGATGTAGCAGATGTGATATTTTTCTGCGTGACGCGATCGCCTCATGTCAATATCAATGAAGTAGTCCTGATGCCGGTCGATCAAGCTAGCGCCACCCTGGTTAATCGGCGCACATGAGGAAGCAGGTGAGGGGGGAGTGTGGGGGAGTGTGGGGAGTGTGGGGAGAAATGACAACTGACAACTGACAAATGACAAATGACTATTACGCGATCGCAGATCAAAAACATCTGCGATTTTTTTATCTTCAGTTGTTGCAACTCATAGTCATTTCGACTATGATTTATTTAGACGAAATCAATAACCCCAGCTATGGAAAGCCTAGTCATTGGTGTGATGTCTAACGACAAGACGCTAGGCGTCTACGCCAGCTTAAAAAAACAAGGAACCATCGGTGTGATGTTGGGCTTTGTCATCATGATGTTCTTAGATAAAGCTTGAGGATAATTCCTGATTTTTCGATGTTACAGATACATTTCTGTAAAATTCAAAGATTCTCATAACTAATAAATAAAAATATTACTTTCCAATTCACAGGAGCAAAGTATGAACATGATTCGCTTTGAACACATCAACCTTTCTTGTAAAGATATCGACGCGACGAAAAACTTTTACCAAACTCTATTCCCAGATTGGTATGTCCGAGCCGAAGGGGTATTTAATGGCGATCGCTGGATGCATTTTGGTAACAACCAATTTTATCTAGCTTTGAATGACGATTCAAAACAAGAACGAGTACATAAGCCTTACGAAAGCATTGGGATTAATCATGTTGGCTTCGTGATTAATGATGGCGAAGCTATGAAAGAATTGCTGTCAGCGAAAGGCATTGATTATTATACAATGACAGCCGCAGAAACCAAGCATAGAATTTATGTCAATGATCCAGATGGCAACGAAATCGAATTAGTAGAATATAACCCTGATTATGCTCTTGCGTAATTAGCATCAAGCTTGCTGTCTAGCTCCCCGACTTCTTGAAGAAGTCGGGGATCTGAATGAATCTCTAATAACCTGAGAAAAAACCATGAGTACAAATAAAAAAGTGGCAGTAGTCACAGGTGGAAATCGCGGTTTAGGACTGGAAGCATCCCGCCAATTGGCTAAACAAGGATATCAATTAATTCTCACCAGTCGAGATGAAACTAAAGGTAATTCGGCGGCGATTAAGTTACAAAATGAAGGATTAGATGTAATTTCTCAGCCGCTTGATGTAACCAGTGATGAAAGTAGCCAGAAATTAGCCGAATTTATTAACAAAGAGTTTGGTAAACTTGATGTATTAGTAAATAACGCTGGCATATACATTGATGCTCAAGTCGGTGGCAATAGTATTTTCGATGCCAAAATCGACACCTTAAAACAAACACTAGAAACCAATGTTTACGGTGTTATGCGAGTGACGCAAGCCTTAGTTCCGCTGATGAAAAAACAGAATTACGGCAGAATCGTCAATGTTTCTTCAGGGATGGGACAACTACATGACATGGGGGGAGGTTCCCCAGCATATCGCAT
This sequence comes from Calothrix sp. NIES-2100, assembly GCF_963875285.1. Lineage (NCBI taxonomy): Bacteria > Bacillati > Cyanobacteriota > Cyanophyceae > Nostocales > Calotrichaceae > Calothrix > Calothrix sp. NIES-2100. Next base: position 6,299,413 of record NZ_CAWNLA010000001.1, read on the forward strand.
TTCTAAAACTGCGTTGAATGCTGTCACCCGAATTTTTGCTAGCGAATTACAAGGGACAAATATTTTAGTTAATTCGGTGTGTCCCGGTTGGGTAAAAACCGATATGGGTGGAGCAAATGCACCCAGAACTCTAGAACAAGGAGTAGATACAATTGTCTGGTTAGCAACTCTTGATGATAGCGATGCTACTGGTGGATTCTTCCGCGATCGCCAACCAATAGACTGGTAATCTAAAATTCAAGGTGCGATCGCCTGCTCAGTTGCGATCGCCCCAGACCAGATTAAAATCAATGTGCTGGGCTATGTCAGCGAAATTGAGATATCTGGAGTTTTTCATCCTGTGCTTACAGCATTACCCACAATCAACGCCCTTAAACAACCCACCAGTTCGGCTTGGATAGAACAAGCGATCGCTAACTTAGATATAATTTTGCTCGACCATTCCCACTGCGAACGCAAAGCAGCGGGTGTGGCGTTAAATTTTATGTTTCGCTACCCTTCTAATGCGAAAATGGTCAGAGAATTAACTGCGATCGCTCGTGAAGAACTAGAACACTTTGAACTAGTCAATCAGTGGCTAGAACGCCGTCACATCCCCCTTGCACCTTTACCACCACCTCCCTACGGTGCGGGTTTAAAAGCTCAAGTTCGTCCCCAAGAACCAGATAGATTTTTAGATTCATTACTCGTTACCGGATTAATTGAAGCTCGCAGTCATGAACGCTTAGGATTATTAGCTACACACTGTCCTGAGCCAGAATTAGCCAAATTTTATCGCGGTTTGATGGCATCAGAAGCGCGACATTTCGGTACTTATTGGGTTTTGGCTGATACTTATTTTGACCGAGAAATTGTCATGCAACGGCTTGATGAACTAGCATTTGTTGAAAGTCAGTTGCTAGAAACATTACACTCAGAGCCTAGAATTCATAGTTAGTAAACTAACGTACATTAATTATGAAACTTCAGTTAACACACCTCAGACTGCTCGTTTCCAATTACAAAGAAACTTTTTTGTTCTACCGTGATTTATTGGGTTTGAATGTAGATTGGGGTGATGAGGAAACTGGATACGCTGAGTTTAGTACCGGATCTCTTCCACTAGCTTTGTTAAAGAAAGAGTTCATGGTTCAAGTCGTTCCCAGCATCAATCAGTATTCGTCCTTCGCCAGCCAGGATAAAACATCCTTGATTTTTGCTGTCGATAACGTGGATGAAGTTTATCAACGGCTTAAAGACCATAATGGCATCTTGATGACTCCACCCACAGACCGTCCAGACTGGGGAATCCGCACGGCTCATTTTCGCGATCCCGATGGTAATTTAATTGAGATATACACCAACTTGGGTATTCTAAATTAGAATTTCCCCACCAGCTAATACCCAATGTCTGAAGTACAGCCAAACCAGACTCCGAACTTTCACCGCTTTGCTGACTGGTGTTTGCATAAAGATAGCCTCTCAACTGAACCCAAACATACAGTTGAGGTGCTATTAACGGAAGCTGAAACTTGTAATTGCTATAAAGCAGAGCAAAGACTTACAAGCTTGACCGGACTTAACCTTAATTATCAGGAGATTTGCGACTTAAGTCCACTTTCTACATTAATCAATCTGGCTTACTTAGAACTCGGTAACAATCACATTTCCAATATCAGTCCATTATCTAGTGGAACTCAACAAAACTTCATGCAAGCCAATATTTTTTAATTAGAACTTTACTTCATAAATTCTGATCAGATTGCCATCAGGATCAAGACAGTAAAAGAAGCGCCTTTGATGGCTTTTTGAATCATCTTTCATGATTTTTGCTCCTACCTTGCTCACATTATTATAAGCTTCATCAAATGACTCAACTACCAGGTCAATAGTGTTAATAATGGACGGTTTATTCATCTCAGAAGAGAAACCGTATATTTTTTTATACTCTTCTAAATCAGTTAATATAATGCTTCCGCATTTTACTAAAAAACTAGATTCTGATTCAACTTTAATTCCTAATACTTTTTCATAAAAAAACCGAGATTTATCCATATTTTTAACTGGAATTCTAATACCTAAATTTTGCACTTTAACTGGTTCTAAATCAACATTAGAGTCAGATATATTTAAATATTTGGAACCAGTATGAATCTCAGTTTTATTTTTGGTACGTGAAATCTTTTTAATGTATAGAGACTGACCACCAGTCGTAATCAGCTTCCATGATATTACTACTGTTGAATTAGATAAAGATGGATGATTTACGGTATCTGAAATTTTGGCTTTTCTGCCGTCTGGAATCAGTATTGTATTAGCTGATTTTGATAATTCGAGTTGTTTAATTAAAGAATCAATCTGAGTTTTTTTAGTTCTGGGATTATCTATTGGTTTAGTTTGTGAATCTTCATCTTGATTTCTGGCTAAACGTTCAGCAGTATCTTGGATATACTTTGCATCTTGAACTATTGCTGCATAATTTCCTAGCCATTCAATTCCTGCTATAGCGCCTAAAATTCCGCCAGTCATTGAAGCAAGCGTATCAGTATCAGCACCATAGGCGAATCCTGCTTCTAAAAGACCATGAAAAGGATTCGCAGCAAAACGTGATGCTATAAATATAGCAGCGGCAGCGCTTACTGTTCCTGCTCCTTTAATATTTTTATCAAAGCATCCAAGTTTAGTTATAACTTCTCGCTCAATCGAAAGCGCTCCTTGCTTCATTCCTTCTTGACATAGCTCAAGAAGTCGCAACATTTCATCAGTACTATCATGCCACGACTTATCATATTGCCCATTACTAATTTCTAAAGCTGAATTTTTCCAAGTCGGACATATATCGTTTAAATCTGGTAGAGCAGACCAACAATTAACTTTAGATAAAACTTTCTCAATAATTGCACCGTATTGTAGGGTATTCTGCTCTCGTAATGCTACCCAGATAGCAAAACCATAAGCAAGCGCACCCACCAAAGCTCTGGGATGACCGTGAGTGGTGACACCATTAGCAACAATATTTTTCGCAATTTTTTCAAAATTAGTTTCTGTCGCCTTTAGCAAACAGTGAGGCAGTATTCGCATCGCCACACCATTTCCACCTGCGTTAAAATATCGCTTTTTATCCTTCTCTTGAGAAGACCAAGGCTCTATTCCGGCAAGCCACTGTTGCGCTGCTCGTTTTGTTGCTCCTCCTCCTCCTCGTTCATAAGAAGTCCAAGTTGGTAATTCTCGCTTAGTTAAATGATGCCACCACCGTGCGCCATAAAATAAGCTTCTGGCAGTACAGAGAATCAGCTGCGTATCGTCACTATACTCCCCAGCAAGAATGACTTCCTGATGAGGGAAATATTGCCCCCCTGTCTTTCGCACCCATTGTTGGAATCCATTATCTAGAAATTCTGTTGGAGAAACAGTCTTTTTATCAATTCTCTTAGCCTCTGGTTCTTGAGGCCATCCCAATGCATCCCCAACAGCTGCGCCAAGAAATGCACCTTGTCCTTTTGTGATCAGGGAGATTTTATGTATGTGCTGTTCATTGCTGTTCATTATTCCTCCCTTACTGTCCAAGGTATTTCATCTGGCTGCTTACCTGAGCGAATCAAGTTGCTTAATTTATGCTTATCGAATAAATCTGGTGCTAATACAAATTTATATTTATCTTCTGGAATACCCACATAATTGAGACGTACTGCTTCATTTCTTGCCTGTGTTTCACTTAGTACTGCAATCGCTAAAATGTCAGATATTCCAATTGTGTCAGGTATTAGTACTTCTGCTTGATCATCTGTTGGGGAGCAGGGTAAGTGATTCATTGATCGCTGTCTGGTTTTCCCATAGGCTCCAGTAATAGCATCGGCAAAAATAGCTTTAAATCCCTGCTCACCCTCAATAATGCCTCTACCATAACCCGATGCAGCGTTACGTGGACAGAAAAGAGTACCAGACATCCAAAGATACTTAGGGTTAATCAACAGTACAACCCAATCTTGGAATAAAATATCCTTTGATTTAGCCTTATCAAAATACCAAGCATTAGGATATTGAATTGAACAACATATGTATCCTTCATGCCTATCTAGTCGCTCTAAATCAGTTTGTGTAAAAACACCGCGCTCGGTTTCTTGTAAATTTTTTGTTGCCAGTATTCCTACTCCCCCTGTCAAAATATGAACCAGGTTACGCGATGGAGTAAAGTGACAAAGCCTCTTTATTCCACGACTTTCAGCCTCACGCTTAATCGAATCAATCATCTTATTATCTTCTCGTAAAGGCTTGTATCGCTTGGTAAAAGATTTGTAATTTCACCGCAATAAGTTATGATAAGGCGTATTTTTGCCCGTGTGACACCAACATATAATACTCTTCCATCTTGGGCACTTGCATCCTCTTCACCGAAAGCTTCCGCCGCTGCGGGGTCTGGTAGTTTCTTATTATTACAAAATGGCAAGATAACTGCGTCGAATTCAAGACCTTTTGCTGAATAATAAGTTCCATATCTAATACCTGCGCCAGCTTGCCAAGTTGTCATATCTCTATGTAGACGAATAGTTGTTAATCTTGACTCTTTTTGTAAAAGCCGTTGGATAATCTGTTCATCTTGGCGATCGCGAAAAAGAATAGCCACACTCTGCGTCCTAGCTAATGTTATAGCTTGGTTAACAACAAACAGTTTTTCCTCATCAGGAGAAGAAAATTCAACTATTGTTGGTAACGGACCATCAGCCGGTGGTGAAACTGGTTCTACTAAATCGGAGATACTTTTAAAATACCGCATCTTGGAAATAGCCAGTCCAAGTTTGGCGATTTGCTTAGTATTACGGTAATTTTCTTTAAATTCCCAAACTTGTTTAATGTCAAGTCCTGCATCTCGCCAAGATATCCGATGTCCATATATTTGCTGTGCAACATCTCCAAAGAATGTCAGCGAACCATACGAAGGAATAGCTTTTGCAAGAGACCGAATCATTTGTGGCGAAAAGTCCTGACCTTCATCAATGACGATGTGTTGATATAGACGTTCTGATTTATCAGCATCTAATTCTTCACAAACACTAGTCGCTATGTCGTCCCAGTCGTATTTCTTACCACTTTGCTGACGTAGATTCAGATAAGTCTGATAAATTTCAAAGACTAACTTCCGTTCTTTACTGTCAAAACGCATTTCTGCACTACGAAATACGTCAAAATCTTGATATTCATTGTAAGTGGTAATGCCATACTGTGCAATCCAGCGGAGTTCCTCTGATAAAAGCTCTACAGGATAGTTACAAAAAGGGTGCAAACTATAATGCTGTAAAACATTTTCAATTGCTTGCTTCACTAAAGCTTCGCGACGATCTGGATCAAGAATCGTGTTCCGAGACATTTTATTTCGATAAGCGAGATATCCCCTGGCGAATGTATGGTAGTTCTCGATAGTTACGTTGACTAATTTGCTATCCTGAAGGTGTTTTAAGTAAGTTACAAGCGCCTTATTAAATGTAACTAACAATGTCTTACCACAATGTTCAGTCTTTGTGTTGCTCAGAAAAGCTGATCGCAAAATAGCAAGTGTAGTCTTACCACTTCCCGCAGTTCCTAATATAGCAAAGTGCCCGCGCGTCGGCAGATATAGCACCTCTTTTTGACGTCCAATTGGCTGAGGTAGACTCATTATCACATAGAAACTTAGTTTTGATTTCTACTATAGCTTTTCAGTATCTACCTGTATGAGGTCAATGTTGTAAGGTAATAATCGCAGAACCAGCAATTGTGTTTAGCGATCGCTGGCATACCGGATACTACTATCATGGTGTCAAACTACCTGAGAAATACGGCAAACTGCACCCCCAGCAATGGGAAGCACAATGGCTTTTAGAAGAAGACAATGCTGAACTCAGACGCGTTTTAATCCAAGGTATAGGCTACGATCGCATTTGTCAGCAATTAAAAGCGCAAGTCATCGATTCTTGGCAAGAATACACCCTACTTCGGATTGATGCTGATGTTGATGTTGAGCCAATACATCTTTTAAAAATGACTTGCCCTAGCACGGCAAAAATTCATACATTAAGAGTACCGCCTTCGATCAACTCTGCCAGAGTTGCGATTCGTTGGGTAAATTGGGATATAGATCCAGAAAAATTTTCTGTGCAAACTTGACTCTCTTTTTGCTCCCGTTCAAAATTAAAAATTATTGAAAATTTTCCGATGAGAGATTATTATCGAGACTTTTTGATTCGTAACTGGGAGCAGAGCGATCGCACTAGCGCTGCCGCAGTTATCAGTTATGTATTATCAGAATACGGTTTGGGCTGGGAACCAAACGGTGCTGACCGAGATGTGGTACAAGTCGAAGAATGCTACTTAGCCACAGGCGGTGAGTTTTGGGTAATTGAACACCAAGGGCAGTTAGTAGGAACTGGGGCATACTACCCAGTAAATCGCGGTGAAAAAGCCGTAGAAATAAGGAAAATGTATTTATTGCCCAGCATTAGAGGTATAGGACTAGGGAAATATTTGTTACTTCAGCTAGAAGCAGCGATCGCCGCCCGTGGTTTTCAAGAAATTTGGATTGAAACCGCCAGTGTTTTAGTAGAAGCAGTCAAACTTTATGAGAGTAACGGCTATAAATCAGCAACGGGAGTAGAAACCCCAAGGTGCGATCGCGTTTATGTCAAATACCTCAACCGGCTCTGAGGTGTAGGGAAAGGGGATGAGGGGATGAGGGGATGAGGGGAACAAGGGGGACAAGGAGGAAAAGGAAGGGGGGCTGAGGAGACAAATGACAAATGACAACTGACAACTGACCATTGACAAATACCGTGATTTTTGCAAAAAGCGCCCTAAAAGGCTTACTTAATCTTTTTCTCCAATCCCATTGTCCTCTGTGTCAACGAAGTACATCTCGTGAACTGTGTGAATACTGTGAAAGACAGTTACAAAAATGTCACCTCCAAGACCCAAATATTTTATGGAAAGAGCCGTTACCAGTGTTTAGCTGGGGAGTTTATGGTGGTTCCCTAAAAAGAGCGATCGCGGCACTAAAATACGAAAATCAACCGCAAATCGCTCGTCCTTTGGGCGAATGGATAGGAGAGGCTTGGTTATTAAATTCGCCAAAACGCAATCAAAACCTAATTGTCGTTCCCATACCACTTCACGCCAGTAAGCAAAAACAACGTGGCTATAACCAAGCTGCACTTTTAGCCCGAAGCTTTTGCCAAACAACTGGGTTAAAATTCAAACTAAATGGTCTAGAAAGAGTTAGAGAAACCAAGCCTCAGTTTGGGTTATCAGTATCAGAGCGAGAAAAAAACTTGGACACAGCTTTTGTGGTCGGGTCAGAATTTCGCGATCGCCATCCGGAATTCCCAGTTTTGTTAGTGGATGATATATATACTACAGGTGCTACTGCCGTTTCGGCGGTAAAAACACTTAATAATAGGGGAATTGCTGTTTCAGGGTTAGTAGCACTGGCTACTACTGTCAAAAACTGATAGCCAAATAATTCATAGGCAGCTATTTCCGAGAACTCTATAATTGACCAGATAACCCTGTTTTTGTGGGAACATTGATTGAAATGATCGGTAAAGGTATTGCAACAGGTTTGAAACGGGTAATTATCTTTCCTGCCACATTACTGGCAATTAGTTTAAGTACAAGTGCAGCTTTTGCTCAAAATAAGTTATATAGTCCAATTCCTTTAACTACTAGTAGTGCTGAGTTTTCAGATACCCTCTCAGAGAAAGATATTCCGACAGGTCAAGGTGGATTTGCCCGTGATTATACGGTGAAATTAAATAAAGGCGATAATTTAGCAGTTGATTTGACTTCGGAAAATTTTGACAGCATTATTACACTGCTTGCACCCAATGGCGCAACTTTAGCAGAAAATGATGACGGCCCCGATGGTAGCAGTAATTCCCTATTGTTTACCCGCATTGCAGAAACAGGCACTTATATAATTCGCGTCCGTTCTTTTGGGGAAACTGGCGTTGGCAACTTTAAACTGAAGGTGACAAAGTTGCAAGCTATTAAGTAACATTTGTTAAGGGTCAACAGTCAACAGTCAACAGTCCCCCCAACCCCAGTCCCTCATCCCTATTCCCTTTCAAAAAGCAGTCAACACACAAAGAAACAAGGCTTCTGTCCACTCAACGACAGCGCCGTAAGTATCACCTGTGTGTCCGCCTAATTTATAGTTAAACCATGCACCAGTCACAGTGGCGATCGCACTCCCAGCGATTACCATTGCTAGTGCCAAAATTATCTGTTGGCGATGTAGCAAAAATAGTAACCCACTGACACCTAGGAGCAATAACAATCCCGGTAACAAATCTTTATAAGACTGTATGGCTTGTTTATGAAACGCTCCTTTTCCTGTAGGTTTGAGGTAAGGATAACAAGCGATCGCTAGCTGTTGTCCCCAGCGTCCCCAGCCACAAGCCGCTATCAAGATCAGCCAACGGTTTGCTTCTATTTCCGTCAAGGCTGTTGTTTTGAGCAATACTAGAGCGATCGCCGCCATTGCGCCAAATGCACCTGTAGCACTATCTGCCATCACCTCTAGCCTGCGCTCAGGGTCACCTACCGCCAAACCGTCAGCAGTATCCATTGCTCCATCCAAATGCAGCCCTCCAGTAATGCCAATCCCCAGGCTGACTACTAACGCGCTACGAGTTAATATTGGTATACCCAAATAACTCATGCCGATATCAAATAACCCTAAAATTCCCCCAATCAACAACCCTACTAGTGGAGCTAACCGCGCCACTCCCCCAAATTCCAATCCGTTCAGTTTCGGCAAAGGAATTACAGTATAAAATATTACGCTTGCTGCTAAATTAAGCAACAGCTTTTTTCCCAAAGAAGGCAGTTTAGTCATATTAGGGGCTAGGGGATGAGGGGACAAGGGAGTGTGGGGGGTGTGGGGAGAATCACAAATGACAAATGACAAATGACAAATGACAAATGACAAATGACCAATGACAAATGACCAATGACAAATGACCAATGACAAATGACCAATGACCAATGACTATTGACCAATGACAAATGACCAATGACCAATGACTATTGACTATTGACTAAATCAGGTCGTTGGACGATCGCGCTCTTAAATTGATATTTTTGAAATGTAGGGAGTACACAGTGTTGACTTCAATATTTTGTGCTGTTGCACCTCACTTTAGCTCATACCCCATTTCCTTATGAGTCACTATCTACCCGACACCAAGATACCAGCTCCGTGCATTATTAACACGGGCATTATTGTGAATAAGCTCGACATCCGGCGATTGCTGGCTGACTTAGGTCGAGTCCACTACATCTACACCCAAGAAGGTCAGTTACAAAGTGAGGGTGATGGGGATGTGATGGAAGTATTTTCTAACCCGCAACGGTCTACTTTAGTTGCTAACCATGCGCTTTACCTGAATGTTCATAGTTTTGATTACTTAGAACTCAAACAGTCCGCGCAACAGGAAACCTACTTTGATTTGATGCAAGAAGGTATGTGTTTGCGGCTGATTCCCCTGACAACTCCCCTACAAGAGCGAAAAGAGCGGAATTTGAATATCAGCGCCATCGAAGCCATGATGGAGCAAGTACTTTCAGCTAGATGGGATGCGGAAATTGATGATGACTCTTCCGACTCATTTTAAATAACAGTGTTATAGATGAATTTTTCTTTGTGTCTACCCTGCTGTAAGGGCTACGCCCAACGCAGTACGGGAAGACGATGAGCGTCTATGTCGCTTTGTGATTCAGGATCACCTTTTTACCATAAAGACACAAAGACATACAATCGATAAATTAGCCAAATAAAATTACTTTTGCCTTGAGCGCCAATTTTTCTTTTCAATGTCTTGCTTGCTGTAGTAAGACAAAAGCTAGGGCTGGGGTATTTTTCACCCCTCATGGCCCTGTGGAAACCCCAAGATTTATGCCAGTGGGGACACTAGCAAATGTCAAAACTGTGACTCCAGCCCAACTTAAGGATACTGGGGCACAGATGGTATTGTCTAATACTTACCATCTCCACCTCCAACCAGGGGAAGCAATTGTGGCTGGAGGTGGGGGATTGCACAAATTTATGGGTTGGAATGGCCCGATGCTCACAGATTCCGGTGGGTTTCAGGTATTTAGTTTGAGTGAGATGCGAAAAATTACTGAAGAAGGAGTAACTTTCCGCTCTCCCCATGATGGGCAAATTATTAAATTAACGCCAGAACGCTCGATAGAGATTCAAAATACTCTAGGGGCGGATGTAATTATGGCGTTTGATGAATGTCCACCCTACCCAGCGACTCGCCAAGAAGTAGAAGCTGCAACTGGGCGTACCTACCGCTGGCTAGAACGCTGTATTGTGGCTCATAAACGCGGCGATCAGGCACTATTTGGGATTGTGCAAGGGGGAGTGTATTTAGATATGCGATCGCAGGCTGCTTTGGCTTTAGCTGAGTTAGATTTACCTGGATATGCAATTGGTGGCGTGAGTGTAGGAGAACCACCAGAACTGATGGCGCAGATTGTGCAAACAACCGCACCATTGTTACCACCCGAAAAGCCGCGTTATTTGATGGGTGTAGGTACTTATAAAGAGATGGCGATCGCGATCGCTTCTGGTATCGATTTATTTGATTGCGTCATTCCCACCCGTTGGGCTAGACATGGTACAGCAATCGTACAAGGCGATCGCTGGAATTTAAAGAATGCTAAATTTCGTGAAGATTTTGCGCCTTTAGATGAAACTTGTGCTTGCTATGCCTGCCAAAATTTTACTCGTGCATATATATCGCATTTAGTGCGATCGCAAGAGATTTTAGCTTACACCTTATTGAGCATTCACAACATCACAGAACTGATTCGCTTTACCCAAAGTATCCGCGAAGCCATATTAAGCGATCGCTTCGCCACAGAATTTGCTCACTGGCTGGATTGAGATGAGGGGATGAGGGAGTGTGGGGAGTGTGGGGAGAAAGAGAATGACAAATGACAAATGACCAATGACCAATGACAAATGACCAATGACAAATGACAAATGACCAATGCCCAAACCATGTTAAGATACCTATCAATTATGAAACGCTGTGTTGGATAGGTGGATTTAAACGAGTATGGAAGCAGCACTGTTATTAGCAAAATTGCCGGAAGCTTACCAAATTTTTGATCCTTTGGTAGATGTTCTGCCAGTAATTCCCGTTTTCTTCTTGTTACTTGCTTTTGTTTGGCAAGCAGCAGTTGGATTTAGGTAAGTTAATTGAATTTAAATTTCTGGGACAGGTTCAAGTACCTGTCCTATTTTTTGCCATATTTACTTTACAAAAATTGACAATTATTAATAATATGTAATTTTTTCATATAGACTTAAATTAGTATATCAAGCCTGGTTAACAACAGTACAAAAGCCAAGCTTTTAGTTCCTAAGGTATCAGCTATGGGTAATATCAAATTCGTTAAAGAAAATAAAGAAGTAATCGCGGCAGATAATGCTAATCTCCGGCTCAAGGCAATGCAAAATGGCATTGATATATATACATTGATTGGTAAAATGACAAATTGCGGCGGCTATGGCCAGTGTGGTACTTGCATAGTCGAGATTGTGGAAGGCATAGAGAATCTTTCCCCCCGCACAGATGTAGAAAACCGAAAATTGAAGAAAAAACCGGAAAACTACCGCCTTGCTTGTCAAACCCTAGTGAATGGGCCTGTCAGCGTTGTCACTAAGCCTTAGAGGATGTTTGATAAGTATTGTTGATTACTGTTCTGCGGTACAATTTAACTGAGCGCAAGGTAGGGGTGACGACCCATGCAGGATATCCATAACTGGACTCCAAGGGCAGAAACGTAGCCTGTCAGGTTCGCCTTGCGAAAGGCTCTGGGGAGGGACGCTTCCTGGAGGGTAAATAAATTGCCTGTGGAGGCGATCTGGCGGGGACGTAAGACATGGGTTAAACGTCTAGAAAAGAGCCTAAGAGACAGGAAAAAGGGTGACGAAGGGGGTTTTAGTCCCCGCAGGAACATCCTTTAAGAATCCCCCTCATTCATCTGGGTGAGTACCTCAAGATGCTATTCTAAATGTTGTTGACTGGAAATTTAAGAGAGGCTTTCTTGCCATGCAAGTTAATGACCTGGGGTTCGTAGCGAGCATTCTGTTCGTACTTGTTCCCTCTGTATTTTTGATAGTTCTGTACATCCAAACTGCCAGCCGCGAAGGTAAAAAAGATAGTTAATACGTTTTTTATCGAATAAAGAACCCCTACACCTGTGGTGCAGGGGTTTTTGTTTATCAACCGCTAAATTTATTGTGACCTTAACTAGTAGTTCGTGCCAACAGCACAGGACAAGTAGCATTGACTCGAACATAGTCAGACAAAGAAGCGCCAATCAACCGATCTATATCGACAAAACTCTTAGCTACCGATGGACGGCGATCTGGAGAACCTAGCAACAATAAATCTACGCTTAACTCGTCTGCTAAACGACAGATTTCTTCCCCTGGTTTACCAGTGCTGGTGAAACAACGCGCTTTCACCCCTTGTCTTTCGGCTTCTGCAACTGCTGCTGCTAAAACTGAATTTTTCTCTGGGGTAATTTCGTTTACTTCCGATGATTTGCCACGCAAATCTGTATTAACATTAGTTAAAATCAATTGACCGCCAGGGATATCTCGTAGCAAGAACAAAGCCAAACGCAAGCAATGTTTTGCCGAATCAGAATTATCCATCGCCACCATAACGCGGTTAATTCTTTTCACATAAATGTCATCTTTTACCAGCAACATCGGACGAGATGACAGTTGAAATACATACTGGCTAACTGAGTTCGATAAAATCGATTGCAGTCGCTTGAGTCCCCGTGAACCCATGATAATCAAGTCAGCATCAATTTCATCAGCTACCTGACAAACCACATCTTTGGGATCGCCTTGGCGCAAGATTGAAGATACTTGGCTAGGATCTAAGTTCAAAATCTGAATTGCATTAGCCAGAATCTTACCACCTTCTTCCCACTTGTCAGTCATAGCAGAAGCGCTAGATTTAGCATTAACTACATGCAATACTGTAACTTTTGCACTTTGAATTGATGGCACTTCTTTCAATGCTTTGAGCATCTCTTCCGCATGTCCCAATCCAGATACAGCCAGCAAAATTTTCTCTATCATCATACGTCTTGTTGTTAAGATTGCTTTGGTTTCTGCTCTTGGTGATTTGGCTCAGCTAGGCTTTTTAGCAGCTTGCTGAATAACCTAGTAAGTTTTCCGCACTCATCAGATCACAGCCAATCATCCACACTATTATTCCTCTGGAATGCGAATATGGACTTTACACTTGGGATTGTGATGTTTGTTTGCGCTTCAGTTACGTAAGTTCTTAACTAGGCTCCAATTATTAAGCTTACTCTCAATTTAGCCTGATATATTTACTAAAATAAGATGCTATTTATTATTTTTAATCTATGTTAACTTTTATTCATTAGAACGATAGTTAAGTATTGCAAAGATGCTCTACAATAAGTAACTAAGTTCTAGCATTTTTATGCTATATGCAGAAATTTGCAATAATTTATGAGACTCATAAGTTATTTTTTTATAATTTTTTCTGGTTTACTCTCATAAAAAATTGCTATGCAAGTCAACAATATTTTTTAGCACTTACACAACTTGCTTACTAACTCAAGGCTAGGGTTGTCAAGAGTCTATAGTTGAGAATTTTTGACAATTGACTATTGAAGCATACAATCAGCTTTAGTTATGTTTGTAAATGCTGTATTTTTACGGTTGACTATTGATTGCCAATTTATAGATGAATGCGGACATTTCTTTGAATTAAAGTTCCAGCTAAAACATGCATAATTACGCTTAATTAGCGATCGCCTACCAGTGCGATCGCTTTTTTAGTGGATATACTGAAGAATTTTACAAAACTAGCGTAAATAATTACTTATTATACAACATTTAAATTTAAGATGAAGATTCCCGATAGCTTGATTGGAAACGTTATAGCTAGCTGGCATAAGGGAAGAATCTGATTAGGATAATCAACCGATGTATCTGTTTCCAATTATTAGGATTTGAGCATCACCATGAAATTGCAATTACTAACAACTATTCTGAGTAAATCCGAGTTAACCAAGTGTGTTCTTGTAAGTTTTCTCGCTTGTGGTGCAATCATCACCCTCGATCAACCAAGTCAAGCTCAAAGCACAAGTTTTTACTGTGGTGCTAGCGAAGGTGTTCCATCAACCTTAGCCAATACTCCACGGGGTACGGTGGTGATAGTTCGCTGGGTTTCTAAGCACTTCTCAGGTGCGGGATATAATCCGCAAAAACGCTGTGAGGAAGTTTCTGCAAGATTTCAAAAGCATTATGAACAAGGTAATCTCAACTTCATTACCGCTGCTTATTTAAATAATCAACCTGCAATTTGCGCTGGAAATGGAGGTGCTCCTTGCACTTCAGAAAAATTGCTATTCACCCTCAAACCCGGACAGAATGCAGCCCGTACTATTCAACAACTATTTAACCTTCGTTCTGGTGCAGCTGGGCCACTTTACGAAAGCACAAATGCATCCGAAGCCGACTCTGTAGTTGATATAAATAAGTTCTTGCAAGAAGCTCAAGTTGTCAATAATGGGGCTGTACCAACGGATACACCTGCAAGTCAGCCAAATTCCCCGGCTAGTAGTGGTGGTTTGGCTTGGTAAGTGTGGGGATAAATTGGCGATCGCTGTTTGTGATTGTCTGTATTAGCTGTTGGTTAATTGATCGGCCTGTAGAGGCGCTGGGTGTGAATCTTTTTGCATCAATTCCCCAAATACCGGAATTATCAACAACACAACTTAACGAAATTGCCAAATCAATTACAGTCAAAGTCTTTGCTGGCGAAACATCTGGTTCAGGAATTTTGATTCATCGCCAAGGGCGAGTTTACACCGTTCTCACTAACGAACACGTACTTACACCAGGTGACGGTAAGCAATATCGAATTCAAACTCCTGATGGTCAAATTTATCCAGCGGCTTTGTCAAGAGTAGGTGAGTTTGACAGCAATGATTTGGGCTTGTTGCAGTTCACTAGTCGCGGGGAAATTTATGCGATCGCCTCTTTCAATAGTTCCTCACAGTTATGTCCAGGAGATGCAGCCTTTGCGAGTGGGTTTCCCTTTGGTTCACCGGGATTTGTCTTCACAACGGGACAAGTTTCTCTCATCCTCCCCCAAGCCTTCGCGGGAGGCTATCAAATTGGCTACACCAACGATATTCGCAAGGGTATGAGTGGCGGGCCAGTCCTCAATTCTCAAGGCCAATTAGTCGGTATTAATGGACAACACGCCTATCCTCTGTGGGGAAATCCTTATGTCTTTGAGGATGGTTCTGTACCTAATGAGGTGCAATACCAGCAAATGATCCAACTGAGTTGGGCTGTTCCTGTGGAGATTTTTGTACAGCACACCAAAGGGTTGATTAGCAAGCAGATTACAGCAGATTGTAGACGCAACCAGCCGACAACTGAGCCTGTGATTTTTCAGCCTCAGCTACCGCCTGCTCCGTCACCTGCAAATTGGCTTTGGTAGGGAAACGGGTTGGGTTCGGGAGGGTTCGGGAGGCTTCGGGAGGGTTCGGGAGGGTTCGGGAGGGCGGGGAGACCCATACGTGTCAACTTAACGTGAAACCCAAGCTATTGAGAGATCTCTCAAGTACCATCACGATCCACGTTACCCCACCCCGGCTTTGCTGACGCAAAACCTCCCCTCCCCTTGGCAAGGGGAGGGGATTGAGGGGTGGGGTAAACGTCTGTGGGATAAGTGTTTGAGCTTAAGTTGACATCAATGGGGGAGACCCCGCCCCTACAAAGGGGAAATTATTATTTAGAGGTGGAATTATGAGATTTTACGAAGGATTACCCGGTTTACTTGCGGGGACTGCGATCGCCAGTGCGATTGTTATTACTCAACCTTTAGCTGCTAAGGCGCTTACTGGTGAAGAAGTTAACAATATTGCCCGTGAAGTTACGGTTTTAATTAAAAGCGATAATGGGCATGGTTCTGGGGTCATTGTCGCTAAAGATAGCAAGACTTACTATGTATTGACTGCATACCATGTAGTTAAAAATCAGGCTAATTACAACATTGTCACCCATGACAAACAAGGCTACCAACTTGATTACAGTAAGGTGAAACCTTTACCAGGAGTAGATTTGGCAGTTGTGGAGTTTAGCAGCGACAAAGATTACAGAACTGCGAAACTAGCCAATTCGGAAACAGTGAGTGAAGGTAAAGCCGTATTCGTTTCTGGATGGCCGCGTTTAGCAACGGTCGGAAAAGAAGCTGGTGGGCAACTTATCCGTCAATTTACTGATGGGCGGGTATCAGGATTTTTGCCTCAATCGTTACAAGGCTACAAAATGATTTATACCAATACCACCCTGGCGGGGATGAGTGGGGGGCCTGTTTTAGATGCGGGTGGACGGGTGATTGGGATTCATGGCTTGGGTGATACAGAAGATCCCGCAAGATTACAACAAGAGGGATTAAGTGAGGAAGCGGCTAATAGTATCGCAGGATTAATTAAGCCTGGATTTAACTATGCTATCCCCATCAATACCTTTTTAAGTACTGCACCACAAGCGGGGATTTATTTAGGTTTGCAAGTCGAAAATTCCCCTGCTGGTGAATTAGGTGCGCCTTATGTAGCCAGCGCCCAACCAGATAAACGCGACACCATTGACAACATTAATGATGTTTTAAATACAGTTGGTAAAGCGACAAACGTGATTAACGGCGTTCGTGGGTTGTTTGGGTTCTAGATTTTTTAGGGATGCGATCGCTTGTTTTTGGGATGAGCGATCGCGCAATTTTTCATGATTTTTCGTGAGGTGCATCATGCGTCAGATGAGATTATTTTTCATTGGGTTAGTTACTTTTTTTGCGGTTATTAGTAGTACGTTTTGGAAAAGAGCGATCGCTGTTTCTTTATGCGGTGTTTTAGGTGCTAATTCTCCGGCTTGTTATTTGGTGAGTGATGGTCGGGTTGCTGCGGGGGAACCTTGGGCGGGGAGACCCCGCCCCTACGGGACAACGTTGGTGGCGCAAGGTGTTGATATTTTTAGTAATGATGGTGGGGGGAATTCGGTACCGACGCAAAATGATATTTTTAGTAATCCTCAGCCTATAAAATCTCCTGAAACCGATAATAATCAACGAAATCAAACTTTACCATCATTGAATCCATCAGTTCAATCCATTCGTAATGAATATAAATCACCTATATATGTTTATTATGTTAATGGTATCAGAACAGATAATACAGGCTATGCAGACGATGTTAATCTAATATCATCTCGCTTACTTAATGAAATTGTAGATCCACCTCGAATTGATGTACCTACACATAATCCAACTGGTACAATTTTACTGACAGATAGTCTGATTACCAGAATTTGGAAAAGTGGATTTGGTGACTTCTTTGAATCTCTTAGACAAATTCTAGATGCCCCACGTCCTGATAGTGAAGTTATTACAAATAAAATTATTGAAGCCATAAAAAAAAGGGATAAAGAGAAAAGTGACGAAGCAAAAAAATCTTGTGAAGATAAAAAACATGCAAAATTTGTAATAATTGGTCATTCTCAAGGTAATTTTTTTCTGCAAGATATAGCTCAAAAATTACCACAAGAGTTTGCAGATAGAACTGTTTTATTAAGTTTTGCATCATTTACCCATTTTGGTAGGATATCCGAACGAATAAGAACTTTTTACCCGTTACTACGTCCAGATGATTTTCCGGCATTGAGTAATGGTGTATTAAATTTGGTAAATACTCCTGCTGGTACTCCTAATTTACCCTCATTACCAACTTTGATAAGTTATCAAAATCATCCATCATTTACTGGTACTAACGGATTAAATGTCAAGCTTGGTCAAGCCTTTGATTCTCATAGCTTAAAAAATTACTTAGGTGAACCAACAAACTCTGATTACGCAGTTGTTGCTCAACGCTCTTTAGAAATGGCAAGAGTAAATCTTACTGCTTTATTAAACTTTGACTCTGGTAAGTATGATAAAAAGACAGATTGTTCATCCACTGCAAATCAAACTCCTCAAACCCAACTATCTTTATCAAACACTTTACCAGCTAAAAATTGTAAAGTTCCTAAGGAGTTCTTTAAAGATAAAAGAGTTGTTAGAGGTATAAGACTAGATGACTATATATGTGTAATTAAAAGTCCTGTTATGACTAAAGACGGTTTTGTAGATGGTAATACTGCTTGTGGAGTATGTGATATATGGGGTAATTATGGAATGCCACCAACCAAATCATCATGTAATTCTAGACAAATAGATCCCGATCGTTCTAATGAAGTTCCAACGTGTCCTGAAAATTGGGGTGGCTGAAATTATTACAAATTATTGATTCCCGTAGGGGCGGGGTCTCCCCGCCCTCTTTTCGCCCACGGTTTGTGCGCCCTCTCCCTACCCATTCATCATCCACATCCCCATAACATACACCCAATGCACCGTGAAATATAACCCCAAGATTCACCATCGCCAATCAATTCGCTTGGGGGGATACGACTATTCACAACCAGGCGCATACTTTATCACCATTTGCACCCAACACCATGAATGTTGTTTAGGCGAAATCATCAATGGGGAGATGAAACTTACAATTAGAGGTGCGATCGCCTTTCGGTTGTGGTTGGAAATTCCCGATCATTTTCCCAATGTTGAATTAGATGAATTTATCATCATGCCCAATCATCTTCACGGAATTATTGTGATTACTGATAATTTTACAGATGGATTGTATGAAGATTTGGGTGCCGATATAAAGGGCGGGGAGACCCCGCCCCTACGGCGGCGAAAAACGACGTTGGGACAAATTGTCGCCTATTACAAATACCAAACAACTAAAATTATCAATCAAATTGATTGCACACCGAAAAATCGCGTGTGGCAACGTAATTATTACGATCGCATAATTCGCCATCAAAATACATTACACCTGATCCAACGATACATTATCGCCAACCCCATTCGTTGGGACAAAGATCCAGAAAACCCCCGTAGGGGCGCGGTCTCCGCGCCCTCTTGATTGCGGTCTTTGCGCCCTCTTGACGCGCCCTCATGAGTGATTAAATTTGATTTTGCCCAAAAATGCGATCGCACCCACTCATCTGAGGGAATACTATGAGGATGTTTATTGAGTGAGTGTTTTGATATGCGTCAATTCTTTCGGTATATGCGTACTTGGGTATTCATCAGCTTACTATGTTTGGTTTTAGGCTGGTCACTCCCTGCACAAGCTGCTAGTTCCGTCAGTCCCAAACTAGAACAGCAAATATTACAAGTCCTCCGCGAACACCCGGAGGTAATTATCGAATCTGTCCAAACATACCAACTGCAACAACAACAACAGCTAAAACAAGTACGCCAAGCATTTTTACAGGATTTAAATATAAATCTTCCGTCAGTAATTGGTGAATCTCCCTCTACGGCAGTGGCTCAATCAAAGATTGTGCTGATAGAATTTTCTGACTTTCAATGTCCTTACTGTGCTGAAGCTCATAAAACCCTGAAGCAGTTATTAGCAAAGCACCCAAATGAAGTTACATTAGTTTACAAACATTTGCCTTTAATTGCAATTCATGACCAAGCATTACCGGCGGCTAAAGCAGCTTGGGCTGCAAATCAACAGGGTAAATTTTGGGAATATCATGATGCTTTGTTTGCTAACCAAAAACAACTTGGCGAAGCGTTATATTTAGATACTGCCAAATCTTTGAATCTGGATTTAGAAAAATTTAAAAGCGATGCTTTTGGTGTGAATAATCTTGCCGAAAAAGCAATAGAAAACGATATTCGACTAGCAGAAAAATTGGGCATTGATGGCACACCTTTTTTTGTGATGAATAGTAAAAATTTCTCTGGTGTAGTGCAGTTATCAAATATCGAAAAGATATTAGCGGATGCTAAGTAGATGATGGCAGACCGTAGGGGTTAGGGACTAGGGGCTAGGGGATATTTTGAATTAATTTTCCCCGTGTCTCCGTGTCCCCGTGTCCCTGAGAAGCTCTACTCACTCTTTACGTTTATTGTAAGAAAGGTTACAACATTATGTTGAGTGAGAATTGTATAACGCAGAGGCTTAACGCCGAGTATTGGAGAGTTGTCTGTACTCTTGGGCGTAACTCTGCGCTTTTCTTTCAGAGAATTTAAAGTAAAATTCCCGAAATTTTACTATCTGGTGTTGTATTTAAAATTTATAAATTTTCACCGTATAAATAACCTAGTGAGATAATTTATGAGTCGCGCTGGAATTTGGCTATTTTTACCTCTTACTCTGATAGCTAGCTGTTATCAACAACTGCTACCGAATAAGCAGTCTGTAGCAAAATCGCCCCAATCTATAGTTCAAAAAGCTAGTCCAACTCTGTTAGCTAAGGCCAGTTATCTTTCTCCATTAGAACAACAAGTAATTGATGAAACTAACAAGGTGCGGACAAATCCTAAAGGTTACCTGACTATCTTACAAAACTATAGAAAGCGCTTTCAAGGCAACAAAGTCAAAATTGCTGAGAATACTTATTTGGTGACTCAAGAAGGGGTGAAAGCGGTTGATGAGGCGATCGCATTTCTCAAGTCAGCTCGTCCTGTGGGAGCATTGACTACATCTAAAGGAATGTCTTTAGGTGCTAGAGATCATGTCAAAGACCAAGGCCCCAAAGGTGCAACAGGTCATGATGGTAGTGATGGTAGCAGCCCAGTTACTCGGATTAATCGCTATGGTCAATGGCAAACTACCGCAGGTGAAAATATTAGCTATGGCCCAAACACCGCCCAAGATATCGTCATGCAGTTAATTATTGATGATGGTGTACCCAATCGCGGACATCGCACCAACATTTTTAATGCTTCTTTCAAAGTTGCTGGTGTAGCTTATGGAACTCACAAAAAATATAGAACAATCTGCGTAATTGATTACGCTGGTGGTTATCAAGAAAAATCATGATTTTGTCATTTGTCAGAGATTTTTCCACAATATTTTGGGAATAAATTAAAAAATGCTATCTAGTTTAGAAAGCCAAGTAATCGCAGAAATGAACAAGGTGCGCACAAATCCAACCGCATATCTCCCAGTTTTAGCTAACTGGAAACAGCGCTTCCAAGGTACGCAAGTCAAAATCTCTGATCGGGTTTATTTACAAACTCAAGAAGGAGTCAAAGCTGTTGATGAAGCAATTTCATTTCTGTCTTCGGCTAGTCCTGTAGCAGCTTTGAGTACATCCTCAGGTATGTCTTTGGCGGCTAAAGATCATGCGCAAGACCAAGGAATTACAGGCGCGATGGGTCACTATGGTAGCGATGGTAGCGATCCCTTTACTCGCATCAACCGTTATGGTAAATGGCAAATTACCGCAGCGGAAAACATTAGCTATGGTGTTAATCTAGCCCCAGACATCATTATGCAATTAATTATTGATGATGGCGTGCGCGATCGCGGTCATCGCACAAATATCTTTAACTCTGCTTTTAAAGTCACGGGGGTTGCTTTCGGTAGCCACCCTACATATAAACACATGTGCGTGATTACCTACGCTGGTGGTTATCAAGAAAAATCTGTTTGATGGTTCAGATAATGCCCTGAAATCCTTGCTCCTAGCACTATGTCACAATTAGAAGCGAGATATCAATAATTGCTATGACATTAGGAGAACGGGGAGTGATGGGCGATCGCCATACGGCTGATGCTGTAAAGTTAAATGTCTATGTTCAAGGTCAAGGATTCCCCATCTTGGCTTTACATGGCCATCCTGGTTCCGGTCGGAGTCTTTCTGTGTTTACAAATCACCTATCAAAGCGCTACCAAACTTTCGCCCCAGATTTGCGTGGATATGGCAAAAGTCGCTTTCAGGGAAATTTTGCTATGCAAGACCATTTAAATGACTTAGAAGCTCTTCTAGACCGCTTTGAAATTGAAAAATGTCTAGTATTGGGGTGGTCATTGGGTGGCATTTTGGCGATGGAACTGGCATTACGCTTACCACAACGGGTTACAGGGCTGATTTTGGTGGCTACAGCCGCCAGACCTCGTGGTAACCATCCCCCAATTAGTTGGCAGGATAATGTGTACACTGGTGTGGCGGGAATATTGAACTGTATCAAACCAAGTTGGCAGTGGAATATTGAAACTTTTGGGAAGCGATCGCTGTTTC
The DNA here is from genome assembly GCF_963875285.1 of Calothrix sp. NIES-2100. NCBI lineage: Bacteria > Bacillati > Cyanobacteriota > Cyanophyceae > Nostocales > Calotrichaceae > Calothrix > Calothrix sp. NIES-2100. The sequence goes on from NZ_CAWNLA010000001.1 coordinate 6,321,590, forward strand.
GTTACCTGATCCAACAACATACACCTACAGCTTACGGTTATCTTGCTAAGGACGCTGTGCCAGCTTATTTACAAACGTCCCCTGCTGCTACTCGTGCCCTTTATACTGCTATACAAGCAGGCTACAACAGACTGACAGATTTATGGCAAATCGAATCTCCCAGTCTGGTACTTGCTGGTGCCCAAGACCGCCACATCACAGTTGATGCTAGTTTAGAAACGGCTCGTCACCTGAATAACTGTCAGTGGCAATCTTACCCCAATACTGCCCATCTTTTCCCTTGGGAAATTCCTGAGCAAGTATTGAGAGATATTGACCACTGGTTAGAAGAACATTCTCCAGAAATTTATTAAAAAATTTTCATCACTATGCATCAAAAAGGGACAAAGGACACAAAAAGGATAAATGAATTTTTCCTATTGGTTCTACCTGGAATCAGCACTTAGTACTGAACTATTGCCTAATTTACATTTGACCGCTAAAGGCAGGCGTTACTTTACGGTCAATCCTTTCCCCCAAGTCTTCGGCAATTGTTAAAGAATCTGGTTTGCAACGCTTCACATTCACGATGATTCCTTGTGCGCCTTCAGTCTCCAAATCTTCTATGTAACCTTTAATTGCTAGATTAGCATCCACAGAGTTCAGAAATGGGCCAAAGTAGTATGTACAACGGGGATTCTGCGTCACAATCTCTACCCACCAAGCCAGGCCTAGATTGTTGGCTGTGTTAATCAACTTTTCCTTGAGATCATCCCAAATGGTTGTCATGGTAGTTGCCAATTGATGAATGAAGTACTGGATATTAAACGATATTTTGCTTTGTGTTTTTGCTTTACATTTCTTTATACTCTGTTATTTTGATTTTTCAAAGAGGTTTTGTGCAATCTATCGAGATAATGTGTGTTTACCAAGCGCTGGCGGTAAATTTCATAAAGCCCCATACCTGCTGCGACTGAAGCATTGAGACTAGGGGTTTTACCCTGTAGAGGGATAGATACTAAGACATCGCAAGAGCGTTGTGTTAACATGCTGAGTCCTTCACCTTCAGAGCCAATCACTAAAACAATCGGACCGCTAAAACTCACCGTATGCAAGGGTTCACTGCCGGTTGCTGCTGTGCCATAAATCCAAAAGCCAGCTTCCTTGAGTTCTTCTAAAGAACGGCCCAGATTAACTACACGAGCAACGGAGAAGTTTTCTAAAGCACCTGCTGCTACTTTTACCACAGTCGAAGTGATCCCGGAAGCCCTTCTTTGCGGGATCACTAAACCTTGTGCGCCGATAGCTTCTGCTGTGCGAATAATTGCACCTAAGTTATGGGGATCAGTAATTCCATCAGCAACGATAATGACTGGATCGCTGACAGATTTTGCCTGTGCAATTAAATCTGGTAATTCAATATAAGAGTAGGGAGCGATTTGCGCGGCTATACCTTGATGATTAGCCCCATGAGTGATTTGGTCTAAGCGCTTTGGTTCTACTTCATCAATGACTGCACCATTATCCTTTGCTTGTAGGATCAAATGATGAAAGCGGGGATCGTAACGTAAACGAGTAGTAATCCAAATGCGGTTGAGACCACGCTGATTTTCTAAAGCACTTAAGACTGGATGACGTCCATAGATAACATCACTTTCTTCTGATGCTTGGTGGATCTCTGAGGCTGGAGAGGGAAAGTGATGATGCTGGCTTGTCCCAACTGTTCCGGGTCTAGCATCTACAGTTCTGGAGTTGCGAACAGGCTTAACTTCTACGGGTCTGGGATTGCGAGTAGGCTTACCTTCTGCGGGTCTGGGATTACGAATAGGATTAGCAAGAACACGCTTACCCTTGACTTTCACAGGTAGGCCGCGATTTGGTTCGCCAGCAGTCTTGATTTTTCTGGGTTTATCAGATGACATAGGAGTATTTGCTATTACTTATTAGGTGGGCATACTGTTTACTGAGCTTACCGAAGCTCACTCCAGTTGATTTTGCTTTCGTGAGATTTATTGCCCACTATTTTTCTAGATGGAGTTTTTGCAAGAGTTCGGTTAAGCGGGGGAAGTCTGTGAGATAAAGGTAGCCAATTAAAGTTTCTAGACTCGTTGCTTGCTGGTAAATTTCTGGATCAACCCGTTTAGAGCGTCCGGCGGCAGCATTACGACCCCGTCGGACAATATCTAATTCACTATCCCTCAGATGAGGTCTTAGCGATCGCAAATGTAGCGCCTGTTTTTCTGCTCTTACCTGTGCCACTACCAGACGATGGTAAGTGTCTGGTCGCTGCAATGGCATTAGATAAAACATTCTAACATATAGCTCATAAATTGCATCCCCTACATATGCTAATGCAGCAGGAGAAATTTGTTGCACTTGTGAAACAGAGATTTGTTCGGGTAATTGAAATGTGCTGGCCAAGAGTGATTCAGTCCAAAATGAATTCTGTTTAGCAGCTTCATCTTGTTCATCTAATTGCTCTTCCTCCTTGGGCTTCACAAGTTAATTATTCCTTATTGTGCTATATTTGGCAGGCATTATTGCTCTTGTGTTTAGATACTTAGCATAATCTACACTAACAGAAATTACTGAATAAATCTGATCTTTTTGGAAAAAATTGAAATTTTCAGTTGCAGATTAACTTGTCAGGTTTGTTATTTGTTATCTGTGACAAAGTTGAGGTAGTCCGTTGGCGGGGTTCCCTCATTTAAAGGAACTGCCGTCTGAGCGCCGACTTGCAACGCTCAGACTTTGCGCTTTGTCTTTTGTGTTGACAAATCACACAAGACAAACAACAGTGAGCAGTCCTTTTGGCGGTTTCTTTGATGGCAAGGAACTAAGAATCCCCAGGGTCTGCACCACGAAATGTAGAATTTAGACGCGCCAGCTTGGCTAAAAATTAAGCTATCCAGATAAAGCATCGGATAGCTAGATTGCTTTTTGGTCAAGCAATTAAGATGACTTGATGTTTTCTAGAGCCGCTTCAACATTTGGTTGCAGCGAGAGAAACTTCTCTAAGCGAACAAGCTTGACCGTTTGAGTTACACGGGCATTGGTGACAATTTGCAAGGTGCCGTTGGCGCTTTGAGCGTGCTTGGCTACCTGTACCAAAGCACCTAAGCCAGAGCTATCAACAAAGTCAATTTGCGATAGATCCAAAATAATGTTCTTTGGACCCTCATCAATCTTGCTATCGAGTACCTTGCGAAATGTCGGCTCAGAAAAAGCATCTAATAAACCTGTGAGGCGGAATAGCTGATAGTTATCCCGGGCTTCTCGAGTACCCCTCAGGCTCACAGTTAGATTCAGTGGCTCAGCAATAACTCCCTCCTCATGGTGAAAGTGAACGCTCCAGTATAAATGGTTTTGGTGCAAGTTGTCTAGAACCTGCTGGTTTAGGAAATGGGGCATGGGGCATTGGGTATGGGGCTTCGGCTTCGCTCAGCCACCAGGCATTGGGCATGGGGCATTGGTTATTTGCCTTTATCCTTGTTCCCTAGACCCTAGACCCTAGACCCTAGACCCTAGACCCTAGTCCCTAGTCCCTATTTTATTTAACCCCAGTTGCGGCCAATTGACGTGCTTGTCGCATTGCTTTGACAAATTCCGCAAACAAGTAATCAGCATCGTGAGGGCCAGGACTAGCTTCTGGGTGATATTGTACTGAAAATACAGGCAGAGATTTGTGACGTACCCCAGCAACAGTGCGATCGTTCAAGTTTAGGTGGCTAATTTCCACAACTGCTTCAGGTAAAGAATCTGGGTCAATAGCAAAACTGTGGTTTTGGCTAGTAATTTCTATCCGTTGTTGTAAACCCGCAGGCTGATTCAATCCCCGATGACCAAACTTGAGCTTAAAGGTTTCTGCTCCCAAGGCATGACCCAAAATTTGATGCCCCATACAAATGCCAAAGATGGGTTTTTCAGCGCCTAGCAGTGCTTTGGCAGTTTCAATACCTTCAGTAACTGCGGCTGGGTCACCAGGCCCGTTGGAAAGAAAGATGCCATCAGGATTATATTTGAGAATTTCCTCTGGTGGTGTATTGGCAGGAACAACAATTACTTGGCAACCGTAACTGGCTAGGCGACGCAAGATATTACGTTTCACTCCAAAGTCTAAGGCAACAACGGTGAAGGATTCCCCCGTATTGCTCGCTGTATCCAGGTTAAATTCCCAAGCGGGGATTGTGGGATCTGACCATTGATAAACCGTTGGGGTAGTGACTTCACGCACAAGATTTAGCCCCTGCATACTCGGAGCTGACTGTACCTGCTCTAGCAGATCAGCCTCATCCAAAATAGATGTGGAAATAGCGCCATTCATGGCTCCAAACATCCGAATTTTGCGGGTGAGGGCGCGGGTATCAATGCCGTAAATACCTGGGACTTGGTGCTGTTTCAGGTAGTCAGGTAAGGATTGTGTTGAGCGCCAGTTACTTGGTCGCTGACAAATATTGCGGGCGATCGCACCTCGCACCTGTGGTCTAGCCGATTCTTCATCTTCAGGATTGACCCCAGTGTTACCCAGTTCAGGATAGGTAAAAACAACTATTTGACCGCAGTAGCTGGGATCTGTTAACACTTCCTGATACCCAGTCATGCCAGTGTTAAACACCACTTCCCCAATTGTGGTTCCTGTGGCACCAAAAGACCAACCACGATAAGCAGTTCCATCCGCTAGGACAAGTAGAGCAGGGATTGTGTCAGACAGGGACATAGGCAATCATGATTAGGGTTTAGGGGCTAGGGGAACCAGGGCTAGGAAAATTTATTGTAGTCTCAAGCCCTATTCCTTAGTTTCTAGTCTCGCTATAAGCTGCGAATGTCAATTATCCCATGAGTTTAGAGAATTAAGGTTCTGAAGCTACGTTAATTAAAAATAAAAAACTAAATAATGGTCAATAGTCAGAGGGAACAGTCAACAGTCAACAGTTATTTCTCCTGGAGCTTCCTCTGTCGGCAGCCCCTTTGCCCATTTCCTAACTTTCCAGCCAAAGAGGTAGATTTCCACCCTAAAGGGCAGGTAAAATCAAAGTTAATTATGCTCCAGTCTTTTTTATCTCGTGCAACCCTGGTTGCTCTAACAAGTGCGCTTGCGGTTTTGGGTGTTGCCTGTAGTGAAGAGAAACAGACTACTGCGACTCGCGTCCATGAGCAGCCAACGCCCGTGGACAATTTAGCAGGATCGCCTGTTATCGAAGCTTCCCCATTATCCAGCCCAGAACCACAGCCACAGTCCTCGTCGGTAATTGAACTGAATTCTTTTGAATTAGCGCTAGACAAAGCCGCAGGTGCAATGACAATCAGCCAATCTGCCCAATCACCCGATGATTGGAAGTTGGTGGCGAGTCAGTTCCAGGATGCGATCGCGCTGATGAAAAATGTGCAGCAAGAAAGTCCCAATTTCACGGTCGCTCAAATCAAAATTTCCGAATACGAGCGCCAGATTAAGTATGCCTTAAACAAAGCTAGCCCCAAACCACTACCACCAGTAGCGGCTAAACCCCAAAAGGTAGTAGTGGTTGTTCCGGCGCAAAAAACCACACCCACTTCCAGCCAACCTCTAGCTGTAGTTTTACCAAAACCACAGCCATTAGCAAAATCCATATTACCTCCCACAGAAGCAGTCGCCCAAGAGCAAGAAGATGTCTTTATCGCCCCAATCAAACGCCGGATTGGGGGAACACCGATTATTGATGTTACCTTCAACGGCGATCGCAAATTTGAGATGATTGTGGATACAGGAGCTAGTGGAACTGTAATTACCCAAAACATGGCCGATGCTTTGGGTATAGTACCTGTAGGTAAAACTAAAGCCAACACAGCCAGTTCTAGATCTGTAGAATTTACCATTGGCTATGTTGATTCAATGGCAGCAGCTGGGGTAATGGTGAATAAACTACCAGTAGCGATCGCCGGATCAGACCTAGAAACAGGACTGCTTGGCCACGACTTTTTCGGCAATTACGATGTCACCATCAAACGCAATGTCGTGGAATTTCGCCCGCAATCGCACGCGGAAATCAATTCTGTAGAAACTGGACTAACTCCTCCAACTTTACCCAAGGAGCGCCACTATCTAGGATATCCTTAGCCAGCTTAATACCTTGGGCATGGTCTAACAACGGGATCGCACCTGCTACTTGTAGCGCCAATGAAGCATTTAACGCCACAGCATCCTGTTGCGCCTTAGTTCCTTTGCCTTGTAGTACGGCTTTCAGAATCTCCGCATTTTCTTGGACATTTCCACCTCTGAGCGTGCCTATTGTTGCAGGCGTTAAACCCACCTCTTCAGGATTAACAGTAGTTAACTGCACTTCGCCATCAGATAGCACGGCTAAATCGGTTACATCTCCTAACCCCGCTTCATCAAGTTTTTCTCGACCATGTACAACTATCGCCTTTTGCTTACCCAAATTTTGTAAAGCATAGGCAACAGTTGCCAAAAGTTTAGGAGTAAATAACCCTACCACTTGCCCAGTCGGATTTAAAGGATTCACCAAAGGCCCAAGTAAGTTGAAAACAGTCCTTACCTTGAGAGTCCGCCGCAAAGTCGCCACAGACTTGAGTGCGGGATGCCAACCAGGGGCAAACAGAAAAGTGATACCCACTTCTTTAACTGCGGCTTGGACTTTTTCGCTAGAAGCACTAAGATTTACACCCAAAGCTTCTAAAACATCCGCACTTCCTGTTAGACTTGATGCCGAACGATTACCGTGTTTAGCAACAGGTACACCATAGGCAGCAGCCACAAAAGCCACTGCTGTAGAAATATTAAAAGTTGATGAACCATCTCCACCAGTGCCACAGGTATCGATGAGAGTGCTGAATTCTGAGTTCTGAGTTCCCTGAAAGGAAGATTGAGACTGTAGCACTTGTGCCATCCCAGTCAACTCGTCAGCCGAAATGCCTTTAAAGTTCAGTGCTGTTAAAATTGCTCCCGATAATTCTGGGGGAACAGATTCACTTAGCCAACCTTGCATCAATTCTGCTGATTGATTGCGGGATAAAGATTCACCATCGATTAATTGTTGCAGCAGGAGATACCAGCTAGGTGAAGTTTCTGGCGTGGAGATGGGGGAAGTTGTCATAAAATTCTGTTTGTGTGTGGTCGGCTCTGGGAGTTATCCTACCGGAAAATGGGAAACTGTTCGTAGTAAGGATTTTAGAGCGTGTTTTTAAACTACTCGTTTAGCCTTCTAAATTTCTCGATCCCCCTAAATCCCCCTTGAAAAGGGGGATTTTAAGACTTTTTTTGCCCCCCTTTTTAAGGGGGGTTGGGGGGATCTAATACATTGAAAACACACCATAGTCCTTATATATTTGAGGACTGAAGTCCTCACTACGAGAAAATTTGATAGTTAGTAATAAATAATTCTTTTCCTTTGGCAGCATTACTCTGTTTATAGTTATTCATCCCATACTGCAATTCCCACTCGGAAATATTCGCCCAATTAAAATTTTCCCGAATTTGTGGCGAATTGTCGTAAGTGATTAACCATTGGTGATGGCATTGTTTCAATAATTCCGCAAATTTCTGATGTTCAAATGAGGTATGTAAGTTACCGTCTATTCCATAAAGTTTAGATTTAGTAGCAATAAAATAAGGCGGATCTAAAAATAGAAATACCTTCTCGCCTGCTGAATTTAGTAATTCACTATAATCTAAATTAGTAATTAAAATATCTTTTGATAAAATACTGCCTAATTTTTCTAGACGGTCTATTGATGAATTCGTAAAGCGCTTATGAAAAGCTTCCTGGGAAAAACCACCAGATTCTACAGTTCCCGAAAATGTAATTCTATTCAGGACGAAAAAGCGGACTGCTCTTTCCAAATCAGATAATTTATTGATATCTACATTGGTTAATTCTCTAAATAGTAATTTACCATCTGTATATTCCTTTTTTATCCGACGAATTTCAGCAACTAGTTGAGATATATCAGATTGGGCGAATTTCCAAAATAGAAATAACTCACAGTTTAAATCATTAATCCAAATTTTTAAATGAGGAAATTTTTGCTTTAAATAAATAAATACAGAACCACCACCTACAAAAGGTTCTCTAAATTCCGAAAAAGTTTCTGGTAAGTATTCAATTATTTGCTTGATTGCTTTTGATTTACCGCCGGGATAACGGAGTGGACTTTTGAGCATGATTTTCTGGCGATCGCAAAAATCTTATTTTAAGTATAAAAATTGTCATTTATCCGGTAAACCATAAAAACTTCTGATGCAAAACCTCTATGGGTGAGTGCTAAATACATTTATCCTACTTTTGTCAAGAATATGTTGCATTTCGATAAAAATCTGTTACATTACTTTACAGCAGTCACAACTGTTACCACACAAAAGCTCGGAGTCTTATTTATGGCAGGCGCTAAGAATACTACACCTACAGTTTCTGAAGACCCTAACGCTTTACGCTGGGGCTTCACTCCTCAGAGCGAAAACTGGAACGGTCGTTTTGCAATGATTGGTTTTGTATCTGTGATTCTAGTGGAAATTTTTTCAGGCCAAGGAGTTTTACACTTCTGGGGTATCCTCTAGATTGCACTTGGCTTGATGTTCTCTGAAGACGGCGATATGTAGAATTGTCTGGCTTCTGTTGACCTCAAGACTGATTAGGACTGCGATCGCAGTTGCACTACATTAAGATAAATATCATTCTTCCGATATTGGTAGGAAATGCAAGCTTTTGCATTTTTTCCTCTAAAGCAAAGCTGAACACTTAATGTTCAGCTTTGCCTTTCTTCTATCTGGATATTTTTCTGCAAATTTCGCTGAATTTGATAGTTAGTAATGAATAACTCTTTTCCTTTGGCAGCATTACTCTGTTTATAGTTATTCATTCATTCATTCCATACTGCAATTCCTACTCGGAGATATCAGCCTAATTAAAATTTACTCTAATTTGAGGCTAATTGTTGTAATTTATTAACATTAGTCATGGCATTTTTTCAAAAATTCAGCAAATTGCTGATATTCAAAAGAGAAATAATTTTTATTTATAGTATTTAATTAAATTAATTAAATTCCTGATTTTCTCCGCTTTAGTATGAGCAAATTAGGAGGACTACCATACAATAAATCACCATTTGTAATGACATACTTTATAGGAATTTTTGGATTGTTGATATCTTTCCCTCCATTGGCATACCATTTATTTTCCCAAAGTGTATAAAAAGATTCTAAATGAATTGGTCGTAAGCGATAAATGGACTGGATCTCAATGTTTTTGTAAATAGCAAAAATCCAATCTACTTTACGGTATTTATTAATGATGACAGGGTTCATGTGATGATGAGTTGAGAACCCTCTTGTAAGTTCAATATTGACAGATTTTAATTCGTACTCATTACCATCCTGATCTACAGCATCATTACCTTCCCGTCCTGGAATGACAGTTAATCCAAGCAGCAGCAAGACCTGCAATAATTTACCACCATTATCTTGAAAAATATCGCTAATTCCGTGCTTAGATGCCAGATTCTGATACTGTTTTATGACAGGAAATAATTCTTCCAGTAGCTGAAGGTCAGAATGAGGTTGCAACAATTCTCTTTTCTCCTAGCAAATCCGCAGGATGGAGTTCAAATACTTTATGGTGTAAGGAGTCGTGTAAAAATAAGTTGAACAATTTAATATTTGTAGTGCGGGCATCTTGCCCGCGCGAGCAAGATGCTCGCACTACTTATTTTTACTTGATGCCTAACGTTTCAAGCTCTGCCGAAATCTCTAATGAAATACTACTCACCTCTTGTACCATGTGCAGATTACGGACAAGCAATTATATTGTTTTATTATCCTTGTTTTAACCGTAAATCTACTTAAATTACCCTATTGACAACTTTAATTCTACAGACTGTAACTATCTTTTGCGATGAACTCAATTTTACGCCTTAAAAACAAAAAACCTGCTTATTTCACTCAAAAAGGAGCTGCTTACTGTGGTGACTCACGGGAACTACTGCAAGAACTACCAGATAGCAGTGTCAATCTAGTAATATCTAGCCCACCTTTTGCTCTCCAACGTAAAAAAGAATACGGCAATAAAGAACAAAACGAGTATATAGACTGGCTCGCTGAATTCGCAACACTTGTTTACAGAAAACTGCGGGATGATGGTAGTTTCGTACTCGACTTGGGAGGGTCATACGAGAAAGGTGTTCCAGTTCGCAGCTTGTATAACTACCGTGTACCTATCCGCTTGTGTGATGACATTGGTTTCTTTTTGGCGGAAGATTTCTATTGGTACAATCCTTCTAAATTACCTAGCCCTATCGAGTGGGTAAATAAACGCAAAATACGTACTAAAGATTCCGTAAATACAGTTTGGTGGTTTAGCAAGACAGAGTGGCCCAAAGCAGACGTTACCAAAGTTCTTGCGCCTTACAGTGAACGCATGAAAAAGCTGCTCGATAATCCAGACAAGTATTACAAGCCAAAAGTACGCCCATCTGGGCATGATATTGGTAAAGCCTTTAGCAAAGACAACGGCGGGTCTATTCCCTCCAATCTTTTGCAAATCCCAAATTCAGAATCTAATAGTCAGTACCTAAACGGCTGTAAAGTATTATCAGTCAAACAACATCCCGCTCGCTTTCCTGTTAAACTTCCAGAGTTCTTTATTCGCTTCCTGACAGACCCTGGGGATATAGTAGTGGATATCTTTGCTGGTTCAAATACAACAGGTCAAGTGGCAGAGATAGAAGAACGCCGATGGTTAGCATTTGAGGAGCAAGTAGAATACCTTGCTGCTTCTGCCTTTCGTTTTTTAACCAAGGATAACAACCCTGAAGAAATGCAGGAAATATACAACAACATATGTAGTGGAGAATTGGTAGATTTAACTCAATATCAAAGCCAAATGAGTCTCAATCTGCTTTCTTTTGACTCACAATAGAGAGCAGAGTCGTGCATATTCCGGTTCAACCTCGCCATCAATACAGCTAATCTCAGAAACAATTTATAAAAACTACCGTGATGAGCGAAATATTACCCGCCCTGGTGACTCTTCGTGATTAATTCGCGCATAAACTCGCAGACAAGCCAAAACTTCCCCAGGATTACCGCCACAATCGAGTTGCAAATCATCTTTGGTTAAAGCGCATATATCGGCGTAAAGTCCAGATAATTGGCGAATTCGGACTTCATTACCTGCATTATTCGCTTGATCGACAAATTTTTTCAGCATCCGCCGTGATTCTTGTTGTAGTTTACCCCACCACGAATAGCGATCGCTTGGCGGAATAAATACTAAGGAGTGTACTGCCTCATCAATGTCAATCCAAGCACGTAGGGTTAATAATGGATCGGCATTTTCCACAGCTTTTTGGGTGCGTTGAAAGCGGTCTGTTAAAGCTTCAATATATTGATTTTGCTGTTCTGGTTTGGCGTGTAAGGAGACAATATCGAAGCTAAAAACGCTTTTTAATGCATGATGTAAATCTGGTTCAATTTCGATAAAATTTATACAAAATAGCAAGTAGCCAGCTAGTAAAGTTATATCTTTTGATTGGCTATTTTGGGTTATTTCGGAATAAGATAACGCTTTTTCAGACAAGGATAAACCTTTGGCTTGGACTGTACCGCTAAGTCCGGGGTAAATAATTTCATCGCGGATGAAGGGTAAGGGATAGAGATTGGCGGTATCTTCTACTGCACCAGCTTCTTGAGCGAATGTCAAGGCGCGTTGTTGCCAAGCTGTTGCTAAGTCTTCTGGAACTCGCAGCAATTTGCGTTGAATTTCGTTCCATAATTCTGAGTCGCTTTGGCTTTGTAGTTGGTTATTTCCTAAATATAATTTGAGGTCTTTATCTGCATTAAATGCTTCTTGGAGGCGGCTGAGTTTTAATTCATTAGTAGAGTTTATCTGGGGAGATGTAGGTTGTAATAAGCTATGGATTTCTTGCAGCACTTCGTCACATAATTTAGCGCCTGGATCTAGGGGGAATTCTGTTTGTGCTTGCTTTAAAGAGGCTTCTATTCCGTAGAGGCTAAAGCGCAATATTTGAGCTAGTTGGGAGTTTTCTGTTTCTAAGAGTTGACGTAGGTGCTGCATGAATTTAGCCTCTAGGTTACCGATTTTTTATCGCATACCAATTGATAATTTAAAAAATTAACCGCCAAGTTCGCCAAGTTCGCCAAGAGAGAGAGAGGTAATTATTTAGTGCAAGGTTATATGGAATTTGGTATCAGATTTATATGAACCGCAGAGGCGCAGAGGACTCAGAGGAAGAGGTTTTTGAGAGAGGTTTTCTTTGCGTCTTTGCGCCTTTGCGTGAGTTAATTACCCTAATGAATACCGCAAAATGGATCGCGTTCTTTATCGACTTCGTTGGGTTGTAAGTCTAATTCGGCGCGGTAAACACATCCTGGTTGTTTGAGGCTTTCTTGTTTGTTTGATGTCCAGTAAGGTACTTCACCTGCGTGCATTCTTAATATACCTTGATTGTCGAGGGTAACGTGATATTGGCAAGGGTAATCTGTGGTAACGTCGGGTTTACTTAATGCGCCGATGCGTATCCATTTTTTAGTATTGGTTTGGGCATCTGTTTGCACTACATAAAAGGTGTGTTGTCCATGTTTTGGAAAGGGAGGTAAGGGATTACTAATTAATCCTGTTCCTGGTTCTGGTGAACCATCTCGTAAGTAATGAAATTCTTGCAGGGATTTACTAATGTCTTTGTCGGCTTCAAATACTAAATGATAAGCATCTGGTTGATCGACGGTGGCTGATTCGATGACGTTGATGGCAATATCTCCATCGTTTAAGTCTTTATTGGGGCGTTCAATGGCAATATTCCACTTCAATTTACCATCAGCAAATAATGTAGATGTTTCTGAGGCGGCGGAGATAACTGAGGTGATATCAATACCGGAAACATCTATTAAATAATGGGGGTTTCCTTGACAAAGTAAGACGCTAAAATCCAGGGTTTGATCAATTTCAAATTGCACTTTGATTTTTTTGAGAAAGTCTGGTTCTGATAACCCTAGTTTTTCCATCAAGGTTTTACCATCGAAGCTACCCCACAGCCGCAAATCGCCATCTTCGTAGTCTTGGCGATAAATAATGTTAGTTAATTGTATCCCTTGCCATTCTGTGCGAACTTTGGCAACGTTTTCTCCAGCGGCTAGTTGATAAAGTTCTTGTCCGGCTTTAAATATTGTTAGTAGTTCGTTGCTTTGGGTTTTGCGTTTGAAGTTGCAAGGTAAATAATAAAACAGGTTTTTGACATCAATTTCTAGTTGGTTTGCTCCTTTACGGAGTAATCCTTTTGACTCTTCGGGGTCGAATCTTAATCTGCGTAGTTTCTCGGCATAGCAAGCACCGGCGGAGGTGGCTAATTTGGTAAATTCCAATACAAAAGTTATGCGTTCGGGATTCCAGACGAAGTACGGAGATTTACTGAATTCTTGGTATATGTAGCGCTGTACAAGGTCGAGGCTGCAAGTTTTACCGGATAAAATTAACCAATCAACTTTGTGGGTATTCCATGCATCTACGGTGCTATCTTGGGGACGTAAGCGACTATCCATCAAGCCTTGGGCGATACCGATCGCTTCTTTAATGGCTGATGATGCGGCGCGATCGAATTGTTGACTATCGATGGTGACGCAGATGCTACCGGGGTCTTTTACTTGGTATTTAATGGCACTTTGAGTTAGTAATTCGGAAATCTGCTGTTCGGAGAGTGTAAAGGTTAAGGGTGAACCGTCTTCTGCTGGCTTTTGTCCGAGTTTGATTTTGGCAGCTTCGGCGTGTTCCCACAGTGTATAAAATGTTTGCAGGCGTTGGGGTGCTTGTTGCCAACGAGTAGGTAAGACTTTTTCGGCTGTATCTAAAGCGTCTTTATAAGCTGCGTCTCCTTCGGGATTTTCTTTATCCAAACATTTCAAAATACTGCCACTTTTGAATTGTCCGCTTTCGAGAAAACGTTCGTTTAATTCGGAGTTAATTAAGTCTTCTAGTTTGTCACTTTCTAAATCGCCTGTGGAAACTGCTGTTAATAAAAAGTCGGCGATCGCAACTTTTAAAAGCCGGAATATTCTCAGGGTAATTAACTCGCCTCCAAGCTGTAAATGTCCAGATGAACCTAATAGTTTGGGTGTGAGTTTATAGTAACGTCCCCCTAAACCTCTGTCTTCATTATCGGCAAAGAAGGGAGTTTTATCTTCTAAGGTGAGTTCAATTAAAGCTAAGTCTGTAGTTCCGCCACCAATATCTAAAACTAGAACATTTTGTGACCATTTATTCCCGACTTGACGACAACGAGTTTTGAAAGATTCAATCCCAATGTTGAGATTACCCCCAAATTCTCGCCAGAGGAAAAATATCGCTACAGAAACGGCTTCATCATAAGCAGTTTGGACATCATCCAGCCCCAATTGTTCAACTAATTCTTTAACTTCCTTGCGAACAACAGGCGGGGCGACGGTGGGATAGGTAACAACTGCGGAAAGAAAATTCCCTTCGGAAAATCTGCGTCTGGCGCGTCGGCGATAGTCTTCGGTTAACTCAATTAAATGTCCCCAAGCTGCTTGAATTAATTGATTGACATTAATTGTTTCTTCTGCGCCATCTAAGCTAACTGGGAAAGAACGATCCTGTCCAAAATAGCGTTTGGGGGAGTGATGAAAGCGGCTGATAATTTCCTTTAAAGCACTGCTAGTTCCTTGGGCGATCGCTTTTTTTCTGTTATCGCTGGCTTCTCTCCCCATCTTCAGTTGTAAAGCCGCCAATTTAGAAATTTCTAACTCACTTTTAATTTCCGTGCTGCGGCGATCGATATCTAAGACAACGGGGATGAGATTTTGTGATTCTAGAGTTGGAACGCGAAAAACTTCATGATATATCTGATAAAGTTTTTTGCTAACAGCACGCCGAAAGCGATCGCTTGTACCTAAGCATAATTCAACTTGACGCAGTGCTTCTAAAAATCGCTCTTTATTATCACTCTCAAACACTTCACTTAAGCGGCTAGGTTCTATCTCCAAATTTTTACTAATATCAGCAATAAATTTTTCCCAGTCGCTAGCACTGACATCTGGTAAAGCAATTGTCGCCGGAGAACTTAACCATTGTGCCATGCGATCGCGCAATCGCATTTCCTGTTCTTTTGGTAATACTTCAGCAATGGGTACTTCAATCGGATCGAAGAGTGTAACCGTAGAATTGGATGTGCCAAAATCTAAAGCAAACCATCCGGGAAATCTTTTTTGTTGTTCGCTATTGAGTTGAGAAGAGTTCATAGTTTTGAAGAGTTAATTTTTAACGCAGAGTTTCGCAAAGTTTCTTCCTCTGTGTTCTCTGCGTCTCTGTGGTTCGTTTCTTGATACTTTTTGAAACGAACCGCGAAGGACACTAAGAACATGAAAAAAAGAAATAGGAGTGTTATAAAGTTTTTTCTCAGAGGTTGTTTGGAAAGTATTGTTATTAACATTAAAGTCCCAAACCTAACCCCCCAGCCCCCCTTCCCTACAAGGGAATGGGGGTGTCAAAGCCTCTCTCCTTGCAGGAGAGAGGTTTGGAGAGAGGTTTCGCGTAAACTTTGCCACTGTTCAAACATCCTGTCAGGAATTAGGATTTTTTTACCGATAATCAATCACTGCAATATCCGCCAAAATTTGCAACCAAGTAGGAATTGCTAACTGTGATGATTCTCCCGCCGCCATATATCTCAGCAATGTTTCTTTCTTAGAAATATTTTGCAAACTGGGAATAATTTGATCCAACACGCCAGCTAATTCCGCATTAACTTGCTGATTGACTTCACTAACATATTGCACCAGATGAAGACTAGCACTAGCAGTAATTTCATCCCGTAGCCGCAACACAAAAAGCTGGTGATTGTTCGATTTTTGGGAACCACTGCGTTCTGGTGCCCAATCAAATATTTGTCCTATATTGTGTTTCTCATCTTGACGCGCCAAGGGAAAGATAACTTCTGAGGAAATTTCTGTTTCTCTGGTTTGAATTTCGGAAATGATCGCATCTTGCCATTTGTGAGGATCGCAGCCTAAAAGCAGTTTATAAAAGAGTTCTGCTTCTTCTATCCCAAATTTAGTTTCAACTTCCGATTCCATTTCTGGGTTGAGATTTGATTGCAAATAGTCCCGTTCTTTGGCGACAATATTTGATAATTTTATCAGCAAATCTCCAATAGCTTGACGAATGCGATCGCGGGCGAATTCTTCTACTTCTTGAATCGTCTTAGCAAAGGTGGGATAAAAATCATCGCTTTTGGTAGGAATAGAAGTATTGACTCGATTACCCCGATCAAATAATTTCCCGGCTGCACCTTTAGATTCAGTCAAGGAAATTGTGCCATTGTTAGCTTTGTTAAAGAGTAAAGTCCACTGATTCCAATTGATAATTCTATATGTTAGCTCATCTTTAACGACATCGCTGACAGCAATTCCCCGCCTATCTTTAAGTGGTTCTTTACCTAAATCTTTTTGGAAATCTCTGTAGGTTTTATCCAAATTTTCAATCGCCGCCCGCAATTCTAGCAAAGCTGGGCTATCTGCGGTTGGCATACCTTGCTCGTGCATTTCTTCGAGGATATTTTTCAGGTTATCCTGTTGTTGACGCACAGCATCAGCAGACCTTTTTGTATCTTCATGCAGTTGCTTCAAAGCATGAGTAGCTACGTGTTTTTGAATCAATTCTCGCAGCTTGCTAATCCCGCCATCTTGCGCAAAGTAACCTAATTGTCTCCCTAGATAATTACGCGCATCTGTGGCTAATAAGCGATCGCTTAATCGTCCCCATTTCTCTTGTAAGCGCTTGGAACGGTCTAAGTAATCGGGATAGTCTAGGTTAGCCAAAAATTCTGGTGAACCTGCTTTGACTGTAGTCGAACGTTTAGCTAAATCTGCTAGTCCTAAAAGTGGTGACAGCAAAACAATCCGGTCTTTTTGGCTGGTAAATGCGCTAGCACCATCAATAGTAGTTTGCAGAACTTTCAGTTTTTGGAAAACGCTGCTTTCCTGTAAAGGCTGATCGGCGTTATCGTTAATTAATTGGTCAAGTTCTCGTTCGCCACCTTCACTTTCTAAAGGAAGTTGATCGAAGCGTCCCACACCTACTAAAATTAAATCCTTCAGGTCTTGACCTGGACGCTGTTGCTGCATCATGGTAAAGATTTTATTAGCGCGATCGCTTCCTGGAGATTTACCATTTAACAGCACTAAAATTGTCTGAACTTCGGCTAATTCTCGCAATGATAAAAAGGTATCCCTTGCACCGGAATTCGCCGCCCCCAAACCCGGAAAATCAAGTAAAATAAATTCCGATGCACCCGTAACATCCCAAATTTCCCGGGATATTTTCACTTCTATATCTACACGGCGAATTAATGGGAAACTATTTTGCAATAACTTTGATGATAATCTTTGCGGCGCACTTGGTAATTTGATATGCGCTGGCGGTAAATTATCAAAGCTGATAGTTTGAATCGCCATTGATTGCTCGGCTAGCTGCAATCCTTCACGGGCAGTGGTAGCATCAATTTGATATGATTCACCACACATTACCTCACCATAAGATTGATAAGCGCGAACAAATAAGACTAATTCCCGCAGCAGATAACGTAACTCTAAATTGTTGCTAGCTTTCCATGTTTCCTCACACCAGTTAAGAATATCCTTTGGTTCCTTCAACTTCGTTAACAGCGCCGGTGAAAGTCCAGCCGCTGCTGTCCGGCGGTTAGCTTCCCCAATCATGAACCGCAGACAATCACTCACCCCATCACCAGAAAGATACTCAACTGTAAAGTTCCCTAGCTGCGTAGTCGCAAAGCCATCCTGGGGTATGATGTGAATAGCTGTAACATTGCCCGTCGTGGGGTTTTCGCTCACCGGTAAAGCATCAGCGTATCCAATCAAGCTGCCTAACAGCAAAGTTTTCCCACTACTAAATTCACCCATCACCCCGATTTTCACTGGTGAAGTAGCAAGTTCTACAGTTTTTTCCGCAGCTTCCCGCAGGCGAAACAGACTCTCATCAAGACTAGCTGGTACCCAATCTTCTTGCTTGGAGGGATATTCAGGCACAGAGTCTAATTTCTGGAGGATGAATTCGCCATATTCTTTATAACGCTCCAGTTGTTCTGTTTCCATAGAGTATTTTTTGCTCTAAGATAAATTGCTGTGAGTTTTATAACACAAAAAACGTGACCTTCGCCGCGTGTCCATTCTCAAACACCAAGCGTTGCGATCGCAGCGTCATCCGCTCATATCTAAAAAAAATTAACTATTTTTTAATAAAAAACATCTGGATAAATAAACCTTAAAATTGTGCTTTTTGCTAACAATTTTCTGTTTGGCATATCAGATAATTAATCTCCAAGCATTCCGCAAAAGCAAGTGCATCTCAAACAACTGTCTAATAGTGGCATCAAAGGCAGAAAAATAGATTAAGGTGCTGCATAGAGATTGATTTGGTAATCATGATTGGTGAGATTCGCGATCGCTCTTAGCAAACAAGAGTGCGATCGCGAATTATTTCTATTGGGCATTGGGCATTGGGCATTGGGCATTGGGCATTGGGCATTGGGCATTGGTTATTCTCCTTCTCTCCACACTCTCCCATACTCCCCACACTCCCCACACTCCCCACACTCCCCACACCCCCCACACTCCCCACACTCCCCACACTCCCCACACTCCCCAATGAGGGGACAAAACCCTCTCCTCACCAATAGTTTTCCGTGTCAGAATCAAAATCTAAATATTTTTACTGAGTCGAAGATTCCCCAAAACCACCGTCGCTATGTACTCCGAGAGGAGAATGGTTGCTTGATCCGGTCGGTCTTTATGAATCTTTGACAGCTTCTTTACGGAAACTTAATCTAAGCTTATTGAAAAATTAACTAGAAGGCTGTTTACTGATTAGTAATTCACTTTTTGCTGCAACATTTGAACCCCTCAACTAACCTAAAAATTTTAGGTATTGAGGGGATTCTTTGTTTTAAACAGATGAAAATCGCAAGTTAAGCGGCTGTCATCACCTAAAACTTAACTCCTGAATTGATATTTTTGTTTCAGCGAGCAACAGTAAATTTTCACCTAGAAGTTAATACTAAAATCAGACATAAATTTGTCATATTTTTGCAACGCCTGTGTCAATCACAGATGTCATGCTTATTTCAACTCTGGATACATAAATAGTATCAAACTATAACAAGACCAGTGTTGTTAGTCAGAATCATCAGGTAACATTCCCGATCAGATTACTGACTCTAAAATTTGTAGTTTCTGTATGGTGAAAAAAGAAATATGAATTGGAAATTACTTGCTTTAATTCCTATGCTGACTTTAGCTACTGCTGTGCCAGCTTATTCTCAGATGAATAAAAAAAGCCAAAATACTCACACTACCCAAGTTACACAACCTACCCAGCAAGTTAATACTACCAAAAAGACCAATATTGCCAAAAAACCTACTAAGGCAAATCAAATTATCGCTCTTAAATTAGGTAGCCAAGGAGCATCAGTCAAAACTGCCCAAGACTTTTTAAAGAAGCAAGGAATTTACACCGGAAATGTTAATGGTGTCTTTGATAATCAGACACGTTCAGCTGTGATAAAATTCCAGAAATCTAAAGGCTTAAAAGCAGACGGAATCATTGGACACCGGACTTTGGCAGCGATGAAATAAATTTTTTGTCAATAGTCAATGGTCAATGGTCAATGGTCATTTGTCTCCCTTTCCCCCTCATCCTCCTAGCCCCTAGGGCGTGTTTTCAAAGTCTTAGATCCCCCCTACCCCCCTTAAAAAGGGGGGCGCAAAGACTCTCAAAGTCCCCCTTTTTAAGGGGGATTTAGGGGGATCGAGAAATTTAGAAGGCTAAACGAGTAGTTTGAAAACACGCCCTAGTCCCTAGCCCCTAACCCCTAGCCCCAGACTTGACGGCAACCTCTAAAGCACGCCAAAATTAGTACAAAAGTTCCAGTGGATACAAGCTGGAGGTCTTCAACATGACTACTGCGCTAAGTTGTCGTAATTATATCGACGGTCAATGGTTGAGTGCTTTAGGGGGAGCTACCTTAGAAAGTCGTAATCCTGCTGATCAACATGAAGTTGTTGCTACTTTTCCCCGTTCCGTAGCAGATGATGTGAATACAGCAGTAGCCGCAGCCCGCCAAGCTTACCGTAGTTGGCGAAAAGTACCAGCCCCAGCCAGAGCAGAGTATATTTTTCGCGTTGGGGAAATATTACTGCAACATAAAGAAGAACTGGCTCAGTTAATGAGTCGGGAAATGGGTAAGCCCCTAACTGAAGCTAGAGGCGATGTGCAAGAAGGAATTGACTGCGCTTTTTACAGTGCTGGGGAAGGGCGGCGACTATTCGGGCAAACTACACCCTCGGAAATGCCCAATAAATTCGCCATGACAGTGAGAATGCCTATAGGGGTATGTGCTTTAATTACTCCTTGGAATTTCCCTGTAGCGATTCCTTGCTGGAAAGCAATGCCAGCACTGGTATGTGGTAATACTGTGATCCTCAAACCAGCAGAAGATACCCCCGCCTGCGCAACTAAACTCATTGAGATTTTTGCCGACGCTGGTTTACCCCCTGGAGTAATTAACCTGGTGCATGGTGTAGGTGAAGAAGCTGGGAAAGCTTTAGTTGAGCATCCTGATGTTGATTTAGTATCTTTTACTGGTTCTTCAGAAACAGGTGCATTTGTTGGCGCTACTTGCGGACGCACTCACAAGCGCGTTTGCTTAGAATTGGGTGGTAAAAATGCCCAAGTAGTCATGGAAGATGCAGACTTAGAACTGGCGTTAGATGGGGCTGTTTGGGGCGCATTTGGGACAACTGGACAAAGATGTACAGCTACTAGTCGCCTAATTTTGCACCGCGACATCAAAGAAAAATTTACAGCCATGCTTTATGAGCGTACCAGCAAGTTACGCTTAGGGGCAGGCATTGATCCCAATACGGATATCGGCCCCTTAATTAATGAATCCCAACGTCAACGGGTAAATAATTACATGGAAATTGCCCGTGAGGAAGGGGCAAAGATTTTAATCGGTGGGGAAATTCCCAGCGAAGAGGAGCTGAAAAACGGTTACTTCTTTCAACCAACAATTTTAGATGAAGTAACTCCCCAGATGCGTGTCGCCCGTGAAGAGATATTCGGGCCTGTGGTGGCATTAATTGAGGTAAGTTCATTTGAGGAAGCGATCGCTATTCTCAACGATACCAATTACGGTTTATCATCCTCAGTTTACACCCGCGATATCAACCGGGCTTTTACTGCCATGCGCGACATTGAGGCAGGTATCACTTATATTAATGGCCCTACCATCGGTGCGGAAGTACACTTGCCCTTTGGTGGCGTGAAACATACAGGTAACGGTCACAGGGAAGCTGGAACTACAGCCTTAGATGTTTTCACGGAATGGAAAAGTGTTTATGTTGACTTCTCAGGCACTTTACAACGCGCTCAGATTGATAATCGGGAGTAAATATAAGTTTTGCTTGAACGAAATTTAGTTTTATATAAGCATTTGTCGAAACGATCAACCCATTCATAAGTTTTGCTTGAACGAAATTTAGTTTTGTATAAGCATTTATTGAAACGATCAAGCCATTCATAAGTTTTGCTTAAACGAAATTTAGTTTTGTATAAGCATTTGTTGAAATGATCAAGACATTTACACGTTTGACTGTTGTAGGGGCGGGTTCTGTGAGATATTCACACTCCTAACAGATATGTCGGTTAAACCCGCCCCTACAACAATAGCAATGGAATATTTTTTTACGAGTAAGTGCCGAAGGTGTTATTGCCCCAGTTCTTTGATATTATTCATCACTTGCTGATACAAGTCTTTATTATCTTGGCTTTGAAAAATATCAGCAGCTTTTTGTAAATCTTTGAGTGCGCCTGGTTTATCTCCTTGGGCTGCACGCGCATTACCTCGGTTATTGTACGCAGGGCCAAAGTTAGGATTGATGCGAATGGCTTGATTGTAATCCGAGATTGCTCCTTTCTTATCTCCTTTCGCAGCGCGGAGATTACCCCGATTATTGTAGGCGATCGCATATCTTGTATCCAGGCGAATCGCTTGATTAAAATCTTCTAGCGCTCGATCTCGATCCCCCCCAGCCGCGAGAGCATTCCCTCGGTTATTGTAGGCTTCGGCATAGTTGGGAGCAAGGCGAATGGCTTCGTTGTAGTCTTCTATAGCTCCTTTTTTATCTTCTTGGGAGGCGCGGGCATTAGCACGGCTATTGTAGGCTTGAGCATCATTGGGATTGATCTTCAGTGCTTCATTATAATCTGCGATCGCCTCTTGTTTGTTACCCGCATCAAAGTAAGCCAGCCCCCTAGCCTTGTAAGCTGCACCATATTGGGGATTCTGGCTAATCGCTTTACTATAAGATGCGATCGCTCCTTGTGAATCACCCTTGGCGTGTTGATTTTTGCCTTGCAAATAAAATTCCTCCGCCCTCGATGTTCTCGCTGCGCGACGGCTAGGAGGACTAACACCAATTTCTGTTACTAATACATCGCTTTTTTTACTACATGAAAGGCTAGTAGTTGCACTCAATATAGTTAATAACACTATCATTAATGATCTGCCTTTTTTTAGGCACTCTTGCTCAAACAATTGCAGTTTCATAATTTATTTTAAACCGCCATTATACCTAGATTTAATTATTCCTTTAATGAATTTGGACTCGAACTTTATACGGCAATCCTATCTGATTTTTGGAAATCATTTTGTTAACCGACTGCCAAGAATGAAAAGATTTCACGGATCATTTAGGGCTGCTATATCCTCTAGGTTTAATTAACGATCATCTTGACTATCAGGTGTGAAGTTGGTAAATGTCACCATCATTTATTGTCATAAATAAACCCTAGGAACACACGAGGAGACAGAGAGTAGATGGTTGCAGGTGAGAATGAAGTATAAAAACTGTTATCCATCCTGATTTATCTGCTGAGTTTCTCTCTTTCTACAAGTGATATTCTAGGCAGCAAACCTCTATTTTTGCCGCCTTTAATTATACGGTTTAAATGATATCGAAATAATAATTTAATTTTTTTTAGCGAAATCTTCATCAATATTAAGTTTTCTACTGAAGGCTAACAGATAGTTAAATCTGCGTGTAAGTAAGGATGCAAGAGTTTTACTCACCTTCACTGGCGCTTTCTGGTTTTTTAGAAGTTAAGCGCCAAGCAGTAGTTTCATCAATATCTACAGATAATTGTTCTAAATTATTACCTAAATCTTTTTGCAGTTTCTGCGTCAGTGTGATGGGAAAATCTAAATTAATACCTTGAGTTTCTACTAACCTTACTAGTTCAGCAAATGCTACTTTCACTGTTTGGCGCTGGTAACTACTTAACTTACAGTAAGCTGTTTCTGATACATTCTGAGCCTGCATCGCTTTTTTAATTCTTTCTTGCAGATGTTCTAGTTCCGAATTTAACAATTGAGATTGTTGTTCAATTTCAGTATATCTAGCACTCAATAATGTTAAATCTTCTGTTGTCGGTTCGGGATTAATTTGTGCTTGCAGTTCTAGCAATTTTAAATGCACTTGCGCCAGATAGATACAATCTAGGTAAGCATAATCAACTTGTTCTTCAGCGAGAGGGCGCTTTCCCCAATCACTAGTTTGTTCTTGTTTATCGATATGATGAAAATTACACAGCGCTGTTGCTAAAGTTTTCAGTTGATAATTAGGTAAAGGCAAGAGATAATAAGGAATATTTTTAGCTAAGTCTAAAGTACAAGTAATATTTTTTGCTTTCTTACTACCCAGAAGCTTTAAATCATAACTAGCATTATGAAATACCTTCTCAATTTCCGGATTCAGCATGATTTGGGCAATAAATTCGCCGATGGTATCAGGTTGATTTAACACATCTAAAAGATAAACGCGATCGCCACTCATATCATAGGGGTCATCTAATACCTGAATTAGCGATAATCTGGGATTACGACTTTTATAATCAGCAACTTCAGTATCTATCCATAAAGTTTGAGCGTGCGTATATTCAGCAATCTTCGCTTGAATTTTCCTGGTATCAGTCAAGTATGGCATGAGCAAATATAACTTGCGGTAGAGGGGTTAAGAAGAAAGAAGGTGAATCTTATATAAAAGATTACAGTATTTCCTTCTACCCAGTCGCCGAGAGAAGCCGAGGTGCTTCCCTCTGCCTTTGTTATAAATATTGTTATAAGTATAAAAGGCATAAAGACAATAAAAGCTGATATTCACTTTCTCATAATCTTAATCTCCCATACACAGACACAGGTATTAAAATGAACCATAACACGAAGACAGGACGCAAACATGTAGAAACTGAAGACTCACTTAACTCAGTTATCGAGTTTCCCCAAGTGGATTTTAAAATCGAAAACTTTGTTACTGGTGAATATGGTAATGCTCAGGTTCTATCCGTCAACGAAAGTACAGGTGAATCTACGCAGCGAGTTTTCCTGAAAAAGGGCTGGAATGCACCTATTGGTCATTTCACCACCAATGTAGAAATTTTTGTGCTAACAGGCGCACTTTACCAAGGTGGGTTTTTACTCCGCAATCTCAGTTACTCTTTCATCCCGGCTGGTATACCCACTGGCCCTTGGAAAACGGAAGAAGATACAATTCTCTTGTGGATGCCAGACGCTACCCCTACTTACATCACAGAAGACTACAAAAGCCTTGAGCAAATCCCAGAAAATTCTGTATATCATGAGAATATGCAGACCCATGAACGAATGGCTGAGTATATTCCCGTGCAAGAACTCCACGCCATGAAATGGGAAAGCACAACCTTTTTACCTCCAGGTTCAGCGCGTAAAAGCCTATATACCAATAAAAAAACCGGGCGAGCCACATGGATTTTAGGCTTAGTACCGATGTGGATCGAAGGTAATTTTTATGCTGGTCATCCTACCACTGAAGAAGCATATGTCATATCTGGAGATGTGCTGGGACATTGGTCAATGAGTGATGATCCTTTTAATAGACGTTATGCTGCAATGCGCAAGGACGGCTATTACTGGCGACCGGCACACATTCCCCACGGCCCATTTTGGACGGAAAGTGGCGCACTGCTTCTGTTTCGCACTAATGACCGCCTAGATTGTTATTGGATACTGCATAACCCGGATATTACCCAGCAAGATGAAGCGCGTCTCAAAACTGCAATTGAACAGCGCAAATAGCTTCGTAGTCAGGACTTTAGTCCTTAAGTTAAGGGCTAAATTCCTCATTACCAGTCTGAAACTAGTAATACCATTTTACTAAAACCCTGATACATATAGGATGCTGCTGGCGAATGGTGGGTTTGACCCCTCAATTCACATCAAACAAGTTCTCTCGCATACCCGAAAAAACGCCCGCAGGCTGGAAGCCTGGGGCTAACGCTACGAAACCTGCCTTCGCAGGCTCAATTTTTAGCCTGCGTTCGTCGAAGACGTTCCCGAAGGGTAGGCAGGCTTTGTACGATTAGCCGCACCCTTCTAGGGTGACGGCGGGATTTTGGGATAAGCGAGGGGTCTTACCCCTAATTCGCCAGCAGTATCATATAGAAGTAGGGGCACGGCACTGCCCATTGGTGTCAACTTAACTTCTCTGGCTTACCCAACAGAACGCCCACAGGCTGTAAGCAACTGGCTCACGCTACAAAGCCCACCTTTGTGGGCTAAATTTTCTTAGCCCACAAAGGTGGGCTTTGTTGAATTAGCCGCACCCTTCTAGGGTGACGGCGGTTTATTGGGTAAGCAAGGGGTTGGGGGTGAGGACAAAATCTTGTCAACCAAAAGGCTTTCACGTTAAGTTGACACAGGTGGGCACTGCCGTGCCCTCTAGAATATATTGATGTGTCGCAAACATTATTTGAACTGAATTATCCTTTATTCAGCCTATAAAGCTTTATCCCACTCTAATTGATGCGCTAAACCATACTTAATAAAATCTGCTTCTTGAGCTTTATCGCTTTTGCCAAAAACACCTAAACTGTAAGGATTATCTAGCATCCGTTCCGCAACTTGCTTTTGTTCAAATTGTCTGACTTCTTCTCTAGATTTATCTGGTTTAAAAAAGTCTACAACCAAAACAGTTCTATCATAATTAGTATAATTATGGGGACAGTGGGGATAGCTATGATCTAAAACCATAAATTTTCCTTCATGCCAATAAAGCTTATCGTGACATATTTGCATTGCTATATCTCCCTCTGGGACAATCAAGCCTAAATAGCCACGATTCATGTGAGGATTATAGTTAACATGCAACTTGATATCCAAACCTGGATGGAATGTCCCAAAATAGACATTTCTAACAACAAAATCATCTGTTAAATTTACTTTTTCAATGACATTAGCCAGATTGGGGAAATATTTCTTTCTTAATGCCAGTGCTTTTGCAGATGCCTCATCTGTCCTATAATCAGGATATGCTATGTCATGTAAATGAATATATTCTTCAATAAATAAACCTTGGAATAAAATCCCAAAAGCACTATATTTTGAATTACCTTTGGTTTTAATTGTTTTACTTTTAGGTCCCAAAACATCATAAGTAAATTTTAATTCTTCATCAGATGCTTGCTTAATAAAGCTGGTAAACTCATCTCTAATTATTTCCCATTTATCTTGAAAAGTTTTCAGAAAAGGAAACTCTTCAGGGTTGAGATGATACTCATTAAAATTTGTCATTATCTTTTCTCCTAAAGCTGGTTTAATAAAAAACTGTTACATTGCGAGCAAATTTTGCCTGTATCCCGGTACGATGTTTGTTCGTAGTCAGGACTGAAGTACTGACGACAAACCCTTTAACACTCATTTTAGTGTGAAGTTTACTGTGTCTGAAGCTCCCCTATTAGATAAAATTATCAAAAATGTGCGGGTAGTTCGTCCCCATCACGATGATGTCGAACTACTAGATTTAGGCATTAAAGATGGCAAATTTGCCCAGATTGCCCCTAATATTAGCCCAGACCAAGGCAAAGAAGTATTTGATGCCCAAAATCTCCTAGGCTTTCCTGGGGTCGTAGATGCTCATATGCACATCGGTATCTATCAACCCTTAGATAAAGATGCGGTGACTGAAAGCAAAGCAGCTGCAATGGGAGGTGTGACTACCAGCCTGAATTACATGCGTACAGGGCAGTATTATCTCAACAAAGGTGGGTCTTATCAAGATTTTTTCCCAGAAGTATTAGCTTTATCTGTAGGTAATTTTTTTGTTGATTACAGTTACCACATCGCACCTATAGCTAGTCAGCATATTGAAGAAATACCTCTACTTTATGAGCAATACGGTGTATCTTCCTTTAAAATCTTCATGTTTTATGGCGGTTATGGGTTACATGGTTTATCAGACCAACAAAACCTCTTTTTAATGATAAATAAAGAAGAACGCTATGACTTTGCCCATTTTGAATTTATTATGCGCGGTCTTACACGCTTAATAGAAGCACATCCAGAAGCGCGAGAAACTATTAGCTTGAGTTTGCATTGTGAAGTTGCAGAAATTCTCAACGCTTATACAAAAATTGTGGAAAATGATTCTAGTCTGAGCGGACTACAAGCCTATAGTGCAGCGCGTCCACCACATTCTGAAGGATTAGCAATTTGCATTGCATCCTATTTAGCCCATGAAACAAATTGTGCAAATATCAATTTGTTGCATCTAAGTTCGCGTAAAGCAATGGAAGCAGCTTTGACGATGCAAACTGCTTTTCCTCATATCAATTTTCGGAGAGAAGTAACAGTTGGACATTTATTATTAGATGTTGATACTCCTAATGGTACTTGGGCAAAAGTAAATCCGCCAATCCGTCCCCGTGCTGATGTGGAATATTTATGGCAAGCAGTACTCAACAATCAAGTAGATTGGATAGTTAGTGACCATGCTTGCTGTGCTGCTGAACAAAAACGCAGTGCAAAAGACCCGAATAATATTTGGTTAGCAAAGTCTGGTTTTGGCGGTACAGAATATTTACTTTCTGGTGTATTCAGTGAAGGTAGTAAGCGGGGAATGTCTTACAACCACATGGCTAAGTTATTATCTTGGAACCCATCGCGGCGTTTTGGTTTGTTAGAAAAAGGAGATATTGCTATTGGTTATGATGCTGATTTAGTATTAGTAAATCCCCATGAAAGCTTTGTGGTACGCGCGGCTGAGTCGAAGTCACAACAAGGTTATACACCATTTGAAGGAGTACAATTAACCGGAAAAGTGAAGACTACATTTTTGCGGGGAAATCTGATTTACAACAACGGACAAGTTCTAGGTTCGCCTACTGGGCGTTATTTAAAACGTTCCCATTCTTGAATAAAAGCATAATGATAACGTCTAAGAGGTTGTTTGAAAATTGGTTCGCTGTGATGTTAGGCATTTATTGATCCCCCCTAGCCCCCCTTAGGAAGGGGGGGAAATATCTCAAAGTCCCCCTTTTGAAGCGGGAAAATATCTCAAAGTCCCCCTTTTGAAGCGGGGAAATATCTCAAAGTCCCCCTTTTTAAACGGGGAAATATCTCAAATTCCCCCTTTTTAAGGGGGATTTAGGGGGATCTAGAGTGTTTTATTACCAACAATAGGAATGTTAAAACATCCTCAGAGGTAAAGTTACTCAAACTCCAGTAAAGTAGAGTGTATAAGAAAATGAGCCAACGTATCAAAAGAGCATTTTTAGACACAGAAGATGGACAAATTCTTTACCGTATTGGTGGAGAAGGCGAACCCATACTTTTACTGCACATGACTCCCCGCAGTAGTGATGAATTTAAAGAATTGATGCCTATTTTAGCGGACAAAAACTTAGTAATTGCAATGGATTTAATGGGGTTAGGTGATTCTGACAAACCTAAGAGAGTTTATTCAGTTGCAGATTATGCCAAAACTGCGATCGCGCTTTTGGACGAATTAGGTATCCAAAAAGCAAGCATTTTCGGCAGTCTGACAGGGGCTTATATCGCTGGAGAAGTGGCAGCAGCCTATCCAAATCGTGTTGACAAACTTATTCTCTGCAATGTAATTGGATTTGACGAACAAGAACAAGACATAATCATCAAGAGATATTCTCAAGGTTATCACATTAAAGAAGATGGCTCTCATTTGCTGGAACAATGGTTATCTCGCGTCAATTACATCGGCAACGGAGAGTTAAATCACCGTTGTGTTTTAGATGATTTAAAGTGCTTTGGTTCTCCTATATATCCAGGTTTAGCAGCAGGAAACTATTTTCTTTTAGCTGAAGAAAGATTTCGCTTAATTAAATGCCCGACTCTGATTTTGTCAGGAGAAAAAGCATTAGAACCATTAGAAAAATATGGTTTAGCTAAAGCTGACAATCAATCATGGACTCAGGAAGTAATTCCTCATAGTCAAAGAGTTGAACTAGAAGGTGGAACCCTTTGGATGGTAAATCAAATGGCGGCAGAAATATTCAAAGTAGTAGACGATTTTCTGGCAAAAAATTAAGAACTTGAGGTGAATAATTATTAAAAGGAAACAGGGGATTGTTGAAGGTGCGTTTACTCCGTGAGATAACGCACCCTACATTTTACAGCATCTTCCTGTAAATAGACCACATTTGCCGTAGGGGCACAGCAGTGCTGTGCCCTGAGAGTGTGGTTCAACTACGTGAGAACTGCTGTAATTTAATAATTATTTGCGATCGCTCAACATCACATCAAAGTGTTTCACTGTGGTTTCTGGGTTTATCAGATATTCATTATCTCTAGGAAGTGGTCTGACTTTTTCAATGTCATTACCAGCAAACTCACGAATCGCATCCCGTGACTCCCAATAAGAAATAACAGTAAATTCTGTGTTATCTCCATCTGTGCGGCGGAGTACTTGCACCCCCAAATTACCAGGAATTGATTCAATTTTTTTAATTCCCGCTTCTACCAAATAAGCATAGTATTCATCGGCTTTTGATGTTAGCGTTGTCCCATGCCAAATGCGTGCGACTACTTTCTGAGATTGGGTATTTGCCGGATTATTTGGTATTGGTTCTGCTGAAACCGCAAGCTTATCAAGCTGTGTAAAAGCAGTAATTGGTAAAATCAAAGCTGAAATCGTCAATCCACAAAGAATACTAAAAAAATTATTTGGTTTAATCATTTAGGTATCTCCAGGTTTATATGACAATACTGTACCTATTTTTGATAAATCCCTATCAATACGGACAAAGAATAAGCCGCCATCATCTGATATGTGTGTTGGAAGAATACTAAAGCTGGGACTATAGCTAAAGCAATCCTTAACAAATCGAAAATCTCCTATATCACAGTATCCAGCTAAGCAATATGCTTCTTCGTTATATGATTGAATCATCGGATACCTGCCGTCATAATGTGGCAATATAGCAAGCAGCCATGTTCCCCCCTGGTTCTTGTGTTTCCTTAAAAACTTCTTTTTTGCTACTTCAAATTGAACTGTATCTGTCTTACCCCACGGTAACAATTTACTATCTAATACTGGAATAAATTCATCTAATTTCGCATCTGGATGATTATCAGGAAAATTTTTATAATATGTATGTCCGTTCTCCATCCAAAGCATTTCTACATCTTCACCACCTAATACTTGCCAATCACCTAACTTAACTCCGGCGGGGATAAAAGAATAGCAATGCTTTGTAAGTTGCCATTCACCAATTTGGATTTTCCCCTTGAGGACAAAAATCTCTAAATCAGATGTAAATATGCCAGATGGAGCTTTAAATTGTGGTGGTAAAATAACTCTTGATGTCGAAGCTCCACAATCATGCCATGATAACAATCTCCGGCTGCCAAATACTACCTCATCTGGCATTCCTTTAACTCGCCAATCTTGTGTGGCTGGTACGGTATTTGTGTCAAAAAATTGATATTGACGCAGTACATATTCTTGAGAAATGGCTGTAAACCTTCCTGATAGGTTCATGCGTCCGCTACCATCTCCACCCCAATCTTCTTTAATCGGTGCTACATCGAAAAAATTTTCAGTATCCATCTTCGCTCATAGCTTTACATGATCCTATTTGTACACATTCTCCTGACGCAGTAAATTTTAGACTACGTCGATTAAGAAAAATTAATAAAGTCTTCCACTTTTATGCAATACTGAGTTGCAAAAGATTGATCGTAGTCAAGAAAAGTAGGTCATGAGAGATGCGTTAGGATGGCGAAAGAAATTTGGGGTGCTAGCGCCAAGTACAAACACGATTGTTGAACCCGATTTTCACGCGATGGCTGTACCTGGTGTTACGTCTCATATGTCGCGGATTCATATTCGAGACCAGGACTTGAGTAGTGACGAAAAGATGGAGTCTCTTTTGCAGCAGGTGCGCGATGAAATTTTCTTTGCGATTGATCGCGTGATGACGGCGGGTATTGACTACTTAGTGATGGGAATTAGTGCTGAAAGTATTTGGCAAGGGATGGAGGGAAATAACGCATTTATCAGCCGAATTGAGGATCGCGCTGGTGTGAGGGTAGCTTCCTCTGGTTCGGCTTGGCAGGCAGTTCTGGCAGCGTTTAAAGTAAAGAAGATTGCGGTCATTACGCCTTATCAGCCTGTGGGTGATGACAAAGTACGCCGCTTCTTCGGTGATATCGGGGTGGAGGTAGTTCGACTCAAGGGTCTCCGGTGTCCTACTGCAATCTCAATTGCTGAAGTATCTGAGGATACACTGCGCCAACATCTTCAGGAACTGGATGGTGATGATATAGATGCGATCGCGCAGATGGGGACTAATTTAAGTATGCTCCAACTTGCCGACGAAGCGGAACGGTGGCTTGGAAAGCCTGTGATTGCAGTCAATGCAGCAACTTGGTGGTATGCGTTACGACAAAACGACATCCAGGATCGAGTGTACGGGTGTGGGAGACTCTTGAGAGAATTTTGAACAAAATTATGGATGGGATGGAATGGGATGGGATGCGATCGCCTAAACTAAAATGTAGTTCATCCCAGTCTTCGTTTAACTTCTTCAGCTAAATTTACTAACGCCACCTCTACTTGTTCACCTGTTTGCAAATCTTTGAGTGATGATTTTTGTGCTGCTGCTTCGTCAGCACCAATAATTACACAAAATCGAATTCCCTGCTTATCTGCTGCTTGGAATTGTTTACCTAAAGGGCGTTTTTCAAAATTTGTAATTACATTAATTCCTGCTTGACGTAACTGTTGCGAAACGTTTAAATAAGTCGGCATCAAATCTTCTTGCATATTGACTACTACTACCTGGGCTGGGGTTGCAGCTAGAGTCTTTAAAATATCGGCTTTCAGTAATCGGCTAATTAAGCGAGTTAAGCCAATAGAAATGCCGACACCAGGCATTTTTTCACCGATAAACATCCCCACCAATTCTTCATATCTGCCACCGGAACAAATACTACCTAAAGCTTCATGTCCGATGAGAGTTGTTTCGTAAACTGTACCAGTATAGTAATTCAAACCCCGGGCAATAGATAAATCAATACAGAAACGCTTTTCAGGAACACCCAAATTCCGCACACCCGCAATTACTGTTTCTATTTCGCTAACACCTAGGCTCAATTGTTCGGCATCAGGGAGATTTTGGGAAAGGTGTTTGAGTTTATCTAAGACTTCATCAACAGTACCATCAATGTTAATAAATTCAATAATTTTTTGTGTTTGCTCTGGGGAAATACCTTCTTTTTCTAATTCTTGTTTGACTTTAGCTTCGCCAATTTTTTCTAAGTTATCAATGATGCCAATACAAGATTTAATTTGATTTTCGGCTATTCCTAAAGATTGAAAAAATCCTGTGAGAATTTTCCGATTATTGATGCGGATAAGAAAATCACCGATGTTAATAGCTTCAAATATTTCGGTGATAATTGCAGGCATTTGCGCATCATAAAGCAGGCTGAGTTGACTGCGCGCCACCACATCAATATCACATTGGCGGAATTGTCGAAACCGCCCATCTTTTGCCCGTTCGCCACGAAATACAACATCCATTTGGTAACGCGCAAAGGGAAAGGTTAATTCGTTAAGGTGACGGGCAATATATGCTGCTAAAGGAACTGTTTGGTCAAATTTTAAAGCCCTAGCTTCTGAACCTGTTTCCCCGGCTTTATCTCTCTCGGCTTGCCGATTTGGTGGCAGGATGGGGTCGATACCATAAATGATGTTATCACCCTGATTGCCTTTTGCCTGTAATACTTCTAAGCGTTCTACAGCAGGTGTTTCGATGGGCGTGAATCCATAACTTTCAAAAACTCTGCGGATGGTATCTAGCAAATATAATTCTAGACGTTTCTCACTAGGGAGGAATTCGGGAAACCCGCTAGGGGTAGAAAAATTAATTCTGTCGCCTTTTGCCATAACCTATACTGCCAGTTTTAGACTTGAGCTTTTAGATTTTAGATGAGAATGAGCCATGCCGTACATAGCGGGGCTAGGGGATGAGTGAGTGTGGGGAGCGGGTGTAGGGGGACAGGAGGGTAGGAGAGTTGAGTCAAAAGCCTGGTTAATCGAGTTCAAAGCCTGGTTAATCGAGTTCAAAGCCTGCTTAATGGAGTTCAAAGCCTAGTTAATGAAGTTCAAAGCCTGGTTAATCGAGTTCAAAGCCTGCTTAATGAAGTTCAAAGCCTGGTTAATCGAGTTCAAAGCCTGGTTAATCGAGTTCAAAGCCTGCTTAATGAAGTTCAAAGCCTGGTTAATCGAGTTCAAAGCCTGGTTAATGAAGCAAAAAGCCTCATTCACGAAGTTCAAAAGCTAATATCCCATGTCCCATGCCCCATTCCCAATGCCCTACTTATGTACTACTACTAAAGTTCCTATTTTTGCCCAGTTATAGAGTTGACGCGCTTGTTTGACTCGCAAATTTACACAACCGTGGCTAACTGGAGTGCCAAAATTACTATGCCAGTAAGCACCGTGAATGGCATAGCCTTCGTAAAAATACATTGTATAAGGGACATCGGGAATGTCGTAATCCTCACCCCGCATTCGGTTAGTGCGATATTTAGAATTAATCCAAAACTTACCTTTGGGTGTGGGAGTTTTGCGCTTACCAGTAGAAATACGGTATGAATAAACGCTTTTTTTACCCTCCCAAGCAATTAACCGTTGTTCGGACAGGTCAATTTCAATCCAACGGGATGGGGATTTTTGTTTGAGTTGAGATGAGTTTTGCTGATTATCTACTGAAGCTGCGTTGGCTTTGGCAAAGTTGGAGTCAACTGTAACTGGTGGCGACCAAGTGAACAAAGTTGCCAAGATTAATACTACACCTGTACAGAAATTTCCTGAGCAACGGAACCAATTACCTTGAATTCTACTTTGCATGAAGTATCACCTTTTAGTTTATTCTCTAAAAATTCGACTAGTTGTAGAGTCCGACAAAGGAACTTTTTCAGTTTGTACTTTACTCAGTTGTTACACAATATACTTATGGTAGAAATTAGTCATTTGTCCTTGGCAGCATAGGATTGTTCAATTGCTTATTTACTTGTATTGATTGCATTTATACCGTTCAAATGATTAAGAAAAGAATGAGAATAGTTTAATTAGGGCTGAAGATATGCATGTATTTTTGAGTTTTTCTAGCAATCTGTGTAAAAGTTGTGAAAATTCGGTTCTTTCAGATCACAGATTCTTTGAGAAATCGAAAATCTCAATTTTCACGAATGATTTAGGACTGCTATAGATAGGATGGATATCTGATTGTTGAAATCTAAGTAGTTAGGACTAGGCTGCAAAAATCAGGATAATACAGTTAGATTTCCTGAGTTAGTCAGTTTTTCAACAATCAAGCAGGATTCCCATATCCAAGTGCATCGCGTTAGAGTCTTTATAAAAAGAGACTTACCAATAAAGAACTCACCCGAAGCAAGTGGATGAAATTTAATTCATATGTTTTATTGATTCACATTTATTGATTTCATACAGATAAATTGATTACGATTAGAAAAAACGTAATTAAATCTGTTCGATGGTTACATCTTTACTAAAGAATTTATAATTTTTTTAGCCCGGATTTCCTGATATTGCAATTCTAGACAATTTGTAAAAATTGGTGTTGTTCAGATCCCCGACTTCTCCAAGAAGTCGGGGATCTAACTAGACAAGTGCATCGAAATTTTGACAAATTATACCAATTCAAATAATGTTTGCGACATATCAATATATTCTAGAGGGCACGGCACTGCCGTGCCCCTACCATCTGTCGCATTCTTTTTTCAAATTTGCATTAGATACAGCTTACAATGCAGTTAACAATGCTTTCTTAAAATCTATTGCATTCTTGAAATGAATTTCTGGCTTATCTATCAATGCTAAATCAATCACCTCTGCCAATTTGTGCGGAATAGTTGCGTCACGCTGGCGAATGGGTATAGGGTCATTTTGTAATACTACCAAAAATGGATCGTTACCTGTAAAGTTACGTGGGTAAGTTCCTGTCAGCATATTGTACAGACAAGCAGCAGTTGCCCAAATATCTACTTCTGGTTGCACATATTTAAAGTTTAGCAATTGCTGTCTGGGCATAAAAACAGGAGTTCCAGCTTTAGTACCTGTGAGGGTTTGACCGCTTAAACCTGCTAAGTCAAATGCTTTGGCTAAACCGTAATCTCCAATTTTGGCGATGAGTTTTCCGTCATCGTAGGTAAGAAAGATATTACTTGGTTTTAAGTCGCGGTGAACTAAACCTTTACCTTTACCGAAGCCACCATCGCTCAATTTTACATAAGGAATTTCTGCATTATGGCTATATTCTAAACCGTTGAGAATTTGCAGGGTAATTGGTATGGCAATATCAACAGCTAATTTACCACGTTGCTGTTGCATTAAATCGTAAACACTGCCACCTGAGCAATATTCCATTGTGAAAAAGAAAATACCTTCAAAAAAGTCATAATCGATGATTTGCACCACATTGGGATGGTGCAAGGCTTTGGTATTTTCTGTTTCTCGCAAGAATCTTTTAACAGCATTTTCATTGGTGGCGATCGCAGGTAATATTACCTTTAAGGCAATTAACTTACCAGAAGCATTGTGTTTGGCTAAATAAACTTCGCCAAAACCACCTTTTCCTAATAGTTCAATTAGCTGGTAACCGCGAATACGTAACTTATCATTATCCTTTTGCGCTACATCTAGCAAGCGTTTGGTAATTTCTAAATAATTAGGTGGTTTTGTGAAATCTGGATTAGCTTTAGCTGTTGGGAGAAGGTCGTTAGGAATATTTATATCTTCAGGATTAGTCTCAATATTAACTGCAAAAATCGTGTTACCTAGTTTAATTTTATCTCCTGATTGCAAATCATACTCAGGAAATTCTAATTTTGCCGCTTCTTCTCTTGTTTGATTGGGTTGACGTTGACCGATTTTTTTACTATTGACGTAAGTACCATTTTTACTGCCAAAATCCCTGATGCGAATCTCTGGCGGGTTGATATCTAACAGACAGTGATAGCGGGAGATGGTACGATGGTCTGGATCATTTGGTAGCTGAATGTTGCATTCTTTGCTTCTGCCGATAATACAAATAGTGCGGGAATCAAAGATATATTGTCTTCCCAAAAGTGTGCCTTTGATAATCTTGAGGGTGACTTTTGCAGACATTTATTTCAGTTGTCAGTTGTCAGTTGTCATTGGTCATTTGTCATTTGTCATTTGTCATTTGTCATTGGTTATTTACCTGCGTCTCCTCATCCCCCCTTATCTCCCTAGTCCTGGTTCCCCTAGCCTCTAGCCTTTTATGTTACATTTTATCAGTCTTGATGTGAGAGAAGAGATGTACTTTACTTTGCAATCATAATCTACAAAATCCCATTTTTTGCCTAAATAAGTATGCATAATGGGGAGGTGTGCTTCTGGGGCTGTGAGGTCAAATTTTAGGTCTTTATAGTACATCCATTTGCCGTTTTTACTCCACTGTACCCGATCCCAAAAAGCTTCCCAGGTGTCTATGTTAAATTTTTCGGTTCCACCGAGACTTTGATAAACACGCTTTTGTACTGTGAAGCCAAAGCGCCCTTGGCTGTATTTTATCCATAGTTGGTCTATTGTCCGCAGGTCTTCGCAGGGGAAGTTCTCAATGTCTTGAATATTGAGATACTCTTGTGCGGTTTTTCCGGCTACAACTAGCATGACTTGGCGTGTTTCTTCGTCTGCTTTTTGCCATTCTCCGGCGGCGAGTAAGTCCCGCAGGCGAGTATAGTCTTGAGTAACAGCAGGTTCAGGTTTGACAGTTGCGATCGCCAATTGCGGATTAACTAATTTTAACCATTCCCCGACAGTTTGCGGGCGGTTTTCTACTTCTAACTCCATTCCTTTAAGAATTGCTGCATTTACTCTGTTGCTAATTTGGGGATTAAATTGCTGTGGTGGTGGTAGTGGTATACCACTTTTGCGAAATTTAGCCGGGAAAGGTACTTCCGCAGTTAGCAAACTATACAGCGTCGCGGCTAATGCATAAACATCTGTGTAAGCACCAAAATTTCCTTTGCGTTCATACTGTTCAATGGGTGCATAACCTTCGGTTTTAGCATTAGTCATGCTACCAGTTTTCCCTAAGTTAAATTCACGGGCTAGCCCAAAGTCAATTAATACTGCTTCTTGTGTACCTTGACGCAACAAAATATTATTGGGCTTGATATCCCGATGTAAAAATCCTTTGGTGTGGACATATTCTAAAGCTTGTCCAATTTGATCGATGTAGCGTAGGGCTTCTGGTTCTGATAACTGTCCACACTCATCAATATAAGTTGCTAAATCTTGCCCATCAATATATTCCATTACCATGCTCCAAAGTTCATCTTCTTTGATTACTTCATGAACTTTGACAATGTGGGGGTGACTACACTGGGCTAAACGCAAAGCTTCGTTGACAAATTTTACCTGTTGGGCGTCAAAATCATCTCTTGTTTGTTGGATATGATTCAGTGTTTTGAGAACAAATAATTTACCTGTGCTTGGTTCGATGGCGCTGTAGGTAATACCGAAACCACCACTACCAAGGACTTTTTGCACAATAAAGCGTCCGTCTTGCAGTGATTGGTTAGGTGTCCAAAGTTGCATAGGTTTTAATAGTTTTTAGTGTAGTCCTAGATACTGCGTTCGGGTTTCAGGCTTTTTATCTTTATTAGCATTTTACTCAAAAGCTACAAGTAGTGATTGCGTGTTATGAATTGTCGTCATGGGCGGGGAAACGCATACGTGTCAACTTAAGTTAAAACGCTTATTCCACAAGATTTTACCCCACCCCTCAATCCCCTCCCCGCAAGCGAGGAGGGGACGTTTTGGCTTTAGATAAAACTGGGGTGGGGTTCCTAGAGGCTGGTTGGTAATTGAGTGAACTCCATGTCACCTCTTTACAAGGGTTTCACGTTAAGTTGACACGTCTGGGGTTTCCCCAACCCGACGGTACTGACAATAATTAAGGGATGAATTTGACTCCATCCCCTAAGAAAATGCAGAATTTGTGAATTTCTAGACAATTAGTCTCAATTTTGAGAACCTATGTGGATGCGGTTCTCAACTTCTGCAAATTTTTCTGCTGCTTCCTGTTCGCTAGAGAGTAGAGAAACAACAATACCGACA
This sequence comes from Calothrix sp. NIES-2100, assembly GCF_963875285.1. Lineage (NCBI taxonomy): Bacteria > Bacillati > Cyanobacteriota > Cyanophyceae > Nostocales > Calotrichaceae > Calothrix > Calothrix sp. NIES-2100. The sequence continues at coordinate 6,360,129 of NZ_CAWNLA010000001.1, forward strand.
ATAAATGATAAGGGGATAGTAACCAAGCCGGGATTTTTCCAGGGGAAAGGCGCACTGGGATGATTGAGGATTGTTATTTGAATGGTGGGGGAGAAATAAATCAATATTAAAGCGCTGAAGGTTCCCACTAACATACTCGCTACCGCACCGTTAGTGGTGAAGCGTCGCCACAGCATTGATAATAGTAAAGCTGGGAAGTTGGCACTAGCTGCGATCGCAAATGCTAAACCTACCATGTAAGCTACGTTTTGTCCTTTGAATAAGATTCCCAGGATAATTGCCAATGCACCTAAAAGCATTGTCGCACCACGAGCCACTTTTAGCTGTTCTGATTCGTTGGCATGACCGCCGCGTACTACATTCACCCATAAATCATGGGATAATGCTGCTGCACCAGAAAGTGTTAAACCTGCAACTACCGCTAAAATTGTGGCAAAAGAAACGGCCGCAATAAAGCCTAAGAAAGCATCACCACCCAGAAATTCGGCTAACATCGGTGCAGCCATGTTACCACCAGTACCAATTTGCTTGATGGCATCTTGACCAACTAATACCATTGCCCCAAACCCTAAAATAAAGGTGAGGAGATAGAAAAAGCCAATAAAAGCTGTGGCGTAAGTTACAGAAACTCTCGCAGCTTTGGCATCGGGTACTGTGTAGAAGCGCATCAAGATGTGAGGTAATCCCGCAGTTCCAAACATCAACGACATCCCCAAAGAAATCGCATCCCAAGGATCGGAAACTTGTTTACCAGGTGCTAAAACACCAGAATATTTCTCAGCGGCGGCGGCGAAGAGATTCAGGGGATTAAAACCAAATTTTGCTAATACCAAAATTGCTAGTAAGATAGTCCCACCTAACAATAGAATGGCTTTGATAATTTGTACCCAGGTAGTCGCAATCATCCCGCCAAATATTACATAAGCCATCATCACGCCACCAACAATGACTACGGCTAATTCATAATCAAAACCAAACAGTAGTTTGACTAGTTCGCCTGCACCTACCATTTGGGCGATTAAATAAAAGCTGATGACTGCTAATGTGCCAATGGCGGCGGCGATGCGTACAGGTTTTTGCTGCAAGCGATAAGCTACCACATCTGCAAAGGTATATTTGCCTAAATTTCGCAGTGGTTCGGCAATGAGGAACATGACAATCGGCCAGCCTACCAAAAAGCCGATGGAATAAATTAAGCCGTCAAAACCATTGAGTGCAACTAGCCCTGCAATTCCTAAAAAGCTAGCTGCACTCATGAAGTCGCCTGCTAAAGCTAGCCCATTTTGAAAACCGCTGATATTACCCCCAGCCGTGTAAAAGTGGGATGTGCTTTTAGTTAACTTTGCCGCCCAGAAGGTAATACCTAGGGAAGACGCTACAAACAGGAAGAAAAAGGCGATCGCTAATGGGTTAAAATGACCAAGCCTAGTCACATCAGCTACAGCGAGATGCGGAATATACCACAGAATATGAAACATATTTTGGTTACTACTTTAAATTTTTGATCCTGGTATAGCTATTCAATTGCGTGTTAAACGATTGATGCGGTCATCATACTTGTTATTTGCCCAGCGCACATAAAGAAAAATCAATACCCATGCTGAGACAATTACCAACGCCCCCAGCAAAATACCCAGACTCAGCCCAGGTACGATTAATGTCCCTAATAAAGGCTTATTGAAAGCAATCAGCAGAATAAAGCCAAAATAAATCACGATCATCGCTCCACTTAGCAGCAGAGATACCCGCCAGCGTTCATTGGCGAGAGACTGGAGAGCTTGTTTGCGATCGTCCATGTCTTCCTTAAGATTGAGAAAATAAGCTCAGATTGTCTCATTTAAATGGCTTGTTTTGTAGTTTCTTTAAAATTATTTAGTAATAAATAGCGCTTCTATTTAATTTGTGAAATTACTCTTAAAGAAGATGCAGAGACTACAGGATGCAAAAACCTACATCAGCTTTTTGACTTTTGACACTTCAACTGCGCTCAGTGTAAACTTTTGACTGCCAAGGTAGGGGTACTAGGCTCCAGGTTTGAGATAATCAAGCAGGCGATCGCCGGAATCTGCTCTAATTAATGCTACAACTACATCAGGTAAGGCTGTCAAACTAGGGTAAACCAGATAGCGTGGTTCCCAACGGGGGCGAAACTTTTCTTTGTATGCTTGTAAGCCTTTAAAATTGTAGAAGCGATTTAAATGTTCGTAAAGATAGCCTAATACCTTTTCTAAACGCCGTGATTGTGGATGTTCACCAACTCCAGCCAGGGCAGAAAGCGCAAAATTAAAGCTATCATAGTTTTTCTCTTTAAAGTGCTGGAGCATAGAAGTAAATAAAAAGTCCATTGTCCCATTTTCCATTAATGGACGATGCCGCATCATATCGAGAGTAACTTCATTGAGTTGATACTCTGGCACAATATTGGCAAAAGCGTTGATTTTTCCTTCAGGATCGTAGACGACAGCAATCACACAGTCCCGCAGATAAGCCTCGTCAAACCAACCCAGCGAAAACTTTTTTTCTGAACCTTGCACCATTTTCAACCATTCATCACTCACAGGTTTAAGTTGACGCAACAATTCATCCGCAATTGGTGGTTGATAAAACTCGACTTGATAACCTAGTTTCGTCAATTTATTGATAGCGGGTCGAAAATTTTTCCCAGCTTTTCCTTGCAAAGTGAAAGTTTTTAAATCAACGATCGCTTCTTCCCCAATCTTTAGTACCCTAAAACCTAAAGAAATATAAATATCCAGATCATCTGCCAAAGTTTGGTAAAAAGCAGGATACCAATCGTTACGTTGGCAAAACTGCTTAAAAGCTATAATTACCTCTTGGCGGTCTTCTAGTGGCCCAATGGGATCTCCTAAAGCGATCGCACCCCGTCCCTTGGGGACATAGGCAATCATGCTGCGACCAGAAGGACTAAAATAGTAACTTTTATCATTTAATAGTGTATAGGCTGCTAAAGAAGACCTGCCATACTTTTCGACAATTTCCTTGGCTTTTTTTCGCTCATTGAGGGTAGCTGCATCGCGCAAAAAAACCGGTTGCAACAGCATCACAAATGCGTATGTAAAAGTAAAAGCGGCAATTACATAAATAGAATTAGCAAAAAAATCTCCAAATCTGGTTTTTGGTTTCAGTCCCGCATTATCTTCTGTAAAGAACATTGCTAGAGTTTGAAATATAGCTTCCCTCCAATTAAAATTTACGGAAAATTTCCCATCTAGTAAGTAAAAACCAATTGTTCCATAAGCCAAGGTAAACAACAAAGCACCAAATAATACCCTAAATCCTTGTGCAATTGAAGGACGATCTGACTGTGCTGTAAAAACCTGGCGCATCCAAATTAGTTGCATTAACAAAACACCAGAAAGTATACTTTCCTCATAGTCCCAACCCTTTAGTAAATGGCTAATAATAGAAATTACTAGTAATATAACTGTGAGCAACCAAGCAACCCGTTTTCGCCGCAATAAATTAGTTGCAAGTGCTAGTAAAGCAAATCCAGCCAAAGCTGCAAATAAATGACCGCTAACGCGAATTTCAAAAGGCAAAAAGTGCTTTAGCCAGTGATTGCGTTCAGGTAGAGTAGGCATTACTGCTGAAACTAAGTTCACCACTCCCACTAAAGCCGTCAGAAAAGCTGCACTTCTCAGTCCCATCTGGGTTTTTAGTTGATGATTCATCGATCATTGATTGTTGGTATCTAGTTATCACTTACATGATCGCAATATGAATTCCCTATATTTTTATGTAAATCATCTAGGTTCTATACGCTCCCCTGATGCCCAAGTGACTTACGCTATCATTAAATACCCAGTTGCAAAACGGCAAAACTCTTTCTAAATAAGGATAACAGATTTTTAAAAGCCTGGATTCAATAGAGGCAATCCCCAATGAATTGGGAAGCATACACTGACCTTGCGGTACAGTGTAGGTTGTTCACTGCATTCTATCAATTGTACGATATTGAATAGCTTCGGCTACATGATTAGCTTGTAACTCATCCTCATCTGCTAAATCTGCAATGGTGCGTGCTACTTTGAGAATGCGATCGCTGGCTCTGGCGGATAAGCCTAATTTTCTAATGGCTGCTTCTAATAAATTCCTAGCCGTATCATCTAGTTTACACCATTTCTGCATGTGGCGACTCTGCATTTGGGCATTGCAACGCAGATTTGGTTCTGTTTGAAAGCGGGTAAGGGCGCGATCGCGTGCTTGTTGAACTCGTTTCGCTACCGATGTTGATGTTTCCCCTGTGGGTTGTTGAGTAATTTCCTCTGGTTTCAAGCGATTCACGGCGACTTGCAAATCAATTCTGTCCATTAATGGCCCAGAAAGTTTCGCCCAGTAATGTTCTCTTTGTCTGGGGGAACAAGTACATGGTTGAATGGTATCGCCATAGTAACCGCAAGGACAGGGATTAGTACTCGCTACTAATGTAAACTGCGCTGGCAAAGTAATTGATTGTTTAGTGCGGGAAATTGTTACATAGCCATCTTCTAAAGGTTGACGGAGAAATTCTAAGACATCTCGCTTAAATTCGGTTAACTCATCCAAAAACAGTATACCACGGTGAGATAAAGAAATTTCGCCAGGACGGGGAAAGCTGCCACCACCGACAAGAGAAGGGCCAGAAGCCGAGTGATGGGGACTGCGAAAAGGGCGATCGCGTACTAAGGAACCGCGATTTTTTAATAACCCAGCTACCGAATGAATCCGCGTCACTTCCAAAGCTTCCGCAAAACTTAGCGGTGGGAGAATACCCGGTAATCGCCTTGCTAACATCGTTTTACCGCTTCCCGGAGGCCCGACAAAAATTAAATTATGTCCGCCAGCCGCTGCAATTTCCAAAGCGCGACGGGCATGGGCTTGTCCTTTGACATCCTTTAAATCTACACTGGGAAAATGTAGCGCCGCACCTTCACTAGTTGCGATCGTTTCATCTAGTTGTACTGGTTTGTGGGCTGAAGGACGATTTAATAAATCAGCTACCTCAGAGATATTTTTGCAGCCGTAAACAGTTATACCTTCTACTACTGCTGCCTCTTGGGCATTATCAATGGGGACAACTAAACCTGCGATTCCCATCTTTTGTGCTGTGGCTGCTATGGGGAGAACACCAGCCACAGCCCTTAAACTACCATCAAGGGAAACTTCACCCAAGAATAAAAAATCACCTAATAAATCAGCATTAATTTGCTCAGAAGCCGCGAGAATACCCACACTGATGGGTAAATCAAAACTTGGGCCTTCCTTACGTAAATCAGCGGGAGTTAAGTTAATCACAATCTTCCGCATGGGAAAAGCAAAACCAGCATTCTTCAACGTTGCTTTTACCCTTTCCTTTGATTCTTGCACTGCTGAATCTGGAAGTCCTAACACCACAATTCCTGGTAATCCCCCTGATACATCGACTTCTACACCCACTTTAATGGCATCGATGCCGACAATTGATGCACTCCAGACTCTAGCTAGCATTTCTTATCTAAGAATAAACCTTTAAAATCTCTAGCAGATGAGTAAATCAATTGACATGAGTGAAACTACAGAGACAATTTTCAGCAAAATCATTCGTCGGGAAATTCCGGCAGATATTATTTATGAGGATGATTTGGCTTTGGCTTTCAATGATATTCAACCCCAAGCACCTGTTCACTTTCTGGTGATTCCCAAAAAACCCATTGCTAAATTAGCTGATGCGGAATCACAAGATCATGCAGTATTAGGACATCTGTTATTAACAGCCAAGCGCGTTGCTGAACAAGTTGGGCTAGATAATGGGTATCGGGTGGTGATTAACAGTGGTGCTGATGGCGGGCAAACTGTGTATCATTTACATCTGCATGTTCTTGGTGGGCGGGCGTTAAAATGGCCGCCTGGTTGATGATTCGGCGATATCAATAGTTTTCTCGCCTACCCGATATACCGCCCGCAGGCTGAAGCCTGGGGCTATCTTTACGAAGCCTGCCTACGCAGGCTCAAATTCTTTAGCCTGCGCAGGCAGGCTTTGTGCAATTAGCCGCACCCTTTAGGGTGACGGCGGGATGTCGGGATAATGAATCAATTTTGTCTGCGTGGATTTTGAATTGAAGTCATCATTAAGAATTGATTTTATCAACAAAATCATCTGCTTTACGCAAAATGAATAAACTACCATCGCCTCCCCTACCGATTCGGAAGGTTTCATCCAGGTAGGTAATGTCAAGGCTAGCAATTCTACCTTGAGGATTTCTCCCTGGAACTACTTTAAATGGATTGAGTTTGGGGGTGTTAATCCCAACTATTTTCTCAATTGCGAGGTAGCGTTTTTCAAAATTAACGTTGATGCGTTTGTGTGTTGGTGGCGATACATCTTCTTTAGCTGGTTCAAAGCTAGCTGTGAGTTTGACAAACCCAGAGATTAGCCCCAGAGGATGTTTCACGTTAGCGAGATTGAAAAACGATGTATTGGCAACATCTATTACTTGATAGACTGTACCCACCTTTAAACCGAAGGGGAGAGAATCTAAAGAACGAATTTCTCTTGCAGTTGAGTATTGTAGTTGCCAAGCGCCATTGAGCAAAGCAGTAGCAGAGAGAAGTGGGGAAGGATTGGGATTAAGGCTTTCTAGTTCTGCTGTGAGTTGTTCAATATTTTCAGCTACAGCTTTGTCTAGCTTCAAATTGGTAACAGGAGAGCCTTTGCTTTTAGTTTGCAGCTTCTCAAGCTCGGCTAGTAATTTTTCTTTTAATGAGAGTCGATTGTCCAAGGGTTATACCATCAACACGCGAAGTTACAACATTAATTGAAGATTGAAGCGATGCCTGCGGCGGGCTTTGCCTACGCATTTTGTAGGGTGTGAAAACCCGAAAGGTGGGTAGACACAACCGGGAGGGTGGGGAGACCCCACCCCTACATTTTAATGCATTGAAGAGTAATGCGATCGCTTCGGTGGGTTATGTTAATGCATCGCCCCGTTATATTAATACATCGGCTTGTTATGCCATTGCATCGGCTTGTTATATTAATACATCGGTCTGTTATGCCATTGCATCGGCTTGTTATATTAATACATCGGTCTGTTATGCCATTGCATCGGCTTGTTATATTAATACATCGGTCTGTAATTGATTTACATTGCCTGAGATTGTTATTGCATCTGCTCAGATCCCCGACTTCTTAGAGGACGCAGCTGGCGAATAGGGGTTATAACCCCTGATTTGCACACAAAATGGGTGGTAGAGACGCGAAATTTCGCGTCTCTACATCTTGCGGAATCACGAAAAATCGTTGGTTGTGGGGTCATACCCATAATTCGCCAGCAGTATCCTACCAGAAGTTGGGGATCTAACTCTTCATTTGCATAAGTTCCCCCTCGCCATAAATATAAGGAATTGTAGTTAACCGAAGGTACAAGTGATTCCAAAGTTAAGGGAGATGAGGGAGTGTGGAGAGTGTGGGGAGGAATAGCAATTTCCAATGCCCCATGCCCTAAAACAAATTGCTTTTCCTCAAAGGAGGTGAAAAAATTGAAAGTGATTGGCTGAAATTCAGTAAAAATACCGTGGTAGCAGCAAAATTTTGGGAATTTGTCAAGCTAGATTCTACAAGCAAGCGCCGGGTGGCAATGATAGTTGCAGCTAAAAGTTATTTGCAGGCACAATTAACAAATCTAGTTGAGCTTTCTGATGCGGCGATCGCTCGTCACCTGTGGCAACAATTGCCACAGGCACAAGCCAGCGATACTGAAGTTCCTCACCTCGCAGAAATTTGTCTGCGGTGCTACATCTCTTACCAAATTCATCAAGTTTGCCTTGATTTAGCGATGCGGTTTGGCAGTCGTCACGGTTTTAGATGTGAGGATTTGTTGCCGTTTGTTTTGGATGATGAAGTTATCTTTGGGACTTCTAATCAACCAAGACTCCGCAAATCTGCTTATGAATCCTTAGCGACAAAGCTCTTAAAAACATTCGATCCCAGCAAAGGAACCCTAAATGCATGGGTAAGCCGCTATGTTAAACAAAATTTAGAACTCAAGCGGTTTTTACTCCAGCAAGGTTTGTTGTTGATCAGTGATTGGGCGCTGTTAAATAATACAACTCCCAAGCAATTACAACAAATTCTCGCAGAAATGTATCATTTAACATCAGGGGAAATTGAGCAAAGCTGTCAATTGTTGGTAAGTTATCACGCTGTTTATCGTGAAGAACGTTTACAACAAAAATTTGCCGGAGTAAGTGTGCGCTGTCAAATTCCCACATCGGAACAGTTAAGCGACATTGCCAACGACTTGCAAAGCCGAACTAATCGCAGACTTAGCTCCGAAGCAGTGTTAAAGCAACTGCAAGCAATGGCTAGCAAACTGAGACAATACCGGATTGCAACCCAAGGAGGGAATGTTTCTTCAATTGCTTACGATCAGCCAGAGATCCAACCCATTGTAGAGCGATGCCTGCGGCGGGCTGCGCCAACGCAAGTCACGCCAGATGAAGATGAAGAAAAATTTGAATTTATTGATTTATATCAACAGCAATTTCTCGAAGCTTTAGACACAGCGATTTCTCAAGTTGTAGAAACGTTTTTAGCTCAACTACAACGCAAGCGTGCTGCTAATCAAGAAATTGCCCAATCATTTATAACTGGCTTACATCTTTTTCATTGCCAAGGGCAACCGATGAGCAAAATTGCTCCCCAACTGGGAATGCAAAAACAATATGAAGTTACGCGGTTATTAAAGTTAAATGAATTGCGGGCGGATATTCGGCAAAAACTGTTAATAATTTTACGCGAGCGCGTTTTAGAAATGGCTCAACAATTTACAGATTTTCACCGCTTACAAAGTTTAGATCAACAATTGGAATCAATATTAGATGAACAAATTTCAGTCATCATCCAAGAAGCCGAATCAGAAACGAGAAATCCGGTGCGAAGTCAACCTTTACCTGGTTTATTAGCGCGGCGATTATGTAGTTATTTAGAAAGTAGGGGGAATGATGATTGTTGACTGTTGACTGTTGCCCAATGCCCCATGCCCAATGCCCAATGACAAATGACAAATGACAACTGACAAATGACAACTGACTAACCATGATTAACAATCCTACATCAGATTTAGATTTCAACGATTACTTAGATTGGTATTCGCCGAATGAAACGCAAACGGAATTATTACCAGAACATTTACAGCGAGCTATACGTCTGACTGAATCAATTCATCGATCACAACAACGCTGGGCTGTTTACCTTTGTGCCTTGGGAAGTTTGGGATTTGAGCAATGGCTGAAGGAACGCGCACCTGATTTAGAAATACACAGTGATGCTGCTTCAATTTGGCAACCAGCAACCGCTAATTTATTAGCCGCAGCTTGTAATATTCAAGTTGGTGCTTGGAAAATTTGTATCATCACTGCCAGCATTTTTAATGACCAACATAGCATTCCCCATGCAGTATTTGATATCCCTGATTTAGCGGCTCATTTTTATGTGCTGATGCAAGTTGAGGAAGAAGAACAGCAGGTGGCGATATCTGGATTTATGAACTACGAACAATATCGTAGTTATCAACAAACAGCTAATTTACAAATAGAGCGAGATTGGACATATACCTTACCCCAAACTTGCTTTAATCCCGATCCTAATGCTTTACTATTAAATTTACGCTGTCTTAATCCCGATGCAATTCAGTTACCTGCAAATATTCCCGCCAGAGAAACTAATCAAATTGTGGCTTTAAAACAAAAGCTAATTAGGCTCAAACCGCAACTGCAAAACCAACTTCCTTGGGAATTACTCACAGTTAATGAAGGTATCACATTACTGAGTAATCCAGATTTAATTAACTGGGTTTATCAAGCAACAAGTCCCTCCCTTTTACAACCATTAATTAATGTTGGTTTATGGTTAAATAATCAAATAGATACAGTTGCTCAAGAATTAGGTTGGATGCTGATGCCATCACCAGCATTATCAGGATTGCGTTCCTTACGAGAAAATTTTGACTCAATTCGCACCAGCTTAGAACAACAGGGAGTTTATATTCCATCATCTGCACAGGGCGCTTTTCGTGATTTAGATAGTGAACAAAGTAGTTTGCGAATGTATGCAATTACCTGGGAACTAACGGAAACGCCAGATAATCCTGAATGGACATTGTTGATTGCTTTAGGTTCTCAACCACAAGCACAAATGCCAAATACTCTCACATTAGAAGTGCGCGATGAAACACAACAATTATTCGAGGAATCTCTATTTGATACTAGCGTTGGTATTCTCTATGCTCAAGTTATTGGCAACTTGAATGAGCAATTTTGGGTAACTGTAACTGCGGATGATACTGTATTTGAAATTCCACCCTTTGGTTTGGGAATAGAGGCTAGGGGCTAGGGTTTTGTAAATAGTATTCAGTGCTTTTTTCAAACAGTAACTTTAATATGGTCTATTTATATCAGATTAATCTTTTATATCAAGATATAGCGTTTCTCTGTCAAGTGAGGGACAGTCACCCCACCCCCAACCCCCTCCCCGCAAGCGAGGAGGGGGCTAGGATGTACCTCATGTGATTAAGAAATACTATATTACCTTCTGACTTTGCGTCTACCCTGCGGGAACGACTCCGTCGAATGCGACTTTGCGTGAAATAAAAAATTAACTATGAAAAATAGCGACAATATTTTTAATCTAAAAGTTCAAAAAATTGAGCAAATTTGTTTATTTGAACTGACTTGGGGAAAAGGACAAAGATTAAACGCACAAATTAATTATCCACCGGCGATAACTCAACTACATCAAGATTGGCGACGAGCATATTTTAACTTTTATCGCTCTGACAATATGCGCGGACGCACTATTGATGGTGGTGTGGCTAAACTTACTATCGATTGGCACGCCGAACTTATCAAAGCGGAAACTAAATTTATGTATGAGTTTCATCGCTGGTTACGTAGTGCAGAATTATATGAAATTCGTGCCCAAATTGCCCAAGCAAGTCAACAACTGAGTAAAGAAAATCCCGAAACTAAAGCAGCAGTACAAATATTCCTCACCTGTACACCTTTAGAATTAGATCGGTTTCCTTGGGAAGCCTGGGAATTAAGTAATGAATTTGCGACGAATGAAGCAATTCAAATTATTCGCACACCTTTAAATATTTCCACCCAAGCACAGGAAAAACGTCAAGGACGAACCCGGATTTTAGCAATTTTGGGTGATGATACTGGGTTAAATTTTCAAGCGGAAAAAGAAGCATTAAAATCATTAATGCGGATTGCTGATGTAGAATTTGTGGGTTGGCAACCACAATACACACCGGCGCAAGTAATTCAAGAAATTAGTGAAGCGATCGCCGATGAGCGCGGTTGGGATGTATTATTTTTTGCAGGGCACAGTAATGAAACAGAGATGACAGGCGGTGAATTGGGGATTGCACCTGATGTCTCCATCTCGATTAAGGAAATTGCACCGCAACTCAGTGCTGCGAAAAAACGCGGACTTCAAGTAGCAATTTTTAATTCATGCAGTGGCTTAAGTATCGCTGATGCCTTGATTGATTTGGGTTTTGGGCAAGTTGTGGTGATGCGAGAACCAATTCATAATAGCGTTGCCCAAGGATTTATGGTGCGCTTTTTGCAAGGATTGGCGAAACACCTGGATGTTTACGAATCTTTAACGGAAGCTAGGCAATTTCTCAGGATGGATAAAAGCCACACTTACCCTTCATCCTATTTAGTGCCTTCTCTATTTTGCCATCCGGGGGCGGAACTTTACCGCATAAGAGCTGTGCGCTGGCAACAACGCCTGCGTCAAAGTATTCCAAATCGCTTAGAGGCGATCGCACTGGCGGTAAGTCTCAGTTTAGGTTTCCTTGTCCCCGTCCAACAACTGCTGTTAGAAGCACGAGTTCTGACACAATCAGTTTACCGCAACGCCACAGCCCAAATCCCAACCGAGGAAGCGCCCCCAGTCGCCTTAGTAGAAATCGATACAGAATCAATTTACCGTGCTGGACTGCCGAGTACGCAACTTTTACCGCTGAACCGCAGTTATATAGCCAAGTTGATAGATAGTACGCGCCAGTTAAATGCTTCCGTTGTCGGTTTAGACTTTATTTTTGATACACCACAAACAGATCCCCCATCGGCAGATAAAGATTTAGGTAAAGCGGTTAGTCAAGCAGTAGATGCAAATATGTGGTTAATGTTTGCGGCTGTTTTGGAAGAAAACAGAGAAGTAGGCGCAAATGAAGCACTGGGGATTAATAAGTGGAATTGGACATTGCAAGGATACATCGATGCTTACCCAAACTATTTGGAAGTTCCAGATGCTAAACAAGATTGTCGCAAAATTTGCCCATTTCCCTATTTGCTATCTCTGGTGCGGCTAGCTAAGGAAGAAGTCGAGGGATTACCGCAACCGCAAACTAACCGACAGCAGAATTTACGGGCGGAAATTCTCGATATTATTCAAAAGCATCAACAACCGGGTAACTTATCTGCATTATCGCAATGGCGATCGCCTTTTGGTTTACAGCCCATATTAGATTACTCAATTCCGCCAAAGCAAGCGTATCAAACCATACCTGCTTGGCAATTGATTGAAAAGCCTGATATCAACAAATTTCCCTTAATGTCCAAACAGGTAGTGTTGATTTCCGTGGGTAGCGATGAACGCTTAGGAATTGCTCCCGGTACACCCGATCGCGCACCATCTCCAGCCGCCATCAATTATTGGACACAGCAACCTTGGCTAACTGGGGGTGAAACTTTAGCATACATGATTCACCATTTCCTGACCAAACGCTTAGTGATTCCTATCCCTGATATTTGGATGATTGGAATCGCCATTATTATCGGTAAAATCACGGTAGTTGTCATTAAAAATCAGTCACGTTTGAGCCTTAGCCGTCGTCGGCAAATCATGGCAGGCTCAATAGGTGCAGTGATTCTCTATGGTGTTGGGGGATTGCAACTATATATATCCGCCGCGATTTTACTTCCCTGGTTTTTACCATCAGCGGTGTTTTTAGCCTACGTTTTACCAGCTATAAGGAGAAATAATCATGCGTAAATTATTTAGCGTTGCACTCATTCCCTTAGCGATCGCATCTGGTGGTATGAGTAGTAAACAGCACATTCCCCAATCTGAATACATCATCGCTCAATCTACAGGAATCGCCTCAATATGGCAACGTCCGCAAAGAAAACGACATGGAGCCAGGGGGGGTACAATTTGTGCGATCGCACCTGGGTTAGTAGATACATATATTCTGTGGAGCGATCGCCCCTTATTTTTGTGGCACAATTTCGGGACAGATAAAGAAGCGCAATTAGTAGTGCGCGATGACGAGACTGAAGCAGTAGTCTGGGAAAAAACCGTCAAAATTGGCGATCAACAAGCTGTTTACGAAGCTCAACAATCCTTAGAACCTGGGAAGCGCTATCAATGGCAATTATCAGGATACACACTTTGGACAACATTTCAAGTCATGGGAACAAGCGATCGCCAAAAAATTTCCGCAGACTTGCAAACAATAGAGCAACAACTCAAAGCCACCAAAGCCTCATCTGAAGAAATTGCCATTAAAAAAGCCGATTACTTCCTGAATTACGAAATCAAACATAAAACAGAAACAGGAACATTTTACCTTTGGTCTGATGCTTTTCAAACACTTTATCAAGTAGATAAACCCTCTCAATCCTTCGTGAAGCAACGCGAAGAATTTGTTGCCAATATTTGTACAGAAAAGTCGCCATCAGCAACAACATCTCAAGCCAAATAAAGCATGTAGCCATAAATTTTGTAGTAAGGACTTTAGTCATTCATTTTTAATCACTGAAGTGCTTACTACAAATTTATGAAATTTCTTTAAACCTACTTTTTAGACTCAGCAGATATGAAAATCAATCATGCGATGTCTTACGACAAGCCGCTACGCGTCTACGCCAGCATTTTTTCCTTCTGCCTCACTTCGGCTACACTGACAATCTGCTTACTGAGCAAAGTCCAAATGCGCTCACTGAGCGAAGTCGAAGTGAGCCTTATCACCCCAGCCCAAGCCCAAATCACCCCCGACAACACATTAGGCGCAGAAAGTTCTCGCCTGACACCCAACATTTTAATTAATAATGCAAATGCAGACAGAATTGACGGCGGCGCTCAACGTGGTAGCAATCTTTTTCATAGTTTTACCCAGTTTAATATTAATGATGGGCAAAGAGTGTATTTTGGCAACCCTGTTGGTGTGCAAAATATTCTCACGCGGGTGACAGGCGGACAAGGCTCGAATATTTTGGGCACATTAGGAGTTAATGGTAATGCCAATTTGTTTTTAATTAATCCCAATGGCATTTTATTTGGTAAAAATGCGCGATTAGATGTACGTGGTTCTTTTGTAGCGACTACGGCTAATGCTGTGCAATTTGGTAATCAGGGAATTTTTAGCGCCACAAATCCGCAAGCACCACCTTTATTAACTATTAATCCTTCCGCGTTGCTGTTTAATCAAATAAATCAAAATGCAGCAATTCAAAATAACTCAATTGCACCAGCAGGAGAAAATACCGCAGGTTTTGAGGCACTTGGGTTAAGAGTTCCAGATGGTAAGAGTTTACTGCTGGTGGGTGGTAATGTCAGCCTAGATGGCGGACGATTAAATGCTTTTGGTGGGCGAGTTGAGTTGGGAGGATTGGCGGAATCTGGAAATGTAAATCTTCTGTTTGATGGGGATAATTTGAAGTTGGGATTTCCGGAGAATATAACTCGTGCAGATGTATCTCTTAGCAATCAAGCTGCTGTGTATGTGGAAGCTGCTGGTGGCGGTAATATTGCCATCAATGCCCGCAAATTAGAGATTTTGGGAGGCAGTGGACTATATGCTGGTATCGGCGAAGGTTTGGGTACTTCTGAAACTGTTGCGGGAGATATTATTCTCAATGCGATAGGAGAAATCAAACTTGCTTCAGAAAGCTTTATTTTCAATGATGTCCGCTTGGGAGCAAAAGGCAATGGGGGTAACATCACAATTGATTCTGGTTCCTTCTCATTACAAGACGGCGCTCAACTTGCAGCCTCAACTTTTGGGCAGGGAAATGCAGGCAATATTGCAATTAATGCCCGTGATACTATTAGCTTTGATAACGGCTTTGCTTTCAGCACCGTAGAATCGACAGGCATCGGCAATGGTGGCAACCTCAATCTGACAACCGGCTCGTTATCTTTGACCAATGGTGGGGTACTCGATGCTTCCACTCTTGGGCAGGGAAATGCAGGCAGTATTACAATTAATGCCCGTGATACTATTAGCTTTGATAACGGCTCCGCTATCAGCAGCGTAGATACGACAGGCATCGGCAATGGTGGCAACCTCAATCTGACAACCGACTCGTTATTTTTGACCAACGGCACTCAACTCGCTGCTGCCACTCTTGGACAGGGAAATGCAGGCAATATTATAATTAATGCCCGTGATACTATTAGCTTTGACAACGGCTTTGCTTTCAGCACTGTAGATACCACAGGCATCGGCAATGGTGGCAACATTAATGTGACAACCGGCTCGTTATCTTTGACTAACGGCACTCAACTCGCTGCTGCCACTCTTGGACAGGGAAATGCAGGCAATATTACAATTGATGCCCGTGATACTATTAGCTTTGACAACGGCTTTGCTTTCAGCACTGTAGATACCACAGGCATCGGCAATGGTGGCAACATTAATGTGACAACCGGCTCGTTATCTTTGACCAACGGCGCTCAACTCGCTGCTGACACTCTTGGACAGGGAAATGCAGGCAATATTACAATTGATGCCCGTGATACTATTAGCTTTGACAACGGCTTTGCTTCCAGCACTGTACAATCGACAGGCATCGGCAATGGTGGCAACATTAATGTTACAACCGACTCGTTATCTTTGACCAACGGCGCTCAACTCGCTGCTGCCACTTTTGGACAGGGAAATGCAGGCAATATTACAATTGATGCCCGTGATACTGTCAGCTTTGACAACGGCTTTGCTTTCAGCATTGTAGATACGACAGGCATCGGCAATGGTGGCAACATTAATGTGACAACCGGCTCGTTATCTTTGACCAACGGCACTCAACTCGCTGCTGCCACTCGTGGACAGGGAAATGCAGGCAATATTACAATTGATGCCCGTGATACTGTCAGCTTTGACAACGGCTCTGCTTTCAGCACTGTAGATACCACAGGCATCGGCAATGGTGGCAACATTAATGTTACAACCGGCTCGTTATCTTTGACCAACGGCGCTCAACTCGCTGCTGCCACTCTTGGACAGGGAAATGCAGGCAATATTATAATTAATGCCCGTGATACTATCAGTTTTGACAACGGCTCTGCTGTCAGCTTTGTAAATACGACAGGCATCGGCAATGGTGGCAACATTAATGTTACAACCGACTCCTTATCTTTGACCAACGGCGCTCAACTCATTGCTTCCACTTTTGGACAGGGAAATGCAGGCAATATTACAATTGATGCCCGTGATACTATCAGTTTTGACGGCATTAGTAACACTGGATGGATTAGTGGTGCTTTCAGCAATGTAGAATCGACAGGCATCGGCAATGGTGGCAACATTAATCTGACAACCGGCTCGTTATCTTTGACCAATAGTGGG
This sequence comes from Calothrix sp. NIES-2100, assembly GCF_963875285.1. Taxonomy (NCBI): domain Bacteria; kingdom Bacillati; phylum Cyanobacteriota; class Cyanophyceae; order Nostocales; family Calotrichaceae; genus Calothrix; species Calothrix sp. NIES-2100. The sequence continues at coordinate 6,376,757 of NZ_CAWNLA010000001.1, forward strand.
AAACTCGCTGCTGGCACTGTTGGACAGGGAAATGCAGGCAATATTACGATTAATGCCCGTGATACTGTCAGCTTTGACAACGGCTTTGCTGTCAGCACTGTAGAATCAACAGGCATCGGCAATGGTGGCAACATTAATGTTACAACCGGCTCGTTATCTTTGACCAACAGCGCTGAACTCGCTGCTGTCACTCGTGGACAGGGAAATGCAGGCAATATTACAATTAATGCCAGTGATACTATTAGCTTTGATGGCACTAGTAACAATGGATTTCCTAGTGGTGCTTTCAGCAATGTAGAATCAACAGGCATCGGCAATGGTGGCAACATTAATCTGACAACCGGCTCGTTATCTTTGACCAATGGTGGGCTACTCATTGCTGCCACTTTTGGACAGGGAAATGCAGGCAATATTACAATTAATGCTCGTGATACTATTAGCTTTGATGGCACTCGTAACAATGGATTTCCTAGTGGTGCTTTCACCAGCGTAGAATTGACAGGTATCGGCAATGGCGGTAATATTTTTATTCACAGTGAGACTCTTAATCTCAACAATGGAGCGGTAATTTATGCTCAAACCACTAACGGACAGGGCGGTAATATTGACTTGCAATTAGCAGGCTTATTATTACTGCGTCGTGGGGCTTTAATTTCTACAACCGCAGGTATAACACAAGCGGGAGGTGATGGCGGTAATATCATCATTGATTCACCTTTCATTATCGCCGTAGCTAATGAAAACAACGATATCTCCGCCAATGCTTTTACTGGTAAAGGTGGTAAAGTTAACATCAGCACTCAGGCTATCTTTGGTATCGAACCCCGTCCCGAAACTACAAATCAAAGCGATATCACCGCAAGTTCTAAATTAGGCGTACAAGGACAAATCACCATCACTCAACCACAAGTCCAACCGCCACAAAAACTCATCGAACTACCTACAGGATTGGTTGACGCTAGTACAAAATTTGCCCAAATTTGCCCCAGAGGCCGCAATGCTAAACCCTTGGGTACGTTTGTCGTCACTGGGCGCGGTAGTTTACCCCCCAATTCCTTTGAACCACTTGCAGGTACTACTAGCCTCAGTCCTTTAGCTACTTTGGATGGGGAAAATGTTGATACTAAGTTGCAGAAAAATGTCGAGACTGACGCAGGTAATTCTGCGCCAATTGCTGAGGCGCAAGGTTTGGTGAAAACGGCTGACGGTAATATTATGCTGGTTGCTCAAGTGCCAACAGCAACACCTGCTGCTACTAGTAGTTCTGCAATGTGTCCAGGATCTTCGCTTACCCGATAGACCGCCCTCACCCTAGAAGGGTGGGGCTAATCGAACGAAGCCCACCTCCGTGGGCTAAGAAAATTCAGCCCACGGAGGTGGGCTTTGTAGCGTTAGCCCCACCCTTACAGGGTGAGGGCGGGATTTCGGGATAAGCGAGGGATCTTACTGTCGGGTATCTGAGGCGCTGTTTTTTTATTTCACGCAAAGGCGCAAAGGCGCAAAGAGGAGTATGAAAAGGATTAAAAGGTTTGTGGTGTTGATGGCGATCGCTCTTTTATTATCTATGACATCGCCGGGGTTAGCGCAAATGACTAATATCGCTCAAGTTCCTGGTTTATCTGTGGAACAACAGGCGCGAAATTCCTACGCTAAAGGTCAGTTTACGGAAGCGGCGCAGTTATTTCAACAAGCAGCCCAAGTTTATCAAGCTGCGAATAACCCCATTCATCAAGCGTTGAGTTTAAGTAATCTGTCGCTGTGTTATCAACAGTTGGGACGGTGGGATGATGCGCACCGTGCTATTACTGAAAGTATTGCTCTGTTAAATACTATAAAAGAAGCTAAATTAGATAAATCTTTGGCTTTAGCTCAAGCTCTGGATATTCAAGGCGGGTTACAATTGGCACGCGGTCAAGGAGAAGCAGCTTTAAAGTCTTGGGAAGCGGCGACATCTATATATACTCAATTAAATAAACCAAATCGGGTACTGACGAGTCAAACTAACCAAGCGCAGGCTTTACAAAATTTAGGTCTTTATAAAAAAGCAATTTCGCTTTTGGAACCGGCGTTAAAGTTACCCCAGCTTTCTACTACTAATCCCGAACAACTCAAGCCTTTATTAGAAAAAGTTGCAGCGACACCAGAAACAGCTACGGCGTTAAGAACTTTGGGTGAGTCGTTGCGAGTTGTGGGTAATTTTCCCCAAGCAACTCTAATTTTAGAGCGTAGTCTGGCGATCGCAAATCAATTACAATTACCTGAGGCGATCGCGTTAACCCAACTTAGCCTTGGTAATCTTGCCCGCACTCAAATCAGCTTGAGTAAGGATAGCAAAACTCCGATTAATCCTCAAGTTGCCATCAATTTCTACAAACAAGTAGCCGCATCTGCAACACCGGATTTAAAGGTGCAAGCGCAAGTTAATCTACTTAGTTTGCTGGTGGAGACTAATCAGCTAGATGCAGCGAAGGCTTTACTACCACAGTTACAACAAAATATTGCAACCTTACCTCCCAGTCGGAGTGCGATCGCATCACGGGTGAATCTGGCGCAAACAATGATACAAATGCAAAAGCAACCCAACAGCCAAATTTCCTGGTCAGAAATCGCTAAACTATTGGCAGCAGGGGTAAAACAAGCTAAGGATTTAGGAGACATACGCATACAAGCTGATGCACTGGGTAGTTTAGGTAACGTTTACGAACATACACAACAGTGGACAGAGGCAGAAAAATTAACTCAACAAGCAGTGCAATTAGGGCAACAAATCAACGCCGGGGATATCGCCTACCGTTGGCAATGGCAGTTAGGCAGAGTGATGAAAGCCCAAGGGAAAATCGAAAGTGCGATCGCCGCTTACACCGAAGCAGTTGGTACAATTAAATCTCTGCGCGCAGACTTAGCCGCCGCTAATCCCAATGTGCAATTTTCCTTCCGCGAAGCAGTTGAACCTATTCACCGTCAACTCGTCGGCTTGTTAGTGGAATCAAATCAAAAAGATAATTTAAAAGCAGCGCGAGATGTCATTGAAGGGTTGCAATTAGTCGAACTCGATAACTTTTTCCGCGAAGGTTGTCTGAATGGGAACCTTGCACAAGTAGATCAGGTTGATAAAAAAGCAGCAGTCATTTATCCGATTATTCTCGAAAATCAACTAGCGATTATTGCCAGCTTACCAAACTCCCAAAATAAAGCCGAAACAAAAAATGAGCGTGATTTTCGCTACTATAAAACCGCTATCAGCCGCCAAGAAATTGAGAAGCTGACAACCAAACTAGAAGGAGGTTTAAAGCAATCAACCATCTTGGATCTAACGCTTCCCCTACTGCAACAAATGTATGATTTAGTACTGCGACCAGAAGCAGACGATTTAGCTGCCAGTCAGGTAGAGACATTGGTATTTGTTTTAGATGGAGTTTTGCGGAACATTCCAATGGCGGCGTTGCATGATGGTCAACAATTCCTTGTGGAAAAATATAGCATAGCCCTCACACCCGGATTACAATTATTAGCACCGCGATCGCTCAAACAACAACGCTTAGGAGCCTTAGTAGGTGGACTGAGTGAAGCACGTTCTGGGTTTGAGGCTTTACCCAACGTCCAGCAAGAAGTAGAAAACATCAAAGCGGAACTACCTTCTCAAGTTCTATTCAATCAAAACTTTACAAATTCCGCTATTCAAGGTGGAATTGGTGGTGCTTCCTTCCCGATTGTCCATTTAGCCACCCACGGACAATTTAGTTCTCAAGCCGATGACACATTTATTCTCACCTGGGACGGCAAAATCAAAGTCAACGAACTCAGCGGTGTATTAAAAACCGTCGAAATATCACAAGACAACTCCCTCGAACTTCTCGTATTGAGTGCTTGCGAAACAGCCGCCGGTGATAATCGTTCCGCCTTGGGACTAGCGGGCGTAGCAGTGCGTTCCGGTGCAAAGAGTACAGTAGCAACCCTGTGGCGTGTTGACGATGAAGCCACAGCAAAACTCATGAGTCAATTTTACGAGCAACTAGTAAAAGCCAATCAAACAGGTATCACCAAAGCCGAAGCCCTAAGACGCGCCCAACTCGCCATCTTAAAGAACCCAGATTATCAAGCCCCATACTATTGGGCACCTTATGTATTGTTAGGTAATTGGACTTAGGAGGAGTAGGCGGGACAAGGAGGACAAGGTGAGACAGCGCTGCGGGAGGGTTTCCCTCCGCAGGCGACTGCGAACCCGAAGGGAGGACAAGGGAAGGGGGAAAAATCACAAATGACAAATGACAAATGACAAATGACCAATGACAAATGACCAATATTGCATAAGTCCTCCCCACCCAGAAATATAGAGAATTAGCTGGAAGTTACGGAGAGATTACCTTGGTCGAAGAACTATATACACCAGAACAACTCAATCAAATGCATCAGCAGTTGTGGCAGTGTGTCTTGGAATTTGCTAATGTTTCAGCAGCACAAGAACGCCACCGCATCGCGCGAGAGTTGCATGATTCTCTAGGACATGCGCTGACGGCACTGAATTTTCAATTACAAACTGCCAGTAAACTGTGCAAACCCGATCCCAATCAAGCACAGGAGTTTCTCAATGAAGCTAATCGGTTAATGGCGATCGCAACTCAAGAGGTTCGTCAATCGGTCAAAGCCTTACGTAACGATCCATTAGCCACCCAGTCTTTAGAAACTTTGATTGCATCTTTAGTAAGTGATTTTCATCAGACCACTGGTATTTTACCAGAAGTGGAAATCAATCTGCCCATGACCTTATTGCCACATTTCACCGCCCCACTTTATCGAATTATTCAAGAAGCACTCAACAATATTCGTAAATATGCTCAAGCAACAGCAGTACAAATTCATCTCTGCACAACATCAACTGGGCTACATTTAACAATTCAAGATAATGGTCGAGGATTTGATATCGAAAATATTTCAGGTGGTTATGGACTCCGGGGAATGCAAGAGAGAATTGCCGTTTTACAAGGTCAATTCCAATTAACAACCCAACCCCAAGCAGGTTGTTGCATTCATGTTGAAATTCCCCTGCAAATATCTAATTTACTGGAAATACCCACAATACCAGAAATAGCCAATATCTCAATCATTTCCGAAATTTCCATTCCTCAAGAATCCGTTTCTCTGAGCCACAACCAGTCAGTAAGAATTGGTGAATGGCAACCTTTGAATTTAGATGAATGGCAAAACTCAGCATCACAGGAATTCATGTTTTGATGACAACTGGTTGTCAAATCTGACGCAAATACACAGCTAAAAAAAAGTCAACAGTCAACCGTCAACCGTCAACCAAAATATCTACAACTTTTGTCTGATTAAAATCCCTAATCATCAACTTTCGTTGGTTGAGATAAATTTGATTCCTACTAAAGTTGGTAATTGCCAACAACAGATAGTCAAATTTTAAAAATCAGGTTTTAATTATGGATGTAACATTAATTTAATCAAACCGCCAAAACCATGATTACTGTTCTGTTGTTAATACTAGGAGGCTTAATACTAGTTTGGCAATTCCAGATATATACATCTAAATACAAAAATCAAGAATTGCTCATTATTCAAGCAAAGAATAATGAACTAATTAATTTATATAAAGCTTTAGGACAGTCAATCATGGCTTTAAATATCCAACTCCAAGCAGCGCAAAAATTATCGCAAATCAACCCGATCCAATCACAGCAATCACTATCTCAAGCCTATCAACTCAGTAGTGAACTGATGCAAGAATTACGCCACATGGTCAGAATTATGGATGAAGACTGTAGAAGGGTGGGCACTGTTCAGTATATTTCAACAATCCAAAATCTAAAATCTAAAATTATATGATTCGCTTATTACTTGTAGACGACCAAAGTTTAGTTCGCCAAGGTCTAAAAGCAATGCTGAGTCTAGAATCAGACCTAGAAATTGTGGGTATGGCAGAAAATGGAGAAGAAGCTGTTACACAAGTTGAAAACTTACAACCAGATATTGTATTAATGGATGTGCGAATGCCGGTAATGAATGGTGCTACTGCTACTCGCATTATTTGTGAAAAATTTCCTCACATTAAAGTTTTAGTTTTAAGCACTTATGATGATGATCATGATGTAAGTGAAGCCATTCGCGCTGGTGCAAAAGGTTATCTATTAAAAGATATGCCTTGGGAAGAATTGGTTAACGCCATTCGCAGCATTAACCGGGGATATGCACAACTCGCACCTGGTCTTTTAGAAAGAGTTGTTAGTCACAAATCAACCCAGCCAAATCAAAGCGAATCTGTTTCCCCTGGATTAGCTTTATTAACACCTAGAGAATTAGATGTTGCGCGTTTAGTAGCGATGGGTGCAACAAATCAAGAAATTGCTCAGAAATTATTCATCTCTGAAAGTACAGTAAAAACCCATATTAACAGCATTTTTAATCGTCTCAATCTCAAAAATAGAGCGCAATTAGCGATTTATGCCAATTCTGTTTGTTTACCTAATAGTCTATCCCATTAATTATGAATGGTTAACGGTGATCAGATCCCCGACTTCTTAAAGAAGTCGGGGATCTTGCAGCGCCAAAGTTACAGTTTGTAAATTTAACTCCGAAATGCTAATATATGCTCGGCTGTAATTTGTGGTTGTTCTAGATGGGGAATATGACCACAATCTTTAATCCAGATCAGTTGACTGTGTGAAATTGCTCGTTTAAATCTAGAAGCATCCTTAGTACCCAAAATTTTATCGTTATCACCCCACAAAATCAGTGTAGGTTGCATAATTTCAGCGATTTTTTTAAATTTAAAAGCCCGATAACCACCACTTTTAGTAAAAGCAATTAAAGCTTTACTCCAGTTTGGCATTTGTAGGTGTAATGCGGCACAATCTACAGAATCAGCTAACAAAAGCTCTTGGCTTTTATAAGCAGCGCGACAAATGCGATCGCGGACTTTAGGACTACGCAAAAACTCTGAAGCTAAATAATCTAAAGGGGGAAACATCAATTTACTTGCAAGTGAACCTCCCTGCAAACCTGCACTATCAATTAACACTAGTTGTTTTACCGCTTCGGGATAGGTGAGTGTAAAATCAATCGCTGCTGCACCCCCCATTGATGCACCCAGCAAAATTACGGGTTGATTAATCAGGGTTTTCCAAAAATAATACAGATGAGTTTTAATGGCAGTTGAACTATATTGAATATCAGCCCCTCTGTCAGTAAAACCAAAACCCAACAAATCTACAGCCCAAGTTTCATTTTCTGCGGCTAATAGTGGTAGTAGTCGCCGGAATTCCAACACCGAACTATCAAAGCCATGAATTAATAAAATTGGGACACCACCACTACCTTGATGTACATAGGTGGTATTGATTGGTTGATTAGTTAGCGGAGTAGCGATCGCTTGAAGTTGAACGCTCTGAGCTAGTGCGATCGCAGCCGGTTCTGTCAGTTGCTCAACTGCTTTCGGTAAAAAACTGGGAAACATGAATCTTATTTTACCATACTCGTTGAAAATTATATTTTTACCTTCCCACATTATCTGTCACAATTTGCAAATTAATGCCGATTTTAGCTGCTCGCTTATTTAGTAGACTCTTATACCAATTTTCTGTGAGGCTGCACATTATCGCCCTCACCCTATAAGGGTGGGGCTATACATACAAAGCCTGCCAGAGCAGGCTAATTATCTGCATCTTCATAGTAAATTGGTATTAGCAAATCACTATAAAATCAATAAATATGGCTTCTCCATCCGTGAAAAACCAAGCAGATACAATTACAAAATTTTTGAACTTATTGGTGATGTAGGATAACATAGTTTGGCAAATTAAATGATGTAAACAACACATTTTTTGTAGGGGTTTAGCACTGCTAAACCCTTCATATTGCGGATCTATGTACTCTTGTTTTAGTGATTAATTAACCAACCCAAAGGAGTCGAAAAACTTCTGAGTATCACTAATTTGAGGAGTTTGGTTACTACCAACCATCAGAAAATATATCTTTTGATCAACTAGAAAAACTCGAGTTTTGTAAGTTAATCCCTGTTCTTCATCTCGAACATTCACTTCTTTTCCTTGATATTGCCCTAATTGAATATTGGTTTGGCTCAATAACTTGCTTTTACCCTGTAACATCCCTTCCATAAAAGCATTTAATAATTCATCAGCAGGTAACTGACTGATATCAACGCTAAAGTCTGCATATCCAACTATAAAAACACTATTGTTGTCGGAAGCAGCGTGCATTTTGAACGATTGAATACCTGGCGCGATCGCATCTTTTGGCGGTGACATCTCAAATACGTCTTCATTAGGGAAGAGAACAGAAAATTTCCCTTCAGATGAAGAAAATTCTTTCCGATTACTAAATCAGCATAATACTATCAGTAAATTGCTCCCAATTTAACATTTTTAATGTTAAATTGGGAGATTGTGATCGCCTTTTACTTGCAGTTTAGGGTATGGAGTGCGATCACAATTATGATGTTGAGAAAGTGCGATCGCGTTTTTGTTGCAGTGGAGAAAATGCGATCGCCTGTGTGATGTTGGGAAAGTGCGATCGCCTGTGTGATGTTGGGGAAGTGCGATCGCGTGAATTTAATTAGTTGCTAAAAAATATTAATGATGTACTTGTTATAATCTCTTCATAAGCATTTAGGAAAGCTTGAAAATGCGCCAATTTACCCTTGGAGATATCCAAAATATCCACAGCGATGTTTTAGAACAAGCTGCGACGGAACCATTCATACTGACAAGCGAATCGCAAGCTAGTTACGTAATTATGTCAGCGGAGAATTACGAGCAATTAATGAATAGAATTGCTCAATTAGAGGATTTAATTTTAGGTCAACAAGCACAAATGGCTGTAGCTAATTCTAAAATGGTTGGCTCTGAGATTTTTACAACAGAACTCGAACGTCTAGCCGCCCAAAATAATCTGTAAAAGATTATGTAACGCTTGAGCGTCAACTTCCTGGAGTTCTCCTAACTTCTTAATTACCAGCATCTTATCAATGGTAGTTAAAACTGGTTTGATAATAGAAGGTTTTAACAAACCTGCTGCTTTCCACTCAGTAATTACCATTTCAGCAAAAGAAGTTGCGGGATTAGTAATACTTGTGACAGCTATTAATATTAAATCGGAACGCTGACGTTGATAATCGGTAGAACTGACAACAACAGATGGACGTTTTTTAGTACTTGTTTAGTCGGTGAAGGGAAAGGGTACTAAGATAACATCCCCGAATTTATAATTTGTCATATTCTGCGTCGTCGGGGTTGTCCCAAATTCTTTGCAGAATTGGTTCAGAAAGCTTTGTTGCAGCTAAAGTCAAATTATATTCCTCATTTTTCTGGGATAAAGAATCAATGAATTTTTCAACTAATACCACTTGCTCCGGAACTAGCTGACGGATTTTACCGATTAATCTTTGTTGTGGTATATTATCAGTCTGCATTATTTACACCACCTTTGCTTACTTATTTATGCCTTTATGATAGCTGATCGCACTTTTTACTAGACGATGAGTTTATGCGAAGCTGGCGCGAAGTAAGTCGTTCGTTCATTTTTAGCCTATTTTATCCAATAGTGCTTCATTAATAACCGTTTGATAGCCTATCCCTCGTTTTTCTGCCTCTTCCTTTGCCCAGGCTATGATTTTAGGATGAAATCTGATCGAAATCGGCTCATACTTTTCCTCTTCATCCTTAGCCGGTCGTCCGCGTTTTCTGGGCGTAATCCCAAACTGATCTGCGATCGCATCTCTGAATTTTTGGTTTTCCTCTGGTGTAACTCGTCTTGCTTTGTCAAAAGGAAACTCAGATTCCTGACTCATCTTGTTGACACTCACTTTTTGTCGCTTTTCTCGCACTAATTATCCTAATTCCCTCACCTCGCATGGTAAAAACAACCACAACAATTAAGCCATCAACATAGTTAAAGTCTGTATCATCTGTCACTAATATCCAACCCTGCTCTAAACATTGTGCCGCAATCCAAACATTATTCATTGGAATTGGCCGTCCCTTCCGCTTCAAAGCCAGTCGGGTTTGAGCATAGACTGCTGCTGTTTGTCGACTTAATGGTAGAACTACACAAGCCTCAATAAACTCCAGATAGCGAGGTAAATTTTGTAATGGACGAGTAGAGTTTTCCGCGCCAAAAAGTAACTCCCCCACTACGACGGTAGGTAAAACCACCTCTGGTAATGCTAGTACTCGTGCAACTATCCCATTGTCCCCATTCAAAAAACGCACCGCCACGGAGGTATCCAGAGCAATCTCACCACTCATTCACATCCACCTGACGACATTCTGTGGCGATCGCCCGTTTTAATTCTTGGGCTTCGACATCACTTAAAATACCTGCAAATTTTGCGAGAGGATGAGTTTTGCGTGTTGCTTTTACCCTACGAACAAAATCTAGTACTGACTGGACTATATCATCAGGAGCTTGTTCGAGTTCCTGGATCAATTGTTCACGATTTGTGATGCATTCAATTTGTCTTGGCTAGTTCTTTCTATTTTCACTATATCTAAAGTCCCAAAGCGATGTCTAACGACAAGCCTTACGGCTACGCTTTTGTGATGTTGGGAAGTGCGGTCGCGCTTTTCAATGCACGGTTGTTTTATGGGAAGCTTGAGCGATGTAAGTCGTTCGTATCTACTCTAGATATAAGTAGCGATCGCATCTAGCCGCCCAAAATAATGTCTAAAAGATAAGGTTTTAACAAACCTCTTCATCTTTAGTCGGTCGTCCGCGTTTTCTTGGCGTAATCCCAAACTGATCTGCGATCGCATCTGTGAATATTTGGTTTTCTTCTGGTGTAACTCGTCTTGCTCTCACAAAAGGAAACTCAGATTCCTGACTCATAGAACTTACGCCAGGAAAATCCAAATATAGGCTATGGATTCCCGGGATGAAACTTGATTTTTCGACTGCTTGTAGGCGATCGCTATTTATCCAAGGATTATTCACAAGAGAATCAATTTGTACAGTGCGTCAGTCCTAATTTCTTCCCCATACCCAAAAACTCCGATCCGTGGGTGGAGTTTTTCATATTCGCAGCGCCATGAGAAATGAGCTTGACTGCCCCAAAGCGCTACTCGTATCCAAGAAAGTTGAGTAAAATGTCCAAATTGGGACTGAAGCCTCGTACAATTGATATCACTTATCCTTTACTCAGGAGAGTTAAGCTATGCCAATGGCGGTTGGCGTCATTGAAACTTTAGGTTTTCCCTCAGTGTTAGCAGCAGCAGATGCAATGGTAAAGTCTGCCGCAGTCACACTTGTGTATTATGGTCAAGCAGAAAGCGCTCGCTTGTTAGTCGCTGTCCGGGGACAAGTTGCGGAAGTTAGAACAGCTGTGGAAGCAGGAATATTTGCTGGAGAACAAGTAAAAGAGGGTACAGTTATTACCCATTATATAGTTCCCAATCCCCCAGAAAATATAGAAACTATTCTCCCAATCCACTTTACAGAGGAATCTGAACCTTTCCGCATCTTCTAAACAAGTTCATCAATAAAATTTGTAGCGAAGCTTCGTACAATTAATTTGTAGCGCCACCTAAGTTTATTCATACAGGAGATTGCTAATGTCACTACAAGCAGTTGGAGCACTAGAAACTAAGGGTTTTCCCGCTGTGCTAGCCGCAGCAGATGCGATGGTCAAAGCAGGTCGAGTTACCCTTGTTGGTTATATCAGAGTAGGTAGCGCTCGGTTTACAGTTAATATTCGTGGTGATGTTTCTGAAGTCAAGACTGCTATGGCTGCGGGTGTAGAAGCAGCCGAAAATGTTTATGGTGGTACACTGGAATCTTGGGTGATTATCCCTAGACCTCATGAAAACGTTGAGGCTGTTCTGCCCATTGCCTACACTGACGCAGTTCAACAGTATAGAGACTCTGTAGAAAACCCCATTATCAGATCGTCAAACGGCGGGCGCTAAATTTAAAGACATCTCCCGGTGGTGAGTCTGCCGCTACTACAGCACAGGCTTACCAAAATTACTGGGCATTGGGAAAATTGCATTTACCTGGCAAATGCTGGTTACTTTAAAGTATAAACTTTTTAACAAAAATATTGAGAAAATACACATGTTGCCAAAATAGTTCATGGTAAGATGATAATTTGGCAAAATTTACTTTTGATTTCAAGCAAACATAGCAAATTTTGATTTGGATTTAATTTATTAAAACGCTATTAATTAGAGTACAAAATAATTATGTAAGATATCTATTCTTCATTGATCAAAAAGAAGTAGTAGATCAAAATATTACCCGGATGGGTACTAGAAAATTTTCAGTGGTCTTTTCAAAATAAAATCTGATATCTAGCCTTGAAGGAAGTGAAAAAAATGGTGATTTTCTTACAGACAGACTCTCTTGATGTGAAACTTATATCAATCAAAGTACGTCTGGATGAAGGTGAATTATATTAGCTTTGTCGGTTGCTTGCAAAATATCAGCTTTTCTTAACCCCTGTGCAGCACGAGTGTATCATAATTTACTTAAGGCTGGGCAGGTCATTTTTCTCGGTCGCCAATAAATTAAGTTTACAAAAATTTAAAATTTGTCGAATTGCGAAAAATGCTTGAAATAGTGGGGTTTCCAGTTACTGGAAAATAAAAATTAAGAATAGCAGGGGATAATTTTTGCATAAGTTTAGCTATTCCAAACGTAATAAAAGTGGAATCACTAATAAAGTCTTCATCAAATGAAGATTCAATATAGGGGCAGCTGCCAGTTAATAAGTTAAGTGCGACACATGGGGGTTGTGATGCAAACTTTAAAACAGGGTTTCGAGGAACGCAATCTCGTTATGGCAACAGAAGCCGAAAAACTGGCGCGATATTGGCGACAACGTCTTGTAAGTGAGTGTCCCCAACAAAGTGATGCAGCCAAAGAAAGTATAATTCTCTGGTTGTTGGGACGTGACTTGCAACGGTTTGATCTGCTCAATCCCAAGGAACTTGAGATTGCCAAGCAAGCGATGGAATATCGTTACCGGATCTTGCTGCAACGTTACTTGGGTACAGCACGAGAACGCGCTTACCGCAACCTAATAACTCGGTTGGCAAGTTTGATGACATTACGGAACAAAATTCAGACTTGGGTATCTCTCAGCCGCGATCGCCAGCGCAGTGTTATGGATGTATTACAAGAAATTATCCAAGAATTACTGCAAAGCGATACCTACATTCAAGATCAAATGGCTTGTATCGGCGAAATTACCACCGATCATCGGCTACGAGATACTCTATTGTTTGCCAGTATAGAAGAATACTGTTTGCGCCCAGTCCGCAATCAACCTTTACTAGTTTATCGCTTCGTAAACTACCTGCGTCGAACTCAACGTGGCGGCTTAACTCAAGTACCAAGCAGCGACTTGATTCGGCTAGTTTCGGAAGAAATTCTCACCGATGACAGTGACAACCGGGTTAACTTGGTTGATAGTCAGGCGATCGCAGAATATCAAGAAGCGCAAGAACTTGAAGAGCAACAGATGTTGCGTCAGACTGTACAACAAGAATTTGCCGAATATTTACAAGAAAATCTCGGCACAGAAGCCGTAGAGTGGCTGCGACTGTATTTGCAAGGAAAGTCTCAAGACGAAATCGCCAAAAGACTCAACAAGCAGATTAAAGAAGTATACAGATTGCGTGAAAAAATCAGCTACCATGCTGTACGTGTCTTTGCGCTCAAAGGTAAACCGGAACTTGTGGATAATTGGCTGGCAATTTCCTTGCAAGAACATAACTTAGGGCTAACACAAAACCAATGGCAGCAACTCTATGGGCAATTGTCTCATGTGGGGCAGCAGATTTTGGATTTACGCAAAGCTGGCAACTCAATCGAAGCCACAGCACAACAATTAAAACTTAAAACCCATCAGGTGATGGGTGAATGGACAAAAGTCTATCTCGTCGCCCAAACTCTAAGAACTCAGGAGTAACACAATCTAAATCTGAGCCTGGTATATCCATTTAAGTAACTCAGCAAAGATGTTACATAGGATTACTGGGAGTAAGTATTTCAGTACCCAACAGTTTTGAGTGTGAGATTTTGGATTTGGGATTTATCCCCAATCCACAATCCTAGATTTATCTTAGAATATTAGTATTAAATTTAACAACTTCTTCTAATAGATATAAAGTATCTTTATTTACTACACAATAACTTGGAAGCACAATAGAATGAGAAGCAAATAAAAAAATATTAATATTTACACATATGTTGTCTTCAGAAGGCAAATTTACTGATAACGAAAAAAATGTACCAGATGCAAATGCAGGGACGGGGGAACCAGATTTAAAGAATCTTGAAGAGTTACTTGGCGATCGCGAACAGATATTTTCGTTAATTGATAGTCTTTTGTCCTTAGAAGTTTGCCTTTATCACCAAATTTTACCCTTGGAATACAAGGGCAATAAACTTCTACTGGCTATGGTGAATCCACAAGAAAGCGAGGCATTAGATTACCTGCGTCGGATTTTGTCTTCAATTAAGTACACTATAGTCAATCAGCCAATTAAGAGCGATATTCACCAAGATACTCTCAAAGCTTATCTTAACTACAAAAACACATACCCTGCAAATCCCAAACAAAAGCATCAGCCAAAAGTCAACTTCACCGCAAAAAACAGCGTAGTTCCCCCTATAGATTCGATAGATCCACTGAATACCTCTGCCACTACCTACATTGAGAACCGAACAGAAATTCTGCCACCTGATGTTAGCTCTTCAGATTCGTCTTTACAATTCAATCATAATCACCTGTCGGGAACTAGTAGAACTAACCACGATCGCAGTCAACAGCCAAAAAATTTTACTGTTTTGCCAGAGCAAACTTCAGAGAAAATAAGACCCTTAGAATCACTGACAACCCTACCGCCGAAGCAATTACTAGAAGAGTTATTATCTAGAGTCTTGCTTGGAGGAATTGGTCGCTTGTATTTGGAGAGACAGTTTGACCAAGGCAGAATCCTCTGGAGTGATAATGGAGTCTTGCAGTCAATCATCGAAAATCTGCCCCTTTCGGTTTTTCAGGGAATCATCAATGAATTCAAGCAATTTGCTGGTTTACCCGTGGAAATACTTGCAGAAGCAAAACAAGTAGAGAAGGAATGGCAATATCAAAACAACAATTTATTGTTACGCTTACGAGTGATGCCGGGAATCTACGGTGAAGAGGCGACACTACAAGTATTACGGGGAGCAGCATTAAAATTTTATCAACAGCAACAGTTGCATCGCCTCAGCCGCGATACCTTGGTCATGGCTCAAAAACTCAGCTTCAAGTTGCACGAACTAGAACAACGGCTAGTTCTCAACTCTAGCTTGCAATCTGAGCAATTAAACGCTGTGGTTGCCCTATCTCAACTAGTGGAAAATTTAAACAAACAGCTCAACGTCTTAGCTAGGGATAGCCAGCTACCAAAAAATAATAACTAATATTGGACTTACGCAACTGGTGCATTAGTAGGGTGTGTCAGATATCGAAAATTTGTTTACAAGAGTGTCAGTGAAACCGCTGATTGCGTTCCCATACATAATTGTTATGTTGTACTAGGGATATCAGACCTAATACTAATTAGTAATTCAGAAATTTAGATTTAATCTAGGTTGCCGGGTTTAAATGTGTTTCTGGATTGTCGAGAATTGGTATAAAAAGCTGAAAATTACCAATTAATTTGTAACCGTATTGATACCGTATTCAGCAAATGATAGCGGTTTTAAAACTTATAGCATTCGGCCTAATTTTTTCCTATTGAATCCATTTTTTACAGATATTTCATGCAGACTGAGGTTTTTAGTGAACTTTTTCCTTTACTGAGTACAGCCAATCCCCAAACTTTAGAATGGCTGCTGAATGTGGCGATTGAGCATGAATACCCAGCTGAACGAGCCGTTTTAATGGAAGATGCTTGGGGTAACGCAGTTTACTTCGTGGTTTCTGGTTGGGTGAAAGTCCGGCGCACATCCGGAGATAATTATGTTGCTCTAGCAATTTTAGGTAGAGGCGATTTTTTTGGAGAGATGGCAGTTTTAGATGAGTCTCCACGCTCAACCGATGTAATTGCTCTGTCGCCTGTAAAATTACTTAGTGTTTCTCGAGAGCGTTTTATTCAAATCTTGTTTAAAGACCCGCATTTACATCACAGGATGTTACAACTGATGGTGCGGCGATTGCGACAAATCAACCTGCGCCTTCAAATGCGCTCTTCACCACCAGCTGTCAAACTAGCTCAGACTCTAGTGAGTTTAGGCGAAAACTATGGTCAAAAAACAGATAAGGGAAGAGAAATTTTTAACATTCCCTTTAAAGATTTAGCAGAAGTGACAGAAATTAGTGTTGACGAAACTAGCAAAATCATGGAAAAGCTCGATGAAAAAGGCTGGATCGAAATTGACAGCACTGATAATATCATTCATTTGGTCAACTTCAAACAGTTGATGAATTTAGCTAATAAAATGTGAGAGAGGCTAGGTGTTATACTATTTCACTAAATGAAAGATACAAATAAAATACCTCTGCCTCCTCTGCTTCCTCTGCTTCTTCTTCTCCCTATTTGTATCAACCTTTAAGTCAAACGGTATTAGGGGCTAGGGCTTGTTTTCTTGCGTCTTAGATCCCCCCTACCCCCCTTAAAAAGCAGGGCTAATTCATTGTGATGAGAGAAAAATTAGAGCAGCCAGAAGTTAGCGTACACTAAATCTGTTAGCGGCTTATTTGATTTTTCCACTCTCCCCTATGAAAGCCAATCTCCTAGAAGCCTTAACCCAAGTGCAAGATTTTCGCGCGACAAGAGGACAGCGTTATCCATTGTGGTTGCTGCTGCTGGTGGTGATTATGGGGACTATGAGCGGTTGTCTGGGTTATCGTGCCTTAGAAGATTTTGCTCGTCGGCATCATGAAGCTTTAGTTGTCAATTTACAATTACCTCCAACTCGTTTCCCATCAGACTCGACGTTTCGACGCATAATGATGGGTATTGATTTTACTGATTTAGCTAAGGTGTTTAATAACTGGGCAAATGATTGGATGCCAACCCAAGAGCTAGACTGGTTAGGAGTCGATGGCAAAAGCATCAAAGCTACTGTCAGCAATTATGACCAGGCTTACCAAGATTTTATCAATGTGGTTTCCGTTTTCAATACTCGTTATGGAGTAGCGATCGCCTTGCAACAGTTCCACAATAAACAAAGTAGTGAAATTGCCGTTGTCCAGTCACTCTTGGCTGCTTTAAAGCTACAAGGAGTGATCTTTACCTTTGATTCGTTACACTGTCAAAAAAAACTGTACAACTAATTGTTGAGAGTGGTAATGATTATGTGATGGCTGTCAAGGCTAATCAAAAACGTCTCTACGAACAAATCCAACTCACTACTGCGCAAGCGATACCTGTTAGTGTAGACATCACCACCGAACACAGAAGCGATCGGGTCACGACTAGAACTGTATCTGTTTTTGACGACTTGAGTGATATCAGTTCTGAGTGGGTAGGTCTAGCACGTCTGGTGAAGGTGGAACGCTTTGGTACAAGAGCCGGTAAACCTTATCATCAGATAGCCTACTACATTAGCACTCAGAGCCTCAATGCTGCACAATTTGCCCAAGGCATTCGTGGTCATTGGGAAATTGAAAACCGCTTACATTGGGTCAAAGACGTGGTATTTGAGGAGGATAGCTCTCTTGTACGACTTGGTAATGCGCCTGCTAATCTTTCCATTATCCGTAATTTAGCGATCGCAATTTTCCGCTACAACGGTTATTCTTCGATCACCACGGCCGTGAGGATGATTGGTCATAACCTTGAGCAAATTTTTCTCCTGATCGGCAAGCGCGCAAGCGAAGCTTAAGTTACTCAACTCAGTAGACCGAAAAATCACAGTGATCGCAAAGAACAAGTTCTACTTTCGTCCTGTGGAGCAAAAACAAACACCATTTAGAAATGAGACTTGGCAACAGCACAGTGGACTAATCAAATTAGCCGCTCAAAGATTTAGTGTACGCTAACTTCTGGCTCCCCTAATTTTCTCTCATAACAATGAATTAGCCCTGCCTTTTTAAGGGGAGCCACTGCGTTGGGCGGGTTTCCCGACTTGTAGCAAGTGGCGTGGATTTAGGGGGATTGAGAAATTTAGAAGGCTAAACGAGTAGTTTGAAAACACGCCCTAGGGATGAGGAATTGAAAATTAAAAAACGTTGATTTTTATACTTTTGTTAGGGATGCGATCGCACTATTTGAACGCACCCCAACTATACCGAAAGTTAGTTGGGGATTCATGCGCTAAGAAACCACAAGATTCATCAACGTTAATTTTGATGGGCTGCAATATCCCTCGCAACCCAATGTAAATTATCTAGTTAAGTCCTAGTCAAGTAACCACATCTGAGAAGAACTATCTTCAGCTTCCTCTGGTTGTGTTGTCGCTAGCCTTTCCGATGTCCGGTAAGATTTTCTGTAGTTATCTTGGTGATAGGTTTGTTTTACTGGTTTATAAGTTTCCTGTTTTGGTTTTAAAGAATTACTTTGTTCTACAAGCTTGGCATTAGCTTCGGCAAAGCTTTCCTTTTCTTGTTTTAAAGAATTACTTTGTTCTACAAGCTTGGCATTAGCTTCGGCAAAGCTTTCCTTTTCTTGTTTTAAAGAATTAATTTCTTCTATCAGCTTGGAGTTAGATTCTGCAAGATGCAATGCGGCTTTTTTAGCTTCTTCAAGCTCTTTCGTCAACCGTTTTGCTAATGCTTTTTGTTCAGATACAGCCGATTGTAAATCTGCAAGTTGCTGCTTTTGATTGGCTTCGTTTTGCTGAGATTGTTCGAGAGATTCTTTTAATTCTTTGATAGTTGCTTCTAAATCAGCTTTAGTAGGAGTTGTACGCTTAGCCGCAGTTGATTGTTCTGGTGTTTGCTCTGGTGTTTGCGTCGGGGTTTCCTCTGCTACTTCTTGTGCAGTCACTTCAATAGCTGATTCACCTTCTGCTGGCGTAAATTTTTGTGCTTCTTCTTGTAATAAGTCAGAGAGACGTTTCTTAACCATTATTTCCTCCAATCACGCTGTAATTCATCTGCCACGCGGCGGTAGTCAGATTCCGCTTCCCGTGCATGTTTTCCTCGCCATTGAGTAATTGGTACACCCTCAAGCGCTGCTCTCTCGTGCGCTTTATAAGCACGGATAAAAGTTTTACAAGCGGGAATTCCTAATCGCATAAGAGTGTTTTGCGCCTCAATTGCTTCCCCCAAACTCCGCGTATCAACTTTGGTTAGCAGTACCCGATGGGGAACGCCCACAGGAGTGACAGCTTTTCTGACTGTCTCAACTAGGACAGCTAGATCCATTGCTGCTGGGGGTGTCGGTAAAATCAGATAATCTGCGATCGCTACTACCGTCGCCAATGCTTCAGAGCGCAGCGCCGGCGGCGTATCCACTACTACTAAATCGTAACCTGTTAGCTTTGTTAATTCACTTAAAAGTTGCGGATTATTTTCTTGAGACAGATCAAATCCCATACTATTCTGATTGCGCCCAAACCACCAACTGGCAGATCCTTGAATATCTGCGTCAATCAGAATCACCTTTTGTTTTTGGGCAAAGTTTGCAGCCAAATTGACTGCGGTAGTCGTTTTACCGACACCTCCCTTACCGTTAAGTATAGCGATGATTTTTGGCACGGTTCACTTCCGACGCTGCCATACAAGAATATAATGCTTTGTACCTCATAGAGTTATTTTACTAACACTTGCTTACAATTGGGAATGGGGCATGGGGCATGGGGCATTGGGCATTGGGTATGGCATGAGGGGGATGAGGGAGACAGCTGACTAATGACTATTGACCATTGACTAATGACCATTGACTGTCAATCAGGGAAAAACTTGTCACAATTAAAAGGCGAAACTCATCCTCACCGTTAAGATGACACTCACTAACAGCCTACCTGATGGCCCCAAAATATCGCGCTTTCTGCGGTTGGTTAAGTTTATTACTCAGCCAGTGAAATATGTAGAAGATTTTGCCCAAATTTATGGCGATCGCTTTACTATTTGGGGTAGCAAAGATACTCATATTATCTACTTTAGCCAACCGCAAGCACTGGAGCAAATTTTTACCGCTGATCCTCAGCATTTTAGGTCTGGGACGGCTAGTGGAGGTTTGGCATTTTTACTGGGTGACAACTCTTTAATTTTACTGGATGGCGATCGCCATCAACGCCAACGTCAACTTTTAACTCCTCCATTTCATGGCGAAAGAATGCGAGCTTACGGTCAAGATATTCGTGAAATCGCTGATCATGTCAGTAATGAATGGACGATTGGTAAACCTTTCAATATCCGTAATTCGCTGCAAGAAATCACTTTGCGGGTGATTTTACGGGTGGTATTTGGCTTAGATCAAGGACAGCGTTTTCAAGAACTTCAGCATTTGCTATCTTCTGTGTTAGATTTCATGGGTTCTCCTTTGATGTCCGGAGCTTTATTTTTTGGCTTCTTACGCAAAGATTTAGGCGCTTGGAGTCCTTGGGGTCAAGTGATGCGCTTACTCCAGCAAATTGATCGACTTATTTATGCTCTAATTGCAGAACGACGCAGTGAAACTCAGCAAAATCGGCAAGATATCCTCAGTTTAATGATGGCTGCCCGTGATGCGGATGGTCAACCAATGTCTGATCAAGAATTGCGTGATGAATTAATGACATTGTTAGTTGCAGGACATGAAACTACTGCTTCTGCATTAACATGGGCTTTTTACTGGATTGATCGGTTACCAGAAGTGGGTGAAAAGTTGTTGCAAGAACTGGATACTATTGGGATTAATTCAGATCCGAGTAGCATTGCCAAATTACCCTATTTAACAGCAGTTTGTCAGGAAACGTTGCGGATTTATCCAATTGTGATGAACGGTGTGCCCAGAATTGTCAAAACCCCTATTGAAATTATGGGCTACAAAATCCCCGAGGGCAATGTAATTATCAGCAGTATTTACTTAGCGCACCATCGTCCAGAGGTTTATCCAAATCCCAAACAATTTAAACCAGAACGCTTTTTAGAAAGACAATTTTCTCCCTATGAATATTTACCTTTTGGTGGTGGGAATCGCCGCTGTATCGGTTTAGCATTTGCTCAGTATGAAATGAAAATTGTTTTAGCAACAATTCTGTCTCATTTTCAACTATCGCTGGTGAATAAACGTCCTGTATATCCTGTGCGGCGTGGTTTCACAGTTGCCCCGCCAGCAGGAATGCGGATGATTGCCAGACTACGGTAATTAATTGCGTATATAACTAGTACATCGTGGTGGAAATAAGGGACTTTCTAGTAAAAAAATATTCCCTTGTTCATGTTGACCGTTGACTGTTGACTGTTGACTGTTAACTGTGAACCGTCAACAACTTTAAGCGGAATAATTTATTTTTTGGAGTGCCCTTCAGCTACTATCTCAAATCCGTAAAAAGCTGGTCAGATAAACCTGCTTTGTTTTGAATTTTTATGCTTGTGCCAACGCTAGTACCTCCCTACCGATGAGAAGATCGCCAATTGCTGTATGGCGGGTAAGCCGTCCACCGTAGTGGCTCACATTTTACTTTTGCCTTGTTGTACTAGTATTTGATTTTTGCAATCCACTAACCTATGTAGAATATGATAAATAAAACTGGAAAAAGGGTATTTTTTTAATTGTAATTCCCTACGCATCTGATTTGGATGCCGATCATGAAAATATTATTGATAGAGGATGATACATTACTCAGTCAGGCACTGGCAGAGTTGCTGTCAGCAAATCATTACAATATCGACTTAGCTCACAATGGCAAGACAGGGCTTGATTTAGCGATCGCGGTTGAATATGACTTAATTTTACTCGATTGGCTCATCCCGCAACTCGATGGTATTAGCCTGTGTCGGCAATTGCGATCGCAAGGTTACCAAACACCGATTTTATTACTGAGTGCGAAGAATTGCAATGCAGATATTGTCGCAGGTTTAGATGCTGGGGCAGATGATTATGTGATCAAGCCTTACGATCCGGATGCGTTACTGGCGAGAATTCGGTCTTTATTGCGACGCAAGGGGGCGATCGCGTCGTCTATTTTAACCTGGGCAAATCTTTGTTTAGACCAAATCTCTGGCAAAGTTACTTATGATGACCAAGTAATTTCACTGACGGTTACAGAATATAATTTACTGGAATTGTTTTTACAGAACCCTAATCGCATTTTTAGCCGTCAGGTGATTCTCGATCGCCTCTGGGGATTTGATGATGCTCCAGTGGAACATGCAGTTACGACTCATATTAAAGACTTACGGAAGAAACTCAAAGCCGGCGGTCTCAAAGAAGATATTCTCGAAACCGTGTATGGTATTGGTTATCGCTTAAAGCCTGCACCCGATCGCTGTGTTGCAACTCCTTCAGCCAATTTAGATGCGCCACACCAAAAACCACCCCATACCGCAGATTTAACCGCCGTTAATCGAGTCTTAGAACGATTTCGCGATTCTTTTAGTCAACAGGTAGCGGTGTTAGAGGAAGCAAAAACTGCTGTTTTGGCGCTTTCTTTATCCCCGGAGTTACAGCAGCAAGCAAAGCATGAGGCTCACAAACTCGCAGGTTCAATGGGAGCGTTTGGGTATCCAGAAGGTTCTCAGCTGGCTAGGTCAATTGAGAATTTATTGCTACAAGAGCAACCACTGAGCCATGATGAAATTACGCAGTTTTCTCAGTTAGTAAAGGCATTGCAACAAGAGTTAACAAAACCGCCTGTTCCCCTAACTTCTCAACCTGTGGCGCTGCACCAAACTTATCTTGTGTTGGTAATTGATGATGATACTATGCTGACCGAGCGGTTGCTAGCCCAAGCAGATGCTTGGGGAATGCGCTTGAAAATTGCCCCGGATTTGGCAACTGCTCGCGCGGGGTTGGCTTTGACAAATCCGGACGCAGTGCTACTGGATTTGAGCTTTCCCGGTACAGAAGAAGATGGATTAATGCTGCTGCGGGAGGTGAGTGAGCGATCGCCTGTTTTACCGATTGTCGTTTTCACTGGGCGTGACAGCCTAGCCGATCGCTTGGCTGTGTCACGTTTAGGCGCAAGACAATATCTGCACAAACCCGCCACAACCGAGCAAATTTTTGGGGCGATCGCGCGTGTTCTCCCGCAACACCAAACCACAGATGCCAAAGTATTAATTGTTGATGATGACCCTGTAATTCTGACCGGCTTAGCGGCGTTGCTCACTCCTTGGGGAATCGAGGTCACAAGTTTGAGCGAACCACAGCAATTTTGGAAAGTGCTGATGGCAACATCACCAGATTTAGTGGTGCTAGATTTAGAAATGCCAATAGTAAATGGTTTAGAGTTGTGTCAAGTAGTACGACAGGATGCCCATTGGGGGGACTTACCAATTTTAGTGGTAACAGCCCATACCGATGCGGCATCCTTGCAGCAAGCTTTTGCCGCAGGAGCCGATGATTTTATCACTAAGCCAGTACTAGGGCCGGAACTCGTAACTAGGGTAATCAGCCGAATTGAGCGAGTGCGATCGCGTTTGCAGGGAGGTAGAGCCAGCCAGAGGTAAAAAATGATGAGAAATTATCCGCGATTATTTTCCTATGGACTGGCGATTGGCTCAACGGCGATCGCCTTGTTGCTAAGACTGTGGCTAGAATCGCTGCTGTCAGAAACTGTTGGTGGTTGTTTTTATATTGCCATCCTCATCACTACTTGGTACGGAGGCTATCATGCTGGGTTGGTATCACTCGTGCTTTCGGCGGTAGCAATCAAATATTTCTTTTTTTACCCACGATATCAATTTTGGGTATTTCAACCACAAAGTCTATTCCAGTTATTCATTTTTCTTGTGGTTGGCTTAATAATTAACCGACTCACCAGCAGCTTTCTCAACAGCAAACTCAAAATTCAACAACTCAGCCAAAAATTAGCTCAAGAAAATGCCGAACAACTGCGGATGGCTTTGACTGGTGCCAACATGGGGATGTGGGATTGGAATATTCTAAACGGAGAGGTCAAATGGTCGCCAGAAACAGAACAGTTATTTGGTTTGGCTATTGGTACTTATGATGGGACATATGAAACCTTTGATGCCTGCTTGCATCCTGAAGATCGCCAAGGACTAACCCAAGCAGTACAACAGGCACTGCAAACTCACACTATTTACCAACATGAGTATCGCATTATTTGGGCAGATGGTAGCATCCACTGGCTTGAGGGCAGGGGACAGGGGTTTTATAACGCAGCGGGTGAGCCTGTGCGGATGGCAGGAACCGTCATGGCGATTGATGATCGCAAGCAAGCTCAAATCACCCTAGAACAGCAATTTGCCCAACAACGTTTAGTGATGGATATGACCGTGCGTATCCGGCGATCGCTGAATTTACAAGATATTTTGCAAACGACTGTAGATGAAGTCCGGCAATTTCTCTTGTGCGATCGCGTCACTATTTTTCAATTTTCTCCTGACTGGAGTGGCACAATAGTTGTAGAATCCGTGGGTGCAAATTGGACAGCTATTTTATCTGCCCAGATCTCCGATCCTTGCTTTGGTGAAAAGTACGTAGAAGCTTTTAAAGCAGGTTTAGTTACTGCCAAATCTGATATTTATATTGCAGGTATAGACTCCTGTCATGTCCAACTCCTGGCAAATTTCCAGGTTAGGGCTAATTTGGTAGTGCCGATTTTGCATCGAGAAGAATTGTGGGGATTACTGATTGCTCATCACTGTGAGGCTCCTCGTGAATGGCAAACTGCCGAAATTGAGCTGCTACGCCAATTAGCTACTCAAGTGAGCATTGCGATTCAACAAGCAGATTTGTATGCCCAAGTACAGACTGAACTGACAGAACGCAAACAAATCGAAGCCGCCTTGCGGCACAGCGAACAGCGATACCGCTCATTAGTTCACGCCTCAGCGCAGATTGTCTGGCTCACTGATGGCGATGGTATGACAACAGTCGTTCCAGAAATTTGGGAAGAACTATCTGGAACATCCACAGCCCAAAGCTTAGGATTAGGTTGGCTCGATTTTGTTCACCCTGATGATCGCGATCGCGCTTTATCGACCTGGCAAGAATCTTACACAAACCGTACTTTATACGAAACTGAATATCGCCTACGCATGAAGGATGGCAATTACCGCGATTTTGCCGTTCGAGCTGTGCCGATTCTTGCTGCTGATGGTGAGATTAGCGAATGGATCGGCACTTGCACAGATATTACCGAGCGCAAACAAGCAGAAGCAGCCCTCAGGGAAAGTCAAATCCAGCTTCAGCGCCAATTGGCGGAAATTGAAACCATCTACCAATCCGCCCCAATTGGCTTGAACGTCCTAGACACCGAACTGCGTTTTGTCCGTATTAACCAACGTCTCGCAGAAATCAATGGCTTTTCCGTCCAAGAGCATATTGGCCGCACAGTGCGTGAGTTACTACCCGACCTAGCTGATGTCGCCGAACCACTGTTAAACTCCATCATAGAAACAGGGAAACCGCTGCTCAATGTGGAAATCACAGGCGAAACCCCCGCTCAACCAGGGGTGCAACGAATTTGGTTAGAAAGCTTTTTACCGTTAAAAGATGGGGAACGCATCATTGGTATTAGTACTGTATGCGAAGAAATTACCGAACGCAAACAAGCAGAACAAACTTTAGCAAAACAAGCTCTGCGGATTAAAACGCTCTTCCATACATCCTTCGATGGCATCGTCATTTTAGATTTATCCGGAAATGTCATCGAAGCTAATGCGCGATTTGCCGAGATGCTGGGCTATACATTAGCAGAAACCGCAAAACTCAGCGTTTTTGACTGGGATGCTCAGTTTAGCCCCGAAGAACTTCGGCAATTAATAAGCGACTATATCAGCTTTCACAGTGGAGTTTTGGAAACTCGCCACCGCCGCAAAGATGGCTCAATTTACGATGTAGAAATCAGCACTAGCGTTGTAGAATGGGAAGGGGAAATTATGCGATTCTGCGTTTGTCGCGATATTAGCGAACGCAAACAAGCGGAAATTGCTTTACAACAACTAAACGCCGAACTTGAACAACGGGTAGCAGAGCGAACAGCAGAACTGGCAGATGTAAACGATCGCCTGCTGGACAAAGTCATCGAACAGCAACAAACCCAAATCATTCTTTTAGAACAATCGCAACTACTGGATCTGGCACATGACACGATCATGACGCTGGATTTGCAGCGGCGGATCACTTTCTGGAATGAGGGAGCCGAAAATATGTATGGCTTTCCCAAAACCGAAGCTTTGGGGCAAATCTCCGATATTCTCTTGCAAACTCAATTTCCCCAACCAATAGCAGAAATTGAAGCAGAACTTTTAGAAAAGAGTTACTGGGAAGGAGAAGTTACCCATTTCAGCCGGGACAATCAACCCCTGACTGTAGCGAGTCGTTGGGTGTTACAAAAAGACAATGCTGGTAAACCGATTAAGATCCTCGAAATCAACAATGACATTACCGAGCGTAAACAAGCAGAATTTGCCCTCAGCCAAAGTGAGGAACGCCGCCGACTGGCTTTAGATTTGACTCATACCGCCTTTTGGGATTGGTATTTACCCAGCACAGATATGGTCTGGAACGATAATCACTTCACTTTACTGGGTTTAGCTCCCTATTCAATTGAGCCAAGTTATGAACTATGGCGCAATGCAATTCATCCTGAAGATATTGATTTAGTTGAACAACAGTTTTTGGAATCTATTGAAACTCACAGCGATTACGCCAGCGAGTATCGAGTAATTTACCCAGATGGTTCAGTGCATTGGCTGATGGGACGGGGAAGGGCAATTTACGATGAATCTGGGCAACCTTTGCGATCGCTCGGTGTATTGTTAGATATTAGCGATCGCAAACTTGCTGAAGCCATTCTCCGTCAATATGAGCGCATTGTCTCCAGTACCAAAGATGGCATTGCCTTGGTGAACAGTAATTACATTTATCAAATCGTTAATCAAGCTTACTTGGATTGGTGCAACAAACCCGATAGCGAAGTTTTAGGAAAATCCAAGCGGGAAGTTCTCGGTGAAAAGTTATTTGATAGTGTCATCCAGTCTCGATTAAATCGCTGTTTAGCTGGAGAGACAATTCAATATGAACAGTGGTTTAACTATCCTAATCAAGTACCGCAATTTATCAGCGTTACTTATACACCTTATCGTGAACCAGACGGCAGGATTTCTGGCGTGATCGTGAGTATGCGCGATTTGACGCAACTCAAACAAGCACAACAAATGCTGGAACTTCAGGCTGTCATTACCCGCAACATGGCAGAAGGCATTTGCTTAGTGAGAGCCGATAATGGCATCATTGTCTATGCCAATCCTAAATTTGAGCAAATGTTTGGCTATGACCCTGGTGAACTCAACTCTCAGCACGTTTCGATTGTCAACTATGGCAATGAATCGGTAAATCCTGAAGATGTTGATCAAGCCATTCGCTCTACTGTCTTACAACAGGGTGAAGCCACTTATGAAGTTCATAATGTCAAAAAAGATGGTACTCCATTTTGGTGTAGTGCAACTTGCTCTGTATTTAACCATCCCGACTACGGCGATGTTCTAGTCGCAGTTCACCAAGATATCACCGATCGCAAAAATATCGAAGATGCTTTACGCCACAGCGAAGAAAAGTTTCGCCAACTTGCAGACAACATCCAAGCAGTATTTTGGATGACAGATCTGCAAACTCAGCAAGTTATCTACGTCAGCAAAGCCTATGAAACCATTTGGCAAAGCCGTTGTGAAAGAGTTTATCAAAATTTTGCCGATTGGTTAGATGCGATTCACCCTGAAGATCGCCGGCTTGTTGATCTGGCATTCAGCGAACAATTAAAAACAGGGTACTCTGATACCAAATATCGTATCATCCGCCCCGATGGTTTAATCCGTTGGATTCGCGATCGCGCTTTCCCCATCAAAAATGAAACTGGGGAAATTACGAGGATTGCTGGTATTGCTGAAGACATCACAGAACTACAAAAAGTTGAGCAAATCAAGAGTGAGTTTATCGGTATCGTCAGTCACGAACTCCGCACGCCTTTAACCGCAATTCGAGCTGCACTAGGCTTATTAAACTCTGGTATTTACGACAACAGACCAGAAAAATCTAAGCGGATGATAGAGATTGCAGCCACCGACTGCGATCGCCTAGTGCGCCTAGTCAACGATATTCTCGACCTAGAACGCTTAGAATCTGGTAGAGCCATCCTCGACAAAACCACCTGCGAAGCTGCTGATTTAATTCAACAAGCAGTGGAGGGAGTAAAAGCGATCGCCAAGCAGCAAAATATTAGCTTTAATATTGATATTACCGATGCTCAAGTTTGGGCAGATGCTGATGCCATTATTCAAACACTCACCAATCTCTTAAGTAATGCCCTCAAATTCTCACCATCGGATTCCACTATTACCTTAAGTGTCCAACCCCAAACAGATTGTGTACTCTTCCAAATCAGCGATCAAGGGCGGGGAATTCCCACAGAGAAGTTAGAAGTTATCTTTGGCAGATTTCAACAAGTAGATGCTTCTGACTCCCGCGATAAAGGCGGCACAGGCTTAGGATTAGCAATTTGTCATAGTATTGTTGATCAGCACAATGGGAAAATCTGGGCTGAAAGTACTCTTGGTGTTGGTAGCACATTTTTCTTCACTCTGCCATTGTCTGGGCGATAGGCGATGAGGGAGTGTGGGGAGTTTGGGTAGAGATGAAAAAAAGACAAATGACCAATGACAAATGACTAATGACAAATGACCATTGACAATTGACCATTGACCATTGACCATTGACAACTGACAACTGACAACTGACAACTGACTAATGACTAAACAAGTATTAATTGTGGATGACGAAGACCGTATCCGGGAACTAGTACAAGCTTGTTTGGAAGAATTGGGAGGATGGGCGACGCTAACCGCTGGATCTGGAAAAGAAGGGTTAAAAATCGCACAGACAGAATCTATTGATGCGATTCTGCTTGATGTGTCTATGCCTGATATGGACGGCATTACAGTCTGTGAAAAACTTCAGGCTAATTCCGTAACCAAATCAATACCAGTAATTTTTCTAACAGCAAAAGTTCAGCCGAGCGATCGCGCCCGCTTTGCGCAGATGGGAATTGCAGGAGTGATTACCAAACCTTTTGAACCGCTGACAATTTCCCAGAAGGTGGCTGAGATTCTGGGTTGGGATGACTAATTATTAAATTCTGTAACCACATCTCGCTCTTTATTAGTTCTTTATTTTTTTACTTTACCTTTATTGGCTATAGATAAAAATCTCTGACATCCCAGCAAAGGTAAATGAAAGCCTGTCAAGTTGAACAATCTGAAGAAGTTACAAA
Source organism: Calothrix sp. NIES-2100 (assembly GCF_963875285.1). Lineage (NCBI taxonomy): Bacteria > Bacillati > Cyanobacteriota > Cyanophyceae > Nostocales > Calotrichaceae > Calothrix > Calothrix sp. NIES-2100. Next base: position 6,406,109 of record NZ_CAWNLA010000001.1, read on the forward strand.
CTTTACTTTATTCCCACTACAAAGTTGTGCTATCCAGGAAATTAAAGAGAATTGGGTTGGTGCTGCGGTTGTGTCTCCAGAAACCGTGATGATTCGTGCTATTTCTTCCAAACAGCGAAAACAAATCCTAGATCATCCTCTGACTCAGCGAGAACTTTGTATTCTGAAAATGATTGTTGATGGTAATAACAATCCGGAAATTGCCAAAAAACTATACATCAACATTGGCACTGTCAAGGCGCATATTCGACATATTTTCTACAAGCTCAATGTTAGCGAACGCGCTCAGGCTTGTGTATTGGCTCTGCGTTCTGGCTTAGTGGATTAATACATCGCTTCAATATATATTAATAAATTCACTGGCTTTCAAAAAGTCTTAACAAGTCACAGTCAAGCAATTAGTTATTTTTGCCAAAAAATATAAATTTTAGGAGCTTAGTAAAATGAAAATTGTGCAGGAGTTAGCTATCAAAACCAAAACCATTTTGCTCATCGACGATGAAGCCAATGTGCGCGAGCTAGTCGAACTCTGTCTCATAGATTTAGGTGGTTGGAATGTACTAACAGTTGATTCTCCATTTTCTGGATTAGAAAAAGCCAAAATTGCTCATCCTGATGCAATTGTATTGGATCTTTCAATGCGCGGCAGTTTTATGTTTTTAAGAGAATTAAGAAATCATATTGAAACTAAAACAATTCCTCTTGTGCTACTGAGCGCTACAGCACGTTGGTTAGATCCGCAATTTATCAAAACTTACAAAGTCGCAGGTATAATTCTCAAGCCTTTCGATCCAGTTACACTTCCTATTCAAATGAGTGAGATTCTTAAATGGCCTGCTCTACCAATTCATACTTAATAAAGTTAATCGATTTTGGCTTTTAAATTGGGGATTTTGGATTTTTTTCTTAACTTGTTGGGGGGATGAAACGAAATAATTTTTAATCTAAAATATAAAATTGGCAAGTCAAATTACTTTGCTGCAATTCGTAATTTAAATCATTATTTAGGATTCCCTACTGATTAAAGACCACTAAATCCAAGATTATGGTGGTTGCGCTATCCTTCAGGAATTATGAATTACGAATTATTTGCTAAACAGCAAAGAGAATCGAAAATAAACACTCGCCAATCCGAGAGATGAATATGATCAGCCCCTTCTCAGATACAGCGAGAAATCAGGATGTGAGAATTCTGGTTGTTGAAGATGATTATATTCTTGCTCTCAACTTCCAAGAAATTTTAGAATGCTTGGGATATACAGTCATCGATATTGTTGATTCGGCAGAAGTAGCAATTGAAAAAGCAAATCAGCTACAGCCAAATTTAATTTTGATGAATATTCGCCTATCTGGCGCAATGGATGGTATACAAGCAGCAGAAATAATCTGGCAAATTCGGCGGATTCCTATTATTTATATCACGGGATATTCTGACGAAAATATTTTAGCTAGAGCTACACAAACATATCCTTTTCCTTACATTATTAAACCTGCTACTAAGCAAAAAATTTACCGTGCTATTCAAAGCATGATTATCTTTTTGTTCTGGATGTGGCTGGGTTTCAATCAATCTATTGCCATCATTTATAAACTTTGTATTAAACTTAAACTCACAGTCATTATTTGATTTGTAATAGTATTGGGATTGCCTAAATTATGAAAAAGCAAAACTTAGAACGCCCTAGGATACTAATTGCCGATGACGAAGAAAATTATCGCAATTTGCTGACTTTAATACTAGATAATCAAGGCTGGAAAGTAAGTCAAGCAAGCAATGGCAAAGAAGCAATAGAAAAAGTATTGTCACTCCAACCAGACTTATTAATTTTAGATTATAGAATGCCAGGATTAACAGGAGCGCAAGTTTACCGATACCTCCAATTAAATGGCATCAATTTACCAGTTGTCCTAGTTTCTTCCGAATTTGAATTACAGAAATTAGCTTCATCTTTAGGCATTGTCCATTTTCTCAATAAACCATTTGATATTCAAGATTTATTGACGATGATTCAGTCGGCTTACGATAACTTTTTAATTAAACAGTAAAACTGAAAAAGTAAAAAGCGTAGAAGCAATTTATGAATTGCCTCTACTATAAGAGTTCTTGTCAAAGCAAAGTTAAGATTGTAGTGGCTTCAGACTAGCGCTTCTGGCTGTACTATCCCAAATTATCCAGCTACAAGAATTGTCAACCTCCGAGGCATTATTTGTCACCTTAAAATACAGCTTGTCTCCATTCTTTGGTTCAATAGCAAAATCCGCATTTTGAGCATAAACGACTTTAAAACCTCTATCTCTTAAGCAATACATCGCCCAAGCTTTCAAAGACTGCTTATATGGTTCGTGAGGAATTGGCGGTTTTGTAATTGCGTCTTCAATGACTTTAAATAACTGTATTGATACCATATGGGCAAAAAAGGTCATAGTGAGGATTTGGGATAAAATCAGCTTTCAATTAGCGATCGCTCCCATGAAATAAGTGTAAAACCAATATTGAAGTACTTTAAGAACATAGAGAAAATAAGGTAGCAGTTTCTCCCCTGCCCCGATCGCCGAGCGGAGCCGTACCCTACGGGAAGCAAGCTACGCGCAGCGGAAGCACCAGAGGCGCTGCCCCCCTGCCCCACATCCCCCACTTATGACTCATTCCCTTGACGCCACTCATAATCCCAATTTACGCAGTTGGGTTGAATCAGCAAATCAACAAGACACCGATTTTCCGATCCAAAATTTACCTTTTGGTGTATTCCGCCCTCAGGGCAGCACTGAAACGCCGCGAATTGGAGTTGCAATTGGCGACAAAATTTTGGATTTGACTAGATGTTACCAACTTGGCTTATTTCCCGGACTTCCCGAACAGCTGCAAATAGCATGTACAGCCCCTAATTTAAATTTATTGATGGGGATGGGAATTCAACCTAGATTAGCCTTGCGTCATAGCTTAAGCGAATTGTTGCGAGCCGACACACAACAGCATCCCCCAGAAACAGAAATTCTCTTATCTATATCTGATATCGAACTTTTAGTACCTGCAAGCATTGGGGATTATACTGATTTTTACGCTTCCATATTTCACGCTACCAACGTAGGAAAGCTTTTCAGACCTGACAATCCCTTACTTCCCAACTACAAATACGTACCCATTGCCTATCATGGACGCGCATCTTCAATTGTGCCTAGTGATACTGCAATCAAGCGTCCCAGCGGTCAAATCAAACCAGCAGAAGAATCTGTTCCGAGATTTGCGCGATCGCAAATGCTGGACTATGAATTAGAAGTTGGCTTTTTTGTAGGTACTGGCAATCAACCAGGACAACCTATATATATAGATAAAGCAGAAGAACATATATTTGGGCTGTGCTTGGTCAATGATTGGTCAGCAAGGGATATCCAAGCTTGGGAATATCAGCCCCTAGGCCCATTTTTAGCCAAGAGTTTTGCAACCACAATTTCTCCTTGGGTAGTCACCTTAGAAGCTTTAGCACCCTTTCGCTGTCCAGCTTTTGATCGTGCGCAAAGCGATCCTCAACCACTACCTTATCTGTCTTCGTCACTGGATAGCAGTTTGGGTGGAATCGACATCACGCTAGAAGTTTGGATTCGTTCAGCCCAAATGGAACAACAAGGGATACAGCCATTTTGTTTAAGTCGTGGTTCTTTCCAGCAGATGTATTGGACAATAGCGCAAATGCTTACCCATCACGCAAGTAATGGTTGTAACCTGCGTCCAGGCGATTTACTGGCGAGTGGGACAGTCTCAGGGGCACAAGCAGGTTCCCAAGGTTGCTTACTCGAGATTACTCAACGTGGTTCTCAACCGATTGTACTGCCTACAGGGGAAGAGCGAAAATTTTTGGTTGATGGCGATGAAGTGATTCTGCGCGGATATTGTGAAACCGCAGGTTACCAGCGCATTGGATTTGGAGAATGTCGAGGTAAGATTGTCAATAGTCAATAGTCCAGAGTCAATAGTCAATAGTCAATAGTCCAGAGTCAATAGTCTCCCTTGTCTCCCTTGTCCCCCTTGTCTCCCTTCCCTTGTCCCCCTTCCCTTGTCCCCCTTCCCTCATCTCCTCATCTCTCCAAGGTGAACCAGCGGCGAATTAACTCTACCTGAAAGCGATCGCCTTTATCAACTTCTTCTATTAACTCTCGCTGTAATAGCAACTTGCGGGTGGTTGCAGCATGGGGAAACTGTTGTGATATGGTTTGATGAAGTGCGATCGCGCTTTCCCCTTGAGCAGCAATAAAGCGTAAAATCGCCCTACCGTTATCATCGACTTGGTTATTTTCGATATCAGCGAAGAAGAAACCACCACTTTTGAAAGCTTCGGGAATTGCTGCTTCTACATCGGCTAAAGTCGCCAACCTCCGCATTGAGGGGTCTTGCTCATTTTTGAGGACGATAATTTCCGCACAGAGTAGTTGTATCAAAAACGGGTGACAACGGGTAAGTTGCAACACTCGCTCAACTGCGTCAGGTTCATAGCGCAGGGTAAAATCTTTCACAGGGCGTTCAATTAGTTGTCGCGCTTCGGCTTCTTTCAGGTATGAGATATGCACTACCTGCACATTTATGAGATAACTAGCCCAGCGTTGATATTCTGCGATCGTATGGGAACCTGCTAACAAAACCTTGAAGCGGGGACGATGTTGGATGAGGTGACGCAGCATTCCCAGAATATCTTGTTCATCAAAACGTCCTTTGGTTATGGCACTGTCTAGTACCTCGAACTCATCTAGCATTAATAAGGCGGTATTTTGTTCAAGTACCTGTTCTACAGTATCTAGCCATTCGTCAAAGCTGGTAAAGGGGTCAGCGGTTAGGGTGTCGCGGGTGAGGGATGGTAGAGTAACACCTTGCTTCTCTGATGATTTCACCATTTCTTTAGCAAGGTTGTATAGAAAACCAGCATGGTCGCTAGCTGATGAGGGTGCGCCTTGCAAGTCTACAAACATGGGGATGATGGTATTAGGTAGCAGCTTTCCTAAGTTGTTGAGAAGAGAAGTTTTGCCCATGCGTCGCTGACCGTAAAGTAGCAAAGGTGGACGACGCAGGTCTAGGAGTAACTGCTCAATGCGTGTACCGATGTCATTACGACCTGTGAAAATCTCTTGTTCTTGTGTGAGGGGTACACCAATGATGTAAGGCGAATCAATTTCTTGGCGGAGTTCGGTAGCTTTTGCCAGTTCCTCTGCATAGTCGGCTATGATATCACGCCAACTTTTGGCGATGGGGCGGAAACGAATTGTGTATTTGTCGCTACTGCGAGTAAATTCTTGCAAGTATCTGTCTAAACGGTCGGTAACAGATCTGAGGGCTAGGCGTTGGTTGTAAGTACTTGCCTGATTCAGTGCAACATCCACATCTTCGCTGATGCGACTGAAAATGTTTAGTAGAGTGCGAACTGGGCTTTCAAGTTCGCTAATTACTAGACTGGGATGAGCCTGACGGATAGCTTCCACATCTGTGAAGCGTTCTAAACTCTGTGCATCCAATTCAATTTGGGCTGGTTTAACTACCCAGCGTTGGGGACTGGTACTCAAGTATTGCAGCGCTGCTTTTCCTTCAACTGGGTTATGTTCTATCACTAAGATTAGGTGTTTTTCTAAGCCAATTAAAGGTATGTATTGCAACTCATCCCAAAAGGCTGAATTCCAGTAAAATAAGGTTTTATTATCTTTACGTTGTTTATCGAGCTGATAAAGCAGGATATTATTTAGTGTCACGAAGGGGTAAAAAATCACAGGTCGCCACAGGTTTATAGTGACTCCCAGAATCCACATTGCCAAGCCCAAACCTAAATTAGGCAATATGATGACCAAAATCATGTAGAAAGCTAGACCCAAACTAGCCCTATATTGTCCAAACGCTCCGCTGATTAAAATGAAAATCTCTAAAAATACTACTAAGGCCAGACTCCATAGTGATAAATCTGAAGTTAATAATATTACGGCCAATAAAAAAAGCAACACCATGTATAAGGCTAGACCTAATAACGAACCCCTATGTTGTCCAAACAATGTGCTTTTTAAGGGCAAAATCCTTAAGGCTATAACTAAGAACAGACTGCATACTAAGGACGGACTCCATATTGATAAGCCCAAAGTTAATACTGGTACGCCTGCTATGCTTACTGCTAACACCGAACCCACGAACCACTCCCATCGCCACATACTGCTATACTTCGGGTTTAATCGTGTTAGGAGCAAGTTTATATGCCACCATACAGACCACGCCACACCATACGCTAACCAAACAGCAATGTTTTCTGCTGCTGACTTTCCCAATCTCCAGAACATCAAGCCAAGTGTTAAATTAGCAAGGAAAGGTAAGACCAGGTATATCTGTATTCGCAGTTCTAACAGCAAGCGGCTTTTTCTATCAGACGCGAGATCCAAAGCAGCGGAAATAAATGTTAAGTGATTACGCCAAGCAGCAGGACGGAAAAAGAGCCAGAACAGCAGTTGCAGGCTACCTAGTATCAAGTTGGGGTGCTGTTGCGGTGGATCGGTGTAGGCGTTGTGGAATATGTTTGGCGATGGCATAGTTTCCCGGTTGGGGTTGACGCTGAAATTAACTATGTCATTGTGAATGTAGCATTAGTGCAATAAAGTGCAAAGACTGGGATTGCTTCACTTCACTTCGTTCCGCTCGCAATGACAGGGTGAGTCATTACGAGGAGGAAGACGAAGCGATCGCTGTGACATCCGGGGGGTTGGGATTGCTCATAGGTGTCAACTTAATCATGGGACAAACCACTAAGGCGATCGCTTCTGGTTTATTGAATTGGGGTAGTCGTTTATTGAATTGGGGTAGTCGTTTATTGAATTGGGGTAGTCGTTTATTGAATTGGGGTAGTCGTTCATTGAATTGGGGTAGTCGTTTATTGAATTGGGGTAGTCGTTTATTGAATTGGGGTAGTCGTTTATTGAATTTGGGTAGTCGTTTATTGAATTCGGGTCATTGCGTTCGCGAAGCGTCTCGAAGAGAGGAGGAACGACCAAGCAATCTCCTTCCAGTGCGATCGCTGTGAATTTTCAGCGGTTGGGATTGCTTCACTCCGTTCGCAATGACAGTGATTAGTCATTGCTTTTTTGAACGACAAAGCAATCTCCTCCCAGTGCGATCGCGGTGAATTGTCAGCGGTTGGGATTGCTTCCCTTCGGTCGCAATGACAGTGTGTGTCAGTCATTGCTTTTTTGAACGACCAAGCAATCGCCTCCCAGTGCGATCGCGGTGAATTGTCAGCAGTTGGGATTGCTTCCCTTCGGTCGCAATGACAGTGTGTGTCAGTTATTGCTTTTTTGAACGACCAAGCAATCGCCTGCCAGTGCGATCGCGGTGAATTGTCAGCGGTTGGGATTGCTTCACTCCGTTCGCAATGACAGTGATTAGTCATTGCTTTTTTGAACGACCAAGCAATCGCCTCCCAGTGCGATCGCGGTGAATTGTCAGCGGTTGGGATTGCTTCCCTTCGGTCGCAATGACAGTGTGTGTCAGTCATTGCTTTTTTGAACGACCAAGCAATCGCCTCCCAGTGCGATCGCAATGACAGGTTGAATCATTTACAATTCATCATATAAATCTTTCCATTCTTTATTGATACTATTAACTAAATCAATCTTCTTTTGCCTAGAGCCAGATTTAATCTGCTTTTCTCTACTAATCGCTGTATAGGCATCATCAAAAATTTCGTAATAAACCAACTTTGTAATATTGTATTTTTTGGTAAATCCCTCTATCAATTTTGATTTATGTTCGTAAACCCTTCTTTGCAAATCGTTGGTTACTCCTGTATAAAGCACACTGTTATATTTATTAGTCATAATGTATAGATAATAGTGTTTACTCATTAATTTCTGCAAACTATTGGATAATTTTCACAATCTTAACTGAGTAAACAATCTATTGTCATCGTGAGTCTAACGTAGTGAAGCGTTCGCTCTCAAGCGTTCCCGCTCTTTAGCAATCGCAAAAGCTGGGATTGCTACTCTTCGCTCGCAATGACAACAAATCTGTCATTGCGAACGGAGCGCCAGCGCAGTGAAGCAATCTCCTCATCGACGCAAGTAATGATAAATTGACCTATTTATAGACTTCCCAATCTTCTAAAGGAACAGCAGGTTCAAAAGGATCATCATAACGGTACACTGTGCCACGCAAAGGATAAGGATTCGCTTTTTGGGGATGAGTTTGGCTTTCGAGAATGATAATTTCAACGGTTTCCCCAGCCTGAAATGGTAAGTCTTTGAGGATCAAAGTTCCATCTTCAGTTAATGTTGTTTCAATTCGATGTGCTTTCATTGTTACTCTGCTATTTTTGAATCTAATAAATGAGAAAATGGCTTCATCTGTCTTAAAGCTTCTTCTCGCCAATTTTCATCCTCTCCTTCTTCTAGAGTAAATAATCTTTCCCGACACAGAATTTGTAATAAAATTGGCAAACACTGACTTTGTTTTAAAATCCACTCTACATCCTCATCATCAAAAGGAATGGGGGAACTGGCTATTAATTCCCGTGCTTCTTGTTCAGTGAATGCTTCTAAATATGCGGTGTAGGCGAAAATGTTGAAAAATGGTGAACTATGTCCTGTATTTTGCGCTAGTTCAATTGGTGATTCGGGGGTAGCTAAGATAAACGCGAGATTTCCGCCTGTAGAGTTAGTTGCTAAGGAACGCAAACTTTCCCAAAAGCTATCATCTAATTCTGGACAGCGTTGTAATCCCACGCCAATCTCATCCAGCAAGATGACTGTGGGTTTATGCAAGTTGTCGCTGACTACATCCATGAAATAATCTAAGTCACAAGGGTTTGGTACTTGCATTTTCAGGGATTCCAGGATGTACTTTAGCAACCCCTCCCGATTCTGCATTCGTGCGTCTTGCAAATCTATGAAAATCCACTGGTAATTTTCTGGCTGTGGTAGCCAATCTGACTTTTGATTGGGACGCAACTGTTCTGCTGGGGTGGTGGTGATGTTTTTGAGGTAGTGCAGCAGGGATGTTTTACCGCTGCGCTTTTTACCGATGATGGCGGCGTTTTGCAGGGGATGGCGTTTGAGTAGGTTGAAGAGGCGTTTTAGTTCTTTCTCGCGTCCAAAAAAGTAACGTGGTTGAGTAATGGGTGAACCAGTGATGAAGGGTGAGGCTTCCCCGTTGTGTCGCTGGGGTTGACGCGGTTGAGTTTCTGGTTCTTTGGATGAAATTTCTTGCCAGTCTAAACCCAACTTGCTGCTAAGTTCTACAAAATTGAGATAATCAACAGGTTTACCACTAAGAAAGCTTTTTGCAGTGGATAGAGAAATCCCTGCTTCAATAGCTAATGACTGCTGGCTGGGATAGCCATTACGCAAAAGTGCTGACTTAACTGTTTTAATATACTCTGGGGCTACCCGAAGCGATCGCGCCATCACGCCTCATTTATTCATACCAATTTAAAGTTAATTGTAGAGTAGCAAGGGCGACAGCTTCATGCACTAAACTCTACCAAGACTACAAATTACCTCAGAAATCAACTAAAACTCAGCTATCACTCAGCTATGTTCTCGCCTATTGCCCGATTTCAATAGATTGTAGAGTTCATTGCCAGAGCAAGCAATATGGATAACCAAGACCAAGATAATACACAACAGGTAACAGATCTAATTTACCAGGAACGCCACAGTATTTATCAGGAGCGACTCCGCCAAGCTAGTGCAGCATTTAACCTGGCTTTTGCCATGACAACGATTAGTGCGATCGCGGGTTTTGCGGGGATTATGCTACTATTTTCTGGTAACATTTCCGCCGGCACAATCACAGCCGCTGGTGGTGGAATTTATGGTAGTGTTACAGCTTCATGGCTAAAACTGGCAAAAGATAGCAATGATCGGCTAGATGAAGCTGCAAGAGCATTAGAAGCCGAGTCCTGAGTGAGAATTTTACTTTGTTAATGAAGATAAAAGCCTCATTCACGAGGATAAAAGCCTCATTCACGAGGATAAAAGCCTCATTAATGAGGATAAAAGCCTCATTCACGAGGATAAAAGCCTCATTAATGAGGATAAAAGCCTCATTCACGAGGATAAAAGCCTCATTAATGAGGATAAAAGCCTCATTAATGAAGATAAAAGCCTGATTCACGAGGATCAAAGCCTCATTAATGAAGATAAAAGCCTGATTCACGAGGATCAAAGCCTCATTAATGAAGATAAAAACCTCATTAATGAGATTTAAAGTGAAATGGTATAACCCCCTCCTCGCTTGCGGGGAGGGGATACAAAGCACAGCTTTGTCGGGGTGGGGTTCTTCGGGTTTAGTAAGTAATCAACCAAACATTGATATCACACCGCACAACTTAACTCGCCGGCTTTTTGGGTAAAGCGGCGATTCTCACGATAGTCTACAGGACAATCGATGACGGCGGGTACATCTTGAGCCAAGGCTTCTTTAAGTACAGGAATTAAATCGGTAGCCGCTTCAACTCGATAACCTTTCAAACCCATGCTTTCGGCTAATTTAACAAAATCGGGATTACCAAAGCGGACAAAAGCTGATTGTCCAGGGCCGAAATGATTTTCTTGCTTCCACTCAATCAACCCATAGCCACCATCATTAAATATTAAGGTGACAAAGGGAGTACCCACACGCAAAGCTGTTTCTAATTCCTGGCAATTCATCATAAAGCCACCATCGCCAGTTACGGCGACGATTTTGCGGTTTGGATAGACGAGTTTTGCAGCTAAAGCACCAGGAATCGCAATCCCCATTGCGGCAAAGCCGTTGGAAATAATGCAAGTATTGGGACTATGACAATGATAATGGCGAGCCATCCACATTTTATGTGCGCCAACATCAGAGATGACAATATCATCTGGCCCCATGACTTGGCGCAAGTCATAAATTAACTTTTGCGGTTTAATCGGGAATCCATCATCATGGGCTAGTTCTTCGTAGTCAGCACGAATATTTCCCCGTAAGCTGATAGCGTAGGCATTAGGTTTACCTTGTCTATCTGCTAGCTTTAAGATTTCCATCAAAGAATCAGAAATATCACCAATTACTTCTGCATGGGGAATATAACTGCTATCAATTTCCGCAGAACTGAGTCCAATATGAATAATGGGAATTTTGCCGTCAGGATTCCATTTTTTCGGGGAGAATTCGATTAAATCGTAGCCAATAGCAATTACTAAATCTGTGTTATCAAAGCCACAGGTAATAAAATCTCGTTGTTGCAAACCTACTGACCATAAGGCTAAGTGATGAGTATAGGGAATCACGCCTTTGCCCATAAAAGTATTGGCAACGGGAATATTCATCTGGGTGGCGAATTGGGTGACAGCATCACTAGCTTGGGCACGAATCGCGCCATTTCCTACTAAGATTAAGGGATTTACTGCTTGGGAAATTGCGGCTGCGGCTGCGCGAATACTAGCAAAAGATGCATAAGTTTTTTCAATATTATGCTTACGCAAGGGTTTGCCTTCTACAGGCATAGCAGCAATATTTTCTGGTAAATCGATATGCACTGCACCTGGTTTTTCAGATTGCGATCGCTTAAAGGCTTTCCTGACAACTTCTGGTGTAATACTAGGTCGAACAATTTGTTTATTCCACTTAGTAACTGGCGCAAACATTGCCACCAAATCCAAATATTGGTGGGATTCGATGTGCATTCTATCTGTTCCCACTTGTCCAGTAATTGCCACTAAAGGCGCACCATCGAGGTTAGCATCAGCTACCCCAGTCATCAAGTTTGTTGCGCCAGGACCAAGGGTAGAAAGACAAACTCCAGCTTTTCCCGTCAAGCGTCCATAGACATCAGCCATGAATGCTGCACCCTGTTCGTGACGGGTAGTAATAAATTTAATGGAAGATTTTTTTAGCGCTTCTAAAACATGCAGGTTTTCTTCACCAGGAAGTCCAAAAACGTATTCTACACCTTCATTTTCTAAACACTGTACTAACAAATCTGCTGTATTCATTTGATTTCCTCAATTTTGTCAGTTGTCAGTTGTCAGTTGTCACTTGTCACTTGTCACTTGTCAATAGTCATTTGATTTTTGACCAATGACTATTGACTAATGACTATTGACTCTTGACCATTGACCCTTGACTATTTATTTGACCCACACAGTTTTAACATTGACAAACTCATGTATCCCCTGGATACTCAATTCTCTGCCATACCCAGAACGTTTAATACCGCCAAAAGGTAAGCGGGGGTCGGATTTCACCATACCGTTGATAAATACCGAACCAGCTTCGATTTCTTCAACTAAGCGATCGCGTTCTTGGTCGTTGGTTGTCCAAGCACTTGCGCCTAAGCCAAAGGGTACGGAGTTAGCTAGTTTAATGGCTGCATCAATATCTGGGACACGGAATAATAAGGCGACTGGCCCGAAAAATTCTTCTTGGGCGATCGCACTATCTTGGGGAATATCTGTAATGATCGTCGGTGCATAGTAATTTCCCGGTCGATCTGATATAGAATGTCCACCTGTAAGCACTTTCCCGCCACTGTTGACAGCAACTTGTACTTGTTGGTCTAAATCCTGGAGAATACCAGGGGTAGCCAATGGGCCTAAGTCGGTGTCTGGTTGCATGGGATCGCCAATTTTTAAGGTCAGGAATTTATCTAACAACAGTTTTTCAAATTTGTCAGCGATCGCTTCTGCAACAATAAAACGTTTCGCTGCTATACAAGATTGCCCGTTATTCAACATTCGTGCTGTAGTTGCTGTGACAACTGCTGCTGTTAAATCAGCACTTTCTAACACGATGAAGGGGTCACTTCCGCCCAATTCCAAAACTGTTTTTTTCAGTTGTTTTCCCGCCGCCACAGCTAAAGATATACCAGCCGGTTCGCTTCCGGTTAAGGTAGCAGCTTTAACGCGATCGTCAGCCATTAAATCAGCAACTTGCGCAGCACCGATTAACAGAGTTTGAAACACACCTTTGGGAAAACCCGCCCGTTGCAGAATATCTGCAATTGCCAAGGCGCATTGGGGCACATTGGAAGCGTGTTTAAGTAAACCCACATTCCCCGCCATCAGCGCCGGTGCAGCAAAGCGAAACACTTGCCAGAAGGGGAAATTCCACGGCATCACAGCCAGAATTACACCTAATGGTTGGTAGCGGACAAAACTTTTACTTGCATCGGTTTCTACGGGTACATCAGCCAGAAAACTAGCAGCATGTTCGGCGTAGTAGCGACAGACAAGGGCACATTTTTCGACTTCCGCGATCGCTGCTTTTAAAGGCTTACCCATTTCTAGAGTCATTACCTTAGCAAATTCTGCCTTCTCTTGCTCTAAAATATCGGCAGCTTTTTGCAGCCATTGCGATCGCACCTGAAAACTAGTTTTGCGATAATCCTCAAAAGCTTGACCTGCTAAATCCAGGGCTTTGGCGATTTCTATCTCATTCAGCGACTCAAAGGTTTTGAGAGTCTCCCCAGTGGCGGGATTAATGGTGGCGATAGCCATTACCTGACCTCCCGTTTAAAAATAACTTGAGCAGCTTCTTAGTGTTACACAGATCCATTGTGGAAGCTACCACCCAAATTGTAGTATTTTCATTAAGAATTCGTGGGTTAATATTACGATTTCAAAATAAAAATAGAAATAAACTATACAATATCTTCTGTATTTATACCTGAAAAAGACCGAAGGCATCAGGAAAGACAAGTAATTTTGGTTTTGCAGATAGTCCTGTCTTCTGTGCCAAATAGTTGAGAGCAAGTGAATTTTTGACAAAATTTAACCGGATTACTAGTGGTCTATCGCATATCGCATTAATTATCTGGGGAGAATGAATTCGTAGCCAGGACTTCAGTCTTGGTTCTTGAATCACTCCCTCTGCTGACTACGAATTTATCAAAAATTTGGCGATAAACCACTAGAGTTTAGCGATTATTCATCTTGATTGTTGGTTTAACCAAGTTGATAAATCAGCCAAACTAGAGAAATCTAATAATGCTTCTCCTAAATTCTCTAATTGTTCAATAGATAAACCTTTAACTTGCTCAGTTAATGATGCATCAATGTCACCAAGACGGCGATTCAGTTGACGTATAACTAGACGTTGTTCCCCTGACTGTACAGCTTGTTCTCTATCTCTTTGATAAAGTGGTTCTAGTCGCATAATTAACTCCCTATCATCTACTTCTAATTCTTGATTTACTCTCAAGTTTTCCCGCAAGTTGTAAACTAATTCGAGTGTTGCTTGTTGGTATGGATAATCTAATGGTAACGCCTGCAACTCAACAATCGCTTGTGACTGCACACTTCCCCTTCCCAACAGTCTCAACCACAAAGTCTCCGGTGTTTGCGGTAGTTGATGTATCGCCACAATTGCTGTCCGTAAAGCATCTGGTAGAAAATGTACTCCCGATAACCAAGCTGATTTTTGGATAGTTCCAAAGCTAGACAATCTAGTTTCCGATACAGTCGGTGTCAGCACCCACAATTTGGGAATTTCTGAATCCTGGAGTTTGCTTTTATTGGCTTTAGCTTCTCGTCGCAGCGCAGCTTTGACTTCTAATAATTTTAAAATACAGTCGCATATTTCATCAGTAGAAGCTGGATTGCGGAATGGTTCTATGATAGCCGGATGTTCAGCAAATCTTCCTAGTAAACCCAGTACTTGTAAATTAGAGCTTTGCTGTTGAGCAGGCGTGAAGAAAACATCTATTTCTTTAATCTCCCCTGAAACTTTTTCCGAAGCTTTGACTTCTCCGTAATCTTTGAGTAATTGTTCAAGATAGTCTTTGGCAAATTGGTCATGTATAAAGCGGGTCATTGAATTTCAAGGCTGGATTTATGTCAAGCAAAAAACACAAATATAGGTAAGTTTACACCCTTTGTTTATGGTTGAGTTTGGGAAGATACTAAGTCTTTTCTGTTATAGATGTGATTGCGATCGCAGTTCTGGAAAAAAAAGATTGGTGACCAGATATCAAACAAGCTAAGAAAATTAATCGCAAAACTGGTAAATTTGAACCATATTCACCAAATAATATTGTCTGCGAAAATCCCAATTTAGCTTAAAAGTAGCCAACAGGGAATAATAAGCATCAATGCCCAATGGACTACATTATTCATTGATGCATTGTGGTTTGATAAACCTTAATTAAGCGATTAATACCTTTAAAACTATAACTTCCCATTTCTTGAAAGTCTGAGGGTTCTGCCAGCATTTTGTAAGTTACTTCACTAATTACGCATTCACCAGGAGGACAAACTGCTTCCATGCGTGCAGCTAGGTTAATAGTAGCGCCTAAAGCTGTATATTCTACCCGTTGGGAGCTACCAACATCTCCCACAACTGCTTTCCCACTATTAATTGCAATGCGTAATTGTAGAGGTTCTTGCCAAAAACCATTCATATTCAGACGTTCTAGACGAGTTAGCATCCCCTTAGCTGCTGCTGTGGCGCGGTGGGCATGATCTGGTTGCGGTTCGGGAGCGCCAAAGAACGCCATAATACAATCACCAATATATTTATCTAAAGTGCCACCATAAGCAAACACTTCTTGCAACATCTCTTCAAATAAATTATTGAGTAATTCGGCGATCGCAGTTGGTGTTACCCTTTCAGAAATAGCAGTAAAACCAACTAAATCCGCAAACAAAATGCTGATTTCGCTTTCTGCGGGAGGTAAACGTCCATCTGGTAACCTACCTACAGATATCAACTGCTGATGAACTACAGCCGGAGAGTGATAACGTTCTAAGCGATGACGAATTACCTCTTCGTTTTTCAGTTTCTCTAGTAATAGCCAGCGTTGGACGCTGGAAGCCACAAGGTTGGCTAAAGCCGAAAAAAAGCTGAGTTCTTCTTCACCTTCATTTGCCCAATGGTAAGAAGATAAATGTGCATCTGCATAGAGAACACCAACAACTTTATTTTCATCCCATAATGGCACAGCCATGACGCTGCGAATCCCCTTGACTAAAACACTGTGTTCTCCAGAAAAGCGGTCATCTTTATGGGTATCAGCCGATTGAATCACCACTTTTTCGTCAAATACCTTTTGACAAATACTACGACTAATCCAACTGCCATCAGCTGGTAGAGATAGTTGTTGGGAAGCGTTTCTCGTAGCAGCATTGATTAATTCCAGATGACCGCAGCTACTAACATCAATTAATAATGCCAAGCGATCGATGCTGTCGAGGTAGCGAAAAACTACTTCTTGCACTTGGGAGAAAATCGCTTCTATTGATGTGGCTGCACAAAGATTTTTAGCAATATCAACTAAATCTTTGAGTCTGGCAATAGTTTTATCTTTATTACTCAGTTCACCATCTTTACCATCCGCTTGTATCCATTGCTGTTGCAATTGTTTGACGTTACGTAAAATCGTTTTTTGCTCAGCATTATCCCTATTTATCTCCTGCTGAGTCATCAACTGTTGTGCAGCTTCATCGACGATCAACACAAGTAAACTCACATTACCCAACCAAACAACGTCACCGTTATGCAACTGTTGCGGACGGGTAAGGATACGTTCATTCACCTGTGTGCCATTTTTACTGCCCATATCCTCAATCGTCCACACACCA
This sequence comes from Calothrix sp. NIES-2100, assembly GCF_963875285.1. Classification (NCBI taxonomy): domain Bacteria; kingdom Bacillati; phylum Cyanobacteriota; class Cyanophyceae; order Nostocales; family Calotrichaceae; genus Calothrix; species Calothrix sp. NIES-2100. The sequence continues at coordinate 6,422,663 of NZ_CAWNLA010000001.1, forward strand.
TCAGCAGTCTGGACAATTTTGGCATGGTTCCGGGAAACTCCCCCAAAAGGTAGATACAAGTGACATTCCGGTAATCGCCCGATAGTGAATACATCTTGATCGACTGAAACAACGGTTTCAGTATCTCCCTCTTGTAGACGCAGTTTGAGTTCAGTCATGAGTATGAAATATCTGTCCTGGAATCTGGAGGTTCAAGCATGTTTGAGATTGGAGATACTCAAAGGGCCAGCCTTTGGCTTTATATTTATGACATTATGAACGGCATTTCGACAACTAGGGGATAGTGAATATTACGGAACAATTATATTTAGATATACATCACCATAATGGTGAAATTCGCAATAAACTTTTTCTTTGATGAGAAAGTGTATTCTAGTTAACAGTTAACCTCAGTCCAGCTATACGATGATCGGCAGATTACTAGACCAACGTTACCAAGTGGACGAACTCTTAGGCAAAGGCGGATTCGGTCATACTTATATAGCCCTAGATACTCGCCGTCCTGGAAACCCCACTTGCGTCGTTAAACATCTCAAGCCTATTACTAGCGACCCTGACTTTTTGCCCTTAGCTAGGCGTTTATTTAATAGGGAAGCCGAAACGTTAGAAAAGTTGGGACATAATGACCAAATTCCCCGACTTTTAGCTTACTTTGAGGAAAACGAAGAATTTTATTTGGTACAAGAGTTAGTTGAGGGACATCCCCTTTCCTGGGAAATGGCTCCAGGAAGTAGGTGGAGTGAAGAGCAGGTCATCCAACTACTGCAAGATGTGTTACCTATTCTAGAATTTATTCATAGTCATGGGGTAATTCATCGCGATATCAAACCCGAAAATTTAATCCGTCGTGTTGCCGACAATAAAATAGTCTTAGTGGATTTTGGGGCTGTCAAGCAAATTAAAAGCTACTCATTGATGACCACAGAACAACTCAAAAATGATACTGTGGCTGTGGGAACCCCAGGTTATATGCCAAGTGAACAGGGACAAGGTAGACCGCGTCCTTGTAGTGATATTTATGCCCTAGGGATGACTTGTATCCAAGCGCTTACAGGTTTGAATCCCAAGCAGTTAGGAGAAGATGCTGTCACTGGCGAGATATTATGGCAACATCATGCCCAAGTTAGTAACCAATTGGCATCTCTGTTGAATAAGATGATCCGCCATTATTTCAAATACCGCTACCAAACAGCCACCGAGGTACTGCAATCACTCGCTTCTATAACTAACGCCAGTACACCAGCTGCTGTAGCATCTGTCGTCACCCAAGTGGTAGGTCATTATTTGAAAGATGGCTATGTGACTGCAACCAAAGTCATGCAATATCTTCAGGAACTAGCAAAGCCTTGCTATGTTCCACCAGATAACGAAACTAACTCTAGTTCTACGGCACAGCCACTAACTGCTGCATCTACCCTCAGAGCCACTGAGGTGAAAAGTACGCTCTCAGCTACTACTTCTATTCCTACGCGATCGCCTAGCAGTTTCCCATCTCGCTGGCGTTCGATTCCGCAATCAAAGCAAAAATTGCGATTGCTGATTGGGGGTGGTGCGGCGATCGCTGTAGCTGCTTTTGGGATCATGTCTGCTAATCACTCACAAAAACTTTCTTCAACGACTGCTAAAAATGAAGTTAAGCCAGTAGCAAATAATCATCCAAATACGCCTGAACAGAAAAAAAGTTGTCTAATTGTTGTTAGTTCCTCAAACTTACGCTCTTCATCTGGATCGGGACAGAGAAGAACAGGTAAAGTGATTCAAGCAGGTACTCAGGTGATAACTACAGGTAAAATCGATGGTGGCTGGGTAGAAATTAGTTCTCCAGAGCCAGGTTGGATTTGGAAAAGTCGGACAAAAAACACTTGTGCTGCTAAGTAGTCGTCATGAAAAAGGGGCTAGGGGCTAGGAATAGCCTTTTCAAAGTGACTTGTAAAATATGTTTTTTCTGGAGTGATCTCTGCGCCCTCTGCGGTTTAAAATTCATTTATTTAACCACAAAAGCACAGAGAAAAGTTACGAATTAGTTTGGTGGTATCTCCAAAGGTATTTCACCCAATAAACATTTACGATAATCTGTTAAAAGTTGCCTTGCAGCTCTTTCGACATCACCTTTGTAGCGATGTTCGGCTAAAGCGTGCAAGTATGCTTCTCCTGTGTGGGGTGAGGAGTCGAGATCATATCGAGTTTCTAAAGGTTTTTTTGGTAATAAATTAGTGGCTACATCTTGAAGATAATTAAGTACATTTACGAGTTCTGATGCTACTAGCTGATTATCATAAGATGCTTCGCCAATATCATCACAAATAGCTAATTTTAATGCAGCATCTTGGTCTTCTAACTTTAGAGGAATTACACCAGGCGCATCCAATAATTCCAATTGTTCGGAAATTCTCACCCAACGCAATTGACGAGTCACTCCCGGACGGGCGGCACTTTCCACTACCCGTTTTCCCAGCAGTCGGTTAATTAAGGCTGATTTCCCCACATTAGGAAAACCAATCACCACCGCACGAACTGGACGGGGTAACATCCCGCGATCGCTTCTTCTTTGATTAAGTTCTACTCCAGCTGCTTGTGCTGCTTTTAACACGGCTGTTACACCTTGACCATGTTGCGCATTGGTAAAATAAGCTACTTCTCCCTGGCGTTTAAAGTAGTCTATCCACAGCGATCGCACTTGGGGAGAAATCATATCTAATCGGTTCATTACTAACAACCGTGTTTTATTTCCCACCCACTCGCCAATTTGGGGATGGTGTGTCGCCAAGGGAATCCGCGCATCTCGTACTTCCAATACCACATCTACCCGCTTTAGCTGTTCTTTGAGATTTTTTTCAGCCTTAGCAATGTGACCGGGATACCATTGGATAACGTTTAATTTATAGTTTTGAGTTAAAGCCATTTGTCATTTGTCCTTTGTCATTGGTCATTGGTCATTCGTCCATACTAATAATTCTTGATTCAGGACTGATGACTCTGTGTAGGTGCTTGATGTAGAATCAGACGATTGCCATCAGGATCGTAAGCATAGATTTCTCTACCGTGGGAAGCAATTGTCATATTTCCGGGTGGGGGATAACCCAAGGATATCAGGTGAGCGATCGCCGCTTCCAGGTTACTCACCTCTAAACACAAACTTATCTTACTTTTAGCTGTAGTTTCAAATTCAGCCTCATGTGTGCTTTTGGGTTGAAAAATACCTAGCCGCAAACCCGAAAGCTGAAACTCAGCATACACCTTGGGCATCAGATTTGTGGGATTTTGTCCGAAAAACTGTGTATAGAAATTCACTAAAGTGTCAAAATTCACAGTTGCTAGAGTCACAAAAGCATCAGTATATTGAAAAATCATAACGGTCATGCCAATTCTGGATGAAGATGCGCTGATAGGGGACTTACAAGAAATAAATTACCCCTATTCCGTAGTGCGAGCATCTTGCTCGCTACTGATGAGGAAATTTATGCTTACTTTGAAGCATTAGAAACTAGCGATCGCTATCTAGACTTTGATAAGTACTGGCAGTCGCTTTACTTCGTATTCACAGGCGACTTCCCATATGACGCACACAAAACGAACAGTGAAACTTGGCTTGACAAGATGTTTATGGGAGGAACAGCAACACATTGGGAAGCAACTTATGGAATGGTGCGTTATTTCACAGTAAGCGAGGTTCAAGAAATAGCTGAAGTGTTAAGTCATATCTGTTTCAATAACTTACAACAGCGTATTAATCAGCTATTGGCAGATCAAGAAAGCAGAGCTTATATGAAGCCACATTATCTCAATTTATATACTCGCTGCCGCCATTTTTTTACTAAAGCATCTCAAGAAGGCGATATTATACTTTTGTCATTTGACTAAGTTTTTATGGCAAATTATAAGCTGCATGAAAATTCAGTTGAGTGAGTGTATTGCTGATAATTGAGAGCAAACTGTATGCAAAAATTTGCCTTTTTGTGTTTAGCAATCTTCTTTACCCTTCTGTTGTGCTTATCCCTTAATGCTGCACAACCGCATCCTCGGCCTCCTCTATGGCAGGTATATCAACAGTCTCTTAAAAAAGCCAAATATGTTGACCTTACCCATACAATTACTCCTACTATTCCTGTATGGTCAGGATTCAGTGCTTCTAAGTTTGAACCAACAATTAATCCTCAGACTCTTCAAGCATACAATTACAAAAAAGATGGCTTTGAAGCTACCCATTATGACCTATCTACCGATCAGTTAGGTACTCAGCTAGATCCACCGGCGCACTGGAACCCTGACTATCCCGCTATTGACGAGTTACCTGCAACTTTTGCTGTACGTCCTTTAGTGGTGATTTCCATGCAAGACAAAGTAGCTCAAAACCCCAATTATCATCTCACGGTGAAGGACATTCAGGCTTGGGAAAAGAGAAATGGTAAGATTCCCGAAGGCTCAGTTGTATTTGTGCGCTCTGATTGGTCTAAGGAATGGCCGAATCCAGAACTGGCTACTAGAACTAAGTTTCCTGGGGTGAGTCTTGATGCTCTCAAGTTCTTACATTTGCAACGCCATATCTTGTTTCATGGGCATGAACCCCTTGATACAGATAGTACCCCAACTTTGGAAGGAGAAGCCTGGTTGTTGCAGAACGGATATACTCAAGCCGAAGGTGTGACAAATCTCGATCAAGTCCCGGAAACAGGCGCACTAGTGGCGATGGGTTATCCCAAATTTAAAGGTGGTTTGGGTGGCTATGCTCGCTATATTGCTATCTGTCCCCCCAACTGGTCATATGGTGTATCAGTAGGTCAAATACCAGAATCTCCACTAAAGAAAGCAGATAAACCACTTTACTGGGATAAACAGCTTGGTGTTCGCGTGAGAAATAATTCATAATTTGTCATTTGTCATTTGTCATTTGTCATTTGTCATTTGTCATTAGATTTATTTTTGTGCTGACAACGAGGTAGAGGGGATGAGGGAGACAAACAATTCAAAATTCACACGAAATCTTTTTGTCCCATGACGGCAGTTCGCCCACAATAGACTCCTGCGTACCCGTCACTGCTTCCCCCATGACGGCAGTTGCTACAACGGAGGAGACCTCACGCCAGTTCGCTCAAGTCGGAAAACCCGCCCACGCGACTGGCTCCGCAACGCACTGCCTCCCCAATGCCCAATTACAAATGACCAATGACCAATAAAAAAAACCGACTGGCTGTATCGCTCTACCAGTCGGCAAATAGCTAACTTTTCCAGAGAAGACAATTAAACGGAGAATGTTCTAAAACCTTGCCTTATAATTGCAAAAGTTAGGTAATGGTATTGTAATTACCTACTTACTATACCTAATATTTGCCTTGTATCGTACTTAACAGGCTATAGGTTATTCTCAGCGTTATTGCCTATAATTGGTAGATGCGATAGCCCTATTATTAATACTTGTAAGGGTTATTGGTGAAAACCCAGCTTGATTACAAGTATACCTTGAGCGTCAAAATAATCAAGGTATTTGTTCCACTTTTTTAACTGGCTGAAAAATTCTATGGATGTTCACGAAAGTGATGTAAAAGATACTCCAGCGGCGTCAAAAATATGGCGTAGTTGGCAAGAAAATCTCATTCTGATTGCGATCGCTCTATGTTTGGCATTTGTGATCCGGACTTTTATTGCCGAACCCCGCTATATACCGTCTGATTCGATGTTACCCACATTACATACAGGCGATCGCCTGGTTGTGGAAAAAATCTCTTACCGGTTTCACGCTCCTAAAACTGGAGATATTATTGTTTTTCAGCCACCGGAAGAACTGCAACGTCGCGGATATCCTCAAGACCAAGCTTTTATTAAGCGCGTCATTGGTGAGCCGGGAGAGATAGTGAGCGTTGCCCGTGGTAAAGTTTACCTCAACGGTAAAGCTTTAGAAGAAGACTATATTGCGGAACCACCGAATAGTCCTTACCCAGCACACACAGTTCCAGAAGGCGAGTTTTTTGTTATGGGCGATAATCGTAACGATAGTAACGACTCTCGCTACTGGGGTTTTTTGCCGCAAAAATATGTTATTGGTCGAGCAACATTCCGCTTTTGGCCTCTTAACCGGATTGGGTTTATTTAGGCACACAAGGTAATGAAAAGGCAGAGTCTCTGCCTTTCTTCTATCAAAATAAGGGCTGTTAACTGTTGTACGAGCGGGTTCACAGATATCCTCATTGATCGACAATGATCTAAATAACACTTCTTGAGTTTCTCAGTGCGGCGCGGTCAACTCCCAACAGCCCTGACGATTGATTGTGCAACTTAAAAGCAGAATAGCTTAGTACTACTGTGTTGATTGGTGCAGGCGCACTCGCAGGTGTCCTTTTTGATGCCAGCACTCGTCAATTTGCACTCAATCAATGTTGGGAATTGCGCGTTGATCCCGGTGGTAAAGTGACAAAAACTAAAATTAATTGGTAACAATAATGGTAAATTTGGTTAAATTTATCCCGTGGAAAATAATTATAATTCACTTTTCTCTGAGGATTGGGTAACATGCAAGAGCAAAAATTAACAAAGCGGGAAACCTTTAAAGAGCAAGCTTATTTTGACGAGCAGGTTCGTTACAATACGGAGATGCTGAAAAAATTTAATGACGTAATTGAGAACCCCGATACAGGATTAGAACATCGGACAAATCTGCGTCATACCGTCTTCCGACGACAGCTTGAACAGCTGATTACTCGCTATTCTCGTGGTGAAAAAATTGAGTCTTTAAAAGAGTCATTTCCACAGATTGTTGATGCCTTAATTGCCTATCATGAAGAACCCGGTCACGCAGTTTATAATTTTAAATATTTTGATGCATATATATACGCTTTGTGGTTAGTTTCTTTGGCTATCCTATTGGATATAGACGATGACTATTTTAATAAACTAATTAGAGAACTGAATAATAATCGACGAGATGCGATGTATGAAAGTCTTGTAGCTTTACGTGTATCAGGCCGTTCAGAAAATTCCGAAATTCTTTACCCTAAACCTTATAATTTACTTTTTGATGCTTTAAATTCTACAGGAACAGAGCAAATAAACCTAATCAAGAAGTTTTTAACACAATACTATAAAGGTATGAAAAAAGCCTATTGGTATGATTCTCATTTGGGAGAAGATGCTGGCTTTTTTGGTTATTGGTGTTTTGAATTAGCTGCCTTTGTGAAAATGCTAAAAATAGATGACAGTAGTTTCTATGAAAACATCTTTTATCCTCGAGATTTAGCTAGATAATCATGCTAGGGGCTAGGGGCTAGCCCCTATACACAACTTAAGTTCCTAACATTTGTAATTGATGTAATGTAGCATACATTCCCCCTTGTTGCAATAAATCCTCATGGCTTCCTTGTTCAATGAGTTCGCCTCGTTTTAAAACAAAAATTCGATTGACGTTGCGAATTGTGGATAATCGGTGAGCGATAATAATCGCGGTGCGTCCTACCAAAAGCTGGTTTAAGGCTTCCTGAATTAAAGCTTCTGTGCCTACATCTAAGCTAGCTGTTGCTTCATCTAATACTAAAATTTGCGGATTGCGAATAGCAGCGCGAGCAAAGGCTAAAAGTTGCTTTTGTCCGCTAGAAATATTTGTACCTCTTTCTCTTAGTTGAGTATCATATCCTTGGGGTAATAGTTCAATAAACTGATCGATATTAGTTTGTTGTGCTGCTTGTTGGATTTCTTCAAAGCTGTAGTTATCGCCTAGGGTGATGTTGCTTTTAACATCACCAGCAAATAAAAATCCCTCTTGTAAAATTACTGCTAAATAACGTCGTAATTCTGCTTGAGGTAAGTCGCGAATATCTATACCATCAACAAGAATGCGTCCTTGGGTGGGTTCATAAAGACGGCACAAAAGACGAATAATTGAACTTTTACCTGCACCTGTAGGGCCCACTAATGCGATTTTTTCCCCTGGATGAATAGTGAAATTTAAGTCTTTAATCACATAATCATCGTCCTTGTAGGCAAACCAGACATGTTCAAACCGGATTTCGCCTAATTCAGGTGAGGGGTTAGCATCGGGAGATTCGAGATTAGCAACTACCTCGTCTATGTAGCCAAATTTTGCATCATAAATGGAGATGCGAGAATTATAGCGATCGCGAATTTCTATTGGTTCATCTAAAATGTTGGTTACTCGTTCAATAGCGGTAAAACCCGCTTGAATTACAGTGAATTTTTCCGCAAAATTCCGCAAAGGGTCGAATAATTGTTGAGCATATAAAACAAATGATGCTAAAATCCCAAAAGTAATACTTTTGCCCAGTAACAACCAACCACCTACTACCAGAACTCCCGCGATCGCTACTAAGCTAATCCACTCTAAAATAGCTGAAACTGCTGAATCATAAAAGATAGTTTTATCTATTTGCTGCTTGTAACGTTCGTTGGTAGTGCGAAACAGTTCAGAATTGAATTTTTCTCGCCGGAATAACTGTACGACATTAATACCAACAATATTTTCCTGTAGCTGAGAATTTAGCACCGAAAGTTCTTCTCGTGCTTTGTAATTTGCTTGGCGATACTGTTTTTGCAAGTAAACAATTATCAAGCTAATTGGCAAAAGTATCACCAACAACAAAGATGCAAGTTCCCATTGCAGAGAAAACATCAAACCAATAATCACCAGCATGGAAAATAAATCTGAGACAATGCCTACTGCCCCAGTAGAAAAAACATCTCCCAAGGCTTCCACGTCGCTGGTGAGTCTGGTAATTAATTTACCAACAGGTGTCCGGTCAAAAAAACGCACAGATAAAGATGTTACATGATGAAATAAGTCTTCACGAATCTCCGCTGTGATTTGTTGTCCTAGCTTTTGTACGAGATAACCTTGAAAACCTGTAAATAGCAGTCTGATCGTAATAGATATCAGTAATAAACCTTCTAGAATATTTAGCCCTTGCAACAAAGGACGATTTCTCAGAAACTCATAAACGCTGGGTTCCTTACGAATTAGAGAGATTGCCTGTCCAATTAATAGTGGTTGTACCGCATTAGCTATGGCAATGGGTACAAGTAATAACATTGACAGCGCTAGCAATTTTCCACTACGACGGGCATAAGGTACTAAGCGCAAAAATAACCGCCAGTCATTTTCACGCCGACGGTATTGTGTGTAAGATTTTTTCAGGGATGGGTAGCTGCTCATAGTACAAGCATTATAGTGAACTACCTACGCACATTGCTACCTACCTAAAGGGGAATTGTCATTGGGCATTGGGCATTGGGCATTGGGCATGGGTAAGAAAACTCCCCACACTTCCCTCATCCCCCTCTGCCCCTCATCCCCCTTCAATGGGGAAACGCTATTTCAAAACTGCACCTTATATAAGTTAAATAATTCTCCAGATTGTCGCGCCAGAATCTTAGCGCCAGTGGCTTTAATTGTTTTTTCCCACTCAGCTAGAGATTCGAGAAATACTTCCGCACCCAAATAAGTTTCCAGAACAGCCCAATCTTCTGCTAAGGGTTGTTCGGGGTTGAGGATATCAAACACAAACTGTCCACCGGGTTTGAGGACTCGTTTGACTTCCAGCAATACAGCATTCCAATATTCCAGAGAAAAATAGCAACTAAATCCTGTGGCGATCGCCAAATCAAACTGATCTGCGGCATACTTTAACTGATGGGCTGCGCCTAACTCCACTCCTTTGAATAGCTTGGAGTTCAACTGGGAACCACGAGAATTGAGGGTATCCTTAGCTATGATGCTGATTTCTTGACCGTAAAAGTATGCTTGCCAATCACGCCAAGGATAAATTAAGAAGCTGACACCACAGCCAATATCTAAACAGTGTTGATTCTTTTGCGGTTTGCCAATTTCCCAGAAGCAAGAAGCAATTCTACCTGGTAAGGTACCGGTAATCCAATCTCGATAGATTGGCATTTCCTGTACTTCTGTCGGTAAGTCGAAGGGTTGATTTTGATATTGCTTGTTAAACCTAAATGCAACTTGGGCTATTCTTTCTTGCCATTTTTCTGAGTTATGGCTAGGGATGTTGTAAGGCGTTTGGGAAGGATTTTTAGACATTAAGGCTGTAATAATTTTTCAGGACTTTAGTTAAGTTCTAGTTTAGACAAAGTATTAGCAGTTCGTAATCAGGACGCTTGCAAGAGGTGAAAAATAGTAATAACTCTTGAAGTATCTTCAAGGATTTGACCTCAGTGGAGGGATTTTCAGAGAAAATGACTTGAACAAACTTGCTAAGTGAATGCACGGAATTGATTAGCGAAATTGGAGGTAGAAATTCAGCAGGGAATGGAGAAATTGGAAGTATTGTCAGTAGACCTAAAAGTTCTGCGATCGCGAACAGAGCGATACCTGTAAAACTGACTGTTGTCAAAAAAACCGTATTATTAAATACATTTTTTAGAAAACTCCTTGAGCAGCCATCAATAAACAAAACTAATTAATCACCTAAAAAGTTAAGGGTAACGCGCCCACCAAAACATAGTTATGGATCTGTAGTATGCAATTTTTGTAAAGTATGGAGGTAAAGAAGCAAAATTGAGGATTATTTAGTTTTAACCAATATTGTGCTGAGCACTCATCTTCATTAACTGGCGTAATTGTATAAAAGACATTGAAACGATGATCTCCTGGCCCGAGTTTAAAGTATGCCACTAGTGGACGGAAGATGCGGTAATCGTAAGTGTTGAAAATCAGTGGTGCTTCTTGAGGATTAGTTGAATTAAAATCTAGTTCCCATAAACCACATTTAAAACTAATCCCATCACTCAAAGACTCTAATCCATAGTAAGCAAAACTTCTATTTCTATATCAGAATGCTTCATATTATTTATTAGCTCTACTTTATACTATTAACTTCTAACATTTCGTTACAAATTTGGACGCGAGAAAAGAATAAGTGCATCTGCCATACTAGCCAAGTCCCTACTCGCCATGCTGCCATTGAAAGGGGTTCCGCACATGAATTTGGAGATATGTCAACAATATCTTGGTCATAGTGTAACCATTTAACTGGCAGATGCCCCATCGGTGTCATCGGAGATAATTTAAAAGTTAGTTGGTTGTAGTTTAACCAGTTTCCCTCTTTTCGCCAACCAAGGCGATCGCCTAGTCTCTTTTGGGTTTCATAATCTATTTGACCACCTATTGCATCCCAAATGCTTTGCTGCACGCTAAAGCCAAAATAACCATAACTGTAATGTTGCCAAAGTTGATCGATTTTACGAAAAGCTTGACAAGAAAAGTTAAGAATGTCTTCTTTATAAACTTCATTCCAATAATTCTTCCCCATGAGTTGTAACATTAATTTAGCAGTTTCAATATCAGCTTCTTGCCATTTGTACTGAGCAAGTAAATTTTGCAATTTGCTGTAATCAATGTTCCAGTTACTTTCCGCTTTTTGAGTAAACTCGGTATAATTATTAGATAGTTCTGCTAATTCCGTTTTTTCAATATCAGGTTGAGAATGAGAAGACACAAAATCTGCTTCCACTATCCCTAGCACTTTTTTTTGAGCAGCTAGTTGAGTAGACATATAGCTAGATATCAAGCTAATCGTTTGATTTACATTGATTTCATTCTTAAGCAAATCAAAATCATAAACCTGTCCATCTAATAAGTGTGGCTGAAAAAAAGCATCTTGCAATCTATCTTTTTTCTCATAGCTAGCTACTAATAAATCGAGTATGTTATGAGAAATTGTATTAGTCTCTTGTATGGTTAATAAATTTGATTGAGGATTTGAATTACTATTGGCTAAATTTTGGATTTCTTCTACAGTTGCGTAAAAACTTGCATCTACTTTGACTACCTCATCTATCAAAGATTGAAACGGACTAAAGTATTCTTGTAGATAATTTTCCAAATTGATTGCGGTTTCAGCTATTTTTGCTATTTCTTGACGAACTTTTGTAGCTCGGATTTGATATTCATAAATTTCTTGATATACCTCTATATCTTTGACTATTTGCTGAATAGCTCGCTTTTGATTTTTGGTATCTTCTGATAAGTTTTTAATTCCTTCACTGAGCAATTTAACCTTTTCTAATATTAAAATATTCGTCTTGCTTAACAGTAAAATTGATTTTAAATTTTCTTTTTTTTCCCACTTTAGCCTTTCAATGACTTGAAAATTAGAAGCATTTTTTAATTCTAGGTTGTTTCTTTCTTCATTAATTTTTTTGATTTCAATATATTTTTGATTAAACAGATTTATCCAATCATCTATAAATTTTAATAAAAAATCTTGATAACTATCTTTATAGTTTTCTATAAAATCAAGAAGTTGAGTATAATCTTTGATTAGTAATTTAACTTCTACAAAAATCTCTCTTTGGCTAATTTTTTGTTTTTGTTTAATTATCCCCCAAATATAAGAATGCGTTTTAGTTCCACTTTTAATCAAAGTTTGACATTTTTGAATTTTTTTTTGGATTTTTTTTATTTTTGGATTCTTTAAAATAGGAAATTTATATTTTTTTTCATAAATTGTAATCGAGGTACAAGTAATTAGTTGCTGCTTTCTAGCTAACATTAGTGATTCTAAGATATATAAGTAGCTGCTAAATTATGATTCATTTCAATACCTGAAGATGTTTGTCATGGTCTAAAGTCAAACTACTCTTTTTGAAGTAGACAATTTTACTTCACAATATGAGTAGTCTTAATTCCGTATCCATTTCAATACCTTCGGGTCTTTGTTATAACGGTACGTAACTTTATCATTTGTAATAATAGTCTTCCCTTGACTTGCCTTGCTTCTAATAGTGGTAAGAGAATAGTCTGTTAATGCTTGAATCTCTTTATGAGAAAGTCCTACAATTGTAGTTGGTGCTGTTGAGTTTTCTGGTTCTAATTGAAGTTCATTATGAGATAAAGCATCTATTGTAATTTGCTCTTTTTCAACTGGTTTAACAGCAATTCCTTTTTGCTGCCTATAATCTTCTATAGAAACAAGCTGCCAACTAGTTTCTTGTGAAAGTTCTAATACCCATTGATGATAATTAAATAAGCTTTCTCTGTGACCAACACTGATAAAAGTTGTTTTCGTTTCTTGTAACTGTTTATATAAATTACCTTCGTTATTCAAATCTAAAGCACTAGTTGCTTCATCTACAATAGTGAAACTTGGATGCGTAATTAATAGCCTTGCAAAAGCGAGGCGTTGTTGTTCTCCTAACGACAATATGTTTTCCCAAGCAACTTCTGTATCAAAGCCATTTACACGAGTAAGCAAGTGTTGCAGATTAACTTGTTGTAAAATTTGTTCGAGTTCTTTGTCGTTCATTTTTCGGTCTGTATGCGGATAAAGTAATTGTTCGCGCAAAGTACCTAAAATGATATAAGGTCTTTGGGGTAAAAATAAGACTTCTTTTAGGGGAGGACGTACTAAACGACCAGTTCCTGCGTTCCATAAACCTGCGATCGCTCTCAACAAAGAACTTTTACCTCTACCGCTAGGGCCAACAATCAATAACCCTTCGCCTGGTTGAACAGAAAGTGATAAATCTTCAACAATCACCTGCTCATAATTTGGTGTTTGTAAAGTGACACGTTCAAAAGCCAAACGTTCTTCTTCTATGATTTGAATGGTATTGATATTCTCCGGTTGTTTACTAACAGCTTGTAGTGCATCTGAAAACTCAGCAAAACGCTTTACATAACTAGAAAATCGCCCGGAAATATTAAATTCACCTATTAACTCTCCCAGGGCATTGGAAAACATAAAGCAAGCAAAACTAACTTGGTTAATTTCTCCATAATCAATTTGATTTTGAATAAATAAAGGCGTGAGAATAAACATCGAAAATACACTAATAGCAGACTGATATGCTCTGCCAAAAGCGTCTTGACCTTTCTCCAAATTCAGCCTTCGTTCAGCAGTTTCTAGAACATTATTAAATCGACGCTGAATTATATTGAATTCTTCCTCTTCTCCCTGAAAAAAAGCAATCGATTCAGCATGGTTACGAACATGAGTTAGGCAATAAGCAAAGTCTGCCTTAAATGCAAGTTCTTGCTGATTAACTATACTTATTGCTTGGTTCAAGTAAACAACTATTAAATTACCAATAACTGTATAAATAACTAAATAGAGTGCGATCGGTGGAGAAACTGTCCAAAGAATTATTAAAGCACTCCCCATTTCTAAAACTTTTTCTAGTAAAACAGTTGAAAATCTCAAGGCACTACTAGTAATAGGTTCTATTTCTTGAGATAGACGTTGATCTGGATTATCTATATCAGATTTAAAATTGATTTTATAATAAGCTTGCTTGCTCAAATATTTTTCTAAAATATAATTATTTAGCCATTTATACCAATCTAAAGTGATTTTTTTGCGGAAATATCTCAAAAAAGTTATTAAGATGACTGTCAATAGAATAATGAGAGAGGACAGCCATAAAGTACTATTATATTTATCAAGGTCTCTCTCTTCAATAACAATATCAATTACATAGCGATTCCAGTAACTATTTGCAGCACTTACACCTATCACTGAGATTATTAATAATACTAGAATAATCAGCATTCCCCACGAACGAATCACATCTGCGAATGCTCTTCCTTCTGCTTTTGTTGGATACCAATAAGGCCCGGCAACTATTTTCACATCCTGCCAAAATTGAGTTAACGCTGAAAAAGGATTTGTTGTGTTTTGCTCACGTGCAGATGGAGTTTGCATATTTTAAAGATGAGCCGTTATTAATTAGACTATTAATTTTGAAATGGCCTTTGAGAATTAAGTTAAACTCAGAGGCCATTTTTAGTTTTAGAAATTGAAGATTTTTATATCCCCCTAAATCCTAAAAAAAGGTTTAGGGGGCAGAAAATCAAATGCACTAGATTACTGGTTCATCATCTACAATTTCGACCGTTCTGGGAGTAGGCCCTTGTTCAGGCTCAGTAATAACTACTGGGCTAATATGATGTTTCAGTTTGAGCTTGAGGTCATCTGTAATCGGTAATTCTTGAATTTCTTTAAGGAGAAATCTCACAGATTCAGTTTTGCTACGCTCTGTATAAATGAACTTGAGAATGGTTTCAATCCCAAATGCTCCTATATATTCCCCTAGAATGCCTACCAGACCAAGTAGTCCTAAACCTCCTAACAAGCCTAAAGGCCCGCCCAGTGATGAAAGCATAGCGACAACGGCGGCGACACTACCCCCTGATGTAGACGTTGCAATCACGAAAAGTATGCCAGGAAGCCCCAAACCAGCAATTTTTTTGACTAGTTCATCCATTGTATTTACCTACAATCCTTATAAGATGAAAACATGAATAATAGAATGATTACTAATTTCTTTTTTGAAGAAATTAGAATCTTATATATCGCACCAGAAAAAGAGTGCAAGATACAATAAACCTAATTTAGCTCAATAAAAGACTACAAAGTTCATCGATTTGTTGACTTTTTTCAGAAATGAGTTTATGGGCTACAGCTTGCAGCTGACGAGTATTTTGTAGTTTGGTATTGTCTATTTCTTCTAGTTCCGCATCTAAAAATGTTTGAAAGCGATAATAAAAACTTTTAGCTTTTTCATCGCTAGGTTCAAACAACTGTTCTAATTTTCCAGAGACAACTTCACTACCACTGTCAAACACAATATTTAAAAGTGGTCTTCCCCATTGCAATAGCCCCCAGTTTTTGACTTCTTTATAAGGGTACGTACTTGTCAGCGAACCAGTACCTAAAGAAACTACTAAAATATCTTCTATATTAAGAACTTTTTTTGCTTTTCGTTTACTAGTAATTTGTGCTTCTAAAATAGCTAAATGGGCTGGATTATTGGCGAATACCCCTCCATCAATTAAAGTATAGACGCTGCCACTATTGTAAGGATTTACAAGCCGATGGGGAGCAAAATAAGTCGGAGTTGCAGTAGTGCCTAATGCTGCATCTAAAAGCGTAAAACCACTACATAACTTGTGAAAATTTTTAGATTCTAGCTCTTGTTTTTCTAGTTTGTTTGTAAAAAATACCGGAATTCGTTGTTCTATATCGTAACTAGTTACAAAAACTTCTTTAAGATTATTTTCTAAATTGGCATTGCCAAAATACTGGCTGAGAATTTCTTCTCTGTTTTTGGAAGAATATTTTGGTTGGAGAAATATATCCTCTATTGGGCCAATTAGTCTTTCAAATAATGGCTCATAAAATATTTCTACCCCATACTCAAGAAATAGTTGTACCATATCCTCAGCAGTGTATTGGGCTAGTGGCAAATCAGATACATCAGAACTTAATCGGGGTTTAGTTAGTCCCAGTGCCAAAATTCCACCGCTGGAAGTGCCAGTAATTAAATCAAACAAACTAAATATAGGCTTTTGTGTCCGCCTTTCAATTTCTGCTAGGATAAGTGCAGGAATAATACCCCGAATACCGCCTCCATCAATGGAAAGTATTTTATATTTGGGCTGGGCTTGTGTATTCATAGTTTCTGGCGGTTCCCCCTGAGTTAATGTTTGTGCTTGTTGGATATTGGCGGGTTCTTCGGTTTGGTCTTTTTTAGTTTCCTCCTCTGACTGGAGAGTTACCAAGGTTGGGACAATTTCGGATTCTTCGCTGTTTATTTGTAGCTGTTGAATTTCCTTTGGTGCGTCTTCGTCCTTGCTTATTAAGGGTATTGTTGCTGCTAATAAATTTGTGGTTATTGTTGATATATTTTCTTCGGGAATAACTGGTCTCTCAATTTGGATCTCTTGTTGGATATCCTCTTGATTGGATAATTCCTCTACAAATGGCACCGGATTGAATGATTGGGTTGCAAATGGAATTTGTGCTAACTCCCAACTAGGATTACCACGAAAATTGCCTTGATAGGACTTGCCAGTTTTGTTTTTAACTGTTGTTCCTTCGCCGTCATCTAATTTCCAGTAAGCGATTAATCCTTCTTCATCCCCAGCTATTAGCCCACAACGATGGGTTTGGATTTGTGCCTGAGTACATGGATAATTCCAAACACTAATATTTGCTAATTGCCCTTTAAAATAAACTTGTTTGTGTAAAGTTGCACCCAGAGTTACAGAACTTGTTGCTTTGTTTAAAGATGAACCTCTAAGAGAATCGTGATATTCATTTTCATCAAGATATACTGTGATTTGACCGCTATTAAAAACAATGGCAAAAAAGTGCCATTGTTCTATACTTAATTCTCCTTGACCAAAGGTTTTGATACCTTTACTAACAGTTTCATCAATAAAAACATCTAGGCTTCCAGTTTCACTGATACCGAATTCAAAATTATCACTGTATCGCTCTGAAGAACGGGCAAAAAATACATTACGTGTTCCGTAACTAGTGGCTTTATTTGTTAGTTCGTATGGATTTATCCATCCAGAAATAGTAAACGCTGAACTTCCTTGAGCGAAAACGCCGCCAATATCGTTTCTACCAAAATCTATATAATCATCTACTCCATCAAATGTTAAAACTATTTGTGTCTCTGCTAAGTTTGTCACAAGAATTTTATCTCCAAATATAAATAATTAGTAATTTCAAAATAAGGTATTAAATATCTAATAAATTTAATCAGATAATTCACTATTAACTTTTAAACTTTGTCTATCATAAACGTGGTTGCTACTTAATTCTAGAAAGTTATGGCGAAAATGGCTTTTAAATGGATAGCTATAAGATAGAGGGCAAGAAAAATAAATAATACTCAATGTTTTAACTTTTATTAGTTAGTAATACTTCTGCGATCGCCTGCGAAATAGTATAATGTGGCGAATATATTTCCATCCAAAAAAATTCCCCCACTGGATTAACTTCGAGGAATACGTGCCGACCATCGGGAGTGAGAATAATATCAATTGCTCCATAGTTTAAGCCAAAATAAGCCATCAATTTGAGCAGTTTTTTCTCAATATCTTCTGGCAAGTCGTATGGTTGCCAATTCTCAACCAAAGCTCTTCCTTCTTTGCGCCAGTCATAATTAGATCCTGACAAGCTTTGAGAGTTTACTGCCGCAGTAAATACGCGGTGTCCAACAATAGTTGTCCGCAACTCCAGCGCCTTCGGTACGTTTTCTTGAAATGTCATCGGACAAAAACGCAGTCCTGCCATATTCTCCAAATCGTCATCTGTCACTGGAGTAGTAAATACAACGTTTTCTCGCCCCTGCTCATCATATATGGCAAAGGAAGAAAGCATTTTTGTGACTATACCTTGTTGACACTTTTGAGCAAATTCTTTAACTGCTTCGGGATTGTTTGAAGTCAGAGTACGTGGAGTTAAAAGTCCGAGTTTTCGTGCGACTTGCAACTGTAGTTGCTTATTATTAGCCCGATCCACATTTGACATTTTATCCAAGTGGAATCCTTGAAGGCTAACAATCATACCTCTAACAGTAGCGCGACATTCATTAATTGACGCATCTCTATATTGCTTGTCCATTGAGTCGGGAATTTTCTGCCCGTAGCGCATCCGCCGATACCAAACTGAGGACACCTCACTCAAATCAAGCTTCTGTTCACCATCAGTAATAATTACCCGTTCTGTATCGCCGCAATAAATATCTAGCTTGACTTCGGTGGGATATTTATCTGTATCAAACCGAAAGGCTTTTTCTCCTCTAGCTTCAATTTCTTTAATTACTAGCGGAATGCTTTCGTTGTCTTGGCTAAACGTAACTATTAATACGGTCATGTAAAAATTTTAACTAAAGTGCTTATTTTTATATTTCGCAATCAGGATTTTAGTGCTTAAGACTGGAGCTAAAGTCCTAACTAAAAGTCTTATCCGGCTTTCTCAGAAATCAGAGCAAGTGCGATCGCACTTGCAATAGGTAAGTCTAAATCTTTCTCTAGCATTCCCCATTCTCCCACAGGGTTGATTTCCAAAAACACGTATTCGCCCGATGGTGTCAGGATAAAATCTAAAGCTCCAAATAACAGCCCAAATCTGCCCATAAAGGCTTTGAGACGACGCACTATTTCATCAGGAAGCTGGTGGTGTTGCCATCCACCAACCTCAACCCCAGGTTTACGCCAATCAACTTTGGCTGCTGTATATACATCCGCATTTAAAGCCCCCACAAAGACATTGCCATTCACATACACGACTCGCAATTCTCGCTGCTTAAGAATTTGCTCTTGAAAAACCATTGGACAGTAGCGCAGTGACTCGGCATCTTGTAAGTCCTCCTCTTTGACAATACTGGTGTAAAGAAAAAAAGAGGAGTTAGCTTCCATACTGTGAGAAAGAGTAGTTAATAGCTTGCTCACCATTTTGCCGTTGACTTGATGGAAAAACTCTCGTGCTGACTCAGCTTTATTGGTGACAAGAGTCCGGGGAATCATAAAACCTACCTCAGACGCAATCCGTAGTTGCCGCAACTTATTATTTGCATAATTTATCCGCGCTAGATCGTCTATCCAACGAGCCTCTTTAAGACTATCCCAAAAACCATTTAAGGTTGCTTTTGATTCTCTGATGCAGGCTTCTCGGAACTGTGAAGCTAATTGTGAACTTAGTTCTGGTTCCCAAATGCGCCGCATCCATACAGCTTGCACCTGCTCTGTGCTAATAGAGTAATTGCCATATTCTATAGTGTGATAGCTTCTGGATTCGTCAAAGTGTGCTACTAATTGCACTTGTTGGGGAAATTTATCGGTGTCAAGGCGAATCGGTTTTACCCCTTTTTTTGACAAGGCTTGTGCCACTCTATCTATTGTGAAAAAATCACCACTGTGGGTGATTAATAAAACAACGTCACGTGACAGGTGCATAAAAAATTTTGTGGCTACCTAAAGAAGTTTTTGTTTGGATACTTAAGTTTTTAAAAAAGTAGGTAATCTAAAAAATAAAAGCGATCGCCTGTATATTATCAATACTGCAATAGTCGCTCTAAGCTTAGCCCCACCGGGAAGCAAGCTACACGTTCTGAAAGCGGCTGGTTACTCAAGCCAAGCCAGCCGCGCGGATGGCTTTCTAGTGAGCGTTAGCTACGCAGGAGCATCACTAGCACAGGAGTGGCAACTGCACTGTCTCCTCTGCTTACACATCTGTATGATATTTTTTAGTTGTCAACCCCTTAACGGTCTTCCAAATCAGAAGGATACTTGAAAGTGAAAGGAGGAGGAGGGGTAGTATCTGGATTTTCAGATGCAGATTGTTCTTGCAAGAAGCGTGCGAAGAATGGCAATACTTGGATATCTAATACTTCGACTGTATTTGTATACATTGTTATTTTTCCTTTGGTAAAATTTGTCAGGACTCAAGCTATGTTTAGTAAATTTATAGTTGAGTTTAGATTGCCAATAGTCAATTCTTAATAGTCAAAAACTCTATCTTATGGACTATTGACAACTTTTACTTGAGTTAACTTACTAGTTTTGCAAGTCCTATTGTTTTAGCCATTAAACATATAACATTAATTAAGTGTGTATGCAAGGAAAGTTAAAACACTTAAAAAATTAATAAGAAGATAGTTAAAACCCACATCATGCAAGTTTTGAAAACCTTAATATTTAATGTAAAGCCCATGTAGCAAGATTTTCAGGCATTGAACCTATATTAGGCGACACCAGCCAGTAATTATTTTTCATTAAAATTTCAGCGTTTTAACTGTCTTAACTGTCTTCTTAACGTTCTTAACTGTCTTAACTGTCCTCTTAACGTTCTTAACTGTCTTAACTGTCCTCTTAACGTTCTTAACTGTCTTAACTGTCTTCTTAACGTTCTTAACTGTCCAATGAAAATGTTTTTAATGCTACTACATTTTCTATATAAAGCTGAGATTATCTATGTTATATTTGAGCAATTGCAGAAACATAGTAAATTAAGTACAGATATAAATTTTAGTTTTAATTAACACTAATATAGAGTATATTTCTAAAAAGCATAACCTAAGAAGGATATAGAAACTAATGCGGTTAGGTAATAGCAATAGCCAATTTTTATCAAATTCAAGTAATAAAAATTTTATATATAGGGAAATAGAAGTTGCTATCCGGTCAAGCTTAACTGTAGATGATTGTGCAGTCATAGAGAGACAAACCCAAAAGCTAACACAGGAGCTAGTTGCCTATGTAGTTCCATCCGGTTTATTTGCACCAGAACAATTGTTGTTTCACCTGCAAAAAATTCTGCCTAGCGAATTTATACCCACAGCACTTGTACCAGTTTCCACCATACCTCTAACAGTTACAGGACAGTTAGACAAAGCTGCTCTAGCTAATTTAGAAGTTATTGAGTCTAACTTAATGCATCGCACAGAGGAGCAATTAGAGTCATGCTCAGAAATTGAACGTGTTGCAGTGGTTGTTGAACCGTTTGTTAAAAATATTCCACCTGTGCATTTGGAGGATTTGCTAGGTGATATTCAGATCACTCCCGAACATAGTCAGCAAAATATACAAGCGAACACATTTAGCCAAAAGATAGAAAATAAGAACCCATCCTTGTCGAAAAGGTTAGCCATTAGTCACGGGGAACCTCTAAAATATTCCGAAAACACTTCTAAAACTTTACAAGAAGTACTGCAACAAACTGCTGAAAATTCAACTACAGGTATCATCTACATTCAGTCTGATGGTAGTGAGGAAGTTCAGTCTTATAGGGAATTATTGCAAGATGCTCAAAGAATTTTAGCGGGATTGAGAAAGCAGGGACTCAAGCCCCAAGATAAAGTAATTTTTCAACTAGAAGATAATCAAAATTTCATCTGTGCTTTTTGGGGTTGTGTGTTAGGGGGCTTTGTGCCTGTGCCAGTATCTATCGCCCCTACCTACGAACCAGTCAACACTACCGCAAGCAAACTCCACAATGCTTGGCAAATGCTAGGAAAACCGATTGTACTGACGAGTGCTTCTTTAGCTCCCAGCATTGATGGTTTTTTTCGGCTTTTAAATTTAGAAAACTTTCAAATTGCCACTATTGAAAATTTGCGTGAGTGCGAACCGGATTTCAAATTGCATCAAAGTCAGCCAGAGAATTTAGCGATTTTGTTGTTAACTTCTGGAAGTACTGGCATACCCAAGTGTGTGACGTTAAATCATCACAATATATTGAGTATGACAGCTGGCTTAGTTGCAATGGGTCATTTCTCCAGCCAGGAAAGCGTTTTAAACTGGATGCCTCTGGATCATGTCGGTGCATTGGTATCTCTAAGCATCATGGCTGTTAGTATAGGTTGCCAACAAATCCATGTACCCACTGACTTAATTGTGCAAAATCCGCTCAAGTGGCTAGATTTGATTGATAAACATCAAGCTACTATTAGTTGGGCTCCTAACTTTGCTTTTTCCCTGATATGCGATGCCCTTGGCAACCTTTCCTACGGAACGCTGCGCGAACAATATCGGGCTTTTGATATCGATCGCCAGAAATGGAATTTATCCTCAATGAAGTTTATAATCAACGCTGGAGAGCCGATTGTCACTAAAACAGCTAGGAATTTTTTAAAGCTGCTTCGCCCTTATGGTTTACCAACCAACTCGATTCACCCAGCCTTTGGAATGTGCGAAACCGCTTCAGGTATTACTTACTCTAATAGTTTTTCCCTAGAATCATCATCTGATGATGCTTCATTTGTAGAGTTGGGGTCTCCTATTGCTGGTGCTTCATTGCGAATTGTTGATGAAAATGAACAAATAGTCCTAGAAGGTACAATTGGACGACTGCAAGTAAAAGGTGCATCTGTTACTAGTGGTTACTATCAGAATCCACAGGCAAACCAAGAAGTTTTTACCACCGATGGCTGGTTTAATACCGGAGATTTAGGATTTCTGCATCAAGGATGTTTGACTATTACTGGAAGACTCAAAGACATCATTATCATCAATGGACTCAACTACTACTGCCATGAAATTGAAGGTGCGGTTGAGGAACTTAAAGATGTAGAAGTTTCATATACAGCCGCCTGTGCAGTCAGACAACCAGGAATTAATACTGATAAATTAGCTATCTTTTTCAAGACTCCTCTTTCTGATGATGGCAGTTTAGTTAATCTGCTTAAAGAAATTCGCACTGCTGTTGTCAAGAAAGTGGGGATAAATCCAGATTATTTAATTCCAGTAGAGCAAGAAATTATTCCGAAAACTGCTATTGGTAAAATTCAGCGATCGCAACTTAGCCAGCGCTTCAATGCAGGTGAGTTTAAATCAATTATTAGACGAATTGATATATTACTGGGTAATGCCAATACCATTCCCAACTGGTTCTACTGTCAAGTATGGCAGCCCAAAAAACCTATTATTTGTAATTTTACTATTACTAATTTCACTCTAATATTTCTAGATTCTTGTGGGTTAGGGTCTTATTTATGTCAAATCTTGTCAGAACAGAACCTGCCATATATAACTGTTGCACCTGGAGAAGATTTCCAAAAAATCAATCGCTCACACTACACAATTGCTCCAGGAGCAGCTAAGGATTACCAACTTTTAATGGAATCCTTAGCAGCAGATAATATTATGATTGGGCAGATTCTCCATTTATGGACTTATGAAAAATATATTGGCGAAATAAAAAGCATTGATACTCTCGAACAAGCACAAGAACATAGCATCTATAGTTTATTGTTCTTGACTCAAGCTTTAGCCAAAGTTCAGGGTGCTGATAATTCGGTTCAATTACTATTTATTTCTTCTCATATCCAATCTATTGTTGCAGATGACCCTATAGCTTACGAGAAATCAGCAGTATTAGGTCTACTGAAAACCATTCCTCAAGAATTACCTTGGTTGAACTGTCGCCACATTGATTTGCCTTTCGCTGAAGTTGTAATAAATGGAGATTATATCTTCCAAGAGATGCAGGTTTCCTCAAAAGAACGAGAAGTAGCCTACAGAAATGGACAGCGTTTCGTCCCTCGTTTGGAAAAAGTTGATTGGAGCAACGCACCTAAATCTTCAATCACCTTCAAGCAAGGAGGAACTTATTTAATTACCGGGGGACTTGGTGGTATAGGTATTGAAATTGCGCGGTATTTGTTAAAACATTACCAAGCTAAATTACTGTTGATTGGCAGAACTCCTTTACCAGATAAAAGTGATATTGTTGCACAACGTCTAAAAGCTTATCAAGAATTAAAACAGCTTGGAGGAGAGATATTTTACGAAGCTGTGGATATTTGTGATTTGAAACAGTTACGAACAATAGTTAAAAAAGCCCAATCCAAATGGGGTAAAAATCTAGATGGAATACTTCATTTAGCTGGAAATTTTCACGAACAACTTGTACTGGAAGAAACTCAGGAAAAATTAACAGAAATACTGCATCCCAAGGTGTTAGGGACTTGGGCATTACATCAACTGGTAAAAGATATCAAGGGCAGTATTTTTATCAACTTTTCTTCGGCACATGGTTTTTTTGGTAGCACTGCTGTTGGAGCTTATGCGGCTGCTAATAGTTTTCTAGACTGCTTTTCTCATTACCAAAATTCCTACAGTGAATTAACAAGCTATTGTTTCAGTTGGAGTATGTGGGATGAGACAGGAATGAGCCAAGGATATCAGATGAAGAATCTGATTCGCGCCAAAGGTTTTTATGTGATGTCTGTTTCCCAGGCAATATCTTCGATGCTTGCCAGCTTACAACATCAGCAAACGCATCTATTGATAGGTTTGGATGGTCGCAACCAAAACATTCAACGTTGGCAATCTCAAGCCTTTAATTTACAGAAGTTAACTGCATATTTCACTACTGCTAGTAATGAGGTTGTGCAATTACCAAACTTGCAAGTGCAAGATCGCTTTGGAACTTCTTGCACCTGCAAATTAGTACAACTACCCGAAATGCCTTGTCTAGAAAATGGTGAAATAGATCGCGCCAGCCTAATTAAGAGAATTAGCACTCAGGAAAATAGAGAGCGAATAGAACCACGCAACGAGATAGAGTTCAAAGTTGCTCAATGTTGGCAAGAAGTTCTGAAAGTACCACTTTTAAGCATTCACGACAACTTTTTTGAGTTAGGAGGAAATTCCTTGCTGGCTGGCCAAGTGATTTCTCGGTTACACCAAGATTTCTCTGTTGAGTTGTCTCTACAACGATTATTTAAAGCACCCACGATCGCCCTTTTAGCCCAGAGTATTGAGGCGATTTTAGGAGTAACTCAGGATACAAGTCCATCTATTGAGGCGATCGCAGAAGAATATGAGGAAGTAAGGATATGAGTATAGAAAAGTTTTTAGCTAATTTGCAAACTAAGGGTGTCAAAATCTGGATTGACGGAGATCAACTTGGCTGTCGCGCTCCCAAAGGAGTGATGACAGCAGCCATCCAGCAGGAACTCAAAGAGCGAAAAACAGAAATTCTTGCTTTCCTCAAAGAAGCTCAAATAGCTACACAATCTACCTCTTTGCCTCTAGTGCCAGTTGCCAGGGGTGGGGAGTTGCCTCTATCTTTTGCTCAACAAAGGATGTGGTTTCTTTATCAACTAGATAAGGAAAGCCCATTTTATAATGAAAGTCTACAAGTGCGGATTGTTGGCAAGCTCTCACTGACAGCCTTAGAACAAAGTATCAACGAAATTATCCGCCGTCATGAAGCTTTACGAACTACCTTTACGGTGAGAGAGGGCATCCCTTTTCAGACGATATCACCCACTGTTGCGTTAGCGTTCGCGAAGCGTCTCGAAGAGAAGCGGGCGCTCTGCGCCATCGCCATACCCGTAGTAGAGTTGCAAGGTTTATCACCAGACTCAGTGCAACAAATAGTGACTCAAGAGGTTCGCAAACCCTTCGACTTGGGTATTGCTCCTTTATTACGAGCCACTCTACTACGACAGGATGCAGAATCTCACTTGTTGATTTTGACCATACACCACATCATTACTGATGGTTGGTCAATGGGGATATTCTTCAAAGAGTTAGAAGCTCTTTATCATGCTTATACTCAAGGTGAACCAAATCCCTTATCAGAATTAACGATACAATACGCTGATTTTGCCCTTTGGCAACGCCAGTGGTTAACGCAAGAAGTTCAACAAAAACAACTTAATTACTGGAAACAACAGTTAGCCGATGCGCCACCTTTATTAGAGTTGCCAACTGATTATCCGCGTCCACCAGTGCAAACTTTCTCTGGTAGCACCATTCGATTTCAACTAACAGAGCATTTAACCTCTCAATTATTAAGGCTTAGTCAACAGTCAGGTGTCACTTTATTTATGACCCTGCTGGCTGCTTATGCAGTGTTACTCAATCGCTATAGCGGTGTAGATGATATTTGTATTGGTTCGCCTTTTGCTAACCGCAATCGTCAAGAAATTGAAGGGTTAATTGGCTGTTTTGTCAATACTTTGGTGTTGCGTACTCAAATCGAAGATAATCCGAGTTTCTCTCAATTTCTGCAACAAGTCCGTTCTGTTGTTTGGGATGCTCACGCACACCAAGACGTACCATTTGAGCAAGTGGTAGAAGCACTACAGCCAGAACGTTCTCTAGGCTACAACCCTTTGTTTCAAGTGGTGTTTGTTTTAGAGAACTTTTCCCTCGATACTTTAGAGTTACCTGATATTAGTCTGACTCCAGAGATGGTAGAACGAGGTACATCTCAATTTGATTTGAGCCTCTCGATGTGGCAGACACAAACGGGATTAATTGGGTCGTGGGAATATAACAGCGATCTGTTTGAGGCAGATACAATTGCGAGGATGACTGGTCATTTCCAGACTTTGTTAGAAGCAATAGTTAGCAATCCCAATCAGAGAGTTAGCGAATTATCTCTGCTAACCCAGTCAGAACATCATCAATTGTTGGTGGAATGGAACAACACCCAAACAGACTATCCCCAAGATAAATCTATCCATCAGTTGTTTGAAGAGCAGGTGCAGCGCAACCCCGATGCTGTAGCTGTGGTGTTTGGTAATCAACAACTGACTTATAAACAATTGAATGACCAAGCTAATCAATTAGCGCATTACTTACGCTCATTGGGTGTGAAAGCCGATGTACTGGTGGGGATTTGTGTAGAGCGTTCCTTAGAAATGATTGTGGGCGTACTGGGTATTCTCAAGGCGGGTGGGGCTTACGTGCCACTAGACCCAGAGTATCCCCAAGAACGTTTGCGCTTTATGCTTGAAGACACTGGGCTATCGGTGCTTTTGACAACCCAGAAATTAGCTAATGCTACCCCCATACACCAAGCGAGTGTTGTTTGTTTTGATACCGATGCAGAGGCGATCGCTCTTTTCAGCAAACAAAACCCCACAGCCCAAGTAAAACCTGATAACCTCGCTTATGTCATCTACACTTCAGGTTCAACCGGGAAACCCAAAGGCGTAGCCGTGAATCATCGAGCCGTGAACCGCTTGGTGAAGAACACAAATTACATCAACATAGAACCAAAAGATATTATTGCTCAAGCTTCCAATTGTGCCTTCGATGCGGCAACTTTTGAAATTTGGGGAGCCTTACTAAATGGAGCGCGGTTAGTTGGGGTGAGCAAAGATTTAGCACTTTCACCCCAGAATTTTGCAGCATTTCTCCAAGCCCAAAATATCAGTGTCTTATTCTTAACAACTGCTTTATTCAATCAAATTGCCCAAGAAGTCCCTTCGGCTTTCAATTCACTACGGTATCTGCTATTTGGTGGCGAGGCTGTAGATCCTAAATGGGTGAAACAAGTCATCAAAAATGGTGCGCCGCAGAGACTACTTCATGTTTATGGACCGACAGAGAACACCACATTTAGTTCTTACTACTTGGTTGAGGATGTTCCACAAAGCGCAACAACTATTCCCATCGGACGACCAATTTCTAATACTCAAATTTATGTGCTAGATTCCCAACTACAGCCCGTACCTGTAGGTGTACCCGGAGAACTACATATTGGTGGTGCTGGGCTAGCAAAAGGTTATTTTCATCGACCTGAAATTACTGCCGAAAAATTTATTGAAATTGAATTATTTAATCAAATTGAACGCCTTTACAAAACTGGGGATTTAGTACGCTATTTACCGGATGGCAATATTGAATATATTGGACGCATCGACAATCAAGTAAAAATACGTGGTTTTCGGATTGAGTTGAGCGAAATAGAAACAGTTCTCAGCCAATATAGTGATGTGCAGGTATGTTGTGTGATTATGCGTGAAGATATCCCTGGAGATAAACGTTTAGTCGCCTACGTGGTAGCACACCAAGAATGTACACCTACAATGGACGAACTACGGCAATTCCTCAAGGCAAAGCTACCAGATTACATGGTTCCTAATGCTTTTGTGAGCTTGGAGTCTTTGCCACTAAATCCTAATGGGAAAATAGACCGCCGTGCTTTACCAAAACCAGATTTAGACAGCATAATTCTAGAAAAATATGTCGCTGCGCGTACACCCATTGAGGAAAAAATAGCACTGATTTGGTCTCAAGTGCTGAAGTTAGAGCAAGTAGGCATTCATGATAATTTCTTTAGCTTGGGTGGACATTCTCTACTAGCTACTCAAGCAATCTCACGGATTAACTCAGCTTTTGGGCTTAATTTATCTGTACAGATGATGTTTGAGTCTCCTACCGTAGCTGGGATAGCAAACTATATAGAAGTATTTAATTTAGTCACACAAGATTTATCAATTAAAAAAGTGAGTAGCAAGGTGGTGAAGTTATGATCAAGGCTAACAGCACTGTTGAATTTCTTCGTCATCTAGCAAGCTTGAGTATTTACCTAGAGGCTGATGGTGATGATTTGAATTGTTATGCGCCGGAAGAGGCTTTAACTTCAACACTACGTCAGCAAATAGGCGATCGCAAAACAGAAATTCTGCTATTTTTACAACAAGCAAAGCAAGTTAAAGCTGCTCATCAGTTGCCGATTAAAGCAGTACCACGAGACGGCGAACTACCTCTATCTTTTGCCCAGCAACGACTCTGGTTTTTGCACCAGTTTTCACCAGACAGCCGTTCTTACAATGTGCTGCTCATTCTGCGACTGAATGGGTCATTGAATATAGTTGCACTAGAGCAGAGCTTAAGTGAAATTATTCGTCGCCACGAGGTATTAAGAACTACTTTTCCCGCAGTTGATGGAAAACCCGTCCAAGTTATTGCTCCCCCTTCTGCCTTAACTTTGCCCATTCATAATTTGCAGGGGTTGTCAGCGCCCCAGCAAACTGACCAGATTCAACAAATAGCGAAATCTGTGGCATCCCAGGCTTTCGATTTGGCTGTTGGGCCGTTAGTACAATTCACCTTACTCCAACTGAGTGAACAGGAGCATATACTGCTGTTGAAGATGCACCACATTATCTATGATGGCTGGTCTTTGAACATCTTCTTCAGTGAGTTATCTGGGCTATATACAGCTTTCATTCAAGGATTACCTAACCCACTACCAGAATTACCCATACAGTACGCAGACTTTGCAGTTTGGCAACGCCAATGGCTGACAGGTGAAGTTTTAGAACGCCAACTAGCTTACTGGCAAAAGCAGTTAGCTGGTGTATCTGGTGTACTAGAATTGCCTACTGATAAACCACGGCCTCCAGTTCAGTCCTTCCGGGGTGGAATTGGGCGTTTTCAACTAGACCGTGACCTGACGCAACGCCTCAAACAGTTGAGCCAAGAGTCAGACGCAACGTTATATATGACTCTACTGGCTGCATTTTTGGTGTTAATTTCTCGTTATAGCGGTCAGTCAGATATTATTGTCGGCTCCCCCATCGCTAACCGCAATAACTCCCAAGTCGAGCAGATTATGGGGTTTTTTGCCAATACCTTAGCATTAAGGGGCGATATCTCTGGCAACCCCAGCTTTGCCGACTTCCTAGCACAAGTGCGGCAGACAACTTTGTCAGCATACGCCCACCAGGATTTACCTTTTGAGATGTTGGTAGAAAGGTTACAGCCAGAGCGAGATTTGAGCCGTAATCCTTTAGTACAGGTGATGTTTGCCCTCCAAGATGCTTCACTGTCTTTTGGTGATTTGCCTGGTTTAACTATCGAGAACATCTCTTTGCCAATTGATGAAATGGTCAAATTTGACCTGGAAGTGAACTACTGCGAAACTTCCGAAGGTTTGGAGGGGGTTTGGTATTACAGTGCTGATTTATTTGATGCGACTACAATTACCCGCATAGCGCAAAATTTTCAAACTTTACTCCAAGCCATTGTTACCAACCCCAACTCGCGAGTTGCTCAATTACCACTTTTAACCACAGCAGAACGTCATCAACTGTTGGTGGAATGGAACAACACTCAAATAGACTATTCTTCTGATAAATGTATTCATCAATTGTTTGAAGAACAGGTTCGGCGCACACCTGATGCTGTAGCTGTAGTATTTGGTAATCAACAACTGACTTATCAGCAGTTAAATACTCGCGCTAACTCTTTGGCACAATACCTCAAGTCTTTAGGCGTAAAAGCCGATGTGCTGGTCGGTTTGTGTGTAGAGCGATCGCTAGAAATGATTGTAGGATTTTTGGGGATTCTCAAGGCAGGTGGAGCTTATGTACCACTCGATCCAGACTACCCCCAAGAGCGGTTGAGCTTTATGCTAGAAGATGCTCAACTTTCGGTGCTATTAACCCAACAGCGATTAATAGAATCTCTACCTAAACATCAAGTGCGTGTTGTTTGCTTAGATACCGATTGGGAAAAAATAGCTCAAAACAGCGAATCAAACCCAGAAAACACCGCTACACCCGATAATCTGGCTTATGTTATTTACACTTCAGGTTCCACAGGTAAGCCTAAAGGCGTTTTAGTTAATCACAGTAATGTAACTCGTCTATTTGCAGCCACGGAAGCTTGGTATAAATTAAATCAAGATGATGTGTGGACAATGTTCCACTCTTACGCCTTTGACTTCTCCGTATGGGAAATTTGGGGTGCATTGCTGTATGGTGGGCGACTGGTAGTAGTACCGTATTTAGTGACGCGATCGCCTGAATCTTTCTACCAGCTATTAGTACAAGAGAAAGTTACAGTTCTCAATCAAACTCCTTCAGCCTTCCGCCAATTAATTCAAGCCGAACAGTCAATGACAACTACTGGCGAGTTAAACTTACGCCTAGTAATTTTCGGTGGGGAAGCCTTAGAACTTTCGAGTTTACAGCCTTGGTTTGAGCGACATGGCGACCAGCAGCCCCAACTGGTGAATATGTACGGGATTACCGAAACCACCGTACACGTCACCTATCGCCCATTGAGCAAAGCAGATTTGCAAAGCACAGCCAGTGTCATCGGTCGCCCGATACCCGATTTACAAGTATATGTGCTAGATGAACATCTTCAGCCAGTACCGATTGGTGTTCCGGGTGAAATGTATGTTGGTGGTGCTGGAGTAGCACGTGGTTATCTCAACCGTCTGGAACTGACCCAACAACGGTTTATCCCTCATCCTTTTGAGGAGGCAGAAGGCAAAAGAGAAAAGTATACTCAGCAACGCCACTTGCTGGGGGAACCCCCGCAACGCAGTGGCTCCTCAGCAACGCCACTTGCTACAACGGGGGGAACCCCCGCAACGCAGTGGCTCCTCAGCAACGCCACTTGCTACAACGGGGGGAGCCCCCGCAACGCAGTGGCTCCTCAGCACTTATACAAAACAGGAGATAAGGCACGTTATTTGCCCAACGGCGAGTTAGAGTATTTGGGACGCATAGATAACCAAGTAAAAATTCGCGGTTTTCGCATTGAATTGGGAGAAATTGAGGCATTACTCACTTCTCACCCAGATGTGTGGGAAAGCGTAGTAGTAGTTCGAGAAGATGAACCAGGGGACAAACGTTTAGTTGCTTATGTAGTCAAGAGTGCTGAATCACTTACTATCAACCAACTGCGGCAGTATCTCAAGGAAAAACTTCCAGAGTATATGATTCCAAGTGCTCTAGTACTTCTGGAATCCCTACCCTTGACTCCCAACGGCAAAGTAGACCGCCGCGCCCTGCCCAAACCAGAGTTAGACGACACACGGCTAGAAAAGTATGTCGCACCACGCACTCCCATCGAGGAGATGCTGACACAAATTTGGTCGCAAGTCCTCAAAGTAGAGCAAGTGGGGATTCATGATAACTTCTTTGAACTTGGTGGACATTCCCTATTAGCAACGCAATTGCTTTCACGCATCCGCAATGTTTTCAAAGTAGAATTGCCATTGCGTGAGTTGTTTGCCGCAGCTACAGTAGCCGAATTAGCACATCTGATTGGGCAATTGCAGCAACAAGACTCAGAATTTTCTACAGCACCTATCTTCAGGCGGGCAGAGAACGCAGATTTATTACTGTCCTTTGCTCAACAGCGTTTATGGTTTTTAGACCAGTTAAACCCAAACAGCGCCTTCTACAATATCCCTACAGCGTTGCGTCTTGTAGGAACGTTAAATATACCTGTCTTAGAACAAAGCTTACAAGAAATAATTGCTCGTCACGAAGCTTTACGCACCAACTTCATCGCAGTTGATGGAAAACCAACTCAAATCATTCACAAACAGACGAATTGGACAGTATCAATTGTTGAGTTGCAACATCTGCCAAGTAGCGAACAAGAAATCGCCACACAGCAATTAGCGAAACAGCTAGCTATTCAACCGTTTGATCTGGCAGATGAAGCATTAGTTAGGGCAACATTATTGATTCTGTCACCAACAGAACAGGTTTTGTTACTGTGTATGCACCACATCGTGTCTGATGGTTGGTCAATAGGTGTGTTTGTTCAAGAGTTAGCGGCACTGTACAATGCTTATTCTCAAGGTCAACCGTCACCTTTAACACCACTGCCAATTCAGTATGCAGATTTCGCCATTTGGCAAAGACAGTGGTTGCAAGGTGATGTACTGCAAAATCAACTCTCGTACTGGCAACAACAACTAAAAGATGCACCAGCTTTATTGTCGCTACCCACAGACCGACCCAGACCTGCTGTACAGACCGACAACGGCGCATATCACGAGTTTGCACTCTCAGCCGAGTTAACTGATAGATTGGTAAAACTCAGCCAAGAACAAGGTTGTACTTTGTTTATGACGCTGTTAGCTGCTTATGATACCCTGCTTTATCGCTACACAGGGCAGGAAGATATTTTGGTAGGTTCGCCAATTGCTAACCGCGATCGCTCTGAGATAGAAGGGTTAATTGGCTTTTTTGTCAATACCTTAGTTATGCGTTCTAACTTAGCAGGCAATCCTAGTTTTAGTGAATTACTCGGTCGGGTGCGGTTCATGGCGATGGATGCCTACGCCCACCAGAACTTGCCATTTGAAATGCTGGTAGAAGCATTGCAGCCAGAACGGGATCTGAGCCACACACCACTATTTCAGGTAATGTTTGCTCTCCAGAATGCGCCCATATCTGGAGTAGAACTGAGTGGGCTAACTGTCAGTTCATTCCCCATGAAAGGCACAAACGCCAGGTTTGATTTAACTTTAATCATGTACAACACTGCCACTGGGCTGGTAGGAATTTGGGAATATAATACTGACTTGTTTGATGCTAGTACCATTGAGCGAATGACTGGTCATTTTGTCACCTTGCTTGAAGGTATTATTGCTAACCCGCAACAGCAAATTTCACAATTGCCACTACTGACACAACCAGAACAACAAAAATTACTTGTCGAGTGGAATGATACAGACGTAGATTATCCGCTTCATAAGTCCATCCATCAGTTGTTTGAAGATCAGGTGGAACTTACACCCAATGCTGTGGCAGTGGAGTTTGAAGATAAAAAATTAACATACTATGAATTAAACTGCCGTGCTAACTCTTTGGCGCATTACTTGCGGTCTTTGGGTGTAAAACCAGATGTGCTGGTGGGTCTTTGTGTCGAGCGTTCTTTAGAGATGGTCATCGGACTACTAGGGATTCTCAAAGCTGGTGGGGCTTATGCGCCACTTGACCCTGAGTATCCGACTGAACGTTTGAGCTTGATTTTAGAAGATGCTCAAATTTCAGTATTACTTACCCAACAGTCAATCCTTGATAGACTGCCCCAGCATCAAGCAAAACTTGTCTGCTTAGATACTGACGCTGGAGTAATTTCCCAGTTCAGCCAGGACAATCTCATCTCCGGCGTACAACCTAATAACTTAGTTTATATAATTTATACTTCTGGTTCTACAGGCCAACCCAAGGGTATAGCGATGAATCAGCTTGCCTTGTGCAATCTGATCTTATGGCATGGGGAAAATCTGAAAATAGCTCGTGCAGCAAAAACCCTGCAATTTGCTTCAATTAACTTTGATGTTTCCTTTCAAGAAATATTTACTACTTGGTGTTCTGGAGGCACATTATTCTTAATCAGCGAAGAATTACGCCGCGATGCCTTAGCTTTGTTAGGTTTTCTCCAACAAAAAGCTGTTGAGAGACTCTTTGTTCCCTTTGTTGCCTTACAGCAATTAGCAGAAGTTGCTGTTAGTAGTGAATTAGTTAATAGTCATTTGAGAGAAATTATTACGGCTGGGGAAAAGTTGCAAATTACTCCGGCTATTTCTCGGTGGTTAAACAAACTAACTGATTGTACTTTGCACAATCATTACGGCCCATCAGAGAGCCATTTAGCCACTTGTTTTACTCTAAATAATTCAGTAGAAACTTGGCCGTTAATTCCTCCCATTGGTCGTCCCATTGCCAACGCGCAAATTTACATCCTAGACAAGTTTTTGCAACCTGTACCCGTTGGTGTACCAGGAGAATTGCATATTGGTGGTGTGCTTTTAGCCCCTGGCTACTTCAACCGTCCAGAGTTAACAAAAGAGAGATTCATCCCTAATCCGTTTGACAAGGTTGGAGGTAGTAGATTATATAAAACTGGGGATAAGGCGCGCTATTTACCCAATGGCAATATAGAATACATAGAACGTATTGATAATCAAGTAAAAATACGTGGTTTTCGGATTGAATTGGGCGAAATCGAAACAGTCCTGAGTCAATATCCTCATGTGCAGGTAGCTTGTGTCATTGCCCGCGAAGAGATTCCTGGAAGCAAACGCTTAGTCGCTTATGTTGTTCCGCAAAAACAGCAGATAATCACAGTTAGCGAACTGCGTAGCTTCCTCAGGGAAAAGTTACCAGAGTATATGGTGCCAAGTGCAATAGTCATTTTAGAAGCTTTACCACTTACGCCCAGCGGTAAGCTAGACCGTCGCGCTTTACCTGCACCTGATTTACACAGTCAATTATCAGACAAATATGTTGCCCCTCGTAACCCAATCGAAGAAATCCTCTCGCTAATTTGGGCGCAAGTTCTGAAAGTAGAGCAAGTTGGCATAGATGATAACTTTTTTGAATTGGGAGGACACTCGTTACTAGCAACGCAACTCATCTCCCGCGTGCGTACCAGCTTGAAAGTAGAACTACCATTGCGTAGCTTGTTCGCTGCACCCACAGTTGCCCAATTGTCTCAAAAAATTCAACAGTTGCAGCAACAAAGCTCACAACTGAAAGCATCAGCTATTTTAAGGCGGGCAAAAGATGCAGAATTACCGCTGTCTTATGCCCAAACACGGCTATGGTTTTTAGACAAACTCAACCCCAATAGTTCCTTCTACAACATACCCTTAGCTTTACGTCTAGTTGGAACTCTACAAGTTGCAGCTTTAGAACAAAGCTTAGAAGAAATTATTTACCGCCACGAAGCTTTACGTACAAACTTCGTCACAGTTGATGGACAAGCAACTCAGGTTATAGGGGACAGGAAACAGGGATTAGTATCTGTTGTTGATTTAAAGCATTTACCCACAACCGAACAAGAAACTGCTTTGCATCAATTAGCGCAACAACAAGCGCAACAACCCTTTAACCTGGCAACTGAAGCATTAGTCAGGGTAACGTTGGTAATTTTGTCCGAGATAGAACACGCCTTATTAGTTTGTATACATCACATTGTCTTTGATGGCTGGTCAATGGATGTGTTTGTGCAAGAACTAGCGGCACTGTACAACGGTTATTCTCAAGGTCAATCTCCATCGTTAGCACCATTACCCATTCAATATGCAGATTTCGCCATTTGGCAAAGACAGTGGTTGCAAGGCGATGTATTACAAAGCCAACTGAATTATTGGCAACAACAACTAAAAGATGCACCAGCTTTATTGCCCCTGCCTACAGACAGACCTAGACCTGCTGTGCAAACTTTCTCTGGGGCATATCACGAGTTTTCACTGTCAGCCCAGTTAACTGATAGGTTGGTACAACTCAGCCAGGAGCAAGGTTGTACTCTGTTTATGACGCTGCTAGCAGTGTTTGATACCTTACTTTACCGCTACACAGGGCAATCAGATATTTTGGTAGGGTCTCCTGTTGCTAACCGCGATCGCTCTGAGATAGAAGGGTTAATTGGCTTTTTTGTCAATACCTTAGTTATGCGTAGCGATTTGTCAGGCAACCCCAGTTTTAGTGAACTATTAAGTCGTGTTCGAGAAATCGCTTTGGCAGCATACTCTCATCAGAACTTACCTTTTGAAATGCTGGTGGAAGCATTGCAGCCAGAACGAAATCTCAGCCATACACCACTTTTTCAGGTAATGTTTGTCCTCCAGAATGCTCCCAATTCTCAAGTAGAGTTAACTGGGATAACTGTCAGTCCACTCAAGGTAAAAAGTACAAGCACGAAGTTTGATTTAACGTTGATTGTGCAGAACACTGAAAATGGACTAGTAGGAGTGTGGGATTACAACACTGACTTGTTTGATGCTAGTACCATTGAGCGCATGACTGGTCATTTTGTCACCTTGCTTGAAGGTATTATTGCTAACCCAGAGGAGAAGATTTCTCAATTGCCTCTATTGACAGCAGTTGAGCAACAGCAGTTACTCGTTGAATGGAACAATACTCAAGCAGACTATCCCCAGGATAAATGTATCCATCAGTTGTTTGAGGAGCAGGTTGAAAAAACACCGGATGCTGTAGCTGTAGTTTTTGGCAATCAACAACTGACTTACCACCAATTAAATTGTCGTGCTAACCAATTAGCTTATTACTTGCGTTCATTAGGTGTAAAACCAGATGTGCTGGTGGGTCTTTGTGTAGAGCGTTCTTTAGATATGGTGGTTGGGCTGTTGGGGATTCTCAAAGCAGGTGGTGCGTATTTACCACTTGACCCAGAGTATCCAATTGAACGCTTGAGTTTCATGCTAGAAGATGCTCAAGTTTCAGTGCTGCTAACTCAACAGCATCTAATTGAGAGGTTGCCTAAACATCAAGCAAAACTTGTCTGTTTAGATGAAACTTGGGAACAAATTGCCCAAAATCATCAAGATAACCCCAGCAGTGGAGTAAAAGCCTTTCATTTAGCTAACTTGATATACACCTCTGGCTCAACAGGTAGACCTAAAGGTGTCATGGTTGAGCATAAAGGACTATGTAACTTAGCTCAAGCTCAAATTCAAACGTTTGGCTTAACTTCAAATAGTCGCGTTCTCCAGTTTGCTTCCTTCAGTTTTGATGCTTCTATTTGGGAAATTGTTATGGCTTTTGGCTCAGGGGGAACGCTTTATTTGGGAACAAAAGACTCTTTATTACCAGGGAAGCCGTTAATTGAGCTACTAAGAAATTATGGCATTACCCATATCACTCTACCACCATCGGCGTTAGCAGTTATGCCACAAGAAGAACTGCCGACACTGCAAACAATTATTGTCGCTGGAGAAGCTTGTGCTGCGGAATTAATTAAGCAATGGTCTGTTGGCAGAAACTTCTTCAACGCTTACGGGCCAACCGAAGCTACTGTCTGTGCGACGATCGCCAAATGCACTGATGATGAGAAAATAAATATTGGTAAAGCGATCGCCAATACACAGGTCTACATCTTAGATGAAAATTTACAGCCTGTACCTGTGGGTGTCCCAGGAGAACTACATATTGGTGGTGTAGGGTTAGCCAGAGGCTACCTCAACCGTCCAGAACTGACTCAAGAAAAATTTATCAACAACCCGTTTGGTTCTGGTCGCCTCTATAAAACTGGAGATTTAGCCCGTTACTTACCTAATGGCAATATCGAATACTTAGAGCGCATCGATCATCAAGTAAAAATTCGGGGCTTCCGCATCGAGTTGGCAGAAATAGAAAGTCTCTTGGCACAGCATAGTGATGTGCAGAACTGTTGTGTTATTGCTCACAAGGGAACTGGTGATAACAAGCGTTTAGTTGCTTATGTAGTGCTACAAAAAGATGTAAAACTCACAACAGATGAATTGCGGCAGTTCCTTACAGATAAGCTGCCACTGTACATGGTTCCAGCTGCTTTTGTGATATTGGAATCCTTACCCCTGACACCCAACGGTAAAGTAGACCGTCGCGCTTTGCCTGACCCAGATTTACATCAACCATCAGATTATGTAATGCCAAATACAGAAGTAGAAAGAATTATTGCTGGCATTTGGCAAAAAGCATTAGCAGTAGAAAAAGTAGGAATTTACAATAACTTCTTCGAGCTAGGAGGGCATTCGTTATTACTAGTAAAAATCAATCAGCAATTACAAGAAGAATTTGGGGCAGAACTGTCAATAGTTGATATGTTTAATTACCCAACAGTACATAGTTTGAGCCAATATTTAAATACCAAATTGTCTAAAGAAAATACAATAAAACAAAATACTTATCGTTCTCAAGCTCATAGCGAAATTAAAACATTAAAGAGCAAGCAATTACAATCCAGACAGCAATACCGTTCTCAGCAAAAAGGTGGAAAATGACAGTAGATTTAGAACATAACAATAATGATTTTAACGGTTCTGAACTAGCAATTATTGCTGTTGCTGGTAGATTTCCAGGCGCAAAAGATATTGAATCATTTTGGCAGAATTTAAGAGATGGTGTAGAATCTATTTCCTGGCTAACAGATGCAGAATTGATAAATTCTGGCGTTTCTGCTGATTTACTGAATAATCCTAATTATGTAAAAGCTAGTGCTGTTCTATCAAACATTGAATTGTTTGATGCAAATTTCTTTGCTTATAGTGCCAAAGAAGCTGAGTTAATAGATCCTCAACAACGCCTATTTTTAGAATTGGCTTGGGAAGCGATAGAAAAAGCTGGTTATGACCCGCAAACTTACAATGGTTTAATCGGGGTTTATGGTGGCGTTGGGATGAGTAGGTATTTACTCAACAACCTCTACCCTAATCATCAATTATTAGAAACAGTTGACCCTCTCCAGTTAGGATTCTCCAACGATAAAGATTTTTTACCTACACGAGTTGCATATAAACTCGACTTGACTGGCCCCGCAGTAAATGTACAAACAGCCTGTTCTACTTCTTTGGTTGCTGTTCATTTAGCTTGTCAAAGTCTTTTAAATGGTGAATGTGACATAGCTTTAGCTGGTGGAGTTAGTCTTAGCATTCCCCAAAAAGTAGGCTATTTGTATCAAGAAGGAATGATTCTTTCTCCTGATGGACACTGCCGCGCTTTTGATGCCAAAGCACAAGGCACAATTGCTGGTAGCGGTGCTGGGATTGTGGTATTGAAAAGATTGAAGGATGCGATAAGCGATCACGACTACATTCATGCCATCATTAAAGGCTCGGCTATTAATAACGATGGTGCAATGAAAGTCGGCTACACTGCACCTAGTGTAAGCGGTCAAGCCGCCGTAATTGGTGAAGCTCAAGCTATAGCTGGTGTCGATGCCGAAACAATTTCTTACATCGAAGCTCATGGTACAGCTACACCTTTAGGAGATCCGATTGAAATTGCAGCTTTAACTCAAGCTTTTAGGCAAACTACAGATAAAAAAGGTTTCTGTGCTGTTGGTTCGCTCAAAAGTAACTTAGGACATTTGGATACAGCCGCAGGTGTCGCAGGTTTAATTAAAACTGTATTAGCACTGCAAAATAAAATGCTGCCTCCGAGCTTGCACTTCGAGACACCTAACTCCAAAATCGATTTTGCTAACAGTCCTTTTTATGTCAATACAACACTAAAGGAATGGAAAACAAATAACAATATTCCTCGCCGTGCTGGTGTTAGTTCCTTTGGTATGGGTGGTACTAATGCTCATGTGATTTTAGAAGAAGCAATATCAGTTAACAGTCAACACTTCGACAAGCTCAGTGCAGCGCAGTCAACAGTTAACAGTAAAGATGTTCTGTTGTGTTTGTCGGCTAAGACTGCGAGTGCGCTTGAGAAGGCGACAGCTAATTTAAATAAGCATTTACAAGAGCATCCTGAGCTTGACTTGGGGAATGTTGCTTATACCCTTAATAGTGGTCGCCGGGGTTTTAATCACCGACGGATGTTAGTTTGTCAAGACTTAGAAGATGCTGTTCAAAGTCTAGAGTCAAAACAAGTATTTACTAACTATACAGAGATTACAGAACGCCCTGTGGTCTTTATGTTTCCTGGTCAAGGTTCTCAGTATATCAATATGGCGCGGGAAATTTATGAAACCGAGGCAGTATTTAAAGAACAAGTTGATTATTGCTCAGATTTTCTTAAACCCTTACTAGAGCTAGATTTACGCCATATTCTGTATCCTAATGAAGAAAATATTGATGAAGCCGCAAAACAACTCCAACAAACGGGAATTGCTCAACCTGCTATTTTTGTAATTGAATACGCCTTAGCTCAATTATGGCAGTCATGGGGAGTGCAGCCACAAGCTGCGATCGGTCACAGTATTGGCGAGTATGTAGCAGCAACTCTCGCAGAAGTTTTCTCTTTAGAAGATGCCTTAACTTTGGTAGCAGCACGCGGACAGTTGATGCAGCAGCTTCCCACTGGAGCAATGCTTTCTGTTCCCTTACCCGCAGACAAGGTACAATCCCTATTAGGTACAGAACTTTCTGTAGCTGCGATTAATCAGCGATCGCAATGTGTAGTTTCCGGTTCCACAGCCGCAGTAGACGCACTACAAAATCAGCTGGCTGCTCAAGGTATTGAATGCCGTCGTCTGCATACTTCCCACGCTTTCCATTCGCAGATGATGGAGCCAATTTTAGAGGCATTTACAGAGCGAGTTAAAGAAGTTAATTTAAATCCTCCACAACTTCCTTATATCTCCAACCTGACTGGTACTTGGATTACAGTCAGCCAAGCCATAAATCCTGAATATTATGCTCAACATCTACGTTCTACAGTGCTGTTTGCCTCTGGTGTAGAGAAATTATTGGCAACACCTGAACAAGTCTTACTAGAAGTAGGGCCAGGACACACACTAGCTACATTAGCTAAGAGACATCCAGACAAAGCCGCCACACAAACAGTCTTGAGTTCGGTACGCCATCCTAAAGAAAAGCAATCTGATAGTCGTGTTTTAATCAATACATTAGGTCAACTATGGCTGGCTGGGGTCAAGGTAGATTGGTTCGGATTCTATAGCCAGGATGAGTATTATCGTCTTCCCTTACCAACTTATCCCTTTGAGCGCGATCGCTATTGGATTGACCCCCCACAAAAAGCGGCTGCTGGACAGTTGCAAAACATACCCCCAACATCACAATTGTGGACACTGCTTACACAAGCAGGTCAAAAGCAAGCAAGTTTGAGAAATGCAGAACTTGACGAGTTAACATATCACGAGAATAGACAGTGGTTGGATCGTTTATGTACAGCCTACATAAACTCTGCATTTCAACAATTAGGAGTTTTTAGCAATCCTAAACAAAAGGATTCTTTAGAAAATTTAGTGGCACAATGCCATATTTCTCCGCGCTATCAACAATTGATTTCTAGGTGGTTGCAAATATTAGTTGAGCAAGGACAACTACAGCTACATGAGGAATTATTTACTGGGTTTGTACCATGTTCACAAGATTATATTAATGAACATTTAGCAGAAGTTAGAGCGAGGTTTGCTGCTTCATCTTTAGTAGATTTAGATTTAGTACAACGCTGTGGGGAAAATTTAGCTGCTATTGTTGTTGGTGAACAAGAACCATTGGAAATTTTCAATGAACTGGTTTACAAAAAAGAAAATACAGGTTCATATTCAGAATCTCCCTTAATTAGTTACTACAACTCTATCTTGCGCTCAAGCTTAGAACAGGTAGTTAAATCATTGCCATCATCTGTTCAGCTAAGAGTTCTAGAAATCGGTGCAGGTACTGGTGTATCTACCCAAGCATTATTACCTGTGTTACCGCCCCAACAAACCAACTATACTTTTACTGATATTGGTAGCGGTTTCCTAACTCAAGCCCAAGAGAAATTTAAGGACTATCCATTTGTTGAATATCGATTACTAGATATAGACAACTCACCAACTCAGCAAGGATTTGAAAAGTATAGCTTTGATGTAGTATTAGCTTCTAATGTGTTGCACGCAACTCGCAACATAGCTCAAACACTCCAGCATGTACGCTCTTTATTAGCTCCTGGTGGCTTTTTATTACTGTGGGAAATCACTCAGCCGAAAATAGATTTTGATATTAGTTGGGGTCTGCTTTTAAAACCTTTAGATGATAAAAGACGTAACCCAGGTCAGCCTTTTATCCTCAAAAACCAGTGGTTTGAAGCACTACGCACTCAAGATTTTGTACAATTTGCTGCTTTTCCTGAAACTGAAGCAATTGAGCATCAAATTATTATGGCTGTTGCTTCTGCATCAGCTGCATTTAGTACAAAATCTGGGCAAAAAGAAACCGAACGGCAATCAGAAATTTCCTTGCCAATTAAGCAAGATATTTCTCAGACAGAAAAATTATCTGCACTCCATTCAAGACCTAACTTGCCCAACTCTTATATAGCTCCTCGTAATGCAATTGAGCAAAAAGTTGCTGATGTCTGGCAAGATTTATTAGGAATTAAACAAGTAGGAATTCATGATAATTTTTTTGAATTAGGTGGAGATTCTTTAATAGCTGTTCAAGTTATATCTAGGCTCAAAAATAGTTTTCCTAACCGATTAAATGTAGCCAGTTTGTTTGAGTTGCCAACAATAGCTGAAATCGCACCAAAGCTAGAAAATAAATCAGAATCAAACACCAATTTAGGTGAAGATGAAAGAGAAGAAATAGCATTTTAATTAATAAATTACGAATTACGAATTACGAATTATCCGAGTGGAGGTAATATTTCTGTGAACATCGAGCAATTAGTAGCTAATCTTACTCAACAGGGTGTAAAGTTGTGGGTTGAAGGTGAGCAGTTAC
Source organism: Calothrix sp. NIES-2100 (assembly GCF_963875285.1). Taxonomy (NCBI): domain Bacteria; kingdom Bacillati; phylum Cyanobacteriota; class Cyanophyceae; order Nostocales; family Calotrichaceae; genus Calothrix; species Calothrix sp. NIES-2100. The sequence goes on from NZ_CAWNLA010000001.1 coordinate 6,465,613, forward strand.
GTGCTAATGCTCCCAAGGGTGTATTGACCCTAGAAACTCGTGATTTATTAGCTAAAAATAAAGCAAAAGTTATTTCTTTGCTACAGGATAAAAACAGAAACACCACTACAGATTTATTACTGAAAAAGGGCGATCGCACTCAGAACATACCTCTATCTTTTGCCCAAGAACGACTCTGGTTATTAAACCAGTTAGAACCAGATAACCCCTTTTATAACGAACACGTAGCTCTAAAACTTCACGGTCAACTAAACATCGTGGCACTAGAGCAAAGTCTCAACAAAATTATCTCTCGCCACGAAACTTTACGTACTAATTTCCGCACTATCAATGAGCAGCCAGTTCAAGTAATTGCTGACAGCTTAACCTTAAGTGTGCCAGTAGTAGATTTAACTCATTTACCTGAAAGTGAAAAAGAAATCGCTTGCCAAAAATTAGCCCTAACTGAAGCTACTCGACCGTTCGACCTTGCTAGTTCTCCTTTAATCAGGGCTTGTGTGGTTAAACTCACAGAGGTAGAACACGCTTTGGTACTAACAATACACCATATCGTCTTTGATGCTTGGTCGATGGGCGTATTGATGGGCGAGTTAGCAACGATTTACTCAGCAATCTGTAATCATTCGTCCCCAAATCTGCCTGAGTTACCAATTCAGTATCCAGACTTTGCTATTTGGCAACGGGAATGGTTGCAAAAGGAAGTACTGCAAACGCAGCTTGATTACTGGAAGCAACAACTCAAAAACGCTCCTACATTAATAGAATTACCCACAGACAGACCAAGACCAGCTATTCAAACATATCGGGGCGCAATTCACTATGTCGAATTATCAAACCAACTGAGTCAAGCACTTGCCCAATTTAGTAGGCAAGAGGGAGCTACTCTATTCATGACGCTGTTTACAGCTTATGTCACCTTGCTTTATCGCTATACAGGACAAGATGACATTTTAGTGGGTACACCTCTTGCTAACCGCGATCGCGTGGAACTTGAAGGGTTAATTGGCTTTTTTGTCAACACTTTAGTGCTACGTACCGATTTGTCTGACAACCCCTCTTTTAAGCAGTTGCTCAGTCGAGTGCGGCAGGTGACTTTGCAAGCTTATACCCACCCAGATTTGCCCTTTGAGGAGTTGGTAAAAGCATTGCAGCCACAACGCGACCTCAGCCATACACCGTTGTTTCAAGTGATGTTTGTCTTGGAAAATGCGCCAACATCACAATTAGAACTGACTAAGCTTACTGTCAGTCCATTAGCGACAGAAAGAACAACAGCCAAGTTTGATTTGACTTTATTCATTAAAAACACTCCCTCAGGGCTGGTAGCTATATGGCAATACAACACAGACTTGTTTGATTCCAGCACCATAGAGCGGATGGCGGGTCATTTTGTTACTCTACTCGAAGGTGTTGTTGCCAACCCGCAGCAGCAAATTTCCCAATTGCCTCTACTGACACAAGTTGAGCAACAACAGTTATTAGTATGGAACAATACTCAGGTAGATTATCCCCGCGATAAATCTATCCATCAGTTATTTGAAGAGCAGGTAGAGCGTACACCCGATGCTGTAGCTGTGGAGTTTGGCAATCAACAACTGACTTACTCCCAATTAAATTGCCGCGCTAACTCTTTGGCGCACTATTTGCGGTCTTTAGGAGTGAAACCCGATGTATTGGTGGGGTTGTGTATCGAACGTTCCTTAGAAATGGTTGTGGGGCTATTAGGGATTCTCAAAGCAGGTGGGGCATACCTACCGCTTGATCCAGAGTATCCAACTGAGCGCCTGAGTTTCATGTTAGAAGATGCTCAAGTTTCAGTGTTGTTGACCCAACAATCCCTTCTTGACAGATTGCCCCCAAATCAAGCAAACCAAGTCTTTTTAGATACTGATTGGCAAGTAATTTCCCAGTCCAGTCAAGACAATTTAATCTCCGGCGTACAAACAACTAATTTAGCTTATGTAATTTATACCTCTGGTTCTACAGGTCAACCTAAAGGTGTAGCCATGAATCAGCTTGCTCTTAGCAATCTGATCTTGTGGCAACTGCAAAATACTACAATTTCTAATGGAGCAAGAACGCTGCAATTTGCTCCTATCAGCTTTGATGTCTCCTTCCAAGAAATCTTCACTACCTGGTGTTCAGGAGGCACATTATTCTTAATTACAGAGGAATTGCGCCGAGATCCAGTAGCTTTGTTAGGTTTTCTCCAACAAAAAGCTGTGGAGAGACTGTTTGTTCCCTTTGTTGCTTTACAGCAATTAGCCGAAGTCGCTGTTGATAGTGAATTAGTTAATAGTCATCTCCGAGAAATCATTACAGCTGGGGAACAGTTGCAGATTACTCCTGCTATTTCTAAGTGGTTTAGCAAACTAAGCGATCGCACTTTACACAATCATTATGGGCCGTCGGAGACTCATGCAATCAGCACTTTTACTTTGACTAATCCCGTAGAGACTTGGCCGCTACTTCCTCCGATTGGACGACCCATTGCGAACACGCAAATTTACATCCTAGACAAGTTCCTACAGCCTGTACCCGTCGGTATACCAGGAGAATTGTATATTGGTGGTGTTGCTTTGGCGCGGGGCTACCTCAACCGACCAGAGTTAACACAAGAGAAATTTATCCCCAATCCCTTCAATAATCCAAAATCCAAAATCCAAAATCTAAAATTATATAAAACTGGGGATTTAGCACGCTATTTGCCGGATGGAAATATTGAATTTTTGGGACGCATTGACAATCAGGTTAAGGTGCGAGGCTTCCGTATTGAATTGGGAGAAGTTGAAGCAGTACTAAGCCAGCATGAAGATGTGGAAGGATGTTGTATTATTGCTCGCGAAGACACTCCGGGTGATACTTGTACTGAAGTAAGTCGAAGTAAACGCCTAGTCGCTTACGTAGTAGGACATCGGGATTTTACACCTTCAATCGGCGAACTGCGTCAATTCCTCAAAGCAAAGCTGCCAGAGTACATGGTTCCCAATGCTTTTGTGCTATTGGAGTCTTTGCCACTAACTCCTAGCGGTAAAGTAGACCGCCGCGCTTTACCCGCACCAGATTTATATAGCGAAATCACAGATAAATATGTCGCCCCTCGTACTCCGATTGAAGAACTTTTAGCACAAATTTGGGCGCAAGTGCTGAAAGTAAAACCAGTCGGCATTCATGATAACTTCTTTGATTTAGGGGGACACTCCCTACTAGCAACGCAACTAGTTTCACGCATCCGCAACGTTTTCAAAGTAGAATTACCATTGCGTGATTTGTTTGCTACAGCCACACTAGCAGAATTAGCACATTTGATAGAGCAGTTACAGCAACAGGACTTAGAACTATCTGCACCACCAATTCTACCAAGAGCCAAGAATACAGACTTACCACTGTCTTATGCTCAACAACGTTTGTGGTTTTTAGACCAGTTTGAGCCGAACAGCCCCTCTTACAACATTCCTGTGGCTTTGCGTCTGGTAGGAAATCTCAATCAAGCAGCCTTAGAGCAAAGCTTACAAGAAATTATTCATCGCCACGAAGCCTTACGTACTAATTTCGTTACTGTTAATGGGCAACCAACACAAATTATTAGGGAATTCTTAACAGGGGACAGGGAACAGGGAATAGTATCGGTTGTTGATTTAACGCATTTATCTACAATCGAACAAGAGAGTGCTTTACAGCAATTAGCGCAACAACAAGCGATTCAATCGTTTGACTTGGCCAGTGAATCATTAGTCAAAGCGACATTAGTAGTGCTGTCACAGACAGAAAACGCTTTATTAGTGTGTATGCACCATGTTGTCTCTGATGCCTGGTCAATAAATGTATTTATCCAAGAACTAACAGCGCTATACAATGCTTATTCTCAAGGTCAGCCGTCACCTTTAGCACCACTGCCAATTCAGTACGCAGATTTTGCAATTTGGCAAAGAGACTGGTTGCAAGGCGATGTACTGCAAAGCCAATTAAATTACTGGCAACAACAACTAAAAGATGCACCAGCTTTATTGTTGCTCCCCACAGACAGACCAAGACCTGCTGTGCAAACTTTCTCTGGCGCATATCACGAGTTTTCACTGTCAGCCGAGTTAACTGATAGATTGGTAAAACTCAGCCAACAGCAAGGTTGTACTCTATTTATGACGCTGTTAGCCGCTTATGATACCGTGCTTTATCGCTACACAGGGCAGGAAGATATTTTGGTGGGTTCGCCAATTGCTAACCGCGATCGCTCTGAGATAGAAGGGTTAATTGGCTTTTTTGTCAATACCTTAGTCATGCGTTCTAACTTAGCAGGCAACCCCAGTTTTAGTGAATTACTCGGTCGGGTGCGGTTCATGGCGATGGATGCCTACGCGCATCAGAACTTGCCATTTGAAATGCTCGTAGAAGTATTGCAGCCAGAACGGGATCTGAGCCATACACCACTGTTCCAGGTAATGTTTGTTCTGCAAAATGCACCTATGTCTGCAATAGAACTGAATGGGCTAACTATTAGCCCATTGACAACAGAAAGTGCAACGGCAAAGTTTGACCTTTCCTTAGTTATGCAGAACACTGACACTGGACTAGTGGGTGCGTGGGAGTATAACACTGACTTGTTTGATGAGCGGACTATCGAGCGGATGGCAAGGCATTTTGTCACCTTACTAGAAGGTATTGTGGCTAACCCGCAACAGCAAATCTCACACTTGCCCCTGCTGACAGAAGTTGAGCAAAAACAGTTACTTTTTGAGTGGAACAACACTCAAGCAGATTATCCTGCTGATAAGTGCATCCATCAGTTGTTTGAGGAGCAAGTTCAGCGCACCCCGGATGCTGTAGCAGTTGTATTTGAGGATCAGCAACTGACTTACCAGCAATTGAATACTCGCGCTAACCAGTTAGCACATTACTTGCAGTCTTTGGGTGTAAAACCAGAGGTGCTGGTAGGTATTTGCGTGGAACGTTCTTTAGATATGGTAGTGGGACTGTTGGGGATACTTAAGGCTGGTGGTGCTTATGTACCTCTTGACCCTAATTATCCAGTTGAACGCCTGAGTTATATGTTGGGTGATTCTCAGGTGAAAGTGTTATTAACCCAAAAACAAATTATCCTAGAATTGCCTTCTACTAAAGCAGATGTAGTTGCTTTGGATACAGACTGGGAAATCATTCGTCAACAAAGTGATGAAAATCCCGCTTACAGCGTTAAGCCTGAGAACTTAGCATATGTCATTTATACTTCAGGCTCTACAGGTCAACCCAAAGGAGTAGCAATTCCTCACAGTGCTATTTACAACCACATGATGTGGATGCAAATAGAGTTCCCCTTGACTGAAACAGACAAAGTTCTGCAAAAAACACCTTTTAGCTTTGATGCTTCAGTTTGGGAATTCTACGCGCCTTTGTTAGTAGGCGGACAGTTAGTTTTAGCTCAACCAGGAGGTCATGCTGACCCTGCTTACCTGTTAGAGTTAATTTCTCAACAGCAGATCACTACCGTTCAATTTGTACCTTCTTTGTTACAAATACTCGCAGAACAAGGAGGTCTCGAAAATTGTCATTCTCTCAAAAATATCTTCTGCGGCGGTGAAGCTTTACCTATTGCTTTGCAAGAGAAAGTGTTAAATAATCTCAACGTCAACTTGCACAATCTCTATGGGCCTACGGAAGCTTGTATTGATGCAACCTTCTGGACTTGCCAACAAGAAATTAAACGGCAAATTGTTCCCATCGGTCGTGCGATCGCTAACACGCAGGTTTATATTTTAGATGAATATCTGCAACCAGTTCCGATTGGTGTACCAGGAGAACTGCACATTGGCGGTGCGGGATTAGCAAGAGGATACCTCAACCGTCCTGAGTTGACAAACAAAAAATTTATCTCTAACCCTTTTAGCGATGAACCACATTCTCGCCTCTATAAAACTGGTGATTTAGTACGTTATTTAGCAGATGGCAACATTGAATACCTGGGACGTATCGATAACCAAGTGAAGATTCGCGGTTTCCGCATCGAACTGGGAGAACTCGAAGCAGTCCTCAACACCCACCCCCAAATTCAACAAGCTGTAGTCATTGTCAGAGAAGATATTCCCGGTGACACTTGTACTGAGCAAAGCCGAAGTAAACGCTTAGTTGCTTATGTAGTCAAGAGTGATGAATCCCTCACAACGAACCAACTGCGTCAATTCCTCAAGCAACAGCTACCGGAATATATGATACCAAGTGACTTTGTCACTTTAGACACCCTACCATTAACACCCAACGGTAAAATAGACCGCAAAGCACTACCAACACCTGATGCAGAAATTATCCGAGAAAATGAATACGTAGCACCACGTACAGCCATAGAACAAACTTTAACTAATATTTGGCAACAACTTTTACTAAAAGAAAAAATTAGCATCCACGACAACTTCTTTGAAATTGGTGGCGACTCTATCTTGAGTATTCAAGTAGTTTCTCGTGCTAAAAACTCAGGAATACAAATTACTCCCAAACAAATATTCCAAAACCAAACCATCGCGGAACTTGCTCAGGTTGCTAATACAACAGTAAGTGTTGAGTCTAAACAAGGTTTAGTGACAGGATTTGCACCGCTAACACCGATTCAACACTGGTTTTTTGAGCAAAATAAGCCAGAACCACATCACTATAACCAATCAGTTTTATTGCAAGTTACCCATGATGTACAAAGTGAATTAATTGCAATAGCCGTGAAAAAATTACTAGAACATCACGATGCTTTGCGTTTAAGATTCACATCAGTTGCAGATGAATACAAACAAATCAATCAAGGGTTAGATGATAGCGTACCATTTGCTGTAGTTGACTTATCATCAACGCCCAAACACGAACAACTACAAGCCCTAGAAAAAATCGCTACCGAATATCAAGCAAGTTTAAACTTGTCAACAGGGCCAATAATGCGAGTAGTCCTGTTCAACTTGGGTGATGATAGTGATGCTAGGTTACTAATTATTGTTCATCACTTAGCAGTAGATGGTGTAAGTTGGCGGATTTTATTACCAGACTTAGAAAGCATTTATCAACAATTAATTGCCCAAAAACCGATTGAGCTAAATGCAAAAACAACAGCATTTATTGACTGGGCAGAAAAGTTAAATAATTATGCTCAATCGGAAACCATCAAACTGGAGTTAGATTATTGGCTAAACCAACCTTGGGCTAAAATAACTCCATTACCATCAAATTATGCTGACATTCAACAAGAGAATGCAGTTAGTAATACTGCTTCTGTGTCAGTAAAATTAAGTCAAGAAAAAACTCAAACTCTCCTGCTATCAGTCAACGAAGCTTACAATACACAAATCAACGATATTTTACTAAGTGCATTAGTTGTTGCAATAGCAGATTGGACGAAAAATTCAACGGTACTAATTGACTTAGAAGGACATGGTAGAGAAGAACTATTTTCAGATGTAGACTTATCTCGGACGGTAGGTTGGTTTACCAGTTTATTTCCGGTATTATTGCAACTGCCTGCAATCAACAAAACCGGAGAAATTATCAAAGCAATCAAAGAGCAATTACGCGCAATTCCTAATCGTGGCATTGGCTACGGGATACTGCGTTATTTGTGCCAAGATAAGACTGTTAAGGAACAAATACAGACTATTCCTGCTGCCGAAATTAGTTTTAATTACCTGGGGCAGTTTGACCAAGTACAATCAGAAACTGGTTGGAGATTTGCGCCTGAATCTGCTGGAGATCTTCACAGCTTAAAGCAAACTCGTAACCATCTATTAGATATTAATGCTCTGGTAGTAGGAGGCGAATTAAAAATTGATTGGACTTACAATAGTCATGTGCATACTCGTGCCACAGTAGAGAAATTAGCACAGAACTTTATTCAGGCGATCGCCTCAATCATAGAGCATTGTCAGTTAGTAGAAAATAGAGGATATACGCCGAGCGATTTTCCAGATGTACAGTTGAATCAATTACAGCTAGATGAATTATTGACTCGGTTCCCAAATAAAAACATTGAATCAATTTATCCGCTTTCTCCTTCGCAACAAGGAATGCTGTTTGAGACTCTAGCTGCTTCTGAGTCTGGGATACATCTCGAACAGTGCATTTTAAACTTGCAAATTGCAGAATTTGACTCATTAGCCTTTGCAAGAGCTTGGCAAAGTGTTGTTAATCGCCACTCAATTCTCAGAACGGCCTTTGTTTGGGAAAATCAAAATGAGCCATTGCAAGTTGTGCTGAAGGAAGCAGAAATCTCATTGGAACAGCAAGATTGGCGCGGACTTTCTCTATTCCAACAGCAAGAAAAATTAGAAACTTATCTGAGTGCAGACCGACTGCTTGGTTTCAATATGACGGAAGCACCGCTAATACGTTTAGCACTTTTCCAAGTAGACGCGAATGCTTATCAATTCGTCTGGACTTCTCATCACATTCTGATAGATGGTTGGTCTACGCCTCTCATCTTCAAAGAGGTTTTTGCATTCTACGAAGCGTTTAGTCAAGGTCAAGATTTATTACTCGAACCCAGCTATCCCTACAGAAATTATATTACCTGGTTAAAACAGCAGGATTTGTACCAAGCAGAGGCATTCTGGCGGAATAAACTTCAAGGTTTCCAAAGCCCAACCCTAGTGGGAATAGAAACTGATCCTGTGGATGTTTCCGACCTGGAAGAGGGTTATGGCGAACAAAGAGCTAGTTTGACAGCTTCAGCGACAGCTGCTTTACAGACTTTGGTGCGCCAACATCACCTGAGCCTAGGTATTTTAGTTCAAGGCATTTGGGGTTTGCTGTTAAGTCGTTATAGCGGTCTGGAAGATGTGGTATTCGGCGCGACTTTCTCTGGTCGTCCTCCAGAGTTGGTAGGGTCTGAATCGATGTTAGGTTTATTCATTAATACCCTACCAATGCGGCTTTTGGTGTCTCCTCAAGCATCACTTTGGTCTTGGCTAAAAGATATTCAGGAGCAAAATTTCACCCAACGCGATTACGAATACTGCTCTCAAGGACAAATTCACGAATGGAGTGAAGTACCTAAATCGTTACCCCTTTACGAAAGTCTTTTAGTTTTTCAAAACTATCCAGTCGATTCATCAGCAAAACAATCTGCAAACCATGACCAAAATCAATCTCAAGACCGTGCTATAGGCGCGCAAACAAAATATGCTTTGACAATTCTAGTTAGCCCAAGTTCAGAGCTAGACTTTCGGATCATTTATCAGCGATCGCGTTATGACAATCAGGCTATCACTCTAATTTTGGATCACTTTCAGGTTTTATTAAACAGCATTGTTGAGCTTCCAGAACAGGACTTGAAAATCTTAATTGAAACAATTTCAGCAGATAAAATTCCCCAAGTTAGACCGCCTCAGAAAGTTGTTCAAAAGAAATTACGTAATGACTTTGAGGCTCCACGAAATGTATCTGAGTTTCAACTGTTACAAACTTGGGAAGAAATTCTGGAAATTCATCCTATTAGTATAGGAGATAATTTCTTTGAACTTGGGGGGCATTCTCTTCTTGCTCTGCGTTTGATGACCCAGATTCAAAAACGTTTCCAGGTAAATTTACCTTTAGCTATTTTGTTTCAATATCCCACCATCAAACAACTAGCTCATTTTCTGGATTCTTCAAGAGACTCTTTACCTTGGTCTGCCCTAGTTCCTATCAAAACTAATGGCAATAAAGCACCGCTTTTCTGTGTTCATCCTGGTGGAGGAAATGTTCTTTGTTATCATCATCTTGCCTCTTATTTGAGTTCAGACAGACCATTTTATGGACTACAATCTGTTGGTTTAAATCCTGAAAATCAGCCTCATACTAGTATTGAACAAATGGCAACTCATTACATCCAAGAGTTACAAACTGTTCAACCTCATGGCCCTTATTTTCTCTCTGGTTGGTCTTTTGGCGGCTTAGTAGCTTTTGAGATGGCTCAACAACTTTCTCATCAAGGCGAACAGATAGCTCTGTTGGCTATACTAGATGCTCCTCTTCCTTCTTTAACTCCTACAGAAACAATAGATTATGCTTATCTATTGGTAGAGTTATTCAAAGAAGGTTTAGACCTTTGTTTAGAGGAACTGCGGCAATTAGAAATAGAGGAACAGATAGTATATGTCAGAGAACAAGCCAAACAGAAAAATATAGTTATAAATGGTTTTGACTTTGATCAAGCTCCCCATCTTCTGGAACTTTTCCAACTCAACACTCAAGCTTTACAAAATTACAAACCTCAATATTATTCAGGTTCAATTGTTCTATTGAAAGCCAGTGAATTTAATGATGATCGCCTTGAATATCACTGGGATAAACTTGAATATTACTGGCATGAACTAGTGGCAAATATAGAAACTGTTGTAGTTCCTGGCAATCATGAAAGTATGGTGTTACCACCTCATGTCCAGGCACTAGGTCAAAAACTTCAAGAATTTATTGAACAAGCTCAGGCTCATCAATAAACATTCATTTAATAAGTCTTTAGAGATGCTAATTAGCGTCTCTAAACTGTCAGTAAACACCTGCAAAAAAGGAACTTCATTATGACTGCCATTTCTAACAAAATCAAATCCAAGGTTTGGGAAAACAAGCAAGAGTATTCCTTAACTACAGAGTCTTTAAGAATGCTTTTGGAAAATCAAATTCCTTTAATTCGGTTAAAAGAATTTGCCACACCCCAAGAGTGTGAAAGCTTAGTTGCTCAAGCTCAATCGTTCAACTTTAACAGTTATCAAAATGTGTATCCTAAAATTGAGCGAATTGGCATCACAGTGTTTGAATATAATCAAATTAGTAAAGCAGCTTATTTCCAAGCAGTAGAACGCGCCACTCAATTAAGAGACTCAATTCTGGCAGCCTCTTTTAATCCATTAGAACGCTTAATGATGAAAATTCGAGAGTGTACAGGCGCGACTGTAAGAATTGCGTCGGAACCTCATTATGGAAGTTATTATGCAGGACTGATCAGAAAAATAGAGCAAGGTACTCAACTTCATGTTGATTATGCTCCATTTGAGCAATTGGGATGGGAAGTTTGTACAATTACTGCTCAACTTTCTTGGAATTTGTACTTGAAATTTTCTCCTAATAGTCATGGCAAAACACGTATCTACGATCGCCAGTGGCAACCAGGAGACAATCAATATAAGCTCGATTCCTACGGATATAGTGATACAGTAATTGCAGATGCAGACATGATTACCTTTCAACCTTATGTGGGAGATGTATTCATTTTCAATACACGCAATTTTCACATTGTTGAGCCGATGGATGGACAACGTGTAACTTTTACGTCAGCGATCGGTTTACTTCCTAATGGTGAAATTATTTTGTGGTCTTGAGCCTGATAATTAATAGGTAATTGGAAAAATACATTGAGGAATAATCTATGCCCTTAGCAGCTGTAATGACTGCACCTAACCAACCAGTTGAAGTGCAACAATTACCAGACCCAATTCTAGAAAACGGTGGAATCATTATTGAAACCTTATATAGTGAGGTTTGTGGAACTGATGTACATTTACTACATGGGCGTTTAGAAGGAGTACCCTATCCCATCATCCCCGGACACTTCTCGGTTGGTCGTGTAGTAGAAACAGGTGGACGGGTTACTGATATCAATGGTAAATTGCTTCAGGCAGGAGCGATCGCTACTTTTTTGGATGTCCACGAAACTTGTTACAACTGCTGGTATTGTCTAGTAGCCAAAGCATCTACTCGCTGTCCCCAACGTAAGGTTTATGGTGTCACCTACTCAGCGAAAGAAGGATTGTTGGGTGGTTGGTCTCAACTGATTTACCTCAAACCAGGGGTGAAAGTTCTCGCTTTACCCGAAGAAGTCTCACCAAAGCAATTTATTGCGGGGGGATGTGCTTTACCAACTGCACTACACGCTATCGACCGAGCGCAGATTCAAATTGGTGATGTTGTTGTAGTCCAGGGTTGTGGGCCTGTGGGTTTAAGTGCGGCGATTCTCGCTTTGCTTTCAGGTGCAGGTAAAGTAATTGTCATTGATAAATTTGAGAGTCGATTAAAAGTTGCTCAATCCTTCGGTGTAGATGAAACCCTTGCAATTAAAGCTGATGATCCACGACAGCATATTGAGCGAGTTTTGCAATTAACAAACGGACATGGTGCTGATGTCACTATTGAAGCCACAGGTGTTCCTATTGCTGTTAAAGAAGGCTTGAATATGACCAGAAGTGGAGGTCGTTATGTGATTGTCGGACATTACACAAATACGGGTGAAATTCTCATCAATCCCCACTTAGAAATTAATCTCAAACATATTGATATTCGTGGAACTTGGGGAATTGATTTCAGCCATTTTTATAGAATGATTGAATTACTAAAACGCCACAGCGATGCTAGCAAAAATATTCCTTGGGAAAATCTAATTAGTCGTTCATACACATTAGAAGAAATTAATCAAGCACTGGCAGATGTAGAGCATGGGTCTGTATTGAAAGCAGCGATTCAGCCTAATTTGTAAATGATTTCATCACCAACAAACATGAGGGGTATGAATATGACTGTAGACAATAAATTTAATCAAACTACAGTAAGTCAAATTGAACGTATTCATAAACCTACGCCAGAAGACTTTAAAAGCACAGTCCTCTCTTATAAACATCCTGTAATTTTTACTGGGATAGTACCTGAATGGAAAGCGTTTACTTTATGGTCATTGGATTACTTAAATACTGTTTTAGGTAATAAAGAAATTACTGTTCGCGTTTCTGACAATCAAATATTTACCTACGATGCAGAAGTTGGAGTCTACCCTACCAAAAAAATGAAGTTTACTGACTTCACAGATTTGATTGTAAATAAGAAAAAAGATAATCAATACTATTACATTCAGCAATATCCAATTGATACTACATTCCCTGAACTACTTCCAGATATTACAATTCCAGATATTATTGACAAAAACTTATCCATCAATACCGCTCGATGGATGGGTATTCCAGAGATAGAAATTCCAGACTTTATTGATAAATACTTATCTTTGATTACTATTTTCTGGATGAGTAACAATGGCAATATTACACAATTACATCACGATCCAGTAGAAAGTGTTTTATGTCAAGTACGCGGACGAAAGCGAATTTTACTTTTTGAACCAAAACAAAGTTCGTTTCTATATCCTTTCCCTAAAAATTCAAAAGTACCATTCATGAGTCAATTAAATATTGATAAACCTGACATTGATAAATTTCCTCAATTTAGAAATGCAAAATATATAGAGTGTATCCTAGAAGCAGGTGAAATACTATTTTTTCCCTCTTTTTGGTGGCATCAAGTTTACTCTCTTGATGAGCTAAATATTTCTGTTAGTTTCGTTTGGAATACAAAATTTAAAAAGTTTTTTAGACGCAAGATTTTCCAGGAAAACAAATAAAGCCAAAAGATTAATTTTTATAAATAGAGATGAAGATATGCTAAAAAATTTAAAAATTGCTTTTATCGGCGGTGGTACGATGGGCGAAATGATAATTAGTAGATTGTTATCAACAAAAACTGTTGAAAAATCTGAGTTAATTATTGTCAGCGATCCTCTATCTGCGCGATGCCTTTATTTAGAAAAAGAATATGGAGTAAGTACTACAAAGAGCAACATAGAAGCAGTGCAAGGTGCATCGATTGTAATCTTGGCGGTAAAGCCGCAGGTTTTGGCAGAGGTTATGGCTATGCTAAAGGACAAAATTTTACCTGATGCTTTAGTAATTAGTATTGTAAGTGGAGCAAGTATTTCATCTCTGTGCCAAGGGTTGAATCATACTGCTGTTGTTCGGACAATGCCGAATATTGCCGTACAAGTTGGTCATGGAACTACGGTGTGGAGTGCATCACAAAGCGTGACCGAAATACAGCGATCGCATACCCAAATCATTTTACAAGCATTGGGTAAGGAATTTGCTACCCAAAATGAACACTACCTTGATATGGCCACAGCTTTGAGTAGCGCCGGAACTGGATTTATATTTCTGTATATTGAAGCGATGATTGATGCTGGCGTTCAAATGGGTTTAACTCGCGCACAAGCTCAAGAATTAACATTGCATACCATCGCTGGTAGTGTAGAACTGATGTTTCAAACTCACGAACATCCAGCCGTCTTACGCAACAAAGTCACAAGTCCTGGAGGCGTGACTGCTGCTGGTCTTTACGAGTTAGAAAAAGGTGGTATGCGAACTATCATTTCTAATGCAGTGCTTACTGCTTTGAGTCGCACTCAACAATTAGGTAATATCAGTTGGAACATGAGTGACTAGTAAGAATTTATATCGATAATTATTACTGATTTTCAGCACTAATAACTTTTAAATTGAACTCTCAAAAATATCAGTTTATTTCTCAAATATGACAACCCAAGTTGTTCAAGCTAAACCCTCAACAAATGCATTTACAGACTTTTTCCGATTTTGGAAAGATGTAGCAGCGATCGCCGGACCTTATTGGTATCCGACCAAGCCAGGAGACAGAGCATTTTCAGACGTTATTCGCGCCTGGGTAATGCTTATTTTCCTAATAATATTAATCCTTGCCCTTGTAGGAGCAAATACTTTTAATACTTTTATCCACCGCTATTTAATTGATGTCATTATTCAAGAGAAAGATTATTCTAAATTCACTTATACTATATCAATTTACGCTGTTGGACTTGTATTTATAACGCTTTTAGTAGGATTTACTAGATTTATTAGAAAACAAATTGCTCTTGATTGGTATCAATGGCTCAACAATCACATTTTAAATAAATATTTACATAAACGTGCTTATTATAAAATTAATTTTCAAGCAGATATTGATAATCCAGATCAACGTTTATCTCAAGAAATTGAACCTATTACCAGTAGCGCTCTCAACTTTTCAGCTACTTTCTTAGAAAAACTACTGGAAATGTCGATTTTTCTAATAATTGTCTGGTCAATTTCCCAACAAGTAGCTATTGCTCTGCTTGCCTATACAATTGTAGGTAACTTGATTGCTGTTTATTTAAATCAAGAGTTTATTAAAATTAATCAGGCAGAACTAGAATCTAAAGCCGATTATAGTTATTCTCTAACTCATGTCCGCAATCACGCTGAGTCTATAGCCTTTTTTCAAGGGGAAGAACAGGAATTAAAAATAGTTGGCAAGCGATTTAGTAATCTTATCAAAAATATTAAAGACAAGGTTAATTGGGAGAGAACTCAAGCAATCTTTAATAGAGGATATCGTGCTGCTATCGAATTTTTCACGCTTTTAGTACTCGCACCTTTATTTATTAGAGGTGATATTGATTTTGGAGAAATTGGACAAGCTACTACAGCTTGCTATTTTTTTGCTGGTGCTGTAGAAGAATTAATAGCTGAATTTGGCATTTCCGGCAGATTTTCCAGTTATGTTGAACGTTTATCTGAGTTCTCAGATGCTTTAGAAGCAGTGGCAAAAGAACCCGAAGATGTTAGTACTATTAAAACAATAGAAGAGAATCATTTCGCTTTTGAGCATGTTACCTTACAAACGCCAAACTATGAGCAGGTAATTGTTGAAAACTTGTCATTGAACGTTCAGCCTGGAGAAGGTTTATTAATTGTAGGGCCTAGTGGTCGAGGTAAAAGTTCTTTATTAAGAGCGATCGCTGGTTTGTGGAACGCGGGAACTGGTCGTCTAGTGCGTCCTCTCCTAAAAGAAGTCCTATTTTTACCCCAGCGTCCTTATATCATTTTGGGTACTTTGCGCGAACAGTTACTCTATCCTAAAACTAATCGTCAAATGACCGACGCAGAACTTAAAGAAGTTTTGCGACAAGTTAATCTACAAAATTTACTAAGTCGAGTTGAAGGCTTTGATACTGAAGTTCCTTGGGAGAATATATTGTCATTAGGAGAACAACAACGCCTTGCTTTCGCACGCCTATTAGTTACTCATCCCAGGTTCACAATATTAGATGAAGCAACTAGTGCCTTAGATTTGAAAAATGAAGCAAGTTTATATCAACGGTTACAAGCAACGAAAACAACATTTATTAGTGTAGGGCATAGAGAAAGTCTATTTGATTATCATCAATGGGTTTTGGAACTTTCACAAGATTCCAGTTGGCAA
This sequence comes from Calothrix sp. NIES-2100, assembly GCF_963875285.1. Lineage (NCBI taxonomy): Bacteria > Bacillati > Cyanobacteriota > Cyanophyceae > Nostocales > Calotrichaceae > Calothrix > Calothrix sp. NIES-2100. The sequence continues at coordinate 6,481,687 of NZ_CAWNLA010000001.1, forward strand.
CTTGTGACTGTGCAGGAATATCGAAATCAAAAAACAATTACCTCTAACTCTCCTGAAACTACTGACATTACTATAGATGATTCTCCTAAGAGTGAAACACAAAGTCAATCAACAATATTAGCTCAGAAAACTACAACTGAAGGTTTTTCTCATAAGGAAATGAGCGAATTAACTTTATATTCCATTAATACTATTAGAAGTAAGGCAAGCAAAGGAGAATCGATCCCGGCCAGGGATGGCTTTACCTACCGTTATGATAAAGATCCAAAAGTCTTGAAATGGGTTAGAGTCTAGCAGGCACTTATATTTGTGCTTTTACCCATAAGTGCTTACTCAGATTATAGCTGAATAATCTTACGCAAGTATCACAAGCAAAGGCAGAGAGTACGCTTTTTTTCAACACATAAGGCCCATATCCGAATGGCACTAAGATAAGATTCAAGCAGATGGGAAATCAAGACATTACTTGTTGTAAAGTCAGCAATAATTCGTTGATAGTATAGGGTTTGGGCAAAAATGTGGTGACACCAGTGCTAGCTAAAGCTTCCATCTTCTGGCTAGAAATCAAGCCACTAGTGGCAATAATTTTCACATTCGGGTTGATTTTCTTTAATGTGCGGATGGCAGTTACACCATCGAGAGAAGGAAGCATCAAATCCATCAGGACAACGCTGACTTGATCCATGTGTTTAGCATAAACTGCGATCGCCTCAATGCCATCACTAGCGATAATGGTTTTGTAGTTATGTGTTTCTAGGGATGTTTGCGTAATCTCCTGAATCGCAGGTTCATCGTCTACAATCAAGATCATTTCTCCTTGTGCAGTTAGCACTTTTAATTCATCTACGCTATGTGTTTCTATACCTTCTGTTGCTGGTAAATATACTTGAAACCGCGTACCAGAATTTCTCTCGCTATACACGTTTACAAAACCACCGTGGCTTTTGACAATCCCCAGGACGGTAGACAGTCCTAATCCTGTACCTTGTCCCACCTCTTTGGTAGTGAAGAATGGCTCGAAAATTCTATCTAAATTTTCTTCAGGAATTCCCACACCAGTATCGCTGACAGTAATAACTATATATGGCCCAACTTTAGCTTCTAAGTTCATCCGGGCATAGTTCTCATCAATAAACAGATTTTTTGCAGAGATTGATAAACTACCACCATTGGGCATAGCATCACGAGCATTCACGCAGAGGTTCATTAACACCTGATGAATTTGCGTCCCATCTCCCAAAACTATCCACAAGTTTTGTGGGACATCGACAGAAACTTGAATAGATTTAGACAATGTCTCTTTTAAGACCTTGGACACTTCTATAATTAGATGTCTAATTTGCAGATTAATTCGTTTACCTTCTACACCCCTAGCAAATGACAGTACCTGCTTGACTAAATCAGCACCACGTTTAGCGTTGATTTCCAGAATTTCTAACAAATGCTTAGTCCGCTGATCTGCATCGGGAAATTTTAGCGGTAGTAGTTGCGCTCCTGCTAAAATCGGTGTCAGGATATTGTTCAGGTCATGGGCAATTCCGCTAGCTAAAGTGCCAATACTTTCCAATCTTTGGGCACGAAATAATTGTGCTTCTAGGCGTTTTTTCTCGGTAATATCTGTGTCAACAGTAAGTATTGATTTGGGTCTACCTTTTTCATCACAAACCAAACTCCAACGGCTAGCAACTAAAATGTCTTTACCAGCTTTAGTAATTTTAGTTAGCTCACCCTCCCACTTACCTGTGCTGATGACGGTTAAAAGTGCGGCTTTAATTTCTAATGGTTGGTCATCATCATATAATATTTCGCTGGCGTTTTTGCCTTTCGCCTCTGCTGCTGACCAGCCATAAAGTTTTTCTGCACCTTGATTCCAAAAGAGAATTTTGTTTTGTAAATCTCGGACGAGAATCGCATCAGTAGCAATGTCTAGTAATGCGGCTTGTTCGCGAATTGTCTCATCAGCTAACTTGCGCTGTTGTAAGGCGGCTTGCTGTTCGCTAATGTCAATGCAAGCACAAGTGATGCCAATAATTTGTTGTGACTCATTGCGCAATGGTTCTATAGTCAAGTCGTAATATTGAGTTCCTTTAGCGGTAGTAATAGATACTTCCTTTCTCGTACCCACACCAGTAACTAGTACGCCCAGTTTCAGCGCAGTCAAATATTGGGCACTTTCTAAGGAAATTAATTCAGAGTCACGTTTACCCAACATTTCTTCGACTGTTAAACCAAAAGCGGGATTATAAACCCAGGTGTAGCGTAATTCTTGGTCTTGGTTGAAGACAAAAATCGGGGAATTTTTTAAGGCTACGCGAAACCGTTCTTCACTTTGCCTGAGTGCGTCTTCTATGCGCTGACGCTCAATAGCATAACGCATAGAGCGTACTAGCAAGTCGCCTGTTACTTGTCCCTTGACTAAATAATCTTGCGCGCCTTCCTGCATCGCCCTGAGGGCTAAATTTTCATCAGCAATCCCCGTGAGGACAATAATCGGAGTTGATTTTACCTGATTGTGCGCTCTAATAAAGGTTTCTAATCCTTGACTATCTGGGAGAGACAAATCCAAAAGCATGACATCAAAGTTTTCTTGCGCCAGATAGCTGAGTGCTTCGTCAAGCTGTTCAACAGGTTTTAACTCAATCACAGATGGAGTGACATCCTGTAAAAATTCCTGTAACAAGAGGACATCACCGGGGTTATCTTCAACTAACAGGACTTTGATAATTTCACCTGTCATGTTAATTACTCCGGTGGCAGTTTGACGATCGCAAACCAAAAGTTTTCTATAGAGCGGATAATTTTAACGAACTGATCGAAGTCAACTGGTTTAGTTATATAACAGTTGGCAGCTAAATTATAGGCTTTGAGAATATCTTCTTCGGCTTGGGAAGTTGTCAGCACAACTACAGGAATTCTTTTGAGATTTGCGTCACCTTTGATTTCTGCTAGGACTTCCCGACCATCTTTTTTTGGTAGGTTTAAATCAAGTAGCACAATATCGGGATGTGGTACTTTAGCATATTTATCTTGTTTCCGCAAGAAAGCCATAGCTTCTACCCCATCTTCAACGACATTCAAATTCACCGAGATTTTGCTATCTTCCAAGGCGATGCGCGTCAGTTGCGCATCGCCGGGATTGTCTTCTACTAACAACACCTCGATAGGCATAAACGCTGATCGATTGTTCACCATTGCTTTCCTGTGTGATCTGGAATGGTAAAGTAGAAAATCGAGCCTTCACCCGGTTTCGACTCCATCCAGATGCGACCGCCGTGGCGTTCTATAATTTTCTTACAAATTGCCAGACCAATTCCAGTACCCGGATACTTACTTCGACTATGTAACCGCTGAAAGATGACAAAAATTCTTTCAGCATACTGAGATTCTAAACCAATTCCATTATCGCGGACTGAGAACAACCATTCGTTTTCTACTGGGGTGAGATGGGAATTTTCTTGATTTGATTCTAAAGTATTCCTAATGGCTGTAATGTGAATTTGAGGTGGTTCTTGCCGACGAAATTTAATGGCGTTGCCAATCAAGTTTTGCAATACTTGTACTAATTGAGTAGTATCGGCTCTAACTTCGGGGAGAGCATCGCTGGTAATAACTGCATGACTTTCTTGGATGGCTATTTGCAAATTGGCGATCGCTCTGGCTAAAACTGTATTACAATCTACTAATTTAAAAGGTTGTGCCCTGGTACTGACGCGGGAATAATTCAACAAATCGTTGATTAAGGTTTGCATCCGCTGTGCCCCATCGACAGCGTAGCTAATGAACTCATCTGCACGAGCATCTAATTGATTTTTGTATCTTTGCTCTAATAGTTGTAAATAACTAATCACCATCCGCAATGGCTCTTGCAAGTCATGGGAAGCAATATAAGCAAACTGTTCTAATTCGCCATTGGAACGAGCTAGTTCTTGAGAGTGGCGGGTTTCTTGCTCTAAGAGTTGTGCTTGGGATAGGGCTATACCAATTTGATTGGCTAGTTGTTGCAACAAATCTAGTTCAAAACTGTTCCACTCACGGGGATGATGACATTGATGGGCAATCAATAAGCCCCAAATTCCATCCCTAATTAAAATTGGCACTACCAGGTTAGCTTGGACACCATGCTGTTGTAGGAATTCACGGTGGCATTCTCCAATATCAGCTTTGGCAACATCTGTAATTGCACTGACTCTGCCTTGACGATATTTTTCTAAGTAATCTTGTCCAAAGCAGGGTTCAAGAATATTCTGTGCTAGCATTACAGAACAACCTGGTAACACAGCTTCTTGTACCACTGTTCCCGAACCATCTAGCCAAAGGCGAAAAATCAAAACTCGGTCAGCATGGAGTAATTTTTGAATTTCATTTACCGTAGTTTGAAGAATATCATCTATTTGTAAAGATTCACGGATTTTCAAGGTAATTTCTGAAAACAATTGCGATCGCAGATTTTGCCGTTTGATTTCTTCTTCTACTCGCTTGCGATCGTTAATATCGGTATGAGAACCTACCATGCGCACGACATTACCTGTACTATCCCACAGCGCCTGTCCCCGATCTAAAATCCATTTATAGCTGCCATCTTTGCATTGAACTCGATGCTCAGTGACGTAATAAGGCGTTTTCTTGTCAAAGTGATCCCGAATTTCTGCTAAGACCCAGTCTAAATCTTCCGGATGGACTCGTTTAGACCATTCATCGATATGATTGGCAATTTCATGATCTTCATAACCGAGCATTTCTTTCCAGCGAGTAGAAAAGAATACTTCATTAGTTTGCAGGTTCCAATCCCAAATACCATCATTATTACCTTGTAAGGCTAATTGCCAACGTTGTTCGCTCTCCTGTAATGCTTGTTCTGCTTGCTTGCGGGCGGTGATATCGAGTGTCACACCAATCATCCGCGTGGGATTACCATCATCATCGTATATTCCTACACCTCTGGCTAATACCCAATGAATGCTACCATCAGGCCAAATATTGCGGTACTCTGCCTCATAATCGCTATCGGTTGCGAGAGCTTGTTGTACACAATCTTGCATGTAGGTGCGATCATCAGGATGGATGCATTGTATTAATTTATCAAAGGTCAACTCAACTGACTCCGGCAGACCAAAGTTAGCTTTACATTGCTGAGATGAAGTTAACTCTCCTGTAGCTAAATTCAACTCCCAAGAGCCAAATTTAGCGGCTTGCAATGCTAATTTTAGTCGGCGATCGCTTTCTTTCAAAGCGGCTTCTACTTGTTTGCGTTCGGTAATATCTCGCGTAAAACACCGCGTATGGATAAACTTTCCCTCTTCCCAATACACATTTGAGTGAATCAGAACATAACGAATCGATCCATCCTTGCAACGTAATCTGGCTTCATAATTATGTAAAGTTTCATTTCTCCTCAACCTTTGCAGAATGTCGTCGATCACATCTTGATCAACATGAAACTCAGTAATAGAGTGTCCGATATACTCAGAACGGGTGTAGCCTAAAAGCTCAAGTTCTGCCTGATTTGCCCAAGCAATTGTGCCATCTGCCTCTACCCAGTGCATCCCGACAGTAGCATTTTCGACAAAATCTGTAAGTTCTTGCTGACTGCGCCGCAGTGCGGCTTCTACTTGTTTTTGTTCCTCGGAAACACGGGATAACTCAGCTAAGTTACGTCTTAGCTCTAATTGGTCGATTACCTGACGACCGAGAGCCTGAAGTGCTTCTACTTGTGTGTTGTTTAGTTCTCGTGGCACATGATCAATGACGCAGAGTGTGCCTAGCATATCACCTTTGGGAGTGACCAGCGGTACTCCTGCATAAAATCGCACAAATGGATAGGCGGCTACTATTGGATTTTTTGCTAACTCTGCATCAGCTAATGTATCCGCTACCACCACCATGTCCTGTTTCTGGAAGCAAAGGTAAGATAAACCCACATTTCGCGGCATTTCCCGTACATCCAGACCTAATTTCGCTTTAAACCACTGACGGTTTTCCGCAATGAAATTTACTAAAGCGATGGGAGTACCACAAATAAATGCAGCTAACTGGGCAATATCGTCGTAGGCTTTTTCTGGTTCTGTATCGAGAATTTGGTACTCGCGGAGGGCTTGGAGTCTTGCTAATTCGTCATTAGGGAACATGAGGGGAACCAGGGCTAGGGACTAGGGGTTAGGGGAACTAGGGATTTTTATCTCTTAATTGTGGGTGCGTTTGCTTGTGGGGATCTAATTTCTCAAGATTGTGCGATCGCATCGGCTCCGGTAGGATTTGAATGCAGACTCCCCTTGAATAGGCTGACATTGATCCTATGGTGAAAGTATCTCAATTGTCGTTGCCAAATTTGATCAAAATTCACAGGCACAATTGCAAATTTTTCCGGCTGCTGTTTTACTTTCTCATGGCTTTGCTGTGTAGCCTCAATACTCCAATTATAGCGGCGGTTCCCGGATTCAATGCTTCCCCTCAAACCATACTTAACCAAATTGCTACCCCTGATTCTTTATTTCAGCAGGGTAAATTGCTTTACAATGCAGGAAGGTTTGCTGAGGCGGTGCAGATTTTACAGCAAGCAGTGAAAGTTTACCAAAATCAAGGCGATACTCTGGGCTTAGCTGCAACTTTGGGTAATCTTTCCCTCGCTTACCAGCAACTCGGTAAATGGAACCAAGCTCAGCAAGCAATTACAGATAGCTTGAATTTGCTGCAAAAATCCCCAAAAAACCAAAATTTGTTATTATTTGCCCAATTGCTAGAGATTCAAGGACGCTGGCAAATATCTACAGGACAAGCGGAGGCGGCTTTAGTAACTTGGCAGCAAGCAGAAAAATTTTATACTCAATTAAAAAATCAAGATGGCGTGGTGAAATCGCTGATTAACCAAGCACAGGCGTGGCGGAGTAAAGGGTCTTATCGTCGTTCTGTAGAAATACTGACATATCTAGAAAAAAAGCTACAATTAGATCCAGGCTCAATCGCTAAGGCGGTGGGATTGCGATCGCTGGGAGATACGCTGTTAGCAATGGGCTATGGGGAAAAGTCTCGGACTATCTTACAGCAAAGCCTGAAGATTGCGGAAAGTATGCCAGCAAATGCAGATATCGGCGCAACTTATTTTAGCTTGGGGAACAATGCCAAAACACAGAAGCAAAAATCAGATGCGATCGCCTTTTATCAAAAAGCTGTTGAATTATCGCCCTCACCCCTAACAAAAGTCCAAGCACAGCTCAATCACCTCAGTTTACTGATCGAAGATGGCGAATTAACAGCAGCTCTCACCCTCATACCATCAATTCAATCACAATTGGCACAACTCCCCACCAGCCGCGCTACTATCTACGCCGAAATTAACTTTGCTCAAAGCCTCAACAAATTACTGAGTAACTATTCTCAATCAACAATTCAATCCTCATCAACGAGTTCTCAAGGCTCAATCCTGAGTATTCATTACTTAGAAATTAATTCTCAAGATGTCGCCAAAATACTTGCTCAAGCCATTGCACAATCTCGCAGTTTGGGGGATCAACAAACAGAGGCTTATGCACTCTTGAGTTTAGGGAATTTATATGAGCAGACAAAACAGTGGTCAGAGGCGCAAAAGCTGACTCAGCAAGCTTTAGTATTAGCTCAGACAAGTAATGCACCGGAAATTGTCTATCGGGTAGATTGGCAACTAGGAAGATTACTCTGGGCGCAAAAAGATATCAAAGGAGCCATTGCCGCTTATGATGCAGCAGTAGATACTCTCCAACTTCTGCGCCTTGACTTAGTTGCAATCAATCAAGATGTGCAATTCAGTTTCCGCGACAGTGTAGAACCAGTCTATCGACAGTCAGTAGAATTATTGCTGCAATCCCAAGGCGGAAAACCAGATGAACAAACATTAGATAAAGCACGCCAGCGCATTGAGGCTTTACAGTTAGCAGAATTAGATAACTTCTTTCGCGAAGCTTGTCTTTCTGGTCATAGTGTGCCTTTAGATAAAATAGTAGACCAGGATAATGCTACTGCGGCAGTAATATATCCTATTATACTAAAAAATGAGATACAAGTAATTGTCAAAATTCCCAAAAAACCTCTACAGCATTACAGCACAACAATTTCCGAAACAGAAGTCAACAACACCCTGCTAGAACTACGGAGAAATATTGTTAATCCTGCGGCAAAAAGCACCATCAAAAAGCGATCGCAACAAGTTTATAACTGGTTGATCAAACCGATTGAATCTGAATTACTTTCCAAACAGGTAGATACGCTGGTGTTTGTACTGGATGGAGCTTTACGCAATTTACCAATGGCATCTCTTTATGATGGTAAGCAATATTTAATCGAGAAATATGCGATCGCTCTCAGTGTGGGACTACAACTACTCGATCCCAAACCACTAGTCCAACAGCAAATCCGAGCGCTCACCGCCGGACTCACTGAACCTCCACCAGGGTACTCTAATTTTTCAGCCCTCAGAGCAATCAAATCTGAAGTCGATTTAATTGCCAAATCTGGAGTCTCCACCACCAGTATTTTAGATGAGCAATTCACCAGCAAAGCACTAGAAAAAGAAGTTAATACCGTTCCCTTCAACATAGTGCATCTGGCAACCCACGGTCAGTTTAGTTCCCGCGCCGAAGATACATTTATCTTAGCGGCTGATGGCCCGATTAACGTCACCCAATTTGATAGTCTGCTCCGCAGTCGCGATGAAAGCAAACCCCAAGCCGTAGAATTATTAGTGTTAAGTGCTTGTCAAACCGCAGCCGGAGACAACCGAGCCGCCCTAGGTTTAGCCGGAGCCGCAGTCAGAGCCGGCGCACGCAGTACCTTAGCATCTCTGTGGCAAATTGACGATCAATCAACAGCTTTATTTGTCGGTGCTTTCTATAAACAGCTCAAAAGCGGTAAAGTTACCAAAGCCCAAGCTCTGCGCTACGCCCAGCTACAATTGCTGCAACATCCCAACTACAACGCCCCCAGTTTTTGGTCTGCCTATGTTTTAATTGGCAATTGGCTTTAGTCATTTGTCATTTGTCATTTGTCATTTGTCATTTGTCATTTGTCATTTGTCATTGGTCATTTGTCATTCTCCTGTTCCCCACACTCCCCTCATCCCTAGGGCGTGTTTTCAAAGTCGCCGTCACCCTAAAGGGTGCGGCTATATCAACAAAGTCCGCCTGCGCGGACTACGAAAAATAAGGCTTTTTAGCCCACGCAGGTGGGCTTTGTTCGTGTAGCCTCAGGCTTTAGCCTGAAGGCGTTTGGGGTTTGAAAACACGCCCTAGCCCCTAGCCCCTCATCCCCAACCGAAAAAACTGGGTATTATCAAGGATAAATTATGAAAATTTATATTTGATCACAAAAACTTAAGAATTCTAGATTTTTGGCATAAATTACGAGAATGCGGCCGATATGTGTATGGCAGCATCGATCACTGGGAACTAAACTTATGACTCACGCTATCTATCAGCCAGAAAATTTCGCTGTACCTTTGCCAATCGCGCAACTAGCACGCAAAACTGCTTTCATGTTTGCCAATCAGCAGCCTACTCCGGAAAAAGCAAAGCAAGTTATACTGAACACCCTAGCCGTGTGGGTGGTCAATGAATACTTGCAAATGATGGAAATTGCTACCGAACTCACAGCTAGTGATAGTTGGAACCCTGTGATCCGCCTATGTGCAGATGTCGCAGATTTAGCAATACCTTCTCTTGGTCGTTTGGAATGTCGCCCTGTAGATAATTATGCACACACCTGCTTCGTTCCCCCAGAAACTTGGGAAGAACGGATAGGTTATGTAGTTGTACAAATTGACGAATCTTTACAAGAAGCAAAGTTACTGGGTTTTGTTCCTAGTGTTACTACAGAAGAACTGCCTTTGAGTCAACTGCAATCCCCAGAAGCTTTCATCGATCATCTAGGTAAACTTAGGCAATCTCCAACCAGCACAAGTGTAAATTTACGTCAGTGGTTGACTGGTATATTTGAATCAGGTTGGCAAAGTATTGAAGCTTTGCAAAATTCCCAAGAAGCAGGGCTAGCTTACGCGTTTCGGAGTGCAGAACTTTTTGAACAACAAGCGCCTAACAAGCCTCATTCCGGTACAAGAAGGGCAAAGCTGCTCGATTTGGGAATCCAAATTGCTGACAAACCCTTAATGTTGATTGTGGATATTAGCCCCCAAACTGACGAAAAAACTAGCATTCGTCTCCAGTTGCACCCCACAGGTAATCAAATTTATCTACCGCAAGGAGTGCAACTCACAGTTTTAGATGATTCCGGATCTGTATTTCTAGAAGCTCAAGCTCGCAGTGCCGATAACTATATTCAGTTGCAATTGCGAGGTGACGCTGGAGAAATATTTAGCGTTAGGGTCGCATTTAATGATATCAGTATTACAGAACAGTTTGTGATCTAAAGGTGCAGCTACTTCCTCACTTGTCAGTACAAGTGTAACATTCTATACTTTTATTTAGCCAAAAGAACTTTGTCTAGTAGGTAGTCAGTATAAAGCTAAAGCACGTACTTACATACTACGCAAAATTTGTCTGGCAGAATACTAGAAGGGAGTTTAAAAATTCAAAAAGCAAAATTCAAGGCTGACTATTGTGAATTTTGACTTTGAATTTTCAGTAAAAGGGTAGCCACTGTCATGAGTAAGTTAGTGATTCTGAAATTTGCAGACGGTAGTTTTGAGCAAGGGTTTGGTGTGTCCCTGCAAATTGGTGATGAATGCGATCGCCCCGCCACAGAAATCACGGGAAAACTACCTCCATGTCCGGAAATACCCTTATACTACAGCCACTGGCAATCTAGTTATCGGCGTTTAGGTAACGGTTATCGTCTAGATGCAGATAAAGTCCAGATAACGAATGTGTCCATGACACAAGACTGTCTTAACACATCCCATATTTTACGAGCACGTTTTAATACCTGGTTGCGAGCAGAGGAATTTCGTCTCCTCAGGGAGAAATGGCTGGAAAAATTAATGCCCTCAGATGAGGTGCGGGTAATATTGCAAGCAGAAAACAGTCAATTGCAGCGATTACCTTGGCATCTTTGGGACTTGTTAGAACGCTACCCAAAGGCAGAAATTGCCTTATCATCACCAAGCTATGAGCGCGTTCAAAAGCCACGCACCCCCAATAAATTGGTGAATATTTTGGCAATTGTCGGTAATAGCCAGGGAATTGACACCAAGGCTGACCAAGATCTATTGCAACGTTGTCGAAATGCTAATGTCTGTTTCTTGGTAGAACCAGAACGCAAAGAATTAACTGACCATCTGTGGGAGAAAAACTGGGATATTCTCTTCTTCGCCGGACACAGTTCCAGTCAGGGAAGAGATGCAAGTGGGCGGATTTATTTAAATAAAACCGATAGCCTGACGATTAGCGAATTAAAATATGCCCTAAAAAAAGCGATTGAGGGCGGCTTACAATTAGCAATTTTTAACTCTTGTGATGGATTGGGACTGGCGCAAGAACTCGCTGATTTGCAAATACCCCAAATGATCATCATGCGAGAACCTGTACCCGATCAGGTAGCTCAGGAGTTTTTAAAGTATTTTCTCGGTAGTTTTGCTGGCGGTGAATCTTTATACCGATCAGTGCGACAAGCGCGGGAACGTCTGCAAGGGTTGGAGGATCGATTTCCCTGTGCGACTTGGTTACCAGTGATTTGCCAAAATCCAGGACAACCACCATCAACGTGGCAGGGGATAACAAGTGTCAAAAAACAATTCAGTACAATTTCCCCTCTGTTTAGCAAACGCGGATTTCGGGGAGTTCTATTTACCAGTCTGATGATGAGTGCCTTAGTTTGGGGTGTCAGATTTGTGGGAATGTTGCAAAATGTAGAATTGATCGCCTATGACCAGATGATGCGATCGCGTCCTGATGAAGGCCCAGATTCCCGATTACTATTGGTAACCATAGACGATGGCGATCTGGCAATTCAACGCCACAACCGCGAAGAATTAAAAGGAACCTCTCTGTCCGATCAATCTCTCAAGCAACTACTGCTCAAACTGCAAGAGTATCAACCCCGTGTCATTGGTTTAGATATCTACCGCGATTTTCCCGCCGAACAGCCAGATTTAATTCCCTTGCTACAGCAGACCGAAAACTTGATTGGAGTTTGTAAGGGAAGTGATACCACAGAAAAGACAAAAGGTATTGCCCCACCAAAGGAAATTCCCCAACATCGCTTAGGATTCAGCGACTTCATTCACGATCGCGATGGGGTAGTGCGTCGCCATCTATTGTTCATGAATCAAGAAGCCGCATCATTATGTCCTGCGTCTTATGCCCTAAGTACTCAACTAGCATTTCGCTACCTCGTACCATTAGGATTTCAGCCCAAATACACAGCCCAAAATCAGTTGCAACTGGGCAATACTATTGTGCCACGCTTGTCATCTCGTGCTAGTGGCTATCAAAGCATCGATGCCAATGGCGGTCAACTTTTACTCAACTATCGCTCCACTAAAAAGATTGCCGAACAGGTGACGCTCACACAATTGTTATCCGGACAGGTAAACCCCAGCGCCGTCAAAGACAAAATTGTCTTAATTGGTGTCTCAGCCAAAGGCGATTTCCCAGACTACTGGGCTACACCCTACGGAAATAACTTAGATGACCAAATGTCAGGGGTAATAGTACAAGCCCATATGATCAGCCAAATCCTCAGTGCTGTCCTAGATGGGCGTCCGTTGTTAAGGGTTTGGTCACTATGGCTGGAATTGATTTGGATTTGGAGTTGGGCTTTAATTGGAGGATTGCTAGCTTGGCGCTTACCTTCCCTTTCCGGGTTAATCATAGCAGTTAGCGTCAGCGGCGGCGTTTTATATTTATTCTGCTTTGGTTTGTTAATTTGGGGCGTTTGGGTGCCTTTTGTACCCTCAGCTTTATCATTGATCGGCACAGTTGGTGCTATCTCAATACCAAATTCTAAATTTAAAATTCCAAATTCCAGATTAATCCGGGAAAATATTTAAGGCATTACCAAAATTGTGCCGAGATTTCATCTGCTTATTCCCGGTAAATTTTATGAAATCAATTTCAAAATCGGTAAAGCTATCTATAGTACTAGCTGTGGGATGCACAACTGTGCTGGCTAGTCAAATATCGAGCTGGAAAGATTCAGTAAATGCACAGCCTAGCAGTATAGCGACTTCCAACACAACCATACAATACATTCCACCGCCACCGCCACCAGACCCGCCTCCTGGAGGACGGGTTTTAGGAGGAGCCAAGCGGGGTACTTGTCCAGCAGTTAAACCTGAACTCACAGCCCTAGCACCCTTTACTCAGAAAACTCCCACAGAAATGGATGTTTGGGGATTGACGACAGCGGCTCACCCCACTTTCTGGTTTTATGTACCATTAGCAAAAAATTCGGCATTCCCTGCTGAGTTTGTCCTGCAAGATGAAGCCGAAAACCATATTTACGAAACGGCGATCGCTCTGGCAGATCAACCAGGAGTCATCGGCGTTGCTTTACCTAAAACCGTTGCCCCATTAGCGCAGGGTAAACGCTACCGCTGGTTTTTCAACATCTGGTGCGATCGCGAAAAACAATCGCCCCCAATTTATGTGGAAGGAGTGATCCAGCGAGTTAATTTAACAGATGCGATCGCCCAGCAGCTAGAAACTGCTAAACCTCAACAACAGTCTGCCATTTATGCCCAAAATGGCATTTGGTACGAGACACTCACAACATTAGCAAAACTGCGTCTAAAAAATCCTGAAGATAGCAAGCTTCAGGGAGAATGGCGTAATTTAATTACCAGCATCGGTTTGCCTGATGTAGCCACAGAACCGATTGTTTCACAGCCAGCAACGTTTGACTAGCGGGGCTAGGGGCTAGGGATGAGGGGGATGTGGTACCCTGCGGGTTCTGCTTCTCTACGAGACGCTGCGCGAACGCAGTACGACTTCGCGGTAATCGAGCGGAGTCGAGATTCACCAACCGGGGGATGAGGGGGCAGGGGAGAAATAACTATTGCCTAATGCCCAATGCCCCATGCCCCATGCCCCATGCCCCATTGGCAATAAATTTAGATCTGCATCTAAATAGTAAAGTTTTGTAAGATTTAAGATTTTCTTTAGATTTTTAATTTAATATTTTCTTTAGATTCTTCACAACACTGTGTTGGATTCACAAGAGTTGGAGTGGTGGTCATGAACGTATGCCTGGTAAACTCAAAAATATTGCGTCAACTTTGGTCTGTGGTTGAGCAAACTCAGACAAGTGCTCTTGTTGGACTCAGCGATTCAGATTTAGTCAACCAGTTGCTGAGACAGCTTGATAGCAAACAAGCACTTAGCAGTGAAGAAATGAATTCTGTAAACAGTTACTTATTCTCCAGAACACAGCTAATACGCGATTTAGCTTTTGCACGTTCTGCATAGGAGATATATAGATTTTTATCATCGGTATCGAACTCCCATCATATTATTTGGACTTCTCCTTCTCGCCTCAGCTCAAATCGCTGGGGATTTTTGTTGCTGATGAGATAGTTAATGACTACTCATGCGATCGCCCAATTCCTCTCATCCTAAAAATAAGATCCTGTAGGGGTTTCCCTGCCCTAATTACCAACCACCGTTTATCAGAGCGATCGCCGCCTCTATATGAACATAAAATGACCCATAGGTATTTATTTATCCCAGTCTTCAGTCACTAATACTTCTAAATACACAAGTTGAGACAGCTGACAATCTCTCGGAAGATGTGTAAAGTAGTTGAGGATTATTTACTAACTGCAATTATTCAACACATCCTGATATGGAGAGAAAAACTAAACGCCTGTTGCTACTCGTTGTTTTCTGTAGTCTGGCAGGTGTAATCTTAGGAGGAACTACTAGCTGGGCAGAAAGCAATATGTGCTTAGAAGCCAAAACAGTCACCAGTGATTGCTTGACCCAAGACCCCATACAAAAAACTATACAAGGAATGAGTACTGGCTTGGTAGCCGGCGCAGGAGCAGCTTGCGGTGTAGCTTGGCAGTTACGTCAACAAGATTAAACAATTGCCCAAAATCAAAACCGGGGGTTTTCAATTTTTTGGTGTTCTGGCGATCGCTTTTCAAAAAAGGCAACCGCCTGCGAGATGTCGGCTTCTTCAACAACGCGAATTTTCACAAATCATATCGGGTTGCTATAGTAGTGGCTGTCTGCAAGACAACTGGCTATTAGTCATGGCAACCCTATGTTAATTAATGAATTAAGAGATATTAATTTTATTATTTTTCCTGACTGGTCTCATCTGGAAACAGCGATCGCAGAAGACTTGATAAATGTTCTAAGAACTCTGTTCACACATCCAGCTAGACAAGATATCACACTGCTAATCGACAGCCAAAGTTTAGGGGATGAACTCCAAGATAATGCTAACTCATTGCTGTTTGAGACAGTTCTGCAACTTAGCTTAGAGGAAACTGTCTCTGAAGACCTAAATGTCGGGCTTACGGGTCAGTTAACCACAAATGAATGGTCTATTATTAAATCATTAATTAACTTTCGCATCCCCATTAACAACGAAAATAGCTACCTCATCCAGCAGCTAGAAATTGCACACATCCCTACATGTAATTTGTCAGAAATTTTTCAGCCAAATGTTTATGAAGCTGCGCGGATAGAATCTTGGCAGAGATGGGGTGACTATTTCGCAGCTAGTGAATTCCCCGAAAACGCTATTCCATATTACAGCAAGTATTTATCTAGTTGTCCGCACCAGATTGACTATTATCTAAAACTTAGTGAGGTTTTTTCTAAAACTGGTCAGATACAATCAGCTACTCAAACATTACAAAACGGTATTAACAATTGTCCGCAAGCAGAAGAGCTTTATTTTTGGTTAATTCTTCACCTCAAGCACAGCCAAAATTATCTGGAAGCTCGGAAATTCGCTCAACAGGTTACGGAGAAGTTTCCTGATAATTACATATTTAAGATGTTAAGCCATCTGATGCTACCACGAATTTATCATACTCCTGAGGAGATTGATACTTACCGAGGATGGTTTGAGGATGGGCTAGAAAAACTCATTCAAGACATTACTCTCAATAGCCCCGATGACCATAAAAAAGCCTTCATCGGCATCAGCCATCATACAAACTTTTTTCTAGCTTATCAGGGAAAGAATGATGTATTACTACAGCAGCAATATGGACAGCTTGTCCACAAAATTATGGCGGCAAATTATCCACAGTGGATTCAGGCGCGTCCGATTTCTGCTAGTAGCAATAATCAGCGAATTAAAATTGGCTATCTTTCCTATTTTTTATGTAGTTGGAGCGGAACAATTTTATTTTTAAACTGGCTGAAATATGCAGACCAGGAAAAATTTTCAATTTATTCATACCACATAGGAAATGAAATTGATGCTGCTACTGAATTATTTCAGTCATATAGTCAAAATTTCTATCATTTGCCGAATAATTTAGAACAAGTTTGTCAACAAGTTATTGATGACCAAATTGATGTGTTAATTTTTCCCGAAATCGGAATGGATGCCACAACACTTTGTATTGCTGGACTCCGTTTAGCACCGATTCAATGTATGGCTTGGGGACAACCGGTGACTTCTGGATTACCCACCATTGACTATTTTTTATCCAGCGAATTGATGGAACCGGTGAATGGACAAGATCACTACACCGAAAAGCTTGTGCGTTTGCCTGGTGTGGGAATTTCCTATCCTCCTATTAAAGTCAACCCAGTTCGCCGCCACCGATTATTTTTTGGATTACGAGAAGATGCTATTGTCTATATCTCTAGTCAAGCTGCTTATAAATATCTACCGCAACACGATTACATTTATGCAGAAATTGCCCGTCAAGTTCCCAATGCTCAGTTTATGTTTCTCCGTTCTGGGATTCCGCAAGAACGTCTTAAACACGCATTCGCAACTGTAGGATTAGACAGTCAAAAATATTGTGTATTTTCTCCGGTTTTACCCCGTGAAGATTACTTTGACTTACTTTCTTTAGCAGACATATATTTAGATACATTAGATTGGGCAGGTGGGAACACAACCCTGGATGCGATCGCCTGTAACTTACCAATTGTCACTTGTCCGGGTGAGTTTATGCGCGGGCGTCACTCCTATGGTTTCTTGCAAGCCATCGGTGTCACACAGACAATTGCCGATGATGCTTTGCAATATATTCAGATTGCTGTGCGATTAGGGCTAGATATTGATTGGCGATACTCAGTTCGTCAAGCGCTCAAACTTTCCAGCAACGTTCTGTTTGACAATCCTACTGCTACACAACATTTAGAAACATTTTTCCAGCAGGCGATCGCTCTGAAAAAATGAATCCACTTAAATGCATTAAGCGCAGCAAATATGTAATTAGACGTAGTAACCTGTAGATTACGTCTGTACGAAGATAGTTAAGGAAAACCGATAAATTTGATAGCCTGGTGATAGGGTGGTTAAGAATCACCCGCCACACTTTCCAAGGATTTGCTTATGAATTATCAGAAACTAGACGCAGCCCTGGCAACAGCACTCAATGAAGTCCAAAACCCAGAAACACCAAGTTTGACAGTGTTTATCCATACTGAACCTGTTTTAGACTCAACTGCTATTGCTGTGCTGGAAAATTTAGGTGTCAGTGGTGTGACTCCGGGAAAAGATATTTTTACAGCAACTCTTTCTGCAAATGCTATTGTCCAGCTATCTGAGCAACCTTGGGTGCAACATCTGAAGTTATCACAAAAATTGCATTTAGTTAATTCCCGGTTAAATTTTCGGAAATTGAGTGTTTAATGTTTTTGGCGATCGCACTTGTTCACTCACCTAAATTTTAAATTTTTAGCCTAAAACTTGTGCAGAGAATTTGAGAATTATTCTTAATAATCTCAGTAAAGGTTATGTATTCTTTATAGCTATAAAAACAGCATTTTGTCCTAAGTGCGAAGTTCGATTTTCTGAAAATAAACTGAGTTTTTAGATTTAGCTGCTTACTTATAAGTGAAATTTCTGGAGTGATCGCTTAAATTAGTTACGTGCTGAATCATACACAAATCTTAATGCTGTATTTATTGGCAGCGACATTGATTACCGACAGCATTCTGTAAAATTCACGCTTCAGAATCTGCGATCCCCCCTTATCAGCTGCCACATACAGTCATAAACTGAAGGTGAGAGTTGAAAGGCAGTCGGGAGACAATTTGTGAAAAAAGTTTTAGCAATCATACTCGGTGGTGGTGCAGGTACTCGCCTTTACCCGTTAACTAAACTACGTGCAAAACCAGCCGTACCAGTTGCAGGGAAGTACCGCTTAATCGATATCCCTGTCAGCAACTGCATAAATTCCGAAATATTTAAAATCTACGTCCTGACACAATTCAACTCAGCGTCCCTGAATCGTCACATTGCTCGTGCCTACAATTTTAGTGGCTTCAGCGAAGGCTTTGTCGAAGTATTGGCAGCACAGCAAACCCCGGAAAACCCCAACTGGTTCCAAGGCACAGCCGATGCCGTGCGTCAGTATATCTGGCTGTTAGAGGAATGGGATGCAGAAGAATACTTGATTCTCTCAGGCGATCATCTCTATCGGATGGATTACCGCGAATTTGTCCAACGCCATAGAGAAACAGGCGCGGATATTACTCTGTCTGTGATCCCCATCGACGACCGCCGCGCCTCCGATTTTGGTTTGATGAAAATCGATCAATCCGGTAGGGTAATAGACTTTAGTGAAAAACCCAAAGGCGAAGCTTTAGCAAAAATGCGCGTCGATACCACCATTCTGGGATTGAGCAAAGAACAAGCCCAATTCCAACCCTACATCGCTTCGATGGGGATTTATGTCTTTAAAAAAGATGTTTTGGTCAAGTTATTGCGAGAATCTGTAGAAAGTACAGATTTTGGTAAAGAGATCATTCCTGATGCTGCTAAAGATTACAACGTTCAAGCCTACTTGTTTGATGGTTACTGGGAAGATATCGGAACCATAGAGGCATTTTATAATGCCAACTTAGCCTTGACTGAGCAACCCCAACCGCCTTTTAGCTTCTATGATGAAGAAGCGCCAATTTACACCCGCGCTCGTTACTTGCCTCCCACGAAGATGTTAGACTGTCAAATCACCCAATCACTGATTGGTGAAGGTTGTATGCTCAAAAATTGCCGCATCGCTCACTCAGTATTGGGCGTGCGATCGCGAGTTGAATCTGGTAGCATCATCGAAGATAGCCTAATTATGGGTGCTGATTTTTACCAGCCATCTGTCGAACGCCAATGTGACTTGTTCAGCGATGAGGTTTCTGTAGGCATTTGTGCAGATACAATAATTCGCCGTGCCATTGTTGATAAAAACGCCCGCATCGGTAGAAATGTCAAAATTATCAATAAAGACAATGTACAAGAAGCCGATCGCGAAAGTCAGGGCTTTTATATCCGTAGTGGAATTGTGGTTGTGTTAAAAAATGCTGTCATTCCTGATGGCACAATAATTTAAAAGTCCATAGTCAAGAGTCCATAGTCAAGAGTCCATAGTCAAGAGTCCATAGTCAAGAGTCAAGAGTCTAGAGTCTAGAATTTCTTGATCAATGACCAATGACCAATGACCAATGACCATTGACTATTGACCAATGACCAATGACCATTGACAACCTCAACTAAAAATCCCTAACACGCAGCTTTAGTTTTGAAGGTACAAATCGCCCTAAGATTATTAGCGCGGTGATTCAAAAAATATTTCATGGAACTTTTGAGTGAGAATTTACAAAAATTGCGGGGACAAGTTGCAATTATTACAGGCGCTTCACGAGGAATTGGCAGAGCGATCGCACTGGAATTAGCTAGCTATGGAGCTAATGTAGTGATCAATTATGCTAGTTCTAGTGCTGCGGCTGATAGCTTAGTGGCGGAAATTACAGCCGCAGGTGGTCAGGCGTTGGCACTACAATCTGATGTTTCTAAAAGCGATCAAGTTGATTTACTATTCAACACCGTCATTGACAAGTTTAAGCGCATCGATATTCTCGTGAATAATGCAGGTATTACTCGCGACACATTACTTTTGCGGATGAAGCCAGAAGATTGGCAAGCAGTCATTGACCTAAATCTTACTGGTGTTTTTCTATGCACGCGCTCTGCTAGTAAAGTCATGCTCAAGCAACGTTCTGGGCGGATTATCAATATTGCCTCGGTTGCTGGACAAATGGGTAACCCAGGTCAGGCTAACTACAGCGCCGCTAAAGCAGGTGTTATCGGCTTTACCAAAACTGTAGCCAAGGAACTGGCTTCTCGCGGGATCACTGTTAACGCTGTCGCCCCTGGTTTCATCAGCACCGACATGACAAGTAATCTCAGCAACACCGAAGAAATTCTCAAATACATCCCCCTCGGTCGCTACGGTCAACCAGAAGAAATTGCTGGTATGGTGCGCTTCCTCGCCGCCGATCCTGCTGCCGCTTATATCACAGGACAAGTGTTTAACGTCGATGGCGGTATGGTAATGGCTTAGTACAAAGAAAGGCAGGGGGCAGAAGGGGCAGGGGAGTTGATGGGACAAGGAGGAGCCACTGCGTTGGACGGGTTTCCCGGCTTGTAGACGCAAAGCGGCTTCCCGCAGGGTAGCAAGTGGCGTGACAAGGGAGACAAGGAAGATAGGAGAGACAAAGAGACGCGGGGAAATAATAAATGCCCAATGCCCAATGCCCAATGCCCAATGCCCAACTTAGAATCCAAACAGTGCTGGTTCTACGCCCACTTGTTTCCAAGCATGACGAACGGCGTTTTGTTCTTTACTTCCTTGACCATATAATTCTCCTGCAACGGAGATGGTATGGTGTGCTGCCTTAGCAAAATTTGACCGAGAACGCAGTCGATCTCTTAAGGTGACATACCAGATTTTGCCGGCTTTTTCCCAAGCGTAACCGCCGATTTCTATTGCTGCTAGGTAAAAAGCATGGTTGGGAATACCTGAATTGATATGCACACCACCGTTATCTTCAATTCCTCTGAATAAATTCTTTACATGGGCTGGTTGGGGGTCTTTACCCAACACAGAATCATCGTATGCAGTTCCTGGTGCTTTCATGGAGCGAATCCCCACACCTTTGACCCCAGGTGCAAATAAACCTGAACCAATGATCCAGTCGGCTTGGTCTGCTGTGTGATTGAGGACGCGTTGTTTGACTAAGGAACCGAAGACATCAGACATAGACTCATTCAGCGCCCCTGGTTCATTCTGATAGACCAAACCAGCTTCGTACTGAGTAACACCGTGGGTTAATTCATGTCCAATTACATCAATTGACTTGGTGAAGCGAGTAAAAATTTGTCCATCACCATCACCGTAAACCATTTGATTACCGTCCCAAAAGGCGTTGTCATAATTCTGACTGTAGTGAACGGTAGAGTCTAAACGTAAACCGCGATCATCAACAGAATTTCGCTGATATACTTCCTTGTAAAAATCAAAAGTAGCACCAGCCGCATCGTAGGCTTCATTGACTGCTGGGTCTTTGCTGGGAGGATCGCCTTCACCACGTACTAATTTACCTGGAAGCTCTGTACCTTGACTAGCATCATAAATCGTCCGGCGCTTTTCTCCAGTTGATTTCATTGTTGGTATCAGGCTCAAAACATCACGCTGTCCGCGAATCCTTGCGGAACGGGTTAAACTCTGAAAAGCCCATTCACTCTGTTGGGTATTTCCACGTTTGGCGATTTCTTTGAGCATGTGCGGCGGGACAAGACAACAGATAGGACAAATCTGATTAACTGGATGACAACCTTTTGACTTTGCCGTTCTGCGATTCTGACGATACATAGCTTCTATCCTTAAATTATCTAAGTGGCGATCGCCTGATGAAAATTGTGAAAAGCGATCGCCACTTTAATTGCTCCAAGCACATTAGCCAAAATTTACAAATTTCGTCATAAAAAGTTACTCGCTGCGCGTGTCATTGGTCATTTGTCAACAGTCTGTAGGGGCGGGTTTATTTAGATCATTGTTGCTCGGTGAGGATATCTGTGAACCCGCCCGTACAACAGTTAACAGTCCCACCTGCCTCCTCAGGAAATACATTCTACCTTTCGTAGTCTCCCCAAAATGGTAAAGCCGATCAGCAAGATGACGCTCATGGTGGTAGCTACCATCTGTAACAAAGTCAAATGTTGCATTCTCATCGCCAACAAATTACAAACCAAAGTAATTGACCAAAGAGTATATGCAGCACGACGTTGGGAGAATCCCCAAGCTAGCAGGCGATGGTGCAGGTGGTCTTTACCAGGAGTACTCATGGGGTTTTTTCCCGCCATCAGTCGGCGCACAATTACTTGCGTAGTATCCAACACTGGTAAAAGCAAAAATAAAACCGTAGGTATCAGGGAAAATACTGTATTTACTTGGAGCTTACCTAAAATACTAGTTGCCGCTAGCACATAGCCAAAAAAGTAGGCCCCGGAATCACCCATAATGATGCGTGAGGGGTGGAAGTTATGGCGCAAGAAGCCTAGGGCCGCACCTCCCAGTGCAGCCAGTACTAGGGTGGCTGCGGCGCGATATGAAATTTGGGCAGAAACCGCCAACAAACTCATGGCAGTAATAAAACTTACCCCTCCGGCCAAACCGTCCATACCGTCCATTAAGTTAATGGCATTGGTAATTCCTACTACCCAAAATACTGTGAGTGAGATGGAAAGAAACGAGTCTATTGGTGTGCCAAAAGCGATTTCAATTTTAATACCATTCGCATACAGCAACAGTGCTGTGAGAATCTGAGTAAACATGCGCACGGAAGGAGGTAAGCCAAATTGGTCATCAATAAAGCCAACCAGAACTAATATCGTTCCTCCCAAGAGAATAGTCAGTACTTGAGCTAATACACCTTGCAGTTCGATTGGTCGTAAGAGAGTAGCTAATACCAGTGCAGCAATCACGCCTGTATAAATAGCCAGCCCCCCTGCATTCGGCAAAGGTTCTCGGTTGAGTCGTCTGGCGTTTGGTTGGTCAGCCCAACCTACCCGCAAGGCAAATTTGCGTACTGTGGGCATTAACCGCCATGTTACTAGCCAAGCCAAGAGAAACGTAAATACTACAGCCAACCAGCCGGTGCCGCTAGGGTCAGCAATACCTAAAGATTTAAGGGAGTTTTCTAAATTCATCTTAATGGTCAAGGGTCATTGGTCAAGGGTCATTGGTCAAGGGTCATTGGTCAAGGGTCATTGGATTCTGGACTATTTGGTTTCATTTTTTTATCTGTATTTATCATTTGAGTAGTTTAAGGTGTTAGCACTCTGGCGCTGTGAGTGCTAAATTGTCTAATGGAAGCGCTGGAGAAATGAAACATGGCGAAGATTATTGCATTTGATGAAGAATCACGGCGGGCCCTAGAACGGGGTGTTAATGCTCTTGCTGATGCTGTAAAAATCACCCTAGGGCCAAAAGGCCGTAATGTTCTTTTAGAAAAAAAATATGGTGCACCTCAAATTGTCAACGATGGTATCACTGTTGCTAAAGAAATTGAATTAGAAGATCCTTTGGAAAATACAGGTGCGAGGCTGATCCAAGAAGTTGCATCTAAAACAAAAGATGTTGCGGGTGATGGTACTACCACAGCCACGGTTTTAGCACAGGCTTTAATCCGGGAAGGTTTAAAGAACGTTGCAGCGGGTAGCAATCCAATAAGCTTAAAACGGGGAATTGACAAGACTGTTGAGGCGCTGGTAGAAGAAATTGCCAAGATAGCCAAGCCAGTAGAAGGAAGTGCGATCGCTCAAGTTGCTACGGTTTCAGCCGGCAATGATGAAGAAGTTGGCAGTATGATTGCCGAAGCAATGGATAAAGTCACTAAAGACGGCGTAATTACCGTTGAAGAATCTAAGTCCCTGACAACTGAACTAGAAGTGGTAGAAGGGATGCAGATTGACCGGGGTTATATTTCCCCCTACTTTATCACTAACAACGAGCGGCAGACGGTAGAATTTGAAAATGCCCGCATCCTGATTACCGATAAGAAAATCAGCAGCATCCAGGATTTAGTTCCTGTACTGGAAAAGGTTGCCCGTTTAGGTCAATCTTTGCTAGTAATTGCAGAAGACGTAGAAGGAGATGCTTTGGCGACTTTGGTCGTGAATAAAGCACGGGGTGTCCTTTCCGTAGCAGCAATCAAAGCACCCGGATTTGGCGATCGCCGTAAAGCTTTACTGCAAGATATTGCCATTCTCACCGATGGACAGATGATTTCCGAAGAAATCGGCTTAAGCTTGGATACTGCTTCTCTGGAAGCTTTAGGAACCGCCCGCAAAATTACTATCGACAAAGAAAACACCACAATTGTAGCTGGCAGTACTACCAAGCCAGAAGTGCAAAAGCGAATTGCACAAATTCGCAAGCAGTTGGAAGAAACAGATTCCGATTACGATCAAGAAAAACTGCAAGAACGCATCGCCAAGTTAGCTGGTGGTGTCGCAGTGATTAAAGTGGGTGCAGCCACAGAAACCGAACTCAAAGACCGCAAACTACGCATTGAAGATGCTTTGAACGCTACCAAAGCAGCCGTAGAAGAAGGTATTGTTGCTGGTGGTGGTACAACCTTGATTCACCTGTCCACCAAGGTAGAATCAATTAAAAATAGCCTAAAAGATGAAGAAGAAAAACTAGGAGCTGATATCATCGGCCGTGCTTTAGAAGCTCCCCTGCGTCAAATAGCAGACAACGCTGGTGCTGAAGGTTCTGTGATTGTCTCCAGAGTCCGGGAAAGTGACTTCAATGTCGGCTACAATGCCGCTACTGGAGCATTTGAAGACTTAATTGCTGCTGGTATTATCGACCCTGCCAAAGTTGTGCGTTCTGCTTTGCAAAATGCTGCTTCTATCGCTGGTTTAGTCTTAACCACTGAAGCCCTGGTTGTCGAAAAGCCTGAGAAGAAAGCCCCCGCTGCTCCAGCTGATGGCGGTATGGGCGGTATGGGTGGTATGGGCGGTATGGGCGGTATGGGCGGTATGGGTATGTTCTAATATCTGCTGACCCATATTTTCCCCATATAAAGATTTATTAAGCAGTTTGTCTAAACCAAGACAAACTGTTTTTTATATCACTTCTGACCGAGAGGTGAGGAAATGATATCATATCGGCTTGAATAGGTAACCAATGTTGGATGTTAGATTAATTTTGTAAAGTGGGCAATGCCTAAATATTTGGTTGTGGTGAGCAATGATTGATAATGGTGAGTATTTGGCGATCGCCAATCCGCAAAAATCTGGTGTTGAGACTTATTGGATATGAACAAATGACTAATGACTAATGACTAATTATTCAAGGTAAAACCACATGGGCATCAAAATACCCCGTCATCGTAAAGTTATCAAGCCTTCATTGA
Organism: Calothrix sp. NIES-2100; assembly: GCF_963875285.1. Classification (NCBI taxonomy): domain Bacteria; kingdom Bacillati; phylum Cyanobacteriota; class Cyanophyceae; order Nostocales; family Calotrichaceae; genus Calothrix; species Calothrix sp. NIES-2100. The sequence continues at coordinate 6,507,012 of NZ_CAWNLA010000001.1, forward strand.
TCAAAGAATTTTATCAACAACCAGGAAATATACCTGGAACTTTAATTATTGATGAAAATGCGGAATATCCGGAAATAATTTTGATTGATTACAACCAACAAGACTACAATCGTCGAAAAATAGAAGTTCCAGAAGAATGCGTTCCTTATCTAGATACAACATCTGTAACTTGGGTAGATGTGCAGGGTTTAGGAAATCAAGACATATTGCAAAGAGTCGGTAAAATTTTTGATTTACATCCTCTAGTTTTAGAAGATATAGTCAATGTGCCAGAACGTCCGAAAACAGAAGACTATGAAGACCAATTATTAATAATTGCTCGGATGGTAGTGCCGAAGGAGAATGCATTTGGTTTTCATAGCGAACAAGTGAGCTTTATATTGGGTAAAAATTATTTGCTCACTGTCCAGGAAGAACCAGAGCATGATTGCTTTGAAGCAGTGCGATCGCGAATTGAAAAATCTAAGGGAATTATTCGGAAATCAAAAGCAGATTATTTAACTTATGCCCTCTTAGATGCAATTATTGATGGCTTTTTTCCTGTGTTAGAACGTTACGGGGAGCAAATTGAAGATTTAGAAGAAGAAGTCATAATTAAGCCGACTCAGAAAACACTACAAAAAATTTATAAAATTAAGCGAGAATTACTACAACTGCGTCGCGCCATCTGGCCGCAGCGGGATGTGATGAGTTCTTTAATGCGAGATAGCGGTGAAATGATAAGTGACGAAGTACGAATATATCTTAGAGATTGTTATGACCATGCGGTGCAAGTAATTGATATGGTAGAAACTTATCGCGAACTGACATCAGGATTGATGGATGTTTATCTGTCAGCAGTGAGTAACAAAATGAATGAAATTATGAAGTTGCTAACGGTGGTTTCGTCAATTTTTATTCCCTTAACTTTTGTAGCGGGAATTTACGGAATGAACTTCAATACTGAAAAATCACCATATAATATGCCTGAACTCAATTGGTACTGGGGATACCCAATGTGCTGGGCAATAATGCTGGCGATCGCAGGTGGATTATTATTCTTTTTCTGGCGGCGGGGCTGGCTAGAAAAGTCTGTAACGATCAAGCAAGATTAAATATAGGGTATGAATATGGAGCAAATATACAAACTTAGTCCAGGGAGTCTATATTTTAAATTATGAGAGGGAACGGCGACCAAAATCTCATTGTTTTGACGCTTTATATCATCGGCGTCACTTACATCTTTAATCTGATGATTGAATCGATTGACGACAAAATTAAATTTGAACATCAAAAAAACGTAGTTGACGATCAACTCAAAGAGCAAAATCTTCAAGACCAAGTAGGGATTTCTTTTAAACTCAGCGCTTCTTACTCATTTGACGAATTGAAAGAATTGTCAGTTAGCATTGAAAATAAATCTGACAATCTCGCCATCTACGTTGATTGGGATAATAGCTCGATAGTCGTCGAACATAGCAAGCAATCACGCCGAGTCATCCGGAAATCACCAGACTTAACCCGTGACTTGGCTGTACCGCAAAGTCCTAGTCTGATCGCTCCCAAGAAAACCCTTTCAGCAGTAGTCACAGCAGAAGATGTTTTCGCGCGTGATGCAGCCACAGGCACTTACTCAGCAAAACAACCCCTAGTCAATATCACTGCTTTGCAAAAAAGTCCTGTCAAAGCGCAAAGAAAATTGTACAACGACTTTGTTAATAGAACAAAGCAGTTAGAATTTTCGCTACAGTTAGTGCTGCGCTTATCTGAAGTACGTGTCGGTTTAGCCCCAGGTGTGAATGTCCCACCAATGTGTATAGTCAATTGTCCTTTCACCATCAGGAAATTGCCTTGGACATACGCCCTACCTTGGAACAAAAAGAAGTAATTCAAATCAGACACACAACGCCATCCAAGATTACACTGGATCTAGGGAGAGAGTAGAGGCAGGCGGTTGCAGATCGGTCACAAACATCGGTTTGAGGAAAGTCCGGGCTCCCCAAAGACCAAACTTGCTGGATAACGTCCAGTGCGAGCGATCGTGAGGATAGTGCCACAGAAAGATACCGCCAATTAGTCATTAGTCAATAGTCATTATGTCATTTGTAAAAACACAAAGGACAAAGGACAAAGGACAAATGACCAAATTGGTAAGGGTGCAAAGGTGCGGTAAGAGCGCACCAGCAACGTCGAGAGGCGTTGGCTCGGTAAACCCCGGTTGGGAGCAAGGCGAAAGGAACTATGGTTGGTCTTTTACCAGTTCCGCAAAAACAGAGCCGCTAGAGGCGTTTGGTAACAAACGTCCCAGATAGATAACCGCCCTCATTGTAGGGAAGTTAAAATAACATCTCTACATTAGGGAACAGAACCCGGCTTATGATCTGCTCTCTTCCTTTTTTGTTAATGGGCATGGGGCATTGGGCATTGGGCATTGGGCATGGGGCATTGATCTCCCTCATCTCCCTCATCTCCCTCATCTTCCTTGTCCCCCCTGCCCCCTTGCCCCCCTGCCCCCCTTGTGATTGAATGTCTCTTGCTTATCCACGCCGTCAGCGCCAGCTGGAAAATTTAGTTAAAAAATTAGGTCTACCCAAGGAAGCACCCATACAATGGCAACTGCTTGACTTAGCGCTGACTCATCCTACTGTCTCTGAGTCAGCAAATTATGAGCAACTGGAGTTTGTGGGCGATGCTGTGGTGCGGCTAGTAGCGGCTGTAGTGTTGTGGGAACATTATCCAGATTGTCCAGTGGGGGATTTTGCCGCAATTCGTTCGGTATTGGTGAGCGATCGCATTCTCGCTCAATTAGCCAGAGAATATGGTTTAGAACTGTATTTATTAGTCGCTGGCAGTGCTACTGCTGATAAAGTTGGTCAAGAATCTCGGCTAGCAGACGCTTTTGAAGCGGTTCTGGGTGCGTTGTATCTTAGCACTCACAACCTCGAGCTGATCCGTCCTTGGCTAGATCCTCACTTCAAACAACTAGCAGCAGAAATTCGTCTCGATCCAGCTAGACTCAACTACAAAGCCGCCCTGCAAGAATGGACTCAGGCACAATTTAAAGTTTTACCAGAGTATCGCGTTGTCGAAGTTACTCAACCCCACCGCAATCAAGAGCGTTTTGTTGCTGAAGTTTGGTTACACGGTAAACAGTTAGGTCAAGGTAAGGGACGCTCTATTAAAGCTGCTGAACAAGCGGCTGCCAAAGTAGCTTTTTTATCTATCAGTAATCAGGAACAACCCTGAACTCAATAGACTCTTAATGCGCAGATAATTCAGTTATTAGTCAAAAGTCAAAAGTCCATAGTCCATAGTCCATAGTCCAGAATTTCTTGACCATTGACCAGGGACGCAGAAGGCGGACAAATGACAAATGACCAATGACCAATGACCAATGACTAATAACTAATGAATAACCAAATTACAATTGCTGTCCTCGGCGTTGGGCGTTGGGGCGTACATTTGCTACGGAATTTTTTAGAACATCCACATGTACGTATTTCTGCGGTTGTAGACCCCAATCCAGAACGTTTGGCAGCGGTAAAACGGCAATTTAATTTAAATGATAATGTATTATTAACAACAGAGTGGCAGGCTGTAAAGCAAGTACCAGATTTAATGGCAGTGGCGATCGCAACTCCAGCTACCACTCATTATCACCTGATTAAGGATGCTCTTAACCAGGGATACCATGTTTTGGCAGAAAAGCCTTTAACTCTAGACTCAGTAGAATGTCGTGAACTTTGCGAGTTAGCAGAGCAAAAACATTTAATACTCATGGTGGATCATACCTATTTATTTCACCCAGCCGTTGAGCAAGGACAAGCTGTGATTCAGGCGGGTAAGTTAGGTAATTTACGCTACGGTTATGCTACCCGCACCCATTTAGGGCCTATCCGACAAGATGTTGATGCATTGTGGGACTTAGCAATTCACGATATCGCTATTTTTAACACTTGGCTAGGTCAGCTACCAGTGAAAGTGCAAGCAACGGGTACTGTGTGGCTACAAACAGGGGACAAGGGGGACAAGGGGCGTAATTACTATTGTTCTTCATCTCCCTCACCCCTCAACTCCGGACTAGCTGACTTAGTTTGGGTGACGCTTACATATGCAGATGGCTTTCAAGCATATATTCATCTATGTTGGCTGAATACCGATAAACAAAGGCGATTGGTGGTTGTAGGTGAGCGTGGTAGCTTGATTTTTGATGAAATGTTGCACCCATCGCCTTTAACTTTACTAAGTGGTGAGATTGAATATCAGGATAAACAATTTCTGCCGATGAATCAAAGCCAAAAGGTATTGGAACTAGAAACAGGCGAACCTTTAGCGCGAGTGTGCGATCGCTTTATTTCTTGTATTCTCAAAAATACTCCCCCAATTGTGTCATCTGGTTGGGTTGGTATGGAGTTAGTGCAAATTCTCACTGCCCTTACAGTATCTCTCAAAAATGGTGGGGAGGCTATTTATTTAACAGGCAATCGGGAATATAGCAATCGTATTTGATTTGCGACAATCACTATTGTTAAGATCCCCGACTTCTTAAAGAAAAAGGGGATCTTGTTTATTGGTAAACAATAGCGCAAGCTTTGGATTTAACTGTGGAGCAAGTACAGCAAGCAGCAGGCAATCAGTCTAGCTAATAGTACCCGCTGCTTGCTATATCTTAATCGCTAGCCTTACATTTTACCGTGCTGCAATACTTGTTGAAGATGGTGGCGGATTTCTTGTGCTTGCTCAATATCAGCCTGCCGCAATTTTTGGAATAATTCTACACAGGGCTGGGAATTAGCTTCCTGTGCATCTTTGATGTAAGCATCGTAGGCTTTAACTGCTTCTGCTTTATTGTGCAGCACGGTGACAAAATCGTACTCTAGGTTGCTAATGGGTTGTTGAGACTGTCCGTTACCTGTAGTAACCATAAATTTTCCCTCTTTTAGGTTCCTAATTAATTTCTACTCACCGTAAAAGAGGGCTTCATCTTCCCAAAAGGGTAGAAAAAATTACTCAGGTGAGATTAAGGGGGAAAGAGGGGACTGTTGACTGTTGACTGTTGACTGCGGTCACTGAAGCTCACTCGAAGTGTTGACGGTTGACGGTTGACGGTTGAGTGTTGACTGTTGTAAGAGTGTCTTCTTGACAAATGACAAATGACAAATGACAAATGACAAATGACAAATGACTATTTATGACAAAGGTGGATTTTCATCACAGCGGCGCGAGTATTGAAATTCTAGGTTTTGCTTTTCCCTAGTTCCTGAATAAGCAATTGGGCAAAATTTAGTATTAGCACTGATGCAATCCATGTGTGGTGTTTTTGCACACACTATTAATAACCCGCCCAAGATGAATAATAAGCCACACATTGCTGCTGTCTGCATTGAAGAAATTTCTAACGCACCATGAACAACTACTTCTCTCAAGACCGATACAATCGTGACTTCGACTGCTACGCCAACAGCAATACTATGCTCTTGTAAGTAAATCATCAGCAGCCGAAATAATTCTACCAAAATCAATACAAAGAGTATTTTTGCTGTGACTACTTTGTAATCTGATGCTTTTGTAACGGCAATAAATATGCCCCACAATTGGAGCAACATGACTGCAAATAAACCTAAACACAAGACTATAACAATTAAGTCTTGAAAAGCCTCCATGTTACGAACGATCGCCTGACGATCAAACCAGCGATCGCAAAATAAAAACCGACTTTTGACGCGCTTTTGCATTGTACAATACCGTTGCAATTGGGATAGGTTTAGACCACACCAGCTAGTCCACCCAATAACCCTATTCTTGCGCAATATTCAGGATTCGCGCCTCAGCGAGGTTGATAATTTAAATTCTGTGCTTGTTGTAACAATTGCTGGGCATTTCTCGCCCATTGGGGATTATTTTGTTGATTGTATAAATCTCTCGCATATTGAAATACTTGCGCCGCTTCTGGATACTTTTTTAATTGCATAAAAACTAACCCAGCACCATAATAAGCGTTGGCATAATTGGAGTTAGATGCGGCTGATTTTCTAAAGGCTTCTAAGGCTTCTGGTAATTTACCTTGTTGAAACCAAATTGAACCAAGATTATAGTGAACTTCTGGATATTTGGGGTTAATTTGTAGCGCTTTGCGAAAAGCTTCTTTTGCTGGCTCGATTTTGCCTTGTTGCAGATAAACTAATCCTAAATGGTAAGCTGGTTCTGGTGCGTGCTGGCTATATTGCATTGCTTTTTTAAAAGATGCGATCGCTCTTTCCCAATCTCGTTGCTGTTCTCTGAGCAATCCTAAGTTATAGTGAGCAAATCCGAGTTTACCATCGAGTTCTATTGCCCGTTGCAAGTAATCATTCGCTAACTGTAAATTATTACCTTCTAATAATGAGCCGCCTAAATTAGCAAAAGCCGGCGCAAAGTTGGGATCGGCCTGGGTTGCTTGATAAAATGCATCTGCCGCAGGTTGTAATTCTCCGGCTTGGCGCAATGCTAGCCCTAAATTATAGTGGGCAGGGGCTAATTTTGGATCTAGCTGGGTGGCTTTTCTAAATAAAGCGATCGCATCTTGCACTCTGCCGGCTTGAATTGCTTGTAAGCCTTGATTTAATGCGTCTAAGGCTGGCTGGTTACTAGATTGTGCTAGTAAATCGCCTCTTGAGAGTGAGAAACTGGGAGCGGCACAGAAAATGCTTCCACACAGCAAAATCAAACTTAAAAGTACAGCTTGGCGCAAATTATGTAACCATTTAAAATAGCAAAACATTTTATATATTAACTTTTCTTTCTTTTCCCGAAACTACTGACTAGAACTTCTGCGTGAGTTCATTTTATCTTTCCGCCTTCAGTTAATTTTTCTTCACAAATTTTTGTGTGAAAATCTAGAGATTTTACAAAACTTAAAAAAATGGCATTAAAGTTTGAGTTAATTAACTTTTCTTTAGCTAAATCTTACAACAGGCTACAATTTTTCGTTGCAGTCATTAAAGGGAGGATAATAACTGGTTAAAGAGGAGATGATTCTCCTTTATAGAGAACCATTTTCTATCCTTGAATACACAGGATAATGCGGTTAGTGGTGACTTACCGCAAGGGAGGTTTTATGAACGAAAAAGTAAAATCGGGTTCGCGGAACGTTGCAATTGTCGGCCCTTATTTAAGTGGGAAAACAACTTTACTAGAAAGTCTGTTGTTTGTCACAGGGGCGATTTCCCGGAAAGGCAGTGTAAAGGATGGTAACACCGTAGGAGATAGTGCGAATGAAGCGCGCGATCGCCATATGAGTGTGGAGGTAAGCGCTGCTAGCACCGAGTATAACGACTTGCGCTTTAATTTTATTGACTGTCCCGGCAGTGTAGAATTTGCCCAAGAAACGTATAGTGCCTTAATGGGAGTCGATGCGGCAATTGTAGTTTGCGAACCCATCCGCGATCGCGTCCTCACCCTTGCTCCTCTGTTTAAATTCCTCGACGATTGGCAAATTCCCCACATCGTCTTTGTGAATAAAATGGACAGGGCAAATATTCATGTTCTGGAAACATTACACGCCCTCAAAGCCGTTTCCAGCCGTCCCCTAGTCGCCCATCAATATCCCATCATGCAAGGGGAACAGCTCACAGGCTTTATTGATATGGTGAGTGAACAAGCATATCAATATCATGCAGGCGCACCAGCTGACCTGATTCCCTTCCCCGAAAATTTAAAAGAAGAAGAACATACAGCACGAGCAGAAATGCTCGAAGCTTTAGCAAATTTTGATGACCACTTATTGGAAGAACTTTTAGAAGATATTGAACCACCCCAAGAAGAAATACTCAAAGATTTAAAAATGGAATTAGGGGCAGATTTAGTAGTCCCCGTATTCTTTGGTGTGGCGGAACAAGATTATGGTGTGAGACCTTTATTAGAAGCTTTGGTACGGGAAGCACCTGAACCGGAAACTACAGCAGAACGTCGTTTAAGCAAAGCAGGCAATACCCCCATTGCCCAAGTATTAAAAACTTACTACACTCCCCAAGGTGGCAAACTCTCCCTAGTCCGTGTTTGGCAAGGTAAATTAACAGATGGCATAGTTCTCAACGGTGTGCGTGCTGGTGGTATTTATCGGTTGATGGGACAGCAACAGCAATCAGTGAATGAAGTATTGGCGGGGGAAATAGTCGCTATCAGCCGTTTAGAAGGCATCAAAACCGGCGATATCCTTTCCACAGAACCCCAGCCGAAAGTAGAATTACCTCAAGCCGAACAGTTGGAACCAGTGTATGCCCTGGCGATTACTCCCGAAAAGCGCAACGATGAAGTAAAACTTAGCAGTGCGATCGCTAAACTGTTGGAAGAAGATCCTTCTTTAGCTTGGGAACAACACGGCGACACCCACGAAGTTATTCTTTGGGGACAAGGTGAAATTCATCTGCAAGTCGCTTTAGATAGGCTGCGGCGGAAATATAACCTCCCCATGACAACCCATCTCCCGCAGGTTCCTTACAAAGAAACCATCCGTAAACCTGTAGCCTCAGTTCATGGACGCTACAAACACCAAAGCGGTGGACATGGGCAATTTGGTGATGTTTTCCTCGATATCCAGCCCCTACCCCGTGGTGAAGGCTTTAACTTCCGGGAAACCATTGTTGGCGGTGTAGTTCCTAAACAGTATATTCCTGGCGTAGAAATGGGCGTACGGGAATTTTTGGCACATGGGCCTTTAGGCTTCCCAATTGTCGATGTGGCGGTAACTTTAACCAATGGTTCCTACCACAACGTTGATAGTTCCGAACAAGCCTTTAAACAAGCTGCTAGGTTGGCGATGCAAACGGGTATGCCCCAAGCCCAACCCACCCTCCTCGAACCGATACTGAAAGTACAAGTAACCACACCCAGCGAATTTACCTCCAAAGCCCTGCAACTTCTCAGTGGTAGACGGGGGCAAATTTTGGGCTATGAAGGTAGAAATGATTGGCAAGGTTGGGATAATATTTCAGCTTACCTACCCCAAGCCGAGATGCAAGACTTTATTGTCGAGCTGCGATCGCTCACTCTTGGTGTTGGTTCTTTCCACTGGGAATACGATCATCTGCAAGAAGTACCAGAAAAACTTGCTGAACGTGTAATTGCTGGTAATGGCAATGGCCATAGTAACGGTAACGGTAACGGCAAATAATCTTGTTGGGTTTTTGAATTAATCTAAAATTAACGCCCTGCGCTTCATTGTGCAGGGCAATTTGTTTACAATATGGCGCTTTTCGTTTGGATGCAGTACGCTTTTACCCCACCCCCAACCCCTCCCCGCAAGCGAGGAGGGGGCTATGATATACGTCATGTGATTAGGAAACGCTATAGTCTTTCTCAATTGGATGCAGTACGCTTTTACCCTTCCCCTAACCCCTCCCTGCTTGCGGGGAGGGGAGCGTTTGCGTCAGCAAATGCGGGGTGGGGTTCCGAACGAACTTCAACCTTAAATTTAGTGATTAGAGATGGTAACACTTCAATTACGACAATTAAGTGTTCCGCCGGGACACAGAGTAATGCTTCACAATATTAGTTGGCAAGAATTTGAAGCAATTTTAGAAGAACTTGGCGACCATCGAGCAGCACGATTAGCTTACAGCCAGGGAACTTTGGAGATGAGAATGCCATTACCAAAGCATGAGGTAGCTAAAGTTATTATTGGGGATTTAGTCAAAATTTTGCTGGAAGAATTAGAGATTGACTGTGAATCCTTTGGCTCAACTACATTTAAACGTGAAGACATGGCTTCTGGCGTAGAGCCAGATGATTCTTTTTACATTCAAAATCATGCTCAGATGATTGGTAAAGAGCGCATTGACCTAACAGTTGATCCACCACCCGATTTAGTAATTGAAGTTGATGTTACTTCTAAAACTCAACTGGAGGCTTACGAAGCGTTAAGAGTCCCTGAACTTTGGTTATATGAAGATGGCAAGTTACAAATTAATCTTCTTCAGGATGGTAAATATATTCGGTCTGAAATTAGTCCTACTTTTCCCAACTTGCCTATTGTGGAAACAATTCTGCATTTTGTTGAACAAAGTAGAACTGTAGGGAGAAGTTCAGCATTGAGAGCATTTAGAAAATGGGTGAGAGAGCAAATATAATATTGCTTTTAATTGAAGATGCGCTATATTTCCAGCAGAAAAAATACAGTCTATTTCTGGTAAATAAGGTACAGGGGTAGGGGCACGGCAGTGCCGTGCCCTTACAATTATATGTACTTCACTTCTATAATTTTTATTATTTTGACATTGGATAATCATCATACAGCCCGTCATCTTCTAGTGCATAGCCGTTCAGAAAAGCATCATGGGTACGGGTGTATTTTGTATTAGCAATGATAGCTGCTTCAATTTCTTCAGGATAAGCATCTGCATATATCCAAGCATTAACTAAATCTGCTGCGCTGAGATGGGGATAATCTTGCAAAAGTTGAACTTCAGTAATTCCCAGACGGCGTGCTTCAACTAATAGCCAAACCGCAATCCGAGTTCCTGCAATACAAGCTTCTCCACCACAAACATTTGGCGTTTTAGTGATACCTTTTGCTCTAATATTGCTCATTAGCTATCCTTGAATCAATGCTTGAAAGCGCTCATCATCTCGAATACTATCAAAATCAGAGTTAGTTTTTGCCCATTCACGACATTCTTCTGGATTAAACTTAATTGCTTTTTTCAGGTTTTCAACTGCTTGCTCAATGTCACCTTTGACAGCATAATAGCGGGCTTTATTGTACAAAGCTAGGTGGTCATCAGGTTGAATTTCGAGTACTTTGTCGTAGGATGCAATTGCTTGTTCATTGTGTCCTAAATTCTCTAGCGCAATCCCCCGGTTTCCCCAAGCTTCGTAGTAATCAGGCTTCAATGCTAGTGCTTTGTCATAGGATTTAATTGCTTCTTCATCATGTCCTAAATTCCCCAGCGCATTTCCTCGGTTTCCCCAAGCTTCATAGTAATCAGGTTTCAATTCTAATGCTTTGTCATAGGATTTAATTGCTTCTTCATCACGTCCTAAATTCCCCAGCGCATTTCCTCGGTTGTGCCAAGTTTCGTGGTCATCAGGTTTCAATTCCAGTACGTTGTCGTAGGATTTAATTGCTTCTTCATCACGTCCTAAATACAGGAACGCATCCCCCTGCAAGCTCCAAGTTCCGTGGTTATCTGGTTTCAATGCCAGCGATTTGCGATACGATGCGAGTGCTTCCTCATCACGCCCTAATTTATTTAGCGCATACCCTCGTAAGCTCCAAGCTAGGTGGAAATCTGGTTGCAATTCTAGTGCTTTATCGTAGGATGCAAGCGCTTCCTCATCGCGTCCTAATTCATTTAACGTATAGCCCCGTAAGCTCCAAACAGGGTAGAAATCTGGTTTCAATTCCAGTGCTTTATCGTAGGATGCGATTGCTTCTTCATAGCGTCCTAAATTCCCTAACGCACTCCCCCGTAAGTACCAAGCTCGGTGGTAATCAGGTTTAATTTGCAATGCTTTGTCAAAAGATGCGATCGCTTCTTCATAGCGTCTTAATTCATCCAATGTATTCCCCCGACTGTTCCAAGTTTCATAGTCATCAGGCTTAAATTCCAAAGCTTTGTCAAAGGAAGCAATCGCTTCTTCATTGCGTTCTAATTTATGTAGCGCACTGCCCCGTAAGTACCAAGCGTAGTATTTATTAGGATTAATTTTCAGTCCTTTGTCAAAGGAAGCGATCGCTTCTTCATTGCGTCCTAAATTCCCTAACGCAATCCCCCGGAGGTTCCAAGCTAGGTGGTCATCAGGTTTAATCTCTAAAGCTTTGTCCAATGATGCGATCGCTTCTTTATAATTCTGTTCAGCAGATTGCAATTTTCCCAAGTTAATCAGTAAATCACATTGACGATCGGGTGATTGATGATCTGCTGCTATTAATTCTTGAATTGCTAATATTGCTTGAGTTCTTTCTTCTGGGGTGAGGTTGAGATATTTTTCATAATCACCATCCTGAATAATGCGTGATGACTCTTGTTCTAAAGTTTCTGAATCTATAGGAAATTCAAACAAACCTGAACGCCAATCAAAAAAATCAGGCGCACGTTGAATAAAATATTTAATTGCAAATATCGGTAGCAAGAATACAAAACAGATATTAAAGTTATCTCTAAACCGTTCTCGCTGTTGGTTAAGGTTAATTAAAACAGGCGGTACACCCTTCCAACTGTATGAATAAATATCTCGGCTATTCCAACCTGCAAGGCTTTTGCATTCTTCATATTCATAAAATGAATGCTCTAATCCTGTAATAAATAAAATTTTTATCTCTTTTTTATTATCTAAATTATCAATTATTTCATATAAATTATTCACAGCTTGCTCAAGCCGTAGAACTGCAATATTTTTATTGGGAATATCTTCTTTAACTTTGGTAATTAACTGCTCACCCTCAGCCGGAGAGCAACGGACAAATAATAAGCCAAAGCCTTCTGTAAAATTCAGCGTGCGGACTAAGGCTTGATATTCTTCATCTCCTTGTGATGGTAAATCCTGATCCCAATCCGTCAGTTCTAGCGCCATAATCTTAACTTTGTCATGCCTGATATTAACCGTTAATCAATACCTTATTCCAATTCTATGTGAAGTTGCGTTATATCGCCCTCACCCTATAAGGGTGGGGCTAAATCAACAAAGCCCACCTTTGTGGGCTAATTAAGCGCATCTTCATCCATAAACTGTATTATGCATCTTTAATATTGAATTGAAATTACAGCCCACGGAGGTGGGCTTTGTTTGTATAGCGACACCCTTCTAGGGTGTTGCGTTTTATCTACGCCGGATACAATCGATTAAAGGTATCTTGAAATTCTTTAATTCCTTTGATGAGAGGATGAATATCATACCAAACTTGACTTTCTCCTTCTCCATTTAAATAACGATATTCTAAAATACAGCGATTAAATAATAAACCTCGATACAATGCATCATTTTCTATTTCCTTAGAATGATACACAGTTGCCAGTGCTTCCCATTCATTCGCAAAAACTGTATTTCGATAAGTATTTCGTAACTCGCTAAATGAGCGCTGTAAAGCTCTGGTAGGAATTGGTAAGCTATTAGTGTATTTAATCGCCTCCTTCATTAATAATAATAAATTTCTCACATGACCTCCACTCATGAGGCATAATCTTTCTAAAGCTTCTCGCTGCTCAAACATATCGACAATAGATAAACTTGAGTCGATTAAACTCAGACGCTTTTGCAGGATTTCTGTAACTTTATTAATTCCCCTTTGGTATGGTTGATTTTCCGGTGTTTGTACCATAATCATTGGCAAAACCTGAGTATTACCATAAATATTGGCTAGGTCGGCGGCGCGATTAGAATACAGCAAAGAAATGGGTATTGTGTACAGCAAATGACAATCTAAAGCTTGAAGTTGTTCGCTACGATCAAGAAAAATTTGGTCGTGATTACTGCGTCCATCTTCTTGAGGTATCGGTACAATCCGGTCTAGGTTATCAGCAATTAATACAAGTTGAGAATATCCTGAAGGTAAATTCTTTTTAGCATCTTGAATAAACTCATTTAATGCTGCAATCAAAGTAATTGTATGGGGATTAACTCGCTCGCGGATTTTTTGACGTTGAGTGGGTTCTGTGCGTAAGTTTGCTGTTAATTTGGCGAATTGGGCAATTTGACCTTCTATACTTAAGCTTTGTAAGGAGACTTCTGTTAATGCTAAATCTTTTAAATCTTGCCAACGTTCGCTTAACCAGTTTAATAAACTAGCTGGGGAAGTGGTATCTTTTAATGATTCTAGTAAGTGGCGAGTACAAGCTAACAGAATATCAGTATATTGGGCATCTTCTGGATCGATATCTTGTTCATCGGCGGGAAAATAAACTACAAAGCAACCTTGCTCATCTAAATGTTGCTGTAACCGCAGTAATTCAGTTGACTTTCCAGCACCGCGATGACCTGCATATAATTGAGAGGTCATTCGGTTTGAATATAAAATCTCTCTACCTACTTCTACTAATATGTCCCCATCTCCCCGCACTTCTGTACAATCAACATAAGCGGGATCTCCGGCGGGTAAGGGGCGAAATGGGTCAAAAGCATTGTATATCCGCTTTAAAAGGGCAAAATCCGCAACCATAAATCTGAGTTTCTGATTTTAGCGCCATATTATCGCAAACTCACGGCGATAGGTAGAAAATTAAATTGTCGGGTGTGTTATTGCTGAAAGTAGGGTATTTTTGAGATTTTACGGTGTCGTACCCTCAGTAGTAACAGACCCTACTTCAAGAATGAAGCTCAAAGGTTCATTAATGGAGAAAATAACCTCATTAAAGAGACTCAAAGCTTCATTAACGGAGATAATAGCCTCGTTAAAGAGGCTCAAAGCTTCATTAACGGAGATAATAACCTCATTAATGAGGCTCAAAGCTTCATTAACGGAGATAATAGCCTCGTTAAAGAGGCTCAAAGCTTCATTAACGGAGATAATAACCTCATTAATGAGGCTCAAAGCTTCATTAACGGAGATAATAACCTCATTCGTGATTTTGTGATATTCGTTGGCGGTGCATAATTGCGGGATGATTTGGAAATTTGCATCAAAAATCATCACCGGATTACCGCGTTCAGGTGTGTCAATTTAAGGTGAAACTCTTATAAAAACGTGATTTTGGATTCACTCACTGACGATGAAGCTCCGCGTCACCCCACCCCGCCAAAGCTGCGCTTTGTCTCCCTGCCCCTAATCCCCAAAGGGGGCCCCGAGTTCCCCGCAAGCGAGGAGGGGTTGGGAGGTGGGGTGAAATGACTGTGGGGGAAGCATTTGAACTTAAATTAACACCTATGCAGCGCCTTCTCGGGAATTCCAAGTACAAAATATGCCATTGTTGAAGATCCGCGTTACCCCACCCCGCCAAAGCTGTGCTTTTTCTCCCCTCCTCGCTTGCGGGGAGGGGCTGGGGGTGGGGTAAAATGGCTGTGGGTTAAGCTTTTGAACTTAAATTAACACCCGTGCAGCGCGTACTAGGTTATTTGGATGTCAAACTGCGCTGGAATGTTGATTAACTGACACAATTCCCAACTCACTACGCCATTGATCTAGGGGTTTTTCCCAATGTTCTTCCCACTTTTGCGCCATGAAAGGTTTGGCTACAAGTCCCATCTCCCAACCCAGAAAAATGTGCTGCATTGCGGTTGTGAGTTCATTTGCTTGACTTAAGCTACTAATTATACCTGCGGTCATAATGGCGATCGCAATTGGCGATCGCATCTGTGCTAGCTGAAAGGCTTGTAAACCGAGTTCGCCGGCTGGATGAGTGCCAAACCCAGTGACTATATGATGAATGTCATGGGTCTGGCTACGGCGTAAACTTACATAGCTAATATCATCTTGGATTTGTCGTTGGCGATAAAATACTGGATCAAGATGATTAGCTTTGAGATGAGCTGCAAAGATATAACCCAGAGAATCTGTGGGGTAAGTGAGAAGTTTTTCTAGGTCTGGTAGAGGTGCTAAATAACGTTCTTGAATAATTTCTGCAACTTCTGGTTGTGATTTGAGAAACTCCACAGAAACTTGGCTGAGTTCTGTTTTAGCCAGAATTGCGTCTAAATCGTAAATTGCTTCAAAGATTGCTGAACCTTGTGTGAGTGAGCAAAAGCTATTGAGAGCCTTAATTTGTTCTGTTAAGGGAATTTCTAATTGAGTCGGTAACATGATGCAAACCTCTTGTAATCAGTAAACACAATCAAGACATTCATGGCTGATGTTTTATTCGCGCCATCCCTACTTGCTGCTGTGAAAGAATCTACGAAGACTTTTGAGAATTGATTTCTCAATCAAAAATTCAACTAGTTGCTGCGCCGAATCGAGTCCTGATCTGTTAATACACCATCTCTGACGACAATTCCCGGCTGACAATCCCAAATTTCTGTGAAAACATATCGATTCTTGCAATTGCGCCGCCTAATGCACATTTGGGATTCAGTCCTAGTAATCCATTGTGTCCGTAGGGCGGGGTCTCTCCCATTGGTGTCAACTTAAGTCAAAACGCTTATTCCACGGGCATTTTACCCCACCCCTCAATCCCCTCCCCTTGCCAAGGGGAACTCGGGGCCCCCTCTGGGGATTAGGGGCAGGGAGGTTTTGCGTCAGCAAAGCCGGGGTGGGGTGACGCGTTGAGTGATGGTAAGCGAGTGAGTTCAAAATCACGTCTTGGCAAGAGTTTCACGTTAAGTTGACACGTATGGGTCTCTCCCCGCCCTTTGCAACCATCAATGAAACACAATCATTGATGGAATCGCTATTACCATTGTGTAAAAGGATGTTTGACTAAATTGCTGTTGAAATACTTGGGGTTATCTGAAACTTCCGCACCAATCCAGATTGGTAGTTCAATCAGTTGCTTTTCATCACTCAATTCAACTTCTGCGATTATCAGTCCTTTATTGACACCATCAAACTCATCGATTTCCCAAATCAAATTACCGTATTCTATTCTGTAGCGCATTTTTTCGATTAAAGGGCGATCGCATAAAGTATCGAGCATTTCTTGAGCATCTTCCACAGGGATAGGGTACTCAAACTCTGATCTGGTATATTGGACAGTCCCCCCCTTAATGGTTAAGTAACCTTGGTCTTTGACGATCCGCACACGTACTGTAGCTTGTTTTGCAGTAGAAATATATCCCTGAACATATCGGCTACCTTGGGCTAGCTTTCTCCAGCTATCGCCGTTGACTAAAAATTTCCGCTCTATTTCTGCTGCCATTGTAATTTAGGTTGAATGTAAGATATATAAACCTAATCTAAGTTGAGAACTGGAATTGTCCAAAAGGGAACAGGGAATAGGGAACAGAGAATAAGAATTTTCCTGTGTAATCGCAGTCATTGAAAACACGCCAATGCCCAATCCCCAATGCCCTATGCCCAATCCCCAATGCCCTATGATCTCAGAATGTCTAATCTAGTTTGGTTATCACAATTGCAACAACACCGGGCGATCGCAGTTATCCGGGCGTCAAAGTTAGAATTGGCAAAGCAAATGGCTTTGACTGTCGCAGCAGCGGGAATGCAGTTAATTGAGATTACTTGGAATAGCGATCGCGCTGGGGAATTAATTAGCCAACTCCGCCAGGAATTACCCCATTGTACAATTGGGACTGGGACGCTATTTAACGTCTCACAATTAGAAGATGCGATCGCCTCTGGGGCGCAATTTCTCTTTACACCCCATGTTGATTTAGCCATGATCAAAGCCGCAGTAGCCCAAGATGTACCGATTATTCCCGGCGCGCTGTCACCTACAGAAATTGTTACCGCTTGGAATTATGGCGCTAGCTGTGTCAAAGTATTTCCTGTAGAAGCAATGGGAGGAGCTAATTATATTAAAAGCCTCCAAGGGCCATTGGGCAAAATTCCTTTAATACCCACAGGGGGGGTAAATTTAGAAAATGCCAAAGAATTTTTACAAGCAGGTGCGATCGCTGTCGGTTTAAGTAGTCAATTATTCCCCAAGCATTTAGTCACCGAGGGAAATTGGCTGGCGATTGCCGAACAGGTGCAAAAATTGATACAACAGATAGGATACTTTAGGGTAAAAACAGAAAATTTTCCCTAAACTTCCTATTAAGTGTATTTACGATGAAAAGCTTGATTAATCATCACTGGATGCGCCGCCTAGCTATACTGCTTGCGGGTGTAACACTCTCGGTGAGTGTAGTAAATTCGGGAGTGTCTGAAGTTTCAGCAAAAGCAAAAGATGATACAACTGTCAAAAGCATCGAGACACTAAAACAATCTCAGAAACGTTGGATTCAAATAAATCTTGCTAAACAACGGCTAATTGCTTGGGAAGGTAAAACACCTGTTTATGCGATTACTATTTCCACAGGTAAAAAATCTACCCCCACGCGCATTGGTACTTTTAAAATTCAAACCAAATTTAAATCTACCAGAATGCGTGGTAGAGACTACGATGTTCCAGATGTCCCCTATGCGATGTTTTACCAAGGTAGCTACGGAATTCACGGAGCTTATTGGCATCGCAGGTTTGGTACTCCCGTCAGTCACGGTTGTGTGAATGTTGCCCCAAATCATGCTAAGTGGTTATTTAATTGGGCATCAGTAGGAACAGCAGTATTTATTCATAAGTAATGGGCTAGAGTCAATAGTCAACAGTCAATAGTCAACAGTCAACAGTCAACAGTCAACAGTCAATAGTTAACAGTCAATAGTCAATAGTCAACAGTCAACAGTCAATAGTCAACAGTCAACAGTCAATAGTCAATAGTCAACAGTCAACAGTCAACAGTCTGTAGGGGCGGGTTTATTTAGATCATTGTTGCTCGGTGAGGATATCTGTGAACCCGCCCGTACAACAGTCAACAGTCAACAGTCAACCGTCAACCGTCAACCGTCAACCGTCAACCGTCGAATTAATATGAATCTGGCTGACATTCCCTTAATTGACCAACACGCCCACAATATACTACGACCGGAAGTAGCGGCGCGTTATCCTTTTGCTGGGGCTTTTACAGAAGGATATGACGAGGAGATAGTTAACAATCATGCACGTAATACCTTCTTTTATCGGCGTAGTCTCCGGGAAATCGCGGCTTTATTGGAATGTGAAGCGCAGGAAAGTGCGATCGCGGCGCGGCGAGAAAGTTTAGGATTAGAAAATCTCACACAGCTTTATTTTCGGGCGGCAAATCTAGAAGCAATTTATCTAGATGACGGATTAGAGCCTGAGAGTATCTTACCGCTCTCATGGCATGAAAAATTGATTCCTGTCCGCAGAATTCTCCGCTTGGAGGTGGTAGCAGAACAACTAATTCCCCAAACAGAAGATTTTGCATCTTTCCTCACTAGATTTCAAAGCGAAATTGATCCACCACCACCAAGAGTTGTTGGCTTCAAGAGTATTGTTTGTTACCGTACTGGGTTGGATGTGCAACCTGTAACTTTTGAAGTAGCAGCATCTCGCTTTTACGAAATTAAACGACAGCTTACTAATCAACCACTACGTCTAGTTGATAAACCTCTGATTGATTTTTTACTACAACAAGCTTTATTAATTGCGGCTAAATATCGGCTACCAGTGCAATTACATACTGGCTTTGGCGATCGGGATTTAGATTTACGATTAGCCAATCCTCTCAATTTGCGATCGCTTTTAGAATTACCCCAGTACCGTCAAGCACCCTTGGTATTACTACATGCTGCCTATCCTTATATGCGAGAAGCGGGATATTTAGCTTCTGTCTATCCCCAAGTCTATTTAGATTTTGGTTTGGCAGTACCATCTTTAAGTGTATCAGGGATGCGAGAGGCAATCAGGCAATTGCTGGAGTTAACTCCTACTAGTAAACTCATGTATTCTTCTGATGCTCATACAATTCCTGAGTTGTATTATTTAGCCGCTAAATGGGGGCGTCAGTTATTGGGAGAAGTGCTAGACCAAGCAATTCAAGATTCTGATTTAACTGGGGATGAAGCTTTGGCGATCGCTACTGCAATTTTACGCAAAAATGCTTTATCTCTGTATAGATAATTAAATACCCGACTTCTTGGAGAAGTCGGGTATCTGAGTCAAGTAATACCAATTTAATGTGAAGTTGCGCATATCCCGATCCCCCTAAATCCCCCTTTTTAAGGGGGACTTTGATAGATGTTTTCCAGTTCCCCCCTTTTTAAGGGGGGCTAGGGGGGATCGAATTCTATGCAGCTTCATAAAGAATTGGTATAACTGCTAAAAACACTAGATTTAAGTTACTCGTGGTTTGATATATTGCCGATCGAGTCCTTTATATTGCCCATCCAGACCTTGTTTTATCCAATTCAAACATTCAAATTCTGATTTGAATAATTTTGGTGCGGCAATATTATTCAATAACTCCGGTGGGTAGTGGTCATAAAAATATTTACCCTCCTGTTGACAGACGATTACTAAATTGTTGCGGTAAATATAGCGTGATTTAAAACTATCTCCACTGTTGATAAAATCGGACTTTTGGTCAATATGCTCTTTGGCAATATCAATGATATTACCGATACTACTGCCATAGATTTTCGCTGGATTTTCTGCTTTGTGAAATTGGCTTTTACTTCCAATTTCTGCCAATAATTTATATGAATAAATTTCGTAATTATCGGCTTTACCAAAAACAAATGGAATGATGAGATATCCTTTATATGACACTGAGTTTTCATAAAGAAGACGACTCATCTCAACCTCCTTTGGTGTAATGCTCCCTGAGTTTTAGCCCCAATTCTTTCTATGCTAACAGATTATCTATTTCTGTTAGTTATTATTTAATTATATATATTTAGATTGTCTTTTGGACAAGAGGGTTATCCCCCCTTATTTTGAAGATAATAGAAAGAAAAGAGGACTAACAGCAACCTGTGCAATTATCATTATCGCTCTTGAGGAAATTAGTAAGTATTAGATATATTGCAAAAGTCAAAAAATCTTGATTTTCTTGGTTAAGATTAATTCTTAATTGCGAAATTCGCACATAATACTAGATTTCTAGATTTGAATCTGTTGCCGAATTGTAGAGCATTGGTATAAAATCTCATCACAATTTCTCGATTAGCAAGAGTAATTACTAATTTATGCTGCTAATCTTGATATATTTCATACTTGAAGCTGAAAGATTTTTAGTTTTGAACAAAACATCAAAAATCTGGACGCTCACCATAAACTCAGCTGGTTGGGTGGAAGAGAGAGGTGATTCCAAGGTAGAGGTGGAACTGCGACACCATTCTGTTCTAGCAAATTTTGAAAGTGACGCGCCGTATTGGGCGATCGCTCTTCCATAGGACAATGAACAAAGAAATAAATCCGCACTCCCGCCTGTAACCATTGCTGAATCTGCGTCACCCACTCTTCCATAAAAGGTTGATTCACAGATAAATTCGGATGAGAAATAAACCGAATTAGGCTAAAAGGCGCTGTGACGCTAAATTGTACTGGTAATTTGGGTTTGCGTCTTTCTGATTGTAGCTGCGGGTCATCATCTCCCGTATAGATAGGGCGTGAATCTAACAAAACTCTGCCCACATTTAACTTTTCTAACAGCGTTGTCAAATTACTCGCATGGGGTTCTATAAACCAATCTTGATGGCGAACTTCTAAGGCTAGGGGTGCTACCTTGTGCGGCCAAGCTTCTAGAAAACTAGCCAAATCTGCCATTAATGTAGGTGCGTAACTTGGTGGTAATTGGGCAAATATCGGCCCAAGACGCTCACCTAAAGCTTGCATTCCCTCCAAAAATTTTAAAGCCGCCGGAATCTGGGGTTGCAACAAACCCTCATGGGTAATACTTCGCGGTAATTTCAAACAAAATTCAAAACCTGGGGGTGTTTCTGTTCTCCAACGAGTGACAGTTTCCTGATTTGGGATAGCGTAGAAAGTGGTATTACCCTCAACAGTTGTAAACCGCCGACTGTAAAGGGAAAGAAACTCAGCTGTACGAGTACCTTGGGGGTAAAGTTCGCCCACCCATCCTTTATACGCCCAAACTGCACACCCAATAAAAAAGTTCACAAGCTTTACGCCCAAAAGCTTTGATGTTCCATACTCAATTGTACAAGTTTTGGGCATTGGGCATTGGGCATTGGGCATTGGGCATTGGGAAGAAAACTCCCCACACTCCCTCATCCTCCTCATCCCCCTCATCCCCCTCATCTCCCTCATCCCCGGCTCAATATAGGCGAAAATGAAATCTTGACTTATTGTTGCAAAAGCCTTGCCTGATGGATGGTCGAGAGTTCTATTCCAGTTTGATTCGGCTGCATATTCTGCATCATGCAGTTGAGGAGCCAATTTTTGGTCTAGGTATTATTGAAGAATTGGCACGTCACGGCTACAAACTCAGTGCTGGAACACTCTACCCGATGCTACACGATATGGAGCGCAAGGGATACCTGTACTCTGTTGAAGAGCGCGTGGGACGACAAAGCCGAAGAATTTACCGAGCTACTGATTTAGGAAAAATTACTCTAGAGAATGCCAAAGAAAAGGTACGAGAATTATTTGGGGAATTGTTCGAGGAGTCGTAAAATTATCTCCTCACCGAAACAGTGAAGATTAAAATCTGCTTTTCCAGCATTGCTGGCTATGTTAGCGAAGAAAGGCTACAGGGCAAGAGGGAAGATTTAAGTATTAAATAAAATTAAGTCTTTTGTACTTTTGCATAAGAGTTAAAGCCTTTTAATTTATCAAAAAGCAAGTCCATAGCAACTTTATTAAATATCCTGAATTTATTCATGAGGATTTCCTCCTGCTGCATGTATCAATACTTCTGCCTTCTTAAAAAAGCCTTTTTATAGGAGCTAATCAGCGCGATCGCACTGCCCAAAAATTCCCGTAACACCTCTGCCTTATACTCTTCCATTAGATAGAAGCGGAATCCTCTTCTAATTATTTAAAGTAAACCTATTAAGGTAAAGCTAATTTTTTTCTGCGCCGGGAATGTCTCGGCGTTAGATTTTCATAAATCTCAAATAGTAGAAACTTTAAGTCCTAAATAAACTCATTATTAAGCATATTCGTAGTCAAATGTATAGTCACAAATACAGTTTAAGCACCATACCAAGCAAATGGCTGAGTAAAGCAACGCTTTTAACACTCTTTGTCACCGGGATTACTGCTTGTGTTCCCGATCCAAAGCAACCTGATGTTGTTGTTGTTCCTACGCCACAAGCAACGGTAACCGTCACCGCTACACCACAGGTAACAGCTACCGTTGTTGTTACTCCTACACCACAAGTAACAACTATTGTTCAGACTGAACCAATCACGGATGTATTAGTAATTACCAACGCTAATAAACAGACACTTGTAAATAGACCAGTACAGTTTACAAATGTGAATGTTCAAAGTGTAGTAGGCGATCGCGCTTTTTGGATTGGTTCAAGTAATACTCAACGAGTATTTGTAGTTTTGGCTCCCAAACTAGATGCGGGAACTGCTGAAAATAAGGTTGTTGTCAAACAAGGACAAACCCTAGATTTAGCAGGTGTACTCAAAGCAGTACCCAGTGTCAAACAAGCACAGCAGCAGTGGAAGGGTTTAACTGCTACTGAAGCTCAAGGGCTAAGCAACCAAGTAATTTACCTAGAAGCAAATCAAATTAAGTTTAAGTCTACCTGATATGTAGATCAAAAAAATATTTAACGTTTAACGTGAGCCTCGAAGGGAAGCACACATCATGTGCGTGCAGATTCACCACAGACTTGTACCCTTGTTCGACAAGCTGTTTTAGTGTCTGGGCGGAAAACTCATCGCTCACTTTCTTGATCTCACTCATGCATACTCCATAAACTCGATTGAATTACCGTATTATTAGCTCTGACATGGTAACATAGACTAGCTTCTCAATATATAGATTTTCGTTATCGAAAACCGATATATTAATTTTGTCGATCAAATCATCAGGAAAAGTATAGTGACACCGGAAGCTGAGGGTATCCAAAAAGAGCCGGAAGCAGTTTCCTATAACGCGCTGACTCCCAGAGAAAAAAAGCAGCGATTAACGGAATTAGCAATCGTGTTTTTGCGACTGGGGGCGATCGCTTTTGGTGGCCCTGCTGCCCACATCGCCATGATGGATAATGAGGTGGTGAATCGCCGTCAATGGATGAGTCGGGAGAAACTGTTAGATTTGCTGGGGATGACAAATTTGATTCCTGGGCCGAACTCAACGGAATTAGCGATTCACATTGGTTATGAGCGAGGTGGATGGCGTGGCTTACTAATTGCGGGTAGCTGCTTTATTATGCCTGCTATGCTCATAGTTTGGACATTAGCAGCAATTTATACCCGTTATCAGGCGGTTCCCCAGGTGGAATGGCTGCTTTATGGTATCAAGCCTGTGATTATTGCCATCGTGCTGCAAGCATTGTGGAATCTAGGTAAGAAAGCAGCCAAAGATGTGCCAACGAGGATTGCAGCAGTAATGGCGATCGCCTCCTACTTTGCGGGATTGAATGAAATTTTGCTACTGATTCTTCTAGGTATTGCCGTGATGGTAGTGAAGAATTGGCAAACTAGAGGAAACACAACTGGTGCATTGCTGTTACCTGTTTCCAGTATTTTGGCACAAGTTGGTACTACAGCCGCCACAGTCACTTCAATTAGTTGGGTGAGTGTCTTTGTCTTCTTTCTGAAAATTGGCTGTGTGCTTTATGGTAGTGGTTATGTATTGCTGGCATTTCTGCAACGAGATTTAGTTGAACGCAACCATTGGCTAACCTCACAACAGTTATTAGATGCGGTAGCCATTGGACAATTTACACCGGGGCCTGTGTTCACTACCGCCACATTTATCGGGTATTTGTTAGCAGGCAATGCTGGGGCGATCGCGGGTACAATCGGGATCTTCTTACCAGCATTTGTATTAGTGTGGGTAGTTAATCCTTGGGTTAGTAAATTGCGTCAATCTCCTTGGGCTAGCGGCTTTCTTGATGGTGTAAATGCAGCTTCTATGGGATTAATGGCAGGAGTTACCTATACCTTGGGACGCGCTGCACTGGTAGATTGGTTAACAATCATTGTGGCAATTTTGAGTGCGATCGCAGTTTTCCGCTTTAAAATCAATTCTGCTTGGTTAGTTTTAGCCGGAGGAGCGATCGGACTTGCCTTACATATATTAGGGTTTGTCAATAGTCAATAGTCAATTGCAAGCTGCAAGATGAAAATGCCCGGTTTATCGAAGTTCAGTTCTTCGGCAATTAAACGAGACTTAGGTTCGTTGTCAGAGATGTGAATTTTCAACTTTGTATATGCTTTTCCAAACTGCGATCGCTTTTGAATATTGCAGAATATGCGATCGCAAAATCAGCTTTCCTAACAAAGGTTTTCCTATTCATAGAAAACATCAAGGGATTTTGAGCCAAAGTCTTGATGTTTCTTACTAATGATCGCCAATTCATAGAGAATATCAAAAGATTTTTGACAAAAGCCGTGACGTTTTTGATTACAGTTTACTTACTCATATAAAATCATAAATCATTTGTGAACAACAATATCCCCGACTTATTAAACGAGCCGGGTATCATTGCTTACGCATAATTACATAATTTTAGACAAAGATATTTTTGTAAAAAAATACGAATATTGGTGATTTACCCTGAACCATAATTAAGCTTCTTTAAGACAAGCTAACACAAGAACATCTTATTAGGAGTACATCTATGGCTCGCCGCAAACGTTCATCTCGCATTCTCCAAAAAGCTCAACTAAGAGCCTATGGACTCAAAGCTATCGATCCAAATTTAGATTTTGGCAATGCTAACAGCTTGCAAAATATAACACAACAAATTGAGCAGTTACGGGCTAAGCTGATGAGTTATAACATGACTCTATCTAAGATTGATGCTTCTAAAAGGGAGATTGAACGAATAGAAAAAAACTTGAGCGAGCTGTGTGAAAGGATGCTGCTAGGAGTTGCGGTAAAATACGGAAAAGACAGTGCAGAATATGAAATGGCTGGTGGTGTACGTAAAAGCGATCGCATC
The DNA here is from genome assembly GCF_963875285.1 of Calothrix sp. NIES-2100. Lineage (NCBI taxonomy): Bacteria > Bacillati > Cyanobacteriota > Cyanophyceae > Nostocales > Calotrichaceae > Calothrix > Calothrix sp. NIES-2100. The sequence continues at coordinate 6,532,516 of NZ_CAWNLA010000001.1, forward strand.
CGTAAAAGCACTGCTAACCGCGTAAAGCCTGACGCAGAGGAACCAACCAACGAAAATCTGCAAAGCGTGTAGTATAGGGCATTGGGCATGGGGCATTGGGCATTGGAAAGAAAACTCCCCACACTCCCCCCTGTCCCCCTGCCTCCTGCCTCACCATTTAAGACAAAGAATACCCTGTCGCTTTCTGGACATATTGCAAAACTTTTTGATAAGACTCTGGATTACTCACAGGATTGATGATGATGGGAATAGTACCATCAGGCAACCAAAAAGTTATCCTGCCGTTAGATTCTTGGCAAAAGGAACTAATGCAATTGAGGTTAATTACGTATTCGTTGTTTTCATATATGATTTTCACCCAATAGCCATCTTCTAGTTCCAAACCTGTCACACGTTCTATGTATTTCAAAATTTTTTGATGGTCTTGTGGATTACTTTGTGGGTTAATCACAATTGGAATAGCAGAATCGGGTAGCCAAAAGGTAACCCTACCGTTTTGTTCATAACAAAAGGCGTTAATACGATCAAAATTGACTACGTATTTTTTCCTCTCGTAAAGGATTTTCACCCAGTACGCCACAAAATCTCCTCAAGTACCCGTGTTGTAACTCTTTAGAAAAATTCACAATTCAAATCGCAAACAGCTACTGTTAATTGTGAATTTTAGATTACTCTAGTCAGCTTACACTAGTACAGCACGATGGGAATAAAGATGCCATACCTTATGGGTTCAGTTTCAGCCAATTCTAGAAATTAGAGTCACACTCATGGGTCTATAGGATGGAGAAAAAGCCAATATCATCAGTCTTGGCAATTTTCAATTCCCTCAAGCAGTGCTAGTAGTTCATCGCCAAATATGAGTTCGTAGTAAGCACTTTAGTGCTACAGAATTCACCGACTTTAGTCCTGACTACGAATTTATTTACAAGCGACCGCACACTAGTGCTGTTGTACCAGAGGCGGAAGGGAATGAGCGATCGCCGCTTGCACGAATCCGTGAAATAATGGGTGGGGATTGCTAGGACGCGATTGAAACTCTGGGTGAAATTGGCAAGCTAAAAAGAATGGGTGCTTTGGTAATTCGACAATTTCCACTAAGCGCCCATCAGGTGAGGTACCGCTAATTACATAACCTGACTCTAATAACAGGCTGCGGTAATTATTGTTAAACTCGTAACGATGGCGATGTCTTTCATAAATCACATCTTCTTGATAGAGTTTAAATGCCAATGTATTGGGGATAACATGACAAGGATAAACTCCCAAGCGCATTGTTCCGCCTAAATCAACGACATGCTGCTGATCTGGCAGGAGGTTAATGACTGGGGCGCTAGTATAAGGGTTAAATTCGGCACTATTGGCATCTTTTATGCCTTCAACGTTCCTCGCCCATTCAATGACGGCACATTGCATTCCCAAGCATAAACCTAAGAAGGGAATTTGGCGATCGCGGGCATATTTAATTGCGGCAATCTTACCATCAACACCTCGAACGCCGAAACCGCCTGGTACAAGTACACCATCAACGCCTTCTAGCTGGTTGTCTGCTGGTTCGTTTTCTAGGTCTTCTGAGTTTATCCACCGCAGGCGCAATCGCCCATAGGTGGAGATAGCAGCGTGTTGCAAGGCTTCAACTACTGAGATATAAGCATCGCCCAAGCGCACGTATTTACCAACAATGGCAATTTCTATCTCATATTTGGGAGTGTGTAAATGTTGTACCAGATTTTGCCACTGTACGAGGTCTGGTTTGCGTTGTTCCATTTGTAGCAAATCTAAGACTTGCCCTGCCATACCTTCCCGTTCCAGCATCAACGGTACTTCATAGATACTCTTAGCATCTTGGGAAGTGATGACGCATTCTTCGGCGACATCACAAAATTCCGATAATTTGCGTTTTAATCCTACAGGTAGCGGGCGATCGCAGCGGCAAACTAAAATATCTGGTTGAATGCCAATGGATCTTAATTCCTTCACCGAATGCTGTGTCGGCTTAGTTTTCATTTCCCCAGCGGAAGCAATCCAAGGTAACAAAGTAACGTGCATGTACAGCACGTTCTGTCGTCCTACTTCCTTGCGAAACTGGCGAATTGCTTCTAAAAACGGCAGGGATTCAATATCTCCTACCGTACCACCAATCTCTGTAATGACCACATCTGGATTTGTATTTTTGGCAACTTTTAAAATGCGGTCTTTAATTTCATTAGTAATGTGGGGTATGACCTGCACAGTACCGCCATTATAATCACCGCGTCGTTCTCTGTTGATCACCGCTTGGTAAATTGAGCCAGTGGTAACGCTATTGAGACGTGACATTGAAGTATCGGTGAAGCGTTCATAATGACCCAAATCCAAATCTGTTTCTGCGCCATCTTGGGTGACAAAAACTTCCCCATGTTGAAAGGGACTCATTGTACCAGGATCGACATTCAGATAAGGGTCGAGTTTAAGAATCGACACAGAATAATTGCGCGACTTGAGCAACCGCCCCAGACTTGCTGCTACAATGCCTTTGCCGATACTGGAAACTACGCCCCCAGTTACAAAAATAAACTTAGTCATACTAATTTGAATTTCCGGCCACTTCTAAAAATACATTCGCTGAAGTATGAAGTATGAAGTATGAAGTCTGAAACTTCAACCTTTATCCTTTAACTTTCATCCTTTCTTGGTCATTGTGCCACAGTAACTCTTGTGAAATCTTCTGTGATCTCGCTGTGAAAAAACTCCTAGGACTAGTATTATTAAGCTTTGTTGTCACCTCCTCAGTAGCATTGGCAGATACATCTCTTGTAGTTGTGTTTCCCCAGACAAACTACCAAACAAGTGCACAAAAAATCTTTTTTCTTGGTACTGCACCATTAGATGGTCAGGTGTTGGTTAATGGTAAGCCGGTTACCCGCAGCAAGGCTGGTCATTTTGCCCCAAGTTTTCCCTTGCAATTGGGAGATAATTTGTTTACTGTGCGTCACCACAATCAAGAACTTCAGATTAAGGTGACCAGACTTACCACTGTGCCTCAGCTACCACAAGGTTTAGCCTTTGCCAAAGATTCTCTAACGCCAGCAGCTGACATCGCCAGACTACCGGGGGAACTGATTTGTTTTAGCGCGATTGCACCCGCTAACGCCAGTGTTTCTGTAACCCTTGCTAATCAAACTATTGACCTTGCACCCCAACCCATTAAGGCACAACTACCAAGCAATTTGGCAGCCTTAACGGGGAAAAATCAACCTGCTAACCAGTCTATCGCAGGAAGGTATGAGGGTTGCACCGTAGTTCAACAGCCTGATTCCCAAATCAAAAGTCACTCCACAATTGACGGTAACAATATTATTTCCGGTGCTGTAATTACAGATTCCGGTAAAAATATCGATTTGGGTACACCAGAATTTAGACTGACAATGAATGGTCAGAGTGTAACTCAGTCTGGTACTGGCAAAATTCAAATTCTCTCACCCTCACAATTACCTGTTGTTGAGATTACAGCGGACTCAGGCGTTGCGCGTACTGGCCCGAGTACCGACCATTCCCGACTCACACCACTACCTAAAGGAACAAGAACCACAGTTACGGGGAAAGAAGGTGAATGGTTACGCCTAGATTATGGTGCTTGGATTAATAGTAAAGAAACCCAAGTTTTACCAGGTGCTATTTCACCACGCACAATCATTCGCAGCGTCGGTTATCGAAAACTCCCTCATGCTACAGAGATTGTGTTTCCGCTAGAAGTTCCCGTTCCTGTGAGTGTAATACAAAGCGATCGCTCTTTTACGCTCACTCTTTACAACACCACCGCCCAAACAGATATTGTTCGCACGGATGATAGTCCCCTAATTTCTCGCCTCGACTGGCAACAGGTAGCTCCCGGACAGGTACAATACACCTTTAATCTCAAAGAATCTCAACAGTGGGGATATAAGTTGAGATACGAAGGTACCAGCCTAATTTTAACTTTGCGTCATCCGCCTACGATTAGAGACAAAACACGCAAACCTTTATCCGGTATCAAGATTTTACTCGATCCCGGTCATGGGGGCAAAGAAACAGGTGCCAGTGGCCCAACTGGCTATTTAGAAAAAGATGTCAACTTGGTAGTCTCCAAATTGCTGCGCGATGAGTTGGTGAAGCGTGGGGCAACGGTGGTGCTAACGCGGGAAGATGATAAAGACGTATCTTTAGTAGAAAGGCAGGCAATTATCAGTAAAGAAGAACCTGCGATCGCTCTTTCTATTCATCACAATTCCCTACCCGATGATGGTGATGCAGAAAAAACCAAGGGATTTGCAGCTTTTTGGTATAACACCCAATCACACAGTCTAGCATTATTTTTGCAAAAGTATGTAGTAAAAAATCTGGGCAGACCTTCCTATGGTGTGTTTTGGGATAACCTCGCGCTGACACGTCCTACTGCTGCGCCAGCGGTGTTGCTGGAGTTAGGTTTTATGAGTAATCCCGATGAATTTGAGCAAGTCGTGAATCCCAAGGAACAGAAGAAGATGGCAAAAGTCCTAGCGGATGGGATTACTGAGTGGTTTAAGGAAGCGGAGTAGGATTGGGGAATTAGGGGAAGATGCGATCGCACTTCAAAGTCTGCTATATATTTGTTGCACTCAGCTTTAATTAATTTAGGACTTACGCACAACACAACGGAAGTAGCGGTAATTCATGAATTACCGCTATGCAAGAATCAGGTTTCCAGTGACATCTTGCGTAAGTCCTACAATTGCTGGGCTAATTTTTTGTGTACTTTGTTCCTTCCTATAAATTAATTAAATGGAAGCTTTACCAGATAATTGGGTTGATATTCAACCTGATAACGTATATCTTTCAAGCAATGGTCTTTTAGTTTCATTTGCTGATGAACAAATAAAATTGGGATTAAAATACGATCAAAACGGCAAACATTTAAAAGCTATTGAGAAAGGACAAGTACCTCCTCGCGGTAATGTAGGGCTGGTAACTTCCCAAGAATCAGGCTACGATTTGAAATCTAAAGTTTTAGGTAAAGGTGGCGATCGCCGATTTCACGCAAAATTTATTGATGGTATATTACACTTCCCCGGTTTGGTAACAGAACATTAAAGGTGCATAACTATGACAAATTTAGAATTAAAAAATCATCAAGTTTGGCAAGATTTAACTGAAATTTTAGAAACTTTAGATACCGATGCTCTGATTAAAGAACATTTAGAACTATGTGATTATCAAGTATGCGGTTACTGGGACGAACAGGATAAATATTATGAAAAAATTACTTTGCCTCGTACCTTAAAAACCGAATTAGTTAGCAGTTCTATTGGTATTACCCAAAAAGAACGCTTTATAGAACTCAAGTTTGACCTTATAGCTGATGTTATTGATAGTACACAACCTGGAAGTAATCAACCTGAAAAAATTGGTAAATTGGTTCTAATTTACAATGAAAATTTAGAATTTATTAATGAAAATTGGCTTTTTGATATCGATTTTTTAATGTTGAATATCCAAAGCACTCACCTTTGATAAGTATTAAACAGAAAGATCTAGCATAATACCTAAGCCTTAAAGACTTATGCATTCAGAGTTTTAATTCATGTACTTAGTCATGAAAAAGGTATTGAGGCTGTAATTAACAATCGTGTTGTGTAGCCATTTAATTAGAGTTAAAACATGCACTTAAACTTTTTTGATTTAGAATCTTTAAAACAAAAGTTAGAAAAGCTTCCACAACTTCATAGAATGGCATTTGCTGCGTCCATTTGTGAGAGAATGCTGCCAAACTACAACGCCTTTTCTCGAATGGAAAATTGGGGCGATCCTTCTGTGCCGAGGAAAGTATTAGATGAAATTTGGCAAGTCTTACAAGGAAGACAAATTGATGAGACAAGAATCAGACAATTGCAAAAAGATTTAGAAGGTGTTTGTCCAGACTCTGATTCAAATGATTTTTGTAATGCTTACTATCTTTTTGAAGCCCAAGAAGCTCTTTTTTCTATAGAATATATATTGATCGCTTACCTAAATAAAAGTTTAGAATATATTATTCGAGTAGTTATGAGCGCTAGATTTGAAACTATACAAAAATTTATTGAAGAAAGAGACGAAAATTTTAGAGAAACTGTGCATGAAAATGAATTAGAAGAAATTGTCACTCATCCCCTAGCAGTTCGAGAAATGGCAAAAGAAAATGAGGATTTACAACTATTAAAAAGTATTGAATATCTAGAATGTGATTTTTTGGAATCACTACGGAATTCAAATAATGGAAAAAGTCTACTTGATTATTACTAAATTCTTAATTACGAATTACGAATTACGAATTACGAATTATTTTGCGCCCATGTAAAATTGGCATGGTAAATAACCCCCACGCCAAACCTGTAATTAACCCAAAAGGCGTGACAAGATAATTATTAAAACTCCACCAACCAAAAACCTGCGCGGCTAATTCCAAGGGATAAGCCATCATCAACACACTGGCTAGGGCGACACCACTCCAGCCATACTGACTTAACCAGTAAAAACCTTTACCACCAGTCGCACCATACAACAGTCGCGTAATCAGCAAACCCGTGACTGTGCCGTAACAACGCATACATACAGCCATGATATGCGGTGGTGCTAAATCTAACCCCATGTCTGGTTGGGGGCAAACATGAACACCCATGAAATAAATTATATTGGCAATTCCCCCCAGCAACCAGACTCCAGATGCAGCAAGAAAGGGAGCTGCTAGCGGGCCTATCACCATACCCGCTAGCATAAAATCAGCGATCGCACTGACCCAATTAATTTGCAACTCTCTTTTGAAAGCTACTCTCATCATCCCTTTCTTACCTTTGCGTGAGGTTTTTCTTAACCTACCACTGCTCGATAAGGACTTGTCAACTTATCGAGCTGCTGTGTTAACAGGCTGAGGAATAATCCCACATCTGTCACCACACCTACCGATTCTATCGAACCGCGATCGCTTAACTTGGTCACCACCGCTGGATTAATATCCACACAGACCATTTTCACCCCAGCGGGTGTCATATTCCCCACGCCAATCGAGTGCAGCATACTAGATAACATCAAAATCATCTCCGCACCTTCGAGGTTTTGGGAATATTCCTGCTGTGCTTTAATCAAATCCATTTGGGTATCGGGTAAAGGCCCATCATCCCGAATTGACCCAGCGAGGACAAATGGTACATTATTCTGCACACACTCATACATTACCCCACTTTTAATTACCCCCGCTTCCACAGCTTTGGCAATACTGCCATGACGGCGAATGCTATTAATTACCTTTAGGTGATGGCGATGTCCACCACGCACGGCGACACCCCGCTTCATATCGACACCGAGAGATGTTCCCATCAAATTTTGCTCGATGTCATGAACTGCGATCGCATTTCCACCCAACAGCGCTTGAACATATCCTTCGCGAATCAGCCGCGATAGATGTTCACCGCCGCCAGTGTGAATCACCACAGGCCCCGCTGTGACAACTACTTTACCGCCAGCATCCCGAATTTTACGTAATTCCCAAGCCACCTGTTCTACAACTAATTCCACACGGCGTTCGCTGGAAACTCCGGCGGACATAAAGCTGAATTCTTGGGCGTTCCGCTGTTCCCGCGATTCTGTTTTGCGGATGGTGCGGATACCTAAAACATCGACAATTACCTGTTCCCCTACTTTTAAGTCGCGTAATATTTTACACTTGGCAACATAACCATCAGCAGATTGAGTAATGGCGATCGCGCCATCCATGCGCTGATTTTGCACCTTCACCCACTGACCATGAATTCGCACTTCAGTAGGATAAATTGTACTCACATAAAAATCATCCGGTGCTACACCATCTTGGATTACAGGCTCTAGTCTGGCATCTCGCTCATCTTGGGGCAAGTCTACAGCACCCAAATCAATCAACAGCGAGATAATTTCTTCCATCACCTCGTGAGATGGTGCTGATACCTTCACTTCAGCCGCTGAGGTACTTTGGCGCTGTTCTCCCAAGTTGAAATTCAGAACTTGGAAGCTACCACCTGTATCGACAATCAAGTCTAAAGCGCGGTTAATCAAGCCAGAATCAAGCAAATGCCCTTCTAAGCGAATGATGCGACTTTCTACAGAAACATTCGCATGAACTTCGTCTCTGACTGGTTCTGTTACCCGTAAAGTCAGACATTTGGCTGCACCACCAGCTTTCAAGAATTCTGTCAGCGGTGTTTCGATAATTTGGAAACCTACATCTGCAAGGCGTGTTTTCAAACTATCACTCGCCTTGTTCATGATGACGATGCTTTCCACATTCACCGCATTACAGGCGAAATTTACCGCGTCAGCTTCTTCGATAGCGATGCGCTTTTCTGCTGCTACCCGCATTTCAATTAAGCGGTTGGAGTAGGAATCAAACGCACCTGGATAGTAAAGTAAATAACCGTTGGCTAAGGGACAGAAGCAGGTATCTAAATGATAAAAACGCTCATCAATTAGTCGCAGGGATAATACATCAATATCCAGCCACTTAGCTAAGTAGGGATGAGAATCCAATTCCGAACGGAAACCGTAACCCGCCCATAACCAGCGTCCTTCTCTGTCTAGGAGTGCGTCGCCTGCGCCTTCAAAAGGTAAGTCTTTTGGAAGTACATGGACTGTGTAACCATTGGCTTCAAACCATTTTTGGAAGTAAGGCTCTTCTCCCTGACGTTCCTTGTGTAAAAAACGACTAAGAACAACATTATCCCCCAACACTAAGCCAGCGTTGGCGGTGAATACCATATCCGGCCAACCTTTTTGGGGTGGTACTAAGTCTACAATGGCGTGTTCTTTGATAACGTGGTGGAGTTTTTGCCACTGTTCAACAGCGCGATCGCGCGATGATTTGTGAATGTTCCCTTCCATCCAGGGATTAATCACATAGTCTACATCGTAGTGGTCAGGGGCACACATCAAAAAGCGAATCGGGGAAGTCATAAAAATCTTACAAGCGGTGAGATGCTACAAGTTCTTTTAAATACAGACTCTTGCTGTACTATTTTGTCAACTTTGCTACAAAATGTCTGTATTCTGCTAGTTAAAGCCGGCACAAAAGTTTGCTTTTATTTTATCTATCAGCCAAAGCGGTACAGTGCAGAAAAAGCACATAAAAGTTAAGGTGTCAAATTACCAAGGGACTAATCGAACAAAACCGAAAGTTCAATGTTGTGTAATTGTAGCGCTATTTGGTTCTCACACATCAGCATTCTCATCCAGATAAATTTGGCAAAAATCTGATCAAACTACAAGCATTGCCAGGATTACTCACTTCAGGGAGAATTATAAAGTTGAGTTACCAGAATTCAGTGCAGCATCAATGACTACTCAAGAAAGCTTGGAACTCGTACAGCAGTTTTACGCAACTATCGGTAGCGGAGATATCGAAGCTACATTAAATCTTTTAGCAAATGATGTGGAATGGGAAACACCATTTCCACGAGAGATTGTGCCACATGGCGGAAAGTGGCATGGCAAAGAGGGAGTAACTGAATTTTTCTCGCTTTTAAATCAAAATGTAGAATTCCAACAGTTTGAGCTAAAAAACTTTATTGCTCAGGATAATCAGGTTGCTGTAGTCGGTCATTTTAAAGTCTTAGTCAAAGCAACTGGCCGATACTACGAGCCTGATACTGTAGTTATTTGGACGGTTGAGCATGGCAAAATTAAGCAATTTCGTGAATTTACAGATACAACACAAGCTGTTTCTGCATTTCGCGCTTAATTCTGCCACAAAGCAGTCCCGATGAAGAAATTTGCATCACCATGCATCAAAGAAAGGGGGATGAGGGAGTGTAGGAAGTGTGGGAGAGTTTGGGGAGAAATGACAAATGACAAATGACCAATGACAAATGACAAATGGCAGACCTAAAATTTACGGTAGAGGATGATCCAACGCCAGAGGATATTCGTACTGTTATTAACCAGCTTGTTGAATACAACAATCATCAACAAACAGAAAAAGACGAATACCAACCCCTAGCTGTCTTGATTCGAGATGATCGCCATGAAATTGTCGGTGGTTTAGTTGGTGAAACGCAATGGGGATGGTTATTTATTTCTCACCTGTGGGTAAGTGAAGCGTTGCGAGGTCAAGGTTATGGAAAGCAACTCATGGCTAAAGCGGAAGTAGCAGCTAAACAGCGCGGTTGTAGTTACGCCTACCTGGATACATTTAGCTTTCAATCCTTGGGTTTTTACCAACGCCTTGGTTACCAAATATTTGGCGTTTTGGAAAACTTCCCACCAGGACATCAAAGGTATTTTTTAAAGAAAGAAATTTAACTTATTTGCTAAAATTCAGAGATTTATTGCGATCTGTAAGCAGAAAACGACAATTAAATGCGATCGCCAGGACGAAGTAAGACTATGCAATCTTAGTCCAAGGTTATTTCGTTCATTTCGTTTATTTCGTTCATTGCGCTCATTTTGAATAAACGCTACGATCAGATAAATGATAGTTGCAGAAAAACTGATATATATGACACTCAGTACATCAGCAGCCAGTAAAACTGCTGTACCTACGGCAGAGGATACTATACTGGCGAAAACCAGCAGTCAAACTTTAGCATCCTATACAGGGGATAATAATACTTACCTTGCTATTAAGCTTATACAAGATAACGCTACAACTGAACCGATTACCATACCAGCCAAGGCTTTTCGTCTGCTTGTAGATATTTTGGCACAAATGGCTCAAGGAAATGCTGTGACACTAATACCCGTACACGCAGAACTGACGACACAAGAAGCAGCTGATATTTTAAATGTTTCTCGTCCTTATTTAGTAGGTTTATTGGAATCTGGAGAGATACCATACCGTAAAGTGGGAACAAGACGCAGGGTACGTTATCAGGATATATTTAACTACAAAAATCACATTGACACTCTACGAATGCAAGCTCTTGATGAACTGACTGCTCAAGCTCAAGAACTTAACATGGGTTATGAATAAGAATTTTGATTCATGGCAAATTGGCATGATCGGAGAGAAAGAATAAAGCAGTTATCGTGTCGAATTTTACAGTTATTTATGATGCTTGTGTCTTATATCCAGCACCGTTGAGAGATTTTTTGATGCGGCTTGCAGTCACCAACCTATTTAAGGCACGATGGACAGATGAAATTCACTCAGAATGGATCAGAAATGTTTTAAAGGAGCGTCCAGATCTGACCATTGAACAACTTACTAGAACGAAAAATTTGATGAATAGCAATGTTAGAGATTGTCTGGTGACAGGTTATGAAGAACTGATTGCTCCTTTGCAACTTCCAGATAGTAAAGATCGACATGTTCTTGCAGCAGCAATTCGTTGTCATGCAAGTATTATAGTCACTTTTAATCTTAAGGATTTTCCCGATCAAGTACTTGCTCCATATGGTATTGAGTCCCAGCATCCAGATAACTTCATTGTGCATTTGATTGACCTTAACCCATCTGAAATTTGCCTAGTCGCAAAAAGGCATAGAAGTAGTCTTAAGAATCCCCCTAAAACACCTGAAGAGTATTTAGAATCGCTTCAAAGACAAGGTTTACCAAAATCAGTGACTGCTTTACAAAATTTCTGTGACGATATTTAGCAGAAATTATTGACGCATAAATTCTTTGACTACGAACATTGCTTGCGGTGGAATTTTAGTAACTAGGCGAATCGGAAATGCTTGAGTAGAAGCAAACTGCGCATAATCTGGTGTGAGAAAATCCGCATATTTATCAGCATCAAGAGTTAGCTGTGCTGCATGAGATAAAGCGATCGCTTTCAGGTATTTACGAATGTCAACAGCTTGCTCACCTACTACTTCACCACCAAACAATACTGTATTTGGTTTTCCCTGCTGATCCATTGTGGTACTGGGGTCTTTGACACTTAGATGAGTAGCCCCAAGTATACCAACCAGCCATTTAGGGGATGGGATTTGGGTAAAGCCAACAATCTGTTCTGGTAAAGCGGGAACAGTTTTATCTGCGGAAGCAGCCCATATTAAAGTGGGTACTTGCAGTTTACTCAGACCATTTTTACCAAACATCAAAGATGTGGTAGGACTGAGTGCGATCGCTCTTTTGATCCTCTTATCCCCTAGTTGATATCTATTGGCTGGTAACTCTTGCGCCACACATTGCAGTGTTTCACCAAAACTAAACCCAGTTACATTCTTTTTACAACGTTGTTTGAGGTTTTCTAGTTGTAACTCAGCCCCAGCAATTGCTAAGGCTGTACCTCCACCAAAAGAATAACCAATTACCATCGCGTTATTAGTTGCAACCTTTCCTTGCAATGGGTGATTGGCTTTTTGGTTGAGTTTTTCCAGTTCATCGAGGACAAAACTAATATCTTTAGGACGATCTAAAAACTCTTGAGGTTCTACAAGTCTAGTATTATTTTTGATTGCTAAATCCGTATGTGTGGCATTACTCCCCGGATGTTCTAATGCCACTACTATATAGCCGTGGGATGCTAAATGTTCTGCTAGGTAGCGCATATCTGTACGCGTCGATGCAAAGCCGTGGCTAAAGACAATCACAGGTTTTTCCGCAGTTGCAGCATTTGACCAATAAACATCAACTGGTATTTTGCGTTTGCGTTTTTGGTCATTTAACTGCAAGCCAAGAACCTGGAATTGCGCATCTCCGGATAAGCTGGGATCAAAGGGAAAAGATAATTGGGATGTGGTGGCGTTGAATTGGGGAGCGATCGCCAGCATAAACTGTTGCGTCAGCCAAAAACCAGAGTTCAAATTACTCGCAACTGTAAATGCTTGCCGCAAATTAATTTCTAGGCGGTTACTAGGATAAGCTTTCAGAAAAGACAGTATGGAAAGACCTTGTGGTGCAGTAGAGCCTAAAACAAATCCTGCTCTGAGTGCTTGTGCGCCAGCCTGATCTTTTCTGACTAAAGCAGTTGCAAGGTCTTGGAGAATCGTTGTCCCAATCTGCGTATTCAGCAATCGACTAATAGTAACCACATTTAGCGGTAGCTTAGTTCTGAGCGCTCCTAAGATTAACCGACGATCTTGTTCAGATAAACTATTGGTAAAAGATTGCAAGTCTCTGGGAAATTTGCCAGTATCAGCAGCCGTTTGCAGATCTGCAACCGAGATAGATTCTGCAAACAGACCGAATCGCACCACAACTGTATCAGCAGCTGTTGCAGAGGTATTTGTCCCCAAAATTTGTGCGATCGCGATCCCTCCAGCCAGGGCTTTGCCCAACATGCAAAACCAATCTGTAATATTTTGTAGACTTCCCCTGGTACTTCCCATGAACATCTTTTTTTTCCACGCTTAGGGGAATATAACTGATATTCGTGTATTTTGCTACCCATATTGTAAAGAATCTTAGCAGGGAATTGGAGACAAGGGAGACAAGGAGGACAAGGAGGACAAGGGAGACAGGGGAGACAAGGAGGACAGGGGAGACAAGGAGGACAGGGGAGACAAATGACAAATGACTATTGACAAATGACTAATCCGTGTTGAATGCCACAAACGTTTAGTTGATTATCATTTATTGTAATCATGTAAATCTGCTCAAAAAATTATTGTGGTGAGAGCCTTACATTGGGAAATTGTGGCTTAAATCACTGCGATCGCTGCACTACCAGTTTCATCTAAGCTAATGCGCCTCTAAATTGCATAACTACCAATAAAGGCTGTTAACAATCAACAGTCAACAGTTAACAGCCCTCACGATGGATTGTGCAACTTAAAAGCAGAATAGCTTACTAACACAATTAATAAATATTTACTGTTGACTTTATGCACCGTCAACTCATCTATGTCTTAGTTTTTATTTTTTCACTAAGTACTGTAACTTTGTTTTGGCCTGTAAATGATTCTCAGTGCGATTCAGAGGCTTTCCTCGCATCAAATACTCAGAAATTTCAAGTACAGGCTACTAAAGTTGTTTTTCAACCTTGGCGTGGCGAACATAATGTATATGCTATCTTTATGGTTCCCGATAAATACAAAAAAGCCCCTTTTTTTGTATTAACTGTTAAAGGTTTTGGTCATGAATGTTCTAAACCTTATGGCTACAGTCAAAAATATAATGATCTCTCTGCCGAGCCAGGAACATATTTGGTGAGAGACTACATGAGAACTCGGACTGCATTGCGGCTAATTCTTCAAGGTTTATACGGGCAAATTAATGATAAACAGAACTGGACTCTAACCTATCCTCAACCTCAAGATAAGTAGATCGGCGTAAATAATTATCGTTCAAGCTCACCGGAAGCAGTTAACCTTTGCAACTTAACCGACCATACTACGGTGTTCCGGTGCAGCGACTTGTTTGCTTGATCTGCTAGAGGTACAAGATTGTTCTTAACCCCTCATCTACCTCCTCTTGTAAATAGTCTGGTAGTGAACCAATACGTTCAACCAGAAACGTTTTATCGACTGTAAAAATTTGAGATATGTTAACAACTGAATCCCTGGGCAACCCTGATGATCCTTGCGGTAATAATACATTACCTGGTGCTTCTGCTAACTGAATATTTGAAGTGATAATTACGACAATGACTGTATTGATACGGCTTTGAGTAAAAATATCATCTTGAATCACCAAAACAGGACGACGGTATCCAGGCTCTGAACCTGCTGGATCAGGTAAGTTCGCCCACCAAATTTCTCCCCGATACATTACCAATCCTCATGGGGCAAAGACATAAATTGCATTTTTGCCATTACAGGATCTAATTGAGAAGACTCTTTTGAGTAAACTTGGTTCAGCTTGTGCAGGATTTGATTACGGTGGTACTTTTTCAAATATGCTTGTAATGCTTTTGTGTAAAGTTCACTGCGTGATAATCCTAACTGTTGGGCTAGTGCTTCTGCCTCTTCAAAAACTGAATCTGGAAGCGAAATTGCAGTTTTCATAGTGGAGATTAGTAGAAATATAATACTTAAGTTATACCCTAGTTATACCAGAGTTGCAAGAGTACTCATACTGGCTACCAACAGTTAGCCCCTGTAGACATTCCAAGTCGAAAACGAAGCAGGCTAACGGCAAAAGTCAGCGGCAGCAGATAGCCTGAGAACGAAGCCAGAGATTGTTTGTCCGTCCATTGCACACAAGAGTTAGCTGGCGATCGTTGAAGTAGGAAGTGAGCGGGTATGTAATTGTTGGGTTTCCTTGCGTCAACCCAACCTACTAGCGCAGCAAGCTTAATTGGCTGGGTTGAGTAATCGTAGAATAGTTTAAGTAGAGCGGCCTAAATAAATATAATATGTTCTGTCATTGCGAGGAACGAAGCAATCCCAGCCTTTGCGATTGCTACCCTTCGGGAAGGCTTCGCCTACGTCGTTCCTCCTCTCTACGAGACGCGCAAGGGACGCTGCGGACATCTTACGTTTAATTATGCCCGCCTACTTAATTGTTGATTTTCTAGATTTTTTTAACCCAACATTTTAAGGCTGGCGCGCTACTACAAAATCAGCAATCATGCTAGAAATTATGAGTAAATAATTTTAGGAAAATATGGAAATTGTGAAAAGTCGTAACTTCTGACAATTTCTCTATCTACAGGATCATCTTTAGGATTTTTCGAGTAATCTTTTCTAGATAGATATAAGCCTTCTGAGGCATTCCATTTTCTCGGAAAAGTTTCTGGTAAATTTTTCTCTAAAAACTTAATACCATTTACGTCAATCAATTTTTTTGCTGACATTTCGTCTATAAAACTCTTACGACTCTGCTGAGGAAATGTCCGGAAACAAACATTTAATCTATAACCCTCACTATTCTTAATGAAAAATTCATTTTTAATCATATTATCAATTTCATTTGAATGAATACAGAATGCGTAGATATTTTTTATTGAAAAACCTGGGGGGTTGATAAATACAAAAACATATGCAGAATTGGAAAAGTCCTTAAGAGTTTGAATTTCACTATTTTTTAGTGAATAATAGAATCGATACTCATTTCTTCCGTTTACTTCTCTTATGAAGTCAGACTTTCCTAAACGCTTAGACTTAACTTGAAATCCAAAGGGAAACGAATCGTCATATATCTCTTGGCTATATAATTTTTTAAATTGATTAGTAACGACGAGATCAATTCCAAAATCAGCAGGCAAACGAAAAGCTTCAAAGCCATTCTCAAAAAGCTGCCCAGTTATAAAGTTTTCTGCTGCATATCCTTTGTACAACCTATCAAAAAATCTATTATCCATAGTTGCTAGCTTGTCGTTGAGTAGTTATAAATACTTTTTATATCAAATTAATCAACAGCATCATAATCTATGTCGGCACTCTGCTAAAACTGATCACTGCGATTAGACTTGTCCGAAATATAAATTGATCGCCAAGGAAATGGTTCCCTTACCTTGGATGTTGTCTAACCTTCAACGAGCAAGAGAAGAACAGGAATGTGTGTTTGGAAACTCTGAAAATCTTGATCGGTGGTGAGGATGCTGTAGCTTCGACGATGGGCAACCGCACAAATCAGAAAATCAGTATTTGAGCCTTGAATGCCATTACTGCTGCAGGTATTGAAAAATTCGGCGGCGAGTTCGTAGTCTTCAGCTATAAGTTCTATGTCTGGGAAAGCTCGAAGGCATACGTGTCAACTTAACATGAAACCCTTGCCAAAGCTTGATTTTGAATTAAATCGCTTAACATCAAGATCCGCGTTACCCCACCCCAGTTTTGTCTAAAGCCAAAACGTCCCCTCAGAGTTTACGGGGAGGGGATTAAGGGGTGGGGTGAAAGACTTGTGGGATAAGCGTTTTAACTTAAGTTGACACCAATGGCTCGAAGGTAATCCCGCAGGCGAGTAAACTGTTCCGAACTGCGAACTCCAGAAAGGATTTCTTGGCGAATTGCGCCTAATAAAACAACTTGGTCATCAGTGATTAAATCCCGCAATAGTGCGACGACAGGGAAAGAATGGGGTGGCGTTTTTCGACGGAGAGCCAGCGACCAAACCGAGGTATCAACAATAACGCTCATGTCTGCTGACGTTGCTGCTTGTAGTTGTAGTCTTCGTCATAATCAATGGTGCCAAAGAGGTTTAACACTTTGAGCCGCTTGCGACGTTGAATATATTCAAGAAGTGCTGTTTCCACTAGTGCATCAATAGTTGTGTGGTCATCAAGTTGTAGCGCCTCTTGCAGCAAGGCTTCATTTATGTTAACTGGTGTAGCCACGATCGCTTCTGATCCAACTTCTCAATAAATCAATGTTATCCCACTGTCGCTTCTATCTCCCTGCTTCAAAATTCAAAATTAATCATGAAGTTTGAGGCTTGTATCCTTTTCGTTTTTTGTCAAGGCGGAAGCTGTGACAGTCTAAGTAAAATCCGAAAACGTGAACCCGGAAGTTGCTACAGGGTACGCGAAACACGGAAACGTGAACCCAGAAGTTGCTTCAGGGTTGACGGAAGTTCCTACAGGGTACGCGAAACACGGAAACGTGAACCCGGAAGTTGCTTCAGGGTTGACGGAAGTTCCTACAGGGTACGCGAAACACGGAAACGTGAACCCAGAAGTTGCTTCAGGGTTGACGGAAGTTGCTTCAGGGTTGACAGAAACAGTTATCACCTAGAGGTTAGGGAACTCCAAAAAATAAACAACAGCTTAAAGTTGTCAACAGTCAACAGTCAACAGTCAACTTCCTTAGAAGATTAACCCCCTTGTTGAGTCGCCAAATCCCGCTCATTTTCTAACAATGTATTAGTAGTATTCAGCACAATTTGCGCTGAACCTCTAAAGAAATCACGGTCAATTGTCGCTGGTAAATCACTAGGTTGATGGTAATGAGGAGTACGAAGATTAGCAGTATCTGTCACTAGCACAGCACCAATTCCTTGATACCAAAACGGTGCATGATCGCTGCGTAGGGTGTCTGGTGTCAGTAATCCTTTGAAAGGAATAGGTAGTGTCAGAACTGATGGTAAATTTGCATCACCTTTATTTAAGGCTGTCGGTGGGATTGGCTGGGAGTTTTGAAAAGCATTCAGCAAAGGTAAGTGTTCTGTATCGCCAACTACTACTAAAAAGTCGCCTTTATCGCTGGGTGGGGTAACTGGTAATCCCGCAGGGTACTGCTGACAACCTACTTTGTAGCAAGCATAACCTACCATGTCCATAACGATCGCACCGCCCAGGTTTTTTAATCTTGCTGTTTTCCGGACAAAAGCTGTACTCCCTAAAAGACCGGCTTCTTCTCGATCAAAAAAAGCTAGCTGCAATGTGCGTGGTGTGGGACGGGAACCGAGAACTCTGGCAAGTTCTAGCAGTACAGCTACTCCACTGGCGTTATCATCAGCCCCAGGAGACGAGGCAACAGTATCATAATGTGCAGCAACCAAAATTGCGCCAGCTTGTTTGTTAGTTCCTTGGCGTTCGGCAAAGATGTTCACACCCTCAGAGAAATTTTCTAACTGTGGTGTCCAGCCGAATTTTTTCAATTCAGTTGTAATATAAGTGCGAGTACGCGATCGCTCAGTACTCGTATAACGCTGAAAATTTAACTTTTGAATATGGGTAAATAGCTTGTCCGCCGACACCTGCAAATCCCTAGCTACTGGTGCAGATGACTGTGATGGGGTATTTTGATTTGGAATGCTCTGTACAATTGTCGGTACGGGAGGCTCTTCAAATAACCGATTGTTGGCAGTACCTCTCGTACCCAAAACGACAACTACCACTAGGAGTAACAGCGCTAGCCAAATCCATTTTTTCATGCGATCGCTCTTGTGCCTATCAGACTTAAAATAGCGCAAACACCAAGTTTGACAGCCAGTCTTTTGACAGAGTCACTAATTTCACTTAAAGTTCCGCACTATAACAGAAAACTATTTCTGCCTTTTTTTACCCAAAACTCAGAACCAAGGACTCAGGAATTTATTTATGCTAGATTTCTTACTCATCACAATCCTGGGGTTTTTGGGTAGTTTTGGGCATTGTTTTGGGATGTGCGGCCCTTTAACTATGGCCTTCTCCTTATCCCATCAGGAAGAAACTCGTGATTGGCGACAGCAATTAAAATTTCACATATTACTGAACTTAGGACGAATGTTGAGCTATACCCTAGTCGGTGCTGGGATTGGCGCCTTGGGTTCAGTATTGATCGAAGGTGGACAGCTAGCAGGTATTGGCAGCGAATTACGTCGTTGGATAGCGATCGTTACTGGTTTGATGTTGATTTGGTTTGGTTTAGGACAACTAAAACCTCATCTTCTACCACGAATTCCCGTTTTACATCCTTTATTACAAGGAAAATTACACAATCGTCTGAGTAAAGAAATGGTCAACCTTTCTTTGCAAACTAGATGGTGGACACCAGCAATGTTAGGGATGACTTGGGGTTTTATGCCTTGTGGTTTCTTGTATGCTGCCCAGATTAAAGCCGCCCAAACTGGTAATTTATGGATGGGTGGGGCAACTATGCTAGCTTTTGGACTAGGAACTCTACCAACGATGTTAGGTGTAGGGGTTTCTGCTTCGTTAGTCAGTCAAGACAAGCGTAGTCAGTTATTTCGCTTAGGCGGTTGGGTGAGTCTCACCATTGGCGCTATTACTTTGCTGCGAACTGGCGATACAATGGTAGATTACACCGGACACGCGTCCTTAATTTGCTTGATTTTAGCGCTGATAGCTCGTCCCATTAGTCGGATTTGGGCATCACCTTTGCGTTATCGCCGTGCTTTGGGAGTGGGTGCTTTTGTGTTGTCTGTAGCGCACACTCTCCATATGATAGAGCATTCACTCAAATGGAATTTTGCTGCCTTTTGGTATTTGCGGCCAGAGTTCCAGTGGAGCATGGCAGCAGGTGTAGTAGCATTAGTATTGATGACTCCCGCTGCTTTGACAAGTTTTGATTTCTGGCAAAAATATTTAGGTAAGCGTTGGCGACAGATTCATCTATTGAGCGTACCTGCTTTGCTCTGCGTTGTGATTCATGCGATTTTGATTGGTTCCCATTACCTGGGTTCTTCGCAATCAAATGAGGGGAATATATTAGCAGCAGCGCTATTGGGTTTTTTCACCCTCTGTGTGTTGCTAGTGCGCTCGCGCTATTTTTGGTCAAGGTTGTCCATAGCAAAATTTTATGTTCCCCCAAGTAAGTCGCGCTAAACTTTGTCTACCTGTAGTTTTTTTATTGGTGCTAACGGGAAGTTACCCTAGTGTTGTCTCTGCTCATACAGTAAAAATCGCCGCAGATGTTGGTGCTACCCTCCATATTGAACCGAATGATAATCCCCAAGCTGGTCAACCCTCACAAGCTTGGTTTGCTCTGACTCGTAAAGGTGGCAAGGCGATCGCTCTCAAAGATTGCAATTGTCAGTTGGTTGTTTATGCCCAACCACATACAGCCAAAGAGCCACCACTATTAGAACCTCCTTTGAAACCAATAACCGCCGAAAGGTATCAAGGGACACCAGGCGCAGACATCATCTTTCCCAAACCTGGGGCTTATCAGCTGGCACTAAGAGGTAAACCCATAGCTGGGGAGAATTTCAAACCTTTTGAGTTAAAGTTTGAAGTTACTGTGGCTGCAAGTGCGGTTAATCTATCACAGAATTCTCAGGATGTCAACAATGATGTAGTACAGTCTCAATCTCAATCATTTCCATTGTGGGCGATCGCCGCCGCCATCTTTGCCAGCATAGGGGTTGTGTTAGCTGTGCGGCAGAAGCGGAAGGGGTAGGGCAGCGCCTCTCTTCTCCCAAGGGGAGACGCTGCGCGAACGAGACGCTCCGCGAACGGCTCCGCTCGGCGACCGGGGCAGGGGAGCAGGGGGGACAAGGGAGATGGGGGAGACGCGGGGACGCGGGGAAATAATCAATGACAAATGCCCAATGCCCAATGCCCAATGCCTTTATTTATGGCGCTGTTGATGCCAGTCCCATGCGTGCTGGACAATCTCTTTGATACCTGGGTATTGGGGTTGCCAACCTAAGATTTTTCTGGCTTTCTCGGCACTACCAATCAAAGAAGGTGGATCTCCGGGACGGCGATCGCATTCTTGGACGGGAATATTCAATCCTGTTACCGCTTGGGCAGCAGCAATTACTTCTCTGACGGAGAAACCTAAAGCATTGCCGAGATTGAAAACTTCACTATCGCCGCCTTGCAATAAATATTCCAGTCCCGAAATATGAGCATCTGCTAAGTCGCTGACATGAATATAATCTCTAATACAAGTACCATCGGGCGTAGGATAATCTGTACCGAAAATAGAAATAGATTCGCGTTTACCTAAAGCTGTCAGCAGTATTAAGGGGATTAAATGGGTTTCAGGGTTGTGATCTTCACCCAATAAGCCACTCTTATCGGCTCCCGCCGCATTGAAGTAGCGGAAACGCACTGATTTTAAACCATAGGCAACATCAAAGTCAGAGAGAATCCGCTCTACCATTAACTTAGTAGCGCCGTAGGGATTAATCGGTGTTTGGGGATGATCTTCGGGAATCGGGACAACATCTGGTACGCCGTAAGTTGCACAAGTTGACGAAAATACAAATTTCTTAATAGATGCTGCCAGCATTGCCTCTAACAGCACCAGAGTACCCACAACATTGTTGCGGTAGTATTTGGCAGGATCTGTCACTGATTCGCCTACGTAGGCGTAGGCAGAAAAATGCATGACAGCATCAAACTTGTGAGTTTGGAAGAGTTGATCAAGCAGAGGGCGATCGCTCGTGTCACCTACTACCAGCTCTACTTGCAGTACCTTCTCAACTAAGTCACGATGTCCATACACCAGGTTATCCAGTATGACGACCTCGTAACCTGCTCGCTTCAAAGCCAGAACTGTATGAGAACCAATATATCCGGCTCCTCCGGTTACCAAAATTTTAGGTTTTGTAGAAGACATAATTTTTCCTTTTGAGTTATAACTACTCAATTAATTTAAATTACTGGTGCCACATTACTCATCTGTAAAATTTTAAATAATAGTCGCAGTGTCAGAAAATTGCACTAAAATCACTACGACGGTAGTCTTTGGTTGTGAGGTATGAGGTATTTTAAGTCAGGTAACAGTACGATTACAATTTGACGAGAAAATAAATCCGCTGCCCGAAACCTCTAGGCTGACCCTTCAGGATTCGCCATTTGCCTTATACCGGGATACCTGTTTAAGGCAATAGTTCACCGCATCGGAAAATTTGAGAGTTAATCTACTATGTTTCTACTGCTAAGCCGGGTACTACTGTGGCTATTAATTGGCACTATTGTCTACTCGTTCTTCCAAAGATTCTATCCATCAGGCAATTTCGTTGGGCGATTAGTCATAGTGATTATGCTGATCGTCCTAGCGCTGGCGTTCATTAACCCCAATGAACCAGCGGTGGCTTCTTTGTGGAGGTTGATATCATTTCCGCTCAAACCTTTGGGAGCATCGGTTTTGATGTTAATTTTTGCCGCCCAAAGAATCAAGGGGGGTGGAATAGATAAGCCAGGAGGATACTTACTAGGTTGGGCACTGACAATTTTATTGTTAGCAAGTACACCAGCAATTGCTTACTTCCTGGTCAGATCACCAATAGCAACAACAACGCTTAATCCTTCGTTACCAACTTTAGAAAGAGTCCAGAATGTCCGATTGGCTTCTGGTTACGAACTTAATCCTGCATCGGAGATTTTAGTAGCGTCAGTTCCAGAACCGAACGCTAATATCTCCGATGTCATGGGGAATGGCATTCTACCTTCTAGCGATCTGGTTCGCTCAACCATCGCTTTAAATCCATTGGATCTGAAAGTTCCGCCTTACTTATTGCAGAATCCACAGGAAATTAGAACACGAGGGTTACGACTCGAAGACTTTGTACCAAGTGCAGAAACCCTGCAATTAACAACGCAAGCTTGGGAAAGTTATCTCAATCAAATTTACTTTTTCTTGCGTGGTCGCCAATCCTAAAGCTAAATATTTAACAATTACAAGGCCAAGCACTATGTCTTGGTGGCTGGCCTTTTTCCACTATGATTTCTGCCAGAATAAAAGGAGGTTCAGTAGATTTGCTGTAAAGTAAGTCAGGCTGCTGGCATTTCGGTAAGTCTGGACTGATAGACAGTTGGTCTAGAATGATAAATTGTTGAAATTGCTCGCATGGTACAATCTCGACGGCTGGCTAAACTCGGTGCTTACTTGCGTCCCCATTGGCGGGAAGCTATATTGGGCATTCTGGCTTTATTAACCGTAAATGGATTAGGCGTTTATATTCCTTGGTTGATACGCACTTGTGTTGACAAACTATCAACAACCTTTAGCTGGTACGAAATTTTAAATTACGTAGTCATTATCATCTTGCTCAGTTCCGCAATGTGGTTAATCCGCATGGCCTCACGTATCTGGCTATTTGGGGTGGGGCGCGAGGTGGAATTTGACTTAAAACAGCGGATTTTTGCACATCTACTCAAGCTAGAGCCTGCTTACTTTGCCACTAACACCATTGGTGATTTAATTAGTAGGGCTACTAGTGATGTCGAAAATATCAAGCGGTTGTTGGGTTTTGCAGTTCTGAGTTTAGCCAATACATTGTTTGCCTATGCGTTGACACTGCCAGTGATGTTGGCAATTAGTGTAGATTTGACTTTAGCTTCTCTGGCAGTCTATCCTTTGATGTTTTTGTTAGTGCATCTATTTAGCGATCGCCTGCGTAAACAACAAACGGTAGTACAAGAGCAACTTTCTGATATTAGCGAACTCATCCAAGAAGATATTAGCGGTATTGCTTTAATTAAAATTTACGCCCAAGAAGAAAACGAACGTCGAGCTTTTGCCAAGAAGAATCAGCAGCTATTAACTGCTAATTTGGAACTGGCAAAAAGCCGAAATACACTGTTTCCTTTGATTGCAGGTTTAGCCAATATCAGCTCGCTAATAATTATTTGGCTAGGAGCAACAAGGATTTCTGCGGGAACTCTTCCTGTTGGAGATTTTTTGGCACTACTAATTTATGTAGAACGTCTAGTTTTTCCGACAGCGTTGTTAGGCTTTACTATTACCGCTTACCAACGGGGTGAGGTGAGTATCGATCGCCTAGAGTCTATTCTCTCGGTGACACCGAAAATTCAAGACACCAGCGATGTCATCCATCTACCCAAGCATGAAGTTCAAGGCAAGCTGAGGGCGAAAAATTTCAGTTATACTTACCCAGGTGCTACTACAAAAGCTTTAGATCATGTGAACTTTACGATTAATCCTGGGGAAACTGTGGCAATTGTTGGGGCCATCGGTTCAGGAAAATCTACTTTAGCTAATGCTTTACCACGCCTGTTAGAAATTGAATCAGGACAGCTATTTTTAGATGAGTTGGACATTACAAAGATTGCATTAGCTTCTTTACGAGGTGCGATCGCCTATGTTCCCCAAGATAGCTTTCTGTTCAGCACTACAATCAAAAATAATATCCGCTACGGCGATCCAATTAGAGAACAGCAGGATGTAGAAGTAGCCGCTCAACAAGCTCAAATTAACTCAGAAATTAGCAATTTTCCGCAACAGTACGAGACTATAGTTGGTGAGCGCGGAATTACTCTTTCTGGTGGACAACGACAACGTACTGCTTTGGCTAGGGCAATGCTGGTTGATGCTCCAGTGTTAATATTGGATGATGCTCTCTCCAGTGTAGATAATCAAACAGCTACACAAATCCTGAAAAATTTATCTAGTGGTACTGTCAAAAAAACAGTGCTTTTTATCACACATCAATTATCTGCGGCGGCGGCGGCTGACCGGATTTTTGTTATGGACAAAGGAAAAATTGTCCAGATGGGTACTCATTTAGAACTTGTGCAACAACAAGGTCTTTACAGAAATTTGTGGAGCCAGCATCAGATAGAGGAATTATTGCATTAGGGTTTGAGTACTAGAGACAATTCTCTGTACTACGCATATAATTTGTCAAGCAAATAAACTGACAAATTATACACAGTAAATACTTTATGTGGGAATTTTTACAAAGTTTCTTTGTAGATGGCGCATTTATTCCGCATGGACACTGCTATCTCTGGAAACCGGAGTTAGTCTTGCTACATATCCTCTCAGATTCTTTGATTGCTTTAGCTTATTTTTCGATTCCTGTTGCACTTGTTTATTTTGTTCGTAAGCGAGAGGATTTGCCCTTTAAATCAATACTGTTATTATTTGGAGGTTTTATCATCTCCTGTGGTACAACACACTTAATGGAAATATGGACGCTTTGGCATCCAACTTACTGGCTGTCTGGTTTAATTAAAGCGATTACGGCTTTTATTTCCATTTATACAGCTGTTGTATTACTGCCGATAATTCCTCAAGCACTGGCTTTACCAAGTCCAACACAACTGGAAAAAGCTAACAGTCAACTGAAACTTACATTGCAAGAACTAGCAAATACCCAAGCTCAACTAATTCATACAGAAAAAATGTCTTCTCTAGGGCAATTAGTTGGGGGTATTGTTCATGAAATTAACAACCCAATTAATTTTATTTATGGTAACACTACAGTAGCTCAAGAATATACCGAAAACTTGCTCGATTTAGTATCACTTTATCAAGAAAATTATCCAAATCCCCCAGAGGAAATTCAAGTTATTACTGAAAAAATTGATCTCGATTTTATTAACGAAGACTTACCGAAAATATTATCCTCTATCCAAATGGGAGCCGATCGCATCCGTAAGCTAATCTTAGGTTTGCGAAATTTCTCTCGATTAGATGAAGCCAATGTCAAAGAAGTTGATATTCACGAAGGTATTGATAGCACTCTCCTCATTTTACAAAACCGCTTAAAAGGCAAAGCAGATCATGGGGATATTGAGGTGATTAAAGAATATGGAAAATTACCTAAAGTTGAGTGTTATCCAGGACAACTCAATCAAGTATTTCTGAATATTCTCAATAATGCTATCGCTTGTGTCAAAAGCTCATCTAATCAGCCTCAGATTCGCATTCATACTGAGGTTTTAGAAGGCAGTAATCAAGTAATAATTAAGATTACAGATAATGGACGTGGGGTGACAGAAGAAGTACAAGAAAAAATATCTGACTCCTCTTTTACTAATAAATCTATCGATACAAATGTAGGTATATCTATTAGCCACCAGATTATAGCTCAACATGGAGGTCAGTTAAACAGTATTGCAGTATCGCCGCAAGGGACGGAAATTCTGATTCAAATTCCTATCCGGATGAAATCTGCTGCATCATTAAGAATTAGATCAGAAGATAAAATAGTTCCTTCTAGCTAAACCATCAATTAAAACTTTTAACATCACAGCATTTTTACGTATTTCCCGAGGTCGATAGTGAAGATTGTGTTAGTTTTTTGAGAAAATTGGGTAGCATAAATTATCAAAAAACTTATTTGGTATAAATGGATGTTAACAGTTGAATTATCAACATCTGCCAAAGATGTAAAGCGTAGTTATGCTGGAGCGATCGCGGCTCTTGCTTTAATTAGCTTATTGATTTCCTTGAGTGGATTTCACGGACATCCGGCTATTTCTAATTCCTGGGAAGGCTTGCTTTGGGGAATAGCAGATCCAGTAATTAGCTTAAATCGTCTGGCTAGTCTTGTAGCCATTGGTTTACTCTCTGCGGGAATAATTCGTGGCGCTTTGATTGCTGCATCTTTCGGCTCAGCCGCAGCCTTTGGGATGGTGATTCATCTATTCCATGTAAATATACCAGGTGTCCAAATCGGGATCGCCACGTCCACAATTGCCTTTGGCGCTATGCTGATGATGTTAAACAAACCGAACTCTGTTGTGCTCTCAGTTATAGGAGCGATCGCTGGTTTGTTACACGGTTATGCTGGGGCTGAATCCGTAATGGATACAGGAATTATGCCCTTAGTCATCTATGTACTGGGCGTTACCTTAACTCAATGTGCTGTGGTGATGAGTGCTAGAGAAATTTACTCTATTTTGCCAAATAAGATTTCCCTTGGTGGTTTAGCTTTTTGTGCGATCGGCATTGTCTTTTTGGGCAATGCAATTAACTTATAGTGCCTCAGGGTAGAAAACACAATTTTGAAACTGGTGTTGTCCCAAAAAGCGGGTTTCTGTGAAGCCAGAATCTCCCACCAAGCTATGCTGTGCTGGGAGATTGTCAAATATTTGACAAATCCTTTTTTCACTACAAAGGCACAAAGACACTTAGAAGAATTCCTGCGCCTAATTAATCGTATTAAAAATAATTTATTTTACCGTAAAATTACTGTATTCATCGCCAAATATCTGCTATAAGGTGTGACCAATTTAAATTAAACATTCTTTCCTTAAGGCAATCAATATTAAAAAGACTCACCCACAAATTGCGGATTTAGTCAGTAGTCACTAGTCATTTCATGTCAGACAAATTACTTATGATATATCCGCAGCGAGTGTAACGGAGTGAAACAACGCAATTGCAGGAGTTTTGTGATTGCTACTCTCTCCGCTGGCAATGAAAATTTTTTAAACAGACGTGATATCAGTGGCAAAGATATATTGATACAGCCGACAACAGAACAGGAGATGAAACCAGATCTAAAAATAACTGACAAATGATCTGCAAAGCTTAGTAAATATGCGAACCAGATGTGTTTCAGCATACTGACTTTTTGAATTTTTAGGATAAAGTTAATTAAACAACTGTAGGAAAAGGTAAATAATCATGAGAAAAATTTGTAATCAAGTTGATTATCGCTATAATTTGCTACGAATAAATACGTATTAATGGGTAATTACATTTAAATAGTGGCGGTTTTCCAGTATTAATGCGTATATTAAATTATTCAATAACCGTGGCGGTATTTGTATGTTGATCTCGGAACATTAGGGTGGTGGAGAAATGATTTCAACAGGAGTCGAAGTTAAGATAGGCCGATTGGAATCGATTGTTGAGCAAATCGGCGAAGCAGTACTTTCTACTACGGAGACAATTGAGAGTCTAGCGCAAAGACTTGAGACTCTTAGCGTGCAAGTTGAAGCGCAAGGCAAGCAGTTACAGCAACAGGGTTATCAAATTTTTGCATTGTGTGACGCTGTACAGACTCTTGCGGAATCTCAAGATGATTCATTACAAAAACTCAGCCAACTGACACAAACGCTAGATAAGCTGATGATACTGCTACAAGGGTCAGATGAAGAAGAATGAGGGGGATGTGGTTCGACTTCTCTGCGAGACGCTACGCGAACGCGGTAATCGAGCGGAGTCGAGATTCACCAACCGGGGGACAAGGGGGACAACTAACTATTGACTATTGACTCTTGACTCTTGACAATTCACACCCTTAATTTGGTAACAGAAATGTTACCGGAAAAACAGACATCCACATCGCTACCAGGAGTGCGATCGCGTTTGCCATATTCCCCGACATAATAAAAATCATCGCCTTCAATCCGATAGTTAATTGGCAAGGCTTTGGTACAGGGTTGGCAAAACACCACTTCCGGATCTGGTTCTCCTGGTTGCAGATGTGGCAGATTTACGTTCCAGAAGTGTCCTGGTTCTAGGGGACGCTGAAGTAAGTCAGCCAAAACTTCAGCTGTGAACTTAGCAGCGAGTTCCCAGTCAAAATTTTGCTTGGCTTTGCGATAGTGAGAAATGGCAATTCCCGGTATCCCATTCATTGCAGCTTCTCGCACCGCCGCTACTGTACCGGAAATGTAAGCATCGACACCTAAGTTACCCCCGGCATTGATCCCCGATAACACAAATTTGACATCTTCACTAATTTGTGATATTGCAATTCTTACACAATCAGCGGGAGTCCCGGCGATCGCATATTCAGTGGGCGATCGCCGCTGGAGGTTGATGGGGCGAGTTGTAGTAACTTGATGTCCACAGCCAGATTGATGATCTCTCGGCGCAGCGATAATTACATTTTCTTCTTTGACAGCCTTGAACAGCGCTTTAATTCCAGGCGCGTCGATACCGTCGTCGTTAGTGAGGATGATAGTCATATATTTGAGGAAAGCCAGTGGAATTCTATCGTCAACCGCCGCTAGAGTCTACCAATATTCTGCAACCGCTACCACAGTTGAGCGATGAGCAACTGCAACCCAAAACAACTCTGCATTACTTGAGAAGCTCGTAGCAAAATTATCCTGGTTTCCCAACTCATAATGCCAATTTGTACAGCAGTTGAGTGAAAAGAAATAAAAGGGCGATGGCAATTAATCAAACTTTTCGCCACTGCCTAAAGTACGAAAGATTAATATTTTAAAACAACAACCCTAAAAATCTGAAATTATATGGTAATATCCCCCAATGGTTTGCAAAATCCGCCTAATTTGAGAATTTATCTCTAATTGGGCGGATTTCCTTGAAAATAGCTAAAAAAAACTCAAATCTGGGTTCTGACAACTGACCCAGCTTCGCGCAATAAAATCTATCTTTGGGGTATGGCGAAAACTTTCAGGTGGAAAAAGACATCAACCAGGTGATTTTGACAGTGGTTGTGTAGTATTTTTGGTGCAAGTCTGTCTCTCGAGTTTATCCAATGGAACAGCTCCTCAACCAAGCAATTATCATCCAAAAATACCTGACTAAGCTAATTCTGCCATTAGTAGCGATCGCTCTAGTTTCCTTGCTAGTTGTGCCTTGTGCGTTAGCCACTGGCGCATATCAAATACCCAATCTGGCAGCAGATAACAGCACCTGGGTTGTCGATCAAGCCGACACTATCAGTCGGATCAACGAAGGTAAGATTAGCAGCACCTTGTCAGATTTGGCAAAGCAAACTGGTTACGAAACCAGAATTGTCACCATTCGCCGACTTGACTATGGGGAAACACCAGAAAGTTTCGCCAAAGCGCTGTTTGAAAAATGGTTTCCCACAAAAGTTGCACAAGCTAATCAAACTCTATTGGTAATTGACACTGTAACAAATGGTACTGCAATTATCACTGGAGATAAAGTCAAGACTTTGCTGACAGACGATATCGCTCAGAGCGTAGCGTCGGAAACAGTAATGGCACCACTAAGAGATGGTAACAAATATAACCAAGCCTTCTTAGATGCCAGCGATCGCCTAGTCGCCGTCCTCTCTGGTGAAACCGATCCCGGCCCACCCAAAGTTGTGGACAAGGTACAGGTAGAAGGGACATTCAAGAAAGCCTCCGAAACCGACCAAGGTAATGCAACGGCTTGGGTAGTAGGGCTGTTAATTGCCGCCACTATTATCCCAATGGCAACTTATTACCTCTACCAAGTTAATCAACCATCTAACAATGGTTAATGGTTAATAGCTGATAGTTGACTGTTAACCGTCAACTGTTAACGGTCAACAATTAGCAGTTAAGTTCAATCTTGAACGTACTCAAGCCCTGTTACTAAAGCCACCTCAGCCCGGACAAATTCTCTACCCAAATAAGCTGCATGGTCTAAAAGACTAACTGGACAGGGCTGAGTTTCTTCAAATATTTTGACGCAAAGTTCCTTAGCGGTTCTAGCACTAAATACAGTGGTGTTAGTTCGTTCTACTTTTCCTTTAGCAGGAATCACCTTCCCCGTTTCTGGATCTACAGCTAAACCACGCTCATCAATTACATTTGTAAAATGCTTGGCATAAATTAATTTTGCCGGACGATCCAAGTAGATAATGAAATATCCGCTAGGGTCAAGATCAATATGTCGCCCAGAAAGCTGATCGTCAATCGCTGCCAAATCTTCTACCATCAAATCCATAGTCATGTTTCAAAGCAAATTTTTGCAAAGTTTATCCGCTCCATTTCCAGTGTAATTTATTGTCTTTCAATATCTCGGTTACTAAAAGGTAACTCCGCATTAATCGCGTCAATTTCCTGCTGTTCGAGTTGATTCACTTCTTTAATGTAGGGCAACAAAATTTGTGATAAACGGCTGTTGTAAAAGCGGTGCAAACTGTGATTGGGTTTAGCAGGAAAACCGCGCCGTTTTTTGTGCCGTCCACCAGCACCAGGGTCAAAAATTTGAATATTGTTAGCGATCGCCCATTCAATTGGCGCATAATAGCAAGCATCAAAATGCAAGCAATCGATTTCTTGAAAACTTCCCCAATAGCGCCCATACAGTCTATCGCCCTTAAATAGACAAAAAGACATTCCTATCGGGTGACGGCTATCTTGCTCACTGTAAGCAGGAAAAAATAACACCCGATGGCGGTAATTGCTGTGTAACTGTTCAAAAAACCGCTTTGTCAGGTATTTACTACCCCACCAGCCAAACTTGTCACAAGTATCAGCATAGAACTGATACATCAAAGGAAATAGAGAATGAGGAATTTCATCCCCAGTCAGCGGTTGCAGTTTTAAACCCGCTTTTTCCACCGCTTTGCGTTCCCGCTTAATATTGCGACGCTGATTGGCGTTGAACACAGCTAAGTAATCATCAAAATTATTAAATCCAACATTTTCCCAGATGTAACTGTGATGCAACCAAGTTGTCAAGCCTTGTCGTTCCAGCACAGGCCGCCATTGGGGATCGACATAAAGAAAATGACAGCCAGAAATGCGATGCTGATTGCAGAAAGAGTCAATCTCATGCAACATCAAACCTGTAATTTCATCCTCATCTTCTCCCGCAGCAATTAAAAAGCGATAGCCTTCAGCCGGAGTAAAGGGTGTCATTCCCAACAATTTCGGGTAATAATCCACCCCAATACGTTCAGCTAAACTTGCCCACTGGTGATCGAAGACAAATTCGCCAGCACTATGTCCTTTGAGATAGAGTGGAGCCGCAGCAATCAGCGTTCTGTCACGCCACAAAGTCAAGTGATTTGGTAACCAACCAGTTCTCCTTGTAGCGCTGTGGGATATTTCCAGATTGTTCAGCCACTCCCACTCTAAAAAAGGAGTTTTCAGCGGTAAAGCCAAAGCATCCCAAGCCTGTTGGGGGATTTCGGCAATTTTCTCGCTCCAAACGATAGAATAGCGAGGTTTGAGTTTTTCTATCATCGTGTGGTTTTTAGGGAAATGAGGGACTAGGACTAGGGGCTAGGGGGATCAGGGGGACAAGGTAGGACGAGGGAGACAAATGCCCAATGCCCCATGACCCTGTCCCGCCACAAGCCCAATGCCCAACCCCTAATAGAGTAATCTAATCTACTATTTGTTGCAGTTTATAGTGTAAAAACACTTCCTGATCAACTTGGCGAACTTCCAGAAGTTGGAGGCGGGGAGCTAAATTTGCTGCAAATCCTTCACCTTGCACAGGTGTGGGTGCGCTAGCACCGCCCAAAATCAAAGGACATACAGTCAGCCATAATTCATCTATTAAATCTAATTCCAGCATAGAAGCTACTAACTCCCCACCCCCTAATATTGCTAACCGTGTTATATGTAGATATGCCAGGTGTTGCAGCGCGGCAAGAATGTCAATCTTGCCTGTTGGTGTTTCAAAAACCAAAATTTGCTCGAATTTCGGAGCCAATTCCTGTGGGGGAGTTCCCGCCTTTGTAGGAAGTTTCCCTTCGCGTCTTTGCCAGGAAAGTGCCCCGGCTGTAGTCGTGAGCAACCAGCGTCTAATTGGTTGTTGAAAAAAGTGAAGTTCCGGATTGAGGTTAGCAGCGTGTGTAATGACTATATGAAGTGGCTGGGCAGATTTGCCCCCCTGTATTCGATGTTGCAGCAGTGTTGGGTGTGATACGGTTAGTGTAGTGCCGTAGGCACGGAGAGTACCAGCACCAAATAAAACGGCATCAGAGGCAGCAATTTGTTCTTCCAGGTGTGCTTTATCAGCCTTTGAGCCAAACCGAGCGGGTTCTCGCCTGAAATCTGCTATTTTGCCATCTGCACTCATTGCCAAAACTACTGTGGTATGAGGACGATGTTGCACCATTGAATTGCTTTGATAGTTTTAATATATTCCTTGCTAGTGCGTGGAATTAACAAAAATCCATACCTGCAAGTAACTGCCTACTAATTTCCCAACTGTATACATATGCAACACCAGTCTGTTTTACATCTAACCTTTAGGGGTTTTGGTATACTATGTTTCATTTTGTCGAACGAAGCTTTGATATCTTTAAAATTTGGCAATAAAGTAGTCATAACTTCATAAAATGTCTCATTTAGCTGGTTTAATTGCATATCTTTGGCTGTTGTGGTTTGCAGATGCGAAGTGAGACATTCGATGGCAAAGCCTCGTCAATCATCCTTTCGGCGGATATTATTAACGAGAATATTGCTGGTGTTTGTGCCAGTATTATTCATAGGAGAGATAGTAGCCTTAAATAAGGCACGGACTAGCCTGTTGGAAACTTCTCGACAGAACTTAACGGAAAGTGCTGTCATCAAAGGTGAGAAGATTGGAGACGCGATCGCTACCCTCAAAACTAGTTTACTCATTATGAGTAAAACAAAACTTATCGAGTCGCCGTCACCAAGCGAGACGCAAGAATTTCTCACTCAGGTAGCACAACAACTACCAACCCAAATTGACTGTATTCAATTAAAGGACTTACAAAAGGACGATATTGTTGCCAGTAGTTGTGGTGACAAAACAATTGAAGAACCAAGTTCATTTTTACCCAGTCAAGGAATTGATATTACAACAATATTACCTCCAAAGGCGGGAACCACTGGTTCCAGAGATTCGCAAAACCAACTGCAATTATTATTATCTGCCCCAGTCTACGATGATGCAGGTAAATTGCTTTATAGCTTAAGTATTAAGTCAAGATTATATCAACAAACTCAGAAGCAACCGGGATCGCTCACAGGTTCTTTGGTAGTTTTCGATGAAGATGGCACAATTTTAGCCCATCCATTACCAGAAAGAGTGGGAAGTAATATTCAAGAGTACTTAGATGCTTCTCAACTGCAAAAACTTATTAAAAATGCAACTATTGGGCAAAAAGGTTCGATAAATTTGTCCTTTCAACAAGGGCAAGAACTATTAGCTGGATATACTGTTATTACCGATCCCGTCAAACAACAATCGCCACAAAAATGGGTCGTTTTAGCTGTTACCAGTGTCAATAATGCTATTTTTGGTTTGGAAGAAATAAAACTTATTCTCATAGTTTTAACAGTTGGCTTAATAGGTGCAAGCTTGTTGGCTTCTTTATATTTAGCTCCTTACCTAGCAGGGCCTGTAGAAGAATTGCGAGATTATGCTCTCAATATAGACAGCAACAACAAAGATCAACCAGTTCCCCACAATTTTAAAATTCGCGAGTTTAATCAACTAGCACAAGCTCTAGACCAAATGGTGGAAAGGCTCAAAGCTTGGGCTGAAGAACTAGAAATAGCTTGGAAAGAAGCAAAAACTGCTAATCAAATTAAAAGTCAGTTTTTAGCTACAACTTCCCATGAATTGCGCAACCCACTAAATATTATTATTAATTGTGTTCGCTTGGTTCACGATGGCTTGTGCGATAACCGAGAAGAAGAAATAGAATTCCTAAAACGTGCCGATGAAACAGCGATTCATCTATTAGGAATTATTAATGATTTACTTGATATTTCTAAAATTGAAGCTGGCAAACTTTCAGTTGTGACAGAACCCATTGACCTGCACAAATTGCTGCTAGAAGTAATTAATTTACAATCAGTGAATGTGCAACAAAGAGGCTTACAATTGAAAACCGATCTGGGTAGTGAAGTAATTCCAGTTAAAGCCGATGCAGCAAAACTCAAGCAAGTACTAATTAATGTGATTGGTAATGCTACTAAATTTACTGAAAAAGGAAGCATTACGATCGCCTGTGAAATTCAACACAGCGACGATCAACCTCAGGTACTCATTCATGTTACAGATACAGGCATGGGCATCGATCCTGCCCAACAGCATAAACTATTTCGCCCCTTTATGATGGTAGATGGTGCGAGTAGAGGCAAAATAGAGGGTACAGGATTAGGATTGGCGATTTCACGCAACTTAATCGAACTCATGAAAGGTAGCATTACCCTCAAGAGTGCAGGACTTTATCAAGGTACAACAGTAACTATAGCCTTGCCTTTAATAGATATTGCGCTGTTATTTCCTCCAGAAGCGGAAGGAAAGTTAAGCGATATTGAAGTCTCCGCCACAGATGAAGTAAAAAGAGGAATTAATGGCTACGCTAACCTTCGCGAAGAACCACTAGTTAATGGATCTACAAAAGCTGCAATAGATGGACAGCAGCACGATGTTCCAATTTTAGACGATAGCCGGGAAGTAACTAGTTCTGTTGGGTGAAATTTTTAGTTCAAAAGTTAAGCGATCGCCTTCACAACCCCATCATTTCGCCTCAAAACACGAAACTTCTCGTCCCAAATCGCAGCTTTGAGGTTTTGAAGTACAGCGATCGCCTTCACAACCCCATCATTTTGCCTCAAAACACGAAACTTCCAGTTCCCAATCTCAACTTTGAGGATTTGAAGCACAGCGATCGCCTCTACAACCCCATCATTTCACCTCAAAACACAAAACTTCGCCTTCCAAACCCCAGCTTTGAGGATTTGAAGTCAAGCGATCGCCTTCACAACCCCATCATTTCACCTCAAAACACAAAACTTCGCCTTCCAAACCCCAGCTTTGAGGTTGTGAAGTCAAGCGATCGCCTTCACAACCCCATCATTCCGCCTCAAAACACGAAACTTCGCGTTCCAAACCCCAGCTTTGAGGTTTTGAAGTACTGCGATCGCCTCCACAACCCCATCATTCCGCCTCAAAACACGAAACTTCGCGTTCCAAACCCCAGCTTTGAGGTTTTGAAGTACTGCGATCGCCTCCACAACCCCATCATTTCACTTCATAACACGAAACTTTGAGCTTGAAACATCAAATATCGAGCTTAGAACACGAAACTTTGAGCTTGAAACATCAAATATCGAGCTTAGAACATGGAATGTCGAGTTCGGAACACAAAACTTCGAGTTTGAAACAGGAAACTTTGAGCTTGGAACTTGAAATATTGAGTTTAGGCGATACCTGCGGTTAGCTTTGCTAACGTTCTTTTCACAATTTTATTGACAAACTCAGCAAATTATTATTAGCATTTAATTAAATGCTAATAAAATGCTAAGGCTATGATAAACCTTTCCAGAGATATTCATTCCCTCACCGAGTTTAAACGTAATACGAATGAGTTTTTGCAGCGTCTGAAGCAAACAAAACACCCCTTAGTTCTAACTGTCAACGGAAAAGCAGAGTTAGTTGTTCAAGATGCAGAATCTTATCAGGAACTTTTAGATGCTGCTGAGTTAGTAGAAACCTTAAAGGGTATTAAAATTGGTTTGGAACAGATGCAAGAAGGAAAAGGAAAAAAAGCTGAAGATTTTTTCCATGAACTGTTTGATAAATTAGACAGTTCCCAATGAATCAGAAATATCAGGTCATTATACAACCCGCAGCGCAAAAGGCTATAGAAGAAGCCTATTTTTGGTTTAGTAATGTTTCTGCTAGCAAAGCTCGACAATGGTTAGAAGGATTATATCAAGCTGTCTTATCACTAGAAACAATGCCTAATCGTTGTTCTCTAGCATTTGAAAATAATTTTTTTGAGCAAGAAATCAGACAATTAATTTATGGAAAAGGACGAAATGCCTATCGGATTCTTTTTACCATTGTTGATGATAGTGTTGAGATTCTCTTTGTGAGACACGCTGCTCAAAAACCGATAATAGATGAGCCTGATGAGGAATAATTTGTTTGCTAAAGCAGTAATTTGCAGTTCAAAGCTTAAGCGATCGCCTTTACAACCCCATCATTTCACCTCAAAACACGAAACTTCGCCTTCCAAACCCCAACTTTGAGGATTTGAAGTCAAGCGATCGCCTTCATCACCCCATCACTCCACCTCAAAACACGAAACTTCTCGTCCCAAACCCCAACTTTGAGGATTTGAAGTCAAGCGATCGCCTCCACAACCCCATCATTTCACCTCAAAACACAAAACTTCGCGCTTGAAACAGAAACATTCTCACTTGAAACTAAAACGTTCTCGTTTGAAACAGGAATGTTCTCGTTTGGAACAGGAATGTTCTCACTTAAAACAGGAACATTCTCGTTTGAAACCGGAAACGTCGAGTTTAGGCGATCGCGCCTGAGAATTTCCTCATCAATGTTACTTCTCTGAGGCGAGGCGATCGCTAATATATGCTAAATTTTCACGAGCGGTAACAGTACGGGGATGATTTACACCCCAAATTTGCTGACAAATATCTAAAGCTTGCTGATACAGGGGTTTTGCTTCACTGTAACGCCCTGTTAATCGATAAATTTCTGCTAAATTATTGAGACTTTCGGCGACATTAGGATGATTATCTCCTAACAGTTGTTTATCAAGTTCTAACGCTTTTATACACAAAGTTTCTGCCTCATTAAAGCGTCCTTGTTCTCGGTACATATAGCCCAAAGCGTAAATGGTATCTGCCAAAAGGGGATGGGCTTTTTGCAGTAAACGCTGCTTGATTTCCAAAGATTGTAAAAACAAAGTCTCGGCTTCTTGATAACGCCCTTGAGCGCGGTATATTAATGCTAAATTGTGAAGATCTGTCGCTACCTCTGGATTCTCTTCTCCTAAAAATCGCTTATCTAATTCTATTGCTTGGAGCGATAATCGTTCAGCTTCTCCGTAGCGTTCTTGATGATAATAAAGTAGTGCTAAATTATTGAGAATTATCGCTAGAGAAGGATGATTTTCCCCAAGCAGATGTTTTCTCATTTCTAATGACTGTAGATAAAGAGGTTCAGCTTCGTTGTAACGTTCTTGTTGATCGTATAGTAATGCCAGATTATTGAGAATAGCGGCAACATCAGGATGATTTTCTCCCAACAAGCGTTTCCTCAATTCCAAAGCTTGTTGATATAAAAGTTCTGCTTTGCTGTAGTGTCCAGTAGATTTATAAAGATTGGCAAGATTATTCAAGCTAGTAGCAAAAGAAGGATGATTATCTCCTAAAAGACTTTTAGTCAGTTCTAAAGCTTGTTTATATAAAGGTTCCGCCTCCTTGTAGCGTCCTGTTGCGCGGTAAAGTCCTGCTAGATTATTCAGATTAGCAGCTAAATCTATCTGCAAACCTAATTCACTGTACAAATCTATCGCCTTACGCCAATACTTAATTGCTAGTTCCTGTTCTTTTTGATAATTTTGAGACTCACCCCGATCTAACCTACTACGATAAATATCACCCAACCTGGAATATAAAGTAGCCAAGCTGGGATCTTTGGTTCCTTTTTCCTGTTCAACTTTCTCGATTAACCTTTGTAAATCTTGGATAGGCAAAAAAAACGAGTGATTTTCATTAGTATCAGTGCTGGCTAATTCCGTGTCTCTAAAAACAAAGCGTATCGGTTCTAGTTCTTTACCTGCGATCGCATTCGTTTTTTTTGAGACAAATCGGAAAACTCCATTGCGCCAACTCCAAAAATCAGGAGCTTTTTTAATCAAGTTGACTAAAATTTGATTAGTTACCCAAAGTACAATCGCAAACGGAAATTCTCGCAATCCTTCCCTTGTCCACTGTAAATAACCAAAAAATTTTTCCTGTTCTGATTGTTCTTCCCCTAATTTGAGAAAATAAAGTTGTTCAGCACCCGTAATAGTGATGATTGCTAGATTACGTTGACGGAGATATTCTTCTTGTTGCACTAATTGGTTTAGAGCAGCTTTCAGGCTCGGTTCCTGTCGTGCTAAAATCACCCGATATGGACGAAAATTCGGTTGGAGTTCGGCTTCGTACTTAGAAATAATCTCATCACGAAAATTACCATCATCGCAGACAGCAATTAGTAAATTTAATCCCCGTTTTTGTGATTCAATAGAAACAATTAAATCATCATAAGCATCTTGATTCTCTCGCTCATGCTCTAACAAATCTCCATCATCTGAAAATTCTTCATTCAACACGGATAACTCCTTTCCTTTTCAAGCTTTCTATCAGGATTGGATGAACATCATACCAAGTTTCATCAGTGCGATATTCTAAAACATATAGCCCATGTAGCAAATCTAAAAATTCAGGCTGTTTAGGATCGTTGGGCATAAATTGAGCGTAGACACTTTGTAAAATATCTATATCAACTTTTCCTAAGCGTATGGAAAAATCATTACGAATTTTATTAATAGCTTGGACTAAAATTTTCTCATCAATGAGAATTTCTTCTGCTGGATTTCTGCGGATAAGACGCAAACAAATGCGACAGCATTCTTTAGCAATTCTGATTAACTCTCGTAAGACTCCGCCACTGTAAATAACAATTTTTTCAGCAGTTTTATCCGCTATTAACTCACTAGAAATTCGCTTTTGTAAAACCTCACCAAGAATCTTGATTGTCTCAGGACGAGGCTGGGTATTAGGCAGCCGATTTTTACCCTTCTCGAAAATTTTTAACACAGGCATTACCACAATTTGGTCGTTAGTTTCTGTGGTAATTATCGTGCTGATAAATGTTTCGCGTAGCACAGCAATTGGGATAGTGTAGATTATCCGAAAATTAGGTTGACAAAGTGCTTTAATATTATCCTTATAAATTTCGTTAACTCTACCTAAATCGAGTTTATCTAAATCATCAATAATCACTAAAACATCTTGTTTAGTAGCAGTTTGAATTAAAGCAGCAATTTCGTTAATTCTCGCTACCAAATCTGAAATTTTGCGTTCAAATTCTTGTTTAATTTCATCCCTTACAGTCGCATCAGCTTTTAATTTCGAGCTAATCAGCTTGAGCAAATCAAAACCTATTTCGGCTTCAGCTTGTAAATTTAATTCTTCAGTGCGAGTGCGGGTAGCAAACCATTTATAAAGAGCTTCTTTTGTCGATTTAGGAATTTCAACCTGACGCGCTTCCGCCTCAGACATTAAATTAACTGCAATAGCAAACAGGATATTAATATGATTAACGGCTGACATTTCAATTTTGTCAGCAATAGAGAATAAAACTACAAAATACTTATTTTGAATTTGTCTGCTAAACTCAGCTAACAAAGTTGACTTACCACATCCGCGATGTCCGGTAAAGATAATCTTACTATCCCCATTGGGGCTATCTTCAACCAATTGGTTAAGATCTGCAATCAAATCATCACCATATTCAACTCTAAACTTTTCCATTTCATTTTGTTCCATCAACGGAAATAGTTCGAGATTGCTGTATGCTTCCTGAAACAAATTTAATAATTCTTTAGACATTCGCTAGTCCCGTAAACGTGCCAACTATTCATATAATGGCTTATTTTTTTTACGGTAAAACTTCAGATTATACCTGCGGCGGGCTGCGCCAACGCACTTCGCAATTCACACCAATTAATGATTACTAAGTGACAAATATATTAGGTTATAAAAATAAAACTCTGGCTTGCAGTATGACAACAGATAGATTAGGAATAGAGAAGAAAAGTGAATAATAGTCAATGATTAATTATACACATAGCAAATAGGAATAAATGTTAGTTTATACATTTACAATAGTAAAAGTTACTTAACAAATAAATAAAATAAATTTTTTAGTTAGAAAATTTAATTTTCAACATACTTTACCGTTGCACAGCTTTCCTAGCTTCTCAAGGGTAGATTTTTCTCAGCATCTACGGGATTCAGTGGAAGACTTCGTTAGTAGCATCATTAGCGATCGCCTTTGCAAACCCCATCATTCCACCTCAAAACACGAAACTTCGCCTTCCAAACCCCAACTTTGAGGATTTGAAGTCAAGCGATCGCCTTCACAACCCCATCATTTCGCCTCAAAACACGAAACTTCGCATTCCAAACCCCAACTTTGAGGATTTGAAGTCAAGCGATCGCCTTCATCACCCCATGATTTCACCTTAAAAAGCGAAGCTTCGCGTTCTAAACCCCAGTTTTGAGGTTTTGAAGTCAAGCGATCGCCTCCACAACCCGATCATTTCACTTCATAACACAAAACTTCGTCTTCAAAAGCCCAGCTTTGAGGTTGTGAAGTCAAGCGATCGCCTTCAGCACCCCATCATTCCACCTCAAAACACAAAACTTCGCCTTCCAAATCGCAGCTTTGAGGTTTTGAAGTACAGCGATCGCCTTCACAACCCCATCATTCCACTTTATTTAGCTGTTATTGCTTGAGATTAGCGAAGATAATGAATTACTGTGCAGCCATACACATAGTTTTATATTTTTTGAATCCTCTGGCTTTGATGTATATTCACCGCTTTTAATTTCTTCTATAAGTTTGGCATTAAACCTTGAATTGAGGTTACCTCTCATCAGGTCTTCAAACATAGCTAGTGGTAGCAGTACACTTTCCACTTCTACATCATCTTCGCTGAAGACAATAGTTTCCAATCTAAACCTATAGCCAGACCATCTGATAGTTGGTAGTCTATCTACTGTATTTTTTAAGTTTTGCAGAATGCAATCATACTTTGGGTCAGGATTTTTATGTTTATGTTCTATCCACCAATAAACATTATGCCTAACAAAATGCTTCCCATTTTCGTTAGAACAAACCTCTATTTCCATATCATCCACATACAAAAATTGACGATTCATTACTCTAGATTCACCTTCAGCCATTGGTTCTAATTCCTCCCAAGTTTCAACATTAACTACACTTTCATTATTACTATTGCTCTGATATTTTTTATCAACTATTTTTATTGGGATAGGGTCATCTTCTAAAGCCTCTAAACCTGAAGCTTCTTCCTTAAACTCTGGTGTATTTTCTAGAATTAGTTCTAGTTGCTCACTACTAAAAGCCATAAGCTCAACCCCAGCGATAGTGCGGCGAGTTGAACTATCCATAAAGTGAACTAAATCTTGAAACGGAGCTAAATCTATTCGTATACCGTTGTAATCAGTCTGCCAATAGCCAAACTTTCCAGAATACTTAGGCTCTATGTGGTACTCTTTCCACTTTAGTGTGCTAGCTTTTTTATTGATATTTTTTAATGCAGATCGTATAGTGCCTGATACACCACGCCTATCGTAAACAGGATAAACCAAATATATTGTGGGTGGTTCTTCATCAGCAATTGGATCGAACCCAAATATCATAGTATTACAGTTAGCCAACTGCTGAAGGCTCTGCTGTAATGCTGTCTCGGCTGGAGTTATTCTTCTAATTGGTGCGAAAACTTTCGACCAATTCAGCGGCGGTTTATATAAATTTATTAACTCATTTTCGATAGTTGGAAGAGAATTTATCTGATTACTGCAATTTATCCAACTAATAGTAATACGGTCTTTTCGATTAAATCTTTTTAGCTGTTTAAATCTATGATGCTCTCGCCAGCGCCCAACTAAGTTGATTGTTCTGCCAATATAAAGAATCTGACTTTTACTATCAGATACAAAGTAGATAGCTGCACAATTCGGCAGTTTGTCTTTGTCTAACAAATAAACCGATGGTAGTTCTGAAAATTTTATGTTTTCTAATAACATTGCAGCAATTTAACAAAATTATATAAAATTGAAACTTTGGTCAGTTAGCACTTTAAACTCTAGATATAACCACTCTGTATTTGCTAATATAAAATAGTGAGATAAACTCCTTTTGATAGAAGCTATATTTATAGATTTCCCACAAAGCTTCTGAAAGTAACATTTTCAAATTAATTTTCAAAGATAAATAGCAATATAGCTGTCCTAAATCATTCGCGAAAAATTAGATCCCCGACTTCTTTGAGAATACTGCTGGCGATTTAGGGGTAAGACCCCGCGCATACGTGTCAACTTAACGTGAAACCCTTACCAAGACGTGATGAGCGAATTCTCTCACTTAACATCATGATCCGCGTCACCCCACCCCGGCTTTGCTGACGCAAAACCTCCCCTCCCCGTTTACGGGGAGGGGATTGAGGGGTGGGGTAAAATGCCTGTGGGATAAGCCTTTTAACTTAAGTTGACACCAATGGACCCCGCGCTTACCCAACAGACCGCCTTCACCCTAGAAGGGTGCGGCTAATCGTACAAAGCCCACCTTCGTGGGCTAAATTTTTTTAGCCCACGAAGGTGGGCTTCGTAGCGTTAGCCCCAGGCTTCCAGCCTGCGGGCGTTTTTTCAGATATGCGAGAGAACTTGTTTGATGTGAATTGAGAGGTCAAACCAACCATTTGCCAGCAACATCCTTTGAGAAGTCGGGGATCTGAACAACGTGAATTTTCACAAATCAAATAAGACTTCTATACGTAAAAAAAATTGCGATCGCCTCTCCTCCTTCCTGCTTTGCGCGAAACTGCCAAAACAATACCCCCCTCCGCCGCCGGAGAGGGGTTAGGGATGAGATATCACAATTCTCACTGCTGACACTCAGCAATTAGCACTGTCTAACTAATAAGCGTCTTGCAACTCGTAGAAATCAGGCGAGATGTAATCTTTCCGCAAAGGCCAGCCTACCCAATCTTCTGGCATTAAAATCCGCTTCAGGTTGGGGTGTCCTTCATAGATAATGCCGAACATATCATAAGACTCGCGCTCTTGCCAGTCTGCGGTTTTCCAAATCCAGTAGACTGAAGGAACTGTAGGGTTTTCCCGTGGTAAGAACACCTTCAATCGGATTTCTTCGGGGCGATCGCTATTATCACCTACTTTAATTAAGTGATATACACTCACTAACTCTTGTCCAGGGCCCAGGTCAATCCCACCTTGAAACTGGAGATAATTAAACCCGTAAGCATACAAAGCTGTAGAGATGGGGAGCAAAAAATCTGGCTCTACCTTAATTATCTCTACCCCATTGGCATCAGCTGGTAAAACCTCATGGTCAAAGCCATTTTCTGTCAACCACTGGGAAACTTTTCCGGCTTTTACCAGAGACTCTTCGGCTGCTGGTACTGGCTTAGATTCTTCATCAGCCACGGTTTGTTTCCTCCTTTTGTTTCTGGGATGTCAGTAAAGCAGGTGGAACTGGTAAACCAAT
The DNA here is from genome assembly GCF_963875285.1 of Calothrix sp. NIES-2100. NCBI lineage: Bacteria > Bacillati > Cyanobacteriota > Cyanophyceae > Nostocales > Calotrichaceae > Calothrix > Calothrix sp. NIES-2100. The sequence goes on from NZ_CAWNLA010000001.1 coordinate 6,576,247, forward strand.
CGCTTGGGCCAATTCCTTAGGTGGTGTAAAGCGAGTATCTGACTGCATATACTTACCAGTTAAAATTTGCTCTACTGGCTTGAGGTTATGAGTCGTGCTGTAGTAGCGGTGGATTTGCTTGATTTGATCCCGTTCTTGGATAGAATCGTTAGCTATCTTCTTCCGCAACTTGATAATTGCGTCAATAATCGCTTCTGGACGTGGCGGACAACCAGGCAAGTACACATCCACAGGAATTAGTTTATCAACTCCACGCACAGCGGTGGGAGAATCAACGCTAAACATCCCGCCTGTAATTGTACAAGCTCCCATCGCAATCACATACTTCGGCTCAGGCATTTGTTCATAAAGACGCACGAGTTGAGGTGCCATCTTCATGGTGATTGTCCCCGCCGTAATAATTAAATCAGCTTGGCGGGGGCTGGAACGGGGAATTAGACCAAAACGGTCAAAGTCAAACCGAGAGCCAATTAAAGCGGCAAACTCAATAAAGCAGCAAGCCGTACCAAATAGCAACGGCCACAAACTAGAAAGCCGCGCCCAGTTGTAAAGGTCATCAACCGTAGTCAGAATCACGTTTTCTGAAAGGTCTTGAGTGATTGAGGGACGATCAATCGGGTTGATGATGCGCTCTTTGTCCGGGGTTGTTAAGTTAGAATTCAAGACCATTCCAAAGCTCCTTTACGCCATGCGTAAACTAAGGCGATTACAAGAATTGCAATAAAAATTAGCGCTTCAATGAATGCCAATAGCCCTAGACGGTGGAAAGCTACCGCCCAAGGATACAAAAACACAGTCTCCACATCAAAGACGACAAAGACCAGCGCAAACATATAGTAGCGAATGTTGAACTGAATCCAGGCTCCCCCGATGGGTTCCATGCCAGATTCGTATGTTGTGCGCCGTTCCGCACTTTTGCCGCTGGGTCGTAGGAGCTTGGACGCTGAGAGCGCCAGGGCAGGCACTAGGCTACAGATAATTAGAAAGCCTAGAAGGTACTCGTAACCGCTGAGAACAAACACAATGGATATCTACCGTTTATGGTGTAAATAACGCCGTAACTTTCTTTTACATTATATCTTCTAGGCTTTTCTGAAATCTGGGAAACAGACGCGCTGAAGGTATTTGATTCGTTTTTAGTTGTGATAGAAAAGTCTAACAGTTATGTCATAATTTGTAACGTATATTTAATATTTGCCCCTCTGCGAGGCCTAAGCCATGAGCGAACAAAGCGAACCAGCTGTTGAGACTCAAGTGTTAGACCGCTACGAGTGTCGCTCCTGCGGTTACGTTTATGAACCTGAGAAGGGAGATGACAAATATGATATTCCCCCTGGAAGACCCTTCGCAGAACTACCCTTAAATTGGCGCTGTCCTGTATGTAGTGCAAAGAAACAAGCTTTCGCTAACATCGGCCCAGCAGGTCAAGCATCGGGCTTTCGAGAAAATCTTGGTTACGGCTTAGGTGTCAACACTTTGACCCCAACCCAAAAAAACCTCCTGATTTTCGGCGCTTTGGCACTTGGTTTCTTATTTTTTCTCAGTCTCTACGGGTTACAATAGATACTTAGTTAAGAATCACCACCCACAGGGACAAGGGGGATGAGGGAGACAAGGAGGACACACTTCGGCTGCGCTCAGTGACCGGGGGACAAGGGAGAAATAACTAATAACAAATTGTAAATGCCCAATGCCCCATGCCCAATGCCCCATGACGGCAGTTGCTACAACGGAGGAGACCTCCACGCCAGTTAGCTCAAGTCGGGAAACCCGCCCACGCTACTGGCTCCGCAACGCACTGCCTCCCCCATGCCCAATGACAAATTTAGAAACAACTAAGAAATTAAGAAATACTGATGCACGCAATTTTGAAAAGTTGGCAACGAATATTTGCCCTGTTGATAGTTGTCCTGATGTGTATAGGTTGTAGCAAAGTCCCTTCTACCAGCTATAACCCCTGGGCAATCATTTCTGTGCCTACAGAAGCCAAGCTGTTCGATATTGCTTTTACAGAAAATCCTCAGCATGGCTACTTAGTAGGTAGCAACGCCACCATTTTGGAAACCAATGATGGTGGTAATACTTGGCAACCCTTAAATCTAGCACTGGATGACACCAGGTATCGCTTTGATTCTGTGAGTTTTGCTGGGAAAGAAGGGTGGATTGCCGGAGAGCCTGGTTTGTTATTGCATACTACTGATGAAGGTCGTTCTTGGTCGCGCATTCCCCTCAGTGAAAAACTGCCAGGAAATCCCATTAGTATCAGTGCGCTGGGAAAAGATGCAGCTGAGATGGCTACTGATGTAGGCGCAATCTATCAAACCAAAGACGGCGGTAAAAATTGGAAAGCCCAAGTCGAAGCAGCAGTTGGTGTGGTACGTAACTTAGAACGTTCTGCTGATGGTAAATATGTTGCTGTTTCCGCTAAAGGTAGCTTCTACTCCACTTGGGAACCAGGACAAAATGCTTGGGTTCCCCATAACCGCAATAGTTCTCGTCGCGTAGAAAACATGGGCTTCTCGGATAATGGGCAAATGTGGATGCTCGCACGGGGAGGTCAGGTACAATTTAGTGACCCCACGAAACCAGAAGAGTGGCAAGAAGCACAAAATCCCGAATTATCTACTAGTTGGGGTTTACTGGATTTAGCTTATCGTACACCCGATGACATTTGGGTAGGCGGTGGCAGTGGAAATTTGCTGCACAGTGCTGATGGTGGCAAAACTTGGGAAAAAGACCGGGATGTGGAAACAGTCGCCGCTAACTTTTACAAAATTGTGTTTTTCCAGCCCGACCAAGGATTTATTATTGGCGATCGCGGCGTTTTGCTCAAATATAACCCCAACGTAGCCACAACTTCCCCGTCAGAGCCAGCTTAGAGCAACACTGGTGTATGTAATTATCCAGATTTATGAGAAGAACGTTGCAAGTTGTAACTCTTTCTAAACTTTGTAGGATAATAAACTCAATAACAGTCTTTGTGAAGGTAGGAAGTTAAATGTCAGGTACCACTGGAGAACGTCCGTTTTCGGACATTATTACCAGCATACGTTACTGGGTAATTCACAGCATCACCATCCCAGCATTATTTATTGCTGGCTGGTTATTCGTCAGCACCGGACTGGCTTATGATGTTTTTGGCACACCCCGTCCTAATGAGTATTTCACACAAGCACGCCAGGAAGTGCCCATTGTGAATAACCGTTTTGATGCTAAAAAGCAAGTTGAAAATTATATCGGAAAGTAGTTTGAAATCATGACTAGCGGCAATAACATCAATCAACCAGTTACCTATCCAATTTTTACAGTTAGATGGCTGGCAGTTCACACCTTAGGTGTGCCAACCGTTTTCTTTTTGGGCGCGATCGCCGCAATGCAGTTTATTCAACGCTAGGAGGAACTCATGGAAAGAACGCCCAATACCAATAATCAGCCGGTTGAACTAAACCGGACTTCACTGTACCTGGGACTACTACTGATTTTTGTTCTGGGTATCCTGTTTTCCAGTTACTTCTTTAACTAACTGGAAGCACTTTGGTTAATTATCTGTTTATTCAACTTGTGTTGATTTGTTGTTAAGGGAGGAGAAAACTGTGTCTGGAAGTGGGAGAATTCCCCTGTGGGTCGTCGCTACGATCGCAGGATTAGGTGTAATTACTGTTGTCGGCATTTTCTTTTACGGAGCCTATGCCGGAATCGGTTCTTCAATTTAATAGTAGCTGGAGCCGAATAGCATAATTAGTGTAGATTATCTAGCAGTTGTTTAGAAATCGACATTATTAAAAAACCGCCTGTCTCACTGAGATAGGCGGTATTAACTATTCATTAGTCATTAGTTATTAGTTAAATGACTAATTACCAAATTAGGCAATATCTTCGCGTTCAATGTATAGAAACAAAAACGCAAATACTGCGATGGGCACACCCCAACCGATGATGGGAACGAAAAGAGCAGGTAAGTAGGAAGTACTAGCCAAGATAGAAGGCAAAAGTTGAGTTGCCATAGTCAATGATTCCTGTTAAATTACACTACAATTCAAAATGAGCTTACTGCAAATTCTGCCTCATTTTTTAAATTCTAAAGATTTTTAACACAGCCGCAGTTGCTAGGGATGTTTAAATACCTAACAGTTCTTCTAGCTGCAAAGTTGGTAAATCTGGAGGAATCACAGTTCGCATGACGGTAACTTTGTGACTTTCCTGTTGGGTTTCGGGGTTAAGCGCGATCGCCTCAACGCGCATTTCTAAGCAGCCAAAAGGAACATGTAATTGCGTTGTCAGCTCCAACCTTCCCAAAGAATTAAGCTGCAAATTTTTCAACAAATGGGGACCATCCATCAAGCTGCGGCTTTGGCAATCCTCAATCCATAGCTTGACAACAACTTCCGAGGATAGCCGAGGTAGTTCCACACGCACCCTCACAGTTGTACCTGCAATTAGTTCGCCCTCTGGTACATACAATTTTGGTGTGGGTAATGGTTCGACAATTGGCGCGCTCATCCGCAGTAAAGGCGATGGTTCCAGCACCATTGGCACATCAGGCTCTGGTTCTTCCTCAGGAATGGTTTGTGCTACATCTACCTCAGGTTCAATATATGTATCTTCTACAACAATTTCTTGAGTTAAATTGGGTAGCGGTATCTTCGGATAATGAGGAGGTAGCGGTGGCGGTGGCGCTTCTGGAAGTGATGGAGTGGAATCTTCTTCCTCCTGGTGAGCGATCGCCAACCAATCTTCTGGGATCTCGATGTCAGCGTCAAGATTTAATGGCAAGTTTAGTTCAACAGGAGTAGTTTCAGCATTTAAAGACACACCAGCCTGCTGATTGTCCACAGTCTCTGGTTCTACAACATCGGTATTGTCATCTGGTTGTGACACCTCCATCGGTTCAGGTAAAGAAAATCCTTGATTCTCCAACCATTTTGTAATCAGCGGCGATGAATAGGGGTTACCTTCTATGATTAATTTTTGACTAGGTGGAGCAGTTGTGGGTGCAACAGGCTGATCAATGAATTCTGGACTTGGTGACGTAGTTTTTGGTGTCACAGACTCATCAATTAATTCCGGGCGCGATGGGCTAGTAACTTCTGCAATATAAGCATCAATTAATTTTGAACGCCGGGAGAGAGCCACCTCCACAACAGACTCATCCCCATATTCTTGATTACCGATCAATAATTCATTTGTCTTGTCACCTGCTAAAGTTTTATGCAGCGCCTGTGAGTTTTCTGGAGAATGAAAATCGGATACTGCTTCACCATCGCTATTCGTAACCGTTAACGGCTTTAAATATCGAAATGTGCTACTAATTATCGATGCCCGTCGATTTTTAATCACCAGTTGATCCATGTTGATGGCGGCTAAAGTTTCCACCTTTTCCAAACTCTGTTCCTGTGTAGCCAGTTCTCCTGTCTTTGGCTCTGCTGTCAAAGATTCTGTTAAAATCGCCGTCTCCACCGGCTTGATTGGTGGGAGAGGCGGCATATTTGGCAAATCTAGCGCCCGATGGCTATCTAATGATTTTTTAGGCGATCGCGGTTTAATTTCTGGTGGTAAAAATTTATTTTCTAAAGTCAGAGACTGATCTGATGGCACAGCTTTGACTAATTTCAAAAGTGACAAATCTATACCAACAGCTCGTTCAGGTGCTTCAACCTCCACTGACTCCACAAAGTCAGGTGTAGTGGTTGTGACTGCGGTGGCGATCGCCAGTAATTCGCTGACATCTGCTGTAATTGTGAAAGACTGGCTAGCTAAGAGTTTTACTTCATCAATTGCAGTGAGTGCGCCAGACAAACTCACCTCTGCCAAAATTAACTTAGATTCGCAATCAGCGGGAATATCAATTGAGGATTCAATAGTAAAAGGCAGCACTTCATTAGGCAAGGGTTGCTTTACTTCCTTCAAGATTTCTAATTTTAGAGGTGAGCGCAGAGAAATTTTTAGTTCTAGAGCATAAAGACTTTCCAGGTAAGGTATCTCTTCTTCCAAAGAAGCTTTTTCTTGTAGTTCTACCCGCCCATTAATAGTCAGAGTTCCACCCCAGTGAGCAACATAAGTTTCTTGATCTAAGTTCAGCAACAGCGGTGGTAATGCTGGTTGTATTGGCGGATCAGCCAGCAGTTCTTCATCAAGCAGCGGTTCAGCGCTAGGTAAAGCTAAATCTATTAAATTTTGTAAAATTTGTTCAGCCGTCTCACCTTTAACCCATACTGGGCTGACAGGTTGATCGCTCATCACATCTTCTTCCAAAACATCCACTGCCGCTTTGGTAGTAGAGCTAGTTTGAGCGGCAATTGTTGCTGTTGCATCAGTAACAGATGTTTGTTGTGTAGGTATGGTTTTTACTGAGTGTTTAAATAATAAATCATTATCAGAAATAGTACTTATATCAGCTGCTGAATCCGATGCTTCACTATTGCCATTACCCGATATGATTACCTGCTCATCTACCTCAAACGGCAAAACTCGCAAATAGACATTGTATTGCCAAGATTTACCGAGAATATCGGACATCAAGTCACCAGAGCATTGCAGCTCCCAAATTCCCGGTTTGAAATAAGTATAAGGAATTACCGCCATTAAGCCTTCGGAATTAGTGCGACGCGATCGCTTCTGAATTCGCCGCTTAGGTGGTACTTCTTGAGTAGAGGAGTGAATTACCCTGACTTCCACATCTATATTAGGGCGGTTAGAACGAGCCAAAACTCTATACCGTCCCTCCAAAATTTCTCCTTTTGGCGATTCCAGGGTATGCCAAGCGCGATCGCCCTGTCTCTGTATCAGAAATTGCCAGTTGTCCATTGTGAGTGATGCCAAGACCGAAGACCAGCTAAGTAATATTTTGCATTACTTGAAAGCAAGTTTACCTCAGCAATTTACAATTGCATAATTTTAGACCAAGTTAAACAGGAATAGGGTCTAGGGGCTAGGGGTTAGGGGTTAGGGTATTTCATCCCCTGGTTGTGAGTGCGATCGGCGATCGCGCAGCAGACGCACCAGAAGACGTTGCCAAAGGCATCGCCTCCAATGAATGCATTTATAGCCATGTTCTTAACCGTGGTAGTAAACCTGTCAGTAGCCTCTGATATTAGAGATAATATTTCCAGAGGCGTAATTATCTATTATCTATGACTCAAGCCATACCCAAGCTAGTAACCTTTGAAGAATTCGTCGATTGGTTACCCGAAAATCGACGAGTATGCTATGAACTACATAAGGGAGAAATCGTTGAAATGGCACAACCAGTAGGGGAACACGAAGAAGTTAAAGGCTTTCTAGGTATTGAAATTTCTTTTGAAATCAAACGGCTAGGATTGCCTTACTTTATCCCCAACCAAGCTATAGTTAGACCTCCCGAAAAAGATTCTGGTTATTTTCCCGATGTCTTGGTGCTAAACCGTGCAAATCTGGCAAATGAATCTTTGTGGAAAAAAGAATCTACCGTCAGTAATGGTGCATCAATACCTTTGGTAATTGAGGTTGTATCAACCAACTGGCGGGACGATTACTACTTAAAATATGCTGATTATGAAGAGATGGGTATCCCCGAATACTGGATTATCGATTATGCAGCCTTAGGTGGACGTAATTTTATCGGTAATCCCAAACAACCGACAATCTCTGTCTGTAACTTAGTTGATGGGGAATATCAAATAAGCAAGTTTCGAGATAGCGATCGCCTGATTTCCCCCACTTTCCCCGAATTGAATCTCACCCCAACCCAAATTTTTCAAGCTGGTTTGGTGTAGTGTTTGAATTTGTAATTCTTTAGAGATTAATTATAAAATCAAGTTTAAATTGCAGTAGCTTGGCAAGACCCAAGACTAAAATAACACTTTAGATTAAGTTGTTAGATTAAGTTGAAAATGGGGCATAGGGTATTGATTTTCACGCCCTACCGGAGCCAGGCTCCTTAAGCAGGAGCTAGCTTTAAAAATTGCGTCCGTGCTAAACACTCAGTAAAAAATACTAGCCCCTAGCCCCTAGTTGCTTTTTCATGTGTCGTAGTGTACACGTTCCATGACTACTAGCTGGAAAAAGTGCTATGTACTAAGTAAAAAATACTAGCCCCTAGCCGCTTTTTCATCCGTCCTGGTGTACGCAGTTCATGACGACTACTTATAAGATTGAATCCTCAGGTACTATAGCGATTTTGATAGTAAGCTAAAATTTGCTGAACAAGTTGCCGACTTTCAAATGTAGGTTTTGATACCCAGCTAATCCACAATCCCTCGATTTGACTTTGATAATAATCAAACTGTTGGGATGATTGCGGAATCAAACCCACTTCTAAGCCTTCAACTTGACGCAAATGAGCCGCTATTTCTCGATAGACTGCTAAAGGTAAACCAACAAATTCAATTTTTTCCTTAGTCTCCATCCTTATGAAGCTCCGACAGCAACAATATTTTGAGATGGCGTTGTCCAAGAAACAGGATTACCGCCAGGGTTTTTATTTGGTGTTGCTGACTCAGCAGGATTCTCTCCTACCATTCTGGCAACTTCAATACCATATTGTTCCACAATAACAATAGGATTGGAGCCTTCATTCATTTCAATACGTTTAATCAAAAGACCGTTTGCCAATCGCTGTCCGGCTTGTACATAGCGACTAGTCTGCTCATTTGGTACTTTGATAATCGCCTGGAGTTGTTTACCGATTAAAACTACTCCACTCACAAGCACAGCCCTTGCTAAGTCTGGTTGTGGTCGTTCTGGTAATACAGATACTAGATTTGGACTAGGAACAACTGGCGGTAATACTGGAGTCAATCTAGGCAAAAATCTAGGCACAACTTTCGGCGATTTGGGCAAGACTTGAGCCAACTTAGGAGCAGGATTTGGCTTTTTGTTGCTAGGTGGGTTTAAACTAACTGATTTTACTGCACTGCGTACTGGTACTTTTACTACTGGTGGTTTAGGAATTGGCAGGGGAGGTAACTTAGGAACAGGTTTTGCATTAGTGCTGGAAATTGGGCTAACCTTCGGTAAGACGACAATTTCTGCAAAGGGGTCATTTCGACCTTTTGCTACCATCACTAACCGCTCTGTAGCATTAGTTGGTTGAATCAAAGTAGACGATGGACTATAAGTTACAGACGCAACTTTTGATACCTGTTTACCAGGAACTACTGGATTATTAAAAGATTGAGTAGCTGACGGCGATTTAACTGCTGGTTTTGCAGTCGGGGGAATATTAGCCGCCGGACTAGGATTACTAGCCTGCGGTGTTTCTTCTGAACTACATCCAGCGATCGCCAACATTAAAATGGCTACACCTGCAATTGTCGAATTTCTTCTGACCATTAGCCGTTCTCAAAAGGCATAGGAAAATTTGTTTGGAAAATAGACATGCCTAAAATTTATATTCCAGGCTAAGTCTGTTCCTTTTATAACCTAATTTTTTTTATTTCAATGGTTATTTTTAGTACTGTTAGTCCAGCATAACTGCGGAGTATGTTCCTGGACAGTTAATCTTCAGCCACAGCCATGAGATTTTTCAACAAGTCCAACCCTTTTTTCACCCTCCGGGAAACCGTGACTACACTAATTCCTAAGTGTTCTGCTACTTGTTTTTGTGTCAAATCTTGTAAAAATACACATTCCAAGACTTCACGAGTGCGCTGTTCTAGTTGAACCAAGGCTTGTTGTAGGCGTAGTTGGTCTTCTTGTGCTAGTTGAAAACTGCGGTAGCGGTGATCGGGAACTAATTCCCCTAAGCTTGTCGCACCTTCTTCGCCATCTTGGATTGGCACATCCAGACTTAAAGGTGCACGATTGATCCATGCTAATTTAATTTCCTGCCATTCATCAGGGGAAATTTCCAGTGCGGCTGCTACTTCAGAGTCCGTAGGCTGACGGTTATATTTAGCACGCAAAGAACGCGAAACACCTATTGCTTGCTGTTGCAGTGCTAAGTAGCGTCGGGGAATACGCACGGTGACACCTTTATCTCGCAAGTAGTGTTGAATTTCACCGCGAATATAGGGAATAGTAAAAGAACTAAAGGCATATCCTTTAGAAATTTCAAATTTTTCGATCGCCCTAATCAGACCCAAACAGCCGACTTGCAGCAAATCTTCGTAATTTTCATGGCATTGATTCATCCAGTAGTGAGCTTCTCGTCTCACTAACCCAAAATTGAGTTTAACCAGTTGATTGCGAACGGTTTCTGAGCGGGATTGCTGATATTCTCGCAATAACTGCCAAGTTTCATGTTTCAGTTCGTTGGTGACTGTGGTAGGCATAGCACCGCGTTGATTAAGCAGAGCAAAGAAAGCGTTTAGTATTCGTTGGCAAACTCAGGTGCGATGGGATGATATCAAAGTAAATATCAACTTACATTAGCCAAATAAACTTATGGGATATAACAACTTTTTGCTGAAAAAAACCATAGTTTGTTTGGCAATCGCACCCAGTCTAAACAGACGAAGGTAGTGTTTTGTTATTTAGCTTTGGTATTACCTGGAGCGAAATAACTGCATACAGCCAAAATATAAAATTTATTAGTAAATTTGAAACCGAGATTGTACCTAATTTGACTTATTAATTAGCCAGTAAACTTCTAAATCAAAAATTTAAACCTTTAAAAATTCAGTTAAGATGGGAAAAGTTTGTTTTACCCGTAAAAATACGGAAGTCATTACCAAAATTTTAGAATAAATTGCAAAAAACTCAATATATCGCCTTAAATATACTTAGATATTCATCATTAATCAGTAATTTATAGCAAGTAAGTACAACTCCCCAGCAACAAGGCTCAAGGACGATTATTTTACTGATTTATAAATTATAATCAGCAATTTTAAACTGCAATTTAAATATCATAAATTTTTAGTATGTAGAAAACAGCAATTGTCTTAATCTCATGAATTATTAACAGTAAATATAAACAGAAAACATAAACATCATAAATTTTTAGCATTTAGAGAATAGCAATCATCTTAACTTTATAAATTATTAACATTAACCCAGGTAAAGAAAATAAGAAATAAATTTGTTTACGACTTATTTGTGATGAATATATTCACTAAGTTTATATAAATTAAATAAATCAGAGCTATGGTCTACATCACAGCTATAAATTATTTTCACCTACACCACTGAATCTTTGCTATTCATTCATATATGAAATATCTTTTCTATGCAACGGGTGGTTACCAATTAATTACTCATCGTTTATCAAGAAAGGCAGAGGGCAGGAGGCAGAAGGCTTTTATGGAATTCTGATTCCTGCCCTCTGCCACGACCATTCGCGCAGCGTCTCGTTGGCTTAGCCTCTCGTAGAGAAGAGAAGGGAGTAAGGGTTTAAGACCCCCACCAAATTGAAAATTTGGTGGCTCTTGTTTAGGAGGGGAGTCAATAGACAAGGATCAAGGGTCAAAAATCAAGGTTTTTTGGAATGCATGACTTCTTACCCTGAGCGTAGCCGTTCGCGTAGCTGACGCACCAGAAGGGTTGACTCTGGACAGCCTCTACGAAAAAAATATGACACTTGCGTAAGTCCTAAAACCTAGCCCTTTCAAGGTGGGTAAAAATTTTGCTCAAAAAATCTCTTTTTAATCTCTTATCTCTGTGTCCTCTGTGTCTGGAGTGGTTAAATAAATTACTATTTTAACCGCAGAGTCCGCAGAGAGCGCAGAGAAAAAACGGATTTTACGAGTCACCTTGAAAGGGGTAGTCCTAAAACCTAACCTTGATTTATTGAGTCACTTAGGTAAGTCCTTGTTCTACTTAGGACTTACGCACTCATAAGGAAAAATTAAGCCTTTGCGATAATTGAGTCACTTGGGTAAGTCCTTGTTCTTGTTCTACCTGCAAAAAAAACACATACATCCTTCAGTACAAAGATGTATGTGAGTTAACTTTTGCATTCAAGCCTAATGCATACGAATTGTTATGCTGAACTGAGTGCCCGTAAGTTTTGGTACTCAAGAGAAATTAGCCTCGATTGGGTTCAACCCGAGCGTAAAACAGACCACGAATCTTGACTTCTTTAGGTTCACCAGCGCCTAAATCTGTATCAGAGGGCTGTTCGCTCTCGAAAGTACCTGCAATTTCACCACTAGAATTGTCTACTTTTGCTACTTGGAGGGAAATTTTACCACTAAGAATTTCAGCACGCTTAACGTTAGTGCGGGTAAGTTCTTCATCATCCGCTTGGGCAGGCAGAGCTACGGCATTATCATAGCCAGTAACAACACCGCGACCTTTAGGATCTAAGAAGGCAGCACCACGATATGAAGGTACTTTGAATGTGCCTTCAAAATCTGTGGAGGTATTAAGACTGTTCAAACCAGGTTGTGTTTGAGCAACTAAGTTTTTGATGGTAAACAGGAAAGGTACTCGCTCACCGCCAGGGAGTTGCACAGTGATGGCTTGGAAATCAAGACCATCTTTTTCCACGAATGTCAAGCTGTTATCTGAATTAAATTTCAGATCGCCTTGTACCTGATCAATAGTGGAGGTATATCTGGTTAACAACTTGCCAGCAACAAATTCTGCTTCTTGCCGTTTATTAGCGGGTTCTTCTTTGACGAAGAAATTAGTTGGTTCCAAGCAAAGTTCTTTGATGGTGTAGGACTGGCTAGAATTTAGGGGAATCGAACCACGGCTTGTTTCTGCCAGTTGGGGGCATTTGTTAGCCAAGCCAGTGCCGCGAATTTGTTCATATGTGAGTACATCTCTACTACTGCCAGAAGATGAACCTCCATCACTGCAAGCAGTTATTAGCCCCAGGCACAAAGCCAAAAATGCAACAATTAAAGCGCGATACCGCATGGTCAACCTCAAATTTCAAAAATTAATATCTAACGTTGTAAAACTACACCAAAGTTTTGATCTCTGATGAGAAGCAGCCCTAAGGCGTTTAAGGCACTTCGCCTTTAAGTGTTCCCAAAGGGGGTGCTGAAGGAAAACAACAGGGGAATACCCTTGATACTTTCCTCTAGCGTATGGCAAAAGTGGCATCGCCTCAGACATTGTGTATTATGTATGTGTCGCCACTACATACAGCCCTTTGTTGTAATAGGGAAATCAGCCAGATCATACGATTTTTTGAAACTCAAAATCAAAGCACTCTTGTCTTAACCAAGAATACCGTGTTCCGATGTAGCTTGTGTTAAGGCTGTAATCAGCGTCATGGCTTTGTTTGAGAAGCGATCGCAATTCTTTTTGATCGGCAGATGACTTGGGCTATACTTTGCATTGCCTTTTGGTAGTCATGGCTAAACAACCAAAAGCAGAGTCAAGCCAATGAAAGCCAAAAATATAAAGGTAAATTTGAGTAGACCTGAATTTATAGGGAAAAGCTGGCATGAACAACGACAGAAGCTTGGAAACAGAGGAATTGGCTTCTAAATTAGAAACGATCGCAACTACGGTGTATTCTGTAGTAGAAAGTTACCAAGGAGATTCCGTAGCTCTTTTGGCTCTTCTGAGGCAGTTAGAGCAGTTACACCGAGAAATCCGCGACGGTGCTTTTCAAGAAAGTTTACCGGATAACCGTCAGCAACTTTACTCATTACTGAAAGATATTGAGTCTGAGGGTGGCTGGCCTTATATTGAGCGCATGAGGTTACAAGCCTTTTTAGTCAGATTGCTAGAAGATACCACCGCAGAAGAAAAAAGTGATGGTGTAGTGAACAGCGATCGCTCTTGTAGCTGGTGAGCAAAACTTAATCATTAGTCATTGGTCATTGGTCATTGGTCATTTGTATTGACAAAGGACAAATGACAAATGACAGCCTTAACCAGGGAGGAAGCAAATTGTTAGGGTTTGTGGTTGATATTCTCGCAAAGAAAGCGATCGCGCTGATCAACATTGCGGTTGTGCTGGAGGTAATCATCCACCCAGTTACAACCACGCAGCAGTAAATCATCAATATTCAAATTCCAGAGAATGATTGTGTTGTCATCACCAGCCGAAGCCAATGTTTGACCATCAGGACTAAAACTGACACTTAATACTGCCCCTTGGTGTCCAGTCAGAGTTTTAATCAGTTTACCCTCACGGCTCCAGAGTTTGACTGTACGGTCCCAACTAGCAGCAGCGAGCAATTCACCATTCGGACTAAAGGCAACCGCATTAACGCTATCGCTATAGCCTTTTAACAAGGTTTTTAACAACGTCCCGTCCCGCCGCCATAACTTCACTGTGTTATCCCAACTAGCAGAAGCCAATAACTGGTCAGTAGGACTAAAGCTGACACCTAACACCCAACCGTCTTGAGGCAAGAAACTTTTCAGCAAAGTACCATCGCGCCGCCACAGTTTTATCGTTTGATCGTCACTAGCAGAAGCTAAAAGCTGACCATCGGGGCTGAAATTAACACTATTTACCCATCCATTATGCCCGACCAAAGTTGTCAGCAAGCGACCATCACGGTTCCAAAGTTTCACTGTTTTATCTTTACTGGCTGAGGCTAATAACTCGCCATCAGGACTGAAACTCACGCCCAAAACACTATCGCTATGCCCTTGGAGTGTTTTCAGCAAAGTACCATCGCGCCGCCACAATTTGACAGTTTTGTCATAACTCCCTGATGCCAGCATCTCACCTTTGGGATCAAAACTGACACTAGGGACTTTATCTAGATGTCCCTGCAAAGTTTTGTAAAGCTTGGTTTCTAGCTCATTACTTTTGGGATCTCGCTGCCAGAGTTTGACCGTGCGATCGCGACTACCAGAAGCTAACATCTGACCATCGGCACTCCAAGCCACACTTAAAACTCTACCCTTATGTCCTTTGAGGATTGGTAGTATTGGCGCATCTAAACGCCATAATTTCACGCTTTTGTCATAACTTGCTGATGCTAGCAGTTTGTTATCTGGGCTGAAGGCCACGCTGGCTACAGCATCACTATGGCCTTTAAAAGTTTTCAGTAAAGTACCTGTGATACTCCACAGATCAATGGTGTTATCATCACTGCCGGATGCTAACTTTTGACTATCAGAACTAAAATTCAAGCTCCAAATTGTATTGCTATGCTGCTGTAAGGTTTTGCTGGGACGAAAATCTAAGCCGTCTTGACTGCTATTGCGTTTTCTGCGCCAAAGTTGAATGATTTTATCTCTACCGCCAGATGCTAAGAGTTGACCATTAGGACTGAAAGCTACAGCGGTCACACCATGTCGATGACCCTGCAAGGTGGTGACTAAACTGCCATCTCTTCGCCAGATTTTGACTGTTTTGTCTTCACTAGCTGAGGCAATGAATTGTCCATCAGGGCTGAAGGTTACCCAGTTAACCCATCCTTGATGTCCCCTGAGAACTTTGACTAAACTACCATCCTTACGCCAGAGTTTAATGGTTGTGTCCTTACTACCAGTAGCTAACAACTCACCATCTGGGCTGAAACTGACGCTATAAATCCAATCTCCGTGCCCTTCTAAGGTTTTGTATGGTTGTGAGTCAAATTCACCTGTAATCGCATTTCTGTGCCAGATTTGCACGGTTTTATCTAAGCTGGCTGAAGCTAAGGTCTGACCATCTGGGCTAAAACTGACGCTGGTCACCGCATCGTTATGACCTTTGAGAGTTTGCAGTAACGTTCCGTCAGGATGCCAAATTTTTATTGTTCTATCTGTACTACCTGAAGCTAAGAACTGACCATCTGGGCTAAAAGCTACACTCCAGACAATATCACCATGACCTTCCAAGCGATTTTGCTCTTTAACACCATAAACAGCTTGTTGCAGGGCTGTCACCACTCGCATTTTGGTGTCTGCTTGCACTCCAGGAGCAAGTTTGAGTTTTTTCCAAGCCCGTAAACTTTCTAATAGGGCATCAAACTCTTTATTAGAGGCAAATAGAGCTTCGCTTGCAGCAGTAATAGCACTGATTTTAAAGTTAGTTTCACTACGTTCTGCCCTCCGAGTTTGGAGAATTGCGGCTCTTCTCTGTAAGTCAGCTTGCCACCATAATACGGCTATTGATCCCGCCATGATTGCCAGCACTCCACCTGTGATGCGCGCTTCTAGCAGTCGGCGTTGCAAAACCAAATTCAGCTGTTCTTGAGAGACTTTTTGGGCAACTTCAGCCCGATTTTTTTCAAATCTGACTTTTTCTAATTCAGCGACCATGCCATAGTTGTTTTTTTGGCGAATCGGTTCAACTAAGTAATCGTGAACCAGCTGATAGCGATCGCCTAATTCTTCTGGCTCTCGCAACACCAACCCCGAACCCACCAAAATTTCTAAAATAAATTCCCAAGATGAGTCTAAATCAGATATTGCCGCCGAATTATTGCCTATAGCATCTGCCAAATCAGCTTTTGTTTTGAGTGGTCTTGTGCCTTTTTCATCGGTTAATTCAAACAATAATTTCCAACTACGCTCTTCGTTTTCCTGCCCACAATCTTTGATCACTTCCTCAAGCCAACGTTCTACTAGTTTGCTAGAGCCACCGCACAGCCTATATTGTGCGAGGGTAGTAATATTTTCTGTTTGCAGTTGCGCACCAACTATTTGTAGCTCAATCGGATGTACTTCATCTATTTCTTCTGCTAAATCATTGACTAATTGGTTAGTCAAATCATCAGTTATTTCATAATGTGAACGTTGGGTCAGACTTTTGATGATATTGATAGCATCATTCCGGTTGAATTTTCCTAAATAATAGCGAATATCCTTATCTAAAATATTCTTATTGATTACACCTAAATCATATAAACCATCACTATTCTCTTTGCTTAACCGCTCAAATTCCAATAAATAATGTAAATAGTCTTCGCGAATAGCTAAAATTATTTTGACAAAGGCAATATTTAAACATTCGCTAAAAAATTTATAAAATTGAATTTTCTTTTCGGGAGAGGTGCTGATAAAGAAAAATTCTTCAAATTGGTCAAAAATAATGATGATTGTGTAATTGCGTTCCGATGCTAGGCGGAGTTTTTCAATTAGTATAGTCGGGGTAATTTCTTGTGCAGCGGATGTTTCTGTCTCCGCCAGTACTTGATTGACATTGCGTCCCAGTGCTGTCACCCAATCTGTATACACAGATAAAACAATCGGTAGCGGAATCCGTTCACCAATTACTTTTCCTTTTAAAGCTGGGACTAAACCTGCTTTGAGAATTGAACTTTTACCGACACCTGATGGCCCATGAATTACTGTGAGTTTGTAGTCAGCACGAGTAATGCGTTCAATCAATCGGTTAACATCTTGTTGGCGACCGGAAGCAGCGATTTCTTGGGCTACTTCTTCTGGAATGAAGGGGATTTTTTGCGCTTCGAGTACTGGGTTAATTCTGTAGCGTTGTGGCTGCAATTGACTAGCCCCAATGAAGGCGCGAAAGCCGTACTGATGTTCTATTTGAATTTTTTCTTGTTTAAGGCTGAAGGCTTCTGTATAGTCGTGACGTTCAACAAAGTAGAGCGATCGCAACTCTTCTAAAATTTCCAAATAAAGCGATGGCTCATACTGTAGCTCACAAACTATCTTGGCCCATTCTAGATTATTGATCGCTTCTTCCCACTCACCGAGATGCCGTTGTGTCCGTGCTAGCAATAACAGATACCAACTTTCTTGGCGACGGGTAACGTCTGTCGCTTGTTCGGCGATCGAAAGTGCTGTATTTGCTAATTCATGGGCTAGTACCCAATTAGATTCAGAAGCCGCTACATCTGCTAAAAAACCATAATCTTGCGCGACTTGCGCTGGCTTGCCATAATTTTCATGCAATTTCAACGACTTTTGGGCTAATTCTTCTAATTGTTCCCAATCTTGTAAGCGTTGCAGCATTTCGCAAGCAGGTAAGATAAATTTAGAAACCAAATCTTGTCTTTGTGCTTCCTCCAATATTTCTAGGCATTTTCTAAACCACAAAAGCGCATCTTCCCAGTACTTACTATCAGCACCTTGGTATAAGTCTGCCATCCGGCGATAACACAGCCCTAGATGGAACATGACTACTGCTTGTCGCAGCAGCGGTGGCGATGCCAACATCGGCGGATGGGGAGAATATACTTCCAAATTCTCCTTTAAACCCCTAAATCCGCTTTCTCCTGAACCCACTTGCTGCCAAAGTTCTAAGCTTTTTTGATAATGAGCTACAGCATCATTAATTTGATCATTGGCATAGTCATCACGCCCCAATACAAATTCTAAACTAGCTTCTAATTCTGGTTCTAATTTGACACCATATAGACGTAGCAAATCATTTCTAGCTGACTCAATTTCCCGGCGATTTTGCGATTTGGGAGCTAAATCAAGAGCATCATTAGATAAAAATCTGTCAGCACCAGCCTCTAAAACTTTAGCAAATAACGATTCGGTTTCTTGCCGGATCAAAGCAATTAAATATTCTTGAGCCAGTTCAAATTTAATTGTAGTTGCCGCCCAACTTTTAAAATCGGGCGCTAATCTTGATAGCATTGAAGCGACTTCATCTTGCAACCAAAATATCAATGGAAAACGAAAAGTAGCAGCGTAAATATCTCTGGCTTGATTCACTCCAGCGAGGAAATTATCGAGAGCGATAATTGACTCTAGTCCAAAAACCATCACCGCTGATGGCAAAGTGTCTTTAACAACCACAGGATGATCTAAAAATAGTTCTGTGATTATTTGACTATGTAAAGCATTGGTTGATGGCTGAAGAAATATTTCTCTGATATTTATTTCTTTAGTTAGCAAATGGAGATTAGTCAACATTTGCTCGCGTAATTGCCCATAGTTACATCGGACTAAAATCAAAGCAAATTGACCTTTGGAAAGGTTGATTGAGCGAATCATCCTTTGCAGGGCATGTTGATTGTCATTGACGATAGCTGCTGTGAATTGCCACTTTGTCATAAGTAAAAACAGGGCTATAAAAGAATAATAGATTACACGTTAAGCAGCCTAAATACTTGCCGATGCTAGTGGTTTATGTTATTAGTTCTCTGGACTTAAAAAGTTTGTAGTCAGGACTTCAGTCCGTTCTTCAGCAAGCACTGAAATGCTAACTACGAAACCCTCAAAATTAATCAGATAGACCACTAGGTTTTACATTTTGGGAACAGTCGCTAATGCACCCTACTCTCTGTCCCTGTTACGTAAGTCCTAACTAATTTTGAATCGCTTACTTGTTTTCCTGCCAAGTCAGAACTTTTTCTGTTTCTGCTAATGCTGGACTAATACCAAACCAGCGCCCTTGAGGATCTCGGTATTCAAACAGATACATACTTCTAAGTAAGCTTTGGTAGTCAGACTCGCCTTTTACACTTTGCTGCTGCACTACTTCAAATAGTAATTTCCACTGGCCTTCATCAATAGCTAATAGCAGGTCATCCCGGTAATCTTTGATTACGGCTTCTAAGCATTCTCTAGAGAAAGGTGGATCTTGCCGTTGTAAGCAACTATAAAGCAAGCCTAATAAATTACGAATATGACCACCACTAACACGACATATACGATCTAGGGTGTCTGGGCGATCGAATAAATCTGTAATTAATAAAGGTCTCTCATTTGCAGGAAGTTCTGGAAAAGCTCTAGCTAAGACTAGCTGGCGCAAAAGCGACATTCCTGGTTGATAGTCTTCACCATTTCTTTGTCGTACCAATACCATCGGTAAGACTTTGGGCGCAATTCCTCCTCCCAAACGATTTTTTAAAGTTTCGTACTCATTGGAAAAAATTAAAGCTAAGGGAATGGTATACACTAAGTGGCATTTGAGTCGGCGTAACTGCTCACCTCGGTCGATAAAAAGATACTCTGGTTGCGTGCGCCCAGATGCTACGGGTCGCATATCAACCCGATCTAAGTTATCGACGATGACTACTAATCCTTTTTGACCACGTTGCTTGAGTTGTTCAACAGCTTTTTCTAATATCTCCTCATTAATTGCTTGCAAAATGCTGTTAGTACGTGGCTCCAGATATTGTCTCAATTGATTGCGCATCTGGGCACTATCTTTGGTTTTGGCGGTAATTTTGGCAATACCCAAGGATAATTCCGCTTGTGCTGATAAATCTATGGGGGTCTGTAAAAAATCCCCGATTTCTTTGAACAGGTTGTTAAAATAACCTGGTTTGAGTTTGATCCCGATTTTTTCCAAACTGACGCTAACTTGACGGGCTACGCTCAGCAATATATCACTGACATCGATGTCAGCCATATCCAGGTCTTGGCTGGATTCAAAATAAACTACATGGAATCCTGCTAGTTCCAGTTCGGCTTTGAGACGCTGCAATTCTGTGGACTTACCACAACCTATATGACCCGTAAATAACTGACAGGTCGGCTCATCAGGTGAAATCCGGCTGATCGTACGTTGTAATTCTTCAACAATCTTGCAACCACGTACATCAGAGAAATCTATATAGTACTGTTTATCCAGTACTTCACTCATATTCAGTGTGTAGCTAGGGTTACATGCTTTATAAAAACGTGACAAATTTAGTGTCGTTTTCATGTAGATGCAGATGTAGATTTAGATGCGGTTTTATTTGTATCTTTTGCTATGGAAAAATCTCTATCTAAAATAGAGGTACGGAATTGACTCATTGACAATTTGTATCTTGCACAAGACAGACAAAGCAGCGCGTTCCCCGAAGGAGTTGTCTAAGACATCGCTCCTAGTAACGGTCAGTAGTATCTGAGAAAGCCAGTTCTTCCTTATACGTTGAGTGTATCTGTCCTTTTTACAGCTGCTGTTAAGCTTTTGACAATCTTTAACCTTTAGTTGACAAGCAAAAAACTTTTTAGCTGAGTTTATATTATATGTAAAAAAAGTTACATTTAGCTACAGATCGGTAAAATACCACTTAGTGTAATCTTTGTCAAGGATTAATAGCAAAATATTTATATTTAAATTAATATTTTGTAATTATCTGCAAAAAAAACTCAGATGTCTATATGTTCTCAACGACACTTAATCGTATTCATCTGACGGAAATGACATTAAGTTAACGATTGAGGCAAACATACAGAACAACAAAAGCAGCATTAGGACGTTTTGCAAATCTATTTTTCTTCCCGGCATTGATGACTATGTCGGCTTAATTTGTGCCATTTACGTTTAATTATTGGCGCAAAACCCGATTTTGCTATGATTTGGGAGCTTAAAAAGAGCAATGAGTGTGCTAACTTCTTATAAGTATAAGTATTTACAAAAATGAGCAACAATATACATATAACTTAAATATTTTCAGTCCTCTGCTGTAGCTTTTTTGGCAGATAATGGCTCTCACCCTACAGTCAAAACGTTATATAGGGTTTAAAATTAGCAGCGCTAACTTTTCGATTAAAAGTTTCTCGTGCCACAATCCTAGTGTGGTTGCTGTAAAGTGTTACTCAAAAGTGAAAAAAGTCTTGAGAATAAAGGCTACAAGATGCCGACAGAGTTTACTAAAATTAATTGACGCTCCCTAGGGTATCAACAACATTGGACTGAACCCAGAATGAGGTTTTAATGGCTGGACTAGTATCAATTTCCCGTATGGATTTAGCCCAACGTCGTCAAAAATTACGACGACAGCAGCAGATAAAAATTATTCAGGCGATTTGGCGAACCTTTGCCATTAGCGGTCTAGCTGGATGTTTGCTGTGGATAGCAATCCAACCAATGTGGGTGCTAAAGTCTCCCAATCAAATTGCCATGACATCAGGTAATCAACTAATTTCAGAGGAGACGATGCAGTCACTGTTAAAGCTTTCCTATCCTCAATCTTTATGGCGGATTCAACCTGCGGCGATCGCTGACTCTTTGAAGCAACAACCCACTATTGCACAAGCGATTGTGACTCGTCGTCTTATTCCTCCTGGATTAATTATTGAGATCCAGGAACGAGAACCTGTAGCGATGGTTCAAACTCCTACCAGTCCAAAAACTGACAGCACAACTAAACAAGGATCTGTGGGTTTAATCGATGCCAGTGGAGTTTGGATACCTTTAGACAAATATACATCTGTTAATTCTACTCAGAAATTACCTAGTCTGAAAGTGGTGGGCAGCCCAGAACAATACCTCCCTTATTGGACTCAACTGTATCTGTCCGTAAGTCAAAGTTCTGTGAAAGTGATGGAAATTGATTGCCAAGATCCCACAAATTTAATTTTGAAAACCGAACTAGGTAATGTACATCTAGGCCCACCCAGTAGCCATATACCTGAACAAATTAAGTTACTAGCGCAAATGCGACATTTACCAAGTCAAGTGAATTCTAGTCAAATAGAATACATTGATATCCAAAACCCCGAAAATCCATTAGTACAGTTGAACCAAAAAAAATTAAAAGTTAATTTCCGAACTCCCTAACAATATCTACTACACTTAAATTTATACAAGGCTCTGAATAAATGAACAATTAATTTGATGGTCAGCAATATATTTATTATTTTTTTAGATTTTCCGTCTCGTACACTGTAATCTACCTGAACTTCTCAATAACATGGCAGGGTAATTCACAAAACCTGCTTAAGTCAGAAAAAGAAGCTCAGTTTTTACCCTAACATTGAGTGATAGGGTGGAAATTTTCGCAAGACTGATGGTAGCGTCTGGGATGAAAATAGTTTTTACTTCAGCATTTTTCTGTGAAAATCCAGATTGTAAAATAGAACAACTCGTGAGTTTCTCATTAATATCTAACTTATAAAAAAAGATACTGGTGTAGATACTCAAATTTTGGCTTACTGGAGGATAAACCCTTAGTAATGTCATACATCATCGGTCGAAGAATTCCAGAGAAGGGTTTTCAAAATATCTTGGCGCAAAGAGAAACTTTGCCTGAGGAAACCTCAGCAAAGCTGATGAAAATTCGGTACTGACTTCTCCTCACCCCCACTCCTGTGGAGTTTGAAAGATATTTTGCGATATCTTTGCCAGCGACACCAGTAACAATTTCTATAAGGGAGAATTTTTTTCTCACCAATGTCCGTTCCCGGACACCAAACAGCTAATCAATCAGGGTCTACTATTAATTGACAAAAAAATTTTTCCTAACCCAAACCTAAACAGAGGTAAGTAGAGGGCAAATTTTGTGTAATCAGGTGCAATCATCTCCAATGGTGAAACCTATTAAAAATATTCTGAAAACAGACAATCAGCCCCAGAATGTGTCTTTACAAGTAGTCCTATCTAAGTGTAATTTTGGGTGTAGAGTCACTTGTACTGTAGATAAATGTATATTTAATCACTTATATCTTAGTGATTTAGTCAAATTTAACATTGGCAATAATTTTTCTCACCATTATTTTTCTTTGGGAGGAGATTATAAAATATACAAAATTAACATTTTTAGAGTGGCGATCGCAGAAAAAAAAATCAATACTGTTAGTTGTAAAATTAGTGACCAATCTAAATCATTAGTAAACACGGGGGAAGAACATTGGAAATGCCAAAGAAAAAACAAGCCAAATTGCCAACCTAGCAGTGAAGATATAAATCATAGGCTGAAGTTATACAGATCATTTTTAAGTAAATATAGGTATACTTCTCTAGAAATAGTTGTGCGATCGGCTGCGTTCTTGGCTGATGCCGTAGCGAAATTTCGCACTCTTCATCCTGTTAGGGTTGGAAGTAGTGAGAACAATAAAGAACACTGTCATGATTTATGGCAGTGCCAAACTATAGTTGACTCTTAGGTGAGTAACACCTGAAAAAGTCGTTTATCTACCTTTCACAAATCCAATGACACTTGATAATAACCAAGGGCTTACCTATAAAAATTCCCAATCAGTGGGACAGTCAGGGTTCTCACTGGCTGTGAACTCGACCAATCCGTTTAATCACTCTGGGCTGAACTTCGGACAGAATCACGACGGTAAAAAAATGACCTCAGAAAGTAACCGCATTGGTGAGATTGTTCCTGGTAGAGTTGCCAACATCAAAGTGATTGGTGTAGGTGGCGGTGGTGGTAATGCTGTTAACCGCATGATTGAGTCTGATGTCAGTGGCGTGGAGTTTTGGTCAATTAACACAGATGCCCAAGCTCTTACCTTAGCTGGTGCTCCTAGTCGGTTGCAAATAGGGCAGAAACTGACTCGGGGTTTAGGTGCAGGTGGTAATCCTGCTATTGGTCAAAAAGCAGCAGAGGAGTCCAGGGACGAAATTGCCACGGCTTTGGAAGGAGCTGATTTAGTATTTATCACTGCTGGTATGGGTGGTGGTACGGGAACAGGTGCAGCACCAATTGTGGCAGAAGTAGCAAAAGAAATGGGCGCTTTGACTGTCGGTGTGGTGACACGGCCATTTGTCTTTGAGGGGCGACGCCGTACCAGTCAAGCAGAGCAAGGAATTGAAGGGCTAAAAAGTAGGGTGGATACACTGATCATCATCCCGAACAATAAGCTATTGGAAGTAATCCCCGAACAAACGCCTGTACAAGAAGCTTTTCGCTATGCCGATGATGTGTTGCGTCAAGGGGTACAAGGAATTTCCGATATCATCACGATCCCTGGCTTAGTAAACGTTGACTTTGCTGATGTTCGAGCTGTGATGGCAGATGCGGGATCGGCGTTGATGGGAATAGGAGTTAGTTCTGGGAAATCACGAGCTAGAGAAGCCGCGATCGCAGCTATTTCCTCGCCATTACTAGAATGTTCTATTGAAGGAGCTAGAGGAGTTGTATTTAACATTACTGGTGGTAGTGACCTCACATTGCATGAGGTGAACGCTGCTGCGGAAACAATCTATGAAGTAGTTGATCCCAACGCCAATATTATTTTTGGTGCCGTGATTGATGACAGACTCCAAGGTGAAGTCCGAATTACTGTAATTGCAACTGGGTTTACAGGTGAGCAACAAGCAGCTCCACAGCAAACTGTAGCCAACGCCAGGGTGACAACACCGCCACCCAGAAAACCTATGTCACAGCCACCGGCTGCTAGTCCACCGCCTACGCCAATTGTCGAACCCAAAGAAAAACCTGTATTAGATATTCCTGATTTTCTCCAACGGCGGCGTCCACCTAAGAATTAAGCGATCGCCAGATTATGGATTCGTTTTGGAAATGGGAATTCTCAGGTCGAAACTAAATGCTATATACAAAGTGTTAGGTGTTAAGAAACTTGGTTTCCATCACTAATATCGCCTATTAGTGACGAAACGCCTCAACCCTACCCAAAAACCTCATTAACTTGGGCAGGAGTCCGCTGGCTCTAGTGTCCTAAATTGTCTTTGGGAGAAAAGGCTAAGGTCTCTGCTTGCTTTGATCCCCTAAGCATTTGTATGAAATTCGGGAAGACTAGCCCCAATAAAACTGCACTTACTTATATAGTTTGTGAAAGTGCGAAGGAAATTACATAGGTATAGGCTTCCCGTAGAGTAGAGTTCAAATAAACTAAAAAAAGTAAATTATTTTTATTTTTTACTTCGTAGAGTTTGCTCAACCCATTCAATAACTTGACGACCAAGGTTAGTACCATCTAGTCTGTCGATTTCGCGAACTCCAGTTGGACTGGTAACGTTAACTTCAGTAAGGTAACCGCCAATAACGTCAATACCTACAAAAATTAAGCCGTCTTGGCGGAGATTTTCTGCTACTTGGGCACAAATTTCATGCTCTCTTGCGGTAATTTCAGTTTGAGCGACTGTACCACCAGTTGCCATGTTATTGCGAAAGTCACTACCACTAGAAAGGCGATTGAGGGCACCAATCGGTTCGCCATTCAGGAGAATAATTCTCTTATCTCCCTCTTTTGCCTGAGGTAAGTAAGTTTGTACCATAACTGGTACTCGACCTTGAAAAGTACTCAGTTCAACAATTGAGTTGAAATTGCGATCGCTTGGTTGTAAAAATAAAATCCCTTCCCCAGCTTTGTTACCTAGTGGTTTAAGGACAGCTGCGCCTTTTGCTTCTACGAAGTTACGGATAACCTGCTTATCAGCACTCACTATGGTCTCTGGAATTACATTGGTAAACTGGAGGGCATACATTTTTTCGTTTGCGCCCCGAATACCTTTTGGACTGTTAATTACTAAGGTTTTATTTTGGTCGATGTAATCGAGAATGTAGGTTGCATAGAGGTAGGAATCGTTAACTGGTGGATCTGTCCGCATAAAAACAGCATCCATTGTTTCTAAGCAACTGAAGGAGCTTTGGGCATTGCTCAACTTATACCAAGGATTGACTGCAAAATAGCGTCCCTCCACCAGTTGCACTGGGATCAGTTCTACACGCTGTAAAATAGCCCAGGCTTTTCCTTCTACTACACTCAAAAGATTTGCCTGCGTTATCCAAACTTCATGTCCAAGAATTTGCGCTGCTTCCATGAGGGCAACACTAGTATCATGGCATGGATCAAGCTGATGGATGGGATCAATGATAAAAGCTAGTTTCACGCTTTTTGCCTCAAGCACCAGGAAATTTAAAGTTATTCAATTTACATTATCCCTTGATGTTTAGGCTGATTTACACTCCCTTGTTGAGTAAATAAAGCGTAATTTTCATCAATCATCCAACTATAAGCTCTTGGCAGAGTTGAGTAACTCATCTAGCTTGCCTTGACTGTCTAAAGCATGGATATCATCACAACCACCAATATGATTGTCGTTGATGAAAATTTGTGGCAAAGAGCGTCTTCCATTTGCTCGTTGAGCCATTTTATCCCGTGCTGCCTCATCGCCATCGATGCTGTATTCGGTAAATTCAACGCCCTTTTTATTCAGCAAACTTTTGGCACGGATGCAAAATGGGCAAGTCCTCCAGGTATAAATTTCTACTTTTGCGGACATAACTTCCTCAATTTGTTTGAATATTCTTAATTTTAGAACGTTGGCACTATTACTGCCCTTGAGTAAGTTAAAAGTCACAATAATTTTATTCCTGCACAAATAAAGGTTAGTCAATAGTCGATAGGTTGTTAGCTATAGACTGTTGACTAATTTACTGTTTGCACCAGGTTTCTTAATAAATTGATATTATTCCAGTTTAAATAGTTGTAGCCTCAGCAACTATACGGTGATTACTTGGTTACTTCAATTTTGTTTCAGTATTAACCGCTACCAAGGATATAGTTTGCTAACTGTAAAAGTTAAGGCTGGGAAGATTTTCGACTGATAGGTTACTGGTAGAATTTAGACTTTAGGATTCCCATCTGATTTTGGCAATATACGTCGGCTGAGCAATGCCCAGCATATCTGGGTTTTGCTGGGCATGACCCACCGTTGTATTTTAGAAGCAGCCCCACTGGCGGCGCGCCACCCGCTACGAATGAAACAAACATCGATAATTCAATCCCTTTCCCCTTTTTTCCCTTTCCCTTTCCCCATGTTTCTTGAAAGTGTCTCTTGTCTCTAAGAGAGTAAAATTTAAACTCCTACTAGATGCTTTTTTTTCAGTACTTTCACTGTAATGACTGCCAATAACCCAAGGGCAGCAGTTGTACTAGGTTCAGGTACTCTTTGAGGTGGTGGTGGTGGGGCTTCATAGTAGGGCGAACCCTTTCTGGCGATTACTTTGAAATCAGGACCGTTGTAATCTTCGCTATCGTTATTATCTGTACTCTTCGCCACTATTTGAATGCCTTTAATGCCATTAGTAGCGCTTGTATTGCTTAATCCCAGGTCTTTAAGACTTACTCCCCAGGAACCAACTTGTTGAGTGTCACTGATTTCTGTAGTGTTAATGCTGTAACCTGCGGACTGTTGTTTTCCCCTCTCCAGTTTTAGGGCAGTACCCACTAAATTGCCATTTCCATCAATCGCTCGAATACGCAAGTCACTGTTCATACCCCGTTCCCAAAAGAACAGGTTGTCTAATCCAGAATTATCTTGCTTAATAAGAGTGTCAAAAAAGAGGTTGATTTTAAAAGCACCATTGTCTTCTGTATCAATCATGTTATTTAAGTTTTTGTTACCCAAGTAGGCAGCAATTTCAGCACCAGTTGGGTCTTTCAGCCCAGAGACTTCTAATGGATTTCCGTTGGCATCCTTAGGTTTAGAGGCTTTATCGCCTCTATCTGTACTAGCTGCACCAGTGTTGTTGATGCTTTTATTTGTTACGTCTGGATTGCTAGTTTGTGTATTGAGGTTAGCGGTGATTGGTGTATTCTCTATGACACTAGCGCTATTGACAAAGGAAAAATTATTAAATTTCTTCCCATTCTGCTCAATATAATTTAGCCAAATATCTCCTTTAGCAGCATCGGCACCTTGCAAAGCGTAAGTAACATTAGTGCTAAAAGTAGCTGCCTGAGCGGATGGGGCAAGCACTAAACCTGCACCAAAGGATATAGCAATTAAAGCGGATATGCGTTTAAGACTCATACTATTTGTGGTGATTGTAAGCCGTCAAAGTTTTAGATTTTATCTTCAGGGTCAAGCGATATGTTTTTATAAACTAGATCCAGCAAGGATCTAGCAAACTGGTGTAGCAGATTCCCGGATTTCTCACAAAATTTTTCAGTCTTTAGCTTTCGCTTTGAGAAGAGGTCGTAGGAGCGGGTTAAGACAGATGCTCATAAATGATTAGATCATATCTGTGAAGCCGCTCCTACTGCTTGTTAGAAATGCGGGGAGTGTGTTAGTTGATTGGTAGTGCAAAACAGGATGGATTCAGTCAATGAGTACTTAGAATTACTACTCAGCTAGTGCTAAATATAAATTGCCATATTTAATGCTCAATAGTCTATAGTTTATCTACATATTTATTAGAATTTTAATTTAGCAATTAAAACCATAGTGTTTTAGGTATTATTTTCAATTTCAGTGTTGATACTGAGTAATTTTATTGGGATAAATTCAGTAAAATAACTGACATATTTTCTAAATTAGTGCTGTCTTATAAATATCTTGATGCATAAATCGTTAAATTTATCTAGATACAATATTTGACAAAGAAATAACACTGATAAAATCGAACTTTCTATACTAGGAAAATAAATAAAGAGGAGGGGATGAATTTACCATAATACCCATTATATGTGAGGTTGCACCACCTTCAGTCTGGGAGCTTGGCTCTAAACTAACAAAGCCTGCTAACTCTGGCTAATAATATGCATTTTTATATCAACATGGTATTAAGTAATTATTCAGAATAATATAGTAATATCATTTATTTTTATTAAAAAATAAATGATATTCAGGAAATATATAGTATTTACACTTAATCAGCTAATCGATTAATCCAGCCGTTAATAGTAAAGCGGCTATCTGCAAAATTTTTGGAAGGACAACTCACAGGAAGTACTTCGTGCATATAGCGGCTGAGGAAGAATACTATGCTATTATTCCGAGGTTCAACTGTTTTGAAGGATTCGGAATTTACATAAAAGCTATTGGAAATTTTGCTATTGTAAATCAGCAATTTGCCACCAGAAAAATACTTAGGTTCTTGATAAAAATAATAAACGTAAGTAATTTCTCTAAGACTAGTTTCAGGGCTACCGTTATCATTATGAATTTTATAATAATTGCCATCATTATGTGCAGTGAGTTGGCTTTCAATATAATTTGTCGAAAATGCTGGTATTCCTAAGCTAACGATTACTTCAGGTAGAATCGTTTCTATTCGCTGTAAAATTAGTTGCGAGAAATCAGGAAACGAATAAAGCACCATTGAGCGGCGATAATTCATTTCGTTAGTTGAAGTACTGGTAGGTACAAAGTATGCTTCTTGTTCCAGAACATACTGGAGTAGCTGTTGATGTTCTTCTGGTGTGAAAAAGTTATCTATCTGTAGATAGTTAGAAGGTAAAATATCGATATTTGCATCTTGTACTCCCTCTACTGTTGGTAGGGAGATTTGGGATTCTGTAGTCATAATTAGTAATTCATGAGAAATGCTCTTTATATTTAATAGCAAATGCCGTAGTTAAATATAACTACGGCATTTTAAGTAAAACACAAAATTTACTGATTTTTTAGTATTTACCGAGAGTCAACGGCGTATTGAATCAGCTGGGTTAAGCGATGGCGTAGGGTTTCCAATCCTAAGCGCTGGCTAGCAGAAATAAATATTGCTAGAGGAAACTCTTCTCGCGCTAAAGCCAGGGTTTCGCTATTGACTTGGTCGATTTTGTTAAAAGCCACCAATGCTGGGCCTGGAGTCACCGGCATTTGAGCGAGGATTTCTCTAACTGAGCGAATATGACTCAACCAAGCAGGATGAGACAAATCGACCAAATGTAGTAAACCATCTGCTTCTGTGACTTCTTCTAAGGTAGCGCGGAAAGCATCCATTAATGAGGCTGGCAATTCGTGTATAAATCCTACTGTATCTGTCAGTAGAATTTCTTGGGTTTCACCTGTCTCAGCATGGGGAATTACTAGGCGGCGCGTGGTGGGGTCAAGAGTAGCAAATAGCTGGTCGGCGGTGTAAACTTCTGCATTGGTGAGGGCATTTAGCAAGGTGGATTTGCCAGCGTTTGTATAACCAACCAAAGCTACTGAGGGAACTTCTCGGTGCTGTCGGCGCTGGCGTAAGCGGGAACGGTGTGCTTGCAACTGGTTGACTTCTTGTTGCAATCGAGAAATGCGCCGCCCGATAGCACGGCGTTCAGTTTCCAGTTTGGTTTCACCAGGACCACGAGTACCGATACCACCACCCAAGCGGGACATGGCTTGTCCTCTACCAGTTAGTCGTGGCAGCATATACTCTAGCTGTGCCAGTTCTACTTGTAATTTACCAGCACGGGACTGAGCTCGTTGGGCGAATATATCCAAAATTACTTCGGTACGGTCAACTACCCTCAGACCAATTTGCGCTTCTAGGTTGCGGACTTGGGCGGGTGAGAGGTCGCGGTCAAATACAACGAGATTTGCCCCTAAGGTTTGGGCTGTTAGGGCGACTTCTTGGACTTTTCCCTCACCGACTACGGTTTGGGGATGAATCCGCGATCGCTTTTGTTGTACTGTCTGTAATACATCGCCGCCAGCGGTATCTACTAAGCGTGCCAGTTCCGCCAAAGTATCCTGGAATTCTAAAGGAGTCTGATCGTCTGTCATCACTCCCACAATTAGCACGCGATCGTGGTCAGTATCTACTTGCTGTCCCAGAAATTCTCGCTGAAATTCTGCTTCCAGATTTTCTACTAAATCGAGAAAATCTTGCTGTGTCAGTTCATCCAAACTCAGAGGTGACGATACACTCCAGCTGGGAGATGGGACACCACTCGAGCCGACTGCAAGCAAAGCCTGAGATTCTTGGGGTGTCAGGTGAGCTAAATAAGCTTCTTTGACGTATCCAGCCGCGCCTCCGCCTCGGCGGGTAAATCCCGTTCCTGTAATATTTAGTACTACTAGGGCATCTAACCTTTGCATAGCCATAGCGGTCAGCGCCGCTTCATTGGGCGGTTCTGGCTTCAGATGAGTAGCTATGCAACGAATACCGCTAAGTCGTTCTGCACCATAACGGGGCAATTCTAACGGTGGGATTTGCGTTTGACGCGGTGTCCCTACCCCTACGCGAATCACTTGTCCGCGACGGTTGAGGTAGGTACACACAGGCTGATTAATTTCCGTACTAATTGCTGCCAGACGCTGGGAAAACTCAGACGTACTGATGCGATCACCTGGTATGCGCTGGTGATACAGCCGCTGTAGTTGCTTCAGCTGGCTGGACTTTAATCCTTGGAGATTTCCGTAGATAGTCTCTATAGGCGTTTCTGACCAGTTAAATGGTCCCCCGAATCCTTCTAGGTTTATTTTACAACATCCCCAAAACACCAAACTCTATCTTCTAGCGGTTGCACTGTGCTGTAATAATATCTAGTTTGGGGATGGGGGCTAGGGACTAGAGTTTGGGGATGAGTGGCATGTGGTACCTGGCGGGAACGACTTCGCGGTAATCTAGCGGAGTCGAGATTCACCAACCGGAGCATGAGCCACACAAGGCAGACAAATGCCGAATGCCCTTGTCCCGCCACAAGCCCCATTGACCATGATGAATTAGTAATTATTTCTATGACTGACTCTACAGAAAATTGGTATATTGTCAAGCGTCCTGCTGGTAATTGCGAGATAGTGTCCAACTTAGATGGTGGGGAAGATAAACCAGAGATCATCGAACAGTGGGGTCCGTTTCCTTCTCAAGGAGAAGCGATCGCCCGTCGTGTAGGATTAATTAGGGCTGGCAAATGCCAACCCCAATAAATCACAAAATTTACAATTTTTAATTTTTCCCGGTTGTAGTAGGACTCTGAGCGGTAATTTGCTTACCTAGGACTTCAACTGCTTTAGCGAATTGGGGGTCTTCTGCCGTGGCAAGTTTATCACGCTCCCGTAGCCATAAATCTTGTTTTTGAGCATCGGTCAAGTCTATCTTGACATCGGGATCAATTCCATGCTTGTTAATATCTCTACCACTGGGAGTATGGTATTTAGCAATTGTCACTGCTAATCCTGAGCCATCTTCGAGTGGACGTACTGATTGTACCAAGCCCTTACCAAATGTTTGAGTTCCCACCAAAGTAGCGCGTTTGTTGTCCTGCAAAGCCCCAGAGAGGATTTCGCTGGCACTGGCTGAACCTTTATCGACTAAGACTACCAACGGTTTATTTGTTAAAGCACGTCCATTTGCCACTTCTCGCTCTTGTTCACCTTGGCGGTCAATAGTAGAGACAATTATCCCTTTATCCAGCCACATCCGAGCAATTTCCACGCTGGAGAATAGTAAACCACCAGGATTGCCACGCAAATCTAAAACATAACCAACAACTTGTTTAGTTTCTAAATTTTTGATGGCGTTTTGCATTTCCTTTCCAGCATTAGCACTGAACTGGTTCAGACGAATGTAGCCAACATTGCCGGCTGGGGTTTGTTTTTGCGAGAACTTAACCGGATGAATTTCGATTCTTGCTCGTTGGATTTCAAAATCTTTGGTTTGACCGCTACGCCGAATAGTCAGTTTTACCTTGGTTCCTGCTTCACCGCGAATTAGGGATACAGCTTGGTTAGTATCCATTCCCTGAGTACTTTTGCCGTCGATTTTGAGAATTTCATCCTTAGACAGAATCCCCGCTTTAAATGCTGGAGTATCTTCAATCGGGGCAATCACAACGAGCTGTTTCGTTTTTTCATCCTGACTAATTGTGATCCCAATACCTGTTAGTTCTCCAGAGGTATCAACTTGCATATTTTTGAATTCGTCAGGGTCCATAAACCGGGTGT
Source organism: Calothrix sp. NIES-2100 (assembly GCF_963875285.1). Classification (NCBI taxonomy): domain Bacteria; kingdom Bacillati; phylum Cyanobacteriota; class Cyanophyceae; order Nostocales; family Calotrichaceae; genus Calothrix; species Calothrix sp. NIES-2100. Next base: position 6,609,284 of record NZ_CAWNLA010000001.1, read on the forward strand.
AGGGATCATCTAGCTTCTTGAGCATTTCCCGGATGGACTTATATGCTTCCTTTTTACTACTGTAATTTTTATTTAAATATTCCTTGCGTACAGCCTGCCAATCTACCTGATTAAAAGTAGCGTCTACGTATTGGCGCTGAACTACTTGCCAAACCTCATCTATCAATTCCTTGGGACTGTTATTTAAAGCCTGACCTCGTGAGTGAATGCCAAGGCTTGTAATAGCAATAGTTGAGAGCGTTACTACCGTAGCACCCAAAACCAGCCTACTTTTTGTAATCACCATAATGACAGCTGCGCCAGAGGAAAAATTTTGTATAGTCAGTATGCTCAATGTAACACAAGGAATCTCTGTGAAGTACCCCAAGTTGACGATTCCTCATCTGCCCCACTTCCTAATCAACCTGAGGATTGATATTGGTCGGGAGCAGAATTTCTCTAGCCAGGATTTTAGCCATCTGGGGTCAACTCAGTTACGCTTGTGGATTGGTTCTGTTGAACGGTTAATTGGTTTAAGCATTACCAGCAATGGATAGTTGATTGTCAGGTTGGTCTGTGAAAGAGAAAAGCTAAAAAATGATTTCTGGGAATCACCGCCCTAAAAGTGTGGTGAGAACGTCAAAGCAAAATACTTGGCAATCCGGCGACCCCTGTGGTCGCCGTTACTCAAATTTTAAGGTTCAACCCAGCGTTCATCGGACTTAATGAGGTTAATCAATTCCTCTACGCCTTTGTCTTCTGGGACTTTTTTAATTTCTTCTCTGCCACGATATAAAGAAATATAACCAGGAGTTTTGCCAACATAGCCATAGTCCGCATCTGCCATTTCCCCAGGTCCATTGACAATACAACCCATAACTGCTATGTCTAGCCCTGTTAAGTGTTTGGTGGCTTCCCTGACTTTATGCAGTACTTCTTCCAGGTTAAACAAAGTGCGTCCACAGGAAGGACAGGCGACGTACTCTACCATTGTTTTCCGCAATCCCAAGGCTTGCAGAATGCTGTAGCAGACAGGAATTTCTTTTTCTGGTGCTTCTGTTAGTGAGACGCGAATTGTATCGCCAATGCCATCAGCGAGTAATGTGGCAATACCAGCTGTAGATTTAATCCGCCCATATTCCCCATCTCCGGCTTCTGTGACACCCAAATGTAGGGGATATTCCATACCCAACTCATCCATGCGCTTAGCCATGAGACGATAGGCTGCTACCATGACAGGGACGCGGGAGGCCTTCATGGAAATTACCAAATTGTGGAAGTTGAGCGATTCACAAATGCGAATGAATTCTAAAGCTGATTCCACCATCCCCTCTGGGGTATCGCCATAGGTAAATAGCATTCTCTCAGCTAGAGAACCATGATTGACCCCGATGCGCATGGCTTTACCTTGATCCCTTAAAGAAACCACCAAAGGTTCTAGGGTTTCGCGGATTTTTTCGCCAATTTCATCAAATTCGGCTTTGTTGTATTCAATCCTACTCGCATTGGGCTTTTCAAACACATACAAACCCGGATTAATACGTACTTTCTCGATGTGCTTGGCAACTTCCAAAGCAATTTTCATGCCATTGTGATGCACATCAGCAACAATGGGCACGTCTTGGTAGGTTTTAAGGAGTTTTTGCTTAATTTCCGCTAAAGCTTTGGCATGAGCCATACTGGGCACAGTGACGCGGACAATTTCGCAGCCAATCTCGTGCAGACGACGAATAGCTGCCACAGATTCATCGATATCTAGTGTGTCTTCATTAATCATTGACTGCACTACTACAGGGTAGCCACCGCCAATGGTGACGCTTCCCACCTTTACCGGACGGGTTTTACGGCGCTTGATTGTTGTATCAAAGGTGAGTTCACTAGATGTGGTGTTTACAGTTGTAACTGTGGGCAGAGTTTGCATAACCTCATTAGGTAAATTTGCTGTAGCGAAAATATCAAATTTCAATTTCTCTGTTTTTCAGATTGCCACAGTTGGGGTGATTTTAGTCAATGCGGGAGTAAAAAAAAAAGAAAGAGAGACAGCAGCAGAAATAAAGAAGATTTATCGATTTTTATCTCAACGGAAAATAGAGGATTTACCAAGCTTTTTTACTGGCTGGCGATCGCTCTGTTACTGAGTGTTCAATGCTATCACTAACGCCAATTATTTTATCAAATCAGCTTTCATAAGCTTTATCTATGAGATGCATCAAGGCGCAGCTTTAATTACCACGGTATTTCAGGAGTATATAATAAACAATCCATAACTGAGGGTGAAAGAAATGAATAAATTATTATTTATCATCAATAGTTAAAATATCAACATCTAAGTAAGTAGGCGGAAATAAACACAACTATGTACTTTATGTAAACATGCTTGAAACCTTTACCAATGACTAATGACCAATGACGTAGCATTACTCAAATTCGCATTGCGGAAATTGACAGCAATTAACTCAACATCCTTGAGATTAACACCGCTGAGGTCAACACTAGAAAAATCTCTTTCACCTGCTGTGTAAAGTCTGAGTATTTCATCTCGGTTCATCAGGGCGATCGCACAATCGGGATTTGATTAATACAAATATACTCTGAAGACAGAAAAGCGATCGCATCATAAGTGAGTGCGATCGCCTGGGAATTTCTGACTTATTTGCAGTATCTAACCGACACAGTAGTTGTAAGGAGCTTTTTCACCTGCTCGATCAACAATTGCCCAATGTTGCTCACTATTTATTTGATCGGCAATCAGCTCAAAAATCCAGCTAGTTTCGGTAGTTTCCCCTCCTTCTAGCTCATGTCCCCTCTTTGCTGAATACAAAATAATTTTGGCATTGGGTTGATTTACATAAGAACGCAAAACTTTCATCGTTGTAGCTTTATCTGCATTCGGCGGTAAACCATCATAACCACCTGGATTGTCTAGCATTAAACTTAAAGGACTCCCGATATCATTTACATCTTCAAGAAAGCTGCGGAGTGCTAGTTTTAAGGCTTCTGTAAATGTTACCTTACCACCCAAAGCTGTTTGTCTAATAATGGCACTGGGGCTAGCTTCAACGACTAATTGGGGTACGCCTAATTCAGCTTTAATGCCGGCGATACTGTTAGTGCCATAAGCCCAAGTAGAAACATTATTACCCTGAGCATCAAAAAGTTTGCCTTCATCCCCTGAATCTTTCCAAAGAGCTGTTGAACTACCAAAACTGAAACCACCTGATTCTGGGTGAACCTGATTGCTATAGACACGGAAACTCTTACCAGGCTGTAACAAAGTCCCTTTGGCAAAAGTGAATATTTGCTTATTGCTACCAGCAGAAGTAACTCGCCAACCTGACAAATCTGCTGGTGTAGTTCCCTTGTTGCTAATCTCGATATATTCGTCGTCTTGAGTTCGCTTAATCTTGCCTTTGTAGAAAATCTGGGAAATGAATACATCACCTGTAGCCACAGCGGTTGGTTCTGGTTCTGCTTCAGTAGTTGGTGTTTCTGGTTGTGGTTGTGGTGCGATCGCAGTTGGTGTTTCTGGTTGTGGTTTTGGTTGTGGTTGTGGTTGTGGTTGTGGTGCGATCGCAGTTGGTGTTTCTGGTTGTGGTTGAGACGGAGTAGAGATTACCTCAACAGGTCGGCTATAAACTCCTAGGCGGATTAATAAATCCTGTGGGCCGCCATGCGCACCGAAGAAGCCGATAATTTCATGACCAGCAGGCGCTTCAAAAACAAAGGGTTCGACTTCTTGTTTGCCACTTCCGCCACCAAATACTTGAGACTTCACTCCTTTTTGGGTTTCAAACTGGAGAGTGATAATTTCTTCTTTGGGATAACCTGGTGCTTGTCTACCCCAGCTACCGGTAATCTTAGTAATGTAATCTCCGGGCGCTAAGGATACTTGCACTTTGTTACCTCCGCCGCTGCCAACAGAAGTTGTACTATAGATTTCCGCTGGACTAGAACCGACATCTTCATATTCAACCTGAAGTGTACCAATAGCCCAAGCTACCATCATGGATACAGTTTTGATTCGCGATTTTGGAGCGCTATTTTTGGGCAGGAATTCAAAATCTTTGGCTGCAATTGAGCCGCCTTTTGGCCCTTGTTTGACCAGTACCCCTTCTGCGTTTCCACTAGATATGACTTCCAGGAACCACTCGTTACCGATACCTGTATGCCAGCTGGTGACACCTTGTGGTGAGTCAGGACGATGTAAATAATCTCCTTTCCAGGACTTGAGTTTGATTTTGTTGTCGCCGATGAATTCTACAATCCACTCATTGCCAATACCTGTATTCCAGGTGGTGACACCTTGTGGTGAGTCAGGACGATGTAAATAATCCCCTTTCCAAGACTTGAGTTTAATTTTGTTGTCGTCGATGACTTCTACAATCCACTCATTGCCAATACCTGTATTCCAGCTTGTGACATCTTGTGGTGAGTCAGGACGATGTAAATAATCTCCTTTCCAGGACTTGAGTTTGATTCTGCTATTCGTTGGCAGATTTATTTGTGCAGGTTTTACTTGCTTACCTTCAAATACTGCTATCAACCCTTGTCCGTTCGCATGAGTGAGGACAAGCTGATTTTCTGGCGATTCAGGAGCCAAATCCACAATTGAATTACCGTTATTGTGATATAGAGATTTGACTCCAGCAAAAATTGGATGAGAACTATTAACAGCTTGCTTGCCACTAATACCGTTGTATTGTCCTAATAGTTTCAAGCCAAAGGCATTGAGAAAAGTATTCCAACGTTCTGCTTCTTGTTGAGAACCGCCAACACCAGTACCAGCCATCAAATAAACATTACCGCCAGCGTTGACATACTCAATGAGTACTTTGTTATCAACGGCATTTCCAGCTACAAATATGCCGTCGTAATTTAATAAAGTCGGCAGATCGAATTGGATGCTGGTTCCTGTAGTCCAGGTGTAACCTGCTTTAATCAGTGTTTGTGCCAAAGCCGATTCTGTCAAACCAAAGTTAGTAGAGTAGGCATGGAACTTACCATTTCCACGACCACCAGTAAACCATTTTGCAACATTGGTAGCAAAAATCGCCGCGTCAGGTGCTTGTTGAAATCCTTGATTACTGAGAGTCCATTCGTCAGCATCAACAACTATTTTCCCCTGCTTCTTGATTGGCTGGATGGGTTTGATAGGGATTAGCTGTTGCTGCCAAGTAGCACCGTTAATTGTGCCATTTTGACCATTTCCAGTATTATCAGCAACCGTAGTACCAGCGCCTTCGTTTAAAGGCCAATAGCCTACTAGACTCACCTCATTTCCTATGAGTCGGCTATGCATTTGCTGTTGAATTTGTTCTTGACTGCGCGCAACATTCCAAACGCGAATTTCCGACATTTGACCATCAAAGTAACCATCATTTGACCAGTTACTTTTACCGATGTAGTTCTGTGTCCGGTTAATTGTCTCTGGAAGTTGTAGCTGTCCACTTTGGATTAATTGACCATTTTTGTAAAGTTTGCCTATCCCAGACTTATCAATAGTTGCAGCTAAGTGCATCCATTTTCCAGTTTCTAGCACATCAGCGCTGGTAACTCGTTTTTCTCCAGCACTAGTTTTCACATCAATTGCTAGTTGTTTGGTTGTGCCTGGATTAGCAAAAACAATGTTATTTTTCCCGGCTCCATTGCCAAAATCAATGATTCTCGACCAATGTTTAAAGCTGTTGTATCGTACCCATGCTTCTACACTAAATCCCTGAGAATAATCGTTAAAGAATTAGTTTTGATGGCTTCACTATTATTTTTTCCTGAGCCATCAAGACGACCATCTAAATAAAATGTTGATACGCCTTTGGAGAAAACTACGACTACATGATGCCATTCATTTAAAGAGAAAACAGTGTTAGCAGAAACGTTTTGTTGTCCTCCGGTGAGACGCAATTTTCTGCCAGTGCTGCCATCGTAGGTGTCAAAATTATAGCCATCGTTCACACCAGCCGTTGTTTTATCAACAAGTCTATATCCTCTTGATGTGTTGGCTTCCGGTTGTTTAATCCACAGAGAAATGGTGAAATTTTCAGTTAAATTCAGCAGCTCATTGTGAGCAATTTCAATATAGTCATCAATCCCATCAAATTGATAAGCACTGTTGGAATTACCAAATCTATCGGTGGTCAGTGTAGCGCCGTAAACGGTTCCATGTAAACTATGACCACTGGCATCCTGTGCATTACCGTTAAATGGATAATGAGCGATTAATCCTTGTTTGAGTAGTTCTCCCGCAAGTTGTTGAAACTCTGCATTACTCAAAACCCATTCATCAGATTTGCCTAGTATCTTGCTCTGGTTTTCAGCTGCTTGCATATGATTTTTCTAATTTTTTGAGTTGAATAACCTATTGAGGATCAGTGATTGTTGCGTTATTTTTGACAGTCCGACCCTCAAAATATTAGTGAAAACTCATAGATTTTGCTTTCCACTTTCACGAGTTTATGCGCTTATCAATGATTCTGTTTGAGTAAAATTACTGAGAATTTGAATTTTTAGGAAAATTTAATTTCAGACTAAATAGTTAATTAGTAAGGTTTTCAGATTGTCTAGTCGAATTTCCCAGCTACAATGAAGAGAGCGTAATTATACTACATAATCAATGTATTTATACTGAGTTAAAATTTCTATACAATCAAAGTTAGTTAATTAAACTCAGCGAGATTGATATACCTAAGTAAGCGAAAGAGGCGATGAGTTCGGTAACGCCTTCTGATGCATCCGCTACGTGAACAGCAAACTGAATCACAATCTAAATATGAACACCCAAGCCACAAGCCAACTCCCGATTCCGCCACACTTTTACCCTGATAAAGTAGGCGAAGTCTGGCGCGTACCTTACCAAGAACTTGCAACACAAGCCCAAGTATGGGGAAAACAACATAACATCCAACCAGCATCTGTTGATAATCACCGGATTTGTTTACTTTTAATTGATGTTCAAAATACCTTTTGTATTCCTGGATTTGAATTATTTGTAGGCGGAAAATCTGGTAAAGGTGCAGTAGAAGATAATCAGCGCTTGTGTGAATTTATTTATCGCAACTTAGGGGTAATTACAACCATTACGCCAACGATGGATACGCACACAGCAATGCAAATTTTCCATCCGATTTTCTGGATAAATGCAACTGGTGAACACCCAATACCAGCAGCCACAAACATTACCCCAACAGATATAGAACAAGGTATTTGGAAAGTTAACCCCGCAGTTGCTAACAGTATTACTCAAGGGGATTACGAATTATTAGAAAAACACGCTTACCACTACGTTAAACAGCTAAGTCAAGATGGTAAATATCCCCTGACTATTTGGCCTTATCATTCGATGTTAGGCGGTATTGGTCATGCTTTAGTATCTTCAGTAGAAGCAGCAATTTTTTTCCATTGCATTGCGCGTCAAAGTCAAACCCAATTTGAAATTAAAGGTGATAATCCCTTAACAGAAAATTATTCAGTTTTACGTCCAGAAGTTTTAATAGATTTTGCGCAAAATCCCCTTGCTCAAAAAAATACCCGCTTGATTCAGCAACTTTTAGACTTTGATGCTGTGATTATCGGTGGACAAGCTAAAAGTCATTGTGTAGCTTGGACAATTGACGATTTATTAACAGAAATAAAACAAGTAGATGCCAAATTAACTAAAAAACTTTATCTGCTAGAAGATTGTACTTCTCCTGTTGTTGTTCCGGGAATTGTTGACTACACAGAACAAGCTGATGCAGCCTTTACGAGGTTTGCAGCAGCAGGAATGCATATTGTCAAATCTACCGAAGTGATTCAGTTAATTGGTAATTGAATTATTTGGATATTTCTTATTTGAGAATTAGTAATTAATTATTAATTCTTTTTTTATCGCAGAGTAATACAGAAATTACCTCGGCGAAATTTTGCTTTGCTCTGCGTATTAAAATAATACGTATTCAATCAATTATTGCATGTCATGGATGGTTGTAAAGGGCGGTGTCTCCCATTGGTGTCAACTTAAGTCAAAACGCTTATTCCACAGGCATTTTACCCCACCCCTCAATCCCCTCCCCGTAAACGGGGAGGGGACGTTTTGCGTCAGCAAAACTGGGGTGGGGTAGCGCGGATCTTGATGGTACGTGATTTTGTATCAAATCACATCCTGGCAAGGGTTTCACGTTAAGTTGACACGGGTGGGTGTCTCCCCACCCCTACAAATGCATCTGTCGCAATATTTTTTCAAATTGGGATCAATTTTATTTTTTTAAATAAGCTTTTGGATCTTGAGCTACCCAACCAACAGATGAACTAGAACGCATTTCAAAATGTAGGTGAGGTTGTTTTGCCGCAGGTTGTCCAGTAGTACCAACGGTTCCCAACAAGTCTCCTTTATTCACTTGCTGACCAGCACTTACCTTGATAGTGTCGAGATGGGCGTAGCGACTTTGAAGTCCGCCACTGTGATTGATGATGACCAACTTGCCATAACTGCCCTGTTCGCGGGCAAAGGCTACGGTTCCAGGTGCGATCGCTTCTACAGGTGTACCTAAAGCTGCGAATAAGTCTACCCCACTGTGAAAAAAGACTTCACCGGAATTAGGATTAATTTGCCAGCCATAAGGTAAGGCGACAGTTGTCACTGCTGGCAAAGGATAGCCACTGATTTGGCTAGGCGGCTGATTCGGCGTAGGCGGGGCAGTTACAACACGATTTGACGATCCATTCACCCCAGGAACAAACACAATTCTAGGGTTTTGTTGACAGCCATTGATTTCAAACATGGCATCAGGACGAACTTTATACTTGGCTGCTACTTGTCGCCAAGTTTGCCCCTGAGGCACTTCTACGACAATTCCATTGTAGGGAGCAATCTGAAGTTCGCTGCCAACAGTCACAGTGCCATTTTTCACATTAGGATTCATACTGATAATAGTTGCCGGATTGAGATTATAGCGCTGCGCTATACTCTCTAGCGTTTCGCCACGAGCAACTATATGGCGCTGGAAACGAGATAGGGCAGGAGTCGGGCAACTCTCTACACCAGCTTTAGCACTTTGCCAGCCAGGGAGTATAAATCCTAGCCCCAAAGTGCTGACAAAAGCACAGATAAACAATAGACGGTAGGGACGAGTCATGTCTACCAGTAAAGAGAGCGTCAATTTTAGATTTTAAATTAGGTACTGGAGAGTAGAAGTTGATGGGAGGCTAGTAGTTCCCCGTAAGCTTGATGAAAGGCTATCAGGAGAAATTAGAATTACTTAATATCTCTCTACTGTTTCTTGACTCTTCTGTCAAATTGATCTGTCCACTTGCTGTTTGCTTGACTAAACTTAGAAATTAGCAACTGCATTGCTGTCCTGTGAGCGAAATTATTATGAAGTTATCTTTAAAGCAACTGGCCGTCTACATATCTTTACTGTTAATTGGTGGTGGTGCAGGTTTGTTAGGCAGTCGCTATTTCCTGCCAAAACGTTACTCTTTTCAGGAATTAAAAAATGTTACAGTGGCTTTGCCGCCTGAATCCGTAGCTCCTAATCCTGTAAGTAGTCCGATTGGGGCAACTGGGGGCGATAATGTAAATTTTATTGCCACTGCTGTGCAACAAGTTGGCCCTGCTGTAGTGCGAATTAATGCCACCCGCAAAGTCCCGAATCCGATTTCTGATGCTTTAAAAAATCCTCTATTGCGGCGATTTTTTGGTGAGGATGAGCAACCAATCCCAGAAGAACGAATTGAACGCGGTACAGGGTCAGGATTTATTTTAAGCACCAACGGAGAATTACTGACTAATGCTCATGTAGTTTCTGATACGGACACAGTACAAGTTACCCTCAAGGATGGTCGGACATTTGAGGGTAAGGTTTTGGGAGTTGATGCGGTTACAGATGTAGCAGTAGTGAAAATTCCGGCGAATAAATTACCTACGGTCAAGCTGGGCAATTCACAAAACTTGATCCCCGGTCAGTGGGCGATCGCAATTGGCAATCCCTTGGGTTTAGATAATACTGTGACAATTGGTATTATCAGCGCTACCGATCGCACTAGCGCTCAAGTTGGTGTTCCCGAAAAGCGAGTTAGCTTTATCCAAACCGACGCAGCAATTAACCCTGGTAACTCTGGCGGGCCATTGTTAAACGCCCAAGGCGAGGTGATTGGTGTCAATACTGCCATCCGTGCTGATGCTCAAGGTCTTGGTTTTGCAATCCCGATTGAAACCGCTGCCAGGATTGCGAATGAACTAGTTACCAAAGGGCGTGTAGAACATCCTTTTCTGGGAGTGGAAATGACAGACCTGACTCCGGCAAAAAAGCAGCAGATTAATCAAGAAAATCAACTTAATATCCAGCAGGATGCCGGTGTTGTCATTAAGGGCACCCTAGACAATTCGCCAGCCAAACAGGCAGGACTACTTCCTGGCGACGTAATTCAAAAAGTTAACCGCAAGCCAGTTAAAACCTCGGCTCAAGTGCAGAGGCTAGTCGAATCAAGTTCAGTGGGCGACGTACTCGAAATTGAAGTCAACCGTAATGGCAAAACCCAAATTTTCAAAGTGCAATCAGGGGCTTATCCTCAGAAGAAGTAGCCAGGGGGATATGAGGGGACAAGGGAGACAACTGACTGTTGACTGTTGACCATTGACTATTGACTAGACAAATGATCCAACTGCATCCTCTGTTCCATCTGGCGCAGGAAATAGCCCGTCATCATCGCTGATGCCAAAAGACCCGCTAGATTTTCTCTATCAGTTGTGATTTGCACGTTGAAATTTTCTGGGGGTAGCATTCCCACGAGTCCTTGGACGTTTTGCGAAATAATTTGCTTAATTTCGGGGCTTACGGACTGGGCAACACGGGCTAAAACTTCAGGCGACTGGTGCTGTAGATATTTGAGCAACTGATTGGGATTTTCCTCAAAGTAGTCGTTTAGAAGTTGGTTGGCTTGTTCCTCAGAGTTGTCATTGAGAAAGTCAGGATTAAACTCCATTGGCAGTTTTTTGTAGCTTAGTTGCTGATTCTACTCTAAACCATAGTACAAGGGTAGTGCATTCCCCAGTGGTATAACCTGTAGGCTCTATCTGCGGGAAGGGGCTAGGGGCTAGGGAAGGGGGACAAATGACCATTGACTATTGACCAATGATCCAATGCCCAATGCCCAATGCCCAATGCCTACAAATTATTCGGCTATTGCTTCTGCTTCAAGTTCTAAATCTAGTTCTAGTTGTTGTTCTTTTTGATTTGTGGCTAGTATCTGAGGCAGTTGTTCAATTTGAAAATACTGATGAAATTTTGGTGTTACTTGTAGCGAGTAAGAGCGAGAGTCGCTGTCTCGGCGTTTTTTGACAAAACCGAGTTCCACAAGTTCGGGAACGTGTTGATACACTCCAGAACCTCGCAGGTTAATTAAGTCACTTTGGAGTATGGGGCTATTGAGGGCGATCGCGGCTAAAGTCCGCAATGCACCTAAACCTAATTCTACAGGGATGAGTGTTTGCACTAAATCGTGAAAATCAGACCGCAATTGCAAACTATAACCATTTGCTGTCTCTACGACTTCTAGGGCGCTCTCTCGGCGGGCATATTCGTCCATGAGTTCAATTATGCCTTCCTCGATTGTAGCGCGATCGCACGCGGCATACTCGGCGATTTCACCGAGCGACAAGGGCTTACCCTTTAAATAGAGAATTGCTTCTATCTTAGTCGCTGTGGCTGTATTCATGAGTCGTTAGTCATTAGTCATTAGTCATTGGTCATTTGTCATCTGTATTTGACAACTGACACCTGACAAAAGACGAGTTCCAAGTGTGTGGGATAATATCATAATCACTATGATTTGTCAATGGGTATGGAGCATTGGGCATTGGGCTTGTGGCGGGACAGTGGAAGAGATGGGGAAGAAAACTCCCCACACTTCCCACACTTCCCACACTCCCTCATCTCCCTATGCCCCATGCCCCTATTCCCGACTTTTGAGGATAAATTCTGCGATCGCTAAATCTTGGGGAGTGGTCACTTTGAGATTAGTTTCCTCACCTGGGACTATTCGGACTTCGATACCACACTTTTCAAACAAAGCCGCATCGTCAGTTACTTCCCAAGCTTGACGCACACCTTCGGCGTGACATTGTTTCAATAACTTGACATCAAATCCTTGAGGAGTTTGTGCCGCCCATAATTGTCGTCGGTCGGGGGTACTTCGGATTATGCCATGTTCATCAACAACTTTGATAGTGTCTTTGACGGGGATCGCGGCAATTAAACCCGGACAGTGGCGAATAGCTTGGGCACAGGAATTGAGTAAATCTGGTGTGGCTAGACATCTAGCGCCATCGTGAATTAAAACTTGCTCTGCGGCAGCTGGTAGCGCCTGCAAGCCATTGTAAACAGATTCTTGCCTGGTGGAACCGCCCCGAATGAATTCCACTGGCTTAGTCAGCTTTAAACCAGCGATAATTTCCCGGAAATCATCCCAATCAGTGGGTTGGGAAATGATCCCAATCCAAGTGATGCTAGTTGCCGCTTCGGCGGCTTTGAGAGTCCAACTAATAATCGGTTGCGATCGCACTTTGAGTAGGAGTTTATTGCGATCGCTGCCCATTCTTCGTCCTATACCCGCAGCTGGAATTAGTAAATACACAGAATTCTTCAATCTTTTGGCTATATATTTTCCCCTAAAATAGGGAGCGAGTAAGCGTCAATAAATATTATGCGAGTAGTAGCCCTTGTACCTGGCGGAGAGGCTGAGCAAATTCTTTTGTTTCCGACTTTAGACGATCTGAAGCGTTATTATCCCAACGCGCAGATCGATGTCGTAGTGGAACCCCGGTCAAAGGCTGCCTACCGGGTGAGCAAGTCCATTAACGAGGTAGTGGCCTTTGATTACAGAGATCGTAACAGTTTGGCAGATTGGAGTAACCTGGTGGGCATAATTCGCGATCGCGAGTACGATGTCGCCATTACTGTAGGGAGAAGCTGGCTGGTGGGTCTTTTACTTTGGTTAACGGGAATTCCCACACGTATTGGCTACCAAGGTAAAGGAGCAGTTTTTCTCACCAAAACTCTAGCTTTCCAACCTTCCCAATATTTGCCAAAAGTGTACCACGACTTGCTGCAACCGTTCGGCATTGAGTCCCCTTGTCCAGAATTAGCAGTTAATCTGCCAAAACCAGATATTGAGTGGGCACAAAAGGAACAAAAGCGCCTAGGAGTTAATGAAACAGGTTATGTCTTGATTGATCCTGCTTCTACCCAGTCATCCCAAATCTATCCGGCGAAAAACTGGCAGAAAATTATCCAAGAATTTCAACAAAAGCAGCCAGATTTGCCCGTTGTCATCGTCCAAAAACCTGAGGATGAACAGATTGTGCGATCGCTTTTGGAATCTTGTCATCATCTGAAGGTGACTTCCCCAGATAATATCGGCAAGCTGGCGGCGATGATTGGCGGAGCAAGTTTGTTGCTGACTACTGATAGCGTCACCCTGCAACTTAGTGTTGCAGTTCAAACTTATACCATCGCCTTATTTGGAGCCACAGATCCAGCGCCGTTATTGCCTCAGAGTGAGAAATTCTTGGCTATCAAATCCTCTACAGGTGCATTGGCAGATATTTCACCCCAAGTAGTTTTAGAAAAACTCTGGGGTGGCTAACCCAGGAGTTACCCGAAAAACAACAAACAAAGGACATTGATTGAGCCAGCATCAAACCCCAACCCAAGATTGGTTTGGCATATCAGCGTACTTAGGGGTTTAGCATTGCTAAACCCCTTCTTCTTTGCTGCTAGTACTCCACCACATTAATTTTCATGGGCTGCAAGATACCTGCCTTCATTCTTCAAGAAGGTAAGTATCTCACCGAAGAAGCAGGGAAGCGTGTGAGCAGAGGACTGGAGAAAGATTTTGGATTTCTCTGGCTTTAAGAGTTCAGAGCAACTAAATTTATTTATGCTCAAAAGAAAAACATTTATTTTGAGATGCAACGCACGAGGAATAATACGTCCTTGTTCAGAGCAACTACATTTATGTATGGGGTTTCTCCCCTGCCCCCATCCCCTGTCCCCCTCTGCCTCTTCGTTGACCCTTGGCAGAATTACCCTTTACCAGACAAGCTTTTGAGAAACAGTAAATTTATTTTGCTCCCAAATCGTTAGTTTCACCAAATTTTTGGGAAGAATACAACTTGGATTACTCCAATCCTCTTTATTTCCCGCAAACTTTTGCACCGGGAAATTGAGGAAATTGCAGGCAATTAATTTTGATGGTTGGAATTCTTACCCAGTAGCCATTCCTCATCCTGTTTCCCTCAATGCCCAATATCTAAAAAATCAATCAGGAACTTGGTGTTTTGTTACAAAATGAATAAACCACAGTCAAAAATTTACGTTAAAACTAAAGACTAGCGCACCCAGCATTCATAACTGAGGATACTTGGCTTTTGGGCGATCACATGTTATTTAAATCACCAAATTTGTTCAGCCTAGAAGTGAATCTAACGCCCCAAATTAGTATTCATTAGTTACTTTCTTGTCTTTAGGCAGATGCATTTATCGTGACTGATGTTGATCTATCAAAAGGAAAAATAAATGGCGATTCGATTGCATGGCTTTCTTAGCAGTCCCAAGCGTTACATTCAGATTGAAAGTCAGCCACATCATATAACTGGAATTTTTCAAATAATTCTCAACTTCCAGAGCTTACATGGCTGCAAATTTGCGGATGTTCATCATGCTTATTACGAGATGGAAGCCGATGGAACTATAACTTTTTACCAAGGTAAAAAAGACGAAACTGGTGAATCGGGTATTTGGACATATCTGGTATTTGAATGCCAAGCAGGCGAAGAAAAAATCTTCTCCGATTTGTTGATTGATACAAACACAAGTCCTTTACAGCAACTATTAGCTGGTCAAAAACTTACTCAAGTGGCTGTAGATATTCATGAATATCTCAAATATAAAGATAATGAATCTGAATATATGGATATTCAATTACCCTGTAATTGGAACAATCAACTAGGCAACGAAATCGCCTATCTGCTGCTAGAGGAAATTAAAGCTTTCAAATCCTCATCTGTGTTTACAGAAGATGTGGGTAAAGAATATATACGAGCAACTTTAGATGGATTTCTGCAAGCAGCACAAGAAATTTTAGCCAAAAATGGTACAACTAAAGATTTTGAATCTGCCCAATATGATGTGCTGAATAAAATTCAGATTAATGATATTGCAAATTTAATTATTGCATATAACGATTATCGGATATGGCAGGCTGCCTTACCCAGTAAATCGAAAGCAGTGGAATTTGCTTTTAATACTGCATTAAATATGATATGTCGGATTAATTGAGCAATTCTATTTGAGTTGTCAGTTGTCAGTTGTCATTAGTGCCCACCCTATAAAAATCGCTCAATTAGCAGAGGGTGGGCATTTTCTACAACGATATCATCAGGGTTTGGGCGAAGATTAGGGTGTGTTTTTAAACTACGACTGACGAATCAAGTACTAAATTTCGAGGCAATACCCTGCTTTAAGTGCTACTCTGCTATGCTTTGCAGTACGGCTTCAGCAGTACGATCACTGAATTTCATACTTCATACTTCAGACTTGAGTTAAAATGGTTAAAAAGTTGCAAAAAAAGCGTCATCTAATTCATAACCTAGCATTTGCGCTAGAGATTTCAGTCGTGATTGAGTAGGTAAACCTTGCTGTTTTAGCCAATCACTTAAAATAAAAATTTTGTGCATTAAAAATATTTCTAAGGCTTCAGGGTTATACTGAATCCCTTCTTTCGGACTAAATTGGTGCGGTACAAGCATAGCAGTATAACGGGCAAACTCACCTGCTTTCCAATCTAATAAAAATGGCAACCAGGGATATTTGGCATCTAGACGGACAAACCATAACCGCACTTCTGGAACCTCGGAAATTTCCCGTGGGTCTCCTGGTTCTAGATCATATTTAATATCAAAGTGCAGTTGCTGTTCGTGGGATGCGATCGCTTCCTCTTGCAATAATTTTTCAATTACTGTTGAGGCGGGCGACAGATCCAGATGGTTAATGGAGTCAGTATTGATTGCGATCGTGATTGTCATTGACTCACCAGCCACTTTATTTATACTCAACTTTAAGCTCGATCATCCACAGTAGCAGCTTTTAGGGAGCGATGCTACATTTGCGCCTATGCTGTCTGGAAAATAGGGGGCGTAGCAAGAATCCTCACGCCTTTAGAGGTGAGGAGTGTCAAAGTGCCAAAGCTTTAAACGACATATAAACCGCTAAAATAATCAGCAGACATGTAAACAAAAATCTGACTAAATTATCTGACAGTTTTGGCAAAAGCCTAGCGCCATAAGTTGCTCCCAATAGCGATCCAACTCCCAACATCAATCCTGGCAATATCAATACATTAGTAGAATCTGCGATTACATAACGACTAACTGCCCATAAAGAAATTAATACAATAGCACCATAGCTGGTTTGTACAGATTGTTTAATTGGCATCTTCAGAAGCAGAACTTGCAGGGGAACCATGACAATACCCCCACCTACTCCAAACAAACCCGATAAAATTCCAGCAATTAGTCCAATTCCTTGAGTTATTAAAATTGGTGTTGAATCTCCTGGGCTTTGATAAGACTCAATTTTTGCAGCTTTTTTCTCATCTTTTTGTAGTTTATTTTTGAAATTTATTAGCCAGATTGCAGTAATCTGGAGAGCGGCAAAACTTAATAATAGCCATTTACTCGGTAAAGCCCTGGCAATGCTGACTCCTATTTCGGTTGTTAGCATTGCCGGAAATGTTAACAAGGAAACCGTTTCCAGTTTAAGTGACTTCATTTGCAAATTCTGGATTGTCCCAGAAATTGCGCCAAGGGTAATAGCAACTAAGCTAGTTGCAACAGACTGAATTGGTGACGCTCCCACTGCTGCCAGTGCTGGCACATAAAGTAAACCGCCTCCAATACCAAGGAGAGCAGAAATAATTCCCACAACTATGCCAATCGGAAACAAATGTAACACACTTAAAATACTGCTAGCACTGAGTTGTGTCATGTTAAAAACTATTAGAAAAACAGGAGTAGGGGGCATCGTCATCTGTAATGGGCAATTCGCACTTTTCCATCATTTACCTATTGGTAATTGGGAACTGACCATTGAGCAAATAGAGTAACTAAATAAGAGAAGCAAAATTAGGTTGTGGCTGCTGTTGCACTCCTAGGATTTGGCGAGCTTGATCGGGGGTGGCGATCGGACGATCTATTTTCTCACAAAGACCTCTTAAGTTAGCTACTAATTCTGCATTTGATTTTGCTTTCTGTCCCTTACTGACATAGGTTTCGTCCTCAAATCCTGTACGAATATGACCCCCCAGTAAAATGGCTTGTTCTGCAATCAAACGGTTATACCTACTCCCTGTACCCAATGCTGTCCAGTGAGATTGTTCTGGCAAGTATTTAACCATATACTCCAGATCTTGAGCGGTTGCGCCAATCCCAGAATAACTTCCTAGGATGAGCAGGAAATGCAGCGGCTCTTTTAAGATGCCTTTTTCCAATAATCCTAAGGCAACTCGGATATCTCCCAGATCGTAAACATCGCATCTAGGGATAAGACCTAAACTGTAAATACGCTCAATCTGATCTCTTATATCGTTTGGCGGGTTGAGAATAACTGTGTTTTCATCAATATTCCTAGTTGACAGGTTAAGCGCACACATCTCTGGCTTGAGTTCGGGCTGATTACCCCACATGGCTGAAGATATTTTCACCAGATTACCGCGTTCAACTTTTACTTGTCCTGGTGCTAACTTGTCTGTTCCACGGGGGGTGATTTCGATTATCGGAGTAGGAACAATTTGTTTAAGCTGGGAAATAGCTTCATAATATCGCTCTGGAGCCAGAGATTCTTCCCCATTATCGCCACGAACATGCAGGTGTATAATAGAAGCGCCATTTCTAACTGCTTCTTGAGCAGATTTCGCTTGCTCTTCTGGCGTTAACGGCACAGGAGCTATTGCTCTGTTAGTACGGTGTCCAGTGATTGCACAGGTGATAATAACAGGTTGCTTAGGCAATTGAGAACACCCCATATTTATACAGATTAGAAAAGTCAAAAATTTGACAATGAAGCCTGAATTCAAATAAACCCTTAACAACAGCAAAAAAATGGCAGAAAATTTCCTTAGACCGAAAAGTTCTGCGTTAACGTCAAGCCCTTCTGGCATAGGTTCTCTACGAGAGGCTGCGCCAACGCTTAGGGCGCAGCCTCTCCGACAGGAGAAGCTATGCCGTAGGCTTTACGCTTACCGCGTAGCGGACGCACCAGAAGGTATCGCTCTGTTATGGATATTTGTAAACCTGATTTTTGTCTAAAAAACTATATTTTTCGAGACATTTTTGAGAGAACTCATTGATAACTTCAATGTAAGTAAAACTAATAAAATAGCTAAAAAGGTAAGTCTTGACTTAAAAGATGTTTATTGAAAGCGGCGGGAAACTCCATCCCCTTGTGGGTGGAGAGGGACAGCCGCCTTGCCGCATTGGGCATTGGGCATTGGAAAATTCTTCCCCATGCCCAAAAACTCTATCCCGTTGTGGATGGAGTTTTTCATTTTCCTACTCAACGCAGGAGAATAATATTTGATTATTTAATATTTCTAAATATCTGTCAATAATGATCATCAAATAGCAAGGTAAAACTTGATGCGATTATCATTTTACCAAAGGAATGTTGAGTATTTTAACTGATTGACAAAAGGTGTTTTATTTGAAGATCTGCCGGATGCACCGACACCAATTGTGCCAGTTGCGTCAGTCCTAAAATTAAAGACGCGATAAAAATCGCGTCCTATAACGTCTTTGTCTATTTGCCGAAATTTAAAAGAAAATCATTTACTTAAGAGTTACTGGCATTCATTTCACCTCTAGGCTTCCTGTTGGAAAGATAGGTAGTCTATGGCTAAGAATGAAATCTTGCCACCTTCACTTTGTGTTTCCCCATAGGGTATGCCATTAACAGTCGCACATTCATTGTTCATACCTAAAGCCGAAAGCCTAAATGCATAAACTCTGTGCTTTGCATATAGTTATACGTTGTAATTTTTTTTGCTCTAGTTACTTACTCCATAAAAATTACACAGTAAATACTGAAAGTAAATTAAATCTCATTTGAATGTGATAAATATGAATTTAATTTTCAGCTTTCTGTATTTACCTGATAGACATTATGTAAATCTGCGGAGGTTATGTTAATACGTGAATATGCTGAACTTTCGCTGATTTACTCAATGGTTTCCGTGGAAGTTACATTACAATTTTTGCTTGGTGATGCTATGGACAAAATATTATTTTATTTGTCCAGAGTAATTAGTTTATCTCGAAGACTATATCATCCAATTTGAGTTTTAGGTGACTACAAATATCTAGTAGCGCTACCTTATAAGTCGGAATTCATATCTGCCTGAAGCTTAAAAAAAGTTTAAGTTATTGTCATTGGTCATTGGTCATTGGTCATTGGTCATTGGTCATTGGTCATTGGTCATTGGTCATTGGTCATTGGTCATTGGTCATTAGTCCCCCTTGCCTTGTCCCCCTTTTCCCCTCATCTCTCTTGTTTTCCATGCATAGAAGCGCTTTGTGGCTTGTTTTTGAAAATTTTACCAAGGGAGGCAACTGGATATTAGCGGGTTCATCCGGGCAAGGAACACCTGCCTTTAGTGGACATTACCAACGAGTTTAAGCTAAAGTTGTAATGAGTTTGTTTTAGATTAGGAAGTGACAAAACGACTTCAACAAACAAAAATCTTTAACCTGTAATTTCCCCAGCCATTAAAAGCAACAACAGACTTAATGGGAAAAAGTAGTAACATCCTCACATATAAGTAAGAATAATCAACTTACCTTAAATGGGGAAAATTGCCCCAACAATTAACAAATTTAAAAATATGCCAAAACAAGCAATCACTACAAAACCAATTCGTTCGTTAGAAGATGCGCTCTCTCAGTGTCAGTTGCTAGGAATGCGCGTTAGCCGTCAGCGGCGCTTTATTCTAGAATTACTTTGGCAAGCTAATGAACATCTTTCTGCCAGAGAGATTTACGATCGCTTGAATCAGCAAGGTAAAGATATCGGTCATACTTCTGTTTATCAAAATTTAGAAGCCTTATCCAGTCAGGGTATCATTGAGTGTATTGAACGTTGTGACGGGCGTTTATACGGTAATATCAGTGATTCCCATAGTCATGTCAACTGCCTTGATACCAATCAAATTCTCGACGTTCATATAGAACTACCAGAAGAATTCATTCGCCAAGTTGAAGAGCAAACGGGAGTAAAGATTAGTGATTACAGCATTAATTTTTATGGTTACCGTAACGCCCAAGCAAGCTGATGAGGAAAAAGAATCAAGGTAAATTGATAACCCCAGTAGAGGTCTTAACTCTCAAAATTGGATAATTTACAGCCTTTTTCAAGTAAATGAAGTATAGCTGTTGACTGTTGACTGTTGACTGTTGACTGTTGACTGACTTGAAAGCCTTTTATTGTCAGGGTTTTATTTTAGCTTGATGTCCTAATCTATCTGGCTACATCTGTATACAGGTAGCGGGTAGGGGCACAACATTTTTGTGGCTTGACAATAATCTCCACCTCAGCAATTTGATATTTGCTGTAATTTTTGGCATTATCTGACTATTTTTTTTACTTTTTTGAACTTTGATTAAAATCATCTAGACGCTGATACCTACAAAGAGAATTTAGGGGTTTGAGCGTCATTTATTTTTGGGCGCTCAATTTTGGTTTTGAGATTTTAGATGGAACCCATACCTGAAAGTATCGGACTTAATCCAGAATTTTAAATTCTATGTTTGAGATTTCCAATTGAAAATACAAACTTTATAATTTAAAATTCGGTGACAATGAGGAGTATCAAGGTTGTTGTCTAGCAGGGGAAGAACAGGGTTTCTGTTTTTAAGCAAACTATGAGCGATCGCCTTCTCAGGTTATTATTAGTTGACCAAGACCCCATCTTTAGGTTAGGGTTGCGGGTAGCATTGGTGGAAATTCCTAATTTGCTCATAGTCGCGGAGGTTGAAACGGATACCGCTGCTTTACAGGTTCTAGCAGAACTAGCTAAACAAGACCCTAACCAAGTAAATTTAGTGGTTTTGGAATTAGGAAATCATCGTTCCTCCAAGCTGCAACAGCAAGGATTACAACTTTGTGGACAACTAAAAGCTTTATACCCTCATCTGCCTATATTACTTTTAAGTTCTGTTACAGAACCAGGTTTACTATTAGCAGCAAAGGCTATTGGTGTAGATGGTTACTGTCCTAAAGGTACTGCTGTTGCTGAATTGGTTGCAGCTATGCAAGCAGTCAGTCAAGGTGGTTCTGCTTGGTTTGGTGAGGAAAGGGAGCAGGGGAACCGCACTTCGACTACGCTCACTTCGACTACGCTCAGTGAGCGGGGAGCAGAGGAGCAGAGGAAACTCAATACTCATGATTTAGGACTCCCTTTTGCTAGGCTGCGAAATAATTTGCGTTTGTCAGGAATTGCTTACATTGAAGCTACCCTCAACTCAGTGACAGCACAATTGCAAGTCCCTGGACTAACACTGATGGAGCAAGCAATTCTCGCTGGACGGCGAAGAGAACTATTAGCAGCACGTTGGCTGATGAATCGGATGTTGCCCAACATACCAGAAAGGCAACCGGAACAACAGCAATTCATGCCAGCTTCTGTGCAATTACCACCGCCTATTAATTCTTCAATTAGCGCAATTACCACATCAGATTCACAACAATTACAAAATTCACCACCTTTACTTAGCCCAAGGGCATTGCAATCTAATTTATTTGCAGCTTGTATTAGTAAATTGCAATTGCCTTTAGTAAATATCACAGATGTGCCTTTAGAAATAGACATCTTACGCGAAGATAAAAAGCGAGAATTGCTTTATTTAATTCTGCAAAAGCTGGCTCAACAGTTAGATGATATCCGAGTAGCGCAAATTTCTATAAATAAATTGAATGATTTAAAAGAAACGATATTACATGATTTATGGCAGGTGACAGTCACAGATTTTTTTGGCAAATTTACGCGGGTGCAAGTTGGCGATCGCTCTCTCGAAATTGTCAATTTATTACTACAAAATATTCAAATTGTCCAGAAAGAAATCCTGAATAAAATTCCTTTAATCATCGAGCTATTTACTCATCTACTATTTCAAACTGATTTGCAAGTTGATAATACTTCTTACCCAGCAGGTAGCCCAGAAGCAGAGTCACAAGCATTAATGATTTTAGAGAACTTGTTAATTCAGGTAGCTAATGGGGTAGTACAGCCGCTACTTAATTCTTTAGCAGATTTAGAAGTAATTAAACAAGGTTATTACGATCGGCGATTGATTTCCACTAGGGAAATTGAAAGATTTAGAAACAATTTATCTTGGAAATACAGGTTAAATAATTATGTAAATGAGCCAAAGGCAATTTTTGAAAGCCATTATGAAATATTTGTCTTTGCACCACGAGGGATTGCTAAAACTTCAATGTATGCGCCTCGCTCTCAAGAATTAGCACAATTATCAAACATACCTCTGGTAGTGACTTTGGTCTTAGAATTTCGGGATGCGATCGCACCTCAAATCCAATTACTTTTAGGTATTTTTGGTAGTGGTATTGTCTTCGTTCTCACCCAAATTATCGGTCGGGGTTTAGGCTTAATTGGTCGCGGAATTCTCCAAGGTATTGGGAGTGTTTCGTTAACAGAAAAAAGCTTCAAGCGCAAAAGCGATAAGGGGACAGGGAGTAGAGGATGAGTAAAAACTCCGAAATTTACTCATTGTCTACATCTGGAAATCTCCTTTTCTTTTGTCAGTTGAATATTCATGATTTTTACTGACTTTGTTGCTGCTCTAACCAAGTAGATAAATCTGCGATTGATGAAATTTTAAAAAGCGCCCTTCCTAAAGCTTCTAGCTGTTCTTTATTTAACACTTGAACTTTCTCAATAATTGACGAATCAATTTCACCAAAGCGTTCATTAAGTAAAGACATACAAAATCTTAACGCTTCTTTTTGTTCTCCCTGTTGTTCTCCCTTCTGCAAAATATCCTGATAAATCACTGATTCCTGCATAATATCCTCGCTCAATAACTGATGAATAAAATCTTTATTAAATCGCAAACCTGCTAAAATTTCTGTATAGGCAGCAGTATTCTGCCTCGTTTCTCTATCTGAAATTTTAGCAACACTCTGGGCAACCTGGGATAATAACGTTTGCGGGGAATCTGTTTGTGTTAATGGTGCTAAGGGTAATAATGCAAGATTATCCAGAAATAAGGCTGAATCTTGCTCCCACATCCGTATAACTCGATAGCGGTGAGTTGTCATCTCATTGACGTATGCTTCAGTAAAAGCTATTTCGTTACTTGTCTCTTGCAAGAAAATTACTACTTGCGTTATTGGCACATCATATTTTCGCACTAACCTGACAAAATAATCCAACATTCGCAAGGGAATCGGAGTTTCGGATTTATCTGTTGTTTGAAATTCGAGATGTAAAATCCGATTCTCTGTTTGCAGAAATGTCACAGAGTCAGCGCGAATTGGTTCGATGCTTAATTCGGTTTTTAAGACTTTAATTTTTTGTGGTTCATTAGGTAGTAACCAACGCACAAAATCTGTTGGATATTTTTCTGCTAATATTTTACAAACATTGTCAAAAGCCATAAATTTTATACCTTAGTCTTATACTCCATACCCTGCGGCAAAGTATAAACGTTACAATTGCTACGCTCCATTTTATTACGTACCCTGCGGTCAGGCGTTCCGCCAACGCAATGACAAAATATGTTGTTACACATTTGGGATGCTCCCATACCCTGAAACCATTATTCGATTATGAATGCGTAAATTCCTAGAATGAGAAAGCATTCAATAATATTGATAGGGTAATCTACCTTTTTACTTGCGGAAAACACTAAAATGAGTGCGCGATTTACCGAAATGAGTAAGCGATAAGGCATTTTACTTGCGGAAAACACCAAAATTAGTAAGCGATAAGCCTTAATGAGTAAGTGATAAGGCATTTTACTTGCGGAAAACACCAAAATTAGTAGGCGATAAGCCTTAATGAGTAAGTGATAAGGCATTTTACTTGCGGAAAACACCAAAATTAGTAGGCGATAAGCCTTAATGAGTAAGCGATAAGGCATTTTGAGTAAGTAATCAAGCAAAATGAGTAAGTAATATCAAGTTCTGATAAATATTTGTGATTGCGAGTGTCAAGCCTTATCCTAAGCTGTTGCGTATTTAATTTGTATATTGGACGCGGGCAAGATGCCCGCACTACAATAATTTTGCGTTTTCGTTTTATAAAATTATGACTTACGCAAAAGTCACGGAATTACGTCATTACGAGCAAAGCGACGTAATCGCCTAAAATTCTGGGATTGCTTCCCTACACTACGTTCCGGTCGCAATGACAAATTTTGCTTGCGTAAGTCCTGAAAATTTAGCTGCACATCAAGCTTATGTGATTAGGAAACGTTCTCATGTAATTAGGAAACGCTATATTATTCAGTCGTGGCTTGAGTTTTGAGGTTGACCCTGATGACAAAAAAACTACGGTTTTCAAGGTAGGCGCGATTTAGCTACTTTCTACCCAGCAAAACTGTTAGATCCGATTTTACAGTTTAATAGGGGGAGCATCCCAATGCGTGCAAATTTATCAAATCAAAACTAGTCATTGCGAATGGAGCGAAGCGGAATGAAGCAATCGCAAAGTCTAGCTGCTGCGATTGCTTCGCTTCATTTCATTACGCTCGCAATGACAAAATATGTTTTTACACATTTGGGATGCTCCCTTAATAGGAGCGATCGCCTGAGTTAACCCATGAGGATCGACAGGGTAAATGGGCTGCAAATGGACAATCTGAAGTCGCGTAATTTAGAGATAATTGCACAAGCAACGGCTTTGATTTTCTCTTGGTGGGCTACATATACGTAATTTTTTTTCACGAATCAAATCGGATTTTTATAGTTTTAGATGTAATGTTTATAAAAAGCTACAAATGAACAAAACATAATTCCACACATCCCGCGAGTAATTATGATTAATGATTTGATCGGCTATAGCGATTTTATGGGATTAGCAGCATCTTATAGTTATGCCATTGGTTTACTGTTATTTGGTGAAGGACTGGGTAGGCTGTTTCATGTCCCGCCAAATCTGACTCGTAAGATTATCCATGTGGGTGCAGGAATGTGGGTATTTGGTGTACTTTTGCTGTTTAACCGCTGGGAAATGGGGATTGTACCTTTTGCTAGCTTTATTGGTGTAAATTATTTGCTGTATCGTTACCGGGTGATCCGGGCAATGGATACTGATGATAGTTCACCAGGTACGGTATATTTTGCTATTTCTGTAACATTGCTGTTTGCACTGCTGTGGCGACCTTCTGGCCCTAGAGATGATGTTGCGATCGCTGTGGCTGGAGTGATGGCGATGACTTGGGGAGATGCACTAGCCGCATTAATTGGGAGGCGTTTTGGTCAACATAAATACCAAGTAGGAAGTTCTATCCGTTCTTGGGAGGGTTCATTGGCAATGTTTCTTGCCAGTACCACGTCGATTTTTTTGGTATTAATCTTACTACCTGGTTCATCACTGAGTCCCCTAGCAGTAGCTTATGAGGTGAATCAAGCAGCATTGGCGGCGGTGGTTAGCGGGGCTTTGGCTACATTAGCTGAGGGTGTGTCACCTCATGGTACAGATAACCTCAGTGTGCCGTTAGTGACAGCAGGCGTAGTATGGATTGTAATTAATAATTTGTAATTTGTCAGGTATAAGAACCCCACCCCCAACCCCCTCCCCGCAAGCGAGGAGGGGGCTATGATATACCTCATGTGATTAGGAAACGCTATAGCTTGCTTGCTGATAAGTAGGTAGGCACAAATAAACCTAACTATGTAACAAAATGTAAAAAGCTGAAAACCCTTGCGATTGCTTCTTCGTACCTCCTCTCTTCGAGACGCTACGCGAACGCAATGACAAAAGTATAGTTATGTTTTTTAACGCTGACCTACTTAAGATGTGATGATTTTGGCTATTGTATTTACTATTTATCAGAAAGTTTTTCGGAAAAATTGACTTGCGACATAACTTGTGTGCGGATTGAATTAGCAGCCTTCTCTGCAATTTCTTCTCTATCAGAATCAGTAAGCAGCATTGCAAGTAAATATTTGAGAACTTCACGGTTAGATATAAACTCTTCACCGTATAAATCATCTTGCAGTAGGGTGGCTTCTAAGTAAGGTATTAGTTCAGGTGAAGGAGATAGCAACCGCTGTTTAATGCATGTCTTTGCAGCTTCTGTTGCGGCTTTTGTACCTATACCTAAATCCCATGTTTCAATTATGAGTTTGATTTCACGGTTAAGTAATACACGCAGCGTTGATAAGCGATCAAATAAAGATAGGTTGAGGATTAAAGGTGATAATGCATTAACCCAATCCAAAGCAGCGTTAATTGTGTACTTTTTTTCATATTCATTAAAAACAACTTCATTGAGCCATCCTTCACCAAAAAGTAAATCTACAGCTTCTTGATTTGTGATTGACTCGCTTACCTCAGAATTATTATTTTCCTGTTGTTGATTCATAAATTTTATCTGATATTCTTCTGTTTATAGGTTCCAATCGCGGCGGAAGTGTAAGAAACTTTCTATAAATTCTTGCCAAGCCAGGTTACTATTTAACTTTTGTTTGTGCCACTCTTGTACAGATTTTTCGATAATTTCTGCAAAACTAGGATAGATAGGCGATAAATTTTCTAACTGCTGAATTTTAATATTTTGGGATATTGCCAAGGCAATTATATTAATTAATTCTCCTGCGGCTGCACCAAATATTTCGGCTCCTAAAATTTCGCCATTGCGTAATAAAATTAATTTACAAATACCTGTAGTTTCGTTGCGAATTTGGGCTGCTGCTACTGTTTTAAAATACTGTTGCAATACTAAAACTTCTTGGTGATGATATTGCTGTTTTGCTTTTTTCTCTGTCATACCGACTTGCGCTAACATCGGCTGCGAAAATATCGCTAAAGGTATGCACTCATAATTAACTCTTGACTTAGAAAGAAATAAAGCATTATTTAACGCTATTCTCGCTTCATATTGAGCAACATTGATAAAATCATAGCCACCAATGACATCACCACAAGCATAAATCCGAGAATTGGTAGTTTGCAGTTTATTATTAACTACTAAATGACGCTGATACCATTTCACGTCTACTGCTGCTAAATTGAGAGATTCAACATTTGGTTGTTGTCCAGTTGCTACTAAAATTTCATCTGTTTCAATTGCTTGATCTCCAGCTTGAATCCATTTTTTATCTTCAATTCGCCGCACCTGAGTTACTTTTGTTTGAGTGATAACACGCACACCTTCAACTTCTAATTGTGCCTGAAGTAACTGGGCTATCTCTGGGTCAATATTCGGCAAAATTTGGGAACGCTGAACAACGAGTGTGACATGACAACCTAACCGCGCTAAGGTTTGAGCTATTTCTATGCTTTGGGGTACACCACCAAGAATCACCCAATTTTTCGGTGGTGTTGGCGTGGGAGAATTTGGGGTGTATTTTCCCCGCCCATACAGGAGAAATTGCCAAATGTTGGATAAGGTAAGGTAGCCGGTGGCTGATAATCCGTCAATCTCTGGAATGGCTGGACGGGAACCACTAGCTAGCAAATAGGTACGGGATCTCAAAAGCCGTTGGTTTAGCCCGCTTTTGGTATCGCTAATAGCAAATGCTAAATGGGGCGAAGATTGAAATTGACCATTGTCAAAAATAACATCCACTCCTAGGGCGGCTAGGTTAGCGGCAGAATGCTGTGCTTCTATATTCGAGACAACGCCTTGCGCATATAACATCGCCTCTGGTAATACTACCGATATTGGAGATTTTTCTGGAGTTTCCACGGGTGAGGTAGGAATACTCAGACCAACTGCTTCACGTAGATGCTGCGCTAGGTTGCCAATTTCGCTAATCGCTTGGTGATAGTAAAACCCATAGTTAAGTTTGGGTTCCACTAAGGCAACTTTAGCTTGTAGTTGGTTAGCCACTAGGGCTGCGTAGCGTGCAGTAAGACTGCCACCAATAATCACAACATCGTAGTCAATGGTCATTTGTCATTTGTCATTTGTCATTTGTCATTTGTCATTGGTAATTGGGCATTGGGCAATAGTTATTTGTCTGTGTTGTCCCCTCTGCCCCTCTGCCCCTCTGCCCCTCTGCTCCTCTGCTCTTTCATCCCCCTGATCTTCACTTGCGTTATTTAGTTAGTGGCCAGTTGAAAATCAAACATAACTGGCCACTAACAATTGATAACTGACACAAAAATCAACACTCAGCAGTTATTACTGAGTTTAACGCTGTGAGTAAGCGTTGGTTGTCGGCTTGAGTACGTACAGCAACGCGGAAAAAGCGATCGCCTAGTTCTTTAAAACTCAAACAATCGCGAATTAAAATTTGGTGATACGTCAGTAATTGTTGCTGCAACTGGGAAATTGACTGATTTGACTCTACCAGTAAAAAGTTGGCAGCGCTGTTTTTTGGGTGTAGTCCTGGAATTGCTGCTAAACCTCCAAGGAGTTGAGTTCTTGCAGGTGGTAGCCATAACCAGGTTTGCTGTTGAAATTCCCTATCTTGGAGTGCAGCAATCGCCGCTGCTGCTGCCAATGTATTGACAGGCCAGGGGTCACGCCACAACTGCCATTTAGATAGGCGGTCAGGATGAGCGATCGCATATCCCAGCCTCAGCCCAGGTAGACTGTAAAATTTTGTGAGCGATCGCAACACTACTAAATTGTCGTATTCCTGTACTAGCGCTATCAGACTTTGTTCCTCATCGGGAGACAAAAAGTCCATAAACGCCTCATCCACCACTACCAAGGCAAATTGATCCAGGTAGGGGAGAATTGATTCCCGTAAAAAAAGCTTTCCCGTAGGATTCTGGGGATTGTTAAGAAGTAGTCCCATGTCCTGAAAATCTTTGCTGCCTTTGTCAAGAAAAGATGACAAATTAGCTGCCGATTCCCAATCAACGGGAAACTCCAGTACTTGAGCGTTATATGCCGACAGAGTCCGGTAGTAGTCGCCAAAGGCTGGAGTTATTAAAACTGTTGCGGCTAATTCGGCTAATTCTCGACCAACTAATGTCAGTAATTCTGCTGAGCCATTACCCGGCAGAATCCACTCGAATGGTAGTTGATGGAAGTGACTGAGAGCGAGCCTCAGTTCACTGTAATTAGGATCTGGATAGTGCCTAAGATTACCTATTTGGGATTGAATAGCGGCGATCGCGCTATTCGGTGGCCCCAACGGGCTAATACTGGCAGAAAAATCCAGAATAGCAGCAGGGGGACAGCCAGCCAGTGCTGCTGCCCAAGCTAAATTGCCCCCGTGTGCAGGTTGCCGCATCAAATTAAGGTTCCTAGAACAAGAACCTATGATTTTGGGGGTGCAACCTTTTCCCTAAACAACTTCCCAGCAGAGAAGGCAGGAACCTTGGTAGCAGGAATTTCCATCTTTTCATTGGTTTTAGGGTTACGACCTTCACGGGCTTTACGTTCCCGTGATTCAAAGGAACCGAATCCAACCAGCGTTACTTTATCGCCAGAGGAAACAGCTTCAATGATGGTTTCCAAAGCCGCAGTCAGAACTGCATCGGCTTGCTTCTTGGTCACACTAGCCTTTTCAGCTACCGCATCAACTAATTCACCTTTGTTCATAAAATCAAACTCCTTGAGGTTTACTTGAGACACGCTACAGATGCACCTTGAAGCATCCTTACGGAAATCTCTGTTTGTAGGAATACAAAAG
Source organism: Calothrix sp. NIES-2100 (assembly GCF_963875285.1). Classification (NCBI taxonomy): domain Bacteria; kingdom Bacillati; phylum Cyanobacteriota; class Cyanophyceae; order Nostocales; family Calotrichaceae; genus Calothrix; species Calothrix sp. NIES-2100. The sequence continues at coordinate 6,639,127 of NZ_CAWNLA010000001.1, forward strand.
TCATCCTTTGGGAGCATTTTTACTCAAAATGGCTGCAAATCCCATCGGCTCGACTTTTCAATGAATCATTCTAAGGTGTAGTAGCCTGATGTGGATATATGAAACCATTAATTTATATAGATTTCAGGATTTTTTGTGTTTTGAGGGTGATTGTTTCCCTCGAAACCACCCCTTTGGTAGGGATAAATACTTAGTGAAAACACCTGTGTCGGGGGCAGGGGGGCAGGGGGGATGAGGGGGATGAGGGGGACAAGGGGGACAAGGGGGACAAGGGGGACAAGGGAGACAAGGAAGATAAATAAGAAATGCCCAATGCCCAATGCCCAATGCCCCATTCCCCTGTCCCGCCACCAGCCCATTTACCTACAGCCTAACGACTCACGAGTATCTACGCCAGTTTTAGGATTAACGCCGCTAGCTTTAGCGCAAAGTTTCTTAACTTGTATTCCGTCTAAGACGGCGTTGGTAAAGTCTGCGCCTGTGATATTAACTTCTTCAAAGGTAGAACGCAGCATCATGGCATCTGTGAAAATCCCATCGCTTAAGTCCGCACCCTTAAACCTTGCTAAGTAGGCGATGCCATTACTAAAATCGACACCATGCAGACTGACTCCCTGCAAAACCGTACCGTTAAATACGACACCCCGGAGGTCAGCATTGCTAAAATTGGCATTTTCTAAATTGAGGTTGGTAAACTCTGTGCCAATGAGACTTTGCCCTGAGTAATCCTTACCTGTGAGTTCGTCGCCAGCAGAACGGGTAATACTGGAAGAACTTGCAGCTTGCGCTGATAAGGGAAATAAAAAAAGAACCATAGCTAAGACCAAGCTAGCTAGTAGTTGCCGATACTTCATAATTTTTGCTTAATAAATCTCAACACTTCTGCCATTCACTATTAAACCCTACTGGACTGAAGTATGAAATTTTCCTGCTTTTGTAACCATCTCGTAGGATAGATGTTGAAGTGCGATCGCAAACACGAAAATATCTGTGGCTAATCAAGAACCAGAAATCGCCTTATCTTTGGCGCGAACTCCTTTATATCAACTGGGTGTAGAACTTAGAGCACGCCTCACCAGCTTTGGTGGTTGGGAAATGCCGGTGCAGTTTGCTGGCATTAGCCACGAACATGAAGCTGTAAGAAATGCAGCAGGCATGTTCGATATTTCCCACATGGGTAAATTTACTCTCGTAGGTGAAAACCCGATTTCTCAACTCCAGGCTTTAGTGCCATCAGACTTAAGCCGCCTAAAACTAGGTCAAGCGCAATACACCGTATTGTTAAATCCTCAAGGTGGAATTATTGACGACATTATCGTTTATTACCAAGGTGAAGACAGCAGTGGTAATCAACAAGTAGCAATTATTGTTAATGCGGCAACCACCGGTAAAGATAAAGCATGGCTATTGCAACACCTTGACCTGAAGACAGTGGAATTTCAAGACCTGTCAAAAGACAAAGTTTTACTAGCTGTACAAGGGCCAAAAGCCATTGATTATCTCCAGCCCCTTGTAGAATCAGATTTACACCCCATTAAAGCCTTTGGACACCTGCAAGCACCAATATTAGGAAAAACAGGCTTCCTCGCCCGCACAGGCTACACTGGCGAAGATGGATTTGAGGTGATGGTCGATCCAGAAGTGGGGATAGCATTGTGGCAAAGTCTTTATGATGCTGGTGTAATTCCCTGCGGTTTGGGTGCTAGAGATACCCTCAGACTAGAAGCCGCAATGGCACTTTATGGACAAGATATCGATGACAGCACCACCCCCCTAGAAGCAGGTTTAGGTTGGCTAGTTCACTTAGATACCAAAGGTGATTTTATCGGCCGTGCGGTTTTAGAACAGCAAAAAGCCGCAGGTTTGCAGCGGCGGTTGGTGGGTTTGCGAATGCCTGGAAGGAATATTGCCCGTCATGGTTACCAAGTATTATCTTCAGGTAAAGTAGTAGGGGAAGTTACCAGTGGTACACTCTCACTGACACTCGGTTATCCCATTGCCTTAGCTTATGTCCCTTCTGAGCTAGCCACTGTTGGTCAGCAACTAGAAGTGGAAATTCGCGGTAAAGCTTACCCAACATCTGTTGTGAAACGACCCTTTTATCGTTCAAAAAATCGCGTGATTAACTAAGCTCAATGGTCAATGGTCAATGGTCAATGGTCAATGGTCAAGAAATTCTCAGCAGTGGACTATTGACTTTGGACTTTGGACTCTGGACTTTGGACTTTGGACTTTTGACTCTGGACAGATCCTTGATTTATTGTGCCAGTTAATTAATCTACAGTATGGTTAATTACCAGATATGCCTTGGATTAATCTTGAGGCAGATAATTTTTTGATGTGACGAGGGAAATGTATGTCTTTGGAATATCCTCAGGATTTGAAATACCTGGATACTCATGAATACGTGCGGTTAGAAGGTGAAATTGCTACCATTGGCATTACCGAATTTGCCGTAAATCAATTAGGTGATATCGTGTTTTTAGAATTGCCGGAAATTAGCGATGCGATCGCTAAGGGAGACAGTATTGGCACGATTGAATCAGTAAAAGCCGTTGAAAGTCTAAATGCGCCGGTTACTGGTACAGTTATCGAACGTAATGAAGAATTGATAGAGAATCCAGAATTACTCGCAGACGATCCCTACGGTGAGGCTTGGTTCCTCAAAGTTCGCGTCAATGACTCAGATGAAGTCAATGATGCCATGAGTGCAGATGAGTATCGCGCCTTGGTGGAAGGGGAGTAGGGGGGCAGGGGGCAGGGGAGAAATAATTGATGACCTTTATAGGACGCGGAGAGTGGGAGACACGGTGACGCGGAGAGTCGCCTGTGTTTTGGGTTCAACGCGAATGGTTTCAAGAAAGAGACTTTAGTAGTGGAGAAGAAAAAAGACATTCCTTGCTGGAATCCCCTGGCTTTAGACATGGGGTGTAAGAGCGTCTGGGTGTCCCCGTGTCCCCGTGTCTTCTTCAATATTACCCAATGCCCCATGCCCAATGCCCAATGCCCAATGCCCCATGCCCCATGCCCAATGCCCCATGCCCAATTCCCAATTCCCTCATATTTATTGCAAAATATTAAATAGTTCCATCGGGAGAGCAATTTGTGGTAAAAGCCCCTATTTCCCAGTCTAGTGATCGCCAAATGTTAGACGAAAGGAAACAAAATTTAAATAATTTTATACACAGGCATATTGGCCCTAACTCTGATGACATCCAGCAAATGCTTGGTGTGTTAGGTTTTTCTAGCCTTGATGCGTTGATCGACAAAACAGTACCTCTCTTAATTCGGCTCAAGGGAGCATTAAAATTACCAGAGGCACAAACTGAGTACGCAGCGCTGGGTCAGTTGAAAAAAATTGCTGAGAAAAATCAAGTTTTCCGTTCATTTATTGGGATGGGTTATTACGACTGCATCACCCCCCCGGTGATTCAGCGAAATATTCTGGAAAATCCTGGTTGGTATACTGCTTACACTCCCTATCAGCCAGAAATTGCCCAAGGACGGTTGGAAGCGCTGCTAAATTTCCAGACGTTAATTATCGATTTAACGGGTTTGGAAATTGCTAATGCTTCATTACTGGATGAAGGGACAGCAGCAGCCGAAGCCATGAGTTTGAGCTACGGTGTTTGTAAAAATAAAGCAAATGCCTATTTTGTTTCCCGTGAGTGTCATCCCCAAACGATTGATGTGCTGCAAACACGGGCGAAACCGCTGGGGATAGATATTATTATTGGTGACCATCAAAACTTTGATTTTGATCAACCAATTTTTGGGGCAATTCTGCAATACCCTGCTAGTGACGGCACTATTTACGACTACCGCGCTTTTATCGAAAAAGCCCATGCTAAGGGTGCATTGGTGACGGTAGCAGCAGACCCTTTAAGCTTAACTTTACTCACCCCTCCTGGTGAATTTGGTGCTGATATTGCCATTGGTAGTACTCAGCGCTTTGGTATACCTTTGGGCTTTGGCGGGCCTCATGCAGCATACTTTGCTACCAAGGAAGAGTATAAGCGGCAAGTTCCAGGGCGAATTGTTGGTGTATCAAAAGATGCTCAAGATAAGCCTGCATTACGCCTAGCTTTACAAACCCGCGAACAACATATTCGGCGGGAAAAAGCTACAAGTAATATTTGCACAGCCCAAGTGCTGTTGGCTGTGATGGCGAGTATGTACGCTGTTTATCATGGCCCCGATGGACTGAAGAATATTGCTGAGAATATCCATCAGCTAACTTTAATTTTGGCAGCCGGATTCAAGCGTTTGGGTTACAGCATCAGTTCTGAATTTTTCTTTGATACGTTGCGGGTGGATTTGGGAAGACGCAACTTAGACACAATTCTTGACGGTTGCCAAGCACGTAATATTAATTTACGAATTTTTGATGACACGGCGGTGGGAATCTCCTTAGATGAGACAACCACAGTTGATGATGTACTAGAACTTTGGCAGATTTTTGCAGATAGCGATCGCCTAGATTTTGATTTTCCCGAAATTGCCGATGCGATCGCCACACAGCGTCCATCACCTTTACAAAACTCAACCTTTGCCCGTAGCAGCAGTTACCTGACTCATCCTGTCTTTAACCGCTATCACTCAGAAACCCAGTTGTTGCGTTATCTGCACCAGCTAGAAACTAAGGACTTATCTTTAACTACATCGATGATTCCTTTAGGTTCTTGCACGATGAAGTTAAACGCTACAGCGGAGATGATACCAGTCACCTGGGCGGAATTTGGCAAGATTCATCCCTTTGCACCTCCATCTCAAACCTTGGGTTATCAAATCCTCTTCCAGCAGCTAGAAGCATGGTTAGCAGAAATTACTGGATTTGCAGGAATTTCTCTCCAACCAAATGCTGGTTCTCAAGGTGAATACGCCGGACTGTTAGTGATTCATCAGTATCACGAAAGCCGGGGAGAAGCACACCGCAACGTCTGCTTGATTCCTACCTCAGCACATGGAACTAACCCCGCTAGTGCGGTGATGTGTGGCATGAAGGTTGTCGCCGTTGCCTGTGACTTACAAGGTAATATTGACTTGGATGACCTCAAAGCTAAAGCAGAAAAACACAGTCATGAACTGGCGGCGTTGATGGTGACATATCCCTCAACTCATGGTGTGTTCGAGGAAGCCATTCAAGAAATCTGTGCTGTGGTTCACGAACACGGTGGACAGGTTTACATGGATGGGGCGAATATGAACGCCCAAGTGGGAATTTGTCGTCCCGGCGATATTGGCGCAGATGTCTGTCACCTGAACCTACATAAAACCTTCTGTATCCCTCATGGCGGCGGTGGCCCTGGTATGGGGCCGATTGGCGTAGCTTCCCATTTAGTACCATTTCTCCCAGGACACCCTGTAGTCAAGATGGGTGGTACACTGGGTGCGGTAGCGGCTGCACCTTGGGGTAGTGCTAGCATCCTGGTAATTTCTTGGATGTATATTGTCATGATGGGTGCGACTGGTTTGACACAAGCAACTAAAATCGCCATCCTGAATGCTAACTATATAGCCAAGCGACTTGAACAGTATTATCCCGTGTTGTATCAAGGGAAAAATGGTCTAGTTGCCCATGAATGTATTTTAGATTTGCGATCGCTCAAAAAATCTGCGAGCATCGAAATTGATGATGTTGCCAAACGGCTAATGGATTACGGCTTTCACGCGCCGACTGTCTCCTGGCCTGTGGCAGGTACAATCATGGTAGAACCTACAGAAAGCGAATCTCTAGAAGAATTGGATCGTTTCTGTGATACTTTGATTGCCATTCGCCAAGAAATCGCCGAAATTGAATCAGGTAAGGTGGATGCTCACGATAATGTTTTGAAAAATGCGCCCCACACTGCTGAAAGCTTAATTACTGGTGAATGGAATCATCCCTATTCTCGCGAACAAGCAGCCTACCCTGCACCTTGGACTCGCCAACATAAATTCTGGCCGAGTGTAGGTAGAATTGATGCAGCTTTTGGCGACAGGAATTTTGTTTGTTCTTGTCTACCAATGGAGGCTTATTCACAGCAGTAGGTACTGCTAAAACATAACTATTAAATCTCACGCAAAGACACAAAGTCCTTGCGTGATTTTAATTACATAGGACTTACGGACACCTGAGGAAAAACCAAGCCTCTGCGATTACTTCGCTTCGCTCGTAATGAAGTAAAATCGTAGTCTTTGCGTAAGTCCTGTTACAGTTAATTTTGTCCTGATTTTTTCTCTAATTGCTCAAGCAAAACTTCAATATTTTGCAATTTTTCTTCATATTCTTCTATTCGTTGATCCAGTTCATATTTAGCTTCAGAATCAGTTTTAATAGTCCGTTCTTTCTTCAAGCATTTCAACTTTTTCCGAATTCCTTCATACTCTTCTTCTAAGTCTTCAAGCTTCTCTTGAGTATGCCGCTTTGAAGACGTTTTTTGAGTTGTGCTATTGAGAGGGTTAGTTTCTAAAATTGCAGAATCATTTGGCTGAGAAATAGCATCTAATTCTGGCTTTTCGTAGAGAATGGGAGTTAAATTATCAGGTAGTCCCGCCATCCGAATTGCTGCACACCCCAGTTTATAGGCAAACTCGATCGGACGACCTGCCCCTAGCCCATCGTAGAACCCCACTGCAAACTCGATCGCCGCGCGATCGCTAATTTCCTGGTTCATGCCGATCGCATAGTCTATGTGTTGGGCGATCGCATGGGCTTGTACTTGTGAATAACAGCCGTTGAGGACAACACAGCGAATTTGGTCAGCAAACAGTTCAAATAGCCCTGCTAATGCGTCCCCATCCACAAGCTTTGCATTGCCAATTTCATCTTCAAAAACCAGCCCTTTATCCCCCGTTCCATGTCCTGAAAAATGGATAATCTGCGGATTCAAATCGAGCATAGCCCGTTGAATATCACGCGGACGTACCGCCCATCGTTGTTCAAATCTGAAGCTGTCGCGATGTTTTGCTCTTTGTAACCCATCACTAATATCTCGTGCTTCCTGCTCAAAATGTGACTGCGAGCTTTCTGCTGGATTTGCTGCTAGGAATAAAATAGTTAGAACAGATGGGTCGGCCATATTTAAATGATACGTGCATATTCAAACGATTTGTTTCTTATGTTATTGTTTTTGAAATTCTAAGTTGAGAAAGAGCAAAATCCCACTAATTGTAACTCCAAGTGTAACTAAGCTTGCTAATGTGCTGGAAAGAATAGTAATTAATACTGGATAGTTTACAATAACGCTACTTAAAATTTTGTTCATCAATGCCTGTAAGCCGAAAATTATTATATAAAGTAGCACGTTGAATAAAAATACCTTCAACCAATTCCCTTTGACTAAAGATCGACTGTATTGAAATGCTGCTTTACCTCTTTGGTCTCGAAGTATAAAAGCCAGGGCAAAATAACCGTTATTTATTGCATAAATAACACCTGGAACAATTAGTAATAGAAGCCCCGATAGGAAGATAATATTAAATCTTATATTTAAGCCAGTGAGTGGTATGAATCGAGACAAAATTCGTTGAATTGCCAGATTAAGCTGAGGATTTTCTCCTAAAACATAGCCTTCTGTAAGAATAGCTAATGCAATAGTATAAACTGGAATTACAACGAAAAAATAAAATATAAGAAATAGATAGTAGGGAATCAATAATATGGGATTTGAAGCAAGATTTAAGGTTAAAATAAGATATATGATTGAGAAGGGCAGCATCATACATAAAAGAATAAAAAAACTTCGGAAATACTTTAAATATAAATCGAAGCCCATTGCTATAAGTTCAAACAATCCAAGCTTTTTTGTCTGAAGATCGGAAAGGATACTCATACAGGATAATCTCTCACTGCTGCTATAGCCTTGCTTAACTATAAGACTTTTGCTTAACGTTGATAGTACCCACTGAGGTACTCTTAAATAAATTTTTGTAAAATTATTGGATGAATAATAAATAAATATTTATTAATTGCTAACAAGATTATCTGAGATTTGCCTCGTGCAATGACACGGCTACTCGAAAGCCAATGGTAAGCACTTTGTTTGTAGGCGGAATGCCGTTTCGATAGGCAGAACGACAGATAGCCGGTTCATCCATCCAGGAACCACCCCGAATAACTCTGGGGAAAGTTCGGCGATCGCTAATTCGGACACTTCCGTCGGCTGGTGCATTCTTATAGTCGTCATACCAGTGATCGGCGCACCATTCCCAGACGTTACCATGCATTTCATCTAGTCCGAAAGCATTCGCTGCATTATGAGAACCTACTTCACTAGTTTGTTGACTAGCTAGTCCTTCAGGGCCAGAACGATATCGTTTGCTTGCGTCATAACTGGCAAGTTGAGGAGAAATCGTTTCGCCAAAGTAGAATGGTGTTTCTGTGCCTGCACGACAAGCATATTCCCATTCGGCTTCGCTGGGTAAACGATAAGGCTTCCCAGTTTGTAATTGCAAACGCTCGCAAAACTCGATCGCCTCAAACCAAGTAATGTGTTCTACAGGTAAATTATCACCTTGAAAGGAGGAAGGGTCAGGATTCAGTTCAATCCGGACTTTGGTAATCTTGGTAATTGCCCGCCACTGGGCTTGTGTCACAGGAAAACGACTTAAAAAGAAAGACCCAATGTTGACTGGATGTTGAGGGCGTTCCCGATAGTCTCCTTCTTTTTGTGCAGTTCCCATTAAGTATTTGCCTTCTGGTATACGCACCATTTCTAAGGAAATCTTCCCTTCTAATCGCTCATAAAACAGGGTTGCTTGTTGTTCATGTCGCTCAATTAGCCAGCGTGAACCCAACCCCATAAACTGGGGTTGACGAATTAATTTAGCTATCTCAAATTTAAATGACTTTAGAGAAGGTGCCCTGAATGCAATCGGGTTGATATGCCAATTAGAGTCCTGGAATTCAGGAATGGGTAAAGTGACTCCAGCTACGACAATTCGATGATTGTGCGCTGGCAAAGATTTGAAGGTTGATTCGGCTTGGATATGATTGCCACGAGCCAGTTCGCGCATCCCTTGAAGATACACTAGCAGGGGTTCAAAATGAGCCTGACGCAGAGGAGTGGCGATCGCTTCTGCTAACGATGTCATCCGCAGCCATTCTGTTTTTTCGCTAAGGCTTAATTCCGCAAGTGTCCCAGCCAAATCATGGGCGACAGCCTCCGGATAAACATACGCAAGTGCCGTCCAACGTTGAGCCTGAGCCAGAGTTTGTACTGATGATTTAGAATCATTCAATTCTCGCTGCACGTAGGACAGTAAAAAATGGGCTAATTCCTCAACACGCTTGTGACCGAAGCGAGGATGATGAATCATTTGCTCTAATAGATAATTGCGTATATCTACATCTATTTCATATAGCTCATGTCCTACCTCGCGACAAAGCGGAGAGAGTAGCAAGTCGGCTACTGCAATCCACGGCACTTTTAAATCCTGGTTTTTTAAATCTTTTTGAAAATTCGCCCAGAGACAGTAGGTTAAATGGGGCGTGAGAGCAATGGGCAAGGCAGCATGATAGGCTAGGTATAAATGGGCTTCGGTAAATCGTTTTTGGAATGATGCGATCGCCTGCTCGATTTCAAGAGAACGTGTTGTTGGCAGCAAATTACTAGCATTCGTCATATTACTCTCCGTCCTTTGATGGTTGATGCCGTCCACGCAGGACATCGACCGCTCTGTAAAATTCCTGACGATTTACCTCAAACATGGGAACTAAAGCCGCAATTTCATGGGCGGTTGTGGTTTCCCAGCGATCGCGAGGAACCGGATTAAGCCATGTAATATAGCGTACATACTGCCCTAGCTCTTTTAAAAAGAATTTTGTTAACCGCCGTCGCCTAGAACTAAATCCACCACGCGCTGCACCAGCATCACTAAAAATCAAGCAAACTGTTCTAGTTTTAGGCAAGTTTGATAAACAATCATCTATTGATTCTGCTTCTAAATGATAGCGATCGCGGTACAGATATTCATCCGGACAGTTGTGAAAGTAGTAAACCCTAACCTGGCTGAAGCGCCCTCCACGCAATGCTGTATCTGCCAATTCTTGAGAAAGGTGGTGAAACGGAACCATTGAACCATCCCGATCGATTAATAGCAGAAGTTCTATGCGGTTAGTACGTCGTGGAACCAACACAGGATTTAATAAAACTCCGTGCTGAGCAACCTGTTGAATAGTGGCTTCCATATCTAACTCAATGGGTGGCCCCTCCCGACTAAACTGACGCAGATAACGCCACCCTTGCTTCATTTGTCGATGGGTGACAAGCAAATCGTTAACGATGAGGGGAAATTCGCTAAGTTGGTCGTCAGATCGCCTGATTGTTTTAGCCACTTGAATCTCGTCAGCCATTGTCCGAATGACTTCAGGCGAAAGCATTGTTCTGGGTAAGTTGGTATAAGTTTGGGGAACGATCGCCTCATCCCTGGAAGAAGTTGTCTGTCGAATTTTCCACATATTCCAGACAATAACAAGCAAAATTATGCAAACAGCTATAATCCATAGTTCTTCCGAATATTTAGCAATATTATTGATAATAGTTGCTAAATTAGGAAAAATATTCGCAAAAAATGCCCATATACCCCCATCATCATCTTGGATAGTTAAGACTGCTACCTTATGAGCGCCAAGTTTGGCTCCACCTTGAATGTTAGTTAAAGATAAAGTAATCGGCCGGTCAATTTCAGCCTTATTGTTGTTAACAATAGGAATTTCGATTATTTTTTCGGTTTTACCGTTAGGAAATAAAAACTTTTGAGGAGTAGTATTGAGACGGTTTGATTCTGATAAAGTCAATGTGCCGCTGACCGCTCCCTGACTACCGCCAGTACGAATAATTTTGATTTTAGCTGTCTTGTCAGTTTCTTTAGCAATGTAGTGAGGAGTAATCAAAGGAATGCCATCAAAGGCTAAACTACCAGCCCCAATTGATTTTCTAGAATTAAGCTGTGTTAGGAAGAATGCGCTACCGATCGCAACAACACAGGTAGTCAGTCCTATCAACACAAAACGTCGGATTTTGACTGTTTCACGTTTCCTAGAAATCGGCTGTTCCTGTTGATTCGTTGTTGAGTCAGTGTTGTCAAGTTCAGGTTTAACAAAAATTTGTTCTGGAATCAGCTGGTCGAAATAATCCTGAAAAATTTGCTTTTCTCGCTCAGATTTGACCCAAAGAGCGCAGCATAGTTGAGCCAGTGCAGTGCGATCGCGTATCCCAAACCCTCCATGAACAGCCTGAAGCAGCAGGTGATATTCTGCCAACCCTAACGGCAAACCTGCTTCCCTTAAACAGGTGAATAGTTCTAGCAGTGCCGGATCATTCACGATCGCTACTGAGCCTCAAGTAATTCACATGGGCATCCCAACTTTTGAGTAATACTTCTAAGTAAGGCAGGCGATTATCTCCCGATAACTTTTTTAAGGCTTCTGGCAACGAATCTCGCTTCAGTGCCTTAATCCAATCGAGCAATTCACTGGTACTTACATTCTTACTGAATTTGCCTGTTTCGCCATAGAGAGTTTCACGTAATTCCATAAACCGAGAAACGGCTTTGTCTACCAATTCCTCTGCAATATCAGGGAAGCGATTTTTGACAATTTGCACTATTTGCCGATCGCTGGGAAAATTGATGCGGTAAAATAAACACCGACGCAAAAAAGCATCAGGTAGATCTTTCTCATCATTACTAGTGATGAAGACAATTGGTGGATTGATCGCCTGAATTTCCTTTTCTTTCCCGTTTTCTCGTACTTCTTCAATCTTAATCAGTTGCTCATCAAGTTCCAGCAATAAATCATTGGGAAAATCGATGTCAGCTTTGTCAATCTCATCGATTAAAACTACTGTGCGCTTTGGATTAATAAAAGCTCGCCCTAATGGACCAAGACGGATATAAGAATTTGCATCGTTAAAGCGTTGCTTATCTTCAATAGTTAAAGAACCGGATGCGGCTAATTGAGCATCTCGCAGTCGCCCAATGGTATCATAAACATATAATCCATCTTTAGCTCGACTTGTGGATTTTACATACCAAGCCTCAAAATCTAGCCCTAATTCATAAGCGACTGCAAGAGCTAATTGGGTTTTCCCACATCCAGGTTCTCCTTTGAGTAATAATGGACGACCTAAGTAAATTGCTAGATTCACAACATCCACTAATTCTTGACTAGGCAAGTAAGGGTAGATGAGCTTACCTTTGTAGCTTTCTCCTTGTTTCGGTTGTTTTCTACCTGTATACTCCAGGCGATCGGAATTTAAAGGCGTAACCACTTACCCTCCTGTTCAGACAAACTACAACCACAAAGATTGCAAACTTTTCGTAGGGTTGGGATTGGAATCCCTTGCTTCTCTAAAAGCACTTTAACGGTTTCTGCCTTATTAGCAGACATAGCTGGAGGTAAGAAATCGCTCTGATAATTTAACCAATCCCGCAACTCTTCCTCTGAAAATGGATCGATCAAAGGTAATTCCAGAGGGTAAATCGGTTGCCAATCTGAATGATAATTCTCGACAAAACCAACATTCCACCGAGCTACTACACCTTGATAGTCTAGAAGGAAAATAAATAGTTTAAATGTATTTTGTTGATTCTGGGATTCTAGGAATTTTTGAGTGAGTAATTTCCAAAAATCGGTTAATAAGTCAGACAGGTTTTCTTTAATAGTTTCATCAACGTTATTAAACACAATTATAACATTTTGTGATTGCCATAAATCACAAATTTTGCTAGCAATTTGAGCAGGTGAGCTATTTTCCAATAAACCAACTCGATCTGCAAATTCTGCCCAAATTGCTGAGATGTCTGTTCTTGATGAAGTTCGATTTAAATCAATAATAATATTTCTTCCCTCTAAACTACTGGGGATAATCGCAGCTAAGCGATTGAGTAACCATCTTTGACCATATTCCTTGGTAGCTCCTTGAATCAAAAATACACCATAAGAATATTTACCAGCAATCTCTTCAAAGAGGTTGTGCTGTTCCCAGTATCCTAACTTCAATAGTGATTTATATAAAACATCCAAGTTTGAGTATTTTTCTAAGTTAGAGTTTCCCGCTTGTTTAGATTGATTAATTTGCTCTTCTAACTCGTCAAGTTCTTGCTCTAAATTTAGCAATTCTTCTTCATATTCTTCTATTTTTTGATCCAGTTCATATTTCGCTTCTGAATCGGTTTTGACTATTCGTTCTTTCTTAAACCATTTCAACTTTTTCCGAATTTCCTCATATTCATCTTCCAAGTCTTCACGTTTTGCCTCCAAACGTTTCAGCGAAGACATATCTTCTCCTAAATATTTAAAATAATTAATCTAGCTTGGATTGTAACATCAATATTTATCTCAAGAATAACTTGCAGCCAGGGAAAATTGCGTCGTGTTGAAGAACATATTAAAAAAGTTATTCCAGTATTTTTAAATCGAGATTAATATCATCATTTGGCAATGACGAAAAAACTGGGGAGAAATATTTTAAATTCTGCCCCTAAACTTTTCTGGCTCTGCGTTTACAGACTACTCAACTACTTTGGATATTCTCTACTATTTTGACCCATTCCTGAGGGAGTTAACTGCCTTGCGAATCCCTTCGACCACATTCAGAAACGCGGCATCGCGATCGCTCCACTGTGTCACAGGCTTGGCATCTTGCGGCAGAACCTGGAGCTTACTAAATGGAGAATCTTGCCAATCGCAGGGTCGCAAAATAATCGGAATCACCCTTGCGGTGCCTGCATTATGTCGCGCGATCGCCTGCTGCATCTCAACGTCATAGCAGTAGTCTGATGCCATGAAGGGGGGACTGATCAGCAGTAGAATAATGCGAGCAGATTGCAGCCGCTGTTTTATTTGAGCTTCCCATTCTTCCCCTGCTTCGATCGCCCGATCATGCCAGGCAGTAATTTTACCCTGTCGTCTGAGGTTAGCTAGCTGGGTGACTAATTCTTCCCGTAGCTCGTCATCTTTATGAGAATAGGAGATAAAAACATCTATAGGGCTATTGTGCGGTTGCTCAACTGAAGCTTGGGGGGCTGATGGCACAGAAATATCTGGAGTTGGTTGAATTGTGGCATCCCCAGACGTAGATTTCTTGAGCAGCACCGGGGTTAAGTGTTCTGCAATACCTGCCATCTGAATTGCTGCACACCCCAGTTTATAGGCAAACTCGATCGGACGACCTGCCCCCAACGCATCGTAGAATCCCACTGCGAACTCGATCGCCGCGCGATCGCCAATTGCCTGGTTCATGCCAATCACGTAGTCTATGTGTTGGGCGATCGCATGGGCTTGTACTTCGGAATAACAACCGTTAAGCACAACACAGCGAATTTGGTCAGCAAACAGTTTAAATAGCCCTGCTAATGCGTCCCCATCCACAAGCTTTGCGTTGCCAATTTCATCTTCAAAAACCAGCCCTTTATCCCCCGTTCCATGTCCTGAAAAATGGATAATCTGCGGATTCAAATCGAGCATAGCTCTTTGAATATCACGAGGACGAACCGCTAAACGTTGTTCCAGCTTAAATTGGTCACGCTTTTGAGCGCGTTGCAGTCCTTCTCCAATGTCCCGTAGCTCTTGATCAAGCCGTAAACGAGTTGTGTTTTTGGGATTGGCAGCGAGAAATAAGATACTTTGCGAATGACTGCTAGAAAAATTCATAAAGGACTTGGCTGAATACAGTGGCTTACTTTTGTCTTATTATTAACCAAGACAAAACTTATTGGCTCAATAAGTAGAACCTTTTTTGACTAAATTTGGGGGTTTAAGTCCCCTGCAACTATCAAGCAGCGCGTTTTATGTCGGGGTAAAATCCCTGTTACAAAACGTAATTACGAATTGTTTTAATCATTCTCTCCAGAGTAAAAAATAAAATCGTTCCTACACAAGGCTTGGCGGCAAAAAATGTAATTTTCAGCATAATCTTACAAAGTCAAGCTTTAAAGCCAATTGCTGTATTAGGTTGAAATTTTGCCGTCAATTTTGATTTTTTTCCAGAGTGATGAAATGCTAACCAATATAGCTTTTATGGGCTAGAGCATATAAATATAATTCAGTAGTTCAATAGCACAAATTAGCTCGGCTACAACATAGTAGATATCAGACCCATTAGACAAGAGGTCTATTAACTAATGCTGCTAATTCTTCTTTTAAAGATAAAGGTTGATATCCTAATGCAAATGCTTTAGAACTATCTAAAGAAACATCTGCCGGTCTAGGTGCTGCCATTTTTACATCTTGTTGATAACAGCCTTTAATTTTTCCATCGGTAATTTGAAAGACCTCTACTAATAACTTACCAAAATCGTAGCGCGAAATTCTTTCTTTCCCACCTAGGTGAATCACCCCTTGGACTTTTTCTAAGGCTAATAAAAGTCCTTTTGCGGCAGTTGTACCACTTGCTGGCGTGCGGAATTCATCTATAAATAAATTTAGTTCTTTACCTGCTTTTAAGGTTTCTATAAATGGTTGAATAAAGCTTTTAGCAGTGGGTGTACCTATGCCAAACATTAATGGCATCCTACAGACTGCTGTATGAGGATATCGTTCTAACATACCTAATTCAGCTTTGACTTTTTGCTCACCATAAAGACTCACAGGAGACACTGAATCTGTTTCTTTATAGGGAGCATTTAAACCATTAAAAACTAAGTCTGTTGATGTAAACGCACAAGGAATTGCATAATCAGCACAAAGTCCTGCTAGATTGCAGGATGCTGTGACATTAATTGTATATGATTCTTCAGGATGATTTTGGCAAAAGTTAGGTTGAGAATTCGCCGCAGTATGAATAACTGCTGTGGGATTAATATCATTAAATATATCTTTTAATTCCTGAAAATCTGTCAAATTGACTTTCACTGTCTTGACACCAGGTATTTCTAGAGAATGGGAAAAATAAGTACTGTAAACTTCCCATTCTGTTTTTGCTAACTGGCAAATATGCCAACCTAAAAAGCCACTAGCTCCAGTAATCAATAATTTTTTCATATTTTTTGGAAATAATCTAACTATAGATAAGTCGAACAGAGTAAATAATTAAAGGTTTGTAGTGAGGACTTTAGTTCGCAAATAAGGACTGAAGTCCTTACTACAGAATTAATGCCAATCTTTTGAAATTGCTTAATATAGTTCGGTTTATTCCTACTTTCTTACTTAGTTGGAACAATATCCTATTTTATATGCATCCGATTTAATTTTTGAAAAAATATCAGTAGGGTGTGTTGTCGCTAATCGCCGCACCACACTTTACAGCAGATACATCTGCCTGCGCTACATATAATTATAAGGGCACAACAGCAGTTGTGCCCCTATCTGAGTAATTCATTTATCTAGGTTTTTTGTATTTCCTTAAAAGAGGAATTCTATATATTATTGAATCAATTTTTTAAATCGTTTATCGCTACGTATTTTATTGAAATCCGGATCGGTTTTCGCTAATTTATGGTATTTAGCAGGAGATAGTTTCATGGCTTTATCTAGGTTTTTAATTGCTAATTCTACATTTCCTTGTAAAGCATAAGAGCAAGCTTTATTGTAATATGCTTCATGCTTATCTGGCTTAATTGCGATCGCTTTATCGTAGGATTGTAGTGCTTGGGGGTATCTTTGCAGTTTTGCCAACGCAATTCCTCGGTTAATCCATGCTTCAGATTTGTTAGGCTTGAGGGCGATCGCTTGATCATATGCGGCGATCGCTTCCGGGTAGCGTTGCAAAGATGTTAAGGCATTACCGCGATTATACCAAGTTATATCTTTGTCAGGCTTGATGGTAATTGCTTGATCGTAGGATGCGATCGCCTCTTTGTAGCGTTTTAAAGACGTTAAAGCATTACCTTTGTTAATCCATGCTTCGGTAGTTTTCGGTTTTAGAGCGATCGCTTGATCGTATGCGGCGATCGCTTCTGGGTAGCGACTGGCATCTAGCAGGTTATTACCTTGATTTACAAAATCCTCTGCCTTTGGTGCCGATTTTGCTTTAATTAGCAGCTGGGAAACATTGCTTTCCTGTACAACTTGCTTGGTGTTTTTTGCCGTTGAATTTGCCCAATCACTACAGCCAATTGTTGAAAAAGTGATAAAGCTAGAGGCAATCAAGCAGCGCCGTAAGACCATGCTGTACCTACAGAACTCATAATATGATGCTAAAACTTGTTTCTCTGAAAAAATAGTATCAAACTACACGATTTTTAGCAATTTTTGCTGCTTTTTTCTCCCTTTTGTTTTTTACATAAAGATAATAAAATCATATCATAATACTTTGTTCACAGGCAAGAAAATTCGTGATCAAAATAGCAATTATTAGAGAAAATTGTTCATGATATAGCTATCTTAAATCATTGCTAAACAACAAAATCCCCGAATTGTTAGATAATTCGGGGATCGGAATTACACTGGTTTTCACACATCGGCAAAATAGCTAAAAAAAATAAATTAAGAATAAATACCAAATCCCCGGCTAAAAATCGCAAATTTCATCTAAATCATCATTCTAGTTCATCAAGATAAATCGGAGATTTCACTGATTTGCAGATAAAAATTGCCCATTAAGACCACTCGATTTATATTCTTCTCCAATCAAACAACCCTCTAGGGATAGAAATAAGTAAAAACTCTTAATCAAATTTCCGACGTGAATTGAAAAAGTGACTAGTGCTGCAACTTTATCTGAAATTACGAATTACGAATTACGAATTAGTAATTAGGTTGCCCTACCCTACCCTCCACCAGTTAATATAAAACAGCTGATGAACTGAGTATGCTGGGGCACAATAGAAAGAATGACGATTGAATCCAACTCCTCCAATTCATCCACCCCAGATCCCATTTCCGAAAATGACACGCAACCAGATGATTTTGATGGTGGGACAGGTGAGCATAACCTAACACCAGACGGGCTGGCTACGCAACAGGCTTTAGCGGCGATCGCGTCTTTGCAATCTCCACAAAATACAGTAGCCCTGAAACAAGCCCGTTCTTGGTTCAAGTCACCGACAAGCAATCTATTTACAGTTAAGCCTAGGGCATTGCTAATTACTTTACTAGCGATCGCCATCACCATCATCGGACTAGCCCTGAATAACTGGCTAATTGGTATTTTTGGCACGTTAGTGACTTTAATGTTATCTTTGGCGATGCTATTACCTTGGTTGCAAACTGCGATCAGAGAATGGTTTTCACCCCAAGATAGAACAATCTTCATTGCCTTTCTTGGTCTAGTAGTAGCGATCATCGGCTTAGTGAAATTTTCCGGGTTGGGCGATCGCTTGTTAGCTTGGGGACGTAAGATTAATTGGGAAGCTTCTGGTACTTTGGCGGAGTGGTTCGGCGCTTTGGGACAAATTCTCATCGCCATCATCGCTGTTTATGTGGCTTGGCGACAATACGTAATTTCTAAAGACTTGACAATTCAGCAAAACCTGCTGACAGTCCAACAAAATATTATTACCCAGCAGCAAACAATAGATTCCTATTTCCAAGGCATCTCCGACTTAGTATTAGATGAAGAAGGATTATTAGAAGATTGGCCTCAAGAAAGGTCGATTGCAGAAGGTCGCACAGCAGCAATTTTAAGTAGTGTGGATGGTAGCGGGAAAGCCAAGATTCTCCGCTTTCTTTCCCGTTCTAAATTACTCACACCCCTAAAACGCGATCGCCGTTTGGGAAGAGCTATTCTGAATGGTGTCGGCGGTTATGCAGAAGACAGAATTGAAGGTGTACGTGTCATCGATTTGGGCGTGATGCTAGCTGGCGCAGATCTAGCTGGTACAGATTTGCGTTGGACTGATCTGAGCGAAGCTAATCTTGTCCGCGCCGATCTTAGTGGTTGTGACTTGGTAAAAACCAACCTTTCCCGCGCCATCCTCTATGATGCCAAACTCCGCAACGCCGATTTCAACGGAGTTCGTCTATTTTATGGTTCCATAGAAAACGCATCACCTCGCAGCCGCACCGCACCCCCAAACTATCAAACTGGAGAACATACTGGTGCTGTCGTCGAAAATGCTGATTTTAGCGATGTCCAACGTTTATCTGATTCAGCGCGTTATTACTGCTGCGCTTGGGGTGGCGAAAAAACTAGAGGTACAATTCCTGGTGGTTGTGAAGGTATTCCCAATAAATTAGGTAGATAAATAATACCCACCATATCAAAGTTTTGGTGGGCATTGGCTACTTTTAATTACGAATTACGTAAGCGTTGCGGTAGCGAGGAACGAGCGTCATTACGAATTTTTTAATCGCCTTCAGCTTGGGTGAGGATTTCTACCCCATCTTCAGTCACAGCTATCGTATGCTCAAATTGAGCTGAGAGTTTGCGATCGCGCGTAACAGCAGTCCACTTATCACTGAGAACTTCTACTTCCCAAGTCCCTTCATTAATCATTGGCTCAATTGTAAATACCATCCCCGGTCGCAGACGCTTACCTTTACCGCGTGTACCGTAGTGAGGAATATCCGGTGCAGTATGGAAAATGTTGCTGATCCCATGTCCAACAAAGTCTCGGACTACAGAAAAGCCCTCTGCTTCAGCATACTCTTGAATGGCTGCACCAATATCGCCAATCTTTGCTCCTGGTTTAACCTCAGCAATCCCTCGCCGCAAACACTCCTCGGTCACCTCTACCAATTTTTTCACCTTCGGGGAAGGGTTACCCACTAAAAAGGTTTTGGATGTATCACCGTGGTAGCCATCCACAATCGGCGTTACATCAATATTAATAATGTCTCCATCCTTGAGAATTTGTTTAGCATTAGGAATCCCGTGACAAATGACTTCATTCACACTCGTGCAAATCGATTTGGGAAAGCCTTTGTAACCTAGAGGCGCGCTTTTTGCTCCATGCGCCAGCGTCCAACGTTCAGCTTCATCATTGAGTTCCAGAGTAGACACACCAGGCTTGACCAATGGTTCTAGATGCTGTAGGAGTTTGGCTGCTAAATGTCCTGCCTTACGCATCTTGTCTAGTTCTCGTTGGGATAAAATAACGATTGTTTCGGTTCTCATCAACTTTGATTTCTCTGTTAAATATCTTTCATAAATATAGTCAGCCCTGTTTGTGCTGCTCTTCTAGCCGCTTCAGCAACTTTCAAGGTGTATAAGCTTGCTTCTGGGGTGACATATAGAGGAGTGCCATCAAAAATACGATCTAACACCATAGTAGTGTCTTTAGCAAATAAACCTTTGCGAGTACCAACTTCTATTGGTATTTCTTCCCCGACTGCGATGAAAATTCCTTGGTCACCATCAAAAATCAACCCGCCTTTCTCACCATGAATTTCAAACTTCCGTTCTTGCTGCCATAGGGTTTCGCCTTTACCATATACTACCTGTGCTAACAGTCCGCTAGCAAAGCACAGTTGAGTAATGCAGAAGCAGGTTTGATAGTAGTCTGGTTCGATTTGCCAAAATCGCTGATGACAGTTAACAGTGAAGACTTCACCAAACAAATCAGTCAGACGATGTAATCGAGAAAGCGCACCAATCAAAGGGAACCCAAATAATTCATGATTATACGTCCATTTGCGCGGTGCAGGATGCAGCGGCGAAATTGTGCTATAGCGAACATAGAAAATATCACCGACTTTTTCGATATTTTGCTTTAAGGCTTGATGCAATCCGCCCAAGAGTTCAATATGTTCGACATGTAGCAGCTTATTTTGTGCTTTCGCTAAAGCAATGATTTCTTCTGCTTCTACTACATCCAAAGCTAGGGGATATTCGACAATGACGTGTTTATTATGTGTGAGTGCAGCACGAGCGATCGCCCCATGATCGCGATTAATAGTAGATATGATGACTAGATCTATATCTTCTCGCTCTAGGAGCTGTTGCCAAGAACTCATGGCCTGTGCTTGGTACTCTTGCGCGAAAGCTTGGGTATTTTCTAATGTATGTCCTGCGATCGCTACTACATGCGATCGTTCATCTTGCAGCAATGCTTGAGTCCGCAACTTGGCCGCATATCCAGTCCCAACCACCCCCACCCGCACTTTTGCTGTTGTTAAATAGGCCTCGTAATTATACATGACAGTTACTAGTTCTGTTTGTAGGTTTTCTTTCTGGGCAAAGCTAATTGCTTGTAATACCCGAAGTGTCGGGTATGGAATTATTGCGCCTAGAACGTCACCAGGTGCAGAGATTGTTGATTCATCGCGATCAAGTCAATAGTCAATGGTCTAGGGTCAACAGTCAATAGTCATTCTGACAAAGTTCTGTTCGCCGGACGCCGGCGCTCAACGCCACTTGCTTTCCGACGCAAGGCGACAGGAACGCAGTGGCTCGACTTTGCGCTTTGTCATTTGTCCTCTGTCCTTGTCTCCGTATACCCGCTTCCCCATTGGACTTTTGACTCTGGACTTTCATTCATCTTTTTTGAACGTATCTATAACTTTTGCCAATATGAGACTAAATAAGCCAGGCAATACATAAGTTTATCTTATTAGTATTAAATAACTAAATTTCATTACTAATCGCGGCCAATTTCCAGTTACATCTTTTAGATTTTCTCGTAGTATCAGAAGTGAAGCAAATTTAAACAAGCGGCCAATCCCATAAGAGCAGCCGTGTGCTTTGCATAGCTTTGCTTTAGGATAACTTATACCGCCGTTCGCAAAAAGAGAGGATTTCAGAAATGGCAACTTACAAAGTAACACTAGTAGATCAAGAAGGAAATAAAACAGAAATTAATGTTCCCGACGATGAATATATTTTAGACATTGCCGAAGATCAAGGTCTTGACTTGCCTTACTCTTGCCGCGCTGGTGCTTGTTCTACCTGTGCAGGTAAACTCGTATCAGGTACAGTTGACCAATCTGACCAGTCTTTCTTAGACGACGATCAAATCGAAGCTGGATATGTACTGACCTGCGTCGCTTATCCTGCCTCTGACGTAGTCATCGAAACCCACAAAGAAGAAGAACTCTACTAAGAATTAGACACCTCCATCATCAAATCTTTAGCCAGAATTTCTGATGGTTTGAAAATCTCCACCCACAAGGGGATGGAGATTTTGTCAATGGTCAATGGGCATTGGGTATTGGGAAGAAAACTCCCCACACTCCCTCATCCCTCTGCCCCTCTCCCCCTCATTTTTAACGTGTCGCGGAAGTCCCCACCCTCAATGTACTCATAGGGTGGAGATAGGGAGCGGGGGATAAGGATTGCATCTGGAATTGATTTTTTGCCAAGCAAAAACTCTCTTCCAGATGTATGACGAATCCCCAATTATTTTATTTTAGTGCTTTATCAAAAATGGTATATCGTGCTTATATGGATAGATCCAGGAGGTGATTTGAGTGCTGCACAAGGCTGTACAAGTTCGTTTATATCCATCAAAAGAGCAGGAAACACAACTGCGATTAGCGTTTGGTTGTGCGAGATGGTGGTGGAATTATGCTCTGAATAAGTCGATTGAGACTTACAAGGAGACGGGTAAAGGACTTAGCCGTGCTGCACTCAACGCATTTCTTCCTGTACTCAAAAACGCAGAAGATACTATTTGGTTAGGTGATTGTTATAGCCAAGTTTTACAGGCTACAACACTGAATCTAACCACAGCGTACAAGAACTTTTTTGATAAACGTGCCGGGTTTCCTAAATTCAAATCTAAGCACGGGAAACAGTCTATTCAATATCCTCAAAACGTCAAAATTGTGGATGGTAGCGTCAAACTTCCTGGCAACATTGGGATAGTTAAAGCCAAAATCCACAGAGTAATTCAGGGGAAAATTAAGACTGTCACCGTAAGTAAAACTCCTTCAGGTAAATACTTTGCATCTATCCTGACTGAAATGGAAGGAGATGCCACAAAGATTACAGAGGGCAAGATTTATGGCGTTGATTTGGGATTAAAGCATTTTGCTGTCGTGACTGACGGCGAAAAGGTTTCTAAATATGACAATCCCAGACATATTGCCAAACACGAGCAAAACCTTAAACGGAAGCAGAAAAAATTAGCACGTAAACATAAAGGAAGTAATTCAAGAAATAAATATCGTAAAGTTGTCGCTAAAGTGTACGAGCGAGTAAGCAATTCGCGGCAAGATTTCCTACATAAACTTAGCTACAAGTTGGTCAGCGATAGCCAAGCTGTCATAGTAGAAAATCTTCATGTCTTGGGCATGGTTCGTAATCACAAATTGGCGAAAGCAATATCTGATGCTGGGTGGGGAACATTTACCAACTTCTTGTCCTACAAGCTAGAACGCAAAGGCGCAAGGTTGGTTGAGATTGACAGATGGTTTCCCAGTTCTCAGCTCTGCTCTAATTGTTTCTATCAGATGGGTAAGATGCCACTTGATGACCGTGAATGGACTTGTCCACACTGCGGCACTCACCATGACCGTGATGGAAATGCAGCTATAAACATTAGAGCAGAGGGTATCAGAATGCTAAAGGCGGAAGGTTCAGCCGTCTCTGCTGTAGGAGGGGAGGTAAGTCCTACTCTTGGGCGAAAGTCTAAGTTTAGGCACTCCCCCGTGATTACAGAAGCTCCTAGTTCAGCCGTAGGCAACTAGGAGTAGTTCACTGGATAATAGACATCTCCGAGAAAGAATCTCAAACCCTTCCCCTGTCTAGGTGAAAACCTAGTTTCTGGAGATGTCTAATGATGAAAGATGGTTTTTTGCTAGGGCTGAATCTCGTTACTGAGAATTTTAATTTGAGTACCAGGATAGTAAAATTGGAGAATTTTGGGACTAGACCAACCTAGCTTGGCTAAATTTTGTGCACCAATTTGACTCAAACCAACTCCATGTCCGAATCCTCCACCAATAAAGGCGTATCCCCACACACTTGATTGTCCTTTGTTGAGGGGTTGAATGTAAAATAGTGTGCTGATGGGAGCAGCAAAGGCACTACGAACTTCGTCTTTGTGTAAATTAAAAACTCCAATATCAGTTTTCACAGCTAGTTCGAGAATGCGTCCGCTAGCAGACCGCTTGACTACGGCCATGGCTTCAATTTTTTTAAATTTACTATAGGGACTTTTTTTAACTTGCAAAAATTTCTGCAAGCCCTTAGTAATATCTTCTAGGCTGGTTTCTTTACGCCAGCGGAATAGATCCCCGTCGCTTTCATTAAATCCTTGTCGCAGATTAATAAACTGCTGAAAATTCTTTTCATCCGCTAAATTCTGTCGAGACAAGTCCCAAATATTAATAGGCGCATCCAGTATTGGTTTAAGATAGGGACGATCCTCTCCATTCCAGATATCACTGAAGGAAGCAGTAACACCGCCAGTAGTTGAGGAATAAAGAGCATCTACTAGCTGGTTTTGATAAGTTAATACCATGCCTTTAGTTGCCGCGATCGCTCGGTCTGTATTGGGAGCAACTCCATTTAGCCCATAATAAACTTGGCAGTGCGTATCAGCACATAGCTGGTAGTTATCTACCGCGAATCTACGCAAATTACGTAAAACGTAAGTGCGGGCAAGAATTGCCTGAGCTTCTACAGAAGACGCTGGTGCATTAGTCCCAATTTCATAAGGTACAACCCCCCGTAAATAAGTTTCTAATGGCACTTCGTTAACCAGAGTATACGTACCATAAGCATTGGGCTGTAAAATCATTTGCCCAGCGTAAAGACGAGCCTTCTCTGGGTTGGCAGTTGAATTTACGCGAATCAAGCTTTTATCTGTACTAATTGTTACATTGCTCCGGCTGTAACGTTTACCATTTATTACCCAACTCACCCGAGGCAATTTTGGCAAAACTTTTGTATCCAGGTATGCGATATTCTGACTAGAAGCTGGCAAACTCTGCAATAGTAGTCTTCGCAATAAAGGAGTGTTGTACACATCTCGTTTAGCCCAAACTTGCCAGCGTTCGGGCTGAGCTATTTCTACCTCTATTCCCTGAGAACGCCAACTTTGGGCACTGTCTTCAGCAGTTTCAAAGGTGCGGTACGTACCTAAAACCACCACCTCATCAACTTTTGCTTGAGGTAACGTTTCCATTACCGTTTCTAACTTGACTGGATTGTTGGTGACTAGGGTTTCCTCCCGATTCCCGGTGATAAATTTCAGCTTTATGCGATCGCCTTTACTTGGTTCCAATTGCAGCTTGGCTGTGGGTTTTTCCCCAAATCTTTGGACAATCCCAATTTTCAAAACCACATCCTTAGTTTTGCTCCCAGTGCTTGAGGCAGCAGTTAGCCCTAATAAACAAAATGCTATCAGTAGAGTACGGGAAAAATTCCAGTACGACTTTTTCTGTTGAACTTGATTCTGCCCCTTGACGCGGCGTTGGAGCGGATTTGCCAGTTGCTTTGTAACGTAGTGGTTTTGTCCCATGATTGCTCCAATGATACCATTACCAGTTTTGCCCCAATAGTTGCAAAACAAAGTCATAACGAGTATGATTTATTTATGGTCAAAAAAGGAATTTAGTTAGAAAACACCTGATGGTTAGAATCCAAGAAATTCCCATAAATCAAATTAAGCGTCCCTTACCCCGGACAAACGATCCCAATAAAGTACAAGCCTTGATGGAATCGATTGCGGCGATCGGACAGCAAGAACCCATAGATGTCCTAGAAGTAGATGGACTGTATTATGGCTTTTCTGGTTGCCATCGCTATGAAGCTTGCCAACGTCTAGGCAAAGAGACAATCTTAGCTAGAGTCCGCAAAGCGCCGAGCAGCGTTCTCAAGATGCATCTAGCATGAGCCATTGTCAATGGTCAAGAAAAAAAAGCAACAATGGACAACTGACAACTAATTAAATAACCGATTAGGAGAAAATTATGCCATCTAAATCAGAAAGTCTACCTTTGAATATCGGTATTGATGATGCTAGTAGAGCTAAAATTGCTGAGGGTTTGTCTCGGCTTTTGGCTGATACTTATACACTGTATCTTAAAACACATAATTTCCATTGGAATGTGACTGGGCCAATGTTCCAAACCTTGCACTTAATGTTCGAGACCCAGTATACAGAACTAGCCTTAGCGGTTGATTTAATCGCCGAACGGATTAGAGCGCTTGGTTATCCAGCACCGGGAACCTACAGCGAATACGCTAAACTAAGTTCAATTCCCGAAACTCCAGGAGTTCCGAAAGCTAAGGAAATGATCCGCCTACTAGTCGAAGGACAAGAGGCTGTGGTGAGAACTGCGCGGTCTGTTTTTCCTGTAGTAGACGAAGTTAACGACGAACCCACTGCCGACTTATTGACTCAACGTATGCAAGTACATGAAAAGACAGCTTGGATGCTGAGAAGTTTGTTGGAAGAATAAGGGACTAGGGACAAGGGGGACAAGGAAGACAAGGAAGACAAGGAAGACAAATGCCCAATGCCCCATGCCCCATGCCCAATTCTAATTTCACCCACTTGTTACAAAAATTAATGCAGCAGGTGGGTATTTCGAGTTTTAAAGCGCTAAGTCGTGCTGCTGGTGTTTCCGAACGTCAAATTTTGCGTCTGCGCCAGGGAAAGCTGGCACAGATGCGAGTAGATATACTATTAAAACTGTCTCAAGTATTGCAAATAAAATTGGATGAATTAGTATTAAATTTTTCAGAATTGAGTCCGGATAGCAGCTTCAATAAGGACAAAGAGAAAAAAAATCAGCATTCAACACCGATAAATACTGAGCAAAAATTATTACAAAAAATTTCGGAATTAGAAAGCGAGTATGAGCGATCGCATCTGGCGCTAAAACAGCAGCGAGAGATATTGCTTCAAGAGTTTCAGCAGCAGAGTTTGCAACATTTAGAATCATTGTTATTGCAATGGCCGACAGCCGCACAAAAAGCTGAAGAAAATCCGCAGCTAGCAGCGATTAAAATAGTACCGTTGGTGCAAAAGCCCCTAGAAAAACTATTACTTGCATGGGGAATAGAAGCGATCGCATCGGTGGGCGCAGAATTACCTTACGATCCCCAATGGCACCAGTTGATGGACGGAAATCTACAACCAGGTGAAATAGTCAAGGTGCGTTACATTGGCTATCGTCAAGGAGAAAAGCTACTTTATCGAGCTAAAGTCAGTCCCGTTTGAGCAATTTCCAGGAAAAGTGTTAAGACATCCCTAAGATTTGGGAATTATATAAAATAAGAGGCGAACTATTCCAATAGTGTTTTCTATTGTAGTCGCTCTCAATCGGCGGCTGAGATTATGTCCAGTAAATTATTCATCATTGTTACCAGACGACTATCCTAACTCCTGCTATCGGAGAAATTGGCTGGTGCTAAAGGCATAGTTGATGATTTTGTCGTCAGCGTCAAGGCTGCTTCAATATCCACCGATTAAAGTCCTGACAACGAACTTATTCTCTGAAGAGAACTAATGTTATGAACCACTAGTACGTCGTGAATTCGCTCATCGCAAACGCTTCTCGTTCGCATCTCCCCAAGGGGAGATGCGAAGCATTGCGAGCGCAGCCAAGATGCGTAATGCTTTCGACGAAGTCGTTACCGCAGGCTAGCACAACCCTCTCCCGTGGGAGAGGGTGAGCGCTTTTTGAGGGTAGATTAGCAATCTCAAAATTCAGGTATCTAGTTAGTTATTAGTTAGTTATTAGTTAATAATTGGTAGTTCTGGATTCAGATTTGGTTGATGTTGATAACCTATGATACAGCATTCAGTATTAGTAGTACATGAACTTATCTACATTGAGGGTTTATCAAATAAAATATGTGTGCTATATAATACTTAAAATCATCACAACATCAGTTTTATTTAGAAAATCAGGATAAAATATCATGAAACAATCAGAAGTGCAAGTTATTAAGCTCAGCGGAATTATCAATTCAGCCACATCGCAAGAATTGCGTCAAAGACTCAATGAATTAATAGAAGAAGGTGCAAAAATTGTGTTAGTCGATTTTCAGGATGTGACGTTTATGGATAGTTCTGGGTTGGGAGCTTTGGTGTTAGCTTTCAAAAGCTTAAGAGCGGCAAATAGCCAGATGGCACTTTGTTCAATTAATGAACAAGTAAGGATATTATTTGAATTAACTAGTATGGATAAGGTGTTTGAAATATTTGCTAATCAAGATGAATTTCACGAAGCTATACTTTCTAAAACTTAATTAATCAAATTTAATTTCCATAATAGATAAGTCATCATTAAAAGTTTCTTGAGAATGCAAAGCCATTAAATAATTCAAGACTTGATCTAGATGAGGTTCAATGTTATGCCGCAAACTGATGAGTAGCTGAATAAATGCATCCAAACTCCAAATTGTGCCGTCTGATTTAGTAATTTCGTAAGCGCCGTCACTAAAAATATAAAGAGTACTGGGTGTTTGAATTTCGCAAACATCATCTTTATATTTTGCCTCGGGAAACATCCCAACCGGCATACCGGGAGTTCTCAAAAGTTTAACTTCAACGTTCTTGAGATGCTCACAAGATAATAATATTGCGGGTGGATGTCCGGCGCTAGCATAAATTAGCTGGCGCTTAACTGTGTTATAGACTCCATACCAGATAGTAAAGTATTTATCATTTTGATAACTAATCTGAAAAGTGTCATTTAATGCTTTGAGAACATGACTTGGTTGATAGTAATTGAGGTTACCAAGAGCGCGCGATCGCAGCAAGTTTAACACAGAAATCGAGGGAAGAGTGGCTTTAAGTCCATGTCCGGCGGTATCTAGGAGGTAGATAGCCAAACAATCAGCATCCAGCCAGTAGTAATCAAAACAATCACCACCGAGTTGTCGCGAGGGAATAAATCGGTAATTGATGCTCAAGGGTTCGGTAATAGGAAGAGGTAAAAGCGATCGCACATAGTCTGCGGCTTCTGCTAACTCTGCTTCTAGAAGCAGCTTTTGGGTTTGCAAATCCCGACTTAAAATATGTAGACGCAATCCTGCTCTTACCCTGGCTTGCAATTCGTGCTGTTCGATAGGTTTAGAGATAAAATCATCAGCACCAGCATCTAAACCCTTGACGCGATCGGCAACTGAATCCAAAGAAGTTAATAAAATAAAGAATATAGTAGACAACTTGGGATCTGTCTTGATGCGATCGCAAACCTCTAAACCATTCAAACCAGGCATAATCCAATCACATATAATTAGTGCTGGATGACAAGCAAGTACTTGATTAAGTCCTTCCTCTCCGTTACAAGCAGTAACTACTTCGTAACCCTGTTTTTCTAATATCCTTTTTAGGAGTATGACGATAGAATTATCATCATCAATTACTAGTATTTTAAACATAGACAAAGGCGAGGAAGTCAATAGTTCAGAGTCAATAGTCCAGAGTCCAGAGTCAATAGTCAAAAGTTCAGAGTCAATAGTCAAAAGACTCTAGTTGAGAATTTCTGGAGAATTGACCATTAACAAATGACAAATCACAATTGACAGGCTTAACTAGCAATATATGACACTTGCGTAAATTTTGATATTTTAAATTATGATGGCGGGGAAAGAGGATTCAGCCAAAAGAGCATAGCAGTTTTTAATTGGTTCAAGTCACGGTATGCTTCTTGTTTAAACCATTGCCCTAAAGCATCAAAAGGTGTAAAAGATGCTCCTGTTTGCCATTTCATATCTTGGCCTAAAGGCGTGGTATGACTTCCAGGCAAAATTTGTACCGTCACCAACTCTGGAAAGCGTTCTTGTAAAATTTGGCTTAGAGCTTTTGATTGATCGAGGTTATCATTACGAAATTTTATCAATAAGTTGCGCCGGACATTGTAACGTGTTTGCACCAGCTTGTTAGTTTCCAGTGGGCTGGGAGTAAACTCAATTGTTAAAGCAGAATTGAACTGTTCCACTAGGGGGATAGCATCTTTCGCAGCGTAATTGTTGAAAGAGATGAGAATGTTACCTGCACGTTCTACGTCAAACACGCTACCAATTAATAAATGGAGTTTGCAACCCATGCTGTGTCCGATACCGTAGATGGGAAGGTAAAGCTTGCGTAATGCTGAAGATTCCCGGAGTCGTTCGAGAGTGCGCTCAAAGTTTAGCAGTACAGATTTAGCGATCGCAATATGATCTAGCGTATTGACAAAAGGGGTTGCTATTATAACATATCCTTTACTTGCTAGCTGTTCTAGTAGCCAACGATAAGTTAGGTGGGGTGCAGTAGCTACGAAAGCACCTCCTAAGAAATGAATGATCCCGATGGGATTTCGGGGAATCAGCACCCAGTTACCTCGAAGTTCTTGCCATTCCATGCCGATAGGCGATCGCTTAATTAACATATCTTTATGTTAGACCAGCGATCGCCATAGTGGAATATTTTATTTTTCCAAAAAGTTTGTCAGCTTGAAATTAGATGTACCTTCCCAACAGTGATTTAAACAGACATTGACTCTAGCATTGGGTGCATCAGCTGCTTCGCTAACTGCATTAAACTGTACCGCCGTCACAATGTACTCAAAAATAATGACACACTGTTTCATGGGCGACATTTTCTCAACCACAATTGTTTCTCCAATCTTGGGGATTTGCGGTAAATCCACAACAAACGTTTCCATCTTTGGTTTTTCCAGTGGATTTTTAAAATTGAAGTACTTACAGTAAACAAGAACTTTCACTACCCAACCCACCATTAAACAATTCAAAATTCAAAATTCTGATCTTTCTCACAAATGACTGTTGACACTTCGACAAGCTCAGTGCGGCGCTGTTGACTGTTGACTGTTGACTGTTGACTGTTGACTGTTGACTGTTGACTGTTGACTGTTGACTATTGACTGTTGCTTACTTAACTCGCAACAAACCTCGTAAAAACATCATCATATTTACAAATATTGTTTCTAACCAAACCATAATACTATCAAGCAATTCAAAGACTTTTTCTAAGAAGTGTTTTTCATACCCCATGAATGTCGCTTTTGTTTCGATCCAATCTGGCTTTGCTTCTATTTGAGTGTTTGCTTTACTATTACTGCTAGGTTGGTTAATAGAGGAATTGGTTTGTTTATTAGAGGTAACTTTACCAGATTTTTTCTGCGTCCGGGAGAGATTGGGGGACGATTTTTTCTTTTGTGTTAAATCAGCATCAAGTTGAGTTTTTGGTAAAGAATTTTGATAATTCTTAACTGAATTTTTAGGTACTGAAGTTCTCGCTGATGAAGTTGAGGATAAAGCCTGCTGTGGAGTTTTCACAGTAGTCTCAGACTCGCCATACAAATCATTCCATGATAACCAAGTATCTGCGTTTACATCTTGATTTTCACTCTGGCTAATTATTGACTTTGGGGCAGGTCTATGAGCTAATCTTTTACCTGGGGATTTGATTTCTGTATTACTTGTCTCAAGTTTTTTGGAACTATCAACACCAAGAAAGTAATTGAGAGCAGCTGCAATCACAGCCTCAAGATTGAACCCTTGATTTTCTAATTCATCACTAGTGGCTGTAATTTTTCCTCTAGCTGCTAACTCCTCTTTGCCATAAAGAAAAATATTAAATTGAGTTTGGGCGATTTGGATAATTTCTTGGCTACGTTGTTGTATCGGCACAATAGCCTTTGATTCTAAATTTGCTAAAGCTGCATCGAGGAATGTTAAGGTTTTTTGGTAATTGAGTAAATCTTGAGACTTATTTACTTCCTCGTTTACTTTACCGGGAGTGAGAGCGGGTGTCTGTTCTGAGTTGCTAACAGTGAGTTTTGCTAATAAACGCTCAATTTCTGGTAAAGGTGAGGTTTGTTTTTTGACTTTCAATAAGCGCCAAGCACGCCAGTAGTCAGCGACTTCACTAATAATTTTGTCTTCTAATTTTGCTTGCTGTTGAGGTGTCAAAATGTCGAGAGTTTCATTATCCGCAGTAACGAGTAATAAATTGCGCTTTGCTAAATTTGTGGCAATTCCTCGTACTATTGGATACATTGGCACAGGATTGAGACTCCTGACTGAATTCTCTGGAGTAGTTATGGACTTGACAAGACTAGAGTTAGCAGTTGATTTACTCTTAAAAATTTTCTCCCGGAACAATTCTCGGAACCCTAAGGGATTTACCGATGATAATCTGTCGTTTGAGGGGGTGGTAGTCGCATCCGCAAATGGTAAATTTTTGACAGTCTCTAGTACATTGACTATGGGCGTGTCAGCATCTGGCGGAGTTTGTGGTTCTAACTGTAGTTTAGGTTGATTTGGTTGACCATCCAGGGTTCTCTCTGATGATTGGCTAGAATGCAACCACAGATATACAGGATAAAGTAGTACTTCAACACCCCATTTAGTAGCTACTTGCACATAGCGAATGGTGTGTTCTACTTGTTCTGTCAACCGCCGAGATTGCTGGTGGACGAAGTTAAAGATTCTGCTTTGATAACGACCAGAGGAACCAGAAGGCATGGTAGTGATTTGTTAGTTAGAACTTGATTGATCTGCGAAACTCCCACTGCACAGTCAAAACCAAAAACTGTTAATTATTCTGAGTGCCCTAATCTTAGCCAAAATATGACCCCTCCTGTAAACCAATCTCATACTAAATTAATCTCTGAGGCAATTGAGCAATTGCGCGCTTGTTGTCACGTAAATGTTCAGTCTCACTGGTTATACCGAGAACATGACGGCAATATTGCTGATGTGACAACGTTAAATATGTCTCAATGGACACCTGTGGAGCTAAATGAGAAAGGCAATATTGCTTGGATAGCGGGAAAAAAAGTTTTATGGCTGGCGCAAAAGTTGGTGGTTCCCCCAGATTTACAGGGTTATCCCTTGGCTGGGTTATCTTTGCGACTGGCGTTGCTTTGGTGGGCTGATGGGGCTGAGGTTTATGTCAATGGGGAGTTAGTGCTGGAGGGAGATTTATTTGATTGTTCCCCTAGAGTACTTTTGAGTCAGGAGGTAAAGCCCGGTGATGAATTTTTTGTGGCTTTACGGCTGGTGAGTCCGGGACATGATCATGGTGCTTTGGTGCGATCGCTCCTTGTTTACGAATCTCCTGATTATAATCGTCTAGATGCGGGTTTTGTGGCTGATGAGTTGGCTCTGGTGCAGCTTTATTTGGAAAAGTTTGCGCCGGAAAAGTTGGCTGTGTTAGCAAAGGTGGTAGGAAAGATAATGAACCGCCCAGGCGCAAAGGACGCAGAGGAAGAGAGGGAAGAGTGGTTGTTGTCTGTCCGCAATCAGTTAATTGATTCAAAAATCCCCCAGCCGGAATCTAAAATTTATTTGTTGGGTCATGCTCATTTAGATTTAGCATGGCTATGGCCTGTGAGTGAAACCTGGAATGCAGCACAACGGACTTTTGAGTCGGTGTTGAAGTTGCAACAAGATTTTCCCGATTTAATTTATTGTCATTCCACACCCGCGTTGTATGCTTGGATTGAAAAACATCGCCCAGATTTATTTGCGGCAATTCAAGAGGCGGTAGCTGCTGGAAAATGGGAAGTTATCGGTGGTTTGTGGGTGGAACCGGATTTAAATTTGATTTCTGGGGAAGCGATCGCTCGTCAGCTATTATATGGTCAAAGATATACTCAGGAAAAATTTGGTAAGATTTCACCAATTGCATGGTTACCAGATAGCTTTGGTTTCTGTGCAACTTTACCGCAGTTTTTGGTGAATGGGGGCATTGAATATTTTGTCACCCAAAAGTTACTGTGGAATGATACTAATAAATTTGATTATCAGACTTTTTGGTGGCGATCGCCTGACGGTAGTCAAGTATTTAGTTATATGTCTGCACTCATAGGTAAAGGTATCGATCCGCTGGAGATGGCAACTTACGCCTATGAATGGCAAACTAAAACAGGTATTCCAGATGCGCTTTGGCTTCCGGGAATTGGCGATCATGGTGGCGGCCCTACCCATGATATGTTAGAAATTGCCCAACGTTGGCAAAATTCCCCATTCTTCCCCAATTTAGAATTTACCACTGCCGAAAAATATCTCCAACAGATCCTCAATTCCCCCTCATCCCCTCACCCAGTCTGGGAAGATGAACTTTATCTAGAATTCCATCGCGGTTGTTATACTACCCACGGGGATCAAAAACGTTGGAATCGTCGGTGTGAAAATTTATTGTACCAAGCTGAATTATTTGCGACTTTAGCTAGCGTCAGTTTCGGGATGGAATACCCAAAAGCAGATATCGAAACGGCTTGGAAACAACTACTATTTGAGCAGTTTCACGATATTTTGCCCGGTTCTGCCATTACTCAAGTGTATGTGGATGCTTTACCGGAATGGCAGCAAATTGAGGAAGTAGGAACGAAGATATTAAATGAATCACTGTTAGCGATCGCATCTCACATCACCCTACCACAACCACCACAACCAAATAGTTTACCTGTTGTTGTGTTCAATTCCCTGAATTGGCAACGTTCTGAGGTAGTTGCTGTCAATTTACCTACACCAGTAACCCCTAACCAACAATGGCAAGTTTACGATGTTTCGGGAAAGCAGGTAATATCTCAGCTAACTGAATCTTCAACTTTGCTGTTTCTCGCTTCTGACATTCCATCTGTCGGCTATCGTCTATTTTGGCTTGTTCCCACTTCTCCCCTTTCTTCTTCTCCCCCACTTCCCTCGGACTGGGTTTTAGAAAATGAATATCTGCGGGTTGAGGTTAATCCTGACACCGGAGATTTATCTAGTGTCTTTGACAAAACCCATCAACGGGAAGTATTAAGCGGTGCGGGTAATCAACTACAAGCTTTTCAAGATAGCGGTCAATATTGGGATGCTTGGAATATTGACCCCAATTATGCTCAACATCCTTTACCGCCAACTACCCTCAAATCGATTCAGTGGCTAGAACAAGGTGCGGTGCAAAGTCGTTTGCGAGTGGTACGTCAGTTAGGTAAATCGGAATTTTGCCAAGATTATATATTATCTGTCGGTGTACGCCTACTCAAAATCGCCACTACTGTTGATTGGCAAGAAAGTCATGTGTTGGTGAAAGCTGCTTTTCCTCTCAACGTTGCCGCAGACTTTGCTACCTATGAAATTCCTTGTGGTGCAATTCGCCGTTCAACTCAATCGCAAACCCCCGCAGACAAAGCTAAGTGGGAAGTTCCCGCCTTACGTTGGGCTGATTTGACAGGAGAAACCCCTGGATTTTTATATGGTATCAGTTTGCTGAATGATTGTAAATATGGTTATGACAGTCAACCAAACCAATTACGCCTCACTCTCCTCCGCAGTCCTCACTGGCCGAATCCCGAAGCTGACCGAGGTTTTCACGAATTTACCTATGCTTTATATCCCCACGCTGGTAGTTGGGAGTCAGCCCAGACAGTTAAACGTGGTTATGAGTTGAATATCCCGCTGCAAGTAATTGTGAATCCGCCAAATAATCAGAATTCAGGAGCCAATATTCCACAAACCAGAAGTTTCCTCAATTTATCGGCTGATAACTTAATCTTAATGGCACTTAAACAATCTGAAGATGATGGGCAGCAATTGATTCTGCGTTGTTATGAATGTCACGGCGAAACAGCCGAGTTATCTTTGCAAAGTGATATCGGGTTATCTTTAGGAGATGTCGTAGATTTATTGGAGCGTCCTAACCCTACTAAATTCTCATCTGGGCAACAAATCTTCACGATTAGCCCTTGGAAAATTAGTAGCTGGAAAATAGGGGCTAGGGATTAAGGGCTAGGGAAGAAGGATTTTTTATTACTGCTTGGATATTATACCAGAATAATAGAGTTGCTTACCTTCTGCCCTCTGCCTTATGTACGTTTAGTCTTCATGATCTTCATATGGATCTCCTAATTCTTTGCTAGGAGGCCCAAAAGAGATATAGATTCCCCAGCCAGTAATGCCTATAACAGCTACGGCGACAGAAATGATAAGAACTGTTGCGGGTTCCATAATTGAAAGATTTATTATGAGTGCTATTCTTATAGAATATTACAGATGATTAAAAAAAAGCTTTGGCAAGTAATCTTAGGTGAACTATGGCACAAAGGACAAGGTTGGGAGATATACTGAGACCCCTAAACGCTGAGTATGGTAAAGTTGCTCCTGGTTGGGGAACTACACCTGTAATGGCTGGTTTTATGCTATTATTCTTCGTTTTTCTGCTGATTATTCTACAAGTCTATAACAAGACCATCCTCATCCAGGATGTATTGGTTGATTGGCGCACTCTAGGCCGTTAATCTTAACAAAGCTCTTTAGCTTCTAGAATCAGCTTAGCGACACCCGGCTCATCCGGGTTTTTTTTGTAGATTT
This sequence comes from Calothrix sp. NIES-2100, assembly GCF_963875285.1. Classification (NCBI taxonomy): domain Bacteria; kingdom Bacillati; phylum Cyanobacteriota; class Cyanophyceae; order Nostocales; family Calotrichaceae; genus Calothrix; species Calothrix sp. NIES-2100. The sequence goes on from NZ_CAWNLA010000001.1 coordinate 6,675,207, forward strand.
GAAAGAGAAATAATTCATCAAAAACAAGTCAACATAGATAAATAGGAAGATTGCACACTCATGAGGTTAGTTGATTGCTGACGGTTAATAGTCAACAGTCAACAGTCAACAGTCAAAATAAAAAAATGTGCAAAATTAGATGGGTGACAGCTTCTCCTTTCCTGCTTCAACTGTAAATCTATCGGCAAAACCCCATGAATATATTTGGTATTGGCTTACCGGAAATGGCTGTAATTTTTGTAGTAGCACTCTTAGTTTTTGGGCCGAAAAAGCTACCAGAAATTGGACGTAGTTTGGGTAAAGCGATTCGCGGCTTTCAAGAAGCTTCTAATGAATTCCAAACTGAGTTTAAGCGGGAAGCTGAACAACTAGAACAAGCTGTCAAAACTACTGCTGAACTAGAACCCAAGCAAATTGAAGCCGTCCAATCGGAACAGCCAAAGAGCTAAAGTGGTGATTCATATCAATTGACAAAAGTCAACATGACAGAGACTGTTACAAAACCAGCTTTGGTGATTCCCCAGCTAATTGTCGGGTTGGGGAATCCAGAGCCTAAATATGACCAAACACGCCATAATATTGGCTTTGCGGCTGTTGATGCAATAGCAAGGGCGTGGAAAATTCCCTTGGCTGAAAATCGCAAGTTCCAAGGAGAGTATGGTGAAGGTGTTGCGCCAGTTGGTGGTAAAATACGCTTGCTTAAGCCGTTGACTTACATGAATCGCTCCGGACAAGCTATCCAAGCAGTTACTAGTTGGTATAAATTGCCGCCAGAGTCAGTATTAGTGATTTATGATGAGATGGATTTACCGCTAGGAAAGACTCGCCTGCGCTTGTCTGGTTCCGCTGGCGGGCATAATGGAATGAAAAGTGCGATCGCACATTTGAGTTCACAAAATTTCCCCAGGTTGCGCATTGGTATTGGTAAACCAAAAAATACAGCTAGTAGCGATGATTCTGGGGCTGTCTCCCATGTTTTGGGACGTTTTTCTGCTGGCGAAACTCAAATGATGTCTTTAGTACTTCAGTTCGTGGTTGAGTGCATAGAACTCAGCCTCAAACAAGGAGTGGAAAAGGCGATGAACCGTTGTAACAGCCGCATCATTGAACCAACTGAATCTGAGTCAGCTTGAACAAAGGCTGCTCAACGGTTAATTTATCATTGATTTTGGTTGATGGACAGCGGCGATCGCTGACTCCATCCAACCACATTTACAGCAACCCAGACATGGGTAAGGAAATTAAGTCACACCCCGAATCGGGGTGCGATAAATCTTTGTTAATTTTTGTAAGAATCATGGCAACGTCTTGTTGCTTGTTTAAGAACTTGTCTTCAAACAGCGCCACCACCAAAATAGGTTTATTTAAAACGTCTCTTGCGTCTAGCTGCCACTGCCTTACGTTTACGCTTTTCTAACGGTGTTTCAAAATGCCGATGATACTTTACGTCAGCTAATATACCAGCTTTAGACACTTGGCGTTTAAACCGACGCAATGCTGAATCTATTCCTTCGTTCTCTCCTAAAACCACTTGGGTCATTCTTGCTGTATCCTCATGATCGATCAGTTTCCATTGTAATAGCACCCCCTAACTTAGCAAAACTCCCCTACCTAATAACTATGAAAAAGGCTGTTTTTGGACTAGGGCGACTGTTTGAGCGTGCAAAATTCTAGAAGTCTAGCACACTTTTTGTCAGAGTTGGCAAGATTAGGCGATGTCTACGATGGGCTGCACCTATCAACTGTCACATTTCCTTGACTTGAAAAAGGGCATTGGGCATTGGGCATTGGGTATGGGAAAGCCAGATTTTCATGTTTGGTTGTGAGATTTTCTCATGAATGGCTGACTTGAAAATAAGACCCCACCCCTAACCCCTCCCCGCAAGCGAGGAGGGGAATTAAAATTTTTTCATGTGTCCTGGTGTATGCAATTCATGACGGCTACTTATATTCTGGTGAAGAGTCAATTTTCAAGATTTTTTGGACATTTGACTCTTGAATCTGGACGGTTTTGGCTGAAAAAATATGACACGCAGCTTTAGTCCTAAAGTAAGTTTAAAAATTGATTCTGCCCTCGGTTAGTAGTTTATATCCAACGGTTAAGGTGGTAAACGCTACTAAAAAATTCCACAAACTAGTTGGTTTTAAAATGACTCCACCGCTTAAAAAAACTAGAACTATTCCTACCCCTAAAAAAATCCATCCTAAGCTACCAGTTTCTCTGCGAAAAAAGACTAATGATAACACGCCTGCTATGATTGCTAAAACTGAGCCAGTAGCAGGTATCTTGCTGTAAAAGTAAGGATAATATCCACTAACAAATATAATATCTTGCCCAAAAAAGTATAAGCCTACAAACAGTAAAATTAACCCCATGAGTTTGATTAACAGTCTGCGCATCTTTTTGATTTTAATTTTAATCTGATTATAAGTTATCTTTTGATTTATTAAGAAAACATTAACTAATTTTTTTAAATAAATATGTATATTAAAAGTATGTAAATACACTTAATCAAGTCAAAATTTTCTGACTTTATCTCCGGGGTTTCAATAAAAATTGAACCAAGTTGAACTTAAAAGATAAGTAGAGCGGCGCAATTAAAGATAGCTGGTGAGATCTGTGATTTGTCAGTTGTCAGAGGAAACAGTCAACAGTCAACAGTCAACAATCAACAGTTATTTGTCTCCCTTGTCCCCTTGTCTAGATAACTAGCAACGGGAACCTACTCAGGATTGAGGACGATAGAAAGCGCTAATTGATAAAGATGACGACGGGATAGGGAAGTTAATTTTGCTAATTGACGACTAGCTTGCGATCGCGATATTCCCTGACGCATAATTTGTTCGAGTTCAGCTTTGAGTTCGGCTTCTGTGAGTTGGGGTTTACTTGGTGGGGTTCCCGCTACCACTAGAGTATATTCACCTTGGGGTTCACGCTGATTGTAATCGGCGATCGCTTCGGCAATTGTCCCCCGCCAAAATTCCTCGTAAAATTTTGTTAGTTCCCTAGCCAGGACAATTTGGCGATCGCTTCCTAAAGCTTCTCCTAAGTCTTGTAAAGTATCACGCAACCGATGGGGCGATTCATAGAAAATGAGAGTGCGGGATTCTGTCTGTAGAGATTCTAAATATTCTCGCCGTTGTTGAGTTTTGGCACAAAGAAAGCCTTCAAACACAAATCGATCCGTTGGTAAACCAGAAGCACTTAAAGCTGTAATTGCCGCACTCGCACCCGGAATCGGTACAACTGTTATCCCCGCTTCCACACATGCACTCACCAGTTCATAACCTGGATCGGAAATTCCTGGCATACCCGCATCACTCACCAAGGCAATGGCTTTACCATTAGTTAAATGCTCTATCAATTCAGGAATCCGGCTACTACGATTATGTTCGTGATAACTGATTTGCCCAGTCTGAATTTGAAAATGTTGTAGTAATTTCCCCGTATGGCGCGTATCTTCCGCCGCAATCAGATCCACATTTTGCAAAATGCGCACCGCCCGAAAAGTGATATCTTCGAGATTGCCAATTGGTGTACCGACAACGTAAAGTGTTCCTGGTTTGGGATCGGTTTGCATGAGGGGCTAGGGGATGAGGGGGATGAGGGGAGTGTTGACTGTTGACTGTTGACTGTTCCCTATAACAACTGACAACTGACAAATGACAAATGACAAATGACAAATTATGGTTTATTTGTAGGTTTAGTCACCTTAGATTTGATTTACCTGGCTGAATCTGCTCCCCAGAATAATCAAAAGATTGTCGCTACTGACTATACTGTAGCAGCAGGAGGCCCGGCAACGAATGCGGCTGTAACTTTTAGCTATTTAGGAAACCGGGCTACATTGTTGGGTGTAGTTGGTTCTCACCCAATGACACAGCTAATCAGGACAGATTTAGCCACTTATCAAGTAGCGATCGCAGATCTTCACCCTAGCACGACAACAGCTGTACCAGTTTCTTCGATCATTGTCAGCGAATCTACAGGTGAACGGGCTGTAGTTTCCATTAATGCGGTGAAAACCCAAGCTAGTAGTTCATCTTTACCGCCGGATATTTTACAAAATATTGATATAGTGCTGATTGATGGACATCAAATGGCAGTTGGTAGTAAAATCGCCCAAATGGCTAAAGCTAAGAATATCCCCATTGCGATCGATGGTGGTAGTTGGAAAGCTGGGTTTGAGGAAATCTTACCTTTTGTCGATTACGCTATTTGTTCTAATAATTTTTATCCGCCGGGATGTGACACCGCAGCAGAAGTTTTTGCTTATCTCAGTGCTTTTCACATTCCCCACATCGCCATCACCCACGGAGAACAGCCAATTGAGTACTTAAGTTGTGGTAATTGGGGCGTTGTCGATGTGCCGCAGATTTCAGTAGTTGATACACTGGGGGCTGGAGATATTTTTCACGGAGCCTTCTGCCATTATATTTTACAAGAAACTTTCACGGATGCACTGGCTCAAGCTGCAAAAGTTGCCGCCAAGGCTTGCCAATTTTTCGGTACTCGCCGTTGGATGGAAGTAGAGTAGTAGGGAAGGACTAGAGATTTCATCATGAAAGATTTATCAGAAATATTAGCGATCGCACGTCAGGTAGGATGGGGTGCAGCAGATATACTCCAGTCTTATTATCACGGCACAGTTAAAGACTCTAATCTCCAAGTCCAATATAAACAAAATGAGCCTGTCACAGTTGCAGATATAGCTACCAGTCAATATATTTTAGAACAGCTACAAGCAGCTTTAGGTAATGAAGATTTCGGCTATATCAGCGAAGAAACCTATAAAGCACAACAAACTAAAAATAATTCTACATGGGTATGGATCATTGATCCTTTGGATGGGACGCGAGATTTTATTCAGAAAACAGGCGAGTATGCAATTCACATCGCATTAGTTAAAGAAACACGCCCTGTACTCTCAGTTGTCGTCATCCCAGAAGCACAAAAGTTATATTATGCTACTAAAGGTGGGGGTACATTTTCCGAAACCCGTAATAATTCGGTTCCCTTACAAATATCCTTAGACTCAAACAAAAAAGCCCTGGAAGATTTAACTTTAGTTGTGAGTCGTTCTCACCGCAACCAAAGATTAAATTACCTCATAGAAAATCTCCCTTGTAAAAATCAAAAATCTATTGGCAGCGTCGGTTGCAAAATTGCAGCTATAGTTGAGCAACAAGCAGAAATTTATATTTCCCTTTCTGGTAAATCTGCTCCTAAAGATTGGGATATAGCAGCACCAGAATTAATATTAGCAGAAGCTGGTGGTCAGTTCACTCACTTTGATGGCTCACCATTGCAATACAACACCGATGATATCAATCAATGGGGTGGTTTACTCGCTAGTCATGGTCAATATCATCAGCTACTCTGTAGAGAAGCAGAGACTATTTTAGCCAAATTTCCTCATCCCAATTCTGTTTGACATACTCCCCACCCTTAAAGGGCTGTGGTTTACCAACAAGTACGCTGTGGTTACCACACGATGAAAATCTTTACCGCCCCTAATCCCTCACCGCTAACCTAAGCGCCGTTTTTCACGCATATAGCGGTTCTCACTTGGATGCAATACAACTGAAGGCGGGGAAACCCCGCCCCTACAGGCTTGACGATTTAAAACTGTACCTCACCGATCCGAAAACCGCTAGAATTTGGTCTTACCTAAAATGTGGATTGCCTTTTTTGCGAAAAAATAAGACAGCGTTAAAAAAATCCAGCAATTGTGCAATAATAGAAATTAGAAAAAATATAAGTATTAAGAGCAGCTTTTGTGGCTGAACTTCAGATTTATGAGGTTGGAAATCAGACTCCGTAGGAGCTTATTTTCAAATGCTGTGCTATACTGGGGGATATAAAGATTATTTTCGGTTGAGTTATTCGTTTTGATTTCTCTAAAGCGTCTCTCCGAATCTAACTCTCTACACTTTCTGAATTCGGAGACAAAACATGTCGATTTATATTGGGAATTTGTCCTATCAGGTTACCGAGGATGACCTGAAGCTGGCATTTGCAGAATATGGCACAGTTAATCGTGTTCAACTACCAACCGATCGGGAAACAGGTCGGCCTCGCGGATTCGCATTTGTAGAGATGGAATCGGATGCTCAAGAAGCAGCAGCCATTGAAGCGCTTGATGGTGCTGAATGGATGGGACGTGATTTAAAAGTTAACAAAGCTAAGCCTCGTGAAGAAAGAAGTCCTTCCCGTGGTGGTAGCTGGGGTAACAACAACCGTAGTAATCGCCGCTACTAAGTCCGGTGCGGAAAACTTAAAAATCTAGAGTCTCCAGCAGATAAAGCCAAAGGCTCTATTCTGCTGGAAAATTTTGTTTTGTCTATTCATCCATATAGAGGAGGAATGAGAATGACGCAAGTAGTGTTGGGAGAGAATGAAGGAATTGAATCAGCTTTACGAAGATTTAAGCGGGAGGTTTCTAAAGCCGGAATTTTCCAAGATATGCGCAAAAAACGCCATTTTGAGACGCCTTTAGAGAAAGAAAAGCGGAAAGCAGTTGCTAGACACAAGCAAAATCGTAGACAACGTTCTGGCTACAGATAAACAAGGCGCGCGATCGCCTTTTTGGACTACTATGCTTAGTGGCGTTAGCCTCAAAAAGCGCAAATAAGTAGGCAGGCATCAATAAATAACAATTATAGTAGTAGCACTGTCTTTGCTTTCAGTGCTACTACAAACTTATGGGAGCAACGCAACTGGTTAGGGTTGTCAAAAGTCCATAGTTAACAGTCCACAGTCTTGCATTTCTTGACCCTTGACTATTGACCATTGACCATTGACCATTAATCATGACTCTGGATTTTCCGAAAAAATGTTGCGTCTTTATCATCTATTAATTGGTGCTGCCTTAGTAGCATTAATCCCAGTGGGGATACAATATCGTTCTCAGCAGATGTCTGGGAAAGATACCGCACAGAAACCCCCAGTAGTACAGACATCAACAAAGCCTAATCCTACTCCTACAGAGGGGAATCTTTGGCAGAATCTTTTGGGTAACACCTCAGCACCAAGTGATTGGGAAGTTGCGCCTTGTCAAGGAAATGCGCCGCTTTTATGTATCTCAACCAAAGGAAAAGTTTTAGGTACAGTTGAAATTGGGGTTTACCCGTTAGAAAAAAATCCCGCTTTCCAAAAGCAGCTAGAAGCAGCAGGTATTCTAGTAAATACCAAAGTGGATTACCAAAGTCCTCAGCATCAAACCCAGCTATTGACAGCACTGAAAGCTTGGGTAACAGACAACTATACTACGATCGCCAAAGACCGTGTCTTAAGCTATGGTAAGGAGATTATTTTTTCCACCTACCCCCCGCAACCAGTAACAATTGGTAAACTTCCGGGAATCCGCTATGGATTTGTAGGAATCAAAAGCCAGGGTGGAGTACAAGAGCAACACATCGGTCATGTTACCTTTGATGGTACTGCACTTTATGTAATTAGCAGTGCCTTTGACCCAGGCTCAGTCACAGGTAAATTTGATAAGTTAGAAGATTTAGCGATTTTTCAACCTTACCTTTATGCGATCGCCGCCGATCTACGTTTGCCCCAGTAAACTGGTTGTTGGTATTATCTCAAAAAGAGCCGACAACTTGTAGTCCTAGCAACGATCCGCCAGCATCATCACTGCTAATGATGGGAAATAATATCAGCCCATGCTTTTGGCTTAACTCCAATTGCGCTGTCAGATATCCCAGTACCGCCCCAGCTAAGACTTCCGTCACCCGATGACGATTGAGGTTTACCCGTGAATAGGCGATAACAGACGCGCCAGAGTACCAGAGAATAGCAGAACCAGGATGATAGTGACTTTGTACAGTCGCGATCGCAAATGCTGCTGTAGCATGACAACTGGGGAAACTATCGTGTTCGTCAGAATCGGGGCGTTTCACATCGGTTACTTCTTTGATAGCAATACAAAGTAGAGTGCTGGTACCGAGAGAATCTAGCGCCCGTAGAGAATGTTGTCCCCCTTGTTTCCCATCTAGCAACAGCGGTAGGGCTACACCAGCACCTAAATAGAGTGCAGTACCCCCTCCAGAGATAAACTCCGATACATCTTTATCAAAAGAATCAGCGATCGCCTTGGGAGTAAACATTATGCAGTATAAGCCAATAAAGGCAGGCCATACTGTTTTAAACCAAGACATCAAAAGCCTATTATTCATTTAATTTATTTGCTTATATACAGATCATTCGTAGGGTTACAGCAATGCTTTGCCCTATAGTGTAGTGCATCTAAAAAAGAACCGCTATATGATTTGTGAAAAGTCGCTGCTTCCAGATCCTCGACTTCTTTGAGAAGTCGGGGATCTAATTTTTTACGAATGATTTATAACTGCTATCTTTTTGATAATTGGTATGAGTAATAAATAACTACAAACATTACCCATTACTCATCACCAATTATCGGCAAACTTAAATCTCAGCTATAGCTCGTTCAATCAAGCGACGCGCTAGAGTTTGCGTCCCAGTGTGTTCATAGTAATTGGTTGCCACATCCAAAAACGCCCCCAGGTAATCAAGTTTGTCATCAGAAAATTCGACAAAATTTTGCAAATGACTGACAACTTTCTGTGGGGTCAAATTATGGGATGCTACAAGACCACCCATCCAACCTTTCACAGAATCAAAACTTTCACCGATAAAGTTCAGTTTACTACCAGCATTGTTGCCGGGAATCACATCTTTAATGCTTTGAAAAGTCGAGTTCTGTTCTAACTCCTGGGGACTTGTTTGACTTATCCCAGATAAGGCTTTGCCGATAAAGTCAGGCCCCAAGGGGATTAAACCATCAACGCAGACTAAAGCCACCAAACGGATCAAAGACTCACCACTATACTCACCCAAAGAAGCGACAAAATCGCCAATGCTATCTCCAGGAATACCGTTAATTTGGCAGAAAGCTACAACCTCAGCCACTAATTTTAAGGTCAAGTCAATGGTTTGGGCTTTGTCTGGTTTGGGAGTAACACTATTTAAAAAACCTAACAAAGGAATCTTCTCGCCCACCTTATTTGCTAAAGCTGCTGCACCAAGGGCTTTATCTGTACCATCAACAGTTTGATAGAGCCACAAAGCCGTTTGGTAGCCTTGAGATTTATCATTAAAAAGATAAATTGCCCGTTCGCCAATTTGCTGAATCAGGGCTTCGTCAGTTTCGCCCGTTACAGTCTTAATCGTGTTGACAAAGCCTACAGTATTTTGCCACTCACCTGGAGCCACAAAATCGAGGGCATTCAACATAGAAACGGTTAACCCACTGGTTGGTAGTTGATCCACCAACTCAAAAATCGATTTACTCAAAACAATCTCCTAATTTAGCTGTTGTAATTTTGATTTCTGTATTGCAGCTTATTTCAGTTTCGCCAGACCATCAAGATTGAATTTCTGTAGCCAAGCTTCCCTGTCTGCGGCTGTAAATGCTGGGGTTTTAGAAATCACCTTCACTTGGTACTTACCCACCAAAATCGAAGTTTGAGTGTTACCAAGGGTGACTGCGGGATAGCCGCCTACTTTTTTGGTGCTGTTAGAGAATTTAGCCGCCGCACCAGGAATACTAGTGGTGTCGGAAATAGCTAGTTGTGCTAAAACTTTGCCACCTTGTTTCAAATTCGCTTCTGAAAAGCCTTTTTTCTCTTGAGTATAGACACGCTGGTAGCCATCTCCCCCAGATGGGAAGAATTTGTTTAATTTGCTACCTTGAGTCGCATCTTTAGCCACAGCTTGACCACTTTTTTGGCGACTGCTTTCTTGCTGTGCCTGGTCAAAACGATTGGGTGTTTTTGGCGTACATGCTGTAGTCAGTAGTAATACTGAGATTAATACAGCAGCTAAAATTCTCCGTCCACGGAGGAAAGTCATGTTTAGCTTCTCCTTATGCTTGAGCTTTGAGGCAATTATCAGCGCTTGTCTGGTATTTAGCCAGAAAATTTACTTTTTGATAACTATTGGTGAGTATTTAGAATTACAGATGACTGTTGACTGTTGACTGTTGTACGGGCGGGTTCACAGATATCCTCGTGGATCAACAATGATCTAAATAAACCCGCCCCTACAGACTGTTGACTGTGACAACTGACAACTAACTATGAACTTCGATAAGCTACGACAGCATAAAATGGATCTCCCCCTGGTGCACCTAACCATTGCAGAAAATTTGGCATGGTTGATTTATGCACAATGACTTCTGGGGTTGAAAATCCCGGTACTGAGGCAAAGTAGCTTTTCACTAGTTCCACTCTGCTTTCTTCCGAACCATCCCGCCAAGCTTGAATCGCTTTTTGAAAAAACATCCGGTTAGAAAAGCTGATAATCGCTACACCACCAGGTTTGAGGATGCGGTGGATTTCGGAAAAAACTGCCTCTGGATACTGTATGTATTGTACGGAAACGCAATTGATCACCGCGTCAAAATCTTGATCTGGTAAGGGTAGCTGGGGATGATCATTGAGATTTTGCACAAAATAATGATTTAGTCGGGGATTACGTGCTAATTCTTCAGCATTAAGTCCATGTCCCTCAACGTGGGCAAACTGCATTTGGGGCAGATGAGATACCCAACTACTCATCATATCGAAGATGCGTGTGTTCGGTTTGAGTTTGTCACGATATACATCTGTTAGCTGTTTAATAAACGCTTCATCGACATGAGTAACAAAACGAGGATCAGCATAAAACAGATTGTCATTTGTGTCATCTAGCTTCAGGCGTTGATTTGGTCGCAAAATCATAACTTAAATCTTTATTTTGGTGGATTTTTTCCCCAACTGAATTAATTTCAGTTAGGATTTTAATCGAGTAATTGGTATGCTGCTTTACATATTTTAAAGGCAGATTAACAATTAAATGAAATTTAGATCACAACATTCAATTCGTACTAATTAATGTTGTACAGAACCCGAGTATTTCCGAGTATATTGCGGTCAATCTATCTAGTGGTTAGATTGCCCTATGTCAGTTTGCTAATTTGGCTCCTGCCTTTACTGCTGTGCAATTCTGGGCAAAATAGCCTGATGGCACATGATGAAGGTTTTTATGCAGGGCGCGCCCGCCAGATGTTTGAATCTGGTGACTGGATAGCGCCTTGGGGTAGTGCCCATCATAAAACTCCAGGGTCATATTGGTTAATTGCTAGTTCTTATAAGTTGTTGGGAGTTAGTGAATTTACTGCCAGACTTCCGAGTGCGATCGCGGGAATTCTCTGTTTATTCACTATCTATGAAATCGGCAAAATATTATTAAGCAGCAAGGTAGCATGGCTGACAGCTACTATTTTAAGTGTGGAATTTCTGTGGCTACAATCATGTCGCTTAGCCGCTCCTGATATTCCCATGATTTTTTTGGTGCTTTTAGCTATTTTGTCTTTGCTCAAAGCCGAACTATCTCCTCAACAAAGCTATTTTTGGCTTTTTATTGCTGGGTTAAGTTTTGGTTTGGGTTTCTTATTAAGAAGCTTTGTGATTTTTTTGCCAATGGTGGCTTTATTACCTTATTTAATTGGGGAGCATCGCCGTCATCATCATCTGGCTAACCCAATGTTGTATTTAGGTTGGGCGGTGGGTTTAATTCCGACATTAGCTTGGTTGTGGTTGAGCTGGTTGCGCTACGGTGATCAGAGTTTTGGGCAATTATTAGGGTTTGTGGTGGAGCTAGGTTCGGAAGACCGCAACCATAATGGATTCGTATTCTATCTCTGGAATATTCCTTTAAAATCTTTCCCTTGGTTTTTTTTCAGTATTTTAGGATTGGCTGTGGTTCTCCGCCGTCCGATTCCGCGCTACCAGTTAATTTTAGTCGGTTTTCCCTTGGTTTTATTAACTGAACTGAGCATTTTCTCCACTCGTCTTTCTCACTATGCTCTTTGTCTTTATCCCTTTGTCGCAATGCTGGCTGCTGTGGGTTTAAATTGGCTGGGTAACATTTATCAAACAGGATATACACACCAAACTAAGTCTTTGCCCCAGAAAAATATATTACTCTCATTTGTAAGCCAGGCGAGGAATTATCTTCCCCGTAACCTGAGTTACGCCTTGGGAGTCCTGAGTATTTTATTGTTGCTAACAGGGATATTAGCTCTGATTTACGGTGATGTTTATCTCGAACAACGTGCAAACTTATGTTTGATTTTGGGATTAGGTTGGTTAATTGTACCTTTGATGTGGATTGCTCGTAACCACTTTGGGCAAAAGTTCTTGAGTGATAGTTATTGGATAGCGAGTTGGTTAATTCCCTGTTGGCTAACTTTAGCTATGGCTGGTAACTTAGGCTTGTTAAGTGACTATAACCCAGCTTTTAAGGCATTTTTCCAACAGCCCGCGATCGCCTCTATTTTACAAACTCATCCTGTCTCTTTTGCCCAAATAGAAGATAAAAACTCTACACTGCTGAATTTCTACACCCCCATTCCCGGCTCCAGAGTAGCTGCTATTTCTCAATTATCACCTTTGAGCTATGCTTGGATATCTGCACCAAACAACCAGCAATTATCCACGCCTTACCGCGTTATTGCTACACTACAAGAGTACCAGCTGATTCAAGTCCTGCCCTAAGACAGATGGCACTCAGCTGTTGCAAACCTGGACTCATCTAGTTAAAATAATATTACGCACACTAAATAATTGGTTGATATGGTGTCTATATCTAAGGATTCTGAAGTTTTACAGTCGTGGCAGCAAGTTCTGGCACCATATAACATTGGTTACAGAATTAAGTTGCTCTCACAACTGCTGACTCGCAAGTTTACGGAAAAGCTAGAACCTTTCGGATTGACACCGTTTCACTGGTTAGTATTGTGCTGTTTGTGGCAAGAAGACGGTTTACCGACTTCCAGTATTGGCGACAAACTCAAACAGGTGGGAGGGACTTTAACTGGCGTATTAGATCGGATGGAAGAACGCGGTTTAGTCCGTCGCGAACGGGATGCTCACGATCGCCGCATCTGGCGAATTTGGCTAACGGATGCTGGGAAGGAATTAGAGACAGTTTTACCGCCCCTAGCCGCAGAGTTGCGTGATGAAGCCATGTCTGGTATTTCCGCCTCTGAGAAAGAATTATTTTCCCAGTTATTAAATCGGGCGATCGCGAATTTGAGTTGAGGGGCTAGGGATTAGCGGCTAGGGGCTAAAACAAAGTTATTGAATCTAAACTAATTATGCTGAAACTTTACGGTGGTATTCGTAGTCGTGCGTCAATCATCGAGTGGTATCTAGAAGAATTGGGAATTCCCTACGAATTTGTGCTTCTGGATATGCAATCAGGTGAACATCTTCAGCCTGAGTATTTGAAAATTAACCCAATGGGCAAAGTTCCAGCAATAGTAGATGGGGACTTCCAGATTTGGGAATCAGGAGCAATTTTGTTGTATCTTGCCGATAAATATAGCAAAACACCACTTTCACTGGAAGAGCGTGGTGTTTTGTCGCAGTGGGTATTGTTTGCCAATGCTACTCTAGGCCCTGGAATTTTTGGCGAAGAGAATCGAGAACGGGAAATGCCTCGTTTGTTAACTCCCTTGAATAACATTTTCGAGCAGCAACCTTTTTTACTGGGTAATGAATTTAGTGTTGCTGATGTAGCCGTGGGATCTGTTCTAAGTTACATTTCGCTCCTGCTGAAGCTAGATCTTAGTTCTTATCCAGCCGTATCGGATTATATCAAACGCATCTGTGAACGTCCGGCATTTTCTATTGGTAAACGAGCTTAACTAAATTTTCACAGTAATATTACTCAATTTTAATAAATAAAAAACAGCAGGAAGTAATGCCAGTAGGAGAGCGAAAAATTTTCAGGCAGGTGAGGGGCGATTGGGTGATGTTTGGATTTGTCTTGGCTTGAGTTTGCCGTGTCAGGCGTAGACGCGTTCGCGGAGCGTATCGTTCGCGCAGCGTCTCCCCTTGGGAGAAGAGAAGCGGCTTGTCGTCAGACATCGCTCCTAAAAGAACTTCATCTCTCAAAGCCAATACTATCCTGATTGTGAGAAAGCAGAGTACCGATCCAGCCTTGGGTAAGAAAATTTCTTAAGAAATGGCGACAAAGTAAAGGCTCTTCATCGCTTGTGGTAAAGCTTTCACTAGCCATTACCGCACAACTTCCTTGCTCAGTCGCGGCTTTTTCTCCTGGGGGACGGCGATCACGTAAGGGACATGAATGAAGTGAGAAGAGTTTGAGGCTCTAATTACACTTCATCCTAAATAGGTGTAATACTTTTACAAAGTGAGTTTATCTTTGTGGAGACTGCAAACGATTATCCCGATGCGATAGTTTAAGGTTTTAGTGTCCAACCGGGGACGATAGCTCTCGCATTTACACGTGATTGAACACTTGATGACCGATTCAACAACCAAGCGTGAAATTGTCCAGAACTATTACGCCACATGATATCAGTGACACCATCACCATTAAAATCTCCTACTCTTGCCAGACTCCAATCAGCAGAGACGGGGGTATCAACATTAACCCCTGATTCTGTTGAACCATTAACTGCGGAAAGCCATGTATGAACTTGACCTGTTGTACTCTGCCATAATAAATCATCCCGACCATCACCATTGAAGTCACCAAAACCCTTTAGTGTCCAACCGGGAACGATAGCTCTCGCATTTACACGTGATTGAACACTTGATGACCGATTCAACAACCAAGCGTGAAATTGTCCAGAACTGTTACGCCACATGATATCAGTGACACCATCACCATTAAAATCTCCTACTCCTGCCAGACTCCAATCAGCAGAGACGGGGGTATCAACATTAACCCCTGATTCTGTTGAACCATTAACTGCGGAAAGCCATGTATGAACTTGACCTGTTGTACTCTGCCATAATAAATCATCCCGACCATCACCATTGAAGTCAAACTTGTTTGATACCTGACCAGAATTTTGAGAGGTATAAGTTACTCCAGATTGAGGAGTACCTTTTTGCGTTTCAATGAATCCAATTGGAATTGATTCACCAGCGTAAGTACCAACAGTGTTTGTCTTTTGGAATGAGAAGTGTAAATGATCCGGAGGATTCCCGCAAACCCAACCTGTATTACCTGATTTACCAATAATTTGTCCTTGACTAATTGTTTCACCCACAGACACATTTACTTCACTTAGGTGGAGATAAAGAGATGAGATATTATCTCCATGATCGATAACGATATAGTGAGCGTTGTTAGCATATCTATAATCGCAGCCACTAGCTATATCTGTTTTGCCTTTGGAAGACCTGATGACTTTCCCTGGTGCAACTGCTGCTACAGCTTGTCCAACACTCATTCCAAAATCTACAGCGTACTTATTGTAATAGTCTGAATGAGATCCTTGAAAATATGTCTGAGTAACTTGATACTTTAATCCAATAGGGTAGGGCAAATAAAAATTCGATTGTGTACTCTGGGCAACGCTCACTCTTGAAGTTAATAAGCTCAATGTAGACAAGCCTAAGATTGCACTAGTCAATACCAATGCTACTTTTTGATATTTTTTCATTTTTTAAGTATTTAAATTTACGTATTGATTTGCAATTAACTACTTTTATAACAGTGTATTTATAGCCTCTAAAGAAGTTTACTTAAAAAATATGTTGCTAAAAAGGTTTAGTAAATTTAAGTATTACTACTTGACTAATAATCCTGTTAACAAGTAAAAGTAACTAGCAGTGTAGTTCTGTATGTACCTTGCTTAGGTATCTAGGTGTAGCGAACTGCAAACAGAGAGCGATAAAACTGCAAATAAGGCGATTTTGAAACCACATTCTCTGCAAATAAAGGGGGTCTCAAAACCACAATAAATGCAAATGAAACTGCAAACATAATTTTCAAACTGCAAACAAGGGTTTTCAAACCACATTAACTGCAAATAAGCCGTAACCCTTACTGTAACTGGCTTAGGGGATTTATTGCCTCAATTGTGTCCATCTTTTACGAACTTTTAAGCCGAACACTTATGCCCGAATATTGTGGTTTAATCTGAACGATATCCGTCCAATTTAATTATGAATTAGGTTTTTGGGAGCAAGTACCACTAACTCATTTATTGACTTGGTAAAGACTCTGAGTTTAAGACTAGAGCGAAAGTAATATTCTTTAATTTGGACAGTTTCATCCCAAAGGTACATATAAAGCTAAAACTCTTACTGGCTAATGATTACAGGCTATTTGCAGTTAATGTGGTTTCAAAATCGCCTTGTTTGCGGTTTGAAGCGTTTATGTTTGCAGTTCGCTACACCTATTGAGCATCATCAAGGATAGTTCCTTCAACTCTTGCCCCTTCAAAGCTAATCCAAAGGAGGTCAGTATCAGTAAAATTAACATCGAGCAAACAAGCGTTATCGAAGACACTTCCTCTACATTTAGCCCCACTAAAATTAGCAAAACTCAAATCGCAATACTCGAAATTGATGTAAGTCACATCGGCATCCTGAAAGTTTGCATTTCTGAGAACGGCATATCTTAGAAGGCTATAACGTGGAGAACATTCTCTACCATAACCCCCACTGAGATCGGCAGCAGTGAAGTTAACTCCGCTCAGGTCAGCTCGTTCCAAGTTAATTTCTCTTAACACAGCACCACTCAAATCGGCTCCGTTCAAGTCAACTCCAGCAAAATCACGCTCTCCAGCAGCGTAACGCTCCAACAACTCAACCGCCGTCATCTTCCATCTCATAAATTAACCTTTGATTTACCCTCGTTTCTTCGATTAGATTATGCCCTCTCGTAATCATGTTTTGCTCAGGTAAGTCAAATTTAAGAAGTATAGAAATGTACTAAGTAAAATCCTTTGCTGGTAAAGTTTTCAGCCGCCAATGCTGCATAATAAAGATGCGAGACATTGCCTTTCAAAACCATTGATAAGTCTCGGCTATGGAAATAAAAGTAAGAAATTGGGAGCTGGATTTTCTTACTTTTGTATTGTTTCTATCTGCACCTTTCTTGTGATCGCCCGTGAGGCACGACCGAGCAAGAAAGTTTTTATCCGCCTTTACAGGGCTAGGAAGTCTATCTGTAGAATTAGCTACAATCACCCAGTTGGGTGAAGTACTGTAAAGTTTTGTTTGGCGATAATAATACTACGCATACGAAGGGAACGATATATAAAAGCTAGTAATCAAATATTACGTACTCTAAATAAAAACTATCGTAACAATCATTGAGTTAGGGGAGTCAACAATCATGGGCGCAAATACTGGCAACGGGCACAAAAAAGGCAATACCTCTGTGATAGAGCAAGAACTAATTACTGATGTAGAGAGTTTAGAGGCTGTTAGTGCCAACACTTCCGCTCCTCCAGAAGCAACCGTTGTAACTCCCGAAGCTCCAACAGAAGCGGAACAGCCAAAGACAGATATAGAGAAAAAAGACCAGAAAAAACGGAAAAAACCGATGGGTTTGATTTTAGCTGGCGTGGGTTTAGGTGCGATCGCCGCTGGTGGTTTTGGTTATAACTATTGGCAATATGCTTCTAGCCACGAATCAACAGATAACGCAACTGTGGTAGGAAATATTCACCAAGTTGCTAGTCGCATTCCTGGAACTGTCAGCCAGGTACTAGTGAATGATAACCAACTCGTGCAACCAGGACAGTTACTAGTAAAACTCGATCCACAAGACTATCAAAGTAAAGTACAGCAAGCGCAAGCCGCCCTAGAAACTGCTAAAGGTCAGGCGCAAGCTGCACAAGCGAATATTGCTTTAGCTTCACAAACCTCCAGTGGTAAAACCACTCAGGCGCAAGGAGATGTCAGCAGTGCTGTAGCCGCAATTTCCACAGCGCAAGCCGCAGTTAAAGAAGCACAAGCCGGGATACCCGCCGCCCAAGCTGAAGTGCAACTAGCACAAGCCGGGATACCCGCTGCCCAAGCCCAGGTAGCACAGGCTAATGCAAATTTGGCAAAAGCCCAAGCAGATTACAACCGTTACAACAGCTTGTTTAAAGAAGGCGCAATTCCTCGTCAGCAGCTAGATACAGCCAGAGCCGCTTATGATGTGGCTGTAGCACAGAAGAATGCTGCGGTTCAAGGAGTAGAACAAGCACAAGCCAAGTTAGCTTCTGCAAGAGTTGGTGTAGCACAAGCCCAGTCGCAACTTGCACAAGCACAAGAAGGTGTCACCAGCGCCCAAGCGAAACTGGCTGCATCTAAAGGCGGATTGCAACAAGCCACCGCCACTGGACAAGATACTGCTGTTAAACGTAGTCAGTACGAAGCAGCAAAAGCCGCGATCGCTCAAGCCGAAGCATCATTAAAAGACGCACAGTTGCAGCTTTCTTACACCAATATTGCTGCTCCCAGTGCTGGACGAGTAGGTAGAAAAAATGTAGAAGTTGGTAACCGGGTGCAAGTCGGAACACCATTAATGGCGATCGTCGATAACAGCTATTGGGTAGTAGCGAACTTCAAAGAAACCCAATTGAATCGGATGCAACCAGGGGAACCAGTAGAAATCAAGCTGGATGCTTTTCCCAATCACCCATTTATAGGTCGGGTTGACAGTCTTTCGCCTGCTTCCGGTGCGCAGTTTGCTTTATTACCACCAGATAACGCCACTGGTAACTTTACCAAAATCGTCCAACGCATCCCAGTCAAAGTAATTTTTGAGCAAAAGAGTATCCAAGGATATGAGTCACGGATTACACCTGGGATGTCTGCGGAAGTTAGCGTAGAGGTGAAATAATTCTTTTGTCATTTGTCATTCTTACAAAGTTCTGTTCGCCGGACACCGGCGCTCAACGCCACTTGCTTTCCGACGCAAGGCGACAGGAACGCAGTGGCTCGACTTTGCGCTTTGTCATTTGCTAATTAGTTATAACCAATGACCGGTGACTCTTGACAGCAGAAAATCATACTATATGCGGTAAATTACTTACTCTTAGGGAACTCCAAAAAATAAATTATTCCGTTAAAGTCGTTGACTGTTGACTATTAACCGTGAACCGTCAACCGTTAACTGTGAACAATAACAATCGAATATTTTTTTACGAGTAAGTCCCTTAATTTACTTTGAACCCCACCCCGCCAAAGCTATGCTTTGTATGCCATTTGCAAAAGCAAGGATGGCTAAAAGGTGGGGAACTTTTATCATGGTAAATTTCCTGGTGCTATTTAGCTATCACAAATGACGAAAACAAAGCTGCTTCTACCTGCATTAAAATCAAAAAACTATCGCCTATTTTTTGCCGGACAAGGTATTTCCCTAATTGGGACTTGGATGACACAACTAGCGACGATTTGGCTAGTTTATAGTTTAACCAACTCCCCATTACTCTTAGGAGTTGTGGGATTTACCAGTCAAATACCCAGCTTCTTTCTTGCTCCCTTTGGGGGTGTTTTTGTAGACCGTTTTTCGCGCTATCGTACCTTAATTGCTACGCAAATTATGGCGATGATTCAGTCGTTAGCATTGGCGGTGCTGGCGTTAACGGGAGTAATTCAGGTGTGGCACATCATTGCTTTAAGCTTATTCCAGGGATTTATTAACGCCTTGGATGCACCAGCCAGACAAGCATTTGTGCCAGAACTAGTGGAACGGCGAGAAGATTTAGCTAATGCGATCGCCATTAACTCAACCATGATTAATGGGGCGCGATTAATTGGCCCCGCGATCGGGGGTTTAATCATTGCGAGAATTGGCGCTGCTTACTGTTTTCTTATCGATGGTTTAAGCTATATTGCTGTGATTGCTGCCTTATTAGCAATGACCATTAAACCTTGGCAAATACCAGTAAATAGTGGCAATCCCCTACAAAAAGTTAAAGAGGGATTTGTCTATGCTTTTAGCTTTCCGCCAATCCGCGCGATTTTATTACTATCAACTTTAGTCAGCTTAATGGGGTTACAAAATACGATTCTTGTCCCGATTTTTGCTGAAGAAATCCTCAAAGGTGGTGCAGAAACATTAGGCTTTTTGATGGCAGCTTCTGGAGTAGGAGCTTTATCAGGTGGGATTTATCTAGCTACAAGGCAAACAATATTAGGCATTGGCAAATTAATTGCCATAGCTCCAGCAATTTTAGGAGTTGGTTTAATAGCTTTTTCTTTCTCCCGATTTTTACCGCTTTCTTTATTCACAATGTTATTTGTCGGCTTAGGAACCATTCTCCAAATTGCTGCTAGCAACACATTTTTACAAACGATTGTTGAAGAAGACAAACGCGGTAGATTAATGAGCTTGTATACAATGTCATTTTTAGGTATGATTCCTGTAGGTAATTTATTAGGAGGTTTTTTAGCCAGTAACATTGGCGCTCCTAACACATTAATTATTGATGGAATAGCTTGTATTATTGGCTCTATCATTTTTGGTAGACAACTGCCTGCATTGAGGAAATTAGTTATACCAGTCTACGAGCAGAAAGGCATTTTAAAAGGTGTAGAATCTTCTGGATAAGAGATAGTTATTTGTCATTAGTCATTTGTCATTAGTCATTTGTCATTTGTCGTTTCCGCCTCATCCCCTTTCCGCGTCCCTAACCTAAAAATGGAGCAATTTTATGGCTAATACGGGTACCATCCAGCAGAATACTGCCCGACCACCAGAAAATATCCCTCTAAGAACTTGGATTGGTGTATTAGCCAGTATGCTAGGGGCATTCATGGCAGTTTTAGATATTCAAATTACTAACGCTTCATTACAAGAAATTCAAGCAAGTTTAGGCGCAACTTTAGAAGAGGGTTCTTGGATTTCTACTGCTTATCTAGTAGCAGAAATTGTAGTCATCCCGCTGACAGGATGGTTATCGCGGGTCTTTTCACTGCGACGCTATCTATTAGTAAATACTGTACTATTTATCTTTTTTTCTATATGCTGTGCTTGGTCGTGGAATCTCAATTCCATGATTGTCTTCCGCGCTTTACAAGGCTTTTCGGGAGGGATTTTGATTCCTTCAGCGATGACTGTTGTACTGACGACTTTACCCCCATCTAAGCAATCAGTAGGACTAGCAGCATTTGCAATTACCGCAGTTTTTGCACCATCAATTGGCCCGACATTGGGAGGTTGGTTAACAGAAAATTTTAGTTGGCAATATAACTTTTATATAAATGTATTTCCAGGTGTGTTGATGCTTACCGGAGTATGGTATGGCATTAAACAAGACCAACTGCAATTACAATTGCTGAAGCAAGGCGACTGGTGGGGAATTATCTCAATGGCTATTGGGTTAGGTTCCCTACAAGTTGTATTAGAAGAAGGAAGCCGCAAAGATTGGTTTGGTTCGCCTTTAATTGTCCGCTTAACTGTGATAGCGGTAATTTTTATCGGATTATTTTTAATCATAGAATTAACCCGGAAGCAACCATTTATTAATTTAAGATTGGTGTTGCGGCGGAATTTTGGGTTAGCCAGTATTGTTAATGTTTCCCTAGGGGTAGGATTATATGGTTCAATTTATGTTTTGCCTTTATATCTTGCCCAAATTCAAAAATATAACGCGCTACAAATAGGTGAAGTATTAATTTGGGCAGGTATTCCCCAATTATTTATTATTCCCTTTATCCCCAAATTAATGCAACGCATTGATGTGCGGTTAATGGTGGGTGTGGGGGTTTCTCTGTTTGCTATCAGTGCATTTATGAACGCAGGGATGACTTATCAAACAGGGTTAGATCAATTAAGATGGTCGCAATTAGTACGCGCAATGGGACAACCATTAATTATGGTTCCACTAAGTAGTATTGCCACAGCTGGATTGAATCCTAAAGAAGCGGGTTCAGCAAGTGGTTTATTTAATATGATGCGTAATCTGGGCGGTTCTCTAGGTATTGCTGCCTTAGCAACTTTATTAACTAACAGAGAACAATTTCACTCCAATAGATTAGGTGATAGCGTATCTTTATATAATCCTGAAACGCAACAGCGAATCGACCAAATGACCCAATATTTTATCAGTCGAGGAGCAGATTTGAGTACAGCGCAAAATCAGGCGATCGCATCTATATCTAATATTGTACGTAGAGAAGCCTTTGTCATGGCTTTTAATGATTGTTTTTACTTTATTGGCATTGCTTTATTATTAAGCGGGTTGGCGATTATTTTTATTAAAAAAGTTAAGGCTACAGGTGGTGCTGCTGCTGCCCATTAAATTCTGCTAAGTAGGGGAATTTTGGCAATAGGCAAGGTACTCATCCAGAGTGAGTTTCCTGACTGCTGCGGTCATAAGTTCTGTTACTTAATAATCACTCTCAAGCTATATTTTACCTCTATTTTGCGCGAGGACATTTGAGGATAAATCACGTCTAGTTAGCGATCGCCAAAATAAGTAGGGCATATGCCCCACTTTTTTAAATTTAGGCGGCGTGCTGGCGATACCACTCAATAGTATTCTTGAGTCCTTGCTGAAAGCTTACCTGAGCAGTGAAATTAAAAGCAAGCTTTGCTCGTTCAGTATCCAAACAACGGCGAGGTTGACCGTTAGGCTTGTCTGTTTCCCAAACAATTTCACCATCAAACTCCATGAGTTCACAAATCAAAGTGATTAAATCTCGAATCGAGATTTCCGAGCCGGTTCCCAGGTTCACAGGCTCAGAATCATTGTAGTATTGAACACCCATAACAATTCCCCTGGCCGCATCTTGAGAATAGAGAAACTCACGGGTAGGACTACCATCACCCCAAACCGGAAGTTTCTTTTCTCCTTTAATTTGGGCTTCGTGAACTTTGCGAATTAACGCCGGAATCACATGGGAGCTTTTAGGGTCAAAGTTATCTTCAGGCCCGTATAAATTTACAGGTAAAAGGTAAATACCGTTAAAGTTGTACTGTTGGCGATAAGCTTGTAACTGCACTAACAGCGCTTTTTTAGCAATACCATAGGGCGCATTAGTTTCTTCAGGATAACCATTCCACAGGTCATCTTCTTTAAAAGGCACAGGGGTAAATTTGGGATAAGCGCAAATAGTCCCGACACAGACGAATTTTTCTACTCCAGCTTGATAAGCAGCATGGATGAGTTGGGTTCCCATGATCAAGTTGTCGTAGAACAACTCTGCGGGTTTTTCGCGGTTAAGGCCGATACCACCGACGTGAGCCGCTAAGTGGATGACTATATCTTGTTGGTCAACTGCACGTTGGCTATTTTCCCAAATGCGCAGATCGCAATCACGCGATCGCGTGATTGTAATTTTTTCGCGCTCGGCGCCTGCTTGACACAGCTGATCTATTACCTGACGACCTAGGAAACCCGCTCCACCAGTAACCAGAATCCGTTTATTTTTTAATTCTAAGGCAGCCATATTTTTATCCTCGGCAGTGTGAATCAAAAGTGGAGAGCGCCCAGTTGTTGCCGAACCGTCGCAATATCACTCAGCACTGATGAACCGTTTCCATTAGTTGCGGTTACACCAAGTGCTTGTAAGTCTGCTTCCACCATCAGCCCTACCAATT
The DNA here is from genome assembly GCF_963875285.1 of Calothrix sp. NIES-2100. NCBI lineage: Bacteria > Bacillati > Cyanobacteriota > Cyanophyceae > Nostocales > Calotrichaceae > Calothrix > Calothrix sp. NIES-2100. The sequence continues at coordinate 6,698,593 of NZ_CAWNLA010000001.1, forward strand.
CCTTAAAGGTAACCGATGGTGTCCAACCTAACTTTTGGCGTGCCTTAGTAGAATCACCAATTAATAACTCTACTTCAGCCGGACGAAGATAGCGCTCATCGAACTCTACATAATCTTGCCAGTTGAGATTCACATAGCCAAATGCTAAATCCAAAAATTCCCGTACTGAATGGGTTTCACCAGTCGCAATCACGTAATCATCTGGTTGCTCTTGCTGCAACATTAGCCACATTGCTCTTACATAATCCTTCGCATAACCCCAATCTCGTTTCGCATCCAGATTGCCCATGTAAAGTTTTTTCTGTTTACCAGCAACAATTTGCGCAACGGCTCTCGTAATTTTGCGGGTGACAAAAGTTTCACCTCTTCGAGGCGATTCATGGTTAAATAGTATACCATTGCAAGCAAATAACGAGTAAGATTCCCGATAATTTACCGTCTGCCAATGGGCATAAACTTTTGCACAAGCATAGGGACTACGAGGATAAAAGGGCGTTGTCTCACTTTGAGGTACTGCTTGGACTAAACCGTACATCTCTGAAGAACCAGCTTGGTAAAACCGCACCTGAATTCCTGTGCGTCGCTGGTAATCGCGGATTGCTTCCAGTAAACGTAGTGTTCCCATCCCTACCGCATCTACAGTGTATTCTGGTGAGTCAAAGCTGACTCTGACATGGGATTGCGCACCTAGATTATAGATTTCTTGTGGTTGTACTTCTTCTAAAATCCGGCGTAAAGTTGTACCATCGGTCAAATCTCCGTAGTGAAGAAACAACCGCACGCCCTCTTTGTGAGGATCTTCATAAATGTGATCGATACGGTCTGTATTAAAGGTGGAAGTCCTGCGGATAATACCATGAACCTCGTAGCCTTGCTCTAGCAAAAACTCACTCAGATATGAACCATCTTGACCAGTAATCCCGGTAATCAATGCTCGTTTCTGCTGCGTCATGCTTGGTGATTCCTTTGTTATCTTCGGTAAAAGAGTTACAGTTCAACTGATACAAGCTAGCAATTAATTACTCAATTGCCTAATGGGGAACCTACTAATCTTAACTAATACTGAGAATAAATAGTTACTAAATATACTTAAGTTCTAAATTTATCAGCCTTTTGATGTAGGTAAATTCAAAATTGTGGTTTTTTAGGAGGTATAAATTGGGAAATCTTTAGCAAAAGTTCATATAGCACGGAATTGTATGAAGCTTGCATAAAATTTATTGAGCGAGCGTAAAACCTCGATCCGTGGTTAAGGACATAAGTATAAGTAGAGATAAAGCGCAATGCTTTATCCCTACTACTTGTTATTTTCTGCTCATGAAACACAGAGACTTTCTGAAAATCAATTACCCATAAGCGATCGCACTGCTGCAACTCTTAAGTATTGTTCAGTACGCTCCGTTATTTTTGGGAACAATGACGACATCAATTGTTTTCAAGATGATCCACAAATCCAGCCAAAAAGTCCTAAATTTGACATAATGCAAATCTATTTGGACTCTTCGAGGATAGGGGATGTCATTACGTCCCGAAACTTGCCACAATCCAGTGATTCCTGGTCGGATAGTTAAAATCCGCTCGATGTGACAACCGTATTTTGGCAGTTCTTCCGCTACTAAGGGTCGCGGGCCGACAACACTCATGTCCCCTTTTAAGACATTCCAGAATTGGGGAAATTCGTCCAAGCTCGTAATGCGCAAAAACCGCCCAATTTTGGTAATTCGCGGGTCTTGTTTCAGCTTAAAACTGCTCTCAAATTCTTGCCGCATATCGGGGGATGTTTCCATCATTTGCACAAGAATTTCATCGGCATTGCTTACCATTGTGCGAAATTTAATACAATTAAAGGGCTTGTAGTTTTTACCTACCCTTTCTTGAACATAAAAAATCGGGCCTTCTGAGCTAAAAGCAATCAATAAGGCCAAGATTAAGTAAACAGGGAAAAATACGATCAAAACAAACAGCGAAAACACAATATCAAACAGTCGCTTGGCAAACTCTCCGTTTAAAGCTTGAAAAGACAAACCTTTGGGTTTTACCCTAGGAGTCTTTTTGTGTTGACCGCGTTTTAAAAAAGTACGCGCAGACGCATTAGCATCTTGCCGTAGTCCTCGCTTGCCGGAGAGGAGTGAGCTCTGGGCAGTCATCATACTCCTTAACAATCCACACCACACATAGTCCCAATCTTAAAGCTAAAAGGAGGTGCTTCTGGGTTTAATTTTCCAAAAGCCTACAAAAGAATTACAAAAATCCTGGTTTTTTCTGGCTGCACTGCTCTATAAAATTTAGATAGCGATCGCCAAAAACCTGTCGGGAAAACTGGCTAGCGTGCGATCGCAAATACTCCGGATTAAACGAACTTTGATACATTTCAAACTTTTCTACTGTCTCTACTAAAGCCGCCTCAGTTTGTGCTTTAAAGAAGATACCTGTTCCTGTATCGCCACAGGCGCGAATATCTCGTACAGTTTCTAATGCTCCCCCTGCACCAAAGGCAATTACCGGAGTACCACAAGCTTGTGCCTCAACTAAAGCAATCCCAAAATCTTCACAAGCTGCGTACACAAATGCCTTAGCTCTAGCCATGTATTTTTTTACTACATCATCAGGCTGCCATCCCAGTATTTCTATATGAGAACTTGCTATTTTCCGAAGATATTTCATCTGTGAACCTGTACCAATTACTACCAAAGGTTTTTGTAGTTGATTAAAAGCTTTGATAATTAGGGATACTTGCTTGTAACTGACTAACCGGGAAACTATCAGATAAAAATCTTCTTTCTCTGCCAAAAAAGGCATTGCTTCCACATTAACTGGGGGATAAATTACTTTTGCCCTTCGCCGATAGCAGCGCCAAATTCGACGAGCTGTATGCTTTGAGTTAGCAATAAAATAATCAACACGATTTGCTGATAATACATCCCACTGGCGCAACCGATGTAATAAATATCGCGTCACCCATCCAGCTAAACCACTTCCCACCCGGCTTTGTTGCAAATAATCAAAAGTTAAGTCCCAAGCATAACGCATGGGGCTATGACAATAACAAATATGTAATTGTTCAGGAGTGGTAATTACTCCTTTGGCTACAGCGTGAGATGAAGATAAAATAACCTCATACTGCCGTAAATCCAATTGTTCAATGGCCAATGGCAACAAAGGTAAATATTTTTGTACACCATTGCGCGCGTAGGGAAAGTTTTGCAGAAAAGTCGTGCCAATCTGACGCTGATATAAATAGCTTTCTTGATTGCAGGATTCAAAATCAATTAATGCAAATAAGTCGGCGTTTATATGATTCAGAATTTCTCGTACAACTAGTTCTGAACCTCCAGTGGCTTTAGGTGTCAGCCATTCATGAATCAGAGCATATTTTAAGGGCACAGCTAACGTAAATAGATGGAAAATACAGCAAGCAAATGGTGAGGTTAACTGAAAAGTTTTCCTTTGTAATTACGCAATGGAAAGCAACCCAGATTTTACTGAAGACGTAATTCTGAAAAAACAGGTTCCAGAGGAAGGCCGCAACCTGATAACCTCAAATAAAGACTAGGGATTAGGGATTAGGGACTAGGGGCTAGGGACTAGGGGCTAGGGACTAGGAACTAGGGATTAGGAATGATAAAGCATTACAAATTTGTTTTACACTAACCTCTAGCCTAAGCACCCCTAGCCCCTAGCTCCTAAATTCATAACGGATATCACAGGGGAATTTATGCGAATTTTGATCATGGGCGGGACTCGGTTCATTGGTGTTTACCTAACTCAACTGCTAGTAGAACAGGGACATGAGGTAGTGCTGTTTAATCGCGGTAATCGTCCTGCACCTTCGTTAGAGGGAGTAGGACAAATTATAGGCGATCGCACTGACGCTACCCAGTTAAAAGCAAAATTATCACAGGAAAAGTTTGATGTCATTTTTGACAATAATGGGCGGGAACTGGCTGATACGCAACCACTAGCAGAAATTTTTCTCCATCGTGTACAGCATTTTGTCTACATGAGTTCTGCTGGAGTATATCTGAAATCTGACCAAATGCCTCATGTAGAAGGCGATCCTGTAGATCCTAAAAGTCGCCATCGGGGTAAGCATGAAACAGAAGCTTACCTAGCTGAAATTGGCATCCCCTTTACCTCAATTCGTCCAACTTATATTTATGGGCCACATAACTATAACGATTTGGAAAGCTGGTTTTTTGATAGAATTGTCCGCGATCGCCCCATCACCATCCCTGGTAACGGTTTGCATATCACCCAACTCGGTCATGTTAAAGACTTGGCAAAGGCAATGACTCAAGTTATCGGTAATCAGCAGGCAGTAGGCCAGATTTACAATATATCAGGCGATCGCTTTGTTACTTTTGATGGTTTAGCCCGTGCTTGTGCCCAAGCCGCAGGTAAATCCCCCGATGCTGTCAAAATTGTCCATTACGATCCGAAAAAATTTGATTTCGGTAAGCGTAAAGCTTTTCCTCTGCGGGCGCAACATTTCTTTGCATCAGTGAATAAAGCTCAGACCGAATTGGGCTGGAAGGCTGAGTATGATTTGATATCCGGGCTAACTGATGCCTTTGAAAATGATTATTTAGCATCTGGGCGAGACAAAGCTGAAATTGATTTTTCTGTGGATGAAGAAATTTTACAAGCCCAGAGTCAATAGTTAATAGTCAATAGTCAGTTGTCAGTTGACCAATGACTATTGACCAATGACCAATGACCAATGACCAATGACCAATGACCAATAACTATTAACCATTGCCATAAAATCTATACAAGAATTATTGCAGGAAATATGCAGACAATATTGGTTACCGGAGGAGCCGGATTTATTGGCGCGAACTTTATTCTCCAAGCGAGAAAAGCGCAATGGGCTAATGTAATTAATTTAGATAAGTTGACTTACGCTAGTAACCTACAAACTCTAGCAGAACTAGAAACTGACCCAAACTACCATTTTATTCAAGGCGATATTGGCAACTTCGAGTTGGTCAATTATCTCCTGGAAAAATATCAGCCGGATGCAATTCTTAATTTTGCGGCAGAAAGTCATGTAGATCGGTCAATCCTCAGTCCCCATGACTTTATCCAAACTAATGTAGTCGCAACGTTTCAACTACTAGAAGCAAGTAGAATTTACTGGCAAAAACTATCATCGCTAAAACAACAGCAATTTCGCTTTTTGCATGTATCTACAGATGAAGTATACGGCTCACTCCAACCACAAGACCCAGCCTTCCGAGAAGATACTCCCTATGCACCTAATAGTCCCTACGCAGCATCTAAAGCCGCATCTGACCATTTTGTCCGAGCATACTATCACACCTATGGGTTGCCGACTTTAACAACAAATTGCTCAAACAACTATGGGCCTCGACAGTTTCCGGAAAAACTAATTCCTTTAACTATTCTCAACGCTTTAGATCATCAACCACTACCTATATATGGGGACGGTCAAAATATTCGCGATTGGCTTTATGTTATCGACCACTGTGAGGCTATCTATCTTGTTCTCCAACAAGGTAAAGTTGGTGAAACTTATAATATCGGTGGTCTTAATGAACAAGCTAATTTAACAGTTGTCGAGAAAATTTGTGCTATTTTAGATGACTTAGCTCCCCAATCTAATTTCCATTACTCTTCTTTGATTACTTTTGTTAAAGACCGTCCGGGACACGACCGAAGATATGCAATTGATTGTAGTAAAATCACCCGTGATTTAGGCTGGCGACCTCAAGAAAATTTTGACAGCGGATTATTAAAAACAGTTCAATGGTATTTAAATAATTCTGTCTGGGTTGATCAGGTGCGCTCAGGTGCATATAAAAGTTGGCTGAAACAAAATTATGAAAATAGAAAAGCTTAATAATTTCGGCTAAATTAACTTCAATTATTTGTAATTTTTCAAACATTACAAATGACAAATGACAAATGACCAATGACAAATATTATGAAAGGAATTATTTTAGCAGGTGGCTCTGGTACACGTCTTTATCCTCTCACCTACGCTGTTAGTAAACAGCTGATGCCTGTGTACGATAAGCCGATGATTTACTATCCCTTATCTGTATTGATGCTGACAGGAATTCGGGAAATTTTAATTATTTCTACTCCTAATGACTTACCTTTATTTGAGAAAATATTGAAAGACGGAAGTCAGTGGGGTTTGCAGTTTAGTTATGTTGAGCAGCCTCGACCCGAAGGATTAGCACAAGCTTTTATTCTGGGCAAAGATTTTATTGCTAACGAGTCAGTATGCTTAATTTTAGGTGATAACATTTTTTATGGACATGGTTTAACAGAAGTGTTATCTAGGGCTGCAAGTCTGAAAAAAGGAGGATTAGTTTTTGGCTATCAAGTCAAAGATCCAAGTCAATATGGAGTCATTGAATTTGATAGCGAGGCAAGGGCAATTAGTATAGAAGAAAAGCCCTTATATCCTAAGTCTAAATATGCAGTTCCCGGTATATATTTTTATGATTCTCAAGTAGTGGAAATCGCTGCTAGCCTTCAGCCTTCTGCTCGTAATGAACTAGAAATTACTGATTTGAATACAGTTTATTTGCAGCAAGGGCTACTACGAGTAGAAATTTTAGGTCGAGGATATGCCTGGTTAGATACTGGTACTCATGAATCTTTACATCAGGCGGGAAACTTTATTCAAACACTTGAAGAACGCCAAGGTTTAAAAATAGCTTGTATTGAAGAAATTGCCTATACCCAAGGATATATTAACTCATCTCAACTTCGTCAATTAGCTGAATCTATGGCTAAGAGTAGTTATGGTCGTTACCTCATGTCAATTTTGGAAAATGAGCAGAGTTATGCAACCATAGAACAAAAAACTCGATGGTAAAAATCATGTTTAGATGAGAATTTATTAACCAAAAACTATGAAGTGTAAATAATCAAGGTATACAATGCAAGTTAAACAGACAGAAATTCCTGATTTACTAGTGATTGAACCGCAAGTATTTGGAGATGAACGCGGTTACTTTTATGAAAGTTATAACGAAAAAGCATGGCTGGAAAAGACAGGTATTGCTGAGCATTTTGTCCAAGATAATCATTCCCGTTCTGCCAAAAATATCTTGCGTGGTTTGCACTATCAAATCAAGCAGCCTCAAGGAAAACTTGTCAGGGTAGTAGTAGGGGAAGTATTTGATGTAGTTGTAGATTTACGCAAAAGCTCCACAACTTTTGGTCAATGGGTTGGTATACATTTGACAGCGGAGAATAAACGGCAGCTTTGGATACCAGTAGGATTTGCTCACGGTTTTCTGGTGCTTTCGGAATATGCGGAATTTTTGTATAAAACTACAAACTACTATGCACCTCAGTATGAACGCACTCTTCTGTGGAATGATCCGGATTTAGCGATCGCCTGGCCAATACAAACAGAACCAATTTTATCAGCTAAAGATAACGCGGGAAAACTACTGCGAGACGCAGAGGTATATCCATGAGAATTCTCTTGACAGGTGTAACTGGACAACTAGGTTGGGAATTGCAACGTACCCTCATGACTATAGGTGAAGTGATACCTGTAGGGCGTAGTGTGAGTAACCCAAGTTTACAAATGGATCTAACTCAAGTAGATACTATTCGCCGTATTATTAGGGAAATAAAACCAGATTTAATTATCAATCCGGCGGCTTACACAGCAGTAGATAAAGCCGAAACAGAACCAGAATTAGCAATGGCGATTAATGGGATTGCGCCCGGTGCGATCGCTGAAGAAGCCAAGCGAATAGGTGCAGCACTAATACATTACTCTACAGATTATGTATTTGATGGCAATAAAAATACTGCATATACCGAGCAAGACGAAACCAACCCGCAAAATATTTACGGTAAAACAAAACTCGCAGGTGAACAAGCGATCGCCGAAGTTGGTGTACCCCATTTAATTTTCCGTACCAGTTGGGTTTACAGCCTGCGGGGTAAGAATTTTTTACTCACTATGTTAAGATTAGCTCAGGAACGTGAAGAAATCAGAGTAGTTGACGACCAAATCGGCGCGCCTACTTGGAGTCGCATGATTGCTGAAGCTACAGCCCAAATTTTATCTCAAGCTCCAGAGAATATCTCTGATTTTTTAGCCAATAAAGGTGGATTATATAACTTAACAGCAACTGGACAGACTAGCTGGTATGGATTTGCCAAAGCAATTTTTGAACTTGAGGATAGAAAGAGCGATCGCAAGTTGCAAAGGTTGATTGCGATTCCCTCTAAAGAATATCCCACACCAGCCAGCAGGCCAGCTTATTCTTTATTAAATACTCAGAAATTATCTAATAATTTTGGGTTAGTTTTACCACCTTGGGAAAGGTGTTTAGATTTGCTACTAAATCTTAATAATTAGCAATAAAAAGGTTAAATGGTGTTACTAACAACTTTAGATCGTAGCTTTCGTGAGGAACTCAGGCGTGTTCAGGAGGAGAATAGAATGCCGTATATTACAGGTTTTGAGCGAGATGGAATGGTAAAGGCGACTTGTGAGTCGGTAATTGAGGTTTTAGAAACGCGCTTTGAAGCCATCCCAGGAGAATTAAGCATTCGTATTCAACAAATAGAAGACCTTGCTGTGCTAAAGCGGCTACTCAAACAGTCAATTACCATTGCTTCTGTAGAAGAGTTTATACAACTACTGGATGAAGTGCGTAGACCGCAGGGCTTGCCGCAGGCATCGCCTCAGGGAGAGTAGCAAAGCTAATCGCCACCCACAAAATGATCGCATTCTCTAAATAAAGCAGTACATTATCTATCCTTACCTGAAATTGTTAGTGTTGTTATAAACTGAAACCAGGTTCTCGCATATACTCTGACTTTTGAACACCAAAATAATTCAACATAGCAGGAGCGTATTCAAGATAATCAACAGTTGTACTACTAGCTGAGCTAGTTTTACTATTAAAAATTATCAAACTACCTTCAGGACAGTGACATCCAGAGTGATGATCTTCAACATTAAACTTAACAAAACCTAGTTGCGAATAGGTAAAATACTGTCCTTGTATAGCATAAAAAGTAGCATTAGGTTCTAAATAAGTTGTTAAAGTAATAACATTTCTATTTAAATCTATTTTCATGTTTATATTCTCTAAAGTTTTTACAGAATCCTTAATTTCATAAAAACACTTCTCAGCATCTGGAAAACTTGAAAATTCTAGAGAATACTGAGGGACCATGCCAGCTTCTACTCTATATTGAAAATTGCTGCTTGTAACTTTATCTATGAGTTTTCTTGCATCATCTAACCTGAAATCATGATTGATCAGCTGCTGTACTCCCTCTGGCAATTTGATATTTGCATTTTGTCCCATACTACTAACAATAACTAAGATCCTATCTGTGCTTTTGGAAAATTCAATTAGCTCATGTAAGTAGTAGTCCAATAAATCAAGCGACTCGATGATTTCATTCGAGTATTTATCTACCCAATCTTGGTCATACGCTTTTGAATGATAATCATTAGGAAAAAGTGCATACCAATAGCGATGCATATTGGCTGCAACGTGATTAGTGAACAATATTGCTAACTCAGGCTCATGTTTCTGTAGCTGATGAATAAACATATCAGCCATCAGAGGAAACTGTAAGTTTCTTAATCTTTCTTTATTAATCTTCTTAAATAATATTTTTGATACCAATTTAACAGCATCAAACATTGTTTTTAAACGTATTCCATATCTTGGTGAATTCCATATTGTAGCTAATGTTTCCTGGAGTGGAGTCTGTAGAGTCGAGATCCGGGAATTCAAAGATGTTGCTTTGAGATTTAACTTTTGAAATGCTTGATAATAACTAGGTTTAGTAAATACATCTACCGCAAAACAATCAGGAATCACAAATTGATAGTTATCACTCTCTGCGTATGATGATGCTGGTGAAGAATGTAGTGTATTTACTAATCCAACTTTAAATCCATTTTGTGCCAGCACTTTCCAATACAATGGAAATTTTGGGGGTTTTGGGTCGTTATACCAATGAATTTGATGTAACTCATAAGGCAATCCAGTATTGCATGAAGCCCAGGTCTGAGATGGATATAGAAAAGACTCATCAACATCCTTAACTAAAGTTTCTAAAACCAGAGAATGGTCTAGTAAATATGATATAGATGAATTAGATTTTCGTGATTGATAATATTTGAATATTCTCAGAGGGATTTCGTTAGCTTCAACAACAATAACCTTTTGAATCATTTGCTTTACCTCATTGGATTTAAAAGTTTGGTTCAGAACAATTTCCATCCATGTTTATTGAAAAAATAAAAAGCTGACTGAATATTAATCAGTGTCAGTTTAAGTGATTTATATGAGCCTTTAGCCCAATGGTGAAAAATATGAACATTGGGATAAAATACAGTCCGATATTTTTTAGCCATCCTCAAAGTTATATCAGCATCTTCCAGATACATAAATATATTTTCGTCAAAGTACCCAATTTCATCTAAATACTTTCTCCGAAAGAGCATAAAACATCCAGAAAGATATGTAACATCCATCACTTTCTCATATCCAGTTTCTCGCATTTCATAACGCTCTAAATAATTCTTTATGAAAAACTGAAATGTCTGCGGAATAAATCGCCTGACAAAAAGTAAGAAGAAACTAGGATAATTTTTACAAAGATATTGTATTTCACCTGAAGGATAATAAATTTTTGGAGATATTAAACCAATATCTTGGTTATAATCAAGGTGTTTAATTAACTCTGGTATGACATTTATTTCAAAGAAAACATCTGGGTTTAATACTAAATGATAGTCAGCAGATGGCAGCAATTTTAATGCTAAATTATGAGCTTTGCCAAATCCTAAATTATTACCATCATTATAATGATAATCAACATGATTAAGGTTGTGAAAAAGATTTTTTAATACGGGTGATGGTGAATTATCAATTACACATAATTTAAATTTAATATTTGTATTTAAAAGAGATTTTACTGCATCTTCAATCATGTCAGAATTATTGTTGTACAAAACTAGGGATGCAGTTAAAGTTATTTGGTCTTTCATGATTTTTGAGCCTTTAACTATCAACTTTTTGCCTAAATAAATAATGAATTTTTGGCAAAAATATCAGTAATATAAGTTTACATGCTGAGTAAGCAATAAAAAAGCCCATTGCCATAAAACTTATTTTTTTGTCTTTCCATAATTCGTAATAATTACTCATGTCGCCCATTCTCATTTTTATTTTATTACTACTGAGGCTTTTGCAATCCCTGGCTTTAAATACATAAACTAAAGGTAATTTTATTGTATAAATAAAATGATTGTCTAAACAAATTTGTGCCCACAAAAGATAATCTTCACAGTAATATTTTCTAGGGTGAAATCTATAAGTAAGATTCTTTTTTAGAAGTACAGATGGAGTTACAAATGGATTACTAAATAAAACTTTATTTTTTTTTATTATACGCAATTTAACTTCATCATTATCTAATGAATCAAAGCAGCATTCTTCTGTACTAAATATCCGATAACTATGTCCACATATTGACACATCAGGATTGTTAAGCATCAAGGAATACTGAATTGAAATTTTTTCTGGATGCCAAACATCATCAGCATCTAGAAAAGCAATATAATCTCCTTGTGCTATATCCCAACCTAAATTTCTAGCAATACTTGGTCCACTGTTTTCCGAAGTTTTCAGAACATGAATTGATAAATCTTGATGATGATAACTATAAGTTTCAATAGTCTCAATAGTTCTATCAGTACTACAATCGTCTATACAAATAACTTCAAGAACTTGATAAATCTGATTTTTCACTGAATTCAGTGTTCTGATAATAGTTTTCTCTGAATTGAAGCAAGGGATAATCACTGAAACTGGAACTTTGAGCATATAATAAATAGACAAAAATCACATAGGTTGGCCAAGCTGTTAGATAGTAGAAATTAAATCCATATAAAAAGAATGATAAAGCCGCTAATTCATTATATTTGCCGAGTTTATGAATAAAATAAATGTATACAACTATACCATATAAACCAAAATTAACAGCTAGAGAGGAAATATTAGAGTAACCCCTGACAATTGAAACATTGTCTATGTCACTTAAAGTAGTTCCATAAATACCAGTGAGAATTTCAATTAAATTATTAGAATTTGTGAACTCCTTTAAACCAGAATATCTATCGCTGAAGGTTTGATACAAATAATCAGGTACATATGCATCAAGAAAATATTTAACAAATAATATTTGAATTAACACAATTAGCATTGTATAAACTAAAAGACTATATTTAGATTTAAATAAATATCGGAAGCAATAAAATCCAATCAATCCGATTACAGCATAAAGTGAAACTAAGGAAAAACTTAAAATAAATCCCATAACACAAACCAATTTTATAAGAATTTTTTTGGTAATAAAGAAATAAACACCTACGGTAAAAGCAAAATATGACGGTTCTCTAGTGAAAGACGCAACTCGCAAGATACCACCACGAAAATCGAAAGCCGCACCTAATTCTTCTTTTCCTGTTCCTATGAAGTCATGTAACCAAGTAACATAAGCCTGATTTCCGGCTAGAAAGCTCAAATATTGGGAAAGACCAAACAAAACCAAAATAATTACAGATATGTCAATGATTTTAAGAAGTTTGTCTTTGTCGAAAAAACTATTAAGATAGAGAAAATAGCCGATCATAATCCCTAGCTTAACAACGTCAGCAATTAAGTAAAATTTGCTAGCCAAAGCAAATACATAAACAGGTATAACTATGATGATAATTCTGGTTACGTATCTAGGATAATTTGGCTTAAATATATATAGAGGAATTAAAAGATATGAAGGATAAAAAGAAACGCCTAAAATGTCAATTGAAAAGAGAGTCCAAAGAGACAGTAACGCTAAAACTTGATGCATTGCTTAATCCAATATTTTGTTATTAGTATGAAATAGATTAAAAAAGCTAAGACTTTGTTAGTTCCCAACTCTGTAGCAGCCTTGAAAACTTCTTTTCTGGTTTGATAATAAAAAAAATTTGAGACTCCGTCTGTTCTAACAATTGCGATCGCTTGGTTTAAGGGTCTACCTATAATTTTCTTTTTTGTCAGCCTGATAAATAAATGATAATCCATACAGTATTTGTATTGAGTAGAAAATAAAAATTTATCTAGAATTTTTTTCTTCATAAAAACAGTTGGGTGGTTTATATGTGGCATATAAAAATTAATTTTTTTAACATAATTAATATCAGCATCAATACTTGAGATAATTTTATTTGATACATAAAAGCATTTTCCGAAGCAGAAAGTTTGCAGATCCCTAGCAAATTCATTTACTATTGTGTTGAGCGTTGAGGTTTGAAAATAAAGATCATCGCTACTTAGTATACCGATGATGTCACCTGAACACAAATTTACACCTTTATTAAAGGCATCGCTTATCCCCCCATCCGGTTCACTTACCCAATAATCAATTTTGTCATCATACTTTTTAATAATATCTAGAGTGCCATCAGTTGAACATCCATCAATAATGACATACTCTATATTGGAATATGTTTGATTAATGACTGACTGAATCGTCTGTTCCAAATACTTTTCGCCATTTTTTACAACCGTTATTATTGAAACTAATGGTTTTTCTTCTAAACATTTTTGGGAAACTCTTTCACTACGTAAACTACCTTTATCAATAATTGGATTGTTTTCAAAGCTTGGCGGTTGTAAATTAGTAATATCCGCCATCATTTCTAAGTTTAATTTAGGTAACACAAAGGGGTGTTCGATAGGTAGCAGAAGATATAGATGATAAATAGTTTGCCAGTAGTTTCCTAAAACAAATTGTTGTGGAGTTTTTTCTATTTTTTTATTTTCTAACAATTGGATACCAGAAGCGCAGAGATAAATTATTATTTTGTGTCTGTTTTTGTCAGTAGTTTGATTCCTCATTAATGTAGTTTCTGTCCAACCATGATCTATGAGGTTTTGTTGGAATATTATCTGACTCCATGCATAACGTATATCAATATCATAAAGTTCATTGCTCTGGGTTAAACAGGTGAATGATTCCAAACCCTTCCAACCTAACAGATCTTCACTTTCATGTGAACCTGAATTGACTACTGCTAAAAAACGATTATCAGACCATAAACCATTCATAAATGATAAATAGGTTTGGAATCCTGGTAATGGTTCAGGTATCTCAGAATATCGGTTACTAAATAAGTTTTTAACTTGATGCAGCATTAATAGCATATGTAACTTCAAGTTTCTACTGGTGCTTATTGAATCTTATTTTCTTTGTAAATTCCTACAAATAATAGTTTATACAGTCTGTAATATTGGCAAGAAATTTCAAATTTTTAATATAATTTATCATTCACTGATTTCTGACAAAAATACTATCAGATTGTAAAATTTTTCCCGTTTTTGGATGGGAATTTTGTTCAATTGCTCCTGCATATATAAAGCCATATTTTATCAGTTCATTATATAAATTACCAAATAAAGGCTGCTCTTCGTAAAGTGCTTCAAAAGATGTTTCTATAATCAGTATTTGGCTACGTTTGATAGTATTTTCAGCGCCTCTAATTACTCTATCTTCATAACCTTGTACATCCAACTTAATTAAGATATTGTCGTTAATCTCTAGACTATCGATAATGTTATCAAGCGTATCAACTTTTACTTGGATGTTATTAGTATTCTTTGTATGTGGGTAGACTGTCTTATGCAAATCAGTCATTTTTAGGAAAGAAGAAGATGGTGTAAAAGTATTTTTTTCAAATGTCAAAGCTCCCGGTTTATCTCCTAAAGCAACATTAAATCCGGTAAAATGCTTACAAGCTGACATACAAGCCTGCAACCGCTCAAAACATTCAGGTAGTGGCTCAAAGGAATAAATTTTAGCTTTTGGTAGTATTGTATTTATCGTTAAAGCAAACTGACCACTATTTGCGCCAATATCAATGACTGTGTTTATATTAAGTGAGTGTAACCAGGGTTGATTGAGTTGTAAGAAGGTATTGGGAAGACCACCTCGTTGACGCAGCACAAAGAGTTGTGGATTTTCAATATAATGTGCTAGCGAATTAAGACGGCGGGTGAATTGACTGAGAAATGGCATGATTTTTGTTAGTAAATAGTTTTTTGTGCCAGCGAAAAGAAAAAATAGGGGTTTTTCTAAATAAACATCAAATGTTAGCAATTAATTGAAATTAGACTATTTTTTCTGCAAAATTATAAATATGTGATCGTTGGTGAATGGACTCCAAGGTTGGATTCCTGACTTTGCATTTAATTTGGCAATTTTCAGGTAAATTTTTGGGCTAAAAATATACAATCCCATCTTGAGCATCTGATTGAGATTTTCAAAATGTCCGGAGATAGCACGCCTTGATTTATGCTTTTTTATTTCCCAAAATAAAGTTGTAAAACCATGCTCTTCTGCAATTTTTTTGATGGCTTCAGAATTCCAAAATATATGATGCTCTAAAAACTTGACATACCACCAATCTTCCATACCATATTTTTGAGGCCAATAATTATCAGCATCTCCCGTTTCAATTAAGACATAACCATTGTCTTTAACAAGTGATGCAAGATTCTTAAAGACATTTTTAGGGCTATATAGATGTTCCATAATATCGAACATTGTAACTACATCATATTTTTCGCCACTCCATACTAATTGAGGAGCATCTATGAAATTTTGAATAAACTCTCCTTTGAGATAAGGCTGAAGTCCAGGGTACTGAATTATATCAAGTGCAGATCTTCTACCCTCTGTATTGGATAAAGCTTTAAGTAAATGTCCGTGAGATGCTCCAATATCAAGAATATCAAAAGGTTGATGATGATTTAGATTTTTTAGTAGTTGAGATTCATAAAAAAAATCGTAAGGTTCAGCCCATATTTTTCTTGACTCTTTGCTAAATACTTCTGCTAAAAATAATGCAGAAGGAATTAAGCTTTTGTAGTATATGCGACAATTATTACACTGCAAGATAGTAATTCCTTCCTGAGGAGCGGAAATTATTTCATCTCCACATTTATATAATTTTTCTGCTAATTTACCGGAATATAATGTGCTTGAGCTACTACATGAAGGACATTGCGTAACCTTTTGCCATTGTTCCTTTGCTAGCATTTTTTTCTTGCTCCATTTGTTTTAATCAAGGCATTTAAATTTTAATTGATCGTGAGTTTAGGATATTGAAAAAACATGAACCAGCCTATAATAAATAGACATTCAATCAGCACAATTATGATTCTTAATTGAATTAATGAGGGAGATAAAAAACCGATAAAAGCACCAATACATAACCAAATAATTGGTACTAGTAGTAACTTTAATAAATCACGATAACTTAATCCCATTTTTTTGCTAGTGTAAATTGATAATATAATAGTTAATAGATAACCAGAATTGCCAATAATAGCGCCTAATAGCCCATATTTTATAGATAAAATAAATACAAGGATTAAGGAAAAAATTCCACTTGTAATGACTATAGCCATATTGAATAATACTAAATTTAAGGCGAACAATACATAATAACCAACGGCATTAACTGAATATAATAAGTAGATAAGGGAAGAAATTTGAAATACCAGAGTATATTCGTTGTTTAAATTAGACGGTAGCATCAATTTTAAGACTAAAGGAGCAATAGTTATCAGAATTACTCCAAGAGAAAAGGAAGTAACAACATTGATGACTAAAGCTTGCTGAATATATTTTCTAAGTTGACTTAAAGCATTTTGGCTTCCTTGTGCGAACAGAGAACTCACAGATGGAATTAAAGGTTGTATTGATAATGCAGAGAATGTGTTGATCTGCATTGTTATATTAGTGATAGCTGCATAAACACCAAGTATTTCTGCCCCTAATACATATCCTACAAGCAAGCGATCAACTTGACTAAATAGAACCGATCCTATGGAAGCAAGCCAAGTCATTAAGCTATAACGGAATATATTGAATCCTTTAGCAGGATTCCATATTAGCCGGGGCTTGATATTGGCAGTCAATGACCAGCCTAACCAGATATGAGCAGTCAATGCACCTATACTCAAAAAAGCTTGACATTGCATTAATGCGAGACTTTTTCCTCCCAGCCATGCAACTACCAACAAACCCAAATTACTTAGTACTGACTGGAGTGTAATTAAAAGATTCATGACTCCATAACGTTGATAGGCTTGCTCTATGCCAACAATTATTTGCTGAAGTAGTCTGGCCCAGACTACTACTCCAGCAATTTGCAGGACTTGTACGGCTGCTAAACGTTGTTCTGTTCCCAACTTAGGAAACAAATTGACCAAGCTTTCTGCACCGAACCACAGAGCGATCGCTGCTATAGTAGCCAGTATCAGCATTCCCCCAATAGTTACTGTCAAAGTCTGCGATAAACTCACACTGTCTTCCCGGGCTAGGTCTTGTGATACAAAGACGGTTGTTGTTGTAGAAAGACCAGCTTCAGCTAAAGCAACCATTGCGACTACCGCAGAAGTTAGTGTCCAAAGTCCATACTCCTCAACCCCAATCAGGCGAATGAGTATAGGAATTGTAAGTACAGCTAATCCAATTCTGACTACCCCAGCCGCAGCATTGTAAAAACCATTCCTGAATAACGAATTACTCACTTAGATAATAACCATTTAACAGAGAAATATCCCAAAAAATTTTTGTCAAACCATCTCTTCCCATATGAGTCACATGATGTGAGCAATAACCGATTAAAGACTTATCATTAAGCCAGCTTCAGGTACAGGGTATTTCTTGAGCAGAGGAGAGTTTTGGAAGTTTTGCATAAATGTGGGATTTATCAATAATCAGTTGGACTTGAGATAAAACTTAGACAAAGCTAGACATTACTTGACGTTTCAATACTAGCGCTCAGCCACTGCAAGTCTACCCCGACAAAAATGGGATAAATCCTGGTTCACCTGGCATTACTAATTACGAATTTTGAGTGTCTGAACATCAACCTTACCATTTTTGGAGTGACCATTTTGATGGTAGTAACCTTTGGAATAGTAGCCACCATAGCTACTCTTAGAAGTAATACCATTGACAACTATTCCCAAAACCCGCTGACCAGACTGCGCTAGCAAAGTTTTTGTAGCATTAGCAGCTGCCGAGTTAGCTACGCCAGGGCGTACAACTAGCAAAATTCCATCTACTAATTTGCCCAGTATTTGAGCATCGGCAACGGCTGTCAAAGGTGGAGCGTCAATAATCACAAAGTCATACTCATTAGTAGCCTCTTGAATCAAAGCAGCCATCCGTTTTGACTCTAGAAGTGCAGCTGCATTGGGTGGAATTGTACCAGCAGTTACTAAGTCTAAAGTCATCAGTGCTTCTTTAGTAGTCGTCGGTAACTCAGCCTGATTTACTAAAATATTACTCAGCCCAATCAGGTTTGATTGTTCCCAAATTTTGTGCTGACGAGGGCGACGCATATCTGCATCCACTAACAGTACTCGGCGTCCAGTTTGTGCTGCGGCTACGGCTAAGTTAGCTGCTACAAAAGATTTACCCTCACTGGGAATTGAGCTACTCACCACAATCACCTTCAGGGTTTTATCAGAAATGCTGAAACCTAAGTTAACCTGGAGCATTTCAAAAGCTGTGGATTCGGGGGAGTAAGGATTATTGAGTACAGGCAATTCTGAGCCTGCTTCACTATTACTACCTTTAGGTTTTTCAGCTAACGGAATTGTACCTAATAAGGGATAGCCCAACAACCGCTTGACTTCTTCAATAGTCTTGAGAGAATTATCCGTAGCTTCTAGCATCAATGCTGCTCCCACACCTAGGAGAATTCCCAAAAAACCACCTAGCGCCACATTCAAGGGAATGATGGGAGAAACGGCTTTATCGGGAACTAAAGCGTCAGAAATTACCCTTGCATTCCCAACATTCTGGTTCTCAATCATCTCAACTTCTTGCAATTGCTTGACCAGTTGTTCATAGGTAACTCTTGCTACCTGCAACTGTCGCTGTAGCTGTAGTTGTTGTTGTTCCAACCTGGGTAATATATCTAAACGGCTTTTGTTAATTATGAATGCTTTGCGCAATTCTGCGACTCGGTTCTGCAATGCTAATCCTTCTACCTCTGACTTGACTAAATCCTCGCTCAAGGTTTGCTTGAGTTCTCCTATCTGCAAGTTTTGCTCTGGTACAGACTCAGAACTACCAATGGTTTGGGCAACTCGTCCTTCTAGTTGGTTTCTCAGAGCTGCTTGTTTTTGCTCTAAATTAATCAGCGTTGGGTTATCGTCTGTCAAACGAGTTCGCGCTACAGCTACCTCATCTTCCGCTTTCTGGTATTCTTTAAGTACCTGCTGTATCCCCGGAGATTGGCTTAAGGTGCTCAGTTCCACGGCTTGGTGCGGATTCAATTCCATTTGACTTTGCAGAGCAACAGAGCGTGTTTTAGCAGCTACCAATTCTCCTTGAGCAGTAGTAATTTCCTCTGCCAGATCTTTGAGTCCTTCCACCCCAACTTTTGCTTCTACCTCCAAAGCCACCACTCTGTTTTTTTCTTTAAAGCGACGCAAGGCCATTTCTGCTTTTAAAACTCTTTTCTCTACCTCAGGTAATTGCCGATTTAAGAACTCTCTAGCAGATCTGGCTTCAGCACGGTTGGTGCGAACATTACTTTCTAAGTAATAATTCATCAGGGAATTAATGACCGTTGCAGCTTCTTGCGCATTAGTGCTGCGATAGGAGAGCTGCATCACATCCGTTCCCCGAATAGTCTTGAGCTTCAGTAGTTTGAGAAATTTTTCGATCGTCAGTGGTTTACCCGATTTATCTTTCAGGTTAAGGCTGGTAATGGTTTTTTGGATAATCGGATTTGAGCGGATGACTTCGGCTTCTGTATCAACTGGGTTGCTGAGGTTGGTTAAACCGCTTAGTTCTCCTACTTGTGAAGACAGACCACTGAGGGATGAAGCTCCACTCTGTTTGTTGAACAACAGCTTGGCTTGTGATTCGTAAACTGGTTTTTGGAGAAAGGTGACTAATGCTGTCATTCCAAACACAGAGCCAATCACAACTGCTGTGACTGGCCAACGCCTTTTCAGTATCGGCCAGTATTCTTGAAAATCAATAAGGTCACGGTCGTCTTGCTTAGTAGGCATAAATAATGTACCGAAATACCATATATAATTTGGGCTGTCACTGCCTTCAGTGCCAACAAACAAAATTATCGCCCCAATAACATTCACCAAAGATGCCTAGTCTTCTTATATAACAGAATCAGATATTTCCCGGGAAATGTTCTGATTCCCAAAATGTCCCGACTATTTTATACTAATTTTTGTTCTTTGTTCACCAAAAATACTACTTTTGACAAATTCATTGGTAGTACATAAATACTGCTTATCTAAAATTAAATAAATTATAAAAAAATTATAACTTTTTAAGTTTTGATCTGAAGCTCGACTGCAACTAATAGTAAATAACTTGTTTAATTTCCTTTGTTTGTGTACAGTCCACTGAGGTGGTAATGTATCGGTTACTCGGTGTATTCCTGCCTACGGTATAGATTCTACGCTGGCTTAAAATCTCCAAAAATCATCTACTGGTAAATAAGAAATCATGTAAAGTACTTATGACAAAAATCACTGTTACTATGTTAACTTGTTGGTGTTCAAAAGGATTAAAGTATTATCGCCTAAACACTTAAAATCCTCTTAAAATAACACTGATTTCCGCAAATTTGCCTTACTTACTGCCAAAAATCGGCAATATGAACTAGATAATTAAGGTCATGGAACTTTAGGGTTAAGCATCTTAAAGCACAAAAATTTTACTACCTACAGAGCGTTTATCTGAGAATTTAAGAGTAAAATAAAATACTTATGTTCAATATACCATTTCACGGTTGCAGGGGAAGCATTCAATTACTCAAAATCCCACGCTTCATGCCTGTATTGCTTTTGGTAGAAGATATTTTTGGTTTATTTATCTGTTTAGAAATTACATTTTGGTTACGGTTGGGTAAGCCAGTATTTTTTAATACAGAAATTTCAATATTTATACTTATAGTGCTAGCAGGGCTTTATCTAGCAGATACTTACCATCCAGATACGCAAATAGCAGGTTTGCGTGCTCCTGCTCGCATCGTGATTAGTACTTCCATAATTGCTGGCATTACCTCTGCCCTAATTTACCTGTCTGGGACTTGGAATCAGTACCCGTTTGTGGGGCGAGGGATTTTGCTAGTCAGTTTGGGAATATTTACAATCTGGGCGGTAATATCAAGGTTATTAGCGGTTAGGTGGTTGCGATCGCACGCTGAGCAAAGTCTGTGGTTAATGCTGGGTGCTGGTGAAAGTGGCATAAAATTTGCCCAAATGTTGTTAGAGCAGAACCCACTGGGACGCTTGGTAGTTCTGGCAGAAACTAGTCAAGATATTACTGAATTAGCAAAAACAGCATCTAATTTAAGTTATGGAGGTAGTATTAAAGACTTACCTGCTTGGAGTCAGAATTCTTGGTCAGGGGTGGTAGTAGCCACTCAAATGGATTTTTCCGAAATCCAGGTGCAGCAGTTGATGCAACTAAGACTGCAAGGTATCCCAATTTATCGGCTACCTGATATTTGCGAAACCTTATGGTATAAACTTCCATCCTGCCTACTGGAGGATAGCTGGTGGGCTTTTAGTGCTGGTTTTAACTTAGTCTCTAGTGGTATTAGTTTGAAGTTGAAGCGCGTGGTAGACCTGATACTGGCAGGGCTGTTATTAATATTTTTATTTCCACTGATGCTCTTGGCAATGGTGGCAATTAAGTTGGATAGTCCAGGTTCAGTTTTTTACAGCCAAGTACGCACTGGGCTTTATGGCAAGCCATTTAGGGTTTACAAATTTCGCTCCATGTATAAAGATGCAGAAAAGTGGGGGGCACAATGGGCAAGTCAACGCGATCCGCGCATTACCAGAGTAGGATACTTGCTGCGAATCTTACGCATTGATGAACTGCCGCAGATTTTTAATGTACTACGGGGAGATATGAGTCTGATTGGCCCGAGGCCAGAACGACCGGAGTTTGATGTCAAGCTAAAAGAATCAATTCCGTATTATGAACTACGTTATTTAGTCAAACCAGGTATCACCGGTTGGGCGCAGGTACTTTATCCCTATGGTGCTTCAGTGGAGGATGCTTCCGAAAAGCTAGCTTACGACCTCTACTACATAAAAAATTATTCTCT
This sequence comes from Calothrix sp. NIES-2100, assembly GCF_963875285.1. NCBI lineage: Bacteria > Bacillati > Cyanobacteriota > Cyanophyceae > Nostocales > Calotrichaceae > Calothrix > Calothrix sp. NIES-2100. The sequence continues at coordinate 6,720,791 of NZ_CAWNLA010000001.1, forward strand.
ATGGTTAGATATAGCGATCGCTTTTAAAACTGTCCGGGTTGTTTTGTTAGGTAAAGGTAGATAAAATTACTAAGTGGGCATGGGGTATTGGTGTTAATATTTTGTTACATAGTTATGTGGAATTGGCGAGTGATTGAGAACATCAACAGCTAATTTGATGATGCAGGTGTAGGTGCAGGTGTAGGTAAAAGATAAATTCCCCCAGAAATTAATGTCAGGATCACGGAAACCCAAAAAGCAATCAAAGCTAGGACTTGCCAATCTGGTGGAAGGGGTGCTATTAAAAGTGCGATCGCAATAATTTGACTGACGGTTTTGAGTTTACCCCAAATGTTCGCCCCAGTAATTTGAGTTTGATTTACTCGCCAACCGGCGATCGCTAATTCTCGCGCTAAGATCAGAAACACTCCCCAAGCGGGGACTTTGCCTAATTCAATCAACACCATCAACGGCGCAAGTACTAATAATTTATCAACCAAAGGGTCAAGAAATTTACCTAAATCGCTAATTTGGTTGAGTTTTCGTGCTAAATAGCCATCTAACCAATCAGTCAATGCGGCGACTAAAAAAATTGCCAAACATATCCATTTAGCTTGAGTTGTGGGATTGTATAAGCCGTAAAGCAGAAATGGTATCCCTAATAAGCGCGAAAAGGTAATCCAGTTAGGTAGGGTCATAAACAATTTAAAATTCAAAATTATATTTAATGTAAATTAAAACTGGAAACCCTTGTAATTTTATTGGTATGGTTAGTGTCTAATTCTTTAGCCAGGGATATGATTTCGGTTAGGGGATTGGTAGTTTATGGGTTTATTTTAACCCTGGTCAGAGAAGAGCGATCGCTTGCTCTAAATACCATAGGCAGTGTACTCTGCAATACACTGCTTATACATGACAAACAACGCCTCACAACTTAGCCTTCATATTTTATTAGCAGCAATAAACAACCAAGATTTAGATCCACTTGGTTGGATTTATTTCTATCGACAAACGATGACAACAGCACAGGGTGATTCAAAATTTGAAGCTATGCCACAAGCTGAGATAAAAGCTCCTCCCATCTTGCTAAAATCATGTTTGTGTAATCTTCGCGATTAATCTTATATGCTCCTATAGCAAAACCATCGTTCATCTCTACAAGAGCAGTTTCTCCAGAATCTAAAACTCCAAAATCAATTGCATACCCTGCATAGGATTCTCCCACATTATCCAGAGTTTTGATAGCGCACTGAACTTTTTCAATATCTAGTAGAACATTGGTGTTTCCGTCATAATGGTCGATACTTCTAATTTCTGAATGAACAACATAGACACGATACTCACTCAGCCAAGATACTACTTCTGAACACAGTAATTTTTCTTGACGCGATACTCCGTAAATTCGATACAAATCATATTCTGATTCAAAGACACAACCTGTGAAGCGTTTGCGGCGTACAGCAGGTTTAGCAAATATTGCTGAATATTTGGCGTTGCAAAGTCCCTGTTCCAACTCTAACAGCGTAGATGTCCATATCCGGCGGTGCATGAAGTTGCGCAGAGAGAGGGGATAATCGTTTGGTAAAGGTTCTGGGATACCAAGCTGTTTTAATGCGCCTAAAATACACGGCATATCACCCACGACTAAAGATTGATCATCGAGTGCAAGTTGTCGCCTTTGAATACGCTTTTGGGTATAAAAAGTAATGGGGATACCACGTTTTCTCAGTTCTTCAGTAACAAGTTGCTCTTCGTGTCGCAGTTTTCCATTACCCTGTTCTTGAATGAAAGCTTGAGAAATCAATGCTAGCTCACAAATTTAATCAGATACTTTCTTTATATGCTAATAAATTATTTTTGCACCGCAGAGTACGCGGAGGAGGACACTTGCGTGGGCGGCTTTGCCGACTTGAGCAAAGTGTCCGTGGCGCAGAGAGAGAAAATTGAGTTTTCACATCTTCGCCTAGGCGTGGGATGATCTTTGTTCTGAGATTGTCTAAATTATCGGCACTATGACTCAACAAGCAGACTCACAATTTCGCATCGAACGAGATTCGATGGGCGATCGCCAAATTGCAAGTAGCGTTTATTACGGTATCCAAACGCTGAGAGCTATCGAAAATTTCCCAATTAGCGGACTTAAGCCGTTATCTACTTACATAGATGCTTGTTTAATAATTAAAAAAGCTACAGCAATTGTTAATGGTGAACTGAGTTGCATTCCCCTAGACATTAGTCAGGCAATTGTGCAAGCATCTGAGGAGATACTTGCAGGAAAGTTACGCGATCAATTTGTGGTTGATGTCTACCAAGCTGGTGCTGGTACTTCTCACCACATGAATGTGAATGAAGTGCTGGCGAATCGGGCTTTAGAAATTTTGGGGGATGAAAAGGGCAATTATAAAAGAGTAAGTCCGAATGACCATGTAAATTATGGGCAGTCTACCAATGATGTGATTCCTACGGCAATTCGCATCGGTGGGTTATTGGCTCTTACGCATACATTACACCCAGCTTTGGATAATGCGATCGCATCCCTGGAAGCCAAAGCCACAGAATTTCAAGATATCGTCAAATCTGGCAGAACTCATTTGCAAGATGCTGTACCTGTGCGGTTGGGTGAGAATTTCCGCGCTTGGGCGTATATCCTTGCAGAACATCAAAACCGGATTTACACCGCCTCTGGGGATTTGATGGTGTTGGGTTTGGGTGGAAGTGCTGCGGGTACAGGTATGAATACTCATCCCCGTTATCGGGCGCGGGTGGTGGAAGTTCTCTCGGAACTGCTAAATACACCTTTGGAACCTGCACCTCATTTAATGGCCGCGATGCAAAGTATGGCACCATTTGTGAATGTTTCCGGTGCTGTACGCAATTTAGCTCAAGATTTAGTCAAAATTTCCCATGATTTGCGACTGATGGATTCGGGGCCGAAAACTGGATTCAAGGAAATTCAACTACCGCCAGTACAACCGGGTTCTTCGATTATGCCAGGAAAGTATAATCCGGTGATGGCAGAGATGACATCAATGGTGTGTTTTCAAGTTATGGGTTATGACAATGCGATCGCACTGGCAGCCCAAGCCGGACAATTAGAATTAAATGTGATGATGCCCCTAATTGCCTATGATTTGATTCATAGTATCGAAATTTTGGGTAATACCATCGCCGCCCTGACGGAACGTTGCATTAAAGGTATTACCGCTAACCAAGAACGCTGTTTGGCTTATGCTGAAGGTAGTTTGGCTTTAGTTACTGCCCTCAATCCTCATATTGGTTATCTCAATGCGGCGGCTGTAGCTAAAGAATCCTTAGAAACTGGTAAATCCTTAAGACAGATTGTTTTGGAAAAAGGACTCATGAGTGAGGCGGAATTAGCCACTGTATTAAATCTTGAACAAATGAGTGGTATCTTACCCCTCACACCAGAAACAGACAAAGTGGATTAGAAAGATAATAGGAAGATACACGAAAGAAGAATTTCTTCTTTCTGTGATCTTTACTAATCTGAATTTATTATCCATGCAGACCCAAAAACCATCGGTCAGTTTAATCCGTGCTACTTCTTACGAACGCGAGTCTTTACGCGAGTCTTTAGCAACGCTGCTGGAACCTTTTGGGGGAATGGCAGCTTTTGTCAAAAGTGGCGATCGCGTCTTACTCAAGCCTAATCTCCTCACTGGGTCACGTCCTGGTAAAGAGTGTACCACGCGCCCTGAACTGGTTTACGCAGTTGCTCAGATGGTCATAGAAGTTGGGGGGAAGCCATTTTTAGGCGATAGTCCCGCTTTTGGTAGTGCCAAGGGTGTGGCAATAGCCAATGGTTATGAACCAATTTTAGAAGAACTCAAGCTGCCAATTGTGGATTTTCACGGACAGCGTTACGAAACTGTCAGCGAAAATTTCAACCATCTGTTGTTATCGAAAGAAGCAATGGCGGCGGATGTGGTAATTAATTTACCGAAAGTCAAATCCCACGCCCAATTAACATTGACTTTAGGCGTAAAAAACCTTTTTGGTTGCGTTCCTGGCAAAATGAAAGCTTGGTGGCACATGGAAGCAGGGAAAGATGCTAACCGCTTTAGCGAAATGTTGGTAGAAACAGCTAAGGCTATTAACCCCACCTTAACTATTTTAGATGGCATCATCGGTCATGATGGCAATGGCCCTAGTAATGGAGAACCTCGTGCTTTGGGTATTTTAGCAGCGGCAGCCGATGTATTTGCCTTAGATCGGGCAATGGTGGAAATTCTCAATGTTCCACCCTCTCAAGTACCCACCGTTGCAGCTTCCCAAAGATTAGGACTATGTCCAGAATTGGCTGATATAGACTTTCCCCACTTAGAACCTGATTTACTAAAAATAGAAGATTGGCGATTACCAGACAAGTTAATCCCCATCGATTTTGCTATGCCGCGTGTGATTAAATCTACTTTTAGACACCTTTATATTCGGTTTATCAAAGAACCGATGACTGCTTACGGTAGACGTTAGTTCAATAATTGCAATCTTGACTACAAAAATCTCCACCTTGTAAAGAGTAAGCTATATCTACCCTCCGATTGCTTAACTAGACCGCCCTTGTTTAGCGGCGGTTTTCTCATTGATAAGTTGGCGATAGAATTATTTATATAAAGTTTTTTCTATGCTGAGCATCCTCTCAATTATTGTTCTATCTCCTCAAGAGGATTTTTGGCGCAAATTTCTCTATGCAAGGCTGTTATTTGAGAAATCTACCTATCTATAGATTTACAAAAGAGAAAAAATATTATTTATTATCGGTAAGCTAAATTCGCAACTGTTGTGGGTGCAATAACTGAATTAATACCTCTAGCTAATATATATCTATCTGTATTTATCCGGTGTAAATTCATGGGTAAAAAATCGACCTTAGCAGTTAGTCCGAACGCTGAAATCCCTTTCAGTATAACCACTGTTGAATTGTTCATAAACATGACGCATAATCAGTGCTTCTGCGGGATTGATGTTAGGTAGCACAAATTCAGCATTTATCCTTAAAACTACCTTAGACAAGCTATTTGAAGATGTTATACTGTGGCAATAAATCCCACATTGCTTTGTTTAATCGGCAGTAATAATGTAATTTATGATGCTGGATTAAAAATTATGAACAACCCACAAATTCCACCGTAGAGACAGTAATAATTAATATTAATCAGCACCTAAATGAGCAAAATGTTTGTAATTAACTAGGTGTTAAATTTCTCAGGTAGCAAACAGATATGATGACAGCGATCAAACTAGTTAAGATTTTGTGTGAATTCAGAATTTGTAACTGAGAAATAGTTAAAATAGTAGCAATACTCTCTCGACGAGAGCAAAACTCGAAGTGATTTGGTGAATTTCAAATTTTTTGTATGAATTCAAATAGCCAGTCTGCCAATACCGATACATATTCCCATAGGTTGGCAGACATTGTGGGAACTGCGATCGCTCTATTAACTTTGACAGCACCCGTATTTGTCATTGCCCACTATTCTTCAAAGAACTTACCCTATAACCAGCCACCGCTGACTTATAACATGCCCAGAACGGACGATTAAACGCTCTCATCAAAAAATATTGAGTAATCATACTCAGCATAAAAATAGTAGGGTGGACACTACCTAAAACTTCAGACTCAGGGTTTGAAAAAAAAGTAAACAGTGCCCACCTGATAAAAACCAATCAATAAGCGGAATTTAGATCCCCGACTTCTTGTAGACACCCTCCAGGTGGCTTACCCTAGGATAGAAGTCGGGGATCTGAGCAATTTAGCTGCCTCAGAAAAGAATACTTTGGGATGTGTCCATCTTGGCCATAAAATTCTACACGGGGAGCCTAAATGATTGCACCCAAAATCTACTTGTTAAAAGAGGAGCTTTTTTGTGGATTTATCCCGTATCCCAGCCCAACCAAAACCAGGTTTAATCAACGTTCTGATTGAAATTGTCGGCGGGAGTAAAAATAAATACGAATACGATAAAGATCTCCAAGCGTTTGCCCTAGACCGGGTACTGTATTCTTCGGTACAATATCCTTATGACTATGGCTTTGTACCCAATACTTTAGCTGATGACGGCGATCCTTTAGATGGTATGGTCATCATCGATGAACCAACTTTTCCTGGCTGTGTAATTGCTGCACGACCGATTGGCTTTTTAGAGATGATTGATGGAGGCGATCGCGATGAAAAAATTCTTTGCGTCCCGGACAAAGACCCGCGTTACGCTCAAATAAAATCTTTAAAAGACCTACCATCACACCGTTTGGATGAAATTGCTGAATTTTTCCGCAGTTATAAAAATTTGGAAAAAAAGGTAACTGAAATTCTCGGTTGGCAAGATGTTGATCAAGTAACAGCATTAGTAGAAAAGTCAATCAAAGCTGCTCAAGCATAATCGCTTAAAGTAGTGGGTAATCTTTCAGTTGTCAGTAATTCAGAAATTGGCTTTTGCATTGTTGACGATTGATTCATTACCCATTACTCACGAGAAACTCCCACAATGAGGGCATGAAAATCTCTCTTAACAGTCAACAGTCAACCGTCAACAGTCCATAGACGACAATATTTTTAAGACAGTATACTCAATAAATCAGAAAATAAACAACTTTTGCTATTGACAAAAAGCAAAAATTGATACATAAACCCTAAATCAAATGCTGCGAACTCTCCTTTCGGCAAAAATTCACAACTGTACCCTGACAGGGGCAAATGTTAACTATGTAGGTAGTATTAGTATAGATGAAATTCTGTTGCAAAAAGCTGGCATTTTACCCTACGAACAAGTACAAGTAGTTAATAAAGCCAATGGCGAGCGCTTTATTACCTATGCAATAACAGCTCCAGCTTACTCAGGAGTCATTGAACTAAATGGGGCTGCCGCACGTCTAGGCATTATAGGCGATCGCCTGATTATAATGGCCTACGGGCAGTTCACACCGGAAGAGTTAAAAAATTACTCGCCTACGGTTGTCATTGTAGACGAAAAAAACCAACTGGTGGAAGTACGGCACTACGATGACCTGCTCACTAAGGTCTAAAGAATGCGAGGAAAATGTCAAATCTTGAGCTGTCGGGTTCCCAAAGCTACTTAACTGAGAAGGAAACTACCCCACTCAGTCATCCAGCCACAGAATTTTCTGTGCAATTCTGGGGTGTTAGAGGCTTGATTCCCACCCCAGGAAACAACACCAATCGCTACGGTGGAAATACTGCTTGTGTAGAAATGCGTGTAGCCGGAAAAGAATTAATTTTTGATGGGGGTACTGGTCTAAGAGTACTGGGTAAAACTTGGCAGCAACTGCAACAGCCAATTGAAGCGCATTTATTTTTTACAAACTCCCAATTAAATCGCATTCAAGGGTTTCCTTTTTTTGCTCCCGCATTTATCGCCAAAAATAGCTTCCACATCTACGGTACAGCCGCCTCAAATAGCGCCTCGATTAAGCAATGTCTCTATGACCAAATGCTCCAGCCACACTTTCCTTATCCTTTACAGGTGATGCAATCACAATTGCATTTCCATAATCTCACTTCAGGTAACAAGGTCACCTTAGAGGATGTGACGATTAACACAGAATTGATCAATCAACATCAGCGATCGCTTGGCTATCGAGTCACCTGGCAAAATTTTAGCGTTGCTTACATTACAGATTTGCCCAAAAATCCTGATCAAGTAGAGCAAGAACGCATTTTACAGCTAATTACAGGGGTAGATTTATTCATTGCTAACGGTACTTATAATCCCCCGACAGCGCACAATCATGATTTAGCTGATTTGCAATGGCAAACAGCTGTGGATTTAGCTCATCATGCGGCGGTGAAAAGCTTAGTCATCTCTCATTATCATCCAGATGACGACGATGATTTTCTCGATGGCGTGCAATTTGACGTTAAGTCCGTATTTCCCAAAGCATTGTTAGCCTCTGAAGGAATGATTTTATCGTTGTAGGGCATGGGGCATTGGGCATTGGGCATGGGGCAACAGTCAACAGTCAACAGTCAACAGTCAACTCTTCAAACAGTCTGAAATGCTGTTTGTGCTAGAGAATTTACTATCTGACTGAGTTGTCGCAGTTTGTCAGCTACAGCACCACTTGTTAATAATTCTTTGGCTGTGGCTATACCCGATCGCATATCTGGACAAACGCCACTTTGCCAAAGGTAAAATCCGCCATTCCACAAGGCTGTTTGCGTTAATTCTGTGGGTTCACCAGCTAAAACTGCTTGCATTTGGGTAAGTAGTTCTTCTGTGGTGCCCAGGGGAACATTCTTAGTCGTAAAATCATAATCACGGGGTACGAGGTGCAATCTTTCTAGCTGTCCTGATGGAGTTGATAAACCAATAATCGCTGTGCGATCGCGTGGTAAATCGCAACTCCCTTCTAATCCCTTCACTAATGTATATTTTGTGATATTTTGCAAAGCTAGGGTTACTTGAAACAGCGTTTCTGTAGGTGGATGGACAAACCCTGGAATCATATGCACATCGCCGGCGTAAGGACACCAAATTAGCTCCATTGTTGCCAATGGTGGACGTTTGCCGAGTTGGTCGCGGTAATCCCAAATACTTTGAATTAAGGGAAAATGCACAGGTGTATAAACAAAGCCAATTCCTGTTTGCTCAAATACTTGCTGGGTTTTTTCGAGTGACAAGTTTGTCCAATCAACTCCTAGTCCCTGCCAAATTTCTACAAGAGGTAGACCGTACTTAGTCGGAAAGCGATCGCCTCCATGCATCACCACTGGTTGATCAACAGCAGCTAATAGTAAAGCCGCGATCGGGCTAATTGGTGCGGTACGTGTTCTGCCATCATAGGGTATACCTAAGACTATGACTGTTCGTCCAGCCCCGATTGGTTGGAGTTTAGGCCCTAGTTCATTGTACGCATCTAACATTCCCGCTAACTCATCTGCTGTGGGACGTTTGATACGATGGGCAATTAGAAACGCCCCGATTTGGGCAGGAGTTGCTTCACCTAGCAACATCATTTTAGTAGCTGTTGCCGCTTCAGTACGAGTTAAATTCTCTCCTGTGTGATTTCCACTCCCTACCTTTTGCAGAAATTGCCTAAATACTTTGGTCATTTGTCCTTTGTCATTTGTCATTTGTCATTTGTCCTTCGTCTTTTGGGCGTTGCATAATTGCCAGATGATTTTGGAATTTGCATTAATCATAATTACCCTGTCTCTAGGTCAGCCTCAATCATTCCATTATTCAACAACGCTGTACTTTGTGAATCACGGACCATGACCAATGACCAATGACCAATGACTAATGACCAATGACTAATTGACTGTTAAGACGCCGATCGCTGTTGATTAATTTGCGGGGGGATATTGTCTCGCACCAGTTGCCAAAAGTGGTTGATTGGGGGAATCTGGAGGCGATCGCCTGTTGTGACCATGACTACCCGACGGGTCAAACTAGAAGTGTCAGGTATAGTACCATTACTATTACTGGCTAAAGGGCGGACTGCCAAACTGGGGTCAAGTCGCGCTTCTATTAATGCCGAATGCGGTAGCAAAGCTATCAGTTCTCCTTGACGTACCACTCCCCGGAAAGCATCTAGAGTATTTACCTCTAAAGCTGCTTGGAGTCTGGCTTCTAGTCGCTCAAATCGATCTTGGATTAAGCGTTGCATCCCATAACCATCTTTAAATACCACTTGGGGATAACGAATTAGCTCAGACCAAGGGATACATTCATATTGGGCTAGTGGATGTTTAGCTGCGGTGAGAACTTCTATCGGTTCTTCATACAGAACTTCTACCACCATTTCCCGGCCAGTAGTTAAAAAGCGATTGTTCATCACAATTGCCAAATCTACCAATCCATCTTTGAGGACTTTTAGGGCGCGATCGCTACCCAAGGAAGTTACCCGCAATTGTACTTCTGGATAATCACGACAAAATTTTTGCAACACTGGTGGTAGGTACGAAGCGCACATTGAGTGAATGGCTGCAATGCACAATTCTGGCTGCTTACCTGCGATTAAATCTGTCAATTCTTCGGTAGCAGTTTGCCACTCTTGACAAATTTTCCGCACGCGCGGAAGCAACCTTTCACCTCCCAGTGTCAACTTGGCGTGAGTGGTGCGATGAAACAGTTCTATCCCCAAATCTGCTTCTAAAGCCTGGATTTGGCGACTAATGGTCGATTGGGTTACCCCACAATGTCGTGCTGCTTGTTGAAAGCTGCCGGTGTCCGCGATCGCTAAAAAAGCTTGCAACTGCTCTAGTCGCATTTTTTTGTAGCCTGAATTACATTTATGGCCTTCATTAACTTAACGGTTTTTTTGCTTCAATTTGGTACAGTTTGTTACAAGTGGTTGGCTTTGCAATATTTTAATAGAAATTTTTCTACACTCAGCACTTAAAGTTTTGGGCATTGGGCATTGGGCATTGGGCATTGGGCATTGGGCATTAGTTCCCCTTGTCCCCCCTGCGCCTCTGCCCCTAGCCCTGGTTCCCCTAGCCCCTAGTTCTTTGAGCTTGCTCTATCGCCTGTAATAATTCATTGATAGTGTAGGGCTTGTGCAAAAATATATTGATGTCGGTAAATTCGGCCAGCTGACTCTTGGCGGAAATACCACTCATCACAATAATTTTGACTTGCGGATTCATTTGTTGTAATACCTGGATGGTTGTTAACCCATCCATTGACGGCATCATCATATCTAGCAAAACCAAGCTAATTTTATCTTGGTGTTGGTTGTACAATGAAATTGCCTCAATCCCATTGCTAGCAGTCAGAGTTTTATAGTTGTAGTCTTCTAAAGATGTTTTAATAATCTCTAAGATGGCAGTTTCATCATCGACAACGAGAATTGTTTCTCCTTTGCCATTGTGTAATTCCAAATTTTCTACTGGCTGGCTGATGTGTTGGGAACCAGCAGGTAAGTATATTTGAAATTGCGTGCCTTTGCCGAGTTCGCTAGAGACGTTCACAAAACCACCGTGATTTTTGACAATACCAATCACTGTGGACAGACCTAGCCCTGTACCTTTGCCTTGTTCTTTAGTTGTAAAAAATGGCTCAAAAATGCGATCTAAAAGATGGGGAGGAATACCCAATCCTGTATCGGTGATTGTGATAACTACATATTGACCCACCTGAGCATTCAAATGCATTTTGGCATAGGTCTCATCAATCAGAATATTTTCTGCTTGCAGATGCAAAGTACCACCGTTGGGCATAGCATCACGAGCATTCACACAAAGATTCATTAATACCTGATGTATCTGAGTAGCGTCTGCTAAGACAGTCCAAAGATTGGTTTGTGGGACATTGGTATTGATAATAATCGATTTGGGAAATGTGCTTTTGGTAATATGTTGAATTTCCGATAGCAGAGGTTCTATTTGTAAAGGAAAGCGTTTGCCTTCAGATCCTCTGGCAAAGGTGAGAATTTGTTTTACCAAATCAGCACCGCGTTTAGAATTATTTTCGATGATTTTTAATAATTGTTGATTGCGTGCATCTAAATTGTGAAGTTTGAGTACTAACAATTGAGATGAAGTGAGAATCGGTGTGAGAATATTATTGAGATCGTGGGCAATGCCACTAGCAAGAGTACCCAGGCTCTCTAGGCGCTGGGCACGGAGAAATTGAGCTTCGAGTTGTTTTTTCTTGGTGATGTCGGTGTTGACAATCAAAATGGATTTGGGATTTCCGGCTTCATCACGTACCAGTGTCCAACGTCCTTCGACAACGATATCTACACCATCTTTGGTGACTTGATGCAATTCACCATGCCATTCGCCTTGCTCAACAATTTTTTTGAGAGCTGCTTCCAGTTCTGGTGAGAATTTTTTATATAATAAATTATTAGCATTTTTACCGATTACTTCCTCTGCCGACCAGCCATATAAACGTTCGGCTCCTCGGTTCCAAAACAAGATTTCCTGTGATAAATTGCGGACGACGATCGCATCTGTGGCTACATCAAGCAAAGCCGCTTGTTCAAGAATTTTCTGTTCCGCTTGTTTGATGTCGCTAATATCCATGTCTATGCCAATCATCCGCACGGCTTTGCCTGTTTCGTCGTAAAAAACTTGGCCTTTCGTAGCTGCCCAGCGAATGTCACCATTGGGCAAGACAATCCGGAATTCCATGTTGTAATTTGTTCGTTGTTGAATTGATCGCATAACTGCATGACGAACCAATTCTCGGTCTTGGGGATGAACTTGATTGATAAAGGTTTCATAAGTCCCATCAAATTGATCCGGGGGAAAACCAAACATCGCAGGTAAGTTCTCAGAACCAGTAATTTTGTTTTCGAGAATATTCCAGTCCCAAATCGCTGTTTGGGCAGCTGACAAAGCTAATTTTAGTTGCACTTCACTGTTGCGCAATGCTGCTTCTGTCTGTCTGCGCTCTATTAGTTCAGTTTGTATCTGCTGATACAGTTCCGATTGCTGGATCGCAATACCTACCTGAGTTGACAATTGATTCATTAAATCAATTTCCCACTGCTGCCACAATCGGGGTGCAGAACATTGATTGACAACTAACAATCCCCATAAATTTTCTCCTTGCAAGATGGGAACTGCCAAGTTTGCCTGAATTTGAAATTGAGCGAGTAAATCGCAGTGACATTGGGTGAGGCTGGTTGTGTAAATATCCGCTACAGCGTGGATACGACCTTGTCTGTATTCCTCGCCACCAGTTTCCATAAAATAACTGTCTTTGACTTGGACATTGAGTGCAGAAGTCCAACCTTCACCAACAGCTTCCACTACCACAGTCCCGCTGTAATCGGCTTGAAAGCGATAAATAAACACTCGATCGGCTTGCAGGAACTGGCGGACTTCAGCCACAGTAGTATTTAAAACTTCCTCCAAGTTCAGCGAAGCGCGGATACGCTGGGCGATCGCGGTCATTAGTCGCTGCTGTTCTGTGTGCTGTTGCAGTGCTAACTCGGCAAATTTGCGATCGCTGATGTCCCGCAAAATGGAAAGATGGCGATGAGGCAGAAAGTTAGCTGATGCCCCATATTCCACCACGCGGATAGTACTATCGGGACGGAGGAGGCGAAATTCCCCAGTTTCTTTCCCGCTTGCTTGAAAGTCTTGCCATGCTTGGATAAAATCAAAACCAGGTTCGGCAAATTCTCCAATAGTGCGACCTAAAAGATCAGTCTTGGACAAGCCAAACAGGTTACAGGCTGCTGGGTTAGCGTCTACATAAGTGCCATTATCATCGGCAATTACCATAGCGTCATTCGCACCTTGAAATAATGCTCGCAGTTGCAACTCGCTAGTTCGTAGTTCTTCTTCTGCCTGCTGGCGTTCAGTTAAATCGATACCAGTGCCAATGACATATTCTACCTTCCCTTGTTGATCGCAAATTGCAGTATTAGACCAGGCAATCAACCGACGATGACCCTGTTTTGTTAACCAATAGTTTTGGTATTGGTTAGGAAATTGACCTGCTTGGATTTGGTAGAAAACAGCTTTGACAGTTTCTATTTCTTCTGGAACTAAAAACACGTCCCAAAAATGCTTACCTTTAACTTCAGCAAAGGAATAGTTGGTTACAGCTTCACAGGTTTGATTAAAGCGAAGAATTCTTCCCTGTCCATCGAGTACCACGACAAAACAGCCAACTGTATCCAGGATGGCAGAAATAAAGTCACGCTCCTGCTGGAGATTTTCTTCTGTTTCTTGGAGTTGAAGAAATGCATGTTGGCGATCGCTAATTTCCTGTTGCAAAAGTGCGTTGGCGCGGGAAAGCTCTGCTGTGCGCTCTGATACTCGTATCTCTAAATCATCAGTAGCTTTGCGTAGCTCTGCTTCTACCTGCTGGCGTTGCACAATCTCTTGCTTTAATTGCTCGTTGGCTTTTTTTAATTCATCTGTCTGTTGTTCTACCCGTTGTTGAAGTGCGGTAATTACAGCAGACATTTCCAGCGGTTCAAAAACCTCCAAAAAGCTTGTCTGAGTGAGAATTCCCCGCAATTCCCCTTGCTCATCAGTTACAACTAATCGGCGGACATGGCGACGCTGCATTTCTTGATGAGCAAACCATAAAGAATCTGTTGGTTTCAAGCAAAATAAAGGTGTGCTCATCAGATTTTCCGCCGGGATGTCAGCTAAATCTAGCTCGAAAGCCTGAAATTGGACAATATCCCGCTCGGTAATAATTCCTATAGGTAGCAGGGGAGAATTAGAGTCCAACTGTACCCCTGCTGTTTCCACGATCGCCACACAACTAACTTTATGAAAAGCCATAAGTCGAGCTATATCCAACACCGATGCAGTTCGCTGTGCATGGATTACCTGCGTTGTCATCAAATCGGCAACATATCGCAGCTTGAGAAAATTGGCAGGTTGCAGTACTTGACGGATAGTATCAGGTGTAATGTATCCTAGCAGTTGACTATTGTCATCCAATATAGGTAAATGGCGAATCTGATGCTGATGCAAGAGCGACACGACACTGAACAGATCCTGAGCATCAGACTGCTTAAGAGTAATAACTTTCCTCGTCATTACTTCCGCAATTTTCAACCTAGATAAGTTAACTTCACCAGCAGTTATCCTAACTACATCCCGTTCTGTAAAAGTTCCTACTAACTGCGACTCCTCAACCACAAAAACACAACTAGTTCGTTGCTGACTCATCAGGACAATAGCATCGATTACAGAACTATCTGGTGTAACTTTTAAGGGCGAGCGATTTAGACAATCCTGGGGAATTGGTAAATTCAGAGACTTAGGGCTAAATTCATCATTATTTTGGGCGGTGAGTGACATCATCTGGAGTGTGTTGGCTTTGAACGACTAGCTTGTAATTCGGTTTCTATAGTTGATGTTGCCTAATTATTACGTGTGCTTACAAAAATTATCTTTAATGAAAAGTATTTCAGCCATTTTAATTAATAAGCCGAATTGATCGATTACGCGACTATGCCAAAATGCGTGATGAGATAAATCTAAAAATGGTCGATGATTCTTCTTACCAATATTTTTCAACGCTTTTATAAAATTGAGAAAAGCGTCAAAATCAAAACTCAGCTTGCTCGATATTTTTGGGAAAAAAAGCAAAAAACTATGTAATTCTTAATGAAATTATATGATTTGTAGCAAGTTGTTTTATAGAAATAAGTTTATCACTTCCAACAGCAAAATTTGCGTCTACGGTTTTCCAGGTTGTTAGCCAGATAGGGAATGTAGCTGCAAAATTAATAGCATGAACCAGTAGCCCGATCTACTTGGGGACTTACTCGTAAAAAAATATTCCATTGCTATTGTTCACAGTTAACGGTTGACGGTTCACGGTTAACAGTCAACAGTCAACAGTCAACGACTTTAACGGAATAATTTATTTTTTGGAGTTCCCTTGGAGATCATCACCATTCCGCCAAGGCGATCGCAACTCCTGTTTGCAAATCGGGGGCGATCGCAGTATCATTCGCTAACAGCTGTAATTGTTGATGGGCGATTTCTGGGGCGAGATTTTTCAGGGCGGCGATCGCATGGAGTCTCACCTGGGCTTCTGGATCTGCTAGTAGTAAAATCAATGGTTCAATTGCCTGTATTTGACCTAACTGTCCTAAAGAAAGAGCGATCGCACTTTTAATATAGGCAATTTTTGTCGCTGGATGCTTTGATTGCACCATTTCCAGTAAAATTTCTGCGGCTATTGTAGTTAATTCTGGTTTTTGTACCCGCCCTAAAAAGGTGACAACTTCCTGCCACAATCTTTCTGATGTAATTTGATCCAATGCTTGTTGGAGATATTTCAAACCAGAAGCAGTCTCTAACCAAATTAAAGCGCGAATACTTTCCAATTGCAGCTTTACAGGTGAGTGGGGTGATATTAGCACTGGAAATAAGTACTCAGCAGCTTTGTCACCACCCATCCGCGACAAGGCTATAGCTGCTGCACAAGCTACATCTTCGTTTAAGTCATGGAGTTTTGGTTGCAGTTGCGTCACCAAATCTAATGTTTCGCATAAGTCAGCGCGGGAAGCTAAACCCTGCACAGCGGCGAGTCTCACTGGAGTAGCGAAATCGTCCAAAGCCTTTAACAGTAATGGTGGTACACGTTCATCATGGAAACTGCTGAGGGCTTCAATTGCTGCTGATCTGACTGCGATTTCCCTATCTTCTACCACAGTTAACAGCGGTGCAATGGTTTCTTTGCGCCGGATGTAAGCAAGCGATCGCACTGCTAACAGCCGAGTATTTTCCTCTGCTAATAGTTCAGTAAGTTCCGCAATAGCCAGAGTATCCATTTGACCCAAAGCTGTAGCCGCCATTAACTTGAGTTCTTGATTGTCGCTGTTTTTCAACAATTGCACCAAACAAGCAATGGTATCTGGGTGCTGAAACTCGCCCAATATCCGCGCCGCATACCACCGGACTTCTTCTGTGGCATCTTCATCTTCTAATATTTCGATTAAGGGAGCGATCGCCATATTTCCCAACTGGGTAAAAACTTTGGTTATATCCCAGCGTTGCTGAAAATCCCCCTCTTCTAAAATCGCCAGTGCTAATTCTAGAATATTCTCGCGATTTTTAACTATTTCTGGATTGTTAGAGTCTGCTTTTTGAGTCAACTGTTGTAAATATTGAATCAGCGATGACCAATCAGCTGCGTCATGTGCTTCTTGCGCCTGCACCAAAAGCTGGTTGATGTTATTCACAACTCTTCAAAACCCCTACACTGCTAATTTGCATCTTCTCATATAGGACTACTATTTGATTTTTGAAAAGATACGTAGTAGACTGACACGACTAAAATGATGCATTAGACGTAGCTTGGGTTGAGGCGCAAGCGAAACCCAACAAGAATCTATGTGTTGAGTCTCATTTTTCGCTACGCAACGCTAACGCAAACGACCCAACCTTGTATCTTAGAAACAGTAGTAGGGTGTCAAGGCTAAAATAGTGCATTAGGTGTAGATTGGGTTGAGGCGCAAGCGAAACCCAACAAAGTCTTGATAATGTTGGGTTTCGTTCCTCAACCCAACCTACGCGGATCAAGATTGGTCATAAGCTGCCAAAAATTCTTCCCGCGAAATACCTGCTTGAGTACATATACTTCTCAAAGTTGAACCTTTAACTTGTGGGTGGTTAGGCATAGTTAATGGAGTTTTAGTGCCATCTTCATTTTCTCGCACCATGACAATATGTTCCCTTTCCCGGACAATACTAAATCCTAATAACTCCAATGCTTTAATCACCTTATTTTTGGGTGCGTCCACAGGAAATTTTGGCATTAAATAGTCACCTCGGCTTCAGCTATAAAAGCCTCTAAAACAGGTGATTCATCTTCCAAAACCTCCTCACCAAATACTTCTATATGGCATTGGATAGCTGATTTAACATCAGCTAAAGCTTCTGCATAAGTGTTACCTTCACCTACCACAACTCCTTTAATACCGAGAGGATAGGCGATATAGCCATCAGGATGCTTTTCAACAATAATTTTAATTGGTTTCATTGATTTAGCGTGTCGTAGTATAAGTTAAGCTTCTGATTACCAATTTTATTTTGCCTTCAGCAGTGATATTCGCGGGAAATTCGGATGCTTTCATATTGTTTTGATTGTTCGCCAGTTCTAATACTATTTTGACGCTGTTATTGTACAACTAGCTGCAAAGTGCTAAGGTACTGCTCTGCCAACGCCAAATTTTAAGATTGCTGCTGCTACTATTATTTTGAGTATTCTTGAATGATAAAACTTGTCTGCTGGATTTAGGCTGGTTCTGCTTTTTGACACGAATCAGGCGGTTTTGCAGTGTCGCCGCCCCAGCAGAACTTTGTGATTTAATATCTTGCAAGTAAGCGTGGAGGGTTTGAGTTTGTCCTATATAGTCTCTATCAGTTTTGCAGATAATGATGCCATTGTGAGAAATGCTGCTACGATGTAGGGCTATAAAGTCGTCACGGTTAAGAGTAATGACAACTCGCTGGTTTTGTGTGGCAAAATTTAGAACTTCCTCATCAGGGATACCTTGATTTGCTTGTCCTGCTTCGTAGGAAGTGAGAACATCGTAGCCTAACTGGCGCAGTTCTCTGACTATATCCATTGGAAAATTCTCATTAGAGTAAAGCTTAATCATCATCATCCTCAGTAAAGGTGATGATTGCTCGGTCTAATTGTTCATGGTGTTGTTCATAATAAGTCCAGGCAGCTTTTAGATCGTTAAGGGTTAGGGTAGGGTAATTTCGCAGTAACTCTTCCTCATCTGCTCCTTGTTGGCGAAAAGCCACCAGCGTCCACACAGGGATGCGCGTATTGCGAATGCGTGGCTGTCCACCACAGACACCAACTGTCACTTGAATTGGCTGGCTGCTTAGTCGTTTTTGTAATAAGATGCGTTCTTCTGGGGTGAGGGATTCGATTATTTTTACAAGTGAATCGACCAATCGCGTGTTCATCATTAACATACCCGGCGAACGTGATGATATTATGCTGCATATCGCAAAATTTCTACTTCAGCACCTTTATTAACTGCTTCTTCGGCGCATTGTAAAACTTGTTCTGTGACAGCAGCACTTAAATAATATTCGCCGCAATTATTACAAACTTCTGCTGGTACACCTTTAAGAATGACTATTGTATCATCTCGTTCTAAAGTTACTGTTACCTTTCCTGGTTGAGTTTCGCCGTGTTTACATAGGACGCATTGCATAAATTAAATACCTTTATTTACGTTTTATAAAATTATCTGTCTACAAACTTGAGTCAGGAATATAAGCCGTGACTACATAGCCAGTATCACTAATCTCATCATAGGAAAAAACAACATGAATTGGCTTACTATTAACAAAATCTAAAATTAGTTAGCTAGGAAAAGGAGTATCGTTTGGATTTTCTTCTATTACTTCTCCATAGTTAATAACTTGTTGTACTTCTTGTTGACTAATGCGGCGGAAAAACATCTTTTGGATTGCATGACGAGAGAAAACTAAATTTTAACAATACACAAGTTATACTCAATATGATTTATTTGATAAATGTTAAGTTTGAAGTTGTTATTGTACAACTAGCTGCGTTGCCAAATTTTGATTGTTTTGTCACGGCTACCACTTGCAAGAGTCCGCCCATCGGGACTAAAGACAACGGAAATAACCGAATCAGAATGACCAGTTAGGGTGTGAATTTCCTTACCAGTTTGCACTTCCCAGATTTTAATTGTTTTGTCACCACCTCCACTGGCAAGAGTTCGCCCGTCGGTACTAAAGACAATGGAACCAACCCAATAAGAATCACCATTTAGGGTACGAATTTCTTTACCAGTTTGCACTTCCCAGATTTTGATTGTTTTGTCACCACCTCCACTGGCAAGAGTTCGCCCATCGGGACTAAAGACAACGGAATTAGCCGAACCAGAATGACCAGTTAGGGTGCGAATTTCTTTACCAGTTTGCACTTCCCAGATTTTGATTGTTTTGTCACCACCTCCACTGGCAAGAGTTCGCCCATCGGGACTAAAGACAACGGAATTAACCCCATTCATCCAGCCAGAATGACCAGTTAAGGTGCGAATTTCTTTACCAGTTTGCACTTCCCATATTTTGATTGTGTTGTCACCACCTCCACTGGCAAGAGTTCGCCCGTCAGGACTAAAGACAACGGAATTAACAAAATTAGAATGACCAGTTAGGGTGCGAATTTCTTTACCAGTTTGCACTTCCCATATTTTGATTGTTGTGTCCTCACTACCACTGGCTAAAATCTGTCCATCCGGACTAAAGGCTACAGCTCTAACTCCAGCCCACCAGCCTGAATGACCTCTAAGAGTAGTGATTTCTCTCCCAGTTTGCACTTCCCAGATTTTGATAGTTTTGTCATCACTACCACTAGCTAAAATTTGCCCATTTGGGCTAAATGCGATGAACTCAACTGCTTTGGAATGACCTGTGAAAGTGTTTACACATTCCCAGATTTCAGGAACCGCAACAACGGGTGTTGGGAATTTTGGATTTTGAATTGGCAGATAAGGAGAAGATGTTACTGGTTTTGTTGGCGGTACTATCTCCGCACCCAACAAATCCAACCACTCCTGCACAGACTGGGGACGGAACTTGTAATTTAACGCCATACCCTTCATGATCGCCTCATTCACCCGATCGCTAACACTGCTATTCAAATCTTTTGGCGATCGCATGGTAAAATTTTGCAGTCTAGCTGGTGCTGGCATCGGCAATTGTCCAGTCAGCAAAGAATACAACGTGGCGGCTAAGGCGTAAACATCAATATATTCTCCCCTTTCTGCATCAGGTGCATACTGTTCTGGTGGCGCATAACCAGGGGTGAGACTTTCTGTATGCTGTTGAACTGCACCGGAAATAAATTGTCTCGCAAGACCAAAGTCAATTAGCACGGCTTCTGGTTTACCCGCCCGCATCATTATATTACTAGGCTTTAAATCCCGATGCAGTAAGCCGCGATCGTGAACTACAGTCAACGCATCACCAATTTGCCGGATATATAGCAGTGCTTCTGCTTCTGGTAAAGCACCTTTTTCGGTTATTTGCTTCCCTAAATCTTCGCCTTCGATATACTCCATCGCCATGCACGGCAGATTATCCTCATCAAAGACGTTTTCTACCTGCACAATATGCGGATGGCGACACAAAGCTAGTCGCAAAGCTTCATCACGAAAGTCATGCCGTAATTTATCTTGATGTGGTATCCATTGGGGATGATTGAGGATTTGTTCTCTGAGGGTTTTGATAACTCGCAACTCACCGCGTCGATTTTTCGCGAGATAGGTAATACCAACTCCACCTTCGCCCAATTTTCTCTCGATGATGTAGCGACTACCAAATAACTGCTGCCCTGGATTCCACACCATAGGTCAAGACTGTAGTTTTGCTGATATTTTATTTTGACATACGCAAAACTCAGTCCTGTGTCCAGAAAGATTTAAGCTGCTGCTGATGGAGCTTAAAATAGCAATATAACCGTTATCGGTTGAGTCCAATACACTCGGTCACTGCCGTGCCTCTACACGCGACGATATAATTTTGTATTGCATCCAACTGAGAACCGCTATATATTCAATCGCCATAAACCTATGACACCAGTAGTAGTTAAACCTTCATCTTGGCTAGAGAGTGGTATTCAAATCGAAAAAGTCAAGAATATTCATCTATTTAAAATAACAGACGAATTGCAAGCCAGAATGCAAGAACTTCTAGAGAGAAAAACATCTGATTCTCTAACACCAAAAGAAGCGGCTGAAATGGAAGCTATTGGTGAATTAGTGATAATTGTTAGCTACATCAATGGGATGATTACTTCTGAAGCCCGAAAATCTAACGAAACAGGAAACTGGGAACAGGGAATAGACAGAAACTAATATTTAAAAAAGGCGAGAGGTCGGGGAGACCCCGCCCCTACAGGTTTTGCGATTTAAAACTATCACGAATGGGATTTTGCTGCCCTGTTCAGCTCCCCGACTTTTCAAAAAAGTCGGGGATCTAAATTTAGGTTTATTGCATCAGAATATGCCGGATTAAAATACTCATGACCTCATCTGGGTTGTCGGTGGGTACTAGTGGACTCCAATCTCCGACGCTGGCGTAGCCAATTACCTGCAAATAGTGAATTGTACTGGTAACGGCTTTCTCGGAACCAATCAAGATATGCTTAATCGGTTTTCTCTTGGGAAATGGCTTTTCAGTCGATTGTTTAGCAGTAGGTGTATCTAAATATTCGCCTAGGAACTGTTCTAATTTTGACTGGGCGGAATTTTCTGATTGTGCCATGATTGTATTTGTCTCCTGATATAGGGGTGAGATAAGGGCGATCGCAGACTCTGGGCGGAGGGCGATCGCCTTTATCATGTCCCTATATTAAAGTATAATTTTATACTTGTCAACCATAAATGCAAAATTTCTTGTTAATAATTCCCAAGTTTTAATCGAAATAAATTAATACCAAGTTCTAATTTTTCAGGCGTAATTCGTAATTAATAAATGCAGAGGTTACCGGGAATTAATGATTTAAATTTTTTTGCTATTTTTTACCACTATATTGTTGAATAAAATCGAAAATTATGCTTCTACTATTTTCTATCATATAAGCTACATGATAGCCCCCTCCCTGCTTGCGGGGCTACCGTGTATACACAAGTCGAGTTGGGAATCAAATGGACGGAAAAAAACGGAACATTATTTTTAAAATCCTTGGTTTTCCGTCATATCTATATCAATAAGCAAATACTATTGATAATCATCTGGCTCAACTCAAAGCGAAGCTTAATAAGGATTGTGTCTTGCCAAGCAAGGATTTTAGGACTTGTGTATACACCGTAGGCTTGCGGGGAGGGGGTTGGGGGTGAGGTTCCTTGATAATCTGCTGCATCTGGCTAAAAAAAATTGCTAGATTTAGCAAAGTTTTAGCTAATCTAGCAAACCTAAATTATTTGTGAATCAAAAGATTTCTGATTTTTTAGAAAAAAATTCCAAACAGATTTAATTTCTTTGCGATTCGACTACTAACTTGACTTCACCACAACCGAATCGCCCTCAATTTTAGCGGCGTAAGTTTTGAGTGGTTTATCAGCCGGACCTTTTAGCACTTTACCATCGGCTGCAAATTCTGATTTATGACAAGGACAGGTGAATTTTTTGCCTTCCTCTTTCCATGTCACCGTACAACCTTTATGAGTACAGGTAGGGTTAACAGCAATCAGATTCGCCGATTTCGATTTACCAACTACCAATACAGGCCCAACAGGTGAGTTATTGGCAACTAACTGACCTGTTTTATCTAATTCTGCTGAAGTGCCGACCTTTTGCCAACCAGCGACTGGTGAAGATTTTGGTTCTGGTGTGGCTGTTTTATCAGAACAGGCGGCAATTGCTACAGGTAAAGAACTCGCTAGCAAACCTAAACCTACCCAATTAATGAAATCACGACGTTTCATAACTGATATTGATGTTATTTTTAAGAACTTTTAAGCTTGGATGAAAGGCGATCGCATTTCATAAAGTCTCTTCTTATGCAGAAAATGCATCAGGAAGTTACATTTTTGGCAATGATCCCCAAATTTCGTAGCGATTTATACGATTTTAGCGAAAATGCGCGTTTAACCTTAAGAGTATGTAAATCGTTACACTTTCAGTACCAGAACAGTCCTTACACATTTATCCAATGAATACACGGAAATATCTTTCCTGAAGCCATAATTTCAGCACCAAATATACATTATCACTGCTTTTGCCCTAGTAGACTGAGAAAAAAGTCAAACTACGGGTTAATTCATGTTGGGCAAAAACTCGCTTTAGTTCTCTGGGATTCAAAATTTGCAATGAGAGTCAGCTCATGACAGACACAGCAACTAGTACTACAGCCAGCCTCAATAAGTTCGAGAAATTCAAGGCTGAAAAAGATGGACTTAGCGTCAAAGCTGAGATAGAGAAATTTGCTTCCCTTGGTTGGGAAGCAATGGATGAAACAGACCGGGATCATCGGCTTAAATGGGTGGGTGTGTTTTTTCGCCCAGTCACGCCTGGTAAGTTTATGATGCGGATGCGGCTACCAAACGGTATTCTCACCAGCGATCAGATGCGGGTGTTAGCAGAAGTAGTGCAGCGTTACGGTGATGATGGTTGTGCTGACATTACCACGCGGCAGAATATCCAATTGCGGGGGATCAGAATTGAAGACTTACCAGATATCTTCAATAAAATGCACGCCGTTGGTTTAACCAGTATTCAGTCTGGGATGGACAACATCCGCAATATCACAGGCGATCCGGTGGCGGGTTTAGATGGGAATGAATTGTTTGACACGCGAGAATTGGTGCAACAAATTCAGGATATGCTCACCAACAAAGGCCAAGGCAATCCAGAGTTTACCAATCTTCCCCGTAAATTTAACATTGCCATTACAGGTGGAAGAGACAACTCAGTTCACGCCGAAATCAACGATTTAGCCTTTATTCCCGCATTTAAAGAAGGCGAATTCGGCTTTAACATCGTAGTGGGTGGCTTTTTCTCAGCCAAACGCTGTGAAGCGGCGATTCCCTTAAATGCTTGGGTTCCTCCCGCAGATGTGGTTGCTGTATGTAGAGCGATCGTCGAAGTTTTTCGGGATCATGGTTTACGTGGTAATCGCCAAAAAGCCCGCCTGATGTGGTTGATTGACGAGTGGGGTTTAGACAAATTCCGCTGGGAAGTCGAAAATCGTCTAGGTAAGTCCTTTATACCCGCCGCGCCAAAAGACGAAATCGACTGGGAAAAACGCGATCATGTTGGTGTATATAAACAAAAGCAACCGGGATTAAATTACGTAGGGTTACATATTCCTGTAGGTCGCTTGTATGCCGGGGATATGTTTGAAATCGCCCGTCTAGCATCGGTTTATGGTAGCGGTGAAATCCGGTTGACAGTTGAACAGAACCTGATTATTCCCAACATTCCCGATTCACGGTTAGTAACATTTTTAGCTGAACCATTGCTAGAAAGATTTGGCATTAACCCAGGTTTACTGACGCGATCGCTAGTTTCTTGCACAGGCGCACAATTTTGCAACTTTGCGCTGATTGAAACCAAAAATCGGGCTTTAGCAACGATTCAAGCCTTGGAATCAGAGTTAATTCTCACTCGCCCTGTACGCATTCATTGGACTGGGTGTCCTAACTCCTGCGGACAGCCACAAGTAGCCGACATCGGCTTGATGGGAACTAAAACCCGCAAAAATGGCAAAACCTTGGAAGGAGTTGACATTTATATGGGCGGTAAAGTTGGCAAAGATGCCCATTTGGGTACTTGCGTTACTAAAGGTATACCTTGCGAAGACTTGCCGCCAGTATTAAAAGATTTACTCATCCAGCACTTTGGGGCAAAACTCAAGCAAGAAGCCTTAGTTACGCATTAGGGCATAGGAAAAGAGATTGTCATCTTGAGTTGTGAAGTTTAAGACATGGAATCTCTTATGTAAATCCGCAAGTTTTTGCATTCAAATATCATAATTGGCGAATGGATGTTTTATCCATTTGGATTTGCTGGTGTCCAGGAAGTTGCGCTCGCCATAGGGATGAAAAATGAGAAAAAATTTTCATCCTTCTAGTTCATCATGCCTACTTTCAAGCAATTAGAAAAATGCTTTGGCATCCAACTTGAAAAGTATGATTTTTAACGCATAGCTCTGATGCTATTTTTACATTTACATTGACAAAATGTAATGGCAGATACAAATCAATTGGCTAAGTAATTCTAACTTTGGGTATTAGCAATAATTGAGACATTCCCTGGAGGTTGATTAATCAGGGAATCAAAATTTCAGCTTTCAATTCAGTAGCAATAAATAACCAGAAATATCTGAATTAAACAGGGTAATTAAACAATTATCCCTGCGTTGCTCCATGCAGTTTTGTAATTGAGGAAACTTTGAATGCTTAAAGGATTATTTTCATTCAGGGATCGCTATCGTATCCTGCATCAGACTTGGTTTGCCTTTTTTCTTACCTTTGTCTGTTGGTTTAACTTTGCGCCCTTTGCTACCACTATTGGTAAGCAACTACATTTAGCACCTGAGCAAATTAAAACTTTGGGCATTTGTAACCTCGCTCTGACAATTCCAGCGCGGCTAATTATTGGGATGTTGCTGGATCGTTTTGGCCCTAGAAAGACATACTCAATATTGCTAATGTTCGCCGCTGTTCCTTGTTTAGCAACAGCTTTATCACAGGATTTTAACCAATTAGTTATCAGTCGCTTACTGATGGGAATTGTTGGTTCTGGGTTCGTTGTGGGTATCCGCATGGTAGCCGAATGGTTCCCACCCAAAGAAATGGGAAGTGCCCAAGGTATTTATGGTGGTTGGGGTAATTTTGGTGCTTTTGGTGCAGAGTTTGCCCTACCAATGATTGCTGTGGCTACAAGCTTTTTGGCTGGTGGTGCTTCTAATTGGCGGTTAGCGATCGCACTTACAGGTATCATTGCTGCTATCTACGGCGTAATTTATTACAACAGCGTTCAAGATACGCCTACTGGCAAAGTTTACAAAAAACCTAAGAAAAATGGTGCTTTAGAAGTAACTAGTATTAAAAGCTTCTGGGCAATGATTCTCTCCAACTTTGGCTTAATTTTTGCCTTGGGTTTATTAGCTTGGCGCTTGGAACAAAAGAATATTCACTTTTTGAATTTAACCCAAATGTATTTGGTTTGGGTATTGTTAGCAGGACTGTTTGCTTACCAAACTTACAAAGCTTATCAAGTTAACAAAGAACTACTAATTGGCAAAAAAACCTACCCGCTTGCACAGCGTTATCAATTTAGTCAAGTTGCGTTACTGGAATTCACTTATATAACTAACTTTGGTAGCGAACTGGCAGCAGTTTCTATGCTCCCGGCATTCTTTGAAAAAACCTTTGGTTTAGAGCATGTAGTCGCTGGCATGATCGCCGCAACTTATCCCTTTTTAAACTTAATTTCTCGCCCCAGTGGTGGCGTAATTTCTGATAAATTTGGCTCCCGTAAATGGACAATGACAATTGTCAGTGCGGGTATTGGTGTGGGCTATTTAATGGCACATTTTATTAATAGTAGCTGGCCAATTCCCTTAGCGATCGCAGTCACCATGTTTGCTGCTTACTTTGCTCAAGCTGGCTGCGGTGCAACCTACGGCATTGTACCCCTAATTAAAAAAGAAGCCACAGGACAAATCGCCGGTAATGTCGGGGCTTACGGCAATTTTGGTGGTGTAGTCTACCTGACCATTTTTAGCTTGACTGACGCATCCACACTCTTTACCACAATGGGCGTAGCCGCGTTAATTTGCGCTTTTATGTGTGGCTTCTTCCTCAAAGAACCAAAAGGTTCCTTCGCTGGTGCTTATGAAGGCGAATCATCAGAAACAACAGCACCACCTCCACGGATTTTAGCTGAAGAGTAAATTTGGGCATGGGGCATTGGGCAATAGTCATTTGTCTCCCTTGTCCTCCTTGTCTCCCCTAGCCCCTAATCCCTAGCCTTTAGCCCCTAATCCCTATTTCCAGACAGGATAATTGCCATCATGAGTGAATTTACCAAAACCCTCTGTCCTTACTGTGGTGTTGGCTGTGGACTAGAAGTTTCGCCTCCAGCCCAACACGGAAAAGCGACTAATCGGGATAGTCAAGGAACTCCAATTTGGCGAGTACGGGGAGACAAAGCCCACCCATCTAGTCAGGGTATGGTTTGTGTGAAAGGTGCGACTATTGCTGAGTCTTTAGATAAAAATAGGCTTCATTACCCGATGGTACGAGACTCTTTAGATCAAGAGTTCCGGCGTGCCAGTTGGGATGAAGCTTTTGATATCATCACCAAGCGCATTCAAACAGTACGCTATACCCAAGGTACAGAAGCTCTATGTATGTATGGTTCTGGACAATTTCAAACTGAGGATTATTACATCGCCCAAAAACTCATGAAAGGGTGTCTGGGTAGTAATAATTTTGATGCCAATTCTCGTTTATGTATGTCTAGCGCTGTGGCTGGCTACATTCAAAGCTTTGGCTCGGATGGCCCTCCTTGTTGTTACGACGATTTAGAGTTAACCGACTGTGCATTTTTAATTGGTACGAATACCGCTGAATGTCACCCGATAGTTTTCAATCGTTTGGCGAAGTATCACAAAAAAAATCGCAAAGTCAAAATGATTGTCGTCGATCCGCGACGCACACCCACCGCAGAAGCAGCTGACTTACATCTAGCTATTCGTCCAGGTACAGATATTGACTTGTTGAATGGCATTGCTTATTTGTTAATGCGCTGGAACTACATTGAGCCTAGCTTTATTGAAGACTGTACTACTAACTTTCCTGCCTATGCAGAAGTGATTCGTCATTATGCTCCCGATATCGTGGCAAATCGTTGTGGGATCAGCGTTGCAGATTTAGAAACAGCAGCTCGCTATTGGGGTCAATCCCAGAGGGTACTGTCTCTCTGGTCAATGGGTGTGAATCAGTCCAGTGAAGGTACAGCTAAGGTGAGAACGATTATCAACTTGCACCTGATGACGGGACAGATTGGTAAGCCAGGAGCGGGGCCTTTTTCTTTGACTGGTCAACCAAATGCAATGGGAGGAAGAGAAGCCGGAGGTTTAGCGCACTTATTACCTGGTTATCGCTTGGTAAAAAATCCCCAACACCGCGCTGAAGTTGAGGATTTTTGGGGACTCCAACGAGGGCAAATTTCATCCAATCCTGGTCTAACGGCTTGGGATATGATTACGGGGTTAGAAGATGGCACAGTCGGATTGCTATGGATAGCTGCTACCAATCCAGCCGTCAGTATGCCAGATTTAGAACGGACTAAAAAGGCATTATTGCGATCGCCCTTCACTATATATCAAGATGCCTACTACCCAACAGAAACCGCTGCTTACGCCCACGTCCTTTTACCAGCTGCTCAGTGGGGTGAAAAAACTGGGGTGATGACCAATTCAGAGCGTACAGTCACCCTATGTCAAGCATTCCGGGAACCACCAAGAGAAGCCAAACCAGATTGGGAAATTTTTGCCGAAGTTGGACGGAGATTAGGCTTTGTCAAAGAATTTAGCTTTGCCAATTCCGCAGAAGTTTATGCAGAATTTGTGGAATTAACTCGCGATCGTCCCTGTGATATGACTGGTATTAGTCATGAAAAATTACAAACACAAGGCCCCACCCAATGGCCACACCCAGAACTGGACATGGGGACGCAAAGACATGATGACGCGGAGAACGAAGAGAACACGGGGACATTTTCACTCTCCGCGTCACCGCGTCCCAAGCTCTCCGCGTCTTCTTCTATCTCCGCGTCTTCCCACAAAGCAAAACGCCTCTACACCGATCTCCGCTTTCATACGCCTGATGGACGGGCGCGGTTTGGGGCGTATCACTCACGGGGATTGGCAGAACCACCAGACCCCAATTATCCTTTTGTATTGACTACTGGGCGACTATACGGACATTGGCACACCCAAACCCGTACTGGTAGAATTGAAAAAATTCGGCAAATGCACCCCGAACCGTTTATTGAGATTCATCCCCGCGATGCTGCTAGTTTAGGGATTACAGATAACCAGTGGCTAGAAGTGCGATCGCGTCGAGGTCAAGCAAAATTTCCGGCAAAAATCACAAAAGCGATCGCCCCAGGTACAGTTTTTGTCCCCATGCACTGGGGAGCGCTATGGGCAAACGAGGCTGAAGCTAATGCCCTCACCCATCCAGAATCTTGCCCCGATTCATTACAACCAGAATTAAAAGCTTGTGCAGTCCAACTGACACCAATTTCTGTAGAAGCGACACTCAAAAATTATCAACTCCAGTCCTTACAATGGTAAGCTGCTAAATAGATAACTAACTAATCAGTAAGTTGATAATTTGACCCATAGTTAATAGTCAATAGTTATGATTAATTTTTCTAATCCTCTAGATAAATCTAGAGGATTTTTATTTTATGTTTTGACTTTTAGCTTGGGAATGCCAACTAGGGTGTAGCAGATGAAAAAACTCCTCCATCGAATGATAAACGCTACCAAAGATGAGCCGTTTATGCACTTCATTGAAAAAATCGAAGTGATAGTTTCTAAGGTACTATCTGTGTTTATGGTAGTGGTTATTTTAGCCGCTATTGGTGATTTAGCTTTCTTTCTATTCAAAGAGTTATTTACCGCACCCTACGGCAAATTTAGCACCACAATATTTAAGACTTTTGGATTATTTTTAAATGTTTTAATTGCTTTAGAAATTTTAGAAAATATCACTGGATATCTGAAAAAACATGTCCTCCAAGTAGAATTAGTTATCGTCACATCTTTAATCGCTGTTGCTAGAAAAATTATTATACTTGACCTAGAAAAGGTAACAGGAATTGATATCATTGGTTTAGGAATTGCCGTTTTAGCACTATCAATTAGTTATTTAATAATCCGGTATAGCAATACCCGAAAGAGCAAGGTAAGCTCATCTCATATGGTGTACAAAGAACTTGACAAATCCAAGAAGATAATCAGAAAAGACCGTTATTGATTTCACTTTTGCTGATTGCCCCATACCTCATGCCCAATGACAAATGACAAATAACAAAATTTTTTTTGAATTTGAGGCAGATTTCGTTGAGTCCCTGCGTTGCATACCCATGCAAGTGCGTTACAAACTAGATACTAGTGGGATCAAACTAAAGTTGTCTGATTGGCATCAAATGTCTCAAACGGAACGAGAAGCTTTAGTTGAATTACCTTGCACTACGGAAACAGAAATTC
This sequence comes from Calothrix sp. NIES-2100, assembly GCF_963875285.1. Taxonomy (NCBI): domain Bacteria; kingdom Bacillati; phylum Cyanobacteriota; class Cyanophyceae; order Nostocales; family Calotrichaceae; genus Calothrix; species Calothrix sp. NIES-2100. The sequence continues at coordinate 6,750,979 of NZ_CAWNLA010000001.1, forward strand.
AATCTTATCGGCAGTATCTCGAACAGTTAATTTTAACCCGCACAGGTATACCAGCTAAACAATTGCCGATTGAACCCCAGCCTGAATGGATGGACTCGACTAATTTACCAGCTAGCGTTCAAGAAAAAGCTCAAGAACTAGCTCTTACTATCACAACTCAACAGTGGGAATCTTTAACTCCTTTACAGCGGTTTGCGCTGATTAAACTCAGTCGTTCAGGACATGAAAATAAAAACTTTCCCAAAGCGATCGCAGAATTTCATTTGAGCTAGGGGCTAGGGCTTGTCTTCAAAGTATCGAATGCAACTACATAAGGCTGACAACGGGACAATGGGACGCGGCGACGCGGTGAAAATTTGTTCAAAAAGCTCTCCGCGTCACCGCGTCTCCCCCTCTCCCCCTCCTCCCCTTATTCAAGAAATGAGTTTGAAAACACGCCCTAGGGAAGGGCTAGGAAGAGAGATTTTCCCTAATCGCAGTCATTAAAAATAGACATGGGGATGAAGAGGGATGTGGTTAGACACTTCTGTGAGCTTTTCAGTACATCACTGCGCGGTAGTTGAATCTCACCAACCGGGTGATGAGAAAAAATACTAATGACCATCGACCATTGACCACTGACCACTGACCACTGACTACTGACCATTGACCATTGACCATTAACAGCCTCAACTAGAAATCAAGCATACATGCAGCGTGTCGGCAAGCGATCGCATAATTTTAATTTTGATGCCAGGAATTTCGGCTTCTGAAGCAGTGAGTGAAGCTATAGTGTATGTAGCCATGCCGCAGTTACAGTAGTCCAGATAATTTTTGTGCCCCACTTATATGAGATTGCTGTAAATTGGCTAAGCTTAAGTTCTAAGACTAAAGTAATTTCATAATTCGTTGAGACACGCAATCTAACTCGATGACAGGCAAAAACGCAAGACATAATGCATTTCTGCGGCTAGTGTCTGGTAATGGAGCACCTTTTAGGTCAGAATTCCGCTACTCGCTGCTCCCAAGTCAAGAGATGATCATTGGACGCGACCCCAGCTGCCAAATTGTCTTGGATGCCATGATGTATCGAATGGTATCTCGTCGTCATGCTGTGGTTCGTCCTCTCTCTTCATCTCCCGGTCAAGAATTCAGCTGGCTAATTTGTGATTTGAACAGCGCTAATGGTACTTATTTAAATGGACAGCGCTTGCAAGGTTGTCAGGAATTACATCCAGGCGATCGCATTTCTTTGGGTTCTGATGGCCCGCAATTTGTGTTCGAGCATGATTATGTCTCCCAAGCTACAGTCATGACGAGACCAGCTACACCGCTTCCCGCTGCTGGAAGTTACGAAGCACCATCAAAATCTGATTCGGTAAGCTTTACTCAATTATTTCCGATTATTTCCACTGGTAAAGATTTAACTCGTAAAGCTTACCTTGTACCGGGAATTCTGACAGTAGTGTTTGTAGTATTAATGTTTGCTACTGTAGGTAGACCACAAGCCAATCAAGTGATTGTTGCTAGTTATATAGCTTTTGCTGCCTATTATTTTGTCTACCAACTCTGCGGCAAACAAAAGCCTTGGTGGGTGCTTGTATCTGTAGCATTGGGTACAGGGCTGATTTTGAAAAGTCCGCTGTTGGATTTGTTTATTTTCGTGTTTCGCGGCATTTTGCCTGGTAATTTACCTTCATCCCAGGATTCTATTACCTTCACTGAATTGCTGATCCGGATGTTTTTTGGTGCTGGCTTGATGGAGGAATTACTCAAGGCATTACCTGTATTAGCAGCGTTGGTGATTGGGATTACATTGCCCTCACCTTGGCGAGAACGGATAGGTATTTGGGAACCTTTAGATGGTATCCTCTTAGGCACTGCTTCAGCTGTAGGTTTTACCCTGTTAGAAACTCTCGGACAATATGTGCCTGTTATTACCCAAAATGTTGCTCAACAAGCGGGAGTAGGAACTGGTCAACTGGTGGGTTTGCAATTACTAATTCCGCGAATTTTAGGTTCGGTGGCAGGGCACATGGCTTACAGTGGCTATTTAGGATATTTTATTGGCTTAGCAGTCCTCAAACCACGTCTAATTTGGCAAATTCTCCCGATAGGGTATGTTAGCGCTGCGGCACTCCATGCTTTGTGGAATGCTACTGGTTCGATCAATGCCTTGCTATTGGTGGTTGTTGGAGTATTGTCTTATGCGTTTTTGATGGCAGCGATTTTAAAGGCACGCGCCCTGTCACCAACGCGATCGCAAAATTTTGCTACCCGCTTTCTTGGCCCTAAATGAAGTAAATGTGGGAGACAAACAGACGCGGGGACACCGAGAAATAACAAATAACAAATGACAACTGATCGCTGACAACTGACAATTTTCTACCTTGAGATAGATAGCGCTGCTTTGTAAATCGCTCTATAGTCTGAATTAATGTGGGTAAGCTGTACTTAAAAATAGCAAGCAAAAAATATAAGACCCGCAATACAAGCGTCGAGTGCGGGCGCTTCCAAATAACCTGAAGTAGCTTCCCGTGTAGGGACATAAGACAACTGAACTTAGGATTCTGACTCAAAGCTACTTAGTTGTGTGAGCGCATAGTAAGAAATCGCTAAACTGATCTTTGCTTGCTCGACATCCGATAAAGTTGTCCATTCCCTGTTTTCAAACTTGCTGATGAAAGATTTTGGGCATTGAGGTTCGCCACTGCGCATAGCATAGGCGTAGGGACGGGCCAAAACGAAGAGGTCTTCTGCTTCCCAAGCGGGTAATACACCTTGCACACATGTAACTAATTGCTCTTTGAGTGACTGTTGGGAGGTAAAAATTTCGCTGGCTTTTTGGGCTATGGTATCCAGAAAGGAGTGGGGTACAGCATTTGCAAAAGCTGCTTGCAGGTTAGCAAATAAAATCTGACTGATATTAGTCTTGTGGTGGGAATGAGTCGGATTTTCCGGCCAAAGTGTATCTAATTGCCGATAAAAATTTTGCGATCGCTTTGTAAGTTCTTCTTCTTCCCACAAGTCATCACTAAGGAACTGCTGTTCTAATGCGCAAAAATAAGCTTCTGATTCTTCATCAGCAGGATTCCAAGGATAACTTGCATCTTCTACTTCGAGTAAAGCAGCGAGGAAATCTAATTCGACTTGAGATGGTAAAGAAGAGAAATTATCTGAATTGTTGATTTGGTTAATCATTTGTCGCCTCCGAGTTGATTATTTAGCGGTATTGACAGCTACAACTGTCAGAATCTCATTTCCGCAAAAATAAAATGAATTTTGCTGAGGGTGAAAATATTGCTATCTGGCTGTTACTTACCTGATAAGCCTTTAAAAGTGATTAGTGATTTGTGTTTACACAAATTACATAAATCATCACTGTCTTGACAAAAAAATAGCAACACATGAGTTGCATGAACTAATTAGGAGTCTTCAATAATAAACTCCCAAGTTTCACCCCTAGAACTACCAAACTTTAACTGCATTCCCGATGTTAAAGGCACTTCCTCACGGAGGATTTGTTGCCAACCATTAGAACTGGAAACCCAAGTTGTGCCATAGGTAGATTTATCTTCTAAGTAATAAGTTCTTACCGGAGTAGTACCGCTGAAGGTATTCCGACATAAAATTTCGGCATGGCGTTTGGAAACTGAAGGTTCCGGGATGACGATATCATTGTCTTTTGTCCGACCAATGCGGGTGACTCCAGCACGCAACAACCAGGTTTTACCTCCTGGTGCAAGCGATCGCAAAAAAGCTGAGGGCACGGAGGCAATTATACTGGGAATAGTTGTGTCTGGTAGTTCGGTAATTCCTTCATCAAAACTTTTAATTAGTTCGCCATCAAAATCTGGATGCAGATAGAGAACTGGTAAAGTCCATGCTGGTTGATTGAACCTATATGTTGTTAACAGTTGTTGTCTGGCTTCGGCGACAGCTTCATCAATTGGTTTGCGCGATCGCAATGCTTCGGTAAAAGCTTGAATAAAACTGTGGCTTTCAGCGTCAGCAATCTCATCACGCATTCCCAAAACCCCAGGTACGCCATGACGGATTAACACTTCTGCCAAACTACTAGAAGGTATAGCTTGGCCATTGGCCGCCGCAGGTTGTGCTAACCAACAAGCGTTGAACACTGCTAATTTGACAGCATTCCGGGTCAATACTTGGGCTAATTCTATGCCATTGAGAGTCATCCCTGGGCGTAAAAATAGTAACCCGCCGTCTGGGTCTGGCAAACCATGACCAGCATAGAAAAAGACGTTGTAGGCTTTAGTTTCTAATTCTTGGATTAACTCCTGTGGTTGTGGTTGCAGGAGCGTATGTACCATACATGGTGCATATCCTTGAGAATTACTACCTAATGGCCCTGCTTTGGTGAGAGTTTGTTTTAAAATTTCTGCTTCTTTTTCCAGTTGCAGATTTTTATTTTCATTTTCCCCTAATACCAAAAGAATGTTGAGAGCCTGCTCTGTTCGTAGATACGGCAATGACTCAACTTCACTGGTGGTACGGCTAAACAGTAAATCTTGCGACAGCGACATTACCGATTGACCAGCTTCACGCTGCATAATCTCCCAAGGTAGGGCAATTAAATCCGGATCGCGGACTTCTAAGCGAAAGCGCAACCGTGTATGCTGTCCCATAGCTATACCACGACTGCGTTCTAAACTACCGAGAATTGATCCGTCAAATAACCAGCGCCACAGACTAATTCCTAAGTATTGCATTAGGCGACTACTGTAACCTGCTGTTTGGCCTGAAGGGGATGAAACCAAGTTAATTGGCAATGGGGTTCTCTGTGGCAGAGTGGACTGTGAAGAAATACCTAAAGGACTGTCACCGCCAAACATTTCCTGCCATTCTTGCCAAACTTGAGAGAGTTCAACCGGCCATATACAGTCATGCAAAACATAGCCACTGGGATAAGGCGCTTTAACTACCCAAATGGCAAAGTTATCAGTGCCAGTGTTGGTCAAACGAGCGATCGCCAGGTTCAGGCATGGCAATGGAGTCATTAAACTAAAAGGTGAAAACAAATTATGTTCAATAACAGACTTTTCAGGTAAAAGTCGAGAACTTACGCATGTCAATGGTCAATGGTCATTCTTACAAAGTTCTGATCGCCGGACGCCGGCGCTCAGACTTTGCGCTTTGTCACTTGTACTGAGCGAAGTCGAAGTATTGGTCATTAGACTGTGAACTGTGGACTGTTGACTGTTGACTATTGACTGTTGACAACTTTATTTATTGTGCCGATTGCGTAAGTCGTCAAGTCTCTACCTTGCTAGTTTTTGATTTTGGTTTCTACCTGTATTATTTCAGGTTTTACCAGTTTATGCTAAGTTGGATTACCTTCAGCTTGTGAAGTCGGCGCAGGCAGTTGGACATGAAGGTAACAGAGCAAAAATTTCTGCCCAGTTCCGCGACTTCTTGAAGGATAACAATGGCGAATCAAGGGTAAAACCCCTAGCTTACCCAACAGACCGCCGTCACCTCCGGGTGCGGCTAATTGAACAAAGCCCACCTACCCTTCTCCTGACGGAGACGCTGCGCGAACGGGAACGTGGGCTTTGTAGGGTTAGCCCCAGGCTTCCAGCCTGCGGGCGGTATGTCGGGTAAGCGAGAGAACACTACATATCAATATTGAGGAGTCCAATCCACCATTCGCCAGCAGTATCCGCAGAAGTTGTCGGGGATCTTAATCGAGCTTATTTTAGTGACATTCCAGCGTACAACTGTTTATTGAGGCGGAGATTCAGTTGAGCTATTATCACTTTTTGGATTTGCTCCAGGCGTTTGGGGTACTGGCTCTGGCGTGGTTGGGACACATGGATTTGGTTTTTCTGCTTGTAAGACAGTGACACCAGAGTCGAGTTCGGAGCGTTTAAGTTCGGAGAGTTCAATCGTGACTGTTTTCTCTTGTTCTGGTAAAGTTTGAGAAGGGTCTTTAGCTGGATTGGCGGTATCTTGATTATTAGGGCACACCCGGAGATTGACTACAAGGTCTTTTTTCGGCAATTTAGGATTTTTTGGTTTTTTGTCAATTACTTGAAAAAAAGTGCCACTGGGGAATTTAACCTGACTCTGTATAATTACTATTTCACTGTTGTTTTGAATCACCCAACCCTTTGAGAGGTTGTCAATGGTTCTTTTTGTTGCCGGTTTTTCAGTTGGTTGTATAGTTGGAGTGGGACTGGGGGCATTTGAAAACGTAGGTACTGGCGATCGCAGTTCCTTGAACAAGTATGCCAAAGCACCAACTACAGCAACTAAGATTAATGGGACAATAAACTGCAATGGCAGTCGAAGAATTTTGGCAGCCTTTACGGTTACTGTTGCAGCTACCGATGGCTGCGGCGGAGGCTGAGTTTGTCTTGGTTGAGTTGGGGGTACTGGTGGCTGCGGTTGTATTGGCTGAGTTGGAGGTATTGGTTGTGGTGACACTGGAGAAGTTAAGTCCCTAATAACTTCGTCTGCTGATTGATACCGTTCTCCTATTTCTTTTTTCAATAGCTTGTCGAGAACCTCACCCAATTGGCTACTAACAGGACTGCTCAAATATTGTTGCCAATCTTTAACCCAGCCAAAACCATTATCTACCCACAACTGAAAAGGGGAAATCCCTGTCAGCAGATGAAAGCAGGTAGCCCCTAAACTGAACAAATCACTAGCAGGGTAAGCCTCACCACTTTTTATCTGTTCAACTGGACTATACCCATGTGAGCCAATGGTCGTCCCCATTTTAGCGTGTACTGTCGCAGTTAACTGTTTAGAGGCTCCAAAATCAATCAATACTAAACTTCTATTGCTTTTACGACGAATAATATTCTGCGGTTTGATATCGCGATGAATCACTTGCCGCTCATGGATAAACTTAAGAACTGGGAGTAAATCTAACAGAAGTTGTTTAATTTCTACTTCTTTGTGTATTCCCGTTGTCTCCAATTCCTTAAGTAAATTTTCTCCATCGATAAACTGCTGCACCAAATACATATTATGGTCTTGCTCAAAGTAAGCCAACAGAGTGGGAATTTGATGATGTTCACCCAACTCTTGTAGCCGCTTTGCCTCTTCCTGAAACAATTCCATAGCTTTTTTTTGCGCCCAAGTTCCTTGAACTTTAGGTGCTAACTGTTTGACAACACAACGCTCATTTAGCTTATCTACATCTTCTGCTAGATAAGTTCTGCCAAATCCGCCCTCGTTTGAAAGCAAATTTATGATCCGATAGTGACCTCTTAGCAGGGTGATAAGTCGGACGCTGCAACTCTGACAAAACAAGTTACCGTCAGGGTTTAGAGGGCTGGGGCAATCAGGGTTGAGGCAACAGAGCATTGTCTAAACAAGTATGGCTATGTTGGAATTTATAGATATAGTAACCGAAATTTCTCTGAGGTTAATTGTTAAATTTTTAATTATTATTACCGTTTTCAGTTCATAAAAATATAATATATTGCATTTTTTGCCTGGTTTGATTAATAGTTATAGCAATTTTAAAAAAGAAGGCGACAGATGGGTAAGAGCAAAACATTGTTGTGCCCTTACGAATAATTTATGTGTCACCAACATTATTTTAATTGGTTGAAAACTGTCAAAAATGTAATGTTGCGATTTTGACTGAAAGTAACAGAGGAAAATTGATTTAGATGCCCAAATTATTGAAAAAGTCTGGCATCTAAATCAACGTTATTTCATGAATATTTCACCCTATAACTATTGATTTTGATCTGTACTACGTTGATTCCCTTCATCTTGTGGAGTTTGTGTTGGTGTTTGATTAATCGGCCCTGACAAGCCCGGAAAACATGGATTTGGGTCGTTTTCTTGTAAGACATTGACACCAGATTTGAGTTCGGAGATTTCAACAAAGACTATTTTCCCAGTTTCTTGTGAAGCAGTAGAAGCGTCTTGGGCTGAATTAGACTTGTCTTGATTATTAGGGCACACCTGAAGATGTACCAAAAAGTTCGGATTAGCAGATTTAGAAATTGGTTTTTTGTCAATTACTTGAAAATAAGTGGGGATAGGGAATGTTTCTTGACTCGGTTTTGTGACTAATTTACGGTTAGTTTTAATCACCCAACCCTTTGAGAGGTTGTCAATGGTTCGCTTTGGTTTTTTTTCAGTTGGTTGAACACTTGGAGTGGGACTGGGGGGACTGGAAACCGTAGTAGCTTCGGGCGATCGCCTTACCTTGAACAAGTATCCAATACCACCAAATACAGCAACTAAGATTAATGGGACAATAAACTGGAATGGCAGTTGCGCAATGCTGCTACGTTGCTTATATTCTTCGGGGATTACTTTAGTTTTGCCATTGGGGTTGCTTACGAGCATCGGTTGTGCTGTTTTGGTAGATGGCTCGTTAGTTTTGGTTGATGAGCTTTCGGGAATGACTGCTGTCAGACTAGACTCCGGTTCAGTATATTTCACCTGACAATGTACTAAAGCGATGGTGACATTATCATGTCCGTTTTTTGTATTAGCGATTTCTACTAATCTTTCTGCAACACTGGTTATATCTGCTTCGGCTTTGAGAATTGGCAAGATTTCTGTTTCCCAATAATCTTCTATCCTGTCAAAATCACTTAAGCCATCTGATGTCAGTAAGAAAACAGCATCTTCGTCGAGAATAAATCTCTGAGAGGTCGGATGGAGTGATGTACTGGGACTCATTCCTAAAGCCTGAACCAGAGAACCTGAACCACTTTGTTGTATGGCTTCGCGATAGATAGCATAGCCTAACCTGACTTCGCGAGATGCAACATCATCGTCTAGGGTAACTTGATAACAACCTTGGCGTGTAATCCAATAAGCACGACTATCACCGACGTGAGTCATGTACATTTCCTGGGCAATTGACAACGCCATCACCAGAGTTGTACCCATGCGTTGACGCCCTTGGCGATTTTCGCTGTCGTTGCGCTGGCTGATTTTGTCATTCACAACTGCTACAGCCGATTCTAAGTCATTTAGCAGCAGTGAAGGATCTATATGCTCGGCGGGAACTTTTGTGAGTTGCTGTACCTGCTGTTGAATTGTTTCAATCGCTAAATTTGATGCTACTTTCCCACCTTCGTGTCCACCAATACCATCGCAGACAATAGCTAAGGCGCTGGCTTGAGGCGGTTTACTCACTAAAGTCCCACTGGGTGGATAACAAGCGTCTTCATTTTGTTGGCGGCTGGGGCCTGTGTCAGTTTTGGTAAAAATTTTGACAGTAGACTGTTGCGATCGCCCTAATTGAGCTAGTCCTTGATCATCTAAGACTTTAATTAAAACTTCAGCTGAATTAATTTCTGCTGTAAGTAAAGAATTACTAATTTTGTGAATAAATTCCGCTATAGCTGGTTTCGCCTCTTTGTGCAACTGCCGCCAAAAATCACCTAATTGGGGTAAACTGGGTGTTGCAGACTCATCAGAACGCAATTCCAACAAGCGTACTAATGGGCCTTCTACTCTAATTAAATTTGGTTCAAGTAAGCTGGCAGCCACACCTTCACTCAACATAGGTTGCCAGAGATTTGCTAACTGCCACAGCCAGTGGAGTTGACGCATCGAGTTGGCATCACCCCAAGCTGTGATTAAATCGGGACACAGTTGCACTTTTTGTCCTGTGCTATCGGCAATTAGTGGGGGTTTTTCTAAAAGTAATATTTCTTGCTCGGAACGCCCATCTATTGGCGGTATGACTCCATATACCTGCGGTACGTGTAATCGATAAGGTATTAACCGCAAATAAGGTCTAATTGCTGACAAATTATCTAATTCAGGCGCTTGAGGTACTAACCCCGGCTGGGTGTCGAAAACAACAGATTTATCAATTACTAAATAGCGATCGGCTAATATGTCTCCAGGGACGGCAAAACTTAAGCCCTCTCTCTCAACCCAAAGATAGCGTTTAGGTAGAGGTGTAGAGCAGCGCAAGCAAAACTTGTGGCTCAGCGGGTTAAGAGATTGACAATGTTCATTTGGGCAGTAGAGTTTTGCCGCATCATTTTCCATAATTTTTTCACCGATCAGCAATTGGCAATTTCTTCAACAGCATTGGCAGTGACCATTTAGACCGCTCTTGTTTCTTGAACCTGACATATCCAACTAAGGATCAATGATTTTAGCTGGTGGATAGCAGCAGGTAGCAGATGCTAATACTTATTGAATCTACGATCTACTTATCCAAAGAACTCACTCCTCATTCCTTGCTCCTCAGTCAACCCTACAGCCTCATCATAGCTTCTATTGCTTTCTAACTTTCCATAGTAAGTAAGCGGACACAATCAAACCGAATTATGTAAAGAAAGATGAACTATATAAAAACCCTCTTCTGTTCTGCTATTGGCTTCCTGCCTCCTGCCTGATGTTTAAGATCAATATTCACGACGACTTACTTACCAGCACCCCTAACTTTAACTTTGTCACCAAAGCCTAATACCCGGATCACCCTACCTTTTACTTTTGTTGAATTATTGCATCAGAAAATAGGCCGATAATCTTGGTATTTATTTAGTTTATAATTTACTAGATAGCATTTAACTTTAATTAAGAATTAAGATAGCTAAATTTGTCAGTTGTCAATGGTAAATGGTGATTGGTATTCCTTGTCTCCTCTCCTCCTTTGCGCCCTCATCCCCCTTCCCTTGTCCCTTGTTCATACATTGAGATGAAAATTTTTCATTGGCATTACCTTTCTATCATCGATTTTTGATTAATAAAACTTATAATTATTTTTCAGTTCAGCTGTACCTGAGCCAATTAAACAAGGTGATGAAATATACTAACATTTGATGATTTTACGTTATGGGCAATGCCGACCAAATAAAGCTGCTTGAGAATTTTACAAGATATCAATAGGGGCAATATGTAACATGCCCCTAAGAAGCTAAGAGATATAAAAACTTACAGGTAACTCTTAACTTGACTATTTGCCATCAACTGCAACTTGGGGGAGTCCCATACTGTAGTTGTTAACCCGGCTTTGGAGATTGTAGCTAATTTCGCCTTTTTGCAAGAGCGATCGCAAATAATGCTCCAAGTCAGAACCAACGCGACGTAAGTTATAGTCGGTTAAATCTGCGCCACTAGATGCTTCTACCAGTTCATCAAACCTGTGATAAACCTTTTGTAGGGCATCTTCATTCCAATTGAATTCATTATCTGGGTCAACATCTAACGTTAAGACCTGATTACTGGGAACCAGTTCGCCATCTCGGTCAATTTCCGCCGCAAAAATGCGAATATGTCTGGTTGTAGACTTGAGCAGCATCGGGTTGTCCATAAAAGGGTGTAAGATTTGGGTTGACTACACTGAAATCATTGTAGACGTTATGCTTGAGCTTAAATGCCCGCAATGAAAAGGAATCACACATATTAAGCAGGAAGATAGCAAAAAACGCGTGGGTTGATCGCAAGCTGCGCATCACTAAAGCAAGGGAGGTTTATCTAGAAACGGCAGATGCAATTTCCTTCGACGACAATGATCGGGTAGGTTGTTTTCATTTTTAGAGGAAGTACCCGTTTACTGTAGCGGTAAGTTAACCATATCCAACCAAAACTGTCAAGCTGTTTGTACTCGTCATCATTTATCAAGCATCAGGGTAGTACGCCATCACAGGAATAATGATGGGTAAATTAGTTCGTAGTGAGTTAGTGCAGTGAGGCGGTAACGGTTACACAGGGGTCTTACGCCACTTTTTACAACTCTTGGAACTTCCGCAACGGAGTGGCTCCTCAAGTGGAGTAACTGCCGTTCCCCTGACTGCGTTGGGCGCAGCCTTGAGAACAGGGTAGCAAAACCTGAAGGTTAGGGGTTCAAGGGAAACTACCCGTAAGGGTATTGGGAGTTCGCCCCCATGCCGCTAATCCCCTTCAGGAACCTCAAGTGTCCCATGAGAGACTAACGTTAGCGTTAGCGTCACTCGTTCGCGCTCAAGCGTTCCCATTCCTAAGGGAGATGGTGAGCGCTTTCTTAGGTTAGGGTCAGGATTGTAGTCCTTTGTTGTGAAGCGCGCTTTGTACTGGCTACAAATCCCTCAAAATTAATGAAACAGAACAGTATTAGTTCATGTCATTAGTTTTGATGGGTGAATAAGTTCGTAGTCAGGACTGTAGTCCTTTGTTGTGAAGCGCGCTTTGTGCTGACTACTCATTCATCAAAATTAATGACAGACCAGTATTAGGGTATGAATGCAAACAGCCAGAAGGGATATTGCTAATTTCAACAAATCAAGCCCAGGAATCGCGCTACTTGACTTTGAAGTCTCTTAGGAATGAGCGCGACAGGATTAGGGGTATGGAGACTAGAAGCAACGGAGAGTGTCTCCCTTACCGCTTCTTCCCCATACTCAACAACAGTCCCTTCCAGTCAAGAGAGCCTTTCAATCTCGCTATTTTGTAATAGGCCGTAATCAGCATGTTTCAATGTTTATAATTCTGATTCAGAACAGAAATAAACCTTTAATGACTTTGCTGCTAATGGTCTTTTAAATTGCCGGGTGAATTAAATGTACATCTAGTAAATTTACGTAGCTATGGTACAACTACCTCTGGCTTTCATTAAAAAGAAAAATTTTCGTGTTAATACGTAAGTAAAAACACTAGATTTTCAGTAAAATCCCAAACTGTTGTTGACGTTGAGATAAAGTTGATGTAAAAACCTTTAAAAAGCTCGAACAACTTCTTACAGAAACTTTATTGTATAGAATCTTAAAAACTGAATAATAGTTATGGCTTGCCTGTACCACCTCTGGTACAGGAAGATTACACCTTAAGCCAGTGCAAAGTCTGAATTGAAAAAAACCCACAGGAGAGTGAAATGGAATACAAATGTGATGAATGAAGAATAATTCTTAATTCAAACATTTTGGATTCAAAAGAAAATATAAAGGATTTTTGCTGGAGATTAACTCCTAAACTTCATTACCACTAAGTAAAGGAATCGTCAAATCTATGAACTCCAAAGCCTTACCACGTCAGATAAATAATATCGAAGTAGGTGTTTATGAGTGCGAAATCCATCTCAAATTCCGGTTAATTGAGGAAAAAAGTCTATTGAGCGATCGCGAGCAACTGTTGCAGGTGCTATTAGATGCTTTGACAGAAGGGTCTGATGACTTTTTGGAGACGCTGCAAGCCTCGGTCAAAGCTCAGGAAATTTCTGAGTTCAAGGCTTCACCGCAAATGCGTCGCCAGTTAATGCGCTTACGTAATTTCGCCGACAATAGTCAATAATTATCTGTATGAATTTAAGTAGTCGCAAGTTGTGAATTGAGCATTAAATGGTAAATTTTTGATAAGTTTGTCATTGGCTCTAAAATTTATTGAGTTGGCTTTTGTAATCTAAATCCAAGGCTGGGAGCCGATTCTACTCTCCAAAAAGCCGAAGAAAGCCTCACAGTAGCCCTCACCCTTTGCACTACGGAAATACTTGGGTGCCTACTAATGCATTTATGCCTTCCTCATTAGGGCGGGTTAGAGTTTTTCAAAAAATTTATTTCTGAGGAATTAGGTTGAATCAGGGTGTTACTTCAAATTTGCGAAGTACTTGCAAGCGATCATCTGTCTTCTATACTCTAAAAGTTTCCCGTATTGCTAAATTTATGACTCGTGTCTAGAGCGATCGCTTGCGATCGCAATAATTTCATGTAGTATTTTGCGAGCTTGAAGTTACATTCCGCCCTTACTATCAGTTGTCAGTGGGCATTGGGCAAACAGGGCATTGGGCAAACAGGGCAATAGTCATTTATTATTTCTCCTTGTCCCGTTGTCTCCCTTGTCTTCCTCATGTCGCCTATCCCCTTCATCCCTAGACCTGGTTCCCCTAGCCCCTAGCTAGACATATTTCATGGCAGCTATTTAGCAAGACCATGTTCTAAGGCAAACCGGACTAACTCTGTACGGCTATTTGTACCAGTTTTACTAAACAAACGACTAACGTATTTTTCGACATTCCGGACGCTAGTCTCTAAGCGACGGGCAATTTCTTTATTCATTAATCCTTCAGCCACCAAATTTAAAACACTTTGTTCTCTTGGGGTTAAATCAATTTTAAAAGGTGCTGGTGATTGAGAGATGGCGTTTCTTTGAGTTAACAACGCCTTAATTTGGGCAATCTGATGAGCTAATTCAGCAATATCAGGTGTTTCCGACTCTTCACCTGTAGCTTGAGGTTTAGCCATGCGTCGGGCTAGTAAGTTTTCGACGATGGCAATTAACTCATCTGGATCGAAAGGTTTGGGTAAGTAAGCATCAACACCAGCTTGATAACCTTGGATGCGATCGCCTGTCATCCCCTTAGCAGTTAAAAATACTACAGGCAGTGCTTGGAAACGGGGGTCTTCTCGTAGCTGTTTCAGGAACTGATAGCCATCTACCTGAGGCATCATGATGTCCGAAATCACTAAGTCAGGTGTATTCTGCTGCATCAAATCCCAGCCTTCACGGGCGTTACTGGCGACTTGAACGCTGAAACCGCTTTCTTGCAAATAATCTTTTACGGCTTCCCGCAATCCTGGTTCATCATCTACCAATAACAGTTGTGCTGACATTGAAAATTTCCTTGAGTCTACTTTTTTCCAATTTAGCGAAACTTGGTAGGCATTGGATAGCAGCAGAGTAAATCATCGCACAAGGGGGATGAGCGAGTGTGGGGGGTGTGGGGAGTTTTCTTCCCCATGCCCAATACTTCGACTTGCAAGAGTACAAGTGCCCAATGCCCCATGCCCCATGCCCCATGACCTCTTATAACCAATCAATGATTTGGGCTTTTTCTGGTAGTTTGGCTTCAGTTTGACCTAAGGACCGGGCTTTGGCTGTAAATAAGCCAATAGGGGTGCTTAAAAAGTCTACTAAGGAAGCCTTGAGAGCGATCGCTTTCAAAGTATTTTCGGGTATTTCTTTGACTAACCAGCGTCCTAAGCGATAGCAGTACTCTTTCGATGTTAGCGCTGGCATTAACTCTACACCGTACAGTTCGTGCAGGTAGCGATTGGAACGCCCATAACGTCGCCATTGACTTTGAAGTTCATCAAGTGTGCTGCGGTGGCGATGTTGAACTATTGCATCTGGAACAAATTTTAACTGCCCAATCTTAGCCATGAGAATTCGCCAACAAATATCTGCATCCCCACCTGTAGTCAGATAGGGACGAAATAAACCAACTTTTTCCAAGGCTAGGCGGCGAATGGCTAAATTAGCAGTTTGACCATAGGGATAGAAGGGATGGGAAAGAGTATGCTTTTGGGATAGAGTTGCTTGCTGGTCTGCGTGTTTTTCTAAAATATTTTTACTTGCTAGTCCTGTAATTTCACCTACAGTAATGACCACGTCAAGTTGATTAAAAGGTTGAATTAATGATTCGAGCCACTGTGGTTGGGGACGACAATCAGCATCAGTAAAGGCGATGATTTCACTCTTAGCGGCTCTAATGCCGGTGTTACGGGCTGCATAGGAGCTTTGAATTTGATTTTCACTTAGTGGATGAATAGCTTGGCAAAGTTGAGCAGATTGTTTGAGGAAACTCAGAGTGTGATCGCTACTGTTATTATCTACCAGCAAATACTCTACCCGGTCTTGAGGGTAAGTTTGAGACAACAAACACGAGATTAAATCTGGTAAATCTGCCTCACCATTATAAACAGGTACAACCACCGACACCTGAGGCAAAAAGCTTTGGGCGGTGGTTGTATCAACTGGTGAATGATTCATAAATTAAAATTTTGGATATGGGATTACTAACTAGTATTCCCAATCAAAAATTTTAAAATCTAAAATTTCAAGTCTCTAGCACGGACACTCATAGCTCCAGTTTGTTGACTGGCTGGGGGTTGAGCGAAGTTAGTATTAGATAATGCTGTAATTGCCCGCGCATACTGCGGATCGTTTTCAGTACCGATTAAATTTGGATTAGTTGCTAGCTGACGTTCTTGTGCTTCTGTCAAATCTAATTTGATATCTGGGGTAATTCCTTTATGGTTAATATCCGTTCCTTTAGGCGTGTAGTAGTGGGCGATGGTGACTGCTAAACCGGAACCATCAGACAGTTCATGAACTGACTGCACTAAAGCTTTACCAAAGGTTTGACTACCAACAACTACAGCCCGCTTATTATCTTTGAGTGCGCCTGTGAGAATTTCGCTAGCACTAGCTGAATTACCATCAACCAATACTGCTAAGGGAAGATTAGTCAAAGCTGTGCGATTAGCTTTGGTATCCTCAGTTCCTCCCACACGGTCTACTGTACGGACAATTCCACCGTTATCGTACCACATGCGAGCAATTTCAATGCTCGCTTGCAATAAACCACCAGGATTTCCCCGCAAATCCAAAACATAAGCATTAACTTGCTGAGAATTCAAATCGCGGATGGCTCGGCGCATTTGCTCTGCAGCGTGGGAACTAAACTCTCGTAACCGGATATAGCCAACGCGGCGGTTACCTTCTTGCTTGAGGGTATAACGTACTGTTGGTACTTCAATAGTAGCTCTGGTTAGCTTCAAATCAAAAGCACTCTGCCCTGTCCTTCCCAAGCGCAAAGTCAAGATTGTCCCAGCTTTACCGCGAATTAGCTTGGAAGCATCATCCACTTTCATTTGCTGGGTGGGTTTACCATTAATCGCTAAAATTTCATCACCTGCTTGAATTCCCGCTTTGAGAGCTGGGGAATTTTCGATCGCTTCTACAACAGTTAGCCGCTTGGTTTTCTCGTTCAATTCCATGCGAATGCCAATCCCAGAGACTTCTCCAGAGGTTTGGCTGGTTAGCGCTTCATACTGCTTGGGGTCCATAAACCGAGTGTATGGGTCACCCAAGGTTTGTAAAGCCTCGCGAATTGCTACATAAGCTTCTTCCCGAGAAGCATAGTTTTTACTTAAAAGGCTCCCTCTTGTAGCTTGCCAATCTTGTTGATTAAATTTACCATCAACATATTCACGATTCACCAATTGCCATACTTGGTCTACTAATGCTTTCGGGCTATCTTGTAGGGCTGCACGAACGCAGCGAGTCCAAGCAGGACCAAATACAGATATAGTGGCTGTCGTGGCGATCGCTCCACCAATCAAGGCTACTTGGAGCGGTGAGTAACGTTTCGCAGATTGGTTCATGTATATCAGCTGGAATAATTGTGTTGTTGACAGTTTAGCAATCAGGATTTCCAGAATTTTTTAAGTTTTTATACTTAAGTTAAGCTTTATTTTGCGAGCATTTCCAGCAGAAATGATCCTCAAAACACAGCTTTACTTTTTCAACATCATTTCTCTGTTTGCTAGCTTTCTCTGGGACGATCATCTAGGAGATTATGACACTTTTATATGTGTCAACTTTACACCCTTGATTACTTTTATAAGATAGCACTTCGCTTGCTAAGTTGTTGGTATTTTAAACACCGACTAAACAAGCTTTTCTTAATTGTGTAATGAAATGTAATAGTTCCATGAAGTTAACACATTCCCTGAGAAGAAAGTTTAGAGTTCTGTGGCACTTGATACAAAAAGTCGTCTGTGGGATCTGTGTCATTCTGGGGATATGGCTGATCTGTACTACTATAACCTTAGTTTCCGTATCTTCCCAACCAGTAGATGCCCTGTTTGTGCTTGGCGGTAGTATTTGCCGAGAAATACACGTAGCCGAAGAAGCAAAAAAATACCCTCATATGCCCATTTTAATCTCTCGTGGTTCTCCAGAACCTTGTTTATGGCTGATATTTTCGAGAGACAATACTGGGTTACAAAAAATCTGGTTGGAAAACTGTGCCAATTCTACTTGGGAGAATTTTTACTATAGTATTCCGATTCTGCGACGCTGGGGTGTACATAAGGTAAAATTAATTACTTCCCAAACTCACTTACCGAGAGCTAAATGGATGGGGCAAATTCTCTTGGGAGCTAATGGTATTTGGGTAGAGCCAGATATTGTTCTTGAACAAGGGATTCCGGGTAATCGTGAGTCTTGGGCAAAAACGGGATTGGATGTCACCCGTAGCTTTTTATGGGCGGGTTTAAGCCAATTCATTCAACCCCAATGTTCGCAGGTGAAAAGACTTGCAGAAGTGGATATGCAAGCTTGGCAGCGTCAAGGTTTTAAGTGTGAACATCAGGGGAATTTGGGGGCTAGGGACTAGGGGCTAGGGGCTAGGGGATGAGGGGACAAGGAGGACAAGGGAGACAAGGGAGACAAATGACTGTTGACGGTTGACGGTTGACTGTTGACTGTTCCCATTGACAACTGACAACTGACAACTGACAACTATCAAGAAGACATAAACTGGGAACCGAGAATCATTGTGCCAATACCAACGTCGGTAAAAATTTCTAAAAGTAAAGCATGGGGAATGCGACCATCAATAATATGTGCGGCTTTAACTCCTTGAGCAAGCGATCGCACACAACAATTTACTTTCGGAATCATCCCACCGCTGACTACGCCAGAGTTAATCAACTCGCGGGCTTCGGGAATATCTACTTTTGGTATCAAGGTTGACGGATCTTTATAATCTTTTAAAATACCTCTGGTATCTGTCAATAAAATTAATTTTTCTGCTCCTAGGGCTGCGGCTATTTCCCCTGCTACAGTATCGGCGTTAATGTTGTAGGCCTGTCCTGTCTCGTCTGCGGCGACACTAGACACAACAGGAATATAGCCATTACTAGCTAAAGTGTCCAAAATTTTGATATTCACATTGCTAACTTCCCCGACAAAGCCAATACCTTCTTGACCTTGGGGACGGGCTGTGAGTAAGTTACCATCTTTACCACAGAGTCCAACTGCCAAGCCGCCAGCTTGGTTAATCAATTCGACAATTTCTTTATTTACTCGACCAACTAAGACCATTTCCACCACATCCATTGTGGGGGCATCTGTAACTCGCAGACCATTTTTGAATTGGGCTTCAATTCCCAGTTTACCTAGCCAACTGTTAATTTCTGGCCCGCCACCGTGGACGAGAATTGGCCGCAAGCCGACGCAGGATAAAAAGACAATATCGCGGATAACTTTATCTTTGAGGGTGCTATCTTTCATAGCTGCGCCACCATATTTCACCACAACAGTGCGCCCGGCAAATTGTTGAATGTAAGGCAGCGCTTCACTTAGCACTTGTACACGAGTGGCTTCGGTTTGCCTGATGTACTCAGTATCGTTGACCATTATGAGGAGCTTTCAGAGACTTAACACTTATCAAGTCAGTGTAGAAGACTTTGTGACTGGTAACAATCTCTAATGGGAAAATGGGCATGGGGCATGGGGCATGGGGTATTTCCTCACATTCCCAATCTATATTTTTGACTCCCAAATTGCAAATGAAAGCAGGCGAGCGCGGTAAGCTGTTATTTAATTACTGCGATTGATGTCATTAGCAAAGTATGTATTAATTCTGAATATAATGTATTGATTAATATATGAATTCTCAAAAAGAAACCAAGCTGCTTATTTTATCTCTGCTGTTTACTACTGCGGTGCTAGGTTTGGGCTTTTGGTTATGGAGTAAGGTTTCTGGTAAT
Source organism: Calothrix sp. NIES-2100 (assembly GCF_963875285.1). Taxonomy (NCBI): domain Bacteria; kingdom Bacillati; phylum Cyanobacteriota; class Cyanophyceae; order Nostocales; family Calotrichaceae; genus Calothrix; species Calothrix sp. NIES-2100. Next base: position 6,770,457 of record NZ_CAWNLA010000001.1, read on the forward strand.
AATTTAAATTCTTTACTATCAGGTAATAATCCGCAGTCACCTTCAGGTTCTACATCAGCTAGGGTCAGTATCGGTGAGAAAATTTTAGTGACTGCTGACACTAGTCCTGATAAACAAGCCGGAGTACAAGCTTTTGCTAAGGGTGATTTTGTCACAGCTACTGCTAAGTTAAAAGCATCTTTGTTGAAAAATCGTAACGATCCAGAATCATTAATTTATTTAAATAATTCCCAAGCTAAAAATAGCAATTCTCTGAAAATTGCCGTTAGTGTACCAATTGGCGGTAATTTAGATGTCGCCAAAGAAATTTTGCGGGGTGTAGCGCAAGCTCAAGATGAGGTGAATCGTGGTGGTGGCATCAATGGTAAACTGTTGCAGATTGCGATCGCCAGTGATGATAACGATCCAACCCAAGCCCAACAGGTAGCTACACAATTTGTTAAAGACACCAGTATTTTGGCTGTAGTCGGACATAATTCTAGTAACACTTCCATCGCAGCTGCGCCAATTTATCAACAGGGAGGATTAGTGATGATTTCTCCTAGCAGTACTGCGCAAAATCTTTCTGGGATTGGTAGTTATATATTTCGTACTGTTCCTAGTAATGGCTCTTTTGCTGAACGCCTAGCTAGTTACACTATTAAAACGGCGCGTAAAACCAACATTGCTATTTGTACTGATTCCAAAGCGATTGATACTCAATCTTTTAGGGATGAGTTCATCAAAGGGATAGTAGCTGGGGGTGGTAAGGTCAATTCTACAACTTGTGATATTGCTAGTGCGAATTTTGATCCGAATACACTGATTTCGCAATTCATCAGCAGTGGTGCAGATGGTTTAGTATTAGCTCCCAATGTGGATAGAATTAACAAAGCTTTAGACTTAGCAGCCGCCAATAACGGCAAATTATCACTGTTTGCTAGTCCTACACTTTACACCTTCCAAACTTTACAGGTAGGAAAAGCCGATGTTAATGGCTTAGTGTTACCTGTACCTTGGCATCCTCAAGCAATTCCTGGCAATCCTTTTGTGGAAAATGCTGTAAAACTTTGGGGTGGTAATGTCAATTGGCGGACAGCAACAGCTTATGATGCGACTATTGCGATCGCGAAAGGTTTACAACAAGCTAGTACCCGCGATGACTTACAACAGGCGCTGCATAGTTCCAATTTTACCGCCAATGGTGCTACAGGCAAGATTGAATTTCTGCCCTCAGGCGATCGCAGTGGCACAGCTATATTAGTTAAGGTGCAGCCTAGTAGTAAAACTTCTACGGGATACGATTTTGTACCCTTATTGGTAGGCATTTAATATTCAAACTGTAGATAAAGATCATGACAGAAAAAATATCAACACTGCAACAAGCACTTGATGTTGTAGAAGCACTCGATCCAGAGGAACAAGCGATACTTGTAGATATCATTAGCAAGCTTTTAAGCCAACAACGTAGAAATGAACTGTTAAAAGAAGTTGCACAAGCTAGACGCGACTACCAACAGGGGAATATCAAACAAGGCTCTGTTGCTGATTTGATGGCGGAGTTAAATGAGTAAAAAATTTAGTTTGAAGTGCGGGATTTGTACGTAAATTCAAGCGTCTAATCAAGAAGAATCCACAGATGCGATCGCAGGTTGAAAAGGTATTACACTTATTAAAATAACTAGTAATTAGTTAAAGGGCGATTTAGATGGAGTATGGTCTTGTTCAGTAGATTATGATAATCGCATTTTGTTTAAATTTGTGAATAACTCAGAGTCAGGAGAGGAAGATATATTGTTACTCACTCTAGACTCACATGATGATGTTTATTAGTCGCTTATATTTCTAAGTCTTGAAGAGATGCGTATACGGATCTATAATATTTGCGAAAAATAAGGGCGATCGCATTTTTCAGCAGTGCGATCGCTATTTAAAAATTCCATACTTTTCTGATTTCTCAAAACTAAACACTCAATTTTAATGGGAAACAGTCTTTTTCAAAACGCTAGGTATAGCTGCTATCACTCTTGTCGCAATGTCTTCTGGTGTTTCTTCGGCGCTGATGGTGATGTGCAAATCTGCTTGGGAATACAGGGATTGTCGTTGTTCTAAGAGCGATCGCAATTTGCCTTGAGGATCGACATCTTGTAATAATGGTCTTGTGGTATCCTCTTGCAAGCGGCTATATAGTAGCTCTAATGGCGCGTCTAGCCAAACAATCAAACCGTGGTGTAGGTAACTCCAGTTTTCTTGGCACATGACAATACCCCCACCAGTGGCTATAGTCAACTTGGTAAAAGCGCAAACTTGTGCTAAAACATCACTTTCCAATTGACGAAAAGCCGCTTCTCCTGACTCAGCAAACAGCTGATTGATAGATTTTCCTGCTGCTTGGACAATGACATCGTCAGTATCGACAAATCCATAACCTAGATGCTTGGCTAGTAAACGTCCTACTGTCGTCTTACCACTACCCATCATCCCAATTAAATACAGGTTAACCCCTTGCAACAAGCTACTCACTAATTACTGTTCTCCTAACTTTAACAGTTCTCAGTATACCAATTTGAAAAAACAATGCGACAGATGAATTTATCGGGCTGGGGTTCCTCAGTTATGAGAAAAATCTGTGATACCCAATCATTGATTGAATTGGGATTATCGCCATCCCATTTGATTTGTGACAATTAGTACGCTTCAGATCCCCGACGTCTTTAAGAAGTCGGGGATCTTGTTGTTCATGAATTGTCCCCAGAAATTGCGAATTGTTCTGTTAAGTAGCTCAACCTAAATAAATATCATATGCTTTTGTCATTGCGTAAAGCCTTCTCTACGAGACGCTGCGCGAACGGCATAGCTTCGCTTAGCGCGCAGCGTCTCGCAGAGAGGAACGAAGCAATCCCAGTCCACAGCGATTGCTTCGTCGTTCCTCCTCGCAATGACATCTTACGTTTTTTTTGGTTGACCTACTTACTGTGGTTAAATATTATATCTCTGTCTGGCGGTTATTATCTCTAATATACTTTTTAAAATGTTCGGCAAAAATTGTATTACTCATGAATAAGTAGCCATCTTTCACTTCACTTAATTGGACATTTTCTTCTATTAATCGTTCAATTATATACTCGCTCAAAACTGGAGTTAGGAAAAAGCTTGATGCTTGTCTTTCAATAAGAGAGCGTCTTTGTAATAATTCCAGCGCTTCCAATATTAATCTTGGCGACATTGGTGGCGATAATCCAGGCAGGACGATATTTTTTTGCAACTCTCTGAGAGCGGTACAATCTGGATGGAGAGACAGCCAAGACAATAAGTATTTCTCTAATTGAGACAACCGATTGAACTGCTGATCAATAATTATTTTGATATCCCCAAATACTATAGTTTCCTGTGTGATAAACTCAGATATATTGCCAGCAAATAATTCCTTAATTGTAGTGGCAACTAATTTAATAAATAAAGGGTTACCTGCATAGCGAGTCAGTAATAAGTTGCATTCCTCAGTTGAAGATTTATGAGTCAATCCTTTAGCTTTGAGGATGAAGATGCTGTCTTCTTGATTTAAACCTCTTAAGTTTAAAGAACGAACTGGTAATTCTTCTCCTTCTAACACAGCAATTTCTGAAGGTTTTTCCCGACTCGTAAATATAACACAGCTTCGATGCTGTAAATCTCCTACCCTTGTCATTAACTCACCGTAACCCTCATACCCTGGAAGATATCGGATTTGGGAAATCATGTGTTTAGGTGAGTCTTTTATACCAGTATCGCCATAGCCTAAAATCGAGTCTAATTGATCTAAGACAATCAGACACCGACTAGAGCGCAAACAATCAATCAGCTGGAAAATTTTACTTTCTAGTGTTTCGGCAATCTTTGTCTGGGAATTTGGGGATAGCTGCTGAATCAATTGATCTAAGAGTAGCTCTACAGGTGGTGCAAATCGTAGCGATCGCCAAATAACATGTTCAAACTGATTTTTAATTTCTTCTGAGAGCTTAACAGAAAAAGCTGTTTTCCCAATACCACCCATACCCAAGATTAACACTACCTGACAACGCTGTTGCAAAATCCATTCTTGAACTTGAGCAAGTTCAAGTCTTTGCCCGTAGAATAAATTGGTATAAATTAATTTATCTGCTTTGCGGCTCAGGGTTGATTGATGAGACGTTAAATCTAACTCCATGTCATTGTTGACTTTGATGGGACTAATTACTGGTTGTAAATGAAACCAACCTTTTTTATAACCAGCCTTTTCCAGTAGCTGAGTCACACGACTCCAACCTTTCACTTTGACTGAGTCTCCCACTTGATTACTCAGCATTTCTTCTATATATTTATATAACCCGTTAGATAGATACACTCTCACAGTACTGCTACTGCCACTTTGGTAAACCACTTTGGCAATTTCCGCAGGACTACAACCACAAAGTAAACCTCTAAGGAATTTTTTTTCCACTGGTGTGAGAGCTTTTCCTTTGGCTGATGCCAAATCCACGTATAATTTTTCTAACTCCCAATTATTTTTAGCTTCTATAAAGTCTTCTTCTAGGCGATGAGAATCATCTGCTGCCATTAGCGTTATTTATGTAATTAAACTAACTTAGGCAATATATTAACGATTCTTTTATCAAAGAAGAGTAAACTTACAATGAAATTCTAACGAATTTAATAACTTTTGTTAGGTGACTAAGCGGTTGCCACTTGGTTATCTTGGGCTTAATTGAAATTTAATAAAAATTGTTTGAAACTTTAAGTGAACAAATTCGGTCAATCTCAATAGCTCACACTATCTTTGCTGGCACGATTTTAGTTTTCAACAATACTGTGTTTTAACTAACACAATGCTAGCAATCTAAGATTCAGTTCTCGTAAGCTTTTGTTCCTAAATCTGGTAGATAAAGGTGTAAATAATTACTTATTTTCTCACTAATATTGTACAAAGAAATTTTGCTAATTTGACAGTTTAGTTAGAAAAGCTACTGTAAATCTCACCTGAGTCAGTCCAGATCAATAAATGTGGTATGTATGAGGTGCCGACCATGACTCGAATTCGTGATGTTGTGAAAAAAGCTTTAGCAAGCGGCTATCTGACTGTAGAGGCAGAAAATCAATTACGACAGCTGTTGACCACCAGGTATGATTCAGAAGATTTCAACGCTTTTATGACTTTGCAGGAAGCGGCAATGAATGGTAATGTCAGGCAGGAGTCTCGAGAACGTTGTGGAATTAAGTATTAGTCAGTTGTCATTGGTTATTTGTCATTTGTCAGTTGTCATTTGTTTTTTTATCCCCTCATCCCTAACCCCTAGACCCTAGCCCCTAGCGACGGGGTCGTTCATCCTCAGAGTCTTCGTCATCAAAAAAGCTCCAATCATCATCATCATCATCATCGGCTTGATTGGTAGTGGGGGGTTGATAGGGGGGGATGATCACTCGGTAATCAGCATCATAAACTGATTCAGTTTTGCCAACTGCTGTATTTTTGGGATCGCGGTAGTTGTAGGAGTAAACAGAACCAGACTGGGAAGAACTTTTAGGTTCTTGTTGACGTTCATAGGTTTTAGACTCAGAAAACTCTTGAGTTTGCTGTCTAGACCCCGATGTTTCCTGTGGCTTTTCATCAAAGTTCCAGTCATCATCATTATTTGTATTCCAATCATCAAATGTATCACTGGAACGATTGTCTGTTTGATTAACTGGTGGTGGCTCAGGAGTTGGTTGTTGTTGATAGGTTGTCTTGGTACGTGGTCTTGCTGCTGATTTAAAGCGAGTTTGGCGCTGTTCGGTGACAAAGTAAGTTGATACTGTCATCAAACTCGTAATCAATAAAGATGTTAAAGCACCTGCGCTAGTAGCAAGTAACATCCACATAGCTAATGGTAATGGTTGAGTCCGCATACCTAAAAATACTAACGATATGACAGGCGACCAATTTTGGGTTAACAAAAGCGTTAGCCCCCCCAATATCACCACCAATAGAATTAAGCGAATTACAGTCATAGAAATTATCAAAGGATGAAGGATAAAGGATGAAGGATAAAGGATGAAGGATGAAGGATGTTCGCCCTTGGCGTTAAGGCAGGGTAGGCTTAAATTTTATACTTCACACTTCACACTTCACACTTCATACTTCATACTTTAACGATGACCTTGCCATCGCTGAATGGGAATGCAGTCAATATCCAGTTGGTCTAAAGCACGAGCAACGACAAAATCGACTAAATCCTCGATGGTTTGGGGCTGGTGATACCAAGCAGGAATTGCCGGCACAACTCTCACTCCCGCCTCTGCTAAAGCGGTTAAGTTACGCAGGTGAATGAGGCTAAAAGGAGTTTCACGGGGAACAATCACCAATTTGCGACCTTCTTTGAGCTGCACATCTGCGGCTCGTTCGAGTAAGTCAGAACTCAAGCCAACGGCTAATTTAGCAACGGTACTCATGCTGCATGGCATGACAATCATACCCAAAGTGCGAAAGGAGCCGCTAGCAATCCCAGCGCCAACATCGCTCCAAGGATGGCAATGTAGTTGACCAGAATTGCTGACTCCAGCTTGATCGCGCCAAAATTGCTCTTGAGCGGCGGTTTCCGCTGGCATTCGGATATTCTGTTCGGATTGCCAAACCATATGGGTTGATCTGGAAGCAACTAGTTCAATCTGATAATCTGCTTCTAGCAGAAATTTCAGAGCACGAACGGCGTAAATCAGACCAGATGCGCCCGATACGCCGATAATTAAAGGGTATGTGTGATTTGACACTGTAATATTAGTCTATTTACTCATCCTCCTCGTAAGGTTCTAAATCAGCTGGGTCGAGATGGGATGAGAGGTAAATCTCTGATAAATCGTCATTGGGGCTGCTGATATCTAAACCCTTAGCTACGCCATCGCTACCTACGGTAACTAAATCGATTTGCTGACGGTAATAATCAACACTTTTTACTTGGACAGAAACGCGATCGCCTAGTCTGTAAGAAGCACGATTTTTACGCCCAAACAAAGCTTGTTGTCTGGCGCGATATTCATACCAATCGTCTTTGAGGGAACTGACATGTACTAGTCCTTCGACTCGCAACGGTACACCCAGATGAGTACTAGTTTGGGCTTCCGCTGCGGGAACTTCAATTTCCACAAAGAAACCGTAGGATTGGACACCAGTAATTACGCCCTGAAAAACTTGGCCGATGCGCTGTTTCATCAGTTGGGCTTTTTGTAGTCCGGCTAAATCGGCTTCGGCTTCTTGAACTTCTTTTTCCCGGTCATTAATTTGGATAATTACCCGCGTTAAATCGCTTTGCAGTTCTTGTTGCAATTCTGGGGGTAGGACGTTCCAGTTAATTTCGATGTGGGAAGAGGAGTGGCGCAGGTTTACACGTTCTTTGACACGGGTATTGCGGCGATCGCGTCCGTGTTCGAGCAATGTATAATACACTCTCTGTAATAGTAAATCTGGATACCTTCGCAAGGGAGCCGTAAAATGTACATATTCCGGTACTGCCAGCCCAAAATGGGGAGCCTTGGTGGTACTGTAACTAGATGGCTTGAGTGTGTCTTGCAACAAGTAAGTCAGTACTTGCTCGGAAGCAGATTCGACAAAAGCCCTGGTTAAGTGTTGATAATCTAGGGGTTGGATATCTACTTCTGCTTCTAGCGCCAGTTCCACACCTAAGTTAATTGCCAATTTTAGCATTTCCTGGACATCTTCAGCATCGGGTGTACCTTGGACTCGCCAGATGGCGGGGACTCCCAAAGCGCTGAAATGGCTGGCGATGAGTTGATTTACTAACAGTACTAACTCTGTTATTAGCGAATGGACGGGTAAATCATTCACTACCACAGCACCGAGAATTCCCTCATCGTAGTAGGGATTTTGACTAGGCGGCAAATTTAACTGTAAGCTACCACGAGCTAGACGCACCTGTTTCAGGATTTTCCGTAATCCTTCCAGGTCTTGTAATGTTTGGACAACCTGTTCAGGTTGTTTGTGAGATTCACCTGCGAGGATGGCTTGGGCTTGTTGTTTAGTCAGGGTGTTGTCTACGTTAATGATGCTGGGTTGAATTTCCCACTCTTCTATTTCCCCCGATTTGGGGTCAATGGTAATCAAAAATGAGAGAGCGAGGCGATCGCTACCTGCTACTAAAGAACAGCGATCGGCGACTGTCTCTGGTAACATCGGCAGTACTAATTCTCCCAGATACACAGACCTGCCGCGTTTGAGTGCTTCCCGATCCAAGGATTCATCTGGTTGGATAAAGTGAGAAACATCGGTAATATGTACCGCCAAACGCCAAAAGCCGTTAGCAGTTTTTTCCAGACTAAAGGCATTTTCTACCACTTTCGGGTCACCATTAACCCCAGCAATGGTGAAGGTAAATAAATTTCGTAAATCCAGGCGATTTTTTAGGTCTGCTTTCAGTAATCTTTTGGGCAACTTGGTAGCTGCTTCTAAGACTGAATCAGTGAAATTACGACCCAAATCGTGCTTGCAGGTGACTAAATCTATATCAGCAGCGGCTTCAGCGTCACTACCCAGGATTTGCACCACCCTGCCTAGTGGGGGATATTGTGCTAAGGGATACCGTAACACTTCCACATGGGCCAGGTGATCGAGCGCCTCTTCTAATTTCATCCCGTTGGTTTGCAGTTTGAGTTCAAACAGCAGACGATCATCGAGAGGAACCGCACGGAAGCCGCTTTCTACTTGCTTAATCCGGGCGAGTAAAGTGTGATTAGAGCGTTCGAGAATCAGCTTGACTTCGCCTTCAGGGGAACGACGACGACTACCTTCTTTGAGGACTCTCACCAAAACGCGATCGCCATTCCACGCATTACTGAGATGGCTTTCACGGATGTAAATATCCTCAGCACCTTCCACATCTTGAATGGCGAAGCAAAATCCCTTACTAGAACAACGGAGTTTTGCTTCGATCAAGCCTTCTTCCACCACCCGGCGATACTTACCGCGTTCTTTAACGAGAATCCCGATTTTCTCTAATATCTCCAGGGCAATGTGAAGTTTTTCTAAACTAAGTTCATCCTCGCAGCCAAGTTTTTTTTCCAAAACCTTACGAGCTACCAATTTATCATCGGTGAAATTGGCAAGGAGTGTAGCGATTGAAAATTCCATGCAGTGAACCGACCTTTGGTCAAAACATCATTTTTCTTTTAATCTGGTTGTTTCCTGTATACCCTGATGGACTACAGACTCTAGCTAGAAACTAAATACCCTCAAGCAGGGATTCTGAAGTTCCAAGGGATGTTGCTGACCCAACCTGCGAAAATCCGCAGAAGCGTCTACAAACTTCTCACTGCACGAAAATCTCAGAGTTCGCTTGCGTTTGAGTTCCTTCATCCAGTCCAACTGACAAAGCACGCCTGATAAGATTTTGCCCCACGAGGTAATTACGCGACAGATTTTTGAGCTGCTGGGTTGGTAGAAATATCCATGCTACCCAAAAACGTTATACAGGGGAACAGGTGTTTAATTGTCTAGACTCAAGGTACCTTTACGCCATTAGACTCTGATTTTTAACTAGGAGAAACTGCCGATCAACCTAACTTTCCCATATGTAGAATCGGTCACAGTTAGGTAAGCAGCTTAACGGGCAGTGAGGGCGAACCTTATCTTCATTATTGTAGATTCAGAGCGCACTTCCAAGAAATAGTTCTGCATATCGAATTGGGTAATTAGTATAGCATTGCAGGCGATACTACTCAGATTTAGCCATTAGTAGCCAAAAATGTTCTCGCAAAAGAGCTACTGCTACAATCGGGACACAGGAGTGAGGAGCGAACATTACTTTGATCCATCAGGGTATGGCAAAGTTGGTGACTATGAGCCAAAGTTTCAACTCCAGCCAAGCTGCTTGAGAAGTTGAGGCTGGAGAAAATATGATTTCGTAGTACGTCATGCCGGAAATCAACATATCATTTGACAAAGTCTCCAGCGCAAAAGAATACAATTCTTTTGACTTTTGGCTGACTCGGCAGCGGTACTAGCTTGTATACATAGTTAGTATCAACCTCCTTTATTCAACAGACTTAAAATTGGTGGCAGTATTATGTTGGCTCAATTCCAGAGCTTGTATCCCAAAGGTAGTCTTATTTCTGAGCTAGTGCAAATTTTTCAAGGAAAATATATAGTTCGTGCTAGCGTGCAAATTGAAGGTGTCACCCGCGCCACTGGTTTAGCCGCAGCAGAAACAGTAGAAGCAGCAGAAGACCAAGCCAGAGTTAGGGCGCTGATGGTTTTAGGAATAGCAAACGCGCCTCAAGCAACAGGGAAATCTTCTCCCCAACCCACAGCACAGGTACAGACTAAACCTGCTGTCAGCATCACAGGTGGGTTTGATGAAAGAGCTTATTCGCCAATTAAAGAAAGGGATTTTGTCATTAGTCAAGAAGCATCTGTCCCATCATCTCAGGGACAAAGCATAACTGCTGATACTGTAAAAAGCGATCGCGAATTTTTCCCTCCTGACACTCTTAGCACCAGTAAAAGCCCTGCTTACAGCCAGGAATTAAATCACAACTTCTCTACAACTAGTGAACTGGACAGTCAATTTGATTCCCAGAGCGATAATTTAGGGACAATTTTCGGTAAAAGCTCGGAAAATCAATCACTATCAGGGATTACTCCTAGTAATGTCACCCCCTTTACACCCCGTAGCCAGAGTTCATCAGAAGATGTTGCCACACCGGCAGCGGTAAGTAAGAAAAAAAAGAAGAGTGAACCTGTAGATTTGTCTGATGTGATTGCGAAAACAGATGTCGAACTACAGCGTTTAGGCTGGACAACAGAACAGGGCAGGGAGTACCTAAAAAAAACCTATGGTAAAATCGGACGAACTTTGCTGAGCGAAGAAGAGTTACACTCATTTCTTCAATACCTACAGTCTCAGCCAGACCCAGTAGCAGGATTTTGAGTAGTTTGTCAAGAGTCATTTGTCATTTGTCATATGATGTCCGCTTTATTGCTTATAAAACTCCAAGAACCCCACCCCGCCAAAGCTACGCTTTTGCTCCCCTCCTCGCTTGCGGGGAGGGGTTGGGGGTGGGGTGCAATGATTGTGGGAAGTATAACTAATTAACCGGACTTGATATCATTTGTCATGAGGAAAACCCCCCTTTACTTTCCTTCCTCGGTGGCGAAGAAAGTTACAGGGGGGTTAAATCAGCAATGACCAATGACCATTGACCATTGACTAATGACTAAATAACAGCCATCGGACGGCTACCAGCAGAATGACGGTCAATTACTTGGTCAATTAAGCCATAGTCTTTCGCTTCTTCTGGCGACATGAAAAAGTCGCGTTCAGTATCTTCCGCAATGCGCTCCAGGGGTTGACCTGTATGTTCGGCTAAATAGTCGTTCAAGCGCTTTTTGTGGTACAAAATTTCCCGCGCCTGAATTTCAATATCAGTTGCTTGTCCTTGAGCGCCGCCTAGAGGTTGATGAATCATAATCCGAGAATGGGGTAGACTCATCCGCTTACCTTTAGTACCCGCACTGAGCAAGAAAGCGCCCATGCTAGCAGCTAATCCGGTACAAATGGTACAGACATCCGGGCGGATATGCTTCATAGTGTCAAAAATACCCATACCAGCCGTTACCGAACCACCGGGAGAATTGATGTATAAATAAATATCTTTCTCCGGGTCTTCAGCATCTAAAAATAGTAGTTGGGCAACAATCAAGTTCGCTATGGAGTTATCAACCTGTTGTCCTAAAAAGATGATCCGCTCACGCAACAGCCGTGAGTAGATATCAAAGGCGCGTTCGCCGCGACCCGATTGTTCAATGACTATAGGAATCATGCAGCCTGCTTGTAGCTATTTAAATCCATTTTATCCTTTGTCTTTGGGCTTGTGGCGAAGGGCATTGGGAAGAGATGGCAAAGAGAGGAGTGTGGGAAGAAAACTCCCCACACTCCCTTGTCCCCCCGAAGTTCTGATCGCCGGACGCCGGCGCTCAGACTTCTCTCCTTGTCTTCCTTGTCCCCCCTCCCCACTTGACCGGGCACTTTTTGTCCGTAGTATGCGTCTTAACAGGTATCCCCTAATCACGCTCACTAACCCGGAAGTTTCCCGGTTTGCTGCACAACCTTTGTAATGTGGTGAACAAAGTTATCAACACATCCATCTAGCTAGTGGATTTTTGTCAGGTGTTGGTAACTTTTTCAACAATTCTTCAATATTGCTATGAGCAATTATCCGGAATATTGATCAAATTCCGGTAATGCAATAGTACAGGGTGTAGTTAGAGTAACTAATCTATGTAGAAATGCTGTCAACCGAGAAGGAGACCTGCCATGATGGAAAAACTTGTGCAAGCCGCCATTATCACTTTCTTACTCCACTTAATCGCCGGACTTAGCCCAAATACTAAAGTTCAGACAAAGGCTGCAATGTCTTTGCCGGAAACACCAGCCGCAATTGTTAGCTCGTTGTTTTCTTCTGTGCGGTAACAAGATGTGTAAAGTACTGCGCATGGGTTTCGCATTCGCTAAACTTGAGGCTTCTTAAGCTGAGTGACTAATATGGCTACTACAAAATCAATTGCCCCTTTAGCAATATCAAGCGTGAGCGAGATTAGTTAAAGGGGCAACTCGTTTTTATACAAGATTTCTTGTTGACAACAAAAATAATTGTGCCCTTAGGGACTTACAAAAAATAAATTACCCATATTCGGTAGTGCGAGCATCTTGCTCGCTTTTTAACATTAGCGAGCGAGAAGCTCGCACTACAAATTTATTGGGTATTTAAAAAATTGGATGTCCCTTACCTGTGTAATACATTTACCTAAAAAACGTTGTATATCCCAGAGCCACGAGATGGAAATCCGATCGCACTTACCAATCAATCTAATTTGGGGAAATTTGAATAATCTTCATAAATCCCTCTGTAGCCTGACAAAATAATTTCAATCTTAATATTCGCTGATTGACTATAGGGATATAGCCTCTTAATCTCTGCGTAAACTATGTCCTCTGATGAGGCGAAGAAATGCATTCCCATCCTAGCATCCTGTTGAAAATATCCCAAATAAAGATTTTTCATTTTTTTATATTGCTAATGAATTTATGTAGCGCCCAGTGATTAATTTTTTATTTTGTGGAGATTGACGGTCGATAATTTGAATAATACTTTTTTGAGGTTTAATAAAAAAATGTAGAAGAGTTCGGTTTGATTTTAAAAAAAGACCTAATTCTTTACCTGCAATGTTTACTGCCATCTTCCTGTTAAGTAGCTCAACCTAAATAAATATCATATGCTTTTGTCATTGCGTTCGCGCAGCGTCTCGAAGAGAGGAACAAAGCAATCGCTGTGGACTGGGATTGCTTCGTCGTTCCTCCTCGCAATGACATCTTACGTTTTCTTTGGTTGACCTACTTAAAAACTTCTACGAGTCAGTTCAAAAATCAAATGTGATTTTTATAATTCTTATCTATGATTATCATCTTACTACACATAAAATTATCATGTATTTTTTTGGACATTTTTTAATAACCTATGATGATTTTTATTTTTATTTAGGTATAAAAACCATTCGGTAATTATATTCAAGGCAATTAAAGTAAGAAAGTGAATCTGTAACGGTAGATACTATTTTTGAGAAAGTAGGCTATAGTGATTAATAGATTACACCACACTAGGTAAAAACCTTGGCTGACATTATTGACACTGCCGTTAATGCTGGATCTTTCAGCACCCTAGTTGCTGCAATCAAAGCCGCTAATCTCGTAGATACTCTCAAAGGTGCAGGCCCATTTACTGTTTTTGCACCTACTGATGAAGCGTTTGCTAAACTACCAAAAGGTACAGTAGACGGATTACTTAAGGACATCCCAAAACTTAAGAAAATACTGACTTATCATGTCGTTGCAGGTAAAGTATTATCCGGTGAAGTAGTTAAGCTGAAATCAGCTACTACAGTTGAAGGTTCTGATGTGAAAATTGACGCTTCTAATGGCGTGAAGATAAATGATGCCACTGTCGCAACACCAGATGTTGCTGCTGATAACGGTGTTATCCACATTATTGATACCGTGTTGATTCCTGCATAAGCAATTGCTTAGATAGAGAACAATATATGTGGGGCAAGGACTTTTTATAGTCCCTGCCCCACTGCTGTTTGGATGTATTTTATTAGCTAAATTTTCACAGCATTCTATTTCAGCTAACAACAAATTTATCTAGATATAATTTTCAGGAATTTGTTGTTTCTGGAGCCTTGCTTTTTCATCTGAATCTAAATTCACACTTTGAAATGTACTTTTTTGAGTTACAGCAATATTAGGTTACGTGAGCATTTTTGAACCTTTGGTAGCGCTTTTGTCCATCCCTAGATATGGGAGATGCCATCATTAAAAGCATCTCCAGCAGCATGGGAGCAATACGGTTACACCACACTGCTAAATAGCTTTGCCATCCCACTAAGATTTCCGGGGATTCTTTACGTAGTCCGGTAATCAGTGCGTGAGCTACTTTTTCCGGAGTTGTCGGTACTACCCACCGAAACCACTGTAAATCTCGCACCATGTCGGTATCAGTTAGAGAAGGTAGTAAAGCCATGACTCGGATATTATGTGCTGCTAATTCACCACGTAAGGCTTGGGTGAAACCTAAAATCGCAAACTTAGTGGCTGAATAGGTAGCCATTGACGGTGCTGCCACCTTACCCATTAAGCTGGAAACATTAACGATTCTGCCTTCTCTTTGTACTGCCATACGACGGGCAATTAGGCGAGTAATAGTGTACATTCCAATTAAATTAACGTTGATTTCTTCCTGTACCTGTAATAGTTGGGACTTTAAAAAGGGAACTTGGTGCGCTACTCCAGCACAGTTGACAAGTAGATGAATTGGGCCATAGTCTCGCCAAGCTTGAGCTAATGCAATGTTCACCTCTATTAACTGAGTTAGATCCAACGGTAAGATAACGGCTTCCACACCTAGCGCCTCAATTTCAATGGCGACTTCAGCTAACTGTTGGCGATCGCGTGCTACTAACAGCAGACGTTTCGCTCCTTGTTTTGCTAGTTCAACAGCGATCGCACGCCCAATTCCCCGACTCGCTCCGGTAACCAGAGCTATCTTTCCTTGAATGTTCATAAAATCAAGCCTCTAAAGTTGAGTTTTCAATGCGTTGAATGCCAATGTTGAGATAAAAGTTTCTGTTGCAGGTGAAGCTTTTTCGGCACGCACTAAGACAAAAAATAAACCATTGGTAGTAAGACATTGCTCAGAAATTTGGCTTTGAAAGCCTATACTTTTTGACAACTCTGAGACCGTTTTTTCGGGTAGTCTTAAGTAAAATTTGAGTGTTACTGAAAATAGCAACGGTTGGTAAGTAACAGGCTGAAATAGTCCAAAGCTTTATCAAATGAGTAATCAAAATATTTCTCGACCATTGTGCCTCTCAGGCGATATAAAGCAGTCTGAGAAATACTTTCAAGCATTTCTGGCATCGGCAATCAGTAAATAGAAAAGATGGATGTAGGACTTAGGGGTATCTCCTAAATACGAGTCTTAACCAGAATTACTCCACTACCACACTCTAGCAGGGGGATCAATTATCTGCTAAAGTTCTTTACAGAAACCGCAATTTGTAATCTATTTATACAAATTTCTCAGAAACAAGGTATTTTATTCCAATTTTAAAAATATTTATCTATCTTTACAGTGAATAGCTTCTAACTGGTTTACGCTCTTTTATTCAGTCAGAAAAACTATGAGAAAAAGTATTGGCTACGGAGATTTTAACTTGATGATGTTCAAAAATTGTGTCTGATTCTCACCCCTCAACAATCAGCTTTTGAACCTTGCGACTAAAAATCTAGTGCCTAAGTGCATCTTCAGGATGGGAAAGCGATCGCCACAAGCTCAGCAATGTACTTGATAGCACTCAGCCCAAAAATACGGCAACTCGCAATATATAAGTCAAATCGCAAATGATCTGTCTTTGCTTAGGCGTTTATCCCAGCAGACTCCATTTTGTAAATATTTTGTTATAGTATTTAACATAACTACATACAACTGTTGACCTCATGCGGTAAACCACTAAACAAGGAAACGCCCAATACCTTAATGAGTATTACTTACCGACATCAGCGAAGAAATTAGCTTCAAACGAATATTAGTCAGCATTCACCCTCTAGTTGTCGCCCAATTTGGGCGCAGGAGCCAGCGATGAATCAGCCTATAAAATTATCTTTAGAACAAGAATTTAGCCTGAGAAGCTTTACTGACCAAGTGCAGTATATGTCTCTTGAACAAGCCCAGGCATTTTTGCTCAAACTATATGAGCAGATGTTGATACAGGAAACAGCTTACAAGGAATTGCTGAAACAGGAGTGGAAACTAGACTCAGGTGCATTCTCTGGGTAAAGTTGAGAAGCAAATATAGCCATCTGGTTTGAGATTTTGAAAAAATTCCTTACACTTGAAGCTGAATTGTATAGTAGGCTGGGCATTGCCTAGCCTATGTGTATTCTTCACTAGTCATCTGACTTTTGATTCACAAAAACAAAAAACGAGGTAAGAGCTTGTTAGCATGACTACTGGAGTACGTCTTCACCTAGCTCAGAGGCGTTGATAATTAAGCCGAAGAAGTTTTGCGGAGGCAAATCTCTATGTTTAACAGCCTGACAAGTTCATCCAATCCTACTGACGGTGATTGGGGAGAGCGTTTACTTAACACCGTTGCTAGCAAAACAATTCGCTACCTATTTACTCAAAGCGAGTCGGTAGAAGTCTTTGTCCAATGCCATCCTTCGAGTAAACTTTTGCAAGGCAGCATCGATAGTTTCAAAATGAGTGGGCGTGGGCTGGTTATTCGCGAAGATTTCCGAGCCGAAGAATTATCTTTCCAGACGGATGCTGTAGTAATTGATTTCAGCAACGTTTTGAGAGGAAAACTGACTCTCAAGCAACCAACCCAAGCTATTGCCCAAGTTACCTTATCAGAAACCGGTATTAACCAAGCTTTTAACGCAGAACTGGTGATAAAGCGGCTGCAAAATCTTTCTTTGCCTGCTTTAAGTGACATTTCTGGCGGTGAGTTCGTCTCATTTGAAGGTATCCAGTTCCAGTTGTTACCCAATAATGGGGTAAGGATTTTAGCTCAGGCTGATCTCAGCAACGGCGAAATCGTGCCGATTAGCTTAAGTGCAACCATAGCTATTGAACGGCGTCGCAGGCTTGTATTCTGTAACCCGAAGTTTGAAGCAGATACCGTGCCAGAATCTCAATGGAAAATTTCTCAAACCTTGAGCGCCGCATTAGCTGAAATTTTAAATCACATGGTGGATTTGGATCGCTTTGATCTTGATGGCATCACTATGCGGCTCAATCGATTAGAAACTCAAGATAAAAAGTTAATTTTCACTGGCTACGCACAAATTGAACGCATCCCCAGTAGTAGTTCATCGCAATAATTTTGAGGATCAGCGAGATCCCCGACTTCTTGAAGAAGTCGGGGATCTGAACATCCGCGACTCATCAGAAATTATGTGGTGAAGCACTAGTCCAAGAAAAATTTTCTCGAGGTTGGGTTATCTTTGAGGGATTTAACAAAATCCTTCAAACTCAATAGCTTACCTGTGAAGGTGAACTTAGGTGTACCATTTTTAGAAATGATTTTCACCTCACCGTCTTGGATTTGAATTTGATTCTTAATGGTTTCCCATAAAGTGTCAAAGCTTTCGTCATCCTGACAACCATTGGCTTCGAGGAAGTGTTGGCGCACTTCGGTTTTGAGCGCTCTTGTTTCTGCTGCTTGGGTGCGCGCCTCAAAGTGTTTAATTACATCTTCATAGGAACTTTCTCTGAGAATTTTGTTTTCAGCTTGAACTTGCTCTAACTGCGTTTTTATATCTTGCAGTTGTGACGCTAAAACGGCTGACTTCTGGTATTGATCTTTTAAAGCCAGCTTTGCTTTGGCTAACAAGGCTTTGTAATCTAGCTCCTGTTGGTTTTGAATTGTTTCAGATTCCTGGGTATTCATAAAAAAATCTAATCTATTAATTTTGCTCTATTAAATAAATTTTATCTTTTATTACGAAAGTTGATTAATAATAAATGCAAATTTATCAATAAAAAACTCCATCCTCTTTTGGGTGGAGTTTTTGTCAAACAATTTTGGATTTTAGATTGACCTCATGCCTAAAGTCAGGGGCTTATCAATACAATAGCTGAAAATCCCAAATATATATTTCTGCCTTTAACAATGAAACGAAGATATTTCTGTCGTTATCTTACATTAGGTTCTGCCAGTTTTGCTGGAATTATCAGCAGTAAGTCCTCTGCCATGATTCCTAAGTTATCCCAATCTAAATTACGTCATAATTGGGTAATTTTATACTGGATGCCCTACGATAACGACCTTGTGGACTTTGGTGAACCAATTATTGAAATGCTGAAAACAGGGACAAAAAACTCAGCAGCAGTAGTAGTTGTTCAGTCTGACTACTTTGGCGATCAGAAAATGCGCCGTCGTAGCATTATTAAGGGTGTGACAGAGGAAATTGCGATACCTGCGGCACACTTCGTGAACGCAGGTGAAGATAGTAGCGACATATCAGCATTCGTAGCATACCTTGACTGGGCATATCAAAATTTTGATGCAAAACATTGGGCAGTTATCGTTGTGGGACATGCTGGTAAAGTTAACGAAGTTAGTCCTGATGACCACGGTTCGAGCAACCCAACACGCACATGGATTAGAGTTGATCAATTTGCCAATGCAGTGAGTCGGTTTAATCAGGCTACTAAGGGCAGAGTGGAGCTACTTTTCTTTCAAAACTGCAATAAAGCTACACTGGAAGTTGTCTACGAAACCAGGAATTGCGCTCGATATACGCTTGCATCTCAGTTGAGGCTTGGTGCGCCAAATTATTACTATGAAGGCTTTCTCGAACGACTAAATAAACCATCGCTTGGTGGATATGAGGCGGCGATCGCAATCATAGAATCTGAACGTGCTGATATGTATCATACACTCACTTTGGTAGACAACCAAGCAGTTAAACATATCCCGGCTAAGCTTTCACGGCTGATTCAAATACTTCTGACCAACGATTCGCAAGCAATTGATTTGTCCAAGCTCTCAACTATCCGTTATTTTGGTGAGCAGTGTTGTGATGTGCTGACTTTGTTTGAGTATCTTTCAAAAAATATTAATCAAGCTAGTAATGCATTTACTGAGTTTGCTGATTTTCTCAAATCATCAGTTATTGTTCATTATCAAACAGGTGGACAGCTTTATAGTAGACGGCGTTTAAAAAATAAGGCTGCGGAGAAATTATGTGGACTTAGTTTATATCTTCCAGAAAATAGACAGGCTATTTCTCAATACAGTTCACTGGCTCTCTATCAAGGAGTTGATTTGGTCGGCTTATACAAAGAAATACTTCACAGTTAATCAGTTTTCCGAGATTCGTAATTAGGACTAAGGGAACTCCAAGAAATAAATTATCCCAAATTGTAGGGGCGGGGTCACCCCCATTGGTGTCAACTTAACGTGAAACCCTTGCCTGGATATGATTTGATACAAAATCACGTACCACCAAGATCCGCGCTACCCCACCCCAGTTTTGCTGACGCAAAACTTCCCCTCCCCTTGGCAAGGGGCCCCTCCCCTTGGCAAGGGGAGGGGATTGAGGGGTGGGGTAAAATGCCTGTGGAATAAGCGTTTTGACTTAAGTTGACACCAATGGGTGACCCCGCCCCTACGAGTTACGGGCTTGGTAAATTGATGATTGGAATATTTTTTTATTTGCAAGTCCCTAAAGTCCTAACTACGAACTTACCAACAGTAGTTTTTCCCGATCGGGTTCAAGGTGAAGGCTTTGGAGCGATAGACTGGGCAAAGAAGCCAACTAACTCCTATCCGATCATGACTAACCGTCTTGTTGAAGCAAAGAGTCTCTACCTGCGGAAACACGCAGAAAACCCTATTGATTGGTGGCCTTGGGGTGACGAAGCGATCGCAACTGCAAGGGAAAAAAATCTCCCGATCTTTCTTTCTATTGGCTACTCTAGTTGTCACTGGTGTACTGTCATGGAAGGTGAGGCTTTTTCTGACCTCAATATTGCTGAGTACATGAATGCTAATTTCCTCCCTATCAAAGTTGATAGGGAAGAAAGACCAGATATCGATAGCATCTATATGCAAGCTTTGCAAATGATGAGTGGTCAGGGGGGGTGGCCCTTAAATGTGTTTCTTTCTCCAGACGATTTAGTACCTTTTTATGCTGGTACTTATTTTCCTTTAGATCCACGTTACGGTCGTCCGGGGTTTTTACAAGTGCTGCAAGCGCTACGGCGTTACTACGATACAGAAAAAGATGATTTGCAACAGCGCAAAGCTGTCATGGTCGAAGCATTACTTACCTCGGCTGTGTTAAAAGATGGTACGGCTGAGGATGTTGCAGAAAATGAATTACTCCGCAAAAGCTGGGAAACTTGCACAGCTATACTTACGCCTAATCAATCTGGGAATAGTTTCCCGATGATTCCCTATGGGGAATTAGTATTGCGCTTAAATCGGTTAAATTTTTCTTCTCGCTATGATGGGGCACAAGTTGTTACCCAGCGTGGGCTAGATTTAGCATTGGGTGGTATTTACGATCATGTGGGTGGTGGTTTCCACCGTTACACGGTTGACCATACTTGGACAGTACCGCATTTTGAGAAGATGCTTTACGACAATGGTCAAATTGTCGAGTATCTGGCGAATTTGTGGAGTGCAGGAGTAGAAGAACCGGCATTTGCCAGAGCGATCGCCAAAACTGTACAATGGCTCACAAAGGAAATGACTGCTCCTGAAGGTTATTTCTATGCAGCCCAAGATGCTGATAGTTTCACCGAACCCACAGCCGCAGAACCAGAGGAAGGAGCTTTTTACGTTTGGCGTTACAGCGAACTCACCCAACTGCTCACATCTGAGGAACTCGCAGAATTACAAAAGCAATTTACTGTTACCCCTAGCGGTAATTTTGAAGGGCAAAATGTGTTGCAAAGGCTACAAAAGGGGCAACTAAGTGAAAGCTTAGAAGTGTCTCTATGCAAGTTATTTGCTGAACGCTACGGGACAACACCTGAATCTTTAGATACTTTCCCCCGGGCTCGCAATAATCAAGAAGCGAAAACTTATAACTGGCCGGGACGCATTCCCTCAGTCACAGATACAAAGATGATTGTGGCGTGGAATAGCTTGATGATTTCCGGTTTAGCAAGGGCGGCGGTAGTATTTCAACAACCATCGTATTTGGAAATAGCAGCCAGAGCGGCAAACTTCATTTTGGAGCATCAGTTTGTCGATGGGCGTTTTTACCGACTCAATTATGACAATCAACCCCATATTTTAGCGCAATCTGAAGATTACGCCTTTTTTATTAAAGCGCTACTAGATTTACATCAAGCTGCTTTGGGGATGGGAAATGAATCTTCCGCCTCATTGTGGTTAGAAAAAGCGATCGCATTACAAGATGAATTTAACGAATTCCTCTGGAGTGTAGAATTAGGTGGCTTCTACAACGCCGCATTTGATGCTAGCCAAGATTTAATTGTCCGGGAACGCAGTTATGTAGATAATGCTACACCCTCAGCCAACGGAATTGCGATCGCAAATCTTGTCCGTCTCACCTTACTCACCGATAATCTGCATTATCTAGATTTAGCCGAACAAGGTTTAAAAGCTTTTAAGAGTGTCATGAGTCGTGCTGCTCAAGCTTGTCCCAGTTTATTTACGGCTTTGGATTGGTATCGAAACTCAACCATAATTCGGAGTAATACTGAGCAAATCAAGTCACTTATCCCAAAATACTTGCCTACTGTAGTATTTGCAGCAGTATCAAATTTACCAGAAAACAGCATTGCCTTAGTTTGCCAAGGTTTGAAATGCCTTGCACCAACAGAAAGTGTAGAACAATTGTGGCAACAAGTGCAGCAGAGTCAGAGTAGAGGATGATGTTTGGAACACAAGCTAGTACAGCAATGCAGAAATAAAGCTACCATCAAAAAGAACTGAAAAGCTTAATTCACCAACCTTTTGATTTTTGACTTACGCATAGCAGTACTAGTTTCCTTGAGATAGAAGCAGATCTATAACCATGAATAAACAACCTGTACTGAAAAATATTAGCCCCATGATTCCGGCGGGTAGCGATATGGAAAAATCCATTGCTTTTTATGAACAAAAGCTTGGCTTTAAAACAGTACATAAAGAAGGTGATCCAGTCAAGATGGTAATTGTCAAACGCGACTGTGCAGAAATCTTTTTGCTAAGGAATGACGATCAACATCTTGCACAAGGGACATCCTGTTGCATCCAAGTTGATAATATTGAGCAACTGTATCAGGAATTCCAAGCAAAAGGCGGACAAATGATTCATCCCAAGGGCCAGTTACACACAAAACCTTGGGGAATGAAAGAGTTTACGATTACTGATATAGCTGGCGTATGCATTACATTTTATGAGCCAGAAAACCTATAAAGACCACCCTAATTAACTCAGGTGAGGATGAATACCAACAGCGAATTCACTGCTATTGTGCTAGCAGGTGGTCAAAGTTCTCGGATGGGTGAAGATAAAGCCTTGATTCCAATTCAAGGAATACCATTGCTACAGCGTGTTTGTAACATTGCTCAAGCTTGTGCTGATACCATTTATGTGGTCACTCCCTGGCCAGAACGTTATCAACACTTGCTTCTACCTGGTTGTCAATTTATCCAAGAAATCCCTTTATCCCTCACCCCTCATCCCAGGTCGCCGAGCGGAGCCGTTCGCGGAGCGTCTCGAAGAGAGGCGCTGTCCCCCTCATCCCACGGCCCACTTGTGGGATTTTCTCAAGGACTGGCGCAGGTACAAACTGATTGGGTGCTGCTGCTGGCTTGCGATTTGCCTAACTTAAAGGTACAGGTGTTGCAAGAATGGATTGCTAGGCTTGATAGTGTGGGAGATGATGCGATCGCAGCTTTGGCTCATCATCCAAAAGGATGGGAACCTTTATGTGGTTTTTACCGCCGTCGCTGTTTACCGGAACTATTAGAGTTTATCAATCAAGGCGGGCGATCGTTTCAACAATGGCTCAAACAACATCCTGTGCAAGTTCTACCAGTGCTAGAACCAGAAATGTTGTTTAACTGTAATACCCCTGAAGATTTAGCTGAGAATCAATAAACTTTATGTAGACTTTATTCAAAGGTTAAAGAATGAAATTAACTTAATTTTTTACCATTAATTTTACTTAACAATTCCTCACTACTGCGCTCTACAAAGACGCTTATTTCTGTGTTATAAATTACATTTTTTACCAAAAGACAAATAAGAAATTAAACCTCATGTGAATTGTTGATGAATTGAAATATACCAAAAATTATTGAAACCATTAAAAAATTTGTTTATTAAACATAATAATTTAGGCAAATATTCCTCTATATTGAATATAGGGATTTCTCAATAAGCCTTGTATAGATCCTAGCGAGTAACACAGTCATCATCTTCCTCATGGATTTTGGCTGGTGTTTCTACTCGCTTTTTTCTTGTGAAAAATTGTATAATATACCAATTTGATAAAAATCCGATAATCGGGTGCAGAGGTTACTATTTGTCCCGTATACATTCATCAAGGATTTTAATATGCCTCGTCGTTGGATATTATCTGCTTTAGGAGTTTTATTGAGTATATTATTGGCTGCTTGTAACACTGCAACTATTCAGCAGCCATTAACAAAATTACCTACAAACGCTAACACTCAAGAATTATCAAAAGCACCAGCTAAAAGAGTTGTGGCTCTCTCATCCCTTGCGGCTGATATTATTTATCAACTCGATGAAACAAAGCTCGTAGGTATTACTGGTAGCAAATTATTTAAAGATGACTCAAGATTTGCCAATCTTCCTCGCGTGAGTGAAGGACAAAGCCCACCTAATTTAGAAAAAATTATTGCATTACAGCCAGATTTAGTTATTGGTGCGGAAGGCTTTTCTAATCAACCGATTGAAAAACTAAAGCAATTAGGGATTTCTACTATTCTTACGCAAGTTAAAAGTTGGGAATCTCTCGAAAAATTAACTCAACAACTAGCTGAGTTAATTAATGCTGATCCCCAACCTTTATTAAATCGCTACAAAAATTTTTTAGCAGCTAAATCAACTCAGAGTCCTTCAACTTTAGTATTGGTAAGTCGTCAACCAATTTTAGCCCCGAATAAAAATAGTTGGGCTGGGGATTTACTAGGAAAATTTCAAGTAAAAAACTTGGTAGCAGAATTACAAGGTACAAGTCCCATCGCTGGTTATGTAACGCTTTCAGCCGAGAAAGTTTTGGCAGCAAATCCAGAGGTTTTAATAGTGGTAAATAATGCTGACCCACAACTTTTAGACTCTTTGAAAAAAGAAGCTTTTTGGCAAAAACTCCAAGCTACCCAAAATAATCGAGTTTATACTTTTGACTATTATGGGCTGGTAAATCCAGGTAGTATTGATGCAATTCAAAAAACTTGTCAGCAATTAACGCAAGTTTTATCTGCACCAGGGACATCCAACTTTTTAAAAACCCAATAAATTTGTAGTGCGAGTGTCTCGCTCGCTGATATTCATTTATCGAGCAAGATGCTCGCACTACGGAATATGGGTAATTTATTTTTTGTAAATCCCTCATCATGAATTTATCGCTCAATAAAGTTCAGTTAAGCATTAATTTATTCTATTTCTTCTTCTCTCTGCGTCCTTGGCATTTAATTAGATTGAGCTACTTAAAAGCGTTTTAGCCTTAACAGAACCGTATTGATTTATCGCTTCAATAAAAAGGTGCGTTAGCTTGCGGCATAACACACCCTAATTGCAATTTTTATTTTGGACTTTGAATTGCTTATTTTCTCTCTCTAATCTTTTACTGGAGTAATCGGTTTTTGCCCACGAATATTTTTGATTTCTTGAGGAGAAGCACCAGTTATACTGCGCAAATAAGTACCACCAATAGTCAGCAAGAATGTTAAATAAGCGACAGCTTGTACAACGTAGAGATTTTCTCTATAGCCAAACAAAGTTTTGAAAATAACGCCGGGGAACTGTTCATCGGGCAAGATTTTAGAAGTATTCCAAACCATTGGCCCCAAAATACAAGAATGAACTTTAGTAAAGCGTTCGTAATAAAAACAAAGGTTTTCTGTAGCGCGACTACTAAGGGCATAGTTAGCCACAGCTTCGTCAAAGTGTTTCAAAGCAGAAACTACTAAACCAGCAACTATCAAAACTAATAAAATGCCCATTACTTGGAAAAATTGGCGAATATTAATTTTGATACCCCATTTAAATAACATTACGCCAATGGCTACCGCAGTTAATAAACCACCAATAGCACCTAAAGCAGGCATAAATCCTTGTTGAAAATTGGCAGCAATAAATAGAACTGTTTCAAAACCTTCGCGAACTACAGCAATTAAAATTAAGCTAAAAACGCCCCAACCTGCATTTGATTTTTGTGTCAGCGCTTCTGTGACGGCTCCCTCAACATTAACTTTCATAAATTTGGCTTGTTGAGTCATCCAAATCAACATCCAGCTGAGCATGATAATCGCTAAGACGCTAAATATACCTTCTAGCATCGGCTCAACCACAGAGGTGTATTGCGGATTAATTGCTCCTAATGCTTGAATTACCCAGCTGAAAAGTACACCTATTAGGGCACTGATGACAATACCAACACCAACACCAGCATATACCCAAGAATTAAGTCGAGATTGTTTGCCTTTTTTTAGTAACGCTAACACAATCCCAACAACAAGGGCTGCTTCTACTCCTTCTCGGAGTGTAATGACAAACGTAGGTAAGGCAGTACTAAAATTCATTTTTAATAATCCAAAGTCAACAGTCCAAAGTCAACAGTCAACAGTCAACAGTCAACAGTCAAAATATAGACTATTGACCATTGACTAATGACTATTGACTATTAACTAAAATCACGTAACATTTTTTTCAATTCAAGATTATGCATCTCTTCTTGACCAATCATGCCACGAGCGAACTCTTCTAAATAAATACTGGCATTGGTAACAGTTTCTAGGAGAGTTTTATACAAATCCAATGCCTTTTTTTCATGAGATAAACTTTCAGCCAAGATATCCTTGACTGAATGTTGGTGAGTTTCCTCCATTGCAGCAATTTTCAAAGAAGGATGTCCATCTAATCCAGTTAAAATTTCTCCTACTTGTTGAGCATGGAGTAGAGATTCGCTGGCCTGTGCTTTAAAAAAGGCCACAATGGGAATGCGGTTAGGTCCAGTCACCATCAGGGAGTAATGGGTATAGCGTACTACCCCTGCTAGCTCAAATTCCATGATCGCATTCAATAGGTCGATGGTTTTTTTGTGGTCAAGCTCTTGCATCAGTTGTTAAGTTAAGCAAAGGTTACGAATGTAGCGTAATGAGTAATAAGTTAGAAGTTATACTTTTTTGAAGTGTTAAAAGTTGCGACTATCTTCAGTTTTAGCTCCTAACTATTTCCTCACTATTCACCCATTTTAAACTCCAGTTTACATATCCAAACTAGGCAAATTGTTATTGTTGTGCTTGGGTGCTAGTTTTGTCTATTACTTGTTGAGAGTTTTGCTCAATAGTTTTTACTAGTTTGGTGACATCCTCAGGGGTTTTCACTGGCGTAGCAGGTGGGATAGCCGCAGGCCAAACTTTTAACAAGTCAGCAAAACTCGCTTCAATAGCTTTGTTGGCTTCGGGACTTGTTTGCGCTACTTGGCTAGCTATACCTTTATACAAGTCATTAGCATAGACGACAAACCCACGGGAGTCTTGATATTCTATGGCAGCAGATATTTTACCATTTGCGATCGCAGCTCCATATTCTGAGTTGGCTGCATCTAACAATCCGTTGATTACCTGGAGGACAAATCCCGGTTTTGAGCGTTGGGCTTCTGGCAAAGTGGCGATCGCTCCATCAACAGCTTGCACTGAAGAGGTAAAATTAGTTTTGACCTTGGCATTCTTGGGATTAGATTTGACTAAATCTTGCAAACTCACCAATGTTGTCTTAAATTCTTTGACTTTCCGCTCGTTTAGTTGCTCTTCTACATCTACATAAATCTCTTCAACCGGATGTCCTATATGAGGTTCAGCCTGTTTCGGCTGATTTTGATCCAAAAGTTCTTTAGCTACTAAAAGATGTCCTTTCATTAAGCCCAGCTTTGTCATATAGTCAACATCTTTAGCCTCACCAGTAAGTACAACTTCTTGAACAGTCACCATGTCTTTGATTTGATCGAACTGTTCTTGAGTAATAACTTTTTTACTTACTAAATCTTCTGGGCTGACGTATGGTCGATTTGCCTGAATTTTATTTGATAATGCAGGAACACCTAACTTAGCTTCAAATTTATCCAACTCCGACAAGATAGCATTATTGATGTTAATTTTCGCTTTGCTACCGTGACTGCTGTGAGTCGTAGCTTCAGTTACCTGTGCAGTAGAGTTAGCAGATGGTGTAGCTGGATTTTCTGCTTTGGGTGTACTGTTACAGGAACTTAAAGTAACTATGGCAGCAGCAGCAATAGTTAAACAGATATAGCGATATTTTATCATTTGTGCTCTTGGGAATGACTTCGGTGGATAGCAATTGCCACTTCTCAAACTACGAATAGTAGTTTCATTTGACAATTCGTCATAGATTGTACTTTCGCATATAATGCGACTCTTTATCAACTAGCTGAAAAATATTAACTAGAATTTAACAATTTTTTTAATTTATTGACTAGGCTTGATTAAGTATATAAGCCAGAAACACCCATCCAAAAAGGCTAAAGTAGCTATCACTAGCGATTAGGCTTTTTTTAAGGCGTTCTAAATATTGAGACTTGATGGCAAAAAGCTGAATGCAGAGAAATTCTCAACAGTCAACACTCAACGCTTCGAGTGAGCTTCAGTGCGGCGCAGTCAACAGTCAACAGTCAACAGTCAACAGTCTAGAATTTGTTGACCAATGACTATTGACTATTGACACCCTCAAGTAGAAATCACAAAATACAATACTTGAGTCCTGATGAGAAAAATAGTTTACTTAGCAGATTTAGTCTTTTGATTGTCATTTTGAGCAAGTGAGGTATAGGAAGATACAGGCCGTTGGGGTTCTTCCCAGGATAGTGACTTCAAAGCAGCATTCCCATATTTATGACTTTGACTAACTCGCCAGCAAGCTATGGGAAAAGTAATACCAAATAAAATCAAAACACTCACCATAGCCAAAACATATTGGTGTAATTTTCTAATTTGTAGGCTGTATTTTTGTGTTTGCATATTTCCATTCCTCCTAGATTGTGATGAATTAAAAAATTAGAAGTCTTTGAGCAAATTTGCTGTTCCCAGATCCCCGACTTATTAGAGAAGTCGGGGATCTAACTTGACATGAAAGATTTAGGACTGTTAATCACGTTGGCATTAAAGGTAAGTAGGGGAATAAAGGATGCCAATTCATAACAGTTGCCGCCACCATAAAGCAAAATAAGCAGAAAAATATCGTTCGAGTTTTAATCTGTTTATTCTGCCAAAGTTTATTGAGTATTAACCAGCTAAACAACCAGGCAATTAACATCACAGTTTCTTTGCCAGAATAGCTGCCAATTTCACCATATAAAGGATTAGCATTCTGACTACCTGGTATCCAATGCCCAAGGCTCCAAACAATTTTATCCCACGCTTTAAAGGCAGAAGTAAAGTGTTGATTAACCATTAAGATAAAGCAACTAAATGCTGCACTAATTAATGCGGCGGCGGCTGGCCCTGAAACATTAGGTGATGTCTGAGAACCTGTTGCTAATCCTTTGGGGAAAGTTTTTAAGCGATTCCAAACCCGCACATATAACGGCAGATATTGAGAATTTGGCGATAATTTTTCAACCACTGAGTATAACCTCCAAATACGTAATTCTGTTTGATATTTAGCTGACAAACTTATTACAAAGTATGTATTCTGGCTACATTCAATCCACTGACAAAACCGCCAATGGCAAAGAACATCATTGCCATTAAGCCAATGCAAGTGGCGTTGAGTACTACACGATTCTTTTTCTCGAGAATTGAGTCGCCATATTTCCACAGAATCCAGGTACAAGCAACTCCCAAAGGAAATGTAAATAACACTGTAAATTCGTGGTACTCCATGAACAGATAATGCACTAAAGGTGTATTTTTAGTTAACCAAGCACGCGCACCACCAATAGGCGCTCGGTAACGCATATAAACCCAATTACCAGAAGCAATGGCGAGAAAAGATAGACAAGTAGCCCAAAAAGTGAGTGTACGCATTTGCGGTAAGATTTTGCCCACTCCTCGCAGTAAAGGAAATGCCATGTGTCCAGCATAAGCAATGACAACTACTGCAAGCAAAGCTGCTGTTCCATGAATAGCCCCCATATAACGTTGCCAAGGGCTAGGGCTTAATAAATTTACTAGTGGTAAAAACAGGAATAAACCAGCGGATAAGATACTCAGCCCGTAAATACAAACAGTGGCAATATCTAATTGTTTAGGTAAATCACTGGTAACTGAATTAGCGTCTGAATCGAATGTCATTAGGAACACCTCAATGATAAAATGCTTGCAGAATTTCTAGAGATATAGGTGCGATCGCGAAAAAAATAGGAAATTATGCCACTAAACTTTTTGTGCGCAATAGTGGGCAATAATGTGGAATATTTATGCTTTAATTACTTGTTATTTTGCATCTTGAGAAACTTTCATCGCATCAAAAATTGTGGATACAGATAGTTGAATTAGTACTATCGTTCCTAAAAAGAATTACTCTGAATAACTCAGTTGATTGCTAAGATACATCTGCTATCAAGCAGATATCCCAACAATTCCGAGAACTTCTCAACTAATTTTTCTGCGATTCGCATATCTGCTTGGGTCGTGCAAATTAGTTGATAACTTATAGATGCCCTGTGTTCAAGCTTCTATATTATTTGCTTGATTTGGATTGTCGGATGCACCTAAAGCTTCTGATAGGTTAGCTGTCTAGCTTTACCTAAACATTATATTTTTTGATTAATGTGAAGTCTTCATAAAGGATACCATACAAGATTCGGATTTTAATGTCAAATTTTACCCATTTATTTTCGGAAAGCCTTGTGAATTCAACACTAAAAGCCTAAAAATTTATCTCATAAAGAATCATTTTTTTCCAAAATTTTGCACATTAATCAAATTAAATTGATTTTTTGATGATTTGTAAATCAAAAAAATTCAACTCTTGCACGTAACGCAAAATTGAGTAGACGCGTAGTGTCTTGTTATTTGACATCGCGTACGACGATCGCACAAAAGTCTAGAGTCGTGAATTTATTGACCAAGGACTATTGACTATTGACTTATTCAACATCTCTGCAATGTATTACGAATTAATGACTTCAAATACACCCATGCAACCGTTTTCTGCGATCGCATCTTGATGGGGATGAAACATATACTTACCTGGGTAACGAAAGGCAAATTCTAAAATATGCCTTTCGGCGACACCCATTGTGATGACATCAGTTTTCTCACTAGGAGTCATAGTCATACCTGTGCGATAGACATCAAAGAAGTTGGCATGAAGGTGAAATGTTACTGCTGGATCGTATTCAATGATATTGAGAACATACAGCCGAATTAACTGATCTTTGTAAATGCGGATGGGATTGTCCATATAGTGATGAGGCAAACCGTTGAAAGCGTAATATTCATTACGGCTATCATCATTTACGTCATATCCAGCCATCACTAGTACAATTTCATCCGCTGGCGGACGGGGGTTTGGTGGATCGATGATAAACATCCCATATAACCCTTTAGCAATGTGACGAGTCACAGGCTCAATATGACAGTGATACAGATGAACCCCGTAAGGTTCGGCATCAAATTCATAAATTGTGGCACTACCGTTACTGACTGGGCGAATTCCATCCATGTCTGATGAATGAATGCCATGAAAATGTAAAGAGTGAGAATGTCCAGCTTTATTGAGAAATAGTATCCGTACCCGTTCCCCCTGCTTAACCCTGAGTGTCGGCCCTGGTATATGTCCGTTTAAATCCCAGATGTTGTAAGACACAGCACTATTTAGCTGAATAACGGAAGTTCCCGCAGTCAAACTAAATTCTCGGATTGTGCGTCCATTTTCGTGCTTGAGCGTCCCATAATCGAAATTTCTTAGCATCTTCATGGGTTGAGTTACGCCTTCGGATGCCGCAATTTCTGTGGGGGGCACTTTGACAATTGACTGGCTTTTCACATTTGCCATCTGCCAAAGCGCCGCTGCTCCTGCTAAACCAGTGCCACATAAACCCAGCTTCAGTAATTGACGACGGCTCCAAAGTTGTTCTTTCCCCAAAGCTAAGTTATTGGGCATGACATTAAATAACGGTTAGCGCTACAATAGAATGTTGCAAATTATTTGCAATTACTTCTGTGTATATTAGATGAAGTAGGAATCATTGTCAATAATTCTGGCAGAGGTTTCAGTTCTCAGATTTTGCACTATTCTCAAGAACTGTCTTGAAAATGGGGACTAGGGACTAGGGCGTGTTTTCAAACTCATTTCTTGAATAAGGGGAGGAGGGGGAGAGGGGGAGACGCGGTGACGCGGAGAGCTTTTTGAACAAATTTTCACCGCGTCGCCGCGTCCCATTGTCCCGTTGTCAGCCTTATGTAGTTGCATTCGATACTTTGAAGACACGCCCTAGGGACTAGGGAAGAGAGATTTTCATACTTGGCTGTGGGTTTTTCCCATGAGTAGCTGACTTGAGGTGATGCTAACTACCTCAGCATCAAGGTAGGAACACAGCTAAACAGCGCCAGCGGACAAAAATTTTATAAAGCTTTTTTGTGATCTAAATTACTTTTAAATCAGTTTGTAGTCAGGACTTTAGTCTTGTCTTTTCCAGCAAGCTTTGTGCTGACTACTCACTGAGCAAATATTTTTGCTAATTTGCTCACAAAATAGATAAATATCAAATAGATCTGCTGCTAAAGATAGATAAATATAAATGTTGTTAACTATTTGTCAACGTAAGTCCTGATGAAATAACATCAACAGCATCAAGTAATGGAGAGATTTGACCCTAGCCGATTACTGAATTTTAAAACAAAATTAATAAAACTCCATATATTAAAAAATAAGTATACTATTTAACGCATATTTTATTGTCAATCTACCGTAAGTATCACTATAAAATCCTCCAATAGGGCATTGTATAAAGAGGTGTTTTTCTGCTTTTTATTAATTTAATGCCGCAGATCAATTGAGTAATTTGTGTGAAGAAAAACATAATACACGGGGCACATCATGCATATTCCTGATGGATTTGTTTCAGTACCAGTGGCAGGGGCTACGGGTTTAGCGAGTGCGGCAGCACTCTTTATTGCTTTGGGGCGATCGCAAGCAGCTTTTGGGATTCGTCGCGCTCCAGTACTGGGCTTAACTACAGCCTTTATTTTTGCTGCCCAGATGATTAATTTCCCAGTAGCAGGGGGTACTAGTGGTCACTTGTTAGGGGGAACCTTAGCAGCAGTTGTTTTAGGTAGCCCTTGGGCAGGGACGTTGTGTATTGCTACGGTATTAATTATCCAAGCAGTGTTATTTGCCGATGGCGGAATTACAGCTTTAGGCGCAAATATTTTGAATATGGCAGTTGTGGGTGTTTGGGTTGGCTGGGGGTTAACTCAAACCTTGCAACGACTATTTGGCGGGTCGAGAGGTCGCTTACCCCTAGCGGCTGGTATTGCTGCGGGTGTAAGTGTAGTAGTAGCAGCAATAGTTTGTGCTATTGAGTTAGCTCTTTCGGGAACAGCACCAGTAGCAGTAGTTTTACCAGCAATGACTGGTACTCATATTCTGATTGGTGTTGGTGAAGGGCTAATTACTGGGAGTGTGCTAGTTTACCTCGCCAAGCAAAGACCAGATTTGTTACCAGGAGAACAACAGCAATTTCGCGGATGGTTAGTACCAGTTGTCAGTATTGTTTTAGTGGCGGGTGTACTATCACTTTTTGCCTCAGCCTGGCCTGATGGCTTGGAAAGAGTTGCCGAAAACTTAGGCTTTATCGATTTAGGCGACAAAGTGCGCGTTATTGTCCCAACGCCTTTAGCCGATTATGGCATTGAAGGTTTGGGAACAATCGGTACTAGTATTGCGGGGCTAGTGGGCGCTGCGGTTTGCTTTGCTGTCGCCTTTGGGATTGCTAAGGTAGTAAAACCGAATAATGCTTAAAATTTCCTTAACCTTACGCTTGCAACTTGCGCTCATAATTGTTATTGGGGCAGCTTTATTAAAGCATCATGCTTGGTACTACCTGGGTGCATATGGAGCGATCGCACTTTTATGGGCTTGGCTGTTACATGTGCGCATTCCCCAGCTAGGAAAATTACTTGGTACGGAATTAATCTTCCTATCGTTGCTGGCTTTACCCTTGGGATGGGAGCGAGCTAGTTTTTTGTTAGTGCGTTCTCTCATCTGTCTGATTGTGATGAATAGTTTTTTGTTAACCTTACCGCCCCATAGCTTCGGTATAGCGCTAAAAAGCTTACCTGTACCATTACCGTTAAAGGAAAATTTGCTCTTAGCTGGACAATACTTAGAAATTTTGCTGTCAGAAGTGACAAGAATGCAGCGCAGCGCCCAATTACGAGGTCTAAATGGTTCTGCTGGCTGGTTGCGCTACGCCAGTGCAGCAATGATCGGCGCTTTGTATCTCCGTAGCTTGGATAGGGCAGAGCGCGTTTATACCGCAATGGTAGTTCGTGGTTACAACGGGCAATTACCAATAGACTCGACATTAAAACCAAAAGAGCGTGTTGCGGTAATAGCTACTTGTGCGATCGCTGCTTGTTTAACTATCGGCTCTTATCAGTTAAGTTAATTAGCCATTTGTCAAAAATCAAGAGTCCATAGTCAAGAGTCTAGAATTTGTTGACCATTGTCCATTGACTAATGACAAAGAACGACGCAAAAGCATCAATGGATAAATTTATTTGCGTAACACTGAAGTAAGAGCGCAGTTGTGAATTTTGAGTTGTGAATTTTGAAATCTTTAACATCTAATCCCCAATCTTCAATCCACCATCCCCACGCTGCTGTAGTGGAAGTGCAAAATCTGGTATATGCTTATACTAAGCAACAACCAGTATTACAGGACATTTCTTTTTCATTAAAAGCAGGCGATCGCGTGGCGTTGATGGGTGCGACTGGTTCTGGTAAAAGCACCTTGCTAGAGAATCTCATCGGCTTAAAACAACCACAGAGTGGGAAAATTTGGATTAATGGCATTCCTGTAGAACATAAAACTCTGTCTCAAGTACGCCGTCAAATTGGCTTTAGCTTCCAAGATGCCAACGACCAGTTATTTATGCCGACTATCTTAGAAGATATTACCTTTGGCCCTCGCAATTATGGTGTACCTCCAGCATTAGCCATCGATCAAGCACGGCAATTGTTAGCTGATTTTGGACTGGAAGCCTACGCTAATCGTTCAGCTCATGAACTTTCTGGTGGACAAAGACGCTTAGTTGCTCTAGCAGCAATCTTAGCCCTAGAGCCTAGCATTTTGATTTTAGATGAGCCTACTAACGGTCTAGATCCCTCATGGCGGCGACATTTGGCGCAAGTGTTATTAAATTTGCCAGTGCAGGTGATGTTAATTGCTTCCCATGACCTCAATTGGTTGAGTAAAGTAACTCAACGTGCGTTGGTACTTTCCGAGGGTCGCATTCCCATAGACAGAGACATCCACTCACTTTTACAAGATGGGGAGACTTTAGAAAGGTTAGGTTTGCCAGTAGGTTGGTAGAGAGGTAAAGGAGAGGGGGCAGCGCCTCTCTTCGAGACGCTCCGCGAACGGCTCCGCTCGGCGACCGGGGCAGGGGCGCAGGGGGACAAGCAGGACAAGGGGGACAAGGAGGACAAGGTAAATAAATAAGAAATGCCCAATACCCTATGCCCAATGCCCCATGCCCCATGCCCCATGCCCTATGCCCCATGCCCTATGCCCCTATTTTTAAGTTAGGCACAAAAATTCCAGAATTATTAGATACTATGGTTGGAATTTTATTGCTGGTGGATCTTCATGTCTGTTTCGCGTAAATATAACATTATTGCTCTGATGAACTTGAGTATCGCTTTATTGATTAGTGGTTGCAATGAAACTAAAGTCTCCCAGTGTCAGCGACTGATTCAAGCGGTGAATGAAGGAAATTCTCTAATTGACAAAAATAAAGGACAGCAGGTGATTACAAGCCTGCAACTGTCCAAGGATTTAGAAGCCGTGACCAAATCCATAGAGAACCTAAATCTTCAAGATCCCAAATTAAAAGAATACCAAAGTCGGTTTGCTAAGAATTTCCAGAATCTGAGCCAGGCGATCGCTAAAGCCGCTAAAGCTCTGGGCGCAGCTAAAACAGCCGAAGCTTCGCCATCTGGCAGAGACAGACTGCAAAAGGCTAGAGCAGATATTGACACTGCACTGACAACAGTCAGCAAAACCGCAGGGAAGGATTCCGATAAGTTAGTCAACGATCTCAATAAGTACTGTAAAGAACCCGAGTAAATGCAAGCTAATGAACTTTTAGAGGATTAAGATTAACCAAAAGGATAAATAAAGATTTATTTAATTAAATTTGGTTAAATTAACGAATTTACGTGTTCAAGACTTGTTTTTTTAACTAGAATGTTATGTAATCAATCACACAGCGTGTGCAAGAACATACTTCTTCTCTATTTCCTAGCTTCTAGCCCCTATATTCAAGTAACTTTCCTCTAAGAATAGGGGTTAGGGGTGAGGAGTGAGGGGTGAGGTGAAAATACTGTTATTAAGTATTTTTACATAAAAATCAGCATTCTTTATTACTAAATAATCTAATTTCTGGGTGACATATTTGCCGCCCAGAAATTTCTAGCTATACTAGTGAATTAGCCCGCTCTCTTAAAAAAGAGATATTAAGCATTTTCTCTAGAACTTACCGTAACCGTTTAATTTTAGAGTGTATTACCTTCTGTGAACCTAAAAAGCTTGTCTATAGTCTAAGGAAATAGATTTTGTTCAAAAGTGACAAAAATTGCAGTCTTAATTTTGACTATTTTTTTTCAGTCACGCAATAAAATTAACAACCAACATATAGTAAATCCAAATCAATCACACAATTGCGAGTCAGCATCTATGAAAGCGGAATTGATTGAATTGAGTGCCAAATTGCTCCAAGTCTTACAAATTAATATAAGATGGATGACTTGGAATTTGTTTCTAGCTTTTATACCTTTAGTCTTAAGTGTATGGCTGTTTCGTAAAAAACGCGGCAGATCATGGGTTTGGTGGCTAGGATTCATAGTTTTTTATGCCTTTTTACCAAACGCACCTTATTTGTTGACCGATGTCATACACCTAATAGATGATATCCGCACAATTCAATCAGTGTGGATTATTACCTTGGTGTTAATTCCCATTTATTTATTAGTAATTCTGGCTGGCTTTCAAGCTTACGTAGTATCTTTAATCAATTTAGGGTACTATCTACACCGAATTGGTAAGAGCCAATGGATTTTTCGGGTTGAGTTGATTACTCATGCTCTCTCTGCTGTGGGTATTTATTGGGGGCGGTTCTTGCGTTTTAATAGTTGGGATTTCATCACACAGCCAGATGCTGTGCTAACTAAAGGCGTAGAAGAACTTCTTGGTAAACAGCCTTTGGTAATTATTTTTACTACCTTTGTCGTCCTGACAGGTTTGTACGCGATTATGAAACGAGTAACTTTGGGATGGGTTCGGGAACCACAAACTGAAGTACCCATCAATTCACAACAAGCGAAAAATGGATCGTAGGGGGTAGAAGAGATTGTTGATTGTTGACTGTTGACTGTTGACTGTTGACGAATTGACAACTGACAAATAACTAGTAAGTCCTGAGAAAGATGAAACTTCACCCTCCTTGACGTGAAATAAATCCAGATTGAATGTTTGTGGTTCTAAATGCCACATCGAGAAAATATTCCATCAGAACTTTGAATATTAGCGCTTTGATTCTGATGTTTCTGGTCACGTTGCTAGGAGGGATATTATATGCAAATAATTTCTAGAGAAGAAATCAAGCCACTGCTACAACAGCCAAAGGGCAATTGTGTTTCAATTTATATGCCAACCCACCCAGCTGGGCCAGAAGTGCGACAAGACCCAATTCGGTTTAAGAATTTAATTAAGGAAGCAGAAGCACACTTGATTGATGCAGGTCTGGAACCGCAAGCAGCAACCGCATTGTTGCAACCAGCTATTAATCTTGATACCCAAGAATTTTGGGAGCAAATGGGAGAAATGGGACTGGCAATTTTTATTTCTGGTGATTTTTTCCGTTACTATACCCTGCCTCTGAATTTTCAAGAATTAGTTGTAGTTACAGATAGATTTCATATCAAGCCGCTGCTACCGATTTTAAATGGTAATGGGCGTTTCTACGTTTTGGCTTTGAGTCAACAAGATGTCAGGTTTTTTGAGGGAACACACTACACTATTAATGAGATAGAGGTAGAAAATCTGCCGAAAAGCCTAGAATCAGCTCTCAATCAAGATGAAACTGCTAAAGAAGGTCAGTTCCGCATTGCTAGTTCTAAAGGAGGAACTGCTAATTCTTTTGTACAGCCCGGAGCGTTTCATGGACAGGGAAGTCCTGATAGAGATCAACATCAAGAACAAATCCGACAATTTTTTTACATTATTGATAAAGCATTGCATGAAAAACTTCGAGAGGAAACAGCACCTTTGGTACTCGCTGGGGTAGAGTATCTTCTACCTTTGTACAGACAGGCAAATACTTACCAGCATTTAATGGCAGAAGGTATCACTGGTAATCCAGAAATTCTCATAGCTCAAGATTTACATGACAAAGCTTGGCCGATTGTCGAGGCTGATTTTCAAAAGTCACAGCAAGAGTTTCTCGAGCGTTTCCAGCAATTATTTGCAGGTGATACAGGTAAAGCTACTAATGACCTCAAACAAATCATCCCTGCTGCTTATTTCCAACGAATAGATTCATTGTTAGTTGCTGTTGGTCAACAGCAATGGGGTTTGTTTGATCCGAGTTCAGAAGCGGTTTATTTGCATGATGACAAGGAAACTGGTGATGAGGATTTGTTGGATTTGGCTGCAACCCATACCTTATTAAACGGTGGTACTGTTTACGCTGTGTCGCCAGAACAAATACCTTTCAGCACACCTGTTGCAGCGATTTTCCGATATTGAATATTATGATGATGTTGTATAAAGTTAGACTAAATATATACAACACTCATAATGAATTCTATTCGTTGGTTCGGCAATAAATCTTTAATGGGTTTAGCCCTTGTAAGTGCTGTGGCTGTTTTGAGTCAAGCTGCTACAGCAGAAACAATCACGGGCAAATCGGGTAATGTACAGGCACAAATATCTTACGACAAACCAGAGGAATACCAATATAAAAATGTGCAATTGAAAATTACTCGCTCAGGTCAAACTGTTTTAGATCAGAAACTACCCCAAGAAAGTGAATATGACCGACCTATAGGGGAGTTGGACGCAAAAGAAAATCAGATACCAGTGCTAGATTTAGACGGTAATAAAGAACCGGAAGTAATTGCCGATTTTTTTACAGGGGGAGCGCACTGCTGTACTTATTCATTGATTTACCGTTATGACAGTAATTCAAAGCAGTACAAGAAGATTCGTCATGAATGGGGTAATGGTGGCTACCGACTCAAAGATTTAGACAAGGATGGACTACCAGAGTTTGATAGTCGAGACGATCGCTTTGCTTATGCTTTCAGTTCCTATGCTGCTTCTGGTTACCCACTACAAATTTGGCAGTATCGGCAAGGTAAGATGGTCGATGTTACCCGTCGCTATCCCAAGTTAATTGCTAGTAATGCTACAGAGCTATGGCAAACTTACACTGAATTACGCCAACAAGGCGACGACGGTAAAGGATTTTTAGCTGCGTATCTGGCAGATAAATATATGCTGGGTCAGGGACAAGATGGTTGGCAGCGAGTGCAGCAGGCTTATAAAAAAAGCGATCGCGCTCAATTCTTCGCGGAATTACGCAAGTTTTTACGTGAGGCGGGGTATATTAAATAGTCAGTTGTCAGTTGTCAGTTGTCAGTTGTCCCCCTCCCCCCACACTCTCCCCTGCTAACCGCCTTTCAACTGACGGCGTGCGGCTTCTAAAATCAGGCGTTGTTCAGCACGGGCGATCGCGTGATATGTTCGCTCTACTGCTTCTGGTTCAACGGAAATTGCTGTAATACCCCATTGCACTAAGCGATCAATAATTTCTGGGTAAATTACTGGTGCTTGACCGCAAATTGCACAAGGAATTCCGGCATTTTTGGACATTTCGA
This sequence comes from Calothrix sp. NIES-2100, assembly GCF_963875285.1. Taxonomy (NCBI): domain Bacteria; kingdom Bacillati; phylum Cyanobacteriota; class Cyanophyceae; order Nostocales; family Calotrichaceae; genus Calothrix; species Calothrix sp. NIES-2100. The sequence goes on from NZ_CAWNLA010000001.1 coordinate 6,809,849, forward strand.
TCAGTTGAGCGATCGCACCCATGACTGCGGGGTGAAGTTCATTAAATCTTCTGGCTAGCTGTTCTTGCTCTCGATCTACTCCTAGCAGGAGTTGGGTGAGGTCATTTGTGCCGATGGAAATTCCCGCGACACCTGCTTTCACATATTCTGGGAGTAAAAACAGTACGCTGGGTACTTCTGCCATGATCCATAGTTGAAATTGCGGTATTTGGGTTAATCCTGCTTGCTCAACTTTTTGGCGACAAAGGGAAAATTCTTCGACACTGCGCACAAAGGGCAACAAGAGGTTGACATTGCTGTAACCTGCTTTCTGTACATTTGCTAAAGCAGCTAGTTCTAGCTCGAATACTGCGGGATTGAGTAAATAGCTAAAGATACCACGGTCACCTAAGACGGCTTGTGATGAAGATTGGTGTTGAGCAGGAAAAGATGGCAATTCATGCGATCGCCAATCCAAAGAGCGATATAAAACTGGTCGCGGTGCAAAGCCACAAGCAAATTGCATAATCTGCTCTGTCCATAGCTCTAATAATTCTGCCTGACGATTATCTGCTAACCAGCTATTGGGGTGTTGTCCCTCCAGTATGCCTAGCATCATCAGTTCTGAGCGCAGTAATCCGACTCCATCAACAGGTAAACTTTGTACTTGCTCTATTAAGCTGGGTTGGCTGATATTTAATAGTAGCTGGGTAGCAATTATTGCTTGGGGAGAAGTCCAGGAAAAACGAGGCTTTTGGGATTCCCACCCCTTGGAGTTGGGAGGCGATGAGGACTCTTCAAAAGAAGAGTGATTGAGTTCTCTGGGCACAGTACTTTCGGAAGTGATGTCTTCTCTCACACGAGACACTTCGCCGCGATCGCCATCTACGAGTAGTCTTTCACCTGGTTGAATTAGGGCTGTGACATCTGTAGCGCTTACTACTGCTGGAATCCCCAATTCTCTAGCTAGGATTGCTGCATGGCTGGTCAATCCTCCTTTTTCTGTAATAATACCTCCTACATTTTGCAATATTTGTAACCAGTCCGGTGTGATTGCCTTGGCAACTAAAATCACTCCCTGAGGTAGCTGTTCTGGTTTTGATTGCCCATTGCCAATCACATAGGCATGAGCTGTAACGCGTCCTCTGGCTGCCCCTAGCCCCTTAATAATCTGTACGTTGGGAATTGCTGATTGGGGCGCACTAACTTGTGTGAGGTAAAGTTTAGGAATAGGATTAACTTGCGAAAGCGTCCATTCTAGGTAAAAATTGTTGCCTAGTTCACTCAAAAGTTGATTTCCTAAAACAATTACTTGTTGCAGGTATTCTTCTGGTAAAGCGTACTGTTTTTGTTTGGTTTCTTCTAGGAGGTAAGCAACTAAACAAGCATTATCTGATGTCAGTAATGACTGGGGTAATGATTGTAAGTCATCTTTAGCGGCTGTATTGTCAACACGATAAGCAAGAATTTTACTTCCTAGCTGTTGCTCGATTAACTGCCCGGTTTCTGGTTGAATATAGTAGACATCTGGTAGGACTTCACCATTGGCGATCGCTACTCCTAATCCCCATGTAGCGGTAATTTCCCAACCAGATGTGTTGGCATGAAATAAGCCACTAGCAATGGCATTGCGAACTGGTTGTACTAAAACGGCAAAATTAACTTTTTGCAGGTCAGTTCCTGCTCGTTGCCAATATAGTAGACTTCTGGCACGAAACAACTGACTCCAAGTGCGCTTTAATCCTATGGCGATCGCTTCGGAATTACAAGGGCAAAAGACTGACTCCAGTAACCCAGATATATTCCCTAGTGCCTTGGTAGTATTTGGCACCATCACCGTTGGTCGCAAAATCAAATGGTCAGTTTCCCATTCTCTTGCTGCTGTCAGCATTTTACTCACCCAAGGCGCTGGTACAGTGGCAGTAATAATTTCCTGACGCAAGCGACCGGCTACCTGCTGAAGTTGCCGCCAATTACTCACATCTAAATACAACGAAGAATGGGGTAAGTCAGCAACTAATGATTCCGAACTGTTAAGAGTTTCTAAGAATTGTTGCAAAACTTCTGCCCCAACAACAAAACCAGGTATTACCGGGTAGCCACGCTGCATAATTCGGCTCAAGTAAAACGCTTTGTCACCTACCTTGGCGCGGTCTTGGAGTTTAATTTGGTCAAGCCAGTAGAGTTTTTCCACTCAATTTTGTTGTTCTCAGTTGTCATTTATCAAAAAAGGGAACAGGCTTGGGTGAACTCTTAACAGTTTTCTTGATTTCCTGTTCCCTCATAGGAGTAACAAACCCCTACTTCTCTACCTTATCCCCACGATAAATTTTCCCACCCACCGACTAATTTCATTCAAATATTGGCGGTATGGTTAAATATAGCAATTTGCAGTATAATACTATGTTTAAATTATTTTTCCCAACTAAATATTCATACAAGAAGTTTCAAATTACTACCTTTTACCAATATCATAAATAATACTACTACCTTAATTAAAATTATCTCTTCCTATTACCGATAAGCGGAATTGATATTTTGTAATTAACTTCTTTATATACCAGTCCTAAATGAGTTACAAACATTTCTCCTCCTTGTCCTCCTTGTCCTCCTTGTCCTCCTTGTCCCCCTTGTCCCTTTTGTTTGGATATCAAATAGGATTGCTATAGTTTCATACCTAAATCGGATTGTTATATTTTTCAGGACTAACTATTGTGATGCTTCATGAGCCTTGATTTACAAGATATTACCTTTAGACTGTGCATAGCATTGCTGAGTGGGGCAATCATCGGCGTAGAAAGACAACTCAGACACAAGCCAGCGGGTTTAAGAACTCATATGTTGGTCAGTCTGGGATCAGCTATTTTTACTCTTATACCACTGTCTACAGCAGGATTGAATCCCAGTGCTGATGCTCTCTCGCGGGTAATTCAAGGTATTGCTGCTGGTGTAGGCTTTCTCGGTGCTGGAGAGATTTTGCACGAATCTTCTCACGAATCACAAAGACCGGAAATTCACGGATTAACATCAGCTGCGGCTGTTTGGGTATCCGCTGCTTTGGGAATTGCGGCTGGGTGTGGCTTGTGGCAATTAGGATTAATCGGTGCTTTGCTAACTTTTTTAGTTCTGACTGTTTTCAAAAAATTAGAAAGATGGAGTTAGTTATTTTTCTGAGAGCAATTAAATAATTCTAAGGCTTTGGCAAAAATAGTCTCTTCCGCTCGAGTTTGGAGAATCAATTTTACTACATTAATAAATTCCCAATCATTCTCGATATCATTTTCAATTGTTTTACTGGCTGCATAAAAAATTACATCGTTATCATGGAGTTCATTGGTAGTACCTGTTTGTAATTGTGATTTTTTATTGTCCCAATAAACTGCTTTACCACGTAAAGTCAATTGAAACCATAAGATTTCATCGTTGTTTAATTCAAAGAACACATCAAAATAAGGTTCTTCCCCTTGAAACCATACTCTTGTTGTACCTGGTTGCTGCGATTTTTTGAGGATTTTTTGCTCAATTCCTCGCAATGATGCAGCTAGTTCAGCAATTTCCGCTTTATTGAAAATGTAATTTTCTTTACACATATAGCAATTATATTTGAGTTGTTAAATTAGTCGTTGATGCTTGTATTTACGGGCAATAGAGGCTCTATCACTAGCTTTTTTAACGAATGATTTAGGATTTTTTTTAAAAATACCCCCGTAATGTAATGGCAAATTTTCAGATAATTGAAAATATCAAATTTTAAAAATTTTAATTTAATCTGACTTCGATAAAAAATACTTTTAACTCACCTTCAGTATCTCTCCTACCTCTTTTTTACCATCTCCTCAAAGGATAAGGGTGGTAGGAGTAGCTTTGATTATTAGAGAGGAGAGAGAAGGCTAATTTTTGGTTATTAAAATAAAATTTTTCTTTGAGTTTCTTAAATAATATTCCAATACTTTTCCTAAGTATCCGGAGAAATATTTTATATTTATACCAACATTATTTACGCAGAGGTAAGGGAAAATTGAACCTGAACTTACCTAAGCAAAGTACGTGGGTACTTCACTAAGCGAGCATGTGGTTATGATATCTCTCCTGCTTTGACAAGCAGAATTTGAGATGAATCCAACCATTGTGAGTCAAAAGAACCAAGGTGAGTGGTGGTAATTAAAGTTTGAAATCGGTCTTGAATAGCATCAAGTAACTGATTTTGACGGTATGGATCTAGTTCTGCTAAAACATCATCTAATAATAGCAGGGGTGGTTCTCCCACAACTTCTTCAATGAGTTGTAATTCTGCTAATTTGAGAGCTAATACTAGGGTTCGCTGTTGACCTTGGGAACCGTATTGACGAGCAGGTGTTTGGTTAATGATTAATTCTATTTCGTCGCGATGAGGGCCGACAAGGGTAGTACCTTGGCGTAGTTCAGCAATGGCGCGCTGTTGTATTTTATCTAAAAAAGCTTGTTCTACTTGTTGAGGATAGTTTTCCCCCAAAGGCACACTAGGTGCATATTTAATTTGGAGATTTTCCGCACTACCACTAATACTAGAGTGCCAATTGCTAGCAATAGGCGCTAATCTTTGTATAGCTCGTTCGCGCCTTCTAATGACTCTTGTACCTGTGGTAGCTAACTGTGCATCCCATACAGCTAATTGTTCTGATTGCTGGCTACTAAATGCTGAGTCTTGAGTATGTTTTAAAAAAGCATTACGCTGGCGCAAAACCTGATTGTATTGCTGCAAAATATGAGCATACACAGGTTCGAGTTGGATTAATAAAGTATCTAGCCAGCTACGACGACCGTCAGGGCCACCACGCACCAAGTCTAAATCTAAACTAGAAAACTCCACGGCATTCAAAACACCGAGAAAGTCCATCTGACGACGCACGGCTTCGCCATTGAGTGCAACAGTCCGCCGCCCATGACTGCGGAGAGTTAGGGTGAGATCGCTAACACAATCTTTCCTTTCTAAGGAGGCGTTAATTTGCGCGATCGCTTCTCCTTCTTGAACTAAATCGCGATCGCGCGCCATTCGATGCGATCGCAATGTCGCCAATAACTCCACCGCCTCCAACAAATTCGACTTCCCCTGAGCATTATTACCTACCAAAATTGTTTTGGCAGCCTTAAACTCCACTTTTTGGTCTGTGTAATTGCGAAATTGTCTCAGGTGAATGGATTTGAGAAACATAGTGGAGAGATGAGGGAGTAGGGGGAGAGGGGGGGACAAGGAGGACACACTTCGGCTGCGCTCAGTGACCGGAGGACAAGGGAGTGTGGGGAGTGCGGGAAGTGTGGGGAGAAAGAAATCACTAATGACTATTGCAAGATTGCCCCATGCCCCATGCCCCATGCCCAATGCCCAATGCCCCATGCCCAATGCTCATCACACAGTCTTTTTGCCCATTAATCGGAAGAATATCTTCTCCGATTCCACCCAAACAAACATTAAGGCACTAAAGCCAATACAAATCGCTAACTCCTGGGGGGGTAGCCAGTGAGTACCAAAGAAATCTCGCAGGGGTGGAACGTAAACTAGCATCAACTGCAAAATTGTCGTGACAACTACAGCCCCTAACACAAACGGATTAGAGAAGGGATTCATCTCTATGGTTAGTTGGTTATTGGAGCGAATAGCGATCGCATGACCCATTTGCGCAATACACAGGGAGGTGAATACCATTGTCTTCCAGCGTTCTGGGTCGAGTCCTGGCCCTGTTACTGCTTGGGAATGATAGTATGCCCATTCCATGAGAATAATCGTGATAATCGCAAAGATAATTCCAATGCGAATCATATAAGAACCCAATCCCCTAGCAAAGATACTTTCGCGGGGGCTGAAGGGTGGGCGTTGCATTACATCTGGTTCTGGGGGTTCCACAGCTAAGGCTAAGGCTGGTAAACCGTCTGTAACTAAGTTCATCCAGAGAATTTGTAAGGGGGTGAGGGGAACGCCTCCCAACCCTAAAATTGGTGCGGCGGCAATTGTTAGCACTTCGCCAATATTACTTCCCAGGATGTATTTAATAAAACGGCGGATGTTGGTGTAGACTACTCTACCTTCTTTGGTGGCAGCGACGATGGTGGCAAAGTTGTCATCTAGCAGCACCATGTCGCTAGCTTCTTTACTCACATCTGTGCCAGTAATGCCCATTGCAATCCCGATATCGGCTTGTTTCAATGCTGGGGCATCATTGACACCGTCGCCTGTCATGGCGACAAATCTACCACGGCGTTGCAGGGCTTTGACAATTCGTAATTTGTGTTCTGGGGAAACTCGCGCATAAATGCTGACTAAGTCTACATTTTGCTCTAGTTCCTCGTCGCTCATGCGCTGTAATTCTTGCCCAGTCAGAACACGCGCACCTTCCTCTGCTATGCCTAAATCAGCCGCGATCGCTCTTGCTGTTAATTGGTGATCCCCTGTAATCATCACTGGGCGAATCCCCGCTTCCCGACATTCTTGGACTGCTGCTCTCACTTCTGGGCGTGGTGCATCTAGCATTCCGACTAATCCCAGCCACACCAACTCGGTTTCTGAGGCTTCGTCTGAGCCTTCTGGCGGGATTTCTGCCCAGGGTTTGTAGGCGAAACCTAGTACCCTTAAACCTTTACTCGCCATTTGGTCATTTTCTGCCAAGATTTGCTGGCGTTGTTCTTCAGTTAAGGGGGCGGAATGTCTCCCCAAATAAACTTGGCTGCAACGCGCCAAAATTAACTCTGGGGAACCTTTGGTAAACATTAAGTAATTTTCAGTTTGCAGAAAACCTGCGATCGCTGGGTCAATTCCTGTGCCGGAAGATTCACCAGTATTCACTGCCTCAACCTGAGAAATTACGCTCATCCGCTTACGTTCTGAGGAAAAGGGGAATTCTGCTACTCTGGGTAATTTACTATCCCACTGGTCTTTTTCAATACCTGCTTTCCCTGCCAGGGTCATCAATGCGCCTTCGGTGGGGTCGCCTAAAATTGCCCATTCCCCAGTTTCTTTTTGCAGCACCGAATCATTACAAACAGCACAGGCGACTAGCAAAGCGGAGATTTCCGGATAATCTTCTACAGAAATTTTTTGTCCGTTTAATTGAAAATCCCCTATGGGCGCGTAACCTTCTCCTGTAACTTTAAAAGTATCATTATTTGTATAAACTGATTGCACGACCATTTTGTTCTGAGTTAGCGTGCCAGTTTTATCAGAACAGATAGTAGTTACAGAACCCAAGGTTTCCACCGCTGGGAGTTTACGAATCAAGGCATTGTGCCTGACCATGCGCTGGGTTCCCAATGCCAAGGTGACGGTGATCACGGCGGGTAGACCTTCAGGAACCACAGCCACCGCCATACTCAAGGAAACTTCGAGAAGTTCTTGTAACTTGCTAAAACCTCTGGTCTGAATGATACCGCCGATGACAACAATTGCCACGAGAATCAAAGAACCGCTGACGAGGACGTTACCTAGTTGCGTCATCCGCTGTTGCAGAGGCGTAGGTTCACTTTCCACTGACTGCAACAGAGTAGCAATTTTACCTAGCTCTGTTTTCATGCCAGTACTAGTAACTAGAACCTTGGCGCGTCCTTGGACAACTTCGGTTCCTTGATAGACGACATTGAGGCGATCGCCTAATGATGTTTCTTCTGGTAATTGTAATGTTGCTTGTTTATTGACAGCTTCGGCTTCGCCAGTCAGCGCTGATTCCCGAATTTGTAAATTCGATTGTTCAATCAAGCGCCCATCAGCAGCTATTTGCACCCCAGCTTCCAGCAGCATCACATCCCCAGGAACTATTTCCTTAGAGGCGACATCCAAGAGTTTGCGATCGCGGATGACGCGCACTAGGGGAGAGGAGAGTTTTTTCAGAGCTGCAAGGGCTTTTTCGGCACGGCTTTCTTGAACATAGCCAAGGATACCATTGAGGATGACGATAGCCATGATGGCGATCGTATCTTTGAATGGCACTTCCCCAGGCTTAAGGGTACCTCCTTGCCAAGCCACGAGGTCTAAACCCCCGGAAATTAAGGCTACAGCAATCAGCATCAACAACATGATGTTCTTGAACTGATCCAACAGAATCTCCCAAGCACTGCGGCCACCATGTTCCTCAAGTTCGTTGGGGCCGTATTTTTGCAACCGCTGTTCAACTTCTTGGGGTGTTAAGCCACTGTCTGCATTACTATTAAGCAGGTCTAGCGCTTTATCAACTTCTAAACTATGCCAAACAGTGGCACCTTCAGGCAGAGAATTAGCAGACATCGTGTAAGTCACAGGAAATGGTTACAGAATTCGATCATAATTTAGTGGTGGCTGGAAAACCATCAACTAAAGTTACATACAGGCTATTGCCAAATTGTAATAGTGTAGATGTGATTCCTGACATTTGTCACTTTCTCCTCTGGGGAGTTATATGTGTTATTTCCTAGGCCAGAGTTGTTGTGGAACACATTCCACTGATAATGGTAAGCAAGATCCATCTGAAGCTTGGTCACATGGGACGCACCACAAATTATTTTAGGCGTGCTAAACGAATTAAATGAATATGCTTAATATGAGTTTCCCTCTTCCCAGTATGACCGTTAGCGATATGTTTGGGCAAAGAACAATTCGACCGCTAACTGCTGCCGCATTAAGTGGTATTGCTTTCATTCAAGATAGACTCATTGCTATTGATACTATTAAAGGACATCTGCTAGAAATTGACCCAATATCAGACAACAGCAAAATTCTCAATCCGCACCAAGTCAAGGAATTTACTGAAGTCACAGGTCTAGCAGTATGGGAGGACACCCTTTGGGTAACTCGTGGTAACAGTGTATATCGCTGCCAACTGAATTCTTTAGGTCTAGAGCATTTTGTGACATTGCCTTATCCGGCTGATGGTGTTGCTGTTTGGGAATCAACAGTTTATATCAGCTGCCAAAAGCTAGGCTATATCTTGATTTATGAATCCGATAGCCGCAAAGAAATTACCAGGTTTTATGCGCCTGGAGTCGGTTTAGAAAATTTGGCAGTTAGTCAGGATACTTTGTGGGTAAGCGATCGCACAGAACAAACAGTTTATTCCCTCGATCGGGCTACTGGAGAAATTCAATTCACTGTCCTCACACCCTTTGACTCGCCTACAGGTATAGCTGTACATAAAGATGGCGAAACAGGCAAAGAAAATCTTTATGTCGCTTATGCCTCAGAAGAGCCTTATATTCGGGATAACCCCAATGCTGATCCCAGTCATGAGCTAACATACCGCGATCGCACTTTCATTCATCCCCTGTATTATCATTACGAGCCAGAGAAACGCTACGCCCTTTCCAATGGCTACCTGATCGAAATGTCCTATGCTGAGGAAATTGCACCTTTAGAAGAGGTGTATTTAACAAATTTAGAGTGGCGGATAGCTTTACCATCGGAAACCGAACGCCAAAAAGTCAAACACGTTGAACCTATTGGTCTACCTTTTACAGAAGAAGTGATCGATGGACAACGGGTAGCAGTGTTTAAATTTGATACCCTCACCCCCGGCGAACGCCATATATTTGGCTGGAAAGCGACTTTAGAAGTGCGCGGAATTAAATATCGCATCACCCCCAAAGATGTCGAAAATATTCCCGAACTTTCATCAGAATTTGAAAGCCGCTACTTAGTGGATGATGATGATTTAGCAATGGATACAAGCATTGTCCGCCATGCAGCTAGGGATGCAGCAGGTTCAGAAACCAATCTGTTGCGGAAAATGTACAGCATCCGCAATTATGTGTACGATGAATTATCTTATGGTATTAAACCTTACATTGATACGCCGGATATTGTTTTAGAACGGGGAGTAGGTTCCTGTGGTGAATATGTGGGCGTTTTGCTAGCACTGTGTCGTTTGAATGGCATTCCCTGCCGCACAGTAGGCAGGTATAAATGTCCACCTAATGGCGAACTTCAAGGCATACCCCTACAACCAGACTTTAACCATGTTTGGTTAGAGTTCTACATCCCGAATATCGGCTGGTTACCAATGGAATCTAACCCTGATGATGTCGGGAATGCCGGCCCCTATCCCACACGCTTTTTTATGGGTTTATGCTGGTATCACATTGAAATTGGCAAAGGTATCACTTTTGAAAGCATTTCCAGTGGAGGTGAACGTCTCACCAAAGAAGATATTGCCATTGGCGACCTAGCAATTAATCATATTCGGTTTACAATTCTTAAAGAATTGCCGCCGTTTTAAAGTGGGCATTGGGCATTTGTCCCCCTTGTCTCCCTTGTCCCCCTCATCCCCCATTCACCCTTAAAATAGGCATAGAGTGAGCTTGAGGCTGTTTCAAGTCCGCAAAATCACAGATAGAGCGAAATGGGCAAAAGCGGCAGTGCGAACCGGGATTTGGGGGGAATATTTTACTGAAATCTTCCGTTTCTTGGTGATATTTTTGTAAATCTTGCTGATGTCTTTGGGCAATGTGAGCTAATTCAAATTCTAAGGATGCTAACTCGTGATGATTAATGCGGATTAATTCTGATTTTTTACAAAGTTCTAAATTATAGAACGATGCCACAGCTTCATGTCCGGGGTAAAGATAACGGGCAGCTAAAAGATAAACTAAAGCTTGTCGCTGGTCAAAGGCAGCTTTACCCGTTTTAAAATCTAAGATATGCAAAGTGCGATCGCTATCAATAAAGACACAATCCATCGCCGCATATAAACGGAAGCAATAATCATCCTGGTCAATTAAAATTGGTTTCGGGAAGCCTTCATCCCCCGGAGTTAATTGGAGGATATTTTTATTCAACAGCAAAGGCGCGTTGTGATATTTTTGCAAGATTTGCCGCACCCGCTGTTGAACTTCATGATCGGTATGGCTTAATTGCAGTATCTGGGCGACTTGATCGACACCATCCGATTGCTTTAATAGATGTCGATGATGATGAAATTCATAAACCCCTTTTTGGGCGAGGATACCAATGCGCTGGGGTGCAGTCGCTTTGCCTAAGAGTGCCTTAACTTGTGGCTCATGCTGACGCGCTTTGACAAACCCCCGTCTCATCTGGCAATGCCAGCGTTCTTGCCCTGTCGCTGGGGCAACTAAAGACCAAAGGTGATAACTGGCAAAAGGTCGGTCGGGGATTGACATCGCTAACAAGCAGTGAGAAAAATAACGATGGAGATACTTGCGGCTACGCACGCTTTGCGCGAAGCTTCCTATAGTAACGAAGTTGGAAGGGAGACTGAGGCATCAATGAGCGCTAGTAGCAAATCCAGCAAAATTCAATTTGGTACTGATGGCTGGCGAGGAATTATCGCCGACGATTTTACTTTCCCCAATGTGAGGAAAGTTACAAGAGCGATCGCTAGCTACCTGGAAACAGCCTATACAAAAGACAGGCCTGTTCTTGTAGCCTACGATACTCGATTTTTAGCTGACCAGTTTGCCCAAACAGCCGCCCAAGTCTTGGCAGACTTGGGTTGGACGGTAAAAGTAACTAATCGGGATTGCCCCACACCAGTAATCGCCTATAACGCCCGTCTCCTAAATTCAGCAGGGGCGTTGATGTTTACGGCAAGCCATAATCCTGCACCCTACTGTGGGATTAAATATATCCCTGACTATGCTGGCCCTGCCACACCTGAGATTACTGATACTATTGTGGCAAATATTGAAAGTGCATCAGATGCGCCACCAAGTAGCAGCCCATCGGGTTCTATTTCTATTTTCGATCCGAAACCCGATTATCTGCAATTTCTCTACACCCTAATTGATGTTGAAACCATCAAAAAAGCCCAATTGAAGGTAAAATACGATGCTTTGTATTCAACTTCTCGCGGTTATTTAGATGAAGTTTTGCAACAATGTGGTGTGCAGCTAGAAAGTTTTCACACTTGGCGAGATGTGTTGTTTGGCGGTGGAATGCCAGAACCTAAAGGCGAGCAACTGGTAGAGTTAGTTGAAGCTGTACGCGCCGATCAAGCAGATTTAGGATTAGCAACAGATGGCGATAGCGATCGCTTTGGGATTGTCGATGAACAAGGCAATGTTCTTACCCCAAACACTGTGCTGCTATTGCTAGCACGCCATTTAATTAAAAATAAAGGCAAAACTGGCGCTATTGTCCGCACTGTCGCTACAACCCACCTATTAGATAATTTTGCAGCTAAATACGGGCTGCCAATTTATGAAACAGCAGTAGGCTTTAAATACATCGGTGAAAAAATGCGGGAAACCACCGTATTAATTGGTGGTGAAGAATCCGGCGGTTTAAGCGTAATCGGGCATATTCCCGAAAAAGATGGCGTTTTAGCCGATATGCTAGTTGCAGAAGCGATCGCCTATGAAGGTAAGCCTTTGAGTCAATTAGTCAAAGAAGCGATCGCCGAAGCTGATGGCCCGCTTTACAATAATCGCCTAGACTTACATCTCACCGAAGCCCATAAAACAGCCGTCATCGACTCCTTCACCAAAAATCCACCCACAGAAGTGGCGGGAATTAAAGTTAAAGAAGTCGGTCGCAAAGACGGAATTAAACTTTACTTAGAAGAAGGAAGTTGGATATTACTGCGTCCCTCCGGTACAGAACCCCTAGTACGTGTTTATCTAGAAACCCACTCACCGGAAAAACTCACCCAAATCGCCCAAGAAATGGAAAGTGCGATCGCTAAACTGAAGTAAAACCATCACCCTAACCCCTCTTCCCAGACGGAGAGGGGTGTAAATAATTATGAAAAGTATTAGTAAATTTTTAATATCTGTAGTAATAGCTGTCTGGGTAATGGCGATCGCGCTCATCTCAGTCCAAAACGCCACACTAGTACGGTTAAAATTTTTATCATTCCAATCAATTCAAATACCAGTAGGTTTAGTACTAGCTTTTTGTGTTTGTGTGGGATTAGTTGCTATCACAGTGCTGCAACCTTTGTGGGGTGTTGCTGATTCTCGAAAGGTTAATTCTCGGTTTGATGAAGATGCCGAATTTTTCGTTGATGATGAAGATTTTTGAGCGATAAATTAATTTGTATGGATGAGTTTTGCAAAAGTTGCTTGTACTTCCTCATTACTGGCAAAATCTGCTATTTCGGCTTCAGCGATTCCGTTTATAATCTCCTTTATTTTCCACTGATGCATCTCTAGATAAGCGTCTATTGCCTCATTCAATACGTAACTGCGATCGCGGTTTATTCCTGCGGCAATAGCATCAAGTGCAATCTTCTTATCGCTATCTATGTGAAAGGTAATGTTTTCTTTGGTCATCGTTCTCTTCGATTATTGTACATAAGTACGTCGATGGGAAAATTTACAAGTATGAAATTGCCAGTTGAACAAAGTGAAACCTAACAATCGCAAGGATTTCAGAAAATTTACATTTCGTTACATAGTTAGGTTGATTGGTGCCTACCTACTTAATTATTACATTGCAGTATTTTGTAATACTTCGCAATAGAACACAGTATCATAACTGATATATATATTTTCCAATTAAACTTGAAACAAGCATCTCAGGAGTATATTAAGATGGCTTGGGCATCTGGAGAGAAGTTGTATGGCGCTCGCTACATCGTCGAAAAGAAACTAGGTGAAGGTGGATTAGGTGTAACCTATCTTGCTAAAAACAAAAAAGGGAGTCGCATTGTCATCAAAACTTTAAGAGATGAAATGTTAGCTGATTCCCGGATAGACTGGTATCGAGAAAAATTTCTTGAAGAAATAATACAATTATCTAATTGCCGTCATACTAATATTGTTCAAATAGAAGACTTCTTCAAAGAGAGAAATTTGCCATGTATGGTCATGGAGTACATTGAAGGAGAAGACTTAGAAAAACTTGTTACTAACCAAGGTATTCTAAGAGAAGCAGAAGCACTGCGCTATATCTGGCAAATTGGCGAAGCACTGACTGTTGTTCATGAGAAAGGCTTGTTGCATCGGGATATCAAGCCGTCTAATATTATGGTGCGTTCCACTAATTCTGAAGCAATTCTGATTGACTTTGGTTTAGCACGGGGTTTTATTCCAGATTTCACCCAGCAGTTAACTGTTGGGCTTACCCACGGATTTGCACCACCAGAACAATATTTTGAAGAAGGTAGATGGGGTGAATACACTGATGTTTATGCCCTAGCTGCGACTCTATATTATCTGTTGACGAAAACTCGGCCTATTGCTGCTCCTTATAGAGCTTTAAATGCACCTTTCAAACAACCCCAACAGATAAATTCCCGCATCAGCGATAGAGTGAATCAAGCAATATGGCAAGGTATGGCTTTAGAAGCCACAAAGCGTCCTCAGAGAATACAAGACTGGTTGGATTTATATAGACGCTCCCAGCAAGAAATATTACTTTTAGAAAAACCCCCAGTCGTTGTCGATAGCAGGAGACAACAAGTGCAACTTTGCCCCGATTTAATTACAGCTTGGGGTAATGCTAATTCAATGCGTCAACTTCACTGGCTGTGGCAGTTAGCGAATCTTTGGCAACCGCTGTTAAGTGAGGGTGTAGCTACTAGCTTACTCAAACCCGATTTAATTAGGGTAGAAGGCACGTTAGTACGCTTGTTGGAATTGCATTCTGACTCAGAGACAACACCAAGCTTAAGCGAATTAGGTAAACTTTGGCAGCAGTTACCCAAAGCAGCGAAACCAGCTATTGCTGAATTTATTCAGAACATTACTAGTTCCTTAATTTCACAAGAGATTAATTCAGCTGAACAATTAATCGCAGTGTTAGATCAAGGATTAGCTCAATTAGGGCGATCGCAAACGTCTACTATTAAAATTTTTACTAAAACTGATACCGGCCCCAGCTGCCAACGAAATGAAGATGCTTGTTATCCTCTTAGTGGGACTTTAGTAACTAAACCGCCTCAATTCATCACCTTTGCTATTGTCTGCGATGGTATGAGTGAACAAGAAGGCGGGAGAGTAGCATCAGCTTTTGCGATTGAAACAATTCAACAGCAATTACAGCAACTGGCAAAAGTTCCCCCAGAGCATATAGACCCTTCACTGCTGCTAAATGACTTAGAATCCGCTGTAGCAATTGCGAATGACAAAATCAGCCAGCGCAACGACTACGAAAATCGCCAAGGTCATCAACGCATGGGCACAACTCTGGTGATGGCATTGCCCATTGCCCATGAAATGTATATTACTCATGTCGGTGATAGTCGTGCCTATTGGATTACCCGCCAAGGTTGTTATCAAGTTACCCTAGATGATGATGTTGCCTCCCGCGAAGTCAGGTTAGGGTATTCTATCTATCGGGAAGCCGTACAACAGAGTGGTTCAGGTTCTCTGGTACAGGCTTTAGGGATGAGTTCGAGTACATCACTCCATCCCACCTCCCAGCGGTTTATTCTCGACGAAGATGCTGTTTTCTTACTGACATCCGATGGCTTAAGTGATTTTGACAGGATAGAAGATTATTGGGAAACAGAAATCTTGCCAATTCTCAATGCGGGAACAGATGTAGCCAGTGTTGCGGAAAGATTAGTAGAAATCGCCAATACCAAAAATGGGCATGATAATGTCACCATCGCTTTAGTACACTATCAAGTCAAATATACTGAGCCAGAAGTAGTCGTGAATGCAGTCATTCCCGAAAGTTTTTCAACCACAGCCTTTTCCCCAACCATCTCAATTAAAACGTCTAAAGTTTCGTCAAAGCCTAAATGGTGGCCTTTTTAGTGGACAAAGTGATACTCCTTCTGAGTAGGTTTAGTGAGCGATCGCTTGAAAATACCTAAACTTCTGAGCCATAAAAAATGAGCGATCGCTGAAGTTTAGCTTCAAGTAGTGCTAGGTTAAAAAGTGATGACTAATCACAAGTTTTTCAATTAACTAAGTTTGTTTAGTCTTATGACTGTAAATTACCAAGACATTATTACGATTGAACCAGGAAAGCGAGGCGGTAAGGCTTGTATTCGAGGTATGAGAATTACTGTATATGATGTTTTGTCATATCTTGCTTCTGGTATGACATACGAGGAAGTGCTGAATGACTTTCCTTATTTAACACAAGAAGATATTTTAGCTTGCCTAAGCTATGCGGCTGATAGAGAACAGCAAATGCTGACAATGCAAGCATGAAGTTACTATTTGACCATAACTTATCACCTCGGTTAGTAGATATACTTGCTGATATTTACCCAAATTCTCAGCATGTTTTTATCTTAGGTTTGGATCGAGCAGATGATCGAAGTGTGTGGGAGTATGCTCAACAAACTGGATTTACTGTTGTAACCTAGAGATGCTGATTTTAATGAATTGAGCGTTTTGCGAGGATTTCCCCCCAAAGTAATTTGGATTCGTCGTGGTAATTGTTCAACTAGTCAGATTGAAGAAATTTTGCGATCGCATTTAGAGGATATCCAAGCCTTTGAAAAAAAACCAAATTTGGGAGTTTTGACACTGTATTAGACTTGAAAAGCATCTTATGGAAACTGAGTATGATTTTAGCCAAGGCAAGCGGGGAGCAATCGAGCCTACACCACCAGGAAAAACCAGAATTACAATTCGCTTAGATGATGAAATACTGGCATGGTTTCGTGAGCAAGTTAACGCAGCAGGTGGGGGAAATTACCAAACTCTAATTAACGATGCATTGCATGAGTACATTCAGCAGCGTCGTGAACCATTAGAAGAAATATTACGGCGAGTTTTGCGAGAGGAACTGGAGCGCATGGGAAAATGAGGTAGCGATCGCCTACACATCATTAGATAAAAAATGAGCGATCGCTTGAGTATATAGCAATCTTATATAATTTGTGAAAATTCGCGCTGTGCAGATCCCCGACTTCTTTAAGAAGTCGGGGATCTAATTTTTGACGAATGATTTAGGACTGCTATATTAAACTGCTATTAAATATTGCTCAATATTTATCGCAGCTATTTCATCTACTCCTACTAAAAAAGGATTCCGATAATTTTCCTTAATAGGTACATTGGTATGGTTTAGCTTGCCTTCTGTATCTAAAATTTTCTCTGTCAAAGTATTGATAAAAAATTCGATTGCTGGCATTAAATTCTGCACGTTTTCAGCTATACCATTGCAATCAACTAAGCTGATTAGATATGGCAACCAAGCAGCAGCTTCCTGAGGTTTTTCTCTAACAAAGATAGCTAATTGATGGCTATTGATTAACTCATCAATCGATTCATGTAGAGATTGTAAATTACTGATACAATCAGTAATCTTTTGTCGTAACTGTTGCATATAATTAGTTGTAGAGTGAATTTTTGCAATAGCAGTATTCACTTCACCTTCATACTCGCTTACTTTTGTCACAGCCTTATCTAACTCACGCTTAATCAAAAAGCCGCTAATTAGCACAACTGGACTGACTGCAATCTGACCAGATGCAAGTAAGGAGCCAATAAATACGCCTCCACCAGTGAGAGAAATTGCGCCATTATTCACCAAATTTAAAGTTAAAGTATAATTTTTTTGAGCAGTTATTTTTTGATAAATCACTTCTTTTACTGCTGTTTTGAGAGAGTTTGTCAGATTCATTACACTTTCATATTCTGCTCCTGAATCAACATTATTAGCTAGCATTTCTGCAAATTCCGGAAACGGCTGTAGAGAGCTTTCGCTAGAGTTAACATTTACATTGTTATGTTTTAAAACCTTAACTAAGCGTTCTATAATGTATAAAACCTCACATCGAAGTTTAATATAATTTTCTGCCAGATTCTTAGTAAGATTTAATTCATCATTAAATGTTTGAAAAGCCGCATCGTAGAGTTTTTCTTGATTTTTAAAATTTTTCTTAGTCTTATCAATATTAGAAATTGCCCTAACACCTGCAAAAGCTCCTAAAGAAGCACTACCTAAAGCAAAAGTACTCAACAAAAGTTGCAGCATAAAGCACTCCTGGGCGTGATTAGTGGTGAGTTTTTCTTTCCAGAGATACCATACTTAGTAATTCAGGCATACTCTTATACTTATATTTCCCCAATACCCCAGCTAATCAACACGAAAAGAACAGAAATTTGAGACTGCTATGAAAGATGAATTGGTGTGGGCGATCGCAAAATCCGCGCATGTAAATTGAGTATTTGTACTCTAATACCATGTAGCGATTTAAGTATTAGTACTTATGAAAAATCATGCGCATGTAGGGGCGGGGAAACCCCACCCTAGACGACAATCCATGACACTGAGAACTATTCTTTAGGTTAGTTGTAGCCTGAGAAAATCAATAAATTCCAGTAGTTCTGTCTCAGAGAGATGGTGACGCGATCGCTTACCGTATTTCTGCTGCAAATACTCTCTTCCTTGCTCTGGTGACCAATTTAATTGTGCTAAATATGTATCACTTTGAGCAATAAAACCTGCACGAATTTCCGATATATTTGTATTAGTAGATATTTCTTTATGCTTGAAATTTATATTTGGCAAATTATTTATTTTAAGACTGACCTTTTGACCTAAAGCTTGCCAATCTATTTCTTTATGCCCATCCCAACTCACACCTACAGAACGAAACGTGACGGGATTATAAATTGTACAGAATACAATTGTTTTATCACCAGGACTAACTGCAATGGTCAGAGGTTGAAGTAACTGTTCATCAGTCAAAATATCAAGTGATAGTAACAAACTTTTGGAAAAGTAAGATTCACTTCCTGAGCGCACAACATAAGGTCTCTCTGCCAAAATATGCAAATCAGTTTTTTCAGCTTCTCCATAGGAAGTTTCCACTTTTTTGTTAACTTCTATTCCTGTGATTAACCCAGTCAATGCTCTGTCATAAATTGGTATTTGCCTTTGCTCATCAGATAACATATACCAACAGTGGTCGCTTTCTTTACTGACAAAAACATATTGAGGCTTAGGGATAGAGCCGAACCCTAATTTGACTTTCATAGCTTTGATGATGGTTTTTGTAAAGAGATTTTGGCCGCCGCCAAGTGATTATTTCCTTTACAGATATAATTCCCGCATCATCAAGCTAATTAACAAATTTAGTCCCAATTTCAAACTAAATTTTCCGGTTCCACACCTAAATCTTTCAACTTTGCTTCCAATATTCGCGCCCGTTGTTCCGCTGCAAAACGCCGCTGTGCTTCAAAATTCATTTGTTCTTCGGCTTCCTGGATGCGTTCTTCTGCTGTAAGTAACCTTTGTCCTTCCTCGTCATACCAGTACAACCACTCCCGTGCAATCCCTTGATAAATTCCCCGTTCTCGCCCAATTCCTAAACCAATTTCTGGTAACCAAACCGGACTACCTGACATCAGTAAATATTCACCATCCACAAGGCGATAAACTTCCAAAGGCGGCTTTTTGCGGCGGAAAGGATTGTAGATAACGTAGTATAAAATACCTAGCTTTTTGGCATAAAATTCTTTCTTACTACTGTATTCTCCCCGATCTACTTGGGAAACAACTTCTAGTACCAAAATTGGCAATTGATTTTCTTCCCATAATACATAACTCAAGCGTAAGTATTCATCAACGAAGCGCTTAACTCCCAAACTCAGAAATCCATCAGGGACAAGAGCTGGCTGGTTAGCGTCATAATAAATACCCATATTGACACCAAAAAACCAATCCCAACTTTCTGACCAGATCAGAGCCAGTATACTTTCGAGCAGTGCAGGGATGAGATGCTGTAATTGATTATCCACAGGGGTATCATCAGAGTTGGGTAATTCTTCGGAAGATGGCAAACAATGTAACGGGTTGTAGTTTAACATGAGCGGTATGCCAAATGCTGATTCTAGATGGATTTTCGCCAATGAATTCTAGTGAGGCTTGTAAATAGTCCACGGTCTTGTTGTTGATATTCTAAGCAAATTTGAGGTTTTAGTTAAAATCAAGCTAGATAGCAGCACTATCTAATTTTATAAAAATATTGTCAAATGTCATACAGTCAATTCAGTCTAGAAACTATTGAGACCACCTTTGGCATTACCATTCAAGAATCTGTAGGGATTTTTGCTGATATACCTTCTCTAGAGTACAGTAGTTTTTTAGCGCAAACGCTCAAAAAATATATACCCTTGGCTTTAGCTATTGGCACTGAAAAATCACGCTCTGAGTTAATATTGACACCAATACTATTTGAATTAAAAGAACAGTTTCAAAATAAAATCAGTTTATTTTCTGGACGTGAATTTAATGTTAGTCCTGAAAAAGGATTAACAGGTTTTTGTGATTACCTCATTAGTAAATCTCCAGAACAAATAATTATTAAAGCGCCAGTTGTTACCTTAGTTGAAGCTAAAAATGACAACATTCAATCTGGCTTAGGACAATGCATAGCAGAAATGATCGCTGCACAATTATTTAACCAACAGAAAGGCAATGAAATTGAGACAATTTATGGTACTGTCACTACAGGCACTAACTGGAAATTTATGCGACTCACTGGGCAAATAATCGAGATTGATTTAAATGAATATTTCCTGAGTGATGTTGGTAACATTTTGGGAATCTTAAGTAGTTTTATTAAATTATGAATTATAGCGATTCTCAATTATCGGTTGTAGGGGTTGAGGTCTTGTAGGTTGGGTTGAGGAACGAAACCCAACATTGATCTGGATATTAGACAAGATCTAAAAACAACTGACAACTGACAACTAACAAATGACACGCAAAGCGCAATAAAAAAGAGCGGGTGTATAACCCGCCCTAAAATTAATAGTCATAGCAACTATTAATTTTGTCCTAATTACCAATTTCCGGCGCAACTAAAGAAACTTTTGGTACTTCTTTTTGCTGTGCTAATGTTGGCACTGAATTACGCAATCTTGCTGTTAACTGCACTGTTGTGGAGTCATACATTTGAGTCAGCAATTTTGGATAGAAACCAATACCAATAATTGGTACCAACAAACAGGCAATGATAAAGACTTCACGAGGTTCTGCGTCTATCAATGCTTGGTGAGAAACTAATTCTTCGTTCTCTTGACCGTAGAAAATTTCGCGTAACATTGAGAGCAAATAAATTGGCGTTAAAATTACACCAACTGCCATCAAGAATACCACGATGACTTTAAATGTGGAGTTATATGCATCGCTGGTAGCAAAGCCTACAAACACCATTAATTCTGCTACGAAACCGCTCATTCCTGGCAAAGCTAAAGAAGCCATTGAACAGGCAGTAAACATAGCGAAAATTTTCCGCATCTTCTTGCCGACACCACCCATTTCATCCAACATCAGGGTATGTGTCCGGTCATAAGTTGCACCGACCAGAAAGAACAAACTTGCCCCAATCAAACCGTGGGAAACCATTTGTAATACTGCCCCACTTAATCCCAAATCTGTGAAGGAGGCAATACCAATGGTGACAAAGCCCATGTGGGAAATTGAGGAGTAGGCGATTTTCCGCTTCAGGTTACGCTGGGCAAAGGATGTCAGGGCGGCGTAGATGATATTCACCACCCCCAATACCACTAAGACGGGCGCAAAATAAGCGTGGGCATCGGGTAGCATTTGGGCATTCATCCGAATTAAGGCGTAACCACCCATTTTTAGGAGAATACCAGCCAATAACATATGCACCGGGGCTGTAGCTTCACCGTGAGCATCTGGGAGCCAGGTATGCAAAGGGATGATTGGCAACTTAACGGCGTAGGCAATCAAAAATCCAGCATATAGTGCTAGTTGGAAATTGAGAGCGAAGTCCTTAAGAGCGATCGCTCGCATATCGAAAGTTACTGTATCGCCGTAAAATCCCATTGTCAGGGCAGACAGCAAAATAAACAGCGACCCGCCAGCGGTGTACAAAATAAACTTTGTCGCCGCATATTGCCGCTTTTTGCCCCCCCAAATTGACAGCAGGAAGTAGATTGGCACTAGTTCCAGTTCCCACACCAGGAAAAATAACAGCATATCCTGGACAGCGAACACGGCAATCTGACCGCCATACATTGCCAGAATCAAGAAGTAAAATAACTTCGGCTTAAACGTTACAGGCCAGGCTGCTAAAATTGCCAGCGTGGTAATGAATCCAGTCAAAATAATCAGGGGCATTGATAAGCCATCTGCCCCTACTGACCAATTCAAATCCAGCTGTGGTACCCAGGGGTAACTCTCGACCAACTGCAAATCGGGATTTGAGAAATCGTACCCAGTATAAAAAGCGTAAACAATCAGTGCGAAATCTATCAGCCCTACAATCAGGGAATACCAGCGCACTGTTTTGCCGTCTTTATCTGGGATGATGGGAATCAGTAGCGACGCGGCTATTGGCAACAGAATAATCGTCGTCAGCCACGGGAAATTAGCTGTATTCATCGCAATTCGTCTGCAATCAAAAACGTTTTTGGCAAAAAGTCACTAGCTATTAAGTAGCAGCTTTTTCGAGATTTGGTCTCCCTTGTTAGGTTGATTTAACAAAAATGAAGAAAGATGAAGGTAGGTAAATGGATCAGCCCGCCTTCATCTCTATTAAACACAATATTTCACTATTCACTAAGATACTGAGCTATCACTTGTGATGAATCGCTAAAGGAGTGCTGACTCCGAATTCTCTTCGGACTCAAAACTCAGCACTCATAACTCAACTTAGGTAATACCAAAGAAAATCACTAAACCCAAAACTGCCCCAAAGATAATTAAGGCATAGAATTGAGCGCGACCGTTTTCTAGGTATTTCAGTCCTTCACCACTCACAAGGGTGAAAAAGCCTGTAAGGTTAACAGCACCATCAACGACGCGGAAATCAACTTCCATGACTTGTCTAGCTAGGCGACGCAAGCCGACGACAAAGACGCGATGGTAAATGTCATCAAAGTACCACTTGTTGAGGGAAAGCTGATAAAGTGGTTTGATTTGGGATGCGATCGCAGCTGGGTCGATTTTACCGCGCAAATACATCAATGAAGCCAAGGTAATCCCAATCAAGGAAATGCCTACAGAAGCCCCTGCCATAATGTAAAATTCCGTCGGGTTAAACTCGGCGGCTTTTTCCAGTACTTCACTCAAGGTTTCTGACGGTGGGAAGATGAATTGCTCAAAGTAGTTGGCGTATGGTGTGCCTACTAAACCAATCAAAATCGAAGGCACGGCTAAAACTGCCAAAGGTAGGGTCATTGTCCAAGGTGACTCATGGGGAGTATCGCTGTGATGTCCATGAGAGTCATGGTCGCTGTGATGTCCGCCAGTTGCAGCCAATTCGCCTTTCTTCATCGCGCCAGGCCCAAAAGTCGGGGCTGGTTCTTCTGACTCTAATTCCAGGATAATTGTCGAAGCTTTCTTCAGCTTGTCTTTGATTTTCTCGTCAGTACCCCGGAATTTGCCTTCAAATGTCATGAAATACATTCTAAACATATAGAAAGCAGTAATTCCGGCAGTTAGCCAGCCAATCAACCACAAAAATGGGTTAGCTTCAAAGGCTTTGCCGAGAATTTCATCTTTTGACCAGAAACCAGCAAAGGGTGGCACACCAGAAATTGCCAAGCAACCAATCAAAAAGGTAATCCCGGTGACTGGCATATACTTGCGCAATCCGCCCATGAGGCGCATATCCTGGGCTAATGCGGGGTCGTGACCGACGACTCCTTCCATACCGTGAATTACAGAACCGGAACCCAAGAACAGCATCGCCTTGAAATAGGCGTGGGTCATCAGGTGGAATAATCCAGCGCTGTAGGAACCTACTCCCATTGCCATCACCATGTAACCCAATTGGGAAATGGTGGAGTAAGCTAAGCCCTTTTTGATGTCATTTTGGGTAATAGCAATTGATGCTCCCAAAAACGCCGTAAATGCCCCCGTAAAGGCAATGACGTTCATGGCTGCGGGAACGTGTTCAAAAACAGGATACATCCTGGCAATCAGGAATACCCCGGCGGCAACCATTGTGGCGGCGTGGATTAAGGCCGAAATCGGGGTAGGGCCTTCCATCGCATCCGGTAGCCAGACATGGAGCGGAAATTGAGCTGATTTGGCTACTGGGCCGAGGAAAACTAAAATCGCCAACAGGACAGCGAGGAAATTGCTGATTGAACCCGATTGTACAAGTTCGCCTAGGCGATCGCCCATTACACCAAAATCAAAGCTGCCTGTTGCCCAAAATAGCCCCAAGATGCCGAGTAAGAGACCGAAGTCGCCCACACGGTTGGTGACAAATGCTTTTTGGGCTGCGTCTGCTGCTGACTTGCGATCGTACCAAAAACCGACCAGCAAGTAGGAGCACATCCCGACTAATTCCCAGAATACGTAAACCTGCACGAGGTTGGAACTGACTACCAGACCCAACATTGAGGAACCAAACAAACTGAGATAGGCATAAAATCTGACGTAGCCCGGATCATGGGACATGTAGCCATCGGTATAGACCATGACTAAGAAAGCTACTGTGGTCACAATCACCAGCATCACTGCTGTGAGGTGGTCGATTGTGTAGCCCATACTCAGATGAAAATTCCCTGCTGCTGCCCATTCTAGGGTGCGGACATAAGTTGGATGTCCTTGAATTTGGCTCCACAGCAAGGTAATCGACAGCCCCATCGCTGCTCCCATGAGGGAGATAATTACCGCAGCGTTCAGCTGTCGGAGGCGGTTTGTCACCTGATTTATCGAAATTAATCCTAGACCGACCAGCATTGCCCCAAACAAAGGGAATACGGGGATCAGCCAGGCATATTGATAGATTACTTCCATCACTGACGCTTACTTTTAGGATTCTTGACTAAGTTAGGACAGCGCTAGCGACGGTCTTGAGAAGACTGGGACACACAGACAAATGTGTAGACACTGCTTTTGTGGGTTCGGTCGCCAGACTTGTCATCCTTGGGAGAAGCCACAAAAAATTGCGGTTTCTAGAGCATAGGCGACTGCGTTAGCGCATCATCACTTTAAAGCAATCTCCGTTGCAGTCAACTGTCCGTCCTCAAGCAACTGTCTAGGTCGAACTGTTAATAATTGTGACACACTCCCTTTAGCATAAAATACCCCACCAGGAGGTCATTAGGTGGGGTGTTAAGCTTGGTTTTAGATTTGCTTTACCAAATGGATTGTTAAAAATTAATGGTCAAGAGTGACAATACTCAATTTTGAGTATTGACTTTTAACTGTTTTTATGATTTGCGACATCCTAAATCGACTGTTTTGGCGTTACTGTAAATTGGATAACGCTTGCTGTAACTCACTTTAATCTCTTCTAGAGCTAGACGTAAGTCGTCTCTGCCACGAAAACTCTCAAGACGATACTGGATGATGCCATTTTCAATTAACAGTAAAGTTGGCAGTGACTTTAGTCGATATGTCGTAGACAATTTAAAATTTTGGTCAGCGTTCACTCCAACTAATTTAATTTGCTCCCCGCATTGGGCTTGAAATTGCAATAACAGGGGCTGGATAATGCGGCACAAGCCACACCAAGGTGCTTCAAAATTCACTAAAACCGGGATAGGAGATTCTAAAACTTCTTGAGTAAATGTCCGCTCACTAACCGACAACACCATGACGCCTCTAAAATTATAGGGTTTTTATATCAAACTAACTATCGACAGGTAGTATTGGCAAGCCAGTGACTGCCGATAGACGCTCTGTGGGCACAAATAGTTTAGACAAAAATTGATCGCGTTGATTGCGGCACTGATAAAAAAGCCACCGTAAATGTCGCGTAGGCTTTTTTGGATGCTCAACTCTTGATAGTCACTGCTGCTGAGGGATACAAGTTAAGTTAATCATTTGTCAGTTTTTTTGTGGCTTTATTCTCATCTAAGTCCGTTAATAGGCGCTTGCAGATTTCTTGACCACTAACCACTGTACGGGCGGGTTTACAGATATCAAAGCTGATCAACGATGATCTCAATAAACCCGCCCCTACTGACACCATCCTCATCCAGCAAGAGACCTGAGGATTTTTGCTCCCTAGCAAAAATAATTTACCAGCGACTACCAACCTAAAATCTCAAACCGACTACATGCACCCCCACTGACAGCTATTTGAATTTATCCTACATTGATTTGGTAGCAATTGATAAGTTGTGATTTTCATCAATTTTAGTACTATATTCTGATAATGGGGATCGCCTAAATTTAC
Source organism: Calothrix sp. NIES-2100 (assembly GCF_963875285.1). Taxonomy (NCBI): domain Bacteria; kingdom Bacillati; phylum Cyanobacteriota; class Cyanophyceae; order Nostocales; family Calotrichaceae; genus Calothrix; species Calothrix sp. NIES-2100. The sequence goes on from NZ_CAWNLA010000001.1 coordinate 6,835,807, forward strand.
CATGTTAACTTACTCGTTGCTGATAATAACAGGGGGTGCGACCACCAAAGCAAAGCCACAAAAATGGCAACTCCTAAATAAGCAGGACGCAGAAATTCTGACCATAAGAGACATTGACGACCTGCGATAATTGCAGCGAAGGGAATAATAGAAGTCCGCTGTTTGATACTTTCAAAGGCTTCGCCATAGCGTTGACCCAGGCGACGATCCCCGTGCCAGACACCAAACAAATGATGCAACACTAAGCCAATAGAGGTGAACAGCGTAAAGCTAGTGCCTAACCAGAGAGTATGGGCAACACACCAAATTATTTGTCCTACCATTTGGGGATGACGGGTGATGCGAATAATTCCGGTCTCGTAAAGATGAACCTGGGGCTTTTGAATAGCGGCAATTTCTAGTAGATTGAAGGTAGCAGGATACAAAAACAAAAAGGAAATCGCTGACAGCACCCAAACTAAAATCTGCACACCTGGTACATCTTTCACCTGCCAAAGTTGCAAGCCATCATAACGGTGATTAAAAAAGTAAATAATTAATATTACAGCTAAGGGTAAGCTGACTAAGGCAAATAAAATCCGGTAAAGCCTAGGTCCCATGTATTTTTCTGCCCAAGGACGTAAGGCGGCTCCCCCGCTGTGAGCGATCGCAAAAACTAACTGTAGCCCCAATATGACAAAATGACTGGGGGTCAACCAAGAAATCAGCATCATAACTTATACGTAAGTGAAGTAAATTAAAGAAAACTTAGTTCAGTACAACCAATACCACAAAGTATTCAAATAGGAACTTTAGTCAAGATGTTGTGCTACTGTCTTTTCCAAGCCTTGCTTCCAGGTTTAAGATGCCATCAATCATGCCGCCAATCGGAGGTGTGAAATGCTGATTTCTTACCAAAGCCCCTCCTTTCTTGTTTGTGGGTTTAGCCTATGTCTGACCTTCCTTTCACTTTAGATCAGTTACGTATTCTCAAAGCTATCGCCGTAGAAGGGAGCTTCAAGCGCGCCGCTGATAGTCTTTATGTCTCCCAACCAGCCGTCAGTTTGCAAGTGCAAAACTTAGAACGGCAGCTGGATGTTCCTTTATTTGACCGTGGAGGCCGTCGTGCCCAATTAACTGAAGCTGGACATTTACTTCTCAGTTACGGGGAGAAAATCCTCAGTCTCTGTCAAGAAACCTGCCGTGCGATCGAAGATTTACAAAATCTCCAAGGAGGTACTTTGATTGTCGGTGCTTCTCAGACTACCGGCACTTATCTGTTGCCCAAAATGATCGGCATGTTTAGACAAAAATATCCCGATGTGGCGGTACAATTACACGTCCACTCGACTCGCCGGACAGCTTGGAGTGTCGCTAACGGACAAGTGGATTTAGCCATCATTGGCGGCGAAATTCCTGGTGAATTGGCAGAATCTTTAGAAAAAATTCCCTACGCTGAAGATGAGCTGGTGCTGATTTTACCGATCTTCCATCCCTTTAGCAAACTCGAAACTATCCAAAAAGACGACCTTTATAAACTACAATTCATCACTCTAGATTCGCAATCGACTATCCGCAAAGTCATTGACCAAGTGCTAGCTCGCTGTGAAATAGATACGCGGCGTTTTAAAGTCGAAATGGAATTAAATTCCATAGAAGCAATTAAAAATGCCGTGCAATCTGGGTTGGGAGCAGCTTTTGTTTCCACCTCCGCCATTGCTAAAGAGTTACAAATGGGCGTGTTGCACTGTGCCGCGATTGAAGGCGTTGTTGTTAAGCGTACACTTTGGCTGATTTTTAATCCCAATCGCTATCGTTCCAAGGCAGCAGAAGCTTTTAGTCAGGAAATTTTGCCTCAGTTTGCTACCCCAGGATGGAATCATAATGTATTAAAGTTGTCGCCAAAAAATTTAATGCTCAATACATTGGATATAGTGACACCCGCCGCCACTGACGAAGGCTAACCTCTAGTAATTAGTTATTAGTCATTAGTCATGAGTCATTAGTTAAAAAGACGATTACTGCTGCGCGGTAGTCAAAAGAAGGGTTGTTTAGCTAGTAACCGCCTGTAGAGCAAGTTACCCTAGAGTAGTCAGTACTTTATTTGTGCCTACTGAAAGTAGCTGGCTTTCATGTGCCTAGTTTGACCACACCAAGCCGCTAGTCTCGTCTTCGATTAGCCTCTACGATCCTGGCTGATGCCGAAATTATAGAGTAGGGGTTATATATTTACGCGCCCGCTGTACGATGGACTACTGACTATGGACTACTGACTATGGACTATTGACAATAACTAAAATGGAAGTTTACTGCACTCGTCCCCGCTGTCCGCGTCCACAAAACTTTTTTGCGGATTTAGATGATAACACAACGCTAAAAACAGCCCAGCAAAAGTATTGCACTACCTGTGGAATGCCACTCATGCTAGATGGTCGATATGTACCAATCAAGCTACTAGGTAGGGGAGGGTTTGGAGCCGCATTTTTAGCACGCGATCGCCGGATTCCAGGAATGCGTCAATGCGTAGTTAAGCAGTTTCAACCTACCGGGAACTTAACTTCTACTCAACTGCAAATAGCCCAACAGCTATTTGAAAGAGAAGCAGAAGTTCTGGCAGAAATAGGCAACGAACACGAGCAAATTCCTGACTTGTTCGCTTTTTTTCCCATCACAGTTCCCAGCTTGCAACCAGGACAACAAGACCAGTTTTTTTACTTAGTACAGGAATATATTAATGGGCAAAATCTGGAGGAAGAATTAGTCAAAAAAAGTAGATTTTCGGAAGCAGAAATTGTCGAGGTACTGCAAGAAATTCTCAAGGTACTCCAGTTTGTTCACGATCGCGGCATTATCCACAGAGATATTAAACCTTCTAATATCATGCGTCGTCGTGATGGCAAACTCTTTCTGCTTGATTTTGGTGCAGTCAAGCAAGTTACCAATAACCCGGCGACTTCTTCTACGGGAATTTACTCTCTGGGATTTGCACCCCCTGAACAAATGGCTGGAAATCAAGTCTTCCCATCTACAGATTTATATGCGCTGGCTGTAACTGTTTTAACTTTGTTAACTGGTCAGGAAGCAACTCAGTTGTTTGATGCCTACAGTAACCAGTGGAAATGGCGAACACAAGTTAATGTTAATCCTCGCCTAGCTGATATTTTAGATAAAATGCTTCTCCCAGCTGCTAGTCAACGCTTTCAGTCAGCCCAAGAGGTTTTAAATGCACTAGCAGAAGTTTATCAACTACAGTTAATACCGCCTACACACATTACATCCACATCCCTTCCCGCTGTACAAGGTTCTATTCGGGTGGCTTCACAATTACCAACAGCTATACCAGCTTTTTCTACATGGGAATTTTTAGCAGGAGCCGCCTTTAGCGGATTTGAAGGCGCATTAATCGGGATCGCTTGTTTCAGTCTGATACATAACCCCATTATTACTCTAGGTATTTCATTTGTGATTTTGGGAGTACTAATTTTTGCTCAAGCAAGAAGGTGGATTGAAAAGTTAGATTTATTAATTATTTCAGCTATTACTTTTGCTATTATTTTTTTTATGCCCCTATTACGTGCTGAACTGGGCATTCAACAAATATTGATGTTAGCCGTTGCCGCAGCTTTAGTAAGTATTGCACTAACCGCATTATTTCGTCTGATCTATAAATTACTTTCTCTAATTCTTTAAACAGTTAACATCAAATTTTAACCTATTTTTAACCTAAGCCCAAGCCCAAAATGGGACATTGCGCTTAGATAGAAAAATCACAATAAAAATATGTCGCCAAAAAACGGAACTAATGAAACTGGAGTTTTGGCTTTAACTTTGGTGATTACACTAGGGTTGGTAGGTGGTGTATTTTGGTGGTTGGCTAATAATTCTGGACTGAGCAATAATATCATTCCTAATCAATCCCGCCCGAAGCAAGATACATTGACCCAAAAGATAAATGTTCCCTCAGGATTGTTTAGTTATGGGGGTAGTACCACTTGGGCTCCCATCCGCAAAGAAGTAGAGCCAGAAATTCAAAAGCTTTGGCCTAATTTTCAATTACGTTACACCGATCCCACCACTGGTGCGCCGGGATCTACTCCAGGGATTAAAATGCTTTTGGATAACCAACTGGCTTTTTCCCAGTCATCTCGCTCCCTGAAAGATGATGAATATCAAAAGGCACAACAACGTGGCTTTCAACTCAAAGAAATTCCTGTGGCCATTGACGGGATTGCGATCGCAGTTCATCCCAGTCTGCAAATTCCCGGTTTAACCTTGGCGCAGCTTAAAGATATATATACAGGTAAACTCACTAACTGGCAACAGGTGAATGGCCCTAATTTACCTATTACACCTTACTCTCGGCGTTTAGAGGAGGGAGGTACCATCGAATTTTTCGATCAAAATATCATGGGAGGAGAAAAATTTGCTGCCAATGTCAAATTTATCCCCACTACAACTCAAGCTTTAAGAGAAGTGGCAAATAATCCAGGGGGAATTTACTATGGCTCTGCCCCGGAAGTCGTGGGACAATGTAGTGTTAAGCCCTTACCCTTGGGACGAAAATCAGATCAATTTATTCCACCCTATAAAGAGCCTTTCGTTCCCCTGCAAAACTGCCCACAACAGCGTAACAAAATCAATGTAGTCTCCTTCCAAACAGGTGAATACCCAATTACTAGGCGGTTATTTGTAATTATTAAACAAAATGGACAAAGCGATCAGCAAGCAGGAGAAGCTTACGCTAACTGGCTGCTGACTGCTCAAGGTCAACAATTAATTGCTAAAGCAGGATTTGTCAGAATCCGTTAATCAAATACCTTTGACTGCTAGGGATTTACCAGAAATTCTGTCTTGAAAATGGCCACTAAGCACTAGGGCGTGTTTTCAAACCCCAAAAGCCTTCAGGCTGAAGCCTGAGGCTACAGAAACAAAGCCTGACGACCCAGGCTCAAAATCTTGGTGTTTCGTAGTCCGCCGACGCGGACTTTGTTTATATAGCCGCACCCTCGGTGGGTGATGGCGACGAAAGAAAACACGTTCTAGTAGTTTATGTCATTAATTCTCCTGGAAGAATTATGAAGCTGCAATCAAAGTAGTTCTCAAAAAAAACAAATAACCCCCAGGCTGCAAAAAAAACCTAGCGGCAAAAATTTTTGTCCCAGACATGAAGGGTGGTCAACATGATTGGATCATCAGTGGAATCAGTCTCCACCACCACCCAAGCCTTGCAAAATTGGCTGTTAGTCCTGGTTGTATTGATGAATACTTCTGCCCCAGAGGTGGTTCCTCAATGCTCAATTACGCCCTTGCTGTTGGGGCAAATACAAGGGTAGTACGTTGCTCTTTACCGAAAACCATTGCTCTCCCATTTGAATGTTCTGGTAAACGAAACATATTGAACATTGAGGCTTCCCTATCAGGAAAATACCCGATGACACACAATCTGTTTGTGGTGGTCAAACAGACTGGTCAAACCGAGCAGCAAACAATTTTTGCTGATGCCAACTTACTTATAACTCAGCAGGAGCAGGAACTGATTTCCCAAGCTGGGTTCGTCAAAATTCGCTGACACCTGCTATTGATAGCAGATCTGAACTTGAGGTTAGCTAGCTCTATTAATCGATTCTGCTGGTAAGCAAATGAGATTGTCCCCTTGGGTCAAGATTAAGCCACGTTGACGTAATTTGCCCATTAAGCGGGTAACGGTAACACGAGTCGAACCGATCGCACTACCAATTTGGGCATGGGTCAGGGGGAAGGGCAGACAATACCCGCGAATTACATCGGGATCGGTGTCGCTCATTGCTGGCTCGCCATATTCCTCAATCAACAAAGTGAGAAATCCTAGGAGACGGTCAATTGTGCGCCGTTGTCCCAAAGCACTCAGCCACAACAATTTACGTTGGTGCTGATATCTGAAAGCGTCCATTACTTCGCGACGGAAGTGAGGCCAGTTATCTAAATCGTGCCAGTACATCCACAGCACCGCAGTTTGATCAACGTGGGCGTAAGCCTGGAGTGTGAATGGTGACTGAGCGACAATTTCAAACGGCTGTCCCGCGCCAACAAATCCCAAGAAAGCTTCTTCTGGAGTTCTGTTGATGCGTCGAGAAGTTAACTGACTGGCAGTAGCGCTGACTTGGGCGGTTCCTACCATGCGGATCGCACCCCTTTGCACCAAATATAGCAATCCAGGGCGAGCTGGAATGCGCTCATCTTTGCTGAAGGTGCGGCAGCGATAGTGTTCTTGAGCCCAATCAAGAATGCGTTGCCAAGTCAAAAAAGGACGTGAAGCCTCGGAAAAAGAGGATGGAGATTGCATAGGTAACAAAGAGCGTTCGGCTGAAGACAAAGACGACATAAAAAGGTGCAAGGAGTGTCTTTGTGTTGGCGAGTTCGGCTTAACGCCTAACAGCGCCAGCCATCCAAAGAATAGAAAGGAATTTACTCCCTACTCTTTTGTTATACTTCTTACTGTACAATGATGGTAGTAAAGTTTACCCACTATTCATTGAATATTCATCAAATTTTATTCTACTCTCATTTTTCTTTATCTAGAAGAAACTTACAACTTTCGATAGATGACAGAGAATCAACAAATTGGGGATGAGGCTGTCTTCATCAACAACTACGTGCGTTTTCAGCTACTAGTTAGTAAATACACAGCATTTAAGCAGTTAATATACAGCCAGCTAGAAAAACCCCTAAGTGTTTATACACCTGGATTAGAAAGTATATGCATGAAAGATGCAAAATTTCCTCTATATAAAGGTAGAGATGAGAAAAAAATTTTATATATTTCTGGGATAGCCCTACGGTTAGAAAAATCTCAGAATCAAACAGCGATGGAGATTGCAGAGGCGATCGCCAAAGACCTATTGGCGAACTGTGGCGACGTTTTTCAGGTGCAAATTGTTCCGCCTGGTTGGATTTATTTAGAATTGTTTCACTCAATCTTAGGAGCTTGGTTACAAAATATTGCGGTGGGGAGTTTAGGGCGACAAGGAAAGGCGATCGCCACAGAGAAACCTACCATGACAAATCAAAAACGCTTATTTACTGTGCAATACGCTCATGCACGCTGCTGCTCGCTATTGCAGCAGGCTCACCGAGAGGAATTAATTCAGCTGCGAGAAGTGCTTCCAGTCCAAAAAATTAACTGGGAACGACAAAATCAACCACTAAGCACTTCAGTGGCGGCTTGTTGGAGTATTTTTTTTCCCAACCCCATACCTTGGCTGAACAGTGATGATAAACTGCGCTGCTATCATCCAGCCGAAGGTCGTCTTCTGGGCGAGTTAGTACAAGTAGTAGATGATTTGAACTGCGATGCTGTTAATAGTTCAGTTAACTGGGAAAAAGCAGCTCTGAATTTAAGTCAAGCTTTTGAAAATTTCTGGAGCCAGTGCCGCATTTGGGGTAAAGTAAAAATGGCTTCGCGAGAATTAGCCCAAGCCAGACTGGGATTAGTGATGGTTACTCAGTCTGTGGTCAGGTTGTTACTAGAAGAAAAACTCGGACTTGTCGCGCCTTTGGAGTTGTGAGGGGGATGTGGTTCGACTTCGCTCACCAACCGGGGGATGAAGGTGACAAGGGGGACAAGGGAGATAAATTCCCAATGCTCAATGCCCAATCCCCAATTCCCAATGCCCCATGCCCAAAAATTTTGTCAGTAAAGCCGCTGAGAGAGTAAATATAAATTTATATAACAACTATTGACTCAATTGATCCCATCGTATATATTATCAGGTGTGTGAGGAGCGAACCAGCAGGGGCACCGAGACGAAACACGGCCAGTCGTCGGTGTCCTTTCTGATTTTTTTAGGGGCAACCTTTAGCGAGGATCAGCCCTCAGATAGTAAAAATTGTTCAATAGCAACTGCGGCTCCATCTGCTTCGACAGTAGGAGCTACCCAGTGGGCGATCGCCTGTACATCTGCTGGCGCATTACCCATAGCTACGCCAATGCCTGCGTATTCTAGCATTTCCAAATCATTAAAGTTATCACCAATAGTCATCACGTTACTACTTTGTAAGCCTAATAATTCTTCGGCGAGGTAACGGACAGCAGTTCCTTTGTTGACAGCGGGGTGAGTCGCCTCAAAGAAGGTAGCAACAGACGTTGTGAGATAAAGTTCCGCAGGTGTGTATTGAAGACGTAAATTGCCTAATATTTTGTCAATCACATCGCTGTCATCAGACAAAGCCAGAACTTTTGTCGGTTCATGATTTAAGGCTTGGCGCAAATCACCTACGGGAATAGCCTTAATTCCAGAACGTTTGGCGTAGAGTTTGGTTTCTGGTGTTAACTCCCTTACATAAAGCTCGTCGTTGATATAGAAGTGAACAGAGAGAAGCGATCGCAATTGCGGCTGTTCAAAATAGTCTAGTAGCTGGGATGCAATTTCTCGCGGTACAGTCAAATGGCGATGAATTTTCTCGGTAGCTGGGTCTTGAATCCAAGCGCCTTGATATGCTGCTAATGGTAAAACAGAGCCAATTTCTTGATGAAAGCGTAAAGCGGATCGGTACATGCGTCCAGTGGCGATCGCTACCTGAATTCCTCTTGCTTGTGCGGCGGCGATCGCTTTTTTTACAGGTTTACTGATTCTGTTAGATTTACCAGAAATTGTGCCATCGATATCTAAAACCAGTAATTTAATTTCTGCTGAAGCTTGAGCCTGATCGTCAATAGATGCTAAATGATTGGTAGCTGCTTGATCCATAAATTCCCCAAGTTTTTGACTCCCAGTAAGAGGGTAACAGGCTCTAGGTAGTAATGGGGAGTCATCATGGTAGTTACTGCGCCCTGAAAAATCCAGTATTTACTAGTATCAACACATCGTTGTATCAGCCTCAAGCATTCATACTATGCTTGATAGGCCAATAATTTCGAGACTCAAGCTTCTGGCTACAATAAGGCTATGTCGCAAATTTCCTCTTCTACAACCACAACACGCCCTACATTCATCCTCGTAGATGGACACTCGCTGGCTTTTCGTTCCTATTTTGCTTTTATTAAGGGACGAGATGGGGGATTACGGACAAAAACGGGGATTCCTACTAGTGTGTGTTTTGGCTTTATCAAGTGTTTACTGGAAGTTATGGCTACACAACAGCCGCAAGCAATGGCTATAGCCTTTGATTTGGGCTTGCCAACTTTCCGTCATGAAGCTGATGATACTTATAAAGCCGATCGCCCTGGGACACCAGAAGATTTTGTCCCAGATTTAAAAAATTTACATGAACTGCTTGCAGGCTTCAACTTGCCGATTTTCACGGCTCCTGGTTATGAAGCAGATGATGTTTTAGGAACTTTAGCACAACTCGCCACTGCCGCAGGGTATAAAGTGAAAATTCTCACAGGCGATCGCGATTTGTTTCAACTCATCGACCTGGATAAGCAAATCACTGTGCTTAATTTTACTCCAGATGCCTGGAAGCGATCGACAAATGGCATCACAGAATTCGGACCAGAACAAGTTCAAGAAAAGCTAGGTGTCTTACCTACACAAATTGTTGATTTTAAAGCTCTTTGTGGTGATAAATCAGATAATATTCCTGGTGTCAAGGGTATTGGGGAAAAAACAGCCGTACAGCTACTTACTAGCTACGGTTCTTTAGAGAATATTTATACCAAAATAGCTGAAATTAAAGGCGCAACTCAGAAAAAACTCTTAACAGGCGAAGAAGATGCCAAAAAGTCGCAATATTTGGCGAAAATAGTTATAGATGTGCCTTTAGAAGTAGATTTAGAAGATTGTAAATTAAAGGGATTTGATCAAAATCTGCTAGTACCAATTTTAGAAAAATTAGAATTTAATCGTTTCATAGCCCAAATCAACGAACTTCAGCAAAAATTTGGCGGACAAATTGCAGAAGTTTCTGCACCCACCACAGCAGCACAACCTAGCATCGATGATAACGATCCTAATTTGTGGTTCTTTAGTGCAGCTGATACAGCAGCAGCTAAACAAAAGCCAGCTTCAGCAATTCAACCACAAATTATTGATACGGAAGCGAAACTCACTGAGTTAGTCAAGCTGTTAAAAAAATTTACTAATCCAGAAACACCCGTTGCTTGGGATACAGAAACCACAGATTTAGAACCACGAGACGCTGCTTTAGTGGGAATTGGTTGCTGCTGGGGTACAAAACTAGATGAAATGGCTTATATTCCCCTTGGTCATAAAAGTGGGGGAAATCTAGAACTAGATTTGCTGCTAACAGCATTACGTCCAATTTTAGAAAGTGCTGATTATCCTAAATCTTTGCAAAATGCCAAATTTGACCGTTTAGTTCTTAGGTGTCAAGGCATAAAATTGGCAGGAGTGGTATTTGATACCATGCTAGCTAGTTACCTCTTAAATCCAGATGCTAGCCATAATTTGAGTGATTTAGCACAAAAATATTTGGGTTTAACAGCGAAAAGTTATCTAGATTTAGTTCCTAAAGGCAAAACTATTGCTGATTTAGACATTCATACTGTCGCCGATTACTGCGGTATGGATGTTTATTCTACATTTGGATTAGTAGGCAAATTGCGTGAGGAACTACAAAAATTTTCTGCTTTAAATCAGCTATTTGTCGAAGTGGAACAACCGCTAGAAGAAGTTTTAGCCCAAGTGGAATACACAGGTGTGAGGATTAATTCAGCTTACCTCAAAGAACTTTCGCAGCAATTAGAAATCGATTTAGCAAGGTTGGAAGAACAGGCGACAGAGATAGCTGGGGAAAAATTTAACTTAGGTTCTCCTAAACAATTAAGCCATATTTTGTTTGAAAAATTGGGTTTAAGTACTAAGTATTCGCGGAAAATTCAAACAGGTTACTCTACAGACGCAGCAACATTAGAGAAACTGCAAGAAATCGACCAAACTGGTTTTGTTGATGCCATCATTGAGTACCGGACTTTATCTAAATTAAAGTCTACTTATGTAGATGCATTACCAGCATTGGTGCGTCCTGATACTCAGAGAGTGCATACAGATTTCAACCAAGCAGCAACATCAACTGGTAGGTTATCTTCTTCTAATCCAAATTTACAAAATATTCCGATTCGTACAGCTTTTAGTCGTCAAATTCGCAAAGCATTTTTACCAGAACCTGGTTGGTTAATGGTAGCGGCTGATTACTCGCAAATTGAGTTAAGAATTTTGGCGCATTTAAGCCAAGAACCAGTTTTGGTGCAAGCATATCAGCAGAATGAAGATATTCATACTGTCACAGCGCGGTTGGTGTTTGAAAAAGAAGATGTGACAGCAGATGAGCGCAGATTAGCTAAAACGATTAACTTTGGCGTAATTTATGGTATGGGTTCTCTGAAATTTGCCCGTTCCACTGGAGTTGATAAAGCCAATGCTAACGAATTTATTAAAAGATTTAACGAACGCTATGCACAAGTATTTACATATTTAGAGCGAGTGAAAAAAGAAGCGATCGCTCAAGGTTATGTAGAAACAATTCTCGGTCGTCGGCGTTATTTTGAGTTTACCAGCAATAGTTTACGTCAATTAAAAGGCAGCAATCCAGACGAGATTGATTTGAGCAAATTAAAAAATTTAGGCCCTTACGATGCGGGATTACTGCGTTCTGCTGCGAATGCGCCAATTCAAGGTTCTAGTGCGGATATTATCAAAATTGCAATGGTGAGATTGCATGAGGTTTTAAGTAAATATCAGGCGCGGTTGTTATTACAAGTTCACGATGAATTGGTGTTTGAAGTTCCGCCCCAAGAATGGGAAGAATTGCAACCACAAATTAAGTCAGTCATGGAAAATGCAGTTGAGTTAACTGTCCCGTTATTAGTGGATGTCCGTGCAGGTGATAATTGGATGGAAACAAAGTGACAATCGATCATGACCGACTGTTTAAAGAACTCCTAACTACTTTCTTTATAGAATTTATAGAATTATTCTTACCAGAAATACTGGTTTATCTGGAACGAGATTCTCTAGAATTCCTAGACAAAGAAGTCTTTACCGATGTCACTGCTGGGGTACGTTACGAAGCTGATTTAATTGTCAAAGTAAAATTTCGCGAACAAGAGTCTTATTTTCTCATTCATGTAGAAAATCAAGCTTATAAGCAACCAGATTTTGACAAGCGAATGTTTCGTTATTTTTCTCGGCTGTATGAAAAATTTGATTTACCTGTATATCCGGTAGTTATCTTTTCTTACGATTATCCAAAAACTCCAGAACCAAATTTACATCAAGTAGTCTTTCCTAATAAAGTAGTTTTACAGTTTAACTATGATGTGATTCAGCTAAATCGCTTGAATTGGCGGGATTTTGTGCGTCAACAAAATCCAATAGCAACTGCATTAATGTCCAAAATGAATATTGCACCCGCAGAACGTCGCCAAGTGAAATTGGAATGCTTGCGTCTGTTAGCAACATTGCGATTAGATCCAGCCAGGATGCGGTTGATTTCGGGATTTATTGATACTTATTTACGCTTGAATGCAGAAGAACAAAAACTATTACAAGCTGACATTGCTAGCATAGAACCAAGTGAACAGGAGGTAGTTATGCAAATAGTTACAAGTTGGATGGAAGAAGGAATCGAACAGGGAATCGAACAGGGAAAAGAACAAGCAACACTAAGCCTAATACTGCGTCAACTTCCTCGCCGAGTTGGTACGCTTACCCCTGATTTAGAAGAACGTGTTCAACAGTTATCGCGATCGCAGTTAGAAGATTTGGCTGTAGCTTTATTGGATTTTGCTGCGGTGGCTGATTTAGAAGCTTGGTTACAGCAAATGAATAATAACCCTGAGTTATAAAAGAAGCCAGCTAGCTAATATGCAGATTTACGGGCCAGATACAATTAATTTTGACGGTGTGAATGGCGATCGCTATTGGTTCGATGAGCCTTATCCTTATACTGGTATAAATGAAGTTGACGAACGTTTAAGCGGCTTTCCCGTAGCTGTGTTTTTACCACAAAATCGACCACCACAAGACACACCCCTAGTCATTGGTTTACAAGGGATGAGTGCGCCTTATGGTTGGAATGCTTTTCTTGTTCCAACACTGACGCAGATGGGTATTGCTGTAGCTTTATTTGATACGCCTTTGGCAGGTGAACGGAGCTTAGTGCGTACCTTCACAGCGGTAGTTCAGAATGAGATTCAGCCATTAATTAACCAAGGTATTGCCTTTGATACGGCATTGCTATTAAGTATATTCCGCAATACTGCTAGTAATATTGCTAGCATCAGAAATTTTTGTAGCGATCGCTATGGTCTGAGTGATTCCAGACTGGCTTTGTTTGGGGTGAGTATGGGAGTTTTGCTATCTGGCTACGCCTTTACAGCGCAAGGTTTGGGGGATAGGTTACTGGGCGCTATTGGTCATACTAATCTCCAGTCTTTTGCTAACAGTTGGGGTTATGGATTGTTACCAGATTTGGCAGCTTCGCCTTTAGGTGGATTAACAGCAGCAGTGTTGCAAAGAGTACAGCCTGATTTACAGCCTGTAGTTAAGCTTTTACAGTTAGCCAAAAATCTCAAATATCACGATGAATATGCATGGGACTGCAATCCCATGAATTATGTAGACCAAGTGCAGCTACCGCGTCGGGTGCGCTTTTTAGTGGGTGCTAACGATCCAATTGTCCGCATTCGCGATACCCGTGCTTGTGCCCAAAAATTTCCTGATGGTGCTTGTTATGTCGTTCCGGGGATGGGACATGGAACTAGACAGTGGGGGCCTGGATTTGTTGACCATGTACGCTATTTTCTCACTACTCAATTGGGTGATTGGCGTAATTGAGAATTTTCTGTTGGGCTGGGATGTATTTAGCCCAACATAGTATTTTAAATTACTGAGCGCGACAAAATTTGCGATCGCCATCATTTTCAGGGAATTGCCAAGAATAAGCAAAATGGCTCACTCCTTTGATTTGGGGGGCAAATTGGCGGAGTGCTTGCATTTGGGCTTCCAAGGATGGACGATTACTAATTGAGCTGCCCCATTTACCTGCTAAGGCGGGAAACACTTGTGTACCTGGTTTAGCCATACTCAAAACCCGTTGTACTTGCGCTATAATACAACTGACATCACCACAAGTAGCATAAGCCATCGGATTCCATTGCAAGGAACTAGGAAACCGATCCCAAGGTTGTAAGCGCGAATCATACCCTTGTCCCACAGTTTGGTTCCCTTCCGGGAAAAATACCACCCCAGCAGGAATATTTAATTGTTGGGCTGGATGACTGGCTAAGGCGACAAAATCTAAGATACCTTGCATAGCGTGGGCGACAGCAAGTTGCCACAAATCCCATTGTAACAGCGGTTGTTTTTGTGCGGGATTGATCAGGGATTTTTGCGCTGTCGATACAGTTCGACCTTGCCACAAAGCTTCTGCTTCTTGGGGATAAAGTTGATCGACTTCTGCGACATCAGCAGCGGTGATATATCCTTTACTCAAAAAGCGGCGAATTAAATCTAACCCTTTATTATTTTGTGCCCGTCGAAATAAAGCTTGTTGAGTTGCGGAACTAAATAACCATAAATCTGTAACTTTGGTGGCGATAGAATCACTTCCTGATTGTCTGGGATAGCGCACATAGTCAAATAAAATTCCATCTGGGCGACGGCGCAGTACCTCCTGCACCATTATGTAGTAGTCGCGTTTTGCCTGTACGTTGTAGGGGTCGATAAATACATGGGTGCCTACATCTACAACATATAAGCTAGTTTGACCTTTGCCATTACGGGCGATCGCCTCATCTCGATCTCGACGCAACGCATAGCTATAGCCAAAATTAATCGTATACATCCAAGCGTAAACTTTTAAACCCCGTTGTCGCCCTTTTTGAATAGCAGCCGCCAGTAAATCTACCTTTTCTGCACCTGGGTTATTAATCACAGAAGGCCAAATTGTCGGGTTAGTTGCTGCTGGCAAAAGTACCCGCCCATCATAAAAAACTTCCAAGTTTACTTGGTTGTAGCCAAGGTTGACCATCCGATCCATTATTTGATCGAGTAAACCAGGTTGAGCGTCACAAGGATACAAACGCAGCCAAATGGCTTGGTTTTGCGGCCAGGTGCGATTACGACAAGCCTGCATTTCCTGTGCATGTTGTTTTAATATCTGCTGGTAGCGTGTTTTGGCTTCTGGATTTCCTCGAAGTGCTGTAAGACGTAAAGTCTCTTTCTCTTTGACTACTTTTGGCGATAACTGGCAATATTCTTGGACTTGCGCCTGGACTGGTTGAATCCCAAAATTGGGAATCAATAAACTACTACTGAAAACGGCAGCTAATAGGCGACGGGCAAATAACTTTGATTTCGTAACGTTCAAGGGAAGGTTAAACATACTTCAAGGTAGCAGGAAAAGTAGACTTCTCGTAAAAGTTCGGCAAGGGGTAGATCAATCATCTTTCTTTTATTGCTCTTTGCCAATTTTTTGCCAAAAGCAGTTTTACGAGTAGTCTGACCATCAACCTCCAATTACATAGACTGGGATTGATGTAAGTCAAATTATCTATTAAGAAAATAGGGGCTTTGAAGCCTATTTTTTCTAGACTCTCAAACCCCTATTTCTGTTGCCGGATTTTGTTACTAAGTTAAGTTTTAAAAGAGACTCAGGTAATTCTCCAATTTTTGGTTATTTGCTTTGTCGTCAATGATAATATCCGACATAATAATATGTAAATCACAACTCAAAATTTAAAACCTGTTTACTTGAATCAATTAAACTTAACAAAGCTGTCAAGAGTCCCAATTTGATTGAGACTCTTGACCTTGCTTCATTGACAGTTAACCACCGCGTCTCAGCGCCGCCTCTACCTGATTGAACTCCTGTTCTAGGCGATTTTTGAGTTTTTCGGGTACAGGACGATTGGGGTAAGAACTGTAGTGTCCTGCTAGGGAATTTAAGGCTGTTCGCATGGTAGTAAAGGAGCTAAGACCAGAAACAGAGTTAGCTCGCTGGTAGCGTGCTGAAAAGTCATTTATTTTTTGACGCGCTTCTGCTTGAACTGCTGCTTTATTTGGTGAATCATCTGATAACTCTAAGACGTTTCTCAAAGTTTGGACGACCGCTAAGGTGTCTTGACGATAATCCCCTGTCAAACTATCAGGACTAGAACAGCCCATTAAGCTGATGGATACAACTAAAACCAGGGCAAGCAGACGCGACCAATAGCGCTTCATAAGCATGTACTGAAATAACGCATAAATCAACGTCCATAGTATCTTGGATTGGTATCCGGGGGATCATGAGGAAGGATGAAGGATGAATTCAAAGTTTTTGATAGAGAGTGTCTCTTTGTTGGTAAGGTCTTCCTAAAGAAGCGATCGCCTTTTGTAAAGTTTCTGGTTCCATCGATGTACCGCCTAACGCACCTGCCATTGTGGTAATGTGTTCTTCCATCAATGTGCCGCCAATATCGTTGCAACCCCAAACTAAAGCTTCTGTAGCCCCATCTAACCCCAGCTTGACCCAACTTGGCTGATGATTGGGAATCCAATTTCCCAAATAAATCCGCGCTACAGCCATCAGTAGTAAGCTATCACTTAAAATCGGTTGATCGCGTCCCACGCGCCGACGTAAGGGTTTGGGTGCTTCCTGCCCGACAAAAGGTAATAAAATAAACTCAGTAATTTTTGCTGGATAACCGTTGTTGATCGCAGTCATTTGCAGCGATCGCAATTTCTCTAAATGTCCGATTTGCTGTTCTGGACTTTCGATATGTCCTGAAAGCATGGTGCTGGTAGTGTGTAGTCCCAATCGATGGGCTGTACTGACAATTTCTAACCAAGTTGCTGTATCAATTTTCTCTGGACACAATACGCGCCTAACTTCATCATCCAACACCTCGGCGGCTGTTCCTGGCATTGAGCCTACACCAGCATCGCGCAAAGCCGCAATCACATCAGCGTAATCAAGCCCATCCAGTCTGGCGATAAATTGCACTTCCTGAGGTGAGAAAGCGTGCAAATGTAGCTGAGGAAATTCCTGCTTAATAGTTTCCACCAGCTTGAGATAATAAGGCAGCGATTTACCATTTATCTGGGCTTGTGGGTTCAATCCCCCTTGCATACAGATTTCCGTTGCACCCCGCTGCACCCCATCTGTAGTTTTCTCGATAATTTGTGTCCAATCTAACCAGTAAGCACCATCATCGCCATCATCGCGACGGAAAGCACAAAAACTACAGTGCTGCTCACAGATGTTAGTAAAATTAATATTGCGATTGATTACGTAGGTAACCAAATCACCGGCTTGAAGATGGCGGAGTTTATCAGCTGTGGTTTGAATGAGTGCGATCGCTTCTGGATTTGTTTGTTTTAACAATACCACTCCCTCTGCTGGGGATATATCGTATCCCAGCAAGGCACGGTCAAGAATATCATCAACAGTTTTATACTTCACAGGGCGTTAGTGAAAACCAAGTTACTCCTTCCATTTTGTCAGGAATCCTGAATAGTGATAATATGAACAAACTCTAGCAGTACTATTACTTCAGATTCCCGAATTCTTTAAAGTCGGGGATATTGTTGTTAACGAATTATTTAGCATTGCTATATATGTATTTTTTACAAAAATTAATTTTTTATATATCTATCTTGAGATAGTTTTCCTCTCAGCTAGTGAGCAGGTAATATCTCTTAATTTATTTACTGGGATATGCAATAATTTATTGAAATAACGGGCGTTCTGCAAGCACCATTAAAAATGGCAAATATACATCATAAACGTCGAAAGAATTTCCCCAAATAGCTAAAAATTACAACTAATTTGCCACTAAGTAACGCTCTGACAAAATTGGTGATTGTAAACAAGAAAAATAAGATATTTTTGTTTTATACATCAGAAGAGTTACAGAAACATCTAAAAAACATACTGTTCAAGCTCTCTTTAGGTGTAAAACTCCAATGCCTAAATTCTGGTTGAAAATTAGCTAGCCAAAACAGTAGTCATGAGATGTGTGACGAAATCAACTGATATAATTGATGACGAACTGGATTTTGCTCTAATGATTCACCACCAACCCAAGTCATTATTATCAGTACCAACTGGTAAATTACAAATTCCGGCATTGCCTCCTCAGATTACAGCTACAACTAGGGAAGTGATTCTACTTTCCCTAGTAATTCCAACTTACAAAGAACGCGACAATATTAACAATGTTGTCAAAATCTTGAGTCTGTTGTTAGATGAGTCTATTCCTGGACAGTATGAACTGATTGTGGTAGATGATGATAGTCCCGATCGCACTTGGGAAGTAGCACAATCCCTGACAGAGAGATACCCGCAATTGCAGGTAATGCGGCGACAACAGGAACGAGGGCTATCCTCAGCGGTGATTCGGGGATGGCAAGTAGCCAGAGGGCGTATCCTAGGAGTCATTGACGGAGACTTACAGCATCCGCCAGAAGTATTGACGCAATTGTTAGCCCAAATCCAACAGGGTGCAGATTTAGCAGTAGCTAGCCGTAACGTTGAAGGCGGTGGTGTCAGTAGTTGGAGTATTGTCAGGCGTTTCCTGTCCCGTGGGGCGCAAGTTTTGGGATTGGTTATCCTACCAGGCGTACTGGGGAGAGTTTCTGACCCCATGAGCGGTTATTTTATGGTACGGCGAAATGCGATCGCCGGGGCAATACTTAATCCAGTAGGATACAAAATTCTCCTAGAAGTAATTGGGCGGGGAGAGGTAGATGAAATTGCTGAAGTCGGCTATGTGTTCTGCGAACGCAAAGAAGGCGAAAGCAAGGTGACATGGAAACAATATGTAGATTATCTCCACCACCTCCTAAGGTTGCGGCTGACTACAGGCGGTTGGCGACGAGTTAGCCAAGCCACAGGACAATTAGAACAATTGAGTCAAAACATTGGTTTCCCGATTGGGAGATTCCTCCGTTTTGGATTGGTAGGACTAAGTGGGGTATTTGTAGATATGGCAGTGCTTTATTTACTCAGCGACCCCACAACCCTAGCTTTGCCTTTGACGCGTAGTAAAATTATTGCCGGTGAAATTGCTATTTTCAATAATTTCTTATGGAATGACGCTTGGACTTTTGCTGATGTCACCATGAAACAGCAGGAATGGCATCACCGCTGGAAGCGCTTTTGGAAATTCAATTTAATTTGTCTGGCTGGATTGATATTAAATGTACTGATTTTGAACCTAGTATTTAATTTTATCATTCCCAACCGCTACATAGCTAACCTGATTGCGATCGCAGTTGCTACCATCTGGAATTTCTGGGTGAACTTAAAACTTAGCTGGCGAGTAACTGATGTGAAATAGCTAGGGTAATTCGTAATTCGTAATTCGTAATTCGTAATTACTTTTTGGCAATAGTTTCAGTCATCATCACAATAAAATTCCAACTTTCTCCTACTTTATATAACTTTCCGGTATACCCACAGGAGACAAACCAGCGATCGCCCTTAAGTTTTGGCAACGAATCAACTCGCTAAAATTTAACCCAGTCCGTCCCTCAATTTTGGCTATAGCTTCAATTGCAGATAACAAATGTTGTGCGGCTTCAGCTTCGGAGTAACCTCGCCGCCCTGCAATGCGAATTGCCGCTGCATCAGCATTTAATTCTAGCTCTTTTGATTGATTATTACGCCAGAGGCGAAAGCAGGCGATCGCACTTAATCCTAAAGCGATCGCTACACCGACTACATCTGACTGGGTTGATTCGACTAATCCACCCAACAGTCCTACTAATACTATGCCTTGATAAATATCTGGTTTGAACCACTTCACCCCTGTTAACCAGCTAACCCTTTGTAACAGTAATAAATCTCTTTGTGATTTCGACAGACGAAACCATAAATCAAAATTAATATATATCGGTCTCTCTTGGTTCCAAGGAAGCGGGAAAGAAGCGTCAATCACCTTTGGCTGTTCTGGCTTGCTGACGATTTTTGTGATCATACGTCCAGAAGCAGGCATAACATCTAGTAAACGGCGAATTTCAACGTTAGGCTCCATAAAATCAATGCATAGTCACTTAAGTTCTAGTTATCTGATTATCACTGGAAATAGGCAGATGAGGGAGATGAGGGAAGGGAGACAAGGGAAGGGAGACAAATGACTATTGACCAATGACCAATGACAAATGACAAAAAAATCACTTTTTATGCTAACCTTTGTTTTGTCATAACTTCTCAGATACATGGACGCTTTTGCTCCCACTCCGCCTGAATGGACAAATAAAGCAATTCATGCTTATCAGTTTTGCTGTCCTAACTGCAACGCCAGTAGCCGAGAAGCTATAGAAGTTTGGCTCAATAGGCGATCGCCTGTGATCACAGAAGACCGTCGCCGCAAATGGCAAGAATTCTACAATTGTCACTGTAGTTTTGCATGGTGGGCTTGGAGTAGCGATCGCCCACCAACAGATTTATCTAATCAACAAGATATTAAACCCTTGTAACTATTTTTACCCAAACAAAAACCCACCTCTAGGCGGGTTAAATTTTGATAATTATACCAATTAAAAAAATGCGACTGTAGGGGCGGGGTTTCCCCGCCCTTGACCCCGAACTTAACAACCCATTACCGCCGTTAGAAACTGAAGGTAGTACGGAGAGTACCTACGTAAATATTGTTGTTATTGTCGTTGTTCTCAGGATTGAATATCACTATCAAACCAGGGGTGACTTGAATATTATCAGAAACCCTCACCTTATATAGACCCTCTAGATGATAGGATGTGCCGGATTCTTCGGTAATACCACCACTACCACCGGTGACTTTGGGTGGTTGTCCAAACAGAAGACCTAAAACATTACCTTTGGCTCCCAAGTCTCTAACACCGAGTGAAGCAGCCCAATACCAAATATCAGCACTTCTACTAGGGCCAGTGACAGCATCAGCTGTAGTGTAGCCCACCCAACCACTCAGAGCTAACTTAGAACTGGGTTGGAAGGTAGCTTGAATACCATAATTGTCGGATTCAGTCCGAGTGTTAGCGCCAAAGGGGTTATTAGCAAATGCGCTACCTGTATTTTGGAAGAGGCTGGGACTGGGTTGATAAGTGCGGGCGTAGCTAAAACCGACGTTGAAGGCTTTGCTAGGTTGGAAAGTTAGCTGTCCAAATATGGTACTTTCACCTTCCAACACCCCGTTATTAGCATTAGGATTGCTAGCATTCCGGGCTAGGTAAGCTGCACTAAAACTGATAGGACTTTTCTGAGGATTGAAGGTGACAGTCAGACCAGCACCACCAGCACCTTGGCGATAAATGGGGCTGAAACGTCCGTAGCGGGATATTGCACCCTTACCAGAACTAGCAAAGTCTGGGTTGAAGTTATTGACGTTTTCAAATAACTCAGCATTATTAGCATCAACCTTGACACGGATGGCATCACTGAGGTTGAAAGCATAATTGATTTTATCGATTTCAACGCTGTTATTGCTGCCGCCATCATAGGCCAAGCGGGTCATGTTTGTACCAGTGACACCAGCATTTGAAATAATATTTGCTGCCTGCAACCGGATTTGCAACTGGTCTTTACCAGTAAAGCTGCTGTACAAATTTAAACGAACGCGATCAGAGAAGGTGGTGTTAGAATCCAAGTCTGTAGCTGGAGAACCAGGAGGGACTACTTTGTTGTCACCAAAAGCCTGAGAAGCGTTAAAAATCGCTTCTCCAACTAGCTTGGTAGTAGTGGAGAATTGATTCGCTTCTAATTCAGCAGTACGTGCTTCTAAGGAATCAACACGACCGCGCAGGGTAGCTAATTCAGCCGAAAATTCTTCTTGTAAACGCTGTAGAGTAGCTAGGTCTTGCTTAGTTACTAAATCAGCAGTAGCTGTAGCAATCAGTTCGTTAACTCTATCTAAACAAGCATTCAACCCAGCAGCAAACTCATAACGAGTTAAAGCACGGTTACCGCGATAAGTACCGTTGGGATAACCTGCAATACAGCCATAGCGCTCAACCAGTGATTGTAAAGCTTGAAATGCCCAATCTGTAGGCTGTACATCCGAAAATTGGGAAACGGATGTCACTTGTTCCATGCTGCTAGAGTCTTGCGCCAACTGGCTAACACCAGTTACCTGTTCATTGGCTTCAGCAGCCAAGGTGCTGTTAGCTGCCAAAAATGTAGCAGCAACAACCAATGGGCCAATCTTTACCAGCTCCCAAAATGCTTTTTTCATTAGTTTTACTCTCACACACACCTAAACTCATTAACTCCTAAGTAAATTTTACCTAAAAGATTTTCTTTTATTAGGGAATTTACTTACATTAAGCTTCTCATGATTTTACCAAAGTTACTTGGTACTTTTCACAAGTAAAGCAACATTATCTTACCCTATTATTTGATAATTTTATTAGGTAAGCAAAGAATCATTCGTCTTTTTTGGCGCAAAATCTTTCCTGACTCTTCAAATTGCTGTAACAGTCGCGTTATCGTTACCCTTGTAGTATTTAAAACTTCTGCTATTTCCTGATGAGTAACATTCAGATCAAGCAATTTGCCCTGTTCTACTTCACAACCAAATTTGTCACTTAACCACAATAAAAAATGCCACAAGCGTAGTGACATAGGTTTACGATGTACTATACTTAATAGTTCCTCGGCTTGTTGAATATGAGATAATAAAGCGTTGATGTCTTGATACCAAAGATGCGGTGGCACAACACTGACTTCGACGCTTGTTAAAGCTTCAATTTGATAGGGTTTGATTTTAGATAAGGGGTAGCCAATTATATCGCCCGGTCCCCAATAACCCAGAGTGATAAATGTTCCTTCTTCACTCCAAGTTAAAGTCCGAACTGCTCCTCGCTCAATCCGCCAAAGTACTTCATTACGTGGTGGTATCACTTCTCCACGATTAAATATTATTTGAGGTAACTGTCCATTTATTATGGAATTATTCAATGTAGTAGAGGATGGTGTGGTAGAACTTGTGGAAGACATTCAGATACAAATTTGATGGAGTAGAAATACTGACATTTTTAACAACATTTATTTATCCTGAATTAATTTGATAATTTATCAATAGGGTTCAACGGTTGTAAAATTTATACAGAAATTCTAAATCATGACTCTAAATATTTTAATAAATTTTTCTAATTTTATTGCTTTAGTGAAATGAAATATTTGATTACTTGTATAAGAAATATCTATAATACCTCAATACCTTTCATTTTCCGATGTAAATCATGGGACTAAAAAAGTAAATCTATTTGAATATCTGATGCTTAATATAGACACTAGGTAATAATAGAATCCAGACATCAGAGGAAATTTGCATTACTTAGTTATATTCAGGATTTATAGCTACTTTTTGCCAGGAAACCTCAAAAAATAAATCATCCCTAATTTGCTGTTATTAGTCTGCATCAGTCCAAATTATTTCTGGATATTTATACCACAAAATATAGTATTACTTTTGACATATTGTTTAACTTTCTCACAGAGAAATCTGTGATTATCCATACATTTTCCTGCTTAAATTGCAAAGTAATTTTTGTAATAAAAATTACTTTGTACTGATATAATAATCCCCTAATTTGTCAGTTTGCCTAATTCCAATAAAACGTATCTTTTTATACTGAAAAAGTTAATCCTCAATTATTGATCTTTCTGAACTCCTTCCCCGAAACAGCAAGACATCAAAAAAGTGATACTTATTATTTTGACTTTGTTAGAAGTATCACTTTTTTATATTGACTGAAATTTAAAGTTTAAAGTTTAAGAAGAGGTAAGCTTTTAGTGAAATCTAATTTTTCATCCCATATCTTGCACCATTCTCAATCAACATAGTTAGGGTACTGCTCACCATGTAAAAATCATGGTGTAAGCGCAGGTTCAGGAGTACCCACCCTACAAAAATGGCTTTAATTAGAAATGTTGCCCAGTAACAATATATGCTACTCTTTGTCCTATGTTAGTGGCGTGATCTGCCATGCGTTCTAGGTAACGAATAGCCAAGGCTAAAAGCACAATCGGTTCCACCACGCCGGAAACATCTTTTTGAAAAGCTAAAGTCTGATAGAGACGTTCATAGGCATTATCGACAGCATCATCTAAATGCTTAATACTTCGCCCACCCGCTTCATCCAAATCAGCTAAAGCCACTAAGCTAGTAGCTAACATAGCTTGAGCATGATGAGACATAACTGCAATCTCTGGTAAAGATGGATGAGGTGGATAAGGAAAGATTTTAATGGCAATTTCTGCAAGATCTTCGGCATAATCCCCAATTCGCTCTAAATCTCGCACTAGCTGCATAAAAGCACTCAAGCACCGCAAATCTTGCGGTGTAGGAGCTTGAATTGTCATGATTGCTGTACAGTCTGACTCTATCTGTCTATAAAAGCGATCGATTTTTTTATCTAATTGAGGAAGTGCCTCAGCTGCTGTTAAATTGCGGGAAAATAAAGCTTGGTGGCTGAGACGAAACGATTGTTCCACCAAAGCTCCCATGCGTAATACATCCCGCTCTAAGCGTCTCATCGCGCGTGCTAGCTGGTGGGGTTGATCGGGATTGGGGCTATCAAGGGCAGCGTTCACACTTGTCTTCTTAAAATTGAAGTTATTTTTTTTACTATAGTCTTAGCTGGAGGTATTTGCCATGACTTGCGGTAATTGGAATTGTATCCATGCACCACCAGTCTCAGGGTGATTCATGGCTTTGATAAAACCACCGTGGGCGAGAATAATTTGTTTGACTATTGCTAACCCTAAACCACTACCGACAATTGTAGTTGTGGAATTAGTATCTTCTACCTGGTTACGTGCCCGTGCTTTATCTCCCCGGTAGAACCGCTCAAAAACATGGGGTAAATCTGCTTGTGAAAAACCAACTCCAGAGTCAATAATATCGATTTCTAAAGTTGAAGAAGTAGAATTGCTTTTTTGATTATCTTTTGTTGATACAACTTTGGCTTGAATTTGAATAGTTGTACCTGGAGTACTGTATTTGATGCAGTTGTCTAGCAAGTTCAGAAAAACTTGGTACATGCGGGAGCGATCGGCTTTAATCAAAACAGATTCTGTTCCCAAATAGCTAAGATTGAGATGTTGCCTTTGAGCTAATGGTTCTAAAGTTTCCCAAACTGATGCAATGAGCGATCGCACTTCCACTACTTCCGGATGCAATTGAATAGTTGGATCTGTTTCCATTTGAGTCAAATCCAACCAACCTTGTACTAAGTTAATCAAACGATCCACTTCTTGCATCAGGCGGTTAACCCAACGATTTAAAGGCGGTTCTAAACGATTTTGTAAAGTTTCCACAACCAGACGAATCGAAGTCAGCGGTGTTCTGAGTTCGTGAGCTAGATCCGAAAAAGAACGATCTCTTACTTGATTCATATCTAGCAGGGGTTGGCGATTTTCTAAAAAGACTCCTACTTGCCCTTTAGGTAAAGGAAAGCTAGAGGCGCGTATAGCCCGAGACTTTATTTCTAACATTGCTGTGGCATTCTCAAAAGAGGGGTGAAACACCCACTCTTTCACCCGTGGTTGTTGACAGTCGCGAGTTTGCTCAATTAAACGATCGAGTTCATAAGAACGCACTAATTCTAGTAATAATCGCACTTGTCCTGGTTGCCACCGCTCCAGATACAATATCTCCTTAGCTTGCTGATTACACCAGAGCAATTGATTTTCTTCATCTACCTGCAAAAATCCCAATGGTGCAACATTCAGCAGTTCTTGGTATGTTTCCAGCGACTCCTGCAAATCCTGTCGCTGCTGCTTCACAATTGCAATTTCCTGCCGCAGACTAGGAATCAGCGGCAGTGCTACCTTGGAATATGGAGAATTTAAAGGTTTAGATACTCGCTCCAGGTAAAGATCCAGTTGTACCTGTTGCCAAATCCATAAACCAATCCCTAACGTTAAACCCAAACAAAATCCCAATACGAACATTTAAGTCATTAGTTGCTTGATCACAACTAAAAACTAACAATTATCGCCCACATTTATCCAAATCGATAGCCAAAACCTCTGACAGTCACAATATACTCGGGACGACTGGGGTCTAACTCTAATTTTTCCCGCAACCAACGGATGTGAACATCTACAGTTTTACTATCTCCGACAAAATCTGGACCCCAAACTTGATCTAACAGTTGTTCCCGCGACCACACACGGCGAGCATAACTCATAAACAGTTCTAGCAGTCGAAACTCTTTGGGCGACAAATTCACCTCTTGACCGCGAACCAGTACGCGACACTCTTGGGGATTTAAGCTGACTTCCTTGTATTTTAGGATAGGTAGTTGCGGCACAGCGCTGAAGCGTTGACGGCGAAGTAACGCACGACAGCGAGCCACTAATTCCCGCATACTAAAGGGTTTGGTTAGATAGTCATCTGCTCCCACTTCTAAGCCCAGAACACGGTCAGTTTCGCTACCTTTGGCGCTAATCATTAAAATGGGTACTGGGTTTCCTTGATGACGCAACAAGCGACAAATATCTAATCCATTGATCTGTGGCAGCATTAAATCAAGGATTACCAAGTCAAAGGATTCTTCCCCTGAGTTGGGTTCACAACTTTTGAGATATTCTACAGCCGACCGCCCATCTGTGGTCGTGACTACCTCATAGCCTTCCTCCTCCAATGCTACAACTACCATTTCTCGGATCAGTTCTTCATCTTCGACTATGAGAATCCGGCTAGTTTGCCCGATGTCTGCTTTGGTGGAAAACTTGGTCGATTCACTAGTATACATTAGATTGATATCACAAAAGTTTTGGTCTGTTGTGCGATCGCAATGGCAATTGGATCAATTATCTTGCCTGAGCGTCTTTGCACTTCTACATCTGCTGGCTTAATTTATAAAACGTAACATCCGTAACATTACCTAACATATTATAAATATCCCTGTTACTCCTGCCAAGCAAGTTTGCAGTAACTTCATAACTTGAAGTTTCTTTATGACGACAATTGCGTCTTGACAATAGCAAATTCAATCTAGTACTATTAATAGTACAAATATACTATTTAGCTACACACAAAACTTGATCTGTATCGACATTTTCTGAAACCAGAAAGTGCCTTTTGATTCTACCTTTCAGTATTTACCCCCTGCTGAAAAAGCTGATTTACAGGCTACTCTGATGTCTGCATCGAGTAAGTTTTGGTATGCCTTGCTACCTGATGAAATTGTTGTATGTTTACAGGAGTTGAAGTATGACTACAGTTGCAGTCAAAGACAGCAAACAACAAATAGCACAAGCTTTTCAACAAATTCTGGCAGAAAGGAAAAAATTAGAATCAAAAATAGCCACGAAACAAGAATCAGCAGAAAAGGCAAAAAATCAAGAAATTCTGGCGGCTGCTTCTACATACACTGTTGATAGTATTGTTAAAGGTTTAGCTGATTTACAATTAGAATTCGGTGGCATTGTCAATGCACTATCTGAAAAATTAGCTCAAGAAAACTCTAAATTAGATGAATTAAATCGAGCTATAGAAATTGAAACGCAGCAGTTACAAGAGCTTCAGCAAATCAGGATAGTAGCAGATGCTTTAGATATTTTAAATCAAGAACATCAAGAAAAGTTAAAAATTCTCGAACAAGAAATTGCTAGTAAACGAGAAGCTTTAGAAAAAGAAATTACAATTAGGCGCAAAGAGTGGCAAAAAGATCAAGCAGAATATGAAGAAGCACTCCAAGCCTACAACGAATTGTTAGCTAAACAACGCACTTCCGAAGCAGAAGAATATCAATATAAGTTAGAAACAACTAGAAAACTAACTACAGATGCTTATGAAGCGCGGAAACGCAATTTAGAACGGGAAATACAAGAAAGCACCCAACAGAAAGAGAAAAACTGGGCGGAAAGGGAAAAAATTCTCACTGAACGTCAACCTTTATTTACAGAATACCAGCAAAAAGTAGTAGCTTTTCCCAATGAGTTGGAAGAAGCAGTTAAGAAAGCCAGGGAAGAAGCAATTAAAGAAACCACCCAAAAGGCTAAAGTCGAAGCTGATTTGTTTGAAAAAGAGTGGGAAGCTAGCAAACAAAGTTACGAATTAAAAATTCAATCTTTAGAAGAAACGATTAAAAAACAAACCGAGCAAATTGAAGGAATTTCTGCTCAACTCCAAACTGCATTAAAACAGGCGCAAGACTTAGCAATGAGAGCTTTTGATAGTTCTCATGCTAAATAGTGATTAATTTGCTCTTGAGAATCTTAATTTAGTTAGTAAATGCTTTTGGAAATCATGGAGGTTTGTTGTGGTAGCTAAAAAACCAACCGATAAGAGTACTAAAGCTGAAATTCTTCAGGCTTACGAAGAGTTAGCGAAAGAGACAGCAGCAGTTAAAACACAACTGAATCAAGCCTTGAAAGAAACCCAATCTGTTATCAAAAATCAGCCAAAATTAGAGCCAAAAACTGCTATGAATCAGCCATCTACTGTTCAGCAAAAGATGAATTATACCATTGAAAGCTTGGCTAAAATTCAGTTAGGCTTTGGTAGTGCGGCAAATGAATTATCCGAACAGTTAACTACACAGGCATCGAAACTAGCAGAAATTAGAGAAAATGTCGAGCAAGAAGTAGAACAACTAAAGCAACTACATAATTTAGAAATTTCTGAAGATATTTTGGATACTCTCATCAGTACTTATGAAGATAATTCCAAGAGATATCAAGAAGAGTTCAGTCAGCAAAAAGAAGTTTTATTGCAAGAAATAGATGAGCAAAGAAAGACTTGGCTCAAAGAACAAGAAGAAAATAACAGATTAAGCAAAGAACGAGATGAAAGTCTCAAAAAAAGTCGCCAAAGAGATGAAGCAGAATATAAATATAGTTTAGAACTTCAGCGGAAGTTAGCAAAAGATGAATACGAACAGGAGCAAAAAGAATTAAATAAGCAATTAGAAGAATTTCAGCAAGAAACAGAGAAAAATTGGTCTGAACGCGAAAAAGTAATTGCCGAACGAGAAAAACAATTTGAAGAAGCTAAAGCGAAGGTAGAAGTCTTTCCTAAAGAAAAAGAAGCTGCTCTCAAAAAAGCCACAGAAGAAGGCAAGGGTATTGCTTATTATCAAGCTAAAATTAAATCAGATTTATACGGTAAAGAAGTAGAAGGACAGAAGCGTTTTTATGAACAAAGATTGCAATCTTTAGAACAGACTATTACTAATCAAGATAATCGCCTTCAAAACCTTTCTAAACAACTGGAATCTGCGCTTAAACAAGTTCAAGATTTAGCAGTGAAAGCTATTGAAGGAACTGCGAATGTGAATTCATATCAAGCGATTAAAGAAATAGCTTTAGAACAGGCTAAAAGTCAGGTAAAAAACAAATAAGATGTGCAGCTTGAGATCCCGGACTTCTTTAAGAAGTCCGGGATCTTGTTGTTGATACTAGTTTATATGATTAATGATGATGTGTTGATAGTCAAATTAGAGTGTGCTTTAAAATCCACTGCTGGAAGTCCTGATTACGAATGAAGTTACCAAACATCAAAGTTATGGCTGTGTCTTACGTGGAGTCCCATTATCTCCCGGTTGTTTCCTACTAGTTGGTGTTTTACTTTCTTTATTATTTTTGTTGGTTGCGGTCTGGGAATTACGTTGTTGATTGGACATAAGTTTAAACCTGTTACGAAGGAGCGATTTATCTATGTTTTAATCTACATGATGTCTCAGGGCATTTACGGAAACTCTTTAAAGAATTTATATTTTAAATAATTGTCAATTGACAACAAATAAAAAATAGTAAAAAAAATAGAGACGTTATGATTTTACGTCTCTACAAAAAAGGAAACCCATTATTGTTAAAAAAATAAATTAAAAAAAATTTAAAATTAATCAATCAAAAATTTAACAGCTAGAAACTTAGTTTGTTTCATCGCGTTTTTTGGACTGCTGTTGATTGTCACTTTTTTTGTTACTGTTTAACCTGAAAGCACCAGGCTCAGTTTTGTCTGGCTTGCCATTGTTGGGTGGTTGTGGGCGTTTCATAGGAACACAATCATTGATTGTTAACTCTCTACAAATTGGACTACAAGAGTATAAATTATTAATCCGGAAAATTTCAAAAAAGAACTAACTGGTAGCCTCATACCGATTTAAGCAATGATTGCGTGTTGTGGATGGTGGTAAAGGATGGGGAAACCCCACCCCTACACATACATCTGATTTCAGAGAAGGGAGGCAAATGTTAAGCAAATGAGGAAAAGTCTAGATTGGGTGGAATATCTTGAATTCGCCCTGGACCGATCGCACGCAATGCTTCTTTGAGGTCAATATCACCAGTATACAAGGCACGACCAACAATTACACCAGTCACGCCTTGTGGTTCTAATGCTAGCAAGCTTAACAAATCGGTCACAGAACTCACGCCACCAGAGGCGATTACTGGTATGGAAATTGTGGCAACTAGTTCTCGCAAAGCTTCTAAATTTGGCCCGGAGAGTGTACCATCACGATGGATATCGGTGTAGATGATCGCCGCTGCTCCCAATTCTTGCATTTGTACAGCTAATTGGGTGGATAAAACTTCTGAGGTTTCTAGCCAACCGCGAGTGGCTACGAGTCCATTACGGGCATCAATACCAATAATAATCTGTCCGGGAAATTCTTGACACAGTTGCTGTACTAATTGGGGTTGTTCGACGGCGATGGTTCCGAGAATCGCCCGTTGTACGCCTGTATTGAAAAGCTGCTGTACACTGGCTTTGTCGCGCAATCCCCCACCGACTTGAATCGGTACTGATACTGCTTGAGCGATCGCTTCTATTGCCCCCAAGTTTACTATTTTACCAGCTTTGGCACCATCAAGATCCACCACATGTAGCCTAGCTGCACCTTGATCAACCCACTGTTTAGCAACATCAGCAGGGTTTTCGCTAAAAACTTGCGAGCGATCGTAGTCTCCCTGATAAAGTCGCACACAGCGGCCTGCTAATAAATCAATTGCTGGAATTACATCCATTTGCCTCATCCTCTATGCAATCACAAAGCTAACTATATGTGGGTTTTATCTGTGGAAGTTTTCAGTTTTAACTGCTTTACAGCTTGCCAGAAACCTAGCACGATCAAGATGTTAGCCAGGGTCAAAAAAACTTCTGCACCACCGTGGAGCCAATCGACATTCGCCAAAGCTTTGCCATAATGGACTTTGGCATAAATTCCCGCTGGGATGGTGACACCAACAAATACTAAAGTGCCGTAAAATCCATACAAAGCCAAACGTGGCATTTGCTGACTGCGGCTGATAAACCACAAGAAACCCAAATAAGGAAACAGTGAAAGGGCAAAAAGGGCGTCTTTAGATATCATTGCTCTGATTTAATAGGTTGGGCTGCAACAGAATCTATTCCCTTGTGAGCAGACTTGGTAGAACGCCAAATCCACACCGCAGCTGCCCAAAGGGTAAAATTACCAACTAAGGTCATGGTAGCTTGAAGTGTTACCAGCCATTCTAAAGATTCTGGATTGTCGAAATAGTGCCAGGTGCAAGCACACATAGCGCTAACTAAAGCAGGTAACATGGCGAAGGATAATCCCCACCAAGTCCGGTTACCAGTGAGTTCGCCATAAGTCCAGATTAGCCAAATAGCGGCAATCCACTCAATGACGCTAGAAACATGAATAATCCAGGTGGGAATCGAAAGGGCGTGCATAAGTAAGTCAAAAGTCAAAAGTTAAAAGTCAAAAGTCAAAAGTCAAGAGTCAAGAGTCAAGAGTCAAAAGTTATTTCTCCTCCTTGTCCCCCTTCCCTTGTCCCCTTCCCTGCTCCTTTCCCCATCTTCCCATAAGAAAAATCGGATTTTTTGGGAAGTATGGCAGCCATCTCACCTAATTTCTGTATAACTGATAGAGAATCAGGTGCAAAAAAACTCGAGCAAGCAAAATCTCAAATCAAAAAGGAAACCGATGCGGGCGTTATTATCTGGGTATTACGGAAAAGGTAATGGTGGTGACGAAGCTTTATTGGCAACGCTTTTGCAAATGTTACCGCCTCATGTTACACCTGTGGTGCTTTCTGGTAATCCAGAGCAAACCCGCGATCGCTATGGGGTAGAATCTTATGATCGCATGGCTTTTTTACCTGTACTGCAAGCTTTGCGGTCTTGTGATGCTTTTATTTGGGGTGGTGGCAGTTTAATCCAAGATGTGACTAGTGCGCTCAATCCTTTATATTATGGGGGACTGATGACTTTGGCACAGCAAATGGGTTTAAAAACTGTGGCTTGGGGTCAGGGAATTGGGCCGTTGAAGCGTCCGCAAACTCGTTGGTTAGCACGACAGACTTTTGCAGGTTGTACAAAAATTAGTGTCCGCGATCGCGCTAGTGCTGCTTTGTTGTCTGATTGGCAAATTCCTTGTATTCTTGCGCCTGACCCGGTTTGGGCGTTGGAGTCTAAACCCGTCCCCGGACTTTGGGATTTACCAGCCCCTAGAGTTGCGGTAACTTTGCGATCGCATTCCCAACTTACAGAAACGCGCTTGGCAAATTTAACTCGCGCTTTGGTTGATTTCCAAAAAGCCACGCAAGCTTTTATCCTACTCTTACCATTTCAAAAAAGTGAAGATTTAAGCATTGCTGAAGCCATTAAACTCCATCTTAAAGATGTGAGCCAAATTATGTGTCTGGAAGATCCCCAGCTTCTCAAGGGTGTGTATCGCGGCGTAGAAATGACAATTGGAATGCGCCTGCACAGCTTAATTATGGCAGCAGCTGAAGGTTGTCGCTGTTTTGCTCTCAGTTACGATCCCAAGGTAAATCGCCTCATGGAAGAATTAGAAATGCCTGGTTGGGATTTAGCTAATTTACCAGATGATCCCAATTTAATTAGTCAGACTTGGATCGAGCATTACGCCAATGGCGATCCGCTTTCATCTGAGAAAATTCAGTCTTTGGTGGATCGAGCTTTGATGCATCGTGACGTGTTATCTGAAGCGTTGACAGAGCGGGGATTGGGGTATTTTTAAATTGTGTCACCATAGATATTAACTAGAAACTTGGTTAAATTATTTCCTATGGATAACTTAATTATTCTTAACGATGTAGCAATACCATCTGAACTATTAGTAGCAACTGATAAAGCTGTACAGGAGGGGAAAGCAAAAAATCGTAGCGAGTTTATTGCTAAAGCGTTACGTCGGGAATTAGAAGCGCTAAAACGAGCAAAAATTGATGCACAGTTAGCAGAGATGGTTAATGATGTAGATTATCAACAGGAAGTTTTACAAATGGAAGCGGAATTTGCAACTGCTCAATGGGAGGCTCTTAAATTAATGAAATCAGAAGAATGAAACGCGGTGATTTATATGATGCGCGTTTAGATCCAACCGAAGGTTCTGAACAGGGAGGAGTTCGTCCAGTAATTATTGTTAGTCGTGACGTAATTAATGCTAACAGCCCTGTAGTTTTAGCAGTTCCCTGTACGACTTATCGAAGCACAAAGCGAGTATTTCCAACTCAGGTATTAATTCAAGCACCCGATGGAGGATTAGATAAAGATTCTATTGCTATGGCGGATCAGGTGAGGGTTTTGTCGAAATCTCGTTTGTTGCGTCTGCGAGGGACTGTTTCTGATGAAGTCATCACAAAACTTAATCAGGCTTTGTTGATTGCGTTGGATTTACTGGGTCAATTAAATGACGAGGATGATGTTTAACAGTCCTGATAATTTGAGCGCTCGCACTAAAATTGAATAGTAATTGAGTGTGTAGCTGCAAACACAAAAATCATGACTCGTCGTCATCTTTTGCAAGAAGGGCAATCTTACACATTTCGCTCCTATTTTGAAATGCCTTATGAAGCTGACGAAATTTTAGCGGAATTGGGTTATGGTTTGTTAAAAACGCGAATGGAGTTACCACGCAGCGATCGCAATTTAGAGCGGTTGCCAGAATTACGACAGCGAATTGATGAATTTTTACTACAAGTGAGTTTGAGCAGCGAGACAGCAAGACGGGAAACACTTGTCGCACCTACATTGCTGGAAGTTGCTCGTTATTTACTTTTATGTCCATTTTGAGTGCCGACTATGCTGGCTATAAAGTTTCTGTTGAATAGTCAATTCATAGTCAAAGTCAGGAATTTACAGCTAAAAGCCGCTAGTCCTACAACTTCGACTATCGGCTGAAACCCTTACGCTGATTATTTTTTAAAAGTGGCTCAGGTCGGATTTGAACCAACGACCCCAGGCTTATGAGTCCCGTGCTCTAACCAACTGAGCTACTGAGCCTTGTTTTTTCACATTTCTAAATATAGCAGAAAAACTCAATCATTGCTAGTCTAGCTGGCAACTAATTTTTAGGACTTAGGCAAGTGGCACAATCAAGCTTAGGGTTGTCAATAGTCCAGAGTCAATAGTATTGACTGGGGACGCGGAAGGGGGGATGAAGAAGGCAGAGGGGCAAGGGAGCAGCACTTCTGATGCGTCCGCTACGCGTAGCTTGCTTCCCGTAGGGTACGACTACGCTCAGTGATCTGGGGGCAGAGGAACCTATATTGCCTTCTTGCCTTCTTGCCTTCTTGATAAATGACCAATGACCATTGACCATTGACCATTGACCAGAGAAACTAGATACGATTTGCCAGCAAGGTAATTGGGTTAACAGCACCCTTACCTGAGGGATGGATTTCAAAATGGCTGTGTGGACCAGTACTGAAACCAGTGCTACCCATAAGGGCAATTGTGTCTCCTTGATGGACTTGCTGACCAGGCTGCACTAGAATCTTGCTGTTATGACCATAGCGAGTCATACTGCCATCAGGATGGCGGATATCTACAAGATTGCCGTAGCCACCGTTGTTCCAGCCTGCTTTTTCGATCACACCGTCAGCTGAGGCGTAAACCGGCGTACCGGTGGAGTTAGCAACGTCAATTCCCTTGTGCATTCTTCCCCAGCGCCAACCATAGCCAGATGTCAGGACACCCTTGGCAGGCCAAATGTAAGCTACGGATGACGAAGATGGTGGGGGTATAGCTTCGTCAATTGGTTTGGGTAGATATTGATCCACTGCTGACAAAGCCGGTAAACCACTAGGAGAAACTGTAGTTCCCTGCATTTTGCCTAAGGAGTCAGAAGCATTGACACCTCTGGGAGGGGTGGCAATTCTTACAGCAGGTGTCTTGCGGCCAGGGGCTTGGTTGGAGAAGAACTCTGGATTGACTGGCTCGTTAGTAGGTTGAGTTGCACGGTATACAGGCTTGATTGGTTGGACTGTATAGTTAGTCGTGCCAATGGGTGCAGGTACAGGAATTTGCACCGAATTCCGTGGCGTAGTCGGGCTAGTTACCGCAAAATTACTCGGATTAAGAACGGGGACTGCCACCGCAGGATTATTATTTTCGTTGACTGCTGGTGTTACCACACCCGCTTGTTGGGCACGGTATTTTTCCCGCAATCGCTGAATTTCTGCTTGTAAGCTTTGGAGGCGCTCGTTACTTTTAGTGCTGGCTAGCTTCTGCGGTTTTTGATTGGACTGCATTTCCGTAAAAACCGTTGGCACCGGACTATCACCACCCATCCCATAAGAGTTAGCTGGGCTGGGGTTTGTTTTTGAGACTGCGGTGTTGGTCGGAATCTGGCTGTTCGCAGTTACTGCTGTTGGTACAGTGACACTGCTATTGTTGGCAACGACTGGTAACTGTGGTGTAGCAGGTACAGTAGGGTTGACAACAGCAGTGTTCACAGGGGATGGTGCTACTTTGGCAGTAACATTAGGCTGCTCTACAGTCGGGTTAATCGCTAACGTGGATTGGCTAGCATTGCTGCTCTCCACTCCAGCAGATGGGATAACCAATTTTTGACTGATTTGCAGTTGATTTGGATTGTTAAGATGATTTGCCTTAGCTAACTCAGAAACTGAAGTACCGTAATTGCTAGCGATCGCCGCTAGGGTATCTCCTGGCTTTACTTCGTAGCCCACACCAGCTGATGGCGCAGCAGCTTTGATTGGGGCTGGTACAGGTGTGACTACGGGCGCAGTAGTAGCTGTCGTAGCTGTATTAGCCGTAGTAGCTGGATTAGCTTTTGCCTGTTTTAGCTTAGATATCAGGCTAGCTTTGTTAGCATCAGTATTGGTTGGTGTTTGCTCTGTTGTAATCCTGCTTGTGTTGATTTGTGGCGCTTTTTCAACTACAGATGTGGTTTGAGCCAAACCAGTGTTAACTTGTGATGAATTTTGGGTCTCCTCAGACCGCAACTCCGCCAGACTTTGTTTTAAACGGTTCGATTTTTCTTGTAAGCGATTTAGAGCAAATTCTTGCTGCGCCTTCAATTGAGCAGTAACTTCACTTTCGGCAGCTTGATTTTCTGTTGCTGGTACTGTCACGGATGTAGTTGGTGAGTTAACTACACTATTAGCAATAGAAAGTTTCTGTACTTGTTTTAGTTTGTTGCCTGCTTGTAAGCGCTTTACTAATTCGGCCTGCTGATAGTAAGAACTTTTATAGGTTGTTGTGGCTTTGGCAGCTGATTGTGATGCTGGAACTGGCACAGACATTCCATTCGCTGCTAATTGCAATTTAGCTTCAAGCCCAGGCACTTGTGAAATTGCTGTTGGTTCCACGATGACGGGATTTTCCGGCACGCTCACGAATGAGACGGTTTGGGTATCCAGCTTTGCGGGAGCAAATTTCATCTCAGTGTCAGGAACAGCAGGAACTGTTGAGGCTGCCTTTTGGCTGCCTACAGGAGCCGCTGCTTGGGCTTGATCGCTTTGTCGAGTCACCAAAAGACTGGTTGCTCCCATTGAGATTGCCAAGCCAATCATGGCGGCTTGTGTGCGTGCCCGGTGGTTCACTCCAGAATTATTCATATTTGACTGTTCTACCGGGGCACCTTCACTGCTCTTGGAATTTTTCAGCACAGCCTTTACTCTCTTTTTCAATGCTCTTTTCAAAGACGACCTCCTATGATCACTAGCGCTTAACTGACCTCAATTGTTTTTTCAGTCTGATACTAGTCAATGATTTAGATCACATCTGAAGATTGATCAAGATCACACCCACCAGAGATACTTACGCAAGATTAACCTGCTTCTCTGATTTAGACAAGTTCACACCTGTTAGCAAAACTTAAAATTGCTGTGCTGACTTGTCCGTTCCATTCCTCACACCTGAGGATTTTTTGCTGCTTGCAGTTGTCTTTGTCGATATTGCTGAATTAGCTGGGACTGGACAAACATATAGACTTTGCCATCTCCACTGTTGCAATGCAGCAATTGATTCGCCACGACTTCTGAAAAAGCAAATCTCCTTGCTGTAGATATCTTCAAGAGATTTCTATCCAATCCGTCTACCCAACACGAGACTTTACGTTGATTATTCCCTAAAAGACAACCGTATTATCTCGCAGCTACTTTTGCGCTCCTTTCAATTATTCCTTGAGCCAAAAATGACTAAATGCCCTATAAGACTAGGTTTTACCCATTTTGTTCCCAAGTTTGGGGATAATTGAAATTCATCAAAAACTATCATTCAATTGGCGAATCGACCGGAATTTTAGATACAAATTTCTTATATAAGCTCACCTAAGTTTGTCAGTAATTTTTACCTTGCTTAGGAAAAGCTTACAGACTCCAGTATAACCATTCACATAATTTTGGCTGTAACAATCGATATATTTGCCCAAGTAATTAATTTCGGCAATTGAATCCCTGAATGGATAAGTGTTTTTACTTATTTTTCTTTCTCAAAAGTTTACTCGTTTTGCTTGTCATGGGGCATGGGGCATTGGGTGGGAAGCTTTTTTATATTCTCCCCACACTCCCTCATTCACCTTGCCTTTGTGCTCCAGAGATTCCTCGATTCATGGGGAGGTTTTTATTGTAAATAACCCAATTGGCGGCGGGCTTCAAATAAGCTGACTGCTACACTCACAGAAAGATTCAAGCTGCGAACATGAGGTTCAGTCATGGGAATGTAGAGAGTGGCATCACAAGCAGAGATAACTGTTGCCGGTAAGCCTGCGGTTTCACTCCCAAACAGCAGCCAGTCATCTGCTTGAAACTGAAATTGAGCATAATTAAAATTGCCCCGAACAGTAAAACCCAAGCATCTACCTCCACGTTGCTGATGCACGTCTTTAAACGCTTCTAGCGATTCATGATAGTTTAGCTTCACGTAAGGCCAGTAATCTAAACCAGCTCTTTTGAGGTAGCGATCGCTAATTTCAAACCCTAAAGGCCCTACCAAATGTAATTCTGTACCTGTAGCAGCACAAGTACGGGCAATATTGCCTGTATTCGGGGGAATGAGGGGATTTACTAAAACTACCTGGGGCATTTTTCAGTGGTTAGAATGTATTTTAAACAACAATGTATCACCTCGACACATTTTACCAATGGATATCAACTATCTATAGGTTTTGTTAATAATTATCAAGCTCTACCAAATGATTAGATTTTTAAAACAAAGAAAATTAACTCTCAAAATATTTTTTGAGAGTTTTGTTAACTCAGATCGGTGAATAATAATTTTTTGTTATTACAGCTATTAGCGCCTGACTAGGGGGTTTTTCATACCTCCAAAGCAATTTACCATTTGCCAGATATTCGCGTATGTAGTGCTACACCATTGAGGGGGAACACAATTTATCCTCTAATTCCAGCTCCCGTTCTTGAATGGCAATAATTGCTTGGGAGATAACGCGCCCTGAATCAACCCCGACTGAATGTAACTGTAACCACTGTTGGGCTTCATTTCCTTCGCGGAGAATTTTGTGTAAGGGAGAAAGGAAACAACTAAACCCTTGTTGTTTGGCGATCGCCCAAACTTCTTGGTACATTTGTTGAATCCAATCTCTGGCGATGATGGTTCTGCCATCTTGCCAATGCTGAAGCGGTGCATCCAGACTCGCCACGGCTGCTGCTGCTTCGTTGTTTGCAGTGATGGTGAGCAGTTCTTCAGGAGAAAAGATACTTTGGGTTAAGGGATCAATTTCTGGGTTGGCGATGATTTGCAACAACCGGGCTTCTAATAAGGCTGTAATTGCTAGTAGGGAAATTGGATCTGTGACTAAATCACAAATTCGCAATTCCAGCCGATTTAAGTCATAGGGACGGCGATCGCCATTGGGGCGTACTGATGCCCATAAATGCCGGACATTTTGCATTGTCCCAGCAGCTAGCTGTTGTTCTACCCA
Organism: Calothrix sp. NIES-2100; assembly: GCF_963875285.1. NCBI lineage: Bacteria > Bacillati > Cyanobacteriota > Cyanophyceae > Nostocales > Calotrichaceae > Calothrix > Calothrix sp. NIES-2100. The sequence continues at coordinate 6,874,851 of NZ_CAWNLA010000001.1, forward strand.
TTGAATATGATGGGCGTGGCTCTCAAATAAAGGTACATGGGCTGGTGTGTGGGGAAATAGCCCCCAACGGGTAGAGTGATAGCCAGTGGCTTTACCATCCAGGAAAGGAGAGGACGCGCTCAGGGCGAGAAATAAGGGGGCTTCTGTGCGAATTACGCGACAAGCCCGCATTAATAGTTCTGGATCGCTGATACCGACGTTAATATGTACGCTAGCTGTGACTACTTTTGTGCCATAGGTTTGCTCGATGTAGTCGTGATAGGGATTTGTGGGATCGGAACGGAAGAAGCGATCGCTCCTACCCAAAGACAGAGTACTGCCGGGAATTAACGTATAATCACCCAATTGCTTAAGGTAATGGCGTAGTTGTTGCCGAGGACGCACTAATGCACACAATAGCCGCTCATAGCTGTGTAAGGGCTTGGTTATGTATTCCACGTTGCGGCTATCTGGCTCACGCACAAATCCGTCTAAAGCCTCAACAATTTTGTCAGAGAGACCGACAATTTCACCTTGAGGTGTGCCAGTATACATCTCAATTTCAAAGCCTTTTGATAAGCTCACTTTATTCTCCTCGGCTCTCCTAGCCTATAAATTGTAGCCAATAACACGATTTTCTGCATTGATGTTGGGGCTAAGTTCTCTTTGGGTATTTTCACCACAAACCAGTCACCATCAGCATTTCATTGGTTACTCACCAAATCAAGAATACTAAAGGCATAAACAATTTATGCCCTTAGTATTAGTGATTCATCATTAACCATTTTTAAATGATCCCAAAAGGCGATAGACCTAATTGGCAGCTTTAGGTAATCAGGAATGCTGCCAAAAAAATCACTTGAGAGCATCGGTATAATCGCCCCAATGAACCAAGAGATGGGATAAAGGTTATTTATTCAATAACCTGCATTTTCCGATAGAAAATGGCAGTATTAGTTGCAGTTAATTTTCCTGAGCGATCGCCTACAAGGGGTTAATACCAAATTTTGGATAGAGGCAAATAATCCCCTATTTTTTATCTTCCCATAAACTTATACCAATTTTCTATAAACTTACACTTAAATATCGTCAATCTCTAACTTGAAAATAGGGACTAGGGGCTAGGGGCTAGGGGCTAGGGAAGATTCTCTGACTTGGCGTTCTTGGCGTTCTTGGCGGTTCGTCTTTTCTTATTGATTTCAGTTTCCCCAGTTTTTCGCCTTGTTTTTGGAGGTGAAATCTGTTGTGAGATAAATTCATCCGGTGAATCACTCTGGTTGGCTATGTTGAGACGAAGAAACTGCGTCCACACTTCATTGCTAAGTAAATTTACAGCAGTACTGGGGTTATTTTTGGCGATCGCGCTGATAATTTGACGATATCCTTGTTGTAATGGCTCAATAAAAGCTGCTTCCTCTTCAACCTGACTGAGCAATAAAAACGCTGATTTCAAAATTGCTGAATCATCTCCTAAATTATTCGACCTTAAACTATGAATTACCACATTTAGCCATATTGGTAGCAGTTCCAGCCAGTTATTGTTGGCTATTTCTGTAAGTGCGATTTCTGCTTTACCCAGCACCCCCCACATACACAAAGATTCTACAGCTAATTGAGTATCACGATTTTCTAAAGCTTCCTGCCATAATTGTTGAGCATGATTTTGGCAACGATGAGATAAAAATTCATAGGCTTCCTGGACTTGCTGGGGTATTGTTACTTGATAAACTGACTCGCCTAATGGTATTTGGTAGCCGTTAACAGCAAGCCATTGATAGGAACCACAAAGATAAATTTGCCGATCAACTATTATCTCTTTAACAGGGTAATTCTCTAAGCAAAAAATCTGTATAGATGGTAAACCTTCAGGTGTTTTGATTGCTTGCAGTTTTTCTTTTATTTCTGATAAAATTACTTTATCTGCCTCTATACCATAGCCAATTAACATCCAAACACCGCGTTTGGCTAAGGTTTCTAATAAAGTTATCAATTCGTCGTTTATATTTAAATGATGTATCCAAGGACAATAAATAATTATCTGCTGTTTGGCTGCATTGATGATTTCTAAGAAGCTTTGATTAATTTGGCGATCGCGTAATTGAATTACTTGTTTTTGCTTACTACTTTCTAAAGCCTGTTGACGAAGCTTTTGCAGTTTGGCTTCTGTTTCGCTATTTTGATAATTTTGGGTGGATTCTCGGTCAAAATTTAGGCTTTCACTGGGTAGTTTACATACAGCATCTAAAGAAATTTTACCTTCAGATAGTAATATTTCCAGCCATTTTGAGTGTGAATCTAAAATCTGCTTTCCGCGTCGCAGTTGGATGCTCAATTTATCTGCTTTAGCATCAAAAATCAGAAATAGTGAGATTTTTCGCCAAATAGTTTGAGTAGAACCTATCACTCTAAAAGCTGTGACAATTTTTCCTACTTCTGGTACATGAAGTCCGACATCTGAAGCTTGCAGACTTTTTTGGATTTGCTCTAAGCTAACAGTAGAAATCTTATTATTTTGCTCATTAAGTTGCAAAACACTTGCCAAACTGGGTAGATTAATAACTACTTCATTTAATGGTTCAGCTTGAAAAGTTAGAGTTTCGCCTAAAGAATCTGTAATCGCGTGAATTTGGACAGCGTATGGTGGCTGGGGTACAGCACCTTTATCATAAAATAAGCGTCCTTGTTCGGTAACTGTAATTGGCGATTTCTGTGCGAGAGTTTGTAATTTCTGTAAATTTTTAATTGTACTTTGCACGAATACTGCATCTAATCCTAGTAGGGATGCTAATTCATTGGCTGTTGGTGGTGGTTCAAATTGAATTCCCGCACGAATAATAAATTCTTCCAGTACATTAAATGGACGGGGTTCTGTAATAGTAAGTTCTACAGTTGTTTGCTGCAAACTATAGCGTAATTGACGGGCTGCGACAACGGATAAATGAGAATTTTGCGTTTCAATTTCGGCTACTAGATTTTGGAGACTGTCATCAATTGGTTTAGCTGAAGATGCGAGAAACATCAATAAAACCTCCATGATGACTGACAATATTAGCAACCTCTGAGTACATATTACCGACTTTACCTGGTTGTTGGGTAAATAAATCGTGACAACCCACAATTACCAGTAATTCTTGAGCGCGAGAAAAAGCTACATTCACTCGTTCTGACTTTTTAGCAAATCCGACATCGCCTTTATTATTGTTGCGCACCATACTGACAATTACAACTGGGCGTTCCATACCTTGAAATCGGTCAACTGTACCAGTACGAATTTGCAAGGAAGGGAAAAGTTCTGATTGGAGACGTTCGTCAATTTTTCGCAGTTGCGCGCCATAAAATGTAATTACAGCTATTTCTTTTTTCGGTTCCCCACAAGCAACTTTTGCAGCCCAAGTATTTTCAAATTGCTGACAGAGGCGTTCAATGACATCAATTTCCTGAATATTATATAAAGACGTTCCTTCCCGCTGTTCTTGAAATTCACTTTCTTTGGGCATTTTCACCCAAATTAAATGGTGTTGTGGTTGAATAATTTCCCCGGCTAAATCATGGGCGCGTTTAATATCAGGGTGCAAAATTCCACATTCTAGTTTACCCTCATAAAATTGATTGATTGCGCCCATAATATCAGGGTGCATTCGATATTGGGTAGTTAGCATTTGTTTGATGCTTGGGTCTGCTTCTTCAAATTGACTTTTAAATAGTGATTCTTCTAAAAATTGCAATTCTTCTCTGCTACTGCCAATTTCTTGGACAACTTCTTCTAAAGTATTAGTATCTAGCATGGGTGGTAATTGGCGATGGTCACCGACCATAACTAATTTTTTACCCTTCAAGGCTGGGATGAGTAATTCTGGTGGCGTACACTTACTGACTTCATCAATGATGACAACATCAAAGTATTGAAATTCTTCAGAAAAATCTCTTCCGGCGGCTTGTACACAAGTGATACCAACGACGTTAGAATTATCTAAATAGATTTGTCTTAAATCATTGCGATCGCGTTCTGATGGGTTACGTACTTTTTCAATCCAATCTTGGATAAATCCTTGATATTTCTGGAGATGGGTTTCATCTTCAGTTAGTTGCTGTTCTCCCAAATCAAAATGAGATTTGATGGTGCGTAAAAATTCTAAATCGTATAAGTTATGAGGGGGAGATTTGGGCTTAAACTTATCAGGTAATATTTGCCATTCTCTATCCCACCATTGACGCTGTAATAATAAAGCATCTGATGGTTGGGGTTGATTTTTTTGCGCTAATTCAGCTAGTTTGTTTTTTAGGGTATCAAGCTGTTGCTGAAAAATTGCAGTTTCTGCTTCTAACCTTGATAGTTGTTCCTGGAGAGAACATTGGATATTTGTTAAAACAGCAAAAGGTTCTATTGATGTAATTAAAGTTTCTAGCTGACTGAGGTGATTTATCCAAGTATGCACAGATTTGGAAAATTCTTGAGGATGTTCCCAAATCTTGGCTTGGGTTGTGAGATATTGGTCAGCTAAAGTTCGCAGTTGATTGGGGACATTTGACTGTTGATTTAGTTCTTGCAAAATATTGATTGCTCTTTCTAGTTTTAGATTAGCATCTTGTCTAGCTATTTCTATCTGGTTTTGAGCATTTAATATTTGAGGTTGTGCAACTTCATTATTTTGAAGTTCATTTAATTGTGCTTGCAGATGTTGCAGTTGTTTTTCTGTTTCCGTTTTGACTTGAAAAACACACTGACGCGCATTTGCTAAGATAATTTCTATGAGTGCTTGGGTAATTCGGTTCAGAGTAGATGGGATATTATCTCCTTCCCATACAGCGCTATAAGTTTGTTGGATTCTGTGGAAAAAAATCTGCGTAGTTTCAACTAAAGTTTGGCGCTGATTGACTGGGAGATATTGATAGTTATTAAATTGTTGGTGAATTGCTTGCCATTGAGTGTAATCGCTTGTTTCTAATACTAGGGGAATTTGGCTAAAACTTTGCTGTAAAAAATAGCTAAAACTATGCTGTTTACCTTTTCTATCGGTAAAGTTACCCTCTATTTCATAAGATATGGCTTTTGTCAATAACTCCCAATCTGGTAGATTAACTATATAGTTAGCTGGCAACAGAGAGATTTTTAAAGACTTAGCCAGTATGATCAATTCTGGTGGTAATTGGAATAAATCTACTGTTAATGGTTGCGGGGTTTGGCGAGAATTAGCCAAAATTTCAGCCACGCGATTATTTGCTGTCGATTTCCATTCTTTCACAGCATTTATTACCACATCAATTTCTTGTTTGCGGTTTTCCCAAGTTTGGATTGTTTGTTGTAGACTTTGCTGTTTAGTAAAGAATTGCTGATGATTTTTTTCTAACTGCTGTAAATTATGAGAATGCTGTTTAAAAACCTCCACTGCGGCTGCAACTTCTAACATCGCTACAGTTGCACTTTGTGCATAAATTAATGCGGTTCTAAATTCAGGAATTCCCAACTCTACAGTATCTCGTAGCCAAACGGCTAACCCAAAAGCACCACATTGAGGACGAACTAAGCCAAGTGCATCGGTTAAGCTGATGGCTTTGCTAACATTAAGTAAAAAGGTTTTAACTAAATCGTTATTTTCTGTATATGGTTTAAGATGGGGTAAGAAATTTGTGATTTCTGGGGCTTCCCAATTGACAATATTTGGAGCTATAAGGAGATTTTCTAACCCAGATATCAAAGTTTCCACCTGACTTTTTTTGGCTAAGGCTTCCTGATAAAGTGCTTCTTGGTTTTTAGCATTAACCTCTAATTTTGGTAAGCGTTGATTTACTTCCTGTTGACTTTGTTGAAATTCTGACTCTGCTTGGAAGTAAGCATTAAATTTTTGTGCTGATGTAAGTAATTGACGATAAATTTCGACATTTTGACGGCGTTTGCTAAGATTGGTTTCGCAATCAGTCGCCGTATTTTCTAACCAAGTACCAATTACTTGGTCTTCTAAAAAAGGCTGTCCTTCTTCTCCAACTTTTTCCGCCCGTCCTTTGCGAATCGCTCGAATTACTGGGTTATGAACTAAGCGGCTGAGGGCGTTATCAACTGCTAAATTCGCTTGGGAAGCTATGAGAGTACGTCCACCTCTTAAGGCGATTTGATAGCAAATTTCCGCAATTACAGTAGTTTTACCTGTACCAGGTGGCCCTTGAATTAAAACCAAATCTTCGGCTGAAAGTACGGTTTCAACTGCTGCTTTTTGACCAGGGTTAGCAGATGATAATAGTAATGCTTCGGCTTCTAGATGCACAGTTTTTTGAATCGGTCTAGCTTGGGAAGCATCGAAGAGAAAATTGCCTAAATAAGGATTTTGGGTGCGTCCATTATTTAAATCATCTAAAGCTTTTTTCTTCCGCTGAATTTGTCTAATATCACCTAATGCTTCAAAACATAAAAATCCAGTGGTGGGAAGTTGATAACGTCCGCTGGTTATATACTCAGCTAAATCCCGTTCTAGGTTGACACTAATTGTGCCGCGTTTAGGGTCAACTTCTTCAATAGAACCTAGTAGCCTACCTTCTTGCCAATTTTTTCCTGTGGGTGCATTCTCAAATAGCTTTAAATCGTCGTTTCTGGCTTTTCTTACCCGTTGCCAAAAATTTTCTCCATCCAAAGGATTTTCAGGAGAACCGTCAATGGTTGCTGAGGTGAGATCAATTTCAAAACTGATTCGCCTTTTAAAATTGTGGTTTTGACTGGTGTAAGGAACACAGAATTGACGTGCTTGGGCAATTTTTTCTTCAATCTGCAAAAATGCTTTCCAAGCTTTGAGTTGTGCTTCTGTTGGGACATAGTCACCACAAACTGGCGCGTTAGCTATCAGTGTAAATACTGAAGAGGGAACGCCAATATGATGCTCATGGTTAGGCAAAAGCCGTAAGCGGAAAGGTACAGCATAGCCATCAGCTTGTCCCCGTGAGGGTGGGAGTAAGTAGACAGACAGTAGCTTTAAACCGTTGTCACTATTTGGTTGGACGGCAGCTTTAAATGCTAAGGTTTTTCCTAGCTTTTGGAGTCTGGTGGGTAATTTACTATCTTCTGAGTCTGTGGCGATAATCAATTCCCAAATTTCTTCTTTTGCCGCTTTACCTGCACCTTTGCGACGGATGTAAAATAGACAAGGCCTTTGTCCGACACATTCAAACATTAACTCGTGGGCGTATTCTCGGCGTTCCCCAAATTCGGGATATGCTGCCAGGGTGGATGCGTCTTCCAGATGGCGGATGACACTATCAACTGTCGAACCTACGAACATATACCCCCAATCTTCGGAGGCTTTTTTCATCCTTGATGCAGCAACTTTGCTGGTTGCTGGTTTGCTGGCTGGTGGTTTGGCGACTTTACGAACTCGTTCCGCCTCGAATTCAGAGATGCTACTACTGGGGCTTGTGGCTGTAATGTTGAGTTGAGAGCAAATTGCTAGTAGCTTTTTGCTATCTACTTTTAATTCGCTTGATAGTTCGTAGATTCTGATTTTGGGTTTGTTCATCCAGCAACTTGGGTTACTTGCGCGTAAGTCCTAATTATAAAATTCTCACGCAAAGGCGCAAAGGCGCAAAGCAAGATTTAGAGTTGATATTGTCGGTAGACTTCGCTAGCAGCGCGATGTAGTAGTGAGTGTCGCCAGACGAGGGAGTTTAAGTCATCGGCGTAACCGCCACCTATAACGCAGGCGACTGGGTAACCGGCGCTGACACAGGTGCTAAGAACTTGCATTTCGCGACGGAAAATGCCAGTGTCGGTTAATGCTAATTTTCCCAGGCGATCGCCTACATGGGGATCTACTCCGGCATCATAAAAAACTATATCTGGTTTTAGTTGAGATAATAAATCGGGTAGGTAGTTGGCTAAGGTTTGCAAATAGGCATCATCTTCCATTCCTACTGGTAGGGGAACATCCAAATCACTGTTCTGCTTTGTACCGGGAAAATTGACTTCGCAATGCATCGAAAAGGTAAATACGCTGTCGTCGTCTTGGAAAATAAACGCTGTACCATCGCCTTGGTGGACATCTAAATCCACAATTAAGATTTTTTGCACAAGTCCGAATTTTTGTAACACGCGAGATGCAACTGCTAAATCGTTGAAAATACAAAAACCAGATCCATAACTAGGAAAGGCATGGTGCGTTCCACCCGCAGTATTGCAAGCTAAACCTTGAGTTAGTGCTAGTTGGGCAGTGAGTATTGTACCACCAACCGCTACACAGGTACGATTCGCCAGGGCTGGACTCCAAGGTAACCCGATGCGTCGTTGTGCTTTCGCATCCAAGGTTCCCTGACAGTAAGCTTGAACGTAGTCGCTAGTGTGAACCAACTCTATCAATTCTGGAGCCGGAGATTGAGGAGTATGACATTGTTCCACCACCCCATCAGCTAACAGCAATTCGTATAATTTTTGGAACTTCGACATCGGGAAGCGATGTCCTGGAGGTAGCGGCGCAATGTAATCTGGGTGATAAATAATTGGTAAGTCCATAGTCAATAGTCAATAGTCATTTGATTATTTCCCCGCGTCACCGCGTCACTTCGTCCCTGTGTCTCCTCATCCCCGCGATATCTTCGATAAATGTTTACACTAAAAGTGACAAAGAAAACATAGCCATCAAGTCCCAGTGCTTGTTTTGTAGTCTATGATGCAAGTAAAAACCCTGTGGCAATCAGGTAGTGGCAATCCTGATAATCCGCAAAACCTAGCTACCATTCGTCAATGGTGGGAAAGCCTTAATAGTAAACAAGTTACATGGCAACACAGAATAATTACTGAAAATAAAGAAGTTGAGCAACTCGACTGGGAAGCAAAACGGTTTGATGAAAATTTTGCGATCGCAAATCCAGAAATTCGTGGTATTACTCTCTATTGGCGGAAACCTGATTCCCCTGAGGAACGGAACACTACGCCCTACAAACTAATACTTGATAGTCTCCGCCAATATTTATATATTTTCCCCCAGTCACAAAAAGAACTAGTTATCAGAGTAGGTTTAGAGACAATTACCTATCAAACAATTTCGCTCACAAATCCCCAATATTTATATAATCCATCTGCTGAAAACTACATCCTCACTTTACAGGATGCGACGCAACAGTTGGAGGTAAAAGTTACTATGAGTCCAGAAAATCTTAAACAGTTACTTCGGCAACTTACAAGGTAAAATTTACCAGGAGTGAGTTACCCTCACTCAGTACCCTAATCTTAAATATCTAATTTAAACTTGATCATGATGGATTGGATTCTGCCGATTGTATTTATTCTAGCTGGCTTACTATCTGGAATAATTGCGGAAAAATTTCTTTTCAAGAAGTTGAAAATATTTGTTATCAAGACAAAACTTCCTGGAAGTGAAATTATATTTTCCTCCCTGCATCGCATGACCTTTATTTGGTTTGTGCTTGCAGGATTTTTGGCAGCAATTCTGAGTGCGCCAATCAAGCCAGATGTTGCTAACTTACTGCAAAAAATCGTTACGATAATTGTACTATACTCAGTGACGCTAGTTTTGGGGCGATTGACTGCTGGTTTTGTGAATTTATTCACCCACAGAACCGAAGGTGTTTCAGCATCACTAGTGTCTAATATCGCAAAGGTTTCTGTCTTAGTTCTAGGGTCATTAATTTTATTACAAACAGTAGGTGTAGAAATTACACCAATAGTCACAACATTAGGTATTAGTGGTTTGGCAGTTGGTTTAGCACTCAAAGATACTTTAGAAAATTTGTTTTCTGGTTTTTATTTATTGATTTCCAAGCAAGTCAGAACCGGAGATTATGTAAAACTAGAAGATAGCCATGAAGGATATGTAATAGATATTTCTTGGCGAAATACAACGATTAGAGAGCTTTCTAATAACGTCATAATTGTACCCAATATTAAATTAGGCTCGGCAATTTTTATTAATTATCATTTGCCAGTCAAAGAAATTACATTAACACTTAATGTTGGTGTTGATTATGATAGCGATTTAGAACATGTAGAAAAAGTCACTGTTCAAGTGGCTAAAGAAGTGATGCAAGAAATAGCACCAGACTTAATCGCCAATGAACCTTACATCAGGTTTAACAAATTTAGTGATTTCAGTATAGATTTTACTTTATATATGCGCGTCAATGAGTTTTTTGACCAGCGCATTGGCAAACATTTATTTATTAAGAAGTTGCACAAGCGCTATCAAGAAGAAGGAATTAAAATACCTTTTCCAACTAGAGAATTATATATGCAAGAAAATTCTGCAAGAATCGAACGCTAAAAATACGTGAGTTCGACAAATCTAAAGAACTCCTCTCCAAACCTCTCCCCGCAACGGGGAGAGGCTTAAAAACCTTGTTATTGCTTACCAAGTTGTAGATTTTTTGCCCTTTCCTTTGTAGGGAAGGGGTTTGGGTGAGGTTCCGTCGAACTCACGCTAAAAATGTTAAAAAAATGATTTGGTTTTGTGGATTGTCGTCACGTCAATAGTTAAGGGCGGGGAAACCCCACCCCTAAAGAACGAAATTCTTTGTGTGTACACAATAGCCGCATCAAAGAGGAGTTCGTTTAATTATTATTTTCTACCTGGAGTTCGTCCCCCTTCATCGTTGCTACCACCGTGAGGATGAGAATTACCGGGGTCGCATCCTTCCGCACCATTACCTATTCCTTGGTTACAATGACGGCGTGGTTTTTTATTTTCTACCTCAATTTCACCCTGGTCGAGAACTTCAGAACGCTGGATTTTTTCTACAGCATACTTAGAGGATATATCTGCCACTTCACCAGTACTGACTAATGATTTGTATATCAAAGCAGTAACTTCAGCTCTGGTTGCTACTTTATCAGCATTTAGGGTTTGGACATCAGGATAATTGACGACAATACCCCGTTGTGTGAGTGCTGCGATCGCACTGCGCACATCGCTACGAATTGAAGTAATATCGGTGTAGGCTGCTAAAATCGTTTCGGTAGAACCGCTAAATGTGTAGTTTAGCCCTCTAGCGATGGTTAGCAAAACTTCTAGGCGAGAAAGACTTTGCGCCGGATTGAATTGACTACCGGAAACAGCTAAAAAGCCTGTGGAATAAGCTTCGCGGATAGCATTATAAGCCCAGTGCTTGGTAGAAACATCCCTAAAACTGATGGGATTGCGAACTTGTACCTTGTCAAAAGCCTGACTCAGCATCGCCGCAAATTGGGCGCGAGTCAATTGTTCATCTGGACGGAAACTACCATCGGGAAAACCTTGGATAATTTGTAAGGCTGCTAATTCTGCAATAAAATCTTTAGCCCAGTGGTTTTCTGATACATCGTCAAACTTGATTGGAACACTACTATCTACACCAAACTTTCGATACATCATCATCATCTGGCTGACATTGTAGACAGAACTACTGTCATCGCTAACCTGAATTAAATCTACCAATTCACCAGGCCTAGCCTTCAAAGCGGAAGCCAAATTATAGCTAAAAGCATTTATTGATTGGCGCACCAAAGTATACTCACCTTGACTAAAAGAAGTAGGATAAACGCTGGTGGCTGGAACTGCTGACCAACCCTGAACTTGGAATTGGCTAACATTGAGGGACTGGGAACTACTTAGGAAACTAACACGTTCGTCGCTAACTTGGGTGAAGTAGTCGTAAGTGGTAGTACCTGCGTCAATTTTGCCGTCGGAGTTCGCATCAACACCATACACAGTGCGCACAACTTGATATTCACTGGGGTTCTCAGACAAGATTAAGTTGACTGCGGTGTTTGCTGTCAAACATTCAAATTCGCTGTAGCCAATAAAGCGGTTTTGAGTATCATACAACCGCACGACCACGCGATCGCCTGCTCTTAAGCCCTTCACAAATTTGGCTTTTTGTTTAATCTTGTACTTGTAATCGCCTAAAAACCTTTCTTTTAAATAACCTTTGCCACGTTTACCCTTAACAGAAACGCGGGTAATTACTTCCGAAAAATTGCCAGCAGGTTGCAAAATAGCAAGAGTAAAATTAGTTGCTTTACCCTTTACGGAATTACTACTACTAGTTACCTGGTTGCGACGTTCTGTGGTCAAAGTTCGTCGCCGAATAGTTCTGTTACTGGTCGTTTCTACTTCTTCGCGAGTGGATTCATTAGCTAAAAGTTGTTGACTCGGGGAATTTCCGATTGTTGGTGCAACGTTGGTAGAAGACCCTGAAGCCTTGTAGGCATAAGCTGTTGGCGAAAACATTGCTATAAAGGTAGCAGCCACAACAACCTTGCTGAAGTAAGCTAAGTAACTCTGATTTATATGTTTCATCTCAGTCCATACCGATGGGCTATTAGGTCAAGGGAAATTTATCTTCCCTTGGACTATTAATCCCGTAATTTTGATGAAACTAACATCGATAATTTATACTCTTGTGGATAAAAACCACACTTCTTGTAAAGTAATATTACTGCTTACTCTAGAGCAAAACTTCTGACTTCATCCACGCTTAAGCTAAGTGTGTTGGCAACCTGCTCCAAACTTAAGCCCAACTCCAATAATTTAGGTATTGCATCCAGTCGCGCTTGTTCGGCGGCTTGTCTTGCTTGTTCCGTTTCTTTGTGACTCAAGAGTGTTTTCTCGGTTGGGGGATGATAAAATCGCAATTCTCTCAGGTCTAAACCTGATACACCATAAATTAAATAATCCCGTGCTGGGTCGCTCTCTGCCATCGGTTTACCGTCAGAGTCTGGGTAGACAATCTCGGTCTTGAGTTGGTTGGAAGCAAGGGTCATAAGCAATTCAAAACTCAAAATTGCAGTCAGGACTTTATTCCTTGACTTTTTGACTAAAGTCAGAACTACGAATCCCGCAAGTTTAAAAATAACATTTTGTCCAGAACGCTTTCAGCTAAGAGATACTACTATAAAAACAATACTTTAGGAATCTTAATAATGAATTTAACGACCCAGCAGTTACCTTCAGTGGTTTTAGAAAAATACTTTTGGACTTGGCAGGGCTATAAAATTCAGTACACTGTCATGGGTACAGGTCGCCCCCTGGTACTAGTTCATGGGTTTGGCGCTTCTATTGGACACTGGCGCAAAAATATCCCAGTTTTAGCAAATGCTGGTTATCAAGTCTTCGCTGTCGATTTGTTGGGTTTTGGTGGTTCTGAGAAAGCACCCATTAATTACAGCTTGGAAGTGTGGGTAGAACTCCTCAAAGATTTTTGGACAGCACACATCAAAGAACCTGCCGTATTTATCGGTAATTCCATTGGTGCATTAATTAGCTTAATGGTACTGGCAGAACATCCAGAAATTGCCGCAGGTGGTGTTTTAATTAACTCGGCTGGTGGTTTGAGTCATCGTCCCCATGAATTGAACCCACCGTTACGGGTGGTGATGGCAGCTTTTAATAGAGTAGTGCGATCGCCGATTACAGGCAAATTTGTCTTTAACCGCATTCGTCAAAAAGCCCAAATTCGCCGCACTCTTTACCAGGTGTACCGCAACCGGGAAGCTGTCACTGATGAATTAGTCGATATCCTTTATACCCCAGCTTGTGACCCAGGTGCGCAACAAGTGTTTGCATCTATTCTCACAGCTCCTGCTGGCCCTACTCCTGGGGAACTTTTGCCCAAGGTAGAACGTCCTTTATTAGTAATTTGGGGTGCTGATGACCCTTGGACACCAATTACGGGAGCAAAGATTTACGAAGAAGCGCGTGAGAATGGCAAAGCAATCAAGATTATCCCCATTCCCAACGCTGGTCATTGTCCCCATGATGAAGTTCCAGATGTTGTCAATTCCCAAATTGTGGATTGGCTAGCGCAAAGGTGATGATTTCGCGCATAGATATCTAAAAGATGTCTATGCGTCTTTGTGCAAGTAAGTCTTAACTTTTTCCCAATCCACATTGACCAAAGAAGTCTGAAGTTTCACCGATAAACAATAACTTCAGCCTTCATTTGCCAAATTCAAAGAGTGTGGTAATTTTCTATGGGACTTGATGTGCGCAATGGATATCAAGGGGATATCCCCTTTAGTAAATATCCAGATTTTTCTCAACAAGGCTATCAAGTTATCCAAGAATTAGGACGCAACAGCGAAGCAGGACGCACTACTTATCTGGCTCAGGCGCTGAAGACTGACCAAAGAGTAGTAATTAAAGAGTTTCGGTTTGCCAATGCGATTCCTGATTTGTCTGGGTTGAAGGCTTATGAACGGGAAATTCAAATTCTGCAACAATTAAATCATTCCCGCATTCCCCGCTATGTCGATGCTTTTGAAACATCAGCGGGTTTTTATATGTTGCAGGAATATAAAAACGCTCCATCTTTAGGATTAAAACGCAACTTTGAGCCTGAAGAAGTTAAGCAAATTGCTATTTCTATATTAGAGATTTTGATTTATCTCCAACAGCAAGTTGACCCAATTATTCATCGAGATATCAAACCGGAAAATCTTTTAGTTGATGAGCAACTCAACGCTTATTTAGTAGATTTTGGTTTGGCTCAACATAAAGGTGCAAAAATGACCCTCAGCAGTTTGGCAGCAGGAACACCAGGTTTTATGCCACCAGAAGAACATTTTGGTTATCCTCTGACCGAAGCATCAGATTTATATAGTTTAGGAGCCACATTAATTTGCTTACTCACTCGTACCCGTTCTGGAGATATTAATAAGTTAATTGATGCTAAATATCGCTTAAATTTTCAGCAAAAATTATCGCCCCAAATCAGCCCATACTTTAAAGCATGGTTGATGAAAATGGTGGCACAAAAACGCCAGCACCGCTATGCTAATGCAGCAGTCGCCTTAGCAGCATTGAAACCTATTGCAGTTATTAGTAATGACACTGGTTTAGAAACTTTATTTGCTGCTGTCAAAAGTAGAAGAAAAAGTTTTGTATTCGGGCTAGCTACTATTGGTACGTTGGCGATAGCCGGGAAAATTTTCATGATTGCTCAATCAGCAGCAATCAATAAACAAGTGCTAGAAGCTAGCGAAAGTCAAAACTTAAAGCCAAACTTCCATCGTCTAGATAAAAATAGACATTAAATTAATTAGCTTGCTGATGGTTTGCTCCTGCGTAGCCCGTCATAGACATCGCGCGCTGTCATCTTCAGTATAAATGTAGACTAGAAAGCAAGCAATCCCCATTTACAGCGCTTTACATCTTCATAAACCACCGTAGGGGCACAACATTGTTGTGCCCTTAAAAGAATTTACTACTCAAAGCGTGTATTTCACGACAATGAACAGCTTTATCACAACGCGATTTTAGTTCCGAACTCCAAGTTTCTGCTTTTGAACTCGGAGTTTTCTGTTCGGAACGCAAAGTTTTCTATTTGGAACTCCGAGTTTCTGCTTTTGAACTCGGAGTTTTCTGTTCGGAACTCGGAGTTTTCTGTTCGGAACGCGAAGTTTTCTATTTGGAACCCGGAGTTTCCTGTTCTGAACCTGTAGTTTTCTATTTGGAACTCGGAGTTTTCTGTTCGGAACTCGGAGTTTCCTGTTCTGAAGTCGGAGTTTTCTGTTCTGAACTCTAATACTGAATAAAATTTAATGATTGGGTGTCATTGATTGTCGTTAAGTCGGGGTAAATACCGCCCCTACGGCGGATTTATCAGAGTTTTTGGTCAAATTGGTCTAATTTTTTAACTCAAGGCTATTCAGTACGACCTTTTATCTGGGAAAATGCCCTAAATTTATTTATAGGGTGTCTCCGTGTCTCTCACTCTCCGTGTCTCCTTGTCCTCTGGAAGTTCCTAATTTTGATAGTGCTGTGAAAAAAATCCTGATTTTATCAGCAAATCCCAAGAATACAGACAAACTACGCCTCGATGAAGAAGTGCGGGAAATTCAGGCTGGGTTGGAACGCGCCAGAAGTCGAGATCAGTTTGAAATTATCACAAAATGGGCAGTGCGGACTGATGATTTACGCCGTGCGCTTTTGGATCATGAACCGGAGATTTTGCATTTTTCTGGGCATGGGGCGGGAAATCAAGGTTTGGCTTTGGAAAATAATGCCGGAAATATGCAACTGGTGGGTACAGATGCACTGGCAAGGTTATTTAAATTATTTAAAAATCAGATTGAATGTGTGTTACTGAATGCTTGTTATAGCGAAGTTCAAGCGGAAGCCATTCATCAACATATTGATTGCGTCGTGGGGATGAATCAAGCAATTGGCGATCGCGCGGCCATTAAATTTGCTGTAGGCTTTTATGATGCACTAGGCGCAGATAGAACTTATGAGGAAGCTTATGAGTTTGGTTGTATTGCCATTGATTTAGAAAGTATTCCTGAATCGGCAACACCAGTCTTAAAAAGTCGGAATATCTTCAAAGATAGCCCAGGGATGCCAAAGCAATCCCAACTCGAATCAATTCCCCCAGAATCGACACCAAAAACAGTCATCTCTTTAGAAAATCCCGAAGGGCAAGTACCTCTCGATTCTGCTTTTTATATTGAGCGTCCCCCAATTGAAATAGACTGTTATGAAACTATTCTCAAACCAGGTGCATTAATTCGGATTAAAGCACCTCGGCAGATGGGCAAAACATCTTTAATGACGCGGATTCTCAGTCATGCTCATCAACATGGTTATCAAACTGCATCTTTGAACTTTCAATCAGCCGATGCCGAATTTCTCAACAGCTTGGATTTATTTTTACAGTGGTTTTGTGCCAGTATTACTAACGAATTAAATTTACCAGATAAACTCGGTGATTATTGGCAGGGCGTTTTAGGTAGTAAGAATAAGTGTACAAATTACTTTCAACGCTATTTGTTACCTGCAATTAATAGTCCCATTGCTTTAGGTTTAGATGAAGTAGATGAAGTCTTCAAACATCCGGTAATTGCTGCCGATTTCTTTGGATTGCTGCGGGCTTGGCATGAACGTTCAAAAAATGAAGTAGTCTGGAAAAAGCTCAGATTAGTGATTGCTCATTCTAAAGAAGTTTATATTCCTTTGAATATCAATCAGTCGCCTTTTAATGTGGGTTTACCAATTGAATTACCTGATTTAAATCACACACAAGTACAAGATTTAGTCAAGCGTCACGGTATAACTTGGTCTGATTCACAAATAAAGGAGTTAAGAAAGCTGGTGGACGGTCATCCTTATTTAGTTAGGGTGGCGCTTTATGAAATTGCCCGTGGTAGAATAACTTTCCCCAAACTACAGCAAATTGCAGCCACAGAAGAAGGCCCTTATAGCGATCATTTGCGCCGTCATTGGCTAAATTTGCAGACAGATGCAGAATTATTAGCCGCAATTAAACAAGTGGTAACAGCAGATTCTCCTGTGGATGTGGGAGCAGAAGCAGCCTTTAAACTCCGCAGTATGGGGCTAGTGAAATTTCAGGGGAATGATGTGATACCTTTGTGTGATTTATATAGACAATATTTTGGCGTAGGCGTAGCCCGCCGCAAGGCATCGCCTGAGAATTAAGTAAGTGAGTGTGTATATTTATGGTTCAGGTTATTCAAGGAAAAGATGTCAGCCTTAATCAACTGATTGAGCAATTTGGTTTGGAACGTATTGATGATGAAAACTTCTTCCGTGAGTGGCGGGATAATTTACCAGAACTCAATGAGTTAGAAAAGCAAAATATTGAAGAAATCAAAACCGAATATCAGCATTTATCTCGATATCCCATTTTAGAACCTGTAGTCAAAATGGTGATACTTTCTCCACTATTGCGTCTAGCAGGTTTTTATCAACCACCTTTTTACATTGCTGCTGAGGAAGAAGTGGAAATTTCTTCTGAAGATGAAGGCACAATCATTCGAGGGCGCATTGATATATTGGTATTTCATCCACCATTCTGGGTGCTGGTAATTGAGGCAAAAAGAGCGCAGTATTCTTTAGCTGTTGCCATTCCCCAAGCATTAGCTTATATGTTAGCTGATACCAATCCAGAAAAACCTGTTTTTGGCTTTGTCACTAACGGTAATGAATTTAGATTTATCAAACTGATAAAAACTGAAACTCCTCAATACGCGCTATCCGATTTATTCGCTTTAGATAGTCGGGATGACCTTTACACTGTCATCAAAATATTAAAACTCCTAGCTGATTTAATGCGTAATTCGTAGGCATAGGTGGGCTAACCTACATCATTTACCAGACAGTCAACAGTCAACAGTCAACAGTCAACAGTCAACCATCCCTTATGACAAAGTACCAGTATCAAGTCGGGGGTAGTTTGCCCCAAGATGCGCCAACTTATGTCAGACGGCAAGCTGACGATGACATCTATGCAGGCTTGACGCAGGGTGAGTTTTGTTACGTCCTCAATTCGCGGCAGATGGGCAAGTCTAGTTTGCGGGT
The DNA here is from genome assembly GCF_963875285.1 of Calothrix sp. NIES-2100. Taxonomy (NCBI): domain Bacteria; kingdom Bacillati; phylum Cyanobacteriota; class Cyanophyceae; order Nostocales; family Calotrichaceae; genus Calothrix; species Calothrix sp. NIES-2100. Next base: position 6,893,117 of record NZ_CAWNLA010000001.1, read on the forward strand.
GCAGGTGATGCAACGCTTACAGGATGAGGGTTTTGCCTGTGCGAATATTGATATTACTGCGATCGGCACGGCAGATATTACCCCAGAACAGTGGTATGCGGGGGTGATTGATACCCTGGTGGGGAGTTTGAATCTTTATACCAGTTTTGATTTAGATACTTGGTGGACTGAGAATGGTTTGCTGTCGCCGGTGCAGCGTTTGAGTAAGTTTCTGGAAACGGTTTTACTCAAAACAATTACCGAAAAGATTGTGATTTTTATTGACGAAATTGACAGTATTCTCAGTCTTTCGTTCAACTTAGATGACTTTTTTGCAGTGATTCGCGATTGCTATAACCGCAGGGCTACCCATGCTGATTATAATCGCCTGACTTTTGCTTTGATTGGGGTGTCTACCCCCTCAGACCTGATTCAAGATAAACGTCGCACTCCTTTTAATATTGGGCGGGCAATTGATTTGACTGGCTTTCGACTGGATGAGGCGGAACCTTTGGCGCGGGGTTTGGCGGCAGTGGGCGATGCTGGGGAGTTGATGCGGGTAGTGTTGGAGTGGACGGGGGGACAGCCGTTTTTGACGCAGAAGGTTTGTAAGTTGGTGGTGGGGGAAGGGGGAAGGGGGAATGGGGAAGGGGGACAAGGGGGACAAGGGGACAGGCTTCGACTTCGCTCAGCCTTCGGGGGACAGGGGGGACAAGGGGGACAAGAATCTAAAATCGAAAATCTGAAATCCGAAGTTGAGGGGTGGGTGGAGGATTTGGTGAGGAGGCGGATTATTGAGAATTGGGAGGCGCAGGATGAGCCGGAGCATTTGAAGACGATTCGGGACAGGATTATGGCGAGGGGGGAAGAGAAGACTGGGCGATTGTTGGCGTTGTGTCAGCAGATTTCGCAGCAGGGAGAGATTGCGGCTGATGATAGTGCTGAACAAACTGAGTTGCGGTTAACGGGATTGGTGGTGAAGCGGGATGGAAAGCTGCGAATTTATAACCGGATTTATGCTGAGGTGTTTAAGCAGGAATGGAGTGAAAAGCTTTTGGCAAAGCTGCGCCCATATTCTGATGGTTTTAATGCTTGGGTGGAGTCACAACAACAAGATGAGTCGCGGTTGTTGCGGGGTAAGACTTTGCAGGATGCTCAAGAATGGGCGACGGGTAAAAGTTTAAGCGATTTGGATTATCGGTTTTTGGCTGCTAGTCAGGAATTAGAAAAGCGCGATGTGCAAAGGCGGTTGGAAGCCGAAGAACAGGCGAAGCAAGTTTTGGCAGAGGCGAACCGCAAAGCTAATCGGCGGATTCAGGTTGGTGCTGTGGTGCTGGGTTTGGCAGTGGTGGGGGCTGTTGCATCGTTAATGTTCGCTCAATATCAACGGGGACAAGCACGAATAGCTACGACAGAAACGGATAACGCCAAGACAGAATTAAATCAGGCGAAGCAAGAAACTGAAGTAATTAAGCAAGATAATCAACGGATATCAGCAGAGAATCAAAAAATATCCAGCGACAATAAAAAGATATCGGCACAAGCAGAACAGGCAAAACGGAATCTGAATAATACTGAACTAAACCTGAAGGCTGCAAATGCCAAGGTGAATCAGGCACAGCAAAAAGTGACAGCAGCGGAAGGCAAAGTGGAAGCAGCTAACAATCAGGTTAGGCAAGCTGAGGCACAGGCAAAGCAAGCAGTTCAACAACGACAAACAGCACAACAGCAGCGTGAAGAAGCTGTTGCAGGTTTAAATCGGGCTAGGGAAGAACAACAGCAGGCGCAACAAGAATTACAAAAAGCTCAAATTGATCTGAATGCAGCCGTTAATGCCCGCGCAAAGGCTGATGAAGAGCGAAAAATTGCTTTAAAGGGTACGCAATTAGAACAAGCTGGAACAAATGCGTTGCGAGTTTTTGCACCATCAAAGGAAATAGAGGGGCTACTGTTAGCAGTGCAGACTGCAGAAGAACTAAAAACTCTTGTAAAGGATAAAAAATCTTTAGCAGATTATCCTGCTTATAGCCCTTTGTTTAGTTTACAAACCATTTTGTTAAATATTCGTGAACAAAATCGCTTGGAAACACATAGCGCATCGGTCAACAGCGTCGTCTTCAGCCCCGATGGCAAAACTTTAGCTTCCGCCAGTACTGACAACACCATTAAATTGTGGAATCTGGACACAGGCAGAGTAATTTCTACCCTGACTGGGCATAGCAATGGGATCTACAGCATCGTCTTCAGCCCCGATGGAAGAACTTTAGCTTCCGCTAGTCGTAACAACACCATCAACTTGTGGAATCGGGATACAGGCAGAGTAATTTCTACCCTAACTGGGCATAGCAATGGGGTCTACAGTATCGTCTTCAGCCCTGATGGAAGAACTCTAGCTTCCGCTAGTCGTGACAAGACCATCAAATTGTGGAATCGGGACACAGGCAGAGTAATTTCCACCCTAACTGGGCATAGCGATGTGGTCTACAGTATCGTCTTCAGCCCTGATGGCAAAACTTTAGCTTCCGCTAGTCGTGACAAGACCATCAAATTGTGGAATCGGGACACAGGCAGAGTAATTTCCACCCTAACTGGGCATAGTAATGCGGTCGTCAGCGTCGTCTTCAGCCCCGATGGTAAAACTTTAGCTTCCGCCAGTTATGACAACACGATCAAATTGTGGAATCAGGAAACGGGCAAAGTAATTTCCACCCTCAGTGGTCATACCGATGCGGTCAACAGCGTCGTCTTTAGCCCCGATGGTAAAACTTTAGCTTCCGCCAGTGCTGATAAAACTATCAAATTGTGGAATCGGGAAACGGGCAAAGTAATTTCCACCCTCAGTGGTCATACCGATGCGGTCAACAGCGTCGTCTCCAGCCCCAATGGCAAAACCTTAGCTTCCGCCAGTGCTGATAAAACTATCAAATTATGGAATTGGGAAACGGGTAAAGTAATTTCCACCCTCAGTGGTCATAGCATTGCGGTCATCAGCATTGTCTTCAGCCCCAATGGCAAAACCTTAGCTTCCGCCAGTGCTGATAAAACTATCAAATTGTGGAATCGGGACACAGGCAGAGTAATTTCTACCCTGACTGGGCATAGCGATGTGGTCAACAGCGTCGTCTTCAGCCCCGATGGAAGAACTTTAGCTTCCGCTAGTCATGACAAGACCATCAAATTGTGGAATCGGGACACAGGCAGAGTAATTTCTACTCTGACTGGGCATAGCGATGTGGTCAACAGCGTCGTCTTCAGCCCCGATGGAAGAACTTTAGCTTCCGCTAGTCATGACAAGACCATCAAATTGTGGAATTGGGACACAGGCAAAGTAATTTCCACCCTGACTGGGCATAGCGATGTGGTCAACAGCGTTGTCTTCAGCCCCGATGGCAAAACTTTAGCTTCCGCCAGTTATGACAACACGATCAAATTGTGGAATCGGGAGACCGGCAAAGAAATTTCCACCCTGAATGGGCATAGCGAAGCTGTCTACAGCGTCGTCTTCAGCCCCGATGGAAGAACTTTAGCTTCCGCTAATTATGACAAGACCATCAAATTGTGGAATCGGGACACAGGCAAAGTAATTTCTACCCTGACTGGGCATAGCGATGTGGTCAACAGCGTCGTCTTCAGCCCCGATGGCAAAACTTTAGCTTCCGCCAGTTATGACAACACGATCAAATTGTGGAATCGGGAGACCGGCAAAGAAATTTCCACCCTGAATGGGCATAGCGAAGCTATCTACAGCGTCGTCTTCAGCCCCGATGGCAAAACTTTAGCTTCCGCCAGTTATGACAACACGATCAAATTGTGGAATCTGAGTCTTGATGATTTATTAGCGCAGGGTTGCAGTTGGCTGAAGGGTTATTTGGTTAGTCATCCTGATAAGGCGGAGGTGTGTGAGGGGAGGTAGGGGGATGAAAGGACAGGGGGGACAAGGGGGACAAGGGGGACAAGGGGGATGGGGGGGCGATCATGTTCTATGAAAATCAGTATAAATGTAGAGTAGAAGGGGAGCGATGTCTACGACGGGCTACGCCTACGCAATTTAAAGCACGGTATTGCTTCATAAACCACGGTAGGGGCACAACAATGTTGTGCCCTTAGAAGAATTTACTGTTCAAAGCGTGTTTTCCATGAAAATGAACAGCTTTGTCAGAACGCGATTTATGCTTGGAACTCGGAGTTTGGTGTTTTGAACTCGGAGTTTGGTGTTCGGAACTCGGAGTTTGGTGTTTTGAACTTGGAGTTTGTTGTTTTGAACTCGGAATTTTGTGTTCGGAACTCGGAATTTTGTGTTCGGAACTCGGAGTTTGGTGTTTTGAACTCGGAGTTTGGTGTTTTGAACTCGGAGTTTGGTGTTCGGAACTCGGAGTTTGGTGTTTTAATCTTATTTCACGTTGATCATTATACAAAGACGCGGGTGAGGGCACAGCAGTGCTGTGCCCCTACGAAAAATCTAGATGTATTAGGGTTTTTGTCAATTGATATTAAGTCGGAGTTTCCTGTTCTAAACTGGAAGTTTTCTACTGCGAAGCTATGCAGTGGAACTTTTTATCTGGGAAAATGCGTAGACGCGGGTTGTCGTAGACATCGCGCTTCTTTCCCCCAACTTAAATATCCGGTTCAACTCCCAACGCTTTTAATTGGGCGGCTAATTGTTCTAAACGTTGTTGAGCTAATTCTTTTTGTTGGCGTTCCTGTTCAGCTTGTTGTTGAGCTAATTCTTTTTGTTGGCGTTCCTGTTCAGCTTGTTGTTGAGCTAATTCTTTTTGTTGGCGTTCTTTAGCTGCTAACTCGGAACCCCAAAGCAATAATTCCCCTGCTTCATCCCACCAACGCAACCAAAAACCCGTGCGATTTTCTCGGACTCCTTCCCATGTTCCCAAAAACAGGCTCATTTCTGGAATCCAATAACGCTGATTAGCATCTGCTGGTTGCAGTTGATATTGTCCGGAATTATCTAGGCGATAAAATTCTAAAACTCCGCCATCAGGTTCAAAAATGGCATAGTTTGGCACTTTTAAAACTTGTTCGTAATAAAACCATTTACCAGGCGGATAGGTTGGTTTACTGGAATACTCACTACCTTCGGTATCTGAGAGAAATTCCATGACAATTACTGGGATATCGCCTTGCAATTGTGGGGTATAACTACGCTTAACTTCTTCTCTTGACACTCGAATTGATGATACATATCCCCAATCTGGTGCTTTGACGACGATTTGTCCATTCACAGTGGCGCAAATACCGTAGTTAGTGGTTGTTAAAGCATTAGCTGGTAATCTTCCTGCTAGTTCTAAGCTTTGTGTAAGCGCTGCGGCTAAAAGCGGCTGATTAATATTGTCCACGGGTTCGTCGTCTAAAACAAAATCATCTGGTAGTTTTTCCCAGGTAATTTGGTAAGTGGCTGTATTAGTTAGCATAATTCAGATAGGGGCTAGTACCGCCGTGAAGTCAACAGTCAAGAGTCAAAAGTCAACAGTCAAATTATAAAACCCTTACAAATTACGAATTACGCGAAGCGATCGCTTGCACTTCTTCTACTGATAACCCTAAAGCTTGGGCTATCTGTTCTATACTTAAATTCATTTGCAACAATCGGGGTATGGCATCTCTTCTAGCCTGTTCTGCTTGTTCTGCCCTAATTCTCTCTTGTTCTGCCCGTTGAGACTCTTGTTCTGCCCGTATTCGTTCTTCTTCCATGCGCTGAGAAATTTCTTTGTAAGTCAAAAAAGGCACTCCATCAGGGCGATGAAGTTGCAAGTTATTTGCTGACAAAACAAAGCGAATTTTTAATCTTGGGCTGACCCAATCCGCCATTTGGGGGATGACATCTAAACCGTCACTGCTGCGTAACCAACCTCGCAAATTATTTGTCTGGGGATCGTAGATGTAGTACTCTTCTACACCGTAGCGGTCAAAGAAGAGTAATTTTTTTTCCATCTCATCTTGAGTATTACTCGGTGAGAGAATTTCAAAAATTACTTGGGGTGGAATTCCTGCTTCTTTCCATTGTTGATAAGAAAGGCGATCGCCTTTTGGTCTACCTAACACCACCATCACATCTGGCGCGGTGACTATATTATTGCGTCCCTCGACAGGATACCAAAACAAATCCCCGGCGATAAATACATTCGGGTCGTCAGCAAACAACCAATCTAAATTCTGCTGAATTTCTACAATCCAGCGAAACTGTATAGTATTGTTAGCCACTGGCTGTCCATCGCAATCTGGATAGATGACTTCTGCTTTATCCGGCGATGGGATTTGTGACACCATACCTGATACCCTCAGCAAGACTGTCAATATTAATGTTTCTAAGTTAGCAGATTGTCGCCTCACCAAAGCTGATCAAGAGTGTTGACTGTTGACTGTTGTAAGGGCGGGTTCACAGATATCCTCGTGGATCAACAATGATCTAAATAAACCCGCCCCTACAGACTGTTGACTGTTGACTGTTGAGGGTTGACTGTTCCCAATGCCCAATGCCCAATGCCAATTTTCAAAACTTGCCTAATTCCAATCTGTAATTTAAACTGAAGAACCAACCATCAAAATTGATATTCGGTGAGCTAGAATCCCCAAAGCTAACACCGCCCTGAAGATTCAGATTACTGTCTTTAGAGACGCGATAATTTAAATGCCCAAATAACCGATGAAATTGGTCTTCTCTGGCATCTGGGCGATTTGTAAAATCGGAAAAGTTGAACTGGTAGTTAATCCCGACTTGTAGAGGTTGTTGCAGGTAGTAACTTAAAGACAACCACAAGGAGTTGATGATCCGACTCCGGTTTTCCGGATCGGAAAAGTTCACACTTAATTCGTAAAAGCTATCGAGAAACAATCTCGAACCCAGGGGATCTCGCCGTCCTAGGGATAGTCGGAGGGCATTTTCATTCAGAAAGCGATCGCCTGCCTTAAAGTTATTACCATTGTTGGCGTAAAACAAAAGTTGATTACTCCAACTGATTTCGCTATACATTCGCCGTGATAGTTGCCGATACAAACTGACGTTGAATCGCAACTGATTGTAATCATAAACTGATTGATCTAAGTAATGAATCTGGTTACCATCAATTGATCCACTGATAAAAGTCTGAGAACCCAAGGGCAAATATGCAGAGGCTAAGGTCAGTCCATAAAAAATTAAGCTATCCTGTACTGGGTCAACACTTGCAGAAAAAATGTTACTGGAATAAAAGTAGCTGATGCGGGCTTGTAGGGAACCTATCGGTTTAAACTGAACCACAGGTTTTTCTTGTGGTAATGGTGGCTGTTGTTCTAGCGGTGGCGGTTCTGGCATTGTGCGTGGTCTTACCCGCAATCCCAATTCTAAATTGCTAGGTGCAGGAGAAGACTGTGTTTGTTTTTGCAATACCTGTCTCAGGTTCTCTAACCTTTGAGAGTAATCGCTCTGTGGAGTTTCTAAAATTTGCTCTATTTGACCTGGGGAAGGACTAGGAAAATTTCCCGGCGGGGATTCTAAGGGAGGCGGGTCATTTTGCTTTTGTAAATCGTCAGCATTTTCTTGGGTTGTGGGAGTTGGTTGAGAATTACCCGATTCTGAATTGGTTTGAGCTAGTCCGGGTTGTGGCTGTGTCGCATCGCTCAGTATTTGTGAGTCTAAGCGCCACAAGCTTGGGGATTCAACCAAGGAACAGGTTTTTTCGTCTTCTGAAATAAAGTCCCTACCTCCCAACCAAGTGCTGCCATTTTCAGCAGGATCGCTCGCTCCGTCTCCCCGTTTCCTGGTTTTTGCATCTTCTTGGTCATTTATCTTGGCTAACTCCGTCAGCCCTAACTCGGGAATTTGATGATTATTTCCATCTTGCTCAAGCTGTTGACATCGCCGAGTGGCGATCTGTGCGCTTGCTAAAGATGTGACATTCTCAGCAGTCGCCTGTATACTCGGCGACTCCTGATAATTTTCAGCCCATGCCTTATCTACCTTGGTGCAGACTTGTATTGCACCATTAGTAGCTAACACAAAAGCAAACACAAAATTTTTCCAGCCCTTGAGTTGCATCTTTGATGGCTTTGAGCGCGTTTGGCAAACGTAGATCCACAAGCGGCCTCGGAAATTCCCAATATTAATTTCAAATTCCCGACCAACTTTCCCCTGATAATCGCTTCTAGTGTCTAAAACTCGAGCATAATATTAAAGATTACTATATAGTATCTTTATACTTTTTTAATCCAAAAGTTAGAGATATTAATTTTTTATCTTTTTTGAGTTATTTCTATAATATGCTTAAAATAAGTATGATAATATACTCATCTTTTTTAGGAAAATCTCCTAATCATACTCAGCATTACAAATTACTTAAATTTTAGGTAAAGTATAAAAAATAACCAAATATTCTGTTAAAGAGCAGAATTTGTCTTTAACTAGATTGATTAGCGTGAAATTTTTCGAGTTGCTAATTATGTTTAAGAAATTGTTCCCACTTTTAGCGATCGGTATATGGGGAGTTGTGGTGTTGCCTTTGTCAAGACCGGCAAATGCAACCATTCCTCTGACGCAAGCTCAAATTCAGGATCTGCGTAACTTGGTGCAGTTAATTCCTAAAAATACCAAGAAGCGTCCAGCACGTAAATTAGATCCAATGAAGCCAGGGGATGGGTTATCGACTGGTCGAGCATCTCTGGCAGATTTACGCTTCAACGACGGTTCTTTGGCAAGGGTTGGGGAACAGGCAGTATTTCAGTTTTTACCCAAAACCCGTAACTTTAGCTTATCAAATGGAACAGTGTTACTGCTGATTCCACCTGGACAGGGACAAACACGTATAAATACGCCGAATGCAGCAGCAGCAATTCGTGGTTCAGGATTATTCGTGCGCTACGACAAACAAACTGATACTACAATTGTGGGTGCGCTGACAAACAGCGGGATTGAAGTGTCGAATAAAAAAGGTTCTCAAAGTCGGGTGCTGGAAGCAGGACAACTGATAGTGATTGTCAAAGACAAATTCCAGGGCTTGTACGAGTTTGATTTAAGACATTTTTATGAAACCAGCGATCTAGTTCGAGGACTGGATTTGACTAGACAGAATCTTGCACCTACACCTGATCCGGCGATCGCCAGCGTTCAAGCCGAAACCGCAGCCGCGATCGCTACACAAACGCCACTTAAGGGCGAAGGAGTACTAGAAAATCCGTCATTCTTGCAGCTAACAGCTACTTCCTCAGATTCTCCTAGCAATGACAATAGCAACAACAGCAATCAAGAGGATGCTTCATTAGACCCAAGCCAAGATGATTCCTCAGTAGACTCTTTTGTGGACACAGGGGAAGTCCAATTAAGTGGGCAACCAGGTAACAATAGTAACAATAATAATGTTGATACTAGTCAATCTTTAACAAAACCGCAAATTCCTGTCCAACCGTCGGTAACACCGCCGACAACGGACGGTGGGCCTTCTCAACCACCTGTTGTCACACCGCCGACAACGGACGGTGGGCCTTCTCAACCACCTGTTGTCACACCGCCGACAACGGACGGTGGGCCTTCTCAACCACCTGTTGTCACACCGCCGACAAAAGACGGTGAGCCTTCTCAACCACCTGTTGTTACACCGCCGACAACGGACGGTGGGCCTTCTCAACCACCTGTTGTCACACCGCCGACAACGGACGGTGGGCCTTCTCAACCACCTGTTGTCACACCGCCGACAACGGACGGTGGGCCTTCTCAACCACCTGTTGTCACACCGCCGACAACGGACGGTGGGCCTTCTCAACCACCTGTTGTCACACCGCCGACAACGGACGGTGGGCCTTCTCAACCACCTGTTGTCACACCGCCGACAACGGACGGTGGGCCTTCTCAACCACCTGTTGTCACACCGCCGACAACGGACGGTGGGCCTTCTCAACCACCTGTTGTCACACCGCCAACAACGGACGGTGGGCCTTCTCAACCACCTGTTGTCACACCGCCAACAACGGACGGTGGGCCTTCTCAACCACCTGTTGTCACACCGCCAACAACGGACGGTGGGCCTTCTCAACCACCTGTTGTCACACCGCCAACAACGGACGGTGGGCCTTCTCAACCACCTGTTGTCACACCGCCAACAACGGACGGTGGGCCTTCTCAACCACCTGTTGTCACACCGACCGAGCCACCCGAAAGACCAACGAGCTAAAAATTTGATGTTGCTTATATAACAATGTAGAGCCAGCAAATTAACTGAGTAGAATCTAGGGGGAGCTAGGTAAAAAGCCTGCTACCCCTAAACTTATTTCAGGTCGAAGATTCAAATGTATATTTAAATACTGCGATCGCAACAAGTAGTTCTAAATATTAGCTACAGCTATCAAAAACTAGGTATTGTTGCTCCTGATGCTAGAGCATCTGCTAACGCTAGATTAAATCAAGAATAGGACTTCAACGGCAGATTAGCCTGTGTAAGTTTTTGAAAGCTTAATTGTTGCGCAAGAGATACATAAATTTATGACTTTTGATTACGACTTATTTGTAATTGGTGCGGGTTCTGGGGGTTTGGCGGCTTCCAAACGCGCTGCTAGCTATGGGGCAAAAGTGGCGATCGCAGAAAATGATTTAGTTGGTGGAACTTGTGTGATTCGCGGTTGTGTCCCCAAAAAACTCATGGTGTACGGCTCGCATTTTCCGGCACTTTTCAATCATGCCGCAGGTTATGGTTGGCAAGTCGGTGATGCAAAGTTGGACTGGGAGCATTTCATTACATCTATAGATAAGGAAGTGCGGCGGCTATCCCAATTACATATCAGCTTTTTAGAAAAAGCCGGAGTTACACTGATTCCTAGTCGTGCTACTTTATTAGACCCCCACACTGTAGAAGTTGATCAACGCAAAATTACAGCCGATAAAATCTTAATTGCTGTTGGCGGGCGGCCTGTTAAACCAGATTTACCAGGGATGGAATATGCTATTACCTCTAATGAAATTTTTCACCTCAAAGAACAACCTAAGCACATAGCCATTATTGGTGCTGGTTATATCGGCACAGAATTTGCTTCCATCATGCGTGGTTTAGGTTCCCAAGTTACACAGATTATCCGTAAAGACCTGATTTTGAAGGGTTTTGATGAAGATATCCAAAGGGGAATTCAGGAGGGAATGGTCAATCACGGTATTCGCATCATTCAAAATAACTTGGTGACAGCAGTTGAGCAAGTGCCTGAAGGTGTGAAGTTGTCCTTGTCAGAGGAAAATATAGAACCAGTGATTGCTGATGTGTTTCTCGTCGCCACTGGTCGGATTCCCAATATCGATGGACTGGGTTTAGAAAATGCTGGAGTTGATGTTGTGGCCACAGAGATGGAAGGGCCAGGATACAGCACAGCAAATGCGATCGCAGTCAATGAATATAGTCAAACTAGTCAAGCAAATATTTTTGCTGTTGGTGATGTCACCGATCGCTTAAATTTAACACCAGTCGCCATTGGTGAAGGACGCGCTTTTGCTGATAGCGAATTTGGTAACAACCGCCGCGAATTTAGTCACGAAACTGTACCAACAGCCATCTTTTCTAACCCAGAAGCGGCTACAGTCGGTTGGACAGAAGCCGAAGCCAAAGCCAAACTGGGTGATGATGCAGTCACAATCTTCCGCGCCCGCTTCCGTCCGATGTACTACAGTTTAACTGGTGTCCAAGAAAGAACCATGATGAAGTTGGTTGTGGATGCTAACACCGATAAAGTTCTCGGTGCGCACATGGTAGGAGACAGCGCCGCCGAAATTATTCAAGGTGTAGCGATCGCTGTGAAAATGGGCGCAACCAAAAAAGACTTTGATGCTACTGTTGGTATCCATCCTTCAGCCGCCGAAGAATTTGTCACCATGCGGTAAATTTTGTACAGGCGCGATCGCGTCTGTACAAGAAATACTGGTTGATAAAAATTTTGCATCACTTTATCTACTTACACGGCTTTGCTTCTAGCCCAAATTCTGCCAAAGCACGAGATATGAGCGATCGCTTTGCCAGAATTAACACAAAAATCAAAATTCCCGATCTCAATGCTGGCGATTTTTCCCACCTAACAATCACTCGTCAGCTAACTCAAGTTCTGGCAGAATTTCCCGATGATTCTATCCCAGTAACCTTAATCGGCTCAAGTTTAGGTGGTTTAACCGCAGCCCACTTAGGGCAAAAATCCTTACAAGTACAACGTCTAGTCTTGTTAGCCCCAGCTTTTGGGTTTTTATCCCATTGGTTACCTAAACTAGGAGATGAAAAAGTACGGCGTTGGCAACAAGAAAAATATCTCCAGGTTTATCACTATGGAGAAGGGCGAGAACTTCCTTTAAATTACGATTTCGTTGCAGATGCTGCCCAATATCAAGAGAATTTATTGCAACGCCCAATTCCTACCCTAATTTTGCATGGAACTGAGGATGAAGTTATTCCTATTGCAGCTAGTCGAGAATTTGCGCAATCACGTCCTTGGGTAGAGTTAGTCGAACTCGATAGCGATCACAGCTTGGCAAATGTCATGGAAGAAATATGGCAAGAAATTTACCGCTTCTGCCAGTTACCCGAAAGCTGTAAAATTTGAAGATTATTTGTCATTAGTCATTAGTCATTAGTCATTAGTCATTTGTTCTTTGTCCAATGCCCAATGCCTGGTGGCTGAGCGAAGCCGAAGCCCAATGCCCAATTCCCATCGACTAAAATTATGCTTCCCTTCATCCGGTCAGATTTAGCTCAGTTCACAGCTTACAAACCACATCCCAGCAGCGATACAGCCGATGCAGTCACCACACAATTTGATCGGCTAGATACCAATGAAAGCCCTTACGATCTACCGCCAGAGTTAAAAGAAAAGCTGGCTTGGACTTATCAGCAAGTAATTGAAACAAATCGTTACCCTGATGGCGGACATGAGACACTCAAAGAAGTGATCGCTGAGTATGTGAATGAGTCAGCAGCTCTCTCATCATCTAGTGTGACTGCTGCTAATATTTCTGTGGGCAATGGTTCAGATGAATTGATCCGTTCTTTATTGATTGCTACTTGTCTAGGAGGAGAAGGTAGTATTTTAGTTGCCAATCCCACTTTTTCTATGTATGGGATTTTGGCAAAAACTTTGGGTATTCCCGTAGTGGAAGTTGGTAGAAGTGAAATTAATTTTGAAATTGATTTACCAGCCGCACAATCTGCAATCGCCCAAACGCAAAATCCCCCCATCCGGGTGGTGTTTGTAGTACATCCTAATTCTCCCACTGCTAATTGCTTAACTGCATCAGAGTTAGATTGGTTAAGAAGTCTGAGCGCAGAAATTTTGGTAGTAATTGATGAGGCTTACTTTGAATTTAGCCAAACTACCTTAGTTGAAGAATTACTACAGCGGCCGAATTGGATCATATTACGCACATTTTCTAAAGCTTTCCGGTTAGCAGCTTTGCGTGTTGGCTATTGCGTCGCCCATCCAGAAGCGATCGCCATTTTAGAAAAAGTCCGTTTACCTTATAATCTCCCCAGTTTCTCTATCGCCGCCGCATTGGTAGCGTTGCAAAACCGCCAGCTTTTACTTGCATCAATTTCTCAAACACTCACTGAACGCGAAAAATTAATCCAGGCGTTGTCACAATACCCAGCTTTACAAGTTACAGCCAGCGCCGCGAACTTTATTTACTTGCGTGTCGCACCAAATAGCAGTATTCCCCAAAACACAGCTTTACAAAATCTTCATCAAAAATTGAGACAATCTGGTACGCTTGTTCGCCTTCTTCCGCAAGGATTACGAATTACCATCGGGACTCATGAAGAAAACGCCCGTACCCTAAATCGGCTACAGGCTGCTGTGACAAATCTTCCATTTTAAACATCAACTAAATTAGTAATTAAACCTACCGTCTACTCCACTACCCAAACGGCGTACCATGCTCACCGTTTGTGGCAATACGCCTACTAATAGGGCAAAAGCAACATCTGGTAAACTAGCTACCGTTTCCAGTGGAAAGTATTGTTCAAATTGATCGAGAATCTTCTGGACTCGTTGCGCAGAAACTGGGTTTTCTGTAATTTGTTTAATCAAGCGAATCCATTGTCGCCTAATTAAATAAGCCTTCTGACGCTCCTCATAAGATTCGGGAGTTAATAAAGATAAATTACCTATAGGTAATGCCCCTTGGCAATCACCATCATATTCCCCACCAACAGCAGCCCCAGGCCCAGCAAACTCGGCATGATAGCGTTTAAAGAGAATTAAACCATTACGTTTGCGACTATTGATGACGAAAACTTGTCCACTATGTAGTAGTGTGAGGATATCCGAGCCGTGCGATTGCTCAGTTCCATCTGGCATGACAAGATTGTCAAAGAAAGTGGTTTCAGGATAATAAGTTGATACCATAGGAATCTGATAGCGTCGGCATTGTTCGCTATCCATGTTTTCTTAGATTTGCGAATAATTGAATAGTAGTATGCACTAAAAACTGTAATTTGCGTTTAATCAAATGAGATTTTGATTTTTCTTATTATTAGGAACTTGAAAGTCAATTGGAGTGAAATATGTATAAATTAATTGACTAGAACACTTGAGTGATCATATTTTATGAAATTTAACTGGTTTTGTCTGCTATTTGTAATGAACTTTTTTTAAAGTTTTTATAAAGATCAATATCGGAAATACAAAGTTATGATGAGGAATCAATCTTTTAGCCAAAGTGTTTTTATGTTTATATATTCGCTCTATATTAGTGTAACTAATGTGTAGTATATTAGGCGCGTAAATCAACTAACCAAGGTAAATGTCTGAAACCCTGGCGAACGGGTAATTCTGAATGTCGTTTAGTGCTATGAGATAGTTTATAGTATTTATTATAAAAAATTTAGCAATAACAATTTAAAATAATTTATAAATTAGCAACATCTATCAAAATATAGTATTTTTCAAAATCTTACCCAAAGGCAAAATCCAGCAACCCTCAGCATCAAAATCTTACCCATCTAACTTGAAAAAGTCAGTTGTCAGTTGTCAGTTGTCAAGAAGGCAATAGGCATAGTTATTTGTCCTCTGCCTCCTCTGCTTCCTTGTCCCCCTTGTCCCCCTCATCCCTTTTCATACATGGTGATGAGGCAGCCCGGTATTGTGAAGCGGCTGCCGTGCATGGTTTCCCAACTTGAACGGACTCCTCCTACGCCACTTGCGACAATTCTGGTTTCCAAAGTAACGCAGTGGCACCTGTGCCTGAGTTCTCACACATGCGTATCCACTCCTTATTGTCTGTTAAGCCTTCCTTGTTCTGGCTTTCAAGTCAATAAATTTCAGATGCTGGAATTATTTCTTAGATCTTTGTGTAGCAATATCTGATTTGAAGACTTTAGCAAAAATATATTCCAATTAGATTCGACTTTATGTACCCGGTATCCCAACTTGAAATACAGCTGCCGTGCCTGGTAGTTATTTTCTAAAACATGCAGGTATAAGTCCTGGAATCCCCATTCCTGAGAAACTTTTTCGCAGTTTCTTAGTAACCCTGAAGCCAAACCATGCCTACGGTATTGTGGGCGAACAGCTAAATTAGACAGGTAGGGAAAGCTTCTGCCCGCCTGTGTCCAAGAATTACTAAAACGAACACCTAATTCTACAGTTCCCACTAAGTTATTAGCCCCATCACCAGTAGTCTCAGCAGCAACTAAGCAAATGTGATGGGGTGCAGGTGATGCCAAGCGGTGCTTCAAGTCTTCATAAATACCCAAACGTAGTAATGGAAAAGCCCATCCCCATATACCCTGTTGGGAGTGAAAACTTTCACTAATAATTTCAGCCACTCCATGCAAATCCGCAGGCGTTGCGGCACGGATTTGAAATTGGCGCTCAGACAGATCCGCTGGCAGTATAACTTGCTCTTGGTGGTATGCTTTAAAAAACCAGGATGTCAAGGCTAGTTTAGTATTGATTACATTTAATGAAAATTTTCTCAAATATCCGCAACACTTTAAAAGTTTATGAAAACACTCAGCAGATCATAGCTTTGAATTTGCAAAATAGGGCAAATTGTCTTTTGATAGCTCAGTAAATAAAGTGCAAGCTTCAACCTGAAAAAAGACTACTCCCTCAATATAATGTATCCAAGCTGTCGCATACCGACATTTTCAGCTTCAGTCAGGAAATTTCAGGCTTGGTTGTACCTAGTCAAATTATACCATATTGACACTCTCACCGCTAAGGCTACGCCTGTAGTAGGAGAATGCTCATTGGTCAAGAAATTCTAGACTATACACTTTTGATTCTGGACTATTGACTATTGACAACTGACAACTGACACAGCTTCGCGCCATAAATAAAATTTACCGAAAAGTGTTAGTGCCACTGCTTTAACGGGAAAACTTAATATGCAGCTACAGATGGATTATTCAGCCAGCCTTGAGTGCTGTATGTGTATAGTGTTTTGACAGTTCTCGCTGGAGGTGAGGAAATATTTGGTAAGCATCGACTCTGTAAAACTAAAACTGAATATGAAAAAAAATACCTTGCTTCAGAGCGAATGGCAATCATTGCATACCATTGAGGCGAATTACTGTGAGTAAATGCTTTGACATTCAGCACTCATGTAGCCATACAGCCTTATTCGTCAAAATGCTCTGCTCTTACCTGACTCAGAAACATCCCTGTCTGATCAGATTATTCTTTATCCAACTGCCGTTGCAGCAGGAAAGCGGTGCATGAAATCCCAACAAGCAAACAGTAAGCCGAAAATATTGGTTGTCGATGATGAACCAGACAACCTTGACTTGCTTTACCGCACCTTCTATCGCGATTACAAAGTGCTAAGGGCAACTTCTGGGCCTGCGGCACTGGATCTGCTGGCAAAAGAAGGAGAGGTTTCAGTGATCATCTCCGATCAGCGGATGCCGATAATGAGCGGTACAGAATTTTTGAGCCTGACAGCGACTCAATATCCAGATATTATCCGGATTATCTTAACGGGCTACACAGATGTCGAAGACTTAGTGGAAGCCATCAACGCTGGTAAGGTTTTCAAATATGTCACCAAACCGTGGGAAGCAGAGGAACTCAAAGCAGTAGTACGCCAAGCCCTGGATACTCACAATGTCCTCAAAGCCCGTACCCGCGAACTGACACGCACACTGCGTCAGGAATCACTGCTCAACACTGTCACTAATACGATTCGTAGTGCTTTAGACTACCGACAAATTTTACAAGCAATTGTCGATACAGTCGGTCATATGTTGGAAGTGGATGTCTGTCTTTTACGTCCTTTCCAAGATGGACAATTGGTAGATGAAGGATTTATTTACCAGAAGGCTTTGCCAGAGGGACTAAGGGAGCAAGCAGATAATTCTTCTGCTTTTGTTTCTCAACCTCTGTTAGCCCAAACATTGTGGGAAACTCGTGAAGTCCAAGTAATTCATCATGTAGCAGATGATGAACGTATCCAAGGCGATAGTCCAGAACTGCAAAAACGTAGCGCCGCTTTTATTGCTGCTAACATCAGCTCTAGCTTAGTTGTGCCGTTAATTTGCCAACAAGAACTGATGGCAGTCTTAGCATTACACCAATGCTCCCAATCCCGGATTTGGAAGGAAGAGGAAGTACAGTTGGTGTTGATGGTAGCAGATCAGGCAGCGCTGGCTTTATCTCAAGCTTACACTTACGAGCAAGTGCGCGCACTTGCCAAGCGAGAAGCTCTGATTAATACAATTACTACGGCGATTCGCTCTAGCCTCGATCCACAAGATATCTTCGCGGCGATTACAGAACAGCTGGGACAAGCCTTACAAGTTAATGGCTGTGTTCTATCTTTATGGACACAGGAAGATGAGTTTGTTCAGTGTGTGGGATTGTATGACAGCTCGCAAAATTTAGACAATACTATTAAGTCAGTTCAGGAGCAAGTATTAAATAATCATCATTACTTAACACAAGAATTACCTAATTCGCAGACTCCCATTAAAGAGAATCCAATTCTGCAAGAAATTTTGCGGACACAGGAACCAGTGGTAATTGCGGATATGAGCAATTGTCCTGTAGAAATTAGGGGGTTTGATTTACCTTTGAAAATGCCAGCGCGATCGCTCATGGTTGTGCCTTTATTAGCTGATGGCAAATGTATCGGTAGTATTACCCTACGTGAAGGTAATAAATCACGCCGATGGTTAGCTTCGGAAATTGAGTTAGCTAAAGCCGTAGCCGCACAAGCAGCGATCGCAGTGCAACAATCACGTTTATATCAAAAAACCCGCGACCAAGCTGAACGCTTGTTGCAATTAGATAAACAAAAAACCGAATTTTTCCAAAATATTTCCCACGAGTTCCGGACTCCGATTACCTTAATTCAAGGGCCTTTAGAATCAGCAGTAAATAATGGTGATGGGTTATCTTACGCCCAAAGTGCGATCGCTTTGCGTAACTCTCGGCGATTGCTCAGACTGGTAAATCAACTACTAGATCTGCAACGCTTGGATGCTGGGAGAATGCAGCCTAGTTTCCGTCCCTATGATTTAGATGAATTTGTCAATCAAATTGTCGAATCTTTTCGCCCCTACTGTGAAAAAAAGGGACTGCATCTAGTTACCGATTTAGATAAATGCCCCCAAGTTTACTTGGATATGGAAAAATTTGACAAGGTCGTTTATAACCTCCTGTCAAATGCCATGAAGTTTACTCCCGAAGGTGGGACGATCGCACTCAGACTTATATCTCAAGGAAACAATTGCATATTACAAGTACAAGATACAGGAATTGGCATTGTTAAAGAACAAATTCCTCACCTATTTGAACGATTCCGCCAAGCTGAAGGCTCAGAAAATCGCTCCTATGAAGGTAGTGGTTTAGGTTTGGCTTTAGTCAAAGAATTGGTAGAAATGCACGGCGGTAAAGTAACTGTAGAATCAGTTTACGGTGAAGGTACAACCTTTACACTGCATCTGTTAACAGGAAATACTCACTTACCCGTACACCAAGTGCAGGAAACGCCTTGTGAACTGAACACGAGCCGTGCCAGTGTGGAATTAGCTGATTTAGAACTAGTCGAGCCAACCATAGAAAATATCGATATTTTGCCAAAAGACCTATTAACGAATTCTGATAATCAGGAATCGCCAGGGAATAATAATGGCAACCATTTCAAGTCTGGACATTCTATTTTAGTTGTAGATGATAACCCAGATTTGCGAACTTACGTATCTGATATTATTCGCAACAATGGCTATCAAGTCCATACTGCTCGTAACGGTGCAGAAGGATTACAGATAGCGCAAAAAGTGTTGCCAAGTTTGATTATTACTGACTTAATGATGCCCTTGGTGACAGGACTAGAAATGATTCGGATGATCCGCACGGAAGAAAAGTTAAAAGGAACACCAATCATTCTGCTGACAGCCAAAGTTGATGAAGAAACCCGGATTGAAAGTACAGAACATGGAGCAGATGCTTATTTAGCTAAACCATTTAACGACAGGGAACTTCTAGCAGAAGTTAGAAATCTCTTAGCCTTAAAGGAAAATGAACGTCGGGTTTTGGAGTTAAATACTTATCTGACAGAATCTGTATTAAAACGCTTTTTGCCGCCTGTATTGGTGAAAAAAGCCGCAGCCGGAGATTTAACCCTAGATTTACGACCAGAACCGCGCTTGATCACAGTTTTGTTTAGTGACATAGTTGGTTTTACTCAACTAGCAAATACTCTAAGATCTCGAAGAGTAGCAGAGTTGCTCAATGAGTATTTAGAAGGCATGACTAAAACTGTGTTTGACAATGGCGGCACTGTAGATAAATTTATGGGAGATGCTATCTTAGCCTTATACGGAGCGCCAGAAGAATTAACACCAAATGAGCAGGTGCGTCGTGCTATTAATACAGCAAGAGCAATGCACCTCGCTCTAGATAACTTAAATCAGCGCTGGCGAGACCAAGGAATCTTCGACTCTCACGGACATTCTGGTGTCAAGTTTCGTTGTGGTATCCACCAAGGTACAGCAGTGGTAGGAATGTTTGGTAGCGCCGAACGTGCTGATTATACTGCGATTGGGCCTAGTGTGAATATTGCGGCTCGGTTGCAAGCTGCCGCTATTCCCGGTACGATCCTAGTTTCTGCTGCTGTAGCAGATTATTTACAGGATGAAGAAATCACTAAAGTTAGTCCTTTAGAACTTAAAGGAGTAGATGAAACAGTTCTGACCTTCGCTGTCAGTCCTGGTATCATGGCTAATCGCTGAAATTAGACTGGATTTTGAAGCGTTAGTCTAGTAAAGAGTAATAGCGCCCAATCAGATCCGGTTTGAAATTTTATATGACACCATCGGTTGCAGATAAAACTTCAACTCCAGCAAAAGACTGGAGACGACATACAGACCCACCTAGCTTATGGGTTGGAGTAGTCATAGGTTCATTGAGCCTGCACTTAATAGCGTTCTGGCTGATCCGCTCATATCAGTCAAATTTATGGCGGCGATCGCAAAGCCAAACTAGTATTCCGATTGAGATTGTCGATATTTCTGGACAATCGAAAGCCGCAGCAAAAGCTAAAACAGCTTCGCCAAAACTACCACTTTCAAAGCAAAAGTCTGTACCAGCAAAGTTACCGAAAACTGCACCAACGACGTCTACAAATTCAGATGATGGTGCAATAAATGCTGTTGCTAGCCTCCGGAAAAGTGATAAAACTAGGGTGTCTCAAGCTAATAGGCAACTTTCTGCTCAAAAAACAGATCCTCAGCCGACACCTACGCCTACCCCTAAACCCAAACTTGCACCCACACCCAAATCCACATTCCCCGCTCAATCCCGACCTATATCAACACCCACACCTAAATCCACATTCCCAACTCAATCAAGACCTATACCAACGCCCATACCAACACCCATAGCCAAGGTTCCATTAGGTAACCTCTCCGATCGCGGAGACTATACATTAGGCAAAGGAACGCCTCTCCCATCAAGCATTCCATCAATTCCGCCGGAAACATCAACCGGTTCTGAGGGTAAAACACCAGGAAATTCGCCAAATTCCAGTGGAAGCACTTCACAAACTTCCACCAGTCCAATTGGAAACAACCCACAAACTTCTACTAGTCCAATAGGGAACAACCCACAAACTTCTACTGGGGGAGCATCAGTAGCAACAATAGCTTCTTTACCCAAAGATGAAGTGAATCAATTAATACAGCAGCGTATATTGACTCCTGAAGTGTTAAGTGACGTTATGCCTGTATATCAGGGAAGTAAAACAACACAATTTGATGTAAGTGTACTTCCCCTCGATTCTGGACTTCAGACAGCAAAAATCCTAGTTAGCTTAACAATTGATCAAAATGGCAACTTTGAGCAAACTGAAGTCATACGAATAGAACCGAGGACACTAGAAACTCAAAAAAGTAGATATGAGCAGGTGTTCAACGAATTTTTCCAGACAGAAAAGTTTATTCCTGGACATAACAGCGATCGCACTACAACAAAGCCGAGCAATCTGTTGATGTGGATTACAATCAAGCCTGCTAGCCCTAATTAAATTCTTGATTTTCATTTACCACTGTGTTATACTACTAAAGTTGGAAATTCGCGGGCGTAGTTTAGTGGTAAAACTATAGCCTTCCAAGCTATTAATGCGGGTTCGATTCCCGCCGCCCGCTTACTAGTAAAAACCCCTGTAAGTCCAGTGTTTCAAGGGTTTTTAGTTTCTCTGCATAGTGGACTTATAGTACTTAAATACTGCTTCAAGAGAAAAATTTGCGGTAGATTACGGTAGTTTGGGCGTAAATTGGTTGTGAATTGGGTGTAGCTGAGAATGTACTCAAATGCCAATGTGCGCGAAGAAATAGAGAAACTAGAAGAATACAGCATGGCTTTAATATCCAATGCAGTTAAAGGCAAAATAGATGTAAGAGAATTTGACAGGGAAAAACTATGACTACACTAGTCAAATCCATCACCTTAGAAGAATTTTTGGAACTCCCGGAAACTAAACCCGCCTCTGAGTATATCGACGGAAAAATTAGCCAAAAACCTATGCCTCAAGGAGAACATAGCCTACTACAAGTCGAACTCTGCCAAGCAATTAACCGCACAGCCAAACCTCAAAAAATTGCACTAGCCTTAAGCGAACTGCGTTGTGTTTTTGGTGGCGCTGCGATCGTTCCTGATATTGCTGTGTTTCGTTGGGAACGTATTCCCCGTGAAGCATCCGGTAGAATAGCTAACCGCTTTGAAACTCATCCCGACTGGGCTATAGAAATTCTCTCACCAGACCAAAGCCAAGCGAAAGTTCTCCGTAACCTGCTGCACTGTTCCCAAAATGGCACAGAACTAGGTTGGTTAATTTTTCCAGAGGATGCCAGTATTTTAACTATATTGCCAAATCAACGAGTCGAAATGCTCACAGGCACAGACTCACTTCCTGTTCTCAGCAATATTGACCTATCCTTAACTGTTGAGCAAGTCTTTAGCTGGCTAAACTTTTAATTGCACAGATAACCCGCTTAGTTTTGGGTAAAGTTTAGCCAATCACAAACTAAATTCGGCAGCATTATCCTCATTTAAATTCGCATCTTTACCCGCAGCCGTAGGCTTAAATTTAGAACCATGAATTAATTCAGCAAACGCTATTTTAGGATTATGGTGTAGGATATTTAACACACTGATAAAATCTCTGACAATTTCTCCTGGTGTCAGCAATGCTTCTGCACCTAAACGATTAACGATTTCTTGCACAAACTCATTTAACTCTTTATTAGTCAAAGTTTTTTCATACGCAAAATTTAAAGCGTGAATTTCAGTTATACGTTGCAATAGGGTGAGAACTTCTTGTTGACTTAAGGGATTTAATCTAATTACTGGGCCTGAATATTCTTGAACACCAGCTTGGGTAACAAAGCGGCTTTCTTTGGTACGTCTGCGCCAAGCTTGGTCGGCAAATAATCCTCGATTTGGGTCTTCTAAAAACTTTGTAGTCCCACCAATCAAAATACCCAAATGTTCGGCTTTACACTGCATGGTGTCGTTAAACATTGCTAGCAGTCTATTATAATTTTTTTCTCGTGTAACTGTAGTAGATATTTGATATAAATGTACCGATTCATCCACGAGAATTAACAGCCCTTTATAGCCAATTTCCGCGACAAATTTCGCCCATAGTTTGATGTAGTCATACCAACTATCATCATCAATGATGACACGCACTCCTAACGCTGCTTTGGCTTCAATTTTTGTGGTAAATTCTCCACGTAACCAACGCATGGCTGCATTTTTTAAGCCATCATCATCTAAGCGGTAACCACGCCAATAAGCAATAACAACGCTACCAAAATCAAATCCATGAACTAAATCTTCAATATACTGAACAACTTCCCTAATTTTTGCTTCAACTTGGTCATCAAAACCTTCATCATTAGGGCGTATTCCAGCTTCTTTTGCTACTTCTTGTTGGATTTTATTAATCCATCCTTCCAAAATTGAAACTAAAGCACCACCATCAGGACGAGTTTTTGTAGCTAAGCGACTCATCAATTCTCGATAGGTTGCTAAACCTTCGTTGTTACTTCCGGCTAGGCGACGTTCTGAGGATAAATCAGTATCAGCTACAACAAAACCTTGCTCCATCGCACGGTTGCGAATCAGTTGCAGAATGAAGCTTTTACCGGAACCGTAGTTACCAATGATAAAACGAAATGCTGATACCCCTTCTGCAATATCATCGAGATTCTGTAATAGGCTTTTTAGTTCTTGTTCCCGACCTACTGCTATATGTTCAACTCCTAGCCTGGGTACTACTCCGGCGCTAAGGGAATTAATTAAAGCAGTAGATATTTTTTTCGAGATTTTGAGCTTTGCCATGTAGTTGATCTCACCTGATTTTGAACGCAGAAGCTTACAGCCTGCAAGTTAATTCAGGTATATTCTATACCTATTAAGTAATTTTACAACGCCATGAATCTTTTGATTAAATATAGCAATCTAATCTGAGTAGATACAATTAATGTTTTTACAACCGCCTTCTCGCAGCGGACGCACCAGAAGAACACAGAGGTCGCAGAGAAAAGAATGAGCAGTTATTTAGGGCTGAGGTAAAGAGTGTTGATAGATGGCGAGCATTTTCTTGACGTTACTGATATGCTCGTGATAAATTTCTGGATTTTCTACTCTCGGATCAATGATTAATTCACCTAAAGTATCATCTGCTTTATCATTAATTGAATCAATTATGAGATTAGGCATAGTAATATTTGCTTCAGCTATCTGTTTAATAGCATCGCGGCAGTTTTCTGGCTCTAATATGGCTTTTAATACTTGAATTTCATAGTCTGGTAGTAACTGCAAAAAATGGTTCCATTCTTCTGGTAAATTTTCCGATGTATCAGCTTCTATATCTATTTTTGCTATGGGTTCAATTAATGCTTCAAAGGGAAATGCTTCATGAATATTTTCATGTAGATCCTCATCTATTGTCTCAGGTGAAATCTCTGGATTGAGGGTTTCTATTTGTTGCAGTAATTCCCAAACTTGGCTTTGTAACAAGTCGCGTTCTTCTTGTAATAATGAAACTTGTCCTTGTAGGCGATTGAGTTCGGCTTCCTGTTCGATTACTTTAGTTTGTAAATCATTTAAGTTAGATTCTATATTTTCTCTATTAGTTGTCGTACTGAGCAGTAATTGATTTTTCTGGGTAATCTCAAGTTCTAGATTTTGCACTTGCATTTGCAGTTCGTAAAGTTTTTCTTCTATTTGGGGTTTCAGTCTACCTAATAAGGTAACATTATTTTCAATTTCTTCTTTTTCTTCCTGGAGTTCAATAATTTGATTATGCAATTGATTAATTTCTGAGCGAGATACATTACAATTCAATTCGAGACGGCGTTTTTCTGAGGTGAGGACAGAAAAGGATGTATTCAGTTCAGCTTTATTTTTATCTAAGTTATGAATTTCTGTTTTTAGGGCGTTAATTTCATTCTCTAACTGTTTTTTCTGACCAGCAAAGGTGCTGAGTTCTCTATGGATACTGTCTCTTTGATTCCGGCATTCTGAAACTTTATTTTGTATTTGTTGAAAATCGTTATATAATCCGATGCGATGCTCTTCGATTTGATTAATTTCTCTGGCAATTCGAGCTTTTAATCCTTCAAGTTCTTTAATTCGTTTGTGCAGCGAACCTAAAACAAGCATTTCATAATTTTTGCGCCGTTTATCTACACAAAATGCAGCTGAATAGGTAGCAATTAAAGTAATTATGCCTGTGACAAAGGCTCTAGTATAATCCCAGTTAGGGACAAGACTAAGACCAAAACTTACACTAAAGGCAACTATTCCTAGAAACAATCTATTACTTACTATTGCTGAGTGCATATTGCTTACTTTTAGCCTAGTTAAGTTGTTAAAATCAGTAGTTCTTAAGGTCATTAATGCTCACTGTGCCTCTTGGAAGTATGAGGTTGTAATTTGTAATGTAAAGATTTGTACATAAAATTGTGTTTTTATCCTCAATAATTCGTATAATTTTATGCTCCAAATACTGATAAATCAGCTTTGACAAAATCAACAAACTGCCGTGCTGTGCGTCCAGAGCGACCATTATGGCGAGTAGCCCACTGTAATGCTTGATACTCCAAATCTTCCTGGCTGAGATTAATTCTTGCTTGTGTTGCTAAATGCTGGACAATTTTTAAATAAGTTTTCTGATCTGCTCCTTCAAAGGTTAAGGTTAAACCAAAGCGATCGCTAAAAGATAGCTTCTCCTGCATCGTATCCCATACATGAATTTCTTCTTTGTCCTTGGGATTAGGCCTGTCTGTATAAAACTCGCGAATTAAGTGCCGGCGATTAGAAGTGGCATAGACAACTACATTTTGAGGTCGTGCGGTTAAATTCCCTTCTAACACTACTTTGAGTGCTTTAAAGGCATCGTCATCTTCTTCAAAAGAAAGGTCATCAACAAAGATAATAAATTTCTGTGGCACTCCGCGCAATTGTTCGACAATTTTGGGTAAGTCTTGCAATTGGGATTTTGTCACTTCTACTAAGCGGAGGTTACGGTGACTATACTCATTCAACAAAGCTTTGACTAGGGAAGATTTTCCCGAACCACGACTACCATAAAGTAATACGTGAAGGGCAATTTCCCCTGATAATAAAAACTCTGTATTTTTTAATAAACTGTCTCGTTGGGTTTCATAGCCAGCCAAGAAACTCAGTTTAATCGGATCGGGATGTTGGATACCAAAAAATTGACCATTTTGCCAGCGCAAAGCGTGGTATTGTGCAAATATCCCAGTACCAAATTGTTGATAATAAGCAGCTAAGCCTTCTACAGTATCAGCCCAATTATCTGAATGTTGTAAAGAGTTAACGACTTGAGATTTGAGGAGTGTCTCTGGTTCTGTTTTATCTTGCTCTCTATACCAAACAATTGGTGAAATGGGCAGATGCGCTACGGTTTGAACCCATTCACTCAAGGAAGCGCTGCTACATTCATACAAACTCTGCAACACTTGTAAATCATGCTGAGCTGCTGCTACTAAAGCCAGAGGTATATTCTCAAATTCTTCTTTTTGAGCCAGCCTGGTAAATGGATTCTCAGCCATGAGAATTTGAGTAATTAGGTAGTCTTCCCAATTTTGATTGATCGCAGCTAAGGCGTGAAAGTAATTGCCGTAGGCTTGGAGGCAACCTCGGCCATCGGCATCAGTGTATCGTATAGCTTGCAACAAATCAAGAAATGCTATCCCCACTTCGCTTTTGAGGACAGATTGGTAAAGTAAGAGTGATGCAGCTTGGCGCTGGAGGAACTGGATTTTGGCATAGGATGAGGTGCTGACCGTAGACATCGCTTGATTATCCATCAATCAATTAAGTGATGAGCTTCCAAAGCTATGGTAAATTGTCTGGCGACCTTTGCTGCAAAGTCAAAATCTACATAGGTTTTAACAATGGAATTAGGTATAATTGCCGCTTTTGTCTATGGCATTTTGGCGTTGATTGGTGGCATTATGGGCTATGTTCAAGCTAATAGTAAAGTTTCACTGCTCAGTGGTAGTCTTAGCGGCTTATTACTAATTTTTGCGGCTTTTATGCAATTAAAAGCACAATTTTGGGGTTTGTTGCTAGCTGCTTTGGTGACTGCTGTTTTAGTGGTTTTCTTTGGCATCAGGCTGGCAAAAACACGCAAATTCATGCCTTCAGGATTAATGGCTATTTTGGGTATGGTGGCATTGGTGCTGATGTTGAATCAAATTGTGGCTAGGGGTTAGGGAATGTTGGTGATTTTAATCAGGGTGAGTCTACAATAGATGAGGTAATTATATAGTACATATATATTACCGTAAAGATGCGTAAATTTTTGGTGATGCTTTCTCCTGTAGGAGACGCTACACGAACGGCAACCTGAAGTGAGAACGCGCTAAGATTTACTATTTTTTCTACATCTGATGAAAATTATGAGGGTGGGGAAATCTCAGGGCGAGGACAAATATTTTAAGTAATACAAAATTCTTAACATAAAAGCGCTGATTGGCAATAATTAGGGTCAATTCCAACCTAGTACTTTACTAATTTCCTCGGCTATTCGTAAGGGACGGAAGGGTTTGGCAAAAACAGCAGCCACCTTTAAATCAGCAAAACTTTCTTTATCTGATTGCTGAACTTTAGCAGTCACTAAAATGACTGGTATATTACTCGTCGCTGGATTAGTCTTCAGTTGTTGTAGGGTTGTGCGTCCATCCATATCTGGCATCATCATATCCAGCAAAATCACATCTGGTTGATGTATAGCAGCTTGGTTTAAGGCTTCTGCACCAGATTGGGCGGTAAATACATTCCAGCCTGCACTCATTTCTAGCCCTAGTGTAGCGATCGCTCTCACATCTTCTTCATCATCAACAATCAAAATTTTTCTACTCATGCTCACACCCTGCCATTTGCTGCCAATTCAGGTGATTTTAGCAGTGAATCGGGGAAAAGTCGGGGAGGGCGTTAACTGTTGACTGTTGACAGCTTTCACGAAAAAAGGTGCAAGTTAGACGGGGATAAGTTTATGAAACTGTTATGGGGATTTGAATGTAAAATGTACTACCTTCCCCTAGAATACTTTCGACCCAAATTTTGCCATCATGCTGCTGTACGATATTGCGGCAAATAGCCAACCCTAAGCCTGTTCCGCCTTTCTTACGAGAGTCGGATGCGTCTACCTGCTGAAAGCGCTCAAAGATTGTTTGTAATTGACTTTCTGGAATTCCTCGCCCTTGATCTTGAACGGTAAACACAAGGGATGGAAATTTATTATTCAGAGTTTTTACGTATATTAAATTATCTTTTTGAACTTCTGCGTTCAGCCAAATAGTATCACCTGGTTCGGAAAACTTAATCGCATTGCTCAGTAAATTGGTGAGAGTTTGCAGTAGGCGATCTGGATCAACATTAATTTCTATATTGAGGGGATTGACAATTAGTTGAATTTGGGATTTTTCTGCCATTGCTTGCATGGCCTCTGTTGCCTGTACCATTAAGTCGGCGGCGTTAAACTTCACTTTGTTCATGAAAACTTTTGCCGATTTCATCCGTTCTAAATCGAGAATGTCGTTGACTAAGCGGATGAGTCTTTCTGTGTTATTACTGGCAATACTCAAAACTTTTTTTCCTTGGGTGCTGAGAGTTCCTAGTTGATCTGCACCCAATATATCCAGTGCGCCCATAATCGAGGTGAGGGGAGTACGCAATTCATGACTGACTAAAGAAATAAACTCGTTTTCTAGGCGTTTACGTTCGGTGATGTCGTTGGCAATTAGTAAAGCACACTCAATTCCCGCCAAGTCAATCAATTCTATGGATAACAAGATGATTTTTGTTTCTGCTGATTTGGTGCAGAATTCAAATTCCTGGTTGTATAAAGAGCCAGTTTGAGTCAGCATTTGGATCATTTGCGTAAGTGATTCGGCTTCTATTCCCAAATGCAGTTCATTGGCTGTGTGTCCAATGACTTCCTCGCTAGTATAACCACTCATCTTGAGAAAGCAGGGATTGACATCGAGAAAACGTCCTTCACCGATTGTCGCGATCGCAATTGGATTCGGACTAGAACGAAAAGCTTTGCTAAATTTCTCTTCTGCGTGTTGGCGTTCTTTGATTTCCTGCTGTAGTTGGGCGTTTTGTTGCTGTAGTTGGGTTTGCAGTTGGCGAATGGTTAGGTGATTGTGAATTCTGGCTAATACTTCTTCCACCTGAAACGGTTTAGTTATATAGTCTACTCCGCCAACAGCAAAGGCTTTGACTTTATCCAGCACATCCCCCAAAGCACTGATAAAAATTACGGGGATTTCACGGGTGAGATCATTTGTCTTGAGTTGTTGACATACTTCATAACCGTTCATTTCTGGCATATTGACATCCAGCAAAATTAAGTCTGGGGGTGCTGCGGCGGCTCCTCTTAATCCCGTTGTGCCTTTGGTTACACTGCGAACTTTATACCCCTGGGCAGTCAGCATACTGGAGAGGAGATTTAGGTTTTCCGGTGTGTCATCGATTACCAAGATATCTGCTTTTGGAGAGTTAGCTGGCTGGTTAGTCATTGCGATCGCCAATTACAAATTTTACAGAAGGGAATGGTAAGGGAGAATTATCTGGGTTTGTACTCCCAAGGCATGAAAATTCTATTTATCCTACACATGAGACTAGCTGCTCTCCTGAATCTCCCCTAGTTTTCCCCGATTGTCCCTTACTGTACAAAGTAATTAAAAAAGTTTTTTTAGAGAACAGCCTATTAACTGGAGTTTGCAGGAAGGATAATCAGATGCTACCCACAAAAACTCAACTTCTGCCGACTATCATTACTTTCAGCGTTATTGGGTATTGTGTGTGGACTATGTCTGCTTTCCAATTGAGAGTTAATTCTGATACAACTCAAATCTTTGACAAGCAGATTGATGCAGCGGATGTAAAAGATAGGGTTAAAGTTGAAAATTTTGATTGTAAATTATCAACTAATAAGTTGGATAAAAAGGTTGTTAGCGAGGTTTTTACGCTGAAAAGCTGCCAAATTCAGCGACTTTTAATAAACTAAAGAATCTTCCCTGTGTGGGAATTCCCACAAAGCGAGAACCAGGGTGATAAAATTTGTCAAATATCAGGATTGATGTACCCAGGTGAGCGAATTTTAGATTTTAGATTTTACAGCATCTTCCTGTAAATGAAGCACAAATAGACCTCACTTCCATTCTTCTCTCCTACCTCTGGCTAGCCCTCTCCTGGTAGGAGAGGGAAAAGGAGCAGTTGTTATTATTGGAGAGGTTATAAGCATGACTACACCAAAGCTTTTAATAAAGCCTGAAGTTTCAGTTGTACCTCTGCAAATTCTTTTTCAGGATCGGAACCAGCAACGATACCAGCACCTGCATAGAGTCTAGCGCGATCGCCATCTATTAGTGCTGAACGAATTCCCACAATAAACTCGCAGTTACCGTGAGAGTCTACCCAACCCAAGGGCGCAGCATATAAACCTCTCTCAAAGTTTTCGTAACGGCGAATTTCTGCACAAGCGATATCTCTCGCTGCGCCAGCTACCGCTGGTGTAGGATGCAATTGGGCGACAATCTTTAACGGATGGACGTTAGGGGGGACTAGGGCGCTAATCGGTGTCCATAAATGCTGAATGTTAGTTAATTGTCGCAGACGCGGTGGTAATACCTGAGGTAATAAGCCGATGTGAGAGAGGCGTTGAGTAATAAAATCAATTACTAGAGAATGTTCGTGTTTTTCTTTTTCACTATTTATTAAACCATTGGCATTGGCAGCATCTTCAGCAGGTGTTTTACCTCTGGGTGCTGAACCTGCTAAAGCATCAGTAATCAACTGTTGTTGATGAATACTAATTAAGCGTTCTGGACTGGCTCCAATAAAGTTTTGTCCTTTACCGTTACTTGTAGAAAATATATAGCAATTAGGATGGATTTGCCGGAGATTATTTAAAGATTTAAATAAGTTAAAATGATTGCTGGATTTCACATCTAAGGCATCTGCTAAAACAACTTTGGTTAAATGATTAGCATGTATTTTGTCTAAAGCAGATGAGACAGAGCGTTTGAAATGGGCAGCGTTGGTAACAGAGGTTTTTTGAAAATTTTCCGGGAAATGTTCAATTTTTGGAGAGGAATATTTTAAAGAATTGACCGTTTCAATTTTATTAAACAGAGTTTGGATTAATTTAGAGATATTGACGCTGGCATTCATCACTGAATTCATTACCAATATGCAGCATTGGTTTTTTACAGCTATTTGCCAACGTGGTAGAAAAATTGTCGCAGAAGGAAATGGATAATCTACTTGGAAATTTTGATGAAAAAAGCTAAATTTACAGAAAAAATGCGGACCAGAAAAAGGTCGGTTATTGTTCCCAAAAGTAGTTATATTTTTGAGAGAATTTTTGATAAAATACTCGGCTTTACTAAATCGCTCAATTCCATCAATATGTAATTCAGCTACAGGCTCAATCGCTGCGATCGCTTCTCCTTTACCTTTATTTTCAAAATAGAAATTTATCTCATTAACTTGAGCAAGTTTGTCTAAGACCACTAAAGGGTCAACCAAGTCAATTTCTAGAGAGATACTCACGATTTGCCTGGTATTATTTTTCAGGCAATTTTCCTGAACTGCTTCCAGAAATTGGTAGAGGTCTTTGCGATCTACAAAGAGGTTGTGGCGACATGGTGAAACTGTCATGGATCTAGTAATAGTAAATTTTTTTTAAGTTATCTTCCTAAAGTGCAATTAAACATGGTCGTATTTCTACAGGTAACATATTAAGTCGCCATTTCACCAGAGTATGGTTTGCCTTGTTTTTGGTGTTGCAAGACCACGACAAGCCATGCTCAGTTTTATGCTGCAATTTGAGAATGTGCTTTGAAAAAAAACAAAAGTTTTTTGGAAATCACCAACATTTGGTGTCTCGCTAAATTATAAAATCTAAAGTATGTGTAAGGTTATGGCAATTTAGTTAATCACGACTGATGACTACAAAGCAGATTTTGTATCCCAAAAGCAAATTATGGATGGCAGCGATTAAACCGCCAATGTATAGTGTTGCCATTATGCCTATTTGGGTAGGAACAGCGGTAGCATTTGCAGAAACCAAAAATTTTAATGGAGCAGTATTTTCTACTTTTATTGCGGCGGCAATTTTAATTTTGGCGTGGGAAAATATCAGTAATGATGTCTTCGATTCCGAAACTGGGATCGATAAAAACAAACACCATTCACTGGTGAATTTAACAGGAAAAAAGTTAGTAGTATTTTGGTTAGGAAATCTTTGCTTAGGTTCGGGGTTGCTGGGCATACTAGCGATCGCAACTTGGCAACAAGACCTAACTGTGATCGCCTTAATTCTGCTTTGCTGTGGTTTGGGCTATATGTACCAAGGACCTCCCTTTCGTTTAGGATACCAGGGTTTGGGGGAAATTCTCTGCTTTTTTGCCTTTGGGCCTTTGGCAGTGGGTGCAGCATACTACAGTCAAACCCAAGCTTGGTCAATGACAAGTTTACTAGCTTCAGTCATAGTTGGCATTGTGACTAGTTTAATTTTGTTTTGCTCCCACTTTCATCAGGTTGACGATGACATAGCCGCCGGGAAGCGATCGCCTATTGTCCGTCTGGGAACTTATAAAGCCTCCCAACTCCTTAATTGGGTTACCGCCAGTATTTATCCTCTCACCTTAATCTTGGTTTTGTGGGGAATTTTTCCCGTCTGGACGTTGTTGAGTTGGGTAAGTTTACCCTTCGCTTTGAAGTTATGTCGCCATGTGCAGCAAAATCACAACCAACCGGACAAGGTGAATAATTGTAAATTTATCGCCGTCGCCGTACATTTTTGGAGTTGTTTGCTGTTGGGTGTGGGATTTGTGGTTTAAGGGCATGGGGCATTGGGGAGGCAGTGCGGTGCGGGGGTTCCCCCCGTTGAAGCAACTGCCGTCATTGGGCATTGGATGAGGGGGATAAGGGAGAAAAGAAGGACAAATGACAAATGACAAATGACAACTGACAACTGACTATTGACAGTGACTTACAGATTTGAATTTCGTTTGATCGCGCGGAAATTTTTGCGATCGCTGACTACGAGTCATGGTAATTGGGATATCCGCGAAAGCATTATTATTCGTATGATTGATGAAGTAGGTAGGGTGGGATGGGGTGAAATTGCGCCGATTAGTTGGTTTGGTTCGGAAACTCTCGAACAAGCTTTGGATTTTTGTCGCCAACTACCTAACCAAATCGCAGACGAGACGATTTTTGCAATTCCCGATCATCTACCCGCCTGTC
Source organism: Calothrix sp. NIES-2100 (assembly GCF_963875285.1). NCBI lineage: Bacteria > Bacillati > Cyanobacteriota > Cyanophyceae > Nostocales > Calotrichaceae > Calothrix > Calothrix sp. NIES-2100. The sequence goes on from NZ_CAWNLA010000001.1 coordinate 6,926,348, forward strand.
AATTCGGTTTTGAATCAGCACTTGAGGGACTAGGGAGTGAGGGGACAAGGGGAAATAACCAATGCCCAATGCCCAATGCCCCATGCCCCATGCGCTATAGTGCCTTACTACCAGCCAAAGAAGCGGCGTTAAATGCATGGCAAAATCTGTGGGAGCAAGGATATCGCACGTTTAAATGGAAAATTGGCGTTGATGCGATCGCCGAGGAACTGAAAATTTTTGATTTACTAATTAACAGCTTACCAGCCTCGACAAAACTGCGATTAGATGCGAATGGTGGGCTGAGTTATCAAGAAGCTAAGTTATGGCTAGAGAATTGTGATAAATTTCCTGAAAAGATGGAATTTCTCGAACAACCGCTAGCTGTTAAGGAATTTGAAGAGATGTTGCAACTGAGTAACAGCTATAGTACAGCGATCGCCTTAGATGAATCTGTCGCCACACTCGCACAACTTAGCGCCGCTTATCAACAAGGTTGGCGAGGGATTTTTGTGATTAAGCCAGCGATCGCAGGTTCACCATCACGGTTAAGGCAGTTTTGCCGAGACTATAACATTGATGCTGTCTATTCATCCGTCTTTGAAACTGCGATCGGCAGACAAGCCGCACTCCAGCTAGCAGCAGAATTATCTCAGCATAACCGTGCAGTTGGTTTTGGAATTAACCACTGGTTTGAAGAAGAAAAAGATACATGGCTTGAAAGTCTATGGGAAACCCTTTAAACGATCTGAAAAATTTAGGCAATAGCGATTGGCTAATTGGCTGTAATAGTCTGCAATTACAGCAACTAGCTGAAGAATTTTATTTAGAACTCATCACTTTTTGTGCATCAGGCACAACACCAAAAATTCTTTTAGCCCAACGCCAACCAGAGCGATTTTTAGCAGGCTTGATTGCAGCTTGTACAGCTAATTGTCAAGTATTTTTATGTAACCCTGATTGGGGAACACAAGAATGGCAACAAGTTTTTGATTTAGTCCAGCCAGATATTATATGGGGAGAAATTAAAGTATACACAACCCCCTCATGCCTGGTTGGTGAGCGTAGCCGAACCACATCCCTGGTTGGTGAGCGTAGTCGAACCACATCCCCCTCGCCACTAATTATGATTCCCACAGGTGGATCATCAGGAAAAATTAAGTTTGCCATCCATACTTGGGATACCCTAATAGCTTCTGTACAAGGATTTAAAGAATATTTTTATTTAAATTATATTAACTCTTTTTGTGTATTACCGCTTTATCACGTCAGCGGTTTAATGCAGTTTATGCGTTCTTTTACTACTGGTGGAAAACTAGCTATTCTGCCATTTAAAGAATTAGAAAATAGTCAAATAGATAATATTGAAATATCAGAGTTTTTCATATCTTTAGTACCAACGCAATTACAGCGTCTGCTGCAAAACCCTAACTTAACTAAGTGGATATCGCAATTTAAAACAGTACTGTTAGGCGGTGCGCCTGCGTGGGATGAACTCTTAGAAAAAGCCAGATTTCACAGTATTCGATTAGCACCCACCTATGGGATGACAGAAACCGCCTCGCAAATTGCCACCCTCAAACCTGATGATTTTCTTAATGGTAAAGTTAATTCCGGTCAAATTCTTCCTCATGCTCAAGTAGAGATTCTTAACCAACAAGGCGAAATATTAGATAAAAATCAAACAGGTAATATTACCATTAAAGCTAAATCTTTAGCCATTGGTTACTATCCAAAAATCTGGGAAAACAAGCAGAATTTCCAAGTAGATGACGTTGGTTTTTTAGATACACAAGGTTATTTAAATATTATCGGGCGGAATAGTGACAAAATAATTAGCGGCGGTGAAAATATTTACCCAGGCGAAATTGAATCAGCTATCAGAGCCACCGAAATGGTTAATGATATTTGCGTAATTGGGATACCAGATACCCATTGGGGACAAGCATTAACAGCGATTTATATCCCCAAATCAGCCCATACTGCATTAGAAATTAAAACAGCAATCCAAGATAAACTCAGCAAATTCAAAATTCCTAAACATTGGATTCCTGTATCTAATTTACCGCGTAATTCTCAAGGTAAAATTAATCGCCAACAGTTACAAAAATTAGCACTCCAGTATATTTAAGTAGGTCGGCGAAATTAAAGATAACTGGCTGAGGCTGTCATTTGTCCTTGGTCATTTGTCATTGGTAAGGATTTCAAACCTATTTACGTTTCTTAACATAGTTGGGTTTATTTCCACCGACTTACTTATGATGCTACGAGATCCCCCGACTTCTTAAAAAAGTCGGGGATCTAAAACCTCGCAAACCCTCATAAATTCTGTCAAATTGTCATAATTACGAATTACGAATTACGAATTACGAATTAATTACATAATTTCCCTTGCCTTTCTTCTCTCTGCTTCCTCTGTGTCTCTGCGGTTATTTTCCAACCAATTGACTATTTCACTAGGCAATTCCTGCTTAATTCTACTACTCACATCAATACAAATATGGCGAGTAATTGCCTTAGCAACTATCACATAAGCTAGAGAAATTTCGTAAGCAATTTCAAACTTCTCCTCACCTAATTTTTGTGGAATCAAACTAATCAACAACTTATCGCCACAAAAAATCGGACGGAAAAAATCTACATTGGCATGAACAATGGGAAAAGCCACCGAAGGATTGCTAAAAAAAGCTTTTAAATCAATACCTGCTGCTTCTAGAGATTCTTCATAAGCTTCATGACAAATCCCCAAAATATTTGCAAAATACACTACTCCAGCAGCATCGGTATCTTGAAAGCGAACGCTACGGTTATAAGTGAATGGCATATATAATGATTCAAAAAGTCTAGCAAAAAAATAGCAAGCGATCGCCTGCTCTCAAGATTAATTTTAACGTGAGTTAGACACACATTGACCTCACCCCCAACCTTTCTCCTACTAGGAGAGGGGCGTTAGGAGCAATTTTTATGATCACAGGGGAGTGAAAATCCTAATTTTTTCCTCCTCCCTCTCTCCTACGAGGAGAGGGAGGCTGGGTGGATGAGGTTTGTTATTTACAAAAGTTAGTGTAAAGGAGAGTAGATATCCTCAGAGCTAGGATTGAGGTAAGGACGCTGTACATCAACTAAGTGTCTGTTAAAGTGGCGGTTAATTGCGTGCATCCGTTCATCAAAAGCATTCTTACCATCGTGCCAAGCTTCTAACAAACCATTCGCCACAATTTGACAACGGTTCATACCAAAACTTTCCTGTGCGGCAAATTTTTTAATTGGTTCTTCAGCTAAACCTAGTCCTGGTGCCAAAAACTTGGTAAACAAAGGTATTTCTGAGTAAAAATGGGATTCGTGTTCTGCATAAACAGTTTGCAGCACTTCACGAATTTCTAGATAGTTGTGACGTTCAAAGTAGAGTATCCCAGAGTCGTAGCGTCCGTATGCAGAGGGATTGTAGGGAACCTGGAAACTAAAGGGAATACCAGCAGAATTGAGTTCCATTGTCAAACTATCCATGAGAGCGATCGCACCAAATGGTGTGATATTAAAATAGATTCGCCCTGTACCTAAATCATCTTCTGGGTTGTCTTGTCGTTCCTGTCCAAAATTGCTAACTGCTAAATAACAGCCATTTTGTAAGCGATTTTTCGGCATCCATATTGACACCAACTCACCAACTTTAGCAGTGCGAGAATGGGGTTTAAGATGGCAATCTGGCTCAATATATAATGTCAAACCGCCCTTAATAACTGCTATGCTACCATCAGGTTCCTGGCGTAATACCTCCCAACTTGGGTCAAAATAACCTGTACCGTGATTGCAGTTGTGCAGTCGTTCGTAAAATTCCCCATCAATTCCCAAAGCGGAATTGTTTTCTAAATTTTGGTGTGGTAAATTCTGAGCAGTATCCCCATTGACTGCCAAAATATTTTGTAGATAACCGTTGTAATAGATACCGTAAAGAAAATTCCGCAGTAGCAAAGTTAGATACTTATTCTGTAAATCTGGCGAATTTTGCTGAAATCTATCTGCTATTTTCGCTGGCAGTGCAAAGGGTTGATAATTCGGATGGTGAATACAAAAGTTCGATTCAATTTGGATATTGCTAGCAATATCAAATAGCGAAGTTAGCGGTTGATCAACAGAAGAATATACCATTGAATTAAAACCTCAAAATTCAGAAGGGGAAATTAAACAACCAACACATAGTCAATAGCGGACTTCCCTGATACCCAATTCAATTTATGAAAGATTCTGTGTGAGGAAATAGAATAAAAATTTCAGGTAAATAGTTCGACTAACTTAGATTAACAACCCCGTAGGCGGGTTTTTTCGTAATAAAGGCGAACTAACTGCTTCTCTCGTTCTGGCTCTTGCAGATTATCGACTTTCACTACAGGTCGCAAGATTTCTGACTCGGTAATACCGAAAACAGTCAGCACACCTTGTTCTGGCATAGTCAATAAGTTTTTGGCAACTTGCAGCGCACAAATGTCGATATTATCAAAATTTTTCCGACATTTAATTTTGTCCTGAATTTGATGAATTAATGCTAATCCAGCAAACTGAACCACTCGCAAAATCAAGTCACGACGGTATTCTAAAATCATGGGGAAAGCATTGAGATAACTCCGAATTAAAGCCAGTATTGAAGGTTGAAGAATCTCCAGCGGTGTCACCGCCAGACGCAGAGACTCTTCTAATTCTAAAGAGGAATCTACTACCAGACTGGAAAGCCAAATTTGTAAATAACTTGCTAATAAAGTGCCTAAATCAAAGGCTGGATCTCCCCAAGCGCAGGCTTCCCAATCAATTAATCTTACCAAGCAATTATCAAGCTTTTGCCACCGCGAATGAACCAAAATATTCGTCAAGTTCAAATCGTTATGAGTCAAACAGCAAGGATTCCATTCATAAGCTAAGTCTGCGATTGCCGATTCTAAGCTTTCGTAACGCTGATATAGAGTATAAAACTTTAGTCCTTCAGTGGGAATTATCCCAAAAATCTCTGGGGTAATTGACCCGATACCTTGGGCTGGATTATAGAAATGATAACGAAACTGTCCTTTGGGAGCAGTTGTCATAAAATCGCGATACTCTCGACGGTTGAAAGTAGCACGATGTAGCGCTGCTAAAGTTGTACCAATAGCCTGAGCAATCTCATCAGGGAAAATATCCGTTTTTTGGTAAAAATCCCCTAGTTCTTGATAATCACTCAAGTAGTTACGGACAAGGATCGAATTGTCCTCATCAAAATGTACTACTAATGATGCGATCGCCGAAATGTTACCGATAACCGGAAACTGTTGTAGCAATTGGTGAAACAACCACTCATTGAAAAACTCATGGGGCGTTTCATCATGATTATTTTGACGTTCTTGTTTAACTAGTAGTTTGCCATTACCTACTAGATTCACTAATAAATTGAAATTTTTACTACCATCTGGTAACTCAGATTCCTTAGATGCTCCATCTTCTGAGCTACACAGACCTGCATCTTGCAGATACTGGATAACGTTTTGAGAAGACAGTGATAATACCATGTATGATTATTTCCTACTACGTAAAATTGCTGATAAACTCACCTATATCTGGATTGGCCTAGGTCTAGGAGTTTTCGGTAGATAGCAACTATATGTATGAATATCAATAACTATTCGTACTATCTAGTAATATCCGATATCACTAACAAAAACCTGCCAAAATGCCACTACATCCTTTACTGTTCCTTTACAAACTGTTTGATTACATTGTTCAATCTTTACATTTACCAGCCGAGTTACGTAGGTAGATATTAATAATGGCGGTTGTGTATTTTGTTCTAGCGCTGTTTCCAGCTTTGGCAATCTGCAAATCAAATCCATGATTTTATTCATACCGCAATCTTGTTGTTACCCAGTTCGTACTAGCTAAGTTTATGAGTGCTAAAGCCTGGTGTAATTGCGAACGCGACAATTTATAAAGTTGTGTACTTGTTGCTGCATTTCACATCTCACAGTTTGTCAATGATCAGTTGTTTTCAACTCTAATTAAGTAGAAAGGCATAAATTAATACAAATATGTAACGCACAATAAAGTTACATAAAATTTTGTTGCTTCTGCCTTCTACCATCTTTTTGCCAAATAAAAATTATTAACTGTGCAATAAATAACTCGGAAAAGTCTATTAGTTATCAATGTTATTGGATGCTAAAAATTCATGTATCCAAATGATAGAAAAAATGTATATTGCATCACATTTATTCTCTGTTTAGCATCCCTCACAATCACTCAGACTCCTCAACGCACAAAACATGAACTTCAGCATTCATATTTTTATTTAACAGCAAAAAGCCAAGAAAACCGGATGTTTTAGCTGGGTAGTAATTAATTTTTTTAAGTTAATTTTTAATCATTATTACTAGAATGCACGGTAAGCTGTTGCTTTTGTAACTCATAGCTTAAGCAGAGTGTAATATTATTTAACTTGAAAAATGATACACATAGGCAAGCTCTGTGCTGACGAACATTCAAAATTATTGATACAGACCAATAGAAATACTAGACAATTATTCTCAGGGCATTATTTATTCTGACCCTCTGTATGAGAAAGGAGTTGGTAGTGAGAATTTTACTCATCGAGGATGACGAGGTATTGGTGAGTATTTTGTCGCCATCTTTCAACAAACAACACTATGTTGTTGAGATTGCTACTGACGGAGAAATGGGCTGGGAATATTCCCAAAGCGCAAGTTATGACCTAATTATTATGGATGTAGGGTTGCCGAAATTGGATGGTATCACTCTGTGTCAAAAGCTGCGTTCTAGTGGCTGTGTAGCTCCAATTTTGTTGATGACAGCAAAAGAGGCTACTAGCGATCGCATTCGCGGATTAGATGCAGGTGCAGATGATTATCTCATCAAACCGTTCGATTTAGAAGAGTTACAAGCACGGGCTAGGGCGTTACTGCGTCGGGGTGAAGTGAGTCGCAACCCAGTGCTGGAAATCGCTTCCCTGCGGCTAGATCCAAGTAGTCGTGAGGTTAGTTATAATGGCAAACTGTTGGATTTAACACCTAAAGAATACAGTTTATTAGAACTGTTGATGCGGAACCCAGTGCGGGTATTTAGTCGGGGTAATATTATTGAACATCTTTGGAGTTTTGACGATCCACCCCAGGAAGAAACTGTCAAGTCCCATATTAAATCGTTGCGACAGAAACTAAAAGTAGTGGGCGCGGGTAACTGGATTGAAAATGTCTATGGTGTGGGTTATCGGTTCAATCCCCCCCAGGAAAATCCTGCTAAAACTCAAATTACAACACCTGATACCTCAAAATCCGTCACTCACCAATTCCAACAAGCAATGAGTGGATTGTGGAACAAGTATCAAGGATTAATGATGCAACGTCTGGAGGTACTACAACAAGCCGCTACGGTGCTAAAAACAGCTAATTTGACATCCGAATTGCGCCAATCTGCGGCGCAGGCTGCACACAAACTAGCTGGTGTGTTGGGGATGTTTGAGTTGGAAAAAGGCACAGAGATATCACGAGAGATTGAGAAAATTTTTACCTATAATGGCGATTTATCCATAGTACAAAAACAGCAAGTATTCTCCTTAATTGAAAAGTTAGAAAAATTATTAAAGTTAAATCAAGATAATTCTCTGTCCACTGATTTTGCAACCACCCGCTTACTCCTAATTGATCCAGATTTACAACTTTTTACCCAGTTGCAACAACTGACATCTACAGTTGAATGGCAGCAAATAGCCACAATTAATGATGCCAAAAAGTATTTGCAAACGACATCACCGGATTTAGTGATTTTGAATGTAGATGATGTGGGAACGCGGGAAGAAAGCTTAACTTTACTAGCAGACTTAGCAAACCGGACTCCATCAGTACCTGCGATCGTCTTAGCTAATGCTGACGGTATATTAGATCGAGTAACAGTGGCGCGTGCTGGGGGAAGAGGGTTTTTAGTTAAGCCAACTACAGCAGAACAAATATGGAATATTGCGTCTAAAGTATTGCAGCAAATTATCAAAACATCAGTAAATATTTTAGTAATAGATGATGACCCCGTAATTCTTGGTGCTTTGCGTTCAATACTTGAACCTTGGGGAATGCGGATGACAGGGTTAAACGATCCATTACGCTTTTGGGATGTAATGCAAACAGTTACACCCGATTTAGTAATTTTAGATGTAGAAATGCCCCAAATCAATGGGATCGAACTTTGTCAGGCGGTACGTACAGATCCGCAATGGCAGAATTTACCGATTTTATTTTTGACTGCGCACCGGGATATCGAAACCGTACAGCAGGTATTTGCGGCGGGTGGAGATGATTATGTCCTCAAACCGGTAGTGGGAGCAGAATTAATTACGCGGATTTTACATCGCTGGGAACGCAACCGCTTATGGCAAACATTATCTTTTAAAGATCCACTGACGGGATTGAAAAATCAGCCCCAGTCTAGCCGGGAATTACAACAAATGCTGGAAAAGTCCCAGGTAAATAGGGAGTTAGTTTGTGTGGCGTTTCTCTGTGTCAGTGATTTATCCGCAATCAATATTCAGTACGGACATGAAGCTGGTAACCAAGTTTTACAAAGATGGAGCAGAATTTTACAATCAGCCTTTCGCAGTGGGGAAGTCTTGGGGTACTGGGGGAACGGGGAATTTGTGATTGGGATGTCTGGTTTGACAAAGTTGGAAGTAAGCGATCGCTTGACGGAAATTTTGACAACCCTGCGTCAACAAATCTTTACTGCACCTCATGGCGATCGCTTCCAAAATCTGTGTAATTTTGCTGTAGTTGAGTATCCCCAGGATGGGCTAACTCTACAATCTTTGTATCAAACTGCTGATATCTTCCACCATTATCCATAAAATAGCAGTAACAACTAGTTGGGAAAATCGCGATGACTTAAAATTAAGGCAAATCACTTATGAGCGCTAAAACAACAGAGCAAATCAATCAATTACAGCAAGTAACGCTACAGGCGATCGCCGATGCTGTGGTTTGGGTAGGGGCAGACCAAGAAGTACAATGGTGCAATGCGGCTTTTGCCAATTTGCTTCATCGAACTGACAGTGAAATTATTGGCTCTAGATTTAGCAACCTCATAGTTTTGCAACAATCAGGACAACTCATAGCCTTAGAAGCATACCCCCATGTCCGGCTACACACAGAGAAGTATGAGACTACAAACTATGAGGTGAAACAGGGAAATCAAACTTTGTTGTGGCAAATTTCTGGAAGTTGTGTAGATTCCACGGCGGTAATAGTAATTCGAGATATTACCCAGTATCAGCGCACAGAAGCCGCTTTACAAGCAAGCGAAGCAAAATTCCGCTTGATGGTAGAAAATGCTAACGATACCATTGGTTTGATCGATGCAGAAGGCGTAATCTGTTATATTTCTCCAAATATTGAAAGTATCACGGGTTGGACATCTGCCGAATTAACAGGAAAATTATTTCCACCTTTTATCCATCCTGATGATGTAGATAAGTGTGCGCAAGCACTGCAAAAAGCATTCTCAACAGGTGAAAAACAGTCAGGAATTGATTACCGCTTTCGCCAAAAAGATGGTGTTTGGAAATGGCAATTTGCTAATCTATCTACCTTAGAAGATGCTGATGGGAATTTATTTGTAGTTGGGGTAGTGCGCGATATTACAGAACGCAAACGCGCCGAAGCCGCATTAGCATTAAGTGAAGCCCAATATCGGGATTTAGTCGAAACAGCCAATTGTATTATATTGCGCTGGGATAGCTTAGGAAATATCCGCTTTTTAAATGATTACGGTCAACGGTTTTTTGGTTTTGATTTAGATGAAATTATTAACTGTAATGTTGTTGGTACTATTGCGCCGCCAAAAGAAATTTCCGGTTGCGTGCAAGAGTTTATGAGCGGTATTTGCCAGCATCCAGAGAAATATTTATATAAAGAAAGTGAACAAGTTTGTAAAAATGGAAAGCGGAGATGGATTGTTTGGGCAAATAAACCAATTTGGGATGCACAGGGGAATTTACTAGAAGTACTATCTGTGGGAACCGATGCAACTGCTCGCAAACAAGCTCAAGCAGAATTAGAATCTTCCCTATCGCTTTTACAGGCGACCTTTGAATCAATTCATGATGGTATTTTAGCTATTGATAAAGGAGGTAACATTGTGAGTTACAACTCCATATTTTTGGAAATGTGGTCAGTTACCCCGGAAATTTTAGCAGAACCAGAGCAAAGTAAACGTATCGCCCATCTTGCCAATCAATTAAAAGATCCGGCTGGATTTGTAAAAAAAGTTAGAGAACTTTATGTAACTCCCGACACCAAGAGTTACGATTTATTAGAATTCAAAGATGGCAGAATATTTGAGCGCTATTCCTGCCCCCAGAAGTTAGGAGAAAATATTCTCGGTAGAGTTTGGACATTTCGCGATATTACTGCGCGCCAAAATACAGAAGCAGCACTTAAAGCTTCAGAAGCTAGACTTAACGCTATTCTTAGTAGTGCCCTAGCAGCTATTTATCGCATCCGGGTTTATACTAATAAAAATTGGTATATTGAATACTGCTCTGCTGGTAGTGTCCAGCTTTGGGGATATTCCCCTGAAGAATTAATAAAAGACAACAATCTTGTACTGTCGCGGATTGTTCCAGAAGATTTGGAAGTTAATGTCAAAGAAGGTTTTGCGGCGGTTTTTGCCGAACTTCCCTATGAGAGTGAATACCGCTATCTACACCCGGACGGAAACTTACGTTGGATATCTTTTAGTTTTGCTTCTGTGCGGGATGCAGCTACAAAGTCTTGGGTTGTGACAGTAATTGCTACTGATATTAGTAATCAGAAACGAACTGAAGCGGCGTTGCGAGAAAGTGAAGCTAAGTTCCGTAATATTGTCGAAAATGCTAACGAAATTATTTACCTGGTTAACTCAGCAAATATTATTTCCTATGCTTCCCCGAATGTATTAAACATTATGGGATATCATCCGGCACAGATGGAAGGAAAACTTTATTCATCATTTATCCATCCTGATGACTTACCCAAATGTGTAACGGCGGTACAACAGGTAATGACAACGGGTGAAAGGTTTTCGGATCTAGAACACCGATCGCTATATAAAGACGGTAGTTGGCAATGGCATACTGTTAACTTAGCACTCATGCAAGATGCTCAGGGAAACTTGCTCCTGATTGGGACTGCGCACAACATTAATGAGCAAAAACTGGCCGAAGCAGCATTAAAAGCCTCAGAAGCAAGGCTAAATACCATTCTCAATAGTACTTTTGCTTCGATTGAGCGTTACCGCGTCTTTCGCAATCGCGAGTGGGTGATTGAATACTGTTCTCCTGGATGTGAGAAGATTAGGGGCTATACTATCGAACAAATGATGGCGGACAATTACCTAGCAGTTTCGCGCATCTTCCCGGAAGATTGGGAAAAATCATCCGAAGCCAGCTTTGAATCTATTTTTGCCGAAGTTCCCCATCAGGGAGAGTATCGATATAACCATCCAGATGGGAGCATACATTGGTTGTATTCCAGCCATACCTCTGTACGTGATGAAGCTACAGATTCTTGGATTCTAACTATTATTTCTACGGATATTACCCCGCGCAAACAAGCAGAAGAGGCGCTGCGTCGCAGCGAACAAAAATACCGGAATATTTTTGAAAATTCTTTAGTTGGTATTGGTCGTAGCCGCCTGGAAGATGGATTATTTTTAGAAATGAATCAACCTTGTGCAGAGATTATTGGTTACAGTAACGTTGCTGATTTGATTGGTAAACGCTACGCACCAGAATTTCATGTGCATCCCGGCGATCGCACTGCTTTGTTCGCCGAAATTGAACAGCATGGCGAAGTGCGTAACTTTGAAATTCAATTACGTCGCCGGGATGGAGGGATGAGTTGGGGACTGATGTCAGCCCGCCCGAATCTCGAAGAATCATGCTTAGAGTTTATGATTGTGGATATTAGCGATCGCAAACGTGCTGAACAAGCCCTCTTGATCGCCAAAGAAGCCGCAGAAGCCGCCAACCGTGCCAAAAGCACCTTTTTGGCAAATATGAGTCACGAACTCCGTACCCCGTTAAATGCCATCCTGGGTTTTGCCCAATTGATGGAACGAGACACCACTCTGACTAGTAAACAACGCCAATCTCTAGCAACTATTAACCGCAGTGGTGAACACTTACTGAATTTAATTAACGATGTGCTGGATATGTCCAAAATTGAAGCCGGATGCATCGTCTTACACCCCGAACCTTTTGATTTACATCAATTATTACAAACATTACATGATATGTTTCAAATCCGGGCACGGGCGAAGCAATTGTCCCTGAAGTTTGAAATTGCCGCCAATCTGCCCCGATATGTCAACGCCGATGAAGGTAAACTACGTCAAGTACTAATTAATTTATTAAGCAATGCTGTTAAATTTACATCTAAAAATACAGTAATTTTGCGTACTAGTGCTGAAATGAGAAGACTAGATGATCGGCAAAAGCAAAGCTGCATTCTTTATTTTGAAATAGAAGATACTGGCAGGGGTATTGCGCCAGAAGACATGGATAAATTGTTTCAGCCCTTTGTCCAAAGCAACAGTAAGCAAGCCATTGAAGGAACCGGTTTAGGACTCGCCATCAGTCGTCAATTTATCCGATTAATGGGAGGTGATATCAACTGTAGCAGCAGTTTAGGGCGGGGTTCTACTTTTCGGTTTCACCTGCTAGTAACTTTAGCTGAAGCTTTGCAGGAGACACCGCAATTCACCAATGGTAAGGTTATCGGCTTAGTAGCAGCACAACCAACTTACAGAATTTTAGTGGTAGATGATGCCAAAAGTAACAGAGATATTATCGTAGAATTACTGAGGGAAGTGGGTTTTAAAGTGGACTCTGCGAGTAATGGAAAAGAAGCGATCGCGCTTTGGAAAATTGGGCAACCCCATGTAATATTTATGGATATGCGGATGCCGATTATGGATGGCTATACAGCTACTAGAGAAATTAGAAATCAAGCGCAACAGCAATGCAAAGAAAATCTGACGATAATTATTGCCCTAACAGCCAGTGCTTTTGAAGAAGAAAAATCAACCATTTTAGCTGCGGGTTGTAATGACTTAATTCGCAAACCATTCCGAGAACAGGTAATTTTTGATAAACTTGCGGAACATTTGGGGGTACGTTACCTTTACGCCGAAAACAGCAATCCCCAAGACACAGATGAACTGCAAAATTACCCAACTCCTTCTATTTCCACCTTGCGTACATCCTTAAAGAGGATGCCAGATACATGGGTTACCCAACTTTATCACGCTGCCAATCAAGTTGATGGCGATCGCATTTCACAACTAATAGAACAAATTCCCCAAACTCAAGCAGTTTTAGCAAAAGAACTCACCAATTTGAACCGTCGCTTCTGTTTTGATGAAATTATCGAACTGATTGGATGAGAGCATGGGGCATGGGCAGCAGATTATGTATCTATAATTTCTTGCACTATAACGTAGGGCTGGACAATGAGTGTTTGAAATCGCTTTTGCGGATTCTCATTCCATTCTCCCAACTGTACAGGAGATGGCTTGGTAATCAATTGTTCATCAATCCATACTTGCACTTGGGGAATATTATCACTAGCGATCGCTTCTCCCACATCCAACAACTCTACCCCCGGCGCTACTACAATTACTGCATCCCTTTTTACATGAGGAATTAGCCATTCCCACTCTGATTCATCTACACTTTTTGCTAAATCTGCTCTTAAGTCCGGCATAAATCCTCAATTTTTTTTCTCAGTCTAATTTGGATTTTACATTAATATTTAATCTCTCGTTAAGCCGAAAATTTCAAATTATATATAGCAATTTTAAATCATTCGTTAATCACAATACTCTCGACTGATGCTATGGCGATATTGGGCGGGGAAACCCCGCCCCTACAGATACATCGATTGCATTTTTTTTAATTGCTCTGACAACTGACAACTGACAACTGACTATTGACTATTGACTATTGACTATTGACTAACCTTCTGCTTGCATCTCTTCAATTTCAAACAAAGATACAATTACACCAGCTATAGGAATCGAAATAAAAATACCCAGCAAACCCGCTACTCTCGCACCGACTAGTAAAGCAAAAAATACTACTATCGGATTTAAATTCAGCGCTCCTTGCATAATACGCGGCGCAATTAAATTATCTTGGATTTGCTGGAGGACAATGCAAGCAACAAATACTTTTATCGCTAGCCAAACATTTTGAGATAAGACAATTAAAGTTACTGTACTAACTCCTAATGTAGCTCCTATACCAGGAATGACATCAAGTAAACCGATTACCACTGATAAAAGCAAGGCAAAAGGTACATTTAAAAGTAAAAATACCAGCAAAGTCGCACTTGTTAAAAATAAAGTTAATAGCAACTGACCGCGAAAAAATCCCAGAAAACTGCGTTGTATGACCTTATTAAATCTATTGCGTCTTTGTCTTGGGACTATTTTTAAAATTAAATGCCAAATTTTCTCTCCATCTAAAAGCATAAAGAAGGAAATTACGGCAATTAATATAAAAGTAACAAAATTTGTTAAAAATTGTTGTAAAATAGCCAGACTATTCACCAAACTATTTATAGCTTGATTGCGTAATTGCTCTTGAATAAAGTCTAAATCTATTTGCAGGTTGCGACTACGCAAAAAGGTTTCTAATCGCTCTATGAAAGGTGCTAAAGAATTTAAAAAAGTAGTGATACTATCAATTAATTGTTGCCCTTGAGATAAAACTGCTAAACCTAAGGTAATTGCTATTCCCCCAAGAATCACAATGCTGACTAGGAAAACGACAAAAACAGCGATACCGTGGGGTAAAAAACGCCGCAGCCATTGTACAGGATAGCTGAGTAAAAAAGCTAAGATGGCAGCGAATGTAAAAATCACAATCACCCCTTGAAAGTAAGCTAAAAGCTGTATAATCGCCCAACCAGAAGCTACTAAAAGCAAAAAGCGGATTAACGCTAAATTATGCAATCGTTGCCAAAAATTCTTGGTTTCAAAGGCGCTCATAAGGAATTCCGAAAAGGCATTGTCTTTAAAACTACAGAAACCAACAGTGCGATCGCTACCCCCTTTGAGTAGATTTTCCTAGTTTTCTAACTCATCGCCCTAAATCATGCATCTGGTTAATCACATCGGCGCATTTTTGAGTCAGGGCTTGCAATTCCTCTTTATTCGTGGAAGTAGGTGCATCAATTACCTGACCAATCCTGACAGTGATGGGAACTGCTTGCGGTATTGACGAGCCTTTTTGGAAAATTTTCTCAGTACCCCATAAACTAACTGGTAATATGGGTGCTTTTGCCTTAGCCGCTAACAAAGCTGCACCTCTTTTTGGGTCTGTAATTCGACCATCTGGTGTGCGAGTACCTTCCAAAAACACACCCACAGCCCAACCATTATCAATACACTCTAAAGCAGAACGGATGGCAGTGCGATCGGCTGCACCCCGACTCACCGGATAAGCACCATATAATTTAATTGCTTGCGCCAAAACAGGCACATTAAATAACTCTTCCTTGGCCATGTACGCCACAGGACGTAGTACACAGTTGGAGACAATTGGCGGGTCAAAGTAACTAGCATGATTACTTATTACCAATAATGGCCCAGATTGAGGCACATTTTCGACACCTTCAATTCGGACTCGAAAGTAAGCATGTAGCATAGGGCTGACCACCGACCACTTAAAAGCGTGATACAGTGCCAGACTAATCAATGGTTCACGGCTTCTGGTCATTTGTTATTTGTCAGTTGTCAGTTGTCAGTTGTCAGTTGTCATTTGCTATTCCCCCTCATCTCCCTAACCCCTATCCCCTAACCCCTACTAGTCTGGTAACTCAGCGGCATTACGAATATTTTCTAAGCTTAAACCAGGACTGGTGCGTTTAATTAAACCAGTTAGCACATTACCTGGGCCAATTTCTACTACTTTCTCAATAGCAACGGTGGGAAGCAGTAAAGAAATTTCTCGCCATCTAACTGAACCAGTCATTTGCTTGATGAGGCGCTGCTTTAAATTTTCTGCATCAACAGTGGGTATCGGTTCGACATTAGAAACTACAGGGACATTAGCTGGCTGAAATTCCACAGATTCGAGAATCTCTTGAAATTCTGTAGCGGCTGGTGCTATTAAATGGGAGTGGAATGCACCGGAAACTTTTAAAGGGATAGCCCGTTTGGCTTTAACTTGGGACATAACAGCTTGTACAGCATCTGGAGTCCCAGAAATGACTACCTGGGCAGGGCTGTTATCATTGGCTAGCACTACATCAGGGGTTTGGGCAATAACTGCATCTAACTGTTCGCGGTCAAAATTCATCAGCGCCGCCATCATCCCACCGGAAACACTATCCATCAGTTCGGCACGACGCTTTACTAAATGTAAGCCCACAGCCCAATCAAATACACCCGCGACGTAAAGGGCAATGTATTCTCCCAAACTATGACCGGCAACTAAATCTGGCTGGTGTCCCCGTTCACGGATCAGGTCGGCGAGAATAGTTTCTACTACATAGAGACAGGGCTGGGTGTAGAGGGTGCGTGATAAATTTTCGGCATCACTTTGGCAAATTTCTGTGACAGACCAGCCTAATATAGTCTCAGCTTCGGCAAATCTATCCTTAGCCCCAGGTATATCTAATAAATCTATTCCCATTCCTGTAGCTTGGGAACCTTGTCCGGGAAACACCCATGCAGTTTTAGTCATTGGTCAATTGTCAATTGTCATTGGTCATTGGTCAATTGTCATTGGTCATTGGTCAATTGTTATTGGTCATTGGTTGTTAAGGAAACTAGAAGCAATCAATTATCCAATCTTGTGAGATGCGCTAGACAGACCGTACTTTGGTATTAGCGGGCTTTCCGTCCCGCACCACAAGTAAATTTGGCATATTTATTGATTATCAACAATTGTGTTCATCTACTTAACAAATGACAAATGACAAATGACAAATGACAAAATACTATCTTCCCCACTGAAAAATTGCTGCACCCCAAGTGAGTCCAGCACCAAAGCCGGATGCAGCAATAATGTCATTGGGTTTGATTTTACCTTGCCGCACAGCTTCATCTAAGGCGATGGGAATGGAGGCGGCGGAGGTGTTGCCATAATTGGCGAGATTGCTAATAACTTTATCGTTGGGAATATTGAGGCGTTGGGCAACAGCATCCAAAATCCGCTGGTTGGCTTGGTGTAAAACTAGCCAATCTATTTGGTCAATGGTGAGGTTTGCCTGAAATAAGGTTTTGTCGATGACTTCTGGCACTTTTTGCACGGCAAAGCGATAGACTTCTTTGCCGTTCATCGTTATGGGATTGTATTTACCTTGGCTGATGTTGATGCCGGGAATCAGTTCGTGATCAGAGGCTTGATAGGCAAGATTCAGGTAGTGGTTTTGGCTGCCATCACTTTTGAGTGTAAATCCTAGCAAGCGATCGCTCTCATTGGCCTGCATTATCACTGCTCCGGCTCCATCACCGAACAATACACAGGTACGGCGGTCTTGCCAATCTACCCAACGAGAGAGGATATCTGCTCCTACCAAAAGTACATTTTGATATACGCCTGTTCTGATGTATTGGGCAGCAGTAACAAGTCCAAATACAAAGCCAGAACAAGCAGCAGTCAAGTCAAAGGCTACAGCTTTAGTCGCTCCTAATTCAGCCTGGATTTGACAAGCACTGCCAAACAGATCATCAGGGGTAGAGGTTGCCAAGATAATTAAATCCACATCTTCTGGTGTAATACCAGCTGCGGCGATCGCTTGACGACTGGCTTTAGCGGCGAGTACACTCAAAGACTCGGTTGGCAGAGCCAATCTTCTTTGGCGAATTCCTGTTCTGGTAGCGATCCATTCGTCTGATGTTTCCACCAGTTCAGTTAGCGCTTCATTTGCTAAGGAAGTTTCTGGTACAGCCGAGCCACTTCCGGTAATTGCTATGCCTAAATTATGCACTCCTTGTCTCCCGAACTCTCACCTATCAGCGGTTAGTAATTAGTAATCATTAGTCATTAGGTTTTACTATTGACTAATCACTGTTTTTGTGCTATTCAATGTTTTTTTTGGCTGATTGCTAACCACTATCACGCTGTAGGGCTTCATATTGAGACCGAAGTCGTTGTAGTACCTGGTTGTCTACAGCTTCTTTGGCCATGCGAACTGCATTAAAAACTGAAGGTGCTTGTGAGCTACCGTGACCAATCAAACAAACTCCGTCCACGCCTAAGAGCAAAGCACCGCCATGTTCTGCGTGATCCATGCGCTGCTTAATTCGTTTCAGGTTTGGTTTTAAAAGTGCTGAACCGATTTGACCATGCAATCCTTGGGGCAATTCTTCCCGCAAGATTTGCAAAATCACTTCTCCCACAGCTTCGGCAAATTTCAACAAAACATTGCCGACGAAGCCATCACAGACAATCACATCAAAGTTGCCAGAAAGCACATCACGCCCTTCGGCATTCCCAATAAAAGATATTTGGGAATTCTCGCGCAGTAATTGATGGGCGCGTAGAGCCACTTCATTGCCTTTGGTGTCTTCTTCGCCGATGTTTAACAAACCTACTTTTGGTTCGGCTGTACCCAGTACATACTGACTATAGGCAGAACCCATGACTGCAAACTGCTCTAAAAATTTTGGACGGCAGTCTACATTGGCACCCACATCAAGTATTAATACTGGCTTGCCAGCTTTAATTGTGGGAAAAACTGTACCAATTGCTGGGCGGTCGATTCCCGGCAATCGTCCTAAACGCAGCAAAGCGGAGGCCATAGCTGCCCCAGAGTGTCCGGCTGAGAACACAGCATCGGCTTGCTGCTGCTTCACCAGATCCATCGCCACATTAATTGAAGCCTTCCGTTTGCGCCTAACCGCGTTTAAAGGCTCCTCATCCATTGCGATCGCTTCCTCGGCAGAAACGATCTCTACCTCCGCCAGGCTTGTTTTTGGCGGCAGGGCAGCTTCAATTTGTTGGGGATCACCCACCAACAGGACTTTTACACCCAGTTCTTCTCGTGCTCGGATTGCGCCAGCTACGATTTCACCGGGTGCATGATCCCCTCCCATTGCGTCAATTGCGATCCTTACGCCAGTCGATCCCATTGCTTAGAGCTTTTAGAAACCTTACAAATTTTACCAGATGGCTTTACCGAAAAATCGGAACTTTATACTGCCAAATTACTCTTCCTACTACGCAAGAGGTTCTGGCAAGCCCAACATAACATGAATTGTGGGGGATTTGGGGGATGAGGGGGCAGGGGGACAAGGAGGACAAGGAAGATATTACTATTGTCCAATGCCCAATGCCCCATGCCCAATGCCCCATGCCCCATGCCCCATGCCCTTAACTCAGTACCCAGTCAACGAGGGTTCTGACACCGAAACCTGTCGCCCCTGGCCCGTTGTAGCCATTTTCTTTATCTGACCACACTGGGCCAGCAATATCTAAGTGTGCCCAAGGGGTGTCTTTGACGAATTGTTTGAGGAAAAGGGCGGCGGTAATCGCACCGCCGGGACGGGGGCCTGTATTTTTCATGTCGGCGATTCCCGACTTTAGCCCTTCAAAATATTTTTCTTCCATTGGCATCCGCCAAATCTTTTCTCCCGATGATGCCGCAGCTTTTTCTAGCTGGGAAGCTACAGTATCATCAGGAGTAAATAAACCTGCAATATCATCACCTAAAGCGATGACGTTAGCACCAGTGAGGGTGGCTAAATCAACGATCGCATTTACGCCTAATTTATCGGCATATACTAAGGCATCGGCTAGAGTTAAACGTCCTTCAGCGTCGGTGTTATTCACTTCAATAGTTTTGCCATTGGACGCTTTGAGGACATCGCCGGGGTGCATCGCACGACCGCTAATCATGTTTTCGGTCACTGCTGAGATAAAGTGTACTTCGACACTTGGCTTAATTTGGGCAATTGCTTTGGCTGCACCTAAAGTGGCGGCTGCACCACCCATATCAATTTTCATAGTTTCAATGCCGCTACCAGCGCCTTTAATGTTGAGTCCGCCGGAGTCGAAGGTTAAGCCTTTACCAATAATGGCTAGTTTACGTGTCGGTGTGCCTTCTGGCTTGTAAGTCAGGTGAATAAATTTCGGAGGCAAATCAGAAGCTTGGGCGACTCCTAAAAAAGCACCCATACCCAGCTTTTCACACTCTTCTTTTTCTAAGATTTGGATTTGTAAACCATAATCTTTAGCGATCGCTTGGGCAGTTTCCGCCATTGTAATCGGTGTTACAGCATTGGCGGGGGCTGCTACTAATTCTCTGGCTAAAATAACCCCAGAAACTATTTGATTTGCACGGTTAATGGCTGCTTCTTGTCCACTAAACCCTAGTAAATCTACTGTTTCTACTTGTGATTGTTTTTCTTCAGATTCTGATTTAAAGCGGTTATCTTGGTAAAGCGCCAGTTGTACACCTTCCGCGATCGCTTGGGCAGTTGCTGCCGGATCGTTGTTCCATAATGGAAAACTAAAACCTAAAACTTTACTTTTTTGCTTTTTGGCTACCCGGCCTACAGCCGCAGCAGCGCGTCGCAAAGAATCTAATTTGAGTGAGTCTGCTTTCCCCAAACCCACCACAATCACTTTTTTCACAGGGGTACTAGCAGCTATCCGAGTAAAAACAGTGCTATTGGCTTTACCCTTAAATTCTTCTTCAGCAATTAGTTCTTTTAAAATCCCGGAAAACTTGCTATCTAAAGTCGCCAGTTCACCAGTTAACTCTACTCCATCTTCAAATAAGCCAATTGCTAAAGTATCTCCTGTCCACTCTAATAGAGGCGTATCACTCGCTCGAATTACCATTTTGGGATTTTGTGTAAAAGTTCTTGTACCAGTATTGCTTAAAATTATCTATTCGTGCTTGGAAAAATCAGGGGCTAAGGGCTAGGGGAGACACAAGAGGGACAAAGGGGACAACCAACTATTGACTATTGACCAATATCAAACTTATTTGCGATCGCAGTCATGATATTTTGCTCTAACTCTGTAGTTTCACCGTTAATTTCAGCAATTTTTTGACACTGTGCTAACAAGGGGATAGCAAAATCACGATTAAGTTGATTTAGTAAGCTATCCAAAGGCTGGGGTGATTTGATATTTTCAGAAATCTGTTTTATTGAATTCTCACTCAAGTTGATGGCTTGTAATTCTGGGAGAATTTCTGCCCAAGTTTTGTCTGGATGGCTGGCGAGGATCATGTGTACTAAAATTTGATCCATTATCGCTTCTTGAGCGATCGCTGTTTCTAAGTACTTTTCACTTTCTTGTTTTAATGTTGTCAATGTCTGTTGAGAAGTCAGGGAGGTTGATTCATCCAACTTGGCTTCGTAAAATCGACAAGCAGCATACCCTAATGAATAAATCATTGTCGCATTGGAACTAGCTGCGATCGCTGCACCAGCAAAGGGTACATTTCGCAACAAGCCTAAGCCCGCAGCTTTCAACAGCCGACTACCGCCCAAAGCTAGACCAAAAATTGCTAAAACTTCACCCTTTCGCGCTGGGTCTTTTAAATCTTGTCCATAAGCGGCGGCTATTTGATAAAGCATTTCTGATTGCAATTCTGTTGTCGCCGCCAAATCAATTGCTAATAAAGCCGCAGCTACTCCTGGCAAAATACTAGTGGCTAAACCAATCCCTCCTGCTTGCGTAGCTTTGTCCACCATGATTCTGTGGGAAATCTGGCTGGGTGATTCTTGGGGATACTGTTGTTTTAGTTTGTTGACTATGTCTTGTGCTTTTTGCAAATTAACATTTTCACTAGCCCCAATCAACCAATTCAGATTTAAAACACCAGATAATTTGCGAATCAGCCAATTTTGACTTAGGCTATCAACTAACTTCCCAGTGTTTTGAGTTGATTCTTCAATTAACTTGTGTGTTTGTTTGGCAGCTGTTTCTCCTACCCAGATCAATGTTTCAGCAACTGACTCTAAAAATGATTGTTTATCTTTTTTTGTATCATCAGATAAATTATTGAGTTTAGGAAATTTTTCTGCCATTGCTTGGCACCTTCAGTGTAAAGCCTTGCTATCTTGGTTGTAGCAAAGCTTTGTTGTGCCTGACATCTCTCTGGAAGGATAAGCCGTTAGATTAACATCAAAGTTATATTTGATTTTTGAAAATCGAGCGCTTCAGATCCCCGACTTCTTTAGAGGTTGTTTGAAAAGTGATTGGCTGTGATTATAAGTACTTTCAGATCCCCCCTAGCCCCCCTTTTTAAGGGGGGAACTGGACTCAAAGTCCCCCTTTGAAAGGGGGATTTAGGGGGATCTAGAATTTTTTGCTACCGACGACAGGACTTTTAAAACATCCTCTTAAAAAGTCGGCGATCTTGTTGTTCACAAATGATCTAGGAATGCTATAGCCTTTCCTAAAAAACTGAGGTTCACCCAAATCTTTTTTACCCAGGTTAGTAGTTTTGAAAACGTACCTCACCCGGTAGGGAACCGCCATATACTAAACGTTTGTTGCAGCACGAATTTCTTGAATAATCTGGGAAATTTCTTCTTCAGACTGGATATGCCGTGATAAAACTTCAGCAGTTGATTGCAGCACCCGTTCAGAAAATGATTTGGCTAAGTCTTGCCGCAAACCCTGCCCAATGTAAAATTTAAGCAATGCCTCAACAGACATATCTCGACTTACAGCTACTTTTTGGAGTGAGTCTAAGGTATCTTTGGGTATTGCAATAGATACTGTTTCTACCGGACGCGGTTTTAAGTTTAATTGGAATTCTTCAGGCTTGTTCATATAATTTTCTTTCAGTACGAGTGGCCGGACGGGCAGAAATTATGCGTGTGCGCTTACCTCTTTCCACATAAACCACTAATAAGAGGCGACTAGCAAGAGAATAACCAACGATTAAATCTCGTTGCTCATCATTAGCAGTAGCGTCACCTATTTGATAAAACGGGTCGAAGAAAACTTCTGCGGCTTCTTCAAATGTAACTCCATGCTTTTCAATGTTGCTTTCTTCTTTATTTTGATCCCATTCAAATTCAATCCCTTGCAGCCGATAAAGGATATCCATTTAAGATTCCTCTTGATTAGTCAGGTGCATCTCCAAATTCAAGTGATGGGACTTTTTTGCTTCTACCTGACTGTATCGCCAACTTTCATCACCTGATTAAGCACAGTGCTACTTTCGAGAAAATTATTATCTCGCATGATTTCATAGAGATTAGTCTGATTCTCTAATAAGCAGGCGTGTCCACTCTCAGGCAAGACTACCATCTTGCTGTTGGGTATTATATTTACTAAACGTCTTACCTCCTCCACAGAAGGTAAAAGCCGATCCTGAAGACCGGCGATCAATAACACTGGTTGTGTAAGCTGACGTAATTGTGCTTCTTCTACATGAAACTCTCGCAGTAAAGCCAATCGCCACAGGATTGTTTCTGGCGGTACAGAACGCATACTTTTGAGTAATTCTTGGCGATCGCTCCTAGACATCCGTTGTAAAGATGCTAAAAATGGTAATAATCCCAGTGCGCCGATTTCGTAAAGCCAAGGATGCACTAGGTAAGTTAATTGAGAAGCCCAGTTTAACCAAGGACGTAATTGAAAGCTAGAAGCAGGGTTAATCAGGATAATCCGTTTAAACAACTGGGGTGCTTGGATAGCCACATTCATAGCTAAACAGCCACCAAACGACTCACCACACAGATAAATTGGTCGCTGGGAGTTTTTTTCTAGTTCGGTGTGGATTAGGTCAACTACATTATGGGTAAGTACTTCCCAAGTTGTCATATCTTGGCGTGGGATTGCTAAACAGCGGACATCAAAACCCATTTCCAATCCCGCAGTTTGCTCCCGCAATAGTTGACCTGTGCCATCCATTCCTGGCAAATACACAAACAACGGGTACTGTGGCTGTATGCGTTTAGACGTAAGGAAACACGGCTTTAACTCAACTTCTAACATTATCAAATTTTAATTTCTTATGTTAATTTTATTAAATTTAGCGTGCATTCTACAAACCGCAGCCACCCCTCTCCTCATAACGTAAGTTGCTAGTTGTCTGGGGATGAGGGGTGAGGGGGGACAAGGATGAGGGAGACGCAGGGAGACGGAGAATAACTATTGACTATTGACTATTGACAAATGACAAATAACTAATAACAACCTTGACGTAACAAACTGGCGATTTCACAATGACAATGTTCTGTCAGTTCAGCAACAACAGTTTTTGCTTGTTTTCCTTGATATTGTTGTTGTTGTTGAGGTTTAATCCAATATGGACGGCCGATTAACACCGCGACTCGACGATAGATGACTAAGGGATGCAAACCTGGTTGATTAAATAATGCTTCTGTTGGGTCGAATAAACTCAATAAGCGTAAAGGCACAGATGTGGTGTTCACTTCTTCCAAGGAGGCGATCGCGATCGGTAAAATCGCCAAGTCTCTCACAGATGCTCGCAATGCCAAATGCGCAAATCCCCGCTGAAATTCACCTACATTATGAGGCTGGGTAGATTTTACCATTGGTGCGGTTCCTTCGGGAAACACCCCAACCATCTGCTTGGACTGCAAGAGTAATTGAGATTGAGTAAAAAAGCTCTGCTGGCGTTGATGACTATCCTCTAAGGGAAAGCACCCCAATTGACCTGTAACCAGTTCCCGCAGAATTGGTACTTGTCCCATGTAATGATGGCAAGCAAAGCGGATGGGACTCGATAGCGCCGCCATCAAAATCAGAGCATCCATAAAGCTGCGGTGATTGCTGACGACTAATACGCTAGCATCATGGGGAATCCGATCTTCGTAATAACGAAACATGCGCGTTGATAAGGCCGCCAATGACAAACGAGAAATCAAAAGAGGGCTATTTAGACTCATAGCAATCAATAAATATATTTTTTGCGAAAATATCGCAGTTTATCTTGACTTAAGATTACATTTCTTCACCACTACCACGACCGTCTTAAGATAGAAATGTCTTCTTCTCAAAGTCAACTATATTTTCTGACTCCTATTTTCTGTATTGCCAGCGACAATAAATCCAATTGAAAGCTTTACTAACTATGTGTTCGCAGCTATTTTTTAACTATTGGCAGGAATTAGCTGGCTTTATATCAACCATAAAATAATTTGGTCTTGATAGATTTGCTAATATTAAGGTGTCATTTGAAAAAAAACTAGCAATGTTATATAATTACGTGGTTTTGCAGACAAAAGTAAGAGATAAAACGGTTTAATAAGTTGTTTTTTATTGTGCATGAATCTAGTGAATAAAAAAGCAAAAACATTTGCACTGACAACGCCCCTATATTATGTAAACGATGTCCCCCATGTTGGTAGTGCTTATACAACGATGGCTGCTGATGTCCTAGCTCGATTTCAAAGGCTGTTGGGAAATCAAGTACTGCTGATTACGGGTACTGATGAACATGGGCAGAAAATTCAGCGATCGGCAGAGAATCTTGGGAAAGCTCCCCAAGAATTTTGTGATGAAATATCTCTGGCTTTCTTTTCCCTATGGGAATTGCTCAATATTAAATACGATCGCTTTATTCGGACTACCGATTCTCGTCATGAAGCAATTGTCAAAGAATTTTTTCATCGAGTCTGGGAATCAGGCGACATCTACCAGGGACAACAAAAAGGCTGGTACTGTGTATCCTGTGAGGAATTTAAAGAAGAACGAGAACTACTAGAAGGAAAACGTTGCCCAATTCATACTAATAAAGAAGTTGAGTGGCGCGACGAACAAAACTACTTCTTCCGCTTATCCAAATACCAAAGTCAACTGCAAGAACTATACCAGTCTAGACCGGATTTTATCCAGCCTGCTAGTCGTCGGAACGAAGTCCTCAACTTTGTCAATCAAGGGTTGCAAGACTTTTCGATTTCCCGAGTCAATCTAGATTGGGGATTTCCTGTACCAGTAGATCCGAAGCATACTCTCTACGTCTGGTTTGATGCACTACTGGGTTATGTTACAGCATTGTTAGAACCAGATGCCCAACCAACTTTAGCAAATGCCTTAGCTAAATGGTGGCCGATGAACTTGCATTTAATAGGTAAGGATATCCTCCGCTTCCATGCAGTGTACTGGCCAGCGATGCTGCTGAGTGCAGGTTTACCATTACCAGAACAAGTTTTTGGCCATGGCTTTTTAACTAAAGATGGGCAGAAAATGGGTAAAAGTTTAGGTAATACCCTCGATCCCATCGATCTTGTCCAGCGCTATGGTAGTGACGCCGTTCGTTATTACTTCCTTAAGGAAATAGAATTTGGCAAAGATGGCGATTTTAATGAAGTTAGATTCATCAATGTTTTAAATGCAGATTTGGCAAATGATTTAGGTAATTTGCTCAATCGCACTCTCAACATGGTGAAGAAATACTGCGGCTCTAATGTCCCAGCAATTGCCAATGCAGCCATTCCGGCTGACAATCCTTTAAAAGCGATTGGGTTAAGTTTAGGGGAAAAGGTGAAACATGCTTACTGTACGCTAGCTTTCAGTCAGGCCTGCGAGGCTATCCTGTTGCTGGCGCAAGCTAGCAATAAGTTTATTGATGAACAAGCCCCTTGGTCATTATATAAACAAGGACAGCAGCAAGCATTGGAAAAAGTGCTGTATGCAGTTCTAGAATCAGTTAGACTAGCAGCTTATCTGCTGTCCCCAGTGATTCCGAATATCAGTAGCGATATTTATCAGCAATTGGGCTTCGGAATTAACTTTAACGATCCCACGGAAAGTGCGATCGCCGCACCTTTCGACGTTCATGCAACCTGGGGGCTACTATCCGATAAACAACAGTTGGGTACACCCCAACCAATCTTTAAGCGTATAGAACCCCCAAAAAACGATTAGTATTTTCAATTTTTGATTTTGCTTAGTCTCTAATTCTGTCAAAAAAAAAGCTTGGGGCTGTACTTATTAGCCCCGGCAGATTATCATAAATCGCTTTCACTTGCATGAGAAAAGTAAAAAACTGTATCAAAAATTACAAAAATAAAACTGAGGCATGACATCAATGTTGAATAATTTAGAAAATGACTCGATATTCACGCCGGAACAAGTTTTAGAAAATAGAGGTCGTGTAGCTATATTTATTGATGGCTCAAATCTATTTTATGCGGCACTGCAACTAGGAATCGAAATTGATTACACTAAGTTACTGTGTCGATTAACTGGTGGCTCTAGACTGTTACGTGCTTTTTTCTACACTGGTGTAGACCGCACCAACGAGAAACAACAAGGATTTCTGCTGTGGATGCGTCGCAATGGCTACAGAGTCATTGCCAAAGATTTAGTCCAGCTACCAGATGGCTCGAAAAAAGCCAATTTGGATGTAGAAATAGCAGTAGATATGATGGCTTTAGTTGATTCATATGATACAGCAGTCTTAGTCAGTGGTGATGGGGATCTAGCTTATGCAGTCAACTCAGTTAGCTATCGGGGTGTGCGAGTAGAGGTTGTAAGTTTACGTTCAATGACTAGTGATAGCTTAATCAATGTGAGCGATCGCTATATTGACCTAGAAGCCATCAAAGAAGATATCCAAAAAACCCCTCGCCAAAGCTATCCATACCGTCCTTTATCCGGTATGGGCTTTTTAGACGACCCACGAGATACTGATGGACATCTAGAAATTCAAGATTAATGAAGCAGGACGCAGATAAGCATCAAGATAGAAGAAGTTCTAGAAATCAGGGGGGAAG
Organism: Calothrix sp. NIES-2100; assembly: GCF_963875285.1. Lineage (NCBI taxonomy): Bacteria > Bacillati > Cyanobacteriota > Cyanophyceae > Nostocales > Calotrichaceae > Calothrix > Calothrix sp. NIES-2100. The sequence goes on from NZ_CAWNLA010000001.1 coordinate 6,954,059, forward strand.
TAAAACACATTCCCCCCAATTCTTTTTAGGGAAATTTCTTAAGACTTCACCAATTAAGGTAAATTGGTTTTGCCTAACTCTCACATTTTTCTTAGTAGTCGGGTTAGTTGCTTGTAGCGGTAAATCTCCTAATAATAAAGCAAATAGTTCTGGTTCCTCTGGACAAAACCCAGATAGTAATTTGACTTTTTTTGGTGTCGCTTTTGAACAGTTTGATGAAGTCGGGCGACCGATTTGGAAAGTTAATGCTAAAGCAGCTAAATATACCAAAGAAAAACAAATAGGTGAAGCGGAAAGCCCCTATGGGGAACTATATCAAGATGGTAAAGTAGTTTACCAAATCAAAGCAGAACGAGCAGACATTGAACAGGATGGAAAGCAGCTATTTCTTAAAGGGAAGATAGTGGCTACAGATCCGAGTAATGGTATTGTATTGCGAGGTAATGAATTAGAATGGCGACCTCAAGAAGATTTATTGATTGTCCGTAACCAACTAAACGGTACTCACCAAAAACTACAAGCAGTAGCCCAGGAAGCCAAAGTTAAAACTCGCGAACAGCGGATGGAATTTTCCGGAGGGGTAATAGCAAACTCAATCGATCCGCAATTACAAATGCGAACAGAGCATTTAATTTGGCAAATTAAAGAAGAGAAATTAATTGGCGATCGCCCTGTACAAATTGACCGCTACAAAAATAATCAAATTACCGACCGTGGTCGCGGAAATGCTACAGAAATTAACTTAAAAACAAAGATTGCCACAGTCACAAAAAATGCCCAGCTAGAATTACTAGACCCACCAATGCAGATAACTAGTAATTCTATGACCTGGAACATGAATGCCGAAATTGTCACCACAAATTCGCCGTTGCGGGTGTTTCATAAAGCGGAAAATGTGACAGTAACCGCCAATCAAGGCGAAATGAAGATACCGCAAAAAACAGTTTATTTAACAGGCAATGTCAACGCAATTGGGCAGCGTCGCCAGTCTCTCAAATCGCGGACATTAACTTGGTATCTAGACAATAAATTAGTGGAAGCGCAGGGTAATGTAGTGTATCGGCAAATTGAGCCACCATTAAATTTTACTGGGGAAACAGCCGTTGGCAACCTGCAAACAGAAAATATAGTTGTCAAAGGCGGTAATAGTAGTGGTAGTAGAGTAGTTACAGAGATTATTCCTCAGGAGAAAGGTAGGAGGCAATAGTCAATGGGCATTGGGTATTGGGCATTGGGCATTGGGCATTGGGCATTGGTTAAATGTATTTCTACAAATGACAAATGACAACTGACTAATGACTAACTTTTAAAAATAACTTGATTGCGACTTGTTGCACCGAGTTCGGGTAATGTGTTGATGGTTGAGTGAGGGGTGAGAGATGCAGGGATTTGGGGAGATAGTTGGAACTTTTGTACTAGACGCTGTAATAATTGGTCTTGTCCAGTACGGAAACCTGATACATTATCACCCCGGTTGATGATCGCAAACCAGACCAAACCGCGATCGCGTGTTGGCATGACACCAGCTAAAGCGCTAACATCTCGCAAAGTCCCTGTTTTCATCACTGTACCAGCGGGCATGTGTCTGGAGTGCAGTGTTCCTCGATGATCGAACCCAGACATGGGAAATAGATCGGCTAAAGTGAGATTACGAGCCACTGCTTCTTGTTGCATTGCCATTAACATCGCACAAACAGCTCGCGGAGAAATGCGATTTTCTGGGCCTAATCCCGAACCATTGATTAACTGAATTTCTGCATCTGGAACTCTAGCCAACCTTGCAGCAGTAGATTGGACTACAGTATGTCCTCCTACTGACTCTGCTAGCATTTCTGCGATGTCGTTGTTGCTGAAAACGTTCATCTCTTTGATAATTTGTCTCAAAGGTAAAGAGAGATGACGAATCAGCACAGCGTGTTGAAGATTTGGCTGCGCTTCAACTTTCACAGTCCCCGCGATCGCCACTTGCGGCTTTGGTGTTCCCTTGGGCATAATCGAGTGAATGTAAACCGCAGGACGAGTCCAAGTAGCAGAATTGAGAGCTTGCTTAAATAATTGACCTGCTAATAGCGGATGACGCTGGAAATTCATGGCAAAAGAGCCAGTAATCACCAAATTTCCCTTCACCTGCTTGATACCCATGCGGTTGAGAGTATTACCAAGAGCGATCGCTTCTTCCCAAACCATCATTGGATCGCCACCACCAGTAATCACCAAATCACCCTGCAATACCCCATTCACTACTGGCCCTGTAGCGCTGATTAAAGTTTCAAATTGGTGATCTGGTCCCCAAGTTTTGAAAGCAACTAGTGAGGTAGCAATTTTAGTTAAAGAAGCAGCCGGTAGAGGTGTTGTTCCTTGGTGATTAGCCATCAGCATCGGCCCCGACTGCATCCAAATTCCCTGGCTTTCTGTGAGATTTTGGGCAATTAGTTTCGATGTAATCAGCCCCTTGAGATATTCTTGGACTGTATTAGCACTAGCTGGATTTGGATCAGGAGCCAGAACTAAGCCAGGGCTACTTTGCCAAGCCAATGCATCTAAAGCATCTAAGGGCTTGATCTGTAAGCCAGCCATTTCCAGCCAGATCGAAACTAAACCTGAACTCAATAACTCCAGCATTCTTGATTCCTCTATTAGGATTATTTACGATGTGCGAACTAGTTTACAGTGCTAATATACAAACTTTTTTATGCTGATCAGCATGGAGTCACAATAACTGGTGTTTTTACTATGTAAAAGTAGGGCAGATAACATAGATAATGTGTGATTTTTTAATCAGCAACTACACCAGTAAATTGTCAAAACTACAAGCTCTAAAAAGGGTAAATATCATTTCACCCCAACAATGGTATTTGGTTAAGCAAAATTAAAGTTCCAGGTGGATTTCAGGGCACACCCTGAAGCAGGTATAATTAATTTTTTGATGTACTTACACACCTTGGTAAAGAAAATTTCCCCAGAGAAATCTATCTGTATCAACAGTTGTGTGAATTGGTATAACACTATAACACCAATTCAGCAATAGTTCTGCCTAAAAAATATCTCATAGGGCATTTTTAGTAGAGACTTACAAAAAATAAAGGCATTGCTGAATAAGGGGATGATTGAGGCTGACGCAAAGACTGGGAGATGCGGTGACGCGGTAATTATTTTTGATGAAAATTCCAAAATCATCCGGCAATTATGCAACGCCAAAATAAATTACCCATATTCCGTAGTAGTGCGAGCATCTTGCTCGATGAATGAACATCTGCGAGCGTCTCGCTCGCACTACAACCCCACAACTTCCTATGCCCCATGCCCCATGCCCCTAAAAATACTCCACCCTTGCATCTAAACCATATGAGCGTAGCATTTTCGAGAGATTTTCTGCTTCTGCCCGATTGCCAAATCTCCCAGCATTGACATAATCCCCTAAACCTGATTTTTCGACAACAGGATTAGCTATATACTGACGTACTTTGTTGAGAGTATCGGCATTATGAAGCGGTACTACTACTACATAGCTTTTTTGATTAGTATTAGCATTAGCAGTATTCTCGCCCGTAGAATTATTCAAACCTAAGGCATTCCAAGTTTGTGCATCTACATTTCCCGTGGGAGTCAGCCGAGAATATTGCTGAAAAGCATACACATATGCCCTAGTATTTTCACCGTAATAACCATCAGGGTTGCCATTAAAAAAGCCTAATTGTAACAACCGCTCTTGAATTGCTTTGACATTCTCCCCACTGTCACCAATGGTGAGATAATTTCTGCTTGGTTGAGTAGATGGTTGAGCATATGCAGTTCGCCCAACTGAACGTACTGCTTCCAACGCTTGGATATTGGCTATCCCATCAGCAGCTAGTTGATAATCTCGCTGGAATCGGATCAGAGCATCCCTAGTCATAGGGCCAAAATTACCAGTCGGTGTAGCTGTTAAGTATCCCAACTCTCGTAAACGTTCTTGCAGTTCTCTGACTTGTTCAGGAGAAAGACTAGTTCTGTCTGGTAATACACCAGGGGAGGGATTGAGCAGTCTGTTCCAAGTTTGTTGATCGGTAATGCCATTGGCAGATATGCCAGAATTTTGCTGGAATGCAATTAAAGCATCTCTAGTGAGGGGGCCAAAATTCCCAGTAGGATTAGTATTCAAATAACCTAACTGTTGTAACCGCTGTTGTAACCTTGTTACTGCTGGGCCTTGACTACCTTGAGACAAAAGCGGATAATCACCTCCTTGGCTGGGTCTATTCAGTGGGGTAACAACAGCATTAGTACGACCTCTAGAAGGTTGCTGAGAGCGAATTAAGGCCTGCTGAGTTTGCGGGCCAAAATAGCCTGTAATGGGGCCTTGAAAATAGCCTAAGCGCTGTAAACGTTGTTGTAGTTTGACAACTTCTGGGCCTCTGCTACCTAGTCGCAGATTACTATTGACATTACGGTTAGTGGTTCTACTTTGGCAGACTTGTTGTAGCGATCGCTGTGTACCAACGCCAACCACTCCATCCGCCGGTAATTTCTTAGCTTGCTGGAAAGCGATGACGGCTTGCTGGGTTATTGAACCAAAGTTACCATTGACAGGGCCATTAAAGTATCCTAACTTTTTCAAACAACTCTGGATGTTTGCTACTTCCGGGCCATTACTGCCTAATTTTTGCAGTGCTAAACTTTGCTCAGCTATACTGACAATACTCAAGGTGATTGCTACAGATAAAAAACGCATCACAACTGTGCTGGATAGCTTTGTCCAATTCCAGAATCGGAAATTAAAGGGAACAATCTTAGGGCTTTGGGATACTTCGGAGAATGAGACAATAGGTAGATCGCTGATAATTTCCATCATATAGAGGGCGCTTTGATTAGGGGCTAGGGGCTAGTCAAGGGGGATGCGGGAGCAGAGAAGACAAAGGATAACTGATTATTGACTAAGTAAAAATTTTGATAACTTTTGTTGTGCGATCGCGTCATCTAAGTATCTCAGTAGATGAACATCACAACAATGACAGGGAACTTGTAACAGAGAAAACTAGGTTACCCATAATTCACCTCACGTTCAACCTGCCTTGTCATACAAGGATGATTACGCCCAAAAGGGGCGAGGCTTTAAACTTTTACCTCTATTTGTCAAGTTACTTTTTAGCTCAGTTGGTGAGGAGTTTTGGCTACCAGTATACTATAGTATAAATAAAACTTGAAGCAATTAATACATAAAAAAAATAACCTGGTAAGAAAGCCTTTTCCAGGTGCATGAAATATTTGTTTAGTGAAAATTTCTCACCCTATCTATTGGTCTTGTTTGGGTGCTTCTGGCTGTTGTACTTCCTCGTTGTCGTCAGCTCGTTGCGTATTACCTGCTTTTACCCAACCTTCTTGATTGGTCTCTTCTTGGCGAATTTTCTGCCAGACTTTATCATCGCTTTCTTCTAAAATCACCACTTTTTGATTAAAACCAATCCCACCAACACGTTGAGCATCTTGTTTTGGTTCGGTTCGCAAACTCAAACCTTGAGGCCAAGTAACTTTTCCACGATAAGCTCCCGCTGGTAATGGTTTTGGTGATTCCTCAGCTTTGGGCGTTTCTGTGGGAGTAGGGGAGGGGGTAGGACTAGGAGATGCTTCGGGGGAAGATTCAGTGGTTTTGGCGACTTTTTCCGTTGGTTTTGGCGATTGGGTTCTCTGTGATGGGTGATCGTTGGAAAAAATTGGTTTTGTCGGGGGTATAGCAGTTCGATTCATGAAATAAAGCGCTGTGGCAACACCACTACCGATTAAAATAGCGATCGCCAATAAAAACCCTAGTATAAATTTTAGTACGTTAGAAAACATAATTTATAAATGGTCACTGGTCATTTGTTATTTGTCAATGGTCATTGGTCATTTGTCAATGGTCATTGCCTATTGCCTATTTATTATTGCAGCTGCATTTCAATATAGAGGTTCTCACTGGGATGCAATACAAGCAAGGCCGGGGAAACCCCGCGCCTACATACTTTGGAAAACCGCTATCGGCTAACGTAGCTTACCGAAGCTATCACTTAAAGGAGCCTGTTTCGATGCTAACCTTGCTCGTCCAGCCGCAGCCCATTCTTGTAGTTGCTGAATCTGCTCGACAGCAGTGCGCGCCAAGGGGATGATCTGACTAGCAGCTTCTAAAATGTCATCGTTAGTAAAGTCACGATTTTGACTAAATCCGATATGCATCGCTTCTATTAAAGTTTGTTCAATCTCAGCCCCAGAAAAATCTGGTGTCTCATATGCTAGCCTGTCAATGTCATAACTTTTCAAGTTATGGGGACGCAGTCGGGATAAATGAACGTTAAAAATTGCTTTTCTTTCTTCTTGCGTCGGTAAACCTACAAAGAAAATTTCATCAAATCGCCCTTTACGCAGCATTTCTGGTGGTAAAGCTTGGATATCGTTAGCGGTAGCGACAACAAAGACAGGTGAGGTTTTTTCGGCTAACCAGTTAATAAATGTTCCAAATACCCGGCTAGTTGTACCAGCATCGCCTTTACTACCTAGTCCAGAAAAGGCTTTATCTATTTCATCAATCCACAAAATACAGGGTGCTAAAGCCTCGGCTACTTGGATCATTTGGCGTGTGCGTGATTCTGATTCCCCTACCAAACCACCAAATAACCGCCCAACATCTAAGCGTAATAAGGGTAAATGCCAATGATGGGCGATCGCTTTTGCGGTTAAAGATTTCCCTGTACCCTGAATACCCACCAACATTAAACCACGCGGGTGCGGTAATCCGTACTGCCTAGCGCGTTCGGTAAATGAACCACCCCGACGCAACAGCCAATCTTTAAGGTTATCTAGTCCGCCAATATCGGAAATTTGCTCAGTGGCGGGGTAAAAGTCCAAAATTTGGGTTTGGCGGATAGTTTGGCGTTTTTCTTCCAATACCAAATCTACATCTTCCGGTTGCAATTCCCCGTGGGTGGCGATCGCTTTTGCTAAAACCCGGCGAATCCTTTCCATTGATAGCCCTTGACAGGAGCGTACCAAATCATCTATGACTTTACTACTAAGAGAATGACCAGTAACTTGCAGCAGCCGTTCCACCTCGATTTTAATTTCGGCGGCGGCTGGTAAAGGAAATTCCACAACTGTCAGCACTTCGGTTAAGTCGTCAGGAATCGCAATTCGCGGCGACAAAATCACTATATTTTTTGGTTGCGACTTCAGCAATTTGGCGAGGTTGCGGAGTTTGCGGGCGATCGCTACATCTTCCAAAAACCGATGATAATCTCGCAATATCACCACCCCTGGCGCTGCTGCGGATAATTTTTCAATAAATTCTAAAGCTTGCAGCGGGTTGCGTCGTCCAAAACCCGCATCATTGGGATTTCCTTGGTAACCATCAACAAAATCCCACGTATATACGGGACGATTACCTTGATTTGTTGCTTCTTCCCGAATCGCTGCTTCTACCCGTTCCTCTTCATATGTAGGAATATAAATCAAAGGATAACGGGCACGTAGCAGCAGTTTAAACTCATCTCGGAAGGTCATGAACTTACTCCTATCAGTTTGGGCATGGGGCATTGGGCATTGGGCATTGGGCATTGGGCATTGGGCATCCCTTCTCTGCGAGACGCTTCGCGAACGGCTTCTCTTCGAGACGCTTCGCGAACGCTCAGGGCAAGTGGGCATTGGGCATTGGGCAATAGTCATTTGTCTTCCTTGTCTCCCTTCCCTTGTCCCCCTTGTCCCCTCTGCCCCCCTGCTCCCTCATCCCCTCAATGCTTGCTTCTGTTTGAGTTGTATTGCAATCCTAAATCATTCGTGAACAACAATATCCCCGACTTCTTCAAGAAGTCGGGGATCTGAGTCTTTCGATGTTTAGAAGCAGGAGTATTTTCGGGTAAGTGGGCATATATGCGCACACCTTTTCCATTATTTATATAATATCCTGTCAACAATTCAAAAGTCAATAGTTGGGAACTTAACTATCCCGGAAGTTGCTTTTTCAGTGCTTCCAAGGAAGCCCAACGCTTGTCAACAGAGTTTTCGGAACTACTATCAGCACTACGATTGAGAATACCTGGACAATTGCGATCGCAAAGCTGGCGTTGCGGCATTGCTAAACACATTTGCTCGTACAGCCATTCACTAGGATAAAAATAGCCATCAGGTGGGAGACTTTCTAACAAATCTTCTACCGCTACTTCTCTCTCTAATGGTAAGTCTTGTGATTGATTAGCTGTGGCATCTAACCAAATTACTTCCTTGGTATCAATTGCTAAACGCTGATTGTATTGCTGTAAGCAGCGGTTACAAGTACAAGTAATAATAGCTTCTGCCTGCCCAGATACTTCTAAGTAATTACCATGATGCTGCACCAGGATTACACCGCGAACTGGGGTCAAAGTTTCCAAACCAGGCAGAAAATCCTTAACTTGAATTTCCTCTGTCCGCTCCGGGGCTTTGGTGAGCTGCGGAATAAAAATTGCGTCCATAGGATTTGTGAGACATCCTCACTAAACGAAAATTAGTGTAATTACCAGCAAAATTGCTGATACAAGATCTATATTTTAGCTTTTAGCGACCCTGGTCAACAGTCAACAGTAATTTGTCTCCCTCATCTCTACTCAGGTGCGAGCATCGCTGGACGAACTACAAGATGACGATGTGGTTCTTTTCCTCGGCTAAAGGTTTCTAAATCAGCAAATTCTTTTAAAAATGTATGAATTTGCCGCCTTTCTGCGGAACTTAGGGATTTTATTTCTACTTCTCTCCCTGTAGCTCGCACTTCTTCCGAAGCAGCCTCTGCTAATGTGCGAATTTCGGCTTCTCTTTTGACTCGGTAGCCATTCAACTCAATGGTATAAGAAGCTTGGTCTTCTGGTGGTTGGTTGATGTTCAGTACTGAATTAGCTAGGTACTGAATTGCATCTAGAACTGATCCATCAGCCCCGATCAAAATGCTGATTTGTTCAGGATTGAGTTTGGTTTCATCAATTGTCAACCAGTAATTATCTGGTTCTTCGGAGTCGCCGCTCTGAGGTTGAGCTGGTTCTAAATTACCCTCAACCTCAGCAGATACCCCAGTAAGGAGCAGCAATGTTTTTAACCATTCCTGCCCTCGCTGCATGGGATTGTTGCTCATGATCAATTTGTAGCCTTTTTCTTAGAACTTTTTGGCTCAAATGGCAATGCTTTCTGTTCTGCCACTGCTGCTTCTTTTTCTTGGGTTGCTACGATTTTTTGCAACTCTTCCGGTAAGGGTTCGCGTGAGAGAATAAAGGTTTGCAGAGTTTGGAAGATATTCCCAATTACCATATACATCAAAACCCCAGCTGGTAAGGGGAAGAACAAAAACATCCCCGAAAAGATGACAGGGGTAATTTTGTTGACTGTCTCCTGCTGTGGGTTACCACCGCTAGAATTTTGCCCGGAAAGAAGTTGGCTGACGTAGAGACTGATGCCAAAAAAGATCACCATTCCCACAATATCCCAGTGGATTGTGCCGTCGGGATCTTGTGCGCCTACTCTACCTAAGGCATCAATGAACAGGAATCCTTTATCTGCTGCTAATCCAGGAATAGTGCCTTGAAGTGTCACATCTCCTGGCTGTAAGGCTTCTATGTTGCCCTCAGCGTCAATTTTGATTCTGTCTTCGCCTTTGGTAATTTTCCATTCAGGAATCAATTTATTTTCTGGGTGTTCTGCCAAAAGCACCTGAAATGGTTTGCCTTCAACAGTCTGGTATTGTATCTTAGTGCTTTCTCCTACTGCTAACTTATTGCCTCCGGGGAGAATCGCAGTCACGGGAATATGTTCCCCATCAGCAATGTAGATGTTTTGGGGAGCAGTAGCAAAGGCTTGAGGTTGAATTCGTTCGATTTGTTCGGCGGGAAATATTTGCAGATTAACGCTGTAGTTGACACCAGCAAAGGGTGAACCCCGCAAAGTGGCAAACAACGCCAACAACACTGGCATTTGCAACAGCAATGGTAAACAACCAGCTAGAGGGTTGCCAAATTCCTTTTGAACATTGACCATTTCCTCTTGCTGCTTTTGCGGATCGTCTTTATAACGCTCCTTAATTTCTGCCATCCGCTTTTGCATCAAAGGCTGCACAATCCGCATCCGCCGCATATTCCGAATGGAACCAGCACTCAGGGGATAGAGCGCAAAGCGGACTATCAATGTTAAAGCAACGATCGCCAATCCATAGCTGGGAAAAATACCATAGAAAAAGTCTATGATCGGCAGCATCACGTTGTTCGAGAGAAACCCGATACCAAAATCCATTATTCTGAATTCAACCTGAGGTACTGTAAACTAACTGAATCTAATTTATCTAAATCATGATTTGTCTGGGACTATCATCAACTACGGATAGCCGCCCATGATATGAAAAAGTGAATGCTAAAATCAACTGGGCCAAAATTGCTGAGAAGCCAGCCGCATAAGTAGGTTTCACTACTTCAACAGACTGGCGCTGCTGAGTAAGGGAAGGTGTTTGACTCAGCAGTTGATGGTACTTGATTACTGGGCAGCAGTAGTATATTCAGGATTTTTGGCAGCCACTTTTTCGTTAATGTAGTCATAAACTTCCCGGAAATTAGGAATAGCCCGCATTTCTAACCGACTGCCATTTCTCAGGGTTAGCACCATATCTCCCCACATGCCTACACCACGGGGAACTTTGACAATTTTGACAATTTCTGCATAAATCACGTCAGTGCGATCGCGTCCCATCCAACCCCCAGTTATGGTAACTCGGCGATCGGTAATTCGGAAGCGTAGCCACAAAGCTCTGACAATTGCACCAACTGTCAATGGGATGCCGACGACAGTTAATCCAATTAGCAAATTGAGAATCAAATCCCCAACGTGAGGGCCACCTTCATAATAAATTTCTTCACGAATGCCCATTGAGTACCTCGGCTTGTGCTAACAACTGCTCTAATTCTTGCAGAAATTCTTGGCTTACGCACTCTCGTTCTGCTGCTGTTGGTTTCACAACTACCACTAACCGCCATCCAGGTGACAATCTGGGCAACAACTGATACAAAGCTACCGTTATCTGCCGCTTAATCCGGTTGCGGACTACTGCACGCTTGCTGACTTTTGTGCTAATGGAAATGCCAAATTTTGTGCTATCCAGAAGTGCTTTCTGGGTTAACTGAGTATTTTCAGGGGCAGTATCCATAGAAGACTGACCCGAAGACGGCGGTTTCAGTGCCCTTAAAGTGAAATAAGAACTATGTCGCCGAATTCCTTCTCGGAAAACTGCCTGGAAATCCTTGCGGGATTTTAGCCGATGCGCCTTGGGCAAAGCCACAGCTGCTCTTTCGCCTAATCTGCCCTAAACACTCAGACGATGACGACCCTTGCTTCTTCTAGCTCTGATCACATTTCTGCCGTCTGGAGTCCGCATTCTAGCGCGAAAACCAGAGGTTCTCTTTCTCTTACGGTTAGTACCGCCCAGTGTTCTTTGCATACTGTACTCCTCTTCCGTGATTTCTATAAAAAGTCACAATCTATTATTGTATCACTATTGTGCGGGAAATGTAGGGATTTTGGTCAAGAGTCCATAGTCAAAAGTCAACAGTCCACAGTCCACAGTCTAGAATTTCTTGACCAATGACCAATGACCAATGACCATTGACCATTGCCTCAATTAATACTCATCACCCATGTTCCCAGATAACGTAATAGTGGCACATCACCAGGGGAAAGAATTTGGCAGTTAAAATAGTAAATTCCGCCAAAACTTGGGTTTTTGACATTAGATAATACTACTTCCACTTTACTACCTGCTGGTACTGGTTCTTGGGGATAAATTTGAATCACGCGACCTTCTTTATCCCACTTCACCTCGGAAAGGGGAACAGCTTTGCCTTTGACCATCACCTCAACCTGTTTGGGGTCAAAATTCCCTTTGTAATAATCAGGGTATGTAATCGCAAATTGCGCTACAGCTAATTTCATTTTTTGGGCGGGAATTCTTAGTATATATCTATCCCAACCATCAGCTTGTCCACCAAAATCTAGGCGATAGGGTAGCTGATTTTCGCCTTTGACTCCGCTAAATAATGTCAATCCTGGTAAACCCTGTGCCCAGCTTACAGCTTGAAAACCCGTTAGCAAACAGCTAGTCACGGCTAAGGTAGAAAGTAAACGTCGCATATTTTAAGCTCCTCTCTCAGATAGTATGTTAGTTATTTAAATCACTACAAGTTTAGTCTTTGCCACTAAACAGTAGTCCAGAATTTACTCAAAATAGACGACAAATACCAGTTAGAAGTGCCGCTTGTTGAGGATATCTGAATAAGAGCTTTTTAAGTAATATTTCTGACATAATTTTTCTTCACCTCACTACCATTACGTACTAGCAATTTGATTTCCCAGGTTCTTAGTCAGCACGCTCGCGTCCTAGCTACAAAGCTAGAAAGGAAGACGAACTGTCTTTTTGAACATAGATAGAAACACAGTTGGGATGAGATTGTGTTTCTGAATATGTATAAGTGTATCTAACTTGTAAGAGTTTTGTGATAAAAATTGAGTGATACAATGAGCGATCGCTCTTTAACTTGGGTTAAATTGAGAAAACAGAGCGGGAATCCCAGTAGTAACCCTTCAGAATTTAGTTGAGAAATTCTTAAGTTTTTCTAATTCGATGCATATTGCACTATCTAATAGAAGAATACAAAATTTTCCCATCCCGAAAATAAGCTGAAGACACAGAAAAAAAGGCTGAAGTATAAAGGATGAAGTATGAAATTAAGGCGACCATAATGCGAAAAGTTGAAGTTTTGTGTTGCCAGGGTTAAGAAACATCAAACAAGTTGCATCGAGGCTTGTACAAATTCTTACTTCATCCTTCATCCTTTCTTCAACAATGGCTGAAATTCCCGGCATATGCAGCATGAAAGCGGGGAATAGGGCAGCAAAGAAATAGCATATTTGGCAAAGATTAGGTATTTATCTTCAGGAGATTTCATGAGAATAGCAGTTGCCAAAGAAATCGAAGTTGGTGAACGGCGCGTAGCATTAATTCCTGATATCGTTGCCCGATTGGTAAAACAAGGGTTAGAAATTTGGGTAGAAACAGGTGCGGGAGAGCGATCGTTTTTTAGTGATTCTGCCTATGAAGCAGCAGGAGCTAAAATTATCGCTGATACTGCTAAATTATGGGGTGAAGCTGATATTTTATTGAAAGTCGGTTCTCCACAAGAAAGGGAAAATGGACGTTCCGAAATTGATTTTCTCAAAGTAGGAGCTGTATTAATTAGCTTCCTAAATCCCTTAGGTAATCCTTTGGTGGTGCAGCAATTGGCAGCTCGCCAAATTACAGCTTTGAGTATGGAAATGATTCCCCGAACTACCAGGGCGCAAAGCATGGATGCCTTATCTTCACAAGCGTCCCTAGCGGGTTATAAATCTGTATTAATTGCCGCCGCTGCATTACCGAAATATTTCCCGATGCTGACTACAGCCGCAGGCACGATCGCTCCAGCGAAAGTATTTATTATGGGAGCAGGCGTAGCCGGATTGCAAGCGATCGCCACCGCTAGACGCTTGGGTGCAGTGGTAGAAGCCTTTGATATTCGTCCCGCCGTCAAAGAAGAAGTCCAAAGCTTAGGAGCAAAATTCGTCGAAGTCAAACTCGAAGAAGAAACCGTTGCAGCTGGCGGCTACGCCAAAGAAATTTCCGAAGCTAGCAAACAACGTACTCAAGAACTTGTCAGCGAACACGTTAAAAATGCTGACGTGGTGATCACAACCGCCCAAGTACCAGGGAAAAAAGCACCATTACTAGTTACCGAAGAAATGGTGAAACAGATGAAACCCGGTTCAGTAATCGTAGATTTAGCCGCCGAACAGGGTGGTAACTGCGCCTGCACCTCACCTGGTAGAGACATCGTGTACAACGGCATTACCATTATCGGGCCGATCAATTTGCCATCATCAATGCCCGTCCACGCCAGCCAATTGTATGCCAAAAACCTCACATCATTGATGCAATTGCTGATTAATAAAGAAAAAGCTTTGCACGTAGACTTTAGCGATGACATCGTTGATGCAGCTTGCGTCACCCATGCAGGTGAAATTCGCAATCAACGAGTCAGTGAAGCATTAGCAGCTTTGAAAGTTAAGGGATAGGGGCATGGGGCATGGGGCATGGGGCATTGGGCAGAGGGGCATGGGGGAAAGGGATTTGAGTAAAAAGGCTCATTCATAGAGTTCAGAACCTCATTCACGGAGTTGGGAACCTGATTAATCAAGTTCAAAGCCTCATTCACGGAGTTGGGAACCTGATTAATCGAGTTCAAAGACTCGTTAATGGAGTTGCGAACCTGATTAATCGAGTTCAAAGCCTCATTCACGGAGTTGCGAACCTGATTAATCGAGTTCAAAGCCTCATTCACGGAGTTGGGAACCTGATTAATCGAGTTCAAAGCCTCATTCACAGAGTTGGGAACCTGATTAATGAAGTTCAAAGCCTCATTCACGGAGTTACGAACTTGATTAATGAAGTTCAAAGCCTCATTCACGGAGTTGCGAACCCTCATTCCCCTGCCCCCATGCCCAATGCCCCATGCCCAATGCCCAATGCCCATTTACACAAGGAGTTTTGATTTCATGACAGAGGCATTACTTGCTGCTTTGTTTGTATTTGTGCTGGCATCTTTTATTGGGTTTGAAGTTATCAACAAAGTGCCGCCTACTTTACACACTCCCTTAATGTCGGGATCGAATGCGATTTCTGGGATTTCTGTACTGGGGGCGATCGTGGCTTCTGGTGCTAGAGAAACAAGTGTGTCAGTGATTCTCGGTTTAATTGCCGTAGTACTAGCGACAGTCAACGTTGTCGGTGGCTTCCTAGTTACAGACAGAATGTTGGAAATGTTTAAGAAAAAGGAGATTAAGGCGTGAGCGATTTTCTACCAACTGGGATTCAGTTAACGTACTTAGTCGCTGCATCCTTATTTATCCTGGGTTTAAAAAAGCTGGGTTCACCTGCGACAGCGAGGAACGGTAATGTTGTCGCCGCCGTGGGGATGTTGCTGGCAATTGTCGCTACAATGCTAGATCAGCATGTGTTGAACTACGAGATGATTTTGTTAGGCTTGGCGATCGGATCGGGGATTGGTGCGATCGCAGCTTACAAAGTCCAAATGACGGAAATGCCCCAAATGGTGGGTTTACTCAATGGTTTGGGTGGTGCAGCTTCCGCATTAGTCGCTGTTGCGGAATTCTGGCGGTTATTGGATTCTGGCTTACCTGTACCCCTTGATATCAACATCTCCATGCTTTTGGATGTGTTAATCGGTGGTGTTACCTTCACAGGTAGTTTTCTCGCCTTTGCCAAATTGCAAGGTTTAATCAGCGGTTCCCCGATTACATTTCCTTTCCAACAACCATTTAACCTTTTACTGCTGGGTGCTTATATCGTCGGTAGTGCCTACTTAATCATCACACCAGATAGCCTACCCATATTCTTAGCAGTAGTTGCTGTTTCCTTAATATTGGGTGTAATGTTCGTCATCCCCATTGGTGGTGGCGATATGCCTGTGGTAATTTCGCTGTTGAACTCCTTATCAGGGATAGCAGCATCTGCCGCAGGTTTCGTGGTGATGAATAATATGTTAATCATCGCTGGGGCATTGGTGGGAGCCTCCGGAATCATTCTCACCGAAATTATGTGTAAAGCAATGAACCGCTCCCTATTTAGCGTGCTGTTCAGCGCTTTTGGTACAGGCGAAGCGGCTGGTGGTGCGGCGGCTGGTGGTGCAACCGATCAAACAGTTCGCAGCATCGATCCGGAAGAAGGCGCGATGATGTTGGGTTATGCCCGTTCTGTGGTAATTGTGCCTGGTTATGGGATGGCGGTTGCTCAAGCACAACATAGCGTGCGGGAATTGGCAGATCAACTAGAACGCATGGGTGTTGATGTTAAGTATGCCATTCACCCGGTTGCTGGGAGAATGCCGGGGCACATGAACGTGTTGCTGGCTGAGGCGAATGTGGCTTATACCCAGTTGTATGACATGGATGATATTAATCCCCAATTTGAACAAGCAGATGTAGCTTTAGTAATTGGGGCTAATGATGTGGTAAATCCGGCGGCGCGTACTGATGTAAATAGCCCGATTTATGGTATGCCAATTTTGGACGTAGATAAAGCGAGACAGACAATTGTAATTAAGCGCGGGATGAGTACAGGTTTTGCCGGTGTAGATAATGAGTTGTTCTACAAGGATAAAACTACGATGCTCTTTGGTAGCGCGAAGGATATGGTGGCGAAGTTGGTTTCGGAAGTGAAGCAGCTTTAACGAACCGCGAAGACACGAAGGGCGCGAAGTAAAGAAATAACTAGAGAGTTAGCTTGCCTTTTGATTTGAGAATTTAAAGGCAAGTTTTTTACTCAAGTCAAAAATCTTGTAAATTAGGGTAATCAATTTGAGTTAAGCCAATAAGCTCCAATTTCATGACCATCTAGGTCTTTAACAGAAGTAGTATAGGAGCCGTCTGCGCTGAAACCAGGCTTTTCAACTTCAGTAGCGCCGTTTGCAATAGCAGTTGTAAAAAACATATCTACTGCAATCTGATTTCCTGCTCTCAAACTAAGCGAACTGCTAAAAAGTTGAGTAGTCTCTGAAGAATAGTCTGGAGATTCAACAATTGACAACATTTTTAAATCTTCATCTAAACCGTATTCTGCTTCATGTCTACCTTGTGCTTCAATTTCATTCCAGCGTGTAACCCCCAATGTTGCCATTACAATATCATAGAACGCCAAGCTACGCTCAAAATCAGATACGGAAAAACTAGGATATAAGTTGGTAGTAACTCTCATTTTTTGTGAATTTTAGAACTAGATTTACATAATTCCAAATGTAACATAAATAAAAAACTTACTTAGTCCAATCTAATAAACATAATTTATTTATTGTGTGCATGATATTTAACGTTATTTGTATTGGTCACACTCTTTCGCGTAAATACCACCACTATACATATGTTTACCCCGTTCCCGTTTATCTTCTTCCATACATTCTTGATATTTTTGGTAGGAAGACTTTTCAAATTGCTGGGGATTCAACATTACATAAAAATAACCAAATGTTATGATTGAAAGGAAAATTGCTAACGTTAAGTTTAAGCTGAGGTCTTTAGCTTTATCATCTTTTTTTACTTGCTCGGAATTTTTTCCAGTTATTACCTGAGTTATAATATCAGCTAGAAAAACACAAAAGAAAGAGATGATAATAGTCATAAACAAATTAATATAAATACAATATAAAAAGCATAGTAAAAATAATAAGTATAAGATAGTAGATAAACATCCTGGTTTCTTATTGTGATTCATTTTGGTTTCTATTGGCTATTCATGAAAAGAATAAAACTGATAATTATAAACGGATTTATATGTTACAACAAGATTCTATCTTTAATTAAAGTAAGTAGTTAGATAGGCAAGAATTAATTTAAACTATGTAATAAAATTTAAAACAGTCAAAGTCCTTGTGATTGCTTCGTTAAACTCAGTTTCACTCGCAATGACATTCTTATAAATTTCCCCACCCACCTATTTATAGTACTTAAGGTAAGCGATCGCCACTCACCCACTATCATGAGATCGCTCTCTTCTTCCTCTGTGTCCTCTGCGCCTCTGCGGTTCGTTAAAAAAAAGCGATCACTTGCAAAACTTCACCGTGCGATCGCCCTTTCTCCTCTTCCTTTGCGCCTTTGCGACTTTGCGTGAACCAAAAAAAGCGATCGCCTTTCACGCGCAAAAATGCGATCGCCCTCTTCTTACTTTGCGCCTTTGCGCCTTTGCGTGAACCAAAAAAAGCGATCGCCTTTCACGCGCAAAAATGCGATCGCTAATTTGTTGGTTGAGAAAGATTTAAAACCACAGCTAATGCTTGAGAAACTAGTTGCATTTCTGAATTGGATAGATGACCAAGTTTTTTCACTAATCTGGTTTCTGAAACTGAACGGATTTGA
The DNA here is from genome assembly GCF_963875285.1 of Calothrix sp. NIES-2100. Lineage (NCBI taxonomy): Bacteria > Bacillati > Cyanobacteriota > Cyanophyceae > Nostocales > Calotrichaceae > Calothrix > Calothrix sp. NIES-2100. The sequence goes on from NZ_CAWNLA010000001.1 coordinate 6,972,026, forward strand.
AAAGTATCCACAGCAGAAACTTTAGCTAAACCATTATCTGCACTTGCTTCCAGTCGCACCATCCAAGGTCTAATTGCATATCTTTCTTTCCAATCCGTAACCGGGACAATCACCTTCAAAGGCAAAATTCCAATAGCATCATCATTTACTATGATACAAGGACGTTTCTTGCTAATTTCCGTCCCTATAGTTGGATCTAAATTCACTAACCAGACTTCACCTCTGTACATAAGTCCCTGAGTTGTGTAAGTCTTCATCTGGATATTCGTAAAAATCTTCTCCATCCAAATCAGAAAAGACATTTAATTCACCATCAGGTGCATAATCTGCAATCGCTGTCATTGCAGCTAGTGTTAAATGGCGTTTTTGCTCATCTTTAGTAAGTGAATATTGCTCTTGAAGTACCAATTTCAAAGCTGCTTCAGCTATTTTTAGGCGATCGCTTACACTTAGATTTTCAAGTGCTTGGAGAATTTCCTGAGTTTCCATGTTAATTCATTCATACTAATGAAATTATAGGGTTAACAGTATGCGTTAGCACAGCTTACAGCAGGTATCGCCCCTTGTCTTCTCGCTTTGCGCCTTTGCGCCTACCCTGCGGGAAGCCGCTCCGCGTCTATGCGTGAGACAAAAAAGCGATCGCTATTAAATTAAATGATATAAATCTAACTATGATAGACCACGATCGCCTATTTAAAGAACTGCTCACCACCTTCTTCTGGGAATTTATCGAGCTATTTTTCCCAGAGATTACCGTTTATCTGGAAAGAGACTCCATCTCATTCCTTGATAAAGAAGTATTTACTGATGTTACGGCTGGTGAAAAATATGAAACTGATTTAGTAGTCAAAGCCAGATTTAGAGGACAAGAATCTTTCTTTCTCGTACATCTAGAACATCAAGCTTATTATCAAGAAGCCTTTGATTTGCGGATGTATCGCTACTTTGCCAGATTGTATGAAAAATACGCTCTCCCCGTTTATCCCATCGCCTTATTTTCCTACGATAGCCCTAAAAAAACTGAACCCAACCTTCATCAGGTAGCATTTCCCAATAAAGTTGTTTTGCAATTCAACTATGATGTCATCCAGTTGAATCGGCTGAATTGGCGAGAATACTTGCAACAACAGAATCCCGTAGCTAGTGCGCTCATGGCTAAAATGAATATAGCACCACAAGACCGCCCCAGAGTAAAATCTGAGTGTCTGCGTCTATTAGCTACGTTACAGCTAGATCCAGCAAGAGTACAACTGATTTCCGGGTTTATTGACACCTACCTACGGCTAAATGCTCGAGAAAAAGAAATTTTCCAGACTGAAATTGCTCAATTTGAACCAATTCAACAAGAGGTAGTTATGCAAATTGTCACAAGTTGGATGGAGGAAGGGATACAACAAGGAGAATTGAAAGTAATTCAGCGTCTATTAACAAGGCGAATTGGTGAGATTACTCCGGAATTACAAGAGCAATTGCGTAGGTTATCATCAACTCAATTAGAGGATTTAGCAGAAGTTTTACTAGATTTCTCTTCGGAAGCTGATCTAGTGGCTTGGTTGCAACAGTCACAATGAAATACATCCTCTGTATTCACAAAGCCTACAGCAAAAATTTAGGAGCGATCGCACTTTGAGAGTAGGATTCTCTATAATGGCGATCGCCTAGGTAAAATTTGTTAACTAACTGCACATTTGATCGGTATTTCTATGCGAAATTCAGAACCTTTACCAGGTTCAGAAACACATGTGATTGTCCCGCCGTGTTTTTCGACAACAATCTGATAACTAATATATAGTCCTAAGCCAGTTCCTTTACCTGGTTCTTTTGTCGTAAAGAAAGGATCAAAAATCCGCGATCGCACATTTTCTGGAATCCCACAACCATTGTCAAAAATCCGAATCAAAATTGATGTTTTATCTATTACTTCTGTCCGAATTTTAATTTGCGGATTATCCAAGTTTTTTTCTTTGCTCTTTGAATGTTCCAAAGCGTCAATCGCGTTACTAATAACATTCATAAATACCTGATTTAGCTGAGCAGCATAGCATTCCACTTCTGGTAATTTGCCATATTTTTTTACTACCTCAATAGCAATAGAATCAGCCTTTGCTTGCAGACGATGTTGTAAAATCAACAAAGTACTGTCAATACCTTCATGGATATTGACAGGCTTCATATCTGCTTCGTCTAAGCGGGAAAAAGTACGTAGTGAAAGTACTAATTCACTGATGCGTTCTGCGCCAACAGTCATTGAATTCAAAATTTTTGGCAAATCTTTAGCAATAAAATCGAAATCTAGTGCTGCTATTTGCTTTTGCACTTCTGATTTTGGATTAGGATAGTTTTTTTGATAAATATGCAGCAACTTTAGTAAGTCTTCAGCGTATTCAGCGACATGGGTGATATTACCATAGATGAAATTAATCGGGTTGTTAATTTCATGGGCTACACCAGCCACTAACTGTCCTAAACCTGCCATTTTTTCACTTTGAATCAGCTGGCTTTGTGTTTGCTGTAATTCTTGCAGAGTCTTCTTCAGTTCTTCTTTTTGGCGCTGAGTCTGTTCTAGTAATTCTGCTTGCTGAATTCCTACTCCTAATTGATTGCCAATATGTACTAGCAAATCAATTTCATCTTGTTGCCAATCGCGGGTTTTGGTATTTTGATATGCCGCCAACAATCCCCAGAGTTTCTCACCTTGAAAAATCGGTACAATCATATATGCTCTAGCCACGATTGGTTTGAGCAGAGTAATCTGATTTGTATAATCTTCGGTGTTATAAATATCTTTAATAATTAAAATTTTACTGTTAGCATAGTCTCTTGCTTGAGTTTGTTGCCAGTATTCCTGAATAATTAAAGGTACTACTTCCTCCTTAGCTGTCCAATTCTGGGCTAATGACTCAGCAACAAATTCTACATTCCAATCAGGACGGAAGCGATAAATTGTTGCTCGCTCAACTTCTAAAAGCCGTCGGACTTCTTGAGTACTAGTAGCAAAGATAGTATTAAGATCAAGGGACTGGCGAATTTTTTCTACCGTTGCAGCTAATGTTTTTTCCCTTTCGGTAGCTTTGCGTTCTCGTTCGGCTGCTTCCCGTTCTCTTTCCGCAGCTTGAGCAAGTTGCTGTGCTTGTAATTGTACTTGCTTTAAGGTTTCTGCTTGTTGTATTGCTACCCCTAATTGCACACCTACTTGCGCCAGTAAGTTGATTTCTTCATCTTGCCAATAACGTGCTTGGGAGTTTTGATAAGCTACCAACAATCCCCAAAGTTTTTCTCCTTGAGAAATTGGTACAAACACTTCATTACGCGGTTGTTTGTTTGGTGGTGTTCCTGGTAAAAGATTACGGGCGATCGCTGGCTGTGGTCTAACTGCTATTGTCCCTTCGTCAGCAAAGGAATCAGCGACAAATTCACCACTCCAGTCAGGGTAGAAGCGATAAATTGATACTCGTTCTACTTCTAACAGCCGTCGCACTTCTTGAGTCGTAGCTTTAAAGATGGTATCAATATCTAAAGACTGACGAATTTTATCCACGGTATTCGCCAGCGCCCTTTGTCTTTCAGCGGCTTTGGTGAGTTGTGCTGCTTGAGTCTGCAATTGTTGTAAGAATTCTGCTTGCTGCAATGCTACACCCAGTTGGGTGCTAACTTGGGTGAGCAAGTAAACCTCATCTTCTTGCCAATCACGCTTATTGTCGTTCTGGTAGACAGCTAGCAAACCCCAAAGCTTTTGACCGTGGTAAATGGCAATGATGACATAGGCTTTTGCTTGATAGCTTTCGAGAACTTTCAGGTAGCAGTCGCTAAAGCCTGAGTTGTAAATATCATTACAAATACGGTAGACTTCGCCTCTAGCAAAATTACCACCCTCTGTGTCCTGTAAATAAGTATCTACTACTGGAGTTTCAGCTAAATCTTTGACACTACATTCGCTGACGTTTTCACCCAATTCCGGTCTTTGCACTTGTTCTTCTATTAAAGAAGTCCAACCTGCTGCTACCGATTCAAATACAAATTCACCACTCCAATCTGGATAAAAACGGTAAATAGCAACACGGTCAGTATTCAACAGTTTTCTCAATTCTTCGGTGCTAGCGCGAAAAATACTTTCTAAATCAAGAAACTGACGAATTTTTTCTACAGTTATGGCGATGGTTTTCTGCCATTCTGCTACTTTTGCTCTGGCTTTTGCTTTTGCTAATTGTGCAGATTGTATTTTCGCCTGTTCTAGATAATCTGCTTGCTGCAATGCAACACTTAGATGTTCCGCTATGAGTTGTACAAATTCGACTTCTGATGTTTGCCATTGCCTGGGTTCACCGCACTGATGAATACAAAGTAATCCCCATAAATCTTTACCTTTCATTAAGGGGGCTGCAATGTTAGCTCTGACTTGAAATCTTTCTAAGATTTTGATATGACAATCACTAATACTAGCTTCATAGATATCAGCTATGACATTCATGCTGCCTTGCTGGTAAAGTTGGACAAACTCTTCAGCAAAGCAGTGGTCATGTAGTTTAACTGTTAGTGCTGAATTCCATTGTGTCCCCACATCTTCATAAATAAATTCTCCTTCCCATCCCAATTCAGGGTAAAAACGAAACACCCCAACTCGGTCATTATTTAAAAGTTGGCGTACTTCCGTAACTGTAGTCTTGAATATAGTGTCTACATCCAAAGACTGGCGAATCCGGGCGATGACTTTAGATAAAGCTTTCTGCTTGTCACCTTGGTAGAGAGAACGATCGCTTTGATATTCTTTTATTTCTGAATTCGGTTGTGTTGATCTGAGGGTAGAGAAGTTTTCCATGCCGAATAGGACTTTAAATATTGAAAGTCTTCTATTTCATAATTCCCTGAATTACTTTGAAGGTAACAGCTATCCAAATATATCTTACTTAAGTTATAAATTTTCAGATCAATTCGCAATGTTAACTAAATATAGTGATAAATATTACAAAATAAATTTTATACTTATTACCAAGTAGTAAGTATAACAATATAGGATAGGGACAACGATCGCATCGTGTCCCTACAGAAGCATTATTGATCAAAGAAAAGCAGGAAATCACCGTCGCTTGGGAGTGGTGCTTTTGATTTCGCGTTTTTCATTTTCTTGACGACGGCGATCGCGCCAGTCAGCCAAGGTTAAATAACCAACACCAAAAGTCACTACGACTAGCAGCAGTACGGCAAGCAAGGCCAAAATACTCAGGACTGGATTTTCCACGATGCCTCTATAATCCGTTACGTCCCCAAACTACCATTGCAATTGACCAAGTAAACACGACCAAGAGTGATACCCAACCCAGTGTCAAAATCGCCATAGTCCCACTTTTAAAATAATTACAAAACGGTTCTAATATTTATGATACTGGGAAAGGGGGCATTGGGCATGGGGCATTGGGCATTGGTCAAAAGTCAATGGTCAATGGTCAATGGTCAATAGTCCGCCTTGTCTCCCTTTCCCCATTCCCCTCATTGGCGTTGCAATATTGTGAAAAGAATTTTCGAGCCTCAATTGATGTTAGAACGTCTAGAATCGCTGAAGGCTGGCATATTTGGCAGTTTTTCGCTGTTTTTAGCCTTAATCATTACTAGTCTTGTCAATACTATCGTGCTGGCAAAGTATTTTCCGACACTCATAAGTCTGGAAATTGAGCCGTTAAATTTAGATTTTGTGTTGAGTGGGGCGATCGCTTGTTTCTCTGGTTTGTTGTTTGGTGCTACCTACCGCTATATAATCCGCAAAGACAAAAATCCTCATCTGAAATCTGGTGGTGTGTTGGCTTTTGGCTTGGTGCGGGGGTTAGCTCAGATTGAAGTTGGCTGGAATTCTATGGCTACGCTCTTACCTTATCTAGTTTTAACTGGTGAGAGTGTATTTTCGTTTGCGATCGCGGCTAAGGCGATCGATACCGCTATGCAATTTGGCTGGATCAAGCCTTTTCCCTCAATCCCAACAGACTATTGACTTCAAAAATCATTTATGTAATATATGTAGTATTAGATGAAATATTATTAATATAACTGCGTGACTGACTTGAAAATAATACCCCACCCCTAACCCCTCCCCGCAAGCGAGGAGGGGTATTAGAAGTTTTTTCATGTATCCTGGTGTACGCAGTTCAACAACTTACATATCTTTACTTATTAATATGACACCTAAAAGTGACCATTATTATCTGATCATAGATTTAGAAGCTACATGTTGTGACGCTGGCAAAGTTCCCAGACATGAAATGGAAATCATCGAAATTGGTGCAGTGATGCTCAATCGCAGCACATGGGAAATTGATTCCGAGTTTCAACAATTCATCCAGCCTGTAAGACATCAACAATTAACAACTTTTTGTACAAAATTAACTAGTATTCAACAGCAAGATATTGCACAAGCACCCAAATTCCCGGAAGCGATTGAGTTATTCAAAGAATGGATGCAATTATTTCCTAATCATATTTTTTGTTCTTGGGGAAACTACGATAAAAATCAATTTATTCAAGATTGTAAATATCATAAAATTCCTTACCCTTTTAGTTCAGAGCATATAAATATTAAAGAAAAATTCTCAGAATATCTTGGTGTATCCAAAAAATTTGGGATGGCACAGGCTCTCGATCATCTAGGGTTAGAGTTGCAAGGTACACACCATCGCGGTATTGATGATGCTCGCAATATAGCAGCTATTTATAAATATATGAAACTCAACTGAAGTATAAAGTAGTAGGGGCGGGTTTACCCAGATCGTCGTTGCTCAATGAGCATATTTGTGAACCCGCCCCTACTGAAATTACCCTTGTTGCCGCAATTCCTGCTAATTGTAGTTTACACTCATCGATTTTGTTAGCAGTATGACATTGGCACTGGGAATGATTGAGGTTTATGGCATACCCGCAGCAGTAGAAGCTGGGGATGCTATGTGTAAAGCTGCCCGCGTCACTCTGGTAGGGTATGAAAATACTGATTTGGGAAGAATTACTGTATTGATTCGGGGGGAAGTGGGTGAGGTAAATGTTGCTGTAGTCGCAGGATTAGCGGCGGTAGGGCGGGTTAATGGCGGCGAGGTACTTTCCCATCATCTTATTCCCCGTCCCCATGAAAATTTAGAATATGTGTTACCGATTCATCGCAGTGCCAATGTTGAGCAATTTAATGCCGATATCCGGTTTCCTCCGCCCCTATCAGCGTAAAAACTTGATATGAAATCCCTCACATCTCGTATGCAGGTGGTACAATCGCCAATCATTCCGGTTGTTGGGGAACTCATTAAAAACTCCCCCGGAACTATTTCTTTAGGACAAGGTGTTGTTTCTTACAATCCTCCCCAGTCATCTATAGACTTTTTAGCCAAATTCCTCGCGGAACCAACTAATAATTTATACAAAGCTGTTGAGGGAATTCCACCATTAGTAGCAGCTTTAAGCGCAAAGTTACAAGCTTTCAATGGGATTGAAATTAATCAAGAAAATTGCATAGTGGTGACAGCGGGAAGCAATATGGCGTTTATGAACGCTATTCTGGCAATTACTAGCCCAGGCGACGAAATTATTCTGAATAAGCCGTACTATTTCAACCATGAAATGGCGATCGCAATGGCGGGTTGTCGTGCGGTATTAGTAGAGACGGATGAAAATTACCAACTGCGTCCGGATGCGATCGCCTCTGCAATTACACCCAAAACCCGGGCGGTGGTGACGATTTCACCGAATAATCCTACAGGGGTGGTATATCCAGAAACAGCTTTACGCACAGTTAATCAAATCTGTGGCGATCGCGGTATTTATCATATTAGCGATGAAGCCTATGAATACTTTACCTATAACGGGGTAAAACACGTATCACCAGGCGCTTTTGCTGGTAGCAGTGACTACACAATTTCCCTTTACAGCCTTTCTAAAGCCTATGGTTTTGCTAGCTGGCGTATCGGTTATATGGTGATTCCCCAACACCTGCTAGATGCTGTCAAAAAAGTCCAAGATACGATTTTGATTTGTGCGCCAGTAATTTCTCAGTATGCGGCTTTAGGAGCATTACAAGCCACAGACGAATATTTTCAAGTACATATTGGGGCGATAGCTCAAGTGCGACAATTAGTATTGGAATCTCTCAATCGCTTACAAGGCTTATGTACTATTACAAGAGCCGATGGCGCTTTCTATTTTTTCCTCAAAGTTCATACCCAAATGAATGCTTTTGAGTTAGTTAAAAGACTCATCCAAGAACATCAAGTAGCAGTTATTCCTGGTACAACCTTTGGGATGGAAGATGGATGTTATCTGCGGGTTGCTTACGGTGCGCTGCAACAACAAACAGCAAAGGAAGGTATAGAAAGATTAGTTCAAGGCTTACAAACCATATTGGGGTCGTAATTGAAAATATGGCAATTATTAATCAGCTAATAGAAATTGCAACTGACGCAGGAATTAATATTCATAACATCACGCCCCAAATTCAGGATTTGATTAATTCTACATCGATTCAAAATGGACAAGCTTTAATATTTTCTCGACATACAACAACGGCTTTAGCTATCAATGAAAATGAAGAACGCTTATTAGAAGATATCAAAGTCTTTTTGCGGAAATTAGCACCAGAATCAGAGCGATATTTACATAACGATTTGCATTTAAGGGTTGTACCAGAAGATGAACCGATGAATGCGCACTCCCACTTAATGGCAATGATGTTAACCACTAGCGAAGTTATTCCCATTGTCGAGGGAAAATTAGCTTTGGGAACTTGGCAATCAGTGTTATTTTTTGAGTTAGATGGCCCGCGTCAACGGACAGTGTTTGTGCAAATTTCTGGTGAGTAGCGATCTAGCACATTAATTTTGATGTGCTGCGAGATCCCCGACTTCTTCAAGAAGTCGGGGATCTCACCCCTCGCAACCCCTGTGATGAATTCCGTCATAATCTTGTTTAGGGGCTGGTGCGATCGCATTTGCAACTAATCTAAACTAAACTCCGCAAAATCCGCTTGCCCAAATAACTGGTTTTTGTCTACTGCTGATAAAACTTTATTATTAGCACGTTCAGAATTTAAAGCACGGACAACTAACTGCGCCACATCTGCACGATGGATACTGCCAACAATCCGCGTATCTTCAGTTAAAACTCCATTACCAGTTGCAGGTTCCGACTTTAGCCCCCCAGGACGGATGATGGTATAGGTAAGTCCACTGGCTATGAGGTGTTGTTCGGCCTTGTCTTTTTCAATCAAAACTTCTCTCAAGGCTGCTAAAGCTTGAGGAGACAAAGCACCAACACTATTCCCAGTACCGATGGAAGTAACCAAAATAAACTTTTGTACCCCAGCTTTGACTGCTGCATCAATCAGATTTTTATTGCCAAGGTAATCAGGACGCTCACCATTATCAGGTAAACCACCTATAGTACTGATAACTGTATCGATGGGTACATCTTTCTGTATTGCATGTTCTACATCGCCTACGTTCAAAGCATCTCCAAAAACCACCTCAATACCTAGCGCTTCTAAATCAGCAGCAGCATCTGGCTTTCTCAGCAGTGCTTTAACTTTTAGCTGTTGTGATGTTAGGTATTTGGCAATTTCTCTACCAACACCACGACTGGCTCCACCCAGAAAAATGTAAGATGCCTTTGTCATAGCTACCGTTATTTATCTCTCAGGACTGAATTGCTGACATTTCAAAGATGTTATCAAAGGATCGGCACAATGCTGTACTACAGCTATCAAGGACTGACGTAACTACATAAATTGCTGACAAAAAACAACATTTAATGAAAAACTATGTCATGCTTACTTGACATTTAAGTATTAATTTTTAAGTATCAATGTACGTTAAATTACTTAAGAATATTAATTTTAATAATTTTAAAAACTTATTAAATAAGTAAAACTTTATATTATTGTCAGGAGCTATACATAAAGTTACGTGTTAATTAGCAATATTTATCACATAAGCTTAATTGCCAAGCAGATATATATAGCTTTCCAGACTACAGAGGACAAAGTATTAACTATCATGTAATTTAAGTATGATTTACTACCAAGTGTTTTATAAATGTAATTATTTTAAATAGTTACACAGAATTACGGATACTTTTTTTAATAAAAAATTAAACAATTGTTTTACAAATTAATTTTGGGAGATTTAAATTATCAATATTACATACTGCCATCAGCAGATGTAAATATTATTTACGAACTGTTGGGAAAGTAGTATGAGATTTAATTTTTCCCAAAAAAAGCGCTTGCTTAATGGCTAATCAGAACTTAACTTGTTCTGTGTGACTGAAGATAATTGTTATCAAGGTGTATTTGGATCTCTAAGTAATTAAGGAGGGACAGATTATCTTTGCTAAATCGGGCTGTGTATTCTCTTAAGAATAGATGTTGATGTTCTAGAACAACATGCTTGTTTATCAATAGTTCACCTCAATTCCTAGAACACAAATCAACATAATTTTTCTATTTTGGCTGACGACTCTTGGTGATAATTGTAAGATTTTTTTGCCCAGGCGATCGCTAATTTTAAAGCTGCTCGTACTAATTGGGTATTAGTCAAGATTGCTGACAAGCTGACGATACAGAGAATGGACTTTAGAGTGCGATCGCTAATTATGAAATTCAGCAATTCAAGATGCTCAGATAATCTCGATTATCTATTCTTAAAATTCGCATTAAATCACAAATTTTGCTAGGCAAATCCTATCAATACAGCCTGTAAATTTGTGCTGTGCAAATATTTTGTTTGTGTCTTTTAATCGTGACGATCAAATCACAGAGGATTTATGGAAAAGTTCATTTTCCCAGATTTATATTGCCCATTTCCATATCAGATCAATAAGTATGCTGATATTCTAGAGGGCAATGGTATCGAATGGCTACTTCGCTTCAATCTTTTAGCAAATGAATCATCTTATCGACGTTTCTGCAAATCAAACTTTTATTTACTAGTTGCCGGTGCGTATCCTTTTTGCGAACTTGAAGAAATTAACATTGCAAATGACCTGTTCAGCTGGCTGTTTATTTGGGATGACCAATGCGATATGTCAGATTTAGGTGAAAAACCTGAAGTTTTAGAAACTTATCACAAAAGATTTATTGAAATATTAAATGGGGCTGAACTAACCAGCAATGATATATCCCTCACTTATGCCCTAGCTGACTTAAGAAAGCGGATGCTGAAAATAGCAAAAGTAGAATGGTTCCAACACTTTATCCAGAGTTTTCAGGGATATTTTGACGGATGTGTGCAGGAAGCAGCTAACCGGGAAAAGGGAATCACACCTGATATTGATACTTATATCAAAATACGTAGCTTAAGTTCAGCGGGCGATATTACCGTTGAACTGATTGAATTTTGCAATCATTTGATGATTCCCGATGCTTTACGCCAGCACGACATCGTCAAAAAACTCAAAGAGATGACAATTAATATTCTTGCTTGGTGTAACGATATTTTCTCAGTTCCCAGAGAAATGGCAAGTGATGATGTTCATAATCTAGTACTTGTACTACATTATCAGCAACAACTTCCTCTAGATGTAGCAATCAAGCGTGCTGCTGAAATCCACGATCAAGAAATACAAGCCATGATGAATTTAGAATTATCTCTGCCATCTTTTGGCAAAGAATTAGACGCTGAAGTCGAACAATATATATTAGGAATGCATAGCTGGATACGTGGCAACCTCGATTGGTATTTTCAATCTCATCGCTATCAGAATAATGAAAAACTAGAGTTGGTTAAATCTTCAGTTGAACTGCAAATTTCCAATCAGGATATTTCGCAGGAAGCAGCTTAATCAAGATTTATACCATTGCCGTTAATAATTAATACCAATGACCAAAATAACCCCTAGCCAAAGGGGGTTATTCCATCTCAAATATTGCAAGTTGATTTCGTTAGGTAAAATTTAGATGCCGTTACCAAATCCTCTTCCGATTCCCTCTTTAATTCAAAAGCTTCAATGGATAGTTGATCCTGTTCAATACCTGAAAAAGGCAGCCAAAAAATATCCGGATATTTTTACTGCTGATATAGTTGGTTATGGTTGTCCAGTAGTCTTTGTAAATCATCCGCAGGTAATTCGGGAAGTTTTTATCAATGATAGGAAAAAGTTTGCAGCTCTCGGTGAAGCTAACAACGTTTTTGAACCATTAATTGGAAATACTTCAACGATTATGTTAGACGGCGATCGCCACAAACAACGGCGACAACTTTTGATGCCTCCTTTTCACGGAGAGCGAATGCGAGCTTATGGTTCTTTAATTTACAATATTACTGAAAAGGTTTTTAGCCAGTTACCTCTAAACAAATCTTTCTCAGCTCGTAATGTAGTACAAGAAATATCGCTGCTAGTCATCTTAGAGGCTGTCTTTGGCTTACATGAAGGAAAGCGCTACTGTGCGCTTAAGCAATTATTGGCTTTGATGATGGATGTCTTTAAGTCACCACTAACTTCTAGCTTCCTCTTAGTACCCTTTTTGCAGAAAGATTTAGGCCTTTGGAGTCCTTGGGGAAGGTTTCTGCACCAACGGCAGCGAATTGATCAATTACTTTACGCTGAAATTCGTGAGCGCCGGGAACAGTCAGATCCCAATCGCATCGATATCCTTTCGTTGCTGATGTCAGCTAAGGATGAGACGGGCAACTCTATGACTGATCAAGAGTTGCGTGATGAGTTAATAACGCTTTTGTTGGCAGGATATGAAACTACTTCAACGGCAATAGCTTGGGCATTATATTGGATTCATTACAAGCCGGAAATTCGTGAAAAATTACTACAAGAACTTCATACCCTGGGTGATTATCCAGACCCCATGAATATTGTCCGGCTACCTTACCTGACCAATGTCATTAATGAAACTCTGCGGATATACCCTGTTTTAATGGCAACCCTACCTAGAGTAGTGCAGGAACCTGTTGAATTACTAGGACATCCTATAGAACCTGGCACGGTAATAGTTGGTGGCATTTATCTCACTCATCGCCGTGAGAGTTTATATCCAAACCCTGAGGAATTTCAGCCAGAGCGATTTCTAGATCGCCAATTTTCTCCTTATGAATATATGCCCTTTGGTGCTGGTGTTCGTCGTTGTATCGGTGAAGCTTTGGCAGTATTTGAGATGAAATTAGTATTAGCAACAATTTTATCTGGCTATCAACTAGAGCTAGAAAGTAGTCAACCTGAAAAAGCTCAACGTCGAGGCGTTACCCTTGCGCCTGCTAATGCAGTCAAGATGGTAATTAAGGGGCGGCGTGTGCGTCAAAAATCGCTAATACCTATGGCAACTACAACCGCTCCTTAGTCTAGTCGTCTCATTACTGGATTGGGATCTCAATCACAAATTCAGTTCCTTCTTGGGGGGTAGAATCACAGGTTAACTGACCTCTATGTTTATCCACAATAATCTGATAGCTAATAGATAATCCCAACCCCGTACCACTACCGACTGGTTTAGTAGTAAAAAATGGGTCAAAGATTTTCTTCCTCACTGCTTCTGTCATCCCAGAACCGTTATCAGCAATGCGAATCCGCAGGGTATTCGCGCCTACTAGGTCAGTAGAAATGCAAATCTGTGGTTTAGTCAATGTTTCAGTATCTTTTACTATTGACTGCGATGCACTGAGCTTGTCGAAGTGTTGACTATTGGCTAATGAATCTTCCAAAGCATCGATTGCATTATTCAAAATATTCATAAATACCTGATTAAGTTGACCAGGATAACAACTTACTTCGGGGATTTTTGCATATTCTTTGATGACTTCTATTTCCGGACGGTCGCACTTTTCTTGTAGTCGGTGCTGCAAAATCATTAAGGTGTTTTCAATACCTTCATGAATATCAACAGCCTTCATTTCCGACTCATCCAGGCGGGAGAAATTGCGTAAGCCTAAAACAATATTCCGGATGCGTGAACTGCCAATTTTCATGGAATCGAGAACTTTGGGCAAGTCTTCCGCTAAGAAATCAACATCAATTTCTGCTGCTTTTTCCTCAATTAAATCTGAGGGATTGGTGCATTCATACTGATACATAGCAAGTAAATTTAGCAAATCTTTGACATATTCACTCACATGATTAACATTGCCATGAATAAAGTTGATAGGGTTATTAATTTCATGAGCAATTCCTGCCACCATTTGACCCAAAGAAGACATTTTTTCACTTTGAATTAATTGGGTTTGGGTGCGTTTTACGTCTTCCAGAGCTTGTTGCAAGTGTTGATTTTTGTTGTGCAGTTCTTGTGTTCTAATTTCTACTTTTTCTTCCAAGTTTTGATTCGCTTGGGCTAAATTCTTGTAGAGAATAGCATTCTCTAGGGAGATTGCTGCTTGAGTAGTGAGGAGTTTCAAGACTTCGACGCGATCGCGTGTAAATGCTCCCGTAGTTAGATGATTTTCCAGGTAAATAATCCCCAACAATTTACCTTGATTGATAATTGGAATACACAAGAGGCTCTTAGGCTTCTCAAGAATAATGTAGCGATCGCCTGCTAAGAAAGTAACAGTCTGAGCATCATCAACAACAAAGACTTCTTTAGTGCGTTTAACATATTGGATCAACGTAATGGGAACATCTTTGCTAGACTCCACACCAATTGACGGAAACTGTGTAGAGATGGGCTTAACAGTTGAACTGGAACTAACAGCAATGACGCTTAATTCCAACTTATCACCCTCATTCAAAATGAAAGCAGATTTAGAGGCTCCGGCATTCTCCATCACAACCTGCATTAATCTAGAAAGTAGTTGTTCCATCTCAATTTCTCCAGAGAGTGCTTGAGAGGCTTTGATCGCAGATGCTAAATCCAGCGAGTCGGAAATACTTGTTTTAGAACCGATGACTGTTCGCTGACTACTTCGGTTTGATAGGGATTGAGAAGTAGAAGTGGAAATTTTGTCACTTATTTGCAGGCTGAGTTTTTCTTGCTGAAGTACAGATGCAAGTAATTGGGGATAGCGTTTTGCCAAATCATCAACTTTAGCTTTTGCTCCCCAGCGCATGTAGCAATAATAAGCATCGGTGAGATAGGTTTGGGCTATTTTCTCTTTACCCCATTCGAGATAGAATCTAGCAGCCAGTTCATTAGCGAGGGCTTCTTCATTAATGTACTCGTTTTCTTGAGCAAGATTAATGGCGCGATCATACGCATCCATTGCTTCAAGATATTGATCAATAACGCGGTGCTGCTCAGCCTCTACAAGATAATATTTATGCAAATAATTCATTGGGGCGAAGTGTGCCCAGCGTTGTATCTGTTCTTGATTGGTTTGTACTCTATCAAGAATGCGCTTTTGCTCATCTAAAATACCATCAGAATACACCGCAAGCTGTGCTAGAGAATCATAAAAATAGAAAAGAGGGATATGTAGTTGTCCTGTACCACTATCTAAATACTTTTCTGCTAGGGTGGCATTTTCAATTGCTTGACGGAAATTCTGAAATAGATAACACAGATGTAGTTTGCTGACATATAAATGCAAAAGCCCGATTCCATCCTTGGTTTCTAAATGAAGCGGTAGCATTTTCTCTTCATCGTATGCTTCACCGACTAAACGACAGGGATCTTCCACAGATCCTAGTAAATTTAAAACGCTTTGGCGATAGATTTCATTCCATTTAAACGCTCTTTCTTGCTTGATTTTACCAATAGCATTGCTGTAAGTTATGATCTCACGTTCCAATCCTGTCAATTCTCTACCTATGAAATAACAGGAGAGCGAATAAAACTGGATAGCAATGGCGGCAAATTCTAAATCTCCCGTTTCCAGTCCGACAGAATAAGTTTCCAGTAAAGGTTTTAAAATTTCTCTAGGATGCTCCTTCCAATGCCGGATACCTCCATTAAATACCTCCATAACTTTTGCTTGAACTTCTCTAGCATTGCATTTCGTCAATAGACTCAAAGCTAATTTGCCAAAATTATAGCCAGACTCAATATCTTTGACTGCGTTGCAAAGGATCATCCCATACAGAACGTATGCAAAAGCAGACAATGGAGCATTACCATGTTTGCGTGATAAGTTGATTTGTTTAAGGACAATTAGGGGGAATAATTCAGGACTTACTGAATAGGCAAAAAAAAGTGCATGGGATAGAATACGCATAATTGCCTGCGGAGTAACTTCGGTCATTTCTGGTAGGTAAATTAATTCTTCAATCTGCTTTCCAGCCATATTTGACATTACTTCGGTCATTGCTAACTGAACATCAGACGGACTGGGATTTTCAGGAAAATCTACCCCCAATTTTTTCAGCACATTTAGTGCCGTTGTGATAGCTTCTAGTGCTTGATTTCGCGCTCCATAGGCTTTAATTTTAACTTCATAAACTTTTATTTTTTCTAGTAATGTTTTCGCTTTTGCCAAAACTACTTCTATTAATTCCTCCATCTGCTCAAATTCACCAGCCAAGTATGCTGCTTCTGCTGCTGTTTCATACAAAGCTAGGGTTAAATCATATTTGTTATCCCAACTATCATCAGTTAGTAATCCGATGCCAATATTTAAATAATTAAGCGCAGATGAATAAGCTGTTGAAGCCAAGGCTTTACGTCCAGCAGTTAGATTCATCTCAGCTAAATGCTCGCGTTTAGACTGGTTAGTAATTAGCTCTAATGCAATATTGAACTGATTAACCAACTCAAAAATCTTTTCTTCTCGTTCGGCAATGGGGATATTACCTAATAACAACAGTCCAATTTTTAAATGAATTGGCTTTCTTTGAGCTACCGGAATTAAAGAATAGGCTGCTTGCTGTACCCGGTCATGTACAAATTTATATTTAGGAAATTGGAAATCTGGAATTTGTAAATGCTGCCCTCGCTGATGATCGTTTATTACCGAATCATCCTCATCCTGAAATAACTTATAAGCATCATTCTGAGCTAAAACTAACCCTTCCCGTAATGCAGGTAATAAGTCTAATGATGTATCCAGGGTTGATTTTTCATGGACGATCGCCAGATTTTTTAAGTCAAATTCATTGCCCATACATGCTGCTAACATCAAGACTTTTTGAGTATGTATTGGCAATTTTTCTATTTGGATTGCCATGAATTTGACAACATCATCGGTTAGAGATAATGTTTTGATTTTGACAAAATCGTACTGCCAAAATCCACCATTAAAGTTGAACTTAATCAAATTGTCATCATGCAAGCTATTCAGAAATTGATTGCTAAAAAAGGGATTACCTTTAGTTTTGGCAAACACCATTTGACTGAGAGGAGCAGCAACTGATTCTTGACAATGAAGAGTATCAGCAATCAAATTGTTTAAATCACTTTGAGTTAAAGGTGCCAAATTAATAGTATTAATTGCTACTCCCGTTTTCTCAATCTCTTGTAGTTTTAAATAAAGTGGGTGTGCATTTGAGACTTCATTATCTCGATACGCACCAATTAGCAGCATTCCACCAGAAATTTCTGCTGGCTTTCCAGACTCACCTACAAGTTGGGAAGATTTATTTTCATTTACTAATAGTTGAATGAATTTTAAGGAAGTCACATCTGCCCACTGCAAGTCATCTAAAAAAATTACCAGAGGATGCTTTTTTGTTGCGAATAATTGGATGAATCTCTGGAATAATAAATTGAAGCGATTTTGGGCGGCGCTACCAGAAAGTGCGGTCACTTCAGGTTGCTTACCAATAATTAGTTCTAGTTCGGGAATGACATCAGTAATTACTTGACTTTGTTCACCCAATGCTGACAAGATTTTGGTTTTCCATTGTTGAATTTTGGCATCAGTTTCACTGAGTAATTGCCCAATTAAATCGCGAAAGGCTTGTACTAATCCTGATAAAGGTATGTCACGCTGGAACTGATCAAATTTCCCCTTGATGAAATAACTACGCTGCCGGACAATTGGTTTATGAACTTCATTCACTACAGCAGTTTTACCAATTCCAGAGAAACCTGTGACTAATACCATTTCCGTTGTACCACCTGCGACTCTTTCAAAAGCAGCAAGTAGGGTTTCTACTTCTTGTTGACGACCATAGAGTTTTTCGGGAATGAGGAAATGGTCGGAAAAATCGCGCACTCCCAACTCAAAGGCGGGAATCGTTCCCGTATCTTCCCACAAATAGCGACACTTTTCTAAGTCATGCTTCAGCCCTTGTGTACTTTGATAGCGGTCTTCGGCATTTTTTGCCATCAGCTTACCGACGATCAAAGACAACATTTGCGGTATATTAGAGTTAATTTGGTTGGCTTGTGGCGGTTCTTTGGCAATGTGGCAATAAACTAACTCCATCGGGTCAGTTGTATTGAAGGGTAACTGTCCGGTGAGAAGTTCAAAGAAGGTAACACCCAAAGAATAAAAATCGGTACGGTAGTCGATACCTCGGTTCATTCTTCCCGTTTGTTCGGGAGAAATGTAAGCCAAGGTTCCTTCCAAGACGTTGGGATTGGTCAGGAATTGAATTTCTCTAGGTAAAAGGGTAGCAAGACTGAAGTCAATGACTCTAATCTCCCCTGTATCGGGGTGAATTAGGATGTTGGCGGGTTTGATATCTTTGTGAATAATGCGATCGCGATGTAACCCTTCCAAGATGGATGTAATTTCGATGGCGATAGAAAAAAACTCATCAAGAGAAACAGAATTTTCTGCTGTTTTCAGATGAGAAAATTGCCATTCTTTGAGGGAAATACCGCCAAAGTCTTCCATAACTAAGGCATAACCGTTACGATACTTTTCTAAGTTTAAGGGTTTGACTATACCGGTTAGGTCGAGGTTTTTGGTGATGTTATATTGATTGCGGAATTGAGCAATTTCAGCGAATGTAGGATATTCATTCTGCATCAGTTTGATGACGACTCTTTTGTGGTCTTTTTCTCTAATACCCCGATAAACAACGGTTTTACTACCTGAGTAAATTTGTTCTGTAATGCGATAGCCGACAATATGATTTATTGTATTGCTTAATACGGACATTGGACGTTAGTTTTATATACTTGGGTCTAGTTATTATTCCCATGTAACTATAGCGAATATCATGAAAACTTAAAAAAATTTCTGGAAAAACACACTTCTTGTGTAACTTAGTAAGTACCACAAGCTACATATAGTTAACTCAGAAGAATTGTCATCCATTAACATAAGTTATTAATTTAAAATATATTTGCGGGAACTTCCTGATGGGTGTAGTTATTTGATGAAAAAATAGCAGTGCAGGATTGGCTATGTTTGGGAGATACCGCTAGTACCGATACGCAAAAGTCACCTTTGTAAGGGTAGGTTTATTTCCGCGCCTAGTGTAATAAGTTTAAATGTTTCAAAAATCACGTAAATTGTTTACAGTCTGGAATCAATCATTAAGAATGCGATCGCGCATATCGAGTAAATATACTTAACCCAAACGTAGGAGGTATTTTTACAGGCGATCGTGCGAACCTAGAAAATAACTCATATAGGATAAAGTTATGGCAAAAGAATCACAAAATAGCCACGAGTCATCCCACGATGTCAGAGTCGCTGCTACCTCAAAAATCTGGGGAACGACAGTAGGAATCCTCGCATTATGCATTCCGCTTTCAGCAGTTACCAGAAGTGGTGCGATTCTTCCATTAGCTGCTATTGGTGGTGCTGCTGCTGGTACGGTGGCTGTATGGCGTCCTGATGATAAAAAATCTCAACCTAAATATTTGCAACAACAGCAGATAGAACTTTTAGAAACACGAATAGCGAATTTAGAAACAATTATTAGCAGCAATGACTTTGATTTGCAGATGAAATTCAAAAATTTAGAAGCAAGCGAACGCAATCAACAGACACTTCCTGAACATTAAGCTTAAAATTTGACTTATCTTCTTATTTATACAGATCTGATATCGTATTCACTAGAGCCAGCGACATCAGATAATTTTGACATAAATATAATAGAGTATCACTGCGGCTACCGTTTTTGTCAGCTGGGAATTGCACTATTCCTTGCTGATGGAAATGTTTCCATCGAAACAGTATGTGGTTCTTTATTATAGTTAGAATGGTCTGACATCAACGAACTCTCTATACCTCAGCCATATCAGTTTATGGTATGTTAAGGCTCTGCTCTAGGTGTATCTTTACCGTGAATGCATGGTTAATCATGTATTCTATTTGACTGTTAGGATTACTGAAATTTAATCAATCAAGATGATTAACTTTCCTTCATTGTATTGGTATAGGTTACCTTAGGTATGCAATAGTGTGCGGCTCTAATGCAAATGGATTGGATTAGCTTACTAAAAGCTCAACAAGCTGATTTTCTACAACGTGTGAAAAAACTGAAAACATCTGACTTATCTTTACTGAAAAGTCAAATTAAAGGTTGTCACAGTGAAATTATGACGTTTTCGGGGGAGCCATTGGCGAAACTAATCGAATTATCTCGCCAACAAGCAGAAATTCTCGCCAAAAATCCACCACCGACACCACCTGAATATCCAGAACCGCCTGATTGGACGATACCCTTTGGCGAATACTTTCAACAACAAGCCCAAGATTATGTTTTGCGCGAGCAAATTGTTGATCGGGTAATGATGGAACGTTTTGCGAAGTTAGTGAAAAAGGTGTTCCAAGATCCGATCAAAAATATGGTTTTAGATGATGAAGGAAATTTACGTAGTGACAGTAAATTTTCTTATTTACTCACAGCTAACCAAAATGTGAGTATTCAAGTTTACGCTGCTGATGGCGAAAGTTTTAATGGAATTAAGAAAAATAAAATTAAGTGGTTAGTTACTCAAGAGGATTTGCAAAGACACCAAGTATTAATTTTTCTCTCTTTGTTTTATCCTGGATATAGTAAATTAGGATACGAAAAGCAAGTAGTAATTACTGGCTTTTTACCTAGTAATCAAATTGAATTTACTGAACAACAAATCTCTATTACTCCGAATAATTTGTTGTATGCAGGTGGATTAAATTGGTATTTAGAATCACTAGTCAACAAAAAAGATATAGCGTTGGTGGTGAATGAGAGAGCGATCGCAGAACAAGTTGAGACTGTACCATCTGAGCATCCCCTAAAGTGTATTATAGGTGACTGGGAATACTGGCAGACATTGAAAGGGCATACTAGAGGAATTAATTGCCTTGCTTACTCTGCGAGAACACCGACAGCCAACATTAACAGTTGTAATCTCGATAGAACACCACCAATATTAGCTAGTGGGAGTCGTGGCGAAACCAAGCTATGGGATTTATCTAGAGGAGAATTGATCGAGACATTAAAAGAGTCTCCTTGGGTGGTATCTGGGTTAGTGGATGAAGTCAATTCCTTGGCTTTTAGTTCCGATGGACAAACTTTAGCCAGTGTGGGTGCAGATTCCACAATTAAGATTTGGCATGTAGGTGCATTAGATTTGATAGATATCTTGCACAAGCATAATGGCGTAGTTAGATGCGTTGCTTTTACTCCCGATGGCAGGATGTTAGCTACTGGTGGCGACGATCGCAAAATTCTGTTTTGGGATTTAATGAAGCGTCAGGTAGCGATCGCTCTTTCTTTAGATGATACAGCAGCCCATTCTCTAGTATTAAGCCAAGATGGTCAAACGCTCGTCACCGGTAGCTATCGCAAAATCAAAGTCTGGTGTACTTCCCACCTAGCAGGTGTGACAGATTTAAAAGATGTGCAACCCCTTTACACCCTCATGGGACATTCTCACATCGTTCGTTCCCTAGCGATCAGCGCAGATGCTAAACTACTCGTCAGCGGCAGTCGCGATCAGACAATTAAAATTTGGCATTTAGAAACAGGGGTATTACTTCGTACCCTCAAAGGACATCGGGATGAAGTTTGCGCGATCGCCCTGAGTCCCGATGAGCAAATTATCGCTAGTGGTAGTGCTGATAAAACTATCAAATTGTGGCATTTAGAAACTGGGGAACTACTCAGTACTTTTACAGGGCATACTGACACAGTAACAGCAGTAGCTTTTACTACTTCCGGCGAAATGTTAGTCAGTGGAAGTTTGGATAAGACAATTAAAATTTGGCAGCGGAGTTGAAAAGGGACTAGGGATTAGAGGCTAGGGGAACTAGGATGAGGGGGATGAGGGAGACAAGGAAGAAATGATCAATGCCCCATGCCCAATGCTCAATGCCCATTGATTATTAAGTAATATTACAAACCTTGGAAAAATATTGAGAAATTGACCACTAGCCAAACCTGGTTCTAAGGTAGAACCTATAGGAGAGACTTGAGGCGAATCTAATGAACATGAATAATATTCAAAACTATCGATTTGTCTGTACATTGACCTTTGGTGACATCTACGGGCAAATCATTGTCTGGTTAATTACAATTACCATTAGTTTGGCATCCGCATTGGCACTGATGGGTGCTAGACGACCAGTTTATGCTTTAGCTACTGTAGGCCTCGTAGTTCTGCTATCGCTGCCTTTCTTGTTATTTGCATTTGTAACTACATTGTTAAATCATATTGAACTAACTGCTGTACAGCCAGGAACAAAAACTGAACCCATCCCAGGTAATGTTTCTCAACAAAAACCTGTACAAGCAACTAGCTGAACAGATTTTATAAAGTGGAGATTTGCAGTTTGGGATCGATTCGTCTGGCTTAAGAAATATAAATATCTCAGCGACGAGTTACCGAAATTATGCAAAATCTCAAATTACAATCCAAAATCGCAATTATCTCCCTGTCCTGTGGCAGGGAATTTCTTTGTATAGGCTATTAAAAATTAATTATGCTGGAACATGATGTAATTATTGTCGGGGGCGGCTTGGCGGGATGTCGTGCTGCTGTAGAAATTGCCCGGATTAACCCCAGTTTAAATATTGCTGTGGTGGCGAAAACTCACCCCATTCGTTCGCACTCGG
Source organism: Calothrix sp. NIES-2100 (assembly GCF_963875285.1). Classification (NCBI taxonomy): domain Bacteria; kingdom Bacillati; phylum Cyanobacteriota; class Cyanophyceae; order Nostocales; family Calotrichaceae; genus Calothrix; species Calothrix sp. NIES-2100. Next base: position 6,994,862 of record NZ_CAWNLA010000001.1, read on the forward strand.
TAGCGGCGCAAGGTGGGATGGCTGCATCGTTAAAAAATGTGGATTCTGAAGATAGTTGGGAAGCACACGCATTTGATACTGTCAAGGGTTCTGATTATTTAGCAGATCAAGATGCTGTCGCCATTCTTGCCCAAGAAGCACCAGATGTGGTAGTTGATTTGGAACATATGGGCGTGTTGTTCTCCCGTTTACCTGATGGGCGGATTGCCCAACGGGCTTTTGGCGGACATTCCCACAACCGTACTTGCTATGCTGCTGATAAGACTGGTCACGCAATTTTGCACGAGTTGGTAAACAACTTACGAAAGTATGGTGTGCAAGTTTACCAAGAATGGTACGTAATGCGCCTGATTTTGGAAGAGGGACAGGCGAAAGGTGTGGTGATGTATCACTTGCTAGATGGGCATATAGAAGTATTACGGGCGAAAGCGGTGATGTTTGCCACAGGTGGATATGGTCGCGTTTATAACACCACATCGAATGATTACGCTTCAACTGGTGATGGTTTGGCAATGACAGCGATCGCAGGTTTGCCCTTAGAAGACATGGAATTTGTGCAATTTCATCCCACTGGATTATATCCGGTAGGCGTGCTGATTTCCGAAGCAGTGCGGGGCGAAGGGGCGTATTTGATTAATTCCGAAGGCGATCGCTTTATGGCAAACTACGCACCCAGTCGCATGGAACTAGCGCCCCGTGATATTACCTCAAGGGCGATTACCTACGAAATCCGCGCTGGGCGTGGTGTTCATCCTGATGGGAGTGCAGGGGGGCCCTTTGTCTACCTTGACTTGCGCCACATGGGTAAAGAAAAAATTATGAGTCGCGTTCCCTTCTGTTGGGAAGAAGCCCATCGCTTAGTCGGTGTTGATGCTGTGACTCAACCTATGCCAGTCCGCCCGACAATTCACTATTGTATGGGTGGTATCCCAGTTAACATTGATGGCAAAGTCCGTAGTGGTGGTGATGAATTTGTCGAAGGATTTTTTGCGGCTGGGGAAACATCTTGTGTTTCCGTGCATGGTGCTAATCGCCTAGGTAGTAATTCCTTACTCGAATGTGTAGTTTATGGCAAGCGAACCGGAGCAGCGATCGCGCAATTTGTGCAAAACCGCAAATTACCGACGGTAGATGCACAACGTTACATTAACGAAGCGAAGCAACAAATCCAAGCTTTACTAGAACAGCCAGGAAAATACCGGATTAACCAAGTCCGCCAAGCCTTCCAAGATTGCATGACTCAATACTGCGGCGTTTTCCGCACCGCAGAAGTCATGCAGCAAGGGTTAGATAAACTCGCACAACTGCAACAGCAATACCCACAAATATATTTAGACGATAAAGGCAATTCTTGGAATACAGAAATTGTCGAAGCCTTGGAATTGCGGAGTTTAATGATTGTAGGGCAGACAATTCTCGCCTCAGCATTGAATCGTCAAGAAAGTCGGGGCGCACACTTCCGCGAAGATTATCCCCAAAGAGATGATGACAAATTCCTCAAGCACACAATGGCTTATTATTCACCCGCCGGTATTGATATTCAGTATCGTCCCGTAGCGATTACCATGTTTGAGCCAAAAGAGCGGAAATATTAAGTAGGTCGGCGCAATTAAAGACAACTGGCGAGGTCTGTCATTTGTCATTTGTCATTGGTCATTGGTAAGGGTTTCAAGCATGTTTACATTGCGCAACATAGTTTGGTTTATTCCCGCCGACTTACTTAGTCGAAACTTTCACCGATTTAGTAAGGGCGGGTTCACAGATAGCCTCAATTGTTAACGAAAATATTAATGAACCCGCTCCTACTGATGTATTTGCCGCATTCCTTTTTTAACCAGGTATCAACAGGAATGGAGCGTAATCAGCTAATTTTTGTTTACTTGAACTCATAGCAGGGAACTCTAGATTAAGTAGAAGTAGAACATTCAGAAAAATCAATTTGCCACGGGTTCAAAGATATGACTCAGCTTTCTTCCACTCATGACGAAATGTCCAGAGAATCCAGACTTCTAAAAACTGAGAGCGAAGCAACGCTGAAGCAAGAATTAATCAATCTCCGTCAGAGGGTGGCGCAGTTAGAGCAAGAGTTGGCAAATTTGCGACAGTCAACATCGTCTCAAGAACAAACAAATCCAGAATTAGAAGCTGAGAACTTTTTCCAGCAAGCTAGGGAAGAACGCCAAGCTTTGATCACAATTCTTGAAGCCAGTGCTGATTTTATTGGCATTGCATCAATGGCGGGAGAACCTTTTTACCTCAATCCAGCAGGAATGAAGTTGGTTGGACTCAAAGATATGGAGGAAGTTAAAACCAAACATATCAGTGAATTTATCGCCTTTGAAGACCTGGAATTTCTCCATCAAAGCATTTTACCGACTGTGATGCAGGAGGGTTATTGGCAAAGTGAACTGCATTTTCGCCATTTCATCACTGGAGAGTCGATTCCAATTGACTATACCCTGTTTGTGGTCAAAGATCCGGTTACTAAGCAACCCATTGGTTTAGCAACTATTAGCCGCGATATTCGCTTACGCAAATCCACAGAACAGCGTCTTTTGGAGCAAACACAGCTATTACAAAGTGTTTGGGAGGGTGTAGACTACGGCATCTTTGTCTTAGATGTTTTGGATAATGGTACAGAGTTCCGCTTTGTCGATTATAATCCAGCGATCGCTCGTACCAGGACGCAATCAATGACAAGCCTCTTGGGCAAAACTTTGGCAGAAGCTATGTCAAAAGATATGGCTAACCTTTACCGTCAGCACTATGCGGCGGCTGTCCATTCTGGCAAGACTAACTTTTTTGAAGAACATTTCTGTGCTAACGGTCAAGAAACTTGGTGGTCTTTAAGTGTTACACCCTTAAAAGATAGTAGTTCACGCATCCATCAGATTGTAGTTACTGCCACAGAAATTACAGAACGCAAACAAGCTCAAAACGCACTAGCGCAACAAGAATCTCTCTATCGCACCATTTTTGAAAATGTCAGCGATGGAATCAACATTATCGAACTGGAAACAGGAAATATTGTCATAGCTAATACTGCTGTTTGTCAGATGCATGGCTATTCTCAAGAAGAATTTATGAGACTTAAGCCGCCAGAATTTATCCATCCAGATAGTCTGCCAATATTTTCAGAATTTATCGGCGCAATTCAAGCAGGTAGTCAATTCCGCACTCAAGCAGTAGATGTGCGTAAAGATGGCACGTTGATTGATGTTGAGGTGACCGCTAGCCCTAGTCTTTACAATGGTAAAATTCATGCCTTGGGGGTAATTCGAGATATTAGTGAACGTCGGCGTGCTGAAGTTGCACTTGCTGAAAGCGAAGCTAAATTCCGCAACCTTGTAGAAGGTGCCAACGATATGCTGTGGGTTTCCACGTTGGATGGAGTTCTCACCTATCTTTCACCCCAATTCCAAGTCATGTTTGGGTACAAATCATCCGACTGGTTAGGACAACCCTTTGCACCTTTGGTACATCCAGAAGATTTACCAGCCGCAGTAGCTTTACTCAATCAAGTTTTTGAGACGGGCGAGAAAGCAGCTGGAGTAGAATTTCGCCACAAATGTTTAGATGGAAGTTGGCGATGGGTTAATTCTAATGCTTCCCCAGTCAAGGATACTCAGGGTAAAATAATTGGATTTCAGGGAATTATGCGGGACATTAGCGATCTCTACGAGGAGCTTCGCTTACGCAAACAAATGGAAACTGCCCTTGCTGAAAGTGAATCTAAATTCCGTAGGCTTGTGGAAGATGCTAATGATGTGATTTGGTCTTCTCAATTAGATAGCACCCTCACTTATATTTCTCCAAAATTTGAGGACATTTTTGGTTATGAAGTTTCCGAATGGTTAAATCGCTCGTTTGTACCATTGGTTCACCCTGATGATTTACCTGAAGTTATGGAATTTATCAATCAAATTATTGAGACAGGTAACAGTGGTGCGGGGATGGAATTTCGCCATCCCAGAAAAGATGGAACTTGGGGGTGGGTGACATCGAATGTCTCACCAATCAAAGATGCTGATGGTAAAGTCATAGGATTGCAGGGTATTTTACGCGATTTGAGCGATCGCAAACAAGCGGAAATTAAACTCCAACAAAAAACCAAAGAACTAGAAAATACCTTGCAAGAACTAAAACAAACCCAACTCCAGATGATTCAAAGCGAGAAAATGTCCAGTCTGGGTCAAATGGTCGCAGGTGTTGCCCATGAAATTAATAATCCTGTTAACTTTATTCATGGTAATCTCTCCCATATTAGTGAATATACTCAAGATTTATTAAATATCGTAGAACTTTATCAGCAGTACTATCCCCAGCCACCCGCAGAAATTGCCGATGCAATCGAATCTATCGATATAGAATTTCTCATTGAAGACTTGACTAAAGCCCTGCAATCCATGCGTTTAGGAACTACAAGAATTCGGGAAATTGTGCTTTCTTTGCGGAACTTCTCACGCCTGGATGAAGCCGAAGTTAAAGATGTCAATATTCACGATGGCATTGATAGCACCATTACTATCCTGCACAACCGTTTGAAAGCACATTCAGAACGCCCAGAGATACAAATTATCAGGGAATATGGTAATTTACAGCCGGTGGAATGCCATGCGGGACAATTGAATCAGGTATTTATGAACATTATCAGTAATGCGATCGATGCATTAGAAGATTACATTAAACAACAATTACAAACAGGAATTGCTCTCACTCCGAGTATCATCTCGATTCAAACAGAGGTAACCAATAAGAACTGGGTGCGAATTTGTATCGCTGACAATGGCCCAGGAATTAAAGAAGAAATTCGCCAACGTCTATTTGATCCTTTCTTCACGACAAAGCCAGTTGGTAAAGGTACAGGCTTGGGTTTATCTATTAGCTATCAAATTATTACAGAAAAGCATGGTGGTAAGTTGTGGTGTGAATCTACACCAGGACAAGGGACAAAATTTATCATTGAAATGCCTATAATTTATGCCAATTTGAAATAGTAATTGGGCATGGGGCATTGGGAATTTGTCCTACGTGCCTTTCATTTTTTATTAGTCAAAGTCCAAATAAATTCAAAATTTCGCTAATTAGTCCTTAATCCATGTTCGCGTAAAAGTGTATCAGACCATGCAGCATCTTCTGATTTTAGAGGTGGTACTGGTTCCTGGTTATAATCAATTGCTAAGTAATATCTGGCACGATTGTATATACCATTTAATAAAGATTGCAAGTCTAAAACTGGTTCTGTATCTTCTGACTGTAGAGGTAATGGAAATACGGGAATCGGTTCCTTGATGCTAAATGCGTATAATTTTGCTTGAGGACGTGTTGCACTTTTACTAACAATAATTTGATAGTCTGTTGCGGGAAATTCACCTAAAATTGTTACAGGTTTACCGCTGCGGAGTAAATCGATTTCGACTAAGTTATAAAGACTAGCTAAAACTTTATTGCGTTTCATTTCATAGGCTTTTCTCCCTTCACCTTGGCGCTTATTTTTCGGAGACAAAACTTCAATTGCAGTAACTACAAACCCTGTAGAAACTTCTCGTATCTCTAAATAATTTTCTGTAATATTTTCAGGTAAAGGTAGCATTACTGTGATACCTTCTGATGTAGATATTTGAGTAGCAGTTGATGCGTATTGCTGAGGAGATGTTTGTTGAGAAAAAACAGAAACATCAGGTATACCAACTAATACCGAATCTGAATTCTCACTTAAATAAGTACGTTGTTCAATTGCAACTCGATATTGTGGGGGAATATTTTCCTCAATAGTGTCTGCTATGGCTGTAATTAATCGATGATGTACTTCTGCCCAAAAAACAGGATTTTCTAAATAAGGATTCATTCCAGGAAAGGGAGAATTCATAGGTTTATTTGTCATTGGTCATTGGTCATTTGTCATTTGTCATTGCTTATTTCCCCTCTGTCTTCTTAAATAGAGTATTCTTTGATACGTGGCATTAGCCCAAATAAACTTAAAAGCGCGATCGCACTCACCGCCACTGAAGTTGTAATCTCGAAACCTTCGACATCACGCAAGCCTTGCACAATGGCTTTGTCGAATGCTGCTTGGTTAATATCAAAGGCTTTTTGATTAGTCGCTTTAAACTGCTCAAATGCCCAATCTGACTGTCCTGGGTTGTTACCTAAGCATAAAGCGATCGCTTCTTGATGTTTGCCACTTTTCTCTAACTGACGAATCTGCTGATCAATCTTAATATAGGTTCCCAAGTTGGAAAGATTTGCTAGTGTCGCTTCTTTTTCACCTGCAAAAGTTATATTGTTCAATTGCTCAGCTAAGTAGCCTGTAAACCCATCGACTTTTTTATCCTGGGATTTATAGGCTTCTACTACTGAATCAAATGTTTGTCCATTGGGGATTTGGGCAATTTTCGCTAGGTTTTGGAAAAAAACTTGTTCGTGGTTAGTAGCAAAAGCTGGGTCAAGCAAATAGCGGCTTTCGGCAGCATTGGCGATATAAGCGATCGCTCTAGCTTGGCGCAAGGCGTGCAGAGAAGTAAAAGCATCTTCTTTCGCCACTCTCAGATTTTGGGAAGCAGAAAGCAAAGCCCCGGCTGTATAATTTAAAAAGGCAATAGCGATCGCAGTTGCTATCAACAACAGCGGATTAAAGGTGCGACGCATCCGTTGGCTGAGAAATAGCTGAAGCCAACCCAGAACAACGATTAGTGCCAAACCAATTAGGAAAATAGAAAACAGCGATTTTCTGGTTGCAACTTGTTTGTCAAAATAGGTATCTTCTAAAGCTTGCAGATTTACTTTGTCTAATTCATCGGCTTTTGGTAGCAGCGTTTTATCCATAATTTCCGCAGCTGCACGATAAGCCGTAAGCGTTGCATTAATATCTGCGCGTGCGTGAGCGTCTCTGGCTTGCTGGATTTTTGCTATGTAGTTGCCTAACTCCAATTGCATAGTCTCGATTGGTTTGCGCTCTTTATCGCCAAAGGTAATATTTTCCGCCGCAGCTACTAGCCTTTCGGCAGTTTTTTCGTATCGCTCTTCGTAACCCTTAACAGCATCTTGGTTTTGCCCTGTTGGTACTAGCAGTTCGTTAGCAATATTAGCGTCCATACCAGCAAGCCCATCTTTGAGGCGTTGAGCAGTCACGATACTTGGTGTGGAATCTTGACCAACAGTTTTGATAGCCTGTCTCTGTGATTGAACGCCGCTAATAATAGCAATTAGGAGTAAGACGCTGGTTGCCCAGGTTAAATATAAACCACCCTTAAGCAATTGGGGAGTAGTAAGTCCGCGTATTGCTTTACTTGAGACTGCGATGATTTTACTCATATTGGTTAGTTGTCATTTGTCATTGGTCATTGGTCATTGGTCAAGAGTCAAGCTCGAAATTTTAGTTTCAAAGGTGCAACATTCCGGTTCAAAGGCTCAACATTCAGGTTCAAAGGCTCAACATTCAGGTTCAAAGGTGCAACGTTCAGGTTCAAAGGCTCAACATTCAGGTTCAAAGGTGCAACGTTCAGGTTCAAAGGCTCAACATTCAGGTTCAAAGGTGCAACGTTCAGGTTCAAAGGCTCAACTTCCAGGTTCAAAGGCTCAACATTCAGGTTCAAAGGTGCAACTTCCAAGCTCAAAGGTGCAACTTCCAGGTTCAAAGGCTCAACTTCCAAGCTCAAAGGCTCAAAAGATATCATAAATTCACCACGCAACTTGTCCTCCTTGTCTCCCTTGTCCCCCTTCTCTCATCCCCGGATAGCTTTAATAGCAACTCTTGTCCAATGTCCTAAAGTAAATTCATCCCCATCTTGTAGGGGGATATCCACCATTGGTTTTAACTCTACGTTTTTGAATTGTGTACCGTTAGAAGAGCCAATATCGCGCAGCGTGAATGTTCCATCTGCTTGACGATTTAATAAAGCATGACGGTGAGAGACAGCATCGTCAAAATCCAGCGCAATTTCTGGGTGAATTGCCCGGACTTGGCTATTGCGACCGATAAGGTTAGTTGCCTTTTCTAGAGGAAATATGATCGGTGCTTGATCGGTTGGGGGTTCTGGGCTGTCAGGATGACGGAGGGATGGGTCAATTGTCACCACCACTTGCCAAGCGGTGGGAGATTGGAGAGTAGAGGGAGACGGGGGGACGGGGAGAGGAGGAGACGCGGGGACAGAACTTTGTCTTTGTGTTATCTTATCCTCTTGCTTTGGAGTTTTGGCGATCGCTAATTCCCCATGAGCCTTGGTAACAAAGTTGTAACCACAAATCTCGCAATAGTCGCCGCTATTGGGTTCGTGGGTAGCACTGCAATCTGGGCAGGTTTCAATATTTATGGCATTTTTAGCTATTGTTTGTTGAGGTATGCCAAGAATTTTGGCACCACACTCTGAACAAAAATCTGATTCGGTTGATTCGTGACCTTTAGGACATTTATATATAGACATACTTGCTTTGAACTTTGTTGTTTGCAATTAATCTTTTGTATTTACAAATGACAAATGACTAATGACAAATGACTAATTTGAAGATTTGGGAATGCGAGTGGTTTTAGTAGAACGAGTTTCTAATGCCATCGCGTCTTCCTTGGCTACTTCTCTCTTGATCCGCACTGTACCTGTAGGCGCATCCTGGACATCAACCACTGTTTTGAGTAGTTTGGCTGTGGCTTCGTTCCCAGATTCATGAGCTAATTTCACAGCTTTGCCTAATTTGGCGGTAGCAACTTCAATATCACCCCTAGCACGAGCTTCTAATCCTTCCTGAATCGACTGAGCAAGTTCTGCTTGTCCTGTGTAGTGAGCAACTCGCTTATTAATTTTGGTAGATTTGGCTTCATCGTCTGTCCAGGTTGCCAAAATCCGGGCTTCTGCGACTTTTGTTTCTGTACCGTTGAGGGTGTAAACTAAACTGGCTCGACCTGCTAACATTTCATCACCAACATTGCCAGGATTCACCTCAATGCAGAAGTGGTAATCACGGGACTCGTTGCTACCCCAAGCACCAGTAGGGTAGTCCAAAATCTGCGGTTTGATAGATTTACCACGCTGGGTAAGGTCAACAATATCCGGACTCACCTGTTTACAGAACAGTACTTTGGCTCCTTGGGGTGTCCACAAACGCATGGTGACATCGCTAACATTCTTACTCATGGCTTTTTCGAGAATTGCCCGAAAATCAGCTTCAATCATCGCCGCAGTGGGAATGATATCAGTTGTACCCAGGAGTTTACCGGCAATTTTTTGCAGTTGAGCAACTCGCCAATCAGTCCCAACGCCTCGGCAATCGCACTGAAACACACCTTCACACTGCTGTAAAATTTTGTTCAATGCTTGCTCATCTGAATCGTCGTTCATGCCATCGGTGAGCAGTAATGCTTGCCGCACTGCATCGGGTTTCTTTTTGAATTGTGCCAGCGCCTCAGTTAGCCAGGTAGACATCAGAGTACCACCATTAGCGAGGATTTTTTTAATTGCAGCGATCGCCTCCGCTTTCTTTTCCAGAGTAGCTTTAGATACCGGGAAAACTACACTCGCTTTACTTGAGCCAGTCACAATAAAGAAGTATGCCTCCTCTGGTAGCAAACTCACAACTTTCACCATTGCATCTCTAGCAGCGTGAATTTTCCCGCCACCCATTGAACCAGAGACATCACAGATAATGCCAAAAAGTCTACCAGTGTTGGGAGTAGCGGCTACACCATCACCCTTTTCCACGCTGACAGTCATGATGGCATGGACTTCTTTGGCACCTTGGTGTAAATATTGGTTTTGAAAAACTTCGGCTTTAAATTGGTTAGACATATTAGGGGCTAGGGGTTAGGGGCTAGGGGCTAGTAGTCCGCCACAGTAATGATTATGGTTAGATTATTTCTTCGTAGTCAGGACTTCAGTCCTGATCTTCAACACGCTCGGTGCTGATTACGTATCCATCATAAATTAATGGCATAGACCATTAGGGGAGTGTCAAAAAGCCAGAACTGCAACGGTAATATTGTCATGTCCACCACTTTGTCGGGCAAATTCCACCAAACTACGAGAGACGCTAATTGCATCCTTACCGGGCGATCGCTCCACTAATTGAGCTAATTGCCAAGGTTCAGGGGTATAGTTCCATAATCCATCACTACACAGCAGCAAATATCCTGAACCAGGAATCGGAAAATTCACTATTGATGGTGTAGCATCTGCAACCGCATCTGCTCCTAGCCAGCGAGTAATCGCATGAGCTTTAGGAGATTTTCTGGCTTCAGCTTCAGTCATTTCCCCGGCGGCTACCACCTCATATAACCAGGAATCATCCTGTGTTAATTGTTGGGCAACGTTGGCAGAAATCCAATAAGCACGGCTGTCACCCAGCCAACCAATAGTGGCGGTGTGGTTATGCACGATCGCAGCCACAATGGTAGTTGATGGTGGATCGGAATTTACACTAGATATATAAGGAATATTACATATAGAGTTGATAGCAGCCGCAAAGGCTGATTTAATCGCTACCTCTGGTTTATCCCCTGTTTGCCAAACATTAGCTAATTCCAAAGACGCACTTTCAGCAGCAGTTTTAGCGGCTAAATCAGGTTGATCGGCACTAGAAACGCCATCGCAAACTACGAGAATATTTACCTGAGAGTTATTTATATGTTGTAGAGCCAAAAAATCTTCATTGCGGTGATGTCTAAAACCGCGATCGCTCACTCCTGCTAATTCTGAATTTATTATTACTTCTAAGCGATCGCCCTTTTTCGGTTCTCGGCGAAATCCACAATTACTACAGTAACCATCTGCATCAATTGCATCGATTCCCGCACCGCATTTTTCACAGCCTAGTGTAGCTGTTGGCGGTTTACTGGCAGTTAAAGGCGTACCGCATTCTTCACAAAAGCGATCGCTTGCTAGAACTGAAGCACCACAATTTAAGCATTGCATAATAGTCATTTGTCATTGGTCATTTGTCATTGGTCATTTGTCATTTGTCTTCCTTGTCCTCCTTGTCCTCCTTGTCTCCCTTGTCCCCCCTGCCTAAATTAAACTTCTCGGCCGTATCCGATTTGCCTCATCAACTAAGTGAATTTTCTCCTTTCCACTGGAAAGATGTGCCATATCTCGCAAGGCTTTTTCTAGTCCTTTTCTCAGATGCTTTTCTTGCAGGGGTTGTCCGAGAATTTTCAGATCGCCAGCGGCTTGGAGTTGCTTGGAAGTGAGTAAATTCAAAGCTGTTTCTAAAACTTGTTTAGTTAGACGATAGCGATCCATTCCTTCCAAGGTAAGTGTTTCAATGGCTGTGGAAGCTGATTGCAGTTCTTGTAAATTGGGAACAGCGCGATCGCGGTTTATTAAAGTCCGAGCAATTTCAACTCGCGATCGCGTAAATAAACTAGAGGCTGGTGGTACACGTTCTAAGGCGGCGACTGCACCTTTGCGATCGCCAGTTGCACACAGACAACGTGCTAAACCAAAGGCGGCTGTTACATAACTGGGATCGGTACGCGATACCAAATCATACATCTTAATTGCTAGTTGATAATTTTGCGCCTGTTCTGCGGCTAACCCCAGCGCTAACTTGGGCGCTAACTCTCCGGGTAGATCAAAATAAACTTGATCAAAGGCTTTTTGTGCCTCTATGGCTTTATTCTGCGCCATCAACGCCCGCCCCCGATACCAAAAAATTCGCCAATCCCAAGGGTCTTTTTCTTCGATTTTAGCTAAAGATGGCTCTACTTCCTCAAAATCACCTGCATCAATGAGGGCGTTGGCTAATCGCAATAATGCTTCGCTGGAATTAGGAAATTGCTTGACAACTACATCTAAACTTACAGCCCGCTTGACTGGATCGGCGATCGCACTGGCGTTAATTACGGCATTAAAAGCAACATCACTAGAATCTAAGATTGGTATAGGTAATTGTTCATACTCTGGTTTAATCGGGTCAAAACTACCACTGTAAGTCAGCGCCAGCATATCTCCACCCAACAAACTGCTGCTAGATGGACGGGGAACATTAGTTTCAATCGCGACAACTTCCCGCAGTATACCCAATAACTGATCAGCCATTTCATCGGCTGACTGAAACCGATCATCGGGATTTTCCGCAGTGGCTTTAATTAAGAAGCGATACAGTGACTCTTGGTGAGCAAATAGCGGTTCTTCTTCGGGACTAGGTAATGTGTAAAGGTGTTCTCTACTAAAGCCTTTAATATCAGTTAGCAGTACCGCCAAGGTTCTCCCCACAGTAAATAAATCAGAAACGACTGTCGGGCCTTCACCTGCTTCTGGGGCACTATAACCCACTGTGCCATAGATATCACCATCCAAGTCATCAATCCGGCGCACACCACCTAAGTCAATTAGCTTCACATCGCCGCCTTCAACCATCATATTGTCTGGTTTGAAGTCGCAATATACCATGCCTAAAGAATGCAAATAAGCAAAAGCACTGAGAATGCGATGAATATAAGCGATCGCTTCTGCGACTGGTAAAGCCCCCCGACTTTTGCGAATATCCTTGAGGGTTTTACCGCCCACATATTCCATGACAATAAAGCCCTCAGTACCGTGGTTGACAAAGTTGTAAATTCCCACGATATTGGCGTGTTTGACAGCGGCGAGGAATTGTCTTTCTGCAACCGCAACGGCGGCGCTAGCTGCGTCTTCTGTATTTAGCAGTCCCTTTAAAACGACGTAACGAGATAGAGTTTTATCAAAGCCAAGATAAATCCAGCCTAAACCACCATAAGCGATCGCGCCCTTGACTTCATATTGACCAACAACCAAATCACCAGGATTCAAGCTAGGAATAAACGAATACTTCTGTCCGCACTTACTACAAAATCCCTTTTCTCGCCGCAACGGATTATTACAATTACTGCAAAAGCGCTTATTCTCCGGCACCATTGGGTTAGGAATAATCGCCTTTTCTGGCTCAGTTGAAGGTAATTCTGGCACAGAAATTAACCCCGCCCCCAACTGTCTGCGGCTACTACGGGCTGAAGTACCACTACTACGCCGCGAACCTTTGGAACGGTTAGTTAACGGTGAGGAACCTGTACCCGTAGTCACCGGTGAACTTCTAACTGTAATAGTTGCGCTTTGCTTCTGGCTGCTGACATTGAGAGATTTCACCGCCGCCAACCCACAGACATTACAATAGCCATCTTCAATAATGCCAGTACATCCATTTCGCGTGCAGCGATCGCTGTTCATTTAAATCTCCTGATTGGTCAATGGTCAATGGTCAATAGTCAATAGTCAATGGTCAATGGTTAAGGGTTAAGGGTTAATAGTTAAAGAGTAAGCTTAAAGGTGCAAGTTTCGGTATTAAAGGCGCAACTTCGAGGATAAAAGGTGCAACATTCAGGTTTCTAGGCACAACTTCGAGGATAAAAGGTGCAACATTCAGGTTTCTAGGCACAACTTCGAGGATAAAAGGTGCAACTTCGAGGATAAAAGGCTCAACATTCAGGTTTCTAGGCACAACTTCGAGGATAAAAGGCTCAACATTCAGGTTTCAAGGTGCAACTTCGAGGATAAAAGGCTCAACCTTCAACCTCAAAGGCTCAACTTTCAACCTCAAAGGCTCATTATCCAACCCCAAAGATGCAACAACCATCATAAATTCACCACGCCCCTTGTATCTCTTGTCCCCCTCATCCCTTGGTTAGTGAACGTAGTCAAACTACATCCCATCATCCTCCATGCCCAATGCCCTATGCCCAATGCCCTATGCCCCATGCCCCATTCCATTCAACCGCTTCTCATACTGAGACACTAATTCCGCAGCTTTATCTAAAACAGTAGGGCGTGTATATAAAAGTTGCTTTGCTTGTTCAGCTAAATCGGATAATTTCCCATCTTCAATCAATCCTTTTGCTAGTGCTTTAGCTTTCAGCGCCTCCAAGCGTCCCCGTAACTCCCGGCGACTATCTAAAAGAGTGCTATTAGCAGTATATGCTTGTTGTTCCGATGCTATGTACTCTTGAGTTTTCTTCATCCAATTATCTAAACCGAACATCACGGGATTGACTAAACCCTCTGCTAGCTTAGTTTCTAACCTTTTTAACCATTGAGTGAGCGCATCTAATTCCCCATTTGTCAATGGCGGCTGCTGTATTAAATAATCCACAATTTTTTCCTGGCTTTCCGCAAAAGTAGCCAGAGAACTTGAATGAAGCGCCGTTAATTTTTCTAACAAATTCTGTGCGATCGCAAATCTCTCTCTGATTTGGCGTTGCTGTTTGAGTGCTTGTTCCACAACCGATTTCACTTTTACCAACATCGGCTGAATCTGTTGTTCAACCTCTGCACTCACCCCCAGAGGATCTTGTTCTACCCGTTGACGCAAAGATGCGATCGCTGTTTGACTTTGCACCAATTCATCAAGAGTATTGGGATCTAGGGATTCGGCTAAATTTTGCAGCGAGTAAATTTGCGATTCAGCGTCAGCCAAGATGTAATCTAGATGATTCCACGCAGTATCCACAGCTAAAACCGCATCCCTAGCCACAGAAAAAGCATGATTCATCACTTGTAATAACTGCGCAGGTGCGATCGCATTGGCTATGTGAGTAGCACTCAGTAATTCTCTTTGTGCAAGCGGCGTATGCACAGATGGTAACTCAATTGAAGCCCCTATTAACAGTTGTTTAATCTCCTCAACTTTCTGTTCACTCACCAAAAACCGTGGTAATTCCTGGCGTAACTTACTCGCCTTCTCTACTACCTGCACTAATAAGTCGAAATATTGAAACAAATCATTCATCGCCTCCAGTGCGGGAGTTACCCGTGTCGCCGTAATTCCCGTCAAATCAATTTTGGGATAGCCGGGAGAACCACAAAGCCGCTGATATGTTGGTAATTCTTGTAATTCCAGAAGATTTTGGCTGACAACTTTGATTTTATGTTTCCAGTCAGCTAAAAGTTGATCAATTTCATCTGTCACAGCGCTGACTCCTGTATCAAAGAGGCTGTTGAGGTAAAGAGCGATCGCTATCCGCTAACCAACTATTATCTGCATCTTTGTTTTATAACAACTATTACTTAACTAATATTGAAGATTTTTACTTTTCGTTAGCAGTAGCCCGTGTGATGGCTAAAAGGTTGTTTAAAAAGCAGTTGCATGTGATTGTCAGTACCTCTAGATCCCCCCTAGCCCCCCTTTTTAAGGGGGGAAAATTCTCTCAAAGTCCCCCTTTTTAAGGGGGATTTAGGGGGATCAATAATGTTTTGCTACTAACCAGTGCGATCGCCTTCACCAAAACCTTCACCACTCACCCAAAATCTCTCTCAAACCCTCTTCCCTTCGTGCCCTTCGTGCCCTTTGCGGTTCGTTTTTCCACGATCACCTTCTAATTATCCGGGTTTTGCTAGGAATTGCCCACCCCACATTCCGCCACTCTCCGCGTCTCCCCTTCCCCGCGTCTCCCCGTCTTCTTAATTAAGCGATCGCATCTCAACTCAAACTTTCTCTGCCAACCAATCGCGAAAATTACCATAATAAAAGCTGTAATATTTCTCTCCCCCCATTTCTTCTTGACGTAAAAACTCAAACCAACTTTCTAACACCTCCTCAACATCAAATTCATCCCCATCAATTATTTGTGCGATCGCTTCCACAGAAATCGGCTGCTGTTGCTGAACTAAAACCTTCAACACAGCTTGGCTAAAATCCTCATCTGGAATCGCAGTCATCATTTTTTGCCAATGCTGCTGATAATATGCATCTAAACCAGGTGGAACTTGATTGTCATTCAAAGCTTGCGGATCAAAACCCAGAGCGATCGCAGCTAAAACTCGACTGACATACATAAAATTATTTTCCGCTTTAGCAGCAAGACTAGTGCAAAATTCTTCCTCGTTTATTTGGCGATCGCTCAACCAAGACTTGATATTTTCGTCAGTTAACCCTGAGCGTAGCCGAAGGGTAAATTGTTGAATATATCTTTGAATATCTTGCCAATTTTCCTCTGAGTATTGTCCTAAATCAAGACTCTGTGACGGCGTTTCAATTAATAAACCCGATTTTTCCCTCAAAAAAGGTCGGCGTGTGAGGAGAAAATAAACCCCATCTGGGAGATAGCGGGGAAGATAAAATAAATTTGTCCCAGGAGATTGACTATTAGAATCAATGCGGTCTAATCCATCAATAATAAGAATTAATTTTTGCTCAGGTTCCAACTCATCACTGATTTGCTGAAGCAGCACAGACAAAAACCAACTCCCCTCACCCGCATTATCCCCAACCCCCCTCACTCCCCCCGCCAACGCAGCGAAGTCTTGCACATCTAACTCCCTCCTCGCTTGCGGGGAGGGCTGGGGTGGGGTGCTACAACTCTGCAACCACTCAACTAATTGATGACAAACAACCTTCAGAAACTCCTCAGCGCGATTTTTCCCCTCAACTTCCACGTTGTAATAAACAACATCAGGATGATCTGTCGCATACTTGGCGAAAATCGCACTTTTACCGCTACCCGGTGCGCCAACAACAGTGAAATAACCCCGGCGATAACGGTGAATAAACTCATCAATCGCCGTAAATACAAATTCACGCCCGACAAAATTATCGCTTTTTTCTGTAATAATTTGTTCAAACTCTGTGGGATGTCCTCTGGAATTGATTGTATTGGGTAGTGAATTCATAATTGTGAGAAATAATTAAAAGATAAGTAGGCAAACATAATTAAATTTCAAGTGTCATTGCGTTCGCGTAGCGTCTCGAAGAGAGGAGGAACGACGAAGCAATCCCAGCCCCTTGCGATTGCTTCGTTCCGCTTCGCTCCACTCGCAATGACAAGGTAGATTGAATTTTGCATTACCATTAAACCAACAGTGGAGGTAGTCATGACTGTGCAATTACTAAGACGAAAGTTTACAGTTGAGCAATATCATAAAATGATTGAGTCCGGGATTCTCACAGCAGATGACCGAGTAGAACTGATACGGGGAGAAATTATTGAGATGTCGCCAATTGGAACAAAACACGCTGCTTGTGTGAAGTGCTTAAACAAACTCTTGTCTACTAAGTTAAGGGATAGGGTTCTCATTGCTATTCAAGACCCTGTTGAACTGGACAATAACTCACAACCTCAGCCTGATGTAGCATTACTTAAACCCCGTGATGATTTTTACGCCACTGCACACCCCCAACCCCAGGATATTTTTTTATTAATTGAAGTAGCTGATTCAACTATTGAGTATGACCGAGAACAGAAAATTCCTTTATATGCACAAGCAAACATAATTGAAGTTTGGCTAGTAGATATTAACGAGCAAATTATCGAAGTTTATCAACAACCCACCCCCGCAGGATATCAAATCGTGCAAAAGTTCACTAGCGGTCAAAACTTATCAATTACAGCATTTCCAGACGTAAACATAACCGTCAACGAAATCCTTGGTCACTAGTATATTGTGTAATTTCCTAATTACGAATTACGAATTACGAATTACGAATTACTCTCCGTGTTCTCAAGACGCAAAAAATGCAATTTTCCGGATTGTTCTCCTGCCACAATTGTCATACCATCTGGTGCAACTGCACAGCAATGAAGAGGACTTTCCCCTGTGAAAGTGGCGATGACCTCTCTTGTTGCCAAATTCCAGGCTTTGAGAGTGTTATCCCAGGAAGCAGAAATCACCTGTTGCCCATCAGGGGTAACAGCGACGGCTCTTACATAGGAACTATGACCATTAAGGGTAAATAGTTCTTGACCATCTGCCAAATTCCAGACTTTGAGGGTGTTGTCCCAGGAAGCAGAAATTACCTGTTGTCCATTGGGGATGACGGCGACGGCATTTACCCAACGACTATGACCATTAAGTGTGAAGAGTTTTCTTCTGCTTATCAGATTCCTAATACAGCTAAAAAATCCTTGTTTTTCAGTCGCCAAATTCCAAATTTTGAGTGTGTTGTCAGAAGAAGCAGAAATCACCTGCTGCCCATTAGGGGTGACAGCGACGGCATTTACCGAGTAACTGTGACCATAGAGAGTGAAGAGTTCTTTCCCTGTTACCAGATTCCAGACTTTGAGAGTCTTGCCATAGGAACCAGAAATCACCTGCTGCCCATTGGGGGTGACAGCGACGGCATTTACCGAGTGACTATGACCATAGAGAGTAAATACTTGCTTCCCTGTTGCTAGATTCCAGACTTTGAGAGTCTTGTCAGTGGAACCAGAAATCGCCTGTTTACCATTGGGGGTAACAGTGACAGCATTTACCCAGTCACTATGACCAGTAAGGGTGAATAGTTTATTTCCTGTAGCCAAATTCCAGACTTTGAGGGTTTTGTCATCGGAAGCGGAAATTACCTGCTGTCCATCGGGTGTAAAGGCGACGGCATTTATTGATTGGCTATGACTATTGACAGTGAAGAGTTCTTCTTCTGTTGCTAGATTCCAGACTTTGAGAGTCTTATCAGAAGAAGCAGAAATCACTTGTTGCCCATTGGGGGTAACAGCGACGGCATTTACCGATAAACTATGACCATTGAGAGTGAATAATTGTTCTCTTGTTGCCAGATTCCAGACTTTGAGGGTGTTGTCCCAAGAAGCAGAAATCACCTGTTGCCCATTGGGGGTAACAGCGACGGCATTTACCCATAAACTATGACCATTAAGAGTGAATATTTCCTTCCCTGTAGCCAAATTCCAGACTTTGAGGGTTTTATCATCGGAACCAGAAATCACCTGTTGCCCATCAGGGGTAACAGCGATGGCATTTACCGAATAACTATGACCATTGAGGGTGAATAGTTCCTCCCCTGTGGTCAAATTCCAGACTTTGAGGGTGTGGTCGGAGGAAGCAGAAATCACCTGTTGTCCATTGGGGGTGACGGCGACAGCTTTTAGCGATTGACTATAACCATTGAGAGTGAATAGTTCTTCCCCTGTTGCTAAATCCCAAACTTTGAGCGTATTGTCCAAAGAAGCAGAAATCACTTGTTTACCATTAGGGGTGACAGCGACGGCTTTTACCCAATCACTATGACCATTGAGAGTGCGGAGTAAGCGTCCTCCTGGTGGCGTTAAGCTTGGGGTTAAGGAACGCAGCCAAGGAGTAGTAGTCTTTTGCTTTATTTGTGCCAATAATACCTGAATTTCTTCTGACTTTTTCTGATGTAGTAACCGTCCGTACAATTGACTGGCTAATTGCTGCTTATCCCCTGCTAAAATATGCGCTGATATTCTCAATGCTCCTTGAATCAATTTGAGACTTTTGACCTTTTCAGAGTTGTATTCTGGATAATTTAATGTTTCAGCACCATCAATCAAATCATAATCTTCAATTAAAGCCTGCACCCCAAACTCAGGATGGTTAATTTTGGCATTAATGAAATCAAAATCAGTCAGGGTTTGGTAGTACTTCTCTAATTTTCCCGACTTCACCAGGTTTGGCGCTAAACTAACCAAGTAAGCACGTTGAAAAGCAGGACTTTGTGCCGCAAACTTGTCAGCAAATTCTCCCATTTCACGCTATCCCACTTGTGAATCTAGGTAATTTAGTAGGTTGGGTTGTAGCTTGCTTCCCTGTAGGGGTACGAATGTGAAACCCAACTATTGTTTGTGGGTAGAGTTGTGTTGGGTTGCGTTGCTCAACCCAACCTACAAGTAATGCTGACGAAAATTCTCCCATTTCACGCCATCCTCTTTACAAGGTAGTCTGCAATGCGTTGATTAACCTCTTGAAATGGAGTGCGTTTAGGATTTAGCTTCCGTTGCATTTTCAAAAAATCTAAAAAACTAGCGTGATAGATGCTATAGCAGATTTCGCCTGCTAAATCTTGCGGCTTCAAATACTCAACCCACTCATCTAAAACTGTTTCCACATCTTCTTCTTTCTGTTCAGTAATCGCCGCTATCATATCACAGGGAATTGGTGTGCCAATCTCCACTAAAACAAACAGGATAAACACCTTTATATCCTGAGTGTTTTTATCCATCCCCATGCGTTGCCAATGAACTTGATAATAGTCCTGAAGACCATCGGGTAATTGCTTTAAACTTAGGTCATTATAGTCACCTTTAGCAATTCCTGGCACAACATAGCGCAGGTACATGAAATTATTTTCGCTCTTAGTTGCTACCTGCTCAACAAAATCGTTCTCTGAAATATTGCGGTCTTGCATCCATTGTCTAAGTGCATTTTTATAGTCTGGATCGTCATGCAAAAAGAACCGAATATACTCCTTGATATCTTCACGGCTCAAATTAGCATACTGACTGTCCCTTAAATCTAGCTCCTCTACAGAGACATCTGGTGCAGACAAGCGTTTTTTATCTATAGTATAAGGTCTTCTAGTCAGCAGAAAATAAATACCTTCAGGAAGCGACGGCGGTAAATCTAAAAGATTCCCCCCAGCTTCTTGTTCCACCTCATCCAAAGCATCAACTACAATTACTAGACGTTCACCATTAATTAATTTTTTGCTAACCTGTTCTAGTAAATCTGCTAAATTAGCCTTCTCGACATTCTGCAACTGGTAATTCTTAATTAATTGTTTGCGAATACTCTCTAAAAATAACTCTGGTCGATTGCGACCATCGGAGCGAATATTAAAATAGCATGGTGATTTATAATCCCAGACATATTTAGCAGCAATGGTACTCTTCCCCATCCCCGCATCCCCCAGCACTGTGAAGTAACCACTACGATTTTTGTCACAAAATTGCTTAAATGCGTCAAAAACAAACTTACGACCGCAAAACGAGCGAATCTTTTCTTTAATTAATGACTTAAATTCCGTTGGATACTCGTCTAAATTCCATTCTGGGAAAGGTTCAAAATCCTTAGATTTACTTCTTTTAGCAACTTTAATAAATATTTCCCCAAACTCCTCTAACTCCGAGCGCAATTCAATTCTTTTCAATCGGATATCAAATGCTAAATCATTACTATGCAAAAACTTTTCTACTTCCTTGACAAAACCCAAAGGATGATTTGCAGTATAAGCACTCCAAAAAGCTTTTTTTACCTCTCTTTCCCGAAAAAGATTCAGCATAGCTTCTGGCTTATCCACACCATACTCAATTAAAGAGTAGACATAAACACCATCGACATCTTTGGGTGGTTGTGCTGGGTCAAAATTGAATTGTTTTAAAGTTCTGACTACAGTTTCATTGCGTTGAGCTTGATTAATTACTAGAGAAGCCGCAGGTTTAGCAATATTTTTAAGTGCGTTAACTACAATATCAATACTCATATTCGCTAAGAGCTAGTATAATTTTTACACCTTTAGCCTATACTAGCGAATGATGACAAAAATTAGCCCGTGTAAAGCCATATTACAGCCTTAGCTTCCTCTTATCTCTTCCTTCGTGCCCTTCGTGTCCTTCGCGGTTCGATTTTACATAGATATTTTTGCCTCACGCAAAGGCGCAAAGGCGCAAAGAAGACGGTAAGAGGTGTTGCGATCGCGACATTTCAACTGAAAAACACCAAACTTCAGCCTCAGAACCTCACCGTTCCCCTTCAGAACACGAACCTTCGCCTTCCGAACACGAAACTTCGCCTTCCGAACACGAACATTCCCCTTCCAAACCTCAACCGTCAGCTTCTAGACTCGAAACTTCGAGTAAAAAAGGCGATCGCACTCTCTTTTTCTGCGAACTCTGCGCCTCTGCGGTGCAATGGCTAATTTTAACACCTCAAGAACAGGGATATGGCTAAGGGCGATCGCACCAAAAACATTAACCTCAAACATCATGCGATCGCCCAACACATTCTGAAATAATAAAATTGTTAAATTTTTTGCTGTAATTTTCCAAAAATTGCATTCTTTGTCATGCAATCTATCTCAAAAGCCAGAGTAGAACAAACCCTTCCTTAAAAGTTCGGTTTCACTGACCTTATTAAAATCAATAACCAGATAAATTGATTAATAAATAAAGCGCCACTAGAGATAAAAGTCATGAGTAACCTTTCCCATCGCCAGCCAGATTATTTTGAATCCCAAACAAATCACAACAATAATTTGTTGCAATACGTACAATCTTTGAATCCTGAAATAGTTGCTCAACTTTCTAAACCCTCTTCACCTGAAGTATTGCGCTTAATTCAACGAGCTATTGTAGAAATGTTAGGTAACTTACCCAATGAAAAATATCAGTCCGTTATCACCACCAGCCGCGATGAACTAGGCAGACTTTTAGGTTCTGCAATGGTAGACGGCTATTTCCTGTGCAACGTCGAACAACGGCTAGAAATGGAAAAAACATTACAACTGACAGGTGTAAAAAGCGAAGACACCGAACAGCCATAATGCTACAACTAGTGAAGTTGCAAGATCTGTAAGATCCCCGACTTCTTAAAGAAGTCGGGGATCTGATCCCTCGCAATCCCTCATAGTAATTACGAATTACGAATTACGAATTAGTCTTATCGCTTGTTAGAAGGTTGCCAACCGCGACGTTCCAACATCTGCCGCACCTCTGGACTAGGATTATAGTTATAGCCATAAGAGGAGCGCTCGGAGTCATCCATAATTTGAGGTGTGAGCAATACAATCACCTCTCTACGTTCATTGGTTCTGTTAGTTTTTCTAAACAGCGAACCAATTAAAGGCAGATCGCCTAAGATAGGAATCTTAGAGATACTTGTCCTGTCTTGGTCTTGAATAATACCTGAGAGAATCAGCGTCTGACCATCTCGCAAGCGAATCATCCCAGAAGTCAGAGAACGTTCCGACACTAAAATGATTTGTCCGTTTCCTGTATTTTCAGCAGCTGAAGGTGCGCTGACAGTGGGAGCAACCGATAGAGAAACAAAACCATTGTCATCAATCCGTTCAATTTTCACATTCAACGTTAAGCCAACTTTTTGTTTATTTATTGTTCTCTCAGTCCTAGAACCACCAGTAGTATCAGTTGTTTGAATAGTTATGTTCCCTACAACTTCCTGAGTCAGATTGACAAGAGCCTGCTGACCTTCTTGCACAATTAAAGTTGGGTCAGTCAAAATTTTGGCATTACCATTTGTCACCTGAGCCTGCAAACTAGCGAGTAACCGTTTGGGGAACTTGTATAACGTTGGTAGAGAGTATGTATATGTATCAGGAGTTCCAGCGGTTGTACCTGTTCCCGGAGTTCCAGGTTCAAAGGCTGTGATACCAGGTTGTAGCGGATTTCCATTGGGGTCTAAAGGAGCATCAGCTAATGGTCTGCTACCTGCTGGTGGGTTAAAGAATTTATCACCTAGAAATGGCTCACCTGTAATTGGGTTGGTAATGATTGGTGAATCAGTCACACTTCTTGCCACTTCAGAAGCAGTCGCAGGTCTAGAGCCACCAAAACTCAGAGATGCTGCACCACCGTCATTGGTAAAAAAGTTGTTACCGACCCCAAAGGAAAAGCTAGTGTTGTAATCCTGGGTGCCGGTGAGATTCACATCCACAATTTTGACGTTAACCACCACTTGACGACGACGGATATCAAGCTGAGTCAGTTGAGCCATCGCAATATCAATTAGCCTAGGAGAACCAATTAAAGTTAGGGAATTAGTCCGCTCATCTCCTAATGCCTGTAAACCTCTAAGTAATGGATTAGAGTCTCTAAAATCAACCCGTTGAGTTTCAACTCTGGTTTCGGTAGTTGTCTGAGTTTGGGTGACTGCGGCGGCTGAATTACCCACAGGTACAGCATTGACACTAGTAACTTGTCGTTCACGGCTAATAGCACTTTCTGCACCCAAACCGACTAAAAAGTTGAGGGCGACACCCACCGTTACCTGATTGAGTCGCAGGCTACGCATCACCGTATCACGAGTGGAAGTAGGCAATTTTGCGCCCACAAAAATAGTGCGATTACTTCGGTTCGCTTCTAAACCACTCAAGCGCAAGACGTAATTAAACACATCTTGTACTGGTTCATTTTCTATATCTAGGGATATGGTTTGAGAGACTGCTTGTCCATTAACAGCAGTACCACCTGCTCCCTCTCCGCCTACATAAGCCAGATTAAGACCAGCCGCACGGGCTAGTAGTGATAAAACCTCCCGCACGGGAGCATCTCTTAGTACTAACCGAGGGACACGTTCTTGAGTTCCTAGGTCAATGGTACTTGGAGAAGCATCGGTATTGGAGATAGCAATATCCCCCACTGGTGGAGCTACAGCTCTTGGTAAGAATGGTGGCCCCTGGTTTGGGGGTTGACCAGGGCCAGCTGGCTGTGCAGGTTTCCCGTCAATTGTCACTTCCGGATTAGGGACAAGAACATCTGGCTTTTTGCCGGGTTGGGATGAGGTGCTAGTAGATGGCGTTGTTGGCGTTGGTGTTGTTGGCGTTGGTGTTGTTGGCGTTGGTGTTGATGCTGTGGTACCTGTAGAGGGACTAAAGCCGAGGGTGATGCCATTGTCTTGTCGTACTACAGGTTGATTGCTAGGGGCATTATCGCTTCCAGTTACCACCACCCGGATGCTATTGGCATCAAGCTGAACAATTTCAACGGAGGCAATTCCTGATGTGGGGTTGTCTTTACGGAAATTATTGCCTTGTGGTAAACGTAGTTGAGTATTAATAATATCTGTAACTAGAGTTTTCCCTCTTTTTGTTGTGAAAATTTGCGGGCGCGAGCCTGAAGACGTTTTTAAAACAACATTAATTCCACCATCAACTGGATTTAGCTGTACGTCAGTAATTTGGGTCGTGTCTGCCCAAACTGGTTGAGCTGCCAAAAAGATAAATGCAGCAGTACCCAATAATAAACTATTACCGTGAAGCTGTTTCACAGTTCATTCCTCACCTGATAAAACCTTGTTGACAAATAATTTTTGAGTAGGTATGTTGCAACCTTCTCTATCCAGAACGGGGGTAGGGGCTAGGGGTTAGGGGCGCTGACTAGGGCGTGTAAATAAGCTACCCATTTGAAACTTCTAAAACCCTTACGCGACAGTAATTACGAATTACGATGTTACTTCTTGGCAGGAGCAGCAGCAGCTGCTGCTATTTCCTCTGGAGTAAGTGGCATTAATGCTTGTAACTGGAAAATTGTAGTCAGAAATGCAGGTTTCACTTTCTGCACTCCATTTTCTTTTGACTCTTGAATAGTTGCTCTCTCCAAGTTAGATTGATAGTCTTTAACTATCAACAATGGCTGTAAACGCTCAATATTACGCAAAATTGATTGCGTTTGTTCATAATTACCGACAATTTGAATATTAATAGTGCGGCCTTTCAGCTTACCTTTTACCGCTGATCCGAGGCTATCATCAGTGATGGGTTCTGATGTTTGTGAAATTGGTACAAACCTTTTGAGTTCTCCTCTGACACCATTGGCAGTAACTTGAGCATTCGTAGTTTCAACTAAGCGATTGAGATCGAGTAACAAAGTATCCAAGGTTTGCTCATTAGCAAACAGATTGAAAACCTGGATTTTTTGCTGCTTTGCCTGGTCTAGCTCGGCTTTTACCTGGTCAATCTTTCTGATACTGGCTTTCTTTTGATCGACTTGTCCTTGGAGTTCGGCAATTTTTGTTTGCTTTTGTTGATAGCTATCCCAAGCGGGCATTAACATGTTTAAAACTATATACAAGGCTCCAGCAAGACCCAAAACCCCGACCACAATACCAATAATTTTGGGCGTAAAGCTAATGCCAAAAAGCACAGGTGAGGAGGGAGATTCACCAGAATCCCCACCGTCTGCAAAATTAAAATCTTCACTCAGCGTCATTTTGAAATGACTCCTGTTTGTTGCATACTACGAATTCGAGCCACCAATCCTACAGTGCCTTTTTGTTCTAACTCCCGGATTAATTCAGAGGCTGGAACATCGCTCAGGCTGGATTGAATAGTGTATTTAACCACTTGAATCGGTGGAATATCTTCACCCTCTTTAGCAGGCTCTGGTTGTATTGGCGAACTGACTAACTCAGCTGTCTTAATTTTGCTTTCTGAAGATTTTAAAAATCTAGACTGTTGCAGAGTTAGCAAAAAATCATTGACATCGTTAAAAGAGCGAGCTATTCCGGTAATTTCGATTCCGCCGGCGGGATTACCTGGTGGTTGTCCTGGGGCTGGAGCAATGGGTGGGATTTGCTTGATGTTCTCAATTTGCACTTTAGCTGGAATGCGATCGCGCAGATCTTGTAACATTGCTGACCACGGGCGAATCTGGTCAAACACTGTCACTAAAGCTTGTGTTTCTCCTTTAACTTTGTTGGTTTCTTCTTTAATTTTGTTAATATTTCCAATTTCTGTGTCTAACTTCTTGTTTTCCTCCTCTAGTTGTGCTACCTTTTGCTCTGATTCCACAACTTTCGCTTGTAACAACCACAAAGCACCTACCGTCAGAGCGGGAAAGCATACGCCTAATGCCACTCCCAAATACAACGGTGTTAAATTTCCAATCGGAACTTTAACTCCTGGTTTTTTAGTAGACTTTTTCTGGTAATTTGGACGGTCCTTGAGAAAGTTAATATCGAGACTGTACATTCTGTTACACCTCCCTCATTCCTAAGCCCAGTACTGTCGCTAAGCCAGAGCGTAGCACTACAGGGTATTTTTCTTCGTTAACTTCTAAGGACAAAGATGCTATTGGATCGATTTGGGCAGCTGGCAAACTCAATCTTTGAGTGAAAAACTCATCCAGCTGTTGTAGTCCGCCTCCAGGGCCTGCTAGGAAGATTTGCGCTAATTCCAAATTTTCACTCTGGTTGAGGTAAAAATCGATGGAACGACGCAGTTCATCTGTGAGTTCTCCCAAAACTCTTAAGATGGCTGCCATCCCTGGATTAATTTCTGTCATGCCAGTTTTACCACCCTCTATGGGAGCTGTCATAATCGTCATCCCCTGCAACAGTTCCATATCTCGTGATGCGGGTAAATTCATCGCTTTCGATAAGGCATGTTGCATTTGATAAGTCCCGATGGGGACAGTCCGGGAAAATTGTGGTACACCGTTGACAATGATGGCAATTTCTGAACTGTCAAACTCAATATCAACTAATACTGCTGCTTCTTGTGGACCAAATTGTCGCAGTTGATCGCGAATTGTCCTAATTAGCGCAAAGCTGTTAATCTCTAAAACGTCGATTTCCAAACCTGCTTGCTCAAATGTACTGATATATGTGTCTGTTACCTCCTTACGTGTAGCTACTAACAGTACCTGTACCTTTTCTATTCCATCCTCATCTACAAAATAACCAAGTTTTTGGTAATCTACATCAGCTTCTTCACGAGGATAGGGTAAATACAAAGCTGCTTCATGGTTGAGTACCATCTCCCGCAGTTCTTTATCATCTAACTCTGCTGGTACAGGAATTAAACGTACAATTGAATCTCTTCCTGGTACAGCAGTAGCAACCCGAGAAGCTTTAATTTTATTATCAGCCAGCGCTTGCTGAATTAGCTGCGCCATTGCTGGTGGGTCAGTGATCTGACCATCGCTAACGAGTCCCTCGGGAACTCCTACCGATGTTAAGGCTTCTATTTTTAAGCCTTGACGCTGTTTGCGTAATTGAACTATATTCACCCGTTCTGGTGCGAGTTCAATACCGATTCCTTTATGAGATTTGCCAAACAGACTATTGAAGCTTTTCACCACTTTTTTGCCCGTCGCACTGCTAAATTGAAAAGTTAAATGATACTAAAAAACTATCTTGGTACTAGGTTATTGATTTAGCCTATAATCTCGACAATTCTGCATAAGCTTTTCGCTCACAGCAAGCGTAAATATACTAGTAAAATGTTTAAAATTCACAAATTCAAACGATTGTCTGTATTTGTACTGCTTGGTTTATTGACTAGCTGGATTGTTAGTTGCAGCACAGGTAAAGTTGCCACCCAAACAAAACAAACTGCTGCTGAAGGAGCAAAGATTGAGTTTTGGACAATGCAACTCCAACCTCAATTTACTGACTACTTTAAAAATCTGATTGCCAGTTTTGAGTCACAAAATCAAGGTATAAAGGTTAACTGGGTTGATATTCCCTGGGCTGCGATGGAGAACAAAATCTTAACAGCTGTTTCAGCAAAAACGCCACCTGATGTTGTGAACCTCAATCCGGATTTTGCTTCGCAACTTGCAGGACGAAATGCTTGGCTGGATGTAGATACGAAAGTTTCAAAAGAAGTCCGTTCCTCCTATCTGCCAAATATTTGGAAAGCTAGCACAATCAATGGTAAGAGCTTTGGTATTCCCTGGTACCTCACCACCCGGCTAACCATTTATAACACTGATTTATTAAAACAGGCAGGTATCAACAAATCACCCAGTACCTACGCAGAATTAGCTCAAGCAGCACAACAAATTAAAGATAAAACCGGAAAATACGCCTTTTTTGTGACTTTTGTTCCGCAAGATTCCGGTGAAGTATTGGAATCTTTTGTGCAAATGGGAGTCACCTTAGTAAATACCGAGGGTAAAGCAGCCTTTAATTCCCTACAAGGTAAAGCCGCTTTTCAGTATTGGGTAGATTTGTACAAGAAAAAATTGCTACCTCAAGAGGTGTTAACTCAAGGTCATCGTCATGCTATTGATTTATATCAAGGGGGAGAAACAGCATTTCTCGCTTCTGGACCTGAATTTCTGAAAACGATCGCCAATAATGCTCCGAAAATTGCCCAAGCTTCCGCGATCGCACCCCAAATTACAGGTGACACAGGTAAGAAAAACGTCGCTGTGATGAACGTAGTCATCCCCAAAGATAGTAAATATCCCGATGCGGCTGTGAAATTTGCTGTATTTCTCACCAACGATCAAAACCAATTAGCTTTTGCTAAAGCTGCTAACGTCTTACCATCTACAGTCAAAGCACTTACTGACAGCTACTTTAAAGATGTTCCTGCTAATGCGACAACCGTGGAAAAAGCCCGGATTGTTAGCGCCCAACAACTACAACAAGCAGAGATATTAACGCCGACTTTGAAAGATTTCAATAAATTGCAAAAGGCAATTTATTTGAATTTGCAAGCAGCAATGTTAGGAGAAAAAACGGTAGATAAAGCTGTTGAAGATGCAGCGCAAGAGTGGAATAATCGGTAAATTGGGTATTGGGCATTGAGCATTAGTTAACGTGAGTTCGACAGACTAGTTCAATAAGTCTGAAGCAAGGGGAAAGGGTAAGGGGGAAGGGGAAAAGACTGATTCTTGCGTTCCCTTACCCTTTAACCTTTCCCCTTTTCCCCATTCTTCGCAGCTCTCTCGACACTATAGGACTCATATTTGATTTCTGAAATACACGTAGGGTGGGCAATGCCCACCAAAACCCGGATATGGTGGGCATTGCCCACCCTACACTTAAGATTAAAGTGTAGGGAATTTTTTTAAGAATCAAACCGGATTCCTATACCATCGAACTCACGTTTAGTTAACAGTCAACAGTCAACACTATCCTCTGCCTCTTTTGCCCCTTTACTTAACGAATAGGAATTTGAATCATAAATTCTGCTCCTTTTCCAGGTTCGGAATAGCATTCCAATTTTCCACCATGTAGTTCAATAATAATTTGGTAACTTATTGCTAAACCTAAGCCTGTCCCTTTACCTACTGCTTTGGTGGTAAAGAAGGGATCAAATAATTTTGTGCGAACTTTTTCATCCATTCCTATCCCATTATCAGCAATCCGAATTTCTACCCAATTATTATCAGTAATTCCTGTTTTAATCTGAATTTCTGGATGATGAGTTATTGATTGCCCTGTGTCAGTTTTGGCTGCCTTCAACAGTGAAGATTCTAAAGCATCAATTGCATTAACAATGATGTTCATGAATACCTGATTCATTTGTCCGGCATAACACTTAATCGAGGGCAATTTGCCATAATTTTTAATTACTTTAATTTCTGGTAAATTGGCGGCTGGTAGTTTTAGGCGATT
The DNA here is from genome assembly GCF_963875285.1 of Calothrix sp. NIES-2100. NCBI lineage: Bacteria > Bacillati > Cyanobacteriota > Cyanophyceae > Nostocales > Calotrichaceae > Calothrix > Calothrix sp. NIES-2100. Next base: position 7,024,639 of record NZ_CAWNLA010000001.1, read on the forward strand.
ATTTAAAATTACTAGTGTACTGTCAATGCCTTCATGAATATCAACTGATTTAAATTCGGCTTCATCCAAACGCGAAAAAGTCCGGAGCGATTTAACTATTTCCGAAATTCGCTCGGCTCCTACAGTCATAGATTGGAAGAGTTTATCTAAGTCTTTCTTAATAAATTCTAGTTCAATTACTTCTATTTCTTTTTTAATTTCTAACGCTGGTTCAGGGTAATACTTTTGATAAAGTACAATTAGCCTCAGTAAATCTTGAAAATATTGTTGAGCATAATTTAAATTTCCATAAATAAAGTTGACTGGGTTGTTAATTTCATGGGCAATCCCAGCCACCATAACTCCAAGAGCAGACATCTTTTCAGATTCCACCAATTTCATCTGTAAAGTCTTGAGATTTTTTAGTGCATCTTCTAGCTCATCACCGCGATTTTTGATAGCTATTTGCGACTCCTCTAACTCGGAAATGACATTTTTGAGGATGCTTTCTCTGACTTCACTGACGTTTTCCAGTTGTTGGCGATCGGCTTCTGAACGCTCTAATTTTTTTTTCAGAGTCCGAACAGTTTTTTCTAATTCTTTCAGCTTCTTTTCATAGTCAATGGGTTCCATAAGCCCTATTTTGTTCCTAGAAGCAAAGTCACAAAAGTTTCTTGATGATAGTAAGAAGAACCATGAGGTTCTAAGGGTGCAAATTCACCGTATGTATAGAATCCACAAATAGGTATTGATTGAGAAACTGCATTTTTAACTAGTTGATATTCTTCTTTTGCTCTGGTTCCTAAAAGCCAACGGCGACAGCAACAAGAAAATAACAAAATTGCTTCTGGTTCAGTTCCTGGATAATTTGCTAAAGCAGTCTTAAATGAAGTTTCAGCCGCAGCAATCACTTCATCCCTACGAATATCTGTGACTTGAACTATGGCGTTTTCTGGGACATTACCGAGAAAATTGATGCTACCAGTTTCTAGATCATGAGTATTAGGTACACGCATGTAGTAGCGATCGCTATCTCCTTCATATACAGCTAATGGATGTTCCGCAGTCGGTGGGCGATCGCCTAAATACTTCTGATAATATTCCATTGCTGTGCTACCATCGATTTCGTAGAGGAGGGTTCCAACAGCTTTGGTGACTATACTTTTACGTCCAATGGGCTTCCAACCACAGGCAATTCCATAAGAAAATTTAATATCCCCAGAAAATATTAAAACTGGTAAAGAATCAGTCAGAACTTGATTGCGAAAAAATTGGTAGGTTTTTTGAAACCTAAACTGATCTCCCGCCGTTCCACCTAAAATTGGCATCTGGGAACCCAAGGCTAGTTTCAATCCCTGAAGAATTAACTCTCCATTTGTTGTTGAACCACTTTCTGTATAGCTGGCTGGTACAGTAATACATAATTTCGGGCTATTAGTCATTTTTGCTGTTGCTTGTTGTACAGCCTGTTCGGCAGCAGCAAAAGGGTTTTCTCTAGCTCCATACCCTACACCTGCACTGATTTCTACAGTATCAGAATAAAAGAGCATCAGCGTCAAAGAATCTTGTTGAAATCCCAGTACTGACGAGGCTTCACCATCTGTGGTACAACCAATCAAATCAAGTTCGGGAAACACTTGGTTAATTTCTTTGAGGATTAATTCATGCTCAAAATCAATGGCGGTAAATAAAATACCAGCCTGAGGTATGACTCCTGCTAAATCGTTAAGACATTGCTCTAAAACTTCTAAAATTGCATCTTGAGAATCTGGATCGTCACTGTGACCAACAACAACTTTTAACATAAATATCTCCTATTAACTAGAACGTCCTACAGTAGCATACATAACAATATTCATCTGTCAGACGATTTCTCAGTTAATTTTGCCCATAAAATTAATGCAAATCACAGCAATAAATTGAATTTACATAAGAAATTTAATTACTTAGCATCAGCTTTAAAAGCAACTACAACCAAAACTATGAGCCACTCTGAACTCTGTTATAGTGCAATCTTTCACCTTGAGCGGTGGAGCGATCGCTATAATTAAACGTGTTAATTTATCCAGGAAGTGTGTTGTATTCCTACATTCTATTAAAAATTGTAAAAATTTTCATACAGTATATCTTTGGCAATAGATACACAATCCCAAAACAGCATTGTATAAGTTATCTAATTGCCAAAAAATGTCCGATTAAATATAGGGAACCGCACAATACAACTAAGTTTTCCGTCGCAGCAAAAGCGGCTGACAAAGCTGATAATAAATCTGGATATGATTGGCAAAGACTTAAGCCGGGACAGATATCAACCGCTAGCTTTGCTAATTGATCGGGAACGGCTGAAGCGGTATCCGGTACTGGTACGAGAAATAATCTATCCTCTGGGCGTAACAAGACTTGGAAAATATCAGCATGGTCTTTATTAGCCATCATTCCCATCACCCAAGTGACAGAAGGATGATTCAAAGTATCGACATAATCGCGTAATACTTCAGCACCTGCTGGGTTATGGGCCCCATCTAGTAATAATTTATGCTTTTTCCACGCCACCCATTGGATACGCCCAGGCCATTTAGTTTTTGCCATACCATTAATTATGGCTGCTTGGGAAATGTGCCACCCCTGTTTTTGGAGAATTTCTATCGCAGCTAAAGCCAAGGCAGAATTAGTTAACTGAATTTGTCCTTGTAAGGGTAGGGGATATTGAATTAATTTGGAATTGTCCTGAGTTTGGTATTCAGCCCATCCGGAAGATATGGGACGCGCAGGCTGGGGGGTAAATACTGGGCATTGTAATTCGACAATCCGCGATCGCACAACTTCTAGGGCATCTTTTGGCAATTGTCCCACAACCACCGGACATCCAGGTTTGAGAATTCCCGCTTTTTCTCTAGCAATATCAGCGACAGTCGGGCCTAGTTGTTGCCAATGTTCCCTACTGATGGAAGTAATTATAGTCACCAAAGGGTTGGCGCAAACATTAGTTGCATCCAACCGCCCACCCAATCCCACTTCTACCACCGCCACATCAACTTGCTGCTGCGCAAAATACAACCAAGCAGCTGCGGTAATCACTTCAAACTGAGTGGGTGATTCATCATCAGGAGCGAACGCTGCTTGCACTTTTTGTAATAATTCATACAATTCATCGGTAGAAATTGCCTGTTCATTGAGACAAATACGTTCTGTCCAATCAACTAAATGAGGAGAAATATAACGTCCTGTACGATAACCAGCCTCAGTTAGAACCGATGAAAGATAGGCGCATACAGAACCTTTGCCATTAGTACCAGCAACATGAACCACCGGGACTTGGTGATGAGGATTCCCAAGATTAGCCAATAGTTTGACAATCCGTAAGAGTCCTAAATTGATACCAAAGGGTTGAAAAGATTTTAGTAGAGAATCAATATCCACGACTGGGGGATGAGGGGATGAGGGAAGGGGGACAAATGACAATTGACAATTGACAATTGACCAATCACCAATTAACCGACTGTTCCTAGAAAAAGAAACAGCCGGTTAAAAAATGTTAATTTTTATTTGCTTTTAGGCTTCTTTGTTTAAAAAGTTTTGCACTTGTCTTAATGCAGCAGCACCAATGTTAAACACAGCCCAACCAGCAGCAATGGCGATTGGTGCTAAAACGATAGCTACGCGAAAATCAATGTCCATATTTAGAACCCCTCTGTTAAATAAATTAAACTTTTGTCAACTACTCTCATTTTTATTGTTAGCTGAAGTGGGCAATTTTTCCAGCCCCATTTGTAAAGAATGTTTACAATTTGGGTGAAGGGGCATGGGGCATTGGGCATTGGGCATTGATCATTGGGCAAAGTCCCTTGTCCTCCCTTGTCCTCCTTGTCCTCCTTGTCCCCTCATCCCCCTGATTCCGGCTTGGTAAATCCGAGATCAGTTCCCTTACCGGCGTGAACCAAGGCTAACTTTTGATATTTTTTGGCGTGTTCAAGAAGTTCTGCGGCTTCGGTGTCTGTGATTTGGCGTACTACTTTACCAGGAACGCCCACGACTAAGGAAAAAGGTGGTATATCCTTAGTTACTACAGCACCTGCACCAATAATGCTACTAGCACCTACCCGTACACCGTCTAAAATGATTGCGCCAATCCCAATCAAACTGCCACGTTCAATGTAAGCAGAATGTATCACAGCGCGATGTCCTACGGTGACATGATCTTCTAAAATGGTAGGAAAGCCAGGGTCGCAGTGTATGATCGCGCCATCTTGTATATTTGTGCATTCACCAATGTCAATGCGTTCTACATCTGCTCTGACTACTGCTCCATACCAAATGCTTACCCCTGCCTTGATGTTTACCGAACCGATAACGATCGCATTGGCTGCGATAAAAGCAGCAACAGAAAAATCGGGAGATAGCCAGTAAGAAGCTGTAGACACGATAGAATATGAATATGGTACCCAGGAACACTGGAGAAACTCCAACATTTCAGGCTGGTTGCAAAACCAGAATATCACAGGGTCAACTGAAGACTAAAGTGTGAAGTCTGAAGTCTGAAATTCTGAATTCATCCTTTAAACTTCAAACTTCTTTGGTCAAGCTTCTATACTGAGGAAGACACTCGTGAATACTGTAATTGCCACAAGTCAGTGACTGTGTAGCAATAGGCAGGTAACCCCAATTGGTGGAGCCGAAGTGTAAAATCAAACCCACTGGTGCTGGTGAAGACAAAACTATGTTTCGACGCACTTCATGATGAATCCAGGCTTGCAGTACCCAATATTTGGCCCCGAAATTCAGTGTCCCCACTGTCGCCAAACCATTCAGGCGTTGACACTCACAGATACCTATTTGTGTCCGCGTCATGGGGCTTTTGAGGCTAATCCGAAAACGGGTGAATTAGTTCATTTACAGTCGGGACGGCATTGGCGAAAGTGGAATAATGAATGGTACAGACAACATACCCATCCCGATGGGATTCGGTTTGAAATTCACGAAGCGTTAGATAAGCTTTATACCCAAGGGTATCGAGCAACGCGGGTGATTATTGCGCGTCGTTATCAGGAGTTAATGAGTGGCTATTTAGAACGCAGCACTCCTTGGCGTTCTGGACAACAGCCAGAAAATACCTCAGCGCGACTATACGGTTTACCTGTGGAGTTTAGCCCCGATGCTGCTGAGGAATCCTGTTGGGAAGTGATTAATTTTGATTTGGAAAAAGAGCCTGGTGTCCCTGTGCGCTATCCTTATTTCCGATTATTTGAGTAAATGGTCATTAGTCATTAGTCATTAGTCATTAGTCAAGAGTTAAAAGTCATTGCTGTGCAGTAAATGACAAAAACTAACGCCCAAGGACAAATGACTAATGACAAAGGACAAATGACTAATGACAAAACTATGCACCACGCTTCGATTCGGACTGCGAATATTCATCAGGCGATCGCCTTCTATGAACAATTGGGGTTTACAGTTTGTGAACGCTTCACTACAGGCTACACCCTAGCTTGTTGGATGGAAGGATTGGGTGGGAGAATTGAACTCATCCAAATTCCCGAACCAAAACCAGCCCCAGATGCTTTTGCAGACGAACATTATGTGGGCTATTATCATCTCTCATTCGATTTAACAGAGATTACACCAGATTTGCCCAGTTGGTTAACCAGTTTACAACAACGATTGGCAATAGCAGATCTGCAACCGCTGAAAGTACTTTTAGAACCAACACAGCAACAAATAGGCGATCGCATTTTTGAAGTCGCTTTCATCGCTGATGCTGATGGTTTACCTTTGGAATTTCTGCGAATTTTAGCCAAATTAAACTAATTTGGCTTTTATATTGCTGATTTTGGCTGCTAAAATCAGTTATCTTGATACATTCACTTAGGCAAAAGATTAATAATTAAAAAAATATTTAATTTTGACCTGACATCAGGAAATCATGGCCTCGTGCATTGTCAATATTTAGGGATCAAGCACCCTACTCACATAAATCTTGGGTAATTTATTTGTTTGGACTCACTAAGAGATTAAGCACAGGGATTAAACTATAGTCATCATGCAAAAGATGTAACTTAGTTTACAGGGTATCTGCAAAATTCATGTCTGTGTTCTCCACCTGGTATCGATATCGTTTTCCGTTATTGCTGTTGAGTCTATCGATGATTGCAGTGTTATTATTTAGCGATAAACCTGCTGATAGCCAAAATATGGTAGTGTCCCAGCAGATACATGCTCAGTCAATAGTAGATAGAGAAAAAATTCTACCCCTAAAAGTGACAGAAAACGTCAACAAGACATTGCTAGAGAATGGTTTGACGGTGCTGACAAAGGAAGTGCATACCGCACCGGTGGTAACTGTTCAGGTTTGGTACAAGGTAGGTTCGCGCAACGAAGAAGCGGGAATGAATGGTATTGCTCACCAGTTAGAACACATGATGTTTAAAGGGACGCAAACTCGTCCAATTCAATTTGGGAGGTTGTTTAGTGCTTTAGGTAGTGACTCGAACGCTTTCACCAGCTACGATCAAACGGCGTATTACGGGACTGCGGAACGAAATAAGCTCAAAGCGCTGCTAATTTTAGAAGCAGATCGGATGCAAAATTCGCTTATTGGTACTGAACAACTAGCCAGTGAAAAGCGAGTAGTAATTTCTGAGTTACAAGGTTACGAAAATAGCCCAGAATACCGTCTAAACCGCGCCGTGATGCGAGCAGCTTTTCCCGATCATGGTTACGGTTTACCTGTGGGTGGAACAAAAGCTGATGTAGAAAAATTTACAGTAGAACAGGTACAGCAGTATTATCAGAAATATTACAGTCCTGACAATGCCGTTTTAGTAATTGTCGGAGATTTTCAAACTGCTCCAACTCTGGAAGCAGTCAAAGAAATATTTGGGAAATTACCCAACACTCAACCGTCAACCGTCAACCGTCAACCGTCAACCGTCAACCGTCAACAGTTATCAGCATCACCCATTGTGCTACAAGAAGCAGGAGCAGGGGAACTGTTGCAAGTAGTTTACCCCCTACCGGATGTGAACCATCCAGATGTGCCAGCATTGGATGTGATGGATTATATTTTGACTGAGGGAAGAACTTCAAGACTGGATCAGGTATTGGTAGAATCAGGTTTAGCTAGCGAAATCAGTGCTTCTGTGGTTAGCTTGCGGGAATTTGGTTGGTATGAACTGTTGGTAACAGCTGCTTCTGACCAAAATTTGACCAAAATTGACTCGGTATTAAATCAGGCGATCGCCAATTTAGTAAAATCAGGAGTCACAGCAGCAGAAGTCAATCGAGCGAAAACCCAATTAGAAGCAGCGGTAATTTTAGCTAACCGCGATCTCACCAACCAAGCAATGCAATTGGGTAATGATGAAACAACTGCTGGTGACTATCGCTATACAGAACGCTACTTAGCAGCTATTCGCAAGGTGACACCAGCGGATGTTGTGGCTGTAGTCAAAAAATACCTCAAACCAGAAGCACGTATAGTCGGTTTATTTGAACCTAGTCAAAAGCAGACAAAAGCGGGTACAAACAAAGCACATTCTGCACAAAATACCGAAAATTTCGCTCCCGGATCGCCTGTAGCTCCAACCGAGGTATTAAAATATTTACCTGCGGTGGATGAAGCAATAGACATAGGCAAGCGAGAATTACCACAACAATTGAAATTTGCCAATGGTTTGCGGTTATTACTACTACCCGATCGCAGTATTCCTACTGTCACCCTAAGTGGTCATATCAACGCCGGAATGGAATTTGACCCTGAGGATAAAGCTGGATTAGCATCTTTGGTAGCAGATAACTTGACGAATGGGACTAAAACTAAAGACTTCTTAACAATTGCCCAAGCCTTGGAAGAACGAGGTGCAAATCTGGAGTTTAGAGCATACCGCGAAGGCGTACACATTGAAGGTGATAGTTTAGCTGCTGATTTACCTGTACTCTTGCAAACTTTAGCAGACGTAGTTAAAAATAGTACATTTCCAGCGAAAGAATTGGAACTTGAACGCCAACAAGCTTTAACTAATCTCAAATTGGACTTAGATGATCCAGATGAAGTAGCAATTAGAACATTTGTACAGTCAATTTATCCGCGAAAGCATCCTTTACATAGCTTCCCGACAAAAGAGAGCTTAAAGCAGATTAAGCGTAAAGATGTGATTGCTTTCAAAGAAAAATATTATCGTCCAGACAATACAGTGATAGCCCTGGTAGGAGATTTTGAGCCAGCAAAAGTGCGATCGCTCATTGAAAAAGAGTTTGGTGATTGGAAAATTAGCGGTCAACCGCCAAAATTAGAATATCCTCAAGTCTCAATGCCCGAAAAAGTAGTGCGTGTAAACTCTATCCTACCAGGGAAAGCCCAAGCGATTACTTATATGGGTTACACAGGCATTAATCGTAAAGATCCCCGATTTTATGCAGCCTTAGTTTTGAATCAGATTTTGGGAGGCGACACCTTATCTAGTAGACTAGGCGCAGAAGTACGCGATCGCCAAGGACTTACCTATGGAATTTATAGCTACTTCCAAGTCGGAAAAAATGCTGGCACATTTTGGATTGAATTGCAAACCAGCCCAGAAGATACGAATAAAGCGATCGCCAGCACCCAAAAGCTGTTAAAGCAAATTCATCAACAAGGTGCGATCGCATCAGAAGTGGATGCAGCTAAACAAACACTAGTCAGCAATTACAATGTTTCTTTAGTCAACCCAGAGGAATTAAGCAAAACTATCTTGATGAACCAAGTGTATGGACTCGATGAAGTCGAACTGCACTCTTTTTCAGAAAAAATTCAGCAAGTGAGCCTCGATCAAGTCAATCAAGCAGCCCGTGAATTACTCCACCCCGATAAGATTGTCGTAGTCACCGCAGGCCCTGCTGTCTTAGCCAACCTTAGATAATTACTAATTCGTAATTCGTAATTCGTAATTCGTAATTCAACAATTATTGAGAGTTTGCAATCTCTAGAACTCGGAGTATTTTTAAATCACCATCCATCGAGTAATTCCGAATTGGAAAAACGAATACGAATGATGCATTTGTAAGAGTGGGGTTTCCCCGCCCATGAGGAAAATCCGTGCATACAATCATTGATTGAATCGGGATTAGTTACAAAAATTATTAAAATAATTCGTCATTAACTGTTTGGAACTGGTGCTACACCTAACTGCAACAAAGCCGCCTATAAACGAATAGTGTTTCCCCAAAAATTACAAATTAGTAATTATTTAAAAATCAATCCCAAATTGTGATTATAATTTGGAAATTTATATATTTATTTTACTGAGATGCAAACAATCAAACGGATTTATATCCTCTTATTATTAATGCTGTGCATTAGTTTCAGCAGTACTAATCCGGCATTAGCAGCGAATGTCTCTGGCGATTTACTCAAACAAGCTGCGATCGAAATTCCCATTAGCTTAGGGAATGCAGCTAACGAACTCAAATTTGAGCCAAATACCTTAGAATTTGTGACTGGGAAACGCTACAATCTCCGACTCACCAATCCTAGCCAACTGAAGCATTATTTTACTGCCAAAGACTTTGCTGATGGCATCTGGACACAAAAAGTCGAAGCAGGCAAAGTAGAAATTAAAGGAGCTATCCATGAACTGGAACTCAAACCCGGTGCGACAGCTGAATGGGTATTTGTGCCGCTCAAGCCGGGAAAATATACCTTACGCTGCTCAGTAGCAGGACATACAGAAGCAGGGATGACTGGAGAGATTACCGTCAGCAATTAACAATTCCAAAGTTAAAATAAGTTAATTTAAATATAGACATAATTTCTCAACTGTGAGAATTAGCAGTGTCCAGATCCCTGACTTCTCAAAGAAGTCGGGGATATAATTTCTCACGAATGATTTACGACTGCTATAGAAAACATTTAACCTCCAGCGTTCTTTGCGCTGATCACTTTTAATTTCCCATGAACATTCTCAGTAACTTACTTGCTCAAGCAACTCAGCCAGCATCTCCCAGCAAACAACGCCGAGGTATCGAAATTAAATCGCCGCGAGAAATTGATATCATGCGGGAATCAGCCAAAATTGTGGCTACTGTACTCAAAGAAATTTCTGAGCTAGTCCAACCAGGAATGACTACGGCTGATTTAGATGCTCATGCGGAAAAACGCATTCGCGAAATGGGTGCAACCCCGAGCTTTAAGGGATATCACGGATTTCCTGGCTCTATATGTTCCAGTATTAACAATGAAGTTGTACATGGGATTCCAAGTCAAAAGAAAGTAATTCGCACTGGAGATGTATTAAAAGTAGATACAGGTGCTTACTACCAAGGGTTTCATGGTGATTCTTGCATTACAATTGCCGTGGGTGAAGTTACCCCCCAAGCCGCTAAACTAATTCGCGTCGCCGAGGAATCTCTCTACAAAGGTATTGAACAAGTCAAGGCAGGTGTATACTTGCTGGATATTGCTGGGGCAATTGAAGACCATGTCAAAGCTAATGGTTTTAGTGTGGTTGAAGAATTTACCGGACATGGTGTAGGACGTAATTTACACGAAGAACCTTCTGTGTTTAACTACCGCACCAGAGAAATGCCAAATGTAAAACTACGTGCGGGAATGACTTTGGCTATTGAGCCAATTTTAAACGCAGGTTCCAAACATACGCGAACCTTAGCCGATCGCTGGACAGCGGTAACTGTAGATAATGCTTTGTCGGCGCAGTTTGAGCATACTGTGTTAGTTACAGAAACCGGCTATGAAATTTTGACCGATCGCACAAAAGTTTAACAGTCAACAGTCAACGGTCAACGGTCAATAGTCAACAGTCAACAGTCAACAGTCAACGGTCAACAGTCAACAGTCAACAGTCAACAGTCAACGGTCAACAGTCAACGGTCAACAGTCAACAGTCAACAGTCAACGGTCAACAGTCAAAACCAATGACTATTGACCAATGACCATTGACCATAATTCTAAAGCTGAGATTTTGGTAAATAACGAATAACTTCCGCTACTGACCAAGCTTGGGCGATCGCGCCTTTGGGTTGGTGGGGTGGATCACCATCAAAAATCTCAGAAATAGAGCCAAGACAAGCATCATCTAGGAAATGCTTTAATAGGGGTTCCCAATCAAAAGGTATGGGTTCTTCTGGATAAAAACGCCCCCATGCACGAATAAACGGGCCAATTAGCCAACTCCAAACAGTACCTTGGTGGTAGGCGCGATCGCGTTTTTCTGGAGTACCTTGGTATTTACCAATATATTGGGGATCGCCGGGATCAAGGCTGCGCAGTCCATAGGGGGTAAGCAAGCAAGAAGTTGCTACAGTCAGTACCTGGCGTCCTTGTTCTACTGGAAATCCACAATGGTGTAAAGACAGCGCTAAAACTGCGTTAGGGCGAATTTGGGAATTACGGCGATCGTCCAGTTGGATGGTGTCGTAAAAGTAGCAGAGTTTTGCATTCCAAAATTTCTGCAAGGAAGCTTTTACCTGTTGTGCTTGCTGGGCATAACGCTGTGCTTGCTTTGCCAGACGTTCTGAGGAATTGCCATCCTGAATTTGGCTTAATCGTTCTGCCCACTGGCTCAGCCAACATAAGGCAGAATACCACAGGGCATTTATTTCTATTGGCTTACCGAGACGAGGAGTTACAGGTTGCCCTCCCACCACCGCATCCATCCAGGTCAAGGCTACATGAGGAGCATCCCAACTAACCAGCCAATCAGTAGCATCAACATGAATGTTGTAGCGTGTAGCACTTACAAATGCTTTATGGATTTGCTGCGCTACAGGAAATTGTTCTGCTAAAAACTGCCAATCTTGGGTTGCTTCTAAATAAAGTCCGAGAGTTTCAATCCACAACAGTGCTGCATCAATACTGTTGTAAAAAGGCTCACCACCGACATCAGGAAATGCATTCGGAATTAAACCTTGACGACAGTAATGCCCAAAAGTCTGCAACAGCCCTTTTGCCAGATCAAAGCGTTCCGTCACTAGCGCTAACCCTGGTAGGGCAATTAAAGTATCACGTCCCCAGTCATTGAACCAATGATAACCAGCTATAACAGTGGGGCCGGCAATTGAGGCGCGATAGACGATAAATTGATCGCTGGCTTTGAGTAATTGCTGCCAAATTGGGGATTGGGTATGAGACAACAGAGCATTTTCTCCCTTGTCCTCCTCATCCCCCCGATTCCACCCAAAAATCTGGGAAAGTCTTTCTTCCTCCGTTGCGATCGCTTCGGTAAAGGTTTCACAAGTCAGGGGATCGGCTTGTGGATTGGGTAAACCTACTTGTGCTTCTAAAGTCACAACATCACCTGGTTGGAGATGAACACTTAAGTAACCAGGGCTATATAAGTCTTCCTTGTCGCTTAATCCCCGTTGAGTTTCTTCTTTTAATCGATAATCCCAGTACCAAACTCCATCAGGTTTATAGTCTCCTTGTGTCCATCGTAAATACCAAGGTGTACCAAAACGTCCGCCAATGATTGCTTGTAAACAAACTTGTTTTTGTAATAGCTGCACTTGTGAGAAGTGTAATTCTGCAGAAGCAGTTTGTTGATGATGAAAATCGCGATCGCCAATCAGCAACCGCAACCTTAAAATACTTGCTTGTGTGCCCTCATAGCGATATTGAATTAACAGGCGATGGCATAAAGTCGGTGAGGAGGATAGGGGAGAAATTTGTCCTTTGTTACCATTTCTAGACTCTACCAAACCATAGGGCATTACCAGTTGTCTGCTCAATTGCCAATTATCCTTGCCCCAAATCCATTTTGGAACTGGATGAATCTCAAAAGCCTGTAGCAGTTGGTAGCCGGTAAGTTCAATTCGACCACTACTCCAGTAATTTGTCCCTAGTGTCACAACTTTTCCTTCTACTTCCAGACTAGCTTCTAAGTGCGAAAGCAGCAGAGTACGTCCAGAAGGTGGGTTTGTCGCGGCAAATAGCCAACCGTGGTAAGTACGTGTCCTGACATCGGAAACTGTACCACTGGCAAAACTACCCAAGCCATTGGTCAGCAACCACTCTCTTTGATCTAAATCTACCATTTGCTACTCAAAATCGTTATGACTATGATATAGTCGTAACAGATCGTAATTAAACTGTGAGACAGCGTGGAAGGGTAAGTTTTCACTGACCCGAATTCCAACGCTAGTAAATGAATATAAGTTGAAGGAGAATTAAGTTAATGTCCCTCACTTACGGAACAGAAGGAAGCCTCCGCGTTGGTCAACAGGCTCCAGAATTTACAGCAACAGCTGTAGCGGATCAGGAATTTAAGACCATCAAACTTTCCGACTATCGCGGAAAGTATGTTGTTCTATTCTTTTATCCCCTAGACTTTACCTTTGTTTGTCCCACTGAGATCACAGCATTTAGCGATCGCTACGAAGAATTCAAGAAAATTAACACGGAGATTCTTGGTGTTTCCGTTGATAGCGAGTTTTCTCACTTAGCTTGGATTCAAACTGACCGCAAATCTGGTGGTGTCGGCGACTTGAATTATCCTCTAGTTTCCGATATTAAGAAAGAAATAAGTGCAGCTTACAACGTTCTCGATCCAGCCGCAGGTATTGCCCTGCGTGGTCTGTTCATCATCGATAAAGATGGTGTAATCCAGCACGCTACCATTAACAACCTAGCTTTTGGTCGCAGCGTTGATGAAACCCTGCGGACATTACAAGCTATTCAGTACGTTCAGTCTCACCCAGACGAAGTTTGCCCTGCTGGTTGGCAACCTGGGGATAAAACCATGAATCCTGATCCAGTGAAATCTAAAGTTTACTTCTCTGCTGTCTAGATTCCTCTTGCCAGAAAACGGCAACGCAGTATACTGGATGTAAGAGCAGTATCATTTATAACCACAGATAATCACAGATAAACACAGATACATATTAATCGGTGTTAACTTCAGTGCCTATCTGTGGTTTTTTCATTGCGCTGCGCGTGTCATTTGTCATTTGTCAATGGTCATTTGTCAATAGTCAATGGTCAATGGTCAAAAAATTCTAAACTCTGGACTCTGGACTTTTGACTATTAACTTTAAACAATCAAGGATAATAAATATGCTAACTTCAACTGATTTTAGCGGCTTATTAAATGAGCGTTTCTTCCGTAATTTTCTGCCAATTCCCGCACTAAATCAGTTAAGACTGGAAGTGGGAACACCCGATTTTCAATTACCAGATATTACTAATGGTAGTTTGGTAAAATTGTCAGATTATCGCGGCAAAAAACCAGTTTTACTGGCTTTCACCAGGATATTTACAGAAAAGCAATATTGCCCATTTTGCTATCCTCACATCAAATCTTTGAATGAGAACTACGAGCAATTTAAAGAGCGTGGGATAGAAGTTTTGATGATTACTAGTACCGATGAAAGGCAAAGCCAAATAGTTGTGAAAGATTTAGGTTTAAAAATGCCTTTACTAAGTGATCCTAGTTGTCGAGTATTTCGTAAATATCGAGTAGGACAAGCTTTAGGAGCGCCTTTACCAGCACAGTTTGTATTAGACAAAACTGGAAAACTTCGCTATTTCCATCTATTTTCTTTTTTGGATCATAACGCTAGCGTTGAGACATTGTTAGAACAATTCGATTCCTTAGTTTAGTAGAGATATTAATATCATATATATGTATGGCTATGCCTTATTTACACAGGTTGTGTAAGGCATAGCCTTATCTACAGATATTTAGATTTTTTATGCATAAGTAGAATTTTGCCGAATTCCTTATAAGGTATAAAATTGACAATACTTGCCCTAATTATAAGGTTTTGAGGTTGGCTTATGCTGAAGCTTTATCACTCCCCAATGTCTCCCAACTCCCGCCGAGTCTGGATTACGCTTTTAGAAAAAGGACTGGAATTTGAACTAGTAGAGGTCAAACTGGATGGCGAGCAATTTCAACCAGATTTTTTGGCAATTAACCCTTTTCATCATGTGCCAGTTTTAGAAGATGAAGGTTTTCATCTAGTAGAATCAATAGCAATTCTGGATTATTTAGAGGCTAAGTATCCCACGCCGGCGATGCTACCCAAAGAGGCAAAAGATTTAGCGATCGCGCGCATGGTGCAAATGGTAACGGTGAATGAGTTGTTATCCGCCATCATGCCTTTAACCCCACAAATATTAGGCTTACCTGGAGGAGATCCGGAAAAAATGGAGCAAGCAAAGCAGAAAGCCTCAACAGTGCTGAAGTTTTTCGATAATTTACTAGATGATCGCCCTTACTTTGGTAGTGAAAATATTACTTTAGCTGAGCCTGTTGCTGGCACTTTAGTACCCTGGTTAGCGAAAGCAGATGTATCTTTTAGCGAGTTTCCCAAACTCAGTGCTTGGTGCGATCGTTTGCTGAAACGTCCTAGTTGGCAAGCTACTGAGGTACCATTGGAAGTTCTCAAGGCGCGGATGGCGGCAAGAATGGCACAGCACAAACCAAGTTAAAGCATTAAGCTAATACTGATGATAGCTGAGGGATTTTCTGATGCTCAAACTTTACCACCAACCTATTTCATTTAACTCCCGCCGTCCTTGGATTGCCTTATTGGAAAAGGGACTGGACTTTGAATTAATCGAAATGAAACTGGATGGCGATCAGTTTCAACCAGAGTTTGTAGCGCTTAATCCCTTTCATCATATTCCCGTGTTAGTTGACGATGATTTTAGGGTAGTGGAATCCTTAGCAATTCTAGATTATCTAGAAGCCAAGTATCCCACCCCTGCTTTGTTGCCAAAGGAAGAGAAGGCTTTAGCAATCGTGCGCATGGTGGAAATGCTGACCATAAATGAACTTTTACCAGCCATGAACCCACTATTACGCCAAATGATGGAGTTGGATAACGATCCGCAAAAGCTAGAGGAGGCAAAACTGAAATCAGCCACCGTACTGGCTTTTTTTGAGCAACTACTAGGCGATCGCTCATACTTTGGTAGCGAGCAATTAACTCTTGCTGATATTGTTGCAGGTAGTACCATTCCCTTGCTGCCGCAAATGGGGTTACCTCTAGATGTCTATCCTCAACTGAATGCTTGGTGCGATCGCTTAATGCAACGTCCATCCTGGCAAACCACCCAACCTACCCCAGAGACAATTGAAGCGTTTAAGTCTCGGATCAAAGTTTTAATGGCGAAAAGTCAACCGCAATAAACAATTAAGATGGCTTCGCGCCTCAGATGCGATGATTCTGGGCGCGAAACATAATACTATAGCTTGACCTGTTGCAAATGACTGCGGGGATTATAAGTACGTATAGACCGAATTTTTTCATAATATTCCCGCTCTTGTTGGCTAAGTTCTTTTGGTGGCACGATCGCCACCTTCACCAACTGATCGCCACGTCCACCCTTGGCTAAAGGCCAGCCTTTGCCACGCAAGCGTAGGGATTGACCAGAACGCACTCCCGCAGGTAGCTTGACGTTCACCAAACCATCAGGCGTAGGCACATCAATCGCAGCCCCTAAGGTGGCTTCATCTGGTGTAATGGCAACTTCACAGACAAGATTGTCGCCTTCCATTTGGAAGAACGAATGGGGCTGAAGTTCTACCTTCAAGTACAAATCACCTCGTTGTTGGGTCATAGGATTTATTTGACCTTTACCCCGTACACGCAGGCGAGTCCCGGATTTAGCACCAGCCGGGATACGCACATCAATCGTTTCATTGCCTAAACTAAAGCGCTTTTGCACACCAGCAAATGCTTCACCCAAAGATAGAGCGATCGAAGCTTCGCTATCTTGTAGAGTACCTGTACCCGTACCTACATCTTGAAACCCAAAATCATTAAACCCACCAAAACCACCTGGTCTACCAGTGGAAGTTCTATAAGAATAGGTTTGGCGGTTACTGCGAGGCCCAGCACCACCAAATAACTCATTAAGGAAATCATTAAAACTACCGTATTGGCTGAAGTCAAAACCGCCCATATCGACCCCAGCACCACCACCTGGAAAACCTTCACCAGCTTGTTTCCAGTATTGACCAAATTGGTCATACTTTTTGCGCTTATCTGGGTCGGACAAAACCTCATAGGCTTCGTTGACTTCTTTGAAACTAGCCTCCGCCTGTTTATTGCCTGGGTTAACATCGGGATGATACTTGCGGGCTAACCTCCGAAAAGCTTGTTTAATTTCCTCTGGACTGGCAGTCTTACTAACTCCCAAAATTGAGTAATAGTCTTTGAAGTCGGTTGCAGCCATCTACCAGCCTCCTCTAAAAATTCCTGTTATGTTATTCTTACAAAGTTGAGGCAGTCCGTTGGCGGGGTTCCCCCGCTTAAAGGAACTGCCGTCTGATCGCCGGAAGCCGGCGCTCAACGCCAGTTCTCTAAAGTCGGGAAACCCGCCCACGAGACTGGCTCGACTTTGCGCTTTTTCTAAGATATGAGATTTGTGATCTGCCAGGTATAATACCCAGCAACATAGATTCTGATTTTAAATTAACAAACATCAGAGAAAATCAAGTGTGGTTCTCGCTCGCCGCAAGAGTGCAATATCCGTACTTTCGCAATTAGGGGATGAGGGGGATGAGGGAGATGAGGGAAGGGGGACAAGGAGGACAAGGGAGACAAGGGGGACAAGGGAGATAAATGCCCTGTTTGGCCAATGCCCAATACTTCTCTTCTCCCAACGGGAGACGCGCAAGGGACGAGACGCTCCGCGAACGACTTGCGAGAGTACAAGTGACAAATGACAAATGACAAATGACCATTAACCATTGACACCTTTTTTTCAAGCAAGCATTACTATTAATATCAAACAAGAGAAAATCGGTGTGTCATATGGCTACTAAAAAAGAATTCAACAGCTTTGAAGAGATGTTGTCTGATTCTGATGTACCTGTGCTGGTAGATTTTTACGCTGAATGGTGCGGCCCTTGTCAAATGATGGGGCCAATTTTAGACCAGGTCAATGCCCAACTTAAAGATAGGTTACGGATAGTTAAAATAGATACAGAAAAATATACAGAGATAGCCGGTCAGTATCAGATTTACGCTTTACCAACTTTGGTATTGTTTAAGCAAGGTCAACCAGTAGATCGAATTGAAGGTGTAATGCAAGCACCGCAGTTAGTGCAACACCTCCAAAGCATAATTTAAAATGGTGCTGTAATCAGTTCTTAAGTCAGGACAAAAACCCAGCCTACTCTTCGGGAGGCTAACGCCAACCAGCGAAGCCACAAGGCTGGGTAGTTCACGAACGCCGGACATTCAAACAACACCACTCTTTCTTTTTCCACAAAGTAGCAACGATCCAGCCATGCTCTTCTAATGCATCAGCGACAGATTTAGATTGCTCAAGTAAAATCCCGCTGAAAATTGCCCAAGTTGTGGGTTTGACGATCGCATTAATTTCTGGAATCAACTCGATAATCACATCAGCCAAAATATTGCAGACAATCCCATCTACTGGTTGTGTAATCAGTTTCTGCAATATGTCTACACTACCTTCTGCTGGTATTAAGCGTTCTTGACTAATGTCATTGAGTGCGCGATTGCTGAAGGTCGATTGGACTGCTAAAGGGTCAGTATCTACGGCGTAGACTTTCTGTGCGCCTAAGAGTACTGCCCCAATAGAAAGAATACCTGAACCACAACCAATATCCGCAATTACCACAGTGTCTTTTTTTGGAGATAAGCTAGCAAAAGATTTAGGTAATTCACTCATCCGCATTTCTAGGGATTCCAAACATAGCTGGGTTGTAGCATGGTTGCCTGTACCAAATGCTACTCCGGGATCGAGGCGAATTACGAGGCGTTCCGTTGTCTCTGGTAATGGTAACCAAGCAGGATTGATCAAAAAGCGATCGCCTATTTTTTCTGGTTGCCAATATTGCTTCCAGCTAGTAGCCCAATCCTCTTCATTAATTAACTGCCAGTTTAAAGTAGGCGTGCCTAATCCCACACACAGAGCATCTTGACGCAGCCACAGCGACAGCGCCGCTAAATCTAATAGCTGTGCTTGAAATTCCGGTAAATAAGCCTTGACCAAAGAGGCATTTCCTTTAGCTTCAATCGCAATGCCACGACAGCCAAAACTTTCCAAACGCCAAAAGATAGAATCTTCTAGGTCTGGTTCACATAAAATTTGTAGTTCCCACCAGGTTTTTGCCATAGTTGAAGTATGAAGTGTCAAGGATAAAAGATGAAGTGGAATTGACTTCATCCTTCATCCTTCATCCTTCATCCTTTTTAAAGAGTTACCGTGTACGCATCACGAATTCCCGGCACTTTGGTAATTTCAGCCAAAATACCTTCAGGTAGGGGATCGTCGATGCTGAGAGCCATAACTGCATCACCACGGACGATTTTGCGTCCTACCTGCATACTGGCAATATTGACATTAAAACTGCCGAGTAGGGAACCGAGTTTACCGATGATCCCTGGCATATCGCGGTGCAGGGTGAACAGCATATATTTGCTGGGGGGGACATTAATCGGGAAACCATCAACGTCAGTTAGGTGAATTTCTTTTTCGCCTAACAAAGCACCGGTAACAGAATGAGTTCCCAAATTACCTGTAGCTTCTAAACGCAAAGAGCCTGCATAGTCACGGAAAGAAGCATCCCTGGTTTCAATTACCCGAATTCCCCGTTCTTTGGCTTCAATGTTGGCATTGACGTAATTTACCCGTTCCCGCAGTGCTTGGTAAAGCAGTCCTTTGAGGGAAGCGACTACCAATGGCTGACTTTTGTTAGTTGCCAGTTCACCTTGCAATCTCACATTGAGTAATTCTACTCTACCACCAGCTAGCTGTCCGACTAGGTTGCCCAAAGTCTCTGCTAACTGCATGTAGGGTTTGAGTTCTTCTAAGACATCAGGGCCAAGTCCGGGAATGTTGACAGCGGAACGTGCTGGTAGTCCTAAAAGCACATCGCGAATTTGTTCAGCAACATCTATGGCTACATTCACTTGCGCTTCCGCAGTTGATGCTCCCAAGTGGGGGGTGAGGATAACTTCTTTACCGAGCGATCGCAAATCCGATTCGCCTAGAGGTTCAGACTCAAACACATCTAAAGCTGCACCAGCGATTGTACCTTCTTTGATTGCCACAGCCAAAGCCGCTTCATCAATGATCCCACCACGGGCACAGTTAATTATCCGGGCAGTAGGTTTCATCTTTGCCAGGGTTTTGGCATTGATTAAATGGGCAGTTTCCGGCGTTTTGGGAATGTGTAAGGTGATATAGTCGGCTTGCTGGATCAGCAAATCTAAATCAACTAACTGACAGCCAATTTGTTCGGCCCGTTCTGTAGAGATGAAGGGATCGAAAGCTAGTAGCTTCATCCCCATCGCTTTCGCCACAGCGGCTACATGGGAGCCGATTTTCCCCAACCCGACAATCCCGATAGTTTTTTTGTAAACTTCCGCGCCGACAAAAGTTTTGCGATCCCACACACCGTTTTTCACGGATACATTCGCATCGGGGATATGGCGAGATAAAGACAACATCATGGCGATCGCATGTTCGGCCGCTGCGATCGTGTTACCTTCAGGAGAATTGACTACCACAATTCCGTGGCGCGTGGCTGCGGGAACATCCACGTTATCCACACCCACACCAGCACGACCGATAATTTTCAACTGCGTACCCGCTTCAATAATTTCTTGGGTAACGCGTGTACCAGAACGAATCATTAGCGCGTCATACTCACCAATGATTTCTACCAGTTCTGCTGGTTTTAAACCTGTTTTGACATCAACAGTAGCAACTTGCGAGAGAATGTCAATTCCAGCCTGGTCAATAGGATCGGAGACAAGAACCTTGGACATGATTACTTTTTGTAAAGCTACAGGTTTTGCTGCACAAGACTTTTAAGTGTAGTCTTTATCCGTTGCAATTCAGCAAAAATTCTTTGTTGTAATATCAAATTATCCTTACACTGACACCTGAGAGTGAGGATATGCATCAGTTACAGGGGTGGTATGATGCTGCCTCCTAATGATTGAAGATCAGTGGCTGTTTGCGCCACCTCTGGATAAATATAAACCATGAATTGAGGACAGCAATAGATATTTATTAATAGTTAAGAGTTACTTAGATTTCCCACAGGTTCAGTAGATGCTACGCCAACACCTGTTCTGTTAACTTGAACCAAAGTGGCGATCGCTTAGTTGCTCTCAATTGCTATTTGGCGAGCGCATTTGCTACATAAATTACGCATTGACAATAATGGATAAATATGTATTTAAATAGCACAACTTTCTTAGGGGTTGACGGTTGACTGTTGACGGTTGACTGTTGACGGTTGACTGTGAACAATAGCTTCGGGAATATTTTTTTACTTAGAAGTCCCTAAGAGGATGTTTGAAAAGTGCTTGGCTGTATCTTCGCACTTGTTGATCCCCCCAACCCCTCTTGAAAAGGGGGGCAAAAACCTCTGAAAGTCCCCCTTGAAAAGGGGGATTTAGGGGGATCTAAAATATTTTGCTAGCAACCAGAGGACTTTTAAAACAACCTCTAAGGTACTCGCCAAATTTTAATCGTCCTGTTGTTACTTCCACTAATTAAACTCTGTCCATCTGGGGTAATTACTAAGCTATTAACTGCACTTCTATGTCCAAGCAGAGTCGCTTTAATAGCACCAGTTTTTAAATTCCAAATTTTGATTCGATAGTCCCAGCTTCCACTTGCTAAAGTTTCTCCATTGGGACTAATTGCTAAAGCACTAACCGGATAGTAATGTTCGGTGAGGGTATGTTTTAACTTCCCAGTTTGCAGATTCCAAATTTTGATAGTATCATCTGAACTTCCACTGGCTAAGGTTTCGCCATCGGGGCTAATAACAACACTCATCACTGATTTTGTGTGCCCGGTGAGAGTATTTTTTAACTGACCCGTAGGCAAATCCCAAATCTTGATATTATTATCTTCACTGCCACTGACTAAAGTTTTACCATCAGGGCTAATAGCCACAGCCATCACTGATTTTGTGTGTCCGGTGAGAGTATTTTTTAGCTTCCCTGTTAACAAATTCCAAATCTTAATTTTATTGTCTCCACCACTGACTAGAGTTTGTTCATCAGGGCTAAGAGCAATATAACTAACTGAATCTTCAATTTTAGGTAGAGTAGTTTTTAACGTCCCAGTTGGTAAATTCCAAATTTTGATATTACCATCTTTACTCCCACTGAATAAAGTTTTACTATCACGGCTAATAGCTAAAGAAGTAATTGCATCAGAATTTAGGCTAATAGTAGTTTTTACATCTCCAGTTGGCAAATTCCAAACCTTAATAGTCTTGTCGGCGCTACCACTAATTAAAGTTTGACTATCGCCACTAACTGCTAGAGCATAAATCTGTCCATTATGGCCATCCAAGGTATTAGCTAATGCTAGTTTTTCATAGGCAATTGTTTGCGGTAAAAAAGATTTACTAACTTGCCAAACTCCATATCCTCCCAAACCCAGCAGCAAGATAGCGCCACTCACCAGCAATGGTAATTTTAATTTGGGTTTCGGTTTGAGTAAATCTACCGATGTTGATGGTAGAGGTTGATAGTTAACTGTTGTTGGTACTTCAGGAGATCGCGGTGATGATGGAATTTGATAATTGACTGTCGGTACTAATTCCGGCGATCGCGGCGATACTGGACGAGGATGAGCAATTGTAGCAGGCATTTGTGAATGTGACTCCCCATCATTCACATCTTGTAAAACATCCTCTGCTGATTGATAACGTTCCTCATAGTTTGGTTGTAGCAACTTATCTAAGATCGTCCCCAATTTTTGACTAACTGATTGCTGTAAATGCGATCGCCAATTACCAACCCAGCCATACCCTTGTTGCTTCCACAATTCCCAAGGCGGAACACCAGTGAGCAAATGAAAGCAAGTAGCACCTAAACTATATAAATCACTAGCTGGATATGCTTGTCCATCTTGCATCTGTTCTAGGGGAGCATAACCAAAAGAGCCGATAGTTGTTCCTGGTTGAGAAATTACCGTTTCACTCAACTGTTTTGATGCACCAAAATCAATGAGTATTATATTTCCCTTGGTTGCTGAAGATGATTTACGCCGGAGAATATTTTGCGGCTTGATATCTCTGTGAATTACTTTTTGCTCGTGAACAGTTTTGAGAATGTTTAATAAATCGAGCAATAATTCCCAAATCTTTTGCTCACTAAAACTACCCTGCTGTTGTAATTCCTCAAATAAATTTTCCCCATCAATAAACTGCTGCACTAAATACAAACGATGCTCTTGCTCAAAATATGCTAACAGTGTGGGAATTTGTGGATGATCTCCTAAATGTTGCAATCGCCTTGCTTCTTGCTCAAATAATTCCGTTGCTTTTTGTAGTGCGCCACCTCCCTGTATTTGCGGAGCAAATTGTTTAATAACGCATAGTTCATTAAACTTTTCAACATCTTCAGCCAGATAAGTTTTACCAAATCCCCCACTACCTAATACCCGAATCGGGCGATAGTGTCGCAATACAATCAAGGGAACACCACAGTTAGAGCAAAACTCAGTTCCATCAGGCTGCGGTGGATTATGGCAAGAAGAGTTGAGGCAACATATCATACAGGTATGTCTATCAATACATAGAGTAATTATCGCCTAGTCATTGATTGCTGTCAGCAACCCGATAAATCGCTATAATTCTGGTGTGTTTTGGGGAAAGCAGCCATGTTAAACTACAATCTGCCTAGGTACTTGCCCTCAGCCGAAGAACTACCAGATTCTGACGACACACCAGTGGATAATGAACTGCAAGAATTAATCCCAGGATTACTGAAGGCAATACTGCTGATACTTTGGGCAGATAGAATGGACTGGTTTTTTGGGGTAGATATGGGTATTTATTATCATCCCGATGAACCAGCAATTGTGCCCGATGGGTTTTTGAGTTTAGGCGTAGAGCGGTTTTATGATGAGGAATTGCGTCCCAGTTATGTATTGTGGGATGAGAATGTTGTACCTAGTTTGGTGTTAGAGGTAGTTTCCCCAAATTATCGTAAAGAATACACGACTAAATTAGATCAATATGCCGAATTAGGCGTACTGTATTACGTAATTTATTCTTCTCGCCGTCGTCGCAAACCGCGCCTAGAAGTGCATAAATTAGTTAATGGTAGATATGAATTGCAAGCAGGAAACCCAGTTTGGCTACCAGAAATTGGCTTAGGAATTGGTTGCGATCGCGGAAACTATAGCGGTGTCACCAGAGAATGGCTGTATTGGTACGACGAGGAAGGTAAGCGCTATCCCACCCCAAAAGAACAAATTCAGCAAGCAGAACAACGCGCCCAACAAGCAGAACAACGCGCCCAACTATTGGCGGAACAATTAAGAGCCTTAGGAATAGATCCCGATAATTTGGTATAAATACCATCAAGAATATACTCGAACCCTGAGCGAAGTCGAAGGGTGAGATTTCTCTTATCGACTACGGGAGCATCCCAAATGTGTAAATTGATTTTTTTGTAGTGATGGCTCCCTTGGGCGCTGACTTGACCTTAGGGAGCAAGATGCTCCCACTACAAATTTTATTTTGGCAAAATTGGGATGCTCCCCGACTTACTTATTTCTTTGCGGGATCACATTTCTAATTCCGCCTTTAGCACCGACAGTATCACCTTTGTAACGAGGGATGATATGAATACTGGCGTGCATCATATTTTGACCGGCTGCTCGATTAATGTTCATTCCGACATTAAAACCATCGGGTGCAAATTCTTGTTTGAGAATTTCTTGAACTTTGTTCACCATCAACCAACAAGCAGATTGTTCTTTAAAGGGTAGCTCAAAATAATTGCTAACATGGCGTTTCGGGATAACTAAAACATGACCTTTATTTATAGGATAACCATCTAAAATTGAATAGGCAGTTGCTGATTCTGTCAAGAATTTTAGATGTGTATAAGGATTACAAAATATACAATTATTAGATGAATTACGTTGATGATTATAGTGTGTATATTCATAAAATTCTCGCATTTCATCTAAATAAATAGAATGAAATGGAAGTTTGACAACACATTGATAGGTAGGCTTTTTATGGACATAATGCTCTCTAAATCCTTCTTTTTTCAGATCCCTTCTCACTGCATAATAAGCTTTGCCTCCTGGTTTTAATAAATGCGATACGTCCATGAGAACATTAGTTTGTTCTTCAGGAAACAAAACATTTAATACATAAAAGCAGATAATAGTATCAAATTTTTCTTGAGGATATTGGGGAAAATAATAAGGATCATAACCTGTAATATCAAAGCCTTTTTGACGCAAGATTTTAACATCATTGCCAAAGCCACAACCAAAATCTAGTATTTTACCTTGCAGCAGGTTTTGAGTTAATAAAAACTGTGCAGGGAAGGACAGATTAGTTCTTTCTATGGCTGTGAGATGACTGAATTGATTGTTTTGCAATTTCATGGAATTTCGGTACTGAGGTCCTACTCCGCCTGTAGGTAGATATTTTTCTAGGCGGGGTAGTTTATTATTCCCGATATTGCTTTAGGCGATCGCATCCGGGTCAATACCTAACTCACGTAACTTAGCAGCTAACTTCTCAGCGCGATCGCGTTCCTGTTCCGCACGCTGGCGTTCTTGTTCCGCTTGTTCGCTACTCCATAACAGCAAATTTCCTTCCCTATCCCACCAGCGTAACCAATTCATAGTTTGGCATAATCTTTCACCTTGCCAAATTCCCAGAAATAACTCTAACTCCGGAATCCAGAAACTACCATTTGCGTCTGCTGACTGCAAAGTATATAGTCCATTTTGCAAGCAGCGTACTTCTAAACTTGGTTCGTAGGTATCGTAGGTAACGTAGGTGGGAACCTGAAGAATTCTTTCGTAAAAATAGACTTTACCGAAAGGTGGAGTTGAATGCACTGATAACTCTCCCCCTTCTGTGTCTGAAAGAAATTCCATCACCACAGCTACAGCAGCACCTTCTAAATTTGGGGTATAACTACGCCGAATAACATCAGCAGCTACAGGTTGAACTTGAGGTACATAAAACCAATACGGCGCTTTAACGACGATTTTTTTATTGACTGTAGCTACCAATCCAAAATTTGAGCCAATCAACATCTGGGGTTGAATGCGTCCTGCTGTTCCCAAAGCATCGGTAAGCGCCGCTGCGAGAGTGGGTTGCTGAATATTTTCCACGGGATCGTCGGGTAAAATAAAATCGGCTGGAAGTGCTTCCCAAGTAACAATTGGTTCTTTTTGAATGGGGTTAATTTGGAGAACCATAAAACTATTCCTACTATCAATTTAAATTTATCAGTAAATCTTAAGAGGATGTCTCTTGAGGTATTAAATATCGCTATAGATCCCCCCTAGCCCTCCTTAAAAAGGGGGGAAATAACCTCAAAGTCCCCATTTATAAGGGGGATTTAGGGGGATCTACAAGTCTTAAATACGACACGAAAAAGTTTTCAGACATCCTCTAAGTAACCGTCATCGATTGCTTACACCAGCACACATAAAAAAATTTCTAATTCCCCTCCTCGCTTGCGGGGAGAGGTTAGGGGTGGGTTCTTATTTTCCAGCTAAAGTACCCATTGCCCGCCCTACAATTAAAAGTCTACTGACAATGTGCGAGGTGCAGCCATTGCACAATTAGCGAAAAATTTTAAAGATGACCCCGACACCAAATCCATCCTCAAAGACAGCGCTACCCAGGATGCTCACGAGTATGTGCGAGGTGCAGCCATTGCACAATTAGCGAAGAATTTTAAAGATGACCGGGCAATATTTGACGTGTTTTATAACTGCGCTGTCAATGACCCGTTTGATGGTAGTCATAATAGTTTTATTCCCAATCCTCGGTACATTGCCCTTGACATAATTATCAAGCAGTTTCCTCAACATCCTCAGACTTTACCACTGTTGCGCGACAAAGCAGAAAATGACCCAGATGAGAAAGTGCGGGAGTTTGCTCAGAAAAAGTTGAGGCTGTGGAAAGTGCAAATGTAAGCTGAGATCATGCCCAAGAAAATTAGAGAATTGAAAAGCTTATTGCTGCAAGCAGGGTTTACTTATAAACCTGCAAAAGGTAGCCATAGTAAATGGATACATCCACAATTACCTCAAGCAATTATTATCGCTGGAAAAGATGGTAGTGATGCCAAACCTTATCTAGAAAAGCAAGTTAATCAAGCGCTGGAACAACTCAAGACAATAGAAGTAGAACCAGAGGAAACAGAAGAATGAAATATACAATTATTATTCAATGGTCAGACGAAGACCAATGTTATGTTGTCCTGTTGCCTGAGTTTACAAATGTTATGCAGCCTTGTACTCACGGAGATACCTACGAAGAAGCGCTGAAAAATGCCCAAGAAGTGCTGGAGATGTTAATTGAAACAGCTTTGGAACTCGGTGAACCTCTCCCTGAAGCAAAAACTCTCGGACAGTCATTGCAGGTAGCGTAGATTTTTCAGCGTCGGGGAGGGGTAAATTCATTGCTTTATCCTTTTTCCCTTACCCAAGAATTATTAGACCTCTTGCACGAATGCAAAATTTGCCCTCATCCCCCAACCCCTTCTCCCAAAAGTGGGAGAAGGGGAGCAAATTTCAAAGTCCCTCTCCCAAGCAGGGAGAGGGATTTAGGGTGAGGGCTTTTGATTCATGCCAGAAGTCTGTTGATGTGGTATCTGTTTAGACTCTCTCAACACCTTGCTTCCAGACATCGTTCCTCAATTTTTCTTAAATTTGCTGCAAAATGTTCGATTAGCCTAATCAGTGGGAATTATATACGGAGCAACGATTGCTACTGACTTTATATAATTACCAGGGGAATCTAGAATGGCTTATCAAAATATCAATGCGGCTATTTCGCCAGAAGATATCCAAGAAATTAAAGCATCACTACAAACAATCCACAAAAAGCTACCCTTTCTCGTTACCCTCAGTGCGGAGGAACGGCAGAAGTTAGTCAAAATGGGCGATAAAAGCCTAGCTTTTGTAAACAATAGCGTCACTGCGGCGCAATCTAACCGTGATATTCTCCCAGCCAGCTTTAACGTTGAGGAATTTGTCCGGGATTATCAATTAGCCACCACACTCACCGAACTTTTAACCTCAATGCGGCAACTCACCGAACAAGTGGATGATACTCTTTTGGCAGTCGGTAGTGAAGCTATGAGCAGTAGTTTGACAGTTTATGATTACGTCAAAACCGCTGCGAAAAAGACTCCAGGCTTAAAAACTCTAGCAGAACAGTTAGGTGAACGCTTCAAAGCTCTCAAAGGTAGACCTGTTAAAGCTGCATCTGGTAATTGATAAATTCATACTGGTTAACGAGCCTCAGAACTCCATTAACCAGCCTCAGAACTCCGTTAACCAAGCTCAGAACTCCATTAACCAGCCTCAGAACTCCGTTAATCAAGCTCAGAACTCCGTTAACCAAGCTCAGAACTCCGTTAACCAAGCTCAGAACTCCGTTAGACAGTATTGCTATCCGAGAATTCAACTATGCCATTTTGGAAAAGACAGGGAATGTTGATATTATCCCAGGCGCGCCCGTAAATCTTCGTACGCCATCCAAAACTATTACCAATGAAGTATCGACAATTGTGTCAGATCTGTAACATAATTTTTCTTCAGATTCATCAGCAAGCACTCACTCCACACCTGTGAAGTATTTTGTAACTTAAAAATTAGCTGTTTTCATCCGTTGGTAATTCAGCATTCATCTCTTTTATTTCTAAGTAGCATCACTTAAGTAAATGCAAGTAAGTATACGCAAAAACTAAAAAAAATATAAACTATTTTGCTGTAAGCCCTTTTAATTGATATAAATTATCCAGCAACTACTAAGTGTTGTAAGTGTATTAATTAAGAAAATAACAGAGCGCTACCCCTAAAAAATTTAACCGTAAATACCCTGACATTCTCCCCCCCCTCCTAGAGAAATTCCGCAATAACACGGTTACGCCATTTTGTTGTTCAGATCAAAATGGCGAATATCCAGTTTAGGAGGGTAGATTGATGACAAGCCCTGTAATGACGGTGATTCGAGTCAACCTGGAAAAAGCCAAAGAGGTTGCTCGAAATTGGGAACGAGCTTCATATACTGAACTGAGTGCTTATTGTTTGGAAATTCTGCGGGAAATTGGATGTTCTAGTAGTGAACTTCCTGTAAATTTACAGACTCGTGAGCAACAGCTTAATTTCATCGCCGGTTTCGCTTCTTATGCTTTTGGGGAGGTGCTCAATGTACAAAACGCTAAATGAAGATATATTTCATGAACCAGAACAGGTTGAAGAAATTAGTTTACCTGTAACAGAAGAAGATTTGTTGATTTTAATGCAGAAATTCGCAGGCTATGAAATCCCGACAAAGGTTTTTTCGCAAGCTGTAGCCATTGCTGCTTATGACCGTGCATCAGCTTTTCGCTATGCTGATAATTATGTCAATATCCTCAAGAATAAGACTAAACGTAAACATTGGCTGAAGTTAGAGCCTGCGCCTGATTTCCGTCTTGATAAAAGATTCGCAGATTTACACAATTAGCAGTTGTGAACCTTGGTATTACTGCTAGAATTGGCACTGACTAAAAATGAAATCTGCACTGGCTAGGGAAAAACGACTTAAAGTCAGATAATTATTTATCTTAGCCGTTGCATTAAATATTCAGTCGCTTAATACTCTGACTCTACAAATATTTAAGTTTTGGTTTCTTGTCTAGATTGACGGATGTGGAAAAATTGGCTGTACTGTTTACTGGAATTGAATAACGTCCAAAGACAACAGTTGTGTGATTTGTTCTACAGTTAAGCTGAATGCTAATAATCTAGTACTTCTGTGCGTCAGTCAAAACTCGAAAGACGTTGATTATGTATCTGTCTAGATTTTTGCTTGATTTTGTAGGCTCAGAACGCCTTACGCTAAACTATAGGAGTTTACTTACACTAGTTATATGGGGTACAGATAGCAATTCTGTTTCTCAATATCTACCTCTCCGATAAACACGTTTCCTGGAAATAAAACTAAAGATTTAGATTTTTCCTCCCGATTCAAGTTAGAACTTTAGTAATTGTTGATGTTATATTTGCAAACTTATCACTCGCACATTTCGCGTGATTAATTGTCAAGCAGTGATAATTGCGGTATCTTCATCTTCAATTACTATTTTTTTGTCAATGGTCATTTGTCATTTGTCAATGGTCATTGGTCATTGGTAATTTGTCCTTCTTTGCGTCACCGCGTCACCGCATCACCGCGTCTTCAATCTCTCCCTTGTTGTTCTCTTAATTAGGGAAATTTTTGCTCGCGCACTTCTAAGGCATAATCCTGGACAGCTTTAGTTATAGTCTCCCGTAGATTAGTATAAACTTTGGCAAACGGTGGTTGTTTCTCTGAAAGTCCCAGAACATCAGAAGTGACTAACACTTGTCCATTACAATGGATTCCGGCACCAATGCCAATAGTAGGAATACGGAGTTTTTCTGTAATATGCAGCGCTAAATCTGCAGGAATATGCTCTAAGACGATCGCAAAAACACCGGCTTGTTCGAGAGCGATCGCTTCATTTAAAATTTTCTCTGCTGCTTCCTGGGTTTTTCCTTGTTGTCGCAAACCAAGTTGATGGACTGATTGTGGTGTCAAACCCACATGACCCATAACGGGAATTCCGGCTTGTACCAACCGCGCAATAGTTTCTACCATCGCTGGGTAGCCACCTTCCAACTTCACAGCTTGAGCGCCGGTTTCTTTTAGCACCAGCCCAGCGGAGTGCATCGCTTGTTGAATACTTTCCTGATAAGTCAAAAACGGCAAATCTACGACAACTAAAGCGCGTTTCACACCACGGCGCACAGATTTAGCATGGTAGAGCATCTCCTCTAAAGTAATGGGCAAGGTTGTCTCATACCCAAGAACCACAGCCATAGAGTCACCTACCAGGATTAAGTCTACCCCAGCTGCATCGAGGAGTTGGGCGATCGCATAATCCCAGGCGGTCAAAGCTACAATTGAACGTCCTTGTTGTTTCCATTGAATTAATTGCTGGGTGGTAACTACCATTTTCAATTGGGGTAGAGGTTAGGGGTTAGGGGTTAGGGCTTAGAGGCTAGGGGTTAAGGCGTGTTTTTTTGGTTCAAAAAGTAGGTTGGGGAAAGTGACACAACCCAACAAAGCAACGCAAATGTTGGGTTTCGTTCCTCAACCCAACCTACATTTAAGTTTCATTTGGGGTTTGAAAACAGACCCTAGCCCCTAGCCCCTAATCCCTACTTCACTGCACGACTAAAAGCAAGATGGGTTTTGGCGCTACCCATTTTGGGCATTAACCAAGCTAGACCTTCAGTAGTGCCAATCCACAATTTATTGGCGATATCAGGAGCAAGGGCAAGTACCCGACTAGAAGGAAGACCGGCAACTTCGTCCAATACAGCTCCTGTATTTGGATTTAATCGTAACAAACCATTGTTAGTACCGACCCAAACACTACCATCTTGAGCAAAACGCACTGCTGTAACATTACGCCCACGCAAGCGAGTCACCGATCGCATTACTGCACCGGTTTTTGGGTTAATAACTAATAGATTATTCGGCATTCCTGCCCAAATTAATCCTTCTGGGCTAATAGCTAAAGCTTGCACAGTCGATCCAGGCAAATCAGCAATTCGCTTCATAATTAAAGCATTCGCACTATTTACTCGGATCAATCCGTCGAGAGTGCCTACCCACAAGTGACCGTCTGCATCTAAAGTTAGGGCATTAGCGCTAACACCAGGCAAGTCTTTTAAAGTGGTCATAATTAAGCCTTGGTCAGGACTAATCAAAGCCAGTCCGTTATCAGTTCCCGCCCACAAATAGCCACGTTTATCAATCAATAGCGATAACACCCGTTTGGAAGGCAAAAGTAAATTTTGGGCGCTGATTTCACTAGTGCGGGGTTCGATGCGGATCAATCCCTCATAATTTCCCACCCACACGCGCCCTACTTTGTCTTGGGCTAAAGCACTAATGGCAACATTAGGTAAACTAACACGAGAGACAATCTTGCCAGTTTTGGGGTCAATTCGTGATAATCCCCGCCAAGAAGCTACCCAAAGATTTCCGGTAACATCCCCTAATAAGCTGCTAACACGGTAATCTGTTTCTATTGAGTGTTCTTGCTCTTCCCGTTGATCGGGTAAGGGGTCTACTCGCGGAGGTGGCGCAGCAGCTGGGTAAGAGGTAGTGGGCTTAGAGGTATTGGTAACAGGTTTTGTTGGTGTTGGTGTAGGACTATCGGTTTTTTGGGCTTTCGCTGGATTTGTCACAGCGATAATTCCCATACTTGGCAGCATCACCATTCCTGCCAGAATAGAAGTAATCAATAAACTAGTACGCTTAACCACAATGAGATTCCCTTTAAAGACAATACCCTAGCCATTAGGCGACTGACAGAAGTCGGGTAAAGGAGAAGGGAGAAACACTCAAAGAGATTAATTTTCCCGCTTCCCACCGCTAACAGATCTCTGTTGCTGAAATTGGCTGGGGGTTAATTTTCAGTGTTCCCCTCACAGGCATTTTTTAAACGCCTTCAGCAATTTTTCTCTTGATTTGTCAGTTGTCAGTTGTCAGTTGTCATTTCCCCTCCCCGCGTCACCGCGTCCTCCTTGTCTGCCTCATCCCCCTCATCCTGGTTCCCCTAGCCCCTCCCCAAAGGCACATATAATCATAAATGTATATTTGTAAACTATTCTTAACAAAATGTTTAAAACTTTATGTAATAAAAAATTTAAATATATAAGTTAAAAAGTTTCAAAGTATAACTTATTGATTTCTTGATATATTGTGAGACAAGTTACAAATTACGTGGTGTGCAATTTTTGTCTTGCGATCGCCACTCCTTTAAACCTACCTAAATCCAAATTGCTCCTCTTTCCCTGTAAATCAAGGAAATCCAGGAGATATATCAGCAGGAAAACCAGTAAACCTAGATAGTTCTCAGGAAGAATGGGCAAGAGTCAGCCTTGTAAAGCGGCAAGGTGAATTTAGGTAGATAAGCTTTATAGGAGTGAGAAGAACAGATAAAAAGAATTTATATGCCTGGGACAGAGGAAGAGCCAGAAGTACACAGTCGTGTACCTCGAAAAATAAAGGAAGCTGGTGATGATGTCTTGTATACTTCACTAAATGTTCCTGAATAAAAACCACTACCCTTTGCCATAGACAACCCCTAACAAAAAATTTTCCTAATTTTCCCTTTGCTTACAGGGGAAGAAGTGGAGTGGGGGAAAATTGTATGCAACGTGATTTGTTAAGTAATAAAGTGTGACTTCTTGGAAGGGAATTTATGTCTTACGCTCAAACGAAGACTCAGTCAAAATCTGGGTATAAAGCCGGGGTTCAAGATTACAGACTTACTTATTACACACCCGATTACACACCTAAAGATACAGACCTTCTAGCGGCATTCCGTGTAACACCCCAGCCTGGTGTTCCCTTTGAAGAAGCAGCTGCGGCAGTAGCGGCTGAGTCTTCTACTGGTACTTGGACAACTGTGTGGACAGACTTGCTCACCGACCTAGATCGCTACAAAGGTCGTTGCTACGACATCGAACCAGTTCCCGGCGAAGATAACCAATTTATTGCCTACATTGCTTATCCTCTAGACCTGTTTGAAGAAGGCTCTGTAACCAACGTATTGACCTCAATTGTAGGTAACGTGTTTGGTTTTAAAGCCTTACGGGCACTACGTTTGGAAGACATCCGGTTCCCTGTAGCTTACATCAAGACTTTCCAAGGTCCTCCCCACGGTATCCAAGTTGAGCGTGACAAGTTAAACAAATACGGTCGTCCTTTGTTGGGTTGTACAATTAAGCCCAAATTGGGTCTGTCTGCTAAAAACTACGGACGCGCTGTATACGAGTGCTTACGCGGTGGTTTGGACTTCACCAAAGACGACGAAAACATCAACTCTGCACCATTCCAAAGATGGCGCGATCGCTTCTTGTTTGTAGCAGAAGCTATTCACAAAGCTCAAGCAGAAACCGGCGAAATCAAAGGTCACTACCTGAACGTTACCGCCCCCACCTGCGAACAAATGTTGCAACGGGCTGAGTACGCCAAAGAACTCAAAATGCCCATCATCATGCACGACTACCTCACCGCAGGTTTCACCGCCAACACCACATTGGCTCGTTGGTGCCGCGATAACGGTATTCTATTGCACATTCACCGGGCGATGCACGCTGTAATCGACCGTCAAAAGAACCACGGTATTCACTTCCGTGTATTGGCTAAAGCCCTACGTTTATCTGGTGGTGACCACATCCATACCGGAACCGTAGTTGGTAAGTTGGAAGGTGAGCGTGGTATCACAATGGGCTTCGTTGACCTATTGCGTGAAAACTATGTTGAGCAAGACAAGTCTCGCGGTATCTACTTTACCCAAGACTGGGCTTCTCTACCTGGCGTAATGGCAGTTGCTTCCGGTGGTATTCACATCTGGCACATGCCCGCACTCGTAGAAATCTTTGGTGATGACTCTGTATTGCAATTTGGTGGTGGTACACTTGGTCACCCTTGGGGTAACGCTCCTGGCGCTACAGCTAACCGTGTCGCTTTAGAAGCTTGTGTTCAAGCTCGTAACGAAGGTCGCAACTTGGCTCGTGAAGGTAACGACATTATCCGCGAAGCCGCCAAGTGGTCTCCTGAATTGGCTGTAGCTTGCGAACTGTGGAAAGAAATCAAGTTTGAATTCGAGGCAATGGATACCGTCTGATCCTCAAGTAACCAGTAAAAAGTTAAAAGGTAAAAGAAATATTCATCCTTTCTTTTTACTTTTTACTTTTTACTTAACTAAAGGCTGGGGTCAAGCATGAATCTTAAGCAAATTGCGAAGGACACAGCCAAGACTCTCCAAAGCTACCTGACTTATCAGGCACTAAGGACGGTACTGGCACAGCTAGGCGAAACTAATCCTCCATTGGCAATTTGGTTGCATAACTATTCCGCTGACAAAATTCAGGATGGAGAATCGTATATTGCCCAATTGTTAAAAGAGAAGCCAGATTTGGCATTGCGGATCATGACTGTCAGAGAACACATTGCTGAGGAAATTGCAGAATTCTTACCGGAAATGGTTCGCACTGGCATTCAGCAAGCCAATATGGAACAGCGTCGCCAGCATCTAGAACGCATCACTCAAATAGAAACATCAGACCCCAGTCTGCAAGCGGAACAGCAAACCACCTCAGACCCAAACTTGGATAACTTATCCAGTTAGCTGATCAACGTAGTAGTAAAAATCGCAACCCATTATCAACAGCCATGCAAACTTTACCAAAAGAGCGTCGTTACGAAACCCTTTCTTATTTACCTCCCCTGTCTGACGCTCAAATTGCCAAGCAGGTTCAGTACATCCTGAGCCAAGGTTATATCCCAGCAGTTGAATTTAACGAAACTTCTGAGCCAACAGAATTATATTGGACACTGTGGAAGCTGCCTTTGTTTGGTGCTAAATCTACTCAAGAAGTGCTGAACGAAGTTCAAGCTTGCCGTTCTCAGTATTCCAACCAATATATCCGGGTTGTTGGTTTTGATAACATCAAGCAGTGCCAAGTACTCAGCTTCATCGTTCACAAACCCAGCAGATACTAAAAGCTGATTTCGTTTAAATAATTTATTCATCAAAGAGAGGTAGATAGTTTTACCTCTCTTTTCTGGTTTTTATAGCGACTGAGTAGAAGTTTTGTGACTGAAAAATCTCCATCCCAAATGAGAATTTGCTTTCTGGGCGAGTCATTTGTTAATGGTACAGGTGATCCAGAATGCCTCGGTTGGACAGGTCGAATCTGTGTGAATGCTCAGAAAAAAGGTCATGAAATCACCTACTATAATTTAGGTGTGCGGCGAGAAACGAGTACAGAACTGAAAAACCGTTGGCACAGAGAAGTTACTTATCGTCTGCCAAAAGAATATGACGGGAGAGTTGTATTTTCCTTTGGTGTCAATGACACGACAATTGAAAATGGTAAAACTCGTGTTGCTGTTGAAGATTCAATTCAAAATATCTGGAGTATTTTGAGTGCAGCTCAACAGTTATACCCAGTTTTAATGGTGAGTCCGCCTCCATGCACAGATGAGGCACAAAATCAAAGAATTGCTAATTTAGCTCAAGAGTTTGCTTTAGTTTGTCAGGAATTAAATATTCCCTATCTCAACGTTTTCCCGATATTAGAAAAATCAGCTATTTGGCTAGAAGAAGCCAGAAATTATGATGGCGCTCATCCCAGAGCCGCTGGTTATGCTGAATTTGCCCAAATTGTAGACAGTTGGGACGCTTGGCTAAATTGGTTTAGATAAGAATTGCTTATACTAGATGCAGCGAAACTTCTTTGAGGAATCTGCAAATGACAGCTTCAGATACCAAAATACCACCTTTAGAAAGTGGCGATCGCCTAACTCGCCCAGAATTTGAACGCCGCTATTATGCGATGTCAAATACCAAAAAAGCAGAATTAATCGAAGGAGTCGTCTACGTGGCCTCACCATTACGTTTTAGAAGTCATGGACAACCTCACGGTGACTTGATTATCTGGTTAGGAACTTACAAAGTGTCTACCCCAGGTGTGGAGTTAGGCGATAATGCTACAGTCCGCTTAGATGCAGATAATGAAGTACAACCGGATGTTGTACTGATACTTGACGAACAACTCGGTGGACAAACCCGGATTAGTGAAGATGACTATATAGAAGGCGCGCCTGAATTAATTGCAGAAGTTGCTGCTAGTAGTGCCGCCAATGATTTATATGATAAAAAGCGGGTATATCGTCGCAATGGGGTTAAAGAATATATTGTTTGGCAAGTATTTGAAAATAAATTTGATTGGTTTATTTTAAAAAATGGTGAGTATGTCACATTAGCACCTGATGCTGATGGGATTATCAAAAGTCGTGTATTTCCTGGTTTATGGTTGGATGTGGTTGCATTATTAAAGGGAGAAATGACGCAAGTTTTAGCGGTATTACAGCAAGGATTGAACTCGCGAGAGCATCAACAATTTCTAGCATAATTACTCAAATATTTCGGCTTCAATATTGAAATAGAGATTGAGATTAACCTAGAATTAAATATTTGAAGGTATTATTTATGCAGCAAATTACTCTAGATGAAGCATCGCAACACTTATCTGATTTGGTTGAAGCAGCCCTAAGCGGTGAAGAAATTATTATTATCAAAGACAATCAACCTGTAGTAAAGTTAACGCCTGTAGCACCAGTTAAACGACGTCCTCAGTTTGGTAGTGCTAAGGGATTAATAACTATATCTGATGACTTTGACGAACCATTAGAAGATTTTAAGGAATATATGGAATGAGACAACTACTGGATACTCATACTTTTATTTGGTTTGTTATGGGTAATCCAAGAATTAGCGATAATTTGCGATCGCGAATTGAAAACAATGATAACCTGCTCAGTCTTGTCAGTGTTTGGGAAATGGCAATCAAACACAGTATTGGTAAACTCAATTTCAATATGAGTTTTCCTGAGTTTATTGAACAGCAAATAATTAACAATGGTATTGAAGTAATGCCAATCGCTAGAGAAGAAATTATTGTTGTTTCCCAACTTC
Source organism: Calothrix sp. NIES-2100 (assembly GCF_963875285.1). NCBI lineage: Bacteria > Bacillati > Cyanobacteriota > Cyanophyceae > Nostocales > Calotrichaceae > Calothrix > Calothrix sp. NIES-2100. The sequence goes on from NZ_CAWNLA010000001.1 coordinate 7,062,133, forward strand.
CTTTACATCATCGTGACCCATTTGACAGAATGTTAATTGCACAGTCTATAGTAGAAGGTATTCCTATACTGAGTGCTGATACAATTTTTGATGCCTATCCAATTCAGCGTTTGTGGTAGTTAGGATTCTCTTTCTACCAAAAGATAAATGAAAATTTGACACAAAAACACGTAGCATTATTTTAATAAGTCCCAGGGTAGAACAATTTTATGGGTTACTACATTGCTCCTCGATTTTTAGATAAAATTGCTGTCCACATCACCAAGAATTTCTTGAATATTCCTGGTATCAGAGTACCTTTGATTTTAGGGATTCATGGACGTAAAGGTGAAGGAAAAACTTTTCAATGTGAATTAGCTTTTGAAAAAATGGGTGTGGAAGTGACGCTCATCTCTGGTGGTGAATTAGAAAGTCCAGATGCGGGAGATCCAGCACGTTTAATTCGCTTACGCTACCGAGAAACGTCGGAATTAAGCAAAGTGCGCGGTAAAATGTGCGTGCTGATGATTAATGATTTAGATGCGGGTGCAGGTAGATTTGATGAAGGCACTCAATATACAGTAAATACTCAGTTGGTGAATGCCACACTGATGAATATTGCGGATAATCCTACAGATGTCCAGTTACCTGGAAGCTATGATTCCACACCTTTACGTCGTGTACCAATTATTGTCACAGGTAATGATTTTACTACCCTGTATGCACCGTTAATTCGGGACGGTCGTATGGAAAAATTTTATTGGGAACCAAGTCGTGACGATAAAGTAGGGATTGTTGGGGGAATTTTTGAGCCAGATGGACTTTCCCAAAAGGAAATTGAACAGCTAGTTGATACTTTTGTTAATCAATCGGTTGATTTCTTTAGCGCTTTGCGATCGCGTATTTATGACGAACAAATCCGTGAGTTTATCCATAAAGTAGGATTTGAGCGCATTTCCTTACGTGTTGTGAATAGCCTAGAAGGGCCACCAGCATTTAAAAAGCCATATTTTAGCCTAGCGCATTTAATTGAAGCTGGTCACTTAATGGTAGGTGAACAAAAACGGGTGGAAAATTCCCAGTTGGTTGATGAGTACAATCGCCTGAATCGCGGTAGAAATTATCAAGCTGCGCCACCTACGAATGCGACACCAACTAGTCAGCCGTTAAGCGATGGTGGATATCAAGCCGCAAAAACTAATGGTTTACACCAGCAAGTATCGAGTCCACATTTAACCCTAGAAACACAAGAACAGATTCGGCAAATTTTGGCTCAAGGTTACACGATTAATATTGAACACGTAGATGAACGCCGCTTTCGTACAGGTTCTTGGCAAAGTTGTCTGAACACCCACATCGATGCACACTCAGATGCAATCTCCGCTTTAGAATCATGTCTAGCTGAATATAGCGGTGAATATCTGCGGTTGGTGGGGATTGATCCAAAGGCGAAGCGGCGGGTGCTAGAAACCATTATTCAGCGTCCGAATGGGAAAAATTAGATAAAGGCGGGGTTTCCCCGCCCCTTGTTGATTGCCAAATTATTTGTCGATCTAAATAATGCCTAAGAAGATTAGGGAGTTAAAACAATGGTTACGCCAAGTAGGTTTTACTGAACTCCCAGGAAAAGGAAGCCACACTAACTGGATACATCCTTTATATGCTGGAAAGCTAACGGTTTCAGGAAAAGATAGTTCGGACGCTAAACCCTACCAAGAAAAGGATGTGCAACAAGCTATAAAAGAGGTAGAGGAGAAACAACAGCAAGAAAAACAGAAAGATGAGTAAATTTAAGTATCAAATGTTAATTCAATGGTCTCTTGAAGACAACTGCTTCTTAGTTGGATTTCCTGATTTTCCCGGACAGCGTTGGCGGACTCATGGCGATACTTATGAAGAAGCTGTGACAAATGGTATTGAAGCATTAGAATCCCTAATTATGGCTTACGAAGCTACAAATGAACAGCTTCCACAGCCAACTTTTAATACTGTTAATACTGTTAATCAGGTTGCCTAAATCGTGCTTATTAGCAGATGCCATGCTAACTTTGCTGCACCTACCATACCCGCAGCATTACCTAATTTGGCCTGTAAAATTTGTAAACCGACACGCGATGTCGGCATAACTCTTTGCTCAATTTCTGCTTTAACAGCGGGTAAGAAAAACTGGAAACTCGCACTCACGCCACCACCAATGACGATCGCTTCTGGCGTTAAAACATAAATCAAACTTGTTAAGCCAATAGCCAAATCTGTACCATATTCCTGCCAAAAAGTCAAGGCTTTGGCATCTCCTACTTCTGCCAAAGCGCCTAATTCGCAAGGTTCTTTGCCAGTGCGGCGACGGATGGCTGTAATTGAGGTGTATTGTTCCAAAGAACCGCGATTACCACTATTACACATCGGCCCCTCAGGGTTAAAGCTGATTAAACCTAGTTCTCCCCCTGCGCCTTGATGTCCGATGAATAGTTTGCCATTGAGGAAGATGGCACCGCCAACACCAGTCCCCAAAGTCAGCATAATAAAATTTTGAAAGCAGCGACCAGCACCTAACCAAGCTTCGCCCAAACCTGCACAGTTAGCATCGTTACCAACAATTGTGGGTTTAGCAGTTTTCGCTTCTAACCAATCTGCTAAAGGTACATCTCGCCATCCTGTCAGGTTGATGGCGATTTTGGCAATGCGTCCCTTCGCATCAGCAGGGCCCGGAGTGCCGACACCGATCGCCACAGTTTGATTATCTGGATCAACTTGGGCGATCGCATCCACCATCACCGCCAGCACAGATAGGGGCGTGGATGGTTGGGGAGTTGCTACTGTCAGAGATTGCAGACAATTGCCATCTCGATCAAATCGCCCCAGCTTAATCGCTGTTCCCCCCAAATCGATACCAATTACTTGAGAATTCACCACTGTTTCGGGACTAGGGACTAGAGGCTAGGGGCTAGGGAAGGGGGACAAGGAGGAGTAATGAGTAATGACTATTGACCAATGCCCAATGCCCAATGCCCCATGCCCCATGCCCAATGCCCAATCACTTTCAAAAAGCATATTAGCTTTTTTGTGTCTTGTTGCTAAAAAATTCTGAGTTTTCAGGTTTCTTGGCGGCAAATTGTAAATTGGTAACATTCGTCTGCCGCATACCTGATTCACCTTGCCAAGCTGTGACTGGTGCTCCCCGTAAAATTCCTGATAAAGCTACAGAAAGCATAAACCCGCCAGTAGCGGCGGCAATTAAAGTTAAATTATCTTTCACATCAATCTCCAAATCAAGATCAGCCTGTGTACTAATTACTGTTCACTATTGACTGAATTATTTCCGAATACTATTCTGTCGTCGCAAACGAGGATTGACAAATTCATTTAAACCCTCACCAAGTAGTGATAACCCTACCACCATCAATGTCATCGCTAAACCAGGAAAAAGTGTAGTCCACCAAATGCCGAGGGATAATCCCGATAGTGCTAGTTGTAAATCATGTCCCCATTCTGGAACTTGTTCTGGCAATCCTAAACCCAAAAATCCCAAACCACCTAAGACTAAAATCGCATCGGCACAGTTGAGGGTGAATAACACAGGTACGCTTTGAATGACATTGAAAAATAAATAGCGAGACAGCACAATCCAAGTAGAAGCGCCCATTGCTTGAGCAGCTTCAATAAATACCTCTGTTTTCACGCTGACAGTGTGGTTGCGCACAACTCGGTAATATTGGGGAATGTAGGCAATACTAATAGCGATCGCTGCATTTAATATCCCCCTCCCTACCATAAATGCTAGTGTCGCTGAGAGCAGTAGTCCTGGTAGGGTGTAAATGCTATCCATGATAAACAGCAATATCTTATCTAATCTACCGCCGAGATAGCCACTGACCATACCTAATGGCACACCAACTACCATACTCAGCGCTGTTGCTAAAATCACCACTTGCAAAGCCGCTTGAGCGCCAAAGATTGTCCGAGAAAACACATCCTGTCCCAAGATACTAGTGCCAAACCAAAATTGGCCTGAAGGTGGATCGGAAACTGGGTTAGGTGTCGTTTTTGTGGGATCTTGTAGCCATCCCCAAGCTTGAAATACGGGAGCAAAGAACGCCAGGAATATAAAAAACAGAGTAATGGCTATCCCAATCAACATTAGTCGTTGAGAAAGATTCGGATTTTTGGGAAAGCGTAAAAATGACGGCATTTGCCGTTTTGTCATGGACATGAGCGATCGCCTACATCGAGCGAGATACGCTGACCATTTTACATATCATTTGTCAATGGTCAGTTGTCAATGGTCAATTGTCATTTGTAAAAGGGAACAGGGAAATCTTAACAGAGCATAATGTGTGAATTTTGAATTGTTTGTCTCCTCTGCTCCCTCTGCCAACTGAATCTTAACTTAGCGGGAGTTGAGCGAAGTCGAAACTCTCGCTAAGCCGAACTGCTGAATTCTGCCTTTCTGTACTCAAAATTCCGAAAAAGCAAGCTCAACTGGTGGATCTAATATATCTGATGAATTTTGCTGTTAAGCATTTTCAATGAAAATAGGGATTATACTGAGGGTTATTATTTATCAGTAAAATAAAATACACAAATATAACCTATAATTACTGAAAATATTTCATTGTCCTCAATGGGGTGGAAACCAATGGAAGGCGATCGCAATCAAGACTTAGAACAGCGCGAACGTAAACTCAGAGAACGAGAAATGGAATTACGACTCCGGGAAATGGAAGCGGATATCAATCGTCCTGAACCACCTTTTCATAAAACTGTCAAGCATCAGTCAGAAAAGTTTTCTCAACCGTGGATGAAAAAAGCGATTTTCGGTATACAGCTTTTTGGGATTGGGGTGGCGGTGTTAGTTGCTGTGAGGATAGCCGCAGCGGTAGCGGGAATTGTGATGTTCGGTGCGCTGGTTTGGATGGCTTACAAACTTTTCCTAGAATCTCCAAAAAACAAACCTTAATTTAGGGTATCAAAATGACTAATCAAGTTGCGGCTGACAAGTTTCTCAACGATTTAGAACGTGTTGCGCAAGTGCGATCAGAAATGTCAGTATGTTTGAGCAAACTTGCTGACACAATTAATCAAGCAGAGTTAGCTGGCGAATCTTCCTCAGGTAAACTTAGTTTAGAACGAGATATTGAAGATATTACAGTAGCTAGTAAAAATCTGCGCCAAGGTGTGTTTCGCCTTTTGGTTCTAGGCGATATGAAACGGGGTAAAAGTACGTTTCTCAACGCCTTAATTGGCGAAAATTTGCTACCCAGTGATGTTAATCCTTGTACCGCAGTATTAACAGTTTTACGCTACGGACCAGAGAAAAAAGTCACAATACATTTTAATGATGGTAAAAGCCCACAACAACTAGATTTTCAAAGCTTTAAATATAAATATACTATTGATCCGGCAGAAGCAAAAAAATTAGAACAAGAAAAAAAACAGGCTTTTCCTGATGTCGATTATGCAGTGGTTGAGTATCCCTTAACACTATTGGAAAAGGGAATTGAAATTGTTGATAGTCCAGGGTTAAACGATACAGAAGCACGTAACGAATTATCGTTAGGATATGTCAATAATTGCCATGCAATTTTGTTTGTGATGAGAGCATCCCAACCTTGCACATTGGGTGAGCGTCGCTATCTCGAAAATTACATTAAAGGTCGAGGTTTGACGGTTTTCTTCTTAGTTAATGCTTGGGATCAGGTAAAAGAATCATTGATTGATCCTGATGATGTAGAAGAATTAAGTGCAGCAGAAGATAGATTACGGCAAGTATTTCAAGCGAATTTAGCAGAATATTGTTATGTAGATGGTCAGAACATTTACAATGAGCGTGTATTTGAGCTTTCATCAATTCAAGCACTCAGAAAAAGATTGAAAAATCCCCAAGCTGATTTAGCTGGGACTGGCTTTTTAGAGTTTATGGGAGCCTTGAATACATTTCTTACCAGAGAACGTGCGATCGCAGAATTGCGACAAGTGAGAACTTTAGCGAGACAAGCCTGCAATCACACCCACGAAGCTATAGAAAGACGCTTACCATTGCTGGATAAAGATGTCAATGAATTGAAACAAAGAATTGATTCTGTAGAACCGGAATTTAAAAAACTGACAAATATCCGCGATCAATTCCAAAAAGAAATTATCAATACTAGAGATACCCAAGCCAGAAAGATTTCTGAATCCTTTCGCAGCTATGTTTTAAACTTAGGAAATACCTTTGAAACTGATTTCTTACGCTATCAGCCAGAGTTAAATTTGTTTGATTTCCTCAGTAGTGGAAAAAGAGATGAATTTAATACTGCATTGCAAAAAGCTTTTGAGCAATACATGACTGATAAATTCTCCGCTTGGACTTTAACGGCTGAAAAAGATATCAATGCAGGTTTTAGAGAACTTTCTTTGAGTGCGGCACAATATGGCGCATCTTATAGTCAAGTTACAGACCAAATTACCGAAAAATTAACAGGACAACAAGTAAAAGTAAATCCTGCTGGTACTCCAGAAGATGATAAATCTCCTGGATGGGCAAAATGGGCGATGGGATTGTTGTCTTTATCGCGAGGAAACTTAGCTGGGGTTGCATTAGCTGGCGCAGGATTTGATTGGAAAAATATTTTATTAAATTACTTCACTGTAATTGGTATTGGTGGCATAATTTCAGCTGTAACTGGTGTTTTTCTCGGTCCGATTGGGTTTGCATTGCTAGGCTTAGGAGTAGGGTTTCTCCAAGCAGATCAAGCACGTAAAGAATTGGTAAAAACTACCAAGAAAGAATTAGTAAAATACCTACCCCAAGTAGCACATGAGCAATCGCAAACAGTATATGATGCAGTTAAAGAGTGTTTTGACTCTTATGAAAGAGAAGTGAGTAGGAGAATCAACGACGATATCACATCTCGGAAATCTGAATTAGATAATCTCCTCAAGCAGAAAGCTACACGGGAAATTAATCGCGAAAGTGAGTTAAAGCGGCTGAAAAATTTGCAGGAAAATGTGATAGAACAATTGCAAAAAATTGAAGCTGCTTATAATAATTTATTAGCTTACTATAGTTGAAAGTTAATATTAGGTCATACTAAGAAATGAGAAAATATATGTAGGGTGGGCATTGCCCACCAAAACCCGGAGCTGGTGGGCAATGCCCACCCTACTTGGCGTAATTGGCGGTTAGTTAAATAAACATAGATAAACTATCACCTCTTATCTCTGTGCCCTCTGCGTCTCTGTGGTTAAATTACTTTTGAACCGCAGAGTCACAGAGAACACAGAGAGGAAAGCTAATACCAAGCAATGAAGATTAAACCACAGATAAACACAGATAAACACCGAGAAAAATCTGTGTTTATCTGTATTTACCAATCCAAAATCTATTTGCATACACAACATACAACCAGAAAAATATGCAAAAACAATCTGAAAGTTATCAGGATTTAGTGAAGGCGCTCAAATCTGCATCTACATTGCTAAATTTAGAGCGTAAATCACAACTATCTCAAGATATAAATACTATCTCTCACTACTTGGCTAATCCTAACTTTCAGATTGCGGTATTTGGCCCCTTCAATCATGGTAAATCCACCCTATTAAATGCCATTTTAGGAAATCGTACTTTACCAATTGATTTAATTCCCACGACAGGCGCGGCGATTACCGTCAAGTATGGTACTGATTTACGCACGCGAATTCTATTGAGAGATGGTACAGAAATTTATCGCAGTGGTACGGAAATTTTGCAGCAGTATGCAATTTTGGATGGTAACAGACAGATGCGTCAAGATGTTACATCTGTAGAAGTTTTTTGTCCTCATCCTTTTTTAGAAAGGGGTATAGAATTACTGGATTTACCAGGTACAAACGATCGCGAAGAACAAGATAATTTAGTACGCGATCGCCTGTTATCTACAGATTTAGTAGTACAATTACTCGATGCTCGCAAGTTAATGACTTTGGGTGAGCGAGAAAACTTGCGCGATTGGCTATTAGATCGGGGTATTAAAACAGTTATTTTTGTCGCTAATTTTATTAACTTACTTGAACCCGAAGAACAACAGCAAGTACAAAATCGCCTGCTGTTTGTCGCCGAAAGTTTTCGCGCCGAATTACCACCGGGGTTTAGTAATTTATATCGTGTGGATGCTTTACCAGCTTTAAGAGCCAGATTAAAAGGTGATGTTGCTGCTGCTACTAGTAGCGGGTTAGCAACCTTTGAAGCAGCTTTGCAAAATATTGTCAGTATTTTACAACAAAATCGTGGCGATGTGCGATTACCCAGAGTGCAGGCGATCGCTTCGCAAATTCAATTCAATTTAAAATCAAAAATTGACCCCCTCCTGAGCGAAATCAACTCTTTTGATGGAAAGGAAACTGCTAAAATTGAGGTTAAACAAAAAGCTGCTAATCTAATTCAACAAGGCTTAAGTAAGAGTATTGCTGAATTACGCACTTGGCTAGATTTATCCAATCTGCTCAAGAAATATCAAACTAATGCCACAGTAGCAATAGCCGAAGATAAATTTAAAACTTGGCAAATAGATACTTTAAAAAAAGACTTGACTGAGTTACAACTAAATATCATGAAATGGCTTTATCAAGCTTACGAGTTTTTCAAAGAAGCAAGGCCAGAAGATTTATATATTCCCTTACCTAGAGAACCACAAATTACATTACCACCTAAACCAGGTAATAGTAATGATTTAAGTGAACCTGGTGCGATTGCAGTTGGTGGTGGTATTGGTTGGTTATTGGGTGGCCCTGTAGGTGCGGCTGTGGTTGGGAGTATTTCTTATTTATTAAACAAAAATATTCAAGAATCTGACGACAAATCAGCTAAGGAATCTTATCATCAGCAGGTTGCGCAACTTTGCATAGCTGCAACTGAAGATTATTTCTCCCAATTGAGCAATCAAGGATTATCAATTTTGGCTGAATTTGAGCATAAAGCTAAAAAGGTAATTCACTTTTCAGGTAGCCAAGAACCTTTAGAAATTGCCAATAAGCGTAAAGATTTGCAGCAATTACAAAATAGTTTTAATCAATTACTACAAGAGTTAAATAAAGCTAAGATATCTACCAATTATCAACCTTACCGAGAAACGCCAAAATATACGCCATATACCCCACCAGTAGAAAAGGAACAAAAAACTTACTCAAAAGTAGAAGAGAAAGTTAATGCTTCTGCATCCTCAACATCTAAAACTTCTTATACTTATCAAACATCTTCCACTCAGCGAGTTAATACACCTCCACCTCCACCACCCAAGGCTTCACCCTCGCCAAATCCAGCAGAATTGGAAGCAAAATTTCGCAATTGGGAACTTGATGAGGAGATAGCGCGAATGAAAGCAGAAATGCGTAATCCTGGTTCTCAAGCTAACAAACAGCAGAATACATCCCAAAGCAATAAAGCACCTCAGCCACCTAAAACCCAAGCAGAAAAAGACAAAATTACCCGTGCTTATGGAATTTTAGGATTACAGCCAGGTGTATCATTGAGTGAAGTGAAACAAGCTTACAAAACTTTAGTAAAAAAATGGCATCCAGATTTATTTGTGCATCAGCCACAGTTACAAAAACAAGCTCAAGAAAAAATGCGCCTAATTAACGAAGCTTATACAATATTATCTAATCAAACTCATTGATGTTGACTACTGTAGATGATGAACTTGCACCACCAGAAGCGGGATTCGGTTTTCATTAATAGTTTGACACTGCTACAGGTTTCTACCAAACTTTCATATCTAAAACAAATCCTGGTAACACTGATTCACCGCTAACCCTGTCAGGATTATCTAAACATTCCTCTGGTTCGCCAGGACGATAAATATATACTTGGCGATGCTGTCGGTCAATTAACCAGCTTAACTTTACTCCTGGTTCCCTCATGTATTCTGCCATTTTTTCCTTTATGGGTTGCAGGTTCTCGTTGAGGGATCTGAATTCAACTACAAAATCGGGAAATAGATGAACAAATCGTTCTTTTTGTTTTGATGACAAAGTATTCCACCTTTCTAATTTCATCCAAGAAGCATGGGGTAATCTATTTGCACCTGTTGATAGCTTAAATCTTGTGCTGGAGTCGAAAGTAATACCCGTACCATCTTGTTCTGACCACGCATAAAGTTGACTAAATATGTGTTCGTCACGATTCCCTGTTTTTCCGTTTGTAAGCGACATAATTGATATGTTTCCCCATTGATCTCGCTCAATGCGTAAATCACGATTTACCTGACAAAACTCAAAGAATTGTTCATCTGTCATTTGCATTGATGGCGGAATTTGTAACACCAAGGGGAATGAGAGCATAATGCTTACCAGACTAACTTTTATTTATATTTTCACGTAAAAATATAAAGGCGCAAAGTTTTATCTTCGCGCCTTGACAGCAGATATTTACATGAAATAATCTTCAGACTTACTTGTTAGGCTGAGGTGTCAAGCGCAGATAGGGTTTAACTACCTCGTAACCTTTGGGGAATTTCTCCTTCAACACTTCAGGATCTTTCAAGGAGGGGACAATTACAACCTTATCCCCATCTTTCCAGTCAGCTGGTGTAGCCACGCTGTAATTATCTGTCAGTTGCAGAGAATCAATTACTCGCAACAGTTCATCAAAATTGCGTCCTGTGCTGGGAGGGTATGTGAAACTCAGACGTAGCTTTTTGTTGGGGTCAATAACGAAAACCGATCGCACTGTCACAGCTGCATTAGCATTGGGATGGATCATATCGTAAAGGTCAGAAACCTTACGATCTGCATCTGCCAAAATTGGGTAGTTGAGAGTAGTGTTTTGGGTTTCTTCGATATCGCCCACCCATCCATTATGGGATTCTACATCATCGACGCTGAGGGCGATCGCTTTAACGTTGCGCTTGTCAAATTCTGGTTTTAGCTTGGCAACCGTGCCTAGTTCAGTGGTGCAAACAGGTGTATAGTCAGCAGGGTGAGAAAACAGCACTACCCAGCTGTCACCTGCCCATTCGTAAAAATCTATGTCGCCATGTGTAGAGGCTTGCGTAAAGTTGGGTACTGTATCACCTAGACGGAGAGTCATGAGAGCTTCCCTGTAGTTAGAAGGCATTAAGTATTCTACTACGTAAGCGTGACAAAATACCCCGGTTTCCCCATCGGTTTAAGAGATTTGTAAAGAAATGTTATTTTACGTAATTTCCCGTAAAGAAGCTCAATACATTAAGGCGATGGCCTGATTTGCTGGTATGCTTCGATAGTTTGGTGAGCGATCGCATCCCAACTGTAATTTTGTAATGCATATTGTTGGGCGTTGATTCCCCGGCGTTGACGTTCTTGGGGATTTTCCAAAGCTGCTTGCAATAAATTTACCAGTACTTGTACATCCAGTCTACCTACCCACCCAGACTGACTTTCGCGTATTTGGTGACAAATATGCACTTGGTCGGAAATTACTACAGGTATTCCTGCTACCATCGCCTCAGCCACAGCAATGCCAAAATTTTCATAGTAGGAAGGCAAGACGAAGACATCAGCGGCTTGTAGTAAACTAGCTTTTAGCTCACCTGTGACAAAGCCTGTAATTGTAGAGTGCGATCGCAGTGGTGAATTTTGGATTTGAGCAATGATATTTTGTTCATAATCTGGATCTTGGGGATTTGTCCCAGCCAAGACAAAGTGAAAATTGCACCCAATAGCTAATAACTTTTCTAAAGCTGGAATTAACAAATTTAACCCTTTTTTCGGATCAATCCGTGACATGAATAATATCACAGGTACATCACAAGGAATACCCAACTGATTGCGTACCAAATTTTCCTGTCGCTGGTTGCTGAATTGAGGCGGAACCACACCCAAGGGAATCACTAAATCTTGGGTATTCACCCCAAATCTTGATGATATTTTTGCTTCTTGATCGCTAGTAAAATGAATTGCAGCCGCCCCAGCTAAATTTTGCCGTTCAATAATTGCTGCATACAGATGTTTTAATAATTTTTTCTTACGTAAATCAGCCGGATCAAGAGTTCCTAAAGGTCGCAAAATATAAGGTAACTTTTGCTGGCGACAGATAGTTGCTGCAACACTACTCACAGGCGAAAACAAAGCATGAATATGCGCTAAATCAAACTCACAAGCGTGACGTTTTAACCAATTGACTAAATCTAGGGAAAACTTATAGCGACGAAATGGCGCACAACGGAAATATAAAATTTCATAACCATCTTGTTTTACAGGTTCATTTAAAGGAACATTCAGAGGTTTTTGTCCATTATCGCCATTACTATTAGTTGTGATGACTGTAACCTCTACTCCCTCTTTTACCAAGGCGGGAGCCAGCCCTAAAACCATTTGACTAGGCCCGCCATAAATTAGAGAAATTGAAGGGACAATGTGTAGGATTTTCATAAATTTGTCCTTTCTTATTGAGAAGAATATTAATTAGAAAACATAACCGTATCTGATAAAATATGTGCGATACTTTGCGTAACCCTCCGCGCCACTCTGCGTTTAAAACCTAAAATTTTTCAACACCTAATGACTATTAACAATTTCCTGATAAAAATCCAATTGCTGCTGTGCTAAAGCTTTATTTGTATATTGATTCATCACTTTTTGATAACCCATCACACCGATTTGGTTAGCAAGTTCTGGGTTATCAATTAATTGAGTTAAGCAATTAGCTAAAGCCTGAGCATCACCTTCAGGAAAGACTAAACCAGCATCACCAATCACATGGGGAATTTCACCAGAGTTAGAACCAATTACAGGGACTTTACAAGCCATCGCCTCAATGAGTACATGACCAAATTGTTCTTTCCAGCCAATAGCAGTCAAAGTTTTAAATTTGTATGTCGTTTCTGAAGGTAGTACTAAAGTATCCATCAAATTAATATACTGAGGTACTGCATTATGAGGAACACTTTCAATGATAATTACCCGGTCTTGAATGTAGTTTTCCGCTGTTATTTTCAGTAATTCTGTATATAACTCTCCCCGTCCAAGCAGCAGTAACTTCCAAGGTTTATCTTTTATGCTTATTAATGCTTTTAAAAGGGTTAGCAAACCTTTCTCTTGCACAAATCTGCCAACAAAACCCACAACAAAATCACTTGATAAAATTCCTAATTTAGCGCCTAACTCCGGTTGAGGTTGGTGAGTAAACAATTGTTCATCTACACCCAACTGTGGCATAACTTTAATCGGTCTTTTATATCCTTTATCTTGGAAAATTTTTGCCCCATCCTGATTACCACAAATAATTCCGTGGCTATGGCTAAGATTATATTTTTCTAATAATTCAACTGGTAACTTTAGATTATATGGTAAGTTCCACCATGTAAAAAATACATTTTTGGCGTTCAAACCCAAGAGTACATTTAACGCAATTATCTGAGTATAAGCCAGTCCCCTAGAACCTTGTTCTACCTGAATTACATGGGGACGAAACTGCTGTAATAAAGATACTAAATCAACACCAAACGTGAGCAATCCTTGCTGATTTTGACTAAAGTTAGAAACAGGGACGATTTTAAATGCGCCTTCATCGCGGTATTCTGTTTCAATAACTTTGTTTTGTACACCGCCCGGTCGCCAGGTTTTAGGAACAACAACCGTTACTTCAATTCCTGGTTCTAGTTGAGATAAAGTGCGTAACTTCTGGCAATTTAAGTCTACAATATAAGTATGGCTAGCAACTAAAATTTTCATAGATAATTTGCATAATTTAAGTAATAGGGAGAAATCGTAATATGGGCATTGCCCACCCTACAAAACTAGATTTATAAGGGTAAAAAATAACTAAAATTCTTGATCAAGACGACTATAAATTTGCCCATCATTCCATAATGATTGAATGATAGTACCTACAGCTTTGAGAAAACCCAAAATATAGAAAAAGCAACGAGTTAAGATTTTGATGGGAGAAGCGCTTTTATGACAAGGAGGTCGTCCCAGGACGTGACAATCAAATAAACGGGCGTAGAGGCGTAAAGCTTGAGTAACGGTAAGGTTTTTCAGTCCCAGTAAGAAATGATTGTGGTAAAAGGTGAGTTGATATTTGAGCGATCGCATACTAATATCATGACAACCTCCTGTTTCTTCACCCAAATGCACTAAATCAGCCTCTGGGTCGTACCAAATCTTATATCCTGTCTGTCGCACGCGCAAACAAAAGTCCGATTCTTCGCGCACAGCACTACCGCGAAACCGTTCATCAAATCTCAGTCCATATTTAGTAAAAATTTCCCGGCGAAAAGACATATTACACCCCCTAGCAGTGAGTACTTGCTGGGGTTTGATTGTGTGGACTAAATCTATGTGATACCAAGCAATTCCTGGGTCCATTGCTTGGGGAGGAAGATATTCAATTTGCAATTCTCCCCCAGAATCACCTAATTTCATTCTGTCAAATACTCGTCCAGCAACAGCCCCGACTTCTGGATTTTGCAAATAGTTTTTTGCATGGGCTGATAAAAAGCCAGATGTTAACTGTACATCATCATCAATAAATAAAATTATTTCACCCTTTGCCCGTCGTACACCATAATTACGTGCGCCTGGTAAACTCGCCCAATCTAAGCGGAACCATTTAATTTTATCGGCTTTTACTAATTCTTCTAGGTAAGCTTGAATTTCTGGTAGATGCTTTGGAGTTTGGTCTACTACTATAACTTCAAAATTTGGATAATCCTGTTTCATAATATCTATCAGACTATCTTTTAGGGCTTCCTCTCGAGAATAAGTAGGGATAATTACAGAAATTAAAGGTAGATTAATCATAGTTTTTATATGCAAAATAAATGTTGTATTTTTTTATTAAAAATTCTCATTTTAATTAAAATTTATATGCTGATATATTCAGAAATGTATCTCACAAGTAGTAATTTTTTATTAAAAAATATGCTAATTTAACAAATAAAATACTATAAATTATTAAAATAATACTCACTATTAATAAACAGGCTTGAGATAATTTTTGGAATTACTGCCAACATTAAACCTGTCTCACGCAAAGACGAGGCAGCGCGCCCTTGGTGGTTCCCCCCGTTGTAGCGACTGCCGTTGCAAAGACGCAAAGAAGAAGGTAAGAATAAGGACTTTTGCAAGAAGTCTAATATAACAGTCGTATTTGATTTCCTTCAGATACCCGAATTCTTTAAGAAATTGAGTATTTAGTTGACTCTATTAATCTAAAAAGACAATCTTGTCACCTGAATCTAGCCTAAACTACAGCTAGGAATTTGCCCTCAGGGAGTTTACGGTAGTATCCTAAATGGATATTTTATCGCTGGGAACTTGTCAGTTAAAGGATGTTTGAAAAGTCGTCTTATCGCTATCAAAAGTTTTATATCCCTCTAAATCTCCCTTAAAAAGGGAGACTTTGATTCCGCTTCCCCCCTTAAAAAGCAGGGCCGTTTCATTCGTAATGGTATGTATTTTGTCAATATGATTGGTGATAAATATCAGGGCAAAAGTCATAAATTGGTGACCATTTTAATGCCTAAGATTGAATGCCAAGCTTATTTTTTATCTCCTGAACCCTTGCATTTGCAAGCCTTTTAGGGAATGAAACAGCCCTACCCTTAAAAAGGGGGGTTAGGGGGGATCTTAAAGTGGAAAGGTACAGCAAAAAACTTTTCAAACACGCTCTAAGCTCGACTTTATCCATTTTTACGCAACCCACCCCGATGCTGAAAGCATTGCGGGACGGTAGTTTTAGTTTTTGGACTTGAGCTTGAATCAGTGACATGGAAAAAGTATTTGCCAAAAAGCCAGGATTTTTGCCGGATATGGAGAACCAAGTTCTTAATTTTGGATAAAGTCGAGCTTAGAGGAGAGGTTTTTTATTGGTTTTCTGCGTCGCTTCACTATTTGCTTGTTCTTGTTTATCTATGAATGGTAATTTAAAAAGAACTCCTGCATAAAACCAGTAATAAACAGCAACTGGATCGACATCGAGAGGATAATAGTAGGTGTTATAGCTAATAAACAATATAAATACCCACAAAGATGCTCCATAAGTGCGGAAATTACGGTTTTTTATTGAGCGATAGGTTTTAAAGCCAGTTCTTGTGAGGGTAGTCACAAAAAATAAGAAGCCAATTAATCCACTAATTCCTACTTCATAAAGTATTTTGGGAAAGTATGTTTCTATCAGTTTAGTTTCACCCATTGAACGAGCAGAATTAGTGGCTCTTCCTAAGCCACTTCCTATAGGAGCATCTACATTTTTCCAGGTGTCTTCAAATTGCTGAAAGATAAACTCTTGGGGTGGTGAAGTTTCCCAGCGACCTGTAAAACTATCGATTCTTTCTTGCACTACAGTAGGGTTAGTTACCATAGCAATACCCAAAATTACAGCCAATCCGATACCGATGGGAATAAACCGTTTGAGGTTGGCAATTTGACCAGTAAGAAATAATAAAACTACGAAGCAGGTTGGTACTAAAGCTAGAGCAATTCTTTGCCCAGAAATCACAGCATTAATAAACACTGTTGCTAAGGAAGCTAAACTTATAAATCGCCAAATTATCGAAGGGTCGGAGAAGCCAGTAGCAAAGTTAAAAAAGGTGCTAGAAATTAAAAACCATGCCCATTGCCAAGGAGCAACAAAAGTTCCTGGAAGGCGAATAACTCCTTCTTCTGGACTATATAATAATGAGCCGCCAAAATAACATCTAGCCTCTAATGTGGCTCTAAATAAGGCATCTCCTACATAACCTCTAGTACCTTGACATATACCAGTGAGTAATAATAAATATTGAATAAATCCCAGGACGCAACAAATAAGTGTTAAGACAACTTGTAGCCGTGATAAAAATAGAAAATCTTTTTGATTGCGAATTAAATAATAAGCACAGGTAATTAGAGGTACATAGCCTAAAAATACTTTTAATCCCAAAATACCCAAACCTATAGGAAATTCACTTGGTGCTTTTTCTAGCAATCCTACTTGAGGTGGGTTAAACTGCTGTCCGCCATTGATAAATATTAGTGTTAGTAAACACAAGCCTAATAAAATTAATAGTGGGGTTTTAATGGCTTGGGGAATAATGAAAGGTAACCCCTGCTTCTTACAACTTTGCCAAACTCCAATTAAGGCGGGAATATAGAAAGCATCTTTAGCTAATTGCAGTATGGGACTATTACCAATGTAGTAAGTGATTGTACCCCCAAAAGGGACGTAAATAATAAAGGCAAAAAGGGCTTGGCGGGGATATTTATAAGAAAAAGAAAGGATGATAATTGCTAAAACACCGGGAACTGCTGCTTTAATTCCACCTGCAAAAAACAGCAGTATGCCTAAGAATAAACCGCCACCAACGGCGGTAGTTAATAAACTGATAAATTCTTTTTTTGCTAGATTAGCCTTGCGCTTTTGGGCTAACTGTTCTTTGAGGCTAAGGGTAGATTTTTCTGTTTGCGATGCCTGCGGCGGGCTACGCCTACGCTTTTTTGATTTTTGAGATTTTTGATTGGATTTCGCCATGTGTTTCAGTACTGAAGTGCTGAGTTCTGAGTAAGTATAACTCAGCACTTCAGCACTGGTTATCCTAAGTGTTGCTGGACTTGTGAAACCAGTTCATTTGTCCAGTGGTGTGCCAGTTCTGCATTGGCCGCTTCCACCATAACCCTGATAACTGGTTCTGTGCCAGAAACACGGACTAAAATTCTACCAGCATCACCCATTGCTGTTTCCGCCTGGGCGATCGCTTTTTGTAGTGGTTCGCAATCTTTCCAGGCCATGCGGCGATCGCGATCTAGTACGCGCACGTTCTGCAATAGTTGGGGGTAGGTCTGAAAGCTTTGGTCTACCATTTCATGCAGTTCAACACCAGCTTCTTTAATCAAAGCTGCTATATGTAAGGCCGTTAACAAGCCATCTCCGGTCATACCATAATGACGGCAAAGAATATGACCAGATTGTTCGCCTCCTAGCATTCCCCCATGTCGCAACATTTCGGCTTGCACATATTGATCCCCAACGGCGGTGCGAATCAATTTTCCACCTAATTTTTCCCAAGCCCTTTCAAAGCCTAAGTTAGCCATGACGGTGGAAACTATCAAATTATCTGGTAATTGTTGCTGTTGCTTGAGGTGGCGTCCCCACAGGTAGAGAATGTAATCACCGTTAACTTGTCTACCTGTACTATCTACAGCTAAAACCCGATCGGCATCGCCATCAAAAGCAAAGCCAACATTAGCTTTGTGTTCTTTGACAGCAGCTTGGAGAATTTCTAAATGGGTAGAACCACAATTAACATTAATGCGATCGCCATCTGCTTCGTTATGCAAGCAAATAACCTCTGCCCCCATTTCCCTAAATACTGCTGGGGCTAGCCCAACTGCTGCGCCCCATGCTAAATCTAAAACAATCTTCATCCCTTGGAGATTAACTGCACCTTGTAAAGGTTGTTTTAAAGCATCACCATAATCTGCAACTAATTCTGTTCGTAAATAATGTCGCCCGCAATTATTTACCACACTAGCAACGGCTGGTTTCTTGCCTCGCAGCCCAGCTTCAATTTCTGCTTGCAATGCTAGTGATAACTTCCCACCATCCCCATCAAAAATTTTAATGCCGTTGTCCTCTGGTGGGTTATGGCTGGCAGAAATCATAACTCCGCCTATGGCATCACTGACGCTTGTCAGATAAGCAACGCAGGGAGTAGGGCATAAACCTAAATACCATACCTCTATTCCCGCTGCTGTTAACCCGGCACTCAAAGCCATCGCCAGCATATCGCTGGTGTTTCTGGAGTCTTGTCCGAGAATCACTGGCCCTGAGTTATTGGCATGAGTACGCAAAACAATCCCAGCCCAAAAACCTATTTGCAATGCTAAAGGCGCATTCAGCAATTCTCCTACTCGCCCGCGAATCCCATCTGTACCAAATAAGGGATTGTTTGGCAGCGTTATTAAGTTAGGGGAATAATTGCTGGCGATATTGCTGACTACAGCAGAACTTCCATTCAGGCCGCCTTGAGTTCGAGTTATTGATGAAACCATATATTAAAACACTCCACACAGTCACACTGCAAAATAGCACTTTACACTTTGTTCAACAATTCTGACTTATTACTGTTTGATTTGGATAAGTAACTATATATAGATAAATCACTAGTATCCCATTTATCAGTGCTAATACTTAGATTTTGCCCCTTCACTTTTGATGGCAATTTTTGTAGATTTGCCTCTAGTACTCTGTCAAGATAAAAATTATGGACTGTAGTGCGGGCCGAAAAGGCCGCGTGAGCGAGACGCTCACACTACCAAAAATCCCTCAAAACAAAATTGACAGACTAATAGGCTCCTCTACCATTATGGGAAATGGTGCCAAATCATAGCATATTTACTGAATAATTGTTTGCGCGATCGCGATTCTTCGCTTCTAGTTCATCGATGCTAATAAACTTACTTATAGATTGTTCTTTTTAGAGAATATCTCTAATTCTCAGAATACTGTTTATCAGCAAAAATACTTATGAATTTTCTTATTTTATCGTAAAGATTCCTTAAAATATCTGGTTTCTGCAAATTGATAAATAATCTTTGCAAGCATGACTAGGACTTTTGACGGTTTTTCCTAGTTAATGATGACTCTACAAAGCAGCGGCAGACAACTAAGCTGTAGAAAACATCACATCCGCTGATTTTTCGCAAAATCAGCAGTTATTGGGGTAAATCCGCAAATTAGCTCATGACGACTGCGAATCATCTTCTAAAACTACAGGTTCTTACGCTTTACTGTGCAAAAAAAGTTCAAACTCCGGTTGCTTAAAAATTTTTAATATAAATTCTCATCAAATCGTTCTAATGTAACGTTTTAATGGCCTAATTTAGCCATTAGTAAATCGAAACTCTGGTAGTTGACCTTTTAAAGTTGAGAATTTTAGCATGAGTAGCAATTTAGCAAGCAAATTGCGTGTAGGCACTAAAAAAGCCCATACGATGGCAGAAAATGTCGGTTTTGTCAAGTGCTTTTTAAAAGGGGTTGTGGAGAAAAGCTCATACCGCAAGCTAGTTGGTAATTTCTATTTCATCTACTCAGCTATGGAAGAGGAGATGGAAAAGCACCAGAACCATCCAATTGTTAGTAAAATTAATTTTCCTCAACTCAACCGCAAGCAAACCTTAGAGGAAGACCTGAGTTACTACTATGGTTTTAACTGGCGGGAGCAAGTCAAACTATCTCCAGCTGGGGAAGCTTACGTCCAACGTATCCGGGAAATCTCAGCCACAGAACCGGAATTATTAATTGCCCATTCTTACACCCGTTACCTTGGTGATTTATCTGGTGGACAAATCCTTAAAGGTATTGCCCAAACAGCAATGAACCTCACTGATGGTGGTACTGCCTTTTATGAATTTGCAGAGATTACCGACGAGAAGGAATTTAAAGCTAAGTATCGTCAAGCTTTGGATGAATTGCCGATTGATGAAGCTACAGCCGATCGCATCGTGGATGAAGCCAACGCCGCTTTTGGTATGAACATGAAGATGTTCCAAGAATTGGAAGGTAATTTAATCAAAGCCATCGGTATCATGCTTTACAACACCTTAACCAGAAAGCGCACCCGTGGCAGCACCGAACTCGCTACCGCTGAATAATTCGTTGTAAAATCAATTTTTTTAAAATCTAGGGGCAATTTCCCTGGGGTCACCTGAGTAGATGAGGCTTAGGCGATCGCAAGGAAGTTGCCCCTCAGGCTATTAGACTGGGAATATTAGATTGTGAATTTGGAATGGGATATTGTTTTCAGCGGGATTCGGGACTAATAAGTCATGATTTTAGCTTTTTCAGTTTAATTTGTTGGATTAATGCTTTTATAGCGGATAAAAAAGTTTTAAAATTATTAGGTAATTCTGGGTAAGCACTTGACCAGGGCGATTGTTGAAGATATAACCAATAAATTTTCTTTTCAGCAGCAATACACCAGCTATGCCAAGGTTTTAATGAGCCAACAAAATGTACGATAATTGATTCCTCATTAATCGCTGATTCTCCCGCATATAAGTTAACTAATGAATTCCACTTGTTGTCTAAATTTAAAAATTGACCATCAATGACTTTGTTTAAAGCATCTTGATCTAATAACAGGACTAAGTCAGGTTGATTACGGATTAAATCAAGACATTTACTGCCCACATCTATTTTGCGCCATGCATCTAAATTAATTAGCATGACACCAGCGTTAAAATAATAGTCACTCTGAAGTTGAAGCCTTTTTTTTGTAGCTACAGCTTTTGCTAAACCGCTATAAGCTGCAATTATATAATTGGATAGATCGTAATTATATAGCTCCAGAAGTGAACCGTTAACGATTAAATCTGAATCAAGATAAAGAACTTTACTAAGATGGCTGGGCAGGAGATCGGCTGCTAGTAATCTATAATATGAAGCAGATGATATGTGGTAAGATAATTTTAAATTTTTTACAGATGCATCATCTATTTGATAAATTAAAAAATTCACATCACACTTGGCTTTAAGTTGTTCAAGTTTATGATGCAAATTACTGTTGATTTTATTAGTTATTATATGAACTTGTTTGACATGTTCAAGATTATTCAATATTAGAGAGGTGACAGCCACACCAAAGTGTTGTTCATATTGTTCATCAAAACAAAACAGAATTTCCATGTGATTCCTAAATTTTTATATGGAAATGGTTTCAATAGGGAATTAAATTCACAAACAGCATTAAGAGTTTGAGAATTAGTGCAGAATTTCAGCTTAAAATAACTAAGTCGAACTTTTGATTCAGTTTAACCTCAGTATTTAAGTTTGTAATCAGCAAAATTCACTATACTGAGTAAATTAGGCAAAAATATGGCTACAAAAATTCCTGTCACAGTGATCACAGGCTTCTTAGGTAGTGGTAAAACCAGCCTAATTCGCCACCTGCTACAAAACAACCAAGGACGAAGGATTGCGGTTTTAGTTAATGAATTTGGCGAACTCGGTATTGATGGCGAATTGTTGAAATCCTGTCAAATTTGTCCCGAAGATAGTCAGGATGGAAGTAATATCTTTGAGTTAACTAATGGCTGCTTGTGCTGCACCGTGCAAGAAGAGTTTTATCCGACGATGCAACAGTTACTCAAGCGACGCGATCGCATTGACTGCATTGTGATTGAAACTTCTGGGTTAGCTTTACCAAAACCCCTAATTAAGGCTTTCCGATGGGAAGAAATTCGCACTGGTGCAACAGTGGATGCGGTAATTACTGTCGTGGATTGTGCGGCGGTAGCAGCGGGGACATTTGCCAGTAATCCAGAAGCAGTGGCAGCCCAACGGCAAGCAGATGATAGTCTAGAACATGAAACTCCATTGCAAGAACTGTTTGAAGACCAATTAGCTTGTGCAGATTTGGTAGTTTTAAATAAAACTGATTTGGTGGATGGTGAGACTAAATCACAAGTTGAGGAATTAGTCAAACAAGAATTGCCGAGGGTGGTGAAGATTGTGGAGAGCGATCGCGGTCAACTCGATCCATCTATATTACTCGGTTTGCAAGCGGCTGTGGAAGACAATTTAGATAGCCGTCCTAGTCATCATGATACGGAAGAAGACCACGACCACGATGACGAAATTACTTCAACTCACGTAATTTTAGACCGTGCCTTTGACCCGGAAAAACTACAACAACAGCTGCAACAAATAGCAAATCAACAAGAGATTTATCGCATTAAAGGTTTTGTAGTTGTACCGAATAAACCGATGCGTTTAGTTATGCAAGGTGTCGGCACTAGATTTGATAAGTTTTACGATCGCCCTTGGCAACCAGAAGAAGCTAGGCAAACTCGTTTAGTATTCATCGGTCGCGATTTAAAATCTGCGGAGATAGAATCGCAACTTGTAGCTTTATAAGTTAGTTAGCTAGCGGATATCAAATTTGATTTGAGCATAGATTTTGGATTTTAGATGAAAATTTCTTCAATCCAAAATCCAAAATTTCAAATCTAATACCGATTCAAATAATGTTTGCGACACATCAATATATTCTAGAGGGCACAGCAGTGCTGTGCCCCTACCATCTGTCACATTCTTTTTTCAAATTGGTATAAAATTTGGTGATTACTCTGAACGTAGGGCTTTGACTGGATCGATCTGGCTAGCCCGCACGGCGGGAGGTAAACTAGCTCCTACCCCCACCAGTAAAGCTGAACCCAATGCCAACACTGCAATCCTGTTATTAAACTCGTAGGGCAATTTAAAGGTATCAGCGACTATAACCGTCAATCCGTGTACTGCTCCCAAGCCTGCTGTTCCTCCAATTAGACTTAAAAGCATAGCCTCGAGAATAAATTGCAGCATAATTTCCTGTTGGGTTGCTCCTAATGCCCGTCTCAAACCGATTTCAGCGGTTCTTTCGGTTACAGAGGCAATCATAATGTTTGCAATCCCGACACCGCCAACTAATAGTGCGATCGCGCCTACTGCCATTAAACCTTGAGAAGCCATCTCCAGGGTTTTCTGCTGCTGGATGATGTCTGATACATTATTCCAAAACTTAAATTTTTGACCTGGGAATCTTTGTAGCAGCAGATCCTCAGCTTGGTGGCTCAAATCTTCTACATTTTCCAGTTTGTCAGGGCGCATTTGGATGCTGCCAATATCGCGGCTACCAGTTAGAGCATTATAAACAGGCATCGGTACATACAATTGACCCGTTGGCGGGGCATTTTCATCTAGACTAGTCGCTACCACCCCGACGATGATATAGGGTCTACGCCCAGCATAAATCATCTGACCTAAAGGATTCTGCTTCTGAAAAAGTTGTTCTGCTAGCAATTGATCGACAACTACCACTGGTCGGTAACTGGCAAAATCTTCAGGCGTAAAGAACCTTCCTGATAGTAAGGCTTTCCCAGAAGTCAGCAGAAAATCTTGAGATACAGGTGACATAGGAGGACTAAATTCCTTGTCCTGAAATACAGTTGGTGTAGGGCCAGCCCAATTAAAAGCACTGATTGCCCGTAAACCCACTAACCGTTGGCGCAAGTATTCCATATCTTCCAACTTAAGTTGACTACTGCGACCACCAGAATCCCAGTCTGGGTATACCGAGACTTGAGGTGCGCCTCGTTTTTCCAGTTGTTGGGCGATCAAAGTGCGGCTGATAGTGCCAACCTGAAGTGTGGCACTGACAGCCGCCACACCCATAAATATCCCTAGAGTAGTCAAGGCAGAACGTAAAGGATTCCTACCTAAGGAGTGAAAAGTAATAGTCAGTAAGTCAAAAGCTGAAAGAGCCATTTGATAACAATTCAAAATTTAAAATTCAAAATTCAAAATTCAAAATTACAGCAGTTTTCATGTATTTAGACTACAAGCTGGTATCTGTATTTCTTTGTACCTTTGCGCCTTTGCGCCTTTGCGTGAAATAAAAAAATGTGGTTCATTTACCTGAAAATCGCTGTAAGAAAAGAAAGCTAGATAATATAAGGCTTAGGACGTGTATATCTGTTACATTATTTTTGCAAATTGGTATTACTTGTCAGTAATTTTAACTGGCATTCCCGGCTTTAATTGCGATTCTACAGGTGGCAGGATAATTTGTTCGCCAGCACGCAAACCAGAGGTGACTTCTACGTTCAATAATCCCTCCAATCCTAAATTAATAGTTCTTTTCTGAGCTTGATTTTTAGTATCCCGAATCCACACAAAAGGCTGTGCTTCAGAGCGCTGAATAGCTTCTGTGTTTAAAACTACTACATTCTGCCTTTGTTGCAAAATAATCTCAACGTTTACTCGGCTACCAGGGAGCAGTGTCCGAGTCGGGGTATCAAGCCGAACCGTTGCGGGTACTGTTGGTTGATCTGATGGATTTTGACCGCCGCCCTCCTGTTTTTGAGCGTCAGCTGTGAGTGCTTGAGGATACAGGCTTTGTACGCGTCCAGTGAATGTCTGAGGATTAGGGCCGATGGCTGTAACGTGGGCAAATTGGCTGACTCGGACTTGAGCAGCGTTGAGAGTAGAAAGCTGGAGTTTCACCAATATTTTTCTGGGGTCGCCCAAGGTAAGCAGGTTGGTACGCACCTCTACTCCATCACCATCTTGCACATTGACACCTAAAACTACGCCATTCATTGGTGCAGTGACGATATTATCTTGGAGTTGCTGCTGAATCAGTTGGCTCTGCAATCGCAGGCTTTGAATTTTGAGCGCGGATGTACGTGTCTCTGACTGCGCATCTCGCAGCGCAGCTTTAGCTACGCGCACTGCATCTTCCTGAGATTGAGCTTGTTCTAGTGCAATTGCTCCCTGTTTGACTAAGGGATTCAGCCTCTGAAGTTGGTGTTCTTCGGCGCTTAAACGCTCTTGGGCTTCGATAATTTTATCGCGATTGCGTGCTAAATTGAGTTCTTCTTGCTGAATTTGCAACTGTTGATCGGCAAGGGCAATTTTTCTCTCAGGATAGCGCAGGGTGAGTAAAACTTGACCAGGTTTAACCCTGTAACCAGGTTTTACCATTACCCGTTCCACTGCACCCTCTTTTGGTGACTTCAAAATCCGCTGTTCCCGCAGTTCAACAGTACCACTTTCATTGATTGTGGTTTCAACATTACCCCGCTCGACGGTGAGTAAGCGCACTGCTATTGGCTCAGGAGGTTGATTGATAACTAAAAAGTATGTCAGCCAACCGCCAACACCGACTGAAGTCAAAACTCCTGACCAGGCTAGCCATCGACCTGCAATTTTGAATCTATTTTTTTCATCTTTCCAGATCATGAGACTTGTCCTAGTGTGGGTTTGCAGTTGGCTACAAGTGAGGACGAGTGAACTACCTACAGCGACTCGAAGAGCGCTGTAGGCTTCTGGTACATTTTAATGTTTCCAGAACTTCCTTCGAGGTACTATTAGTAGTAGATTCAGTTACTACAAGATTCCCTTTACGGCGTTTTATCGTGGGGAACAGTCCCAGCCCCACGCGCTTAATGTTGATAGCGGCGTTAACGTCACGGTCAACTTTTAGCGATTCAAATTCATCCCAATACTCACGGATATCGCGATCAGTAAAAATGAACTCGTCACGATACGCAAGTAATTGAGATGTGTATGCAGGTTTTACTGCTATTGTCCTAGCACCAGCTTTTCCAGCTATGTATTCTAGGATTGTAAAAAACTGCCCAAATGCAGCATCATTCCAAGATTTATTCAATCCTGATTTAGCTGATTGACCGTTGGGTAAATATTTACCGTTTTCATCTTGTTTAGCTTTATTCCTTTTTGAGAGAGATATTAACTTAAGGTCTTCATATAAAAAAACTTTCTTATTTGTTCTTATCAAAGCATGAGCAGTTTTGAAAGCATGGTCAATTCTTGCTCTAGCAATACGTTGATGAACTCTAGCTTCTTTTTTAGCTAGTTTACGACGTGATTTACTACCTTTTTTCTTAGCAGATTTACGGTTAGATATACGCGCTAGTCTTTTTTCAGATTTTCTGAAAGACTTAAGAGATGGCAACTTATTGTTATATGAGGTTGCCAAATAATCATCTTCATGAAGTACAGCATCTAGACCCAAAGTATTATCCCAAGTTGGGATAATGTTATCAGGAGAAAAATTTGGTACACTTGGGTCTTCTAAACAAATAGTGATGTACCAGCCATCAGCTTTATTAGTCAAAAGTGCGTTTTTTAGGACAAAACCATCAGGCAATCGACGGTGTAAACGTACCTTTATCCAACCTTTTAACTTTGAAAACGACAAGAATAACCAATCTTTTTCTATGCGCTCTATCGTTATAGCTTGCCCTTCTATCCGCATAGTTCGGTAACGTGCGGCATTTTTAAATCGTGGCTTTCCTGCACGTACCCCATTGCTATCAACGCCAGTTCCCTCAACGCGGGGAACCCGCGCACGGGACTGGCTCCCCTGAATAAAACGAGAAAAAGCCAAATCCACCCGCTTAGAAACATCTTGTAACGTCTGTGATGGAACACGAGTAAAATCCAACAATTCACCAGAAGAAACAACTTTTATTAAATCTTCTTTGAGAATAGGTAACTGTTTCTTTTGAGAATAGAAGTTAGGATGATCTCGTAATTCAGGCAACGAACAAATCAATCGACAGGCATTAATGCTATTGCGATTGTTTTCCCACCAATTAAACCTATCTCCTAGTTGCTTGTTGTACCAGTACTTACATACTCGCAACCAGTAATTAAGCTCTAGCTTTTGATTGGTATTTGGGTAAATACGATATTGATAGTTAAGCAACAAGGAAACTCACCTCCTGAATTTTTAATCTTTTTGATTTAGCTAACACTCTCGTAAGTCGAAGGCGACGAGGCGGCTATTTTTCAATACACAGCGGAAATTATCGCGCAGGTAGCGATGCAAGCGATCGTAATGATATAGCCACCAAAAGGCCGGCCATCCAAAAACGATGAAGCTAGCGCCCCTTGAGAGCGATCGCTCTATTTCTGAGATTGCAGTTTCATCATCTGTTGGTGGGCCCCAATACTGGCCATCTCGTTCAATGAAAGGAATAGCATGGCGATCGCCTACAAACTCACCTCCCCACTGATTTTGGTCAACCAAAATAAAACTTTCTCCTGGGGGAATCAATGCAGCCACGTCTTGTGCTGCTAATTCTAATCGTTCCGTCCAAGACCAATATAGATGTGGTACTAAGTGGTGTATGGACTCACTTTTTCTAGCATTCAAAGCTAGCAAGCGTTCTCCTAGTTGCTGACGATAGGTG
This sequence comes from Calothrix sp. NIES-2100, assembly GCF_963875285.1. Classification (NCBI taxonomy): domain Bacteria; kingdom Bacillati; phylum Cyanobacteriota; class Cyanophyceae; order Nostocales; family Calotrichaceae; genus Calothrix; species Calothrix sp. NIES-2100. Next base: position 7,089,793 of record NZ_CAWNLA010000001.1, read on the forward strand.
GGATCGGCAGCACGGTCTGATTGTAGAAGGTAAGCGATCGCATCTATGGACTCGGCCAAGACAGAAAACTTCTGCCAAGGATGCTCTGATATCTGTCCTGGATGAGCGCGAATCAGCGCCAGTTCCTTTTTCAAGAAAACAATATCAAAACGCGCCGCTAGCCGGAAGGACAAATTCGAGTCAATCGTCGTCCAGGAATGTGGACTATCAAACGAGCCGACCTCTGCAATTGCAGCAGCCCGCATCATTGTAGTAGCAGTATAAATAGAGCAACCGCGCCAAGCAATACACAAATCGATGTATTCCAGACCTTTGATTAAACCATCGGGCATATCTCCAGTGTCTTGTTTTTGCGGCAAGATTGTGCCATTCTCATCGATGAACTTAGGCAACGCCAAAGAAAACCCAGCACTGGGATGTTCATCCAAAGCTTGGACAGATTCACGGATGAAGCTCGGGAGAATTAAATCGTCGTCCGGCACTATGGTTAGATATGGACTTTGATTCACTTCAATGATGCGTTGCCAATTTCTGGCGAAACCAATATTTTTTTCGTGCCTGATATAGGTAATTCGCTGGTCTTCCTTCGCCAGCGATCGCACAACCATGTCAGTATCATCATCGGAGGCATTGTCCAAAACTAACAATCGTAAATCTGGATAGTCTTGGGCTAACACACTTTCCATACAACGCTTAAGTAAATCTGCCCGATTGTATGTAGGAATTGCAACAGTAACTTTTTCTTGAGACATTTTTTATACCCATAAACAAAACACAACAATACTTATACAAAAACTCTTTTAAACTCTTATTTCTCCGCGTACTCCGCGTACTCTGCGGTTCGTTTTTTCATCAAACCGTACTATTCACTAGCAAATTTGTCAAAATCAGCACACATCTGTTTGGCAACACGCTCCCATGTCCAATTGGCATGAACTCGCCGTGCTGCTTTTTGTCCAGCCACAGCAGCCTCCTGCGGGTGTTCGTACAGCCACCGCATCAAATAACGCAGGTGTTCGTAATCAGGTTCCGCCCACAAACCGAAGTAGCGAACGCGATTTGATTCGATACCCTGTGCATCTACCAGACGATAATCCAGCGGAAAACTATCTTCAGGATCGAGGTACTCTGAGGGGCCACTCCAGTTTGTCGCAATCAGCGGTAAGCCTGTAGACATTGCTTCCAAACCGCAAAGACCAAATCCCTCTCCCCGAGACGGGAGAATGAATACATCCAGATCCTGCAAAAAGTTTAGTAACGCCTGTTGATTCATAAAGCCAGAAATGAATTTTATCTGCGGATGGTTGACTTCATAAGCCGCAGCTTTTGACGAACTCTTCATCAGCAAACGCACTGATTCTTGAGGAGAAAATTCGTCTTGAAATGCACGCAGTAAAACATCTATTCCTTTTCTCGGACTGAAGTCACCAAAGGTTCCAAAAGTGAAAATTTCTGAGTGACAACGGTTCAGTAAAGGAAACTGTTGTGTATCAACCCCGTGGTGCAAAACCTTAATCGGAACACGGACACCACATTCCAAAAAGCTCTCTACATTCTGCTGACAAGGGACATATTGTAATGTTACAGATTTGTTGATTTCCTCAACAAAATCTTTGGGAACTAAAGTAGATTCCCACATACAATAATTAACAATGCGATCGCATTGCAAAACGCTGGGACGAACAGCATAGTGATAGTAAAAGCCAATTCTACTCCAACTATCCAGCGGGTTAAAAAATTCCTCAAAGCCTATCGGCGCTTGGTTTTTTGTGGGTGCAATTGTAATATCAACACCAAGACTAGCAACAGCTTTCAAGAGTTGTCGCCCCACAGAACCATAGCCTTCATTGGGACGTAGTATCGAGTGCCAAATTAATTCCCTGCGTCCTGGCTGCCAAGTACTGCGAGCAAAATCAGCAATTTCCGCAGCGTTAGGTATCAAATCGTGTTGAGCCGCAGCCCCCGCTTGAGCTAATCGCTGCTGGTGATTCCAATAGACTTTTTCCCATTCTTGCCAGCGATCGCCTGCGGAAACGCAATTTTCATGCCAGTGATGAGATGCGATCGCCACTGGAATATGGCGGAGTAAATGCACCTGACTCATTCGCAACCACAAATCCCAGTCTTCATAGGCTGGTAACGATGAGTCAAAACCTCCTACTTCCAGTGCGGCACTTCTACGGTGCATTACATCAGTAGCAAAAATGTAATTTCCATAACTCAGAAGTGTCCCGTCATATTCAAATGAGTAAACTACTGGGGACGGTGACACCCCTGCTTGCACCCATTCAGAATCACCGTAAACAAGGCTGATATCTGGGTTTGCTTTCAAATACTGCAAAAGTGTACTGAGATGATTCGGTTTCCATTCGTCGTCATCATCACAGTAGGCAACGAATGTACCCCTAGCAGCGTTCAATCCTTCAGCACGCGCCGCACCTACACCATGATGCTGAGTGCGGATCGGGCGTATAGATGCTTGATGATGTATCTCTACAGGTTCATCACTACCATCATCAATAATGATGAGTTCAAAGTCTTTCTCGTCTTGCAGCAAAACAGAGTCTATTGCCCTTTGCAAGCTCGAATGTCTGTTGTAGGTGCAGATAATGACGCTGATGGTAGGGGAAGTAGAGGTAATCATCGGCAATTTTCCTGCTTAAATTAGGCGATCGAGGAGTTGGGTTAGGACTTTACGGGCATCAAAATACTCTTCGGCAATTTCTCTAGCTGCTTGACAGTGGAACTTGTAGCGGCTGTTAATTTCACCGATTCCCGCGAGTGCTTCTTCCAGGGTATTGAAGGGAATAACGCCATATCCTGTCTGATGCAACCAATCAGAAAAGCCTGTTTCTTGAACCAGTACCGGACGACCACTGGCGAGGTAAGCAGCACTCCGTTCGCTAAACCAACCGCTGCGACTAATGACATAACCATGTTTAGCGACGGTGAACTCTGCTTTTGACTGTTGAATGTAGTGCTGATAAGTCCAAGGGTCTAGGGTTGTCTCATGGGGGTCTTGTAGTAACCAGCCTTTACTTGCAAGTAGCGATCGCGGTGCTGTTGGGCTACCTACGGCTAACTCAAAAATAGATTCACTCTTTTGGGGTAAATCTAAGTAAGGCTCAAAAGAATCAGACTTCATGCCATATTTTTGCCCATTGTATTCACGGGCTGGGTAACTGTCCCAGAGCATGACCGTGGTAAACTTTCCTGGTTCGATTCCTGGTGTGGCAGGCCAAGCATTTAAGAAAATAGGATGGCGCGTAGCTTGCCAAGGTAGTCCATCATTGGGGATGGTAGAGCGATTGTTGTCGATATTTTCCCCAAAGCTCAAGAAAGCTGTGTGTTGCTTGGCTAAATTTAAAGCTGCTGGATTAATTAAATGCCGAATCTGGGTAAAAACTGGATCTTTATCGATAAATGCACGTGCGGGAATTTCCATCAACCAAGGACGCAGGGGATTTACGCCAGAGAAGTTCAAAACCACATCGGCAGTAGCACAGATGTCTAAAATATGATTAGCGCAGGAGCCATGCCAAGTGGTTGTGTGAGCATCGTAATATGCCCAGCGATCGCCTAGTCCAACTTTGGCAAAAATCCGCGTTGCAAATTCCAGCCCGTAGGTCGGATCTGTATCCATCACACCTCTTACTGGGTCATAGCAAGAGGGATAGTCATCGCTATCTTCAACGAAGTAGACATCATGTCCCAAGCTGGCAAGACCTAAGAGGTAGTGTAGATCGCTCCAAGCCATGCCACCTATAGGGCCGCGCACGATGTAGCCAAGTACGATAATCCGCAGGCGGTTGACTGGATCGGAATTGTTAAAACGTAGGCTAGTCATGACGACCTCCTGAAGATAGGGCGGCATCAAGCAGTTGGCTGAGTACTAGATTCGAGTCGAAATACTCGTGAGCGATGTTAAGTGCTGCTGTTGTGTGCCATGTATAATTTGCCTCGACTTCATGGATAGCTGCGATCGCTTCTTCCTGTGTTGTAAATGTCAAAATCCCTTTTCCTACTGGCAGGATGCTACTAAAGCCAGTATCTTGAACAACCACAGGACGAGCCGCAGCCAAGTAGCAAGCAGAACGGCAACTAAACCAACCACTGGCCATTGCTACGTATACGTGTTTAGCTGGGGAAAGTTCACCGCGTGAGTTAGCGATAAATTTCTGATAACTTTCTGGTGTCAATGTTGCACTAGGCGCGTCTACTACTTTCCACCCGGCAGTTGCTATTTCCTCTAGGGGAGCTTTTACGCCACCTACCGCCACACTCAGGGGTACATTTGTCTGTTGGGGTAAAGTCAGTAATTTCTCAAACTCAGCGCCTTTGCTGTTATACTCTACGTCTTTGTAGATCAGCTTTCCTTTGAAGGCGTTCCAAGTCATTACTGTCGTCCACGCTCCGTTTTGGGGTGGTGGAACAGAGGCGACACGCTGCCACAAATCCATGACAACTGGCATTCGTGTTGTCTGCCATGTAAAATCTACCTTAGGGATGAGGCAATCTGCGTTATAAATGTTCTCTGCATAAGTAAAGTGTCGGTCATGGGCTGCTACGGAATCGCACCATCGCTCGACGTTCTCTGACCAAGCAAAGCGTTCACTGAGCATCAGTTGGTTGTAGCCGGGATCGGTGTCGAGAAAGATTTTCACGCACCGTGAGGAGAGGCGATCGGGAATTATGCACGCTCCACTGACATTGAGGAATACATCAGATGTCCGTGCTACTTCGGTGAATTCTGCCAGACTCATGCCGAAACTGGTTGAATGTAGGTGCAGGTAATGCCAGCGGTCTTTCAGTTCTGGCGCGTACTGTTCCCAGAATTCTTGAATGTATTGTGCGGAGTAGCTAGGGTCTGAGGTATAAGTTTTATCAATGGGATGATACGGCCAGCTCCAAGTGTCTTCGTGATAGTATACGTCGTGTCCCAATCGCGCCAGCCCGATGGCGTACTGGAGATAATCCCACGCTACTCCACCGACTGGATACAAGCCGACTAGTCCTGTGACGATGATGCGAAGTTTTGAAGACATTGGCAGCTACTTAGTAATGGAAGGAGGCTGGGGGGGCAGGGGGATGAGGGGGACAAAGGGCACAAGGGCAACAAGGAGGACAAGGAGGACAAATGACAAATGACAAATGACCAATGACTATTGACTGTTGACTCAGGATTAAGCAGCTATTAAATTGATCAGTCGTCCATCTTCAATTTCCATCCGCATATCGCAAATGTCTAGGGTACTCAAGCGGTGGGCGATCATAAAGGTGGTGCGTCCACGTACAAGTCGTTCCATCGCTTCCATGATTGCGGTTTCGGTTTTGGTATCAACGGAACTGGTGGGTTCGTCAAGGATTAAGATGGGAGCATCTTTAAGGAAGGCGCGGGCGAGGGAAATTCGCTGACGTTCGCCACCGGAAAGGCACATACCACGTTCGCCAACTTGAGTTTCGTAGCCTTGGGGTAGTTTGGAAATGAACTCATGAGCGTTGGCTGCTTTGGCTGCGGCAATAATTTCGCGATCGCTCGCATCTGGTTTAGCATAGGCTATGTTCTCGGCTATAGTAGTTGAGAACAGTACAGGCTCCTGTAAAACGATCGCAAATTGGTTACGCAAATCGGCGAGTTTGTAGTCTCGTAAGTCAACGCCGTCGAGCAAAATTTGACCACTGCTGGGATCGAAGAACCGCATCAGCAGGTTTACTAAAGTTGTTTTACCTGCACCGGTTCTCCCAGCAATGCCTAAGTGGGTTCCGGCGGGAATTTCAAAGGATATCCCCTGCAAAACTTGGTTGTTATTAAAGGCGAAGGAAACATTGTGGAAGCTGACTGCACCTAAAGCACGAGTAATCGGTTGGGCATTTTTGCTCTCAATTACATCTGGTGCTTGATCGAGAAGTAAGAAAGCTCTCTCCGCACTCGCAAGCGATCGCTGTAGCCCTGTGACTTGATTACCGATTGATTGCAATGGCCCATATAGCTGTGTAATATATGCCTCTACTACCAGCAGTTCACCCAAAGTCAAAATACCTGTTTGAACGTGTCGCACGCCCATAAACAGAATGACAGCATATCCCAGAGCAGTTATTAGGTTAATGAGGGAACTGACAAAATTTTGAATGGCAACGACGCGGATACGTATCCAAATTGCTTTACTAAAGTTGCTGACAAAGCGTTGCCGTTCTCGTTCTTCCCTTCCAAAAGCCTTGACGACTCGAACTGCTCCTAACACCTCCTGAACCACTGACATTGCTGAACTTTCAAACTTTTGATAGTCAAGCCATTGAGTCCGCAAGCTGCTGCTGGAAATCCTTGTCACTAAAAACAAAAAGGGTGAAACTAACAGCGCAATCAAAGCTAATTGCCAGTCAATTAGGGCAGTTACATAGAACATACCCACAAGCCACAAACTGGTAATAAATAACGGTACAATGCCGTCAATCGTTGTCCATTGGATAGCCGGGGCATCGTATTGGATGCGGTATGTGGAGTCGAATGTACCTACGGAATCATGGTAAGAAAGTGAGACACGTTGAGCGTGATGCAACAGGCGGGCCCGGAAGTCCAGAACCATCTTTTCGCTGGTATAGGTTCGCAGTAACGAACTTGCCAGCCCCAGCAGTGGGCGCAGTATGGCAATGAATACTACTAAACTAGCAGCAAATACAAGTACAGCGGTTTTGGAATCTGTCCAAGTCACTGGTAGCAGTGCATTTAAGAAGCTAGGAAGCGGTTGCGAGCCGATAACGTTGTCAACAACAATCTTTAATGGTAAAGGCGTAAGTAAAGCCAGGGGAGTTGACAGCAGGTCGAGGAGAAAAGTACCGACAATGTGAAACCAGTATGGTCTTACTTGAAGTAACAAGCGTCGATAGATATGCAAATCTATATTGAACTTCGAGGTAGTCATTATGGCTGTAAGATCGGACTTTGGGCGACAGATTTGTTATTAGCGACTTGTATCGGCAGCAGATAGACTCTTTTGGCAATGCTTTCCAACACTTGGTAGAGAACACGTCCGAGTTGGATGTTCTGGTAGAGGATGACACAAGCGTTGAATATACTGAGTGTAACTGTAATTGCTGCTACTTCTGGCATTCCCAGAAGCATTGCCAAAATTGTGAACAGACAATAACCAACCATAGCCATAGTAGCTAACTGTGACATTCTCAGGGCACATCGCACTCTCAGAACTCGTTTGTTACCTCCATGATTTTCAGCACACATTTTCAGCTGCACTTTTGACCAAATCCCCTGAGAAATCTCTAAATCCCAGTCACTCCAGCCTTGATCTATAACAATGAAATATTTGTAGGCTATGAGTAAATCCATGACTTTGTGCAGCAGGGTCTCTTTCTCCATTCCTGTTTCTGTCCAATAGGACAATTCATAGCCGCGATCGCCCCAGGAAATATTGATTTTGGATGCTGGCGAATCAAAGTTGATTAAATCTGCTTGAGTTAATGTTTGAGTCATGTGCTTAAAACTTCTGGTATTTAAATTTACAGTTCATCAAAGTTTATCGGTTGCGCTTTCGTCAGTTCCTTAATCCGCCATTTGTAGCGCTCTACACTACGCACAAGTGGCCCCAGGTAAATCAGTAGCGCCACAAGCAACCTTGCTCTTAATCCCACAAATCGGGAATCAATCCGTGCTTGTATAGCACCTGCGACACACCAGCTAACAGAGATGAGGAACATTACCGCACTCAGCCAGGGGCGATCGCCAGATAAAAGTGCAGACACAAACAAAAGAAAAGCTACTACATTCCATTCCAGTGTTAGGGGGAGGTAAGAAATCAGAGAAGCGGAAGGTTCGTACAGAGTTTGAAACAGACCGCCACCAAACACCCCAGAATAGATAACTGGTTGACCAATACGCACAAATGCGGATAAATCTCCGTAAATTCTTCCCAGCCAAGAAGGCTGTCCCAAAAGGTTAAACCGGAAAGGATGCTTAAAATAAACCAGTGCTTCGGCTTTGCCATAGCCTTTTTGCTGTTTGAGATAGGCCTCTACTGTGTTCCGGCGAAAATGCCAAACAATTGCCGCTGGGCTAAAGCCAATCGTGTAACCTTTATCTTGCAGTCGCCAGCAGATATCGACATCATCACCAGCAGTACGAAATATCGGGTTGAAGCCGTTAATTTCTTGTAGAACCTCCCGACGAAAAGCCATGTTGCAGCCAGCAATATGTTCGGCTACTTCATCACTCACAAGGATGTGGGTAGGTACGCCGGGGGAGACAGCAACACAGGCGGGAACCAAAGATTCCTCTGGGGGAGATAAGTTAGGCCCGCCGACGGCGGCTAGACCTGAGGAGAGAAACTTAGCCACCAGATAGGTGAGCCAGTCTGGATCTACCATACAATCAGAATCGGTATAGGCGACAATCTCGCCAGTGGCGGCGGCGAGACCGACGTTGCGGGCGACGCTTAATCCCTTGTTTTCTTGGCTAATGAGGCGTACATAGTCGTAACGCTGAGTAATTTCTAAAGTGCGATCGCTCGATCCATCGTTAACGACGATGACTTCATAGTTGGGATAGTTGAGTTCTTGGAGCGAGGCTAGACAACTATCCATCGTGCGTTCAGCATTGTAAGCGCAGACAATGACTGAGACTTTGGGATACTTGGGTAATATTGGCGGTAGAGGGGCTGTGTAATGCTGCTGTACTGTATGGAAAGCGGGCTTTTTCAGCCGTTCAGCTTCCACTAAACCAAAAGCCCAGTCTTGAATCGCATATCCACCAGTAAACCACTCATCTGTCCAAGAAAAGACTACCGTTCCTGCTGCTCCCATCTCAAAACTAGATGACAGCTTTTGAGCGAGAATTTCGGCTTGGGCTTGGGTTCCCTCACGTATCGAGTCAACACCAAACTCACTCAGCACTAAAGGTTTATCTTCGGCTAAATTATGGAGTCGTGAGAGGTAGCGACGAAAATCTGTTTCTTTATGCAGGTAGACGTTAAAGCACGAGAAATCTGTAAAGTTAATATTTAAATACTCTGTAGAAGGGTAATTGGCATAGCTCACCAAACCGTCGGGATCGCCATCTTTTGCTACTGCCATTAACTCTTTGATAAAAGCCCGAACTCTTTTTGCTCCGTGCCACCGCACAATATCTGGAGGAATTTCGTTACCCACCAAATAGGCAAAGGTGGCGGGATGATCTCGACAGACTTTAACTGCTTGGGCAATGGAGTTACGAACTTCTGCCTTGACAGTAGAAGAATCAAGAAAGGCGACATGCTGAGTCCAAGGTATACCGATTAACAGCCTGAGACCGGAGATTGCAGCTAGATCCAAAAGCCAATCAGGTGGAACGGTATAAGTACGTAAACAGTTAGCCCCCATTTCTGCCATCAAGGCAAAGTCTTTTTCGACAACTAGTTTTTCTGGAAAAGACTCACCGTGGGTACCGATGGAGAAGGGGCCGTAACTAACTCCTTTGAGAAAAAACTTTTTATCTCCAAGAAAGAAAAATTTTCCTTTTACTGTTACTGTCTCCCTATCTGCAAGGGGTTCAGGACAGAAACCAGAAGGTGGTGAAGTCAAGTCTTGCAAATTACCCTCCCCACAATTCACTGCAAATTTGTTCCCTTGCTGCCGACAATGTCAGTTTCCATCTTCAACAGAAGCTGCTTGGCGTTTAGGTGAACTCCCGCAGCGCAACTGGCACAAGCAAGTCACCGAAAGCAGACTTCTTTGTTGTGGGAAATACCACACTTCTTTTATCAAATAACAGGTCTGTTTGCGATCGCGTTCAGGAAAATGTATAACTTAACGTAGACGTAACGTCTACGTTGGGTTATTGAGCAAATTTAATCTGTCGCGCCCACTGCGCTTTTATAATCGCAGAGTTCAAAACTTGCTGCTCTTACAGGCAATAACAACGTTTCCAAAATTGTCTCTCGCACAGGGGAACTCACTTCACAACTGCTGTTGAAGCAATCCACCAGTAATCGGTTAGCAATATAGTACTGTTTGAGCAATTCTTTTTGCTGTTCGCTGAATTGCCATTGCTGACCAATATTGCGATATCGCAGCATCACAAACCTCAATGTTTCCATCCAAGCTTGACCTTTAGTATTCCACCATTCCTTTAACCTTTCTTTGCCTTGATCTGGGGATGGGAGTTTTTCTTTAAGTTGTTGCAGCAATAGCTGTAATTCAGGGTTAAAAATCAGAGTTTGGTTTTCACAAAGGGTAAAGCTGAGGGCAATAACTCGATCCAAAGCCGGATCGTTAGGTAGGGCTTGGCTTAAGTACAATGCACACTTAAGAGCCAAATCTATTTTCAAATCAGGGGCAAGATTACTAGCAAGCCGGGGATCGATAGCAATACACAAAGCTTGGTTATCAGTTAACATCAAATCTTTGGGAAGCACTAGTGTGAGATAAAAGGCGCGAATAGCGGCTGATTTGTAGGGAGCCTGAACTGAAAGAGACTTCTGGTGGAGCCAGGTAAGGAACTCCTGCAATTGCTCATCAAAGGCAACCAGCCCATCAATATGTTGCTTCATTAACTGCAACAAATAAGTGGCATTATTTAACATGCCAGCTGTCAGTAAAAAGACATTGCGCCAACGGGGTTCAGTCACATGACTGACCAGATCGATGAGTTTTTCTTTTAATATCTGTGGTTCAGTATTAGCAACAATATCTCTAGCCGTTAAATACTCTTGAAAAGCTCGATAAGAGAATGAGTAAATTAAGTGCGCCCGCTCTATCATTAGTCCATGTACTTCAAACAATTTTAGTAATTCTTCACTGTTGAATTGCCGTAATTCCGTCTCAGTTGGTACATTCGGTAAGTTACGCAAAAATTCGTCGATGTAGTACTCGACATGACTTTGGGTAAAAAAGTAACAATCTTGTTTAAAGGTAATGGCAGCAATCTGACTCAGCAGTTTAAGTTTGTGGAGTGAAGAAAAACTGTAAACGCGATCGCGTTTAACACCCCTGGCTTCATCACAGTGGTAAAGCAAAATTTTCAATGCTTCTTTATAAAGTTCCAGCCGTCTAGTTGGAAAGTCTAAATGGACTTGAAACACACAACAAACTAGGTTAAGCAAAAGCGGTGTCACGGTTAGTTCTCGAATTTCTCGATTTTCCCATAACTGTAACTTTTGCATGAGCTGGCAAGTCTTAGCCTTTGCTAACTCTAAGGAATTCCTACCAACATTGATAAACCACTTTTGGATAAATGCTTCAATTTGCGCCTGGTTAAAATCTGCAATTTCCATCTCGGTAAATCCGGCAAACTGGTACTGTAGAGCAGCAATTCGACAGGTAATAATCAACTGATTTTTGTAATATTCCTCAGAGAAATTGCAAATAATTTTTATAATTTCCGCGCTCTCATCTTCGGGAATTTCATCTAAACCATCCAGCAAAATTAACATTCTGCCGTGGGCAAGTATTGTTTGGATGTCCTGGGCGGAAGTGCCGAAGCCAGCGAAAGCTTGATTAATATAATTCAACAAACTATAGTTGCCTATAACTCTTGCATCCTCGGCAAAATTTCTCAAGCGGATAAAAATCGGTATTTTATCTGATAGTAATTTACCTCGATCGCATTGAGTGGCAATATATTGCAAAAATGTAGTTTTACCAGACCCTGGTTTACCTAGAAGCATCAGTTTGGGGTAAGTTGTCACTGCTTGGAGCGCACTTACTCCTTCCTGGCAAACTTGAGCTAAATCAAACCGATCGAATTCTTCGGGAACAAAGCCTTGCAAGTCAATGATATTTGACCATCTTTGGCTTGTAATCTGAGTGAGAATATTGACGTTTACATAGATGTCTTCTAACTGAATTGGTTGGGCAATATCTAACAACCGCGTAGTAGCACATTGGGCTTGAATTTTATCGCTGCGGCGCGATCGCGTAATTTGCACCAAGGTATCAATATCCTCGCCGCTGTCGCCATCCTGGTTATGTTCTTGAGTCAGTAAACTCTGATTCGGTAACTCAGCAATCTCTTGCCAATTCAAGCCGAGTTGAAAGCAGATCTCCATAAAACTCTGACGCTCAATCGGCTTACCTGTAAAAAATTTCCAAATTGGCTGGCGAGTTTCCAGTCCTACTTCACTAGCTAAATAATCTTGCGTCCATTCCCTGACTTGAAAAGCCTTTTTTGCTTTCTCGATACCTGTTATAGATGCTTTTAATGAACGTCGTGCCATAAACTAGACTTTAAACCTCCAGATATTGTCAATTGAGAGCCACAAATTTACTCTCTTGATGTGTCTGTATTGATTTGTCTGTTATTTTTGTGATTTTTTAATGCAGCAGCCTGTACCCCAAGAAAAAACAGGCTAATTTCATAGATTTTTATAAGTAAAAGTTTTATACTTATAAATCCTCTCAGTTATTTGAGATGTTTAAGCATTATCTAAAAACTAAGTAGGTCTGCGTTAAAAATGGTTGTTATAAAAAAAGCAGATGGTGCAACCCCTTGGTGCAGCAGCCGCCAACATGACAGATGTCCGTTGTTAGCGCCTCAATCTTCGACGCTCGTAGCGTCATCCTCAGGGCAATAAGTTTTTAAGTTATTTTAGTTTTAGTTACATACTTCGTTTTTTGTGCCTCTCTACTGAATTTGTTTATATGGGAAAAACAAACAAAATATATGTATAACTCTTAACATTTTTTATCAAGAGAGTAAATTTCTCATGCTTTTTATCCTCTACCGCTATATTTTCTCAATCCTCTATCTTGAGACTGATAACAAAATTAAATTTTTTTGGCAAACGATTAGATAATTCATAGTAGATAATTCATAGTAGATAATTCATAGTAGATAATTCATAGTAATTTTACTTAAATCTTGCTCAAGATTCTGAGCAGAAAAGCTTTGTATTTCCAGCTTCTAGGCAGCTTATTTGGGCAAAAATAAATATTAGTCATATATGTATATAAAATATCAATGATCTATCCGCTGAGAAATAAGTGCTTTGATCATTTCAAAATATTTTGCTTTTACTTCGACAAGAGGGTGAGCAAGAACGACGAATTGTCCATTAATTCGCTGTTGTGAGTCAGTTTTACATCTGTAGTTTTTTCAGAGGTACACGCTTATTTAATGATTATCATTCTTATGAAAATCTGGTTTTTTGGGTTTGTTGTGCGATTTATTGTTTAGCAGCCCCATTTTGGGAACTTATACGTTAAATCATACATATTGCCGAACGCGATCGCAAACAAAGCAGGTGCATAATTTTATTTTATGAAAGGTTGTGCTGGTACCAGAAAATAAGCACAGTCAAGGTCAGCTAATGCGCGTCTAAATTGCACAACTACTCGTGGGGAAAAGTTGTTTGTTGACTGTTGTTTGTTGACTGTCGATTGTTAACAGTTAACCGTCAACCGTCAACAGCAGCCTCCGGTCAATATGCAATTTAAATGCCGAACAGCTTAGTGTTGCAAACACCTATTTCGTGCGAGAGTGGCTCGTTACGAGTCAAGGGTTTTGTAGTAAGTCAACAGAGGTTTTTTAGACAACCTGGCTTTACTTATAGGATTTGAAGCCGATGAAAATACTCGTAACTGGAACGGAAGGTTATATCGGTTCGTTGTTAGCTCCGATACTGATGCAACACGGACATGAAGTCATTGGGGTTGATACAGGATTCTACAAAGTTGGTTGGCTGTACAATGGTACCGAGCTAACTGCCAAAACCCTGAATAAAGACATTCGCCACATTACACTTGTTGATTTACAAGGTGTGGAAGCAGTTGTACATCTGGCTGAACTCTCCAACGATCCTGCCGGACAGCTATCCCCCAATGTCACCTATGAAATCAACCATCAAGGCTCAGTTCGTCTTGCTGAATTAGCTAAAACAGCGGGTGTACGTCGCTTTGTTTATACATCTTCGTGCAGTGTCTATGGCGTTGGTACTGATGACTATGTGACCGAAGAGTCCCCTGTCAATCCCCAAACCGCCTATGCAGAATGCAAAACCTTGGTAGAGCGAGATGTCAAGTTATTAGCTGATGATAGTTTCTCTCCCACCTTTTTGCGGAATGCTACAGCCTACGGCGCCAGTCCGCGAATGCGCTTCGATATTGTTTTAAACAACTTGTCTGGACTTGCATGGACGACTAAAGAAATCAAAATGACCAGCGATGGGACTCCTTGGCGTCCGTTGGTTCATCTGCTGGATATTTGCAAAGCAATTGTCTGTACACTCGAAGCACCCCGGGAGATTATTCACAACCAAATTTTCAATGTGGGTGACACTGCTAGCAACTATCGAGTTAAAGAAATTGCGGAAATCGTGGCTGAAGTTTTTACAGGATGCAAGCTTTCCTTTGGGAATACTGGTGCGGATAATCGTAGCTATCGGGTTTCTTTTGAGAAGATTAGCACTACACTACCAGAATTTAAGTGTGAGTGGAATGCGGCTAAGGGTGCGCAACAGCTGTTCGATTTGTTTAGTTCTATCGATATGTCAGCATCCACTTTTCAATTTAAAGGATTCACCCGCTTAAAGCAGCTAGAGTATCTAATTCGCACTCAGCAAATCGATCAAAATTTCTTCTGGACTAAGTGACGCTATTGACAAAAACTTCACTCAGTAGGAGCTAATCAATTATTATGGCAACTTTGCAGACATCTGTACAGAATGTTACAATGGCGAATATTTGTGGCTGTAGATTCTGTGGGTCAACGCTAAAGCATACCTTTGTGGATTTGGGAATGTCACCGCTTTGTGAAAGTTACGTGACAGCAGAACAGCTCAACCAAATGGAAGCGTTTTATCCACTCCATGTGTACGTATGCGATCGCTGTTTTTTAGTTCAACTTCAGGAATATGTAAGTCCGCAAGATATCTTCAGTCACTATGCGTATTTTTCGTCTTACTCTGATTCTTGGCTACAACATGCCAAAAATTATACCGACAAAGTCATAGCTCGCTTCGGACTTAACGCTTCTAGCCAAGTGGTAGAAATAGCTAGTAACGACGGTTACTTACTGCAAAACTTTGTATCAAAAGCAATCCCTGTTCTAGGTATAGAACCAGCAGCTAACGTTGCTGAGGTAGCGATCGCTAAAGGTATTCCCACAGTTATCAAGTTCTTTGGAGAAAACACAGCAGCTGAGTTAGCTGCTAATGGAAAGCAAGCAGATTTATTAATAGGTAACAATGTGCTTGCTCATGTACCCGATATCAACGATTTTGTCGCAGGTTGTAAAATTTTACTTCAGCCTGAAGGTGTGATTACTATGGAGTTTCCCCATTTAATGCGACTGATTGAGGGAAACCAGTTTGATACTATCTATCACGAACACTTCTCTTACTTATCATTACTCACCGTAGAGAAGATTTTTGCTGCTCATAATTTAGCTATCTTTGATGTAGAAGAATTATCAACTCATGGTGGCTCTTTGAGAATTTATGCTTGCCATATAGAGGATAATTCTAAATCTATCAGTCAGGATGTAAAAGATTTAAGAGCGCAGGAAAAAAGCGCAGGATTTCTGGAATTAGAAACTTATTTTGACTTTGCTGAAAAGGTGAAGTCAACCAAGTTTCAACTTTTGGAATTTTTAATTGCAGCTAAACGCCAAGGAAAGTCAATTGTTGGTTACGGCGCACCTGGTAAAGGTAATACTCTTTTGAATTATTGTGGAATTAGAGAAGATTTCCTAGATTACACTGTAGACCGAAATCCCTTCAAACAAGGTAAGTTTTTACCAGGAACTCATATCCCCATCTTTCATCCTGACAAGATTAAAGAAACTCAGCCAGATTATCTGTTGATTTTACCTTGGAATCTGCAAAATGAAGTCATGTCCCAGATGTCCTATGTGCGTGAATGGGGCGCTAAATTTATCGTTCCGATTCCGGAAGTTAAGGTCTATTCTTGAGCCAAAAAATAACTCAAATTTAATGTGACCTATTAAGACAAAAGGAAATTTAAGATGAAAGTAGTTTTATTTTGCGGTGGTTTAGGCACAAGATTAAGAGAATTTTCCACTAGTATTCCTAAGCCAATGGTTCATATTGGCTATAGACCAATATTGTGGCATGTCATGAAATACTATGCTCACTATGGACACAAAGATTTTATTTTGTGTCTTGGTTATAAAGCAGATGTCATCAAAAATTATTTTCTCCATTATGATGAGTGTGTTTCTAATGACTTTACTTTACAGGAGGGAGGCAGAAAAATTAAACTCGCCAATAGTGATATTGAAGATTGGAATATTACTTTTGTCGATACAGGATTGACTTCAAATATTGGGCAAAGACTCAAGGCAGTTGAAAAATACTTAGAAGGAGAAGAAGTCTTTTTAGCCAATTATAGCGACGGCTTAACAGATTTACACCTACCTAATTTAATTGATGACTTTTATCAACATAACAAAATAGCCAGCTTTTTGTGTGTAAAACCATCACAAAGTTTCCATTTAGTTTCACTAGAAGAAAATGGTTTAGTAGATGATATCCAAAGTGTTCAGGAAGCTGGTATTAGGATAAATGGTGGCTTCTTTGTATTTAAAAAAGATATATTTAAATACATGGAAAGCGGCGAAGAATTGGTGCTAGAACCATTTCAAAGGCTGATGAAAATAAAACAACTAGTAGCTTATAAATATAACGGCTTTTGGGCGTGCATGGATACTTTCAAAGAACAGCAACAGTTAGATGATATGTATTGTCAAGGTAAGGCTCCTTGGGAACTATGGAAACTCAATCAAACCAAGAAAGAATCTTTGGAATATAGCCGAATTAGTCAGTTTACAAATGGTTCTGCAATAGCAAGTTTTGCTCAAGGATAACTATCAATCTCTTTGAGAGTAGATATCTTCTCAAATGTGAATTATACTAACACCCACCCTCATTCCCTATCCTTGTAGGAGAAAAAATGAGGGTGAGTCCGAAATCTTGTACAGCAAACTCACGTTCTTTTAAGCAAGTATTTCTCAAAATATTAAAAAACTGTAGGGGCGGGGTTTACCCCATTGGTGTCAAATTAACGTGAAACCCTTGTCAAAACTCGATATCTAGCTCCCATGCTCTGCGTGGGAGCTAAAATCATCAGGCTCCGCCTCAATTTATCAGCAGACGAGGCAGCAGCCCACGAATACGCATTTTCAGACGGAAGCTGGAAACGAGTTGAAGAAGGCAGAAGGCAGACGGCAGAGGGCAGAAGGATCAAGTCAGAAGGGGATTCAAACCCCTCCTGACTTGGAGCCACCAAATTTTTAATTTGGTGGGGGTCTTAAACCCTTGTTCCCTACGGTCACGGGCAGAGGGCAGGAATCAGAATTCCCTTCTGCCTTCTGCCTCCTGCCCTCTGCCTTTCTTGATAAAAGTGGGGTTATTTATAATTTGTTGAACTCACCTTATACCAATTTAATCTGAAGTTGCACATATCTAGATCCCCCATTATCCCCCTTTTCAAGGGGGACTTTGATAGATGTTTTTCCGATTCCCCCTTTATTAAGGGGAGCCAGCGTCGTGGGAGGGTTTCCCGACTTGAGACGACTGGCGTGGGCTAGGGGGGATCGAATTCTATGCAGCTTCATAAAAAATTGGTATTAATTGGGTAATAGGTAATAGGTAATCGGAAATATCCTATTACCCATCAAGCTTTAGCTAGCTTTTCTATAGTTAGCATCTAGCCAACAGCGTGGGAGACTTTCTCCCGAAGGAAAAACTAACTCCTCTTTTTTAAAGATATCTGTTTCTTGTTCTTCTTGACCTTCCTGATCCTGTGCATGAATACTATCAATATTGGGATCAATCAATTCTTTCAAATCAACGATTTTGACTAAATCATTGGTATCTTTTAATTGTAAAAACATATAATTCACCTCACTAAATTTACTGAAGATTTAACGCCAATTAGTATTTATGGCAGAAATGGCTTACTTGTAGTAAGTACTCAAGTTGCATGTTGAACTATCAGAATTAAGCAATACTCTATTGAATAAAGAGATTGCTTATTTATGCCTTACCAGATTGTTCAACTAGTTTTTTTAACCGCATATATGCTTCTTCTGGTGTTAACGGCTCAGATTCTTTTTCGTTCGGAATGTAATATTGCCTGTTATCAGGAAAATAACGCACTACAAAACTAGGAATCAAACCCAACTCCAAAGCTTTTTTACCTAGGGTTTCGGCTGTTTGGGCTAGGGTAAATTCATCGTGAAACTGATATTTATTCATGTCCTTTAACTACTCAAAGAGGATACTGCAAGAGCCAGTATGGACACTTAAAGTAGAGATGTTAAAACTCGCGTTGGAATTTTTCTAAAATATCTACTAAACTTACCTGGCATTGCAAGGGTAGTAAATCGATCAAGGGAATTTCTTTCCTCCCACCACCAATTTTAACAGGAATTGATGCTAATACGGCCATAACTCGGTCTTCATTGACCGTATTAGAAGTAATTAAGGGATACAGCTGTTCGGCAACAAAGGTATGCAGTTTGGCATTAGATAAATAAAGATGCCACTTAGCGATATCTATATAAACATTTTCCCCAATTTCGGCTGCTAGGGCTTCTAGCACTTCTGTGGTGTTAGTCTTAGCCATAAAATGACCCCATATTAACAAAGAGCGCTAACTCTCAGGCTTTCTATTATTATCGCTCAATTAGTCAGGCTAACTCTACAGCCACAGGTTACATCACCCTAGCATCCTTAGTCTATATTTAGGTAGATTTTGGCGGGGTATCGGAATAATTGGCGATCGCACTGATATATATCAGATGTACTAACAAGACAACGAGCCAACTTACTGTCACCCAAGGCAGCCATTCCCAGTTAGCTGCTTTGAGATTGTGGGCAAACCACAGCCCAGAATTAATTGTAGCGGCGATCGCTACATGTACAGCAAAATTCATTCTGTCATCTATCTTACGGTAGGCTGGGTCTTGGCGATCGGGTTTAGTAGGCCAACGAGGAGGCATAAATATTTGTTACATAATTCAACATACCCTAATCATTCTAAGATTGTTAGGGGGTTAATTAACGGCAAATTTACTGTGAAACTGAACCTCAGTACTACCAGTACAGGAAAATAAAAGTCAGCCAACTATTGAAAATGTGTAAAATCTTGGCAAAAAGCTAATTACGAATTCTATGCAGCAATACTAGTTCGGAAATCCGCCCTGAGCAATTTTCTCACGGACGGTGACGACATGGCTGATGAACGGGAATTTCTATAACAAACTCACTTCCCTGTTCTAGTGCAGACTGACAGTACAGCTTGCCATTGTGATTACTCGCCACAATTTGATAACTAATCGATAAACCTAAGCCTGTTCCTTTGCCGACTGGTTTGGTGGTAAAGAAAGGGTCAAATAACTTCGCTTGTACTGTTTCATCCATCCCTGAGCCGTTATCACTAATGTGAATTGAGATGGCTTTGTCTGCCAAGGCTTGCGTCACAATACAAATTGTGGGATTGGTTTTGTGTGGTAGTTTGCGATCTTCTAGGGCATCGATCGCATTTGATAAAATATTCATGAACACCTGATTGAGTTGACCTGGGTAACATTCAACCAAGGGTAACGGACTGTAATCTTTTATTACTTCGATGCCGGAAAAGTCAGGTTTGGCGCTGAGGCGGCTTTGCAGGATCAGCAGTGTACTTTCCAGACCCTCATGCACATCTACTGTTTTAAACTCAGCTTCATCCAGACGGGAGAAGTTGCGTAGAGATTGCACAATTCCCCTGATGCGTTCTGTTCCTACTTGCATGGAACTGAGCAATTTGGGAAGGTCTTGCTTGAGAAATTCCAGGTCAATGTCTTCCACTGCTGTCTCGATTGTGACTGTGGAATGGGGATATTGTTGTTGGTAAAGGTCGATTAATTGCAGCAAATCCTGAGTGTAGCTGTCAACATAAGTCAAATTGCCGTGAATAAAGCTGACTGGATTGTTAATTTCGTGAGCAACACCTGCGACTAACTGTCCCAAACTTGACATTTTCTCAGTTTGAATAATTCGCATTTGAGCTTGCTGCAAGTCTTGGATAGCTTTCTCCAAATCTTGGGCTTGCTGCCGTAGTTGTGCTTCTGACTCCAGTAAAGCAGTTTCTGCTTGCTGGCGCTGCGCTACTTCTTGTTCGAGTTGCTGATAAGCCTCTACTCGTGTAGCCGCCGCTTGAATTGTCTGAGCCAAGAATTTGATTTCGTTATTTGGCAATCCACTGGGCATGACAAAATGGTCAATGCTTTGACTATCGGTGACGGCTTTATTTAAAGTTTGGAGTGGATGTAAGACAAATCGCTGAATCATCATTGTCATCAGCACCAGAATTGCTGACATGCCAATGAGTAGGGTAACGGTAGAGGTAGAGAAGCTTTGCCAAGCTTGCTGTTGCAGTTCTTTGACATCAAGAATAGCGATCGCTAATCCACGTCGGTTTGTCTGAGCAAATAGTGTGCTGCTAAATGGTAAAATTTGGACTAATACAGGTTTAGCGCCGATTGTAGTTCTAAAACTCATGTCCAAACCCGTTTCCGAAGCCTGTTTTAAGCTCTGAGCTAATTCTGGATGAATAGAATTATAGGGCGGGCTTTGTAATTCTGCTCCACTCCGAGCCAGAGTTTGTCCATCTGGACTAACGATCGCAACTTCCACCACAGTTGGCAATGTGGCATAATTTTGTACCACTCGCTTGATAATGCTCGTATTCCCCAGTTCGATTAATCCTTCGGTGGAAAAACCAACTCCCTGGGTAATTGATTGGGCACGTTGTTCTAGCTCAATCTCTAGCTTGGATTGAATTAAGAAGTAGTTGAATCCCAATGTGGTTAAGCCAACGGTTGCTAGAGAAATACCAAAACCTATCAGTAGTTGGTGGGATAAGTGATTTTTAGATGACTGGCTCATGACTTCCATCCCGCCATTGCTTCATTGACAAGTGCGGTATTAATCTCTACATCTTGCCGAATCACTCGACCATGACGCGGATCTGCTTGCAGCAGTTGCAAAATTTCTGCCTTTGCGGAATTGAGACGACCATTTGCAGCAAACATCCGCCGATTCAAAGTCATATCACCTTTTTTTAATCCAGCATAATCACTGGCAAAAGCTTCTCCAGTTTGTCCGAGTTTCTCCCCAACAGTTTTAAACACCTTTGTTGGCTGAGTTTCTACGGCGTGCATCACGTCAAACCATGCCAGCATAAATTGCTTGAGTTCCGCCTTTTTCGCTTTCACCGTACTGTCACTGGACATCAAGATATCAATCACCAGACTGTCTACTTGCTTGGTGGTATGAATCACATTGCCCTTGATGTTCTTTGCTGTCTCCCCTAGCATCGGTTCCCACAGTACAGCAGCATCGATCGCACCTGTCTTAATTTTCTCGGCGGCTACATCATTGGAGTAATCGAGAATTTTTACCTCGGCAGGTTTGATTTGATGGGCTTTTAAAGCTTCTAGTAAAATTAAATGGTTGACGGTTCCTAACTTTGCTCCTACTTGTTTACCGCGCAAATCTTTTAGTGATTTAATTTCTGGCTTGGCAACAATTCCATCGGCTCCCGCAGAAATATTGGTCGTCATTAATACCACAGGTTTACCATTACCTGGATCAACTTGCATCACATCCCAGAAAGAAACAAATGCTGCATCTAACCCACCGCGAATCACTGCCCGACTGGAATCTTGCTGGTTATCAAATTGTACCAACTCCACCGCTAGCCCCCGTTGCTGGAAAATTCCTGCGGGTTCGGCATAGCGTGCAATATCAAACCCCGCCCAGCTTGTAATTCCTACCCGGAGAGGTTTGAGAGATTGGTTTTGCCCAAAACTACAGGCATTAGTTATAAAAGTGACGGCAAGGGCGATCGCAAACAAATACAAAAAGGTAGGCTGAATACCTAATCTCAACTTTTGCTTCCACCAGATACCTAATGTGACGATAGTTTGAGCAACTTTCATAAAATACCAATCTTAGTTTGGGAAAACTGTACTTACAACAAAGGATTCCCAAAAATATAGTTGGTATAACTCAATACTTTTGATGTAAGAAAATTACTCTGTGGAGGAAAGGGAACTGGGAACACTTCTATGAGCTTCTCAGTGCATCACAGGGAAGAGGGAACACAGAGGAGAAAAAACAGGCTAATTAAACTGTATTGTGGTATCAATTTTTCCTTCACTGACTGCTAGCAGCCATAAACATCGGGATTGATTGCTGATTCAATCAAACCCCCCACTGGAATCAAGTGCATTTTGATCTGGGCAGATTTTTGCAAGTGGAAAATGTTCGTAAGCAGACTCTATAGTTGTTAATAATTCTGTGATGTCATAGGGTTTATTGATAAAATACGCAATCCCCAAGGATGAGGCTAATTCCTCTATATGACCGTAGGCTGTAGCGAAGACTACTGCTAGATTGATGCCTTGTGCCTGGAGAGACTGATAAACTTCGGCTCCTGTTAGTTCTGGCATCCGATTATCTAAAATTAATAAGTCAGGGCGATTATTAACGATTGTGTCTAAAGCTTCTCTGCCATTCCGTGCTTCTGTTACTTCCCAGCCTTCATCCTCAAGTAAAAAAGCTAGTATCTCTCGACTATCATTGTCATCGTCTGCAATCAACACTTTGCGCTTCACTAAACTGTTGTTATTCATAAATTCTTATTAGCTATCGGTAGAGAAAAAGTGTACTGGGTCAATTCTGATTGGTCAAGATTTAATCCGGAATTTGGTATAAAACTTACTTGTACAGACTCAGAATCTAGCATATACACTAATACTTCTACTCTGCCACCTTTACCTGCACTCTCAAAAGCTAGTAAAAAATAACGAAACAGCTTGCGTAACAGACTTCTGGAATCAGCCACAACTTTAATCGGCTCTTGTTCCCAGAATGTGACAACTTCTAGTTTACGGATTGAGGCTTCAGTTGATAGCAGATCCACTAAATCGCGAATACTGTCAGTCAGGGATACAGGTTGAACTGTACCTATCTCAAATGATGCCAAACTCTGCCAAACTTCAGCACGACGGCGAAATATTTGAATTGATTTGTCGGCCTGTCGCAGTATTTGCATTGCGTAATCTAAGCGATTACTAGCTACCATACGAGAGCCAACTTCCAGCTTTAAGCGTGCTGCTTGATGGGCTTGGATAATATCCTGACGCAGTTCTTCTAGTGGTTGGTAGTCTTCAGGATGAGCATTGAGTATCCGGCGAACATCTTGTTCGATTTTGGCGATGACAAATTCTGCTTCAATACCATTGGTTGCACACTTCAATATCTCTTTGAGGCGTTGTCCTGCGTCTGGACGGCGCAGCGAGATACTAAATACGCCAATAATTTCTTGTTTGTCGTTCCTAAGCGGAATTCCTTGACAGGTAAAGGGATGAAAACCCTCAATAAAATGCTCGGCGGCGACGATTTCGACATAATCTGCTGCTGCTAGGGGTGTACCAATCCCATTGGCTCCCGCCACACCTTCCGAAAGTAGGGAACCAGGGCCAGGAAAAGGTTCTGGCCCATGTACAGTCTGCTCGTCGCCGACGACATCTAGCACAACGGCGTTGCGATCGCTTAACATGACTGCGTGACGATCAGATCCTGCCGCCTGCGATAATATTCTCGAATACGTACGTGTGGCATTAATTAGAGAACTATGTTGCTCTACCAAGCGTTCTGTATCTAAGCTTGAGAGTTTTTCTGCTTGGAGAGCGTAGGGGTTTGATCCTTGGAGGTGCGATCGCTCCCAGGCATGATAAATTGGCGATCGCAATAGATTTACAGGAATTGCACCTGTTGATTTATATACCCGTCCTGCTTCAACAGCATTCCTAGTTACAGAGGACATGGCTTTTATCTCAATTTACAATTATCTGCTTTATCTCACGTTTTTTTCTGGGGATTTTTTTTAAGTCTACTATTTTAACATTCTCTTGCTGATTAATCCAAGAAAATACAGCAGATTGCAAGTTGGTGAGGTACTGATAATTGTCAGGGCACGGCAGTGCCCATACGTGTCAACTTAACGTGAAACCCTTATGAAGACGTGATGCGTGAATTCCTTCACCTACCATCAAGATCCGCGTTACCCCACCCCGGCTTTGCTGACGCAAAACCTCCCCTCCCCTTGCCAAGGGGAGGGGATTGAGGGGTGGGGTAAAATGCTTGTGGGATAAGCCTTTGAACTTAAGTTGACACCAATGGGCAGTGCCGTGCCCCTACCGGTGTACCTCATTTACCTGAAATACGCTGTATGTCATATCGACCGCTACAAGTCTACGTTTTGATCCAAGTGATAACTGCTATAATCTCCAGATTTCCCGCCAGTTTTGCTAATTAAGCGAATGGATTCAATTTGCATCGATTTTTCTAAAGCTTTTGCCATATCGTATAAAGTCAAAGCTGCAACCGAAACCGCAGTTAAAGCTTCCATTTCTACCCCAGTTTCCGCTTTGGTTTTCACAGTGGCCTGAATTTGATAGCCTGGAAGTTGGGCATCGGCTATCACCTCAACTTCAACCTTCTGCAATGGTAGTGGATGACACAAGGGTATTAAATTCGCTGTCTGTTTAGCTGCCATAATGCCGGCGATTCTGGCAGTTCCTAAAACATCGCCTTTGGGCGCATTCCCGGCTTGAATGGCGGCAAAAGTTTCTGGTAACATTCGCACTTGAGCAGCAGCTACAGCTTGGCGAACAGTGGGTGCTTTTTGTGACACATCCACCATCTGCGCCTGTCCTTGCTGATCAAGATGGGAGAGGTTGGCAAAATTAGATGAAAAATTGTCTTGCATAATTCTTAGAGCAGGTGCTAATATAAGTTTCTGACAGGGGCGTGTAGCTCAGTGGACTAGAGCACGTGGCTACGGACCACGGTGTCGGGGGTTCGAATCCCTCCTCGCCCGTTCAATAAATGTGAGAGACGCAATCAAAATTGCGTCTCTTGTTGTATATCAAGATTGATTGAGTGAATAAACATCTTTGCCACGACCTAAGGCAAAGCGTAGGGAATCAGGGATATTGTTGTTACACTGGGTGAGAAAAATCAGCAGCGCCAGAACAGTTAAACCAGCGCAAAAACCAAACATATTGCGGTAGCCAACTTGTTCAGCCACGGAACCGACAACAGGCCCGGCGATCGCAATTCCGATATCTAAGCCCATAATACAGAGAGAAAATGTCCTTCCCCTTTCTTGTGGTAGCGCCCGATCTGCGACTACAGTAGAAATCATCGGCATGAGGATACCAGAACCAGCCCCTTCTAAAGTCCCAGCTATTAAGAAAACATTCGCAGTGCTAGCTTTCCAGAGTAAAATCATCGCCAGAGCATAAACAACCAGGCTGAGGGTAATAAACAAACCTCGACCATAGCGATCGCTAGCTTTACCAGTAAAAAATCGGACGCTAAAACTCGCAAGTGCCCCAACTGTGTAAAACAAGCCTGGGTTTAAATTGACTTTAGTTGCTTTGATAAATAAAGGTACAAAGGTGTGCAAAGTCCCAAAAGCCAAGCCAATCATCAGCATGATTGTGGCCAGGACTCTTACCCTAGGACTAAATAACAATTGCCAAAATTTACCATCATTACTATTAACCTGTTGCTGTTTGTGAATTGGGGGATTGACAATAGGTATAAGACACAACAAACCCATTACAGACAATCCCGTAGATAACAAAAATAACAGCGTGTAACCACTCGCGGCTTGTAAATATCCCCCGATAGCTGGGCCAATAGCTGCACCAATCGGCGTTACCAGACTCATGTAGCCCATGATTTCACCGCGATTTTTTTCGGGTGCTAAATCTGCTACTAATGCTAAGAAACCTGTAGTAAAAGCAGCGATACTAATACCATGAAAAGCACGCACTGCCATTAAGCCAGGTATTGATTGCACTATTATGTAACCAAGGGGTGCGATCGCATTTACCAGCATCCCAATTAGTAAGACTATTTTCCGTCCCTTTCTATCTGCTAATAGTCCAAATCCGGAGCGAAATAGTAACATCCCAATCGCAAAACTACCCAGCACAATACCAATTTGTTGCTTGGTTGCACCTAAATCTTCTATGTAAAGTGGTAGCGTTGGTAATAAAGCAGTCAAGCTAGACCAGAATAATAACCCTGCTGTAAACAAAGCCAGCAGGGTACGTCTTAGTTGCGAGTCGAAATTCTCAAAGACTTTCAAGGTAGATGCACTTAAATACTAATTGTGTTTTTCTCTTATTGTTACGTTACTTAACATTTTTGGCTATCACTTCCCGCACCCGATAAATCGGTCTTCCTTGGGATTCATGGTAAGTACGCATCAATAACTCTGCTAACAGACCAAAACTAAATAATTGCACGCCTGTTACTAGTAATAGAACGGCTAAAATCAGCAATGGGCGATTACCAATCATTTGACCCCAAGCTAATTTGACAAAAGTTAAGTAAATCCCAATTATTGTCCCTATAAGCATAGAAATTAAGCCTAACAGCCCAAAAACATGCATGGGTTTTGTCAGGAACTTTTTCATAAAAGAAATTGTTAACAAATCCATCATCACCCGGAAAGTCCGGGATAACCCATACTTGCTTTGACCAAAACGCCGGGGATGGTGACGCACAGGAATTTCGGTAATTCTTGCCCCTTCAATGTAGGCTAAAGCTGGTAAAAAGCGATGCAGTTCCCCGTAAAGATTCATATCTGCCAAAACTTCGGCACGATATGCTTTGAGAGAACAGCCATAGTCATGTAATTTCACTCCCGTGATCATACCAATCAGCCAATTGGCTATTTTAGAAGGAAGTAAACGGGATAAAGCTGCATCTTGGCGTTTATGTCGCCAACCACTGACCAAATCGTAGCCTTCTTCTAGTTTGGTTAATAATATGGGTATATCAGCTGGGTCATTTTGCAAATCGGCATCCAAAGTGACGATAATCTGACCCAAAGCATAGTTAAACCCCGCAGCCATCGCCGCAGTTTGTCCGTAGTTTCGCCGCAAAATTACCGCTTTTAAATCATTGCGGGTTTGTGCTTGTTCCTTAAGAAATTCCGCAGAACCATCGCTAGAACCATCATCAACACAGATGATTTCATAAGTCAACTGATTGGCATTCAAACAAGAAGCGATCGCCTCTAATAATAATGGCAAACTTTCCACTTCATCACGTACAGGCACCACCACGGAAACATCGGGGACAATTCCTAAAATCGCCCCATTTTCCCCATCCGTCCTTGCAGAAACCAACCCACTATTCATATTTCTTTGCGTCCCTGAGGTTCATAACTCTTAACAACTCTGCCAGCACCGCGCAGCTGCTGATAATATGACTGACTAACCTCATCTCCCTGTTCCGATAGTCGGTCAATTCCGATTCCATTGCGTCCTTGATCTTTCCCCGAACTATGGATATAGCAACCATCACCCAAATAAAGTCCTACATGAGTTGCTTTTTGGGGAGTACCAAAAAATATCAAATCTCCTGGTTCTAATTGGGCTATCGCAATTGCTTGCGTAAAAGCTTCCTGTTGATAAGCATCTCTCGGTAACCATATACCCACAGAGACAAAAGCCGCTTGCATCAATCCCGAACAATCATAATTTGGCCCCACCGTACCACCCCAAAGGTAATAATTTGATTGTTGCATCGCTTGGTGAGTAAAAGCGATCGCCCCTGGTAGGAGTTTCTTAATTTCCGATTCAGATAATATTGCTGCCCGATAAGGTAAAGTAGCTCTTTGTAATAAACCTACATCAGCAAGAGATACCCACCCAGGATAATCATCTTCACACAAATACACCTCAACAGCTGCATCCTGAAAATTTGAGCTTACCCAAAGATGTCGCCCAGTAGCCGCCTGAGTGGCTAGGCGACTACATTCAGGAGAATCATATAAATTTAGGTCAGCCAGACAATTGTACTCAGCCGATTTGAGATTTTGGATTGAGGATTTTAAATTAGAGACCATTCTGCAAGGTTAATAGCTAAAAATGATGTTTTTCCGTAAAGACGAACAACTCGAAAATCTGGGGTCAAGTATTTTAGAAGCAACTTGGGCTGCATTTCCCACATTAGCCCGAAATCAAATTGCTCTGACTTGGATTGTCTACGATCCGCCTGTACTAGTAAATACTGGTGGGGCATTAACTCCAGATGCTTTTTGGAACCATGCTGTGCGTGGTTTTACTTATCGCGGTGTAGAGCGAATTTACCCAGCAAGTGTGGTAAAATTATTTTATCTGGTAGCCATGCATGAATGGTTAGAAAAAGCAATGGTGCAAGCTTCCAAGGATTTGGACAGAGCTATGCACGATATGATTGTCGATTCTAGCAATGATGCTACCAGCTTAGTTGTCGATGTTTTAACCGGCACTACATCCGGCCCAGAATTACCTCCCGGCCCTTTTGAAACTTGGAAATCCCAGCGCAATTTTGTCAACCGCTATTTTCAGTCTTTAGGCTGGGAAGAAATGGACACAATTAATGTTTGCCAAAAAACCTGGGGCGATGGCCCTTATGGGAGAGAAAGGGAATTTTATGGGGAAATGCTAGAAAATCGCAATATGCTGACAACAAATGCGATCGCCCGATTGTTACATAGTATAGTTGGGGGAGTTGCGGTTTCCAGCGCGCGATCGCAAGCCATGATGGCCTTGCTCAAACGGAGTCTCAATCGCGATGATTTACCTACTGGTGTTGAAGAAGACCAAGTAACAGGCTTTTTAGGCGGTGGACTACCCCAAGATGCCCAAATTTGGTCAAAAGCAGGGTGGACAAGTCAGGTACGTCATGATGCAGCTTACATTGAAATCCGCGATCGCCATCCCTACCTTTTAGTATTGTTTACTGAAGGCAAAACCAACGCTAAAAACAGGGCGATTTTACCATTTGTCTCCAAGCTAATTGCCGAAGCGGTCGGCAGTTTACAATCGTAACTTTAGCGAGTTTTTCAGGGAACCTTCGCCAGTATTTTCATTGCGCCGACCTGACTGGAAAATAGCGGCGCTGAGACTGTCCAAGAGAAATTTTCATGTGTGGCTAGGGGAGATGGGGAAAAACAAATAACAAATGACTAATGACAAATGACTATTGACAAATGACTATTGACAAAAAATTTTCATCCGTCTTCGTGTCAGCCGAGAATGAAGACTACTTAGGTAATTCCGTCAAATACAGGATGTAATAATGAAAATTTTCGTGTTAAATGGTTGAATGATGTCAAGATTTCTTGAGACAACATCAAAAAACCTTGATTTATGTGTGGCAATATTGTGTAAGGAGTGAATGTGAATACTATTATTGTTCGTAAAAGTGGTTTTTGGCTGTCCAATTTAGCAGCGATCGCCATCTTAGCTACTACTGGCTTACCTAGTGTAGCCCAAACAGCAGATACTGTAGATACTTTAGGTAGTCAGCAGTTAAGTGCGACTTCCACAACAGAGTCTCCTAACAGCCAACAACTCCCTACTGAAACTGAAAATTTGACAGCGAAGGAACTTTTCCCTAACGCTGCGACCCAAGAAATTGCTAGTCGCATAGTTACACCTGTTCCAGGTACAGTGCAGACCACAGCAGCTGGGTTTGCAACCCAGAACCCAGAATCGACTCCCACCGAATCTACTTCTCAAAGTGCTGCTACAACAGTGGCGCAAGCAGATATCGATCCAGGTAGACCAACTCGTGGTGGTAGAAGCTATCTTGGGCTTGCTGGTAACATTGGTTTGAGTGGTAGTGACTCAGCTTTAGGTGATGGTAACTTTGCCGTCATTAGCAAAATTGGACTGACAAATGCTATATCAGTCCGACCAGCAGCAGTATTAGGAGACAATACCACGATTTTACTGCCCATAACCTATGATTTTTCCTTCCAGCAGGCAGCAGACCCATTTAGCGAACCCTTACCAATTGCGCCTTACGTTGGAGTTGGTGCAGCCATTAAAACCGGCGATAATTCTGAAGCAGCCTTTTTATTATCCGGTGGTATTGATGTGCCCTTAACTTCCAAATTTACTGGTACTATTGGTGTCAATGCTGGCTTTTTTGAGAATACCGATATTGGTTTGTTGGTAGGAGTTGGTTATAACTTCAGCGGCTTCTAAATCAAAGTCCTGACTACAAACTTAATAACTAATGAAACGCACCAATAGTGGTGCGTTTTATTAATTTTGATCAATTTAGTAGTAAGCACAAAACGTGCTTGTTTAATGCAGGACTAAAGTCCTGACTACGAAATCAATCTCCTAGACCACTAGCCCCTAGCCCCTAGTCCCTATTTAGGACTAACCTTGTCAATCACCTTGATTTTGCCATCATCTCCCACAGTCCAAACATCATAAACACCAACTACATCGCCATTAGCGTCAACATCTACGTTGCCACTGGCTCCTTGATAGTTAATTGTTTTACCTTCTTTCAGTAATTTTAACCCCTCACAGACATCGGTAACTTCTGTCCCTGTCCCAGCAGCAACTTCCCGGATTTTACTGGCGATACCAACACCTGAATTTTCCTTAGCAGCTTGCGCAGCTAATACCAACAATGCTGCTGCGTCCCAAGCTTGAGGCGCATATTCTCCTGGAGAACCGCCTTTTTTCTCTTTCCATAGCTTGTTGAAACTTTCTAAGGCTTTGCCATCAGAACCGGGTACTGTACCGATCGCGCCACTTAAAATATATTTACCGTCACTACCTTTACCGACTTGATCAGGGAAAGTAGGCGCTTTCACACCATCTGTCAGAAGAATTTGCACTCCTTTAGTCAAGCCTTGCTGGTAAGCAGCTTTGAGGAATAAACTACCTGTCTCAGCGTAAAGTACCGCCAGTACAGCATCTGGTTTCCCCGCAAAAGCCGCACCTGCTTCGGTATCAAATGTCTGCGCTTTCGGGTCATAGCGGATGGGTTTATCTTTATTAACTATAGTTCCACCCAATTTTTCAAAAGTTTCTACAAATGCTTTTTCAAAACCAACGCCGTAGTCATTGTTAATCACTACAGTAGAAACGCGCTTAAATCCTTTTTTCTTAGCAAGTTGAGCTAAAGCTAGTGCTTGGTAGGTATCTGGGGGTGCAGTCCGCGCCCAAAAGCCTTTAAAGTCACCTTTTTGAGCCTTTTGTGTAAATACAGGACTGGTACTACCAGGAGAAACCAGCATCACTTTATTCGGTGTAGCCACTGAAATAGCCGCAGTAGAAACGCTACTTGCAAAAGAACCCACTACACCAGCCACCTTATCTAAAGTCGCCAGTTTAGTCATACCCGCAGCACCAGCTTTTGGATCTGTTTGGTCGTCTACTGCTACTAAGGTTACTGGTTCACCATTAACGCCACCACAAGCATTAACTGTGTCAACCAGCAAGGGAACTGAACCCACCATCTGCTGTCCGATAGACGCTAAGTCCCCAGTTGTTGGTAACAGTGAGCCAATCTTTAATCCCTTAGCGCTGCTAGCTGCGGTAGTTGAGTTAGCTGCTGGGGTAGCAGAACCTGGAGAGTTAGCTGTTGTATCTGGTTTAGTAGGGGTCTCACTACAAGCCCCTAAAAAGAACCCAGTTGCTAGGGTAGCCACACTCAAGGCTAAGGCAGTACTAATTCTGTGCATAAATTACTTCCACTCCTCTATTCTTTAGGAGTCTGAAAGTCAGATTCTAACTATATTTTCCGGTTAGGTAGATCTTAACAGACTCCAAAGGATAAATAATATCATCCTCCTGAAGATATAGACGTAATTATGCCAACATTAATACCTACGTCTAAAGACGTATTTTTATAGAGGTTCAAAAATTATTATTGCCAATTGATGAAGAAACTGATGAAGTTAAGTTTTTTAAAGCTCTCTACCCATGAGCAAAGCTGTTCCTGGGGATTACTGTTTCAAAAATTGCCAGGAAATAAAATATACAGTTATTCAAAATGATAATCATTATTTTTCAGGGCATAATTTATTTTTTGGAAGTCCCCGGTTGTAGAACACCAATTCAATAATCAAAGGATTTGCTTCGATGGTAGGACATTTTTTAATTGGCTATTCCTGAAGAAATCAACCCTCAAATTGTTGCACCATCTACATTGGAAAAATTGGTTTTTATTTTTCTTCTTTGAAAGTCATTAAACAGGTTTATGCTGGCTTATTTAAAATTGATATTACTATCGTCAAATACGGCTGATATTGCTTAACAACAAAAAAAGTGATGAAAACTTAATTTCATCACTTTTTTTAAATTAGGTCGAAAAACGGAGAGGGAGGGATTCGAACCCTCGGTACGGAGTTGCCTGCCGTACAACAGATTAGCAATCTGCCGCTTTCGACCACTCAGCCACCTCTCCTCGGTCACGAATATTAATAGTAGCAGACACATTGAGGAAAGTCAAATACTTTTTAGTCATTAGTCATTAGTCATTAGTCATTGGGCGTTAACTATTGACTATTGACTATTGACTAATCCTCATAGGACTTGCGATCGCATCCAAGCCAGTGGTAGAGTACGCAATTTTTTCCACTGCGGGACGTAGGCACGTTGAGTGAAAACATTATAATCATTGCGTTCAATGACATTTAAAATTTGGCTGTAATGCATTAACGCTGCCCAAACAGGCCAACGAGCATCAGCACAGAGGTAGGAAATTCCTCTTTCTGCCTTGCTGTAGAATTCTCTGGCTCGTCTAATTTGGAAATCCATTAAGGAACGCCAGCGATCGTCTACTACACCCTTAAATAAGTCTTCCTCGGTGTAGTTAAATCTTGCTAAGTCTTCTAAAGGAATGTAAATTCTCCCTCGGCGCGCATCTTCGCCAACGTCTCTCAAGATATTGGTGAGTTGCTTGGCAATTCCCAAGGCAATTTCTTCTTTGACGGGAATATAGGGCTGTTGTTCACGATACCAAGGAGCTGTATTTCTATTATTCTCCAACCCCATGATTGCTGTGGACATCAATCCTACAGTGCCAGCGACGCGGTAACAGTAGAGGTATAATTCCTCAAAAGTTTCGTAGCGACTGCGGTATAAATCCATGCGCTGACCGGCAATCATATCCCTAAAGGGTTGAATGTCCACCGGAAAGCGTTGAATTGTATCTGCTAAAGCAACATCAAAATTTTCTACTGGCTGTCCAGCAAAAATTGATTCTAGCTGCTTCTCCCATAGATCTAGGGTTTCTGGCGTAGTCATAGCAGATGCAGGGCCATCTACCAGCTCATCTGTACGGCGACACCAAGCATAAATTGCCCAAACAGCGGGACGCTTTTCTTTACTCAGGAGCAAAGTGCTGAGGTAAAAAGTTGCGGAATACTTGGCTATGAGTTGCCGACAAAGTTTGTAGGAATCGTCTACAGAGACCAGCGTTTTCATGCGCGGGGGTGAATCAGGCAGTTGCAGCATTCGTTGCGGGCGATCGGGTGAGCGTTTGCGGGTTTGAGGCATTTGCCACCGGGATTGCTTGTGAGATCGCCTGCGCTGTCAGCTTACCAGAAAGTACGGCCCCTTCCATACTGGCTAAATAGCGTTGCATGGTGTAATCTCCAGTGAGATAGAAGTTGGCAATGGGGGTTTTCTGCGAGGGACGGTGCTGTTGACGACCTGGAGTCGCTTTGTAAACTGAACGCGGCGTTTTCACCACATGAGATTTCAGCAACTTTGCTGGATTGTCTCCGCCAAAGTGATCGGGGAAGAGTTTTTCTAGTTCGGCAAGGGTTGCATCGACAATTTCCGCATCGGATTTGGCGATCCAATCTTTCGCCGGTGCTAGAACTAATTCCAGCATTGAGCGCTCGGGATTAGCATATCCACGGCAGGTATTGCTCATATCAGCATAAACGCTGAGGAGGGGCGATCGCGAAAATAGTAAGTGGTCAATTTCTGTAAGTTTGCGATCAAACCAGAGATGGAGGTTAATTACTGGGACTCCTTCCAGCCCATCTAGCTGCTGGAAAAATTCCATTTGCTTCCACGGTGCTGGTAGCATTACCTTGAACGGGTCAACGGGCATGGCAGATACATACAAATCAGCCGTTAACACTTCGTCTTCTGCCCCATTTAATCCCCGCATTAAGAATCCGCTCACGGTACCATCTCCGTTGAGCAAAATTTCTTTTAAAGGGGCATTTAATCTAACTTCCCCACCGCGTTCGGTGATGTAATCTACTATCGGCTGACACAATCGCTCAGTTGGTGAACCATCTAAGAAAGCCATCGTTGAGCCTTTCTTTTCTTGCAGGAAGCGATTGAGGGCTGTTAGGAGGATAGTAGCAGAGATTTCTTCTGGGCCAATGAAGTTTAATGCCTTAGACATGGCAATAAAAACTTCTTTTTCTACTCTTAAAGGAATATTTTGCTTTTTCAGCCATTCCGTCCAAGAGTACTTGTCCATTTCCTCTACGTATTTTTGCCCTTGCACCATTGCTGGTAATAAGCCAAGGCCAAAACGAATCTTTTCTGGCCAGGTGAGCATATCGTTGTTTCTCAAGATTGCCACAATCCCATTTAAGGGCGCTGGCAAATCTGGAAAATCAAAACGGCTGTATGTACCTGGGGCCTCGGGCTGGTTGAAGATCATGGTGTGTTCTTTCCACTGTAAACGATCTTCAATCCCCAATTCTTTGAATAGCTGCAAAATATTGGGGTATGCCCCAAAAAATATGTGCAGACCTGTTTCGTACCAGTCTCCGTCAGCGTCTTGCCACGCTGCCACTTTACCTCCGAGTACGTCTCGGCGTTCCAAGACGATGGGAGTGTGACCCGCGTCTGTGAGATATTTTGCGCAGGAAAGTCCTGCTAGACCCGCTCCCGCGATCGCTACTCGCATTTAACCCTACTGCTCTTCAATATTTCTTAATCGTTTTGTCGTTTTCATTATACGTTGCAATCTGTTACATTTAGCAGCCTTTGTGCGATCGCTTTGATAAAAAACTTTTAAATACTCTGCGCCATGTCTAGAAGCGCATCAAAAATAGAGGTTTAGCAGAGCTAAGCCTCTATTTTTTCATTATTGCCCATCAGAGTCTGAGATTTTCTTACTTCCAGGCAAAAGTTCACTCTTTTTCCTGAAGTCTCAGGTCTACACGAAGTCAAAAAAATCACTAAACTGTCCTTTACAGTCGGTTTTCTGGTTTTGAACCACAATTACACTTAGGGCACAGTTTTTTAGAAATCAAATACCACTTGACGGGCTATTTGTCAATCATAAAATTTTTGCTTGGGAAAAGAGATTTTTCGGGGAAAATATCGCTGTTAACTGTTGACTGTTAACCGTTGACAGTCAAACAATTTTGGATTTTGGATGCGTGGATTTTAGATTAACCCCATGCATGAATGCTCTTTCTTTAATTAAAAATTGTGGATTTTGGATGCGTGGATTTATTCTCGCGTTTTAATTCGGGGGCTTGTCACCCGTTTAGATTCTTTAAATTTTGAATCTTCAATCCAAAATTTAAAATTTAAAATCTAAAATTCGGTCATCAGTCAACAGCCCTGACGATGGATTGTGCAACTTAAAAGTAGAATAGCTTAGTAAGCGCCATTACGATTAAGTACTACCAAAATTGTTTTGATAATTAGCTGCAAATCATAAATGATAGACCATTTAAACTGATAAGCCAGATCCAACTTGACTATATCTTCAAAATCTTCTATTTTAGAACGTCCATTGACCTGCCATTCACCTGTCATTCCTGGCTTTACCAGCAAGCGTTTGAAGTGATGAGGCTCATATTTCATGACTTCATCTACTGTGGGCGGACGAGTACCCACCAGGCTCATATCACCCTGTAACACATTCCAGAATTGTGGTAATTCGTCTAAGCTAGTGCGGCGTAAGAAAGAACCAATACGAGTAACACGCGGATCTTTGTGATTCTTAAAAATATTTCCTTTAGCCTGATTTTGCACTAAATGCTTGATTTGGTCAGCATTAACTAGCATGGTTCGGAACTTCCAGATGCGGAAGGTGTTACCGTTTAAACCACAACGAATCTGACTGTAAAAAACCGGGCCTGGATTATCGAGTTTAATTGCGATCGCTATTGGTATTGTGAGTACTGCTGTCATCACTAACCCAATTAAAGCACCAACAATATCTATTAGTCGTTTAACTTGACAGGTAGCCGAAGGATGCACCCGTTGTTGAAAATTATAAATTTCTGGAAGATGAACCTGCATTGATTTTCTAGGAAAGATAGTAAGTAAAATTTTGTTAATTACGCTGGCGATTCCTGTACTGCTTTTAGCAGTTAAATAACTTTTAAGAGTAGATGAAAGTAATTATCTATACGCTACCCATCACGGCTTTAAAGTTAGCAATTATTTAAATCATTCCAATTCAAGACCAGCAAATTTTAAATTTATTAGTCTTAAATTTTATCGAATGTCAAAACCCGAACTTAGATAAGTTACAGCTATTTCTACAAACAGTGAATTAAATACGTAAAAATAGCTGTAGAACATTTTTTTAGCTTTCTGCCCTCTTAATCAACTTCTACAAAGTACCTATGGAGTGGTAGGCATATCCAAGTGTTAGATGAACCAACATTATCAATGCCTAATCCACTCAAAAATCAACAGATTTACCCTCAACCAAGGGGAAGAAATGCATCTGTGAGAGTATAGGTTTGACCAGCAGAGCTAACTGTAATATCCAAGAGATCTCCACCAGTTGGAGTTAATGTGGGCAAAATTCCCTTAATTCTATTGTCAGAGACATATGACAGTTGTGCTGCTACTCCACCTACCTTCACTGTGGTGTCGGCGAGAGTACCAAAGTTATCCCCACCGAGGACGAAGGATTGTCCGCTTGTTGCTGGAGCGCGCCAGGGGAAGACATCATACACAGTTAAACCAACTGCACCTGCATCATTGGGAGTGGCAACGGCGATCGCATTGTCGCTCAAATCGACGCTCACAAGTACGCCACCAGGTCCAGTGAGTAAATCCAACCCATCTAAAACTCCCGTCAGCGTATCTTTTTGCGTTACCTGCGTGCCATCGTCTGACATTCTGAATCGGTAGACAGGTCCGTTCCAGTCTTGAGCGAGCAAATTACCTCGCAGTTGTCCGTTGAAGGTGGTTGCGCGGTACTCGGTGATGCCGTTGGTTGAAGCGGTCATCGTCGAGATGGGAGCTGTGTAAACCCCAGGAATGCTTGGTACATCGGCTTTATAGTAAACGTTCTGGCGATCGTCAGTACGTCCTCGGTTACGGTTGGGGCTACCGTAGTAAGCTCCTTCAGTAATTAGGTTTAACTCATCGGCTGAGCCACTTCCCATCGGTTGCTGGGTGTTTTTTGAGGTCGAGAAGTCCCCAAATCCAGCGTTAGCACCGTTATCAGTGGCATAGAGTTTACCTTTGGTTGTGTAAACCAGGTCAAACGAGTTGCGTAGACCGCTAGCATAAACTGAAACATCAACCCCAGGTACAACATCGGCAACTCCGCCATTCAATTGGTGATCTTCGGCACCAATCGTTTCTCCAGCAGGGGGAGTATAACCATCTGGGTAGGATGTCGGCACAATACTTCCCGCAGGCACCTTGTACTGAATTTTGCCATTGAAGTTGGACTTGGTAATCTCTGCCTTCAGCATTGCCGCCGTGAATGGAGACTCAGGTACACCACCAATTTCATCGGCGGTAATCCCCGCATTGGTATTACTACCTACCGTAATGTAAAGATTGCCATCGTTATCAAACTCTAAGCCATTGACACCATGATCGTGGTTGGATACACCAATTCCAGTAATTAACGGTGTCTGGGTAGAGAAGTTAGCACCTGACAGGACAGACACCTGTCCACTGTAAGGAGAGAGTTCGGTTGATGGAAATGTACCGCCGCCATTAGCGTAAAGCTTACTGTGGGAGACATAAATTTTAGGTTCCTTATCATAAGGGTTGAAGGCGATACCTAAAATTTGAGCATTGTACTGCCCCTTGATGGTGTTGATTGCCTGAATTGCTTTGACATTGTAATTGTCATCGAAGGTGTAAGCCCGAATCGACCCATCATAGAAGCCTACATAGAGCCTACCATCTGGACCCCATGCGCCCACAGTGGGATTAGAAACGTTAGGCAAATTATCGTCAGCGGTGATACTGGGATCATTGGCGCTGGTGATGTCAACAATCTTCTTGGTGAAGCTGATTGCCACGACATCATCATCTAGAACCGTCACAGGTAGCGATCGCACAGGAGCATTGTTGTAATCACTGTCACTGCTGCTAACTGTGTGGGTAATCGTAGCGTAATGAACCCCCTCAGCGGCTGTGTCATTCACAGCTTTTACCGTGACAGTCTGCGGAGTATCCCAGTTATCGGGTGTAAAGGTGACTTTGGGCGTAGTGGTAGAGAGCTGATCGCCGGTTTGCAGAGCGATCGTTACATTGGCTGTAGGCTTCGTATTCAGGACTAATGAGTAGGTGTCATTGCCTCCTGCTTCGTTTACCTGAGTACCGCCATCGGTTTGTTTGACAATGACCGCTGGGCCTTCGAGAGGTAGTACCTCAATGGCGGCGATCGCCGCATTATCTACGCTGGCATTCAGGTCAATATTGAGGAAACCATCACTGACAAAGAAGGGCTGGTCGATCGTCTTCACCAGAGCAGAGTTGTTACCTGGGAAGAAGGCATTTTTGGATTCCTCAAAAATATCCAGGTCATCTAGAACCAGATCGCCTTCCACCTTGACATCAAACACCCGTTGAGCATAGTTCGTCTTCGTCGGTTCCACAAAATGCAGTTTGAGTGTGTAAGCACCTTCTTCAACGGGAATTTGGTACGACAAATCCTTACCGGTTCGCACATTCTGATAAAGTGCATCATCAGTGGTCTTAAAGATCTCAGTGCTGCTGGCAACTGCACTAACGTAACCGCCCAGGGAGAAGGCATCCCGATCCCATACGCGCCCAGTCGTATCAGTGTAAAGAGCAGCGGTATTGGGCGAATTCGTACCTGTTCCCGTATTGATCCGAATTGATTTGTCTTGTGTGAGGCGGATGTAGTCTAAGCGTGCTGCATCTCCCGAATCTTCAAAGCCTTTGATTTGAATGCGATCGCCTGGTTTCAAAACGAGATTTTCTACTGCCCTGACTTCCCGCTTGTTGTTGAGCGTAGCGGTCGTTCCTCCTGGACTTTGATTGGAGTTAACCGTGCCCTTCAGAGTCCCGTTAACGTAGACTTCAAACTTAGCGTTACCGTCACTTTCATCCCAGAATGCCAGTTTTAGGTCATACTCACCCGCAGGACCGTTGTAGTCAACGTAGGCTGTCCCCGTTTCATTAGTTCCGCCGTTGACAAAGGTAATTAACTTACCACCGTATGCTCCGATCCCAGATGAGGTTTCTACGCGGTAGCCAGTCAGAGTCATATTCTCTGCTTCATACACAATATCACCGGATGTAGGCAGGGGTGGAGTAACGTTAACCGTGAAGTTAGTGTTAGTAGAAAGTCCACCTGTGTCCTTCGCTTGCACCGTAATCTGTGAGCTACCTGTTGCAGTGGGTGAGTAGTTCAGCGTCAACTTCCCAGTTGTGGGGTCAATACTGGGATTCACTTCAAACAACCCTGCGTTAGTATTGCCAACAACACTGTAGGTCAAAGCGGTATCAGGATCTTGAGCATCAGCGAAGACATCAAACAAGTTGATGACGGTATCCGGAGCATTCTGCGTAACTGTGATATTAGCAATGCCCGAAGTTGTTGGTGCTGTATTAGCAGGAGGAGTACCTACATTAACAGTGAAGTTAGTATTAGTGGAAAGACCGCCTGTATCCGTCGCTCTTACCGTGAGTTGTGAGGAACCTGTTGCAGTAGGTGAGTAGTTGAGGGTCAATTTCCCAGTGGTGGGGTTGATGCTAGGAGCGACCTCAAACAGCCCTGCATTGGTATTGCTAACAACGCTATAGGTGAGAGCAGTATCCGAGTCTTGAGCATCGTTGAAGACATCAAACAAGTTGATGACCGTATCAGGAGCATTTTGCACAACTGAAACATTGGCAATCCCTGCACTCGTGGGTGCCGTGTTAGTAGGCGTTCCGGAAACAGGAACCAACTTGATGTAGTCTGTCCGTACAGCTTCACCGTTATCTTCAAAGCCTTTGAGTTGAATTCGAGATCCTGCTTGTAAAGAGACTGCACCAGCCAGCTTGACTTCTTTCTTATTGGTGGTGTTGGCAGTACT
The DNA here is from genome assembly GCF_963875285.1 of Calothrix sp. NIES-2100. Taxonomy (NCBI): domain Bacteria; kingdom Bacillati; phylum Cyanobacteriota; class Cyanophyceae; order Nostocales; family Calotrichaceae; genus Calothrix; species Calothrix sp. NIES-2100. The sequence continues at coordinate 7,129,912 of NZ_CAWNLA010000001.1, forward strand.
TCCCCCAGGACTCTGGTTGAAGTTCAGGGTGTTCAACAGGTTTCCATTTACGGAAAGTTCTAGCTTGGCATTACCATCAGTTTCATCCCAGTATGAGACGTAAATGTCATATTGACCGACAGCCCCAGCGAAGTCAACGTATGCCGTACCTGTTTCATTAGCTGCCCCATTGATAAAGCTAATGCCTTTACCACCAGAAGCTCCAGTAGTAGAAGTAGAGAGGTTTTCTGTCCTGAAGCCACTGAGAACAAAAGACTCAGCTTCAATAATGGTCTGTCCGGGAGTAGATAGGGGAGAGACGTTGACTGTAAAGTTTGCAGTTGTAGACAGACCACCAGTATCGGTGGCTTGCACCGTTAGTTGAGAAGTACCTGTGGCAGTCGGTGCATAGTTCAACGTCAACTTCCCAGTGGTGGGGTTAATACTAGGAGTAGCTTCAAACAAAGCTGAGTTGGTGTTTCCTAAAACCTTGTAGATCAGAGCAGTATCTGGGTCTTGGGCATCGCTGAAGGCAGCAAAGAGGTCGATAACCGTATCAGGAGCATCCTGAACCACTGATACATTAGCGATACCAGAGGTAGTCGGAGCCGTGTTGGCGGGTGGTGTTGGAGAGACGTTGACTGTAAAGTTTGTAGTTGTAGACAAACCACCTGTGTCAGTGGCTTGCACCGTCAGTTGAGAAGTACCAGTGGCAGTTGGTGCATAGTTCAACGTCAACTTCCCAGTAGCGGGGTTAATACTAGGAGTAGCTTCAAACAAAGCTGAGTTGGTGTTTCCTAAAACCTTGTAGATCAGAGCAGTATCTGGGTCTTGGGCATCGCTGAAGGCAGCAAAGAGGTCGATGACCGTGTCAGGAGCATCCTGAACCACCGAGACATTAGCAATACCAGAGGAGGTCGGAGCCGTGTTGGCAGGCGAACCAGAAGATGGCACCAACCTGATAAAGTCTGTTCGTACAGCTTCACCGTTATCTTCAACGCCCTTGAGTTGAATCCGAGATCCTGCTTGTAAGGAGACTCCACTTGCAATCTTGGTTTCTTTCTTATTGGTGGTGGTAGCAGTACTTCCCCCTGGACTCTGGTTCAAGGTTAGGGTATTTAACACTGCTCCATTAACGGAGAGTTCTAAACTGCCATTGCCATCATTTTCATCCCAGTAGGAGACGTATATGTCATACTGACTGGCTGCACCGTTGAAGTCAAAGTATGCTGTACCTGTTTCCGCACTTGCCCCGCCGATAAAGCTAATACCTTGACCACCAGAGGCTCCAGCACCTGTCAGGGTTTCCTTCCTGAAGCCGCCGTTGAGAACAAAGGCTTCAGCTTCAATAATGGTTTGAGTCGGTGTTGAGGGCAGATTCAGTTGTAGAACCTGTGGTTTTGAGACGGGGCCTGTGGTGCCATCAGCATTTTTAATGGCAGCGGTAATATAGTTGTACCCTTTGTAACCGTTCTGACTACTAAGTGTAGTGAGGGTGATGGGAATATCTACAGAACCGGAAGCACCGATAGTAGCAGTGATCTCATTAACACCGGTGACACTATTGGCTTCAAAGGGGTCAATATCAAAGGCTGTGCCATCACTTTTCGTAAACATGGCTGCTCCAGCAACCAGCAATGAAACCTGAGAACCAGCAGTACCAGTGACTCGAACTGTTTGAGATGCAGATTCTACGATCGCCTGCTGTGAAGAAACACCTAGAATCTCAATGGTGGGCTTTGCAAGTTGATTGAGTTGGAGTGTGACTTGGGAACCATCAACACTGTCTGGAACTCGGTAGAGTTGCCCAGTTAATGTAGTGTTGTCGTCAAACTCTACAATGACGTTAGCGCCAATCAGCTCAAAACCAGAAACACTGGCAGACTCTTGCGGGCCTGGAGCACCTGTTCCCTTGGTGCTGGTTGGGTCGATGTCAATGGAGAAAGTTAAGGTTTTGCCTGCACCAAAATCTGTGAACAGCAGTTCTAAACCAAAGTAACCGCCATCTTTAGGAGTGAGGTAATTGGTGGTGATAGTGCCAACACCAGGATTGCTATCAGCAGTGAATGGTTTGTCAATGGTATCTCCCGCAGTTCCAAAGGGGTCAAACACAATATCGGGCAATAAGGCTGTGCTGGTATCTATTAAGATCCGTTTAATCTTTTGCCCTGTGGTGGAGTTATTGGTTAGTTGCAAACTACCACTGCTGAAGGTGCTGGAGTTAATACCATTCCCCGGTGGATCAATCTTTAAAAATGCCTTCGCGTCCAACACACCGCTATAGGCTGCCATCACTGCTGGTTGAAATGCCAATGCCGATTTTATCTTGCCAATAACTGCATCTAATTCCCATTTGCCACCTAAAGCACTGCTACCGACAGGAGTAGTGGCAGCGGCGACATTAGCACCTGTTAGCTGGCTAATTTGTGCAATCAGCTTTAAACCTGATGGTGTAGCTGCTAAGTTACAGCCATACAGGAGGATGTCGGCTTGCGGTAGTAATGCATTAGACCAGCTGTGAATGCGATCGCGATCGCATTCGAGAGTTTCTAAACTGAGTTCAGATGAGCCAAGCAATAACTTTCCTGGCTGCCCATGAGACACTATGTGAATTGCGGATACATGATTGAGCTGTCTTAACTTTTTACTGATTTGCCCTACTCCATCCTGAGTTGGGTCAAGACGAACAACATCAGTAATCGCAGAACGTACCCCATTTATCAGGCTTTCATAGCTCTCTACACCAGCATCAACAAAGACAATTTCACGCCCAAGCAGATCAGTACTCCCCAAATAGTGATTTCCCTTTGAGACTCTTAATCTGTGAGTTGGGTAAAGCGGTTTCTTGAAAGAAAACTTAAAAGATTGAGGGATGAGATGAAAAAGTTCCATTTTTCAATATCTGTATAATTTACCTAGCAAGCAACCAAATATATTGACCTTTACGACAGCATAGTGATTGACAAAAATGCTGGATCAACGGCTGTCAGGATTGGAAATGCTTGTATATTTTTGTAGTCCGACTACGGAAAATTTGCCAAGAATTTGAAATCCAATCAGTGGAGTATGTGAATTCCGAGTGATTGCAATTCACCAAATGAAAAATTTGGTGAACTAGTCTGGTATTTGGTGGTTTGCTTTGTATAGGAACTGGCGAGAGGCCTTCCTCCAAACAAGTGTGTGGCAGAGTTTCCAGAACACTTGTTAGATGCAAAGGAACTGTTTGCAGTTCTGATTGTTAAAAGCCTAAATTTAGGCTTCTATTTACAGGTAACAGCTGATGAGCGATCGCCAAACCGATAGTCTGGGGGTCTTACACCCATTGATTCATCTGCTCGTCGCCCAAAATTCACGAGAATTTTAGTTGCTGACACCTGAACTCTTTTGTGAAAAAGAACACATAAGAATACACCTACTGTTTGTAGGAAACACGAATGACCATGAATTATGCAATAGTCCGCAAAAGTTTTTACTTAAACTTAATAAACAAATCCATTGTCGGCAAAAATCTGCAATCCAAAACCCTGGACTGAAGCAGGTCGAGGATTAAGAAACGATGTATTTAAAGTTAAGGTAAGATTATGGGTAGGACAAATCTGATACTCTGCTAACATTTGTGCGAAGTCTGAGACCCTGGAAAGCTATGCCAGACAAGCATTCTAACCGTAGTAAAAAATGCACAATAGTAAGATTACAGAAGAAACCTTAAAGATATGGTAAAGTAATCTACCGAAGGTTCCTATGGATATGTTTTAATCCCATCATCAGAGTAACCACTGTTGATACCATATGTCTGTGGTCTAAAGGGAGAAGCTACCTAAGAGTTATGAATAGAGTTTTTGCAATCTTTTTGAGACACTGGATATTTGTCGCAAGCTTTAATGCTGTGTTGTTTGCGATCGCCTCTGTGCTGATCGCAAGAGTCCCTCAGGTTTGGATTGCTAAGACTCAGCTAATTTTACCAGTGACTAGTAGTGGCTTAACCGCAGATTTAGGGACATTAGGTAGTCTCAACAGTGGTGGTGTAGTATTTTCTCAGCAGGTAAATCCTCTAAATATCTTCTCGTCGATCCTTTTGAGCGATCAAACTCTCAGCCAACTCTGGAATTCCGATCCTCAAAAAGATCAGTTTTCCGATGTCAGTAGTTACCGGAAAATCTTTACTGTTGCGCCTCAAAGTGAATCAACCATTATCTCAATTACTGTACATGGTTCTACAGAAGAGATAGCCCAAGGACGTGCGAGACGATTACTGGATGTCTTTCAACAGCGCATGAGCCAGCTGCGTCAAAATGATGCTAAGCAACGCTCAGAATTTATGCGCACTGAGCTGAATCAAGCCCTGAGAAATTTACGCCAAGCTCAAACCAGACTCACAGAATTTCAAGAATCTTCTGGATTAGTCAGTAGCGATAATCAAATTCGCGAAACTGTAGCAGCCGTTACTCAACTGACTACAACTCGCTCCCAAATTATCGCTCAGTTTAAGTCATCTCAAGCTAATGTCAAAGAACTTTCTAGCCGCATGGGATTAAGTTCCGATCAAGCTATTCGTTCTCTGAGATTAGCAGAAAATCGCGACTTTCAATTTATTCGCCAGAAGTTATCGGAACTTGAGGTACCACTTTTAGAGGCTGAAGCTAAATTCACACCCGAGCATCCTCAGGTAAAAAATCTGCTGAATCAGCGGGAACAATTATCAAAACAGTTAACACAATATATTGCGGAAGCAGCCGCTAATACACAGGGTGTTAATGCATCTGTTGGTGAAAATTATGGAGAGTTGATCCAAAACCTGGTATTAGCAGAAGCTAACACCAGTGCTTTGCAGAATCAAGAAATTCAATTACAGCGACAGATTGATGAATTAAATAAAAAACTCCAAACTTTTCCTCCCGCTCAAGCTAAATTATTAGAGCTGCAACATCAATATAAGATTGCTGAAGGCGTATACAACGGTTTAGTTGGAAAAGTACAAGAGGCAAAACTCAATGCTTTTAGTGCTTTTCCGAGTATACAAGTTTTAGATGACCCTAGTGTTGAAGTTCAAGCTGCTAGCAACAGTCAGCAAAAAATTGCTATCGGAGTGATTCTGGCTGGATTGTTTGGTAGCGCGGCTTTGGCGTTGTTCCTAGAAAGTCGCAATCCCTTACTTAGCCCAGAAGATTTACAAAAGACAGAAATTCCCATTTTGGGAGGTGTCCCACAGTTCAAGGTTTTACACAATCGAGAAGCTGTGGAAGCAGAAACACATCTGGAATTTCAGCGGTTGGCTTTAGCTATTAGCGCCATGAACTTAGAAGATCGTCGGTTCATGGTGAGCAGTTCTACCGTTGGTGAAGGTAAAACTACTGTTGTCTTAGGTTTGGCGATCGCTCTGGCTACTTTAGGGTTTCGCATTTTAATTATAGATGCGGATCAAAATCAGTCAGCACTGAAAGCAACATTAGGAAACTCATCTTCACAAACTTTCCACCCATCCGACCAACCTATTTCTGTGCGTCATAACATCGATGTGATGACGATACATCAACCTGAACGCGAATTAGTTGAGTTTATCGTTAGCAAAGGATTTGAACAGTCCCTCCAAGTCTTACAAGAGAATGGCAATTACGACTACGTCCTGATAGACAGCGCATCTATTTGTTCAACTACTGAAACCTCTTTGATGGCATCTATTATATCTGGTGTGTTGTTTGTTGTTCGTCCTGGAGTTAGTCAACGATATTTATTTCAAAAAGCTCTGACTCAACTTAATCATCAGAGAGTTAAACCAATGGGAATTATTGTTAACGGCATGGATATGAAACCTATGGATTCATCCTATGCAACTAAGAATTCCCTGATTACTACTGGCTAATATTTTACCTTGTGTACATCTACCTCTTCACTTGGTTACTGCTATGAAAACAATCAACAATATCGATACACCATTAGATTTACCTAGCTTAGTTGTTTATCTTTTGGGAAGAAGAATTACTCCCATAACTGTTGATGGCATTATTGAAGCAATTCACACCGCTTGTAAGGTAGATCAAAAAATTACGGTAGCAAATTACAACGTTCATGCCTTCAATTTATCGATGCAATTGCCCTGGTTTTATGAATTTTTGCAAAGTTCAGAAATCGTGCATTGTGATAGTTCAGGTATTTTAAAAGCCTTAAGCTATATGGGACTTGACCTGCCGATTCAATATCGGGTCTCCTATACAACGCTGATGCCAGAACTATTAAAATTTTCTCATAAACAAGAACTGTCAATATTTCTCCTTGGGGCAAAACCTCAATATCTAGAAAAAGCAATTAATAATTTAGCAATAAATTATCCAAATATTAAAGTAGCAGGTCATCATGGTTACTTTTCTATTGATGATCCGGAAACCAATGATTTAATTATTCGCCGTATCAACCAGATAAAACCGAATATTCTCTTAGTTGGTATGGGAATGCCTCTTCAGGAAAATTGGGTAGCTCGATATAGAGATAGATTGCATGTGAATGCAATTTTGTTAGGAGGAGCAGTCATCGATCGTTTAGCAGGAGTAGTTTCTGATTGTCCCGATTTTCTGGCTAAAAACAATTTGGAATGGCTTTATCGTCTGCTCCGTGAACCAAAGAGATTGGGCGCTCGTTATTTGCTAGGTAATCCGGCTTTTGCTTGTCATATTGCTCTAGCTAAACTCTCTCAATTCCGAGAAGGAGTCACGCAACTTGAAGCAGGAAAGTACTATAACTGGAAAACAAGTGCATTTACTAACGCTCTTTCGCCATCCAACTCAACACCGACAAAGAGCCTGAGTGATTCCTTAGTTGAAGCAGGTTTGCTGACCATCAACCATATCGATATTGCTCTATCTGAACAAAGAAAGACAGGAGTTCCCTTGAGTGACATCCTGATCAATAAGGGATGGATTAAACAGCAAACTATCGATTTTATCGTCAAAAATATCATCCTCAGCAATCAAAATCAAAGCAGAACTAAGGAGTTGTTAAATGGCGTATACTCCGAAAGTTAGTGTTGTAGTGCCTGCATATAACGTTAGTGGTTATCTTGAGGCTGCTTTATTCTCTGTAGAATGTCAATCTTTTGGAGATTATGAAGTTTTAATCGTTGATGATGGTTCTACCGATGAAACTGCTGAGATTGCATTAACATTTAGCCGGCGAGATTCTCGGTTTCAATTGCTGCAAAAACCCAATGGTGGACTGTCATCGGCTCGCAATTATGGACTTCATCATGCTCAGGGAGAATATATTGCGTTGCTGGATGGAGATGATACTTACCATCCTGATAAGTTAGCTGTTCATATAGCAAAACTCGATAAATCCCCAGAGATTGGAGTTACCTACAGTGCATCTCGAGCTATTCGGGATGATGGACAAGTTACTTTTATGTCCTTAAGTGGTAAACCAATTGTTAACAATATATTGTTGGCATTATTGTGTAAGAACTTCATCGGACATGGCTCGAATGCTGTATTTCGCCGTTGTTTGATAGATGAAGTGGGAGAGTTTGATGAAACCCTCCGTAGTTCTGAAGATATTGATTTTTGGTTGAGAATTGCGGCTACAGAGCGGTGGCGATTCTATCGGGAACCTCGGATTTTGTGTTACTACCGCGTACGCCCTTCAGGGTTATCTTTCAATGTAGCGCAAATGCAGCGATCGCAGGAACAAGTACTCAAATCAGCTTATGAGCGATCGCCTGAAGTCGTCAAACCGATGCTACCAACAGCCTACGCTTATATGTATCGCTATTTAGCGCGCATCTCTGTTACAGCCGGTGACTTAACCCAAGCAGCAGCTTTTATTAACCAGGCTTGGGTAAGCGATCGCTCAATTTTCTTTCGCGATCCGCGATCGCTGCTTACACTCATTTCTGTGCGTTTGGCTCCCTTAACAAAGCTCATACTTCAGCAAGCACTTGGTTCTGTCGAGTAGAGTTCTTGAAAAGACGCGGTGACGCAAAGAAACCCTACAAGATCCCTGACTTCTTGACGAAGTCGGGGATCTGACACCTACCGTCAAAGCGTCTCCCCTTCTCCCTGTCTTCTTGGTAATTCCTAGGAAAACCTTCATGAGAGTTTGTTACTTAATTCAAACGCATAAAAATCCCGCTCAAATTTATCGGTTAATCAACTTAATTCAAAAATCCAGCCCAGGATGCCAAATTTTGATTAGCCACGATCCAACTTTTTGTCAGTTGGATTTATCAATGCTCCATCGCAGTACTAACATTCATTTATTTTTCACCAAAGGTGGACGAGCCGACTTTAGTATGGTTCAGAGCTACCTCGATGCATTGAATTGGCTGTTTACAAATCAAATTGATTTTGATTGGTTGATCAATATTACCGGTCAGGATTACCCAATTCAACCAATCGGAGAAATTGAAGCTTTTCTGGAGACAACTCATTATGAGGGTTTCTTAGAATACTTTGATGTTTTGTCATCCCAAAGCCAATGGAGCATCCATGAAGGATATAGTCGTTACTTTTATCAGTACAAACAACTCTCAGCAACGGTGAGCGATCGCTTACAAAAAATGCTCAAACCGTTAAAGATTCTCAACTATATTCAACCCTGGATTCGGTTTAATTGTTCCTACGACCTCCGGATTGGTGTTAAAGCAACTACTCCCTTTAATCAATCCTTTAAATGCTACGGTGGTTCCTTTTTCTGTACCCTTTCTCGAAGCTGCGTAGAATATCTCTACACTTACACCAAAAACAATCCCAGTTTTGTGCAATACTGTCGCAGTACCAGCATATCTGTTGAGTGTTTCATTCAAACCATTTTAGTAAATAGCCGATTGTTCAACCTTTGTAATGATTGTAAACGCTACTTTGATTTCACAAAATCTCAGGATGGTAGCCCTAGCATTCTCACCAAAGATGATTATGAAAATATAGCAAACAGTCAAGCCCACTTTGCCAGAAAATTGGATATGGGGTTAGACCAGCAGATTTTTGATTTAATCGATAAAAAGAATTTTACAACTAAAGAATTAATCGCTAATAATTATGAAGGATAAAGGATGAAGGATGAAAAAGAAAATTTACATGCCAATAAAAGGTTATTGATACTTATTTCTTACCTTCTGCCTTCTGCCGTCTGCCTTATAACCACTATATTCTCAGGTGTGCTAACTCATTATGAATCGTACTTCTATCATTAAAAGTGGTTTTTGGACAACATACGGAGCAATTGTCAACCGCTTATTTGCATTATTCAGTAATTTATTATTAGCGCGACTTTTATTGCCATCAGACTTTGGAGTTATCAGTGTCGCCTATATTTTCTGGTCTTTTATTAATCTTTTTGTTCAAGGTACAACTGGAGATTTTTTAGTTTATAAAGGAATTGAAGACCGACGTTATATCGATACTACTTACTCCTTGAGTATTTGTATTGGTATGGTTGGCGCAGCAGTGATGATAGCCTTATCTCCTTTGGCTGCCAATTTTTTCGGTATCCCAAACCTCATCGGACTATTAGCTTTCTTCGCTTTTAATTTTTTTCTTTCCTCTGTCCAAGCTGTCTATGCTGGAATCATGAGGAGAAGAATGCAGTATCAAGAATTGGCAAATGCTACCTTAATTTCCTCGATGATTCGCATCTTTACTACAGCAGGATGTGCTTTATCAGGATTAAGTTATTGGTCTTTCGCCATAGGTGATACTATTTTTTGGTTGACTATATTTTGGATTACTTTTTATTATACTAAATTCAAGTTTTACTTAAAAATAGATCCACAAATCAGGTCAGAAGCTCTATCCTACTGCATAGGTTCTGTTGGCTCTAGTTTGGGATTTTATATTAATTCCAATTCTGATAATTTTGTAATTGGCAGATTACTAGGAACTACTAATTTAGGCTATTACAACTTTGCTTATCAAGTAACTACAGCTTTTAGCTTAATCATGTCTCAAGTAATGAACCAACTTGGGATATCAGTTTTTGCACAAATGAAAGACGACCAAGAGCAAGAAAAGGCTTTGGTTAGGGTTGTCGAACAGATGTCATATTTTGCGGCTCTGTTATTTTCTGTAATTTATCTGATAGTTGATGAAACATTTATTACCTATATATTTGGAGAGAAATTTATTCCATCAGCTACGGTAATTCCTTGGCTACTCATCTTTGCCTACTTCAGGTTAGTAAATACTTCCCTATCTAGTATGCTAGCTGCCAAGGGTAGACCTGATATTAATGCCAAAGTTAATTTACAGATAGCGCCTCTAGCTGTTTTAGGTTTTTTAATTGGTGCTTGGAAAGGTGGCATTTTGGGAGTAGCGATCGCCGTAGTTGTAATTTTAGGTTTTAGTTGGACAGTTTTTTGGTGGTGGTCAGCTTGTAAAACCTTTGGTTGGTCTCTTTTAAAATATTTACTACCTTGTTTTAAAGCTTTATTTATGGCATTATTTGCCATTAGCATTAGCCGAATTTTACCTATACCTAAATTTATTTCACCGATTATTGATATCACGCTCTATTTATTTCTGATTCGGGTTTTGCTACCTGAGCAATTTTCTACATATTTATCCCTAATTAAAAAGTTAGGGCATAAAGTTAAAATGTTTAGTACTCGCTAAATTTAAGAACTATTTGAGATGCGATCGCCAATCATTTTAAATAGAGAAGCCCTTGTAAGATAGGACAAATGACCAATCACAACTGACAACTGACAAATGACAAATGAGGTAAAAATGAACCATCCGATTCAACCGCTAGTTAGTGCTGTGATTCCCACAAGAAATCGCGCATCTGTTGTCACTCGTGCTGTCAGAAGTGTTTTAGAACAAACATTTTGGCGGCTTGAGGTTGTCGTGGTGGTGGATGGCCCCGATCCCGCAACCGCAAAAGCACTCCAGCAGATTGACGATCCTCGCTTGCGTGTGCTTATACTCCCCAATTCTATCGGTGGCGCAGCAGCGCGGAATGCGGGAGTTGCAATGGCTGAGGGAGAGTGGATTGCGTTTCTAGACGATGATGATCAGTGGTTACCCCGGAAAATAGAGCTTCAGGTCGAAGCTGCAAATCGCTCTACTGCTCGCTTTCCCATTATTGCTTGTTCAGTGATAGCTCATACACCTCACGGAGAATTTGTCCATCCGCGACGGTTTCCTCAACCAGCAGAACCTTTAAGTGAATATATCCTCGTCCGCAATTCTCCCGGATTTGGTGAGGGATTGATTCAAACCTCAGGAATTTTTACATCAAGAGAATTATTAAAACAAGTGCCATTTAGAGCCGATTTACGTAAACACCAAGATTGGGATTGGCTACTGCGAGTTGGTAATCTAGAAGGAGTAGAAGTTCAATTTGTCACTGAACCGATGGCAATTTGGTATCACTCCAAAACGCAAAAAAGTGTTAGTAATACCCATGACTGGCAGTATTCCCTAAACTGGATTAAAGAAAATCGTAGCTTGGTAACTCGCCGAGCCTACGCTTCTTTCATCATGGTGGAGGTGGGCGCGCAAGCCTCAGCACAAGGGAAATGGCAGGAATTTCTGCCGCTGCTTTGGGAAGCAATCCGATTTGGTAGCCCAAAACCGATTGACTTTTTATTATGTTTTGGCTTTTGGTTGATTCCTAGAGATACCCGACGGTGGCTAAAAGGATTGTTGGGCGAGAAACAAAATCTCGAGCAACCGCTAAGTAGTGTTGAGAGCTAACAGGGGAATGTTGACAGTAATTAGTAAGGGGTTGAATTTTACCACAGATGATGAGCTAGGACAAATGTTATTTGCCGAGCGCATCTTGTATTGGACAATTGTACTGACTCCACTGTGGTGGTTGTTGGGTGTACAAACTCTGTTGTATCCCGCGATCGCAGTTTGGCTGCTAGTACGTTCCTTCCGCTTAGATAAATTGCTGAATACCCATATCCCAGCTTGTATTTGGGCATGGTTAGCAATGGCGATCGCGATGATCTGGACAGCTACTCTCGGGCTTGTAGATGTTAACTTTGATCCCTTTCGCCTAATTTCCACACTAGTCACCTTTTTCAAAGGTTACTTTCTCATAGTTAGTTGTCTGGTTCTCCCCTTTTGGAATCCCATTCGCTCCAAAGTTTTAACGCGGGCGATCGCTTGGATGGCTGTTGGTTACGGTATTACTGTTATACTACAATTTGTTCTTCTGTTTGTTGGGGTTTGGGATCAGCCCTTCTATCCGCCCCTAGCAAAACTGATTCCTGGTGACAAATTAAGCTTGCTGGTAAAACCAGCAATGTTTCAAACCTTTTTTGGCATTCCACTCCCCAGAACATCGCTGTACATGGCCGATCCTCCCATTCCCGGCGTGTGTGGGTTGCTTTGCTTTTTTATTTGTAGTGGTGAATCAAATCGTCGTCTCCGCTATTTAGCGATCGCGGGTAGTCTTTTGGCCTTATTAGTAAGTCAAAGCCGCGTAGCTTGGCTGTGTTTTCCCATAGTTGTTTGGATATCCCTCAGCTTTCGCGATCGTACAGCACGCCACAGTTATCTTTGGGTAACTTCTGCCGTGTTTATGAGTTGTGCATTCATCGGTGTCACCTTAGTAGACGTAATACATCAGTCCTTAGATGTGTTCACAGGTGCTCGTGCTTCATCCTCAGCCGATCGTAGCCTTGTCGTTGGTGAAACCATCAAAGCATGGCAACAGCGCCCCTGGCTGGGATGGGGAATTCCCCAAGGAGAAGTTACTTGGTACATCTACAAAGTTGTACTTGGCTCCTTTTCAACCTATGCAGGTGTTTTATATTTACATGGAATTTTCGGCTTTACTTGCTTGATTACTGCACTAGGCACAACTCTCTGGAACTTTTGGAACATCGCTATGCAAGGAAATAAATTAGCTCAGGGAGCTTTTGCCAGCTTTCTAGCATTGTGTCTATTAATTGAAGGTCTACCATTAAGTTGGATGTGTATTTATTTCTGGTTTTATTTCCTTTGGTTAGGGGTGATTTTGTTTGAACATCAATTAAAACGTCCACCAATTTCTAGATGGCAACAACTGATATAATAGTCATATTATATCGCCTTTACGCTGAAAATTCAAAGTCTCTCTCCTTGTATTAGAGATATTGAGAGAGGTTTTCCAGATAACTTGAAAAGTCTGATAAGCAATAGGCAAAAATTAACATGAATGGTAGTAGATAAAGTTTAAATTTACAGATTTTTTGCAAATAACCGGATATATATATATATGAATAAAAATAAACATCCACTATTACTCAAACTAGCAAAATATTACTTTGCAATTAAGCAGTTTTATTACCAATGGCGGTATCCCAATTTAACCTTAGAACCAGGAGTTTTAATTAAAGGAAAATTGATTATTTCCGGCGATGTCAAAGTGAAAATTGGCGCGGGAACTCGGATCGGGATGAACGTAAAAATTTACGGTTCTGGTGACGTAACAATTGGCAGAAATACCCTACTTAATGGTTGTTGGATTGGCTCTGTACGCTCAATTCAAATTGGTGATGAATGTCTCATTTCCGATTGTTTTTTGCAAGATTCCGACTATCACAACCTGGAACCACATCTGCGTTTTGCTCCTCCCGGCCCAAAAGTATCAGCGCCCATAGTCATTGAGCGTAACGTTTGGATTGGAGCCAGAGCAACTATCATGAAAGGTGTCCACATTGGTCAAGATAGCGTTATTGGATTAGGAAGCATTATTCGCCAACCAGTTCCTGCTGGAGTTGTCGTAATTGGAAATCCCCAACAAATTGTCAAAAACCTCTATAAAGATGCAGATAAAAAAGTCAATTTATCGCCTGTGTAGTTAAAGTATTTAACTAACCTCATAACCCCCTCTATAGTAATCCTTGTACGTCCTACAAATATCTTTCCTCCTTGCCTTCCCGAAGTTCTGAGCGTCGGAAGTCGGCGTTCAGACTTTTTTCTTTGTCCCCTTTCTCATTTTTGATTCAGATATCAAATAGGATTTCTATATTTCTTATATCTCCACGTCCCTTGCGTCTGTGCGGTTTGTTTCTCTAAATAATTTAAGGTAGGTCTTTAATGAAAGTCGGTTATCTTTCGGATAATTATCTCTACAAACGCAACATTATTAATATTGTCGAAAATGTCGAATATCAAAAAGTTAATAATTTATTTGCTCTAACTTATCCCGCAATTAAATCCATCAATAAACTGGCGAGAAAAAATCTTTTACCCTTCAACGATTTAATTTATCAATTCACAGATTTAAATTTAAATAAAGTCGATATTCTCCACTTCTTTAATACCATCAGCTACGGTAAAACCCCTTGGATAACGACATTTGAAACAATTTTACCTCGATTAGATCGCACCCTCTCCTGTCATCAAGGTTCTAGACCAGATTTTTCTCAACTTTCCAATTATAAAAATGTCAAAAATGCTTTAGAGGCAATGGCTAGCCACTCATGTAAACATCTAATTGCCATGTCTCATTGTAATGCCAATATGCAGAGAATTCTGTTAAAGGATTTTCCCGAATATCAAAAAGCTATTGAACCTAAAATAACAGTTTTGCATCCCCCACAGCCATTACTTGTTTCATCCTATGCTGAGAAAAATATTACTTTAGATGGCAAAATTAAATTTATTCTCGTTGGCGCTTCTTTTTTCCGAAAAGGAGGTATGGAAGTAGTCGAAACATTCAGCAGATTGAAGAGAGAATATAACTATGATTTAGAATTAACACTCATCTCTTCACTCCGCTTAGATGATTATGCCACTAAAGAAACCGAAGATGATATTCAAAAAGCGAAAATATTAATTCAACAAAATCTCGATTGGATTAATTATTATGAGCAGCTTCCCAATAAAGAAGTTCTAGAATTAACAAAGCAGTGTCATGTTGGACTACTACCAACCTATGCAGATACCTACGGTTTTTCTGTTCTAGAATTTCAAGCTGCTGGCTGTCCTGTGATTACAACCAATATTAGAGCATTACCAGAAGTTAACGACAATGATAGAGGATGGATCATTGAAGTTCCCACAAATTATTTAGGTGAAGCTATCTACACAACCCCACAACAGCGACTGGAAATTAGTTCCGCCATCAAATTAGGACTTGAGCGTGTAATACATGAAATCTTCGCCAATCGAGATACTTTAATTGACAAATCGAATCGCTCAATTCAAGGAATTAAGGACAATCATTCGCTCAGCAAGTATGCAAATAAAATGAAAGAAATATATTTGCAAGCAGTATAGTAGCAACTTAAAAACATAATTCAATAGATGCATTTGTAGGGGCTGGATTTTCCTGTCCCTACAAATTTTTGCATGAGTAGAGAATAAGTCAGGACTTACGTAACTGGCACAGCGCGATCGCCCTTTGATAGTACAAGAGTATTATCGAAAGTTAATTTTGGTGATTGGCTCTTAAAACTATTGATCAGTATAAATATTTTTTGCAAAGAAATATTTTAGACATCATCCGACTTTTCCAACTTTAAGATCCGACTTTTCCGACTGGCGCACAGGGATGAAATGAGAGTAACTTTGAATACTAACACCCAATAACACACTTACCTGCAAGGGGGAATTCAAAATATTGACTTTTATTGCTCTATTTACCCAAACAACGCTGTAAATCCTCATAAATACAATGTTTCAGCCTATCCTGTGTTTGATACGTGAGTGGGTTTTTATATTCTAGATGGCTAAAATCCAATTTCAATCAAATTTATTAGATTCTTGAGTTCTCATAACCAGCGTGTCATTCGGGACATAGGTCTTAATTTGTAGCAGCATTTTCATCAATGTAATTGCTCTTTGATTTGAGCGGTATCATTTTGCCTCCCTACTCATTTTCACTGTAGGGACTAACTTGTTGTGACTATTACCGTAATTTACTTAACCAAATTGTACTTCAACTATGGCAAACTACACTTTCAGTAACACAAGCGTCATCACCATAAACGACGCTACAGCAAACGGACCTACAGCAGCTTCACTTTACCCAGCTGCTATTAGTGTCTCAGGTACTACAGGTGTGATAACTGGGATACAGGTGAAAATTAACGGTTTAAATCATCAGTACGCAGACGATATTGATATCTTACTGGTTGGTCCAAATGGTCAAAAAGTTTTGTTGATGTCTGATGCAGGTGGAGATTTTTCACTGACCAATATCAATTTAACATTTAGCGATTCAGCTACCAGTTTATTAGCAGATAATACACAAATAACATCGTCTGGTACATATAAACCAACTGATTATCAGTCTGGTGATTCTTTTCCCTCCTCAGCACCATCAGGCCCCTATGGGACTTCCCTTTCTGCCTTCAACAATGCAACTGCCAACGGTACTTGGCAACTTTTTGTTGTTGATGACCTAGGCGGTGGTACAGGCACCATTAGCAGTGGGTGGAGTCTAGATATTACAACTGCCCAGCCTCAGCCTGTTCAGTTTAATGTCTCCTCATTATTCAATGCTGATGGAATTGTCAACCGTAGTAACGGTGTCACAGACTCCTCCCAGAATGCTTTAGATGGCTCAACTACACTGATCACCCAATCCTATGCGACTTCAGCAGGGGGTAGTAATGGCAATGGTCTACCGGATAATGGCTTTTTCGCCGCTAATGCCTACCATCCAGATATACAACTTAATTATACCAACAGTAATGACGGTAATAATGTCAGGCTTCTCAACTCCAGCAATCCGAGTTTCACAATATCAGTACCGCAGACTAAATACTCCGAAGTCCACCTATTTGCTTTTAGCACAAATGAATATAACAATGCAAATTCTATCAATGTCAAACTTAATTATACCGATGGCTCATTTACCCAAGTTAACACCAACGTTCCTGACTGGTTTTATAATATTAATGAAACACCAGACTTATACTATCTGATTGATGGATTAGACCGTGCTAATTTTTACAGCGGCAGCCCATCATTTGAAAACACTGATAGTGCTGCGGTATTTGGTTTGCGCTTCACTTCCGATTCGACAAAAACCTTACAAAGCATTCAGGTTACCCAAACTTCAACTTCACAGGCTAATTTAGTTTTCTTAGGCTCAACAGGCGTGCCTGTTTCTTCGTATACACCCCCCAGTAATACACCCCCCAGCCTAGCCAACCCTATTCCAGATACAGCTGCCACAGAAGATACTCCCTTCAGTTTCACAGTTACAAGCAATGCCTTCACCGATGCTGACGGCAACACCCTCACCTACAGTGCCACACAGAGCAATGGTTCTGCCTTACCTAGTTGGCTAACTTTTAATTCTACTACTCGCACCTTCAGTGGCACTCCTACCAATAGCGATGTTGCCACAATCAGCGTCCGAGTCACAGCCAGTGATGGGCAAGCAACCGCAACAGATGACTTTAACATCACCGTCAATAATGTCAACGATGCTCCCACAGCCACCAACTTAAGTACAGCCGAAACCTACACCGAAGATACACTCCTAAATTTTACGGATATTGTTGTCACAGATGTAGACAGTGCCAACATCATAGCTACCCTGACATTATCGAACCCAGCCGCAGGTAGTTTTAATATTGCCACTTCTGGTACAGTCACATCCACCTATAACGCTGCTACAGGAGTATGGACAGCTAGTGGTGCAACAGCAAATGTCAACGCCCTCCTAGCCGGATTAACCTTCACCCCCGCCGCCAACTTCAACAGCAACTTCACCATTGCTACTAGTATTTCTGATGGTGTAGCCCCAGCTATTACAGGGACTAAAACCATTACAGGTGTACCCGTTAATGATCCAGTCACAGGCAGTCCTACTGCCACCCTAGCAGCTGGAACAGAAGACACAGCATATACAATTACTGCGGCTTCTCTGTTACAAGGCTTTGCTGATGCAGATGGCAATACTCTCAGTGTCACAGGATTAACAGCCACCAATGGGGCTGTAGTCAATAATAACAACGGCACATATACCTTTACACCGAATGCCAATTACAACGGTACTGTCACCTTCACCTATTCAGTCACAGATGGTAATGGTAGTACCTTAAGCGGACAAACTCGCAGTTTTGCCTTAAGCGCAGTCAATGATGCCCCAGTCCTGACAGTACCTGCATCCCAAACTGTCAATGAAGACACCAACTTCACCCTCACAGGTATCAGCATTGCCGATGTCGATGCTCTTAGCAGTCCCTTACAAGTCACCCTGAGTGCCAACAACGGTAAACTTACCTTTGGCAACACTACCGGACTCACATTTACCAGTGGTGGCAATAACAGCAACACCATGACCTTTACCGGGTCACTCACTGATATCACTAATGCCCTGAATAACCTGGTTTATCGCAGTAACCTCAACTATAGTGGCGCAGACACTATTACCCTTGCTGTCAACGACCAAGGCAATACAGGTACAGGTGAACCTTTAAGCGATACTAAAACTATTGCAGTTCAGGTAAATGTCGTTAACCAAACCTTAAGCGCTACCACAGCAACAGATACCATTAATATTGGTAGCGGCAACGACACTATCAACGCTACTTTTGAACAATTACAGCAAAACGACCAAATCAATGTAGGTTTGGGCATTGATACCCTGATTCTTCAAGGTGGAATTTCATCAAACACCATCACCATCAATCTGAATAATGCTACTAATCAAGTTCAGAACATCACTGGAACCACACTGTTAAACTTTGAAAAATTTGACTTTAGTAGTTTTGCCGGCATTACCCAATTTACTGGCGGTACAGGTAATGACTATATCAAGGCAGGTCTAGGTAATGACAGTTTAGTTGGTGGTAGTGGTGATGATTACCTGAATGGTGGTGCAGGTAACGACACCCTTAATGGTGGTACGGGGAATGACACCATGTTAGGTGGCGTTGGTAACGATAGTTACACCGTTGATAACATCGGTGATGTGGTCACAGAAAATGGCAACGAAGGTACAGATATAGTATCTGCCAGTATAAACTATACCCTGACAGACAACCTAGAAAACCTCACCCTGACTGGTACTGCGATCGCTGGTACTGGTAACAGTCTCGATAACATCATCACAGGTAATAGCGCTAACAATATCCTTAATGGTGGGGCTGGCAATGACACCCTTAATGGGAGTACGGGGAATGACACCATGTTAGGTGGTGCAGGCAATGATTCGTACTCTGTTGATAACATCGGTGATGTAGTCACAGAAAATGCCAATGAAGGTATAGATATAGTATCTGCCACTATCAACTATACCCTGACAGACAACCTAGAAAACCTCACCCTTACTGGTACTGCTATCACTGGTACTGGTAACGCTCTCGATAACACAATCACGGGTAATGCAGGTAACAATATCCTCAATGCTGGGGATGGTAATGATACCCTAAATGGTGGTGTAGGCACTGATATAATGTCTGGTGGTGCAGGTAATGACTTGTACTATGTTGATAATACAGGTGATGTGGTCACAGAAAATGCCAATGAAGGTACAGATACAGTATCTGCCAGCATCACCTACACCCTGACAGGCAACGTCGAAAACCTTACCCTGACTGGTACTACTGTGATCGATGGTACTGGTAACAGTCTTGATAACATCATCACAGGCAATGGCGGTAAAAATATCCTCAATGCTGGAGATGGCAATGACACCCTGAATGGTGGTGCGGGTGCAGACACGATGTTAGGTGGTACTGGTAATGATAGTTACATAGTCGATATTATTGGTGATGTGGTCACAGAAAATGCTAATGAAGGTACAGATACAGTATCCGCCAGCATCACCTACACCCTGACAGACAACGTCGAAAATCTGATTCTCACAGGTACGACTGTAATCAACGGCACTGGTAATAGTCTTGATAACAGTCTCACAGGCAATACTGCTAACAACACCCTAGACGGTGGTGTGGGGGCAGATACCATGTCTGGTGGTGCTGGTAACGATACTTACATTGTCGATAACATCGGCGATGTCATCAGCGAAAATGCCAATGAAGGTACAGATACAGTCTCTGCGGCTATTGACTACACCCTCAGCGCTAATGTTGAGAATCTAACTTTGACAGGTAGTGCGATCGCAGGCACTGGTAATACTCTCAATAACACCATCACTGGTAATGCTGGCGACAATATTATCGATGGTGGCGCTGGCAATGATAGTATGTCCGGTGGCGCTGGTAATGATACTTACATTGTTGATAGCACGGGTGATGTAATCACCGAAGCTGCTAGTGCTGGTACAGATACCGTAGCTGCCAGCATCAACTATACCTTAGCCGCCAACTTAGAAAATCTCATCCTCACTGGCACTGCTGTTAGTGGTACTGGTAATACTGTCAATAACAGCATTACAGGTAATAGTGCAGACAATATTATCAATGGTGGTACGGGTGCAGACACGATGTTAGGTGGTGCAGGCAATGACTTGTACTATGTTGAGATTGCAGGTGATGTCATCAGTGAAAATGCTAATGAAGGTACAGATACAGTATCCGCCAGCATCACCTATACCCTGACAGACAACGTCGAAAATCTGATTCTCACGGGTACAACTGCGATCAACGGTACTGGTAATAGTCTGGCTAACAGTCTCACAGGCAATACTGCTAACAACACCCTAGACGGTGGTGTGGGGGCAGATACCATGTCTGGTGGTGCTGGTAACGATACTTACATTGTCGATAACATCGGCGATGTCATCAGCGAAAATGCCAATGAAGGTACAGATACAGTCTCTGCGGCTATTAGCTACACCCTCAGCGCTAATGTGAGAATCTAACTTTGACAGGTAGTGCGATCGCAGGCACTGGTAATACGGGTGATGTAATCACCGAAGCTGCTAGTGCTGGTACAGATACCGTAGCTGCCAGCATCAACTATACCTTAGCCGCCAACTTAGAAAATCTCATCCTCACTGGCACTGCTGTTAGTGGTACTGGTAATACTGTCAATAACAGCATTACAGGTAATAGTGCAGACAATATTATCAATGGTGGTACGGGTGCAGACACGATGTTAGGTGGTGCAGGCAATGACTTGTACTATGTTGATAATACAGGTGATGTGGTCACAGAAAATGCTAATGAAGGTACAGATACAGTATCCGCCAGCATCTCCTACACCCTGACAGACAACGTCGAAAATCTGATTCTCACAGGTACGACTGCGATCAACGGTACTGGTAATAGTCTGGCTAACAGTCTCACAGGCAATACTGCTAACAACACCCTAGACGGTGGTGTGGGGGCAGATACCATGTCTGGTGGTGCTGGTAATGATACTTACATTGTCGATCATATCGGCGATGTCATCAGCGAAAATGCCAATGAAGGTACAGATACAGTATCTGCCAACATCAGCTATACCCTAACAGATAACGTCGAAAATCTCATTCTCACTGGCACCGCTGCGATCAACGGTACTGGTAATACTCTCAATAACACCATTACTGGTAATGCTGGCGACAATATTATCGATGGTGCTGCTGGCAATGACACAATGGTTGGTGGTGCTGGTAATGATACTTACATCGTTGATAGCGCCCTTGATGTAGTCACCGAAGCTGCCAGTGCAGGTACAGATACAGTCGCTGCCAGCATCAACTATACCTTAGCAACCAACTTAGAAAATCTCATCCTCTCAGGTTCTGGTAGTCTAAACGGTACTGGTAATACGCTCAATAACAGCATCATTGGTAATAGCGGCAATAACGCTATCGATGGTGGTACGGGTGCAGACACGATGTCTGGTGGTACTGGCAACGACAGTTACACTGTTGATAATGCAGGTGATGTTGTCAACGAAAATGTCTTTTCGGGAACAGATACAGTTTCTGCTAGCATCAACTATACTCTGACGGCTAATGTTGAAAATCTCACCCTGACTGGTACTGCCATCACTGCTACTGGCAACGATTTGAATAACACTATCACAGGAAACAGCAGCAATAACATCCTTAATGGTGGGGTTGGTAATGACATCCTCAACGGTGTTGTCGGTGCTGATACTATGTCTGGTGGTGCTGGTAATGACCTTTACTATGTTGATAATGCAGGCGATGTTGTCAGCGAAAATGCCAATGAAGGTATAGATACAGTTACTTCAACCATCAGCTACACCTTGACAGCCAATGTTGAAAACCTCACCCTGACTGGTACGACGGCGATCAACGGTACAGGTAACGTCAGCGATAACAGTATCACAGGGAACAGTGCCAATAACATCCTCAATGGTGGAGATGGCAATGACACCCTCAATGGTGGCGCTGGCAATGATAACCTCAATGGTGGTGCTGGGAATGATAACCTCAATGGTGGCGCTGGTGATGATAGTTACACAGTTGATGATGCAGGTGATGTCATCAAGGAAAATATCAATGAAGGAACAGACACAGTTTCTTCCAGCATCAGCTATATCTTGACAGCTAACGTAGAAAATCTCATCCTCACTGGCGCGGCTATCAGTGGTACTGGCAACAGTGTTGATAACTCGATCACAGGTACTAGCGCTAATAATACCCTCAATGGTGAGGATGGTAATGACACCCTCAATGGTGGTCTAGGTGCAGATACCATGTCTGGAGGCACTGGTGATGATATTTACTATGTTGATCACACAGGTGATGTGATCAATGAAAATGCCGATGCTGGCTCAGATACGGTGTTTACTACCATCAACTACACCTTGACAGACAACATAGAAAATCTCATCCTCACTGGTACGGCTCTCAGTGGTACAGGTAACAGTGTTGATAATTTCATCACAGGTACTAGCGCTAATAATACCCTCAATGGTGGTACTGGTAATGATGTCATGCTTGGTGGCGCTGGTAACGACAGTTACTATGTTGATAATGTAGGTGATGTTGTCAGTGAAAATTTTGCTGAAGGAACTGACATTATCTATTCTTCTTCTAATAACTACACTTTGTCAGCTAACGTTGAAAACCTCACCCTCATTGCTACTGGTCTCAATGGTACTGGTAACAATTTGAATAACTTGATCACAGGCAATAGCGCCAATAATAACCTCACTGGTGGTGGTGGCAATGACATCCTTGATGGTGGTTTGGGTGCAGACAGTCTGTCTGGTAATGCTGGGAATGACATTTACTATGTCGATCAGCCCGGCGATGTCGTCAGTGAAAATGTTAATGAGGGAATAGACAGTGTTTACTCTACCATTAACTACACTTTGACAAATAACGTTGAAAATCTTACTCTTTCTGGTTCTGCTATTAGCGGTACTGGTAACAGTGTCAATAACTTCATTACAGGTAATGTTGGTGACAACATCCTCAATGGTGAAGCTGGGAATGACATTCTCAATGGCGGGGATGGCGATGATACCCTCAATGGTGGGGATGGCGTAGACACTTTGTTTGGCGGGTTTGGTGATGACTTTTATTACGTTGATAACGTTGGTGATGTTGTCAATGAAAATGTTAGTGAAGGTACAGATACCATTGAAGCAAGTGTAGACTACACCTTGACAGAAAATGTTGAAAATCTCACTCTGAGTGGTACTACTGCTATTAACGCTACAGGTAATAATGCTGATAACATTATCATCGGTAATAGTGGTGACAATAGCTTATTTGGTCAAGATGGCAATGACATACTCGTTGGTGGGGATGGCAATGACATACTCGTTGGTGGTCTGGGTGCAGATTTGTTTGTTTTCAACTCTTTATCTGAATCTGAAGGCATTGACACCATTCAAGACTTTAATGTGACAGACGGTGATAGCATCGCTATCTTACTTGGCACTGCAACCCTCAATGATTTCAGTTATAACGACACCACAGGTGGGTTATTTTACCAAGGAACTCAATTTGCGACGATTGACAACAAACCTGTTGACTTCTCCGTCGATTCTCATATCTTGTTGATCTAAAAGTTAGACATCATTAACTGCTGTTAAATAACTAACATCAATAGGGGGGTACATTACCCCTCTTTTTTATTGTCAACAAAAGTAAAGCCAGAAGCATTATCCGTGCCCATATACTTTTGATGGCAAATGAGGGAGAAACTGACAAAGCGATCGCAATTCCCTCAAAACATCATCAGCATATTTTACTTTGATCAATAAATATTTATTGTAATAATTAATACGCAATAAGGTAATAAATAAGTATTTTTACACTTGTTAATTAAGTGAATGTGACTTCTTTTTATATGACATACAAGTGAATTATAAAAAATTTAAATTGAAAACAGACTAATAATTCAAAACCACATCTGAAAGTTTTATGTGTCTATGTACCAACAACAAGATATGATAATCCCTGCTGGGGATCGCTCAGCTTTTTGTCAACCAACTCAGAGGATTTTTCTATATCCCAAGAATAAGATTTTAATTTCTTAGCCAAAATGTTGTTTAGCAAAACCAGGGTTGCACTAGATGAATTGTGCAGTTGCTTGGACATTAAACCGACATGATAGTGTTTGAATTTCTTTGGATTACGTCTTGGATTGGTTCTTTTTTCTCATTTAGCGAAAACTTACTACCAAGTAAGACATCAAATGTATTACCAGTAAAAGTTTCAGCCCACATCGGCAAATTTATCAGTAAGCATCGCCCATTGTTTGTGCAACCTCAGCAGCCGATAAATGTTTGGAGTACAACGCTGCTACCAAGAAGATTTTTAAGCATAGATTGGGACAATAATGAACCCAAAACCAGATTGACTAAACCGCTAAATTCTCCAGAAACAGCAGTTAAAAATAGCAAAAAACAGCTTTGCACTTTTGAGGAAGAGATGGTATCTAAACAGCCTGGTATCAAAACCTCTAGTGTTTTGACATCTGGAACCATCATTAACTCTAGTCCAGAACAGCAAGATTTTTTACCGAATAAATTTCTGCGATCGCTCCAAGATTTCTTCCGTTTTGCTTATCCTGGAGAGCAGAATTTGATGTCTGCATTCTTACCAGTATTGGTTGTGCATCGACAGCCAGATAACTATGAAGTTTGGGTAAATAACCATCTCATTGCAACTTTACCCACAGAAATTGCCGCCAAGTCAATACAAAAACGATTGACAAAACTAGTTAAGTCAACAAACTTCGATGCTAATCAATTAAAACCTGCTTTAGTAGATGGATTACCTGCATTAATGGCAGGTAATCGCTTTTTATGGGGAATTGAAACCCAAATCTCTCGACGATTCCACCGCAGCCCTGACTTGTTAGCAATTGAATGGATTAATAATCTACGTTCCGCTTTCAAAGCATCAACGCTGACACTCGTGGAAGCACAGAAGGAAATGTATGGTGTCACTCCTTCTGCGACAAAAATATCTGGCTTAGCTTCTTGGTATGGAGGCTATTTTCATGGTCGTCTCACAGCCAATGGCGAGATATACAACCAAAATGAATTGACAGTAGCCCATAAGTCTCTGCCTTTTAATACTTATTTGCAGGTAACAAATTTAAAAACTAGCAAATCAGTAATTGTGCGCGTCAACGATCGCGGCCCATATATCCCACCCAGAAGCTTAGATCTATCACAAGCGGCGGCTCGTTGTCTCGGTAGCGAAATCGCTGGGGTAGTACCCTACGAAGCGGTAATTTTACACAGCAGTGAACCGAAAATTACTTTGAAAGCTTCCACTTTGACAAGCATCAAACCTAAACCTGTCAGACAACTTGCATTAATCCCCGAATTTTGATTTAAACCACATCTATTTTGAAAACCATAGTTTGAAAAGTAGTGGGAGCATCTTGCTCCCTACTCTTCGTAGCGGGCTTTGTGTCCCGCACTACTCCAGGTTTCAAAATGGACGAAGTTTAGTAGTTCATTACACAATCAAGGGTGAATCAATTCGTAGTCAGGACTACAATCCTGGCTACAAAATAATTGATTGCATAAATAACTACTAGCAATTACCATACTTCTGATATAAGAACTTACAGCAGATTTCAATCTGATTCTGATTAAGTCCATAAGTTAGGTCTAAAAGCTCACTATCATACCAATTTTTTCAAATTCGGTCACAGATTCCCACCTTAATACCTAGATTCTCTCAAAATTTCGGAATTGCGAACGAATTGGTATCACACCTGTTTTACTTTTGAATTCTGCTGTAATGTTGTTAATTTCATCACCACAGGTAAAACATTATGTCAGTAGCACAGCATCTCCAAGAATTTGGTCATCATTTAATTCTCGGTATTTCCGGAACACAATTAAGTGACGAGGACAAACGAGCACTTAGTGAATTGCAACCTGTTGGGGTCATATTTTTTGCGAAAAATTTTTTGGATGACGCTTCCTATGAAATTTGGTTGCAAACCTTTAGGGAATTGATCGACGAAATACGACAATACGCTGAACGTGATTCTATGTTTTTTAGCCTAGACCATGAAGGTGGTCGGGTTGTGCGTACACCTGTACCAATTACGCGATTTCCTTATGCTTTGTCGCTGCAATCGCGATCGCGTCAAGTGGCAAAAGCCACAGCCGTAGAACTAAAATCTTTAGGCATCAATCTATCTTGGTCACCTGTAGCAGATATTTATTCCCATCCGGAAAATCCCGTTATTGGTTCTCGCGCTTTTGGTACAACTCCCGAAACTGCTGCTAAAGGTGCTAGGGAATATTACCTCGGATTGCAAGAGTCAGGAATTCTCGGATGTGCTAAGCATTTCCCTGGTCATGGGGACACTAGCCAAGATTCTCATCTAGAGCTACCGATACTACATCTTACCAAAGAAGACTTGCGAAATCGAGAATTGATTCCTTTCAAAGCTTTAATTGAGGAACAGATTCCTTTGATTATGACAGCCCATATCCTGTTTCCCAACATCGATCCTGATGTCCCAGCAACTCTTTCCCGAAATATTCTCACCACCATACTCAGAGAAGAACTGGGCTTTGGTGGCGTGGTTGTCTCTGATGACCTAGATATGAAAGCTATCTCAGAGAGATTTACCACAAAAGGTACTGTAGCACAAGCAATTCATGCTGGTTGCGATCTATTTATTATTTCTCGTAACATAAATTCATCATCCCTGGAACGAACCTATCTCATCGCCCAAGATTTTGCTGATTCTCTGGGTAACGGTAGCCTTGATAAATCTGTAGTAGCCGCTGCTAAACAGAGAATTGATAACCTGCTGGCTGTTACTCCCCAGTATCTTGTGCATACTCTCGATCAAGATACTCTCAAAGAACATGCCGAATTAGCGATCGCTTCTTCCTACCAAGAAATTGGCTGATCGATCATAGCGGTTTTTCCCAAAAATTTTTTGTTGATTTTGCAAAGGATTTGACTAATTGATGAATTTAATGTTATCAATAACATCAAATACCAAAGCCATTACGTAGTAATACTGGGTGCCTTAGATATGGCTACAAATAATCACACGGAAACACTAAAATAGCCGTGTAGCCATCTTTTGGAGTAATGGCATAGAATATTTTCGATTTTTCGGCTAGTTTATTTAGTTGAGTGCGATTTCATGAAAAAATATTTTGCACTGATGAGTCCCATCAGTACCTTCACGCGCAAATTGCGACAGCGATTTGGTGCTGCTGGACTGATGTTTGTGTTCTCTATTTTAGGCTTTTTGCTGGCGCTGCTTTTGACGCAATTCCTACTCAGATTCTCTGGTTGCGTTATGGGAATTTGTCATACTTCAGCCGGCGCACAATCGACAGTAGCATCGCAGGTTCTGTATATTTCACCGCAAGGTTCTGGTAGTCGTAATGGTAGTAGCGCCCAAAATGCAGGAATCCTCAAAGATTTACCTGCATTTATCAACAAAGTCGGGCCAGGAGGTGAAATTAGGCTACTCAATGGAGTCTACAACCAGGACAAGACCTTTAAAATTGCTAGTGGAGGCGCACCAGGGAAACCTGTGCTGATCCACGGTACAGATGCATCTGGACAAGAAACATCTATGCCAGTAATTATGGGCGTTCGTTCCAATCCTTATCAACCACCTCCAATAGGAAGAACCGGAAAAAGCCTCTTTAAACTCCTTCCGGGCGCTAGTTACCTCACTTTCCGTAACATTCATTGTATGAACCAAGGCAATGGTTGCTTTGTGTTTGCTGGTAGTAAAGGTGATGTGACCATAGAAAAAACAAAAGCGACAAATGTTCAACGATACGTTGAACATCAGCCGGAATCAACAAGTCAAGCGAATGCTTGGGAGCTAGCCAACGTCGTTATTAGAAACGCACAGATTCAAGGCTACTCAAAAGGAGCCATACGTTTTGGTAAACCTGATGAGAAAGCTAATAACACACCTGATGCACATGATATTCTCATCGAGGAAGTCTTTGGTGACTCCCAGCGACAAGATGGGGACAACTTCTGTATGGGTGTTCATCTACAAGGAGATGTGCATCACGTCAAGCTGGTGAAAACGACCATGAATAACTGTCAGCAGAGTCTCAAACCCAACGATTATTGGAATGGAGATGGTTTTGCTACAGAGGAAAATGTCTCAGATATTTACTTTGAAGATACTAGTGCATCTGGAAATACTGATGCAGGTTATGACCTTAAAGCCAAAAACTCTGTCTTAGTTCGGACAAAAGCAGCAGACAACAAGCGCAACTACAGATTTTGGTCAACAGCAAATGCTCAAGACTGTGTTGGTGAAGAACCTCGTTGTCGCGGTGGTAAAAGTTGTCAAGCTCAGGTTTATGTAACAGAACAAGCTGATGCTACACTCACCCGTTGCACATTTAAATCAACCAATCCCACAACTGACGTATTCCAATCTCAAGAAAATGGCAAGATCACAGTTCAGGGAGGAACTATTGAATACCGAGGTATCCTGCAAAGAGTTGAAGGACCTCCTAGCTTAATAAAAATGAATAGTGTTAATGTCAAGCTGATGTAAGCATGATATTCAACACCATTCATTAATTACACAGGTGCATCTACCTTTCAGTGCATCTACCATTGAAATTTACAGTTTGTCATTCATCCCAATTTCACCGCAGAATTGCAAAAATGAGTAACGAATTAATTTCCGCAAGACTCTGGTTTAAACACCGTTACCAGTTCAGACACATTGATTGTTAATTGCGCTTTTTCTTTCCTAGACTATATCTTCCCAGCACAGCCAACAATTAAATTGAACTTAAAGTCATTAAAGGACTAGCTAAATATTCTCTGCGCTCTGATTCAATATCTGCAACAATCTTTTGGCAAGTAGCCAAATTAAAGCGACTAAAATCTGCATTGCGTGGCTTAATACCAAAAATAGTTTTACCAATTTTATGGGTTGGTTTGAAAAGTCCCCATTCAATTATTTGATTCAGCAGACGATAGGTCAAAATTAATTTTGCACCACCAAGGGGATGACGTGGACTGATGGGTTGATAATTTGCTTCATTAGCATAGTCATCGATAATAATTAATCCCCCTTCATACAGCAAAGGCCAAAACAAATAAAAATCTCGATCAATACGTCCATCTGCATCATGAATAAATGCTGCTATTTTAGGAGTTTTCACCAAAGAAATTGCTTCTTCCCCATTCTTA
This sequence comes from Calothrix sp. NIES-2100, assembly GCF_963875285.1. NCBI lineage: Bacteria > Bacillati > Cyanobacteriota > Cyanophyceae > Nostocales > Calotrichaceae > Calothrix > Calothrix sp. NIES-2100. Next base: position 7,159,330 of record NZ_CAWNLA010000001.1, read on the forward strand.
AAAGTCAGTTCTTTCGGAAACAGACGTATTTGTTCGCTCACACCAAATTTGCTAAAATGATTTTTGATTAATTCCAAATTTTCAGCATATCCGCCAACATCTGTACGCGTACCACCTTCGCACTTTTCCACCACAATTAATTTGGATTGTTTTTGCTGATCCTTGAGTGCCCAAGCCAAGGAAACACTTCCCGTACCTGTCGCACCACCAACTTCGATAATATCAAGGTCAGGTAACTGGGAACAAAGATCGTACATTTTTCTATAGACAATTGGCAATAACATGCCATTTGTTTCTTCTCTTAATTTGTAAAATCTGGAATTTGTAATTTGTTCATAGGCAAGAAAAGAATTTTTTAAAGATTGTTTGATGCTTTTTTGGATTCGTTGCATATTTTTCAGCTTCGCGGTTGTTCATACCTTGTCAAACTCTATCATCGTATTTTGATTTATAAAATTTTAATTAAATAAAGTTTTAGTCTAAATAAGAATATTTTATAAATAATATTTAAGCGTGTCTAAGCATACGGTTTTTAGAAATAATGTATGCTACGGAAAGAGCGATCGCTTATTCAGACAATTCAGAATAATCAATCCTGGAAACTGTGGCAATCGCTCAGAAAACGTGTTTTTCATATCATAATATAAACTTGAGTTTGATGAGCCTTTCCCTAAACCCTCCGGCTCGTAGAGGGGCTTCAATATTCTGATTTGGGCACAAAAAATTACATTTTATCAGCCTCTCCCCGAAACGGGGAGAGGTTTGGAGAAGGGTTATACCAATTTGAAAAAAGAATGCGACAGATGGTAGGGGCATGGCACTGCCGTGCCCTCTAGAATATATTGATGTGTCGCAAACATTATTTGAATTGGTATTATTGAGAACTTGTCGAACTCACCGAATTTTAGGTTTTGGTTTTTACAGCAGTTTTCATGTATTTAGACCACAATGAAAAGACCTAACCCCCAGCCCCTTCCCTACAAGGGAAGGGGAGAAAATCAAAGCCTCTCAAATAATAAAAGCTGCTCCTTTACCCTCTCCTAAGAGGAGAGGGCTAGGGAGAGGTAGGAGAGAGGTTTACCAGAAAGATCTATTTGTGGTTAATTTACCTGAAAATTGCTGTAAATCATGGAATTGAAAATTCAAAATTGCTCTCGAGGTTGGAGAGCCAGGAAATTCATTCGGTTAATAAATCTAAAATATCCAAATTTTATATTTTAAATTTCCGATGTAGAATTGAGTAAATATTAATCTAAAATTCCACATCCAAAATTGATGCATATGGTCAATCCAAAACATCCTAAATCAAAGATTGATTCACTGTATTTTAAATTTAAATACGTGATAATTTATTGAATAAGGCAGCTATGCTAAAGGCAGAGGGATCTAATCAGAATTCCCGAATGCCTTGTGCCTCATGCCCTCTGCTTTTATTGATAAAGTTTAGGAAAATATAATTATTTTTTAATATCCTGAATATTAAGTTATGCTGTAACGCTAATTATCCCAGCTATAACTAATAGTAAAACTTGGAAATAAGTAGTTAACTTTTTTACAAAAAAATCTGGACAATATAACTCAAAGTGAGTTACAGATTTGCGGTAATTGGTTACTTGATGCTTTGTTAGTCGGTTGAGGTAATGCTGTCGCTGACTAGCTCTCTTATCCTTTGACCAGCTTTTTTGAGAAATAATTGAGTGCGCTCTTGAGCATTTTTTCCTTGCTTATCCAAAAGTTCAAGCTACAGACTCAACTAATTGGATGCGGAATTCTGCATTTTGAATTGTTTTTAAAATTGGTAGATGCAAATACGATATTTTTGTGACTGAGCTAGTAAACGCAAACCTAAGGAGCTTGAGGTGGAGCAACGCTAATACCGTCAACGGCAATACCACTAGGTATTCCATAATTTGACCCATCCCAATAGGAGCTAAAACGACCACTGGTATTGCTACCAAGTGAGGTTGGATTGAATACAAAGATATCAGCACCATCACCTGTTGCACCGGCAACGTTAAAAGATCCCTCAGTAGTGAGGAAAATCTGGTTACTATCAGCGTCAAACCAAACACCATTTACATCTTCAGACGAGTCAGTTAGACCAACATCAGACCCATCAAAAAGCATTGTCCAAGTACCAGCTGTATTTTCCCCTAAACTAGTAGCTTTGAACTTAATCAGGTCTTCATCGGAACCGGAAACTCCATTAACAGTAAAACCACCCTTTGTACTAATGACCAAATTACCATCCCGGTCAATAGCGATCGCATCTATCTCCTCAGAGTCGTTGGTTAATCCGACATCCGATCCGTCAAAATACATTTCAAATCTTCCACTGGTAAAGTCACCTGTAGTAGTAGGAATAAACTTAACTATATCCGAGTCATCTACTGCAAGTTCACCAGGTAAGACAGCAGGGTTATTGAGAGCAAACAAAATCGAGCCATCTGCATTGAGGTGAAAATCTCGCAGGTAGACACTTTTGTTAGCAGCACCCAAGACATCGGAGCCATCAAAATACATATACCAGCTACTAGTAGACTTGTCGTATGCTAAGATGTCCTGCCGATTAAAACTGACTCCGCCAATAGTACCACTACCAGCAAGGCTGACAAAAGTCGTGGATGTAGGATCTAAAACCTGGATAGTTGTCTGGCTACTTCCCGTTAATTTCCCATCATTTGCAACTAATTGCAAAGTGTAAGTTCCCGCAGTCGTGAAGCTCAAAGTTGTATCAACTTCAGAGTCATTGGCAAACTCAACATCGTTAGGTCCATTAGCCATACTCCATTTAGTTGTTAAAGTTCCTCCAAGAGGTAAACCATCATCAAAAACAGAACCGTCGAGGTTTGCTTGGTACAAAACTACCTGTTTTTCACCTGCGGCCACAGCTGGTGCTTGGTTGGGGACATCTCTACCTAAGGCAAATTCATAGAGCCGACCGTCATTTTCATTGGGATCGACATCGTTATCAACACCGCGATCGACAATGTAAATACTTAACTTGGTACGATCAGTGCTACTGGGTGCAATGGTAATACCCGCTGGCTTGTCTGGACTGGCCGCAGAAATATCATAGGATTTGATAAATTCACCCGTAGTTGTCAGTTCAAACAAAGCTGGTGTAGCTGGCGAACTTTTAGATAGATATCCCACCATAAACAGGTTCCCAGTACTAGGATCGATGGCAATCCCTTCGGGATCGTGAAGTCCAATCCTTTCAGTATCAAAGGTCTTTAGTAAGGTGCCGTTAGTGGTAACTTCATAAACTTGTGAACCGAATCCATCAACTACAAATAAAGTACCTGTCGTCGGCGAATATGCTATATCTTCTGGGTCATGGTCATCGGTGTTATCTGTTGCAGTCCCCCAAGAAGAGGTACTAAACGAGGTCACCACATCATCGGAGGTATTGTAATTTCCATCCGCACCAGGATTGATCTGAAAAACCAGACGCTTATTATCATCTGTGATGTAGAGGAAGCGATTCGCTGGGTTATATGCTATCCCTGTCGGCTCGTTGGAATAGTTGATGGTTGATAAAGTCTTCTCCAGAGTACCTGTCCGACTTACTTGAAATATATTTCTCCCGGTGAAGTAGGTTGGCATTTCATCGACTTCACCATCATCTATTAAAAATGAATCTAAATGACTGATATATACAATCCCTGATGGATCGGGACTTGGTGGCCCAAATTCAAAGGTGTTGATGAGCTTGATGAGTGGCAGCTTCTCCATGTTTGTCTTCCTAGCTAATAAATCAATCGCAAAAGAGTTAGAAGAGGCGATTATTCTTGAGTAGTTGAATTTCTTGTTCTAAGTGTTTTTGCGGCTATGTTTAGAGCAAAAAGTTTTAGTCCCAGAAAAACCAAGTAAGTACAATAAATAAATTGTATAACTTGATAACTAGTGAATAATAAAATTCATATATACTTCATCGTAAATTCATAAAAAAATGTCATTGAATATGATGAGCATATAAACTCTGTGACAAGTTATGGAGATACTGAGTCTAGCCATTAAAACTTGTCCTATAAAGCTGATGCTACATAGGATTACTATTTAAATTTTTGACAAAAATCCTTAACATTTATATATAGCAATCAAATGCGATTGCTATACATACAGTAAATTTAAGTGCTATTACACGCTTTTTGCCTAGTTATAAAACCTAAGTGGGTCACTTTACAAAATTGTAATTTACTAGGAATATATCACTATTAAATCTCCCTATAGACAGAATAAAATTATCTATTTCAAATTTTTATGATAGAAAGTGTGTGAAACTTTTATTCCTAACATCATGCTGCAAATACTCTTTTTTCAGCATCGGTTTAGCGTTATTGCAATACGGTTCGGATAAGCAATTTTCATCTCACTTTTGGGAAAGGGAAAAGGTTAAGGGGTAAGGGGGAAAGGTTTGAATGGGCCCTTTTCCCCCTTAACCGAACCGTATTGAGCATTATTGGGATTCTCGATTTCTTTCGCTTGAAATTGCCAAAAAGCTTTGAATATGCACATTCTCTGAGTTTAGCGTGACAAACTTTACCATAAACAAATAAGCGATCGCTCTCGTGAGCAAGGGAAGTAAATTGTCTTGGGGATTTTCGTAAAATCCTCTCAAAGCATACTATTGGTCAATCAAGTGTGATGTCCCTCAGTCCAAAATTTAATCAACCTTTTCCGCTAGCGATATTTGAGGAAAAGCCCTAGCCTACTCCATAGTTCCCCAAGAGTAGGCTAGAGTAAAGGGGCAGTTCCGTGGATACCCTTAAAACCAGACGACCTCAGCAAGAGTAATGCTACACACCTACGCATCATTTAGTATTTCTTGCTCAACCGTATAAAATCATTAGCGTGAGACGTAAGACCCTTGAATGACCAACACTATTTGAGAAGAGAATAAACTCACCAAATTGTGTCAAGCATTTATATCCTCAAAATACTTGGGTAAAACCATCAACAACCACACCTGCAAGCCCATTATCAACACCATCCCAAAATGGAGTATAGTTCCCATTTGTATTAGAACCAAGGCTAGTAGGGGTAAACGTAAAAATATCCGACCCATCACCTGTAACACCAGGTACTTCGAATGCACCCTTAGTAGTTAGATATAGCTTGTTATTTTGGTCAATCCAGACACCATTTATATCTTCACTACTTTTTGTCAGCCCAACATCAGAACCCTGAAAATATAGATTCCATGTACCAGCTGTATCTGCGCCAAAGCTAGTAGCGTTGAAAGCAATCAGGTCTTTATCCGTACCTTTGATATTACCCGAATTATCTGGCACATCAAATTTACCTGTGGTACTGAGAACTAACTGTCCATCTGGTGTAAAGGCAATACCATCTATCGCCTCGTCACTCGTTGATAATCCTACATCTGAACCGTCAAAGTATAATTCAAAACTGCCAGATGTGGTGTTTCCTGTGGAAGTGGGAGTGAACTTGACAATATCTTGTTTCTCTACTTTACCTACACCAGTTAGGGTAACAGAACCATCCAAACTAAACAAAATTGAGCCATCTGGATTGATGTGGAAATCTCGAACATTACGGCTTGATAAGCCCACATCAGAGCCATCAAAATACATAGACCAACTCTTAGTAGAGCGATTATAGGCCAAAATGTCCTCATCATCAAAAGCAACTCCCCCAACTGTGCCACTTCCACTCAAGCTGAAAAACGAAGTTGACTGCGGATCTAATACCAAAACTGACACTTGATCGCTAGTTGTCAATTTGCTATCATTTGCTGTCAGTTGTAGTACATACGAACCAGGCTGGGAGAATGTGGCAGTGGTATCTTCTGTTTTTGCATTCGCGAAGGAAACATTGCCAGGACCGCTCAATTTACTCCAGGTATTAGTTAAGGAAGCTGGTGGGTTGGGTAAGCCATCATCAGAAATACTGGCATTCAAAATCGCCTGCTTTAAGATCACTTGATCCTCACCTGCATTAACCGTTGGTGCTTGATTATTCACAGGAGGAGGATTACCACCAGATGTACCTAGTGCAAATTCATAGATCCGACCATCATTTTCATTGGGTTCGGGATCATTATCAATGGCGCGATCGACAATGTAGAGACTTTGCTTAGTAGGATCGTTGCTAGTGGGTGCAATGGTGATCCCAGCTGGTTTGATTGCTTTAGCCGCAGAAATATCATAAGTGTTGACAACTTCACCCGATGTTGTCAGTTCAAACACCAAGTTATTTGGGTGACCCACCATAAACAAGTGACCACTACCAGGATCTAAGAAGATACCTTCTGGATCAAGAAGTCCCAATTTAGCAGTATCAAATTGACTAACTAAGTTGCCTTTAGTAGTAACTTCGTATACTTGTGCACCCGCCCCATCAACAATAAATAAATTACCTGTCTTCGTCGAATATGTTACATCTTCTGGGTCATCACTACCGAAGGAAAGAGTATTAAACGAAGTGACAACATCATCTTTAGTGTTGTATTGTCCATCTCCGCCTGGATTGAGTTGAAAAATCTTACGCTTGTTGTCATCAGAAATGTAGAGGAAGCGATTGTCTGGGTTATATGCTACCCCTGTCGGTTCATCAGAAAAGCTAATTGTGGTGAAAGTGTTCTGTAAATTACCTTTCAGATTGGTTTGAAAAAGGTTCTTACCGGTGAATAATCGAGAAATTTCATCAACTTCACCATCAGCAATCAACAGTCCGCCTAAATGACTAATATAAGCAATCCCTGATGGATCTGGACTTGCGGGTGAAAATTTAGAGGTTTGGGTAACCTGTATCAGTGGTAAAACAAAATTTTGAGGCTTTGGCATGATTTTTTGAGCTAAGTATTTTTGCGGTTATGCGATTAGCAAAAACTCTTGCTAGTAGATACAACCAGTAAGAATTTTAAACTTATTGTATGAAGACTAAATTAGTGAAAAAGAAAATTTATAGATAATTCATCATAAATTTATAAAATTAGTTATTTAATATGCATATACGAAAACGATGACTAGTACAGCAATCAAATCTGATTCCTGTACTTAATTGCTTAGGTAGCCAAAAAGAAAATTCTTTTCTTAGTAAATTTATTCCAAGAAATATGAGTACTCAGTAACAAAATGCTTCTGGTATAGACTGTACGCTTACTAATGTTTTGAGATTTCAGCGTCAATCTATAAATTTATAAACTTGTGTAAATATAAGATTCCTACCTAATTTTTGAAAGATACCTAGGAGAGCCACCCTCATGCGCGGGTTTCCCGACTTGAGAGGAGTAGCCTTGAGCATTAACCAGCCGACAGTTAAGCTTCAATTGTATGGAATTAATTCAAAAATTAAATCGGATTTATATATAACGTAATTCAGCTTTCAAAAAGCAATATATCTCAGGAAATTTTCAATTAGCAAATACTTTTAAAATAATTAAGAGTAATTCGTAACTCGTAATAACCTATCACTTGCTTCTCGTACTCCTTCGGTTAACTCGAAGGAGTACGAGAAGCGCTGCATCGAAAGCGTCTACGTAATTCGCAATTCAAATACTCAAATGTAATCTGGGTCTAAGTATAAAAAATTGTTGCCATATTTTAGATATTTGTTATAAGTGTGTATGTTTTACTAAACTAAACAAAAAAAGCTAAAGCAATCCTGATGACAATTTTTAAAGCTGATTTATTCTAGAAAATTGTTTAGGATTGCTAGAGAAAATGTGTAAAGTTTTAAATCACATTTTGCAACCTAACAGGTTCAGGATGCTTGGTTAAGCTGTTGTTAATCCAGGACAAAATCTTTTGTGTTTTTTCCTCTACAGATAGTGAACTATCAATTGACAAAACTGGAATATTAAATGTTTGAGCGCAGTTGATAATATCCTGAAGATAGGGAGCATACTGAGAAAGCAATTGCTGTGCTACCTCTTTGGACATAAGGTCGAAACGGCTTTGGTCAGTTGGACGATTTTGAATCCTTTGAATTGCAGTTTCTACGTTTATTTGGAAATCAACAATGGCAATTGGTCTTTGGGAGAAAAGCAGTGCTAATTCCTGTCTTATATCTTCTAAAGAAGGAGTAGTACCTGTAACTCCGATTGACCAAATTTCTTGCAACAATCCTTGATCGAGTAGGATTAATTGGTCATTCTGACTATGGGCGATCGCATCAATGCGTTTCAAATTAGCATAAGTCTTAATAGCTTTGGAAAAACTTAGCCAGTTAGTAGGTTTGACTTGAGATGCAAGAAACAGGGAATGAAGCAAAATCCGCCATTGATTTTCTGTTTGTGGAATCAGCTTCCACAGCCGTTGCCAAAGTTTTTGATTCTTCCATTCTCGCAGGATTTCGTCTCCGGCGGCGACGGATACTCCCTGCTCTTTTAGTCGTGAAACTACTTGATTAAACACAGTGGTTTTACCAGCACCTGGCAGTCCGATAAACTCTAAGACTATGGGGTTGTTAACTGTGTTATGAGGAATATTAATTTCAGTTAAAGATGTTGCCATACGGACTGTTTTGCCTGTAATAAAACTTGATCTAGCGGTTGAGTAGCATCAATATTGACTACTGTGGTTTTTGAGGTAAACTTCAATGACTTCACAGCATCAACTTTTTGTTTAACAATGTCCGTAGGAGTATCTGACTTACGAGCCATAGCAACCTCTGGCGTTACGTCCAACTTGATGACTAAATCGGGGAGTACGGTGTTAGTCATGTCTTGGTAATTTTTCAACTCCCATTCTTTAAGAAAGCCAGGGTATGGCGATGAATTCCCATTACCGTTCATCAGTAAGGGGCCATCATTGAAGCCAAGAATCTGGGTTTGGGGATAGCGATCGCTAATCACAATCATTCCTCGTTTCCTAGCTACAGAACACTGCTGAAGTTTTTGGTGTTTTTCGTAAACCAGGGTGATAGCCCATAAAGCTTTACCCAGTCTTTTCAATGGAGATTTAGGCTGGGAAGTTCCTACCAAGTCAGAAGAACTTTGTCTTTGATTAGACTGATGATGCGATCGCTTTGGACGCAAAACTTTAGCCGCTCTACCTGCTAATACTAACGGTAGTCTGTACCAAGAAGCAGGGCCATCTCCACTACCTAGATAAACTGGCTGAACATCGAGTTTATGAGAGAAACATTTTTTGATTTCCGAGGTGACGGTAGATTTACCAGATCCGTCTGCTCCTAGAACCGCAATAATCAAACCACCACTGGTGGGTGTTCTGTGCGCTGCAACTGGAGCCTGGAAAAACTTTCTCAAGCTCTTGAAGAATAGGTATTGAATTTCCAGCCGCCATCTTAAAACCTTTGACACTAATGGGTGATATCGTCGGTATGGTTTTAAAGCTACTTGGATGGCATTACCGGATTTTAATAAAAGCTTGAGGTTCGATTCGCTGTCAATCACATCTAAAACCAACTTAGTAGCCTTGCTGTCTAAAAGCTGCTCACTCAGTTCTTGGACTTTTTGGCGATCGAGTCTTTCTTTGAGCCACCGAAATTCCCGGATAAAATCACCTTTAAAATAATCTTTACCCAAGAGATTGTTGATGCGATCGCGAGTTCTTACCTTCAGCGCCGCCCGGACAACTAGTAAAATTGTTTCAATATTAGGCTCTGCAATATAAATTTGATATTCGTCGCTATAAATTCTCGTAGACAATAACAACTCTTCCCAAGGAAGACGGTAACCTTTAAGATATTTTTCCCCCAGTTCCAAGCGATAGTGAAGATGGAGATGTACCAATATTCCTGTCTCTTCATCGAGCGCTAAATAATCATCAATATCAAGATATCTCCGGCAAGGAATAGCTTCAAAATACTTGAAACCAACTTCGCTTAACACCTGTTGTAAATTGGCTTTTTCGTTTTCATCTACTAAAACATCTAGATCAGTTTTACCTTCTACAGCTGCATCAACATGCTCATTACTCTTCCAGTGACAGTAACGAATATTGTTCTGATCGAGGTAGTAGTTAAGCTTTTGAACAACCTGGAGTGCTGGCATTATTTCATCTGCTCCTTAATAAATCCGTAGTAATTGAGTATGTTTTCTATATCTGTTATTAGTTCCCTGTGCAATTCACAGTTCATTGACCACAATGATGACTCTGTTAGCAGTTTTACTTTAATTGCTGACTATTCTCAACTCAGAATTAAGAATCTTTGAGAATAGTTCACAGAAAAATTATTTATAACCATTATTTCTACTTACTTTCGCACCCATAAAATGTAAATGTGCAATTAGACGCAATAACTGCGGCAAGCCACTGCGTATCTACGCAAAATTACTATATTTCAAGTTACAGCTATTTTCAGGTAAATAGACCACATTGGCCGTAGGGGCACAGCAGTGCTGTGCCCTCTTGAGTGTGGTTCAACTACGTGAAAACTGCTGTGATATTAGTTGTATTTTTATCACTGTCGGGAGCCAATAAGGATGGACTTGAATTAGTCCCTACTGGTTGAGCTTCAGTGAAATTCCCGAATTTCAATTTCAAAAGACTTTGACATTAAATAGCTTTTTGATGCGTGTTCATTTGATCAGTAAATCCTACCATACTGCACTAATAACACATCAAGACAATTTTGGCAATTACCGAGAACCGCTATATTTGGACAGCCTATATCCTGGATTACTCTAGCAGATGAAAATTGGTGCAAAAGTTGTCAAACTCTGACACGAAGAAAGTTTGCGGTTTTATTTTCTGACATTGCCAGGAAAAAGGATTTATGGTTTTTCGGCATCTTCTACAGCCAAAATTTTATTTTTCTCTCGCTGTTGATAAAGCAACGATGAGGCTGCTCTAGTAATTTCACGTACTCTTCACAGAAAATTGGTAATAAACTATTGCCAATTTAGCATTTTAACAGTAATTTTTTTCGGTTCGTAGTCTTCACGTAAATTTTGCAATCAATACAGTGCCAATTTAACGGTAACTTCAATAAAACACTGTCCATATTCACCGTAACTTCAATTTTTTTTACGTGGAAAGTCTTATATACTATGTTCAAGCAAGATTTAACCTAAATACCGAGCATTTGTTAACCTCTATTTAACTTAATGCAAATTCACATGGTTAGAGTTACGTTGGCTCCTTTACTTTCAGTATTCAGCATTCGTCTCTCCATCTGACATTAAAAGTCTTGTAACCCCTATTAAATTAAGTTTTCGGCAATTTCAGGAGGCTAAGCGGGTGTATCTGACAGTATTTACCGAGTTTGTCAATTTAGGATTAATTCATCGATTGAGGATATTGCTGCTTTGTGTGATCCGAAGATGATTCATCCGTTATGTATAAAAATGGCATGATTCAGGCAAGTAAGATGCCCAGCATTCAAGTCTTCCAAGAACATCCCTAAAAGCGATTGCAAACTGGTATAACTGCTGACTTAGCCAATTAACTACACAATAGTTATTCTATGTTCTGCACTCGCCAGCTTCCCCGCTTCATAATTCTTGCTTAACAATCCATCATTATTTCAGTAAAAACCATGAAAATCGCTGTCATAGGTGCAAAAGGTCTCCCTCCAAAACAAGGCGGTATTGAACATTACTGTGCGGAAGTGTATCCACGCATAGTTGCGAAAGGTCATTCTGTTGATTTATATGCTCGCTCATCAACAACTGACTCATCTCCCTTCTCGGAATATGACTTTGAAGGTGTGCGCGTCGTTTCTTTACCAGGCCCAAGAACGAAAGGATTAGATGCTTTCTTTAGTTCAATGTTGGGAGCAATGATGTCTGTGGGCAATCGCTACGACATTGTGCATTTTCATGCATTGGGCCCAGCTTTATTTACTTGGATGCCAAAGCTTTCTTTATCGACAAAAGTTGTAGTTACCTGTCAGGGCTTAGACTGGCAACGTAATAAATGGGGCAAGTTGTCTAGTAATTTAATTCTGCAAGGAGAGAAAGCTGCTGTCCGCTTTGCTGATGGGCTGATTGTGGTTTCAGAAGAATTACGTTCTTACTTCCGTCAAACCTACGGTAAGCAATCTGTATATATTCCCAATGCCGCAGCAACTTACGGTGCTTCCGATCCTACCTTTGCTTATGGGCAATCTTTAGGCTTAACCTCAGGGCGCTACGTTTTATTTCTTGGCAGACTGGTTCCAGAAAAATGCCCTGATTTACTGATTGAAGCCTTCAAAAAACTGAAGCCAGCAGGCTGGAAACTTGTATTAGCTGGGGGAGTCAGCGATACCAAAGACTTTACTTCCCAAATGTTGCAGCAAGTAGCTAATGACCCCGATATCATTTTTGCTGGTGAGTTACGGGGTGCGCGTTTGTGGGAAATCGTCCGGGGAGCAGGATTATTTGCCTTACCATCCGATTTAGAGGGATTACCTTTAGCAATGCTGGAAGCAATGTCACAAGCTATCCCAGTACTTGCCAGTGATATTCCGCCACATCAACAACTGATAAGTTCCAATAGAGGGGTGATGTTCCGTGCCGGAAACCTCGACTCTTTGGTGCAACAAATGGATTGGGCAGTTCAGCATCCTCAAGAAATGAAACAAATGGCTGAGAATGCTCAACGAAATGTGCAAGTGAACTATAGCTGGGAAAAAATTACGGCTGACAATCTGAGTCTCTACGAGAACCTGTTAAATACACCTGGTCAACGAGCAGGTGAAAAACTCGTGACGACGAAGCTTTCTTAGATAACCCACTATAGTGAAGGAATTCAATCATGCGTCAGCCAACTCTCACGATTTTTTATCAATTTAATCCCTGGAGTCCCACTATTGGTGGTATTCAGACATGTATCCGCTATATTCTCAAGTATGCGCCTAAAGATATCCACATCCGCCTAGTTGGAACTGGTAATGGCGATCCGAAAATGCCCATTGGGCAATGGCATGAAGCTGAATTATTTGGCAGAAACTTTTCGTTTATGCCCTTGATTGAGCTGAAGAATGACAACTTTCGTGGTTTGGTGCCCACGACTGTTAAATATACAATGGCACTTCTAGGGCATGATTTTTCCTCGGACTTTTTGCAATTTCATCGTATAGAAGCATCTCTAGGTAGCTCCGGCTGGTCTGGTAAGAGGATCTTCTATATTCACAATGACATCGATCAAGAAATGAGAGGAACAAACCAGGGAGGGGGTATTCTCTGGCGGCATATTCCTTGGGCTTATTTTGCACTAGAACGCCGATTAGTCAGGCAGTTCGATCGCATCTTTTCCTGCAATACCAAAGCCGCAAACCAATATAAGGAGCGTTATCCGCAGATCGCAGACAACGTATCTTATTTGGTGAATACAGTAGACAGCGATGTTTTTTATTCTGTATCTCCCGAAGAAAAAGAAGAAGGAAGAATCAAGCTCGCACAAGAGTTAGGACTGTCAACCGACACTCGTTTTATTCTGTTTGCTGGTCGTCTACATCCGCAAAAGCAACCCCTACTATTGGTGCGCTCATTTGCAGAACTCAATCAGCCAAATACTCACTTACTAATTGTGGGACAGGGTGAATTAGAAGAAGAAGTCCGTGCGGAAATTACCCGCTTAGGTTTGACCGATCGCGTGACGATATTTGGACCGCTACCACAGACAAAGCTGGCAAACTTCTATCGAGTTTCTAGCATGTTTGTGTTAACCAGTGCTTACGAAGGTTTATGTCGAGGCAGTATTGAAGCACTTGCTTGTGGAACCCCTGTAGTTACAACTCGTGCCGGAGAAACACCAAACTTCTTGAGCGCTGATAGTGGCATTGTTGTTGACGAACAAACTCCAGAAGCGATCGCCTCTGCATGGAAACAGGTGTTAATAAATCCTCACAATTATCCTTCTGAAGCTTGTGTTCGAGTTGTCAAACCATATGATGCCCGTTACGTCGTCAATGGTATTTATACTGAGTTACTCGAAAACTGGAGAGATGGACAAGGTCAATTGTTAAAGGCTTACGCGTAAATCTACAGGTTTCATCAGCCTTTTTGACATCTTAGTACGCAATCCGGGTTCAATAATTCATCTAGGCTGATATCTCCATAATATGCGACATCAGGGTGCAACTTACGAGTCAAGAGTTTACAAGGTTGTTTTCCCTGTAAGAGAAGTGAAGACATCGTGATCATACCTAACAAACCCTTAGTTACTATCTTGCCTCCAAAATCAATGCAGATTCATTTTCCAGATCTTCCTCATTTTCAACAACGAGTACATCCTTCCGCTACCTCTCAACTTAAGCGATTGATCGATATTATGGGTGCTGTAATTGGATTAGTGATGACAGCACTACTCTCAATACCAATAGCGATCGCCATTAAACTCGATAATCCAGGCCCTGTGTTTTACAGCCAGATTCGCTGTGGTTTAAATGGTAACACCTTCCGCATTTGGAAGTTCCGAACCATGCGAGTTAATGCCGAACAAATGAAGCATTTAGTGCAAAATCAGGCTAAAGGTAACATTTTTAAGAATCACCAAGATCCCCGAATTACCCGTGTTGGTTCTTTTCTCAGGCGTACTAGCTTAGACGAACTACCACAATTCTGGAATGTGTTGCAGGGTGATATGAGCTTGGTTGGTACTCGTCCACCGACACTTGATGAAGTAGAGAATTATGAGCCTCACCACTTCCGGCGCTTACTGGTTAAGCCTGGAATCACAGGTGAATGGCAGGTCAATGGACGTTCTAAAATAGAAGATTTTGAAGATATAGTCAAGTTGGATTTGACTTATCAGTCAAAATGGTCTGTTGTCTACGACCTCAAGTTGATTCTGAAAACGCTGCAAGTAGTATTCAATCGTGATGGAGCTTACTAAGCATTTCGAGTTGGATTTTTAGTTACTGCTCTTTCATCGCTAAAAAGCCTTTGAGCAACTAAACCAGATTCTTCATCTCCAAATAAATATGCTCAAAGTGCAGATCTAGTTCATCAGCAACAGCATTATTTAAATCAACAATATGTCTTTACAGGATTTTGTTAAAAAAATCAACACAAATGTTATACACTTTTCTTAAGTGGGATAATTACTAAACCTAAGTTAGTCTTCAGTAGCAAGTTTGGCAAAATATCAGGTTGCTCAGCTTAAAATAATCTAGAAGCATGGCTTAGAGGTTCATCAGTGTGAAATCTATCAATAATATTGTTTGTAGCTCTTGCCAGAAATGAGTGTTAACTAATCTGATTGTGCCTCATCTTCAGAGTTTACTGAAGATTAATTAGGACTAATTGCCAAAACCTTTGTTAGACATGAAGTCTATTTCAAATAAGTGGTAGTTAATTGTCATATATCTGTATATTAGAATAGGTCATCTAGTAAGTTTGTGAATATAAAAAATTGGCAGGTACATTAATGGGTAAAGCTGTTCTTCCGTTATCTTATATAACCGCCCTGAAGCGACATGTTTGGCTCGCTTCATCAACGTTTGTATCTGTATTAATAGGTGTGACAGCAATTAGTTTGGCTATTTCACCTAAGTTGTATGAAACATCAGCCAGACTGATGGTTGGTCAGAAAGAAGTAGGGATTTCAGCGTTAGGTCAAGAACTCACAAATATTAATAACCAAACACCAAGTAAAGCGGCTGACCCAGTAGCAACGCAGGCAGAACTGATTAAATCCCAACAAATTCTTCGTGGTGCTTTGAAAAGAGCTTTGAGTGAGGGCAAGATACCAATTGAAAAGCTACCCCCGTTGGAAGAACTGAAGATGGGAATTAAGGTAGAAATTGTACCTGCAACTAGTATTTTAGAGATCAGTTATACAAATACCGATCCGAAGGTTGCTACGGTTCTGCTGAACCAGATTGCTCAATTGGTAATTGCAGAAAACACAAAATTAATTCGCTCAGAAGCTACCAGTTTACGCAACTTTTTAGAAGAGCAAATTCCCGAACAACAGAAAAAACTGCAAACAGCAGAACAAGCTGAAAGAAAATATCGAGAAGCATATAGTTTTGTTGCGTCCGATGTTCAAACTAACGGTTTAATTGAAAGCTTATCATCTCTGGAAAATGAAGCAAGGCAACTGCGCGCTCAATTGCAAGAAGCCAAGAAAAAAGAGATATCATTGCAACAAGTAATAGGAGCGAATACTCCGACAGGGGCATACATTTTTAATCGCATCGGACAGGATGAACAGATCAAAGAGTTAAACAAACAAATTACCAACGTAGAAGTAGCAATTACCGATGCGCGTTCCCGCTGGACAGATCAACATCCGCAAGTTGTATCACTGGTACAAAAGCGAGACGAACTACGTGCCCTTTATAATCAACAACTATCACAAATAATTCCGGAAAATCAAACTGTAAATCCTAAAGAAATCGCTTCTAACCAGTTAAGCCAAGACATTATATCGCGCTATATCGTTGTGGAAAGTGAACGCAAAGGCTTAGAAGACAAACTCAGGGTAGTGCAGAGTGATGTAGAAAGTTTGCGATCGCGTGTTGCTAAAATCCCCGTTTCCCAACAGTCCCTAGTAGCGCTAGCTCGTGAGCGAGAAAAAGCGGAAAAAGCCCTCAAAACACTGGATGACAAACTAGAAGAAGCACGCATTGCAGAAGGGCAAATTCTCAGCAACATCCGGATTGTCGGTGAAGCAGAAATCCCTACAGACCCAGTTTCGCCTCGACCTTTGGTGATTGTTGTACTTAGCACAGTTGTCGCTATCATTGCAGCTGGACTTTTAGTGTTACTTCTAGAATTGATGCAATCCAGGTTGCGTGATGCGGCTGAGGTGGAAGCTTGGCTAGATACACCTGTACTCGGAGTTCTACCGAAATTTAATCCTAAAACCTTTAGTTTAGCGACTCTAGACTCTTTGTTAGATAATTCTGAGTATGTAGAGCCATACCGCATGTTGCTCAAAACCTTAGAATCTCTGGGTAAAGAGCAATCAAAAGTCATAATTGTCAGCAGCGTTGGTTTTGGCGAAGGAAAATCTTCAGTAGTTCTCCACTTAGCTGCTGTGGCAGGGATTTTGTCAAGACGTACATTAATCGTCAGTGCAGACCTTCAGCATCCTATATATCATAACCTGTTGGATGTGCCTGCTTACCCAGGATTAACAGAGGTCGTGACTGATAATTTACCTTTGTTGGATCTAGTTCAACCTACGTCAATTCCCAATTTATCAGTGCTGCCCTCGGGTAGAATTCCCAATCGCCCATCAACAATCATTGAGAAATTGTCGATGGATAAACTCTTAAAAGAAGCTGCACAACATTATGACTATGTAATTGTTGATGCTTCACCTATCAGTAGTAATGCAGATGCTGCCACCTTAAGTCAATCAGCAGATGGTGTGGTTTTAGTTGTTAAGCCCAACTCCACCTCCAAAAATGCTGCGCTTCAAGCTATCTCAGATTTACAAAAAAGTGGTGCAACTCTTTTGGGTGTAGTCATCAATGAAACTGTACTCCCAATAGAAAAAGAGCTGGCTGTACTCACACCCATTGACGAACATCAGCAGTTACCACCAGCTAGAAGTGTGTTTTCAGGGCCCATAGTCAAGGATACTAGCAACAGTATTCACTAATTGTTTCTGGATTGCCAATTTTGTAACTTTTATAACTATTTATTCATCACAGGTGCATTTCCCTTTTCTCAAAAGAAAAACATAAAACTGACAGACGATGGCAATAGATCAAGGCAAGAATCTGATTTCTTTTCCTACAGTTTTGATGAGTGTTGTAGGAATTTTGTTGAGCATTATCTTTGGTGTAGTAGCGAATCTTCAACCTTTATACATAGCTTTATTAGTTGTATTGATTGTTGCCATTTCTGTTACCATCAACTTCTTTAAAAATTTTGAGCAAACCCTTTTGGGTTTATTAATTCTGCGCAGTGCTTTGGATGCATTCTCTGACCAACAAGTACCTGCTGTATTTGGTCTAGGTTTGGATATCTTGGCATTGCTTTATGTTGGCAATTGCTTAGTAGCTAGAAAAAAGATACATATCGATGGATTTTGGTGGTTTCTCGCCGGATGGATTGCTTTGCAAGCAGTATGGGTGATTTTACAGAAACTAGGAGGGTTAGGTCTTGGCCCCTCATATTTCTTAGGGGGATTGCGGGAATGGCTGCGAATTTTCTCCGGATTAATGGTTTACCTGCTAGTTATGCAACTGAAGGATCGATTGCCACCAGAAAAGGTAGTTTCTAGCTTATTCTTGAGCTTAATCGCTCCATTGACGGCAGCCACCTTACAAATTACTGTTCCCCCATCCAAGTTGCCTTCTTTTTTGGTGTTTCAGAGTGGATATGCCATTGAAGCAGGATCGCGAATGAATGGAACTCTCGGACATCCCAATGCATTTGCTACATTCACCTTGTTTTTTCTAGGTCTTGCACTTTGGAAAATGGGACAGGTAAAGCAACGCCTACCCTGGATGATCCTGGTAACGGCTCTGGCTTTTTTCTTAGTTAGTAGTAAATCATTGACTGGGTTAACGATGCTAGTTGCTTTCATCCCAGCATTCTTGGCACCAAAGCTGAATATAGGTAATGTAATTGGTGGTATTGTCCTATTTTGTATAGTTTTTTACTTATTTGCTGGCTCAGAAATGGGACAAGAGCGCCTGCAATCCTTGTATGGAACACCACTCTTAAATCCGCATATTGATACATCTAGAGCAATTTTGCTACAATGGACTGATGGTAATAGTTTTAATTGGCGTGTTGCTCAGTGGACATTTTTAGTCAACCGATGGCGAGATGAACCACTTTTAGGATATGGATTAGACACAGCTCGGTTTTTAACTCCCCTTGCTAGCTATTCTCATAATGACTATATTCGATTTTTGGCAGAAGAAGGAATTTTTGGATTCTTTCTATTTTTGATTTTTATTGGTGCGCTATTTTTCCGCCTGTTTCAACTAGCTTACTCAGTTAAATCTGGGTCGTCTAAACAAAATCTCTGCTTTGTTATGCTAGCGTTTCTCATCTCCATGCTAGTGGGGATGATAGCAGGAAACGTCTGGAGTCACACCACCCTCTTCTTCTACTGGTGGACTTTATTAGCAGTTGCTGGCTGGAATTGGGATAAACCTGTGACTGGGGGAGATGATGCAACTCCTTCTCCACAAAACGAGTCAATATTCAATACTTCAAAGCAGAAATATTTGAATTCTCAAAATAATTCCTTCCGTCGTCAATTGCCACGAAGAGGTTGACGGAAACTTTAAGAAAAAATATCAAGTTTTGCACCTGAATATTTGTAACCTTTGCCATGATGTTCTTCATGTAAGTAAAACCAAAGTTTTGATAATAAATGTCCCAATCAAAAGATATTAAAGGAAAAATTATTCGCGGTGGTGTCTCCATGACACTCAGGCAATTACTAGTCGCAGCACTTTCAATGGTGAATGTGCTGGTAATTGCCCGGATGTTAGGCCCAGGATTATACGGCGTTGTCACTATTGTTTTAAGTATCTTTTATTTTTTAAACCAAGTCTGCCGCTTTGGATTGCAGGTTTATTTAGTACGCCAGCCAAATCTCACGGAAGAGGAACCCGCACAAATCCAGGCATTTTATAACTTTCTCGGCATAGTTATTTGTGCCATCTTGTTCTGCGTGGCTCCGCTTATTGGCTGGTGGACAAAAGAGCAAGAGGTGACTTTCGGATTACAAGCAGTCTTACCTGCACTGTGGATGGATATGGTTGCTCGTGTTCCGACTAGTATGTTGGAGCGAGAACTTAATTTTGATAAGGTGGGGTTGTTAGAGGCAGTTTCTAAGGTTGTCTTATATGTTTCGGCAATTCCTTTAGTATTAATCGGTTGGGGTTATTGGGGGCCAATTATTGGCACTGTTTTGGGTTATTTGGTACAGCTGGTAATGGCGTATTATTACTATCCTGTTCCTTTGCGCTGGCGGTGGCAGTGGAAGGTAGTTAAACCTGCCATAAATTATGGACTTACTTATTCTGGCTCTGATGCGATTTTAAATCTTCGCAGATTAAGGCTGCCTTTACTGGTAAGTCGTTTAGGCGGTACAGAAATAGTTGGTTACATCAGTATTGCTATGCGGTTGGCAGAACAGTTGGCAATCCTGCGTTTGGTGGTACGTCGGATGTCAATTAGTGTCATGGCAAAATTGGTAGATAAGCCTGAGCAAACTCGTAATGCTATCAGCAAAGGCATGACATATCAGGCGCTTTTGATTGGCCCTATTTGTGCTGCCTTTTCTTGTACTTCTGCCTGGTTAATTCCTTTGATGTTCTCTCATAAATGGTTAATCAGTGCCCAAATCTTTCCCTTCATTGCGGTAGGAGTCCTTGTAGGCGCAGTTTTTGAACTGCATACATCTAGCTTGTATGCTGTAGGGCATAACTACGAAATTGCTCAACGCAATGCTTGGTATGTAGGCGTTCTTTGGCTGGCAACTATAATTTTACTGCCCTTAATGGGTTTATGGGGATACGGTTTGTCAGAAATTCTGGCTTTACCTACCTTTTACTTGCTTCATACCTCTATAGTTAAGTTGTTTGGTTCTCCTAATTATTGGGATTCATTTTGGATCACCTTAGTATCGACAATTTGTATGTTTGCAGGGGTTTTCTTACCACCAATTGCTGCTGTTGGAGTGCTGGTTGTCAGTTATGGGGCAATCTTTATTTATTGTCCTGGTATCCGCAAGATTCCTTTAGATCTCTGGGCTGCTAGAAAAAAAGCCGCTTAAACCATAATATTTCGCCAATTTTAAGAAAAGCCCGTAGGTTTGCATCCTGCGGGCTTTTCTGATCAAGATTGATGATTAGCGATCGCTTTTTCTGACAACTAGCTACAATTAGGATTTAGAGTGAAAATTACTTGCGCGTACAATGAATCACTCCTACAAAAAAAATGTTGTCATTATCGGTGGCGGCCCTGCGGGATTAGGTGCTGCTTTAATGTTAGCCAAAAGAGGCTGGAAAGATATTACAGTTATTGAGAAAAGACCATCAGCAGATTATTACGAACCTGATAAGTCCTTTAGCTATCAAATCGATGGACGGGGGCAGAAATTAACCGATTTATTAGAGCTAACTCCCAAACTTGCTGATTTGAGTGTGCCTAACACTGACTTTTACTTTACTCTTATTCAAAAAGACGGCACACGCAAAACAACAAAACTACCCATTGTGGATTCTAAACGTAAAACAGCCTACTGGTTGCCAAGAGCATCTTTTGTAGAATTACTTTACCAAGAAATTCTACAACATTGGCAAGATTCGATTCAGGTTTTATTTAATATTGAATGTGTAGAGATTAAACAATCTCTAGAGCATTTAGAAATTATTACTCAATCTCAACTTCAGGAAAAATTGACCTTTGTTCCTAATTTGATAGTAGGTTGTGATGGGTTAAACTCTATTGTGCGTCAAACCCTTCATCAAATGGAAGGTCAATCACATTTCTTTGAAATGCAAAAATTTCCTTCTCCTAGTTCCGGTTTAAAGTACAAAGTTCTCACTTTACCTCCTCAATTCCCCTTATCAGAAAAAGAAGGAGATGTAGCAAAATCTACAATGGCTTATGCCATTAGGTCTGCTTTTAAAGGGCGTAAAAAAGCAATTTCTCTGGGTTTATTACCCTTGAAAAATCAGAAAATACCAAGAAGTGCAAATATTATTACCTACCCTGATCATCAAATATGGCAATTAGAAACTAAAGAAGAAGTTGAAGAATTTTTAAAGCAAGCATTTCCTCAGCTACCTCTAGAAAAAATTATTTCTCCTGAAGAAATAGCCAGATTTACATCCAGTGAAGGGGGTAAATTTCCCATTCCTCAATATTGTTCAGGATTGTATAAAATCTGGGGAAACCCTGAAAATGGTCAAGGAACAGCCGTAATTTTATTGGGCGATGCGGTTCATTGTTTTCCTCCTGACATTGGACAAGGAGTTAATTCTGCTTTAGAAGATATTTACGTTTTTCAGGAAATATTAGCCGAAACTAACGATAATCTGTCTCAAGCACTTCCTCGCTATCAGAACTTACGCCAATCCGATATTAAAGCCTTAATTCGTTTAGCACAAATTAGTTATCCTTGGCAATATAATCAAGACCTTGTACAAAAGCGATTATGGAGTCTTAATTTCTTTCTGCGCTTACTGTTAAATAGGCTACTTCCTTTTATATTTAATCCCCATTCCTTCTTACTGATTCAAAATCATGAACTATCTTACTCAGAAATTTTGGCTAAAAGTAACAGCACTACTCAAATTTTATTAAGTTTGGGAGGACTGGCAATATTGATTTTAATATGGAATTTTCTGACTTAGAAATATTGATTGTATGGCTACTTTATGAGAGGTTGTGAGGGTTTAGATCCCTTTTTTCTGAAAGAAGTCGGGGATCTTGCATAAGAGCAAAATTAATGCGATAGACAACTAGTAGGCTTTTTCCGCCTTGAGAGTGGCGATAGCATAGCTGAGACAGGCTTGAATATCTTCAAGGGTAATACCAGGTTAATTGGGGAGAACTTCGTCGGTTGTCCAGCCTTGAGCAAGCAAGTCGATAATAAACTCGACAGCAAGGCGAGTGCTTTTGATAATGGGTTTGCCGACAAGTATATTAGGGTCAATCCTGATATTAGATTGCCAGTCCGTAGAGTTACGTTGAGTGCGTTGTTTTTAGTTTGCGATCGCTTCTATCCAATCAATCAACGTTTACTCTAACCGAAAGATATAGCGATCGCTTGTTCTGTCCAAAAGGTTGAGCTATAACTTAATTTTAATAAACCTAAATTAATCTTAATTAAGTAGATACGCAAAAATATTTATATAATTGCAAAAATCCCAAACCGTTGCGATTGTTTCGTTCCTCTCTATGAGACGCTCCGCGCTAAGCGAAGCTATGCCGAAGGCTTTACGCAATGACAAATGTATATTTAATTTTGCACAACTACTTATTTAGGGTGCGTTAACATTCCTGTTCAGAGGTGGCAAGTAACTTTTGCCACCCCACCAGTATTTTTTGTTCGTTCCCTGTAACGGGGTTGTTAGCCTGCTGTGATTAGCTAACTCATCTAAAGAGGAACCACAGCCTCTACCTTCTCAAACACCAGAACTAGACAAGTAGTGCTAACTTTTTCTTCTCGAACTCCTCATAGGTAAGAATTCCTGCATCTCTAGCATTTTCAAGTTGCTTGATCTTCGCTGCTAGTTCGGATTGTTGTTTAATTGCTGATTTCTTCATCTCATACTCTTCTTGACTCAGAATTCCAGAAGCAAGAGCCGCATTAAGTTTGGAAATTTGAACTTCCAATTCCGAGTTAGAAGACTCACGTATTAATTCAGCCTTCTTCATCTCAAATTCACCCTGACTTAGAATTCCAGCATCGAGCAGGCTCTTAAGTTTCATAAGCTTCTCTTCTGTACCTGCACTCTGCTTAGAAGCTCGCATTTGTCCTTCAATTTCCAGCTTTTTCGCGTTGTACGCAATTTCATCAATGAAGCCTTGATCATAAGCATCTCTGAGCTGTTTGAGTTTTTCCTCCAAACTACTCTGGGATTGCATGACAGCTACCTCTTGAGCAGATTTAGGTTTTTCACCAAACATAACTTTCTGGTCAATGAAACTCCATAAATCGCCCTCGATCTTCTTTGACCAACCTGCTGTAACACCGCTAATGAGCAAAGTAGCACCACCTGTTAAGATTGCTGCAACGCCTCCAGCGGCAAGGTTTGATGCCCATTCTCCAGTGCTGAGATCCACTGAGAAATCATTTGGCTGTCCTTGAATCAATACGTTGAATGCTCTAGAAGCACCAACTACCTTACGCCACGCCTCAGTTTTGGCAGCTTGCAAAAGCCAAGTCTCGTCAGCTTTATTAGTCTGTGTCTGATAACCTTGCCCACTGAACCAAGTTTCGATATCTTTCAATAAAACGTCCAGATCACGATTCTGATCGCGGTAAATTTTTTTAGTCATATTTCTTCCTTGCAAATCTTGCTGTGTAAGCTGGATTCTGAGGTCTGCCTATTTTAGAATTCCCTGCATTTAATCTGCACTAACACAGAAATACAGAATTTAAGTTGCTTACACCCAGCTTTTTCCCTTCCAATGTTCCTCGTCATTACAAAACAAAATCCTGCTCAAATCAACAATGAAACGACGCAAATAAGCTTGCGCAAAGAGTTCCAGTTCTAAAAATCAAATTCCGTGACTCTTGCCAATCACCCAATTACGCCTGAAAAATCGCGCTAAAGCAGATTCTTCCAATGATAAATAAATTGGTCGTCCGTGGGGACAGGTGCGGGGGTGGCGAGTGCGTTGCCATTGATCTAGCAATGTTTGCATTTCTGGCAAACTCATCGGTGTACCATTACGGATAGCGCTGCGACAAGCAACGGCTACTTGCGCTGTCTGTAAATCACCGCCTAAACTCAGTTCTAAAATTGCATCAGCACAATCTTCTCGTTGTTGCAACATCGCAGGTATATTCCGGACTGCCCAAAGTTGTTCACCAAAGGGTTCTATATCTAAATCTATGCGTTGTAATTGAGCTACTTGTTTTGGAGATAATTGATAAAGAATTATTGCGGGTTCGACGGGAATAAGTTGCCAATTATCGCATAATTGCTCATACAAAACTCGTTCATGGGCGATGTGCTGTTCTACTAGCCAAACTCCCTGAGAATGTTCCACCACAATATAAGTATTGCTGACTTGAGCAACAGCTTTTAAAGAGTAAGAATTGCTGATTACTGAGTTCTGATTGTTATCGCCTTCGCTATGATTTTTCGGGTTGAAATTGTAACCGCCTTTGGCTTCTGCGGCTTTGAGTAATTTACTGACTCGCGTGATATGAACTGCTTCTTTAATATTAGCTGAACTGAGGCGGAGTGCTTGCTCAATTCCTTGGTTAACTTGTTCTTGCCAATAACTGACTTCGTTGAGATAAATTTCTGTTTTGGCGGGGTTGCGATTCCAGTTAATTTGATCGGGAGCAATGAGAAGATGTAATAAACAAACTGGATAGCGATCGCGTGGTAATGTGCGATGAAATGCTGTTAAAATCGTTTGCTCTAGTTCTGGTGACTTCACCATCCGGCCGTTAATCGCTACTCTTACCCAATCTGGACGATGACGATGGCAGCGGTCTGGCAATCCTACCACTAATGAGAGTTCTGAATTCTCCGGCTGGGGTATTGCTAGTTTGACTTCCTGTAAGTCAGCTTCTTTAACTTGAGGTAGAAACTGGGGCAATAATTGTTTAATCGATGTAGCTGGATAGATGGTGAACCATTCACGGTCATTTTGGCGCATTTGCCAGATAACATGGGGGTGACACAAGGCTATTTGTTGAATTGTGGCTTGCACGGCTTTCATTTGCTGTGCTAATGCTGGTAAACCCTGGCGACGGGCTGGACAATTGGCAAATAAATTCGAGACTGTGACTACTGTACCAGGAGCGATCGCCGCGACTTCTACTCGTTCTACTTTCCCACCATCACTATAAATCACTCGCCAGCCGAAATTTACATCCGCCGGACGACTCAAAATCTCTAACCTTGCCAAATTTGTCAAACTGTGCAGCGCTTCACCACGAAACCCTAAACTGCTAATTTTCCATAAATCTGCACTACTATAAATCTTACTGGTGCTGTGGGTTGCAGCGGCTTTTTGCAAGTCTTCTAGGTTCATTCCGCAACCGTTGTCTGCTACGGTGACTCGCCACTGCTGCGGCCAGAGTGAAACTACAATTCTCGTGGCGCCTGCATCAAGGGAATTTTCTACCAATTCGCGGACGACAGCAGCCAAAGAGTCAATGACCTCTCCTGCTGTAATTAAATATACGACTTCTGTTGGTAAAGCATGAATAGTAGATGTCATGTATACAGTTTAGGCGAACAGCCAACCACTGAATAGGATAAGCAATTTTGTTGACCGCTCAACAGAAATTTTTATTAATTGTAAAGAAATGTCGATTGAATTTAGATTTTTGATAGATTGCTTTTAAGGTCATAAGCGGAAAATGCCGATGAGTAGCAATTTAGTCACTGATGCCCACGATTTAAAGTTGCGTCTAGAATGGGGACACCCAGCCTTGACAATCATTGATGTGCGCGATCGCCACACCTACAACCAAGGCCATATTAGTGGAGCAATTCCCATCCCCTTAAATGAATTAGCACCACGAGCCAAATCTTCTTTGCACAAAGAACGCCATATCTATGTTTATGGCGCGGATGATCAACAATCAGCTAGTGCGACTCAAACACTAAAGTCTGCTGGGTTTTCTGAAGTTTCTTCAATCCTAGGTGGTCTTGCTGGTTGGAAAGCCGCAGGTGGTGCTACAGAAGGTCCTGGTGCTTAATTATTGTTTGTTAATATTGTTTGGTTTCTGTGTACTGCACGTTGTGCAGTACAATTTTTTCTATAATTAAATGAATGAAAAGAGATTCAGATTTACTTTTCAAGTCCAACAATTCTTATTAGGCAATACGGGCAGTGTTATAGATGTTGAGTTAGTCAGAGAAACTCGCTGTTGAACATTACGCCTATCAGTGGAGTAAAAAAATGGCAACTTATTATGACTCCATAGCCCAACAGTATAAAAAATCCAAACTATTGCCGTTTCGCCTGCATATTGAAGCTTATACATACTTTCATCTTCTTGGTGAGCTTGGGGAAAAATCACTTCTAGATTTGGCCTGTGGAGAGGGATTTTATACTAGACAATTCAAACTCCAAGGTGCAGGACAGGTTGTAGGAGTGGAAATTTCCGAAAAAATGATTGAACTGGCAAGACTTGAAGAAGCCAGAGAACCTCAAAACATTGAATATATTCTTGGTGATGTATTTGAACTTGGTAAAATTGGCAGCTTTGATCTGGTGGTGGCTTCCTATCTACTCAATTACGCCCAAACCAAAGAACAACTACTCAAAATGTGTCAAAGCATATTTGCCAACCTGAAACCAGGCGGTCGTTTCGTCACCATTAATAATAATGACTCCCAACCCCCTACTTCCTATCTTTCAACTGAAAAATATGGATTTATCAAAAGCATAGCCTCACCATTAAAAGAAGGCACGCCTATAAAATACACATTCACAATTTCTGATAGCGAGCAGCAATTAAGCTTTGATAACTATTATCTTGGCACAGCTACTTATGAATGGGCGTTCCAGAATGTCGGTTTCAAAGCAGTTCGCTGGCAAAAACCAATAGTCTCTCCTCAAGGAGTGGAAGAATTTGGTCAAGAATTTTGGCAGGATTTCCTTGACTGTGTGCCCATAGTTGGTATTGAATGTCTGAAATAAAAGACTTTCAAATAAAAAACATCCCAATTAT
Source organism: Calothrix sp. NIES-2100 (assembly GCF_963875285.1). Classification (NCBI taxonomy): domain Bacteria; kingdom Bacillati; phylum Cyanobacteriota; class Cyanophyceae; order Nostocales; family Calotrichaceae; genus Calothrix; species Calothrix sp. NIES-2100. Next base: position 7,186,554 of record NZ_CAWNLA010000001.1, read on the forward strand.
AAATTTACCAATCTCATAACTCGTAAGTAAGGGCGGGGAAACCCCGCCCCTACAATTTGGGATAATTTATGTTTTGGATTTCCTAACAAGATTATTCAAACCCTGGGATAAATTCAGGGGGATTGATAATTTGGAATTTCCCCAAAGGGAGTTGACCTTTAAGTCAAAACTTTTCCCATGAGAAATTGATTAATCTCTCATTGCCAAAACTTTCGGGGGTTCAGGTTTTAGCAATCCATTCAATAAAGATGCAGGACGTTCGCTGTGAGGCCAAGCAAAAGCGTGACGGAAAGCTGCATCCTGACAAGCTTGCAACTGTTTAAAGTTGATAATGTCGTATGTCAAAAGATTTTCATACTCAAATGGCAAACGTACATTGTGCAGACCGGCGTTATCAGTACAAATAGCAATGTCTACCCCTGCTTCAAAACATCGGTCAAAAACTAACTTGAGTTGACGTATATCTTGTAAAGTACCTGTTTTTAGGTATGTTGTTGGGCAAACCTCTAAACATTGTCCCCTTTTAGCTAAATCTGGCAGTAACTCAGGATACAACAGGGGAATTTGAATTCCGTGACCAATCCGCTGGAGATAAGGTAAAAGTTGGGTGTAACAACCGGCTGTGGTTTCGTAAAGATGTCCGGTAGTGTGAATACCTAGAGAGCAAGCATAATCATACAAATTCATCCATTCTTCGAGGCGATCGGCATAGTAGCTATCACCGCCTGCAATGTCTACTGCACAAACATACTGTTTGCTTTGCGCCGCTAAGTCAATAATTGCCTTATTAACTTCATAAGGTAGGCGGGAGTGCATACAGAGAATTTGGCTAGTCACAATCGGATATTCTTCTAACTGACTAGCTCGTCCAACAACTTCGACAATTTCTGCCATCTTGTCAATTCTTGCTGATTGACTCAGATGTTCGGGTGTCCGTAGATAGGGAGTGTAGCGTAGTTCCAAATAAGCCAAATTCTCAAATATATAAGCACCCCTTAGCAAGCGATAGATGAAATAAGGCAAGGTTTCTACAGTCTGTACACTTTCTACTAGGGTATGTAATTCTAGATACTCATCTAAGCTGTTGCGCGGTCTGGTATAAAAGTCTTCAAATTCTGGATAGTTCGCAAATCGCGTAATCAAATCTGATGCATGTCTCTCAAAATATCGCCATAACACACGAGGTACAACCGAACCGCCTAGATGTCGATGCAATTCAGCGTATAAAGCCATAGTGGTATTTTCCGGAGAAATTTTAATAATCTTAACAATAGGATAGCGAAAAAAAATCTCTGTCTGTAGGAATATTCGTAAAGCTATTGTTAATTTATGACATTAGGGATGGGGCATGGGGCATTGGGCATTGAGCATTGCACAACAGTCAACAGTCAACAGTCAACAGTCAACAGTTAATTGTCCCCCTCATCCCCCTCATCCCTCTTCTTGTTCAAGCGTGGGGATGAAAATTTCTCTCATGACTCGCTAGTGGGAACTTTGATTGCACTAATTGTCTGCAATAACTCTTTGGCGGTGCAGGGTTTGGATAAAAATGCTCTCACACCCATGAGAGCTACTTCTCTTTTATTTTGATTTGATAAGAGTCCGCTCATGACAATAATTTTGATGTGGGGATTGATTTTTTTCAGATGGCGAATGGCGATCGCACCATCCATCGCTGGCATCATCATATCTAGCAACACTACACTAATTTGCTGCTGATACTGTGCATAAATTGCTACTGCTTCTACACCATTACTGGCAGTTAAAACCCGATAATTATATGTTTCTAAGGATGATTTGGTAATTTCCCGAATTCCCTCTTCATCATCTACTATCAAAATTAATTCGCCATTTCCTGTAGCTGTTTCCAGTTCGGTTAATTGTACTGGTTGAGTGCGTTCGTCCTTGACGTTGCCGTAGGCATCGCGTACGGCGGGTAAGTACACCTGAAATTTAGTACCTTTGCCGATTTCACTATCTACATTGACAAAACCACCGTGGTTTTTAATAATACCTATCGTTGTCGATAATCCTAACCCTGTACCTTTGCCCAAGTCTTTGGTGGTAAAAAATGGCTCAAAAATTCGCTCTTGAATTTCCGGATCTATACCTATGCCAGTATCTATTACAGAAATAGCAACATAGGAACCTGCCTGAGCATTAATATTTTCATTAATAACTACATTTTCTACTACAATTTTCAAGATACCACCCTCTGGCATGGCATCACGAGCATTAACTACCAAATTCATTAATACCTGATGCAGTTGGGTGATATTTCCAGATACATACCAGATATTTTCTGATACATCTAGGTCACAAGTAATAGATTTAGGAAATGTTTGGTTGACAATTTGCTCAATTTCTTGTATTAAATTCTTAATTTGCACAATTGTGCGTTTGCCCTCAATACCGCGCGCAAAGGACAAAACTTGCTTGAGCAAATTAGCGCCGCGTTTAACATTATTTTCTAAGGTTTGCAGCACACGTTGACTCTGTTGGTCGTGCAATTTCATCTGCAATAACTCTACTGACATTAACACGGGAGCTAGTACGTTATTCAGGTCGTGAGCAATTCCGCCAGCGAGAGTGCCAATACTTTCTAAGCGTTGCGATCGCAAAAGCTGGGCTTCTAGTTGTTTTTTCTGGGTGATTTCTGTACTGACACTGAGGATTGATTTTGGTCTATTTTTTGCATCCCGCATTAATGTCCAGCGGCTGGCAACGATAATTTCTTTACCATCTTTTGTTAACTGCTGCAACTCGCCTCGCCATTCACCTTTATGGAGGACTTGAAAAAATGCATCTTGTAGTTGTGCTGAAGTTTTTTTATACAAAATATCTACAACATTTTTACCTAAAACTTCCTCAAGCTTCCACCCGTAGAGACGTTCAGCACCTTTATTCCAAACTAATATTTCATTGTGGATATTTCTGACTAAAATTGCATCAGTTGCTACATCTAACAGTGCTGCTTGTTCGCGGATTTTCTGTTCTGCTTGCTGGCGCACAGTAATATCTCGTGTCACAGCCAAATGCACAAATGTACCATCAGCTTCGTTACGCAGTGGTACAGCATGAGTTTCCAGCCAGCGTCGAGTACCCTTAAATCCCACAATCTCGTACTCTAAAGTACCCTTTTCACCCTGACAAACACGTTCATGGAGATCTGCAAAAGCTTGTCTGTATTCTGGTGCGATCGCTACATCAATAGGTTTACCAATCAATCCTTCAGCACTTTCTAACTCCAACATCGCTAGTCCAGAGGCATTAATTTCTAGCAGCGTACCATCTCTAGCAATTAATTTTATACATTCCGGTTCTGCATGTATAATTGCTCGCAGACGATTCTCACTTTGGCGTAAATCCAGTTCTGTTTGCTGAAGTCTCTTGACATAACGCCACAGCAAATCATACAGCAACGCGACTAATAATAAATCGATAAAAGCGGCTAAGAAAAATGTCGTAATTGATTTTTGCGCACTTGTTTGTGATTTTTGACTCTGCTGCTGTAATATATTTTTTTCTGCTTCTAGTTTGTCGTGAATCAACTGGGAAATATCATGACTAAGTATTTGCTCTTTATGAGACGAAACTAACTTCCGCGCTGCATCCAATCCTTGGTTATGATAAACAGAAATTTCTGCTTGCAGGATAGTGAGTTTTTTGGTAATTTTGTCCTCAAGTATAGAAATTAATTGCTTCTTTTGCGAAGTATGAGTTAACTTTTTGAGAATTTGGATATTGTTATCAGTCTGTTGCCTTGATTGAAGATAGGCTGCTAAATCATCTGGATTTGTAGTTAGTAAGTAGCTACGCTGTGCAATTTCAGCATTCTGGAGTTGGGAATTTAAAGATTCTAATTGAGTAATAAATTCCTGGGAGGATGTCACCCATTGCTGATTGTGGATTAGCTTTATCGTGGTGCTATAGGAAACCACAGCATTAGTAAATAAAACTGCCAAGACTAGAATAAATACTGCTCTCAGCTTTTGGATGACAGACCATTTAATCATGCGATCGCCCTTGATGCGGCATATATACCTTATTATTTAAAATTAAAAATTAAAAATCAAATACCTAGCATAAGTCAAGACGCTGGGCAGCGATAGTAACACAGCACAATCTGTGGTATGTTCCTTGAGATGCACTCACGTAGTTAACAGCGACCAAAATGCTGCAATCTTGTCAATTCTAGGGTATTCCTCAGACACAAAAGCCGCCGCTAAAGTTCCAGAATATGGAAAACGCTAAAAGCAAAAACTTGGATTTGTCAAAAATTTAAAATCATCAATTCGTAGGTAATTGAAGTGTAAGCATCGTCACCAGATTTCAATTGTTTAAATCCTATGTGAACATTTTTTCTCTAGTCTTTCTACCCTAGAGAGCTAGTTATCCTGTTGAGTAAGGGTTTTCTTTTGGAAGACTAAAGTTAAAACTACGAACTTAAAATCATCTACTAGTTGCGTAAGTGGTTGTTGAAAAAGTATTGAATGAAACCAGTAATCACCGAAAATCTCAACCCTCCACCTCTCTTGATTTGTCGGATAATGATGGCGAATATTCGGTAAGACCCCTGACAATGTGTCTTTTGATCGTCATTGATTATTTTAAAACATTTGTACTATCAAGAAATGTTTAAATTATTCTTTAAAGTCGTTGACATAAATTACATAATATGTTGATAATTATTGTTTGTGGAAACTTTACCTATAAAATAAAAGCTTGGCTAACGTCATTGTCATAGGTGCCCAGTGGGGCGATGAAGGAAAAGGTAAAATAACTGACTTACTCAGCCGCTCCGCAGATGTTGTTGTCCGTTATCAAGGGGGTGTCAACGCTGGACACACAATTGTAGTTCAAGGTCAGACCTTTAAGCTACATTTGATTCCCTCTGGTATTTTGTATCCAGATACCGAATGCATTATCGGCTGTGGTACAGTTATCGACCCGAAAGTTTTGATAGCAGAACTCGATCAACTAGAAAAATTAAATATTTCTACTAAAAATCTGCTAATCTCTGAGACAGCCCATGTCACCATGCCTTATCATCGATTGATCGATCAGGCATCGGAAGAGCGACGGGGAAGCCATAAAATCGGCACTACAGGGCGAGGCATTGGCCCCACCTATGCTGACAAATCTGAGCGTACAGGCATTAGGGTTTTAGACTTAATGGACCCACAGGGGTTACGCGATCAGTTAGAGTGGACGATTAATTATAAAAACGCAATTTTAGAAAAGCTTTACAACCTGCCACCCCTCAACCCACAAGAGGTAATAGATGAATATCTGGGGTATGCAGAACGGTTAAAACCTTACGTTGTCGATAGTTCGCTAAAAATATACGATGCGATTCTCCGGCGACGGAATATTTTGTTTGAAGGCGCACAAGGGACACTCCTCGACCTAGATCATGGCACGTATCCTTATGTCACTTCCTCCAATCCAGTAGCAGGGGGGGCTTGCGTTGGCACCGGATTAGGGCCGACAATGATTGACCGGGTAATTGGGGTGTCGAAAGCCTACACAACAAGAGTTGGGGAAGGGCCTTTTCCAACCGAACTACAAGGTGAATTGGGAGAATTGTTGTGTGATCGCGGTGCGGAATTTGGTACAACTACTGGCAGGAAGCGTCGCTGTGGCTGGTTTGATGCTGTGATTGGTCGGTACGCCGTCCGAATTAACGGTATGGACTGTATTGCCATCACCAAACTAGATGTCCTTGATGAACTAGAGGAAATTAAAGTTTGTATCGCCTACGAAATTGATGGCGAACGCTGCGAACACTTCCCCACCAGTTCGCGTCAATTCGCCCGGTGTCGTCCCATCTACAAAACTTTACCAGGTTGGCAAGTATCTACAAGTAACTGCCGTACTTTGGAAGAGTTACCACAGCAAGCGCTGGACTATCTCAAATTCTTAGCCGAATTGATGGAAGTCCCGATTGCGATCGTCTCCTTAGGAGCTAGCCGCGATCAAACCATAATTGTAGAAGACCCAATTCACGGGCCTAAACGTGCTTTGTTACATCCTGACGGCACTCCCGTCTCCTTACTTAGTGCTTAAAGCTAGTCATTAGTTATCAGTCATTAACAAATGACCAATGACCAATGACCAATGACCAATGACAACTAACAACTAACAACTTGTATGACTCTGACAGTCGAATCTAAAAAGCGCCCAGAAGGTACCAAAGCAAATGCTTTGCGCCGTTCTGGATTAATCCCTGCCAATTTATACGGTCACAACGGTGCCGAATCAATTTCTCTCGTAGTTGAGGCTAAAACTGTTGAGCGTCTGCTCAAACACGCTGCTGTCAACAAAACTGAAGTTGAACTCAGCATTCCCGAAATTGAGTGGACTGGTAAAACCGTACTGCGCGAAGTTCAGTCCCATCCGGCAAAGGGCACAACCTACCACATCAGCTTTTTTGCTGCTAAAAGCTAATTGTGGAAGATATTTCATCTTTGTTGTAACTTAAAGTTTGACATAATTACTGATGATGCCAGGGTTTTCACCCTGGTTTTTTGTTAAGCTATCAGCGTCAAGAGACTTGCAAATAAAAAATATCCTCATCATACATTTGCCAATTGTATAAATTGTAGGTTTGCGGTAGCCCTGCCCCTACAATTTGGGATAATTGATTTTTTGGTATGCCCCAATATCAAGAGTAAAAATTGCAACTGTTGATAAACGCCAATCATTTGAGATAATTATCTGCGTTTATCTGTAGTTAACGGCGGTTAATCAATCTAAATTAAAAATTATGACAGAAGCAACTATTCCCGCATTGATTCAGCAAATGTTGCAGCCTGGGTTTTATCCCCATGCAGTTCTAGAACCGATTCAACTGATTCAGACTCACGGTTCTTATGTACTGCTGACTGGTGATTATGTCTATAAATTGAAAAAGCCTGTGAATTTTGGCTTTTTAGACTACTCAACCTTAGAAAAACGGCAGCATTTTTGTCACGAAGAATTGCGGTTGAATCAGCGAGGTGCTGGGGAACTGTATTTGGAAGTGTTACCTATAACTTTAGTTAGCGAGCAATACCATCTGGGGGGAACCGATGAACCTGTAGAATATGTGCTGAAGATGCGCCAGTTTCCCCAAGAAGCTTTGTTGAGTGCTTTCTTTGAACAGGGTAAGTTAAATGAGACACATCTAGAGGAATTGGGAAGGGTTGTCGCTCAATACCACGCCAAAGCCCAGACAAATGATTATATTCGTAGTTTTGGTGAAGTTCCGCAAGTCCGGGCGGCGTTTGACGAAAATTATGAGCAAACTGAGCAATATATCGGTGGCCCTCAGACTCAGGTACAGTTTGATGAAACTCAAGCATACACTGATCGGTTTTTTGCAGAACGCCCAGAATTATTTACTAGCAGAATGCAAAATAATTACATTCGCGAATGTCATGGAGATTTACACCTGAGAAATATTGCTCTGTGGCATGACAAAATTATGTTGTTCGATTGCATTGAATTTAATGAGCCGTTTCGCTTTGTGGATGTCATGTTCGATATCGCTTATGCGGTGATGGATTTGGAAGCACAGCAGCGAAAAGACCTCAGTAATGCCTATTTGAATACTTATGTAGAACAAACTGGTGATTGGGAAGGGTTACAGGTTTTACCTATATATTTAATTCGTCAGTCATATGTCCGCGCAAAAGTGACTTCATTTTTGTTAAACGATCCTGGTGTACCAGTAGCTGTCAAGGAAGAGGCAGCAAAAACAGCAGCAAAATATTACACACTAGCTTGGGAGTATACTAAATCTAAACAAGGGCAACTGATTTTAATGTCGGGTTTATCTGGCTCTGGTAAAAGTACAACAGCACGATATTTAGCCCGTCAACTAGGAGCAATTCAGATTCGCTCAGACGCAGTGCGGAAACATTTGGCGGGAATTCCCTTATTAGAAAAGGGTGGTGATGAAATATATACACCAGAGATGACGCAAAAAACTTATGCACGTCTGCTGGAATTAGGAATTCTACTAGCTAATCAAGGTTTCTCCGTAATTTTGGATGCTAAGTATGACCGCCAAAATTTACGCCAAGAAGCAATTAACCAAGCCGCAGAGCATCAAATCCCTCTCCAGATTCTTCAATGCACAGCGCCTCTAGAAGTTTTGCAAGAGCGTCTTCATCAACGTACTGGGGATATTGCTGATGCTACCGCCGATTTATTGGCATCCCAACTTAAACAATTTGAAAAATTTACCGATACGGAAAAACCCTACGTTAAGATTTGGGACACAACTCAGCCACCACAGGCACAATTAAAACAAATAATTCCTTAAAGCCCAGTTGTTTATCTCATGGCACAAAAAAAAGACCTATTGAATATTTCGCCAAACTTCCTATCGCAACTGATATTTGGCGTAATTTTAACCCTGGTATTAAGTCTGACAGGGTCTTCACTAGCACTGAGTATCTTCCTCGGGATCATGGGCGGATTCGCCTTAGGCTGGATCACCGCAGCCAGCAAGAATAGCCCCCAGTCCCAGTCTGTAGACTCTTCCGAGGGGATTGATGCAGCGTTAAAATATTGGTTATTGTTCTTAATCGGCTTTAGTTGGTTAGGGTATCCAGCACCCATGAGTATCTTATTGGGAGCGCTAGGTGCTTTAGGTGCGGGCTGGATGATCGCTTGGTGGGGAAGTAAGGAAGAAACTAGAACTCAGTTACCACTAGAGTCAACAGAAGAAGCTGAAGAGGAACAAACAGGCGATAGAAGGACTGTCAAGCGCAGAAGAAACACCACTAGGCGGTTCCGTCGTACACCTGGAGGAGGTATAAATTTTAGATTTTGGGAACGGTAAAATTTGTCAATAGTCAATAGTCAAGAGTCAGTTGTCAGTTGTCAGTGTAATTTGTTTCCCTCATCCCCCTAACCCTCTGCTCCCCTAGCCCCTAGTAAGCTAATGCACGCTAAAAAAGCATAACTACTAATAAGGGCTGTTAACAGTCAACAGTCAACAGCCCTCACGATGGATTGTGCAACTTAAAAGCAGAATAGCTTATGTTTTTATATCTTTCCAAGTTACTACCACTGTTTTTTTATCCGTTGGGACTTGCTTCTATCAGTTTGGTGGTAGCTTTGATAACTTTATGGAAACGACCACGCACGGCAGCAGTGGCGATCGCTCTAGCTTTAATTTTATTGCTATTTTGCAGTAATGCTTGGGTTTCTCAATGGCTGGTGCGATCGCTTGAATGGCAAAATACTGCAACTAGCCAAATACCCAATGCCGAAGCGATTGTGGTGTTAGGTGGTGCAACTAAATCAGCTTTTTGGCCTCGCCCTGGTGCTGATTTAAGCGAACAAGGCGATCGCATAATTTATGCCGCTCAACTCTATCGCCAACAAAAAGCGCCGCTACTTATCCTCAGTGGTGGGAGAATTGATTGGCGTGGTAGTGGTGCGCCTGAATCGGCAGATATGGCAAATATTCTCACTTCTATTGGTATACCTTCTGAGGCGATCGTTCAAGAACCTGATTCTTTGAATACATATCAAAATGCTGTAAATGTCAAGAAGATTTTACAATTTCGTAATATTCGCCGAGTATTGTTGGTGACTTCGGCAATGCATATGCCGCGATCGCTAAAAATTTTTCAGCGTCAAGGAATTGAGGTGATTCCTGCACCTACTGATTTTCTTGTTAGCCGAGGCGAAATGCAAGAAATTAGCAGCAGTCCTAAAGCCGCTATCTTGAATTTATTGCCTGATAGCGACAACTTAGATAAATTTACTAGAGCCTTAAAAGAGTACGTTGGTCTTTTTATTTATAGCTTGCGCGGTTGGCTGTGACGCGCATTTAACGTAAGCCATCACTTTGACTCGCCAAAAACACAGGCGATCGCAGCCACAGTTTGACCAGATCGCCTTCCCTATTGTGACAAATTGTTAGTTGAGAGCAGTTGCGATCGCTGACCCAAGCCGTTGTAATGCTTTTTCTTTTACAAAGTCAGCCGCCGCCCGTGCAGATTCAGCCAGAATAGTATCTGTATTTGGGGTCAGCTTCACCGCTCCCCCCAAATACCCTAATGCCTTGAGATAAGAATCAGATAGATTTGTCGAAGCTAATCTTTTTACTGTCTGATAGTCGCCGCTACGAAATGCTTTATAAGCCTGAGCGTGTAAATCGCTCTCTGGAGATCCCAAAACTTCAATAATTGCATCAACAGCTTGGTTTACTCGTTCTAGTGTTAATTCGGTTTGTAAGGCTTGCACCATTTTTATTTACTACAGTACCGTTAGTTTCAAAAGTTTATTTTTCAATCGCTATAATTTCTTTAGTCACAGAGTTTTGATTTTTAAAGTTCTCAGGACTCAGCACTTCCTGACATTATGTCTAAAAATTTACCTTATATTATCCCAGCCACTCCCAGCGAAGTTGAGGAAACCTTTGCTACTTACCAAACAACTCATCAGTTCTACCATGAAGTTAGGGAGCGCTCAGAATTTAGGCAGCATTGTGAGTGGTACTATACAACCGCAATTCGCCACCGTCAAGAGCTAGAAAAAATGCGCGGCGAACTAAATATTTTCCGATGGTTTCGCCGCTCTTGAAGAATTTAGATAATTTCTAACTCATTTTCACGGAGATGAGCTTTAAATTTTTTACTAAACTGGACTAAGAATGGCAAATTAGCACTTACAGGCCTGCCTTGCCATTCGGTGACAATAGCCAAAACATCGCCCTCTGAGCCTTTGAGGTCAAAAGCCTGACCGCGATGTTCAGGATGATGGTAAACTACTACCGAATCTTTAACACGAACGCGATCGCCCACTTTCATAACCACATCTACACCTAGCTTTTCCTTTTCCACAACTATCTCCACAGCCATCCCTCACTGAACTTGCTTTTTTGAAAAATAAACTGCTTACAACAGTCACGCTTTGCATATCATACGCACAGACTGGCTGTTGAATGCATCCGTAACTGCTATACGAACAAAGCCTGCCCATGCAGGCTTTGTTACTGATAGATTCACTACACTAGATTTACCTAGTGCGTTAGCAAGAGGTTTAATCCTTTGACTCATCAATTAATTAACTTTTTATCATCCTAATATGTTTTTGCACCAAGCAATTTTTTGAAGCTTTTAGCCATTGTTCAGCCATTATTTTCAACAAATTTAACAAACCTTGGATTCCCGTTTGACCTTTTTACAGGCTTGCCAGTTTTGAAACTGAGCGCAGCCGAAGGGTTGAATCGACCGTGGTTTACAAACCAGATGATTAAGCCTTGGTTTTTGGCATTAATTTGAGCATACAGGTACAAAAAGCGAAATACAAGTACCAGAAAAGTTACTTAATCAGTTGTTATTGGGCATTGAGCATTGGGCACTTGTACTCTCGCAAGTCGTTCGCGGAGCGTCTCGTTCGCGTAGCGTCTCCCCTTGGGAGAAGAGAAGTATTGGGCATTGAGAAGAAAACTCCCCACACTCCCCACACTCCCTCACCTCCTCATCCCTAGTCCCTATTCCCTATTCTGCGAACATAGCTGCTGCACACCTGGAAGCTGGCGACAAAATTGTTGGAATGTTTGCGGCTGAAGTTGCCACCAAATCAATAATCCCAAAGTTGTACCACCCAAAAGTAACAATAATCCCCCAAATAGGACTAAAGCTTTACTTCGGCTTGGTTGTTTGACTTCGGTTGGGGTAGCTTCTTGGGCTGTAATGTCTACATCTACAACTATGGGCGCATCTTCCTCCAAAGAAAGGTCTAGTGTTTGTTCTGCTGCGATCACTTCTACTTGCGGTTGTGCATAAGTTAAAGAGACAAAGTATTCTCGGGAAACGTTGCAAAGGGTCATCACTACCGACGTATTATCATGACCATTTTTCTGATTCGCAAATTTAATCCAACGGTGTACAGCATCTTCTATATCTAGTTGCTTATTTAGCACCGCTAATGCGTAATTCTGCCAGGATTGTTCTACCCAGTTGTTGTCACTTAACCCATCAGAACACAGCAACAATATGCCATCTTCTTCCAAAATGAACCGCTTGATCTCAACCCGCAGGGATTCAGCATCTCTGGTTCCCAATGCTTGGGTGAGGGCAGTTGCATCTTTTCGCATCAAGGCTTGACGATAGAAACTGCGGGCATAGCGAACTTCCCGTGCTGCTACATCATCATCTACTGTCAGTAACTGACAATAATTACGAGTAATCCAGTAAGCACGGCTATCACCTATACTAGCTAGGTAAAGTTCATGAGTAGTTGCAGAGCCTTTAGATGATTTTGCCTGCACTCGTTGTGGCAGTTGTAATGCCATCACCAAAGTTGTAGCCATCCGTTCTCTACCTTGGCGATTTTGTTTGTCATTACTGGCAGAAATCACGTTATTGACTACGCGCAAGCACGCCTCTAGTTGTTGTTCCCACAAATCTGGGGTAATTAGTTCAGTTTGTGCGGCTAACTCGCCGAATAATGCACGGATCTGTAATTTTAAGGACTGTACTGCTAATTGACTAGCTTCTTCACCACCATCATGTCCACCAATACCATCGCAAACCATCGATAAGTGTGGTACTAATCGGTCTTTGAGGTCATCAGAGTTAGCAGGGAAGCAAGCGTCTTCATTGCGCGTCATCACTATTCCAGTGTCGGTTGCGCCTGCTACTTCTAAGTTTAAGGGCAATTCTGCGGCTGATGAGAGTAACAGGGTATTAAGTTGAGTGGAAATTGCCTCAAACTCAACTTCAGTTGAGCGCATCTGCTTAATTATGTGCTGTAAACTTTGAGCGATAGCGGCTTTAGCAGATCCTACCAAAGGCTGCCAAGATTCTGCCAAATCTGGCAAACTAGGTAAGCTTTCGGTTGTGGAGTGAAGTTCCAATAGACGCACACACCAACCCTGCACCCGCAGATTGTTGAGCATGAGTAAACTGTTGGCTACTCCCTGTTCTAATAAAGGTTGCCAAAGTTGGAGAATTTGCCATAACCAGTAAACCTGTCTTACCGCCGTTGCTTGTTCCCATGCATTAGCGATCGCCGGATAGAGATTTCCATTGTCCGCGATCGGCACGTTTTCTAGCAAGAGAATATCATCCCCACTGCCCTCAAAAGAGCGAATATACCCATAAGCTTGGGGTAGGTGCAATCGTTCATAATACAAGCGTAGATAAGGAATCACCTCATTGGGCAATTCTTCAGGTATCTCAGGTAACAGTCCTGGTTGTGTATCCAACCAAATTTGATGCGTAATTACCTCATACCTATTTGCTACCATTGTTCCTGGGGGAATTTTCGCCGCCGATCCCCCAGTAGCCCAAAGATAGCGATGAACTAAGGCAGTTTGACAATTGGCACAAACACGACTTTTCAAGGGATTAATCGGGTTTGTACAGTCTGGATTGATGCAATAGATGATCCGTTCAGTAGTAATCATAAACTCAATTAATTTCTACTCATTAATTTCGATTAAATATAGCTGGCAAATACTTGAAGGCTAGAATAGACTGGTTCTGTGTACCCTTGGCTACAACTTGTTACTGAAATTAATCAAAATTGATGGTTAAAAATACCATATTTAGCTTTCCGTAAACACTCAGCCCCAGGGTGGATCTAGTTAAGAGAAATAGATTTACATAAATGTAGTGTCTAGGATGGCGCTATGCCAAGTTATACCGTAATCTGGCTCTTGGCAGGATCAGTTTTGTGTCTAATGGAACTGTTCTTGCCGTCTGCTTTTGTCGCTTTCATGATGGGAATTAGCGCTTTTATAGTGGCGCTACTGTCTCGCGTAGTTTTGGGTAGTTTGTGGCTGCAAGTTTTAGCTTGGCTGTTGCTTTCTACGTTACTAGTGTTGGGTTCCCGTCGATTTGTGCAACCGCGACGGCGTAACACAAAAATTCAAAATGCAATTACAGGTGAAACTTTAACAGAAATACCGCCTGGAAAAACAGGCCGAGTGCAATACGAAGGAAATTCTTGGCAAGCAAGATGTGATGATGACAAAATCAGCATCCCGCCCCATCAAAGAGTTTATATCGTCCGCAGAGAAGGCACCACCTTGATTGTGATGCCCGAAACCCTGTTGCATTCTTAGATGATTTGTCATTGGGCATTGGGCATTGGGCATTGGGTATGGGGAAGAGATCGGGGAGATGGGGAAGAAAACTCCCCACACTCCCTCATCTCTCTTGTCCTCCTTGTCTCCCTTCCTTCATCCCCCTCATCTCTCTTCCCTCATCCCCCTCATCTCCCTTCCCGAACTCTCACCACTCAATCTCGATATTAAAAATTTAGGAGAATCACAATGGGACAGTTATTTTTGCTAATATTTTTGACACTTGGAGGTTCGGCTTTAGCAGGTGCTGTGAAAGTTATTAATCAAGGCGATGAGGCTTTGGTGGAACGATTGGGTAGCTACAACAAAAAACTCGAACCAGGGCTAAACCTGGTTGCCCCTTTCCTCGATAAAATTGTTTATAAACAAACTATCCGCGAAAAAGTTTTAGATATTCCACCACAACAGTGCATTACCCGTGACAACGTTTCGATCACTGTTGATGCAGTAGTTTACTGGCGGATCATCGATATGGAGAAGGCTTATTACAAAGTAGAAAATCTCCAATCAGCAATGGTGAATTTGGTATTAACTCAAATCCGCTCCGAAATGGGACAATTAGAGTTAGATGAAACTTTTACTGCCCGTTCTCAAGTTAATGAACTTCTCTTGCGGGATTTAGACATTGCTACCGATCCTTGGGGTGTGAAAGTCACGCGGGTAGAACTGCGAGATCTGATTCCATCAAAAGCAGTACAGGAATCGATGGAATTACAGATGTCAGCAGAACGTAAAAAACGAGCATCTATTTTAACCTCCGAAGGCGATCGCGAATCAGCTATCAATAGCGCTAGAGGTAAAGCAGAAGCCCAAATTCTAGACGCAGAAGCTCGTCAAAAATCCGTTATTTTACAAGCTGAAGCTGAACAAAAAGCCATTGTTCTGAGAGCGCAAGCTGAACGTCAGCAGCAAGTTCTCAAAGCTCAAGCTATTGCTGAGTCAGCAGACATTATTGCGCAAAAAATCAAAAGCAACCCCGACGCGCACAAAGCATTAGAAGTTTTATTTGCCTTGGGTTATCTGGATATGGGCGCGACAATTGGTAAAAGTGATAGCAGTAAAGTCATGTTTATCGATCCCCGCAGTATTCCTGCAACTTTAGAGGGCATAAAATCTATTGTCTCAGATGCTCAGGAGATACCAGGGCTAAATAATAATCGCAGTTAGTTGGGGAGGGGATGAGGAGAAGCAGGGGGGCAGAGGGGCACGGGGGACAAGGGAGACAAGGGAGACAAAGGGGAAAAGGGAGACAAAGAGAATTGTGAACTATGCCCAATGACAACTGACAACTGACAACTGACAACTGACAAATATCAAATTCCCCAATTGATGCTAAAACCAAAATTAGTACCTTCGGGTTCTGCGGTTAAGGTTCCTAAGCCAGTTTGTCCAATTGCATTGCCTGCAAAGATGTCTAATCCGAAGCCGGAACTGGGTAAAAAGCGTAAGCCTGTACTCCAAATACTTCTTTTGCCATCCAAGACAGGGGTATATTCCCCAATCAATTGCAGCTGATCCCCAAAAGCCTGGTTAATTCCTATTCCTACCCCTATACGCCTCGTGTCTCCAAAAAATGCTCCCTTGGGATTAATGGATATGGCAGTTTGGGTACTGAGTTGATAGGCAATAGGCAACTCTACATACAAAGTTCCGTTAAGACCACCTTGTTGCAAGGTTGTCTCGCTGATTCCTGCAAGTTTAGCACTGAGGGTGAGACCATCGCCTCGTGTTTGATCAAAAAACTTGAGTTTCATTGCACCGCCAATTTTAACTCCTGTGCCAGGTATTTCTTGCTCAGAAAAGCGATCGCTTGATGCAAATTGATCCACAATTAGTTCTAACTGTGAATCATCTGTTAAGCCATAGGCTAGAGCAAAACTGGAACTACCATGTGTACCTAGCCCTCCTCTGAGTTGGAATTTGCCGCTTGGTAAGGTGTTAGCAGTTGCAAGTGTCAGCCCATCAAACAGCAATGTGCGATTGCGGTAGGAAAGTGAAGTTTGGGGAATATTACTAAAATTAGCTGCATACCCTTGTCCAAAATCGATCACATGCTTGAAGCGAACTCCTAACAATAAATCATCGCCATCAGGAATAAACCCCAACAAGCCTGTGGTCGGTGTTGTACCATAACTGTTGGTAGCGTAAACCTCTGCTGCCATTTTGGGATTGAAAGCGTAATCTATACCGACAGTCCAGAGTAATTTCCTTGTAATCGAGCGGTCTTTGGCAATAAAAGTATTACCTCCAGGCCCCAAAGGAGTTTGTATATTAGCAAATAAGTTCACTCTTTTGGAAGTTTGCCAGTTAAACCCTGTTCCAATGTTGAAAAAAGTCCCAAAAAAATCTCCACCAGCAACTTTTTCCGGAAAGAAAACGACTCCAGGAGTGAAATGTAGTTGCAAATTTGGAGATGCTTTGTAGGTAATTGGTAACTGTAAAGCCCCAACAGGTTGAACAACAAAAAATTGTTTGTTTGGACTATTGTTAAACACCCCAGTATTGGCAGATATATGTAATAACTGAAACGTACCTGCAACACCTACAGCCCAGTGATTTTGGTTGAGGATTTGATATTTTAATTTAGTGCCATAACTTACAGTTGTAAAGATAGTACATTCGCTTCTAACTGGGCATTTTAGATAATCGTCAAAAATATCACCTGTAAAACCTATTTGGAAGTTGTCTGTGATTCCCCAGTCGATATTTAAATGATAGGTTTGTAAACCTGTACCAGAAACCGAATTATCCGTTGGCAGAACTTGCAAAAAACCACCTTCGATCTGAACTGCACCCTGTCGCAGTTGGTTGGCGGTTTCCAAGTTATGCAATTGGGTTGGCGGTAGTTGCAATGGGGAAAGCTGCACCTGTGTAGGCGAATCTTGGGTTGAAGTGCTATCAGGCGATCGCAGTTTTTGCAATTTCTCTGGTGGAATGTCTGGAAAAGCAACTAGCGGTGCTTCTGTTTGCAAATCTTTGGCTTGAGTACTCACAGGCGATCGCGGTTGCGGAACTTCTTCTGTGACCGTTTCTAGCGAAGAAACAGAGTATGCACCTTCAGATGCATAACTTAAACTCCCAAAAGTTAGAGAAAGCAAACAAAAGGAAAAGATTTTGATTTTATGCATGTTTTTTCTGGGGCGATCGCTCTAATTCCAGATAAAAAATAGTATAAAAAAAATCCAATTTCCTTGTGAACGCAATGAGAATTGCTGACAGCGAAGTTTCGCGTTGTCAGTTTATTAAAAAAGGCTGTCAATCTATTGACAACCTTTCTACGTTTCCAAATCGCACCTTTTCCATTTCCCTAAAAGCGATCGCAGCATGATGGGACAATAGGAGCAGTGGAGACAAGCAGACGCTCTAACGCAAAGAAATGCTCAATGCCCAATACCCATTGACTATTGACCAATCTCCGCAGCTTGCTCACTCTGACATTGGTTACACAACCCAAAAAACTCTAGAGTGTGGTAAAAAATTTTAAACTTCAGGTTGGCTTCTAACTTTTCTTCTAAGTCATGTACTGGGCATTGATTAATCGGAATTGAGACACCACATTGCAAGCAAGTGAGGTGGTGTTTATCTTGCTGCGCTAGACTATAAAGGGCTTCACCATTCGCTAAAGTCCGTAGTTGTACCATTCCTTCTAGTTTTAAGGCTTCTAAGGAGCGATAAACTGTTGCTAATCCCATACTTTGATTACGATTACGTAATTCCACATATATATCTTGTGCGGAAATTCCTTGTTTGATGGTTTTCAACAGGTTTAAAATCCTCTCCTGACTGCGGGTGCGTATGGCTCTCATAGACAATTGTTTAAATTTGCCGCTGTAGTTGAAGCTGTCATACTGGCTAATTGAATAAATTAACTATAAGCGCTTCATAATCTTATTTTTACTCAGTTGGAACAGAAAGTTATAGTATAGCGATCGCAGCATTCAGCGATCGCCCATGCAAAGGAAGTATTTAGCCAAAATTTTTGTCACACTTCGTCCTTCTGTTTTAGACCCAGCTGGTGTGGCTGTACAATCTGGTCTCAAGCAACTCGGATATGACAATGTTGAACAGGTGCGGATTGGTAAGTACATTGAATTGACCATAACCTCGACACAAGAAGCTAAAGCGCGTCAAGACCTCGATCACATCTGTGACCAAATGCTCGCCAATCCAGTAATTGAAAATTATCGTTTTGAATTGATAGAAGTCGAAACACAGACGGGGGTGTTTTAGGGACTAGGGGCTAGGGACTAGGGGCTAGGGACTAGGGGAGCAGGGGAGCAGGGGAGCAGGGGGTAGGGGAGCAGGGGGCAGGGGAGAAATAATTGATGAATCTTAGCCCAATGCCCAATGCCCAATGCCCCATGACCATTGACCATTGACAAATGACAAATGACCATTGACCATTGACAAATGACAAAATTCGGTGTAATAGTTTTTCCGGGTTCTAATTGCGATCGCGATGTTGCTTATGTAACCAGAGACTTACTTGGGCAACCGACTCGCATGGTTTGGCATCAAGAGACTGATATTGCTGATTTGGATGTGATTGTCATCCCTGGTGGCTTTAGTTACGGGGATTATTTACGTTGTGGTGCGATCGCCCGATTTTCGCCAGTAATGCAGCAGGTAGTCGAACATGCCCAAAAGGGTAAGTTTGTCTTGGGTATTTGCAATGGTTTTCAAGTATTAACTGAGGCAGGCTTGTTACCAGGAATACTCACCAGAAATCAGGATTTACATTTTATCTGCGATCGCCTTCCTCTCAAAGTTGAGCGTACCAATTTACCTTGGACGCAAGCCTATACAACTGGTGAAATTATTACCGTACCAGTTGCCCACGGGGAAGGTCGATACTATGCGGATCAAGCTACTCTGGCAGCACTGGAAGATAACGGGCAAGTAGTGTTCCGTTATGCAGGCGAGAACCCCAACGGTTCATTGAACAACATTGCCGGGATTTGTAACCGTCAGGGCAATGTTTTGGGCATGATGCCGCACCCTGAAAGAGCCTCTGACCCGATTTTAGGCGGTAATGATGGTTTGAGGCTATTTCAAAGTTTATTAGATAAGGTGGCTGCGATCGCCTAGTGTTCGTAGTCAACACTACTGAAAAATCCACCGACTGAAGTAGGGGCACGGCATCAGTAAGATTACTCCATACACGAAAAGATTTTGGATGCCGTGCCCTTACGAACTTATTTTCCGAGACAAATGACTATTGACTATTGACAAATGCCTAAAAAACAGAAATTTCCTTACCTCCTGGGTTCTAAATGGACAGCCCAGCAAAAAGTAGATGGTTGGCGACATTTCCAAGTCGTCAATCGGAAAAATCAAGGTAATTGGGTTTACGCTGAAATGGTTTCAGCGTGCGATCCAAAAGTTCGTTTCTGGCTTAATGCCAAATTATTACAAGATAACTCCCAGTGGCAAGCGGGCTGGCAACCACTCAAAGAAATAGCACAACTCGAAAACGATGTGTCTTAATTTGCCCAAGAGGAGGCAGAGGGGCAGAGGGGACAAGGGAAGGGGGGCAAGGGAGATGGGGGAGACAAAGAGACGCTGAGACGGGGAGAAATAATAAATGCCCAATGCCCAATGCCCAATGCCCAATGCCCAATGCCCAATGCCCA
The DNA here is from genome assembly GCF_963875285.1 of Calothrix sp. NIES-2100. Taxonomy (NCBI): domain Bacteria; kingdom Bacillati; phylum Cyanobacteriota; class Cyanophyceae; order Nostocales; family Calotrichaceae; genus Calothrix; species Calothrix sp. NIES-2100. The sequence goes on from NZ_CAWNLA010000001.1 coordinate 7,206,288, forward strand.
ATAACTACTAATTTAAAAATTTAATAATTTGTTGCATATAAAAAGCAATTACATCAAAAATTCTTTGATTACAATTAGACAACCTTTTAGGTTACTGCCATATCAACAAAGCTCGCCTTTTTGTGCTATCAGGATTTTAGCTAGCCAATCAGGCGGGCTTTTTATTTCTAGCCTCAGGCTTCTGTACTGGTGGACTTTGGTTCCTCGCATCAAAATAAAAGCAAAACCAGGACTGTTATCGCCTAAATCCCCAGGCTTACCCTAGCTGAAGCTTCTAAGCTGCGGCTTTCAACCTCAGAGGCTTCCTGGGTAAAATTGAACATCTTTGTGCGTTGTCTGTACATCTGAGACCTTAAGTCCTGGGATCTGTTGATTCAAAATCGAAATAGAGGTTGATTGGCTCTCAGCGGTCGAGATAATCATTATCTAATTCAATGGAAACCATTGATAAAACTCTATTTAAGCATTTTGTCTTTTGTAACTATTTTTATAAAATTAATAAACAAAAAAATATAAAATCTGTTTTTTAGATTATTGAATTATTTTTACAGCTTTTTGTATATATTTATCCTTTAATAAAGGTTAATACGTCATTTATAGGCATTTTTCATATTTAAAGCCCCTTTATTTTCCTTGTGATTTGGACAATAATGACAACCACAAGACCTCACGCATCGCCATATCAGGCTAGGTGAAGGCAAATGTTTCAGCCAAAAGTTTGACAATAAACTATAAGAGGCAAACAACAGTGAAACTAGCAGTTTATGGAAAAGGTGGAATCGGCAAATCCACAACTAGCTGTAACATCTCAGTCGCCCTAGCAAAACGCGGCAAGAAAGTGTTGCAAATTGGCTGCGACCCCAAGCATGACAGTACCTTTACCCTTACCGGATTTTTAATTCCGACAATTATTGATACCCTGCAAGAAAAGGACTACCACTACGAAGACGTTTGGCCAGAAGATGTAATTTACAAAGGCTACGGTGGTGTTGATTGCGTTGAGGCAGGCGGGCCACCAGCAGGTGCGGGATGTGGTGGATACGTAGTCGGCGAAACCGTGAAACTACTGAAAGAACTCAACGCCTTTGACACATACGACGTAATTCTGTTTGACGTACTAGGCGACGTTGTTTGCGGTGGTTTTGCAGCACCACTCAACTATGCTGATTACTGCATGATAGTAACCGACAACGGCTTTGATGCTTTATTTGCTGCCAATCGGATTGCAGCTTCAGTCAGAGAAAAAGCACGGACTCACCCACTGCGCCTAGCGGGTTTAATTGGTAATCGCACCTCCAAACGCGATTTAATCGAGAAATATATAGAAGCAGTACCAATGCCAGTTTTGGAGGTTCTGCCTTTAATTGAAGATATCCGTGTTTCTCGCGTCAAGGGTAAGACTTTGTTTGAAATGGCAGAATCTGACCCATCTTTGAACTACGTTTGCGATTACTATCTCAATATTGCCGACCAAATTCTGGCACGGCCAGAAGGTGTTGTCCCGAATGATGCTCAAGATAGAGAATTGTTCTCTTTGTTATCTGATTTTTATTTAAATCCGAGTAAACCCCAGGTACGTAATCCGGAAGAGGAACTAGACTTGATGATTGTATAAATCATCAAATTCTCAGGATGGGGAATTAATATGGCTTTCTTTCATAGCTTTACAGAGTCAATAAAGCAAAAGTGGTTACTGTTTTTCCAGACAAATCGTGATTGGATTACTCTCCACATGGAAGTGGAATCAGTGTACACCCCTGATGGCGGGAAGCGACCACCTTCTTACCTCATCCTGGGAGTTATCAATGCGCTGGAACCAAAGCTAGCGCAGTTGATGCTACCTTTTTCCAGATTGAATCCTGATGCTGATACCCTAATTGAAGTACTGGATTTGCATTTCGACCCAGACATTGCTCTTGGTAACCGCTATATTCACAAAGTAGATGCAGATAACTACCGACATGATGCAGTAGGCATCATTAACGAAAATTTTCAAGATGAGACATTAAAAAATGCTCATCTCAGTAGTTTTGCAGATGCGGCGATTGCTCAAGAATTTACCATCGTCGGTTCTGCTCCAACCTCAAATGGACTGAATGGAAAAAACTCAAAAGATGAGTCCCAAAGTACATCCAGCGGAGATTTAGATGAGTTTGGTGAGATTTCCTTCGATACGACCATTGCATCGGAAATCAAGCTAGACGAGCAGGTACTTGAAGATTTGAACTCAACAGACGAGAACGCTTTTAGTGATGTGTTATCGGATGTCTGGGGCGATGAAACAGCACTGCAAAAGGGTGATGACAACAATGAATTTTTAGGGGAAGAACTGCCATCTGGCGTTTTTGATGAATCGGAAATGGCTCGTCTCTTCCCCAACGCTTAAATTATTAGCGTTCCTGTTGAATTTAGGGATTGCTGACTGGTGCTATGTGCCACATCACAGGAATTTGGGGAGAGAATCATTCTTTCCCCATAAACCTACCCGATATTCACCTGCCTTGTTCGCTTTAAAAATCAAGGGGAGAAATAACCAAAATGACTGTCGCTCAACAACCAGAAGCTTTAAACTTTGAGTGTGAAACTGGAAATTACCACACCTTTTGCCCAATTAGCTGCGTGGCGTGGTTATACCAAAAAATTGAAGATAGTTTCTTTTTGGTGATTGGAACCAAGACTTGCGGGTACTTCCTGCAAAACGCGATGGGGGTGATGATTTTTGCTGAACCCCGTTATGCAATGGCAGAGTTGGAAGAAGGAGATATTTCGGCACAGCTGAATGATTATGAAGAGTTAAAGCGATTGTGCTTGCAAATTAAACGCGATCGCAACCCTAGTGTAATTGTCTGGATTGGCACTTGCACTACGGAAATTATTAAAATGGACTTGGAAGGCTTGGCTCCCAAGTTAGAAGGTGAAATTGGCATTCCCATCGTCGTAGCGCGTGCTAACGGTCTAGATTACGCCTTCACCCAAGGAGAAGACACTGTCTTAGCCGCTATGGCTAATCGTTGTCCTGATAAAGCGCCAGTGGCGGAAACAGACAAAAACGAACGCAACGCTATTTCCAAACTGCTCAACTTTGGTAAAAAGAAAGAAGAAGTAGTTCAAGAAGAATCTGAGTATGTAGATCATCCACCGTTGGTTCTCTTCGGTTCCCTTCCTGATCCTGTGGTAACTCAGTTAACTCTAGAACTGAAAAAGCAAGGTATTAAGGTTTCTGGCTGGCTACCTGCAAAACGCTTCACTGAATTGCCAGTCTTGGAAGAAGGCTATTACGTTTCTGGAATTAACCCCTTCCTCAGTCGGACTGCTACTACTTTAATGCGTCGGCGTAAATGCAAACTCATCGGCGCACCCTTTCCCATTGGCCCTGATGGTACTCGTGCTTGGATTGAGAAAATTTGCTCTGTGTTCGGTATTACTCCCACAGGTTTAGATGAACGGGAAGCACAAATCTGGGCAGGTTTAGAAGAATACGTCAAATTAATTCGCGGCAAATCTGTATTCTTCATGGGTGATAACTTGCTGGAAATCTCCTTAGCACGCTTCTTGGTTCGCTGTGGGATGACAGTTCCCGAAATTGGGATTCCTTACATGGATAAGCGCTATCAAGCTGCTGAGTTGGCGCTACTAGAGCAAACTTGTAAAGAAATGGGCGTACCCCTACCGAAGATTGTTGAGAAGCCAGATAATTACAACCAAGTTCAGCGTATTTATCAGTTGAAGCCAGACTTAGTAATTACTGGTATGGCTCATGCTAACCCACTCGAAGCTAGGGGTATAAATACTAAGTGGTCTGTAGAGTTTACATTTGCGCAAATTCACGGATTTGGCAATGCCCGTGACATTCTGGAATTGGTCACTCGTCCCCTACGTCGAAATAACAGCTTAAAAGATTTAGGTTGGGATAAGTTGGTCAAAGAAGAAGCAAAAATTTAGAATTCGAGATTAATCAAGCAACACTATAAAAGTATCTGAGTAGAGGCGAACATCATGTTCGCCTTTTTTTGTCAGAATACTAGCTGAAAACCCTTCAGGATGTCTCTTTGGGAGTCCAACAATTTTGGATTTTAGATTTTAATTTTTAGATTAATTGACGAATTATCTAATCCAAAATCACGCCACTTGCTACAACACTCTTAACCTGCACAACCCAGTGGCTCCAAAATTCAAAATCTAAAATTCGGTTAGCCACATAGGTAAAAGATAAAAGCTGAAATCTAGGATTTTTAGCTACTAGCAATGTTTTTCATCCTTGAGACTTCAGACTTCAGACTTCATCCTTTAAAGAACTACTTCATCGTGTTGATAATCAACAATAATCTCAAAGCTAGTGTGAGGTATCACCTGGCGTAAGTGTCGCAAATATCCATCAGCATCAGAACGAGTGCGGAATCTAGCCACAATCACTGGTTTTGTATCAGGAGTAATACGAGTGATTGCCCAAGCATTCAAGCGGTTTCTGTAAGCTTTTGCTTGATTTTCTGTTGTGGAATCGTAATCGGTATTTTGTGGCATGATCTAGATATCCCTACGAGTTAAAGTCAAGGGCGTTAGTAATTTTCTTTTCAGGGATTTTTACTAACGCTTTTTAAATATTGATGCACCTTTATTAATACATTATTTTTAGCTTGTCAACACTGAGTGTTAAATGTTTGGTGAAAGCTAAATATTTCATTAGTTGTACTTGTTATGGTCATGGTAACAAATAAAGGGTAAGACCCCTCATTCAGGAGGTAAAAAAAGTATCTTTGGCATTGTTCGCACTCCTAGCGAGAATCATCGTTACATAACTACTAAAATGGGTGTGACCCCCTAGGAGTCAGAGGTATCATTGTGAGTTTATTGACAAGAACAGAATGGTTATTTTTAAACACCTACTGAATAGCTTTGAGACAAATTGCCGGATTGACAATTTAGTACCTAACACTTGAATATATATGTGTCCATTTTTCCATCTTAATTAAGAAAACCACAGTTGAACATCAAAGCAGCAGAGCTAATTTCCCCAGGATTATGCCTATGGGATTTTTAATCCTGCTCAAAACTAGCACAAATGTCTAGATTACTGGCAATTTAAACCTAATCTTTATCAAGATGAAAACACCATTTATAGTATCAATACTGCAAAAAATTGTTGAACAAATAGGAGCAGTACTATTAATAGATCCAGAATGTAAATTTGTCGGACACATTACTTTTAAAACCGGTAAAACTACTGTTTTTCGGTCAACTCAATTTAACATTAATGGTTTCGGTGCAGCAGAAATTGCCAAAGATAAAGGTTGCTCTAGTTTTTTTCTCAGGCATTTTGGTTATAGAGTTCCTGAGGGTAAAACATTTTTTAATGATAGATTGTGTCAAAAAATCGGCACCTTAAGAAATATGGATGATGGGTTTGATTATGCTAAAGCTTTAAAATTTCCTGTAATTGTTAAGCCACTTAATCTTAGTCAAGGTATTTTAGTTACTAAAGTTCATAATAAACGAGAATACTATCAAGTAGCCAAAAAAATCTTACAAATAACATCAGGTTTTATTGTTGAAAGATTTCATTTTGGTAATGATTACAGAATTGTAGTGCTAGATGATGAGGTAATTATTACCTATCAAAGAATTCCTTTATTTGTAGTAGGGGATGGAAAAGATAGTATTTGGGAGCTTTTGCAAAAAAAACAGGTGATTTTGAATAAAGCTGGTAGAAGAATTATCGATTTTGAGGACTTTAGAATCCAAAAAAAGTTAAAAAGACAAAAGCTATCTTTTAATAGTGTACTCCCGAAAGATACTATTGTCTATCTTTTGGACAATGCAAATTTATCCAGTGGAGGTGAAGCGGTTGATTTAACTGAAAAAATCCATGCAGATTTCCAAAAATTGGCAATTAAGATCACAAAAGATATGGGTTTAAGATTAGCAGGCGTAGATATTATTACTAGTGATATAACTCAGCCAATGGAGGATTATATTCTGATTGAAGTTAATGGTTCTCCTGGCTTACTGAATTATGCTTCTTTTGGTGAATTACAAACTAAGAGAGTAGAAAATTTGTATCTCAAAGTTCTGCAAGCTATGGAGAATTATTAGTAATTCGTAATTTGTAATTCGTAATTCGTAGTTAACAACAAGATCCCCGACTTCTTAAAAAAGTCGGGAATCTGAGTTTATCGATTTTGATGATTTCGTAGTTAGTATTTTATTGCTGGAAAATGCACGATTGAAGTTCTGACTACAAATGGAGTTTTATAAAGTTTCTGTGATTAATCTAATTCTTCCTGATATCACTAAATCATGATGGAGATAGATATGGTAGATGCACCTTAATTTTAACTACAGTCCTCAGCTTTAGGTTGGGGACTTTTTTTATGGATTGCGGAAGTCCCCACCTTCAATGTACTCATAAGTGGGGATTGTGAGCAGGTGATAACGATTGCATCCAGTATTGATTTTTTGCTATGCAAAAACGTTAAAGTCGTTGACGGTTGACGGTTCACAGTTAACAGTTAACACTCAACCGTCAACCGTCTGTAGGGGCGGGTTCTGTGAGATATTCACGCCGAAAACAGATATGTTGATTAAACCCGCCCCTACAACAAGAGTAATGGAATATTTTTTGACTTGGAAGTCCCTTAAGAGTCAACGCTATTTTCAAGACAGAGTACGCAGAGAATAAAAGATAAGTTTATCTGAAAATAGCTGGTAACAAACTTGGCGCTAACCACAGTGCATAACCAAGAAATGCAAATATTCCGGTAATTAAGACAGTAAATACATAGCTAATACACATCAATAAACCGTCAGATTCGATGGTGGCAACTGCTAATAGTAAAATACCGACAGTAGGGATGGGATTAGTAAAGGGAATTGGTGTAATTAGGAGTAAGGTTAATAAGGAAATACAAAATCCATTGAATCGCCAAGCCCAATTACTATTTGCTATTTTCGGTAACCGGGGACGAGCAATTTTTTCTACTATCCTGGTAACTCGACGCATGTTATGCAACAATACGTGAGCAAAGCGGCGAGGAAATTTGTAGTTGGCTATTTTTTTGGGTAGCCAAGGCGATCGCCTTCCTAAAACCATCTGCAATGATAATATCAAGCAAGCAGCACCAAATGGCCCAGTTAATCCTGGTGGCATGGGAAATAAAAATGGTAAAACTAATAATGCTATTACCAAGCTAAAGCCACGCTCGGAAGTTTTTGCCAGAATCTCTCCTAGGGTTAGCGGCTGTTCGGCTAAATTTTGCAGCAATGACTTAATTTCTTGAGAAAATCTGAGGTGCATTTGGCGTGAGTCTGGGCGAATTTCCACAATACCCAGCTTTAGTTAAGTGAATCGCTGATCAAGGTATACATTTGTTCTACAAAAAATTCCGTAAAAAATCAAATTTTATTTATCTTTAATATATTCTGTGTTAATAATCTAACACGCGAAAATTAAAACTGCTCTCCTTCTGACGGGACAAATACAGATACGGCTGTAGGGATAACGTAAAAATGCGCAGGAGTATAGGTAGTTATTTCGCCATCGGTATTGATGGGACGTGGTTTTCGGGTATGAACTTCCATTTCTTGACCCTGCAAAGCACGAACTTCTCGCCATTTTATATGTTTTCCTTGTCGTATGGCTGGAAGTAAGGGTATGATTTGCCACCAATGATTGATTTCTAAGCTGTAGAGATCCAATCTTTGATCGTCAATTGTGGCATCGTGAGCTACTGCCATTCCCCCACCATAATAGCGACCATTGCCGACAGCAATTTGTACAGTGCGCACGCGAATCGATTCCCCGTTAATGCGAATTTCGGCGCTAAAGGGGCGAGATTCCCAGATTACTTGCAATGCTGTGGCGAGGTAAGCGAATACTCCCCAACGGCGTTTTACTTCTTTGGTAAGTCGCTGAGTGATTTTTACACTCAGTCCCATACTGGCGACGTTGAAAAAATGCTTGCCATTTACCCATCCTAAATCTATGCGGCGTTGCTCTCCAGCAGCAATAATTTTGCAGGCTTCGGTTAAGGAATTGGGAATTCCTAAAGTTCTAGCTAAATCGTTAGCAGTTCCTAAAGGTAAGATACCTAAAGGTAATTGCGTATCGACTAAAGCATCGACTGCGGCATTGAGTGTACCATCGCCGCCGCCAATAATTACCAAGTCAACTTGATGTTGGTAGTGAAGAATAATTTCAGTCAGGTGCTTGGGGTGTTCTGTAGATTCTTCAATTAAATCAAAGCCTGATTTTTTGAGACATTCAATCGCTTCTGTGAGGCGCTTTTCTCCTTGGCGCGCATGACGATTTACTAATAACAATGCGCGGGAACTCATGGGTATTACCTTTGATATCGTTATTTGTCATTTGTCATTTGCCATTTGTCATTTGTCATTTGTCATTTGTTATTTGTTAAGAAGGTGATAGTGATTTTTCCTCCTTGTCTTCCTTGTCCTCCTTGTCCTCCTTGTCCTCCTTGTCCTCCTTGTCTTCCTTGTCTTCCTTGTCCTTCTTATCCTTCTTGTCCCTCCGAAGTTCTGTTCGTCGTTCGCGCAGCGTCTCCCCTTGGGAGAAGACGTTGGCGTTCGCGCAGCGTCTCCGTTAGGAGAAGCCAGACGCTCGTACCTCGCTACCGCTGCGCTAACGCCGGACGCCGGCGCTCAGACTTCTCTCCTTGTCTCCCTTATCCCCTTCATTGTTATGAAAGTTACTCGGAATTCATTTGCCCACTGGTTTGTAAATTTTCGGCGTTACTTTTTTAAAGGGTGTTTATTTAGTCTAGCTTTATTAGCTATTGGTGTCTTCATCCCTAGGAAATGGACTTATAAACCAAAAGATAATTGTAATTTGGATGTTTGTATTTCTAATACAGGTATTCATTCTAATATAATTTTACCAACAAAAAATCATGTTTTTGATTGGCACAATCGTATCTCTGTAGAGGGAATTGGTATAGATAATTCCAATGGTTATAATTATTTAAGTTTTGGCTGGGGCGATCGCGCTTTTTATATGTCAACCCCTTCTCTGGGGGATTTACGATTGTCTACGACTTTTAAAGCTTTATTTTTACCGACTCCATCTGTAATATATGTTCAAGGTTATCAATTAATACCAGATTATCTGGAAGTTAAATGTATTAAAGTTAATAAAAATAATTATTTAAAATTAATAAAATTTATTGAAGCTACTTTTAAAGTAGACAATCAAGGTAGAGTTATCCGCATTGGTAATGGTCATACTACTAATGCTGGCTTTTATGATGCGTGGGGCAGTTATTCTATATTACGAAATTGTAATAATTGGACGGCAGAAGCATTGAGACAAGCTGATGTTAACACTCCGCTTTGGGATGGGCTTTCGGCGGCTATTATGTTGCAATTAAGAAGTGGGTGTCAGTGATTAGTCATTTGTCATTTGTCATTAGTCATTAGTCATTTGTCATTAGTCATTAGTCATTTGTCATCCGATATAGCAATTGCTCCGGCGTCGCCCGCCGCAGGCATCGCCGATATAGCAATTGGGTTCTCCGATATAGCAATTGCGATCGCCAATATAGCTTTTGGGTTCTCCGATATAACAATTGCGATCGCCGATATAGCTTTTGGGTTCTCCGATATAACAATTGCGATCGCCGATATAGCAATTGAGTTCTCCGATATAACAATTGCGATCGCCGATATAGCAATTGAGTTCTCCGATATAACAATTGCGATCGCCGATATAGCTTTTGGGTTCTCCGATATAACAATTGCGATCGCCGATATAGCGATCGTGGGTTGAGCGAAGTCGAAACCCACTACTGAGCATCGAGGGCTGAGCGTTCGCGTAGCGTCTCGCAGAGAAGTCGTTCGCGTAGCGTCTCGCAGAGAAGCCCGTCACCTTTCGCCAATCAACGTAAACGCCGCCCAATTAACAGGGTTCGGAAACTTCTCCTTCGTCTTCAACATCGCTTGACGCAAAGCCAGCGCCTTATCAGGTTGAGTTTGCAAACTTTTATAAAACTCCACCATTAAATATTGTGTCGGTTCATCCGCTACTTGCCACAACGACACCAACACACTAGGAACACCCGCAGAAATTAAAGAACGCGACAACCCAATCACCCCATCACCGGAAAGTTTCCCTTTCCCAGTTTCACAAGCACTGAGAACGACTAATTGCGCTTTTAATTTTAAATCTAAAATTTCCTCAGCTGTGAGTAAACCATCATCATTAAGAGATGGTGCAAAAGCAATCCAGCTACCCAAACCCCGGTTATCATCCGCCCAACCGTGAGTAGCAAGATGAATCACATCGACTGAAGATAAGCGTTGCAAGATATTGGCTTTCGTCGCATCTTTACCCAGAATCGCCTGAGTTTTCAACATCTTCGCAATCGTCTTTGCTTCTAGTTCCGCCCCTGGTAGTGGATCTAAGCGTGTTGCAGATTTACCCGGTTCTGTAGAAACTACAGGCATAGTAGGATTACCGACAATCAAGGCATTATTATAATTAGTTTGTCTCCCTGCGCCTAATTGATGAGTAAAATCTAACACTTGAATTGCTGGGGCTGTGAGAATGGTATGTTTTTCAATTAAGTACTTACCTTGCTCATCGCGCAAAGCTGGGAAGGGTGCAAGAAATAAAGAACTTTGGGGAATGAAAATAACTCTTTCATTAGGATTTTTTGGTAACAAATCAGCGATATCTTTAATTAAAATGTCATGCAGTTTTTGTAATGGCTTTTTCACGTTTGCAGCATCAGGATTTTGAGTGGCAATAATACCGCCAGCGCGTCCACCTCTAACCACACCAATACCTAGACGGCCTTGAGTCACTAATTTATCTAAAGTTGTATTATCTTTTTGCCACAGGGGTTTAATGTCAACTTTGCGGAATGTGACTTCCCCTGTAGGCTTGACAACCCAAATATAGAGGTCTGATTCTTTAGTTTGTTCTTTGCCTGTAACTTTGAAATCATCATAAATAATAGAATATTGAACAAGAGTGGCATTTTGCTGTTGAGCAATTTGTTTAATCTCAGAAATTGTTGGTGGTTGCGGTGATTTATACGCCTGTTTATTATTAGTAGATACACGAGATGCTAACAACTCAACAAACGCCCTAGCGCGACCGCGTTCAGCAATTTCTAAAGCAGCATCAGTTTTATTTTGGGCGATGAGGACTTTTTGTAAATCTCTGTAGATGGTGCTTTGGGCATCAAAAAGTGAGATTTTGTCGGTATCGGCTAACTTTTTATCTCGCAGAGATTCAACAACCGTAATTCCCTCATACAGGGTTTTCTCTGCTGCGAGGAGATTACCTTGTTTGTAGAAAGTAAGTCCTAAATTCTGTAAAGAGCTTCCTTCGCCATTACGGTCTTGAATTTCACGGGCGATCGCTAAGTGCTGCTCGTGGTAATCAATGGCTGTTTTGTAGTCTCCCAAAGTATTGTAAGCACTCCCGATATTACCCAGTGTCAAACCCTCGCCTTGACGATTTTTGATTTCCCTGAGAATTGCTAAACTTTGCTGGTAGTAATCAATGGCTTTTTTATAGTCTCCTAAAAAATAGTAAGCAATACCGATACTACCCAATGTCCCACCTTCGCCAAAACGGTCTTTGATTTCCCTGGCTATCTCTAAACTTTGCTGTTGATACTCAATAGCTTTTTTGTAGCCTCCTAGTTCACGGTAAGCAATACCGAGATTACCCAGCGCATTACTTTCGCCTTGACGGTCTTTCATTTCCCTAGTGATCGCTAAGTGTTGCTGGTGGTAATCAATGGCTTTGGGGTATTCTCCTAGAACACTGTAAGCAATACCGAGATTACCCAGCGCATTACCCTCACCTTGACGGTCTTTGATTTGTTGGGCGATCGCTAAATTCTGCTGGAAGTAGTCAATGGTTTTTTTGTAGTCTCCCAAATACAAGTAAGCAAGACCGATACCACCCAGCGCATTACCCTCACCTTGACGGTCTTTGATTTGTTGGGCGATCGCTAAAATGTGCTGGAAGTGATCAATAGCTTTTTTGTAGTTTCCCAGATACAAGTAAGCATTACCGAGATTACCCAGCGCGTTTTCTTCGCTTTTACGGTCTTTGATTTCTCGGTAAATAATTAGTGCTTGCTGCCACGATCGCAATGCAGCTTCAAATTGACTGGTTTGATACTGCTGTTTACCTTGGTTAAATAATCTATCAGCTTCTGCTTTCTGCGCGGATGGATTTTGCGCTAACACCTGGGTTATTCCCACAATTGCGCTGTGGTTGATGGGCGCTTGTCCAATGGTGATGAGTAGGGTAATGAGGGTAAGAAGTGCAATTTTGTGTATTTTCATGGGTGTTACTGAGGTTTCCCTGTCAGTAACATATATCTCTGTGATAGTTCAGGGTATGCAGTTTTGGTGAAATTTATTTTTGGCATGAAGATTAATTGTTGTGATGCTGCTGGCGAATTGGGATGAGATCCTCGCTTATCCCCCAATCCCGCCGTCACCTCCGGGTGCGGCTAATCGAACAAAGCCTGCCTTCGCAGGCTAAATAAATTGAGCCTGCGAAGGCAGGCTTCGTACCGTTAGCCCCAGGCTTCCAGCCTGCGGGCGATATATCGGGTAAGCGAGAAAACTACACTCATAAAAAAGGCTAATCCTACAAAGCCCACCTTCGTGGGCTAAATAAATCAGCCCACGAAGGTGGGCTTCGTACCGCTAGCCCCAGGCTTCCAGCCTGCGGGCGATATATCGGGTAAGCGAGAAAACTACACTCATGAAAAAAAGTCAAAAATAAAAGGCTGGTTGTTGATTTTACCTTTTACTTTTGACTGGGTGCTAACCTTTAAGGTGTCGGGGGAGGGTTTACCCTACGTCATCGTGGGCAAATCTGTTAAACAGGAAGTCCAGCGCATAGTTCCGCAGCTTGTAATATTGTGGATCTTCCATGATGCGGGCGCGATCGCGTGGACGAGAAAAGGGAATTTCCAAGACTTCCCCAATCTTTGCATGGGGGCCATTGGTCATCATCACCAATTTATCGGCTAAAAATAGCGCTTCATCAATGTCATGGGTAATCATCAGCACTGTGCAGCGATTATCACCCCAAATCTTCAGTAATTCTTCTTGTAATTCTTCTTTGGTAATCGCATCTAATGCCCCAAAGGGTTCATCTAAAATGAGAACTTTGGGACGAATCGCCAAAGCCCTGGCGATGGAAACCCGCTGTCTCATCCCCCCAGACATCTGCATTGGTTTCTTTTCCATTGCATCACCAAGTCCCACCATTGCCAAATGTTCGCGGACGATCGCTCTTTTTTCAGCTTCTGGTTTTTCGGGGTAAACTGCGTTGACAGCGAGATAAATATTTTCAAATGCTGTGCGCCAGGGAAGTAAAGCATAGTTTTGGAACACAACCATCCTGTCTGGGCCTGGTTTGGTGATGGGTTGTCCTTCTAGCAGTACTTGTCCTGACGAAGGAAAGTTAAAACCCGATACCATATTCAGCAGGGTTGATTTGCCACAGCCGGAGTGACCAATTACACAGAGAAATTCGCCTTGTTCTACGTTGAGGTTTACGCCATCAAGTACGGTGAAGGGGCCTTTTTTTGTGGGGTAAACTTTAGAAACGTCTTTAATCTCTAGGAAAGGCTGGCGATTGACGCTATTGACATATCCTGTTCTTTGTGCATCTCTGGGAGTTTCGGCTAATCTTAAATTGCGGTTTTGCATAGCAAGGAAGGATGAAGGATGAAGGATGAAGGATGAAGGATGAAGGATGAAGGATGAAGGATGAAATTAGGGGAATTTGAATTTAAAAATCATTAACGGAGTTCAAAGCCTGATTAACCGAGTTCTGAGCCTGATTAACCGAGTTCTGAGCTTGATTAACGGAGTTCTGAACCTGATTAACCGAGTTCTGAGCCTGATTAACGGAGTTCTGAACCTGATTAACGGAGTTCTGAACTTGATTAACCGAGTTCTGAACTTGATTAACCAAGTTATGAGCTTGATTAACGGAGTTCAAAGCCTGATTAACGGAGTTCTGAACCTGATTAACGGAGTTCTGAACCTGATTAACGGAGTTCTGAGCTTGATTAACCGAGTTCTGAACTTGATTAACCGAGTTCTGAGCCTCATTAATGAACTTCCGAGCCTCATTAATGAGCTTCCTCGACTCTCAAGTCTGGAAAAATGAAGGCTGAGCGTTCGCGTAGCGTCTCGCAGAGAAGTCGAAGCCTGAATTTACGCTGCTGTTCTGCGCGGTGCATCAAGAACGACTTCAGCAACAGAGAAATCACGCTTAATCTGCAAGCTGTTGAGATAGGCGATCGGATCGTCAGCGTTAAATGGTGTACCATCAAATAGCTGAATCGGCTGGCGAGTATAGCTGATATCTAAGCCTAATTCTCTCGCTGCGGTGCTGAAAACTCGCACCCGACAAACTCTTTCTACAACTTCTACCCAATTTCTGGGGAAGGGAGTATCACCCCACCGCGCTAGTTGACTCATGATCCAAATTTGCTCGGTACGGCTGGGGCGGTTAATTGCCGACTCAGAATAAAATTGGTGATGGGCGTAATCTCGTAATGGATGGTCTAAATCACAAGTCAAATTATCAGGATCTTCGAGTTGAATATACTCTAAATCAGTACTGACATAATCTCGCCCTGCTGTAATCCTTCTAATTTCCTCAGCATTTTGGGGATCTGCACAGTAAACACAAGCTTCTAATAAAGCTTTAGTTAAAGCAATATGGGTATTAGGGTAAGCTTCCGCCCAATCTTCCCGCACACCGAGAACTTTACCAGGGTGTCCTAGCCAAACTTCTAAGTCTGTCGCTACGGTAAAGCCAACACCTTCAACTGCGGCGCGGTAGTTCCAAGGTTCACCGACACAGTAACCGTCAATACTACCATTTTGTAAGTCAGCTACCATCTGCGCCGGGGGAATGGTCTTCATATCCACATCGATATCGGGGTCAACTCCCCCAGCAGCTAGCCAGTAACGCAGCAGTAAGTTGTGCATGGATGCGGGATGCACTACCCCCATGATGTGTCTTTGTTCGCGGGTACGCAGGAGATATTTTTTAAAGTCTGATAAGCTTTGCACACCTTGGTCGTAAAAGCGTTTCGCCAAAGTAATAGCGTTACCGTTACGAGTCATGGTGAGGGAACTAACTACGGGTACTGGTTGGTTTTTATGTCCGCCCAATGTTAACCACATTGGCATACCCGAAGGCATTTGGGCTGCATCTAAATAACCGCCCGTGATACCATCTTCAATACCACGCCAGCTGGTTTCCCGGACTAAGTTAACTTCATCTAAACCATGCTTGGCGAAAAAGCCTTTTTCTTTCGCAATAGCCAGAGGTGCGCAAGCGCTGAGGGGTAAAAAGCCAATTTCTAAGTTAACTTTTTCTAAACCATGACGGGAAATATTAGCAGTTTTCCGCGCCCGAATTTTCTTGATGCGTTTCTGCTGGTTGAGGAAGTAAATCATCTCACTCCGCAGACTGTAGTAGCTGGGATGTTCTACTACTTCCATGCGTTTGCGGGGTCTGGGGATATCTACTTCTAAGATGTCACCAATTTTCGATTCGGGGCCATTGGTCAACATGACAATTCTATCAGATAGCAACACTGCTTCATCTACGTCATGGGTAACCATTACCGCCGTGACTTGATTTTCTTCGCAGATTTGCATTAATTGTTCTTGCAAATTCCCCCGTGTCAGTGCATCCAAAGCACCAAAAGGCTCATCTAGCAAGAGTAATTTGGGACGAATCGCTAAGGCGCGAGCGATCGCAACTCGCTGTTTTTGTCCCCCCGATAACATCCCCGGTTGCTTATCAGCATGGGGACGCAAACCCACCATATCTATATGTTTTTCTACAATAGATCGGCGTTCAGCAGCCGGCATCCCCTTCATGACTGAATCTACAGCCAAAGCAATATTTTCTCTAACAGTCCGCCAAGGTAGTAAGGAATAATTTTGAAATACCACCATCCTATCGGGGCCTGGTTTAGCAATTCTTTGTCCTTCCAAGGTCACAACACCTTCAGAAGGTAAATCTAACCCCGCAATCATATTTAACAGAGTAGATTTACCACAACCGGAGTGACCAATTAAAGAAACAAACTCACCTTTTCTAATTTGTAAGTCAATTCCTTTGAGAGCAATATATTTACCACCACCAGTCAACTCAAAAACCTTATCAATTTGGTCAACAGCAACGAATACACTCATTTGTCAATTGTCCTTTGTCAGTTGTCCTTTGTCATTTGTCCTTTGTCATTTGTCCTTTGTCATTTGTGCTTGGTCATTATTTTTTACTAATGACCAATGACCAATGACTAATGACTATTGGCTATTTTTGTTCTGCTGGTAAAATCAGGTTTTGCACCCAAGCCATTAATTTATCGAGGATTAAACCGACAACGCCGATATAAACTAGAGCCAAAATAACTTCACTAACGTTGTTATTTTGATAAGCATCCCAGATAAAGAAGCCAATCCCGACAATACCGGACATGACAATTTCTGCGGCGATAATCGCTAACCAAGCCAAACCAATCGCAATTCTTAGACCTGTGAAAATGTAGGGTAAAGCAGCAGGAATTAAGATATTGATAAAGTAGTCTTTGCGGCTCAATTGCAGAACTTTAGCGACGTTGTTGTAATCTTGGGGAATTTGAGTTACACCCACAGCAGTGTTAATTAATATCGGCCAAATTGCGGTGATGAAGATAACAAATAAAGCTGCTGGTTCGTTTTGGCGTAAAGCTGCTAAGGAAATTGGCACCCAAGCCAGAGGTGGTACAGTCCGTAATAATTGAAAGATTGGGTCTAAAGCCTTAGACATGGTTTTATTCACCCCAATCAAAATACCCAAACCAATACCCACAATTGCCGCTAGTGTGTAACTAATTGCCACCCTTTGTAGGCTTGCCCAAATCTGCCAAAAAAGACCTTTATCTGTGCCACCTTTGTCATAAAAGGGATACAAAATTAATATCCAAGTATCTGTGATCACTTGAACTGGCCCGGGTAATGTAGCGCCAGGAGTCAAAGCAAACAGTTGCCAGACAACCAGAAATATTATAATTGCGATCGCAGGCGGTACAACATTCGGAAATTGCTTTTGCAACCGGGATATAAAGCTGTTGTCAAACCTAGGACTTGCAGGGCGTTTTTGAGCAATTGTCATATACTGTTTTCTCCTCTAAATTTGGTATTTGGTGTTAGTCAGTTGTCATTTGTCATTTGTCGTTTGTTATTTCTCCCTTGTCCCCCTTATCCCCCTTGTCCCTTAACTAAACACTGACCTTTTTAATCTTGAGACTCTTCAAATATTCTTCAGGTTTTTCTGGGTCAAACTTTGTGCCATCAAAAAACTCTTCCACACCACGAGATGTATTTGTAGGAATATCAGCCGCCGCAATTCCTGCTTCTTTCGCAGCTTCTTTCCAAATATCTTCGCGGTTGACTTTATTGATTAGTTCTTTTGCTTTGGCAGCATTATTGGTGATGTAATCTTTGGGTAAAAATCCCCAACGCACATTTTCGGTGATAAACCATAAATCATGGCTCTTGTAGGGATAAGAAACATTACCTTTGCCATCTTTCCAGTAGTAAGCCGCCATTGTTTTATCATCAATTTTGCGACCATCACCCATATCATATTTACCTTGATATGGATCTGCGAGAATTTCTGCTGAGGGTAGGTTAAAGTAATTTCTACCAGCGAGAATTTGAGCAGCTTCTTTGCGGTTGTCAAAATTATCTAACCACTGCTGGGCTTCCATAATACCTTTGAGTATGGCTTTGGTGGCTTTAGGATGTTTGTCTACCCAATCAGCCCGCATCGCCAAGTATTCTTCAGGATGGTTCTTCCAAATCTCTGCGGTTAATGCAGCCATGTAGCCAATTTTGTCGTTAACCAGGCGGAAGGGCCAGGGGTCACCAGTACTAAATGCATCCATTGTGCCGGTTTTCATGTTGGCGACGGTTTGCGCCGCAGGTACGGTGAGCAATTTCACATCTGCATCTGGGTCTATTCCACCGGCTGCTAACCAGTAGCGAATCCACAAATCTTGGTTGACATGGGGAAAGGTGAAAGCAGCGGTGAAGGGTGTGGAAGATTTGAGTTCTTTAAATAAAGACTTAGCGCCAGCCAATTGCAGACTTACACCTTTACCTTGGTGCTTGTTGGCGATCGCAATTCCATTCCCATGTGTAATTAATTGACATAATACATACATGGGAATTTTTTGATTTCCCTTGGTAATTAAGCCTTCTGTAATTAAATGAGGCATTGGCATTTGCCATTGACCGCCATCAATTCCACCACCAACCGAGCCAATTTCTACGTTATCTCTAGCTGCACCCCAAGAAGCCTGTTTGGCAAGGTCTACATTCATGCCATACTTCGCAAAAAAGCCTTTTTCTTTAGCAATAATTAGAGGCGCTGCTTCCACAATAGGAATATATCCCAGTTTAACTGTGGTAGTTTCTGGCTTTTGCTCAGGACTAATATTAGCTACTTCTTGAACTGCTGGTTTTGTTGTACCACCACCACTGCTAAGATTCTCAGGAGGATTGCCCAAACAGCCTTTCAGGAATACAGCCCCCGCAGAAGCTCCAGCTGTTAAGATAAATTTGCGGCGAGAAAATCGATTTAAAAATTCCGTCATGATGTCTCCTAACAGGTGAAATGTAAGTTTTTATGTATGGCAATCAAGGCAAGTAAATCAAAAGTTTCTTGCACATCTTAATTGTTAATTTGAGCGTTTTTAGGTACACAGACTTTCGTCATTTCTAGAAGAAATGGCGATAGCAAATTCTGCGTTTATCAAAAAAAATTTGGGAATGGATAGATTAGAATCTTGCCAACGGAGGAAGCATCACTTAACTTGTTGAAATTAGTTTACAGGTTTTCCGGCGTAAATGGTAACTTTGGAACGATGATTCTTAAATAAATATTAGATTAGATATATAAGTAAAATTTTATCAATCAGCCTGAAAGCCGCCAAAAACTTCTAATATATAAGTTTTTCTCTATGGATTTTATGGTTGCTCGGCTATGAATGCATATTTTTAAATGATTTCAATTGCCTTTTTAATAATGATTTCTACAAATTTTTAATAGTAACCATTGTGTGAATCTATAATGAGCGATTTGATTGATTAACTTATGTAAAGTCAAGGAACAGCCCGTAGGTGGAGTTGGGGAAACAAAACTTAATATTGCTGCATTTGTGATCTTATATAGTCTTAGATGATTTTCGGATTGCCCGAACTTTTCCTCAACTCAGGATATTCAAGCCTCTGCTCTCTACTTGCACATTTTAAAACCTTTATATAGTAAGGCTTTGAGAAATTTTATCAAAATGTGCAAGTTTCATATTTTGCGGGAGCGTTAATCGCGCCCGTGGGAGGCTGATATCTTGCACCACTGTCTGATCGCACTCTGGTGGGCACTTTGCCCACCCTACAGAGAAAATTATGAGACGGGCTTTTCTGTGCGCAAACCAAAGTAGGTCATAACAAGTTCATTTGTACCAGTATTCACAACTTCATGCACTTCCCCTGGTTCTACTGCTACACAATTACCGGGAACCAAGGAGTATTCTTTGCCATCTATATATATAGCTCCTGCACCCGCTTCCACAAAAAACACTTCAGACATATCTTGATGGGCGTGGGCTGGGGCGCTTTGTCCGGGAGCAAAACGTGCTTGGGAAAAGTTGGTCAGATGAGGTAAATCCCCAAACCGCAGCATCACTTTTTTCTTGATTTGGGGGTTGTGAGAAACTGGCTCTTCTGGCAATTCATTCAGGGACGTGGTAATCATAATTCTGCCCGGGAGATTACTTATATATGTCAATGGAAGCGTTACCTCTAAGCAACGCTTTCATTAACATGTGTTCAAACGGACATGATATCATTCGGGTCTTAAATCATTGGATAATTCCACAATCCCCCGAGAGCCATCGATTCGTACTCGCTGCCCATCTTGCAGCAACCAGGTAGCACCACGCACATCCATGACTGCGGGAATTCCGTATTCACGAGCAACGATCGCACCGTGAGAAAGTCTGCCTCCGGCTTCAGAAATCAATCCTCCTGCCCTGACTAAGATTGGGGCCCAGGCGGAATCTGTGTAAGGTACTACCAAAATTGTCTGTCTGTCAATTGTGGGCAAGTTTTGTAAATTTCGTAACACCTTGATTTTGCCTTCAGCTTGTCCGTGACTGGCGGGAATACCCTGTAAAATTTGGTCGGAGTACAAAGCTGAGGGGGCTAGGGGATGGGGCGGTGTATGGCCGTAAACTAGGAGGGGAATTTGAGTGATTTGGCTGTCTTGTTCAAATTGCGATCGCCTTGTTTGCACCAATTGCTGTAAATGGCTACTAAATTCAGGATCAGTCGCCGCAACTAAAATGCCAATTTCATCCAACTCGAGAAAAAAGATATCGCCAGGTTCTCTCAGCCAGCCGGATTTTAACCAAATCTGCTCTAAAGCCACAAAACTCCAACGTAATTCAGCTAACAGTCGGGAGTATACCTCGGTGACTCGACCTTTAAGATCCACTCGGCGTTGGACATTTCCCCGTTTTCGTTTCCCTGAAAAAACTTGATTTATGGGATCTATACCACCTGTGGGCGCTTCATTTCCCTGCATTAACTGCACAAATAACTGTTTGACATAGTGGGGGTCTTCTTTCCAGGTGGTCACGGAGATATCAGTGCCAACTTCACTTAAATAGCCGTAATCTTGCAGCAGTTCGTTAAAATCATACAAAACGTTCTGGCCTTCGGGCGTTGACTCCAACTGCTCAAAGACTTTCTCCGGCTCAAATTCTGGTAATACCTGTTTGGCATTTTGCGCTAAAGTACTCAGCGCTCTTAAAACTGCTACCTCTGGTGCAACACTATTATCAATTTGCCCATCCTTGACCCGAAAAATTTTCTGTCTGATGGCAGCACTGATGGGAGCGAAAATACTATAGTAAGTTCCCAGGCGCAGCACTTCTAAAATCATGTCAACTCTCGCTAATAACTGGGATGGTTCCAGTTCTGCAATCGATTCGTGGGCTAACTGGGACAATACAGGTACAAACTTCTCGCGGTAATCTTGCTTAAACTCTGCTTCTAAATCCATTTCCCGGCGTACTAACCGCAGCAATCCCGGTATACTCCGCAAAGTAGAAATTAAAGGCGGTTTACTTAAGCTATCGCCTCTAGTTAAAAAGTCTAAGCTTTCTGGTGGTAAACCCATGCGCAAAAATATCTGCCCTAGGAGGGATGCATTAAAATATGCTCTTGAATAATGCAGAGTTGCGGTTTCGGCAAAATCTAATCCCAAAACGCGATCGCCTAAACCCAAAGTAAAAATTTCTCCCCAAACGCCACAAGTTAAGGGGCGATTCACCGACCAAGTTAAGGGATGAATCACTCCGGGGATAACTTCGGCGGCGATTTTTCTTGTCCAGATGGGTAACAAGGTGGTGATGGGTCTAGCTTGTAATACCCAAAGCGTTTGACCGTCGTAACTCCATTCTATATCTTGCGGAATGCCGTGATAACGTTTTTCTAAACGGCGGGTTAATAAGGCTACTTGTTTAATTAATGCTTGTGGTACTCTGCCTGTACCTTCTAATTGTACAGAAGAGAAATTTTCAGTTTCGACCACAAAAGCCCGATATTGTTCGGGGGTGACTCTGCCGGAGACAACTTGACTGGCGTTGCCTGGTAAAGCTTCAATCACAATGGCATCACCTTGCTGAGTAATGGGATCGCGACTGAAAGCCACACCAGAATAGACACTCTGGACTTGTTGTTGAATCAGCACCGCCATTGCTTGGTCTGGTAAACCGCGATCGCGCCGATATTGTACCGCAGTAGGATTATCATAAGAAGATCTTACTTGGGCGATCGCTTCTTTGAGCTTCTGTTCGCTGGTAACGTTCAACACCGTTTCGTACTGTCCAGCCGCAGAAGCTTGTTCTGAGTCTTCACCAATTGCCGAAGAACGCACTACTAAAGGTGATAATTCCGAAGGAGCGAAAAAGTCGATTACGCCATTGGGATCGTCGTTGGGAGTAAGTACCCACCCTTTAGGAACTGGGTAACCCCAGCGCTTGAGTTGAGATAGCGCCGCTGCTTTGTGCCCAACTTTTGTCTCATCTAAGTCTTCACTTAGAGACAGAAGTTTGGTTTCGCCACCCAAAAATTGCAGCATGGCTTTTGATTCTGCTTTTGCACCTTCGGCTGGGAGATTCAGGTCATCAGGAATCTTGGTATAAATCCAACCTAATAATCCCGCCAAGCTAGCCGCTGCAATAATTCTCAAGAAATCTTCAACGTGCAGCACGGCGACAAACAGCGGGAATAGCAGCAAAACGCCGAACTTTACTAATTTCTTGGATTGGAGAACAGTAAAGCTGATCGCTGCTAAAAAAGCTATAAAACCTGCCACGAGTGGATCGTGTACCAAAAATCCCCAGACGACGTTTGTTGTACCTGCTCCTTTACCAATGGAGTATCTACCTATTACCAAAGCAATCAGAGCTATCAGTTCCCAAGTTGACCCCTCTCCAAAGAAAGCACGGGCAATCAGAACTGCTGCAATCCCTTTAAAAGCTTCTGATATTACTGCGAGAATGCCTACCAGTTTGCCACCGTGGTAAAAAGCGGCTGACACACTAATATTTCCAGTACCGAGTCTTGCTAATTGCTTCCCTGTGAGGGCGTAGGTAATCCAGGCAATTAGCGGTAACGCACCCAGTAAGGGGCAGACAATTAAAATAGTTAAGGCACCCCAAAGTTCAAACATCGTGGATTTTGGATTTTAGATTTATCTTGGATTTTGCATTTTGCATCTCAAATCTCAAATCTAAAATCTTACGGAAATTTTATTGATGCTTTCAAGGGCGCGGAGTTGGGCAAGGTACACTTGGCTGAGGCAGAAGCCAATTTAGCCAGTGTCCTGCCAACCGACCGAATACTAAGCAGCTAATTCCTAGTTTAGCGCATAAGCAGCTTGTAATGCCCAAATAATTAGACCAGCAATAGACCCCAACAGCAGCACGGTAGAGATAGTGACCACTTTTGGCGAATCTGCTCCATCAAATTTCATGATTCCGCGATTTAAATCGGACATAGCTTTGTAAACCTCCTTTGTTACAGTGCTAATTTGTCCGCTTTGATTGTAGTCCTTCTGTTTAAAGATAGTATTAAATCGTTATTATTATTTTGTTTAAGCTTTGCAACAATGACCCCCAGAAATCTATCTACATCTTTGAAAATAAAGTAGTAGTTTATACTTAATACTCAGTAGTCAATGGTCATTGGTCATTGGTCAAGAATAATTACTATGGACTATTGACTCTTGACTGTGCCAGTTGCCTAAAGTCCGAACAGTGAGATTTTAGACATAAGTATCTCTAAAATTTCTGCAAATAAAAGTGATTTAAAATACTAAAACTTAAATTTTTTTTGCATAAATGTATTTATAACTTTAGAGATAGCGAATTATGAGAAATCTGTCTAGAGGCTGAGATAAAAATAGTATAATTTAATACTTTACTGTTAGGCGATTAATTTTCTTAAATTAATTGGAGAGTAGTTGCAGGTGAAATTAGCATTGCTGATAATTTTGGCAGTAATTATCGGATTACTGGTAGTGATTGAAGTGGGATTGCGATCGCTCTTTGGTTTTGGGAATCCCCTGATTTACCTTGGTGATGAGCAGATAGGTTATTTGTTAGCGCCTAACCAGCACACCCGTCGCTTTGGGAATCGGATTGAGATTAATGAATATTCTATGCGTAGCCAGCCGATCCAAAAAACACCTGCACCTTCTACATTACGAGTGTTAATGCTGGGAGACTCAATCGCTAATGGTGGTTGGTGGACAGATCAGGATAATACAATTTCTCAGTTAATGATGCGCTCCTTAACTTCAGCGACTAACGGTAAATATCAACAAGTCGAAGTATTAAATGCATCAGCTAATTCTTGGGGTCCAAGAAATGAATTAGCCTATCTGCAAAGATTTGGGAGTTTTCAAGCCCAGGTAGTAGTGTTATTAATTAATACCGATGATTTATTTGCTACGGCTCCGACATCCTTACCAGTGGGACGCGATCGCAATTATCCAGATCGGAAACCGCCTCTAGCTGTAGTAGAAGTCTGTTCACGTTATTTGCTCAAAGAAAAGCCAAATCCGGAAATTCAAGCCTTACAAAAGGAAGCAGGCGATCGCGTGGGGATAAATTTAGAGGCGATCGCTAAAATCCAGGCGCTAACCCAGGAAAAAAACAGCCAATTTCTCTTAGTGATGACTCCCTTATTGCGAGAGATTGCTGAACCAGGCTCCCGTGAATACGAAATTAAAGCACGTCAACGGTTAAATGAATTTACGCAAGCCCAGCAGATCACTTATATAGATGTATTGCCCATATTCAACTCTACCCCAAACGTGAAAGCTTTGTATCAAGACCACATCCACCTCAACTTACAAGGTAATCAGCTAGTGTGCCAACTCATCGAGCGATCGCTTGTGGGAATGATTGAGCAAGTGCGATCGGATTATCAATAATCAGCTATTAAATGACAAAAAGTTAGTAACAACTTGTCTATAATTCCCGATCATTCCTATATTTACATTAAGTTGATATTCTAAATTCCAGAAGTTATAGCAAAATAAAACTAAAAGTTTTTCCTAAATAATATTTAGGTTTTTAATAACTCAACCAAGAAACTTTGGTGTGGTTTGGGTAGTGGATAACTCACAACTAGACTTTATATACCTCTAGAAATAGCGAGGTGATAATATGGACTCCAATAAGCTCCTGAGTCGATATGCAGCAGGGGAAAAAAATTTTAATGGAGCCAATCTGCATCAGGCGAACCTGTCTAATTTTGATTTGACTGGAATAAATTTCGCCGATGCTGACTTGAGCGGAGCCGACTTAAGTGGAGCGAACTTAAGTGAATGTAACTTAACTAGAGCAAACCTGACTGATGCAGATTTAACGAGTGCTAATCTCAACAATGCCAACTTGAGTGAGGTAAACTTGATTGGCGCAGAAATGATCAGCGCTAATCTGGAAAAAACCAACCTCAGCCGTGCTGATTTGCGGGGTACAAATTTAACAATGGCAAAGCTATTTGGTGCAAACCTCAGCGAAGCAGAATTGAGTGGAGCGGATTTAAGAGGTGCTGATTTAAGAGAAACAAATTTGATTTGTTGTAATCTGGATGAAGCAGAAATTACTGATGCAGATTTAACTGGAGCAAGTCTTACTGTACAAGAAATGGGCGACAGCATTTTGCATATCGGTTTATCCCATAAATGGGTGACTTGGGCTGGTAGTTGCTCAATAATTCAAAATTAAATAATTTGTCACTCATAAATCGTAATTACGTCAGGTTAGTTGATTTACACACTAAACAAAACTGGTCTTATTATAGGCCAATACGCTGGCAATACGGTTATAGCATTTTCTGTAAATCATAGCCCCCTCCTCGCTTGCGGGGACGGGGTTGGGGGTGGGGTGACGGTACCTCACTAAACAGAGAAACGCTATATGTTAAAGGAGAAAGGAAAAATGGGAAAGGTTTCAATTCACTGTTTACCCTTTTTTCCTTACCTCTCTTCCTCTGTAAGTTTATACTCTTTAAGTAAACCGTTGATTTCTTGCTGTGTAAATGGATTCTTTCCAGAACTTAAAACTTTTACCCAACCTTGGCGTTGTGATTTCCTTTCTTGATTGTCAGTCTCAGCGATGAATACTTGAAAGTCATCAATTGCGCCTTTTGTGTTTCCTGTTAGCGCCCTAGCAAGGCCACGACTATGACGAACATTACCATCATTAGGAGCAAGCGCCACAGCTTTTTCACAGGCAGACAACACATCCTTGACATGACCCCGCAGACTCCCTTGCCAACAAAGTTTGTTCCACAAATCCACATCAATTTCCCCGTTGGGAGTGAATTTTTGGGCTTTGGTGTAAGCGGCTACTGCTTCTTTAAATTTACTTTCCTCTATCAGTTTATTTCCCCTATCAACTAGCAAGGAAACGGCTTTTATATTTAGCTCAAATTCAAAACTAGGGTCTAGTTGCAAAGCAGCTTGAAAAGCAACAACAGCACCATCAATATTGCCTACCGCTGCTAAATCCTCACCCTGATTAACTTGATTTGCAGCTTCTACCAATGGCTTTGCTTTTGCCTCTGGGTCAAATTTTAAGTTGGGATTCCACTTCAAAGCTTGACGAAAGGTAGTAACTGCTTCTTGGGTAGCACCATTTCTTGCTTGCTCCTCACCTTCCGCAATCAAAAATGGCGCTGCTGCCATCAAAATAGATGGGTTTTGGCATATTGATAGTCTTTTCAAGTCTTGAGGATGGGTAACAAGGTAATCGTGCATCCAGTCACAACCTCGTGACAACAGTTTATCTAAGCTTTCCACAGACCACACCCGTGCTGTGTTGTCATCACTAGCAGTAACAATTAGTTTGCTATCAGGGCTAAAACTGGCATTGTTGACCGCTTTTTCATGCCTATTGAGTTCGGCTAACAGCCTACCTGTTGTTTCCCACACTAGCGTTGTGTTAGCAGAGGCAGTGACAATGAGTTTGTTATCGGGGCTAAAACTCGCATTGATTACCCTACCTGGATGCCCTGGAAGTTGGGCTAACAGCTGACCGGTTGTGTCCCATACCCGCGCTGTGTTGTCATCACTGGCAGTGACAATCAGTTTGCTATCGGGGCTAAAACTGGCATTGTTGACCTTATCCTGATGTCCTTTAAGTTGGGCTAACAGCTTACCAGTTGTGTCCCATACTCGCGCTGTCTTGTCCCAAGAGGTAGTGACAATTAGTTGACCATCGGGGCTAAAACTTGCATTGTCAACGTTATCTTGATGTCCTTTAAGTTGGGCTAACAACTTACCAGTTGTGTCCCATACTCGTGCTGTCTTGTCCCAAGAGGCAGTGACAATTAGTTTACCATTGGGGCTAAAACTTGCATTTATCGTCGGTTCTTGATGCCCTTTGAGCTGGGTTAAAAGCCTACCTGTTATGTCCCACACCCGTGCTGTGTTGTCATCACTGGCAGTGACAATCAGTTTGCTATTAGGGCTAAAACTGGCATTGATGATCCCACCTTGATGCCCTTTGAGTTGAGTTAACAGCTTACCGCTTGTGTTCCATACCCGCGCTGTCTTGTCAAAGGAAGCAGTGACAATCAGCTTACTATCAGCACTAAAACTAGCATTGTATACACTACTCTGATGCCCTTTGAGTTGGGCTAACAACTTACCTGTTATGTCCCATACCTGTGCTGTCTTGTCCTCACTAGCAGTGACAATCAGCTTACCATCAGGGCTAAAATTGGCATTGTATACAGTACTCTGATGCCCTTTGAGTTGGGTTAACAGCTTACTCGTTATGTCCCATACCCGCGCTGTCTTGTCAACAGAGGCAGTGACAATCAGCTTGCTATCAGGACTAAAACTGGCATTTATGACCAGCTGCTGATGTCCTGGGAGTTGGGTTAACAGCTTACCAGTTGTGTTCCATACCCGCACTGTCTTGTCAAAGGAGGTAGTAACAATCAACTTACTATCAGGACTAAAATTGGCATTTCTGAGCGCAGCTTGATGCCCTTTGAGTTGGCTTAACAGCTTACCGGTTGTGTCCCATACCCGCGCTGTTTTGTCATCACTGGCAGTGAGAATCATCTTGCCATCGGGGCTAAAACTGGCACTTCTGACCTTATCCTGATGTCCTTGGAGTTGGGCTAATAACTTACCTTGTATGTCCCATAGCCGGGAAGTTTTGTCATCGCTAGCAGTGAGAATCATCTTACCATCGGGGCTAAAACTGGCACTTCTGACCGAACCCTGATGTCCTTGGAGTTGGGCTAATAACTTCCCGGTTATGTCCCATAGCCGCACTGTTTTGTCATCACTAGCAGTGAGAATCATCTTACCATCGGGGCTAAAACTAGCACTTCTGATCGAATCCTGATGACCTTTAAGTTGGGCTATCAGCTTACCGGTTGTGTCCCATACTCGCGCTATCTTGTCAAAGGATGCAGTGACAATCAGCTTGCCATCGGGGCTAAAACTGGCACTTCTGACCGAACCCTGATGCCCTTTGAGTTGGGCTAATAACTTCCCGGTTGTGTCCCACACTCGCGCTGTCTTGTCCTCACTAGCAGTGACAATCAGCTTGCTATCGGGGCTAAAAGTAGCATTGTAGACAGGCTTTTGATGACCTTGAAGTTGGGCTAAAAGTTTACCAGTTGTGTCCCACACTCGCGCTGTCTTGTCAAAGGATGCAGTGACAATCAGCTTGCCATTGGGGCTAAAACTGGCATTGATAACCAAATCTTGATGCCCTGTCAGCTGCGTCCGTTCTTGAATCCGATCTAAAATTCTTTGTAAAGCTAATATGGGTCTGGTGGTTGGATATTGTTCTAGAGGGCGACCATCCTTAACTATTGATTGCAATCCTTGCCCCGCAATCATGGCTGTGAGTAAGGCTTTGATTGACTGTGTTTCAAACTGATGTAAAGCTGCTACTGCCTGTCGCTCTAAACTTGTGCCTTCTTGTGCTTCTTGAATAGTTTTGTTTGCCCAGAATCCAGCTATTGCTGCTAATACCAACATCACAACCAGCATCCCAGAGCCAATGCGAAGCATCTGCCTTGCTTGGTGTCCAGCTTTCATCAATCTTTGATGGGCGGCTTCGGCTTCGTGGCTTTTACTAATATAGTTTTTCTGCTGTTGGGTTGGTTGGGGTTGTTGAACAGTACTAGAGACCAGCCATTGCTCTGCTGCTTCTAAATCAGTCCCACGTAGCAAAAAGCTATCATTACGCCCTTTGTTCTCCCACTCCAGCGCCCGAATCAGCAAGCGCGTATGCCCACGCACATATTCTAAATTTGTATCAATTGCTTGAATTAGGTGGGCAAAAACATTGTCAAAATCATCTTGTTCCCGAAAGAACAGCCAGTTGTGGCGAGAAAGGGCAGGATGAACCTGCTCTATGTCGAAGCCTTCTCTTCGTACAATGGGCACAAGGCGCTTACTATTTTTGATTGCGTGTTCAATCTCTTGATTGCAGACTTTAGAGGCAATCGAATTTGGACTAATTACAAAGACAAAGGTGTTAGTTGCCTCAATCCCCGCTTCAATTTCTGACCACCAATCAGCAGTTAAAGGAATATCTTTCCAGTCAACCCAGGTTTCACGCTTCTGAGCTTGTAGTGCATTTTGGAGAATAACGACGAACTCCTTGTCTATGCGCGAATAGGAGATAAAAACGTCTGTCATGTGATTTGCTCAGTCTGCGTTTAGCTTGGTTTATCCTAGTGAAACTACTATAATCTGTGTTATGTTTTTTATCAACTGAATATGATGCCTATACTTCTTACTGTTCGGTTAAGCATCTTCGAGTGGATATTTGGTTTGGGGCTAAGGGTTCATAGGGAAGGGGGAAAGGGCAAAATCTTTCCCCCTAAAAAACTTTAGATAGTTCGGTTGAATCGTGCCTACTTACTGAGTAATTATTTTGAATTGTTAATAAACTAAAGGCGTTGCACCCTGCATTTTTCTTAAAGAATTTATACAAGCAGGACAATCACAGCCGAATAAAGCGATCGCCATATCGCTTTCTTGGTCGTTAAACTCTAGCATAGGTACACCATCGGCAGATGGTTCGGCTTCTGCTTGATATTTAGGAATTTGCTCTAAAACAGACGCTCTCGCACATACTAAACCAACTTTATGTTTATTACGAATACAAGACAGACGATCTGTATTTGTGGGTTGGGCTTCGATAGCTTGGGCTTGATTAATGACGATTCCTGTTGACAGAATAGAGCTAAGAAGTACAGGAGTTGACATTAAGTGAAGTATGAATTTGTTCATGAGTTTCCAGGTGAAGAATTTCCAATGCTCAAATGAGCCGATTTCATCTTACAGTACAAACTAATAGTCATCAGGAACGGAAGTTTTTTAAGGCTGTCAACTCTTTTTCAGCTTGCAGCCAATGTTCCACAGACTTGCCATTGGGATAGCCAGTTTGTTGCCAGATTTCATAAGCTTTCAAACGGATTTTATTTTCGTCTGGGCGGTTACTGATAAAATACTCACAGGAATTAGTAGTTAAACTATAGGGATCTGTTGCAAAAAAATCCTGACGACCTAAAATTTCAGCTGTAAACAGGTAACACTCTTGTTTGATCGGACAATTTTGTCCGGGACACATAGTAATGTCGTAGGGCATATAGCAATCGGATGTAAGTTTTAAGGGACTTCCAAAGTAAAAAAATATTCCGTTGTTATTGTTGACTGTTGACTGTTGACTGTTGACAGTCAACAACTTTTAAGGAAATAGATTTTTTCCGGAACGATCGCTCTATTCCCTTTTTTAATATTGTGATTTTAACTGTATCGGCGGGGAGTGTAAACGGAGACACTGCCATCACTGCGCTGAATCGTCTTTGTCTTGCTGGAACCAATAATAATCATGGTTCGCATATCCGCTACTGCTGGTGCTAGCTCCTCAAGGGCAATTACTTTTACAGTCTGTCCCGTCCGTCCGAGATTTCGCCCTAAGACTACTGGGGTATTAGGTGTTCTGTAGCGCAGCAAAATATTTCTCGCTTCTGTTAGTTGCCAAGTACGCTCTTTAGAAACAGGATTGTAGAAAGCGATCGCAAAATCAGCTTCAGCCGCCGCCGCAATTCGTTGTTCAATAATTGACCAAGGCTTCAAAATATCTGAGAGGGAAATAGCACAGAAATCATGTCCCAAGGGTGCGCCAATAGCGGCGGCGGCGGCTTGCATGGCGGAAATTCCCGGTGCTACATGAATCTCGATGCTGTCCCATTCCGGTTTAGCATGGTGATCCAAAACCTCAAAAATTGCTGTCGCCATCGCATAAATCCCCGGATCGCCAGAAGATACCACCGCCACATATCGCCCTTCGGCTGCTAAATCCAGCGCCATTTCCGCCCGTGATATTTCTTCGCGATTGTCAGAATCATGTCTTTGCTTACCTTCAGCCAGAGAACCAACTAAATTTAAGTAAGTTGTGTAACCTACCAAATCAGTAGCCGATTTGAGAATTTCTTTCACCTCAGGAGACATCCACTGTTGACTACCAGGCCCCGTACCAATCACAGCTAACCGTCCCCGTGGCTGTCCGATAATGCTGGGGTCGATTGGTTCGGGGGAAAGAGCGATCGCAATTTCTGCATCTGTGGAAATTAGCTCTCCATCTGTCCCTGTGGCTGCAACTGCTACTGCTTGGGTGAGGCTATAACCTTGAGATTGTAAGTTTTCTAGTTGATTTGAGGTAAAAAAGCGTGTAGGCACTCCCAAGGCGCTAGCAACAGCATGAATTGCTGGATTGGCAGCGATCGCAATTGGTGCAAATACCCCAGCTACCGATGCTGGCGCAAGTTCCGCAGCTGCTAATAGTTGCTGTATTGAAGCTAGTATTTGCTCGTTACTTCCAGAGATTTCACTAAGAGCGATCGCAATTGTAGCTGGATGGTATATCAGACAGTTTGGTGTAGGATTTAGTAGGCGATCGCTAATTTTAATCGTCAAATTGCCATCAGGGTCAATGGGTAATTGACTATTAGTCAACCAAGGCGCTATTCCTTCCAACTTCACCTGCGCCCCAGCTAGCAAATCCGAAATAAAAGTTTTGGCATCATCTGGATTAGCTAAATGATATCCAGAGGGAGGAGACAACAGCGCTGTGCGAAACCGGATATCGCCCGTAGTCGTGATTGCTGCTTTGACATCAAATACCTCAGCAATGCGACGCGCCAAATCATTCACCCCACTCAATCCACCTAACAGCGGCACAACCGCACTACCATCCTCAGCTACAGCTACTACTGGCGGTTCTTGGCGTTTATCCGAAATCATCGGCGCTAAAGTTCTGATTAAAATACCTGCTGCACAAATCCCAATCAGTGGCGTTCCTTGGGCGAACAATTCCCGCACTGTCTCACCAAAATTGCTAAAGCTGACATCTATTTCAGAAGTCCGCCCCGCCAAACCGTATAACGTCGCCCCTGGTAGCACACTCATGATTTTGCGTGCTACTGCCACACTATTTTGACCCAATACCACAACAGCAGGTGCAACCTTTGACATCATAAAAACTTATGGAACTGTATATAGGTATAGTCCAGAGTCAATAGTCAATAGTCAATAGTCCAGATTAATTAACCATGCCCAATGCCCAATGCCCCATGCCCAATGCCCAATGCCCAATGCCCCTTGAACCAGTAAAAGATAATTTGCTAATATTTCCAATGCGTAAGTTCTCAAAATAAAGCAACTCTTCATTACCATGCCAACATCTGCAATTGACGGTAAAGACGCAGCAGCTATCCAAGCGGTAACAGAAGGGGTTGCTGTATGCGATCGCTCTCATTGGGGACGCATCCGTGTTTCTGATGATGACCGCATCCGTTTTTTACACAACCAAACTACTAATGATTTCCAAATTTTAAAGCCTGGGCAAGGGTGCGATACGGTGATGGTAACATCCACAGCCCGCACGATTGATTTAGCGACAGCATACGTTCTAGAAGATGCGGTTTTATTGTTGGTTTCGCCTAGCCGGCGCGAATTTATCTTGCAGTGGTTGGATCGCTATATCTTTTTTGCTGATAAGGTACAATTAACCGATGTGACAGATGAAACCGCTACTTTTAGTCTCATCGGCCCTGAAAGTGATGCGATTATTGAAAAGTTGGGTGCGATCGCAATTATTGGTCAACCATACGGTAATCATCTTATCCTCAACGATGGCTTAATTGTTGCCGTTGGTAGTGGCTTGGCTTCTACTGGATATACCCTAATTTTGCCCGTCTCAGAAAAAGAGAAGGTGTGGGGTCAAATTTTAGAATTAGGCGCAGTAGAGTTGAGCGATCGCGCTTGGGATGCGTTGCGAATATTACAAGGAAGACCCGCCCCAGATGCGGAACTAACAGATGATTACAATCCCCTAGAAGTTGGCTTGTGGCAGACTATATCTTTTAATAAGGGTTGCTATATCGGGCAAGAAACCATTGCCAGACTAAATACATATAAAGGTGTAAAGCAAAACCTTTGGGGAATTCGCTTGAGTGGTTTTGCGGAAGTTGGCAGTGCGATTTCTGTTGGCGATGAAAAAGTTGGCAAACTTACCAGTCTCACTGAAATAGCTGACGGCTATTTTGGGCTAGCTTACATTCGGACTAAAGCAGGTGGCGTTGGCTTAAAAGTGCAAGTAGGAGAAACCGAAGGTGAAATAGTCGCCGTACCCTTTGTCTCTCACGAATATCCCTAAGCCTAAATGCTTGTCCTACAGGCATTTTTGGTGAGCAATATTCTCTACACCTTGGTCTATTTACCTGAAAATAGCTCTAAAGTCGCATTTCGTAAATTTTTTTAGCCGACAATTGTTTGGGATTGTTGAATCAACTACAAATATATATATAGATAAAATACAATGCTTATCATAGGTTTATTCAATCATTGATGAAATATCACACCATTGATGAACTTCTCAGCAATAATCAGTCTTGGGTTTCCGAAAAACTAGCCCTAGACGCGAAATACTTTGACAAATTAGCAGACGGACAAAAACCACCTTTTCTTTACATAGGTTGTTCCGACAGTCGTTTACCGCTAACGAACTTTACCCGCACAGA
Organism: Calothrix sp. NIES-2100; assembly: GCF_963875285.1. Lineage (NCBI taxonomy): Bacteria > Bacillati > Cyanobacteriota > Cyanophyceae > Nostocales > Calotrichaceae > Calothrix > Calothrix sp. NIES-2100. The sequence goes on from NZ_CAWNLA010000001.1 coordinate 7,240,002, forward strand.
ACCCGGAGAGTTATTTGTACATCGCAATATTGCTAATCAAGTTTCGCTAACTGATATTAACTTCTTAGCTGTTTTAGAGTATGCGATTTTCCATCTTCAGGTTAAACACATCATTGTTTGTGGACACTACGATTGCGGTGGAATTAAAACAGCGCTAGAAGGAAGAAGCACCGGAATCATTGATAGCTGGGTAAATCCGATTCGGGAACTTTATTTACACAACCAAGGCGAGATTAATGCCATACCAACCAGAGAAGCGCGTCTAAATCGACTAGCAGAAATCAACGTTCTGGCGCAGGTAAAAAATCTCTACCAAACTTCCATCATCCGGAAAGCACTCCATGAGCAAAACGCCCCGACAATTCATGGTTGGGTGCTAGACATCAAAACAGGGTTAATCAAAGACTTGAATGTCTCAACTGTACAATGGCAATTACCTTCATGTCCCTTGTTTGCCAAACCGTCTCTAGTTACTATGCCTGAGATTCATCCCACAGATGGGGTTGCAGGTTGTTGTTGCGAAGAAGCAACTAAGTCCGGATAAATAGGCTACGCTACTATCAACTACCCATGCCATTGTATTGCCTGACAATGCTATTGTATCGCCTGACAATGCTATTGTATCGCCTGACAATGCCATTGTATCGCCTGACAATGCCATTGCATCGCTTGACAATGCCATTGTATCGCCTGACAATGCCATTGCATCGCTTAACAATGGCATTGCTTCGAGTAACAATGGACTATTGACCATTGACCATTGACCATTGACTATCTTCAAAAGTGAATAAAAATAGCTTCCTCTGGATTCCAATCAGCACCTTGACAGAACTCATCTACCCAAGAGGCTAAACTACGAGCATTACTGCTAGGTGAGACTTTACTTTTAGTCGGAATAGCTGGCAATTGTATCTTCAGTGGTTTACTATTGCTAGGAACTTTGATAGCGACAGCAAGGGATTTCAAGTTTGTATCATCTTGGGGAATCTCGGTAGGCATAGCTGACGCTAACATAGTTGTGCTTTGGGTAGGAATCTCGGTAGTCATTGTTAGCGATCGCCTTTGATGATTTTGAACTATAGTCTGAGCAGGAGGCTTCTCGACAAGTAGCGTCTTCGCTGAAGATTCCCGATTTACCTGGGTAGCCACTGCAAGCGATGATCCAAATTGGCGATCGCGAAATATTCCATTAGTTTCTGAAAAGGATGATACAGTAATTTTTGTTGGTGCCAAATCAGTAAGTGCCTGTTCGGAATTTAATATTCTCGTTGGCGATTCGGAAGTCACTTCTGAATAATCAGTTATTAATGATACATGCTGAACTTGATCCTGAATTTCCTCCAAAGACTCACTAGGCAATTCATTAGCAGCGTTAGCATCTTCTTCAATAATTAAATCTAACTCTTCATCAGGATTGAAGTTAAGACCCAAAGCAGCAACTATTTTGTCAGGATTATTACTTAATTCAGTCAGAAAAGAAAGTACTTGTTCAAACTGCGGTTCTAAAACAGACAAAGTAGCCAACATAAAACCAGAACAAGGGCGGCGCACACCATCATAAGTACCCCAGATTCGCATTTTTACTAACCAAGGGCGGTTTTGTGCGTAGTAACTCAGCCACTTCATTTTTAATGATTGACGTAGCTGCTGAATATTCATGGCTTCCTCACTTCAGTCAACAAAGAGTGCAGACTTGATAAATTTTTAAACAGTTTATCCTTGGGGATGAAACCGATAATAAAGCATCGGCTTGACTCTTTGATCACCTAATAAGTGTTGTTCTACCAGTAGAGGTACTTCACTTGGTTGAACGCCGCTATACCAGACCATCTCCGGTAATATTAATACCATTGGCCCATTGCCACATTGTCCCAAACAGCCACTAGCAATAACCATGACACCAGAAACCGGTAAAGCAACAAAGGCGGCTAAAACATCTGCTGCACCTTGTTTTTTACAAGCGCGGTTTTGGCACACGCGTACACATCTTGGCGAAGAATTTGGATCTGTTGTGGGTGAGTGTGATGGTTGAGTGGTATTTGACATTTTTACCAACCGCAGAGGCGCTGAGGACACAGAGAGGGAGATCAGGGGAGATAAGGGAAGGAGGATAAATGACAACTGACCAATGACAACTGACAACTGACAACTGACTATTGACCAATGACTAATCTATTGAAAGCCCTTTAGAAGCTAACCATTCGCGATTGAATATCCGCGACTGATATCGGGAACCACTATCACATAAAATGGTAACAATAGTATGTCCTGGGCCTAACTGCTTGGCTAAGGCAACAGCTGCACCAACATTAATACCTGTAGAACCGCCCATTAATAATCCGTCTTTTCTCAGCAGTTGATAAACTACTCGCAAAGCTTCTTTATCATCTATCTGGATTGCATCATCAGCTGGTACGCCTTCCATATTCGCTGTGACACGACTATTACCAATACCTTCAGTGATGGAACTGCCTTCTATATTGATTTCACCAGTTTTGATGTAGCTGTAAAGTCCACTACCTAGGGGATCTGCCACAACACATTTAACTGCTGGATTCTTTTCTTTTAAATAGAGTGCGACACCAGCAAATGTACCGCCAGTTCCAGTTGCAGCTACCCAGCCGTCAACTTTCCCATCTGTTTGCGCCCAAATTTCTGCCCCTGTAGTTTCGTAATGGGCTTGGCGGTTAGCTAAATTATCAAATTGATTCGCCCAAATAGCATTGTCTAATTCACTAGCTATTCTGCCAGATAGCTTGACATAGTTATTGGGATCTTTATAAGGTACAGCCGGAACAGGGCGAACTTCTGCACCTAGGGTTGTTAATGCGTCTATTTTTTCTTGAGACTGAGTATTTGGAATGATAATTAGGCATTTGTAGCCTTTAGCGTTGCAAATATGTGCCAATCCAATTCCAGTATTACCAGCGGTGCCTTCAACGACTGTACCACCAGGTTTGAGCAGGCCCTTTTTTTCCGCATCTTCAATAATATACAGTGCAGCGCGGTCTTTAACGGAACCACCAGGATTGAGAAATTCTGCTTTAGCGAGAATTTCGCACCCCGTTTCTTCACTAAAGCTGTTTAAGCGAATTAGAGGTGTATTACCAATGGTGCCGACGAAGCCATGTTTGATATCCATCTTACCTGTACCTAAGTTCTGTCTATAAAAATTTTGGCTTATAGTGGCGGCAATATGGATGTATTCTGTCAATGCGATCGCATTAATCTAGTGATGATCGCAGAAAATGGGCATGGGGCATTGGGCATTAGGAATAGGCAAGAGTCATTAGTTATTTCTTTCTTGCTCCCTGTAGGCTGAGCAAAGTCGTTGGCGCAGCCTCTCGCAGAGAAGCCCATCCCCAATCCCATCTCCTCAAAGATTACTTGCAATCAACTGGCGGTACTCGCTTTTCTGCTTCACACCTTTGACTTCTGTGATCAGTTCCTTATTTTTGAACAATTGAATCGTCGGTGTTCCTGTCACCCCAGCATTTTCGGCAATCTCGCGGTCTTTGTCGATGTCAATTTCGACAAAGTGAATTTTACCGTCAAATTCATCAACCACTTTATTTAAAATTGGCTTCAGTGTATGACAAGGGCCGCAGCCCGGAGCAACGTATTTTACCAGAAGTACGCGATCGCTTTCATGAAAGAGTTTCCGCAAAGCATAAGCACCCTCATGGCGTGTGGCGTTTAAATTAAATTCAGCGTCTTGCTCAGCTTCGGTTTTCTTCGCTGCTGGCGGATGTTCTAATTCATTAACTGGTGTTTGGTGCTGTTGATGGAATTCCTGAATCAAACCATTAGAAGATAACCAGCGTTCTGCCAACATCGCTGACATACAGCCAGTACCCGCCGCCGTAATTGCCTGCCGAAACTCATGATCTTGCACATCACCAGCCGCAAATACGCCTTCAATGCTGGTTTCTACCGAACCATGCTTAGTCACAACGTAACCCACCTCATCCAGTTCTAGTTGTCCTTTGAATAGAGATGTATTCGGACTGTGACCAATGGCATAAAATAAACCCTTGGCAGATAATTTGCTTTCTTCCCCGGTTTTGGTATTGCGGATTTTCACCCCATCCATGTGGCCGTTACCAAAGATATCTACGGCTTCAGTGTTCCAATGTACCTGGATTTTTGGATTGCTCAAAACCCTGTCTTGCATGGCTTTAGAAGCCCGCATTTTATCGGAACGCACCAACAGATTTACTTTAGAACCATACTTGGTTAAGTATATTGACTCTTCCGCAGCCGAGTCCCCAGCACCAATTACAGCCAGTTCTGCACCGTGGAAAATTGGTGTCGCACCATCGCAAATCGCACAAGCAGAAATCCCACGACTCCAAAATTCATGTTCACTGGGTAAACCTAAACGCTTTGCGGTCGCACCAGTAGCAATAATAATGCTGTTGGCTTTAACTTCCCTTTCCTCTGAGCGGACAGTAAACGGACGCTGAGTCAAATCAACTGATATCACATCTTCTGTATATAACTCAGCCCCCCAGCGTTCTGCTTGCGCTTTCATCCTGTCCATCAATTCCGGCCCAGTAATCCCTTGGGGAAACCCAGGAAAGTTTTCTACTTCCGTCGTTGTCATTAGTTGCCCACCAGGCAAACCCCCCGCTTGGAAGCCTTCAAATACCACAGGTTTCAAGTTAGCACGCCCGGCATATATCGCAGCTGTGTATCCTGCTGGGCCAGAACCGATGATTACCAAGTTTTCTACTGTCGGGTTGGTCATAACAGTTATACAAACTCATAACGACTACGCTTAATATAGCATAACAAACTGCGATCGCAAATTGGCAAAACTAGGGATATTGAGAGCGCTATCTACAACAAGCTGCTGACGCTCCTTCTCCCAAGTGGAGACGCTACGCTAACCCTAATGCATCTACGCAGGTTAATATTTCATCTCCCCATATCCGTCATCTACCTCAACACATAACCTTTCTTCATCGAATCGGATAGCCTCCTCATCAGCGAGATTTAGGTATAAAAACTAACGAAAAAATTTTTTTACTACAAGTGATATGAAACTGATCGAAGGTGGGTAAGTTATTTCTAGAACAAACAAACGACCCGGACGGCAGGGAAAACACTTATGAAAACCGAATTGAAAGCGAAATTTATCCAATACATCCTCGGCAAAAAGAAAGAAGACGAAGGTTTCACCCTCATTGAATTATTAGTTGTTATCATCATTATCGGTATTTTATCTGCGATCGCGTTGCCCTCTTTCTTGAACCAAGCCAACAAAGCTAAACAATCCGAAGCTAAGACCTATGTAGGTTCTCTGAATAAAGGACAACAAGCTTTCTTTACAGAAAAAGGAACTTTCGGAACTAAAATAGAAGATTTGGGCGTAGGGATTAAAACACAAACTGTTAATTACAAGTATTCAAGCGCCGGTTCTGGTACAGGTACTAGCTCAACTGCATACTCTGGATCTTCTCTCACAGGGGTTAGCGGTGTAATTAGAAACTATAGCGGTATGGTCTCCTTAATTACCGAAGGTTCAAGCAGTGATGCAACTAGTGTTGCCATTCTCTGTGAAACTACTGCTGTTGCTGTTACTGCGGTAGTTCCAACAAGTGGGCAAGCTTGCGCTGGTGGTTCTACGGAAGTAGGTAAGTAATTAAACAATTCAGGAATGAGGATGACATAACACATTCAAAAGTTGAATTGCGAGAATTAAATCTATTAAGTCTAAGTCAAAGCAACTTGAGAACAGGTAGATATATACAATTTTCATTCCTACCTAAAAGTAGAGACGTTCGATTGAGCGTCTCTACAATATTTTTTTTTATCAATGATTAACTTTTATTACTGACAAATGCAACAAAATTCACAAACTATAGATTATCCTCAGGCTATTGAATATTACGAAAATGCCATTGAAGTAGAACCTGATGTCAAATCCCATTACTGGCATTTGGGATTATATTTATTATTACAAGGTAAAGAGCAAGAAGCACAACTAACTTGGTTGATGGCTATCACCGAGGGAAATGAAGAAGAGATTCGGTTATGGACAACAGAGTTAACCCAGCTTTTATATCAAGAAATTCAACAGCAGGCAAAATTAGAAAACTATAAACAAGCCTGGATCATTAGTCAACATTTACGGGAAATCGATTTTCATCATGTTAATAATTTATTGTTTAACTTATATTTAGCTACACAATTAGAAATATTAGATGATGAATATTTTGAAGAACTTAGTATTACTAATGTCTTGCAAGAGCCAAATATCTCTTTAGAGCCAGAATTATTTTCCGAAGTTCTTTATCTACTTGTAGAATATCCGCCGCTCCACAGATTAACTTTAGAGTTAGCCAAAAGTGTATTGGCATCAGCAAGCAATCTTTATGACTATAACTATATTATAGCATCTGCGGCTATTAAATTAGAATCAGCTTTAAGAAATTCTGAATTTGCTGCTCAGTTACTGGAAACTTATATAGCAATAGATCCTAACGATCGGGAAGTTCTAATTCGTTTAGCTTTTTGTTATCAAATAACGGGTCAGCATGTTCAAGGAATTAATACAGCGAAAAAACTCTTATCTATTTCTACAAATTTAGTTGACAAAGTTTTTTATAATCACTTGCTAATTAGGGGATTATTAATCTCAGCAGGAGCATGGGAAGAAGCTTGTTTAGCTATAGAACAACAAAAGAGTTTAATATCATCTGTGATTCAAGAATCCTCGAGAATACTAGAGGATGCAAGAATTATGCGTCTGTATACGTCAATGTACTTTTTCCCCTATATAGTAGACACTCCTCAAGTCATTAGACCGATGCAAAATCAGTTAATGAATTTATGTGTCAAAAACTTTGAACTTAACCTAGGAGAAAAAATTAATCAATATCGTCACCAAAGAACTTCCTCAACAACAAGTAAGAAAGTTTTAAAAATAGGCTATTTATCGCATTACTTAAAACAACATTCTGTAGGTTGGATTGCCCGTTGGCTATTTAAACACCACGATGCTGATAACTTTAAAATTTATTCATACATAATTAATCCCCGTCTCCACGATAGTTTACAGGAGTTTTTTATTGAATCTTCTCATCAAGCCCATAGTATTGACACAATAGAAAGTGTATCACAACTAACTGAACAAATACTTAAAGATGAAATTGATATTTTGGTTGATTTAGATAGTATAACCTTCGATTTTATTTTTGAAGTTCTCGCAGTCAAACCTGCTCCCATTCAAGTAACTTGGTTAGGGTGGGATGCATCTGGTTTACCCTCTATTGATTACTTTATTGCCGATCCTTATGTATTACCAGAAGAAAGTCAAAGCTATTACAGTGAAAAAATTTGGCGCTTACCAGAAACTTACGTTGCTGTAGGGGGTTTTGAAATCCAAACTCCGACATTAAGACGAGAGCAAATTGATATTCCGGCGGATGGAATTATATATTTCGTTGGTCAAAAAGACTATAAGCGTCATTTAGAGAATACTAGATTACAATTGAAAATCATTAAGCAGGTTCCTAATAGTTACTTATTAATCAAAGGTTATAGTGATGTAGAAGCCTGCCAGAGATTTTATGAAAAACTAGCGAAGGAAGAAGGAATAGATCCGAAAAATTTGCGCTTTATATCTCAAGATCCAACTGAACTAATTCATAGAGCAAATTTAGCTATTGCTGATATAGTTTTAGATACCTATCCTTATAATGGTGCAACTACTACTTTAGAGACCTTATGGCTGGGTATTCCCTTAGTGACAAGGGTAGGGCAACAATTTGCTGCTCGCAATAGTTATACCATGATGATTAATGCTGGAATTACAGAAGGCATTGCTTGGACTGATGAGGAATATGTAGAATGGGGAGTGCGCTTAGGCAAGGATGAGAAACTCAGACAAGAAATTTCTTGGAAATTAAGACAAGGAAGAAAAAATGCACCTTTATGGGACGCAGAAAAATTTACCCGAGAAATGGAAAAGGCTTATCAGCAAATGTGGCTAAAATATTTAGAAACAAAAGAAGGATAGGATGTTGAATAAGTTAAACATTTTAATTCTTAGCAATTTATATCCACCCCAAGTCATTGGTGGCTATGAGAGAGCTATGGCAGACTATGCTAAATTACTTCATCAGCGTGGTCATAATGTCTTAGTAATCACAACTAACGCTGAAGAATACACTACAAATTATAAAATTCCCGAACCAGCACCTATAGTTCATCGCAGTTTATATTTATGTGGAGAATGGACACCTCAAGGGCCACAGTGGTATTCTCCAGAACCAGTGTTAGCTAGAATTTTCCAAAATCGTGAAGTTTTAGCTGAAGAATTACAAACTTTTCAACCAGATGTTTGTCTAGCAGGAAATATTGATTTTTTAGGTTTAGAATTACTAGAAAAAATCCTGGCAGATGGTATTCCTGTTGCCCATTATGTAATGAATGCAGGTCCTGGTTATGTCCCTGTATTAACGCCTAAGAGCAAATTATATCAATATATTACTTGTAGCGATTGGATTAAAGATACTTTAGAGCAAAATGGACATTCTGTAAAAACTGCTCAAACTATTTATCCTGGTGCAGCAGTTGATGAATTTTATCAATCTGAACTACCACCTAGAGATAAATTACGTATCGCCTATGCTAGTTTAGTTATGCCTTATAAAGGTGCTGATGTTTTAATTGAGGCTCTTTCTTTACTGCATAATGCTGGCATGGAGTTTTCAGCTACCATAGCTGGAGGAACACTAAATCCAGAATTTGTGCAAGCTGTAAAAGAATTTGTCGAGTCAGAAGGAATGCAAGATAAAGTAAAGTTTCCCGGTGCTTTATCTCGTCAAGAACTCAAAGAACTTTTCCGCGCGCATAATGTTTTAGTATTTCCCTCTCGCTTTCCCGAACCTTTTGGTATTAGTCAAATCGAAGCTATGGCAGCAGGTTTAACATTAGTAACTAGCGGTACTGGTGGTGCTGGAGAAATAGTTGAGCATGGCAATGACGGATTAAAGTTTGAGTCAGAAAATCCTTTAGATTTAGCTGATGTTTTATCTTCTTTAGCTCAGAATCCAGAAGAGTGGGAGAGAATTACTTACGCTGGACAACAAAAAGCTATGTCTATATTTAGTCAAGCGCATACAGTTGATAATTTAGAAAATGCATTACTCAAATTAGTAGCACTGAAGTAAAGCATTTTGTCAATTAAGATAAGTCTAAGTATAAATATTTTTTAAATCTTATTATGCTAATAATTGTAATATCTTAGGTTGATACTAATTATGCTCACTAATGATAATTATCTAATCCAAAGCTATCTCGATACATTTTCAGAAAATACTCATTTAAGTCTCTACAACATTTATATTTTTGAGCAAATTTTGGGTTTGCAAAAGCTACTTGAAATACAAGGCGATATTCTAGAAATTGGTGTGCTTGAAGGTGCAACCTCTGCATTGTTGGCAACTTCTCTAGAAGAGAAGGAAAGATTATTCCTTATAGATCCATATCAAGACCCAAATACAATTTGTCCTACAATAGCTAAATTTTCAGGCATTGAAAATGAACAATTAGTTTATTTTCAAATGGACTCAATTTTAATTTCCAAGCGACATTCCAAATTTTTAGAACCTCACTCTCCTTTGTTCAGATTGATTCATATAGATGGGGAACACAGCTATGATGCTGTTTACTCCGATATTGGGCTTTCTACCCTGTATCTTTCAAACAGTGGTTTGATAGTACTTGATGATATATTCAACATTAATTCTGCTTGCTGCACTCATGCAATGTTTGATTATTTAAAAAGTAACCCTAATTTGCATTGTGTAGCTATGGGATTTGGTAAAGCTTACCTATGTGAAAGTAGATATATTAATGCTTACAGGAAGTTTTTTATCAACTTACCAGAAACTTTAGCTATGATTGCGGGTTTAAATGTCAGAGTTTCATTTAATAGTTGGGCTTACGAAAGATCCTACATCACACTTTCTGCTATCGAGAGTCATGAAGCAAAGTATCAAATTATTAATCAAAGATTTAATTCCCTGGATGAAGTTATTGAGGCTCTTGACTTAAATCTCTAAGAGGTTGTTTCTCAACTTGCAAAGTTTACTTAAAACCTCTCTCAAAACCTCTCTCCTGCGAGGAGACAGGCTTTTAAAGCTCCATCCCTTCATGAGTGTTGGGGAGCTAAAATTCCTTAAGGAGTTAGGTTTGGGAGACTTTGATGTTAATCACAATACTTTTTAAACAACTTCTACATGTTGGCGCATACTATTTAAATCATACTTAGGAATTCCTGCGAGTTTTGGCTGTATAAGAATATTATTTTCTTGGTTTATAATAATTTGAGCATGGAGTCTAGTTTTCAAAACTTCCCATTCTGTTTCATTTAATATGCCTACAAACGAGATTTGTAATTCATCAGAAATCTCTATATTTTCTGCCATTATCAGGTTCATAATTACCGTAGATATTAACACTTGAGCATCATCTTCTGATACTTCACCAAGATAAATTAGTAAGCTAGTATTTTTAATATCAAAATTGATAATTGTAGACTTTATTGCAGTATTTAAATCCTCTACTATCAATTCTTCAGACTGTTCCCAATCGGGAAATAATATGAAATTAGTTGCTCTTAAATTTAAAGTGTCTTCAAGATATAGCTGTAAAGTGTAGGAATTAATATCTTGAAAAACTGCTAACTCTTGACGAACTACTAATTTAGCAACTTCTAATTTAAAAATGGCTTCATCTTCAAAAATAGAAGTAAATACTTTTTGTGATGCTTCAATCCTAGAAAGTCCTTGTAGAGATTGTAAAATTTCTCTTAGAGAATCTTTGCTAATTACTGCAAAGGATAAAAGCGCTAGTGGAAATCTGAGTATGGGTAATAATTTTACCGCTTGTACATAAGCCATTTTTCCACTGTTACGTAATACTAATTTATCTTGATCGCTAAAAATTCCCGTAATAAATATAGCATCTTCAATTCTATCTTCTATCCCAGATAACCAACCTCCTACAAAAACTCCTTGCAATTTTTGATCATCTGAAGAGGTGAGAATGTCTATAGCTGAAGAAATTAATGATTCATCATATTGAGTGTAGTTGTTAGCAAGTAAGATATATTCTGCTGGTGTATCTTCTATCAAAGATAATATAGCTTCTATAATTGTTTCATAATTATCTTTTGCACACTTATTAACTTCTTGTATGAATATTTTTTTATATCTTGATTGTAACAAATAATCAGACGAAAGCTGATTTTGATCAGGATTATCAACTTGATAATTGAGGTGGATAATACCTACTGTCACAGGATCAGTAATTAAATTATTGAGATGGTTGACAGTTTGTTCTCTGACAAGTTGCTTATGTTGTTTGAGAGTAGATATCTCTTGCTGATAGAAAGCTTCTTCATTTTCTGGAATGCGGTTACTGAAATCTTCTCCAGGTAAATTTTCAAAGGAAGTTCCTAACATAATCCTGTCACAAACTTTATCTAGAGTTGGATCGCTGCCTGGTTTTAATTCATCTAGCGTTTCAAATTGCAAATTAAGATAGTGGAAATCTCTAATACCGATGACACGGAATTTATGGGAAAACTGGAAGAAATAAGCATTTGTAAATCGATAAACTTTTTTTAAATCCTCAGTTGTGAATTTGTCTTTATATGCAAAAAGCCTATCCACAATCTGATTAAGATGTTCTTGATCATGATTATTAATAATATGCTGAGCAGCTTTTTCGTATGCTGATGTTTCCAAAATTGCCGTTGGTATGCCTCTAGCAATTGCTTCAATTGCTACGGTACTAAAGCAAGCGATCGCAGCTTCTGCATTCCATAACAAAGCGTAAGAAGTTAGCTGCTCAGAAGGCATGACAAATCTCACATTTTCAGGTGCAGAAAAAATCTGCTTATAAGCTTTTGTTAAAGAATAAGTTTCTAATATATCAGTTCCATTCCCTCCAATCAGGGGATGATGACGAATGACTAAATACTCATTTCTATTTCTAAAAATTTCGATAAGATTAGCAATAATCTCAAATTGTTCGGTAATTTTAGCTTTATCTGTTAAAGCTGCTAATTCATCTTCACTGGAGGTAAATACAGCTAATATCTTCGCATCTGATGGGATTCGCAGTTTCTGACGAACATCTATATAATTAGTCTGAAAATTATAAAAAGCGTGCCAATTTATATTAACACCATATTCACGTTGAATAAAATAATTCTTAGTTTGTTCTATTTCTTCAGAAGTTAACGTTGTGTTTTCCCATGATTTAACACAATCTAATATAGGTTGTGTATTCCAGGTTGGATAATTATCAAAGAAAGTAAAGCTATTATCAATAAAACCCCTTTCATGAGTAATTATATCAATTTTCATTTGCCGAGCCACTTCAAAAGCTACGCGATAGGGTGCAAATCGCGCATTAAATAAGAATATATTAGTTGGTTGATATTCACTAAATATTCTTACTAAGGCTTGATAAGTTACAAAACCATCTATTAAATATTTTCTATGAACTGTTTGGACATCTTTGCGAGAGAGTCCAGCAGCAGAAATCCGAAATAAGGTATAAATAGTAGAAGTTACCCATTGACCAATAGCTAAGCCTTGATAAGTGGCACTTGCATAATTTTCAGGACTGACTGTTTCTAGCCACTTGTTAGCAGCAATGTAATCTTGAGTTTCAATAAAATTTCCTATTTGTATGAATGGAAGTTCAAATACATTGGCAAAGAAGTCTTTGCCTATATGAGTACATTCTTGGCATTTATTATTGTCGAATCTGGCGACCGCACAATTCTGATAAATTCCGTCGCAACCTACAACTAAAACTTCACAGCCACGCAATCTTAATGAGGTAGCGACAACAGCATCTACTTGCTTATGAACTAAACCAGCTCCATAGGGAGAGAAAAATAATACTTTTTTTTGGATAGACATAATATTATTTGAAGGCTAGATTAAATAGGAGAATTTTGGAGACAGATTATGAAAAATTAGTGCGATCGCCCTATGTTAGATAACTAAATAATCAGGTATTTCATGTGACAATTGAAACTATAAACCATCAATATAAATTACCATTTTGCATAACTAATTGTGCAATCCTCAAGTCAGCATCACGCTGTTGCACACAAAAATCTGTAACTACTAGCTGAGGCTGTTGATCATACAAAAATTGCTGTAACTTTTCTGGCGAAGTCAGAGGATATGTGACACCCAATTTATTAGTCATAAGTGTATCCTCTACACCGATAATCAAACTACCAGATGCTATTCCCATCAAGGCTGCTTCAATCAGAATGATCGAGGTAATTCCCAACACTATATCTTGTTGCTGAATGGTTTCCAGTACGTCAGTACTTTCATCAATTGCAAATGGCAAACCTGATTCTGCTAATAAACTGAGTGAAGCAGGACACTTATTTTGGCGGGGATGAAATCTAATCAATAATTTTTTTAACGGCTTATATTCAGCCAATACTTCAATTAATATTCTGAGAATCTCAACCTCATTCGCATCATATTGGGAAGCAAAAAGAACGTATTGGGGAGTAGCTAGCTTCGTTTTTTGTGGTTTTTGTCTTGCTACTAACCAAGCAAAATAGGGCTGTCCGACAACCCGAATGCGATCGCTTGGCAATCCTTCTGCTATCATTCCCGCAGCACAAGTTTCATCTATGGCGGTGATGGTATCTGGAAAAATTGGTTTAGCATCAGGATGGTTGACAGGTTGAAACCGCTGAAGGTAATTTGCCCAATAGTCGATGACAGCAATGCTGGGAATACCTTTTTTTCTCGCCCAGAGAATAGCATCTCTTTCAAATTCATCAACTTGTGATGTTCCTGTTAGCAACACATCACCGTCTAATTCTACAAACAGAGGTTGGTGTTCTTCCCCTACTGGTTGATAGGCGACACCAAGACGTTGAAACTGACGGATAGCTGGCCCTTTGGCATAAGCTTCAACTACTGCCCCTATTTCCTGTAACCTAGCTACTGTGGCCGCAACAGCGTTTGCACCACCAGGATCATGGGCGAAAGCAAGTATTTTCATTGTTCTTTCCCATTGCTTAATTCTTCGGCATAAGCTAGGACTTTAGCTATGGCGGCGACAAAGCGATCAACTAGTTTTATCCCTCCAGGGACTTGAATGAAAGAAGTGGCTAGTAAAGTTTCACTGTATGCTTTTTCCGCGTTTGGACAGATTCCTGTGGGATGAGAGATGATTGTCTTACCATCGTGTTTGAGTTTTTCAAATAAAGGCAACCTGTATAAAGGACGGACATAACGCCCCTCTACGGGACAACCTTCTGCTTTCAGGGCTTGTACAAATCTGTCCCGTGACATGCCAGCTTGGTTTGGATCAAACCAGATTGGATAGGTATAGTAAACATGGCGATCGCCTGTGTCAACCTTAGCTGTCCGTAATGCTTTGAATTCTGATAGACCTTGATCTAAAGCTTTGGCGATTTCTAATCTTGGTTCTGTAAGTTCTTCTAAACGTTGCAGTTGAACGCTAGCGATCGCCGCTTGCAGTTCTGTCAAACGGTAATTGTAGCCAACAATATCGACATCTTCATCCCAGTTTTCAGATGCGATCGCATTTTCACCATGATTACGTACTAAGGCTACTCTTCTAGCCAAGCGATCGTCATTTGTGACTACTATTCCTCCTTCACCACACTGAATAGTTTTGTGACAGTTGAGGCTAAAAACCCCCAAATGACCAATGGTTCCCAAGTACAACCCTTGGTGTTGACCTGCCGGTGCTTGGGCATTATCCTCAATCAAAATCAAATTATGTTGATCTGCTAACTCCCGCAGCCGCAATACTTGGGCTGGCCCACCAAATAAATTCACCGCGATAATTGCTTTAGTCCTCGGACTAATAGCACGTTCCACCGCTTCCGGATCAATGCAACAAGTGGCTTCTTGTTGATCTACAAAAACAGGAGTGCCATTTGCCATCACTACTGCGGTTGCAGTTGCTGACATAGTTTGTGGCGGGACAATTACCTCATCCCCAAAACTCACCCCAGCCGCCACCACAGCTGCATGTAGTCCACTAGTAGCCGAATTTACACTCAGCGCGTGTCGAACGTGGAAATAATCAGCCCATTGTGCTTCTAAGTTGCGAACTTGTTCACCACCCATAAAGAATGGCCCAGCTGCCCCAATATAGTCAGATAAAATACCTTTTTTCAACACTTGGACTGCTGCTTCAGTTTCCTGAGTGCTAGTGCTGATATATCTTGGTAGTGCTTCCGTAAAGGTTTTAGTGCCACCCAATAACGCAGGTTTTTCTGTAGTAACAACCATAAAATTATTTATTTCCTGTATAAATTTTATTTTTTCTTGCCATTTCCACAACTTGTAGAGCTAGGATACCATCAGCACCAGAACAAGTTGGTTGCCCGCCCATTTGGGCTAACTGTACAGCCTCGGTGACAGCTGCAAGTATGTGTCCTTTTAACCCATCTTCACAAATCAGATCTGGTTGACTCAAATCTTGAAAGCCTAACCATTGGCTAGGTTCAGACTTCTGCAAAGTGATTTGTTCGCCACTAGCCAGATATTTCACCATCCCGTCACTTCCCCAGATTTCCCCTTCACCAATGGAATATTTGATATCCCGGAGGGCGATTAAAAAGGCAGTAAATCCACTATTCCAGCAGAGTGCTATTGATTCGGGTGGATCATGAGTATCGGGTAGTGTTTCTAGGCAATAAGCTGAAGTCACAGGCCCAAACAAAGCTAGTAATAAATCAATCCAATGGGTACCGTTGTGCAATAAGCCTCCGTTATAGCGCAAGCAAGCCCCGCGAGGATTCCCCAAACTACCATTTGGACTGGTAAGCTTTTTCAAAGCTTGGAGCATGGGTGTCCAGCGTCGGGAATAATTAGTCATGAGGATACAGCCTTGAGTCGCACAGGCATTAATCATCATTTCTGCTTCTGTAACATTGGGTGCAAGTGGTTTTTCGCAGAGAATTACACGCGGTTTCCAAGCCAGTGCGGCTGTAACTCCTTGAGCATGGAAAGCAGTTGGACTACAGATGGATACGACATCAAGGTGAATATCCGAGGGGACATCTGCCAAGTTGGTATAGACTTGTGTTTCTGGGAAGCGTTGCTGGAAATCAAGACAGGCTTGGGGATTTGGATCTACTCCCAGGCTAATTTTGACATTAGGTATCTGAGCGTAACCTTCAGAATGGCTGAGTGGTTCACCTTGGGGGGAAACACCAAAACGATGCCCAATATTGCCTAAGCCAATAATCCCTACTTGGATGTTCATGAGTCTATCCAGCCTTGTTTGTGGGCATATTCAAGAATATCCACCGTTGTCAACTGGGGATTTTGATGATAGAGAGCTTCATAGATTGCTTTAATGCGATCGTAATCTTCTTGATAATCGAGAGTAATGCGAAAGAAAGGATTACTTATTCCAGGAGGAGCAATAATATCTAAACGGCGATATCGTTCTGGATGCCGACAAACATACCAACCTACGTGTTCTCTAAATGGTTCAATAGTCGCTAATTCTAGGCTTTCTGCTAATGTTTTCCAGGGTAAAACTATGAGATCCAAACCGTGAGGATATGAGCGCACTTCACAGTTAGTAACGTAATCTATATGGGGATAAGTCGAGAGGAAAGCAGAAATATGTTGGTCGATTACATAAGGATCAATTAAAGGACAATCCCCAGTTAAAAGCACGCTAACTTCTGCTTGATAATGTTGTCCAGCTTCTACAACTCGTTCTAGAACATTTTCTTCTGAACCCCGAAAGTAAGAAATATTATTTTCTTGACAAAAAAGGACAATAGCTTCGTCCTTTTCATTAGTCGTAGTTGCCACAACCACTTCATCTACATAACGAGATCGACGCACACGCTCAACCATGAGTAAGAGTAGTGGTTTCCCAACTGCTTCTTTTAAGACTTTACCGGGAAGGCGTGAAGACCCCATACGGGCTTCAATAGTTGCTACAATACGAGTCACAGTTCAGTCTCCCCTTGCAGAAATTTTTGTTAAATATTCTAAGCGTAAAAGGCTTAAATTTACACAATCTAAGTATTGACCTTCACAGTAATAAGACTGACGCGATATTCCTTCTTGGATAAAGCCAGCTTTTTCAAAAGCACGGATACAACCTAGGTTTTTTTCTACAGAGCCAGCATATAGTCGATTTAAATTGAGACGCAGAAATGCGTGTGATACTAAGAGATTAATGGCTTCAGTAGCTATTCCCTGTCCCCAAATATCTTTCGCTCCTAGGAGAATACCAATTTCGGCTGAACGAAAAATTGCATGTATGGCATGAAGACCAATATTCCCAATATGTCGTTCTTGTTCTTTTAAAATTATGGCTAGAACTATATCAGTTTTACTATTTTGAATTGACTCAAAATAATTCTCCAGAGAGTTATAAGTGCTGGGAAAAATTCCCTGTTGCATCCATTTGGTTATGTCCTGATCGTTTAACCATTGTAAGTATTCACCTTGTAAATCATACTGTTCCAAAGCCCGCAGATAAATTCTCTCACCTACCAAAAATTGATGTTTCAAGATATTTCCTCATCTCAGCGAACAGCCAATGGTTATTAATGCAAAATTTGCCATCTTTGGTATGTATAAGGAAAATTTTTATAAGCTTCCAGAAAACTGGGCTTCACTGTTTTAATATTTAGCTCAATTGAATTATATGGCGCTCCAAACAGACAGGTAGCCATAGTAACTTGGAATATTAATCTATGTCCAGATTTTAAAGCTTTACCTTTATGAAAACCTCTGGTATCGGCGGCAATAATAGTACCTCTTGAACCTGTAATTTCTATAATCTTGTCTTGTTCATAGTATTGTTCTATTTCCTCATCTAAAAACCGCCCATCTCGCAATAAAGATATTGGCTTGGTGAGGTGAGAACCTTTGACAAAACAGTGAGGCCCGTTATTTGTATCAACATCTGTCAAGTAAATGAAGAAATTCAAGAATTTGATGGGATCGCCATCCCAATGATATAGTTGAGCATCTCTTGAAGAAGCTTCACCATTCAAAATACTTGTACTCCACCACATACTGGTGTTTCTATTTGTTACACAGGAACCACAATAAGATTGAGCAACTTCTAATAGAAAACGATCGGAAATGAAATCCTGAATAATGGGATTTTCAATTAGTTTTGTTTCGTCAATATGGTATGTGGGCGCTTTTGGTTGTTCTTTTTGATAAATTGCATATTCTGGCTGTGAAGGGTTATGTATATTGATATTACATGGCATGGAATAGGCAAAATCCAGTAAGCGATCGCAAATCTCACTGGAAACTTTATCCTCAAAAACATAGTACCCTTGCTCTTGAATTTCCTTAGCAATACTTTCTGCCTGAGATTGGCTACTAGGCATCAAAAATTCTTTGGCTGTATTTAAATCATAAGGCAAATAAAACAAGCTATATAAGGACATCCAAAAATTGTTAAATGCTCCATCTGTTAAAAAATATAGTAACCGCATAGCCTGATAAGATTGAGGAGGTGTTTGAGAATTTTTAATAAAATGCTCATAGCCACGATTGAAAACATCTATGATGTTTAAAAACTGCTCTCGCTCAACCAACAGCGGTATTTTTTCATTAACAGCCCAATCTTTGACAACTTCTGAAAATATTTCTTGAAAATAAGTTTTTTTCCTCAAGCTTTTTTCGGCTTCAGATACATCATATTTGTCAATATTCTCGAGATTAAATGTAATATTCAGTAATTTTAAACAATATTCTTCATAATCTGTATTATCCTCTGCCTCATTATTGAGTAATTCTGTTTGGGCTTGTTCATTTTTCTGGCTATTTTTCTTAGAAATGGAGAAGATAACTGCTAATTCACTATTTTTATCATCTCCAACAACAGATTTAATATCATGTTGATAATAAACTTGATCTACAGAATCACCAAAATAAGCCAATATTTCGTCAACTGAGTTACTACGCGAACCACCTGGTGCATAACCATATATTTCTGTAATTTGTTCATCAGTCAGAGGATTATACTCAACTCCAATAGCAACTAAGCATCCTGGCTTTGCTACTCTAATTACTTCATCAGCTACTTGTTTAGGATTATTACTATAGTTAAGTACCCAACCTAAAATTATGGCATCCCATGAATCGTCTTCATAGGGCATAGAATGCATATCACCTATATCTACCCAAGGAGAATAGGAGATTAAATCTAAACCCCGAATATTTTCTATTTCAAACCCATGTCCAATTAAGCAAAGTAAATCATCTTCTGATCTCGGTCCAATAACTAATATTTTGGAACTGGGGTTTAATATGCCGAATAAATTTGAGTTCGGGTTGACTTTTCCCAATACAGAAAGTGGCTTAATCAGGATTAATATTCTTGGCGATATCACAAAGTTCTCTAGCCCTTGCAGGTTATGTTCAATGGTTAAATCACCAATATATTTATCATCTCCTTGGTATATAGCCATTGATTTTTTGATATCGACATAATAAATATATCTAGCTATAACGACCAGTTTTCTGATTGACGAAACCATGAGCAGTTCGTTAAAAAACTTCCTGCCAAAGAGTTGATTAAATTCATTAAAAATGAAGAGAAGGAATTTTCTATAATATTCAAAGAAATTTTCATTCTCTAAAAAAAAACGTAGCCCTTGAGAAAAGAGTTTAATTGAATACATATGACTCTAATAATTTACTTACAAAAATATTTGATTTGAGTAGTTGTTCAGCATGAAGATTTAGGTTAGCTGAATAATGGAGTAGCAGAACTGAATATGTAAGCGATCGCTAAATACAGGAAGCACTGCTTTAATATTTTTTGGTGTTAAGATATCTCGTGATTCCATATATTTTGGTATATAGAGCGATCGCCTGCCAGTCAAAGACTCTTTTTCAGGCTTTTTCGCACCATAAGCATCTTTCACTCTCAATCACCAACTGTTGCATTTGTACAAATTTCATTGAAAAAAATGAGTCTATAGAGATGAATCCCTAATAACATCAAGCGTTGTGCAATGAAGACCACCCAGCATGGTGTAACAGTGACGCATCCGAACCGGCACTACCGTGAATTTCTTAGCTTCCAACGCCTTGATCATCTCAATCTGTCGGTCATGTACAAGAACTGTCTTTGAATCAATAGACATCACATTCAGACCAGCCCAAGGTGAACTAATGTGATTCAGCGGTGAAGTAACACCCATTTCCAATAATTCTTTGTAGACCGGAATCCGGACAGATTGATGAAATTCCACCTCAGACTCAGGAACTGGCGCAACTTCCGTAAAATACAACTTATCCCAACCTGCAAACACTTCTGGGCAGGTTTTCTCATTTACTCGCGCCCCATTCAGCAGCACAACACCAGGACAAAGGGGAAGTATCGTAGAATCAAGATGCGAAGAACGATAAGCGTGTGTTACGTGTACTCGGTAATCAGATCCAAGAATATTTGTCAGCCATTTAACAGCCTTGCGGTTTCCCGTACTTGAGACGAGAAAAAGAACATCTCTTCCCAGCCTGATAATGTTCGCCGCATCAAAAATTACTTCATCCTCATCAAGATAGTGGAAGGTTTCATTTAGTCCATGACTCAAACGCTGATGCAGGTGATCCTCCACAGTTTCTAACTCGCTGCGGGGGCGCTGAATTTCATGAATGTACTCACCTTTAAGTTTTGGTAAAGGTGCTGATATCCATTTAAAACCGTCCTCGAAAAAGTTTTGATAGAACAGATCATGAAAAGCATAAGGCTCAAATAAGCGGAATCTTGAAGATGGCGCACTGACAATAAGAGTGTCACCAAAAACAATGTGGATATCGCGCACGTTGTAAATATCAAATCCCGCAGCCATCCAGTTTGGTGTCTGGAAACGGGATGAATTTTCCGACCAATTTGGCCGCAATACATCAACTCCCGCTTGCCAAAAGATATGACATAGATCCTCTAAATCTTCTGCTACCTCATCTAGATACCATTGTGGATAAGCTTTGTTTGCTAGTGCAACTGCACTTTCCAAAATATCAAAAGACGCATTTGCCACCTCGATACCTGGTCGGAAACCTGCGACAGTTCCAACAACAACAGCTTTGAGAGAATCCCACTCGTTATGGGAGTTAAGCTTCACTAAATATTCCTCCTGCTGATTTTTTTATTAATTAAATTTCCGTATTTGTCCGTAGCAATTAAATATGAAACTTTTCACTTTGGGTCGTCAAATTTACTCAATCATCTGCCATGACATCGGCATTTCTGCCTCAATATCAAGTGTAGATTTCTTACCAATTACAGCACTGTAATGCTTAGGCGGCAGACCATTTCCTGGACGAATAACACGCAGGTTTTCTTCTGTAAACAATTCTCCTTTCTTAATGGGACGAACTACATAGATTGAAGGTCGCTCCTTCAGTGAAGCATCCTCGACGGAAAGTGAACCATACGAAATAGTACCTAAACTTTGCCAAACTAGCTGAGTTCCTTCAGTGAGTTCACTGAGTTCTGAAGGCTCAATTGAGAATGCGGCATCAACACCACCTTCAGCGCGTGAAATAGTGAAATGCTTTTCTATCACCACTGCGCCATGTGCTGTCGCTGCGAAAGCTACGTATGGGCGCAGGGTGTGATCGGATAAACCAACTTCACAGGCATAACGTAAACGCATATCATCTATGGTCAGAATATTGGCATCTTTTTCTACTGACGGATACGCACTTGTGCATTTGAGCAGAACAAATTGATCGCAGCCATTTGCACGAATTGTCGCCACTGTGTCATCAATTTCCTGAATTGTAGCCATCCCAGTAGATATCAGCAGCGGCTTGTGCGATCGTGCAGCTGCTTCAATCAATGGAATGTGGATCAGCTCAAAGGAAGCAATCTTAATTGCATCTACTCCTATTGAAAGTAGAAATTCCAAAGATTTCAGATCAAATGCTGTGCTAATACAAACTAATCCCTCTTTGCGGGCTACCTCAAATATAGGTTCATGCCACTCCCAAGGGGTGTGTGCTTCTGCGTACAAATCCCAAAGGCGACATCCATACCAAAGACTTTCAGGATCATCAATAAAAAACTCCGATCGCCTGCTATCAATAGTCAATGTATCAGGAGTGTAGGTTTGAAGTTTAATGGCATCAGCACCACTAGACGCAGCAGCCCGAACAATTGCGATCGCTCTCTCCAAGTCGCCATTATGATTCCCAGACATTTCTGCTATAGTCATCGGGCGAAATCCAGAGCCTATAAGCTGACCACCTATGTTGATAGCTGACTTTTTCATCTGCTTTTTACCATACATTCAACTTTAATAAAATCAGGTTCTACTCTGTGATATAGATTGCATCACCTTAGACACACGACTTGCGCCCAAGTGGTCAAATATAGACCGAGATCTAAAGTTGTTAGCAACCTCCTCATAATTTGTCACAATTTCAATCAAAGCATTTGATATATTTTCTGCATCAACGGTTGCATACTCACCAAGTGAAATAATTGCTGATTGCTCTACCAATTGATTCACCATCAGGGCTTGATTATCGCTTGTTACTGTCACTAAGCATGGCTTTCGCATTGTCAGTGACTCCACCATAGAGTTGCCACCAGCAGTGAGCAATATATCTGTATTGCGCAGGAGATATGCGAGACTTTCAGGCGCAATATGAACCCTGACATTCTCAATTTTCTCAGCCGAACGCATCACGATATCGGCCTTTGTATTCACTTGTCCTACAACCACATCAACCCTTCCAAGGCATTCTCGGTACTGTTCATGGTTTCTTAAAAGATGAATAGCTGTTAATGCTTTGGTGGTTTCGTCTGTGGGATCGCTCCCACCATAAGAAATCAGAAGCTGCTTCGGTTTTGCTAGTGATAAGGAAGTTTTTTCAACGAATGCAAACTCTGGATCAACAAGGGCAAATTTTGAACCTACGAGTTCGCAAAAGCCATTTTCATTTCCATTAATATCTGATTCAAAAGGGCAGCTTGTATCACTTAGTAGCACGTCAGCGTGGTGTCGGCGATTTCGGAAGTCGTCGATTGCTAATATTTTATGACCAGCTTTGCAAATAGTTTTCTCCCATAATTCACCAAGTTGGTAGTTATCAACAATCACCCAGGATACACCAGTGGGATAACGTCCAATAATAGATAGTGTTGCTTCTGCATCCCACAACTCCTGGTTTTGGGTAATATCATGATGACAACTAATTTCAGTATGATTAAGCCAAGAGATATTGAAGTTCTCGAGCAGTTTCTCTATCTTGGCATCGCCGCAACACTGACTGATTAGTTGGATTGTAAACCCATCATTCTGAAGTTGTTTACCCAGGGTTATACATCGGCGCAGGTGTCCCATACCGATTGTGGGATTTGCATCAACTCGAATCGCAACGCTTCCAGGACTTTCCACGATTTTCCACACTTTTACTTGCTGATAAAAAACATGAGTAACCTAACTTAAATTACCCATTACTTATTCCTTAAGTGTTTTCTGTTCCACATGAGAGTTCAGCATTAATAATTCTGGGTTTTCTTCTAAAAAATCTACTACCTCATCAGTTGTAAAAATTTCTCCAGGCTGATATAATTTGTTATATATCTCCTCTATCAATCTCCAATCTTCTTCAGTATCTAAAGTCCAACGATAATCAGATAAATCATCATCGTTGGTTTGATTATGGAGACTAAAAATTTCTGGATTTTCATAAATATAAGGTGTGACGTGTTCCCTTTCATAAGCGTGATGTGCTTCTTGAAAGGCTCTTTCTAAAACCTTAAATGTAAAAACTTCAGCATCTAAACCACGAGGATAACTGCGACGTAGACAGTTACTCAGGTAGTCTATTTCTAAACCATGACTCGTTTCAGTTTGAAAATATTCCAGCATCCAAGTTAAAACTTCTGCATCAAATAAGGGACAATCAGAAGTTACTCTCACAATTACATCTGCTTGATATTCTTTGGCTGCCAGATAATAACGCTCTAGTACATCGTCCTCGCTACCTCTAAACCACTTGACATCACATTTTTCTGCTGCTTCTACAATGACATCATCTGCTAAATCTTTGGTTGTAGCAACAACTATTTCATCTACCAAGGAACAAGCTTTAACTCTCGCAATTACATGGAACAAAACGCTTTCTCCAAAAAGTTGTTTCATGACCTTTCCAGGTAAGCGAGTAGAACCCATCCTTGCTTGAATAATTGCTACTATTTTCATCACAAGATTCCTGCTAATTTTGTTACTACTTGCTCTTGTTCATCTGCATTTAAACCGTAATATAAAGGTAGAGAAATTGCCTCTTGATAGTACTGTTCAGATTGGGGAAAATCTCCGGCTTTAAATCCTAATTTTTGATAATAAGGCTGAGTATGCACAGGAATATAATGTAAATTTACCCCAATTCCAGCTTGCCGCAATTCTTCAAAGACTTGTCTATGAGTTTTACTAATCTTATCTAGCTTTAACCGAATTACATATAAATGCCAACTAGACTCAGTCTCTGGATCTTGCCAAGGTAATGTTAGCGGTAAATATTGTAATAATTCATTATATCTATGAGCTAAAAATTGACGACGTTCTACAAACTCATCTAAACGATTCATTTGACTACTACCTAACGCAGCTTGAATATCAGTCATCCGATAATTAAAGCCTAATTCTAACTGCTGATAATACCAAGCTCCGTGAGATTCACCTTGCATCAAATCGGGATTTTTCGTAATTCCATGACTGCGCAGCCTAATTAACTTTTTATACAATTTCTCCTGATTTGTTAATATCATTCCCCCTTCACCAGTAGTAATAATCTTGACTGGATGAAAGCTAAAAACTGTCATCTCAGAAAATTCACAACCACCAACAGGTTTACTCTGATATTTTGCTCCAATAGCATGAGAAGCATCTTCAATAATTTGAAAATTATATTGTTGTGATAAAGCGGCAATTTTCTTCATTTCACAAGATTGTCCGGCGAAATGTACAGGTATTACTACTTTAGGTAAACAACCTGCCTTTGCAGCCCAAGCTAATTTATTCTCTAATGCTTTTATACTCAAATTGTAGGTATTTACATCAATATCCACAAAATCAACTTTTGCACCACAATATAACCCACAATTAGCTGAAGCAACAAAGGTATTTGGTGATGTCCAAAGTATATCTCCTGTAGCTAAACCAGCAGCTAAACAAGCAATATGTAATGCTGCGGTAGCACTAGAGACTGCTACCGCATATTTCGCATTACAATATTGTGCGATCGCTTGCTCAAACCTTTCTATAGCTGGCCCTTGAGTTATCCAATCTGAGCGCAAAACTTCAACTACAGTGTCAATATCTGCTTGATTTATATCTTGTCTACCATAAGGAATATAGTTACTCATAATTTCAGGATATCTAGCAGTTGAAACCCTGAGAGCCATTCTGTATTTGACTCTGAACTATACTCAAAACCTTCGGGAACTGCTACTCCTTTTTCACCTAAAGCGTTGCAGCTATAATCAACAACACGAGTATATTCAATAGTAGGCTTTATCACATAATGATCGGCAAACTCTATTGCTAAATGGGAAGATTCTTCAGAAAACATCGCTTCATGGAGTTTCTCTCCTGGTCTAATCCCAATAATTTTTGTTGGTATTCCCGGTGCTAAAGCATCTGCTAAATCAGTAATTTTCATGGAAGGAATTTTAGGAACAAAGATTTCTCCTCCTTGCATTCTTTCAAAGCTATCCAATACTAAATTAACTGCCTGTTGCAGGGTAATCCAAAAGCGCGTCATGCGTGGATCTGTAATCGGAATTTCTGTAGCTTTTTCTTGAATGAGTTTTTGGAAGAATGGTACAACTGAGCCTCTTGAACCAACTACATTTCCATAACGAACTACAGAAAACCGGGTTTTCATTGCCCCAGCAATATTGTTAGCAGCTACAAAAAGTTTATCAGCGGCTAACTTTGTTGCGCCGTAAAGATTAATCGGATTAACTGCTTTATCTGTAGAAAGAGCAATTACTTTGTCAATTCCTTGTTCCAGGGCAACATCAATAACATTATTTGCCCCATTAATATTAGTTTTAATACATTCCATTGGGTTATATTCAGCCGCCGGAATTTGTTTCAGAGCCGCAGCATGAACTACATAATCAACCCCCTGGAAAGCTAACCGCAAGCGATCGCGATCGCGCACATCTCCCAGAAAATATCGCATGGCTGGAGAGTTAAACTCTTGCGCCATCTCAAATTGCTTGAGTTCATCCCGTGAGTAAACTATAACTTTCCGAGGTTGATATTGGCTCAGCAGAGTTTTCACTAATTGCTTGCCAAATGAGCCTGTACCACCGGTGATTAAAATCGCTTTATCATTAAACATTTTTTTTGACAACAAAAACTGCCTAGTTAAGTTTTTCTTTTTTGTATGACTAAAAAATACTGATGAATTTATTTCTGACTACTGGGCTGTTGTTACCCCTGTTTTTCTTCACATCCTCCAACACAGTCTGATCATCCTGATATTTAGCTAATTCATGAGAGCGATCGCATTTTTGGTATCCGGCAACTAAAACTATATATTGACTAATATCAACTGAAAACTCCCTGTTCAGACAATGCTTGAGCAAAGAGTATTAATTAGGCTTGGGCGGGTTATTTGTTTTGCGATCGCTTTTACCTAGTTCTTTCTTCATCTCCTCTAAAACAGCTTTGTAATCTTGCCTTTCTGGATGTAACTCCACTAACTTTTCTAAAGTTTGAATAGCACCTTGAGTGTCTTTCAACTTTATCCGCACATTGACTAACGCTTCCAACGCCACTTCGTTTTTTGGCTCCCGTTGTAAAACTAGTTCCAAACCCTTTGCTTGTTGTTCTAATGTATTCTCCGCCTGTGCAACTGCTGTCTTAGATGGTTGAATAGCCTGTTGTATAACAGGAACCGCTGCAAAGATGATCGAGCCGAAGAATGACACAAGTGATACTACTGTTAAAAACTGTTGTCGCCGCTGAATCTTCTTGCCGCGATTAATTAGATATTCTTCGTCTAAACCCATACTTTATATAGGTGCTGTGGTAAATACTTAGGTAGTAGCAACCCTCCCGTTATGAGGATACCCACTACTCCACAGAAACTATCATCTTAGCTAAAAATTTTTTACACAATATTTAAAAGCGGCATCTGGATGATAACCACAATCTTGTGCTAGGGCAATGCTGTCTCAGTTATCCCGTTCTGAAGAAATAAGGCAGTCCCAATGAAAAAATAAAAAGTTTCATTGCCACGCATGAAAAAGGACAAGGAGAGAAGTCTGAGCGCCGGCGTCCGGCGTTAGCGCAGCGGTAGCGAGGTACGAGCGTCTGGCTTCTCCTAACGGAGACGCTGCGCGAACGCCAACGTCTTCTCCCAAGGGGAGACGCTGCGCGAACGACGAACAGAACTTCGGAGGGACAAGAGAGATGAGGAACTTTGAGAAGTGTGGGGAGTTTTCTTCCCCATCTCCCTCATATCCACCATATATTACCCATGCCCCATGCCCCATGCCCTTCGCCCCATGCCCAATTTTCAAGACAAAATAAAACAGATTTTATTGTTTCTCCATCTACCACAGGCTGGATTTTTCTCTTTGACTTAGAGTAAAAATATATACCTTATATTTTGGCTGTTTGCTGTCACTATAAAATTTATATAAAGATTTACCAAAATATAGTTTATCTTCCAATGTTTACGATATTCTAGATAAGATTCAAATACGGTAAATAATTTCGCCGTAACCAAAAACCTTCCTAGCAGCCCGTATTATATGGGGTTTCCAAAATCTGCACAATTTCCGTTGAATAAAACAAATACAATTTTACTAGTCGTACCTGCTTTTGCTTTTGATGCATCTATGAGGACGGCTAATTTTTGCTTTTGGTGTCTAAAACCGGTGTTTTGTGGACTGAGTGTTTTGTGGTGGTAATTACCGTACAAAACAGACTTATCCAGCAACTTAGTAGGGTTAGTTATGGTATAGTTAAAAAGTTAAGACTA
Organism: Calothrix sp. NIES-2100; assembly: GCF_963875285.1. Classification (NCBI taxonomy): domain Bacteria; kingdom Bacillati; phylum Cyanobacteriota; class Cyanophyceae; order Nostocales; family Calotrichaceae; genus Calothrix; species Calothrix sp. NIES-2100. Next base: position 7,268,066 of record NZ_CAWNLA010000001.1, read on the forward strand.
GCTTTACCCAAAGTACAACGCTCTACGCATCGGTAACATTTGCAAAACGGAAAGCAGTTTTGATTAAGTATTTACTAAACAAAATCTGAATTGAATCGAGGTTATGACTCAGCAAGTAATTCACCCAATGGTGAAATTGCAGCGTAACGTGCAATCACTCGTAGAATCCAATATTATCAAGCCAAGTGATAGCATTTGGAAAATCGCTTTGCTCTATGGCAATGAATGGCAACACTGGAAACAAGAACTGTTAGATTTTGGCTTTAGTATGCAAGATCCAATCAGTGAATTGTTAGCAGTGGAAGCTTGGGATGAAGAATAAAGTCTAAAGGCTGAAATTTTTCAGCCTTCACACTTACCTACTTACTTCATTTGCAAGCGGCTAATACAGCAGCCAGTTCTTTAGCAGTCTGATAGCGATCGCGTGGCAATGGCTCGGTAACGCGGTCAATTATTTCTCTTAATTGGGGGGTAATTGTCGGCACGCTATTGACATCAAACCGGAAATGTCGCCCTCGTTGGTGGTAAAACTTGAACGGATTTTCACCAGTCAGCAAAAAGATTAAGGTAGGGCCAATGGCATACAAATCAGATTGAGTTAATGGTTGTCCTCGTTCCTGTTCAGGGGCGCAGTAACCCTCTGCACCAATCCGAGTGCCTGGTGCTGTGCCAATTTCTTTAACAGCACCAAAATCTAGCACAACTATCCGATTGTTAGAATTTCGCACCATCAGGTTAGCGGGTTTAATATCCCGATGAATCAGTGGTGGTTGCTGACTGTGGAGATAGTCTAAAATATCACAAGTTTGGATCATCCAGGCGATCGCTTGGCTGGGGATGACTGGCCCTGTGGTATAGATTCGCTTTTCTAAATCCTGTCCGTGGACTAATTCCATAGCCAAATATTTTTTGCCACCTTCGACAAAAAAGTCATAATATTTGGGAATTCCCGAATGGTTAAGGGATTTGAGAGTATGGGCTTCCCGTTCAAATAATTCTTGGGCCTTAGCAATTTTTGCCATATCGGCATTCATCTGTTTTAACACCAGCAGTTGTGGATGTCCCGCAATTACACCTACTTCATCCCAAGCGAGATAGGTAGTTCCCATCCCTCCTTGTCCTAAAGTCCGTATAACTTTGTACTGACGAATTTTGTTTTCTACGGACAGAGGTTGACCGCAGTGGATGCAAAACAGATTTTTAGGAGAGTTCCCTTCATGGGTGCAGCTAGAAGATGAAGGTACAGAGGTTTTTTCCGTTGATCCGGGAATTTCTTTTTGCCGCAACCAAGAGTCTGGTGCTGTTACCTCTTGAAGTTGGAATTTTAGTATTGGGCCTCCCTGTGCTAATTGCAGCAGGGAATTATCTGGTAGTTGGCTCTGAGTTACAAGAACGCCGTTAAGGAAAGTGCCATTCGTGCCGTGACTAATTATCTGCCATGAATCCTCATTTTTGGCAGAACTGACTTGTTTAAGCTCCAAATGATAGCGGGAAACTAAACTATCATTTAAAACAACGTGATTATCTGCCGCTCGTCCAATCTTAATCACGGAGGACTTTTCAAAATACCATTGCTTGAGCGGCGTTTTTTGTTGCGGTTCTAGTAGGGTCAGAGTAACCACAATACAAGGATAAAGGATGAAGGATAAAGGAGAAAAAACAGAGATGCAACTGAAATTGGCTACAGTTTTCTCAGGTAAGAACAACTTCCCTGAGGCTAGATAGCAGGGTAAACATTAGAAAATTCATACTTCATACTTCATACTTTATACTTATTTTGGACTATCCAGATTTGGACGCACTTTTGCCCGGACAAGGATAGCGGTAATATTGTCATGACCATTGTATTGGTTTGCCAAGTCAATTAAGTCGGTGACACCGACTTCTAGGTTAGTACCAGAGCCAAGTAGCGGCAGCAGGTGAGTCTGCCAATTGTTTTCTAGTAAATCATTATCCGATAAACCGTCCGAGGCCAGGATGAAGAGAGTATCTTCATTAATTTCAAAAAACTCGACATCAGGATTAATTGAGTTTTCGTCACGCGGCCCTAATGCTTGGGTAAGTTGGTAAGCATCAGGACGCGCATAAGCGATGCTGGCTTCTACTCCCTTACTAATTTCTCGTTGACCGACTTCGTGGTCGATAGTGATTTGTTTTAATCCCCGCTTATGAGTTACACAATAAAGGCGGCTATCTCCCACATGGGCGACTGCGGCGTGGCTGTCCTGAATTAAGAGCATAACGAGGGTAGTACCCATGCGCCCAACGCCAGAACGAGCATCTTTCTGATTGAGATCGTAAATTGCCTGATTTGCTAGATATACTGCTTGTGCGATCTCATCTTCTGTTGGTAGTTGGTTAGCAATCCAGTGTTCTTGAAAGTATTGCCGCAAAGTATTAACTGCCAACTCACTGGCTATCTCGCCGCCAGCATGACCACCCATACCGTCGCAGAGGATATATAAGCCCCGCGCCTGGAGAACTCTAGTTTTGGGTAACTCTAGTTTGTTAATATTGCTTTCAATGCCAAAGTAGTCTTCATTGTGATGACGTTGTCGGCCCACATCAGTTTGTCCTGCATCTTGAAGGCTACTTAGCTGCATGGGGAGGACAACTGTGGGCATATCGTCATTTTTGAGGTTGAAATCTTCTAGCTCATCTACTTGCAGCAAAGTTGGTGCAGTGTTGTACTGTTCCTTTGTGGGCGAAAAAGTTTCCGCTGTGGGTGGTACTATTTCGGTAGACATTTCTTGCAAACGCGATCGCAATTGTGCGATCGTCTCAATTTTACCTATTTCTAAATCCCCTAACATCTGGACTATGGAACCAAATTGAGTGCGTTGAGACTGTCTAAATAGCGCTTGCCAAACCCGCCCCAAAGCTTGGATTGTTAAAGGCTGCTCTTGTTGGGTAGATGTTTGCTCCATTAAATCTGCCGATACATCAGCAGTTATCTGACTATTTAATGGGTCTGAATATAAGCGTCCTAATGCCAGTGTTTGGTCTTCATCCAATAGTAAATTGGACACATCCAAAAGACTTTGACAACAATTCACTGGTTCTAGCAATGTCCACAATTGGGTCATCTCAGAACACCAGTGTAAAATTTGCAATGAACTGGTTGTGTTTTCTTGCCATCGCTCAAGTAAATGCGGCCAATTCGAGCGGTCTTGGATGAGTACTACCTGTATATCACCTTGTTGCCATGCATCATGAATTGGGGGTATCCCTACATGTCCGTGTGGTTTTAAGGCAATATAAGGTTTAGCAAGTTGGGGAATTCCAGTTGCTGCCACCGATGGTGTTACTAGCCCCTTGTTGCTATTTTCTAACATTGCCACAAGGGGTGCAATTTGATATGGTTGGCAGTCCAAAACTTGAATACACACCTCAGTATTAGGAGCTAGTTCTTCTAAGCTTGGTAGCGGCTCTAATAATTGATAGCGCTGCTCTTGGTCTAAATAAGAGCCTACTACGAGTTGGGAGCTAATAGGCAGAGGAGATAGTTCATCTTTTTCTAATTCCTCATTTTTGCGATCGCCCCCAGTTTCTATTTCCCCACTCCCAGTGGCTTGTTTGGCAATAATAGCCCACCACAATGTTCCACACTCAGCGCCACAGTTAGGACAATTTTTGGCGTTTACAGGTACTGAGGTATTGCATTCAGGACAGATTTTATGGGTCAGGGATACACCACAGTTTTGGCAGAATTTATTTGTATTGGAGTTTTCAAATTTACACTGAGGGCAAATCAGCATAGAGGAAGTTCCTTATTCCCGTTCCAAAGTGCTTGTAGCCACTCAAGATTCAACGTGCCACAACTTGCTACCCCTGCCTACAGTAGACCTAATAAAAAATTGTGGTTTCACAGTGAATTTTGGTAGCAGTATTAATTGTGACGCATATTAGCCGAATATTTCAGATATCAGCAAGCTAATTTCTCCGAAAAGGTAAATTAGGGGGCAGGGGGATGAGGGGGGTAGAGGGGACAAGGGAGACAAGGAGAGAAGTCTGAGCGCCGGCGTCCGGCGCTCAGAACTTCGGGGAGACAAATTAATAAATGCCTAATGCCCTGTTTGGCCAATGTCCTGTTTGCCCAATGACTATTGACTCTTCTGAAATTTCCTTCACAACTCACTACTCAGCGGTAGTTGGATAGCAAAGCAGGTAAGGTTTGACCCGCTTTCAACCTCAATTGTTCCTCCTAAGTGCTTGGTGAGTTTGTGTACTAATGCTAAACCTAATCCTGTACCACCTTGCTTCCAGGGGTCGTTACTTGGAATGCGGTAAAACTTGTCGAAAATGCGTGGTAATTCTGAGCTAGGAATTTCTACACCCGAATTAATCACTTGAAATTGGATATTGTGAGCTTTCAATTGGGCGGAAATAGTAATTTCTGCATCTGGAGGACTGAATTTACAGGCATTGGTGAGTAATTCTATCAAGATGCGTTCGAGACTGAATGGATCGCATGTGAGTATAGGAAGATTGGGCGCTAAACTGAGGCGCAATTTTTGCTGACAAGAGTTGCGATTGCGTGCTTTAAACAGTTCTACAACTCGCCACAGCCATTGCTGTACTTGAATAGTTTCCAGAACTAAGGGTTTAGCACTTGTATCCAATCTTTGCAAATCTAGAAAGTTACTAATGAGATTAATTTCGCGATCGCACTCATTGTCTAAGATTTCATAATAGCGCGCCGCTTTCGAGCGTTCTGCTTGTGGCTTCGCCATTTGGGTCAAAAAGTTTTGCTCTTGATTGAGTGCGATTCCTAGCATTTGAATCGCCATTTTCATATTGGTAAGTGGCGTGCGCAGTTCGTGGGAAACTGTACTGAGAAATTCATCTTTGAGACGATTCAGGCTTTCCATTTCCTCTAATTGCGCCTGTACTGATTCTTGGCTATGTTTGAGAGCAACTTCTGCTAATTTACGTTCTGTAATATCTATACAGCATCCAATGTAACCAACAAACTTGCCATTGGGTGTAAATCTAGGTACACCAGTATCTAAAATCCAACGATATTCGCCATCATGACGCATGAGCCGATATTCCATCTCAAATTTACCTCTGGCATGAAAGGCAGAATCGTAAGTTTCTTGGCAAAATTCTTGCTCTTGTGGATGAACTCCTTGAAGCCAGCCTAATCCTCGCTGCTGCTCAATACTACGTCCAGTAAATTTTAACCATGATTGATTAAAAAAAGTAAATAGTCCATCAGTTCCTGCCATCCATAACATCACTGGTGCGGTATTAGCCATACTATGAAAGCGTTGTTCACTTTCGCGTAATGCATCTTCTGCCTGTTTATGAGCAGTAATGTCTTCTAAAACCATGAGAATCTGTGGTTTATTTTGAGGATAGCTATCAGTTGGGTTTGTATTTCTCAGATAGTTTCCATCCTCTTCAGGTAATAACCGCGCCACAACTTTTACCCATAAAATCTTGCTATCTGAACAATTTAACCGAAACTCCCAATTAATAATTTTACTATTAGATGAAGTATTTAACAGTTCCTGAAATGCATCAAATAATCTTTGTTTGTCTGACTGTTCAAATAAATTAAAAACTGACTGTTCAATCAATTGTTCTACTGTATAACCAAGACAGGTTGCACCAAACTGATTTACAGACAAAATTATTCCTGTTGTGTCCAGGCTGAAATATACAGAAGGAATATTCTCATAAAGCCTACGATACAAGTTAAGTTCCTCTTGGAGACGATGCAAGGTTTTTGCTGTGCAAAGTTCTAAATCGCAGACTAGTTCAGGCACAAATTCTAAGCGTGCAGGCGTTGCAGATAAGATATCTTGTTCTTGGCAAGTTTCATGCCAGATCGATTGCTGATTGCGGCTCATAAGATTGAATCACTTGCACCCAAGGGTTGATGTAGATATGGGCAGGAATAAAAAAAGAATATTATAAGGCTTTCGCTTTGATTTTTGTCAAATGATGCAAATAAAAACTTATGTAACAAACCTCAACGCTGTTTTGTCGTTTGTGAATTTTTAGTTCAAACTAGGGCGTAAATTATGTTTAGTAAAATACATTATTTTAGTTTTTAATTTATCAGGAAAAATTCTTCTCATATTTACAGCCTGAAAGCCTGCCAAATCCGCACAGTCTGGCTAAATAATTTATTAAAAAACATAATCAGCAATAATACTTATTAAATAGATAATTGATGGGAAAAACAGCAACGATGTTTTTGGAGAATTGACGCTGGGTTTAGCCCCTCACTCGGAAAACGTTTTAATTTCAGAGGAGGTGAGATCGCGCCACTGGCCTAGTTCTAAACCATCTAATTGTAAGTGAGCGATACTTACCCTGATCAGTCGTAAAGTCGGAAACCCAACAGCCGCCGTCATCCGCCGCACCTGACGATTTTTTCCCTCAGTTAAAGTCATTTCTAGCCAAGCTGTGGGTACATTTTGGCGAAATCTAATTGGTGGATTGCGATCGCCTACGGGTGGTTCTTCGAGTAATAAGTGTACTTTTGCTGGTCGAGTACGGTAATCTTGAATTTTTACTCCTGTTTGCAACTTATTTATAGCATCTGCATCCGGAATTCGTTCTACCTGCACCCAATAAGTACGTTGATGCCCAAATCGAGGATTGGCAAGACGATGTTGCAATTGCCCATTATTCGTCAACAGAAGTAACCCTTCACTATCCCAATCTAAACGCCCTACAGGATAGACATCAGGAACCGGAATATAGTCTTTGAGGGTGCGGTGTTTGGGTGTTTCCTGGGTAAACTGGCTGAGAACGCCATAGGGTTTGTGAAAAATAATATATCTATATATAGAAGTCATTTGTCATTGGTCAATAGTCATTAGTCATTTCTATGCGTCCTCGCGTCCCTGTGTCTCTGTGTCTCCCTTGTCCCCCTCATCCCCCGGTTGCTGAGCGAAGTCGTAAAGCCTGCGGCATAGCTTCTCTACGAGACGCTTCGCGAACGCTTAGGGCGCAGCCTCTCGTCCCTTGCGCGTCTCCCCTTGGGAGAAGAGAAGCACATCCCCCCACACCCGGCGATGACTGACTAAAATTAAGCACGAGTTTGGGCATTATAAGAAAAACAATATAATTAAAAATCAATTATGCCAAGTTCTAAAATGTGTCGGCGGTCTTTCTTGTTGATGGGAGGTGCTGCCTTAGCACAAGGATTGACGCTGGCACTACCCGCTACTGCTCAAGCTGTACAAGTAAAAAAGGGTAAGGTCAACGGGATCTCTTTTTATCAAACTATTGTTGACTTGACTGACCCCAAAACTTTCATTTCCATTGGTTTAGCAAATAATGCAACTTTTGCTAACACTATGCAAAAGACGAGTGGCGATGAAGAATTTAACAAGTTAGTGGCTCGTCATCGTGCATCTGTTATTGCTAATGGCACTTTTTTTGCCAAAAATGCCCAAAAAACAGTGATGGGTAATATGGTGGCAGAAGGTAGATTTCTCAAATATAGCCAGTGGGAGAACTTTGGTACTACCTTCGGGTTAAGAGTTGGGAATCAACCGGAAATGGTGACAGCAAGAGTTGATGGTAAACCGCAATGGAATCAACATTGGTTTTCCATCACCTGTGGCCCCAGACTTTTGCGCCAAGGAGAAATTTGGCTCAAACCAGAGATTGAAGGTTTTAAAGATCCTGCTGTTTTAGGTACGGGTGCGAGGACAGCAATTGGGTTTGATGCTGATGGGAAAAAGCTATTTTTGGTGAATTTTGATATTGCTTTAAATTTACAGCAAGAAGCGCAGGCGATGAAAACTATTGGCTGTTATGAAGCCATGAATTTAGACGGTGGTGCATCGAAAGCTTTAGCTGCCAACGGTAAAATTTTAGTCCCTGCTGGACGACCACTGACAAATGTAATTGTCATCTATGATGCCAAAAACCCAGCACCTACTACTTTACAACAAGCATGGGCGAGGTTTCAAAAAGGCGATCGCCCTTTAGTACCTGGTGGTTAAATTCAAAAATCCCAACAATTAGCATCCCAGTTAGAACAAGAACAGCAAAAAGCCGAACGCTAAGCTCAAAGATTGCGTCAATTGGTGATTGATCCTCATGATGTGTAGGTAACACAAGTGAGATGTTTTCTCTGCCAGACGCTAGGCGAACGACAAGCGGCTTTGTGTCAACGTATCTTCTGTAAAAAGAAAAAACCCCGACACAATGATCGGGGAATACTGTATAGGTTCAATGTATACCTAAATTATTTCTAGCAATTAAATGTGAGGAAAACATGAGGATCGGGGATAAAAATCCTGCACCTTTGCCTCAACAAGTCATATTTGTCAGGAATCAAAAAAGCGATCGCTCTATGGTAATTAATCGGACAAAAATATTTACAGTCATTGCGAGCGAAGTGAAGCAATCCCAGCCCTCACGATGGCTTCATTTCCCTTCGCTCCATAAAGCCCTACCCTTCTCCTGACGGAGACGCTGCGCGAACGGGAACGACTTCGTCGAACGGGCATAGCTTCTCCTGTCAAAGAGGCTGCGCCAACGCTTAGTGCAATGACATTGTGTAATTAATTCTGTCTGACTCCACATCTTCAGGAATTGTTAACACCCCTCTCTCCCGCCACAATCAAAATGGTACAATCTACATCCATGCTAGGGGTGCCTGAATACCAGGCTGAGATCACACCCTTAACACCTGAGTCTGGGTAATACCAGCGGAGGGAAGCTGTTTATCGAGGAATTCAATATGCGGACAGAATGGGTTGCAAAGCGTCGTGGACAGAGCAATGTTTCTCAAATGCACTACGCCCGTCAGGGTGTAATCACCGAAGAAATGCACTACGTCGCCCAGCGGGAAAATCTTCCTGCTGATCTCATTCGTGAGGAAGTAGCGCGGGGGCGGATGATTATCCCGGCTAACATTAATCACACCAATTTAGAGCCAATGGCCATTGGTATTGCCTCTAAATGTAAGGTAAATGCTAATATCGGCGCTTCACCCAACTCTTCTAATCTTCAAGAAGAAGTGGATAAGCTGAAACTAGCGGTGAAGTATGGCGCTGATACCGTGATGGATTTGTCTACAGGCGGCGGTAACTTGGATGAAATTCGTACTGCTATCATCAATGCCTCGCCTGTTCCTATTGGCACAGTACCAGTTTATCAGGCTTTAGAAAGTGTTCACGGCACAATTGAAAAACTTACCCCTGAAGACTTTCTCCATGTCATCGAAAAACACGCCCAGCAAGGGGTAGATTATCAAACTATCCACGCGGGAATTTTGCTAGAACATTTGCCTTTGGTGAGAAGCCGCATCACTGGGATTGTTTCTCGTGGCGGCGGTATTTTGGCGCGGTGGATGTTGCATCATCACAAACAAAATCCACTCTACACTCACTTCCGAGACATCATTGAAATTTTCAAGAAGTATGATGTCTCTTTCAGTTTAGGCGATTCCCTCCGACCGGGCTGTACCCATGATGCCTCAGATGCAGCACAATTAGCAGAATTGAAAACCCTCGGACAGCTAACCCGTAAAGCCTGGGAAGATAATGTACAGGTGATGGTAGAAGGCCCTGGACACGTCCCAATGGATCAAATTGAGTTCAACGTCCGCAAGCAAATGGAAGAGTGTTCCGAAGCGCCTTTCTATGTGCTGGGTCCATTGGTGACAGATATTGCTCCTGGTTATGACCATATTACCTCAGCTATTGGCGCGGCAATGGCTGGTTGGTATGGTACAGCAATGTTGTGCTATGTAACACCCAAAGAACATTTGGGATTACCTAACGCCGAAGATGTTCGTAATGGGTTAATAGCTTACAAAATAGCAGCTCATGCGGCAGATATCGCTAGACATCGCCAAGGTGCTAGGGATAGAGACGATGAACTGTCCAAAGCCCGTTATAACTTTGACTGGAACCGTCAGTTTGAATTATCACTCGACCCAGAAAGAGCTAAGGAATACCACGATGAAACTTTACCAGCAGATATTTATAAAACTGCTGAGTTTTGTTCAATGTGTGGGCCTAAGTTCTGTCCCATGCAAACCAAAGTTGATGCTGATGCGCTGACGGAACTAGAGAAGTTTTTGGCGAAAGATAAGGATGTTGTAACGCAAAGTTAATCAAATCGCCCTCACCCTAGAAGGGTGGGGCTATACATACAAAGCCCACCTTCGTGGGCTAATTATATGCATATTGAAAAACAGTATTGCAGAATAAAAATATGAAAAAATATGAATTGAGTTTCACGCATTCGACGAAGTAGTTTCCGCAGGCTAGGTGCAAAGACGCAAAGGAAAATCGATAAAATCATTCCCTTGTAATAAATTTTTAGCTAACTAGCTAAGTTGATATCGCTACTTTGATCGTCTTCCTGTAGCCCTAACCTTTCGTATAATTCACTAACAGATTGAGGCTCGACAATTTTTTTCTTTGCACGTTGTAAAGCTGTGAATAAACGAGTAGAGTTTGCTGGAAAACGAAGTAAATAAAGTGTTTCCAATAAGCTTTCTAGTTCAGTTTCAGAAATTAATACAACATTTTTACTGTCAGGTCGGCTAATTCTGACTACTTCATTAGTTTCAATAAGTTGATTACAAATGCTGTCTAAATTTTTAGCGGCTTCTTCTGATGTAATTTTAATTGACATAATAATTAACTGGTTTTGACTATTTTTTCAGCTTTTTAAAGCTACATACTTATTCATAATGATATCGAGCTTTGAGAAACATGATGCTGCAAGACCATTTTCGTCCGCCACTCTCAGTTCGCCGTCACTGGCACGCATTTCATAACGCCTGGGCGACTTATATTGCATCTGATTTAAACGCTAAATTGCCAGAAGGCTACTTTGCTGAACCAAATGTACAATTTGGCATTGAAATTGATATAGCTGCTTTTGAAGAGTCATGGCAGGAATCAAAAAATGCTAATAGTATTTGGATGCCTCCACCACCTGCTCAAACAATCACTTTTATACCGACAGATGAAACAGTAGAAGTAAATATTTTTAATACTGAGGCTGGCCCTATTTTGGCTGGGGCAATAGAATTAGTAAGTCCTGCAAATAAAGACCGTTCTACTCATCGCAATGCTTTTGTTTCTAAATGTGAAACCTATTTACGACAGGGGATTGGTTTGGTGATTGTTGATGTTGTGACTGAACGCAAAACAAATCTTCACAATGAATTATTAACCCGTGTCGCAGAAACCAATGCATTGCTATTTAACGCTGAACTTTATGCTACTGCCTATCGACCCATCCAACACAATGGTCAGTATAAATTAGATATTTGGCAAGAAAAATTGACTGTGGGCGGCGCTTTACCGACTTTGCCATTGTGGTTGCATGGTGAAATTTGCTTACCCGTAGAATTAAATAGTATTTATGAGCGGACTTGTCGAGAACAGCGAATTCCGATTCACACTGCTTAGTTATAAATTTGCAGGTGAAATGATTAGGAATGCGATCGCACTACAGCAGTTGTCGTAAATCCTCAACTGAATTTGCAGTTTTAATCGCTTGTTGAATCGATTTTAAGCTTTCTAAATCATTAATTTGAGAGATTATTGGCATCAATTCTAAACCTTCGTTACCAAACTTCATCTCTAATAGTAATTCAATACTTGAAAATAACTCCTCCCGTCGTCCACGTTCGACTCCACGCTGTTCAATTTCTTGATACCAAGGCGATTCGCGCAACACAGCCATATCCCACCTCATGATTTCTTGAACTAGGGCGCTTTCTAATACAAACGTAGCAAAAAATGCTAAAACCGTCTCAAGTTGGTTTAGCTGTTCGTCATCCCGGAGAATTCTTAAGGCTTCTCTAATGATTGATTCATTTTCACCACCTTTGAGAATTGGCACAAACGGCAGTAAGGATGGTAAAGGTTGTTCAAAAGCAATATTTACATCAACTTCCCACAAATTAATGACGCGATAATCTTGAATTGCCCGCAAACCAGCAATATTTGTTTCATAACTTGTAGGTATTTCTGCATCACCTGTTTTCAAAATGTTGATTAATACAGGATACGTCAGCAATTTATATTTTTCTTCTGCTAGTGCGGCGTAAGCACGCATTCTTCTTGGCATTTCTGGTGTGGGACGCAGTTGTAGTTCATTGAGAACTAAAAAATTACCATACTGGGGATTTTTCGCACGAATTAAAACGTCACTTTCTCGACTGATCCATTGAAATTCTGAGTTTAGTATTTCCCCTGCTGTAATATCAGGTATTCCTGTAACCCATTTTACCCAGTTATCTGGTGCGAGGCTAATCAGGCGTTTTGTGCTGACATCTGCGGATTTTGTCATTGGGTTGTAGATGCACGTAAATTACCAGGAATATCAAAGAAGGCATCGCATTCTTGATCGGCTAATCACCAACAAAGCTATTTTGCTGGCGATCGCATTCTTCATCACCCAACTATTTTCCTAAATCCCGATACCGCTGTTGAATCTCCTCAATCGAAAATAACGTTTCAAACTTTAATCCAGCAGATTGATATAATTCTGCGCCTCCTTGCAAACGGTCTACTAGTGAAATTACTTGCTCTACGGTATAACCTGCTTCTTGTAGACGGTTAACTGCTTTGAGGGCAGATTGTCCTGTGGTGACAACATCTTCCAAAACTACAACTTTTGCACCTTCTGGCAAACTAGGCCCTTCAATATAAGCCCTTGTTCCATAACCTTTGGCTTCTTTACGTATAATCAGCGCTGGAATTGGTCGGTTTTCATAAACAGAAACCACACTGACTGCTGTCACAATGGGGTCAGCACCCAGCGTTAAACCAGCTACAGCTTGGGTATCAGCAGGTAATAGAGGGAAAAGTAACCTGCCTACAGCTAAAGCGCCTTGAGGATGTAGCGTTACCTGTGTCTTGTTCACGTAATAAGTACTACGTAACCCAGAAGAAAGAACAAAATCACCCTCCTGATAAGCAAGTTGACAAAATAAATCTAGTAACTTGTGGCGCAGGGTAGTCAAATCAGCAGTAGCTGCCCAAATATCTGATAGGTTGTGGGTTTCAGTAGAATAAGTCATTACAAGACGTTAAAAATTGTGCTACACCAAAGGTTGAACTGATCAGAGTTCTGAATTTAAGCATAAATTAAGATTCGCCCAAAAGTTGAGGAGTCATGAATATGGGTATAAAAGTTCAACTGCCAAGTGTTTTCTTGGTACTGCTAGCTACTAGTATTGCTTTTCCCGCTGTTGGCAATGCTCAGACGAAAACACCTAATTATGAAACAAATAATGATGCCATTGAGCGAGCTTATTTTCGACACGATCCCAATTTCTATGAAAATCGCAGTTTGAAACGTCAGCTAGACTCTTTTCTCGGAGCTGGCTCGTTCTCAAATTCCTTTCCAGAAAATGAAATTGCCCGCGATGGTGAATTGTTAAATGGGGTTTATCGCGATATGCTGACTCAGCAAGCTACCAACGATCCATATCTTCGCACCCCAGATTTACCGAATCCTTACGGTACATCTGTACTAATGTCTCCCCGCTCCAATGCCCAACAACTCAAAGTTGGCACAGAGTTTCGGTTTGAAAATTCACCACGGTAAGATTTATCAATTGAGAGTGCTGATGCTAATTCAGCACTCAAAACTAATTAGTTGTTTAATCCAGGGTGCAGGAGTTGAACCTGCCTTGGGCGAATTATGAGTTCGCTGCCTCAACCGCTCGGCCAACCCTGGTCGATTTTTATTGTAGCCTGATTTTACCAACTCGTGTACCCTCGAATATAGTTTACCAGATTTTTTTATTACATAATTTGATTATGAAATAGTGCAGACTAATATTGATTAAGTTCTTATAAGGATTGAGGTCAAAAAATTTTGGTGGAGCCACTGCGCCCAGGCGGGGAACCCGCGTTGAGTGCAAGTGGCGTGATTTTGCAGCCACTGCGTTGCGAACTTTCCCAAAGTTGTAGCCAGTGGTGTGATGGGAGATTTTGGATTGACCAACCGATGAATGGATGGGGCTGGAAGTTAGGCGGATGAGCGGATGCACGAATTAGTTGCACCCAAGCCCAGATGAGACACCAGGCAAAAAATCTCAAATCGGCAATCTAAAGTTTAAAATTGGCAAGGTCAACAGCCTGAAGACATTTAAATAAACTAGCCTGATTTTGCAATAGCTGAAAAGCGATGAAACTAAATTCCACTGTACTTCTTACGTTAATTTTGTTAACCCTGATGTTGGGAGCAGGATCTGTCAGCGCGTTTTGGGGGTTCACTTTAGGGAGTTCAGCACTTAAAGGAGTGACAACGCCAGATGGTCGTCCCACAACCAAATTTACAAGCAGTAAGTCTTCTAACTCGCAAGCAGGAAGCTTAGTGCTATTAAGAGAAGAAGAAATCCTCAAAATTGTAAAGGCACGAATTGAGGGTAAAACCAAGGCTGCTAAATCCGAAAAACTAGAGGAAGATGAAGAGGAGACCAATAATAGCAAAAATAAGCCTGAGGAAAAGCCTCCAGAAGTAGAGCAGGAAAAGCCTCAACAAGGATTTCCTGTTACCGCTGAAAATAAGGGGGTAACTTTCGCTGTGCAATCTGCTCGCTATTCTGGTGGAGATTTACTACTGAAAGTGAAAATGCAGAATAAAGGCGCTGATTCTGTGCGCTTCCTTTATAGTTTTTTGGATGTCACTGATGACAAAGGACGAACTCTCAGTGCTAGTACAGAGGGTTTGCCAGCAGAATTACCAGCAAATGGGCCGACTTTTTCTGGTACAGTAAGCATTCCCACAGCTCTACTTGATGATGTCAAGAAGATTTCTCTCTCGCTGACAGATTATCCGGCTCAACAATTGAAGTTGGAAGTATCAAATATTCCCGTAGAAAAATAAGCAAGGCAATTGCTAGATGGGGGCTGATATGGCAAAGCCAGTGGTTTGAGCGACTTCTTTTGTCAAATAACTGCTGTGATTTATTACTGGGGACTGGGGAAAAATCGCAACCACTATCCCTAATTCCCAAATTCAAAGTTGCAAATCCAAGAGTGGGTGCATAAGTTGTACACGAGCTTTAGCGGTGAGTGGTTTTCCTAGCTTAATTTGGAAAGATGTGGGGCTGCGATTGTTATCAGTGTTGCTACTGATCACCATCAATGCTTTTTTTGTCACAGCCGAGTTTTCAATGGTGACAGTCAGGCGATCGCGTATCCATCAGTTAGTCGAGGCTGGTGACATTCCCGCGATCGCTGTGGAAATGCTGCAACGTAGTATTGACCGACTGCTATCTACTACCCAGTTAGGGATTACGCTCTCTAGTTTGGCACTAGGATGGATTGGCGAAAGCTCAATTGTGGTGTTAGTAAATGCATGGTTAAAATCTTTGCCTTTACCTGAAGAAATGAGTTTGTTTATTGCTCATTCTCTATCCATCCCCATCGCTTTCTTTTTGATTGCCTATTTACAAATCGTTTTAGGAGAACTTTGTCCCAAATCAGTAGCGATGCTGTACTCAGAACAGCTAGCAAGGTTTTTGGGGCCTTCCGTAAAAGCGATCGTGCGTTTTTTCAGCCCCTTCATCTGGATTCTTAATCAATCCAATCGCTGGCTGTTGAGATTGTTCGGCATTGAATATACTGGTCAAGGCTGGAGACCACCTGTAACATCTGAAGAATTACAGCTAATTATCTCTACAGAAAGGGAATCAACCGGTTTACAGCTTTCAGAGCGAGAACTGCTAAATAACATCTTTGAATTTGGCGATGTGATGGTACAAGAGGTGATGATTCCCCGCACCAGCATCGCCGCCTTGCCTAAAGATGCGACCTTTGAAAGATTCCTTCAGGAAATGGCTTCTACTGCTCACTCTCGCTATCCCATCATTGGCGAATCTTTAGACGATATTCGCGGCATAGTTTACTTTAAAGATTTGGCACAACCTTTGGCTGTAGGAAAACTCACCTTAGAATCACTCATTCAACCTTGGATGCGTCCGGCGCGCTTTGTACCTGAACACACGCCCTTGAGTGAACTATTGCCAATGATGCAACAGGAAAAACCAGCTATGGTAATGGTTGTGAACGAATTTGGCGGTATTGTGGGGCTAGTGACACTCCAAGATGTAATTGCCGAAATTATTGGCGACGCAGGTGTTGTTGACAGCGGTGAAGACTTACTCGTCCAAATGTTAGACGAGCAAACATTTCTCGTCCAAGCGCAAATCAACTTAGAAGATCTTAACGAAGTTTTGAATTTGAATTTGCCTTTGACAAAAGAATACCAAACCCTGGGGGGTTTTCTGCTTTACCATCTCCAGAAACTACCCGCCAAAGGTGAAACCTTCAGGTTTCAAAATCTGGAATTTACTGTTGTTTCCGTAATTGGGCCCCGGTTACACCAAGTACAATTACGACGGCGCAAAGAAGATTCGGGAACGCAGTGAGGGGGGAAATAGTCAATAGTCAATAGTCAAATAGTCAATGGTCATTTGTCTTTGTCTCCCCGTCCCTTGCGCGTCTCCCCGAGTGAGAAGTTCTGATGCCTGCGGCAAGCCGCTCCGCGTCTACGGAGGAAGCCTCGCAAGAGACTTCTCTCCTTGTCCCCCTCATCCTGGTTCCCTTAGCCCCTCATCCAACTCTTGCTACTCAGCATAGACCACAGGGTCATTTAGGCCTAATTCTGCAAAAGCTGCTAGCCGCAAGCGGCAAGAATCACAGACACCGCAGGCGACATCAGCACCAGCATAACAAGACCAAGTTAGTTCCCAAGGAACACCTAATTGATTACCTAGCTGGATAATTTCGGTTTTTTTCAGGTTAATCAAGGGCGCAACAATAGTAATGGCTTCTCCCTCTCGTCCTTGTTTGGTTCCTAACCGGAAAACTTCCTGCATCGCTTGGATATAATCGGGGCGACAATCGGGATAACCAGAGTAATCTAGGGCATTAACGCCGATGTATACACGTTCTGCGGCTATTGTTTCTGCATAAGCGAGGGCAAAACTTAAAAAGATCGTATTTCGGGCAGGTACATAAGTTACAGGAATGTTTTGCGACATTTCATGGAGAGAACGCTCCTGTGGTAAATCTATACCATCGTCTGTAAGTGCCGAACCACCCCATTGTCGTAAGTCAAAGTTGACTACCTGATGTTTTGCCACAAGAGCTTTTTGTGCTACCAATAGGGCAGACTGTAACTCTCGCTGATGTCGCTGCTGATAATCAAAAGAAAGGGCGTGACACTCATAGCCATCAGCCTTGGCTTGGTACAGAATTGTGGAAGAGTCTAATCCTCCAGACAACAGAATTACAGCTTTCATTGGGGTTTTAAATTTGGGATTTCAAATCGCTATATATGACGGCTATTGCCTGGGGACTGATCTGAGCGATCGCAGTTCCGATTACGACCTCAACAGTCAAAGGTGATTCTCTAGATTAGTGTGCCCTAAAAATTAAGCTACACAAATTCCCCGTGTTATCGAGAATTATGTAAAAATTATTAAATTACATCCTTACTACTCACGATCAATAAATGATTTCAATTTTTATGTCGTCTCATCAAATCCAGAAAAATTTGCCAGACTTTTGATGATTTAACTAGTTTGGCCTGACGATTGGTTGCGGAAAAATTGCCCCATTATCAAAGTTTACCAAGTTAACCAGATTTTTTTGAGGGGCTATTTTTCGCTTGCTTTTACCCAAACCACCAAGTCTCAGTATGATATTTTGATTTTTTTGTAATTTTACTGACAAAAAAATTATTAGCTTTTTATTCTATTAATCAAATATTAATCGTGATAATTAATTACCTAATTACTATTAAGTAATGGATTTTTAAGTATTACTTAGATTTTAAAGTTAATAAAAAGACATATTAGATTTTGTGTAAAGTGTAAAAAATTAATCAATTGCGAACTGACTATACAAAAGATACTCAGATTGCGGGAACCCATAACAAACTTTGAAATTCTTCATAAACAGAACCTCTATGTTACCATCTGGATGGTTTTAGACGGATCGTAACTGGCAGTTAAGTATAAAGGCCAACGACCGGAGCGTCTCTAAATTTGGTGGTTGAGGAGAGAATCATAGTGCAAGATAGCATGTCAGTGGCAGAACCAAATCCATATACACAGCGGAACCAACCACGGCCAATTCGCATAGGCGTAATTGGAGTGGGTAACATGGGGCAACATCACACCCGAGTCCTGAGTTCAATGAAAGATGTTGAACTGGTGGGTGTTTCAGATATTAACGTCGAGAGAGGATTAGAAACCGCTAGCAAATACAAAGTCAAATTTTTTGAAGATTATTGTGACTTGCTACCCCATGTTCAAGCGGTTTGCATTGCTGTTCCTACCCGCTTGCATTACGCTGTGGGCATTAACTGTTTGTTAGCAGGAATTCATGTTTTAATTGAAAAACCGATTGCTGCCAGTATTTCTGAGGCAGAATCTTTAGTGAATGCCGCTGCCGAATCTCAGTGTATTCTCCAAGTAGGTCATATTGAGCGCTTCAATCCTGCATTTCGGGAACTGAGTAAAGTCTTGAAAACTGAGGAATTGCTAGCACTAGAAGCTCATCGCATGAGTCCTTATTCAGATCGGGCAAATGATGTTTCTGTTGTGCTCGATTTAATGATCCATGACATTGACCTACTTCTGGAATTAGCTGCTTCCCCAGTCGTCAAGTTGACTGCTAGCGGTACTCGTGCTTTAGACTCTGGTTATTTAGATTACGTGACGGCTACCTTAGGATTCGCTAATGGAATTGTAGCAACTTTAACTGCTAGCAAAGTCACCCATCGAAAAATCCGTCAGATTGTGGCCCATTGCAAAAATTCATTCACTGAAGCAGATTTTCTGAAAAATGAAATTTTGATTCACCGACAAACAAATACCAACTCTCTCAACGATCATCGGCAAGTGCTTTATCGGCAGGATGGTCTGATTGAGAAAGTTTATACCACTAATGTTCAACCTCTCAGCGCAGAGTTAGAGCATTTTGTCAACTGTGTACATGGGGGAAATCAACCTTCAGTTGGTGGTGAACAAGCTCTGAAAGCTCTAAGATTAGCGAGTTTAATTGAACAGATGGCTCTAGAAGATCGGGTTTGGAATCCATTAGATTGGCAATCGGAACCGAGAGTGCAATCACTAACTCCGACAGTCTAGATTAGCAGGGGGAGCATAAAAATCAAAAGGCAAAAGTCAAAAGTAAAAAGCATTTTTGATTTTTGCCTTTTCTGCTGCTCCCTATATATTTTCTTCCTAATTTGCTAAGTGTAATTAGCAGTTTTAGTCAACCGGAGTTATTGTGGCTCCAATCAGCACAGATCATGAAAATTTGCCAAAAGTCAGGGTGAATTTAGCCACAAAACTATAGTAATTGCAGGGATTGAATTAATGCTCGAATGGATAACTAATACAATCAACTCTTTAGGATATTGGGGTATTGCTCTGTTGATGTTTTTAGAGAATCTCTTTCCACCCATTCCTTCAGAGTTGATTATGCCACTGGCAGGATTTACAGCAAGTCCATATCAGCCAGGAGGTGCAAAGCTGAATATTTTTGGCGTATTTCTCGCCGGACTGTTGGGTTCGGTATTGGGTGCGCTCATCTGGTACTATCCAGGACAGTTAATGGGCGAAAAACGCTTAAAAAATTTAGCTGACAAATACGGTAAATGGATTGCGATATCTAGTAAAGATATTACCAAAGCAACGCAATGGTTTAATAAAAAAGGTAGTAAGGCTGTATTTATTGGCCGCCTTGTCCCAGGAATCCGCACTTTAATCTCTGTGCCGGCAGGTATTAGCAATATGCCCTTGCTACCTTTCCTGTTTTACACAACACTGGGTAGCGCAGCTTGGGTAGGTTTGCTAACATACTCAGGATATTTGTTAGGTAGTCAGTATGAACTTGTGGACAAGTACCTTGCTCCGGTATCAAAAATTGTGCTTGTGAGCCTGGTCTTGGCATTTGTGGTTTGGGTATTCAAACGCAAGCGTAAAAGCACTACAAAATAAAATACACAGGCTTTTGGCAATAAAATCAGTGTTAAATATACCTCAAATTGTCATACACTATCCCAAATAATGCTAGATTCGCGATCGCCTGACTTAATTTTTTGCGTATTTCTAGCTACACTTGACGCAGCTTGGAATTTCTGGTAATTCCCATTTTTGTAAGATTGAGCAGGATAAGTTTTTACAGTTAAGTTAGGACTAGGAGCTTGTATGACAGATCAACCTTCCGCCGCTACCCCGATAAATGCCGCTGCTATACCCATGAATAGGGTGTCTGCGTCCACCCCCCTTAATGCTACTACTACTCCCAAGCCCACGACCTTTTCCGGTAAGGCAATTCTCAGCGTAGATTTAGGTAGAACTTCTACCAAAACCTGTGTCAGCCGCGAACCAAACAATGTGGTGTTCGTACCTGCAAACGTCAAGCAAATGTCAATCGAACAGGTACGCGGTGGTGTCTTTGAAGCCCGGGCTACCGATCCTTTAATGGATTTGTGGCTGGAGTATCAAGGTAGTGGCTACGCTGTCGGTCAACTGGCAGCAGACTTTGGCGCTAATTTGGGAGTGGGTCAATCTAAGGTAGAGGATGCACTAGTCAAAGTATTAGCATGTGCTGGGTATTTTAAACTCAAAGACGATATCTCAGTCGTACTGGGTCTGCCTTTCCTTTCTTTAGAGCAATTTGAAAAAGAAAAAGCACAGATGATTAGCGCCGTCACCGGGCCTCATGTTTTAAATTTCCGAGGCGAATCTGTAAGCCTAAATATCAGTAAAGTTTGGGTAATGCCAGAAGGCTACGGTAGCCTTCTGTGGACAGAAGCTCAACCTCAAAAAGGTGCAACTCTGCCTGATTTTACGAAAATATCAGTTGCAATTGTGGATATTGGTCATCAAACCATCGATCTGTTGATGGTAGATAACTTTCGCTTCGCCCGAGGCGCTTCTAAGAGTGAAGATTTCGGGATGAATAAGTTTTATGAACTTGTCGCTGCCGAAATCGAAGGAGCTGATAGCCAATCTCTGGCATTGATTTCTGCTGTGAATAAACCCAAAGGCGAAAGATTCTACCGTCCCAAAGGTGCAAGCAAGCCTACAAATCTCGATGATTTTCTCCCTAATCTCATAGAGATGTTTTCTCGGGAAATTTGCAGTCGCGTA
Source organism: Calothrix sp. NIES-2100 (assembly GCF_963875285.1). Lineage (NCBI taxonomy): Bacteria > Bacillati > Cyanobacteriota > Cyanophyceae > Nostocales > Calotrichaceae > Calothrix > Calothrix sp. NIES-2100. The sequence continues at coordinate 7,289,199 of NZ_CAWNLA010000001.1, forward strand.
CTAGCTTGGTTGCCAGAACGTGTGACTGATGTGATTATCACCGGAGGGGGTGGTCAATTTTTCTGGGAAGATGTACAACGTCTGTTGAAGGAAGCTAAAATTAACGCTTATTTAGCTGCACCTTCCCGACAAGCTAATGCCTTGGGGCAGTATATTTATGGAGAGGCCCAATTATCTGCTGTTCGCTCTTCTAGGGCTTAAAACTGATGTTCCAATGGTCAAAAAAAGTAGTGAAATCGGTCACGTTCAATCCAGGAGTTGCTGATGAAAGCTTGTTGGCTCTTGTAGAAAGCTATTTGGAGAAACAAGTCGATAAAACTTTCAGCGACCTCTGTAAAGAAGCTTTATGGCAATCTTTATGTGTACCGGAATCGGTAAAACCAGGTCCGCAAACAACATCAACAACAGCGGTTGAACAAGAAATCGGTAGACTGCAAAATCAACTGGCTGACCTTGAGGAACGCTTTTTTGCCAAGGAATCTCATCGTTTGGAGTCAATGGAAAACCAGATTCTGCAACTTACTCAACAAGTTGCTCATTTGGCGATCATGGTCGCTGAGCGACCAGTGATTCAGTATGCAACTCCAGCAACATCAAACCCAGCATCATCAGTAGTGGAGGTAGTCAATAACACTTATGTGCCACCTCCACCTCCTCAAGAGGTTGACCCCGTAATCAGCCGACTCAGCCAGTTTCTCGATGATTTTTAAAGCAAAATCAGGGTTTTAAGCATCTTGTGCTGTTATCTACAATCCTTAATAGGAAATTCTATTAAGGATTATTAATATTTATATAGGATTGATAGAGATGCGATCGCTGCGCCAAAGCCTTCTTTTCTGCCAAAGTGAGACGCTGCGCCCACGGCTAAAGCAGTTTTTCAAATTATCCTCAAACTTAGGCAAAAATTACAGCAGAACGAAGCACGTAAGAGTTTTTGCGTCAGTCCTACTACTGAATAGCAATTATACTATATTCTTTTTTTACACACCCTACCGTATAAATGGTAGAATCCTCAGAGAAAAATTTAGGATACCTCCATGCCAGTTGTAGCGAACTCCATCAAATTTGGTACAGACGGCTGGCGAGGCGTGATTGGTGATGAATTCACCTTTGAACGCCTCGCTTTGGTTGCAGCAGTCGCCGCCAAAGTACTATATGATACCTACTTTTCTGTGGTGGGTACGAAAAAGATAGTTGTCGGTTATGATCGCCGATTTATGGCGGAAGACTTTGCCCGTGTCGTCGCCGATGCTGTCACCGCTGTCGGATTTGATGTGCTACTCAGTGAAAGCTATGCTCCCACTCCAGCCTTTAGCTGGGCGGCGAAACAACTCAATGCCTTGGGGGCCTTGGTTGTTACCGCTAGCCATAATCCAGGTGCATATCTAGGGTTAAAAGTCAAGGGATATTTTGGGGGGTCGGTATCGCCAGAAGTTACCAAAGAGATAGAAGCACTGATACCAGAAGGATTACCACAGGCAACTACACCTGGCAATGTGGATAAATTTGACCCCTGGCCCAGCTACACAGCAGGCTTAGAAGGTAAAGTTGATATTGCGAAAATTCGCGATGCCATAGCCTCTGGCAAACTGACTGTATTTGCCGATGTGATGCATGGGGCGGCGGCGGGCGGATTGGCAAGATTACTGGGCGATCGCATCCACGAAATCAACAGCGATCGCGATCCTTTATTTGGTGGCGGTGCGCCGGAACCCTTACCTAAATACCTGTCGCAGCTATTTAAAGTTATCAAAACTCACCGAGAAAGCAATAAAACCGCTTTAGCAGTGGGGTTGGTGTTTGATGGAGACTGCGATCGCATTGCCGCAGTCGATGGGGAAGCTAACTTTTTAAGTTCTCAAGTCTTAATCCCGATATTAATTGACCATTTAACCTTACGGCGCGGTTTTACTGGCGAAATCGTCAAAACAGTCAGCGGTTCTGATTTAATTCCCTTAGTAGCAGCACTACATAAACTCTCTGTATTTGAAACACCTGTTGGTTATAAATATATTGCTGACAGAATGTTAGCAGCAGAGGTATTGTTAGGCGGCGAAGAATCAGGCGGAATTGGCTATGGTACTCATATTCCCGAACGAGACGCACTGCTGTCGGCATTGTACGTGCTAGAAGCGATTGTGGAATCAGGAAAAGATTTAGGGGAATATTACCAGCACTTACAGCAGCAAACAGGGTTCAATTCAGCCTACGATCGCATCGATTTACCTCTAGCGAATATGTCCGTGCGATCGCGTCTTTTGCAACAACTGCAAACCCAACCATTAACTGAGATTGCTGGACAAGCGGTAATTGATTGTCAAACCATTGACGGCTACAAATTCCGTTTAGCTGACAACAGCTGGTTAATGATTCGCTTTAGTGGTACCGAACCAGTTTTACGCCTCTACTGCGAAGCCGCTACCAGCGATCGCGTACATCAAACTCTTGCGTGGGCAAAACACTGGGCAGGGTAAGATTAGTCCATAGTCAAGAGTTGCAACAGACGCGATTAATCGCGTCTGTACAAAAGTCAAAAGTCCATAGTCAAGAGTTCATAATCAAGAGTCAAGAGTCCACAGTTTAAAATTTCTTGACCAATGACCATTGACTATTGACCAATGACCATTGACTATTGACCAATGACAAATGACCATTGACTATTGACCAATGACTAAAGTACTTGTAGTAGCCACAGGTAACCCAGGTAAATTACGAGAAATGCAAGCTTATCTGGCTAATTCTGGTTGGGAATTGACCCTAAAACCCGAAGAATTAGAAATTGAAGAGACAGGGGATACATTTGCCGCCAACGCTGGTCTTAAAGCCTCCCAAATTGCTCAAGCGACGGGAAACTGGGCAATTGCGGATGATTCTGGCTTACAAGTAGATGCCCTAAATGGCGCACCAGGAGTGTATTCTGCACGTTACGGCAAAAACGACTCAGAACGCATCGCCAGGGTATTAAACGAATTAGGTTCTGAAGTAAATCGACAAGCTCAATTTGTCTGTGTGATTGCGATCGCTAATCCGCATGGTGAGATTTTCCTCCAATCGGAAGGAGTTTGTCGAGGCGTAATTCTTCATGCACCTCGAGGTCATCGTGGTTTTGGCTACGACCCGATTTTTTATGTCCCAGAGAAACAATTAACCTTTGCGGAGATGACACCACAGTTGAAGAGGTCGCTTAGTCATAGAGGTAAGGCTTTTACAGCTTTACTCCCACAATTGGCACTGCTGAGTCCTGAGTCCTAAGTTTTGAGTTAGGAGTAAGTTTTGAGTTAATCTGGGTGAAGAGTTCAAAACTCTAGATAGAGGCATTTAGCATCTGCTAGACACCCAAAACTTTACTCTCTCAACTCTTTTCTCTGACCACTCAGTACTCACAACTCAGCAATCAGATTTTAAACTGCTTCTGTATTTTTTTCTCCTGTACGAATCCGAACAACTTGCTCAACAGGCGAGATAAAGATTTTGCCATCACCAATTTCACCAGTGCGGGCAGCAGCAATAATTTTGTCTACTACCATATCAACTTGGTTGTCGTCAACGACAATTTCTACTTTGAGTTTTTGCAGAAACTCGACAGTGTACTCAGAACCACGATAGCGTTCAGTTTGACCTTTTTGTCTGCCGAAGCCTCGAACTTCGGAAACAGTCATACCGACGATACCAGCATTGACCAAGGCAATTTTGACTTCATCCAGCTTAAATGGGCGGATAATTGCTTCTACTTTTTTCATTTATTGGACTCCTTGTTTCTACTAGCTTCGTTTATATATCTAAGCAGATTCTTTGGCTGACACTTGAACTAGTAGAACTATTTTAAAAACATATGTAATAATTTACGACTTTCAATGACCTATCGGAACATTTATAAAATTATCGACGGCAAATATTACATATTTTATAAATGGCTGAGATTACGACATCAAAAAACTGTCTTTAATTTTCCATGACAATATGTATTTTTTTGTAACCAAAAAAAATCAGTAAATTTCCTGATATAGCAATTGAGAATTGTGAGAGCGAAATTGACCGCAAATTTTCCAGTTACAGCCGCAACACAGAGAAATTTAACTACCGACTTTGATGTTCAAATAAAGGGCGCACAACCAAATACCCTGCACTAAAAGCCGTAAGCATAATTAATAAAATAGTAATCACTAACCACCAGCCACTAACTTCCTTAGTCTCTGGCTCCGTAGTTGGATAATATCTTACTTCCTCCTCTTCTATAAATACTGGTTGCGGCATTTGCGGCATCATTTCCATTACAGGTACAGCAACTGGAGAACGGTGGCTGTTGCTACCTGGAGCTTCAGCAACAACAGGTGGACGCGGACGAGCAACTTGCTGACGTGGGCGTGCTTTTGTAGATGCGGTGGGCGGGGAAGTAGTTTTCACCTCAGGAGAGTTCCCAGATACTGGGTTACTAGGCGTAGTAGTGGGCGGCGACGCTGAAAAATCCACCAACTTTTGCAACCTTAAACAAGACTGAATGAGTTTAGTCATTTCTTGACGTAGCAGTTGATTTTCTTGTGTTAGTTGCTGATTTTTAGCAGTGAGCTTATCTAAATGTGCTTGTGTTGTTTGTAACTCCGCTGCTAATTCCCGATACACAGATAGTGGAACAGATGGGGGAGAAGCTGGAGCCGTTGGTGTGGGCGGTTGGTTATAAATGGAATTGGTACTCGCGCGCATAAGCAGCTAGGTATGAAAATTCAAGTAATTGATTGTTTTAGAGATAGTCAAATCGGAAACTATGCCCAAGAATAATAGAAAAATGCTCATAGGGCAAAGATTTGTGATTTACATTATGGAATAAGTATATATAAGTAATCTAAAACTGCATTGCCATTTGAGTTTAGCAGTTAAAAACTAGGTTTATTTTGCAGCAAAGGGAAAAAATGTCCCACAGGGCCTTGTCCTTTCCCAATATCGAGAGCGTAAGTAAGAGCAGTTGTCACATAGTCCTTTGCTTGCTGTACGGCTATGAATAAGTCTTTTTTCAAAGCCAGGTTAGCTGCGATCGCAGCTGATAAAGTACAACCAGTACCGTGGGTATTTTTTGTATCTACTAGCTCGGTTGTCAATGTTGCCAAATTTTGCCCATCAAACCAGACATCAACACCACACAAATTTCCCTGCATACCGCCTCCCTTAACCAAAACCGCTTTCGCCCCTAAATTTCCGTGAATGATTTGGGCTGCTGTTTGCATATCATCAAGGCTATTAATACTCAACCCACTCATTATTTGGGCTTCATAGCGATTTGGTGTCACAATAGTTGCCTGAGGGATTAAAGCATGGCAAAGAGTCTGTACTGCGTCATCATCAATCAATTGTGCCCCTGTACGTGACACCATGACTGGATCAACCACGAGATTATCAATTTTCAAAGCCTCTACTTGCTGCGCCACAGCCAAGATAATTTCCTGGTTGAGTAACATTCCTGTTTTCGCCGCTTGCACACCAATATCCTCAACCACAGCTTGAATTTGCGCCACTACAGCCTCAGTTGGTATAGCATCAACTCGCTTTACTCCCAAAGTATTTTGCGCCGTGATGCAAGTAATAGCACTAGTACCGTGAACACAGTGAAACGCAAAAGTGCGTAAATCAGTTTGAATTCCCGCACCACCACCACTATCTGAGCCAGCAATGGTTAAGGCAACAGGTGTCTTTGGTTTTGTAACAGCATCCATCTGATTAATCTTTTACCTGGGCTGATTGTTAACAATTACCACAATCAACAGCCATCTGGGGATTCTGACAGTCAGTAGATCACAAAGTTTTTTCCAGAAGTGCGATCGCCAATTCAATTTTATATAATGCTTTTCCTGTTGATCTAAAGAATCTATGGGAACTGGCTTATAATAAATTTTGTGAGATAATTTGCGATTTGAACGAATTAATTGCGGATACCTGTGGTGAGTTTTGCCTGTCCAGCGATTCCGCAAATTTATAGCTTGACCTAAATACCACACGCAATTATTAGTATCCGCGATCGCGTATATTCCCGAATAAGTAGGTAAACGATTCCGTTCTGTGAACAGAACATTGAACCAATTTTTCCACTCCATGATTTTTTGAGAGTAAGCGATCGCTTTACTCTCATAGAATGCCCATATTAAGAGCATAAAACTACATCTAATACCCTCAGTAAACCAAAAAGTTTTTTCCAAGTGCGATCGCGAAGAAATAGTTCTGGAGAGTCAAGTGCTTCACAATACTAAATACATTAGCTATGCCGATCACGAAAAAACGCCCTAGCCCCTAATCTGTAACGCTCCCTGTAAATACTTTCCCCATTCTGCGGCTAAAGGAATTTCTGTAAAAGGAACACGCACTGAGTTAGTAGGTTCTCTCAAGAGAAACTCTAACTCAATCTGACGACCTTTTTCTGGTAAAGTTTCTATATCTACTAATTTGTCATCCACCAAAAGTTGGACTTTTTGGACATCAAGTAAAGAAAAAGTGGCGAGTTGAATCGGTCCTTTCGTTGTGGGTTTACCCCAGGTTATATCGTTACCTTTTTGACCTAATACCGCATAGATATCATATTTAGCTCTCTCAAATTGCTCAGCCCAGACACGATAAGCCTCAACTTTTTGATACTCCTTTGAGCCTTGCCAAGCCAACCAGAAAAAGATGATTAACAGGGGTAACCACAAAAGACCACGTTCCATTGTTTGAATAATCCTGAGTGCAAGTTGTAACTAAAGTGCAAAATACACCAATAATAGGCACAGATAAGTTATCGTAGTGAGCAACTGGCAAAAAGCGGTGATGACTTTATATGAGAAAGCTTATATTATTTTGCTTGTTTGTCATTGGGCTGGGGGCTGCTGTGTTTGGTTTCCTAAATTTTGAGGGATTAGCAGCCAAAGGTGATTTTGAGACGATTTTGCTAGATTTTCGCGAAGATATACCTAAAGAGGTAGTAGAGAAAGATTTGCAAGCGATCGCTCAACAATACCAGGTTACACCCCAACTCGATAATAAATTTTCAGCGAAAGATAATGTGTATATTATCAAAGGCGATCGCCAACGGCTGAAAGAACTGCAAAAATCTCAATTCAAATCGGCTACAGAATTTATCGAGCCAAATTATATTTACAAGAAGATTCCCCAACCCGGTGAAGCTGCTTTTTTGGGAGAATTTTTACAACCCAACGAAGATGAGGAGGATATTAGCCCCTCATTAACTGGCCCCAACGACCAGTATTACAGCAAGCAATGGAACTTGCACCAAATTGGCGTTGAAGGTGCGTGGAGTCAAACCAAAGGTAGTGGCATTACAGTAGCTGTCATTGACACTGGTATTACTCGTGTACGGGACTTGTATGAGACGAAATTTGTCAAAGGCTATGATTTCGTCAACGACAGAGAAGAAGCCACCGATGATAACGGACATGGTACCCATGTTGCAGGTACGATCGCTCAATCTACCAACAACAAATATGGTGTAGCTGGTATTGCCTACGAAGCCAATCTCATGCCTTTAAAGGTATTGAATGACTATGGCGGTGGTACAGTTGCCGATATTGCCGAAGCAATTAAATTTGCTGCTGATAAAGGCGCAGATGTAATTAATATGAGCTTGGGTGGTGGCGGTGAAAGTCAGTTAATGAAACAAGCCGTAGAATATGCCCACAGAAAAGGCGTGGTCATTGTTGCAGCTGCTGGTAACGAAAACGCCAATGGTGCCAGCTATCCAGCCCGTTATCCCCACGTCATCGGCGTTTCTGCATACGGCCCAGATGGCGAAAAAGCCCCATATTCTAACTTTGGTGCAGGAGTAGATATTTCCGCCCCTGGTGGTAGTGATGCTGGCAAGATTTTGCAAGAGACAATCAACGAAAAGGGTGAAGGAGTGTTTCTGGGCTACCAAGGAACAAGTATGGCATCCCCCCACGTTGCCGGTGTCGCAGCACTCATCAAAGCTAAAGGAGTCCAAGACCCCGATGAAGTTTTGAAAGTCCTCAAACAGTCTTCACGAGTGATCCAAGACGACGGTTTAAACTATTATGGCGCTGGACAACTAAATGCTGAAGCAGCAGTTAAAGTTGCCACTGAAGGTCAAATTAGTTTCTCTGATTTCTTCCGCTGGCTGCGGGATAACGGCTATCTCAACCCAGGCTTTTGGATTGATGGCGGTGCAGTAGCACTCGTACCCAAGATTTTGATGGTATTAGGTTCCTATCTCCTAGCTTGGTTTTTACGAGTTTACTTTCCCTTCTCTTGGACTTGGTCTTTATCCAGTGGTTTAATCGCTGGCAGTTCTGGATTATTTTTCCTCAAAGGATTTTATATCTTTGACCTTCCCCAATGGCCTTTCCGGGTTTTAGGCAGTTCCATTCCCGAATTAGGTAACGCTGTTCAAGGAACCGATGCGTTAAATCCCTTATTTGCCAGCGTGTTGATTCCCATTTTGCTTGTGGCCTTGCTGCTGGGACATCCTAGTGGTAAATGGTTTGCAATTGGTTCAACCCTCGGCGTGGCGGCTTGTTTAACAGTAAGTGCAGTTTACGATCCTACAGTTTGGGGATTGGGTAGTAGTTACTTAGCTCGGATTTTTCTCATAGCTAATGCCTTACTCTGTTATGGATTAGCTCGTTTAGCGTTGAAAAATGAACAACAAGTAGCTTAACTTAAGAGGGAATCACAAAGACCTCACCCATCAAGCCACCCTCTGTTTGTACGGGGAGGATTAAGAAAATTATCCTTTTTCTCCCCTCTCCTATGAGGAAAGGGGCGTGAGGTCAATGTATTTTATCCTCATCAACAGTCAGCAATTTTATGAGTACTACAGTTACAGGCACAATCCAACACCGTGATATTGGTACTGGCGCATGGGCATTAGTTACCGATGATGGCGTTACTTATGAAATACCTAGAAGTGCAGACAAAAAGCTACTCCAAGCAGGGCAAAAAGTAAAAGTTACAGGACAGGTGCGTGAAGATGTCATGACTACTGCCATGATTGGCCCTGTCCTGGAAGTAAAATCCTTTGAGGTGATCAGTTCTGACTAGCTGTAGAATTTAGCACTTCTTGTAGACGACTTCTAAACTCCCCTTTGGGATGACCCCCTTTAACCTCACCAATAATCTGAAAGTCTCCTTCGGGAGAATCACAAATAATGTAAGTAGGCCATCCCATTTCTGATTTATCAGGATATTGAGTTAACAAAATCTGGCGATACTTGCGGTAAGTAGCCGTATCCTGCATCTTGACATCAATAAATTGCAAATTCAACTCCTCAGCAACCTTTTGGTCATAAAAAGACATTTTGTGGCAAATGCCGCATTCTTCTGAGGAAAATTTAATTACCGCTAAACTCATCTGACGCTGCGACTCTTTAGGATATGGGCAAACTATTTTAGTATAAAACATTCAAGATCAGCATCGTGCTTCAGTATAGACAAACAAAAGTTACGCAACTAGCTTTCTTATTTGAGTTCCCAAACGGTAGCGTTGGGACTATAGTCATCAACTCCTAACAAATGTGAGAACACAAAAGTTGCCAAATTAGAGAAGTTGTGTAAAACTTGCAAAAGATTTAGTTACCTATGTTAAAAAGGAACATTCCTCATAGGGGAACGTCTGATAGCACTGGAAGCTCCTTCCTCCTCTAAGCGAAACTATGTCAGGGTGCTTAAGTTAGCGAAATTATAAATAAATAATTAAAAATTTTGGCAGATGATGTAGTGGAATGACTATTGCATGAGCCTTCTAGCCAATAAAACCTTAAAAGTTTAGTCAAGAACTCACATCAAGAGCCACCAAAAACAATGATAAGATAGATTCACTTGAAAGTTAACATCCGCTAAGCGATCGCTTAGCGGCAAAATTAATCAGTATTTCGTTGGGCAGTGGCAAGAAAGATGACAGCACGATTGTTGTGCTACAATATTGCCCTCACTATCTAAACAGTGGGAAGCTAAACGCAAACTATCTCCTCAAAAAAATCCCCAGTAGGTACAAGCCTACTAGGGGAGTTAGTTATCAGGGTGCATCTACCATTTCACTGTTCTCAACTTAAGTGCAATCTTCCGGATAAATTTCTCTAAAGGATTTTGCTATTTTTTGAAGAATTAAAAAACCCCCAGTAGTACAAGTCTACTAGGGGAGTTAGTTATCAGGGTGCATCTACCATTTCATTGTTCCCAAAGAAATCAACACTATCCGGATCAAATTGTCACAAAGGGGGTTGTTAATGGCTAACCAGAAAAAAAATCCTAGTGGTGGCAGCCAACCAGGGGAGTTGATTTATCAGGGTGTATCTACTAATTTTTATTCTGAATGTCGATACTAAATCCGGACAAAATAGGCACATAGACCCAGCTAATGAATAACCACAAAAAAACCCCCCCCAGTGGTGGCAACCAACTATGGGAGTGGATTATCAGGGTGCATCTACCTCTTAACTATTCTCAGTGCAACTACTATAATCCGGATAAAATAATGACGCAGGGTGTGACTAGTGAATCACCATAAAAAACCCCCCAGTGGTGGCAACCAACTAGGGGAGTGGATTATCAGGGTGCATCTACCTCTTAACTATTCTCAGTGCAACTACTATAATCCGGATAAAATAATGACGCAGGATGTTACTAGTGAATAACCACAAAAAACCCCCCAGTGGTGGCAGCCAACTAGGGGAGTGGATTATCAGGGTGCATCTACCTCTTAACTATTCTCAGTGCAACTACCATAATCCGGATAAAATAATGACGCAGGGTGTCACTAGTGAATCACCATAAAAAACCCCCCAGTGGTAGCAGCCAACCAGGGGAGTGGATTATCAGGGTGCATCTACCTCTTAACTATTCTCAGTGCAACTACTATAATCCGGATAAAATTTTCATAGAGGTGTGTTAGTACTAACAATAAAAAAATCCCCTAGTGGGTACCAACCAACTAGAGGAGTGAGTTATCAGGGTGCATCTACCATTTCATTGTTCTCGAAAAAATAAGTAAGCTCCGGATGAAATTGTCACAATAGTCTTTTTTAGTTGTGTCAAAAAAAATCCTCCAGAAAGCGTTAGCCAACTAGAGGAGTGAGTTATCAGGGTGCATCTACCATTTCATTGTTCTTGAAAAAATAAGTAAGCTCCGGATGAAATTGTCACAATAGTCTTTTTCAGTTGTGTCAAAAAAAATCCTCCAGAAAGCGTTAGCCAACTAGAGGAGTGAGTTATCAGGGTGCATCTACCATTTCATTGTTCTTGAAAAAATAAGTAAGCTCCGGATGAAATTGTCACAATAGTCTTTTTCAGTTGTGTCAAAAAAAAATCCCCCAGAAGGCGTTAGCCAACTAGAGGAGTGAGTTATCAGGGTGCATCTACCATTTCATTGTTCTCGAAGAAATAAGTAAGCTCCGGATGAAATTGTCACAATAGTCTTTTTCAGTTGTGTCAAAAAAAAATCCCCCAGAAGGCTTAGCCAACTAGAGGAGTGAGTTATCAGGGTGCATCTACCATTTCATTGTTCTCCAGGTAACTACCATCATCCGGATAAATTTTTCGATGTCTTGAGTTTGTTGTGGTTTACCAAACAGAAAAAACCCCCAGAAGGCGTTAGCCAACCAGGGGAGTTAGTTATCAGGGTGCATCTACCATTTCATTGTTCTCAGGTGAACCCCCATGCTCCGGATAGATTTACTAAAATGTTTATTTTAGTTCTGTGTGACCCAGCCTAGATATTGGATATTTTTTAATTTGTCAGTCCCTTAGCGTTTGTTGTTATTTGCCGACATAAAAAAATCCCCAAGTGGGCATTCGCCAACTAGGGGAGTCGAAGATCAAGGTGCATCTACCAATAAAGTGTTCTATTCTGATCCCAGCTAATCCGGATAAAGTTGTCAAAGCCAAAAAAGTAAAATAACTAGAATTCAGAAACATTCAGTGGCAAGATGCATCTAAGGTATCAGAAGAAGCGAAAAATCGACTTGAAACTTTCGCGTTTCAAACCAGATTTAGGAGGCGAATAGGAGAAGTTGTGACCCAGGAATTTCAAATTTCCGTAACCCCAGTAGGGCAAAATGACTACTTGGTGCGCACGGAACAGGTTGCGCCTGGGGTGCCATTGGCAGAAGAACTAGTGACTTGGCCTGTAGCTGATTGGTTAGCAGCTGCTGGACATCTGATGAATGATCCGTTGACATCAGTGTTACAGGGGGATGCGTTTGCAAGAAACTCTGTCAACCTAGTGGCTTTGGGTCAGCAACTTTATAATGCACTGTTTAAAGGCACTCTCAGAGATAGTTGGATTACAGCACAAGGTATTGCTCAAAACCAACAACAACTATTGCGTTTACGCTTAGGGCTAAAAGACCCTCGGTTAGCTCGTCTGCCTTGGGAAGTAATGCACGCAGGCGATCGCCCTCTAGCCACTGGGCATTATGTCGCTTTTTCTCGCTACCAAACTGGAATTTTACCAGCATCTCGTTTGCCATCGAACAATATACCACAACCATTAGAAGAAGGTGGTATCAAAGTATTGATGGTGCTTGCGTCTCCCACAGATCAAGCGCGTCTCGATCTGCTCAAACATGAAGCGATCAAACTCCAAGCTGAGCTTAATCGCCATGTACCGCGAGTTTCTGAAAGTGGCAATTATCTTCCAGACATAGAACTCACTTTGCTCAACCAACCAGGAAGAGAAGAATTAACACAGGCTCTGGAACAAGGACGATATCATGTCCTGCACTACTCTGGTCATAGTAACCTAGGTGCTAACGGTGGTGAAATTTATCTTGTCAGTAGCAGAACAGGCTTAACAGAAACCTTAAGTGGGGACGATCTGGCTGGTTTGCTCGTCAACAATAATATCCAAATGGCTGTGTTTAACTCTTGTTTGGGAGCATACAGAGCAAATTCGGATACTACTGAAGAAACAGGAGAACGTAACCTCACAGAAAGCTTGGTGAAACGCGGACTCAGGAGCGTGTTAGCCATGTCAGAGCGGATTCCTGATGAAGTAGCGCTGACGCTCACACAATTGTTTTACCGCAACTTGAATCAGGGATATTCTGTGGATTTGTGTGTGAGTCGGGTGCGTCAGGGATTAATTTCTGCCTACGGTTCTCACCAGATGTACTGGGCATTACCAATTCTTTATTTGCAACCGGAATTTGACGGTTTTCTCAGCCCGGAAATTCCTGAGAGTGCAGAAGTAATGACTGAGTATAATCCCGCTTTAAGAGCCAACCAAACCGCGATGTACTCTGCTGTAGTAGATGAGTCTGATATGCCTTTGGCAATAGATGGCTCTGGTTTAGGACGGGAATCTTCGGGGCTGGACTGGCTAGGAGAAGAGACTTGGGGCGATCTCGTGGATGAAATTGAGTATGATGATCCAAGCTACGCAGAAGATTCCGCTCTTGTATCCGATTTGTTTCGCCAGCTAGATAATCAAAAAGGAACATCTGAGCAATCGCCGATGACTGCGGAACTTGTGCAACAGGTGAATGAAAATACTCTGCGATCAAGACAAGTTTCTCAGGAGATGGCTTTACCAGATCAGGAAGCTAGTTTTTGGGAAGAAGAGCCAGTTGCATCAACGGAAACTTCGACAAATTTTGCCGATAATTGGCAGAATCCATCTGTTGGACGTTCACCACAAGTATCATCAAAACGCCGCCAGCAACGCCAGTTTTGGCCAATTTTTGGGATGCTGGGAGCAAGTGCGATCGCACTTGTTGTTGGTCTTTTTTGGTGGCAAAGTCACAACATTTCCAGGTTACCTGACATTCCAGTCATTCCCACTGGGCCAATTACAGCCGAAAATCATCCTCCCATTGATTTAAAGAAGGCTGACAGTAATATTGTAGCCGCCACTGCTACGGAAAAATTGAGCCAAGGCGACTTGCAAGGTGGACTAGAAGCTGTGGAAGAATTACTTAACCGTGGCGTACTTCCATCTGCGCAAGCTGCCTTAAAGCTTGTGCCCGAACAGCAAGCCAATAATCCGGCTGTTAATTTTTTCAAAGGACGGTTAGCTTGGCAATCCGTTCAGATTAAAGATAAAAAATACAGCATTGATGATGCTCGTCGTTACTGGGAAAGTGCGGTGAAAGCTGATCCAGATTCTTTTCTATATAACAATGCTTTGGGATTTGCTTATTACGCCGAAGAAAATTTAAATCGAGCTAATGATTCTTGGTTTAAGGCCTTGAGCTTAGCTTTGAAACAACAGAATATTGCTAGTACTACATCGGCAGCTATCCAAACAACGACCATACCCAAAGATGCTTTAACTTCCTATGCTGGCTTGGCTTTAGGGCTGTATAAATCCGCGTATAAGCAACCATCTGATAAACAATCTCAATATCTTAATGAGGCGATTAAACTTCGCCAACTGGTGATTAAGGATGATCCCGTAAATTTCCAAGTAGATAAATTAAGTAATAATTGGTTGTGGACAGAAAAAGCAATTACCGATTGGCGATCGCTCCTTCAGGAAAAAAGTCAAAATAATTTGTAATTGATAATTCGTAATTCCTAATTATTACATAAAAACATTTATTTCTCGCGCTGCGCGAGAAATAATACGTCCTTATTAAATACCAAACCTCCACGCTCCGATCGCGGCGCAGCGCGATTTATTGATGGGGATTATCTTTTTACTTTTTACTTCTTAACACCTTCAATGAAACACTATGATATTAAGATATTCTATAGTGAAGAAGATAATAGCTACATTGCTGATATTTCTGATTTAAAATACTGTTCAGCATTTGGCTCAACAGCAGAAGAGGCTCTTTGCGAAGTCTTGAAAGCAAAAGAAGCATGGTTAGAAGCTGCTACAATGTCAGGAAAAGCAATTCCTGAAGCCAGATAGCTTCATAATTCATCAATTAAGCTGCGCTCGCCTTTTTTTCTCATCGCAGTGCGATCGCCCCAATCTTCAAATCAAATTTAAGTATAATTTAGTACACTAAATTATTATCCATCAGTTATCTTCGCCCTACCTATCAGCATAATTAATCGGGGATCGCTTGCTGTATTGTTCACATTTTGTTACAAAAGTACAAAGAACTTCTAGAGACCCAAAACCTCATGTTCGGCGGACTTACTGGTTTAACAGATCCTAAAGGCACAGATTGGGGAGAGCGAATGCTCAACACAGTCGCTAGCCAAACGATTCGCCACCTGTTTACCCAAAGCGAGTCAGTAGAAGTCTTTGTGCGCTGCTATCCCTCCAGCAAACTGTTGCAAGGCAGCATTGATAGTTTCAAAATGAGTGGACGTGGTTTAGTCATCCGTAGAGAATTTGCGGTAGAGGAGATGTCTTTTGAAACGGATGCAGTCGCCATTGATTTCGGCTCGGTTTTAAGTGGCAAATTAACTCTCAAACAACCAACTCAAGCGATCGCACAAGTGATTTTATCAGAAACTGGTATTAATCAGGCTTTTAATGCTGAATTGGTAAGAAAACGTTTAGTTAACCTTTCTCTACCTGCCTTAACGGCGTTATCTGGCGGTAAACCAGTCTCTTTTCCAGAAATTCAAGTACAACTATTGCCAGAAAATCGCCTGCGGATTTTGGCAAAGGCTGATTTAGATAATGGCGAACTCGTACCCCTAAATATGATTGTCAGCTTAGCTGTGGAACGGCGGCGACGGGTTTCTTTCCGAGATCCTAAACTGGAACTGGACTTAGTCCCAGAAGCACAAAGGGAAATCTCGCGCACCTTGAGCTTAGCACTGGTAGAAATATTAGATAATATGGTCGATTTGGATCGCTTTGACCTGGATGGGGTGAAAATGCGACTCAACCGTTTAGAAACTGAGGGGCAAAAATTAATTTTCAGTGGATATGCTGAGATTGAGCGTATACCTAGTAGTTCTTGAGCGCATTGATTCACCGATAGAAAAAGAAAAAATGTGATTTTTTATACTAAAATCTTTTTAAGTTGCGCGATATTCGCTCTCACCGACCAAGGGTGGGGCTACACAAACAAAGCCCAGCGACCTGGGCTAATTAAGCGCATCTTCATCCAGAAACGGTATTAGCGGAAAGCAACGGAAATACCCCTTTCAAGCTGACTCAAAAAATCTCTTGTTTTCTCTGGAGCGCTCTTTGCGTCCTCTGCGGTTGAAAATATTTGGTTTAACCTTATTAGGCGCAGAGAACACGATAAAGGAGGTGATAGAGGAATTTATTTTGCAGAATTTGTATGCACCTTGAAAGGCGTAGTTATAGGAAAGTTCAGATGTTTACCTAGACAAGTATTGGGCGATTATTTTTATCTGAAAAAACTAAAAGCTGCCTAGAAAACTCTAGGCAGCTTAATCATCAAAAAGATTTTAAAAAATGTTTTCTATCGACCAATACCTACATATTGGAACCCAGCTCTGACCATTGTTTCAGGGTCAAGGTAGTTACGACCATCAATAATCACTGGATGATTCATCAAGGTTGCCATCTTGGCATAGTCGAGAGTGCTAAACTGTTGCCATTCAGTCACAAGTACCAAAGCATCGCAGCCGTCAGCGAGTCTTTCAGCGTCGGTTTCTACTAGGACACCAGAAAGGCCATGACGTAGACCTGTTTGAGAAACAATTGGGTCGTAGGCTTTAACTTTAGCTCCCAGGCGGTTTAGTTGTTCAATCAGGTTAAGTGCTGGCGCATCGCGTAAATCGTCGGTATCTGGCTTAAAGGTGAGACCAAGTAGACCTACTGTTTTACCTTTGAGGATTTTCAACACTTGCTGGAGTTTTTCTAAAGCAATCAGGCGTTGGCGTTCGTTGACGCTGACAGCAGATTTCATTAGCTGGGCTTCATAGCCATAGTCATCAGCAGTGTGAATCAACGCTGCTACATCTTTGGGGAAGCAGGAACCACCCCAACCAATACCAGCTTGTAAAAATTTGTTACCAATGCGGGAGTCTAAACCAATACCTTTGGCAACTTGGGTGACATCCGCACCAACGCGATCGCAAATGTTAGCAACTTCGTTAATAAAACTAATTTTGGTGGCTAAAAAGGCATTAGCAGCATATTTAATCATTTCTGCTGAGCTTAGGTCTGTTGCCAGGACTGGGACAGGTGGTAAAGATTTGTCTTCAGCGTACTGACGTTCCACAATGGGAGTGTACAGTTCTTTCATTAAAGCGATCGCTTTTTGACTGTTACCACCCAGCACAATGCGATCGGGGTTAAAGGTGTCGTAAACGGCTGAACCTTCACGTAAAAACTCTGGATTGCTGACTACATCAAACTGATATGCAATCTCAGGCAGTTTCTCTTCTTCGGCAACCCCACCTGCAGGTACTAGTGTTTTTTGGCGTTCAGCGATGCCATCCAGGACAATCATTCTGACCCAGTCACCAGAGCCAATAGGTACTGTAGATTTGTTTACAATTACCTTATAACCACCATTAAGATGGTTGCCAATGCCACGAGCTACAGCTTCTACATAACGTGTATCGCTTTCACCTGTTGGTAAAGGTGGTGTTCCCACAGCGATGAAGAGAATTTCTCCGTGAGCAACTCCAGCAGCCAGATCTGAGCTAAATTCAATTTTCCCTGCTTGAATGGCTGTTTGCATAATTTCTGAGAGTCCCGGCTCGAAAATCGGTGACTGCCCAGACTTCATTAACTTGACTTTCTCTTCATTGTTATCTATGCAAATCACATCATGACCGATATGAGCCAAGCAAGCGCCTGTGACTAAACCAACGTAACCAGTACCAATTACGCAAACACGCATTCTATTTAACTCCTCGTTTTTTCTGTTTCTTCTGGATATGGAAAACTTTTAACACTACACCTATGTACAGGTAAAAAACCTATTACTATAGTACGGACTACATATAGGGTTAGCCTGTACGCAAGCGAGACAGCGATGCTCGGCATCAATCAGGAGACTAGCTGCTTTGTATCACTATTTGATCCGACTGCGGAAATCTTCTATTGTCAGTTTTAACCCTTGTTGTAGCGGAATGGTAGGTTCCCAATCTAACAAGGTTCTGGCTTTTGTAATATCTGGACGACGGCGACGTGGATCGTCAGAAGGCAATGGCTCAAAGTGAATCTTGGCATCTGGGTTGATCTGGTTTTGTACCGCCTGCGCCAATTCTAAAATGGTGTATTCATCAGGATTTCCCAGATTTACTGGACCTACATAGTCGCTATTCATTAGCCGGATGAAGCCTTCTACTAAGTCAGAGACGTAGCAGAAACTACGGGTTTGCGAACCATCACCATAAACTGTTAACGGTTCACCCCGGAGGGCTTGAACTATAAAGTTACTTACTACCCGACCATCGTTTTCTAACATCCGTGGGCCGTAGGTATTGAAAATACGCACAACTCGAATATCAACTTTATTTTGTCTGTAGTAGTCAAAAGCTAAAGTTTCCGCAATGCGTTTGCCTTCGTCGTAGCATGAACGCAATCCAATCGGATTGACATTACCTCTATACTCTTCGACTTGGGGATGAACTTCTGGATCGCCGTACACCTCACTAGTTGAAGCCAAGAAAAATCTTGCTTTCACACGCTTAGCCAAGCCCAACATGTTTAGTGTTCCCATCACATTAGTTTTCACAGTTTTGACGGGATTGTACTGGTAATGCACTGGAGAAGCAGGACAAGCCAAATGATAAATTTGATCTACTTCTAACCTAATGGGTTCGGTGATATCGTGGCGGATGAGTTCAAAGTATGGATGATCCAACCATTTAAGTATGTTTTGCTTGTTACCTGTGTAGAAGTTATCCAAGCAAATAATTTCATGCCCTTGACTTATTAGTCTATCAATGAGGTGAGAACCAATAAACCCGGCGCCGCCCGTCACTAGAATTCTCATAGTTTTCCAGTTAATTACATATATTGTCAGTAGCTTTTGTGCGTATTTTTTGATTACCCGATTGTGGTAAAAAACACTCCAAAAGAATATGTTTAGCTAAACATATGTTGTTAAATTTACAAAATTTTTTCTGGGTATATTTTTTTCAACCGTGTCTCACTTTTATCTATTAGCAAAATAACAAACATTAGTTAAAGATTGTAGCTTCAGATTCTAGAATTCATCAAATCTTCAACTATATTAAGTATTTTTAGACTTAAATATGTCAAATTTTATAGTCACAAATCAGAATTTTTTAAAAAAATAACACTTAAATCGCGAAATATCCGCGTAAAATTACTTAAAAATTTAACAGATTTTACAAGGCAGAGGTGGTACTGGCAACCCCGGTTGCTATAGCTACTGTTTGATTGCGTTGCGGTTCTCCCAGCATGACGAGAGAGCAAGTCAGTTGTCTAGCTAACTGAGTGGTAACATCACTAATAGCTAAGCCACCAGGACTTGTATGATTACGTATAAAAGGCAACACAACTAGGTCGTATAATCTTGCTGCCTGTAAAATTGCTTGGGCGACATTTTCATGGGCGATAATTTGAATTTCTGGTGGATTTGCAAAAGCCAATCTAGACACCAGTAGTGAAAGATGCGATCGCTTAGCAGCAATTTTGCTAGAACTGGTGCGTCGCTCGCACACATTCAATACAGTCACTTGGGCTTGATTGAAGTCTGCCAACATTTGGGCAAACTGCACAGGCTGTAACGTTGGTGCCATTAAATTTTCTATCGGAACTAAAATCCGTTGAATTTTTTTCGGAGAGTCTACTAAACGGGTAACCGCCACAGGACAGTGGGATGCCCAAAGTACGTTATCAATTACGTTACCAAATAAACGCGCTTTGAACCCAGTGCGTTTACCCCAACCCATAACAATCAAATTAGCCTTTTGTTCGCGAGCGGCTCTGCTAATTCCTTGAGCAAAGGCATCATCAATGCGTAGCAAGGGTTCTGCTGCTAAGCCCAATACTCGGCTTTGCGCCGTAGCTTTTGCCAATAACCGCTCACTTCGCTGCAAAGAGGCTTCTAACTGTGGTGCATCCATGTTAGCCGCAGCGGTAGCGATCGCTAACGGGACAATTCTGCCATTTGCTTGGTGTGCTAACAATGTTGCTAATTCAATTAAATATTGCTGAGTTTGCGGATTATAAATAGGTACTACTATAGTGAAAGCATTGCCAGTTTCTGCTATTTTTTGCTCCGGCTGATTTGTGGGTGCTGCCTCTGTAGCTACTGATGAAGCCAACCCAACAGCCACCCGACTCGTAAGTAATGGACCTAGGGTTGATGTTACGAGCATGACAACAACAACACTATTAAAGACTTCAGATGACAATAACCCAGTCTGATACCCTACTAATGTTGCTGCTAATGTTGTGCCCACTTGGGGAACTGATAGCGACCACATTGTTAGCATTTCTCGCCAATTGTACTGGTATACCAGTTTTGCTAACAAAGCGGCGATCAATTTGCTAGCGATCGCACCGAACACAAAAAGGAGCGTCAATTGTAAATTGGTAGTGCTTCTGGTGAATGTGGGTAAATCGATCAGTAAACCAAGATGAACAAAGAAAATGGGAATGAATAGCACACTGCCAACAAATACCACTTTTTCTTTGACTGGGCCTTCACCCAACACTTCATTAACTGCTAAACCCGCTAAAAAGGCACCAATAATTTTTTCTACGCCAATTAATTGCGCACCAACAGCAGCCAGAAACACAGTTAGCAGCACAAATAAAAACTGGTTTCCCTCTTCTCCAGAAGAACGTCGGAAAAATTCTTTGCCTACCCAATCAAAGCCGGTTAAAACTACAACACAGTAAATAGTTAACCAACCGATCAAAGTTAGTAGCTTTGCGAAGCTGAATACTTCTGTATTAAAGGACGCTACACACACAGTTAATATTAAAAGAGCGCCAATATCGGTAAAAACCTTGGCTCCAATGCTGACGGTAACAGCTTGATTTTTCAGAACTCCCAGGCGATTAATTATCGGATATGCCAACAGAGTATGGGAACTGAACAAAGAACCAATTAATATGGATGGCAGCCAAGCAAAGCCAAAAATTCGTCCCAACAAGCTTCCCATGACTAAGGGGACAATTAAAGTAAAGCTGCCAAACCCTAGGGAGCGATTTTTCTGACGCTGGAATTGCTCTAAGTCAACTTCTAGTCCGGCTACAAATATTAAGTAAACTAGCCCAATATCTGCTAGCAGTCTCATGATCTCTGATTCTGTCTGAAATAAATTCCAGCCACCAGGACCAAGTACTACCCCAGAAAAGACCAAACCTACTAATCCTGGTAATCTGAGCCGCTCGAACAGAATCGGCACCACTAAGATAACTACCAGCAAAATAGCAAAGGGAACAATTGGTTCTTTGCCAAGTATTTCAGAGGTTGGTTCCAGTGCAAGAACTTGTGAGATGAGTTCCATAGGTAGAACTTGAAAGGGCGATAATGAAGCTGCGATTACCTTAAGGGCAATCGCCCGATCAATATAACTGCAAAAACCACCTTGAGTAAAAATTAAAAAAAACTTAACTTATGGTACTTAGAAGATAGGGATTAGGGGCTAGGGGCTAGGGACTAGGGATGAGAGGGACAAGGAGAACAAGGAGAGAAGTCTGAGCGCCGGCGTCCGGCGATGGCTTCTCCCAAGGGGAGACGCTGCGCGAACGCCAACGTCTTCGACGAACAGAACTTCGGAGGGACAAGGGGGACAAATGACTATTGACTATGGATGAACCTGACTCAAAATGAACCGTAAGCGATCATAGTCATCCTTCAACAGCAAGCTCAGGGTTCTTCCGGCTTTGATTAGCCATTTGCGGTCGGCTTTACGTAACTGATAAACCTCTCGAATAGCAGCCGCAGCCAAAGATTCTATTGGTGCACCTTTTACAGAAAGTAGTGTCTGTAAAAAATTCAGTTCTTCTGTAAATCTAACAATTGTTTCTGGTTCACATCGATAAACGGCTTGATGAATTTGTGGGGGACGGGGTGGTAAATACTGATATACCCTTTGACTATAACCTTGAGTATGAGACGGCATCTCAAACCCCACGATCGCCGCCCGAAATTCAGTTTTCAGCATGGCAAATATCTGGGGTTGTTCTTCTCGTAAATCCTGCAAGGACAATCCTAGAGCTACTGCACGGTGTACGGAATCTATAGGCATTGTTGTGGCATAATACACCACTGCATAAATTTGGTTGCCCGATTCTTCATCGACAGAACAAACCCAGCTACCAAAAGGAGGCATAGGAGGAAAACTTAAGTCTTCCGGTTCCAGACACTGTGCCAGAAATTCCGTAGAATTGGTTTCGATCACCTCGGCAATATGATGAGGATGGCGATCGCCAGTAGCAAACTGTGGTAAAGGAAGGCGCATAGTAGTCTTTTGTCATTGGTCATCCCTTCTGGTGCGTCCGCTTCGCGTAGCTTGCTTCCTGTAGGGTACGGCTGCGCTCAGGGCAAGTAGTCATTAGTCATCAGTATTTGCCGATTGACAAATGACAAATGACTAATAACTAGTAATTATTTCCCTTTCTTCTTGCCTGTGGTTTCTACAGTTTCCAATTCACTCAAGCGAAAGGTAATTAATTTATCCCAGTTACCACCCTCAAATAGTACGGCTACCTTGCCATCGCTTACCCGTTGTACGAGTCCTTCATAGCGATAATAGGTATCTGCGGGATTTTTAACGCGAACAGTTGCTCCAGGCAGGATCATGATTTTTATCCTCGCTTAATTTCCTGTTATATAGCTTAATACTTGTCAGGAGTCGAAAGTGCATAGTCAAGAGTCCACAGTCAAAAGTCCACAGCCTAGAATTTCTTGACCATTGACCATTGACCATTGACTCATGAATAATACTTCTGCCGTTGGCGAAAGTTTGCTACCGATTCTACTATTCCTAAAGAAATGAAGTTGGTCAGCATGGCAGAACGACCGTAACTCATCCAGGGTAGGGGAATTCCCGCTACAGGTGCTAAACCTACTGTCATGCCTACATTAACAATTAGCTGAAATACAATCATCGACAAAACACCAATAGCCAATAAAGAGCCAAAATTATCTTTGGCGGTTTGGGCTACGTGCAGTAGACGGAAGCAAATTAAGCAAAAGACAAAAAGTACTACCAAACAACCAATAAAACCGAATTCTTCACCTACGGCGGAGAAAATGAAGTCTGTATGCTGTTCAGGTACAAAATTTAGTTGGGTCATCGGACCTTTGAACAGACCCCATCCCCAAATTTCACCAGCACCAATGGCAATCCGAGATTGGATGAGGTGATAACCAGCACCTAAAGGATCGTGTTCCGGGTTGATAAATACGCTGAGTCTATCTTTTTGATATTCTTTAAGTACATGGTTCCAGGCAAAAACACCTAGTTCACCACCTAGCATGTTGAGACTCCATGCACTGATAGCTCCCAGTCCAAATTTTCGCCACGGAAGAGTCTGCCAGCCGAGAATACCCATTGCTCCCGCCCAAAATAATCCTAATGGGCCGAAGGATAATTCTTTAAACAAAACTATCGGTTCTGTTAACGGCCAAGAGATACTAAATAAAATAGCGGCAACTATAGGAGAAATCATGAGTATGAGCCAGCCTGGGTTGGCATTTGCCCAGTAGAGCATCCCTAAGACGATCGCACCAAAGACCAATGATGTTGCCAAGTCTGGTTGCAAAAATACTAATCCCCAGGGAATAGCAGTGATTGCCAAGGCTCTAAAAACATTCTCGAT
Organism: Calothrix sp. NIES-2100; assembly: GCF_963875285.1. Taxonomy (NCBI): domain Bacteria; kingdom Bacillati; phylum Cyanobacteriota; class Cyanophyceae; order Nostocales; family Calotrichaceae; genus Calothrix; species Calothrix sp. NIES-2100. The sequence continues at coordinate 7,312,837 of NZ_CAWNLA010000001.1, forward strand.
TGTGGAAGCTGTGCGTTTGTGTAGTAAAGCGGCAAGGGTAATAATTATACCTACTTTGGCAAACTCGGAGGGTTGGACGTTAAAACCGGCAATATTAATCCACCGCTGTGCCCCTTTAGCGCTAGTACCAGCGAGCATCACGGCAATGAGGCTAAAGTTTGTCAATCCATAGGTTACCCAGTGCCACTGAATCAGATGTTCGTAACGGCTACGAGCGAGAAATAATGCGATTACCACACCAATACTAGCTACCAGCCAGTGCCACCACCAGTCAGTGACTGGCTGCTTTAATTCCGTACTGAGAATCATTATGCCGCCAAAAATACTGACAGCAATAGGCAAACAAAATAATAGCCAATCTACTTGCTGCCAAGGTTTTACCCAATACTTCCAGCGAATTTTGGGGAGCGAACTTTTTAACAACATTGTGTGAGTTTAGACTTAAGTTGTAGATGTTAAATTTAGTGACTACTAAAAATCTGTATTCCTAGGTTGTGACCCAGGAACCAGATAGAATTGGAATTTCTTATGTTAAGGCGGCAACTGATACTTTACCAGCAATGGCCAAGGCGATCGCAGTTAATGCTTTAGCTGAGGCTGAATCTGGTTCACCAACTACTATCGGTACTCCACTATCACCACCAACTCTGGCGGAAATCTCTAGGGGTACAAGTCCCAACAAAGGAACTCCCAGTTCCGCCGCTGTTTTTTCTCCACCTCCAGAACCAAAGATATCGTACTGTTTATCTGGCATATCGGGTGGGATAAAATAGCTCATATTTTCTACTATTCCCAGTACGGGGACGTTCATCTGCTGGAACATCCGCAATCCCTTACGGGAATCTAGCAGTGCTACGTTTTGCGGTGTAGTCACAATTACTGCTCCTGCCATCGGTACTGCTTGAGTTAAAGTTAACTGGGCATCCCCGGTTCCTGGTGGCATATCTACAATTAAATAGTCCAGTTCTCCCCATTCCACTTGATAGAGAAATTGGCGAATTACGCCATTTAACATTGGCCCCCGCCAAATCACTGGCTGATCTCGGTCAATTAAAAAGCCCATTGAGACTAATTTGACACCGTGATTAAACGCAGGTTCGAGTATTTCACCTTTTTCACTGGGGCGCACTGTAATCTGAGCATCGGTTAGCCCCAGCATGGTGGGATCGTTGGGGCCGTAAATATCAGCATCAAGTAAACCAACTTTGGCACCCGTCTGCGCGAGAGCAACTGCTACATTAACTGCGACTGTACTCTTACCCACACCGCCTTTACCACTGGAAACAGCAATGATATTTTTCACACCAGTAACGCCAGTGCGATCGGGTAAGCTTTTTTGCTGGGGTGTTTCTGCTGTCACTTCTATGCTGACATCTGTCACACCTGGTAGCTTTTTCACAGCTTTTTGACAGTCTTCAACGATAAACTCCCTTAAAGGACAGGCGGGTGTGGTTAACACTAAAGTGAAACTAACCTTGCCATCATCTATTTTGACGTTGCGAATCATATTCAGTTCTACCAGACTTTTCTGAAGTTCTGGATCTTGTACTGGTCGCAACACTTCTAAAACCGAGCGGGAATCAAGGACATCGTACATAAAAATTCAAATTTCAAATTTCCAAAACAAGAAATGCATTTGTGGCAAGTAACTTAACTACTAACTGGATACTTTATTGTGCCGCGATCGCTGTAATAAAACTTAAAAAAAATACATAATCAATCAATGGTAAACATTTGGTTTATTGATGGATTGGGCATTGGGCATTTCTTATTTATCTTCCTTGTCCTCCTTGTCCCCTCATTCCTAGAAGTCAAAACAACTGTCGTTGAGAGATTTTTTCTTACTTGACACTGCTTGTAATGCAGCTTTTTCTACGGCTTCGACTAAGGAACGAGCGACGCGATCAGCGTAAGGACGGGAGAAAGACCAGATTAAGGGTGACAACCAACCGCGTAGGGTGACAGAGTAAGATAAACAAGTACCACAAACTGTGGACTCCACTCGGTAAGTTATCCGTTCCTCAATTCCAGGAATCGCCAGCACTCGGATACTCAACATTTCTTGGGGATTGACACGCTCGACAAAAATCCGAATGGGAATTGGCGAAAAGCGCGTCACTGCTTGGAAAATTAAGCCAGGTTTGGGTACTAAACCGTAGGGTACGTTAGTACTTTTGAGTAGTGGGTGCCAAGAAACGTCTGTGAAGTTTACCACCTGTTGCCAAAGTTCATCTACAGAAGCGAAACTAATTTCTCGATATGTCCGCACCAGAGAAACGCAAAATCGACGACGTTGACGTTGAATGAATTTAGATAAACAACCTCGCATTTGCCTAATCCTCCTAGCTAAACACTTTTTGGGAACTCTGGCATGGTGGGCAATTGTACTTAGCCCTTGCATTAAACTTTCTCAAAATTGCCCTAACTATAGCAAGCCCTATAAGGTGCAAATACTAGTACGATGATAGGGAGTTGACAACCTCTAACTCGTGGAACCTCTCCTGAGCTTGGTGTCGAATTCAAAGAGCATTTCAGTCCAAACCTCGAAATATCAAGGTTGAGAGTGCTTGTAACTAATCCGCCAGAGTCTGGTGTAAACACCAGAATGTTTCCATCAAGAAATTAAAAAAAACTTTGTCCAATATACAAGCCTATACGCATTTGAGGGAAAATAAACTTTAGTCTTGCTAATCAATCGGATAAATGCTTGACAACTAAAAAAAAAGCAAATTTAACTTCGTGTTTGCTCAGAAATTTTTTATGACAAAATTTCTGATTTTTGGGAAATTGTAATTTAGGTTCGGGAATCTATGCTATGTTGATCAACTCGCAAACCCCAACTCTGGCTGTAGACTCATCAAAGTTTCTCCCAGCACCTGATGCTAAACAGAGAGTTAGTCTGTTTATGCGACAGTTACAAGATGAAATCACTCAAGCTTTGACAGGTCTGGATGGTGCTGCTAAGTTTCATGAAGATAGTTGGGAACGTCCAGAAGGTGGTGGAGGGCGATCGCGTGTTCTGCGTGATGGCGAAATCTTTGAACAAGCTGGTGTAAACTTTTCTGAAGTTTGGGGTTCCCATTTACCAGCGTCAATTTTAACCCAACGCCCAGAAGCAGCAGGACATGGTTTTTATGCCACGGGAACTTCTCTGGTGTTACACCCACGTAACCCCTATGTACCTACTGTACATTTGAATTATCGCTATTTTGAAGCAGGCCCAGTATGGTGGTTTGGTGGTGGAGCTGATTTAACACCTTACTATCCCTTTGTCGAAGATGTTAAACATTTCCATCAAACATTCAAGCAGGCGTGCGATCAACATCACCCAGAGTATTACCCAGTTTTCAAGCGCTGGTGTGACGAATATTTCTACCTCAAGCATCGCGGTGAGACAAGAGGTGTAGGTGGTCTATTTTTAGATTACCAAGATGGTCAAGGTGCTATATATCGAGGTCCTGACCCCAATGGGGAAGCAGCTAAATATAGCAACCAGGTAGGAACAATACCACAACGGACTTGGGAAGAATTGTTTGCCTTAGTGCAAGACTGCGGTCGAGCTTTTTTGCCAGCTTACGTACCGATTGTAGAACGGCGTAATGAAATTGAATATGGCGATCGCGAACGGGATTTCCAACTTTATCGTCGGGGAAGATACGTAGAATTTAACTTGGTTTATGACCGAGGTACAATTTTTGGTCTGCAAACCAACGGACGCACGGAATCAATTCTGATGTCTTTACCTCCTTTGGTGCGTTGGGAATACGGGTATCAACCAGCAGTTAATACCCCAGAAGCCGAATTGTATGAAACTTTCTTGAAGCCTCAAGATTGGATCAATTGGACACCCACAAATAGTCCTGAATGATCGTTGATGAGTAGTGAGTTAGGAGTAAAACATCACAAAACCATCCTCATGAATAAAATCAGGAATTTTTGTGGTCATTGCTGTCAATCTCTTTACTTAGCTTCTTTATCCTCATCTTTTTGAATCAGCACTAATCTGAGTACTCAGCCCGGGTTTGGTGAGTTAAACTACTAAAGAAAAGCACCTAGTAAAAATAGGTGACATTTTTAGCCGTTGCTTGTTAATCTCAAGTATCAGCAATAAATAATTCTGTTAGTGGTGAGTCAATTAATTTACTAACTTACGGGATTTCATCCTAGTCATAGGAGCATTGAGATTTCCAGGAAAGCAAGTCTTTTGACTCACCAGTAGCAGGCTTAAATAAAGTAGTTAACTTTCACAGGACTGTTACAGGGAGGCTCAGTGATTCAGATAGAGCAGAAAACCCACATCACCCAAGACGGTAATACCGTTATTGTGTTGACACCAAGCGGGCGTTTAGACATTACCACTGCTTGGCAATTTCGCCTGAAGTTACAGGAATGTATTTCCAAACTCAGTCGTCATGTAGTTGTGAATCTTAGTCAGGTAAACTTTATTGATAGTTCTGGTCTTACTTCTTTAGTAGCCGGGATGCGTGACGCTGATAAACTCAAGGGTAGTTTCCGTATTTGCAATGTACATACAGAAGCCAAACTTGTGTTTGAAGTGACAATGATGGACACAGTTTTTGAAATCTTTGAAACTGAAGATGAAGCTTTAGAAGGTGTACCTCGTAGCATTGCTAGCTAAAACTGTACTGAGTGGTATGTTTTAAGAAGCGATCGCCTTGGTTGACAAGACTGTACTCACTGGCGTTGCTGAGTTGAAGAATTGAGAAAATGCACAGAACAGAAGAACAGTCAAGAAAATGACTATTTTCTGCAACTTCTGACTCAGCACTCAGTACTCAGTACTGCTCTCGCTTAGAGTAGCGGTAAGGGCCTAAAATTGCTCCCCACGTAGCTTTACCAGTTGCTGTGTCAATTCCTTTATCGTAGCTGAGAAATTCTGCGGCAAAGGCTTCAAAACCCAAAGACACTTGTATAGTGTTACCCAGATAAGTAAAGCGACAGTTAGTATTTGCTGGTGGAGTGGCGACAAACTTATAGCAGTTAGGCGCTATTGTTTGCTGGGTAACGGTGAGGATGCAACCTGGTAATAAATCTAATTGATCGGCTGTCAAAGCAGCGAGTAAAGTTGGATTGCGACCTGCTCCTTTTAAACTGCCTGGATCTTTAGGCATATAATATTGCACTTGCAGGGGTGCATCAAAGTCACCTCCGGGCTGTAACCGCATAATTCGCTGGCGGTAAGGATTCTCTAAGTTGATAATATTAGCTTGTTCAGCAAACAATGTAATACTGTCTTCAGAAAACAGATTAATTCGTCTTTGCCATAGACGGAGGTGAACGTACCAAACAGGATCGGCTATAGCTTGCTCTTTATTGTCAAATTCACCAGCCAGGTACTTACCTAGATCTGTTAACTTTGGGGATAAGGTCATAAATTTAGATTTTGTCAAAAGTTCATAGTCTATAGTCCATAGTCCCAAGTTTCTTGACCAATGAGCAAAGACTAACGATCAATTACCAATGACAGGCTCAACTAGAAATCAAGCATACACCCAGCTTTAGTCCTGTTTGAATGAAAATATTGTCAACCGCCCACTCGCCAGTTGAAACCCGAACTTGGCAAAGTAACATTTAAGCGAGAGAATAAAAATACGTCGCCCTTAACATTTTCTTTGTGAATAACGTCCGTACTGTCTCTGATACAAAGCGAACTTTCTACACTGTTCACACCCGTCCAATCAACACGATTTATCGTCGGGTGGTGGAAGAGTTGATGGTAGAAATGCATCTGCTGTCGGTAAATATCGATTTTAGCTACAATCCAATTTATGGCTTGGGCGTCGTTACGACCTTTGACCGCTTTATGCAAGGCTACCAACCAGAACGGGATAAGGAATCAGTTTTTAGCGCCTTATGTCAGGCTGTAGAGCAGGATGAGCAACGCTACAAGCAAGATGCCCAAAGGTTGGGAGAGTTAGCTAAAAGTTTACCCGTCAATGATTTAATCGCGTGGCTAAGTCAAACCACTCACTTAGATCGGGATGCTGACTTACAGGCGCAACTGCAAGCGATCGCTAACAATCCTAATTTTAAATATAGTCGCTTGTTTGCAATAGGTTTATTTTCGTTATTAGAGCTATCAGATCCAGAATTAGTCAAAGACGAAAAACAACGCAACGCCGCTCTCAAGAATATTGCTAGTGGCTTGCATTTGTCTGATGAAAAATTGAGTAAAGATTTGGATTTGTATCGTTCTAACTTAGACAAAATCTCACAAGCACTGGTAGTTATGGCAGATATGCTCGCCGCCGATCGCAAAAAACGCGAACAGCGCAAACAACAATCAATTACTTCATTTGCACCTCCTAGTTCCAACGACTAGTCAATAGTCAACCCTACCCTGCGGGAACGACTTCGTCGAACGGCTTCTGGTGCGTCCGCTACGCTCTAGGCGTTAGCGCAGCCTCTCGCAGAGAAGCTATGCCGCAGATTTTACGCTCAGGGTACATAGTCAATAGTCAATAGTAAAAGTCTCTTGACTATCGACTGTGGACTATGAAAATTTTGCTTGAGAGGGATTTTAGAGGAAACCTTAAATACCTAACAAACGATAAATCAAATTGTTGATGATAGTCAGTGCCAACGCTCCTAAGATAGCGCTCCAAATACCATAACGTAAGCGAAAACCTTCTACTAACCAAGCAGCAAGACTAAAACAAACAACGGCAATCATAAATGTAAATAAGTCTGCTAACAAATTAAATGTCATGAGGCTTGGTATAGCAAATACGAGTCCGAGAATTGGTCTTACTAATGTTGTAACGATACCAAGAACTGCTGCTGATAAGAAGGCTTTATTTGGAGTATCAATCTCTACACCTAAAGGCAACTTGCTAATAATTAACAAGCTGACAGATGTCACTAACCAAACAATTAACACTGTCCAAATTTCATTCATTGCCACAAACCCACCAAACGTGAATGGCGATTGACGATAAAATACTTACTCTATTCACACAGGACTTACGCTAGGGTTCCGCCATTTTTAGTTGAGGCTGTCAATAGTCAATCATCATTTGTGATGGAACGGTTAACTTTTGACTATGGACTATGGACTGTTGACTTTTGAGTTTTGACAACCAGCTGCTTGATTTAGTTTGCCAGTTGCATAAGTTTTATCAAACAAAAATCTTTGAAACTTAACCAATTATTTATAAATTACCAGATTTATTTTCTTTTACCAGAAATAATTTTGAATATCTTTATGTTTAGGGGTTGAAAGAAGATAAGGGAAAGGAGAAACTAGCCCCTCGTTTCTCCCATCGCCGGAAAATATCTCAACCAATAAGTTTTGTTAAGCGAATTTTTTTTACCGTTGGGGAGCAGAGTTAGTTTTTCCAGGGGCTACAGTCTTGTTGGGTACTGTTGACTTGGGAACTACGGGAGCAATTTGCGGATTCACAGGATTCACACCGCCGCCGGTTTGAGGTTGAGTCGGGGTCAGGGGAAAATTAGGGTTAATATTACCTTGAGGATTATTACTTGGTGCAGGTGCAGTATTTGGTACAGCGTTAGTACCAGGATTAATGGGGAAAGATGGAATCACTGGCAGGACTGAATTAGTGGATGATTGAGCAGGTGCGGGTATAATGCCCAAAGATACGCGATCGCCTCCCACCTGCCGGAGTAGATCCAATGTATCGATTACATCATTGTATGTTGCTGTCCGCGACGCATTCAGCACTAAAACACCATTGGGATTTTCTTGGACATACTTCTTTAAAATTTCTGCCAATTGATCTCGTCTGACGGGTTGTTTTTCTACATAAGTCTGACCAATAGCATCAATAGTCACAGGTAACATATTACTATTGGGCTGTAGTGAGCCTGTGGGTGATGTGCCAGTATTGGCTTTGGGCAAATCAATATTAATTGCTTGTTGGCGAGTAAATTGCAAAGCTGCCAACAAAAAAAATGTCAAGATGCAAAAAATGACATCAATTAAGGGAATGAGTTGAATTTGGACTTCTTCAACCGGAGTATGCAGATTAACTTTCATTGTCTTATATCTACCTGCTTCAAGGATGGAATTCTTGACAGTGCCAATTTTAGATTTTAGATTGCCGGTTTTAGATTTTTTTGGTTCATACCTTACCATCGGTGAAACATATCCAAAATCCTTGCATCCCTGAGCCAAGTAAAAAAGGTGGTCGGGGTCAATCCAAAATCCTTGCATCCAAAATCCAAAATTGATTGACTATTGCTCAGGATCTAAAGAAGAATCATTATTCTCTGGGATTTCCGGCGAACCAGAAAATTTGTTTCTACCTCGTTTCCGGGGAGGAGTAAAATTTTCCCGTGAAGATTCCCGCAGAACGATCGATGTATTATTGCTAAAGTCAGGTGGTGACTGGCGATAGAGTAACTCTAAATCATTCCCTGCTTTGCGAAAAACTTTGATTTGGTTGACTACAAAACTTTGAAAGAGGCGATAGAATACCAAAGCAGCAATAGCAATAATTAGCCCCGTTGCGGTAGTAATTAGGGCTGTACCAATACCAGCCGGTACATCAGCTACGGCGTTGGTTCCAAACTCTCCCAGCTTCAAATTACCTACAGATTGTTGTAAACCCAACACTGTACCCAACAATCCCAGCATCGGTGCTAGCGCAATCACCGCTTCTAAAAGTTTTTCACCTCGCCGCATCCCAGCTAACTCGTCTTCTGCGGTTGCTTCCAAAGCCAATCGAAAGCTTTCGGGATCATTTTTTACTAATTTTAAAGGAGCATAGAGAAACCTGCCAATAGGTTGATTGGTAGCTTGTCTAGCAATGTCCGCAGCGGCTTCCCAGTTATCACCAGCCGCATCCAAAACGCGATCAACTATTTCTTTTTCTTGAGTGAGAATGCGCAACCAGAACCACAAACGCTCAAAAATCACACTCACAGCTAAAATCGACAGCGCCAGCAAAGGCCACATTGCTGGGCCACCCTTTTTAAACAAATCTAAAATATCCACTGTTGAAGTCTCCTCCCTCCACTTCCAAACTATTGCAAGGCACTTTAATTGTAGAGATTAATGCACAATTACCATAGTCTGATGCCGAATTACAGATTAATAATGTTGCATGTTAAATTTACATCACCTCAGCAAGCAGAATGCCTATGACAGCTAGGTTTGCTTAATTTGAAATGGGAAATTTGCAATTTTAATTGTTTTGTAGCATCTTCCTGACATACTTGGGCGGTTATTCCCACCAGGAGTTTCCAGCATAATTTGTCAAAATTAAAGGTAACTGGAGGTTCAAAACATGAAATTTTCAATCCAATCAGTTTACGCCTGGTATCGCAATTTGCTTCAAAATCCAAAGTACCGTTGGTGGGTAATTTTAGGAACTCTTGTTTATATTCTCAGCCCGATTGATATTGTCCCGGATATTATACCCATTGTGGGTGAAATTGATGATGTTTTCCTGCTGACGCTGCTAGTTACTGAGGTATCTGGACTAGTTATTGAAGGCTGGAAAGCCCGTAAGGGTGTAGATATGCAGGCTGATAATACATCTAAGGATTCTACCTCTACCGGAAATACTATCGATGTTGATGCTGTCTCTGTCAAATAGTTTTATGAACAACAGGGTTGTTGACTGTTGAGAGTTAACTCTCAACGGTCAACACCATTAAATATGGTAGCTTGATGTGGAACACCTTATTTGACGAACTCTGTCAAGAACCTGACGGCGTTTAAAATATAACTAGCGCAATCTCTAGGAGAGGTATTGTAAAACGATCGCCAAGCATTAGCTTTATCTTCATCATAGCGATCGCCTCTTTGGGGATGGGCATCTAACCATGCTAGTCTGACTGCATGACCAATCAATACATCTAAAACGATATATTCTTCAATTTGCAGGTTGGGGTTATTGGCGGCGATCGCAGATAATTCCATTAAGGCTTCAATATTCACTTGCCGATATTCGGGAGCCTCTATTTTATTCAGCAGATGCTCGACTAATAAGGCAAAATTCTTTTCTCCCGGTGTCATTTCTGACAACATCAACTCACTATCTAAGCGATTGCGCCGTTCTAGTTTATCGCCAATCACTAACCCTTTGCAATGTTTCATTAATTGCCAAACTTGTTGAAAAAACTCTTTTGGTACGCGTCCAGTTGCGCCTTCTGCTTGACGGAACCGTCGCCAACCGCCTGCGGGGACTTCGATTTCAGATTCCATTGCTGGTGCTAATACCCAATCAATGTCACTTTCTTTTTGCTTGACATGAAGTGATTCTTGCTGACGCAAAAGGTTACTCATCCCCGCATATTCAGTTAAAACTTTTTGCAATCGCATTTTCACTTCAAAGGGTGAGAGTTGCATTAAATACTCGTAGGCTTCACCTTGCGTCACCTGTAATTCTGTGGCTAGTTTGCTGGTAATTAAGAGGATGAGATAGCCGACTTTCAGTGTCAGCAGTCCTTGAAAGAGTTTTGCTTCCGATCTGATCAGCACACTCAGATAGATGATAATCTCTTGAGTGAGGACGCGATCGCGGATATCTTCCCGACAAAAATGATTAATCTTCTCGGCTATTTCCTGGTGAGACATGGGTACTGCAATTAATGAATCTTCGCTGTAAGCTTTACCCACGGAAATTTGCTTACCTCTTACCAAAATACTGGTGACAGCATCCGACAAGCCTATATCTACCATTTGTCGCAACCCTGCAACACGGCGGACAATCGCCCAAAGTCCTAAATCCCCAGCTTTGGTGTATACTTCATTGAGTAAATTGTCTACTGTTACAGGATACTTCGGCCCACCAAAGCCAGTATCAAAATCTAGTCCCTGCAAGCGAGTTAAAGTTTGCAATAACTCTATTTGCTCGTAGATATTTTCCGAAGCACGTAAAGTAGACAGCAACAAACCCAAGTTGGTTTCACATTCCATTTGGAATTCTTGGGTATGTCCAAGTTGCCAGTTTTTCCCATGATGATATGCCAAATAATAGCAATGTAATGCTGCATTTTTGACCGCTGGTAGGGAAAATTCTTTATCTTGGAGAAAATCAATTCTTTGAATTCCGGCTGTTAACATTAATTGATTTAACCGCCCTAATTTTACCCGGACACCATGACAAATACCATCTTTAAGTTCTTGCATTAATCCTAATAATGCCTCAGAACCGATTTCTAACATGGTATGGGTTAACATTAACGTCAGAGTCGGACGACCTAAATCACTCCAATATTTTTGAATGTAAGCCAGTTCACTTCTAATTTGATCTAGCAAAAAATGATAATCTAGGGTTAAATAAAATTGTTGCGCATCTAAAAAAGATGGTAAAAATACAATCGTCTGGTCTTGAATGCGAAAGACCCGAGAAGTAGTCAAACTTCTTAAGCGGCGCACTGGGCGACCAGTTAAACCTACTTTATCGTTGCGGCCAATTTGGGTATAAATAGCTGAGAGATCCCCAGCTTTTCTGACTTGAATTGGTTCTAATTGCTTGGGAGTTTGGGTTTCAATCCCGTGAACTTCTAGTTTTGCTTGTAAATCTTCATCTTCGGCGATTAAAGCAATTTGTACTAGAGATTCTCGAGTTTTTCCGACACACAAATGTCTACCTAAGGGGTCAATATCACCAATGGCTAACAACCCTTCACTTAACATTTGACCGAGAAAATATAAACTTTGCGCCCAGACTAAAGGCACATTTTCATTAGGTAAGCGCGGTTGACTTTGGGGTGCTAACCTTTCTGCTTCGATATTTGACTCAGCAACATAATAAAGTTCTGGTAATAAAGACAAACCATCGCGGTCTACTAGTAATGATTCTAAACGTTCTTGGTAATATTGAACTTGTTCTTTGTCGTGACGGAACAAGCCATCAAGTAATAAATAGGTGAAAAATAAAGGCCATTCACATTCTATATGCTCAAATTGCTTCAGTTCCCAAGGTTCGTAGTGTAAGCGGTGGGTATCTTCTAAAACAGTTTGGTGTCCATCCCGGAGGAAGCGTTTGCAGCCGTATTTACCTTGGAGTTTGTTAATGATATCGTTAAAAGTGCGTTCGCGTAGTTTTTCATCTTCGACCGCAAAGGCGGGAAAACTAATAATACTCAATAATGCTGCATCAATTTCTTTGGAACCAGATTCCCTGGGTAATAGAGATTCTAATGTAATACGCGCGCGGGCAATTTCATCTGGTAAAACATGAATCACCGATGCTTGGCTACCACGCACACCAAATAAGTCTAGTCCGTTGATGGCTTCTAAAGCAGCTTTAGCCATACCTACAGAACTAGCATTTAACTCCGCATTCCCACGATTAATTTTGTTACCTCTTTCCCATATACCATAATCTGGTGTGCGATAGGCTCGTCCAATGTAGTAAACCAAATTTTGGACAAAATTCACTTCATCAATGGTATAAATTATTTGCAAGCCGGAGGCTGTCATTTGCGCTAACATCAACAAAAATATTGATGTTGCATCAAGTTGTAAATGTCCCCATTCATCATCACCGACGACAATATCACCAGTAGCAGTGTTGTATTTAGCATGTAACCCATCTAGTGGTGACTGAGTATGTTTAAATTGTTCTACTTTAGAAGCCTGTCGCATCATTGCAAACAACAATCCACGCATCAGCTTGATGGCGCTATGTTCTAGTTCATATGTGTATCCTTTGGTTTCATCAACCTTGCGGTATGCAAGTGCTAAACCCCAAACTGCCAAAATGCTATAAACGTTATCTCTTACCCAAGCATCTGTATAATCTCCGTGGGCTGTAATCGCCGTACTCGCTGGTAGTAACCCAGTAATCGGATTCTGACGGCTGAGAATGATTGTCTTGATTTGCTGATAATAATTCTCTAGGCGGGCATACAATTTGGTAGTGTCCATAATTTTACTTGCTGCAATTTGCGGAAATTTACCCTGTAGCTGTGAAGTTAAAGGTGTCAGCCTAGCCAAAGGCGATGGGATTACAGATCCCGATCGGTATAGGTTTATTATTATCTCCTGTTCTTGGTCTTGATATTTATAAAATCCTTAAAGAACTAAGTAGTCCAAAGTAAATATTTAGCTGGAGAGTCAGGAAGATACAAAGCAGATAGTAGAGTATATAACTGTTGTCGCCTGATTTATCTGGATTTTACGGAACTAAATCGATTTGCGTCTTTCTACTGATAACTGAAAGAGAAATTTCTTGAAATCTTTATCGAGATACTCACTTAGGAATACCCAACTTTAAGTTATTTTTAATAGTTCTAAAGTAGGATAAATAATCATTCAAAAGAAGCAATCCTACCCAGAAAATTTTAAGTAGATTATGGGTAAGCGAAGCTTGTAAAACAAAAAATTTATAGAGAGGTTAGGTAATTATGTCTGTACGTTACAACCAAAATAATGCTCCCTTAGTGAAAGTGGTTTACTCTCAAGTTAAAGTTAATGGCAAGATTCAGTTAGTTCCATTAGAACTATATGCTGACGGTTCACTGAAGCGTTCTCTAGTGTAAATTTGGCGGCGTTGCTGATTGCAAATATGAATTAGCCTCAGATATAAGCGCAAAGGTATAAAGAAATCGGCTGATAATTCTGCAACGCCAATTTTTCTATGGCTTTGTGGCTGTTGGCGATCGCCTATCTTAGATCAATTTATGCATTGTCGTTAAGTCCGGGGAAACCCCAGTCCGGAAAATGCATATTGGTATTACTTTCAATTTCGCAGTTCAAAGGCTGACTACATGCTTGCGCTATTTTTGGCGATCGCATTTCATCATGCTCTGTTGGGGTGAGGTGCGATTGCTCTTGCTATATGTTTTTTTGAAGATAGTTCTTCCTTATCGGTTTTAGTATACCAAATTTGGATTTAGCTGTCAATCGCATTTTCAATCTAAATTTTGCACCATGATTAATAACTTGAGAGTGGGCAGGCTTTGTTAATTGAAAGTAGGAATTAGTCTCACGCAAAGTCGCAAAGGCGCAAAGAAGAAGGGCAATGTTCATTAGGTGTTAACTTAACAGCAAACGCAGTATGTCGAAGAATAGTGAGTGAGATTTTTCATGGCTTACAACAACACGAAACCCGATGTAGAGGTTATGGTTATCTGCCGGGTTATAAATACGATTAGCACTGCGACAGTATCCTGGAACATTGTACCAAGAACCACCGCGTAGTAGAGGAAATTTAACCATTTCACTAGTTAACCAAGCACTACCATCAGTGGGTGCGCCTTGGTAATTTTCATGATAATTATCTTGACACCATTCCCATAGATTACCGTGCATATCGTATAAACCAAAAGCGTTGGGAGGAAAACTACCTATTGATGTTGTTTGTTGACGATATTGACCTTTTGGCGCAGAAGCGTATGCATATTTTCCATCGTAGTTGGCTAAGTCAGTGGTAATAGTTTCACCAAAATAAAAAGGTGTAGTAGTTCCAGCACGACAAGCATATTCCCATTCTGATTCACTGGGTAGTCGATAGGTGCGTCCTGTTTTCTGGCTTAACTTTTGACAGAATTCTACAGCATCATTCCAACTCACTTGTTCTACAGGACCTTTATCACCTTTAAATTTGGAGGGATTACTACCCATAATTGCTTGATACTGTTCTTGGGTGACTTGATATTTACCCATGAAGAACCCAGGAACTGAAACTTTATGCTGTGGTTTTTCGCGATTTTCTCCTTCTCCTGGCGGTGAACCCATCATAAATGTACCACCAGGAATTGATACCATTTCCAGAATCACGCCATTTCCTAAGTCTTCTTCAAAGAAGTTTGCACTACGTCGGTTACGGCTAATTTGTTTACCTGTTGCGTCTACTGTTATGACATCAAATTCAAAAGTTTTGAGGGATAAAGTATTACTGGGTTGAACAGGAGTAGATTGAGGTGGTGGAATCGCTGGAATTGTTTTGTTAGAATTCAAATCTTCTAAAACTTCTGTGGCTGATTGATATCTTTCCCTAGCCAAGTGTTTCAGCAACTTATCGAGTATTTGTCCTAACTCGTCGCTGATAGTCGTACCTTTTTCCTGTAACCGTTCTCGCCATAACCATTCGGCATTATAAGCATCATACAGGCGATCGCTCAAATTCCCATTGACATCTGTTAAAGCCAAGCATTGAGTTAACAACCGCGCACAAGTCGCACCTAAAGCATATAAATCGCTGGCTGGGGAAGCATATCCATTCATTTGCTCGCTAGGAGCATAACCAATAGTATAAATTCCTGTGGCTTGTCTAGCTAAACTGGTTTGGGTTACTTGTTTGGCACCACCAAAGTCAATGAGAACAAGTTTGCCGTCTTGTTGCCGACGGATGATATTTTCTGGTTTAATATCCCGATGAATAACGTTGCGATCGTGGATGAATTGTAGAACTGGCAATAAATCAGCTAAAAGTTGGCGAATTTGTTCTTCACTAAATGCTTGTTGCTGAACTTTTGTTAATAAAGTCTCTCCGGGAATGAATTCTTGTACCAAACACAAGCTTGAGCCTTGTTCAAAGTAAGCTAACAATCTGGGAATTTGCGGGTGATTTTCTCCGAGTTCATAAAGGCGTTTTGCTTCTTGTTTAAATAATTCTGCTGCTTTATTGAGTGCTGCTGTTCCGGAAACTTGGGGGAAAAATTGTTTGATGACACAAACATCATCAAATTTATTGGTATCTTCTGCTGTGTAAGTTCTGCCAAATCCACCTTCGCCTAAAAGTTTCAAAATGCGATAGCGGTTTCCTAAAAGTTTACCAAAGTTGCTTTGTCCGCAACTCGTGCAAAATTTATTGCTATCAGGGTTGAAGGGATTTGAGCAATTGGGATTTTGGCAGATTTGCATAAATTGGGATGATTGAGATTTTCTGTTTTATAGTTCCCAAAGTTAAAAGCTTATATTAAATAAAATGTGAGTTCGACAGACTTCACCGATGATTCAGGGGGAAGACTTCTCGCTTATACCGCCATCCCGCCGTCACCCTAGAAGGATGCGGCTAATCCTACAAAGCCTGCAAAAGCAGGCTCAATTTCTTTAGCCTGCTTTTGCAGGCTTTGTAAGGATAGCCCCAGGCTACCGGTTCCTGCGGGCGGTATGTCGGGTAAGCCAGAGAACTTTTTTATCAGCATTCAGGGATAAAACCCACCTTTGCCTTCTTCTTTGCACCTCTGCGCCTCTGGGTGAAAAAATCATACCTTCATCTACGCTAAGAATTTCCCGCAGTTATTGAGAATGGTGCAAGATATCAGTTTACGAATCGCAAAAGTTAGTTTACAAGTCGCAAAACCTAATTTACAAGTGGCAAAAGCTTAATTTACGAATCGCAAAACCTAATTTACGAATCGCAAAACCTAATTTACAAGTCGCAAAAGTTAGTTTACAAGTCGCAAAAGCTTAATTTACAAGTCGCAAAAGCTTAATTTACGAATCGCAAAAGTTAGTTTACAACTCAGAAGTACGACTTCTCTTAAGAACTTCCAAGTCAAAAAATATTCCATTGCTATTGTTCACAGTCAACAGTCAACCGTCAACAGTGAACAGTCAACAGTCCTCCACTGTATCTGGAGTGGTTCAATATAATATTTTTGCACCGCAGAGGGCGCAGAGACACAGAGGAAAAACGCAAAACTTGATTTTAATATGTTGCTGGGGCAGAAAATACTACCCGAAAACCACAAATCCTCAATCCACCATCGGACTCATTCCAACTGCGACTGGCGCTGCGACAAAGTTCTGCACTGAAACTCCAAGAACCACCACGCAGTACGCGGCGATGAATATCACCGCCGTCTTCCCAAACTCTGGCATCTGAAGGGGCGTTATAATAATTGTTGTGCCAAGGATCGGCGCACCATTCCCAAACTAGCCCGTGCATGTCGTACAATCCAAAGGCGTTGGCGACTTCAAAACTGCCAACATTGGTGGTTTCTTTGCGGTTTTTACTATCGCTACCACTACAGCTGACTAACTCAGGAGTGATGGTTTCACCAAAGTGAAAGGATGTGTTGGTTCCAGCGCGACAAGCATATTCCCATTCGGCTTCGCTGGGTAAACGATAGTCACGTCCGGTTTTTTCGGCTAGTCTGAGACAAAATTCTACAGCTTCATGCCAAGATACATTCTCTACTGGTCGATTTGGGCCTTTGTTTTTCGATGGGCTGGGATTTAGGGGTTGTTGGACTTTCGGTAAAGCGGCTACGGCTTTCCACTGTGCTTGGGTTACAGGATATTTTCCCATAAAAAAGGGTTCGACTGTTACTTTGTGTTGGGGACGTTCATCAGCGTCACCTTCAAATTCTGGGGAACCCATCATGAAAGCCCCGCCAGGAATTGATACCATTTCTAGGGCGATCGCTTTCCCCAATTCTTCGGTAAAATATTGACTATAAAGGCGATCGCGGTTGACTTCTCTACCTGCTGTATCTACTGTAACTACATCAAATTCAAAGCTTTGTAAAGAAGGTAATGGTTTGATGACTTTTTGTTGTTTTGTCTGTGGTGTTCCCGATAGTAATAGCCGCTGGGAAATTGCCAAAATTTCTGCTTCTAATGCCGATGTGGTGGTAGATTTTAAATCGTTGAGAACTTCGGTGGCGGTTTGATATCTATCTTTTGGTAAATGTTCCAGCAATTTATCAAGAATTTTTGCTAACCCAGTGCTAATGGTAATACCATGTTCTTGCAATCGCTCTGTCCATAACCACTGCGCATTCATGGCATCATAAAGATTGTCTTCAATGTGTCCTTCCATATTTTGGATGGGCAAACATTGAGTTAAAAGACGAACACAAGTTACACCTAAAGCATATAAATCGCTAGCATGACAAGCAAAGCCAGCCATTTGTTCTGTGGGCGCATAACCAATTGTATAAATTACTGTCGCTTGTTTTGCTAAACTCGTTTGTGTTACCTGTTTCGCACCACCAAAATCAATTAATACTGGTTTCCCATCGCTATCGCGGCGGATAATATTTTCTGGTTTAATATCCCGATGAATTACATTATGGGAGTGGATAAAATCAAGAACTGGCAATAAATCAGCTAAGAGTTGGCGAATTTCTACTTCAGTAAAGCATTGTCCTTGAACTTCTTGTAAAAGTGTTTTTCCTTGAATAAATTCTTGTACCAGATATAAACTGGCACCTTGTTCAAAGTAAGCTAGTAATCGGGGAATTTGAGTATGATTTTCTCCGAGTTCATACAGCCGAAATGCTTCTTCTTTAAAGAATTCTGCGGCTTTTTTACGTTGTCCAGTTCCTTGCACTTGGGGAAAAAATTGCTTGATGACACAAGGCGCATCGAGTCTATCTACATCCTCTGCGGCATAGGTTCTACTGAAACCACCTTCACCTAATAGCCTTAAAACACGGTAGCGGTTTCTGAGCATTTTGCCAAAGTTGTTTTGTCCACAACTTATACAAAATATATTGCTGTCATGATTGAATGGATTCGAGCAATTGGGATTTTGGCAGATTTGCATAGTGTAGGGTAGGTAGCATCTTGTCCAAAGTAAGCCCCAATATTATCTAAGTGAAAACAGATCTCTATCCAAATAAGTATGGAATAGTTTAATCTTTGTAGATACTTGGATAAGTAAATACCGATAAATCCATTTTATTTGTTAATCTCTGTTTGTAACTTTTTCAATATGAGTATTTCTAAAATTTATTATTTTTCTTACATAAAGAATAATAATAGGAATTTCCGATATTTGTCAACAGAATGATAGTTGTATTGGTCAATACAGCTAAGATCAAAGCCTGTTAATTGCTGTGTCTCAGTGCAAATCTTCCTGCTAAAAGCTTTTGGGTTTTAATTAACTAAAAATTTAAACTTCTTCTCCGTAAGCGCGAATTAATTCGGCTACAAAAGCGACGATAGCAGAAACGAAAATTAAGATAACGCTGAGAGCATTAATATCAGGTTTAACACCAGTTCTAATGCGACTAAAAATTTCCATTGGTAAAGTGTTAAAACCACTACCTGCTGTAAAACTGGCGATGAGAAAATCATCTAAACTCAAGACAAAAGCCAGCAGACAACCAGAAATAATACCAGGCATTAGCTGGGGTAATAATACTTTAATAAAAGCCTGTACTGGTGTAGCACCTAAATCTAAAGCTGCTTCCTCCAGGTGGGGATTTAAATGAGTCAGCCGGGAAGCAACCACAAGTCCGACATAGGCAAGACAGAATACCACATGGGCGGCAATAACTGTCCACAAACTTAAGGGAATGGCAAATGCGGCTAAAAAAACGAGAGTGGCGACGGCGATCGCAATATCGGGGATAATCAACGGTAAATAAGAAATGCCACTATACAATTTCTTGAGAGGAAACTGATAACGTGCTAAACCCACAGCCATCAACGTTCCCAACACCGCTGAAATCGCCACTGCACTAAAAGCAACTATCAAACTATTGCGCAAAGCTGAGACAATACGCTCATCACTGAATAATTGGCGATACCAATCGAGGGTAAATCCTTGCCAACTTGCACTGTAAGGCGACTTGTTAAAGCTATAAAAGGCAAGTACCAGTATAGGCAGGTACATGAAGATAAATATAATTACTGATAAAACCGCCTGCCAGACGACACGCGGTTTTTTTGAGGATGGCGAAATATTCACGTTAGGTTTTTTAATGATAATATAATCAGCCAAACATTATATTCTCATGATGTTTAAAAGTCAAGATGAGCTAGTTGACAAGCGATAGTTTTGGGCAATGACAACCGCAACTGCTGAAAATAACCGATTCAAGTATCTGCAAAAAGCTAGCCAGTGCCATGAGTTGATTATCCTGAAAAACATGAATTTAGTGCTGAATCAATCAATTTCAGAATTATTTGTGGCAAAACATAAACCAAGATATGTGCTACAGGTTGACTCAAAAAGATGAAATTTACCTCTAGAGGAGAAGATAATTTCCCTACAAAGATAGAAGAATAAGCGAAAACTAAAAGTCTACTATGATTGAGTAATTCATAAATTTGCTTGGCGTTCAAAGAGTGCTTTGGGCAATTGTTGCATAGCTGGAAATTATTCATTAAATATGCAACTGACAAAGCCGAAACATCTCAGCCAAGACTAACTTTTCAGGAGGTTTGTGATGCGAATTGCTCAGATAGCCCCACTATGGGAGAGAGTACCACCTCCAGCTTATGGAGGTATAGAATTAGTAGTGGGGTTGCTGACAGATGAACTGGTGCGACGCGGACATGAAGTCACACTATTTGCATCAGGAGATTCTATCACTTTAGCAGAGCTAGAATCAGTTCACCCCCGTGCTTTAAGACTCGATCCGAATGTGAAAGAGTATGGCATTTACGAGATGCTGCAATTGGGTTTAGTCTATGATCGAGCCGACGAATTTGATATTATTCATTCCCATATGGGTTGTGCAGCCTTACCCTATGCGAATCTGGTAAAAACCCCCACAGTTCATACGTTGCATGGTATTTTTACCCCTGACAACGAAAAGATGTTTAAATATGCTAAGAATCAACCTTATATCAGTATTTCCCATGCCCAACGGGAACCAAGATTAGGGCTGAATTATGTAGCCACAGCATATAACGGCATTGATGTTAGCAGTTATAAATATCATGCTCAACCCAATGATCCGCCTTACCTAGCATTTTTGGGACGGATATCTCCAGAGAAAGGAACACATTTAGCGATCGCCATTGCTAAACAAGCCGGATGGCATTTAAAAATTGCCGGCAAGGTAGATGTCGTTGATGTAGAATATTACGAAAAAGAAATCAAACCCCTAATTGACGGCAAACAAATTGAGTATTTAGGTGAAGCGAACCATGAGCAAAAAAATGCCCTCATGGGAGGTGCGGTAGCAACTTTATTCCCCATAACTTGGCGAGAACCATTTGGGTTAGTCATGGTGGAATCGATGGCCGCAGGTACACCAGTGATAGCGATGAAACTTGGCTCGACAGTGGAAGTAATCGATCACGGCAAAACAGGCTTTCTCTGCGAAAATATGGAAGAGTTCGTCAGTGCGATCGCTAAAGTGACAGATTTAGACCGCTATGCTTGTAGACAGTATGTAGAGAACCGCTTTAGCTTGCAAAAGATGACCGACAGTTATGAAGCAGTTTATCGACAGATTCTGCAAAAGCGATTTGCTCAGAATGGTCATTCCCATAGTTTAGTTGGTTTAGGCAATAGCCGCATTTAGGTGGATCTTTCTGGTTCACCTTTTTATTGACTGATTGCAGCAGCGAGAAGACACAAGCCAATCAGAATCCTAAGTTTAACTCCTCTATAACACACAGATATTCATCGCCGTCCATCGATGTTTATCTGTGTTTTTTTGTAAATGGGCATTGGGCATTGGGCATGGGGCATTGGGCATTGGGCATTTCTTATTTATCTCCCTTCCCTTGTCCCCCACACTCCCCACACTCCCCACACTCCCCACACTCCCCACACTCCCTCATCCCCTCTGCTAAAAATCTTCTGCCATATTTGCAGGACACATACCACAAATATGGGTAATATAGTTTCAAAATGTTAAATTCAGTAGATTTAACAGTTGTGCTTAACTTATCAGCGCTTTAGTTGCAACAGTCAGCATCTACCACAGGTTTATTTTTTTCAGCGCTTTGATGCTTTAGCAAGTCTGAGGCATTGAAAACGGCTGCGCTCTGGTGGGTATTTAATAATACTTCATATTTCCCAGAGCAAAACCATGTTTTTGACTCATGACTGTGTATTCCCAATAGGCAATTTGTCAATATGTTGAGTAACATAATCGACATACTATGACTTCAGAGTATAAAAAGTTATTCTATTTTCACAGGAGTGCTGTCAAAGTGATTTCCCCTATTGTGTTTCCTAAAACTCGTAGATCTGATATTCTGCCAGCTACTTTGAATGGCGATCGCGCACATTCTCAGCCAGAATCCGGGCTGAATACAGTTGGTCGCGCCTCCGTATTATCTTTAAGTTTAGGTATAAGTTTAGCTTTATTGACTTGCTTGGGAAGCAGTGTTAAAAGCGCCTTTGCCCAAGTGCCGCCTGTGGGAGAAAAACAAATTTCTCAGGTAAATGTGCTGTTTGTTAACCCTGGTAGCGGCGAAGACAAAGAAGGCAATGGTGATGAACGCGCTCCCTTCAAAACTATTACCCAAGCGATACACAAAGCTACTACAAATACCGTAATTATGCTGACTCCAGGCACTTATAGTAGCGAAACTGGAGAGGTATTTCCGTTAATCCTCAGACAGGGGATTTCAATTCAAGGGGACGCGAGTAATCAAGGTCAAGGGATTACAATTGTTGGCGGTGGTGAATATCTCAGCCGCAGTTATGGTGGTCAAAACGTCACAATTGTGGGAGCAAACCAAACAGGTTTAACGGGGGTAACAGTAACTAATCCCAATCCTCGCGGTTATGGTTTGTGGATTGAATCAAGTAATCCCATAGTTTCTCAAAACACATTTACTGGCAATACCCAAGATGGAGTGTTTGTGACGGGCACTGCCACACCAACTATTACTCAAAATAACTTTTATCGCAATGGCGCTAATGGAATCACCATCGCTGGTACTTCCCAAGCCCAGGTACGGGAAAATATTTTTCAAGAAACCGGCTATGGTATTAATATTGCCCAAAATGCGGCTCCTGTGATTTTAAACAATCAAATTCAGCGCAACAGATCGGGGATTATCGTCCAAGCCAACGCCCACCCAATTTTACGGAATAATATTATTGAGGGTAGTAAAGAAGATGGGATGGTAGCGATCGCCCAAGCCATGCCAGATTTAGGTAATGATACGGAACCTGGTAGTAATCAATTTCGCAATAATGCCCGTTACGACATTAACGCCAATGCTGCCAAACAGGTAATTGCTGCCGTTGGGAATAATTTGACTAGCGATCGCATTGCTGGCAGAGTAGATATAAAAGTTGTTAGCAGAACAGTCACCTCAAGTAATGCACAACCTGCTGCTGCTGGTCTCCAAGAAATCCCTAGCAATGGTGAAATCATCTTTTCTGCACCTGGACTTGCTCAAACTCCTAACCAGGTAAACGTACCATCTGCCAACAACAGCAATTCTCCTAATAACCTGACCATTGGCCAATTGAACACCCAACTATTACCACTCCAAGCAGCCAACACATCACGCACAGTTACCCAACTCAATCCACCGCCACCCAACCCCACAGTCAACTCCGCCGTTCCTGGCTTTCCTGTCCCCAGCAGCTTGGTAGGTAAACAAACAGCAATTGCAAATGTGCCACCATCTGGGAATCCGGCAAATGTACCACAGTTAAATTATTTACAAATTAATACCAATGCAATTGAGTTTACCCCACCTCTACCTCCCAGCAACTCTGTAGTCAAGCCATCTGCATCGAGAGCTAGGGGTAAAAAACAGTCGTCACAAAGGCGACCAGTGTCTCCAGGGGGGAACTCCAATCTTTTGCCTGTTCCCAATTCCAATATCCCCATTGGTAATACCCGGAATATGCGCAAAGTCCCAGTACCTGAAGGTTATCCGACTGAGAATTATGGCAGTGCATCGCCGAATAATACCACACCAATAAGTGCTGACTCCTTACCAAATGCTGTAGTGCCGATGGGTAATACTCCACTACCGGATCGTGGTACAACACCAACGAGTGCAGATTCCTTACCAAATGCTGTATTGCCGATGGGTAGCAATCCTCCATCCTACGGTGGTACAACCCCGATGGGTGTACGTTACCGCGTATTGGTGGAAGTGGCAACCCAAAGAGATCAGGATTTAGTGCGATACCTTATTCCTGGTGCTTTTTCTACAGTCTCCCAAGGACGCAACTTCATGCAAGCAGGAGTATTTAGCAATCGCTCTAACGCTGAAGGGGTAATCAACATGCTCAATAGTAATGGTTTTAGAGCGATGGTTGAGGTATTGAATTGATGGAAAAGGGGTTAGGGGCTGGGGGCTAGGGGCTAGGGGGCAGAGGAGACAAGGGAAGGGGGACACTTCGGCTTCGCTCAGTGACCGGAGGACAAGGGAGACAAATAACTATTGCCCCATGCCCAATGCCCACTCGCCCTGAGCGTAAAGCCTTCGGCATAGCTTCGCTTAGCGCGAAGCGTCTCGTTCGCGCAGCGTCTCCCCTTGGGAGAAGAGAAGCCGTTCGCGTAGCGGACGCACCAGAAGGGATGCCCCATACCCATTTTTCAATCCCCTGCAATCTCGCGATAGGCTTGTTGGCAATGCTCATAATTTTCCGGCAGAATTTCCGCATTGCCAAAACACAATTGTTCGTGAGTGGTAATTAAAGTTTCATAGGGCTGTATTGGCGTGACAGAGGAACGTAACAATTGTAAATATTCGCCATCAGTGCGGCTGGGTTGATGGCGAACAACGCTAGTATCATGCAAGTGCTGCAACATAGCCAGATAAAGACAACGACAAGCTTCCCGATAATTACCTTGACGGTAAAATTGTTGCGATCGCGCTAACAATAAACCAACAGAGAATTCATGAGAAATAATGGTTGGGTTAGTAGCATCATAATTGCCTGTTCTGCTTAACCAAGAATATACATAAGGGCGGAATTCTCGCCACAATCGCCAAACCAACCAGACCAAAAATAAGCCGACAACCAGCCAAAACAGTAAATTCAGTACCCGACCTAGCCAAGGACTGATTGACCATCCTGGAGGCCATTGTGGTAACGCTGATTCAAAACGGGAAAACTCATATTCTATCCATTCTCCCGCTTGTTGTTGCAACTGAGAAAGCTGCCAATCCCAGCTGTTTTTTTCAAAAGTATCTGTTGACATAGGGGATGAGGGGGATGAGGGAGTGTGGGGAGTGTGGGAGACAAGGAGGACAAGGGGGACAAGGGAGACATGGGGAGTGTGGGGGGAGATTATAAAAGCTTTCCACCCCTCCTAATGACCAATGACCAATGACCAATGACCAATGACTATTGACTATTGACCCTTGACTCCCCGTTGACTTTGCTACTTTGTATCATGAGCCAACCGACAACAACAAGTAGCGCACCAAATATGAGAAATCCCAAATCCCAAGCTAACTGATTTGGCCCTGGTTTGACATGGTGGATACCAAGAATTTGATGATCAATTAGCCCTTCAACTAGATTAAACAATCCAAAACCAAAGAGTATAGACCCAATAAAAGTTTGCGCTGACCAAGGAACATCTTCACGCCTGCCAGCCCGCCATAACAAGGCGACTCCAACTACAGTCAGCACCCAATCTAAGGCATGAAATATCCCATCCCATACCATGTTTAAATCTATATTTGAGGTACTGGTCAAGGGACGAACATTACTTAACATATGATGCCATTGGAGAATCTGATGCAGCACAATACCATCGATAAATCCTCCTAGACCTAAACCTAGAAAAATCCCAGCAATAATCAGTGGTAATGGTCGCTTAATTTTTTCACTGTTGACCTCCATACTCAACTCCATATACAGGCATTTTTACCACCATAGAATTGTTTTGCCAGCAAAATCTTCTATCTTGAGGCAAATGCTAGCTTTCAATTTAAAGTGGAAAATTTCCTGCTAGGGAGTCTTTAGAGACGCTAATTACCATATACAGGCATGATAGAAATTGATATTCAAGAGCAATTTTCAAATGACTATTTACTTTTACAAGGTTTGGCAGCCTTATGGCTGTTTTTCTAACTTTTCTCCCCACGGAATTAAAATCCAGGGTACTTACTGGCCAACGGTTGAGCATTATTATCAAGCCCAAAAGTTTGTCGGTAGCATAGATGCGGTGATTATACCCGTGATCCATAATGCCAGAACTCCAGAAGAAGCTGCTGCTTTAGGACGCTGTAGTAGCCGCCAAATCCGCGCCGATTGGTGTCAGGTAAAAACTCAGGTGATGCGAGAAGCTGTCCTCAAAAAGTTTCTCACTCATGCCGAAATTCGAGATATCCTCCTAGATACAGGCGATGAAATTTTAGTAGAAAATTCGCCCAATGATTATTTTTGGGGCTGTGGTGTCAATCAAACCGGTGAAAATCATCTTGGTAAAGTTTTGATGAGTGTACGTGAAGAAATCCGCAAGCTAGTCTCTGTCACAGCAATTGCCGAAAAGCATTTGCATCATTAATTACATTAATACACTGACTAAGCGATTAAGAGGGGGGAATAACTACATTCCCCTTATTAAATAGCTTTTAACTATATAACTTCTGTAGTATTTGATTATTTATCTTTTAAAAAAATTATATATGCGTAAATATTTATACAATCATAGAGCAGATTATAAAATTTTATAATTTGCATAAAATTACCGTATGCATCTGAAGATTTATGGTTATAAAATTAATTGTTTAATAATTAACTTTTTCTTAATATTTTAGCCTGTAAACCTCAAAGATTTCCAGAGGAAGTACAGGTAAGCATGAGTTGGATAGACCTTTTCTAGACAGCTTCCGTTTGGAGAAAAACATCAGAGTAACCGTACCCTCAAATTAGGGTTATAAAAACATCCTTAAATAGGGGAAATGTCTGGAAAAAGGTGAAATTTAATTCAGCGAACAAACTTTATTCAGGAAAAGTTTAATTATTATACATTACTTTAGTGTAGATAACTAATGAGATTTACCGATCAACTAGATGGGTTGCAGCAACCCTTTGATCCACAAGGTTTACTGCACCGAATGACCAGTCAGATTAGGCGATCGCTGGAACTTCCAGAAATCTTGACAGCTACCGTTGCAGAAGTGCGTTCATTTTTAGCTACAGACCGAGTAATGGTTTATCGGTTTGATACTGATGATAGTGGTGAGGTGATTGCTGAATCTATTCATGAGCAGCGGTTACCATCTCTATTGGGGTTGCATTTTCCCGCAAATGATATTCCACAGTATTCTAGAGAAATGTTTATTACAGCCCGACAAAGGGTAATTGTGGATGTAGTTAATGGCAAAACTAGCTTATCACAACCATATTCCCCAGAAACCAACGAACCTCTAGAAACAGAAAATACCCAGGCTCGAGAAGTAGATCCATGTCATCTTAAATACTTAACAGCAATGGGAGTACAGTCTTCCTTAGTAGTGCCAATTTTGCATCGCGATCTGAAAGAGCAATCAGCAAAGCCGCAACTGTGGGGATTGTTAGTATCGCACCACAGCCAGCCACGAACTATTTTGCAGTGGGAACTTAAAGTATTACAACAAGTGACAGATCAGGTAGAAATTGCGATCGCTCAAAGCAATCTACTCAGTGAAACCCGTTCCCAGCAACAACAACAAGCCATTATTAACCAAATCACGATTCTGTTGCATCAATTGCCCACCATCCAATTACAAACCGCCCTAGAAACAACTATTAATGCTTTTGATGGTACAGGTGGCAGACTTTATATTGAGCAGAGTCGGGAACTTTATACCTGGGGTGAACAACCCAACTTACCCTTTGAATCCGAAAACATTGTGATCGAACAGCATCCCGTGTGGCAAAACTGGATAGCTGAGTGCAAACCCAGTCAGGTTTTAGCAATTTGTGACCTTTACAAAGAAACGCGGTTGCGAGTTTTAGCGGTGGGGTTTCAATTTACTAAGATTCGCGGCATATTGGTAATTCCCTTATATTATCGCCACAATTTTATCGGTGTTTTAAGTATATTTCGTCCAGAATTTGATACCGAAATTTTGTGGGCTGGACGCTGTGAACAAAACCAGCGACAACAACTACCTCAGCTTTCCTTTGATGTTTGGCGAGAGGAAAAAAAAGGACAAGCACCTGAATGGAAACTGAAAGACATTTTTCTCGGACAAGCATTAGGCTATCACTTCTCAATGGCAATTCAGCAGATGCAAATGTACCAACAGGTGCAGTTACTGAATACTAACCTAGAACAGAGAATTGATCGGCAAACCGATGAATTACAAAAATCATTACTGTTTACCAAAGTCATCAAGCAAATCACAGAGCAAATCCGCAGTACATTAGACTTAAAAATTACTCTGCAAACAATTGTGCAGGAAGTTCGCCCTTTGCTAAATTCCGACCGGGTATTGATTTACAAAATATCAGCTGAATCTGAAGGTCAGGTGATTGTAGAAGAGATCCACGGCAATTATCCCTCAGTGTTGGGAATTAAAGCACCACAAGAATGCTTTCCTGATGAGTATACTCTGCTTTACGCTCAAGGGAGAATGCGGGCAATTCACAATGTGTCAACAGCTAATTTGAGTGATTGTCATCGAGAGTTTTTGCAGAGTCTGCAAGTGCAAGCTAACTTAATTATACCCATTAAAATGGGTATGCAACTATGGGGATTACTGATTGCTCATCAGTGTGATGCTCCCCGAAATTGGCAAGATGGGGAAATTGAGTTAATGCTACAGTTAGCAGATCAGGCGGCGATCGCTATTCAGCAAGCACAACTCTACGAACAAAGCCATGCGGCTGAAACTCAGGCTAAAGCCAAAGCTCAACAGTTAGAGCAGACATTACATGAACTCCAACAAACACAAACACAATTAATTCAAACTGAAAAAATGTCTAGCTTGGGACAGTTAGTTGCTGGAGTCGCACACGAAATTAACAATCCCGTTAACTTTATCTATGGTAATTTGTCTTACGCTAGTGATTATAGCCACCAACTACTACAACTTTTAACCCTCTACCAGTCCCATTATCCTACTCCCGATCGCGAAATTATTTCCTTAGAACAAGCGATCGATGTGGAATTTGTGGCACAAGATTTGCCAAAACTGATCTCTTCTATGCAAGTAGGAGCCGAGCGCATTTCCTCAATAGTACAATCTTTACGCAATTTCTCTCGCTTGGATGAGGCTGAATATAAGCCTGTTGATCTCCACGAAGGCATTGACAATACTTTACTAATTTTACAACATCGTCTCAAATCCACTGTCCATTTCCCTGGTGTGAAGGTAGTCAAAGACTATGGTGATTTACCTTTAGTCAAATGTTATGCTGGACAACTGAATCAGGTATTCATGAATATTCTCACCAACGCTATTGATTCTTTGGAAATAAAAGCCCAGTCCGATCAATCCTTCATCCCTTCCATCTGTATTTCCACTAGAGTCTCAGCAGATAACTCCTTTGTACTGATTCGCATAGCCGATAATGGGACGGGAATGACAGAAGAGGTGAAAAGGCGGATTTTTGATCCATTTTTCACAACTAAGCCTGTGGGTAAGGGTACAGGACTAGGTCTAGCTATTAGTTATCAGATTATGGTCGAAAAGCATGGAGGAGTAATTGAGTGTGTCTCAGAATTGGGAAAAGGTACAGAGTTCTGGATGGAGTTAGCTCTCAACCCCCAATGCAAACTCAATCATCAATATATCAGTTCTGTACTGCCAACCTCACAAAAATGGGAAATCAACACTAATTTTCAAAACTTAAAAAATTACTGAGCTATTACTCATTAAGCTAGTAATTTGAATGATATTTAGATTGGGTATTTGGCTAAAATAACTTCATATATTTTCAATATTGAGCGCCAGCAAAAGTAAAGTTTATTGGCAAAAAATTCTCTACTGCTTCCTTGGTGCTAATCTAATAATTGAAGCTAAAAAGCTTCCCCGGCAAATATAACAGATGCACGGGAAAATAAGTAAGAGGTAAAAGAC
This sequence comes from Calothrix sp. NIES-2100, assembly GCF_963875285.1. Classification (NCBI taxonomy): domain Bacteria; kingdom Bacillati; phylum Cyanobacteriota; class Cyanophyceae; order Nostocales; family Calotrichaceae; genus Calothrix; species Calothrix sp. NIES-2100. The sequence continues at coordinate 7,342,424 of NZ_CAWNLA010000001.1, forward strand.
GCTGTTTGATTGACTTCTGTCTCGCCAAAAAATCAACAACACCCAACGCGAAAACTGATATTTCCTCAAATATTTAACATCAGGGGGCGCTGTAACTGCTTTTCATTGCTTTAATACAAAGTGATGAAATCTTAGTACATCCCTGGCTAGGATAAACAATCAGAGGAAAGAATTCAGGAAGTAGATGTTTGGGTGTTGTTGTGTTTAATTTGCTGTTGAGTGTTGACTGTTGCGCTCTAAACAACTAACAATAGACCATTCACAGCAAAATTGTTATAAGCTTGTACGAAGTTCAATAGCATTCATACAGTTAAAATAGCGCCTTATGTCCATTATTGCGCTCAGAGCATGGTATATACAAGATTATGAGCCGATTCCAGAACTGGAAAAACGTCCGCCAGACATTCGTCTGAGTAAGAAAAGCCTGCTGAGATCGGGTTTGAGAGCAGACTTTCTAGAAGACAGCGATGAAGTGAAAACATCGACTTGGTTTGGGCGCTATCTGGAAGGAGAAAATATTGAATTTTATATTGAAGGTAGTGGGGGCTATAGCGTCGCTAATATTGACTTGATCAGTCATGAAATTTATTTCACCAAGCAGGCGCTGTTAGCTCAATTAGAACCAACAATTTTTTTATGTTATCAAACTGAGTATGCCGCAGCGAGTGATGCTTTGCGAGCTGGGGTGCAAAAAAGTTTAGTAACTTTGAACAAGCGATCGCGCCTTCCCCTGACACTAGTAGAATCATATCGTCCGGGAAATGGCCCCTTAAGGCTTTCTGCGGGGATTCTGCGCAAAATCCGCAAGAGTTTATTATTTATTGCAGACACCACAGCGATCGCTACCATCTCTGGTAAAGAAACTACACAATTAATTCCTAGCCCGAATGTCTGTATTGAAATTGGCTATGCGATCCAAAGTAAGCGATCGGAACAAATTTTACTAGCACAAATGCAACGCCCAGACTTAGAAGGAGAATTTCCCTTTGATTTACCCAAGCAGCAAATTCTCCAATTCCAAGACAGTGCAGAACTAAATAAAATTCTCACAGATGCAATTCAAGCCCAGTTAGCCAGGTTTAAGCTGTTTTTTTGATCACAATTCGTTTTCTGTTAAAAATTGTAAAGAAATTCATAATATAAGGTAGGTGTTATCTTTAATGTGATATGCATTTAACTTGGTTAGACAGCAATAGTTGGCTGATTGAAATCGCAGGTAAACGAATCCTACTAGATCCTTGGCTAGTTGGTGCGTTAACCTTCAGTAACTTGGATTGGCTATTCAAAGGTACTCGACCAAAAGAACGCCCCATACCAGAAAATATTGACCTGATTCTGCTGTCTCAGGGTTTGGAAGACCATACTCACCCACCAACACTACAACAACTCAATCGCCAAATTCCTGTGGTAGCTTCTTTGAGTGCAGCAAAAGTAGTGCAGAAGTTAGGTTACACCTCTGTGACAGCGCTAAATCACGGTGAAACTTTCACATTCAATCATCAAATAGAAATCAAAGCTACTCAGGGTATGTTTGCAGGCCCGAACACAGTAGAAAATGGTTATCTCCTCAAGGATTTGCAGAGTGGTTTAACCTTATATTACGATCCTCATGGAACTCATGACCCCAAAATCCAGCAAGCTGCACCAGTAGATGTGGTAATTACGCCCCTGATTGATTTGGCGCTACCCTTAGTGGGGCCGATTATTAAAGGAACAAACAAAGCCTTGGAAGTAGCAAAGTGGTTAAAACCCCAAGTAATGCTACCCACAGCTGCGGGAGGTGATGTCATATTTGAAGGATTGATCAACAAATTGCTCACGACTACGGGTAGTGTTGAGGAATTTCGGGCATCATTAGCCAAGAATAATTTGACCACACAAGTAATTGAACCATTACCAGGCGATCGCATTGAGTTGCAATTATAAAAATTCGTAGTTGGGGCTAAAGTCCTGACTACGAGACCATATCCTTAATTAGTTGAATATGTTTAGGTAGTAAATCAGCTAAATCGTAACGTTCCAGCACAGTTTTTCTTGCATTGACGCGAATTTCTGCCATCTTGGTTGGGTGATCTAAGACTTCATCAATGCGATCGGCAATTTTCTTTGGCGAGAAGAAATCTACCAATAAACCATTTTCACCATCGCGAATCACCTCAGTTACAGGCCCAGTATCAGAACCTAAGACTAAGCATCCTGTGGACATAGCTTCAATCATCGACCAAGAAAGTACAAATGGTCTGGTTAAATAAACATGTACAGAAGATGCTTGAATTACTTTGAGATATTGTCCATAGGGTAAAGTCCCAGTAAAGTGAACCCTTGATAAATCGAGGGGAACTTTTTTCAGCATAAAATCTTTGTAGCCGCTACCATCTGGTAAAGATTTACCGTAGCAAACTCGATCAGCTCCCACAATTACTACATGACAATTTGGTCTTCGCTCTTGGACATAAGCAATAGATTCAATAAACTGAGGAAAACCGCGATACGGTTCCATACCCCGCGCCACATATGTGACAATTTCATCGACACCAGAGAGGTCAAGTAATGGTAGTACAAGCTTAGCTTGGGGATTGGGTTGAAAGAATTCTGTATCAACTCCATCATGCAGCACGGAAATCTTATTCTGAAATTCTGGGGGAAACTGAGATTTTTGCCAATTTGTTGGTGAAAGACCGCGATCGCAAGTATATAAATCAATTAATATCGGTGCATTTTTGACCCGGATACGTGCTACATCATCAACAGTAAGTGGCTCGGTTGGATCAAAATCTGCATCTGAGCCATGAGCATGGTAAAACCATTCAAAGTAACATATTAGCCGTGAATCTGGGAATGCATCCTTGACAAATAAAGTGGGTCCCCAGCCAGAATGACCGCAAATTACATCCGGTACAAAGCCTTTTGCTTTGAGTTGTTCAGCTAGCTTGTAGACAGCTTGACCATGCAATACCGCACCTTCTAATGGACGAACGTAATGATGGGTTGAAGGATGGGGATCGCGATTTGGTTCAAAAATCACCTTATTAACACCAGATAGAGTGACTTCGCGATTTTTAGTACCAAATACAACCACATTCTTTGGATCTTGCGCCAGAGTTAAAGCTACGTGACGGTATTGAGCTGGGAAATTGTTATGGAGAAATAGAATTCGCATATAGGGATGAGGGACTAGGGGGACAAGAAGGACAAATGACTATTGACCATTGACCATTGACTATTGACTATTGACAAACAGCCGCACAGGTTTGGTTTGAAGTTGAGGGGTAATTAATTTAACTCGCTCAACTACAGAAATCATGTATTGGTAATCCGGTAGTGTCCCGTTGGGTACGTATCCGACTTCTTGCGCTAAAGTTGAAGGAAAATCACCTAGGACTTTGCGGATGTACTCTTGGCGGTTGCGTTCGACATTAGGGCCAATCAAAACTACACCAGGTGGGACATAATGTGGATCTGTATAAAGTATGCGAAACTGAGTTTGTTGTAATTGGGAACTGTAAAGATTATATTCAGTGATCGACACAGCACCAGCAGTAGCTTTGCCTATAGCTACCCATTCCATAACTGTTCTTGGTGTGGGTGCAGAAATGACATCAGTGAGTGTCAGACCATAAAGATTGAACAGGGGAAAATAATATCCTGTTGCTGAACCAGGTTGACCTAAAGCTACTGTTTGACCTTGTAGCTGTTTTAATTCCTGGATTGGGCTTTCGGCGCGAACTACAAAAACCGATCGCAAATTACTCACACCGACTAAAGGAAAAAGTCCTACATATTGATAGCGCGCGATCGCAATTGCAGCTAAACCAGGTGGTGCAAATACCAAATCCCAAGCCCGCGCTTCTAGGCGCTCAATTGCTTTATTTTCGTTAAACGCAGGTTCTAGCTTAATGTGTGATTTGGTTTTTTCTGCTAGGTAGCGATTGAATTTCGCGTACTGGGTAATTATTTCTTCTCCACTACCATAGCTGATAGTGCCAATTTTTAATTCACCTTCACCCGGCGGTTTTGGTTTACATGCATGAACTACCAAAAACAGTATTTGGAAAAGAAAAAAACGACGAGATAATTTCCAAGACATTAGTAATTTTGTTGAGCAAAAACTATCTAGATTTCAAGCTGAGGAGTAGTACAGCCTAATAATAAACTATGGTTCAATTAATATTTGTTTACTTTTGATGGATCTGCTATAAACCCGCTATAAGTAAGATTAGCAAGGTTAAGTTTTTGCAGTTGTATGTAAAGTTTTGTCTAGAGATAATCATTATGCTAAAAAAAATCAAGGATTTGAATATTGGTACTAAATTTAACTTGCTTTTGATCGTAGTTTTTATCATTAGCATTGTCATAAGTGGCACTGCCTTATCAAGTTTACTCCAGCAAAGAGCGCAAAATGAAGTTGCTACGAAAGCACTGATTCTGAGTAAGACTATGAACTCAGTAAGAAAATATACACAAGACCGCGTAAATCCCTTACTCAAAGATAGGCTAGAAAGCGAGCCAGTGTTTATCCCAGAAACAGTACCTGCTTTCTCTGCTACAGAAGTATTTGAGAATTTGCGGAAAAACGAAGAATATAAAAATTTCCTTTACAAAGAAGCAACACTTAATCCGACTAACTTGAGAGATAAAGCTGATACTTTTGAAACTCAAATTGTCGAGCGATTCCGCAATAATCCCAAGCTGAAAGAAATTACTGATTTCCGTAATTTACCGGAAGGAACAGTATTTTATATTGCGCGTCCCTTAGCTATTACAGAACAAAGCTGTCTGCGCTGCCATTCTACCCCAGATCAGGCTCCTAAAAGCCAGTTAACAACTTATGGAACAAATAATGGTTTTGGCTGGAAACTCAATGAAATTGTTGCAGCCCAAATCATCTCTGTTCCTTCGGAACAGGTTTTCAATAGTGCGCAGCAGACTTGGGTTTGGATCATGGGGCTGTTAATTGCTATTTTTGCTATCATCGTTATTTTAATTAACTTCTTAATCAAAAAAACTGTAATTGAGCGAATTAGAAAAATTGAAAAAATAGCTCAAAAAGTTAGTACAGGAGACATGACTGCTAATTTTGATGAGGATTACAAAGATGAAATTGGTGGTTTATCTTCAGCATTCAATAGGATGAAATATAGTTTACAAATAGCTATCGATATGCTTAATCAGCAGACTCAATAAACTTAACTGGGGTTTTTAAGAAAGTAGGCGCTGCTGAAATAAGAGTGCTTTTTTGGGATCGGGAATTTGTGATTTTAAAACATTTACAAGTTCCTCTTCAGTAATTTGTGGAGAAGATTTGATCGCTTTTTGGACTAAGAACGTAGCGATCGGCCCAATTAAAGAAATTAACTCCTGCTCGCATTGACGTACAAAGCGATCGCTGATTACGGCAATTTCCTGACTTGGTGCAGTATTTGACGTAGGTTGAGATTTTGTAGTAGTTTCTCGCAGAAACAACATTGACTTCTGCTTAAACTCATTTTTTTTCTGTCCTACAATATGAAGCGACAAATTTTCTATTACTTGTTCGTAAGTGGAAGCTGATGCAGAAATCTGTCTTAGTAGTGTCGGCGCTAAAGGCCCAACATATTCCAAGAGGATATTTTCTAGGAACTTGTACTGCTGGGGATTCAGGATCGAAGTTACTTGTTGTTTAATAGTATTCTGTTGGGAAAATAAAGGTTGGGAAGGCTGTATAACTCCTAAGGGTGGTTGAGTGAGTTGGGATTCAACTTCAGTATCACTATTAATTTGCTGTAGTGCTTGTAAAACTTCTGTTGCAGTCTGGTAGCGTTCTTTAAAATGGTACAGCACCATTTTCGAGATGATATGTCCCAACCAAGGACTGACTTGGGCTTGGTGTTGCCAAACAATTTCTCCTGTAATTGGATCTTCTTGAAGTTGCTTAGGATGCAGGCCTGTCAGTGCCTGAATCGCAATAATACCTAAAGAATAAATATCACTGTTGGGGCGGGGTTTCCCTTGTCCCTGTTCTGTAGCCATATATCCAGGAGTACCTATGGCAATAGTAGTATCTCCATGCCCGGAAACTGTTAGTAGTTGAGTTTGGATTTGCTTGACTGCGCCAAAATCAATCAGCACTAACCGACAATCTTGCGGCCGTCTAATTATATTGTCCGGCTTAATATCTCGATGGATAACTTTGTGGCTATGAACAAACTCCAAAATCCCCAAAATTTGTTGCAGTAATTGAATAACTTGCGCTTCTGTCCAGCGTTGACCTGGTAACAATTCTGTTTTGAGAGAATGTCCTTGAATGAACTCTTGCACCAAGAAAAACTCTTGGTCTTGTTCAAAGTAGGCTAAAAGCCGAGGAATTTGCTCATGGTTACCCAATTGTTCTAGTGTTTCTGCCTCACTGTTAAATAAACGTCTTGCAGTGATCAGAAATTCTGGGTTGTGAGTAAAAGGCTTCAGATGCTTAACAACACACCTAGGGGAACCAGGTCGGTGGGTGTCTTCAGCGATGTATGTTTGACCAAATCCTCCTCCTCCGAGGACTTGGAGGACTTGATAACGCCCGTCTAGTAAAGTTCCTAACATATTATGACTCGTCTAAGTCCTCATCTTAATCTTGACATAAGTACCGGTGTTGACACCTTTAATTAAAAAAGAAGCTTTAGACCAGATGCATTTGGTGACTAGTTGCTCTAGACTATTAGTACGTCAGTATATTAATAATTATGCGTTAATGAGTTCCTAGGCAGGACTTCAGTCAGTAGATTGTAAAGCACGTTCTGTACTGACTATGAATTTATCAAAATTCATGACACAGACTACTATAGTAATTCGATTTGATTTTTGAAAAATTACTCGCGTAGACAGGGAACTCTTAACAGGGAACACAAAAGAAGGAATAAAAGTGTACGGAGTTTTGTGCAAAAATCCAATAGGAGTCCTGTAGTTTTATTTCTGGACTTTTGATGGTTTTGCTAGCCTATTGTGAATTTTATTCATGAAGCGCATCCATATCATCAATACAGACAAAAACCAACTGCCAGATATCACGTCAGTCTCAATCATGTTAACCTCAAGAATTGTAGTGTTTATCGTTTGCCCGATATCTCTAACCACACTGCCAATTTAATGAGTCTTATTTTATAAGGTAAATTAAATAACTGAACCAATTATTAATTAAAATAAATATTACTACAGCCTACCAACCTCAAAAATTACTAGTATTTTCCTAGCTATCAATTATTTTTTTATAAAAAATATTAGTCGGTTCTCTAGCTATTCTATTTGATTTATGAACGCACTCCTAAAGGTAGGTGGCTATAGGCAATAGATTTTTGTCACGAATATATTCGCCGATAGTTCGCCCATCCTGGGGAGTAAGCATTGCTCCTAGGCAGTCTGCTAGGTACAATGGTAAAATAGAACCCTCTATATTTAGCTGGGGAACGATTTAATCGGGGATAGTTTGTGCTGGGAATCCATACTCAATGATTTCGAGTGCGGTAATTTGAACCCTTGACAATACCAACTAATCTTCTTATATGTAACGGCAATGACTTAATTTATGGCATAACTATAAATTTACTCTATCAGACTCTATTTGATGTTTGAGAACATGATCTAATCCTGAACCTGCTGTATTTACGTTCTTGAAAATTTCTCGGTTCCTTACCTTTAGTTTGTCAGGTCACGAATTAAATAGATTGGCTATTAATGATGTTACTGGCAAACATCAGTAGACTTAGGTATATATTGATATTCGCAGCAATAGGCTGGCATGTTACTTATTATGAGAATATCACCCATTGTCTATAAAAAAGAGTATCTGATTGTACAAAAAAGAATTATTAGCTTAATAAAAGCAGTTAGCGGATGACTTTTAGATAAAATATTTACTTAATTACCATTCGAGAAATTAGCTTGCTATATTGTACTAAATAACTATTCTGGTAAGGTGGAGAAAGCTGTGCGGGATGATTTAAAAGGGTTGGAGATTAGTCCGAAAGAACTACAACACCTGACTAATCTGCCTGTTAAAGATGAACTCATAAATATTATTGATCCTCTAGGGCGATTTGTAAAGCAAGTTATAGAAAAAATTAAAGGAACTGAAGGTGCTACCGTAGTTTTTATCAGCTTTTCTAGCTTGGTTGCGGCCTATATAATATTTGATTTTATGCTCAAGCTATTTGATCTATGGCTAACAGTTCCCTCCTGGTTTGTGTTGATAGTTTTAGGGTTATGGATGGGGGGAGTTACCCAAATAGGTTTATATATACTTTGGAAAAAACGTCATAAGCTGCTCAAAGCAAACATGACACATTCTCTAAAGATTTTATTAAACGATGTAGATAGATACAATGCGATTATTAAAGCAATAGATATTAACGATCAAATAGAAGATGCAGGTAACGAAGGTGTAAGTATTCGTGAGCGAGAAAGAATTATGGAAGCACTACAACTTACTAAAAATGATTTAGTGCGGGCTTTGAAAACAGAAAAAATTTTGCGGGAAAATAAAAATTTTATTATCAATAATAGCGATTTTTTTGCTAATAATTTAGCAGCTTTAACAGCGATGCAAGTTACCGAACAGGCTACTGAGCATGGACGTATACTCAATCAGGCATTGCAGATTGCTTTAGATGTGCAGCACGAAATGAAGAAGTTGCAGAGTCAGCCTTAAGTTTTTGGGCATTGGGGAGGCAGTGCGTTGCGGAGGTCTCCTCCGTTGTAGCAACTGCCGTCATGGGGCATTGGGCATGGGTAAACTCCCCACACTGCCTCACCTCTTAGCCCCTAGGGCGTGTTTTAAACCCACATTCCGCACATTCAGAGAAGAAAAAAATAAATTATAGTTTCAAATAAATTCTTTGGATATCTACATTCCCCCATTGGGTATTTAAAATTGCCGTTCTTATTCTAGCTGCCAAAGTTTGACAGTTTCGTCCCAACTGCCACTGACAAGGGTTTTGCCATCTGGGCTAATGGTAACCGAACTAACCTTATCAGAATGTCCTGTGAGAGTACGGATTTCTTTTCCAGTTTCCAGGTTCCACAGCTTGATAGTTTTGTCCCAACTGCCACTGATGAGGGTTTTACCATCTGGACTAATGGCAACGGAACTAACCAAATCAGAATGTCCTGTAAAGGTGTGAATTTTTTCTCCAGTTAGCAGGTTCCATAGTTTGATGGTATTATCCGCACTACCACTGGCGAGGGTTTTGCCATCTGGGCTAATGGCGACGGAACTAACGCTATCAGAATGTTTTTTTGTGAGAGTAGGGATTTCTGTTTTGGTTTCCAGGTTCCACAGTTTTATGGTTTTATCATAACTGCCACTGACGAGGGTTTTACCATCTGGGCTAATGGCGACGGAACTAACCTTATCAGAATGTCCTGTGAGAGTAGAGATTTCTTCTCCGGTTTCCAGGTTCCACAGTTTTATATTATTATCGGCACTACCACTGACAAGGGTTTTACCATCTGGGCTAATGGTGACGGAACTAACCAAATCAGAATCTCTTGTGAGAGTACGGATTTCTTTTCCGGTTTCCAGGTTCCACAGTTTGATAGTTTTATCCTCACTACCACTGATGAGGGTTTTACCATCTGGGCTAATGGCGACGGAACTAACGTTACCAGAATGTCCTGTGAGAGTACGGATTTCTTTTCCGGTTTCCAGGTTCCACAGTTTGATAGTTTTGTACCCGCCACTGACAAGGGTTTTACCATCTGGACTAATGGCAACGGAACGAACTAAACTAGAATGCACAGGGAGGGTTCTTTCTGAGAAAGAATTACTGAGAACACCTTGATAGCGAACATAGCCATAGATTTGACTTCCAACTAACACCAATAAGGTAATAGCAGCACCCACCAATAACCTTGTTTTCAGCTTAGGATTTTGTGTTAATAGGTTTTTTGTTGCTATTTTTGTCTTTGCAGGCGGCTTTATCGATGCTGCTGGTATTGCTTGTGCTTGAATGGGTACTGTCGGAGGTACTGGCGATGGTGCTGGTGTAGAAATTGCAAGCTGGGTTGGCGATACAACAGACGGTGATGATGGTGGTGTTATAATTACAGGCTGGGTTGGCGGTACAACAGACGGTGATGACGGTGGTGTTATAATTACAGGCTGGGTTGGCGGTACTGGTGTAGGTGGAGGGTTGAAAGCTTGTAATACTTCTTGTGCCGAGCCATAACGCTGCTGATAGTCTTCGTGCAGCAACTTATCCAGAATTTGCCCCAATTCTTGACTGACTGGTTGCTGTAAATTTTCTCGCCAATTTGCAACCCAACCATAACCTTGTCGCTTCCACAATTCCCAAGGATGAATCCCACTCAACAAATGAAAACAAGTTGCACCCAAACCATATAAATCACCAGCAGGGTAAGCTTCTCCTCCCTGCATTTGTTCCAAAGGTGCATAACCGAAAGAACCAATCATCGTTCCTTGTGTTGCCACTACCGTTTGTGTCAGTTGCTTTGATGCGCCAAAATCAATTAAAACAATTTTGCCATCCTCACGCTGAATTATATTCTCTGGCTTAATATCGCGATGAATAACCTTTTGTTGATGTACAACCTGGAGAATATTTAACAAATCCTGCAATAAATCCCGTATCTTTTCCTCGCTGAAAGTTCCGTTTCGTTGCAGTTCCTCGAGTAAATTCTGCCCATTGATAAATTGCTGCACTAAATACAAATGACTATCTTCTTGAAAATAAGCCAACAAAGTGGGAATTTGTGGGTGTTCTCCCAACTGTTGTAGTCTCCTCGCTTCCTGCTCAAATAATTCCGTCGCCTTTTGCAGTCCTGTGGTTCCCTGTACTTGTGGTGCAAATTGCTTGATAACGCATTTTTCCTTTAATTTATCAACGTCTTCTGCCAAATAGGTTTTGGCAAAGCCACCACCACCTAAAGATTTAGCCGGACGATACCGATTTCTAAGTATCAACAAAGGAGCACCACAATTGGGGCAATATTTGGTACTGTCATGTACGGAAGGATTCTGACAAGCTGGGTTGAGACAACAGAGCATGACTGTAGATATACTGGCACATACAAGTATTATCAGTCATTTACCAAGATTTTTCAGTAAAATTACGATTGATTTTGTTTAATTTATGTATTAATTCGCTGAAGACTCTAATTAGTTTTCTAGTTACACATTAGAGGTATTCTCAAAATCTTCGGTGCTAATAGTCTGTCCCATAGGTGCTTACTGATCAGCATCTTCCTCAACCTTCTCTAGCTGCTGCTTGAGATAACCTATCGGAAGAGCATCTTTTGCAGAACGTACAAAGAAAACTTGTTTTCCAGAAAAATTCAATTCTTGATTAAAAGCGCGAAGAATTTCAGATCCTGCAATTAGCTCGTCTCCTGAAAAAATCTTTGTTTTAATGTTTGCTATATCTTCTTGCACTTCTTTTCGACGTTCAGCACTGCAATTACTTAGGTCTGGGTTAAATAGAGCCTTCGGATCTTGTGTCGCATTGTAATAAAAAGTCTTAATGTCTTCTGAAGAAATTGGCACAAATGAATCAAGCCGTTCTTGTGGTTTTCCTATTACAATGTATTCTTTTGAGCAAGGTTTTGTAAGTGTAGATAGTGCCCATGAGATACCACCTGATAGATATACTCTTGATAAATTTTGCATACCTGGTTTACGCTGAACTTCACTGACTATTTGTGGTATTAACTCTTTCTGCTTGGCATTTTCTGCCGCTTTCGTAAAATCGATATTTCCCTGGCTCTGTTTTACTTCCTTAGTAAAAGCCGCTGTGCCAAAAGGAAAAGAAAATGTAATGTGTTTATTATTAGAGTCAAGGTAAGCTCCTTTCGTATTACCCGATCCAATATCAACTACAATAGTCTCGTTAAGTCTCCACGCTGGAACAACCCCATCAAAAATAAAACTACCTTCTTCCTCTGAGGTGATAAATTTCATCATCCTTCCAGTTGCTTGTCGGACTTCTTGGACAATAACTTCCTTCTTCTGAGGAGCTTTCTTTGCCAGTTCCTCTGCAAGCCCACTACTTCCATATATCACTATTTGCTCACAGGAGATGTTAAATCGCTTTTGGATATCCTGAAACGTAGACTTTACAGCTTCCACAATAGTTGCCGATTTTGAGTTGGGGTCAGCAGCATTCACGTTTCGATCTTCAATTTTTTCTTTTCTAAAAACTACAAGTTTTGCTCCATCCTCATTAAGAGTTGCCAGTTCTTGAATCACCTTTCCTTTTACACCCTTACTACCTACCTCAACAGCACCAAACAAATTACCCGATTTCTTGACAAGTTTATCTGTACTGCATTGATTTCCGGTCTCTTTTGATGGTGAAGCTGACGCTGACGCTGACGGATTCGGTGACGACGAACTAACAACCGCGCGACACCCAACCCCTAAAGCTGCAAGGATACCTGCAAGTAGTGAAATCGCGATCGCTTTAAAAGGAGACTTAGAAGCGTCACCTACCACTTGTTCCTGTGTCAAATGACATATGACACAATCATTACCATAGTTATTGTATGGCTTATGTATACCTTGAAGCTCTTGGTTAGGATGCTGCTGACCATCCTCTACAATGCCGTTGCACATCCATTTGTTCTGTTGCATAACACCTTAGTCCTGCTTTCTAAATATTAAATAAACCTTTATTTTTGTTTTGATGTTTCAATGTCTTTGCGAAAATTTGAATGACAAAATCATTTTTGTCATCAATATTTATCAGATACAACAAATATGCTTCTTTGGTTATTTTTATAGAAAAAATAGTTGAAAGCATTATTGCGTAAGGATTTAGCATAGAAAAGTAACATAATCGCTTTTAATATGTGTTCCGTAATGGTTTTGCGACAAAAAATTCTCAATCTGCATCAAGAGGACGGAAGAACCATAAATGTCAACCTTATCTATATAATCCAACCTGCTAGTCATAAAAAAAACTGTTTCTTAAGTATAAAATACTGCTTTAAAGTATTTTATATATATAAAATAAACTATTCTGTATTAATTTGATAAATTTTTGACCAGTAACTAATACTGCTGGCGAACTTAATAATTCACCCAAAAGTCTAAGAGGGTGTCCGCCGAAATCCGGATACTGTTTGGGGCTTTTTGTACGTAAGTCTGGAAATACCACCTAAAACTTGGTTTCATTGCCCTAGGTATAAAATAAGCCCAAGAAATTGAGTTTCCAGTTGCTCAAAAGTGAGGTATTTATGGGGAACTAAAGGCTTGAAACCCTTGCGGAGTATACTTGTGTATACACGGTAGCTTTTTAAGGTGGGTTGGGGGTATTTAAGACTTTGAAAACACGCCCTAGCCCCTAATCCCTAATCCCTAGTCACCAAAATAAGTGATTAAGGAAATTGCGAAATAGCTTGATTCCTGTTGGTTCTTGGTAATCTTTTGGTAACAAAGCAAGCATTGCATTTTGTAACGCCACTACAACTGCATCGACTTCCTGGCGCTTTGGTGAGGTGCTTTGAGAAAAGTATAAAGGCTGACCAAAGCGAATAGTTAACTTTTTTCCCAAAAATAGGTCATGAGTGCCAATCAATGCTACTGGTACTATGGGAACACCCGATTTGAGGGCGTAGATCACAGTTCCGCGCTTCAAGGGGACATGCAATTTACCTTCAGTTTCCCCTAATCTTCCTTCGGGAAATAGAATTATCCCATCATCACGAGCCAAGATTTTCAGCACAATGCGATCGCATTGTCGTAGTGTGTGGATATCTCCGCCTTTGGGTACGTTCAACTCCAGCGCTGTCGCCAATTCCACTAAATCTTGTCGTCCTGCTTTCGCCTCTGCTATGACAGCAAATTCTTCTTTCCACATCCGGGCTAAAGGAATTACACCGCCAGCAAAGCTGAGGATGAAGCGTTTCCACCACTTGTTGTAGAGGGTACGAGCGTCACCGAGGATGTAGTAATAAGGTTGGGTAGGAATTTCGCCCAGTAAGAGAAAAGGATCGATATGGTGGAGATGGTTAACAGCCAAAATTGCAGGTTTTTGAGGCAGCCTTGCTAAATTTTCGACGCGGACGCGAAAAAAAGTATGAATGAGCGATCGCAAAACGCAGCGACGCACCCTACCGCTAACTCTCGGTTCTGAATGCTCAACAGTCATTGCTGTCAATTGCTGGAGAGTTTTCGTAATTATTTCGCCCACAGCCGGATTGACAGCCGCCGCTAAACCCTCTTGCACCCGTTGTATTGCTGCCGTAGTTAAAGGCGGTAAAGTGTCTGATTCTGTTTGATTTTCTTGTGCCTGAAAAGTTGCTCCATCAGCGCAGTTTTGAGCCACAAATTCCCTAAAATTATTTTTGCATTGATAAACAAATTTTAGTTCTTGAGGCCATATTATTAACCAATCTCTGGTTAGAAAATTAAAACAAGTACTAAAAATCAAGAAGATGATTTACCACAGTGAAGATACTTTTAAAGGTGTGGGGAAGCTGGCTCTGTATTACCAAAGCTGGCTACCAGAAGGTGAATTAAGGGCAATATTAGTAATTGTGCATGGGCTGGGAGCGCATAGCGGTCGGTTTGGAAATATAATTGAAAAACTTATACCTAAACAATATGCTGTCTATGCTTTCGATATGCGTGGTAATGGACGCTCGCCAGGACAGCGTGGTCATATTAATAGTTGGGCAGAGTTTCGTGAAGATTTGAGAATTTTTATTGAGTTGATTCAGACCAAGCATCCAGGCTGCCCAATTTTTGTCATGGGTCATAGCTTAGGTGCAGTAGTTGTCTTAGACTATATTTTACGCCATCCTAAAGAAGCATCGACATTAAAAGGTGCGATCGCCCTGGCACCAGTTTTAGGAAAAGTTGGTGTATCAAAAGTCCGGTTACTTATAGGTAAGCTACTCTCCCGCATCTGGCCGCAGTTCACCTTAAGTACTGGTATTGATCTGTCTACTGCTTCACGAGATGAAAAGGTTTTAGCTGCCTACGCCCAAGATCCTCAAAGACATACCCTAGGTACTGCGCGTCTAGCTACCGAGTACTTTACCACAGTTGATTGGATTTATACCCATGCGGCTGATTGGCAATTGCCGTTATTAATTCTCCACGGTGGAGCCGACCGAGTAGCTTTACCAGAGGGAGGTGAGAGATTTTACCAGCTAGTAACTTACAAAGATAAGTTGCGCGTGGTGTATCCGGAGGCTTATCATGAATTGCACAGTGACCTAAATTACCAAGAGGTATTGACTGATTTAGAAAACTGGTTAGAAAAACATAATAATTCGTAATTCGTAATTACGAAAACTCGGGCATTTTGAAAAGTATCTAATAAATTTACATGAATTGCTGTCATCATCCTAAAAGTAGATTTTGATAAGACTGATAGTTAGATTTCATCTCGCTAATTCCTGTGATTTAATAAGGTTAGCCATATAGGTATACGGGCAGTGCCTTAGTGAAACGCGATCGCACAGGTAAATTTATCAAAAGTTGGGGATTAGAATCTAAACAGGCAGTTAACTTATCACTGACTAAGACAGCTTGGCAGAGCCTGAAGCAGGAAGCAAATAAACGTGGTATTTCCCGTTCTGAACTGGTGGAACGCTTTGCCCGCAGCTTGGAATCAAGTTCTGCTGACAAAAATCTTGGTAGCTCTGTAACAGTAAATAGCCGCCAGCAATTAGAACAAACCCAAGCAAATGAACGCCAATGGTTAGAAGCAGTACTGAATCTGCTACCTATTCCCCTATTATTTATTGATCCAAATACCGCTTGCTTCACTTTTGCCAATCAAGCGGCAAACGAAATGGCAGGAGGTGAAATTTATAGCGATCGCCCGGCGGGAATCTATGACGGAGATTTTCGCTGCACTGACGCTACAGGTAAACCGATTCTTCCAGAACAACTACCAGCAGTCCGAGTTGCACGAGGCGAAAAAATTCAAGGGGCAGAGTTGAACTGGCACACGCCGACGGGTATTTACTCACTGCTGGTTCATGCCGATACTTTACCTGCAATGTACGATCGCCCAACAACGTGCGTCATGGTGTTTCAAGATATTGGCAATCGCAAGCAAACAGAGTTGCAACTGCAACAAAATCAGCGGTTCATTCAACAGATTGCTGATGCTATGCCGGGGATTTTGTACATTTATGACCTGATTGAGCAGCGTAATATTTATATCAATCAGCAAATAGTTGAAATTTTGGGTTACACTCCCATGCAAATACAAGCAATGGGCAACCAGTTATTTGCCCTGCTGATGCATCCGGACGATCTCGCCACACTACCTGCCCACTCAGACAGGTTTGAGCAAGCAGAAGATGGGGAAATTATTGAGTGGGAGTACCGGATGCGCCACAGTAATGGAGAATGGCGCTGGTTGTGGAGCCGTGATTTAATTTTTATCCGTACAGACAATGGCTCACCACAGCAAATAATCGGCATTTCCCATGATATTACTGAACATAAACTAGCGGAAGCAGCCCTCAAAGAAACTGAAGCACAAGCACGGGCGCGAGCAGAGGAATTAGAAGCTTTTATGGAAGTAGTGCCGGCTGCTGTCTGGCTAGCTCACGATCCAGAATGTCATGAGGTAACTGTAAATACAGCAGCTTACGAGTTAATGCGGGCAAATCCTGGTTCCATTGCTACCGCCACACCTGCCGATGGGGTGTATCGCTTCCAGTTTAAGACGCAACGCAATGGTCAAGATTTGCCAACCGAAGAATTATCTTTGCAGAAAGCTGGACGTACCGGACAGGAAATATGCGAAGAAGCAGAACTTGTGTTTGAAGATGGCGTAGTGCGGCATATCTACGGTAAAGCAGTTCCCATCAAAGATGAGCAGGGTAAAATCCGAGGAGTAGTAGGAGCGTACTTGGATATCAGCGAACTGCAAGCAGCGCTGCGCGAACGCAAACAAGCCGAGGAAGCTTTGCGCTTGAGTCAGGAACGCTATCGTTCTTTGGCAGAATCTCTACCGCAGCTTGTCTGTATGTCTGATGCCAATGGTATCACCAATTACTGCAATCAAAGTTCGATTGACTACACTGGACAAACTTTAGAGGAAACTCAAGCTCATGGATGGCAACCTGTTTTGCATCCTGACGATCTCCCCTTAGCCCAGGATAAGTGGAGAGAGGCTTTAGAAAAAGGTAATAGCTACACAATAGAATTTCGGCTCAAAAGGTTTGATGGTGTCTATCGTTGGCACTTGAGTAGAGTTGTACCTATCAAAGCCGAAAATGGCAGTATCATTAGTTGGTTAGCGACAGCCACAGATATTGATGACCACAAACGCAGCGAGCAAAGAGAGCGGTTTTTGGCTCAAGCTTCACAAACTTTTGCCGCAGCTAGGTTGAATTTGCCGACAATTTTAGACACCATCACCCAACTAATTGGTGAATTGACTGGTGATGCTTGTGTGTTAAGTTTGTTATCTGAAGATAGACAGTGGCTGGATACTGTGTCTTACTACCATATCAATCCAGAGATTAAAGAATTTATTGGCAAACTACTAGAATATCCCCGTGCTGTTGATGATGATATTATCGGACAAGTTATACATACAGGTGAGACAGTTTTCTTACCAGTTATAACGCCAGAGCAACTGCGTCATTCCATTAAACGAGAATATTTGTCTTATTTAGAGCGGTTTGGCGTTTATAGTTTGTTGATAATACCGTTGAAAGTGCAAGAGCAAATCATTGGGGCATTGAGTATTTCGCGGGAACGTCCGGGAAATCCCTATAGCAACGATCATCCTCGATTATTACAAGATATAGCAGACCGAGCCGCGATGGCGATCGCCAATGCTCGACTGTATGAACAGGCACAACAAGCACGTCAGCAAGCAGAACAAATTGCCGATCGCACAGCTCGTCTACAGTCAGTTACCGCCGCCCTTTCAGAGTCGCTGACACCTGCTCAAGTTGCTGAAGTGATTGTAGAACAGAGTATTTCGGTGCTGAATGCTACTGCTGCTCTGGTAGCAATTGTCTGTGATAATCGCACAGAATTGGAAATTATCCACTCTGTTGGTTTCCAAGCAGATATCGTTAATTCATGGCGGCGGATGGCGATCGCTTCATCTAGTCCACTAGCAGAAGCTATTCGGACTGGAAAACCTGTTTGGGAAGAATCGAATACACAGCGCGTCGCTCGTTATCCTCACCTAGCAGATATCTATGGTAGCTATAATTATGCCGCTTGGATTTCCTTACCGTTGATGATTGAGGGTAGAGCAGTCGGAGGAATTACCCTTGGTTTTGGGGAATTTTCCTCCTTGAATCAAGATGAGCGGGCGTTTATTTTAGCAGTATGTCAGCAAGCAGCTGGTGCGATCGCTCGTGCCCAACTTTATGAAGCAGAGCAACGAGCTAGAGCCGCCGCCGAAGTAGCAAACCGCACCAAAGACGAATTTCTCGCTGTTCTTTCCCATGAACTGCGAACACCCTTAAATCCCATTGTCGGCTGGACTAGATTACTCCGCCAAGGCAACCTGGATGTTAACAAAACAGCCTTCGCCTTGGAAACCATCGAGCGCAATGCTAAGTTACAAGTGCAACTGATTGAAGATTTACTCGATATTTCGCGGATTTTACAAGGCAAGCTCATTTTAAATTCTACACCAGTTGATTTAAAAGCCACAATTGCCGCCGCCATTGAAACCGTCAGTTTAGCAGCCGAAGCTAAAGGCATTCAAATTCTCACCAATTTGACATTTAATGTTGGTCATGTGTTAGGCGACACAGCTAGGTTGCAACAAGTGATCTGGAATTTGCTCTCGAATGCCGTGAAATTCACACCTGTTGGTGGTCTAATTAATATTAGATTAGAAACACTTGATACAGAGGCTCAAATTCAAGTCACAGACACAGGCAGAGGTATCAAACCGGAATTCTTGCCCTATGTCTTCGATTCTTTCCGTCAAGCTGATAGCAGCATCACCAGAATCTTTGGTGGTTTGGGATTAGGATTAGCGATCGTGCGACACATTGTAGAATTACATGGGGGAACTGTGAAAGCTGAAAGTCTAGGAGAGCAACAGGGAGCCACCTTCACAGTCAAACTACCACTACTATTAACATCAACGTCTCCAACAGAGGCGGAAGCAGTAACCGAAGAGATGGGAACTTTGCAGGGAATTCAAGTGCTAGCGGTGGACGATGAAGCAGACAATTTAGAATTAGTCACCTTCATTTTAGAACAAGCCGGTGCTGAGGTAATTTCAGTATCCTCAGCCAAAGAGGTATTGCAAGTACTCAATCAAAAAGTACCTGATATTTTATTGGCTGACATTGGTATGCCAGAAATGGATGGCTATACATTGCTACGGCAGATTAGAACCTTTCCACCACAACAAGGGGGACAGTTAAAAGCGATCGCCTTAACTGCCTATGCAGGTGAAATCAATCAACGGCAAGCCTTACAAGCTGGATTTCAGATGTATCTCTCCAAACCAGTTGATCCAGACGAGTTGCTAGAAGCGATCGCCCAAGTTTTGCAAAGCGAATAAATCAATCGGTTGCAAACTCAGTAAACTTCCGCTTATAAGGAGCATGAAAACCTAAAACAATATCTTGTTTTGGTACTCCAGCGGCAACTAACTCATTAGCTACTCCTACCTCAGTTCCATCGCGCTGAATCCAAATTTTGCCATCTTTAATATCCACATGAATAATACAACCATAAACTCGCTTTAATCCTTCCCATCCCAAATGAAGAACTTGATAATGGTCACGTTCTTGATCAAAAATTAGCTGTAATTCTGTAACATCATTGGCATTGTGAATTGAATGACCTTTGAGAATTGTCTGTACTAATTCACGATAGTCTATTCTTTCCATAGCAAAACCTCTTCTGTAATAGGTTCAAAAATGATCAGCTTCAGTCTATGTTCAGCAATAATCTCTTGAATAAAAGCACGAATAAAAAAATCTCGATAAATATCCTCGGAAATTGCCAGGTATAAAACTCTATCTGGGTCTTTTTTACGTAATGCCGAGCGGTATGTTAATGTTTGACCTAGAGCCACATAAAAATCACTAATTTCCGATGTACCAAGGAAAGATTTAATCTCAACTGCAATTTTTTGACCAGCTTTTTGCGCACCTATAAGTCTCTCGGCTCCTAAGTCTATATAAAACTCTATTTCATCCACTTTCACTGATAAAGGATCATCAGTAATTATCCATCCATCCTTGTCTAAAGCTGAACGCACAGCACGATGAAAAATATCTCTAGCTGACATAATTTGATTATAAATATAGTTTCTGTCCAGTTTTTTGGCAGCAGCTATCAAAGCTTCGCCAAAGTCAGCAGATTTGACACAGTACAAAAATACTATATTTTATCCTACCAAGGCAAGCGGCTTCCATCCCAAGAAAAAAATTGTCCACTATCGCCATCTTTGAGTTGTTCAATTACATCCAGTAATTGGCTAACACTGCGTTCTACAGAAAATAACTTTTCCGCTGGAACATTACCTTGAAACGGAAGCGAAAGGCGGGTATCTGTTGTCCCTGGATGTAATGTCACCACCAAAGTTTTAGGACTACTTCTAGCATACTCAATTGCAGTTGTACGCATAAACATATTGAGTGCAGCTTTAGAAGCGCGATAACCATACCATCCACCAAGTTGGTTATCACCAATACTCCCAACCTTGGCAGAAATACTTGCAAAAACGCTGCGTTCTTTATGTTTCAATAATGGCAATAAATGCTTTGCCAATAAAACAGCACCAATACTATTAACTTGAAAGTAACGCAGTAAATTTTCGGGATTTATTTGTCGTAAACTTTTCTCTGGTTGCAAATTACCTTCATGTAATAAACCTACACAATTAACTACCAAATGCAGCTTGTTAACTTGATGACTAATTTTCTTAATCGCTTCGGCAATTTGCGCTTCTTCCGTAATATCTACCGACAAACACATTAATCTCTCAGAATTGTTATCAGCTAGAGTAATTAATTCCCCAGCTGATTCTGCTTGACGATAAGTAGCATAAATTTTGCTAATTCTCTCATCTGATAATAATTTTTTTACGAAACCTAAACCAATACCTTGGCTGGCTCCCACAATCAATGCATTTACCTGATTAATTTCATCAATAAAAGACATAATATTCTTCTCCATGTAAATGTATGATTCCTTACGCAAAAACCTCTTAAAGTCTCATTTCTCCGTGTCCTCTGCGTCCTCTGCGGTTCATTTTTCCGTTAACTTTGGGTAAGTACTGTATATAAGTAATACCAATTCTGTATGAAGATGCGTCTAATTATCCTAGGATGTAAAAAATTAACCGCCAAGAGCGCCAAGTACGCCAAGAAATAAGAGATTAAGAGAGTTTGGCAAAGCTAACAAAGAAACGGTATAAGTATGCGGAAACAAAATCAAATATACTACAAAAGTTAAACACGCTTGGTATCCTTACCAATGACAAATGACCAATGACAACCCTCACCAATATTTCTATTACCCCTACTTACTTACCAATACAAAACTTACTAAAAATCCTTTCAAGCACAGATTCTGTAACTTCCTCGCCAGTAATTTCTCCGAATGCATGAATTGCATCTCGTAAATCAATTGTCCAAAAATCCAGGGGTAGTTGTTCAACAATTGTCGTCTGCACCTGTTCTAGAGAAATTTTGGCTTTTATTAAAGCTGCTGCTTGTCGTTGATTGATTGCTAAATCCATATCAGCAGCTTGGACTTTTCCCGCTTGAACTATCTCCAAAATTGCTGTTTCCAAATCTTCAATACCTTGGTTTTGTGCTGCTGCTGTGAAAATTTTAGATTTGGGTTTTGGGATTTGGGATTGAAGAGTATTTTTTACATCTGTCGGTACTAAATCAATTTTGTTGATTACTAGAATTAATGGACGATGTTGCACCTGTTCATAAATTTCTTGATCGCCTTGAGTCCAACCAACAGAAGCGTCGATGGTCAACAATACTAAATCCGCAGCACTAGCAGCACGGCGCGATCGCTCTACGCCAATTTTTTCTACTTGGTCTGTAGTCTCCCGAATCCCCGCTGTATCTAGGACTTGCACGGGAATACCACCAACAACTAACTGAGATTCCACAACATCGCGAGTAGTTCCAGGTAAATCGGTAACTATGGCGCGATCGCTCTGGCTCCAAGCATTCAGTAAGCTGGATTTCCCAACGTTCGGCCGTCCGACAATTGCCACTTTTAAACCAGTGCGTAGCAGTTCGCCTTTATCTTTGGTTGCCAATAAATTACTAATCTCTGCGGCGATGCGATCAATTTCTGATATAATAGCTTTACAATCCAGCGGAGGTAAATCTTCCTCAAAATCAATCCGCGCTTCAATCTCCGCCAAAATATCCAAACAGTTAGCGCGTAACTGGCGGATAGGATGAGCTAATTTACCTTGTAACCCAGCTAAAGCAGTTTGAGCCGCTTGGGGCGATCGCGCTCCCACCAAATCAGCAATCCCTTCAGCTTGCGTCAAATCCAAACGCCCATTTAAAAAGGCGCGCAGAGTAAATTCTCCGGGCTGTGCCAGCCTTGCACCATTTGACAAACACAGTTGTAATACTTCCTGCACAGCCATAATTCCCCCATGACAATGAAATTCCACTACATCTTCACGGGTGTAAGAACGAGGCGCTTGCATAATCAACAACAAAGCTTCATCCACCAGTGTTTGCGTCTTGGGATGGCGGATATAGCCATAGAGAATGCGGTGACTTTCCCAAACTTGACGACCTGGCGCATAAAAAAGAATTTGGGCGATCGCGATCGCTTGGGAACCAGACACCCGCACAATACCCACGCTACCCTGTTGGGGGACAACAGCAGTGGCGATCGCGGCGATGGTTCCGGTAGTGGCAAATATTTCCGACATGAGCGCCCTTTTCAGCAAATATAATACGAGCCTAACAGGTACTTTGGCATGAGGTGGGGAAAGGATTCAAGGGGCGTAAAAGTTAGGGAATGTACTTTGACTTCTTCCCAATGTGGTCAGAATTTCCCAGTACCTAATCCCTGAGTGGCTTTTTGCGTCACCTGTATTTTGTCTCTTACTAAGGACAGAAGTCTAGGGATCAAGGACTTCTATACTAAATAATGGTAAGTATTTAAACTAATAGGAGAGCAACTAGCAAGGTAAGATTTATCTGAAGAGTAGATACGCTCTGATAGAGAGGGATTCACTGTGGAGCAAAAAATTAACTGCGCTGTAGACTGCGTAAACGGTTGTGTTTTAGGGGATAAATGTCCCAACCTTGAATTTAGAGAAGCAGCAGCACAATTTATTGAAGATACTTCTCTAGATAAAATGCTGGAAATGGCAGAAGAACGACTGCGACGAAAAATGATGGAACCGCCAAAATGGGTTTTGCCAGACGATCAGTAGTCTTCTGCTCAATTATCGCTTTTTTACTGCTAAGCGATGTCTAACGACAAGCCGCTTTGTGTTTACGCCCCAAGCGGGTGTTCTGTCTGGACAGCTGCTGATTTTGTTAGTACCATCAGCTGTCCTTTTATAATTTTTCGCTATCTCATCGGCGAAGTCAGGGACTTCTATTTCACTGGAAAAATCATCAACATACCTGGGTAGGGAACAATCTTCTCCAAGCAAAATCTATATATATCAGGGTTTGTGTGAATTCAGCTAAGTTCGTAGTCAGGATTAAACTCCTGACTAGGAATTTAGTAAATTTCGTTTGACTCAGTACTAGGAACTGATTAAGCTGACGCACAGGCGCAAGATTTAATTAAGAGCATCATTACAGAGAACTGGGATCGCAAATTGGCTGTGAAATTAACACCAATCTCCGAAAAATACTGAACGGTGCTTGATGTTAATTGATGAGTCTGTATCTGATGCAAGTAATTAAGCCATGAATCAACGAATACTTTTAATTGTCGCCACCGCTACCCTGTTGATTTTAGGATTTTTATCTTTAGGAAGCTACATAGCTTGGTTCTGGCCTCTAGAACTACTCGCTCATTTTCGAGTTCATTATTTAATCATATCGTTAATCATCACCAGTATTTTAGGTATTCTTTGGAAAACTCGCCAAATTAAAAGTAAAGTTATAGTTATTGCCGCCTTATTACTGGTGGGCTTAAACATAATTGAGGTGCTTCCTTGGTATTTACCTCATGCACAACAGTTAGCTGGAAATGCAACCAACCAAATTCGGCTTTTATCTTTTAACATTAATACCCAAAATTATAATTATCAAGAAATTATTAATGTAGTGCAGGATAATCAACCTGATGCAGCTTTATTGATTGAAATTGATCCAACTGCTTTTGAAAGTTTAAAGATAGGTTTAAAAAATACTTTACCTTATACTTTTAGAAGTCCTGGTGGTGGACTTGCTCTATTTAGCCGCTTACCTATTCAAGATGTGAATGCAGACAATTTTAATGGCAAAGGCGGTCATAACCTCATAGCAACCTTAACAGTAAATAAACAGCCTATTAAGTTAATTGGCACTCATCCCTTGATACCGATAAAACGCAATACCTTTCACAGCCGTAATCTTCAGTTAGCAGCATTGAGTGATTATATTCACCAACTCAATCAGCCATTAATTATTATGGGAGATTTTAACTTAACACCGTGGTCGCCTTATTATCGAAAATTTATCAATAAAACAAATTTGCATAACACTCGCTTAGGTTTTGGCATTTTACCAAGCTGGCCCCGACCAGCAACTCACGTCAATCTACCAAGCTGGGTCATTCCGCTGATGAATATTCCTATTGACCACTGCTTCGTCAGCAAGCACTTTCGTGTATCTCGAATTTATACAGGAACAAATGCCAATTCTGACCATGCACCATTAATTACTGACTTAGTTTTAAGTTAACTAGAACTTACGCAAAGCGTAAGTCCTATTAATTACGAATTACGAACTCGTACTGAGCGAAGTCGAAGTATTACGAATTACGAATTATTAATCTCTTTTTCTTCTCCAGGGACCCCAAATTGCCAGTGTAATCCCAGGAGTCTGGATATTGACAAACAAGGTATCACCATCCGGCGAGAAGCAAGCACCAGCAAATTCACTTTCGTTAACAGCATTTGCGGCAAACTTATAGAGTTCACCTTTCTGATTAACGCCGATCACAAATTCCGTATCGCTGCCATCTTCGCATAAGAAGAGATCGCCGAAAGGAGCGACAGTAATGTTATCAGGAAAATTCAGTTCCTCACTACTGGTAGATTCCACAATCAAGGTGAGAGTGCCACGATTCGGGTCATGTTTGTTGGGTTTATAAGCAAAAACCTGTCCTTGTCCGACATCGCCACCATTGGTACAGGTAAAGTAAATTAAGCCATTGCCATACCAAGCGCCTTCACCTCGCGAGAAGATGGCAGCACCTTTACTTTGTCCTTGATAGCGCACAGAAGCAGTTAAGTCATTAGTATCAGGATCAACATTATCAATCTTTACCCATTTGACCGGCAATGGTTGGTTTTTATATTGGAGAAAATTCTTGCCAGTATTAACTGTTGGCATTCCTTCAATAACTAATGCCTCAAGCACTCCACCAGCACGCAGGTTACGTTTTTCATGGGGACGGAAGCGATAAAAACAGCTATTTCCGTCATCTTCAGTTTGATATACCCATCCAGTTCTCGGATCAATGGCGACAGCTTCATGGTTAAAGCGTCCCATTGCAACCAGAGGAATAGGTTGAGCAACTCGAATATCTGCTGTTGCTGGAACTTCAAAGTTATAGCCATGCTTCTTGGTGGCTGTATTATTTGGCGCAGGAATAGTCAAATTCTCTTCGCAGCTAATCCAAGAACCCCAAGGAGTAGGGCCACCAGCACAGTTACGAATAGTCCCTGCGAGAGAAACAAAATGCTTTTTCACCCGACGCTTCCGAGAATCAATCACCAGCGTTGTTGTCCCGCCGCCAAGTTGGTCATATAGTGGGGAGGCAACTAGTCCACTAGAATTACTAGGATTCAACTCGTGATTTCGCACCACAATTATCGAGTTTCTGGGGCCATCAAAAGTAGCCATACCATCATGATTACCTCGCACTAGTGCCCCATCATCCATAGTTTGGCCTGTATAGGATATTGCGGTGTAGTTAAAATCTGGGGGAAGTTTCAGTAAGGGAGTAGTTCCCAAGTCAATTCCACCAACATTAACACCAGCAAGTTCATCCACATTTATCGGCATCTTTGGCTCTAATGGGCCATAACCAATTCCTCTGGGGACTTTACCATTAGCAGTTCTGGCATAAAAAGCTTCCAAAGGAGAAAGCATCGTCACACCAATAGCACTCGCACCAGCTAACTGGAAAAATTTTCGTCTTGATAAGTTCATACTTTAGAGGAGATTCAGCAAAACTCAGAAGTTTCAAAATCCTATGAATCTCTTGTTAATAAATAAGTAAGGCAAAGTTAAGATTGAGTCTTCAGTGCCAAATATATATGCAGTTATTAGAAAGCAATTATCAAAATTTGCTCCCGAAATATTCTTTATTTAATAAATTAAAAAATATTTAATATATGGTAAAATATACGTAATTTATGATATATAAAATAAGTTTTTTTAGCCAATAGTATCTGGATCAATCCCTAATTCTCGCAGTTTTGCTGCTAAGCGATCGCTTCTTTGCTTTTCTTGTTCAGCGCGTTGCTTTTCTTGTTGAGCAAGTTCTTCTGGTGTTACAACTAGTTGTCCTTCAGCAGTGAAAAAGCGTAACTTTTCTTGTTCAACTCCCAAATATAACTCTAGTTGCTGACTCCACAACCAACCTTGAGTATTAGGTTCTATTGCTTGATACTTACCAGCTATCAATACAAATCCAGCAAATTCTAAATTATGAGGATCGAACCAGAAGTATTCCGGTGTACGAAAGGTATCCTGATAAATCTGTTTCTTCAAGCCTTTATCAGTTAAAGCTGTGGAATTGGATAACAGTTCGATAATCACATTGGGATACTTGCCATCTTCTTCCCAAACAACCCAACTTTTACGAGGTTTGCGTTCAGTTCCTAGCACCACAAAAAAATCTGGGCCGCGAAAATCTTCTGATTTGCGCTGGCGTGGGCTGTAATAAATTGTAATATTGCCGGACGCATAAAAGTCATTGCGGTTTCGCCACAACAACTCAAGACATTGGATCAGCAACGTCATTTGTAGACGATGTAAGTCAGTTTCCAAAGGCGGTTCGTCACTGTATAAATCCCCTGGGGGAAATATAACATTTTCTGGGGTAGCTAAATCTTCGGCAACAGACATGGCGTTAAGTGTCTCAGTGCTATAAGTTTAGCGTAGCAGCGAAGAGCGATCGCCTACCTCCGACATCCGATAAACTCAAAGGTTAAATCATCATATTTAAAATATCTAATTTAACAGATGCTTGAGAATGCTTGCCTGTTAATAATCTTATATAATTTTATTATTACTCGATAATAAATCAAATTTCTATACAAAATTCCGGCTCAAAAAAAGTATTTAATTCATCAGGATATCCGCGCGGATTACAAATAATGCGGGTGGAGCTAATTCTATAATCTAAATGCTTGTGAATATGACCATGAATCCATAACGTAGCATCCGATTCATCAACAAAATCATCTAAATTTGAGGCATATGCAGCACTTAGGATATCTTCTTGATGTTGTGAATGTAGAGATTTTTTACTTGGAGCATGGTGGGTAACAACTACAATTTTTTCAGACAAGCTAGATAAAGTATTTTTTAACCAACTAACTGATTTTCTATGAATTTCTACTGTATCAATAGGTTTTAATTTTGAGTAGTGAGGGTCTAATCTAATCTTTTTAAAATCAGTCAGATTTTGACTAGCTTCATAACTAGCAATATGTGCATTATCAAAAAGTTTAAAATCAGTCCATAAAGTACAACCTAGAAAAGTTACATCTTTAATAGTTACCCAATCATTTTCTAAAATATAAACGTTAGTCCCTGAGGCATAATTTTTGAGTTTTTTCACTAGCTTAGGATAGGCACTACCATAATATTCATGATTACCTAATACATAAATAACAGGTTTATTTTGAATATTTTCAATTGCCCATTTCACTCCTTTTTCTCTTAAATGTATATCTCCAGCCAAGACGATAACATCAGCATCTGTAACAAAAATAGTAAAAGGCTGAAATTCAATGTGTAAATCACTATATATTTGAATTTTCATAATCAAATATCAAATTTTAAATATCCAAGCCAATAACTGTTAATTCAGGTGGATTCTCAACAGTAAATTGATAAGATATTTCTCTTCTTTCTTGTGCAGGTAGAGTTAACTCCCATACCAAAATCCCCATTTCTCCCAGTTGAATTTGAGGACTCGTGCGGGTGAGACGTACCTTAATTTGCTCGTTACGACTAACTGGTAATTGTTCAGTGAGTGTGAGATGAGTATCTTGATTAAGCAAGTTAGTAATTATCAACCGATAAGCATACGTAATCCGGCGTTGACTGCTCATCAATTTTTTGTCAACTTGACGCTCAACTAAATCACGCTCAATTTTTAAACCTTCATCAATTCCTAAATTAATTTTGAATTCTTGCCCTGGTGGGATATTCTCTAAATTTGTTGTCCCGACAAACATATTGTCACGGAAAATATTTGCTTTTCCTGGTAACAAAGTTGCACCGTTGGCGCTATTTTTCACCTTAGCTTGGAGATAAGCAAAGCTGACTAACCGTGGCATTGCTATATAATCGCAGCTACTAGGATAATCATCATTAAAAATTGTAGTTTTATGGGGTGCGCCATCACTAGGAATGTTACCCCCACCATTGAGTTTAAATGTAACTACACTTCCTTCTTTGGATACTTCAGCAACAACAGTTTCAGCTTCTATGAGACTATCTTCTGAAAATTCATCTTCTTGTTCATCCATTGCACCAGCAGGCGCTGATTGAGCCGCCATCATGGGCATTTGTCTGACTCTACGCTGCATAAATTCTGGTGACGGGCTGGGAGTATTTATATACCAAGGTTGGAGTTTTGGTGGGAGTGTACTTAATCCAGGTTTAGCTGTAGAAAGGGTGAGAGCTACACCTAGCCAATCTTCGCCTGTGCTTTGGGTTACTTCTGCTAAGTAAGTGAGATTGACAATATTGCTGGTATTGCTAAAGCGTAAGTCATAAAGCGGAGTCCAACTGGCGCGATTCACCACATAAGAAAGCTCTAGCTCAAAGTCGCCTGCACCAGCAACTTCCACTGCGACAATTAAGTTCAAACTTTCTTTGGGGTGGGGTGTTTGGATTTTTTGCAGTGAGGCGCGAAGAACTTGTAACTCCTTTTCTAGTTCTTCTTGTTGGGTTTTGCATTCCCCAGAAGCGATCGCATATTCACTATACTGGCTTCCCAAAAAATTGAGAAAATCTAGGGTTTCACTGAGGCTGAGATTTTTCCGCGACAAACTCTGAGAAAAGGGTTCTTCTGTCTTTTCCCGCAAGCCAGCGATAAAACTAGACTGCAAAGCTAAAGCATCGATTTGCGCTTGCAGGTGACGTTGTTCGGCTTCTAACTGCTGAATTTGTCTGGTTAGTTGGGCTACACGTTCTGCAACGGGTTCGGTAGTATAGATGCGATCGCTGCTGACACCCAACAAGCGCACCCCCACTGTACCCTTACCGCCAATCCTCAACGAATCAGTTTCTAGCGTTACCGGTAATGAGGTAATGACTAATTCCTGTTCCCCTCCCGTTAAGGAAACCATACCCCGTCTTGTGACTAGGGCTTGATCGCTGTACACTGTCACAGTCACAATCTGGCTTTCTACAGTCTGGCGTAAACATGGCGTTTCTGGATTGTCAGTTGTCATTTGTCAGTTGTCAGTTGTTATTTGTCATTTGTCAATTCGGCAATAGACAACAGTCTCCTCTCCTCCCGGTCGCCGAGGGTCGCTCGGCGCTGCTCCCCTGCTCCCGGTCGCCGAGCAAAGCCGTTTGCGTAGCGTCTCGCAGAGAGGCGCTAGCCCCTAGCTCATAACCCCTTCTTCATCCTTGACTTGCTCAAAAGTACCCCAGGCAAAAGAAGTATTTTGCTCAATAAAATTCCTTGCCGCATTAATCAGGTAATCATAATAGGTACGAGCGACAATCGATAGCTGCTTACCAGAAGGGTGAACCATGTACCAAGTGCGTTTAATGGGAAAATGCTGTACATCCAGAATGCTGAACTCAGAAGTGTCGGGAATTAAGGTATGACGAGATAAAACCGAAATTCCTAAACCCCCGGCGATCGCTTGTTTAATTGCTTCATTGCTTCCTAATTCCAGCTTCACGTTCACTGTGACTTCATGTTCATCAAATAAGCTTTGCACAGCACGACGGGTTCCTGAACCTGGTTCTCGCATAATAAAAGGTTCTTGGGCAAGACGTTGGATGGGAATGTTTTTCTCTTTTGATAGTGGATGATTAATGGGAGCAACAACAACCAAGGGATTATCTAAAAATGGCTGGCAATTCACATCAATATTTTCTGGGACTTGGCTCATAATATACAAGTCGTCCATATTATTCACCATTCTCTCTAAAATCCGCTCGTGGTTTGTTACTTGCAGCGAGATATCTATTCCGGGATAAAGTTGGCAAAATGGCCCCAATAAACGCGGAACAAAATATTTTGCTGTTGTAATGACTGCCAATTTTAATTGACCCTGTTTTAGCCCTTTTAAATCTGCTACTTTCATTTCAAATTGGGCTATCGTCTCAAAAATCTGCCGACAAGTAGCAAACAATTCCCGTCCTGCTTCGGTCAAATATAGGCGCTTACCCACCTGCTCAAATAAAGGCAAACCAACTGATTTTGTTAATTGCTTGATCTGCATGGAAACGGTGGGTTGGGTGAGGAACAATTCCTCAGCAGCACGAGTAAAGCTACCGTGTCTTGCTGCCGCCTCGAACACCTTCAACTGGTGTAGCGTCGCTTGGTTCAAGGGTGATTCTCCTCTAATAGCGATACTTTTGATATAAATCTAGTATCACTGAACACTTGCATTAGCGATAGCATTGCTCATACAAAAGTTATGATTCATATCTATAGATATTACTCTATGAATCCTATTACGAGTTAGATCTTTTCCTTATAGACTGAAACAGTTATTATCAGAACAACAAAGCAAAGCGTAAGATGCCTTCCAGCTCAAGATGAATGCTGAATATTGAATCCTGAATGCGGATTGCCTACAGTCCATCATTCCTAATTCATCATTCACCATTCATCATTCTTCTAAAAACTCTTCTAAAACTTTGACGGGTAACTGGGCTAAATCTGGCAACTGAAGCGGTTCGACGATTTCGGCAACTTGCTCTCTGATATTCACCGGTAAATTGATTGGTTGACGGTGTTCTATCCAGCAGCTTGCTAATGGTAGCGTCTGCTCCAATTCATCTAAAGGCCGAGGAATCACCATTACTGCGTTCAACTCTCCAATGCGTTCTGCCTCATACATCCCTGCTTCCACTGCTACTGCAACATTTGCTACTGAGCCACGAATAATGGCTGTACACAATCCTGCACCAATTTTTTCATACGCTGCTAAATGCACATCAGCTGATTTCAGCATGGCATCACAGGCTCCTACCATCGCCGGAAATCCCCGCGTTTCCACCAAACCAACGGCTTGGTTACTCAAACGGCTGTAATTTCCGTCTTCCATGATTTTACTGAGTTTAGTAGTGATTGGCAGCACTATTTCCAAATTAGGATAAGGACGGGGAATGACTAAGCTAGAAACCAATTGGCCAAACTGTTCGGCAGTTTGCACGCCAGCTTCTACAGCCAAACGCACATCGGCGATTCCACCCCGAACAATGGCTGTACAATGACCACCACCAATTTTTTCATAACCAACTAAATGCACACCTGCTGATTTCAGCATCATGTCCGCAGTCCCGACGATCGCCGGAAAACTCAGGGTAGATACTAAACCCAAAGCAGTGTCCTTGAAGCTATCTCGCTGACGAGAGGCCTCAACAGTGCTAATAATTCTTTGATTAGATGTTTCCATATGAAGTCTCCGGATACTCACAGCAAGGATAAAGGATAAAGAATGAAAACACTAAGACTAAAGCTAAGTGTTATATTTTTCGGGCCGAGTCTGGAACATATGAAAATTAAACTCCTAAATTAACTGGAATTTCATCCTTCATACTTCATACTTTAGCCTTCATCCTTCATCCTTCAGATGAGTGATCGTCAGAGATTGGTTCATTTAGAGATTGTCGATGGGGAAACAATGTGACTAATAGTCTTTGAATGCTACCTGTACCATAAATTTGATTACCAAAACTGTTGGGTGATTCGGTAGCAGGTTTATTAGATTCTTGAGATTCTACTGCTGCTTCTAAATTAGAAGCGCCCAACGCGGGATTTTCTTCTACAGCAGGAGATTCATCTGGCTCTTGAGTAGGAGGCACAGATTCGGAACTAGACTGGTGTTGTAATTCTAGGAAAATTCCAGCAGAGACGCTAGTGGAGGAAGTAGTTTTTTCCCCATTGCTACTTTGACTCTTGTTTCTTTGTCTCCCAATCAAAGTCTTTTGTTCTCTTGCCGCCTGCGGATTATTAGAAGCATTATTGGTTACTGGTTCCGGTTTTGTAGCACCAATCTGCCGACTGGAGTCTCCCAAAATTGAACCAGGTGGAATTACTTGTCCTGGCGCAACCGAACAGTGAAACACTGTTGTCGCTGAACCAATACAAGCATTTGTTCCGATTTTACCTTGACCAACCATGAGAAAACCGGCTCCCAAGTTTGCTCCTGCTTCTATTTCTAGGGTTCCTTCATGAATTTGCAGAATCGACCCCATACCAATACAGACCCCAGGGCCAATGATGATTTTGCTGTTTAAAGCCGCTTGGAGTATCACCCCTGGTGCGAGTACTGCACTCGGATGAATAGTCACCTCGCCACTAATATAAGATTCAAAGTTATTGCTGAGGCGCAGTGGCGGCACAGACATGGAAATTGTCACCTCGGAAGCCGGAAAAATTAGAAACTTCTAAAGGATGAAGGATGTAGGGCGAAGCCCTTCCCGAAGGGTAGGGTGAAGGATGAAAAATCAAATTTATGGCGGATATGTGGTTTTGTAAATTTCTCAACAATTACAAAGATTTCAAGACTTAACTTACATTCCCTACCATTTCATACTTCATACTTCATACTTCATCCTTCACTGTTATGGGCGTTGGATAATTGTCTCTAGTACCCGACGTTTGGCTTTGGGATCAATGCCAATTAGGCGCACATATTCTCCTACGTATTCCGCAAGCTGTGCTTCTATGGCCGCGATCGCTTCTCTTTCTGAATTGGCTTGAATTGGGCCAGTACTTGTCCAAGAACCTGTGCGGAAACGTCTTTGGTCTACATGTTCAACGCTAATTTTATACCCGGCTCCTAGTAATTGCCGTAGTTGTTCTACAACTTCGCCACTTAAGCGGGTGCTAGTTGCGGTGGCTGTGGCTGTTGCCGTGGGCGCACTACTAGTAAAGGATTTTTGGCCGCTAGATGGCTGGGCTGGGCCATTGGGACGTTGGATAATGCTTTCTAATACCCGACGTTTGGCTTTGGGGTCAATGCCAATTAAACGTACATACTCACCTTGATGGTTGTTGATACAATCTTGTAGAGCCGCAATCACTTCATTCGTAGAATTGGAATTAATCGGCTGACAGCTTTGCCAGGAACCTGTGCGGAAGCGGCGCTCATCTACATGTTCTGTGCCAATTTTGTAACCACCAGCCAACAGCTGGCGGATCTGTTCTACGGTTTCCGCATTTAGTCCACCACCAGCACCGTTACCATTACTACTAGCTTTGTAGCTGCCATTAGACTGAGCCGCCGGAGCTTTAAAGGTAGGTGGTGCGGAAACTGTGCCATCGGGACGTTGAATGATGTTTTCCAATACCCGCCGTTTACCGTTGTCAATGCCAAATAAGCGCACATACTCGCCTGCATGATCTGCCAGACAACTTTCTAAAGCGGCGATCGCTTCACCCAGAGATCTCGCATCAATCGGCTGACAACTTGTCCAAGAACCGGTGCGGAACCTTCTTTGATCTACGTGTTCCGTGCCAATCCTATACCCTTGCTGTAACAAATAGCGTATTTGCTCTATTGTTTCTGCACTCAAACGACTGCTCGCCACTTCACTACTCCTTTCTAGCTCTAAAACAGTAATGCCATTTCCTGTAGAAGATTTTTTTAATCCATCCCGAATGGGTGTAATACATTTACTATCCGCAACACACAGATAGCCAGCTCTTAGTGCCTGATTAATTCCTACTACATGATGGGTGAATTCCTGATCTTGCGCTTGCACATCTGGTAAGCGGTCAGCTTGCTGCTGATTAGTAATGATCGCTCCTGAAGGTACATACTTACCAGGGGGAATTTCTACATCTTGAATTAAAGCGTGCATCATCACAATGCAACCCGCACCCACCCTGGCATTAAATACTGTAGAGCGAAAGCCAATAAATGAATTATCCCCAACATAAGCAGGCCCATGAATCAAGGCCATATGGGTAATGGAAGCATTTTTCCCAATCCATACCGAGTATTCTTCTTGGTCATCACCAATTACTCGGCCTTGCTCCAACCCATGAATTACTACACCATCTTGAATATTAGTATTTTCACCAATGAAAAAAGGTGTACCTTCATCCGCTCTAATCGAAGTCCCCGGAGCAACGATTACATTTGCACCTATGCGAACGTCTCCAATCACCTTGGAAAACGTATGTACAAATGTGCTTTCATGGATTGTTGGCTCAGCTAAGTTCCTCGACCACGGGGTTGGGGGTGCCACCGTGCTGCTGGCTGGCATTGCGAGATTCCTCCTAAATTAAGCTTTTTGTCAATAGTCAATAGTCCATAGTCAAAACCATTGACCCTTGACTATCTATCTATGATTGGTCTTTTTTGCTGTAAATGAGACGATCTTCGACATAAATAGTATCAATGATCGCCACCACTGCGGCATCTAACGGACGATTTTCGTTGCCAGGAACTTGACGAGCGGCACTACCACGACTGAAAAGTACCCACTCATCTACGCCTGCACCAACAATATCTGCTGCTACTTCGTACTTTTGCAGGAGGTTTCCTTCTTCATCTACTAATTGCAACAACAGTAGTTTTACACCTCTGAGACTTGGCTCTTTTTGTGTGCTAACTACTGTGCCCCGTACTTTGGCAATTTGCATTACAACTTATGGTCTTCTGCCGAAAGGACGAATGGCGTTCACATTTTCCCGGAATTGCTCTACATCTTCTGTATAACGAATTGGCAGGACGTATTCCAAGTTTTCGTGAGGACGAGCAATGATATGGGTAGACAAAACTTGTCCGCCGTTAACTCGCTTCACTGATTCCACCCCAGCTGCAACTGAGGCTTGTACTTCGGATACGTCTCCTCTGACGATGACTGTAACCCGACCACTCCCAATTTTTTCATAGCCTACCAAGGTGACGCGAGCCGCTTTCACCATTGCGTCTGCTGCTTCTACTACTGCTGGAAAGCCTAGCGTTTCTACCATTCCTACTGCAATCGACATTCGTTCTCATCCTTAATGACAGTTTTTAGCTCTGGACAACAAAAGCACTTTAAGGCAACCCCGTTAAGCAACTTTTTTAATGGGTTTTTACGTGCGGAACTGTTCTACAGCTTCTGTATACCGAATCGGTAAGACGTATTCGAGGTTTTCGTGGGGACGGGCAATAATGTGGGTTGATACTACTTCACCACCATTGACTCTTCTGGCTGCTTCTACCCCAGCTGCAACTGAGGCTTGTACTTCGGAAACGTCTCCCCGCACAATTACTGTGACTCGTGCGCTACCAATTTTTTCATATCCTACTAATGTTACACGAGCAGCTTTCACCATCGCATCAGCAGCTTCTACTACTGCGGGGAAGCCTTTAGTCTCAATCATTCCAACTGCAATTGGCATCGCAGAACTCCTACAAAATTAATGCAATCAGTACTGGGGTTTGAAATTTTTGCCGGGGGGAGCTTTATCTTAAGCTAAGAAAACACTTCCAAATTAAGCATAGGAAAGCTTGGCGTTCCTGGCAATATAAATCACTATAATAGTTTATAATAAAATTGTTTAAGAAAACTTAACAAAAATTAATACTGTCTTTTGGTTAATGAAATTTCACGGATTGCTAGAGCGGTCAATTACGCTTTATAATTTTTTAATTACATTTCTCAAACTTAGATTAATAAAGTTTGTAATTTGTGATCAAGAGGGGTGACAGGAGTCTAGATGGTTTATCTGAACTGTCTTTCCTGCATTTACCTTTGTTTATACAAGCACAGCCTTAAACTTAGATAAGTTTTTATAATAAAAGCTATAAACTGGCAATGTATAAGTAGGAATTCTCATCCTACAACTAAACTGTAGTTCTGGAATTAAATATTTTTATTCTGTTATATTCAATTTTGCTACCTGTCTAATGTCAAGCTAATTAGAGAAAATATTTTTAAGAAAAGTTGTTTTAAAACAAGGCATTCCATACTGAGTCGTCAAAGGAAATTTAAATGGATCATTTTGTCTACATTACAAGTTGGTTTGTGCCTTTTTATGGTTTAATAGGTGCTATTTTAACTTTGCCCTGGGCAATAGGAATTATCCGCCGCACAGGGCCAAGACCAGCAGCATACTTCAATTTGTTGACGACTATTGCGGCATTCGTCCATAGCTTGTTGATATTTCAAAATATCTGGGATAAAGAACCAGAAACTTTGCTAATTAACTGGTTCAAAGTCGCAGATTTAGATTTATCCTTCGCCTTAGACATTTCACCTGTGAGTATTGGGGCGACGGTTTTAATTACCGGGTTAAGTGTTCTAGCCCAAATTTACGCCCTGGGCTACATGGAAAAGGACTGGTCTTTGGCGCGTTTTTTTGCACTATTCGGATTGTTTGAAGCGGCGCTGAGTGCTTTAGCCATTAGCGATTCATTGTTTCTCAGCTATGCTCTGTTGGAAGTTCTGACGCTTTCCACATATTTGCTGGTGGGATTCTGGTATGCACAACCGTTAGTAGTGACAGCAGCGCGGGACGCATTTTGGACGAAACGGGTAGGAGATTTGTTACTGCTGATGGGCGTAGTGACGCTTTCTTACCTAGCAGGTAGTTTGAACTTTTCCGATTTATATGAATGGGCGCAAACAGCTAACTTAGATCCAGTGAATTCGACTTTACTAGGATTGGCGTTAATTGCTGGGCCTGCTGGTAAATGTGCCCAATTTCCACTGCATCTGTGGTTAGACGAAGCGATGGAAGGGCCGAACCCTGCTTCTGTGTTGCGGAACTCATTAGTGGTAGCAGGTGGTGCTTATGTGTTATTTAAAATGCAGCCTTTGCTGGTATTGTCCCCAGTGGCGTTGAATGCCTTGGTAATCATGGGTACGGTGACGGCAATTGGGGCGACGTTAGTGTCCTTAGCCCAAATTGATATTAAGCGGGCACTATCTCATTCCACCAGTGCATACATGGGCTTGGTATTTTTGGCAATGGGGTTGCAGCAAGGCGGTGTAGCTTTGATGTTGCTGTTAACTCATGCGATCGCAAAAGCTCTATTATTCATGAGTTCTGGTTCGGTCATTTCTACCACCCACACCCAAAACTTGACAGAAATGGGTGGTTTGTGGTCGCGAATGCCAGCCACAACCACTGCTTTTGTTGTCGGTTCTGCCGGCATGGTAACCTTGCTACCACTAGGCAGCTTTTGGGCAATGCTGTCTTGGGCTGATGGCTTTGTGAACATTAGCCCTTGGGTGATTGGTGTATTAGTCATAGTCAATGGGTTGACAGCATTAAATTTAACACGGGTATTCAGATATATATTTTGGGATAAACCGCAACAAAAAACCCGCCGGGCCCCAGAAGTCGGTTGGCAAATGGCATTTCCAATGGTGACATTGATAATATTGACCCTGTTATTACCCGTAATGCTACAGCAATGGTACTTACTGCCTGATTGGCAAAGTATTAATTGGTACGTAGTTGCAATATTACTTTCCTCAACCCTAGTAGGAGTAGCGATAGGTGCGACGATGTATCTAGACAAAGCATGGTCGAGGTCAAGAATCCTGGCGTGGAGATTCTTGCAGGATGTGTTGGGTTACGACTTTTACATCGACCAAGTGTATAAAGTCACCATAGTCAGTGCAGTAGCGATATTATCTAAAATTTCCGCATGGAGCGATCGCTATTTGATCGATGGCTTGGTAAACTTGGTTGGGTTTGCTGCCATACTCAGCGGACAAGGTTTAAAGTACAGCATTTCTGGACAATCCCAGGGTTATATGTTGACCATCCTCTTCGTCGTCAGCGTCCTGGGCTTTTTTATTAGTTGGTCATTAGGACTACTAGATAAGTTGCCTTTTTAGTCATTAGGCATTGGGCATTGGGCATGGGGCATGGGGCATTGGAAACAATTTTGGATTGTGGATTTTAGATTGGAATCCAAAATCGCAAATCTAAAATCTAAAATTTCTTGTCCTCCTTGTCCTCCTTGTCCCCCTTGTCTCCCTTGTCTCCCTTGTCTCCCTTGTCCCTTTTCTCCTTCCCCATATCCTTAACTAGTTCTGTGTATGCTGAGTGCGTTGATTTTAGTACCATTATTGGGTGCGGCTATAATCGGTTTTTGGCCTCCGGGGATGAATGGTAAAATCTCCCGTGGGGTAGCGTTGGTATTTGCTGGTATCGCCTTTATTTGGTCGGTGATTTTAGCAATTCAATTTAATCCAGCGCTAGTTAGTCAACAGTTTGCTGAATTCCTACCTTGGGTGGATGCTTTAGGGTTAAACTATACGCTGGGAGTAGATGGTTTATCCTTGCCTTTGCTGGTTTTGAACGGCTTATTAACTTGCATTGCCATCTACAGCAGTGATGAATCTCTGCACCGTCCGAGATTTTATTACTCATTAATACTGCTATTAAGTGCTGGGGTAACTGGCGCTTTTCTGGCTCAGGATTTGCTGCTATTTTTCCTGTTTTACGAAGTTGAACTCATACCCCTGTATTTGTTGATTGCAATTTGGGGTGGTGAAAAACGGGGTTATGCAGCTACGAAATTCCTGATTTATACTGCTCTTTCAGGAATTTTGATTTTAGCTAGTTTCCTTGGTCTTGTTTGGCTGAGTGGTGGTACTAACTTTGCTCTGGCTACCTTGAATGCCAAGACGTTACCATTAGCAACGCAACTTTTGTTATTAGGCGGAATTTTAGTTGGTTTTGGGATTAAGATTCCTCTAGTTCCCTTTCATACATGGTTGCCAGATGCCCACGTTGAAGCTTCCACACCAATTTCGGTGTTACTAGCTGGGGTATTGTTGAAATTGGGGACTTATGGCTTACTGCGATTTGGCATGAACTTATTGCCAGAAGCTTGGGGTTATTTGGCTCCCTGGTTAGCGAGTTGGGCTGTAGTCAGTGTACTGTATGGTGCATCTTGCGCGATCGCCCAAAAGGACATGAAAAAAATGGTGGCATATAGTTCCATTGGACACATGGGCTATATCCTCTTAGCGGCGGCTTCGGCTACACAGTTAAGCATTTTAGGCACTGTCATGCAAATGGTCAGCCACGGCTTAATTTCCGCACTTCTGTTTTTACTCGTAGGGGTTGTGTATAAAAAAGCTGGCAGTCGCAACTTAGATGTTGTCCGGGGACTGCTAAATCCAGAACGGGGTATGCCTTTAATTGGGAGCTTAATGGTTTTAGGCGTGATGGCCAGTGCGGGGATACCAGGAATGGTCGGCTTTATTTCCGAATTTGTGATTTTTCGGGGTAGTTTCCCAGTTTACCCAGTGCAAACCTTGTTATGTATGATTGGTACAGGTTTGACAGCCGTTTACTTCCTAATTCTGGTAAATCAAGCCTTTTTTGGGCGCTTATCTGCCCAAGTTATTAACCTACCACGGGTGTATTGGAGCGATCGCCTACCATCGATAGTTTTAGCTGTGGTAATTGTGATTTTTGGTATCCAACCCGCTTGGTTAGCGCGCTGGACTGAACCGACAATTACAGCAATGGTGAATACACAACACACCATAACAACTGTTGCCTTGGATCGGGCAAGCAAAAATTAAAATATAGAGATTGGGTTTGTAGTATTGCATCATCCTGACTACAAACCCAATCTCTAAGCTGATGAATAATTAACCGCTATTAAGAACTACTTAATTTCCAACTTCTAATAACAAATCACTAATAACAAATGACAAATAACTAATTTGGAGAACTCATCATGGTAACTATTCAAAACAAGCCCTATAACAACCCCTTAGCTGAGTTTGTCAAACGACTGCAAACAGGCGAAGCCCTACTGGCTGATAGCCCACAAAATGTTTTAGAAGTAGTTGGCATTCTCAAAAGCTATGGCGTAGTTTTAGATGCTTACTCAAACAATTTGATATACATTGCAGAACACCAATATTTAGTATTTTTCCCCTTTTTTAAATATTTTAATGGTGAATTTTCT
Organism: Calothrix sp. NIES-2100; assembly: GCF_963875285.1. NCBI lineage: Bacteria > Bacillati > Cyanobacteriota > Cyanophyceae > Nostocales > Calotrichaceae > Calothrix > Calothrix sp. NIES-2100. The sequence continues at coordinate 7,382,911 of NZ_CAWNLA010000001.1, forward strand.
TGGCAGAAATTATTTCGTCACTGGTGGCATGACAGAATTAATTTTGAATATGCCGAATATTGTATGAAGTCCATGATGTGGCACGGTGGCGGTGGACTAGATAAATATTTGGATAGCAAAGAATTTCAACAAACAGCCAAAGCTGTAATTGCCGCTAAATTTAAAAATAATCCCTTAGTTTTAGGAATAAATCAACTGTTTCCTGAATTCCTAATTGAAATGTTGCGGGTTTCTGCATACTACAGTGGTTTGGGGCAATTTTGGCGGGTAATGGCTGATATCTTCTTAACTTTATCAGACCGCTATGACCAAGGCGAAATTAAAACAATTCCCCAAGTTGTAGAACATATTAAAGCTGGGTTAGTAGCAGATGCTTTAAAGCCAATTACTTACGAAGTAAAAATTGATAACAAAGTTTATGAACTTCTGCCCAAGAAAGTTGGTTTAACCTTCTTAGCAGATACAGCAATTCCTTATGTAGAAGCAGTTTTCTTCCGGGGAACTCCTTTTTCTGGGACAGTTACATACAATGCCCAAGCATATCAAATTCCTCCCGATCAAGCTCGCTTTCAATATGGTGCATTATATGCCGATCCTTTACCCATTGGTAGCGCCGGGATTCCTCCGACTTTATTAATGCAGGATATGCGGCATTATCTACCAGAATATTTACATGAAATATATCGTCGTAGTCGCCGGGGTGAAGATGATTTACTAGTGCAAATTTGTATAACTTTCCAGAAGTCGATGTTTTGTGTAACTACAGCCGCGATTTTGGGATTGATGCCTTATCCTTTAGATAGTGAAGACCCATCGGAACAACAAGCCAATCAAGTTTATTTAGAAAAGTGGATGGAACGTTTCCAAACTTCCCGCTTGTTGGATGTGAATCAATAGAAACCGCAGCTAAAGGGCGGGGAGACCCCGCCCCTACTGATTAAATTTGGTATAATAATTGAAATTTGCTTGGTTGATCGCAGGAAAAATTTCAGATGCTTTTTAATCGCTACAAAAATCTTCATCTGATTCAGCAGCTCGATCCTGAGAGAGATCATTACCAGATATATACTTTAATGTACGGTTACGAATTTCCTTGGGAAATGACAAGAGCGCTGGAAGTTGCTTTAATGCGCACTTATTGTATTCCCAGTATTTCTAAATTATTGGATAAAACAGGAAAATTTTATCACAGTCCGCAAAAACGCTACGACGATACAGGCATAATTGTAGGGGAAATTGGCAAGTGGGGTTACGATAGCGATCGCGGCAAACAAGCGATGCAACGGATGAATGCAATCCACGGACGCTTTAAGATTGATAATGCCGATTTTTTGTATGTACTCTCTACCTTTATTTACGAGCCAATCCGCTGGAATGCAAGTTTTGGTTGGCGGTTGATGTGCGAACAAGAAAAATTAGCAGCTTTTTACTTCTGGCGGGAAGTAGGTAAGCGGATGGATATCCAAAATATTCCGGAAACTTATGAAGAATTTGAACGCTATAACCGCGATTACGAAAAAGCAAACTTTCGCTATTCAGATACAAATAGAAGAGTCGGAGAAGCAACTGGCAATTTATTTTTGAGTTGGTTTCCTGGGTGGATGAGTTTCGCTTTAAAACCTTTGGTCTATGCGTTACTTGATGATATCATGCTCGATGCCTTTGGGTTTGAACATCCTTCCCCATTTTTGCGATCGCTACTCGCAAATATCCTGAAAATTAGGGCGCGATTATTACGTTTATTGCCACCGCGAAATCAGCCATACTACTTTATTGATCGTCCGATTCGTAGTTATCCACATGGTTATGAGATAGCTAATGTAGGGCCAGCAGAAAACAGTAAAAGTTAAGCAGGCACACTTCGGCTTTTCTAAGAGACGCACTCGCGTTCGCTCAGTGACAGGTGAAAGGGCAGAAGGCAATACTGCTCGGTTAAGCATTTTTAACTCGGAATTGGGTTTGGGGAAAAGGTTAAAGGGTAAAGGTTAAAGGTTTTTTCTTTACCCTTTCCCCTTCCCCTTTTCCCCTTAACCGAGAAGTATTGGGGCAGAAGGAACCTAAGCTGTTCACTTTGATGGAATGAATTTGGGGATTTTTGGTTCATGCTGTTTCTGTGTCCGTGTAAAGTCTACCTTACCTTTTGTCATTGCGAGCGAAGCGAAGCAACCACCGGGGATTGCTTCGCTTCGTACCCTTCGGGAACGCCTGCCGTAGGATGCCCGAAGGGCTGTAGGGCGAACGCAATGACATTATTTTGCATGAATTGTCACCCCCTAAAAAGGCACAGAGTCAACACCCTAGAAGGAAACCCCTACAAATAAGGGACTTCCAAGAAAAAAAATATTCCATTGCTATTGTTGACGGTTGACAGTTAACAGTTAACAGTCAACCGTCAACCGTCAACCGTCAACGTTTAACGGAATAATTGATTTTTTGGAGTTCCCTAAATCTTAAATTGGTTCATGAGTTTTTATAAATAAAATCATTGCTGATTTCTTCAGCACCAAGAAGCAAAGAATTGTTGTTTATTTATATAGAAAAAGGTCAATTATTGATGACGATTCATCAACATTAATATAAAAATCTATTTTGAATTTCCCACCAAGGCTGACTCTTGACTTGCAAGTATAACTCACCCATTCAGGTGAAGTCACGCAACAAAGCTCAAGGCTAATATAAATTCATGTTAAGCAATAACTGCGCAAGTTAATCTTGAGGTCGTTGATAAATATTTAATCTTTATTCTAAACTTTAGAACCTCATAAATTGCCGTAATAGCCCATTAACTGATAGCTATTTCAGCAAAGCAATCCTTATCGCCTGGTATCATGAATACGTACATAGAAATCCCCCTCATTGGCAAAAAAGTTAAGTATCCATTGCGCTGGCTGATAGGGCTAATCACAGCAGGTGCTTTGGTTGTGGGGACTACTACTACCTATAATTTAGTGAATCGGGGAACTAGTAAACAAGATATCTCTCAACTAACGGTTCCAGTAGAAACGCAAACTGTCACCCTGCGGATTAATGCTAGTGGGAAGGTAGTACCAGTTCAAAGTGTGAATATCAGCCCCAAAAATCCTGGGGTGTTAGGTGAATTATATGTTGAACAAGGCGATCGCGTGCAAAAAGGACAAATAATTGCACGCATGGATGTCGGCGAAATTCAAGCCCAAATCCTGCAATACACCGCCAACATCGCCCAAGCCCAAGCCCAACTCGATGAAGCCCTTGCGGGGAGTCGTCCCCAAGAAATAGCGCAAGCCAAAGCACGTTTAGCCCAAGTAGAGGCGCAGTTAGCCTCAGCCCGTGCAGGTAATCGCACTCAAGAAATTGGACAGGCGCAAGCCCAAGTAGAATCAGCACAAGCCCAGGTGAAGTTGACGCAAGCACGAGTTGACAGGTATCGGGAATTAACCAGACAAGGCGCAACTTCTGAAGATCAACTTGATCAATACATTAGTGAAAATAGCCGCGCCAAAGCTGCTTTACAAGAAGCGCAAAAACGGTTATCTCTGCTGCAAAGTGGAACTCGCAGTGAAGAAATCGATGCGAAAGAAGCAGCCGTTACCGAAGCCCAAGCCGCTTTAGTGTTGTTACAAAATGGTAGCCGTCCTGAGGAAATTGCCCAACGCCAAGCAGCAGTAAAAGTGGCTCAAGCGCAATTAAAAGCAGCCGAGGTAAGGCTTGCAGATACAGTCATCCGCGCACCTTTTACCGGAATTGTCACCCAGAAATATGCCAACGTTGGTTCATTTGTGACACCGACAACTTCAGCATCTAGTAGTGCATCAGCCACATCTAGTTCCATTGTCGCCGTGGCGCGAGGTTTAGAAGTGTTAGCCCAAGTCCCCGAAGCCGATATAGGGAGAATTAAACCGGGACAACAGGTAGAAATTGTGGCTGATGCGTATCCCGATCAAATATTTAAAGGTCGCGTGCGCTTAATTGCACCGGAAGCTGTGGTAGAACAAGGTGTGACATCCTTTCAGGTGCGGGTTGCATTGGATACGGGGATAGATAAACTACGTTCTGGCTTAAATGTAGATTTGACCTTTGTCGGCGATCGCGTCAACAATGCTTTAGTATTACCCACCGTCGCCATCGTCACCGAAAAAGGACAAACCGGTGTACTCATTCCCGATGAAAATAATAAACCCCAATTTCGCCAAATCACCGTCGGCGCACAAATCCAAGACCAAACCCAGGTTTTAGAAGGAGTCAAAGGGGGCGATCGCATTTTTGTCAACCCACCGAAGGATTACAAAATAGAAAAGGCGAAAGAGAAGAGTAATAAGTAGGGGGCAGGGGGGCAGGGGAGATAAATAAGAAATGCCCAATCACAAATGACAAATGACAAATGACAAATGACAAATGAACTTCTTAGAAAGTATCCAAATGGCGGGGAAAACCCTGCTGGCGAATAAGTTACGCAGTGCCCTGACTATGCTGGGTATCGTTATTGGTAACGCTTCGGTGATTGCGATGATTGGGATTGGGGAAGGTGGACAAAGGTACGTTTCCCAACAGCTTGAGTCTTTAGGGCCAAATATATTGTTTGTGATTCCCGGTAACCAAGAAACTGAGCGCATCACCAGGGATTTACCAAAAACTCTGGTTTTGGAAGATGCAGAGGCGATCGCATCTCAAGTACCCACAATAGCAAATGTGACGGCAGAATTAAATAGCCGCCAAGTAGTTACTTACCGTAATCGCAACACGGATGTTAACATCATTGGCACTACTCCCACTTTCTTAATAGTCAGGGATTTTGAAACAGCCAAAGGGCGATTTTTCACCGACATAGATATGAAGCGCAGCAATCAAGTTGCTGTATTAGGTGCAGATTTAGCTCAAAGGTTGTTTGGTAGTAGTAATCCTGTCGGACAGCAGTTAAGAATTAAGAATACTAGCTTTCAAGTGATTGGCGTTCTCACAGCTAAAGGTTCTAACTTAGGCGTGAATTACGACGACGCAGTATTAGTACCCATTATTACCACAGCTAATCGCCTGATTGGGCGGACTTCTCCCTATGGCTTAGAGTTAACCTATATTGTCGCTTCTGCCAAAAATGCTGATAGTGTGGATGCAGCAGAATTCCAAATTACCAATTTACTGCGACAACGACACAAAATTAACGGCGAAGATGACTTTACCATCCGTTCTCAAAAAGATGCTTTGCAAACAGTCGGGCAGATTACAGGTGCATTAACAATCATGTTAGCTGCGATCGCGGGTATATCTTTATTTGTCGGTGGTATTGGTATCATGAATATCATGCTAGTATCCGTCACCGAACGCACCCAGGAAATAGGATTAAGGAAAGCGATCGGTGCAACTGAGCAAGATATTTTGCTACAGTTCATGATTGAAGCTGTAATTGTTTCTGCAATTGGTGGCTTGGTAGGTACTGGGGTTGGTGTCGGTGGTATTTTCTTAGTCGCAGCTTTAACACCATTACAAGCGGGAATCTCACCTGTAGCAATTACAATGGCTGTGGGTATCTCTGGCGGTATCGGCTTATTCTTCGGTGTCGTTCCTGCACGCCGCGCCGCTAAACTTGACCCAATTGTAGCATTGAGAAGCGCTTAGTAATATTATGTCCGTTTGATTACTTACTAAATAAGAACCCCACCCCCAACCCCCTCCCCGCAAGCGAGGAGGGGGCTATGATGTGGTTTAGGGGGTTTGTTCATAACCTTACGACATTTGTTCAAAACCTTACGAGGTTTGTTCATAACCTTACAACATTTGTTCAAAACCTTACGAGGTTTGTTCATAACCTTACAACATTTGTTCAAAACCTTACGGGGTTTGTTCATAACCTTACGACATTTGTTCATAAGGTTACGGGGTTTGTTCATAACGTTACGGGGTTTGTTCAAAACCTTACGGAGTTTGTTCAAAACCTTAGAGGATGTTTGAAAAGTCCTGTCGTTGGTAGCAAAACCTTTTAGATCCCCCTAAATCCCCCTTAAAAAGGGGGACTTTAAGAAGTTTTCCCCCCTTTTTAAGGGGGGCTAGGGGGGATCGATTAGTGTGAAGATACAGCCAACCACTTTTCAAACAACCTCTGACGACATTTATTCAAAACCTGACGACGGTTGCAATGATAATTTGTCTTCTATGACTTAGGGACTTACCATAAAAAATGTCCCACAAGAAGATTATATTCCAATACGCTTGGTGTTAAGGATAATCGTAGGTTGGGCTTACCGTTTGGAAACCCAACAAACCCTCGAAAATGTTGGGTTTCGTTCCTCAAGCCAACCTACACAGGTTAAGGTTTTTAACGCTAACACCAACCGTATTGGATTATATTCTCTATAAAGAGTATTATTTGTGTCTAAATAACAAAAAATTACATTTGCAACCCCTAATTTAAGTTTTTTCTTATACCAAATCAGTCCAATCATATTAATAAAGTGTGTGATTGTAAAAGCTATCGCGCACCCTACTTCCTGTGCTACATCTTCTGATAAAATTCGGCAAAATAATCCCAAAATTTTGGATAAAAAAACCTAACAGTCTTAATTTTTAATTAAGAATTACCCATGAAAGATCAGCGCCTACAAGCTTACTATCAGCTAATCGAAAGCCTGCTAAATTCCCCTCATGGAGAAGAACCGGAGATATTAGCAGCTAATACAGAATTGCTGGATATAGGCTTTGTGCAGGTGTTAGCAGCAGTAGCAGATAATTTTCAACAGCAGGGAGAAGAAAAGATTGCTAACTGGTTGAGAAACTTCGACACATTCCTTAGCCAGGAATTTTCCCCCATCACCGAAGACGATATCCCAAATTACCAGGAATTTTTACTCGATATACTGCAAGCAACAGCAGATAGCAATGGCGATCCGCAAGTAATTTACCCCTTACTAGCAGCCAATAGCGATAAACTCGATCAGATGTTTGCAGAAATATTGCAATCTTGGGCAATAAATACCTTAGCAGCAGAACCAGATATAGCAACATCCATCGCCGCAGTGATTGGTAATTTTAGTAATTTAATTCAGCAGTTTCCCTTGGGTAGCAAAGCCAACAACATAGAAATTGCAATTACTGGCTACGAAATCACCTTGACTGTTTATACCCCCAACGCCTTACCGGAAGCATGGGCAACAACGCAAACTAATCTGGGGAATGCTTACAATGATAGAATTGTTGGCGATCGCGCCGAGAATTTGGAAAATGCGATCGCGGCTTACACTGCTGCACTCTCAGTTTATACCCACAACGCCTTTCTTCAAGCATGGGCAACAACGCAAAATAATCTGGGGAATGCTTATTTATACAGAATCAATGGCGATCGCGCCGAGAATTTGGAAAATGCGATCACTGCTTACAATGCTGCATTATCTGTTTATAGTTACAACGCCTTTGACGAACAATGGGCAACGACGCAAAGTAATCTAGGGAATGCTTATTTATATAGAATCAATGGCGATCGCGCCGAAAATTTGGAAAATGCGATCGCTGTTTACACAGATGCACTGCAAATTTTAACCCGCAAGTCCTTCCCGGTAAAATGGGCAACAACGCAAAATAGCCTGGGAACAGCCTACTTGCATAGAATCAATGGCGATCGCGGCGAGAATTTAGAAAATGCGATCGCCGCTTACACCGCTGCACTAGAAATTTTAACCCCTGATGCCTTTCCTGAAGATTGGGCAATGACGCAAAATAATTTGGGGACAGCTTATAATGACAGAATTATGGGCGAGTATTCCCAAAATATGGAAAAGGCGATCGCCGCTTACAATGCTGCACTCGAAGTTTATACCCGCAACGCCTTTCCTGAACAATGGGAAATGACGCAAAATAATCTCGGCAATGCTTACTTATTTGGCATAGACTTGTCCTTAAATTTATAAGAAGGGGAAAGGGGAAAAGGAAAAAGGGAAAAACCTTTACCCTTTAACCTTTCCCCTTTCCCCGACAGAATGTCAAATAATTCTGTTTAATCGCGCCTACTTACCAATTGAAAAAATGATTGCGATTGATGGATTCACGGAAGCTGGAAACCGAAAGCGATTTTCCATCTAAAATCCAAAATGGTATAAACTAAGCTTTTGCTTGCACAGCAGTTAACATGAAATTAAGGCGCTGATCAAACTCTAGCTGTTTGATCTGTGCTACAAATTGATCTGTTTCACCAGGAAGTTGATAGTCAGAAGGTACTCCGATGATAGTTCCATTCTCAATACCTTGTGATAGCAGCAGCCAAACCTCTAATTTGGCGTTTGGACTTAGCGCTTTGTAAGCACGGTTAATCTCATTATTACCGCCCTTAAGTAAATCGCGTTGTGCTTGCAGTTGTTCTTGTTCAGACAAATCCTGAATTTTATCAAACACCGCTTTACCAGGAACTTCTACGCTCTCAGGAGGCGCTGGGTTTAGCTGATCCTTAATATCCAGGTAACCGTACCAAAGTAAAGCTAGTTGAGTATCTACATCAAAGCGTAGAAAACTGTCTAAAGCCGGTTTTGTGCTTTCATCAACTGTATAGGTCATAAACACTCCAAATTTAGCGAATTTTTCTTATTTTTGTGGTTCCTAAGAAAAATTTCTTTTAGTTACTCCACATAAGTTAACGAATGATTCCAAAGGCCTAATCCCACAAAAGATAGAAACAATACTTACGCTGTCAGACAGATGAAGGAAGGCTCCAGGGCAGAAGGAATAAAATAGATGAGGGGGACAAGGAAGACAAGGGGGACAAGGGAGACAAGGAAGACAAGGGAGACAAATGACAAATGACAAATGACAAATGACAAATGACAACTCACAAATGAAAATTATTCGCTTAGAAAATATCTTTAAAATCTACGGTAGTGGAGAAACAGAAGTTAAAGCACTTAATAATGTGAATTTGACTATCGATGAAGGTGAATATTGTTCAATTATGGGGCCTTCTGGTTCCGGTAAATCTACAGCCATGAATATTATCGGCTGTTTAGATCGCCCCACTTCCGGGAGTTACTATTTAGATAACGTCGATGTCGCGCAAATGAACGATAAAGCATTGGCGCATATTCGCAACAAAAAACTAGGGTTTGTCTTTCAACAATTCCACTTATTACCTCAACTGTCAGCCCTAGAAAATGTCATGTTACCAATGGCTTATGGGGGAATCAATCCCAAAGAAAGACGCGATCGCGCCACTGAAGCTTTGATTCGAGTAGGCTTAGAAAAGCGTCTCAACAACAAACCCACCCAACTTTCAGGGGGACAACAACAAAGAGTAGCGATCGCCCGTGCCATTGTCAACCGTCCCGTTGTCCTTTTAGCCGATGAACCCACTGGCGCACTCGATTCTCGCACCACCCAAGAAGTTATGGATATCTTTAGCGAATTAAACGCCAGTGGGATTACAGTCGTCATGGTTACCCATGAACCAGATGTAGCCCGTCAAACCCAGCGGATTGTTTGGTTCCGCGACGGTGAAGTTGTCCACTTAAACCTCACCCCAGCGGATTTAAGCCAGATGGCGGTATCTTAGGGACAACATAAGCTAATGCGCGCTAAAAAAGCATAACTACTAATAAGGGCTGTTAACTGTTGTAAGGGCGGGTTCACAGATATCCTCATTGATCGACAATGATCTAAATAAACCCGCCCCTACTGTCAACTCTCAACTGTCAACAGCCCTCACGATGGATTGTGCAACTTAAAAGCAGAATAGCTTATCAGCTTACAAACTTGATGTTTTCCCAGTCTGTGCTTGGGTTTCAATCGGTTTGACATCACTGTACCCCATGTTGCCTGCGATCGTCCGCAGCACAGAAATTTGCCCTTCAAAATCTAATCCTTCGAGTTGCGAAAGCAGATTGTCAATTTTATCTGTAGTCTCGTAGTCATCTGGTAAATCAACTACCTGATCACCCATTTCTACAGCCCAAGCATACCAAACCAACAACTGATTATTTTCTTTTAAAGCACCATAAGCACGAGAATAATCACTCGCCTCGCCATTAACAATTTGGCGCATAATTGCCAATTGTTCTTCATCGGATAATTCCAAATAATCTTCTAGCAAAATTGGTGCTAAATTGGGTTCTGCCGCAGTAGGCACAGCCGGAGTGATTGAATCCCCCATTTTTTCATAAACAAAATAAAACCATGCTAATTTAGCATCAGTATCTAAGCTATTAAAAGCTTCTACGACTTTTTGAGTTTCATTAGTCAAAGCTTGAGAAACGTTTTTATCTTGGCTAGCAGTCATTGTTTATCTCCAAGGCAATTTATCACATCAAACTAAAGGGTTAACAAACTTTAACAATGAGAAGACACTGCCAAGAGAAAGAGATTTATTAATTTCAATTTGCAGTTTTTATCTATCTTTTAATAGAAGAAAGAATATCTCCAAAGGAGCCAATGATATAGGCGATCGCTTTGATACGATGACCTCAGCAAGTAAGAAATGCCTAAGGAGTAAATTATGCCAGAAGAAATTAAGCCTAATGTAAACGAAGCGCCTACCCATGATGCACAGTTAGCCGCTGAAAACATAGCTGCTGGTGAAGAAAAAGCGCCAACGGTAGATTTTGAAGCTGATTACGCCGCCGCGCAGCAATTTAGTGTCAGTGAAATCGATCGCACAGGTGAAGGCGCTAAAGCAGCCGAAGCAGCAACAGCACCTAAACAACAAGTTTCCCAACCACAAGAAGTCAGAACTCAAGCCGAAGCAACTGGTAATCCTGATGATTATGCAGATATGGCTAAGGATGTTGCAGGCTCTAGAACAGAGGGTGCAACACAAGTGGATGATGATTTAGTGCAAAAAGCTTTAGAAAAAGGTCAAAGAAAAAATTAATAATTCGTAATACTTCGACTCCCTTCGACTTCGCTCAGGGCGAGTCGCTCAGTACGAGTTCGTAATTAGTAATTACGAATAGAGCAACCACCGTTGAATTTTGAAACAATTTCAGTAGTTATAGTATCTGTAGGGTGTGTTAGACTTGCGTCTAACGCACCATTCCAACTTTGTGATGTGTTAGCCTAAAGTATAAGATAAAGCCCGTTTGCTTCAGTCAAACGACATTTCCTGTGCAACTAGCATTCCTATTTAATATGTTTCAACCACATCTATTTTGAGAACCATAGTTTTAAAAGTAGTGGGAGCATCTTGCTCCCTACTGGTACTAGTAGGCTTTACGTCTTGCACTACTCCAGGTTTCAAAATGGACGAGGTTTATATATCAAATAAGGCCGCTATATGCACTATTAAATCTGAGCGATTAACATCTGATGACTACGAATTACGCATTACTTACAACCGTTAAAAGCTCACTGGGATTGTGAATCAAGAAATCAGGTTTTTGTCTAGCTAGCACTTCTGGTGAATTAAACCCCCAAGTTACTGCAATTACCTTGATATTAGCTTTTTTCGATGCTTCTATATCTCTAGTTTCGTCGCCAACATAAATAACTTGTTGGGGTTTAAGTTGCTTTTGCCTTAATACATTATTGATGATTGTTGTTTTTCCAAAAATTGTCACACCTGAATAGATAAAATCAAATAAACTAGCTAAATCATTAATTTGAAGAAATTCGGTGACATTATCTTTAGAATTAGAAGTAATAATCCCCAGTTTATAACCATCCTCCTTAAGTTCTATTAAAGCTTCTTTAATTCCGGGAATAGGTTTAAATTCGTGAATCTTGTTTTTTAATTCGGACTTAACCTTTTTAACTAAAAAAGGGATCTTCAAAACAGAGATACCTGAATATCTAATAATCTCCCGAGAAGTTAAGTTTCTCAGGAGACCTAATTCTTGCGGAGTAATTTGTACATAACCAAACTCTAACGCCAAACGATTAGCAATACCTACAAGCGCATCTAATGTATCTGCAATCGTGCCATCAAAATCAAAGATAATTACTTTTTGAGTCATTCTGTTGCCTGGATGCGTCTAGATTAGCACGGGCATTACGTCGTAACATTTCTGGTTTAATCCGCCGTAAGGCTGAGGCCGGAAATTGTCGTTCCCACTCCTCATCTGTGATTTCTGCTAATTCTATCAGCTTCGGAGCCAGATTCCCAGGATAAGGATTAAATTCTGTCACATCAGTACCTTGAGCAAATCTAAGATTCCACGGACAAACATCTTGGCAAATATCACAACCTGCAACCCAGCCTTGTAAATGGGATTGGACTGTTTGGGGTAATTTTTCGGCTCGATTTTCAATCGTATGATAGGCAATGCAGCGATTAGCATCTACTACATAAGGGTTAGTAATTGCACCAGTAGGACACGCTTCCAGACAGCGAGTACAAGTGCCACAATGTTCTGTTGCAGGGCGATCGCTCTCTAATTCCAAATTGGTGATAATTTCTCCTAAAAATACCCAAGAACCATATTCCCGTGTAATCACATTGCCGTTCTTAGCAATCCAACCAATACCAGCGGTTTGCGCCCAGACTTTATCCTGTACTGGGCCTGTATCTGCATAATAACGAGCCTGAACACCTTCACTCAGTGATTGTAACCAGATAGTCAATGCCTTGAGTTTTTTATGCATCACCTTGTGATAATCTCTTCCCCAGCCATAACGGGAAATCTTGGCGTATTCCTCACCTGCGGGACGTTGATGTGGTGTGTAGTAATTTAGCGCCACACAAATAAGCGATCGCCCTTCTGGCATTACTAAGCGAATATCCTGACGCTTCGGGTTAGCCATCCATTCCATATCAGCGTTGTAACCCAATGCTATCCATGCTTGTAAACGCTGCGCTGCTACAGCATCTACCCCATCTACAGCAGCAATCCCTACCTTGTGAAATCCCAACTCCTTAGCCTTTTCCTTTACCACATCACTTGTGGTTATGGCAGAGTTATTCATTTATCTTAATTTACATTCAGCCCAAATTGTGGCACTTAAATTTTACTACAAAAATGAGATCCCCGACTTGTTTGAGAAGTCGGGGATCTCATTCATCTCTATTTTCAATAATTAACAATTCGTAATTACATTATGAAAACTACACCAACCATAACACCGCAACTCATATAAATCTAGTATTCCACCATTTTTTAATAACAAATGACAAATCACAAATGACAAACGACGAATTATTAATTATTTGCCTCCATCCAGAGAAAGACTTTCCCAAAGCCAAGCAATATATACCAATAGCAGCTTTTTTTTGCCTGGTTTTGCGATGAAGATTGATGTTCAGCTAGTCTAACAAAGGTATTTTTATGACAGCAGCTGAATTTCAAGCGACAACACAAACAGAAGAATTCTCAATCGAGGGAATTACAGAGCCCAGCATTCTAAGTTACTTTCAAACATTAAATGCCGGAGAATTTAAAGCTACAGCCGCCTTGTTTGCTGAGGATGGTGTGATGTATCCGCCATTTGAATCTGGTTTTGTCGGGCCAGATGCGATCGCAACCTATCTACAACAAGAGGCTCAAGGTATTAAAGCCGATCCGCAGCAAGGAATTACTGAGATTTTGGCAAACGAGCTTCTTCAAGTCCAAGTAGCAGGAAAAGCCCTAACATCCTGGTGTGGTGTTAACGTCTTATGGCTATTTATTCTCAATCAACAACGACAGATTGTAGAAGCCAGAATTAAACTCCTCGCTTCTCCTCAAGAGTTACTGGCTTTGCGTCGTGATTAAGCAGTCAACAGCCAAAAGAGTTTTAACTAACTAGTACAGTTTGATGGAAATCAGACTCTCATGTAAATCCTCAAAAAGCTTACATTATGGGGTTCTTACTTTCATTCTTTAGCCTTGATACTAAGCGCTTTTTTGTACTAGTTCTGGTAAGGTAGCTTCTAACTTCAGGCAGTTAGCACCATCTACCTGTAACTGATACTCTACCTTATCCATCAATCGATTCATAATTAGCCAACCATAGCCACCTTCTTGTTTTTCTAAAGGGTTTGGTGGAAAGTAAGTAGACATATCAAAGCCTTCGCCATAGTCCCACACTTCTAAGGCAAGATCCCGGTTTTTCAATTCCAAACGCAGTAAAACTGGCAAATTAGCCTGTTCCTTATGGGCATGACGTACTACATTCGAGTAAGCCTCTACCAAGGCTAGGCGCAAACGACTGGATTGTCGTGACCAATCAACCGATTCTCCTAGCTGGATTTTCAAGCATCCTAGCAACCAGTTTTCGACAATGTTTAAAAAATTTAAATCACTTGGGACATGTAGCTCACTTTTCATTACTTACAAGACCTCCAATGAGAGTATAGTTTGGTCATCTTCTTGAACTGGGTTGTCTGCCTGGATACAAGTTAGTAAATCGCTAAGACAAAGTGGTTTTGGTTGTTGTTTTAACAATTGCCAGAGACCGTCTTGATTTAGCATATTTCTGCTAAATACCTGAGCTTTATCTTCGGTATTGTTACATTTAAACACACTATTTGATACCATTGCTTCTGTAATTCCATCACTGGCTAACAGCAGAATATCATTGGAATTCAGTATTAAGTGACCAGACTGTGCCTGCCATTTAGGCAAGATACCTAAGGGAACGCTGCGAACCTTCAGATAGTGGGGTTGTTCCTCGCTTGGCGTTTGTGACGACCAGAGTAAGGGATAGATGTGCCCAGCGTTGGCATAAACTAGTTCCTTAGTGCTAGGCGTATAACATGCTAAGACGAGAGTGATAAAGCAATTGTTGCTAATCAAGTCATCAGACATAGCATGATTAAGATTCTGCATGACTATATTCGGCTGGGCTGGCGTTTCTTGAGATAATTCTCGCCGTAACACTGAAATAGCACTAGCCATAAACAAAGCTGCTGGCACACCTTTACCGGAAACGTCACCCACTGCTAACCATAAGTCCCCTTTCGGATGAACAAAAACTTCAAAAAAATCTCCTCCAACTTCACGAGCGGCATAGCAGCAAGCTTGCACTTTCACGCCCTTCATCTCAGGTAAACTTTGCCGTAGCAGGTTATTTTGAATTTGGCGAGCAACTTCTAATTCAGCGCGGATTTGCTGTTGTTTTTCTTGCAGGCGCTGGTATAGTTTTGCCTGGGAGAGGGCTAAAGCAGCTTGTTCAGCAACACCCGCAATCAGTTGAATGTCTTCATCTTGCCAAGAATGATCGTGTCCTCTTTGGTAGAGAGCAAGCACAGCCAGCAATTGTTGCTGGTAAGACAATGGCACAACCAATTGGTGACAAGGATTACCGTCATCTGTACTTTGAGTCAGTTGATACTGACGAGTTGCCAACACTTTTTCAATTAAAGCGCTAGGGTCAAAGGCGAAATCTAATGTATTGGAATTAGGATCTTCATAAGAGAAGACATCTGATGTCAGGCGATCGCCCTCTACTGGTCTCAGGAAGCAACCAGTAGTTTCAAATGTTTCTCCAATAGTTGCTACAATTTTTTGCAGCATACTATCGTAATCTAAAGACTCCCGAATTGCTGTTGTGACGGCATTAAACAAAGATTCTCGCCGCAATGCTCTACGTAACTCTTGGGTGCGTTTCTTAACCAAGCGATAAGTATCAGTAGCTTGTTCAACAAGCACTTTTAACCGTTGAGGATTCCAGGGTTTGGTGATGTACTTAAATACCTGACCTGAGTTAATTGCATCTACCAAGTCTTCGACATCAGTAAAACCAGTCAGCAAAATCCTGATTGTATCCGGAAAACGCTCTACTGTGCGGCTCAAGAATTCTGTGCCGTTCATTTCTGGCATTCTCTGGTCAGAAATAATCACAGCCATTTCGCCTTCTTTGTCTAATATTTCCAGTGCGCTCAAAGCATGACTGGCTTGATATACGTCAAAATCTCGTCTAAAAGTCCGGTAGAGTAAATCTAAGTTATCTGGCTCATCATCTACCACCATGAGCTTGAGTTTGCATCCCTCTATTTCAGTCATATGTGACTTTAACTTTTTAGATATTTGAATTGCAAAAAAGTGTAACTTTTATCACACTTAATCAATAATGACATAACCAAAAATCAACACCATATATAGCAGTCAGCTTTGATTTGTGAAAAAAGCTTGTGTAGGCGCAAGCAACAGGAAAGAAGGCTCTTCCAGGTGTGCCTAACTAGCAAAAGCAAAAATCACATAGGAGTCCTATAGAGAAGATACCCACTTTGCAGTCAAATATTTTGTTCAAGGCTGTAGATTTATCTGGATTTTTTCTAGTTGGGGGCTAAATCCGCAACTTCAACTTAACCCACCAATCCAGAACGCAAGGCACGAACTGCCGCCTGGGTGCGATCATCAGCACATAGCTTGTTTAAAATATTCCGGACGTGGGTTTTCACTGTGCCGACTGTAATGTAAAGTCTCTCTGCGATTACTGCATTACTACAACCTTCGACGATCAACTGTAACACTTCTAATTCTCTTTCAGTGAGGGTGTAAGCATCTATATGTTCATGAGTCTCCCCACCAGAGGTATTCATGAGGCTTTTCGTGTCTGATGATACGATCTCTGGTTTAGCTGGATTTTGTTGTGCTTGTTGTAATACAATCCTGGCGATCGCCGGATCTATCCAAGCATTGCCATTGTAAGTGACTCGCACTGCTTCCAGCAAATTATCAAATTTAATATCCTTCATGCAGTAAGAATCAGCCCCAGCAGCGAAAGCTGCCAGTACTGCTTCTTTGTTATCTCGTAGTGTCAAAATTAACACTTTAGTTGTTAACTCTGACCCATTACTAGTGGACTTCAACTCCCTTGTTAACTCAATGCCATCTTTATCTGGTAAGCCAATATCTACAATCGCAATATCCGGTTGTAGCGTTTTTAGCATTTTCAGACCTTCCGCAGCATTGGCAGCTTCTCCTACAATTTCAATTTCCTCTTTTTGCAGTAGTGCTGTCCGAATACCCACACGGGTGAGGTCATGATCTTCAATCAGAGCAATACGAATTTTACTCATAGTCAACTTTCGCCCGTTACACTACCTTAACTGTAAAATCGAGTTTACTCAAAACTTGTAAGAGATGCAGTCAAAGACATCTGTACAAAAATCTCAAAGTGCTTTGTGAGTAAGACTAACACGCAAAGGCGTTACCAATGCCATAGGCATTCATTCTTTGAGGAACGTTACACTTTAATCATAGAATCAAGAAGGCTATACCGTTCACCAAACCTACTCAGCTCTAGTAATTGCTAAACATATTTGTACAAGTGCATTGGTAATAGGTCAACCACCGCAGGCACACAGGGCAGTGGGAATTTCTTTACTGCTGTGTTGCGGTTGGGCAGTCGGTGGCAATTATTATATAAGTTATTTTTATTACTTTAAATAGTCAATATTGAGTATTCATAGAAATTTTTCAATCACTCATAAAAGATAATTTACTTAGTTTTATCGATGTCAAAAACAAATTGCTTGTTGCTAAAATGACAACAGACAATATATTAAAAAATTTGATAAACTAAGCTGCGAGAAATTGTGGTGTGAGGCTCAAGTAAGAATCGGCTATGTCTAAACGCTATCAAGCATTTTCAGTTTTGGGAATACCAGTCCATGTGATGGCTAACTATCCAGGCTGGTTGCTAGAATGCCTGCAACAAGGCAGAGGAACTCATGTGGTAACACTCAATGCAGAAATGACTATGCAGGCAGAGCGTAATAGTGTCCTAGCTAAAGTCATTCAAGATGCTGAGTTAGTGATTCCAGATGGAGCAGGAGTAGTTCTGTATTTACGATTGCTATTATGGCAAAAAGTGCAACGTTGTCCTGGTATTGAACTAGCAGAAACACTATTGCGAGAACTGGGACAACAACATACAAGCGCTAAGGTATTTTTCTATGGAGGAGCACCGGGAGTGGCTGCAAAAGCTGCAGAGTTTTGTCACAGGCAAATTCCTGGCTTAAATATAGCAGGTACTCACTCCGGATACCATTGCAAAGAAGAAGAAGAAAGATTGCTCGCAACTCTGAGCCAATTGCAGCCACAAGTGATTTTTGTGGGTTTGGGAGTACCACGTCAAGAGTTATGGATTGCGCAACACCGTTATTTGTGTCCTCACGCCATTTGGATTGGTGTTGGAGGTAGTTTCGACATTTGGTCGGGGACAAAAACTCGCGCTCCGGCTTGGTTAGGAAATAACAATTTAGAGTGGCTATATCGGCTTTATCAAGAACCTTGGCGCTGGCGACGGATGTTAGCTTTGCCAGAGTTTGTCTTCAAAGCTTTTATCTATCACTTCACTGCAAGAGGTGCAATTAGTTAGCGAAAAAAGTCATTGGGCATTGGGCTTGTGGCCAAGGGCATTGGGCATTGGGTATTTGTTATTTTTTCTCTACCCGTCTGCCCCTCTGCTCCCTCCGGATTGCGGTGCAGAAAAAATTTGAGATTTTTGAATTGAGATTTGAGATTCCCAGCTTCTGTCTGGGAATCATTAATTTTGTATGGAATTTCAACTTTCTTTCGATCAATCTGTACCCAACAACACAGCAATGTCAGTATTAACAGATCAACAAACGAATCACAAATTTGTACATCCAGAAGGTAGAGAGACTGACAAGCGCAACACTGATGTCATGTTGCAATTGTGTTCTGTCACAAAAACCTATAGTAATGGCTGTCACGCTTTGTTAGATGTCAACCTAGAGGTAAAACAAAAAGAATTTTTATTTATCACAGGCCCTAGTGGTTCTGGTAAATCAACTCTGTTGAAACTTTTGTATGGCCAAGAGTTGGCAACACAGGGAGAGGTAATTGTTGAGCGGTGCAACATCGCGGCTTTGCGGGGCGATCGCTTGTCATTATTGCGGCGACGCATTGGGATTGTGTTTCAAGACTATAAACTCATTCCCCAGCGGACAGTAGCTGAAAATGTGACTTTTGTCCTCCAAGCTCAAGGATATACCAAAAAAGAAATTCAACGCCGTTTAGAACCTACATTAAAGCTTGTGGGTTTGCTTTCTAAAGCTAACTGCTTTCCAGATCAACTTTCTGGTGGAGAGCAACAACGGGTTAGCATTGCGCGGGCGATCGTCGGAACACCACCATTGCTTTTAGCGGATGAACCCACAGGAAACCTCGATCCAGATAATTCTTGGCAAGTGATGCAGATTCTCCAAAAGTTAAATACCTTTGGAGCAACAGTAATTGTAACTACTCACGATGAACAACTAGTACGCAGGTGCAATCATCCTGTGGTACAAGTCCGCAATGGGAAGCTAGAGCGCAAATAGGCAGCAGTTATGAATTAGATGACTCTGAAAAACCAGTTGATCGTCAATGGCAGCGTATTACTAATATTATAGATGAGCATTAATACTCATTTTAATTATTGCCTATATTAAGTATTTACCCTTAACTAACTCCTGCCCCTACTATCTTATCTGCTACCTAATACTTATATCTGTGCTATGAGAGGAGATGTTTGACTATGTATAGAGTTTTGAGATAAGTCTGGAGACTCCCACCAGCTAGGATCGGACAACTGTACCTGCTGAATTGGAATCTCAATGATAAATTCTGCACCTTTCCCGAGGCTGGAGATACAGTACAACGAACCACCATGCTTTTCAACTACAATCTGATGGCTAATTGACATTCCCAACCCTGTTCCTTTACCCGCAGGTTTAGTAGTGAAGAAGGGGTCAAACACGCGTTTTTGAACTGCTTCGGAAATTCCCGGGCCATTATCAGCAATCCGAATAGCAATGCGATCGCCACCCACAACTTCTGTATGAATCCGAATCATTGGCGATAGGCTATGGCCAAAACTCTGCATATCCCCCATTAACTCTTCCAAAGCGTCAATTGCATTGCTGAGGATGTTCATAAACACCTGGTTCATTTTTCCCGCAAAGCACTCAACTGGAGGCAAATTCCCATATTCTTTAATCACTTGAATCGCCGGATAGCCTGGTTTGGTCTTCAAGCGATGGTCAATGAGCATCAGTGTACTGTTTAACCCATCGTGGATATTTACTTTTTTGACTTCAGCTTCGTCATGACGGGAGAAGTTGCGGAAGGATTGGACAATTTCCTGAATCCGTTGCGTTCCAACTGCCATTGAAGAGACTATTTTCGGTAAATCTAACCTGAGAAACTCCAGGTCTATTTCTTTGGATTTCTTTGTAATCTCTGGGGTGGAATTAGGAAACTGAGTCTGGTAGAGGTTAATGAGTTCTAGCAAGTCTTCAATATAACAACTAGCGTGCTGAAGATTGCCATGTATAAAGTTAACTGGGTTATTAATTTCGTGTGCAACACCTGCTACTAATTGACCCAAAGTAGCTAATTTTTCTGCCTGGATTAGCTTCACTTGAGCCTTTTGTAGATCGTGTATTGCTTGGGAAAGTTCCTTAGTCCTGTCTTCTACCCGTTGCTCTAACTCTTGAGTTAACTTCTGTAATGCTAATTCGGCGGCCACTCGTTCTTCAATTTCTTGTTGAAGACGTGTATTTTGTTTCTCCAGGGCTACACTAAAATTTTGCAGCTGCAAATGAATTTGTATACGGGCTAGGGCTTCCGCTTGCTGAAACGGTTTAGTGATATAATCAACAGCACCTAAAGAAAGGCCTTTGACCTTATCTACTGTGTCAGCAAGGGCAGTCATAAAAATTATCGGAATATGTTTTGTTTTATGATTTGCCTTCAATCTCCGGCAAGTTTCAAAGCCATCAATTCCTGGCATCATTACATCTAACAAAATCAGTTCTGGTGGCTCGTATTCAATTTGCTTAATTGCACTTTCACCACTAGTTGCAACCGCCACATCAAATCCGGCATCTGTGAGAGCTTCCGAAAGTACTTCTAAGTTTGTCGGAGTATCATCAACAATCAATATGAAATTTGTTTGTGAGTTTTGCATTATTTTATTTTTTAATTTTTGTTGAAACAAATAAATTTTAACAAATGAGGAATTTAATTATTTTGATTTGATATATTTCTCCATAATGTATTGAATTTTTTCTATTTGAAAACTTTGCGCTAATTGCTGTAATTCTTGAACAAAAGGTTTAAATTTAATATCCGTTTTCTCTAGTTGATTTAGTTGTTTTTGGATAGCTTTAATCCGACCTTTTAACGCCAGTTCATACAACTGTTTTATTTCCTCTATTGGAGGTATTACTACTTCTTCTATCTTTGGTAAATCTGTATTATTGTCATCATAAATCCATTCTAGTTCTAGATACATCTGTAATTTTTCAAATAGATCAGATGCTTGCACAGGCTTGGGAAGAAAGTCATCACCGCCTGCATCTAAACTCTTCTGCTTGTCAGAGTCGAACACACTTGCTGATGAGACAATTATTTTCAGATGACTCCAATCAGGAGAATTTCGCAAATTTTGTATCATCTCTAATCCATTCATTCCTGGCATACTCACATCTGTGATAATCAAGTTAGGGGAAAAATCAGCAGTTTTTATTAATGCTTCTTGTCCATCTTCTGCTTCGATAATTTCAAAACCAATGGGTTCCAGTAGATTAACTAATACAGAGCGATTTTCCCAACGGTCATCTACTACCAAAATTTTTCGTTTTTCGCCTGTAAAACTAACAATAGTTCCCTGTTGAGAAGACTTTGATTTATCTGCCCATTCTATTGATTCAGAGATTTCTGCATCAAACCAGAAGATGCTACCATTTTCGGGTTGGCTTTTTACTTCTATAGTTCCGCCCATCATAGCAACGATTTTTTGACTGATAGCTAAACCTAATCCAGTTCCCTCTGATTGTTTTTTAACGTTACCTACCTGTTCAAAAGGTAAAAATATTTTTTCTATTTGCTCACTAGTCATACCTACACCAGTGTCTGCGACTTGGAAGCGCATTTGGTAGGTTAATGGTTCGTCTTGATAACGATTTTTTATCTGCTGAATTTTTATTATAAATGTGACACTACCTTTTTCAGTAAACTTGATTGCATTGCCTAGTAAATTAATCAAAACTTGACGTAACCGTTTTTCATCTGTTTGGATACCAATTGGCAGTTGGTCATCGGGCTGATAAACAAAAGTTATACCTTTTTGTTCAGCTTTAATGCGACAAATTTCAGCAACCGCCTGGAGAAATGAAGGAAAATGAAAACTTGTAGGATACAATTCCATTTTCCGAGCTTCGATTTTAGAAAGGTCAAGAATATCGTTAATTAGGGTCAGGAGGTGTGAGCCACATTGATTAATAATAGTTATACCTTTGAGCTGCTTTTCCGTTAGATTCTTGGAAGCTTGCAAAATTTGGGCATAACCTAAAATCCCATTCAGGGGTGTGCGTAGTTCATGGCTCATGTTAGCAAGGAATTCGCTTTTAGCACGATTGGCACTATCAGCTAATTCTTTAGCTTCCTTCAGTTCAGCTGTGCGTTCCTCAACTCGCAGTTCTAAGTCCTCAAATGACTCCTTTAATTGGACTGCCATCTGATTAAAAGACTGTGCCAAAATTTCTATTTCATCAGCATCCTGCAACTCAAAATTTTGGGACTTGTGACTATTAACAACCAATATACTATCTTGTCCCAAACGAAGTGCCCTTTGGGCATCAGCTTCTGCTAACTTTTGGCATTCTTCAAGAATAGGTTGTAAGCGGTTATTGAGTTGACGGATAAATAAAGTGACTACTAAAGCTAGTACCATACCAGCACCTAAAGCACCGCCAACGGCAATAGATAATACCGGGACTAACACAACCGACTGAGGTACTACTGCCAGCATTAACCAGTTGGTTCCATGTACCCGTTGAAATACCCAATATTTACCCTTTGCCTGCACAAAACCGTCATTGTTGCTGGCAATTCGTTCCCATACATACCTTAATTCTGGTATATCCTTATAGGTTGCAAGTGACTTAGCTTTTTCTGGTTCTGGTGGATATGCCAGTAAATTGCCTTGTTCACTTAAAATAACGAAATAACCACCTCCTTTTGTCACAGGTACTTTTATCTTTTCACCTATAGCTGTGACATTGATATCTAAGCCAGTGACACCAATTAAATTATTATTATCAGCAATTATAGGTCCTGTATACGTTGTTAAAGTTAGTCCATACCATTTATAAGGCTCATACCAGATATCTTTCCTCGCTTTGACAACTTTTTGATAATAACTTTGCTTTTGATAGTTATCTTCCTTGAAAAGTTCTGCATAACGGATATGATTATAAGGTTTTTGTAAAACTTCACCTATCTGACCAGAGGTTTTTTGGTCAATATAAAAGTACGGCCAATACCATTCTCGATCTGGCACCAGTTGGAAGGGCGTTTGACCAATACCAAGACCAGTTGTTAGAAGTGAACGTTCCTGGAATATATCAAAAACTAATTGTTTATATGCTTGTGGATCTTTAATTCCTTGATGCTGCATAGTTTTAACAGCAGCAGATAGATTCCGCATAGACTGTTCTACTCTAGCCAGTGACCCTTCTACCGACTTAACTTGTGTACTTAAATTACCTTTAATTTCATCCTTAGCTCGACTTTCCAGTGCTTGATAGAAGAAGTAGGACATGCTACCTAATCCTACTAAAGCACCACTTAACACGTAGAAAAATAGTCTGGAACCAATAGAATTATGTATAAGGCTTTTCTTTGTTTTCATTGGTACTACCCTACTGCAACTGCATGATGTTGCTTACTCATATCTAAGTATCTATACAAGTACTCATAATTCATAGTTCCCCAATAGATTGGTAGAATACCATCTAACAAAGAATAATTTTGTAGATGGTGACAGGAATCAAGTAACTAGCCGTATATATTTATTGGTATCATATATCTTATGTAGCTCCATCGCTTCTTTAGCTACGTATGTAGTATCTTCAGCATTTTCTCCAGGAGATTCTAGAAAACCACTTTGGATAAAGTAGGAAAAGTAAGCATTCATAACCGTGGAATCAACATGTGGGCAGACTATAGAAGTTCCTATCAAGCCATTGAGGGTATTTTCACAGTCAAAAGCTTGAGATGTCAGGAGAAATGTTTCCAAATACGTCATTTTGGTTTGAGCATTTTTTTCGGTAAATAACGATCTGATTGGGGTCAAAACATTTTCTTGAGATTTTTCCAGCTTAAGTAACTCTGCTTGCCATTGTTCATATGGCATTACTTGAATTGAATAGCCTAAATTGCGGATTTCACTTACAAGTTGCTTCCAAGACAATGGATGAGAATTGACAATATGAAAGGCTCTGCCTAGAGATTCTCTTTGTCTTGATAGATGTACTATTGCTTTACTAGCGTAGTCTATAGGAGTTATATTCACCCATTTATCCAGATTGGGAGCCGTTCCCAGTTGAATCATACCTTTGATAATTCTTCCCATCAGGTCGTTTGTGTGATAAGCGCCTGTTTGACTATGACCTGAGAGCATTCCAGGTCTGTAGATGCAAACAGGAATTCCCCGGTATTGAGCTGCCATTACTAGCTGTTCGGCAACCCATTTAGTTTGGGTATAACCCCTGGTTAGCCCTTCACCATGTGCCAAGTGCTCATCTTCTCGGATCACCTTTTTTTCATAAAAGATAAGAGGCTTAAGTACATCAATCGTCGAGATAAAGTTAACAGGGGTAACTTTACCATGAGAAGCTAGTCTCAAAACTTCTTGAGTTCCCAATACATTGGTAGGTTGCAATGTGCTGTAAGGATAAACTAGGTTGACGAATGCGCCAGCGTGATAAATCAGATCAAGTTTACTAGCTAAATCTCTAAACTCTTCGTTAGTTAATCCTAATAGCGGCTTTGATAAATCTCCTATTACAGGAACTATTCTAGAACTTAACTTATTACTCCAAAGCATGTAACGTTCTAGATTGATTTGTATTTTTTGTCTACCCTCTTCAAGATTAGAAGCGCGAA
Organism: Calothrix sp. NIES-2100; assembly: GCF_963875285.1. Taxonomy (NCBI): domain Bacteria; kingdom Bacillati; phylum Cyanobacteriota; class Cyanophyceae; order Nostocales; family Calotrichaceae; genus Calothrix; species Calothrix sp. NIES-2100. The sequence continues at coordinate 7,407,678 of NZ_CAWNLA010000001.1, forward strand.
CCAGGCAGTAAATATTTGCTGGTGTTTGTTGTAGAAGCTCGTACAGAAGAAAGGCACCTAAGAAACCTGTCGCTCCGGTTAAAAAGATATGTTCTGGTTCAGTTGTGAATTCTACAAACTCTACTTGCGGATGAATTGTTGGGTCTAAGATAACTTCATTCTGCCAATCCACCTTAGTTTCTTCTTCAATGAAACGGTAATCACTTGAGGACTCCAACATATCAATGGCTTTGATGAATCCAGCTATTGTCGGCTCCTTAATAACATAGGACAGAGGTAACTCTATTTGCATCGTCTTTTCTATCCGAGACAGCAACTGAACCATCAATAGAGAATGCCCTCCCAGATCAAAGAAGTTATCGTAGATTCCAACAGGTTCAATGTCTAATAACTCAGACCAAATTTCAGCAAGTTGCTTTTCGAGCAAAGTAGTGGGTGCAATGTAAACCCCCGTTAAAATTGGTCGGTCTTTTTTGGGCTTGGGAAGCGATCTCCGATCAATTTTTCCATTTGGTGTCAGGGGTAGAGTCTCCATCACTACAAATGCTGAAGGAACCATGTAGTCAGGTAGATTCTTTTGGAGAAATGATTGCAAATGGGGAACTAAGTTAATTTTCTCGTTTACTTGTAGAGGATTATTAGCATAGTCATTCCAAGGCTTCAATTCCACTAGTTGTTCTGGCAAAACCAAAATATCGCTTTGGTCTGTTGTTTTCAATTGATTTTGCAGTAGTACATCATACGTACCAGGATTCCTGCACTCAGAATAAGTAACCTGGACACCATAAGGTATATATTGGTTGAGATTCCAAAATTCTTCTGGATGCACCCCTGTCTCTTGAGAAATTTGCCGTAATGATTGCTGTAATTCTCCTACTGTTTTAGGTTTATTGATACTTGCTAATAATTCCACTGCTTTCCTATCTAGGAAAATACGGGCATTAGGCACATTGAGAATCTTGATATTTTTTGGTTGTTTCTCTTGAAGTACTTGGCAAATTAGTGGTAATGAGAGATTCTGTTGTTGCCAATCCCAGCATAAAGGCTCAGCATGTGGATACATCTTAGTCTCCACATGAAGGATGACATCGAAGCGAAACTTAATTAGTTCATTTTGAGAATGACCTCGCTTTAGTAAGGTTTGAACATGACTGATGCGAGGGATATGATGCTTCAGGGCAGAAAAGAAGTCTGGATGAAGTACTAGTTCTCTATCGTGGGAAATTCTGTCTCTAATTAGCTGTTGGAGTTGATAGCTAGAAAGAGAAGTAATAGTCTGGTTGATTTGAAGTGCAGTATGAAAAGTTTCTAGTAACGGTAAACTACGAACGTCACCAATAAAAATCTGCCCTCCTGGTTTGACTAACTTGACACTCTTCTCTATTACTTGCAACAGATAATCCACACTAGGAAAATATTGAATCACCGAATTGATGATTACCGTATCAAAGCTGGCTGCTTCTAATCGTTCAAGTTCATGAGCAGATCCCTCTGATACTGTTACATGCGACCAATCGTGTTGATCATTGTGGAGTTGCTGCTCAATATAGCGGATAGCTGCTGGTGAAATATCTGTCCCCACATAGTGACTACAGTGAGGAGCAATGCGAAATAGGAGTAGTCCTTTTCCACATCCGATCTCTAAAACTCGCTGAGGATGTAAAGAGAGAATCCGCTCAACTGTGGTGTCTACCCATTCACGCACCTCTTCTGCTGGTATGGGTAGGCCTGTGAAACTATCATTCCAGCCAGCCCAATCCTCTGGTGAATTGGTGTAGTTAGTATTCCACACCTGCTTCCATTCCTGAAGTTGATCAGTAGCAAAATGATCGATTGGTGTTGATGACTCGAGCTCATCTCGGTGAGTTTTAGGAACAACATAAGCAACCAAGCGTTTATTTCCCGGTTGATCCTCTCTAGCAATTACCACTGCTTCTTTTACGTCTGGATACTGGCTTAAAGCTGTCTCAATATCTCCTAATTCAACTCGAAAACCACGGATTTTAACTTGATAATCAATCCGACCAATGAACTCAATATTTCCATCTGATAGATAGCGAGCTAAATCCCCAGTTTTGTAGAGGCGGGCCTCTGGCTCATCACTAAAAGGATGAGGAATGAACCTTTCCCGAGTTAGTTCTGGACGGTTAAGGTAACCTCGTGCAACTCCATCACCACCAATGTAGACTTCTCCTGGTACACCAACAGGAGCAAGTTTAAGTGGATCATTTTGGCGGCGTGCTGGTTCTTGTAGCAAATAAATCTGTGTGTTAGCAATGGGGTGACCTAAGGGTACAAAGCTGCTAGCAGGTTCTACTTTATAAAGCATTGACCAAACAGTGGTTTCGGTAGGCCCATACATATTCCACAAAGAGCCACCCTTTTCCAGCAGTTGATTAGCCAGCGCCAGAGTCATGGCTTCTCCACCACACAGCATTTTCAGATGCTTATTGCCTTGCCATCCGGCTTCCAAAAGGAGACGCCAAGTTGCTGGGGTAGCTTGGATGACTGTAGCGTCAGATTGAGTCAAAATCTTCGATAATTTTTTGCCGTCAGCAACGGCTTCACGACTAACCAAGATAATGCGAGCACCTACAATTAGAGGTAAAAAGATTTCTAAGACTGCAATATCAAAAGAGATTGTGGTAATCGCTAATAATACATCGCTTTGGGTCAATCCTGGTTCTTGGCGCATAGAATTCAGGAAATTTATGACTGCACGATGGATAATCTGAACGCCCTTGGGTTTACCAGTAGAACCTGAAGTATAAATTGTATAGGCTAAATTTTCACGATTTACACCACTCTCGACATTTTCTGTGCTGTGTTGAGTAATAAATTGCCGATCTGCATCTAAGTAAATGACCTGTACTCTTTGATCTATTGTTGGTAATTCCTTCAGCAGATGTTTTTGAGTTACGAGTATTGGCATTTGGGAATCCTCTATCATGAATTCCACGCGCTCTTGGGGATAAGTAGGATCAAGGGGTATATAAGCTCCACCGGCTTTCAATATCCCTAACAGCGCAACTACCATCTCTAGCGATCGCTCTATACAAACCCCAACTAAAGTCTCTGGTTTTACCCCTAGATTTCTCAGGTAGTGGGCTAGTTGATTAGCTCTTTGATTAAGTTCCTGATATGTTAATTGTTCATTTTGAAAAATAACTGCTACAGCATCAGGGGTTTGTGACACCTGAAATTCCACCAATTGATGAATGGAAACATTTTTAAGATCGCAATGCATGAATTTTTCCATATAACCAAATGTTGAACTGGAGATGCTCAGAGTACTCAGCAGTACTCGGTTGAAATCTGTGGCAGTGCATACCCTAATTGTTGTCAGATCAAAAAATGTGGTTTAAACCTAAATTACTTAGTTATGAAATTTACATTTAAGTTTTCAGAACATCTTAGATAGATATCAGTTAAAATCTCTTGAAGAATAAATGTAATTTATCTTAAGCGCCATTTTTACTTGATAGCATGAGTAATCCCACTTGATATAGTGAAAAAGACTTTATAGGCTATTTTAATGAGGTTTTTTACTAATTTTTACGTGATTTTACGCTGTAATAACATGTGTTTTTTCAACAAAACTTGAAGTTACTACTAAATCTTTTGAATTCTTGATGTTGGCAAGGCTAAACAAGAAATTGCAATGAAACTTCATGAAAATATTGTTGATAAATACAAAAAAATTATGTAAAAACTGATAGTAGAGCCGGGAAAAATTTCCCCTTTTTTCACACCATCTCCCTAGGGAAATAGATGAGCAATATTTCATGGTGTGAGGCAATATAACAGAGTCCCGGTGATTAGGGAGAAGGTATTTGGCAAAAATCTTTGAAAACTGCGGAATTCTCAATTTTTAGGGATTGAGAAACTTTGTTGTCAGCAATTTATAAACGATACAGCCATGACCACAACTCTCAGAAGAGGCGAAAGCGGTAACCAGTGGGATCGTTTCTGTCAATGGATTACAAGCACTGAAAATCGGCTTTATATCGGTTGGTTTGGTGTCTTAATGATTCCCACTTTGTTGACTGCTACTATTTGTTTCATTATTGGCTTTATTGCTGCACCACCTGTCGATATTGACGGGATTCGTGAACCTGTTTCTGGTTCTTTGCTTTACGGTAATAACATCATCACTGGCGCGATTATACCTACATCCAATGCCATCGGTTTGCACTTCTACCCGCTTTGGGAAGCTGCTTCGATGGATGAATGGTTGTACAATGGCGGTCCTTATCAGCTGATTGTCTTGCATTTTCTGCTTGGTATCTTTTGTTGGCTGGGTCGGCAATGGGAGTTAAGCTATCGTCTGGGGATGCGTCCCTGGATTTGTGTAGCTTATTCTGCTCCTGTAGCTGCTGCGACTTCTGTATTTCTAATTTATCCTATTGGTCAAGGTAGCTTTTCTGACGGTATGCCTCTAGGTATTAGCGGCACTTTTAACTTCATGCTTGTGTTCCAAGCGGAACATAACATTCTGTTCCACCCCTTCCACATGTTTGGTGTCGCAGGTGTATTCGGCGGTTCCTTATTCTGTGCAATGCATGGTTCTTTAGTATCTTCCTCCCTAGTTCGGGAGACGACGGAAGCTGAATCAATCAACTATGGATACAAATTTGGTCAAGAACAAGAAACCTACAGCATTGTAGCGGCTCATGGTTACTTTGGACGCTTGATTTGGCAATATGCCAGCTTTAACAATTCTCGTTCCTTGCACTTTTTCTTGGCTGCTTGGCCTGTAGTTTGTATCTGGTTGACGGCTTTGGGTATCAGCACGATGGCTTTTAATTTGAATGGGTTTAACTTTAACCAATCAGTGCTTGATTCTCAAGGTCGTGTAGTTCCTACCTGGGCTGATGTGGTTAACCGTGCGAATCTTGGTTTAGAAGTGATGCACGAACGCAATGCTCACAACTTCCCGTTGGATTTGGCTACGGGTGAGGTAATACCTGTGGCTTCGCTAAATTATGCGATTCATGGTTAATATTCCGTTAATATAATTTAACAGCGCTCTCTAACTGGAGGGCGCTTTTTTCGTGGAATCACAGATCCACTCATAGCAAGGTAAAGCTGTTTACACAGCGATTCCTCGCACTCTTATCAGTGATGAAGAACCTAAGACAGCAAAAGTATCTGGTGTTGTTGAGTACATTTAGGAAATTTTTAATAGCATAAATTAGTAAAATATGACATTTACGATTTACAAGAGATTTTTTATCAACAATTCAATATAAGATGTGAAATTTAAAATCTCCAATCACAATGACCAACCTAACTCCTAATTCTAGTTTTAGTTTGACGCTCCGCTTGCAGATTCCCAATCGTGTGGGGATGCTGGCTTCAGTCACCCAGGCGATCGCCGCTAATGGGGGACTACTAGGACAAATTGATTTAATTGAGCAAAGCCGCAAAGAGTCAACCCGCGATATTACTGTAGATGCAGCTAGCACTGAACACGCGGAAACTATTGTGCAAGCAGTTAAAGCATTACCACACATTCAAATGCTGAATGTGTACGATCGCACTTTTAATTTGCATCGTGGGGGTAAAATCAGCATTGCCAGCAGAATTCCCCTAAAAACTGTTTCCGATCTCGCAATGGCTTACACACCAGGAGTAGGTCGAATTTGTACAGCGATCGCTCAAAATCCAGAGGAAGTTTATAACTTAACCATCAAAAAGAATACTGTTGCTATTGTTACTGATGGTAGCGCTGTTTTAGGGTTGGGAAATCTGGGGCCGGCGGCTGCTTTACCAGTCATGGAAGGCAAAGCAATGCTGTTTAAAGAATTCGCTGGCATTGATGCTTTTCCCATCTGCTTGGCAACACAAGATACAGATGAGATTGTGCGGACAGTGAAAAATATTGCGCCTGTGTTTGGGGGTGTAAATTTGGAGGATATCGCCGCCCCTCGTTGTTTTGAGATTGAAGAGAGACTGCGGCGGGAATTAAATATACCTGTATTTCACGATGACCAGCATGGTACAGCAATTGTGACCCTAGCAGCGTTGTTTAATGCCTTGAAACTGGTACACAAGTCAATGGCAGAAATACGGATTGTAATTAACGGCGCTGGGGCGGCGGGAGTGGCGATCGCACGATTACTGCGCAAAGCTGGGGCGGAAAAAATCTGGATGTGCGACTCTAAGGGTATTCTTTCTAGTAGTCGTACTGACCTAACAGAAGAAAAGCGCGAATTTGCAGTTAAAGCCCAAGGTACTTTAGCAGGTGCATTGCAAGGCGCAGATGTATTTATCGGTGTTAGTGCCCCAGGAGTTTTGACACCAGAAATGGTGCAAGCGATGGCGAAAGATGCGATCGTGTTTGCAATGGCCAATCCGATTCCCGAAATTCAGCCAGAGTTAGTGACAAAAAATGTTGCTGTCATGGCTACCGGTCGCAGTGATTACCCGAATCAAATAAATAACGTCTTGGCTTTTCCAGGAGTATTTCGTGGTGCGCTAGATTGTCAAGCACCGACAATTACCACCACAATGTATTTAGAAGCGGCACATGCGATCGCATCTTTAGTTAAGCCTTCAGATTTGGATCGGGAACATATTATTCCTTCGGTTTTTGATCAGCGCGTCGCCTCGTCTGTAGCTGCGGCTGTGCAACAAGCAGCGCGTCAAGAAGGGATTGCGCAAAGTTGATCAATTACAGGGATGGGTGAATTAGCCCTTTCTAGGTGACTCGAAAAATCTTTGCTTTACTCTCTGCGCCCTCTGCGGTTCAACAATAATTTATTTAACCACAGAGACGCAGAGAACACTCCAGATAAAAGATTAAAAAGGGTTTTTTTGCCGACAATTTTATCAACTTTGAAAGAGCTACTCCTCTAAACAACTATTATCTCAAGTCTATAGTCTTCCCTCCTCGCTTGCGGTGAAAGCGTACTGCATCCAAACGAGAAATGCAGTAGCGTTTTTGCATGAAGTTTATTCTGCGTTCAAAAATTCTAAGTAGCTGTTACTAAGTTCTTTGACGGCTAAATCATAAAACTGCTTACCATGTTCTGGGGTAGCTAAGGCGGGATTGGAACCCATGCGTCCATCTGGGTAATGTAGGCGAAAATCGGCTGCACTGTAAATACTGTGTCCTTTTCCAACTTCTGGTGAGAGGGGTGCTTGCTTGATTGCTTCGGGATAAACGTATTGGGTGACGGCTACTTCGCTAGGGGTTGCATGGGAGCCTTCTTGATCGCCGTATAATTCCTTAGCGAGTTTGTATACTGGACTGCACATAAACCAATTAGCAACTTGACATTGCACCTTTTGTGCATTGTGAATTTGCAAATCTTCTAAGTGGGCGTAAGTTTCTGAGAAGGCTGCTTTCAGGGTGGCGATGTTACCGCCATGTCCGTTGATAAAGTAGAATTTGGTAAAACCTGCTTTGCTCAAACAAGTGATATAATCTCGCACCACTTGAATTAAAGTACTAGGACGCAGACTTATAGTACCAGGAAAGGCGGTGTGATGCAGCGCCATGCCAACATTGATTGTAGGGCCGATCATTGCTTGGGTGGCTTCACCGACACCACGAGCGATCGCTTCTGCACAAATAGCATCTGTACCAATTAATCCAGTAGGGCCATGTTGTTCTGTGGAACCAATCGGCAGAATAATACCTCTAGACTGCAACAGATAAGCTTCAACTTCAGGCCAGGTACTCAAATGTAGTAACATTTTTAATCAAATTCCTCATCAAAGTTGCTGTGGAAAGAAACATTGTTCTACTAGGTAGTATGATTAAATCAAGAGCCTTCCACTAACACGATTATGAACTCCCTGGCTGGGAGGTGAAGGTAATTACGATGAAATTTTTTCATTTTTACCCAACTTTTATGGGGTTAACTGTGGGATTTTTGCTCCTCAACAGTTTTCTTTCCCTTCCTGCTTGGGCTGGACGCTATGTTTTGAACCAAACACCCCAAAGAATTGAGCTATATTTTGGGCGTTACATTAGTAAAAAAACCAATGGTGCGCAAGTTACTTATACCTATGCGCCTAAAAGCTTTCGCAGGTTATTTCCTCAGTTTCCTAAAAGTGATTTTTCGATCACTTTTGTGAACAATCAAGCAAAATCTATCAGCTTGAACTTCAACGGAGATTTTTTCCAGTATCCAGGCACCTACAATTACGATCAAGCCCAAGCTTCAAAGTTTTACAATTATATATTTGGCTATCAGCCACCAATCTGGAAGGAACTTTCTGCCAAATTTAGTGGTAATGAAACCATTTATTTTTATGAGTATTGTTTAGGTGATGGAGTTGCAACGAATTTTGAGAGATACGGATACAAGCAATTTACAGATTCCGCCACGTTATCCTATAACAATCGTTGCGAACCCCCATACAATTTCCATCAGAACTGATTTAGAAGAGTTGTGTGTTCTGAATCTTTGATTTATTGCCTAATCAAAGTAATAATGTTTTTTGACATCGCTGATGATTTCCCATGTACAGGACATTCCCGCCGGAAAGATGACTAAATCACCTTTACCCATTTGCACTGACTGTCCATCATCTGGCGTAACAATGACATCACCTGCTAAAAAGTAGCAAGTTTCTTGAGTATCATAAGTCCAAGGGAATTTTGAAACTTCTTTTTCCCATATATCCCATTTCGCCACACCCAACTGCTGAAGGCGTTCTTGACTTGGTTGATGCTCAATTTTAATTTCCATGCCGCTATTTAGCTCTTTTTAGCAATAGGATTGAATATCTTCTCCACATTTATCTACTAAATAGCATAGAGCGCGAAAACGCAAGCCAACAAATTGATCGTAAAGGGGATTGAGCTTGCACATTGGGGGAATATGGGCAATTTTTCGACCAAATACCACTACATCACGCTCAAAGGGACACTGCGCCGGAATCAGTTTAGCAATAAATTTCGCTAATTTACGGTTCTGGATTTCGAGATCATCAAGCCATTGACGTAGTGGTTGCAATAAATCAAATTTCGGTTTGGCTGTGTCGCTGACAGGGTTAATAAAAGCGGAGAGAATAATACGTTGATTAGTGGTTTTAATCATATTTTTAAGTCGGTTTTTTTGTTGTAGATGAACCAATTAACGATGTGGATTGTAGCTAGCCGTTCTAACTTGGCAATTTTATATTGTGGTTGGCAATAAAAGTCAAGCAAGTACAACCAGCTAATTTGCAAGATAGCCGCTAGCAAATAGTGCAACTAATAATTATTTAAACGCACCATTTACTGGAGAACTGTCCAGTTAAATACAAAATAACAAAGAAATTCTAAAGATGGTATAGTCTAAAGTTATTGATTACTTATATTCCACATACCAAACTTATATATTAAGTCTAAATCTCTAGTTATGAAAATGCACAGTATCCTGAGATGGACTTATATCTGTACAAGCGCCGTTTTGCTCTTACTCTAGCCAGATTTCTTGAGGATTAGGCTGTAGATAAAATCCGGTTTCAGGTATTGAATATCTAGTGAATTGTTATTTTTGTTACAAAACTTTATAAAAAATTTATCTGCATCACTTGCAAATCGACTTTTGCTGAGTTCAAGTGATATAAGCTCATATAATACTTGAAATCAGGTCTGAAGATTCGCTTCAATAAGTCGTAATTGTAATTATGAGTCTGGGGCTTTCAGAGTTGAAATGCCTAAGTGTGTACGGAGACTGAAATCATGATTGCTATCTGGTTTATGTCTCTATTGATTAATCAATTTGATTAGTTGTAGTTAGCACTTCATGGTTGACAAAATCAGGACTGAAGTCCTGACTACAAAATGCTTAAACCGTGAGAACTGATAGCTATATTGGGAATTTTGATTAGTTTTAGTCAGCACTACCCTATGGGAAGCCCTACGTCAGGAGTCGAAAAATCAGAAGGGATCACTGCATAACCGCTTTGCGTCTACAGTGTTGGAAAACTTAGGACTTTACTCCTGACGACGAACTAATTTATAAATAATTGAAAAATTCTTCAGGTACTAGCTTTAATTCTCCTGACTTAAAGCGCTCAATGTTGATCCATAGTGCGCGATGTTGATGATTTTCCGATTCGGAAAATATTAAACTATCTAACTGATAAAATTTAGGATCAGCAAAATCACATTGATATAGTTGAATAATTTCGTGTCCTTGTCTACCGTTGAATATAAAGAGGTTTTCTAAACAACCTAAATAGCGAATATTAGTTAATTCTGCTTGAATTTCTTCTTGGAATTCCCGTTGTAAGGCTAAATGGCTAGGTTCGCTAAAGTCAACACCACCTCCCAAGGCACGATAAAATGTAGATTGCTTTACAGGGTCGTAGCCTTCGGAAACAAATATGCGTTCGCCCTTGGCGTTGGCTCCGCCATCGCCATCACGAATCAGTCCTAAGGCTAATACCCTAATTTCCCCTGATTTGCCCATTTTAGTAACTAAACTTAACTAATTATCGTACATAGAGTAAGACCGACTGTCGCTATCTTCGACAGGCCAATCTTCATTTTCGCCACCCAGATACAATTGTTCAATAGTGACATATTCTTCGCTTAGCTGTGTCAGGGCGTTAATCAGGATATCCAAAGCGATCGCATCACTGGTTCCCAAATCAAACCAACAACGCCCCCATTCACCTTCATACTCAAACTCACCCATGTTATGCATTAACGCCAATAAGCTTTTGTCATAACCTTGGGGATCATAATTCATGTAGCTGATATCCAGCCCAGTATCCTGTACCTGGAGATTTTCGGCGTTAAACGCACCCAATTTACCAAGGTAAAACCAGGAATTGAAAACCTCTTCTACATATTGCTTTTCTCGCGCCGAAGGAATATTGCTGAATTTTAGCCAAATCCAGACATCAAAAGGATTAATTTCACGAAATTGGATGTACATTGTCGGTAAATAGCTCCGTTATCTGAGAATAAGCATAGCAGGAGACTGTTGACGGTTGATGGTTGATGGTTGACGGTTGACTGTTGACTGTTGACTAACCCAAATTTTTGAGGGTATTGTTAGCCCTGCTGCGTTCTCCTTCGATTTGTTTGACTAAATCGGCGGGGAGTTGGGATTTTTTGCTTAAGGCTTTGTCAAAATTAGCGATCGCATCTTGGATTAATTGTCGGCTATTTTCTTTTTTCCCTTGTTCATGGAGAATTTGCGCTTTCAGGTAATATACCTCTGGGTTATCAGCTGTTGCTTTTAAAGCACGGTTGACATAATCCAAGGCTTGAGGGTAATTTTTTAAGTCACGGTAAGCAATAGCAATACCCCGATCCACTAAGTACTGAGGCGCAGCACTTTTTTCTAACCCTTGAATTGCTTCGTCTGGGTTAGTAAAAGGTAGATTCACCGCTAATAGTAAATCCATATAGCCTTTAATTAAGTTCAGTTCTGGATCGTTGGCGGAAATGGCTTCGGCTTTATCCAAATATTCGTAAACTTCTCGCAGTTTACCTAAAGCTTGTCCAGCACCACCTGCACCATCACGGGTGATAATTACTGCACCCTCAAAAAATTTGCCAACGGCTGTGTATAAATTACCGCGTAATGGATCAGTGGCAATTAATTTTTGTCCAGTTTCGAGGGTTTTTGTGCTGTAAGTAGCTAATGTGGTTAAATCCTTATTGGTATAGGCTAAAGATGCCCGCATCGCATAAGCTAAAGGTTCGTTTGGCTCACTAGCTAGGGCTTGTTTAAGGTAATTTTCTGCCTCTGGATAGTTACCTTTTTGAAAAACCGCCTTAAAAGCTGCTTCTGTTTTGTCACCAATTTCATGAGGGTTGCTAGTCCGAAATGGATCGCCAGCCAAGGAAGGATGCATCGACAGATTGAAGGCGATCGCAGCGCTAAAAGTTGCTTGAGCAAGGCTTGTGATTCTAGCCAGCACAATTGATTGAGGAGCCGAAAACCATTTAGTCATTATAACCCTCAGAATAATTGCGGTTGAAATAGTTGTTTATGTTACTTAGAATGCAAAAAAAATGAAAAATCCTAACTTCGGTCTGTTTTAACCAGAATTGCCTACAGAGATCGACTTTTGTAATTGTTGCAGGTTCCCTGATTGGTTGTAACCATTGCTTGGGAGTAAGTTTGCCACAATGGCAAAAAGTACGAGGTTTAGCTTTAATGTTTAGTGTCAGAGCTTTGCACAGACAGTCTTGCAACCCCAAGGAACAAGTAGAAGATTCTAGCTGTTAGATTAGGGTTGGAAAGCAGGTTACATCTATGAATTTTTCGGAATTTTCGAGAATTTCCTAATTGCTCTTCGTGTAGTTAAGCCTAGTTGATCAATTATTCGCTAACTTCTTGGTAATCTTAACAAATGCTCTATCTCAGAAATCTGATTTATCACCCAACAGCCTGCCCAACAGCGATTCTTAAAGCAGTTAACTTAGAATTAGCACCTCAACAGCTAGGTTTGATTATTGGCCCTAGTGGTTCTGGTAAAAGTACCTTACTAGAAATTTTATCTGGATTAGCTGAACCCACATCTGGCGCAGTTTTCTGGCGCGAACAAGAACTGCTAGCCGAACAGATACAACAATTGGCGGGGTTGGTATTTCAGTTTCCAGAGCGACATTTCTGTGGCGGTACAATTTTAGAAGAATTACGCTTAGGGCATCCAGAACTAGGGTCAGAGCGAGTTAGAGATGCGCTAAGTGAAGTAGGATTAGAGCATTTATCGCTTTCAGCAAAACCCCATGCTTTGAGTGGTGGACAACAGCGGCGTTTAGCTTTAGCGGTACAGTTAATTCGCCAGCCAAATTTACTGTTACTCGATGAACCGACAGCTGGGTTAGATTGGTCAATGCGTCGGCAATTAGTAAACTTATTAGCGAAGCTGAAAAAAGATTGGACATTGTTAGTAGTAACACATGACGCTGGGGATTTGTTGGCGATCGCAGATTGTTGTTGGACACTCAACCACGGTGAACTAAAATCAGTTGACCCCATGACACTGAAAGCGAAAGTGCAAGAACCACAACCTGCGGTGTGATTTGGTTGACTGTTGACTGTTGATGGTTGAGTGTTGTAGGGGCGGGTTCACAGATATCCTCGTGGAGCAACAATGATCTAAATAAACCCGCCCCTACAGACTGTTGACTGTTGACTGTTGACCATTGACTATTGACTAATGACCAATGACCAATGACAAATGACTAACTTATTGCCTGAAATGGCAGAAATCTGGCAAGAAACTCTAAATTGGCAACCGAATGCGCAACAGCAATTACAATTTCAGCAGCTTTATGAATTAATTGTTGAAGGGAACCGTCAGTTAAATTTAACTCGTATTACTGAACCGCAGGAGTTTTGGGAAAAGCATCTGTGGGATTCGCTGCGGGGAATTGTGTTAAAACAGCAATTTATTTCTTTCCTTGATGAGGGTGCATCTGTAATTGATATTGGCACAGGTGCAGGGTTTCCTGGGATTCCAGTGGCGATCGCTGCGCCTAATTGTCAAGTTACGCTTTTGGATTCTACTCGCAAAAAGATTACTTTTATTGACAAAATCTTGACTGATCTGGCTTTAGATAATGCCAAAACTCTTGTGGGGAGAGTGGAAGAAATCGCTCAGCAAACTCAGCATCGACAAAGTTATGATGTTGCTTTAATCCGTGCTGTCGGTTCCGCATCTGCTTGTGCAGAATATACTTTACCATTGCTCAAGCGCGGTGGTTTAGCGGTGATTTACCGTGGTAATTGGACTGAGGAAGAAACCGCAGCTTTGAAAAATGCTGTGAGTCAGTTGGGTGGTAAGGTGGAAGCGATCGCACCCTTCACCACTCCTTTAACTCAAAGCATTCGTCATTGCTTGTACTTGCGTAAGATAGTCGCCACCCCTGCTAATTTCCCTCGTGCTGTTGGTGTACCCACCCAAAATCCACTTTGTTAACTAATTACTAATTCGTAATTCGTAATTCGTAATTTTTGGGTTTAATTCCCCTTTGTCTATACGTGGATTTGTTTGAGTCAGGTGTAGCACCTGTCTGTAGGAGCGGGGAAACCCCCATTGGTGTCAACTTAACGTGAAAGCCTTATCAGGAATTGATTTTGAATTAAATCGCCTACGATAAAGATCCGCGTTACCCCACCCCAGTTTTGTCTAAAGCCAAAACGTCCCCTCCCCGCAAGCGGGGAGGGGATTAAGGGGTGGGGTAAAACGCCTGTGGGACAAGCCTTTTAGCTTAAGTTGACACGTATGGGAAACCCCGCCCTTTGCTTTGCTTTGCTTTGCGACAATCTCGTTTTTAGCTAATCACAAATTAATCGCATCTTGCACATGACCACAATGTTTACAATGCGGTAAATGCTTGTAAGTCAACTCGTGACAATTTTGGCACTCGACATATTGATAATAACCACAATGGGGGCAGTGGCTATCGTGATGCCGAATTTTTTTAGCGCAGTTGATACAGCGAGATTTTTGTACTCTATTCGCTGCTTGTACTTTAGCATTAAAAACAAATTGCTGAAAGAATTTAATAATGCCAAAACCAATCAATGGAATCAGCAAGATGTAAATGTAACTAATTAGGAATAGCAACCCGCCAAAAATCGCGTTAATGATATCAACCAGGAATTTAAAGATTACGCCGATTTGCAGAAATTCAAAGATTTTGAGAATTAAGGGAATAAAAAAGATAATCAATAAATGCCAGCTAATTAACGAAATCAGTCCATATCTGCGGCGTTGAGCAAAGTTGTGAACTGAGAACGCAATGAGAATTAGCGGCAGCAAAAACAGCGATTGGAAACCTAGTTGAATGCTAGGATACCAAAATGATGCTTGTTTGTAGCCTTTTTCAACTTCAGTGAATTTATTCTCATCTTTGAGAAAAGCTAAATAACTAACACTCTCTGGTTTTGATGTTAATTGAGTTTTCAGAGTAGAAATTTCCGCCTTTAGTGTAGCAATTTGGCGATTATTTTCCTCTAAATTCTGTTTAGCCTTTTCCGCAGCTACTTGATTAATTGACTGTTCGCGAGACTGTCCGGCGATTTTTTCTAACAGCGTTGAGTCATATTGAGCGCGAATAGTCCGATTTTTTTGTTCTAGGTTACTGATTTTCGCTTGCTGTTGATCAATGTTTTTGACAATTTGTTGATTGGCAGAATTTGTAATCTTATTTTTAACATCAGCGTACTGTAAGCAAGTCGAAGAAACTTTCCCTAAATGTCCAGTTTCAGCTTGTTGATAGGTTTGCTGAAAACTTGGTTGATTCAGGTTGTATGGCAATCCCTGTCTAATAACTTCATAGTCTTTATCTTGAGTGTTTTTTGTGCGATAATTTTGCCACTCCGAATAACATGGATAAGCTTGATTAGGGCTGAGATGCCATCTACTGATATCATCTAGTCCAGTAAAAACATTAACTAAGATAAAAATATCAATCAAAATAATGACAATCAAACTCACTGTATTTAGCGGTTCGTTGTTGATTGTCCTTGATTTACGAAATAGCTGATTTAACAGACGGCGGATTCTGGCAAACATTTTATTATTTCACATAGTAAAAATTCAATAAATTCGTAGTCAGGACTTCAGTCCTGAATGTGTCAGCCCTGAAGCATTAAAGTGCATACTACGAATTTATTAAAGCGATAGACGAATGTTATTTATTTGACAGTTACTTGTCATGCTCTGTTGGTACACTTTGCCAACTATACCAATGTAGCACCGCTAGCCAAACTGCTGAAAGTAAGCCAGCTAGGCTGAGAGTAAGGCCGCTGTATGGTACTAATAATGCAAATATAGGTATGACAGCACCAGCAATTGTACATAGGATCGCAGCTAAGGAAGCACGACGATTTGACCCCAGTCCCCACATTAAGGTGAGTAAGACAAGGGAAATCATTGTCCAAACTAACTGCGGATTAATTAAGCGTCCTAAATAAGTTAAAGTTAACAGACAAGCAAAGAAAATTCCGCCGGCGATCGCTACATTTTTTAAATTCATGGGTAGGGATAAATAAAGCAATATTATCCACCACAAAAATACTGCTGGCGCTAATAATAATAAGCGTGGTATAATGCCTGTGTTGCGCACTGGGGCAGTGTTGGTAAAAACGCCAAAAGGATTTTTTACAGAAACATTATCATCAAATATCCAAGTAAATTCGGTACTACCTCGTTCAGTTTTAATATTATTAGGTACAATCCCACTAGCAAAATCAACTGGGCTAAAGTTGGCAATTGTTGTTAAGCGAAATTTAGACAGTAACTGTCCAGCAGCGTTATAAACCCAACGCGGCCCGCCTTGGGCTTGATAGGTAACTTTAAAGGTAGTTTCTGCGCCAGGTTCTAAGCGGAAGGGAAAGCCATAATCACCGGGATTTCTTTGTTGTAATTGAGTGCCATCTCGCTCTACTTTATATCTAGCTAGTAGTGAGTAAGCGTTAGGCGGTGGTGCTTCAAAGAAAAAACTATTAATATCTGTAAGTGGGTTATTAACTTTGTATTCAGCAGTATAATCTACTTTATAAATAGAACTGCGACCTTTCACATCTACACTTTGATCAAGCTTTACTTTAATTTGCGATCCAGCTAATGTTAACAAGCGATTGACTTGTTGAGTGTCATTGACTTTAACTATTTTGTCTTTAACTCTAGTTGTATAGGTGTATGGTTCTGACGCTACGTAGCGAATTTGCGGTGCAGTTTGTTCTAGCTTATCACCAGCAACACTTTCCGCGACTTGTGCAACTTTTGCTTGTTCCCAATGGTGGTAACGATTGCTCAAAGTTGAACAGAGAAAAAATCCTGTGATTAACAGCACTATAATTAAAGCTAAATGCTGTAGTCCCTTGAGAATTTGCGCGTAATGAATCGCCCATTCACCAAAGAAGAGTGATTGCTCTGTGGGATGTCGGCGTAGAGAAAAACTAACTAGAGCGATCGCTATCCCTAACGCTATAACTAAAAATACAATTAATAGAGAACCTTTAAGTGCTTGAGTGCCAAATTGCACTAGCTCATGGGGATGTGTTAAATCAGGTAATCCGGGAATACCTTGAGCAGAAGAATTCATTGATGAGTATTTGGATACTTTGTACAACCAGACAGATGTCTTCTGGTAAAAGTTTCTGGTAGATACATAGACGCAAAGCGGTGAAGCAGTGGCTCCCCAACCTACGCGGGTTGAGGTTTTTGGCTCTAACACCAAGCGTATTGAGACATCGCCTACTCTTCCAACAATTCCATCAACTCTTCAATCGTGACATCAAACGCACGAGCTATCTTATAAACTGCGCTTAAATCTACTGTGCTCATTCCGTCATCGCGGCGAGCATAGCTTTTAACTGTGTTGTAGTTGACTCCAGATTGATCAGCAACATCTTGTAGCGTCCAACCCCGCTTCTGGGCTAATTCTCTAATTCGCAGCTTAACTCGTCCCATCCATGTATTGATAAAGGTGAGTATTCACCTTTAATTTAACACACATCAAAGGCGATCGCCTACTCTTCGACCACTTCTATTAAATCTTCCATTGATACACCAAAGACACGCGCTAGCTTTAGCACAGAAATTAAATTAACCATTGCCATTCCAGGAGAATTTGCGTAAGTCGCAACAGTACTGTAAGGGAGTCCAGAACGCTCAGATACTTCCTTGAGTGTCCAACCCCTTACCGCCGCAAGTTCTTTAATCCGCAACTTAAACACACATTATCCTGGCTTGACAGTATCGAGATTTCGATTTTTAATTGTATTAACACCAAAAATCGAAATCTCGATTTTTGGTGTAGACACATCAAAAGCGATCGCCCGATGAGCCTGGAAAACTTAAGAGCGATCGCTATTCCTAACAAATCCCACGAAGTGGGGAGGATTGCTCTATGATATCAACGTCCGAGCCAAAGTCAAATACTCACCCTTGGTGTATTATTCGGCAATTACCAAATATGCAAACAATAGTAGTTGCTAGATTTCATCGACGACAAGATGCAGACGGTTATTTACAGGTTTTGCGGCGATTAGTGCCGAATGTCAGCCATGTAATTGTATTTGACGCAATGATTCAAGCACAATTGCACGGGTATTAGAAAGCTTCCGGTGAGAGGAAGCGATCGCTTTATTGGCTTGATAGCCCAAAGGCGATCGCTCAATAAACATAATGGTTCTGAAACACATATTTAGTTTATGTTTGATAAATGAGCAAACTTTTTGTTTAGGAGTTCCAATCAATGGTAAATCATAACCAACAATTGAGTCTAAAAATCCTTGGTGTCATTTTTGCGGCTATTAACTTTGTATCACTTTCTCTAGGATTAATCAGCTGCACTAATGAAGTAAGGAACCCACTAAATCAAACTGAGCAACAAAAGGAACAGTACAAAAATCAATCTAAGCAACAGCGTGAATCAAATCAGAAGAATGACGACGATGATCATGATGATGATGACAAAGATGAAAAAGACGATGACGATAAAAACTAATTAAAAATGCACTCCTTGAAGAATGTTTCAGTCAGAATCTAGATTGCTGACTGAAATTTAAATTCCGTGGAGACTAAAAAGTATTAGATTTTTTAATTCATAATTTTAATAAAAGCTGAGGTTCTATTTATGTTTATGCCAAAAACCTCTAATTCTTTAGTTGAGATCCTACGCCAAAGACGGCAAAGACTAGCTAGCCTGATTGATTTTCCCGCAATTCTTTGGTCAGGAAGCAGCAATCCCCGGAACTTTCCCGCCAATGTTTTTCCTTTCCGCGCTAGCAGTCATTTTCTCTATTTTGCTGGACTACCCTTGCCAAATGCTGCAATTCGCTTAGAAGCAGGGAAGCTGGAACTTTTCATGGACGATCCTCAACCTAGCAGCGCCTTATGGCATGGAGAAATGCCCAAGCGTGAGGAAATCGCCCAGATGATTGGGGCTGATGCGGCTAAACCAATGTCAGAACTAGAGTTTTTGGTAGCAGAAGCAGCCACGATCGCAGTCCAAGATGCGGCTACTTGGACACAGCAATCCCAGCTATTAAATAGATGGGTTTTACCGCAAAATCCGCCCCAAGGAATTGATTTAGAGTTAGCCAAGGCTGTTGTTGCTTTACGCCTCACCCATGATGCAGGCGCGTTAGCTGAGTTACGCCAAGCGGCGGCGGTGAGTGTGGAAGCCCATAAAGCAGGGATGTCCGCTACACTTGTTGCAAAACGGGAAGCAGAAGTTCGTGGGGCGATGGAAGGAGTAATCATTGCCCAGAATATGACTACTGCTTACAACAGTATTGTCACAGTCCACGGTGAAGTTTTGCACAACGAGCATTATCACCACCCCCTGCAACCAGGCGATTTACTACTGGCTGATGTTGGTGCGGAAACTGAAACAGGCTGGGCGGCTGATATTACCCGTACTTGGCCTGTGTCTGGTAAGTTTTCATCTACCCAAAGAGATATTTATGATGTCGTCCTAGCCGCCCATGATGCTTGTATTGCCAAAATCCGCCCTGGCGTAGAGTATGGGGAAATTCATCTGTTAGCAGCCACAGTGATTGCCGAAGGATTAGTGAATTTAGGCATTTTACAAGGAAATGCTGAAGATTTAGTCCAAAGAGATGCCCATGCTTTATTTTTCCCCCACGGTATTGGTCATCTTCTGGGCTTAGATGTCCATGATATGGAAGATTTAGGCGATTTAGCAGGGTATGAGGAAGGGAGAAAAAGAAGCGATCGCTTTGGCTTAGGCTACCTGCGTTTAAATCGTCCTCTGCGTCCAGGGATGTTAGTTACAATTGAACCTGGTTTTTATCAAGTGCCAGCAATTTTAAATGATGGTCAAAATCGCTCAACATATCAATATACAGTTAATTGGGAGCGCCTATCCCAATTTGCAGATGTCCGGGGAATCCGCATCGAAGATGATGTTTTAGTTACAGATGAAGGCAGCGAAGTTTTAACAGCCGCGTTACCTAATGATGCCAATGCTGTGGAGGAATTGATTGGTTAATGGTTCGATGATAGTTTTGTAGTCAGCACTTAAGTGCTGAAAAATCTCTGACTAAAGTCCTGACTACGAAATCATGAAGCTCATTTATTTTGCTGAATTTGACTTTTAATCCAGTTGCGAAATTCCCTTATCAAATCTAAATAATCCTTTTGTCCAACTTGCTCTAAAAAATTAGAAATTTCTGGAAGCGGCAAATTTGGAAAAGCTAAACTACGATCAACAGCTATATATTTTTTATTTTGCAGTATATTTATACTAAAAAAATTACCGTCATACCGCCATATTTCAGGCACACCCATATCAGCATAAACTTCAAAACGATTTGTAGAACTGCTGGTAATATCAATTTCCACAACTAAATCTGGTGGTGGATCTTGCGGCAAATTTATTCTTTTTTTACCTTTAATTACATTTATGTTTCCAATATAAAAGCATTCATCTGGTTCTGCACCACTAATTTCTGGACGCTTGAAAGTGGTAGAACCAAGTGGTTCAATCCTAATTTCTAGTTCTTCAGCTAAAGTTTCAACAAATCGACCCAAGATTTTTTTATAACTTTCATGTTCAGGTGAAGGAACCATAATTTCCAGAGTACCGCGATTATAGGTAAGCCTTAGGCGGCGACTAGCGCTAAGTTCAGTTAGCAAGTTCTCATAAGTTTGCCAACTAATACCTGACAGGTGAATAATTTCTGTGGTTTGGATGAGAGTGTTGCTAGTCATAGCGATATGTCATCTCTAGTCTCGCTGTACAATAGCTATTCTTACCTTCACTGTACTTGATTTATAGGGGCGACGCTTTTAGTTAGCGATGAATAACTGCTCTAGTGTTAACTTGACATTTGTCATTTCTTTGCGTCCTCGCGTCTGGTTGTCTCCCCAATCCTACTTTTCCCCCAATCCCCACAGATAGGTATACCCCTGCTCAAGTTGGTGAGAAAACTACTAAGCTAGTAAATAGCACGTTAAAACTCTACCGAAAATTTCTACTGGCTTACTATCTGTAATCGAAATTATGTTTGATGCATTAGCTGACCGTTTAGAATCTGCCTGGAAGAAACTGCGCGGACAAGATAAAATTTCTCAGTCCAACATTCAAGATGCGTTGCGAGAAGTTCGCCGCGCTTTGTTGGAAGCAGATGTCAACCTCCAGGTAGTCAAAGATTTTATTAGTGAAGTCGAAGCCAAAGCACAGGGATCTGAGGTGATCTCTGGCGTGCGACCTGACCAACAGTTTATCAAAATTGTTTACGATGAACTGGTGCAGGTGATGGGGGAAGAAAATGTTCCTCTGGTAGAAGTCGAGGGAGAACCTACCATTGTGCTAATGGCTGGGTTGCAAGGTACTGGTAAAACCACTGCTACTGCTAAGTTAGCTTTACATCTCCGTAAATTAAATCGTAGTTGTTTGTTGGTGGCTACAGACGTGTATCGTCCAGCCGCGATCGATCAGTTGGTGACCTTGGGTAAGCAAATTGAAGTCCCAGTATTTGAACTGGGAAGTGATGCAGATCCAGTAGAAATTGCTCGCCAAGGTGTAGAACGCGCCAGAGCGGAAGGCGTAAATACGGTAATTATTGATACGGCTGGTCGTCTGCAAATTGACGAAGACATGATGGCAGAACTGGCCAGGATTAAAGACATAGTCCAACCCCACGAAACTTTGCTGGTTGTGGATTCCATGACTGGTCAAGAAGCCGCAAATCTTACCCGTACCTTCCACGAAGAAATTGGGATTACTGGGGCAATTCTGACCAAACTAGATGGAGATAGCCGTGGTGGTGCTGCACTGTCAGTGCGGCAAATTTCCGGTGCGCCCATTAAGTTTGTGGGTGTGGGTGAAAAAGTCGAGGCACTGCAACCATTTTACCCAGACCGGATGGCATCGCGGATTTTGGGGATGGGCGATGTCTTGACCTTGGTGGAAAAAGCCCAAGAAGAAATAGACTTGGCAGATGCCGAGAAAATGCAGGAGAAAATCCTGTCGGCAAAATTTGACTTCACCGACTTTCTCAAGCAATTGCGCCTGCTGAAAAACATGGGTTCGCTGGGTGGAATCATTAAGATGATTCCGGGGATGAACAAGCTTTCTGATGACCAGCTAAAGCATGGAGAAAGCCAGCTAAAACGCTGTGAAGCCATGATTAACTCCATGACTCGCCAAGAACGCCAAGACCCTGATTTATTAGCCAGTTCTCCCAGCCGCAGACGGCGTATTGCCTCTGGAGCAGGCTATAGAGAAGCAGATGTCAGCAAATTAGTAGCTGATTTCCAAAAAATGCGATCGCTCATGCAGCAAATGGGTCAAGGTCAATTCCCCGGTATGCCCGGAATGTTTGGTGGTGGTATGGGTAACGCCTTCGCAGGAGGAGGTAATCGTCCCCCAGCCCCAGGATGGCGCGGTTACACCAACAACAACCCCGGCGCAACGAAAAAGAAAAAGAGTGAGAAAAAAAAGAAAGGCTTCGGGAATCTTTAGGCAACAGTCCACACTTCTACTTGGCAGTAGTTGAATCTCAACTTCTCTGCGAGACGCTACGCGCTAAGCGAAGCTATGCCGAAGGCTTTACGCTCGATTACCGCGTAGCCTAAACTCAGTGACCATAGTCAAAAGTCAACAGTCAAAGGTCATCAGCCTAAACAACTGACAAATGACAAATGACAAATGACAAATGACAAATGACAAATAGCAGTTAATGCCCAGCAAGTGCTAAAATTAGCATTCCAGGATGGAAAATTGTGCCTAAAAGAAGTAGAGCCTCAATTTATCGGCAACAGCCAAAGATAAGTTTTTGGCTCATTAAGGTCAAAAACTACAGATAACAAAGTCTTTTGACTTTAGACTGTGAACTTTTGACTTCTACAAAGCGGCACTTGCTTTCAACTGATATTTACAAACAGGAGAACGATTTTTAAATCATGATCAAACTGCGCTTGAAGCGATACGGTAAAAAGCGGGAAGCGAGTTACCGCATCATAGCTATCAACAGCCTCGCTCGCCGCGATGGTCGTCCCCTAGAAGAACTGGGATTTTATAACCCCAGAACGGATGAAGTAAGATTGGACGTTCCCGGAATCGTCAAGCGACTGCAACAAGGCGCTCAACCCACTGACACCGTCCGTCGCATCCTAGTAAAAGCCAATGTTTTTGAACAGGTCAGTGCCACAACAGCCGCATCATAGTGTCGGAAAACAATCCCCCACAGCCAGCCCCAATTATGAGGGGTTGGTGAGGTTTTTAGTGCAGCCGTTTTTAGAATCTCCAGAGTCTTTAAGCGTCGATTGTGAAATTTCTCAAAGCCTGCAAAAGGCTTGGATTCGCATCGCCTTTGACAGCACAGATAAAGGAAAAGTCTTTGGTCGGGGAGGACGCAATATTCAGGCGATTCGTACAGTAATTGCCGCAGCGGCCGATGTTGCTGGCCAATCAGTATATCTGGATATTTATGGCAGCAGCGCCTCACGAGAAGGTGCATCTTTTGATGAAGACCGGGAAGAGCGATTACCGCCACCCAAATCAAGGGACAGACGTGGAAACGGAAACGGAAACGGCCCCAGACCCATCGCTAAACCCCGCACTCGCTAGGTTCAAACTTGAGAGCCAGTCTGGGCGGTTTATACTCCGCTCAGACCTTCTAGTAGATAGCAATGGTTAAAAAACGCCAAATTTGGTACTCTGGCATCAGTGGTGTTAGGCATCGCCTCACTAGAGAAATGCTCTCAATCCTTTTGAGGATTAAAAATATGGGTGTTTATCATCAGGAGAAGCGATCGCCATACTGCTTGTAGTTAGTGATAATCATAAATAACTCTGAACAATCTCTTTCAGGAGGTGAAACCAGGGAGTGGCTGAAGTTCGTTTAGGTGAGAACGAGTCAATAGACTCAGCGCTGAGACGTTTTAAAAAGAAAATTCAAAAAGCCGGAATTTTGTCAGAAGTTAGACGCCGGGAAAGGTACGAAAAACCTAGTTTACGACGCAAGCGCAAAGAGGAAGCTGCACGCAAAGGTGTCCGCTACTAAATTAAAGTGGTGTCTTTGGTGAATGTGGTTAACCTAAATCAATCATGCAAGTTTAGGTTTGAAACTATTTTGAGAGCAAACCTACAAAAAGTAGAGATGTGATTAATCGTATCTCTACTTTTCCCCTTGAAGAGGGGTTAGGGGTTAGGGGCTAGCGAGATAAATGACAACTGACAACTGACTAAAAACTCAGAATTTTATATTTAAACAAGAAAATTTGTCATAGTTTTGCTGAAATCTGATAAACACTCCTCATATATTAAAAAATACTATGGCAGAGGCCTACAAAATTGAGCTGCCGGATGTTCCGAGTGCGATCGCTCTAGCTGGAGATGGAGAAGAAAATCTCAAACTTTTATCCCAGCAAACAGGGGCCAGCTTGGTATTACGCGGACAGGACTTACATATTTCGGGAACACCAAAACAAGTTGATTTAGCTTCGCGATTAGTGCGATCGCTCGAAGACCTCTGGATTAAAGGTAATACTATCTCTAGTGCGGATATTTCCACAGCCCGTCAAGCATTAGATACCCATCGAGAAGGGGAACTGCAAGATTTACAAAGAGATATCCTTGCCAGAACTCGCCGGGGTGAAGAAATCCGCGCCAAAACCTTTCGCCAGCGACAGTATATTGATGTCCTACGCAAACGTGACCTCATCTTCTCTACTGGCCCTGCTGGGACTGGTAAGACTTTTCTCGCCGTTGTAGTCGCCGTTCAAGCACTCCTCGCCAACCAGTTTGAAAAGCTAATTTTAACTCGTCCTGCGGTCGAAGCTGGCGAAAAACTCGGCTTTTTACCCGGAGATTTACAACAGAAAGTCAATCCCTATCTCCGCCCACTTTATGATGCTATTAATGAATTTATCGATCCGGAAAAAGTACCCAATTTAATGGAACGGGGTGTAATTGAAGTCGCACCACTTGCTTATATGCGGGGACGCACCCTAAATAACGCTTTTGTCATTGTCGATGAAGCCCAAAATACTACACCTGCACAAATAAAAATGGTTTTGACTCGTTTGGGCTTCCGTTCGCGTATGGTAATTACAGGTGACATGACACAAACCGATTTACCAATAAACCAACAATCAGGTTTAGCAGTAGCTTTACACGTTTTAAAGAACGTTGAAGGCATAGCTTTTTGTGAATTTTCTCAAAAAGATGTCGTGCGTCATCCCCTAGTTCAGCGCATCGTCGCTGCTTACGAACAATATGAAAAATAGTCATTAATCATCGGCTAATCTCCAAAAGCAAATGATAAATGAGAACTGACAACTGACAAAGGACAAATGACAAATGACCACAACATTAAAAGAATTTTTAGCAGCTTGCGAAAACTTAGGAACTTTGCGTTTAATAGTAACTAGCAGTGCTGGTGTATTAGAAGTCAGAAGCAAGCTAGAAAAGCTATTTTATGCAGAATTACCCAAGGGTAAATATGCCAATATGCACACCGAAAATTTTGAGTTTCACTTGAATATGGACAAAATTACTCAAGTGAAATTTGAAACGGGTGAAGCGAAAAGAGGTAACTTTACTACCTACGCTATCCGGTTTTTAGATGAAAAACAGGAGCCTGCTTTAAGTTTCTTTCTCCAATGGGGTAAGCCCGGAGAATATGAACCAGGTCAAGTAGAAACTTGGCAAGCTCTTAAAGATCAGTATGGAGAAGTTTGGCAACCTTTACCAGCTGAGATTTAATAATTACTAATTCGTAATTGGGAGCATCCCAATTTTGCCCTGAATAAATTTGTAGTGGGAGCATCTTGCTCCCTAAGGTATTTGAAGCACCCTAGAGAGCGATCGCTACTAATTCGTAATTCGTAATTCGTAATTGGGAGCATCCCAATTTTGCTCTGAATAAATTTGTAGTGGGAGCATCTTGCTCCCTAAGGTATTTGAAGCGCCCTAGAGAGCGATCGCTACAAAAAAATCAATTTACACATTTGGGATGCTCCCTTCATAATACCCTTTGGGAAACTACCCAAAGGGTATATACGTAATAAGTAATTATTGCCGATATCACCTGTCTAAAACAGTCATGAATTACCAATTACTTACGAATTATTTTAAGTGTTACTTGAAACTTTCCAAATATGCTCTTACATAGCTTTAGCACCGCTAACAATTAAGCGCTTAAACAGTCCTTCTGACCAGCCTGTTTCTCGCAAAACCGCCGATGAAGATACTTCTATATAAGCTTGCTCAATGAAGGCTAAGTCAATCATACACATACGACCAAGAGCATCTTTGAGATTTGCACTTTTGCCATCCTTTGTAAGTTGCTTGCCTACTTCATATATTACCGTTGCCATTGCTGGGACAACTTGTAGAGGCCCTATCCCGAGGCGGACATGAACTAGACCAATTTTCCAACGGCGTTCTGCATACGCATTACCCCAATCATCCATACCTGTAAACATTTCGTGAAACCATTGAATAAAAGTTTCATGTAGGCGATGCATACGCTCTTCACTATGATGTAAGATTGCATTCATTTCTGGATCGCGTCCCAAGTACGTATAAAAGTGATCCGCCATCTCTGAAGCTGTTTTTAACCCCCAATCTGCTTGAGATTTAAGTAAGTCTTTATCCTCAGATGTCAAACCAATACGCTTTTCTAAAGTAGACATAAAGGTATGTGGATCTAAAGTCATGATGCAAATTTCCTAAGAATCAATCAAAACTAGATAAGACGAGATGTTCACAGTAAACATGGCAAATTAGTAAATTGTGAATTCTCCAATTTAGATATATTGATAAAATTCACAATTGATAAATTTACCTAATAACAATACTGCAAAATCCAGAATTGTTATTTCCTGTGTAAATTGGATACTTGGATTTAGATTATCGAGAAAAATAATCATCCAAAAATCAGCGTATGAGCTAATACCAATTCGTAATCAACATGAATTATTTGAGATGAAGCCATTCGGATATAATCTATATTTTCCGATGACAATGTCTAACCGAATTTTAGTAATTGGTATAATTTGAGTTGAAAATTAAGCCACTAAAGGCGCAATTTGAGAAACAGCGCGTTTGATTTCTAGGAACAATAAACCCTGTTTAACGGCGGCGTTAGCTAAAACTAATAAAACTGCATCTGGTCCACAGCTAACGACAATTCCAAAACCTTTTTCGCCTTCAACAACAATCCGGTCAATAGTTCCGCGAACTAATTCGCTACCTATACGTTCGCCTAAAGAAAGCATCGCTGCTGACATGGCGGCTGTGCGGTCTTCATCCATCTCATTAGGTAGTACTGAAGCTAAAGCGAGACCGTCAGGACTGACTAAAGCTGCTCCTTGAATGTGGGATGTACCACTAACAAATTCTTGTAGAACCTGTTGTAACATGGAAATGTTAATCATGGCTTTTTCTTCAGTAATTGTTGGGATAATTTGTTGATTATTTGTCTGTGAATTTATTGGCAAAACACGGTTTTTGCGCGCATCCATGAACATTTGGCTAAATGTCCTGGGGAGTAGCTTGAGGATATTGCCCAAATGCATTGAGGCTGATCTGCTAACTACAATATCGAGGGTTTCATACTTTCTCAAGTAAGTACTTTTAAAGCCTCCGTGATTGAAGCTTTTTGAGTAGGATTCACAACCGTTAAAGGTGGTTTTTTGCTTGCACTATGCAATTCCAAAGCGATCGCAATCTCTTCTGGCTTCGCAGCACTGGGACAATCCATGCGAGTTAGTCCTCTAAGTATGGGAATTTGCACCCTTTGATTGACAAAGTCGAGAATCTGAATGTTTGCGAATCAAGCTATTTTTCCCTGCACCTACGCTAAGTGCGATCGCAATACGTAGGATTTCCATCTCAATTTATCCCAGGATCATACTTCTATAGCCCTGGGGATAATTGCAGCCCTACCTTCTATGAGCGTAAAAGCAATTGGAATTGCCCACACTGATATCAGGAGTGCAAATATACTCTGCAAGCACATCAGTACTTACAGTATGCTCTGAGAATTTTGACGTAACTATTTTTCAGCGAAGATGCAATTCACAAAGCGATTGCATCCGTTATTATGCACCCTGAAATCAGTCCATCAGTATTTTATCGGATTTTACACTATTATTAATTTACTTTTCAAACAGTAAACCATTATTTTTTTCTATATAAATTTGTGTATTCCATAGTACTAAACAAAGTACTCCCCTATGTGCATATTTAGTTGGCTGACAGCTGATAAGTTATATTTGCTTGCGTTCGTTGTTATTTGCGTCAACGAAATGTAACACAATAATTCTGGAGATGAATTTTTACTCGCTAAAAAATCAATTGCTGGCTATGAAGGCGATTTGGAACTTTTGCTTGGTAGCTTTGTTGTTATTTGGGTGGAGTGGATACGCTAGCGCTGGGGAATTATCTCAACGACTGGCTAATTTTCCCCAATGGGAAAAATTAAGTTCTGTGCAACCTGCTTCAGGAGATTTAGCTTATCCTGAGTGGATGGCAGGTTATTGGCAGGTTAAGAGTACATTAGTGGATTTAGTTGCACCTTTAGCACCAGATATCGTCACACCTGGATTTGACGCTAACCGCAAACAACTCAATCAGCCTATAAGTTTTTTAGTCAGGTTTATTCCCGAAAAATCACCTGTTTCTAGATTAAAAACCATCCCTCAGATAGATAACAAATCATCAAAATTAGTAGCTGATAGAGCCTTTAATAGTTTGAATTTAGCACGCGCTTATTTAGGCAATGAAGCTGTGTTATCTGTGAAAATAGATCCAAATTCGCCTAATCGTCAGATAACATTATTGCGTGGAGACCGTCAACTAGTTTCTGCTGTTACCGCACGCGCCACGGAAACTACTTCTGACGGTCAGTTCATCACCACAGAAGTGTTTCAACAACTGTTTAAAGGCGGTTCTCGTCCTTATTTTAACTCTGTCGAATCTACCACTGCTTACCGTCGTTTAACATCTCATCCAGCCATAGAAGCGGATCAAGTTACTGCTGTTTACCTTTCACCTCAAGATCCAGATTACTTTGCCGCAGGCTCTAAACCTGTGGCTCTTTATCGCTATCACCTAGAATTTTATCCTTCTCATTTGCCAACTACTCCCTAAGGATGATTTAAAGATCTAGAGCTTGACTACAGCGTAATACATATGTAGTATAAAGATTCCAAGCTCAAGCTCACGCTCTTGGAAGAGTGCATCATGGCCAAATTTCGAGATATTCTACATTATTTTCGTCCCTACTGGGGGCAGAGTATTTTCAGTATTGCAACATCCAGCATTTACGAAATTATTGATTTGGTTGTACCTTATGCCATTGGACAAATTTTAAACGTTTTATCCGGTCAACCATTAGACAAACCACTCCAAAGAGCGATCGCAAATTTTTCTGACATTATTAATTACCCAGTTAATAAACATCTATCTTTGGGTGTATTACTGGGTATAATTTTTATTGTCACAGTTGTGAGAGCGCCAACACAACCTTGGTTAACTAGTTGGTTTCACTGGGATATAGCCTTAAGAGCGCGTCGAGAAAATAACCAAACAGCTATAGCCAAAATTCTCACTCTACCGCTAGAATTTTATGATGAAAATAACCCCGGACGTATAGCCGGAAGAGTAGCCAGAGGTGTTACTAACCACACTTGGACATATCCCGAAATTGCGGGACAGTTAATTCCTAAGCTGCTGCGAGTGCTGGGAATTTTTGTGTTTATCTTGTTAATTGATTGGCGGATTGCAAGTTTATATTTGATTTCTTTTGTGATTATTCTCAGCTTTAGTTTGAGAGATTTACAAAGGATCATTGGGTATGAAAGTCGGCTAGATAGGTATATGGAAAATACCGAAAGTCGAACCTCAGAACTGATCACCAATATCAAAACAGTGAAAGCATTTGCGACGGAAGCTAAAGAACTAAAACGGCAAAAGCAACGCTTGGATCGGGAACTAAAAGTAGTAGATTATCGTATCCACAAAGGTTACGTAAATCTATTAACTTGGCAGAAAACTGTAATTCAATTCTGTGTATTTGCCATACTGGGCTTAACTTTAGCAGCCACAGTCGGCGGGAAGATTTCTCTTGGTCATTTTGTCATGACCTTAACTCTTTCCAGCATGGCGTATGCTGAATTGGAACCTATCAGCAACCTAGCAGAAGTTTTTGCCCGTCGCTATTCTTCCATGCTCCGGTTTCACGAATTTCTGCAAGAGCCAACTGGCTATGATTCAGAGAGTTTATTAAACGTAGAAAATCAAGCTGAATCAGCCTATCAATTTACTGGCAAAATCGAGCTATCCCATGTTAATTTTGGGTATGATGCCAATCGTCTAGTGTTGCAAGATATCAACTTATTGATTGAGCCATACCAAACAGTAGCCTTGGTTGGGCGTTCTGGTTCTGGTAAATCTACCTTAGTGAAGCTGTTGTTGCGGTATTTTGAACCTCAACAGGGACAAATTCTCATTGATGGTCAAGATATTCGCACATTAGATGTCGGTAATTATCGGCGGAGATTAGCGATCGTTCACCAAGAAGTCGATATCTTCAACGGAACTTTGTTAGACAATCTCACCTATGGCAGACCAAATGCTAGTTTTGAGCAGGTTCAGGAAGCCTGTAGGATTGCCAGAGTTGATGAAGTAGTACAACACCTACCCCAAGGTTATTACACCGTTGTCGGCGAACGTGGTGTGAGGTTATCTGGTGGACAAAGACAGCGCTTGGGAATTGCGAGGGCGCTGCTGGTAGAACCAGACGTGCTAGTTTTTGACGAAGCTACCTCCAGCTTAGATTACGAGTCTGAGCGTTCCATTCAATTAGCGATGCGATCAATTCAAGGAACTCGCACCACAATCATCATCGCTCACCGCCTGAGTACAGTCCGGGAAGCCGATAAGATTGTCGTTCTCGATCAAGGCAAAATTGTGGAAGTCGGTAGCCACGATGAACTTTTGCGCCAAGAGGGTATTTACCGCCGCTTGCATTCCTTGCAAGAAACCGGTGAACTTCTGAGTTAGGCGTGAAGAACTGGGTTTCCTTACGAAATCCAGTTCTCCAAAATAATTTTTCTCAACCCCTTGCGGTTTAGAAAACTTGGCGCTACTATTGTAAATCGTGAGACAAATGGGTCGGTGTCCGAGTGGTTAATGGAGACGGACTGTAAATCCGTTGGTTTACGCCTACGCTGGTTCAAATCCAGCCCGGCCCACCACTTCAAAGTTATGAGTTATAATCGCTGAGTGAATGGTAAATTTCCCAGCATTATAACTCTTAACTCAAATAAAAGTTCAATTTTGCCCGTGTGGCTCAGTGGTAGAGCACACCCTTGGTAAGGGTGAGGTCACGAGTTCAATCCTCGTCACGGGCTTTTTAAATCATTGAAAAAACAACGATTTTGTGCAAGTTGCATAAATTGGCTGTACTCTACCAGTATCGCTTTATATCAATCTAGTTGCATAGAAGTTGCATAACAGGATTACTTATCAAACTACAATAAATCAATAAGTTATTATAATCAGACAACTTACTTGGTTGATTCATCACCACGTAGATAGGAAGTACTGCTATGGTTTAGCTGCCTCTAAAGCCTCTATTTTCAGTTTCAGGTGTCATAAATCTAAAACAACGTATCGCCTGTTATAGGGGCTTTTAGTAGTAAGTATTAATGTTTATGCGCTAAAAGCTTACATTATGGGTTAATAATTATTTAATACTAGACAAGAAAAATCCTACCAAACACTGATATTTAGTAGGATTTTCTTGGTATTCCTGCTAAGTGTTGATGCTAGACAGAAGTTACAATAAATTCCATGTAATAGTTGTTAAAACTGATCTGTCACTATAAAAATACAATAACCATATTCAGCAGCTTCTTTAATGGATGAAGAAGACTCTGGTTTTTCATTCTTCATAAGAAACGTCCAATTTTTGATAATAGGTACACCACCAGCGTTGCTTGATTCAATTCGAGTACGGGCTATCATTGAATTTTCTTTTCCTGGTAAAATTTTCAAAATTTCATATTTTCTAGGCGAGTAAAAGGTAAATGCATTACTGGACTTGCAATAATATGTTGAGCCATTAAAACCCCCTGTAGTTATTTCATTAAAATAGCTTTCCAAAAATTTACGTGCCTTCACATCTGATGTTAATGGAATCGCTTTAGGTGTAGTTTTAGAAGTTGGTGTCTGTACAGGAATTGGTGTTTGTACAGGAGTTGCAGCCGATATTGTTTTCTGTTGGGTACAAGCTGATAAACCTGTACATAAAGACATTGACAGTGCTAACGGTATAGCATAAATTTTGCGAATCATTTCTTATTGCTCTATTTGGTTAAATACATAGTTCCCCAAAAGAGAAAGTTGATAACAGTTGATTGAGCGTTTCCTTTATCCTTGGATGTTTTCAGTAAATAGCAACTGTAAACTTTCAAAACTGTTGATAAAAATTAAAGCCTTCTAACTTCTCTAGTCAATTGTCTGCAATAATTTTCTTTCTCTTGAGTATTTGCAAAACAAATAGGGCTACCACTAAATTTATCAGATTTTACTTGTATTACTATTACATCAAACCTAAGAGGAACTTCAAAATTAAAACTAACTAATTCGCCGGGGTTAATACTATGAATTGGCTTAGAGTTACTATCAGTTACAACTAGTTGTCCTGATTTCAGGTTGTATATTTGATATACTAATTCCGAGCCAAAATGCAACTCATTACTTTTATTTGCGACAACACCTGAAATAAATCTCTTATAACTATTGACCTCTTTTATACGTTTTGCAGTAACACCTTGTAGATACAAACCTGATTGTAACTCACTAGCCTGACTACTACCTGAACACAAACTACTCAAATTAATAGTAGTTCCACTACTGGTTGTCATAGAACACAATGAATCACCCACTTGTGCCAAAGCTGTCATAGGCAAACATAAAGAGAATAGTGTGGATGCCACTGTGAGCGTACTTAATAGTTTTATCATAGTAATTGTGATTTAAACTACTACCACTATGGCATAGCTACTTATATGAGTAGCTAGGTAAGAATTACTGATTAATTTGTAAAATATTCAAGTATAAATACTCATCAATACTGAGGCGCGATTACACTAATCCTAGTAACTCATACCACAATAATAAAAACATCATATATCCAATATATATATTTATAGCATCAATAACCTATCATTATTTACTTTGCATCATTAAGTACATAACTACTATAGTTAGTTAAACGCAATAAGATTAAAATAAGTAACATTAAAGGCAGAAATCATAACGGTAGAGCTTAATATTAGGCATCAAAAGAACCAGTTAGTTTAAATAAATAAATGAGTTATACTAAGCGCTTGAATGATTTTTGGTTCTGTCTTTCTCCACCACTATAACTTTGAAGTGTAATAGCTGTAAATTATGTGGAACCTTAGCTAAAAGCATTGCTATGACTGGGTTTGAAGGTTCAACTATAGGTTCCAATTGTAGGTTCCACAGTATGATTGTGTGCAGCCTATTCAAAAATAATGGCGCGGCTCCTGTGTTAGTTATCTCTCTTTTATTACTACGAATAGAGAAAAATAATGTTTCAACTCTGAACACTAAACGCAATAATGAATTGTGCGATCGCATCTCAACTTTGTCATTTAAATGCCTTTCTTGACAAGAGGCGTAAAAATAGAGGAGTTATACCGTTTAACTTTAAAATTGATAGACATAGCCAAGCTGGGGGAGTGAAGTGTATCAAGATTTTCGTGAAATGGTATTAGCAAACAGGCAACATCTACCTAATAATTAAAAACTACAATTGTTCTGATTAAAGTAATCAAGTTTTTGACTATAAGGATCAACATTAAAGATGTGTTGACCCTTAGATTTACCCCCAGTGTGGAGGCTTACAAAGCTTGCTATAACTGCATTTCAAGGCAAGGTTCCACACTTATTCGTAGGTGAGGAGCAAAATAAACACATACTTGTTGCTTACCACCATTTGTATCTGCTTTTTTATCTTTACGGTCAATCTGCCCTTTTTGACGTAGTTTCTCTAGGTTACGTCTGACAGTTTCCCGGTTGCTCTTAAATTCGGTTGCCAGTTGGTCTGCTGTGTATTCAATTCCTGGTTGGTCTTCTAAGAAACCTAAAAGCTTCTCCTTTAGTGATTTAGATACGTTTTCTGGTTCCCCGAAGTTACCTTGATGCTTCCAAGAGTAATCATCTGTATCTAAATTAATTAGAGATTTTCCGGTACAACCAGAACGGGACTTTCCTATTTCTAATACCCGTTGTGTGGTTGATAAATTATCTTTTGCTTCACCCTTATGCAGCCGCCATACTTCAGATACATTGTCACAAATCGCTGTTGTACCTCTAGTACCACCAGCTTTGTTTTCATGGTGTAAAACCATAATTGAGCATTTATACTCATTGGCAATATCTCGTAGATCATATAACACAGCACCGTATGATGTATCTTTTTCTTCTACTCCACTATTGCGGTTAGCTGATGTTAGAGAATCAATCACCACAAATAAAGGACGTTCACGCTCAATCCATTGCCTCAATTGGCGTATCTGTGAAAACTGCCAATTAGTTTCAATGTTAATTACTCCTCTTGGGATATCTTTAAAACCAGCAATGTTCAGCCGTTCTGTTGTATCAATCTCAGGTTCATCAGTTTGAATGATTAAGACTTGACCCTGCTTAGTTCTGTAACCATTCCAAGCTTGACCAGTAGCAACAGCTTTACAAATGTCATAGGCTAGTAGTGTTTTACCTACACCCCCATCGGCAAATAAAAGCACAGTGGTAGCTACACTGATATGAGCCGCAATCACCCATTCACGTTCATCTGAACTTGAGGCTAGAAATTCGTGAACATCTTTAGGGGCAAAGCTCTGACTACCAGTTAACTTAGCTTCATAAATTTCTAGTAGCTTGCTGGGTTTAATTTTAGTTTGCCTTGACAGTTGTTCTAGTTCCCACTTCTGTAGTCCAGGGTCTTCAATCTGCAAAATTCGCTCTAATTCATTCATTACTGATTCATAGTTTGTGTGAGAATTTGGCTTATCTTGTTTAATATGGTCTGGACAGCTTTGTTCATAGACATTCTTATCTAGGTTGCGAATTTTTAACCAACATTCAGATTCATCTGCCATAAATAGCAGTGCTGGATGGCAATCATTAGGGTCAACACTATCTAGAATTCGTTGAATCTTATCTGAATCAATCCCTAACTTCTTACCAGCTTCTTGAGCTAGTTTCTCAGTTGTGCCACTGTAGTTAATACCTTGTTCATTACACCAGTTTTCCCAGCCGAGCCACTCTCTAATGGCAGTTGTAAGAGCTTCAGAACGGTCTTCAGTAGCAGCATTACCTTCCAGAACACTTTTACTCGTTTCACTCCCTAACAATTCCAATCTAATAGTAGATGTATTAACTTGTTGAGGAGCGCGGGTTGTTTCCTTTTTGATTTTTATTTTTTCTTCCTTCTTCTTTTTGGTTGAATAAATACCTATTGATTCCAGATATTCTACTTCAATTAATGGAACTCGCTTGATATTGCAGTAAGCATTCCCTGATGTTCCTACGGTTGGAGCTAATACAGTAAACCTTCCTTCCCTTAATGCTTCACCTATATGATGACCACCGGGTTTTAGCGAGAAATTTGTAAAATTAGGTAGCTGCTTAACTTTGACTCCTAATCGATATCCACCACTATGAGTGCGTTCGGTAAATGTTTCTTGTAATTGTGGATAATCTTCTAGATAAGATTCAATCGCGCGCTCGCAATCTTCTAGAGAATCAAAGTTTTTAGTATCAAAATCTAACCAAATAGTATTGTTCCATCCACCTAGCGTACCAATACCGTTATCTGGATGAACAAACCACTCTTCTAATTCTTTATCAGTAGGTAGTTCATTCTGATATTTGCTGTGGTTTATGAGATGTGGTTTACCATCTTTATCTAGATATGATGGATTCTTACCTGTGAATATGGGCTGAGGTTTACCATGTTTATCTAACTCAATTTCTTTAGTATTTTTTTTAAGCTGGGGATACTTACTAGCGTCTTGGGCTGGTGCTACTGGCAATACTGGATAACCATTTTCTAATAGCCAATTAATAACTTCTTGACGCTGATCTACATAAGGAATGTTATTATAATTAGAAGTCATGTTAAAATTATTATTAATATATCGAATTAAATTAGTCAGCTTAATATAGTCGAAGTAATATAGTTAAAATTTTATAAGCAGAAACGCCAGTACTCAATTAAGTACTGGTATTTTTGTTTTTTGCTTATCGATATACTCTAGAATTAACTGCCTCAGTAAAGCCGTAGTAGACATTTTATGTTGTTTGGCAGTAGCCACAAAAGTATCATAATCATAGTTGGTTAATCTTGTAGGTACAACGCGAGTTAGCGTATTTTTTTTCATATTTGTCATTGTTATTATCGTTAAATTTAAATTGAATAGACACGACCTAGCCATCTAATTATTAGATGTCTAACCCTTTCTTACGATAAGGGATAACCAGTCTTCCTTAGAAGTGTGGTCAGGTACTATACAGAATATCCTCAGCCCGTTTTTTACCTACCTTCAGCATTCTTGGCTATTCAATGCCTCAGTTACCTCAGAGCGTCTTGGATATTCAGTTTTCATGGTTCAGAGAGGTTTTTTAATCCTCATATTCATTGTAAACATTTAAATTGAATTTGTGTTTACTTTCTAGAAAAGAAATGATTTAAATCTATTATCTAGATCTAGATATTTTTTGAGAATTGATTATATTAACAGCAAATTTACTTCATTCTTATTGATGTCAATCTAGTTAATAGCTTTAGCATTGATAACTCTATTTTCTTACAGCATACAAGTACATTATCTAATCATAAATAAGATAGATAGTTAAGGTAGATATCTTAGCTAAGATAAATGTATTTAAGATAGTTCATGTAACTCTTACTTAAGATAAGTATCTTATCTATTGGTAATTGCATTAATGCAAATAGCTAACTACAATAAGTTGTTAATCTTAGTTATCGTACATACGTGAAGTTAGCCATAGTAACTTACTTAATATTGAAGGCGCGCCGTACATGAGATAACTATTAGCTGTTACATGAAGTAAGAAAAAAGGATAGTAATGCGTGTTTACTATCCTTAGTTAATGTTTGTATTATGAGTGCTGTAGTGCGAGTATGATGAATACAGTTATAACGCTGGTACTTGTACCTGTATTATGACTATGCTTCTAAATCTCAGGTAACTGAACATTATTATTGATAATGTCATCATCTGGACTCCAGTAATGCAAATTAATCATCTCTTCTGATGTTTCCATAAGCGCCGCTACAGTAGCTATATCTACACCTTGACGTAGATAATGAGTAATACTAGTATTTCTTAGGTTGTAAGTTGGTAAGTACTGTTTTACCTTACCTTCGTTGACTAAATTTTCTACAATCCTCTTGGTGTACCTTTGTGTAAAGTTTCTGAGGTTGATGTAACTACCATTCTGTGCTGGAAATATTAATTTACCAGGAATGGGAGAAATATAAGTTGAATGCCTATCTAGCAACTCTCTGATTTGTGGTGTGATTGGAAACATACGAGCTTTGTTATTTTTGGTACTTTTTAGTACACCACAGCAATATGCTTTATCAAAGACAATTACTTTTTCTTTCACACAATCCCAAGTTAGCGCGATCGCATCTTCAGGACGGCATCCAGTAAGAAACAAGAATTCTACGAAATCAGCATACCAACTATCTTTGAAGGCTGACTTGATGTTGCAGTACCAATCACCCCTAAAAGCTTGAACGATAGCGTTGACTTCATCTCGTGAGTATGCTTTTTTTGTTCTACCGCTTTGAGGCTTATCTGGTAACTGTTGTTTCAACCTTCTCCAAGGGTTAATACTAATTAATCCAATCTCAAATGCCCAATTACTACAAGCGTGTATATCGTTAATAATGCGCTCAAGCGTAGTAACAGAATAGGTTTTGAGTAATTCTGGTATCAACAACTGTGCGTTTTCTAGATTCAACATCTCAGGTGAAATTTTAGTCAAGCATCTATCAATCTGTGACCATTTCTCTTTTTGAGTGGTTTCAGCCACACTTGCTTGTTTAGCTACCTTGTACTGTTCCCACAATTCCTTAAGGTTTAACGCTACATTTTTATTGATTGAGACAAGGTTATCAGGCTGTTGAACTATTGGTTGATACTTCTCTAGCGTGGGATCAAAGTAGCCTGCAAGAATGTCAGTTTTAATTTGACTAGCTATTCTATCGGCGTTCGCGATCGCTAGCCTATCGCTATATTTGCCACCTGGAGAGAGTGAGTATTGCTTCCCTTGGTATTGGAACCTAATTATGATTCCGCCATTGTTGTTGCGTGGGTTAATCTTGGGTACTCTAGATGACGGCTTCTCGTACATTCTCTAAGTTGCATAGTTCTTGCATAATCCAACTATGCAACTCGCTCAAAGCCTTGATAATCGTTCATTTTGCACACCCTTGGTAAGGGTGAGGTCACGAGTTCAATCCTCGTCACGGGCTTTTTATTTTGTCTATATAACCTACGCTAAATTAAGGGTTTCAGCCCTTATAAGGAATTCAGACGTGCAATAACTGAGTTCTTTACTCATATTTTTGACTATGATTTGACTATGATTTGGCTATTGGGTCAAAATTTTGAGTACCCTGCTTGTATTTTGACTATGATTTGACTATGATTTTAGTAGAATACATTATTTTAATAGTCAAATTTTATGAATAAAACACAAAAGGTGTTCCTACGGCTGTAGTTGCTAAATGGTGTGATAATTCGGTAGAAATAATTGAACAAAAATATCTTGATTCTCAAGTATTAGAACAATTGAAACCATTATAGATAATTGTAAGTTGGGTTGAACTTAGACCCCCGAATCGTGGCTTCCTTAATAATAGTAGTCGTAGGTTGGTTTTCGTTCCCAACTTAACACCCAAAAAACTTGGTATTGTTGGGTTTTACTTCGTTCAACCCAACCTACTAGTCTATTATTTGATTTTTGGAAAACAACCAGTCTAGTAGGGTGCATTATAGCAACGCTTAACGCATTGAGAAATATGTTGCTTAGGCTCATCCTCACTTTCTGAAACTCCCCAATATTTGCATAGCCCTAACACATCCTCATAAGTATTTACTAGGTGATTACGTATCAGGGTTTAGTGTGATGAAAACTGCACTATCTGAAGTAATTTATGCAAAGTTTATGCCTATTCCTCTAGCCATGATGACTGCTAATAAGGGAATGAGGATAAAGCCAACAAGTTCAGCCCTAATTAACCAGATTAGACGGTTCAGCTTTGCTAATTCTAACTTGGGTGCTTCCCCTTGTAGCAGACTTTTCAACCAACTAAGAAAAGAAACAGTGGGATAAATAGACAAACAACCCACAACGATAAAAGCTGCTACTTTGGCGTAGAAAACTGGGTTGTGCAAATAGTAATCTGTACCTTTACCAAAATAGACAACACGCAAGATACCTGTAATCAGCACAACAATTGCCGATATACCATAAATCGCATCGGCTATGACAATTTTCCCAGCTTCTTTTAAACTTAACTCTGTGTTTAAGGTAAATGCTTCTAACACCAGCACACCAAAACACAAGATAAAGCTTAAGTAATGCAAATACGCAACGATCGCACTTACCCACATAATATTTCTAATTTCTGCTAAGTTGCTATTTTCTGACTTTAAATTCCACGCTAGCACTAAGCCAACCAGCGAAAAAGTAACCAATTATTCAGACAGATTTGGATGCTCATTGGTATTCAACGCTAACTTTGATTGAGCAATTGCACATCCTACTTTTAAAATCTAGGCTTCTACTTTCCCAAAAACCTTCTTCACCCAATAACCTCTAGGCGGCTTCTCTATACCATAAGCCTTACACCACTTCTCAACAGCTTTATCAGAAACACCAAAATCTCTACCGACTTGCGCTGTAGGTTTTTCCCACACCAATTTTTCTAATTCTGCTTTTGATGGTCGTTCTACTTTTCTGGTATTAATTCTAGAGTCTGGATTAAATTTCCTAGTTGTTAAGTCAACTCCAAATTCCTTGTAAGTTCGCTTAGGCGCTTCTTCCGTAAACTCTCTAAAATCTTCCCACCAGTAAAAAGGTGTGGCTGAATTAGGTATTTGGGTGGTGATGTAGCAACCACTAAAATTAACTGAAGGATAGACAACTTTATCTATATCAGGTAGATAAACAGCATAAAAATCAAAGTCTTCGGCTTTATATTTTTTCTGATGAGTCCCATTCTTATCTACCCAGATAGTCCTATTGACTACTCTGTTGTCTCCTGCATATTTAGCTTGTATTTTATAAAATTTCTCATCTTTGTAAGCAACAAAATCAAATGGTAAATGCTCACACACTACTGGTGTGAGAATTAAATAGCCTTTGACTGTTAGATCTGCGATCGCTTTTGTAGCAGCAATATCACCTTTATTTTTTGTGTGATGCAGCAAAACAAACCCTCAATCGATGTCATGACAATATCATGCGTCTTTGCTTAAGGGTTCGTTCTTATCTGAAACGAGCGCGGCAGGGTTCGAACCTGCGGCCGATTGCTTAGAAGGCAATTGCTCTATCCACTGAGCTACGCGCCCAAAATAATACTATGGCTCTTGGGGGAGTCATATAACCAATTATATCGTTTCTCCGACAAAGAAGCAATTGAAAATTGCAGATTTCTCTGTAGGAAGGCTAAGATGCTAGTCGCTAGTTAATCAATGTACACTAAAAACGAAGTAAATGGACTATTGGTTAAAGATATTGTGTGGTCAATGGGTGATTTGGGTGTGGGAGTAAATTGTCGAGTTGCCTGGTGCGATCGCCAGGCTCAAGGCTACTGTATGCTAGGTAATCGCACTCTTGGCGATGCTGTGAAATCGGATTATAGATCGCATATCGAGAACGCCCCTGTGAGGAGTTATTTGCTAGTGCCATGTTTATTCTCAAACGGCAGGATGTAGAAATATCAAGCATTCAGCACCCGAAACGGGAGCAGCCAATGCCAGTCCTCCACTATCAGGGGCAAACCTTCCGCTTGATTAGTGTTTTTAAAGCTAGCCAAGAGGAAGAAGCTAGAGCCTTGTGGAGAGAATTAACGGATAATCGAGGTAAAGCCTGTGTATTGTTGGAGGAGCCAGATCGTTTTACCGTCTGGGGAAAAATCCGTTTAGAACAGTTAGGTAGTGACACTGACGAGCACAGCAAAACAGCAATTTTCGTCCTAGGCTGTATTTTGCTATTGCAAGCGGTGCATATCGACATTGAAGATTTTTTAGGTGCTAAGCAAGCGTCTTTATTTGAAAAAGATATTGCGGAGGTATTGCGGCAAAAGCAACTGCCGCAAGCATCTTCGCTAGAAGCAGTAAAATCTTTGTTAAAACTAGATCCACTGGAAACAGCCAGCCTACCTCCCTGGCAAGAAAATCATATAGTTATCTTTTTACAGGAACTCCATAAACTAGGGAAAACCTATTTTGGTAATGCCAACTTCGCCCATCCAGTGGTTGATCGGTTACAAGATATGCCAGAAGCAGAGCGATCGCTATTTATTAGTTGGCTAATTCAATCTCCAATGAGTAAACTGTGGCAATAGCATAGACCTGCTAGGAAAAAACTGTGACCACAGATAGTTGCTCTTTTAATTTAATTGTGTATTGTTTGACAAAGCAATTGACTAGTTGGTTTTCAGATAAACTGCTTCCTACAAAGTCATGCAAGTCACAATACTGCCAAAGTGTATTTACATAGTCAAGCCTTATGGGTACTTCTTACGACAATTCCTACGGTTCTAAATCTATTTTCAAAACAGGGAACATCGTCTTACTTGGCATTGGCTGGGCTGTACTGGCACTGTTATACTATCTATTGTTTAGCGCTAAAGTCCCAGAACCAAATGGCATAGAAAGCCGTGCCGAGTGGTATGTAATTGGTACAAATATTTTTGAAGCGTTAGCTTACCTGGGTGCCGGTATCTTATGCTTGAGGAATTGGCGTAGTCAGCAAATAGTCAGTGGTCGAAATGTTTGGCTCGCTATTGGCATAGGTATGCTGTCTTATTTCCTAGGAGGGATAATTTTCGGTTATACGGAAATCATCTTGAAAGAAGAACCGGATGTTTCTATTGGCGATGTATTTTTTGTAGTAACTTATCTGTGTCTTGGTACAGGTATGATTTTAGCAGCGGCTCATAGGCGAATCAATCTCGAAAAATGGCAATGGCTAATTGTTTTGGCAATTGGCGTATTTGGTAGTTTGTTAGCTTGGTGGATTTCGTTGAAACAAACCAAACCGCTAGAGTTGCTAGGCAGTATTTTAAATTGGTTTTACGTAGTTAGCGATGTAGCTATTTTAATTATCGCCACAACTTTACTCTTAGCCTTTTGGGGGGGACGAGTTGCCCAATCTTGGAGAATGATTGCAGCCGCAGCGTTTTCACTCTACATTGCAGATATGTGGTTTAAATATGCCACAAATTCGATTCCTAATTATCAAAGTGGAGACATATTAGAAGTGTTTTGGGTATTTAGTGGAGTTTTATTTGGCATGGGGGCTGTTTTAGAATATGACACATCATTGAGCCGATCGCGGCGGGAGCGAGGAAGAAAACGAGCTTAGAAAAGATTTTTGGGATCTACCGTGAGAAAATTAACCGATTCTGATAAACAAGAAATTCTCAAGTTATATCGAGAAACTGCCGAAACAACCTCAACTTTGGCAGAACGCTATGACGTTAGTAACTCGACAATTAGCCGCCTGCTCAAAAGCACCTTACCAGAAGATGAGTACGAGTACCTCGTTTCTTTGAAACGTGCGGCGAGAACTCCCGAAGGCAGGGCACAGGTAAACTACGATCAGTTACCACTGTTGATTCAGCAACAGCCAAAAAAAGAAATTCCAATTACGGACAAACCGCCTTTGGAGTTGTCTAAGGTTGAGCCGGAAAAAGTAGTAGTATCACCAGAAGATGATAGCGAGGAATCAACCCCCGCTATCAGAAGAGTAAAGCGGCGTTCTTCAGCGGAAGCAAAACCCCAACCTCCCGCCGCAGAACAGCTGGAAATCATCCCGAAAAAGCCGCCAGAAGTCCCCAATCTTCCCAGTCCTAAGCTACCAGAAATCGTCAGCCTTCCTACTCCTAAACCACCGGAAATCCCCAATCTTCCGACTCCCAAACGGGCAGAAATCGGCAACATTTCTAACCGCTTGTTAGATGATGAGCCTCCACAAGCCAACGTCTTAGCCCAAATGCTAGGCGAAGACTTGTTAGATGAGTCTGAAGATTTGGACGATTTAGAGGACGATTTAGACGAAGATGATGACTTTTTTGATGAGGATGAGGACGATGACTATGAGGAAGCAAGACCTTTAGTGACAAGACGCAAACCCGGTGAAGCACCAGTTCAGGTGTTACCATTGTCGTCAGCACAATTGCCTAAAACTTGCTATTTGGTCATTGACAGATCCTCAGAATTAATTACCCGTCCACTGCGAGACTTTGGTGATTTGGGGCAAATCCCCAACCTGGAAACTCAGCAAAGAACTCTACCAGTGTTCGATAACCATCGCGTGGCTAAGCGCTTTTCTACCAAGCGCGATCGCGTGATTAAAGTGCCTGATAGTAAAATGCTACACAAGGCTCGTACTCATCTCCAAGCTAAAGGCATCACGCGATTGTTAATTGATGGTCAGGTATATTCCTTATCTCCGGTTTAGATATCATGGAAATACCTGCTGGCTATGGTGTGGTATTAGTGACAGCAGCCAATGTCCAAGAGGCACAAGCGATCGCTAATGCCCTTGTGGAAGCTAAACTCGCTGCTTGTGTGAGTCTGTTGCCCATCCACTCGATTTACACCTGGCAAGGGAAAATACACACAGAAGATGAATGGCAGTTACTGATTAAAACTGATTTGGCACAATATCCCACTTTAGAAGCCAAAATTCGGGAACTGCACTCTTATGAGTTGTCGGAAATTATTGCTTTACCGATTGTTGCAGGTTCTCAACCTTACCTGCAATGGATTTCGGAACAAATCAAGGGTGAGTGCTAGGCAATTCATTGAAAG
This sequence comes from Calothrix sp. NIES-2100, assembly GCF_963875285.1. Lineage (NCBI taxonomy): Bacteria > Bacillati > Cyanobacteriota > Cyanophyceae > Nostocales > Calotrichaceae > Calothrix > Calothrix sp. NIES-2100. Next base: position 7,451,772 of record NZ_CAWNLA010000001.1, read on the forward strand.
CGACGGGAAACTCCATCGCCAGAGTGGGTGGAGAGAGATAGTCGCCCCGTCGCTTTGGGCATTGGGCATTGGGCATTGGGAATATCTTACCCATGTCCCATGCCCAAAAACTCCATCCACGAGGGGATGGAGTTTTTTATTAAGAGAAATTACCCCATCTTCCTACGTTCCTAGAAGATGGGATATTTATTACCTAATTTTGTTGTTGATTCACAATCGCCAATTAACTATAAACAGCAGCCGCAAACCGAGTTGCTAAGTTAATAATGTCTTGTTTGCGGGCGATTTGGTTCATCCACTCTTGGGGAATATTTTCCAACCCGTAATAAATTCCTGCTAACCCACCAGTCACCGCAGCGGTAGTATCCGTATCTCCACCTAAGTTCACTGCTGTTAATACTGCTTCAGAATAAGATGAGCTATTTAACAAACACCACAGTGCTGCCTCTAGGGTATCAATTACATAGCCACCAGAATTAATCTCTTCTACTGGTAGTTTGGCAATTTCGCCACTGTAGATTCTGGCAAAATGGGGTTTTTCTAACAAATATTCCCGTGGAGAATAAACAGTCTCCAGCTTGTTTAAACTTTGTAGATAAGCGGCTTGGGGGTCAGCCCCTTCTAACAGGGCAACGGCAATAGTAATATAAATTCCACAGGCCATGAGCGATCGCGTATGGGCATGGGTAATTGCAGAAACATCATGCACCCTGGCGATTAATTCGCTGAAGGTTAACATTTTGTGACAATATGCCATTGGCAAGATTCTCATCAACGATCCATTGCCATTGGTATTTTCAATTTTTCCCCCTGCTTCCCTGGGTAAAATGCCCTGTTTCAAGCGCATAATCGCCGCATGGGTGGTATTGCCAATATCAAATAGTTGACCACGGGGAGTCCAGTAAGCGGCTTTGTACCAGCGCCAGAAGGAATTGGCTATAGCATCTAACGAATACCCTCTACAAAGACTTTCAGCCAAACAAAAAGTCAAAGAGCTGTCATCAGACCAAGTTCCTGGCGGCTGATTCCATGTGCCATAACCTAGCATCTTGGTAACTGGAGATTTAACTCGTTCAGCGCGGCTAGTAAACTCCACCGGCACACCCAACGCATCACCGATACATAAACCCATCAATCCAGACAACGTTTTTGCAGCGGTTAGCATTATTCAGTCTCCATAGAAGTCTCTAAAACTTTACTTTATAGATTCCCTCTAGAGCTTATTGCAATAGCTGTTACAACCGACTATTTCATCCTATATATAAATCTTCTGCTCGGGGTGCTAATCGTTTTTATCCGGCTTTTCTGGGCTAATCTTTTTTGCTCTTTATTGTGCCAGTTTAAAAAGCGTCTACTTTTGGCAAAAAATCCCGGATAACCGAACAATGTTCTGTAATTATAGCATTGCTATTTAGAGCTTTGATTGATACACAGCCTGTAAGTTATATGCATCAATAGAGACAAACATTTAGTAGAAATTGAGAATTAATCGGAACATTTCTTCTCAGTTTACGACTTTTAATTTAACAGCAAAAAAACAATATTTGGTCAAAATTATGAAAGGTGTACTCAAGTCTTTGGTAACAATTTCTGCATTGTCTTCTTTAGTAGTTGCTCCTCTTTTTATAAATGCTGGTCAAGCTTCTGCACAAACACAAAAGGGTACTGATGCTAGCTATATCGGTGCTGGTGTTGCAGGTGGTGTGACTAATGGCGGGCAAGTTGGTCAAGATGCTCAATTTGGTGGTAACGTTACAGGCCGTTTAAAATTAGGCCCCACTCCATTTTCTGCACGGACTCAAATTATGTTTACCGATCAGACAACTGCAATTATTCCCCAAATTTCCGTAGATGCGCCAATTGCTAAAGGAACTAACGTCTATTTAGCTGGTGGTTATTCCTTCGTAGAAAAAGATGGTAAACAAACTCCCGTAGGCGATAGAGACGGAGTAGCCCTAACTGCTGGTGTAGAATCTGAAGTCGCCAAAAACTTCCTGATCTACAGTAACGCCACCCTAGGTATGAAGACTTACCAAAATAGCCCTGCTTCTGCTGTCAGCATCCAAGGTGGTCTAGGTTATCGCTTTAAATAGGGCATTGGGCATTGGTGAGTCTTACGTAGTTTGAGGAGAATGGGTAGATGAAGTAGATAAGGTAGATTAGTGAGTTGTTTGTTCTACAGTTCCAAATGTTATAGTTTGGCACAACCATATATACTGGTATGCTGGTTTTGTTAAGTGTTGCTTCACTGACAAAGCCAGCTTTTTGCCATGTTAAAATTAAAATATTCCTCATAATTCCGACCGGATATCCGGGGATCACCTGGCCGAATCAGTGCTTTGAAATTTGCCGCTTCGGCTTCTACTGATGCCTTATTAAGAACAGTCTACAACTCTAATGGTTAAATCTCCTCCTTCCCCGATAGCTAGCCGTAAGCCTTCCAAAGTAGAAGGAATCAAGGAAAATAGTAATTTTTTGCGTGAACCTGTAGCCACCGAGATACTTCAGGATACAACTCACTTTAGCGAAAATGCAGTGCAGTTACTGAAGTTTCACGGGTCTTATCAACAAGATAACCGTGATAATCGCGTCAAGGGGCAGGAGAAAGATTACCAATTTATGCTGCGGACAAAAAACCCAGGTGGTTTAGTACCGCCGCAGCTATATCTAGCTTTAGATAAGCTATCTGATGAATATGGTAACCACACGTTGCGGGCCACTACCCGTCAAGGGTTTCAGCTACATGGGATTTTAAAGAAAAATCTCAAAGCGGCGATCGCTTCTATTGTGAATAATCTCGGTTCCACTTTGGGCGCTTGTGGCGATGTCAACCGCAACGTGATGGCTCCCCCAGCACCCTGGAAGAATCGCCCAGAATATCAGTATGCTTGGGAATATGCCCAAAATATTGCTGACTTGTTGTCGCCCCAAACCGGTGCTTATTACGAAATTTGGCTAGATGGCGAAAAGGTAATTAGTGCTGAAGAAAGCCCAGAGGTGAAAGCAGCGCGACAAAGCGATAGTAATGGGACACTAATCAACAATTCCGAAGAACCCCTCTATGGCACATACTATATGCCTCGCAAGTTTAAAGCTTGTGTGACAGTGCCGGGGGATAATTCTATTGATTTGTATTCCCAAGACCTGACCTTAGTCGTCATTACCAATAAGAAAGGCAAATTAGAAGGATTTAACGTCTTTGCTGGTGGTGGCTTAGGACGGACACACAACAAAGAAGAAACCTTCGCAAGGCTAGCCGATCCGATAGGCTATGTAGCCAAAGAAGATGTTTACGACATCGTGAAAGCAATTGTAGCCACCCAGAGAGATTATGGCGATCGCACTGACCGCCGTCACGCCAGATTAAAATATTTACTCCACGATTGGGGTGTAGAGAAATTCCGCGCCAAAGTCGAAGAATATTTTGGCAAAGCGATCGCTCCCTTTAAAGAACTGCCAGAATTTAAATATCATGACTTCTTAGGATGGCACGAACAAGGCGATGGCAAGCTGTTCTTGGGAATTTCCATTGATAACGGTCGCGTCAAGGATGAAGGTTCATTTCAACTGAAAACCGCCTTAAAGGAAATCGTTGAGCAATTTAACCTACCCATCCGCCTCACAGCCCACCAAAACCTGATTTTTTACGAAATTGCACCAGCAGACAAAGCCGCGATTCAAGAAATTCTCGACCGTCGCGGCGTTATATCCGACCCCAGCAAAATTGACCGCTTAGAAAGGTTGGCGATGGCTTGTCCCGCTTTACCTACTTGCGGGTTAGCAATCACCGAATCCGAAAGGGCAATTCCAGGTATTTTAGACCGAATTAGCAAAATTTTGGATAAAGTCGGTTTACAAAATGAAGAATTTGTGGTAAGGATGACAGGCTGTCCGAATGGCTGCGCTCGTCCTTACATGGCGGAACTCGCTTTTGTCGGGAGTGCGCCGGAAAGTTACCAAGTATGGTTAGGAGGTTCGCCAAATCAGACGCGGTTAGCCCAGCCTTACATGGAACGGCTACACCACAACGACTTGGAAACCCAGCTAGAACCGATTTTCGTTTACTTTAAACAGTCGAAAAACGCAGAAGAAAGCTTTGGGGATTTTTGCGATCGCATCGGTTTTGATGCCATTCGGGAATTTGCTGCTAATTACGAAGCCCAAACCGTTGCAGCACCAGAAGTTACAGACGATAGCGATGGTTTAGTAGAAACAATGGCAGACTCAATAACAGCAGAAAGTGAAGGACAAGAAGTGGCGATCGCAAATACAGCGATCGCCAGCTATAAAACCCGCCGTCGTGTCAGCCTGCAACATGAGGTTTATGACAAGCTCAAAGCCGCCGCAGCTACCCAAGGTAGGCCAATGACCGAATTGGTAAATGAAGCGCTAGACGCTTATTTACAGAATCTCTAGTTAGGGACGAGGGGCTAGTAGTCCGCCACACCTACTTTGCTAGGCTACGAGATCCCCGACTTCTTAAAGAAGTCGGGGATCTCACCCTTCCCAACCCCTCATAATTTATCAGCGTTTATCTTTGTTCATTTAACTATTTAGTTAGATAAAGATTGGTCTTCCGGCACTTTTTCAAAATGAAATCCGCCTCCTTCGAGACCTCCACACTTCTTGCCGCTACCTTTAACTACACGAACTAAAACTGGTTTAAGATTTGTCCGTTCACCATCAGTAAATTTGAGTTCATCTCCTGAAGTTTGATTAGCTGGAAGCTGAATAGATTTGAGATTGTTAATTACATCCTTCCTAGAAGGATTGTCAGACTTTGATACGGCTGCGATAAAAGCCTGAGTCGCATCATAACTAGAGGCCGTTGACCAGCTAATCTGATCTTCCCATCTGTTGCAAGCTTGCTCTGCAAATGCTTTCGAGTTTGGTTCTTCGGGAAACCAGGGAAGCGACAGTATTAGTCCTTGAACATATTCTTTACCTTGTTTGAAAGATTCTGAATTATACAAAGTTGTTCCTCCCAACAGCCTTACCTTTTTTGCTACGGACGGTAGATCTCCTTGAGCGCGAACAATGTCAATTACAGTAGAAATTAGCTCCGTAGTAGGAAAAAATACAACCGCATCCGGTGGATTTTTTGAGACGAGACTGAGTTTAAATTGATCGGATGCATTCTGTTTTGGGTTTCTCAAATCTACAAGCTCTACTTTACCACCCTGCTGCTGAAAGAAGGTTTCAAAATTCCGTGTTACGTCATCACTGTAGGCATCTTCAGGTTTATAGTAAATCACAACTCGCTTAATTTTATTTTTGATAGCATATTTGCTCAATAATTCAGCATTAACCTTATTAGAAGTGGTTGTTCTAAAAAAAACTTGACTGCGTAATAAATTACTACTGCTAGCGTTAGATAGCATTGCTAAATCAGCTTTTTGATATTCAGAAAGTGCATATTTAGCAGCTTCGCTAGCATTGTGCCCAATCACTGCTAATACATTTGAGTCTTTAATTAACTCTTGAGCAACTTTTCGAGCTAAGTTTGGGTTATTACTATCATCGGCAATTACAATATTCAATAATCGACCTTTTAATCCACCATTACCATTTTTGTTAAAATTAGCCTGGGCTTGTGCGACTCCTCTCAATGTTGCTTTAGAAACTTCTTTCCTTGCATATATAGGTACAACTACTCCTATAGTTAAAGGCTTAATCTTTGTATCATTTTCTTGTTTATGTGCTAGTGCATTGTTATAATAAATCTCTGCTTCAGGATCACTACGATCAACATTTTTAGCTTTTTGAAAAAGCTCTATTGCTTCTGAATAATTACCTTGCTTAAAGGCTTCTACACCCTGCGTCTGATAATAATTTGCATCGCCCAAAAAAAAAGTCTTTTCTCCTTGACTAAATAGTTCTGGCTCTAAAATATATGGTAAAAATAACGATTGAATTTTTTCTTTCAATTGAAATGTACTTATCCCAGCAATAATTACCATGCTTACAGTTATAAATGTTAGCCAGCGCTGAAAACGCTCAACTTTCCGTAGTTTTAACTCCTGGCTAGCATTAATAAATTGATAATCTTCAATTGTCAAATTTTTATCAGCACACCATTTCATTGCTTTTTGTAATTTTTTACCCTGTAATAGCCAAGATTTATCTTGACGATTAGAAGATAACCATCCTAGTAATTCGTCTTCATAAGGTCGCATCTCCGCAAGCATTTCAGCAACCCAGTTAGAATCAAAAATAGATTCATAAATGAGGTTGTAAACTTTTAATTTTCCTGATTTTTCTTCTAGCAAACCTGATAATACAAGTTCACTTTGCTCTGGAGTATTAGTAATTGATAATTCATGATGTTGTAAAATTTTTCGATAAAATTTAAGTAATTTAACAATAGGTTCTTTACTATTAATAATCCGATTGCGAATAGTTCTTAAATGTTGTGGTTCATCCTGAAATTCCCAGTTATCAATTATCAGTGTTTTCACTAATTCTTCTATCCATTTGGATATTAGTTTTTCATCACTAGGAATCACATTTTCATCATACAAAATAATTTGACATATCTTTTGTGTGAGGAATGGTTGACCACCAGTCCATTTCAGGATTTCTCGAATAATGTTTTCGGCAATTTTCAAGTCATTTACTTTGCTTTCTAAACCTTCAGTTAAAAGTCGAGCTTCTGGAAAGGAAAAACCATTTAATTGAATCGCTACCCCTATATTAAAAGGAGTACGTTGCGTATCTTTGATCAATTGTGATGGTGTAGCTACTCCTAATAAGGCAAAGGTAATTCGTTCATAATTTGGGTTATTGGCGCGTTGATTATAGCAATAACGGATAAATCCAAAAAAATCATCAGTCGGAAAATCTAAACTGAGAACAGTATCGATTTCATCTATAAAAACAACAATGTTTTTATCAATTTGTGATAATAGGATATTTTCAATAAAATCACTTAACCGATTTAAAGGAGTTAATCGCCTATTGTCTTTAAATAAGGTTGACAATTGCTCTTTTTGTAAATCGAAGTTATCTGCTATATTTTTGATTAAAGTATCATACCACTGATCTTGAGTAACTCCTTTAGTCCCAAACCTTTCTAGGCTGATTACAACACATTTAAAGTCTTCATTTTCTAATTTTTTACTGACTCTTACCTGTAAGCTAGACTTACCCATCTGTCGGGAGTTAAATACATAGCAAAAATTTCCATTTCTCAATCCCTCATACAGATTTTTGTCAGCTTGTCTCTCTATATAACTAGGATCATCAGGTTTTAAAGTACCACCAACTTGATAATATTTTTCTGGTTGATTCATTGTTGATTTTTACCTATCTGCTATCTATTAAAGGAACATTTGAAAATAAAGCCGATATAATTCACAACGCGGCTCTGCAAAAAAACCTTTTAACTTTATCAATCCCAAACGTTGTAAAGATTTTGCAATCCTTGGATGTAATTTAACCGGATTTTCTACATCCGCCGATATAACTTGACTGAATGCTGTTCTCAACTCTAGATTATTTTCGAGTTGTTCCAAGAGTTCGCGTAGATGGTCACTAAATGCTCCAGATGGGGTGGGTGCTTCTTTTAAAAATTGCTCAAATTTCTTTTTATTAAACTTAAATTCATCGATACCAATTCGCAGAAGATAAGGATGTCCTCCTACCATAGCCATCAGTTGCTCAATGTTTTGGCCTTTCAACTTAAGATCATGAGCCTTGAGTAACTGTTGTACTTGCTCCCGACTAAATTCAGGTAAATCTACCACTAAACCCACATTAGCCAGTGGTGAGTTATTAATATCTAAAGATGTATAAAATTCCGTAGAATGGACAATAATTAAACGAAGTTTTTCCCAAATTTTGCTATTTGGATCGCCGCGTCTTGCTATGTCGTGAAAACTTCGGAGAAGATTACAAAAGTCTTGGCCGATTTCAGGGTGTTCAAAAATCAAATCCACATGATTCAATGCTATCACTAAATCGTTAGCAGTATTTGGTAATAGGTATTGTTTAAAATATTCACTACTGTTATAAATAGAGGCCAGTTGATTATCCCAATATTCATTTACCTTATTAGTTAACCCTAGCTCGTTACTAACAACAGCACAAAATGACTGTAAGAATCTTTCCATATCAGTTGCAACTTGGCGATTTACTAACCGCCGACAACTCAAAGTTACGGTTTGAAAGTTATTCGCTCGTGCATAAGTAAGAATCCTGTTCATCAGAGATGTTTTCCCCATCTTGTCAGGCGCTTTAATTCGGATTAAGGCACCTAGCTGCTTAATCGCCTCATAACAGCGCTGCTCAGTGGGAGGACGTTCTACATAAAAATCGCCTGGAGATTGGTTTTCTGTCTTTTTACGAAGAACTGGGGTTAATTCTTCAGGAATATTTTTTAGCTGAATCTCTGCAAGCCCCCACTTAAAAGCTTTTTCAGGTGAGAGATTTGCACCTAGCGCTTTGTAAAAACCCACAGCAAAAGCGATCGCAGCTTGATCGCCAATTGCTGTATTCATGCCAATTACAAACGGGATATGCTGGGCAATAGCTTTGGCTTGAATATCTGAATAACAAGCATTTAGAATCACGCACTCAACTTGATTGGCTACTAATTCAAACAACGCAGCTAAAGCCTGGGGAGTGACAGGTTGCATTTTACCCAACTCATCTTCAAAGCAAAGCTCACCAGTACTTGTACCATGTCCAGAAAAATGCACGATATGAGGCTGAAAATTCAGTAATTCTTGGCTTATATCTCCTGAACGAGCAGAAAATCCAAACTCTAGCTGAAATCTTTCTCGCTGATTGGCTTGTTGCAGCCTTTGTTTGATTTCTCGTAACTCTTGTTGTAAACGCAGTCTAGCAGTATCAGTAGGTTCAGCCGTCAAAAACAAAATTCTAATTTTGCTATCGTTACTCATCCAGAATCATTCCCCAAGCTCAATGAATTACCTGCATCGTTTCTCAGTCCTAGCCTTGATTCCGTATACTTAAGAGAAACTACTGAAGTGGATTTACTCGATTTTAATGTTTTTATGAAGACATACACTGATATTTCACCCAAATCCGAAGTTATTCCGGAAAGCAAAAAAATATTGATACTCCCACAGTGCAGAAAATCTTATGGCTCAACTGCAAAGAATTGCGATCGCACCTTCTCAACTCCAACAAGGGCAAATTTCCCTCACCAAAGAGCAACAACACTATCTAGCACGGGTGTTGCGGTTGCGTGAAGGCGATCGCTTTATTGCAATGGATGGTAAGGGTAAATGGTGGTTAACCCAGCTAGCAGGGGAGCAAGGACAGGTTTTAGAACCGCTGGTGGTGGAAACTGAGTTACCTGTATCAATCACCCTGATGGTAGCCTTACCCAAAGGAAATGGATTTGATGAAGTAGTCAGGTGTTGTACTGAGTTAGGAGTAACAACAATTGCCCCAGTTTTGAGCGATCGTACTTTACTGCAACCAAGCCCCCAAAAACTCGAACGCTGGCGGCGAATTGCGGCGGAAGCTGCGGAACAATCAGAGCGGGCTTTTGTGCCGACAATTTTAGAACCTGTGGCTTTTAGCAGTAGTTTGTCTTTTGAAAATAGCCACAAATATATCTGTGAAGCCCGTGGTAACTTTCCTCACCTCAAAGATTGCTTACCGCACCAAATAAGCAAAGTCGAAGGTATAACAAATGACCAAGGACAAATGACAAATGACCAAGGATTAATTATCGCTATAGGCCCAGAGGGAGGATGGACACAACAAGAAATTGATAGTGCGATCGCGGCGGGATTTCAAGGAGTTTCCCTTGGTCGTCGGATTTTGCGGGCTGTGACAGCGCCAGTTGTGGCTTTATCACTAGTTTCCGCAGCGTGTGAAGTATAAAGGATGTATATCTCACGCAGAGGCGCGAGAGAGATATTCTTCCAGTGTGGGTGTAAACAAAGTGATGATTGAACAAGTTGCCAATGCCTTTGAGCGTAAAGACTATCACACTGCCGCTAAATTACTCAAGCCCCTGTTAGAAGAATCGCCAGAGAATCCTTGGGTGCAATTTTATCTGGGACGACTGCATGAAGTCTCAAGAAAGTATGAGAATGCACAAAAGGTTTACCGACATTTGTTAAGAAGTACAACCAATACTAAAATTTTGACGCAAGCCCGTCAGGGTTTGCAGCGACTACAGGAAATTGAACAAGAAGCAAGACAAAGAGCTATTATTGAGGCGACAACAGAACCTAGTAATACAGAATTAGGCGTACTCGTCTTAGAACCTCTGAGTAATGAACTCAAAGCCAAATTAGCGCCCAAATTTGCCCAGATTTTCCAAATTGACACCTACACTGCAAGGCTAAGTTTACCCAGTCGCGGCTGGAAGTTATATCGCATTGGACAAATCGGAGAACTCAAGTTTTACGGTACACAACTACAACAAGCTGGTATTCCCTGCTTTTGGGTAACAATCGCTGCTATTGGGCAAATTCGAGTGTTTCAAGTGCATAATTTTGTCGAATCTGCTGCGAATACTACTATTGTTTGCCGTAACCCCGCAAATCAACTCGGTTCACTAACCTTCAAATGGTCAGAAGTCAAAGCACGGGTAGTGGGACTATTACCTATTTTTGAGCAAGTCGTAGATGGCGATCCTTACCGCAAACTAGAACACAAAACTCAAACCCAAGACTATGCACAATTTTGTGATTTACACCTACCGGGTAGGGGTTGTATTTTGCGACTTTCTGACAAAAGCTATCAATACCAAAAAGGATTAGAAATCACATCTCAAACTAGCCAAAATACCATCAGAATTAATTGGAATTTTTTACAAGAATGGCTTGACCAGCAACTACCTCAAATCAACGTCTGGTCAGATTTCACACACTTTGCAGAAACAATATTAGATCAAACAGAAATGCTGGGTAACATCCAGTCTCACATTCACCTGTTTCGTAGGGATAAGACTAATTGGGACCCAGCATTTCATTTATATAGTGGACTCGTATTTTCAAACCTTACCCAAAAAATAGATCGGGATAATTAGCGATCGCACCACAAAAGTTGGACAAATCTATACAAAGGAAAGTATTAAACCCGATGGAAAACAACACTTAGGCCAGCGGTAGTTGAGCGTTCGCGTAGCGTCTCGCAGGGAAATCGAAACTTAGTGCATCGCTGACAAATGATAAATGACAGGCGAAGCAAGTAAACTTAACCAGGAGTTTTCACTTGACGTGCGAGATCCAAGTAAGCACTCATATTAGCTCCGGGACGGCGGCGACCGTTAGTGCTACCAACTCCACCAGCAACATATTTGGGTGCAAAGGTGGTTTCTTTTGGTGCTTCTTTAACTACTTTAGCTGCTGCGGCTTTATCATTCTTACCTGGTTCAACTTTTAGACCTTGAGCAGTCTGAACTAGTTGCACATCAGCTGGTTTTGCTTCTTTAGTTGATTTTTTCTTAGACTTAGAAGACTTAGAAGCAGCTGTTTTTGTGCCGTTTAATGATTCTGCCTTGGATGGTGATGTAACTGTTTCGGCTACTTTTTTAGCATTATCTGCAACAGTTTCTGCTGCTTTTTTGGCATTATCTGCTACTTCTTTAGCTGCTTCTTTAGCTGCTTCTGTAACAGCAGCTACTGGCTTTGCATCCTTGGATTCATCAAGTTCTAAGAAGTAACCGTTGCTTTTCTTCTTTTTCCCTGGTAAAAGTCCAGTTAGGAAACCGACAATGCCCGAAATCAACTTTTTGATAAAATCCATTACAATTGCTCCTGCCTTTATTATGTGGAATTTTTACCGTAATTATTAAAAATTACGACATTATGTTACATTTTTTTTGCTTTGCATCATCCTATTTTGGATGACCACCTTCATAGGTTTCTACTTAATCAACATTGTAGTAATAATACAGCGCAAGTGTTTTCACCTGATTTGTGGGAGCACCCATAACCTGCATACAATACATACTCTAAGAATTAATTATTAAATTTTACTGTAACTCAGGGCAAGATTCTGAACGTTAGCTTAATAAAAATTAACAATTCTTCATTTGGAAAATCCTGATTTTCAGCAAAGTGCAGTTGTTGACTTTAAACCAGTAAAAGGAGTGTCATAGATAGTTTTGCAGTGACAATGAGACTCAGTTACATTTTCTACAGAAGCGATTCAGCACAAATATGGTAATTAACAATCAAAATCAGCAACGTAATCCTGTGTTGTTAGTACATGGCATTGATGACACAGGGGCAGTTTTCTATAGAATGGGGAAATATTTAAAACAACGTGGTTGGTCTGTCTATGCCTTAGATCTAGTGCCCAATAATGGTGCTAAAGGTTTAGATGAGTTGGCAAAGCAGGTAGCAGATTATGTAAATAAAGAATTTCCTCCAGAACAACCACTGGATTTAGTTGCTTTCAGCATGGGCGGAATTGTCAGTCGTTACTATATCCAGCGGCTGGAGGGAATTAAGCGGGTACAGCGGTTTATTACTATTTCTTCGCCCCATCAAGGCACTGTAATCGCTTATGGATCTCAGCGGACAGGTTGCGTGCAAATGCGTCCCAACAGTGCTTTGCTGCAAGATTTAAATTCTGATGTGGCGATGTTGCAGGATATCAACTTTACATCAATCTGGACTCCTTATGATTTGATGATTGTCCCAGCTAAGAGTTCTCAAATGCCCGTGGGAAAAGAGATGATATTTCCTGTGGCTTTACACCCCTGGATGCTGTCAGATTCTAGGTGTTTAGCCGCAGTAGCAGAGACATTAAGCGAGCCGATTAAGTCCTATCCCCAATTTGCGAATACTCAGAACCGCCAAAAATCGCCTCTGGGTGACGGTAATATTTAAATTCCATTAAGTTATAAAAAGGATCTTCTAAAAAGAACGTGTAATGCTCTAGAGGCAACCCCACAAAGCGTTTTTTGGGTTCTTCTCGAAAAAGTAGTTGGTGCTGTTGTGCCCTTTCTAGTAAATCTTGCCAATCTTGTTCTGAAGTAAAAACTAGCCCAAAGTGTCTGGGATAAATACCGCGTTGGGGTGTCAAAGGTTCTTTAGTGGTGTGAGCTACCAATTGATGACCGTATAAATTAAGTATCAAAGCGTGGGGATTCTCACGTCCAGGAATGCAGCCCAAACCATCTACATAATATGCTTTTGTTTGGGCAATGTTTGTGACCGGGAAAGCAAGATGAAATAAAATTGCGCTCATAGTTTTTGCCTAGAACACTAGTACTGATTATTGCTATCTATAATTTATTCTTAATTGCTTGAATGTAGTTAAAGAGTCAATAGTCCAAAGTCCAAAGTCAATATTCAACAAGCTTTTGACTATTGACCAGTGACCCTTGACTTTTGACTAATGCCCCATGACGGCAGTTGCTTCAAGCCGGGGAACCCGTCCAACGCACTGCCTCCCCAATGCCAACTTTATCCGGAAACAGGAGAGAATATCTGTAATTCTTGGATTATGGGGTGAAGAGGATGAAGCAGGAAAGTGAGAAATTCGCTATTCTGTTGATATTCAGTTCACGCTAAATAAGATGTATTGCTGATGCTCTCTTTCTTTGATTCTGCAAATCCTTGGTTGGTGGGAGTCGGATTAAACGCAATTCTGTTGGGTTTAGTTTGGATTGCTCCTAAGAAGCTGCTCACCCCGGCGGGAATATTCCACGCTTGGGTTCTGGGTGTGATCATTTGGGGAACATTGGGTTGGCAAGGGTATCTGGTAGTCGCATTCTATTTTTTAGTGGGTTCTGGAGTGACGCGGATAGGTATAGCACAAAAAGAAGCCGAAGGAATTGCTGAAAAGCGTTCTGGCGCGAGAGGCCCGGAAAACGTCTGGGGTTCGGCGTTGATTGCGGCGCTGTGTGCTTTAGGAATTGGAATTTTAAACGCAGGATTGTTTGCTTCTCTTCCTCAGTCTTTAGTCACGAGTCTCCAGTCTTTACTGGTGTTGGGCTATGTGGCGAGTTTTAGTACCAAACTTTCTGACACTTGTGCTAGTGAGGTGGGTAAAGCATACGGTAAACGAACCTTTTTGATTACCACAATGCAACCAGTACCTCGCGGAACCGAAGGCGCAGTCAGTTTAGAGGGAACTTTAGCCGGGGTGGTGGCTTCAATTGCGATCGCATCTCTCGGTTGGGGAGTCGGTTTGATAAACTTGTTAGGCGTAGTTTGGTGTGCGATCGCGGCTTTGATTGCGACTAGCTTAGAAAGTGTAATCGGTGCAACATTGCAATCTCAATATACCTGGCTCACTAATGAATTAGTGAATATTTTCAATACATTCATCGGTGCGATCGCTGCTATGTTAATTGCTTACGTCTGGGCAATTTTTATTGCTTAATTAACTAGCTAGCACGATTCAAGATAATTTTTAAGGGTGTTATTTATCATCGGTCTTTAGCCATTTTTCATGGTTACAGATGCTTTTGCCTTTTTCAGTGGATGGAAAATAATTTTTGCCAATTTACTTATGTTTTAAAGAGCCAAATATATGCACTATTTTTCTCTAAGTAAGAGATGAGGTTGGTATTTTTCTGCTCACAACATAATATTAGTAATTATCTAAATTAATTTACTAATTTATTTTATAGAGAGATTTTGGTATTGAATGTAACCAATAATCTTGGGAAATCTCTATATTATTACAGTTGGAATTGTAGCAATTATTTATTATTTTAATACCTAATCAGTTTATGGAATCTTTATCATTTTTAACTGTAGATAACCAACCAATTTCTATTGAACAGGCAGTAAAATATCTGCAAGCCTCTGGCAAGTTGACGCAGTTTATTGGTGATATTATTCGCCAGCACATAATTGAGCAAGAAATCAGTATTAGAGAGGATATTGATATCAGTTCGGCTTTCACAGAACAGACAATTATTGATTTTCGGCTGAAAAATCAACTAACCGACCCGCAAATTTTTCAAGAATGGTTAAAGAAGAATGGCACAGATTACCAGACATTTCACTCATCAATTGCTTTGACTTTTAAGTTAGAAAAATTGAAAGCTGTAGTCACCGAACCTAAACTGCCAGAGTATTTTATTGAACGCAAAATCTATCTAGATAGGGTAGTAATTTCGAGAATATTTGTGGATAATCGCGAACTGAGTGAAGAACTACATACTCAAATCGAAGAAGGAGGCAGTTTTGAGCAACTAGCCAAAGAGTATTCATTAACGGACGATCGCATTGTCAATGGCATGATGGGGCCAATTAGTCGGGGTACATTGCCAGATATCTTGAGATCTGCTATTGATGCAGCAACTCCCGGACAATTAATCGGCCCAATAGAAATTGAAGGTCGTTATGGTTTGTTTCGAGTAGAACAATTTTTGCCAGCCTCTTTAGAAGATACTCAACTAAAGCAAGCACTACAAAATGAGTTGTTTGAGAAATGGCTAGCAGAAAAAATTCAAAAGCTGACAGTCAAATTACAAGTGAAATAAAAATTCTGGATACTCAATCTTTACGAATAAACGTGCTAGCTTCTGTACCGTGGAATCAACCGCCGCTATGCTGGCTTACTTCTGAACAACAATCCCGATTACAAAATCAATCAGAAATTCGTCGGTATCGTTTAGGAGAAAAAATTTGGTCAAATACTATAGGAGGTAACCAGTTTTTTATTGTCACTGGTAAAGTTCGCTTGCGCGAAGAAGAAATTGGCAAGCCGTTAGCAGCTTTACAACCAGGAGACTGGTTTGGGGATTTACAAAAATTATCTGTAGAATGCAAAGCTGTTGCTGCTAGTAAAGAAGTCATAGTTGTTTGTTGGGAAACAGCACTGTGGACGGAAGTTTTAACGCCGGAGATGGAGGGGTTTTTTGCTGGACAGGGGGGACATGGTTCGGCTTCGCTCACCAACCGGGGACAAGAGGGACAAGGGGGAGAAACAACTAATTCTCTAGTTCATAGTCCCCAGCCCCTAGCCCCTAGCCCCCAGTCTCTAGCTCCTAGCCCTTCGCCGACAACTTATAACTATCCGTTTGTGGCTAGCGGGAATACAGCCGCAGCTTGTTTAACGATGGTGGCGCAGCATTTGGATCATGCTGTGAAGTTGGAATGGGTACAACGCCAACTACGGGGACAACGCCCAAAAAATGTTGTGGAAGCAGCAGAAAAATTGGGGTTGGTGTTGCAACGGTTGCAAATAAGTTGGAGTGATTTGCGCTCCTTGTCTTTTCCGGCTTTGATGCAGTGGAATTGTGAAGCGCAAGCAAGTCCTACATGGGTGGTAGCTTATGGTATTAAAGGCGATCGCTTAATTATCGCTAATCCTTTAAATAGCGATCGCACTTGTGAAAGTCTCCCCCAATCTGTGCTGGAAGCCGCTTGGGATGGGCAAATGTGGACAGTTGAACTCATCTCTCAGGAAGAAAAATTCAACCTGAGTTGGTTTACTCCCGCAGTTTGGAAATACCGAAAATTATTAGGCGAAGTCTTGCTTGCGTCTTGGACATTGCAGCTTTTGGGGTTAACGACACCGCTAATTACCCAAGTTGTAATTGATAAAGTCATGGTACAAGAGAGTTTACCGACTCTCGATGTCATGGCGATCGCACTTTTACTGGTAGCGATATTTGAAGCTGTACTCGGCATTCTCCGGCTATTTATCTTCACCCATACAGCCCGACGACTAGATTTAAGTTTATCAGCGCAGCTATTTCGTCACTTAATGCGTTTGCCTTTAGCTTATTTTGAATCGCGGCGCGTCGGGGACACAGTAGCCAGAGTCCAAGAACTCGAACAAATTCGTCAGTTTCTCACAGGTACAGCCTTAACGGTGATATTAGATAGCATCTTTGCTGTGGTGTATTTAGCATTGATGTTTTATTACAATATCCCCCTCACCTTTGTGGCTTTGGCTGTATTGCCATTATTTGCCACATTAACAATAGTGGCGACACCAATTTTGCGAGGTTGGCTGAACGAAACCTTTAACCGCAGCGCTGATAGTCAATCGTTTCTGGTAGAGACTGTTACCGGGATACACTCAGTTAAAGCCCATGCAGCCGAACCAGTAGCCCGCGATCGCTGGGAAGGTTTATTTGCGCGCTTCATTCGCACCAGTTTTAAAGCTTCGACTACCTCCAACATCAGCAGCAATCTTGGTGATTTTCTCACCAATTTTTCTACCTTATTAATTCTCTGGTTTGGAGCCAAATTAGTCATTGACCAAAAACTTACTATTGGTCAACTGATAGCTTTTCAAATGTTATCAGGAAGAGTCACCGGGCCTCTGTTGCGATTAGTGCAGTTGTGGCAGAATTTGCAACAAGTTCTCCTTTCTGTAGACAGAATTGGTGATATTCTCAACGTTGCTCCCGAAGCGGAAGCAGGAACCGGATTAGTATTACCAGCCCTGAACGGACAAATCACTTTTGAGCAAGTATTTTTCCGTTACCAAGCAACTACAGAACCAGTTTTACGCGGGATTTCTTTTAACGTTGAACCAGGGCAATTTGTCGGGATTGTTGGGCGTAGTGGTTCCGGTAAAAGTACCCTGTCTAAATTATTGCAACGCCTCTATCAAATTGAATCAGGACGCGTCTTAATTGATGGTTTTGATATTAAAAGTGCCGATTTAGCTTCACTGCGGCAACAAATTGGTGTAGTTTTGCAAGAAGACTTTTTATTTAACGGTTCCATCTTAGAAAATATCACCCTTGGCAACCCCGATATTACTGCTGAACAAGTAGTAGAAGCAGCCCGGTTAGCCGTAGCCCATGATTTCATCAGTCAATTACCCTACGGTTACGAAAGCAACGTGGGCGAACGGGGTACAGCCTTATCGGGGGGACAGAGACAACGGATAGCCTTAGCGCGGTTGTTCCTTTCCTCAGCACCGATTTTAATTTTGGATGAAGCCACCAGCGCCTTAGATAGCGAAACCGAACAGCAAGTACTGCAAAACCTGCAAAAAATCTCCGCCAACCGCACCGTGTTTCTCATCGCCCACCGTTTCGCCCCCCTCAAACGTGCGGATTTGATTTTAGTGATGGAACAAGGGGTAATTGCAGAACGTGGTACACATCCCCAATTGTTGCAGCAAAAAGGATTGTACTGGTCACTTTATCAACGCCAACAAGCGAACATTTAGCATCACCGCATTACCTCACATTTCTCACAAGCTGTAGGGGCGGGTTCACAGATATGCTCCCATCATCCGTGAGTATCTGGCTTAACCCGCCCCTACGATTTATTGACTCACGTTAATGCCGCTTTTTTTGCTGTATCTGCTTAAGCTGGGGAAATATTTGTGAGGTAATTGACTAAATCAGCTTGGCTAGTGAAATCTAACAGCGCCTCGGCTAAATCTTCTAATTGAGCGATCGCTAAAGCTCGAATCTGCTGTTCCGTCTGGGGTTCAATTGCACCTAAACGGCGTGTCACAAGACGCAGAACCAGTTGTAGCGCCTCTTGTTTCTTTCCTTGTTCTTCTCCCTGTTGCAATCCCTGTTGCAATCCCTTCTGCAAAATATCCTGGTAAATCACAGATTCTTGCATAATATCCTCTCGAAAAAGCTGTGTAATTAAACTTTTGTCAAACCGCAAACCAGCTAGAAGTTGTACGCAAGCTGATATATTTTGTCGCTCATCTGTTTCTTCAATCATATCGACAGCCGCCGCGACTTGCTGTAATAAGTCTGGGGGTGAGTTGCTTTGCGCTAATGTCGCCAGGGGTAATAGTGCGGGGTTAGCTAGCAAAGGGGTGGGATCTTCTTCCCAGAGGCGAATGACGCGGTATTTATGTATGGTGTTGGTGTCTACATATTGAGTTTGAAAAGCAATTTCTGATGATGTCGCTTGCAGGAAAATTAGCACCTGCTGAATATCACACCAATATTGACGTTTCAATCTGGTGTAATAATCCAGCATCCGAAAGTCAAGCGGTGGTGTGGATTTGGGCGAAGTTTGAAACTCTAAATGCAGGATTTGATTGGCGATTTGCAGAAAGGTAACAGAATCAGCGCGAATGGGTTCGAGAGTCAATTCGGTTTTAAGTACTTGGATATCTGAAGTTTCAGATGCAAGTAACCATCTGGCAAAATCGGCTGGGTAGGTTTCTGCGAGGTATTTGCAAGTGTTATCGTAACTCAAGGCCTTACGCTTACTCGGTAACTATATTTTGCAATAAAGCGTAGGCGTAGCCAGCCTTAGGCATCGCCTGCGTAGTGGTTTATCCCCTGAATTCTGAAAAAAACTGCGATAGACGGGTAGGGACACAACATTGTTGTGCCCTAAAGAATAATTTATATGTCGCCAACATTCTTTAAATTGGTATTAGCTGTACTACACCACTACGTTTTCATAGCCGCGATTTCTAATTGCTAAGTATATTTGCTGTTTAAAGAGGAGTTGAGCCTCATTCACGAGGAAAATAACCTCATTAATGAACTTCTGAGCCTCATTCACGAGGAAAATAACCTCATTAATGAACTTCTGAGCCTCATTCACGAGGAAAATAACCTCATTAATGAACTTCTGAGCCTCATTCACGAGGAAAATAACCTCATTAATGAACCTCAGAGCCTCATTCACGAGGAAAATAACCTCATTAATGAACTTCTGAGCCTCATTCACGAGGAAAATAACCTCATTAATGAACTTCTGAGGGCATAGTCAAAGATGAAGATATCAGCTTTTTAGAAAAATTTAGCTTAGAAAACTGTCCCGACTTCCAAGAACAGATTAAAGCGGAACTAGGCTATTTGACGCATGGTTCCAGCTTACTCGACAAAGCGATCGCCTAGCCGAGGAAAAGAAACAAAAGAGCGATCGCAATTTGCAAATCACCATTTTAGCCGTAGGTACTGGCATAGGCGCAGGCGGAATTATGGTATCTAGTTACACTTTAGTGCAAAGCGATCGCCTGCTCACCCTTGTGAAAACTCCAGCAATCCCCAATGAATTGGGAAGCCTACACTGTACCGCAAGGTCAGTGTAGGTAGTTCACTTAGCATTTTTTTACCTTCTGCCTACTACCCTCTGCTCTCTGCCTTTCTTCGGTCACATAGCAGATTTTTCAGCCGAAAGCTGTTAATCGCGCGATAATTAATATAGAGATCAAAGTAATTGATATGTCTTCTACGCCATGCCCTAGTTGTGTAGTTGCCCTCAATCAACAACAGGAGCAAAATATCTCTCATCACAACCAGTGTCAAGATATTCGAGATAAGCACAGCAAAACTGTAGTCAAAAATTGTACTGTGGTTGAAAATGGTCGAGTAGTAGTTAAACCATTACAACCACTACCTACTGAGACTGCTGATTAAAATTTAACTTCCTTCATCCAGAGGTAAGACATCGTGGAAGGCTTGGTAATCAATATAGCGATGTCCATCATCTGTTTCATGTATGATATTCACAAACTCATAATTCCAAAGAATATCAGTAGAACCATAGGTATGACGAGCATGAACAACCTGTGCTACTGTTTCATCAATACCGCTGAGGGAAACCACAATCGAGGTATGCATTTTAACTAATAATTCTTGTGTCATTCCATATAGCGGGCTAAACTCATCAATGATATGCATCGCTGACCAACTTAATGTAAAGCTAGGTGATAGATTCCGCCGCAGCGTGAGATCGTAAATCCGCCGCATCTTGTGTCCCTCAGCAGTGACTTCATCTCGCATCAAGTACACTCGCATTTGAGCTTCGAGAATCTGGTTGCGCCGTTGATTAGCTGTGCGGAACATGAGAGTTGGCTCACCATCATGGGCTGTAATCACAGCGACACGGCTAAAAACTACACGCGCAGTAGGACGAGAGAAGCGAGCAAACGCCAATCCAGTCATCAAAGCAATACCCATCAAACCTGCGATCGCTTCAATAGTGACGATAGTATTGGCATAAGTTGTTTTCGGATACATCGCCCCGTAGCCAATAGATGCCAGGGTTTGCACGCTGAAAAAGAAGACATCTAAAAAATTACCAGGTCGAGCATTCTCAACACAGTCTCCTCCTGCTAGATAAGCTAAAGCAAATATGGCATTAATCACCAAATAGGCGACAGCAATTAGCAGTAAAAAGCCAGTCCAAGGAATTGTCAACAAAAGATGATAAGGGTCGCGCCAGTAAGAATACCAAGCACCCAAGCCCACAATCTTAAACTGTCCGTCCCTAATTTTGATGTATACTCGCTCAAGCCGATGTGGGTCGTGCTTGCGGAAAATTTTCTGCAATCGAAATTTCATTTGTCATTTGTCATTGGTCATTGGTCATTGGTCATTGGTCTTCCTTGTCCCCTTTGCTCCCCTGCTCAGGAGCTCCCCTACCCTCTGCCTTGACTTAATAACAACCAGGTGCTGATCTATCGTTTATGAATCGACATTTTTGGATTACCGCTTTAATCGCCTTTATTAATTCCCTCAGTTTTACGATTTTAATTCCTATTATCTATCTTTATGGCAAACAATTTGAACTCAGTGATTTTCAAACCAGTTTATTATTTTCCATTTACTCTATATCTCAGTTTTTTGCGACTCCAGTCATTGGTAAACTCTCCGATCGCTTTGGTAGAAAGCCGTTATTGATTATTAGTTTAGCGGGAACTGCGATCGCTAACCTAATGGCTGGCACAGCAACAACAGCAGTCGCTCTCTTCCTCGCCCGATTTCTCGATGGGATTACAGGCGGTAATGCTTCTGTCGCCCAAGCCATTATTTCTGATATCACTACTCCTGAGAATCGCGCTAAAGGTTTTGGGATTTATGGCGCAGCATTAGGGCTAGGCTTTGTCTTAGGGCCAGCCACAAGTTTGTTAGCACAGCAGATTTCCTTGGGCGCTGGGTTTCTTGTTTCGGGTGCGGTAGCATTCTTAGCTGTGATCATCACAATTTTCCTTTTACCGGAAACCCTTAAAAACAAGGCGGAAAAATATCAAAACATTTTTGATATAGGTTTAGATAATTTAATTAAAGGTCTGTTTCTTCCTAAAGTTGGTATTCTGCTGATTATTAACTTTTTTATTGGCACTACTTTTACTATTTTCACCTACGCCTTTCAACCATATTTTTTGAATGTTTTAGGGCAAAATAGTCAAAATTTAACACTGATGTTTCTCGTGTTTGGTGTGCTGGGTGTGATCATGCAAACTTGGGGAGTATCAATTCTCAGTCGCAAATTTAATTTAGTCAAAATATTATTTTTAGGTTTATTTATCCGCAGTCTTTCGTTTAGTTTAATGCCAGTTTGGGCTAATATTATTTATTTTGTAGCAGTCAGCATCCTCTTTTCACTGTTCAATTCTCTAGTGCAACCGATGATCAACGCCTTAATTTCCCTGAATGCTCAACCCCAAGAACAGGGAACTGCTTTAGGATTGAATGCTTCTTATTTAAGCATCGCCAATGGTGTGGGGCCTGTGATTGCAGCAATGCTGATTAACCAATCAAATCCCACAACCTATGGCTATCCTTTATATTTAGCCGGAACCCTGACATTTTTAGTTTTATTTTTGGCGATCGCTACTCGGCAAAAATATACACCAAAAAATTAGGGTGAGCAATGCCCACCCTACTACTAGCTAACAGGAGAAAAGCTGATTTTTTATTTTTACTATGCTTTTGGTGCTTGACCTAGAGAACAGCGATCAAACCACTCTTGGTATTTCTGGCGGTATTCCTCATTGTCAACCACAATTGAGACTCGTACCTGTTGATAACCAGGTTGCTTCTCTAAGGCGATCGCATTCAAAAGTAAGCTAGCAATTTTCGGAGAGCTAAACAAGCCGCTGACAGTTAAACCATTGTCCAAACTTGCAACTTCAGGTATTTCTGACGCTTCCGTCAAATTAATATCGGCTATTGTCTCTTCCCCTAAATCAATTTCTGCTAGCTGTTTATATTCGGGGCTGACTTGTTCGACAATCAATTTCTCACGCCGGACAGGAACTTGTACCATCCGCGTTTCAATTTCTTTGCGGACAATTACATCACCTACTTTCCGTTTGCTACTATTAATAACTAATCTTTCTTCTAGTAACTGAATAATCTCTTCTTCCTGAACTTCTGCTACACTTGTAGTTTCTAGACTACTATTGATAGTTGGATTATTAGCTATTTGTCCATTTGAGCCATCTGACATGATCTGCCCGCCTTGTTTGTGCGCTGATACATTTTCTGGTGTATTGTCTATTTCCGATTTTTCTAAATCTAGGAAAATCGATTGAGTCGGGTTATCAATTTTCTGAATTCTCTGGCTTCGCAATTGTAAAAAATTATCTGTATATTGCTTACTATTAGATTCTAGGCTGTATTGATT
Source organism: Calothrix sp. NIES-2100 (assembly GCF_963875285.1). NCBI lineage: Bacteria > Bacillati > Cyanobacteriota > Cyanophyceae > Nostocales > Calotrichaceae > Calothrix > Calothrix sp. NIES-2100. Next base: position 7,475,033 of record NZ_CAWNLA010000001.1, read on the forward strand.
ATCCCATTGAGATATAACTAAGTTTAGGCGATTTTCTGAATCCAAAATTAGATTTTTGACTTCACCTATCAGTTGTCCTTTTTTATCTAGCACAGCAAAATTTTTCACTTTACTGCTCAAATTATCCAGCATTTTGCTAATCCGGTTACTAATATTTGCTGGATTGGCTATTTCCGATTTCCTTGTCACAGTTTGGCTATTCATAAGGCAATAATTATTAACTAACTGCTTTGGGGACGTAAAACTATAGCTTTTATTAACTAGCTTTTATTAAATGCGATCGCCAAAAATAAAAATTGATAATTGTGGTTTTGAGGATTTAGATCCCCGACTTCTTGAAGAAGTCGGGGATCTAGCAGCATAGCGATGTTAATTAACGTTCTTCAATTGGTAGTCCACCAGTAGTATCTACATCTAATTCTTCCCGACGGACAGTTGCTTGAGCTTCAGAGGTTTCTTGCTCCACAACTTTTGTGACTCTCACTTCTTCACGCACAACTGCTTCTTTGCGAATATCGGGAGTTTCTTCATAGATTTCCACGCGAGCTACTTCACCTTCGCGGAAATTAGCTTCGCCAGGAGCAACAGGACGACCAGCATCTGTTGGGGTGACACGCTCAATTACTACGCGCTCTTTTTCCAAAGGTACTGCTACTCTTGCAGTATCAGTTTCCACGCGCTTACCAATCGCTACTTCTCCCGCTTTTTGACGTTTTTTACCAGCAATTAGTCTTTCTTCATACAATTTCAGAGTTTGGTTATCACTCTCATTGATGTTAAACAAAGAAGGTTCTTGTTCATAAGTGTATGTATCGCGGTTATAAGCAGGATAGCTTGCATCTAGAGGTGCAGAAGGATTTAGAGGTCTTGATGTGTCAACAGCAGATGTTGCATCTACAGGACGGCGGTATACTCCACGTACCTGCTCTTCATAATCGTAATCAATACCTGAGCGTTCATTGAACTCTGGTAATTCTTCAGCTTGTTGTCTGGTCATACCAATGGCGTAGACACGGTCAACGTTATAGTCAATCCGAGCGCGTCCAATGGGTAGCAATACTTTTTTACCAAAAATCCAGAAGCCTAAGTCAACGACTAAATAACGAAAATGTCCTTCATCATCTACTAAAACATCGCTGATACTACCAATCTTCTCATCTCTACCTTCCGCGTAAACACCAAGACCTTTAATATCATTACCCTGAAAAGTATCTTGGTAGTTAGGATCAAAATCTTGTAGTTTATAAAGTGCCATGATATTTTTTCCTCAGTCTTTAAATCTCATCTGCTATTATCTAAACTATATTTTTATTGACGTTATTTCATCTTTCTCACGACTGAATTCAGTTGATGATTTTCATCTTAAGAAATAGATATTTAATGTTTTACCATGCAAATTTATTTTTTTAATGATGGTGGTTAAATCAATAAATTAACTTTCATTTAAAATATCAAGAGTGCAGGCAAAGTTGATTATTATCTCCGCCTGCACTATAAATTCTCGAAAGTACCCAATTTGTAGGCTGTATCAGAAACTTGTACAATTGCAGCACTCTCAATAGTTAGCACTGACGCACCCTACAAAAATTCTCATACCGTAGTCTAGGTAATTAAATAGCTATATCTCTGGGCGGATTTGTTTCATTCACATCCAAATTACCGGAAGTGTCAATATCTAACTCTTCTCGGCGCACTGTTTCTTCTGCTTCAACAGTATTGCTATCTACTACTTTCCTCACTCGGACTTCTTCCCGGACAACAGTTTCTTTACGAATATCTGGTGTTTCTTCGTAAACTTCTATGCGTGCTACTTCTCCTTCTTGAAAATGTAATTCTTGTGCATTGACTACAGTTTCTGTGGTTGGAGTCACTCTTTCAATCACAACACGCTCTTTTTGCAAAGGAACAGAAACTTGTGCAGTTTCCGTTTCAATGTGCTTACCTACTGTAACTTCTCCTGTTTTTACACGATTTTTACTAGCAATTAATCGCTCTTCATATAGTTTGAAGGTTTGTTGATCTTGAGCATTCAATTCAAATAAATCAGGTGCTTGGTAACCCGATGTTCCTTGCTCGTTAGTTAATTGACCGATTGGTGGGTGATAAACATTGCGGACATTTTCTTCATAATCTTCATTAACAACAATGTTTTCGCGATATTCAGGTAAGCGTTCTACCTGCTCTTTACTCAACCCATCAACATATACTTTCTTTTCAGAATAATGAATATGAGCAAGACCAATAGGTAATAATATTTTCTTATTACCACCCTCAAAGCTGGTGTCAATAACTAGATAGCGGAAACGACCATCGTGGTCAACTAAAGCATCGGCAACTGAGCCAACTCTCACACCACCTTCAGTATAGAGTTCTAAGGCTTTAACATCATCACCACCAAATATTTCTCGGTAGTTAGGTTCAAAATCTTCAAGTTTGTATAGAGGCATAAATTCTTTAAAACTAGTTGCAAATATCTATACATCAGCCTATAAATTATTGAATTGATTTTCATCCTGCTGGCGGCTGAATTTATTTGCAAGAGTTCGGGTAGCGACTTCATCCTGAAGAACTGAAGAGCTTCATCAAGAGTCTGAGATTATCGATGATGGTGAATTTATGTATAACTAAAGTTATATATAAATTTATTTTATAAATTAAGTCTCTTACTTTAGTATGAGAGCGTTAGGCAGAGAGTCGCAATCTGAAAGTAGTGTAAAGATTTTTATCAATTTTTGGCACTTTAATCATCTAAATATGACCTAGAAGTGGAATTGAGTTAAGAAAGTTAGCGCCAATGAAAAAGTTTTCATCACCATGAAAGGGGACAAATGACTCTTAACTGTTGACGGTTGACGGTTGACGGTTGACTGTAACAACTGACAACTGACAATTGCTTTTTTTACAAAAATTAAATAAGAGTTATCTAGGATACCAAAGTTGTGTTGATTTATTTCTAGTTATTGATTTAATTAGTAGTTGGTTTAGAGTAAAGATAAAACCTCACAGATGAAAATGGCAAAATTTGTATGTGGAAAACTGTGTTCTTGACACTAATTTTGTTGATTGCCTCAGTTTTACTGATTGCGGAAACGACTTTTGCAACGCCTTGGATGGAAGGGAATTCATGGCTGGCTGAAAATACTGTGAACGCTGTTTCACCTGAGGTAACTCCATCGCCGGAATTACCTCAGGCTAAAGTTGATGAGTCCCAGAGTAATCAGCAAACAGCAGACAGCAAAACGGAGAATGAAAATTCTACTCCTGAAAAACAATCTGCTGTCAACTCTGTTCGTCCTCAAGCTGCTAATCCTTACGATATGGAAGCGATCGCGAAATATAATCAGGAAAATTATGGGGCTGGAAACTAAGCTGATTACAGCGTTGTGATTTGGGAAATTGGTAGCGCTGCTGCTGTCGTTACCGGGTCATGACCACCTTGACCAACTTCAAACTGAGTCATCATTGCATGGTCTTCATGAACAAGATTATGGCAATGCATCATAAATTTACCTTTGATATCCCTTCGATCCCGACTACGAAATTGAGCAATCACGCGGACTGTCTCGAATTCACCAACTAAGAAGACATCTTTCCAACCCCGTTCATAAGGGCGTGGGGGTAAGCCGTTGCGATCGAGTAGTTGCAAGTCAACCAGATGAATGTGGACGGGATGTACCCAACCGCTTCCAGGGTTCACCAATTCCCAAATCTCCACATCACCTGGTTGGGGATTAGCATCTACTCGCTTGGAGTCCCAGGTGAGGTTATTAATCTTCCACTGTCCGTTGTTACGTTCAAAGCGGAAGTTTCGGGTGCGGGCGATGGGTTTATCTGTTAAAGATTCTACAGGACGTATTTGCTGGGGAATGATGCTGTCATCTTGTTCAGAGCGTGTGACATCAAAACGCATGATGGTATGAGTGCGGATATCGTTATCGATGGTACCGGAGAAGCCAACATTCCTTAAGTAGACTTGGGAACCGATGGGATATTTGGAAAAATCGATGACGATATCATAGCGTTCTGCCATGCCAATCTGTAGACCTTGCAATGGTGAAACTAATTCTACAGGTGCAGCAAGTAAACCTCCGTCACTACCAATGACAATTATTCTTTCACCGCTGGTTTGTGCATCTGGTTTTTGACTCAAAATTAGTCGGTAATTTCGAGATGCAGAAGCGTTTAAAACTCGGAAGCGGTATTTGCGATTAGCTACTTGCATTTGCGGCCAAGGTACGCCATTGACAAGAATCACGTCTCCGTAAATGCTTCTTTGATTGTTGTCATTAAATACTAAACTGCCGTCATTAGCTAATCGCTTATCTTGAATAATGAGCGGGACATCATAATCGCCTTTCGGTAGGGGTAAATTCAGTTCATAATCATCTTCAACAATGTACATCCCTGCTAAACCCATGTAGACATTGCGGGATGTGAAATCGAGAGTATGGTCGTGATACCAAAGTGTGGCGGCGCGATCGTTGGGATAAATGTAATCTTTGAAGTATTGCGGAGGAATATAATCAATGGCATAGCCATCGTATTCTGGTAAAGATGCCATACCGTGTAAATGAATGACGTTATTAATTAACCTTCCTTGGCTATCTTTATCTAACTGATTAATAAAACGGACTTTCGATAATCTTCCCCCTTTAGTTGGATCACCACCTCGTTGTCTAATTGTCGGTCCGGGACTGATACCGTTATAGCCCCAAATCTCTGTTTTCAGTCCAGGTAAAATCTCGATTGCAGATTTTTGAATCTTGATTTCATAATAATCAAAAACGTCATCACTACGTTTAGGTTGAAGAACAGGTGGGATTTTAAAAGGAAGCTGAAAACGCGGGATTTGTGGACTTAATTGTGCTGAAGCAATACTGGGAAATCCAAAGGGCGATAGCAGAACTCCACCGCCAGCTAAACTAAGTTTAATGGCTTCGCGTCTGGTAATATTCATATTGTTGTTTTCCTAATAAATGACCGAAACAGTGCTAAGTCAACAAGCAAGCTTAGATGCACATTGAATGTGACTGTACTTAATGTTGTTCTCTTTGATGCATTCAGGAGTACGCCAACAATAGATGTATATCTATTTAGTGAATATAAAAAATAATTTATTGCTTTTTGCTGGGAATTGGGTGAGGTAGGTGGGAAAAATTAACACTCACTGTAGCAATTCTATATGGTTTGTGAAAATTTTCGCTTTCCAGATCCCCGACTTCTCAAAGAAGTCGGGGATCTAATTTTTCACGAATGATTTAAGACTGCGCTAGCAATATAGTAATGTTCGTCGGTAGGGTATTGCTTACATATTTGTTGTTATGAGTAACTAAGCGCAATTAAACCGAACTATGTAAAGTTTTGTAAGGGGAAAGCGGGGAAAGGGCGGGGAGACCCCGCCCCTACAAATGCATATTTCCCATTGTTGTTTGAAGTTGAGATTATTTTGGTATGCAATCTTTGTAATTGTTTCCAGGCGATGCAATTCAATTGCAAGGCGATGCAATTGAGTTTCCAGGCGATGCAATTGAGTTTCCAGGCGATGCAATTTAATTGCAGGGCGATGCAATTGAGTTTCTAGGCGATGCAATTCAATTGCAGGGCGATGCAATTGAGTTTCCAGGCGATGCAATTCAATTGCAAGGCGATGCGATCGCATTGTCACCCGATACAATGGCATTTCAGTTAACTCAATTGGGCGACGAGTTGATTTTCTAAGACTGTGTCGTTGGTTAATAAGTCTTCAACTGTGATGCGCAAAAAGCGTTGTTCGTCAACTTGAAATTGGATTTTGATGCGATCGCTTCCGGGAAATCCCGGTGGTGTTAGTTGGGCGATTGTTCTCGCGCCATCTTTATCATTCAGGGGTTTGACGGTAGTCGCGCCATTATCGAGACGACGGGTAATTAAGCGATCGCCATCAAAGTAAACTTCTGTACCACCAGTCTCTGCACCCAATTCTCCCATGATTAACTCGATGCTGGGCTGATTTTCTAAGGATGCGCCTAGCACTAATTCTACTGGCTGACTCATGGGATAAGCTTGTCCAGCTTTAATAATTGGATGCCAACTGTGGCGTTGATTACGTCTATCCCAGTAGCGCACGCCATAACTGTGGTAAAGAAAGTCTTTGATTTCTATCCCTTGGGTGATTTGCAGCGCACCTTGAGCGATCGCTTCAAAGGGACGTTCACAACGAATTTTATCAGGTGTAAAGTACTGTTTTACCCATGTCTGCACCGCTGGTAGTTGCACTGTACCACCAACTAACAACACAGCATTAATATCCGCCAGTTCGATTCCCTGTCTTCTGGCTTGCTGTAACAAACTCGTCATCGAGTCATCAAGTCTTTCAAAAAATGCGTGTTCTTTGAGAATGTTTTCTAAACTGTCGCGGTTGAGTTCTAATTCGTAACTTTCAAAATTTTCATCATCAAAATACACTTCACTGGCTTGATTTTGAGTTGAGAGTTGAATTTTAACTCGTTCTGCTAGTCGCGTAGTTAAAGGACTTACCGCTAAATCTTGGGTTTTGGCAAAGTAATCTACTATCCAGGTATCAATATCTGTACCACCTAAATTTTGTCCAGCTTTCGCTAGTACGCGGGCGGTTTTAACTTTTTGCTTGGAGTCTTCAGCTAAGGATTTATTACCCCACTTCAGCAAAAATCCTACAGGCTTGGTATTTGCTTGGGCGCTGCGATCCAAGCGCACCAAGGATAAATCTAAAGTACCACCGCCAAAGTCAATCACCAAGAGAATTTCTTGATCTGCTAAACCATAACCCAAAGCTGCGGCTGTCGGTTCATCTAACATCCGCACTTGTTCGACGGGAAGTGCTTGACAAACTTGTCCTAACCAGTGGCGATAAGTTTCAAAGCTATCTACAGGTACGGTTAAAACTAGAGAATCTAACCCGCCTTCTAGGGGTGCTAATTCTGCAATCACTTGGTTGAGGAACCATTTACCTACTTGTTCAAAGGTGACGATTTGTCCATCGAGTTCGGGTAAGTAACCTTGAATATCCGCGCCAATACCGCGTTTGAAGCTGCGGAAAAATCGCGCATCGCCTTTGAGGTCGAAACCGCGATCGCGTACTTGTTGCCCTACTAAAACTTTACCTTGGGTTGCATCTTCCACATACACCAAGCTGGGAATTAGTGGCGGATTTAGACTTTGTTGAATTGATAAACCAGGTATATTCAGGGTTTCGGGCTGCTGGGTGACAGGGTTCCAACGAGCAATGACTGTGTTGCTAGTACCAAAATCGATTGCGATCGCCATATCTTAATTTAATATCTCATGCCAAAGTCAGGGCGCTTGCTGGCAGAGGTTTTCCTATACGGTTGGGGAAAAGGGTAAGGGTAAAAGGAGAAAGGTGTGAATTCATCCTTTGTCCTTTTCCCTTTCCCCCTTCACCAAACCGAATTCCGAGGTTTTCAACTTCCAGACAATGCCCATCACAACAAACTACTCATTTGTGATTATTCTCTATTAACCACCATGAGCGCAAATTAGCGATCGCTTCTTCTTTGTGTTTGGCTTCGACTTCGATCCACGGTGCTTGATGATAAACATTAGGCATGGCGGTAATCATATCACTGTGTTTTCGGTCTTTAAAAGCGCTGTCACCATTGGAAATATGGACTAATTGCCAATCTGGATTTTCCCAGGTTTCGCGCGCTGCGTAAAACATCTCCGCCACACTCGGATCGTCGTAGCTGTCGAGATTTTCGTGGCAAATATGGTGATGCGCATCGAAGACCATTGGCACACCAGCTTGCTTACACACTGCTAAAATTTCACTGGCGCTATAGGCGTATTCGTCGTTTTCAAAGGTTAAGCGGCTTTTAATTGCTTCGGGTAGTTGGGAAATTACTTTTACCAGTTGTTCAGCACGTTGGGATTTACCGCCGTGAATATTCATCAATGACCAAGGCGATCGCGGTAATCCTAATAAGTCTAACGTGCGGGCGTGGCGTTCTAAAATTTTGATGCTTGTTTGTAAAACTTGGTCAGAATCAGAACTCAGCACGACGAATTGATCGGGATGTAGCACCATTCTGATATTTAAAGACAGCGATCGCTGTCCGATTTTCGCTAAATCAGCGCTCATTTCTTCTAAAATATTTGCGCCAATCTCGTCTTCCATATCACTCAGCGGAAACAAAGCCGAGGACATCCGATACAGCCGAATCTTGTTTTCCTCACAAAAAGATAATGCTTGATCCAAGCGTTGCAAGTTACTTTGATAGAGTTCTTTCAGGGCGCTTTGGCGTTGTTCAGGCGTGAGTTGTAAATAGCGCGTGCGCGTCATTGTCCGAAAACGCACTTGTTTGTCCAAGGTAATGCAAACCAGCCCTAACTCTGGTAGAAAACCTTTTGCTAGCTGTAAATTAGGTAGATTTTGGTACTGGATTGCAGTCATTGATTTTAATTGCTCAAATCTTGGCGCTTCTTTGATTTAACTAAGTTCTTCTCAGGGCGATCGCTATCTAAAGACAGAACTCTCGATTTTGACAGATGAAGACAGCACACAGCAGCTATCTAGATTCTGTGTATTTGTTGTCTAACTAAGTTTTTACAACATACATCTATCTTTTGACTTATCTTCTGTAAAGAAAATTTAATTTTTGTATAGTTATTGTATAGATATCGTAATAATTTAACACACTTTTTCTCTTAACAAGCTTTCGTACTCCAGATTTTGCCCTGATCATGCGATCGCACATCCAAAGGAGGAATGTCAGCGAATCGATATGTATCTTTTGGCAGTTTAGTCAATACCCTGAAATATTTATTAATATGAATATACATTCAGCGTTAAGAGTGAAATTCTTCACCAACGGAGTAGAAAAGCATGAACGACGAAAAACCATCAGACTCTAAAGATCCTCTGGGATACTTTAAGAATGGGATTTGGCTATTTGGCCTCTCATCTTGGGTATTTGGGATTACAGACCGTAGTATTGCTTCCTTTGCAGATGGTTATTTATCAGCTTCGGATTTGACGCAACTATTTACAGCCGCTACATTTTTGGTAGCATGGCTATTTTTGAAGCCAGTATCGAGAGCATAATCATCAAATAAATAATTTTGCACTCAGCGCAAAGCGTGCTTGAGGAAAGGTTAGAACCTGAGATTCTTGGGAAATTAGTATATTGGCTTCCAAAGACTTTCCGAAAACCAGTAGGTGCATTATGTGAGAGAGAACACTTTTTACCACCATAAATATGTAAATAAAATATGGCGGCTAGGGCAAACAAACAGCAAGCAAAAAAAGTTATTTATATTGATAAGCGTAGGGGGAATTCTGAATCATTGGAATTCCCCCTATTTTTAATGAAATTGCACTTATCCCGCCTTTGCTGCGAGAAATATACAGGTTGTGAGAAGCTGAGATTATCCAACTTTGTCTAAGTCTTACATAAGGGTGACACTATGGGACAAATAATTACACAGGTTGATGCTTTCACCAATACGCCATTTGCAGGTAATCCGGCTGCTGTGTGTGTTCTCCCTACTCCCCAAAGCGATCGCTGGATGCAAAATGTAGCGCAGGAAATGAATTTATCGGAGACGGCTTTTCTCGTCAAACAGGATGATGGCTTTAATCTGCGCTGGTTTACACCGACTGTAGAAGTACCGCTTTGTGGTCATGCAACTTTAGCCAGCGCCCATGTACTATGGTCCCAAGGACATCTGTCACCGAATGAAGTTGCCCGTTTTTCTACTAAAAGCGGTGTGTTGATAGCTACAAAAAAAGGTGAGTGGATTGAGTTAGATTTTCCTGTCAATCATTCACAAGTCACTGATGCTTTTGCGGAACTGAATGAAGCTTTGGGTGTAGAATGTAAATCTGTCTATCACAATTCTCTCGGCTATTTGGTGGAAGTGGAATCTGAGGATTTGGTATGGCACATGCAGCCCAATTTTCAACAACTCAGAAATTTGCCTGTTGCTGATGTGATTGTTACTAGCGTGACTCACTCTGATTCCGAGTACGATTTTGTTTCTCGCTTTTTTGCACCAGGATTGGGTATAAATGAAGACCCTGTGACTGGTGCGGCGCATTGCTGTCTTGCTCCTTATTGGCGCGATCGCCTGGGTAAGGATGAGTTTTTGGCCTATCAAGCATCCAGCCGTGGGGGAGTGGTGAAGGTGCGATATGGGGGAGGCGATCGCGTTTTTTTAGGCGGACAAGCTGTTACAGTGCTGCGGGGGGAGTTATCAGCAAGTTGTTGCTAACTCAATCTGTGATGGGAATGCACCCAAAACCCAATTAAGGGACTTACTCGTAAAAAAATATTCCATTCCTATTGTTCACAGTCAACAGCGCCGCACTGAAGCTCACTCGAAGTGTCAACCGTCAACGCAAAACTTTTGGGTGTAGAGGTAATAAAATCAACAGAAAAAATCAGTTAAAGGTAGGAAATCCCACCTCTAACCGAAATCAAAGCATTTTGTAACCAAATACCAACTTCACTATTACAGATGGTTTTGACGTGAGTATTACAAAAACATGACAACTGTGCGGCCGTAGCAAAACTGTCATTTGTACTCAGCAAGTAATTTTATAGTTAAGAGGTCGTGGCGTAGAGAAGACGAATGTTTACCGAAACTTCAGGTACAGTCGTAATTACAGGCGCATCTACAGGAATTGGTGAAGCCTGTGCATTGCTTTTAGATCAGTTGGGATTTTCTGTCTTTGCTGGTGTACGTCAAGAAGTTCATGCTCAAAAACTCAAAGAGAAAGCCTCACCAAGACTCACCCCGATTTTCTTAGATGTTACCGATGCTGATGCGATCGCATTTGCAGTGGAAACAGTAACCAATGCAAGTAATGGTAAGCTGGCGGGCTTAGTCAATAATGCCGGAATTGCTATCCCCGGCCCGTTAGAATTGCTACCAATTGCCGATTTTCAACACCAGATACAAGTTAATCTCACCGGACAACTCGCAGTTACACAAGCATTTTTAGGTTTATTGCGCCAGGGTCAGGGTCGAATTGTCAATATGGGTTCAATTGCAGGTCGCAGTGCTGCACCGTTTTTGGGCGCTTACAATGCTTCCAAATTTGCACTCGAAGCAATCACCGATGTCATGCGTTTAGAGTTACGACCTTGGGGAATCTCCGTTTCAATTATTGAACCTGGTACAATTGCTACGCCAATTTGGGATAAATCTTTAACTCAAGCCGACATAGACAAGGAGAATCTTTCTGAATCCGCCCAAAATCTTTACGGTCAGGCGATGAATGCAGTCCGTAAACAAGTAGGAATTTTGGCATCAAAGGGAATTTCTGCGGATATTGTTGCTCAGGCTGTTGTCCATGCACTCACCGCCAAACATCCCAAGACACGTTATCTCGTAGGACAGGATGCCAAAATTGCCGCTATGCTCAAACATCTTTTACCCGATAGAGTGTATGACCGTCTGGTTTTACATTCAATGGGTTTGTAAAAGTTGCTCAGGGACTTACTCGTAAAAAAATATTCCATTGCTATTGTTAACAGTCAACAGTCAACAGTCAACAGTCAAGGCTTAGACTCGCAAGAGCCTTGACCCTGAGCGAAGTCGAAGTGTCAACAGTCAACGAATTTAAGCGGAATAATTTATTTTTTGGAGTTCCCTAACTCGCTTTTGCTTCTAAAGATTTTAGCAACTCAGTATTCACACCAGATTCACGAGTCAGCGCAATTTTACCAGTTCGGGCTATTTCCCTTAAACCAAATTTCTGTAGCACCTGAACAATTGCCACCATCTTACCAGGATCGCCTACTACTTCCAGCGTGAGAGAATCTTCTGCGACATCTACCACTCGCGCCCGGAAAATCTGAGATAGCTCGATGACTTCTGAACGGTTGCTGCTAGTAGCATTAACCTTGAGGAGCATCAATTCTCGTTCGACGCAGGGAGTCTCGGTAATGTCCTGCACCTTGAGGACATTGACTAGCTTGTATAGTTGCTTAGTCAGCTGTTCAATTACGCGATCGTCACCAGGTACAACCATCGTAATCCGGGAAACTCCTCCCTGCTCAGCTGGACCAACAGCTAGGCTTTCTATATTAAAACCGCGACGGGCAAATAAACTCGAAATGCGGGACAGAACCCCCGCCTCATCTTCTACTAGAACTGAAAGAGTATGTTTCATCTTTGCCAACACAGGCTCAGGCATCATTTTACTAATAAAAATTATGAGCTAATGATTGCCCTACACCTACTGTCTACTAAATTGATAAGTAAATCTTCGTTAATTTTAAACTCAAAACTGCACTCATTACACTCTTAGATATAACTTCAAGTCCTAGACAAATCATTCTGCAAGCAGAAATCTCTATGGATGAATATCTTTTCACTGGCAGATGTGGAAGAACTGTAAAAATTTTATCCTCAGATTGTATGAACCTCTTATAGGAGAAAAGTTTTTATGGGTTGGCTCAAAAGACTATTTGGATTAGAAAAACCACAAAACGCAGAAGTAAACCCTACTCCCCAAGCAGTACCACAAAATTCTAATGCTACCTTTGCGCCTGAGACTACTGCTCCTGCTGCTGCTACTCAAACTATTCCCCCAGAACGTTTAGGCTTGAACGGAGAATACGATCAAAGTGGTTTAGCAAAGCGTGTAGCCCTAGCTTTTGACCAAGATCCCCAATTGGATGATATTAACAGCCTCTGGGTTGCTCAGACAGGAGGGACTGTGGTTCTTAAAGGCAAAGTTCCCAATCAGGAAATTCTCACCAGAATGGTTTCTGTAGCGCGTTCTGTTAATGGAGCCACAGGTGTTGAGACTAACCAAGTGACGATTGGCTAGCTATTACGTAGTCAGCACTTAAGCGCTTCAAATCAGAAGTAAAGTCCTGACTAGGACAACTTAGGGATTTGCGGGTTAATAGTGTCCCAAAGAGCCGGGTTTCGACTGCGCTCAACCCTCAGCAGTCGAGAGTTGAGCGCAGTCGAAACTCGGTTTACTGGTACTTTATTTTTATGCAACTCCCTTATTTATTTGGGAAAGTCGCAAGCTGTTGGGTATCGTCAAGGCAGTGATTAATCCAATCTAAAATAGCCTGGTTTACTAACACTGGATTTTCATCGTGGGGACAATGGCCCACATCTTCTAAGTTAAGCAGCTGCAATTTCTCATTGTACTGAGCAAATTGATTAGCAAGTACTGGAGGAACAAATCGGTCTTTTTGTCCCCAAATTAAAAGCATGGGAATTGTTAAAGTTGGCAACATAGTTTTGACACTAGGACTAAAGTTAACACCCATAGCCGCTTTAAACAGGGCACTAAAAGCACGAGCAGAACCTCGATCTTGAGGAGGCCCAGCTAAAATATCTATAAGTTCTTCGGTAACCGCCTCTGGGTTAGCATAAGCAAGACTTGCCCAACGGCGTAATACACCTGGTTGACGGACAAAATTAAACACAGGTTTTAGTACAATGGGAGAAGCGACTATCTTTTTAATGGTCGTGATAATTGGCATTAAAACTGGTCGCAGTGCCGCCGGGATCGCTTCTTGCTCTAATGAAGGATCGGGCAAACTCATCATCACTATACCTCGCACCATCTCAGGATGGGTGGCAGCAGCTGTTAAAGAAATTAGTGAACCATTGGAATTACCAATTAATATCACTGGTTGACGAATAAAGGCTTTCCAAAAGTCATAAACTTGTTCTACCCACATTTCTATGCTGTAGTTCACTGAGGCTTTTTCCGAAGCCCCAAAACCCAACATATCTAGAGCATAGACTGTGTGGTGTTCTGCCAATACTTCTAAGTTATGTCGCCAATGACCAATAGAAGCACCGAACCCATGTAACAAAATTAAGGGTATTGTCTTTTGGTGATTTTGGGCAGAGCGGATATAAGTATAGCGGGTTTGCCAGCCTCGCCAAATCCAGTCTCTTTGATTACCAACCCGCTGTTGCCAGTGTATTCCAGTAGTCACACTTCCCTCCCATTCCTCAATCTCAAAATCCTCTTAATTTCAATCTTAAGAGCTGGAATTGGGACACGGGGACTTGGCGAAAAGGGAAAGGGGACAAGCTTCTCTGCGAGACGCTGCGCGAACCACTTCGCTCAGCTTTCGGAAGACAAGGAAGCAGAGGAGAAATAACAAATGCCCAATGCTCAATGCCCAATGACCAATGACCAATGACCAATGACCAATGACACGCGAAGCGCAAATTTGTTAATTTTTGTATAAAATATTACAATTTATTGGTAACAAGGTATTTTATCTGTAATATTGCTATTCTGGAAATTATAGTTGTAAAACTAAATGTTAATCAGTTGTTAAACAATTGATACAATACTTAATGCTTCTCTAGGTTGTGTAATTTAGATTAACGATTTCAGAGAAATTCTCTCAGACTGAGTAGAATTGACAAATACAGACTAAGTCACAACTACCATTAGGATTAGCTAAGCTATAACTGTAAGGCTAATTTTTTAAGTCCTCAGTTATTTGAGTACTTTACACTGAGGCGTACCAATCAACAACTCAGCCAATCTAGACCAAACCAAATTCTTAATAAAGAGCTCCCACGAATCATAATGCCTGTGATTGAGAAAAAAAGAACTCGCGATCTGCCCCAAATTAACGAACGTATTCGCTTCCCTAAAATTCGGGTAATTGACACTGATGGTGCGCAATTGGGAATTATGCCTCCTCAAGAAGCACTACAGCTAGCAGAAGAAAAAGAGTTGGATTTAGTGCTGCTAAGTGACAAAGCTGATCCGCCAGTTTGTCGGATCATGGACTATGGGAAATACAAGTTTGAACAAGAGAAGAAAGCGCGGGAAGCCCGGAAAAAGCAGCACACAGCTGATGTCAAGGAAGTGAAGATGCGCTACAAAATAGAAGAGCATGATTACAACGTGCGTGTCAAGCAAGCAGAACGCTTTCTCAAGGATGGGGATAAAGTTAAAGCTACTGTGATGTTCCGGGGTCGAGAAATTCAACACAGTGACTTAGCAGAAGATTTGCTCAAACGAATGGCGACTGATTTAGAGCCATTTGGCGAGGTGCAGCAAGCACCGAAAAAAGAAGGAAGGAACATGATGATGCTGATCTCTCCCAAAAAGTAATGTTCCTTGTTCTAAGCTTGAAGATTTAAAGCTGACATAGAAGTCGGTAGAATTTCTCAAAATAATGATAGTCCTGAACGCTGAGAGGGAAAAATAATACTCAGTTGTTCAGGACTTTTGCCATTTCTAGGTAAGTTCTGTTGCAACGCCTTTTAGGGGGCTAGGGGCTAGGGAGATAAATAATCAATGCCCAATACTTCTCTGCGAGAGGCTACGCCAACGACTCCGCTCAGTACAAGTGACCCATGCCCAATGCCCCATGCACGGTAAATATACCAGAAAGAAAAGCTGAATGGAACTAAAAAATACCTGGTTAACGGCAAATAGAGGCACTATGTCCCGGCTGCTACAGTGGTTGAATCTCCGACCTGAGGAGAGTGAACGGACGTGGATGATGTTTGCCTTTTATACAACTGTATCTGTAGGTTTGCGGTGGGCAGAAGACAGTACAGTAGCGTTGTTTTTAGATGAATATGGGGCTAATCCTCTACCTTGGATGTATATTGCCAGTGCAGCGCTTGGTTTTGGATTGGTTGTTTTATATTCTTGGCTACAAAAGATTTTCCCCTTGCGCTGGGTAATTGTGGCGATCGCACCTTGCATGGTGATGCCATTAATTTTATTGGTGTTCTTGCATCGGGGAATACATATTTCCTACTTGACAGTTATTCTTGTATTTTTGATGCGGCTTTGGGTAGACGCACTTTATGTAGTCAATGACCTCAATACCTCGATCGTCGCTAATCAACTATTTAATATTCGTGAAATTAAGCGCACCTATCCCCTCGTGAGTAGTGGGTTGCTGGTCGCCGATGTGATCAGCGGCTTTAGTTTACCTTGGCTGCTAGCATTCGCCAAGCTAAATAAGGTAATTGTCATCGCTTGCGTAGTGATTATTGTCGGTACAGGAATTCTTTTCTACCTCAGTCATCACTATCGAGAAGCATTTCCCGACGCGCCACAAAGACTCAATTCTCCTGAACAAACTTCCCGACACCGCCGCCTGGAAGCACCACTCAGACGTTATATCTGGCTGCTATTTGCCTTTGTTGGTCTTTTGCAAGTGATTGGATTGCTAATAGATTTCCAATATCTGCGCGAATTGAAGTCCAATTTCGATGACCGAGAGTTAGCTAGCTTCTTGGGACTATTTGGTGGCATGGTGGGATTGTGTGAGTTAATGACACAATGGTTTATTTCTAGCCGCCTGATTGAACGTGTCGGAGTATTTTTTGCGGCGGCGCTGTTACCAATCACCGTAGGTTGTTTAATACCAGCGGGGATCACCATATTCAATCTATTTACCGGGCTGCAATTGCCCAACTTTTTCTGGGGGCTAATAATTCTCAAATTCTGCGATGAACTTTTGCGCTACACCTTTATCATGAGTAGCGGCCCAGCACTTTATCAACCAATTCCCGAACGAATTCGTAGCCGGACACAAATATTGTCGGGCGGAACGGCAGAAGCGATCGCCACAGGTTCGGCGGGAATAGTAATTATTATTACCTTATTCATTTGCGGGCGGTTTGTGCCGGAAGCAATACACAAATGGGTATTTATCTTAGAAACAGTGGTGGTAGCTGGGATTTGTTTAAGAGTAGTTTTGTTACTGCGATCGCGCTATGTTGACTTATTAGTTTTAAGTGCAGACCGGGGTGAACTGAGTGCGACAAACGTGGGTCTGCGAGTTTTCCAACAAGGAGTAGTCAAGGCTTTAGGAGAAAAGGGCAGTTTGGCAGATAAACGCTCTTGCATTGAACTGTTAGTGCAAATAGATTTGCCAGGTGCGGTAGAAGTTTTAGCACCCTTGCTAGTGAAATTACCCCCTGATTTGCAATGCCAAAGCTTGGAAGTTATGCTGATGGCTGAGGCTAATCCGATTTATTTGCCCTATGTCCGCCCTTTATTAGAACAGTCCCAAGATGATGTGACACCAGAGGTGTTTGCTTTGGCTTTGCGCTACGTTTGGCTAGCTGAACCACACCCTAATTTAAGCTTATTAGAAGAGTATCTCCACCCCCGACAACACTCACTCATTCGCGCCACCGCCGCCGCCTTACTTTTGCGTCAGGGAACGCCAATGCAAAAAGCCGCAGCGACCAAAGCTATGCGCCGGATGCTGACTCATAAACAAGAACGGGAACGGGTGAATGGAGTCAAAGCTTTAAGGGAAGCTGTTTACTTGCAAGCCTTGCGCATTCACATCCCAAATTTGTTGCAGGATGATTCCTTACGGGTGCGCTGTGCTGTATTGGAAATGATTGCAGCTACTCGTTTAGAGGAATACTATTCGGCGCTCTTGGCGGCACTATACTATAAGTCCACCCGCATTACAGCAATGAGTGCCTTAGTGCAACTAGAAAATGAAGCCTTAGAAATGCTGTTGCACCTAGCTACCAATATTTACAGACCTGAACTAGTACGTATATATGCCTGGCGTAGCATTGCGCAAATAGGCACTTTGGAAGCGGTGGATTGTTTATGGCAAAACTTGGAACAATCTTGGGGTTCTACCAGAACTCATATTCTGCGCAGTTTACTAAAAATACATAAACAACCAGAAATTAGAAGTTTACAGGATCAATTTTACGAAGGTAGGGTAGAAACATTAATTAAGCAAGAATTAAAATTTTTAGGCGATATTTATGCAGCTTATATAGACTTCACACTCCAGCATAATCTCAAAAATCAGCAATCAAAAGTAATTTTTGAGTTATTACAACGCGCACTCCTAGAGTTAGAAATAGATGTTAAAGAAAGATTATTACTGCTACTGAAGTTAATTTATTCTCCAGAAAAGATGCAAGCAGCAGCTTTTAATATCCGGTCTGAGTCAGGAGTCAACTTAGCACGAGGTTTAGAAATTTTAGACCATACTGTAAATCTATCTTGTAAATCTTTGGTGCTAAATATTTTAGATCGGCGATCGCACGAAGAAAAACTTTATCACCTGACAGCAGCAGGATTAGTAGAATATGAGCATTTGTCAGTCAGCGAAAGACTGCGTGGGTTGTTGATGCTATCTAATTTCCTATCTGATTGGTGTTTAGCTTGCTGTTTTCATTTTGCGCAAGTTAGCCAAATTCGCTTGACAATTCCGGAAATTATGATTGCTTTGCGCCATCCCACAGGCTTTGTGAGAGAAGCCGCGATCGCTTATCTTAGCTTGGTATCAAACCGTGTTCTCCTACAACTTCTACCACAACTGCAAAAAGATAAACATCCCCTGGTAGTGGCTCAAGTTAAAAATTTGATGGCAAAATATCAAGGTCAAAATTATAGAGTTGAGCAGGAAGTTTAGATGGGAAATGGGGCATGGGGCATTGGGCATTGGGCATGGGGCATTGGGCATGGGGGACAAATGACAACTGACAAATGACAACTGACTATTATTTAGATTGAGAATCTTCAGAGCGAATTTCTTCTACTTGACCTACTTCAAAAATCAGGGTGAAGGGTTGGCCCATCTCCCTCTCAATAAAATTTTCTAATAATTGCACTTGCCGAGGTGTGACTGGTTGCTGTGCGCGCACAATCAAACGCACTTCTGGCGGATTTGCTAGCCAGTTTGTATTACTGTTGATTAACCGTAAACGTTGAAAGGTGACGGTTCGATTCAATAATGCTCTGCGTAAGCTGATTTCCAATTGGCCTTGTCGTACAAGTCGAGCAAAGCTGACACCCAAAGGAATTAGCAAGACTGCGGTTAAAGCTAATGTCCAAAGTAAGGGGCGACGTGCCTGTGATAAAGATGTATATCCTGCTAGCAGGAATGTCAGCATACAGGATAAAGTAATACCCAGCAAATTAGTTAGGTAAAGCAGGGTTGCCCCCAAACTTAGTGACCAATTTCCTTGTGCCAAGCCTAAACCAATCACACAGATAGGAGGCATCAGCGCCACTGCGATCGCAGTCCCCGCCACACTACCAGAAATTTTCGGCTGAACTTTAGCGTAGCCACTGATACCACCTGCCACAACTGCAATACCCAAATCTAACAGTGTAGGTTCGGAACGAGCCAGCACTTCACTACCGTAGCTGGGTATCGATACGAGTATCCCTAAGGTATAAGCCATGACTACAGCAAGGAGTGTACCTACTACCACAGCAATTACTCCTTTACGGAAGAGAGTGACATTACCTTCTAAAGCACCAAAAGCTAACCCCCGAATTGGTAACATGAGGGGTGCAATAATCATGGCACCGATAATGACCGCACTACTGTTGGACAATAAACCAAAAGTAGCGATCGCACAGGAACCGACAATCAAAGTTATGTAGGATGGGTCTAAGGTTGATTCCGCCAGCAAATCTGTTTGTATTTGTTGGAGTTGCTCTGGTTGAGATGCTTGGCGACGGAAATTTTTAAAGCGGTCTCGAATGTTAATACCCAAGACCATCCTCCTGAATACTATAGTTAGCGGTAGATTTTTGGTTCTTGGTTAATTAAAATCCCATACTTAAGTTGTGTCATCTGGAAATAGTCAGATGCTCCCAGGAAAAATTCTACCAGGATTCTGTTTATGACGCTTGCATCAGCAATTGGTGAGGAAGTTATTGCCGGCAATATCAAGCAATTTCTTTTAGTACTATCAGTCTCTTTAGGGGTAGCCACTTTACCCCAAATATTTAGCTGGTTTCGCCAGATTCCTTATACTTTACTACTCGTAATTGTCGGATT
This sequence comes from Calothrix sp. NIES-2100, assembly GCF_963875285.1. NCBI lineage: Bacteria > Bacillati > Cyanobacteriota > Cyanophyceae > Nostocales > Calotrichaceae > Calothrix > Calothrix sp. NIES-2100. The sequence goes on from NZ_CAWNLA010000001.1 coordinate 7,494,814, forward strand.
GGGGTTGGCATTTGTTGATATCCGCTTAGTCAATCTGTCGCCGGAATTAATTTTGTTAATTTTTTTACCACCCTTGTTATTTGAAGCCGCATGGAATTTGAAATGGTTGGAATTGAAGCAGGATTTCCTACCAATTTGCTTGTATGCGGTGTTGGGAGTAGTTATTTCTATTGTCGGGGTGGCAATAGGTCTTAATCAATTTGCTGGACTATCATTAACTACAGCTCTACTCATTGGCGCAAGTTTGTCAGCTACCGATCCGGTGTCAGTGACTGCTTTGTTTCGAGAATTAGGTGTAGGTAGCCGTCTTAGCACTCTGATGGAAGGTGAAAGCTTATTTAATGATGGTATGGCGGTAGTTGCTTTTGGTTTTTTAGTGGCATTACCTTTAGGAAATGCACGATTACAACTCCAACCGATTTTGTTGCAGCTGTTTACTGTTGTCGGTATCGGTGTGGCAGTGGGAGCTTTAATTGGGTTTAGCATCTCCTACCTCACCCAACGCTTCGATCTACCATTGGTGGAACAGTCTCTAACCTTAGTTTCAGCTTATGGAACTTACCTGATTATCGAAGATTTGGGTGGTTCGGGAGTGATTGGGGTTGTAACCACAGGTTTAATTTTAGGGAACTTTGGCTCTCGTATAGGTATGAATCCCCGTACCCGAATAATTGTTTCTGAGTTTTGGGAATTTTTAGCTTTTTTTGTGAACTCAATAGTCTTTCTGTTGATTGGCGACCAAATTCACTTTACAAGTTTGGCAGAAAATTTGCACATTATAGGTATCACAGTCGGCGCGATGATTTTGATGCGCTTAATTGCAATTTATCTTCTCAGCAACTTGAGTACTAGGCTCACTTCCTCAGAAATTTCTTTACCTGACCAAACTATTTTGTGGTGGGGTGGATTGCGTGGTTCAGTTTCTATTGCCTTGGCATTGAGCGTACCGACAATACTACCAGAACGCGAAAAAATTATCGCCACCGTGTTTGGAGTGGTTTTATTTACTTTGTTAGTCCAGGGATTAACTATTAAACCTTTATTGCAAAAACTCAATCTTTTAGGCGATGCTCCCTTACGCGATCGCTATTTAGAATTGCTTGCTCGTTATGTAGCTTTAGAACGAGTTCTGCAACACCTCCAAACAGATCATCGCCCAGGCATAGATCAAGAATTTTACCGTTATCAGGAGGCACTAATTAAAGGTGAACTGGAAGATTTACAAACAGAAATAGACAAATTACAAACCGAATATCCCAACGTGAAAAGCTTTACATTGGAACAACTTCGCGGAGAACTTTTAGCAATCGAAGCAGATACCTATGCAGAATTTGTCCGGTCTGGCCGATTAAGTAAAGAACTTGCGCCTATGCTTCAGGAAGTTTTACAGAAGGGGGAATAAGAGTTTTTGTCAATGGTCAATAGTCATTGGTCAATTGTCTCCCTTGTCTTTTTTGTCCTGTTCCAATTTTCAAAGTAAAACCCAACAAAATCAATAATTTGCTGGGTTTAGTGACCTATCGCAGTGAAATTACCTGGGCGTGACTGGCGAGATTTTCAGTGGCGGTTAAAACTTCTTGTCTTGCCCATTTATCTGCTGCCAAAATGTCATCTAAAGAGGGATTTTGCAAGTTATCATTTTGATGGCGATCGCACACCCATTCAATACAACGGGGAATATCTAAAAAGCGAATTTTTTCTGATAAAAATAAAGCCACAGCTTGTTCATTGGCGGCATTCAATACAGCCGGCATGGAACCACCAGCCCTACCCACAGCATAAGCTAGTTGCATACAAGGATACTTTTGATGATCTGGCTCACGGAAGGTTAAATTGCCAGCTTTCACCAAATCTAAGCGTTCCCAGTCGGTGTAAATGCGATCGGGCCAAGATAAAGCATACAACAACGGTAAGCGCATATCCGGCCAGCCAAGTTGGGCTAAAACTGAAGTATCTTGCAGTTCAATTAGGGAATGAATAATGCTTTGAGGATGAATGACAATCTCAATTTGTTCATAATCTACGCCAAAGAGAAAATGCGCCTCAATTACTTCCAAACCCTTATTCATCAAAGTCGCAGAGTCTACGGTAATTTTCCGTCCCATCGACCAGTTAGGATGCTTCAGGGCATCAGCAACTGTAACTTCTGCTAACTTTTCTACATCCCAATCTCGGAAAGCACCCCCAGAAGCAGTGAGCAAAATCTTTCTCAAACCACCTTTGGGCACACCTTGGAGACATTGAAAGATTGCGGAATGCTCGGAATCGGCTGGTAGTAATTTAACACCATGTTTCTCTACTAAAGGTAGAACTACAGGCCCCCCAGCAATCAGAGTTTCTTTATTCGCCAAGGCAATATCTTTACCCGCTTCAATAGCGGCGATGGTGGGAAGTAATCCCGCACAACCGACGATCCCAGTGACGACTGTTTCCGCATCACCATAACGCGCAACTTCTATCACTCCAGCTTCACCAGCTAGAAGAATTGGTTGGGGATCAAGGTCTTTGATTGCTTCTTGCAGCGCTGGCAATTTATCTTCTAAACAAATGGCTGCTATCTGCGGCCGGAACTGCCGAATTTGCGCAGCCAACATTTCTACATTGCTTCCCGCTGCTAATCCGACAATCCGAAATTGATCCGGGTACTGGGCGACAATATCTAAAGTCTGAGTACCAATAGAGCCAGTGGAACCAACAAGAGTAATCGCTTTCACAATTGTTTAAGATTTACACACAACTCTCACTATAAATTGCTGAGGTCTCTATCTTCAAAGCAAATTTAGAACTTAGTAATACCAATTCTCTATAAATTTGCACTTAATGATTACCCCTCTTTAACTTGGCGTACTTGGCGTACTTGGTGAAGCAGTCCGATCTTGGGGGTTTCCCCATGAGGAACTGCTGAACCCGGAGGGCGGTTCGTCTTTAAAAAAGAGAGTGCATATTCATGAAGAATTGGTATCAGCAGTTCGGTGCTTCAAAATTCACCGACTTTAGTCCTGACTCACCCTATCCACCGGTCTGTTTGATCACTTCGTTGATCTGGTCACTTCTGACTGGCTTACAGCCACCTTCTCTTTTATAAATACAGGTATTTCCCCAGCACTGCTGCGATGCATAGCCTGGTTGCTTTATTGGGTCATTAGCAACAAGATAATTAAAGTTTTCTTTTTGTGTATTGAAATCCTGAGCTTCTTCGATGAAGAACATGGGGACATCACGATGAAGGTAGGTATAGCCGCCAGATAAAGTCCAATGAATACCCCAAAGACCAACCCCACAAAGCGTTTTTTCCTGACTTAATTTTTGCAAGGCTTTGAGATTGCCAGCTTCCGTATTCCAATGTGTCCCCTGATTATGATTGCAAAGCGTCTGCCAGCTCAATTCTGTATAGAGATTAAATCGTCCAGCCAAAACAGCAGAAGTCGAACCCCAAAGTATAAAGCATAACGATATTGCTACGAGTTTCACCCAATGCGATCGCCACCGTACAAGCCAGTATTTGACAATCTCTGCTGTTCCTAATCCAGCCAAGATCATGACCATCGGCAATGCGGTATAAATAAAACGGTATTCTTTGTGAGCTAGGATACTGTGAGTCAAAACAACCGCGATCGCTATCCATGCCAAAATTGGACTCTGGCGGCTACCGATCATCGCTAAAAGTGCGATCGGTACAATAAAAAAAGACCAACTTTTCAGCAAGTATAAGCAATATTCATACCAGGGTGATACCCCATAAATATGGCTTCTTTTCTCAACAATATTCACCCAGAAATTTTTCCAAAAAGATTGGAAGGGGTAATCCCAGGTAAATGCATCCACCATCCCGAAAATCAGTAAAGGGCCGATAATACCAGCCATCATGGCGAGGTATCTAGTTTTCCAATCTTTGTGCCAACAAATACATACTACTGCGATCGCTACGGCTGGAAGTAATTGAATGCGTAAACCTAAAGCGCACCCACACAAGCAACCCGCCAAAAATAGGCGAGTCCGAGGCTGAAAAGATTTCCCATGAACACCGAGGTAAATTCCTGGGAGAAAAAGATGAGTTGCTACCACCTCATTAAAAGCTTTGGGTGCGAAGTAAACAAGCTCAAACCAAATACTGCAAATACCCGCAGTGATGACAGCCGTTAACAATCCGCCTGTTCGATGTCCCCAGAGAAAGCCAATAACTACAGTAGTTAAAGAAAGCAGACACAAAAAAACGGCTACACCAGTAACATAACCAGTGGAACCATCTCCCATCCAAGCAGTCAGCCGCATAATAACTGCTAGTACTCCGGGAAAAACCCACGATCTGACACCATCTCTAAATTCCCAGCTGACAATTCCATTACCAAAAGCCAGTCGGTGTGCTGGTTCTTGAGTCTGGAATATCTCGTCAGCCCAAAAAATGTTGGGAAAAGCCAACGCGCAGCCAACGCGAAGCAGTAGTGCAAGTAAAATTAGAGTGCTACATATGAGCGTGTTTAACTTAAATTTGCTATTCATCTGCTGCTTTGTACGAGAATTTTATCCGGCTTGCATCATGCTGGAAAGACAAATATTATACCTATCCAAATCGTAGACAAAATCATGAATTGTATGAGCGCTCTTATGAGTGGTCTAGTTTATGGTATTAGTATTTTGCTATGCTACCTAACCTATAGCAGTCCTAAATCATTGGTGAAAATCTCTATTTCTGATCTCTCTGCGTTCTCTGTCTTGAAAAGTTCTGAGCGCCGGCTTCCGGCGCTCAGACTTTTCGCTGCGCCTGGTGCGGTTCAATAAAAAAATATTTTTCACAACTCCTACACCGATAGCTATATAACCCTGCATTACAAACAACTTGACGTTTATGGCGAAAACTTCAGATAAGACATTATTAAAATCAATCAAATCTTGGTTCAATGATCCAGGTACAAAATATTTAATAGCAGGCATGATATTTGCTGTCATCATCCGCTGGGTTTGTGTTCCCAATAAATCTGTTGATTATAAATATTTTTTATCTCCTTGGTATGATTTCATTGCCGATAACGGTGGCTTTAGCGCTTTAAAATATGGTTTTGCCGATTATACACCCCCCTATCTCTACTGGATTTTGATTGCGGCTACTCTGCTTTCTGGATTGCCAAAAATCTTAGCTATCAAGCTTTTCGCCATGTCTGTTGACTTTCTTTGTGCCTTTTTAACTTACAAAATTGTCAAATTAAAATACCCCACAGGTAACATGGGAATGTTAGCTTTTTTGGCAGTTATTTTAAGTCCAACTGTTATTTATAATAGTGCCCTCTGGGGTCAATGTGATGTTATTTATACCACAGGATTAATCGCTTCTATTTACTTTCTATCTATTCATAAACAAATTCCCGCCTTGGTAAGTTTTGGCGTAGCGGTTTCTTTTAAATTCCAAGCGATGTTTTTAACACCTCTGTTGTTAATTATGGTAGTAAAAAAAAGAATATCTTGGTATTTATTAACTTTGATTCCCTTAGTATATCTAGCTTTGATGCTACCAGCTTGGTTTGCAGGTAGACCAATTTCAGAATTGCTCTTAGTCTACTTTAATCAAGCTAATAAATATAAAGAACTAGCTAAAAATTCTCCTAACCTTTATCAATGGATTTCTAATGATTTCTATAATATTGTTGTCCCTATTGGTTTAAGTTTAACTGTAGCTGCCATACTGTTATTGGCATATCTTGTTTATAAAAGCAGGCTAGAAATTACTCAAGATAGATTAATACATTTGGCGACAATCTCGGTGTTGTTTATGCCATATATCCTCCCCAAAATGCATGAAAGATATTTTTATCCTGCTGACATATTATCAATTATCTTTGCCTTTTACTTTCCGCAATATCGTTGGGTGGCGATCGCAGTCCAAATGTCTTCATTATTTAGCTACATAGGCACTCATATATATATCCAAATTTTTTCAATACCTTTAGGTTTTACCCTTTGGTTTATTGTCCGAAATTGTGATATGATTTATCCCAAATTAAAACCGAAAAAAATTTAAAATCTTAATAATAAATTATAGTGGAAAAAGCTTTCAAAAAAATTAATATCCTCAGTGTAATTATTGGGATTAGCGCCTGCATTTTATTTATATCCAGCAGCCTGAGACACGAATTATTTAATTCATCTGGGGATTTAGCATTTTTTGATCAAGGAATTTATTTAATTAGTCAGGGACAAACGCCAATTTCTTCGATCATAGGTTTTCATGCTTTAGCCGATCATGCTGCTTGGATTTTGTATCCCTTGGCTTTACTGTACAAAATTTATCCTAGTGTTTATTGGCTATTTGCAGTGCAATCTTGTGCTTTGGCTTTAGGTGCTTTACCTACATATTTACTAGCATTAGAAGCGGGGTTAAAAAAAAGCCAAGCATTAATGGTAAGTGCTGTATATCTCCTCTACCCGGTAGCCTATAACAGCAATTTGTGTGATTTTCATCCAGATGTTATTGCTGTACCCGGACTTTTAACAGCAGTGTTAGCAGCGAGAACCAGAAAAGTAGCTTGGTTTATTTTCAGTATTCTTTTAGTGTTGGGTTGTAAAGCCGTATTATCCCTGACTGTAGTGGCTATGGGAATTTGGCTACTGTTGTTTGAACAGCGACGTTTCTATGGTGCGATCGCACTTTTTAGCGGTACAGCTTGGTTTGTCATTGCTAATAACTTTATTATCCCCTTTTTTGGAGGAGAAGCAGCATTACTCAACCGCCATCTTTATCGCTATAGCTATTTAGGAAACTCGTTTTCTGAGATGGCGCAAATTTTACTATCCCACCCAGAAGTTATTTTTAATAATATTTTTTCATCCATCAATTTAGAATATTTATTTTTTTTATTAGCTCCTGTTTTCTGGGGTTTAAGACCACAATACATGATACCCTTAATAGGGGCAATTCCTTGTATAGCATTGAATCTTCTGGCCAATCATCCATCACAAAAAAATCTAGTTTTGCATTACTCATTACCAGCACTACCATTTTTAATCTTAGCTTTAATTGCCAGCCTCGCCAGTGGTAAAGCATGGTTAAAACAAAACAAAGTAATTATTTTGTGGTCTTTAATTGGATTTTTAGCTTTAGGTAAGTTTGGATTCTTTACCTCAAGATATCTCAAAAATATGGATAATTGGCAAGCCACAAAAGAAGGGATTTCTTTAGTCAAAACTCAAGATAGCGTGTTTACTACAGATATCATTACACCCCATTTAACTCATAGAAAATTAATTAGTTTTAAATATAATCTTAACGACTTAAATAATTTTCATTATATATTGCTTAATCTTCGTCACCCTGGTTGGGCAGCCAGCACAACAGATTATCAGAATTTGATTAATAAATTACAAACTCAGTCAGAGTTTAAATTACAATATCAGCGTGATGATGTCTACTTATTTGTTAAAAAAAGTAACTAGAATCCAAGTAGGAATAAGCACTTAGCTAATTGGCGGTGAAACTAAAGTAAAGTTTCCAGATTTACCAAGTACTTTACTACCAGATAAATTTATATTCTGCAAAGTTATATCATCTAACAATAAATAAGATTTTTTCGCCAACTTTTCTTGTAAAACTGGTACAGGTGCAGCAGTAACCTTGCAATCGCTATAAAAATCTAAACTGGGGCGACTATAAGCAAAAGAAGTATAAATTTGTGTTCCTGCTGGTACATTTTCTCGAATTAATGCGGCTACTGGTTTGACTGGGAAAGCTTCGTTTAACTCCCAAACCCAAGATTGGGAACTTACGAACAGCGCTAAAACTAAATACAGCCCAGAAAATAAAACTAGAATAAAGTGACGATTACGCTGTTTAATTAGCCATGAGGTTATACCCATACTAATTGCCAAAACAATACTCATGATAATTAAACTGGGCTGTGGTTCGGCAAGAATAAAGTAAACGCAGCCTCCCAACCCAGCAACAGAAAGAACACCAAAGAATACAGCCAAAACTTTACTTTTAAATTTATCTTGCTGCTGCCAAATATTGTTTAATTTTGCGCCAATTGCTAAAGCTAAAAAGGGATATACAGGCATCACATACCAAGGTAATTTAGTTTTCATCAAGGAAATAATGCCTAAATACATAATTGTGCCGATGAGAATTAAACTACCCCAAAGCGTCTGGCGTTTTTGCCAACTTAAAGATAAACCTCCTGGTAAAAAGAATAGCCAGGGAAAACTATATTTAAGTATTTCAATTAAATAGTACCAGATTGGTCCGCTATTACCTTCTACAGCTTGCCCAAGTCTATCTAAAGCTTGGGCTTGAAAATGCACTTTTAAGAAAATATCACCATAATGTTGCCATTGGGTAAGATACCAAGCGATCGCCGGGGCATTTCCTAATAACATTCCCACCCATAAATATGGGCTTTTTAATAAAACCAATTGTCTATTTACCAGGATAAATAAACCCGCAATTCCTCCCAAAACCAAAACTAATAAGCCTTTAGTCAGAGTAATTAGCCCCAAACAAAAGCCTACACCTAAAGCATACTTTCGATTATGACGCGCCTTTAATAGACAAAACAACAACATTAGAAAAAACGTAATTGTCATCCCATCTAACATTGCCAATCTGCCATGACGCACTACTGGTAGCATTGTTAAGTAAACTAAAGCAGCAAACAATGCTGGTAGGCTTTCTGAAAAAACTAAACGCCCTACTAAGTAAAGTAAAGGTACTCCCAAAGCTGTTAACACTGCACCAGGAAAACGAGTGGTAAATTCTTGTATTCCTCCAATGTGGTAGCACAGTGCAATTAACCACTGCATCAAAGGTGGTTTTAACCAAAATGGTTCTCCCTGAAGTGTTGGATAAAGCCAGTTACCAGTGCGGTAAATTTCTCTAGAGACTATAGCATAAGTACCTTCATCCCAATCTCTTAAGGGTAAATTACCCAAAAATATCAGCCACAAAACTAGAGAAGCTACTAGCAAGCTGAATAACCATTCTTTGTCTGTGAAGGAACGCATATTTTAAAAATGAATTAATGGTAAAAATTTCATAATATTTGTCACTGTTTTTAAAGTTTTTAACTCAGGTATATTTGGGTTCAATTTTTCTGCGATCGCTAATTTTGGTTCGGCTTGTCTCGGTTGAAAATCGTATAGATAAATAAAAGCTAAATAAAGCCATACGTAAGGATTTTTAGCATCATATTTAGTTAATTCTGTTAAATTTTGGATTAATTCGGGAACTTGGCGCTGTAACAGTTCTGCTAGGAGTAGAGTATAACGCCAATTGAGGTTATTTGGTTCGTTTTGCAGGCGATAATTAGCTGCTAATTCAATTTGTTTTAAATAATCTTGGGTAGGATCGTATTGATTGAAATTATCTATCTGGACAAATATATTATCTAACTTCCCTTTTTGTAACTCTAATCCTAATTGTGACATTCGGGAAACTAAGTCTAATGCTGGTGCTTTTTCTATTTTCCCCTTATCTGTTACAGTTACAGTAGTGTTGGGAATATTGAAAGGTGTAACTTTGCCATTTCTTCTATCTAAATACTGTGCAGAAAGTTGGTATTTTCCTAGCGGTAAACTTTGGGGTATAAATGTAGAGATAGTTTCAGTTACCTGAAAACTACCTTGGGGATGGCATTTTAACCCACAATATAAATTACCCAAAGCAATGGCATGATCGTGATACCAAGAAGACTGCTCATTCTGCCATTTTAATAGTAATAAGCCATTTTGCAGATCATCCCACGACCCTATTATTTGATAACTAACAGAGTTATTTTGAGCGACTATTAATTGATTAGCAGTTATTACTGGCTTGAAACTAATTGCAGAATTAGTATTATTTACTTGCTCAATGACTACAGCAGGATTGACTCTTTGATATAATCGTAATTTATCTTTACTCGGTAATATCCACTCATCCTGTAATTTCAAATCTGGAGAAGATTCTACTAAAGATTTTAATTTGCGTTTAGTTTCTCCCCTTTCTCCTGGTTCATCTGGTTCATTATCTTTAGTCACATACCAAGAAAAATACTCTAAATCTTGTTCTATTTGAGATAATTTAGTCGTTAGTTTCCTGCCATACACCCGAAAATCTGCTAAGGTACCAAAATAATCTAAAGTAAACTCATTAACTTGAGGTGTAGAAACTGGAATCACACCTAAAGTTGACCTTAAATATGGATTTGTTTGATGAATTTTCTTTATTAATTGAGCCAGAGGATATCTTTTACCTTCATCATTTGGTAAATGTCTCCCTCCCCATCCTTGAATTAGGGGTAAGGGAAATAAATTATTGAGTAATATTATGCCGCTTAAGCTAATAGCTATGAATCTAATTTTATCAAAATTTTGATTTTCAATTAAATTAAAGCAGTAAGACAAAATTAAACTAATTATGGGAAATAAAGGTAAAATAAATCTCACATCTTTATTTGTACCTAGGGAACAAATAATATAGCTACTTACCAAGAAAATTATTAACCAATTTATGCCTGATGTATTCCACTTGGCTATTAGTACATCTCTAGAAAATTTATGTTTAACCAAATAAACTAATAAAATCCCTAGACTCACAAATAATATCGGCAAACCAATAGTTTCTGGTATCATTTGCGGATAAACTAACCATCCAGCAATAGTAGTAGGTGGTGGATCTCCCTCAGCTTTACCGACATTGTTAGCATTGATTGCAGAGGTAATAATCGTTAACCAATTTAAACTGTACCAAGAACCACAAATTAACCAAGCTAAAATTAAAGATAAACCTGTTTGCAGTAGCTTAGTATATTTACGTTGTCTGATAAAGCTGATTAATGCCAAAACTGAAGGAATTAAAATAAAAATAAACCCTGTAGGTTTAGCAAGCATGATTAACCCTATACCTAAACCAAAAACTAGGGTTAATATCCATGATATAAAACCACGATAACAATCTTTCCAAATTGTTAATATGGTGAAAGTGAATGTAACAATTGCCGTTAAACCATAATCTAATAAATAATCTGTTCGCATAATTCCCAGTATGGGAAATAACAGGCAAAATAAGCTGGCAGTGATACCTATTTTTCGGTTATTAAATAAATAATTACCTAAATGATATACGCAGATAATAATGATCGCACTATATATTAAATTAACTAAACTCGCTTGATCGTATCCCCTGCCAAACAAAAACAAAAACGGGACTGTACAAATATATATAAAAGGAGAGCGATAACTAGGTGTTAGTTGCCACAAAGATAACCACCAGTCACCTGAGAAAATATGGAAATTTTGAAAAATTCGATAATGATGGAATGCTGTTGTTAAATGTGCGCTTTGATCGTAGGATGGAATCGATTCATCTAAGAAAAACCACAATCTATCTATAACTAATCCTACGAACCAAATTATTAATAGTATTATATAATCCTTCGGAAGTTTATTATTTGAATAAGTCATATTTATTTTATAGCCAATCAAAATTTAATTAGATTTTATCTATTATTTGTCTCATAAAGTATATAGGTTTAGATAAAAACTTGGGTGAGTAATTTCCTGTTTAGGGCTTTAGGGCATCAAAATTTATGCTTAGCCTCGAAGGTTATCCTGGATACTAACGTACTGTCTGCCCAATGTGAGGTAATTTTAGCTATGGGGTATAGAAGATTTTGTGCTGTCAAAGTATAATATATAACTGGTACTTAAATAAATTTACGACCATAACCTTGGCGACAGTTAACAGAAGAAATATAATTGATTTTTTTCGCTACATATGATATGATCACTTCCAAATAAAATAAATATCATCTATGTAAATATGCGGTAAATCGGGTATTTTTAATATCGATGAATTTGCGAAATCATTCACTTTGATTAAGGTAATAAATTGTACAGTTATGTAATTAGCCAAGATAATTGTTTGCTATTGCAACCAACTATCAATTGGTTAACAATTAAAGTATTATGAAGTACTATTACTAATTCATCTCACTCAGATGCCACAAAATTTTTGTTGGTAAATGAGTAAAGAGTATCTAGGTTAACTACTAAATTGGTTTGAGAAATGGGAAACTATATTCTAGTGAATGTAGTCTATATACTTAATGGAAGGTAAGGTTAATAGTCCAAAAGTTGAAAATTTAACTTTTTCTTAAAAAAGAAAAATTCACTGTCAACAGTACAATATACCTTGTTACCTACAAAACTGAATAATTCGTTAGATGCTTTTTGGTTCGATGTTACCCAATAGGCTAATTAATTAGCTTAATTCTTCAAGAAAACTAAGATATTGACAAGCCTAATTCAGTAAGGGTAGATACTTTGCTAAGTTATCAACTAATAAGCAACAGGTCTGAGCAAATTTAGTACTCATGCAAGCACAATTTTTCTCAGGTGCAGTAAATCACTTGATCTTGCTGTTTCCTAGTTTTAGCTATTAACTAAGCACAAATGCAATCCATCATAATTTGGGATTGCTGAGTTGACATTAGTACCAAGTATCGTGTAAGTATCAATTTTCACGAAATCAGAGAAATTTGATTTCATCGGAATTTTTTACATCTATATGACTAATTGCAAAATTTCTGTTAATCTTGATTCAATTTTTGAAGAATAACAGTAATTCTCACTGTATCTAATTGTGTAAAAAAAGTGTTATAACGTACCGTCATGTACGTAATTGATGGTTCGACCCTTGAAGGAGCTATTACGTGGAAAATCATAAGTCGTTTTTTTGGTCACAAGGACTATTAATTGCACTAGTTGGCTTAGTGGGTAGTTTTAGTCTTGGCTTGATGATGCTTGTCAAACCAAATACCTCGGAAGCCCAGAGTCAGCAAAGTATAAATGAAATTACTACATCTGCTAAAGCCGGAACTCAGGCGCGGATTGAAAGCTTAAAGGCGATGATGCTCACAAGTTGGCAACAACAAGCGCAAGCAAAAGGTTTTGCTTATGCTTTACCAGCAAGCTTTCTGGGAGCTACCATTGATGCAGCAAAACTCAGTCCAGAAAAGAAAGTCATTGCGCTGACTTTTGATGACGGCCCTTGGCCTGAAAGCACTGCACAGGTGCTAAATATACTGAAAAAAAATGATATTAAAGCTACATTTTTTGTTGTTGGGCAGAACGTCAAAAATTATCCAGATTTGACGAAGCAAGTTGTGGCTGAAGGTCATACTATTGCCAACCATACTTGGCATCACTGGTATCATCACATGAATCCACAAGTAGCGGCTTATGAAATTGAGAATACAACAGACATAATTTTTAAAACTACAGGTGTAAAAACAAACCTGTTTCGCCCACCTGGAGGCAACATGCATAATGGTGTAGCGGCTTACGCGAGAAATAGCAAGTACGCTATTATCATGTGGTCTTCTGACTCTATTGATTACTCCCGCCCCGGTGTGCAACGGTTAGTCAAGAATGTATTTAGACAGGCACAACCAGGTGGTATTGTGCTGATGCATGATGGCGGCGGTAATCGGTCCCAAACGGTAGAAGCTTTACCCACTATTATTGAAAATTTTCGGAAGGAAGGCTACAGCTTTGTGACTGTTCCAGAACTTTTAGAAATGCAAGATAAAGAACAAAAGGTACTTGCAAATAAAAAATAATTCTCTAACAATCATTCATCATTGTTGTACAAAAAGATCCCCGACTTCTTATAGAAGTCGGGGATTTACAAATCAAATGGGACTGCTAGAAACTAAATGACTAAACTGTACTCAACTGTTTAGTTTGGGGATTGGCTTCTGGACTGTCAGCCTCAGAAGGAGGTACTAATTGCCAGAATTTAGGTAAATATTCTTGCCAGTTTTGCAGAATTAACTTAGCTTTTGCTGAGCCAGTGCGATCGCAATGTGTTTGAATTAATTCTTGCAGTTGTTTCTCACCGGCTTCGGAACTCACCCGTTGAATTTTGACAATGTCCTTGTTAACCAATTCCGGGAATAAACCATCTTCATCCAAGAAGTAAGCTAGTCCCCCAGTCATCCCAGCGGCGACGTTGCGTCCAACTTTTCCGAGGACGACAATCACACCGCCAGTCATATATTCACAGCAGTGATCTCCAGCGCCTTCAATGACTGCTATTCCTTTGGAGTTACGCACAGCAAACCTTTCTCCGGCTAAACCGTTGGCGAATAACACCCCACCGGTAGCACCGTAGAGGCAGGTATTGCCAACGATGACATTTTGTGCAGGGTCATAGGTGGCACTCGCTGGGGGTTTGATGATAATTTCACCACCGTGCATTCCTTTACCTACATAGTCGTTGGCTTCTCCTTCCAACCGGAGAATCATTCCCGGAAGGTTGAATGCGCCAAAACTTTGCCCGACACTACCGAGTAAGTTGAGATGAATTTGTCCGGCGAAGCCACTATCACCATATTGAGAAGCGATCGCCCCGGCTAATCTTGCACCTACTGTTCTATCGGTGTTGACGATTTTTACAGTTTTCGCAATGGTAGATTGGTGACGGATCGCCGCTTGGATATCTGGATCGGCTAGTAATTGATCATCTATAACCGCACCGTTGCTGTGAACGTCTTCATGCACCAACCAGCTACGATTTTCTTTGGTATCTGGTAGCTGAAGCAAGCAGTTAAGGTTGAGTGATTGAGTTTTGGTGATGTTGACATCCTCACGCAGTTTCAACAAATCTGCACGTCCAACGACTTCCGATAGAGAACGGTAACCTAGTTTCGCCAACAGACTACGCACTTCTTCGGCTATAAAGTAGAAGAAGTTAACTACGTGTTCTGGCATACCTGTAAACCGCTTCCGCAGTTCTTCTTTTTGGGAAGCGACACCGACAGGACAGTTATTTGTATGGCAGATCCGCGCCATAATACAGCCTTCGGCAATCATGGCGATGGAACCAAAACCAAATTCTTCGCCACCCATCAATGCACCAATTAGCACATCCCAGCCACTTTTCAGTCCGCCATCTACACGCAGAATGACGCGATCGCGCAGGCTGTTTTGCATGAGGACACGATGCACTTCACTTAATCCGAGTTCCCACGGTGAACCAGCGTGTTTAATTGAACTCAGTGGTGACGCACCTGTACCGCCGTCATGTCCAGAAATCTGGATGATATCGGCGTTAGCTTTGGCTACCCCGGCGGCGATTGTCCCAATGCCAATTTCTGCCACTAGCTTCACAGATACCTGGGCTTTAGGGTTAATTTGATGCAGGTCAAAAATTAGCTGGGCGAGGTCTTCAATCGAGTAAATGTCATGGTGCGGAGGCGGGGAAATTAAAGTCACACCGGGCTTAGAACGCCGCAACATGGCAATGTACGGACTAACCTTGGGTCCTGGTAGTTGTCCACCTTCCCCTGGTTTAGCACCTTGAGCAATTTTGATTTCAATTTGTTTGGCGCTGGCTAAGTAACCAGGTGTTACACCAAATCTTCCCGATGCAACTTGCTTAATCGCACTTGAAGCGGTGTCACCATTCCGCAATCCTTTGAGGTGGGGGAGGGTGGGTGAGTGACCAGATTCATCGACATCATTTAACACTTTATAACGGACTGGATCTTCACCACCTTCGCCGGAGTTAGATTTACCGCCAATCCGATTCATGGCGATCGCTAAAGTTTCGTGTGCTTCTCTTGACAAAGCACCCAAAGACATTCCCCCAGTACAGAAACGCTGGACAATATCGCTGATTGATTCTACTTCTTCTAATGGGATGGGAGTGCGATCGCTTTGGAAGTCTAACAAGTCACGCAAGGCGCTGACTGGGCGATTTTGCAGGTGTTGTTTGTAAACTTCGTAGTGGTCGTATTGCTTCCCATCTACAGCTTTATGCAGCGCTTTTGCCAGTTCGGGGCTATTCATGTGGTATTCGCCGCCGCGACGGTACTGGACAAAACCTAAGTTTTCTAATTTCTTGCTGGTTAGTTCTGGGAAAGCTTTGTGATGGAAGGAAAGTATCTCGGTTGCTAACTCACTGATACTCAAGCCACCGATGCGGGAGGCTGTACCTTTGAATCCGAGTGCTAACAAATCGCCACCAATCCCGATGGCTTCAAAAATTTGTGCTGCTTGATAGCTGGAAAGCAGAGAAATTCCCATTTTTGAGAGAATTTTTAGCAAACCAGATTCTACAGCTTTGCGATAGTTGGCTATAGCTTGTTCTTGGGTGATACTAGCAATTTGACCCCTGGTCATAAACTGCTGAGTCCTGGGATCTGACCACCAATCGCGCACAGTGTCTAAAGCCATATAGGGGCAAACTGCACCTGCACCATAGCCAATCAGACAGCCAAAGTGATGGGTACTCCAACATTGGGCTGTATCGACAATCAGGGAGGCTTTCATCCGCAACCCTTCACTAATTAGGTGATGGTGGACTGCACCAACTGCCAACAATGGGGGAATATAGCTGTATTCTGTGCCTAAAGGTGAGCGATCGCTTAATATCAAAATCTTCGCACCCGCCCGCACTGATTCAGCGGCTTTGGCTTGTAAAGATTCCACTGCTGCTTTCAAACCTTCTGGGCCTGTAGCAATTTCAAATAAAGTTGATAATTGGGCGGTAGCGAATCCTGAAAGTTTGATTGCTTCTAATTCTGTCTCGGTCAGTACTGGCGAATCGAGTTTGATTCTCTTGGCATATTCGGGCTTCACTTCTAATAAGTTACCGCGTTCGCCTAGTTCGACCTTCAGAGACATAACTAACTTTTCTCTTAAGGGGTCGATGGCTGGGTTTGTTACTTGAGCAAAGCGCTGTTTGAAATAGTCATACAGCAAGTGGGGTTTTTCTGACAACACCGCTAGGGGAATATCATCGCCCATACAGAAGGTTGGTTCAGTTCCTTGCATCGCCATTGGCTGAATTACCATGTCCACATCTTCTGTGGTGTAGCCAAAAGCCACTTGATGTTGCAGCAAGGTTTGTCTGTCAATTTTCTCTGTAGTTAGGTGTCCGTTGTTAGTTGCCGAATACCCATTACCGTTGGTGTTGCTTGCCCCATTTCCATTCCCGTTACTGGTGGCAGAATGACCATTTACCAAGTCTTTCAATTCTTGGCGATGCTTTTGCAACCATTCCCCATAGGGGTACTGCTTGGCAATGCGCTGTTTAATTTCCCAATTTTTTAGTACTTCGTTGGTAGTTAAATCTACGGCGATCATTTGCCCAGGGCCAAGTCTACCTTTTTCCACGATGTTAGCTTCTGGGATGTCTACTACACCTGCTTCGGAAGCAACGACGATGTAGTCGTCTTTGGTGATGGCGTAACGAGCTGGTCTTAAGCCATTACGATCTAATGTTGCACCAACTCTTAGCCCATCACTAAATACCAACAGTGCTGGGCCGTCCCACGCTTCTTGCAAACCGCTGTAATATTCGTAAAAATCGGTAATTTCCGGATAGTTCTTTAAGGAAGGCTGATTTTGATAAGCTTCGGGAACCAGCATCATCAAGCCTTCTAAAGGACTGCGTCCAGAACGCACCAATAGTTCGAGAACGTTATCTAGGGTAGCTGAGTCGCTATTGTCAATGTGGACTAATGGCTTGAGTTCGTCAATGCGATCGCCCCATACTGGATTAGCTAGGCTAGCTTCCCGTGCCATCATCCAGTTAATATTTCCTAACAAAGTGTTGATTTCGCCGTTATGTCCCAACAACCGCATCGGTTGGGCTAAAGGCCACTTGGGCATAGTGTTAGTACTAAACCGGCGATGATAAACAGCAAAGGCACTTTTGTAAGCAGGATTTTTTAAATCTTGATAAAACTCTCCCAACACCGCAGAACGCACCATGCCTTTATAGACAATTGTCCGGCTCGACAAGGAGCAAGTGTAAAAGTCCTCGGAGATATTTTTTGCAGCTTTAAAAATCCGACGGCGGGTAATATACAGTTCCCGTTCTAGTTCTTCACCGCTTTTGGCAGAAGATAAAAAGACTTGTTCGATTTGGGGTTGATTATATGCAGCTTGTATCCCTAATGAATCGGGCTTTACGGGGACTACTCGCCAACCCAGTACAGTGAATTTTTCCTCAGCCGCTATTTGCTCAACCATTTCCCGCGATTTTTGCGCTGCTTGGGTATCTTGCGGTAAGAAAATCATGCCTACAGCCAAATTTTTCGGGGATGACGATTCTCTAGCCCTTTGGATATAGTCTTCTTGGAACAACTCCCAAGGTATAGCTGTCAATATCCCTGCACCATCACCCGAATCTTGGTCAGCACTACAACCACCCCGGTGTTCTAAGCAAGTCAAAGCCGCTAAAGCTTTGTCTACAATTTCATGGCTGGCAGAATTCTGGCGATGGGCAATAAACCCTACACCACAAGCATCTCGTTCTTCAACTAACCATCTTTGCCCCTCGTAGCTATCCCTTGAGTCAGTATCTGAAAATGACATTTTCTGCACTTGGTTCCTTGGTTTATTATTCATAGCCTGTTCCTGAAATGCTGAGTTACGAATTTTGCCGCTTGCTTGTGAAAAAATTTCTCAGATTGAGTTATGGAGAAAACTAGAATCACCGAAATTTAGGGAAAAAAAATTTTAACTTCGGTTTTACGTTTTCATTCCCCGTGTTAAAATAATGACGATATTTTCTTATGTGTTTATGCTGAGTTAGACAAATTACTTTTGCCCTTGTAACTTTTTATTTATTTCTTGTAGCTAAGTATTTTCTCAATTTTCCCCGGTGAGAGCTATTTTTCCAGGTAAAGCTAATTATAAGCAACCTGAAACAAAAGTTGCCGAAGTTACCTGAATGAGGTAATAAAATTCAGCCTATTACACTATATGCCCATTTGACAATTCCTAAATATTGCTCTTGTTATCTAGATTTTGTTGATTTTATTGATTGCCACTGGCGTTACTACTAGCTATACCTCACTTAAGCAGCGACGGTAGCAAACATCGGTGAGGAGGGAATATTTTATTCCAGCATTAATTACCAAGACTACCATCTTGGGGTACTGGAAGTGCCAGTTAAAACACTGGTTGCAGTAGTTTTATAAAGAAATGCTTGTTTGTTTCTACAAGAGATAGCAAGCCATTTTATATATTATCACATGCCCTCAAGGCTAAGATAGTTATTTTTTAAGAATTTTGCATCATCAGCAAACCTAGATCTTGGGTTACAGCTTTCCAAAGTACCTCGTCTCATGATGAAAATGCCGAATTGCGATCGCCAAAAATACCGCACTGCTCTTATCAATCAGGGTTATAGCCGACTGTTTTGGCTGAATATTTCGCCAATTATGGCTACAGTGCTGTGTTTATATACTACCAGTACTACTAACGCCCAGCAGTTACCCACACCATTACCCACACCAACCTTAGAGCCAGAACAGTCTACAGTTCCCGCATTTAGGGGAATAACCTCTGGTAATCAAATTTTGCTCAATGGTCGTACTCTATCAGGAGCTTGGTTGCAGCGACCCTTAAGTGCGGATCAACCAACAATTCATCTGAGTGACGGCGCACTCAGGCAATTAATCGGAGTAGATTTATTAAACACCAACAATCCTGCCCAACAACCAATTGAGTGGTTTTCGCCAAGTACAACAGCAATGTTTTTAGGCGCTTGGCTGCAAAGAGGATACCGCTATTTAGATATTACAAATTTTGCCCAATCAGCAGGATGGCAGATCAAAGCCAATGGCAACATTTTAGAGATTTCCACCCCAGTTACAAAAGTTACAGAGATTACTCAGAATCAAGAAAGTTTTGGCGATCGCATATTACTAGATTTAGACCGCCCAACACCTTGGCAAGTGTCACAAGAATTACCCGTCAAAAGTCCCCAAGACCCTGACACCCCAACTCTTAAACCTGCGAAAATACCCAATAGAATCTGGAAAATTAGCATAGATGGCATAGCTGACCCAGCTTTAATCCAACGGTATACTCCGCTACCACCAGCACCTTTACCAGTGCCAATACCAAATTTGCTCAAACAGTTATTACCTGCACCAGAACCATTAATTAAGCAAGTCGAGGTAGTCAACAACCAAACAGTGATGAGTTTGAGCATTCCTTTTGGGATGTCTCCGCGAATTAGTACTCTAGCTAACCCCAATCGCCTCATCATCGATGTTAGACCTGATGCGTTGGTAGCAAAAGATATTACCTGGGCTAGAGGATTGCGCTGGCGGCAGCAGTTGGTAAATTTAGGCACAGAAAACTTTCCGATTGTCTGGCTAGAAATTAATCCCCGTGCCTTTGGGTTAAAGCTGAAACCGATGCGGAGTAATCCTAATGCTGTAGGAGGGACTGCTCCATTAATGCAACTAGCACCTAAGTACTCAGCAGCAGCAGCAATTAATGGTGGTTATTTTAACCGCAATAATCGCTTGCCTTTAGGTGCAATTCGTCAGGATGGTCAATGGGTATCAGGGCCGATATTAAACCGAGGAGCGATCGCTTGGAACGATTCAGGACAATTTTACTTTGATCGTTTGAGCTTACAAGAAACTTTAGTTGCTGCCAATAATGTGCGTTCGCCAATTCTCTTTCTTAACAGTGCCTATGTCCAGAGTGGTATTGCCCGTTACACCGCCCTTTGGGGGATCTCTTACACCCCCCTCTCAGATAACGAAATCATCTTGACAGTCCAGAAAGAGCAAGTTATCAATCAACTACCTGGTGGTAAAGCTGGGCAAACCAACTTTCCTATTCCTCCTGATGGCTACCTTCTAATTTTCCGAGGTAACGCTGTCAATACTGCTGCCCAATTACCTATAGGTACAACACTGAGTATTACCAGCACCACCACTTCTAATGACTTTAGTCGTTATCCCAACATCATTGGTGCAGGGCCACTATTGATCAAAAATCGTCAAATTGTCCTCGATGCTAAAGGCGAAAAATTCAGTGATGCCTTTATTGCCGAAAAAGCCATTCGCAGTGGCATTTGCACAAATACTACAGGTCATTTGATGATTGCCGCTGTACATAATCGTGCCGGCGGCCCCGGCCCCACCTTAGCGGAACATGCCCAGCTAATGCAACTTCTAGGATGTGTAGATGCTCTCAATTTAGACGGTGGCAGTTCCACCAGTCTTTACCTAGGAGGGCAATTGCTTGATCGTTCCCCTAGTACTGCTGCCCGTGTCCATAATGGCATTGGTATTTTCTTGGAACAAAAGTAATAAATTTGTCATTTGTCATTTGTCAATGGTCATTTGTCTCCTTTGTCTCCCTTATCCCCAGCCCCTTTTTAAAGTTAAGAATAAGCTGGGATTTTGATTGATGAAGAATTGGTATAGAAGCAGTAGTTTAACTAGAGGTCTTTTACACCAATAGAAGTTTGTTTTGCTATTGTGGGCAAGGTGCGATTCAATTCTTGATTTTCGCTACTGCACGCTAACGCCAGAATTCTCATCAATGGTTCTTAGAGTACAGACTGTTTGTAATGTCTTTCAATGAGGTTACTATGGTTCAAATTTCCGAAACAACACAGACTAACACTCTGCCCTTACCTTCATCTGTGACTTCCAGAGGCGTTGCAGCCACAGAATTGCGCCCTTGGGGTTCTTTTACAGTTTTGGAAGAAGGACGCGGATACAAAATTAAACGCATCGAAGTTAAGCCTGGACACCGCCTCAGCCTGCAAATGCACCATCACCGCAGCGAACACTGGATTGTTGTTTCTGGCACAGCTCGGGTAGTTTGCGGCGATCGCGAAGTTTTGTTAACCAATAATCAGTCTACCTATGTACCTCAGTGTACAGCCCACCGCCTAGAGAATCCTGGTGTCATTCCCTTGGTTTTGATTGAAGTACAAAATGGTGAGTACTTGGGTGAAGATGACATCATTCGTTATCAAGATGATTATGCCCGTACTGGCGAGCAAAGCCGTTAAATGGTCTTGATTTAGCAGTATTGTCACTCCTCCCACCTGCTTGTCGGGTGGGATTTTCCATTAAGAGTCAATAGTCAGTTGTCAGCCCTTCGGCTGCGCTCAGGGCAAGTTGTCAGTTGTTAAGAAGGCAATAGGCAGTAGTGATTTGTCCCGCCAATGCCCAATGCCCCATGCCCAATGCCCCATGCCCAATGCCCCATGCCCCATGCCCCATTCTGTAATACTCTAAAATATGAGGTTTGAAAAGTCTAAAATAAATTCTATGATTCAATTGAGTCCGGCTGCTGCAAATGAAATCTTGCGGTTAAAATTAAAGCAGCCGCAAAATGTTTTATTCCGATTAGCAATTAAACCTGGTGGCTGTTCTGGGTGGTTTTATGACCTGTCTTTTGATGAAACCGTAAAAGTTGGCGATCGCACTTTTGACCTGAATGGCATTCCCTTGGTGATCGATACAGAAAGTTTAAAATATATTAATGGTTTAACGGTGGATTATTCAGAAGATCTGATGGGTGGTGGCTTTCGCTTCCAAAATCCCCAGGCGAGCGCAACTTGTGGCTGTGGTAATTCTTTCAACCTGACATCAGAGGGATGAGGGAGACAAGGAAAGGGGGACAAGGGTAAGCACAGAAATAATCAATGCCCAACGCCCACTTGCCCTGAGCGGAGCCGAAGGGATGCCCAACGCCCATTGACAAATTTAATTGACATAGAATACCGAAAAAAGATATAATTAGGATTTGTTAAAACTTAGACCCTAAGCAGCTTCACGCGCTGTAACTCATGCCAACTATACAGCAGCTCATACGTAATGAACGCGAAAAAGCGCGTCAGAAAACCAAGTCTCCTGCTCTGAAGCAATGCCCCCAACGGCGGGGTGTTTGTACCAGAGTATACACGACTACACCTAAAAAGCCTAACTCAGCACTCCGGAAAGTGGCAAGAGTCAGGCTGACATCTGGATTTGAAGTCACAGCTTACATTCCAGGTATAGGTCACAACCTCCAAGAACACTCAGTTGTGATGATTCGTGGTGGTCGGGTTAAGGATCTCCCTGGCGTGAGATACCACATTATCCGTGGCACCTTAGATACAGCCGGGGTCAAAGATCGCAAGCAAGGACGTTCCAAATATGGAACCAAGCGTCCCAAAGAAGCGAAAAAATAGGAACTAGGCGGTTAATCGCATGAAAGTACGATTAATCGTCTCACCTAGAAACGCCCACCGAACAAAAAAAGGGCATTCGCCGCAGCATTAGTTATACTTCTTTTGTCTGTGTCAACAAATCAAGTTCTGCACTAAGCGAGCAAGTGTACGAACTTTTGACCCAAATTGTAGAAAGTGACAGCAACGCTTTAATCTAGATATTAAGGTTTATTAATGTTGTCGCCTTGTTTATCTGATGTCAGGTAACAAGTGAATTAGGTTTACCTGGCTGCATCTGTGAAAAGAAAAATTGTGGAAGTTTGAGCGGCGGTTCGTACCGCTTTTAGTTTCCGGTGTCTGATAGCATATAATTTCGTTGCCAAAACCGAATTAAGGGTGAAGTATGTCTCGTCGTGGTGTTAGTCAAAGGCGCCCAGTTCCGCCTGACTCAGTTTATAATAGCCGCCTAGTTAGCATGATGATGCGGCGGATAATGCGTCATGGGAAAAAATCACTGGCAGGACGCATAGTTTATGATGCCCTAAAAACCATTGAAGAACGCACTGGGAATCCGGCGTTAGAAACCTTTGAAAGAGCAGTGCGAAATGCAACGCCTTTAGTGGAGGTAAAAGCTCGCCGAGTTGGTGGAGCCACTTATCAAGTACCGATGGAAGTGCGTTCAGAAAGGGGTACTACCCTAGCACTACGTTGGCTGGTACAATTTTCTCGTTCTCGACCCGGACGCACAATGGCTGGCAAATTAGCCAATGAGTTAATGGACGCAGCCAACGAAACCGGAAATGCCATTCGCAAGCGGGAAGAAACACACCGCATGGCAGAAGCAAACAAAGCCTTTGCTCACTATCGTTACTAAGTCTAGAAGCGGTATATCGTCTACATGACAGCGATATATCGCAACTTTTCAAAAAAAAAGTCGGTTTTCCCTAAAAGTATAGAATCTTAACAAAGAGTAATATACAAGATATCATGAGGCAAAAACTATAGGAGGTTATTGTGGCACGTACAAACCCGCTAGAGAAAGTACGCAATATCGGTATTGCGGCGCATATAGATGCGGGCAAAACCACGACAACAGAGAGAATATTATTTTACTCTGGAATAATTCATAAAATTGGTGAGGTTCACGAAGGAACTGCTGTAACCGACTGGATGGAACAAGAGCGGGAGCGGGGAATCACCATCACTGCTGCGGCGATTAGTACCAGTTGGAAAGATTATCAAATTAACATTATCGATACTCCTGGTCACGTAGACTTCACAATTGAAGTTGAACGTTCCATGCGGGTATTGGATGGTGTAATTGCGGTATTTTGTTCCGTGGGTGGTGTACAACCCCAATCGGAGACAGTTTGGCGGCAAGCAGACCGTTACAAAGTGCCTCGGGTTGCCTTCATCAACAAGATGGATCGTACAGGAGCGAACTTCTACAGAGTTCATGAGCAAATGCGCGATCGCTTGCGGGCAAATGCCATTGCCATCCAATTGCCCATTGGTAGCGAAAACGACTTCAAAGGCATTGTAGACTTGGTGCGGAAGCGTGCATATATGTACAACAACGACCAAGGTACAGATATCGAAGAAACAGATATCCCGGCAGACTTACAAGATCAAGTCGAAGAGTACTACACCAAGCTGGTGGAAGCAGTTGCAGAAACCGATGACGCTCTGATGACTAAGTACTTCGATGGCGAACCACTTACAGAAGAGGAAATTCGGGCTGCCCTGCGGAAAGGTACAATAGCCGGTACAATCGTACCTGTGCTTTGTGGTTCTGCCTTTAAAAATAAAGGCGTACAGCTAATGCTGGATGCAGTGGTAGATTACTTACCCGCACCTACAGAAGTACCGCCGATTCAAGGTACACTCCTCAATGGCGATACAGTAGAGCGTCGGGCTGATGATAACGAACCCTTAGCCGCTCTGGCATTCAAGATTATGGCTGACCCTTACGGTCGCCTCACCTTTGTTCGTGTTTATTCGGGCGTTCTAAAAAAAGGTAGTTACGTCTTAAATGCTACCAAGAATAAAAAAGAACGGATTTCCCGTTTAGTTCTAATGAAGGCAGATGATCGCCAAGACGTGGAAGAACTAAGAGCAGGTGATCTGGGAGCTGCGCTGGGTTTAAAAGATACTTTAACAGGCGATACTATCACTGATGAAGGATCACCAGTAATTCTGGAATCCCTATTTATTCCAGAGCCAGTGATCTCGGTAGCGGTTGAACCCAAAACCAAGAACGACATGGATAAGCTATCCAAGGCTCTGCAATCTCTCTCAGAAGAAGACCCAACCTTCCGCGTCAACGTTGACCCAGAAACCAACCAAACTGTAATTGCAGGGATGGGGGAACTCCACCTAGAAATTCTCGTAGACCGGATGTTGCGCGAATTCAAAGTGGAAGCGAACGTTGGTGCGCCACAAGTAGCTTATCGCGAAACGATTCGCAAAACAGTTACCAACGTAGAAGGCAAGTTCATCCGTCAAAGTGGTGGTAAAGGTCAATACGGTCACGTTGTGATCAATTTGGAACCAGGAGAACCAGGTAGTGGCTTTGAATTCGTTTCTAAAATTGTCGGTGGCGTAGTACCGAAAGAGTACATAGGCCCCGCCGAGCAAGGTATGAAAGAAAGCTGTGAATCTGGTATTTTAGCTGGATATCCACTAATTGACGTGAAAGCAACGTTAGTTCATGGCTCTTACCATGATGTAGACTCTTCGGAAATGGCTTTCAAAATTGCTGGGTCAATGGCACTGAAAGAAGCTGTGCTTAAAGCTTCACCAGTACTATTAGAGCCGATGATGAAAGTCGAGGTGGAAGTTCCTGAAGACTATATTGGGAACGTCATTGGCGACCTCATCTCCCGTCGGGGGCAGATTGAAAGCCAAAGCACTGAACAGGGACTCGCGAAAGTGGCATCCAAAGTTCCACTGGCGACCATGTTCGGCTACGCTACTGATATCCGCTCGAAGACCCAAGGTCGGGGTATCTTCACGATGGAGTTCAGCCACTACGAAGAGGTGCCTCGCAGCGTGGCTGAAACTATCATTGCAAAAAGTAAAGGGAACGCTTAATTAAAAAAGGAAACAAGCATTCATGGCACGCGCAAAGTTTGAAAGGAATAAACCCCACGTTAACATCGGAACTGTTGGCCACGTTGACCACGGTAAAACAACATTAACAGCAGCCATTACCCTGACCTTGGCGGCTCTGGGCCAAGCTATAGCTAAAGGCTACGACCAAATCGACAACGCACCAGAAGAAAAGGCGCGGGGTATCACCATCAATACCGCTCACGTTGAGTATGAAACCGAAAAGCGGCACTATGCTCACGTAGACTGTCCAGGACACGCTGACTATGTGAAAAACATGATCACTGGTGCGGCGCAAATGGATGGAGGTATCCTCGTAGTTGCGGCAACCGATGGTCCTATGCCCCAAACCCGCGAACACATCCTGCTGGCAAAACAGGTAGGCGTTCCCAGTTTGGTTGTCTTCTTGAACAAAGAAGACTTGATGGATGACCCAGAACTGTTGGAACTAGTAGAATTAGAACTGCGAGAATTGCTTTCTAGCTACGATTTCCCAGGTGATGATATCCCCATTATCAAAGGATCAGGTCTACAAGCCCTCGAAGCAATGACCGCCAATCCCAAGACAAAACGGGGTGAAAATGAGTGGGTAGATAAAATCTACGAACTAATGGATGCTGTAGATGCCTACATCCCCACCCCAGAGCGGGATATAGATAAGCCCTTCTTGATGGCGGTAGAAGACGTGTTCTCCATCACAGGTCGTGGTACAGTCGCCACAGGTCGGATTGAGCGGGGTAAAGTCAAAGTTGGTGATAACGTTGAATTAGTAGGCATTAGAGACACTCGTAACACCACCGTAACTGGTATCGAGATGTTCAAGAAGAGTCTCGATGAAGGTATGGCTGGGGATAACGCAGGTGTACTACTACGGGGTATTCAGAAAGCTGATATTGAACGGGGAATGGTAATTGCCAAACCAGGTTCAATTACCCCTCACACTCAATTTGAAGGTGAAGTGTACGTTCTGACAGAAAAAGAAGGTGGTCGGAAAACACCATTTTTCGCTGGCTATCGTCCTCAGTTCTACGTACGGACAACTGATGTTACAGGCACCATCAAAGCTTTCACCTCCGATGAAGGTGCTGCTGTAGAAATGGTCATGCCAGGCGATCGCATCAAAGTGACTGTAGAATTGATCAACCCGATCGCAATTGAGCAAGGTATGCGCTTTGCGATTCGTGAAGGTGGTCGCACCATCGGTGCTGGTGTTGTTTCCAAGATTATCAAATAGCACCTTTGTAGCTCTCATTAAAAAGGAGCAGAGATGGCACAATCAGTCTCTGCTCCTTTCTCTTCCCTATTTTGAAAGGATTGGCAATTGGGAATGGAAATTTCATCTTCCAGTCCCCAGCCACCAGTTCTTTCCAGTCCCTTAACTAACCAGAACCTAGAAAACTAAAGATGGCAACTCTACAGCAGCAGAAAATTAGAATCCGCTTACAAGCTTTTGATCGTCGCTTATTAGATACATCTTGCGAGAAGATTGTAGACACCGCTAACCGCACTAACGCCACAGCTATTGGACCGATTCCTTTACCAACAAAACGTAAGATCTATTGTGTGCTGCGATCGCCTCACGTAGATAAAGATTCCCGAGAACATTTTGAAACTCGCACCCATCGCCGGATTATTGATATCTATCAACCTTCTTCTAAAACTATTGATGCGCTGATGAAGTTGGATCTACCATCAGGTGTGGATATCGAAGTTAAACTTTAATTAGTTATTAGTCCATAGTCAAAAGTCAGTAGGAAAGGGTTTGGCGAAATATTAACCGAGAAAACAGATATTTTGGTTAAACCCGCCCGGACAAAAGTCCACAGTTGAGAATTTCTTGACTATTGACAACTGACAACTAACAACTGACTCTTGTATTAAGATTGACATGGCCCTGAAGTAATCTATCTCAGGGCTTTTTATTTAGCAATCAAACAAATGATAGAATATAGACAAATTACGGGAGAAGCAGAGAAATTTAAATCTTAAAGATTAACTTTATACCAAAGTAACTATGACATCCTCTTCTAGAATTGCAGTTCGCGAACTACCTCTGTTCCCGTTGCCTGATGTAGTTCTTTTTCCTAGCAGACCATTACCGCTGCATATATTTGAATTTCGCTACCGAATCATGATGAACACGATTCTCGAAAGCGATCGCAGGTTTGGTGTTTTGATGGTCGATCCAGTCAAAGGTACTATTGCTAATGTTGGTTGCTGTGCAGAAATTATTCATTACCAGCGACTGCCAGATGACCGGATGAAGATGTTAACTTTAGGACAGCAAAGATTCCGTGTTTTAGAATATATTCGCGAAAAACCTTATCGAGTAGCCTTAGTTGAGTGGATTGAAGATCAACCACCAACAAAAGATTTGCGGCCTTTAGCCTCTGAGGTAGAACAGCTGCTGCGTGATGTTGTGCGTCTTTCAGCAAAGTTAACAGAACAAAATATAGAACTACCAGAAGATGTACCTGATTTACCCACAGAATTATCCTATTGGGTAGCCAGTAACCTTTATGGTGTAGCCGCAGAGCAGCAGTCATTGTTAGAAATGCGAGATACTGCTGCTCGTCTAGAACGGGAATCAGAAATTCTGACTTCTACCAGGAATCACTTGGCAGCACGTACTGTCCTCAAAGACACATTTAACCAGAAGTTATAGGTTAATAGCAAACAATGGCATTCCTGAATCAGGGTGATGAGAGGGACAAGGAGACTTTCTGGCGCTATGGCGTAGAAAAATAATCAATGCCCAATACTTCTCTGCGAGAGGCTACGCCAACGACTTCGCTCAGTACAAGTGCCCCATGCCCCATGTTAAATTGCGATCGGGAGAATATTATAGCTACCAAAAATTTTTAAGATTTCTGTGTAGGTGCTTAATTCTGCCAAAGCAGATTGCATTTTTGCTGTATCAGCATCTGCTTCTAAATCCATGAAAAATAAATATTCTCCCAAAGAGCGCTTTGTCGGACGAGATTCAATCCGACTCAAGTTGATGTCTAATTGTGCAAATATCTGCAAAGATTTGACAAGTGCGCCTGGTAGATTGGCAGGTAAACTAAAAGCCAGTGAAGTATGAGTACGGCTGGGTGAAGATATGTGGTAAGAATTGTCTGTTTGACCTTGACTGATCACCCAAAAGCGTGTGCAGTTTTCTGGATGATCGTTGATACCTGTAGCTAAAGTAGGTAGATTGTAAAGTTCAGCTGCTCTCATAGATGCGATCGCAGCAGATGTAATATCTTGCTTGAGTAACTGTAATGCTTCGGTTGTGGAATTGCTGGGAATCAGCTGCACAGTCGGGATAAACCGCTCTAACCATGCTTGACATTGTGCCAAAGCTTGTGGATGTGAGTAAACAGTTTGAATGCTATCTAAACTTGTCGCGCAAGAAATTAAAGTATGGGTAATAGGCAAAACCAAAGCTAATTGAATTCGCAAAGTATCCAACACCCACAGTGTATCCATTGTCATGGTAACACTGCCTTCAATAGAATTTTCCACTGGCACTACCGCTAACTGAGTCTGTCCTTGGGCAACAGCTTGCAGTGATTGAGCAATGCTGGGATAAGGGCATAACGTAGCTTCAATTCCTGTTGTCTGCTTCAGCCAGTTAACATAAAAAACCGCTGCTTGCTCTGCGTAAGTACCAGGGGGGCCTAAATGTGCGATCGATAATGTCATGCTTTTAACTTTTAAGTAAGATTTTAAGTGAGAAATAGCGTCGCTTCATGTGCCAGTTGTCAGTTGTCAAAAGGTATTGGGCATAATTGACAAAATTAAGATTCCCGCAAGTAGCGTGGGATTTTTACTATAGGTAAATTAAGCTGACAAAAATTGTTTTCTAGAATATAGATTACTCTTAACCTGTCACTTAATCTTTCACAGGATTGATGAATAATTGTACTATTTGATAGTAATCATCTTGCGCATATTTTTTTTATTTTGTCAATCATTAATTTCGATGATTACTCATATATTCTTCTATCCAAAGATAGTAATGAGATTATCAAGTTTTTACCCATAAGCGATAGTTTATGAGCAACAATTATTTTTATAATTAAATAAGTTTAAACTTTTTACTAGTAATTTTAATATTTAAAAAAATATTAAAATTAAATAACATAATATACGTATCTACTCATGGCTACCCAGTTTACGGCTTCTCAATCGGTTGAAATAGCTGTTCCAAAGCAGCCTATTCCCATTCAGCACTACTTGCGTCAGCCCCAACGTCTAGTTCATGCTTTGGTTGATACCAATCGCATTCAGCAACTTTCTGAGGAAGTATTTCGGTTGAAAATGCGTCCTCTAAGTTTTATGACACTAAGTATTCAACCTACTGTAGATATGAGAGTATGGGCAGAATCTGATGGAAATATTTATTTGCGCTCTGTAGGTTGTGAAATTTTAGGTGTCGAGTATATTAATCAACGCTTTGCTCTAAATTTAAAAGGCTATCTATCACCCTCTCAACGTAGCACCGGAACCTACCTGCAAGGCAAAGCCGATTTAGAAGTCCAGGTGGAACTACCACCACCATTTTGTTTTACTCCTAAACCAATTTTAGAAGCTACTGGTAATGGTTTACTCAAGAGTGTGCTATTAACAGTTAAGCAAAGACTGCTACATCAACTTTTAGCAGATTATAGCCGTTGGGCGATCGTTCAAACAAAAGAACAAGGGCTTGCGGATAACAGTCTAGAATTACCAATTCTGAATATAGAATAAGCCTTGGATTATTTTGTAGAGTTTTTAAACACTCAACAGACCCGGAGTTAGCCTAAAATGAGACAGAATTTTCCCCCGTTTTCCCGAGCAAATTTTATGTGATAAAACACACAAAAAAGTTGGGAAAATATTTGTTTCCTAGCCCCTAGCCCCTATTTTCCAGCGAAGAAAGCCGAAGAACGCAATGGTTCTTCAGCACTAAATTTGGCAAGGACGGAAAGACTTACGGTGCAGGGGTGAGGGTCCGTATTTTTGCAGAGCTAGTAAATGCTTTTGGCTACCATAACCCTTGTTACGTGTTAGGTCGTACATTGGGTACTTTGATGCTAGGCGCAGCACCAGTTCGTCACGCCAAACTTTAGCCACAATACTAGCTGAGGCTATATTAAGCGATCGCTCATCTCCTTTGACTATTGTTTGTTGTGGTAGTAACAAGTCTTTAATTGACTGATTACCATCAATTAAGCAGAGTGCAGGCTGTACCTTCAGTTTTAGCACAGCCCGCTTCATTGCCAACAGTGTTGCTTGCAAAATGTTGAGGCGATCGATTTCCGCAGTGGACGCGAAGCCAATTTTCCAGTCTATTGCTAGCGCACAAATTTGTTGTGCTAGTTGAGTCCTGCGGGAACTAGACAGCTTTTTGCTATCTTTAATTTTAGCTGCCATTAGTTCCGGCCAAGCATGATCTGGTAGTAACACTGCTGCCGCAACTACAGGGCCAAATAGCGCACCTCGCCCTACTTCATCTACACCAGCCACACCTGAAGTACCTGATAAGGCAGACAACTCCAGCCAATTGAGTTCGCTTGGGGATGTCAGCGAGCAAATATCTGCGGCAGTTTGTCTGGTTTCCACCATGATTAAAATTAACTTTCTTCTATGGTGGAGGTACTACCGTCAATTGCCGAAGATCGACGACGGCGGCGACGGCTGGCGGCGGTAGAACTATTAACTTCACTTTCATCGGGAATATCAGTAAATCCTGATTGTTCAATTACTGGTTCGGGTGAAGGTTTGGGTTCTAGCTCAACTTGTGGTGTAGGTAATTTGATCGGGCTAACTTCACTACTAGTTTTCGGGGGAGGGACAGTTAACTCTAAAGGCGATTCAGGTGGTGAAGTTGGCAGTTGTCCTGGTTGAACAATATTAATAATCACAGACTTAGGATTTTTAACTTCCCGGTCTAACTTCACCAAAGGCGAAACACCCATTAAAGCAAAAACATCCTGTTCCTCTAGTGACATCTCTACAGTTCGAATTTCCGGTGGTTCTACCACTGGTTTGACTGGCTCTACTTTGGTAATCTTAGTCCGCTCTCCTCTTTCACTCCAACCTTGTTTGTTGAGGCTAGGTGCAGGTATTTCTGGTGTTGTCGCTAGTTCACTATCAGCATCAATATCTAAGTCTGGTTCGTTGCCAAAAGCGAGTGGATTGTTAATCACCCGAGGTTCATCTTTGCCATTTGGAGTACCGATACCAATCCGACTGCGACGGGTACGGGTACGGCGCTTGTTATCGCCCAGTTCTTGATAGCTGGGATGATTCATCAAATGCAAAGCACTCAAGTCTGAATCCGGATCAAATGTTTCTCCAAAACCATCGTAGGTTTCTCGTGGTTCTGGGATGCGGGCAGCTGGCAGACGTGGTTCTCTGAGTTCTCTGGGTTCTCTGGGTTCTCTTGGCTCTCTGGGTTCTCTTGGTTCTCTATGAGGCAAAGATACGAAGCGGTCGGGAATTTCTGGTGATGTTATGGGCAATCTGTTTTCGCTTTCTCCGGGCAGACGCACAGTATGCCCTAAACCACCACAGGTAGGACAAGTTTCACCAAATAACTCGTAAATATTTTGACCTTGACGTTTCCGGGTCAGCTCAACCAAACCTAGCTCGGTAAGTTGGGCAATTTGGGGACGAGCTTTGTCTGCTTTCAGGGCTTTGTTAAAATGCTCCAGAACTTGCAGTTGATCGCGTCGCGATTCCATGTCTATGAAATCCACAACAATTACCCCAGCAATATTACGTAGACGCATCTGGCGAGCAATTTCTGTGGCGGCTTCACAGTTAGTCCAAAGGACTGTTTCCCTAGCTGTGGCGGAGCGTGTAAAGGAACCGGAGTTAACATCTATAACTGTTAATGCCTCTGTAGGCTGAATGATGATGTATCCTCCAGAAGGTAAATCTACCCTTGGTTTCAGGGCTTCTCGAATCGCGGCATTGATGCGGAAGTATTCTAAAATTGGCGAGCGATCGCGATGATGGTCAATTAACAATCCCTGCGGTGTTTGACCCCCACTCCAGTTTTGTAAATACTGCTTGACTCGCTTCAAACCAGTACTCGAATCCACCACAATGCGATTCACATCTGCGCCGTACATATCCCGCAGGACGCGCTGAATAAAGTCATCATCCCGATTCAGCAAAGCTGGGGCACGAGTGGATTGGGCTTCTTGTTGAATTGCTTCCCACTGCTTTTGCAATACTTCTAAATCTTCGATAATTGCTTCTTCTGGCTTACCTTCAGCTTCTGTACGTACCAGTAAACCCATTCCCGCTGGTTTAATCAAAATTGCTAAGGCACGCAAGCGGTTACGTTCACTTTCACTTTTAATCCGCCGAGATAAATTTACACCTCTGCCATAGGGCATGAGGACTACATAGCGCCCAGGCATAGTGATATTACCTGTAAGCCTTGGGCCTTTGGTTCCCGTTGGCTCTTTCATCACCTGCACCAATACTTTCTGCTGTGGTGCTAATAATTCTGTAATTGCTGCTGCTGTGCGTTTTAGCTTTAAAGGCCCCAGGTCAGTCACATGAATAAAGCCGTTACGCTCTGGGTCGCCAATATTCACAAAAGCTGCATCAATACCCGGTAATACATTTTCCACTACACCTAAGTATATGTCACCAATTTGGTGATGACCTGTGGCGACGACAAGTTCTTGTATTTGATCTTCCGAAAAGACAGCAGCAATTTGATGCTGTTCTGCGATGATAATTTGCTTTGGCATTCAATTTCCTCAAAAATTGGCAGCACTGATTGGTAAAGGAGGTTTGTGATGCCTCTCGCCCCTGCAATCCTTCAAAGGTGCTGCTGGTAATAAAAATTGTAAATCTAAGCTCAAAGTTAAAGAGCTATTGATGCTGGGAAAAGCGTTTACACGCGCGATTATTCCAAAAAGGCTGCATATGTTTAAGCAATTTAATCAACCATCTGTGGTTGATCTTTGATGCTATACCTTCACCATTTAGGTATTAGGTATCGAGCAGTTGTTTTAAAAGAATAGAGGAAGAGTTGCCGACGAGCTTGTTATTAATGACTAATTCACTAGGTAGCTACTACAGAGAGTGTGTTCTTTAACCTGCCTCAGTTTTTCCGGGATAAAATCCTAGAAGTTGCACTCTCATATCTTTGCCTTTAACCCTTAACAGGGTAGTGAACCAGCTGATTCAATGCAGCGCCAGAAAATTTCTCTTCATCCCATTCTAACGCAACCTTGCCAAAAATCAATTCCCACGATGTACCATATTAGGGCAGCTACTAGCAAGCTACCCTTGACGGATTATATACCTAAAACTAGCCGATTGCGCTGGATCTGCAACAGAATAAATTCTGCGCCAGCTACTATTTCTAGCATAAACAGAATTTGTTCGGGACGCAACGACACGCCATCAGGACGACAGCTACCTAGATAACGGAGAATAGCACCCGAATCGGTTGGAGTGTCGTGGGTTGTGATTAATTCCAGTTCAAATAAGCGATCGCGCAGATTTACTAACTGGGTTTTACCTGACTTGGTGGTTTGCTCCCAAGTTATTTCGCTTCTGGCTTGAATTTGCTCGATCCAGTTTTGCCATTGTGCAGGTGTTGCTGCTTCATTTGCCAAGACAGTAATTAAATATTCTGCTGCCACAATTGCGCTTGCAGCTGCGGGAGCTTTCAAATCTACTTCCATGACATTATATATAGGGATGTCTGTGGGCAACTCCCTAGTTAGATGTTCGCAAAAAGTATCCACGTCCATTAGCTGGGTTAACTCAAAATCAACTATTTCACCATTGCTAGTAGCGCCCAAAGCTAAAGCATTAGCTATGGAAATGCGCGGACTTGGATGAAACCCACCAGTAAAAGCTACTGGTAAACCAGCTCGCCTGACTACTCTGTCAAATAAGCGCAGTAAATCTAAATGACTTACCAACGCCATGTCTCCCTGCTTGCCAAACCAGACACGCAGGCGTTGCACTTTGGTTGTATTCGGCACAAACTCACCGGCGAATTCTGGAACTGTCGGTGGCTCGATGACGATATTGTGCCCAAAATCTGTCCCACAGACACCGCAATGAGAACAACCGTCAAAAGAACAGTCTGGTACGATTGCGGCTTCTAGGGCATTTTGTAAATCTTCTTTAAGCCACTTTTTGTCAATTCCTGTATCTATGTGGTCCCAAGGTAAGGGCAGATCGAGGGAGAGAGGTAAGGCAACAGATGAAGCGGATGAGGAGGATAGTACTTCCCCATCTGTTTCATCTTCCCCATCTGGCTCTGCTTCGCTGCTTTTCTCCTTGACTGTGGGAAATAAATTCCATTCACCTTTTTCCACTTGACGGTATTTCCAATCTAAACCAGCTTCGGTGATCGCAGTTCCCCATGCTGCAAACGCCTGATCTATACTTTCATACCAAGAATCCATGCCTGCACCCAACTCCCAAGCACGGCGGACTACTTTCCCTAAAGAGCGATCGCCCCTACCAATAAAGTCTTCCATTGCGGAAATCCGGATATCCGTAAAGTTTAGCTTTACTCCTTTGATCCGGCGAAATTCTTGTCGCAGTAGCTTTTGTTTGCGCGCAAATTCAGATGTAGAAACTGAGTGCCATTGGAAGGGTGTATGGGGCTTAGGAGTGAAGTTAGAAATCGTCAAGTTAAAGTTGATCGGTCTTCTGCTTTTGTCCCGACATTCCCTCTGTAACCAGCTTACTGTTTCTGCAATGCCGATAACATCGGCATCAGTTTCACCAGGTAAGCCAATCATAAAATATAATTTGATTTTATCCCAACCTTTCTCCCAGGCTGTTTTTACACCCCTGAGCAATTCTTCATTGGTCAGTCCTTTATTGACAATATCCCGCATTCGCTGGGTTCCAGCTTCCGGGGCAAAAGTCAGTCCGGATTGCCTTGTCCCGCCCAGGATGTTGGCAATATTTTCATCAAATCTGTCTACCCGTTGACTAGGGAGAGTTAGGGTAATATTTTCATTTTTTAACCGATTTTTAATTTCCATCCCGACTGCTGGGAGGGACAAATAATCAGAACAACTCAAGGATAGTAAGGAAAATTCGTTATATCCAGTCGCCTGCATTCCTGCTGTAATTGCTTCTACGACTTTTTCGGGGGCGACATCCCTAGCTGGACGGGTGAGCATTCCTGGTTGACAAAAGCGACAACCACGAGTGCAACCCCGGCGAATTTCAATTGTTAAGCGATCGTGTACTGTTTCGACATAGGGAACTAGCCCAATAGAATAAGCCGGTATGGGTGTAGCCACCCGGCGCAAAATTCGTTTTGGTACCTCTGGGACTAAAGGATGAACTGAACCATCCTCTGCCTTACCATAAAACTGCGGGACATATACCCCTGGTATTTGGGCTAAGTCCAGCAGCAATTGTTTGCGGCTTAATCGGGCTTGTTTGCCTTCTGACAAAACTAAGCCAATTTCTGGTAATAGTTCTTCACCATCTCCTAAAGCGATAAAGTCGAAGAAGTCAGTGTAAGGTTCGGGATTGGAAGTTGCTGTTTGCCCACCTGCAAAAATTAAAGGGTAATTACCCTCTGTCCGTTCTTGCCATGTTAGGGGTATACCTGCCAAATCCAACATTTCTAGGATGTTAGTTGCTCCCAGTTCATAACTGAGACTAAAGCCCAAAATGTCAAACTCCAAGAGCGATCGCTTAGACTCTACGGCAAACAACGGTGTATTTGTTGTGCGTAGTTTTGCTGATAAGTCGGAACCGGGTAGGTAAGCGCGATCGCATAACTGCCCGGGTTGGGCATTTAATATGTTATACAGAATGATATGCCCTAAGTTGGATGCTCCGACTTCATATACTTCTGGATAGGTTAGTACCCAACGTATTGCTGCCTTTTCCCAGGGTTTTTGTATTGCTAAGCGCTCATTACCTAGGTAACGCGCTGGCTTTAAAATATCCGGTGTGATTAACTTTTCAACTGCAACAGCCACTGTGCTATCTTCTAGCTACCTTAATTACAGCTACTCACCTCTAACCATAGCATTGATTAGGTCTTTTCACAGAATTGACAACCGTAACTTACAATTCTGTTACATTTTAGGAGAATCAAGGGTCTGGGATGGGGAGGATGTGGTACCCTGCGGGTTCTGCTTCTCTACAAGACGCTGCGCGAACGCAGTACGACTTCGCGGTAGTTGAGCGTATCCGAAACTCACCAACCGGAGGATGAGGGGGGACAAGGGAGACAAGGAGAGAAGTCTGAGCGCCGACATCCGGCGTTAGCGCAGCGGTAGCGAGGTACGAGCGTCTGGCGTCTCCCCTTGGGAGACGCTGCGCGAACGCCAACGTCTTCTCCCAAGGGGAGACGCTGCGCGAACGACGAACAGAACTTCGGGGAGATGAGGAAGTGTGGGGAGTTTTCTTCCCCATCTCTTCTCCAATGCCCAATGCCCAATACCCCTTCGCCACAAGCCCAATGCCCCATCTCCTAAGTAATACTGCTGTCTATCCAGATTTGCTTTAAAAAATTTCAAATACCTGATCTAGTTGTGTCAATTCAAAAATAATTCTAATTGCCGCAGAAACAGAAGACAGTCGCAAACTTCTTCCCAAACTCCCAGCCAGCTTGAGTGCAGATACTAAAGCCATCAAACCTGCGCTATCTAATGATTCTACCTCTGCTAAATCCACTACCAAGATGGAGGTATCATCTTGTGTCAACGCTGTAGTCAGATCCCGCTCAAATTCCAAAGCGTTGGACGCATTTAGGCAACCTTGGGGACGAATAACTGTAATTTGTGGACACTTAAGTACCGCTTGCATAATGAAATCCTAATTAAAATTATTGAACGCTAAACTTTATCTGAGATGTATTTGAACATAAACTTTTTTGCCTAACATCGACCAATTGTCTGAGCTGTCTTTGCTGAATCTTTACCACTTACGTACTACTGTTTAAAGATTGTTCTAAATGTATGTATATATACATTTTTTTATCGAAAGTTCACAAACAATCAACATGGCAAGCGCAAGAGCAAGATAAACATACGTAGCTATTGCCAAAGAACTACTTTATCTTACGCTCAGGCTGATTTAAAATCAGGTTACCTTTCCGTAAAAATCCCTAAATCCTAGCCTGAACAGCGGTAAATACTGAGTTTGATGGTGAATTATCCCTACAATTGATTGTGATCTAGATCACAGATAAGTATGGGTTTAGATCACTTTTTATACCAAACTCTATCTTGGATAATTAAGAGCAAATACAAATTGGTTAAGACTTTATGAGAACTAGACATGCTATTCGGCATTTAGTAGAAAAAGCCCTTGATATTAAAAAATTAACGCCGGAAATTGAAAATGAAATCAATTCTGAATTGACACAAATGGGGTACATATCTGATGTTGATTACGAAGCTCTGGAATTATTAATGGCAGAGATGGATGCCGGCAGAATTAAGTTGGTTCCCAGCTTAGGATAACTATCAAGTATTGCTCAAAATTACAGGTTTTTTCTCTATCTAGAGTTATAGCAATCGGAAATCATTCGTGAATCAAATTTATTGCTCGTTACCTATCACCACGACTAATTTCACAATTAAAAGAGAATTGCTACATATAACTTCAAGATAATTAACATAATTTTGGCAAAACCAAGGCATCGATAACTAAGCTGATGTCATCGTCGGTATTTTTCAGTGAGTTGAATATTTAGATCCCTGGTCTGGCGTAAACTGTGCTAATGAGCATCAACATTTGCATTAGTAACAAGTCGCCATGCAGTTCGCTAAACGCCTAGAAAACATTCCTCCCTACCTGTTCGCTGAGATTAATCGCAAGGGAAATGAACTCATAGCTAAGGGAGTAGATATCATCAATTTAGCGGTGGGCGATCCAGACAGGCCAACTCCGACCCATATACTCCAAGTAATGCATGAGGCGATAGATAATCCCTCCACACACAACTATCCACCTTATCAAGGTACTCAAGAATTCCGGGAAGCGGCAGCTAAGTGGATGGAACGGCGGTTTGGAGTAGCTCTTTTGAATCCAAATACAGAGGTTGTTTCTTCTATCGGTTCTAAAGAAGCGATTCACAACACTTTCTTAGCCTTTGTGGAACCAGGAGACTATACCCTCATACCCGATCCTGGCTACCCTGTATATCGAACTGCTACATTATTTGCTGGTGGTGAGCCATTTACTATGCCTTTGAAGGCAGAAAATCAATTTTTACCTGATTTGACGGGGATTCCCGAAGAGGTTGCGCGTCAAGCAAAACTGTTGTGGATTAATTACCCGAATAATCCCACAGGGGCACTAGCAACACTAGAATTTTTTGCGGAATTGGTAGCTTTCTGCAAGCAATACGATATTTTGCTGTGTCATGACAATGCTTACTCAGAAATGGCATACGACGGCTATAAACCGCCGAGTGTACTCCAGATTCCAGGCGCTAAAGATGTAGCGATCGAGTTTCACAGTCTGTCAAAGTCGTACAACATGACCGGCTGGCGAATTGGTTTTGTAGTAGGGAATGCCACCGGGATTAAAGGCTTGACACAGGTTAAAAGTAACGTCGATTCTGGGGTGTTTAAGGCAATTCAAGCAAGTGCGATCGCTGCCTATTCTACCAATGAAGCAGAACTCCAATCTGTAATTGCTGTGTACCAAAATCGCCGGGATATTATCGTCAAAGGACTGCAATCACTAGGCTGGCCAATTCAGCCACCACAAGCTACTCTTTACGTCTGGGTTCGGGTTCCCCCTGGATATACTTCTACAGAATTTGTCACCCTGCTACTTGACAAATGTGGCATTCTTGTGCCTCCAGGCAACGGTTATGGTGCGGCTGGAGAAGGCTTTTTCCGGATAGCCCTGACTGTACCTGATGAGCGAATGCACGAAGCAATTCAACGCCTCAAGGATGCGGGGATTCGGTATGATGCATGAGGATTGGGCATTGGGCATGGGGCATGGGGCATTTACAATTTGTTATTAGTTATTTCTCCCTTGTCTCCCTCATCCCCCTCATCCCTAGCCCCTAATCCCTCTTGATATTCCTGCCAAACTAAGTGAATAAACTGATGGAGTTTCTGCTTAGCAGCTGAGTCAGGTTCGGTTTTAGGTTCTTTTGCCAAAACTTGACTCAATATCGTAATGACTTCAGTATCTAGGGCGGGTTGAAACAAATTTACAGGCCATAGTAAATCAGAAGCATCTCGCAGGTCAGTTACCTGCGGCGGTTCTGAGATGAAATCGACTAGCACTAAAGGACGTACCCAGCATAACTGACGGGAAACCACGACTTGAATGACTTCTGCATAAAGATTCATGTCGCCATGCTTTAAAGACACAATTTGTCCTGGTTGAAAGTTGAGGCTCATGTCCATAATCACACAGCTTGGGTTTGAAAAAGTTGGCAGATTTTCTCAATTTTTACAGAAATTTCCGGGTTTATCAGCAGTGTATAATAAAGAAAGCCTTGATTAGTGCGGCATCTGGATATAAATGCTATAAAATAGTGAATAACTGTTAAGCGATCGCTAGACAGATTCTCTGTTGTAGTAAATCAAAAAACAAAGAGCAAAGAACCGTGTCAGTCGAAACCATTGAGAAGCGTTCCACAACCCGCAAGCTCGCGCCTCAGTATCGCGTTTTGCTCCATAACGACGACTACAACTCGATGGAGTACGTGGTACAGGTACTAATGACCACAGTACCGAACGTCAACCAGCCCCAGGCTGTTAGCATTATGATGGAAGCCCATACTAACGGGCTAGCTTTAGTGATTACTTGCGCTCAGGAACATGCTGAGTTCTACTGTGAAACTTTGAAAAGTCATGGTTTGAGTAGCACTATTGAACCTGATGAATAATGATGCGTCATCAATTACGAGTCTCAATTTAGAATATTGACTTGTAACTGTTGACTGATTTTAAATGAAAATTAACTTTATCCATCTAGCTCAACGCCCTGCCCCTATAAGGCTGGGTTGTTTTATTTTGGCTTTGTTATTGCTATGGTTACCTTTTGCTACACCAATTTACTTACTAGTACATGATTCTAACTTAGTAAGTATATTAACAATGGTGTTGCTATATGTAGAGTTTATTTTTCTCCTGAGGTTATGGGGTAAATATGTTTATCAACAATCTCACATACTGCGCCATTATGGCTTAGAAATTTCTCGGCACAACGGTGTAGATTTGCTACGTGGCTTGGCTATTGGCATCATTAGCGTATTAGTATTATTTGGCTTGCAAGGTGCTTTTGGTTGGTTAGTCTGGCAACAACCTCATGTTTTCTTATTAAAGGTGGTTTTAGAAGGTTTTCTTGTTGGTTTAGGAGTAGGTTTTGCTGAGGAATTATTATTCCGAGGTTGGTTGTTGAATGAATTACAACGTAATTACAGTCCAAGAATTTCTTTGTGGACAGATGCGATTTTATTTGCCGGATTGCACTTTATTAAGCCATTAGAAGCAATTATTCACACACTGCCACAATTCCCTGCTTTAGTACTATTGGGGTTAACGCAGGTGTGGGGTAAACGCTGGCGTAGAGGCAGGCTTGGCTTACCAATTGGTTTGCATGGTGGTTTAGTGTGGGGCTATTACATTATTAATATTGGGGGATTAATGAAATATTCTGGTCAGGTTCCTGATTGGATTACGGGGGTGAATAATAATCCTTTGCAAGGTGTAATGGGTGTATTCTTTATGAGTATATTAGCTTTGTGGATGCGGGGTAGGAAAGTTAAGAATTAAAGTATAAACAGAGGCGCAGGCAACTTATTCAATTTGCACAAAATTTGTTTGATATTAAAACAAGTGTAGCTTTGATGTTTTAAGTAAAGATTGCCAAGGAGAACAAACAATGATAGAACCAGTGATTTTACAAAAATTAGAAGAACTGCCTGAATCTCTTCAGACAGAAGTGCTTCATTACATTGAGTTTTTGATAGATAAGCACACTAAAAACTCTACCCAAGAAAAGCCAACAAAAAAATATCGTGTTGCGGGAACGATGAAAGAAATGTTTGTTTTGCCACTACCTGATGACTTTGATGAGCCACTTGAGGATATGAAAGAATATATGGAATGAATAGATTACTCTTGGATACTCATGCTTTGATATGGTTTGTCTCTAATGATGCAAACCTGCCAGTTTCAACTAAAGAAAAGATAGAATCTGCTGAAACTGTTTTCTTCAGCATTGTCAGTCTGTGGGAGATGGCGATTAAACTCAACATTGGAAAACTACCCCTACAAGGTCTTTTTGAAGAGATTGAACCGCAACTGATTGCTGCGGGTATTACAATTCTCCCTATTACATTTACCGATACTGTTCAATTCCGTTATTTACCTTTGCATCATCGAGATCCGTTTGATCGGATTCTGGTAGCACAGGCGATGAATTATCGACTGATTTTAATTAGTCGTGATCCGGCTTTTGATGCCTATTCTATTCAGCGGGTGTGGTTATGAAGAAGGCAAAAACTCCGATTTCTTGCGAATGTAGCTCCTTGTATTTAGACCGTGTAGTTTTCAGGTAAACCTAGTCTATTTACCTGAAAAGATTTGTCATTAAACTTTCTCCACAACTGTTCCCACCACACAAGCCCTATCTAAATTCACGCCGTTTAAATTTGCACCTTCTAACTCAGCACATAATAAATTAGCACCAGTAAAATTTGCTCCGGCTAAGTTCGCCCCGCGCAAGTCGGCTTCTTCGAGATTTGCTTGACTCAACAACGCCCCTTGCAAATCAGTACGGGTTAAGTCTGCACCTTTGAGATTTGCGCCTGTTAGGTTAGCACCGCGTAAGTCAGCACTGCGTAAATCAACGCCTTGTAAGTTGACGTTCATTAAATTAGCACCACTCAAGAAAGCACCCGCCAAGGACACATCAGTGAGTGTCGCCCCCATGAAATTAGCGCCGCGCAAATTGCTACCACGCAAGTCAGCACCAGTTAAATCTGCTTGCATCAAATTTGCGCCCATGAGGTTCGCCCGCAAGTCGGTAGCTTGGAGATTTGCTCCCATCAAATTCGCGCCTTCTAAATGTCCTCCTTCGAGTTTGGAACCAGTGAAATTGGTACCTACAAGGGTTGCGCCTGCAAGATTGATGCGGCTTAAATCAAGTTGGCAGAGTTCCTCGTCTTCTAAATCTGCCCCTGGGAGTTGTTTGAGATTTCCTAATTTAATAGCTTCAATATTCATTGTGGGTAACTACCAATCTCCTCACTAGTCTTGTTTTGACTATCCCATCGGGAATCAATTAGCCACATGCCAGCACTGACTTTAGTTTCTATTAAGGGTAAGTCGAGTCCCTGTTGCAAACCCATGACTAACAAAGCTAGGGTATCTACCAGTTTAGGGTCAAAGCGGGTTGATTGTTGTCTACACTCATCTAAAGCTTGAGTAAAAATTTCCTCTCGACTGATTGGGGATGATTTTTTCTGATTGACTCGCCATTGAAAGTCGGCGACTAAGGCTAAAATTCTCGATTCTAGGGGAATTTCATCTCCCCCTAAACCGGCTGGTTCACCTGTACCGTTCCACCATTCGGTTTGATGAGTAATAATTTGCGCAACTGCTCGCAATCTAGGCATGGTTCGCAGTACTTGTGCGCCTGGTACTAAGGGACAGCTTAAGGGACGATTGGCATCTTCTTCGTGGTAACGTGTAGAACTACCAGCTACAAGAACGGTTTCTGCTTTTTGTAGCGGATCTATGCGGTGCAGTAAAGCGGCTAAGCGTAATCTTTTAATTTGCCATGCGGGGAGATTTAACAGCTGCCCCATTGTTTCTGCTAGGGCTACGACTTCCGCCGCTGCCATTGGGTTATTGATATCTGCTTGATCTATTAATTGCGCCATGCGTAAGAATGCTTGGATTTCGTTAGAAACCAAGTTGCTGTCTAGCACCTGTTGACGCAACGCTGTAGGAACGGGTATATTTTCCTGCCCAGTCTGGAGGTAATCGACCACAAGGGAGACAACTGTACTCAAATCTTCTGGTGTCACCAGGCTAGGCGGAATCGAATTTTTATGGGCGGTCAGCTTGTCTGCTAGTTCTGAATTGTATGCTTTAATGTGGGCGATCGCTAATTCTGCTGTCTCTCTGACTAACTCTGGTTCAAATGTCCATAAACCATAGAATTTACGCTCTAAGTCGGATGCAGGTATACCAGCACTGCCATAATCAGCTTCTGATAATTCTTGACAAATTACCATTGCTGTGTATTTTGGTGAAAGAATGATTAGATGCCACTCTTGAGCCACAGCATCGGCTGGATCTAAGGCTACTAAGTCTACGTTAGGTAGCTGGCTTGTGGGATGTTCGGCAAAGCCAGCATCGGAGGCTGCCATAATCAGAATCTGGGCGCTGTGCTGGGCGATATCTGCGTATCTTTCTGCTTCTTGGAGATACCATTTACCCCGTTGGAAGGCAGTGATCACTAAGGGTTGACTATCATCTTTGAGGATATGGTCTTCTAAGGCATGACACAGGGCAACTAGGGTATTTTTGTAGTACACCCCAAATCGGATTGGTCTAGTACTACGGCGATGAATACTATCTAATTGTTGGAGTAGAGAGCCTTCTAACATGGGGTTTATTTAAATCCACCGCAGAGGCGGAGAAGATCAAGAATTGTAAATTTGTATCTATAACTCTTTTAAGTGTACTTTTTGAGGTACGAATTATGCTAGAGAGCAGAAACTAGTGTTAAAGTGGCTAGAATAAGGGGATAACAACTTTATTCACCGAAAATAGCGAAAATTTGCC
The DNA here is from genome assembly GCF_963875285.1 of Calothrix sp. NIES-2100. Classification (NCBI taxonomy): domain Bacteria; kingdom Bacillati; phylum Cyanobacteriota; class Cyanophyceae; order Nostocales; family Calotrichaceae; genus Calothrix; species Calothrix sp. NIES-2100. The sequence goes on from NZ_CAWNLA010000001.1 coordinate 7,539,652, forward strand.
TCTTAATTATTTTGAGCGCGCGATCGCAAATCCTCAAAATTTTAGAACCAGAAACTGGTGTACCGAAAAATCTCCCGAATTCAATTCGGGAGATTGTCAATATTGGATCAAGGAGGATTAAACACCTACCAACTGTTTATTGTTTTTGTCCATTGGCGCAGATAGTGCTGCTTCTAAATCAGCACACCCCAATCTCTCTTCTAAGATTTTCATGACTTCACGCCCAAAGTCATTGGGGTTTTGTTGCCAAGCTTGTAAGCAAACTTCGCCGAAGAATGAACCCAGAGGTTCAGGATTCCACAGAAGTTTTTTGGCTGTCCACGGCATCAAGCTCATGGGATTATACCCTGGTTTGAGGATGCCTTCTTTAAAGGCATATTCTTCTAAATGGGTATGGGGTTGTAATCCAATAAAGAAAATGGCAGGTTCGACTTTATCAGCGCCAAAAATCCGTTCGAGTTCGCGGTGATAGGCGATGGTTTGGCGGATGGTTTCGGGACGTTCGTCAATGACGTTAAAGGAGTAGTTGACAGAAACTAAGTCATTGAAACCAGCCGCTTTTAAATCGCGACAGTTTTGCAAGACAGTGCGGAGGTTATATCCCATCCGCATTTTCCGCACGAGTTCTTGAGAACCACTGGTAATCCCGATTTCAAAGTAATTCATCCCAGTTTTTGCCATCAAGTCGCATAACTCGGGTGTGAGGTTGTCGGCTCTGATGTATGCTGCCCAATGGATGTCTGTCATCCCCGAATCGACAATTTTTTGTAAGAGTTCTACTGCATCGTCGATAAATTTCCTAGCGGGGATAAATTGAGCATCGGTAAACCAGAAATTGCGAATACCGCGATCGTACAATTGACGCATCTCAGCCACCACTTCATCGGCTGGATTAATACGTACCTGTTTACCTTCAACTACGGTGTAGACACAATAACAGCAGTTATGGGGACATCCGCGTTTGGTTTGGACACCAATATAAAAGTCTTGGCTTTGGAGATAATAGTGAAATTCCGGCCAGATGCTTTCGATATAGTTGTAGTTACAGGCGGATTTTTCTAGTGGCGTGGGTTGTTCGTGAATTAACCGTTTTCGTGGTTGAGTTTCACCGACTACATAGCAGCGTTCATCGCGAAACTCTCTACCACTTAAAAATTTTTCTAGCAGAGTTTCCCCTTCACCTACAGAGATAATCGTCCCTGGTGGTAAACTTTTACCCAACTGTTCGTAAAACACGCTCACTGCACCACCACCGACAATTGCACGGGCAGTTTTTGCATACTTTTGGGCGCGTTTTAAACCGCGTTTAATTAATCCCAGATTTCGCCATAACTCTACGTAATAAGCAATGAAAATTCGCAACCCGCCAAAAGCTCCGCGTAATTTCACTAGAGGATTTTTCCCATAGTAAAATTCAAAAGCGTTTTGTAAAGGGTTACCACCACGACCACCAACGGGAGCGTATATTTGGATATCTCGCCAAGAAAATATCAGTAGTGTGGGTTTAAATTCATCGATACAACGCTCTAGAGCTTGAGCATAATCTAAAGGTGGTACACATCCCAGATCAAAGATGCGCTGTTCGATACTGGGAAATTGTTTGTGGACATGATCGCTTAGGTAGACAACCCCGATAGGAAAGATGGGGTTACAGGGAAGGCGAACGTAAAGAATTCGATTTTCCATTGTGCTTGCTTTAACTGCCATCTTGCCGTGCTTCTGGGTTAAGTAAAGTGAAAAAACATCCAGCGTTTTACTGTATGTATTAATTGTGGCTGTTTTCTTTGATTGCGATCGCGCTTAACATTTGCGCTGCGTCTCAATCAAAGTGCATCTCCGCGTATACAACGTGGAAATACCTAAAATTGCTTTGCATACCACTAGGTATGGTATCCAGCAGCTAAGTTTATGAAGATTTTTTGCTTATAGCTTTACCATAACATTGACTTTGTCCCAGAAGCGACGATCCCCATCTCTAACTCTGGAGATAGATCACCCAACAAAACTCATTTCTTTAATCGCTTCGCCTGTCAGTTATCAGCTGTTTTTGATTTAGTTTAATCCCTTGTGTCAGGACTACCCCTAATTTCTTTAGATTAAAGAAGTTATATAACAACTTGTTTATCAAGGAATGAATATACAAAACTTCCTTTATAGTGTATAATTATATAAAAAGCATAGATATTTACAAAATTTTCATATCTTATACATATCTTTAGATAGAAATAATGCAGAAATGTGCAGTTGGTAGTCGGAGTTACAGCTTGTGGGGATCAGCAAGTGTTAGTTTTGCTGATGTAATGTAAAATTGTGGCGTAAAGCTCCTCAGCAGTTATGGCTCAAATACTAGATCCTCTACCACCTGAGCAATCGGGGAACATTCTCTGCTGCTACGTAAATGCCACGAGCAAAATCCAGGTTGCCCGCATCTCCAATATTCCTAATTGGTATTTTGAAAGGGTTGTTTTTCCTGGACAACGTCTCGTGTTTGAAGCCCCTAAAGAAGCTCAAATGGAGATTCATACGGGGATGATGGCAAGTGCAATTTTATCGGACACAATTCCCTGTGTTCGCCTTGCAATCAATGAGCATGGTACTTATGAGATGGGTAGCAGCTCACAAGCAGCAATAGACTGTATCACTAAAACACCAATGGTGCAGCCAATTAATACAAAAACAGAAGATACAACAAAACCTTTAACAGTAGCTGGTTTAGCTTCCGTTGATTAAAAAAAATTTTTCTCAATTTTAGGGGTTGCTGAAGTCAGCAGCCTTTTTTGTTGGTTAGTCAATGGTCAATGGTCAATAGTCAATAGTCAGTTGTCAGTTGTTATTTGCTCCCCCTCATCCCCCTCATCCCCCTCATCCCCTCTAATACGCTTTGTACTCTACAATCAATGTATGAATTTGCCTTCTTTTCTTTGGTTGTGGAAAATAGCAGCTTGGTCGATGGGGTTATCCTTACTGGCATATCTGATGTTAGCGACCACTGGCTTTTGGATGTTTAAAGCGAGAACTTTGCAACATCCTCCTAGTTTGCCTATGTTTCATAGAGGACTTGGGGGAATGCGATCGCTCCACTACACTATCGGTATCAGCATGGTCAGTTTAGTGCTGCTACTACTGGCAATTGGTATTATTGGCACATTGGGGCATTTTGGTTCCTTGGGACAATCATCACACTTGATTGCTGGATTAGTTGTAGTAGTATTAGTTTTGCTCTCGGCTTTCAGTGCTAACCAAATAAGTCCTGAAAGACCTTGGATGAGAAATTTACATGTAAGTATAAATATTATTTTGTTTATAGGTTTTGTTTGGGTATCACTCACAGGTTGGAGTGTAGTGCAAAAATATTTACCTTAATTGATTACCATCATCAGCTATTTTCTGCGGTAATCTTGGCTAGAGTAATACACCCATTGAAAGTTCGTAGTCAGCAAAAAGCGTGCTTCAAAATCCATTGACTAAAGTCCTGACTAAGAATTTAATCGGCCCTGATAATCAATGCATGAATCAATAGTTAGGATGAAGTTAAAGCAATTCATCGTAATTGAGCCGTGACAGCAAACTTAGTTAATACCTCAACCTCTGTTTTTCGCCTCTCACCGTTAATTCGCATAACGCTGTTGAGTTTATATTTAGCACTCACAGTCCCATTACCTTTTTTGGCGCAAGTAACAGCTGCACCTGTACCACCAGCATTATTGTGGATAGGAATTGGTATCGGTTTTATTGCTTTGTATGCAGTGTTGACCGAACGAGTTACCTTGGATGAGCAAGGAATTCAAGTCACCTATCCTGTATGGGTACCGCGATTTTTTCGTAAAGGTTGGTCTTTAGACTGGACTGAAGTCAAAGAGTTAAAACCTCGCACCACTGGTCAAGGAGGTATAGTATATTATTTCCTGAGTCAGTCAGGAAAAGCTTATTTATTGCCGATGCGTGTAGTTGGATTTGCTCAACTAGTAAGGCAAGTACAGGCAAAAACAGGTATTGATACCACAGATGTGCGTCCTTTAGCACAGCCTTGGATGTATTTTATATTGCTGGGGTTCACTTTATTGTTGCTGTTGGTAGATGCTTGGACTATTTCCACAGCTTTGACTATTGGATAGGTACTTTCACAACCATTCCCCATTCCCCATTCCCCCAGGAAGTTGAACTTGGATACTGTCAACCCAAAAGCCACACTCCGGCTAGAGCAAGTTAATCTATTTTCAAAGCTCAAAACCCAACTATCAGCAAATCACCAAGGATACCCCATATTGCAAGATATTGCATTTGAGGTATTCTCAGGCGATCGCATTGCCATTGTCGGTTCATCGGGTGCGGGGAAAACAGCATTATGCAAGCTGATCAACCGCCTGATTGAACCTAGTAGTGGCAAAATATTTTTGGAACATCAGGAATATCGCCAAATTCCCATAGTCCAGTTACGCCAGGTAGTCACACTGGGATTGCAAGAGCCGAAGCTTTTGGGGATGACAGTTCAGGAAGCTTTAGCTTATCCACTGGTTTTGCGTGGTTTATCCAAACAGACAATTCAGCAGCGAGTTAGTTATTGGATGGAACAAATGCATATTCCCAGTGATTGGTTAGGACGCACTGAAGTGCAACTTTCTCTGGGACAGCGACAACTAGTAGCCATCGCACGAGCCTTAGTCATCCAACCAAAAATCTTATTATTAGACGAGCCAACCTCTGCCTTGGATGTAGGTACAGCTACCCATCTCATGGAAATTTTAACTCAGCTGGCTCCCACCCATCAAACCACGATTTTGATGGTAAATAACCAGCTAGAACTAGCACAGATATTTTGCACAAGACTGTTGCACCTACAGCAAGGTCGGTTGTTGGCAGATCAAACAGCAGCCCAGATAAACTGGTCTAATGTACGAGCCAGCTTAATACAAGCAGAAGCTCAAGCCTCCGAGGAGTGGATTTAGGACAATTGTCATTGGTCATTGGTCAATTGTCATTTGTCTCCTTTGTCCTCTTTGTCCCCCTTGTCCTCCTTGTCCCTTTTGATCCCTCATCTCCCCTACACCCTTTGAGTACTCAGAGTTGAGCGTTGATTGCTAAATCTCTCTTTAGCTAATTTTGTTGGTGACTGGGGAGGATTGGAATTTAAAATTTCCATGTTAAACCGATATCCCACATTCCGGATAGTTTGAATTAAACTGGGTTGCCGAGGATCTAGTTCAACTTTTTTCCGCAGCGATAAAACATGTGTATCAATAGTGCGGGGATTGTCAATAGCGTCAGGCCAAGCTCTGCGAAGCAATTCTGACCGAGATAGAGGTACTCCTCCCGCTTGGGCTAAAACGTATAATAAACTGAATTCTTGGGGCGTTAAATCGATAAACTCCCCTTGAAATCTCACCCGGCGTTGCACTAAATCAATTTGCAGGGCACCATAATCCAGATAAGCCGGTGCTACAGGTGTCCGGTTGCGACGAATTAGTGCTTCCACTCTTGCTAAAAACTCTTGCATCCCAAAAGGTTTGCTCAAGTAGTCATCTGCACCCGCTCTCAAACCGACGACAATGTCGGCTTCATTAGTACGCGCAGATAGCATTAAAATTAAAGGCTGTTGCTGACGATGCAACCAACGGCAAAACTCAATGCCATCACCATCAGGCAAATCAGCATCAAGAATTACTAGTGTTGGTTGCTGGCTTAAAAATACTTCCCTTGCTTGATAAATGCTGGCGGCTTGGTGTACGCGGTATTCCAACTGTTGCAAGTGCCAACCGAGCAACGACCTCAGATGGGGATTCCCCTCAATGATTTCAATACAAACCGAACCCACGGTGGCAAGACCCCTTAGCGTTGATGACTTTCAAATTAACAAGCCCATGCCCAAGGTTTTGTAGTCTTTGTTACTCCAATAATTATTGGCTTGACATTTAGCGATCGCAATAATAGCTAGAAGTTTAACTTATGCTTTGACCCTAGCCGATTAGTAATATTCTTAAATTTTTGTTAGACTTATTGAAATTAGTTGTACTTAAACATCCTAGCTCCTTGAAGGGGGTAACGTACCAACAAGCGATCGCCAATCAATCTCCTACTTCCCAAAGGTATATCCTAGCTTTATGCTGACAGCGGATTACATCTGCCAAAAGTTAGTTTTCACATCCCCCATAACAACTGAGATGTTGAAAAAACAAAATATAAAATTAGCTTACCGAATAAAATTATTTTGTACTTTCTGGAATAGGATCAAAATACGTTGTAGCTGCTGGAGGGTAATGCCCAAAGTAGAGATATTGATTTTGACTCTATAAAAAGGGGAAAGTGCCACTTCACATTTTCCCGTGAATCATTTACAATTCTCATTCCAAAGAGATTTATTCAGCAGTTATGCTCCAAGACACACAAACCATCCGCTATTACCAAAGAATTACCGACGCCTTCGTCGAGTTATGGAATCGCGGTTATCGTATGGACGATATGCGGATGTATTTGGATGGATATTTAGCCGCGCTGAGACATGGGAACGTTATTGAGCCTTATCTGATTCATCGTCTAGAAGAGGAAGCCAGCCGCTATCTGTACGATGCATCGAATTTTGCGATGACGCAACCAGAACCACAACGACAACACGATTACTACTAATGCCCTCGCTGAGGTCATTCATAGTAACCAATAATCAACGCAGATAATTATAGCATATTACCTGCATTGAGCAAGGGGTTGATTGGTGTGGAATTTTGGAGATATTTTTTTTGAAAAAAAGTATCCCCCCAGAGATGTTTTGGTCGTGTCAAAGCCACTGGGGGGATTTTTAATTGGATGAGGGAGTAGGGGAGCAGGGGAGCAGGGGAGCAGGGGGGCACGGGGGACAAGGAGGACAAGGAGAGAAGTCTGAGCTAAGGCATCCTTAGATCAGAACTTCTCCCAAGGGGAGACGCTGCGCGAACGGGAGGACAAGGAAGATAAATAAGAAATGCCCAATGCCCAATGCCCAATTCCCAAGAAATGTAAATTTTTGGCTTAGCTGCATAAAGTTTGGAGAAATCTTTGATAGATTGATGCCGCTATCAACTAGGAACATTTTATGTGACAGTCATAGAATTAAGTTTTGAGCAAGCAATGCTGGTTTTAGATAGAGCGTTGCAAAAAAAGCATTTAAGTAATATCCAGGAGTTAGTGCTAAAATTGTGCTGGAATGGATACACTTATGCAGAGATTGCCGAAAGGTCAGGTTATGATGATGATTATATCCGAGACGTAGGCTTCCGGTTATGGCAGACACTCTCAAAAGCACTGGGAGAAAATATCGCAAAAAGTAACGTCAAAACAGTTTTGCGCCGACATTATTCCAGTCTTACGCAAGTAAAATCACAAGTATCTATTACTACCTCAGCTTTGCCAACCCTTAACATCCAACAACAGCAAGACTGGGGAGAAGCAATTGATGTTTCTATGTTCTATGGACGGAACAGAGAACAAACTGTGCTCCAAAGATGGATTGTCCATGAAAAGTGTCGTTTGCTAATGCTGTTAGGGATAGGTGGGATTGGTAAGACAGCTTTGTCTGTCAAGGTTGCAGAACAGTTACAAAGCAAATTTGATTTGCTAATTTGGCGTAGTCTCCGCAATAGCCCAGCAATTTTTGACTTGATGCGGGAGTTAATTTTATTCGTCTCCCAGCAAACAGAAGTGAACTTACCAGAAACTCTAGACGGACAAATCTCGTGTCTGATCAAGTATTTGCGCTCTCAACGCTGCCTGATTTTATTGGATAATATTGAATCAGTTTTGCAGAGTGGGGAAACTTCAGGACACTATTGCGCTGGATATGAAGGATATGGTCAACTTCTGCGAAGAGTGGGAGATGAGGTGCATCAAAGTTGCCTAGTATTTACTACTCGGGAGACACCAGGCGGATTTACAGCCAGGGAAGGTGAGACTTTACCAGTGCGATCACTACAACTAACTGGGTTGTCTTTTGAAGAATCACAGCAAATTCTGGCAAATAAAGGACTAGTAAATGCAAAAGAGGAATCTAATCAGTTAATTGAGCGCTATGCAGGTAATCCTTTAGCTTTGAAAATTGTAGCCACGACTATTCAGTATCTGTTTGATGGCAATATTTCCGAATTTTTACAGCAAGGAGCGGTGGTTTTCGGTGAAATCTGGGAAATATTAGAGCAACAATTTCAGCGCCTGTCGCTTAACGAAAAGCAAGTAATGTACTCTCTAGCAGTCAAGCAAGATTGGGTAACACTCAAAGAATTGCAACAGTATGTTATCCCGCAAATCTCTGAGCGAGAATTACTAGAAACGCTTTTGTCTTTGCAAAGGCGATCGCTTATTAAACAGCAATCAGTCCGCTATACCCAACAACCTGTAATTATGGAATACGTTACCGACAAACTGATTGGCAAGGTGTGCTGCGAAATACCTACTGGAGAGATTGAGTAATTATCAACAAACGCCTGCTTACCATTTCCCTAGTTTCCAGCCATCGTAGTCAGAACTTCAGTTGGTGAATTCAACAAGTACTGTAGATCTGTTCGCCAAGTTTTCTCGTACTTCGTCAAAAAACCCGAAGGAGTACGAGAACGCCTAAAGGCGAACCCACAGGGTTTAATGTTTGACGATTAGTCCTTAGTTCCTATTTTCAGGATTAAACTTTATCAAAAATTTATATTAGTAAAATTACTATTAACCACAAAAAATTTTACTCTGCCTATTTAGCCAGATTTTCATCATCAGATGGCAAAGGATGGAATATGTTTTTTTGATGAAGAATCTATGTGTAAGTTGTGTATACAATAAATTCTTCCTAAATTAATATAGTATTTTATTACACAACCATCTACCGCAATATTACTTTACACAGAGAATAAAAAAAGCATTTGCACAATCGAATAGATTGTTTAATTTGTCTATTCTGAAAGCTGAAGTTGGTAAACTATTGCCTAGAAAAATAGCAATGAACTAACGAATAGGGATAACAAATGCTGACAGTGAATGCACTAGCATAGAGTAATATAATTCATTACTTGAAAATAGTCATTACGGAATATGGGTGAATTCTCTGGCGATCGCTGTCAGTTGTGAAATGTGGAGTGTGGCGATCGCAAAAGTTCAATTTGTGTACTTTTTTTGAGGATAATTACATGAAATTAGCTACAAAGCTTGCCCTTGCTAGCACTAGTGTTGCCTTATCTGTTGCTGCTATTACTGCTAAACCCGCTTCAGCTGCAACTGTCGCTTGGACAGATTGGACTTCAGCTACCCCAGGTAATCCAGGATCGGCACAAGGTACTATCACCCCTCCAAGTCAGTCTCCAATTTCAGTAACCTACAACGGTGAAATCTCATTTGCACAAACTGCGGGAGGAATTAATTACTGGAATCCGCCTACACCCTATATCAGCGCAACTGTACCGAATGCTCCTCCAGCAAGTGATATTATCACACTGACCGGCGGCAATAATACGCTAAATACGATTAAGTTTTCTCAGTCAGTGTTAAATCCTGTCATGGCGATTGTTAGTATGGGGCAATATTCAGTCCCAGTAAAGTATAATTTTAATACTCCGTTCAAGATCCTGAGTGTCGGTTCTGGATACTGGGGTAATGGTCCGTTGACTCAGTTAGCAGGAAACGTATTGGAAGGTCGAGAAGGACATGGAGTTATTCAATTCTTAGGAAACGTATCATCAATTAGTTGGACTACTCCCGATCCGGAATACTGGCATGGATTTACAGTTGGGATTGAGAAATCTGTTCCTGAACCTCTGACAATTGGTGGTTCAGCACTAGCTTTAGGTTTTGGTTGGTGGGCGAAGCGTAAGCGCACAGCCGCATCTGCAAAGGTATAGTAAATTAATTTTGTTGCCCATAATTTCTACATAGCAGCACCAGCCTGTTTTTGCTTAAGTATAAGTATTAGCGCGATCGCACTTTATTTTACCCTAGCCCTGCATAGCGATCGCGCTTTCCCTTTCATTTGTCTAGCAACCCATCTCATAGTCACGCCAACAAAAATTAAGCAATACTTGGATATGGCAATAGACTACGAGGTGATGAAAAAATGCCCAAATGGAAATTAGTAACAGAATTCACCTTTAATAGCGCTCACTACATCAAAGATTATGATGGCCCTTGCGGTCGGATGCACGGACATAACTATAAAGTTAGAGTTGAAGCAACATCATCAAAACTTCACTCTTCAGAATATTGTCCACACCCAGTCATGGTGGCTGACTTTAGAACCTTGAGGTGGGCGAAGCAAGATGCTACCAAAGGAGGACTCGATCACTGCGTTCTCAACGAAGTCTTACCGCCGGAATATGAAACAACTGCTGAGATGATTGCCAAGTATATTTATGATCAAACTAAGAAGCGATTACCACCAGATGTGCAACTAAAAGTCCGAGTTTCGGAAACACCATTAAGCTGGGTAGAGTATCAAGATTGACATACGCCCCCGAATTGAATTCGGGGGATTCTGAGGTAACTCATCATCATCCAAAAATTCATCACTCCCCTACAGGTGAGTGAAAAACTTCTTTTTGTTTCAGATAAAATTTTTCTATAAAAATTAAAATTTTGAGAGTATAAGTGTATACTTGACAGCGTCAAATATCTTTTACTGATGCACCAATTATGGCGAAATTTAAGACTTTTGTAACTAGCTTTGCTTTATGCTCGCTCTCTCTAGGCGGTCTTGTTAGCAGTAGTTTTGCCCAAAATAAAGTCTCAAATCAACCTAGCTTACAAGCACAAGCACCTACTTCTACTTCTACTTCTGCTTGTCCTTTACCCGCAGACATTGCGGTAACATTCTTAAAGTCTGAGTGTCAGGAAATTCAACTCCAAGAAGCTAAAACTTACTACCGATACTTCAGTAGTGATAGTAATAAATTTGGCAGATATCTGACCACCAATCTTTATAAAAAAAATGTTGAAGCAATCAGAGAATTAGCTTTAAAACAAGAATGGGGAAACCAAGCGACGATGGTGTTAACCGTCACTGTACCTGCGGGAACAAAGGTTTATCAAGGGGTGGTTGCTCCTCAAGAACCGTCAACATGTTATCCAGGTGGCGGACAGCAAATTTTTATTCAAGATTCCAGAGATCCAAACTTAAAATGGTCTGAAGGAACTCCATTGAAAATCAAAGAGTTTAAGTGTCCTTAAGAAAGGTGGTAAATTAATCACTTCCAGTTGCCTATTTTCTAGGGAGTTGGCAAAACGTAGAACAGAAAAATCAGAGTTATCGGGTTTTTGCAAAATATGTCATGAGTATTGGTTCGATATTTGCTACCATTTAAAAACCTGATTTCTCTGAACCTGCGATCGCAACGTTATTTACTAATATCTCTAACATCAAAAAAATGGAAGCAAAAAAACAAGAATTTCTCCAACTGATAGATAGAGCGCTAGAAGTAGGTAAAGGAATGCTTGATGCTGGTGATTCACCCTCAGAACGATTAAATACCTTGATTGAGCAATTACAGCAGATCAAAGCTAATACTATCAGCGATCGCCTTGAACCATCCGGCGGAAATGTCACACTAGGCTTGGCGCGTGAAGTGGCTGATTGGATTGACAATTTAGATTCACCATTATTGAAAGCTGTGGGAGCAATCGAGATGTATTACCAACAGCAACTTTAGAGGCAAAAAATTACACTAATTATAGGATTCATATTTGATTTCTGAAAAAAACTCAGTACACTTTTATTCCTTCTTACCTGTTAAGAGTTCCCTTCCTACGCGAATGATTTCAGGAATCAAAGCGGATTCCTATATTGTGAATAAGTATTTACTACTAGGCGATGTCTACGATTGGCTATGCCTAAGCAGTAATTTTTGTTTTTGACTCAAGATGAGTAAAAATCTTAACTTAGGGAACACAGATTTTATCAGTGGTAGGGGTTGAGCAATAAACCCTTACCACAGTTATTGATAACTGATAACGAAATATTGCAAAATTATCAAGTAATTTGTTATACTTCTCATCAAAGAAACTAAATCTTCATGTTTTTCTTCCTCCCAAGGGTATAGAAACCATTTCGCCCAAGTAAATGAATCCTAGTAATAATTCTTCTTATTTTATTTTTGGCAGAAACTAATATCTCATCACCCAGGAATGAAAATAAAACAGTAGCAATGTGTTTTGTAATGTCTGCGGCGAGCCTTTGCATGAGGAAGTTCTGAGTATACAGAATAATATTATTTTTTCTTCCACCCAAAGCAGTAAGATTTAGGATAAAATTAAGTATATATACTTGAAAAAGCAAGTTAAACTATCAGAAACATCTACCAATGGAGATTGATAATTCTTAATCTCCATAAAGTTATAAATCGCTATATTAAGCTATTGATAATAGTTATCTCAGGTTGTACATTCATGCCGCAATCTGTTGCCAGAATTGTGTAATCTGAAAACAGCTAAGCTACATATTTAAATTGAGGTCTGATGACTCCTAAGATTATGCGTCAGCTTTGGTCTGTGGTGGAAACCGCCCACACCAAGACCTTATTGCAGCTAGACGATGCTACCTTGGTGCAATGGTTAGTCAAACAAACCAACACCCAAGCATTGCTAGAACCGAAAGAAACTGATTTTCTGTGTGATTACATTCAATCTCGGCTATCTCTGATTCGAGATTTGGCTTATGAACGACAGTGTTAAGAGCGATCGCTCTGGCCTATTGAAGATTAACTATCTCGGGGAAGATAACCTTCTACCAAGCAATCAGAACCTACCACACGCCAACGAACATTTTCGAGGGTTAAAGCTTCAGTCATAGTGGTAAAGCCCAAATCGCCTACGGGCGTGGGAGCATTACTACCACCAATAATTTTTGGAGCAATAAAAGCCAGAATTTTTTGCACTGCTTTTTGAGCGATCGCACTCGCAGCTAAAGTTCCACCACATTCCCACAATACGCTACAAAAACCCCTTTCATATAAGTGCGCCATGACATTATCTGGTGTCAGTGACGTGAACTCCACCACTTCCACCCCTTGTTGCCGTAACATTTCTTGAACATTAGGGTTAGCATTCACTTGAGTCAATACTAAAGTAGGAGCCTCAGCTGTTTGCCACAGGTGAGCATTTTCTGGCAAGTTGAGATGACGACTCATCACTACTCGCAAAGGATTATGGGACCCTACCTGATGGCTGGTTAAGTAAGGATTGTCCTGTCGCACAGTATTTCCGCCAACAATTACTGCATCACAAGCAGCCCGTAGTTGATGTACTTCACTACGGGCTGCTGGATTTGTTACCCAAGCACTATGACCGGAATTTGTAGCAATTTTGCCATCTAAAGTCATGGCATACTTCAAAATACCTAAAGGGCGTTTGTAGAGAATGCGATGGACAAAAGCTTCGTTGAGTTGCTGACAGGCTGCTTCTTCTACCCCGACTAACACTTCTATACCAGCAGCACGTAAACGAGCAATACCACCGCCCGCTACGAGTGGATTCGGGTCTACCATACCCACCACCACTTTTGCCACTCCCGCATTGATCAAACCTTCTGAACAAGGCGGAGTCCGCCCGTAATGGTTGCAAGGTTCCAGGCTGACATAAACAGTAGCACCACGAGCGTGATCGCCTGCTGCTCTGAGCGCAAAAACTTCCGCATGAGGTTCACCAGCACGGGGATGAAACCCTTCCCCGACAATTTCCCCATCCTTGACAACCACTGCACCCACTAACGGATTTGGTGAAGTGCGTCCCAAAGCCTGACGGGCGAGTTCCAAACACCGCCGCATCATTTGGGAATCAAAATCACTCCCTACCCGTTTCTCTGTCGAATCCACTGGAAGCATATTTTCCGGAGTGTCGATAGGTAGAGATGCATCTGCTTGAGCGACCACAGGGGATTTATCCATAATTTTGGGCAACACTCTCAATATTTTCCACGCTAGCTGGACTTGTGCGCGATTTTTTAACAGTAATATTTAGGTTTTACTTTTGGTGATCTTAACTTACAGCAGTTTGGGCATGGGGCATGGGGCATTGGGCATTGGGCATGGGGAAAAAACTTCCCACACTCGCCATATCTCCCTTGTCCCCCTTGTCCCCTTCCCCCTTCCCCCTTCCCCCCACTCCGGAAATCCAGCAAACGCGGCGGTAGCTTATTTACAATCGAATCATCCCTACACTCAAGCCGCAATTCCCCTGATTATGGAATTAAATTTGCGCTTTCCTGAGATTGATCGAGTTATTGTCAGACTTGACGACCTAGAAACCGACAGACTAAATGGAAGAATCGGTGAAAAATGGTCGGGGCTGGGATTGCTTCTCTGCGAGACGCTACGCGAACGCTTCGCTCGCAATGACAGTAAATATTGTTGCTTATTTACTGAATTTGTAATTAAAGGCGATCGCACATGGCAATTTAAACGCAAAAATTAGGCATGGTTCAACCCAATCGCCTAATGCCACAATAATATTTTCCACCCATGTATCAAAACATTTTATCTCTTATCCCCCTCCTCGCTTGCGGGGAGGGGTTAGGGGTGGGGTTCCGAATATAAAGCAATACCAAACAATCAATTATCACGTCTGTAGGAATACGGCATCCAAAAACTTTCGCTAAAACAGACATTTTATCGGTGCCGTGCCCCTACGATTTGGATATTTTCTTCATTAGAAGCCTTCAAAGGTGCATCATTTGAGTTCAGAAGGCGAACTTTGAAGCTAAAAGCTCGAACGTTGCAGTTCAAAACAAGAATGGTTTAGTTCAAAACGAGAATGTTCTAGTTCAGAAGGCGAAAGTTGAAGCTAAAAGCACGAATGTTGCACTTCAAAACGAGAATGTTCTAGTTCAAAACGAGAATGTTGCACCTCAAAACGAGAATGTTCTAGTTTAAAACGAGAACGTTGTACCTCAAAGCCTGAATGTTGCTGAAAAATCAAAAGGGCACAACATTGTTGTGCCCCTACCTTAGTGTATTTAATTGCAAAGTGGTGTTTTCCCTAATTCCGGCTGTATCTGAAAACTAGTTGGCGAAGCAAACTTAAGATTGCTCGAACAATTTCATTTCTTGCCACCAACGATTCAGGGGATAGTAAACTACTGGCGCCCAAAGACTGCTGAGAATAGCAGAAGCTAAGGCGACGCGCTGATAATATGTCCAAATGTATTCGGTTTTGCGATCGCCCATCAAGCTCAATTCCAAGCCAAAAATCGTTTCTGCGACAAACGCCATTGCAAAGACAATTAAGGCAATGGAAATAAAGTCTTCCTCAATAAAACGCTGCTTCTGAATCAGACTAGTCAACATTCCCACTATCCCCAGCGATAAAGCATGAGTAGGGTTAGGCGATGTCATTCCATCCTGAAGTAACCCCAGAACTATACCAGCTAATAACCCAGACCAAACTGTGCGTTTAACACTCCAAGCCACCACCCAAATTAACAACCAGTTCGGCCCAATCCCCAACAATTCCATCCCTGGTAAGCGGGATGGTAACATCAGCAAACATAACAACACAGACCCTACTGTCACCGTCCCATCGACAATCTGACGTGTGCGCGGATTCCAACGGGCAATGGACGGGATTTGGATTTTGGATTTCCGCTTTGGCTGTTTTGACTTGTTTGGACGGCGACCAGTAAATGTAGGCATCTTCATGGCGTTGCAAGAATTATGGGGAATTTAATTAGACTTTGGCAGTTGTGGATTTGTCGGCTGGGGATTTTTTACCTCTGGGATGGGGTTTTCTGGTTTTGGGTAGACACCCACCCAATCTAATGAGCGAATCGCGGGGAAAAGTTCCACTTTGGCAACGGATGCAGGAAGTTTCTTTAAATCTAGGGATTTAATTCTGCCTACCACTAAACCAGAAGGAAACTTTTGACTATAAGTTGATGTGGAGACAAAATCTCCTACCTTCACATTGGGTACTTTCTCATAAAATTCCAACACAGCATCAGCTGAAGAATCTCCGCGCAAAACGCCTTTGGCTGATGTGCGACTAATTGTTACACCCACTTGACTCTTCATGTCACTGATGAGTAACACACGGCTAGTATTAGGCGTGACACTCTCTACTAAACCGACTAACCCGCCTTCTGACTTGACTATGAAGCCTTCTTTAATTCCCGAATTACCACCCCGATTCAGGAAAACTTCTTGCCACCAATGATCGGCACTGCGTCCTACTACCCGTGCCGGAATGGGAGGTGATGAAATTGGCTGTTTTTCTACATAGCCCACTAAGTTTTGTAACTTTTGATTTTGACTTTCCAGTTCTGCGATCCGCGCTTGCAACTCTAATACCCGCGCATCCCGAAGTTTTTCTTCCGGAGTTGGCCCGGTTTGCAACATTTCTAATGGCCGAGTTATTCCTTGGTACATTTCTAGCAGTAGGGCACCTTGGGTTTCTCGTACTATCCAAGCACTACCTAATGCCAAAGCGATTAATCCCAGTTGTAAGGTTTTGCGATCCCACCCACGACGTAATAAAACCATCTATCCATACCTGATTTTTATAGCTTTATATAGTTTGCAGAATTTTGGGTTCTATTTATAAAAAACCCAATATCAGATAGAGAATTCTACGTGTTGAGAATCCAATATCTGATATTTCTGCTACATGTTACGGGAACGACCGCTGAATACCCGTTCCAGTTGCTTGAAGTTTTCCAAAACACGTCCTGTTCCTAAGACCACACAACATAAAGGATCGGCAGCAATGTGTGTGACGATACCTGTCTCATGGCTGATAAGAGTATCTATTCCTTTGAGCAAAGCACCACCACCAGCCAACATGATCCCGCGATCAATAATGTCCGCTGCTAGTTCGGGAGGTGTGCGTTCTAGTGTCCGCTTCACCGCTTCAATAATGACTGATAGCGGTTCGAGCATACTTTCACGAATTTCTGGGCCTTTAATTGTCACAGTGCGTGGCAAACCAGAAAGCAAATGTAAGCCCCGGACTTCCATCATGGAATCATTATCATCGTTAGTCGGATACGCAGAGCCAATGCGAATCTTAATATCCTCCGCAGTACGTTCCCCAATCACTAAGTTATGAACTTTCTTCATGTATTGCAGGATAGCTTCAGTAAGTTCATCACCCGCAATCCTGACTGACTCGCTCAACACAGTCCCTTGGAGACTGAGTACAGCCACTTCTGTTGTCCCACCACCAATATCAATGATCATGTTGCCAGTAGGTTCAGCCACTGGTAGCCCTGCACCAATCGCCGCCGCTACTGGTTCATCAATTAAATAAACTTCTCTAGCTCCAGCTTGAGTAGCTGCATCCATCACAGCCCGTCTTTCTACCCCTGTCACACCGCTGGGAATACCAATGACAATTCGGGGTAAAATTAGAGATCTACCTTCATTAACACGTTGAATAAAGCTTTTTAACATCAGCTCGGCCGTGTCAAAGTCAGCGATTACCCCATCACGCAAGGGACGCAGAGCAATCACATTTCCTGGTGTGCGACCGAGCATTTTTTTGGCTTCTTCACCGACAGCGATTGCAATCTTTTCGTTTTGATCGATAGCAACCACTGAAGGTTCTTGGAGTACAATACCTTTACCAGATACATAAACGAGGGTATTAGCAGTACCGAGGTCGATACCCATATCCCACGATGAGCGAAAGTTCCTGAAAAGACCCACGCGTCCTACGCCCCCTATTTGCGATACTTGATGAATACGACAGTAAGAGTTAATCGTGCTGGATTTTATTACGTTTTTGATCCTGAGTCCAGTAAAGATGGCTATTTTTTTAGATTATTTTTGAGATCTTTACTGCCTGTCAGCCTACTAAATTCTGATCTTCTCTGACTTAGTCAGTATATCCGTATAGTTTTCTACTTTGTCCCAAGTAAGTTGTATCATTTTTCGATACAACAATGTTGCACAATCTTTAACATATTTTCAATAGTTTCACAATTCGCTATGATGGAATTCGGGATAAATAAGTACGTATGTACTGAAAGGTAAACATATGAGTATTAATGTTGTCACCCTTGTGGGTCGTGTAGGCGGCGACCCAGATATTAAATATTTTGAGTCGGGCAGTGTTAAGTGTAGATTAACACTAGCAGTGAATAGGCGATCGCGAAATAGAGATGAACCTGATTGGTTCACCTTAGAATTATGGGATAAGACGGCGGAGGTTGCAGGTAATTATGTGCGCAAAGGTAGCCTGATTGGCATCAAAGGCTCCCTCAAGTTTGACACATGGAGCGATCGCCAAACAGGAGCCAGCCGATCTACACCCGTTATTAGAGTAGACCAGCTGGAGTTATTAGGTTCAAAACGCGATAATGAGGCGGGCGGAGGCGGAGATTTTTCGCCAGAAAATTTCTGATTGGTCAATTGTCATTGGTCATTAGTCATTAGTCATTTGTAAAACTAATGACCAATGACTAAGCACTAATAACTAATTTGTAATGTCACTGATGCTTCTACTTGCTGTTCACCGCCAATTACAGGGGTAGAGACATCCGCATTGCTTACCTTTAAAGCTTCAGTACGCATTAATACAGGTGATGGCGGTGGGGCGCTAGCACCGTTGACTTGAATACTTACGACTTCTTTAGACTTCAGACCCAAGCTACTAAAAACAGCTTCGGCTTGGGCTTGCGCGTCTTGGGTGGCTTCTTTTAGTGCTTGTTTTTGAGCTGTTGCGATCGCTTCATCAGTAGCCACAAAACTAATACCATTAATTTGCGTTGCCCCAGCTTTCACAGCATCATCCAACAATGTGCCAGCTTTATCTGTCGCTATCCGAAAACTTACGGTGTTGCTGGCGGCATAGCCAGTAATTCGCTGTACATTATTGGTATAACTATAAACCGGATTCAAGCGAATACCTGTAGTTTGTAACTTCTCTACATTCCGGCTTTTGAGTAGAGCCACAACTGCTGCTGACCTGCGGGCTGCTTCTTCTTGTACCTCCTGGGCAGTTTTACCTTGAATTTCTACACCCAAATTGACTAAAGACAAAGTAGTCGGAATTGATTCCATACCCCGACCACTAACGGTAAGTGTTCGCCACAATTTTTCCTTTTCTTGGGCTAAACCGGGCTGCATAAAAGTTACACAGATTAACAAAGCGAAAGGAAGGGTTTGCCAAAATTTGCCAATGCGAAACTGGGAACCGGATAAAGCGGCTCTATACATAAAATTTGCACTCCTCGGCGGAAATTATCTAGGGATGTTTGTCATCAAGCATATCTAAGCAATCCAGATTTAACGGTCAACTGTGAATACGTCAACCGCCACCAAGAGATTTGCACAATTCTCACGAATTGAATAGATATAACTTCTGTATTTATACTGTGGCATTGCGATCGCTAAAAACTGGAATGGTTACATTTTTTGAAACTAAATAGAAAATGGGGACTAGGGGTTAGGGGCTAGGGATGAGAGATTTTCATACCCTTGTTGTGAGCGATCGCCTTTAGGGTTATAGCTTTGAAATATCTGCATTCAAGTTGGTAACGCTTGATGGAGTTGACAAATGGTACAAATTAAGGTTTGAATCGCATTCAATTTACCGAAAATCTCCAAAAAGCTACTTTAGATAAAAGAGTAAAAATTAAAGAGAAGGATTTTCGCAGAACCAATGCAGCTTTTAAATGCAATCAACTTCTCTTTTCCTCTGCTGGCAAGTACAACAGAAACAGCAGATAGCTCAATGGTACTAGCAGCAGTACTATTGAGCTTAGTGGTAATCTACCTCGCTAGCAAAGTCGGTGGGGAGTTATCCAATCGAATCGGTTTACCGGCGGTTTTAGGCGAACTCGTAGGTGGTGTAATCGTCGGTATCTCTGTTTTCCACCTTTTGGTGTTTCCAGAAGCTGGTACAGACAGTTCTGGTTCGTTGATCATTTCATTCCTGCAAAGCACTGCCGGATTAAGTCCCCAAGCCGCTGATGGTGTATTTACAGCTCAATCAGAGGTGATTTCCGTTCTGGCAGAATTGGGTGTGATCATCCTGCTATTTGAAATTGGTTTGGAATCAAACCTAAAAGATTTAATGGCAGTCGGCATCCAAGCCACTATTGTGGCAGTAGTGGGGGTAGTAGCACCGTTTACTGCTGGTACTGTTGGTTTGATGACTTTGTTTGGTGTGGGTGCTGTACCGGCAATTTTTGCTGGGGCGGCTTTAACTGCTACTAGTATTGGGATTACTTCCAAGGTACTTTCAGAAATCGGCCGACTCAATTCTAAAGAAGGGCAGATTATTCTCGGTGCGGCGGTAATTGATGACGTACTAGGAATTATTGTCTTGGCAGTGGTTGCTAGTCTGGCTAAAGATGGTGAGGTAGATGTCACTAAAGTCATTTATCTAATTATTAGTGCCACTGCTTTCCTAGTAGGTGCGATTCTGCTGGGCAATATTTTCAATAAGTCCTTTATCGCGATCGTCGATCGCCTCAAAACCAGGGGTGAGTTGGTTATCCCAGCGTTTATCTTTGCCTTTATCATGGCATATCTGGCTGCTGTGGTTCAGTTAGAAGCAATTCTCGGCGCTTTTGCTGCTGGTTTAGTCTTGGAAGAGACAGATAAGCGCAAAGAACTGCAAAAGCAAGTGATTCCCATTGCTGATATGTTAGTACCGATTTTCTTTGTAGTTGTTGGGGCAAAAACTGATTTAGGTGTATTAAACCCAGCAATTCCTAGCAATCGCGAAGGTCTGGTTATGGCAACTTTCCTGATTCTAGTCGCCATCTTCGGTAAAGTGATCACAGGCTTAACTGTGTTTGGTCAACCACAAATCAACAGGTTGGCGATTGGTGTGGGGATGATTCCCAGAGGTGAAGTTGGATTAGTATTTGCTGGTGTTGGTGCTGCTAGTGGCGCACTCTCCAAACCGCTAGGCGCAGCAATTATCATGATGGTAATCTTGACAACCTTTTTAGCTCCTCCCTTGTTAAGGTTTGTCTTTCCAGACACAGAAAAAGCAACAGAAAAAGAGCAACTAATTTTAGATGGTGCTTCAGCTCCATCCTTAACCATAGAAACACCTCAGTTGCTGGTCTCTAAATCCCACGATTCTAGTAGTCTCGAATCAGAAACCGATTCACGGGAGAGTTAGGAAACTCCAAAAAGTAAATTATTCCGCTTAAAGTTGTACGGGCGGGTTCACAAATATCTTCGATTGTTAACGGGAATCTCGGTTAACCCGCCCCTACTGACTGTTGAGTGTTAACTCTCAACAATAACAATGGAATATTTTTTTACGAGTAAGTCCCTGAATTATTTGTCTTGGGTAGAAACACCCTGTTGATTCCCCCTTAAGGTAGATTAAGACTGAGTTCTGAATCATTCCTGTTCAGAACTCAGTTACTAGTTGCGATCGCATTCTGTGTCAGTATTCTCCGAGTCCGCTGGAGATTTTTCAAGCGATCGCCGGAAACTTCTAGCTCTCAATCACCGTCCCCTAAGATTGTCAATTTTAGTTTTTTGCTATTACAATCAGCGTTTGGAATGTTATCAGTTGCCAGGTTTTTGCGGTTTTGACAAGTGACTTTAGTCATGTTTCGCGCAATTAGGGATTAGCAACTGTCCGCCAAAATAAATCAGTTCTTTCTTGTCTGAAACAAAAGAATTTATTGATGAAGTTTCAAAACGTCGTTGCGTCCTGTAGTCCCTGGGTCTTCTTCAATCAGTACAATTTACTGACTGACATTTACTGGTTAAAGTTAATTCTGGTTATCCTTTGTGGTTTTGATCTGATGCTTTTGAGATCGAAGTTCTCGGCGCTAACAGCATGGCAAATCTACTTGTAGTGTAAACTTATACATTAAAAGCTGGGTTTTGAGAGTGGCGCTCAAGTTTAAGCCTGCATTAAAAGCTAATTTTAGGTGGTCAAAGTGTGACGATTTGCCAATATCTTGAAATATTGACTATTCCCATGAATGCGAATTAGGAGAAATGGCTGTAAAACTACACTGGTTACTACCTGGTACTTTCGGGACTATCTGCTTGCTATCGTCACCAACATTAGCAGCAAGACTGGAATCTTGGCGTTTTGATACCGAGCAAAATCAGCTAGAAATTAACACTGCTGGTGCTATCCAACCCAAAGCACAACTGATTTTCAATCCCACTCGCTTGGTGATTGATTTGCCACAAACTGTATTTGGGCGTCCCCAAGTGACGCAACCAGTAGGTGGGGCGATTCGGTCGGTGCGTGTAGGGCAATTTGACCCAGAAACAACCCGCATAGTCATTGAAATTACTCCAGGTTATACCCTAGACCCCCAACAGGTTAAATTTACAGGCATCAGTGCCAACCGCTGGATAGTAAAATTACCCAAGCCAGAAGTTGTTAAATCACCATCTGCTAATAGTAATGTTTACAATACAGTCACAACAGATGCTGTTACTAAACCGGAAATTTCCCAAGTTGTCAATACTGCTAATGGGATAACTCAAATTGAGAACTTACGAGTCACAGGTGATGGGTTTTTCATCCGCACCAGCGGTGGTAACCCCAAGATTCAGGTAAATCGGAGTAGCGATCGCCAAGCGATTAATATCGACATCACAGGCGCATCTTTATCGCCAAAATTAGAGCAAAGGGATGTGTTGATTAACCGCTATGGTGTCAATCGCATTATCTTCAGCCAATTACAAGCACAGCCACCTGTAGTCCGCATGACCCTGAGGGTAGACAGCAATAGCCCCGATTGGCGCGCAAGTACCAGCAGCGTTGGCGGGTTTGTGGTTCTGCCCAACAAGGGTGTAGTAAAATTACCGGAAAATAATCAAACACCAGTAAACTCTGATACTAATTCCCCCGCAACAATTCAAGCGATCGAATTAGCGGGAAATGGCAGCCAATTGCTAATTCGTGCCGACCAGCCTTTATCAGCCACAGGTGGGTGGGATAGATCGAGTGGTCTGTTCCGCATCGCTATTAATAATGCCCAGTTAGCTCCCAGAGTGACTGGGCCTGCTTTAGATGCTAATAGCCCAATTCTGCGAGTCAGGGTACAACCGCAACCACCAAATACTGTAGTTGTCTTTGTTCAACCAGCAACAGGGGTACGAATTGGCGAACTCAAGCAAAATGGGCAGTTGTTGGCTCTGCAATTACAACGAGCTATCAGATCGCCTATTGGATTACCACCCCTACCGCCACCAACTGGCACATTACCAGACCCCACAATTCCTACACCACCCATACCTCAGCCCGGTTCTCGTTCCCCAATTTTTAATGGGCGGGCGCTAGTGATCATTGACCCAGGTCACGGTGGTAAAGACCCAGGAGCAATTGGGATTGGCGGAGTCCGTGAGAAAGATATCATCTTACCCATTGGTAGAAGAATTGCAGAGATTTTGCAGCAAAATGGCGTACAAGTGGTGATGACACGAAATGCTGACTATTTTGTCAGTCTACAAGGGCGGGTAGATATGGCAGAGAAAGCAAACGCTAGTGTATTTGTCAGCATTCATGCCAATTCAGCAGGTGCGGCGCGTCCGGATGTCAGTGGCTTAGAAACGTATTACTACGACAATGGCCTAGGTCTAGCTCGCATTGTCCATAGCAACATTCTCCGAGGTTTGAATGTCAGAGACAGAGGAGTAAGACGAGCTAGGTTTTATGTCCTGAGAAAAAGTTCTATGCCCTCGATTTTGGTAGAAACCGGCTATTTGACTGGGCGAGAGGATGTTGCTAATTTACAAAGCGCAGGTTATCAAAATCAAATGGCGGAAGCGATCGCTCGTGGTATTCTTCAGTACCTCAAACAAAGATAAGAAAATAAATAGTAACTTTTGGGTAATTACACTTAAAGGTTACTTATTTTCTCCCATCAAGGAGTTATCAAATCTCTAGCTAATGTCCCCATGTCCCTTTTCCAGTTAGACCTCCACCAGCAATTGCCTACAACCAGCCCATGAAAAATCTTTCTTCTTGTTTCCCCTAGTTATGTTTCCCCTATTTTCAATAACTGCGATGACACGAAAAAATACTGTACCGCTATGAAAATCTCTCTTCTGTTTCCCCTAATCCCTATTTACCAAACATTGTTGTTGAATAATTTATAAAACAACAACTCTCTTTTAGAAGCAATTTAATCTCATCTGTACTGCTCGACACACCCATTCATAAATATTTTTCTAAATATTAAAGAGTAGCTGTCACCAGCTTTAGCACACCAGTTGATAATAGTTGTATTTTTACACCCAGTGCCTTAATTACTAGCAATCAAATCGATGAAAAGCAATTTTGTATTGATTGAATCAGGTGAATTTTAATTATCTCATTATGGTGTAACTTGATACGTTTTAGGTTAAAATTGGCAGCGCTAACAGCATGGCATAATTCCAGAAATATGCTAAAATTCTACGCCATTAGCTGTGTCTTTAATCCTAGCGCGAAATGTTTTTGCTGCATGAAAGCTAAAGTTTGGGCGGTGACGGTGTGAGGATTTACCAATATTTTGAAAGCTTAACGGCTCCCATGAATGCTAATCAGGAGAAAAAACTGTGAAATTACACTGGTTACTACCCGGTACTTTTGGAACTATCTTCATATTGTCGTCGCCGGCTTTTGCAGCGAGACTAGAATCTTGGCGTTTTGATGCCAGTCAAAATGTATTAGAAATCAATACGGCGGGTGGTGTGCAACCAAAGGCACAACTAATCTTCAATCCCACTCGGTTAGTGATTGATTTGCCACAAACTGTATTTGGGCGTCCCCAGGTGACGCAACCAGTCGGTGGGGCGATTCGGTCGGTGCGTGTAGGGCAATTTGACCCAGAGACAACCCGCATAGTTGTCGAACTTACTCCAGGTTATACCCTAGACCCCCAACAGGTAAAATTCACAGGTATCAGTGCCAGCCGTTGGTCAGTAAAATTACCCACCCCAAAAACTGAGCAGGTCGCCGTCTTAGCTGACGCTAATAAACCGCAAACACAAGCATCAGGAGTGGTAGTCCCTGCTAATACATCGCCAACACCATTACCACCAACAAATGTTTATAACGTAGTTAAAACAGGCCCTGTTACCCCCATTGATAACAGAACTGCGATCAACAGCGCCGATGGGGCGACTCAAATTGAGAACTTACGAGTCACAGGTGATGGGTTTTTCATCCGCACCAGCGGTGGGAACCCGAAGATTCAGGTCAATCGCACAGACGATCGCAAAGCAATTAATATCGACATTACAGGGGCATCTTTATCGCCACAACTAGAGCAAAGGGATGTTTTGATTAACCGCTATGGTGTCAATCGCATTATCTTTAGCCAATTACAAGCACAGCCACCTGTAGTGCGCATGACTCTGAGGGTAGACAGCAATAGCCCCGACTGGCGGGCAAGTACCAGTAGTGTTGGTGGGTTTGTGGTTCTGCCCAACAGTGGGGCCGTGAGATTACCGGGCAATAATAATCCATCCCCTGTAACTTCTAATACTAACTCCCAAGCAACAATTCAAGCGATCGAACTAGCTGGAAATGGTACCCAACTAATAATTCGTGCTAACCAGCCTTTATCAGCCACAGGTGGGTGGGATAGATCAAGTGGTCTGTTCCGCATCACCATTAATAATGCCCAGTTAGCTCCCAGAGTGACTGGGCCTGCTTTAGATGCTAATAGCCCAATTTTGCGAGTCAGGCTGCAACCGCAACAACCGAATTCTGTAGTTGTCTTTGTTCAACCAGCAGCAGGGGTGCAAATTGGCGAACTCAACCAAGTTGGTAGTCAGCTGATAGCTCTACAATTACAACGCTCACGTCCAACAACGCCTAGGATACCCCCTGTTGGTTTACCTCCCTTGCCACTACCAAATCAAGGACAATTGCCAGACCCCACAATAGACACTCCTCGGACTATACCTCAGCCCGGGCCAAGTCCCAACGTTCCCAGAGGGAAATTATTAGTAGTAATTGACCCAGGACATGGTGGTAAAGACTCTGGCGCACCAGGCCTAGGGGGGCTGTTAGAAAAAGATGTAGTTTTGCCGATCAGTATTCAAATCGCCAGAATTTTAGAAAAGAATGGTGTTCAAGCAGTATTAACAAGAGATGCTGACTTTTTTGTAGAACTTCAGGGAAGAGTAGATATCGCAGAGCGAGTGAATGCGACTTTGTTTGTCAGCGTCCACGCTAATTCCATTGATAACCGCTCTGATGTCAACGGCTTAGAAGTATATTATTACGACAGCGGTTACGGTCTAGCTGAAGTAGTTCGCAATACAATTCTCCAGAATATTGGTACTATAAAAGACCGAGGAACACGTAAAGCCCGTTTTTACGTCCTGAGGAAGAGTTCCATGCCATCAATTTTGGTGGAAACAGGTTATATGACTGGTCGCGAAGACAATCCCAGATTGGCAAGCCGAGAATACCAAAATCGCATGGCAGAAGCGATCGCTAATGGTATTCTCAAGTACTTACAACGGCGCTAAAAGGGTAGATGAGTAGGGAGCAGGGAGGGCAAATGCCCTTCGCCCCATGCCCCTATACCGCCACCATGCCCATTGACTATTGACTATTGACAAAAAGCAAATTGGCTACTAAATCCTGTATCTTAATTCAAAAAACCTCAAACCATATTTGCCCGTGTATTCATCTTCCATTTTTCCAGGCAATCTTGACAATTTTTCTGCCCAAGAACCTCAACGCGCACCCATTGGCATCTTTGATAGTGGCGTGGGTGGTCTGACGGTACTGCGACAAGTTTATCGACAACTTCCTAACGAATCAGTTATTTATTTTGGTGATACAGCACGATTGCCTTATGGCATTCGTTCCCAAGCAGAAATTTTACAGTATGTACGCGAAATTCTTACCTGGATGCAACAGCAGCAGGTAAAAATGGTCATTATGGCTTGCAATACTAGTTCTGCTTTAGCATTAGACATCGTCCGCGAGGAATTTAACTTACCGATTCTCGGTGTGATTCTCCCAGGGGCTAAAGCAGCAGTACAGCAAGGTAAGCGGATTGGGGTGATTGCTACCCCAGCCACAGCCAAAAGCAATGCCTATAAGCAAGCTATACTGGAAATCGATCCTGATGTTCAAGTTTGGCAGGTCGGTTGTCCAGAATTTGTGCCACTGATTGAGCAAAATCGCATTCATGACCCCTACACTACTGAAGTAGCACGCTCTTACCTAGAGCCGTTAATCAAGCAGGAAATTGATACTTTAGTCTACGGTTGTACCCATTATCCCCACCTCGCACCTGTACTGCGATCGCTTCTGCCCTCCCATGTCAAACTAGTTGATCCAGCTGTGAATGTTGTAGCAGCCTGTGCCCAAGATTTAGACATCCTAGGTTTAAGGAATACCCATCCACCGTTCCCCACTCACTTTGCTGTCAGCGGTAGTGGTCAGCAGTTTGCCCAATCAGGATTGCAGTTGTTAGGCTATACTCCACTGGTTGAAGAAGTTTGCTTCACTGATGCTAAATTCTCCCACCTTCAACAAGACTTTGTGGGGTAAATACTTAAGAGTCAAGAGTCAATATTCCATTGACTCTTGACAATTGACTCTTAACAATTAACTATTAACTATTGACTATTGACTATTAACAGCTTCACTCACCTTTGGTGTTACTGATAGCTCTTGAGTGTGTTTTCCCTTAGCTGCCAAGGGAATAACTGTAGTACCAGTGTTCTTTCCTGTTCGCTTTGCCAGTGCCAATAGTAGGTAGACCGTGAACAAATATCCAGCAGCTAAAATAAAAATCATCATAGGCATGTTTCCGTAAATCATTGTTCTACCAGCACCTTTATCTAACGAATATGCAATTTCATAACCCCAACAAAACCTCCACCAAACAAGCTAATTCTTGATGGCTGTGTTTTGCTATGCTAGACTACACCGTAGAGCTACAACACTCGACGGCAAACGGATTTATTATTTAAATTAATTTCGCGCAGACCATACATTACAGAGCCGCGATATATTGCTATACAGCAATTCATAACTGCGCTCCTCAGCAGTCTACCTAGTCCGCGTTGTTGCTGCAAAAACTAATTCATGTGAGTCACGCCACCGCTCACTGTTAATACAAAAAAGAGCAGTTACCTGTAAGGTTAGCGTCTAACTCCCACCCATAGGTTTGCAGGTCGCAGGCAGAAAATCAAGAATTACTTCTTTGATTTAACGGCTACGATTTATTGACTCACCACTCCTGCTAAGTTAGATCACCTACAGGCGATTAAACTCTGGAGAGTGAATATCTGAAAAATTTAAAATCCCTAGATCTTAGCGTAACACAAGGTTCCTGACTTTTAATCCTACTTTGCAGCTAAATTTTAAATTTTCTCCAGGACTTAACCAAACTAGAAAAAACTGGTTTAGGCAGGGAAAATACTTAGTGCTGAATATATTAAATTTATAAAAATTCTACTCTAATTACTGGTAATAAAATTTACTCTTATCCTTTCTTCAGATTGATATTTTTTGAGAAAAATTCCCTTATAAAAGGACAAAGAGATTATTTACCGTAATTTTTATGAGTAATAATAATTACAAGTAGTCTTGCTGCTCTTAGCTACTTCAGTAATTTCACGGTACGTTACTGGAAAAATACAGCTAACAGATGCCAGAAGCATCAAATAGCTTAATCAATAAGTAATTATACTTAGAAACTTCTGCTTGATATAATTAGATTATTTTCAGTAGCCTAGAATACAGTTTGTTGATAAAAATATCTAATCTAGTATTACACAAAAAATAGAATTTTATCCAAAAACTCTTGAAAAGCTGAAAACAGTAGTTTTTTGAATTATGAATCGGGTAAGGTCTCTGGAAATTGGGGTATTCCCGGATCAAAACTTTGCGCAGGCTTTGGGTTATCTTAAAATGAGTATAGGATATGTAAACTTTCTTAATCTAAGCCAGAGTCCGCCCATCCATGACCCCAGCCACCTCCCTGTTTACCCCTGTGGAAGCAGACCTGCGAATACTAGCAGATAATCTCAAACAGCTAGTTGGAAATCGCCACCCCATCCTTTATGCAGCCGCCGAACATTTATTTGGAGCCGGGGGAAAGCGTATTAGACCAGCGATCGTTCTGCTAATAGCGCGAGCAACAATGCTAGAACAAGACATTACACCCCGTCACCGACGCTTAGCGGAGATTACAGAAATGATCCACACAGCAAGCTTGGTGCATGATGATGTGGTGGACGAATCCCAGATGCGTCGTGGTGTTCCGACTGTTCATAGTTTGTTCGGTAACCGAATTGCTGTGTTAGCCGGAGATTTTCTGTTTGCTCAATCTTCTTGGTATTTGGCAAACTTGAACAACTTGGAAGTGGTAAAATTGCTCTCAGAAGTAATTATGGATTTGGCCGCTGGAGAGATCCAGCAGGGACTGAATCGCTTTGATGCTAATACTTCCATCGAGACTTACCTCAACAAGAGCTATTACAAAACTGCCTCGTTGATTGCCAACAGTTCTAAAGCAGCTGGGTTACTGAGCGAAGTATCCCCAGAAAATGTTGAGCATTTGTATAACTATGGTCGCCATCTGGGTTTAGCATTCCAGATTGTGGATGATATTTTAGATTTCACCAGTTCGACAGATACATTAGGTAAACCAGCGGGATCTGACCTCAAAAGTGGTAATCTCACTGCACCCGTTTTATTTGCCTTAAAGGAAAAACCATATCTAGAAATACTGATTGAAAGAGAGTTTGCCCAAGAAGGGGATTTAGAACAAGCGCTAGATTTGATTCAAGAAAGTCAAGGAATACAACGGGCGCGAGAATTAGCAGCTCACCATGCGAAGGTAGCAACTGAGCATATTGCCTTTCTGCCACCCTCAGAATCTCGTCAAGCTTTAATTAACATGGCTGACTATGTATTGAGTCGGCTGTATTAGGGGCTAGGGGATAGGGACTAGGAGCTAGGGATGAGGAACAAATAACCAATGAAAAATGCCCCATTCCCCATGCCCCATGCCTTTTTAAGCATCGTCAAGCTTTAATTAACATGGCTGACTATGTATTGAGTCGGCTGTATTAGGGACTAGGGATTGGAGACTAGGAGCTAGGGATGAGGAACAAATAACCAATGAAAAATGCCCCTTTCCCCATACCCCATAACCTTTTAAGCAATATCAGGTGGAATTGGTTTTGGCGATCGCTTTTTTTGTAAATGTTTTTGAATTTGGTTTTGGAAATCAGTCCGTTGGACTTCAATGGCGTTGGTAGTCGTGCCAGGAGTCTCAAAAAAAACTATACTGTCTACTGGTTCTAATGCCACTAGTTGGAACAAAATGTGAGTCACAGGAATAGCTATTGCTATTACTTGCGAGTCCAGTGAAGCTGATGCAGTCTGTGTGGCATCCTGTAAGGTAGGAAAGGCGTAAACCACGCTTTTTTCTTTCTTTAGGTTTGCCCGATTGCTCAATGTAGTTAAAACCCACTCTGAATCCAAACTTTGGAGAATATAATACTGAGGGTGACGTAACTGATGAGCGATCGCCTTCAAGACAGGGGCAATTGCTGCCACCAGTTGTGGTGTTATAACATCTTGGGGTGCATTATCAATCAACAATTGAATTTGTGCGTTTATATCCATAATGACTTGTCAACGGCTGGGTGGGTAATGGCCATAACATCAAAACAAAGTGTGAATAATCCCACTCACAATGGGAATAATAAACTTAGCCCACATCCTGAATGCGGGATTGTATGCGTTTAGCTTATACGCAAAATTCATCCAGCCAACACCCACGGTCGTACAGGTTGTGTTTAAGTATGTTAGGGTCTTTTAAAAACAGAGACTATGAATTCAGCCGCAACCGCAACTATTCAGGGAGAGAATTCTATCGGCGTGGAGGTGATATTTCAACTCCTATTTAAGGAGCTTCAGCAATCAACCAAAGCTTCGGAACAGAATTGCCATGATGTGGCAACACGAATTGCTTCCGAAGTCTACCGGATTTGCAACGAAAGTAAACGTATCCAAGCATCCGGTGCTGTGGAAAGCTCAGCAATGACCTTGGCTCGACACCGACTGCAACAGTGTTTGAGGTACTACCAGCTGGGTTCCAATCGGGGCAGGGTAGAATTACATAGCACTTTAAGTGCGATTATCTATCGTTACATTAATCCTCCTCAGAAGCAATTGAGTTATCAAGGGCGGTTGACGATCATTGAAGATTTCCTCCAAAGTTTTTATCTGGAGGCCTTGAATGCTTTCCGCCGGGAAAATCAACTCGGTGCCACCTATCGCCCCCAGACGCTGCTGGAATTGGCAGAGTATATGGCATTTACCGAACGCTATGGTAAGCGCCGCATACCTTTACCAGGGCGTCAGCAGCAGCTCATTATCCTGCGGGCGCAAACCTTCTCCCAACAGCAACCTCCAGAAACCAGTGTAGACATTGAACAAGCGGCAGAAGGTAGTGCCAACGAACCTGATGGTTCCTGGGAAGAGCCAGCAGTACAACAATTGCGTTCAGCAATGGCTACGCAAACAGAACCAGAACCGGAAGAAGACACGTTGCGCTCTGTCGTGATTACAGAATTATTAAATTATTTGGAGCAACGGCAACAAAACGATTGTGCTGATTACTTTAGCCTGCGCTTGCAAGATCTTTCAGCACAGGAAATAGAATCAATTTTGGGTTTAACCCCTCGTCAGAGAGATTACTTACAGCAGCGCTTTAAATATCATTTAATTCGGTTTGCCTTGTTGCATCGTTGGGAATTGGTTCATGAATGGTTAGAAGCTTCCTTACCCACAAATTTAGGCTTAACTCCGCAACAGTGGCAAGCATACACAGCGGAGCTAGACGATAAACAGCTGTCTCTACTAAATATGAAGCAACAAGGACAACCTGACGAAAAAATTGCTAAAAGTTTAGGTTTGTCTATGGCACAATTACAAAAACGGTGGTTTAAGATTCTTGAACAAGCTTGGGAAATTCGTAATTCTTTAGTGTCCGGATCAGGTGCATCTACTCATGAATAGTGACTCAGAATCCTTTCATCACCAGTTACTCACTTGGGTGTTGGCAGATAATGCCACCACCTTAGAGTCGTCGGTAGATGATGAGGAACTTGACGGGGTGGAAAACTCACTCAAACAAGCTACTGCATCAACAAGTGGTGAGCCAGAGTCGGGAGTAACACCCCAAACCTTTCTACTGGGAGAAATTCCTACTGTGCAAGAACGTTTCCAAGCTGTCCTCAAACGTCGTTTACAACTCCAAATTCAAAACCACCCGCCTTTATTTCCCTGGGAAAGTCAATTAACAGACTATCCCGATTATGCCGACGAACCAGCGGTAGTATTAGTTCCCGCCTGGGGATGGGTGGCACAACAGTCAAAGCTGAATTTACCGATCGCTCTGCCGGAAAGCATTTTCCGCCAATTACTGCAAAAGTGTCAACTTTTGCTGACTTCTTCACTCCCTGTAGGGGCAAAATTAGTCCAAGCAGTGGAGGACTTGTTCCCGAACGAGAACCAAGCCCTAAATGACATCGCGGGCTTAGTACTGAGAAGTACCTATCGTTCACCAGAAGTTCTGGAGGCTATGCCCAATATTGAGAGCGATTACTCCGATTTAAAACAACGTCAACAAATGGCGTTATCGCTGTTAGCAGCTAAACAAGTGTTAGATAACCTGACTATACCACTTTCACTCACCAATCCCGTGGTAGAAAGAGAATGGCTAACTAGTGCAGGTGTTATGAGGCTAAAAGTAGAATACCAGTCTCAGGGACAAACGGGAAAGCTACGTGTCGAGGGTAAGTTACCCACTCAAGGAATTTTCACACTTAAAGGAAGGGATATCCAGGCAGTAGGGCAATCTGCAAGTTCGGGAAGCTTAAGTGTAGAATTACACTCTCAACAACTTAACCAGATTTATACCTTGGAAGTTGATTTCCCAGAAATTGAACAAGCGCCACTTTTGTTTGTGATCAATCCAACAACATAGGCAAATCGTCACTGCTAGCACACTACTTTGAGAAACGCCAATAGATAATTAATGATTTCCTGGTTTTGAAACTTATCTTTTTTTTTTCTACAAGCGGTATTGAGCAAGCCTACGCAAACATATATTGATTGGTAGAACCTAGCACAAGACAAGTAAATTCACGTAGGCGCGTTTTTAGTTGGTTACCATGTTACACTGGGAATTCCCCTTCGCTAAAGGCGTTTTCATAGAGTAGGGTAGGGTAGTTGGTTTCCATCTCCAACATTGTGTCCCTAGCGTCTACATCATCGCTGTGCTTGTACTTTAAATGTTTAACTTATCCAGGATCAATCAGTTTTGGCGTCTACCTGTAAGACATGACAATTGGCGACAAGATAAGCAGGGGTCGCCTCTGGTAGAAGTAGAAGATTCAATTTCCTTAAGGGTGCTAGTGCTAGCGTTGGTAATTACGGGAATTGTCGCGACGGATATTGCCGGTGAGACTCAATTTAGTCTTTGGGCGATCCCTGTAAGTTTTA
The DNA here is from genome assembly GCF_963875285.1 of Calothrix sp. NIES-2100. NCBI lineage: Bacteria > Bacillati > Cyanobacteriota > Cyanophyceae > Nostocales > Calotrichaceae > Calothrix > Calothrix sp. NIES-2100. The sequence goes on from NZ_CAWNLA010000001.1 coordinate 7,573,054, forward strand.
TGGGTGCAATTTGGAGTTACCGCAGTCGCCGCGATCGCAATACTGCTGTAAAGTTTTGCATCGCTATCGGCATGTTAGTAGCACTGGGTGCTTTTTTTGCTCGCCTGATAGGGGAATTAAATGATACTAGACTGGGTTTGGCAGAGTTATTGATTCAACTTCAGATCCTCCATAGCTTTGATACGCCCCGCCGTAAGGACTTGGGCTATTCAATTGTCATCGGGTTAATTTTACTCGGTGTGGCGGCAACGTTGAGTCAAACTTTAGCATTTGCGCCTGTGCTGCTGTTATTTTTGGCGATCGCTCTGCCAACTTTAGTTCAAGATTACCGTTCTAGACTGGGCTTGGAGAAGTTAAACTTTAAAAAGCCAAAGGTAAAAGAGAAAAAATGGTCTTCTCTTTTACCTTTTTATGTTTTATTATTCACAATCATTGTGGCCTTAGGATTGGCAATTTTTGCCGTGATGCCAAGATTTCCCGGCTATCAATTGCGCACCTTTCCTGTAAGTTCTAATATTGCGGTTAAAAGCGAATTTACAGGGCGTAATATCATTAATCCTGGTTATGTCCGCCAAGGTAATAGTAAAAGCCAAGGTGGTAACACTAATGGTAAGGGACAAGGTGACACCGGCGAACCAGGAACTGTAGATAATAATTTTTATTATGGCTTTAATAGCCAGATGAACCAAAACCTGCGGGGAGTAATGAAACCCAAGGTAGTAATGCGGGTGCGATCGCAGGCTCAAGGTTTTTGGCGAGTATTGGCATTTGATCAATATACAGGTAAGGGATGGAAAATTTCCCGCAACGATGATGTTGTCACCATGAGGCGATCGCCTTGGGCTTCCCAAATCTTGCTCAACTCGCCCCTAATTACTGGCAAAACCCAAGAGGTAGTACAAACTTATACAGTAGTATCAGATTTACCGAATCTGATTCCCGCACTGACTTATCCTAAAGAAATTTACTTTCCCACATCAATAATCGCGGTCGATCGCGAAAATGGATTGCGATCGCCTGTGGAATTATCAGAGGGTTTAACATATACAGTAGTTTCCGAAGTACCATACCGCGATCGCGCTGCTTTAGGAAAAGCTGGTACTCAATATCCACAGCAAATTCAAAAACATTATCTGCAAATTCCGCCAGAGATTGCGCAAAAGGTGAGACAACGCACCGAAGAAATCCTCGCTAACTACAATCGAGAACGGGTAGCAAGGTCATTTAAAACCTTAGATTCACCTTATGAACAAGCCCTCTACCTGGCACAATATTTAAAACAAAACTACTCGACACCGGAAAATCCCTTAGATTTGCCTTATTTGAGTGATAAAGAAGACCTAGTAGAAGCTTTTTTATTCAAATATAAAGGCGGCTACCCAGATCACTTCTCAACAGCACTAACGGTAATGCTGCGTTCCATAGGTATTCCAGCGCGGTTGGTAGCCGGATTCAACCCCGGAGAGTTTAATCCCTTCACCGGGATGTATGTTGTGCGCAACACCGATGCCTATGCCATGACCGAAGTATACTTTCCTAAATATGGCTGGTTTGCCTTTGACCCGATACCCAATCATCCCCTGATACCGCCCTCCGTCGAAGATGTGGAGACTTTTAGCGTCCTACGCCAATTTTGGCAATGGGTAGCGGGATGGCTACCTTTACCGATTCGGAATTGGCTTGATTATGTGTTTAGCACAATTTTTAGCGGAATTTTCAAAGCGATCGCTTGGTTTTTGGCATTATTTACTCAAGGTTGGCTAGGTGTATTAACTGGCTTAATTCTGTCCACTACAACAGCTTTCTTCTGTTGGTTAGGTTGGGAACAGTGGCGCGAATGGCTGAACCGTCGCTGGTTGAAAAAATTATCGCCAATGGAAAGCCTTTATCAACAAATGCTGCAATGGACAGCCAAAAAAGGTTTAGGTAAGCATCCAGCACAAACACCCCTAGAGTATGCCAGAGTAGCTTACGAGCAGCATTCATCTGCAAATGCTGAGGTAATAGATGAAATTTGCCAAGCCTATGTAAGTTGGCGTTATGGTGGTTACACTCCTGACTTGCAGCAACTACGAGAAAAATGGCAAAAATTCAAAACAGCTACTAATGCAAGAGAGTGAAAATTTAACATTTAAAACATGGCTATAACCAAGGATTAAAGATTACAACTCCTGTCCCTGCAAAATCATTTTCGTTGCGGGTAACAAGTGATAGAGAGTTTTGCAGAGCAGTGGCTGCAATCAGAGAATCCATAACGGGTAAAGGTCGCCCATTCTGCTCTAATTGCCCAACTAAATTTCCCCATAACACCATTGTTGGGATATCTATACTTAAAATTCTGCCTTTAAAACGATTGGGTAAGGTTTCATTTAGCCATTTTGTTAGAGATTCTTTGCGCTTAGATGCGGCAAGTTTGTTGATGCCCTTAGCGATTTCGCCAATTGTAATTACGCTGAGGTAAAGTGTTTCCGGCACTTGGGCATCTAGCCAATCTAAAACTTGTTGATTTGGTTGTTTGGCAACAACTTCGGAAATCAGGCAGGTATCGAGAAGGTAAGTCATGGGGTAAAAGCATCGCGAGGTAGACTGCGCTCTCGGCTCAAGTCTAGTTCTTCGGCGATTTCAGCCAGGGGGGATTGACGGAAAAACTCCGAGAGTTTGCTGGGTTCCTCTGGGTGGGTGCTTTGTTTGGTGAGGCTTTGGGCAAGGATCTGAATAATATACAGCTTATCGTTGGGGGAAAGCTGAAGGAGTTGTTGTTCGAGTTCTTGGATAACCATGATGGGGTTAAGTGGGGGATAATTTTATTTTACTTTCAGGGTTAGGGGTTAATCTCGCACAAGTTTGATTAGAAGAAAGGCAGAGGGTAGAAGGAAGACAAAGGTACAATAATGCTCCCTTGTCTTCCTTGTCCTCTGCAATTACTCCGCCTCGCCAATCAATGTAAACGCCGCCCAATCTCTAGGGTTAGGATGCTGTTTCATGGTGTTCAACATCGCTTCTCGCAACGCTTGTGCTTTATCAGGGTTTTTCTGGAGATCCTGATAAAACTCCGTCATTAATAATGCTGTGGGTGAATCTGGTATTGACCACAAAGACACCAAGACACTAGGAACACCAGCAGTAATTAAAGCACGGGATAAACCGATTACCCCATCGCCTGTAATCGTTCCTCTTCCGGTGTCACAAGCACTTAAAACGACTAATTCGGCGTTGAGTTTCAAATCTAGGATTTCGTTAGAGGTGAGTAAGCCGTTATCTTGACCAGATGGAGCCAGAGAGATCGCTCCTGGTACACCCAATCCTTTAAAATCATCTAATAAGCCGTGTGTTGCCAAATGTACAATTCTAGCCTGAGAGATTTTTCGGAGGATTGCGGCTTTGGTTGCTTTACTGCCTGTAATTGCAGTGGTTTTGAGGAGAGAAGCTATGGCTTTTGCTTCCTGTTCTGCACCTGGTAATGGTGGTAATTGTTGCGGTGTTTCCCCAATTTTAGGCGCAACCTTGGGCATTTTGGGATTACCTACAACCAGCGCCTCCTTTCCAGAAACTAGATTTCGTTGCTGGTGGGTTAGTTGCAAAACCTGAATAGATGGCGATGTGAGAATGGTGTGTTTTTCAATTAGATATTTCCCATTTTCATCTTGCAAGGCTGGAAAGGGAACCAGGAATAAAGAATCTTGCGGAGCGAAAATTACCCTATCACTTTCTTTTGTAGGTAAAACATCAGCGATGGGTTTAATTAATAATTCATGTAGCTGTTTTAATCTATCTTTTGCTTTCGGTGCATTCGGGTTGTAGGATACATTGATACCACCGCGACCTCTAGCACCAATTGCATCACGGCTGATAGTAACTAAATTATCTAAATTAGTATTCTCTTTTTGCCAGAGGGGTTTGAGGTCTGCTTTGCGAAATATGACTTCACCTGTGGGTTTGATCACCCAAATATATAACTCTGATTCTTTGGATTGTGGTTTACCTGCAACTTTGAAATCATTGTAAATAATTGAATATTGCACTAAAGTAGCATTTTCCACCTCGGCAATTTGTTTCATCTGGGCAAGTGTTGGTGATGCAGACGATTTCGCTCCACCGTTACCATAATTCAAGCGAGATGATATTAACTCTACAAACGCCCTAGCGCGACCACGTTCGGATATTTCTAAGGCTGCATCGTTTTTATTTTGGGCTATTAGGACTTGTTGCAAAATGCGGTAAGTGCTTCTTTGCGTCTCAAAAATTGAGACTTTATTAGTGTCATTTAATTTTTGACCTCGGAGAGATTCTAAAACCTTAATTCCTTCGTATAGGGTTTTCTCTGCTGCGGAGAGATTACCCGATTTGTAGAATGCAGCTCCTAGATTATTTAAAGATAAACCCTGGCTTTTAAGGTCTTTAATTTCTCTGGCGATCGCTAAACTCTGCTGGTGGTAATTAATGGCTTTCGGGTAGTCGCCTAGAGAATCGTAAACAACACCGAGATTATCTAGCGACTGTCCCTCGCCTTGACGGTCTTTAATCTCTCTGCGAATTTTTAAACTCTGCTGGTATTGTTCAATGGCTTTCGGGTAGTCTCCTAGAGATTGGTAAACAACACCGAGATTACCCAGCGACTGTCCCTCACCATAACGGTCTTTAATCTCCCTGGAGATCACTAATCTCTGCTGGATGTAATCAATAGCTTTTGGGTAGTTTCCTAGATAATAGTAAGCACTACTGAGATTACCCAGTGTAGTACCCTCACCTTGACGGTCTTTAATCTCCTGGGCGATCGCTAAACTCTGCTGGTAGTAATTAATCGCTTTCTGGTATTCTCCTAGAGATAAGTAAGCATTACCGAGATTACCCAAAGCATTACCCTCGCCAAGACGGTCTTTTATTTCCCTGGCGATCACTAAACTTTGCTGCTGGTAATCAATGGCTGTCGTGTAGTTTCCTAAAGAGAAGTAAGCAAGACTGAGATTACCCAATGACTGTCCTTCGCCTTGGCGGTCTTTTATTTCCTTGGCGATAGCTAATCTCCTTTGGTGGTAATCAATTGCTTTTGGGTAATCTCCTAGAGATTGGTAAGCATTACCGAGATTACCCAAAGCATTACCCTCGCCAAGACGGTCTTTTATTTCTCGTGCGATCGCTAAACTCTTCTGGTGGTAATCAATGGCTTTCGGGTAGTCTCCTAGAGATTGGTAAACAACACCGAGATTATTCAGCGTAGTACCTTCGCCAAGACGGTCTTTTATCTCCCTTTTAATTGCTAAACTCTGCTGGTAGTACTCAATCGCTTTTGGGTAGTCTCCTAGATATCTGTAAGTAAGACCGAGATTACCCAACAACTGTCCCTCGCTCTTACGGTCTTTTTTTTCCCTTAAAATTGCTAAACTCTGCTGCTGGTAGTCAATGGCTTTTGTGTAGTCTCCTAGAGATGAGTAAACACTACCGATATTTCCCAGAGACCGTCCCTCACCAAGACGATCTTTAATTTCTCGTGCGATCGCTAAACTCTGTTGGAGGTAATCAATCGCTTTCGGATAGTCTCCTAAAGATTTGTAAACATTACCGAGATTATTTAGCGCCGAACCTTCGCTCTTACGGTCTTTAATCTCCCGGTAAATAATTAGTGCTTTTTCCCAAGACTGTATTGCTGCTTCAAATTGACTAGTTTGAGCCTGCTCAATACCTTGGTTCAATAATCTATCAGCTTCCGCTTTCCGGTCATTTGCCGTTTGCGCCAACACCTGCGACGCTGTAAATATGGGCAAATTGGAAGAAAAAGACGTTAAAAGGGTAGCCAAAAGCGTAATAAAAGCGATATGGCTGAGTTTTTGGCGTTTCATAGACATAGATAGATATGTAGCAGTTATTTACTCATATCTAAATCTGAGCGTTATCAGCTTATGCAGTTTTAACCATAGAAATGTAACAAAGTAGGGAGTGATAATTTCTACTCCCCATGTCTAGATACTATTTTTGAACGCGAACGAATTTAAAAGAAGACAGCTTTGGCTGTACCAACCAAAGGAGTAACGGTGTATGTCTGTCTCTGTCCTTGATTAAATGCCGGAATTGTCGAAAAAAGGTTCACAGTTGTGATGCCTTTGGTTTCAATTCTGGCTTCGTTGTTTTGCCCTAGGTTAACAGCAGGTAAAAGCAAGCTAAATGTCACAGAGCCAGTATCTACAGTTTTAGTGATAGTCACTGTCACTAGTTTTCCAATTTCTGTGTCTGTAGTTCGGATTTGGTCTCCAACAAAGTGCAATGTTTGTTTTTTATCTTGATAGTCTAGGCGCGGCTGACCAGTCAAGCTAGTTGTTGAATAAGTAACCTTGATCTGTTGATTTTGCAGCTGATACAAGGTTGGTATTTTTGTTTCTTGAGCATGAGATGGCATTACAGGTATGGTCGTTAATGTCATACCTAGTGTTAATAATGAAGCTAAATATTTTGTTTGCATGTTTCAAAAAAGAATTGTGAAGTAGACAAAAATATGGTCTTGATGACCGAAAAGGAGAGATATTGAGGCTCTTGATGAGCGAACTGGAACAGGTGGTCTGAGCCGCTTAGATTTATTGATGAAAAAAGGAAAAAAGATTTTAACCCAGTTTCGTGAAACGAGGCACAAGCTGTAGAGACGGAGATGCTCCGCACCTTGTTTTAAGCCCCTACATTTATGTATGGGATAAGATAACAATGCTTTGTTGATTTCACATATATTTGTAGATATTAGATACATGATTTATCAGGATACCACCACTTGCTCAACAATACCCAGAACAGGTTATACAAGAATGTGAATAAGCATCTCACTATTTTGTAGCAGAAAATGCGTCATCATTGAAACTGGGTTGCATCGCCAAACTGACAACACATGACCAGATTCATTCACCACCAATTTGCCAAAGACTACCTCGAACAATTACTCACGCCTTACGGCGAAGTTCAAGCACCAAGCAGAGTAGCCGGAGAAGTCAGAGAAATTGATGTTTATTTCATCCCTCAATCACAACCTAGCAACATCCTAGAAACACTCGGATTACTAGGTGAATTTGCTACTACGCCAGCGTTATTTGAGCCTTTTCGTAACGCCGCCTCAGCCGCAGAAATCTGTGATTGTCTTCTAAAATTATTAGAAGTACGTGGCGATTTGCAACGACAAGCCAATCGCAATAACACTCGCATTCAAGAATCTGAAACCCCAAAATTATGGATTTTAACACCGACTGCATCAGAGCAAATATTATCAGGATTTGGTGCTAATAGTAAAAATAATACTTTGCCAGGAGTCTACTTCATGGCAGAATATTTGCGGACAGCTATAGTAGTAATTCACCAATTACCTAGAATTCCGGAAACCTTGTGGTTGAGAATTATTAGTAGAGGTAATGTGCAAAAACAAGCAATTGATGAATTAGAAGCACTTCTCCCTAGTAACCCTTTGAGAACAGCCGCGTTAGAATTACTGTACAACTTGCAACAAAACTTACAATTAAATCAAACTCAAGATGAAGATGATCGGGAGTTAGTTATGCGATTAGCACCACTTTATCAACAAGACCGAGAACAAGCAATACATGAAGGCGAACAACGAGGAATACAAACCGGGCTTCAACAAGGAGAACGTTTAGTAGTAGAAAACTTGCTGAAAGTTCGCTTTGGTGAATTAGATAATGAACTGCAAGCAATTATTGGACTTTTATTAGCGTTACCACCAGAAGAATTTACCCCTTTACTATTGCAGTTATCTCGTGACGAATTAATTGCTAGGTTTCGCTAGTAAATGGCAATTTCAAAAATATCTAATGAGAGTAGGGTGCAATGGCACTTACTAAATCGTTCGATTAAGATCCCCGACTTATTGAAGAAGTCGGGGATCTGAGCCTCTAGCGATCGCCTAACGCACGCCGATAAATCATCACATCATTTTACAGGGTAGCATCAATGGATTTTGTGACATTTTTAGGATTAGTGGCTGCTTCAATAACTACGGTTTCATTTTTGCCGCAATTGATGAAAATATGGCAAACTAAATCTGCAAAAGATGTCTCTTTTCTGATGTTGATTTGTTTCAATTCAGGGATATTTTTATGGCTGATATATGGAATTATTCTCCAACAATTGCCGATTATTTTGGCTAATGCTGTCACCTTACTTTTTAACTTGATAATTCTATGGCTTAAAATTAAATATAGATGAAGCTAGGGGATAGGGGGATGAGGAAGACAAGGAGAGAAGTCTGAGCGCCGGCTTCCGGCGTTAGCGCAGCGGTAGCGAGGTACGAGCGTCTGGCTTCTCCCAAGGGGAGACGCTTCGCGAACGCCAGCGTCTACTCTTCGAGAACGACTTCGTCGAACGACGAACAGAACTTCGGAGGGACAAGGGAGACAAATGACAAATGACAAATGACAAATGACAAATGACAAATGGACAAATTTTCTGCTGAACGCCTCTTATTCACCCCCACTACCCCCAACACCGACGCTATCCCGCTAATTTTTGCTTTTCCTAATGAGTACACTGTGGGAATCACAAGCCTGGGATATCAGGTGGTGTGGGCAAATTTGGCTATGCGTGATGATGTACAGGTGAGTCGCCTGTTCACTGATATTCACGAACAACTTCCGAGAAATCCGGAAATTGTGGGATTTTCGATATCTTGGGAATTAGATTATGTAAATATTTTCAATTTACTAGAATCTTTAGAAATTCCGCTTCGCGCAACTTTGCGTGATGATCATCATCCACTAATTTTTGGTGGGGGCCCAGTTCTCACAGCCAACCCTGAACCTTTTGCAGATTTTTTTGATGTCATTTTGCTAGGAGATGGGGAAAACCTGCTAGGCGATTTTATTGAAGCGTACAAAGAAGTGAGAAACGCTTCTCGACAAACTCAACTCAAAGCACTTGCAAAAATCCCAGGAATTTATATTCCCAGTTTGTATGAGGTGGAATATCAGGCAAAAGATGGGGAAATAAAATCAATTAAACCCATTGACGCAGAAATTCCCGCAATTGTTCAAAAGCAAACTTATCGGGGAAATGTTTTATCCGCCTCAACTGTTGTCACAGAAAAGGCAGCATGGGAAAATATTTATATGGTGGAAGTGGTGCGCAGTTGTCCAGAAATGTGCCGCTTCTGTTTGGCTAGTTACCTCACATTACCATTTAGAACCGCGAGTTTAGAAGGTTCCTTAATTCCAGCCATTGAAAGAGGTTTACAAGTTACCAAGCGTCTAGGATTATTAGGCGCTTCTGTAACTCAGCATCCAGAGTTTGAGACGTTGCTAGATTATATCAGTCAGCACAAGTATGATGATGTACGTCTCAGCATAGCTTCAGTACGTACCAATACAGTGACAGTACAGCTAGCACAAACTTTGGCGAAACGAGACACGCGATCGCTTACCATTGCTGTAGAAAGTGGTTCGGAAAAATTACGCCGCATCATCAACAAAAAGCTGCATAATGACGAAATAATTCAAGCCGCAGTCAACGCCAAAGCTGGTGGGTTGACGAGTTTGAAACTCTACGGAATGGCGGGAATTCCCGGCGAGGAAGCGGAAGATTTAGAGCAAACTGTGTCCATGATGTGCAGTGTTAAAAAAGCTGCGCCTGGACTGCGTTTAACACTAGGATGCAGCACCTTTGTACCCAAAGCGCACACCCCATTTCAATGGTTTGGCGTAAATCGACAAGCCGAGAAGCAGTTGCAAATGTTACAGAAACAGCTAAAACCTCAGGGAATAGAATATCGCCCAGAAAGCTATAATTGGTCTATCATCCAAGCTTTGTTATCGAGAGGCGATCGCAGACTCTCCCACTTGCTAGAACTTACCCGTGACTTTGGTGATTCTTTAGGGAGTTACAAACGCGCCTTCAAACAACTCAAAGGACAAATCCCGGACTTAGATTTTTATGTCCACGCCAATTGGTCAACCGAGCAAATTTTACCTTGGAATCACTTGCAAGGGCCGCTACCACAGTCTACACTACTGAAACACTTGGCTGAGGCTACAAGTCATTTTGACCCATCCCCAAAAGAACTTCAGCCATTAAATTCATAGCTTATAAGTGAATGCAAACAACAGCTGAGTATTACTGCGCTTATTGCGGTGAACCAAACTTAACCTTTGTTGATTTTAGTGCTGGCGGACAACAATCTTATGTAGAAGATTGTCAAGTTTGCTGTAACCCAAATATTTTGTATGTGCGAATTGATGAAGACACTTTGGATATTGAAATTGATAGCGAACCCGAAGCTTAACAATTCGTAATTAAGTTATAGCAACTACACCAAGTTTGGTTTTCTAGTATTTTTTAATTACGAATTACGAATTAGTAATTATTTGTTGAATTTTAGGTTTCTGTTTCCATGCTGCACTTTAAACATACCTCTGTGATTAATGCACCACCAGAAGTAGTGTGGAGATTTCACGAAAGAACAGATATTTTGCAAATGCTAACTCCACCTTGGCAACCAGTTCAAGTAGTACGCCGTGAAGGAGGCTTGGAAATAGGCGCGATCACAGAATTTCGTCTTTTTCTCGGGCCATTACCCTTAACTTGGTTAGCGCGTCACACTGAATGTGAAAAAAATCGGCTATTTGTCGATGAACAAATATCCGGGCCTTTTGAAAATTGGGTACATAGGCATGAATTAGAACCAGAAAATGGTAAAACTAGATTGACTGATGCCATTTCTTTTTCTCTACCTGGTGGAGACACAGTTGAATTTATCAGTGGTTGGTTAGTACAAGCACAACTAGAAGCTATGTTTCGCTACCGTCATTATGTGACTAAAAGAGAATGTGAAAATTAATCTAGTAATCCTTTTGGAGTTGTGAGGGCTGTCAACAGTCAACACTCAACACTCAACACTCATGTTGAAACTTTCCATCAAGCCACATAAGCGTGGTGTGAGGTTCAAATCAATGAACTTTACTTTAAAAAACTGCGGATATTTTGGACAAATTCCCTAGGATTTTCAAAGTGAATGTTATGCCCAGCATTTTTAATGACTTTTAGCTGGGCATTTTCACAAGTATCAGCCATTTTTTGATTGATATCGCTAAATTTTTCATCATATTCCCCAACAAGTAACAGCAAAGGATTTTGATTTTCTTTAAGTTTATCCCACAAAGAAGGCTGAAATCCAGTACCCATATAGCGCAGAGATCTATCCAATTTTAGAGGATAATTTTGCAATCGATTTTCTAGCAGAACTTCGTATTTGGGATGATTTTTGATATTACCAAAAATTGGCTGACTATACCAATTTGAAAGAAAATCTGCAAAATCACTTGTTTCCAGAATTTTGATTAATTCTCTACCTATTTGATAATCAAGTTGAATTCGTTTTAATCGTTCTGCTTCTGTTGCTAAACCTGGAGAAGCTGATTCTAGTACAACCTTAAAAAAACGTTCGGGAAAATGCAGGTTGAGGTATAAAGCTAATCGCCCACCCATTGAATAGCCAACTAAAAAGCATTTTTTAATTTTTAACTCATCCAATAAATTGATTAAAGCCTGAGCAGTATTTGCCATTGTATAGCATTCATCACTACCCAAAACTTGAGTTTTGCCATGTCCGGGAAGGTCAATAGTCAAATAAGAAAATTCATTAGATAGGAGTGCGATCGCTTCGTCAAATTCATCAATGTTACCCATAAAGCCATGCAAAAAGGTAATTAGTGGCTTGTTGGGATTGTTAATTAAAGAGTAGTTAAATTGATAGTTGCCTAGAAACATTCTTATTCATCCTCAATAACCCTGATGTATATAAATTACCAGGGATGTAGGACTCTTGTCTTATTTTTGAAATTCACTGCTATTTTCTAAGGCAAAAATCGATCTAAAGCTGCTTTAAGTTGTTCAATTTCCGTATCAATATTACCCTCTTGTGCAGCTCTGGCAATACACTCCGTTAAATGTTCATCTAACACAATTCGCGCTACCTTATCCAATGCACCCCTAACTGCGGCTATTTGCAATAAAACATCAGGACAAGGGCTATTTTGCTGCACCATTGTCTTAATCCCGCGAATGTGTCCTTCTATACGTGAAAGCCGATTGACAATTCGCCGTAAAGATTCTTCACTATGTATGTGAGGATGAGCCGAGTCTCCATGCTCAGAATGGTGGTCTGGATGTTCGTGATCTGTGCTGTGATGGTGGGAGTGTTCTGGTTGTTGGGATGTAGTCAAGGATTCTTCAGGCGATCGGTTTAATCCGTTCATGGGTTCTTAAACTGCTGGTCTAACTAAGATACTAGCCTAGAGGGGAGTGGGGGATGTGGTTCGACTTCTCTGCGAGACGCTACGCGAACGCTCACCAACCGGGGGACAAGAAGATGAGGAAGACAATGACAAATGACCAATGACAAATATTTATTGTGGGGTGAAATCCGAACCTGCTAGGGAGGAATCTCCATAATAGCTGTTGAGCTAAATATACAATTAATTTGATTATAGGTAGTTCACACTAAGCCCCAACTTCGACAGGAGAAGAGTGCGAGAGGTGGGGACGCGGAGATATTTTTAAATGAATTTTCCCCGTGTCCCTGTGTCCTTGTGTCCGGTAATCTTAGTTACTTTGAAAACACGCCCTAGTCCCTAGCCCCTAGTCCCTAGCCCCTAGCCCCTATTAAGGTTGTGATTATGAGATTTGCCAAAGTAAGCCTGTCTATACGTCAACTTAGTTCCCATGTTTTAGCCATATTTCTAGGAGTTGTGCTAACTTTTAGCACTCTGGGGGTGTTACCTTCAGAAGCTGAACCAGCGCCAAAGCCTGTAACAGCCAATCCCCCACAATTGCTGGCTCAACGTCAATCACCAACTGCGGCGACAATAGGTAGCAGCAGTTTTGTGACAGCAGCCGTCAATCGTGTGGGGCCAGCAGTGGTGCGGATTGATACGGAACGCACAATTACTCGTCGCAACGATCCATTTTTGGAAGACCCATTTTTTCGGCAATTTTTTGGTGACGGTTTCTCGCAACAGCCATCGAGAGAGCAATTGCGCGGTCTTGGTTCTGGTTTTATTCTTGACAAGAGTGGACTGGTTCTCACTAATGCCCACGTAGTCGATAAAGCCGATCGCGTGACAGTTAGACTTAAAGATGGTCGCACCTTCGACGGCAAAGTTCAAGGCATTGATGAAGTTACAGATTTGGCGGTAGTTAAAATTAATGCTGGGAATGATTTACCAGTTGCACCCTTGGGTTCTTCTAGTAATGTACAAGTAGGAGACTGGGCGATCGCAGTTGGTAATCCTTTAGGTTTTGATAATACCGTTACTTTGGGCATTGTCAGCACCTTGAAGCGTTCTTCCGCCCAAGTCGGGATTACAGATAAACGCCTGGAGTTTATTCAAACTGACGCGGCGATTAACCCTGGTAACTCTGGCGGGCCGTTATTAAATGGTGTTGGTGAAGTAATTGGGATTAATACCGCCATTCGTGCTGACGCGATGGGGATTGGATTTGCTATTCCCATTGATAAAGCAAAAGCGATCGCCGAACAACTGCAACGGGATGGTAAAGTTGCTCACCCCTATTTAGGCGTGCAAATGGTATCTTTAACACCCCAGCTAGCCAAGCAGAACAACACAGATCCCAATTCTCCGATTCAAATACCGGAAGTTAACGGTGTCTTAGTGATGCGAGTTATACCCAACTCCCCAGCTGCATCTGCGGGTATCCGACGCGGGGATGTAATTGTGCAAATTGATGGACAAGCAATTACCACTGCGGAACAGTTGCAAAATGTTGTAGAAAATAGTCGCCTCGGTCAAGTTTTGCAGGTGAAAGTGCAACGAGGTAATCAGATACAACAGCTATCAGTCCGCACTGCTGAATTACAAAATGCTTCGAGTTAGTGCTGAGTATTAAGTGATGATTCTGGGGGTACGTTATGCAAAGCGTACCCCTATATTTTTTTGTTCTTACTGCTAAAGTAAAGTTATCGTGAGCTAAAAAAGCATGATGTCTTCGCTTCCCGTCAACGATGCTCAACATAATTTACAAGAGTTGATAGACCAAGTTGCAGAACAAGGTAAACCTGTCATCATTCAAGGTGAACGTGGTAATGCAATTCTGGTGGCAGAAAAAGATTGGTCTGCAATTCAGGAGACTCTTTACTTGCTATCTATACCTGGAATAGGAGAATCTATCAAAGAAGGATTAGCAACTCCAATCCAAGAATGCGATGAGGAGTTGGATTGGTGAGTGAAGGCGGTAATGGAGAGCTAATTCCGAATGCTGAGGAAGTGATGCATGACAAAAGCAATTAGAAATCAAAGTTTACGCGAAGCATGGGAGCAAGGTTGGCAGCAGGGTTTGACCCAAGTTGCACAGAATATGCTGCGAGAGGGAATTGATTTAGCTTTAGTAGTAAAACTCACTGGACTATCACTTGAAACAGTTCAGAATTTGCAAGTTAGCGATGTAGATGATTCACAAATACTTATAAAAGATTTTCTCGAACTGAGTGAGTCATCACTAAGTAAAGTTTGGCTTGATCCAGAGGAAGACGAAGCTTGGAAAGATCTGTAGAAAACCTTGTCAAAGGCGATGTTATCTCTGTGCCTTTCCCTTTTTCTGATGCATCTGCCACTAAAAGACGACCTGCTTTAGTCATAGCAGAATCGGATAGTAACAATATCATAGTCTGCCCTATTACCAGTAAACCAGGCAGAGATTATGGAATTAAGTTAGAAGACCCAGACTTCAAAGTTGGTAAACTCAACTTAAGTCCTTGCTATATTCGCCCTAACATTATCGCTACGGTGGATAAAAGTAATGTTATTCGCCATATCGGAAAGCTGAAGGATGAAAAAATCAATGAAGTAATTACTACAATTATTGAAATACTTCAAAAGCCGTCGGAACCACCACCACCAGCATCCAAAGCTTTAGAACGAGGTAACAACCCAAAATAATCAAGTTTGTGACGATCTCGGTTGTTGTAGTTCTAAACACAAAGTTCTGTGTACAAAAGATAAGCGATGTCTCCGACGGGCTACGCCTACGCACTTTAATCACCATAATTCACCCTTGGATGTCGGATGTTGCAGTTCTGAGCATGAAGTTTCGAGTTCGGAACACGAAGTTCTGAGTTCTGAGCATGAAGTTTCGAGTTCGGAAGACGAAGTTTCGAGTTCGGAACAGCAAGTTTCGAGTTCAGAACATGAAGTTCCGAGTTCGGAACAGGAAGTTTCGAGTTTTGAAGGTAAAAGCTGGGGTTCTGAGCGTCAATGGTGGAGATAATCAGTACAGGCTATCATCAGGGCACAACATTGTAGTGCTACTACACAGGTTCTTTGCTCCAAACATATTTACGGCAGACTTCGCAAGCGGCTTTTGCTTCCTCATTTGGCGGGTTGGAGAAGATGGGATGGTAACGTAACCTGTCGCAACAGACTTGTAACCATGCACGCCAGCCACCACGCCACAACCGCACTGTGCCGTCTTCACCGCCACTAACAATGGTTTGACCATCACTGCTGATGGCGACAGCAGAGACCCAACGCTCATGACCACGGAAGGGTTGAGCTAAGGGCTGACCTTGGCGATTCCACAACCGCACCGTGCCGTCATCACCGCCACTGGCAATCGTCTGCCCATCATCGCTGATGGCGACAGAATAGACCCCATGCACATGACCACCGAAGGGATCAGCTAAGGGCTGACCTTGGCGATTCCACAACCGCACTGTGCCCTCAGCACCGCCAGAGACAATCGTCTGCCCATCACTATTGATGGCGACAGAATAGACCGCATCCTCATGACCACCGAAGGGATCAGCTAAGGGCTGACCTTGGCGATTCCACAACCGCACTGTGCCCTCAGCACCGCCAGAGACAATCGTCTGCCCATCACTGCTGATGGCGATAGAATAGACCTCACCCTCATGACCACCGAAGGGATCAGCTAAGGGCTGACCTTGGCGATTCCACAACCGCACTGTGCCCTCAGCACCGCCAGAGACAATCGTCTGCCCATCACTGCTGATGGCGATAGAATAGACCTCACCCTCATGACCACCGAAGGGATCAGCTAAGGGCTGACCTTGGCGATTCCACAACCGCACCGTTTCGTCAGCACCGCCAGAGACAATTGTCTGCCCATCACTGCTGATGGCAATAGAATAGACCTCACCCTGATGACCACGGAAGGGTTCAGCTAAGGGCTGACCTTGGCGATTCCACAACCGCACCGTTTCGTCAGCACCGCCAGAGACAATTGTCTGCCCATCACTGCTGATGGCGATAGAATAGACCTCACCCTGATGACCACCGAAGGGTTCAGCCAAAACCTGACCTTGGCGATTCCACAACCGCACCGTTTCGTCAGTACTGCCAGAGACAATCGTCTGCCCATCACTGCTGATGGCGATAGAATAGACCTCACCCTCATGACCACCGAAGGGTTCAGCCAAAACCTGACCTTGGCGATTCCACAACCGCACCGTGCCGTCAGCACCGCCAGAGACAATCGTCTGTCCATCAGCGCTGATGGCGACAGCTTTGACCCAATCGTCATGACCACGGAAAGGTTCAGCCAAAACCTGACCTTGGCGATTCCACAACCGCACCGTGCCGTCAGCACCACCAGAGACAATCGTCTGTCCATCAGCGCTGATGGCAACAGCATAGACCCCACCCTCATGACCACGGAAGGGTTCAGCCAAAACCTGACCTTGGCGATGCCACAACCGCACCGTTTCGTCAGTACTGCCAGAGACAATCGTCTGCCCATCAGCGCTGATGGCGACAGCATAGACTTCACTCTCATGACCACCGACGGGAATGGAGACTCTTGCTTTATTCATCACTCGATTCAAACTGTTCTGAACTGGGGCAAGAATCTGCTGCGGTAGTTTCTCATGATTCTCACCCATAGCTTGAATTGCTAAAACTAGACTTTCTAAAGGTTGGAAGGGTAATAAATTCTCTACCCTGGCTGCTTTTTCTCGTAGTTGAGATTCAGTAAGCGCCCTTTCTAGTTCGGTAATGCGGTCTTTTTCGTAAGCATCACTGCGTTTGTAAAAAACTTCATCTTCTTGGGGCGATTGTAAATAAAGCTGCAACTGTTGCCAGCTATTCCTCACTTCTGCCAGCAATCCGCCTTGCATTAAATATTTGTCATTCTCTCCTTTATTCCTCCACTCCCGCCGAGTATCTGCTAACCTATCGCTTAACCGCCGCAAATCTCTGTCTTGTTGTCGCCACTGGGCAAACTGTTGCCAACCTTCAATTAAGGCTTCATGGGCTAAATCAATCCAAGCTTCTTCCTTTTCATCTTTCCCTGTAACCAACAAGCGCCCTTTAACTAATCCCGCTTCCCCATCTAGTAATTCACTGAGTTGTTGCTGTTGATTGGGGTCATTACCTGCAATATTTAATAGTGTGGCTTTTGCTTGGCGCTGTCGGGTGTCTTTTTCTCCTTCTCCTGTCCGCAATAAGCGCAAAAAAATCAGCCTGATCCATTCTTTCTCCTGCTGAGTGCGTTCTTGAGTTGGTGATTCTTCCTCAAAATCTTGGTATTCATAAACCTTTTCTACATGGAGATTTAACGCCCCAGTTAATTCTCCCAACTTTTCATATTGCTCTAGGGTAAGTTGATGTTTTTCTTGGTCGCGTTTATCCCAGAGTTTAGTTAAGGCAAATTCCAACAGAGGCAAAAACCCAGGCTCTTGTTTGACATCTTGGAGAATTTTTAATAGTAGTGCTTCTTCAACACTATGACCCTGAAGTTTGGCTGGTTCGGTGATGATCTCCTTTAAATTAACTCCGGTTAAAGGTGGTATATAAACAGCCTGGGTTTGAATTAGGTGATGCAGAGAGGAATAATGCAAACAGGGTTCGAGAAAATCTGCTCGCATGGTAATGACAACTGCTAACCGGGAATCGGTAATGTCTACTACCTGAGTCAGCAGTTCAATAAATGTTTGCCGTTCTTCTTTATCTGCACAAACTGTAAATACTTCTTCAAATTGATCGACTACCAGCAATAATTTCTCTGCACCTGGGAAATTTTCGATAATTTCCGGTAAGTTATTTGGGTAATTATTACTCAATGTTTGAAACTGCTTGAGTTTATTAGCTTGTTTAAAACATTGTTTAAAGGCTGTTCTCAATTCTGCTAAAGGTTCAAATCCCGGTTTGATTGGTTCTATAACTCGCCAGTCTCGATTATTTAATAATTCGGGAATTAAACCCGCCCGCACTACAGAAGATTTACCACTCCCCGAAGCGCCAATGATGGGGACAAAAAGCTTTTGGCTTAACTTGGCGAGAATATCCCTGACAACTTGCTTGCGCCCAAAGAAAAATTCTTTTTGTTCGGCTTCAAAGGCTTTTAACCCTTGGTAAGGACATTCATCTTTTACTTCAAAAGCATGAGCCGCAATTTTCTGCTGGTGGGTGACTAGAGTAATAGAACGTCCCCAACCCATGCGAATTGGTTCTTGTCCGCTACCTTTGAGTTCTGTGGCAATTGTATCGAAAAGGCGATCGCCTGTTACCTGTCCATTATCATTAGTGTTGTCTGCTGATAATCCTGAAAGCATTGCTGTGGTAAAAATACTGTGTTGTTCGCTTTTTTTGGCATAGGCTAGCTGAAAGCCTCTGCAAGCAGCAATAAAATAATAGTCGCGCTGGGAACTAAAGGCGGTAAGTGTTCTCTCAATCAGATTGCGTTCCAGAAAATTACCGCTATGACAGCAATCTAGCAAGACTACTAAACTACTCAGTTGCGAATCTCTAATCAAATCATTCAAATTCAGCAGGCTGATACCACCTGTTTGTTCCACAATTTGATTGCTTTGCGTGACAATTGTTAAATCAGAAGTTGCTAGATACGCCTGTTGTGTCTCTAACTCTAAATCCGAGACTGTAATTCCATGTCCTGTAAAGTAAATTAGGGCTTCGTTGTTGACTGCTTGTTGTCGCAGCAGTATGTTCAAAGCTTCACCCAGCCGCTGTTTAGTAACTTTGCCTTTGAGCAGCTTGATATCCTCAAAATCACCATGCGTTTTTAGTACCTGCGCTACCGCTTCCGCATCTGTAGCTGGTTTACTGAGGTTAGTCAGGGGAGTTTTGTAATCTGTAATGCCAACAACAAGGGCGTAACGAGCCATCTAGATATGTTTGGTCGGTCGATTAGAGACTAATATAACGTAAATACACTGAAAATTTGGGGTTTTTATGTCGAATATTGAACGTTTGGTATTTGAAGAAGACGGAGAATTTTATACAATCCTGTTTGAGTCCAAAGATACACCAGACATCCCAGAAATTATTACACCAGAAGTTGAAGACGATCGCGAAGCTATGGGTTTTCGGGAAGATGCGGTGGTGAAAATCCAAGAAGTTCACAATCAAATTCGGGCTTATACTAAATACGCTATTGGTGCGTTTAAAAATTTAGGTGCGGCTGAAGTTGAAGAAGTTACCCTCAAGTTTGGTTTAAAGATTGGCGGAAAAACTGGTATTCCTTTGCTCACTGAAGGTTCAGCGGAGAGTAATTTTGAGATTGAGGTGAAGTGTAAATTTCCCAATATCAAGCAAAATCCCAGTACCTAATGCTTTATATCTTCAGCTACGCCATTAATTAGGCAAGCGATGTCTCCGACGGGCTACGCCTACGCCTTTTAAAATTGCATAAAATATAGCATTTCGTAGGGGCACGGCAATGCCCATACGTGTCAACTTAACGTGAAACCCTTACCAAGACGTGATGAGCGAATTCTCTCACTTAACATCATGATCCGCGTCACCCCACCCCGGCTTTGCTGACGCAAAACCTCCCCTCCCCGTAAACGGGGAGGGGATTGAGGGGTGGGGTAAAATGCCTGTGGGATAAGCCTTTTAACTTAAGTTGACACCAATGGGCAATGCCGTGCCCTGCAACCAGTGTGGCATCTAAACGATCAACAATATTATTTTGCCCGGTGCGTATTAGATTTGAATAATGCTAATTTATCTACGGAAAATTGCCAATAAATTGTTGGCTGTGCTGAATATTTCTCGGAGGGCACAACATTGTTGTGCCCCTACGCAAGATATTTGTGATAGCGTGAGGTTGCAGGTTTGTGAAGATGGGATGGTAAAGAAAATATTCGCCTTTAAATCACTATCATTCACCCTTGGATGTCGGATGTTGCTGTTCAAAGCATGAGCGATCGCTTTTTACTCACCATCATTCACCTTTGGATCTCGGCTGTTGCTGTTCAAAGCATGAAATTCCGTGTTCTGAACTCGGAACGCCGAGTAATTTACTCGAAGTTCCGAGTTATTATCTGCAACGTTGCAGCTTTGAAGTGCAACTACTGAGTTATTTTCTACAATACTGCTGCTTCGGGCTTGGCTTTCCGAGGTTTCCGGGCGAATCTTTGCCCCATTTCCTCAACTACTGTCTCTAAACCCCCGCCTTGTCCACTAACTTTGGCATAAGTATACACCTGCAAGGCGGCTGCATAGGCTTCGCTACCCACTGCTAGAGATGTATCATCGACTAATTCATGTAATTGCGATAGGGACAGCAATACTGGATACAACGCTTCAAATAATTGTACGTCTTTGCGCATTTCTTCCAAGTCAAACGATCGCGGTAAGAACTCTGGGTTCTGTGTGGCTACTTCTAATGCTTTACTAACAAAGGCGCGGCTTTTATCTCCCATTTTGGGTAAGGCTTTGCGCTCTTCGTTAGTTAAATCAATCAAAAATGGTAGGTTTTCTTTAATGGTGGCGATCGCTTGCAACACTTCATCTCTCTGTTTTTGCGCTAGTGTTGCACTAATTGGGGCTGTGGACATACAAATTAAGCTCCAGTATTTTGCTTAAATCTAGAGTGCCCACATATACTATTTTAATTGCAATGACACTAATGAAAAATGCCAATTGCTAACAGAGAACGATGTCTACGCTTTTAACCATCAAAATTCTTCTTCTTCGTCAACTTCTTCGCCTATCAGTGGCGCTTGTGAACTATGACGAATATGAAGCACAAAAACTTTGAGTTAGGGACTTCCAATTAAAAAATACCCACGGGGGTAGGGGCACGGCACCGATAAAATATTGGTAATACCGAAAGTTTGTAGATGCCGTGCCCCTACAAGTTGGATAATTTATTTTTTGGAGTTCCTTACCCTAACTGGAAATACCATACTTTTGCTGCATTTCTTGCTCAAATTCACTCAGGGTAGTAGTTTTACCAGCTTCTACATCTTCCAGCCCGTGCTTAATTCCAGCGATCGCTTCTAATCTTTCTAACGTATCCAAAAGTTTTTGATAAGACTCTGCATCCTGAACGACAAGTTCCGCTTTACCATTAACTGTCAGCACTACGGGTTTTCCTGTCTGCTTCATCTGCTGTAGGAATTCCAACGTATTGCGTTTAAAGCTAGAGAGTGAGTGAATGTCTCGGCTAATGTTGAGCATAGAGTTGATTATGCATTAAACTTGCACTTAATTTAATGCTATCTTGAAAGCTCCCTTGTCAACCGAGTTTTATTGCTCAGTAACAACATTGAAGCGAGTACCGCGTTTTACTTGAGAAAAATTACTCATCGCGCTAGGCTTCATTAGCGTAACCCCACGCTGTATAATCAGGCGATGACAAATCTGCTCTCCTCGGTAATCCCTTCTTACACTTGGAATCGTCCCATTGGCCTTGGTTGGGACAAGCCTTACACTGTCCGTTATCCTAGCAATCTTGATGATGGCCCTTGGCATGGTATGCCTTTAGGTGGCTTTGGTGCTGGTTGTATCGGGCGTTCTTCACGGGGAGACTTTAATTTATGGCACGTTGACGGGGGAGAGCATACTTTTAAGAATATCCCCGCCTGTCAATTCAGTGTGTTTGAGTCTTTTGGCTCATCTTCTGGGGCTTACGCTTTATCTACCCAAGCACCAGAGGATGGTAGTCTCAGTGCTTGGCGATGGTATCCAGCTAGTCAAGAAACTGAGGGGATTTCCCAGACGGGTACTTATCATGCGCTGTATCCCCGGAGTTGGTTTGTCTACGAAAATGTCTTGCAAGCACAGTTGACTTGTGAGCAGTTCTCGCCAGTTTGGGCAAATAATTACAAAGAAACTAGTTATCCTGTGGCGGTATTTCTCTGGAATGCCCATAATCCGACAAATGCACCTATTACTCTGAGCATTATGCTCACTTGGGAAAATATGGTGGGTTGGTTTACTAATGCTACGAAATCGCCTGAGGTGAAGATTCGCGATGATGGTAGTCCAGTTTATGAGTATCAGCCACGGTTAGGCGAGAGTCAAGGTAATTACAATCAATTAGTGGAAAATGAGCAATACGTTGGTTGTATTTTATCCCAAGTGGAACGTGATAGACCTGTGCAAGAAGGAGATGGTAGCTGGTGTATTGCGACGTTGAAGCATCCCCAGGTGGAAGTGTTTTATCACACGCGCTGGAATCCGGTTGGTACTGGTGATGAGTTGTGGCAAAGCTTTGCAGGTGATGGTTCTTTGTCCAATTATGTTGATGCTAATCCAGCAGCAGATAATACACGAATCGGAACTGCGATCGCACTGCGTTTTACTTTGCAACCAGGGGAATCTCTAGAAATTCCCTTCGTATTAGCTTGGGATTTGCCGGTAACAGAATTTGCTGCCGGGATCAACTATTACCGCAGATATACAGATTTTTTTGGGCGAGATGGTAATAATGCTTGGGCGATCGCATCTACGGCTTTAGCAGAATATCAAAATTGGCGATCGCAAATTCAAAGTTGGCAACAACCCATTCTTGAGCGGGAGGATTTACCCGGTTGGTTGAAAATGGCTCTATTTAATGAGCTTTATGACCTCACCAGTGGTGGTACACTTTGGAGTGCAGCCTCCAAACTCGATCCCATCGGTCAATTTGCGGTGCTGGAATGCTTAGATTACCGCTGGTATGAAAGTTTAGATGTACGCTTATATGGTTCTTTCGCCCTGCTGATGTTGTTTCCCGAACTGGAAAAATCAGTGATCAGGGCTTTTGCAAGGGCGATTCCCCAAAGTGACGATCGCCAACGAATTATCGGCTATTACTATACAATTGGCGCAGACACCACAACCGCAGTCCGCAAAGTCGCAGGCGCAACACCTCACGATTTGGGCGCACCTAATGAACATGTGTGGGAGAAAACTAACTACACCTGCTACCAAGACTGTAATTTGTGGAAGGATTTAGGTAGTGATTTTGTGTTGCAAGTATACCGAGATTTTCTGCTTACGGGTGCTGATGATGTCCAGTTCCTAGCAGATTGTTGGAATGCGATCGTCCAAACTCTCGACTATCTGAAAACTTTTGATCGAGATGGTGATGGAATTCCGGAGAATTCTGGTGCGCCGGATCAAACTTTTGATGATTGGCGGTTACAAGGTGTTAGTGCATATTGTGGTGGGTTGTGGTTAGCGGCTTTGGAAGCTGCGATCGCTATTAGCGATGTTTTACTCAATAACAACCTTGGCGAACTCAGCAACTTGGCGCTGCAAAAATCCACCTATGAAGCTTGGTTAAATCAATCTCTCCCCATCTACGAAGAAAAACTCTGGAATGGTCAATATTATCGCTTAGATAGTGAGAGTGGTTCTGATGTGGTGATGGCGGATCAGTTGTGCGGACAATTTTATGCGCGGTTGTTGGGATTACCAGATATTGTAGCGAGCGATCGCGCCTTATCTGCCCTGAAAACTGTCTATGATGCTTGCTTTGTTAAGTTCCAAAATGGTCAATTCGGTGCTGCAAACGGTGTTCTTCGCGACGGTTCACCAGAGAACCCCAAAGCTACACACCCACTAGAAGTCTGGACAGGTATCAACTTTGGATTAGCAGCTTTTCTCGTACAGATGGGAATGAAGGATCAAGCATTGCGCTTGACACAAGCTGTAGTCCAGCAAATTTATGACAATGGTCTACAATTTCGCACACCCGAAGCCATCACCGCCACTGGTACTTTTCGCGCTAGCACCTACCTGCGCCCAATGGCTATCTGGGCAATTTATTTAGTTTACTAGTCATTGGGCATTGGCCAAACAGGGCATGGGGCATCTTTCCCCCTTGTCCTCCTTGTCCCCCTCATCCCCCTTTTGACTTTTGACTTTTGACTTTTGACTTGATATGTCCCCCTCATCTTTACTTGTATGAATTTTTGATTAACTAATCTGAAATTTGCAACCAAATATACATAAACAAAAAGATATACGTTTTATTATTTGCGTTTTCCAGCCTACTTTACTTGTAGCTGAAGCAGTAAGTATTTATATCTGTGATTTTATTTTCCGGGTGTTTCAAAATTAAATGGAAAATATAAGTAATACCAAGAAAGATGTCAAATATTGAGACCTCAAGACTAGTATTGTCACAATGTTGCAGTATCACTATCTCAAGTCATTCACGTTACTAAATATCAAAAATTTTATGTTCACTATTAACAATTTTTACTTTCATAAAAACGTATGCCAGCTATGTTCCTGTAAAAATAAATACTCTCAGCACCATTTTTTTGAAGAAATTTGTTTAGATCTGCGGTAAGATTAATTATTAACTATTTATTCAATGTAATTTTTTCAACTTTCATCTAGGAAAAGCCACTGAAAAATGATAACTAAGCAATGGGTGATTAACAACACAAATAATTGCGTTTTGCAGAGGCTGTTGGAATGAAACAATCTAAACAGTTAAAAGATGAGTAACTTTTTTATACTGGAAGTACTCGGTTCGGAAAAGATCAAAAGCTTACCCTAAAACCGAACTTTAGCTATGAATTCCTCTTCGTCGCTAAGAGTTGAGGTAGATAGATAATATACAACTAACCAGCTGTACTCAGCAGGTAAAAGTTGGGTAAGTTCCGATGTCAGATGAAAAGATGCGATCGCATCTAGCAGTAGAACACTCTTAATTAGCTCCCGGATATTGTACCTCAGTTATTTCTCCCTAGATGCACAAGACTCATCCTTGTCTATCATAGAGACTGTATCCGTGAGGAAAAAGGTACTTATGCAAAAGTGATAGCAACTAACATCATTTTTCGCCCCTGCTACAAACTGTAATTTGCTATGTAATCTCATTTTGTTCAAGCAGTTTGTAGTCAAAATAACAGTTATTTGTTTTTCCCAAAACTTACCTGTGTCTAATGTGGATTAAGGGTCTTGATTTTGCTGATTAAGAGCGGCATTTCCCGACTTAATTTGCTACATCTGTTTTGGGAAAATATTTTAGTGGTGGCTGATTTGCCAGAGCAATATTGGCTCTGGTTTTGAAGGTTTATATATTATATCATAAACCGTGAGATTTTATGATTTTTTCCTCGGGATTTTCATCATGGCTATCACGTCACATTCTTGAGAACTATACTATATAACTTTAGAGGTTAACAGATGAAACTCTTATCAAATAAGCGTTTTCAGCCATATCGCTAGCGAACAACATCCCTAATTTATAAGAATCATTTTTAATAACTATGGGGTACTTAATTTTTTTTTTATAATATCTATACTGCTGATTTTTTTGCTGTTAAACGACATAGTTCATGGTAAACTTTCTGAGTAAGCTGAAGTGAATAAATGGTTTTAATCTATATTAAATGGGGGGTATCACCCCTCGGTATTTATGAAATAGTTAACAAAATGTCAAGTTACACAATACACAAGTAGAAATCACCATGAAATCAGTAAAATTAACTTATAAAGCTACGATTTTGATAGATGACATTAACGACAAAAAATAGTATAAATAAAAATGTTGTTCTTGATCGTCAAGGATACAGAAATTTTCCTTACTAACCTAAACTTTACGGAGTTTTACAGTGTATCTCCTAATTTTTTTGTAAATAAATACACAATGAGCTTATCAGGGAAAAGTCATTGAATTAGGAGTTAGAAAATTTCCAGAGGACGAAACTGCATCTACCACGAGCCATCCGGGGACTTTTTTCTGCCAGTCATCTGAAAGCACAAAGGGTAAATTTTTACCTGACTTTAACTGCAAAGCAAAAGCAGCTTGTTCCATAGCGTGCTAGTACCACCTAGTGAGGACTGTGGAACTTGGGAAAGTATCTGAAGTATTACGACAAAGCAGCAAAAAAGCTTGATTCACATTATTCAAGTTTCCGAACTAAGGTCAGCTCATGGAAAGAATCATCAGGTTAAATGCAGTGGAAATTTCTAGCGAAGGGGAGAGTTCTGGGATGAAGCAAAATGATTTCCATCCACAAAATCATTTTGCTTTGAAGAAAGTATCAACAGCGGTAACAGCCTTAGAAACACCCACAAACTATCAACACACGAGATGGGTCGGGGAACTACTGCGTTGGCGAGAACAGGTGCGCGATTGGGTAAACTCCATGCACAAAAGTGAAGCGAAGGGGTTTCCCATCTAGTTAGTTAAAAATCTGTTCAGCATAGTTCAACAAAAGCAGCGTACCTTTTATATATAGATTAGGGTGATGCAGATAATTGCCGATGTCTACCTAGTAGAGTGAGTGGTATCAAGCAAGCAACTTCATTTTTGACTTTTGATTTTTTGTTTGAACCAGTCAATAGGATTGTGTTTCCCCTCAAAATTCACTACTACTGCATTCCAATATCTTCTTTTAGCTAATTCAGCAAATGCATATCGGCTAGAGCTGTTTACCAATTTCAACTTAAATTCCACAAACCGCAGAAAATTACAAATCAGACTATGAACCAAGATATTTCTAGCATTAGTAGCAAATTAAAGAACTCACTTCCTCCGGAACAGTTTGACCAAGTAGTTGAAGCAATTCTTGCGGGAAAGTATTCCTGGGCTTGTGTTTTAATGCTACGTTTTGCTGGCTACAATCCTTTACACTATATTCCTTACCGCACCTACAATCGGTTACTCAAAGAAAACTCTCTCATGAATCGGGCGCAAAAGCAGCAAAATTCCAGCATGAACCAAGACCTTGAATCTTCTGATAAAAGGTCTGATACTAATGTGTCTCCAAGCTGTTTAAGTAAAATTACAGACTTGGCTTATCGAGAAGTTAACAAGCAAAAAGCAGAAATTCGTAAGCCTCAGGAGCAGTGGTTAGCAAAGCAAGTTCAATAACATACCTTTACGCAAGGGTGTTAAACGTTTTCAATGCGCGGTTAATTTCAGCCGTGCTGTACTAGATTCTTCTTTCAAGTTCGGGATTAATTAAATAGAAGAAGATTTGCAGTTCATTAAGTAGCTGCCTATTTGCCATGCAGATTGAAAATCTACAGCACGGCTGGTTTGTGATGATGTTTTATGCTTAACTATTGGGCTAGTAAAAATCTAGCTTACAGATTGGCTTTGTGATTTCCACCTTCAAAATGTTGAACTTTAGCTTCCCCCTCCTTTTGGGGGGACTGCTCTTTGCTCACTTTCAACATAGATGTTTAATTTCGATGCGATCGCAATCCTCTAGCATCCGTGAAAAAATCTCTAGCTACCAGCCTCCGAGACTGATTTCACAACTCCAATAGGATTGCTAGATTGTGCTTCGATATTATAACGCATAAATAAGTTATAGTTACACCGTATATATTTGTGGATAAAAAATATAAAATGCAACAAAAATGTAAGAAAAATTGAGTGGGAATTCATTAAATTTGACTATAAGTTAAGTTTATGAAAATAAGTAAAATTTTTATGATGAAATCTGCCAATTTGGCACTTATTGCCTGAGAAAATTTTATAAATTATAAATGCCAACTGAAACATAGCTTATTGACCAGCTAATTTCATGTATAGGAACAAAATCAATGATTAGTTCCCATCGTGAAATAGATTTAATCATCAAGACGACGCTCCAACTGTTGCTGGTGGTGGTTCTTTTTCCCAGTCAGCTTGAGCTACAAGAAGTCCGCTTATCCCAGACTTTTAATTGCTCCCACCTAGTTTAGAGATGGTGGAATTGATGCTGATAAAACTTTCTTGAATGTGGTTAGTATGGCTTTAGCCCAAAAAGATCATATTTAGCACTTTTAGCAAGAGTGGAAATAGAAAAAGTAACAGTTAAATCGTAGTCAATGTTGTTGAAACTTATACCAATTCTAGGTTTCTAGGTTTGAATCTGTGACAAAATTTTAGAGAATTGGTATTCTAGCTCTGAGGATTCTATAAGCGAAGCTGTAATCTTCGTACTCCCAAACAGGATTATGGCTGTTTTAGAAATTAGCAATTTATATGAGCGATACTGGATGCTAAAAAACTTGAATAGCTTCCAGTTTTTTATTTATGGTCATTGGTTATTGGTCATTGGTCATTGGTCATTAGTCATTGGTTAAGAAATTCTCAACTCTGGACTATTTATTGACTAGTGTGGCAGTTTTATAATTATTATTAATATTAAATTAATAAATAGTTAATAAAAAGTTAATTTTTGGTTAATGGATATATAGCTCGTTATAGAGATAGTATATAAAAAGGTTTATTTTGTTTGTTTTATTCATAAAGGATGGCGATCGCAGCCAGTGCGCTTAGATGTGGCACTGGTTAACTTATTGCAATTTTTTTAGGTTATTGAGAATTACTTTAGCTCTCAATATCAGTAATTTATATAGTGTTTAATCTATTATTTTCTGCCTGAAGATAGGTGCAGAAATAAATATTTATATGTTAATGACCATGATCAAGGCGTGAGCCTAGCTAATTAAAAGATGGATCTTTCTAAATTAGTTGTGGAACCAGAGGAAATTGTCAACTTCCTCAAAAGCGAAATGAACTTTAAACAAGTTTATCAGAATGTGTTGTTTAAAAGATTGATAAATTATACAGCCCAAGAACAAGGGATAATTGTTACACCAGAAGAAATTGAGGCGGAAGCTAATCGCCAGAGACGCGAGAAGCATCTGGAAAAAGCGTCAGATACGCTAGCATGGTTAGCCGATCAATTAGTTTCTCCTGATGATTGGGAAATAGGGATTCGCGATCGCTTATTATCTAAAAAATTAGCTGAAGCAATGTTTGCTAAAAATGTTTCAACATTTTTTATTGAAAATTATCTAGAATTTGAGCAAGTTAGCCTTTACCAAATCATTGTTGAATCGGAAAAACTGGCTCAAGAGATTTACTATCAAATTGAAGAAGACGAAATTAGTTTTTATGAAGCTGCTCACATTTATGATATAGATATTCAGCGCCGCCAGAAGTGTGGTTATGAAGGTAATATTTATCGGTTTGCGCTGGAACCAGATATTGCGGCTGCTGTATTTAGTACATCGCCTGAAGAATTAATCGGGCCTTTAAAAAGTGAACAAGGCTATCATATTTTTATAGTTGACGAATTTATTCCGGCAAAATTAACCCCTGAACGTTATCAGGAAATTCTCGATAATATCTTTAAAAATTGGTTAACTAAAGAGTTAGAATATATGGTGAATTATTGATAAGTAGAGCGGTGCAATTAAAGATAGCTACTGAGGGCTGTCATTAGTCATTAGTCATTGGTCATTGGTAAGAGTTTCAAGCATATTTACGTTTCGTAACATATTTGTGTTTATGTCAGGTGCGTTAGCTTCGCATAACGCACCCTACAATATTGAGGATGGCTACAATTACAGGGTAAAATCCCACAAACCAAGGATGAAAATCGTTATTCCCAGTCAACAGTCAACAGTCAACAGTTAACACTATTTTCAACCAAAATACTTAATTTTGTGCTTGTGGTTGTGCGGGGGGAATAGTCACATCTATGGGGGTGACTTTTGTTGCTAGCTGAGTTAAAGGTGGTTGAATGGCGGTTTGATTTCCGACTACCAAAGTTACCAGATTTTCGGGTTTAAGATATTGCTTTGCTACCCGTTGGACATCAGCTGCTGTTGTGGCTGCTACTGCTTTTTGATAGCGAAATAAGAAATCAGCCGGATAGCCGTAATATTCATATCGCATCAAGCGTGAGATAGTTTGGTTGGAGTCTTCAAAATTGAAAACAAAGGAATTTAATGTAGACTCTTTAGCAAAAGCTAGTTCTTGTGGTGTGACTCTTTGAGTTTGGATGCGCTTAATTTCAGCTTCTAAAGATTTGACGAATTGCACAGTAGTTTGCGATCGCGTCTGTCCTCCAGCAATGAACATTCCCGGATAATCGTAGCGGGGACTCCATTGACCGTATACTGAATAAGCTAAACCTTGACGCGATCGCACTTCATTAAATAAGCGTCCGCCAAATCCATTGAACACCCCATTCAACACATCCAAAGCTGGATAGTCTGGACTATCTAACTTTCCACCTAAATGCCCAATGTAAATATTACTTTGGGTTAATTGCGGCTGATTGACAAAAAACACTCCGCCAGTATTCGCTTGAGATACTTGTGGTAACTGAGGTTTAGCAAGATTGGGATTAGGTTTCCAATCACCCAACTTCGCTTGAATGAGCGATCGCATTTTCTTCGCATCAAAATCTCCCAAAATCCCCAAAATTATATTATTCGGGGCGAAATATTGCTGATAAAACTTCAGCAAATCCTCACGGGAAATTTTATCAATAGTCCTATACTCTGTGGTGCGACCATAGGGACTATCTTTCCCATAGATTAATTTGCGAAATTCGCGACCAGCTATAGAATTAGGGTTATCATTGCGGCGAGCAATACTACCCTTCTCCTGAGTCTTTGCCAAATCTAACTTTTCAGGCGCAAAAACAGGCGATCGCAACACCTCCGTAAATAACCCAAACACCGTATCTAAATCTTCCGTCAGTGCTTCAAAGCTAGCGCTACCAGAAGTTTCACCAATTCCAGTTTCCACCGAAGCAGCGCGTTGTTCCAACAATTCGTTGAGTTCATCAGCTGAATGCTGCTTCGTCCCCCCACTTCGCATCACCTCACCTGTAAACTCAGCCAAGCCAACTTTATCCCCAGGTTCCAGGCGACTTCCAGTACGTACCAACGCCGTACCGCCCACTAACGGTAACTCATGATCCTCCATCAAATAGACAACCATGCCATTTTGCAGCACAAAGCGATCGTACTTGGGTAACTTAATTTCCGGTAACGGTGGTAACTGCAACTCAGTGTAATGCTTGGCTGCTGCTGTCGCCGCTAAAGAAAAGTTAAAAGTAAAAAGTAAAAAAGCAAAAGTCACAACCAAAGCATAAATCAGCCGCTTGCCATATTGCATTTTCCACGCCACTTGTTTTTTACCCTTCACCTTATACCTGTGCATATCTCTCTTCATCTCTTCCCTCTGCGTCCTTCGCGTCTTCGCGGTTCGTTCATCATCCCTTAGACAACAACTTGCCAATTGTGCGATTTTCGGCTGTAAACGATGCTTTCGCCACTCTTTGAACATCAGCAGCCGTCACCGCCGCAATTTGATCCAACTGCTTAAACAAATTCCGCCAAGAGCCAGTTTTCACCTCATATTCCAATAACTGCTGCGCCATGCCCATATTAGAATCGAGGGTACGTAACAAATCGGCTCTGGCTTGGGTTTTGACTCGTTGCAATTCCGTATCTGTCACAGGTTCAGTTTGCAATTTGTCAATTTCTGTTCGCAAAGCCACAGCCAATTCATCAACTGTATGACCTGGCGCTGTCAGCGCATAAAATAACATCAGGTTTGGGTATTTATCACCAGGAAAGCCGCTAAAACCTTGGGCACTCAGCGCCAAACGCTGCTGTTCTACCAAAGATTTATACAACCGCGATGTGCGACCATTACTCAATAAACCAGAAATAATGTCATACACCGCATTATCGGGATGGGTAACCGCTGGACGGTGATAACCTTCTAAATACCAAGGTTGGGAAGGTAACTCTAAAGTCACTTCTCGCGTTTGTGACTGTTTTGGTTCTGTGGCGATTTGCTCAACCGCTTTTGATTTTCCGGGAAAACGTCCAAAGTAAATTTGCGCCAGTCTTTTGACTTCAGTTGGGTTAACATCGCCGACAATTGCGATCGCTAAATTGCTGGGTACATAATAAGTGTTAAAAAACTTTTGCACATCTTCCGGTGTCAAGTTACGGATATCTTGGTCATAACCAATCACCGGTCGTCTGTAGGGATGGACTTTATAGGCTGCATCGATAAACTTTTCCATCATCAAGCCGATGGGTGAATTTTCTACCCGCAATCGTCGTTCTTCTAAAATCACCTCTTTTTCTTTATAAAACTCGCGAAATACGGGTTCTAAAAATCGCTCTGATTCTAAGGACATCCACAGTTCTAACTTATTGGCAGGGAAGCTATAAAAATAACGAGTCGCTTCCGTAGAAGTATTGGCATTTAAACCCACACCTCCCGCTTGCTCAACAATTCGCCCCATTTCATTTTGCTTGACGAGCTTGGCTGCTTGCAATTCCACCTGCTCAAACTCAGCTTGCAGCTTGGCAATTTCATCTTTTTTTCCACTCGCCTTCGCTGCGGTAATTTGGGCATCTAACTGTTGCAAGCGTTCGAGTAATGGTTTTTCAGCATTGTAATCTGTTGTACCAATACGCTTTGTCCCTTTAAAAGCCAAATGCTCGAGAAAGTGTGCTACACCAGTTTTCCCATCTGGCTCATCCACACCACCGACATCAGCGTAGGTAAGAAAAGAAACTACAGGTGCTTGATGCCGTTCTAAAACAATGAACTTGAGACCATTATCCAGGCGGAACTCCGTCAACTGCTTAATTACTCGCTCCAAATAAGGTTGAATCGAAGTCGGAGTTTTACTCAGTGGCTGCACTCTTTGAGGCGGAGGTGCTGTTGGAGTCTGAGCTAGAGCAACTTTTGGTAGTAAACTACACCAAGAAATTGTCAATGCTAACAAAGTCACAAACATCCGATAAAGTATCACGGATACTTTCTGGGAAGAATATAAAATTGCTCTCCAGCGATTGAGCTGATTCATAAGCGGCAAATAAAGTAAAGTTTCATCATAATTCGGAATTACTAATTCGGAATTCGTAATTCAATAGGGGTTAGATATCGTTCGGCGCTAAATCCTCGTTACAAAACATAATTACGAATTATGAATTACAAACTACGGATTGTTTAATACCTCAGAGAATGTTTGAAAAGTATTTTTGGTAACATCTAAGTCTCACAATCTCACCCCCCGATCAAGCCTTCCCTAGGAGGAAACGGGGTTTTCAAAGCCTCTCAAGAGCAGGAGAGAGGTTATAAGTATACATTTTGACTAGACAAACATCCTCTAAGAAACGGGCTAATGAAAAAGCAGAGCGTTAATCTTGTATTAAGCTTTCTGTGCTTTTCCTACTGAACGTTAGACAATAATGCTACAAGTCGTGTTCCGGAGATCTCCCAATAACTACTATGCGAGTTTTTAATTCTCCTCCCCCCTCAGAGGCGCAGACACGTACCCGCATTTTACAAGCGGCACAAAAATTGTTTGCCTCCCAAGGTTTTGATGGTACTACTACCCGCGACTTAGCACAGTCCGCAGGCGTGGCTGAAGGTACCTTATTCCGCCATTTTCCCAATAAAAAGGCGATTTTGGTCGAGGTAGCAACTAGTGGCTGGGTAGATATTCTCACAGATTTGCTCACAGAATTGAGCGAAATGGGTAGTTATAAAGCTGTAGCCCAGGTGATGCGTCGCCGGATGTGGAATTTACACAAAAATGTCGATTTGATGAAAGTTTGTTTTATGGAGGTGCAGTTTCATCCAGACTTGCGCGATCGCATTCAATCGGATGTGATTGAGAAAATGACGGATGTTGCTGAGGCGTTCTTTCAAACTGCTATGGATAAAGGCATTTATCGCCAAACCGATGCCAAACTCGTGGCTAAGGTATTCTTGGGAATGTTTGCGATCGCCGGCTTTTCCAACAATACCCTCATGGAACCTGACGCTTCCCCCCAAGAAATGCAGCAGATGGCGGAAGGATTGGCTGATATCTTTCTCAATGGTGTCTTAGCCAAAGAATAAATCGCTAATCGGTTTTTCCAATTCACAATTGCAAAATTCCCAATCTAAAATCTAAAATTTAAAATTGCTTGTGCTTGATAACTCCACTGCTGTACTAGTTCAATCGCTGGACACAAATCTCGCCGCTGCATAGTTGCTACCTGTAAGCGGAGAATTTGTTGGTGTAATCGGTGAGAGGGAACCTGAACCAATTGTGCTACAGAACCAATACCCGCATGAAGCAGTAAACCGCAATACTGTGTCCCGACAGTGGGAATTCTGGCTAAATCTGCCAAAGCTACCCATTTATTTACATATTGCAGGTGAATTTGTAATTTATTCGCTAGCGCCAGCCTTCCCTCTGGAGTTTTCCCTTGTTTGACTAATAATCCTGTGGTTGTAATTCCACAATTTTGCAATTGGGATTGTTCTTCTTGGCTTAATCCTGGTAATTGTTCAATCGGCCAGTCACACGCTTGAATTGTGTTGCTACTAGCTGTTTGTTTAGGAGGCATTTTTTTAAATTAAATCAGGGCTACTTTAACTATTGTGCCGCAGAATTATTTTACTTAATTAAGGCACGAAGTATACTGCGAGGTGCAGAAGGTAATCCGAATTATATCCCAATACGCTTGGTTTTAAGAATAATCGTAGGTTGGCTTTACCGAAGTGAAACCCAAGATTTTTCTCGCTACTTTGCCTTGAAGAAGGAAATCCAAAGTAGCGAGATGAAAATTTTTTGATGGTAACACTAAGCGTATTGAATTATGTTCTACAACACCTAAAATATCTCGATTTTGACTCAGGAATTCAGCAATCTAACGCGCAATATTATATTTATAATATAACCGCCAAGTACGCCAAGTACGCCAAGGAAAACAGAGGTGATCTTTAAGTGCTGGGCTAGTTTTATTACCTAAATTTTTTTCGGCGTTCTTCATTTTTTCTATCAAACCAAAACCACTCTTCATCACTCATGTGCTTGGCGTTTTTTATCCGTTCAAAAGCCCACTCTAAATACTCATCATTTATATCACATCCTAACCATCTTCTGCCTAATTGCTCGGCTGTGACTGCTGTAGTACCTGAACCTAAAAAAGGGTCAATTACTATATCCTGGCGTTTCGATGAAGCGAGAATAAATTTTCTGATCAGTTCTTCTGGTTTTTGTGTCGGATGTTTAGTTTTTTCATGCATTCCATTACAAGTGGTGGGAATTTCTATTACATCTCTAGGTTTCGCCCCCTTGGTGTGGGGATTCCATTTATTGCCATTGTTCTTACCATTATTGCCATACTGACTAGTTATGGCTTGGGGATGTGAGGGATATTTTAAAGTATGTTCTCCATACAATATTCTGAGATTTTCTATATCCATATAGAAATATTTCGACTTGCGGAAATGTAAAATACTTTCATGGGAACGTCCCCAATCATTTGACAAATTAGCCTTATTCTTGTAATGCCAAATGAGCCAGCGACAACTTGTAAAAAAATGAGATGCAGGTAATTTTATATCCGCTAATATTTCCGAAAAACCACAAATATAAAAACTGCCAGTAGGCTTAAGAATTCGGGATACTTGCTCAATCCACTCTAAAGACCAAGCAATATAAGCTGCTGGAGATTCAAAGCTATCCCACTCTGCCTTTTTGATATTATATGGCGGATCGGCAATTACTAAATCAACGGATTCTGTCTCTAAAGTACGTAGCCATTCAATTGCATCTCCCTGCCAAAGTTCACCATTTTCATGCGCAAAATATAATTTCATTTGATGTATTTCCCTGACCAAATCTCCTTTATGTTGAGGAGATTTTCACTTAAGATATATCAGTAAATTTAATCCGGGAATGGTGCGGGAGAGAGTCCACAAAACTAAAGTAATATAAAGTAAACCTAGACTCCACTCATACCAGCCCAGCGTGGCGATAATACTAGGCAAATGTTCATCTCGCATCCGAATATCGTTAAATCCTAATCTTACTAAATTATTTAAACTAAAGTCGTAGTAATTCAGCCAGTTCCAGCGACGAGTCCACAATAAAGGCATATATCGTTCGCGAAATGTAGGATTTCTGGGAATTACTGGTAAGCGTCCAATCAGTAATCGTAACTGGCGCAAAGTCCCGTCTTCTGTAAAGTAAGAAACATCTAATAAATTGTGATAGCGTCCTTGTTGGTAAAGTCGGATTAATAAAATTACGGGTATGGGGATAATAATAATTAACAGACACCCTAGTGTTAGCCAAGGTTGTTCCGCACTGCGAAAGATGGCTAATAAGCTCAAGAATTCTAAGCAGCTAAAACTTACCAAGATAGAAATAGTTTCGTAATATGTGGGAATAATCGGTACGGGATGCAGACGACGATAGCGATCGCATAGCCAAAATAATAAGCCAAAAAATGCGATCGCCACACCACCAACCCCAAATACTAGCCAAATATTTGTTCCATAGCCACTGAGTAGCAGCAGTACACTCAAAGCTAACCAACTCCAAGCGTGGAGTAACCACACGCCAAAAGAAAGGGGTTCGCTGACAATCAGGCGATCGCGCACTTGGCTATACGTTTCTAAATCTATGTCTGCTAAACTTAATAATTCGCTATTGTTGCGAAATAATTTAACTTGACGACGCTGGGCGATCGCTTCTGCCTGGTTTGCAGAAAAACCCAATCTCTTTAAACTAGCTAGAGGAGCAGTATTAATATTTGTAGATACCAGACGATGGCCTAACTCCATTAGTCGCAATTGCTGTTTTGTATACTCCAAGGAATTAGCATCAGCAATTTGCTGTTGTTGACGAAAATTTTGCCCCAAATTTCGCAAAACGTTCTGATTTCCTTGCAAAGTCGGGATGCAAAATCTCTGCCCTATCTCCCCAGAATTACCTAAAATTTTTGCTTGATTAGAGTTAAAAGTTAGACCAGCTACAGTTAAAAAAGCTGACTTAGCAAAATTTGCATCGCTAAAGTCTGCAAGGTTCAAAATGCTAGCACCTCGCAAACTCACAGATTGATCAAACTGTGCTTCTCGAAAAATTACCGCTTGATCAAAAGTCGCATCCGTCAACAACAGAAACTGATCAAAATTAGCTTTAGTAAACTGTGCTTGACTAAAAAAATGCACATCTGAAAAATCAGCACTTCCTTCCCACTGCACGCTATTAAATTTAGCCAACTGCTTAAAGTTTGCTTGGTTGAAGTTGGCAGTATCTTCAAATATGCTGTGTTGAAAATCAGCAATGTCTTGAAATTGGACTTGTTTAAAATTAGCTCTGTTAAAAAAAATACTTCCCTGAAAATTGCTCTGATGGCGGAAAGTAGCACCAGTAAAGCTGACAGCACGGTTGAATCTGGTTTCAGTCCAGTTAGTTGGTTGGACAAAAGTTGCCCCTTGAGCGTCCACAGACTGAAGAAAGAAGATATTCGGAAACCAGACTTCGCCATTGAAACGAGTTTGTACCAATGTCAAAGAACCACGAAACACCGTAATTTCACTGGATGTATCTAACTGGGTTCCTAAAAGCGATCGACAGTCTTTAGAATTAGGTAACCCAAATGCCAGCGATCGCAAACAAACCAAGCGTAAATTTTCTAATTGTTCTTGTTCAGTTGGCGTAAAAATTGGGGCAATTTCTTGGGCATAAAGCGGAGTTCTTAAACCCAAATCGCTACCGATAAAATCCCCTAGAATCAGAGAATAACTCAGATCTAAACCCAGAGGTTTTGCACCCGTTTTTTGTAATTCTTTACGTAAGAGTTGGTAAAAACCATCGCGGAAGCTAGCATTTTCTGGGCGTAAATCAATCACCATCTGCCGCAAATCTATTGTTAAATTACCTTCGCGGAGTATCGGTGTATGTATTCGTTCTTGTAAGATTTCCAGAGTTAAAGGTGTACGTTGTAGTGAAGTTTGGACTGCGGCAGCTGGTAGGGGAAATAAAAGCAGAATAATTAATAAAACGCCGATTAATACCCAGAAAAATCTAGAGAATACCCCATAAATTCTTCGTAAATACCAATTTACTCTGAATATGTATAAAAGCCTGCGCAGGCAGGCTTTGTAACGATAGCCCCACCCGGAGGTGAGGGCGTTAATGTGCAGCCTCACACAGAATTGGTATAAGCCTCTGCGTTGCCAAAATAATTTACCCAAATTGTTTCTTACTAGTCATCGCTCATCAGCAGAACAATTTTACCTGTGATAGAGCCAGTTTCAATTAACTTGTGTGCTTTAGCCGCTTCTTCTAAAGGAAACTTGTGACTGACATGGATTTTTAACTTTCCTTCATCGATCCAAGTCGCACACTGTTCAAGAATTTTCCCGTGGTGCTGAAGTCCCTCAACAATTCCTTGCAACATCGGTGTTAACATCAATTCCAAACCAATGCGCAGGTTGCGCATTCTCGCTGTTTTCCACACAGTCTTGGCATCAGGTTCCAAAATCGTCACAATATCGCCATATATCCGCACAGCTGGAAAGGTTTTGTGAAAAGTTTCTCCACCGATAGTGTCAAATGCCAAATCTACACCTTCACCAGCAGTCCAATCTAAGGCGGCTTGTACAAAGTCAGTTTGTTTGTAAAAAATTACTTCATCCGCACCTAGTTGTTTAACGAAGTTAGCTTTATCCTCAGAACCAACTGTAGTGGCGACATTAGCACCTTTAAGTTTTGCTAGTTGAATGGCTACATGCCCAACTCCACCAGCACCGGCATGAATTAAAACATTTTCCTTCGGTTCCAGTCGTCCCCGTTCATATAAAGCTTCCCAGGCGGTAATTAGTACCAAAGGTGCGGCGGCGGCTTCCGCAAAAGACACCGAAGCTGGTTTAGGTGCTACAAATCGCTCATCAACAACAGTATATTCAGCATAATTACCTTGGTGTGCGCCCAAGCCGCCGTAGCAAAAATACACCGCATCTCCTGGGCGAAAGCGCTGTACCCCAGCACCCACAGCTTCCACTACACCTGCGCCATCACATCCTAAAATCGCAGGCATTTGTTCCGGGTAGAAAGTACCGCGTTGCCGTAGTTTTGTATCGATGGGATTTATGCCAGCTGCTACCAAGCGCACCAAAAGTTCCGTATTTCCGACAGGAACACCAGGATTTGTCACTTCTTGTATTTGCAGCACATCAGGGCTTCCTGCGGCTGTCATTAAGACTGCTTTCATCACTATTTCCTCATGGCTTAAGCTAGATGCACACTCATTTGCCACTTTAGCGTATCAATAACCGGGAAGCGGTGAGAAAAAAAGGGGGACAAGGGAAGAGGGACAAGGAGGACGAGGGAAGGAGGACAAATGCCCAATGCCCCATGCCCCATGCCCTGAGCGTTCGCGCAGCGTCTCCGTTAGGAGAAGCCGAAGGGATGCCCCATGCCCAATTACTACTAAGGATGCATTATTTGCGATCGCATTGGCTGTGTACTTTGTAATGGTGCTTCGGGACTACGGTTGAGTACAGTGACTGTGACACCTAACGTCGAAAGCGCAGCTATAGAAACCCCAACTAGCCATCTGACTTGGGAACGTAAATATTTAATCTCTCGGTTCATGTTATCTACTTCTAACTGAGAGTAGGGTTTGACCGGTGAGGTTTCAACAGCGATTTCTTCAGGTAGATTTGTTGGATCTTCAAAAGCAATCTTTGTTTCTAGCCAGTTAGTAATTAACTGAGGACAATTCTTTTGAAACCAACGCCATGCAATCATTCTAAATACAGGCTTAGACATTTTGGCAATTAGTTTTATTGTCCGGTTTAAAGGACGAAAATGTAACCTGCGGTTGATTAAGTTTACCGAACCAATATCATATAGACAATCAATTATTAGCTTAATAGTCGCTTCTTCACTATTAGCTAAATTTTGTAATAAAAGGTTAACATCTTGCATCCGTTCAGCCGCAAGACGCTGATGAGCCAAGTTTTCTGGAGATATTACTGGTTGATGCAGATTATTTCTGGGAACTAGGGTCATATTGGTATATTAACAATTTGCAAATATTAAATATGAGTATCTTCCGGCTTAAATTTCGCCTAGGGACAGTAAAACTAGGTGAGGCATATTTTTATTAAATGAGTATCCTCCATCAGGTGTAATTGCCAAATATTTAATAATAAAATTATTTTTTTTGAAAGAATTTACACTGACTAAAACCAAAGAGTATTTCCACATAGTCAACCTTTAATTACAGCTTTGGCAACTAAAGTAATTGGCTAAAATTGGTTACTTTATAGTTCATCACTAAACAGTGTTGATTGTTATATGAACAACTGTACTGCTATTAGTCATAAATATTCAAGATACCAAAGACAAATTCTGTTAGGTAGAAACAAAATTTGAGATCAATGGCAGGCTAATACTTTTGATAGAAGTAGTTTTCATCCTCTGGTAGAAGCTTAAGACATCAACAGCAGTTATTCTTAGTCAAAGTTACCTCGACGCATAACAAACCGTCGTGGGGGTTTTCACGAGAGTAGAAAAATCGTGTCTCGATAATGCTGATGCCATCAGTCACTCGCCAAGCTCACACTCAAAGCAAAACTTTGTTCGGAAGATAAAGATACTTATGAATCAGGGCGAGAATTTTCTGATCGTTTTATTACCGCTAAAATCTGCCCAGGCTTTCTCTCAATCTTAATTAATGGCAATGTTTTCAGTTCTTTTGTCATGAGTTGACAGGGTTATCAAAATCAGATGCTTAAAAACTCAATTTAGTAGCAGATGTAGTTGAGAACGGCATTGTTGACAATCTATCTATCAATCACAGAAATCCATACCATATAAGGAATAATTGTCATGCGTCCTTTGAATTTATCTAAATTTGCTTTGGCTGGTATCTTTGCTCTCAGTTGTGTTGCTGTACCCTTATCTACGTCTGTTTTTGCTCAATCAGGCTCTTCCGGCGGTAGTGGTTCCTCAGGTAGCAGTACTGGTGGTACTACAGGTAGCGGTAGCACTGGTACGACAGGTGGCAGTACTGGTACTACAGGTAGCGGTAGCACTGGTACGACAGGTGGCAGTACTGGTACTACAGGTACGACAGGCACAGGCAGTAGTGGTACTACAGGTACAGGCAGTAATGGTACAACAGGCACAGGCAGTACTGGCACGACAGGCACAGGCAGTACTGGCACGACAGGCACAGGCAGTACTGGCACAACAGGTACAGGCAGTACTGGCACTACGGGCACAGGCAGTACTGGTACGACAGGCACAGACAGTACTGGCACTACAGGTACAGATGGTACTGGTACAACAGGTAGCGGTAGTACTGGTACAACAGGTACAGGCAGTACTGGTACAACAGGTACAGATGGTACTGGTACAACAGGCACAGGCAGTACTGGTACAACAGGTAGCGGTAGCAGTGGTACAACAGGTACAGGCACTACGGGTACAGATAGTACTGGCAGTACTGGCACTACGGGTACTACAACTAACCCCTCGTTGCGAGGAACCAGCGATGTGAGGGGCGATCGCGGTTCTAACTGGGGTTGGTTAGGATTACTTGGTTTAGCAGGTTTAGCAGGTCTAACTCGTAATCGCGAAAAGCCTCGCGCTTATCAAGACCCTAATCAAGTCACTGGTTCTGGCTCAACAAGATATTAGAACGTTTCTAGATCCCCGACTTCTTTAAGAAGTCGGGGATCTAGAAAGGAGCAACCACTCATAACTGCAGTAAAATCCGCTAGATGTTAGCACCAAGTTTCCGGGATTTCGAGAGTTTCTGGAAGAACGGTTGTGCGATCGCCAAACGCTAATTCCAGTTGCTGTAAGTCTAAATTTTCACATCTAGTCATGTCTGCGCCAAAAATTCGCGCTTTCTGGAAAATTGCCTGTTTTAAGTTCGTACCAGTAAGAATTGTGTCTTGGAGGTTAGCTTCATAGAAGTTTGCTTGTTCTAAATTCGCTTCATAGAGGTTAGCTTGCTGTAGGTTAGCAGTACTGAATAAGACGGCTTCTAAGTTTGCACCGATCATTTTTGCGCCTTGCAAGTTACTACCAATCAGGTTTGCTCCCACGAGGTTGCTTCCCTCTAAGTTCGCTGCTTCTAAGTTAGTGTCACAAAGAATAGCTGCTTCTAAATTAGCGTTCTCAAGTATGGCTCCTTGTAAGTTGGCATCATAAAGAATTGCCCCTTGCAAGTCAGCTTCATATAATACTGCTTTAGATAAATTCACTTTTCGCAAAACCGCTTCTTGGAGATTCGCTTCAGCAAATATAGCTTTTCTCAAGTTGGCTTCATAAAGAACTGCGCCGCAGAGATTTGCTTCTGTTAAATCTGCTCCTGATAAGTCGGCTCCTATCAGGTTTACCCATTGTAAATTGGCTCCAGTTAAAATGGCTCCAGAAAGGTCAGCTTCCATGAGATCAGCGCCGCTGATATTTATATCGCGTAAATCTAGTTTCTTTTTGGGCAAATCAAACAGAGTATTACGTCTGCCAATTACAGTCAGGGCTGTTTGAATATCTGTAGGAATTTTTGCTGATAAATTATCCGCATCTTTATCATATGCTGAGGCATTTTGTCGAACAAAAGCGGCAAGAATTTCCATAATTGTCCAATGATGTTTAGGAAAATCCCTGGCAATTCTTTCTAACTCGTATATTGCCGCAAACCTTGTTTCTATTTTTTCATGACCTAGATGTTC
This sequence comes from Calothrix sp. NIES-2100, assembly GCF_963875285.1. Classification (NCBI taxonomy): domain Bacteria; kingdom Bacillati; phylum Cyanobacteriota; class Cyanophyceae; order Nostocales; family Calotrichaceae; genus Calothrix; species Calothrix sp. NIES-2100. Next base: position 7,615,570 of record NZ_CAWNLA010000001.1, read on the forward strand.
GATTGCTTGATAAAATCTTTTGTCAACTAATTCTTCTGGATTAGTTTCTGTATAATTTATACCAATTTTTGTATTTTGCTTACGCTCCATAATTCCGGAAATAATTTGTGTTAATACACTCTGACCCACTGCCAGAGAAAGTTTTGATGTATAGTAAGCATTAATGCTAATTACTATTCCCCAAACAACAATTAAAATTATTGTGATTATTTTAGTAATGATTGCTATTGTTTGAAAGATAGATACTTCCTGAAAACTCAACCACCAGCACATAATTAAAGTTAATGATAGAACAAGTATGGTAGTAATATAAATAAACCAATTAGTGAGTCCATCTAACTTGAATAAAGACATAGAATTAGTCTTCATTGTTGACTCCTTCTTCAATTAAGTTTATCCATAGTATTATTTGCCAGTCTCTTTTAGTACAGTAAAAATACTGACTTAATGAATAAATAAATTTGGCTATAAAAAAATCTATATAAATTTACTGATAAATAATAGAAACTACTGTAATTATGCACGAGCCAACCCCGTCAACAGTCAACAGTCAACAATCAACAACTTTGAGCGGAATAATTTATTTTTTGGAGTTCCCTAACCAGGTTTTCGCCAGTGTGTTGGGGCTTCGACATAATCCGGTAGGCGAGTTGTGCGATCGCCTGCTGCTGCTGTAATTTGTTGTAATTCTAAATTTTTCACCCCTGTCAAAATCGCCCCTTCTAATTTGACATCACAAAGGTTCGCCCCCAAGAGGTTAGCTCCCATCAGATTTGCACCGTGGAGATTGGCTTCATAGAGGATTGCTTTAGAAAGGTTAGCGCCGATGAGGTTGGCTCGATACAAATCAGCTTCCGCCAAGCTGGCTTCTGACAGGTTGGCAAAAAAGATTTCTGTTTGCTGAAGTTTCGCCGCATTGAGGTTAGCTCCTTGCAGGTTGGCTCCATTCAAGTTCGCCCCTTGCAGGTTGGCTCCAATTAATCCTGTCAGCTGCAAGTTGGCTTTACCAAGCTTTGCTCCTTGCAAATTAGCGAGAAATAATTTGGCTCCTGAGAGATTGGCAACTTTTAGGGTTGCTTGTTGTAAATTAGCTTTATATAAGTTGGCTGCGTGCAAATTAGCTGCACGCAAACTTGCTCCTGCAAGATTAGCTCCCCGCAGGTTAGCTCCAGACAAATTAGCACGATTCAGGTTTGCCCAACAAAGATCAGCTCCACTGAGGTTGACTTTGGGTAGGTTGGCTTCATAAAGTATACTTCCAGTGAGTTTCGTTCCACTCAGATCTGCACCAGTCAAAGCAGCACCCCGCAAATCTGCACCAGATAAGTCAGCACCCCGAAAATCAACTCCTTCTAAATTAGCTCCTGGTAAATCTGCTCGTCTAATATCTGTATTCCGTAAATCTATTTTCTGATTTTCTCGGTCATGGAGATAATTACGTCTAGCAATGACTGTGAGAGCTACTTGTATATCAGTGGGAATTTTGGCTGATTGCTCTGGTAAATTCACATCCAACTGTTGTGTACGCTGGTTCTCGTTTCTGTGGTTGTCAAAATCGATAGACGCTAGATATTCCTCAGTTGTTTGCCCGCGATCGCGGATAGGAGCATTTTCCCGCACAAAAGCTGTGAGGATTTCCATAATTGTCCAGTGTTCTGACGGAAATTCCTGAGCGACTCTTTCTAAAGCATAAATTGCCCCCGTGCGGGTTTCGCTCTTATCATGTCCCAGCTGGGCAATTGCTGTCATAAACCGTTCGGCAATCAGCTTATCTTGAGATAGTTTAGCATTTTGCAGCCCCAGTTCAATATTTCTTTCAGCAGCGATCGCACTTTTATGTAAGGCTTGGGCACGCTTGGCTCCATAGTAAGCATTCACCAGCAATGCCAAACCTAGAAAAATGATGGCGATCGTCGCTAATGCTTGAATACCATATTCTATTTGTTGCTGAATTGATAATTGCCGAATCTTTGATAATACAAAGACAATTAAACTCAATAAGAGAGCAAATATAACTGTTATAACTATTAACCAATTTAAGAGTACGCCTGTCTTGTTAGCAGACATTGCAGAAATGTTCCTCACAACTCAGGATTATTACTTATCTTCTGAGGCAAAAAGTATATCATTTAGCATATAATTTGCATATTCTCCATTAGACGTAATTTATTGCGCTTTGCGTGTCAGTTGTCATTTGTCATTTGTCATTTGTCATTTGTCATTTGTCATTTGTCATTTCTCCGCGTCCCCGCGTCCCCTTGTCCCCCTCATCTCCCCTTCCCCCCTTCCCCCTTCCCCTCCTCATCCCTCAGAAAATTTCGCCTCTCTCAAGTTTGCTCCATCAAGTATGGCATCCTGGAGAATTGCACCATCCAGCTTTGCTAAGTATAAATTTGCTCGATATAAGTTGGCTCCAGCCAGGTTGGCTCCTGAAAGATTAGCTGCACTTAAAATTGCTTCGTTGAGATTAGCTCCAGCCAGGTTGGCTCCCGAAAGATTAGCCGCAGTCAGGATGGCTCCATGCAAATTCGCGCTACACAAATCTGCTCCCGAAAGATTAGTTTGATAAAGGTTTGTCTGCTGTAAATTTGCCCCACAGAGTTTAGCGCCTCTAATATCTATGTAGCTCAAATCTAGTGGTTCACTTTCTTTATCTTTGTAAGCATTTCTTTTAGCTAGCACCGATAAGGCTGCTTGAATATCGACACGAATTGTTGCTAATGGGTTGTCCTTGGCTTCTTTTTCTGGCTCTTTTTGAGCATTATTGCGGATAAAACTCGTCAGAGATGCCATGATTTTTCCATGTAATTTTGGATCTTCTTGAGCCATTGTGGCTAAATCATCAAATACAGCCAAATTGATTTCTCTATTTTGGCGTTCTAGCTGTTCAATTGCTAGGTGAAAACGTTGTGTATAAGAATATTTAGGAATAATTTGTACTTGGTTATCGTTAGCAAATATTGCTTGATAGATTTTTTCTAATAACAATATATTTTTTGGATTCCAAGTTTTTGCCGTATTGTAAGCACTTGCAATTCGTTTTAACATACCCGAAGTTATTTTTAATAATTTAGATATTTTCTACCCAAAAAAATAATCTAATTTAAGTAATTATACCACCAACCAATGTAATTACTCTGTACCCCTTTAATTTAGCAATAATCAGTAATATATAGTAGCCAGAGAATTAAATCAGCTAAACGAAAATAATTAGTAAGTGGCTGATCGGCTCACAATAGATAAAGGAACAGCATGTACTCAAATATGGAGATGCAGCAGGATAGAGAGCCAATATTAAAAAATTTGGTACTGGTTGGTGGTGGTCACAGCCATGCAATTGTGCTGAGGATGTTTGGGATGAAACCTCTACCGGGTGTGCGTTTAACTTTGATTACTACAAATTCAGATACACCTTATTCTGGGATGCTTCCCGGACACATTGCTGGTTTTTACACCCATGATGAATGCCATATTGATTTACGAGTATTAACCCAATTTGCCCAAGCACAGTTATACCTTGACCAAGTTATTAATCTGGATTTGAAAAATCATCAAGTAATTTGTGCTAATCGCCCTGCGGTAGATTTTGATGTCCTGTCTGTTGATATTGGCAGTACTCCGGCAAAAATATCTGTATCCGATGCAGCAGAATATGTAATTCCCGCAAAACCAGTATCAGAATTGCTCAAACATTGGGATGAATTACTGAGAAATGTGGCAGAAAAACTGCAAAAACCGATAACTATTGCGATCGCCGGCGGTGGTGCTGGTGGTGTAGAATTGGCGCTATCGATGCAAGCACAGTTACAGCGGATTTTACAGCCATCGGGGATTCTGGAAATTCATTTATTCCAGCGCGATCGCCAACTGATGGCGAAGTATGATCAATCAGTACAGCAAGCAGCTAGCCAAATTCTTACCCAGCGGGGTATTCAACTCCATTTAGGAGAAACTGTCACTCAAGTCACACCCCTAACAGAGAAGGAAAATCCACAGATATTACAAATTCAATGTGAATCGGGATTGACAGTAGAGTGTGACAAAATTTTTTGGGTAACTCAAGCTGCTGCACCTGAGTGGTTAAAATCTACAGGACTGAGAACTGATGACCAAGGCTTTATTTTAGTAGAAGACACATTACAATCCCCATCTCACCCCGATGTATTCGCCGCCGGTGACATTGCGACAATGATTAATCATCCCCGCCCCAAAGCTGGGGTATTTGCTGTGCGACAAGGTAAACCTTTGTTTGAGAATTTACAGCGGTATGTCTTAGGTAAACCGCTCAAACCTTATATACCGCAAAAGCAATATTTAAGTTTAATTGGTACAGGAGATAAAAAAGCGATCGCCACAAAAGGTGGATTCACTTTACCACCCCATAAATTATTGTGGCTTTGGAAAGATTGGCTTGATCGTCGCTTTATGCAACGCTTTCAACAGCTACCAAAAATAAAAGATATATAGCAGTTATATAGCGGTTTTCAAATCGGTGAGGTACAGTTTTAAATCGTAAAGCCTGTAGGGGCGGGGTTTCCCCGCCTTCGGTTGTATTTCATCCAAGTGAGAACCGCTATATTTGATTTGTAAAATTCAACAGACTCAGATCCCTGACTTCTTAAAGAAGTCGGGGATCTTGTTGTTCAACTGAAGCAGTTTGCGATCGCCTTCTCCATTCTCACCTAACATGTGTAGAGAGCTACGCTGGTGATACCTCTGACCCTTCATTTAATCAAAAAACCCTCGTAAGGGTGAGGTAACCCATTGGTGTCAACTTAAGTCAAAACGCTTATCCCACAGGCCTTTTACCCCACCCCTCAATCCCCTCCCCGTAAACGGGGAGGGGACGTTTTGGCTTTAGACAAAACTGGGGTGGGGTAATGCGGATCTTGATAGTACGTGATTTTGTATCAAATCACATCTTGGCAAGGGGTTCACGTTAAGTTGACACGTATGGGGGTTACCCCGCCCCTACAATCGTCTGAAATGACGAAAAATCCTTCGGGACTTACAACAAATAAATTACCCATATTCCGTAGTGCGAGCCGGAAAGCTCGCTGATGTTCATTCATCGAGTGAGACGCTCGCACTACAAATTTATTGGGTATTTAAAAAATTGGATGTCCCTTGTGTCAAGGGTGATACCCCTGATTCGCCAAGAGTATCCGCTTCTTGTCGCCAGACATCGCACCTGTGTACTTACTTGATCGCGGTGCGACAAAGTTTGAAGCCGATCAAAACGACTTTGACGACGATAAATACGATATTGATGACGATCAACACGACTTTTACGCCGATAAATACGATATTGATGACGATCAAAACGACTTTTACGCCGATAAATACGATATTGATGACGATCAACACGACTTTTACGCCGATAAATACGATATTGATGACGATCAACACGACTTTGACGACGATAAATACGATATTGATGACGATCAACACGACTTTTACGCCGATAAATACGATGTTGAAGCCGATCAACACGACTTAGAGCTATCTTTTGCTGATAAGTAGCTCAACGTAAATAAATATAATATGTTTTGTCATTGCGTAAAGCCTTCGGCATAGCTTCGCTTAACGCGAAGCGTCTCGTAGAGAGGAACGAAGCAATCGCAAAGACTGGCAATTCGAGCGCAGAATGAAGCAGTAAGATTAGCGTGTTTCAATCCCTAATAGGGATTTTAATTAATTGCAATCAAGAGTATTGCTCAGTCGTAGTTTTAGCTATTAGGCGTTTCAATCCCTAATAGGGATTTTAATTAATTGCAATAATATGACTACTACGAGAGAGAAAAATCTTACTGGTTGGGTCGATGGGGGGTATTATCCCCCGCACCTCCCATTTCAATCTGGACGTGCGCCTTTCGGTGCATCCAGCTTTCGACAAATCTGAGGCTATTTGCCTTTGCGATAGTGAACTAAATCGTGGCAAGATTCATGTATAGCCAAAAGGTTTTTAGGATGACAATTGTCATGGTTACCATCAATGTGATGGAGGTGAATTCTTTCAGCATCTACAAAACTTAAGCCACAAAATCCACATTTGTGGTGTTGAGAAATCAAAGCTTTGGATGTCGCACCATCATAGAATTTGGATTGACGTTGACTCCAATAAATCAGGTTGCCGTTGAAGGGAGAATAATCTCCTTTGACATTGACGAAATCATTTTCCGAGTAGGGGACTGGAGGAAATGCCTTTTTGACTAGGGTTTCGGCTTGGTAACGGTTCATTTTAGGTTGTTGGTTGAACACTTTAAATGTTCGGTGATTAATGAACCAGAGCGAAAACTGAGAACCAGACATTTTGCAGTAACGATGATAATTTCGCCAACCCCGAATAATTGGGGCTAATTTATCGGCTTTGATGGCTGCACCATCATGCGAGTTATTGATAATGGTTTTGACTTTAGCTTGAAAAGTTTTGAAGTTCTCCATTGCCGGAGTACATCTAAACTTGCCATTGTTCTGGACTTGAAAATGCCAGCCTAAAAAGTCAAAGCCTGTTGTCGCTCTAACTAATCTTGTCTTTGAGGCTTTTACATTTAGTCCGCGAATGTGCAAAAAGGCGCTGACTTTATCAAGTATTTGTGAAGCATTTTCATTCGGCTTGAGGATAAATACCATATCATCCGCATATCTGACGGATTTATGGATATTTTCGATGCCGTCTAATGCGATGTTGGCAAGAAGTGGGCTGCATACTCCTCCCTGTGGTGTACCAGAATCAGGGAATTCGGGATTTGTACCGATTTTCAGACTTCTCCACAGCCCTTGTTTGACGCTTTGCGGCGCGATTACCACAGACATCAAGAAGTTATGGTTGATGCGGTCGAAACATTTTTCAATATCGAGTTCTAGGATTCGTTTTTCCTTTCCATTCGCATGAGAGTTCAAGTTTTGGAAAATCAACTTTTGACAATCATGTGCCGAACGTCCTGGTCTAAATCCATAGCTTCTGGCATTAAATAATGCTTCGTGTGCTGGTTCTATCGCGTATTTGAGCAAGCATTGCCATACTCTGTCCCGAATCGTGGGTACTTTTAAGATTCTTTGAGTACCGTCTTTCTTTGGTATGGGAATTTCTCTGAGTTTTTGGGGTTTCCAATTATGAATATTTACCTTGATGTATTCATCGAGTTCAATTCTTTCAAAGAAAGTTAAGGACTTTTTTCCATCGACACCAGCGGTCTTCTTCCCAACATTTAATTGTGTGACTTGACGAATCGCTAATAATCTTGCACTCCGGGAACGGAGTATCAGCTTTTGGAGACTTTTGACAAGTTTTTGGTCATTGGCTCGCATCGCTTTATATAATCGACATTGTAGGCGAAAAAGGTTTTTGCGGAGTTTCTTCCACGGTAACGATTTCCACAGTTCACTGTAGTTTATTTCTACGTGTCTAACCATACTCTACGCCGCTAATTATACTCTGATTGCCTCGAACCAATTACGGTTCGTCCTACCTAATGTGGAGGTTTACTTATCTCGTCTTACCTACTAGAGTTTCGACCTTTCTCTAGACTCCATCATTATTTTTCCTCGTTCCAATTCTGGATTTTTTGATGATTTAGGACAGACCAGTTCGCCAATGTTCTTCTCATAGGAATACGGCTAACGAAACAATATTGCCGCGAGAATAAAAACATCAAGTCGGTATGTTTTTTTTCAGATTACCGCTTGGGATTATGACGCTTTTTTAGGTCTTGTTTATCCTTGTCATCTCCCCATTAACACCAGTGTGCCATATCTGCTTTTAGCTCTGATTGTGTCCTGTTTCCAGCTTCACTCTCTAGAATTCCGAGTCTAGTCGGTGTGGACAGGTTGGGAGTCACTGTTTCCTTTCCAGGGTAGGATTCTATACCTACATCCGAGAATTAGTTATGAGATTTTCCAGGTTTCATCCGGATTTTTCTCACCTAGAGCTATATACTTGGTAGTATTTTTTACTCTAGAACGAGTCGCACTGTTTCAATCCCTAATAGGGATTTTAATTAATTGCAATGCAGGCGAATTCTTACAAATCCGGTAAGCCGAAGGTTTCAATCCCTAATAGGGATTTTAATTAATTGCAATCTAGAGGCAAATACCATTGTCGGTACATTACCGTATTTGGCTTGGTTTCAATCCCTAATAGGGATTTTAATTAATTGCAATAAAGAGTTCCCTGCCAGAATTGGAAGAATTGTTGTTTCAATCCCTAATAGGGATTTTAATTAATTGCAATAATAATTACCGTTACTTTCTTTTACAAATCCACCCATAGTTTCAATCCCTAATAGGGATTTTAATTAATTGCAATCCCGTAAGCTTTTTTAAGCCTATAGAAAAGTCAGTGTTTCAATCCCTAATAGGGATTTTAATTAATTGCAATATTTATTTTCCTAGAATTTTGGTACGTTTAACCTGGTTTCAATCCCTAATAGGGATTTTAATTAATTGCAATTTATGCTGCTATATCAGCACTCTGAGAATTATCTACGTTTCAATCCCTAATAGGGATTTTAATTAATTGCAATTAGCAGCTTTGAGTGGAATTAGCGCGGGCGATGTGTTTCAATCCCTAATAGGGATTTTAATTAATTGCAATAAAGCAATTTGCTTCTGAACTAGGCATTAATGAAGTTTCAATCCCTAATAGGGATTTTAATTAATTGCAATTAATTCGTCAAAAATTCCGTAGTCTGTGAATTTTTGTTTCAATCCCTAATAGGGATTTTAATTAATTGCAATCTTAGTGGTGAATCACCACAATACTTTGGATGGGTTTCAATCCCTAATAGGGATTTTAATTAATTGCAATAACAACATTACCAATTTTGATACTTATTGGGGGAATGTTTCAATCCCTAATAGGGATTTTAATTAATTGCAATGCAAACTTCTCTTTGAACGCCCCAAAAAGTAATTTTTGGTTTCAATCCCTAATAGGGATTTTAATTAATTGCAATATTCCTGAATCAATGGATGTGTTTGTCTATTTCAGGTTTCAATCCCTAATAGGGATTTTAATTAATTGCAATGCCCGGAGTTGGAAGGCTTGCTGTATTTGGTTTTCAAGGTACAGTTGCGTCAACCTCAAATTAAAATAGCTTTTAGGACATTGAGTTGTCAAGGGTGTCATAGGCAAAAAGCTGCAAATGCTTGTATAGCAAGGGTTAGAGAATTTGCGTCAACCTCATATTCTCTGAAAAAGGGTTCAAAACTAGAGGCAGTAAGCTTTTGAGGCGCAAAATTTGACTGTTGTTTTTAAACACCTACTGGTTGACGCTAGACGCAGGGCAAAAGTCTTGTGATAGCGTGGGCGTAAAGCGGCTTGTTGTAGACATCGCCTCTGTCACGCCGATAGATACAATTTTACCAAAAAAAGTCAGTGGTTCGGCTTTGCCGTAGTTGAGCGTAGCCGAAACTCACCAACCTTGCACAAAGAAAGTCACGTAATGTTTGAATGAATGTCAAGGTATTTTGGGGTGGTACTCTATTTCTGCCCAGCCGTACAAACATTAATGTATTTATGCTCAATCTTAAAACCAGTTTTATTTTATTGTTTGTTGTTTGTCTGGTGGCGACTGGACTCACAGCCTATTGTTTAGGAGGAATTAATCCCGATGTGATTAAGTTGTGGTTGAAAAACTCTGGTATCTGGGCGCCTGTAACTTATGTAGTAATCTATGTGATAGCAACAATTTTAGTTTTACCTTCCACCGCCCTGAATTTAACGGGGGGCGCAATTTTCGGCGCTTGGCTGGGGACATTTTGGACAAGTGTAGCAGCAATTGTGGCAGCGATCGCTTCTTTTATTTTTGCGCGGACAATTGGACATGATGCTGTAGCTAAAAGATTAGCAGGGCGTTGGCAAGCGATTGACGCGGAGGTGCGCCAAGGTGGAGTCTATTATATGTTTGCCATTCGTCTAGTACCGATCATGCCCTATGGATTGGTAAATTTTGCGGCTGGGTTGACATCAATTAGCTTCAAAGATTACCTAATTGGCACGATTTTGGGGACAATACCGTCAGTATTACCATTTGTGTTATTGGGTAGTTCCGGCTTAAAAGCCATCCGTACAGGCGAAGTTATGCCACTGATTGGCGCTTTGGCGTTGACAGGAATGCTAGTAGCTGGATCTACCTGGTATCGCCGTCGTCGCAGTTTTCCCTTTCGTCGCAAAGATTAAGTTAATCATGCTACCCAAGTATTCTTTTATAGTACCGATTTACAACGAACAAGAGACCATCGAGGAAATGTACCGCCGCATTTCCCTGGTGATGAATCGGATGGATGGTGAGGTAGAGTTATGTTTGGTGAATGATGGTAGCCGCGATCGCTCTTTACAAATGATGCGAGAATTACATCAAAAAGATCCGCGTGTGGTTTACTTAAGTCTAGCGCGGAATTTTGGACATCAAATTGCGGTGACAGCGGGACTAAATTTTGTCCGAGGACAGGTAATTGTCATTTTAGATGCCGATTTACAAGATCCGCCGGAATTGATTCCCGATATGGTGGAAAAATGGCGACAAGGATATCAAATTGTCTACGCCCAACGTCTTCAACGCCGAAAAGAAGGCTGGTTTAAGCGTTTCACAGCCTATGCTTTTTACCGCATTCTCAAAAATCTCGCCGATGTAGATATCCCCACAGACACAGGGGATTTTTGTTTATTAGATCGTAAAGTTGTCGATGTTTTAAATGCAATGCCAGAGCGAAATCGTTACATTCGCGGCTTGCGGGCTTGGGTTGGTTTTAATCAAATAGCGATTAAATTTGAACGAGATCCACGGTTTGCAGGTGAGGTGAAATATACATTTCGCAAATCTTTAGGATTAGCAATTAACGGCTTAGTTTCTTTTTCTAAAGTCCCCCTGCAACTTTCAACTTATATGGGCTTTTTCGCCGCCCTAGTTTCCCTATTCATGTGTGTGCTGGTATTGTACTGGCGACTGATTGAGCCACATTCTTCCCTCACGGGAATGGCGATTATTTTGGTAGCCATTTTCTTTATCGGCGGCGTACAACTATTTAGTATTGGGATTTTGGGTGAATATATTGGGCGGATTTATGAAGAGGTAAAACAAAGGCCTCTTTATACCTTGGCAGAAGTAGCAGGTTTTTATGAAGAGTATAAGGAAATACCAAAAAATAAATTAATCAACCAGTAAAGGCACCGCATCTACAAACTTTCGCTAATACAGACATCTTATTTGGAAATGTTTAAGAGGTTGTGAAAAAAGTGTTTTGTTGTGATTTTACGCACCTCTTGATCCCCCCTAACCCCCCTAAAAAAGGGGGGAACCGGAATCAAAGTCCTCCTTAAAAAGAGGGATTTAGGGGGATATAGAACGTTTTAATACCTACAATAAAACTTTTCAAACATCCTCTAAGGCTTAACTGCTTACTCTGCTTCGCCAATTAATGTAAATGCAGCCCAATTTAATGGTTCAGGATACTTTTTGATAGTTGTAAGCATTGCTGAACGGAGTGCTGTAGCTTTATTAGGGTTTTGTTGTAGATTTTGATAAAAGTTGGTCATTAAAAATGTAGTAGAGTTATCCGATACCGCCCATAAAGAAACAATAATACTGGATGCACCTGCGGCAATCAAAGAGCGTGACAAACCGATAACACCATCGCCTTTTATATCTCCTCTACCAGTGTCACAGGCACTCAGAACAACTAAATCAGCATTGAGTTGCATTTCAGAGATTTCGCTGCTTGTTAATAATCCATCATCTCTAACAGAAGGGGCAAGAGCAATAGCTCCTGGTACGCCAAATCCTTTAAAATCATCCAGTAGTCCGTGGGTTGCTAAATGCACAATTCCTGCCGATCTCATCAAAAGCTTGACAAAAGTTTCGCTGGCCCCTTTACCCGTTAAAACTTGTGCATTCAATATTTTGCCAACTTCTAAAGCTTCTTGTTCAGCACCTGGTAATGATAATAGCTGCTGAGGTTGTTCGCCTACTTCCGGGGCTATACTAGGCATGGTCGGATTACCCACTATTAATGGGCGTGTTGTGATTCTCGTGCTGCGGTTTTTTATTTTCTGTTGATGGGTTAACTGCAACACTTGGATAGCAGGAGCCGTGAGAATAGTATGATTTTCAATCAGGTATTTACCTTGCTCATCTTGCAAAGCAGCGAAGGGAAGGAAAAATAAATTTCCTTGCGGGATAAAAATAACAGGTTCATCTGGATTTGTTGGTAACTCAGATGCTATGGGTTCAATCAAAATTTGATAGAGTTGTCGTAATAAATTTTGCTGTTGATTTTTTACTGACGAATCACCCATAACTACATTAATACCACCGCGACCTCTTGTGCCAATCAAATCGCGCTCTTTGGCAATAAAGTCTCGTAAAGATACATTTAAGGATTTAAGGTTGACTTGTTTAAAAGTAATTTTACCTGTAGGTTTCACTACCCAAATGTAAAGTTGTGATGGATGTGATTCTTCTTTACCCTGTTCTACTAATGGATCGTTAATGATTGAGTATTCAACGATTGTGCTTGATTTTTGCTGCGCAATTTGTTGAATTTGCTTGATATTAAGGGGATGATCGTTTGCGGGATTTATGCTATTAGCAGATAGTCTTGAAGCTAGTAGCTCCACAAAAGCTCTAGCTCTACTACGTTCTGCTATTTCTAAAGCAGCGTTGCTTTGATTTTGAGCTACTAAAGCTTGTTGTAAAAGTTGGTAGGAAGTAGCTTGGTTTTCAAAGATAGATATCTTCTGATCATCCGATAATCCGTTTCGTAAAAATTCCCAAGTTTGAACAGCAGTAAATAGTGTTTTTTCTGCATCAGTATATTTACCTTGGGTATTGTAAGCCAAACCAATATTATTGAGAGATGTAGCTTCCGCTACTTTGTCATTTGTTTGTCTAGCAATATTTAAAGACTGCTGATAATAATCTAATGCTTGTGGTAAATTACCCTGATTAACATAAACAGAACCTATTTTAGTCAGAGTTTCTCCTTCATCTGGCTTATTTTTAATCTGTTTTTGTACACTTATAGCTTGCTGATATAAATCTAAAGCTTGGCTGTATTCACCGAGTTTTTGATACGCTTCACCTATACCACTTAAAGATTGTCCTTCTAGTTGGAGATAACGTTCTTTTTTGATGGTGGTAGATGCTTGCTTTTCTTGTTTAGATTCCGAGGATTTAGATGCTTGTTGTTGGTCGGAAATTTGTTTAGCAATAGTTAGTGATTGCTCATATAAATTCTTGGCTTGAGAATAGTTACCCTGATGAATATAAATGTTGGCAATGTCAACAATAATTTGACCTTCCTGAAACCTATCACCACTTTTTTTGGTAATTATCAAAGCTTGCTGATATAAGTTTAAAGCTTTAGAGTACTGTCCTAAAGTTTGGTGAATTAAACCTTGAACTCTCAAGCTGATGCTGATTCCTTCTTGGTCGTTAATTTGTTTTTGAATTTGTAGGGCTTGCTGGCAAAACTCTAAAGCTTTGGAATAACGGCTGAGACTTTTGTTAGCTTGTGCGATCGCAGTTAAAGTTATACCTTCATCTTTACGAAACTTATTTTCTCTTTGAGCCGATAAAATCCATTCCAACTTGGTTAAAGCTTTTTGATATTCACCTATTCTCATCCAGTGCATAGCTGCTTGGTATTCACCACTCAAATATTCCGGATTACGGCGGTTTAATTGCTCTTCCAACTGATGTCGCCATGCTTGCAGTTGCCATTCTTGCATCTGTTGCTCCTGTTGCATCTGTCGCATCTGTTGGTGCTGTTGCTGCTGTTGCAACTTTTGCTGCTGTTGTTCACGTTTGCGTCGATTCTCTTCTTGGGAGCGCTGCACTTGTTCACTGATTTGACGCTGTTGCTCCTGGAATTGTTTATCGGCTTCTATATTAATTAATTGTGGAGACAGTATCGGCAAGTTTTTTAGTTGTTCCTGTGTTAGGAACGGAGTAAGAATTGGTTGTTCAGACGGTGGCTGGAAGTTTTTTAGTTGTTCCTGTGTTAGGAACGGAGTCACAATTGGTTGTGGCGCCGTTATCGGTAAGTTGTTTGGTAGCTCCTGTGTTTTGAATGGATTAGGAATTGGTTGTACAGCCGGTGTCTGGAAGTTCAGTAACGGATTAGGAATTGGTTGTACAGCCGGTATCAAGTTCAGTAACGGATCAGGAATTGGTTGTACAGCCGGTGTCTGGAAGTTTGTTGGTTGCTCCTGTGGCGGTAACGCAGTTGGAATTGGTGGTACCTGTGCCAGTTTCAAATGTGTTAGGTCATTTTTTTCCTCAGTTCTCGAATAGGCAATGCCAACATGGCAACTGAGAGAGAGTAGCACGGTAGTAAGGACTAGATATTTTAGGTGGTAGTTCATTAGCTTACTTGGTGTAGTGTTTCGTTTATTACTTAATATATTTCTAGCGTGTAGGAGCTTATGCAATAATTTGACAGTGGCAATCGCTATTTGTTGGCTTTCCCCGCAAAATTAAACGAGGTATTTTCCCTAATAAGATTTGTAACTTTTGTCCGAACTCCTACTAGAGTATCGGTCAACTAATATTATGTTGACAGGATGACCCCGATCTCCTTCCGCTTTAGCATTAAACGAAATGGCTTGGCTGGTACGTTGTGATTGACAAGGGACTGAAAGTATTGGGTTTTGTGATGATTAGTTTGTGCTTGAGTGTTTCTGTAATTTTCAGGATAAGTAAGCTTTTGCAACTCGCACTAATCCGGCTTTTATTGCGCATACACCACTATTGAACCGTTAAATTTTTGTAAACATCTAGAAAATCTGTCAAATGTTTAAAACCCTAAAGGCGATCGCTACATGAGCAAAGCTAACCAACTCAGACTGAGGCTTTTAGAGGTTGTCTCTTGAAGTATTAAATATTTCGCCAGATCCCCCCTAGCCCCCCTTACAAAGGGGGGAAAATGAATCAAAGTCCACGCCACTTGCTACAAGTCGGGGAACCCGCCCAACGCAGTGGCTCCCCTTTTTAAGGGGGATTTAGGGGGATCTACAAGTCTCGAATACTACACCAAAAAGTTTTCAGACATCCTCTTAGCCTTGAGGGAGGCGTGATATTTGCAAAACTGACATACTACTCTTGGAATCTGGATCTGCTTGTGGTCAAATAAAGATGATTCCAAAAATAGATTATTTCTTATCCATGAAAAAATCCGCTGCGCTGACAACTACATTTTTCGTCACTTTGAGTATGCTGCTAACAGCCTGTAGTGGAGCTAGTAATAGTACAAATATAGGTAATACTTCTCAAAATGAGACTACAAATACATCAAGTGTAATTCCTATTGGTATTGCTTTTGCCCAAACTAGTAACGTCGCTTTACTCGGTCAAGAACAAGTAGCAGGAGCTAAAATTGCTGAGAAGTATTTTAATGATAAAGGTGGAATTAACGGTACACCAATTAAACTAGTGTTTCAAGACACTAGTGGTGATGAAAATGGTGCAATCAACGCCTTTCAAACTTTAATTAATAAAGATAAAGTTGTCGGTATTGTCGGCCCCACTTTGTCACAGCAAGCCTTTAGTGCTGACCCAGTTGCCGACCGTGGTAAAGTACCAGTATTAGCAGCATCGAATACAGCGGCTAAAATTCCCGAAATCGGGGATTATGTAGCGCGGGTTTCTGCACCTAGTTCTGTAGTTGCACCTAATTCTATAAAAGCCGCACTCAAGCTCAATCCCAACATTAAAAAAGTTGCGGTTTTCTTTGCCCAAAATGATTCTTATAGTAAATCAGAAACAGACATTTTCCAGAAAACTGTGAAAGATCAGAATTTGGAATTAGTCACAGTCCAAAAATTCCAAACTAGCGATACAGATTTTCAAACCCAAGCCACCAACGCGATTAACCTCAAAGCAGATTTAGTAATTATTTCAGGTTTAGCTGCTGATGGTGGTAACTTAGTCAGACAACTAAGAGAACTCGGTTATAAAGGTTTAATTGTTGGTGGTAATGGACTCAATACTTCCAACATTTTTCCAGTATGTAAAGCATTATGCGATGGTGTATTGATTGCGCAAGCTTACAGTCCAGAACATCCTGGTGAAATTAATTCGACATTTCGTAAAGCTTACACCGAGCAATATAAAAAAGAACCACCACAATTTACGGCTCAAGCTTTTAGCGCAGTTCAGGTTTATGTCGAAGCACTCCAAGCTTTAGATAAAAAAACCAAAGTTAATACATTAGCACTGCCACAATTGCGGAATGAATTAAATAAACAGATACTAGCTGGAAAATATAATACACCGCTAGGCGAAATTGCCTTTACTCCCGTAGGTGAAGTTGTCCAAAAAGATTTTTATGTAGCCCAAATCAAAATGGATAAAGATGGTAACCAAGGGCAATTTGCCTTTTTAAAATAGCGTAGGGAATAGGGATGAGGGAGACAAGGGGGACAAGGGAAACAAGGGGGACAAGGGAGACAAGGGAGACAAGGGAAGGGAGATAAATAAGAAATGCCCAATGCCCAATGCCCAATGCCCAATGCCCAATGACAAATGACAAATGACAAATGACAAATGACAAATGACATTCACACTATTTTTACAACAAGTCTTAAACGGGCTATCTATTGGTAGCGTTTATGCGATTTTTGCCTTGGGATACACTCTGGTTTATTCTATTTTAGGCATTATTAATTTAGCTCATGGAGCAGTATTTACTCTGGGTGCATATTTTACTTATGCACTCATGGGTGGTACTTTCGGATTTAATGGTTTGCTAGCTAATGCGACAATACCGATAAAGTTACC
Source organism: Calothrix sp. NIES-2100 (assembly GCF_963875285.1). Taxonomy (NCBI): domain Bacteria; kingdom Bacillati; phylum Cyanobacteriota; class Cyanophyceae; order Nostocales; family Calotrichaceae; genus Calothrix; species Calothrix sp. NIES-2100. The sequence goes on from NZ_CAWNLA010000001.1 coordinate 7,632,351, forward strand.
ATTTGCGATCGCCTTATTTTTAGGCAGCACCTTAGCGGGATTGGTGGGTATAGCGATGGAACGCATTGCTTTTCAACCCCTACGCCGTAAAGGATCTGATCCCTTATTAACGGTGGTTTCCAGCTTGGGTGTGGCGGTAGTCATCGTCAACCTGATTCAATATTTAGTCGGTGCAGAAAGTTATACCTTCCCCGCCGATGCTTACGGGAATTTACCAGCATCGATTAACTTTGGCAGCCCTGAAAACCCCATTCCTATACGCAGCGTACAAATAGTAATTTTTGCTGTGTCTGTGGTATTTGTCGCAATTCTCACCTATTTTATTAACGGTACTAAACATGGTAAAGCCATGCAAGCGATCGCTGAAGATGCAACTACCTCCAGTTTGTTAGGAATTAACACCGATGGCTTTATTGTGCTGACATTTTTCATCAGCAGTTTCTTAGCCGGATTAGCCGGAACTTTAGTGGCTTCTAGCGTCAGTATTGCTGGGCCATATTTTGGTATCGCCTTTGGTTTAAGAGGTTTAGCAGTCATTGTCTTAGGTGGTTTGGGTAGTATTCCCGGCGCAGTCCTAGGAGGTTTAGTTATTGGCTTAGTAGAAGCATTTGTCCCCGGCGAATACTCCGGTTATAAAGACGCTGTAGCATTTGCAATTTTATTTGTCATGCTATTAGTTAGACCCCAAGGTTTACTAGGACGCAGGTTTATTCAGAAGGTTTAAAAACTGCGAATTGACATTGACAGCAGAGCAAATATTAACAGCTTAAGCCTGACAATTGGGCTGCATTCGCAATGACAATGAGGGAAGAGAGATAAGGAGGACAAAGAGACGCGGAGACGCGGAGACGCGGAGAAATGACAAATGACAAATGACAAATGACAACCGACAAATGACAACTGACAAATGACTGAATTTTTCTCTACTTACGCTTCGCTAATTGTTTCTATGGTATTAGGGGCTTTATTAGGACTATCCCTTTATTTACCATTAATGACAGGACAACTATCTTTAGCCAGCCCTGGATTTTATGCTTTAGGTGGTTATATTGCGGCAATTTTATCAACAACAGTTTTTAAATCTGATAGTAGCTCATTTCCGATTTGGCTGTTATTAACTGAGATGATAATTGCTGGTTTAGTTTCCGGCTTATTGGGTGTAGCCGTAGGAATTCCGGCGTTAAGATTGCGAGGAATTTATTTAGCGATCGCCACTATTGCTTTTGTCGAAGTTTTGCGAGTTATCTCCCTCAATTTGGACATTACAGGCGGTGCTGTCGGCATTTTTGGCATTCCTCAACCCTTCCAATCTCAAATCGAATATTTATGGATTGCTTTGCCATTACTAATCATAGCGATGGTCTTATTTTACCGTCTAGAGCGTATTAAGGTAGGCAGAGCATTTACTGCTATTCGTGAAGATGAATTAGCAGCCGGCGCAATGGGAATCAACCCCACCTACTACAAAGTTTTAGCCTTTACATTAGGAGCAATTCTTGCAGGTGTAGTTGGTGCAATTAGCGCCCATTTTCTCAATACATGGAATGCGCGTCAAGGTACTTTTGATGCGAGTATTATTTATTTAACTTTTGTGTTAATTGGCGGTTCGAGAACTTTTTTAGGTTCGGTAGTTGGAGGAATGGTATTTACAGCCTTACCAGAAATTTTGCGCAGCCTAGCCGATACAGGCGGTTTACCTACTTGGTTAGCGCAATTTTTACGAGATGGAAGATTAATTATTTTTGGTTTACTAATTGTCATCGGCACAATATTTTTTCCTCAAGGATTAGTGACACCAGATATTTTCAAAAAACGTCAAGTAAAAAATAGATAAAACAGTTATTCTCTCTCTGCGTCCTCTGCGTCCTCTGCGGTACAAAAAAATAATTTATTTAACCACAGAGGCGCAGAGAACACAGAGACAAGAGATTAAAAAGAGATTTTTCAAGCAAAATTTCTCCGATGAAATAGCGGCAAAAATGTTGGGTTTCGTTCCTCAACCCAACCTACGCACTAACCCCTAGCCCCTAACAAAATGGATAACAATTCTACTGTCTTAGAAGCAAAGTCATTAACTCGCCGCTTTGGTGGTTTGGTGGCTGTGAATAATGTATCTTTTGCAGTTCAAAATCATGAAATTTTTGGACTGATTGGCCCTAATGGGGCGGGAAAAACCACATTATTTAATTTAATTACAGCCTTCATTCCCCCTTCTAATGGACAATTAATTTATCAAGGTAGAGACATTTCTCAATTAAGTCCCCATAAAATTGCAGGTTTAGGGATTGCGCGAACATTTCAAAATATTCGCCTCTTTGGTGAATTATCAGCCTTAGAAAATGTCATCATCGGCGGTCATCTACATACGAAAAGTGGTATGATTACAGGAGTTCTAGGATTACCACCAGCGCCTAGTGAAGAATCTAAAAGTCGGAAAAAAGCTTTAGAGTTATTGGAGATGGTGGGATTGAGCGATCGCCCTGAAGAAAAAGCCAAGAATTTTGCTTATGGCGATCAGCGTCGCTTAGAAATCGCCCGCGCTTTAGCCCTAGAACCGCAAATTTTACTCCTCGATGAACCAGCAGCAGGGATGAACCCCAGCGAGAAAAAGCAACTCAGCGATTTTATCCGCAGTCTTAGAGAACGCTTTAACTTAACGATCGTATTGATTGAGCATCATGTACCCTTAGTTATGGGATTGTGCGATCGCATTGCTGTTTTGGATTTTGGACAATTAATTGCTTTGGGTAAACCCGCTGTTGTCAGAGATGATCCAGCAGTAATCGCAGCTTATTTGGGAAGTGGATGAGGAATTGAACCGCCGATGAACGCCGATGAACGCCGAGATTTAAAAGATAAAGAAGATTTTACGATTTTAGATGTTACAGACCTGGATGTAAATTATGGCGGCATTCAAGCTCTGAAAAAGATTAATTTAACAATTAAAAAAGGCGAAGTAGTAACTTTAATTGGTGCTAACGGTGCTGGTAAAACTACTACACTCCGCGCTATATCAAAAATAGTTAACCCTAAAAATGGACAAATTATCTACAATGGACGGAATATTACGCGCCGTCAAGCTTATGAGGTAGTAAAACTGGGTATCGCCCATTCTCCGGAAGGACGGAGAGTATTAGCTAGACAAACAGTTTTAGATAATTTGTTATTAGGTGCGTATATTCGCAACGATCAAAAAGAAATTAAAGCAGATTTAGAACATCAATATCAGCTATTTCCCCGCTTAGCCCAAAGACGCAATCAACTAGCAGGAACCCTCAGCGGTGGCGAACAACAAATGTTAGCGATCGCTCGTGCTTTAATGAGTAGACCCCAACTACTGCTGTTAGATGAACCTAGCTTAGGTTTAGCGCCTGCGATCGTCCGGGAAATCTTCACAATTATTGAAAATCTCCGAGCTACAGGCGTAACGATTTTATTAGTTGAACAAAACGCAAATCTGGCTCTACAAATTGCCGATAGAGGATATGTTTTAGAAGCTGGTTCTATTACTTTAACAGGCGCAGCCTCCGAATTAATTACCGATGAGCGAGTTAAAAAAGCTTATTTAGGATAACTTAATTTTACCTCATGTCCCTACTACCCATTGGTGTCAACTTAAGTTAAAACGCTTATCCCACAAGTCTTTCACCCCACCCCTTAATCCCCTCCCCGTAAACGGGGAGGGGAAGTTTTGCGTTAGCAAAGCTGGGGTGGGGTGACGCGGATCGTGATGGTAGGTGAGATAATTCGGTCATCACGTCTTGGCAAGGGTTTCACGTTAAGTTGACACGTATGCCTACTACCCCACCCCACCAAATCTACCCTTCTCCTCCCCTCTTTTACTCCCCTCCTCGCTTGCGGGGAGGGGTTGGGGGTGGGGTGCTTTTATTATGAGCAATAAGCGCGAAAAGCTTAACAGGTGTAGCATCCGAATTAATTATCGATGAGCGAGTTAAAAAAGCTTATTTAGGATAACTTAATTTTATCTCATGTCCCTACTACCCCACCCCACCAAATCTCAACTTCTCCTCTCCTCTTTTACTCACCTCCTCGCTTGCGGGGAGGGGTTGGGGGTGGGGTGCTTTTATTATGAGCAATAAGCGCGAACATATGCTAAATTCACCAACCAAACCTCTAACTTTAGAAGAATTTTTAAACCAGCCGGAAACCAAGCCAGCTAGTGAATATATCAATGGGCAAATTATTCAAAAACCGATGCCACGAGGAAAACATAGTAAATTACAGGGTAAGCTAGTTACTGATATTAATCAACTAGCTGAAACTCAAAAAATTGCCCTAGCTTTTCCAGAATTGCGGTGTACCTTTGGCGGGCGTTCAATTGTTCCCGATGTCGCTGTGTTTGCGTGGGAAAGAATTCCTCTAGATGCAAACGGAGATGTAGCGAATGTCTTTGAAACCTATCCAGACTGGACAATTGAAATTCTTTCACCCGAACAAAGTCAGACGAAAGTAACTGGAAATATTTTGCATTGTTTAAAGTATGGTAGTTGCTTAGGTTGGCTGATAGATCCAGATGAACGTTCTGTTATAGTTTATCCCCCAAAACAGCAACCAGAACTTTTACAAGCAGAACAGGAAATCTTACCAGCTCCCGATTTAGTGAGTAATTTACAATTGACTGTAGGTGAGTTATTTGGATGGTTAAAGTTATAAGATAAAAATGGTGCGTTATGGCTGAAGCCTAACGCACCCTACTTAAGATGTACTTTATAAATCGTCTGTTATTCTGCTACAAGAAATTTCTTGATTGTTGGAAATTACGACTAATCTTGTCTTGGTGAATTGCTATTTCAGTTGCAACTCTGCTTCACCGACAATTTGCTCTCCTGATTCACCCAAAACTCGTGAATAGAATGATCCTGCCAAAATTGCACCTAAAATAGGAGCAGCCCAAAACATCCATACTTGCTTAAACATTTCTACCCCAGCAAAGAGTGCAGGGCCAGTAGTACGAGCAGGATTCACTGATGTATTGGTGATGGGAATACTAACCAAATGAATTAGTGTCAGTGCTAAACCAATCGCAATAGGTGCAAAGCCCTTAGGCGCACGTCCATCTGTTGAACCTAAAATCACTATTAAAAAAATGAAGGTAAGTACAACTTCTGTGATGAAACCAGCAACCAGCGAATAACCTCCAGGAGAATGTTCTGCAAAGCCATTTGTTGCTAATGGATTAGATCCAGAAAGTGTAAATCCTGGTTTACCACTGGCAATTAAATAAATTAGCCCAGCGGCGACTATTGCTCCTAATACCTGGGAAATAATATATGGAAGTAATTCTGATCCGGGAAAACGTTTTCCCGCCCACAAACCAAATGATACGGCTGGGTTAAGATGACAACCAGAGATATGACCAATCGCATAGGCCATAATCAATACTGTCAGACCGAATGCCAAAGAAACCCCTAAAAAACCAATTCCGAATTCATTGGCTTTGGCATCAGGAAATGCTGCTGCAAAAACAGCACTGCCGCATCCACCAAAAACTAGCACCAATGTTCCGAGAAATTCTGCCAGGCACCGCGTAACAAGAGGTATCATTTTTTTTCTCCATTCTCTCCTCAATTTAAATTTACGATGGTCTGTATCAGAAATTTTAATATTTTATGTTGTTTTAATTTTATACAACACTTTATGTTGATTTGTATCTTGTTTTTGTTTAACTAGTGAGGTTATCAATATTTAGTAAGTAGTAACAATCTAAGTTAAGAATAAAATGTCATACGGATAATTTATATTTTTTATATACATTAAATGTAAATATCTCTGAGTGACCGAAGAAAGAAAGGATACAAGCAGATCTCTTAGAAAGTTCTGATTGAAGGATACTTCGACTCAGACTTGGCGCTAAATTTATTTACGCCCTGATCTACTAGTCTCAGAAGTAACCCTTTTACAAAAAGTTACAATATTTAGCATATATTGAGATTTGTCTCCCAGTTTTTGGGTATCTATCACTGTAGCGAATTGTATTCGCCCAAATAATCAAAGCCATGAGTCAAATTATCTGGATCGCCAGACACGCCAACCGCCTCGACTTTGTCAACCCTGATTGGTTTCTCACTGCTGAACGACGCTACGATCCACCTTTATCGGAGGATGGTTTCATTCAAGCCAAGCAGCTAGCTAATCGCCTGAAGAAAGAGAAAATCAGCCATATTTTTGCTTCCCCGTTTCTGCGAACAGTACAAACAGCCAACGCCGTAGCCGAAGCGCTAGATTTACCGATTAAATTAGAAACTGGGTTAAGTGAATGGCTAAATCCCACTTGGATGACAGAAGAACCAGAAAGACTCTCAACTTCAGCGTTAGCAGAATTATTTCCGAGAATTGATCTGGGCTATACTCCACGCATTGCAGCCAAATATCCCGAAACACAAGAACAAGTAAGGGGACGTTCTGGACAAACCGCTAGATGTCTAGCCAGTGAATTCTACCCTGCCAATATCCTATTAGTAGGGCATGGCGCTTCTGTACTAGGAGCGGCGATGGGATTAGTCGGGGAAATTGCCAAAATGGAAGTGAAAGCTTCTTTATGTTCTTTAGTCAAAGTCGTGCTTCAAGACGCAGAATGGTTGTTAGAACTTAAGGGGGATACTTCTCATCTGGTGGAGGTAGAAGAAGTAATTCGATTTGTTTAATTCCCGGATAGAGACTTTAAATCCTGGCTGACGCTAATCTAGATATTGCCATGTACTGAGAAAGTCACTCTATTACTAATAAGTTTTATGACATTATTACTAGCGGGAGATATTGGTGGTACGAAAACTATTCTGCGGTTGGCTGAAACCACAGATTCACCAGGATTGCATGAAAACTCAGACTCACATATTTTACGCAATATTTATGAGGAGAGTTTTCACAGTCAGGATTTTCCTGATTTAGTACCGATAGTCCAACAGTTTCTCATCAAAGCTAAGTCTTCGACACCCCAAAAGGCTTGCTTTGCGATCGCCGGTCCAGTAGTGAACAATACTGCTAAGCTGACCAATTTAGCTTGGTATTTAGATAGTGAACGTCTACAACAAGAATTGGGGATTACCTCTGTTTCCCTGATCAATGACTTTACTGCTGTTGGTCACGGCATTTTCGGCTTAAACACCAAAAATCTGCTGACTTTACAACCAGGGAAACCCAGACCCGAAGCACCCATTGCCATTATTGGCGCGGGGACTGGCTTAGGACAAGGATTTTTAATCAAGCAGGGAGAAAATTATCACGTTTTTGCTTCCGAAGGTGGACACGCCGACTTTGCTGCGCGTACCGAGTTAGAGTTTCGGCTGATGAAATATCTGATGGATAAACATGATATCCAGCGCGTTTCTGTAGAAAGAGTTGTGTCTGGGCAAGGCATTATCTCAATTTACCAATTTTTGCGGGATCAAAAAATTGCCGCCGAATCACCAGATATCGCCCATATCGTCAGAGTTTGGGAACAAGAAGCGGGAAAACTAGAGAAAAGCGTCGATCCAAATGCGATCATTGGTACGGCTGCACTCCAAGGACGCGATCGCCTCTGCGAACAAACCATGCATCTGTTTGTCGAACTTTACGGTGCAGAAGCCGGAAATCTTGCCATCAAACTTCTACCTTATGGCGGATTATATATTGCTGGTGGTATCGCTCCGAAAATATTGCCTTTAATGCAAGACGGTACTTTCCTCTTGAATTTTACCCAAAAAGGTAGAATGCGTTCCCTCCTCGAAGAAATACCGGTGTATATTATTCTCAATCAACAAGTAGGGCTAATTGGTGCTGCTTTGTATGCTGCTAGGTTATAACAGCTAGTACCGCTTTGCGGAATTCAAAATTCAAAATTTTACCCAGAGCGTAGTCGAAGGGTCAAAATTCAAAATTGCAAAAAGCTTATAAAGTAAGCTTTGCGTTTATTTTGAATCGAATATTTATTTCCGCTGTGCTGTACTAGCAACAACGGTGATATCAGCATCATCAAAAGCAAAAACTATGACAATTAAAGTTTTATTGCCCTTACTTGCTGCCACACTTGTATGCAGCGGGTCTTTCCTGGTTGAGGCCAGTCAACCTAAACCAAAGGTAACACCAGCTAAACCCAAGGTTACTCAACCACAAAAGCCACAATGGAAGTTGTTTACTGGCCCAGATGGGCGCTTTAGCGTTTTAATGCCAGGAATACCCATCAGGAAGACCCAAGCTCAAAAAACCTACATGGGGGAAATCAATGTAGAACTATTTACAGCTCAACCACCAAAACAGGAAGTAGCTTATGTAGTTGCTTACAATGACTTTCCTTACAGTTATGGTCAAATGGTAAACCCCCAAACAGTACTTAATAATGCCAGAGATCTCGCTTTAAAAACTACGAAAAGCAATTTAATTAGTCAGCGAGATATTCGTAGTACTAATGGTCATCCCGGTAAAGAAATTGAGTATGTCAATGCTGGGGGTAAATTCACTAAAAGCAGAATGTATTTTGCCGAAGGGCGTTTGTATCAAGTAATGGCGATAACGACAAAAAAACAACGCCCAACTTTAGCTAAAACCATAACAGGTTATTTAAATTCCTTCAATTTGGTTTTAAAAGCTTGAAAATAGGGGTTAGGGGTTAGGGGCTAGGGGCTAGCCCTTTGAAGGTGACTCGAAACATCTGTTCAAATAAGCATAATTAACCGCCGATGTCCGCTGATAAATCAAGTTATTTAATCAACGAAAATCGCCAGTATCAGATCCCCGACTTCTTAAAGAAGTCGGGGATCTTTTTTTTCATTAATGGTTGATAAATGCTATATATCCTATTAGATATATGTGTAGTAATCAGCCATTTGTTATATATCAAAGTAGGTAAATAGGAAAGCGGTACATATCCCGCCCCGCTTTCCTCGCCGCCCAAATTTGTGTGGACGGGGTAGACAGCGGGTTTTGCTGATGAAAAAATTTCTGAAATACCTCAGTTTAGGTATATTGTCTACGATTTTGACGGCAACGCCTGGATTAGGCGCTGAACGCATTAGTTTTTTTTACCCTCCCTTCGGAGAATTTTCTTTATCGGCTGAATCTCTGGAAAAATTTGCCAAAGAAGGTAAAATCAATAGTGAATTAGCATTTTATGCCAGCCGTGCTACTCCTGAACAACTGGCGCAATTACGACAACTACTGCAACAAAAATTTGATATTCCTCCGGTTTTAGTGTCTCAGTTTACCTACTCACCATTAGGGGAGGCGGTAGTGCGACGTTTAGGAGAAATACTGCTTACCGACTCTCGCCAGAATGGTTTTTATGCGATTCGTGCGGCTTTGATTTTATCTGCGGCTGATCCAGACGGCTTAACTGTTGTCAATTTGTTGCGTAAGTATCCTAGCGACAGTTTGCGATTGAATTTTTCTGAGGGGCTACAGATAGTTAATAGCTTGGTAGAGTTGGGTAAAGCTAAGGATCAAATTGTGGCATTTATCAAACAACAGACCATCACCCAAACTAATAATGCCACAGTTGACTTCGCCCAACAGCCAGATTTGCGATCGCCTGGAAATTTTAAATTTCAAATCACTAGCCTGAAACTTAACGACAATTCCCGGAATCGCAGTCTCCCAGTGGATGTTTATGTACCTCAAGCATCATCGTCAACAACAACAGATGCACTTAAACCTCCCTTTCCGCTGGTTGTGATTTCTCATGGTATCGCTTCCGATCGTTATGCTTTCGTCTACCTAGCTGAACATTTAGCATCTCACGGTTTTGCTGTTGCTGTATTGGAACACCCTGGTAGTAACGCTGAACGCTTTCAGCTATACTTTTCCGGCTTAGCGGGGCCACCAGAAGCGCAAGAATTTATTAATCGACCTTTAGATGTTAAATTCGTACTCGATCAACTCCAGCAGTTAGATCAGACTAATCCCAACCTCCAAGGTAAACTAAATTTGCAACAAGTCGCCGCCTTCGGTCATTCCTTTGGTGGTTATACTGTCATGGCTTTAGCGGGAGCAAAAATTAACTTTGACAAACTGCGCCGCGATTGCAATCCGAATCGCACCTTGAATGTGTCAGTATTTTTGCAATGTCGCGCCGATGATTTACCAGTAGAAAATTATCCACTGCAAGATCCTCGCATTAAAGCGATGATCGCGATTAATCCGATTGATAGTTCAGTCTTGGGTGAAAGTGGCGTGAGTCAAATTAAAGTCCCAACAATGCTAGTCGCTGGTAGCGAAGATATCTTTGCCCCACCGGTCGCTGAACAGATTTACCCCTTTACTTGGCTGCCTAATCCCAATAAATACTTAGTTGTTATTGAAAAAGCTACACACTTTAGTGCGATCGCAGAACCAACTGCTAACAATGATGTTTTACCTGTACCAGAGGCGTTGCTAGGGCCAAATCGTGCGCCTGCTTATTCCTATATCAAAGCTTTAAGCCTAGCTTTTTTAGAAACCCATCTTTTAAACCGTACTGAATACCGCTCGTACTTGCAGCCATCCTATGCCCAATATATTAGTCAGGCTCCTCTCAATCTCAGTATTGTACAGTCCTTGACAACAGAGCAGTTACAACAAGCACTCAATGGCTTAAATCCTCAACCAACCGTACCACCACCGCAACTACAGCCGCAACCAACGCCTACTCGGTCGCCATAAGGGGAATGGGGGGATGAGGGAAGGGGGACAAAGGGGAGAAATTACAAAGCGCAAAGTCTGAGCGCCGGCGTCCGGCGTTAGCGAGGTACGAGCGTCTGGCTTCTCCCAAGGGGAGACGCGCAAGGGACGCCAACGTCTACTCTTCGAGTTCTCCTTTGGAGTACGACGAACAGAACTTTGTAAGAATGACCAATGACCAATGACCAATGACAACTGACAACTGACTATTGACTATTGACTGCTGCCATTAGGTAAAACCTGATGTATGCACCCCAGTAAAATAGATTGACTGCTAATAATAGTCCTTTACTGAAGTATGAGCGCATAGTGGGAAATAGAGAAATGCTGGCGATTAATACTAAGGATATCTCTACGAAAGCGACGATCCCCGCGTAATGCTGGCGATCCCAGTAGGAAATTGGGCTAATAAAACGGTAATTGCTAAAGGGGAAAAAGTGGCGGTGAGCATCGTCATTATGCACTGGTAAATCTAAAAGTGAGTGCAACACCATACTGATAAACCCCATTTCTATGACTTGCCAATTCAAAAAATGGGCAATGATTACGCCAATTAATGCTAAAGGAATGGAGTGGAAAGTACTGATTATGGCTTGCCAAAAGGGCTGATAGTAAACTTCTGACCAAATTTGATGTGAAGGCAGGCGATAGACAAATTTCATCAAGAAGAAGAACACAAATATCGGCACATCGGGCAAGATTGCACCAATAAAAATGGCGTGACTTGCCTGATTTCGTATTTGTTGGCTGAAAACCACCAAATTGAGGATCGCATGGCTAGGAGTATTCATCGCCTAAATTTAGTAGATTTGCTGACGACAATCACTACTACAATGTTTCCCAAACTATATGTACATTTAATGTCTTCGTGATGACGCAAACTGTCATATTTTAGCTAAATTGCTGATTTTATTGATTAATGCCAGAAATTGGTACTGATTGTCAAGAAATTTTTATATTATTCCAGCAGTATTAATAAAAACTTATCCCAAAAATCTGGCCTATATATATACTATTTGTAAATAAGTATTAAGAAATGCTTATTAATAAATGTTGCCATAACTTGATTAAATTGTTAACGTGTGTATGACAGCGTTTTGGTTAATGCTTGGATTAAGGAGATTGAAAAACCTATGAGCTATATCCATGCAGCCAATTGTATGTAATTGTCAAACAGCAAGCGAGAAATTTCTGTGGTTGGGAGGCTGACTATAAGGGATTTGTAGATTAACTCAGAAATCTCTGCTTGTTTAAAGGCTTACTTTTGATTTCAATGGCAATAACTAATGTGTCTTACCCAAAATATGCGAGAACGCGGTAAGACTGAAGATTTTGGAGGTACAAATTCATGAAGATTCAAGGTAAGGTTGCCTTAGTTACTGGGGCTTCCCGTGGTATTGGGCGTGCGATCGCTCTAGAATTAGCACAGCAAGGTATCAAACGTGTGATACTGTTGGCACGCGATCGCCACAAGTTGAGCGAAGTAGCTCAAGAAATCGAGGCGATGGGCGCAGACGCTACCATCGTACCGATAGATTTAACTCAAGCTATTGAGGTAAATATTGCTGTTGCGCAGCTTTGGCGCAATCATGGCCCCATACATCTACTGGTTAATTGTGCGGGTGTAGCCTACCAAAGTCCGTTTTTACAATCTAAACTTCCCCAAGTTCAAGAAGAAATCTCCCTTAATTTATTGGGGATGTACAACCTAACTAGTCTGGTAGCGCGGCGTATGGCTAACCACAGACAAGGGACAATTGTGAATGTGTCCAGCTTGATGGGGAAAATCGCTGCACCCACAATGGCGACTTATTCAGCTACTAAGTTCGCCATTTTAGGATTTACTCAAGCCTTACGTCAGGAACTCGCACCATACAATATTCAAGTGCAAGCATTACTACCTTCCCTGACAGACACAGACATGGTACGCGGCTTCCAATTATTTCGCTGGGTGATCCCAATGACACCCCAGGAAGTCGCCCAAACGTTTGTCGCTGGCTTGCAAAGAGATTCACCAGAAATTTTAGTAGGTTGGCAAAGTCATCTAGCTGTTTGGTGTCAACGCCTGATGCCTTGGTTGCTAGAACCAATTTTACAACTAGCAACGCCAAGAGCTTTGAGAACCCAACAGCCTAACACCATACTGAGCGCAATTACCCAAAAACTCAGCCTGATTACCAGGGATCTACTTTTATCAAGAAACATGGTTTCGATCGTATCTGCGCGTAAGTAACATACACTAGGGGCACAACAACTTTGTGCCCTGACTACAGACTGTGCTTGGATAAGTAAGATACACCTCGTTTCGGAGCCACCAGAAATGCTGAAATTGCCAGATAATCTCCCCATTTTGCCCGAAATTATCGATGGGTTACCAAATATTTCTGGTTGGGAAACAGAGGTTTTATCGGTGGTAAACCATGATGCACCCGTATTTTTAGCAAAAACCAACCTGAGTTTAGAAGATATTAACGCCGGATTTGCGATCGCCTTACATATGCACCAGCCAACTATACCCGCTGGATATGATGGGGGATTGATTAGCAATCTCCAATACATGTTTGAACATCAAGGGGAAGGTGATAATCACAATGCTGGGCCTTTTGCCTATTGTTACAGCCGCATTGGAGATTTTATTCCCGAACTCGTCAGTCAAGGTTGCAATCCCCGCGTCATGTTGGATTACTCTGGTAATCTTTTTTGGGGATTGAGACAAATGGGACGCAGTGACATTATCGATAACCTCAAACGCATCACTTGCGATCCCACCTATCAGCCTTATGTTGAGTGGTTGGGTACAATGTGGAGTCATGCGGTGATCCCTTCCACCCCCATAGCAGACATTAAATTACAAATCCTCGCATGGCAACAGCATTTTGCCGCAATTTTTGGTTGGGAAGCCTTAGCGAGAGTTAAAGGATTTTCTCCCCCAGAAATGCACCTGCCAAATCATCCTGATACTTTATTTGCATTTGTCAAAGCACTCAAAGAATGTGGATATCGCTGGCTACTTGTTCAAGAACATACTGTAGAAACAATTAACGGACAACCTCTTAGTTACAAACATTTACCACACCGTTTAATTGCTCGCAATTCTCAAGGCGAAACAATTAGCATCACCGCTTTAATTAAAACCCAAGGTTCAGATACTAAATTAGTTGCTCAGATGCAGCCTTATTATGAAGCCAAAACTTTATCTAAACAACAATTAGGCGCTGCATTAGTACCGTCAATTGTTAGTCAAATTGGAGATGGTGAAAACGGCGGGGTGATGATGAATGAATTTCCCAGTGCTTTCAAACAAGCTTGGTGGGATATGGTAAATCATGGTGGTGGAAAAACAGGTGTAGTTGGATTTTGTGGGACAGAATATTTAGAATTAATCACAGATGCTGGGTGCAAACCTAAAGACTATCCCACTTGTCAGCCCATAGGACAACATTATATTTGGGAGCGAGTTGCACCTGAGAATATTCAACCTGAAGCTGTCGAGAATGCCATTTTAGAATTAAAGCAAACTAATCCCCATTTTCATCTAGATGGAGCCTCATGGACTAATCATATAAGTTGGGTTAAGGGATATGAAAATGTATTGTCTCCTATGTATGAATTAAGTAGTTTATTCCATGATAAGGTTGATAAATTACTAATTAATTCCACAACAGCCGAATCTATCACTAAACAAGCTAGTTATCGCCAGCTTTTGTTACATAATCTTTTGTTGCAAACTAGCTGTTTTCGTTATTGGGGACAGGGTACTTGGACTGATTATGCTAGAGAAATTTACCAACGGGGCGAAAATTCGCTGCAAGGGACATTGTAAATAAACCTGAGTTCTAGGGAACCTAACCCCAACCCCGTCCCTACAAGGGAAGGGGCAAAAAATCTACAACTTAGTACTGAAGAATAAAGTTTTTAAGCCTCTATTGAAATATAGAGGCATATTCGAGCAGTCACTTGAGATGAAAAACTCCATCCACGGATCGGAGTTTTTGGGCATGAGGAATGGGGCATGGGGCATGAATGGTTACCAATGCCCAATGCCCAATGCCCCAAGTCGGCGGGGCGCGCACCCTTCGCACCCACAAGGAGATGGAGTTTCCCACCGACTTTCATGAATCTGTAATTTGAGCAAAATTGCAGCTTATGCCATACAATTAAAAGTATATAAAAAGCGATCGCGCTACACGTTGCGAGGCAACCAATATGGATGCCAATGAAGTTTCAGTCTATATGCAGCCAGAGAAAGAAATTGTAGGCAGGCAGATCTGAGAGAAATCAGCCTCATCAAAGTCAATTTCACGGAAGTAAATTTTCCTGGAGAAAATTTGAACAACTCAAATTTAGGTATTGCCAATTTAAATTGGATCAACCTGAGAGGAATAAATATCAGCAGGCCTAATCGTCAGTGGGGCAAAAATCGGCGATGGCAGGATGCACAATGATAATTTAATTTCAGCAAATTACTTTAGTTAAAGATGAAGAAATTTGCTTGTCGGTTGAGAGCGACCATAAGTGCTATTTTAGCATCTAAAATTTTATGTTTTGAGCAAAAATAATGTCTGCTGAAGATGTTAGTGAACTTAATCCTTAGTTCAATTCAATAATCGCTGTCATGCAGTATGGCAAGAGTCTTTTGCAGCTATAGCTTTCGGTTAATAGCCTCGCCAAATACTTGATTGATTCGAGACTAAAGCCTACAAGAAACTGAAAAATTTAGAGCGATATTTATGCCAAACACAACAAAAGTTAAACAGTTGAGTTCAAATAAAAGCAAGACTTGGTTTGGGGGTTTTACTGCTCCATCGGAAATTTTGAACGGTCGTCTAGCAATGATAGGGTTTGTAACCGTTATGTTGATTGAAGTATTTTCCGGTCACGGCTTTCTGCACTTTTTGGACATTCTTTAGCTTGACGACATCTCACCAGGAAAAGGCTTAATTAGCTCTCTAGCTAAATTTCACTCATTACTATATTTGGAGAGAAATAATGACTAAGGAAAAAAAGGGTAACAGAGAATCCAAGAAACCCAAAAAAGATCCTGATAAAAAAAAGGAGAAAAAAGACCCAAATAGATATGATGGTTTAAGCAAATAAATTATTCCGTTAAACGTTGACGGTTGACGGTTGAGTGTTAACTGTGAACCGTCAACCGTCAACAGTGAACAATAGCAATGGAATATTTTTTTACTTGGAAGTCCCTAAAGCAGTATTTTTCCAGTTTAATCACAGTAAGGGTAATAAAATTTCAAATTCAGTACCCTGACCAAGTTGCGATCGGAAATTTAATTGACCCCCATGTTTAGCAGTAATAATCCGATAACTGACAGCTAAACTAGTTGCTTTATCAGAGCGTTTTTCCATCGAGAAAGATTCAAGAATTTGCTGTTGTAACTGTAAAGACATACCAGGGCCATTGTCAGCAATACAAATAGAAACCCAGCGAGAGTCAGGTGCTGATGCTTTAGTTGCTGGTTGGGAAATAATTTTTGTAGTAATCTCAATGCGCGGCTTTTCCTGAGGATTTGTATTTTCTGGATGAAACTGATGCCGCACAATTTCATTCAGCAAGCTATCTATAGATTCAGTAAAAATATTCATTAAAACTTGGCTTAGTTGTCCCATAAAGCAATAGACAGGTGGTAAGTGACCATAGTTTTTAACTATTTCAATTTCTCCTTGAATCCGGCTATTTATTAATAAGACAATACTATCTAAACAGGCGTGTAAATCTCCTGGCTTGGGATAAACATCATCGATATGACAGAAGTTCTGTAAACTAGTGACAAGTTTTTTTAATCTTTCAGCCCCAGTGCGAATACTAGCTAGGGATTTTGATAAATCTTCTTCTAAAAAATCAAATTCAATTTCTTCTTTGAGATGATTGATGTAATTAGAACTAGGAGATAACTCTTGATCGTAAGCGGCTATGAGTTTAAGCAAGTCTTGGCTATAGTTAGAGATATAAGTTAAGTTACCCCAAATAAAACTTACGGGGTCTAAAATTTCGTGGGCGACTCCATCTACCAACCGTCCCAAACTTGCCATTTTATCATTTTGAATCATTTGGGTTTGGCTGCGTTCATAACGCACTTGAGTTTCTATACCGCGAATTTGCCAAGAAGCAAGATTTAGTTCGTATATATCTAACAACTGATAAGTATCAGGTGCAGTTTCCACCACCACAGGTTCGGCGACAAATTCAGGCGATCGCCTCAAGGTAAGTTGCATTGCTGTTAAAACTGGTGTCGTACCCGGAAGCTGCAAAATCGATGTTCTTGCATAGCTGTAGAGGATACCCAATGGTTCCCCGCAAAATAACTCTTTTCCGTAGGGACGAATCCAAAATTCTAGCAGCCGTCGCCGTGAAATCATCCCGATGAACTTTCCCTGTTCGCGTAAAATTGCACCTGGTAGCAAAGGGTATTGTTCAAAAACCCGTGCAACTTCCATAGCGGTACAGCTAAGTTCCACTTGGAAATTGTACATTGACAGTTCTTGGAGAGTTGACTCTAAACCGAGATCGCGATCGCTACCCTGAGATAAAGATGGTGGTGATATTTGGAAACTAAAATCTTGTGACACTGGAGACTCTTAACTTTGTATAAAAACTAGCAAACAATAAGCAATCATTTTAGCCTCTGTCTGCTTTTGTTCAATACCTGGTGGCTGAAAGCACAGTTCCTAATCAGCAAAAAGCCTGCTGATAAACCTAGGGCTAAAGTAGGGGCACGGCTTCAGTAAATACACTAAAATATTTTCGGTGTCGTGCCTCTACTAACTGATTTACCCAAGAGGCAACACTCAGTATTACGGAAAGTATAATGTTCAATCTTTATCTTACAGCTTACTTTAGTAGGAAATGTTGCTAAAAATCAGCAGCAGAGGCTATTAACATTGCTCCCCAAATGTTGAAAAACTGTGAAGCATTGATAAAAATGCATGTAAGTCAAGCTACTAACTAGCCAAATTGAAGTCAGTATAAACATAGAGAATTAAATATAGTACAGTAGGTGCTTAAGCTAGATAATTGGAACCATTTATCAAGATAGTTCTTCTGAAGAATGGTAATTGTCAGTAAATCCACTCAAGTCAACTGAAGTATGAAGTAGATAGGAAGAAGTATGAAGTATGAAATTATTCCACCTAGTAAGCAAAAAAGCGGAGCATCGGCTGTCGGCGCTCTGTTAGCGCAGCTCTCTTCGACGTAGGAGCGTCACTTTTCAAGGACTGCGATTACACAGGAAAATCTCTTTTTCCTCATCCTGCTTCCCCTAGTCCCTATTCTCTAAATAGCGAGTGGGTAGAAATCAGGATAAAAACTTATCTATCACAACCATTGGCTCTGAGCGGATGTAACGATTGTTGTCATCCTTCATCCTTTACACTTTATTTTTTTTGGTAAACATAATTATCTTTGAATAGCTATGGCTTTCTCTGGCGGAAGCGTTAATATAAATCCCATATCTAGTTTTGGCTTAAATGAGCTTAAATTGTCCCTATCTGCTTTTGATCCCCATTTCGATAAAATGACTAGGCATAACCTAAAAACTCCAAACCGCTTTTGACTGCAACACCCATGAATCAACTGAACAATGGTTTCACCTTATTTCTGAGTTTGCTAGTCGAGGCCATACCTTTTTTGCTTCTGGGAGTTTTATTCTCCAGTGTGCTGCTATTTTTTGTAGATGAGCGCAAACTCGTAGAAAAAATGCCCAAAAATCCTCTACTGGGAGCTTTATTTGGTAGCACAATCGGCTTTTTGTTTCCGGTGTGTGAGTGCGGTAATGTGCCGGTGGCGCGGCGCTTGCTGATGCAGGGAGTACCCACACCAGTAGCAATTGGTTTTTTGCTAGCAGCCCCAACAATTAACCCCATTGTAATTTGGTCAACTTGGACAGCGTTTCGAGATCAGCCAGAAATAGTGGTCTTACGTGTCGTATTTTCGTTATTGATTGCCACAATTCTCGGTTATGTTTTTAGTGTTCAAAAAGACTTGAGTCCAATTGTGCAACCAGCGATCGCTCGTTATCTCAAGTTTAATCCCCCAGCGCCGCCACAAGCAACCCGCCGTGGGCGAGGACATCAAACACAACAAAACACCACAGGTTCTAATTTGTTGAAATCTGGAAGTTATATCCTCGGAGGAAAATCCAATTTAACCACGCGCATAGATAGTAATTTAATTCCAGCATCTAACTCATCATCTCCTAGCAATAAACCTCTTCCAGATAAACTGCGGTTGTTATTAGATAACATCGTCCAGGAATTGCGGGAATTAGGCGGAGTCATGGTTTTAGGAAGTGCGATCGCCGCTGCTATTCAAGTTTTAGCACCCAGAGAATTAATCCTGAGTTTGGGTGCAGGCCCGATTAGCTCAATCGCTGCCATGCTGGTATTAGCAGCAGTGGTATCTATTTGTTCAACAGTAGATTCATTTTTTGCCCTATCTTTCGCTTCTACTTTTACCACTGGTTCCTTGTTGGCCTTTCTAGTATTCGGTCCGATGATTGACATCAAAGGTGTAGGTTTGATGTTATCAATTTTCAAAGCTAAGGCGTTATTTTATTTATTTGCTTTAGCAGGATTATTAACGTTTTTGTTCACATTGTTTTTGAATTTACATGTCATGTAAATCAATTAGTCCATAGTCAATAGTCCAAAGTCAATAGTCCAGAGTCAATAGTCCAGAGTCCAAAGTCAATAGTAATTACCCTTGACAATTGACCCTTGTTCCTTAATTTTTAACCATTGACAATTGACCACTGACCATTGACCACTGACCATTGACAATTGACCATTGACCATTGACCCTTGACTATTTACCCATGAATTCCAAACCAAAGTCTAAATCTAAACTCCGAAATTTATTAATACCTTGGCTGGATGTTTTAGCAATTACAGCTTGGGGAATTTTAATTTTAAAATACTGGGTCACCGGCAAGCTGAACTTGTTAATTCACCCCGATTATTTTGGATTAGCAATTGCTGGTGCTATTGGCTTGCTAGTTGTCGGTTTTTTTAAAGCTGAGGAACTATGGCGGCGGCGTAGGCGAGATGATGTAGCCAACCCGATGCATATCAATATATTTCCTCCTGGGTGGAGTGCTAGTTTACTATTGATTACGGCGATTTTGGGTTTCATAATTACACCCCAAGTCTTTGCCAGTGATAAAGCACTCCAGCGCGGTGTGACAATTGATTCCTTGGGAACCTCACGCCTCAAACCCCAAGCATTTCGAGCTACTGTTCGTCCAGAAGAGCGATCGCTTGTAGACTGGGTACGCACACTGAATGTTTATCCTGAACCAGACTCATATACAGGGCAAAAAGTCAAGGTGCGGGGATTTGTCATCCACCCACCAGACCTAGGGAAAGAATATATTTTCTTAGCTAGATTCGTCTTAACTTGTTGTGCTGCTGATGCTTATCCGGTGGGCTTACCCGTGAAACTACAAGACAATCATGAGCGTTACCCAGCTGATACCTGGCTGGAAATAGAAGGACAAATGTTCACAGAAAATCTTTCTGGAAAACGCCAACTCACCATCGCCGCCAGTTCACTCAAAAAGATTCCCCAACCAAAAAATCCCTATTTTGATTAGTCAAGAGTCAAAAGTCCACGGTTAATAGACTCATAACCATTGACCATTGACCCTTGACCATTGACCATTGACCATTGACTATTGACAAATGACTACATCCAAAGCATTTATCCAACCACTTGATCGCGTGGCGATCACATTCATACTGCTGCTGAGTTTGCTGATTGGGTTGGTAATCTGGCAAGGTGATGCAGTAAAGGCGAAGGTGCGAAACTTCACCTGGCAAAACCTGCAAATTGGCTCAGAAGATAGAGCTTTTACTCTCACTTTTAGCCGCCCAATGGATACAAAAAGTGTAGAGGATAACTTGAAAATTGAACCACCTCTAGCTGGAAAAATCAGTTGGGCTGGGCGGCGGATGGTTTATACACTTTTGACACCCGCACCCTATGGCACGAATTATAAAGTTCAGTTGCAGGGAGCCAAAGATCAATTCGCTAAGAAAACAGGCAACAACAGGGGAAATCAGCCTTTTGTCGGTAGCTTTCGCAGCCGCGATCGCGCAATTCTTTATATCGGAGTTAATCCAGAAGAACGGGGACAGTTGATTCTTTACAACTTAACCCAAGAGCAAAAAAAGGTACTTAGCCCCAAAGATTTGATTGTCATGGACTTTGAGCCATTTCCAGATGGAGATAAAATTTTATTTTCCGCGCGCACTAGTAAAACTCAAGACTTACTTTCGGCTCAGCTATACACAGTTACAACAGGTATTTCTACCAAAGTAGATCAACAAGCACAACCAGCAGGTAGAGTAGACCTACTTTTAGATAGTAAAGACTACCAAAACCTGAAATTTGACTTATCGCCAGATGGAAAAACCATTGTCATTCAGCGAGGAAATAAATCTAATCCTGGCGACTTTGGGTTGTGGATCATGCCAACAACTAGCGACTCTGGAGAAAAACTTACTGCTAAACCCCTCAAAAGCCAACCAGGGGGAGATTTTATTATTTCAGCTGATAGTACAACAGTGGCAGTTGCCCAAGGACAGGGAGTAGCAACTTTACCTCTAAAAAAAGATGCTGGTAAACCTTTAGAGTTTCTGCCGCAGTATGGGTTAGTCCAAGCTTTCTCTCAAGATGGCTCGCAAGCAGCAATGGTCAAATTTAATACAGATTACACGCGAGATTTATTTTTAGTTACCAACCAAGGAATTGAAAAATCCTTGTTAAAAACAACAGGCGAAATTCTCAATTGCCAATTCGATCCAGCCTCTCCCACCCTTTACTGCTTGCTAACACAGTTAGTATCTAAAGAACAATACATAGAACAGCCTTATGTAGTCGCCATCGATTTGAAAACTGCACAACAAAAACCGCTACTGCTACTACCCATCGCCCAGCGAAATGTGCAAATGAGCCTATCACCAGATGGTTTAGGCTTATTATTTGACCAAGTAGTAGCACAGCCAATTGCTGCACAAACGACAAATCCTTTAAAAACCGATGATGGCGAAGCGATCGCTACTAGTAGCTTGTGGTTAATGCCCTTAATGCCAATCGCCGACACCACTACTGCCCAAATTCAGCCAGAGAAGCTTCCTTTAGATGGATTTGCCCCCCATTGGCTACCGTGAGATGAGGGGGATGAGGGGGATGAGGGAGACAAGGGGGATGAGGGAGACAAGGGGGACAAGGGAAGGGAGATAAATAAGAAATGACGACTGACAATTGACAACTGACAACTGCCCATCTCTGCCATTTTTCAAATTACTTGCAGCTGAGGGTAAGCTGTTTGCTAAATTAGATACAGTACTAACGCTTCTACCGTGCTGAATTTGTGCCAATAACTTATTTAGTCACAACTGTTGATTAAAATCAAGCAGAATCGCGGCTGCAATTAGTATCAGAACTAGATTTTTCCGTCATTCTTACATTGGCGGGATATAACCTCTTAATGTTATAACTTCATCAGTTCTAGATGCAAAATGGGGAACACGAATAAATGCTTAATTATTCCTGGAGGAGGAGAGCTACACTTGGCTTCTAGAGTGCATCTCCCCAAGGCTCAAGCCAGGGGCTGCTCAAGTTTACCCCAGCTACTTGCGTCAAAACCGATTCGGACACTGTCGATAAGCAATGCTAACGCCAGCACTGCTGAACATTTTTAAGCAGGTGGGTCAAGAGTGATGAATGAAGCTGAGACCTCAAATAATGAGGCTTTTATTGAATCCTTAAATTCTGCTAATTCGCCACAAGTTGAGCAGGCGAGTTGTCCGTTTTATTCTGTTGTACCTAATGACAATATGGCAATTCGGAAATTGCCACTTCTAGCTCCAGCAAAAGATGAGCAGCACGAGATAGAAGTTCCAGAGATCCCAGCAGAGGAAACCAAGCAGGACTGGGTGGCTGAGCCAGATCTAGATAAACAAACCTTGATAGATGCTGAATTTCAGAAACTGCTGACATTGAATGCCCAATTGCGTTCGGCTAACGATGGCTTGTATGAGCAGGTAGAAAAACTCAAAGATGATTTAGCTGAGTCAGAAAAGGTTATACAATGGCAGAAAAGGCGGGCTAGCGTCACTGAGTCAATGCTCAACCAACAAACTCAGGAACTATCCGCAGCCCAAGAACAAATACAATCTTTATTCCAAGAATTAGAAACTGCTGTGCAAAACGTTCAGCGCCAAGAAATTTGCATTGAAACATACAAAGCACAGCTACAAATTAGTCAACAACGTCTGGCGCAATTAGAACGGGAATGTTCGCTGCTGCAAACTAACTATAGCGAGCAATCTCAGCAGCTATTACAATCAGAAAATTCTTGTCGAGAATTACGTACCAGGTTAATGCGACAACAACGCCAGACCCTACAATTTAAAGCGGCTCTGGAAAAGTGTTTGGAGACACCCGTCCCTGGTGATGATTCCCTAGCAGATACTGCAACTCCTAAGCACGAGAAAAATACAAAGCAATCAAGATTTGCGAAAAAAGCTCGGTCTTTGTTTCCCAATGCGCAACCAATTAAGCCTTGGTCAGCAGAACCAGAATCTTTAACTGATAATTTAGATACTTCCACCAGAGAATCTTCTGCATCAGCCTCACATCACAGAAGTGAACCTCCTACTACTTCATCCTCTCCTTGGGATTGGTCAGATAGAGAAGAACAGCCAACACCGCCACAAGCAGATACTTCCAAAGAAGCCGTTCCCCATTTAGACTCATCCCACATCATTGACGATTCCGCCACGACATCAGAAGTAGGAGCAAATTTGGGTGCTTCTAACATTGATGAGCAAATTGAAAGTCTCATCCAAATGTTTTTTGTTTCCCCACCTGCATCTTCATCTTCAATGTCTACTATTGACATAGATGCAGACAGCAATCAAGCTGATGATATATCTTTCTGGGAAACTTCAGCAACAACTGTTACCGATGACGAGCAATTAGAGGCTGTACCAGAAAGCAACCCCTCTATTAGCTGGGTAGTAAATAACGCCTCTGAATCAGCGAATAACTCACCTGTATCTCCCAATCCAGCGATGTCTGGAGACAGGCCGCTCCGCGTCTTTGCGCAAACAACTGATACCGCAGACAATGAAGACTATTGGTCAGACATTTCCCAGTTGAATCAGGTAAACTTGCCTTTGTCGGATCTAACACAAGACTCATCTGCTAACTCACCTTCACCAGTAGTTTATCCCAAACGTCCACCCAAGGGACGCAAGTCTTTGGCATCTGTAGAGCTACCAAATTTTCGTCAGCAGAGTCACTAATTATTGAACACTTGTCATTGATTATACTATTTAGCTATAATCATTAGCTATAATCAATGGAGTTCAGCTAGGGTCGGTTGTAATACTGTTTAGGCGCATAGCACCATAATTTACAACTCTTCTTAACTGCACTGTACTGGTTGATTTCGTGGAAATTTTAAGTAAATTGTCACTCATTAGCCGTATTTTTACTTAAAAATCAATTTGTACCAATTTCAGAACAGGTAGATACATACAAAAATAACTGACTTTTGTCCAGAGAAACTTCCCGGGTTTTTTGAATAACTATTACAAAAGGGCAACAATAAAGTCGCTCTCTACAACATGCTATCAAACCAATAACGAACTTCAAGATATCGTTATTGGTTAATAGTCAATTGCTCACGATCAAAAACAACCGACTTTTGAAGTTCATCCTACATCGTAAGGGGCTGGGATGAGCTTATTAGCAGTTGTCAAATTTTCTGTAAAAAGCAAATTTGAGCAATTTACTCGCTTATTTTTATTTTACCCCAGTTGTAGAAATAATTTATTCAAAATTTACAGAGTTATTGAAGATACGGCGACTACTTTTGTGGCTACTTTTTTAGGAGTGAAAAATTTACTATGACTCAGCTAATTTCTGGTACTGTGAATAATGACAACCTCAACGGTAGCGCTGGTGATGACACCGTTGATGGTGGTGCGGGGAATGACAACCTCAACGGTGGTGAAGGGAATGACACCCTCATTGGTGGTGAAGGGAATGACAACCTCAACGGTGGTACTGGTGATGACAGTCTAGTTGGTGGTGCAGGTAACGACCGCTATAACGTTGATAGTGTGGGCGATACCATTGTTGAGAATGCAAACGAGGGAACTGATAGCGTCATTTCTACTGTTAATTGGATATTAGATAACAATCTAGAAAACCTCACCCTGACTGGTACAACAGCCATCAACGGTACAGGTAACAGCCTAGATAACATTATTACTGGTAACACTCAAAACAACAGCCTTGATGGTGGTGACGGAAATGACACCCTCAACGGTAGTGACGGGAATGACAGCCTCAACGGTGGTTTGGGGAATGACAGCCTCAACGGTGGTTTGGGTGATGACAGCCTAGTTGGCGGTGCGGGTAACGACCGCTATAACGTTGATAGTGTGGGCGATACCATTGTTGAGAACGCAAATGAGGGAACTGATACTGTAACTTCTACGGTTAATTGGAGTTTAGATAACAACCTAGAAAACCTCACCCTGACTGGTACAACAGCTATCAACGGTACAGGTAACAGCCTAGATAACATTATTACTGGTAACACTCAAAACAACAGCCTTGATGGTGGTGACGGAAATGACAACCTCAACGGTGGTGACGGGAATGACACCCTCAACGGTGGTTTGGGGAATGACAGCCTAGTTGGTGGTTTGGGGAATGACAGCCTAGTTGGTGGTGCGGGTAATGATCGCTATACTGTTGATAGTGTCAGCGATACCATTGTGGAGAACGCAAATGAGGGAACTGATACTGTAGCTTCTACGGTTAATTGGATATTAGATAACAACCTAGAAAACCTCACCCTCATTGGTACAGCCATCAACGGTACAGGTAACAGCCTCAATAATGTTGTTATTGGTAACATTCAAAACAACAGCCTTGATGGTGGTACAGGTAATGACACCCTTCTTGGTGGTACAGGTAATGACACCCTCATTGGTGGTGTGGGTAATGATATTCTCCTTGGTGATGCGGGTAATGACACCCTCAACGGTGGTGTGGGTGATGACAACCTCAACGGTGGTGTGGGTAATGACAGCTTAATTGGTGGTGCGGGTAACGATCGCTATAGCGTTGATAATGTCGGCGATAGGATTGTGGAGAACGCAAATGAGGGAAATGATAGTGTCATTTCTGCGATTGATTGGACATTGAACAACAACCTAGAAAACCTCATCCTCACTGGTACAGCAATCAACGGTACAGGTAACAGTCTTGATAACATGATTATTGGTAACAGTGCCAATAACACCCTCAATGGTAGTACTGGTAACGACACCCTTGATGGTGGTACTGGTAATGACACCCTTGACGGTGGTACTGGTAACGACACCCTTGATGGTGGTACTGGTAATGACAGCTTAATAGGTGGTGCTGGTAATGACATTTACCTTGTAGATAGTGACTCCGATACAATTACAGAAGATGCTAGTGCTGGCACAGACACTGTGAGGGCTGCTATCACCTTTACTCTAGCTGCAAACCTAGAAAATCTTGTTCTGACTGGCACTGATGCGATTAATGGTACGGGCAATACCCTCAACAACTTGATTACAGGTAATGCCAGTGATAATATCCTTGATGGTGGTGCTGGTAATGACACACTTGATGGCGGTCTAGGTGCTAACAGCTTAATAGGTGGTGCTGATAACGACACTTACATTGTAAATAGTAACTCTGATACAATTACAGAAGCTGCTGGTGCTGGTACAGACACTGTGAGTGCTTCTATTACCTGGATTCTAGATGCGAACATAGAAAATCTTGTGCTGACTGGCACTAATGCTATTAATGGTACGGGCAATACCCTCGGCAACACGATTACTGGTAACAGTGGTGATAATATCCTCCACGGTGATAGCGGTAATGACACCTTATATGGTGCTGCTGGTAATGACACTTTATTTGGTGATGCTGGTAATGACACTTACGTTGTAGATAGTAACTCCGTTACAATTACAGAAAATGCAGGTGCTGGCACAGACTCCGTGAACGCTTCTATTACCTGGATTCTCAGTGCGAACCTAGAATATCTTTTCCTAACTGGCAGTAATGCGATTAATGGTACGGGCAATACCCTTAACAACTCGATTGCAGGTAACACTGCTGATAATAGCCTCACAGGGAATGACGGTAATGACAAGCTCAATGGTCTTGATGGTAATGACACCTTAACTGGTGGTAATGGTAGTGACACCTTAACTGGTGGTAATGGTAGTGATGTATTTGTCTTCTCTAGCATGACTGAAGCTAGTGATACCATCAATGACTTTGGTAATGGTAATGATGTCTTAGACCTAAGTAGTTTATTCACAACTATTAGTCCAGGTACTACTAATTTAAATGATGCACAGGCTAACGGTTATCTACAATTACTACAGTCTGGCAGTAATACATTAGTTAAGATCGACACTGATGGAACTGGTAGTGCTGCTAGCTTTGCTACTCTAGCTACCTTGAATAATGTCACTGCTAGTAGCTTAACTGACGCTAACTTCCTATTCGGCTCGGCGGTGTTATAAACTAAAGGGATGAATAGATTTATGTAGGTACAATTTGATAGGTGAAATAGTGTAGTAACGAGCGCATTTCTTCAGACTGAGAATAGCATTTCGTAGACTCCCAGTATGGAAATTGCACAATCGAGCGCTCAATTCATCTCTCTATTATGCAACGCCAAGTGTTCTAATTTGCATACAGACTTTTAGTGCAAGTGGTAGATGTTGGTTTTTCGCATCTACCACTTTTTTGTGCGCTAATTAGATAGCAAACAAATCTAATGACTAGTTTGGATTCTGGCTTTTGGGTTGACTTGTGCTATTTGAGTTTGCGATCGCGGTTTACCTGTGGTGATAGCGTAGTTAATAGCTAATAGCCTTAACCACAATCCGGGATAGTGGGGTTCCAGCCAAGGATTGATTTTTACCAACAAGCGCCCAAACCAGCCCCGCAGCACAGCGCTGACAAGTGCATGACGACCAAAGTTAAAATAATTTCCTAGCCACCTAATTAAATCTCTCGGCCCAGCAAGTTCCCAAATCCACAATAGCAGGGCAGGGTTTTTCCGTGCTGCTTTGATGGCGAGGCGATTAAAAGTTAACCAATCGCAACGATCCTTAATAAAATTATCTGCGACTTCTAGGGGTTCATCTGCTAACAGCCCAAAAAAGGTATTCAGCATGGCGTTGATTCTTTGGGGTGGTAAGAATTTACCTGTTGGTACCATCATTCCTTTGGAAAATAGCCAAGTCACAGAAACGTTACTTTGGTAGGCGCGAATTCGGTTTAAGTGGCGGAAACTCAGCAGGTTATGCTTGAGAGCAACATCTAAAAGTTGAGTTAGGCGTTCTAAGTTGCGTACTAAGGAACCAAAGCCAGTAAACACCAGGGGAGACTGGAGAGATGCTGCATCACCGATCGCAATTAATCGATCAAAAGCCACTGTGCGATCGCTACTTCCCACACTAAAATGCCCTGGTATGTAGCCAAATGTCGGTTTTTTCCATACCAGCTTGTCTACATCGCAGCGTCGATACTCTGGTAAAATCGTGAAAAAGTCCTCGTACATCTCTAACAAGGAACCGGGATTTTGCGGATTGACTTCGTGGTAATGAAATAAATAAATTGTTAATTCTTCGCCAATTCCGGGAAATAATTCCCAAATTAATTGTCTACCGCGAGAAATATCGCCGTGGCTATAGAGAACGTCCCCATACTGCGAATCCCACACTTGGGGTTCAAATCCTTTGTCAATTACCGCCCCTACTGTGGGACATACGCTGTCAAAAGCCCGACCACCATTTAATTGCCAAGCAATTGGGGAGGCTGTACCCATCGCATCTACTAACAGCCTGCCAGTTACTTGCTTCTCTACTTGAGTTGGTAAATGCTTGACATTAATTGTAACTTGTGTCTGAGAAATATCTGCACGCAAAAACTCTGTTTCATCCCAGATGTCACCCCCAGCGGCGCGGAGCTTTTGACCGCACATTTGCAGCCATTTATCGGAGTCGAGGGCGATATTTAGGACTGTGGGGGTATGTAAAACAGGCGATCGCAATTTAGCTGGATTATTACCATCAAAAAATTTATTGAAACCGTCTTTATACTCACGAGCAATTACGGTTTCTAGCTCAGTATTCGTCACCAAACCTAAATTAACTAAGCTTTGCAGTTCATCACGGGAAATGTTCCATTCCCGGTTCATCCGCCCAAAAGGCATTCGTTCTACTAGTAAAACTTTATAGCCTAATTTTGCCATCACTGCTGCATGAATTGCACCTAAGGCACCGCCTATGTAGATGATGTCGTAGGTAGGGGATGAGGACACCGGGACAGGGGGACGCGGGGACGCGGGGAGAAAATTCTCCGCGTCCCCGCGTCTCCCATTCTCCGCGTCATTTCTAAACACCACCTGACGGGGCTGCTGCGGATTGCGTACACCCTCCCGCCATCGTTGCTCCCACCAATAAGCACGTTTGAGATCATATTCCCCATTGGGCATTTTCTGAAAATATTTGACTGTGAGAGGATAATAGGGTGCTAGGGCTGTAAATATCGATTGCTGGGATAAATCAATTGCTGGTGGTTCTGGATATTTATGGGGAAAGCGGCTTCTAATGTCAGCAATCAGGCGGTGTAAGATTTGTGCTTCTTGAGGAAAGGGCTGGTTTCCCCAACGGAACGCTTTTAAGTAAGTAGTTCGCTGCACCGACCAAACAAATATGGAAAGTTCCCTCGGTAAATTTTCGGAAATAGCAGCCTCAGCATTTGTAGTTTCAGCAGTTACTCTGAGGCGAAATCCGTCGGGAGTGATTATTTTTTCACAAGTCCCTGTTTTAAAATCTGTTTGTAGCCAACTGCAAACAGATGCTGTATCTGGTGTCGGAATTTCTAAATAAAGTACTTCTTTCATTTTTTTCTGACATCTCCACTAAATCTACTCACTAAGACAGATTTCAAGAAGGCATGAAATACGCTAAACTCCGCCCTATCAGTTACATAAAGATTTGGTGAAGAAAGTTTAATAATTTATCAAACATATTGTTCATTTTGAATTTCTGTAAACCCACGCCATGAATTATCCCATCCCAGACAGCCCCCAAGATATTGTTGCCCTGCAACAAAGACCAGTTGATGAAGAATTAGTTGCATCTGCGATCGCCGGAGTGATTAGAATTGTGCGATCGCAAGGTCAATCCTTGGAAGAATTAACCGCCCAGGTGCTAGCTGACGACCCCATGCTTGATAAACAGCAGCGACGCTGGCTGAGTAAGTTGGTTGCTCAAGCTTGGGATAGCTTCGCATAACAGCAGTAATAGTACAGTGTTTCCCCAGCTTGCCAATTGCATATATTGGTGTGGGAAGAAAAATGATGTGTGCTTTGAGATTGGCAATTAGGCTGCTGTTAATCGAAATGCTTCTGGGCAGCTAAAAACGTTTCTGAGATGGTAAATATTAGGATTCAGGAACCTTTGTGTTCTGAGGTTTCAGCTTTTCGCGCTTCGATAAATACTGGTTGGGAGTGTAGCAACAAACCATACTCTAGTCCTTCGACTACAGCTTGATAGGAAGCCTCCAAAATATTTGTCGAAACGCCTACCGTCGTCCAGCGTTGATAACCATTACCCGATTCTACCAAAGCACGAGTTTTCGCGCCTGTACCGGTGTTGCCGTTGAGAATACGAACTTTATAATCTGTCAACTCAAAAGAGGCAATTTGGGGATAAAAGTTAACCAAAGCCTTGCGTAAAGCAGCATCTAAAGCTGCTACCGGACCGATACCTTCGGCAGCTTCCAAAATATTTGTACCATTGACAGATACTTTAATTGTAGCTAAAGAGTTGCTTGTTTCCTTGCCGGCAATTAAGTCGCAGTGAACCTGGAAACCTTTAATTTCAAAGAACTGTTGGCGATTCCCCAACGCTTCGTACATCAACAGTGCAAAACTGGCTTCTGCGGCTTCAAATTGATATCCTTCACTCTCCAAATCTTTCATCCGTTGGAGAATTTGCCTTGCTTCTGGTTGATGCTGATCTAATTCAATGCCAAAAGTCCGGGCTTTGGCTAACACATTGCTGAGTCCAGATTGTTCGGAAATAACGATGCGGCGACGATTCCCTACTTGTTCAGGCTGAATGTGTTCGTAAGTTAAAGGATTGCGTTCAACTGCGGATACATGAATACCGCCTTTGTGAGCAAATGCTGATCTGCCAACAAAGGCTGCGTGTTCATCAGGCGCTAGGTTGACTACCTCGCTGACAAAGCGACTGGCTTCTGTAAGTTGCGCCAGCTCGTCTTCACCGATACAGCTATAACCCAACTTCAATTGTAAATTAGGAATCAACGAACAAAGGTTAGCATTCCCACAACGTTCACCATAACCGTTGATTGTACCTTGTACCATCGTCGCCCCAGCCATGACAGCCGCTAAGGCATTGGCAACGGCTAAATCGGAGTCATTATGAGTGTGAATGCCAATTTGGGGAACTGTCATTTGTCCTTGGTCATTCGTCATTGGTTTTTGACAAACGACTAATGACAAATGACTATTGACGGCTTGGACAATTTGGCTAACCTCATGGGGTAAAGTCCCGCCATTGGTATCACAAAGGACTAGCCATTGGGCACCAGCTGCGATCGCCGCCGCTAATGTTTGTAAAGCATAATCTGGATTATGCTTGTAGCCATCAAACCAATGTTCGGCATCGTAGATTACCTGCCGTCCTTGAGCGCAAAGGTAGGCGATCGTATCGTGGATCATCGCCAAATTCTCTTCTAAAGTCGTTTTTAGCCCGGTTGTGACATGTAAATCCCACGATTTGCCAAAAACGGTCACCCAGCGCGTACCCGCCGCTAAAATCGCTTGTAGCATCGGTTCAGATGCAGCAGTGGTATTAGGGCGACGTGTTGAGCAAAAAGCCACAACTTCTGCTTGTTTGAGCGGATCTTCCTGTAATTGCCAGAAAAATTGTACATCCTTGGGATTGGCACCAGGCCAACCACCTTCAATAAAAGGAATCCCTAGTTGATCAAGTCTTCTAGCAATGCGTAACTTATCTTCTATGGACACCGATAGTCCTTCACGCTGAGTACCATCTCGTAGCGTAGTGTCATAGAGCCAAAGTTGGGGTGAAGAATTTGTAGTCATAAGACTGAAAAAAAGCGAGACAACTTCAAGGCAATGTGCCAATATACAACAAAAAGCCAGCTTGCTAATTCAAACCCATGAGTCTATGCGATCGCCGCAGCGGGTTATGTGAGGGAATTCCAAAAAATAAACAACAGCTTAAAGTTGTTGACAATGGTAAGTGCAGGTTTAACGGACATATTTGTTTCCTGTGTAAATATCGCGAGAGAACCCGCCCCTACAGACTCTTAACAGTCAACTCCCAACGCTCAATAGTCAACAATGACAATGGAATATTTTTTGACTTGGAAGTCCTTACTGAAAGATTCAAGCAAAATAGTGTCCATTAGACAGCCGACTTACGAGAAACTTTAGTGCAAAATGGTATTGACCTCTACAAGGGCGGTGTTAAGTTAATAAACTATCGCCCAATTGGCAGATGTGAGGAATCTGATGAAGGATAAAGGATGAAGTGAGCAAATGGTACGCGCGAGGAGTTATCTTGATTCATACCTGCTGCTTTGATGGGTAGCTTAATTTTATCGTTCATCCTTCAGACAAAGTTCTCAAATCAAGTGAAAAACAGAAAGTTAACAAGGAGCAAAACAAAATGGGTAGATGGACGCCGCTAATTCTGATGGCTGGGGGGTTGGCGATATTGCTGGGTACATTACTTGGCATTAACTTTCCTATGGGGGGACAAAGCGCCAGCGCGCCTGGAAATGGTAGAACCTCAAAAGTCCTCCCAGCTAATATTAATGTTAATACCACAGAGGGGGGCAGGAATAACGGTTCTGCAACTGAAAGCAGAAGCAATGTTGCTCAAAATAATAACTCGACGAATGACTCCACATCAGATACAGAAAATTCTACAGACACAACCACTACAGATACTCAATCCACAGATACCCAATCCACAGACAGCCAATCCAGTGACGAAAATCAAAACTCTCAACCCATTCGCGCCTTGTGGTAGAGCTTGCTCGTCATAGGTTACAAGTTATAAGTTATAAGTTATGAGTGATGAGTTATTAGTTATGAGTTGTTAGTTGTGTACTAATGATAAATGGCTAATAATGTATGACTAATGACTAATGACTAGTGACATTTTAATTATTGGCGGCGGCGTTATTGGCTTGGCGATCGCCGTAGAACTAAAACTGCGCGGGGCAACTGTCACCGTGCTTTGCCGTGATTTTAACGCCGCTGCTAGCCATGCGGCGGCTGGGATGCTAGCACCAGATGCCGAAAAATTGACAAATGAAGCAATGTATGCTTTGTGCTGGCGATCGCGTGCTTTATATCCAGATTGGACGCGCAAACTCGAAGAACTAGCTGGTTTACCCACACATTACTGGCCTTGTGGCATCTTAGCACCTGTTTATCAACACCAAGACCAGAAAAATGCAGCTTTGCCACCATCTTCCCGGGAATCACCTGCATACTGGTTAGATAAAACAGCAATTTCACAATATCAACCAGGATTGTCAGATGAAGTAGTTGGTGGCTGGTGGTATCCCGAAGATGGACAAGTAGACAATCGCGCCTTAGCACAAGTGCTGTGGACAGCGGCTGAGTCTGTTTGTGTTGAACTCAAAGATAGCGTTAGCGTCGAAGCATTTTTACAGCAGCAAGGCAAAATAGTGGGTGTGCAAACCAGCGCCGGAGTCATCAGCGCCGCCCATTATGTATTAGCCACAGGTGCTTGGTCAAATGAATTATTACCATTTCCCGTACGTCCTGTAAAAGGGCAAATGCTGCGGCTGCGGATACCGGAGTCTCTGCCAGAATTGCCTTTGAAAAGAGTTTTGTATGGGCAAGAGATTTATATTGTTCCGAGACGCGATCGCAAAATAATTATTGGTGCAACTAGCGAAGATGTGGGTTTTACCCCCCACAACACCCCCGCCGGGATTCAAAGTCTACTGCAAAAAGCCATCCGCCTTTATCCACAATTACAAGATTATCCCATCGAGGAATTTTGGTGGGGATTTCGCCCAGCTACCCCTGATGAATTACCAATTTTAGGCACTAGTCCCTGTACAAATTTAACTTTGGCAGTTGGTCATTATCGCAATGGCATTTTGCTAGCACCCATAACCGCAGCCTTAATTGCCGATTTGATTTCACAACAAAAGTCAGATCCTCTATTATCTCATTTTCACTATTCGCGCTTCCTGCCGCCATCATCTACCTCCATGCTCACTCACTCTGCGAATTTCTCCAATGGCCATCGTCCTGTTGTTGCTTTAAACAACGCTGTAATTACAACACAGGACTCAGCACTA
Organism: Calothrix sp. NIES-2100; assembly: GCF_963875285.1. NCBI lineage: Bacteria > Bacillati > Cyanobacteriota > Cyanophyceae > Nostocales > Calotrichaceae > Calothrix > Calothrix sp. NIES-2100. The sequence continues at coordinate 7,666,510 of NZ_CAWNLA010000001.1, forward strand.
ACGATTGCTGGTAAAACCTTCCACTCTCGCCTCATGACTGGAACTGGTAAATATCGCAGCATTGAAGAAATGCAGCAAAGTATTACCGCGAGTGAGTGTCAAATCGTTACCGTAGCAGTGCGGCGAGTCCAAACCAAAGCTGCTGGACACGAAGGTTTAGCCGAAGCACTTGATTGGCAGAAAATTTGGATGTTACCCAACACAGCAGGCTGTCAAACCGCAGAAGAAGCGATTCGGGTAGCGCGCTTAGGGAGAGAAATGGCAAAACTTTTAGGACAAGAAGATAACAATTTTGTCAAGTTAGAAGTTATCCCCGATTCTAAATATTTGTTACCAGATCCGATTGGAACTTTACAAGCGGCAGAACAATTAGTTAAAGAAGGCTTTGCAGTCTTACCATACATCAACGCTGACCCGATGTTAGCCAAGCGGTTAGAAGAAGTCGGCTGTGCAACAGTCATGCCTTTAGCATCACCCATCGGTTCAGGACAAGGATTGAAGACAACAGCCAACATCCAGATCATCATTGAAAACGCGGGTATCCCAGTCGTAGTAGATGCTGGTATTGGTGCGCCATCCCAAGCAGCCCAGGCGATGGAATTAGGAGCAGATGCCTTATTAATTAATAGTGCGATCGCACTCGCAAAAAATCCACCTGCAATGGCAAGAGCAATGAATCTCGCCACAGTCGCCGGTCGTCTCGCCTACCTAGCTGGGAGAATGCCCATCAAAGACTACGCCAGTGCTAGTTCACCACTCACAGGGACTATTAGTAGTTAGTCATTGGTCAATAGTCAATGGTCAATGGTCAATGGTCAATAGTTATTTCTCCTCTGTCCCCTGCCACCTGGTCACTCTTGCAAGCCGAAGTGCTGCCCCGCATTCCGTAACCGATAAATGCTATTGACTAATGACTATTGACTCTGGACTAATGACTAAGGTAACGATTCTTTACTTTTCGTGAAGCGGTAATATAAAGTTTATGCAACAATTAAACAAAAGATAAGAATAAGGAATTAGTTCATGCCCTATACAACTGAAGAAGGCGGTCGTCTGAATAATTTTGCTCGCGAACCAAAGATTTATGCAGCAGAACCCCCCAATGCAGGGCAAAAGCGCACCTATATTTTTCTAGGAGTCGCCGGTATAGTCTTGGTCGGTGGCTTGATTTTCGTCGCCTTCTCTGTTTCTTAACCTCAGTTGAGAGCAAAGAATTTTAATAAAATTTAATTTTTCTGAACTTTCAGGTTCCCCGTTCGCGCGGAACCTAATTTTTTCTCTAAGTAGTGAATTATGTTGAAGTTATACCAACTTGAAAAAAGAATGTGACAGATGGTAGGGAACACTGCTGTGCCCTCTAGAATATATTGATGTGTCGCAAACATTATTTGAATTGGTATTACCAAATTTGAGAAGCGGTAAAGCTACTATTCATGTGGCTTAGTCCGTTTAGTAAGAAGAATTGGGTCAGTCTTTTTAAAAGTCAAATTCATTTAAAAAAATAATGCGACAGATGGGTAGTAGCACTACAATGTTGTGCCCTTACGAATAATTTATGTGTAGCAAAAATTCTTTGAATTAGTATAACTTCTCACGAATAATTTAGGACTACTGCTATAGTCAGTCTGCGTGTAATTTTTCATGTGCAAAATAATACGGGTGCCTAATAAATTAGGACTGTCCTCATTACACCCAGACTTAAAAGACGTAAAACCATCAAAATTTTGGGCATTTTGATGGTTTTACTTCGGGGCTATCTGCTACCCGTATCATTTAGGTATCATTAATTTATGGGGATTGTACTCTTGAGTGTTAAATTCCCCAAAGGGGTTAACGACTTAGATGTACCCTTAAAAAGAATGTAAACGATGTTTTGGCTTTGTAGCCACTTTCACTAACCTCACCCTTCTAGAGTGAGGTTTGTCTAAACCAATTTAGACAACGCAAGAAGTGAATACCGCATTGAGACATGGCTTAGTAAACACTTCCAGATACTTCCCTAGTCTGGACTATTTGTAAGCCTAATTGGTTAGGCGTTGCGTAAAGGCAAGGCATCTTAGCTATGTTGCGGGAAGGGACTTAAACAAGTGATTGGGTTATACCAAAAAAATGCGAGTACCTGTAGTAAATCAAAACCACCAACCACTGATGCCCACAACACCTGCACGAGCAAGGAAATGGATTGCATCAGGTAAAGCAGTAAAACGCTGGTCGGATTGTGGACAATTTTATGTTCAACTGACTGGTAAGCCATCTGGACGGGTAGCCCAAGATATTGTCGTTGGGATTGACCCCGGCAAAAATTTCTCTGGAATTGGTGTTCAGTCCGCAAAGTTTACACTGTACACGGCTCACTTGATTTTGCCGTTTCAAACAGTGCGTGACCGCATGGACTCAAGGCGATTAATGCGGCAAGGTCGCAGAAAAAGAAGAATCAACCGCAAGGTCGATTTTTTAAACCGCGCACACCGCCAAAAAAGATTTGATAATCGTTGTCAAGGTAAGCTTCCACCTTCGATTCGTGCTAATCGTCAATTGGAACTCAGGATAGTTTCAGAGTTATGCAAAATCTATCCAGTGTCAAAAATTCGGTACGAGTATGTCCGGGCTGATGTAGACCTCACCAGTGGACGTAAAAAAGCGAAATCTGGTAAAGGCTTTTCACCTGTAATGGTCGGACAAAAATGGATGTTAAGCCAACTAGAAAAGTTCGCACCAGTTGTTAAAGTTGAGGGCTATCAAACCGCATCAACTCGCAAACACTTGGGGCTAACCAAGAATAAGCTAGACAAGTCCAATCCTGAGTTTAATACTCATGCTGTTGATGGTGTAACTATTGCGGCAACAGCTTTTGTTGAGTATCGCCAGTACCACACAACAAAAGTTGATAGTGGTGATTGGTTTGGTAATGTCACAATTACGTCTGCAATATTCAAGGTAATTCTTCGTCCTCCTTATTCTCGTCGCCAACTTCACTTAATGCTTCCTGCAAAGGGTGGAGTGCGACGTAGATATGGCGGTTCTACAACCCGTCACGGATTACGCAAGGGTGACTTTGTTAAATCTCCCAAGGGTGTCGGTTATGTGTCAGGAGACACCGAAAAACAAGTATCTGTCAGCGATGCTAACTGGAAACGGTTAGGGCAGATTGCTTCTAGCAAAGTGCAGTTAATTCGTCGTTCCAACGGGTTGATTGTTGTCTAAAAGATATGTAAAGCCGTCCTTCGCTTCGCTAAAGGACGGGGTTTCAGACCCATTTTTTCGATGAGCGTGAATGATACTCCACACACAGACAATTTTACTTGGAATCGGCAAGTATATCACCGATTAAAACTTGCCTTGAGTTTGAATTTACGAAGACAACTATTTTTAGCAGTTTGTGATGATTTACACTTAAGAAATCAAATAGCAGCTCGTTTGCATTCTACCTTGGCTTATCCAGTTGGACAAGTGTTATATCAGCCAGAAGATATGCTGGAAAGTAGTACACCAGCTTATCCACGCTTAGCAACTTTGCGTTTAAATCTCAGCGATCCTAATCCCATAGCGCAGATAAATCAATGGCTGACTAATTATCCACCGCCAATTGTAGGAGCATCAAAAGATAGCCCAGGAAGGCCTTTACCTGTACCTGCATTTCAAATTGTCGGCGTCGAGCTACTTACCAGACAAGCAGTTGCAGTCCAGCGTTTATTTTTACACCACCTCAGCTTAAGTCAGGAATATTTATCTAGCCCACAATCCACCAGGTTTTTAGAAGCTAGCATACTGTTGTGGATACCGCGTCCTTGGTTATCTGCTATTCAGCAGTCAGCACCACAGTTTTGGGATAGCCGTACAGGTGTATTTTTCTTTGCAGGAGATCCGACACCTACGATACAAAATGCAGATTTTCCGGAAAGGTTTGCAGGTTCTAGAAGTTTAGATTTTGAGAATCTTCAACCTTCAATTTTAGAAGAAGCAGTTGCGCAGGCAGAACTAGAAGCCGCAACTTCAAGCGAACTAAACTTTGAAGATGATTTTGATTTTCAGAAAGATACAGCCGAAAATAACGGACAGCAACCAAAGGAAATCTCTGTGCCAACGGAACTTTTGAAAGTCGATGTACAGCAGGAACAAGCTCCGGACAGATCCACTGAAGATAATCTCCCATCACTGCCATCTTTGGCTCATATTAGCAAAGAGTTAACCGATCTAGTATTAGCAACAATTAATACAAAAATAATTCAAGATGACGAGGAGATTTCGCAACCGCAGCAAATTCTGTTTGAGATTGAACGATTACACTCACAGAACGGTTCACCCGAAGCATTAGCAGCCGCTTATCATCGTTTAGGAAACTTATACCGCCTTCGCATTGAACAAGGACAAGTAACGGTAGAAAACCTAATGTTAGCAATTATTTCCTACCAAGAAGCGATATCCTTTGATGACACCTCGCCAAACATGCCAGATATCTTAAATGATTTGGGCACACTCTACTGGATGTTATATCGCACCCCACATAATTCTGAAGACGGACAAACTTATATAGAACAAGGAATTGAATTTTACAAGTTAGCTTTAAAGCAGATATCACCACAGACGCACCCAGAAACTTATGCTCGTGTGCAAAATAATTTAGGCACAGCTTACGGAGATTTAGCCCGGTTTGCTAACCCGCCAGATTGCTGGCAACAAGCAGTTATAGCTTATAACGAAGCCTTGCGCTACCGTACAGTGGCAATGGAGCCATTAAAGTATGCAGCGTGTCAGAATAATTTGGGTACTGCTTACTGGCATCTGGGACAATACAATCAACCTACGGTGAATTTAAAGAAAGCGATCGCATCTTATAACTTAGCACTTGCTCACTACAGCCCTAAAGATGAACCGCTCAAGTATGGCATGATTCAAAATAACATCGGCACTGCCTACTGGAATCTTGCACAATACGAGCAACCCGCTCACAATCTGCGAATGGCGATTGATGTTTATTGTGATGCGCTCAAATACCGCACACCCGCAACTGTTCCTAGCGGCTGTGCTGCGACACAAAATAATCTTGGCACTGCTTATTGGCATTTAGCAAATCTATCACAGACAACTAAAGAAGACCGATATAATTATCTGCGATTGTGCATTGCCGCTTATGATGAAGCCTTGGCTCTGGCGCACTCACTTCATGCTTCGGCTCTAAGTTTTGATTTGCTAGCTACTCACAATAACTTAGGTCTAGCCCATTATCAAATGGCTACAGATCAATATTTCAATGGCGATCAAACAGAACGTTCTCAACATTTAGAAGCAGCATTAAATAACCATTTGCAAGCCTTAAATGGATTGAGCAAACAACCAGAAGCTTATAAAACAACCTTTTCTTATGTGGTGAAAACAATTCGCGCTTTCCATAATGAATTAGGAATCCAAGGGCAAAATTTTGCTTTATCCAAAATTCCCGCTCAGATGTTACCGGAAATTTTACCTAAGTTATAGATACTGGGGATTGGGCATTGGGCAAGTGGGGATTGGGCATTGGAAATTGCTATTTCTCCCTTGTCCCCTCTGCCTATTGTTCTAGGGCTGTTAAAATGCGATCGCTCAGTGCCCAACGATTAGAATTAGGTCTAATCCAGCATTTTTCTGCTTCATTGAAATTCCGTTGATGTAGCAGTACTGAATGCAAATCTTGTTTCTGCTGAGTGTTTAGTTTACTGACCATCTTCTCAGCAGCTCGCAATGCACAAGTCTGCTCAAAAGCAGTTTCCGAATTATTAATCATATTTAGCACTGCATAAAAATAAGTCGGATCTCCAGACCACTCTACTACAGACAGCCCGAGTAATCGCTTACCTTGGTCGTTGGATTTGAGCAGGTTGTTTACCTCTGGTTCAGAAAAATTCACTTCGGGAGCTAGCGCACGCATCCTACCAGTAATAGATTCCATCTCAAATGTGCGTTTTGCTCCTGATGGTAGAGAACTTCTAATTTCTTTATAACGTTGACTCAAGCTCTCAATTTGTTTTTGTATTTCCGACGCAGGAACCCTTGATGCATAAACTTTCTGCCATTCATGACGCATTTGCCGCATTTCTAGCTGCTGTTGTGGTGGTGCAACATCTTCTGCTAGCTTAGTATGCTCAATCAAAAATCCTAGAGTATCCCCAGTCAATGACTGTAGCATCGGCATCATACTAGAACCAGTAATTTCACCCGCTGGTGTTTTGATTGCTCCTCCAGTTAAAGCCACAATTTTCAGCACAGATGGTAGCCAGATTAGGACTAAGAAAATTGCTGTTGTATTTGTTACCTGAAATTTAAAAGTTAATTTTTCACCACCAGTAATTTGAAAGGTGCTGAGTAAGATAAAAAGACTACTAATAATTAACCAGTTTTTGGGGATATGAAGAATCCGTCTTAGTAGCCAATCCACCGCTTCCCGAGAAATCTGGTTGTTACCTGGTTCTTTATCGGTTTTGCTAATCATAATTTGTTTACAAATTTAATTAATAATAGCGATATATAAATTGTCGTCAAGAAAAGGGCGGGGAGACCCCAGCCCTACGAGGATTTGCGCTAACCGGAATTAAGTTAGTTGGCGATTGTCCAAAGCTATGTTGCGAACCGTAAATATATCTGAAGCCTTTACTAATGACCAATGACAAATGACAAATGACAAATGACAAATGACAAAATTACCAATAAGGAATAACTTCTAAATTATTGTCATCTGCTGCTTTTAAGATTACGCCCCGTAACAATTCGTGTTTCAGCGGTAATATATTTTCTGGTTTACAGCTGAAGAAATGTTCACCACGTTCATAAATAGCGATCGCTTCTTCATTATTATGGGCATTGCCATAAATTAACCCGTGGATTTGGGAGTAAATTGCTGGCTGCTCATAAAAATAGCGTGACCAAGCTTGGCTAAGACCACGTTTTTCTGTCTTGGCGAGAGTGGCTTCATTCGCACCAGCCCGCATTGCACCATCACCACGTAGATCCAGTAATTTTAAATCCCTTGTGGCAGTTACAATCGCAATTTGCTGGTCGGTAATTTCTATACAACCAGTATCACCAAAAATTTCTACTAGACAACTGGAGATTTTTGGTGCAAGGTAGTAAATACCCCGTTCGTGGTCATTGTCTGGTTGGTGATCTAGTGGTTCGTAGGAAATTTTAGGCAATTTACCACGATGATGATCAAAGCGATAAAGTGGACCCCAAAATCGAAAACTTAGGGCACTAGTACCAAAATCTGTCCGGAAAATTCTGAAAAGTTCCGTACCCTTCTTTAAACTATAAAATTTTGGTCTTGGCCTGCCAAAGCGAGGTGGCGGGACAATTAGTTTGACCACCTTGATCACTCCTCATCTGATTGACGGAGAAAATGGGAATACTTGACTGAATAAGGATGAACGATACAAGATGAAAGATGAAAGTTCCTCTAGGCGATAAAACAACACAAAACCAGGGTTTATTTGGTCAGGTGTTTTACCCCTGATGAATTGACCAACAATGTTATTGATTTATAGAGTGTACTTCATCCTTTATCCTTGATACTGAGCGCCTTCATTTGAAATTGCAGACTTTGACTGCATCTGTCAACTACAGCCGTCGCCAGGAATTCAAAATTCAAAAAGCTGATTACGTAGCTTTTTTATCTATTTTGAATATTAGCTGCATTTCTGCGATCGCTGCACTAGTACATTACAACTATATCTACTGCAAAATTCAGGTGTTAGCTACGTGTTTCCGGACATTTTTAGCAATTTAATTGTAGTTTCTGTAACTTTTAGCCGCCACTTATTTAATTTTTGGGCAGGATTTATACTTAGAGGACTTACGCAAAGGGCACACACATTCAAGGTTAGGGTTGTCAATAGTCAAGAGTCCATTGTTTAGGTTTCCGATGAGGGGGACAAAGGAAACAAGGGGGACAAAGGAGACAGGGGGGACAAGGAGGACAAGGGAGACAAGGAGGACAAAGGAAAACAAATGACAATTGACCAATGACCAATGACCAATGACCAAAAACAAAGACGCGAAGATGCGGAGAATGAAAATTTCCCCGCGTCTGCGCGTCGAATATGATTGATCATTTGTTTGTGGAGAGACTGCTAAAAGACACCCACAGTCCTGGCTTCAGCAATTACGTCATCTATCTGACCAAATTTCAAGGCTTCTATGGGGGTTAAGTCATTTAAAGCTTTGTTGGGTCGAGTTAGCCAACTAATTTTTGATAAAGCAGGAACTTTTAAAGCTTTTAAAACATCTGGAAGTCCAGCGATCGTGCCATCTGGCCCCTCAGGATCGAATTGCCAGGTGGGAAATTTCCAGACTCCGTTATCTTGAACAGCAATTAAGCTATTCTTTTTTAAGCGATCGTGTGGTGTCTGACGAGTTGTATTTAATAAATCGGCCACTTGTGGTGCCGTTAATGAAGATTTAAGTAATTCTTGTCTCCACTTAAAATTTCTTGTGAGGGTAGCCAGTTCTAACCTACTACGCTCTTCATCACTAATTTGATCAGCACCAAGCTTGGCAGCAAAGTCAATTTCAGCTTGGGAATACTTTGGCTTAATATTAGTTGGTGTTAATCGCTCAGCTAAACATTTAATTTCCTCCGGTTGTAGGGAATTAAGATAATCCTGAAATTCTATAGCGATTCGCTCTAGTGCTTGTTGCATAACATATTTCCCGGAAGGAGCATCAATCGAGACGTTAATTCCGCTCATAATCCCTCCTAAACCGACCACATAACATAATATTCACTTCTTCATGTAAGAGATGTCAAATATCTAGATCTCTAGATTCGCATTCTTATGCATGTTTTACAATCATTCTTGGGCATGACTTATGTATGACTTTTGAATGAGATGGGTATGATTTTTTGCTAAATTAGTGATATAATTAACAAAATGGTTTGATATAGACGTAATGACTAGGCGATCGCTTCAAGCATCGGCTAAGGGAATTAGTAAGGCCGAAGCGGCGCTGATCCGTAATTCCTTGACACAGCAGGGGTTAGCTGGAGAACTAGGAATTAGTCGTCAGCCAGTGACTAAGTTTTTTCAAGGTAAAGCAGTCGATCGCTATATTTTCGTCACTATTTGCGAAAAGCTTAACTTGAATTGGGAAGAGATTGTCAAGCCTTCATCCTTCCCTGAGGAAGAACAATCAGCCAGCATTAGCCAAATTCAGAGTTTGGTGCATAATGTCCGCGAAAAAGTCCACGACAGCATTCAAAGACGTTGTGGTGTCATGCGGGTGCTAGATATGGAACAGCCAATCAGGCTAGATACTATCTACACTCATGTCAATATTTGGGAACGCATCACTGGACGCAGACGGCTGGATATTGCGGAGATAGTACGGGATTTTGACCCGACGAAGTTTAACTGTTTTAACTTAGGAAGCCTAGAACAACCGCGCCTACCAGCCTTAGAAGCCGTGGAACGCTACGACAAATTGATGATTTTCGGGAAACCAGGAACGGGTAAGACGATATTTTTAAAATGGCTGGCGTTTCTGTGTAACCTAGGTGAGTATAGAGGCGATCGCGTCCCTATATTCATTGCTCTCAAAGACTTTGCCCAGGCAAAAGAGCAACCCACCTTACTAGAGTACATTACAGAACAGTTTGAAGATTGTGGAGTAGCTGTACCCAATGCAGGGCTAACCCTTCTCACGCAAGGGAAAACAATAGTTTTATTAGATGGTTTAGATCAAGTCAGGGATGCGGATTATAACCGAGTTTTGCAGGATATTTGCAGCTTTACAACCCGATTTTACGCCAATTCCTTTGTGATTACCTGCCGAGTTGCGGCACAGAATTATATTTTTGAGCAGTTCACTGAAGTAGAAATTGCTGATTTTGATGAGCAACAGATAACTGAATTTGTGATTAAATGGTTTCAGGATAAAGAAGCGATAAAAGCAGAATATTTTTTACACAAGCTACGAGAGAATCAATCACTAAAAGCACTAGCAACTAATCCTTTATTGCTGACATTTTTATGTTTAATTTTTGCAGCGAGAGCAGATTTCATATTTAATACATCGGCAATTTATCAAGAAGCATTGGATATCTTGCTTAAACAATGGGATAATCAGCGTCATATTCAACGAGATGGAATTTATCAGCACATTTCTGTAAAACAAACAGGAGAATTATTGAGCCAAATTGCTCGTAATTCTTGGTCTAAAGGCGAGTATTTCTTTAAAAAAGAAGCTGTTGAGCAGCAGATACAAGAATACATTTATAGCTTATATGATGACAATAAAAATTTAGATGTATTGGAAATTGATAGCGAAGCGATTATTAAATTTATTCAAGCTCAAAATGGTTTATTGGTTGAGAGAACCAGGGGTATTTACTCTTTCTCTCATATTAGTTTTCAGAAATACTTGGCTACTAATACAAATTCTCTATAAACCCTTTCTTCCTTGGCGTACTTGGCGTACTTGGCGGTTATTTATTTAATCTAGGACTGATTCACTAACATAAAATCCGAAATATATATAGGATTCCTATTTTATTTTTGAATATACGCTTAGGGTGGGTAATGCCCACCCTACATATACGGAGAGTTTTTCAGAAATCACATCGGATTGCTATATATAGTTAAAAATGATTAGATATCTGTTGATTATTCATTAGCAGGATAGTATCTGTAATCAGATGGTTTGTCACTTTTACAAATAAAGTTTATACCTAATTGATTCATTTTATTAATCATTTCATAATTGATACAATTATAAGAAATATCAAGAGTATCGAGTTGACAAATTACTGGAGAATTAAATAAAGCTTCTACACCTATATCATTTATGTCTCCTACTGAAAGGTCGAGTTCAACTAAATTCTCTATCATTGGAGAATTCGCGATCGCGAAAGCCAAATTATTATACCCATTATCGTCGAATTCTCTAGGTTGGTTTTGATTATTGGTCATAATTTATTTTTCGTAAAATTGATGAATCCAGGTGCGATCGCGAAATTTTTGATTATTCATAAATAGAACAATCAGTACTGTTTACGGTTAATAAAGCAGAAAGTAGTTAATTTTTTAGCAGCAAGGTACAATAAACGAAAAACTATGATTAGCAAGCTGATACACATTGAACTGGTATATTTTTAGTCGAATGCTAGCAATTCAATGTTTAAAAGCTTACTATGTCACCCTATTCCCAACGCCCCTCTTCCCAAGCTTTAATGGCATAAAACACGGATGAATAATCATCATTCGCAAATGACATTTTCATCGCTGAGTGCAAAATTTGCCGGACACCTTTAATACTACTAACATCTAAATCCACTGCTTTGGCTTCATTGATAAATAAGTCTGTATCTTTCAACAAATGTTTGGTGGGAAAATTCGGATTAGCAAAATTGCCATCTAACATTCGTGATAGCTTTTTGTCAAAGGTAGGGGCGTAAAGGGCACTTTCCCGCAGAATTTCCATAAACTTTTCTACGTCAATATTTTGACGTTGGACAAAAGCTAGACTCAGCGCAAAACTAGTTGTTAGGGAAGAAATTAGTTGATTTAATGCTAGTTTAACTGATGCTCCAGCACCGACAGGCCCGACTAATCGAGGTTCAGGACCAAAATTTTGGAGTAAATTTAAGTAGCGTTGAAATTGATCTTCGCGAGCGCCTACCATGAGAATGAGGTTACCAGCTTGTGCTTCGGGAATACTCCCCAAAACTGGTGCTTCGAGATACTCACCACCGGCAGACACAACTGAGTCTCTAATTTCTAGGCTTTCTGTGGGAGTAATCGTCCCCATTTGAATGACAGTGCGTCCTGAGAGAGTGCGCCAAGAAGTATCTGAAAGCAGCACACTATAAATAGCCGCTGCATTTGTCAGCATGAGGATGATGCAATCAGCAGCGCGAATTGCATAGCGGGGATGTGTTGCGATTTCGGCACCAGCTGCTTGTAGTGGTGCTAATTTTTCTGGGGTGCGGTTATAGGCAATTAACTCTATATTTGCTGCCAATAGCCTTTGCGCCATCGGTAGTCCCATCAGTCCAGTTCCCAGAAATGCCACCTTCATTGTTTACGTTCCTTTCGTACAGCTTAGGCGAAGCCTGTCTTAGACATCGCGTTTCTATTATCAATTAACAGTGAACAGTGAACAGTTACCAGTTAACAGTGATGGCTGATAACTGGTAACTGTTTGCTGAATTTTGAATCTGGTAATTAACCCCCGGCGGCAAAAGTCGCCAGAATTACAACTGACAGTAAAATACCGGGAGTAAGTAGGGTAACTAGCATTAACAAGTCATGGGTACTCATAATTTTTCATTGCCTGATGTTGTAGTTGTCACTGTTACAGTGTTACCTTAGTCAAGTGAGAGTACAGCAGCATTAATAGAGTTTTAACTTTTCGCCTACTTTTACTCTGGCACAGTTAAGCCTTTTAGCGGTTGGGAAAGTTCTTTTTCCTTTAAGCCTTTGCTTTGAACTAAAACGCCAAAGCCACCTAGTCCTAAAGGGTTCAGCAGTTCATGTAGTGACTCTCGCCGCCTTAATAGTTGCGAAATGGACTGTTCTTGATGGGAAAGCGCCGCAATGCGACTTCCCAAGCCTAACACCATTAAAAATAAACCCTGTTGGGTAAAACCCACTTTATCTAAACCGCAGCGATCGCCCCATCGTTCCAAAGCAGTAAAATCAACATGGGCTGTAATATCTTGCTGGCCGATGTTGACATAAGGGTTGTCATGGTGGCGATGGTGATAATAGCACTTTAACGTTCCTTGCGATCGCCTGGGGTTATAGTAACGATTGGCGGGGTAGCCGTAATCAATAGTTAACACATACCCCCGCTGCAAGCGGTCTGCCACTATACTCAACCAGTCTAGAGCTGCTAAATTAATTTCACTACGGTAGCCATCTGCATAACCATTTTGGGCAAAATCAATCCCCACTAAATCGAAATATTCTGCCAACCGTGAGGTAGACAGTTCCCCTGTAACTTCCACAAATGATGGCGCTGGTGTGCGGGGAGATGAGGGAGTAAAGAAAGCAACATCCTCCTTGTCCCCCTTGTCCCCCTTGTCCCCTTCTCCCCAAGTTGTCACATAAACTTCCCGCAACTCCCCCGCCTCGAGGATAAACTGATGCACTGGCAAAGCATCCACCAATTCATTAGAAAAAAAGCAACCTGTAATGGAATTGGCTGGTATGTCTTCTAAATTGCACCATTGCACCGGGAAATCTTGTAAGCGTTGCTGTTGTTCTTGCTTGAGAGAGGGGGATTTTTCCACAATTAAATATTTCAGCACAGCCAAAAAATCTGGGTACTGCTGCTGATAGTAGTGAAGGATATGGGATGCTAGCAGTCCTTGACCTGCTCCCATTTCTACCAGATAAAAGCTCTCAGGTTGCCCTAAAATCTCCCACATCTGGAGAAATTGTTCCGCTAGCAATTCGCCAAAGTCATTACCCAGGTGAACAGAAGTAAAAAAATCACCACCCTCAAACCCAAGTTTGACTGCATTGCTGGAATAGTAACCATGTTCAGGGTGATATAACACCATGTCCATATATTCAGCAAAACTAATTCGCCCTTGGGGACTGGTGCTAATGCGATCGGCTATAGCTGCACACAACGCTGGATTATAATCCATGTATTAATCACTCACCAACGACACTAACACGCCATTGAGATCGCGGACACGAGCAATTGTCTGTCCCCAAGGCTGACGTTTTGGCGCATCTAGTGCTTTTGCTCCCGCCCCTAATGCTCTCATATAAGCAGTAGCAACATCAGGTGTAATCAAGGATATTTGAATTAGCGTTGGTGGTTGGGTGGGTTCGTTAGCATGGAAGCCAGCAGGAAATAATGCTTGCGCTTCATTAATAGAAGAAAAAGCTAGGGTAGTGTTTCCCGTTTCCATTTCTGCCCAGGTAACTTGGTTTTGCTCCCGGATAGTACGACGAACCAGGCCAAACGCTTTTTCGTAAAACTCAACGGTCTTAACTACATCATCCACCCAAACGATCGTGTAACCGAACTTCATATAATTAACTCTCTAGGATACAAGGGGCTGTTGCCATACTTTTCGCCGCTGTTTGCATCTGTTCAATATCTGATGGCGACCAAAAGCGAGGTGCTTGACAGTGATGCGCTACTAACAATCCCCATAATCCTCTAGGTATCAAAACAGGTACTACTAAGTTGGCGCGAACCTGCAAACTGCGGAGAAATTCTCGATGACAATCATGTATTGATTCTAATTCGATATCGGGGATTGCCCGGACTCTTCCTGCTAAATATAAAGTCGCATATTCTTCATTAAAACAATTATCTGGCCCTTTAGAACCCAGGATTGAGTATTCACTCTTAACTATAGATTCAAAGGTTACTTGTCCTTGCCAACAGCCATAAAAGTAATATAGAGCTACGCGATCAACTTGAAGTGACTCTCTAAGTTGATTGATCGTTTGTCGAATTAATGCATCCCGCTGCATGGTGATTACCAGACGGTCAAGCACTCTTCGTAACCCCTGCTCATAATTCCTTTGGCGACTGGGGTCAAATTCTGAATATGAATGAATTTGCACAGATCTAAAATAACGGCTGGGTAAGTACTTTGAGGTTTCTATAGTAACTTATCAGACTTTTACTAAAAAAATGTACTGCATATAACATTGACATTCTTATTGAGAAGAATAGCATTTAAGATATTGAGTAAATCCGAAAATAAAGATTAAAATTCTCGTTTTTTGTCAATAGTCAATAGTCATTGGGCATTGGGCGGGAAGCTTTTTCATATTCTCCCCACACTCCCAATATCTCTCTTGTCTCCCTTGTCCCCCTCATCCTCCTTCTCCTCTCTGCCTTCTTTCTCAAGAGTTCGCCCTTTTGTCACCCCACCAGTTAAAATACATAAGCCTGGTATATTTCCTCAACATCATGGGCAACACTTTTGGTCATCTATTTCGCATTACTACTTTTGGTGAGTCCCACGGCGGTGGTGTGGGAGTTGTGATTGATGGTTGTCCGCCGCGACTAGAAATTTCTGCGGAGGAAATTCAAGTAGAACTAGATAGAAGGCGTCCGGGACAAAGTAAGATTACAACGCCTCGCAAAGAAGCTGATATCTGCGAGATATTATCTGGGGTGTTTGAAGGCAAAACATTAGGAACACCGATCGCAATTTTAGTCCGCAACAAAGATACTCGTCCCCAAGATTACGATGAGATGGCACAAAAGTATCGCCCTTCTCACGCTGATGCCACTTATGATGCTAAATATGGAATTCGCAATTGGCAAGGCGGGGGTAGGTCGTCAGCGCGTGAGACAATTGGCAGAGTAGCCGCAGGTGCGATCGCTAAAAAAATTCTCCGTCAAGTCGCCAATGTGGAAATTATTGGTTACGTCAAGCGCATCAAAGACTTAGAAGGCGTTATCGATCCCAACACCGTCACCTTAGAAGAAGTGGAAAGCAACATCGTTCGCTGTCCCGATGGGGAATCGGCAGAACGGATGATTGAATTAATTGAGCAAATTGGTAGACAAGGTGATTCTATTGGTGGCGTAGTCGAATGCGTAGCGCGAAACGTCCCCAAAGGCTTAGGCGAACCAGTCTTCGATAAATTAGAAGCAGATATTGCCAAAGCTGTGATGTCTCTTCCGGCTAGCAAAGGTTTTGAAATTGGTTCCGGTTTTGCAGGAACCCTGTTAACCGGAATTGAACATAACGACGAATTTTATATTGATGAACAAGGTGAAATTCGCACCGTCACCAACCGTTCTGGTGGGATTCAAGGGGGAATTTCCAACGGCGAAAATATTATTTTGCGAGTTGCTTTTAAGCCCACAGCCACAATTAGAAAAGAACAGAAAACAGTCACTCGTGAAGGTGAAGAAACCCTATTAGCAGCCAAAGGTAGACACGATCCTTGCGTATTACCCCGGGCCGTGCCAATGGTAGAAACAATGGTAGCCTTAGTATTGTGCGATCATTTATTAAGAAATCACGGACAATGTAAAGTGCTGAACTTTGATTCTTGAGTGAGAAATTAATTAAACAACACCTTCGTAGGGGCGGGGTCTCCCCCATACGTGTCAACTTAACGTGAAACCCTTGCCCAGATGGGATCGCTCATTTATCCTCACGAGGAGCGTTACCCCACCCCGGCTTTGCTGACGCAAAACCGCCCCTCCCCTTGGCAAGGGGAGGGGTTGGGGGTGGGGTAAAACGTATATCGGGTAAGCGTTTGAGCTTAAGTTGACACCAATGGGTCTCCCCGCCCTGATTCCCTGATTCCCCGCCCTCACCATCTTAATTTTTTTGAATCGCAAAACAAAAACGCCCTACCACAACTTTATTATTGCTCATCAAGTTGTCTGTACTATTTTTTAATCCTTCCATGAATGGTTGCAAATTATAAGTTTTCCAGTCCTGACTAGTATTGCTAGTTGCATTCCAATCAGACCACCAGGATTCCTTTTGTACCTTTTTAGCCACTGCATCAACAGTGAATAAGTAAATTTCTGGTTGGGGAAAAATGCTGGGTTTAATTGTAGTTGTAAAATTTAAACTCTGATTATCTATTTTCCATTGATTTAGTTCTAGTGCCTTTTGCACCGGCGAATCTGGAGGTAGTTCTTGCAGAGGTGTTGAGGAAGACGAAGTTTTGATATTAACTTCTGTTTGGATAAAATCTGGGTCTACTGGCAATGTATTACTCAAAGGCAGAAAAGGAACATTATAATTAACTGATAAGTCCTTAGTGTAATTTTTATCTATTTCTAATAGCTCAGTTTTATCCTTTCTGTCTAATGAGACATGATCGTTAGTGAGATTTGGCAATCTTTGTAAGCCTTCTTCAGTTTTGGGTAAATCTGGCAAATAAGATACTCCACCTATTAAATTACTGGGTGAAAAAATCGTTAAGTGGTTATCTCCAGGTATTTTATTGCTCTCAGTTAGTTTCTTGAAGTAATCGGAAATATCACTATACCGCCCTAAAAAAATTACATAAAATGGTCTATATTCTTGACCTTTAATGGTATTACCTTGATTATCATTAGTTTTATATGCAAATTTTCTCTTACTGCCATCTTCTAGATAAACGTCACCATTAAATTCACTTTTAACGGCTAAAATACCTACTGCATAACCTGGTTGATTGGGATTAAAGTAATTCTGAGCCAGAATTGTTTTATTAAGTTGAATGACATCCTCGCCATCTTGGTACAAATCTGTGACAATAACTGTTAGTTTTTCATCATTTGCAGGCTTAATCGCCGTTTCAATTCTGCTAACTCCTAGTAGAGGAAACTTTGTGGTGTCTGTGCCATTGTAAAATTTCGACTGTTTTGCTAGTAGATAGTCTTTACGATCAATATTTTTAATTGTTTCCCCTAAACGGTAATATTGCACTTGTGGCTGAGTTCTCGGTATCGGTGTCCAGCCAGTTTGTAATATTTGGTCAAGTAAATCTATTGTGTCAATGTAGCGAGTTTTAGCATTTGTCGGATGTGTTACATAGCCTGCCATAGATGGTGTCCCATCTACATACATCTCAATAGTCAACTTCTGGGATTGGGTTGGCTGACTACTAGCTGCGGGAATCTCACAGTTAAAATCCACCTGTTTTGGTGAAGTACAAGCAACTACCAGTAGATTTGTAGCGATCGCCAATATTAGCCATTTTGCTCGGATCATGCTTTCCTTAAGCATAAAAGCGGGTATTTTATAGATTATCGCAATAAACTACACCATTTACGTACTTTAACATCTATTGACCGCAGTTAATTTTTCCTTGCTTTAGTCGGCTTAGACGCATCAGGCTTGGGTGTTGGGCTGGTACCATATTTTACTTTTATTGCCAAAATTTAAATTCTCTAAATAAAGCGTAATTATTATTACTTTACAAATAAAGCTCACTGTGTCAAATGTTTATAATAGTCCATAATAAGAATACTGAAATAAAACTGCGCTCGGAATTATTCGGGAGGACCCATGAGAGCGAGTGAGGTAATTCGCATCATTATTTTTAGCCTCATAGGTTGGGTTGTAATGTTTTTGGTTCAACCGTGGATTTACAGGAGTAAATTTCCTTTTGTCCGTATGCAACGGCCTATTGAGGAGTGGCTCAGTCAATCTTACATGGTAGGGGCAAGTATTGTATTTATTGTTGCTGTTCTTTCGACAATTACATGGTATTGGATGGCTGCTAAAGCACCATCTAAAGGCGGACATGATGTGCAACAATGGTCTTTGGTTTGGTGGCTAATTTTACTATTACCGGTGATCGGTGTTTGTATTGCGATCGGCTTTTTTAAGGGAGACAATCAAGCACTTTTATCATTAACCACCTTTTTTGTCATCGATATTTTGTTTCTTTATTGGTTTACCACCGCAACTAGTTCTCCAGGAAGTTTACAGTTTGTTCCTCCTGGTGCATTTTTAATCCGGCGTCTATTTAGGAAATAGATCATGTCACTTTATATTATTGGCATTGGCGGTACAGGTGCTAAATGCATGGAATCTGTAATACATCTGGCTGCTGTAGGTTTATTTACAGACGAACCGATTAAACTTTTGTTTATCGATGCAGATGAAAGTAATGGTAATTTAGAACGTGCTAACTCTAGTCTCAATATTTATCAAAGATGCTGCAAATTACTAGCAGGAGATAAACAGCAGTCTCCTTGGATGAAAACACCAATTGAAGCCTTTGAAGTCTGGTCGCCGTTTAGCGAAAAAGCTATTAATAAAAATCTTGGCTCATTTTTTGGTTACAACAACCTCAAGCAAAATTATCAGACATTGGGTAATCTTTTTGATGTTTTATACACACAAGAAGAACGAGAAGTTGAATTAGATGTAGGTTTTCGCGGTAGACCGGCTATTGGTTCGGCGATTATGAGTCAAGTAGATTTAGATACTCTAGATCAAGAACCTTGGCGGAGCATAATTAATCAAATTCAAAGTGATGTTGGTGCTGGTAAGCCAGTAAAGATTTTTCTGTGCGGTTCAATTTTTGGCGGTACAGGCGCTTCCGGCTTACCAACTATTGGCAGGTTAATTGCTAATAAATTGAGAAAAATTAGTGTCCGCGATCGCGTCAAAATTGCATGTTTATTTGTTCTGCCTTATTTTAACTTCTCAGCGCCTACCGGAGAAGATCCAAATGCTGTTTATGCCCAATCTGATTTATTCTTGCTCAACACAGAAGCTGCACTCCGATACTACGAAAGTCAAGCCCAAGAAATTTTCGACACAGTGTATCTGTTGGGTAATTCCAACTCCACACCAGTTAAATTCAGTATTGGCAAAAAAACTCAACGCAATCACTCACACTTTCTCGAATTATATGCAGCCACCGCCGCCAGACAATTTTTATTCAATTCTCCGCCAACTGGAACAGTAGTGTTAATTGGAAGAGAAGGAGAAAAACAACTAAATTGGAGCGATATTCCCGAAGAAAATGTAATTAAATCAGCCTTGGTGAATGCTACACGCTTCGCCTATGCTTGGCTATCCAACACTGCTGTGGAGTTAACTAGTGCTAAAGATAAAGGAGTTGATTGGGCGCAAAGATACATTAATTGGTTTAGTCGATTTTACCGTCCTAACCCAGGAATGCTAGGCAAGATTTTTGACAAAAAAGGCGAAGAATTACCCGACTTTGCCGATCCTAAAGAACAGGAAGCTGTGAGAATTGTCAATTCTTGGTGTCAGGATTATCTCCGCTGGTTGCATGAATTGCATCAATGTCAAGGTGATGCAGTGAATCTGTTTACAGCTAATTCTTTTAGCAATCCCGAAGGACAACTCAAGCAAGAAGAATTTTCTCAGCTGATCAAAAGTGATAGTCGAGATGAAGGTAAAAAAAACCAAGACACAGTGCAGAGATTACACGTATCCCTAATATCTGAACCCAGAGTTCTTAATCCACCCAATCAAGGTACAGCAGGACTAGCTAAGGCTTTATACATGCTTTGTCGGCTTTAACTGAAGGATGAAGGATGAAATTGTTCTATTTATAAAGCGAAAAGTTAGATAGCCAAAAGTCGGCGCTGCAAACTTTTCAGTTTAGTTAAGGCTAAAACTTTGCGAACAAAGTCAATTTTTTAACGAACCGCCTTCTCTACGAGACACTACGTGAACGCGTAGCGTCTCGCAGAGAAGACGCAGAGGACGCACAGAGAAGAAAGAAAGGTTTTCAGTAACTCCGCGATGTCTACGACAAGTCGCTTTGCGTTTTGGCACAAACCTATTTTACAAAACTTCAACACCCCTAGCCCCTCTAGCCCCTAGCCCCTATGACGAACGCACAACCAAGTAAAAAGCAGTTGCATTTTTTTCTCCCCACATTAAAGCCAGATTCTGATGTCAAACCAATTGATGAATCAGGAAAATGGCAAGCGCAAAAAAACAAAGTCTTTCAAGATGTAGCCTCTAGTTTAGAGTATAAAGCCCCTAGAGCAGTTAAAAGCGTTAGTTCCGTACCGACAATGTGGGCGCGTCCTCTGTCTATGGAAATGGCGCTACATAATGGTAAATACCCCATCCGCGATCAAATGATCGAGCAATGGCGGGGGATGTTAACCGCGATCGCTCTGGCGGAAGTCCGGGGTTTTCCCATCACAGCACAGTTACTGCAACTGCGAGATTTCCGACACGAAGAATTTGCCCGTTCTTTATCCGAACTTTTACCGAGTGATAGTAATAGTCTTTATACATTAGAAAATAAACATCCTTGGGAAGATATTTATATATTTTTATGGGATGGCAAACCAGTAGGTATCACCACACCTAGTACCTTAGTTTGTCCCTCAGAGGAAGGCAAATGGATAGGATTACCTTGGTGGGAAGATGGCAGATTACAATCCCCAATTCGCCATATCAATAGTACAGAAAAATCACTTTTGTGGCGCTGGTTAGAAAATCTCCGCAAAGAGTTAGGTAACTATCAAGGTAAGAAACAAGCTATTAACATGATTGGGGGATTGATCGATCAATTCCGCAGCGAATTAAATGCAGATACTCAACCAGCCTTAAGTTTAACAGCAGATCCCCAATTTTTTGGCGTACCCCTCAATCGCGGTGTACTCAACGCATTAAATAAACCTGTCAAAGCACAGGAAAAATCTTCTAATGTCCGTTTAATTCCCAGTCCCGAAAAAGGTCTATTACCTGACTTACTAATTATCGATCCAGAAATTGCCAAAGCCTGGAATGAATCACCACAACATATATGGGTACATGGAGGTAAAACCCTAGCATCTTTAAACATAGAAGATTTGCGGACTAAAAAACTTGTTTGGCAAACTGTGCAATGGATTGAATCTAAAGATTTATTCTTACCAGAATTCACTTTTATTAATCAAGAAGAAGCTTTACCAGGCGCTTATCTCCCCAAGGAAACTGTACCTTTAATCTTTGAGGGTGAACGAATTACACCCCTAATTCCCCTCAATCCCAAACTGCTAGAGTATTTAACACCAGAAGATATAAATCGCCGGGTTCAATTCCAACCATTTAATGGTGATGAGGGACCTCAAGTCAGGGTAATTTTAGATTTACCTCTAGCAGGTTTAAACGATGGCAATCCACCTGCTAATTATCGCATATCTAAAGATTATCCCCTTAAAGAAGAGAACGCTTTAGCAGAAGTGCCTGTTTTAGAAGTTTGGCCTAATTTTCGTGCCAAAGGCTGGAAAACATATTATGCCTTCTATTACGATGGTGAACACGAAAATGATACTTTTCAAGTCTTTCTACCAGAAGCCAAACAACCACATATTTTCAAAGATGGTAGGGGTTCCTACCAAATGGCTTATTTAGAACAATTCCCATCCGTTATTATTTGTCAAGGGAAAGACAGAAAACTCCTTGGTTTAATGTTACTCAAAGCTCCAGATGAAATTGATCTGAGGAGTTCCTGGACAGTTGGTGTAGATTTCGGCACTTCTTTTACCAATGTTTATGTGAATAGAACTGATGTAGCCGAACCATTAAAACTAGAGAATTTACATCTCAAAATTACAGAATTTAACCCAGAGACTCGGTTACCTCTGTTGTATGAATACTTCATCCCTGAGAATTTTATTCCCGTAGAAAAGCCATTACCTCTATCTAGTGTACTCACCATTAGAGGTAACTCTGGAGCCAGTCAAGAAAAATGGCAACCGATTTTTGATGGTCGAATCTATGTACCAGATCGCAACCGATTTAAGCCCCAAGAAGACTGGATTAAAACCAATCTCAAATGGGAAGAATCACAAAACTTGAGTTACAATCAACTGTTTCTCAAGCACCTAGCTTTACACATTTCCGCCTTAGCAGCTAAGAACCGTGTTAAAGAAATTCAGTGGTCATTATCTTTCCCTTCAGCATTTTCTCGTGGTGACAGAAATAGATATGCTAAAACATGGCAAGATTTAACCAAAGAATTACAAGCAAAAACAGGAATTATCCATAAATCACCACAAATAGATAATGCCGATTATTTCCGTTCGGAAAGTTTAGCAGTAGCACAATATTTTGCAGATCAAGAAGGACACGACCTAGTTAATACTACCTGTATTGATGTCGGCGGCGGAACTTCTGACATCTCAATTTGGGAAGAAGAAAATCTCGTTCATCAATGTTCGGTGCTGTTCGCCGGACGAGATTTATTTTCGCAATTTTTAGAACTCAATCCTAAGTTTATGGAAACCAGATTTGGGATTGCTGCTGCTGAAGTCAAAGGACTAAAAGGTACTGCATTTAATCCCAAGCTAGATGTGTGGTTGCGATTGGAAGGCGATAATTGGCTAAATAATAAACGCGAATATATCGCCGATCAACCAGATTTTCAAGGATTGATCCAACTGACAGCAATTGGCACAGCGGGATTGTACTATTATGTAGGTATTTTATTAAAAATTCTGCACGCAGAAGGCAAATATAGCCGGGATGAAATTACCCCTGTTTATATAGGCGGTAATGGCGGGAGATTTTTACACTGGCTAGCTGAAGGTGGAAGATTTGATCGCTACTCGGAAATCAATGAATTACTCAGCCGAATTTTAAGTAAAGCTTCGGGCTTTGAAGATACGGAAGTACCTACACAATTAAGTCAAAATCTCAAAGATGAAGTTGCTTGCGGTTTAGTGCTGAATCAAACTAAGCTGCAAGGATTGAAGAAAAAAGCCAAAGATCCATTAATTGCTGGAGAATATTCGGAAATTAATGGTAGAGAAATGAACTGGAATCAGCGCTTGGAACTGTTAGACGAAGAAGATGGAATTGAGCAATTTAAAATTCCCAAATTGGAAATATTACCACAGTTTCTTTATGACTTCCATATGACTTTAAGGGAACTTGAGATTGAAGGAATCAAACCGTTAGAAGGATATAAAAGAAGTCCAGATCCGCAAAGCAATGACAAATTATGGCGTGAAACCAACCGCGAATTGACAAATGTGTTACTCAAAATCAGGGGTAAATCAGATGAAATTCGTCTAGAACCGCCCTATATACTAGGTTTGAAAGCGCTTTTGAAGGTTTTAGGTAAGCAGTGGGCCGATAAATGGTCTAAGTAAAAAAATCCTCAAATCCATAGCGCGTTTGGATTTGAGGTTGAATTATGTTATGTGCTGACAGTTATTTGAGATAGTAAGCCATATCATATTTTTCTCAATTACTTGCAGCACAGCTCAAAGAAATCTATACTGACCAGCTATCAGGCGATCGCAGAATTTCTAGGAGAGCAATAATACTTATGTCGTCATACATATGTCCAGTTTGTGGAAACCCTTCAGATACAAATCAGCAAATTTGCTCTAATTGTCGCTTTCCTGTAATGCATTATAAAGCTCAGTTCAACCCAACTTTAGTAGTAAAAGAGTTAGAAAATTTCCAAAAGGCGGCTGAAAGCTGGGGGAATGAATTATATGCTGAACATTTGCAATTAAAAAAACAATTAGATGGTTTTCAGTCTTCATCAACCACAAATCAAGTGACAGATGAAGGTTTAGATCGGTTTGCAGATCAAGAAGAAAATAACGAACACCACCAGATGATATCTCTGAATAACCAAATGCAACAAGAGATATCATCTCTTCACCATAAGATAGATGTAATTAATCAAGATTATAAAAATCTTGTGCGTAAGTTAGAACAATTAACGAATGAACTACCAGAGACAATTCATGATATTGAGATAGTAGATAAATCTCAAAGAACTCAATTAGATAAGAGGAATGCAAAGATCAGAAAATTTCAAGGAGATTTCAGATCGTTAGTAATTTCGTTAACAACAAATAAGTTTTCTTTAGAACATCGGGAGAGAGAACAAATACAGACAGCAGCAGAGGCGCAAAATCAGGAATCACCAATTCAGCCAGCCAAATCAAATCAAGAACAATTGGAGCTTCAGTCTATTATAAAAGAATTGAGGAAAATTGTTTCGCAACTTCAGCCCCAGGTTAATCATACAACTGACGAGCGATCGCCTTTTCAAGCTGAACTACAAAATTGGAACCAGTATGTTTCGCAACTATTTCCACTACTTGAGCAACGCTTTAGTGAAAAAGTGAGTTCTTTAAACGCTGATTTATTAAAAGAAATTAAAAATTTAGCTTTACAAACTCCGGAAAAAATTACCTCAACTAATATTGCAACTAGCGAAAACATCAAAGATTGTGGGTACGAAATCCCTCAAACATCAGCACTTCAACCTCAAGCAACATTTCCCAGTCAATCTTCTGCTTTGCCACAGTTACCATTGGTATCACAGTATAATCAGAATCCAGATTATTTTTCAACATCCGCACTGGAAGTTTCAGAGACAGAAGAAAGTATTAATCAACGCCGTCTTGGTAATCAAGCAGTAATTATTGAAAAAGTCCGCAAGGGTAGAGGAAATTATTGGCTAATAACTGAGACAAATGAACATTATTTAGTCCCTAAAGGAGGTTTAAAGATTAATCAATATAATTTACCAACAATAGAAGCATTATTTCAATGTACTGGAGATTCTCCCGAAAACTTTCAGAAATTTACACTCGTCCAACCAGCGATTGTTTTTCCTATAGAATCTGAAAAATGGCGGCTTGAAAAACTGGGTATGTTAGAATTTGAAGCCTAGATATTTTCATAACATACGAATATTCTCAACCGAGCAGTATTGCACCCTGAAATTATTGAAAATAGTGCAATATGTCAGTCAAAAATCCTCAACTCCATTCCTGGTTTGGATTTGATGTCAAATTATGTTAGGTGCTGACAGTTATTTGGGTTAGTAGGCCTTATCATAAGTTTTCTAAATTACTTGCAGCACAAACTCAAAGAAATTTATACTGATGAGCAATCAGGCGATTGCAGAATTTCTAGAAGAGCAATAATACTTATGTCGTCATACATATGTCCAGTTTGTGGAAACCCAAACCATACAAATCAAGAGTATTGTCCTGAGTGTGACTTTCCTGTAACGCGTCTTCTTTCTGCATTTGATGGACTCAAAAAGGAACAAGTGCTGAAATGGGCTAAGGAAAAATATTTTAAGTTACAAAAAATAGAGAAAGACAAAGCTGACTTGGCTGAAGGCTTGGATCAACTACGCAAGCAGCTTCCACAACATATTGTTGTTGAATACGCCGACCAACAAAGATTAAATGACCCTAAGTCAAAACTTGTAAGCAAGATAAGCGAATGGAACAAAAATATGGGAGAGTTCAGCAGCAGTTTCGATCTGTTAATTACTAGTAATTTATTAAAATCAAAACCAGGAACAACAAATTCTGTACAGCAAATCCAGAGTAATCAAAATCCTTTCATAAATCTAGCAGCAAAACAACCAAAAGAGGAGCAACAACCTCAGTCTCAACAATCAAATCAAGAACAATCACAACTCCAGTACTTGACAAAAGAGGATTTGAGTAAAATTTTTCAAGAGGAGCGATTGCTTTTTCAAGCTCAAATACCAAATTGGAGCCAAACTATTTCAGTAGAAGTACTTTCTCAGCTTGACCAACAATTGAGTGATAGTATAGCTAACAAAATAATAGCAGCATTAGTAGAAGCAACAAATAAAAATCTTACCAATAGCCCTCACGAAAATGTACTAGAAGAGAATATTCCGCGAGATGAAAACACCGAAAAACCGACATATCAAATAATCCAACAACCAGCGATTCAATCTCCAGAAGTATCTTCTAGCCAACATTCTGCTGAGTCCCAGTTCCCTTGGGTGTTAGCTTATAATCAAAACCCAGAATTTTTCTCGGAATTTGCTGTGGAAGTATCAGAAACAGAAGAAAGTATTAATCAACGTCGTCGTACTACTAATCAAGCAGTAATTATTGAAAAAGTCCGCAAGGGTAGAGGAAATTATTGCCTACTAACTGTAAAAAGTGGATATTACTTATTACCTAAAGGAGATTTAAAAATTAATCAGTTTAATATGCCAACAGTAGAAGAATTATTTAAATTTATTGGATATTCTCCTGAAAATTATCATAAGTTTTTGCTCGTGAAACCAGCAATAGTTTTTCCTATTGAACCCGAACAAAAATGGCAGCTTCAAGAACGTGGTGTACTGCAATTTTAATCTAGGTATATCATCAGCAATATGCTAGTAGATTGATTTGAATTGGCACAACCCTTGATCTTAGGTAAAACCATTATAGTTTGATTATGAAAAAGGTAAAAATCTTAAAATCACTACTACCTTTATTAATAGTGCCATGTCTATTAGTAGACTGTCAAGCTTTAATCACTCGTGCTGATGAAATCAATCATAGCTCATATGTTGTCAGCCAGCAGAAATCAGAATCTGATGCTCCAGACATTAAAGAACTAACTCAGGCGTATAATGAATTTGAGCAATCTATTAAGACCTTAATTAACGAACTTCAGGAAGTAGTTAAAAACAATAAAGATAAAAATTCTGTAGATGTTAAAACACCAAATGACAAGCTAAAACAACTGCGTCAAGCTAACGATAATTTGCTGGCTCAAAAAAAATCTAGCTTGGAAGATACACTTAATAACATCAACACTACTCTCAATGAAATATCAGGAATTGTTGAACCCTTAGCTAACGGTTTAACAGTTAAAAATGTCGCCCAAATCCAAAATTTTCTTGGACTTACCCAAGATCCTTCAGTTAAAAGAAATTTAGGCAAATTTGGGACAAAAACTCAAACAGCTATGCAAAATTTTTTCAATGAGCGAAATCGAAAATTAGCTGCTAATATTGAGGAATTGAAAAAAGTTAGTCAGAACAATGCCAATATTAATAATAATCAAAATCCAGCTAATTTAGAAACTGAAAATCAACAATTAAAAACCGAAATAAAGACTTTTTATTGGAAATATAACTTATCTGTTACAGCCGCATTCGTTGCTGGTATATGTATAGGATTGCTGGGAGTAATTTCGTATCAAAAAATACGTAATAAAGGCTCCAATGAAACGCAAAGTAGTTTTCCAAGTCCCGAAGTACAAGAGTCTACTTACACTCCCAGTGAAAATTACCAGAATTATACCGCACAACCTATTAAACAAGAACCTGAATCTAAATCAAAAACAAAAATAAATCCATCTAAGTCTGCTACAGAAAATCCTGCTAATACTCCAGCAGCACCTAACAACAAGTCTATTACTAAAATAATTAATAATGCATCTGTTACTGAATTAATAACAATTTATAATCAAAATCGCAATTCCTTATCTAAATATGCTACAGAAGTTTCCGAAACCGAGGAAAGCATTAATCAACGTCGTTTAGGTAGTCATCAAACAGCAATTCTCGAAAAAGTCAGTAAAGGCAAAGGTAGTTATTGGATAATCCATAAAGAAGGCATAGATTATCTTGTTCCCAAAGGAAATATCAAGATAAATGAATACAACTATAAAACAGTTGAATCTTTATTTGAATGTCAAGGCTATCAACCAGGTATTTCCAGTAATTTCGTACTGGTTAAACCAGCACAAGTTACCCCAAGTTCTCAACAAACTTGGGAAATTGTTGATTACGGCGTGCTAAAATTTTAATAAATCAACATTATCTTATAAAAAATATAAATTAATCCATAGTAATTCTAAATAATTCGTCAACAACAAGATACCCGACTTCTTAAAGAAGTCGGGTATCTGAAACCTTACTGATTAGAAAATTGGCAAAAATTTACACTCGTGAAGCCAGCCAAATTTTTTCCTATAGAAGGTGAAAAATGGCAGCTTCAAGAACGTGGTGTACTAAAATTCGAGTTTTAATTTTTATTACTTTAAATTAAGTAAAAGCAATAAATCAAATATTAACATTTTTTATTTTTATTAAAGATTTATTAAAATATAGGAATCTTATTTGATTTTTGAAATACAGGTAGGTTGGGCATTGCCTGAGAGGATGTTTGTCAAGTCAATAAGTAGACTCGAAACCACTCTTCTGCGATGAGAGAGGCTTGTAAACCTCAGCTTTAAGAATAAATCATTTTTTCAAATATCAAACCGGACTACTATATATTATTTATATAACCAGGTTGTGAGGATGGAGCATTTTAATATAAATCTTTCAGAGTTAATAGAAATTTATAATTATAGACCTCATGTGCTTTCAAGAAAAGCTATCAAAGTGTCGCTTACGGAAGACGATATTATCATTCAAAATAATCCGCAAATTTTTTTAGAAACTACCAGGAATGGGAATTATTGGGTAATAGTTACAGAAGATAGTAATTACTGGCTTTTACCAAAAGCTAATCTCAAAATAGATATATTTAAGTATGAAACGCTCAAATTATTATTTAATTGCGATGAATATCAACCCGAAACAGCCAAAAAGTTCTCCCTCATACAGCCAGCCCAAGTTGATCCTACACCCGATTCTCTGAAGTGGAAGCTTGAAAAACCAGGAAAATTAGAATTTTTAAATTTTAGTAAAACTTCGGAATTATCTAAATTACAAGCAGAAATTGAATGCTTAAATGAAGAAAATAATAAACTTCAGTTTCAGTTAGAACAATTATCTCAAGAGCCTTATCAATTGCAGTCTCAATTCAAACAATTAACTGAACAGATTCAATCACAAAAACAAGAATTTAACAAGCAAATTCAGCAAGCTGCCCAAGAAACTCACTCTCTATTAAATAGAATGCAGATGCAATTTAGCACTCAGCTTAATAAGCTAGAGACTGAGTTAAAAGACATCAAAATTTATTTAACATCAAATCAACAAAAAAAATTACCACCTGTTAACAAAGATTTTCAAATATCTACAACTCCAACTCAAGAAGTATCTTTTAACCAAGCTGACGGTTCACCACAGTTATCTTGGTTGTCGGCTTATAATCATAACCCAGATTCTTTCTCAGAATTGGCTTTGGAAGTTTCAGAAACCGAAGAGAGTATGATTCAACGTCGTCTTGGTAATAATCAGCCAGTAGTTATTGAAAAAGTCCGTAAAGGTAGAGGAAAATATTGGATACTAATATTAAGTCAGCAAAATTATTTAGTACCTAAAAGCGATTTAAAAATCAATCCATTTAATTTATCAAGAGTTCAAGTCTTATTTCAATGTATTGATTATTTACCCGAAAAATCTCATGCATTTACCCTGATAAAGCCCGCAGTTGTTTTTCTGAACGAATCGGGAAAATGGCAACTTCAGGAACTCGGTGTACTTAAGTTTTAATTTTTTATAGGAATTTTTTAAGGATAAAATCATTATTTATGATGTTAAATCCAGAAGATTTTGAAGAAATTTTACAAAAATTTAATTATATATTTGATAAGGTTAGTGAATTAGAGCGGAGATTGGTTTTTCTAGAGAATTCTGTGGGAAAGATAAATAAACCCACCGTCATAGACTCAGGAATAAAGGTAACTGAGGCTATGGAAATTCCGACAATTAACAAAGTCAATTTTTCCCAAAATGAGTTAGTAGAAATTTATAATAGTGACTTCCAGCAGCTAACTCCTTATGTCATAAAAGTATCAGTGACAGAAGATAGCTTGTCTCAACAAAATTTTCATAAAATTTTATTAGAAAAAAGAAGAAATGCTAACTATTGGATTATAGTTACTCAAGAAGATGATTACTATCTTTTACCAAAAGGTAATCTGAATATTGATCGGTATAATTATCAAACAATAGAATCTTTGTTTCAGTGTCATGGATACCAGCCTGATGTATATAACAAATTTATCCTGAATCAGCCCGCTATCGTTGAACTAACATCAAATGGGCAACAATGGATGTTGGCTCAAAGAGGAGCATTGCAATTTACTACAACTGTTTTGGATGGTTCAGAGGTAGTAGATATTAAAAATTTGGATGAAAATCCGGCTGATAACAGCAATACAAAAGGTCAGTTAGAAGCATCTAGTTCTGTATTTCAAAATATATCAATATACCCAGAAGAGCGTTTGCGATCGCCCGAAGAAATATTATTAGTTAATGACTATAACCAAAAACGTAATTTATTTGCATCAATATATTCTGTAATAGAAGTTCGTGAATCAGAAGAAAGCATTAATAGAGAGTTTTTTATTAAAACAGAAAATAAAATTCAACTGGTACAAGTTCGCTTAGGTCATTACTGGATAGTCACTGCGGAACCAACAATTTACCTATTTCCTAAGTTGAATATTATAATTAATCGGGAAACTTTAGAAATAGTCCAACCTCTATTTGAATGCCAAAATTATCAAGATGAGCATTCTCATACATTCACATTAATTAAACCTGCAAAAGTATCTCCTCTGTTTCCCGGACAAAATGGGATACTGCTGACTTCTGTAGAGCGGTGGATACTGGTAGAGCGGGGGGTACTGGGATTTACAGGTTAAATTTGACAATAGTCAATGGTCATTGGCCAATTGTCAGTGGTCACAAAATTCTATACTGTGGACTATGGACTATTGACGATTGAGTCTTAACCACCTTAATCTTTATTTATTGTGCCAGTTGCGTAAGGCCAATGAATAAATGGATTAAGTGTCTCAGTGATTATGCATAGCTTGTATTAAGCTGAGTTGACATGTATCCTAAGGAATATTTTCACTAGAATAGTTGATAAATCGCTAAAAAAAGCAATTTTTGTTTAAAGACTAAAGATTCCTTCCATTTAAGCGTTGTAACTCGTATTTTTTAAGGATAACATGGAAATAATTGTGTACTGACTACTCACGCCAGGTTTGGCCTCAGTTTTTCTATGGAAATTCAATTAATCAATATAGGTTTTGGCAACATCGTATCTGCTAATCGAGTAGTTGCTATTGTCAGTCCAGAGTCTGCACCGATTAAGCGGATCATTACCGATGCACGGGACAGAGGTCAACTGATTGACGCAACTTATGGTCGTCGGACGAGGGCTGTAATTATCACCGATTCCAGCCACGTAATTCTGTCGGCGATTCAACCGGAAACTGTAGCTAATCGTTTTGTCATTTCTCGGGAGCATCAAGTGGTAGATAATTGAGTCGGGCTGGGCTAACAGCCCTACCCTATTTGCGCCATATCAGCAGTACCATGTGAATTAGACGACTTTTTTGTCACCCGTGTGGCAAATTTCTTAGTCAAGAGTTACACACCTAACAGATACTAGACTAATAAATCCAGGTCTATCGATTAATTCACAGGTTTAGCGGATGATGCAAGTTCTACCCATCCAGAGTGGTGCTACTACTAAAGAATGCCCGCCTTCCGGTCGGCTGATTGTTTTAACGGGTCCCAGTGGTGTTGGCAAAGGCACTTTACTGCGTGCGTTGTTGCAACGTCATCCGGAATTATATTATTCCGTGTCGATGACGACACGTTCTCCTCGTCCAGGAGAAATTAACGGCAAACATTATTACTTTGTCAGCCGTAGCAAGTTTGAACAATTAGTTGCTCAAGGCGAATTTTTAGAGTGGGCAGAATTTGCAGGTAATTATTACGGCACACCCCGGGAAGCTGTGCTTAGCCAAGTTGGGTCTGGAAAATTGGTTGTACTAGAAATTGAGCTGGAAGGGGCAAGACAAATTCGCACTTCTTTCCCTAGTGCGCATAGCATTTTTATCTTGCCACCTTCCTTTGATGAGTTAGAAAAACGGATTCGGGGTCGCGCACAGGATTCTGAAGCGGCTATTGCCCGTCGTTTGCGCCGCGCCCAAGAAGAAGTTACCGCAGCAGATGAATTCGATGTTCAAATCGTTAATGACGATTTTGAAACGACTTTAAAAGCTCTAGAAGCGGATTTATTTGGATAATATTTTTTAACGATGAAACTGGAAGTCCCCTACATAAACGGTACTCCGTTTTGCTGGTGGGTACTTCACCTAGGCTGACTAAATAGACTGACACAGAAATCGTCTGCATAGGGTAAATCAAATCCCCTATGCAGACGCGCTTTTTATGCCCACCTAAAATTCGTATAGGTGGGGAATTATCGTTGGACTGGTTAACCCACTAAACCTTGAATGAGTGCTAGATTGATAGTCAAAAAGTAAGCAACTATTGCACCACCAATACCACCAATTAAGAAAGCACTGGCAAAGTTATTCCAGCCTTCATTGGTAGTAAAAGCATCTGGAGGATTACCTGCGGTAACGCTAGACAGTGCTTTGGGAGGATTGCTGTGGGTATACAAGGATAGAGCGGCGGTCAGAAGTACAACCAAGCCTACTGCTCCCAGTAACCCAGCTAAGTCAGCACTACTTGTATTCCGCAGGGGACCTAATTTGGCGAAGGGGCCAAAGAACCAGTAACCATGAGCCATACCAACTTCTAGCCCGCGTCTAAAAGGAAGAAGACCAGGGCGATAGGCGGGTAAGTTACCAATAAACCACTTCACTAAGGGAGAAGAATTAATTGGGGTTTCTAGGTTGCCTGTTTGAGGATCGCGCCCTGCGGGAAAAACAACTTCACGATTTCGAGGATCGCTGGGAAGATTTTTGGATGCATCTACTGCTTGCGCCATATTTTATGTTCGCCTCTAAATTTAGAATTGTGGCAGTTTTCTATTAATAATAATTGTAGCTAAAGGTGCTTTTTGTCAGAGAAGTTTAGAAAAATTAATTTAGTTAATGAAAAAAAGAAACTCTTACGCTGTAAAGAGCGTAAGAGCTTCAACAAATTATTTGTACTGCGTATTTTAGCTATATTTTCACCTATATAGGCGAAAATATATAGCTACACAATATTAGACAGAAGACAAGATATTCAGGTTATAAAAATACCGTCTTCTACCTATGGCAGTGGGTGGAAAAGTAAGTCAGGGAAAAAGCGGTTAAATTCAATCAAAATTCCAGCTGTGATTGTCAACCAAATGGTGGCTGCTACAGGTGCGGTGGAAATAAATTTAACCAAATATGACGATGAGTCGCCTTTGTCTGCCATGAATTTAGTCTCCAAAACAAGTTAATCGATCGATGCTGATGAATTAGCGTGGGGAAATGGGGATTTCTGTATCCTTGGCTGTTAATTTACCAGAGAGTAATTCTTGGACAGCCGCCGCAGGCCAAGCAAAGCCTGTGGCCATAATTGGTAGCGCCAAAGCCAGATCGATTTGGATTTCTTTTTGTTCGGTGTCAGGTCCCTTTTTGATTGCTTGTAGATAAGCACGACCTACCCAACCAATCCAACCAGTAATGTACAGGAAGAGAATGCTGGGAATTAAGAAGTCGCCTGCACGGTCAAGACGACCATCAACAATCAAATGGGGATAGCCCTCAGGACCACAAAGCGCTTGAGAATAACGCTCAAACCGCTTTTTCCCAGATTCTGGGTCAGCGGTGGTATTACGGGCATTTTTTGCTAGCTCTTGAAAAGCGGGAGTGTCTGCGCATGGTGCAAGATCAGCCCCCAGCGCCTGGGCGGGCGGGGCAAAATTGAACCAAAGACCAATCGCTAAAATCAAAGCAAACAATCGTCGCATGGAGTTGTTTCCTTTTATTACAAAACAAAAAGTTTTTTGTACAAAACGAAGCGGCTTGTACAGTCTTTATTTAGATAACTAGCAAGTCATCATACTCTTGCCTGGGAACCGAGTAAAGTTTAAGTAAATAAAAGTTAAAGCTTCTCAAACTTCAAATCGGGGATTGGGGAGTGAGGGGGCAGGGGGCAGAGGGGCAGGAGGACAAGGAGGACAAGGGAGATAAATAAGAACGACCCAATGACCAATGACAAATGACCAATGACAAATGACAATGACAACCGTTTTAGCAATCGAAACTAGCTGTGATGAAACTGCTGTGGCAATTGTTAACAATCGTCAAGTTTGTAGCAGTATCATAGCTTCACAAATCCCGATCCATCAGCAATATGGCGGGGTAGTGCCAGAGGTAGCATCCCGCGAGCACTTAGAAACGATCAATTGGGCGATCGCACAAGCTTTGGAACAAAGCCAGATGAATTGGTCACAAATTGACGCTATTGCAGCCACCTGTGCCCCTGGACTCGTAGGCGCACTGTTGGTAGGGTTAACTGCTGCCAAAACTTTGGCCATGATTCAACAAAAACCATTTTTGGGAGTGCATCATCTCGAAGGACACATTTATGCAACTTACTTGAGCGAGCCAAGTTTAGATCCCCCTTTTCTTAGCTTACTAGTTTCCGGTGGACATACAAGCTTGATATATGTCAAGGATTGTGGTATTTACGAAACCTTAGGTGAAACGCGTGATGATGCGGCAGGTGAAGCTTTTGATAAAATAGCTCGGCTCTTAAAGCTAGGTTATCCCGGCGGTCCGATTATCGATAAGCTAGCGCAAACAGGCGATCCCCAAGCTTTTGCTTTGCCTGAAGGAAAAGTTTCCTTACCAGGTGGGGGTTATCATCGCTATGACAGCAGTTTTAGCGGGTTAAAGACAGCGGTACTGCGGTTAGTGCAACAGCTAGAGAAAAATAACGCCCAAATTCCCTATTCAGATGTAGCAGCCAGCTTTCAAGAAACAGTAGCGCGATCGCTCACTAAAAGAGCGATCGCTTGTGCCCTAGATTATGGTCTCAAGACAATTGCGGTGGGTGGAGGTGTCGCCGCTAATAGTGGATTGAGAAAACATTTACAAGCCGCCGCTACCCAGCATCACCTACGAGTCCTCTTCCCTCCCCTGAAATTTTGCACTGACAATGCTGCCATGATTGCCTGTGCCGCAGCTGACCATCTGTCACGAGGGCATACATCTCCTTTGACACTGGGCGTCGAATCTAGGCTATCCCTGACCCAGGTCATGAAGTTGTATCAAGCGGGTTAGTTGTCAGTTGTCAGTTGTCAGTTGTCAGTTGTCAGTTGTCAGTTGTCATTTGTCATTTGTGCCAATGCCCAATGCCCACTTGCCCTGAGCGAAGTCGAAGGGATGCCCAATGACTATTGACCATTGACTATTGACTGGATATGACTAGCAACTGCATCTGGCTGCTCTAACATTGCCAAGTGTCCACAATCAGGAATTTCAATGACATTGTCACCACAGTATTGGAATAGCCGATGAAAGCTAGCTAAATGACGGACATATTTAGGTTCCATCACCTTGTCGTGAGTACCTGTCAAAAAATATACTGGTTGCTTGAGTTGAGAGACCAATTGAGGTAAACGGTTGATTTCTTCTTCAGTAGTAGAATCTAAGAGAGTTCCTAAGGCAGCTTCTGGATCGGCGACAACAAAATCGATCACTCGTTGACGGGCCCAATAACGCTCCAAGGGACGCGCTACGGTAGCTCTGGTAAACAGTAAATCAATCCAAGGTATTTGAGATAACCAGCGAGGACGGACTTGTAAAAATCGCTGCCCCATAGAACGGAACTGCTCAAAAGCTTCTTTAAGATAAATGCCACCACCCGCATTAATACAGATAACGCCTTGAACGCAATCAGGCAGCAGATCTGCTGCCCAAAGAGCGATCGTGCCACCTAAAGAGTGACCAATTAGCCAAGCACTAGTAATGTGCAGCTGTTGCAAGAGGATTGCTAAATCTTGAGCATAGGCAGCGGGCGTATACAAAGAATCAAAGGATGAGTCAACTGCACTAGTGGAATTAGCAGCCAGACTTACAGAAACTTCTGCCCGAGTTAACTCGGTATCTGGCTGAGACTGAGATTCACCAAACCCTCGTAAATCGTAGGATAGGCACTGGAAATCTACTGACAGACGGGAAATTACAGGTTGCCAGTATCCACGGCTATTGAGCCAACCGTGAATAAAAACTAAAGCATGGGGGTAAGAGGTGGTGGGAGCCGTTAGTTCGTATGCGTGTGGAACGCCCAGGATTTCGATGGTTGCCATATTTAATATCGTACCTTTAAGGGCGGGTACGACTAAATAGGGACTGCAAAAGCACCAAGGTTAAAGGCTAAAAACTTTTTTCCTAGCCTTCTCGTGTCAAAGACGCACTCACGTTCGGCAAGCCGCTTTGCATCTACATACCTGATACTTCATACTTCATCCTTCATTTACCTAGTAACCGCTGTCGCACTCCTTCAGCAATTTTGTGACCCAAATATTCTGGAATGAGACTTTCATTTGGCCCCAACAAGTAGAGAATTAGCCTTGTACGTCCGCGCCAAACCAGTAAGTTGGCATTGACTACCAGCAAGTCTTCTTGCCAGATGGCGTACATCACTTTGTAAAATAATCCCGGTTGATTATCGGCTTCAATAACTAAAGCTGGGAGATGAAAAACTGGATCGACATAGAATTCTGTCTGTACTTGCTCTAAGCCAGTATCAAGATTGAATTCTACAGCCAGCATTTCTTCTACCTCAAACCGCCCTCCTAAAGCCTCGCGAATGGCCCGACAGACATTGTCTGCGGTTTTTTCAGTCAAGGCTTTGCTACCACGAGATACCAGCAGTTTGATAAACACCAACATTGGCGAGCGGATCTGACCGTATAGACTTAGACCGTGGATAGTCAGCCCATACGCAGCCAGCACACCAAAAATATCGCTGAGGAGAAAAGACTGATTACGGTAAGCAAAATGCAGGGCACTTTTGCTACCTTCCGGTTTCAGCTCGATCACAGCGCGTCTAGTTTTATAGAGACGGTAGGCTAGTCGTAAATTTTGCAGTTGAATCTCACTGCTAACAAACTGTTCATAAAACTGGGGAAACGCTCGGTTAAAGCGTTTTAGGAGTTCCAGAGTTGAAGATTTTAAACCAGAAGCCATCTTTGGGGGTAAGACTCGCGAGATTGGTCACCAGGGGACTGGACAGGCCTAGGGATTAGGTATTAGAAGAAACTGGGGAAGAGTTTTCTGATCTTAATACCCTATATCTAATTTCTAATCTCTATTTACAATTCACTCTTTTATTTTTCGCTTTTGGTGAATTTCTCCTACCTTTACAACAAAATGCTAAAGTTGAAAATGATTGGTCTGAAACACGCCTTAGGAGGCTGTTGCCATCGAGAACCCGAAACACACCAAAAAATTTTTAGTGTGAGGGACAGTAGATGGGGCTGCTACCACCAGACGTGAATCTCCACCTTATTTTGTGGAAGCCAATTCAGTTATACTACCCGAACCACGTTGGCATGGGTTTTTGGAAAACTTGGTTTAGTACTTCTGAATCTACAGCGACAACCAGAACATCTCCCTATGAAGAGATGAGCGCGGACGTTATGGGCAATAGCCCGAATAGCGATCGCATCGTCTTTAGCACAGAGCGAGACATCGATTTGTATGAACTCGAAGAACTCTGTGACGCTGTCGGTTGGTCGCGTCGTCCGTTGAGAAAAGTTAAAAAAGCCATTGAGCATAGTTTTCTCGTAGCCTCGATGTGGCAAGTACGAGGAAACCAAAGGCGGCTAATTGGTTTTGCCCGTGCTACTTCAGATCACGCTTTCAATGCCACGATCTGGGATGTAGTAGTCCACCCTGACTTTCAAGGTAAAGGGATGGGTAAAGCCTTGATGAAATACGTTCTGAAAAAACTTAGAAGTGAAGAGATTAGCAATGTTACTCTCTTCGCCGATCCCCATGTTGTTGATTTCTACCGGACTATGGGTTTTATGGCCGATCCAGAAGGCATAAAAGGCATGTTCTGGTATCCTCATTAAATCCTTGAGCAAATCAAACAACTTGCCACCCACAATTTAGTTATCATAGCGAAAGGTTACTGAAAAATTTAGTTATATAAATTTTGCTTATCAGCTAGCAACTACCTTGATAGTCAAGCTAGTCCGAATGAATACATTTTCATCACCACGTATGAAAAAGGGACAAGGAGGACAAGAAGAGAAGTCTGAGCGCCGGCGTCCGGCGCTCAGAACTTCGGGGAGACCAGGGAGACAGGGGAGACTTTAGGACGGGGAAATCACAAATGACAACTGACTATGGACTATTGATCTAAAGCGTGATTTCTGTCGTATGAGGAGACGCACAAAAAAAGTTAGAAAATATCTACTTATTGTGATATAGTCAATATATTGCTTTGTTAAGCTAACTCAGCTACTACTAATTGATGTGTTGCGGCGAAACTCCAAACACCTTGTCTAAGAGTAAATAGCACCACTGAGAGTAGAGCAATTAGCCGGGATGTAGCGCAGCTTGGTAGCGCGCCTGCTTTGGGAGCAGGATGCCGCAGGTTCAAATCCTGTCATCCCGATTTTGATCTGAAAATCTATCAGTTTAACTCAGGAGTAACCTGGTTTAGGGGAAATGGCGAAAAGCTTGGCTTCTTGAAAGCTTTGGTGTAAAGCCGCTTCAGCACTAGAAACTGGGGACTCTTGATGGGAAAATTGTGCCAAAATATGTCTGGCTGTAATAGCAAAGAGCGATAATTTTTCCTTTGTCTGAAAAAACGCCCATTACCTCATTTATGGGTAGATCCAAGTTCCTCCTTCTGTTATACCCACTGTAGAATCATTACTATAACTATGGTTTTTTTAATATCCAATAAAAAAAATAAATAGTTAAGTGGGAGTTTTCTTTAGTAAATAGCTGTGCTGTTAAATTAGATATTTTTTCGGAGTAATTTAATTTGCCTTTCTGGTCTTCAGCTACTGTGCAAGCTACTATAGACAAATTTGTTCCCTAGCAGCTAATGATTGGTAACCTCAATTTTATATACAGTTACTTAAATTTGGGCAGATATTAAACTCAAGGCAATTGGAACGATTCACTATATAATGGCGTCATTTATAGGTGGGTAAAGACAATCAAATGGTATTTAGCGCTGAAATAATTTGAGCAATTTTTCGCTACTGGATAGCGTCATATTAGAAGCATCTAGTGCATTTTGTAGTGCAGAGCAAGAATAGCCAGATCAACATTGAGAAAAATACCAGTTCAACACTCTCAATGGCCAAAGCGATACTATAGCAATCCTAAATGAAGAGTGAATATGACTTCTTGAGGTTGTCTATGCACATTCAATAGCCACCACGAATTTTTCACATTTTTAAGGGATTGCTATATAACTAAAACAAGTTGGTGCTGTGTAAACCCAACTATTTGTCTGAGTGAATAGAATTGTTGACACGAGGAGTAGTTATGAAATCATTGGTTCGCTGGGGCGCAACATTAGGTTTAGTTGGTAGTACTCTGCTGGGGACAGTATTTGCTGGTAATCTGCCAGTGCTGGCATTGTCAGAACAGCAAATCAAAGAAAAATTAGACTCAGTGCCAGTATATCTAGTTACAAATGAAAAAGGACTACCACTTAGTCGTCCGCTGCCCGAAAATCAAAATGGGCAAAAACCTGGTGGCTCAGTGACAGGAGTTTATCTCAGTCGGCAAGAAGCCCAGAAATTTATCAACGATCTGCGGAGTACCCAAGGAAAAGACCCGAAAATCCAAGAAATTGTTAAAAGTCTGCAAGTAACAGCAGTTCCTTTGGGAGTTATTTATCAGCAATTGCAACAAACGAAAAATCAGCCCAACCGCCTTTTATTTGCTTTTAAGCCTGTAGATCAGGAAATACAAGGGGCGATGGACTTGCTGCGTCAAAGCGGTCAAAAAGTAGATCAGTTTAAGAGTGTGCCAGTGTTTGCGGTGAGATTTGCCCCAGATCAAGGATATGTACCAATTAAACTGTCCTCTGACAATCAGCAATTAATTCCTTTGTTTTTAAGTAGGCAAGATGCACAGGGTTTGTTAAACCAAGTCAAGGCTAAATATCCCAAAGCGGATATTCAGGTAATAGATGTAGACGGAGTGATTAAAACATTGCAGGATAAAAATGATCCTTGGCTGAATCAAGTTGTTTTAGTGCCATCCCCAGAGTCTAGAGAATATATTAAGACATTGCCTAGGGATAATAATGCGCCTAAACCCAATCAGAACAATGCACAACCTCAAAAGCCCAAACCACGTTAAGGCATGGCGGATACACAGCCAAGAGTAGTTTCTGGTTTAGAACTTTGGCAGTGGCGTTGTCAGGCAATTCAAGCTGCGATCGCCACAGATGTTTCGGTAGCAGAAGTCGATTGGCTGCTACAAGAGGTAGCAGGTTTAGATCGCTTGGTACTGCGTTTAGAATCTTTCAAAAACTGGCAAGAGATTCAACTAAAGTTGCCTTTAAAAGATTTAGAAAAGTTGTGGCAAAGGCGGTTACACGATCGCCTACCAGTACAGTACATCGCGGGAGTTACACCTTGGCGACAGTTTAAAATCGCTGTATCGAACGCAGTTTTGATTCCCAGACCTGAAACAGAATCCTTGATTGATTTAGCTGTAGCATCTGCTTTAAATGAAGCCATCCCACCTTTACAACAAGGTCATTGGGTGGATTTGGGTACTGGAAGTGGAGCGATCGCTCTGGGGCTAGCAAATGTCTTTCCAGAAGCTACCATTCACGCCGTAGATTACAGTTTTGAAGCTTTGGCGATCGCAGCGGCAAATGCCCAAAATTTGGGTTTTGCCGACCGGATTCAATTTTATCAAGGTTCCTGGTGGGAGCCACTGACACCCCTGAAAGGCCAGTTTAGTGGTATTGTATCAAATCCGCCTTACATCCCCACCAGCACCTTACCTACCCTACAACCAGAAGTAATTCGTCATGAACCACATTTAGCTTTAGATGGTGGTGCTGATGGTTTAGATTGCATTCGCCATCTTATAGCAACCTCCGCTGATTATTTGCGTCCTGGTGGTGTGTGGTTGATCGAGATGATGGCAGGACAAGCGGATACAGTGCGGGAACTTTTACAAAATCAAGGTAGCTATAGCAACATTCAAATTTACTCGGATTTAGCGGGAATTGAACGCTTCGCCTTGGCTTATATCAATCCTAGATAATTTGTGAAAATGCGCTCCTTCCAGATCCCTGAATTCGTTGGGAAGCCGGGGAGCTAATTTTTTAAGGATGAGAGTTGAGTTACTCATTGAGTAACTTCAACCGCCTCTGATGCGATCGCCCTACTTTGATTTTCTATCTCATAAGAGACAATTGCTTTCACCTTATCCTTTCCGACATAGCCATTTTTGTTAGTCAACTGAAAAGCTAACTCAGAATTTTCTAAAGGTTTTAACTCAATTACCTGGGGTGTTTGTGTAAAATCTTGTAATTGACCATCTGAGGAATTGCGAATTTCAATTTTTGTAATGGTTACAGTTACAGGAGTTTCTTGGGGATTTTCCAGACGAATCAAAACTGAAGCAAAACCAATATTTCGTTGGGGATCAATAGGAACGCCCAAAGGTGGTAACTTTTGTTCTTTAGCAATTAGAGTTACTTTTTTCAGTAAATTAGTATTATTAGCCACGATCAATGTAGGTGAAGAATCGGGTTGATTATTAGCATAGGTTGAAGAAACTCCACAGCCAGTTGTTGTTTCCACTAACATTAATAAAGCCAGAATATTTACAAGTTGAATTTTCATATTGAAACAATCTAAATTCTGCTCTGTAGTAAGGACTTTAGTCCTTATTTTCAGG
The DNA here is from genome assembly GCF_963875285.1 of Calothrix sp. NIES-2100. Taxonomy (NCBI): domain Bacteria; kingdom Bacillati; phylum Cyanobacteriota; class Cyanophyceae; order Nostocales; family Calotrichaceae; genus Calothrix; species Calothrix sp. NIES-2100. The sequence goes on from NZ_CAWNLA010000001.1 coordinate 7,708,316, forward strand.
ACTGAAGTCCTGACTACGAACTTAAAATAATATGCCAGTTGCGTAAATCCTGAGAATAATCTGGTACAGACGATAATATAAGCCCATACCAGAAATTTCGGGGAAAATTATCCCACATTTAGATTAAGTATCTGACCATGCTATTTGAGCCTTAATATTAACCAATTGCTCCCAGGTTAAATCCTCGTGTGTATTTCCCCAAGGATTTCGTAAATGGAACTGGCCAGTTGTGGCATTATAAGATGTAATAGCAAGGGCGTGGCCACCATCACCCCAAGCATGTCCAACTGTTAATATTTGACTGGAATTGACTAAGCTAATTAACTGAGTTTTAGTTATACCACTGACATCGTTCCAAGATGAGCTTAAACCAGTAACCTGTTCGATTACATAAGTCATAAATCCACCTTCAATAGAACTGTAAGCATTAGTAGTGTCAGCCGGGCGACTCCAACCTGACTCTCCCAATTGGGCATAGGCTTTTTCCGCCAGGGCTACCCACAATTCGTTGGTTGAATCATTGTAGAACTGATCGTGACTAGCATAGACTAAATACCCATAGTCATCCTCCCAATAGTTATCGTTAGTAGGTAAGTAGTTATCAACTGTGACGTAATTTGCCACACCATTATTGAAAAAGCGCACAGTGTAGGTATTGTCTCCATTGTCGATAAACATATTTTGGATGTAAGAAGGCTTTTCGAGGGCAATAGAGGATAGGGTTGCCAGATAATAGCAAGTCCCCGCAGTTCCTTGCCTAATATCTTCTGCACTGATGCCATTTTGGAATAAAGACCCGCTAACGGCTCGATAAGTTTTACCGCTAGTGCTTGTACCCTCATTCCCTCTAGCAATATCTCCTTTTGCCAGTAGGTCGGGGCGATCGCTTCCTAAGAACCATTTGCCAATGAGTTTTTCCATTTGGGTGTCACTACTACCTGCATAAAGATTGCCTAAAGCTGTGCGGGTAGTTGTACCGCCTGTCCACCACTGGTTCGCTGGATTTCCGTTAACCACGTAACCCGAAAGTGCTTGAACATAATCTTGCATGGTAAACCGACTTGCATTACTAACAATGCGGCGGAGATCAGTCAGTTCCTTGGCATCAATCACAGCCCCATCTTTAGCATTACGCAACAAAGCAATCATGTCATTGCGGCTCAAATTCCCATCAGATGCAAGGCTACGAGTCAAATCAATTAGTCCCGCATCTTGGAGATTGTCACTATACCAATCTGCACCCCCATCAGATCCTTTAATCGTAATTGTTTGATAGGCAAGATTGTTGTTTTCATTACCTTCGGTAATTTTCTTATCACCATCAGCTTGAGCAAATAGATAGTAAGTCCCGGAAATCAGAGTACTGCCAAGAGCCACAGAAGCAGATTCTGTACTGGTAATTCCAACTGCTAAAGAATTAACAGCATCTGAGCCTAAATAGATATCGGCAGTATCGAAAGTCGTATTTTTGGAAAGATAGAATCGCGTAGAACTACCACCCGCAATAACTGTTCCTTGATTCTTAATTTTGTAAGTGAAATTGAAATTAGTTCCAGCTATACCAGAAGTGGCTGTGATACTACTAATTATTAGATCTGCCTTAGTAGTTGCCGTAATGGTAATAGCTTGATAATCAAGGTTGTTATTTTCATTACTTTCAATAATAGTGTTTCCACTATCAGCTTTAGCAATGAGATAGTAATTCCCTGATTTGATAGTGCTTGCCAGAGCTAAGGAAGCAGATTCTGTACTGATAATTCCAACTGCTAAAGAATTGACGGTATCAGAGCCTAAGTAAATATCGGCACTATCTAAAGCCGTATCTGTAGAAAGGTAAAATCCAGTTTTGCTGTTATTCGCCGTTGCACTGCCTTCATTCTTAATCTTGTAAGAGAAATTGAGACTACTACCAGATGTGCCTGATATAGCTGAAATGCTGTTGATTACAAGGTCTGGTTTGGTATTTGCACCGATGGTAATGGCTTTGTAAGCAATGTTGTTCTTTTCATTACTCTCCACTACATCATCCCAGTCATCAGCTGCGGCAAACAGATAGTAAGTCCCTGATTTGAGACTACTATCCAGATACACAGAAGTAGATCTATTACTAGCAACTCCGGCTGATAAAGAATTTACATGGTCGTAATCTAAATAGATATCAGAACTATCTAACTTTGTATCTGTAGAGAGATAGAATGCCGTGTAGCTATCACCAGCACTAGCTGTGCCTTGATTCTTGATGTTGTAACTGAATTTAAGATCACTGCCAGGTTGTCCAGAAGTGGCTGAGATACTGGTGATAACTAGGTCTTGTTTAGGCGAAGCAATGGTAATCGCTTTATAAGCGAGGTTGTTAGATTCATTGGTTTCTGCAACATAGTTCCAGCCATCGGCTTGAGCAAACAGATAGTAAGTCCCGGCGGTGAAACTGCTGTCAAGGTAGACAGAGGCGTATTCTGTTCTTGTGGTGCCGGCGGCTAAGGAACTCACATAGTCGTAATTTAAATAGATATCAGAACTATCTAACTTCGTATCTTTGGAAAGGTAGAATGCTGTGTAGTTATAATCTGCGCTACCTGTGCCCTTATTCTTAATGTTGTAACTGAAGTTGAGATCGCTGCCGACAGTTCCAGAAGTGGCTGAAATGCTGCTAATAGCTAGATCTGGTTTGTAAATGGTAATCGCTTTATAAACGAGGTTATTCGATTCATTGGTTTCTGCAACATAATCCCAGCCATCGGCTTGAGCAAACAGATAGTAAGTTCCGGCGGTGAGACTACCGTCAAGGTAAACAGAGGCATATTCTGTACTTGTGGTGCCGGGGGCTAAGGAACTCACATAGTCGTAATCTAAATAGATATCAGAACTATCTAAGGTCGTATCTTTGGAGATATAGAATGCACTGTAGTTATAACCAGCACCACCCGTGCCTTGATTCTTAATGTTGTAACTGAAGTTGAGATAACTGCCAGTGGTTCCAGAGGTGGCTGAGATGGTGCTAATAGCTAGATCTGGTTTGTAAATGGTAATCGCTTTATAAACGAGGTTGTTAGATTCATTACTTTCAAGGACATCATTCCAGTCATCAGCACCAGCAAACAGATAGTAAGTTCCGGGAATGAGACTGCCATCAAGGTAGACAGAAGTGAATTCTGTACTAGTGCTGCTGGGGGCTAAGGAACTCACATAGTCGTAACTTAAATAGGTATCAGAACTATCTAACTTCGTATCTTTGGAAAGGTAGAATGCTGTATTACTAGCAGCAGCAGTACCTGTGCCTTGATTTTTGATGTTGTAACTGAAGTTGAGATAATTGCCAGCGGTTCCCGAAGTGGCTGAGATGCTGGTAATAACTAGGTCTGGTTTAGTAATTGTAATGTATCCAGCGATCGCATTGTTGCTTTCATTGCTTTCGGCAACATAGTCATAGCCATCGGCTTCATACACTAGATAATAGCTACCTATGGCAACACTACCGTCGATGGTGAGTGTGGTTGACTCTGACCTGTAGTAACCATCTAAGATGCTATCAACATAGTCATAGCCCAAGAATATATCGTCACTTCCTATATAGAGATCCTTGGACAGATAAAACTTGGTGTAGCTAGAACCAGCACTAGCATTGCCTTGGTTTTCAACTTGATAGCTGACTTGAATGCTACTCCCAGCAGCGGCAGAACTGGGAGCTGTAACGGTATTTTGTACTATTAAGTCTGGTAGAAAGGCAGCAGCAAGGTTCGCTTGAGTACTAAGGCTGTTATTTCCATTACTAAAAGCGCTACCTGTGAGGGAATCTACAACACCATTGTTTCCCGCTTTCAGAGAAGCTGCTGGGGTTTGGTTACTAACAAATTTACTATTAGATAGTTCCCCAATAGAAGTAGCTTGATAATAACTGTTGATTACTGGCTCAATTTCTGGAACATCCAACCTCAGACTCAGAGAAGGCTCCTTTGTGGATATTTTGCTCTCAGGTAAAATTCCTAAATCTGATCGCCCCGGATCTAAATTGAGTAAGTCTCGATCGTTAATCCGATGAAAAGAATTGGCTTGTGGTAAAGTGTCAAACATGGTTTTTTCGGAGGTTATGACAGATAAAACTTTCAGCCACAGCACAGCACCAACAGTGTTTCTCCCTTGTTCAATTTGGAGAAAGTTCCTGTTGTCTAAAAATCTAATTTCATTTGTGAAAAGTTAGAGTAATCTCAACATTTATTGCCACATGTCAAGATTTCAGTATATTTTCTACCATGAAATTTAATTTCTATACTCATTACAGTAAATGTACCATGATACATTATGTATTACAAAGTCCCAGGAATTAATTTAATAATTAATTAATATAAATTCGGCAGCGATCGCATTAGTGGTTGAAAAATAACTTCAGTAGTGATCTAGATTCAGCAACAACACTAGTTTTGATAAATTTATATAATTATTAACAATTAGCAAAATGACGCAAGTTTTCCTCGCAGATTTAATAGTTGGCGCACGCGCTGGCTTGTTGGTAAGCTTTCCGACAGATACGGTTCCAGCACTTGCAGCTTTACCATCAAAGGCAGAATTAATTTTTGCGGCGAAACAACGCAGTCAGGATAAACCTTTGATATTAATGGGAGCAAGTGCAGAGGATTTATGGCCTTATGTCCAAGGTAGCGATGCCTGCGGCAACCCCTTCGGGGAACGCGAATTCAAAATTTGGCAAGAAATCACAGATAAATATTGGCCAGGAGGGTTGACGTTAGTTTTACCAGCATCAAATTTAGTGCCAAAAGTGATGAATCCTACCGATCCAACTACAATTGGGATTAGAGTCCCAGATAGTGCGATCGCTCGAAGTATTTTGTCGCAAACAGGGCCTTTAGCCACCACTAGCGCCAATGTTTCGGGACAACCACCCTTACAGACTATGGTAGAAATTGAGCAGCAATTTCCTGAGATTTTGACTTTAATACCTACAGAATTTCAGAGAGAGGTGGGCGCTGGGGGTGTACCTTCTACGGTTGCTAAATGGACGGGGATGAATTGGCAAATTTTGCGCCAAGGTGCTATTGAGTTAAATCTTTAGCTTTTGTTATTAAAACAACACACTAATTTTCATAAATTAGTGTGTTGCTGGAGTCGTTGATAAATCTAGAAGCTAATATTTAGTAAATAGACTTGTTGCATGAATCAAAATCCCTCACCCTAAATCCCTCGCTCTGTGGGTGAAGGACTTTGAAATTTGCGCCCCTTCTCCCACAATTGAAAGAAGGGATTGGGGGATGAGGGTAAATTTTACATTCGTGCAACAGTTTTAATATATGTACTTGTGTTAGATTGTGTTCTTTGAGATTAACAGTCACAATTCCAAATTTTCGGAAGATTTGCATTACAGACAGCACATAAAAATAATTCATCCTTGACTATGTTTAATTGACGACATACAGGACAGCGGCGAAAAATAAACTCAGTAGTAAAATTACCAGGATGAAGAATTGGAATTTTTTCAAGAGCCTTTTCTACTTGGAACCAAGATTCTGACTCTGGACAATAGCCTGTTGATTGATTTGTAATTTCTGCTACTTCAAAACCATGCTGATTACAGGTAAAAAATATCTCTCCCGCTGACAGTACTGATTCACCACCTGCACAGGCTATATGCTCAGAATGGCGATCTGCTACACGAAGGTAGCCTTCATTGTCAATTACAAAAGTGGCTGGAATCAGTCCCCAATTGTTTGGTTTCTGCATTGTTTGGTTTATCCAATTATGCAAATCATTTACTGAAAAAATCGGGATTCCAACCGGAGAAGCTGCAACAGAAAGCCGAATATCTTCAGCACCTACATATCTATATAATCTGCTCATTCTTTCCCCACGATCTCAACACTTTTAATCAACAATATGGTAATTATTGAATAATTAAAATTTTGTACAACTTAATTTTTTATATTATAAAAAATGAATAATTATATTACCTGTATAGAATGTGGACATTATCCTGTTAGTATTATATCTCTCTGCCCAAAATGTTCAAAAAATCCGTATGGGCACATTTGTAGATTTTGTAATGCTAAGGTAACAGATTCAGAAGCAATATTAAGTAAAGAAAATATTAGATCTCAATGTATGAGGTATGATTTTTATGGAGAATTACATAATGACGGTTACATCGAAGAGGTGAAAGTTTATCATTATCATCAAAGGTGTTTCAATGATATTAATACTATTGAATATATATGTCATAGCTGTTCTTCGCTGCATACAAAATTTAGTAATTCATGTTTGAATTGTGGTCAGATTTTTTCATATGAAATTTGTGATTTTTGCAGATTATTGGTTATTAAGGAATTAGCTGTAAAGGTAGAGATTGATTTATTAGATGAAATTAAATATTTTCATCCTATTTGTACTGGTAAAATAAGACGTAAATTAGAAGCGTTAGCAGATTATAAAGCTCGATTAGATGAAGAACGTAAACAAAAGGAAGTTGAAGAGTCAATCAAAAAACAACGTCGAGAGCAGAGAAAGTTACGTAATTTGATCTGGATTTTATACGGATTTTTTTTATAACCGTATTTTAAATTGCTCCACCAGCAATAATGTGGGATTTGGGATTTATGGGAGAATATTATCTAAAATCTAAAATCTGAAATTTGGTGAGTATTCTCTAGAAACAGTTCGCTGAAAGTAGCCCTAACTCTAACTGAGTTAAGGTTAATCCTATTTAGCTCGGAAAGTACTAGAGAAAGGTATAGTATATTTAATTACAGTCATTTGCCTGCATGAAAACAAAAAAATTTGCGATCGCGTCTAGAATGTAGAGTTTTGAGGATGCGATAGGGAATACTAAAATTGCTGCATTCTCAATATCTAGGTCTGAAGCACTCTAATACTTTAATAAGTAATCTGGGAATCAGGAACCTTATTTTGAGTCTTTGTGGTCAAAGAATCAAGCTGAATATTTGCTAAATATTATGCATTGGAGTAACTGGGTATATTTAGGAACAGGTATTGCACTAGGAATGAGTTTTCGGTGGTTATTTGCACGCTCTGACAAGACTATTCCTAGTTCATCCTTAATAGCAACAACAGAACCAAAATCTTCACCACAAGCGCCGCAACAGTTGCAGGAAATGCAGCTAGCATACGAAATGGCTAAGGAAATGAGCCAGTTTAAAGCGGGTTTTTTAGCGCGAACTACCCATGAATTGCGATCGCCTCTAAATGGTTTAATTGGTTTACATCAATTAATTTTGTCGGATTTGTGTGAAAATCCGGAGGAAGAACGGGAATTTATCACTCAAGCTCACGAACGCGCACTAAAACTGCTCAAGCTAATCGATGAAATTCTCAACGTTGCTAGAGTAGAACATGGCACTAATAAGTTAGATATTCAACCCGTATCACTAACTGAACTTTTGCAGGAAATTTATAAGTTAACTTATATGCTGGCGGCGAATCGCAACTTTTCTCTGCAGGTGTCGCCTCCAGAGGGTGAAATTTATGTTTTGGCAGATCCTCGCTGGCTACGCCAAATACTGCTAAATTTAGTAGACACCACCATTGTGCAGATGGAAGAAGGTAGTATCTCTATTTCTACTGGTTCTTCAGCTACGAGTAATTCTGCGTTCATTTGGCTGGATGTTCCAGTTCATGCTCTACCTTGGAGTGAGTCTATAGATTTCATCAAATCTATAGAGTTCATTCCGGTAGAAGATAAAGCTGTTTCAACTAACAAAGAAAATCTTCATCTTTCACCAGGAATGAAGCTTTTACTCAATCAAACTTTGTTGGATGTGATGGGAGGAAAGCTTGAAATTTTACCACCCACTACCGAGGTAGGCAATGAACAGTTTACCAAATTACAAATTACTATCCCCCTCGTGATTCCTGAAGCTGAATTTCCCCAGACGCAAGAGATTCCAGGTTAGGTTGGTTGTGTAGCACCATAGTAGTAGTTGGATTACACTGAAAACCAATTTTTTCATAGAATCCCTGTTGATGAGTAGTCATTAGGTAAACACGCTCAACCCGCCTCATGCGAGGATGGCTTAAAATTGTTTCGACTAATTTGCTGCCTAAGCCCCTGCCACGATATTCTGGATGAATCACTACATCCCAAATGGTAGCGCGATAGATGCCATCGGAAGTTGCTCTGGCAAAGCCAACGAGTTTTTTTTCATCCCAAAGAGAAATTACCGGATCGCTGTTGGTAATGGCTATCTTCAAATCTTCAATACTACGTTCTTTTGCCCAAAAAGCGGAGAGATTAAATAGTTGTTGTAATTGGTCAAGATCAATAAGAGACTTGCGATCGCTAAATTGAATTTGAGGATAGTTCATGTACAAGACCCAAGGTTAGCAGTATTTTTACCACTTTTAACCCTTATTTTTACAGATTTTGCTACAGTCCATCGGGAATTTTTTGTGTAATTATGCTGTAGCGATCGCCCAAATGTTCGGTCTACTGGGTTTGGGTATTGAACCAAGATTTGGAGAATTTTCCCATAGCTATTCTGAAAACCTTGATCCTGTGTAGGTTAAAAAAATCCGACAACGAATTTTTAAAAGCCATCCCGCGTTGCGTACTAGCTATGTACAGCTAAGTAGGTCAACCTTAAAAAAGGTAAAATAAATCCTTTGCGATTACTTCTCTACGAGACGCTACGCGAACGCTACACTACGTTCCGCTCGTAATGACATTTGACGTTTAATTAGTTTGAACTACTTAACAGGTAGACTTAACCTCTATTTCTACTTTAGTAATTTTCTGCTAAAAATGCGTTTATACATCTGGTTCTGATTCATCTTAATCAAGTATTTTTTAATCTTTAATTTTCCTGAGAGGCTGACAAACCCATTTCCACAAAGGATGACTAGGGCCTTGCTGGCGGATGCGAAAAACTTGCTTTTCTAAACGTTGCTTTTCCTGTTCTGGTAGCCCTAAAAGGATATTGCGACTTTGCCAAATTAAGACAGAAGTTGTCATTCCAATACAAAAGGCTAATCCCAAGGTAGACAGTGGATGGTAAAAAAGTCCATATCGCACTGCTACCCAAGTAAAGTATTGTTGCCATAAAGCAATTTCTGCTTGTAGGTTCCACAAGCAAACAGGCGCAATGGTAAGCCACAAGCAACCGACAAACAACCATCGACCGTAGACTGTCAGCTGATGTAGCTTTTGCACTTGTTGGGCAAAAGCTGGGTCAGAATTGTGAAAATTATCGCCATTAAGTGACGGTTGTTTCGATTGATCCATAGGGCGTAAAACTGCAAAATTCGGACTATACCAATTTTGGATTGAAGATTTGAGATTGAGAATTGGCAATATTGATGTTGAAAATATTTCACCAATTTGGAATCAGACAATCGCTCGCTATATGGTATTAGTAATTCAAAATGCTTTAACCCAAAGAGGAAAAATACATCAAATTAGCTCTACTGAGAACTAGCAGATGTATCAGTGGTTTTGGCGCTTGTTGCTACTAGGGATTGACCTGTACGTTCTCGCCACCAAGCTAATAGAGTGCTGGCGATGAAAATACTAGAATAAGCTCCCATTGTGAAGCCAATAATTAAGGCTAGGGCAAAATTTCTCAATGTTTCTCCACCAAACAAAAAGATTGCCAATAATGTCAGTAATACTGTTAAGGTTGTGTTGATTGACCGAGTTAAAGTTTGATTAACTGCATCATCGACAATTTCGGCAATTGGTCTTTCAGGGTTAGTTTTGATAGTTTCGCGAATGCGATCGTAAATTACGACTGTATCATTCACTGAGAAACCTGTAATCGTCAGTAGGGCGACGATAAATAAGCTATCAGCTTCAATACCTAGTACTAAACCCAAAATTGAGAAAGACCCTACGGTGATTAAGATATCGTGGAATAGAGCAACGATCGCAAAAATGGCATAGTCCCACTGAAAGCGGAAAGCCATGTAAATTGTGATTCCCACGAAGGATACAATTAAAGCGAGAATTCCAGACCGAAATAACTCTTGTCCTAAAGTCGGACCTACAGAGTCAATTTGGTTTTTTTGCGGATCAAATTCACCAATTTTTTCGCTTATGGTATTGCGTAACTTGGTGCGCTGATCGCCATCCAGGTTTTTGGTGCGAATTAAGATCCCGTTATCACCGACAAGCTGGATACTACTATCACCTAGACCTTGTTCTTTAGCTACATCTCGAACAGCGCCAATATCAATTGGTTTATCGCAGTTACCTGGTTTGGTACAGTCGCGTTCAAATTGTAAGCGCGTACCACCGATGAAATCCAAACTCGGACGTAGGGGTGCTTTGATAGTTGGGTTTTGCCAAGAAATCACCATTGAGATGATACCGCTGAGGATGAAGGCAGCGGAAATAGTCCACCATAGCGATCGCGATTTGTTAACAGCCAGTTTCATTGCGCCACCTCTGTCTTATTCGCAACGGGTACGTTAGGACAGTAAAGTTCTACCTTCCGCAAGGAGGAAATAGAAATTGCCAAAAACAATAATGTGCGGCTACAGGTAATTGCCGTAAACATACTGACTGCTACTCCTAAAGCTAGAGTTAGGGCAAAGCCTTTGACTAACCCAGAACCCAGCCAAAACAAGGCAGCACAAGCTATCCATGTTGTGACGTTACTGTCTAAAATACTGGAAAAGGCGCGGTAAAAACCAGATTCTACAGAACGATATAGTGATTTACCTGCTTTTAATTCTTCCCGCGTCCGCTCGAAAATTAACACATTGGCATCAACTGCCATACCGATACTGAGTATAAATCCGGCAATTCCCGGCAAAGTCAAAGTTACGCCCAGCAAAGCAAAGCAAGCCCAAGTCAACAGCGAGTAAATTACTAATGACACATCTGCAATTAATCCTGGTAGTCGATAGTACACTACCATAAATATTAATACTAAAGACAAACCACCAATACCAGCATAGATACTACTTTGAATGCTGTCTTTACCTAAAGTGGCTCCTACGGTGCGTCTTTCCGCGATTTCTACGGGTACGGGTAATGAACCACCGCGTAGCTGCACACCCAAATCATTGGCTTCTTGGGTTGTAAACCTACCTGTAATCACAGCCGAACCACCAGTAATTCCTGTGGCGGCAAATTCTGGCGGTACATTAGGGGCACTAATCAGTTCGTTGTCTAGAAAAATCCCAATACTGCGTCCAGTACCTGCAAGGTTTTTCGTCAGTTCGGCAAATAATTCACCACCCTTGGGGTTAAAGCGCAGCGCCACGTTCCAGTTGTTACCTTGGGTGGGTTCACCATAGGCATTTTGGAGATATTTACCTGTGAGTGGTGGGTTAGTACTTTCAAACAATTCGGCGATCGCCTGACTATTTTTCTGCAACTCTTCTTGATTTTTAGCGATCGCCGTACTGTCTTTGCTAGTTCTCAATTCCTTTTGCTTGGCTTTCAACTCGTTGCGCGATGCTTGAAAAGCAAACAATTGAGTTTCCGTACCGGGTTTTTGTTTCTGAAATTCTAGCTGTGCTGTACCTCCTAGCACCCTTTCTGCTTGTTCTGGATCGTTCACCCCTGGAAGTTGCACGAGGATTTTGTCTGTACCAACAGTTTGAATTACCGGTTCAGAAACCCCAAGCCCGTTAATCCGTCCCTCAACTACTTTCTTAACACCATCTAACTCTTTGTTGGTGATTTGCTTAATTTCTGCTGTAGGTTTCACCTGAATTGTTAGCTGTGAGCCTCCCCGCAAATCTAACCCCAAGGGTATGGGAATTGTGAAAATTACCGCAAAAGCGGCGATAATCAACACTACAATCAAAGCTAATAGCGATCGCTGTCTTTGCATACCATAACCATCTCTCGTAACTGACAAACGCTATAATAGCGTTCTTTTTCATCGTTATGAGTTATTGGTTATTAATGGGGCATTGGGTATTGGGCATGGGGCATGGGGCATTGGGCATTGGGCATGGGGCATTAGGCATTTCTTATTAATCTCCCTTGTCCCCCTTCCCTTGTCCCCTCTGCCGCCTCTGCCCCTCTGCCCAAGCGCCCTTAGTCCTAAACGCGCAGCGCTACCATTTTTTCTACGGCTTCGACAATTTGTTCTGGTTGAACAATTGTGAGGCGCTCTAAATTACCGTTGTAAGGTGTGGGAATATCTTGCGATGAAAGACGTAATACAGGCGCATCCAATTCATCAAATAAGCGATCGTTAATAGAAGCGATGACTTCTGCACCAATACCCGCTGTCCGCATAGCTTCTTCTACGACAATGACGCGGTGGGTTTTACGAATAGATGCACCAATGGTATCAAAATCTAATGGCTTTAGTGATATTAAATCGATGACTTCTGGGTCGTAACCTTGTTTTTCTAAAGTTTTCACGGCTTGCATGACATGATGGCGCATCCGTGAATAAGTCAGAATTGTCACATCTTTACCTTGACGTACAACTTCTGCTTTATCTAAAGGTAGTACGTATTCTTCTTCTGGCAAGTCTTCTTTTAAGTTGTAAAGCAGAACATGTTCAAAGAATAATACTGGGTTATCATCACGAATTGCCGCTTTTAGTAGACCTTTGGCGTTGTAAGGTGTAGAGCAAGCAACAATTTTTAACCCTGGAACTGCTTGGAAGTAAGTTTCTAAGCGTTGGGAATGTTCTGCACCGAGTTGTCTACCTACACCTCCAGGCCCCCGAATTACCATTGGAATTTTAAAATTCCCGCCGGAAGTATAACGCAGCATCCCCGCGTTGTTGGAGATTTGGTTAAAGGCCAGCAGCAAAAAACCCATGTTCATACCTTCGATGATCGGTCTTAAGCCAGTCATCGCAGCTCCTACTGCCATACCTGTAAAGCTATTTTCGGCGATCGGGGTGTCGAGAACTCTCAGGTCACCATACTTTTTGTAAAGGTCTCTGGTAACTTTGTAGGAACCGCCGTAGTGTCCTACGTCTTCACCCAGAACAAATACACTGGAATCACGCGCCATTTCTTCATCAATGGCTTCACGGAGGGCGTTAAAGAAAAGAGTTTCTGCCATTTAAACCTTTAATAAGACTGTTGTTTTAGAATCTTATCGCGCCGCCGTGGCAAATACCGTGAGCGATCGCACTAGTTAGAAGTTGGTTTTTTCACAAGTTACCACTTGGGGCGAAGAGTTACAAAGAGTTAAGCGCAAAAATCTTCTGCCTTTTCCTTGTCAGTTCTCCATTTCAATATTAGATCTAATACAGAATTAGCGCTTTATAATTAAAAAAGTCCGGTATTGCCCTAGAAAACCAATGGTCAGATCATTAACAAAGTGGACAGTTGAGGAATACCACCGCATGATCGAGACTGGGCTATTGGCAGGACGACAGGTAGAACTTCTAGATGGCAATATTATCGATATGGCTCCAGAATTGCCGATTCATCGTGCAACTTATCGGCGGGGAGTTAGGTATTTAGAATCAATGCTAGGCAATAGGGTGGTGATATTTTCCTCAGCCCCAATCCTCTTAGCCAGTAACGGCGAACCACAACCAGATATTTGTATTGCTGTCCCTCCTGAGTCCAGTTATGACGAACGCCATCCAGAACCTGCGGATATTTACTGGCTAATCGAGGTGTCTAATTCAACTATTAACTACGATTTAGAAGAAAAGGCATCTCTATATGCTCGCAATGGTATAGCAGAATATTGGGTGATAGATATTCCTAATTCTCAGTTATGGGTTCATCGTCAACCTGTTCACGGTCAGTATCAGTCTGTGTGGCAATTGCAATCGGGTTTGATCGCATCCCTAGCATTTCCTGATATAGATCTCGAAGTTGACAAATTTCTACACGAAGGAATGCAAATTTAAACCTGAATGGCACTAAGTTAAAGTTTAGACTGACACGGAAAGGGGAAGAAACGGTGAGAAGTCTGAGCGCCGGCTTCCGGCGTTAGCGTTAGCGCAGCGTTAGCGAGTCTTCGAGCGTCAGCGTTAGCGAGGTACGAGCGTCTGGCTTCTCCCAAGGGGAGACGCGCAAGGGACGCCAACGTTTTCTCCCAAAGGGAGACGCTACGCGAACGACGAACAGAACTTCGGGGGACGCGGAGATATTTTTGAATGAATTTTCCCAGTGTGTCTTTGTACCTGCGTCAGCTTATCTTCGTATGATTAGTCTGTGACATCCATTACCAAAGCTTGTGGAACAAGCTGATAGCCCATAGCATGTAGAATCGCGTTTACATTCTCAAAGAGTGGGTTTCCCTGCTCTGACAAGGCTTTTTGTAGTCCTTTCCGGCTAATTCCTGCTGCTTCTGCTGTTGCTGTAACTCCTTTGACACGACTAATCATACGCAATGCGGATAATAAAGCACCTGTATCATTGTCCTTTGCATATTCCTCAAAGGTAACAATTAGAAAACTGTCAATTTCCTCTGGATGTTCGCGATAGTATTCTTCTTCAACTTGGTCAAATGTTCTGTATTTACCCATGACTTAGATGCTCCTTCCAATACGCTTTCGCCGCTTCAATATCCTGTGTTTGGCTGCTTTTGTCGCCGCCACACAGCAAAAGCACAATGTTGTCACCCTCTTCCCCGAAATACACACGGTAGCCTGGATCGAAGAACATTCGTAATTCTGAAAGTCCTTCACCTATGGGTTCACAATCTCCGTAATTCCCCTGCTCTAGCCGTCTTAACCGGGCGCTGATCCTCTTACGCCCCTGAACATCACTTAAACTATTAAGCCAGTTTGTGAATGGTTCGTTTCCATCTGCATCCTGATAAACGGTTAAAGTTTTTGGTTTTACGGGTTTAGTCATATCGTTGATATCTTATCAGATGCGTACTGAGGTACGCAATCTCTTTTTTGATAAGCTTTTTAGTCTTAACTGAAACGTATTGGACTATAGCCAACGTAGCACCAGCCAAGTTTTTGCAGCGCGATCGCCTTTCGCCGGAGCAACTGTCAGCATGGGCTTGTGCGCAGGCGAATTAGCCTGAATCTCTTAGCAAACAATCAGCTACAAACTGGCGTATCAGTTACCTGAGTTACGGGATTATCAGGGAAGCGTTTAGGTCTTCCAGGTTTGCGTTTATGACGCTGATTAATTGACTTCTCACTAGCTGCTGCCAATTCTTCAGGTGTGCATTTAAATAGACGCAAAGCATCTAAATATTTTTTGGGTGTCATTGTCGGTTCTGTACGCCCAGCTTCCCAGTTGCGAACACTGGTTTCACTGATTGCAAGCCTGAAGGCAACTTCTGCACGGCTAAGCCCAGCACGTTCTCTCAGGACTTGCATATCCATATCTCATGCTCCCTTGAAAAAACTTAGATTGTATTTATTAAATCAATTGACATTAAATGTCAATTACAGAAATTTTATTAACTATCTTCTTTTATAAGCGATCGCCTCCCTCTCTGGCAAACCACACCACTTAATATTTATGTACTATTACGGGAGAAGATCGGCTCTGAGCATGGCTCAACTCGGTATTTATTCTAGTACTTTGCCACATTAATTTTGATGAATGAGTCATCAGCAGAAAGCTTGCTGGCAAATCCACTGAGTAAAGTAGGGCACGGCTTTAGTCAGATTACTCTACACACTAAGATATTTTCGGTGTCGTGCCGCTACGAATTGCTGCAATATTTTGTATTTTTCTAAATGTCGAGCTTATATTAAATAGGCTGGTTCTGTTTTGCAGCGACAGTTAAGTAAGTCGGTGGGAAAAAACAAAACTAAGATAAGAAAGGTAAACAAAGCTAGAATCCTCTTCCCTCCTGCCTCCTGCCTTGTCATAACCATAATTTTTAACACTGAGCTACTTAGCTGTAATTAAAATATTCAAGAGAATTGCTCTTTCTGGTGTATGCTGCCATTGTCCCAAACTCAATTTATCCAAAAGTGTTTCCTCTCCTTAGCGGCAGAGACATCAGTTGAGTTTGCAGTTCAAATGATGAGCCAAGCCAGCACCAGCTATGTCTTAGTTTTAGAGCAACAGCAAATCAAGGGTATTTTTACTGAGAAAGAGTTAGTCAAGGCGATCGCATCAGGGATAAACTTGAGTGTTGCGAGCCTATCAGATGTCATGGCTGTGGATGTCATTAGCATCCGAGAATCAGATTTAGGCGATTTATTTAGTATTGTCCGCTTTTTAAATCAACATCAAATCTCCTATCTGCCAGTTTTGGATGCACAAGAACAAATTTTAGGTGTGATTACATCTCAAAGTATTCAGCAAGCGTTACCACAGGAAATTGATTGTTGCGAGCAAGTGGTACAAACCCAAAAGCAGTCCCAGGCGCAGATAGATCAAATTCTCAGTAATACTTGTACCATTGTCAGCCGCATCAGACTGCGATCGCCTCAAGAATTTGAGTATGAATATATTTCTCCCAGTTGTCAGAATATTTTAGGTTATTCTCCAGAGCAATTTTTAGCAGATCCTACTCTTTGGAGTTCTCGGCTGTTACCAGAATACCAAGCTTTGTATTTTCAAAGTCTTCAGGATGCGATCGCTCTTCAGCAGCCAGTTAGTATTGAGTACAAATTACACCATAGAGATCAGTCAATTTGCTGGATTTTCGATACATTTAGTGCCGCATGGCAAGAAAAAAGCCAATCTTGGCTGGTGATGAGTGTAAAAACCGACATCACAGAGCGTAAACAAACAGAAGCAGCTTTACGCGAGAGTGAAGAACGATTACAGCTAGCATTAGAAGCCTCTGGAGATGGACTATGGGACTTAAATATTCCCAGCAAAGAAGTTTATCTCAGCCACCGCTGGTGTGAAATGCTCGGTTATGCTGCTGGCTCTCTAGGGAATGAGTTGAGTACTTGGGAGCAATTGATTCATCCAGAAGATCAAGCTTGGGTAATGGATGTTTTGCAGTCTCACCTCACAGATAGTTCTGTTCCCTACACTTTTCAATACCAAATGCAAACCAAATCCGGTGAATGGAAATGGATTGCTAACCACGGTAAAGTTGTCATCTGGGATGAAAATGGTCAACCATTACGCATGATCGGTATTCACCGAGATATTAATGATCGCAAACTAGCAGAACAAGCCCTACAACAACAACAAGCTTTTCTGCGGGCGATTGGCGATCGCATTCCCAATGGCTACATCTACCAGATGGTTCAAGAACGAGATGGTAGCAATCGCTTTTATTACATTAGTGCTGGCGTTGAACGGACGAATGGATTTAAAGCCGAAGCTGTCTTGGCTGATGCTAGTCTGCTGTTTAACAATGTAGTACCAGAAGATATCCCCTACTTGCTCACCAAGCAGCAGGAGTCTGTACAAACGATGTCAGTATTTGATGTCCAGCTGCGAGAGTATTCCCCAGAAGGAGACATCCATTGGGTGCGCCTCTGCTCAACTCCGCGCCGCCTAGACGATGGACGGATTTCTTGGGAGGGTATTCGACTTGACATTACTGAACTTAAACATACTGAAGAAACTTTACGTAAAAGCAAAGCTTTACTTACAGAAGCTCAGAAAGTTTCTCAGATTGGTAATTGGGAGTTAGATCTAGCAGGAGCCAGAACAATTACTTGGACGGAACAACTGTTTCAAGTATTGAATCGAGATCCAGCACTAGGGGAACCTACTTATGATGAACACCTGCAACTGTTTCACCCAGAAGATGGAGAAAACTTGCACAAAATAGTTGAACGTACAATTATTACTGGTGAATCCTACAAGGTGCTGCTGCGACTCAATACCCCGCCGGATGCTGCTCCTCGGTACATTGAAGGTATTGGCAATGCAGAATTTAATCTAGATGGACAGGTGATTCGTCTTTATGGAACAGCCCAGGATATTACAGAACGGTTCCTAGCAGAGAAAGCTTTACAAGAAAAAGAACAGTTTTTACGCAGTATTTATAACGGTGTAGAACAATGTATTTTTGTGGTGGATATTCTCGCAGATGATGACTTTCGCTTTACAGGGCTAAATCCTGTTGGGGAAAGGATAATAGGTAAGCCTTCTGTGGATATACAAGGTAAAACTCCAGAAGATTTGTTTCCTCCAGACATAGCATTATCAATTCGACAGCATTATCAAGCCTGTGTCGCAGCTAGAGAAACTATTACCTATGAAGAATGTTTGCAATTTCAAGGGAAAGATACTTGGTGGATCACTAGCTTGACTCCTTTGTGTAATGAAAATTCACGGGTTTATCGCCTGGTTGGTAGCAGCATAGAAATTAGCGATCGCAAACAATTAGAACTGGCTTTAAAAGCATCAGAAACGCGATTACAAAGCATACTCACCACAGCCAACGCCTCAATTGTCAGTTTTCGCGTTTGGAGCAATTCCGACTGGGAATATGAATATCAGTCTATTGGTAGCGAAATTCTGTTTGGCTATACCCCTGAGGAAATCATCTCTGACAAACACTTTTGGATGTCACAGGTATTTTCAGAGGATCGCGATACAGTTATTTATCCTTTATTTGGGGAAATTTTTGCCGAACGGACGACAACTGTGGAATACCGATTCCACCATAAAGACGGTTCTTTGCGTTGGATTTCCGGGACTTACACCTCCCATCGAGATGAAGCGGCTGATTGCTGGATTGTAACGGGAGTAAGTATTGATATAAGCGATCGCAAACAATTAGAACTAGCCCTACAAGCTTCGGAAAAACGACTCAAGAATATTCTTTCCACAGCTAGTGCTTCAATTTTTAGCTTTCGCGTCTCTGCTAATGAAGAATGGGAATATGAGTATCAATCTAAGGCTAGCGAAATCATTTTCGGTTATTCTGTCGAAGAAATTCTCGCTGACAAAATGCTTTGGCTCTCCAGAGTATTGCCAGAAGACCGAGACAAAGTGATGTATACTCGTTTTCTGCAAAGTATTACAGAAGGCACTTGTGCTGTAGAGTATCGATTCCGCCACAAAGATAATTCTCTGCGCTGGATTTCCACCACTTATTCTGCTTATCACGAAGCAGCGGATAATAGCTGGGTAGTCATTGGTGTCAGCATCGATATCAGCGATCTCAAGCGAGCAGAAGACGCTATGCGACAAAGCGAAACTTTATTTCGGACTCTCAGCGATTCTGCACCAATCGGCATTTTTAGAAGTGATGGACAAGGAACAAATATTTATACAAATCCCCGCTTTCAAGCAATTTGTGGCTTGAGTTTTGCCGAATCCTTAGGCGATCGCTGGATGCAATTTATTCATCCAGAAGATTTAGCGAAATTTTTGCCCCAATTACATGCATTAACCACAGCAAATCAAGAATTCTGCACGGAAGTGCGTTACATTTTACCTGATTCAACCTTGCGGTTTTGTCGGATTGCGATCGTTCCTATGATTTCTGACACAAATCAGCTAATGGGCTATGTTGGCACGATCGAAGATATTACTGAAAGTCGGGCAATTGAGAAAATGAAAAATGAATTTATCTCAATTGTCAGCCATGAATTACGCACCCCCTTAGCTTCTATTCGTGGTGCATTAGGATTGTTATCATCTGGAGTACTGCAAACCCAACCAGAAACCGCGCAACAAATGTTAGATATTGCTTACAGCGATACCGAACGTTTAGTACGCTTAGTCAATGATATTTTAGATTTAGAACACTTAGAATCAAATAAATTTACGTTAGTTAAGCAGTGGTGTGATACTGCGACAATCCTCCGCCAGTCTGTGGAAGCTGTGCAACCTCTAGCCACAGAAAATCAGATTACCTTAGAGATGTCACTCAGTTCTGCACAAATATGGGTAGACTCAGATCGAATTATGCAAACCCTAGTCAACTTAATTGGTAACGCCATCAAATTTTCACCAGCAAATAGCACAGTCACCTTGAGTGTAGAAGATTTGCGCGATCGCGTTTTATTTAAAATTCAAGACCAGGGTAGAGGAATTCCTGAGACTATGTTAGAAACTATTTTTGGGCGCTTTCAACAAGTTGATGCTAGTGATTCCCGCCAAAAAGGAGGAACAGGCTTAGGCTTAGCTATTTGTCGCGGTATTGTACAACAGCATGGTGGCAATATTTGGGCAGAAAGTACTGTAGGAGAAGGTAGTATTTTCTATTTTACAATTCCCAAATTAAGCGAAAGTTAATATAGCAAGAATCTATTTAACATCCCGACAGCCAAAATCCCAAATTTTTTGACTAATTCCACAAACCCACTTCTGCTTCTAAATATAAATAAAAAAGGATTGGTTGAATTAAATAAAACCGACTTTTTGCATCATCTTTGTCAAGATTTATCTGGGATTCCCGATTGCTTCGTATTAGCTTCAACTTCTCCCAAGCAACACTAATTCTGTCAACTGCCTGTGATTCACATATCTTGCCAGAATTGTATAACTTACAAATGTATGCCTTATGGCGAAAAAAAGCATGTAAATAAGCTTTGAAAATTGCATTTTCCACTTTTAGTTCTTCATCTTCATAGATACGATAATCAATCAAATTATCAGATTCCATAACTTTTATTTTATGACTTAATACTACTTGTTACATTGCTATCAAATTTCTCACTTCCAGCCTAAAAGACCTGCTACCTGTTCCGCCAGCTTTAAGGGATCAAAAGGTTTGTTAATCACACCGACAATTCCTAACTTCGCATATTGATCGTGCTTGGTAGGTTCAACTTTAGCAGTAATCAACATGACTGGAATACCCTGAGTTGTAGGATTATTTTTTAACTCTTGTAATACAGTGAATCCATCTAAATCGGGCATCATCACATCCAACAAAATGGCATTCAGCTTTTCAGTTTGGGCTTTGATTAACCCTTCTCTACCGGATTCAGCCTTCAGTACTGTCCAATCAGCTAAGTTTTCTAGACAAGCCTGAATTACTGTAGCTAGAGATTTTTCATCATCAATCAAAAGAATACGCTTTTTGGACATAGAAGAGTTGCCAATTTTGAATATCTAAATCCCATAAATATTTTTTGCTCAGTACACATGAAGATAAATATAGGATTCATATTTGATTTTTGAAATACACGTAGGTAAGGTTATGCCTTACGTATTATGGTTTTGTATGGCATAGCCCTACTTACATATACGTAATTTTTTGATAAATCAAATCGGATTCCTATACGTAATTTTTTTCACAAATCAAATCGGATTCCTATAGTCAGCCAAACTATTTCTTGATCTCTTGTTTCTGATTCTTTCCTAATTAGCTTCTGATTAAGAATAAATAGTAATTCTGAGGAAATTATGAGGATTTTATTTTTTAGCAAAATGTCAATAGTTAATGGGCATTGGGCACTTGTACTGAGTTTCGATTTCGCGGTAGTTGAGCGAAGTCGTACCCTACGGGAAGCAAGCTACGCGTAGCGTCTCCCCTTGGGAAAAGAGAAGTATTGGGCAATAGTCATTTATTATTTCTGCATGTCCCCTCTGCTCCCCTGCTCTCGGTTGCTGAGCATAGCCGTTCGCGGAGCGTCTCGTCCCTTGCGCGTCTCCCCGAGTGAGAAGAGAGGCGTTGCTCCCTGATCTTTGGTGATGACTACCACCCCAGAGTTTTTGCAACTAGTTCCGATAGCCGCAACGGATCAAATGGTTTGGAAATTACCCCTGCGACTCCCAATTGAGAAAATTCATTTAAGTCTACTGATTGTACCTTAGCTGTTAGTAAAATTACGGGAATTTTGTGAGTAGCTAAATTAGCTTGTAATTTATGAAACAGAGCCATTCCATCTATGTCTGGCATCATCACATCTAAGAGAATAGCATCAGGATGTTCCGTTTCAGCTAAAGTCAAGCCTTCACCACCAGACAGTGCTATTAGTACTTGCCAACGCCCGATATTTTCTAAACAAGCTTTAATTACAGTACACAAATTTTTTTCATCATCAATTACTAAGACGCGTTTTGCTGGCATAATATCAAACCGGCTACAGCTGATTACTGATGTAATAATTTTTTCGTGAGATTTGTCCGTTCTAAGCGATTCAGTATCCGAGCCACCAATTCTGGTTCCACAATTGGTTTCCTGATATAATCATCCGCTCCCACAGCATAAACTTTGTATAGTATTTCTGGCTCAAAATGGGCTGAAAGAAATAATATCGGTAAGCGGCTCCAATAGCAATCATTACGTATTACCTGGCATAATTCTATACCATTAAAACCAGGCATCTCAATGTCTAAAATCAACAAATCGGGTTTAGTAGATTCTAAGACTTCCCAAAATCTTTGGGATTCCTGTAAAGGCGTAACTTGCAGTCCCCAAGGGGACAGCAAAGTGGTAACCTGATGTAGTACTAAAGCATCGTCATCCACTACTAAAATTTTGGCATCGGTGGTGGTTTGTTGGTTGAGCGCTGTGTTGACTGCGGTAACCACTTCCACAGCAGACATGGTTTTGTTTAAAAAGCTATGTGCGCCTAATCGTGCTGCTTCTACTCTGTTGGGGAGTTGATTGCTGTTAGTAAAGACAATAACGGGGATATGCGCATGGTTTTGTGTTAGTTCACTCAGCAAGGTGAAACCATTTTCCTCTTCTTCAGGAAATGATAAATCTAATAAGATAACTTCGGGGGGATTTAGGGCTATTATAGTCCTTGCTGTTTTTGGCTCTGCTGCTACCTCTACTTGAAAACCCCACAATATAGCTTCTAATTTAATCCGTTCAGTTAAGGTGGTATCGTCGTCAACAATCAACAGTTTTGCTGATGTAACTTGCGATTTGCTAGGATTAGCAGGTGAAGATGGCGCATGAAGCAATGTCTGTTTCAGCAATTTGACTAATTCCGCTAACTGCAAAGCCATACCTTGGTTTGGGCTGGTGTGCTTGTCTAGCAAATGTTCCATTTCTCGTGCGACTTTGGAACCGTCTAAATAGCCATAACAACCCAAAGAACCTGCTAGACGGTGGGCTTCTGCTTGTGCTTGTTTGAGTATGCTTTTGTCTGGAGTTTTACTTGATAATTGCGCGATCGCTTGTTCTAATAAATCATACTTTTCTGACATACTTTGCTTAAACTCGTCCCGCATCTTTGCGACTACAGCCATAATCTTGGCTTGAGCTTGTTCTGTTCGTAACAACTCAGGACTTAAATTTGTTTTTTGATCTGGCTTTTTTTGTTCTTCTTTTAGTCGGTAGCCTAACCCATAAACTGTTTCGATCAAATCTGCGGTCATACCTACAGCTTTTAGCTTCTGTCGTAAACCCTTTATGTGAGTGGTTACAGCTTCTTCTCCAGGGAATTCATCAGCCGACCAAATTCTATCTAATAAAACACTTCTACTAAATATCCGGCGAGGATTTTCGAGAAAAAGTTCTAATAAACCATATTCTTTAGGGGTTAAGTGCAGGCGCTTTCCCCCATAGGTGACTTCTTTGATATTCGGATCAAGTTGTAAGTTTTCCCAAACTAGTACTTTTGCTAAATTTGTGTTTAAGCGCCGCATTAACGCCCGAATTCTGGCTATTAACTCTGATAATTCAAAGGGCTTGATTAGATAATCATCTGCACCCGCTTCTAATCCAGTCACGCGGGCGCTGATATCTTGGTTTGCAGTCAGCATCAGAATGGGTATTTGATACCCCAAAAGACGGATTTGACGACAAAGACTAATTCCATCTAGTCTTGGCAGCATTAAATCCAATATTAACAGGTCATATTCAAATGTTTTGAGCAACTCTAGTCCAGTCTGACCATCGTTGATGGTCTCAAGCTGGTAATTAAGAGTTGAAAATGCTTCCGATAGCATTGAAGTTATCTGTTTGTCATCTTCTATTAACAGAATTTTCACAAAACTTTTCCAACCACAGGTATTGAATTTTATAAGTATTAATTTTAGCGATGAAACAGGAGAATTAGAGAACTTTGGTTTGTATCCTATTGCAGCCCTATTTGATTTGTCAAAATCCATAAGCCTCAGACCCCCGACTTCTAGAAGAAGTCGGGGGTCTTGTTGTTCACCAATAATTTTTAATTGCTAAAATATTCTTTCGTTTCACCACACACAGAGACTTTCTTGCAGCCCATTACCCGAAAGCAACAGATTTTAATTGTGGTGGTTAAGGCAAAAACCAACAACAAGTTGGTATAACTTAACATTACAAGAATTTGCGGCGTTGGTGTAAGTTTTACAAAATTTCAATAATTTTGCGATATTACAACTATTTTTGACTTTTTACTAAAGTTTGCTAAGAAATAATAATCGATTGCATTGCCTACAGGAATCCATTTTTTAGTTTAGCAAGGAAAAAAGTTTTTTGTAAAATACTCAATCTCTATCTAAACCACAAAACTGGACTCCATACGGCAATGCACATACAAGCAGCAAACAGCTTAAAACTCATCAGAGAAGCTTGTTGTATTAAGCCTGAAAGGTAGCTTGCTGTATCAGCGAATGCAAATTTGAGTTGCATATTGAAAATTAAAAATTAAAAATCACAAAAATTCTGATTTTTAATTTTTAATCACATTACACTCCCTCAAAATTAATTTGTAGTTTGTGCGGCTAGCATCTGTTTGAGCTTTTCTAATTCAGAAGCCCAACGGGGATCTGGACGAATAGCATCTGAATCAGATGATGTTGTAGTTTCCCGTGTAATACTACTACCACCACCACGGCGAGATTTCTTAGAAGATTTATCGCGGCGGTTGTTTTCTTTGGAAATGGGAGCAGCGTTACCTCCACCAGCATTCTGCACAGGCTTGGGAGCTTGTTCTTCGCTTTCCTCTCCTTTATTGCGAGGTAATGCTTTCTCTAGCTTGATGGGAGTTTCTTTGAACAACTGACCGTTATACTTTTCAATAATTTGATCAGCTTGTTCATCGTTATTGACCGTGAGAAAACCGAATCCACGACATTTGCCTGTTTTCCGGTCTTTAATGAGTTTGGTGGTGACAGCATCACCTTCGGCTGCAAAAACTGCTTGCAGTTCTTGGCGATCTATTTCTTCTTTTGGCAAATTGCCTATATATAGGCGAACGGACATGAACTATACCTCCAGAGTTGAATGAAAATGGCAAGGAGACAAAACGATCATTTGGCTGTGGCTTTTAAATACATGCTATTTAGCAAAAAATGCCATAAACCAATTTTCTTACTCAAAACTGTCAACCTATACAATACAATTTTTCGTCGGGATCAAGCTTGTTTAATACAAAAGCGTACATAACGCTATCTTACATACCACCTTAATTCTCAAAATTATAAATCTAATAGCTTACTGCTTGATCGAGTAAACCTTTTTAATTATGCACCTGTTCGCAGAATAAAAGACCATCCCTTAGATTATCACGGTATTTTCTACGTAGCTAGTTCAGCGCAGACATTTCTTGCATAGATTTTTAAGTAATTGTAACATAAAATACATTTTTTCGCAACTTGGTGATATTGGGAAACAAAAACCAGCCACTGGCTGGTTAGGTTACTGCTGTGTTGGGAGAATCACAAAGATAGATTGGCCGAAGAATTGGTAATTGATAACTAAGCTATGGTGCTGAGTTATGTTAATTAGGGAGGAATTTGTAAATAAATGTAACACTTTTTGAGAATAATTGCAATATTTATTTACATTTGTCTCCCTTGTCCTCCTTGTCCCCACACTCCCTCACCCTCTGAGGAAAATGTAAGCTCCCCAAGCTTGGGCTGCAACTGCCACAATGGTAGACCAGACTGGATGAGCGCTGTGAATGGTTTGACCATTTTGAGTTTGCAGGGTTTGGATATCAATCCAGGGGGTTGCACCTCGCCGAAACCAACCGACGACTGTAATTTGTCGGCCGATTAAGTCTTGGGGATTAATTGATGGTTTTAGCCCGGAAATGTGATGCAATTTCACTAAGCCAATGTGAGTTTGCAAAATTAAGTCTTGAGCTAGGCAGTTACCAACGCCTTGACGGCCTAATAGCTTACCAGCTAGGCAGACATTCATACTATCGATGGGGATAGCAGATGGATTGGCTAACAGGTTAGGGAGGCGATCGTCAGTTTGTAAATTCGCAGCTTGGATGTCAGGAAACAAAGAATTCATCCGCAGGATGATACCGATGCTAAAACCAATCAGCAAGCAACCTGTGATGAATGACCAATCGTCATATATCCATTTGAGGTTTAAAATCTTCAGTGCAAATGCTATTTGCCATATCAACCAGATGAGACTGGCAAACAATAAGCCTATGGGAATACCTAGCCAGGGAGCTATTTGTAATAAAAAAGGCTGCGGGTTACCGCGTAAGGCTTGTTCGCTGGTAAGATGTAGTTCTGGTTCTAAATGCCAGTGGCGGGCTATTTTACATAGGCGTTGTATGCGATCGCCAATCAAAGGATGACTGTTATTAAGTGTGAACCAACGGCGATAGGGATTAAAGTTATCCCACATCAATATTGATGAGAAGGGAATATGACCCGCCAGACTCCCCAAAGAGATACTCTGTTGATAACTTACAGGTGCTAAAAGATTCAAGCTTTCCAACTGCCAACTGGTGTGTTCTTGTTTGGCAATATCAGCAGCTACACCAATGGTAATTTTGAGTAAGGCGCGAATCAGGGCGTTAGGATTGCCGGTAATTTCTGAAGCCGTGCGATCGCTATAATAAAGCCGCAACTTCGACAACCACAAAGTTGTACCTGTGAGCAAACACCAAATTCCATAGGCGAAACTAGCCAAAATTATCGCAGGTAAGCGCCCCAATCCGGATAATTTATTTCCCCACTCCGAGAAGCCCTGATACAGCCTGTAAACAGTCATGGTTACCAGCAGTACACCAGACATGACTACAAAATCTCTCTGGATAATCTGCCCAAATTGTGCGGCGTAGATGACGGCAATTTCATCATCTGCTAGTTGCTCTAATAGCCCTTGACTAACTACAATTCGGGCATTGCGAGCGAGATTACCATAAGTCAGGGCTATGGGGGCAGCTATGGGCAAAATCCGCAGTTTGGGAAATTGCCAACCTCGCTGTTGACAAGAACGCTGGATGACGCGAATGGCTTCGCGACTGTAGTTATTCAAAATTTCTTTAGGCAACTCTTGCTGCTGATAAAATTTTGCTAAGAGCCAATCTAGTAACCAAGGTGACAATGCCATTGCGATCGCCAAGACCACAAGCACAACTACTCGGGGATCGCGATTTAATAATGGCAATGGCTCTAAGTAAGGTAGCTTAATGAAAATTTGATTGGTTAAACCCATTGCCAGCTTGAGCATTTCCTTGATTACCCAAAACAGGGCAATGAAGGTTCCTGCCGCCAGTAATTTTAAAGGTATTAAATTAAGTTTATGCAGCGGTTGCCAAACTTTAGCCCTGGCAGCATGTCGCCAATAAATGTTGAATGATTTAGCTTGTGGGCGATTGAGAGCGATTAAGCTACTTGTTGCCTGAGAAGTTGCGACATTGGGATTGTAGTAACTACTAGTGACAGTTGTAGCTGGAATCGGTGTCTGTTTTGTCTGCTGTGAAGCAGCAGGCTGCTGATGGGAATTATCTGAACGGACAATTCCCGATGTAGAATTTTTAGATGATGTGTTTTGACGTTTTTGGCGTTTTTTTAAATGTTCAAGAGCGCGTTCTGCCCACTCTTGAACTTGAGGATTAGGACTATCAAGCAGATTTTGACAAAGGGCGATCGCTTTTGAAACTTGGCCAGTGCGTGCATAAGCCATCACTAACCCTACCTGAGCTTGCAAGCCTGCATTGCTATGCTTTTGACTGCTAGCAATAGGCTCTAATTGAGCGATCGCTGTTTGATAATTGCCTTGCTTGAGAGCAGCTAAACCAGCCTCCAAAGATAATTCGGCATGAGAAGGCATAGAAATTCTGGCACTCCCATATCTTCTAATTTATCCAAGTTTGCACTAAAGCGCATAAATTTAGATACCTTCTTGTGCAAATCGCGTCCGGAATTATCCTCTATTAACGTAAGTTGCTAGTTATCTAGTCAAGAGTCAATAGTCCATAGTCCATAGTCTAATGGCAAGAAGGGGAGATGAGGGGGAAATTTCCAGTCAAAAGTAACAAGAGGGGGACAAGGGGGAGTTTTGACCATTGACCATTGACTCTTGACTTTTGACTATACTTCTGCTTTTTGTTCACCGGAATATACTGGGGCGATCGCGTTTAATTGCAACTCTGGATGGTCTCCCTGTAACTGTTGGCAATTCCATTCATTGCGGAAGAGCAATACGGGGCGACCCATGCTGTCTTTCACGGCAGTAGTATTGAATATACGTCCCACCTTATTTAACGCTTCCCAACCGCCTTCTACCCAACGGGCGACGCTATAGGGTAGCAATTCTAGCAGGGTTTCCACCCCATACTCATTTTGTAAGCGAAACTGCACTACCTCAAACTGTAACTGACCCACCGCCGCTAAAATTGGATCGCGCTTGGCTTCATCAGTGGAGTACATAATTTGGACTGCACCTTCTTCGCGCAATTCGGAAATGCCTTTTTGAAATTGCTTAAATTTAGAAGGGTTGGGGTTCCTCAGCGTCGCAAACAATTCTGGTGAAAAATAAGGAATTCCTTCATATTCCAGCTTTTGTCCGGTGTAAATTGTATCACCGATCGCAAAAACACCAGGATTATTCAAACCGATCACATCGCCCGGATAAGCTTCATCAATCGATTCTCTCTCTTGCGCAAACAGTTTTTGCGGGCGCGACAGGCGGACTACTTTCCCTGTGCGGGCGTGAGTCACTGTCATATCTTTTTCAAATTTACCTGTACAAACGCGGATAAACGCCACGCGATCGCGGTGCTTCGGGTCCATGTTAGCTTGGAGTTTGAAGACAAATCCCGAAAACTCCGGGTAGGTAGGAGCAACTTCACCTACACTGCTATTGTGGCTACCTGGTTTGAGAGCATATTCTAAAAAGTAATTCAAGAATAGCTCGACGCCAAAGTTAGTCATGGCACTACCAAAGAAGACTGGTGTCATTTTTCCCTGGTGTACCAAATCTAAATCTAGTTCCGGCCCGACTCCTTCTAATAGTTCTAAGTCGTTTTTAAGTTGATAGTAGAGATCCTGTTCTAGGAGTTCTTCAATTCTGGCATCTCCCACATCGACTATCGTATCTCTGGCTTCTCTGCTACCGTGGGCGCTACGTTCAAAGAGGTGAATTTGCTGTTTGTGACGATCAAACACACCCTTAAAGCGATCGCCCATGCCAATCGGCCAGTTTACAGCGTAGGTTTGTAATCCTAATTCTTGCTCGATTTCGTCCAATAATTCTATCGGCTCTCTCCCTGGACGGTCGAGTTTATTAATAAACGTAAAGATAGGGATACCGCGTAACTTACAGACTTCAAACAACTTGCGAGTTTGCGGTTCCAAACCTTTAGCCACATCAATCAGCATCACCGCATTATCGGCGGCGGCGAGAGTGCGATAAGTATCTTCACTGAAATCTTGGTGTCCTGGGGTATCTAACAGATTTACCTGACAGCCACGGTATGCAAATTGTAGCACTGTGGATGTAATCGAAATACCCCGTTGTTGTTCCATTGCCATCCAGTCAGAAGTAGCCTTCCGCTGTGCCCGTCGCGCCTTGACTGCGCCAGCTTCGTGAATTGCTCCTCCGTATAATAGTAGCTTTTCTGTAAGTGTCGTTTTCCCTGCGTCTGGGTGAGAAATAATCGCAAAGTTGCGGCGAAGTTCAACTGCTTTTTGAAGATCTAACTGCGGTTCGGCGGTTGACATAAGTGTATTTGTATGCTTGCTATTAAACTAGCCTAATTTTTTTCTAGGTTGGTGAGTCTTTTAATCTTAGAACAATGACGCACGCGATCGCCTTGTTATCTCACTTAGGGAAGGGGGATGAGGCGGATGTGGTTCAACTTCACGGTAATCGAGCGGAGTCGAGATTCACCAACCGGGGGATGTGGTACGGCTCATAGGTGTCAACTTAACGCGAAACCCTTGCCAAGACGTTATTTAGAATCAAATTGCCTACCATCACGATCCGCGTTACCCCACCCCAGTTTTGTCTAAAGCCAAAACGTCCCCTCCCCGTTTACGGGGAGGGGATTAAGGGGAGGGGTAAAACGCTTGTGGGATAAGCCTTTTAACTTAAGTTGACACCAATGGGTACGGCTGCGCTCACCAACCGGGGGACAAGGGAGACAAATGACTATTGACTATTGACCATTGACTATTGACCATTCCCTCAGAAAATACCAAAGAATCTATTAATTTAGATTTGAATGTATGGCTTTGTGGAACAATAGATGGCAGGAGTGCTTTGACTCATTTTTGATTTACTATTCCCCTGCAAGTTATCAGGTTCTACTACACTAAGGGTGATCTTGTTGGTAATTAGGGGTAGTAACCACAAAGCGTGCTGTAAAATTCACAGACTGAAGTCCTGACTACGAACTGAACTCACTGATTAACCATGCCATTATACCGTTCAGTTGCCGAATCTTTTAACGTCAATAGTGGTAATTGGTAACTATTAGTTTTTGTCAGGTAATTGACAATTGTTTGCTCATCTGTAAAGCAAATAATTCCTGTTCGTCCTTTATCTTAGATCGTTAGTCATTTATGTTGACTCATGACTAATGACTAATGACTAATGACCAATGACAAATGACTATTAATGTTTTTTTGTATTGTGTCTAACAGATGTCAGCCACGCTGTACAATACGAAATTGCCCCACAGCTTCATCAACAGTAGGGCAAAGGACAGTTAAGCACTGCTCGTAGTCTGTCCTAGCTGAGTAAGGTTTTTCCTTGCTTTTGTGACGCTTTATGTTGTGTCCATTTGCGTTGTAATTCTTCATAAAACTTTATGTTTCCAACTCACCGCCCCCGCCGTCTGCGAAACCATCCCCAACTGCGCCGAATGGTACGCGAAACTGTTTTATCAACTAGTGATTTGATTTACCCCTTATTTGCAGTACCAGGTGAGGGAATTGCTAATGAAGTAAAATCTATGCCTGGTGTTTACCAACTTTCGGTAGACAAAATTGTTGAAGAGGCCAAGGAAGTTTATGACTTAGGAATTCCGGCAATCATTCTATTTGGTATTCCCGCCGATAAAGATGTAGATGCTACTGGTGCTTGGCATGATTGTGGGATTGTCCAAAAAGCAGCTACTGCGGTGAAGGAAGCAGTACCAGATTTAATTGTGGTGGCTGATACTTGTTTATGTGAATACACCAGTCATGGTCATTGTGGTTACTTGCAAGTAGGTGATTTAACAGGGAGAGTTTTAAATGACCCCACCCTAGAATTACTCAAAAAAACAGCAGTTTCTCAAGCGAAAGCTGGTGCTGATATTATTGCGCCTTCCGGAATGATGGACGGCTTTGTGCAAGCTATTCGCGCAGGTTTAGATGAAGCCGGATTTGTGGATACACCGATTATGTCCTATGCGGCTAAATATGCTTCTGCTTATTACGGCCCATTTCGAGATGCTGCTGATTCTACACCGCAATTTGGCGATCGCAGAACTTACCAAATGGACCCTGGTAACGCCCGCGAAGCGATTAAAGAAATTGAACTCGATATCGCTGAAGGCGCTGATATGTTGATGGTGAAGCCAGCATTAGCATATATGGATATCATTTGGCGCGTTAAAGAAGCTAGCAACCTTCCTGTTGCTGCCTATAACGTTTCCGGTGAGTATTCTATGATTAAAGCTGCTGCTCTCAACGGTTGGATTGATGAACAGCGCGTGGTGATGGAAACTTTAACTGGGTTTAAACGTGCTGGTGCAGATTTAATTTTGACTTACCACGCTAAAGACGCAGCCCGCTGGTTAAAGTAGACTAAGTAAATAATATAGAGCGATCGCTAATCTGTGAACTAATCTCACGCATAGGTACAAAGGTGCAAATGAGTATTTTGGTATCTAGGCGTGAGATTATTGTTTTGTGCTATTGGCAGAATGTGACCATCTGGACTGAAGCGAAGTGTGGTTCAATGGGCATTGGGCATTGGTAATTTCTAGGACTATGCCTTTCAAGGTGCATAAAAATTCTCCAAATAACGCAAAAGTAAAAAGTTAAAAGGCACTCATAAAGAAAAAGAAAAATGGTGAGCCGCCTAAATTTATTTATGGAATGAAATAAAAAACTCCACCCACGCTCATTGAGTTTTTCATTAGTAAAGTTTATACCTGACATTAGACTTTTTTATCCGCTTAATAATTAGCAAAGTAAACCATGAATATTGATTGCAGAGCATGGATTTGTTTAAAGTCTGTATCTTATGCAACCAAATAATTTTTGAAAAATTTTAAGTATAAGCAACTACGATAGATGGACTATTTTTGTAACTAAATTAACTTGAGCATGAATATATTTAATCTTTGCTCATTCAGAGTACTGATGCTCATAGGTGTTAAATAATGCTTAAAAATAGAGCAATACATAACAAGAGTAGTTGAATTTTGATCGCTAAACACATCTATCAGACGACAGATTAGCAAACTCGGCATTAAGTTAAGATTTTTCTATCGCAAGTATTAGATATAAATATAGCAGCGTATATATAAAGAAATTAAATAAACATACGGTGTCAGAAAGTATATTTCCACCAGTAGATGCACAAATTCATTTGACTTATTAAATTAGAATAAAGTTTAATTAAAGTTCTTAAATGATTCCCTTAAAGTGCTAGGCACAAACTTTGAATTGATTTGCCTGTGTCTGTAAGCTTTTTTACAATCAACAACAACAAACTATGAACGCTACCACTGAAAAACGCATCGCTTTGATTTCAGTTCACGGAGACCCAGCGATTGAAATTGGTAAGGAAGAGGCTGGCGGACAAAATGTTTACGTCCGCCAAGTAGGTGAAGCACTAGGGCGGTTGGGATGGAAAGTAGATATGTTTACCCGCCAAGTGAGTGCGGCACAAGAGAAGATTGTTCAACATAGCGAAAATTGTCGCACCATCAGATTGACCGCAGGGCCTGTGGAGTTTGTACCTCGAGATGATCTTTTTGGCTACTTACCGGAATTTATAGATCATTTTTTGGCATTCCAACGAGAAAATGGCATTACCTATCAATTGATTCACACTAACTACTGGCTATCCAGCTGGGTAGGGATGCAATTGAAGAAGATTCAAGGTAGTAAACAGGTTCACACATACCACTCTTTAGGAGCAGTCAAATACAACACTATAGAAGTAATTCCGGCAATTGCAACTAAGCGATTAGCAGTAGAAAAAGAGGTGTTGGAGACAGCAGAAACTATTGTGGCAACGAGTCCTCAAGAAAAGCAACATATGCGATCGCTCGTTTCCACTAAAGGTAAGATTGACATTATTCCCTGCGGTACAGATATTCAGCAGTTTGGATCTGTCGATCGCCAAGCCGCAAGAGCTAAATTGGGTATAGATCCAGAGGCGAAGGTGGTATTGTATGTAGGACGATTTGACCCTCGTAAAGGTATAGAAACCGTAGTCCGTGCAGTCGGAGGGTCAAAATTGCGCGATTCGCAAAAACTCCAGTTAATTATCGGTGGTGGTAGTACTCCAGGTAATAGTGATGGGATAGAACGCGATCGCATCGAAGGTATTATCAATGAATTAGGCATGAACGACATTACCACCTTACCCGGTCGTCTGTGTCAGACAATTCTACCCACATATTACGCTGCGGCTGATGTTTGCGTTGTTCCCAGTCACTATGAACCCTTTGGACTAGTGGCGATTGAAGCAATGGCTAGTGGTACACCGGTAGTAGCTAGTGATGTGGGTGGACTTCAGTTTACTGTAGTTCCAGAAGAAACTGGTTTATTAGCACCACCACAAGATGTAGAAGCTTTTAGAGAAGCTATCGACCGAATTTTGATAAATCCCCAATGGCGCGATGAATTGGGTAAAGGCGCTAGAGAACGGGTGATTCGGAAGTTTAGTTGGGATGGTGTCGCATCTGATCTGAGTGAACTATACACCCAACTTTTAGAACAGCCTGTAGCAAAATCTTTAGTAGAGACATTGGAGCAAACCTTAGAAAAGCCAGCCGTACCACCTGCGGTAGAATCTCCCAAAGCAGCGGCTTTACTGAGCTAATTAGGTTCTGATACAACAACATTGAAACAGTCCTAAGACAAGAGTCATTTGTTATTTGTCCGCAAGTTTTTCGAGTATAACTATCCAAATTATTCTTGAACAACAAGATACCCAACTTCTTAAAGAAGTTGGGTATCTAATGATATTTATATTCACAAACCAAATCCGACTACTAGAGAATGCATAGACGCTGAGTGGCTTGTCGTAGACATCGCACTGGTAGTAATTTGATGACATCGACCTGTTATGGCATAACATCGCCTTGTTATATTAATACATCGACCTGTTATGGCATAACATCGCCTTGTTATATTAATACATCGCCCTGTTATGGCATAACATCGCCTTGTTATATTAATACATCGACCTGTTATGGCATAACATCGCCTTGTTATATTAATACATCGACCTGCAATTGAATTGCATCGCCCTGCATTGCTATCACACAGATCTGATCCCGTAATCCCGCCGTCACCCTCGAAGGGTAGGTGGGCTTTGTAGCGATAGCCCCAGGCTACTGGTTCCTGCGGGCGTTATTTTGGGTAAGCGAAAGAACTTGTTTGATCCCAATTGAGGGATTAGATTCACTATTCGCCAGCAACATCCTTTGAAAAGTCGCAGATCTAAATTGCATAGGTTGATAATGCTCGTGCCTTGTTAGTCGATACATTAGACCTATTGCAAAAAGCACTTTTGCAATAGGGGGAAAAGGGACTCATGTTAAAGGGGAAGGGGACAATACAGAACCTTTTCCCCTTCCCCTTTCCCCTTTTCCCGACTTATGCAAGAAGTCTATTTTTTGGGGCAAGGAAACCCGATCCATCAGGTATGGCACAATGAAGACTATACTAGCATCGACGTTTGAAGCCAATGGCTAACTGTTGTGCAACCACTAGACTTTACCGCTCTCACAGCTGCTTGTAGCGAAATCCGCAATTACTGGCTACCATCCCGAACGGAACAGGTTCACCAGCGCGATCGCTATACTATCTCAGTAGCATTACGTACTCTAAAACAGCGGGGTTGGCTAGAAATTTCTTGGCATCCCCAAGCTGCACGTATTTGCATTGGCGATCCGCCACCAAGAACACCAGACACTTTTACCTTTAGCCAACAACTTATACATCAGTTGGGTGGTTTAGCACTGATAGGCATTGAAGCGATCGCACCTTGGGAGCGTGTTATTGATTTACAATTTGCTCGTCGTCCCGGAGAAAGCCCTTTATATCACGTCTACGCGGAAATTATGGGCAAATATAGCAATGTCATCCTCACCGATGCGAGCAATTCGATTATCACCGCAGCCCATCAAGTTAGTCAGCAACAAT
Organism: Calothrix sp. NIES-2100; assembly: GCF_963875285.1. Lineage (NCBI taxonomy): Bacteria > Bacillati > Cyanobacteriota > Cyanophyceae > Nostocales > Calotrichaceae > Calothrix > Calothrix sp. NIES-2100. The sequence goes on from NZ_CAWNLA010000001.1 coordinate 7,743,581, forward strand.
CAAGTGTCCGGCCGATTCAAACCGGACAACTCTATGAAACACCACCCAAACTCACAGGCCCAGTTCCCAGTGTGAACGAATCACAAGAACGTTGGCAAGAGCGAGTTAGTTTAGTACCAGGAGCGATTAAGCGCCAGTTACTCAAAAGTTATAGTGGTTTGAGTGCAGCACTGGTAGAATCAATGGTGCGATCGGCAAACATAGCACCGGAAATCAATACCGATAGTCTTAGTTCTGAAGATTGGCAACGATTATTTGCCCAATGGCAAGAATGGTTAGAAGCTTTAAAAAATGAAAAGTTTGATCCAGCCTGGACTTCAGACGGCTATACTGTAATGGGTTGGGGTGGAATTAAACCAGCCAAGAACATCCAAGAATTACTCAACCGTTACTACAGCGATCGCCTCAATGAACAAGTATTTGCCCAACTGCGCCATCAGCTGACTCAAAAGCTGAATAATATTTTGGCAAAATTACGGCTGAAAGGTAACACCTTTAGCGAACGCTTACAGCAATCAGATCGCGCTGATGAATATCGCCAAAAAGCTGATTTATTGATGGCTCACCTGCAAAACTGGGAAGCGGGGATGAAAGAAATTATTATCCCAGATTTTGAGACAGGTACACCAATTGCGATCGCTCTGCAACCAGATAAAAATGCTGTCCAAAATGCCCAAGGCTTATATAAACAACATCAAAAGCTCAAACGTGCGCGGGCGGCGGTAGAACCCCTACTGAGGGAAGTAAATGGCGAAATTGAATATTTAGAACAAGTAGAAGCCGCGATCGCCCAAATCGATCAATACCAAACACCAGAAGACTTACAAGCGCTGGAAGAAATCCGCGATGAACTAATTGGACAAAAGTATCTAGAAGATCCAGAATACCGCGATCGCAGTAACAATGAAACCAAGAGCAACTTTCATCGTTACCTTACCCCCAGTGGTTTTGAAGTCTTAATCGGTCGTAATAACCGCCAGAATGACCAATTGACCTTTCGTGTCGCTGGAGATTACGATTTGTGGTTTCATGCTCAAGAAATTCCCGGTAGCCATGTGTTGCTGCGTTTAGAACCAGGCGCTGTCCCCGAAGAAACTGATTTACAATTTACAGCTAACCTTGCTTCTTACTACAGCCGCGCTCGACAAAGTGACCAAGTGCCAGTAGTCTATACTCAGCCCAAGTACGTCTACAAACCCAAAGGCGCTAAACCAGGAATCGCCATTTACAAACAAGAACGCATTATCTGGGGTAAACCACAATTAATGCTTAATGGTCAGTAGTCAGTTGTCAGTAGTCAGTTGTCAGTTGTCAGTTGTCCAGAAGGTAATAAGCATTTATTATTTCTCCTTGTCCTCCTTGTCCTCCTTGTCCTCCTTGTCTCCCTCATCTCCCTCATCTCCCTCATCTCCCTCATCTCCCTCATCTCCCTCATCTCCCTCATCTCCCTCATCTCCCTCATCTCCCTCATCTCCCTCATCTCCCTCATCTCCCTCATCAGAGCGTGAATTCTGCTGCAAGATAGAGGTTAATACCCGGAAACACTATCTTTTTTTTGTAAATTTTTACGAAAAAACTGTGTTGACTGCTACAATATTGTTAAGAAAAGTTGCCCGTTGTATTTTGGGAACGCGCAACTGGGTTTTAACTCTATTGAGAAGACAACGCGGAAAATATTTTATAGACCAGCTGTGGGAGGCTGGTCATTTTTTTATATTTATTCCCATCATGATAGAAATACATAGGTAGGGGTATAGCAAATTCCGCTTTATCTCTACGATAAATCCCTACATATCATGCTTTTAGTGAATTCGGATAACTTGTCAGCCACAGTGATTTACTGACATATTTTCAGTAATTTCCGCAATTTTTACTGGGTCTAAGTTAAATTCAGTAGACATTGTATGTCTTGTTTTCCTGAAAAGGTGTCAGTGATACTAAATTTCACTGAAACATTCAACAAATTCTAGCTTTATGAATACAAGTACTTTCATTAATTTACCTATAAATACTGAAAATAAATCGAGAATAATAGATGTTAAACTATTTTTATAGAAACACTTGATTGTATCTTCAGAGTTTTGTGAGAAAAATATTTGTTTTGTAAAAAATATTGCTAACCTCTACACAATTATTTACTTTATGTGTCAGGGTATAAATATGAAACAGGCAACATCAAGCCATGTCTAAACTATTGAAAAGTAAGGAGAAACATTAGGTGAAATGATTCCCTGAGATAAGACGAGAAAAAACGGTAACTTTGGGTAAAAAATCTCACCCAGCATTGCTGCTGGGTTTTACTATTTTTATAGTCAACAGTCAACAGTCAACAGTCAACAGTCCCTTAGAAACTGAATGTAGTTCTTAAAGCACCAATCACAACATTATCATTTTGCTCATTGTGATCTGGTGCTGTCAGCCAAATCACCCCTGGGGTAATAGTGATATTGTCGCTCAGCTTGTACTGGTAGAAAGCCTCAATGTGATACGAGGTATCTTGATCTTTAGGAAGTTGACTAATGCTGGAACTTGTAACTTTCGGTTCCATACCCAAGATAATACCAGCCAAGTTACCTGGTTTACCTAGATCGGGGAAGCCGAGAGTGACAGCATAATTCCAGATATCAACATCGCCAGTGTCAATTAACCCATCGACTGTGGATAAGCTACGAACGTTAGTGTAACCAACCCAACCACCAAGAACAAATTTCTCGCTAATCGCAAAAGATGCTTGTACACCGTAAGAATTACTAGAAGTTGGTACAGTAACAGGCTCTTCACCGCCAACAACCTGACCTAAAAATGAGCCGACGTTTGCTCTGTTACTACCTGTAGCCAATTCCTGATTGTAGGCGTTAATGTAGGTGAAGGCAACTTTCAAGCGATCGCTCGGTTTAAAGGTTAGCTGCGCCAAAGCACCGTACGCACCATTGAATAAACCATTCCCCGCACTCGGATCATTACTTGAACTAGCCAAATACCCTAAACTCAGTGCCAATTGCTCACTAAAATCATAATTGATTCCTAAGCCCGCACCATCCATCTGATAATAAATCGGGTTGCGTGTACCGAAGGTAGACAAAGCACCAAAGCTACCATCCCCATCAAAGAGATTTATGGTATCAGTAATATCATCTGCTGCCGCAGCATTAGCGAGGGCAATTACTTGTAGTTTTTCACCAATCGGAAATTGGTAATATAGTGCATCGATAAAAGCATCATTCGTACCATCCCCAGCAAAGAATAAGTTACCCTCTGGAGTACCAAGGTTGGGGCTAAGAATATTGTTCATTTGAATTCTAGTGAACAGAGTATCTTTGCCAGTAAAACTGGTGACTAATTCAACTCGTGCCCGTGCCCCAAGAGTTGTATTCTTGTCTGTAATTTCTCCACCGTTAACTTGGTTCCCTGATAAAACATCGCTAACTACAGCGATCACTTCTCCTTGCAGTTTGGTTGTAGTAGAAAATTGATTGGCTTCTAACTCCGCAGTTCTCACCTCCAAAGCATCCACACGTCCCCGTAATGTCGCCAGTTCTGCGGAGAAATTTTCTTGTAGTCTTTGCAGTGTGGCTAAATCTTCTTTTGTCACTAAGTCAGCTGTCGCAGTAGCAATCAGTTCGTTGACACGATTCAGACAAGCATTCAAACCAGCCGCAAATTCATATCTGGTCATCGCCCGGTTCCCCCGAAATGTCCCATTCGGATAACCTGCAATACAGCCGTAACGTTCTACCAACGATTGCAATGCTTGGAAAGCCCAATCTGTAGGCTGCACATCTGATAGTTGAGATACCGAGGTAACTTGAGACATTACCTGTTGTTGAGTAGTATTCTCAGTCTCTTGTTCTAAATCAGCTGCAACAAGAGGCTCACTAATTTCCCCCGCAATTGCCGCAGCACTTAAAAACAGCATTGCACTGCCAACTGCTGAACTAGTCAGCAGAGACTTCCATACTTTCCGCATTTTTTTCCTCACACCTATTGAGAGTATCTGGCTACACTACCCTGCTTTGAATTCGGGGTTATTAAAAACTATTCTCAATATCTTATCAGGAGCCAAGCTTTTTTTTGCATAAGATTCAGTCAGGAAATCATCATCAATGCTAATGACAAAAATTTTGATGTGATGGCTTACACCCTATTTGCATGAGAATGAGAATTATTATAATATGGGATTTAGAATCAATCTCATTGTCAATAGGAATTTTGACGAAGACAGGGACTCGCAGCTTTGGAGGGGAAAAAACTGTGGTTCGCACTTGTATAGAACCTAAAAAAGGCAGAAAAAGAAGTGGTATTCTGCCTTTAATTGCTCTGCTGATATTATCAATTGCTGGTTGCAACCAATCGCCCACGGATCGGAAAGCAGCGTCTCAAGAACTACCATCTCCGAAAAAAACCAAAATAGTAACGACATTTTTACCTATATATTGGTTTACTAAAGCAGTAGCCGGGGATGTAGCAGAAGTAGAAATTTTAGTACCACCGGGTACTGAGGTACACGAGTATCAAGCCAAACCAGAAAATATCCGAGCGATCGCAACTGCTAATGTATTAGTCAAAAACGGTTTGGGGTTAGAAGAATTTCTCAAAGAAACAGTAAAAAATGCCCAAAATCCCCAATTAACTGAAATCGATACCAGTAAAGGTATTAAACCAGTGGAAGAAATTTCGCCGGTGGTAAACACTAATAAAGCAGAAAAAGACGACGATCACGATCATGCTGCGGGTAATCCTCACATTTGGCTTGATCCAGTTATGGCGAAACAACAGGTAATAAATATTCGAGATGGCTTAATTGCAGCCGATCCGCAAAATAAAGCTACCTATGAAGCTAATAGCGCAGCTTATATTCAAGAATTAGAAAAATTAAATAGCGAATTTCAGCAGACTTTGCAGAAATATCCTAACTGCACATTTGTTACCTTTCATGATGCTTATCCCTATTTAGCACAACGTTATCAACTCAAGCAAGTTGCTGTAGTCGAAATTCCTGAAGATCAACTCTCACCAAAAGATGTGCAAAATGCAGTCAATGCAGTGAAAAAATATAAAGTTAAAGCTTTGTTTAGCGAACCAGGAATAGATAACAAATTGCTGAAAAGTCTCTCCCAAGACTTGAAGTTAAATTTGCAAACACTAGATTCCCTGGAAAATGGTGAGACAAATCCCCTGCATTATTTCAAAGCAATGAAAGCAAATTTACAAACTCTGGAAACAGCCTGCAAGTAGGTGATAACCGTCAGAAATCATTATTCCTTTACCTCTGGGGATAATTGATTATTTGATTTTGGGTTTTTCTTTTTTATTAGCTTATTCATCCTTTACCAATAAATAAGTTTCATGAAAAATATCCACCCACAAAAAGAAAGAGAATAAAAACTAATGACAACTGACAACTGACAACTGACAACTGACAAAAAACAAATGAATTTACCTATTTTAAAAGTAGAAGGATTAACCGTATATCAAGGCAGTTACCTAGCGCTGCGGGATGTTTCTTTTGAATTATTGCCAGGGACAGATACAGCTATAGTTGGCCCTAATGGCGCAGGTAAAAGTACTTTAGTAAAAGCTATTTTAGATTTAATTCCCCACAATGGCAAAGTTGAAATATTGGGGCGGAGAATTCAAAATTTAGGGCATTTACGCCATTTATTGGGTTATATGCCGCAAAATTTTATCTTTGATCGGAGCTTTCCCATTTCAGTCAGCGAGTTAGTAGGACTAGGATGGGAGAAAATTACCCATAAAAACCAGCCAAGAGGTGATTTATGGAAAAATTTGTGGAGAAAAGACCGGGAAAAATCAATAGCAGTAGAACAAGCTTTAGTGCGATGTGATGCTTATCATTTACGAAATCAAGCTATTGGTACTCTCAGCGGTGGTCAACTCAAGCGGGTATTACTCGCTTACTGTTTGATAACACCTCGCAAACTTTTGGTATTAGATGAAGCCTTTGCGGGAGTAGATATGCAAGGTGCAGCAGATTTTTATCTGTTGTTAAACGAGTTAAAGCAGCAAGAAGGGTGGACAATATTGCAAGTTTCCCATGATATTGATATGGTCAGCCGCCATTGCGATCGCGTTCTCTGTCTCAACCAAACAGTTGTTTGTACAGGTAAACCAGAAATTGCGCTTTCACCACAAAACCTGTTAGCAACCTATGGCCCTGGGTTTAGTCGTTACCAACATCAGCACTAAAAAAATTCAAAATTCAAAAATAAATTATTTAATATTGCTAGAGTGCGTTATGGTTAACGTATCGTGTTCGTTTACTCATCGTGCTTTACGGCGTTCTGCTGAACGTAGCCAAAGCCTACACCATTGTTAATTTAAGAGAAAATTATCGATCAATCTGTGATAAATAAAAGGCTAATCAGTTAAAAAGCTTACACATGAATTTAATCACTGATTGCCAGATAACTGGGCTAGCTGTCGCCAATGTTCAGGACTTGGTAAGCTTGTTACAATTGCCTTTTATGCAGCGAGCGATCGCAGGTGCTGTGTTGATGGGGATACTTGGCGGGTTGTTAGGCTGTTTTGTTACCTTACGCCAGTTGTCTTTTTTTAGCCATGCTGTAGGTCATGCAGCATTAGTCGGTGTCGCATTAGGTGTATTGCTACAGTTAAACCCTACATGGATGTTGCTGCCATTTACCTTAGTTTTTGGTGTGATAGTCCTTTACTTGATCGACAAAACCGATTTAGCTAGCGATAGCGTACTCAGTATAGTTCTCTCCGGAGCCTTAGCGATCGGTGTGATTCTTACTAGCCTCATCAAAGGCTATCGCGGTAACTTAATGGGAGTACTGTTTGGAGATATTCTCGCCATTGACAACACAGATTTAATATTGACGCTGCTGGTGTTGGTAGGTAGTGGTCTATTCTTGCTATCAACCCTAAGACAACAAATTTTATTGACCCTCAATGCAGATGTAGCGCAGGTACAAGGTATACCTGTTCAGTTGTATCGCTATGGGTTTGTAATATTGCTGTCACTAGCTGTAGCTGTGGCCATTAAGGCTGTGGGCGTTTTACTGGTCAATGCCTTTTTAGTCATTCCCGCTTCCACTGCCAAATTAATTAGTCACCATTTTACCCGGTTTCTAGTTCTATCAGTGATTATCGGTTCTAGCAGCAGTTTTGTAGGCATGATGGTTTCAGGTATGTTTAACTTAGCCTCTGGCCCCAGTATCGTTTTGGTTCAGTTTCTCATATTTGTAGCTGTGTTCATCTGGATCAAGTTGACAATGAAAGCAGCATAAAACTTTTTTCCATCAAGCTCTTGCATAATCGTAATAAGTTTGCTACATTTATTAATCGTGGCTCAAATAAAAGCCCCAGCCGGGATAGCTCAGTCGGTAGAGCAGAGGACTGAAAATCCTCGTGTCACCAGTTCAAGTCTGGTTCCTGGCATTACTACAAAATCTACATTTCTCCCACAGAGCAAGGGTTTTGGAGGTTTAGTAAAAAAAGCTGTAATCAAATTATTGGGTATGTTTAGGTCGATTTAGCGAAAAAAATGGTGTAAAGATGGTGTAATCCTTGTGTAGACTAGAATGTAGATTACACCAGATACCCTCATGAAAACGAAAACCCCAACTGGCAGGGCTTCCAAGGGTTCTGTCACAGCCATCCTTTCCAATGGACGCATTCAGCTGCGCTTCCATTTTGCTGGCAAGCGTCATTATATTTCCACGGGCTATCCTGACACACCACAACATTGGAAGCTAGCCCAACTCAAAGGCTCAGAAATCGAAAAAGATATTTTGTGCGAGCGGTTTGACCCCAAGGATTTAAGCAAGTACAGCCCCGAAGGTTCTGTCCGTAAGGCTCAAGCAGGTACACCATCGCAAAAGTCCCAACCAACCCTTCCCCAGTTGTGGGAGAAATATGTAGAATTTAAGCGACCAAATGCTTCTCCAAGTACCCTGGCAAAGGATTATCAGAAAGTTGACCGTTGTCTTAATTTGTACCTGCCAAAGAAGTCTATTGATGATGCAGTTGCAATTAGAGACTGGTTGGTGGCGAATAAAACGGCCAATTCTGCAAAACGTATTTTGACGCAAATAAATGCCTGTTGCAATTGGGCTGTGAAATCTCAACTAATTACCAATAATCCGTTTGTGGGGATGGCTGCCGATATTCGGGTTCCCAAAGGTGAGTCGGAGGATACGGATATTGACCCTTTTTCCTTGGCAGAACGGGATAAAATCATTCAGACTTTTAAGAGCGATCGCCATTACAAATACTACGCTTCCTTCATTGAATTCCTATTTATGACTGGCTGTAGACCATCGGAAGCAGTTGCTTTGCAGTGGAAACATGTCACAGATGATTTTCGGACAATTCGGTTTGAGCAGGCTGTGGTGGAGTCAGAAAATGGCTTGGTTTGTAAAAAGGGGTTAAAAACGCAGAAAAAGCGGTCTTTTCCCATAAATCCGAAGTTGGCAGGGCTGTTACAATCCATTCAGCCGGAAGGTGCGACAGGGGAAGACAAAGTATTTCCCGCACCAAAAGGAGGATGGATTGATACCCATAATCTCAACAATAGGGCATGGCATTCGGTACTCAAAAGATTGGATAGCAATATTGAATACCGTAATTTGTAAGTAGTTCAAACTAATTAAACGTCAAATGTCATTACGAGCGGAACGTAGTGTAGCGAAGTAATCTCAAAAAATCTATCTTACCTTTTTTAAGGTTGACCTACTTATCAAACCAGACATACCTTTATTACCGCAGCACTGGAAACACCAATTTTGATGCCTGATGGGGGAATGAGGATGTTGGATGCCAAAGACATCGCCAAGTTAGTCGGTACGAGTGCCAAGATGATTTATGAGCATTATGCCGGGGCAAGAAAAGAGTTGTTTGTACCGGAGTTTTAGGGGTTTGACAAACCGAAAAGCGACGTACCCCCCAAATGTGAAGTAACGAATTATTTTTACCGAGCTATAGTAGGGGATTTGCTGCAAACTACATACTTGCCATAAGTTATTAATAATAGTTTCTTGAATACTTTCTTTTAAGTCTGAAGATAAAATATCAAAAAGTAATTCTTTCCTATGGATCAATATTTATTGTCCCCATTTGTGTGCTAAAAAATACCTTTTATTTACACAATCGTAGAAAATAACTCGAATCTTGCCTCAATAGATTGCTGTCCATAATCCTGCATATTGGTGGCTAAGTTAAACTTAACCGATGTGGGAAAACGCATGACCCAGCACTTAGCGATCGCATCGAACTTCATCAACATACTGAAGCCTTCCTGCAAACCACGATAAAATCAGGTTTTTGTCCTATAATCATCTGACTTTTCCCGTTATCTTTCTATCACAGCGATCGCGATCAGGAGTGCTATCCTAAAAGTCCTATTTTCCTGTTGTTCTATTCTCATTAAACGTCTTTTATTGATAATCGGCTTGTGGACTGAAACCCTTACTATATCCATGTTTCCAGACATAACGGTAAAAGTCAGGTTGAAATATGCGCTGCATCCGGATAAAGAATTTTTTGGGAAGGCTTATGAATATATAAGGCAGTATTATTGATGCGAGAAAATGCGTGCCAAATTATCGTGTAAAAAAAGCTTTTAACGAACGCGCGATCGCTCATTAATTCGGGTTTGCGTTTGTAACCTAATTTTGTTGTAAAGGTCAACCTTTGCATTGGAATGACTAACTGATATAACTAAAGCATACCTTTGGGTATCAATTTCGCCTTCCCTCGCCCATTTGCGATTGCAACTAACAACTAAATACATAGATTTTTGATTATATTTCCATGTCTTAGAAGTGAATTCAATTTGACCTTTTTGAAGAGGTCCTTTTTTCCTTAAATTAACTCCTGGCTGTAAATCAACTACAACACTAGAGCCATATTTCTTTTTTAATTCTTCCATCGTCAATTCGGCAATATCCTCATTTGGATTATCTTTATTTTCATCTGTGGCTTTCTGAAAAGCCCTCGTAATAGCTTCGATATCAATATTTTTAAATAATTGAAATTCCATTGCAATACCGAGGTAAGAATCTCCTCTGGTATGTCTCGTCGGTGGGTCGAAAGCAAGAGTGACAGATATTTTTTTATTGCCTTTTGTATCTAGGAACTCCGGCGGCAAAGATGGTATCTCATAAATTTTAAAATTTCCAACTTCTATGATTTCATTATCTACAAGTAAAACTACATCATTATCAGTGGAATAAGCCGCTTGTACAAAATTTGTATGTCCATACCCATATACTTGTAGTATTTTGTTCGTATCAAGCTTCGTATTCTCTTTATTTTTAGCTTTATTCTTAGCTTTAGTTTTAGTTTTTATTTTAAACAACCCTGGTATTTCTATTGGTAAGCCAGCAGCATTAGTTATTAATGCTCGAATCAAATTAGATGATGCCTTTGGGTATTTAGAAAATAATTGCGTTGCGATATTAGCAACACGAGGAGCAGAAAAACTTGTTCCACAATATGCTTTGAATAATGAGCCTGCTTGATAATTTTTAGCAACCGTAATTATAGAAGCTCCAATTTCATTTTCAATGATTCTATTTCCATCTATAACCAAATCTCCTCCAAAATCTACCAAATCAGGCTTGATCATGCCATCAACACCAAAGCCGCTCCTAGTAAATGGAGACGGATATCCTTCTACTTTTGCAACAACATTTCTACAAGCAGTCTAATGGTAAAATCTCATCATTTTCGAGTGGTTTCAACTCTAGCAATCGACCAATTCTATCTTCTGGCTCTAATGGAACAATATCTTCGATCGCATCGAAATAGCCATATTCGTAATTACTATCATTTAACCCGCTATATGAATTTAATTTTTCTCGAAAAATCTTTAATTCGCTATCCGAAATAAGATCCATTGCAACAGCATAAAAATCTTCTCGATTATTTTGTGAGAAGCTCTTAAATAATTTTATTAGAATATCACCTCTTGTCATAATAATATGTACTATTTCTATCTATATTGTTAAAACGTTTTAGTCTATCTTAAAGTAATAAAATTATATTATTTAGTCATTATATTCTGTAATGCTAATTTATTAAATTCCATGTTCGACAAAACAAGATTAAGCTAGTCATTAACCTAACTTAATACAAAACGTAACAATTATTCGTCCACAAGCATTCATAAGTTATCCTGTGACTATTTTATAGTATTTTTGTACTATTTGTTGTCTAGTTTTAGTTTTGCGATCGTTATTTAAGAGTAAGCTTTAATAACACTTCTGGTATTTCTCCATCTCAGCAAAACACCAATCTGAACTGATCTCAAAAATATTAAGACCTATGTTACAAACCCTGGTTTGCACAAAATGGCGTAATTTATGAATTGCGATCCGCAAATTACTTGGAGGCGATGTCTTCTCTTCGAGAGGCTTCGCCAACGACAAGCCGCTCCGCGTCTACGCTCGTTACCGACTTTGATATTTTCTCTATCAACTAACCCAGAAGTCCCGCAGATTCGTTTTTCTGGTTGTTGCCCCATTGAGTGAGAAATTCGCAAATCAACCGACGCTTCAAGGGTTGCTAAGTCCAGTAGATGTGTAAACACAAAGCAACTTGTCTCCGGACATCGCAAAACAATCGTTGAATTTTGCTGTTCTTCCAAATGCGCCCATACCTGAGAAGCAATGGCATAAGCAAGTAAAGGTGGCACACTATTACCGATCGCCTTGTGAGCAGCCAGCTTACTTGCCCCAAAAGCGAACCAATCAGGGAAGCTGTGCAACCTCGCAGCCTCACGAACTGTTATCACCCGCGTATGTTCATAGTGAATCGGTCTTGCTGCGGTTCGATTTCCACTCCCAGCGCGTAACGTCGGGGAAAAGCCATCGCTAGACAAGCGATAAGCCCAAGTCGTCGGTTCTTTCTCCCCAGGCTTTGTATCACTATACTTTTGTTGTGTTGCTGCTGTGTGTGCTGTTGCTTGAAATCCACTAATCAGGTTTGAGAATTTTGGAGTACCAGGAAAGATTTTTTCCAAATATTGAGCGTATTCGCCCTTGTGGTTTAATTCCCAGGTGTCGATTTGGGAATCGATAGGGATGTAGCTTATGTCAGCGATGTCTGCGACAAGCCGCTTCGCGTCTACGCCTCCCCCACATTAAATTTCTTCTCGTTCTCAACAGGTGCAGCAAGCTCACCAAATTTCGACCCCACCCAAATAGCCCTCTGCCGTTTTTGAGGTACACCGTAATCTGATGCAGTGAGCAACCACTTGGACAGGATGTAGTGTTCCTCGATGAGAGGGATCGCACTCTTGGTAATATTAGAAAACTTCTTCCACTCGATCGCTGGAACGTTCTCCATCACGAACATTGATGGATTAAGCTCTACCACCAAATTGATGAATTTGAGGACTAATTGACTGCGTTCGTCATTAATATCTTGCTTTCCTGCAACCGAAAATCCTTGACAGGGGGGACCACCGATAACTGCGGCAATCTCTCCATCCCAATCTGGATATTTATTTTGAATAACTTCCCTAATTTCTGCTGCTGAAATATCCCCAATATCTCGACATAAAACTAAAGTATTGGGGAAATTCATTCTATATAATTCTAAAACTTTAGGATTATTGTCGATGGCAACTGCTATTTCAAATCCAGCAGATTCAAAGCCCAGATCTAATCCGCCAATTCCACAAAATAAACTAACTACTAAGTTCTTATTTATTGACATCATAATTAAGTCAAATAATTAAGATTTTATGTACTTGCCTCTATTTTAGAATCATTTCACACCTGTGCTACTATCATTAGTTATTTGCATAGATAAAAATATTTAATCTTGCAAATTTAAATCTAGTTTATATATTATCAATTCCAGCTACGGGATGGCGATTAGATGATTACAGTAATACTTGGAATTACACAGTATTTTTTGATTATCCACAAGGCTTTTGCGAAGAATTCATCGAGGAAGATTTAGCTGCCACTCCTGACCTTTTTGAAGCTTTTTCTTTCCACTTTGCTAACTCAGAAACCGAATAATGCCTTCGTTTACTAAAATCTCCCCACTTGTACAATGTGCGAGGTGAGACTTTGTAGCCACATGCAGCCAAGTATCTGTGTAAATCTCTCCCCAAGCATCCCTGCATTTGCCATTGATGCCACATCAGAGCGCTTGATGCTGTTTCTATACTCATCGCTGTGCGTGACCAATTTCTCATCATTACTAGCAATTGATTTACTGAGGGAAATTGTTGGGTGGGATGATCGTGCCGCCAACAGGCCATGTATGTTAGCAATGCACCTTTTCCTTCATCTATAAACTTTTCATACTTCGGAATTCCCAAATACTGCTTCCAACTTGCCCAGCAATTCCTGGAAATCTCCCTGTTCATAATCCGGTTACAACAATTTTTCACCTCACTTAAAGCTATTTTTTTAGGTTGTTGTATAACTTCATCGGCTACAAAAGTTTCATCGGAATTGACCTGTTCGCAATACTTGTCAAATACCTCCTCTAATTTGTATTCATTCGCCTGGAAATAATCTCTCAAGCTCCGATAAATCACTTTGCAGCGTGGGTAATGCTTTCTCAACCATGCCAAACACAACAGCAACTTTGTCTGTTCTTGTGTGTACTGACGAGTGTAGACTTTCTTGCCTTGGGCGTAACAAGCTCCCGCTAATCGCTCCCACTCATACCATGTCCGATTGCTAATTTCCGCTGATCGGATCTTCTGACAAATGTTTCTCAGATTGGTTGATTTGCTTATCCAATCCTCTAGTACTACTGGCATGGTTAACACTTTACAAAATTAAAGTGGCTGTCAATATTGAGAGAGTAATTGCGATAATAGCTGCACAAAATTCTAACAACCCTGATGAATTTCTTTCTTCTCTTTCTATTGTTTCAGTTGCACCATCAAGAGATGTTTTTGTATATTTCTCTCTCCTGTACACATTATGATATCTCCGTATATATAGACATTTGTATTTATTTAAGCTGTACTACATCCATTCTCTAATTAGAAAAAATATGTACTAAATTCGGGAGATTGAGAATCAAACAGGGTACATTACACTTTCTAACATTCTGCTGAATCGAGATAGAGTAAGCATTTTAGCTTTGTATTGCTGTAGTAACATACTCATCTATGGTCTCAATCAGAATTTTACAATGCTATTTTTGGTAAATTCAGCAGGACAAATGTAGTTTGTTATCAAGGGCAAAACTCTTTAAATGCTTGTAATAACACTGTAGTAAGCTGTAATGAGGATTAAATCAGCAGTTCACTTTTTTAAAATACCTACTACACAAACTGGTTTTTGGGCTACTGAGTCTCTATGTATTTTTTGTAATGCTGCTAATCTGGCATTTATCTCAACTCCATATATTTGAAATGTTTGGTCTAGTTCTTGACGAGTCATTTGACGAAAGTACGATATGCTATTTCTCCCATGTTTCAGTCCCAGGTAGATTTGAAGTTCTAATACTTGTCGGAACTGCTCCCCTTGGGATGTCCCCTTGTTGGGCGAATACCCCTGCCATGTTGTTGAGGGTAGCAGCTTTGCCTTGGACATCACCAATCTGCTCAATTATTTCCAAGGATTGCTGCCAAAGTGCGATCGCTTTAGTGATGTCCCCTTGTTGGGCGATTACCCCTGCCATGTTGTTGAGGGTAGCAGCTTTGCCTTTGACATCACCAATCTGCTCAATTATTTCCAAGGATTGCTGCCAAAGTGCGATCGCTTTAGTGATGTCCCCTTGTTGGGCGATTACCCCTGCCATATTACTGAGGGTAGCAGCTTTGCCTTTGACATCACCAATCTGCTCAATTATTTCCAAGGATTGCTGCCAAAGTGCGATCGCTTTAGTGATGTTCCCTTGTTGGGCAAATACCAGTGCCATGTTGTTGAGGGTAGCGGCTTTTTCTTGTAATTCCTCTTCCGGACAAAGGTCTAAAGCTTGCTGATAATGGCTAACAGCTTCTTGCACCAAACCCAAAACTTCTTCCGCACGGGCGACTGTTCCCAGAATGCGGTAGTTTTCATAAACTGCCAAGACTTGCTCACATAAATCTACAGCTTCCACAAACCGGGAATTGTTCACCCAATTGTTTGCAATCCTATGCCCAACACTAACAGCAATTTCCTCCTCTTTCGCCAGCAATCCCAACCGCACAATTTCCAGTACTTCTGCTTCCGTGGTTTCTTCATTCTCCTCCCACCAAGCTTGATGAATTTTCTTCACCGCTTGCTGTCGCGCTGCTTGCCATTCTTCCTCAGTCAATACTGGTGCTAACAACGGTTGTAAAATTGTCGTCACCCGGTAATTAACTGGCTGATTGGGGTGAGTGGTAGCAGATTCAACTAAGCTAAGGCTGACAAGCTTGCTTAACTTTTGAACAAGACCAACATCAGATCCCCCCGCCTGCGGCGACCCCCTTAATAAGGGGGTGGAAGAAGTAATATTATTGCCCCCCTTTTCAAGGGGGGTTGGGGGGATCTCCGATGTAGGGTGAAGCGTAAGAACTTGAATAATCTCCTCCGTCACCGACAAATTAAACACACTCAACCTTGCCAGAAATTTTTGCTCCTCCACATCCAAAGCATCCAGCAAAGTTTGCGCCAAAATATTCTCCCGGAATTTCTGCTCAGTCGCCTCCAACCGATTCAGTAATTCATCCGCCGCTAGTCCTGGCTGCTGAATCACCTCCAAAAGCCACTTCAGCAACCGGGGATTCCCATCAGCAATCTTGAGAATCCGTTGCGTTCTTAACTGCTGCTTGACTTCCTTATCTAAAGCAAAGCAGATTTTATCAATATCACTGCTGCTCATCCCCGCTAAAGATTCCAAGTGCAGGCGATGAGGTGGTAAAGTATCTGGCTTTAAATAACGACAGGTAACAATCAGCCGACTTTCTCCCCCATTCTCTGCCAATGCCCCACAAATCGCCTCTAAAATCTCGTAAGCTCCAGCCGTCATCCGCAGTGAGCCATCCTCAATATTAGCTGTGGGGATATTTTGCTCAAAGTCATCCAGCACCAAGAGCAAAGGTTGGTTGTGTTCTTGTTCAATCGCCGCAAAAAAGTTTTGCAATCGCCCTTTAAGAGTTACCTTTGGTTCATTAGACCCGTCCTAAAACTTGCAAGCCAATATCTACAAGGCTTTGAGACCAATCCTTGCAGATTCTCTTTAAACGTAACAATTAGGGTTTGATATCGTTACTGATAGTTTAGAGCCAAAAAATGAAGTTATGCATTCAAGGCGATCGCTAATCATTATTAATGATAATTACCTCGTCATAACTAAAGTACCAATTCGTAGCCTCACTCCTCCACAAACTGTTAAAATTATTTCTTTATAGATATTTGACTTTAGCCCAAATCTTTGTGAAGTTATTTTAAAAATTCTCACAAGCCTGATTAGATGTTCGATAAATATACGTTTACTTGACAGAATTTTATTTTCTGTTTTTTGTTGCTCGGTTAGTTGCTGTTTTCTTTTTTTCTTATGAGGAGTCGTCATATTTTTACCACCTTGATATCCTTTGTCTCCCGCAAATTTTTGTTCAGAATCAAATTTTTTCTGTTGTTCCCTAAATAAATTGATGTCTGATGTTGGTCCAGGAAATCCTACTACTACATCAATAATATCTTTGCCATTTGGCAGACCTACTAATTGACTTTTTAAAGTATGTTGTTTTTTCTTTCCTGAATAAAACTTTTTTTGTTCTTCATTGTCAGATGGTCTGTTTATAGGCTGTTCTAGGCTATCTACTAAGAGTTGAAAATTCGTCAATAATTCTTGTACAATCAGGAAATCTCCTTCTTGACCATCCATCTGTTCAAGTAAACTTGATGGCAGAATTACTCGGATGATCTTTCTCCAGTAATGGAAAGTAACATGAGCTTCACTTTTAGATACACCAAACAACATCCCTAGTATTTCAAAGGTGGGTATCTGTCTTAAATAAAACAGGCATAGACATATTTGCTCGGAAGTGGATAATATTTCTTGCCGTCCTCCCCCAGGATAATTAATCCTGATTTTTTCCTTTTCTTTTTCCTTCTGGATTTTTATATGTTCTTTTAAAGCTGATTCAAGCAACGCTTGAAACTGTTCGTGACTAATGCCCAGAATCTGTTTTGTTCTCGATGGGCATTTTTGGATATAATTGAAGACAATACACATTTTAAATCACAGTGGTAGACTTCTAATTTTACTTTCTACCACTTTTTTGTGCCTAGATTATATTTTGGATGGGTCTATTGCTATTGTTGACGGTTCACAGTTAAACAGTCAACAGTCAACCCTCAACCGTCAAAAATAAACTTCACCGTATTCTCACTACATTTCCAAAGTCAACAAAGTTAAGATACTGTACCAGAAGTAAGAAGTTACTCGATGGAAGATTTTGTAAAATAGTTTATAAAGCTATAGAGCGATCGCTTGAGTAACTAGTCGTCATGAACTGCGCACAGCAGGACACATGAAAAAATTTTTGATTCCCCTCCTCGCTTGCGGGGAGGGGTTAGGGGTGGGGTCTTATTTTCAAGTCAGGTTGGTGCAATGAAAGATAACGGGCGAAGACTGTAAAGATTTAGTTGTCAAGAATTCCTAGGGGCGGGTTGAGCCAAATAGTTGTGGATGATGGAGTCATATCTGTAAACTCGCCCCTACATCTGGTGAAAAATGCGGGTAAAGCGATTGTTACGTAATTAATATTTTGCATTTTAAATTTGGAGCAGCAAATGAACGTGACTCATTCATTGTTAGTTAAATCAGGGCTACTACTTACTATCCTGACAATAGATTTAGCGATGTATTCTCCTGTCAAAGCCGAAATTGCGCAGAAGATACCTCAAACTCAACAGCAGTTAGAAACCCAAAACAAAGAGTTGAGTAAACAATTATCTTCTCCAACTTCTCAACAACAATGGGAACAATTTAGACAGCGACAAGATGAACAAATGCTACGACAACAACAGCGTCTCGAAGAATTTAGACTACAAAATCAAATCAGACAACAACAGCCTCTTGGACAAATGAGACAACAACCGTTTGGACAATTTAGACAAAACCAATTACTAATACAGCAAAGACAGCAAATGGAGGTATTACGGCTACAACAGCAACTTAAACCGCAGCGGTAAAGGTTGTTTTGTGACAATAAAGTAGTAGATGTAGAGATGCGATCACCCATTTTTACACATACAGGAAAGTTGTCTGTAAGATGCGATCGCCATTAGCCCCCATTTCTCAAAAGCAGTAGGAGCGGATTCACAAATACGATCCAATCATTTACGAATATCTGGCTGAACCCGCCCCTATGACATCTCGACTGGTGAGAAATAAATATGTGTTTAGAACTTTCGCAGATTTTTATGTACCTGCGCTAAATACCACATATAATCATCAATTTTGTAATTATCAGCAGCCTTAACTATATATTCCTGCGCTAATTCCCGATTATTCTCAGCTTCGTAATATAATCCGAGATAAAGATGACTGTAAAAATTACCTTTTATTCCCTCAGATTTACCAACATTTAAAACATCATCTGTTGTACAATTTCCTGCATATAAATCGTATACACTCCGCATAATTCGCCTGGGGTCATTTTTCACAGTTAATAGAGAATTGCGTGCTTCTTGGACACCAGAAAGGCAAGCTATGCAGAGATATCGCCATACTGTTTCTTCTACATCTTGGGCGTTAACTGTCAAATCTATCTCGAATTGTGCTGCACCTTCAGCAAATCTTTCAGCATAATAATAAGATAGTCCCCGTTGCCATAAATATGGTTTAAGATGAGCATCTAATTTTTCTGCTGTATCAAAATCTTGAATAGATTCATCAATTTTGGCAAGCTGGAAGTTAACCATACCGCGCCGAACGTAAGCATGAGGATTTTGTGGCTGATTGCGGATAGTTTCATCCCAACGCTGGAGTTGATTTTCTAAGGAATTAGTAAAAAACATGATTTTTAGCTTTGCTTTTTTCGTAGTCAGGACTTTAGTCCTTAACTTGAGGACTGAAGTCCTCACTACGAACTAGACTACTAGGTAATACACCAATTTTGCACATGAGATAATAATTCTGGAAAGAATTCTTGAAAGTCATACTCCAAAGCATCGTAATTAGTGATAAGTTCACTAATAGCTGGAGTTAACATAAAAGGTCTATTGAGTCGTCGCGTCAGTCGTTTTGATATCCGCAACAGAACATTTTCTACACCAGCTATGTTAAGGTTTGCTCCTAACCAATCTTCAGCAGCTACGCGAGAAATTACCTCTCTAACTATCAATGGTATCTGACCTTGATAGCCTCGAAATGAGTTATAAATTTCTGCTGTAAACTCATCAAGAGATACATGAGAATATGCTGACCAATTTTTTGCTAAGAAATGGTCATAAAAAATATCTACGAGTACTCCAGAAAATCGCCTATAGCTAGAGTCAATGCGCTGTTTACTTCTTTGCACAACTATGTGATTGTCTGTAAAGCGATCAATTACTTGATGACAGGCAATTCCGCGTTGTATATAAGAGTTTAATTCCTGACGAGCCGAACCTTTAACAATATCCGCTAGAAGATTACCTAGGCGACTCTCAACATTCGGTTCAGACAATAACAAGTGGGCTAACCAGTTCATTATGGTAATGCATCTGCTTTTGTTGACGGTTGACGGTTGACTGGGAGATTTTCACGCGCTGGTTATGTGATTTATCACATAAGAGGCTGTCTTGAAAATCAGGCAGAGGTAAACATTCTCACATTTCTCCGTCATATCCAGCCATGAGGTAGAAGCGATTACTAGCAAAAACCAGTATTGTGAGCCTAGTTGCTGAGATATGAGGTATAAACGCCTGTGGTTCCAATTAGAGATGATAATCCTACAGAAATCACACCTTATGTGACGTTTGGGCTAATTGCAATCAATGTTCTGGCTTTTATTTATGAAGCCAGTCTTCCCCCCCGCGCTTTAGATGGGTTTTTACATTTAGCAGCGGTAGTTCCACAAGAACTTACCTTAAGTTTTGCTGGTGTATCTGTGCATCAACCTGTACCAGAGTGGGCTACTTTAATTACCTCACAATTTTTGCACGGTGGTTTATTACACCTAGCGGGAAATATGTTGTTTCTCTGGATTTTTGGGAACAATGTGGAAGATAAGCTAGGTCATGTTAAATATCTGCTGTTCTATTTATCTTGCGGCATTTTGGCATCGCTGAGCCAATGGTACTTTTCCCAGAATTCTAACATTCCTTCTTTAGGAGCGAGTGGTGCGATCGCTGGTGTGATGGGAGCATACATTCTCCGCTTTCCCCAAGCCGAAATTCTTGGTGTCATACCTTTAGGGATTTTCTTCCCGACTTTCCGAGTTCCTGCATATTTCTTTTTAGGTTTCTGGTTTCTGCAACAAGCTTTTTATGGTGTCGCCAGTCTGGAAACACCTACCAACATCGGTATGGAAAGCGGTGGTATTGCTTACTGGGCCCATGCTGGCGGTTTCCTATTTGGCGCAATTCTCGGCCCTATTTTGGGGCTATTTAGCGACAAGCCTAAATCAGGGATGAGGAACTGGGGATGAGGGAAGGGGGACAAGGGAAAGGGGACAAGGGAAGGGGGACAAATGACCATTGACAAATGACAAATGACAAATGACCAGTGACTCAAGCTATATTGCAAGTAATAAATAATTAGGAAAAACACCTGTGTTTCCTCTCTACGATGAAAATCCAACGCGCATCACCCCATATTTGACTTATGGGTTGATCGGGATGAACATTTTAGTTTTTCTTCATGAACTCACCCTGCGTGGTGCAAGATTAGAGCAATTTTTTCAGCTATATGCAGTAGTACCACGAGAGTTAACTAGCAACTTTGCCGGAGAATGGACGACGTTAATTACATCGCAATTCTTACACGGTGGCTGGTGGCATTTAATCTCGAATATGGTATTTCTTTGGGTTTTTGGTAACAATATTGAAGACCGCTTAGGTCATCTGAAATATCTAGTTTTTTATTTGACTTGCGGTGCTTTAGCTGCTTTGTGCCAGTGGTTTATTGGGATGAATTCGGGGATACCTTCTTTGGGTGCAAGTGGTGCGATCGCGGGTGTTTTAGGTGCATACATTATCCGCTTCCCGCAAACTAGAGTCTTGACTTTAGTTTTCTTGGGATTTTTCGTGACTACTATCAGAGTTCCAGCCATGATACTCATCGGGTTGTTCGTGGTGCAAAATCTCATCTCTGGTGTTGCTAGTTTGCAAACCGCAGCCAATATGAGTGTGGAAACAGGCGGAGTTGCTTACTGGGCACATATTGGGGGTTTTGCTTTTGGGATGATTCTGGCTCCCTTATTTGGGTTGTTTAGGCGCGATGAATATTAATTAGGGGTTAGGGGCTAGGGTGTGTTTTCAAACTCTTTTTTGGGAGAGTAGGTTGGGTTGAGGAACGAAACCCAACATTTTTCGGGTTTTGTTGGGTTTTCCTTAACTCAACCGTCTTGAAGTAAAACTTAAGTTCAGGTTAAATCAGATACGCCGGTAGGGGCACGGCAGTGCCCATTGGTGTCAACTTAAGTTAAAAGGCTTATCCCACAGGCATTTTACCCCACCCCTCAATCCCCTCCCCGTAAACGGGGAGGGGAGGTTTTGCGTCAGCAAAGCCGGGGTGGGGTGACGCGGATCATGATGTTAAGTGAGAGAATTCGCTCATCACGTCTTGGTAAGGGTTTCACGTTAAGTTGACACGTATGGCTTAAGAATTGCCCCTACATTTTTTTATTACTGTATAATTTGTAACTATGGGCAATTACATATTGACAATAAATACAAGATATGTGATATCAAAAACCACACCTATTCTAGGGGTTTAGCACTGCGCTTTACCCTCAATAGCGCGGATCTATCTCCCATCAAAGGAATGATTCATCAAAGTGGGAAACTCTCGAATTTGGTAAATTCATATAATTATTAATTTGCACAGTGCATAAGTCCTGATTATTTAATAAAAATGCTTTTTTAACCAAAAAATAGCCAATATGGCTGCCAAATTGACCAAAATTTTTATTTTAGCCATAGATTATTTAAAACGATAATCTACAATAGTTTTGTCTGTAAATCGCTAATTGCATTAGGAGGATAAAGCTAGAATTACTATTTCTAGCTTGGTTCAAGAAATAATCTAACCTTGACTCCACAAGACTTTAATAATTCGT
The DNA here is from genome assembly GCF_963875285.1 of Calothrix sp. NIES-2100. Classification (NCBI taxonomy): domain Bacteria; kingdom Bacillati; phylum Cyanobacteriota; class Cyanophyceae; order Nostocales; family Calotrichaceae; genus Calothrix; species Calothrix sp. NIES-2100. The sequence continues at coordinate 7,765,785 of NZ_CAWNLA010000001.1, forward strand.
ATTTCGTAATTACGAATTAATATAAGTCTTGAATTACAGCTTTCTCATAAATCAAACCAAATGCCATTATTCGTCTGTAAATTAATGAGTGCAGGTTTCCTTTGCTCATTAATTTCAGCACAAGTTAAAATTCCCAATCGTCTCGTTCAACTCAAAAATTTAGAGGTGTTTATTTCAAGATGGCTATGATTACAATCTCTGATTTGTCTGCTGCTGATGCTAATTTATTCACCCATGCAGAACCAGAAACAGGAATTACTATATCTGAATTATCAAAAACAGATATGGCTCAAATTTATGGAGGTAAAAGCCTACCTGGTGAATGCAGTATCGGCACATTAGCAGGCGCTGCTGCTGGTGGCGCTGCTGCTGGTGCATGGGCTGGCGCTGCTGGTGGCGCTTTAGGTGCTTTAGGGGGAGCTGTTGCTGGTGCTGCACTTGGTGGATTTGGTGCTGCATTTGGGTGTGCAGTCGCCATTCGCCTTCAGTAGTAGCTAATCATGATTAGCTATTAGTTCTGATAAACAAAAAGGCGTGAGGTTTTTCCCACGCCTTTTTCTGATTCATTTATGAAGTTGTTACGTGAATTTATCTATGATTGATTAGTATAGAGCTTCTACCAAATATCTGCCATACCTTTTTTGTAAGGATCGCCTGTAAATGGTTGTACACCAATCACAGGGTAAGCATCATCATTAGGACCAAAAATCCGCATTACGGCTTCAGAAATATACTGAGTTATGTTAGCAATGATTCTGGTAATAGCCATAATCTTAGACCTCTTTTTACGAGTTGCTTTAATTGCTGATGTCTATACTTTAATTCTGATATTCTGTCTTTGCTTAAAACCTCAATATATCAACAATTTCTGCAATGCTTTTTCAGATATGTTTGCAATACTTTAGCTTGTTTGCAGGTTGAACTTCTCTGTTTGATTCTAATTGTAAATCAGCTATCTCTCAAACCCTGCTTTGACAAAGCAATTGGTAATTTATGCATACAATCTATCGTTACATTTCATTATACTTCTGGCAAGTAACTGGCTTTATTATTAGCTATAACTATTAAAAAATATTAAATAAATTTTGAAAATTAGATTAATTGCCGGGAAAGCTGAGGTTTTATGGCAATTAATTGCAGAAATTACTCAAGACTTGACATTATTTATGGTAAAATCTACCATAAATAAAACAAACATTCTTTTAAGGACGCTCCGGAATGACTACTTTCCCGGACTTAGAGAGATATGCAAACAGTCAACAACAGCAAAATAGCCTTAACCAGGAACTGAATATTGCTGCTGTTGATTACAGCCTACTGACTGATCTTTACCAGCTAACAATGGCGGCTTGTTACACAGGTGAAGGTATAGAACAAAAACAAGCTAGCTTTGAGTTATTTGTCCGGCGGTTACCAGAGGGTTTTGGCTATTTAATCGCTATGGGGCTAGCCCAAGCCTTAGAATATTTGCAAAAATTGCGTTTTAGTCAGTCTCAGATAGCAGCTTTGCAAAGTACTGGGATTTTTACTCATGCTAGCGATCGCTTTTGGTCATTGCTAGCTGATGGGTGTTTTACTGGTGATGTGTGGGCTGTACCGGAAGGAACAGCAGTGTTTGCCAATCAGCCATTGTTGCGGATTGAAGCACCACTTTGGCAAGCACAATTAGTAGAAACTTACCTATTAAATACGATTAATTATCAAACCTTAATAGCTAGCAAAGCCGCCAGAATCAGGGATGTAGCCGGAGAACAAGCCACACTTTTAGAATTTGGCACAAGAAGAGCATTTAGCCCCCAAGGTTCATTGTGGGCGGCGCGGGCGGCGTTAGCCGGGGGATTAGATTCGACATCCAATGTGTTAGCCGCGCTACAACTCAATCAAAAGCCAAGTGGTACTATGGCTCACGCCTTGGTGATGGCACTGTCAGCAATCGAAGGTACTGAAACCCAAGCTTTTAGCGCCTTTCATCGGTATTTTCCGGGTGCTACGTTGTTGATTGATACTTACGATACCATCGCCGCTGCCCAACGGTTAGCCGAAAAAGTAAATTCCGGGGAAATGCATTTGACTGGAGTCAGGTTAGATTCTGGAGATTTGGTGAGTTTGTCAAAAGAAGTGCGATCGCTCCTTCCTAGTGTGACAATTTTTGCTAGTGGCGATTTAGACGAGTGGGAAATTGCCAGACTCAAAGCCGCTGGTGCGCAAATTGATGGCTATGGATTAGGTACAAAGCTAGTTACCGGTACGCCTGTCAATGGAGTTTATAAACTTGTGGAAATTGATGGTATTCCTGTGATGAAAGAATCGCGGGACAAAGCTACCTATCCGGGACGCAAGCAAATATTTCGCTCTTTCGCTGGCGGAACAATCAAGGTAGATAGGTTGGGATTAGCAACGGAAAGTCCTGTAGGGGAAGAACCGCTGCTGCAACTGGTAATGAAAGCCGGGAAACAACAAAAACCACTAGAATCTATAGAGAGAATACGTCAGCGTACTGCTGCATCTGTCGCTAGTTTACCAGAGGAAACACGGCGATTAAATCATCCTGTATCGGTGAAGGTGGAAATTTCTGCCGCGTTGCAAGAGTTGACACAAGAGACTAAAAAACGAACCGCAGAGGCGCAGAGGGCACAGAGATGAAGAGAATTGCTTTGTTTGGTACTAGTGCCGATCCACCAACTGCTGGGCATCAGGCGATTTTGAGTTGGTTGTCTGAGCGTTATGATTGGGTAGCGGTTTGGGCGGCGGATAATCCTTTTAAATCCCATCAAACAGCATTAGTACATCGGGCGGCGATGCTACGATTGTTGATTGCGGATATCCCGACATCACGGCAGAATATTGCTTTAGAACAGGAATTAAGTAGCTACCGCACCCTGGAAACTTTAGAAAAAGCCAAAGTGCGTTGGGGAGAAGAGACTGAATATACCTTAGTGATTGGTTCCGATTTGCTCAACCAGCTACCCCGGTGGTATCAAGTTGAAGATTTGTTGCGGCAAGTGCAATTATTAGTAGTGCCGCGACCGGGATATGCGATAGATGAGTCTAGTTTAGAGGGAGTGCAAAAGCTAGGCGGGAAAATTGCGATCGCCAGCTTGACTGGACTAGATATTTCCTCCACAGCCTACCGCGAACATGGAGATTCCCATGCCCTCACCCCCCCTATTGTTGCCTATATTCATCGAGAGCATTTGTACAAATGCCAGGACGCAACCACAAAAAGTTTCCAACTCCGGTAAATCAACAACCTTTGGCTGATTTTAAAGTTGGTGTTGATAATGTAATTTTTTCTGTAGATACTGCCCAAAATCGACTGCTCGTGCTGTTGATTATGCGTCAGCAAGAACCATTTTTAAATTTTTGGAGTCTTCCTGGTACTTTGGTGCGTCAAGGAGAATCTTTAGAAGATGCTGCCTATCGGATTATGGCTGAAAAAATTAGAGTGAACAATCTCTATTTAGAACAGTTATATACCTTTGGCGGCCCCAATCGCGACCCACGAGAAAGCACTGATAGTTATGGTGTCCGTTATCTCTCCGTGAGTTACTTTGCCCTAGTGCGGTTTGAAGAAGCAGAATTAATTGCTGATGGCGTTACGGGCATAGCTTGGTATCCAGTGAAACAATTGCCCCAATTAGCGTTTGACCATAATCAAATTTTGGCTTACGGACACAGGCGTTTGCGTAATAAGTTGGAGTATAGCCCGGTGGCTTTTGAAGTTTTACCAGAGATGTTTACTTTAAATGATTTATATCAGTTGTACACCACAGTTTTAGGCGAAAACTTCAGTGATTATTCTAATTTTCGCTCCCGTCTACTCAAGTTAGGTTTTTTGTGCGATACCGGAATTAAGGTATCCCGTGGTGCAGGTCGTCCCGCTAGTTTGTATAAATTTGACGCTGAGGCTTTTGCCCCCTTTAAGGATAAGCCTTTGGTATTTATTTAACTGCAAAGTCCATAGTCAAAAGTCAAAAGTCCATAGTCAACTGACAACTGACAACTGACAATTGACAACTGACAACTGACAACTGACAACTGACAAATATGAAAATTGCGATCGCTCAACTTAATCCGAAAATTGGTGATTTAACTGGAAATGCTCAACAAATTCTCCAAGCGGCACAAAAAGCAGTAGCATCTGGTGCTAGGTTATTATTAACACCAGAACTGTCTTTGTGTGGCTATCCTCCCAGGGATTTATTACTAAATCCTAGTTTTGTGGCAGCGATGGGTAATACCCTGAAAAAATTAGCACGGGATTTACCGCCGCATCTAGCGGTTTTGGTAGGAACTGTAGAAGAAAATATCAGAGCTAGTACTACGGGCGGTAAATCTTTATACAATAGCATTGCTTTGTTAGCAGGTGGACAGGTAAAACAAGTTTTTTACAAGCGGCTTTTACCTACTTATGATGTATTTGACGAAAATCGCTATTTTGAACCAGGCTTACAAGCTAACTATTTCACCTGGGATGATGTGCATATTGGTGTCACTGTTTGCGAAGACTTATGGAATGATGAGGAATTTTGGGGTAAACGCACTTATGCAGTTAACCCGATCGCGGATTTAGCAATTTTGGGTGTAGATTTGATTGTCAATTTGTCAGCCTCACCTTACACTGTCGGTAAGCAGGAGTTCCGAGAACGGATGCTGAAGCATAGTGCAGTGCGTTTTCAGCAACCGATGATCTATGCTAACCAAGTCGGAGGCAACGACGACCTGATATTTGATGGTTGCAGTTTTGCCTTGAACCGTCAAGGTGAAATTGTCTCTCGTGGGCGTGGGTTTGAAACCGACTTACTCCTAGTAGAATTTGATGAAAAACAACGAGATTTTAAGCCAAGTAAAGTAGCACCTGTCTATGAATCGCCAGAAGCAGAAATTTGGCAAGCTTTGGTTTTAGGCGTGCGGGATTATTCCCGGAAGTGTGGTTTTTCTAAAGTTGTACTGGGTTTAAGTGGCGGGATTGATTCTTCATTAGTAGCGGCGATCGCAGTTGCGGCACTGGGTAAAGAAAATGTCTTCGGTGTGTTGATGCCATCTCCCTACAGTTCCGAACATTCCATCAGCGATGCCTTAGCATTAGGGGAAAATTTAGGTATAAAAACTACCATCCTACCAATTGCCGAACCGATGCAATGCTTCGATAATAGCTTAGCTGAGTTATTTGCGGGAACTGAATTTGGTATCGCCGAAGAAAATCTGCAATCGCGGATTCGGGGTAACCTATTAATGGCGATTGCTAACAAATTCGGCTATCTCCTCTTATCCACTGGCAATAAATCTGAAATGGCAGTTGGGTACTGTACCTTGTATGGTGATATGAATGGTGGCTTAGCAGTCATTGCTGACGTTCCCAAAACCCGCGTTTATGCAATTTGCCATTGGTTAAACCGCAAGGGCGAAATTATTCCGCAAAACGTCCTCACCAAAGCACCCAGCGCTGAACTCAAACCCGGACAAGTCGATCAAGATTCTCTCCCAGCTTACGAGATTTTAGATGACATCTTAGAACGCCTGATTCACAAACACCAATCAGTCGCCGAAATTGTCAACGCCGGACACGATACAGTAATTGTAGATCGAGTAATTCAAATGCTGGCGCGTGCTGAATTTAAACGCCGACAAGCACCTCCGGGCTTAAAAATTACCGATCGCGCCTTTGGTACTGGTTGGCGAATGCCAATTGCTAGTAGCTGGGCTGCTTTAAAAAATACCTCCCCAGTTCAAACCAACCCTAGCCCTACTTTAGTAGGCAAAGATGGCAAAGATAGCAATCTGCGAATTCAGTAAAAATCTGTTTTTGGTAGCCAATAAAACTCTGGCATCATATCAAATCCCTTTGTCTCGGAATGATTCCTTTTTTCTCTACCTCTACGCCCTCAGCGTCTGGAGCAATTTTTTCATCATTAAGACAAAAAGAAACCACAGATCAACGGGGAGAAAAATCAACACACAATGCCCAATGCCCAATGCCCCATCCCCCATCCCCATTTTCAAGTTAGACATGCTATAAACGTCAAAACACTCTTAAATTAATAAGAGACTCTAGAATCAGTGAGACATTGTCAAAAAAGTGAGTCAACCAGACCCTATCCTAGCAAAAATACTAGCAGGGACTGCTGATACAGCAATCCCTTTCGCTCAACTATGGCAACTTTTAAACAGACTAGGCTTTGATGAGCAAATTCGTGGTGGACATTATATATTTACCAAAAAAGGTATTGCAGAAATATTAAATCTCCAACACAAAAACGGAAAAGCTAAAGCCTATCAAGTCAAACTAGTGCGTTCCGTCATTCTTAAGTACCAGATAGGAATTAAACATGAAGTTTCGGTATGAAATAATTCTTTACTGGAGCGAAGAAGACCAAGCATTTATTGCCGAAGTTCCAGACTTACCCGGTTGTGTTGCTGATGGGGAAACTTATCAACAAGCACTGCAATATCTAGAAGTCATCATGAAAGAATGGGTAGAAATTGCTCAAAGGTTAAAGCGGAAAATTCCCGAACCTAAACAACGTCCGGTAACTGCCTATAATTAGGACAATTTCTCCCAATCTACTGTAGGGTGGGCACTGCCCACCAGTAAAACTTAATGGTCAGTGAAACTAAAGCAGTGCTTTACGGCTATGGATCGCGCTGCCACAATATCAAATCCTGGGGCAACTGTTTTGCTTATATTTTTAAGGATTATTTAGAATATAAATTAATCGCAACAGCTTTCTTCTCAAGATATAGGATAACGCAGAGAGATACAGAATTATGGTGTAATATTTGAACTGGACATTATAGGAACTGATACAATGTGTAACTTAACCTTGAGCATCACAATTTACTCTAGGACTAATATCTAAGACAATAATAATTTTGTCTCTATCGTAAATAATATAAATTATACGATAATCAAGTACATAAATACGCCATCCTTCAGTTGTAGCTATTCTTCGACAATCTAACGGTCTAGGATTTTCAGCAAGTTTCCAAATATGCTCGAGAACTAGTGAACACTCAAACTCAAGTTGACGATTAAATAAATCTGTCAACTGTTGAAGAGCAGGGCATTCTTTGATAAAAATTTTATACAATTTCAATGCTCCTCTTGAATTTTAGTAACTGCTTGCGTAAGCGGAATAAACTTATCTTCACAAATCCGGGCAGCTTTAAAAGCACGAATAGATTCTTCTTCCTCCTTATCTAAAACTACTTGCCCAAAAGGAATAGCCTTAGACTCAAACACCTGAGCAGCTAAATAGGCACGAATAGATTCTGATTCTTCTAAAATTATTTCACGCTTTTTTTTCATAATGGGTGTTTTGTGTTGCAAAAAACCTTCAAGCTGAATTGAACTGCAACCCATATCAAAAGCAAACTCAATCGGAGAACTTCCACCCAATTGCGGCTCGTAGAATCCTAGTGCCTCATAAAACCCAGTAGCAAATGTGATTGCTGCATTGTCCCCTATTGAATTATTCATGCCTATTACATAATCAATATGTTGGACAATTGCCTCTGTTTGAAATTCAGAGTAACAGGCATTCAGCAACACACATTCTATTTGACTAGAAAACAGACCAAAAAGTCCAGCCAGTGCTTCTCCTCTTACTAATTTTCCTTTTCCAGTTTCATCCTCAAACAATAATCCTTGTTTCCCTACACCATGTCCACAAAAATGGACAATGTGTGGTTGATACTGTAACAATGCTCGACGAATATCTTTTGGACGTACCCCAGAACAGGACTTGAGTAAAAAATTATCGCGATATTTAGACCCTCGCAAAGCTTCTTCAATCTCACGCACTTCTTGACCCAAACGTAGGCGTGCTGTTTGGCTGGGATTTGCTGGCAGAACCAAGATTGTTTTTTTCATGTAATTAAACTTTAAAAAAAATGTGAATATAGCGGTTTTCGGTTGAGTCCAATACACTCTTGCGGGCACTGCCGTGCCCCTACCCGCCACCATATAATTTTGTATTGCATCCAACTGAGAATCGCTATATCAGTGCGTTCACACTTTGTAGCACTTTCACCAAAGAAAAATCTGTAATCCTTGTTTCAAAGCATGTTTCGTAATATCAAAGTTAATATTTTCATGAATACTGGTATAACAAATGCACCAATTAATCTTCAATGCACCAATTAATCTTCTCGATCAAATAATTCTAACAAACCAACTGTACCGACAAAAAAAGTATAAATAGCATATTGGATTGGCATCTGATTTCTCGAAGGTGCGTAAAAAGCTGCTATAACCGCTTCAATAATATGACAGCTAACAGCAAAGCGCTCAAACCAAAAAATAGGATTTAGACTGCTTGGTACTTGAATCTCAGTTGCGATCGCATAAATATTCCACAATTCCAAGCCTATTGCACCAGTTATGAGGATTGTAGATATAACTTTGATTATGGGCGAAATTTTTGGCTTTATATCCTGGAAATTCATGCTTTTCACCAAACTGTTAATGATTAATATCATCACACACGAAAGACGCAAAGAATTAATACTCTGAATTTCAGAGTATGAGTGTAATTTTTTTAATTAAAAGAGATTTAAATATACGCGAATATCAACATACTTTCTTATCCCAAACCTAGTAAATCTGCACGAGGTTTAAAGGTTTCAATTTGGCGGATTTTTTCATATAGTTCTTTTTCTTCATCACTAATAGTTTTTGGCGTAACGATTTGAATTTCTACTAATTGATCGCCACGTTTACCACCTTCATTAGGGTAACCTTTATTCGCCAAGCGGAATCTTTGACCGGATCTAACTCCTGGGGGAATGGTCATTTTTACAGGGCCATCTAGAGTTGGTGCTTCTACCTGTCCTCCTAAGACAGCCTCACTGGGAGTTACAGGTACTTGGCAAAAGATATTAGAACCGTCTAGTTTAAATAAAGGATGCGGCTCAACGGTAATTTTTAAGTATAAGTCACCGCCGCCAATGCCTTGGTTACGTAGCCGGATACTTTGACCTGTGACCATACCAGCTGGCATACTGACTTCAAGCGATCGCCCATCTTCAAGTCTAATCCGTTCATTACCACCAACATAAGCTTTTTCTAATGGTAGAGTCAATCTGGCTTCGATATCCCGACGGGCTGGGCGTGGTTGGCTCTTAGGTACTGTGTACTCTACTCTACTTTTAGGGGTACGAAACGGATCGCTATCTGTGTTGCTAGCTGACCCATTTCTGCTGTTTTTACGTCCACCAACACCGATGACTTGGTTAATAAAACTTTCAAAATCTGCAAATTGGCTAGGATCTACTTCTTGATTGTTGTCGCGGTTGTTAGCGCGATTATTCCAATCTTTAGCCTTTGGTGTTTGCTTGTTAGCAAAGCCTTTTTGCTTCCAGTAGCGGCTAAACTGGTCGTACTGTGCGCGCTTGGCTGGATCGGAAAGGACTTCATAAGCCTCACCAATATCCTTAAATTTTTCCTCAGCGGCTTTGTTCCCAGGATTCAAGTCAGGGTGGTACTGTCGTGCTAAGCGGCGATAAACCTTTTTAATTTCTTCACTTGAGGATTCTTTAGGTACTCCTAAAATCTCGTAGTAATCGCGAAAATTCTGCAAATTTTGCATAGTCAGTTATTCAACTTTAAATTTTAGATTTGAGATTTTGGTAATCAGTCATGGGTGCTGTTAGTTGTCAGCTATTTTGCTCAATACCGCTGACTAATAACAAATTACCAATTACCAATTACCAAATCCGAATTTTGAAGCAATTTCACTCGCTTTTTTGCACTACTAGACCGATACGCTAGCTTCTGAGTACTACAACCAATCGTCATCATCGTCATCCCAGTTATCCTGGTAGCTGGGACGAGGTTTGCGAGAAGACCGATTGTCAGAGGAGGAGGAACGATTATCTCGGCCATAGTCTCTGTTAGCATCCCTGCCATAATCCCTGGTAGAATCCCTGCCATAGTCTCTGTTAGAGTCTCTGTTAGCATCCCTGCCATAATCCCTGGTAGAATCCCTGCCATAATCCCTGTTAGAGTCTCTGGTAGAATCCCTGCCATAATCCCTGTTAGAGTCTCTGCCATAGTCCCTGGTAGAATCCCTGCCATAATCCCTGTTAGAATCCCTGCCATAGTCTCTGGTAGAATCCCTGCCAAAGGAATCATTCCAGTATGAATCTCTCGGAGAATCCCTTTCCTTATCTTTGTCGCCACCAGTGAAGATATCGCGAATAGTACCAAATAAGTCGTCATCTTCGTCCTCAGCATAATACTGGCGGACTTCCCGGTTTAGCTCATACAAAGCATCTTGCAAGTCGGAGTAAGCTTGATCAATTCCGCGATCGTCGTTATCTTTTAAAGCATCCTTCAGTTCGCGAGATATATTATCAATGCGTTGGCGGCGACTACGCGCAAACTGCATCCCGAATTCTAGCGCCACTTCTCTGAGTTGGCGTTCTGCTTGACCAATCAATCCCTCAGCACGAGTGCGTTTTTCTACTCGTTCTTTGCGTTCTCGGTCGATATCAGCATATTTTTGCGCTTCCTGAATCATCCGGTTCACTTCTGACTCGCTCAAAGTCGAAGCACCTTGAATAGTGATACTTTGCTCTCTACCAGTAGTTCTATCTAAGGCTGTTACTTGTAAAATGCCGTTAGCATCTACATCAAATGATACCTGAATTTGAGGAATGCCTCTTGGCGCTGGGGGTATACCATACAGCTTGAAACGTCCTAAAGACTTGTTATTTGCTGCCATTTCCCGCTCGCCCTGAACTACGTGGATTTCCACAGTGTTCTGGTTATTTTCTGAGGTAGAGAAGATATCAGAACGGCGTACAGGGATGGTGGTATTGCGGGGAATTAATTTTTTCATCACACCGCCGATGGTTTCCAAACCCACAGATAAGGGCGTGACATCCAACAGCAGCACATCTTTGAGTTCCCCTGACAGAATACTAGCTTGAATGGCGGCACCGACTGCGACTACTTCATCGGGATTGACATTTTCGCTTGGTTCTGCACCAATCAGGTCACGCACTAACTGCTTAACCATTGGAATTCTGGTAGAACCGCCTACTAAAACCACTTCTTCAATGTCTGCGGGTGAAAGACCAGAATCTTTCAAGGCGCGTTTGACTGGTGTGCGCAAACGTCCGACCAAATCACCGCACAAATCCTCAAATTGAGCGCGAGTGATGCGAGTTTCCAGATGTTTGGGGCCATCCTCAGTCGCGGTGATGAAAGGTAAGTTAATATCGGTAACGCTGACAGCAGAAAGTTCAATTTTGGCTTTTTCCGCCGCTTCCATCAGCCTTTGTAAAGCTTGGCGATCGCGTCTTAAGTCTACCCCTTCTACTTCTAAAAATTGCTCTGCTAACCAGTCTACAATTTTTCTGTCAAAATCATTACCACCAAGCTGAGTATCTCCACTAGTGGCTTTAACTTCAAAAACCCCATCACCTACATCTAGAATCGATACGTCAAAGGTGCCACCACCTAAATCGAATACTAATATAGTTTCCGTATCCCCCCGATCCAAGCCATAAGCTAAAGAAGCGGCTGTAGGTTCATTCAGAATCCGCAATACTTCTAAACCAGCAATTCTGCCAGCATCGCGAGTGGCTTGGCGCTGGGAATCATTAAAATAAGCAGGAACCGTAATTACTGCCCCTGTGACTTGTTCACCCAAATAGGTACTAGCGTCATCTGCCAATTTCTTCAGCACCATTGCCGAAATTTCTTCAGCCGCGAATTCCTTATTCAACCGGGGACAAGCAATCTTAATATTACCGACTTCGTCTTTGCGGATAGTATAAGGTACGCGCTTCGATTCTGGATTTAGTTCACTATACCTACGCCCAATAAAGCGTTTCACCGCGAAAAAAGTATTTTGGGGATTTAGCACAGTTTGTCGCCGCGCCATTTGTCCCACAACTTTTTCGCCTTCCTTGCTAAAGCCAACAACGGAGGGGGTTGTGCGCATTCCTTCTGCATTGGCAATCACCACCGGCTTGCCACCCTCCATCACGGCGACTACTGAGTTGGTTGTACCCAAGTCGATGCCGACTACCTTGCCCATGCGTTACTCTACTCCTAATGTGTCTTACTATATATATTATGATTAGGCGAGAATGCCTCTAGCTTTTTGCTCTGGGATAAAAACCCCTCAAAGGTATAATAGTCATTATTCATTATTCAGGTTTAAAGGATCGGGATTTTAGCGAAAGCAGCTAGTTGCAAGACTAGGATAACATTGACAATGGTTGGTGTGTTCAAACACGCTCTATTCCTGTTTTCCAAAGATTTTACTGGTTAATAGTCATTGGTCATTAGTCATTAGTCATTAGTCATTCGTTCTCCCCTATATCTCTCATCCCCGTGTCCCCCTCCTCACCTGTTGTCTACAAACTTTGATATTGCAGCTTTATTTAAACAATTGAGTTTAAAAGAACGATTACAAACTTACCTAACAGCAATAGCGCGAGAACGTGATCCCTACATGGCCACGGCTGGACATTTTTTTGTCCAAGAATATATTCGACAGCAATTTGCCCAATGGGGAAGTGTGGAAATCCACACCTTTGAAGCTGGGGGTAAAACCTGCCAAAATCTCATCTTAAATTTACCTGCTGAAGCTAAACGGCAAAAACGGAATTTGCCACCTATTTTAATTGCTGCGCACTACGATGGCGTACCGGGAACAGTAGCCGCTGATGATAATGCTACAGGTGTGGCGGTTTTATTGGAATTGGCAAGCAAATTTGCTGTTGAGCCAGCCAGATATCCCATAAGGCTGGTAGCTTTTGATATGGAAGAATATGGCTTACTAGGTAGTGCTGACTATGCAGCTTTGTTACGCCAGCAAAAACAACCATTACGCTTGATGTTGTCTTTAGAAATGCTGGGTTATAAAGATTCTACCCCTGGTAGCCAGAGTTATCCACCCCCGCTAGAACGTTTTTACCCAAATACCGGTGATTTTATTGCTTTAATTGGGAATCTGCGGACTATACCTGACTTAATTAGCATGAGTCGGAGTATTCGCCAAGTTGGTGTATCTAGTCAGTGGCTACCAGTACCGAATCGAGGTTTAATTGTGCGGCAAACTAGACTCAGCGATCATGCACCTTTTTGGGATGCAGGTTATCCCGCAATTATGGTTACAGATACGGCATTTTTACGTAATCCACATTATCATAAACCGAGTGATGCGATCGCGACTTTAGATTTAGACTTTCTCACAGGTGTATGTGCAGGGCTAGAAATTGCCATTCGGCGGTTATAACCCCTAGTTTCCCAGGCTAAAATCTTCGGCATTGCTAAAATTGCTAGACTGCGATCGCGCATTTGGACTTAAGCTAATTAAATCATCGATATTGAGCTTCATTGTCTTGCAAATCGTATCTAATGGTAAATCGTTAGCATCATAACCAAAAGGGTTTTCTATTTCTAAGCCAATAGCTTCAATACCAAATAAAGTAAAACTGACTACAGAAGTAATTATACCAGTCCACCATCCCAGACTACTCACCATTTGAAAGGGTAGCAGCAGGCAGTAAAGTAATAACAGTTGCTTAAGATGAATAGCATAAGCAAGTGGCATAGGTGTTCTTAAAATCCGCTCGCAAATTCCTAAATTATCTACCAGAGTATTCAATAGCTCTTGCATAGATATTAACTGGTAGCTATTTAGGCAATTACGATTATATTGTCGTTGTAAATAATCGCCAATCCAAAACGCCACCTCTATGGGAGGATTATTCATAATCTTTAGTTCCAAATACATCGAAGATGGCATTAATTCTCGTAATTCATGGTTTACGGGTTCCCCTCGTAAATGTAATTTGATTGCTACAGCAAAAGCGACTAATAGATATAAAGCTGTTTTTTTATCTTTTCTATCCTCTGGGGAAATTTCATCAACACTCACCCAGATTTGTCGCGCCAAATTCCTGACAGTATTGACTATAGAACCCCAGCTTTTTCTTCCTTCCCAGAAGCGATCGTATGCTGTATTTGTCCGAAAAACTAGTAATAAACCTAAAACAATACTGGGAATCACACTCCCTAAAATAGGTTGGGAAACGGGGAATTTAAAATAGTGAAGTATGGAAATAATAGTACCGAAAATTCCACAACATATAACATTTTTAGAAATGGTTTTGAGAACCGACCCTTTAACCTGTAGAACGATGGGAAGTTTGAGTTTTTTATCATCCGCCATGCAACTTACCTAAATAACCGTTCACGATTGATATTTTAGAAATGATAACTCTAGGTGTAGCCCAATTGACAATGATAATTCTATCGAATGCTGACTATAGCAGTCCTAAATAATTCGCGATCGCTTAAATACCCGACTTCTAGAAGAAGTCGGGTATCTGGAAGAAGGCTACCTATAGCCTCCTCTAGCAGTGTTTATGTCTCTCGACTGATTAATTACGCTGTCACAGTCAACATAATAATCAGGTATAAAACAGCTGCAAGGAAAAATCATGACTGAAGACTTCAACAAGGGCGACAAGGTAAAGTGGAATACAGCCCAAGGTGAAACCACTGGCGAGGTTGAGAAAAAATTGACTTCGCCTACAGATATCAAAGGACATCATGTCGCTGCTGCTAAAGACAATCCCCAATATTTAGTCAAAAGCGACAAAACTGGGAAAGAAGCTGCTCATAAACCTGATGCTTTGGAAAATATTGAGGAGTAGTTTGACTTGATGAGTAAAGATGTCAAATCAGCTATCGATGAGTTTTATTCCTCAGTCAACATGACAGCAAAAGAATTGGAATCTTGGCTGAAGACTGAGGAATCTCAATCTGTAGGGCAAAAAAAGGACGACGATGAATCAATCGGACATAAATCCGTAAGCGCATCGAGGAGTTGTTTAACTCCTCAGAAGTAACTAGAGTTCAGCCAAACCAGTGCGATGGTTCTAATCCAGGCTGAACTTTTTCACATAGATGATGGCTAATCCAATCTGACTTGTCTTTGAAAATGGAGTAAATTCCTTGATGAATCAAATTTTGGACATGGAGTTGTTGCTCTAAAGGACTACGGGGTCGCTTGTAGTTTAGCAAGCACTCTTTTTCTGCTTCGTCCAAGGGAAGCCCTTCAGAAATTGTATAAAACAAGCAAGGAATCCGGTTGAGGACAAAGGCTATTAACTCTTGGCGCAAGTCAGGAATTGCAAAAGCTTGTTGATACGGGTGATATGGATATGTATCTAATACACTTTCAATCTCTCCTAAGACTGTTTGTTGTGTTAAATTAACTACCGTTTTCATAAATTTCATCTCCTTTATTATCCAGTCAATAACTTGTACATGAGCAAATTTTCTAGGCGGTAACTTTGACAAAAGAACCACCTACAAGTGATTTACATTAAGAGATGGCCAAACCCTGAATCTAAAATGCTATCTCGGTAAAATTATTAAACATCTATGTGCTGTCTATGCAAAAGTTAAAAGTTATACTTAATACCAGTAGAACCTTTAGAAACAGCACTTACTACAGTGGGAATGTACCGATGTTTTGTCTATCTAACTTTAATTATTCCAAATTTTCAATTTAGTATCAGGAAACTACACAAAACGCAGCATAAGTTTTTAGGGATCAATTCGTTTGCTCAAAAAATTGAATTGATTGTTGCCAAATCTTAACCAACCTTAACATTATCTGGAAGCTACAAAGAAAGGTAGAGAGCATCAGGAAAGAACTATCAATACAAACTGTAGTTTTGGGTTGAGCAGCCAACTCTAAAAACCCGAATTCGCAATATATGACACGAGAACCAAAGCGTCTATAGCCTAAGTCCCTACCTTTAAAAGAACTTCCACAAAGCAGTGGCTTCTCTGCCATGAACATAGCTGCTTTTGGAAATGACTGATGGAATTAACTGTACTTCTTACTAACCGATTTTGATATTTGAATTCCTGAGCCGAGAAAGATTATTGTTTTGTACATTCATTTAGCAAATTCCTAAATTAGTAACTTACTATACTGAAAAACCAGTCTATTCATAGATACACTGATTCGGGAAAAAAGTTGAAAAAGTTAACAGTAAGTAAAAGCATGTACTACAGGGGATTATTAATTTCAAAAGTAACAGCTATGCCCTAAAAAATCGTAAATTCCCTGATAATCCTCCACTTCTTTTATACTTTAGTAAAAAAATAATTTGTAATCTTTACTTTTTATATATTTTTGTTACAAAAACTGATAAATATCAATGATAGCAACTATAAAAATGATGGCGACAAATGGATTCATCTCAGGGACTAGCAAGAAATAAATTATCCAGAGGAAGCAGATGAGGAATCATCTGATGATCTCTTCACTTTCACTCATTGGATCATTTAATATCGGCAATTAACCAAAAAAACCTGTCTCAATAGTCTAGAGACTTGCCCACAAGCCAGATCTAAATCGGCAGAGTGATGATAAACGATGTACCCTGACCAGGGATTGACAGGCAATTAATTTGTCCATTGTGTTTATTGACGATAATCTGGTGGCTGATAGCTAATCCTAGCCCTGTTCCCTTGCCTACAGGCTTGGTTGTAAACGATGGCTCAAAAATTCGAGCTTTCACTTCTGGAAGCATTCCTGGGCCGTTATCTTGGATGCAAATGGTTACAGTTTCTTTGTGGGTATCAACAGATGTAGTGATAGTGATAGTCTTTGCTTGGGCAACTACCTGTTGAGCAGAGTGCTTGCGATCGCATTCTTCAAATGCATCAATAGCATTGGCGATGATATTCATGAATACCTGGTTTAGCTGTCCAGGATAGCAAGTTATCGGGGGTAATTCACTATATTGTGTGACAACTTCGATTTTAGAGCGATGTCTATCGACAAGCCGCTTCGCGTCTACGCCATTGCCCTTGAGCCGATGTTTTAATAGCATTAAGGTGCTATTGATGCCTTCATGAATTTGATATTCTATTTTAGATGAGATATCCGAACGCGCAAAAGTTCTCAGTGATAGGCTCATTTCCTTCAGGCGATCAATTCCTTGAGCCATTGATGCCAGCAATTTGGGTAGATCCTGAGTAATATAATCTAAATCGATTTCATCAACTAGCTCATCAATATCCTGATCTCGATGAGGTAACTTTTCCTGATAGAGATGTATCAGGCGCAGTAAATCGTTAACATATTGCTCAATATGAGAACAATTGCCGCTAATAAAACCAACCGGATTATTAATTTCATGCCCAATACCAGCAACTAGTTGTCCTAAGGTGGACATCTTCTCACTTTGGATGAGTTGTAATTGGGTTTGTTGTAACTCTCGTACAGATTGAGTTAATTGGGCGGTACGTTCTTGCACCCGTTGTTCTAATGTTCGTGTGAGATGGGAAATTTTCAGGTGTAACTTTAATCGGGCTATGACTTCTTCTTGTTGGAAAGGTTTGGTAATATAATCAACCGCACCAATTTCCAGCCCTTTGACTTTGTCTGTCGCATCAGCTAAGGCAGTCATAAAAATGACCGGAGTATTTTGCGTATGGGGATTAGCTTTCAGCCGGCGGCAAGTTTCAAACCCATCAATACCTGGCATCATCACATCCAGGAGAATGAGATCGGGATGGGCGTATTCTGTTTGTTCAATCGCCGATTCTCCATCTGTAGCCATGAGTGCTTTCCAGCCACATCCAAGAATCGCTTCTGACAGCACTTTAAGATTGTTGGGATTATCATCCACCAAAAGGATATGCATTGGTTTTGTAAGCGGATCGGCGATCATTGATGTGACTCCGTTGTGACAAAAGATTTTAGGAATTTACGGATTTTTGCGGTTTGAAAATTGCTAGTGAGTTTACTTAACTCAGTTGCAAAAGCATCTAGCTGGCTATTTTGCTGCATTAGCTCTTCTATAATTCCCTCTATTGTCGGAATATCTCCCATCATTGCCAAATGATACAGTTGTTGCAACACTTCTTGTGATGGTAGAACTAATTCAGCCTCGCCTGTCTCCTGAGATTGGGAAGATGAGGTTACAGATGCAGATTCAGCATAAATCCACTCAACTTTGAGCAGTAATAGCAGTGCATTAAATAGTTCATCAATTTGTAGGGGTTTGGGTAAAAATGCTGTTGCTCCTGCTTGTAAACTGCGTTGGCGATTTTCCTCGAAGACGCTAGCAGTAGAAACAATAATCGGAATATTAGAAGTTTGCGGATTTTCTTGTAAGTGAACCATGAGTTCAAAGCCATCCATATTCGGCATGGCTAAATCCAACAAAATCACATCTGGGTGATGTTCATTTGCCATTTCTAGCCCCTGTTTACCATCGGTTGCTTCCAGAGTTTGACAGCCAATTCCTTGCAGCAAACTTGTCAACATTGAACGGTGGTTAATATCATCATCGACGATGAGAATTTGCGGTGTACTACCCCGAATGCCGATGATTTTCTGATGAGTTGGGCTAAGTGCGCCGATCTGCCAATCGTGGGAAACTGGGACTGGAACTGTCAATTCTAGCCAAAAAAGACTACCTTCACCCAAGTGACTCTGCACCTGAATTTGACTTTCCATCAATGTTGCAATTTTTTGACTGATTGCTAATCCTAAGCCAGTACCTTCAGATTTTCGCCCAGCTTCGCCTACTTGCTCAAAGGGCAAAAAGATTTTTTCTAGTTGGTCTGGGGACATCCCAATACCTGTATCTTCAATCTGAAAGCGAATCTTCTGGTGTGTCATTTGTCCATTGTCATTTGTCATTTGTTTCAAT
Organism: Calothrix sp. NIES-2100; assembly: GCF_963875285.1. Taxonomy (NCBI): domain Bacteria; kingdom Bacillati; phylum Cyanobacteriota; class Cyanophyceae; order Nostocales; family Calotrichaceae; genus Calothrix; species Calothrix sp. NIES-2100. Next base: position 7,784,496 of record NZ_CAWNLA010000001.1, read on the forward strand.
TCTTGACCAATGACTAATGACGAATGACTAATGACTTCTACTTTGAAAGTGACGCTACCGTTGTCTGTGAATTTGATAGCATTGCCTAGTAAGTTGATTAACACTTGCCTGAGCCGCTTTTCATCAACTTGAATGGCAATTGGTAAGTGATCGTCTATGAATATGTTAAATCCAATCCCTTTCTGCTCAGCGCGGATACTACAAATTTCGGTGACACCATGTAAAAAGCTGGACAAATTTACAGTATTCGCCACTAATTCTAATTTACGCGCTTCAATTTTTGAGAGGTCGAGAATATCATTAATCAGCATCAGGAGATGTGTCCCACATTGGTAGATAATGCTGACACCTTCCAGGTTTTTCTTGGTCATGTTGGGTGCTGTTTCTAGCACCTTAGCAAAACCCAAAATGCCATTGAGTGGTGTGCGTAACTCATGACTCATATTGGCGAGAAACTCGCTTTTAGCTTGGTTAGCAGCATCAGCAGCTTGCTTAGCTTCTAGCAGTTCATGTGTTCGCTCTTCCACTTTGAACTCTAGAGTTTTGGAATAATCCAAAAGTTGATTGTTAGCAATTTCCAGTTGCTGATTTGATTCTTCTAGGCGTTGTTGTTTATAAGCATTAGTGGTGGCAATTACAGCGCTGATGAATGCAGCTAAAGCAGGTGTGACTGGAATCAAAATCCCATCCAAGAACAGCCCATAGCCACCAGCCAGACATAGGCCACTGATACCAACAGTTGCCCAGAGAATTTTACCCCCAGGAATCCGCAGCTTGCTACTAGATAACAACCAACTACCACCGGAACCGATGACAGACCAAAATACAATCCACAGTGACAGAGAAATGCCGGAAACTCCATGCAAGGTTCCTTTGCCTGTTTTTGCCCCTGTTACCAATTGATGGGCAATATTGGCATGAATCACAACACCAGGCGTAGGTTTTTGCGCAGATAACCAGGAAGAGAAAGGGGTACTGAAAAAATCATTGGTACTCGAAGCAAACGAACCAATAAACACCATGCGATCGCGCATCAGGTTGACGGGAATTCGTCCGGCTAAGACATCGCGCATCGCCACTGTGCAAAATGCGGCTTCGGAACCATGCCAATTGAGGAGAATTTGATAGCCGCCTAAATCAGCATCCGCATAGCCTGCTTCCTGATTGCTCAGTGGCTGATAAATTGCTTTGCCTAATTGAAACTTTTGCTGCTGGGGGTTAATACTTTCTAAGGTAATTTTATCAGCTTCCAGGTACTTGAGCGCCACCATAGTTGCTAAACCCGCTTTGAGTGTGCCTTGCTCTTTGGCATCAACTGCTGTCAACAAAGCACGGCGCACAAAGCGATCGCCATCTAACACCAAATCGGCTAATCCTACTTGATCGAGTTTCTTTAATTCCGGCGGCGGCTTGACACGTTCCCCGGTGATTTTCTCCACACCAATTAAATTGGGAGTGGTGCGGAAGATTTTCACTAGTTGCTCATGTCCGCTTCCTTCTGGTAAATCTCGATAGAGATCCAAGCCAATGGCTCTCGGCTGCTGCGCCCGAACTTTTTCTATTAATTTTGCTAATGCCCAATCTGGAACTGGCCATTTACGCACCGATTGGATATCGCGCTCATCAATGGTGACAATGACAATTTCATCAGCGATCGTTTCTGGCGATCGCTGACGAACCCATTCATCGCGAATTTTCCATTCTAGTAAATTGAAAAATCCCAACGACTGCCCGACAATTACAATCAAGGCAACACTGGGAGTAATAATCAAAATACTACGAGTGCGTTGGATTATGCTCTGGAATTTGCGCCACATATTTGCGCCATAGGTTAGGGAGTAGGGGGCAGGGGGGCAGGGGGGACAAGGGAGATGATGGAGATGAGGGAGATGAGGGAGTGTGGGGAGTTTTCTTCCCCATCTCCCCTCTCCTCCCCATCTCCCCCATCTCTTACCCAATGCCCAATGCCCCATGCCCCAATTTTTATTAATTCGTAGATACTGCTATGTTTGCTGTCGCAATATCTTTCAAGCTTACTGAGGAGAGGAGTTCCTCCCATTGCTTAGTAAGATTCACATCGGTGGGTTGGGCACTGTGTAGGGCTGCAAGTGTTTCCACGCAGTCATACCAAACGCCGTTTTGACCAAAAGCTGCTGCCCGTTTGAGTGCATCTTCTTGCTGCATTGCTGCTGCTAACTCAGCACTAGGCTGGATGCGCTGAATCCAACCATCAACATAAGGTGTACTGGGGCTGAGTTGTCCATCAACTTTGATAGCCAAAAACCAATGGTAGTTTTTCCCTACGGCTAATGCGGGTGCATCGGCTGGTAATTTGACTGCGATTACTCCGGCTTTCCCCGCAATGGGAATGGTCATTTGATGCTGTGTATTGCCAGCTTCATCCTTGAGGCTAAACACAGCTTCTTCTGCATTAGAAGCAGGGAGATAGACCAGAATTGTGGGATGTTCCGACACCGTTGTGCCATAGAAGTTCTCGGGTAGGAGTGCAATTAAGGCTGCTGGGCCTGCTGCGCCTACATTTGCAGGATTTAAGTAGTAAGTACCAAGGCGAGAAGCTCCACTACTTGTCTGTTGAGGAGTGCCTTTACCTGCTGCGGGTGTAAATAGCTCACCTCGGGAGGCTCCTCCCGCTGCTTGTTGGGGCGCTCCCTTGCCTGTGGCTGGTGTAAATAGTTCACCTCGCGAAGCTCCTCCCGCTGCTTGTTGGGGCGCTCCCTTGCCTGTGGCTGGTGTAAACAGGCTACCTCGCGAAGCTCCTCCACTTGCTTGTTGGGGTGTGCCCTTGCCTGTGGCTGGTGTAAACAGGCTACCTCGCGAAGCTCCTCCAGTGGCTTGGCTGGGAGAACCTTTTCCATCTCTCGGTGTAAATAAACTACCACGGGAAGCTCCTCCGGTTGCTTGGCTGGGAGCGCCTTTTCCAGAAGCAGGTATAAAGAAACTACCACGGGAAGCTCCCCCGGTTGATTGGCTGGGAGCACCATTGTTAGTTGGTGGGGTAAATTTCACAGCATGGGCACTATTCCATGTACTGCTAGCCAGTAGAGCAATGATGCTCAATGTACTAGCTAAATATCGACGTTTCATGATGTTGCACCTTAGGTGAGAAAAAGTAATACTAAGTAGGCTGATTCTGATTGTGGGGAGAAGCTGGAAAATAACTTTACTTAAAAGTCAAATGAGTAAATACTTAACTAGTAATATACATTAATCATGACTTTTAAATTGTAAAAAAATATGCAATTTTACCAAGTGTTTTTTATGTAAAATTACGTATTTAAAGCCAGTTACCAACCAAAACAAAGGCAGACCAAAAGAAAGGATCGCGAAAATCAGTTTGGCGAATTAGGTTAATTTGGGCTTGCCTTAATGCTTCCGCTTTAGTGATTTTGGGCTGTCGCAGTTGGTCATAAAAGCGCGTCATCAGCATCTCTGCTGCTTTATCTTTGACGGGCCAGAGGGTGGCGAGGGTGGAACGGGCACCAGATTTGACAGCCAAGCCTGCTAGTCCCAGAACGGCGCGATCGTCCCCGGTTGCGGTATCACAGGCGCTTAATACTAGCAATTCGATCGCTTTCGATGGATCGTTACCTCGGTTTTTGAGGAGTTCAGACAATTCTTTTATATTGACTTCTCCATCCCAAGTCAGTAAGAAGGTATCTTCTAAGCGAGAGCTAAATTGTCCGTGGGTTGCGAGGTGGACAACATCAGCACTACTAAATTTCACGCGATCGCCCAAGGCTTGAGAGGTAAATTTTTGGTTGAGCATCATTGAAGATGACACTGTTTTGGAGATTTTCTGGACTTCTGATTCCACAGCAGGTAAAGCACTAAAGCCATGACGAGATTCACTGATACCACCAACGATCGCATCGATGCGCTTTGAAGAGAGCGATCGCGCCGCCATTAATTGCATTCCTGGTGAAAGGGCTACAGCATACTTCTCAATCAGATATTGCTGCCCGTCATACAAAGCCGCTACCGGGATATTACGCAAACGTCCATCTAAAACAAATACTAGTGTTTTGCTATCTTTGAAGGCTTGATCCATTTCCGCAGGGCGAATCAACCAATCATAAACTTGTTTGGAGGTGCGATCGCGTTCTTTGGAGTCGGAAACAGGATTAAAGCTAGCCAACAAATTACCTAGAGTTTGTTCAATTTCCGTTTGCGGTTTTGCTGTCACATAGTAACGCAGTGGTTGCCCGGTTTTGGAGAGAATTACCGCTAGCCGATCTGGTAAGATAATCGGATAGATAACAGTGGCTTGGGGGTCAACCTGGTCAATTTGCTGCGCCCGATCTAAACACGCTTCCCGGAAAAAGTTATCGAGTTCTGCAACTTGTAGTCCTTCAATCAAGTCACGAGCTTGGATGAGTGCGGCTTGGCTGGGTTGATTATCTAGCAGTAAAGCTACCAATTCCCGGTAAACAGGCTCCACACTTTCCCGGAAGGAAAACTGGATATCGGTATTGACTGCAACTAAATCCCGTCGAATGGACTTTAAAGCTTTCACTGCTTCAGTATAGGCAGTAATTGCTTGTGAGCGATCGCCCTGTTGTTTATATAGTTTTCCCACCTGCCAAGCAGATTGAGCAATGATATCCTCAGCTTGCAGTTGACGGGCAATGTTAAGAGATTTCTCCATTAACTCCCGTGCTTGTGATAACTGCTGTGTCCGACTATAGAGTTTTCCCCACTGATGCAGTGCATAGGCTTCTGCTTGGGCATCTTGAATTTGCTGTGCAGACTTAACTGTAACTGCCATGAGTTGTGCCAGGTCTTTCAGGGGTATAATTTTTTCAGGATTTTTTAGCTGATTGACGGTGGCAACAAAATTGATCGCTGCGTAGAGAGAACTGTGACTGGGGGGTAATTCTCCAAGTTGTTGTAGCAGTTGCGGTGCTAGGGGAGCAGCAAGCTCAGGCTTGTCATAGTAGAGGAAAAGTTTAAACTGAGCTAAACGCCCTTGCAACTGATCGCCTGGGTTGGTGGCTATTTGTTGTGCCTGTTCAAAGTAATCTAATGCTGCTTGTGGATCTTGTAACTCAACAGCGTTTTTGCCCAAATTCAGCAATATAGAACTCAAATAAGGTCTAGCGGCAATTTTATTCGCTATTGCTAAACTTTGCTCCAATATCTGTTGACTATTGGTCAAATCGCCAGTCATTTGTAAAGCTAAAGCAAGCGATCGCAACCCAGTGACTTTAACTTCCGAATCTGGCATTGTTAACAGCTTTTGGGTCAGCGCTTCTAACTGCTGTTTAGCACGGCGGTAAAATCCCAAACTTTGTAAAGCTTGTGCAGAGTTGATTTGACTACCCAAGCTGCCCATTTTGTCCCCTGCTTGCTCATAATATTTTTGAGCTTGTTGCCAATTTTCTAGGGCGATTTCGGCTTTGCCTTTATGCAATTGCAAATTTGCTTGGGTATTGAGTACCTGTGCCCAAAGAATCGCATCAGCAGCGGGTTTAGCCGTTTGCAACAGTTTCAGACTTTGCTCAATTGAAAGGCTTGCTGCTTCCCAAGAATTGAGTTCCTGTTGTGCTGATGAAAGGTAACTCAAACTTAGAGCTTCGTTGATGCGATCGCCTTGAGTATGATACTGTTGTGCTGCCGTTTGCCAAGCTCTGATAGCTTCAGCAAACTGTCCCGAACTGTAGAGGTTTCGTCCTTGTTCTAGGGAATTAGTAGCCTGAGTAGAAGAGACAATAGGGGTTGTGACGGGTACGGATGCGTTAACAGGTATAATCGTAGATGCTAAAAATAAGCTAAAAATACTTAAGTACGGATACAGCCAACGACGTTGTTTTATTGAAAAAGAATCACCTAAATTCATATAACTTGATTAATAACTAGTTATCAAATAAGTGTTGTAGGATACATCCTAATTTATATTGCCCAGTTGATTGTGGAATCTATCAGTTTGTGGGCGATCGCCTAAAATTAAAATACTGTGTCATGCTTACAGCAGTTTTCATGTATTTAGACCACAGGCTGATATCTGTATTTCTTTGTTCCTTTGCGCCTAAGAAAGCGGGAAGCCGCTCCGCGTCTATGCGCCTAAGAAAGTGGGTTCCGCTTCGGCGGTATGCGTGAGATATAAAATTGTGGTTCATTTACAGGAAGATGCTGTAAAACTTGCTTTTGTTGCTCAAAGCAAAGGAAAACAGGAAATCATATTTGCAAAGGCATTCAAAATGATAGAAGATTGTTTGACCCTACCAAAGCATATTCTTTTAGTAGATGATAATCCTATTAATCTCAAAGTGTTATCGAAAATTATTCAAGAATGTGGCTGGAAGATACTGATGGCAAGGGATGGAGAATCAGCTATTGAACAAGCAGAATATGCCCATCCCTATTTAATAATGCTAGATGTCATGATGCCAGGAATCGATGGATTTGAAACTTGTCGCCGGTTGAAAGCCAATGCGATCACGGCAAATATTCCCGTCATATTTATGACTGCTTTATCTGATACTAGTAGTAAAGTCCGTGCTTTAGAGTTAGGCGCAGTCGATTACATTAGCAAACCCTTCCAAGAAAAGGAAGTATTAGCAAGGATCAAAGCTCATATTTCCTTGTACACACTACAAGTGGAACTGGAAAAACTTGTTCAAGAACGCACTGCTGAACTAGTTCAGGCCAAAGAGAAGGCAGAAATTGCTAACCAAGCAAAAAGTAATTTCCTCTCTGTGATGAGTCATGAACTTCGGACTCCTCTAAGTGCCATTTTGGGTATGACAGAAGGATTGAACGATGAAATTTTTGGTACTATCAACGAGCGACAAAAAGCAGCTTTATCAACAATCGAACAAAGTGGAGAACATCTACTGGGATTGATCAACGATATCTTAGATGTATCAAGAATCGAAGCCGGAAAAATAGAGCTTGAACTGACATCAGTTAGTGTTGAGGAACTTTGTGCTGATGTTCTGCTCATAATCAGTCAACAAGCAGCGAATAAAGAGATTCAATTAATTGCAGAAATTCAGCCTAATTTGACAAAAATTACAATTGACAGGCGACGCATATCGCAATCAATCATAAATTTACTTAGTAACGCGGTCAAATTTACTGCTAAAGGTGGTACGGTGACACTAAAAGTGGGGTATTTCCCTACATCAGCTTATACAAGAGATATTAAAGATATTGACAGCACACAAAATCATCATTCTTTGCTGATTATATCTGTAACTGATACTGGCATTGGTATAGCCCCAGAAAACATCGATAAACTTTTTCAACCTTTTGTCCAATTAGATAGCGGTTTGAACCGTCGATATGAGGGAAGTGGATTAGGACTTGTTTTGGTAAAGCGAATTGTTGAACAACATGGCGGTAATGTCTGGATTCAGAGTGAGGTTGGTAAAGGAAGTTGCTTTACCATTGAAATCCCCCTGGCTGATAAGTAGTTTTGAGAACTAATAACGAGAATATTCGCTAACTCCAGCACAAGTTAATGTTTGTTGCACCACAGCAGAAGATTTATCTGCGACTAACTCGATTTTGCCTTGGGCGTTACGATGCCAAGATGTAGCTTGGACAAGAACTTTTGGCGATTGGGGTATTTGTGCTTGTATTTGCTGTGTTTGGCGGTATGCAGAGATATCGCGGATGTCAGACCAAGTGCGTAGGTGTAGCCCGTCGTAGACATCGCTCCCCACTCCTTGAGTTGGATTTTGCGCTACACCACCGCGTCCCGTGGCTACAAAACTGCTACCAATATTATTAGAACAACCTGTAGCAATCTGTTGTGATGAATCAGTAATATTTGCTGGTAATTCGATTAAACCAGAATTGGGGTCAACACCAAAATTATTAATATCAACTGTACCATTGACGCCAAATTGAGAACTAGCAGTGATATTATTTTCGCTTGTGAGTTGGGTGCTATATTTTAATCCGAAAATACCTTGGGTGGTAATGTTGATGTTACCGCCATTACCATTAAAAGCATTGGCAATGATATCACTATTTTCTAAACCGACAATCACTGGAGAGGAGATGTTGATGTTGCCACCGTTACCATTACCACCTGCTTCGGCGTTAATTTTACTTCCATGACGGCTCAATAAATTATTTCCGATCGCTAAATTTATATCGCCACCTTTTCCAGATGCAGTGGTAGCAATAATATTTCCAGTATCCAAAAAGACTTGCTCAGCTTGGATATTTAACTGTCCAGCGTTACCTGTACCTTCATAGGTGACGCTAACCCTACCACCATCACGAACTGTTAGCTGCTGGGTATTGATGTTTAATACACCTATGTTGCCTGTAGGTGCGTCTGGTAAATTATAAAATCGACGGGCGGTTTCAAGTGGAATTAGTGCACCAGCAGCAATTGCTGAGGTATGGATATTCTTACCTTCTACTAGAATGTCATTTGCCTGAATTGTCAAAGCGCCTGCATCGCCAGTACCGCCAGTAACGTTACCAACTGCCCCGGCATCAAGTACCTGCAATTGATTAGTTTGGAGCGTCACATCGCCAGCTTTACCATTGCCATAGGTTAAGCTTCCTAAGAGAGTGGAAGCCTTTGTAAAAGGATTGATGCCGCTGATGGTTAAACGCTCTTCTACATTTACACTGATATTACCAGCATTTCCCAGATTATTGGACTGACTGGAATCGCCAAAGCTACCAATTACGGATATAGAACTTGTGGCTAAAGAAGCTCCGGCTTGCATCGAAAGAAAAGGTGTAGTAAGCAATACATTACCGCCATTACCAGAGCCAGTAGTAGAACTACCAATAAAGCTGATTTGGGCTGGCGAAACTGGGGATGCACCTACCATATTAATACCTTGCCGTGCCATCACAGTGACATTTCCGCTGTTGCCAAAACCTGTTCCTGGTATTCCTGCCAAACGACTAGCAAAGGTAAAAATACCTCCCCCATCCATAAGATTCAATTCCCCTGTGGAGACATTAACATTACCACTATTACCAATGCCGAATGTGTAACTACTTACGCCGCTGGAAAGCAAGCTGTTCGGGTTAACCCCGTTGGCATAAATATTATCAGCAACATCAACAGTCACATTTCCCCCCTGTCCAGTTGCTCCCGGAAAAACAATTGTTCCCACTAGTCCACTATCTTCAAGAGTGAGTTTGTGGGCAACCACGCTGATATCTCCTCCATCTCCCGATGCGAAAGTTTGGCTACCAATACGGCTACTGCTACTCCCAGAAGGTGCAAGTGGAGATTGCAGGGCAATAGCACCTGTAGCGGCAATGGTATCAGCGATTACCTGGACTTTCCCTGCTGCGCCTGCACCTAGGCTGAGAGTTTCAATGGCTGCACCATCCTTTAAAGTCAATTGTCCTGCTTGAATATTCACAGCACCCCCGTTTCCCGTTACCCCTGGTGCTACCTGATTGACAATCCAGGCACTAGGAGCATAAGCATAGGGATTTACTCCACCTAAAAAGAGCGATCGCACTGCATTGACCGTAATATTACCACCCTGCCCAGTACCAGCAGTTGCTGCGGCTATTTGGGATTGATTTAAGGTAATATCCCTCCCCACTACTTGAATACCCCCAAACGGATTGCCCACAGGATAGGGATTCCACAACGAGGAACGCTCTGTAAATTGTATATCGCCAAAATCTGCAATCTCTGTATAACCTAATTGCCATCCTGCGGGTGTGGGTGTTAAATTCACCGTACCACTCCCCACTGCACCTACTTCAATTCGACCCACAGGTGCAGTTATGACACCACCTGTAAATTTGATATCTCCCCCAACTAAGGCAATTGTCTTTCCCGGACTGGCAACTATTCCTAAATTATTGGTCGGTACAATGCCATCATTACCTTTACCTTGTACCTGAATTTGACTTGCAGCACTACCCATCTGCAAACCAATGGGTACAGTCATAGTTAATAATGGTGGTGTCGTTGTATTTACTGCACTAAATTCCGTCCCATCGGCAAATTTAATACTATTGGCTGTTGTCCCTACAAATGAGCCGCTAATATTCAATATGGCATCTTTACCAAAGATAATTCCTGCCGGATTGATTAAAAACAAATTTACGGGGTTATTGCCACCAATTGTGCCAAGTAAGCCATTTATTTCGGAAATATTTCCTCCAGTTACCCGACTAAATATAGTTGTAATATTGGGTGTATTTACTAAATTAAATGTGGCTGAACCTGCACTAGGCACTGAAAACTTGCTGAAACTATGAAATAAATTATTACCTTTTTGAATTCCATTCAAAATAGTGAAATTATTCCCGTCAGTGTTAACAATGGTGTTAGTTGTATCATCAGATGTCACCTGACCTATTGCAGGTAATATCATTCCCGCAGTCAATAAAAGTGTGGTAAATGCTGCAAGAAATTTAATTGTACTCATACCTTCAATACTCCCTTGCTCTCACACAAGTTAGGTTGCCCACAATGTTAGTGTTAATAACAGTGTTAGTAGTATTTTTTATCTATTAAATTTGATTTTTAGTAACGTTTATACAGGTTAATGCTTGTTTTAAATGTGTAGGATAATTATCTGCAACTAACTCGATTTTGCCTTGGGCGTTACGATGCCAAGAAGTGGCTTGGACAAGAACCTCTCTCGATTGAGGGATTTGGCCTGTAACTGGGCTATTGTGGCGAAATGCAGAAATGTTGCGGATGTCAGACCAAGTGCGTAGGCGTAGCCCGTCGTAGACATCGCTCCTCACTTCCTGAGTGGGATTTTGTGGTACGCCACCCCGGCCTGTGGCAACAAAACTGCTACTAGTATTCTCAGAACAACCTGTAGCAATTTGCTGTGATGGATCGGTAACATTCGTGGGTAATTCCACTAAACCAGAGTTGGGGTCAACACCAAAATTATTAATATCTACTGTCCCGTTAACACCAAATTGAGAACTAGCAGTGATGTCATTTTCTGTTGTGAGTGCTTGACGGTACTGTAGCCCAAAAATGCCTTGGGTAGTGATTTGGATATTACCCCCATTACCTTTAACTGCATTGGCATCGATATCGCTGTTTTCCCAACCGACAATGACGGGAGAGTTAATAGTAATGTTACCGCCATTACCAATACCACCAGCATTAGTCACGATCGCACTACCACGACGCATAAGCAAGTCGTTTGCCTGGACAAAAATGTTACCGCCTTCACCCTGAGCAGTAGCGGCTGTCAGACTTCCACCATTATCCATCCGGATTGAACCTGCATTAATTTCTAGTTTTCCAGCATCGCCGATACCCTGATGATCAACGCCGACAATTGCCTTATCTTTAATCTGTAAGTGCGAAGTATTCAGGATAAGTTTACCGGTATTACCTGTAATCACATCTGGTAATCCAAATAGTTGTCGAATCGGTGGTGCAAGTAATTCTGCTCTCGCACCAATGCGACTAGGAAGACCAGAAATACTACCCACTCCACTAACTTCAATGCTGTCGGCAACATTGATCAGCAAATCTCCTCCGTTACCACTATTTACGGTAGAGTTAACTATGCCGCCGCCATCTCTTACTATCAGTTTGGGAGTGTTAATAGTTAATTGACCTGCATTCGCTTGGCTGAATGTACCGACAACTATGACGCTGTCAGCCAAGTTTTGTGGATTTTCGCCGCTGATTTCAATGGAATCAGTCGCATTAATCGTAGTATTGCCGCCTACACCAGTTCCCAAGCTAGAATTGCCAATTACAGCACCATCTAAAATCTGCAATCTGTTGGTCACTACTCGAACATCACCACTTTTCCCAGAACTGTTGGTGTTGGTGTTAATTGAACTAGCAAATCCACTCAACGGTGATAGTCCCGTCAGCTGAAGTAAATCTCGAATTTCCACTGAGATATTACTTCCTGTACCTTTACCAAAATTAAACCCATGAAAAGATCCGCCATCTTGGAGGAATAACTGTGAGGCAGAAACCACTATATTACCCCCAGCACCATCACCAAAGTTATCAGCACGCAACAAACTTTGTGGAAATCCATCAGTACCAATTCCCCGCAGTTCCAACGACTCACTAGCATTAACGCTGATATCACCGGAATTACCACTTCCTTGATTAACTAATAAAGCAGCAGAACCATCATGCAAGCTAATATTTCGTCCTTGGAAGTGAATAGAACCCGCAGGAGTACCACTAGCATCAGTTAGGGATTGATGTAAAAGTTGTATATTACCAAATTGCTGAAGATGACTATAATCAAAACTCCAACTAGGAGAAGAGGTGTTGAGATTAACTGTCCCATTACTGGCGCTACCGAGTTCAATGTGTCCAGAGGGTGCATTTAACACTCCGCCATCTAAAGTGATTTGTCCGCCTACTAATGCTAATGTATTGCCAGAGTTGACACTTAATCCTACAGGATTGTTGCTGCGATCTGGAGAAGATGCAAAAGGGGTAATCGGGAACCTTAAACTATGTCCAGTGTTTTGGACGGTAATTGCACCAGGATTACTACCCATCTGTAAACCGATGGGGACAGTCATTGATAATAAAGGTTTATCCGTCAAACTTGTAGCGCTAAACTCCGTCCCATCAGCAAACTTAATGCTATTCGCCGTTGTTCCCACAAACGAACCACCAATATTGAGTCTGGCATTTTCCGTGAACATAACGCCACTGGGATTGAGTAAAAATAGACTAACAGGATTGCTGTTATTAATCGTCTGAATTAAGCCATCAATTGTGGAAACACTACCCCCTGTGACTCGGCTAAAAATCGTCGAGATATTTGGGGTGTGAATTAAATCGAATGTCGCTGAACTACCATTTATCACAGAAAACTGCCCAAAGCTGTGAAACAGATTACTGCCTGCGGCACTACCATTAGTAATTGTGAAGTGATTACCATTTTGGGAAACAGTAGTATTCAGGCTACCATCAGAAGTGATCTGAGCATTGGCGCACCTGTTCCCCAGGAAGCTGATTCCTAATGGTAGCAGTATAGAAGCTGTGAAAATTCGATTTACCAAACCCCAACTAACAAAAACCAGTTTCATGACTATCAGCCTCGTCTCATACGCAAATTTATTGTTCCCTCAATAGTATTGTTTTTAACAAATCCCCCTCCCCCACTTCGTAGACATTAGGAGCGAAGGGAAAAACCTTTAACCTTTCCTCAGCAAGTGCGATCGCTCTTAATTAAGATCTGCAAAGTTAAAAACTTAATTGTGAATTGGCAGGATTCTTTACACAATTCCCACAGACTTACTTATAAATAGTAGGATAAACCCTGGCATATACACTTTATCTTTAATTTATAAATCTTTCCTGATTTTAAAGTTTTCAAAAGCCTGTTAATTTGAAAAAAAAATTAGGGAAATATAAGCTGCTGACCTTAAATAACATTTGGTTTATGAACTTAAATATACAAACATCAAGTCAATCAAACACTAACTGGTATAAGTCTGACAATTCATCAATGAATTTCAGCCATCAAGCCGCAGTGAATGCACTAGGACAAAAAGCTCTATCAGGCATTGAATTATCGGATTTGTTCCAAAATACAGTTGGTTTAGTATCACAAATACTCAATGTTAAATACACTAGGGTTTGGCAAGTACTTTCAGATAATAATTCTTTGCGTAAAGTAGCTAGCATTGGAGAAGATATTTTCACAAAAGATGCTGAAATTAATGTTACAACTAATCAGCAATTACAAAAATTATTGGAGCATACTCAGCCAATTATTAATCTCAAAACACCTTGTTGTGAGATAGATGATTTAACTATTCCCTCTCCACCAGATAGTATTGCTGGCTTGAGTGTCTTAATTCCTGGTGCGGTTAAACCGTTAGGTTTTCTAGAAATATATGCTATCGAGGCGAGAGATTTTGCTCCAGACGATATTCATTTTTTACAATCTGTAACTCATGTTTTAGCAACAGCAATTGAACGCAAGTTTGCAGAAGCATTAGTATACACTCAAAGTCAAATTTTAGAACAAGTTGCGTTTGGAGTTAACTTATATGACATCTTTAATAATCTGTGTATTTTACTAGAGCAACAATTACCAGGGGCTTATTGCTCAATTTTAGTAGTAGATCCAGAAAATCGGCGATTGCGGGGAGGAGCAGCACCCACTCTACCACCAGAATTTGCTAAAGGTGTTAATGGTTTGATGATTGGTGAATGTTGTGGTTCTTGTGGGACTGCGGCTTATAGAGGAGATTCAGTATTTGTTAATGATATTGCTACTGATCCTTTATGGGCTGATTTTCGAGATTTTGCTTTGAGTTACAACATTAGAGCTTGTTGGTCTTCACCTTTTACTTCACACACTGGTGAAGTTTTAGGAACATTTGCGATATCTCATAAATTTCCCTGTCATCCTACTCCCCATCATCTAGAAATTCTGAAAACAGCTACTCATATTGCTAGTATTGCTACAGAAACTGCTAGAGCCGCAGCCGCTCTGCAAAAGGCTAATAATGAGTTAGAACAGAAAGTTGAAGAACGCACGGCTGAATTAAAAAAAGCTCTGCTAGACTTACAAAAAACCCAAGCTCAACTGGTTCACAGTGAAAAAATGTCCAGTCTTGGACAAATGGTAGCAGGGGTTGCTCATGAAATTAACAATCCCATTAGTTTTATTGCTGGTAATCTCGGATATGCAAATCAGTATATTGAAGATTTACTAGATTTAATTGCGGTTTATCAAGAGCAATATCCCCAGCTTAATCCCACCATAGCAGCCAAAATCAAAGCTATCGATTTGGAGTACTTATGTAATGATTTACCTAAGTTAATGAAATCGATGACAGCAGGTAGTGAGCGCATTACAGACATTGTGCTGGGCTTAAGAAACTTCTCACGACTAGATGAAGCAACAATGAAGTCTGTAGATATTCATGAAGGTATAGATAATACATTAATGATTCTCAATCATCAGTTGACATTGCCCAATAAAATACCTGATATTCAGATAATTAAGGAATATGGTCAGCTACCCAAGGTTAGTTGTTATGTGAACCAGTTGAATCAAGTGTTTATGAATATTCTCAATAATGCGATTTATACCTTAAAAGAGAATATTGAATATTGGCAAACTTCTAATCAGATACCAACTATTAAAATTAAAACTTTAGTGATAGATGACAAAAGAGTTTTAATTAGTATAAAAGATAATGGTTCTGGGATGAATTCAGAGGTTCAAAAACACGTATTCGAGCCATTTTTCACGACTAAACCTGTTGGTAAAGGAACTGGTTTAGGGTTATCTATCAGTTATCAAATTGTTGTAGAAAAGCATCAGGGACAACTTAGTTGTATTTCTGCATTAGGTCAGGGAACTGAGTTTTTAATTGAGATTCCTATTACAGCATCTTCCTGTAAATGAACCACAAACAGACCTCTCTCCAAACCTCTCTCCTAAGAGGAGAGAGGCTTTGATTTTCTCCCCTTCCCTACAAGGGAAGGGACTGGGGGTTAGGTCTCATATTTGTGGTTTAAATACCAATACGGTTCAGTTAAGATCCCCCCGCCTGCGGCGACCCCCTTAAAAAGGGGGTAAAAGAGGGTTATTAGCCCCCCTTTTTAAGGGGGGTTGGGGGGATCTTCAGAAGATTAAAACGTTAACTGAACCGTATTGGTTTAAATACATGAAAACTGCTGTAAGATTTTAAGTATTCAACAATAATTCTGGTATTTGTGCTGTGACTGCGGGAATATTTGGGTATACAGAAATATCACGGTTATCAGACCAAGTTCGTTAGTTGAGCATTTTCTCCCCTTCCCTACAAGGGAAGGGGGCGGGGGTTAGGTCTTTTTATTTTGGTCTAATTACATGAAAACTGCTGTCATCTATACTAGAGGACAGCGCCCAAAAAAAGCAGAGCAATTTTTTGAGTTACTACTCTGTTTTGGCTGTGAGGAGAATAATTTGCTGCTTTTGGAGCGATCGCACATCCGCTAAACTAGCATCCACTGACTGCAAAATTTGCTCTGTTGTCTGATTCCCATCACAGGCGAGGAGAAATTGCCATTCTGCATCATTGAGTTGCACAATCTGATAGTCATGATTAAAGAATTGTTGACCATTTTGCCATCCCTGAATGCAAGGACTCGGTGACGGAATTGCAGACATCAGTTTTGCATCTGAAGCCCAATCTTCTCTGGTGATGGGGCTACGTCCTAAGAAAAACTCATAGTGGGTAATCATTGACGGATCGAGCAGTTCAATTAACCGATAGCGCTGGCGATCGCTCAAATCTTGAGAACGCTCAATTAGTTCTGGTGCTTTAGCAATCAATCGTTTTAAATCCCAAATCTGCGGATTAGAAAAGCCGAGAAACTCTAACCCAGAAGCATCTATTAATTCAAACAGCGTATTGATATTGTAATCAATTTCTTGCGGATGGACATACATATCTGCAAAGTAGCCATCACGTTGATTTTCCCAAGACCAGCGTTCTTGTTCACGCTTGCGGAGGCGGTTATCTTCTGGTAATGCAGCAAACAATTGTCGCCCAACGGCTACGCCATCGGTGTAATCGCCACGTTTATCACCTTGCAAAAGTGCGATCGCCTCTTGCATTAACTTAATTTCCCAACGCCCCAGTTCCCCATACACAAAAATGTGCATTATACCACCAGGCGACAGTTTTTTTGCTAAAGCTTGAATCCCCCGAATTGGATCGGGGGTATGGTGGAGTACTCCCACACAGTTAATCAGATCAAACTCACCGGGAAGCTGTTCCACATCAAACAAACTCAGGTGATGAAATTCTACCCTTGTTGCCCCTGATTTTTGGCAACGTTCCTTAGCTACAGCTAATGCACCTGCACTCAAATCAATACCCACAACCGTCGCATCGGGGTTGAGATGCACCAAGTATTCTGTACCTACCCCTGTTCCACACCCAGCATCTAAGATCCGGACATTGTGATGAGAGGGTTTTTGTCCAGTACAAAAGTTATACGCCGCCAGCCAGTTCCAGCGCCAGTTATAACCTGGAGGCGGTTCATCTAATAACGGTTCTGGCGGGAAGGGATAAGTATTGTAGAGTTTGGCAACGGCTGCACTAATTGCTTGGGAATCTGACATGGCGGCAAAATATTCATTCGTAATTGATAATAGCCTGCGGCAAGGCCATTTGCGTTTATCTAATTTGAATATCGTTGAATCACCTTCTCAGGGGTGGGGAGGATATCAATAGTCACTGTCAGCCACACAAATTCCCTTACATTTGATGCCGTTTGTAGCTGTGCGCTGACAATGAACACAAAGAATTTTTTCTGTTTCTGGCGCGATATTTGTACTGGTGCTGGCTTGTGGTTTGTCTTTGTCGGTTTGGAGGTTCACGATTATCGGATTCAAGAAAATTGTTTGTAGTTTATATTTTACAAACCCCAGAAATTTTCCTCATTACACATTTAAGGTCATGACAGTCAACCGTCAACCGTCAACCGTCAACAACCCCATAAAATAATTATTTTTCTCCCCGCTGAAACTTCGTAGTCATTTCGAGGCGAGATAATGCACTGGTGGCGGACTCGCGGACATAGGAATCAGTTGATTCATCCTCAATTAGGGATTGTAGTACTTCTACACCTCGGCTATCTCCAATCGAGCCTAAAGCATTCACCAAGGAGATTCCTAAAGCTGGGTTATCTGTGGTTTGCAACGCCTCAATCAAAACATCCACCACAGGTGTACCAATTTCACCCAACGCCATCACAGCAGCAATATGCACTACGGGATTGGCATCGTTGAGGGCAGTTTTTAAACCCTGCACGCCTTCTTCGGAAAAGGGAACATCTGGATGATTAATGGCGACTTGCGCTAGTGCTTTGGCGGCGCTTCCCCTAACTGTGACATTATCACTATTGAGTAAGGCTGCCACTAAAGGAGTCACCGCATCAGGGCCGATCGCTCCTAAGGCTTTCACAGCTGCTCGGCGATAGGTGGTATCATCTTCATCGAGAATACTCATTAACCTGGGAATAGTTGTCTCATCTGGATTTTCAGCTAGCGCCCACATTGCTTGATCGCGGATGTGGGGGTTAGGGTGTTTCAGCTGTTGGAATAGTTCTTCTGTTGACATGGTTTTGAATAAAAAATTACAAAAAACAAGATGGAATGATTCAAAAATGAGAAACTATATCTAAGCTCATTTCATTGGTTT
Organism: Calothrix sp. NIES-2100; assembly: GCF_963875285.1. NCBI lineage: Bacteria > Bacillati > Cyanobacteriota > Cyanophyceae > Nostocales > Calotrichaceae > Calothrix > Calothrix sp. NIES-2100. Next base: position 7,802,634 of record NZ_CAWNLA010000001.1, read on the forward strand.
CCCTAAATCCCAAACTACTATAAACTGGTTTCCCATGAGGCGATGCATGGAGAATCACACGGGTGCAATTGAGGGATTGAAGATGAGCGATCGCCATTTGAGTTAGGCGTTTGGCGATTCCTTGCTGACGATATCCAGCATCAACATACACTCCCCAAATATAGCCATATTTTCTTTGCTGTTCACTCAGAACATGGGGATACAACCCTGCAAATAGTTGACATCCTGCGGAACCGACAATTTCTCCGTTTATTTCTGCTACGAAGCCTTTGTAAGCTAGTGTCTGACGTGCATTCTGGATAAATTCCACGGTTGTTTCTAGCCAATTGCCTTGAATGGATGCTTCCGGTACATCATTATCACGCCACAATTGGAAAAAATGACGGGCAATGGTGGTATCATCATCTACATTAGTTTCTCTAAACCACATAGCATCCATAAATTTGGATTTTCACTACAGAAAAATTACGCTGTTATTTCTTGGTTTTTCAGGGTGCTTAAGGCTTTGGCAGCAATCAGCCAATCACTATCATTGGCGACTATTTCATAACCACTGGTATCACCGAGTTTTTCCAGAGCCATCAAAGCTGCATATTTCAGATCCCAAATTTTGGTTTCTAGACAGGCTTTCAGTTCGGGAATGGCTTTTGGATCTCCGAGTTCACCGAGAGCGATCGCAGCAGCAGCCCGTGATTTTTGAAACTGTGGTTGTTTGTTATGCAGGGCTTCCACCAGCAAATCATATGCTGGAGCATGTTTCAACCAGCCGAATAATTTCATCACATGGAAATGGGCACCATAATCATTATTTGCTTCTTCAGCATAGGTTGCAAATAGAGCTTCAGGCGCAGCATCGGTGTGATCCTCCAAAATGGTTTTCGTGGCTAAATAGCAGCGCCCAAAGTCGGTTTCGTACAAATCGCGGATCAAAACTGGTAAAGTGGGGGGGCGATCGTAACTATGCACCAAACTCAGATCCTTTGGGTGGTCGTATAATGTCTGCTCTAAAGAGGGTTGAACTGTGGCAAAAGTAATTGCGCCCGTAGCGATTCCTGCTTCTGCTAAGGTGCGAATTCCTCGCAGTCGAAACACCAAAGATACTGGACATCTGGCAATATGGGGAATTGCCTCATAATACCGCGCATCCATCAAATCTTGGATTGACAAACGCCGCCCTAAGACATTCCGGTGTTGTAACATCGCCACCACTTTCCCCATTTGGGAATAGTCACCAGTTAAGCGACAAACTGCGGCGATCGCTGCACTAGCTGTAGGTGGGTCAGCATCATAGACAAATTTACGAATTCTTTCTAGGGCTGGTTGATAATTAAACTTTGTGAGTGTATGGATAATCACTCGGTAAGTTTGCCCTGGCTTATCCAGCAATTGAGCCACATCTTCTAGGATATCCGGGTCTTGAGTGCCAATTTCACCGATCGCCCAAACAGCATTTTCCACGGTGTAGCAGTCTTCATCAAACAGACAGGTGTGGATGATCGGTAGGGCTATCGCTGCTTTAAGTCTTCCCAAAGTCTCCACCGACTTGCGACGGACAATCCGGTTATCCAACGAGGGATCAGTTTGCTGCACTGCACGCATCAGCGCGTTGATTGACTTTTCCGTGGGGAAGTTGATTAAATGAGAAGCCGCAATATAGCGTGAATCATTCTCACTCAATTGGTCTTGGGGCGTATCCAAAATAGCGATCGCCTGGTCTTCTGTCAGATTAAATAAATTAAAAAAGCGTTTATCCATATATATAGATGTTAGCTGTTAGTTACCAACCTTCAGCAAATATTTCTTAGCGGATGTTATCCCAATTCTCTTTAATGACCAATGACAAATGACCACTGACTACTGACAATTGACAGCGACGGGGCGACTATTCCTCCATTGGTGTCAACTTAAGTTAAAACGCTTATCCCACAAGTCTTTCACCCCACCCCTTAATCCCCTCCCCGTTTACGGGGAGGGGACGTTTTGGCTTTAGACAAAACTGGGGTGGGGTAACGCGGATCTTGATGTTAAGCGATTTAATTCAAAATCAAGCTTTGGCAAGGGTTTCATGTTAAGTTGACACCAATGCTATTCCTCCCACCCCTTGAAGGAGTGGGTTTCCCGTCGCTTTTGATGACAAATGACAAAACAAACCCAGAGATTCTGTGCGATTACTTAACCTTCATAGGCAAAGCAAAGAGCCAAGAACCTCCAGGTTTGTAGGGTAACTAATGTACCACTGTCAACAAATCACAAGCCTGGCCATTAATTAGGACAGAGAGTTGATAGCGTAGTCAAGAAGAGCGTTGTACTCGGTCAATGCTTGAGCAGACATATCGCGAGGAGCGCAACCACGGTTACGAGCAAAGCTTAAAGCTTCAACATAAGGAGCGGTGGGCAAGCCCAAAGCGCGATAAACTTCACGTTGACCAGCAATACCCCACTCATCCAATGGGCCTGTACCGCCAACTACCAAGGAGTATTGGATTAGGCGCAGGTAGTGTTTGATGTCACGAGCGCACTTAGATTTGAAGGTATCGGTGGAGTTAGCTTCACCAGCATTGTTCAAGTAAGGATACTTTTTGATACAAGCGTTGTAAGCTTCGGTTGCAACTGCATCAATGTTGTTAGCTAGCTTTTCAGCAGCTTCCAAACGAGCAGCTGCACGTTGGATAGAACCTTGTACTGATTCTAAATCAGAGGTGCTGGGGAAACGACCTGCGGCATCTGCTGCTGCAATTACGGTGGTAACAACTGATTTCATTTCTTAAATCTCCCAAAAGGCTTTTAATTTTAACTGTGTTGGATGTCAATCTGTTGAGTTAATTGCTATTAGCAATTAATTAGCTCAGAGCAGAAATTACGCGATCGAAGTAGCTAGAAGATTCAGCAACTAAGCTAGCGCAACGATCTTCTACAACGGGGCTTCCCATCTTACGCAATTTGGCACCAGCACGAGCTTCGCTGGGAGTATCTTGAATGTGAGCAGCTGCTTGAGCCTTCATGATTTGCACAGCACGTACGGTGGAGGTGGTAGGTACACCTAGAGCTGCATAGGTTTCTTTCAAACCATTCAAGCAACGATCATCTAGAACTGAAGCGTCACCAGCTAATAAAGCGTAGGTTACATAGCGTAAGATGATTTCCGCATCGCGCAGACAAGCAGCCATGCGACGGTTGGGGTAGCAGTTACCACCAGCTTGGATCAAACCTTGGTTTTCGCAGATCATTCCAGCAACAGCATCAGAAACCATGCAGCTGGCGTTGCTAGCGATCGCATTTACAGCATCCAAACGTCTGTTACCACTTGCAACGAACGCTCTGAGAGCAGCAATATCAGTTACGGTAGAAGTGCTAGCATCGGCTGAAACTACAGCTCTAGAAAAAGCGTCAAGCATTTCGCTCTCCTTATATATTGGTTTTCTCTACTACGTGATTGCCTGTTCCTTGAACAAGACAATATAGAACATAAAAGATGAGGCATACCCCAGTCTCAGTTATGAGAAACAAAGTAATAATCCTTAACAAACAATCCCCAGTCAGACAGATGCTGACTGGGGATTAGGGACTAGGAGAATTAGGGAGATGAGGGAGATTAGGAAGTCCAGAGAAGTGAAACAGACAAGAAAACTATCTATTACAGCAGATTTCAGGGTTTAGCACTTCTCCACCCTGAAATCACTGCAATATTATGAACTCTCTGTTCCTTCTGACAGAAGCCTTTCCACAGATTTTTGTTTAAATTTTTAGTTTAGGAAGTTAAATAACATCCCCATGTAGTTAAGACTGCCTGAGAAGATACTTGATCATATTGTCTTTGACCATTAATTGCCGCAGCACCTCCAAAAGCAATTTTTGAGATTCTTCCTGGTTTAATCCCTTAACCTGCTCTTCATAAAGTTTGAGGTTGAATTTCTGCTCTAAGTTAAGCTCCATTGGGATATCCATAAATTTCTATTCTCCGGTGTTTCGCTTTGATCAGTTATGTCTAGCCTCTTGAGTTAATGTTAACGAAAGTTACACCTACTTGACAAGTGGTCACTTTTAGACGATTACGAATAAACGAATTTGTCATTAGTCATTAGTCATTAGTCAGTTGTCAGTTGTCAGTTGTCATTGGGCTTGTGGCGGGACAAGGGCATTGGGCATTGGTGATTTCTTCCTTGTTCTCCTTGTTTTCCTTGTTCTCCTTGTCCCCCCTGCCCCCTGCTCCCCCTGCTCCCCTGCCTCCCTGCCCCTCTTCCCCCCTACCCCCCTGCCCAAAATCTCTGATTAAGGATGGCTCTGGCAGTTTTATAATGGATAGGATTAGGATTGGGTTGCTCAACTTGTTGTTTGGAGTTAGCTTTTGATTTATGGACGCAATGGAGTTTTTTCAACTAAGTACAGGTAAATGGCGATCGCAACGCACGACTCACCACCTAGCCTTTAAGCGCTCTGAAGCCGGGGAATCTGAGATTCTGGTTGAAGCCCTTGCTGCCGATCATCCGAAAGTGATTGAAATTTGCCAACTCCACCAGGTTGACCCTGTGTTAGCTATTGGTGGCGCTTTTGTTTCTTGGCAAGGAGCAATGGGATGGGACAGAGAAGAAGAAAACCATGAAGGTTCGACGGTATTCTCCCTGATTCCTGATGCCGATAACCCCCGTCAAGGATCGCTGCTGCGAGAACGGGGCTATGCGGAAATTGTCCCAGTGGCGGGGCGGTATGAGATGGATGATGAAGATGCGTTAGTCCTGATCACCGAGTACGAAACCATGAGTTCGATTGAAAGATTCTGGTTTGCCAGCCCGAGCATCCGGATGCGCACCAGTACAGTCAAACGGTTTGGTGGTTTTAGCACCGCCACCTTCTGTACCGAATTCCGAGTGGCAGATGTTTCAGAAGTTACCTCTAACTTAGATGAGGCTGACCTCTCAAAAGAGACTCCTGACCAGATGAAAAATGCGGCCGAACCCACAAAATACTTCTCCCTCTTTGGTTGGTAAATTAATCGTCACCACCAGTACTGATCCTTTTACACGAGGGCTAGACTATCTTTATGGAGTGAGGAGTCTGGCTCTCGATGCAGAGATGATCGATGTGGTTTATGATCTGGAAAACCGCAAATCTCTGTGTGTCTGGATCAGTGAGCATATTGATGCGGTGAATACACAACTGGAAAACTATCTTCAAGCTTGCCACGATTGTTTTCACTCTTGGGAACAACCTGCGATTCAAATCTTTGCTGCTCCTATTGCTCAGTCTTTTGGTATTGATGGTCTGTGCAATCTGCGAACAAATCCAATTACCATCCTCATTGATGTGGGAAGAGTCATGCCGGCGGACTGGCTACTCTTAGTTGTCCACGAATATGCCCATGCTCATGTGGGTTCCCCAGGACACCATGAACAATTTGCGCGATCGCTATCTCACCTCTGTTTAGGATTAGGGATTGCACCGCCAGAATCTGTTATGGAATCTTATCTGCGATTTTATCCTGATTACCACCCCACTCAGAATCCCTTAGCGTTTTGGCGGGGAGAATAAGCAGTTAGCGATTGAATGTTAAAAAATACTGCTTTCTCCCGCAAATCAAAAGGTGAATTTCTGACACAGGCTGATTCTGAATTTTGAGATTCCGAATCTGGATAGCAGTTAAATGGCTGCGAATTATCAGCTGCGGCGATCGGGTGGGACTAACTCGATCAATCACAGCCGGAATTTCGCATGTCAGCCCTCATCAGAAAGGTATTTATTATGTCAATTCCTTTGTTGGAGTATACCCCCTCATCTCAAAACCAGCGTGTTACCGCCTTTGAGATTCCTGGTGATGAACAGCCCAGAATTTACACAACGGAGAACCTGCTGTCAGTTACGGAAATGGATGCCTTAATTGTGGCAGCTTATCGGCAAATTTTTCATGAACAGCAGATGCTGTCTAGTAATCGTCAAATCTTCCTAGAATCTCAACTCAGAGCTAGACAAATCACGGTCAGAGATTTTATTCGCGGATTAGTTTTATCCGATTCGTTTCGTCGGTTGAATTATGATGCCAATAATAATTACCGCTTTGTAGAACTCTGTGTACAAAGGATTCTGGGGCGGAGGATATATAGCGACAAAGAAAAACTCGCCTGGTCAATAGTCCTTGCTACTAAAGGACTAGTTAGCTTTGTTCAAGAGTTGCTCAACAGCGAAGAATATCTCAGCAACTTTGGTGATGATACGGTTCCTTACCAACGGCGGCGGATTTTACCCCAGCGTTCTCAAGGCGAATTACCCTTTGAAAGAATGGCTCGCTACGGCACTGATTATCGTGACAAGTTGCCACTTTCGATGGTGGGATATAGGCAACCCCAGCCATTTAATTTAGAAACATTCTTACGTAGTCCGAACAGGGATTTAGTGTTATTGATCCTAGCATCTGGAGCCTGCTTGATCGCCGGCTTATCTTTGCTCACCCTATTTGGTTTGTTCCCACAAATAGGCCCCTACTAACCCAAGTCGTTAGTACTCCACCACATTTCGTAGTCAGGACTTCAGTCCTGCAAAAAAAAGGACTAAAGTCCTGACTACAAAATAATTTAACGTCAGGTGGAAAGTTATACTTGGGTGAAACTTCCGCAATTTTGTATACCTTCCACACGTTGTTTAGATCGAGATGTAAGATTTAATTGTAATAATCCTTTATCGGTGAGTATGTTATTTATAAAAATTAAATGTGGGGCTGCGCATTATTGCCCGCAGTCAGCTATCATCTCAACTTTTGCTTTAGCATGATGGTAATTAGCTACAACCAAGCTCAAGATTGTGATAGTCCTTATGATTTTAACTGGTAACCAAAACCAAAGCGATCGCCCCCAAATCTCTGAAATTAAAATATCATGAACTTACCTATCCTTTCCCAGGAAGAAATTCTGATAAAAAAGTTTATCAAACGCAAAATCAACGCCCATTACCTACTGAGTCATGGCTCCTAATCAACAGTTAGCAATAATTTACGGATATAGAAGCTTTGCACGGTGGCAAGATAAAGATTATGCAGGTGCGCTTCAGGATGCGCGCAAAGCACAAGAGATTATCCCTAATTCCAAATCCACAGGGTTGTTTCACCACTATGAGGGGCTGGCTCTGGCTGGTCAGGGTAAGAAACAGGATGCACTATACGCATATAGAACAGCCATTACTAAAGATCCGAAATTGGAAAAACCGTATATTAAACAGGGCGAAATTCTCCGCCAGTTAAATAAACCCAAAGAAGCAGTTGAAGTTTATAATCAAGCGATTCAAGTCAATCCCAACTTCGTCGAGGCTTATTCTGAGCGTGGTGAAACCCGTTTCAATTATTTAGGACAAAAACAAGCGGCGATCGCAGATTTTACTAAGATAATTCCGATCCGTCCGCAAGTTCGTTCTATCCTTGAGCCAAATTATCTGGCAAATGCTTATTTTCAAAGAGGTAGAGCTTATCTTGACTTAGGAAAGCCGCAAGATGCGATCGCAGATTTTAATTCTAACTTTTCCCGTTAAGTCTCGAAAAGCTTGCTCACACTCGTATTGAGGAGAAAGCACACCATATACGGTACAGTAATTGAAATCGGGTGCTGGAGGCGACAAGCAATGCTGGACTGGTGGGAGAAAAATTTTGCGACTTATGATTTAGGCGATCGCCGATTGAATGTGTCAATCAGCTATGCTCTAAGTCTTGGATTTGGCAAAGCACTATCGGAAATCTTCAACAAGGGAACCGTACTCAAGAGGGCTTATGAGTTTTTGCCAACCCAAAAGTGGAATTTGCAAAACTAATAGAGCCGCACTGTCAAATGACGGCGGAAACTGTTGCAGAATATGATGTAGTGTTGTGTGTTGGAGACACTACTTTTCAAGGGTTATGACAGCATTCTGGCTAAAAAAGAAGGTTATGGTCCGATTGGAAAAGGTGGTAACGGTTTAATATTAATGATGTAGCGACTACAGCACTCTCACAACTGGCTTACGACAGCAGAAGTAGGGATTTTGACTGCGTTTGTTACACAATCTTCTCTGTGTCGTCATCTGTTGTTATCTATTGAAACTTTCAGTGAAAGACTTTGGGTGCCAAATTGCCAAAAAGGAGTTTCTCTAGCCGCCAGATTCAAGCTTAGTGCAGTTGAGCCAATGCATGATTTTAGGCTATTTACTCATCTGGTACAAACAATTCCAAGATCTTATACTCATAGAACACTACCATTAACCTCCTGAAAATTTCCCATAGAGTATGAAATCATGCCACGCATCTTTGACAACATTGACTTACAACTGCTACCAATTTTGCGGGATACCCTCAAAGTATCTTATCGGGCTGATTTTTGCGTGGGTTATTTTAACCTCAGAGGCTGGCGCAAGCTTGATGATTTAATTGAACAGTATGTGGGGGGAGAAACTTCTTGTTGTCGGTTGTTAGTGGGGATGCAAGGTTTACCCAGCGATGAAGTGCATACTGCATTTACATTGGGTACTGGGGAAGGTAGGCTCGATAATAACACTATTATTCGTCTCAAAAAAAAGATAGCGGCAGAGTTTCGCCAACAGCTTACCATCGGTGCGCCAACAGATGATCATGAAGTGGGGTTACGTCGCTTAAGTCGTCAGTTGAAAACTAAGAAATTAGTTATTAAATTATTTTTAGCCCATCCCCTCCACGCTAAGTTATACCTCGTTCATCGCCATGACCCCAATAGTCCGATAGTTGGGTTTTTAGGTAGTAGTAATTTGACTTTGGCAGGGTTGAGAAAACAAGGGGAATTAAATGTTGATATTTTAGACCATGATGCAACGAATAAACTGCAAAATTGGTTTGAAGACCGTTGGAAAGATTATGGTTGTATCGATATTTCTAAAGAGCTTGCGGAAATCATTGATAATAGTTGGGCAAGAGAAGAATTAATTCCCCCGTATCATATTTACTTGAAGATTGCTTATCATTTATCCCATGAAGCGATCGCCGGAATTTCCGAATTCCGAATTCCCCGTGAATTTAATAATTTGTTTGATTTCCAAAAAGCTGCCGTACAGCTAGCAGCGCGTCATGTCACTCGCCGTGGTGGGGTAATTGTCGGCGATGTGGTGGGGCTTGGTAAAACATTAGTTGGAACAGCTTTAGCGAAAATATTACAAGAAGATTGTTTTTTGGAAACCTTAATTATTTGTCCAAAAAACTTAACTTTGATGTGGCAGGAATATGTGGATAATTATCGGCTTTATGCTAAGGTAATGCCCATTAGTAAAGTCCAAAGTTTATTACCAGAATTGCGTCGCTATCGGGTTGTATTAATAGATGAAAGTCATAACTTACGCAACCGAGAAGGTAAAAGATATCGGGCGATCGCCGAATATATTGCAGCCAATGAAAGCAAATGTATTTTGCTTTCGGCAACACCATATAATAAAACTTATCTTGACCTTTCTGCTCAATTAAGATTATTTGTTCCTGAAGACCAGGATTTGGGTTTTAGACCGGAAGCTTTGATTAATGAATTGGGTGGCGGTTCCTTAGGAGAATTGCAATTTATTAGAAAGCATCAATGTTCTGTTAAGTCTCTTGCTGCTTTTGAAAAAAGCGAACATCCCGACGATTGGCGAGAATTAATGAAACGCTATATGGTGCGGCGAACTCGTTCTTTTATTAAAGATAATTATGCCAAATCAGACATCAATTCTGCTTCTCTTACTCAGGATAAACAAAAAGTAATACGTAAATATTTAGAGTTTCCCGATGGGAGACGTTCTTATTTTCCCGACCGTTTACCGCGCACTATTAAATTTACTTTAGATACTGCTAACGACTCCTATTCTAGTCTTTATTCAGAAGCAGTAGTTGAAGTAATTAATCAATTAAATTTACCCCGTTATGGATTGGGTAATTATGTAGTTGCAAAACCTAAACAACCACCCACAGATGCAGAACAGCGCCAAATTAGCGGCTTATTTCGTGGGGGACGGAGGTTGATGGGTTTTTCCCGCACTAATTTATTTAAACGCTTAGAAAGTAGTGGTTCTGCTTTTATTCAATCAATTGAACGTCACATTTTACGGAATTTTATTTATTTATATGCTTTAGAAAACGCGCTTGATATCCCTATTGGTACTCAAGATGCAGAATTATTAGATACGAGGAATAATGATGAGGATGCTGATTCAGTTACAGCAAGTTTATTTGATGTGGAAATAGAAGAAGATGACTTTACCTCTTCACCCGATTCTCCGCCAGCAGAGAAGGGAGAAAAAGCCGGAGAAGAAATTATCTCCTCCCTAGCAGGGATGGGGTCAACCGAAAAAGTTTTTAGAAAACAAGCAGAGTCAATTTATCAGGAATATACTACCCGATATCAACGTCGCTTTAAGTGGTTGCGTTCGTCATTATTTGATATTAAAAAACTAAAAAAAGATTTATTAGCCGATGCGAAAGCACTAATTAATATATTGCAAAATATTGGTAAATGGAATTCTCAAGCAGATGAAAAATTGATAGCCTTAATCAATCTGTTAACAAAAACTCACCCTAATGAAAAGGTATTAATTTTTACACAATTTGCAGATTCGGTACGCTACATAACAGATAACTTACAGGCAAAAAAGATTACCAAAGTAGCAGGAGTAACGGGGCGGTCACAATATCCTACGGAACTGACAGGAAGATTTAGTCCTGTGAGTAATAATCAGCGAGATAGGGTATCATCAACAGATGAATTACGTATATTAATCGCCACGGATATTTTAAGTGAAGGTCATAATTTACAAGATTGTGCAATTATCGTCAATTGGGATTTACCTTGGGCAATTATTCGATTAATTCAAAGGGCTGGAAGAGTTGATCGGATTGGACAAAATGCTGACAAAATTCTTTGTTATTCTTTTCTTCCTGCTGAAGGTGTAGAACGGATTATTAATTTGCGGGGAAGACTCAAGCAAAGATTGCAAGAAAATGCCGAAGTTGTCGGAACTGATGAGGCATTTTTTGAAGATGATGATGCACAAGTAATTTTGGATTTATATAATGAAAAATCGGGTATTCTAGATGGAGATGAGGATACAGAAGTTGATTTAACATCCGAAGCATTTCAAATTTGGAAGAAAGCAACAGATGATAATCCAGGGCTGAAAAAAACTATCGAAGAAATGCCAAATGTAGTTTATTCTACTCGTGAACATACACCTCAGCCAGTGCAACCGGAAGGAGTATTAATGTATATGAAAACTACTGAGGGAAATGATGCTTTAATTTACGTTGATCGCAATGGTGATAGTGTTACTCAATCGCAACTAGCTGTGTTAAAAATGGCAGCTTGTGATGAAGCGACACCAGCAATAGCTAAAGATAAACAGCATCATGATTTAGTTAAAAAAGGTGCCGAATTGCTGGCTGAGGAAGAAAAAAATATGGGTGGTCAATTGGGTAGACCATCCGGTGCAAGATTCCGTAGTTACGAACGATTGAAAAGTTATGCACAGGAGATGAAAGGCACTTTATTTGTGACTGAGGAACTGTTAAAAGCGATTGATGATATTTATCGTTACCCATTACGACAGTCTGCAATCGATACTTTAAATCGGCAATTAAAAAGCGGTATTAGTAGTCAGCAATTAGCAGAATTAGTAGTTGCTTTGCGGATGGATGATCGCTTATGTATTGTCAGCGAAGAAATTGAGAAACGGGAACCTCAAATCATTTGTTCTTTAGGATTGTTTGAGGGATAGCAACATATTTTACAATAACTATAGGGATTGGGTAATTAATTATGACATTATCACCTCACTTATCCTCAAATTTTTCCCTAGAAGATTTTTTAAAATTACCGGAAACTCAACCAGCCAGCCAATATATTGATAGTCAAATCAACCAAAAACCCATACCCCAGGGAGAACACAGTACCTTACAAAGCTTTTTGGTGACTAGTATTAATGAGATTGGCAAACCACAAAAGTTAGCTTACGCATTTCCAGAGTTACGCTGCACATTTGGGGGGATGTCGTTAGTCCCAGATGTTGCTATTTTTGAGTGGTCACGTATTCCTTTACGTCAAAATGGCAGAATTGCCAACAAATTTGAAATTCCTCCAGATTGGATTATTGAAATTCTTTCTCCAGAACAATCTGCTAACCGAGTTATCCGTAAAATCACATTTTCTATCCAAAATGGTGCAGAGCTAGGTTGGTTTCTTGACTCTGATGATGAATCAATAATGGTTTTTCAGCCCAATCAATTACCAGAAATAAAACAAGGAAAAGATATTTTACCTGTCCTCAGCGTATTAGGAAATTGGCAATTATCTGTAGAGGATGTCTTTGGCTGTTTGAGCTTTAGTTGAAAACTTGTGCGCCAGCTTGCTGCATAAATACTTGCAAAATAATTAAGTAGGGCGGTGCAATTAAACATAACTGGCGAGGACTGTCATTTGTCATTCTTACAAAGTTCTGATCGGAGGAAACCTCCGATCAGACTTTGCGCTTTGTCATTTGTCATTGGTAAGGGTTTCAAGCCAATTTACGTTTCGTAACATAGTTTGGTTTTTTTCCACCGACTTACTTATCTTGCGATCGCATTCCTTATAAAACAATACAGTATCTGTAGGTAGGGCTATAGCTACGCGGAGCGTCTCGCAGAGAAGCAATTCGCTTGCGGTTTTGTGCGTTTTACATTCTGTTACATAGTTCGGTTTATTTGTGCCGACTTACTTAACTTTTCCCATAACATTAATCTCTCAAATGAACAGGTATTGACATCCTCTCACCGCTAACCCTTGCGGGTGTAGCGGGAGATTCCAAAGATCACTCTTTGGATTTCCTCTTTCTACGACTCGGCTTACTTGGAGGAGTTACCTCACCCAAGCAGAGGTCGATGTCTCCAGAGGCGATTAACCCTTCGGCTACGCTCAGGGCTAGCGTTCCTGTGTGCCCCACAGTACGCAAGCCTAATTCAAGTATGTTCCGCGCAGCGTTCCAGTCCCTATCCTGGGTATGACCACAATGAGGGCAAACATGAGTTCTTGTGCTAAGAGACTTTTTCACTACTTCCCCACAGTTAGAGCAATTTTGACTAGTGTGATGGGGTGGAACTGCGACTGTTGCCACACCAAACACCTTACCGAAATACTCAACCCATTGCCTAAACTGCGTCCACGCTGCATCACTAATCGACTTGGCAAGATGTTTGTTTCTCACCATATTCCGCACCTTCAAATCCTCATAGGCTACCAAGTCGCTAGACTGGACTACGCACCTTGCCAACTTCACGGCAAAGTCTTTACGCTGCCTACTTACTTTGAGGTGTTTACGAGCCAATTTGTTTCTGAACTTGGCTCTATTTTTAGAACCCTTTTTGGCTTTGGAAAAACGGCGTTGCAGTCGTTTCAAAGACTTCTCGCTCTTGCGAAGATGTCTGGGATTTTCAACTGTATTGCCATCACTATCAGTCAAGAAATGCTTGAGTCCAACATCAAGACCAATAGTTTTACCCGTTGGTTCGCGTTTTTCAATTCGTTCTTGGTCAATAAGAAACTGGCAATAATAGCCGTCAGCACGACGCACAACCCGCACTCGCTTGAACTGTTTTAACTGATAAAAATGCAGGTCACGAGTTCCCCAGAGCTTGAAAGCTCCTGCTTTGAAACCATCCCTAAAAGTGATGTATCTACGGTCATTGGACAAGCGCCAACCGCTGGTTTTGTACTCAACAGATCCGTGAGCTTGTTCTTTTTTAAAGCGTGGATAACCCTTCTTTCCTGGTTTATTTTTCTTGCAATTGTCAAAGAATCTGGCGATTGCGCTCCACGCTCTCTCAGCAGAAGCTTGTCGAGCCATAGAGTTAAGTTTGTCCACCCAAGGGAAGTTTTCATCGGCAGCGAGTACAGCGCAATAAGCACTCAATTCATATCTGCCAATATCCCGGTTATTCATCCAGTATCTCAGGCAAGCATTGCGAACAAAACGAGCAGTTCTAATCGCATTATCCAGCGATTGATACTGCTCGTTTGTTCCTTCCAGTTTTGCCTCAAATACCAGCATTGTTACGTCAAACTCACTGACGTAATGATATCACGAATATTGCTAACGGTTCGGCTTCGCTCACCGTTAGCCCTGAGCGAAGCCGAAGGGCTAAAAAACTCAACTACCCCTTGCCTTGTCAAACCTGCGGTTTGAGTTAGTTAAGGGGTGTTTCGTTTTTAGCCCTCGATTCATCTCGCCGCCAAGTCTGCGACTGTGGCGGGAGCATTCTCTCGGAGTTCAGGTAAGATATTCACCTGCGTAGGCGAAGCCCGCCGTAGGCATCGCTTTCCTCGCCAACAAACAACAGAAGCCGCTATCGTTAACTCAATAGTGGCTATTCTCAACCCAATAGTGGCTATTCTCAACCCAATAGTGGCTATTCTCAACCCAATAGTGGCTATTCTCAACTTAATAGTGGCTTTCCTCAACTCAATAGTGGCTATTCTCAACTCAATAGTGGCTATTCTCAACTCAATAGTGGCTATTCTCAACTCAATAGTGGCTATTCTCAACTCAATAGTGGCTATTCTCAACTCAATAGTGGCTATTCTCAACTCAATAGCGGCTTTTCTAATGTTTCCTACCTCTTGCCTTCTTAAGGTGAGTAATTAGATACCGAAATATGGCGTTGCTGATTAGTGGGATGATTTTTGCCGGCTTTTCCTAAGTAATTACTTATAGTTCTCTAAAGCCTTACTAGACAAGCCTTTAAGCTTTTATTGGGTTTATAGACTGAGATTTAATCAAAAAAATATTTTTATACTGCTAAATTTTAACCGCAAATATACTACTAATTGCAGTCTATGCTCATAGACAAAGTTGCACTTCCTCAATATAAATACTGAGCCTTTTAGTAGTTAAAAAGGTTATCACAGTAGCAGTATTATTGAGTTTTTATAAATAAATCCTTATTTATTAAGAGCCGTGGCTCCAAGATTTTGGTCTATGGGCATATTTTTTATGCTCGTTTTTTACTATACAAAATTCTATTTTTATCTGCAAGGGTAGCATACTATGACACTTAATTTTCAAATAACACGCGAATTATTACATACATTTCAATTTCAGGATTTGTTTATCCAACAATTGGGTTGGTCAGATTCTTCGCAGAAAAAAGCTGTACATTTGGAAGTTGAAGAAAAAACTTACCAATACCAGCGAATTGCTGAGAGTTCTGGTGTGGCTATTTTTGAAGTTACAGCAGCAGATGGTAATATTCCTGATGCAAAAATTCGGGCTGAAATTCACAAAGAAGTTACTAATTTAATCGCTGAAAATCTGTTGATATTTATTGATGGTCAGCGTACTCGAAGTCTTTGGTATTGGGTGAAGCGAGAAGAAAATAAAAGTTACATTCGTGAGCCTTTGTACGTCAAGGGTCAACCGGGAGACTTATTTTTAAGTAAGCTCGGTTCTTTAGTTATTGATATTACTGAACTCGAAGATGATAATCTTTCGGTTGTAGAAATTGCACGTCGTCTTCAAGATGCATTTGATGTTGAACCTGTAACCAAGAAATTTTATAAAGAGTTTCAAGAAGAACATAAGCAGTTTTTACAGCATATAAAAGGAATCAACAACGAGGCTGATAAACGTTGGTATGCATCAGTTATTTTCAATCGGATGATGTTTGTTTATTTTCTCCAGCGTAAGAGTTTTCTTGATAATGGAGATTTAAATTACTTACAAAATCGACTCAAACAAAGTAAAGATAAAGGTGAGAATCTTTTTTATAGTAGTTTTCTGAAAGTTTTATTTTTTGACAGTTTTGCTACACCAGAAGAAGACCGTGACCCATCAGTGGAAAAGTTGGTCGGGGTTATTAAATATCTTAATGGGGGATTATTCCTTCAACATCGCATTGAACAAGAAAATAATATTTCAATTCCTGACATAGCATTTGAAAAAGTTTTAGAGTTATTTGCCAAATATTCTTGGAATTTAGACGATACACCAGAAGGTAAAGATGATGAAATATCGCCCGATGTTTTAGGATATATTTTTGAAAAATACATTAACCAAAAAGCGTTTGGTGCTTATTATACTCGTCCGCAAATCACCGAATACCTTTGTGATAGAACGATTCATAAACTCATTTTAAACCGCGTTAATGATTCTTTATCTGATAAGTATAGACCTTTTGAAGATTATAACGAACTGATATTTAAACTAGATGGAAATATCTGTCGTTTATTAATTAATGATATTCTGCCAAAATTATCAATTCTTGACCCTGCTTGCGGTTCGGGTGCATTTCTTGTGGCGGCGATGAAAACACTCATCCTAGTTTACGGTGCAGTAATTGGCATGATTGATGTCATAGGAGATGCAAGTTTAAAGCAACAAATTAAAGATATTAGAGATAAACATCAGTCTATATCTTATTACTTAAAAAAACGGATTGTTACTGATAATCTCTATGGTGTTGACATCATGGAGGAAGCCACAGAAATTGCTAAACTACGCTTATTTTTAGCTTTGGTGTCTTCTGCTCATGATGTGAATCAATTAGAACCATTGCCTAATATTGATTTTAATATTATGGCTGGTAATTCCCTAATTGGGTTGATAAAAGTTGATGCAACTGTATTTGATAAAGTTCAAATAACAGCGAAAGCAAAAGCACGGGGATATAAACAAGAAATCCCCGATTTGCAATTAAGTTTATTTCAATCTAGTTCTTATTATACATATCAGTCAATTTTAGAGGAGAAGAATAAGTCAATTGAATTGTATAAAAAACACGCTTTCATCCCTGGAAAGGAGAAAGTTGGCGGTTTAGATGAGGGAACACATCAAGATAAAAGACTTTCATTGTTGCGTGCATCTATTGATGAGATAAATAATAAGTCACAAGAAAAATTAAATGTTTTACTTTTGGATGAGTTTAGCACGCGCTTAGGTATTAAATATGAGGAAGTTCAGTTAATTGGTAAACCAAAGAAGCGGGTTTTAAATGCTGATGATATTGCTGCGTTGAAGCCTTTTCACTGGGGTTATCATTTTGATAAGGTTTTGGGAAGGGGTGGGTTTGACGCGATTATAACTAATCCACCTTGGGAAGCTTTTAAGCCAGATGGTAAAGAGTTCTTCGCCAAATATAGTGATTTGGTAACGAAGAAAAAAATGGATATACATACTTTTGAAGACACAAAAGACCAATTATTACAAGACAAAGAAATTGCAAATGTATGGTTGCAATACAAAAGTTCATTTTCTTATGCTAATCTTTATTACCGTTCATCGAGCCAATATTCCAATCAAATTTCGATTGTTAATGGTAAGAAATCTAAAACAACAGATATTAACCTTTACAAACTGTTTTTAGAGCAGTGTTTTAACTTATTAGCTTCTGGTGGTGAATGCGGGATTGTTATTCCTAGCAGTTTCTACAATGACTTAGGAGCAAAACAATTACGCGAAATGTTATTTAATCATACTCAAATTAATGGTCTATTCTGTTTTGAAAATCGTAAAACAATTTTTGAAGGTGTCGATAGCCGTTTTAAGTTTGTTGTACTAACCTTTGAAAAAGGTGGTAGTACTGAAAAATTTCCTGCTGCTTTTATGCGTCACGATGTTCAGGAATTACAAAGATTTCCTAGCAGTGAAAGTATTTCAATAAGCCTTGAGCTTGTGCGTCGTTTGTCACCTGACTCACTTTCAGTAGTTGAATTTAAAAATGAAATAGACTTTTATATTTCTGAAAAAATGACTAAGTTCCCACTGTTGGGAGAAAAATTAGATAACAAGTGGAATCTTTCTTTAAGTCGTGAATTTCACATGACTGATGATAAAAATTTATTTAAGTCAAAGCTCAACGGTCGATTACCATTATATGAAGGTAAAATGATTCATCAGTTTACCCATAAGTATGCTGAACCTCGATATTGGGTAAATGAGGATGAAGGTAAGAAAGCCGTACTTGGTCGCTGTACAGATAATAATCAGAAATTAGATTATGAAATGTATCGATTAGTTTATCGCTCTGTAGCTGCTAGTACAAACGAGAGGTCTTTAATTGCATCTGTACTACCTCCAAAAGTTTTCTTCGGTCATTCGATGAATGCTAGCGTAATTTTTGATAAAAGCAGTCCTGAAGCCAAACAGCTAATTAATAGTTCAGAAATTTTATTTATTACTGCTTGTTTAAACTCTTTTGTTTTTGATTATGGGATTAGACAAAGGATTAGCCAAAATTTAACAATATTTTATATATATCAAATGCCTGTACCACGACTAACAGAAAGCGATCGCAACTTCAATGAAATTGTACAACGCGCAGCCAAACTCATCTGCACCACGCCAGAATTTGACGAACTAGCACAAGAAGTTGGACTCGGTTCCCACACTAACGGAGTCACCGACGAAAGCGAAAGAGCCAAACTCCGCGCAGAACTCGACGGAATTATAGCTCACCTCTACGGTTTAACCGAAGCAGAATTTGCATACATCCTCACCACATTCCCCATCGTTCCCGAACAAGTTAAACAAGATGCATTAACACATCACCGTAAAACCTTCACCTCGTCCAGCATTCGTTGAGGTAAAAACCAAGGGTGAGAAAGCGATGCAGCGCGGTCTTGGGGGTTTCCCCCATGAGCGACTGCATCAAGAAATGCAACGCTGTTTATTTGTGCGGAGTGGAAATTTAACTAGCAAGCTGACAACAGACGAAGAGATTGAAAACTATTGCAAATCTCGCTGGTAACAACAATTTGGATTTTCGATTGCGAAAAGGCAAAATTGTTGGAGGTGGTGACAATTGGGGTTGCTGTTTACTCTTTTAGCTCAAGCGGATACCGCCGCATCATCTCCTGTAATTCCACCGCATCCCCATTATGTGTATATACCAATCCCTGTGACATTGCGATGCCTGCGGCAACCCCTTCGGGGAACGCAATTCTTTCCCGTCGCGCCCACTCAAACCAAGCACTCACATCTGATGTCACCACATTCTTGCCCTTAGCCCCACTCTTGCAGCTGTTGATAAATAAGCCAGTCGGATTATCACACCATCCCTCGTGAATTCCTTCCTTCACTCGTGCGTTAGCAAAGCTCGCCAAAGGCATTGCCCCAGGCACATTATTCACCCAATATTTCTTCACCGCTCCCAAGCATGGGTCTTCTAGAGCGCCAGTCCAGTAGAAGTAGTTGACATAAAATGCATAATATGGGTGTTGTTTAAGTTGAACATTTAGGATCTCCGTTTTAATGCGATCACTAAAAACCAGACCTAAATATTTAGCCCAAAATAGGCGTTTTGTCCCAATCCACATACTTAACATTTTGTCAACATATATTTAGTGGACTGGCTCTCTAGAGCTTTGATTTTTGCTACTGAAGTCCCATCACTTAATTTGAACAACTAAATCGTCACCAACCTTAATTCCCAATTTGCTAGCCTGTCCCGCAGGAATTTCAATCACCTGATCTACAGGTACAAAAGGGCCATAACTTGGGCAAGGATAACTTGTGCAGGGAGGATAGTTATGCAAAATAAATTTCACTTGTTCATCTCGGATAAATATGATGTCTAAAGGGATGAGTGTATTTTTCATCCAAAATGAAACTTGTCTAGGTGGGTTGTATGGGAACAACATTCCCCGATCATCTGCTAGAGAAGTGCGGTACATTAAGCCTTTTTTTTGTTGCTCTTCTGTTTCTGCCACTTCCAGAAAAATAGTTTTTCCCTTAGCCTTAAAAGAAGCTCTAATTTCAAGTGACTGCGGTTGAGTATTTTCAGCTTTTAAAAATAAAATTAAGTCAGAAACATTTAATGAACAGCTTCCTAAAAGGAATGTAATAGCTATAATAGCCATCCAAATTATACTTTTATACATAAAATGAGAATTTATCTGATGTAATTTGTAGTAAATTTACTGTGGTAACACATCTTTATTCCTGAAAAATTCCGGATTTTGGATTTTGCTAGAAAGCGATTACTACAGCAATATATCGCAGCATTAACTTATAACTAGCAATTGTATTTAAGATGGTTAAGAACGATCTAAAATTTCTTCTAACATTGGTATCAACAAAGTAATGGGAGCGCGGTCTTTGACCTTGATCTTTACGTGTACCGACATTCCAGGCGTGAGTTTGACTTTAGGCCCTTTACCAGAAGTCCAACGATATCCACTGTAAGTAGATAAATCTCGTTCCATTGCAATTTTTGCTTCTATTTTTCCTCCCCTAGAACCAACAACATTGGAAACTGTTTCATCATTTCCTATGCTTGTAGCTGCTCCCTGTTTAGTAACTGGTAGGATGGATGCAGAAACGAGTTTGCCGATGACTGCTCCTTCGCCATCAGAGATATTATTTGGAGTTATAGCTACTTCTTTGTCAAAATAAGAAGTTAATTGAATACCTGAAGGAAAATAAGCCATGACAATTGTGGTGTCTTGCTTACCATCAACGTTGATTCGTCCCAGATTATCCCCGCGATTAATCACTTGTCCTGGTGTAACTGCAAATTCTAACAAGCAACCATCAAAAGAACTGATAATTTGGCTATTACGAGCGATTTCACTTTCTAATTCATCAACCTTGCGCTTCACTTCCTGAATTTGATTAATTTGATTGTTTCTTGTTTCTAATTTCTCTTGCTCTAAACGCCGATTACGAGTTTTTAGCTGTTGCAATTGAGTCTGAATATCACTAATAATATTGACATTTTGGTCATATTTCTGTTGAATTTCCGCCTCAGTAACTTCTGTTTGCTTTAGTTGTGCTTGTGCATCTGTAATTGTTTCCAAGATGCGATTATACTCCTGTTGAGCTTGAATCAAATTAGTTTGAGAAATTGCTCCTACATTTGCTAGTTCTTGACGCTTCTGCAAAGAGTCTTTCAACGCTGGAGCCGTTGCTTGAGCATTCTGCAATCTTTGTTGCAGACTGATGCGCTGCTGTTGTAGTGCATTTATACTTTTAGTTTTCAGATCTGGTGACAAACTTTGAGTTGTTTGTAGTTGTCGCAGCAGTTGAGTCCGCGACGCAGCAATCTCTAGTTGTTCGGAAGCAATGCGTTGTTCTTGGATATTTGCAAAATCCTGAGCCTGAGCTTGAAGTTGAACAAGTTTACCACGTTGAAGTTTGAGCTGTTCCTTCAACTCGATTGGCTCTAAAGTTGCTAATACTCTTCCTTTACGAACACACTGGTGAGATTGAACATTCAGCGTTTTTATCTGTCCATTGATAGGAGCATTCAGTGGAACCACGGCATCCGGTTGTATTAATACTCCCTTACCTTCCACCTCGACTGGAATCTGTCCAAAAATACTCCACACCAGCCCAACAGCTATTAGTCCACTAAATGTAGCTAATATAACCCAGTCCTTGGAATGTACCAACGGAACTAGAAAATCAAGTTGCTCTGGAGATGCAAGCTTCTCTAAGGCTTTTGGACGAAATAGGTTCAATTTTTTGACTTTCATATACCAGTATTTTTTATACTATCTCCTAAGTAGGAGATATCCTTATATTAATCAATACCTTGAGGAATTTAGTTGAATTCTTATAAGGAGTAGACAAGCCAGAAAATTGAAGAATTTATCTTGTTAGCTGTGATTTTTATTACCTTGTGCCTTCTGCCTGTTCGATTTCAGGATTGATTATGCAATTATTTGAAAAATTCAAGCAAGCTGCTGCGATAAAAAAACCAACCCCAAAACCCAGATATTACAACACTCGGATGAGAACGCCGACTTTATTACAAATGGAGGCTGTCGAATGCGGAGCAGCAGCTTTGGGTATTATTCTCAGCTATTACGGGCGAATAGTTCCTTTGCCAGAATTGCGAGTGAGTTGTGGTGTTTCCCGTGATGGCTCTAAAGCCTCGAACATGATATTAGCAGCACAAAGTTATGGAATGCAGGCTCAGGGTTTTAAAAAAGACATCCAACAGCTTCAAGAAATTAAACCACCGTTTATCGTATTTTGGAACTTTAATCACTTTGTGGTGGTGGAAGGATTTGTTGGCAATACTGGTGGTGGAAAACTGCGTCAGCGTGTTTGCTTAAATGATCCGGCGACTGGCCCCCGTAGCGTCACAATTGAGGAATTTGACGAAGCCTATACAGGTGTAGTGTTGGTAATGGAGCCGGGTGCGGAGTTTAAAAAAGGTGGTAAGAAAGCAGATATTATTGGTGCGTTATACTCTCGACTGAAAAATTCCTTTAGCGAACTGTTATTTTGTGTTTTAATTGGCTTTTTATTAGTAATTCCTAATTTGGCTCTAGCCGCTATGAGCCAAGTATTTATAGATAATGTCTTGATGAAAAACAGGTTAAACTGGCTTCAACCAATGTTAATTGGGATGGGAGCGATCGCATTGCTGCAAGCTGTGATGAACTTGCTACAATTACGAAAACTGAGATATCTCAATCTGCGACTGTCCATCAGCATGACTGGGCAATTTATTTGGCATTTGTTATGCTTACCCTCTAGTTTCTATGCCCAGCGTTATGCCGGAGAAATTAGCAATCGCATTGCGATTAATAAAAAAGTTGCCTCAATACTATCAGGAAAGTTAGCTAGAAGCGTCATTGATGCAGTCATGATTGTTTTCTACGCAGCAATGATGCTGGCTTATGACAGGCTGTTAACACTGATTGGTGTAGCTGCTGTTGTGATTAATGTTACCGCTATTCAGTTGAGATCTCGCCGTCGAATTGATACTAGTATGAGGTTAGCCCAAGACCAAGGCAAACTAGCTGGAGTCGAAATTGGAACGTTACAAAGTATTGAAACCATTAAAGTTGGTGCGCTAGAATCCGATATTTTTAGTCGTTGGGCAGGATACTACGCCAAACTCACCAGTGCCGAGCAGGAAATGTACCAAGATGAACAGTGGGTATCGCTGCTACCATTATTTCTCTCATCCGTAACGACGATGTTATTGTTAGTTATCGGTGGGTTGCGGGTAATTGATGGTCATTTGACTATTGGGATGTTGGTTGCATTTCAAAGCCTCATGAGTAAGTTCCAAAGTCCTGTAAATACTTTGCTTGGCTTGGGAACAACCATTCAGACACTCAACGGTGATATGAAACGCTTAGATGATGTGCTGCAAAACCCCACAGATTCATCATTGCAACAGGCAGCTACTATTGAGCAATCACCTGTTCAATATGCTTGGCCTGTCGAAAAATGTTACTTGCAGGGATATGTCGAAATTCGCAATCTGACTTTTGGATACAGTCGGGTAGAAGCACCGTTAATTAAAAATTTTAGTTGCACCCTAACACCAGGACAACGGGTGGCTTTTGTGGGTAGTAGCGGTTCGGGAAAGTCTACAATATCCAAATTGATTACTGGACTTTATCAACCTTGGGATGGCGAAATCTTGTTCGATGGTGTTCCCCGACAGCAAATTCCCCGTGCAGTAATTACTAATTCTTTAGCGATGGTAGAGCAGGAGATTTTTCTGTTTGGTGGTACGGTACGGGAGAATTTGACTTTGTGGGATGAAACAATTCCTGATGTGCAGTTAATGAAAGCCTGTCAGGATGCAGCCATTTTGGATGTAGTGATGGCGATTTCTGGCGGTTTGGATGGTAAATTACTGGAAAGTGCATCTAACTTAAGTGGTGGACAGCGCCAACGCTTAGAAATTGCCCGTGCTTTGGTGAATAACCCGTCAATTTTGGTAATGGATGAAGCGACGAGTGCTTTAGATGCCAATACAGAGAAAATTATTGATAGAAATATCCGCCGACGCGGTTGCACTTGTATTATTGTGGCTCACCGTTTAAGTACAATTCGTGATTGCGATGAGATTATTGTGCTGGAACGGGGAAAGGTGGTGCAACGGGGGACTCATGACCAGATGAAGAGTGTGGACGGGGCTTATAGGAGATTGATTCAAGCGGAGTGAAATTAAGTACTATAAAATGTAATTTCCCCAGAACATTCGTTAAGAACATTCTGGGGAAATGGATATTTTCAGAAGAATTGGATGTTAAGCTACATTGCTTTGCTTAATTGCGTTCTTGTGGCCCTGATTCTTCTTCTTCTTGTCGTTCTGATTGTTCCTCATAATCTTCTCCGTTCTGACCACCAGAGACCCATTCTAAATCCTGTAATGACAACTCTCCGTTATCTACTACGTTGGTGATAGTTTTTTGAGTTTCAACTTTCATCTTTGGTTTTCCCTTGTTATGCTACTGGGTTGTCTTCGTTTACAGAGAGAATATTGTTACATACATAGTTATGTATAGTTTTAATTTTTACAACCTTCTCTGTATTCGTCTTTGCCTATTTTAGGCTACTTAATTTGATTTTTTGTAAAGATAATGACTTATTAAGTAGCAGCGTTGTATTAATAATATAAAGAAAATGCAGTATTTTCTACGTCTAAATACGCATGAATAAAATGTTGTAAAAACTACAATAAACCACTACTGGTAATAGTCTGTTGAAAAACTTGTGTTTGAAAAATTTGTTTTGTTATAGTCACGCTACTTGTCGTGCCATCAAATCAGCAAATATTCCTGATTGAGACATCAATTCCTCAAAATTTCCTACCTGCATCACTTTCCCTGCAACAATTACATAAATGCGGTCAGCATTGCGAATCGTACTCAAACGGTGAGCAATGACAATTCTTGTGACATTTAACCTTTCCAAACTTTCACTAACAATTGCTTGGGTGCGATTATCTAAAGCACTTGTCGCTTCATCAAAAATCAGAATTTTCGGTTTAAGAACCAAAGAACGAGCAATTAACAACCGCTGACGCTGACCTCCAGAAAGATTCGTTCCCCCTTCGGAAATTACAGTGTGCATTCCCATCGGCATTTGTTCGATATCCTGGGCTAATCCAGCCATCCGTGCAGCTTCCCAAGCTTCATCTATTGTTACCAACGCACCTTTAGAAATATTTTTGAAAATTGAACCACTATTAATCCGACCATTCTGTAACACCACACCTAACTGCCGTCGCACCACAGAGATATCCAACCCCGACACATCCTGCCCATCGTAATAAATCGTCCCTTGCTCTGGTTGTTCAAAAGCCAGCAGCAACCTGACAATTGTAGACTTACCACTCCCAGAAGGCCCCACCAAAGCGATAAATTCTCCTGGCTTGGCTTCAATCGTCACTCGATCCAAGGTTAGGGGGCTATCTTCCTGGTAGCGGAAACTGACTTGATCTAGCTTCACTCCCCCCGCTAATAGCCCCGGATCGGTTTTTTCCTGATCAACTTCCGGCTTTTCTGTCAAAATTGGCTGCACTCGCTCCCAGATAACAGCAACTTCCATCACCTTAATTAAGGTTCCACTTAAAGCCGTAATTCCACTGACAAACGTACCAAAAGCCGTATTAAAAGCAATAAATGTTCCTGTAGAAAACCCTGTCTGTCCTTGGGTTTGCGCTTGGGCAATGAGTATCGCCGTACCATAAATCAGCATAGAACTGACTGTAGGCAAAATCATGTTAAACAATGTTACCCCATCTTCAATTGCTTCCGTACTCAGCATTAGCTTGAGTTGCTGCCCAAACATCTGCGACCAATAAGCAAATGCCCTCTGTTCTGCACCAGCAACCCGCAGCTTAGATACTCCACCAATCAACTGCACTGTCAGCCCAGATATTTCCCCACTGAGTTCTTGCATGGGAATCATCTTTTGGCGGGAAATCATAAACGAAAACAGCGTCATTCCCACGTTAACTGCTGCCACTGCCATTGCTACCAGCGCCAATTGAGAACTGTAAGAAAACAGCAAAGCTAAATTTAATAAAGCAAAGAAACTGTGGGAAAGTGACCTAATCGCACTGCGACTGAGAATTTGGTGCAGTTTTTGGATACCTGCAACCCGACTTTGCAAGTTACCAATTGTGTATCTGCGAAAGAACGGAACGGGTAACTTGAGCAGCCGATCCCACATTGCTGCTTGAGTTTGTACTTTAGCCTGGGTTTGCGCCCGCATGATAGCGATATTATCTACCAAATTCAGCATCGTGCTACCAAAGTTCACCGCTAGCAACCCCAAAGCAAGTTGAAAAATCAACCCCCGATTGGCGCTAGGAATGGCATTGTCAATTAAAATGGCTGTTGCTTGAGGAGTTACCATCTCAAATAGAGAAATAATCGCGCCCAAGAGCAAAACCGTTACCCAGTCTCGCCGCGTCCCCTTTGTAGCAAACTTGAGAATTTCTAAGGATTTGAGTACTTTGTCTGGGAATGGTCGATAAAAAACATAGGCTACAGGTGAAATCAACTGAGCTGTGTTGACATTGAGGGGAATGGGGCATTGTTGTTCGGGATCTAATATTTCATAACGATTTCTACCTACAGGAAGCACAGCCAAGGGACGTTGATCTTGTGCCGTGTATGCCAAAATTGGGCCTGAGTCAAACTCCCACCAAGCACCTCGTAAAATAACTTGGCGAAGCCGAATTCGCGAGGCGCGGGCGATCGCTTCTAAGGGGTCTTTAACGCGCTTGGGGTCTTCTGATTTTCCTGGCGGACGAATTTCAATCCCCATAGCTTTACCCACAGCCCCAGCCGCAATTAATAAAGCTGTTCCTTCCGGTAAAACTTTTACTTCTGAACGGCGAAAAATAGCGGTAAAATTACGGATGGCGCGATCGCTCGCCTCTTGATTCAATTGCTGCCGCGAACGAAATTGCTCAAAGCGTGTTAAAGTCTCTTTTTGGTCGAGTTGGTGCAAGCAAAGTAAAACATCAGCGTGGAATTGATCCAGGTGTTCGCTGACCAAATCAAAAGTGTCTAGTCCTGCTAAGTTGATACCATTGAGTGAAATATCTGCTGCTTGAAAAGCTTCAACTAAGCGATCGCTCCACTGTTGCAACGGCTGAAAAACTGTCTCCCATTCATTATTGGCGATTACTTGCTTTACCCAGTCTGCCAAATTAATCGATACTAAATGCGTTTCTTCATAAGCAACGGCAATTAATCCATGAGACAGCCCTTCTAATACCGTTGCGGTACCAAACAGCACATCTCCCTGATTGACATCGAATAGATAACGTCGCGCACCTTGGGGGCTACCGTTGGTAGTAGCGATCGCAAATACTGCCATTGCACCACCTTTTAGCATCCACACTGTATCGCTTGTATTTAGCGGGAAAGGGCTATTGCTTTTAATTACTTGTAGGTCAGTATAAAAATTAAGTAAGTCAGTCATGCGATCGGCAACAAAGTTAAGTTTTAGACTTTTGCTGAAAAAGTAGCGAACACTAAACACAAGGGGCTGACGAGTTTTACTCTTATAAAAGAGCGATCGCTAAATATTATCAGTAAGCCAATATACCAATTTAGCCTAACTGTATATTTTGTTGCTGCTATAATTTGGGTGCTTGAAAGAAAGATACTCTTTTTATGGAATGGATCATTAATTAGTCTTCCGTTGGTGGATATTCTAAGGTAGAAACTGCTTTTTACTGGAAATGAGAGCGAATTCTAAACTCTACAACAAGTTGAAAGCATTGGCTTAACATTTACTGTTTTAGCTGGTGAGCAAACCGCCGCATCAACAAGTGCAACGCCACTGCATCAAGAGAAGGCGTATACACGAATCCGCCAGACATTGTGATTCCTACGGCCACCCATGCGGGGAATGCAATCCTCTGTTTCCTGTTTTGTTGTGGTTTAGTAGTTTCAGAATCTGATCTAAGGTGTTGTTCTGCATTGAATTCTGAAAGTTCATTTTTGCACTTGCGGTGTTCTAGTAGACGATTAAGTACATCAAGGTGCAATTTATACTTCCAAGTTTTATCTTGCCCATTTCCAGGATTTTTCTGCTCGTGTTTCAACTCCATCAATCACAGCGTAGTCAAGATCTAACTCATTCTCAAAGGTTTTCGAGGCTAATTCATCTTTTTTGAGGTGTTGCCACTCCAATTCAATGGGGTTCATTTGAGAACAATATTTAGGTAAAAAGAAGATATACAAACCCATTTCTTCCCACTTTGACCACAATTGCTGAACTTCACGGCATCGATGATTCATTATCTGCGTGCCAGCCAATAGAATCCTGGCCGCTCCCAGCAATTCTCATTTTGAGAATTGCTGTATAGTTTGAGGTATGGCAGATTATAATCTTAAGAGTTGCTCTATGATTGCTCTACCTGGTATTGCCATCCAAAACAAGATATATGAAAGTTCTAATTCTCTAGTTTATCGGGGCATTAGAGAGGATGGGGTCGCGATCATAGTAAAAATGCTAAAGCTTGATTATCCCTCACCTCAAGAACTAACCCGTTACAGACAGGAATATAAAATTACCCGTTCCCTCAACTTGGAGGGAGTGGTGAGGGCATATAGTCAGCAAGACTATCAACGCACTCTGGTGATTCTCTTAGAAGATTTTGGAGGAAAGTCCTTAGAGCAATGGATGCACAAGCGTCCAGATATTTTCTGCCCGATGCCTTTATCCCAATTTTTAAGTCTTGCGATCGCCCTCACCGATATTCTAGGCAGAATCCACGCAGCCAATGTCATTCATAAAGATATCAACCCAGGAAACATAGTTCTCAATCTGGATACTGGTGTTGTCAAAATTATTGACTTTGGAATTGCCACCCAATTTAACCGCACGAATCCGACTTTCAAAAGTCCTCATGTTTTAGAAGGGACACTCGCATACCTATCTCCAGAGCAAACCGGGCGGATGAACCGTTTACTTGATTACCGCACCGATTTTTACTCGCTGGGCGTGACATTTTACCAAATGCTAACTGGATATCTGCCGTTTCCCACAACGGACATACTTGAGCTAGTCCATTGTCATATTGCCAAATATCCTATTCCGCCTGATGAAATAAATACAACAATTCCCAAGCCATTTTCAGATATAATTCTCAAACTGATGGCGAAAAATGCTGAAAATCGCTATCAAAGTGCCTGGGGCATCAAAGCGGATTTAGAAATCTGTGCTGAACAATTAGCACAAATCGGTCAAATCTCTAGCTTTCAACTTGGGTTTCAAGACGTTTGCGATCGCTTTCAAATTCCCCAAAAACTTTATGGACGGGAAAAGGAAGTTGCAATGTTACTGGCGGCGTTTGATCGTGTAGCGTGTCCAGAGTCAAATCCCGTTGCTGCTTTACCAAACAATTCAGAAACAACTTCACAAAGCGAACAAAGAGGCAAACCAAAATTCCAAGTCGAAATGATGTTGGTATCTGGCTATGCGGGAGTAGGTAAATCTGCGTTAGTGCAGGAAATCTATAAACCAATTACCCAAAAGCACGGCTATTTTATCTCTGGTAAATTTGATCAATTTCAGCGCAATATTCCCTACAGCGCGATCGCATCTGCTCTGCAAAAATTGGTACAGCAATTGCTCAGCGAACCAGACTACCAAGTGCAACAGTGGCGATCGCTCTTACTTACAGCTTTGGGAAGCAACGGACAAATCATCATTGATATCATCCCAGAAGTTGAATTAATTATCGGCAAGCAGTCGCCCGTACCAGAGATTGGAGCAACTGAAGCTCAAAATCGCTTTCATCGAATCTTTGGGCAATTTGTGCGGGTGTTTTGTTCAAAAAAACATCCCCTGGCGATATTCTTAGATGATTTGCAATGGATAGACTCAGCAACGCTGAATTTAATTGAGTTGATGCTGCTGGATGAGCAAGCCCAATCACTATTTTTGATTGGGGCTTATCGAGATAATGAAGTAAAGCCAACGCATCCATTAGCATTAATGCTAGAGAGACTGCGAAAACAAGGGGTAGTACTTCAGGAAATTATTTTAGCACCCTTAACGCTCTTGCCGTTGAATCAGTTGATTACCGAGACGCTGCATCGGAATGCAGACATCGTTCGTCTTTTAGCTGAGTTAGTTTTGCGTAAAACTGAGGGCAATCCGTTCTTTGTCAATGAATTTTTGAGAATGTTGTATAGCGAAAATCTGCTGACATTTGATGCTGAACATTTATGCTGGCAATGGAACATAGCTGATATTCAAGCCCAGGATATTACCGATAATGTGGTGGAGTTGCTACTGATCCAGTTAAATAAATTACCAGAAAACACACAGCAAATTCTCCAATTAGCAGCTTGTATCGGTGCTGAATTTAATTTAGATACTTTATCTATTGTTTGTGATAAACCACCTGAAACAGTTTTTCAAGATTTACTAGCAGCCATACAAGTTGGATTAATTCAACCACTATCTGAATTAGATGAAAACTTGTTAATTCAAGAGTATAAGTTCTTGCACGATCGCGTTCAGCAAGCAGCTTACGCTCTAACTGATGAGTCAAATAAACAAATAGTTCATCTTCAAATTGGTCGCAATTTGCTTAAAGAAGTATTAGCAGTTCGTCTATCAGATCGACTGTTTGAAATTGTGGATCATCTCAATCATGGAATTGAACTAATTACTAATCAAACAGAACGAGATGAAATTGCCAAATTGAACTTGATAGCAGGGCAAAAAGCAAAGGTAACGATCGCTTATAGTACGGCAAGAAACTATTTAGCTATCGGTAGACAATGGCTAGAAGCCGCTACTTGGGAAACAAATTATGAGTTGACCTTAGCTTTATACGTAGAGACAACAGAAGTCGCGTTTCTGTGCGGCAATTTTGAAGATGTAGAAAGATGGGCAGCGATCGTTCTGCAACATGTTAAAACAGTTCTTGATCGCATAACAGTTTACAGAGTCAAAATTCAGGCTGACATCGCGCAGAACCAACCTCTGCAAGCAGTCAATACGGGATTGCAGATTTTACAACAATTGGGAATAATTTTCCTTAAACAGCCAAGTCACCCGGATGTTTGTATTGAGTTAGATATAATCACATCCTTCTTGGATGAAAAAACAATTGAGGATTTGATTCATTTGCCTAACATGGTTGAGCCAGAAAAGTTGGCAGCTATGCAAATCCTATCAGACATCACGACCGCAGCTAAATTTGCTGCTCCCAACTTACTGCTACCAATCACATCTAAACAAGTCAATTTGTCAATCTTATATGGCAATGCGTCTGTTTCGCCTTTCTCCTATGCCATTTTTGGATTAATTCTTTGTGGTTTGGTTGGAGACATCGAGTCTGGTTATCAGTTTGGACAGCTTGCTCTGGGGCTGTTATCACAACCGAATACCCATTCACTCAAAGCCAGGACATTGTTCATGGCACATGAACACGTCCTGCATTGGAAAGAGCATATTAAAGAATCACTGGAGCCATTGCTAGAAGCCTATCAAATTGGACTAGAAACTGGGGATTTAGAATTCGCAGCTTATTGCGCGCATTGCTATTGTTTTCATCTCTATGTTGTTGGGAAAGAACTCGTAGAGGTTGAATACGCTATGACAACCTACAATGAAGCGATTAGTCGAATCAAACAGAAAACAGCACTGACCTGGAATCAAACGTTTCAGCAGGCGATCGCAAACTTGATGGGATATTCGGTTAATCCAATCCATCTAATTGGTCAATTTTACAATGAAAAGGACGGATTACCAAAACATGAAGTAGCAAATGATGGAACAGCAATCTTTGATGCTTATTTTAATAAACTTTATCTGTGCTATCTCTTTTCTGAGTATGCTCAGGCAATTGAAAACTCAGATTTAGCAGAACCTTATTTCATCCCAATTATAGGCACACCGCTTGCTCCTTTATACTATTTCTATGATGCGTTAGCAAGGTTGGCTATATATCCTGAAAGCAGCACCGAAGTACAGGCAGAAATCTTCAAAAAAGTTACGGCAAAGCAAGAGGAAATGAAACGCTGGGCATATTATGCGCCAATGAATTATTTGCACAAGTATCATTTAGTTGAGGCAGAGAAAGCGCGAGTCTTGAGTCAGTTGCTTGAGGCAGAAGAATTTTATGAGCAAGCAATTCAGGGAGCGAAGCAAAATGAATATATCCAAGAAGAAGCATTAGCTTATGAGTTAGCTGCCAAATTTTACTTAGCTCGTGGTCGGGGAAAATTTGCTCAAACTTACATGAAAGAAGCTCACTACTGCTATGAACGCTGGGGAGCAAGAGCAAAGGTTAAAGATTTAGAGACTCGTTATCCTCAACTATTTCCTCAATCGTCGAGCATAGCTCACACGCCAATTCGCACTACTTCTGGAACTTCCTCTAATCACTTACCTATAGCTTTCGATTTAGCAGCAGTGATGAAAGCTTCCCTGGCAATTTCGAGTGAAATTGAATTGGATAAGTTACTCAGTTCCTTAATGAAGATATTAATCGAAAATGCTGGCGCACAAACAGGATTTTTGATTTTGGAAAACTCAGGAAAATGGGCGATCGAAGCTTCTTGTGAACTCAATGATGATGAGAAGGTCTATGCTACGCAAGTGTTGCAATCGCTCCCAATTGCAAATCGTTTACCTGAATCAATTATTAATTATGTTATCCGTACTCATGAATCTGTCATATTAAATGATGCAACTAGCGAAAGTCATTTTATCAATGAGCCATATATTCAGCAGAACCAAACAAAATCACTTCTTTGTTTGCCGCTATTGAATCAAAGTAAACTTGTTGGCGTGTTGTATCTAGAAAATCAATTAGCAACTGGAGTATTTACACTAGATCGAGTCCCCTTCAAAGACGCTACGCGATCGCAAGTCTTAAATCTACTTTCTACTCAAGCAGCGATCGCGATCGAAAATGCTAGACTCTACTCGAAACTACGCGACGGCAAAAGTCAGATAAATCAATTTTTAGAAGCGGTTCAAGTGGGAATTGGGGTCTTAGATGCGACTGGCCGCCCTTACTATATTAATCAACGAGGCATTCAGCTACTAGGCAAAGGTGTCGATCCTACCGCAACACCAGATCATCTTGCAGAAGTTTATCAAGTTTACCTGGCTGGAACGGATCGAGAATGTTCCCCTGAGGATATGCCAATCGTCCGAGCGTTAAAAGGCGAACGTACAAGAACGGATGATTTAGAGATTCACCAAGGCGAGACTATTATTCCCATTGAGGCATGGGGAACGCCAGTCTTTGACGAACAGGGCAAGGTAGCTTATGCGATTGTAGCCTTTCAAGACATCACAGAGCGCAAACAAACCGAACATCTCTTAGCCAATTACAATCGTACCCTAGAGCAACAAGTAGCCCAACGAACGGCAGCTTTAGAGCAAAGTGAAGCAGAATTGCGCCATCGCGAACAGGAATTACGACTGATTGCCAACGCTCTACCAGTTCTGATTAGCTATGTAGATGCCAATCGATGTTATCAATTCATCAACCATACTTATGAGGTCTGGTTTAACCGTAGCCGCGATCAAATTCTGGGCAACCCTGTTCGCCAACTTCTCGGTGAGGCGGTTTATCAACGAGTTGAGCCTTACATTAATCAGGTCTTTGCAGGGCAAACGGTATCTCTAGAAACAGAGATACCGTTTCCGGACGATAAGCGGTGCATCAGCGCGACCTTGATCCCTGATTTCGATGACAATGCTCAAGTCAGAGGCTTTTACAGTATCATGACAGATATTAGCGAACGCAAACAAGCAGAAGAAGTGTTGCGTCAGTCCGAGGCTCAATTTCGAGAACAGGCAATCCTCTCCGATTTTCGCGCCGATGTAGATAGTGCCTTGGCTCAAAGTGCTAGTTTGCCCTTGATGCTGCATCGCTGTGCCCAAGCCGTTGTTAAGCACTTTAATGCGGCATTTGCTCGGATTTGGACGCTAAATAAAGACAAGAATATTTTGGAGTTACAAGCCAGTGCGGGGATGTATACCCGTCTTGACGGTGAGTACAGTCTAATTCCTGTAGGTAGCGTCAAAGTTGGACAAATTGCTCAGGAACGCCGTCCTCTGTTGATTAACAATGTGTTTGATGAATCATCCATTAATCAAGAATGGGCAAAACGAGAAGGCATGGTGGCATTTGCGGGCTATCCGATACTGCTGGATGAGCAGCTTGTTGGAGTTATAGCGATGTTTACTCGACATCCCATTCCGTCGTCCAACTTTGAGGCGTTGGAGTTTTCAGCCCGCGAGATTGCATTAGGAATTAGACGCAAACAGGCAGAAGAAGCGTTGCAAGCCTCCGAAGCAGAACTTCGGGCGCTCTTTTGTGCAATGCCCGATCCGCTTTTGGTAGTAAATGCACAAGGGCGGATTTTGAGAGCAACCCTGCTTGAGTCAGAGAAATTATCTAACCCGATTGACGAACAGGTGGGTCGAACATTTTCCGAAATTTTTGAGCGATCGCAAGCCGATACATTTCTTAGCTGTATTCGGCAAGCATTAAGCACTCAGCAGCCCCTAACAATTGAGTATAGCTCGATTGTGGGAGGTTGGAAAACCTGGTTTGCAACTCGCATCTCTCCCATCTCAGAACATTCTGTCATTTGGCTGGCAAGAGATATCACCGATCGCAAACGAGCTGAAGAAGCCTCCATTCTAGAAGAGCGCAATCACATGGCGCGGGAAATTCACGACACTTTAGCCCAAGCATTTACAGGTATTATCATTCATGCTCGCTCTGCCTCCAATAAGGTAACGGCAGACCCAGAAAAAGCGCAAACTCTCCTCACTCAAATCCTCGACTTAGCCCGTTCTGGGCTTGCGGAGGCACGTCGTTCAGTAGAGGCACTACACCGCCCATACCTTTTAGAGAGCAGTAACTTACAGGATGCCTTAAGCCGTCTTGCTGCTCAATTAGACTCCTCCATCGCCACCCAAATCGTCTACGAAGTCATGGGTACACCCTATCCCCTATCCTCCGATCTGGAAAATAATCTGTTTCGGATTGGGCAAGAAGCTTTGACAAATGCAATCAAACATGCTGTAGCAAGTGAAATCCACATTGAACTGATCTATGAACCGACCCAATGCAGCTTGCGAATTAAAGACGATGGGCAGGGATTTGATGTAGAAAACCAGGCGATGCGGAATGGTTTTGGTTTACTGGGGATGGCAGAACGGGCTGAACGCATTAGAGCTGAATTAAAGATTCAAAGTGACTTAGAGCAAGGGACAGAGATCGTGGTATCCATTAATCGGGGGTTAAGTCAGCATGAATCAACCCAGTAGCATTCGCGTTCTGGTTGTGGACGATCATCCTGTTGTCCGCCAAGGTTTGATCGGAATGTTAGAGGAGGCTCCAGATATTGTCATTGTTGGTCAGGGGCGAAATGGGCATGAAGCGATCGCAGTTTTTGTGCAACAGCAACCTGATGTGACTTTGATGGATTTACGGATGCCTGAGATGGGAGGTGTTCAGGCGATTACGGTTATTTGCAATCAGTTTCCCAATGCCCGAATTATTGTGCTGACCACGTATGACACCGATGAAGAGATTTATCAAGGATTGCGAGCCGGGGCAAAGGGGTATTTACTGAAGGATTCTGAGCCAGAGGAACTATTGACAGCAATTCGGACAGTGACCAAGGGACAACAGTATATTCCCCCCAACGTGGCTGCCAAGCTAGTCCAACGGCTGACTGCTCCAGAACTGAGCGATCGTGAGTTAGAAGTTCTCCAGTTAGTCGGACAGGGCATGAGCAACCAGGAAATTAGCACTGCTCTCAATATTAGTGAAAGTACAGTGAAGACTCATATCAACCGAATTTTAAGCAAGCTAGATGTTAAAGATCGCACTCAGGCAGCCATTATTGCCTTGAAACGCGGAATTGCTAGCTTGTAAAAGCAAAGATGGTACTTCTGCCTGGGTTCACAATTAATTTTAGTCTGTGAGGCAATCAAACCTGAGTTTGATTCGTTCTACTCCCTCAAATTGACTCATCCTCAATCATTTTGTTGATTAAAATATAGACCCTGAATTGACGACAAGCCTAAGCAAGTCTCATACATTAAACTCATACAAACGATTATAGGCTTGAAGGAAAGAAATTTCAGAGCGCACGCGATGAATCTCTTTCCCTCAAAGATTTAAAATGAGGGTTTAGAATGAGCGATGTTATTCCTGAGGGCACACCTCGTGCCTCTTGCGGTAGCTGCGAAGCAGAGCGCAATCAATTAATTGTACTTCCTTCTGAGCAAGACCATCGACAAGGATCGTTGAATGCTCGCGTTGTGCTTGTTGAGTATGGGGATTATCAGTGTTCCCAATGTAGTGAACTTTATACCTCAATTCAGGCAATTCAACGCCAGCTTGAGGCGACCTTATTCGGGAGAGATTCTCTATGCTTTGTATTCCGACATTTTCCGCAACCTCAAATCCATCCTCAAGCTCAAAAGGCAGCAGCAGCGACAGAAGCAGCAGCAACACAAGGGCAGTTTTGGCAGATGCATGAGATGCTATTGAAGCATCAGCAAGAGCTAGAAGATGGGTATTTAGCAGAATACGCTGACAATTTAGGGCTTGATGTAACTCAATTTATTCGAGACATTGCCCAAAAAGTGCATGTCGATCGCATCAATCAAGACATTGCCAGCGGAATGGATAGTGGGGTAGTTAGCACTCCAGCTTTATTTATCAATGGTGTGCGTTATAGAGACGCTTTCGAGCTTGAGCCACTACTTGTTGCGATCGTTGGAGCTGCTCATGGCTAGTAGTTCGCCAAGTTCACTTGGCGGGGGAAAGGGGAAAGGTTTTAAATCCCTTACCCTTTACCCCTTGCCCTTTACTCCGCCCTCACCCAGCATTTTTGGGTTGGCAAACCATTAGTATTTTCGTCAATGGACTAACCTGCGCGAACTGCCCTAAATGAGGAATCTGATTGATGAGCAGTCTTCTCAAGCAAGTTGTAGCTCAAGTTTCCAGAACGGTGCCATTGCAGACGGTTTTGATTGTGCCGTTTGTGCTGCAAACTTTGGTGACAGTCGGCTTAGTGGGATATTTTTCCTTCCAAAATAGACAGGAAGCCATCAACGATCTCACCAGTCAACTGCGGCGCGAACTGACGAACCGGATCGAAGGCAAACTACAAACCTATACTGAGATACCCCATAACATCAATCGGCTCAATGCCAGCACCTTCGCTCAGGGAAAAATTGACCCTAGTGCAGTCAAAGGTGAGTTTCCACTCTGGCAGCAAATTCAGATTTATCCAATGGTAAGTGATATCTACTGTGGCGATCGCAAAGGTTCTCTTCTGGGGGTGCGACGTAGCCCTGCCGATCGCTCAATCGAACTGCGGTCAAGTAATGTTGCTACAGATCGTAAACTCTACGGCTACAGCCTCGATCGCAATGGTCAGCGAGACCAGTTAATCACTCAAAACAACAAAGCCTTCGATGCGCGGGTTCGCCCCTGGTATAAAGCAGCAGTAACAGCAGGCGAGCCAATCTGGAGTGGAATCTATGCCGACTTTGCTAGCCAGTTGCCAACGATCACCGCCAGTACGCCTGTTTATAGCACTGCCGATCGATCGCTGTTGGGAGTCTGCGCCACCGATGTATTTCTGCCTAATGAGATGAGCCGTTTTTTGGCTAGCCTGCAAATTGGCAAGACAGGCATCGCCTTTATTCTAGAGCGATCGGGGCAACTGGTTGCCACTTCCACCGGAGAAGCGATCATAAGTCCTGGGGCGGCAGCAAATCGATTGTCCGCAGTTGAGAGCCGTAACCCTACCGTGCGAGCTACTGTTGCCTATTTGCGCCAGCATTTCAGCGATTTGTGGCAGATCCAGACTGTGGAACAGCTTGATTTTAAGTTCGATGGCAGGCGGCAGTTGATTCAGGTGATGCCATTCAAAGATACTCGTGGGCTAGACTGGCTGATTGTCACAGTGTTGCCTGAATCCGATTTCATGGCCAAGATTAATCAAAGCATCCACACGACGATTCTGCTTTGTATTGCAGTTTTGCTGCTTGGCATTGCGATCTGCATTTTGATTGCCCGATGGATCGCTAAACCGATTGTCAGCGTCAGTCAATCGGCAAAAGCCCTAGCAGACGGTGCATGGAATCAGACGGTAGAAATTGAGCGATCGGGCGATTTGGGCGAACTGGCTCGATCGTTCAACCAGATGGCACAGCAGCTTCAAATCGCATTTGCCAAAATGCAGTCTTTAAACCAGACCCTCGCCCAAAGTGAAACCCGCCTCCAGAAAATTTTAGAGTCGGTTCCGGTAGGAATTGTGGTTATAGACGCAACAGGTCGCCCTTATTACGCGAATCAGAAGGCAATCCAACTCTTGGGCAAGAGCGTGCTGCCGTCTGTCACCCCAGAGCAAATTGCCGAGGTCTATCAACTCTATGTGGCTGGAACCGATCGCCCCTACCCAACCGAACAACTGATGATTAGGCGAGCGCTAAACGGCGAACAGGGCAGTGTAGATGATATCGAAATTCACCAGGGGAATCGCATCATTCCGATCGAAAGTTGGGGAACTCCAATTTTTGATGAGTCTGGCAACATTCTGTATGCGATCGCAGCCTTTCAAGACATCACCGAACGTAAACAAGCAGAGAAGCTTTTAGCAGAATACAATCGCACCCTAGAGCAAGAAGTTGCAGAACGCACGACAGCATTGCAGGCAAACGAAGCAGAGCTACGCAGTGTCTACGACGAGCTTCGCTTACAGGAGCAGGAATTACGACTGATTACCGACGCTCTACCCGTTCTGATTAGCTACGTCGATGCCAATCGCTGCTTTCAATTTATCAACCGTACATATCAGGTTTGGTTCAACCGTAGCCGTGATGAAATTTTGGGCAACCCTGTTCGTCAACTGCTCGGTGAGGCGGTTTATGAACGGGTTGAGCCGTATATTAATCAGGTGTTTGCAGGGCAAACTGTCCCTCTAGAAGCAGAAATCCCTTTTCCGGATGATAAGCGGTGCATCAGCGCGACCTTTATTCCTGATTTCGATGACAATTCTCAGGTAAAGGGTTTCTACAGTCTAATGACAGACATTAGCGATCGTAAACGAGCTGAACACACTTCTATCTTAGAAGAACGCAACCGAATGGCGCGAGAAATTCATGATACACTAGCTCAATCCTTCACAGGTATTCTGCTTCAGGTGGGAGCAGCAACACAAGTGCTGGCGGACGACCCAGAAGCAACCCAAGTACATCTGGAAATGATTGAGGAACTAGCACGCGCTGGGCTAGCAGGGGCGCGGCGATCCGTATCAGCACTCCGTCCGCGGCTACTAGAAGAAGGTAATTTAGAGAGTGCATTGCATCGTATTGTGGCTCAAATGCGAGCAACGACCGACACGGCTCTGATTTGCGAAACTCAGGGTATAGCCTATTTCTTATCAACCGAAGTGGAGAATAACTTACTCAGAATTGGGCAGGAAGCATTAACCAATGCGATTAAATACGCTTATGCTGGCGAAATTCGGGTTGAGTTAGTGTACAACGAGACACAGTGTATCTTAAGGGTTAAAGACGATGGCAAGGGCTTTGGAGTAGGTAGCAGTCCTTTGAGCGGTGGGTTTGGCTTATTAGGAATGAGCGAACGAGCAGAGCGCATTGGCGCACAACTAACAATTCAAAGCCAACCGGGACAGGGAACAGAAATTATTGTCACTATCAATCGAGTGGGAGAATTACAATGAGCCAATCCACTACGATTCGAGTGCTGATTGTTGACGACCATGCCATAGTCAGAAAGGGTCTAACAACCATCATTAACCGCGATCCAGAAATGACAGCAATAGCTCAAGCTGAAGATGGGCAACAGGCGATCGCCGCGTTTCGAGAACACCAACCTGATGTCACACTAATGGATTTACGAATGCCCCAAATGGAAGGTGTTGAAGCCATTATGGCGATTTGTGCTGAATTTAAGCAGGCTCGGATCGCCGTACTCACAACCTACGATGGCGATGAAGATATCTATCGCGGCTTGCAGGCGGGCGCTCAAGGCTATCTGCTGAAAGATGCTAAACCTGGCGAGCTTTTGAATGCGATTCGCGCCATCTATAATAATCAGAAATACATTCCGCCAGAAGTGGGCGCAAAATTATTGCAGCGAATGAGCAATCCAGAACTCAGCGAACGAGAGTTGGGAGTGCTGCGTTTGATGGCACAAGGAAAGGGTAATCAAGAAATTGGGACTGCTTTAAATATTGGTGAAAGTACCGTCAAATCCCATGTAAATCGAATTTTAAGCAAACTGGGTGTGAGCGATCGCACACAAGCCGTGATTACTGCTGTTAAGCGTGGAATTGTCAGCTTGTAAGCTGTACTAAAGTTGGTATCCAAATTCCAACTTTAGTTGGAGAAAACCTTCCACTGCAAGCTGGACGGGTTCATCCATCACTCGATTGTACAAAAATGTCAACCCAGAGTGGATGACAACAAAAGGTCAATTATCTATATTAAATCCATAGCAACGTTAGCGCAGTTGGGTTGTAAGGCTTAAGTTTGCTTAATACAAACCGAAACATGACTTACGACCGCGATAATCGTTCTTTATTCGTTCTGCCTTCAACCCAGGATCATATTCAAGGTGTACTGAATGCTGCTGTAGTCTGCGTCATGTATGGAGATTATGAATGTTTTCAAAGTGCCAACGTCTATCGATTAATTAAAGTTGCCGGGCAGCAATTGAAGCTGGAGTTTGGAGAAAACAATTTAGGTTTTATCTTCCGTCATTTTCCTCAGGTACAGATTCATCCCCATGCTCAACGGGCAGCGCAAGCTGCGGAAGCCGCTGCGGCTCAAGGGCAGTTTTGGCAAATGCATGAGATGCTGTTTATCCATCAACAGGAGTTGGGAAATGGCTATCTAGTGGAGTACGCCAATCGTTTAGGACTTGATATTTCTCAATTTTTACAGGATTTATCCAGGGGAACGTATGTCAATCGGATCAATGCAGATATCGAAGGTGGACTGCGAAGTGGAGTGGAGGCTGCACCCGCTTTGTTTATTAATGGAATTCGCTATCTTGATCGCTGGACTGTTGAGCAGATAATGGCAGCCATTGTTGCTGCAAATAATTAAGGTTATTGATGCTTATCCCAACAAGTATTTCATAACTTCTATACGGACGACAAGAATTAGAGATTTCAGCAATTTAGCAAGAATACAGAGGCGATCGCCATGATAGTTTTTACATGGAAAAAAGTTCAAAAATTGTTGCTGTGGTTATTTGCATTAAGTGTTGTCGTGAGAATATCAATGCATCCAACACCAGCCACCTCCCAGGAATTACCTCAAGCGTCCAACTCTAAACCTGCGATCGTTCTCGTTCATGGAGCTTATGCTGACGGTACATCATGGCAACACGTTATTCCATTGTTAGAGCAAGATGGCTACAGAGTGACTGCTGTGCAGATTCCCCTCACCTCGCTTGCTGATGATGTAGCAACGACAAAGCGGGCGATTAATAATCAAAAAGGTTCTGTTGTAGTAGTTGGACATTCCTATGCTGGAAATGTGATTACGGGTGCAGCAGCTGGCAATCCACAGGTAAAAGCTCTGGTTTATGTTAATGCTTTCGCACCAGATGTAGGTGAAAAGACGAGTGATTTAAATAAAAGGTACGCAGCACCTCCGATTAGTACGGCGATCATGTCTGATGCTGCAAACTTTCTCTATGTCGATCGCAAGAAGTTTCACGAATTTTTTGCCCAGGACGTATCAAAGGCTGAGGCGCGAGTGATGGCAGCAACCCAAAAGCCAATCGCCAGCGCAGCCTTTGAGCAATCAGTCAATGAAATCGCTTGGAAAACAATTCCTTCCTGGTTTATCGTGACTCAAAGCGATCGCGCCATTAACCCCGAACTTCAACGATTTATGGCTAAACGGATTGGTGCTAAGATAACCGAAGTTAACTCCAGTCATGTTCCTTTTATCTCTCATCCAAAAGAAGTTACTAAAGTGATTGAAGCAGCAAGCACGGCTGTGTGAAGTAATCCCAATCCTAAGAGAAGCAGTTTCTCGGTACATACAAATAGAACAAACTTAATTATTGACTCTCGGAGATTTGATCGTGGCGACTCAAAATACAGCTATCACTGAAGTCGATCGCAGTCAACCCTTACTGCACTAACCATTCGCACATTAGGGAGATGAACGATGAATGCTATGAGTCACTATGACTATATTGTAATTGGTGCAGGTTCGGCTGGTTGTGTGGTTGCCAATCGTTTAACCGAAGACTGTGACACAACCGTGTTACTCCTCGAAGCGGGCAACCCAGCTACAAAACCAGAAATTCAAATTCCAGCGCAATGCTTTAGTCTAATAGGCTCTGAAGTGGATTGGGGGTACTTTTCTGAGCCGGAACCCTACCTGAAGGGTCGCAAAATGTTTTGTTCCCGTGGCAAAGTCTTAGGGGGCAGCAGTTCGATTAATTTTATGATGTATGTCCGGGGCAATCCTCACGATTACGATCGCTGGCAGGAATTAGGAAATCCCGGTTGGTCGTACCTTGATGTCTTGCCCTATTTCAAGAAATCGGAACACCAGCAACGAGGCGCATCAGAATTTCACGGGGTTGATGGGGAGTTGAGCGTTACCGATTTGATATCCCCTGCTGTGGTTTCTCAACGCTTTGTAGATGCTTGTGTGGCAATGGGATACAACTACAATCCTGATTTTAATGGTGTACAGCAAGAAGGGGTAGGATTCTATCAGTTAACGGTCAAAGATGGTAAACGGCACAGTGCTGCCTCTGCTTTTCTCCTACCTATTCTCCATCGTCTTAATTTGACCGTAATGACAGGGGCATTGGTGACGCGATTGCTGTTTGAAGGCACTCGCTGTGTGGGAGTGGAATATCTGCATGAAAGTACGCTCCACCAGGTTAGAGTCAACCAAGAAGTGATTTTAAGTGCGGGTGCGTTTGATTCGCCCAAACTGCTAACGCTTTCTGGTATTGGGGATGCACAATATCTGCAAGCGATGGGAATTTCTGTTGTTGCAGATTTGCCGGGTGTCGGTCAAAACCTTCAGGATCACATTCTCACTTCTGTCGTTCAAGAAGTTACTCAAGATATACACCCTGCTATCACTAGTAATGGAGTTGAAGCCGGATTATTTTTGCATAGCAAGGGTAATGTGGAGGCAGTACCAGATTTGCAGTTCTTTTTCGGCCCGATTCAATTTTTGTCACCTGGTTATACTCCTGCTGATTTTGGATTTACAGGTGCAGTCTCTCTTACCTGTCTCCAAAATATTGGTAGCGTCACTTTGCGTCCTGCCGGAGGCAGCAGCGCCTCGCTATCGCCTGACCCCAAAGAAGCACCAACCATTCGGATGAATTATCTACAAAGTCAAGCCGATGTGCAGAAGTTGGTTGAGGGAGTTAAATTAATCCGCCAATTATTTCACACCAGTGCCTTTGATGATTTTCATGGTGAAGAGATTGCTCCAGGTTCCCACGTTCAGAGTGATGCAGCACTGGAAGCTTACATTCGGGACACTTGCAGCACTGTATGGCATCCAGTTGGCACTTGCAAAATGGGCATTGACCCAATGGCAGTGGTCGATCCTAAGTTGCGGGTACATGGGGTTGAGGGATTGCGAGTTGTTGATGCTTCCATCATGCCAACAATCACCACGGGAAATACGAACGCACCGACCATCATGATTGGCGAAAAAGCGGCAGATTTAATTAAAGCGGAGCGTACCTCACAAAGCATTGCCAATAAACCCCTCTATGCTGCTTGAGAACTGGTTTATCACTTAAAAAGAAAACTCAAAACTATGAATTTACAAACAGCTCAAACCACCACTATTGCTGACGAGTCGGCAATCCGTGCTTTCCATCGCCAGATGATTGATGCTTGGAATCGAGGTAGCGGCGAAGGCTTCGCTGCCCCATTCAGCGAAACTGCCGATTTTATCACGTTCGAGGGTACGCATCTCAAGGGTCGAAAAGAAATCGCTGCATTTCATCAACAATTGTTCGACACAGTTGTTAAAGGAACACGCCTAGAGGGTGAGGTGGATTTTATCCGCTTCGTGAACTCGCAACTCGCGCTCATGCTCTTAGTTATCAGGGTAATACTGCCCGGACAAACCGAAGCTTCACCGTCACGAAATTCGCTGCCGCTATACGTCATAACGAAAGGCGACGAAGGTTGGCAAATCGAAGGGTTGCTCAATACCCGGAAGTTAACGCTAGAACGTCAATTCTTCTTAGACGACTTTGACTCACTGAGCGCAGAGGCTCAACGTCAAGTGACTGACCTCGTTGTAAGTCTCAAGCAGCGTCATCAAGCAGAGCAATCAAAGGAGATGTAAGGAATGGTACTAAGTTAAAATACAAAAGACGATCGCCTTAGCTCCCCAATACGGGCTGACTATTCTTCCTCCTGACTCTACTCTCCATTAGCAACTGACCGTTTAAAACCCAACAATCAGAGGATTAGCATAATGAAAAAACTACAAGGAAAAATCGCCCTTGTCACGGGTGGCAACAGTGGTATCGGTCTTGCCACAGCCAAACAGTTTGTTGCTGAAGGAGC
Organism: Calothrix sp. NIES-2100; assembly: GCF_963875285.1. NCBI lineage: Bacteria > Bacillati > Cyanobacteriota > Cyanophyceae > Nostocales > Calotrichaceae > Calothrix > Calothrix sp. NIES-2100. The sequence continues at coordinate 7,846,943 of NZ_CAWNLA010000001.1, forward strand.
CTATGTCTACATCACAGGTCGTCGCCAAGCCGAACTGGATACTGCTGTAGAAGCCATTGGTAAAAATGTTACGGCTGTGCAGAGCGATGTTTCTAATCTGGCAGACCTCGATCGCCTGTTTGCCACCATTGAGCAAGAGCAAGGACACCTCAATATCATCTTTGCTAATGCTGGCGTTGGAGAAATTGCCCCACTTGGAGCGATCGCTGAGGAACACTTTGACAAAACATTCAACACAAACGTTAAAGGTTTGCTGTTCACCGTACAAAAGGCACTGCCACTTTTGCCAGAGGGCGCTTCTATTATTTTGAATGCTTCGATTACTTCTATAAAAGGTACACCAGCATTCAGTGTTTACAGTGCCTCCAAAGCCGCCGTGCGATCGTTTGCTCGGAATTGGATACTCGACCTTAGAGAACGCAAGATCCGAGTGAATGCCATTAGCCCTGGTGTTGTTCCGACTCCTGGTTACGATCATTTGGGACTGAATGACCAGCAGTTGCAAGAATTCGTGGACAGCCAAGCTGTCACTATTCCATTAGGGCGAGTCGGCACACCGGATGAGATTGCCAAAGCGGTTGTTTTTCTGGCTTCAGATGACAGCAGCTTTGTGAACGGCATTGAGTTGTTTGTCGATGGTGGTATGGCACAGATTTGAAGTCCAAAAGGAGTTAAAGATGAAACTGATCTCTGTTAATGTCGGGCTGCCGTGAAGCCTTACCCGAAAGCTGGCGGGACTACTTTCAAGAGCAGATCCGTCGTCAGGATGTGAGATAGATCGACCCGAATAAACAATCGCATTTCACTATCTGAGGAGATCGAGATGACAATAACGACCGATTCCGATTTTGCTGCCCGCGAGGCACTACGCCTGCTCGGCCCCGATCCCGAAAACTGGGTGCCCGATCGCCCTGGCATCGATCGCAATGTCACTATAATCGGTGGCAGCGGCAGCGGTAGCGCCTTTGTATTTGCGCTACGGCGTGCTGGTATCGGTCGCGTGACGGCGATCGATGCAGCCGATGACGAGGCTCATGCAGGCGTGTGGCTGACACGAGCGCGGATGGAAAAGCTCCGCACGCCGAAAAATGTGCCTGGCCCGGAACTAGGCATCCCAGAATTATCCTTTCAAGCCTGGTACGAAGCGCGGCACGGGACGGAAGCTTACGCAGCGATCGATCGCATTGGGCGAGTGACATGGGCTGAGTACCTCAGTTGGTATCGGCACTTCCTCGGTATTCAGGTTCGTTACCGGACGAAGTTGGTGCGAATTGAGCCAGCCGTAGGTTTCTTCAGCCTACACCTCGAGGTAAACGGTGTTCCGCAGATAGAGACTACACGCAAAATTATCTTCGCCAATGGCGTGGCTGGCACTGGTGGTGCATACATACCTCCAGTACTGGCTGACTTACCACGCACGCTGTACGCTCATACCGCCGATGCCATCGATTTTGAAGCACTGCGAGGTAAGACTGTGGCGGTGCTGGGTGGGGCGGCTTCAGCTTTCGATGCAGCAGGAGTGGCGCTAGAATCGGGAGCTAAGGCAGTACACCTATTTGTACGCCGGTCGGCACTTCCATCTCTACCAATCCTTCGGATACGGGAATATCCTGGTGCTTACTGCAACTATCCCCAACTACCCGATGCAGCCCGCTGGTTTCAAGCTTGGCGCTTTCGTCAAGCAGGCTCCACGCCATCACGAAACGCGATTGAGCGAGCGATCGCCTTCCCGAACTTTCACATACACCTATCTGCACCTTGGAAATCGGCACGGACAATGGGCGATGCGGAAGCCGCCGCCAAGGGCGAACGCATTGTCATTCAGGTGAATGATGAGGTTTTCGAGTTTGATTTTGCGATCGCTGGCACTGGTTACTTCGTTGACCCAACAAAGCGTCCCGAACTAGCCGACTTTGCCCAGCACATTGCCCTCTGGCGCGATCGCTACGAGCCACCAGAAGACCTGCGCGACGACTATTTGGGAACGCACCCTTACTTGGGTAACGCCCGCGAATACCTAGAAAAAGTACCTGGCACTGCCCCTTACCTGAAAGACATTCACGTATTTAATCCTGCTGGTTTCGTCAGCTTTGGCTTGCCAATTGGTGACATATTTAGCATCCGCCGCGACATACCTGGAATAGTATCGTGCATCAGCCACGACTTGTTCTTTGAGGACTGGGCGCATCATGAGGCACGTATCACAGGCGATATCGCCCCCGATTTTGAGAACTCGCTCTATGCTACTGCGGTGTGGAAACAACCGATCGAGGCAGCGACCCGCCAGGTAGAAAACCTTTTCACCAGTAACAAATAATTCCGGCTCTTAAACGATGTCGGTAGAAAGTGATTGCCATTCCACAATCACTGCTGAATCAAGTATCACTGTTAAATCAATTCACTTAACAGTGTCATTTCAACAGATTTTTTACTACTTATCAAAGGAGAATGTCATGGTTGCTCAAGCAAACTCGCCAGCAGCAAAAATTTTGGAAGTTGCTGAAGATCCACGTCTTTCTATTGGGGTGAAGGAATTTTTGAAAGTGCTGAATTCAGGAGGTGTGCCTCTAGAGACATTACCTCCACTCGAAGCGCGTCAAGTTCTCGTGGATGCACAGGCTTCTGTTCCAGTAGACCTTTCAGGCATTGAAGAGTCTGAGAAGAAAATTATCGCTGACGGTTATTCGATTACGCTCAATATCGTGCGACCGGAAGGTGTCAAAGGAACATTGCCTGTTTTCATCTTTATTCATGGTGGTGGTTGGATACTGGGTGATTATCCAACACACAAGCGTATGGTGCGCGATCTGGTTGTGCTTTCAGGGTTTGCAGGTGTCTTTGTCAACTATACACGCACGCCAGATGCTCAGTATCCACAGGCGATTAATGAGATTTATGCTGCGACCAAATGGGTTGCCGAGCATGGTGAAGAGATTGGGGTGGATGGCAAGAATCTGGCAGTGGTCGGCAACAGTGTCGGCGGAAATATGACAGCTGTCACTGCTTTGAAGGCGAAAGAAAACGGAGGGCCACACATCAAGCTACACATCATGATGTGGCCGATCGTCGATGCCGATTTTGAAACGAATTCTTATCATCAATTCGGCGATAAAAGGTACCTAACTGCACCTACGATGAAGTGGATGTATGATATGTACATCCCTGACCCAGAAAAGCGCAAAGACATCTATGCTTCTCCCCTACAGGCGACGGTTGAGCAACTCAAAGGCTTGCCTCCAGCATTAATTGCAGTTGCAGAGAGCGATATCTTGCATGACGAAGGTACAGCCTACGGACGCAAGCTCGATGAAGCTGGGGTAGAGGTGACAACGGTGCAGTACAACGGTATGATTCATGACTTTGGACTGCTCAATGGTTTAGCCGATCTGCCACAAGTCCGCTCTTTGTTTGTTCAAGCTGCTGCCCAATTGAAGAAACATCTGCAATAGAATGCGATCGATGTTTTTGGGAAAAGGAAAAGACGCTCTTCCATCGCTTTGCTGCTTACCGAGTTAGCGTAGGGGAAAAGGGTAATTTGCAACTGGGGTCTGGGAACTCGCATCAAAGAAACGTTAACGTTTCTTTGATGCGATAACCCTGTGCCGTTTCACCTTCAAATTTATCGCGCGACCAGTCCCAACGGGAATTTAAGTTTGGGCAAAGGAACTAGCCAAGCGACAGAAGGTGTTCAAGTGTATAAGTTTCGGAGTGGAATTTATGAATATTGGGTGTGGGATGGCACGTTAGATAACCCGCAGTCTGGTACTTTAGAGGTATATAAAAACAACCGTATCTTGATGAAGCAAGCTTGTACGAAAAGTTGAATCCTAAGTGCGGGTGTTATGCACTTTTTTGAAACCCAGTTACAGCAAGCATCTTAAATTATGCTCCCCAAATGCGCGATCGCGTAACCGCTCAGTGTAGCCCATCGTTAAAAGCCAGTCTTTTTTGAAGTTCATAACATCGTTTCACCTTGTCAAACTCAAAGGATATGGAAGTAGACACTCAACACTATGACGATATTATTATCGGTGGCGGCAAAGCAGGTAAAACACTTGCACCAGCGCTGGTCGCTGCTGGACGTAAAACTGCTCTGGTTGAACGCAGTTTAAACATGATTGGTGGCGAGTGCATTAATCTCGCTTGCATTCCTACTAAAACTATGGTGGCGAGTGCCAATGTAGCAAACATAGTGCGAAACAGTTCCGCTTATGGTGTTAAAGCCGATGCACCCACCGTTGATTTAGCAGAGGCGATACGACGTAAACGAATGGTTGTGCAAGGGATGCGTGAAATGAACTTGCACAATTTAGAAACGGCTTTGGGTCACGAACTGATCATTGGTACAGCCCGCTTTGTTGCTCCCAAAACGATTGAAGTAACGACGGCTGAAGACACCACTCGCTTACTCATTTGAGTTTAGACTAGACAGCAACAAATGACCCAGCAGTGCTGAGTTCATAAAACACAACCTTCAAGAATGAAGATATTTGAGATTAAGCAGATTTTTGTTCCTCTTTGCGTGGTTTAGAAGCAGTCTTTTTAACAATTGGATATCGTATTTTCCGGTTACGGACTTTACCTGGTGTCCACCCAAGGGACTTTCCACGAGGTTTGGGTGGAGAGGTAGGAGTACCAATCGCGGCGAAAACTCCACCCATAGCTTGAGCAACTCGTCCTGGGGTCAATTTATCCATTGACTTCTGCCAAGGAAGAGGATTATCAGCAACGATATCACAAGCTAACCATAACTCCCAAGTGATTAACGGCATTAAGTCACTCCAATGTTCACATTTTATTTCCCGCGATCGCTGTGCTACTGTGTTCTATTGTCCGTTCTTTGAGTGTCACCGCATCTGGGCGTGACCAAGCTGTATGATCTCCTGCCAACAATATGCGTTTTTCTGTTGGTATTTGCTTGATATATAACTCCATTAATTTCTCGCGGTCTGGTTTGGTATCTTGTATCGCTTCATAGATACTCGGCAAGAGTGCGTCTAAACACTGGCGATAAAGATAAATCTGCCAGACTGTAAACATTACGGGTCAACAGTATCGCATCTGTTAGTTCAAATGTTGCATCATGTGCTTTGCCTAGATGCGTATAGGCGGCTTGACGAAATTCTTCGAGTCTGGCACGTTTCATATTGGCAGATAAGAGTAGGTGATTCTCTCTTAGCTTCTGCCGAAAGGGGGACTGTCTTCAATCAGACATCCCCTTTTTCTCTTTCATCTCTCCCATTTAGTCTAAACTCCAGTCACCTACGACCACGACGAATTCGTAACCCAACGCTGGGTGGTCATGGTCAACTCAGTTGAAGAACATCGTGCAAACAGATGGGCCAAGTGCCATAGCCACGTCACTTGGCACCACAAGCAAGGCACACTGCCTGTGCAAAAGCAAAAAGTTCCAGCCAATACAACTGGTAACGAAGTGATGGCACAAATTGCCTTGGAATGCGAAAAGTTTGGCTTTGAACTCCTCGATGACGGTATCTACAACAACGACAAAAAGCTAGGTTCAGCCGGATGTACTGACGGTCGCTGGTGGGTGAAAAGGGCATCATCAGAGCATCAGCAGCAAGTGCCAAGTGATTCTGCATTCGATGCCGTGGCTACTGCCCGTGATTTTGGAGAATCCACCCGCAGTTTTACCGTCGGTGAGTCCGGCGATCGTCCTCACCCCAAGAGATGCCCGGGAGGATTTAGAACGCACAGGCTATGCCTCACAGCGGGATAGCTTTCGGCAACGGGGCAATCTCACTGTCTGTAGTGTGCGATCGCCTGCCCGTGCTTACACAGTAGACTACCAAATCACTACGGTAGTGCCGTCACCTGATCAACAACGCCTGATTTATACCTATTTGCTGCAACAGTTGTCGATGGATCGGGGATTACCCATTAACGGTGCTTTCTCACCCGTCTCTTTACTGCCTCAACCTGCGACGCTAGATGAGCAGCGATTTGGGTTACTGGCACCGTTATATGTACGCATCGGCACAAGGATGGAAATTGCTGCCCGCCAGGAACTGCCCTGGGTTCAACAGGCTAACATTGAAGCTGCTCGTATTGATGCACTTACCGATCCCGAAGGAATTGTTTTGCGGTTTTAGAACTTTGAGGAATGTAAAAATCCACCAAGTCTAAGGAGGAATGGCACTAAGAAAAGCTATAAGCTATACAGAATAGGCACCACAGCTTTGAAAGCTATTGAACAGTGGAGAAGGGAGGGGTCAGATGGTCGTCCTTAATGCGGTGTCATGGAAGCGATCGCCGACGGGCGGGCTTGCTCCAGACAGTGGAATCAGATGTACAAGTTGTCGAAAAATTTCTCTTCGCTAGGAAAAGCTTACTTGTTCATGAAATACTTTCATTGATACGAATAAGCCAACAACATAAATACTACTGTGACACTACGAGTAAAAATCTAAGCGCAAAAATTTAGTCAAAGTGTGGGACTACCCTTTAAAGAACTGTTACCAGAATCTGCAATTGAGCAAGCTTTGACGGATCTGAAAACAGGGCAAACGCATCTAAAGGGTAAGAATCCTTTAATAGCAAGGGTTTCGGCGTTTTATAATCTAGCCTATTTTTTCGTCAAGATCCTTATCCAGCAGGGGTTTCAGAAATCCCGTGCGTTCGCCCTGGATCTGAAAATTAAATATCATCAGCGATTATTTGACCCAATAGTAACGCTGTGGGCGTTTTTATCTTAGGTTTTGGCTCATGATAAAAGTTGCCATAATTTATCTCTACCTAAAATATCTATATAAACAACAACAACGTTGAAAAATTTGGTCATTTTAGAACGCTGTAGAAAGAACAAAGTGGGTTATTCAACAACGTATACAACGATGAGACATCCATAAAAAAGCCCAGTAAAAACTAGATTGCATAACAAAACTAACCAATACAGTTTGAGCATTTCTACTGTTTATTTCAGCTTTGCCTTACATTTTTGGCTTACGCCTGAAGAGAACTGAAGGTATTCAGAAGCAATCAACCATGATTCAGGCAATAGATTTTGAACAAACATTTGTCACCCATCTCGAAAGCTTCGTGGGTAAAGCAGATAAGTTCATCAAGGTTTATTATACGGGTATAAGTGAAGAAACTCATCTAAAAGAAATAATGCTAGCGGTGAAAAATCTGGCACTAGATGCAGACTTACAACAGCTAGAAGCTGAGTATCACATGTGCAGCGAAAGGAAAGATTTGATAGCTGATTGTGATGATTCAGCTTGGTGGTAGCACGTTCCAATTGCAGGCTGAAATTTAACACAATATTAAGTTTGGGCGTTGCATATTTGCGGGATGAATTTTGAATTTTGGGCAAAGCTGAAAGTTGATTCTTTGCGCCTTTGCGTCTTTGCGTGAGGCAAAAATCATCCCATCAATCAGCAACGCCTAAATTTGATTTAGTAAGTCGAAAGTCGGAATTTTCAAAACAGTTCTGACTTTCGATTTGCTACTTCTGAAAAGACATTGGCTTACGCCATTTGGTTAATGAAGTTTACGGAAATTCTATATGCCGTCACGCAAATCTTCTACCCCTACCCTTCAACCGATAGATGGTTCAATATTAGGTGAGTATGCCGTGGAGAACTGGGAAATACGACGAATTAAAGTAGATTCAAATACATCGAGCTTGCGAAGCTGTTGGCGAAGAAATCAAAAAATTGCTCTTTCTAAAGGGGTAAATGATAGTGGGTTATTTGAGCCAATTTTAGCTTTACTTTGACAAGTAAAAGATGCCCTTGCCTTGGAAATACGTACAGTTCATCCACACCAGGGTTTGGTATGATGCGATCGCTATCTTGTCAGCGCAGATCATTATAAGCAGGTATAAAAAGTGCGATCGCAACTGAGATAGAGTGAAAATGCGATCGCAGTCCAAACTAACTTGCGCGATCATATAGATGATGCCTTTGTGCGTCGCATCCAGGCAATTGTCGAGTTTCCTTTCCCTGATGAGTCAGAACGCCAGCGGATTTGGCAGGTGATTTTTCCCCCAGAAGCGCCTTTGGCTGAGGATGTAGACTTTGGTTTTTTGGCCAGAGAAGTTAAGTTAGCCGGGGGAAATATTAAAAATATTGGTTTGGCAGCGGCGTTTTATGCAGCAAGTGATGGGATGGAAATTGGGATGGCGCATTTGAAGAAGGCGGCAGCGCGGGAGCATCAAAAGTTGGGTCGGACGTGGCAAATGAACCTACCTTCTGGTGGGGCATGACCTTGGCTATAATTTTGATGTCTACCTGAAGTAGTGTCAATAACAGGGTATCAAAGGGCGATCGCTATGACCGCTGTGAGTACAGCAACCAAAAAACTCACCCTAGAAGAATATCTCGCTTATGACGATGGGACAGATACCAAATATAAGCTAGTAGATGAAGAACTAGATATTTTGGAAGTTGGACATAAAAAAGATTCCAGCTATTTAATTTCGCTTAAGTTGAGCGATCGCATCTTGAATGGCGGTAGCGATCGCACCTTCTGGAAATGCTTCAGTGATTTGTTGCTCTTCCTGGATTAAGAGTTGTTGTAAATGAGAATCTTTCTGTACCATATCCAGAAGAACTTGTTTGATAAATTCTGCTTGCATTTCGGCTGTTGTGGCTACATTTTGTTTTTGAAGTTGTGTCAATAAATTCTGCACAATTGTCTTGGCTTGAAAAGATTCTGAATGATTAGTAACAATATTGCGAATTTGGTTAACAGCTTCATGATATGCAATTTGTCCAGAACCAGAAAGATTAGTAATAGTACTGTCGATTATTAAGAAATTATTACCAGAGGGACGTTTACTTAATTCTTCATTGGTTGCTAGTAATTTATAAATTATCTGTTCTTTACTGGCAAGCTGTCGCAGTAAAGAATCATACAAAGTACAGAAGAGTTTCTCAACTTCTTGAGTAGAAATATTTTGGTTATGAGTAACTTTCACAACCCATAGTTCCCCACGTTTTTCAATTCCTTTGACTTGTAATTGTAAACTTTCATCTTCTACTTGCAGCTTTTGTAGAGCAAAAGCGAAAGCACGCCAGTTGAGACCTTCTTTGAAAACTAATTCAACAACATTACCTACTTCTTGATAGAGGGATTCAAATTCTCTAGGTTTAAATTCGCCATCAACTGGGTAGCGATCAGTTGGTTTTCCTCTTTCATCTAATTTGCGGTATATGTAGTCACACTGAACGTTAGTAAAACAGGTTTTGCTATTGATGTTCCAATCTTGAATACAGATGCCCGTGAGATTGGCATTGGTAAAGTCAACATCGATCGCCTGAGCATCAACTAGGATACTATTTCGTAAATCTGCTCCTTGCAAATCTGCTCCGCTCAAATCCGTATTAGTCAGATTAATATGTCTGAGGTCAGCAAATTGTAGATAGGCTCCTCGTAGATTAATACGACTAAAATCTTGTTCATTGGATCTGGCATCAGTCAGGATCTTCTGAACTTTAGGAATTTCGAGATCTAAATAACGATTGTCAACCCTGGCTCGTTCCAGTGCGATAACTCCTTGAAAGCAGGTTCTATAAAGATTACAACGTCGTAAATCAGTGTTTGCCAGATTACTCCCTCTAAAGTTAACTTCACCAAGGTTGAGTTTATAAAAGGAGGTGCCTAGCCAAGAACCAATAGTGAGACCCCAATTCCTAAGTATGTTTGGATAATTCCAGGGCGAACCCTGGCGTTGATCAACCCACCAACTGCTGAGAATTAATGCAGAAGAATAAATGCAACCTGTAACAGTTGCGAACACTTTAACAGTTACTAATTGGTTTGCATCTAGGGTTAATAACATTTCCCTAATAGGTGAGCCACGAAATCGTTCTGAAATTGCTGCTGAAACAACTACTGACGAACCAATTATTGCAGCAATCAAGACTACAAATATACTGAGTATTCTTATGCTTTTTATCCAAATATCTCTAATTAATATAATATTAATAATAGCATTTGTAAGACGGTTGAATAAAAAACTAAAACTACAAATTGATAAGATAAATATAAAGGCTAATAGCGTTTCTAAAAGCAACTCAGAAGTAAGTTCAAAATGTAGATTATTTGTGAAATAACTTGAAATATAAATTAGGATAAACAAGCTCAAGAATGCAACCAACAGGCTAATCATGTAAGGCTTCAAGATAATGGTCAGAAACCAGGCAATAAGAGCAGCAATTACATATATATAAATCCATCGATACTCTGGAGTTAGCAAGCCCAGGATGCTGGTTGCACCCATATAGCCAATCGAAAAATTGATTATGAAACTTAAAATATAATTAAAAAGTATTAAGATAATTTTGGCGATCGCATGTTGACCAGCAATTACACCACTCAAATCAGTACCTGGGATATCTTCCTGAAATCGTTGGCCTCGAATATCTTTTTCCATATGCTAAGAGTATTTTATTTTACTTTGTTTACCGTATTTACGCTAGATGTTTAAAAACGCCTCTTATCCCATAAGGGTTTTTTGATTCCTTCAAAATTGTTGTTTTAGGACTACCTACGAAATTACAATGGTTTCAAGATTTAATTGAAATTAAATATGTGTTTGTTAAAAAACATAACTTTTATCATATATCACAAACCTTCTTCGATCCATTTAAGTTAATCTAAGTTTAAAGATATCAGCTAAGTATCAGTAACCAAATACAAATTATTTAATTGTAAGGATTTTAGCCATTTCTGAGATAGATAAATTCAAAAATAAAATCCTTTTATCACAAAATTTACCAAGCTCGAATTACCCAGATAAAAATACTCTCGGATATCCTATAAAATCATAGTTTTGAGGTATTCATATGATCCTTCCATTCTTCTGGCTTTCTAATGTAGGTTTATCAAAAGATTTTATTTATCAAGAGCCTGAGCCAGAAGCGTTGGACAGGGTTATTGAAATATTACAAGAGAGGTTAATTACTGAGGAACGCTCTCTGGTCACTGCTGTAATTGGTGAGACAGATTTTCTTCCATTAAATGTTTTACAAATAGGGGTTGAAAAAGGTCTTGCTGTTTGTCGAATTGCTAGATATTTCTCGGTAGAGGAATTTAAAAGGTTTATTAAGGATGTTGAACAAGAAGCTAAAGAATGGAAGATGACAGAACAATTCAACAATCCTGAAAAAGTGAAAGAGATCTTCTCAATTCCTGACTCTGTTGCCCAAGAGATTTTTACTTCCCAGAATACAGAATCTAAAGATTTTTTACAAAAATTGGGTGAAAACATTAATGATAGCCAGCTATCTAAAATAAATCCAATTCCTATTGGAACTGGTTTTTTAGTAGGAGGTGCTCATTTACTGACGAACTTTCATGTCATCCCAGATGAAGAAGTTGCTCAACAATGTGTTGCCCAGTTTAATTACGTCGAAAATGAAAAAGGTTATACTCAAACCTCTATTGATTATGAGTTTGATCCTGTTTTGTTTGTGACTGAACCAAAGTTAGACTATACTCTTTTGCAGCTAAAGACGGATGTGTTTTCTAGACCAGTTGGATATCAATTTGGTTGGATTCAATTGAGTGAAGCAGACGATACCATTTGCCCAGCATTACCTCATATTATTAAAATCAACAGTAATAATGTAGATTTTGTTGCACTTGTAGAATACATCAAAGCGAAAATACCTGACCTAGAAAGGCAAGGAATCTCAGTTAAAGTAGATATAGTTGATAAAGAATTAGTCATTCTTGAATGGCAGTCTAACACCAAAGATTATAATCAGGGATTGGATATTCTTCAGACTGAACTCAATCAGCCAAATTCAAATATATCTGTACCCTCCACTCAAATCTATTTATATGAAAAAAAACCTGGAGATCCAGTCTATATCATTCAACATCCTAAAGGAAAACAAAAGAAAGTAGTTTTACATGATAATGATGTAATCGATTTTGGTCTCTATAGGAAATTTTTAAGATACCGAGCAGATACTGATTATGGTTCCTCAGGTAGCCCTGTATTTAACGCCCGATGGAAACTGGTTGCATTACATCATGCAGCTATACCTAACAATAAAGATAATAACCAAACTCAAATCATAGCTCAACAAGGTATCCGAACCTGTCGTATCGTTGAAGATTTGAAGCAAAAGAGCTTTAGCAATTCTAAACTGAAAAGCTTTATTGAAGACTTTGTAATTACTTCTGAAAAATTGAACTATCCCCCTTTGCCTTCGGCAATTGAGTTTGGTGGAAAAGTAAGCTATGTCGATTGCATCTGTAATGAAAGCTTGAAGATTGATAAGGCAATTTCAATTGAAGCTTGGGTTAGAAATAACGATCCAAATTCAGATGGATTTATCTTTGATAGAGGAGGAAGTTTTGATTTTCCTGGTTATTGCGTATGGAAATACCAAGGAAAGCTCAGAGTCGAGTTACAAGATACTAATAAAACAAAAATTATTGCTGATACTCAACAATCTGTTCTCAATGACCAATTATGGCATCATATAGCATTCACATGGGAGCTAAATCAAGGAATTTGTATATATATCGATGGAGAACGTCAAACAGTAGATTACGTACTGGGTAATTCTCAATCTTGTTTCAGTTTCGTTAACATTTCTAGCAGCTTAACTATTGGTCATGCTGCAAGTATTGAAAAGATGATTAATAATTCATTTCCCAGTATAAATAGTGAACTAGTTGAAACTTTCAAGAGTCCTCTTGATCAACTGCCTCATATTAAGTTTCAAATACCCCGCATCTATGATTTCAATGGTTCTATTGCTGAAGTTCGTCTTTGGAATGTAGTCCGAACTCAGGATCAGATCCAAAAAAATATGTTTCGTCGCTTGAGTAAACAAGATTCAGGACTCTTGAGAGAGGAAGATCAATATTGGTCAAACTTAGTAGGCTACTGGCGGTTAGAGGATACAATTGGTATTGAGATTTATGAGCTTAACCATGAAATCATCAAATCAGACTATTCAGATTTAGTAAAGATATCATACAAACAAAACTCTAGTATAGAGGAACGTGTAAGAGCTTCTCAATATCCAGCTTTACCTCTGCCGGTTGGGTTGAAATTTATCGAAAGTAGCGATCGCGTAGTATGTGGTGTCCAGAAAAATAAATATCAAGCTTTGAATATCACTGAAGGGATTACTACTAAAGGGATTACTGTTGAAGCATGGGTTAAGCACAAATTTGGTAATTGTTTGATTGTCAGTCGGATTGATCAAAAAAGAAATGGTTATTCCCTTTCCTGGTTCGAGGGCAAAATTCGGATTGTATTACAGCGTAAAAACTCTGATGAAAAAATAGTTGTTTATACCGAAGAAAATTTTCCTCAAGATCATATCTGGCACCATATTGCTTTTACTTGGGATAATAAAACAAAAGAGATTTCGGTTTATGTTGATGGTAGGCTTCAGAACTGTGTTGTAGAAGGAAAGTGCAAGACTATCCTTTTTGCAGGGCAAACTAAGAGCATTGGTTTGTTTACAGATTCTGTTGCAGACCTTGAAAAGGTTACAGATTCTTTTGCAGACCTTGAAGAACCTCTGATCATAGGTTCTAATGAAGTTGGTAAAGAAGGAAAGACCTATTACAAGAGAGCATCCCAATTTTGCACGTTAGCTGTTTTAAGGGGGACTGAAACCCTTGGGCTGTCGTTACTTTGGGTAATGCTTTTACAAAAACGGGATGCTCCCTATTACAATATTGCGATCGCAGAAGTTCGTCTCTGGAAAGTACCCCGAACTCAGGATCAAATTAAAAAGTATATGTCTCGAAGGTTGAGTAAGCAGGATTCCGATCAACAGATAGAGCCAGGAAAACAAGATAAATATTGGTTAAATATGGTAGGGTACTGGCGGCTGGATGATGGTGGTCAAGGCAATACAATAGCAATTGACTTAACAGATAACGCTAACCACGGTACAATCTACGGCGCACAATGGTTTCCCCCACCACCAACGCTGTCTACAAGTACAAGTGATGCAACTAACTCTCCAACTACAACAACCACCTCAGCACAAACGCCTTCAAGTTGATTTTTGTATCAAGACTGGTGTTAAATGCTCTGCAATTCCTGCCATACGGATGGTGTTACAGCCTAGTTTGTAGGCAAACTCTACAGATTCTCCGGCGGCGATCGCATCATAAAAACCGACAGCAAACTCAATAGCGGCTTGATCCCCGATCGCTTTGTTCATTCCTATTACATAAGGGATGTGCTGAGCGATCGCTTCTGCTTGCGTCTGGGAATAGCAAGCATTGAGAACTACGCATTCCACGCGATCGGAGAATAGTTCAAACAGGCTTGACAGGGCTGCTGTATCTACTAGCTGAGGTTTTCCCGTTTCATCTTCTAGCACTAAGCCTTCTTCTCCTGCTCCATGTCCAGAGAAATGGATGATCTGGGGCTGATAATCTAGCATCGCTCGGTGGATATCTCTGGAATTTACCGCCCATCTCTGCTGTAATACGAATTGATCGCGCCGTTTTGCCCTTTGTAACCCAGCATCAATTTCTCGTACTTCTTCATCTAAGCGCAGTTGGGGTGAGCCTTTGGGATTGGCAGCTAGAAATAGGATAGTTTTAAGCGCAGATGTAAGATTTGAGGCTGAGACAGGCAATTTCTGCAAATTGGGATCTGGAGCATTTTGCTGACCAGATTGTGGTGTAGCCTCGTTGTAATAAATATTACCTGAACCCGTTAAGTTGGTAATTGAACTGCCGCTAATGTTAAAGGTATTTTCTGACGATAAGTTTGATTGAGACATATATTTTGATTAATTTTATTGGTTAGTTTTATTTCTCAAGAGGAGTTTACCTTACCTGAAGAGATGGAGAGCATTAAAAATTTTGAGCAGGTGATCGCATATCTACATACAGCAGCTACGGGTATTGGAGCGGACAATGAAAGCTCAGTTTGACGACAAGGTACGATTGATCGCACTCCCAAATGGCGATCGCACTTCTTCATCAAGCGATCGCTTGACCGATCGGACAGACACAACCAAAAAGCGATCGCACCAAAAATCACCAGCCAAAGCTCATCACCCACCATCAGTAAACCAAAAAGTTTTTCCCCAAAGAGCGATCGCTAATCACTCTTACGTATAACAAGGTAGTGTAAACTACTAAATGCATAATTAATGCTTATACTGCTCTTTTGGGGTTCAAAAAATGAAATGATGAAAGTAGTGTGTAGCATATTGGCTCTTAAAATTGACTGTTTCATCAGAAGAACTGGTTTTAACAGACTCAGAAACCCTTGAAGAGGTTATTGAGTGTTTAGTAGAAAATTTTTCCATTGAAACTCAGGGGGGATGTGACCAACAAACTTTATTTGAGATTCTTATAAAAGCAGCCAGCAGTGGAGATAGTATTGAGAATACAGCCAAATTATTAAAAAATGTTCCTACAGCTAATGATATTAGATATCATCTTAATAAAATCAACAATTTTGAGGAGTTAGAGACACGAATTAATCAAGCATTGAAAAGTCGAATTCCTTTAGGTTTAAAAAAAGGATGTTTAAAAATAGCGATTGATTTAAATTTAATTTGTTATTATGGTAAGCCAACATTCTTAGAATTACCATACATATATAAAAGTGAAGCTAAATCTGGTACTCATTCATTTTTGACGGCTGCAACTTTATATGTGATTAACAAAAACAAGCGTGTAACTCTAGCCGTCAGAGGTGTTCGCCGACTAGATACTAGTGTAGCGATAATTACTTATTTATTGGCGGAACTTGAATCCCTTAAAATAAATGTAAAAAAACTCTATTTAGATAGGGGATTTTTTAATACTCCTGTAATAAGATGGTTGCAAGCATTAGATATTCCATTTATGATGCCTGCTATCAAGACAGGAAAAAAGGGAGGAATTAAACAGTTTTTGAAGGGAAGAAAAAGCTATAAAACTACCCATACTATTACAAGAGACAAAGATGACTCAGTCACCTTTGACTTATGGATTGTCTGTAAATATAGAAAAGGAAAGCGTAAAAAATATGGGGGTGCAATACCTTGCTTATGTTACTTATAAAATCCAAACTAATTTAGATTATATATATCAGGATTATCGAAAAAGATTTGGCATCGAAAGTAGTTATCGGCTGCAAAATCTTTGTCGAATTAGAACAAATAATAAAAATCCCGCATTAAGATTACTATTCGTTGGTATATCTTTTCTTTTAGTTAATATTTGGGTTAACCTCCTCTGGCTTAGAATAAGTCGGAAAAGGCTCATGTTGCCGATTAATTTACCGGACACTTTTCGTACTTAAACAGATGTTAGCCTTTTTATCTCAAGCCCTACAGCGTAAATATCAAGTAGTAGAAAGCATTTATATTCCACGACTGTTAGCACCAACAAATTATCAATCAGCTAATCATAAGTAATCATTATCCATACTATGTCTGCTGGTTAAAGGAGCGAGTATTAAAAAGTATCGTAGGCTACAAAATATTTAGCGATCGCTCTTTGGGGAAAAACTTTTTGGTTTACTGTTGATCAACCCTGCTGGAGCAACATTTCCCGTCCATTGTCTCATCAAGTCTGCACTCAATTTGCCGACAGCAGCCTGTTCTACGGCCCACCGGCTATACCATTCCTCGCAAAATTTCACGATGTCTTGTACCGACATCCTCTTTTGAACAAGACTGTTCACTTCTCCCCTGCTGTAACCATGCGAACTGAGTATCATGGCCTGCTGGCTCGTGATGTTGATTTTGTACTCCCTACTCATACCGGAGACGAACGCCTGAATAGCATCTGCCCTTCTTTGTTCTCTCTCGTGTTTCTTTTTCCAAAACTTCTCACTTTGAGCGCGCTGCTGCGGAGTCCATTTTCTTTTTCGCTGAACCGTTTCAGATCCAGCAGCCCCGGCTCCTGATGTTGACTCCGAACCTTTTGCTCTGCGTTGTTCGGTTTTACTGCCTGCCTTCGCTCCCATCGCATCCGCCTCCTGCTCCCCTAGAAAATGCAGTGTTACCGATGAGCGCTGGATTGCCTGGTTATTCTGTTGCACCACATGGGTCAGTTCATGGGCGATTAACTCCTGCCCACCCTGACTACCTGGGTTGTAGGCACCTTGCTTAAAAAACACATCCTCCCCCGTAGTAAACGCCTTCGCCTGTATCGACTGGTTAAACTGGTCAGCCTGTGCATCCGTATGAATACGCACACCACTAAAATCAGCCCCAACGGCCTGCTCTATCGGTTCTCTGATACTATCCGCCAATGGCTGTCCACTACCCCTAGCCTGTTGGATGGACTCTTCTAGCTGTGGTGTCACCTCCATCCCTGACTCTGCTGACATCCTTTGAATCAACGGCTTAGTCTGGATTTTATCCTCTTCCTCCGGCATTTCCTGGCGTTGGGCTGTTGGGCTAGCAGGAGCATTCAAGGAGTTGACCACCGCCAAGGCTGTGCGATCTGCCTCTTGCTCGTAGATATCGTCTGCTGGGTTAACAGTTAACTTAGCCTGAATCAGTTGCGTCACGGCTCGGTTACCGATTTGCCGTTGCAGTTGCAGCCAGGGGTGAACCGCAGCGCGTGTTGCTTGGTTCTGCTTGGATGCGATCGCCCTATCCTCGCTTTGCTGTTGTGTCTTAGTTTGGGCTTGGCGTTGGCTGCTGTGTTCGTTTCCCATAATCGTTACCGCCTTTTTTATCTTGACTGTGAAAAAATTGCTTCTTGGCGAACCCGCTCTATTACATCTGTTGACGGTGCAAGTCCTGCTGGTAATCGTTTTGCTTGATTGTCAAGTGCGATTTTTGGGATAGCGATCATATTACTTCACAAAAGATGAGGAAGGTTTGCCGTGACACACAGTTTTCGTTGGGGTTGGTGCATTACTTCGTTAACGTACTGGACTGACACAGCTAAAATGATGCAATAGATTTTTGTGAAAAGTGAGATAAATCAATACTTTCTGCTTTATTCTTAATGCACAACTTTAGCTGTGTCGATCCAGTAGGGTGTGTTATTTAGCGTAAAGCACCGGAAATCAGATACAAATGGTGTCGTACTTTAAGTTAACGCACCCTACAAACGCGATCGCACTCAACGGTATTCTTGCCTTGGAGTCGCATGGTTTCCAAGAAGCTGAACATCATAGCTACCAGTTGACCGCCCCAATGACTTCTGGCACCACCACTAACTTTGCGATGGACTACCACTGGTCGCAATGCCCTTTTCGCGTCATTATTATCCGGTTTCACCTCTGGATGAGAGAGAAAAGTAAACCAATCTGACCAATACTTGCGGAAACGATTGGCTAAATTCTGGGCATCAGCCGCCCACCTCCATGGTGGCGGATGATCAAGAACCTCTGCGATATTTCTTCTTCCATGATTCACCTTTTTGCCCAACATTTGTTCCTTCCCAAACATCTTTTATATTGAGATCCATTCTAGTTTTCCAGAAACTATCCTGTCCTTGTGCCTCTGCATAGGCGATTTCTGCATCTAACAGCAAATTAATAATCACATTAACTGCCTCTTGGTCTAACTCCTTTTTCGATTGAGTGAGCATCGTGGAAATTATTTGATCAACTTTTTGATAAATCAATGAAATCTTGGTCATCTGACCGCTTGATTCAAATACTGGATCGAAGTCACTCGAATTCCCTTGTATGCGTGCTGGATCATCTGAACGTTTGGAGCCTTCTGGTTCCAATACCAGATTTGAACGCAAACTCAACAAACTTTCTGTTGTTGTTGCATCGGATATCCCTCTGTAACCGCCTATATTAGTTTGTCGAGAAAAGATTTCTTTGAAAAATAACTGCTGAGTGGGGGTGAGGCGTTTATAAAGACTTTCTATTTTTTTCCTGGAAAGAATATGATGAATGGTATCTGCCATGCCCGCGTCCTGAAGTTCTCGTAACTTTCTGCTATATCTGAATTGTTCTTTTTCCTCATCATTTAAATAGGCAATTAACTCCTCATCTGTAGAATATTCATCTATATCTGAATCTAATTCCTCCTCGGCATAGAACATAGCCAGTCCTATCATACGTTCGTATCCTGTTTTATCTGATTCCTCTTCCAATGTCTGGGATTTCCATCGTTGGATGATCCTGCTATTATCTTCAACAATAGTTTTTGAAAGGTCTAATTTCGTTTTTCTCGCGGTGTCCAATAGTTTTCTTTGTGTTATTGTTTCAGGTCGATTGTCAACAGCAGCTTTCACCCCCATCAGGTCTGCCTCCCGTTCCAAAGCGCGGTCATCATTAATCGCCATACCCAGGGACTGCATCGTGGGCTTCACTCTCCCTTGCATCTGCTGGACAACGTGCCATGCTTCATGGGGTAAATGTTCCTCTTGTCCGGGGGCAACATGAATCTCAGTCCCTTGGGTATAAGCTAATGCCTGTAATTGGGCAGGTTTGGGCGAATTATAATGAACCCTAACATCATCTAAGGAATATCCCGATAAATTCTCAACCCCTGCTTTGAGGCCATCGGGTAATCCCGTTTGATTGGGGTTTCTCGATTCTTCCTGCCGTTGCAGTACTGTAATCTCAGATTTCGCCTGCAATTCCTCTTTATTCTCTTCCTGCCTCTGTAGCGTCTGCCTGGTTGACTCATACGCCCCCTGCCGAAAGAATAAATCCTGACCCGTGCTAAACGCCTTCGCCTGTATTGACCGATTCAACTCGTCCGACGGAACATCCGTATGAATACTCGGGAAATTCTGCGCTTTTAGACTGGGAGGCTGAACTCGCAATGTGTAAATACCAGCAGGAATGAATCTGAAGCTATAGTAACCATCAGGTTTGGTAGTTACTGTCTGTTCCAGTTCCACTAACTGTACTGTGGCATTAGCTATAGGCTGATAGTTGATGTCCTCTATTTCGCCCTCGATCGCAAAGCGGTCTTGTTCTAGCTGTAGAGCAGTTTTTTGTACTAGTTTGTAAGTTTCTAGTGGGACAGTGTTGTCCTTTAGAGGCTCTAAACTGATAGTGATGGTTGCTGCTACAGCAGCTCGTAATGGTGTACCTAAAGCTGTCCAAAACTCTGCCGGATTTTTGAGTCTATGTTAGAGTCGATGGAGGCTATTATGCCTCGCACCTCTCTGTTAGAACCGGACGTGCAGCTTTAACTGCATCCGGCTCACGATGTTCTTAGCTTGCGCTTTTGCTCATGTGCTTGTAGTCGTGGCAACTCTCGTGAATTGCTTTGAGGTTATTTTTCTTCCAGTTGGCATGATTTCCATCGATGTGGTGCAGGTGAACCCGCTCTTCACCGATAAATTTCATACCACAGGATGCACATTTATGGCTTTGCTTTTTGAGAGCAAAAGAGGTTTCGCCGTCGTAAAGTTTACTGTTACGTTTGCTCCAGAAAGTGATATCTCCGTCATAGGGAGATTTTTCACCTTTAACCATGACGTGTTTGCCTTGGGCGTAAGAAACTTTTGGGAACGCCTTCTCAACAAGTGTTTTACTTGAGTTGCGGTCGTTCTTGGCTTCCTTATTAAATACCGTGAACGCTCTGTGATTTATGTGCCAAAGTGAGAACCTTGACCCGTCCATCTTGCAGAAACGATGGTAGTTCCGCCATCCTCTAACTAAGGGGGCAAGCTTGAGAGCCTTGACCTTAGCGCCATAATTCGAGTTGTTGACGATAGCTTTTACTTTCTCGCGGAAGGCTTTAAAGTTACCCACTGAAGGGGTGCTTCTAAACTTTCCGTTGCTCTGAACCATGAAGTTCCAGCCTAGAAAATCAAAGCCGTCTGTCGTAGCGGTTACTTTGGTCTTTTTCTCGCTTACCTTCATCCCGCGTTCTGCTAGGAATTGGCTGATTTTCACAAGTATCTTGTTTGCGTCATCTTTAGGTTTTAGGAAATATACCATGTCATCCGCATATCTTACGGATGGGTGGATTTCTTCAATCCCGTTGAGAGCGATGTTCGCTAATAGTGGGCTAATTACTCCCCCTTGAGGTGTACCTTGTTCGGGGAATTCTGGGTTGACTCCTGCCTTGAGGCATCGGTATATTCCGAGTTTTAAGCCTTTTGGAGCGATGAGCCTATCCATGATTGCTGAGTGATTAATCCTGTCAAAGCACTTTTCAATATCGAGTTCTATGACTCGCTTCTCTATTCCGTTGCTATGGGAGCGTAAGTTGTTAAAAATGTATTGCTGGGCATCGTGTGCCGAGCGTCCAGTTCTAAACCCGTAGCTCCGGGCGTGGAAAGTGGCTTCGTGTGCTGGTTCTAAGGCATATTTTGCTAGGCATTGCCAAGCTCTATCCGCGATGGTCGGTATTTTTAGCATTCTGGTGGTTCCGTCCTTCTTAGGAATTGGAATTTCCCGTAGTCCGCCATGAGGTTCCCCCCGTTGTAGCGTGTGGCGTTGTTCCGTTAGGTGTAGCCAATTCAACCATTGGATTCCCTGGACTCTAGCTGCTATCCTGTTGATGATGCAGCGGGAATTGTCTCCAATCAAGTCAGGCTTTTAAGGTTGCGCCCTGCTTTTTCTTAGGTTGCTTTTCTAGGCTCAGTTTCACCGTAGGAACTCCCTGTTAGCACCAGTGTCAACCCGCAACGGTTGTCTGATTGCGCCCTGTTCCCAGCTTCACTCTACAAGAACCGAGCTTGTTCGGTGTGGGCAGATAAGGAGTCAAATCTGAGTCTGATTGGTAGGACTTTCACCTACATCTGACCGAGAGTTCAACCTGTTTCCCGTTGTCGGGTTGAGGTTGGCTTAGTTATGTACGGACTGATTACCGTGATTCACTAAGCAACGAATCGCACCAACAGAAGAAATCGTCAGAGGTAATGGTGGCTCTTGCTCACTTAGGCTACCTTGTAAAAATTGTTTGGGAATCGTGTGATAACGGGAGAGAACTTGTAGTACTTGGCTTAACAGTCGGTGTTCCTGTAAAGCTAATTCTGTGCCACCAAAAGGCCAAGCTGTAATTAAATAAGTACAGTCCATCCGCAATGGCGGACGTATAATCACAGCCTGTCCATTGTTACGCTCAATGCTTGGCTCGTTACTTCGCAGTTCTAAATTCTCACGAATATCGTAAAGAAATAAATTAATCGCCGTCTGTTGGGGATTAAAGTTTTCCACTGGACGGTCAAACATAATCATTACATTCGCCAGTTCTGCGGGTAAACCTGGCTGGGTTAAGATAGCCTTCAAAGTTTTGCTTAGGTCGTCAATCATAGCAAGCTCTCGGCAACGATGTCTGCGTTTGGCAACAGCTTGTCCAGTACTGGACTAACTATCTTGTTATCAAAGTCCTCCCAAATGGAGGTATCATTATGAACTTCATAAGCGAGGTAAGAAATAGAGCGGTGTTGATAAATCTGACACTTACAACCTCCTTGTTTTGATGAAACTGCGATCGCATATCCCTAACGCCACATTTTGCCCTCATACATGGCACAGATCGCACACTCAACTAAAATTAGTCAGTTTACCGGAGCTAGCCATCCCTGACAAAGGATTTCTGCTGAACTAATCACGCCATGCATCTTGGCTACATCCTGTTTACTCTTGCAACTCAACCAATATGTTAGTTGCTTGCTCTGTTAATTAAGTTACAAAGAAAATTTGAGGAACTTGTGAGGATAAAAGATATTTTTAGTCAAAAATATAACTATATTTTATCGAATTAACACTGCCACTTTAAAAGTAATAATTGAAACTTATGTTTAGCGTATGTGTTTTTCCTTTTCCACTAAGCGCAGCACAGCTGGTAAGAGGTAAGAGCTACATATAATTCTATGAATTTGTGTATTTATTTTCATATACCTCACAAATTCCTCACAACTGATCATTTAGAGTGAAATATCATACAGTATTTCTGTTTTAACGAGGTTAGTTGAAAAAATTGAGATTACTGAGAGATAAGCAAGACAGAAATTAGCAGTCATTTGGACTGTTTGATTCAAAGCAGGAAGCTTTATCTGATCGAGTTTTTAGCGCTCATTCAAAAGTAAATTTTCCAGATGCTTTTAGTATAATTTACTTCCTAGCAGAAAATTAAATCATTGATAAGTTAGTACTTTATAGGGAGATTTTAACGTGAGTTATCGAGTAACTACTACCCAAGGAAAATCTATCAAAATAACCAATCCTGGAACTAAAAATGCGACTAAAACAAAAAAAGAAGCATTACAGGATGTAACTGGTACGACTGTATTGCCGATAAGGGAAGAAGAAACTTCTGCTTTAGCTGCTAAATTAGTACCGTTATCCATGATTGTTATGCCAGCTACTCAACCCCGACACTATTTTGATACCAAAGGAATGCAATCTCTGATCGAATCAGTCCGCACCGAAGGTATCCTCCAGCCTTTGTTAGTCAGAAAAGTGGCTGATAAGTATGAATTAGTGGCAGGAGAAAGAAAATATCGTGCAGCTAAAAAATGTTCCTTAAAGGAAGTGCCTGTAACCATCCGAGAGATGTCTGATATTCAGGCAATACAGTATGCGCTGATAGAGAATTTGCAGAGGGAAAATTTAAATCCGGTGGAAGAGACAGAAGGCATCTTGGATTTATTGGCGCTAAGGTTGTCAAGCAATAGGGAAGGGGTTGTCTCACTACTCAACAAATTATCTAAAGCAAAACGGGGTGTGGTGGCGGACAACGATGTCCGCTCTGAAACCAAACAGATACTTGCAGAAGTATTTGCCAGTGTTGGCAAGATGTCTTCGGAGTCTTTTCGCACCCACAGGCTGCCATTACTCAATCTCCCCAATGATATATTGGATGCTTTGCGCTCTGGGGAAATCGAATATACAAAAGCTAGGGAGATAGGTAAGGTAGAATCAGAATCTGAGAGGATAGAGCTTCTGTCAGCAGCTATAGAGTATGATTTATCAATTAATCAAATTCGAGAGAAAGTAAAAGCTTTACAGCCACCTTCGGTGGGAATGGAACTGCAAAAGCTATTAGAAAGTACCTACAAACGAGTCAAAAAATTTAAAGTGTGGTCTAATATAGACAAACAAGAAAAGTTAAAACATTTGTTGGCAGAACTAGAAGCTTTGATTACGGCAAAGGAGATTAATCTGGGCGATCGCGATCCTTTAACATGGGTAGGTCACGGGGATTTACTGGTCGGAATTTCCGCTCAGGAGTCTGGAACTGTCGATCAATTTCCCAGCCTTTCTTCAAAAACGCTTGATTTATTTCGTAGGGAAGCGATCGATCTTTGGAAGCAAGCGGGACTGGATGGGCAAAGATTGGCGCAACTTGAGAATGTGACCTTGCAAGTTGCGGATCTCCCAGATGCTCAACTAGGGCTGACTTCAGGACAGATCATTACTATTGATGTTGATGCCGCAGGAAGAAGATGGTTTATTGATCCCACACCTAAGGACAATATTGAATTTAATGCAACTTTCTCTCAAGATGCTTTCTGGGCGAAAGCAGACAACGCTGCTGCCGGAAAAGTGGACTTGTTAACCGTCATCACCCACGAAATGGGTCATGTCTTGGGCATTCCTCACCTGGATAATCACTCAAATTCAGTGATGAGTACATCTTTGCCAGTAGGGGGGCGACGACTGCCAACATCTGGCGATTTAACTTACAGCCCATTCAACTATTCCTTATTCGAGGCGGAAGAGAAAGCAAAGGCACTAATTCAAGCATTAATGAAAACAGTCCATTTAAAACGATAATTGGTACTTTAAGCACAACCGATCAGGATCAAGGAGATACTTTCACTTACAGTTTAGTGACAGGTATTGGTGATACTGATAATACTGCCTTTGTGATTGTTAACGATCAATTACAACTGGCAACTTCATTAGACTTTGAAACCAAATCAAGCTACAGCATTCGAGTTCAAGCAGTCGATGCAGGTGGATTAAGCATTGAGAAAATCCTGACGATTCATGTCAGTAACGTCAATGAGGCTCCGACTGGGATTCAACTCAGTAACGCAACTATTAATGAACATAGTCCCAATGGAACGCTCATTGGTACCTTCACAACCATTGATCCAGATCAAGGAGATACCTATATCTATCAACTTTTAGATGATGCGGGTGGTCGTTTTAGTATTCAAGCAAACCGCTTAATTGTTACTAATAGTGCATTATTAGATTTCGAGCAGAACCGAGTTTATTCAATCATCGTTCGTACCCAAGATGCGGGGGGTTCTGGTTTTACTTACGATCAAGCATTTAGCATTACGGTTAATAATGTTATTGAATCTGATTTAACAGTACAGATCAAGGCAATTCCTACCACTGCAAATTTTGGTGAGCCTTTTGATGTTACCTGGATTGTTCGCAATACTGGTACCGATCCCACTACGAATTTGTGGAGCGATCGCCTTTACCTTTCTACAGACTCTACCTTGAGTCAAGATGATACAATCCTCCTAACTCAAAGCGCCAGTCAAACGCCCCTAGCTCCCAATGGGGAATATAGCCAGACTGCTACGGTTACCTTACCTCTCAACGATAGCTCGATTGCAGGGCGATACTACATCCTGGCTCAGACTGATACGTTTAACAGCCAGCCAGAAACGAATGAGACTAATAATCTTGATGAGCAAGCCATTTATTTTGATTTAGCTCCCTATGCTGATTTACAAGTCTCTCAGGTCACAGCACCTCAATTGACCGTGGGCAACCCGGCTGAAGTTACAATCGGCTGGCAGGTGGCGAATGTCGGTAAGGGTGCAGGAACAGTCACTTCCTGGGTTGATCGGGTGTTTGTCTCTGGTAATGCGATCGCAGGTGACGGTGATGACATACTAATTGGGGACTTTATCCATACTGGGCTACTAGATGTTGGTCAATTCTACAACCAAAACCAAACCGTACTTTTACCACCTAGATTCCAGGGGAATTATCATCTGTTTGTACAGACCGATGCAACGGGATTAGTGTTTGAAAATGGTTTAAAAGCTAATAACCAGGCCTTCGCTCCTAACTTCTTTGATGTTGTTCCTGTTCCCTATGCCGATCTAGCAGCCAAAGTTTGGACTTTAGGAGCTATTTCCCACAATGGAAAACTAGCCCGCAATCAAAGCTACGAGGGAGAACAAATCTTTAATCTCAACTCAGCTGCTACAGGACAATATGTAATTGTGGAAACTGGAGGAGCCTGGGAAGGAATTTATCAGGAAAATAGTTCTCAAGCGATCGCCACGAATGTTACTGCCAGTCCCGCTGATTTGCGGGTAACCAACATTACTGTTCCCAATAGTACCAACTTCTCAGGGGAAACAACGACAATTCAATGGACAGTGGAAAATCAGGGATCGCCAATTTGGTCAGGAACCCGCTATTGGACTGATTTAGTTTATCTTTTGCCAGACCCCCGCTTAACGGTGCAAAACTATAACCCGGGAGATCAAACACTGGGAGGAGTTAAAGCCTTAGGTTCATTTAGCCATCCAGCCGCCAATAGTTACACGCAAACCCAACAAATTACCCTGCCAGCAGGAATTGATGGCAAACAGTATATCTATATAAATAATCGCTGATATTGAAGGTGGAATTCTCGATCGGGGCGATAACAAACAAGCAATAGCAAGATATACCAGTGGAGGATTTGAGAATTTCGCTAACAACCTGTCAGTGACATCTATTCCAGTTACCTACCGTGAACCAGATCTCAAGATTACAGAGTTAACTGTTCCTACGCCAACCCCCTTCTCCGGTCAAACGATTCCCATTAGCTGGACAGTGACTAACCAAGGAAGCCGGGATACAAGAGAAAAAAACTGGGTTGACCAAATCTATCTTTCCCGTGACCCATCCTTAGATAAGAACGATCAAGCGTTAGGTTTTTCAATTCATACTGGTTCACTGACCCAAGGTGGCAATTATTCAGCAACATTGAACGTTGATTTACCCATTGGTGTCGCCGGAGATTTTTACATCCTAGCCGTTACTGATGCTGGAAATGGGGTGGGTGAATTTAAAGATGAGGGAAATAATATTACTGCTACGCCTTTATCTATTTCCCTAGCAACGCCTCCCGATCTGAAAGTTTTTCCCTTCACAGTTGTCGAACATGCTACCGTGGGACAAAGCTTTAACCTGAACTATACCGTTAAAAACGACAGTAACGGGAATACACCAGCTAAACAGGGAACCTGGAGAGATTTAATCTATTTATCCCGCGATCGCTTCTTGGATCTGCAAAGCGATGTCTATCTGGATTATGTTGTTCACCAAGGGGGGTTAGCTGCTAGCGCTGATTACACCATCAATAAAACGCTCAAACTACCCAATTATTTAACCGGATCGTTTTATCTTTTCGTCGTCACTGACCCAGCCAATGATTATTCTGGTGTCAAAGGACAAGTCTTTGAGGGTAGCAACGAGAACAATAATGCAACGGCCAGCACTCAACCCTTAATTATCGAATTGCCGCCGCCTTCCGATTTACAAGTTGATCAAATCACCCTGCCAAGTTCTGCTCAGGTCGGAGATTCCCTGCAACTGGAATGGACTGTCTCCAATCACAGCAATCAAGATGCAATCGGCAGTTGGACTGATGCTGCTTATCTATCGAGTGATGCCATCTGGGACATCAACGATCGGCTGCTGGGTCGAGTTCCGCATCAAGGCACCTTAAAACCGGGAGACAATTACATTGCCAAAATACAAGCTACTTTACCCCCGGCCACGCCTGGCTCGTATCGCATCATTATTCGCCCAGACATTTATAACCAGGTTTATGAGAGTGGGTTTGAATCCAATAACCGGACAACTTCTGCGGATTACCTGAATATCACCGTGCCCCAATTGCAATTGGGTGTTCCTCAGAATGTAACGCTCGCTGGTAAGCAAGAGCGCCTGTTCCAGGTGAATGTAGACTTAGGGCAAACACTCAGAGTCAATCTTAGCTCCAGCGCCAGTGATGCCAGTAATGAATTGTTCCTGCGTTACGGTGCTGCGCCTACAGATACTATCTATGATGCAGCGGATGAAGGTGTTTTAGCTCCTAACCAATCTGCCTTAATTCCCACAACTAAACCAGGTTCCTACTATATTCTGGTGCGGGGACAAACCAACAATCCGGTCACGTTAACAGCGCAAGTACTTCCCTTTGGCATTTCTGCTATTGAAACAGACAAAAGTGGAGATAGTCGCTTTGTCACCACGACGATTACAGGGGCGCAATTCCAGCCCGAGGCGATCGTTAAACTGGTTCGTCCCGGTTTTGCCGAATATGAACCTGTGCGTTACCAAGTCATGGATAGCACCAAAATTATTGCCATCTTTGATCTAACAGCAGCACCCCACGGACTTTATGATGTCAAAGTCATCAATCCTGATGGGCAGGTAGCGATCGTGCCCTATCGCTATTTGGTGGAACAAACCATTGAACCGGATGTGGATGTTGGTTTAGGTGGGCCAAGAGTGATTACGCCCGGAGAAAAAGGTACTTATGGGGTATCTGTTCGCAGCCAGACTAATATTGATATTCCCTATGTGCAGTTCCAGTTTGGCATTCCTGAACTCGGCAAAAATGGAGTTATCTATGGCTTTAAATATGCTACTTTTAGCTCTAACCTAGGTGGTAAACCAGATAACGCTACGGTTCAAGGGCTTCCTTGGGCTAGCTTAGTTTCAAATGTGAATACAACGGGTGAAATTCTTGTGCCGGGATATGTCTTTGATTTACCAACACGCGACTGGATCGGACAAACCTTTACGGTGCAGACCTATCCTGGTTTAAAAGAACTGGTAGATCACAACTTTGAACGTATTCGCCGCATAGTTGATGATAGCCTTCCCGAATTTCGTGGCAAAATTAAACAACCCGAAGACTTAGATTTAATCTCCCCAGGATTATTTGAGATTTATCAATCACTAGGAACTCCTCTGAGCGACGTAGACCCTGAAGATGTTGCCTTTAAATTCCATGTTCTTGCTAGTGCTACTGTTTTAACCCGCGAGGAATTTATTGCCCAACAAACCCAGGAAGCTCTCAAATTACGCGACGCGATTCTTGCTGATGTTACGCTTCAAGAACCCACCAATCGTTTCCGTAGTTTGTTGACAGGGAGCAACGCGATTTGGTGAGGTCGGATAAAAAACGTGCGTTCACGCAGTGTGCCGTAGGTATCGCTAAAAACTCATTTCGGTATAAATAGGATATTTATTACAGTTAATTACGTATTAATACTAATTAAAATTGGCTGATAATTTTAGAATATGAAGATGAGTTGTTTTTTTGGGACAAAAAAAAGGTAGGATTCCCGAATTTTTTCCGCGTCCTGGTTTTTCCCACAAACCTCCTAAACCCTGATATTGCCAGCGTTTAATCGTCTCCCTTACTGTCTGTTGTGCCCAATCTAGATACTCTGCGATAGTACGGTACGTTCCATCCGTGGGCATTTAGGCGCAAGGCGATCGCTCTTTGTTTAGTTCTACGTGGGACTTGATCTGCACAACTGAGTTCTTTTAGTGTACGGTCTTCTTCGGCAGTTAGTATTATTCTTAACGCACTTGGCATCAGTTATTACTTAATTTCTGAACTCTTTCTATCTTACGTTTTTTTTGGTTGACCTACTTAGTACGCGAATTAACTTAACTTTTCGTCCGCATGTGGGAGGCAACAAATGAGTACTGTTGTCTCTACCGAAAAAGCATCGGTGCTGGTGATATTGCGGCGAGAGTATCTGGACATTACTGGCAACTTCTGTGCTGCCAAGCTGATTGAGTATTTCCGACACTGGACTAAATGGAAGCTCAAAAATCACCGCACTCCTTGGGTTTACCAGCCACTCAAACGAATTTATGCTGACCTAATGGGTGAGCATAGTCTTCATGTCATTAGGAGTGCGATCGCTCGGCTTGAGGAGATGGGCATTCTCTCCAAGCAGAAAAATCCTGGAAATGGGCAAGATAAGACTTGGCAGTATAAATTAAACTTTGATGTACTGAATAAGCTACTTGAACTTGGTAAGTGCAAAACTGAACATTCCAGATTCAATGCAGAACAATATCACAGATCCCATCCTGAAACTTCTAAGCCACAACAAAACACTGCTATTAGGGAAGTAAAGGATGAAGGAGTAAAACAAAGCGAATATGAGCCAGCTCAGCAAACCCCAAAATCAAAGCAACCCCAGATCACTCACTTCGTTGATGAATTAGAACTGGATGACTCGACGGGCGGGATAGACTCTCATGAGGACGAATTTTCCGAGGCGGAGGTCGAAGCAGGTTCAACTTCGGATAAGCCAAATAAGCAGCAAATTGCTGAGGTTTGTACAGAGTTGCGACGGTTACGAATAAACCCAGAGCCATGTTTGGGGGTGGTAAAGAAATATTGGGTGAATGTACAGGGGGCGATCGCTCGTGTAAAAGAAGCAATTCACGAGGGATGGTGTGACAATCCGACTGGCTTATTTATCAACAGCTGCAAGAGTGGGGCTAAGGGCAAGAATGTGGTGACATCGAATGTGAGTGCTTGGTTTGATTGGGCGAGGCAGCAGAGGATTGCGTTCCCCGAAGGGGTTGCCGCAGGCATCGCAATGTCTGGCGGATTCGTGTATGCGCCTTCGGGGGATGCAGTGGAAGTGCAGGAGATGATGCGGCGGTTTCCTTTAAAGGAGTAAGTAGGGCGGTGCAATTAAACATAACTGGCGAGGACTGTCATTTGTCATTTGTCATTGGTAAGGGTTTCAAGCCAATTTACGTTTCTTAACATAGTTTGGTTTTTTTCCACCGACTTACTTAACAAGAGCGAATTACTCAGATGTTAGATGAATTAGAAAAACTCATAGAGGAAGAATAGGCACTCATTAGAAGTTATGCTAGTTGCGATTAGCTTTATGATCAAACCCCGGCCTTAATCAACCCACAGAGAAACAAACTGGAAATTTTTGCCACTAAACAACCCGCGATCGCTCAATTTTAAATCGGGAATCACCAACAGCGCCATAAACGAAAGCGTCATAAATGGTGCTAATAGTTGAGAACCCAGACGTTTTGCCCAAGCATCCATTTGAGCATACTGTTTTGCAACTATGTAGCCGTCTGCATCACTCATCAGTCCAGCTACGGGTAAAGTCAGCACTTGGATAGTGTTGCTTTCTACTACAGCAATACCTCCTTTAGCGTCAATCACCGCATTCACCGCCGCGCAGAGTTCCTCATCAGTTGTACCCACAGCAACGATATTGTGGGAATCATGAGCAACACTAGAGGCGATCGCACCTCGTTTTAATCCAAAATTTTGAATTAGCGCTACAGCTGGTGGAGTATTTTTGTAACGGTTGACAACGGTAATTTTCAGAACATCATTTTCTATATCTGTGATGACTTCGCCATTTTGAATCTGAGCAGGTAAAAGTTTTTCTTCTGTAATTAATTGTCCGTCAAATGCTGTCATAACTCGGACTGTTGTACCTTGTGCGGGGATGCGAAATTCGGTTATTTGTTTTTCAGTAGCACTAAAGTTATTTATCGGCGCAACTGGCAAGGATGATATTAATGCTTTACCTTCTTTAGCAACTAAAATTCCCTGGCAATAGGTAGATAACACCTTAAATTCTCGCAAATTGTTGACCACAATGAAATCGGCAGGATCGCCAACTTGCAGCAATCCCACATTCATTTTGTAGTGCCAGACAGGATTAACACAGGCTATTTGCAGCACATCCATTACATCATGACCTAATGCCACAGCACGCCGCACCAGTTCGTTGATATGTCCTTTGACTAAATCATCAGGATGCTTGTCATCACTACAAAACATACATTGATCTGAATGGGAATCTATCAAGCTGTGTAGTGTATCAAAATTTTTAGCTGCCGAACCCTCACGAATAATAACTTTCATCCCGAATGCAATTTTATCCAAGGCTTCCGTCAGGGTGCAGCATTCGTGGTCGGTAGTAATTTTAGCATTAGCATAGTTACGTGCTGCCTCACCGCACAATCCTGGTGCGTGTCCATCAACTGGATGTCTTAGTTCTTGGGCAATACGGATTTTTTCCATCACCTCAGTTGTGCGATTTAAAACGCCGGGAACGTTCATCACTTCGCTGAGGTAAGAAATACCATCCTGCTCAAAAAGTTCACGAATTTCTTTGGCTGATAATTCTGCACCTGCTGTTTCAAAGCCAGTTGCAGGAACGCAGGAAGGCGCACCAAAAACAATCGTAAATGGTGTTTGGGCAGCATTGGCCAGCATAAATCGAATACCTGCTAATCCTAAAACATTAGCAATTTCATGGGGATCGGAAACTGCTGCTACCGTACCATGTACCGTTGCCAAACGAGCAAATTCTGTTGGTACGAGCATAGAACTTTCGATATGAACGTGGGCATCGATAAAACCAGGAAGGATATATTGGTCGTAGTGTTGCCCATTTTCATGTGCGATCGCTTGAATCTTGCCGTCTACAATAACAACTGTTCCCGGAAATATAATTTTGTGGAGAAGATCTACAATGTTTCCAGAAACGCTAGACTTTGCCATAACCCACCCTCCGGGAAAATCACGGCAGCTTACTTTATGTTACGCATTTAAATTGTATATTTCGCACTAAGGTTGCCAAGAGTTAAGAGTCGAAAATCCAAGCCAACCTTTGACCCTGGAACGCCAGTTTTTTCAGGTCTGGCGACCGAACGCACTGGCTCCTTTTGACCTTGGACATCCCCAATGCAAGAATATTTGATTTAGGTGCGTATCAGCTTAAGTATAAAGTTATTGACTGAAAATATATTTACATATTAAGAATCTGTAATTTTGATATTATTTTTGATTCCTCACAAATTCTTCATTTTTGATCTGTAGTCTAAAAATCGGAGTAATCGCCTGAGCTGCTCGGTTATCGATATGAAAGCTGGTCTAACCATGTCCTCAAATAGCAGGACTGAAGGAGGCATACTCGATGAATTCCCTATATCGCAAAAGAGAGCATCTAGATGGGCATCTGAACAATGCAGATATTGAATGCATTGTGCCATTCATTTTTTGATCGATTCAGGCAGGCGAAATGCTTGTAATGGTTCCATTCAGGGATGGAGCATTGGGTTCATCGTCTAGAAGAAATTGGAGATAACAGTTATGAGTTTACGACAAGATTTTTATTCTGCTGGTTTTTTACCCAATTCAGAGGACAGCCGTCTTATTCCCCACAGTCCATTGCAAGAGGTTGATCGTTACCTCAATCGTTCAAACTATACCTGGGCCTCCTCCGAAATTCCTCAAACTTCTTCAGTTTCTGGACTTTCAGGTCATCAACCCTCGTCATTCAGAATCATTCCGGATGAGCCAGGAACTGGACGATCCCAAGCGAAGCTGACTACAGACTTCTGGAAATGGTCTTATTCCATTCCGGCGGATCAAAGCCCCTTTAATGATACAACTGGAGAATTTGCTGATGTCAATCAATCCGGTTCTGTCTTCTTCTTGACAGGGGCGCTCTTTGTACCAGGAGGAGCTGATCCAGCAGAACCGGGTACAACCCGTGACATTGAAGTGCCTCGCGGTAAAGAAATTTTCTTGCCGATACTCAATGTGGAATGGGATAATGCTCAATTACAGGCTTTTTTTGGCAATTTTTTCAGAGATTTGCCTGATAATGGCATCTTGACCCCCAAAGAACTCCGTAACTTGAACGAAAATAACATGCAAACGGCAACGGACATGTTTTTCAAGATTGACGGAGATACCCTGTTTGCCGATGCAGACTGGGGCGATGATGGGTTAATGGGTTATCGGCAAGTCACTCCGACTCCGAAGGGATTTAACTATACCATCCCGGAAAACAACGTGTTAGGTCTTCCCTTGGAAGCAACTGACAATGGTCGTGGGCTGATTCAAGGCGGGATGTCAGATGGGATTTGGATAAATCTGGTGTTAGATCCGGGGTACCATGAACTTAGTTTTGGTGGAACCTTTAACTTCGGCAGCATTAATATAGACTTGGATGGAGATGGGCTTTTCAACGAACCAGGTAAAGAAGTCGCCTATCAGGATGCATTCAAATTATTAGGTAAGTTTGAAACTGGTGTCAATTACAACATCACTCAGCTTTGAAAATGCTGAGATGATGATCCCGCTTTGCAGACTCTGATTAAGAGGCTTTTGGCGAAGTTTGGAGATCGCAAAGATGATGAGACGATACAGTATCTCTATGGACTGTAATTACTTTTTTGGGCGTTGCATTATTGCGGGATGATTTTGAAATTTTTATCAACAACTATTCACAGCGTCACCGTGTCAGCCTTAATCATCCCATTATTTAGCAACGCCCTTTTTTGGAATAGAGGGTAGAGGTTGGAGTTCAATATTTCCCAGCGCACTATGAATGAAGCCAAACTTGCCGTCTATGCACATATATTGAACTTCAATAGCCTGATTTTTGACAAACTTAGCATTCATTTGGCATCCTCGATCATCTTGCCAAATGTAGGTATAAATCTCTCTCTTGCCAATGGGTTCACCTAAAAGCTTCAGCATCTCAGCATAGGTCTTAGCTTGTTCAACCTCCAGCCCCCAGTTTCCCAATATTTCTCTGGTGTTAATTTTTCCCCCTTCAATAATTAGTGTGACTTGCTCAGTATTATTTTTACGTGACCAACGTGCGACGAATCCATCAAGTGGAATATTCTGTCCGGGTTTTCCTAATTTAGAGACGACTTGTTCGTAGGTCATGCCGCTCTCTAGCTTTTCAAATACTTCAGAGATCCGACTGGGGCTTTCAGGGGTTGTATTTGATTGCTTTGCTACAAGATCTGAACCGCTAAATCCCGGCAAGCCGCTCAGAAGCACGATTAACCCAGCCATTGAAGCAATAAAATAGGTACTCGTTTTCACGGTTATAAACCTCCTGTCAATGCAAAGAAAATTTAATCTAACTTTGTAGATATTCAAAATCTAGTCTCAAGTCCAGTTCCAACCGTATATGCTTAAACACCCTTATCGAGATTTTGATTTTTCTACGGTTGTATGAAACCACCCTGCTTTCCCAAATTTGAGAGGGGATGGGGGTAAGGACACCCTAAAACAGCGATTCAGTTCGCACCTACACTGATGACAATAATTTTGTCTGGGTGAATGAAATCCTTGACAGCCTGGTTAACTTGATTCAAAGTAACAGCTTGAATTTGACGAGGTTGTTGATGCAGTTCCTCCGGTTTGTATCCATAGACTTGGTTGTTGAGAATCATCTCAGCTAAAACATCTTGATCGGCTAAAGCCAGTTGATATCTGCTGACTAAACTCTGTTTCGCTATCTCAACTTCAGACTTACTCACCCCTTGCTCTTGTAACTGCTTGAGAACAGCCAGAGTAATATCAATTGCTTTTTCGGTATTTTCTGGTGCAGTCTGCATGAGGATAGTAAATAAACCGAAATTGTGCCCAGTCTGGAGATTACAGCCAATTGTATAAGTCAATCCTTGATGGTAGCGAAGTTCATTTCCTAAACGGCTGGATAATGAACTACCGCCCAGAATTTCGTTGAGGATTTTTAACTCATAGAATTTAGATTCTGTCAAGTTAGAAATTGGATAACCCATGACAATCAGTGATTGGGTTTGGCTTGGCAGTCTTTTTCGCAAACGCACGATTTGATTAGGAGGTGAAACCGATGGCAAATTAGAGGCAGAAGGAGCATTGTTACTAGCTTGCCAACTGCCGAGTATGGCTTCTAGTTGCGATCGCACAACAGTTGGATTAAAGTCTCCGACTAAAGCTAGTACGGTTGTGTCAGGGCGGTAGTATTTTCGGTAAAAATCTACAACGTCTTCTCGACTAATTGCTTTGAGAGTTGCTTGAGTGGGAGGCGCAGACAAGGGATGATTGGCGGGATAAATTGCTTGTAGAAACAATTGCTTGGCAGCATCAACTGGATTTTCTGCACCCGCATTTAAAGCATTTAGATAAGATTGACGGCTAGATTCTAAAGATTCTGCTGGAAAAGAAGCATATTGCATCACATCTGCGAGCGTTTCGAGCAAGAAGGGTAAATCGGCTTTTAAGCTTATCCCGGAAATATAAGTACCTTCCCTGTCTGGCTGCACTGCGAGTCCAAATCCCCCCCTATTTTCAAACTCTTCAACAAGCCAGATGGATTGGTTGAATAAGTTCATAGCGGTAAGGGTAGACAGACCTATTTTTTCTTTCGGGTCAAACTCTTGGCCAGCGCGAACAAAACCCCTAAGGGAAACAGATGGATTGCTGGAGTCAGGTAGGAGTAAAATTTGCAAGCCATTAGATAAAGTTAACTGCTGTGGTATGGCTTGCTGGGATTTAGCAGTTGATGGTGGGAACGGCGGCAAATACTTAGCGACCTCTGGAAATGAGAAAGGTTTTGTGGGACGAAAGTCTGCGGTAATGCGGCTAAAATCTGTAATGTTAAGACTGCCAGAAACTTGTGTCTGTTTAGTTGGTTTTAACCATCCTAAAGTACGGTTCTCTGTTTTCAAGTATTGATTGGCAACCCGTTGCACGTCAGCAGCAGTCACTTGAGCAACAGCTTCTAAAAAACGGTCTGTCTGACGATAATCTCCGGTCGTACTTTGGTCGTAAGCTAATAGACTTGCTTGGCTATTAAGATTGCGGCTGCTAAAAATTGTCCCAGCTTGGATTTGTTTCTTCGCCCGGTTTAACTGTTCATCCGTTACACCTTGAGTTTGTAAATTGGCGATGACTTGTTCAATAGTCCGCTCAACGTTTTCCAATTTCCGATCTAGATTGGCGGTCACCCCTAAAAAGTACCATCCGCCATCACTATATAAATTTGTATTTCCTACCACCTCACTAGCCAAACCAGACCAGACCAAAGCTTGATGAAGCTTAGAAGTTGCCCCAGAAGTCAGAATATAATCCATTACCACTAAAGCAGATATATCGGGGTGATTGCGATCGGGTAAAGGATATACTAGTGCCAGCAAAGGAAGCTTTCCTGGTTGGTTGATCACAACAGATTTACGAAGTGATGGGTTGGGAGAAAAAGCCAATTTGTTCGCGTTTTCTTCTCGGCTTGTCATCCCCTTACCTTTGGGAATCTTACCAAAGCTTTCTTGAATTGTTTTGAGAGTTGGTTCAGTTGAAAAATCTCCCACAATTACAATCAAGGCGTTATCTGGTCTGTAATTTTTGCGGTAAAAGTTCCGCGCTTGCTCGACTGTAATCTTTTCAAAATCAGCTTTTGTGAGAACTTGACCGTAAGGATGATTAGCAAAGGCTGATTGCATTACAGCACTGTAAAGGCGGTAGTTGGGGATATTTTCTGTAGCTTGCAGTTCAGCGATCAGAACTTGTTTTTCTTGAGTGATGCCGTTATCATCAAACACGCTATTCTGCATGCGGTCAGCTTCTAGAGTCAGCAGTGCGTTAAGTTTATTTGACTCGACATTATCAACGTAGCATGTATAATCATTAGCGACCCAGGCGTTAAACTCACTACCAAGAGCAGTTAACAAATGTCGAAAATCAACTGGGCGGACTTGGGTTTTTCGGAACAACATGTGTTCGACTAAATGAGCAATCCCCTTCTCGGATGGTGCTTCATAAGCTAAACCAACTTGATAACAAACTTGTAAGCTTACGACTGGTGCTGTATGAACTTCCTTAGTCAGAACCGTGAGTCCATTTGCTAAAACAGTTCTGCGGACTTGAGCCGTTAGAGACGGTGAAGTAATTTCAATACTGTTTTTATTACTGATTAAACTGTAAGAATTGTCTGCATTGTTAAAGAGTAATTCTTGTGAGGTATTTTGCTTGGTTGGTTGCAGAGTTTTCGTTGGAGCCATGCGAGTTTCTGCACCCATCAGTAACACTGCTGACAATATTGTTGCAGTCGTTCTTTGCAAAATTTGTCTTTGACTCCTGATGATATTGCAAAGAAAGTTGATGTTAAACTGTTTTGGGTACATATTTCCTCTCACAGTTATTAATTATTGTTGAGAATCTCGTTGGTAAAATTAACTAAAACATTATTCATTTGTAGTAAGCACACTTTGTACTTACTACAATGACATTTATTTATTCTTGATTTTCTATTCCTCAATGAAGTATTAAATCTTTCAATCTGGCATTAGCATTTATATAGCGATAGGAGCAAAAAACTTGTGTATCTACAGTTTTTTGGAAATATTCCCGTGCCTTGTACTTATCACCCGCAAGCAAATACTTATACCCGATCAAGAACAAGGCATCACTTGTTTGGCATTTATTTCTAGCTCTACCAATCAATTCTGCGTCCGTGAGCTTGCCTAAATTAAAATTCAATAATTGTAATTGCCATTCTCCTTCGTGATAGTTTTTCACATATTTTTCTAGTAGTTGCTGCGCTTCTGCATTCTTACCGAGATGCCGTAAAGCAATACTATAATATGAGACTGCATAGGCACCTGGTGCTTTCACAAGCTTGGTATACTTTTGATATTCCTTAGCGGCATCCTCAAATTTATTTTGTAGGAAGTAAGCAAAAGCTAAATCTGCATGTGCTATTACGTAGGAGCTATTTCTTTTCAGAACTTCGTTATATTCTTTAAATGCCTGTTCGTAATCTCCAACAAATAACAACGCGTCTCCTAATTTTCTATGGTGCTGCGGACTAGCAGAAAGTCTAACAGCTATTTTGCTCTCTGCTACAGCCAAATTATAAGCTCCCTGATGAATATAAAAATCACTTAAACCCATATGTGTATCAGCATCTTCTGGTGCAAGCCGAATTGCATCTTTAAATGCTTTAATTCCCTGTGTAATTGCATCAGCATCCCAGCAATCCTTTGAACGATGAATATTGTCACCGTAGATGCTACCAATTAACTTGTAGTTTTCGGCATCATTCGGAGCTAATCTGTTCGCTTCCTTCGCTTCCAATAAAGCTAAATCATTTTTGTCTCTGTCAAAGTAAATTATTGACAATAACTGATGATTGTTGGCATTATTGGGTTGAGCATTAATAGCTTTCTGGAGTTCAATAATAGCTTTTTCTTCATATCTAGCTTGTTCATTATTTCCTGCTTCCTTGTGGCTAAGATTGTAGTACAACATTCCCGCTATCAGGTTAGGATGAGGAATTACTTTGAGACTTTCGGAATCAGGAAAAGTCCGCAAAACTTCCTGATATTCATGATTGATTTCATTCAATAAATTGATATTACTCTGCTGTATTGCTTTTTCAGTTAACAACCTATATAAAACCAAATGAGCAGGAGCAAATTCTGATTCTAAACTAATTCCGTTTTGCACAGTTTGAATCGCTGTATCCAAGTCTTTAATCTTACCAGTCTCCTGGTATTTTTGGAAATAGGCAGTAG
This sequence comes from Calothrix sp. NIES-2100, assembly GCF_963875285.1. Lineage (NCBI taxonomy): Bacteria > Bacillati > Cyanobacteriota > Cyanophyceae > Nostocales > Calotrichaceae > Calothrix > Calothrix sp. NIES-2100. The sequence continues at coordinate 7,886,157 of NZ_CAWNLA010000001.1, forward strand.
CTAAGGCTAGGTTTACCTCTGGGTCATTGGGGTTTTGTTTTAAAGCCTGTTCTATTTTTTCAATAGCTGAGTTGATGTTTTGGGCTACAGCTAAATTTAACGGATGAAGAGCAGAAAAAATCACTAAAAAACTTGCTAAAGTATAAACAAGTATTTTCTTGTAAATATGTCTATTTACAGCCCTTTGCATACTACTCGCCTCCTGAGGTTTTTGCAAGGACTTAATTATTATTTCTATTTTTATTTTAAGGAAGTTCTCTGATAAAATGTAATTATTGAAACACTTCTTTATTGAGCTATATTACTCCCTGCCAATCGCACACAACCGACTTACATTTGTAGGAATAGGGAATAATTAGTTTGACTTATAGCCAAGCAAGGGGCTGGTGGCAAATGGATTGATCTGTATTCCTCGCCAGTAACTGTGGTATAAATTTTTGAAAAGCGATCGCCTCAGTTCCACAAACCACGATCAAGAATAGAAATTAAAAGCAGGTTAAAAACAGATCTAAAGCTTGCTCGCTGTAATTATGACGGCTCAAATCCACTTCATCCTCAACGATCGCACGGTCTGTACCTCTCAATCTCCAGGTAGTACTGTGCTAGACTATCTGCGCTCATTAGAACGACTCACAGGAACTAAAGAGGGTTGCCGGGAAGGAGGATGTGGTGCTTGTACGGTACTTTTAGGAGAATTACAAGGCGGAAACCTGGTTTACAAATCTGTCCTCTCCTGTTTGTTACCTCTGGGTGAAATATCAGGGAAACATCTCGTCACCATAGAAGGATTAAATCAACAAAAGCTTTCTCCCGTGCAACAAGCGATCGCTGATTTTGGTGCAACCCAATGCGGCTTTTGTACGCCAGGTATTGTCATGTCTCTGACTGGCTACTTGTTGGCAAATGAGACAGAAGTCAGTGATGAAGGTGTAAAAAATGCTTTAAGTGGTAATCTTTGTCGCTGTACAGGTTACGCATCCCTGAAGCGGGTGGGTAGTTTCTTAGTGAAGCTATTTGGCAATAGAACAAAATTAACTATTGCAGATTTAATCGCCCAGAAAATCATTCCCGAATATTTCCAAGATGTGCGATCGCGTCTATCCCAGTTAGCCCCAACAACTTTAGAAAATGGAAAAGCAACGCCAGATTTTGTGATTGCCGGAGGTACTGATATTTATGTAGAACAAGACGATGTCATCCCAGATTCTCAAGTGACGTTATTAAACCAAACTTCAGTTGCAGAAATGAAGGGAATTTCCAGCTATGACAATCAGATTCACATTGGCGCACTCACGACTTTTGCAGAGTTTGCTACCCATCCAGAAATTATCAAACTGATTCCCGATATCCAAACCTACGTGCAGCGAATAGCCTCTTGGCAGATTCGCAACCGTGCGACCTTGGGCGGTAATATCGTTGCTGCTTCTCCCTTGGCAGATGGGAGTATCATGCTGTTAGCCCTAGAGTCACAGTTAGTACTCGACTACGGAGTACAAAACCGCATCCTACCAATGACAGATTTCTTCCAGGGATACAAGGAAACAGCGAAAAAATCCGGCGAAATTTTAACCGAGATTGTGATTCCTCTCCCCTCTGCACTGACAAAGTTTAATTTTGAAAAAATATCGAAACGTCAATATTTAGATTGTGCTGTAGTTAATAGTGCGATCAAAATACGCTGTGAAGGGGATGTCATTCGTGAAATTGCAGTTTCTATGGGAGGTGTTTCTGCCATTCCTCTGTTATTAAAAGAAACTAGTGCTTATTTCCTTGGGAAAAGAATCACATCCAAAACGATTCAGGGTGTTTTACCTTTCTTACAACAGGAAATTTCTACCATAAGCGATGTACATGGTTCTGAGGAGTATAAGCGACTGCTAGCGCGTCAGGTATTAATTGCTCACTTTACCAAGCTGTTTCCAGAATTTTTGCAAGTGAGAGATGTTTATGCAACGAATTGATTCTGTTTACCACGTTCGAGGGGAGTCAGAATTTGTAGATGATATGCTCCCACCAGCCGAAATGCTTTACGCATCTGTGTTTTCTTCATCAGGAAAATGAGGCTGATTATTGGGAAGTAACAGAAAGATTTGGAAAGGATTTTGCAGAGTTAAATCAGGGACCTGCGGCTGGGCAACAACAGAATTACAGCAGTTTTCGAGCAAACCCGCCACAAAAATAATTGGGAAACTAAGTCCAGGATTGGTTTTAATATTTCTATCTGTGGTACGTTTGATTGCAATTTGCTGTATTATATACACAGAAAATTTTGACATGAAAAATTATCTTAATTATCCAAAAAGATTAAATAGAAGTCTAATCAAACTGCTGATACTAACAGTAGTGACAGTGCTTGCTTCAATTATGTATCCGGCTCAAAATCAACTGTTAAAGCCTCCGATTGTCTATGCCAAATCCACTAATGCAACTGAGACGATTGAACAAGTGGTAGATGTCAATATAAAAACTACTATTTCATCACTTGACGAGTATCATCCAGGGAAAATATATCTTTTAATAAAAAATAAATTTAATAAAGATATTTTGATAAGTCAAGTTTGTCCGATTGGTCCTGATTTTATAGATTTTGTTTATTCAAAAGATAAGATAACTATTTCTCCTCATCAAACCCAAATTCTTGCAATTGAAATCAAAACTCAAGGTCAAGTTTTACCTGGAAAGCATCTTTTTTTATTTAACATTTTTTTTCAATGGAAAGATTTAGGTAAAGTTAAAATAATAAATCTAGTTTCTTTTAAAGAAATTAACGTTGGGGTTATAGGTGAATCAGAGATTCTCAAGCTTCTGGGAGTACCATCTCTTCTAGTTCTTCCAGGATTTCTAATGCTAGTGACAGTAAAAATATTTTGGGAACTTAATAATACTAAAGACAAAAATAACACATTTCCACTAAAAACTATCAGCCCGGAATTCTGGTTCATAGCCATAACATTATCAATACCTATGATATTTCTTTATCCTATTATTACTGAGCGGGTTTTAAAAATCCGTCGTAGCTATCTAGAAACCTATGGACCCACCGATGTATTACTAGTTTGGGTATCTTCAATACTTCTTGCTGCTGCATTATACTTAATAAGTATAGGTTCAATTAATTTATATAAAATATGGAGAATAAAACAAGATGCTCCTTCACCAGAAGATGACCCTGTAACAATACTGTACAAGCTAGATAAGCAAGGTTTAGGGGTTGCTCTAGAGTGTGTGAATTTGAAAGGGATAGAACAACCTGTATTTTTACTTGAATCCACAAAAGATGACAAAGAAAAGCTTTGGGTAGCTCCTCCTATTATCTTGGAATGGCTTAAAGGAAGTGAGTGTAAGACACTGCGGGAAGATGTGAGCAACCAACTTACTCTCCAAGGTAAGGCTAAGACTTTGGCAAATTTACTCAAAAAAGGTGAAAAAATTAAGGCACTGCGAGTAGATTGGCAAACTGGAAGTAATATCCTTAAACCTAAGCAAGTGAAGAGTATAGATATTACAAATTATTCAAAGGATATTTTTGTCAAAGAAAAATGAACATATCTAAGGAGAACAGGATTATGGCATCACAATATATTGTCCTACTTCAAACCCCTTTCTCTTTTGAAAAAGGGGTTTATGTGGCGGTCATTTAAGAGCCGCGACTGTGGAATAAGTTTGATGTCGTGTCATTTTAGAGCCGCTACTAGGTAAGAGCCGTATCATCCTTTCAGATTACCTAGTTTTTGATACTCACAGTTTTAACCTCCAAACAAAATTTACAGATTTTATTTGTGGTAATCCCTTGTCAAACCACCTGATAAACCATCCTCATACTTCTACTGAAATACTAGGTCTACCCTTAGTTAACTATATTATAACATGAACAAAAAAAATATCATAAATGGAGTAATTTTACAAGTGACCTTAGAAATTAAAATCCACGATTTCCAGTTATCTTTGATCTGGGCTGAGACAATTCTCGACCTTCTTGAAGAAAACCCTCCTTCTTCACCTTTATTTTTTCTTGGTCGTGACTACGAATACAAGAAACAGTTTGAAGCTCTAAAGCAAAACAAAGAACCTTTGTGTCTAAAGTTACCTTGGCTGGGGATGAACAAGGAACTTTACCTCAAACTGCCTTGGAAAGATCAAAAGCTAGCAGGACAACATTTTTGGGTATACTACTTATTCGGTAAGAAAGGGCACATAGATATCAATGGTGAGAAAGCTTGGCAAGCACTCGTTCCGTTTCGCTGTAATGTTCCTGTTGTGGTAGAGTCTCCGCAGTGCTTCGGGGAAAAAGGCTACCTCAAATTAGAATCATTTTTTTATCCTCATGGTATTGCTTTAGTTGTAACAGCAAGATGTCGCAGCCAACTTCCCTTGGATAAAGCTGTTGATGTAGCCTTTCAAGTTAGAAGGGGAAAAACATTGGAGGTGGAATGGAATCCAGGAGTTTCAGAAAACTTAACTCTTTGCACTTTTGCTGAGAAATGTTTCACAGCTTTTCGCGCAGGTATTCTACAACGTAAAACACAATCAGTTGAACCTTTTACAATCTTTACTGTTATCAGAGGGGAGGGGGTAGACCCAACTACTAGATTAATTACAGATGAAGTCCATCGTGCACTGCAAGCAGTGACTGAATGGAACCAAGATTATAAATTTGCACATCTCTTAGGTATCGATGAGACAAAGTTAGCAATTAGAAAGATATCTCCTGATAGTCACATCATATATGAACGTCCAAGGAGTCGAGCAATTTGGTTCCCAGCGTTATTTACTCAACCACCAGAAACTCATGTACACTCTCTTAGCTGCTACCATAATAATTTTGTGTTTGCATCCCTGCAAGTAGAGAGCCTAGGTAGCCTAGTCTCAGTAGTGGCTGAAGACATAAGGAGCGGGAAAAAAGAGTTTCTTAACTTACCAAAACACCTTCGTGATTGTGTGAAGCAGGCAGTTGTTAATCTTAGCTTGCTTTATGGAGGTAGTTATGATACATACCGCTCTTCAAGTCCTCGAGTTCAACTTGAACAGAACTCTATTATTGAAGACATTAACGAAGTTCGGAAAGCTCTTAACTGGAATCCCCTATCATAAGCACACTGTTCAGTAGATGTCAGGTGTGTTATGACCGAGGAAATCGCCCCTGATTTTCCCTTAGCTTAATGGTGATTCATCACCCATCCTGCACCATAACAACTAGAACCAAAAAAAAGGCGATCGCCTTTTTTTATTTCCTCACAACTTCCTCAACATCTTTATTATAAATTTAGTATGTAAATAAAATCACTGACCATCCTGACTGTTTAGCTCTACTTATATAAACCTCTCAAAATGAGGTAAAAAATCTGCTCGATGGTTTTTTCTCCCCACAGGTAAACTCTTCATTAATAGTTGAAGGAGGAAGAGAAGGTGAATAATAAACAATTCTTGACCTCAAATAGGTGGATTATCCTAACAGGAATTCTGTTTGGTACATTGGGGGCGCTAGCCGTCAACTGGGGAAATCCACCGAATATGGGCATTTGTGCAGCCTGTTTTTTGCGGGATACGGCTGGTGCGTTGCAACTGCACCACAACCCTCTAGCACAATACATCCGACCTGAGATAATTGGATTTGTTCTGGGGGCATTTGGCATTTCTCTAGCGATGGGAGAATGGCGATCGCGTGGGGGTTCTTCTCCCATTCTCCGCTTTATCTTGGGTGCGTTCGTCATGATTGGCGTGCTGGTGTTTTTAGGGTGTCCCATTCGAGTCATACTTCGCATTGCTGGGGGCGATCTCAATGGTGCGATCGCGCTAGCAGGATTCGTGGCTGGAATCGGAACTGGGACATTCTTCTTGAAGCAAGGTTTCTCTCTGGGGACTAACGCTAACCAAGCCCCAGTGGTGGGACTAATCGCGCCCTTAATGACAGTGGGCTTGCTTGTTCTACTGGTAAGGCATCCTGCTTTCATTGCCTTCAGTACAACGGGGGCTGGCGCTCAACATACACCAATACTTTTTGGTCTGGGATTGGGGCTGTTGGTTGGTGTGATGGTACAGCGGACTCGATTTTGTTCGATCGGAGCATGGCGGGATATCTTTTTGGTCAAAGATTTCCAATTGTTCAGTGGCGTTGCAGCTTTCCTAATGGCGGCTGTGTTAACTAATTATATAGCTGGCAATTTCAGCCCAACTGGAATTGGCTATCACTGGGGCTTCACTCACCAACCGATCGCACTGCCGATGACGCACTGGACTGAATATGTCTGGACGTTCCTAAGTCTGGCTTTAGTGGGTTTAGCAGGAACTTTTCTGGAAGGTTGTCCACTGCGAAATTTAATCCGCGCTGGTGAAGGTGATACCGATGCTACGGTGACAATCCTCGGCTATTTTGCAGGAGCTGCGATCACCCATCGTCTACCCATTGCTTCCAGTTCCGCAGGTTTGGGCAGTTGGGGGCCAATGGCTGTCCTCTTAGGGCTTGGCTTCTGTCTGGTTTTGGGGTTCCTACAACTGAGAAGTATGCAACCTCAAGCTCAACAAGAGAAACAGATGTTTGCAGGAGATGGCATAATTATCTTCCCTGATGTTGCCTCGGCTATGAAAACAGAAAAGGCAATTCAAACAACTGGGTATGATGTGAAGCTAGTAGCGCCTCCACCCGAACTGCGAATGGGTTGCGATCTAGCACTGGAAATCAGTTTAGTGCAGCAGCATGGCATTGAACGGTTATTGCAGGAGCAAAGCCTCACCTATGTCAAAATCCTGCCGATCAGCAAAGGAAGTACCCGGATGTGCGAAATCGTCAAAGTCACTGATTTTGGTCAGTGGGTGATGGTGAAAGCCGGGAATATGAAACTTTCTTATGAAAAAGATACAGGAGCGATCGTTAACATATCTGGTGGAGGGTGTCCGGATATTCCGTATCTCCATGCCGAAATGGTAGACAAACCTCTCAATCAAGCTCCTCATCCGCGAGACTTGGGCTATACCCTCTGTGCCACAATGCTGCAACGTGCTTACGAAGAGTCCCTTCACCTTGAACAAGGAGGAATCTAATTATGCTACTCCTGTTTGGTAGTGTCCCCGATCCATCCTTACCGCTGACGATGGGTGCAGTTCAACGGGATGGAGATGTACTGGTGGCAGAAGGACGTAGTTTCTCTCGCACTCAAGGAACGGGTGCTATGATCAGTGCCGCTTTAGCTGTCACCACAAGTTTAGGTTTAGATCCACCCTATGTTTTAGTTGCAGGTGATATTGGGGATGGCAAGGGCACCAAGGCATTGTTTCAATATTTGACCCAAAACATTGTTATCCTCTCGCCGCAAGTGCTGACCCTGCACTATTGTCTACCGATCATGGGACTGTTGAAAAAACTCTGTGAAGCCATTGGGGGCTGTCCTCAACGACCCATTCTGATTGCTGATGCTGGGGGAATGTATGCGGCTAAAGGAGCTGGGTTAGCTCAAGAGTTTGACATTTTCACACCAGATACCTGCGAAATCGCGTTTCTGGCTGATCCACAAGCCACCCATCCAGCTTATATTTCCCATCACCTGTTAGCTTCGGATGCCAGTGCTGTTCCTGAGCAAATTAAGACTGCATTCCAACTCAACAGTGCCGCAAAACTTTTGCTGGTTAAAGGTAAAACAGACTATGTAGCGATCGATGGGCAGATTGTTGCCACAATTGATCAACCTAATGTTCCCACCTTAGAACCAATTGGGGGAACAGGAGATACCATTACGGGTTTAGTTTCAGCGCTCGTCTATGCTGGAATTAGCCACAAAGAAGCGGCTGTCATGGCTTGTCAGATTAACCGCATCGCCGGACAAATAGCTCAACCAACCCCTGCAACTAAAGTTAGACAGGTGGTAGATCAATTCCCAATGGTCTTAGCACAATACTACAGCCAATTGACTCAACCACTGGCAGTTCAGCATATCTGACGATATCAGCTGAGACTTTAGCTTTGGAACTGACAGCGATTAACTTTCGAGATTAGCCATTGAATCAGCAAAAGTTACACAGGCCTGATTAAAGAAGGAGTATGGTATGAAAGTCCAACAACCCATTTATCCCAACCCTCCACTGGCAGCAGCACAGTCTAATTTAGGAACGGTGTTGTATCAACAAGGGCAATTCCAGGAGGCGATCCTAGAATTCAAACGGGCAATCAGCCTCGATCCAGAGATAGCTGAAGTGCATTCTAATCTGGGGCTTGCCCTTTACCGCCAGGGTGATCTGGAAGCAGCAGTGACGGCATTTGAGCAAGCAATCCAACTTAACTCTAATTGTGTTGATGCTCACTACAATTTAGGTGTCGTCCTGTGTCAACAAGATAAATGGGAGGAAGCAGCAGTTGCATTCCGTCAAGCGATTCGCCTCAATCCAGGATTAGCCGATGCACACGACAATTTAGGAGTAGTCTTGTATCAGCAAGGTAAAGTAGATGAGGCGATCGCTGAATTTCGCAAAGCCGTTCCGCTCGATCCTTATCTCGCAGAAACTCACAACAATTTAGGATTGGCTTTAGCTGCACAGGGTAATGAACAAGAAGCGATCGCAGAACTAAATATGGCAGAGCAATTGCATGGATAATTTGAGTAGTTCTGTGCGATGGGTTGGCTGTGGATGGTGCGATCGCAAATTATACCAAATCAAATCATGTTGGCGACACATCAATATATTCTAGAGGGCATGGCAGTGCCCATACGTGTCAACTTAACATGAAACCCTTGCCAAAGCTTGATTTTGAATTAAATCGCTTAACATCAAGATCCGCGTTACCCCACCCCAGTTTTGTCTAAAGCCAAAACGTCCCCTCAGAGTTTACGGGGAGGGGATTAAGGGGTGGGGTGAAAGACTTGTGGGATAAGCGTTTTAACTTAAGTTGACACCAATGGGCAGTGCCATGCCCCTACAATCTGTCGCAATTCTGTATACTAAGGGTTTCAGGCAATGGCTAATAGGTTGAGTTTAAGTTAGATACAAAAGTGCGATCGCATCTACAAGTACTTTTCATCAAGTTAGTCAATCTGGCATTTGTGAATGATTGACTATCAATGTTGTGCAAAAACCTGGTGTGAATAGCCGATAGAGAAAAGTGAGAGATTTGTATGCAACGAATTGATGCTGTTTACCACGTCCGAGGGGAATCACAATTCGTAGATGATATACCTCCACCAGCCCAAATGCTGTATGCGACTGTGTTTGCTTCCCCAGTCGCACATGGAAAAATCTTAGCCTTAGACACGCAAGCAGCGCTGACTGTGGATGGGGCGATCGCAGTTTTCACCGCAGCTGATATCCCTGGATGCAATCAATGGGGTACAATCATTGCCGATCAACCCTTGCTGGCTATTAATGAAGTGCAGTATGTAGGGCAACCTGTAGCTGTGGTAGTGGCGAAAACTCAGCAAATCGCCCAAAAAGCTGCGAAACACATCACTATTGATATAGAAGAACTTCCCCTTATTCTTGAACCACGAGAAGCATTTGCCAAAGGACAAATAATTGGTAAGCCCAGAACCTTTGTTTTGGGGAACGTGGATAGTAGCTGGGAACAGTGTGATTTGGTTGTCGAGGGGACGTGCGAAATTGGCGGACAAGAGCATTTATACTTAGAAACTCAGCGATCGCGTGCTATTCCTCTAGAAGGTAAGGCGATGCGTGTCTACTCATCCACCCAAAATCCCCACGGTACGCAAAAAACCATTGCCCAAATTTTAGGCTTACCCTGCCACGCCGTAGAAGTGGATGTTAAGCGTCTGGGTGGTGCTTTTGGCGGGAAGGAAGAACAGGCGACACCTTGGGCGTGTATGGCTGCGCTGGCTGCTTGGCATCTACAAAAGCCAGTAGAGTTGGTGTTGTCACGTTTAGACGACTTGAAAATGACTGGGAAACGCCACCCCTATTCTTCAGACTTCAAAATTGGCGTGACAAACCTAGGTAAGATTCTCGCCTATGAAGTTAAGCACTATCAAAATGCTGGGGCTTATGCGGATTTATCACCAGCAGTATTAGAAAGAACTTTGTTTCACAGTACAAACGCTTACTTTATCCCCAACGTCAGGATTTTTGGTGCTTCCTGTCGGACTAATTTGCCTCCAAGTACTGCTTTGCGGGGTTTTGGCGGGCCGCAGGGGATGTTTGTCATTGAAAGTGCGATCGCAAAGGTAGCAGAAACTTTAGCGATCCCCCGTGAGGAGATTCAAGCGAAAAATTTGTTGCAGCAAGGTGATATCTTACCCTATGGTCAAGAGTTAGCCACGAATAATGTCCGCTTGTGTTGGCAGGAAGCAGAAACAACCTATAAGTTATCAGAAATCAGAAATAGTATTGCCCAATTCAACGCCAGTCATTTTGATACAAAAAAGGGCTATGCAATCATGCCTGTGTGTTTTGGTATTTCCTTTGCCCAGACTTTTCTCAATCAAGCCAGTGCCTTAGTTGAGATTTATACAGATGGTAATGTCAGCATCTCCACAGGTGGGGTAGAGATGGGGCAAGGATTGAGTACCAAGCTTGCCGAAATCGCAGTGAAAGCGCTTGGTATTGATGAAAACCGCATTAATATAGAAACCACTAACACAACAAGAATTGCGAATATGTCTGCCAGCGCTGCTAGTGTGACTGCTGATTTAAATGGGAATGCAACCTTGGCGGCTATTGGTCAAATTTTAGACAGATTGAAATTAGTAGCAGCAAAAGAACTGGGAGTAGATGAAGTTGATAAAATAGCGATCGCCCATGAACAAGTCCTGTACGCTGGAGAACCCACAGACTTAACTTGGGAGAAGTTGGTAACAACAGCTTATCTATCTCGCAAGAATATTTCTGCTCATGGATTTTACGCCACTCCTGGGCTGGAATTTGAGCGCATCACAGAAAAAGGACACCCCTTTGCTTACCATGTCTGCGGTACAGCAATTGTTGAGGTGACACTAGATTGTTTGCGGGGAATTTATCAGATAGATGCGGTGAAGATAGTACATGATTTAGGGCGATCGGTAAATAAGCTGGTTGACATTGGGCAAGTAGAAGGCGGACTTGCTCAGGGTTTGGGTTGGATGACAATTGAAGATTTACAGTTTAATGAAAAGGGGCAATTACTATCTAATAATCTGGCAAATTATAAAGTTCCTGATATTTACTTTGTACCAAAGCAAATAGAGATTAAATTTTTAGAGAATGCTGATAACTCTCCTGCACCCTATGGTTCTAAAGCCATAGGAGAACCGCCGTTAATGTATGGGGTTGGAGTATTTTTTGCGATACGTCAAGCGATGCAAGCGTTTCATTATCAGGGAGAATTAGCCTTTACATCTCCACTTACACCTGAAAGGGTTTTGTGTGAGTTATATGCAGATGAATTGAAAGAAATGGCTAAGTCTATTATTGGTAATCTTAAGCTATAAGCATCAGTATGAAGTATTCACTGCGAAAATCGATAGTAAATTATTCTGATGGCAGAAGCAGTTAAGAATGTAAGTGAAAAAGACATTTACTTACCTAGTATCGAACTCATCTATAGCAATCCTAAATCGTTTATAAGAAATTGAGAACTAATTACGCGAATATAATTCGCTACTACACAAATAAAGTCGAGATGGTGCGGGGACTTAATACAATAACCCGCGCAGGCGGGTTTTGTCTGTATAGCTGCGATTTCTAATCGCCAAGGCTGAATAAAATATAACTCTTAGTTTTGATTTAAACTCTACGTGTTTTCTCATAACTCAATTGGGATTGCCACATAATATGAGCGACCCCAACTAAAAATATCTCCACTTTTATTTATAATAATCACCTATCTACCCGTGTTGTTAAATTCATCAACTTTGTCTGTATTTTTTACTTCATTAGTTGATTTTAACCACTTATTAGCAGTAAGCTGAATAATTTTTTGCTTTTCTGCAAGTATCATATCTGGAGCAATTTGTCCTGTAGCAGCAAGTAGAATACTTAGTTTACCAATATCAACACGTTCTTCATGATATCGATCTAATCGCTTGTTTGATTCCTTCATACTCTTAAAGAAGAGTACAGTAACGGCTTCTAATATAATACCTGCTATAGTAGAAGCAATACCTCCTTTATTTAGATGATTTAGAAGATTTTCTCCAGTTGCAGGTTTTTTGTTATCAATTGTTAACTCTGTATTTATAGTATTTTTAGAGTCGTTAACTAAATACGGGTTTGCATTGACACCAATATATAATAAATAGACACCAAAACAAATAAAAACAAAACCAAGGCTTGCAGAAATGAGTGAAGCCAAAAACCAAGTTTTCGCCTCATTTCTTACATCATTAGAATAGGTTTTAATTTCTTTAGATAAATCTTCAGCTTCCTTATTTTTTAACTCTTCAAATCGCTTGGCATTTTCATAAGCTAAAGCAATTTGATTGGCATAAGCTTTATATACATCCTTATTTTTTTCTAACTGTAATACATCTATTGATTTGGAGAAAAGTATCCACATCACTCCAATTTTTTTTAATCCAGCAGAGAAAGGTAGGCATAATCCATAAGATATTTTTAGCCCTCCAAAATAAAAATTCTTTAGCTGATTATCTTTCCGATCGCAATAAACTTTTTGAGAAGTTTCTTCTAGAATCTGTATGATATTATCAGCTTTTTGAGGAACAATTTCATCCTTCAAAACAATTGGATTCTGATTTAAAAGAAGATTTTTTTTATCTTTAAATGGAATAACAATAACTTCGTCTGCTTCTAATAATTCACGAGTCGCTGACACTGCTTTATACAACATATTTTGAGGTGTCTCTGACATGATGTTAGGTAAGGATTGATGTAGACTAGTCAACATCCCATTATTATTGTTAATAAAATCAATCAGTTTTTTCTTTTGATATGCAATGGCGACTTGTGCTGCAAAATGTTCGATAACTTCTTGATGTAGTCTAGTGAAAGCATAAGGTTTACTATGCTCAAGATTAATCATGCCAATTACTTTGTGATTTTTCTGGTCTATAATAGGCACAGCTAATTCTGAAATAGTTTCTTTATCATACTCAATATACTGTTGCCACTTTTCACTATTTTTCTTTTTTTCCTCATTAATATCATCAATACGATATGGTTTTTTATCTTTTTTAGCAAGACCTATAATCCCTATCTTGTCATCTTCACAAGACTTGTTCTTTACGTCTATCAATCTATACTCAGGCCACGCAGCTTTGACCTCAGGCTTATCTTCATGATTATACATATCTACAAAACTGAATTTTGCCTTTGAAAGTTCACATGAATATCTTGCCACGTCTCGCAATAATAAGCCTATATCATCTTTATCGGCTATTTCTGCAATAGCACTACTAAATTTTTGGTGAGCATCAGCTCTAAATTGTTTTTCCGATAAAGTATTTTGATCATTAATAATGCTAGCTGCTTGTTTTGCAAACAACTCCAGCGCAAACTTTTCAACTTTAGAAAATGGCTCCTCTGAATATTTATTTAAATATAAAGCTCCGATAAGAGATTGCTGATTATCTTTAGTGATGATCAGAGGGACTACAATCTTACTTTTAACGCCTTTATCCCTAATACGATCAGAATTTCCAAGCTTTTCTGAGAACTCTTTAATTTCCTTATCTACTATTACTAAATCAGTAGTGCCTGTACCATCTAAACGAGGAGGTAATTCTTTTTTACCAGGAGGATAAGTATATTGAGGAGATTCTATAGCTCTATATTTTCCATCTAAATACTCGAGAAGATGAATACTAGCTGACCCTGCACTTGTCATTTTCAATGCGTGTTGACAAATTTGCTCAAGCAGTTGTTTCTTGTCTGGATTAAGAACAAGTTCAGCCATTTTTGAACTGATATCATTTAAGAATTCTAAAGTTATTGTGCGTTCAATGACAGTAGCGACACTGAGCGCAATATCTTTAACTAAATCTCGATCGTAAACTGTAAAATAATCCATCTGTTTTTCCTTATAACAGGAAATAACACCAATGATCCGATTAGTTTCCACTGAGTTTTCGTTAAATATTGGTATTACAGGTACTGCTAATAAAGAAAGATTATCGCCTGGATGCCTCAAAGACGGAATAAATTTATTATCTTCAATTGCATGAGGTACAATTCTACTTTGACCACTTTCTAAAACAGTACCTACAATCCCCACACCTTTTTTAAATTTGTGGTTACTTTTTTCTACTGGTTTATGAGGATCGTCTTTGGCTGAAGTCCATTCTTCGAGAAAGACTTCTTCCTTATCAGGATTAGAGTCAGGATCAGATGAAACTAAAAAATAGGTGCAGTTATCACAGCCAAGTTCATTTTTCAATTTTGTGAGTATTGTTCTTACCAGTTCTTTACTTTCTAAATGATTTCCCATTTCACTGAAAATACTTTTGATTACTCTTTTATTTCTTTGCGAGAAGAAGTCTATGATAGCATTTGCAAAAATTTCACCAAAATCTCTCAAAAAATCTACAAGTTTATGATTGTTTTCTTGATACTTGTCTTCAGTTGTATAATCAAGAGTAATAATTGCTACAGTCTGATTTTGATGTTTTGCAGCTAATCCAATCCAAGATTTGATATCTTTTGTTGTAGTTTCGTCCTCATCCCAACCCAAATCAGCTAATTGTCTGCCTGATTTATCTTTACGCTTATCTTCAAGATTTTGTATGATAAATACTGTTTCTTTATCAACTCTCATGATTAGCTTATCGCCAGCTATTATACATACAAATTTTATAAACCATAGTGTAAACTGTGTAGCGATATTCCGTTTGCTACTGTCTATTAAATAAAGTTGCCATAAGAAAATCAAAAGAATTTTGTCAGGTCTGATATCTTTCTGAAGTCTCCGCTTTGGCTGATTATTTTTTGGTTCTGAGTCAAACTTCAATAAATATCTTGCCAAAGTTTCAGTATTTCTATCAACTAAGGATATAGTGGCTCTTTCATATCCAACCAATTTATGCGTTTTTAATTGCTTAAGTGCTTTGTCTACTATAGAATTTAAACTATCTGCTTTAAATAGCTCACTTTTGAAATTTTCCAGAGATTTTTTATACTTCATCTCCTCTGCCAAGGCGTTAATAGATGCTTCAATTGCACATAGATTAATGGGGCATACAAAAGTGCGTTTTTTCTGCAATAATGCTTCATGCACTTTAGTAAGTAACTCATCCCCGCCAAAGCCAAAAATAATAATAAATCCTACATAAGATATATCTTGTTCTTTCATAAAAATATCTAGTTTTTCCCAATTTCCAGACCTCTTTAGATCAACCCACATAATCAAAATGTCAATTTCTGCTAGTTGTGCTTGAGCATCTTTTATGGAATCTGATTCTTGTAATGAGAATTTAGATCGTATATAGGCCAAAACATTGTCACGCTCTGGGCTAAATGGATCGCTAGCATTAGACTGATTTAGAAACAAAACTTTGATATTATCCATAATAATTTTCACCTTTATTTCACATTCAATTACCACTGCTCAAGCATGAAAACTTGCAAGTGAATATTCACCATCCACCTGAGCATCTTTTATGAATTTACATTCAATTTAGAAAAAAAATGTGAGGAACTTGTGAGTATATCTACATATATAAACAGAGTGTTATCATGCCAGATGAACTACCCGCCAACGATAAGTCTCCCATGCCAGCGATCGCAATTTTAATTGCCCTTGGCCTCTGTATCCTCTTTGGCGGAAATCAGGTTGCTAGCAAAGTTGCATTAACAGCTTTTCCACCTTTATTGTGTGGTGTGTTTGCTTTTACCCTATCTAGCATTACTCTCTGGATTTATGCTCAAGTATGCTCTATCGGTTTACAACCACCCTCCAGGTTAATTTGGCGATCGCATTGCATATCCGCTAATTCTTGATCAAATACTCTATCACTATTAATAGTGACAGGGATTTCATTAGCATCATGGAAATGATAGCTAAGGCTGGCGATCGCAGAACCTGTATCTTTAATTAAGTTTGCTGTAACTTTAGGCGCTTCTGTGTCAAAGTTAGCCACAGTTAAAGCATTATTAATTAATATTTTGCCTAATTCTGTATGCCGCCATTCTTTGGTGGGAACCATTAATTTCCCCAGAGATGGTACTGTTGTAGTTGCACCTTTGACTGTAAAGATAATGTCGTTATAATCTCTATCTGAAGATTGTTCTTGCATGATATCTTCATTTTTAGAGTTACTTCGACATTGCCAATTGTTAATATTCGTCGCTTTTTACAACCATGTTTTTGTGTTTTATTATGCCACCATCCCTGTGTTTGGTGCATTGCTTTATCTAAAAATTCTTGAGATTTAGACAGATTATTAAGCAATAAAGCAATACATTCTCCTGCTAAAATTAATGCAGATTCCCTAATTTCTTTCTCACATAGTTTTAAAAGTATTCCATCAAATTCTGATATATTTGTTGATTCTAAAAGTTTGGTAACTTTTTCTTGAAAATGTAACAATGATTTGCTTAAATCCCAGGTAGAATATATGTTATTTTTCATTCAGTGTAGGCATTCCCTGTTTTGATGTCAGATATCAAAACCTTTACTATTCGGGAATCCTACCTTTTTTTTGTCCCAAAAAAACAACTCATCTTCATATTCTAAAATTATCAGCCAATTTTAATTAGTATTAATACGTAATTAGCTGTAATAAATATCCTATTTATACCGAAATGAGTTTTTAGCGATACCTACGGCACACTGCGTGAACGCACGTTTTTTATCCGACCTCACCAAATCACGTTGCTCCCCATCCCAAGAGCGATCGCACTTTGGCCGCAATCCTTGGAAATAATTGAGCAGATTGGTGATGTCAAAGGCAAAACCACCACCCTCAACAACATGGCAGGGGTAATCGCCCAACAAGGGGACATCCCAAGAGCGATCGCACTTTGGCAGCAATCCTTGGAAATAATTGAGCAGATTGGTGATGTCAAAGGCAAAGCCACCACCCTCAACAACATGGCAGGGGTAATCGCCCAACAAGGGGACATCCCAAGAGCGATCGCACTTTGGCAGCAATCCTTGGAAATAATTGAGCAGATTGGTGATGTCAAAGGCAAAGCCACCACCCTCAACAACATGGCAGGGGTAATCGCCCAACAAGGGGACATCCCAAGAGCGATCGCACTTTGGCAGCAATCCTTGGAAATAATTGAGCAGATTGGTGATGTCCAAGGCAAAGCTGCTACCCTCAGTAATATGGCAGGGGTAATCGCCCAACAAGGGGACATCCCAAGAGCGATCACACTTTGGCCGCAATCCTTGGAAATAATTGAGCAGATTGGTGATGTCCAAGGTAAAGCAAGAGAGTAGTTGGAAGATGATAGCAGGTGCGGCGGGTAGACAAGGAATTGAGACACGAGAAGCCTTTGATAATTGGTTTGTCCAGCAAAGGCTAAATGATCCAGAATATTTCCTCCCCCGACTCAATCAACGCCTAGAGGAGATTGTTGGCGATGGCTGGGTGTTTGATCGTAGTCAGGTTTAGCCTGTTATCGATGCAGTTTCTCAGGATGAACGTTAAACATTCAGGTATCCAGATCCCCGACTTCTTGAAGAAGTCGGGGATCTAAAGCCGCACGAATAAACTTTAACTCAAGCTTATTAGGGGAAATGCGATCGCCTGGATGAATTTCTCGCAGATTTTCCCACTGTGAGCCGCACACAGGCGCAAAAATATTTACGGTGATTGCGATCGCTTCATATCATATCCATTTAAGTAATCGTCATTGCGACCGAAGGGAAGCAATCGCAAGGGTTGGGATTGCTTCGTTCCACTCGCAATGACAAGTTTGTATCCACAGTTAACATTGGATATTCGTTAATGGAGCTAAAAGCCTGGTTAACGGAGCTAAAAGCCTCATTAATGAAGTTAAAAGCCTCGTTAATGGAGTTAAAAGCCTCGTTAATGAAGCTAAAAGCCTCGTTGACAAGTATCAGACTCAGCTAATGTCCTAATAAATCCTACAGATGCTGAATGCGATCGCCTTTTACAGAAAACTTTTGGTGATACCTAAACCGAATTATCGCTTGTTTCAGGTTCAAACTGCACTTGGCGATACAAATCAGCGATCGCTATTTCTACATTTACCGATTCCAGCCGCAATTTCTCATCCAAATTATACTCCGACAGCACCCATTTACCCTGTTCGTTGCGCCGAAATACTTCCACAACCGGTTGCGCTACTTGGACTAAAACATATTCTTGCAAGGTGGGAGACTGGCGATATTTGGCAAACTTTTTCCCCCGATCGGCTGCTTCTGTTGAAGGTGATAGCACTTCGATAATTAAGCAGGGAAATTGCACCAATTGCGGATCGGTATCGCGTTCGTCGCAAGTTACCACCACATCGGGATAAAAATACTTTTGCCCCGGTTCAACCTGCACCTTGACATCTACAATGTATACTTCACAAGTGCGATCGCCTAAAGCATCATCTAAAAGCTTCGAGAAATTGAAAGAAATCCGATTATGGTTGCGTGTACCACCACTCATCGCCACCACTTCCCCATCCCAATACTCATAGCGTTGTTCTTGGGTGGGTTCCCAAACGAGATATGCTTCTGCACTCATCAAAATGCGATCGGGTAAAGCAACCATCGGCGCGATCGGGAAATGATTTACTGTTATAGGATAGCGAAAAAAGAGCGTTCTCTTAATTGCTATCCTGACTCAGGAGATTTCTAGAAAATATTCTACCAATCGTGATTGTGCCCTTCTCCTTCCCTACGGGACGCTGCGCGAACGGAGAGGCTGCGCCAACGACACCGCACCCTTCGACTTCGCTCAGGGTGCGGTGTTGGCTATTGGAAGTCGTTCGCGTAGCGTCTCGCAGAGAAGCCAACACTGGGCGGGGAGATTATTTTTCAGAAATCGCCTAAATACTAACGTCCGAGCATTTTATCCCGCAGGTGCTTAATGCGATCGCGGAATTTTGCCGCTTCTTCAAATTCTAGTTGCTTGGCGGCTTCTTTCATCTGCGCTTCGAGTTTCACAATCAAGTCGGGAATGTCTTCTAGAGGTAGTTCATCTATATGTTCATCTACAACTTTCAAGTCTGTTGCATTTAACCGTCGGGAAATGTCTAAAAAGGACAAAATCGCATTACTTGATTTCTTAACAATCGATTGCGGCGTAATTCCATGCATTTTGTTATACGCCATTTGAATTCCTCGCCTTCTGTCGGTTTCATCAATGGCTTTAATCATGCTATCTGTGAGATTATCAGCATACATGATTGCTTGTCCTTGGATATGTCGGGCGGCTCTCCCAATAGTTTGAATTAAGGAACGTTCGGCGCGTAGGAATCCTTCTTTATCTGCGTCCATAATTGCGACTAGGGAAACTTCTGGTAAATCCAAACCTTCCCGCAGTAAGTTGACTCCCACTAATACATCAAATTTACCTGCACGTAAATCTTGCAAAATTTCAATGCGTTCAATGGAATTAATCTCTGAATGCAAATAGCGCACGCGAATGCCGTGATCTTCCAGATATTCTGTTAAATCTTCCGCCATGCGCTTAGTTAATGTCGTAATTAAAACTCTTTCTTGGCGGTCAACTCGGTCTTTTATTTCTCCTAATAAATCATCAATTTGTCCTTCTGTTGGACGCACCGAAATTTCTGGATCGATTACCCCGGTTGGGCGAATTACTTGCTCAACTATATGATTTTCAGAAATTTCTAATTCCCAATTTCCTGGAGTAGCAGAAACAAAAATACACTGATTTACTTTCTCCCAAAATTCCTCAGCTTTTAAAGGACGGTTATCAGCCGCGCTGGGAAGTCTAAATCCATGTTCAATTAACACTTTCTTCCTTGCTTGGTCACCGTTATACATACCGCGAATTTGCGGTACAGTAACGTGAGATTCATCAATCACCAACAGCCAATCTTTGGGAAAATAATCAATTAAACATTCTGGTGGTTCCCCGGCTTTTCTTCCTGCGAGGTGGCGCGAATAGTTTTCTACGCCGTTACAGTAACCAACTTCGCGCAACATTTCTAAGTCATATCTTGTACGCTGATCTATCCGTTGCGCTTCTAATAATTTCCCCGCCGCTTCTAAGTCGGCTTTTTGTTGTTTTAATTCAGCTGCAATATCATCACAAGCTACTTCTAAGCGTTCTTCTGGGGTGACAAAGTGACGCGCTGGATAGATATTTACCCCTTGTAGGCTATTAATAATTTCACCTGTCACTGGGTCAATATAGCGAATCGCGTCAATTTCATCCCCAAAAAATTCTACCCGAATAATTCTATCTTCGTAGGCGGGGCCAATTTCTAACACATCCCCCCGGACGCGAAATTTTCCCCGACCCATTTCTAAATCGTTGCGGCTATACTGCACAGATGCTAGTTCGCGCAAAATTTGGCGTTGATTTACTTCCATACCTATCTTTAGGGGGATGGCAGCTTTGAGATATTCTGAGGGAATCCCTAAACCGTAGATACAGCTGATGGAAGCAACGACAATCACATCACGACGTTCAAAAAGCGATCGCGTCGCTGAATGGCGCAACATATCTATTTCATCATTAATCGCCGCTGTTTTCTCAATATAAGTATCCGTCACAGGAATATACGCTTCTGGCTGATAATAGTCGTAATAACTCACGAAATATTCAACAGCGTTATGGGGAAAGAACTCCCGCAACTCATTACAAAGCTGTGCCGCCAGAGTTTTATTATGAGCCAGTACCAAGGTAGGTTTACCAACTTTCTCAATTACCGCTGCTACTGAAAATGTCTTACCGGTTCCCGTAGCACCCAGTAAAGTTTGGTAACGATTCCCAGCTTGAATACTGGCTACTAGTTGGGCGATCGCTTGTGGTTGATCGCCTGTTGGACTAAAGGGAGCTTGCAGACCAAATTCTGTCATACAGTTGTGCCAGAAATACCCTCTCCCATAGTAGCGATCTGACATCAACTCGTGGCACCAAATGAGTCAAATGCATAAATAGCAATCTTTATTTAGAAAATTTTACGTATTGCATTTACTTATGTGTAGATCTTGAAGATAATTATATCTATGTCAGGTTTTTTAAGGTTAAACTCTCATATATAGATAAAAATTCACGTCAGTTTAATTATTGTAAAAACCAGTTAACATATCGGAGGAGTTAAGTCATGAGCATCAGTAGCACTGGCAAAGCTGTCAGTCCCCGCCAAAGGGGAGCCAAGCTCAAAGGAGAAAGTACAGTGGAAGTTGAAAACAATCAGGGTAATAGCTTGAATACAGATAAAGTCGAACAAGGTAAAGAACAGCCAGTGCAGAAAGAAAATCAAGGAACACTGGCGATCTCTGGAATACGTCCCATAGGCGCTAGCGACTTAGAAGTGGCTGAAAAACTCTCAATTGCTGGGGTGCGTCCTGTTAGCACAAGTGCATTAGAAGTCGTTGAAACTTATAACGCAATGGGTATTCGCCCAATTGGTGCGAACACATTCCAAGTTGTTGAAAGCATCAATCTCTCTGGTATTCGCCCAGTTAGCTCAAGTTCGTTGGTAATTTCTGAAAGCTATTCAATATTCGGCAACCGTCCAATAGCATCAAATGAGATTGATAATTCTGAAAACCTGATGGGTTTTCTAGATTAAATATAAGAATCATTTTCATAACTTTATCAACCCGTCCTCTATACAGAAGGCGGGTTATTTATATCAAGTATTTATCAAAAAAAATAGCGAATACCTAATAATTTTATTTCTAAAATTTAGTGAAGAATAATTTTGTTGGTCAAATATCAGGACTTACGCAACTGGCACATATATTCTGGTCAATAGTCAATGGTCAATAGTCAATTGTCAAGGTTTTTTGGACATTTGACTCTTGACCGGAGGCGGAGCGTCTCCGGCTCCGCTCAGGACGGTTTTGACTGAAAAAATATGATACGCAGCTTTAGTCCTAGAATGATTTAAAACTGCTATCTTATCTGTCTCTTAGCATAGATAGTTAATATATCTTGTGGCAGAAGTCTATGGAGAAAACTTTAAGCTACTGTGTAAAAGTAATCAGAAAAAGTTCAAAGTTACAACATAACTTTGCAACAAAATCTCTATTAAATGAAGGAGTACAAAATGAGTATAGAAGATCGCGCAAAAGCCGCAGCTAAAAATATTGAAGGTAAAGCTCAAGAAGCTTTAGGTAACGTTACTGGTGATCCAGAAGATAAAGCTAAAGGTAAAGCAAAACAAGCTGAAAGTGAAGTCCGTCATGGCATAGAAGACGTGAAAGACAACGTCAAGAAAAAACTTGACTAAAGCCAATATATTTTTGCAGAAGTTCTAGAAAACTGACCTAGATGCGAACTACTTCTGCAAAAATAGCGGCGGATAAACAATAGACCTCTTGGGGAAAGGAAAAAGGTTAAAGGGAAAGGGTTTTTCTTAGCCTCTTCCCCTTTATCCCGTACCCCTTAGCCTTTCCCCACTCCCCCAAGAAGTTTAATCAGTTTATACCTCTATTATTCCCTCTATCTTCAGAGGAATAGTAGAGGTATTGTAGCCCTTCTGTAGCATTTTTTTTGAAAAATTGCAGTAAAAATATTTATAAATATAGATATAAAAATATAAATTAAAATAGCTCGCCTTGAGAAGCTATTTAATTATTATTCTCTGTTTTTTAGGAGGTGTAAAAATGATTCTGCTTCAGCAGAGTCGGAGAATCTTGATGGCTGGCATCTTGATTTTGATTCTGACAATCACCACTGCCTGCGGTGGTAGCAACGTTGCCCAACTTGACCGCACAACCAGCACTCCAGCAATTGGTCGAGATGTAACCTATACAGAATTAGAACGGGGTAATACTTCCTCCGGACAAAATTTTGGTAACTGGGTTGTGCAAACATCTAAAGGGTTAATTAAAGATGCCTATGTACGTGATAACAACAAATTAGGCGTTGTAATTTCCCAACAGGTGCGTCCTAATGAAGTGCGACCTTTAACACAATCCTTAGTACAAGGATTTCGCAAGAATTTCCCCAATCAAGACCTAACAGTTTTAGTTTATGCTCCCGACAAAAAACTGATTTTAACTGCTAAGTACGACACTCAAAGTAGGCAAGTTCAGTACAGCTAATTACTGAGTTAGCAATCCAATCCCCCAGATTTATCTCTGTGGATGATGAAAATTCCCAGGATATCAGGTGATTAAAAAATAAACCTGAAAAAGGAGAGAACCAAAGTGACAAGCAGCGAACAATACAAGCGTGAAATTATGAAAGATTTGGCACAGGGAAATGTCGAATCTTTAGATGATGTAACGACAGATTCAAGCACCCAATACGAAAACTTTGACGATTTTGCTCAACGCACCACAACAGATCAGCGTCGTCAATTATTTAGTCGGTCTTTACATCCAGAGAAAATTCCCCCCAGCCAAATGGAACCGGAATTACAACAGGCGATCGCCCAAATCAAACCCAATGAACGGGATGATGTCGCACGCGCCTTTTTCAAAAACCTCAAGGAAAGAGGACTAGATGAACGTCATCTAGAGCAACAACTAGGTCTTTCCACTCATCACGCCAGTCGCATGAGTGCTGATGATGTCAGCAAACTAGCTTCCTTCGTCTATCACAACCACCCGGATATTTTCCGTGAGGTGTTGGCTGAGCAACCAGGTATTATTAAATTTCTCAGCAATCCTGTAGTTGCAGGTATTATTGGTATCGCCGCAGCTAAGTGGTTAGGCAGACACAAGTAAATACTGGGTTTTGATTTGCGTATCTATTAATACTTAAAATCAAGGTGAGTAATACTCACCTTGATTTTTGATATATAGGCAAGTTTATGTAAAAAATTTACTCCGGAAATAGTAAATTTCTGGATAAATTCCTCTAAATTTATGTAAATTTTATATCCAATTTTTTAAATTAACCAGTTCTTAATCTTTACAGATTAAGGCTTGTAATATTTTTTGCAAAAAAATTACCCTAAAGTTTTCATGAACTTCGGGCTAATTAGTTGATTTTACTGAGTTCTTTATATTAAAAATTACTGATTACTGCTGAGATGTAGAAGTTTGGTTTGACTGTTGAAAAATTGTGTACCAATCGAAGAGCCTTCTTTAGAGGTTGTTTGAAAAGTGCTTGGCTGTATTTTTGTACTTATTGATTCCTAGCATCCTTTGGAAATAGATCAGAATCAAAGTTCCCTTGGACAAGGGGATATAGAAGATTTTGCTACCGACAAGAAGATTTTTAATACATCCTCTGACTGTCGCCAGCTAATCGATTACTTGTGCAAAGTGTTTTGCGGTACTAGCAAATTTTACCGTGGGTACATTGAGCATCCAACTTGATTATTAGTAATGAGCAGAAGTGCAATGACTAGATTTAAAATCAGAAAAAAATTGTGGAAAGTAGCAACAGTAACTGTTCTCAGTTTGGCAACTTTCTCAGCAGCAGAGTCAGCGCAGGCTGCAAGTTTAACGAGTACCTCGCCTACAGCTAAAGGAGTTTTACCCACTGAAATCACTCCAGTAGGTGGAATTGTTTTGGATCTTATTGGTCAGAACAATTCACGGGTAACTAGCCAATTGGGAAGCAATAAGTTATTCAAAGGCCGTTTCAATAATGGTAAGCCAGCTGATTATGAAGGTAATCCTGGGACTATCGGTATCCAAAGCGGTTTTACCTCGACAATCATAGATGCACTTGGGGGTGGTATTAAAGAACTGGCTGTTCGTTTTACCCTTTTTGATGGTGACACAGGGGTAGGCAACTTTGATCATAATGACAATACACTGCTGGTAAATAACATTAACTTTGGTAACTGGGGCAGTGTAATTACTCAAAATACGGATGCTCTAGGAAATGAAGCTGCTGCTGGTGTGAGCGGTGGTGGTTTCCGCAGTAATACTTTGGATACAGGCTGGTTCCATGTCACTGATAAATCAAATCTTGATAACTTTTATACCAGCCTTGTGAATACCCAAGAAGTTGTTTACCAACTTGATGATGTAGACCCTAACGACAACTATTATGACTTTAAACAGGGAATTAAATCTAGCATCATTAAAGTTACTCAGGCTCCAGTAGTGGAACCCTCCAACTCTGTCCCGGAACCTTTGACTATTTTTGGTACATTGACAGCGGGCGCTTTTGGTGTGGCTTTGCGTCGCAAACAAAAGCAGCAACAAAAAGCTACAACTAATACATAGTTGCATTTAAATCAAGTATGTGATGGGTTTTGGGAATTTAAGTATTTATGTATAAATTAAATATTTGTGTATCTAATATTCCCACCCATGCATTTTTTTCAGCACAGTGATTAATACTAGCAAATTGCTAGTATAAAAACATACTTTTTAACTGCGTTTTAGACAATTTTATGCAAAGTTTAGATAATTTTATGTAAAATTTATCTAAAAAGCATCTTTTTTTTTCGATGTAAACCTTATGTAAACTGACTTTAGACACTACATAAAGTTAATTTCCAAAAACAAATGAAATTAAAGATTGTATTAAGATAAAGCAAAATTCTTGATTAAAAATACAAAACTACGTAATAATAGCTACGTATTCTTCAGGATAAATACGTAAAATAATTACTACAGCTAAGATAAAACAAAGATGAAATACTTCACTGATTGTGATCGATGGCTGTATCCTCAAGAAACAGAATGATGGTTTGTCAGGGGTTTGAGACGGTAAAACTTTTATTGATGAGTAAAAACTGTCATTAGCTTTTATACTTTTCCTTAGTGGCGATGTCTACGACGGGCTACGCCTACGCAGTGCTGATTTTGGTGTCATACTACCTGTTCCTGCTACAAGAGCAGGAATGAACAAATTGATGATGTTGCGGAGTTTTAAAGGTGATGACTCTGTGGAAACAACTGCGAATAGTGTTTTTGGCTATAACTTTAGGTAGCGTCCTCTTTGTTTTAGTGAAAGTTTTTTTGACGACAACTATCAAGAAGCCAAAACCAGAACAGTCTCAACGCGAATCTTATAATGTTGCGTTGTGTAAAGACCACATATGCATAGCCTCACACCAAAAGACAGACGATAATGCTTTTTCTCCTAGCTAGAGCTAGGAGCAGATAGAGGTAAGAACTAGACAATGGTTGCAAGTAAAAGGTATATTGCCAATTTCTCTAACTCAAAGGTGTTATGGGAATTAATAGTGGCAAAACCTGAATAAAAAAACCTTAGATTCTCCTCATTTGGGATCTTTCTTTTTTACTGTATAAGGAACATGACTAAATCAAGTAGTGATAAATTCATTCCCGCTTTAGTACAAGAGTTACAAGAGTTTGCTTTCAGCCAAACAGGCTCAACGAAGATTTTGCGAATACTGGGCTACGGCTTACTAATATTGGCTTTGTTCGATGTTGTTGAGATGTTCGTTCCACCAAACTTTATGAATCCTGCTTGGGAATTTCAAACTTTTGGCGCACTTGTGGAACGAGTACCAGTACCTTTAATCGGTTTAGCGCTGATATTTTATGGAGAACTGTATTCCCGAAGCAAATGGGAATTCCTGAGTCTGAAGCTGATATCTTGGTTAACTTTATTGTTAGCCGTCATCTTTTTATTACTCATACCTTTAGGAATTGGTAACACTGTTCGTCTCAGTAAACAAAGTGCAGCGCAGATTACCAATATATCCAAACAACAACTAACCCAAGCAGAACAGGTAGAACAGCAGCTAAGCAAAGCTACACCAGAACAAATAGGTAATTTTTTAAAGGGACAAGGGCGCTCATTAGATGGTAAAAGTCCTGATGAAGTAAAAAATCAAATTTTGACAGAAGTTACTAAAGCTAAATCACAAATTAAGAACCAAGCACAGGCTACTGAATCTTCTCAGCGTCTAAACTTAGTCAAGAATTCTGTGAAATGGAATCTTGGTGCTCTGGTTTCAGCAGCTTTATTTTTCAGTTTTTGGAAAGCAACCCAATGGGCAAGAATTAGTAGATAAAAGCTGAGAAAATACTGCATAAGTTCGTATTCAGGAATTTATTCAGTGGATTGAGAAGCACTGAATAGATGAATACAAACTCCTCAAAATTAATGAGATAGACCATCAAGTGCAAAATTACGAGCAAAAAAAGTAGGATGAACATTGTTCAGCCTACTTTCATTTTTGACCGAATATTTAATCCAAAAAGGATTAAACCTTAGCTAATTCCGGCGCTGGACGCTTGCTGTTACGAATTGCTGTAATCGCTTGCGCATAATCTGGAGCGTTAAATACAGCTGAACCAGCAACGATCGCATTAGCGCCAGCTTCCAAAACCTGCCAAGTATTATTGGCTTTGAGTCCGCCATCGACTTCAATCCAAGGATCGAGTCCGCGTTCATCACACATTTGACGTAGCTTTTGGATCTTGGGTACTACACCGGGAATAAAACTTTGACCGCCAAAACCAGGGTTGACGCTCATAATCAGGATTAAATCGCAGAGTTCCAATACATACTCAATAAATTCCAAAGGTGTGGAAGGATTAAGTACAACTCCTGCTTTTTTACCAAGTTCTTTGATTTGTCCCAGAGTGCGGTGTAGGTGGGGCGAAGCATTATGTTCGGCGTGTACGGAGATAATGTCAGCACCCGCTTTCGCAAAGCCCTCTACATACTTTTCTGGTTCCACAATCATTAAGTGGACATCAAGTGGTTTGGTTGTCACCGGACGAATCGCCTCCACAACCAGAGGACCTATCGTAATATTAGGTACAAAACGACCGTCCATTACATCAACATGAATCCAATCTGCTCCAGCTGCGTCTACTGCGCGAATTTCGTCACCTAGACGGCTAAAATCGGCTGATAGGATAGATGGAGCAATAACAATGGGCTTTTGAGATAGGTTTTGGGTCATGGCTAGTGGGTTTTGAAGCATCCTCGTCTGTAAGTATTGTAACAAAATATTTAGCGATCGCTCATAAATTTGATCCCCGGCTTTGTAGGGGCTAGGGGGATGAGGGAGATGAGGGGGATGAGGGAGACAAATGACAAATGACAAATGACAACTGACAACTGACAAATGACTAAAAAACTAACTTGGCTATTTTGGGGACTGAGTGCTTCTTGTTTGAGTGTGCCAGTACTGGCTTCAGCTTTACAAACATCTTTAGGAACTAATGGTATTGATGCTCTGAGGCTACACCTACCTCCTTATAATTTAAGCGGTCGTAAAATTGCTATTGGTCAGGTAGAAATCGGGCGTCCGGGAATGTTTGGTTGGGATAAAGCGGTATCTAAAAATCGTGCTATATCCCTAGCAGGCATTTTTTTACGTAATGGCCCAGCGAAATCAAATAGTGGCGTTGACCCCCATGCCTATAATGTTGCTGGTGTGATGGTTAGTAATGACAAGGCTTGGCCGGGAGTTGCTCCAGAGGCGCGGCTGTATTCTTCGGCTGTTGGCTCGACTAAAAATATGGGACAACCGGAGGAATGTTTGTCAGCACAACACATTGCACTGCAAAATGGTGGTGATGTTCGCGCCATCAATTTTAGTTTTGGTGAACCTTTAAACCGCGATCCGCGCCCAGAAGCTATTTTAGATGGCAATGCTTTACTGACTCTGTGTATTGACTGGTCGAGCCGTGTTCATGATGTTGTGTATGCGATCGCAGGTAACCAGGGCAAAGGTGGTATTCCCATTCCTACAGATAATTTTAATGGAGTGAACGTGGCTTTTTCATCCCGCCGAGAAGGGATTTTTAATAAAGTTGACGTTTCTAATCTGGCGGGTGCTTCCCAAGGAGTCACTGGTAGGCTAGCGGGGAAGGAGTTTAATATTGGTAATCGTCGTGCGATCAATTTAGTTGCACCGGGCAGTAATATTGTTCTGCTCAATCCCGATGGTAAAGTGAATAAGGTCACAGGTACAAGTTTTGCAGCACCTCACGTTACAGCTACCGTGGCTTTGTTGCAGGAATTTGGCGATCGCCAGTTACGGACAAAACAACCTAATTGGAGTATCGATTCTCGCCGTCATCAAGTAATGAAAGCTGTATTGCTCAATTCTGCCGATAAGCTCAAAGATAGCGGTGATGGCTTGCGCTTAGGAATGACTCGGACACTGATTGATAAACAAAATCAAGACTGGCTGGCTTCTGATGCTTATCAAGATCCAAAAATTCCCTTGGATTCTCAAATGGGAACAGGTCATTTGAATGCATTCCGCGCTTATCAACAATTTAGCGTCGGTCAATGGCAGCCATCAACTCCCGTACCTGCGATTGGTTGGGATTACCGGACAGTAGATATGCTTGCCCCTGTAGAATATGTGCTAGCAAAACCCTTAAAAGGGGGAAGTTTTGTGGCGATTACTTTAACTTGGGACAGATTGGTAGAACTCAACGATCGCAATAAAAATGAACTTTATGATGTTGGAGATAGTTTTCGCGATCGCGGTTTGAATAACCTCGACCTGTATCTAGTAAAAGCTGATGCTCAAAATACAGATGCTGGTACTGTTTGCTCATCTATCAGCCCAATTGATAGCGTAGAACACATTTTTTGTCCTATTCCTGCGGATGGAAATTACAAAATTCGTGTCCAGATGCGCCAACAAGTTAACGAAGCCACGGAAAGCTATGGTTTAGCTTGGTGGACTGTACCTAGGGGCTAGAGACTAGGGGATGAGGGGGATGAGGGGGATGTGGTTCGACTTCTCTGCGAGACGCTACGCGAACGCTCACCAACCGGGGGATGAGGGAGTGTGGGGAGACAAACAACCATTGACTATTGACTATTGACTATTGACCAATGCCCAATGCCCTTTTCATCCTTCAAAAAAATTCTAATTTTCTGCGCTTTTGTAGCCTAACATACGATTATTCAAAAACCAGGAAATACTGGCGAATTATCCATGTATATTGTTGTCTCAATTAGCAAATAGTAGCTGGCATAACTTTTATTGAATTCTGGAAATTATTTACTGTTACCAAAACTGTAACAGCCAACTTCTTCGGCTGCTGTAAATGCCATAGTTAACAATTAACAGGTCATTAGCGTCCAACTTGAAAGACGGCTAAAAATCTATGGCGAACGAGGTGGCAGAATGAATCGGCAGAAATTTAGTGGTAGTGGTGTGAAAGAAAATTTCTTGCAAAGACGTTACGGTGTTCGGTTAGGAAGACGTTACGTGCTGGCGGCGGCTGGCGTTGTACTTTTGGGTGTATTAGGCTGTTCTCAGGTTAATGGCGATACGAGCGTACTAGCCCAATCTTCTTTGCCTAGTTCAGAGTCTCCTGTGCAAAAAAAAACAGTTAAGCCTGATACAAAATTAGTTAATGCTAACAATAAATTTGGCTTTAAACTGTTTTCAGAAATTCTGAAAACCGAAAGTAGTGAAAAGAACGTTTTTGTTTCGCCTTCGAGTGTCGCGATCGCCTTAGCCATGACCTACAATGGAGCTAGCGGTTCTACACAAAAATCGATGGCAAAAACCCTGGAATTACAGGGGATGAATTTGTCAGAAATTAACTCATCTTACGCAGCATTAAAGAAGCTATTAGAAAATCCTGATAACGATGTAAAACTGACTATCGCTAACTCGCTTTGGGCTAATAAAGATGCTAGCTTACAGTCAGATTTTCTCCAGAGAAACCAGGATTTCTATCAAGCTCAGGTGACTAATTTAAATTTTAAGGATGCATCAGCACCAAATATTATCAATAGCTGGGTCAAGGATAATACCCAAGGCAAAATCAACAAAATAGTTGATAATCTTGATCCAAATCAAATGTTATTTCTGATAAATGCCATATATTTTAAAGGACAATGGAGCAACGAATTTGATAAAAGTAAAACGGCTACATTGCCCTTTAACCTAGCATCTGGCAAACAAAAAAATCACCCAATTATGTCGCAAGATGGCGATTACAAATACCAAGAAAATGAACAATTTCAGGCAATAAGTTTACCTTACGGTAAAGATGGTAAAGTCAGCCTTTATATCTTTTTGCCTAAACCAAACTCAAATTTGCAAGCCTTATATCAAAACTTGAATGCTGAGAACTGGGAACAATGGATGACTCAGTTTCGCAAGCGGGAAGGCTCAATTAAGTTACCTCGGTTTAAAACAGACTATGAAGTTACCCTCAACGATGCACTAAAAGCTTTAGGTATGGAAGAAGCTTTTAGCACCAAAGCGAATTTCTCTGGAATCGGTAAAAACCTGACGATTAGCCAGGTGAAGCATAAAACCTTTGTAGAAGTTAATGAAGAAGGAACTGAAGCCGCAGCATCAACTTCAGTATCAATAGTGGCAACATCTGCCATGCAAAAACCAGAACCATTCAAAATGATTGTTGACCGTCCCTTCTTTTGCGCTATTCGGGATAATCAGACAGGAAGCGTTTTGTTTATGGGTTCAATTATGGAACCACAATAGGGCATTTGTCATTGGTCATTTGTCATTTGTCAGTTGTCAGTTGTCAGTTGTCAGTTGTCTCCCTTGTCTCCCTTGTCCCCTCTGCTCCCCTGCTCCCCAGCCCCCATGCTTTCTTATATTAGGGTGATGTAGCTTCTGATACGCTCAGGGGATTTTGCGCTTCAGGTTTTGGGGAGACTTCGGGTGTAATAGGTGCAGCTAATTCCCCAGAATGGGAATATTCTTCAGTATCACCGCTTAGTGTCGCCGGACGTATGACACTGATAGCAGTTTTAATCACAACAGCACTGGGTACTGCCACAATTACACCGAGAAGTCCCCCAATTCTCGCCCCTGTCAACACAGAAATAACTACTAAAGCTGGGTTTAAACCTGTAAAACTCCCTAAAATGCGGGGGGCGATTAAATTTTCCAGAATTTGCTGGACGATGACTGCGGCCATCAAAACTCTTGCGCCCATCCAGAAATCTTGCAGCGACACCAATAAGGTAGTCAGGGCTATACCTACAGAACCACCAAAGGGAACGAGAGCCATGATACCAATAGTTAAGCCAAATAACAGACCAAATGGGACTTTCAGCCACAAAAATGCTGGAATCAGAGCTGATGCCATACAGGTAGATAAAATCAGCTGGGTGATAAAGAAATTTTGAAAGCTGAGGCGTACTGTTTGGGAAAAAGGCTCACGAACTTTTGCGGGTAGCCATTCTACCAAACTTTGCCAGAGTTCACCGCCATGTTGCAAAAGATAGAAAGTCAAAATCATCGTCAAGACGAAATCTAGCAAGCTAGTGACTGTGACTACAGCTAAATTTAACACTTGTCCGGCGATCGCTTGCAATTGTCCCTTGACGCGATCGTTAATTTGCACGACTAGGGCATCAAGATTGATCGGTAAGCCAAGAACCTCTGCTTTTTCGTTTAACATCATTAACTGGGAACGTCCAGAGTCGATCAACTCCGGTATGCGAGCCACTAGTTGCTGAGCTTGGGTAAGGGCTAGGGGAAATAGAGTCACACCCAAGGCTAATAAAATTGATAAGGCCAAGAGAAAAACTAAAATAGCAACTGGCTCTCGCCTAGCACCATGATGCTCCATCCAGCTAACGGGGTAGTTGAGCAGAAATGCTAGCACCGAGGCTCCGACTAAAATGACTATTAAGGAGTGGAAATAATTAAAAATCGATGAAATAGCCCAACCATTTAGCACTAACAGCGGAATGAATAACGCGATCGCTCCGATCCGCGCTATGGGCGTTAGTGTCTCCCACCAGTCGAGTAGCTTACGTGTCTGCATCTTTAGCCGATTACAGGATAGAACTAAATAAAATCCTTCTTTACAGCTTATTATCTCTAACTACATAACTCTCATTCATCCTCCTAGTTTAGGATTAGAATCAACCAAATGGAAAATTTTCAACCAAATCACAATTCGCCCCCGTCTGAGTCAACAGACACGGAGACGCAGGGACAGGGAGACACGGAGAATCGTTTCACCGCGTCACCGCGTCACCGCGTCACCGCGTCTTTTTCATCTTCCCAATTCCTCACTTCCGATCAAGACTCAGCCACCCCTAACACCCAGCTGCTTGTGTACTTGATTCCAGTGATTGGCTTTTTCCCATCCCTGTGGACTCTCTATCGCCGTCAGGGAAGTCGGGAACAAATAGCTGCTAGCCGCCTGTCTATTACTTTGGCATTTACCTGGTTTCTGGGATACTTATTATTAGCAACCGGGGCCCAGACTTCAGAATTTTTCGGACTTCGCCTATTAATCCTCAATAGTTTTCTCACTTCTGGTTACTTTTTGGTGAGTGTCTGGCTGATGTTGCGCCTGATTCAGGGAAAGTCTCACCGTTTACCGGGGTTTAGTCGTTTTGCTGACCGAGTGCTGGGCAAATATTTATCTTAAATTTTTGGTGAATCTTTAGTCCAGTAATTCTACTTAATTTTATCTCAAATTCAAGATTATATCTTCAGGGATCTGGTCAAATTCGTTTATTGTTGTCATACTGCAATAACACATCATCCAATTTGTCGAAAAAAAAGAAAAAGACTGCTATAAGTGTTGTGGTTGACACAACAATGAAAACGTTAGCACTAATAATTAAGAATTAGCTATTATGCTTTGATTTGTCTGCATATTTATTAGTCTGCAAATGTACCGAATTTGATCAGTAAGTGTGAGGATGTCTGTGACCATTCAAAGAACTTCGACGGAAGAAAACCAGTTGGGAAACGTTGCTAACAAGAGCAAAAAAAAGCACCAAAACTCTAAATCTGGGCGTTGGTTGTGGTTTTGGGTAGGTATGAGCGGTATTGCAATGGTTTCAGCTACAGCAGGTGCGCTGTTGGCAGTGTCTTTAACCAGTACGCCTTTGCAGCAAGCTCAGCTTAGCCCCCAAGAAGAGGCTGTATTTGATGGCGATCGCATTTCTGGCGGTGGATTGCGATTTTCGGAATTAACGCGTCCTGTCAATATATTAGTGATGGGAATGAGCGTACTCCCACCAGATGTGGATAATCCTCCCGAGGAAACCAAAAATTTGCGTTACCTCCCCCAGGTAAACTCCTTTGATGGTCTTTCTGATGTCATGCTCTTGATCAAATTTGATCCGCAGTCCAAAAAAATGACCATGCTTTCTATTCCTAGAGATACCCGCACAGAAATAGAAGGACATGGCGTAAAAAAAATTAATCATGCCAATCTTGAAGGTGGGCCTGCTTTAACAGCTAAAACCGTCAGCAATCTCTTAGATGGGGTAGCAATTGATCGTTATGTCCGGATTAACGTTTTGGGAGTTGCTAAACTAATTGATGCCTTGGGCGGTGTCACAGTCTACGTCCCGAAAGATATGAAGTACCAAGATGAAGCCCAGCATTTATACATCAATTTAAAAGCAGGTAAACAACATCTTAATGGCGATCAGGCGCTGCAACTATTACGGTTCCGCCACGATGAATTAGGCGATATTGGGCGAATTCAACGGCAACAAATGGTGCTTCGTGCTTTGATGGATCAGTCACTTAACCCCGCAACTGTGGCTCAATTCCCGAAAGTGCTTGATGTAGTTAAAGAACATATTGATACTAACTTAAATGTCGAAGAATTGGTGGCTTTAGTGGGTTTTGGTGTCCGCACCAATCGCTCCAATATGCAGATGTTAATGGTACCTGGTCGCTTTAGCGAAAAGAATGAGTATGATGCTAGCTATTGGTTACCAAATAAAGATGGAATTGCCAAGCTGATGGCACAACACTATGGAGTGGAATCAACACAAGTACAAGAACAACAAACAACTGAACCTAGTTCTGTGCGTGTAGCAATTCAAGACAGCACAGGTAGCGATTTTAATACTTTGCGTCCTTTAATTAGATCTTTGGAAAAAGCTGGATATCGCAATATTTATGTGTCTAAACCTTGGAGTGAACCTTTGGATGTGACTCACATTGTCGCTCAACAAGGTGATGGTAATAGCGCCGGCTCAATTCGCGATATTTTGGGATTTGGTGAAGTCCGCGTGGAAAGTACTGGTAATATCGCTTCCGATATTAGTATTCAAGTAGGTAAAGATTGGTTGCAACAAAAAGAGCTTCTAGAAAAGTCCACTCAACCTTAATTGTTTGACTAAGCCCTGTGGGGTGGGAACTTTTAACGGGGAACGGAAAAGGAAGATTTAGTCCTGTATCCAAAATACAGCGTAATCAACTTATACCAAATTTGAAAAAAGAATTTGACATAAATGTAGGGGTGATTCATGAACATTGGTGTCAACTTAAGAAGGTAAAGCCCAAATTTGTTGAGTGTAAGCGTCAATCTCTCGATGGCGCTTACGCCTGGCTTTGACTAATCCTGCATAGCTTTTGATGTTCGACAAGATAGGTCACAACTTCATTGGCATCACCACGGAGAAAAGCTGGAGAAAAATGGTATAAACATTTCCTCTATTGGCGGTGCTGGTACATGCTTTTGCTGCCGCAGATCAGAGTTTCCTGTTCGCGCTGGACGTTTTTTACTCATGATGTATCACTAACAACATCAATCAAGATGTTCTGAGATGACATCTAATTGTTCCTTCAAGCTTAAGTTGACACCAATGGGCACTGCCTTGCCCTTACAATTATCTGTACTGCACCAACTTGCAATCTGCTGTAAGTGCTGAAAAATTCAGGACTAAAGTCATGACTACGAATTTATACTTATTTTTTGGGATTTTTTTAGTTATTCTTTGCACCTACTGAGAGTTCTTCTTGTGGTGAAGAGGCTGGTGATGGTTCTACTGAATCAGGCCAAGAGACGAGAATATCAGCACCATTAATCACAGTTCCGATCAGTCCCAGTTCTGAATCAACTAATTGATCAATCGCTTCACCTAATAAATTTTCTTGCGTATAGCTTGGTCGTGTCACAATTACTATACCGTCACTGTAAGGTTGGATTAATAAGGCATCGTTAGATAAACTGAGTGGGCTAGTATCTAAAATAACTAAATCATAACGCTCCCGAACATCCTCCAAGAGTCGTCGCATTTCACTAGACTCAAGAATTGCCGCAGATTGGCGCACAGGACCAGGGCTAGGAATAATGTATAAATTTTCTACATCAGGTACTAAGCGTATACATTCGCTGAGGTTGCCATAATAGTGCAGAGGTTCAATATTCGCATCTGGATCGGGAGTAACTTTTAAGGATGAACAACCCGAAGGCGATCGCAAATCTGTTTCAATAATTAAAGTTCTTTTACCAGCACGGGCAGATGCGATGCCTAAGTTATAAGCACTTGTAGTCTTACCCTCAGTTTTACTCACACTAGTCATCAAAACTATTTTGAAATTTTTCCCGCCAAGTCGTCGCAAATTACTGCGGAATTTTTCATAAAACTCTAAATAGGGAGAATCTGAGGAAAGTAAAGCGGGTATGACTGCTTGATCCAAATCATCAATTGGCATTAAAGGTATTTCTCCTAGCAGCGCAACTTCTCGTTGCTTCAAGCTTTCGCGGATATCTTCTCTAGTTTTGAAAGTACCTTCTAGTGAACCCAATAAGAAGATGACACCACCACCAATTACCAATCCCATGAAGCCACCGACAGCCAATGTCACAGACATTTTCTTTGGTTTGACAGCATCGGCAACTACCATCGGCAATCTAGCAAGAGTTAGGCTAGTGACAGTTTCTGCTTCTGCGGTTCTAGCATCGGCTAGCTTCGCTTGCATCTTATCATAGATAGCTTTTTTGAGTGCAACCTCTTGTTCTAAACGCGATCGCTCTAATTGTTTATTAGGTATTAAAGAATATACCTGCCGCAATCGTGTTTCTTCTTGAACTTGTTGTGCTAATTGTTGTTGCAGCGTTTCCCTTTGGGTTTGCAAAGCCACCATCTGGTTTGCTAATTGTTGTCGTGCTGGATCTAAGTTACTTTGAGCGCGAATATTAGAGACATTACCAGTCAGAGGTGCTGCTGCTCCACCACCACCGACTACCTCAACCGCACGTTGTTGCAGTAATTCCAGAGCTGCTTGTTTTTGACGTTGCAATTGAATCATTGTCGGATGTTCGGGACGCAAATCCTTACGGAGAACAGCAATTTGTGACTCAACTTGATAAATTTGCGATCGCAAGCCGATCAGAATCGGATCGGCACTCAAAGCTGAGGAAACGTAAGCTTGACTGACATTTAATCCCAACTTATCCTGTAAACTGCTAATTTGGGCATTAATCCCCGCAATAGTCAGTTGAATTTGCCGTTGCTGATTTTGACTGCTAGTCACCGCAGCCAGTAAACTACCATTCTCCGATGCTAATATAGCTGGACGCTGTGTGCGATCGTACTGTTCTAGCTTCTTCTCAGCAGCTTGCAATTCCAACTTAGACTGTGGTAAACGCTGATTAATTTTTTCAATAATTGCTTTTAATCGCCCACTATTAATATCACCACTGAGCTTAATCATGGCTTGCATTAACGATCGCAATACCTCTACAGATCGCTTAGGGTCATTATCTTTATATTTAAGCTCAATAATCGTCGAATCTAATTGTCCCGTCCGGGGATTTTTTTTAGGTACTGTGATGACAACATTCATCCCAATTTTTTTTGGATTGATATTCAATTTTTTTGCCACAGTTTCGATCACCTGATCTGATAGCAAAACTTGTTCATTCAATTCCTGCCCTTGTTGTTGAATTTCACTACCAGTGGTAGAAAATGAAACTGGCGGACGATTGTAAGTAAGAGCAGCATTTGCTATGTAGTTAGCTGGCGGTTCAGGTTGTATAGCCACCACCGTTGAACCTGCTACAACTAAGACAAAACTAGCTAATCCAATCCATTTATACTTTTCAAAAGCAATAAAATAGCGCTTAACAATTGGTGGGGTCATAAGAAATTAGTCATTAGTCATTAGTCATTAGTCATTAGTCATTAGTCATTAGTCATTAGTCATTAGTCATTTGGCATTTGGCATTTGGCATTTGGCATTTGGCATTCTCCTTCTCCCCACACTCCCCACACTTGTACAGACAAGGGTTATCGCGTCTCTACCCACACTCCCTCATCCCCCTCATCTCCCTCATCCCTCCATTCCCCAATTTGCAATTACTTCGATCCGCCTGTAAAGAAGTCAAAGAAGCGAATAAAGCTCTGAAAATTAAAGAATGGTTGTGTAATTGTATTGAGAGCATTAGTAATTCTACCGATGAGGTTACGACCAACCACAATAACATCATTATCTTGTAGGGGCACGTTTTGAGACATATCACCACCTAAAGCTTTTTTCGCATCCAGTCTCTGGGTAACAGCTTGACCTCTTTCGGGGTCGAAGCGTACTAAGGCAATATCCCGGAGATTAGCAGTGTCAAGACTGATACCTCCTAATGCATCTATAAATGTGCTGCCATTAGGAAGGACTTGATTAGCAATACCACCGGCAGTATAGTTTAAAACCCTGATTCTAATTTGTGGTATAGCTAAAGTAGAACGCGCAATCAGATTGCGATCATAGCCATCTTCAGTGCCGATTTCACGACGGGGCACAATGATAGCATCGCCGTCTTGTAGCCTTAAATTAGGCAGGGAACTGCCATTTTGTAATGCTGTGTACAGGTCAACAGTTTGGGAAATCACAGAACCATCAAGCAACCGCCTACGCACTTGCACTTGCCTTAAATCTGCGTTGCTTGTCGTCCCACCAGATGTCAGCAAAGCATCCCCGACACGGGGTGTAGCTGAAGCAATTGGATAAATCCCCGGACGAAACACTTCCCCACTAATAGTCACTTGCACTGGTCGTGGCGCTGTCAATGAGGCTACCACAATCGGATTTACCAAAACGCTACTTAAAGCTAAGCGAATTTTTTCTTGTGCTTCTTCCACACTTAAGCCTTGTAGGGATACTGTTCCTACAAGCGGCACTAAAATGTTACCTTCAGGATTAATTCCGGCTTGAAAGTTCAAATCTGGACGCTGTCCTGCTAATGATAAAACTACTATCGGTTCGACTACGTAACGATTGAGTAACAAGCGAATTTTTTCTTGTGCTTGTTCCAAAGTTAAACCTTGTAGCGACACCTTTTTAATCAGGGGTACGATGATGTTGCCTTCGGGATTAATTGCAGCTTGGAAACTCAAATCTGGAAAGCGTTGAACCACAACACTAATAGTATCTCCTGGCCCTAAGCGATAGGGGCCAGGGGGACGCTGAACCACCACACTAAGAGTATCTCCTGGCCCTAAAAGATATCGGTTGAGTTGGGGAGAAACTTCGTTATTTAAACCCCCAGGTGCAACCTCAGTGGGTGAGGATAACGAAGGAGATTGACCTGAGGGTTGTTCTGGAAATGGTACAGACTGAGCAACAACCACTTGAAACGCTGTTGTCCAGAAAACACCTATCTGAAGGCTCACAAAACACAGAGCGCTGATTGCACGCATATGAGAATTGTAAAATATAAGCATTTGTGCAGTAAAGCTAGACTCAGAATGGGTCTTGTCGAGCCGCTATTTTACTCTGTAAATACCTAAACTGTCTCTGATTTCTCCGAGAAATTACCAGATGTCATCAGGATAAAATATGGCATACATAACGTAGGGGTGGGGTCTCCCCGCCCTTTATGATGGAATTGAGATTTAAGAGAGCGATCGCAACCATATTTCAGCAACAATTTGCGATCGGGACAAATATAGCGATTCCCATTCAGATGCGGTAAAAAATTATATCGCCAAATGTAGGGGCACGGCAATGCCCTCATGGTGTACCTCACGTAACCGAGAATTACTATAAAAAAACAATCCCAATCATAAATTTGCCTATGCGATCGCTCATAGGGGCGGGGAAACCCCTCTCCTACAATTTGGGGTAATTTATTTTTTGGTATTCCTTAACACCAGACAACCATATCTCTGCAACAACAACTACTTAATCGCTCTGTAATGAGTCTGCCATTAAAGCCGCTTGTACAGTCTGGCCAATAGATTCAGCTAAAGGCCAAATTTTTTCCACCTTACCTAAAGGTTCCATAGGCAGGAGAATACTCACACCAACCCAAGGAACTCGCTGCTTACGCCACTGTGCTAATTGATCCGCTACAAACCAGCGTAACGGTGATGGGTTTCCCCGATTTGGTAAAGCATACCACTGCAACACACCAAAAGTTTCCTGTTTTGTATTAGCGCGAAAGAATCTTGCTTCTACCTGGGTTTCTCTAGGCTGTTTCACAGTAAATTTAGCCGCACGATATTGAGCTATGTCCCACTTTCGCCAACGCGACTTTGCCCAACCGTTAATTTCTGTCCATTCAACCTCAGGTTGATCCATCGGCCCATTTTGCGGTAACAACAGTAGTATCGCTTGAGTTTGCGAGTCTTGTTTCTGAATTACCTGTAGCGACCATTTTTGCTCACCAATTTGTTGTTGCACCTGCTCAATAGTTTGCCAACCTGGAACAGTTAACCCAGAATTGCGTATATGTTTCAATGCTTTCAGGCTGGTTATCGGTGGCGGCTGTTTCCATTGCCAGTGTCCTGTTAGGTATCCGGGAACACCTCCAATAGCAAACAGTAGTAGTAATAAGAAAAGCGCTACTACTTGATTCCATTGGCTTTCTTTGAGAAATTTAGATAAGGAAATCATTCATAAACTTTGCAATACTTAGGCAAAGTTTACTTTGTCAGATGGCGTTATGAGTTCAGTAAGATTGACCAATTAATTCGTAATTCGTAATTCGTCATTAAAGGGTGTAACAACTCAATTTATTGATAGCGATAATAAAAGTTTATTCCTAACTGCAACCTCTGTATGGTTTTATCAATGCTAAAATTATAGATAATTGGGGCAAGTATGAATTATTTCGATGATATATATAGCACCTATTTATTGATTGGATGCAAGCACATATAAATTATCTTTATTTCACATAAATTATATTCAATAAAAGATTTTCAAATAGTACCATTAAATCTTGATATAAGCATTATAAATAATTTTTGAAAAAAAAGATACCCGACTTCTTAAAAAAGTCGGGTATCTGAGCCTGGGTATATGAGTCTCTCGATTTTCATAAAATACTGCAATTTAAAATATCTAAATTTGCTTTAACAGTAAATTTACTGGAGCGTTGTAAAAAAAGATTCATTTAGAATGTAAAAATAAACCTAGCGTCAAGATTTCTGAGGTTAAAGGGTGCAAAATTTATCAGACTGGGTAATAGTAGGTTCAATAGCATTAGTGGTAAGTGCAACAGCATCCTTTGCAGGTGGCGCTGGTGGAGCCAGTGGAGCATTACTAGGAAGTAGCACAGGCGTGGTTTTAGGAGTAGCTATTTCCAGTCATAAACAACGAAAAACAGAAATTGAGATTAAGGTGTTGCGACAGCAGGTAGTTAAACAAGAGGAGTGGAAAAAGTTAAATCAACAATTGACGAGCCTAAAAGCACAGGTAAAAGCGAATTACCACAAAAATATGCTAATTATATTGGGGCACAGTTATTAACTTTAGCTGTGCAGCCGCGCTGTAATTCCCCTCAAGATTTGCAAGGCTTTTATAACTATGTAGAGAAAAAATTTAAGCCAACTGATTTAATGCGCGGACTGTATCAATATAATCACGATTCAGCAATGCAAGACAGAATAGTAATTATGTTGTTAGATGAAATGAATTTAGCGCGAGTTGAATATTACTTTAGTGAGTTTTTATCTAAATTGGAAACTCGTCGGAGTTACCAGACATATTGAGAAATCGATAAAGAGCAACTTTTGTTTAGATAAATTAAATTCTTTTCTAACTATCTGCTTCTGATTCCATCTCTACTACTGTTGAAAAATAACTATTAATTTTATTCAACAAAGGCACTAGTAACAGCAGCAGACAAGCAGAATAGAGGTCACCACCCCAATCATCATGCAACCATTTAAAAGCTGCTTCTTGACCTGTACCATGAAAAAAGGTCAGTGCAGTGTTGCGAATAATATTGGCACTAATACTAATAACAACAGCAATTATTAAAAACCAATTTGTTGTGCGGCGTGAAGACAAAGCATCTGTCCAATAAAGTAACATTAAGCTGACGTATATAGTAGTAAACAACATTTTCAACCCTGCACAATAAGGCGCAACTTCTACAATCCGCCCACCTACGAAAAGATTTATTCCTTCAACAGTTACATCCATACCAAACTGATTTAGTATGAACCCAGCCGTACCAGCAATGAAACTTTGCAAGGGTAAGGTGTAAGGTGCAATCAGGTAAGGTAGTGACGTTGGAGTTGCTAAAAATATTAGTAATAGCGGAAATCCTTGTAGTTGGAAACCTGGTATACCTTTGAACCATAGGCACAATCCGGCTAAAATTGCGGGGAAAGAAAGGTTAACCCACTCAGCTACACCACTTAAATAAAACACTCCCCCAACTAACAATAAAACAGCACCTAGAGGATGGATCATATCTGGTAGTCTTTGCCATTGTTTGCGTTGTAGCCAAACTAGGTAAGCAGCAAAGGGTAAACCAATTAAACCGTGGCTAAAATATTCGTGTTCTGTACTAATATTTTTGTGCAGCCAACCATCCACCCAGTGTAGCAATATAGGCGCATAAAGCAGTATTAAAACACCTAAAATTGCTAGACTGACTAATTGTGCAGTATTTCTATATTTCAGATATTGTTGGATTGCCATAATTTTAAGCAATGCAAAATTTATTGCGCTTCGCGTGTCAGTTGTCAGTTGTTTTTGGAAGAAGTCTAAGACCACAACCCAAAAGTGGGTGGTTTTTAGGTGTCTAGGAAATAATTAAAGGCATAGTAATTGTTGTGGTTCAACGCTAAGAATTGATGTAATTGATTTCACAACTTCTGTAATTTCACTACTGCTTAAACCTGGGTACATGGGTAAAGATAATATTTGCGTTGCTAATTTTTCTGCTTGGGGAAAATCTCCGGGTTGATAGCCTAAATTAGTAAATGCTGGCTGGAGATGACAGGGAATTGGGTAATGAATTCCTGTCTGGATTCCCAATTCTGCGAGTTTTTCTTGAATTTGCTGGCGTGTTAAAGGACAAGCATTATCAATTTTAATTACATAAAGATGATATACATGCCCTACATCGCTGTGATTTTGTAGAGGAAGAATCCCAGCAGATGCTAAGGGTAATAGTTCTCGATCGTACTGTTGGGCGATATGATTGCGATCGCAGTTCCATTTGGGTAAATATGGTAGCTTCTCCCGTAATACTGCTGCTTGCAAGGTATCTAAGCGACTATTTGTCCCCACTTCGATATGAAAATACTTTTGTGATGCGCCATAATTCCGCAAACGCACCATTTTTTTGGCTACATCTGGATCTCGCGTTAACAGCATCCCGCCATCTCCAAATGCACCCAAATTTTTACTAGGATAGAAACTAAAAGCGGCTGCAATTCCTACTGAACCTGCACGATATCCATCTCGTTCTGCTAAATGTGCTTGGGCTGCATCTTCAAAAATTAGCAGGTTGTATGTCTGAGCAAAATCTAACAGCTGTCGGGGTGATACCATTTGACCATATAGATGTACAGGAATAATGGCTTTAGTCCGAGGTGTAATTACTTTGGCTGCGGCTTCTAAATCAATTAAAGCTGTTTGGCGATCGCAATCTACAAAAATCGGCTTTGCCCCAGCACGTAGCACGCCAATCAAGGTGGCAACAAAGGTATTCACAGGTAATAAAACTTCATCACCAT
The DNA here is from genome assembly GCF_963875285.1 of Calothrix sp. NIES-2100. NCBI lineage: Bacteria > Bacillati > Cyanobacteriota > Cyanophyceae > Nostocales > Calotrichaceae > Calothrix > Calothrix sp. NIES-2100. The sequence continues at coordinate 7,929,728 of NZ_CAWNLA010000001.1, forward strand.
TGCCAATATTACAGGCTTGTAAACCGAGAGCGATCGCATCCGTACCTGATGCCACACCAACACCATATTCTGTTCCAGAAGCGGCAGCAAATGCCACCTCAAAATCTGAAAGTGCTTGCCCTAAAATAAAATCTCCCTGTGCTAATACAGCCTGGATGGCTTGCTCTAGTTGAATTTGAATCGATTTGTGTTGTAAATTCAGGTCTACAAAAGGAATTCTCATAGTGTTGTTATTCATTGGCAAATTACCTCTTTATTTAAAAATATAAATATCTTTTTATAACTAATTAAAAATTTGGTTACATATTTATGTACATCATAATATTTTCAACAATATTTTGATTTTGATAATTTTTTTAAACCTAGAAAAACTATCTCTTTAAAGTTTTCTATTAATCGACATTAAAATCCTTGTCTTCTTCATACTTGATTTCTCCTCTTTTAGTACAAATGATGAACCAGATAAATAATTTTTTCTTATTTAAATTTGTAACTTTAATTTGTTTTTATTGTTTTCGGTAGGAAAAATGATACTCTGTTATAAAATTTTTAGGAAAATACTATGTTTTAAATTTATGAAATGTCAGCACCAGTAAATCATTGATAAATTTTCCCAAATATTATTCATGCTTCCAAACATGGCCTTCGGAAACTCAAAATCTAACTAAATTACAAACAGAACGAGAACTGTGTATATACAGAAAAAATATTTACTATACATCAGCATGACATAGACTTTATTTTCTCTGCTAATTGTTATATTACCCAGCTTGAAACAAAAACTAACGCTGTGTAGTCAAGCTAAAGCAACAATCTGATTTTTTTTCGTGCAAACTAGAATATTTACTGATATTTCCTAGCAACTCAGAAAAGAAGATAAAAATTTTTGCGCTCAAGTTGTTTATCGGAGGTGAAATTGGGGAATGCTTAAAAATAGAAAATAATAACCTACAAACATTGGTTATATAAACTACAGTATCGAGCAATTATCAAGGTAAGGGTGGGAATGGTAGAGCCTGAAAACAAATTATTTGCCCTCAAGGATGGTTGGTCTTCCCAGGAAACAAGAGAAAAACAACGCCTCCAAGCCTTGTCCGATTTAGGTTTGCGGCAATCAGAAACAATTCCTGTCTTTGAAGAAGCCACTCAAACTGCTGCCCATTTTTTGGAAGCACCTATTTCCATTTTGGGATTTGTAGATCAAGAACGTCATTGGTTCAAGTCAGCAGTAGGTTTATCTAGACTGGGGCTAATGAATCATTTGGCACAAAGTCGGCAATTATTACGCCGAGAATCTTTTTGTACCCAAGTAGTAGACAGTTTTCAAATTTTAGTAATAAATGATACGCACAAAATTACTGATCCAGTTCTTGCTTCTAGCAAGTTGATACAGGATTATGGCATTCGCGCTTACTTGGGAGCGCCATTAATTGATGCTTCTGGCCATTGTCTAGGAGCATTGGCAGTGATGGATTTAGTACCGCGTAATTTTACTAATCGCGATATTGAATTTTTACAAATCATAGCTCGTTGGAGCATGAGTGAGTTTGAGCGTAATCGATTGCTCAAAGCAAAGTCAGAAGTCAGTATTCCTGAAAATGCACTGAGCTTATCATTCTCTGAGCAGACTAGCACTGAGATCAAAATCACCGCACCTGCTTTAGAACCAGATTCTGGTTCTACTAAGCAACTAAAACTAGAACTATTAGGGCAGCTAACTCAGGAGTTACGTACGCCCTTAACCTCAGTACTAGGAATGGCTAGCGTTTTAGGACGTGAGATTTATGGCCCTTTGACAACTAAGCAAAGAGAATATCTGGATATTATCCAACACAGTGGTCGATATTTACTCTCTTTGGTCAATGAAATTACTGAACTAGGAGCAATGGATGAAGGCTCAACTGAATTGAATATCGCTCCTGTAGATATTGAAATGGTCTGTCAACAGGCTATCAATACTCTAGAGGAAGCTGCTAATCGTCGCGAGCAAGATATTCGTCTATCTATCGAACCTGGACACAGCCGCATTTGTCCTTTGGATAAAGATAAAGTCCGACAAATGCTGTATCACTTAATTTTTAGTGTGATTCAACTCTCCGCTACAGGTAGTGTAGTGCGCATTCATGTTTCTTATAAAGAAAACACGCTAAATATTACAGTTTGGGTTTCACATCCTTGGCTGGGAGACGGTTTAACTGAGGTTGACCCTTATTTTCGTCTTAGCCCCTTGTCTTTGCTGGAGCTGACCACTGAGGCAGCAAATTATAATATCCATTTAGATAACCATGAACAAGCAGGAAATTTCCCACTAGTAGTGGAAAAATCAAACAACGCGAGTGCTTCCCACTCAGAGGTCATGACTATCAATCCAGCTACTGCAGCTCAGCCACAGAGTAGTTTGTCTCGCGAAAGCTTAGGTCTATTACTTAGCTGTCAGCTAGCAGAATTACACGGCGGACAAATCTCGATCCAAGGTTCTCCAGAATCAGGATATCGCTACGTGCTGTCTTTGCCATTGCAAGTCGTAGTTTCTCCAGAAGCAATGAGTGATGTTTAAGTCAGCTTCCTAAATAGCCATCATGAATTGCTTACACCTTCCCTTTACATCCAGCCACCCCTTCAAGGGTGGGATTGTCAACAGGGCTATTTGGGATTCCGGCTTCATTCACCACTTGCTCATTCACACTTAGTGTCTTGCTGTCCTGAACTAAACGTTCTGCCCCTGTACAAGATTTAAACTAGTCCTTGCACTCTGCCAAAGCATAGTTGTAGACACGACGACATGCATTATGATCGAGTCCAAGTTCTCAGCGGGCGTGCTAATCAGTCACAGCGTGTTTTATGAATTTAGTCTGGCAAACATTCACGTTATCTTATTTCCGAGTCCAAGAATATTTTGCTACCAGCTACCTCCACCGTTCTTTGGTGGGGCTGTTATCGTCTTGGCGGCAAAGTAGTATATTGATGCAGTGGGGAGATACTATAGCGATCGCTTTACTTAGCCTAGTGTATGTTCTAGCACCTTTTGTTTCAACTACCTTGTTAGGGTTGTTGCTGACAGCTTGTGTGGGATTTTGGCTATTACTGACTTTATCGGATGAAGCAACATCAACTACTTCATCATTTACCCCGATTCATCTGCTGGTATTACTCTATTGGGCAATTGCCGCAGTAGCTACAGCATTCTCACCTGTCAAAAAGGCAGCATTGAGCGATTTTGTCACTTTAACGCTATATTTGCTGCTGTTTGCTCTTTGTGCTAGGGTGCTGAGGTCTTCCCGCTTACGATCTTGGTTGATCGTCCTCTACCTCCATGTATCGCTCATTGTCAGTGTATATGGTTTACGGCAATGGTTTTTTGGCGCAGCGGCGTTAGCAACTTGGGTTGACCCAGAATCGCCTTTGTCTAAAACTACAAGAGTTTACAGTTATTTGGGTAATCCCAATTTATTGGCTGGGTATCTTATCCCCGCAGTAGTTTTTAGTTTGGTGGCAATTTTTGCTTGGCAAAGTTGGTATAAAAAAGCTTTAGCATTAACGGCGTTTATTGTCAATAGTGCCTGTCTAGTTCTCACCTTTAGTCGTGGCGGTTGGATTGGCTTAGTAGCGGCAATATTGACAGTCATGGCATTGCTAATTTATTGGTGGAGTGTGCAAATGCCTCCTTTCTGGCGGACTTGGTCACTGCCAATTATCTTGGGAGGTTTAATTGGGGTATTGGTGCTAGCGGTAATTTTCATTGAGCCTGTCCGGTTGCGGGTTTTAAGTATTTTTGCTGACCGCCAGGATAGCAGTAATAACTTTCGCCGGAATGTTTGGGATGCTGTATTTGAGATGATTCGCGATCGCCCAATTTTAGGTATTGGGCCTGGTCACAATGCTTTTAATAAAATCTATCCCCTTTACCAGCGTCCCCGTTATACTGCCTTGAGTGCTTATTCGATTTTGCTAGAAATTGCTGTGGAAACAGGCTTTATTGGTTTGTCCTGTTTCTTGTGGCTATTGATTGTCACATTTAATACAGGTTACCTACAATTGCGACGATTGCGACAATTGGGAAACAAAGAAGCATTTTGGTTAATCGGGGCGATCGCTTCTATGGTAGGTATACTTGCTCATGGGACTGTTGATACCGTCTGGTTTCGTCCTGAAGTTAATAGTCTTTGGTGGCTATTAGTTGCTTTGATTGCTAGCTACTGGACACCTTTAAGTCAAAACAATACTCAAGAGCTAGCTTCAGCTAACTCTGAACCAGCAGCAAACTAAAATCGGTTAGTTGTCAGTTGTTTGTTAGGGAACTCCAAAACATAAATTATTCCGGTGAAACTTGTTGACTGTTCACAGTTAACAGTCAACAAACAACTGACAACTATCAGGGGAAAATTGTTAATGACTTATTCTCTATAGGTAGTAGCCCCTGGCGTATTGGGATCGCGATAACGGGTTGGTTCGTCGTCACGTTTTCTACCTGTCAAACCCGCTAGACCTAATAGACCAATTAATCCTAACCAACCCCAATCAAAATCATTGCGATCGTAAGTTGTTGTGCTTGGGCTAGTGGTGGTTCCAGGGTCAGTGGTAGAAGTTTGGGCTTGTACGGGTAGAGTTAAGGACAAAATTGCCATACTCAAGGTGAGAACGCCAGTGCTTATCACTTTAGTGAAATTGCTTGTCATGGTGAAAAATCTCATCCCTTCCAAAGTTACTCACCACTTTACACAGTCCAAGACAGAACAAAATCAATCTGCGGCGATAAACTCGGCTTTTGCTTAACTCTGACTGAGGATATACAACTAGCTTGAAAGAGTCATTTGTCAGTTGTCATTTGTCATTTGTCATTTGTGATTCACCTCGTCACCTCATCCCCATCATCGCCCTCATCCCTTTAGTAGATGGGGATGAAAATCTTATCCTTGGGACGGGCTAAAATTTGTGTGCTGATGAGAACGAAAATTATCGCTAATAATTTTTCATCGCCCGTTCCATATCCCGTTTATCCTGGCGTTTTTTCAAGTCTTCTCGCTTATCGTGGAGCTTTTTACCTTTGCCAAGGGCTATACTCACCTTCACCCGGCCACGTTTGAAGTACAACTTTAAAGGTACTAAAGTCAAACCCTGTTGTTCGACTTTACCAATTAGCTTGCGGATTTCCTGCTTATGCAGTAAAAGCTTGCGCGTTCGACGTGGTTCATGATTAAAATATTGACCGCTAGCAGTGTAAGGTGAAATATGGGCGTTGATTAACCATGCTTCGCCATCGCGAATCAAAGCATACCCATCTTGGAGATTGACTTTTCCCTGCCGAATCGACTTGACCTCTGTTCCTGTCAACTGAATTCCGGCTTCGTAGGTTTCCAGGATTTCATACAAATAACGGGCTTGTCGATTGTCGCTAATTACTTTGTAACCGTCACTTTTATCGCTCATGGAAAATTATGCGTACTGAAAATGTGTCTAAAAAATGGTTGGAGTAGGTAGAAAAATTCATTGAGCCTATATTAAACCACGATCAATGCTTACTCTAGGTAGGAGTCTCATATTACTTAATTTAGCTTTTTCCCCAAAATTCGACAGAGTTAGGTAGGGTAATTGATGTTCTCAATCAAAAATTTCAAAGCAAATTTTGTCTCAACTAGACAGCTGATCGAGTGAATTTAATTTACAGTAGGGTAAAAGATTACTCTATCGTGTTGGTTATTTGTTATGAAGTGCTACATTATTTATCTTTGCCAAGCACTAAGATGGAACAGTGCGTTAAAATTTATTAACAATTTCTAAAGAATTAAGATTTTCTTTATAAATCAGTCCAAAGGCAGTAATTAGCTAGTAATCCTGTCATAGTATGAAACATAAGAGCACATCATTCATGCCTGTGTTCACTAATAGTGCTCAAACAAGCCAATTTGTTAGTAAAAACAATGCTAGGGGTGTACTGTCCATGCCCTTGACGATCCTTGTGGTGGATGACGATCTGGGCACTCGTCTGTCGATTAGCGATTATCTTGAACTGTCTGGCTACTTAGTGATTACGGCGAATGATGGTCAAGAAGCTTTGGTAATGGTAGAGGAGTTCCATCCTGATTTGATTGTCACTGATATTGTCATGCCAAGAATGAATGGCTATGAATTGGTGCGCCGGGTGCGTCAAAAATCAGAGTTCCGTTTATTACCTGTAATTTTATTAACAGCCCGAACTAAGACCCAAGAACGAATTCTGGGCTACCAATCAGGGTGCGATTTATATTTGCCCAAACCTTTTGAGCTAGAAGAGTTAGCAGCAGCTATTCGGAATTTACTGGAGCGATCGCAAATTATTCAATCTGAGTATCGCTTTTCTCATCAAGAAAATTTGGGCAGTTCCAACCAAATAAAAGCGGTGGATGCCCATTCTGCCGAAATTATTCAAACTCAAAAATCTCAAATGCTCTCATCATTGACTCCCAGAGAACAGGAAGTGCTAGAACTGTTAACACATGGTTTGTCTAATGCTGACATGGGTCACCAGCTACATCTAAGTGCGCGTACAGTAGAAAAGTACGTTAGTAGCTTATTGAGAAAAACCGCAACCAGTAACCGAGCTGAACTGGTGCGTTTTGCGATCAAGCATGGTCTAGTGGAATAGTACAACAGAGTGCTGAGTAATGAGTTTTTCCCAGGGACTTTACTCAACACTCAGCACTCACGTTTTAAGTTGCTGACTCACAATATTTTTCAGCAGACCTTCACAAGCATCGACTAACAGATCGATCACTTGAGCAAATCCTTCTGGGCCACCGTAGTAAGGATCTGGAACTTCTTTAATGTTATACTGAGTACAAAAATCACACATTAACCGAACTTTATCCTGATGGGACTTGGTTGGGTCAAGGGCCAGGATATTTTCATAATTTTCCCGATCCATCGCCAAAATTAAGTCAAAGTCTTGAAAGTCCGATTTCCGAAATTGACGGGCTTGACCGCGCAGTTTAATTCCCAACTTTTTAGCAGCTGCGGCACTCATACGTCGGTCAGGTGGGCTACCGATGTGATAACTGGATGTACCAGCAGAGTCGCAGACAATACTATTGCTTAAGCCAGCCTGTTCAATCAGATGATTCATAATGTTTTCTGCCGATGGTGACCGACAGATATTACCCAGGCAGACAAAAAGTAGTTTGTAGGGCATAAGTATCTTTTGTGCTTAGTCAGTTGTCCTTTGTCGTTTGTCATTAGTCATTTGTCCTTTGACTAATGACTAATAACCATTGACCATTTACCCTGAGCGAAGTCGAAGGGTTGACCATTGACAAATGACCATTGACTAAAATCCAGGCAATTCCAGCCCACTGGTTAAATCTTCCATGCGTTCCCGCATTGTAGCTGTGGACTTGTTGTAGGCATCTTTCATTGCCACTGTCACCAGGTCGGACAGTACTTCTGCACCTTCTCCTAGGGCTTGTGGGGAAATTTCCACACGCTTGGGTTCTTGGTTGCCGGTGACAATTACTTTGACCATACCACCGCCAGACTCTCCTTGAATCTCCATTTGCTCCAATTCTTCTTGGAGACGCTTTGCACCTTCTTGAACTTGTTGTGCTTTTTTGAAAGCTTCGGCTAGTTCTTTCATTTTTCCCAAGCCAAAGCCAAAACCCTGTCCTTTTCCTGTCATAATTAATAGTCCGCGTGTGCGTTCAATAACAAATCAAATTCAATTATAGATGCGGTAGGCAAATTGCCTCTTTTTTTACTTCTAATTAATGCATGGGGCATGGGGCATTGGTAAGAGATGGGGGAGATAGGGAAGAAAACTCCCCACACTCCCCACACTCCCTCATCTCCCTTGTCCTCTGTATTCCCCTTGTCTGCTTAACAGTGAAGTCCTTATCCACAAGCCGCCTGAAACTCTCCGAGCATTTTGACTTCTGGCTCTAAGAGAATTGACCAACGGTCTTGCACCTGGTGCTGAATATGACGGATCAGACAAAAGATATCGCTAGCTTTTGCGCCGCCACGGTTAACGATAAAATTGGCATGGAGTTGTGCTACTTGGGCACCACCAATTTGGAAGCCTTTTAATCCGGTTTGTTCAATCAACCATCCAGCTGAGTGAGGTTTGGGATTGCGGAAAACACTGCCACAGCTAGGAAAGTTGTATGGCTGGGTGCTGAGCCGATGTTGTTTGTGTTGCTTGGTTGCAGCAAAAACCTTTGCGGGGTCTGCACCAGGACGCAGTTGGAAGGTTGCTTGGGTAACGATGCGATCGCTACCCTGTAATTTTGAAGTCCGGTAGCTGTAATTTAAATCCGCCGCCGTCACAGTTTCCAGGGTGCCATCGGGTGATAGTACCTGGGCGCTGACTAACATCTCTGCGGTACAGCTACTGTGTGCTCCTGCATTCATGACAACTGCACCCCCGACAGTTCCGGGGATACCAACAGCCCATTCTAGTCCTTCCCAGCCTAAATCTGCTGCTTGCCATGCCAAGCTAGGAATCGATTCACCTGCGGCTACGGTTAATTGACCGGTTTCGGGGTCAAAGTAACTATATCTCAGATGACGAGTCGCAATCACTAAGCCCGGTAAACCGCGATCGCTCACTAACAAATTAGAACCTGCACCCACTACTGTTACTGGGATATCACGTTCTTTTGCATACTTCAACCCTGCTTGCAGTGCTGTTAAGTTGCGGGGGGCGGTATACCATTGTGCTGCTCCACCGACCCTATAGGATGTGTATGCAGACAAAGAAGCCTGGGACTTGATTACACAATCAGTCCCAGGCAAATAAATTACCGAACTTTCAACGGCATTTCCGATTTCTGGTTTCTCTGTCGTCAATGTAGAAACTGTGCAGACGTTGGCATCTGCCTGAGAGATTGTCATCTTTAGGTCAATTTAGTGAAATTTTTACATTTATCTGCCGTAATCAGACGGCTGTACTATGAAATTTTTATGAAACTCTGACAAATGCGGTAGACATTTGTCTCTAAAATGAAATTAAGATGTAGCCTTTGCTGGTTGGCAAAGTGTCGCAATGATTTCGGGAATCGCTTGATTCAAGTTTCCCGCACCGAGAAATAGTGCTAAATCTCCATGACGCAAGGTTTTGAGTAAAAATTCGCACACTGATTCCAATGTTGGTTGATAAACAACCTGTGGGTGCTGTTTAGTAATTGCTGCTGCTAATAATTCACCACTGATTTGCCCTAAATTGGGTTCTCCGGCACTGTAAATATCAGTCAGTACCACTAAATCAGCATGAGTAAAAGATTCAGCAAATTCTTCTAAAAAGGTCAGTGTCCGACTATAGCGATGGGGTTGGAAAATTGCCACAACTCTTTGCCCTGGTCTTGCTTGGAGGCGTGCTGCTGCTAAAGTAGCGCGAATCTCACTCGGATGATGGGCATAGTCATCAATGAAGGTAATACCATCGACTTCACCACGAAACTCAAAGCGCCGTCTTGCGCCTTCAAAGGTAGCAATACCCTTGGCAATTTCTCCAAATTCTAAGCCTAATGCTCTACCTACTGCTACGGCTGCTAGGGCATTGCTGAGATTATGCCGACTTAGTAGGCGCACATTCAACATGCCTAAGGCTTTACCTTTTTCCCAAACAAGAGCTGTGGTACCATCAGCACGATAGTCAATATTAGTGACAGTATAGTCAGCGTTAGTATCTGGGTGTAGGCTGTAGGTGATGGTTGGTTTGAGGCGATCGCGTACTGTTGCACAATCGATGCTACCTACCAAAGTCTGACAACTTTGAGCAAACTCTTGGAAAATATCAACGACTTCTTCTAATGTTTCATAGTGATCGGGATGATCTAGTTCAATATTGGTAATCACGCCAATTGCTGGAGCGTGTTTTACCAAAGAACCATCTGATTCATCAGCTTCAGCTACGAGATACCTACTTTCTCCTAATCTGGCATTACCTTCCCAAGCATTAACTTCACCACCTACGAGAATAGTTGGATCTAAACCTGCTTTTAACAGCATATAGCCAATCATACTACTGGTTGTAGTTTTGCCGTGGGTACCGGCAACTGCAATGCTGTAATAATCGGCAATTAACGCAGCTAGTACATCTGAACGATGTAAAATTGGGCAACCCAATTCTAGTGCTGCTTTGTATTCTAAATTATTGGTGTTAATTGCAGTTGAACAAATAACTTGAGGCAGTGTTGTGTTAGCCGCTGTAGGCAATTCTGCTTGCGAGTTTGATGCTACTCCTGCGGTAACTCGCGGGCGAAAGAATTCCAGATTGCTGGCTTCTTGTCTACTAAAAATATGAGTCCCGATAGATTCTAACTTTCTTGTAATGTGGTTTGGACGTAGATCCGAACCTGATACTGGCAATTGACGTTTGGCCAGAACATATGCCAGCGCTGACATACCTATGCCGCCGATACCAATGAAATGAAATGGTTTACCGCTAAAATCTACAGAATTATTCATTGATTACTCCTCTTACACCACACCACACCATAATCTCAAATGACACGCGTATCATAACAGGAATTGGATTTTTACTGTAACTGCTCCTGTATATATTTAATTTTTGTAGGTTCGTGGATTTTTCTCCTCTGTTTTTTTTGCCTGAGAATGATTTTACCTTTGTTAGAGGTTTTTGCTATTTCTGAACTGTATCTTATGATTATTCTGAAAATTTCCGCCACATCGGGAAAGAAATTCTTGTAATGAAAAACACATATTTTCCTTGTCCTGACTGGAATTGGCTACAGTACAACGTTTGCAGTGAAACTGCTTTTAATTAGATAAAGTTTAGGGGCAAATTGACTACAATAGTACATTGATAGTCCAACTTCTTTGAAGTTGAATATGAGCTTGATCTAACTGGATGCAGCAACTAGCAATTTTTGGTGGCACATTTGATCCAATTCATTGGGGACACTTACTCATAGCCGAGACAGCTTTGCATCAAGTACCTGTAGAACAGATAATTTGGGTGCCATCGCTAAATCCTCCACATAAACAAGCAGCTGCGTTTGAGCATCGCTTAGAAATGCTGAAACTAGCTACAAATGATCATCCTCGATTTACGGTTTCACTAGTTGAGCTAAATCGCCCTGGAACATCCTATGCTATCAATACCCTGATCAATTTATCTGCTGCTTACCCTAATACTCACTGGTACTGGATTGTCGGCTTGGACGCATTCCAAACCTTACCCCGTTGGTACTGTGGACACGAACTAGCCCAGATGTGTGATTGGTTAATTGCACCCCGACTCCTAGGTGGTGAGACTATAGCGCAAAGTCAGTTAATCTGCAAGCAAGTAGAGCAACAATTAAAAAATCAGTCAGTCAGTATTAAGTGGCAATTACTGCATATACCATTAGTAGGAGTTTCGTCAAGCCTAATTCGTCAATTAATTCGCGAACGCCAGTCTATTCGCTATTTAGTTGTTGAACCGGTGAGGTTGTACATCACCGCCCACAACCTTTACTCAAAATAAATCTGAATAAATTATGTGTTTTTTTTCTGGATCTAACACTTTATGGTTATTAAAGCTCCCCCCCTTTGCGATATGATTGGGGTCAACGATATAAACTTATAGGCATAAATACAGAGGGCAAGACACTGTGATTAGAGTCGCAATCAACGGTTTTGGGCGGATTGGGCGTAACTTTGCACGTTGCTGGGTCGGTAGACAGAACAGCAACATCGACCTTGTCGCTATTAATGACACATCTGACCCTAGAACTAACGCTCACCTGCTGAAGTATGACTCAATGCTAGGGAAGTTAAAGGATGTTGACATTACAGCAGATGATAACTCCATCATCATTAACGGTAAGACCGTTAAGTGCGTATCCGATCGCAATCCAGAAAACTTGCCCTGGAAAGATTGGGGAATTGACCTAATTATCGAAGCAACAGGTGTTTTTACCAGCAAAGAAGGAGCACTCAAGCATGTGAATGCTGGAGCTAAGAAGGTTCTGATCACCGCTCCCGGTAAAAATGAAGATGGTACTTTTGTAATGGGAGTAAATCATCATGATTACGACCACAACACACACCACATCATCAGTAATGCTAGCTGTACCACCAACTGCTTAGCGCCGATCGCCAAAGTTTTGAATGACAAATTTGGCATCATCAAAGGTACGATGACCACCACTCACAGCTACACAGGTGACCAGCGTTTGCTAGACGCTTCTCACCGCGATTTACGCCGTGCTAGGGCAGCAGCCATTAACATTGTACCTACCTCTACTGGTGCAGCAAAGGCAGTAGCACTAGTGATCCCTGACCTGAAAGGCAAACTAAATGGCGTTGCCTTACGTGTACCTACCCCAAACGTCTCAATGGTAGATTTCGTAGTTCAGGTTGAGAAGCGTACTATTACGGAAGAAGTTAATCAAGCCTTAAAAGATGCTTCCGAAGGGCCACTCAAAGGAATTTTAGATTACAGCGAACTACAACTTGTATCATCAGACTATCAAGGTACTGATGCTTCTTCGATTGTTGATGCTAGCTTGACTCTGGTTATGGGCAATGACCTAGTGAAAGTCATGGCTTGGTATGACAACGAGTGGGGTTACAGCCAGCGCGTTCTAGATTTGGCAGAACTAGTAGCTGAAAAATGGCAATAAATTGGTCATTAGTCATTAGTCATTAGTCATTAGTCATTGGTATTAAACAACTGACAACTAACAAATGACAATTGACTAAAAATGTTGAAATCCCTGAGTAAGATTTAAAACTTGGTCAGGGATTTCTGCTTTGTCTGTATGTAATAGTACATTTGTTCCCGATGTAATCGTGCCGATAATTGTTGCATCTTGACCTAGTTGTTCTACTAAAGCTGATGCTGCATATTGTGGCAAACACAGCACTAATTCAAAGTCTTCGCCGCCGTAGAGGGCATAATTTAGAGCTTGTTCTTTAGTTAACCAACGATCGCAAACTGCTGGTAAAGGAATTTGCTTAGCTTCTAGCATAGCGCCAACATTACTAGCACGGCAGATTTGCACAACAGCATCTGCTAAACCATCGCTGCTGTCCATCCCAGCAATGGGAGGAAAGGAGAGAATGGGAGAAGCGGAATTTAAGATTTTCCAAAGTATCGGTAAGACATCTAATCGTGGCTGGGGACGCTGGTGTGCGGTGATTAAAGCCGCCTTGTCTGCATCTTTGAGGGTTTGTCCTATTTCTGGATGTAAGAGCAATTCTAAGCCAGCACGGGAGGCTCCATGTATACCTGTGATTGCGATCGCATCTCCCACCCGTGCAGCAGAACGTCGGATAATTTGATTGGGGTGAACTTGACCAAAGGCGGTGATTGATAAAGTAGTGACAGGCGATCGCACAATATCACCACCGACAATTGGCGTATTGTACTTTTGTAGGCATTCTGTCATTCCCTGGTACAAACGCTCAACCCAACTGACACTAACATCCCCAGGAAGTCCTAATCCGACGGTGATTCCCAAAGGTGTCGCACCCATCGCCGCCAAATCTGATAAATTAGCAGCAGCAGCCCGCCAACCTGCATCTTCTGGGGAGGTGGTAACATTACTAAAATGCACACCATCAACCAAGACATCTGTCGTCACTACCAAAGATTTTTCTGGTGTCGTGACAAGCACCGCTGCGTCATCCCCAATAATGTCTTGAGGACAAAAGCGTTGTAATCTGGCTAACAATCCTTGTTCGCCAATATCTTTCACGAGCATGGAAGATAACTCATTATTCACAATCGCTATCCTCCAAATTTATAGCCTTTTCCATCGCCAAAGTTTTGATAGATTTGTAGTTAGCACAAAGCGTGCTTGAAAAATCAGGACTGAAGTCCTTACTACTAGTTTTTTTTACTCAACACTACTTATGGTCACTACACCAGTTACCAGTATCACTTTTGAAGAGTACTTAACCTATGATGATGGTACAGGTTTTCATTACGAACTGGTGGATGGTAGGTTAGAACTCATGAACCCACCGACAATTGAACATTTTCTGATTGTAGATTTCTTGGATACTCTGTTGAAAGCAGAAATTAAACGGCTGAGTTTACATTGGCTGTGCTTTCGTGAAAGTGGGGTGAGAACAGGGAGAAATAAATCTCGGTTGACTGATTTATCTGTGGTGACTTTAGAACAAGCAAAAGAATTGATCGATAAGTCAGCAGTATTTCAGTCTCCGCCATTGTTGATTGTCGAAGTTGTCAGTCCAGATTCTGTGAAACGGGACTATCGGTATAAGCGGTCTGAATATGCGGCGTTGGAAGTAGCAGAATATTGGATTGTAGACCCATTAACTGCACAAATTACAGTGTTATTACTTGAAGAGGGACTGTATGAGGAAAAAGTGTTTACAGGTAATCAGCAGATTGTATCGCAGACTTTTCCCGAAATTGCGATCGCAGTTGATTTGGTGTTAAGTTCTGGAAATTTGTAAGCTAAGAAATGTATCTTAAATTATCGAGTACTTGCAAAAAATTTGACAAAATTCTCGATACATGATTGCTGCGCCAAACAGCAACGATTTCTAATATCGGTGATAGTCCTTCTAGAGGACGATAGATTACACCACTGCGTTGGAGATTTTGGACGTTAGCCGGTAGCAGTGAAATCCCCATACCACCTGCTACTAAACTCACAACTGTTGATATCCATGCTGCTTCTTGTCTGACATTTGGCTGAAAACCTGCGATCGCGCAAAGCTCATTAATTTTATCGCGTAAGTTATGTAATAGGTGATCGGGTGGCAAAATAAATTGTTCATTTCTCAATTCTTTCACTTCAATGCTAGCTCGTCTTGCCAAACGATGGTTTTCTGGTAAAACAATCACTAGTTGTTCTTTGAGAATGGTCTTAAAAGCCAAGACATCATTATCATTATTTTGCTGGATACTTTCCAAATTATGTAAATGAAAGAAGCCTAAATCTATTTGTTGGTGTCGTAATTTTTCAATTTGGTCGTAGGAAGCCATTTCATATAACATCAGTTCTACTTCTGGACACTGCTGATGAAATGCTCTGAGAATTTCGGGTAGTATGCTGTTAGCAATGGAAGTATTAATGCCTATATTTAGTTGTTCCTTTTCCGCCCGATTTAATCGCTGACCTAATTCAACTGTTTGTTGAAATTGATGCAGAATTTGACGGGCTGCTTGTAAAAATTCATGACCAGCAATTGTTAATTTTAATGGACTTTTTTTACTTTTAAATATTTTAAACTGCAATTTTTTTTCCAGTAATTCGATTTTTCTACTTAAAAAGCCCTTATCGATGTTCAGGTATTCAGCAGCTCTGGTAAGTCCCTGGTGATCATATACAGCGATCGCATACTTCAATTGCAGTAATTCTATTCCATCCCATTTAACCATCAGTAACAGGCTAAAGATTTTTGTTTGTTGAGCATTATAGAGCAACTTTAAATCATTGGTGAGCAATCAACTCACGAAAATCGTCATCGAATGTTGTCTAATTCAGACACTATGATCGCTGTTTTTCCAGATAAGTTAATGACACCAAAACAAATAGTCATGGAAAAACTAGAAATGAAACTTAATAATCTAATCAATCGCGCCTTGATTGTCGGTGGAACTCATGGAAACGAGTTTACCGGAGTATATTTAATTAAACTGTTTGAGCAGTTTCCCGAGTTAATTCGCAGAGATAAGTTTGAAACCCTGACTTTGTTGGCGAATCCTGAAGCTTTTGCAGTCGGAAGGCGGTACATTCACAAAGATTTAAATAGATGCTTTTTGCGCCAAAACTTAGAGGATACAACGCTGTCTACTTATGAAGATTTACTGGCTAAAAAAATTAATGATTCTTATGGGCAAAATGGTAAAAAGCCTGTGGATTTTATTTTAGATTTACATAGTACAACGTCCAACATGGGCGTAACTATCCTGATTGATAATGAGGAACCATTTCATCTGCAATTAGCTGCCTATTTAAGGCACGTTAATCCAGCAATAAAAGTTTATAGTTCGGGAAACTCTGGACGTAGCCAAAATGCACTGCGATCGCTTGGTAAATTTGGCATTGGGATTGAGGTTGGTTGCATACCTCAAGGAGTGTTGAATGCAGATTTTTTCTTAAAAACTCAAAGCATAATTTACACAATTTTAAATTACTTAGAACTGTATAACGTGAATAAATTACCTGAATTTCCAAATACTTTTATCTTGTACAAATACATAGAAAAAATTGATTATCCGAGAAATGAAAACGGAGAAATTACAGCCATGATTCATCCACAGCTTCAGTTTAAAGATTATGAGGCTTTAAATCCTGGCGATCCTATGTTCTTGACATTGGATGGTCAAACAATTCCCTACGAAGGTAACTCAATTACTTATCCGGTTTTTATCAATGAAGCAGCTTATTACGAGACAGGTACTGCAATGTGTTTAACTAATCAGCATCAAATCACTGTCTAGAAAACATTTTGGTAAAAATATCAATAGATTTTAGATTTTGGATTAACTCCAAAATCTAAAATCTATTATACAGCTTCTGGTTGAACTAAATTTTCTATGCCCTGAACAACAGTAGCAGACTCAATTTTATCTCCTGCTTTGAGTTTATCCAAAATTTCTTCTCCCTCAGTCAGATAGCCAAAAACAGCATAGCGACCGTCTAACAGGTTGCGTCCGGCTGGGGTAAGTTCTGGTTCAAACAGAAAGAAGAAGAATTGTGAAGAAGCACCATTTACTTGACTTTCAGGACGGGCCATGACCACAGCACCAAAGGAAGAAAACGGCAGAACTGGCATATCGAGGTAACGTCCAGCGTCTTCGAGTGTAATACCGTAGGTGGGAGCTTTATCGCCTTGAACCAGGACTTCTAAAGGGATAGAACGGTATTTTCCGGTTTTGGGGTCAATAAAACCTACTTCTTTTCCTGCGGGATCGCCAGTTTGTAGAAAGTAAGATTCTTCCGAACGGGTAAATTCTAAACCGTTATAAAAACCACGTTGTACCAAATCAACAAAGTTACCAGCAGTAATAGGCGCGCTATAACCATCTACCACAACAGTAAGATTGCCTTTGTTAGTTTTGATATCTACGGTAGCTCGACCTTTGAGTTGGGGTAGGTTACTGTACTCCTTAGGGACTTCAAAAGGAAATCCCGTCACCATTGACTCTTCTAGAAGAGACACGAGATTGAGGAGTCGATTGCGTTCATCTTTGATTTTTTCTTTATCCTTGGCCTTGGCAACTTCAGCCAATGCATTAACGCCAGATTGCAATTCTTCAATCCAAGCTTTAGCTTGGGGTTGGCGTTCTTCAGGAATGCTTGCTAGGATTTTGGATGGTTGATCGAGAACTTTGGCAGCTTTGCTGATGTCTTTGGAGATAGCACCCCACCGCCGATTTCCCCGCAGTTGGTTTTTGATATCTTCTAAACTGGCTTGCAATTGCCGTACAGGTTCATTATTTATCGGGAGTGCATACCGCAACAGAGATCTGCCATCAGTGATTGCATTCCCGGCTGGTAGGGCGGCGCTACTGGAGGGAGTCCATCCAGCTGTACTTATGCCTAAAAATATTGTTACCAGCAGTATTGCCATGAGGCTGTTCTTCAGCCAGGATTTTAATAAATTAAACATGGTATGGCTTAAATGCAGCATTAAAATTGTTGACTGGACGTAACCCATCACTTATCTTCCCACAGTATTAGTGACTAGGGATTAGGGATTAAGGGTTAGGGGCTAGAGGGGACAAGCGAGACCAGGGGGACAAGGAAGAATATAAACAAGCTTCCTACCCCTCCCAATGCCCCATGACGGCAGTTGCTACAACGGAGGAGACCTCCACGCCAGTTCGCTCAAGTCGGGAAACCCGCCCACGCGACTGGCTCCGCAACGCACTGCCTCCCCCATGCCCAATTCCCAATGACTAATAACCATTGACTACCCTAGAAGGGTACAATAAATGCCGATTGTCTTCCAATATTTGAAAGTTTCATGATCTCCAGTAACGACTTTCGACCCGGTGTCTCAATTGTTTTAGATGGGTCTGTATGGCGAGTGATAGACTTCCTCCACGTTAAACCTGGAAAAGGTTCAGCGTTTGTGCGGACAACACTGAAAAATGTCCAGAGTGGTAAGGTTCTAGAAAAAACTTTCCGGGCGGGGGAAACAGTACCGCAAGCCACTCTCGAAAAAAGCACGATGCAGCATACCTATAAAGAAGGTGATGAATTCGTCTTTATGGATATGGAAAATTACGAAGAAGGCAGATTGAGTGCGACGCAGATTGGCGATCGCGTAAAATATCTCAAAGAAGGCATGGAAGTTAACGTCATCCGCTGGGGTGACCAAGTGCTAGAAGTGGAACTGCCTAATTCTGTAGTTTTAGAAATCGTGCAAACCGATCCGGGTGTTAAAGGTGACACGGCCACAGGTGGTACTAAACCAGCAATTCTAGAAACAGGTGCAACTATCATGGTTCCCTTGTTTATTGCTCAAGGTGAACGTATCAAGATTGATACCCGTGATGATAAATATTTAGGCAGGGAATAATTATTATCTCATTTGAGAACAATTCCGATTTCAATCCCTTTATAGGGATTAAATCCCTGCCACACTGAAAATTTTTTTATGTACAGGTCGAGGTAATAAAAACTGTGCCATTGGACTTTAATGAAATTCGCCAACTGCTAGCAACTATTGCACAAACAGATATTGCCGAAGTCACGCTAAAAAGCGATGATTTTGAGCTAACGGTACGTAAAGCTGTGAGTTTTGCGGTAGGTCAAGCAGCATCAGGCGGTGTGGTTGGTGCGGGATTAACATCGGTTTCACCTGTTGCACCCCAAACAGTATCAACGACCGTAGCAGAAACAGGGACACGCCTGGTTGATAATGCTGCTGGATCTAACGTGCAATTGTCAGGATCTCCCTCAGCGATTGATAAAAGATTAGTAGAAGTGTCTTCCCCAATGGTAGGCACGTTTTATCGCGCACCAGCACCAGGAGAAGCCCCATTTGTGGAAGTAGGCGATCGCATCCGCAGTGGTCAAGCAGTCTGTATTATTGAAGCGATGAAGCTGATGAACGAAATTGAGGCTGAAGTATCTGGTCAGGTCATGGAAATTTTGGTGCAAAATGGTGAACCTGTAGAATATGGTCAGCCTTTAATGCGAATTAACCCTGATTAAGTATTAATCTATATATGACGTGAGTCATTTTAAAGTTGTCAGTACAGCGGGTTAATCCTGATGAAACAAGTGTTGCCTGTACCACCAGAAGTGGTGCAACAAGTAGCTGAATACTTCAGTCTGTTAAGTGAACCGATGCGCCTTCGGCTGTTGCACTTACTACGAGATGAAGAAAAATGCGTACAAGAGTTGGTAGAGGCAACACAGACTTCCCAGGCAAACGTCTCAAAACACCTGAAGGTAATGTGGCAAGCAGGTATTCTTAGCCGCCGCAGTGAAGGAACTTGCGCCTACTACCGGGTGGAAGATGAGATGATTTTTGAATTATGTAATCGGGTTTGCGATCGCCTCGCTACGAGGTTAGAACAGCAAGCCCATAAATTTCGGGTGTTAAATAGCAAATTATAGGTTGTCGGTTGTCAGTTGTCAGTTGTCAGTTGTCATTAGTCGTTTGTTTAAAACAAATGACCAATGACCAATGACCATTGACTCTTGACGATTGACCATTGACTAAAGCGGATAATCTTTCTTAAAGCTTTCACGGGTCAGTGGCTGTTCCAATTCCACGCCTTCGCCACCTAAAACATCCAATTGTTTGCCATTGACATCAATGTACACTTTGGCATTAGGATTGATTGTGGTAGCAGTATAGACAATCTGTCCAATACGACCCGTCATCGAGCTACTACCGCCACCACTGGTAAAATCTTCAGATAAATTAACATGAACTTCATCATTGTTAACTTTCACACCTAGTAATTTGGTGCCTTTGGGAATGGTTGTAGATTCTGCACCTTCTGTGGGGCCTGCTAATAAATTTTCTAAAGCCTTTTCTAAGACCTGGTTAGGTTGGGCAGCGGCTATTTTAACCGGCTGCGGAGCCAGTTCCAAATTTTTGCCATTGTCTTTGAGCCAATAAATATTAGCAGTTTGCTCTTGAGGGGGCTGTTCGCTTATTTTGTTTCCTGGCTTTTTGATTATGATTGTGTTGTCTACTGATGGTGTCGGCGGATTGTTGGAGTGCCAAGTAAGCCAAGCAACACCGCCACTGACTGCTACGACCGCTGCTGAGACAGCTGCTATGACACCCGAAGAATTCCGATTAGATCCTTGTTGGTCTTTCATATTCAAAACCTGCTTGACTGAGGGCTGAGATGTTATGTGTGGGAAGAGCAGCCTGATTAAGGACGATACTGATAAATCGGGAGTTTCCTAACACCTAGAGGATGGCTATTTTTAACAACAATGCCGCCATGTCTCTTTCCGCAGGGAATACTTTTATTTTAGATTCGTAATTTTACTACGTCACCTATCTGGGGTATTGGGCATGGGGCATTGGGCATGGGGCATGGGGCATTGGACATAAGTCATTTCTTATTTGTCCCCCTTGTCTCCCTTGTCTCCCTTGTCCCCCTTGCCTTGTCCCGTCTAGCCCCTATCCCTTAGCCCCTCATCTTATATCGCGGCTGCAATCCACTGTTTGATCGTACTTGTCACTTCCTGAATGTCAATTTCTTGCGATTGACGAGTTGCCCGTTCTACAACTTCTACCTTGCCGTTAGCGATCGCTCTACCGGTGACTATTCTGTAAGGTATGCCAATTAAATCGGCATCTTTGAATTTTACTCCTGCCCGTTCATCACGGTCATCTAGTAAGGTTTCAATTCCGGCTTGATTGAGTTCCCTGTAGAGTTTTTCGGCAATTTCCACTTGTTGGGCATCTTTGATGTTAGGAATTGTCACAATGGCGTGATAGGGCGCGATCGCCACTGGCCAAATAATCCCATCTTTATCATAGGATTGCTCTACGGCTGATTGTGCTAATCGCGACACGCCTACACCATAACAACCCATAACTAAAGGTTTTTCTTCACCTTGTTCATTGGTATAAGTTGCACCCATCGCTACAGAGTACTTTGTCCCCAATTGGAAGATGTGTCCTACTTCAATTCCTCTAGCACTTTGTAAGGTTTGCTCTGGGTTGTGCTGTGCGCGATCGCCTGGTCTGGCTTTGCGAATATCTACTACTAACTCAGGTAACTTAAATTGCTCACCCCAATTAGCTCCAACTACGTGATAGCCAGTTTCGTTTGCGCCTGTGACAAAGTTGTTTAAATCAACCGCTGTTTGATCGACAAAGCGTAAAAACTTGGGATGTACTTGTTTATCGCCTTTAATATACTCATCGGCGATATCAGGTGCAATATAGCCTAAAGGTAGAGATTTTGCTGCCCATGTTTGTTGTGCTTCGGCATTGGGTACAGTTAAAGAAATAATAGTTTTAGCACCGTAATTCGGAGCTAATTTAGTCAATTCATTTTGTAATTTGACTTCGTTAACTTCCTGATCGCCTCTAATGCTAATTAAAACTAAAACTGTTTTGCCATTGTCATAAACTGTCTGGTAAAGAACATTCTTCACCACTTGGCTAGGAGAACAGTTGAGAAATTTACAGACTGTTTCAATGGTGTCTGTTCCAGGTGTATCGCGTTTCTCATGAGTTGTAAACTGTGAGGTTACCGCATCAGCTGGTAAAGAAACAGCTTTTTCCACATTGGCGGCGTATTTCCCATCTTCGGTGTAGAGAACTTCGTCTTCTCCCGCTTCCGCCAATACCATGAATTCTGTGGAACCAGAACCACCAATAGCGCCAGAGTCAGCATCAACTGCACGGAAAGCCAAACCAGAACGTCGCAGCATGTTGCTGTAAGCCTGGTACATATCTTGGTAAGTGGCTTTGAGGCTATCTTCATCCACATGGAAGGAATAACCGTCCTTCATGATAAATTCTCGTCCGCGCATCAAACCAAAGCGGGGACGAATTTCATCACGGAATTTCGTTTGCAGTTGATAAAGATTTAGCGGTAGCTGACGGTATGAGCGAATCATATCACGGGCGATCGTGGTGACGACTTCCTCATGGGTTGGGCCTAATCCCAATTGCTGCTCTCGTCGGTCGATGAGGGAAAACATGATACCCTCAGCCTTGGTATAAGTATCCCACCGTCCTGACTCTTTCCATAAATCAGCAGGTTGTAATTGCGGTAACAAACATTCTTGTGCGCCTGTGGCGTTCATTTCTTCGCGCACAATCTGGGAAACCTTCTGCAATACTCGCCACATCAGTGGTAAATAAGCATAAACACCGCTACCGATGCGACGAATATAACCTGCACGCAGTAATAATTTATGACTGGGAATTTCCGCATCAGCTGGATCATCCCGCAGTGTAACGAATAACATTTGTGACAGTCGCATCGTTTATTCCCTTTACCAAAACACTTAATGAATTATGAAGGATGAAGGATGAAGTATGAAGTATAAAGCTGCAATTACTACAATTTGTTGACTAACTTCATTAGGTATGAAGTATAAAGTATCAAGTTTCATCCTTCATTTTTTATCCTTCTGCCTTTTTTAATCGCTACTTATAGGAGAAAAATATCTTGTCTAACGGAATTTACCAAGCAAAACCACCTCTAGAATTTATTCCTCCGAGGTTTAACCCCTTATTACTTCAATTGGCGCACTTGTTACTCCCAAGTTGGATCAACTGGAAAACAGCGATTACCGAGATTGAAGCAGACAACGTAGAAATTTTAGCGGATCTCTATCGTCAGTTTCAGGATGGTAAGATTCGGTTTTTGCTAGCATTTCGCCATCCAAAAACGGAAGATCCACTTTGTTTAGGCTACTTGCTTTCCCAACTCGTGCCTAAGGTAGCACGAGAACAAGACATAAAAATCCAACTTCCAATTCATGCTCATTTTATCTACGATCGCGGTATTCCTCTATGGGCAGGTGAACACATTGGCTGGCTGGCTTCTCATTTAGGCGGTACTCCCATTCAGCGCGGTAAGGCTGACTGGAATGGTTTACGTTCAGCACGCGATCTATTCGCCAATGGGAAATTCCCGATGGCTGCTGCGCCAGAAGGAGCAACTAATGGTTTATCGGAGATTATGAGTCCCTTAGAACCGGGTATTGCCCAATTAGGCTTTTGGTGCGCTGAAGATTTGCACAAAGCTTCCCGCGCCGACGAGCAGGTTTTAATTTTACCAGTTGGAATTAAATATAGTTACGTTGCTGCTCCTTGGAGTGCGATCGCCGATCTTCTCAGTAAATTGGAAGTGGCTAGCGGTTTACCTGTGAATCCCTCGGAAAATGGCAATAGTGCAACTATCGAGTCCCTTTATCCGCGATTGTTGACTTTGGCAGAACGTTTATTAACGTTGATGGAAGAATTTTATCAGCGGTTTTATCATCAAAAACTCAAAGAGCCTGCGATCGCAATTCCCGAAGCAGGCGATCGCAATCAAGTTTTAAAAGCTCGCTTACAAGCCTTGATGCACGTAGCATTACAAATATCCGAGCAGTATTTTGACTTACCGCCTAAGGGTGCTTGGAATGACCGTTGTCGGCGACTAGAGCAAGCAGGCTGGAATTATATTTTTAGAGAAGACTTTAAGGACGTAAAAGCATTATCACCTATTGAACGCGCCTTAGGCGATCGCATTGCGGAAGAAGCATATTCTCGGATGTGGCATATGCGATTAGTTGAAAGTTTTGTGGCTGTTTCTGGTAACTATATCAAAGAAAAACCCACAGTAGAAAGGTTTGCGGAAACTACCTTATTGTTAAGAGATATGGTCAAGAAAATTCAAGGTAATGATAACCCAAAGCGCCGTCCCCAATTGGGTAAGCAATGCGTAAAAATCAGCATAGGTGAGCCGATATCTGTCTCTGAGCGTTATCCGGCGTATAAAGCTAATCGCTTGGGTGCAAAGCAAGCTGTAACAGATTTGACCAATGATTTACAACAGGCGATGGAGAGTTTGATTTGAGCGTGAGGGGAATGGGAGGGATGAGGGGGATGAGGGGGACAAGGAGGACAAGGGGGATAAGGGGGACAAGGGGGATGAGGGGACGAGGAGAAATAATAATTATCCAATGCCCAATGCCCAATGCCCAATGCCCCAACCGTCATTACACTGTATTTATAGAGAAACACAGGGTAGCAGGGGGAATGAGATGAAAGCTGTTGTTATTCGTAGATACGGTTCCGCTGAGGTGTTGCAGTATGAAGATGTAGCGCTACCAACAATCAAGCCTGACCAATTACTGGTGAAAATTCATGCCAGTAGTGTTAATCCTATTGATTGGAAAATCCGCAAGGGAATGTTGCGATTGCTTATAGGTAACAAATTCCCGATGATTCTGGGATTTGATTTGGCGGGGGAAGTTGTAGAGGTTGGTTCTAGTGTCACGGGTTTTCAGGCTGGAGATGCTATCTACGGAAGTACGGCTTTACCTGGAGGCGCTTATGCAGAATTCGCGGCTGTCTCAGCAAATTTAGTGGCTCCCAAACCTACGAACTTGAACTATGAACAAGCAGGCGTTGTTCCCTTAGCTGCCCTCACAGCTTTGCAAGCGCTACGAGAGCAGGGTAATATCCAGTCTGGGCAAAGTGTTTTGATTAATGGCGCTGCTGGTGGTGTAGGGATTTTTGCAGTGCAAATAGCCAAAGCTTTAGGGACTGAGGTAACGGGAGTTTGCAGTACTAAAAACTTGGATTTGGTGAAATCTTTGGGAGCAGATAAAGTCATTGATTATACACAGCAGGACTTTACCAAAGACACAAACTCCTATGACATTATTTTCGATGTTGTGGGTAAGCGATCGCCTGCTGAATGCAAAAGAGTTCTCAAATCCAATGGTGTATACATCACAACTATACCCAGCGCAGAAAGTTTCGTGCAGAGTATTTTAACAACCTTCCTACCCGGTCAAAAAGTCAAATTTATCTTAGAAAAACCCAATACTAAAGACTTGCTGTATTTAAAAGAGTTGATTGAAGCGGATAAAATTCGTGTTGTGATTCACCGCACATATCCCTTAAAAGAATTAGCAGCGGCGCATACAGAAAGTGAAACAGAACGTGCCATCGGGAAAATTGCGATCGCTGTTACTCAATAGGGTTTAGAGTTGATTAAAAAAAATTCAAGTAAAAGGATTAAGTATAGTAATACTGCATCCCTCGAAGTCCTTTGTATTTCTTGTTACTAAAGTAATTTTGTGGATTTTGGCGGTTGCGGCAATTATCATATCAGCTTGAGAGCGGGGTTTTCCTTGAGTTTGTAGATATCCTCTTACTTCACCCGCACGTTTAGCAATTTCTAGGCTGACAGGGATTATTTGACAGTAAGTTACGAAAAAACTATCAAACCAAGTTTGAATTCTGGGGTTGGGTTTTGCTGATAAACCGTAGTAAATTTCTTCTAAAGTGATAGCGCTAATAAAAATTGATGAGATGCTTTGACTCCAAGCAATGACACCAGGATTAGGTAATGGACGAGCTAATTCACTGATAATGTTAGTATCGCAGAGAAAACTCATAATTATTCATCTGCAAATGGAATGGGGCGATCGCTAGAACGTGCAGGAGTTTCTAAAATATAATTTTCTTCCGCACAGAGTTGGCGTAATTCTGTAAAAGCATCTGCGAGGGAAGAGGCTTTTTGTTGCTGATGCCAAGCAAGAAACTCTTGAAAAAGTTTTGGTTCTACAATTGCAGCCACTAATTTGTCTTGCTTGAATATTAATTGAGGTTCTAATGCAATAGCATCAATTACCTCTGGTAGTTTTTGTTGTGCTTCGTCCAGTTTCCAGTTCATTGATTTTACAAGAGTAAGTATTAATTGTGAATTTCGTTAGTCAAGCATTAACTTAGCAGCAATTACAAATTATCTGTATCAATACCCTGCTGTTTGAGTTTAGCTAACAATGCTTGATAGCGATCGCGCTCTTGTTGTAATTCTTGTAAAACCACTTCCTTTGCTTGACGTTCCTGTTCCCGTAGCTGCTCAAGTTCTACCAGTGTTAAGCACTGTTGTTCAGAAGGAGAAACAATTTCTAGGGTTTCGGCTGTCAGTTGAAACTGGACTCCCAAACGCGGACTTACCCAGCCATTGATTTCTTCGATGACTTCAAAACTATCCCCTGAAAGGAGCAAGCCATTTAAATCATTTTTATTTGGATCGTAAATATAATATTCTTCCACGGCGTAACGCTGGTAAAACTGCAATTTTTTGGTCATTTCTTTAAGGGTGTTACCAGGCGATAGGATTTCAAATACCACCTGTGGGGGAATATTATCTTCAGCCCACTGTAAATAGGAACCCCGTTTTCCTTTTGGTCTACCAAAGACTACCATCGTATCTGGCGCTTGTTTAATATTCGGGTTTCCTTGAACTGGATACCAAAACAAATCTCCGGCGATAAATACATCAGCTTGCGATGCAAATAAGATTTCTAAATTTTCTTTAATTTTGACAATCCATGCAAATTGTTCTGTATTATCCGCCATTGGCTGTCCGTCGCTTTCTGGGTAGATGACTGCGATGGTGTCTTCTGGTGTGACTTGTTGTACCACTGCTGCACCTCCAAATATGGGGTTTTGCTGTTATTTCTAGTTTAGATGGCGATCGCGTTAATTAAGATGCGATCGCTTGGCATAGACCCAGATAATCTTGATTAAGGAGCGATGTCAACAATCATCCTTGCTTACCGCTTACAATGGAGTTAATCCTGACTCTGAAAAAATTCCATGCAAATCTTTTTGCCCCCAGAGGTAGAAGCCCTGCTACAACGCCAACTAAAAAGCGGTAAATATCATAATGCCGTTGACGTTATTGTTGCAGGAATAAAACTACTAGAACAGCAAGAAGAAGACATATATCAAGGACGACTGGGAGAGCTTCAGATGGAAGCATGTATTGGATTAGAAGCATCCCAGGAGGGTAAAGTAGTTGATGGTTCAACTGCAATGGCTCAAATCCGTGCCAATTTGAGTAGGCGTAGCCCGTCGTAGACATCGCGCTACGGTGTCTCAGACGAAGTATGACCCCACAATTTCGCCTCACTGAACCTGCGATTCAGGATATTGAGCAGATTGCAGATTATATTGCCAAAAAGTTTGGTTTAACTCAATCAGAGTTGTTCTTGAGTAAACTTGATGCTAAATTGAGCAATTTTGCTCAATTCCCAAAATTAGGACGACAGCGTGATGAAATTTTACCAGGTATCCGTAGTCTTCATATAGATAATTATCTCATCCTTTATATGCCCATATATGCCCATAGGAGAAGATGTCGAGATTTTCCGTGTGATTAGTGGTTATCGAGATTTATCATCACTATTTCACGATGATGATGATTGAAATTTCTTTCACGGTAATGACAACAAAATTCTAGAAATAAAATAACCATTATTACTCAATTACAGATGAATGATAATGAGCGATCGCTCAAAGAATTCAGCAAGAGAATAATCATCAAAGTTAACCGCTATAATTTTGGTGAGTTTTAGGGAAACTAGCCATGTTAGAGTACAATCTGCCAAGGTACTTGCCAAGTGCCGAAGAACTACCCGACTCAGATGAAACGCCTGTGGATAATGAACTGCAAGAATTAATACCAGGCTTGCTGAAGGCAATACTGCTGATACTTTGGGCGGAACGCATGGACTGGTTCTTTGGCGTAGATATGGGTATTTATTATCACCCTGAGAAACCACCGATTGTGCCAGATGGGTTTTTGAGTTTAGGGGTAGAACGGTTTTATGATGAAGAATTACGTCCTAGTTATGTGTTGTGGGAAGAAAAAGTTTTACCTAGTTTAGTGTTAGAGGTGGTATCTCAAACTTATCGTAAAGAGTACACAACTAAATTAGATGAATATGCAGACTTGGGCATACTTTATTATGTAATCTATTCTTCTCGCCGTCGTCGTAAACCTCGTTTAGAAGTACATAAATTAGTGAATGGCAAGTATGAATTGCAAGCAGGAAATCCGGTTTGGCTACCGGAAATAGGCTTAGGAATTGGCTGCGATCGCGGCAATTATTCCGGTGTAACTAGAGAATGGCTTTATTGGTATGATGAATCAGGAAAACGCTATCCTACACCGCAAGAGAGAATTCAACGGTTAGCTGATAAATTGCGATCGCTTGGCATAGATCCAGATAATCTTGATTAACTCCTAATTACCAAAATTTTACACTTTTGCGGATAATATTGCTGGCTTGATGAACAAGTTGGCAATTTTGTTATTGTTCAAGTTGTTTAATGGAGTTAAGAACATTTTGATATTCACTTATTTTCCCTTGTTGCTTATACAAATCGGCAGATTTATAAAAATCTTTAATTGCCGCTTGTTTATAACCTAACTTATAGCGAGCTAAACCACGATTGAAATAAGCATGTGTATCATTTTGATTGATTTTGAGGACTTGGTTGTAATCTTCAATTGCTGCTTCATTATCATCTAACTCATAGCGAGCTAAACCACGATTGAAGTATGCATCTGCATAGTTGGGATTGATTGTGAGAGCTTGATTGTAATCTTTAATTGCTGCTTGGTTATTTCCTAAAGTAGAGTGAGCATTACCACGTTTGAAGTAAGCATCTGCATAGTTGGAATCGAGTTTGAGGGCTTGGTTGTAATCTTCAATTGCTGCTTCATTATCTCCTAAAGCAGAGCGAGCATTACCCCGGTTATTGTAAGCTAGCGCAAAGTAGGGATCGATGTTGATGGCTTGGGTGTAATCTGCAATCGCTGCTTGATTATCTCCTAAAGCCGAGTGAGCTAACCCAAGATTGTAGTAACTTAGTTCAAAGTAGGGATTAATTTTGAGGGATTGGTTGTAATCTTCAATTGCTGCTTGAGTATCTCCTATTTCATAGCGAGCCAACCCACGATTGTTGTAAATTAGTTCATAGTTAGGATTAATTTTTATGGCTTGGGTGTAATCTTGAATCGCTGCTTGCTTATCTCCTAATTCATAGTGAGCTACACCTCGGTTCAAATAAGCTTCTGTATAGTTGGGATTAATTTTGATGGCTTGGGTGTAGTCTTGAATTGCTGCTTGCTTATCTCCTGATTCATAGAAAGCTACACCTCTGCTGAAGTAAGCATCGGCATCATTTGGATTGATTCTGATAGCTTGGGCGTAATCATGAATTGCTGCTTGCTTATCTCCTAATTCAGAACGAGCATTACCACGGTTGTAGTAAGATTCTGCATAGTTGGGATTGATTTTAAGGGCTTGGGTGTAATCATGAATTGCTGCTTGCTTATCTCCTAATTCAGAACGAGCATTACCACGGTTGTAGTAAGCTTCTGCATAGTTGGGATTGATTTTGATGGCTTGGTTATAATATTCAATTGCACCGTGAAAATCCTTGTTGTTGTATTTTTCTAATCCTTTTTTTAGAAAATTAACAACATTAGATATAGGATGAGAATTGTTGTGCCAAGGTGGTGGCGGAACTGGAGGTGTAAGTGGTTGAGTTACTAGTATTTGTTGTGAATTGAATGCTTGTAAAACTTCCTCAGCCGACTGATAACGCTTCTGGTATTCTTCTTGCAACAATTTATCGAGCATTCGCCCTAAATTCTGACTCACGCTTTGTTGCAAATGCTGTCTCCAACTAGCAACCCAACCATAACCAAGTCGTTTCCACAATTCCCAAGGATGAATTCCACTCAATAGGTGAAAGCAAGTTGCACCTACACTATATAAATCACTCGCTGGATAAGCTTCTCCACCCTGGATTTGTTCTAATGGTGCATAACCAAAAGAACCAATGATTGTTCCTAGTTGTGTCATCACTGTTGCTGTCAGCTGTTTGGATGCACCAAAGTCAATGAGTACCAACTTCCCATCACTGCGACGAATGATATTTTCTGGTTTGATATCACGGTGAATAAGTTTGTATTGATGAACTGTTTTGAGAATATCTAACAAATCAAGCAATAATTCTCTGACTTTTTGTTCGGTAAAAATTCCCTGCTGTTGTAATTCCACCAATAAATTCTGCCCTTCGATAAACTCCTGTACCAAATACAGGCGATTATCTTGCTCAAAATACGCTAAAAGTGTAGGAATTTGGGGATGTTTGTCTAACTGTTGCAGTCGTTTTGCTTCTTGCTTAAATAGTTCTGTGGCTTTATTTAGTGCGCCAGTTCCCTGTGCTTGTGGTGCAAATTGTTTGATCGCACAATGTTCATTGAGTTTATCAATGTCTTCTGCTAAATAAGTTTTACCAAATCCCCCACCAGCTAATGATTTAATGGGGCGATAGCGGTTCCTCAAAACTATTAAGGGAACACCGCAATTAGAACAAAAGTTTGTATTATCAGGATGAGGTGGATTGTGGCAAGCTGGATTTAGGCAGCAGATCATAACTTTGTCTCTACGGACAAGTGCAAGTGTATTGATTATTGCTTAACCATAACCTACTCATAGTCAAACTAGCAAAATATAAGCTCAATTTATTTGTGCAAAATCTATATAAAATAGGCTTTGATCTAAACAGAAACCACAGATTCTACATTAATTTTCACCCCTACAGGTACAGAGTATTTGTAGGGTGTGTTGTCGCGCAGCGCAACGCACCAAACCATAGTTAGCAATTTAAGGTGCGTTAGCCTACGGCATAACACACCCTACTAACTCAAGAATTTTATTACTGAAAATTACTCTCAGATGTGCGATCGCATCCTGATTCTGGGCATTCTATACTTAGCAAGTATTGCTACTCAAACTTAGAATTACCCCAGTAATAATACGATGGCTTATCAAAACATCACAGGCTCCCTTTCACCACAAGATATCCAAGAAATTAAAGCCGCGCTACAGACTGTCCAAAAAAAGCTACCCTTTTTAATCACTCTCAGCAACGATGAACGGCGTAGCTTGTTAAAAATGGGTGATAAAAGCCTTGCGTTTGTGAACAATAGCGTCACTGCTGCTCAGTCGAACCGGGAAATTCTCCCAGCTAGCTTTGATGTTGAGGAACTTGTTCGAGATTATCAATTAGCCTCCGCACTCACTGAACTTTTAACCTCTATGCGCCAACTAACTGAACAAGTAGATGATACTCTACTAGCAGTCGGTAGTGAAGCTATGAGCAGCAGTTTGACAGTTTATGACTATGTGAAGACTGCTGCGAAAAAGACTCCAGGCTTAAAAACTGTCGCTGAACAATTAGGCGAACGCTTCAAAGCTATTAAAGGTAGATCAGCTAAAGTTGCATCTGGTTCGTGAGTAATCAAACCTCATTAATGAGGCTCAGAACCTCATTAATGAGGCTCAGAACTCCGTTAATGAGGCTCAGAACTCCGTTAACGAGGCTCAGAACTCCGTTAATGAAGCTCAGAACTCCGTTAACGAGGCTCAGAACTCCGTTAATGAAGCTCAGAACTCCGTTAATGAGGCTCAGAACTCCGTTAATGAAGCTCAGAACTCCGTTAACGAGGCTCAGAAGTTCATTAATGAGGCTAATAACTTCATTAATGAGGCTCAGAACTCCATTAATGAGGCTTGGAACCTCTTTATGCAATCCAAGGGTGAGTTGATTGTGGCGATAAAGGCAATCGCGGGAATTATTCCGGTGTTAACCGAGATTCTTTAACACTGTAAGGCTTAATATTATTTATGTCACAATTGAGGAAAATTCTATATATCCTACAACTCGGCAAGCACTTATGTGTGTGATTATTTGCCAATACTTGTCCAATTTTTACCGGGAAATTCAGCTATTCCGTTTTAGTGACACAACTGGCGATGTGTTTATTTTAGCTGGTGAAGAACTGCAAATCCTTGTATTTCGTGATGGAACTTGGAGATTTGTCAATGAAACCTAATTTTGCTCAAATGTCCACTAAAGAATTGAGAGCGTATGTGCTTGCTCATCGGGAAGATATGGAAGCGTTGGAAATTCTATTTAGTCGGCGTACTCCCGACTCAGAAGCAATTATATATCCGTCGATGTTTACTGAAGATGGTAAACCTATAGAAGAGAATATTCGGATAATTGAAGAAGCGATCGCTCAAAAAGTTAAGCAAGAAAATAATAATCAGGATTAATAGATTAATAGTCTTGTGTCTTTGGTAAATTTTACGGTTTCTAAAAGTGGTGGAGGCGGATTTAAATCTTGTATAAATCTGCCTCCAACTGATAACGCTACTGCTGTTCTTCTTATAACAACCTATCCAGCATCCGCCCCAAATCCTGATTAAGAAGGAATTTCATGCATGAAGTCGATCGCTTTTTGGTGAAGTATTGTGTTTTGATGCTTTAATGCAATTTGGGCTGACTGTTGCAGATCGGCGATCGCTTCTTCTCGATTTCCTAAGCGATAACGAGCCAAACCTCTGGCGTAGAAAGCAAATTCATCCTCAGAATAAAATTCACTTGCACCTATGGTTTCAATGTGCTGGGCTTCGTTAAAATCAGCAAATGCACCTTGCTCATCTTCTAATTCATAACACGCATTACCCCGCACATAGTAAGCAGCCATTAAGTTGGGATCTTTATCAAGAGCGTTGCTTAAGTGCTTAATGGCTTGAGTATTAATCCCCTGAGAATATTGCAGAATCCCCAAATTGTAGTAAGCAATAGCAGAACGTTCCATACGAGCTACCAGACTGAAGTCTTCTAGCGCACCTTGATAGTTACCAGAGTAAAAACGCGCTGCACCTCGTCCATAATAGGCTCGTACATATTGCGGCTCTAATTCAATTGCACGATTACAATCTTCAATTGCAGTTTGATTTTCGCCTATTGCTGCACGAGCAACACCACGTTCAGCGTAAGCTCGACTATATTGAGGACTCATGCGGATAGCTTGATTAAAGTCTTCAATCGCATTTTGATAATTCTTTGTCATTATATAAGCTGCACCACGAATAAGATAAGATGTTAAATCTTCCGAATTTAGTAAAATAGCCTGATTACAATTTTCAATAGCTCCTGTGTAGTCGCCAGCATTATAAAGTATATAACCAAGGCTGGAGTATCCATAAGCAAATATTAAATTGAGCATGGGTATAGAAAAGCAGATAACACTAATATTATTCTTCCCACATCTAGGAATTAAATATCATTCCAGCTATCGACTACAGCAAATTAAATCATCTTTGAGATATTGATCATCTCTAGCAAATTCAAAAATATCAGCAACGGTATTGCAATACATTTCAAAGGTTAGTATAAATTTTGGTATTTCTCTCTGCGCCTCTGCGTGACGGACACTTTGCAAAAGCGGGGGGAACCCCCACACGCAAGTGTCCTCCTCTGCGTGACCTAAAACCCCTTTATTAACAACCAAATCGATCGCAAAAAGTATAGATATTTACAGACAACAAATCCTAAAACAAAATTAAGAAATTAGGTTTTTTCCCTAGCAAAATAATAAAATAAGAAAGGTAACTAGGAATACAGATATTCCATTTGTTACCTCATTTACTTCCGATTTATCAGCATTTGAGTACAGCTTAATATATCGCAAAACAAGTGAGAGAAATGATTGCGAAGTGTTACAGGCTGAGGGTTTGGTGATGAGTACAGAAAAGCTTAACCCCCTACCTCATAAATGCTAGTACCCCCAACAGAAAAAGCTAGTACCTTTACCCCAAGATAAATTTTAGATGTCTCTGCAATGGGGGTTTGAGGGGTTGAGTACAAGCTTAATCAATCCAATAATTCCAATAGACATCGGATAGACTGTCCTATTTGAAGCTGCCTGATATAAGCAGAAAAATAGCACATGGCTTTTTCAACCAGAAAGTACCGATGCAACAGACATTAAATAGTATCAGAAATCCCAAAACTACTATTAAGCCGGATTCTGCAAATAACTCCCTGCTGAAAAATCTACTCTCTGGCAATTTTCTTGAGCCATTGTTGAGCGATTTTTGCATTATTTTTGAGCGCGATCCCGCAGCGCGTAATTGGCTAGAGGTAGTCTTTTGCTACCCTGGATTGCACGCTATCTGTTTGCATCGTCTGGCGCACTGGTTACACCGTCGCGGGGTGGTTTTCTTCCCCCGGTTGATTTCGCACCTAGGACGGTTTTTAACGGGTATTGAAATTCATCCAGGTGCAGAGATTGGGAAAGGTGTATTTATCGACCACGGTATGGGTGTCGTCATTGGCGAAACGGCAATTGTCGGCGACTATACACTAATTTATCAAGGTGTGACCCTTGGTGGAACCGGCAAGGAAAGCGGTAAACGCCATCCGACTATCGGCGCAAACGTAGTTGTCGGTGCAGGTGCAAAAGTTTTAGGTAATATTCAAATTGGCGATCGCGTCCGAGTTGGCGCTGGTTCAGTTGTCTTACGCGATGTCCCTGAAGATTCCACTGTCGTAGGGATTCCTGGCCGCGTTATTTCTCGCAAGCAAGGCGAACCCCTAGAACATGGTAAACTCCCCGACGTGGAAGCCAGCGTCATGCGCTCTTTGCTTTCCCGCATCGAGCAACTAGAACAACAACTGCAAGAATTAAAAGTCAACCGTCAACAGTCAACCGTCAACAGTCCAGAGTCAACAGTCCAGAGTCAAAAGTAGAAATTTTCTTAACTATTGACCATTGACCATTGACTATTGACTATTGACCACTGACCACTGACCACTGACAAAGGACAATTATAAATGTTACCCCCTAGTAGTTCTAACTTTCTAGGCGATCGCGTGTTGCAAATTCCTCTGAGCGATCGCTGGCGAATCTATTCCCGCTTGCAAGAATTAATGATTCCCTGTTCCTGTCTGGCTGATGGTTCTTTGCGGGTACAAGTAGATAGTCTACAAACCGCAATACTGGTTCGGAGTACTCTGATGCAGTTTTTCGCTTCTCGCCAACAATTGCTGGACTGGTTAGAACATTGCTGGCATTATACTCCTGAGTCTTGACCCATCTCAAATTGCAAATTGCATTTGTCAGGATAATTGAGAATTTTTGCAGATATGCATAATCTGCTGGGAGAATTAGAAGTAGAAGTTACTGTTCCCGAAGCCATTTTATTGCAGACTGAGGAAGTAATATCAATTCTCTCATCTCCGGCAACAGATTCAACCGCACCAAACCCCGATTAAATCTGACCCCTCTTAATTACGAACTACGAATTACGAATTACTTTGGGTTTGTCCCATCTGCTAAATCTGAAAGTTTCTTGACATATTTTGGCAAATAAAAAAGTGAAGTTACATATGCAGAGTTGTAATTTCAAGTTTTTGAGTTTTGCCCCTATCTAAAAGTGTACAGTCTGATTATGGTCATTCGCAACAGCGATAAACAATTCCTTAATTTTTTGCATAATGAACTTGAACTTTCCAGTGCGGATATTTCTGTCGCACTGCGACACCAACAAATGGATAACGGGCCGTTACCAATGCTGCTTTGGCAATACGGACTAGTTGATTTAGAGCAACTTGAACGGATTTTTGATTGGCTATACGAGCAAAGTTAAATTAGTCAATAGTCAATAGTCATTGGTCATTTGTCAACAGTCAACAGTCAACAGTCAACCGTCAACAGTCAACCATCAACGTAAAAAGAATTTGTAAATGATACCGTAATTTGGTTCTCTGTCATACAGATGTGTTGAGTTTTAATGGAGCATAATGAAGAGTCATGAATCATGCCTTTTAAGATTCTTAAGCATTTACCATCATTTTCTGGAAAATATATAGGCATTTACCATTAGTGACGATTGCAGAACACCAGGAATGCAATCTAGAAACAATATTAAGAATAATTCCCATAGTGAGATGTTTGAGATGAGTCAAATCATAATTAATGACACTACATTACGTGATGGCGAACAAGCAGCAGGGGTTGCTTTTAACTTAGAAGAGAAAGTTGCGATCGCTAAGTTTCTAGATGCCATCGGTGTTCCTGAATTAGAAGTCGGTATTCCGGCGATGGGTGAGGAAGAAACACGCGCAATCTCAGCAATTTCTAACTTGGGTTTGCAAGCCAAATTACTCGGCTGGAACCGCGCTGTGATGTCAGATATTAAGGCTTCTATTGTTTGCGGTTTACAGCGAGTACATATCGCCATTCCCGTTTCTGGTATTCAAATCGCCGCGAAATTTCATGGACAGTGGCGGGTAAGTCTGCAAAAACTTAAAGATTGTGTCAGCTTTGCGGTTGATAATGGTCTTTGGGTAGCAGTAGGCGGAGAGGATTCCTCAAGAGCGGATGAAAATTTCCTCTTGGACGTAGCGCTTTATGCTCAAGAATGGGGTGCATCGCGGTTTCGCTTTTGCGACACTGTTGGCGTTCTTGACCCATTTACTACCTACAATAAAGTCAAGCGGCTAGCATCAGCTTTGATGATTCCGCTGGAAATCCACACCCACAATGATTTTGGTTTAGCTACTGCCAATGCTCTTGCTGGTATCAAAGCCGGAGCATCTTCAGTAAATACCACAGTCAACGGTTTGGGTGAACGCGCTGGAAACGCAGCTTTAGAAGAAGTCGTCATGGCCGTTAAACGCATTTACGGTCAAGATTTAGGTATTGACACTCCCAGATTACTAGAACTATCTCAACTAGTTGCATCAGCATCAGGTAGCAGTGTTCCACCTTGGAAAGCAATTGTTGGTGAAAATACCTTTGCTCACGAATCTGGAATTCATGCTCATGGCGTGTTGCAAAACCCCGTTACCTACGAACCATTTGCACCGGAAGAAGTAGGTTGGGAACGCCGTTTAGTAGTTGGTAAACATTCTGGTCGTCACTTAGTATCTAGCGTCCTAGAACAGCATGGTATTTTTCTCAACTCAGAAGAAACCCAAACTGTTTTAGATGCAGTCCGCCAGCAATCTACCCAGAAAAAACGTAGCTTGACTACAGAAGAACTGTTGAATTTAGCCAGAGAACAGAGGTATTCTCATGCGACCCGATGAAATGGAACTTGACTCACCACCCGCTTTTGAAATGGGCCAAAAAGTACGATTGCGTAAGCTGATTAAAAACGATGGCACATTTCCCGGTCAAGACATTGGGGTAGTTTTAGCCAAAAAGGGAGAAGTTGGCTACGTTGCTAGTATAGGCACATATTTGCAGAGATCCTATATCTATGCTGTGCATTTCTTAGATACAGGGTTCGTCATTGGTTGTCGCAAAAAAGAACTAGAATTGGTTGAGGAAATTAATGAAAGTAATGCTACGGATGAATGATGCTGGTCATTTAGTTGTCTACGTCGCTAAAAAAGATTTAGAAGAAGTCGTAGTCAAACAAACAGACGGCGCTGAGGGGAAGATTCTCACTTTAGCTAATGGTTGGGAATTAGAATTTCGTGAGATGCCAGACGAAAAGAGTTTACCCCTAACAGTAGAAGCTAGACGGCTCGCCTAAAATTAAGGAATTCCAAAAAATAAATTATTCCGCTTAAAGTTGTTGATTGTTGATTGTTGATTGTTGACTGTTGACTGTTGACTGTTGACTGCGCCGCACTGAGTTTGGACTGCGCTCAAATACCGCGAAGTCATTCGCGTAGCGTCCCGCAGGGAAGTGTTGACGTTCAACAATAGCAATGGAATATTTTTTTACTTGGAAGTACTTTATTGTCGGGGGAGATAGGAATTGGGGAAGCATCTATCTCTTATATCATGTCCAACTAATTACTTGGTTGTCATTGGTCATTGGTCATTGGTCAATTGTCATTGGTCATTGGTCAATTGTCATTGGTCATTGCTCAGTTGGCGTTGATGAGCAACCAAGAATTAGCGAATATCATGTATGTTTAAATATACATAATTTAGACTCAGGCGGCAACGTTAAAAGTTTTAATTATTGTTAATTTATCGGACATGATATCAGCATTGTATAGGACATGATAGCACCCGTTTAGATTCAGGTTGAACTAAGTTTCATTTTGAATTGTGAGTTACTGAACATGGGTGAAAAATATCAGACGTTATCGGAATTAAACCTTGAGGGTAAATTCCTGGGTTTTGTAGGCGATGAAGGGAAATTTAAATACTTGCGCTTAGCCATTCCCGCCGGGAATTTGCAAGTTAAAGTTCCCAAAGAGTTACGCAGTTCTTTAGGTTCAACCTTAGTACTTGGGGAACACATTCGCGTTGATGGTATCAGCCAATTAAACCCGCAAACAGGTAAAATAAAATTCAAAGCATTCCGGGTAAAAGCAACTGGTGTTTGCCCGATTGAAAATTTACCACCGCAAACCAAAGCCAAAATCATGGTTTGTCAAAAATCTGGTTGCATCAAGCGGGGTGGTAAAGGTTTATTGTCAGATTTAGAAAAAACTTTGTGCGATCGCGGTTTGATCGACAAAGTAACAATTGAGCATACAGGCTGTCAAAAACGCTGTAGCAGCGCGCCTAACTGCGTTGTCAGGATTGGTAAAAAGCAATACAAGAAAGTTCATCCAGAAGCGATCGCCTCTCTGTTGGAAAATCACTTAACTTAATTTGTCAACATATTTGGTAATTAAATTTAACAGGTGGAAAGGGTAAGCTCCCAGTCCGCCTATTTTCCATGTAAAAGTGTAAGATGCAAATAACTATGCATTTCCATATTTGTTATGAGCCTAAGCAGTGCTAAACGCTTTACCATAGCTGAATATCACCGCCTTATAGAACTGGGATTTTTTGCTGAGGATAACAGATTTGAATTAATTCGCGGTAGAGTCACCCATAGAATAGCTAAAACTCCAAAGCACTCAGCTTGTATAACTAAACTGATGCGAGAGTTATTTAAGCTGATAGCAGAACAAGCAATTTTAGGGTGTCAATCTCCTGTTACTTTACCTCCAGACAGTGAACCTGAACCAGATTTAGTCATAATAAAAAATCGCGCCGACGATTATCTTGATACACATCCTAGATCTTCAGATATATTATTGTTAATTGAGATTGCTGATTCTTCTTTAAAATATGACCAACAAGAAAAGCTACCCCTTTATGCAGAAGCAGGTATTTCTGATTACTGGATATTTAATTTAGTAGATAATTATCTAGAATGCTACAGCGAGCCTTATCAAGCTTCACAAAGTAAATTGGGTTATCGCCGCAAGGTAATTTTTCTACCTAATGAATCAGTTAATCTGCCAAATTTTTATGATTTAGTATTGGACTTATCCAAGGTGTTTCCTGGTTGATAAATTGGCTTTGATCCAAGCGCTGCTTCAGGTGCGATCGCGTATTGCTCGACAAATTTCTTCATAATAATCGGTTGAACCTGAGTTTAAATAGGGATAGCGCAAATCCACACCACTGGCGGCAAACTGTTGTAAAATGCTATGCAATCGCTGCTCAACAGATGTTTTTCCTTCTCTATAGGCAGATAATAAACCCTGAGCGATCGCTCGACACCGATGCATTCCAAAACTCTCTTCTTGAGCAAACTTGCGATCGGGTTCTTGGGCTAATCCCAATCCTGGTGCTAATGGCTTTGTAAATAGCGGCACTGGAGAACGAAAGTGCGATCGCGTTGCATCATCAATGGACTGTAAGATAGACCAAATGGCTGCAAAATCCCGCTGATGGAAGTAAAGAACACCAGCATCATAACGCTTGTAATCTGAGGGATTGTACAAAACCTTGAAGCTGAAGGGTATCATTTGCTGATTCAGGTTTTGCGTTATGTGCTGCATTAACATTACCGCACCTTCAGCCGTGATATTAAAATAAATTCTCACAATGACTGAATTCTCATCTGGTTGCTGTATTCCTGCATTACCAACCGCCATATAAAATCCATTTTGCACGCGATTTTTCGGCATTAAGACAGGAACTGCATATTTTTCGGGAACTAGTTCAGTAACGGCTAAAATACCTGCGCGACTTTCAGGGTGCAAATGGCGTTCTGGATCGAGGTGTAGGGTAATCTCTTTCTTTTTTACCATCAGCGTCTGGCTATCTTCCCAACCGATCACCGCCCAACCCGGATCAAAGTAGCCAACTCCGGTATTGTGTTCATGCAAGCGATCGTAAAACTGAGTATCGACTCCCAGTAAGGTATTATTCTCTAAATCTTGATAACCTTGAATAACTGTTTGGGAATCCGGCGTTGAGTCATTCTGGGAAATCTTAATTAAACCGTTGTAATAGACGGAGTAAATTAAGTTTTGCAGTTGTATGAGCAGATATTGATCTTGCAGGGTCTGTGGAAGCTGCCCAAATCGTTCTGCAACTGCTCCTACCAGTTCAATTTTACCATAGTTGGGATGGTGGATGCAGAAAGCGGACTGAATGTGGATATTTTCCACCAAATGCTGGAGAGCATCTTGGAGATTGGGAGAAAGAGCGGAGAAAGGAACGGGTTGCATCATCATCTAAACTCCCACAGCCCTCATTTGCATCAAGTCTGCTTCCGTTTTCCCCAGGATTGTCGGTATAGATTGCTCAGGATAACACAGCAACTTTTTAGCAACTTGCAGGGTACAAATGCCTGTGTTATTGAAAGACTTATTATATTGGATGTCTGCTTGGATGTGATGCAGCAAAGCAATACCCACAAATTGCACTACTTTCTTGAGAAATTGTGGTTCGAGTGCCAAAATATCGGGAAATTCCTGAAGATAGCCAGTGATAAATGCGGCGATCGCCGGTTGTAACTCGTCTAGTGGTACCATTGCCATCAACAGAGAATCGGCGATCGCAATTGCCGGATTGACGATTAAACTCTGTAACCAAAATTCTAGGATGTTGGCGATCGCAAATCCCAGATCCGCACTCGGATCACCCCAAGCGGCGCGTTCCCAATCAATGAATTTCAGGGACACATCAGACTCTAAGCCGATTGCTTGCCAATCATTGTGAACCAAAATATTGTTTAGTTTGAAATCATTGTGCGTCAAACAACAAGGAGTAAACGTTGTCACCAATTCGGCGATCGCTTCAGTCAAACTCGTATATCGTTGACAAAGTGACAGAAACTTGATACCCGCAGGCGGCGCTTTCCCAAAAACTTCCGGCGTAATCCGCCCCAGAATGCGAGTAGTACCAATCACCTGATGGACAGCAGGAAGCGAACGAACTAGACACTCTTGATAGCTACTCTGATTCCAGGTTAGTTGATGTATTGTAGCTAACCGTTTACCCACCCCATTCATCAGGGAAATGGTCAAGGAATTGTCTTGAGCAAACACTGTCAACAGGTCTTGATAATCCGTGAGATAACGCATTACAATGACCGAATTGACCGGATCAAAATACACTACTTCCGATAGCCACCGACGAATGCGATCGAGCGCAGTAAAGCTTTGAACGAGTGTGTGAACCTGCCATTCATTGAGGAATTCTCCAGCAGTTTTCCCCGGTTGATTTAACCGCTCCTGCTTCACCAAAAGGTGTCGCTCGTCGGATAATGTCACCAGCAAATTGAAGTTCTTGGCAGGTAATGGTTGAATTTGGATAGATGAGCGATCGACAACATCACAAAGGTTGCACTCTACCAAATAGTCCACCACATTTTGAACGCTCAAAACAAAGGTCATTCATCCCCCTTTCCTGGCTCAATTCTGGGTTGAAGTTTAATCTCCTTCTCAACATGAGAAGGAGATTTTCAAACATTACTTACCCGTTAGTAAAGAGTACAGAACCAAGCAGTGGTTATCGGTTTCGGACAAGGATCAATTACCACAGGTGGTGTTGGTTGTGGGCCTGGATGACAAGTACAACTAATTGCAGTGGTTGCAACTGTTTTGGTTGGGGCGGGAACTGTACAATTAATGGCGGTAGTCATAGGGCCTGTCTTTTTCAGCGCTCCACCAGAAAGGCTACTAAGTTCTTCCTTACTCAAGTCGTGCAAATAAGTTTCTTCATCGTCAAACAAATCATGACCGACGATTAAAGAGCGAGATTGTGATGTATCAGACATAAAAAACCTCCGTGTAGTTTACAGGAAAAAGCAAGCGATATGTTGATTGCCTACATCCTTGATGATGTAAATGGCATTTATATTTGCTCATTTATGATTGCAATCAAATCTTCTCAGGGGAAGCTTTACCCCATAAAGTTTGACGTGATAAATAATTCAAAACTCCCACTTTCAAAATAGATAAGGTTTACAAGCTTTCACCCATCGAAATAGTATTTTTTAAAGCCTGACAGCTTTACTCTGAGATTTTTAAATTCAAATATTAAATGTTTTCCAGATGATCCTATAACCAAACAATCAAAAAATGTAGCCATTTTGGCTTTTTATTTAGAGTTATACAGCAGATTGTAACTTGCTGAGATACAGATAATCGTAGGAAGTTCTGCCCTAAAGTGTGTAATTCATTTCCATAAAATACTCTGTAACTTAAGTCCAGCATTCTTTGTGAATCTATACATTTATTGTTAAACGTTAAAAGTTTTACCGTTTATTTGTTATTGGTATTGTCCTCACCCTTGTCAACAAGCGATCGCCTAAGTTAAAACTGTTATTTATTGAATCAAAAATTGGCTCGACAGAAGGATCGCATCAATTAGAAAATAATTTGCCACAAGCTTTCTCCCGGTTCTTTTACTCCCTATTGACTAGCATTTTTTAGGTTTTCTGCACCTTTGGTAACTTTTGCTGAATCAATGCGATCGCCCTGCTTAATCTTGTTTACGACATCAAAGCCTTTGATGACATAACCAAACACAGCATAATTTCCATCTAAGAATCCCAAATCTGCTAAAGCAAAATAAAACTGAGAAGAACCAGAGTCTGGCTGTTGTCCCCGCGCCATTGCCACAGCCCCCTGTTTGTGATTCAGTACAGGGGTATCTATCAAAGTTTTGCCATAAATTGGTGCATCAGAACCCTTGGGTTTAATTTCTAAGGGTATAAAGCGTTCAGTCCCCGTTTTTTCGTCAATATAGCCACCGTTTCCCACTCTACTATCCGGAGTTCTAGGGTCTTTACTTTGGGGATCTCCACCTTGGGCTACAAATGGTTGGGGATCGCGCACAACTCGATGGAAAGATAACCCATCATATACACCTCTTTGTACTAAATCGACAAAATTTCCCGCAGTAATTGGAGCATTTAGCCCATCTACTTCAATTGTTATTGGTGAACCCTTAACAGTCATTACTACTGTTGCCTTACCTTCAAGTCGTGGTAAATTTTCTATGCCAGCAATGCTCTCGCTGCTGTTATTAGATGCAGATTTAGTTGGAGTTATAGTTTCTGTGGTTGTAGTTGTATTTGTGGGTTGAGAAATTGGGTTATTTTCAGTAGAAACACCTGATATATTAGTATACTTGACCCAGATATCTGTAATGATTGCTGCTACA
Organism: Calothrix sp. NIES-2100; assembly: GCF_963875285.1. Lineage (NCBI taxonomy): Bacteria > Bacillati > Cyanobacteriota > Cyanophyceae > Nostocales > Calotrichaceae > Calothrix > Calothrix sp. NIES-2100. The sequence goes on from NZ_CAWNLA010000001.1 coordinate 7,972,944, forward strand.
ATAAAAGTCGCAACTATCAATACTTTTTGTAAATTTGTTAATGATGTGAAAACTTTACGTTGTCTTTGTGGTGCTGACGGAGTAACTATCGGTTTAACAGGCTGAATTGACAGTATTAGCTGTGGATTTAAGTCCTTTAAAACTTCCTCTACAGATTGATAACGCTGCTGATAATCTTCTTGTAGTAACTTATCAATAATCTTCCCCAATTCTCGACTCACTGGTTGCTGTAAATGCTGTTTCCAACTCTTAATCCAGCCGTAAGCTTGTGTTTTCCAAAGTTCCCAAGGATGAATTCCACTTAGTAAATGAAAGCAAGTTGCACCCAAACTATATAAATCACTTGCTGGATAGGCTTCCCCTCCTTGCATTTGTTCCAAAGGTGCATAACCAAAAGAACCTATCATGGTTCCTTTTGCAGTCATTACTGTTTTTGTGAGTTGCTTGGATGCACCAAAGTCAATTAAAACAACTTTGCGTAGGGCTTCGCCCTTACCGGAGGTATCACCTCTGTGAATAATATTTTCTGGCTTAATATCCCGATGAATAACGTTTTGTTGATGTACAACCTGGAGAATACTCAATAAATCCTGTAATAAATCTCTAATCTTTCTCTCGTTGAAAGTTCCCTGCTGTTCTAATTCCTTTAATAAATTTTGCCCATCAATAAACTGCTGCACCAAATACAAGCGATTATCTTCTTTAAAATACGCTAACAGCGTCGGAATTTGTGGATGTTCGCCTAATTGTTCTAGTCGCCTTGCTTCTTGTTCAAATAATTCTGTGGCTTTTTGCAGCGCTAGAGTTCCTTGAACTTGTGGTGCAAATTGCTTAATGACGCACTTTTTATTTAATTTGTCAATATCTTCTGCTAAATAAGTTTTACCAAATCCCCCACCACCCAACGATTTAAGTGGGCGATAACGATTTCTCAACACAACCAAAGGAACGCCGCAATTAGAGCAAAATTTCGTACCATCAGGTGCAGGCGGGTTGTGACAGGCTGGGTTGAGGCAACAAAGCATAACCGTGCGTTTACTGGTAAATAAGTTTATTATCATCTATCTACCAAGATTTTTAACGCTCTTGTATTATACCGATTCAATTAATGATCGTGACATATGGATTGTCGCAAAGGGCGAGGAAACCCCGACTCTACAGATGCATCTGTCTCATTCTTTGATCAAAATCAGTTATGCACGCTGTCAAAGGTGGTGAGTTACGCCGCTTTATTTGAGCAAATGGAATCTAGAGATTTCCAGCGACGTAACACACACTGCAAAATTGGGCTTTTACTAATCAGTAGGGTGCATCAGTAGGAATAATTTGGTATTTCCAACTGTTATCTGACTGACACACCCAATATTATTGAATATTTTTTTATCTGGAAGTCCGCGATCGCTTGAACGCAGCTACCTTATCCACGGTTTTTGATTAAAATTACTTGCACGATTTGGATTGCCACGTCTCTGGAAATCCCCAAGGCTTGATATAGATCGTTTAAAAAATTTTTCTCTTCTTCTTTGACTATACCCTCAGATAATAGCAAGTCTGTCGCTACCGCAAAAGCTGCTTCCCGTAGTTCTTCGGTTAAGGATTCTTTAGCTGCATCGAATAAAACATTCATCCCATCCCGTCGGAGGATGCTCAGGATTTTTTCAAATAGCCTGTTCATCAACTCGTTGGTATAGTTTCTAAAAAGCTTTAACCGTGATAAAACTGAGGAGATACAACGCGCTTCATTTTCTGACAAATAACCATCAATAGCCGTTGCAGCCAGAGTGATAGCCGCAAATGCTTCCGCTGGACTAAGTGTCACATGAGCCTGACTTTCTGTATCCAATACTGTGTCTAATAAACCCATTGTAGTTGCTCCTTGATTGAGGTCTCAATAGCGGTACAGTTACCTGTATGTTCTATAACTTCCAGGTTAGCCTGCAACGCTGTGAGACTTTCATGGTTTAGTGTTCCCAAGATTTCTTGACAGCGAACACAAGCACTCAATCGGTTTTTTGCTCAAATGCAAAACGCCAGCTTAGAATTTAGCGTTCTCCAGTCTTTTCAATTGTTTCTATAACTACCAAACCTATACCAGAAGCTGCTATTAGCACTATTGCGGATATCAAATAGGCGTTGGCAAGCATTTGCAGGGCATCATTGAAAAAAATGTAGGTGGTCATTACGCTTCACCTTTATAACTCTGTGTTGCTAGTGCTGTTTAATCTCTTCACACCCCGATGGGTGTATTTCGTTCTCGAACTTCCTAGCAATTGCATCTTAACAAAACTTTAGCTCTTTAAAAACACATCTCAAATTTTTTCTTTTTGAAGATTCCATGAATTTTCTTGGTATTTTGTGCAATTCAATACTGAAAATCAATTATTGTCAAAAATCTAGCAACATTTTTTTAAGTATATTTATATAGCGAATAAGTCTTTTATAGGACTGTGATACAAAAATTTATATTTTATTTTGCTGGGATTATAGCTTTTATTTCAAGCATTTACAGCAAATAATGAATAAGTTTACTAGTAATATTACATATTAAAATTGTATTATTTAATTCTTATGCTTGGACATGAAAAAATTTTTTGTAGCCAGCTTGTCAAAATGGCAAAATTATCCCGCTAGCGACTGTCAGCAGGTGATAACCTCCCCTGTTTTCGCCTGCTTGAACTACAGCCTGATTGGGAGGCTGAAATAAAACTTTACAATCAAATCTTTAAACTTTCGCGTTGTCAGTCTAAGAGTGCTAAAGCAAGCAGCGTTCGATTGTGGCGACAACTGATTGGGAAAGGGCTGATAAATCATAGCCACCTTCCAAGCCAAAAAGAATTTTGCGAGTCAGCTTTAAACAATAATCCACGAACAAACCATAATCTGCTGGTTGCAAATTAATACTAGCTAAAGGATCTGCGGCGTTGGCATCGTAACCAGCACTAATAATCAGTAAATCTGGCTGAAATTGAGCTAAAAAGGGGACTACGGACTTCTCAAATAGCGGTTGATAAACGTCTATAGTGCTACCAGGCGGTACAGGTAAATTTAAGACATTATTATGAAAGCCGCGTTCGGAGGCTCTACCAGTACCAGGGTAGCAAGGGTACTGATGTAGAGAACAGTAGGCAATTTGCGGCTGAGTTTCCACGATCGCCTGAGTACCATTACCATGATGTACATCCCAATCTAAGATGGCGACACGGTTAATTCCAGGTTGTTCTAAAGCGTAAAAAGCTGCGATCGCTGCATTAGAAAATAAACAAAAACCCATTCCCGCATCAGTTTCTGCATGATGTCCGGGGGGACGGGCTAGGACAAAAGCTGGATTTTCTGTGGCTAATACTGTATCAACGCCATCCATCCAAGCACTCACAGCCAATAGTGCTACATCATAACTCCGAGGCGATACAGGTGTGTCTCCATCTAAGTAACTACCACCTGCTGTCGCGATCGCCTGAACTTTGTGGATGTAATCTGCTGTATGGGCTTGCAACAGTACAGACATCAGCGATGGGTTTTGTGAAACTGGTGTAGGCGATCGCCAGTCAATTTTATCTGCAAACTCAGCTTCTTTGAGAGCTTTTGCGATCGCTGTCAAACGTTCTGGTGTCTCTGGGTGGTAGTTTCCCGTCTTGTGTTCCAGAAACTCATCGGAATAGATGACTGGTAGCATGGGGCAAGAAAAGTGCTCAGCAAGATACTAAATGTCATTCTATCTTCCCCAGTTTATTTATTGCTGTAGAAGTGCGGCAAATTTATTCGCCATTGGCACTAAATCTCCTTCTTTTCAAAATCGAGATGTAGTCGCCTATTAAAAAGTTCCGCTCCAGTTTTTCATGCTCTACACCTTGATATCCTGTCGCCACATTTCAATCAGCTCTGTCAGTTGTAAATAAGATACAATGCCATCAGCAATGCAGCTACTAACCTAATATTTAAGCCATCATTAGCTTATGTCCAATTCTGCAAATACTAATAACCCTGCTATTTCTGCCCTCACAACTGACCAACTAGATCAGGCTAAGAATAGGGATAAAATTTTTGACCAATATCTCAAAGTGGGAATTAATGCAGGTTCCACGGCTGAGAAGCTAGCATTATTATATCGAGGGGTGGAGAGTTCGCCCTATCAAGAAGATATAAATAATTATCCAGAGAGCCTGAAACAAGCACAAAATCCAGAGGAATTAATATTTAAACCTTATCCTAAAGTCGGAGAAATGCCGCAAATTGATCGGCAAGGTTTAGAGTTTCTCCATTCAGATATCAAAGAAGCTTGTATCTGCATTGGTCGAGTAAATGACGGGAAGATCAAAGCCCATTGGATGGGTCGGAATGCCCTGAATAAAAATCAGTTTTGGAGTGGCACCAAAATCATTCCTTTGTTAAATATTGTGTCTCAATCCAATACAAAATTCTTTCAATCAAGCCTAGAAAACTGCGTTATTAGAGACCCAGCCAAGCGTCAGAAAGATGTTCCCTTCTTTGACGTAGCAGCTGACATAATTAGTTATAAAAAACAGATAGCCAGCTCTAATTCACTAGCTGCTATGTGCAAAAGATTCGAGACTTGGGAAGGCTTAGAAACCTGGGTCAAAAAAATCACAGGTAACCAAGATTTAGTTTTCCGTGGGCGTTATGGCGAAGATCCTTTTATTAACCAGCCTGAGTTGTTTGATTTAAAAACGCGAAAAGTATTGCTGAGTGCCGCACCGGAGACAACTAGAGGAGATAATCTCGTCACTGCATACGATTTACTCAGGTTGCTCTCGATGCTAGGTTGGCATCATCAGCTACCACCGGAAGCGAGAATACCAGGTGCCCAGTGGCACAGTTTAGGACAGATCATCAAAGCTATGGGCAAAGATGCCTGCCGTTATACTGATATTGCCATTGAGACATTGGGATTGAAAAGCTTTATTAGTTCTCCAGTGATTATCTCTAAATTAGGCGACGGCTACAGCGATACACGCAAAAGTACGGAAATAGTTTACCTAGCATTAGTTAAATTTATTCTGGATTTGCCACAACCTGGGAAAAAACCTGCTGAACTGATAACGTTAGGTTTGGCTCTGCGGGGAGCAAAACCTTTACAGGAAACTAATCCTAATGCTATTGAACAGGCAAAAAACCGCGATGCAGTTGAGCTAGATGCGAGAATGGCAACTGAAGTCACTGAGATTCTGCGTAGAGTAGTGACACAAGAATTAGTGTAGTAAAAAAATATTCCATTGTTATTGTTGACGGTTGACTGTTAACCGTCAACCGTCAACCGTCAACAACTTTAAGCTGTTGTTTATTTTTTGGAGTTCCCTATCATGTGGGTAAACTGGCAAATACCTGTTCCACTAATTCCTTCGTCTTCACTTCTAAATGCTGCCAATCCACTTCTCCCATTTCATCAAATAAACTAGTGTCAATCATCGAAGCTTCCGCATCTGGCGCTTCTGGGCTGTAATTTAGAAAACACACTTGATAACATAGATCCCACAAGTCTATAGTTACTTGCTGCTCTTGACGCTGTAAACGTAGATGATATCCTGGATGGGGCATTGGCAGACCAGAAAGGGTTTTTCTGATGTCATCTGCTTGTTCTGGTGTCGCAGTTTCCATTTCCTGCAACAGATTGGTCACAATTGCTTTGGTTTCATCGGTGATACTGGCCGGCCAAATCAAGACATCATGATAAGTTCCAGTCCAGGAAGATACATCTAGTTGCTTGCGAATATTATCAACTACGCGGATGAAAGCAGGCTGCATAAGCATTTCAGCTTGCTGCCATGTAACAGAGTTGTTGATTTTGGGTGGCATTGCTAATCACAAAAGGATATTGAAACAAAAATTAACAAAGTGTGTTTATGAAAAAAATTACATTTTTAATTCAAATCTTTTCTCAAGATAGCGGATTTCATGGAAGAAAATTTGGAGATATTGATTAGCATCTGGAAATTTGGGTGTTAACTCTGGGGAGGCAATATGATCGGTAAACTACTAGACCATCGTTATCAAGTAATTAAAGTCCTAGCGACGGGCGGATTTGGTCAAACTTACATTGCTCAAGATACTAGACGGCCAGGTAACCCCATCTGCGTTGTCAAGCATCTTCAGCCTACTAGTTCCGACCCCAGAGTTTTTGACACAGCCAAGCGTTTATTTAACATTGAAGCTGAAACTTTGGAAATTTTGGGCAAACACGATCAAATACCCAGGCTTTTGGCTTACTTTGACGAAAATCAGCAATTCTACTTAGTACAAGAATTTATTGAAGGAAATACTTTAAGTGAGGAACTGTTACCTGGTAAGCGCTGGAGCGAAACTCAGGTAGTCCAACTGTTGTTGGAAGTGTTGAGCATTTTAGAATATGTCCACAGTCAAGGCGTGATTCACCGCGATATCAAGCCAGATAACATTATCCGTCGGAGTTCTGACAATAAATTAGTTTTAGTAGACTTCGGTGCTGTTAAACAACTACGTACACAGTTAGTTGTGCCTGGGGCGCAACCTAGTGCGACGATAGTCATTGGTACTCCTGGTTATATGCCTACAGAACAAGGGCAAGGTAAACCCCGTGCCAATAGCGATATTTATTCTTTAGGAATCATTGCTATTCAAGCTTTAACAGGAGTAGCAGCCTCAGCATTGCAAGAAGACCCGAATACAGGCGAACTCCTGTGGCAAGATTTAGTGAGTGTCAATTCCGAGTTAGCAGCGGTGTTGACTAAAATGGTGCGTTATCACTTTAAAGACCGCTACCAAAGTGCTACAGAAGCACTGCAAGCATGTAGAGGGTTGATGACTCCTGTGGCTGTAGCTGCGAAATTAAAGGAATTGCAGCTAAATTCTAGCACTCAAGCAAATCACACTCCCACCCAAGGAACACAGCAGCACACTATTGCAGTTGCACCAGCTAATAAAGTAGCTGCTAAACCAGTCCGTCAAGATTATAGCAAACCTGACCCCTTACCTTTAATAGTGGGACTGATGTTGGCGGGTGGGGCGGCGGCTTTGGTGACAAATGTCTATCCCAGTATCAAAAATGTAGCTGCTAATTTAACAGGTAATGATACTAATGTAGGCAACAAGTGCTTAGCTGTTGTCGAGGGTAATTCTAATATTCGTTCTGAACCGAGTGGGATTAATTCAGATAATGTTGTGCAAACAGTTATCAGTAATAGTAAGTTTGAAGTGACTGGTAAACGCACCCAACGGGGTTGGATAGAAGTGAAACTTAACTCCGGACAATCAGCTTGGGCGCACTCGGATGTGATCACAAATAATGAACAATGGCTTGCTTGTTTGCGAGATAAAGGAATTGCAATTAAGACAGTAGATGATAATACTTTAATTGCGGCTCGACCGCTGCCGAAACCAGAACCTAAATCTACTAAGGTAGAAACTTCATCATCTAGTAAATCAGATCCATTTCGTTCCGAACCGTTTACCGGTGGCACAGAAAAATCCGAGTCGCAGTCTAAGGATAACAGCGCTCAAGTTTTGGAATCAGCCAGGAAGAAGTATGAATCAGGGGATTTAATCGGAGCGATCGCACTGCTGAAATCTGTACCGCAAACAGCTGCTGCTGATTTTAAAGAAACTGGGGTAATGATTGCTCAGTGGCAACAAGATTGGGCGAAGGCAGATGCTTTATTTAATGAAATTAATGCGGCAATAGATAAAGGTCAATGGGATAAAGTTTTAGATTATAAAAAACATCCCGAAAAATTGCCTAACATTAAATACTGGCAAGATAAATTAGCACCATTATTCAAACAAGCTGCGGATAATTTAGCTAAACAGGGACGAAATACTGTAGATAAATATAATAAGAATAATCAGCTAAATCAGGAAAAATCAAATACTCAAGGTACTACCCATTGATATATTGGTATTTTGGCGTTGCTGATTGATAGGAGATTTTAATAAAGTTCAATCTCTTCGTATCCACTCAGTAATCGAGTTCTACGAATTTCTCTCAGGTACGTTGTCAGTGATTCTTCTGATTAATTTCTCTACATCTTTAACGCGAGTTCTATACACAAAATTCTGACCTCACCCCCAGCCCCTCTTCTAACAAGACAGGGGTGCAAAAAGGCTAATTTTTTGTTACTCCTCCCTCTCTAAAAGGAGAGGGAGGTTGGGTGGGTGAGGTTTGTCGAATTCAATGCCAGTAATTCGATTTATTGCTGTATTATTTTTGTAAAGTATAGATGCACCCAATTGAGTCAGGAAATAGGTTTTAAAAATTGACATTGACTAATTGATTAATAGTATCATTTAGGCTTTTTAAAACCTGTAACTGTTCCTATACATTGTTGTTGTGACATGGTAATCTCTGATTGTGCAGTGTATGTTCCTGATACTTTACCATCACGAATATTTCCCTCAAATCGATACCCAGTTGCAGGTATATTACCTGACCAAGTGCCATCGGGATTAATTTTCCCATTAAAATCAAAATCAGTACTACTATTTTTTCCGCTATAATGACCATTCATTAAACCATTAGGAAAAATTATTAATTCGTCTAACGCAGCACTTGGCACACACCCACTTGTTTGGTTTGCGTCTTGAGTCCATGAAAAAGAATATTTGCCATCAAGGGGTATTGAAGAGTTTGGCTTTGGAGCAGTTCTATTATTACCATCCTCTACTAATTCACCACAGACAACTTTTCCCGCATCTGTCTTGACACAGGCTCGTTCTGCTACTGCGGGATTACTGAAAAAAAAGACAAGCATAGCTATTGAAGGGGTGCTAATTAGAGCCGCCAACTTTTGAGATTTTTTTAGCATAGTATATGTTTTCATGATGGATGGATGTTTATTTCAGTCACTTCAATGCAGACTAGCTATATCTTCAACAGTCTACCACTCAAGTAATGAGTTTTTTACCACATATATATGGTAATTATAGTAAGATTACTTAATTTTACCTGAGGAGGTTGTTTAACTTATTTTAAGCTGTTCACGAAAGTCATGGATGATTTTTCTAATGTGATTTTCAAACTCATTAAATCGACGATCAGTTTTTTTTAAGAGCGCCCATATTATGGCAAATCCCCAGAACGCAAACATTCCTATGATTATTAAACCACCAATATCGGAAGTGGATAGTCCGAGATTCGCTACAATCAATCGTAACAAGACAGTTGCAGCAAAATAAAATATTACAAACTTCAGCCAGTTAAACTTTTTCTTGGGTTTATACAGAATAAATCTCCATTTCCATGTAAAAGGAGTGTCTCTCTGTTGATAAATACAATGTTTATCGGTTACGTGGTTATATAATGCAACATACAAACTATAGTGTTCCTTGTTTAGTAAATTTGTAGCTTTGATAAAAGTAAGCTGATGTCCAGGTCTAGCTAGATGAAGATCAATATTGCCCAATTCAATACACTCTTCGCGACCATTTTCAAGCTGTATCCAAAATGCCTGATCTATAGATGTTGAACTACCAACACCTGTATGATCTCCATAGACTCGTGTTTTAGTACGCTCTTCGTGGCTCATCACAATACCTGTAATTGCTTCAAGTTCCACTTTGCACTTTCCATTTATCCAATGAGATGTTATAAAGAGTTTTAGGTTTTCTGGAATGTAAACTTGCATGAAATATCCTTGATTTTTGTAGTTTATATAGATTTATATATTCTGACTTGGTATTACAAAATCACCGCGTACCCAACCTCTGACAGTAATATAAGATGTTGGATCGTTCTTGCTTACACTAGTGACATCGACTTTGAGCCAGCAATAGTTATCTATAACAACTTGCTGAAAAATAATTACAGGATTCCCAGAAGATGCAACATGAACAACGGCAGATGTAGTGCTTGGTTTTTCTCGAATATTAATTGAAGCAGGAGAGTTACTAGAAGGATTTTCTGGGTCATGTATTATGTAAAATTCCAGTGGTTCTTTTTTTAGCTCTCCATCCTCAACACAGCCTTTGGGTTTATTTGTACGGATGGCGATGCCAAAGGCGGGCTGCGCCAACGCACCTTCAGGAACAATTGAGCAGATTGAAAAAAGTAGTGCGATCGCCACCAAAATACTGAATGTTTTTTGATATTTCATTGATAGTCTATTCTGCCGCTTTAATTAACTAACGGGCTAGGGAATATTGTTTACCATCAAATTGCACAAGCGCTTGCCGACCTTTCCAACCGTAAATTAATAAATCACGATAACCTTTTGTTGTACTGGAACCCAGTGCAATAGTATTACCGAACAAATCACCAATCGGTTGCCATTTACCTTTCTTCTTCTCAAAAACATAGATGATACATCCAGCCGTGCCACAATTCGATCCTCCTGTAACCTGACCAATCACTTCATCAATACCATCACCATTGAGATCGATTGCCGCAGTTGGGTAAAATGTATTTTTCAAATGTTCTTCCGAAGGCTGAAAGTCGCTACGGTAGTAATTGGCTACGATAGATTCGTAAGGACTGCCTGTGCGTAGCTCAATCGTTGTAGATTTAGATTGTCTCGATTTGGCAGAGACTATGCTAATCAAGTCACCTCGTACCCAACCCGTGACATCATAAGTGGTAAGCTGCACTTCGAGCCAGCAATAACCATCCTTTCCTGAAACTTGCTGCTTAATAACTACTGGTGTTCGGGAAGCTACAACACCTTGTACAGACGACTGAACACTGGGTTTTGAGCGCAGATTGATAGAATCATCGCTTCCATCAAATAACATATAAGTGCCAGGACTATTTATCCCCAATTTCAGCGATCTATTATCAAGACAACCCTTTTGTTTATTTGTGGGAGTGGCGATGCCTATGGCGGACTGCGCCAACGCACCTTCAGGAACAATTGAGCAGATTGAAAACAGTAGTGCGATCGCTGCGCTCACTGTTCGCGGAGCAGACGCACCAGAAGACATCACAACTAATAGAGGAAATCGCCTTAAATATCGAAACATCTGCATTTTCTGGTTAATATAAGTTTTGTATCAGACAGAATAAAATAGCGATCGCCACAAACTCAACCCGTGCTTTGATGTCCTATATTCTTTAACTCCTATTACTTAATTCGTGCATCAAGTTCTGCTGATATGTAAGCAAGATTACAGATCCACCAACTAAACAAGCTACACAACAATTAAATATAAGTTGGGCTGTTTCAGCGCGATAAGTTGGGCTATTCACACTTTTTGCTGCTTTACGTCAAAATACTGATACTATGTGATTATTCATATTTCTGTAAAAATTACTGAAACTCTTGATTTTTCCTTAAGGGATAGAGGTTGATGTAAAGATTTATTAAATATTGAGTCTTTTTTGATATATTTATGTGCCACGCGAATACAGACGAAAGTCTCTGTCCAGAATGCTTGGAAGCGCAAAAAAGCTCCGGAATAGATGTGAAACGCTTGTTATTGGAACTGGCACAGTGTAAGTCTAAGTATCATCGACACAGTCAAGAATTATCTGACAAAGAAATTAAATACCTCTGCCTTTCGCTTTCTCGCTATAGCAAAGGAGAGATTGCTTATTATTTTTACAGACATAAAATTCCAAATAGTCAAGAACTAGAAGCTTGTGAAGATATAGAACGGTGGAGAAAAAACTTAAATGCTGAGATGTCTACTCGAATAAACAGGTATATCAAGCGACTGATGAATTTGATAGATGAGAATCAACGTATGCCATCTTGGAAAGATATTATTGAATTTTTAGAAAATAGTGGATATAAGATAAGTCCGAGTTGTACATCACAAAAACAATTAGCGCGGATGTTAGTCGAAAGTGATATTAGTGTTGATGAACTTAATGCTCTGGTACAAAACAGAGGATTCAACATTAAAATTAGTCGAATAATTGACGCTTAAAAAAATATTTGAGATATAGAGTCATGGCAAAACGCAGTACTTTTATTATAGAAGGCTCTACAGACGAACTCGAAAGAATTGTAGCTCTTTTTGAGTCTGGTGAATTGAATAATCTACTAGGTATCAAAATTCTAGATGTAGGGATGATTTCTGCGGAAGAATTAGAATCTCGGCAAGCAATGTCTGTTGCTTCTCAATCCTTAATCGAGTCTGTAAATGAAGAGTTAGATTTATATAGAATTTGGTTGGATCGCCTTTGGCAAAAGGGACTACAACCAGCTGTAAGAAGTAGTCAATCTGCTACAGGTATTAAACTAATTCAATTCCAGAATAAATCTGTAGAACTTCTCATTACAATCATGCCATTAAGTGCAACAGAAATACAAATATTTCTGAAAGTTCGTCCATCAGAAGGTAAAGGGTATTTACCGGAGGGACTAAAAGTTTGTATATTCGATGAATTTGATGAGATTATACTAGAAAAATTTGCTGCTCATCAAACTAATTTGCTTGATATTACTTATGGACAAAGATTTACCTGTGAACTGAACGATCGTTTTAGTGTCGGACTAACTTTGGGAAATGAAACTGTTAAGGAAGATTTTCCTGGGTAGCTGGTTGTCATGGTGAAAAGAATATACCTTAAGCTTGGATCTAGCGTTCAACTAGAACGTGTATCTGTAGCAGCTTTACCTGTGACGCTGACAGTTTATGATGATGTGGGATTATTACAAGAAATTGGTTCGGGTTTTTATTTATCTCTTTTACCTAAAACTCTCAGAGATTCATTTCGCCGATGGCAAAAATATGTTGCTCCTAATCCTGATGATTCTTCTGTTAGGCGGCTCAAGTTAGAACCGATAAATCCCAGTAATAATCCAGAAATTAATGACAGCAATATTAACTTTGAGCAAATAGCAAATAATTTTAAGACTAACCTCAACCAATGGCTGAATCAGGAAGGATGGCTCAATGAGGATGGAAATAAAGATACCAAAATTAAAAATATTTTAGAAAGCTACTATCCCGAAAAGGAAGAAATACAGATTTTTATTCAGACTGAAAACAGAGATTTAAGGGGGCTACCTTGGCAAGAATGGGATGTACTCCAAAAATTCTTTATTAATCACTCTAATACAGAGGTATCGATTAGTGCAACGAATTTCAAGCGCCCAGAGCAAAAACAAATTCTTTTGCTAGATGCACGAGTGAGAATTCTTGCTGTTTTCGGAGATGAAAAACTAGGCTTAGATGAAGAAAAGACTTTAATTGCTAGTTTAGAAAAATATGGAGGGCTAATTAAATTTTTACACCAGCCAAATCGAGAAACTCTAGAGCAAGCATTGCAAGAATCGAAAGGTTGGCATATATTTTTCTTCGCAGGCCATAGTGGCAGTGATGAGAACGGTAAAATTGGCTGGATAGAAATTAACCCTTATGAAAGAATTTCAATTGAAAATCTCACAACTCAACTGGAAAAACTCATTCGAGATAAGTTACAGCTTGCTATTTTTAATTCCTGTGATGGTTTGGGTTTAGCAAATCAGCTAACTTCCCTATCTTTACCTTACTGTATCGTCATGCGTGAGCCTGTCGAATCTTTGTTTGCTCGTAGGCTATTGAGACATTTGCTGACTGCTTTTGTCAAAGGTAAATCGCTATTTGCTTCGATGCGTACAGCGCGTGAATCTCTGCGCCAAGAATTTGACGAAGACGGTAAACATCCTGGCAAAAGTTGGCTACCTGTAATTGTAGCGAATCCAGAAGCGCGATCGCTCACCTGGGATGGGATGTTTACTGAGCGTAGATTAGATAGAAAATGGGAGTTTCTGATTTTTGCTATCTTGCTGATAGCAGTTATCGGACTACCACTTAGTATCTTGGCAGAGTTTAGGGATGTCAATACTTTAGAACTTTATGCTCAACTTTATTCACACCTTGTGATTTATCCATCTCTCTTTCTGTGGATATCACTATACGCATTATACAGATCAATATGTTTAATTCGGCAAAAAGCAAAGATATTTTGGGGTTTCACAGCCATAGTATTTGTGTTTAGCAGTATTGGACTAGCTTTGGATTTAAATACTGATCCCACTTTGCTCCTTGAGTTAAAGTCGAATGCAACAGCAGTGGTAAATTTACAGGATTTGGCGGCAGAGTTTCCAGGTTATAAACTATTCAAACACGAGCTAAAAACCATCCCCAAAGATTTGTTGAATAGTTCTCAAACAATTGATTATCGAGGTAATTTTACGCTAAAAAAGCAACCTATCGAAGAGTCTGTAAAACAATTTATTCGGATTAAGCCACAGGATAAACAAAATCCAAACTACCAAGCCTATAAGAGTTTTCTTAGAAGTGTCTTGAAGTATCGGCTCTGGAATAACCAATTATCTGTAAGTCGTTGGTTTTATGCCTTCAGTTACTTCATTATCTTTTTTTGTGGAGCAGAATTATTTGCTTTACTTATTCAAAATTTACTCGAACCTTCATCAGTATTTAAGAAGCATAAGTATATTAGTTATTTGATTATCTGTGATACAGGACTTCTACTTTGGTGTCCCTTTTATTCTTACTATATCCACGAAATCAAGCCATTATTGTTTGATACAAATCCAGAATTAACTAATCTTACAGGAATTGTATATTTATTCATCTTTTCTCTACTAGTCCTGACACTTATCGTGACTATGACTCAGATTAAATCACCAAAATATCGCTATATTTTAAGCTTTGTTGTGATTGCTGTGGTAGTGCTGACTAATTTAGTGAGGCTTTGGGGTGGTGTATCTGTTATCGATCAGATGTTTGGAATTCACAGTAATAGTACTTTTATCACTTGGTTGGGGACAATTACTTTTTTTATATTTCTCTCGGTTTTAATTATTTATTTAGTTGATAATAAAGTGAGAGAAACCTAAAATGGCTGCATCAAGTTATGAAAAAATTAAATTTACATTCATCGTTGTCATCTTATATATTTGTCCTATTGCCTTGATGCTTGTTGGTCTGATATCGTTTTATTATCGATTTATATTACTAGTATTAGTGACTATTTTAGTAATTTTATATACTAGGATAAATCAAATAAAGTTAGAAGAATTAGGCTGTACTCACCAAAATTTAGTACCTGCTGTCAGGGATATTTTACCTGTAACACTCGGATTTGCATTATTAATGCTAGTTTATTACTTCCTGAAGGGAACAAGAATAGATAATTCTGCTATCCAGTGGTACTTCTATTTATTCTTTATTCTTGTATCTACGCCTTTTCAAGAATTTCTATATAGAGGTTATCTATTTCATCTTTTCTCAAAAGTAGGTTTTTCGGAATACTTTCTTGTGGTTTCTGCTATATTGTATAGCTTCGTCCATGTGATTTACTGGGACTTACCAACTTTATTGTTTACTCTCATAATCGGTTTGGTTTGGGGATATCACTACAAAAATTTCCAAAATCTATATAGTGTCATTTTCAGTCATAGCCTACTGGGAGTAGTTGCGATCGCCACTGGATTGTTGTGATTTCAGAAACTTTAAACCGAAAAGTTGCTCAATCTCCAAAAATTTTGTTTGTGACAAAGCGACTCAACATCACAACCCCACACAACCAAATTGGCTCAATCTTCATCCTCATCCACTCTTGGGTTGGGTTTTGACGTTAGCACAGTAAATATATATAGTGATATTCCGAAATCAGTGCGG
This sequence comes from Calothrix sp. NIES-2100, assembly GCF_963875285.1. Classification (NCBI taxonomy): domain Bacteria; kingdom Bacillati; phylum Cyanobacteriota; class Cyanophyceae; order Nostocales; family Calotrichaceae; genus Calothrix; species Calothrix sp. NIES-2100. The sequence goes on from NZ_CAWNLA010000001.1 coordinate 7,988,502, forward strand.
AATCTGGTGAATTCTATACTATAGCCATTCTATTGGAGTTGGATCTTTTGTCAATAGTCGCTTGTCGTTAGTAGTTTCTTATATAATGTGCGCTGAAAGACTTATTGTTTAGTCTGACACCCAGAGGTGCTAATGATCAGTGATTACCCGGATTTGAGAACGCCAATCATTTGGGAATGCTATATCCATGACTGTAGAGTTCATTCTTTAAGTCAGCAAAGCAATTTTCAAGACAGGTGGAAAGGTGAGGGCGAAATATGTTCTATTTAATTTATGCTCCCAACACTCCTCAAGAAAAAGCTCATCAGTTGATGTTTGGGGTAAACACGATTGGGCGTTGTACTGACAACACGATCGCGATCGCTGATGAAAGTCTCTCCCGTTACCACGCTGAGATTACAGTCACCAACGATCGGCTAATGATTAAGGATCTGCAAAGCCTTAACCACACTTTTGTGAATCAGGTGAAAATTGATCAATCCGAACTTCAGAATGGAGACTTGATTAATTGTGGAAATGTGGAGTTGAAGTTTGTTCAGAAAATCAATACCACACCCAAAACTGCTGATAAGGCGAGTTCCCAGCAAGCAACCGTAAGCGAACCAGACGATCAAACACCTATCGCGGAAACAATCATCAAGCAATTTTCCACTGAGCCAAGTCGCTTTAAGATCCAGGATTTACTGGATGCGCCAGGGAGAAGTGATTCACTGCTGAGAATATCAGAAAGGGCTAGTAATCAACGAAACGTAGACAAGTTAAAAATTCTGCTAGAGGTGAGTAAACTGCTTTCCTCTCCGGAAGAACCCGATCGCCTGTTAGAGAAAATTCTCGATTTACTACTCGAGATTATAAATGTAGACCGAGCATTTATCTTGTTAGTCAATGAAACTACAAAGCAGCTTGAGCAAAAGGCTGTAAAATTACGTGTGGGAATTCCTCACGAAAATCAAATTTATAGTAAGAATATTACGAATCTTGTCTATAAAAATGGTAATGCCATTTTAACTAGAGATGCTTGCCGCGATCACCGGTTTAATGAATCCGAGTCTATCTTTGTCCAAACCATTCGAGCTTCAATTTGCATTCCTCTCAAACCCAGAGAAGAGGTGATTGGGGTATTATACGTGGATAATTTATCCATGTCGAATGTTTACTCGGACGAAGATGTAGACTTTTTAACTGGTTTAGCGAACCAAGCGGCGATCGCTATTGACAACGCCAATCTCTACAAAAAGATTGAAGCCGAAGCAATCATCCGTAATAAATTAGAACGCTTCTTTCCAGAACCCGTCAGAAAAAAACTCAGGGAAGAAGGAAACTTAGGCATTGTTGATACAGAAGTTACAGCTTTATTTGCTGATATTAGTAATTTCACGAAAATGTCTTCCACAATGCAGCCGCGTCAAGTGATTGAAATGCTCAATGAATACTTTGAGGTGATAGTGGAGGAGATTGTCTTTCGATATGAAGGCACTTTAGAGAAATATATTGGGGATGCTTTGTTTGCGATTTGGGGTGCGCCTTATAGCAAATCAGATGATCCACAGCGCGCTATACAAGCAGCCATTGATATGCAGTGGGCTGTGCGGCGGCTAAATCAAAAGTGGGTACAGCAGGGTAAGCAACCAATTCAAATTCACATTGGATTGAATACAGGAAAAGTTGCTGCGGGTAACATTGGTTCGGAAAAACTAATTCAGTACGCCACTATTGGTGACACAACAAATGTCACCAGTAGAATATGTAACGTCGCTCAAGCTGGTGAAATTGTGATCTCTCAAACCACATTTGATCAGATCAAGAATCTAAATTGGCCTTTGGAAAAAATGCCGCTTGTGGAAGTTAAAGGTCAAGACAAGCCTTTACAACTCTATCGTCTCATGTGGAATTTATTGCCATCACAGTTTTCTCCAGTCGGAGATTTGGCAAATTCAGCCATTTTTCAACGTTAATTGTATTGGGCATTGGGCATTGGGCATTGGGCATGGGGCATTGGGCATGGGGCAATTCAATTTTGGATTTTGGATTTGCGATTTTGCGAAAAGTTTGAGCGCCGGCTTCCGGCGATCAAAGCTTTTCAAGACGGATTGGGTTTGAATCTAAAATCTAAAATCTAAAATCTAAAATCTAAAATTCCTTGTCCCCCTTGTCCCCCTTGTCCCCCTCTGCCCCTTGCCTTCTTTAAAATCCCATTGCTGTGGCGACTGCTCCTAATTCTGCCGCAATACCTTGTTTAAATTGGCTGTTACTGTGTTTTATCGCTGTATCTGGGTCTTTCAAACCATTACCTGTAAGGACGCAAACTACTGTTGCGCCTGTGGGGACTTGATCTTTGACTTGCAACAATCCGGCGACGGAAGCGGCGCTGGCTGGTTCACAGAAAATCCCTTCCGATGATGCTAACAGCCGGTAAGCATCGAGAATTTCGGCATCGGTGACAGCGTGGAAATTTCCCTGACTGGCTGATTTGACGGCGATCGCTTTTTCCCAACTCGCCGGATTCCCAATACGAATCGCTGTTGCTAAGGTTTCTGGATGCTCTACTGGCTTACCATTGACTAAGGGGGCTGCGCCTGCTGCTTGGAATCCCATTACTTTGGGTAAGCGATCGCATTTCCCGACTTGATGATATTGACAAAATCCCATCCAATATGCTGAGATATTCCCCGCATTTCCTACGGGAATACACAGCCAGTCTGGAGCATTACCCAACACATCGACAATTTCAAAGGCTGCTGTTTTTTGACCTTCTAGGCGGTAGGGATTTACCGAATTCACTAGGGTAATCGGATAACTTTCAGCCATCTCGCGGACAATTTCTAAGGCGCGGTCAAAATTTCCTTTAATTGCCAGTACTTCAGCCCCATATAGTAAAGCTTGGGCTAACTTACCTAACGCCACATAACCATCGGGAATTAATACAAAGGCGTTCATTCCCCCACGCCTAGCGTAAGCGGCGGCGGCGGCGGAGGTGTTTCCTGTACTGGCACAAATCACTGCTTTGGCCCCTGCTTCTTTCGCCTTGGAAATGGCCATTGTCATTCCCCTGTCTTTAAAGCTACCAGTGGGGTTCAAACCATCGTATTTGACGAATACACGCACTTGTCTACCAATGCGTTCGGCGATCGCCGGCGCTGGGATTAGAGGTGTATTTCCCTCCAATAGGGTAATAACCGGCGTTTTTTCGCTGACAGGCAAGTATTCACGATAGGCTTCTATCAGTCCAGGCCAGGGTTGGCGATGAGATTTAGCAACAGACGGGCTTACAGTCACGGTGATTTATACAAATTTTTATTTAAGTGCAAACTGAAAAATACCAGTGGTACACATCTTGCACCACTAGAGGCTCTCAACACAAGAAAGAAATTTCTTATGGTGCAGGCTGATACCTATTACTTTTTTTTACCATTTTATCGGGTCAGCTTTACCAGAAGTTTTGTCACCACCGGATCACAGGTGTGATGTTTTTTCTGGAACACAGTCTTCCTAATTTGAGTCTCTTATCACAAAGATAAAAACCCATTAGAGTAAGTAATTGAAAATTTACAATCTTTTAACAAAGCTTAAAACTACATTATTATAATATCTCTAATGGTGTGAGTTAAGTTGTGGAATAAAGTTAACTATGTCTACCTGTTCATCTAGTGTTTCTGACCGCTCCGCCCAAGATGTTTGGGCAACAAAGCTAAACAAGTCTTATTACCAAGACGATCAGCAAGTCAAATTTATGCACTTGCAAGCAGAGGTGGATTCTTTGCTGATGCAGTTGCAGAACCTCAAGGAACAACGCCTTTCTACCAATAGCCAAGAACAATAACAGACTTACAAATCAAAAAATATCCTCATTGTCGGGGGAGAATTGAGACGCTCTGACACGGTTTTTAGATCCCCAACTTCTTGGAGGATGCTGGCGAATAGTGGGTTAGACCCCTCAATACCGATACAAACAGTGATCTCGCTTACCCGAAATAACGCCCGCAGGAACTGGAAGCCTGGGGCTAACTCTACAAAGCCCACCTTCGTGGGCTTTGTAGAGTTAGCCGCACCCTTGTAGGGTGACGGCGGTCTGTTGGGTAAGGGAGGGGTCTTACTCCTGATTCGCCAGTAGCATCCTCCAAGATGTCGGGGATCTAAACCCTCGCAACCTTCAGCCTTCCTAAGATTGCTATTCAAAGCGTTGATTTTTCTTTGACCAGCGCTTGAGGCTGTATTTATCGCCGTTTTCTACTAACAAAGCTAGAGATTGCCCATCTAGGAGCTTAGCGATCGCTGTCAATGATTGTGGGTAATTTCTTTGAAAATCAGTATAAATTACTTTACCACTATTAGACAAGATCACTGTCCGGGGAGGAGATAAATGTTCTTCTGGCTTTTCATCTCCAGTTAGGGACTGTTTCAACAAGGCGATCGCTTCTGCTGAGATCGTTAGTACGGTTTCTGGCTGAGAATTATTGGTTAAATTCATCACTTGTACAGGCCAATAGCTGAGTTCTCGCTGCATTTTTTGCAGGCTAGGCAAAGTACCGTTGGGAATTTGTCCAGATTGTTGTAAAATTCGCCACACGATTGGCAACATTGCCGTTACTCTGGCTGGATCTTGTTGAGATAGTTGTTCCAGAGTCAGCGGCGATGGTTGTACCCATTCCAGCGCCGCATCTGTCAAGGCTAAAGGAGGGGGTTGAAGCAGATAATTTTGATTGTCAGCGATTTTTTGTCCAGCAATTAGTAGGCGCAAAACCCCACTCTCTAATTTTACGCCTTTAATAGTGGCGGTAGTTATTTGTTGTTCTCCATTAGGTAACCAAACTACAAGTAAAACTGCTGGGTCAGAATAAATACCCAAAGTTTCCCAGAGAAATTTACCAGGAGAAATTTGCGGTAGCTGTAACCTTTCAAAGGGGAAATTGAGCCACTGTTTACCGTCATGAAATGCACTCACCTCTACCTGATACCAAGCTTCGTTATCTGTAAGTTGCAGATCTGCTTGTGGGTTTGGTCTGAGCCACTCAGTATTGTTGAATTTAGTCAGGGGTTGGACTGAACCCACAATGCGACTGGGGTGAGTGGAAAAGATTTTCGGTTTGACTCCTTCGTTATTGAGCTGGACTAAGAGACTTTGAATTCGAGTCAGAGTATCTGTACTAATTTTTGGTTGTGCTTGCAACCAAGAAATTGCTCGTTCTTCTCCCCGTTGAACTGCTAGAATCAATGCTCCCCAAGCTGCAACTTCTGGTCTATTAGGGTTGACTCGCAATGCTGTTGTGCTACGATTCCACAACCGTCCCCCATCCATTTGCAGTAGAGTCGCAACTTCTTGGACATTCTCCGCAGATGCTGAAAATACCTCTAAAGCTTTCTCCCAACGACCATCAATCAAATCTGCTATTACCTGTTGACTAGGAATAGCCCAAATTTGATCGGCTTGGCTTTTAGTTATTTGCGAGTGTAGGCGAATTACATCGATTTGTGCTTGCGCCGCTTCCGGTAGTGGCTGTTTTCGCTGTTTCTGTATAGATTTTAACCACTCATAGGCTGGTGTCCACAGTCCATTTCGGGCGAGTAATAACGCATTTTGGTAAGCAGTATCTTTGATGGCTGGTGTTTTGAGGGAAATTTCTGCTAATTCAATGGCGTTGTGAGATAACTTCAGAGATTTGACTTGGTAAATCCGTAACTGTGGTTCTAAACCTACTGTTTGATCGATGACTAATTCTTTGTTAGTATCACCAGTTACTTGCTGCCATTTAGGCACATCTCCATTGGGACTTTTCCACGACAACATCTGATGGATCTGACTGCGTTGTGGATTGTAGTAGACAATTTTACCGTAGGCGATCGCACCAGCGCCTTGTGGCAGTTTACCTTGTAAATAAAACCAAACACCATTAGATGGGGTTTGACCCTCAAAGCGTTTAATTTCATTGACAGGTAAGGGAATGCTGTTTTCTGAGTTTTCTACTGTAACTTCATCTGTGGGAGAAAGTACAAAGGCTTCTTCTATCCCCGCGATCGCTAATTGGGACGCCAGACGGTAATATTTTTCTGGTTGGGATTGCAACTCTACATCTTGGGATTGTTGATAAACCCTCAGTTCGACAATTGCTTGACAATCAAATTGACAATTTGGGCGTTTTTGGATCACTGGTAGTAAAAAAGAATTTTCTTTATCCCGCTCCAAAGTTAGGATTTCCCCGGCTATGAGTTTTTTTTGACTGAGGTTGGTTTTAATTTGTTTGAGGGTTTGGGGTCGTTCACCGTAATTACCGACTGTGATTTGTGCCCACTCCGGTAAAAATTTATTCAGCCAAATAATTTTTTCGGGATTGAAGATAAAGAGAATACTGATCCAGGCAAAAGCAATTAGTAAACCAACACTGCTCAATAATGTAGCGATCGCTAATGTTGAGAGCAACCAATTTCCCAACTGACTATTGTTCTGGGGTTTGTGCAACAGATGATTGATTTTACCTGCACGAGGCTGATTTTTGAGCGTCAGCTTTCGCAACCGATTTGCCATGCTAATTTTCACTCTCTGGAGAGTATATTTGGGCTGAGTAATTTATCTTTTATACTCGCGCTTCTGAGATATTGCCCAGGAATTTTTTAATCTAATTTGGCCAAATATTAGTAAATTTACTCAGGATGTTAATAAATAAATTTACATATACTTATAACCTACCCGTATAAATAGAGTACAAGAAATTGAAGACTAGAATGATTAGCCACAATAAGAGTAAAGCCTGGATGCTCGCATGGTTAATCATGGCGGGTATAAATGGAGTTGTACAAACAGCGATCGCACAAGAATACAGCTTTCCGTCACCTAGTTTACAGTCTGATCTGGATTCAGAAGACCCGATGTCACAAATCACATCGGTGTCTCAACTAAAAGATGTACAGCCTACAGATTGGGCATTTCAAGCATTGCAATCATTAGTGGAACGCTATGGTTGCATAGCAGGTTATCCAGATAACACCTATCGCGGCGATCGCGCTTTGACTCGCTATGAATTTGCCGCAGGTCTAAATGCTTGCTTAGATAGAGTCAATGAGTTAATTGCTACAGCTACAAGTGATTCTGTCACCCGCGCAGATATCGCCAAGATCCAAAAATTACAGTCAGAATTTGCCCATGAATTAGCAACCTTGCGGGGTAGAATTGATAGTTTAGAAGCACGCACCACTGAACTAGAAGGTAAGCAATTCTCCACCACAACTAAACTTTCAGGAATCATCGTCTCTGGCGTTCAAGGACGGACTAGCAATCGAGGTGACGTTAATCCTCGAGATGGCATCAAAGATTCAGATGATGCAGGGACAAATATTAATATTATTACCATAGCGCAACTATCTTTAACGACCCAATTTAGCCCTCGCAGTTACTTATTTACAAGTCTGTTATATGGTATGGGTGCTAGCGATCCGAGATTTACTGCCAATAAAGTTTCTCGGAATGATTTTTTTCTCGGTTATGAATATCCCACAGATAACGAATTTATTATCGGTGACCTCAATTATCACTGGTTGGTTGCTGATAACTTTGCGCTGATGGTGGGAACAGAAGGCGTAAATATGGCAGCTGCTTTCCGAGGTCCAAATCGGGTAGAAAGCGGCGCTACAGGACCACTATCTTTCTTTGCCCAACGCAACCCAATTTTAGATATGGGATTTGGTCATGGTGGTATAGCTGTGGATTGGCAATTTGCTAAACGTGCCAGTTTACAGGCAATTTATTCTAGTAATAATCCTGGCAATTCTGATAAAGGTAATGGCTTATTTGATGGCAACACTACTACAGGCGTACAGTTACTTGTAACGCCAACTGATACTATAGATTTAAGTTTATATTACGTTAATAATTATTCTTCAGATGGTTGTTTATTGACTTATGTGGGGGATGAATGCTTAACTGCAACATCAGAACCCCTACAAACCAATGCTGTAGGTGCAACTGTCACCTGGCAAATTTCACCCCACATTACTCTTGGTGCATGGGGTGGTTACACTAGTTCTTACATTCCTGGGCAGACAGGAAGTGTAGAAACAACAAATTATATGGCGTTTCTCAATTTTCCTGATTTATTTGCTAAAGGAAATTTGGGCGGAATTTATATAGGACAACCTCCGAAAATTACTAGCAGTAACTTACCAGATGGTAGCAATGTTCCTGACTCACTTAATACAGGTTTAGGACGTGCCGGTGGACAACCAGGAACGACTACTCATATCGAAGCATTTTATCGGTTTCAACTCACAGATAATATTAGTATTACACCAGGAATAATTCATATTATAGAACCTGGTCATACACCAAATAACGAGCCAGTTACTATTGGTATTTTGAGAAGTACTTTTCTTTTTTAATGGGCATTAGCCAAACAGGGCATTGGTAAATTCTTCCCCATGCCCAAAACTCCACCCCCTTGTGGATGGAGTTTTTCATTTTTAATGACTGCAATTAGGGAAAATCTCACAACTAAAAATTAAAATTTCTCTTACCTAGTCCCTAGCCTCTAGCCCTGGTTACCCTATTTTCTATTTTCCATTTAAGTCTATTAAACAGCGTCAAAGCTTGTTGTGAAAGTCTTTGCGTAATTTCCCTGAATAAATTTATAGTATCTTTACTGAAGCATTTTTGATGATTTACACAATAACCTGAATGAAGTATTCCTCACAATTTGAATAAAGAATATTAAATTTGCGGTGCTGACTATTGTGTGAATTAAAAAGAATCATTGTGAGGAAGAATAAACACGTTTTATGGAAAAAGTTATGAGCCTATCATTTACAACTGAAAATAAATTTCCCGTTGGTTCACATCCTTCTTCTGTTCTAGTCAAAGACTTCAACGGTGACGACAAGCTTGACTTAGTGGTGGCGAACGTTAATGACAAAAACATCACCGTATTATTAAACGATGGTAGTGGCAACTTTAAAGATCCCTATCATTTCACAGTTGAGACAACTCCTAGTTCCATCGCTATGGGAGATATAGACGGTGATGAACAAGATGATTTGGTGGTAGCGAACGCTGATGACAAGACTATCTCAGTACTGTCGAGGGATGATAGTGGCGACTTTGTCAATGTCGCTCAAATCGAACTTGATACAAAACCTTCTGCTGTTGTCGTGGGAGATATAGATGGTGATGGCATAGTTGATGTGGTGGTGGCGGATGCTGAAAACAAGAATGTTTCAGTATTTTTGAACGATGGGATGGGCAACTTTGGCACTCCCACCAATATTTCAGTCGGATTTGTACCTTCTGGTGTTGTGGTGGGAGATATAGACGGGGACAAAAAACTTGACTTGCTAGTAGCGAATTATGCTTCTGGTAATGTCTCAGTAATGTTGAATGATGGGATGGGTAGCTTTGGTGCTGCGACTAATTTCACAATCGGGACAACTTCTAATTCTGTCGTCTTGGAAGATATAGACGGTGATGGCAAAGTTGACTTAGTGTTGGCAAACGCTGCACAGAAGCAAGTCTCGGTGATGTTGAATGATGGTAAGGGTGGCTTTGACACTGCGACTACTTACACAGTTGAAACATCTTCAGATTATATTGCTGTGGGAGATATAGACGATGACAGCAAACCTGACTTGGTAGTGGCAGATGCTGATTCTGATAGCATCTCGGTACTGTATTATAATTCTGCCCCTACAGACTTAATATTTGGCACTCTCAGCGCCGATGATGATAACGATGGTAATGGTGATGATGATGACGATGATGACAAAGTTATTGGCATCATCAGCACCACTGATTCAAACAAAACCGAGAAGCACACTTATAGTTTAGTTACAGGCACTGGTGATACTGATAATGATGCGTTCATTATCGAAGAGGGGCGCCTAAAAATTAAATCTTCTGCGACTAAATCTGTTTACAACATCCGCGTCCGCACTACTGACAGTGGAGGTTTCTCCTTTGATAAGGATTTGTCTATCAATTTTGAGCAGCTTGGGTTTTTTACAACTTCTCAGGTGAAAACGACTGTCCAGTTAACCAGTGTTACTGAAAATATCTTTACCGTCAAAAGTAAAATCAAAGGTAATAAAGCAAAACTGTCAATCAAAATTGAAGGCAGTAATTCTAAAGCAGCCAATGAAATGGGTGTATTTGTCGTTGACGATGCACAAGGTAGGATTGACGGAATCGCTCCAGGTGCAGTAGGTTACGCAGAAGTAGCACTGAAGCGAGCAAAAATAGTTTGCTCTGCTATTGCCAATGCACCCAATGGTTTTAATCTATCTGACCTGCCAAGCTTGTTAGAATTCAACTCAGGTGCAAACTTGAGATTCTACATGATCCGCAACAGCACCAGTTATTCTGTGCTATCTGGACAAACTTCTTTGTCTGAGGTTGTCTTTTCATCTGCGACTAATGTCAGCGTGACAAGTTCCGAAACTGAAGGGTTCTCTCTAACTTGGAAAGGTTTAGGTCTTAGTGGTAGCGATTTAGTCGTGAAGGTGAAGGAAACTAATCAAGACATTCCTCTAGGTATCGGCTTGCAAGGAAAACATCAAGGGGAAGTCATCGATTTACGGGAAGTTAAAACTAAGGTAAAAGCAGAATTTGTTGTCCACAGAGAGGCTGCTTACGACAACCTTGTAGGCTTCTGTAGAATAGATGATGCAGATGGTGGAATTGATAGCGATCGCGATGGTAAAATTGACTTCCGTCCAGGGGATGCAGGCTATATTAAAGCCATGCTTCGCGCCCGTGTTGAGGGCATTGACTTGAAGGTGAACAACCAAGGTAAAGCAACTTTCACCAGCAATTTTGAATCAGGTTGGCTTTTTGCACCGTTTGTGATTGCTAATTCTACTGTGGAAGCAATTTTAAATAGTAATTCCAGCGACACAGCAGTTTACAGTCCATTCTTAGGTGCAAATTCTGATAAAAACAATCATGTTCGCCTGCTGGGGAATAACTGCTTTGGCTTTGAGGATCAAGTAGGAGCAGGTAGCGATTGGGATTTCAACGATTTAATTGTTCAGGTCAAATTGTCTGTGACTAGTTGAATAGTCATTTGTCATTTGTCATTTGTCATTTGTTATTGGTCATTGGTCTCCCTCATCGCCCTTAACCCCTCTGCTTCTTAGGTTATTTGTAGGGGCGGGGAAACCCCATACGTGTCAACTTAAGCCAAAAGCTATATAGGGCGGGCGTTGTACAAATTCCCCACGCCCTCATCCCCTAACCCCTTCTCCCTTGGGAGAAGGGGAATTGAATTTCTGGCTCCCCTCTCCCTCAGGGAGAGGGGTTGGGGGTGAGGGCAAAACGTTGTCACCAAGCAGGTTTCACGTTAAGTTGACACCAATGGGAAACCCCGCCCTGGGATTTAGAAGGTGAAAGTGGTTCTCAATGTACCAATGATGGCATTGTCGCTATTGGCAACTTGACCAGGACTGGTTAACCAAATCACACCTGGGGTAATGGAGATATTATCGCTGACTTGATATTTATAGAACCCTTCAATGTGGTAGGGGCGATCGCCACTTATACTACCTAAGTATGGTTGGGCACCTGCAAAAATTCCTAAAATGTTGCCTTTTTTACCGAAATCTGGTAATGCTACCCCAACACCATAACTCCAAACTTCATCATTATTATTGCCGACTAAGCTTGTAATATCGCTGTACAATACAAAGCCACTAATTGAGAGTTTGTCGCTAGGTCTGAAAGCAGCTTCAAAACCATAGGAATTACTGTTATATGGATTGGTGTCACCAATAGGCAAGTTAGCTGGGTTAGTTCCGACTACACCAATATTCCCGCCTCCGCCTAAATCGAATAAAGCATTTCCGGCTTTATGATATCCATGAACGTAGGTTGCAGCAAAAGAAAAGCGCTCGCCTACGTTCAAGTTTAATTGTGCCAGAGCTGCATAGTTACCTTCAAATAAACCGGAACCTGGCGCGGGGTTATTACCTTGGGATGCCAAATAACCTACAGTTACTGAAGGTTGGAAACCGCCCTTACCGCTACCAAAAACAAAATTAACACCACCGCCTGCACCACCGCCAATCCGGTAAATTGGACTTTCAGATGCAAAAGTAGATAAAGCACCGTTACCACCGTCATAACCTTCAAAGTAAGGGTTAACGGTAGGCGCGTAATCGCTGTGAATACCGCCGCTGGCTGCTATATATACTTGGGAGTTACCTAAGGGGAAGTAATAGGATAACCAGTCTATAATGGCACTGTTGCTGCCAGTATTGCCTAGGTTAAAGGTTTGAGTACTCTCAAAGCTGTTACCGGGCAAACTTAATGCATTGGCGTTACCAGCTGCAATCCGGGTGTGTAAGGTATCTCTACCAGTAAAGCTGGTTTGTAAGTCTAAACGTACCCTGTCTTGAAATACAGTTTTGTTAGTGTTGTTGTCGCCAAAGGTATCAGTGACAGCAAAAATTGCCTCACCAACTAACTTGGTTGTTGTCGAAAATTGATTTGCTTCTAGTTCCGCAGTCCGTGCTTCTAAAGCATCGACTCGACCGCGTAAAGTTGCTAGTTCGGCGGCAAATTCTTCTTGCAAACGCTGGAGGGTGGCTAAATCTTGCTTTGTCACCAAGTCAGCGGTGGCTGTTGCAATCAGTTCATTAACTCTATCTAAACAAGCATTTAAACCAGCGGCAAATTCATAACGGGTTAATGCACGATTTCCCCGATAAGTTCCATTGGGGTAACCGGCGATACAGCCATAGCGCTCAACTAGAGACTGCAATGCTTGAAATGCCCAATCGGTTGGTTGTACGTCAGAAAACTGTGATACTGACGTAACTTGAGACATTGAGTCCTGGTTATTAGCTTCACCAGTTTTAACCTGTGCAAGTAATTGCTTACTAGTTGTTGGTTGCTCTAGTACAACAGCAGCATCACTGCTATTTTTTGCTGCTTGTGAGTTAGAAGCATTTAATATTTCCGCAGCCATGACACTAGACGAAGCCAAGGCATTTGCACCCAAAAATACTGGCAGTAATACCAGATTTTTCCACAATATATGAGACATATTTCCGTTTTCCTCTCCACGAAAGTCCCATAATTAATTGCTACAAGTAACAATTAATTGGGTAGTTTCTTCACACCTGTAAAGTAAGATAGGTTACATTGAATTGCGGTATAAAGTCAAGTCCTACTTTAAGAACTTCAGACCAATAACTGAACTTGGCCAGTCTTTAAGTAAACATGTTTGTTATCCGTTATTTCACACATTTTCTCAAATGCAACCTTTACCAAGGGTTATTAATAGTTATTTACATCTAAAGTAACCATAAGGAGCTATTATCTTTTGCTTACTCAGGCTTAAACAACATTTTTACCCATGATATTTGGATCTATTATCCATAAAAATTAGTTACATTCTACACAAAATTCAATTTCTTTATACACAAATTTCATCATTTTTATGCATAAAATTCCCAGAAAATTTTCTGTAGCAAAACTTACAAAATTTGATTGCCAGAAAATATAAAAATTATGATATCTATCAGTCACTTGTATCAATAATAAAAAATTTCCCGAAAAAATAACTAATAATACTTAAATGACACAAGCAAGGATTTTTTGATATTGAGGTAAATACTGTTTATTTGAGGCTTGGGTAAGAGTCTAATCTTTACAACGTTACTTGATAGCAGTTAGATTTTATATATAGTAATTTGAGATCTAGCACTCCTAAATAATTTTTGAAATACTGCATAAAGGTTTGTTAAGCGTTGGCAGTTGAGACTTGTTGAAGCTCTGAGTGCATCGCTGTTAACCGTTGAATGTCAAATTTTCAACGCGGGTATGATGACGGTGAAAGTTGTGCCGACGCCAACAGTGCTATCAACTGAGATTTGTCCCTCATGTGCATCAACACATTTTTTGACAATGGATAATCCCAAGCCTGTTCCGGGAATCTTGCTAACATTCATTCCGCGATGAAAGGGCGTAAATAGCTTTGCCAAATCTTGCTCTGTTAGTCCAATTCCTTGGTCTTGAATCTGGAATTGAATGTAATCTGCCTCACAGTGTAACTGGAATGTGACTGTGCTATCTTCTGGGGAATATTTCAGGGCGTTCTCCAGCAAGTTAATGAGGATATGTTGCAATAACTTGGGATCTAGCTCATAAAAAAGATGTGCTGGTTCATCGCATCCCGAAACGGTAAACACCAATCTATCTCTGCTTTGAGCAGGGGATTGTAGATCTTCTACCAGATAGGAGCAGAACTGGTAAATATTGATGAGTGTTGGTTGAGAGTGAAACTGCTCTTGTTCTACTTGGCCTAGAACTAAAACATCTGTAATCAATTGTGCCATGTGCTTGATAGCTGCTTTACCCCGTTCAATATGAGCTTGTCGCTTTTCGGGAGTTAGTCTATCTGGCTGTTCAAAGAGTTCTAGTGTCACGAGTAGGGAACTTAAGGGATTGCGAAATTCATGGGAAACAATGGAGACGAATTGAGATTTCAGCTCGTTTAGCTGTTTTTCTTTCTGTAGTGCTTGGTGTATGGCTTGTTCAGCGAGATGGTTAGCCAAGGCTACCTGGATAGCAATAATAAGATCCTGTTCCTCAAAGGGTTTAACGATGTAACCGTAGGGATGGGTAGCGATCGCTTGTGTTAATGTTGCTTCATCAGCATGGGCGGTGAGAAAGACAACGGGTAGATGAAACTGTTGCCGAATTTGCTCTGCTGCTTCAATTCCGCTTTTGTCGCCTTGCAGGTAAATATCCATCAACACTAGATTCGGTTTAGTTGCGGCTACAAGTTCCAAAGCTTTTTCGGCAGAATTAGCAGTTCCAGACACGTTGTAGCCTAACTTGCTCAGATGTTGTTTGATATCTAAAGCAATCACCCATTCATCTTCGACAATTAGGATAGTGGGAGGAGAAGAAACTTGTGGCATAGGAAATTACAACCTTTTTTTCAAGAGGATCTTAAATTGACTGCCTCCTTGTCTATCTAATTGCAGCGTACCTCCAAGTTGTTCTGTTAATCCATATATAAGTTGCATTCCTAGGGAAGTAGTACGCTCTGGATCAATATGGGCAGGAACTCCAATTCCATTATCTTTGAGAACTAGGCAATAATATTCAGGATTATCCAGGTAAAATTGCAGCTTAATTTCTCCTTGCTGATTGGGAAAAGCATACTTGAGGGCATTAGAAACTAATTCATTGATGATTAAACCGCAGGGAACGGCTGTATCTAGGTCTAGTTCCAGATCGTCCACCTCTAGTAAAACACGGATAAATGACTTATTCGAGGTATAGGAACGTACTAAATCGTTGACAAGATGTTCCACATAGCTGGCAAAGTTAATTCGGGCAAGGTTTTGCGAACGATAAAGCCGTTCGTGGACGAGTGCCATTGTTTTGACTCGACGCTGGCTTTCGCTGAGTAACTTCAGAACGGTGGGGTCGTCAATGCTACTGGCCTGTAGGTTTAGCAGGCTAGAAACCATTTGCATGTTGTTCTTGACCCGGTGATAGACTTCACGCAATAAAACTTCTTTTTCCTTAAGGGATGCTCGGATTTGTTGTTCAATTTGTCGGCGTTCTTGCAGTTCGGTTTGAAGTTGTCTGTAGAGTTCCGACTGCTGGATGGCGATCGCCAATTGATTGGCTAGCTGTTGCAATAGTTCCATTTCCCAAGATTGCCAATGGCGAGGTGCTGCATTTTGGTAAATTGCTAACAGACCCCAAAGCTGATCTCCAGAAAAAATCGGCGCGATCGCATACGCTCTGGCTTGAAACTGTTCTAGAAGCTCAATATGACAACAAGAGTGTCCCACAGTGTAAATATCTGTAACAGCGAAGGTTTCGTGATTTTTATAGCGTCCTCCTTGGGTTTCTTGCAAATAAGTATCTTCCCAGACTTTTTGAATGTTGGGTGTAACCAATTCAACCCATCCTGGGGCGACTGACTCAACGATAAAGCTGCCACTCCAATCGCCATGAAAACGATAAACTGCAACCCGATCGGCTTGTAATGTTTGCCTAACTTCAGTCACGGCAGTTGTGAGGATGGCATCGAGATCTAAAGACTGACGAATTTCTTGGGTAACCAGCCGCAACACCTGCTCAAGTCTTGCTTGCTTTTGTAGAGCGGCTTCTGCTTGTTTGCGATTGGTGATATCCATTGCAATTCCCGTCAGCCTAACAGCTTGTCCCTGTTCGTTCAGGACACAAGCACCGCGTGCGTACACCCAACAGCCTTCTCGTCGCAGCAGTCGGTACTCTACTTCAAAGGAAGAACCTTGTTTTAAACCTTGCCGGGTTTTTTGCACAACATAGTCTCGATCATCGGGATGAACACAACTCAAGAACACCTCAAAGGTTGGATAGGGACTAATTTCTTCGCCGTTTTGATCGAGAACTCGTCCTTGAGCATCGGTTTTAAAGCCAAATAGCTCATATTCTTCAGGCGACCAGTGGACGACATTTGTCTGTGTATTTAACTCCCAAGTTCCCATTTTGGCAGCAAAGAGCGCCATCTGGAGTTGGGCGGTTCGTTCTTGAACTCGCTGTTCTAGTTCCTGGTTGAGTTGTTGCAAGGCGGCTTCAGCGCGTTGGCGATCGCTCAGTTCTTGCTGTACCTGTTGATAAAGTTGGACTTGTTGAATAGCGATCGCTAACTGAACTGCTACTTTACCAGCAAGTTCTACCTCCTCTTCTTTCCAAGGAGCTTCTTCAACAGGCTTGGACAGCGATAAGCTGCCCCAAATTGTACTGTTAACGACGATGGGTGTTAACAACCAAGCAGGCGGAAGACTCTCGGCAATTTTTAGGTTAACCTGATCTTTAACGCTATCCATTCCATCTATCTGCACCACCTGGAGTTGCTTTAGTTGTGTAGCATAGGGATTGCCCTCATCGGGAATTTCTAAACCTGTTGTATCTATCAGCGATGCATTTTGGCAATGAGCCGCCAGAACTTGCCAACATTGGCGGTCTGGGAAATACTGGACGATAGAAGTCCGATTAACTCCCAATAATTCAGTGACTTCAGCTATGGCTGTGGAGAAGATTGTCGATAAATCTAGAGAACTGCGAATGCTTTGAACTACTCGATTTAAGGTTTGCTCTTGCTTTGCCTGACGTTCTAAGGCAATTTGGGCAGCTTTGCGATCGGTGACATCCCGCGAAATACAGAGTATTGAGTTAATTGTATGTTCACGAGTCAATTCAGGTGCGATCGCCATTTCAAAGAAACGCACTCCGTTGAGTGTTGGTGTCTCAAATTCAATAATCTGTTTTTCACCTGTTGTCAGTAGCGTTTGTGCAGCAGTTTCCCAAGTGTTGATCATTGCTTCTGGTAATCCCAGTTCGCGACAGGTTTTGCCCAAAAACACTTCCTTGGGAATGCCTGTGATTTGTGTCAGGGCTGGACTAGTATAAAGATGTCGTAGCTGTGTATCGAAGCGTTCGATAATATCAGGGGAATGTTCCACCAGGGTTTGGTATAGCTGTTGCGACTCTTGCAGCGCAGTTTCGGCAACTTTGCGAGCAGTAATATCTGTGACAAAACCCTCTAAAAAGAGGAGTTCCCCGCTGTCGGAAAATATACCTCTTCCTCGTTCCCAAACCCATTTCTGGATTCCCGATTTCGTGATAATCCGATACTCAAACTCAAAGGGTTGCTGGAGTTCCACTGCTCGCTGAACCTTCTCCCAGACCATATCGCAGTCGTCGGGATGCATTTCTTGTCCACAAGTAATCGTGCTATCAATGAGATATTCTTCTTGTCGATAGCCTGTAATATTAAACACTCCCTCACTGACGAATTCAGGGGTGTAATTGCGATCGTTAGCAACCCGGTATACATAACCAGGTAGATTGCTAATCAAGGTGGATAAGCGGCGTTCACTTCTGTTTAAAGCTTGTGCTGCTGGATAACGGGTTTGGCTATTTTGCCAGACACTACGAACTGCTTGCACCAATTGAGTCAGATTAGCGGGCGACTTGATCACATAATCATCCAACCCTGCTTTCATGGCTGCAACAGCAATTTCTTCGCTACCGGAATTTGTGAACATAATCACCGGAAAATCGCTGAGCTGCGCTTTGAGAGTCCGCAAAACATCCAGTCCGGTTGTCCAAGGTAACTGATAATCGGTAATTACCAAATCAAAGTTACAGGTTGCTATCGCCTGTGCTAACTGATCGCCATTGACAATTTCCGCAATCTGAACTCCTGGTAAATTTTGAATTAGTGCTTGGACAGTGAGCGATCGCTCTACTGGATGACCATCGATTAACAGAATTCTTTGTAACAACTGCTCTCAGCTCTTAAAAAAGAAATATGTTTTCCTGTTAATCGTACAGTTTTTATTGGGCATGGGGTATGGGGCATTGGGCATGGGGCATTGGGCATGGGGCATTGGGCATTGGGCATTGGGCATGGGGTATGAACTTTTGCACTCCGTGAATGAGGCTTTGAACTTCATTAACGAGGCTTTGAACTCCATTAATGAGGCTTTGAACTCCATTAACCAGGCTTTGAACTTCATTAACGAGGCTTTTTGCTCGGTGAATGAGGCTGTGAACTCCATTAATGAGGCTTTGAACTTCATTAACGAGGCTTTGAACTTCATTAACGAGGCTTTGTAACTCCATTAACGAGGCTTTGAACTTCATTAACGAGGCTTTGAACTTCATTAACGAGGCTTTGAACTTCATTAACGAGGCTTTGAACTTCATTAACGAAGCTTTGAACTTCATTAACGAGGCTTTGAACTCCATTAACGAAGCTTTGAACTCCATTAACGAGGCTTTTGACAAAAGAAAGGATGAAGGATGAAGGATGTAGACGCTCCGCGGCTTGCCGCAGGCTAGGATGAAGTGATTGAAGTAGGAGCCGAGTGGAATTGTGGGCGAAAAAAAATAAGTTTTTCCTTAATTCATGCCCCATCCCTTTATGGGTGGGGTAATTTCGTACGGGCGGGTTTATCCAAAATATCGTGAATAATTGAGGATATCTGTGAACCCGCCCCTACTTCATACTGAGCGCCTTCAGCTTGACTCAAGTCTCCTGCTCCCCTGCTTCCCTGCTTCCCTGCTCCCCTGCCCCGGTCGCCGAGCGGAGCCGTTCGCGGAGCGTCTCCCCTTGGGAGAAGAGAGGCGCTGCCTCCTGCCTTCACAACGACAGCAAAGGTAGCACAACAATAAAGGTAGTACCC
Organism: Calothrix sp. NIES-2100; assembly: GCF_963875285.1. NCBI lineage: Bacteria > Bacillati > Cyanobacteriota > Cyanophyceae > Nostocales > Calotrichaceae > Calothrix > Calothrix sp. NIES-2100. Next base: position 8,007,678 of record NZ_CAWNLA010000001.1, read on the forward strand.
ACTCCCTCTTTGCTTTCGAGTAAAATCTCACCGCCATGTGCTTCTACGCACTTTTTCACAATTGCTAAACCTAAGCCTGTACCAGGAATAGAACCGACGTTTTCTGCCCGCTGAAATGGTTGGAACAAGCGCTTCTGGTCTGGTTCGGGAATGCCAATCCCGTAATCTTGAATCCGAAAGGCGATCGCTTGTTCTTGACCAATTAGTTCAAACTTAACTGTACCACCAGGTAGTGAATATTTAATTGCATTAGTCAGCAAATTACCTAAAATATGCCGTAGGAGATTCTCGTCCCAGAGAGCATCTCTAAATTCTCCTACACTTGTAAACACAAGATTTATCTGCTTTTCCCCAGTAGTGAGTTGCGCTTCCTCAATTAGATAACGGCAGAAGTTCTGTAAATCTATGGAGATGAGTTCGCAGTGAAGTTTACCTGAATCCGCTTGACCGATTAGCGAAACTTCATCCAATAGCTGCGCCATGTTTTTGATTGCTGAGCGAATCATTTGAAAATGAGAACTTTTTTTCTCTTTGGTTAATTTGTCATCGCTATTTTGTAGCAAGCCAGCAGCTAGGAGGATCGTATTTAAAGGATTGCGGATGTCATGGGAGATCATAGAAACAAATTCAGATTTGAACTGGTTGATTTCTTGAGCTTTCACCAGTTCGGCTGTGCGTTGTTCAACTCTGGTCTCTAATGTTTTATTCGTTGTCCGTAATGATTCTAATACTTGCTTGCGTTCAATCGCATAATGTATAGAGCGAACTAACACCTCAACATTTACCTGTCGCTTCACCAAATAATCTTGTGCGCCTTGTCTGACTGCTTCAATTGCTAGTGCTTCATCATTGGTATTTGTAAGCACAACAATTGGTAGCTTAGGCGCATAATCAATCAATGTTGGCAAGGATGATAATCCTTCGCTATCAGGTAGGGTTAGATCCAACAAAATGACATCATAAGAGCATAATGCTCTGTCTTTAGTTAATTCCTGAAGCGCATTCTGCAAGCGCTGAACATGAACTACACTAAAGTCTTTGGATTGGGCTTGCTTCAGAAACTCTTGTAACAATCTCGCTTCTGCTAGGTTATCCTCAATCAACAAGATTTTTACTGAGCCTGTCGCCATCATTTCCTGATATTACCTCCTTTTTGAAAATGGGCATGGGGCATGGGGCATGGGGCATTGGGCATGGGGCATGGGGCATGGGGAAGAGATGGGGGAGAGCGGGGAGAGGGGGAAGGGTGGGGAGATGAACAGATAATATTTAATTCTTTCACTCTCCCACACCCCCCACACTCCCCACACTCCCTCGTCTCCCTTGTCCCCCTCATCCCCCTACTCCGAGGGCAATGTGGCAGTAGAGAGCCAAAACTCTTCAATACCTTTGACGATTTGAAACAGCTGGCTCAGGTTACGAGATTTAGTGATGTAGCAATTTACATGCAAATCGTAACTGTGGAAAATATCATCTTCGTTGCGGGATGTTGTCAGCACAACTACTGGTATACGTTTGAGTTTGGGGTCGCTTTTAATTTCTGCTAGTACCTCACGACCATCTTTTTTGGGTAGGTTTAAATCCAAGAGAATCAGGTCAGGGCGTGGAGAATCAGCATATTCACCTTCTTGGCGTAAATAAGCCATAGCGTCCATGCCATCCCTAACTATTACCACTTGATGTGGGACTGTACTTTTTTTCAGTGCTTCTTGGATTAAGCGGATATCAGCTTTATTGTCCTCAACCAAAAAGATTGTTTTGTGTTTTTCTTCCGTTTCTACGCTCACGCTCGCGGCCTCCGACTGGAATCGTAAAGTAGAAGCTTGCACCCGCACCTAGCTGTGACTCTACCCAGATTCGTCCCCGATGACATTCTATAATTTTTTTACAGATTGCTAGGCCCATGCCTGTACCGGGATATTCTTCTCTGGTGTGTAGACGCTGAAAGATGACGAAAATGCGATCGCTAAATCTGGGATCTAGTCCAATACCGTTATCCCGTACTGAGAACAACCACTCATCTTCTAATCTTTCGGCTCCGATGTGGATTTGTGGTAGTTTGTTGCTGCGGAATTTGATGGCGTTGGCGATCAGGTTTTGAAATAGCTGCATTAATTGTGTACTATCAGCCATCACAGTGGGTAAGGGGTCGTGGGTAATTATCGCTCCAGTTTCATGGATGCGTCCACGCAAATTGCTGAGGGCGCGATTGAGTGGTGCTTCGACCTCTGTTAGCCCAAAGGCGATCGCCTGCATATCTACTTTAGAGTATGCTAGTACATCATCAATCAGCGTTTGCATTAAACTAACTCCCTCAACGGCAAAGTTAATAAATTCCTTTGCGTCTTCGTCAAGTTCGTCTTCGTAGCGCATTTCTAATAGCTGCACATAGTTTGCTACTTGATTTAACGGTTCTTGTAAATCATGGGAAGCGACATAGGCAAACTTTTTCAATTCCGCATTAGAACGTTCTAAATCTTGCGCTAACTGGGCTAGTTCATCGGCTTGGCGCAAGACAATATTAATGATAGCTTTGCGCAGTTCCAAGGCTGCTTTGATTTCCACAAATTGCCAAGGTAAGGAAGTTAACCGCACCGTTTCTTTCCACAATTCAAATGATTTGCGGGGAACAAGGCGCAAATTTCCTGCTGATTGGTTAACTTCAAACGCTTCATTGGGATTACCACCCCAATTTACCGTTTGAATTACTTCCGGTCGAAACCACAATACATAATTCCGCTTGGAAATGGGAATCGCTAACAAACCACTGGCGACGTTTTTAAACTTTTCGGCATCTGGATAAAGCTGTGGTAGAGAATCTGTATAGAATACTTCTTCATTGACATGATTCTTTAGCCATTGGACTAAAAAATTCAAATCTTCTTCTTTGGGAGTCTCGCCAATAACTGTGCAATTATCCCCAAAACATACAGCTGCACCTTGCGCACTCGTTAAATCTAGAAGATTTGGCTGGTGTTTAACTAACCCATCAATAAAGTTTTCTTCTTGGGACATATATTCCATCAAAACTGACTGAATATATGCCAAATTCATCCGGTAGTCATAATCTTCTGTTTCTTCTCTGGCGGAGATTTCTGTAAATATTACTCTTCCTAAAAATTCGCAGGCTTTCCGCAATTCATAAGAAACATATTTCGGTGTTTGATGATGACAAGCAATTAAACCCCAGAGTTTACCATCTTTAATTAAAGAAATAGTCAAAGAAGCACCTACACCCATGTTGTGCAAGTACTCTAAATGACAAGCAGCAGCATTTCTCAGAATTGAATTGGTTAAATCAATCGGACTTTGACTAATGGGATTCTTAACTGGAATCACTTGTACAGGTTCCCCATAGGAATCTGGGATGATTCTGATAAAATTAGAAGTGAATAATTTTCTCGCTGGTTTGGGAATATCTGACTCTGGGTAGTGTAAACCCAAGTATGGTTCCATGCTGTCTAACTTTTCTTCAGCGATAACACAGCCATGTCCATCTTCGTCAAACTTATATAGCATGACTCTGTCAAATCCAGTCACTTTGCGGACTTCCTGGACAATTATTTGACAGAAATCGCGGAGATTAGTTGTTTTTTCTAATTGGTTAATAGAAGCTCTAGCTAAATGATAAAAGCTGAGAAAGGGGATATTTTCTTGGGAAATAGCCGGTTCTAATTCTAAAATCAAAAATCCTTCTGGATTGCGGTGAAAAATCGCATCAAATACTACGTATTCATCACCCTTTTTTCTCACCCATACTTTAGTCGGATTGATATAATCAAGATTTCCTTCTAATAGACCTGCTTTAATTCTTTCGATTTGGAAGGGATCGAGTAGTTCCTCTAATTTTGTTTGCAAAATATTTTCCGGCAATATGCCGAAAACATTCCATGTATTATTGCTAACTTGTAATATTTTTAGCTCAGGTTCTTCTAAGACAAACAGAACACCATGAGACTGAATTTGACTATGAATATGTATTGCTGCTTCTTTTAAGCTACTGACATTAATGCCTTGTAATTCTAATTCTCTTACCATTACGATTCTCCTCTAGAGGACGGGAGCATCAAAAGTAGAGTATCAATAAGTGTGAATTACTTACTGAAGGTTGCACAGTACTGATGATGTTGACAATTCAGTTACAGATAGTGAGATTAATACCTCGGTAGGAATCTTGTCCTAAGTAATATTAGGATTCCAATTTCCCAATTGCCAGAGGCGGGGAATAAACAATGCCAATGCGAAAAAACTTATAAATTACAGTTTATATATCATTATTTATATTTTATTCCCGATGCACTGCGCTAGCTTAATGATTTGGATGCTGAGAATGTGGAAATTTTCAGTAGCATTGCGCAGTATCTCCCTTTTCTGCTTTGCAATTCACAGTTTAACAGGCAGTAAACTCGTGTAGAGATAAGATATATGAAAACTAGGTGATTAAATAAACCGCTAAATGTGTAGTTGTGTAAAAAGAAGCTTGCAGTTAGCAACTATAACAAAATTTAATAGGTAATAATGTCAGCATAGTCAGCATTATAACTGCTGAGTACGGCAAAATTAAATGATGAACAGGCGATCGCCTGGGCGATTAAAAAAATACATAATTTTTAATGTTTAAGTTTTTAATCAGCTAATGCCATTTAATTTAGAGTGCATCCCAGTTTTGATTTGGCACCGACAAAATAAAATACCAGCGATCGCCTGACTTTTAAGATTGTATATACAAGAGCTTGGAAAAACAGGCGATCGCACTTGAGTTTTAAGGCATTATTATAATATCGTCAGGTACCACACTATCGTCATCGTGAGCAATCCTAGGTTGCACAGGTACGAGTTTCCATATGTTTCCGGGATTATATTGATCGTCATACTGAACGATCGAGTCGCCTTGCACGGTCAAAACCTTATCACTTAGTACTGAGATAATTTTATAGTTATTACTCTCTCCATCAATATCTAATTTCCATTTACTATTGTCGTCGTCACTTTGCTGATATTGAATGATCTGAGTCCCATTGTCACGTAAACCCCCTTTAACATTCAGTTCAAGCCCACTCAATGCAGAAGTAATTTTATATACGTATCCTCCGACATGATTAAAATACCACTGGCTGCCCAGATGGTTATCATCATTATCATCATATTGGATGATGTCGGCACCAGAGTCATGTGAGCCACCTTGTACATTTATTACTTTTCCGCTTAAAACAGATTTTATTTTGTACGTGAAGAATATCGATTGTACGAGAAACCTGTCTTGTACGGGAAGCATCTTTGAGGAGTACCACGGCGTTTGGTCATGCTTGTAGCGGATAATCCACTCTGCTAGGCGGCCGACCTCATCGCTGTGGTTGTAGAACTTGCCATCATCAATCATCTGGATGTTGAAGCCGTGGAAGAGGGATATTTCCTGGTATTTCTGGTAAGTCCAGCGCTCGGCTAGTTGTGGGTACAGGTTGAGTTGACCGCATGAATAGACGAGACCTGTATGCTTCTTGATACAGTAGGCATCATACGCTTGGTTGACCAGATCGTACTCCATCTCGCTCACCCCACCCTGAGAGTGAAAGGGCACCAGCCCATCGCTCTGGCCACGGACAAAACTCGCAAAAAAGCTGTAGGTAATGTTGTTAGCTTCGTCCCTTTTCGTACCAGCCCCGACAAAGCGGATGTTGGGGACATTTGCGTAGTATCCTCGCATGTTGTGGTTGTATAGTTCGCGCATTGTCTTGGGCACGAGTTGCTTGACGACCGGATCTCCATTTGAGAAAAAATTACGAGGGTCTGGCCAGTCGGAGACCTCAGTCCCTCCGCCCGCACCGCCCGCAACGAACACAGTGCGAACGTTCCATTGGTGAGTCTCCTGAAACTTGTCCAGCACGTAGCCGATGATAGCATCGCCAGTGCTGTGCCCGACCAAGTCGCAGGTGTTGGAACCAGTGCAGTAGCGATCCAGCACGTCAATAAGATAATGGACGGAATTTTCGATGGTGCTACGGCCATCCCAGTTTGCGGCCTTGATCGTCACCTGCTCACCATCCGCCTTGGCAGCATTGATCAGCGCATTGGGAACATCGTAGCTTTCTGTTTTATCCGAGTACATGCCCTGCCAGTACCAGAAGTTGTCTTCTTGGCCTTTGTTTTTGTTCGCATTGTCCCCCACAGGTCGGCGACTGTCTGCGTAGCCGTGTACTAAGATAATCGTGCTTGGCCACTTCTTTGTCTGAGGGGCGACATCACTAAAGACGGTATACCACAATTCCCCATTTTCATTAAATCCCTGGTGGAAGCAGTAAAGTTTGTCTTCAAATACTGCCAGTGCTGGCGGTCCAGATATACCTACACTAGGTATTAGTTTGTCATTTTCCCACTGTCTTCCATCAAAAGTGGTATACCATAGTTCTTGATTGCTGCGAGATCCTTCATGGAAGCAATAAATCTTGTTATTAAATACTGCCACAGCAGGGGAACCTGATATACCTACATTTGGTACTTTCTGATCATTTTCCCAGTTGCTTCCATCAAAAGTGGTATACCATAGTTCTTGATTGCTGCGAGATCCTTCATGGAAGCAGTAAATCTTGTTATTAAATACTGCCACAGCAGGGGAACCTGATATACCTACATTTGGTACTTTCTGATCATTTTCCCAGTTGCTTCCATCAAAAGTGGTATACCATAGTTCTTGATTACTGTAAGCTCCCTCATGGAAGCAGTAGAGTTTGTTATTGAATACTGCCACAGCAGGAGAATTTGATATACCTACATTTGGTACTTTCTGATCATTTTCCCAGTTGCTTCCATCTACAGTACTCCTATACCATAATTCCATTTTAGTAAACGAATCAAAACCTTCTATGATATCTACTCCTACCTGATAAAAGCAGTAAAGTCTGTTATTAAATACTGCTAGTGAGGGCGAGCCAGATATACCTACATTAGGTATTAGTTTGTCATTTTCCCAGTTGCTTACATCAAAAGTGGTATACCATAGTTCTTGATTGCTATGAGATCCTTCATGGAAGCAATAAATCTTGTTATTAAACACTGCCACAGCAGGGGAACCTGATATACCTACATTTGGTACTTGTGTATCTTTAGTAAACTCTAAACTTATTAGAGGAAAACTTGTTTGCTTTGATAGATTTGCTCTTAATATTGGTGTTCTTAACTCGGTGTTACCTGAATTTTTGTAAAGCGCTTTAATAATGCTTTTTGCTTCTTCCCAAACATCATTGGAAAGCTCCCAAATAATCACACCCTGGCATCCTACGTCTTTCAAAAATTTTAATTTGGTAACAGCAGTATCTGGAGTTTCAAAGTAGATATTGTGAGCATAGGGGTAGTTTCCTGAAGCTGAGATGAAAGGAGGTCTTGGTGTGTTTCCCGACACTTTAATATTGCCATTGGGAGCTTGATGAGCATCAGGAAATTGACTCAGGATGTCTTTATACTTAATTGACTTATATCCGGGAGGTACTTGACCACTGAGGTCGTCTGGATCTTTACCATAGGCAAAGTCATATCCATATATCGGCACACCTGCTGCTATCTTATTTCTGGGTATGTTGTGTCCACTACCTTGCCCGTTGACAAATAATGGATTTGTCCAGTACCAAAGCGTATCTTCCACTGAAAGAATCGGATTATTAACATTCCCATCACCAGGCCACTCTCCCTGTTGCTCCTGAATGTAGGACTCCTGATAAAACTCTTGGTTACGTATTTTAGAAGACTCCTGATTTCTTATTTTAAAAAGGGCTGAATGTGGACCTACTGGAGAGTTATTCCATGAGCCAGTTAAATCATATGTCATCACTCCTAGCCAATCCACATAATCAGCTATTTTGGAATCATAATTATTTCCATACCATGATGTCCCAAAGACAGCAGCTGAAACTAACTTGTCAGGCATAGCTTGCTTTAATTTTTGTGCAAACAAAGTCAAAGCATATCCAGCCGGATGAGGTCCTTCACTTTTTGTTCTTCCTCCCTGCTCCTGTTCACCCGGTTTACCCCACCAGCATTCTAAATCTAGGTCTACACCATCTAAATTGTTCGAGTTCACAAAATTGACTACATTTTGTACTGCTTGATCGAGTAGTGGATTCGCCGGATTATTTCCTATAGATGTCATCAAATTAAGAAATCCATAATCAGTTGCACCTCCCAGTGCAATTGAAATTTTCGTACCGTTTTGATGCCCAGTATTAACAACATCTGCAAGAATTGCATTAACATCATTGACTGAATTGGTGTCAAACTCACCAAGATTTGTCTCGCTAAACATTAAAAAAGCGACTATTCCATGAGTAATGTATTGATATATCTCATCATTGGTATAGTTAAAGCCTTCTTTTTTACGCCATGTAGGAATATATGCTATTATTTTGGCTTGCTCAGTTGGAGTGTGAGGTGTTACATCATATAACTCATCATAAAATCGCCAACCATTTTGTTCTGCATCTCCTACGCCAGGTTCTGAAGCCCAAAAGTTTGCATAAAAGATATTTCCTTGATATTTAACCATTGCTCCGGTTTGGTATCCTTCGCTTTTAGATACCCAGTCAGGAACGTTTGAATAATCTTGAGAAAATCCCATTTTTCTACTCCTTTCGCTAAATAAGCTGTGCCACATTTAACTTGCAATAAATCTGCCATTAGACTTCTTTGATGAGAAGTCTAAAAGCCTTGCAATGCTTGAGTCCAAATCTAAATTTGGTCGATCTCTATCAAAAAGACAAATAATTTTAGTAAGGCCTTTGATCAATAAAATTTCCTGAAGGATTGTAGCGGCAAACAAGTCGAGCGTTTCCATCAGGACCGTCTACACAAGCACATCCAACTTGTGTAGTATTTCTCCAAACCATTTGAGTATAGTGACCAAATTTTTCAATATTGCTTTGAGTGATAACATCACCGTTATAAAACTGCTTTTCATTCCCCCAACTTCCAACCATTTGTGTGAAGCTAAAGCGGCGTGATGTTCCCATCCAAAGGTTTTCTCCTTGTCCTTTCCTCTGTTGACTATGTTCGAGAGGTTTTCTGTTAGAACTGAGGTAATTTGCCCACTCTTGAGCATCACGGGCTAAAGTATCAGACCAAGTGAGGGGTAGAACACCGACTTGCGCTCGATACGAATTGTGGGCGTTCAATATCTCTTGTGCCATACCACCGCCTGACGGAACAGATGGAGTACCTTGTCCGACTTGTTTGAAGGATGAAATCTTATCATTCCATTCATTGGTGACCCAAGCATATTCACCAGGCGTAAGCCGAAAACTTCGCCCTTGGAAGTCTTGATGCTCAAAAAATTCCCAAGTGCCGGAGTAAACTTTAATCGAAGATATTTTGTCATTCCAAAAATCTCCAACATAAGAATAGTCTTGATCGAGAGAACCTGATGCGCGTCCAGAGAATTGGGAATCTATAAAAATTTCGACTGACATAATTAACGCTCCAAAATTTGAAAAGTAGTTACTTTGGCTTTTTTCAGTCCAATATGAATCCATTAGCAAATGTTGGTTACAGAAGGTCAGTTTTAGTTTCTAACCTTCTGCATTTTTAATAACTGCTATTAGAAGCAGCTATGTTTACAAGTCTTTTAAATCTGTTAAGCAGGAATTGTAAGTATTGTGCCAACTTGTAAAAGTTTGGGGTCGATACCGCCATTAGCATCGATAATTTTTTTATACTGATTGCTATCTCCGTAGTAGGCTTGGGCAATATCAGAAAAACTGTCACCTTGTTCAACTTTATGTGTGGTAGGAAGACCTTCATTCTGTTTTTTAGCCATGTTTTTCTCCTTTGATAAGTTAGTTTTGTTGAACATTGTGGTTAGCGTGTTTGTTAACCCTTTCGTTCTTTCGTAATACCAATATTATTCTTGATTCCTTGGATTGATAATTAACTATTTTTAGGTACTCAGAGAAGCGATAGTTAATTATTTTTAGTTAGTGATGCTTGCTTGATTCTTGTCCAGATAATATGTATATTGTTTAGTCAAGCCAAATTGATGAATATAAAACCATTTATAGAAAAAGCAGTGAGCAACTGCCGAAACAATTACTCACTGCCGCAATAATTTACAACTTGGTAAAGCTCAAATTTAGTATTTTTTAATTAAGCATCTATATATAAACATTTTCACAGTAGCATTTAAACTATTATGAACGCTTACTTAATTTATCCTACAAAAATGCGAATTCTCAAGCATTGCATTTCTCAAAAATATACAAGGATGCAATACAACCAGGGGCGGGGTTTTCCCGCCCCTACAGGCTTTGCGATTTAAAACTGTACCTCAACCATCCCAAAACCGTTATATACGCTGTAGTCTTTCCTTTGCCTATATACATAGTATTTCGATGCAATGTTATTGATAATTAACTATTTTTTTGTTTAATTATAATTAAACATTAAGTATTTTTAGATTTTCTGCAAAACCAGAAAATGTAAATCAAATATTTAAGTTTTTATAAGCATTTACTAAGGTTGAGAGTTGATAACTACCATAAATCTTCACATAAAAAATACTAGATTCGTAAATAACATAATCTAGTAGGCATTGAGATAATATATTAGTTGATTAATTAGAACTTAATAGGTAAGATTTTATGTGCAGTTATAAGAATGCCGAGAACGCTGTGCTTCTCTCCAAGCACGGGGAGTATGTTTATAGTAATCGCGAAACTGGCAGTAGAAATGATTGATATTTTGATAACCTACTTTTAAGGCAATTTCATCAACGGAGTAATTAGTTTCTAAAAGCAAGGTGCTTGCTGCTGCTAGTCGGCGCTCGATAATCCAATTATTGACCGTTTTCCCGGTAAGTCTTCGCACTAAGTCGGTTAAATAGGCTGAGGAATAGCCGACTGCTTGAGCTACTTCTTTTAGTTTAATATTTTGATGATAATTCAATTCAATGAACTCAAAGACCTCACGCAGTCGGGGAATAGATGGAAATATGGATTGAGTATTGTTTAATTTTATACTTTCCTCAGTGGTAGACAATTTCTCCTGTGCTAGCTGAACACGAACAATACCATTTTCCATGCCAACAACCTCAAACCCTGCGTTTTCCAAATATTTCATTAAGAGTTTTTTAGTCTGGCTTTCAGCATTAATTAATAAAAAATCGCTCATAATTTTTCCTAATATTTATTTTTTGCTTCCTTTCATTTCGAGGTTGCTCTACAAATTACTCGGTCAAAAAAAAACTTCTTTATCTGAAATAAAGCAGACTTGTAACAAAAGTTTAGATAATACCAAAAGTCGCTTTAGGTCTTAAATTCAGCATAAATTTAGATAAAATGGTATTACCCTGATGGGTACTTTTATGACGACGAAACTACATAAAAAAAGTACCCATCGGGGTACTTTACTTTGGTATTTTTATTTTAAAATAAACAAAAAAATCTAAAAAAATAAATATGTGCTTTGATAATCGCACTATTATATAGATGTGGTTCAAATACGTGAAAACTGCTGTAATTCGTTATTTCGTATCATCAATTCCATTGCACAGTTGCTTGTCGCTGTTGCTAACATTGGGGTTATTCTCCAGATAGCTATGCAGCCAATTGCAACCTTGTGCTAGTAGATCTTCAAGAGTGGAATTCGATTTTTCTAAATTCCACAAAATTACTCTTCCGGAAGCAGTTCCTGAAGCTAACTGTCGCCCATCGGGGCTAAAACTGAGGCTATAAATCTCAGATCTGGGATTGAAGATGTTGATTTGTTTGCGGGTGGCAATATCCCAAAGTATTATGTTATTGTCTTTGCTGCCCGAAGCAAGCGATCGCCCATCTGGGCTAAAACTAACACTGTTAATCTCACTCTTGTGTCCGGTCAGGGTAGCGATTTTTTTGCGGGTGGCGACATCCCATAATACGATAGTTTTATCGCCACCAAAAGCCAGCATTTGTCCGTCGGGGCTGAAACTGACGCTTCCCCCCTCAGTCTTAGATCCGGTGAGGGTAGCAAGTTCTTTGCCTGTAGCGACATCCCACAGTTTTATAGTTTGATCGCTACTAGCAGAAGCTAGTATTTTTCCGTCGGGGCTAAAGACTACACTGCTATGACCTGTAAGGGTATAAAGTTCTTTGCCTGTAGCAACATCCCACAGTTTGACTGTATTATCCCAACTAGCGGAAGCTAACCGTCTCCCATCTGGGCTGAAACTTGCACTTGTAACCCAAAGGTTGTGCCGCATATTGCTAGGGATTTCTTTACCAGTAGCCACATTCCACAGTTTCACAGTATTGTCCCAACTGCCAGAGACTAACTTTTTCCCATCGGGGCTAAAACTTATACTTTCAATCCAATCACTATGCTGAATGTTGTTAGGGATTTCTTTATCAGTAGCGACATCCCATAGTTTAACTCTGTTGTACTCTTTACTAGTAGCAGCCAGTAACCGTCCATCTGGGCTGAAACTAACGCTGCTGACATTGACATTACCTCCATAAAGAGTCTTGATTTCTTGACGCTGGGCGATATACCAAAGCTTGATGCTATAGTCGCTACTAGCAGAAGCTAACCATTGCCCATCAGGACTGTAACTAACACTATTGACATTATTGCGATGTCCAGTCAAGGTGGATATTTCTTGGCGTGTAGCTACATTCCAAATTTTAATGGCATTGTTAAAACCGCTAGCAATTAACTGTTGCCCATCCCGGCTAAAGCTGAGATTTGTGACCCGCCCAGAAAAACCAGAGAGATGGCTAATTTCCTTGCGTGTGGCAATATCCCACAGTTTAACACCACCGCCATCAGCGCCAGAAGCCAGTATTCGTCCATCCGGGCTGAAACTAACACCAAAGACCCAAGCATTATGCCCAGTCAAGGTGGATATTTCTTTGTGTGTGGCAACATCCCAGAGTTTGACCGTACGATCAAAACTGGCAGAAGCGAGTAATCTTCCATCCGGGCTAAAACTTACGCCATTGACTGTCCCGCTATGTCCGGTAAAGGTGGCTATTTGTTGGCGAGTAGCAACATCCCACAGTTGGATGGTGTTGTTAATACTTGCAACAGCTAGCGATCGCCCATCCGGACTGAAACTGACACCTTTGTTACCATTGCCGTCAGCCTGATATCCATTCCAGGTGAAGATATTTTTACCAGTGGAGACATCCCAGAGTTTAACAGTTTTGTCACTGTTACTGGCAGAAACTAGCAACTGCCCATCCGGACTGAAACTAACAACAGAGACTGTATCTTTGTGCCCAGTTAATGTGCGAATTTCTTTGCCTGTGCCAGTCTCCCATAGTTTGATAGTACTATCACGGCTACCAGAAGCCAGCATTCGTCCATCCGGGCTAAAGGTAACACTAAAAACACCACTGTTGTGTCCTTCTAAGCGGTTTCGCTCTTTTACCCCATAAATTGCTTGTTGCAATGCAACTTTCACTTGAAACTGCATCTCGGAATGTATCCCGAATGCTGACTGTTTGAGTTGCTTGCTTGCATTTATGCTTGTCAGCAGGGCATCAAATTCTTTATTTGAGTCAAATAGTTCTTGTGAAGCAGTTGTCAAACCATTAATGGTTTGTTGTCTTTGAAATTCTGTAAACGACCACCCCAATGCAGCGGCTCCAGCTAGAATCGAGGCAACTGCTGAAAAACCAGTCAGCCCGATCATAGCTCTGCGTCGTTGGCGTTCCCGTTCCTGTTTCTCGCGATCTTTGAGTGCCAAACTTTCTAAAATAAAATTTTGCTCGGATTTGCTTAACTGGTGAGGACGTTTTTGCTGCCAATCTTCCGCATCAGTAAGCGGCTTTCCCCTTAAAAGTGCCCCTTCATCAAAGCCGCTACTTTCCCAAGTACGCATTGCTATCCGCAAAAGTTCTTGCCATTGGCGAAAATTCCGGTCTTGTTGCATCCACTGATGTAATTTTTCCCAACTGCGGATCAAGGCTTCATGGACAATCTCTACTGTTTCTAAACCTGTTTTTTCATCCCATCCGGTAACTACCAACCGCGCATCAGCTAAGCGAGTTACCAAATCCCAATTCTCTTCACCCACCTCAGCACGGATAGCGAGGCGGCGGGTATCTTCGGTTCCTTCTCCTGGATGCACCAGTTGAATAAAGATTCGCTGTGCCCTTTCTTTGTCCTCGAAGCAAAGCTGGTTATATACTTGGTCAGCATAACGAGCCAATGCTGCTTCTACTTTGCCAATTTCATCATAAGCAGGATGGGTTAACTGGGCATCAAGCTGTTTTGCCCACAGTTGAGTTAAGGCAAACTCTAATAAAGGTAAATCCCCTGGTTCTGCACTCACCTCGGAAATTATGCGTTCAGCAAGCCCGTCTTCTATTCTTACCCCCAGCAATGAAGCTGGCTTTTCTATCGCCGCTTGCAATTCCGAGTTTGTCATCGGACTAAGTTTTAAGTCTGCATACTGCAAAGCATCAGCAAAGGGACGATAAGATAATGCTTGTCCTAAAAAATCTGCCCTAAGAGTCAGGACAAAAGTAAAATTAGGCCGATTCTTGATTGCTTCTAGTAATCTATCGAGAAAAGCTTGACGCTCTTGTGCATCTGTGCAAAGGGTGTAAAGTTCTTCAAATTGATCGGCAATGAGCAACAAATGCTGGTTGGGATCTTGTTGAAGAAGATCATCTACCACATCTCGCAACTTATTTTCACACTCAGCCAGGTGGCTAGCAAGTTTTCTAATTTCCTGCAAGCATTCAGTGCGGCTGAGTACAGGTGGTGGTGACCCTTTTTGACGAGCATCTGCATTAAAATCGGTTAATTTGTGGGAAAAAAGGGCATTTGCCAAATTAAACAAAGGTTTGGAACCGGGACGAAAGTCAACAATATCCCAGTTACCAGTATCTCGCAGACGCTTGACCAAACCTGCAAACACCAGACTAGATTTACCGCTACCACTAGCACCAATCACCGCCACCAAGGGTTGATTTTGCACCGCAGCTATCAATATATCTGTGAAAGATTCCCGCCCAAAAAAGAACTGTGCATGTTCTTCTTTAAAGGCAAACAAACCACGATAGGGAATAATGTCTGTGGGACGACGACCTAAGTCTAACCAACTTGGTGGGGCTGTACCGGCATTTTGACATATTACTGGTAACCAAGAAGCACAGGGATATTGATCTTCAAGTCCATGCAACTTTAACCTTGCTTCTTTGGCTGCTTGATATAAAGATTTACCAGCCGCAGCAAAATTCTCTAAAAAATGCTTTAAAAATACCTGTGCTA
The DNA here is from genome assembly GCF_963875285.1 of Calothrix sp. NIES-2100. Lineage (NCBI taxonomy): Bacteria > Bacillati > Cyanobacteriota > Cyanophyceae > Nostocales > Calotrichaceae > Calothrix > Calothrix sp. NIES-2100. The sequence goes on from NZ_CAWNLA010000001.1 coordinate 8,022,915, forward strand.
CTTTATCAGGTACTTGTTCCCCCATGACAATAATTTGGGGAATTTGTAGTGCTTCTAAATCAGACGCTAATCCCAAACCATCACAGGAATTGAAAATTGCTACAGCTAAACCGTTGCTTTTCGCTTTTTTCAAGCCGTATTTGAGGTCATCAATAGTTAAGCTTTCCTGATTTTCATTAATATATATTCGACCACTATCTCCTATTGTCTGGCTATGACCTGCAAAAAACAGAATATCCCAAGATTTCTCCCACAAGGAATCGCTGATTTCGTGACGTTGGGGCTGCACTAAAAAAGTTACATCGGCATCTGGTAAACTGTTGAGTAACCTTCGGTCTGTTTCCACATCAATACCAGTACTGTTGCCCAAAATCGCCAGAATTTTTACTTTATCTCTTTTGGTAGGGGTTTTTGTTGTTATTGCTTTTTGATAATCGGTTGCACTCAAAGCTATTTCGGCATTGGGGTATTCTTCCACTAAATCCCAAAGATGCCAAGGTATTTGTCGCAACTGCTGACTTGATGTGCGAATTAGCACCCTCACCAATTCTTGTTCTGGTAATTCCTTTAACCAACTTTCGCGGATGGGGCGAAATGATTCGGAACGCAGCCAGTTATTTAATTGTGTTTGTAACTCCTTCGCTGATTTTTGGCAATTTTCGTAATTCTGAGTAATGGAAGCATCGTAAGTAACTTTTATAGCTTTGATACCGCGATTGTCACTTCCCAAACTACGGTAGTGCGATCGCCACTGATCAATTGTTGTCTGCAAGGAAACAACTGCTGGTAGATTACCAGTGACTTCTTTATGTGGACTAACACCTTCATTGGCTATGGAAAGGGTTACTCGTACACCCTGCTGTAAATCGCCATCTAGCTTTAAAGCAACCAACTTTGTCATTGCTAGCAAAAAAAATCAGCATTTCTATTAAGTTACACCTTTCCTCAGAAATTTTGCCAAAATTTGATGTTTAATTGCAATCTATAACCTTCATATCATGTCCGCAAGGGGGGCTGGGGGGAAAGGTTTTTAGGTTTTATGCATAGATTCAGGAATTATCCCTAATTAGTCGCATTTGATATCACTCATGTCATGTCTGGCGTAACCATAGTAAAATCAATACTTATTTAATTACACGGACTTACTCGTAAAAAAATATTCCCGAAGCTATTGTTCACAGTCAACAGTCAACAGTCAATAGTCAATAGTCAATAGTCAATAGTCAACCGTCAAAACAATTCAAAATTCAAAATTATCAATTCAAAATTACAATCAGTGGGGGCTTGTAACCAGAATTAATTAATTCAAAATTATTCTTATTATTCCTAACAGAATTTTGAATTTTGAATTTTGAATTCAAAAAATGGTCAACCGTCAACCGTCAACCGTCAACCGTCAACCGTCAATAATTAATTCAAATGCTTTGAAAATTGACAAATTACAAGTGCCAGTATATCAAAAATTATTTACTGAAAAAATGGGTTTAAATTTTCAAACTGCAAAATTTTCTATTATACTAACATCTGCTAAAGCTATCTTGACACTAAAATTATCTCCCACAGTAGCGTTAAACTCCAATGTAATTTTTTTGTGTTCTTTTTGAGCTTTAGCTTCCATAACAGCAGTGCCCTCTTCATCTAAAATCATGACATGAAGAAAGTCTGGTAAGTGTTCTTGATGATTAATTGGATGTAACTCGACAATAATTTTCATTTCGTCGCAGTTGTTTTCATCATGACTGACTTTAACAACTATTCCTACTGTTCCCCTGTTGGCTTTGATGCCAAAATTAATCAACTTAGCCCGCTCAACATATTTTTTAACTTCCTCTTCCCCACTTCTAAATTGCCAAGCTGTTTCAGTTGATAATATAGATTCAATTGTTGACCAACCAGATGCAAAAATATTCTCAAACCATTTTTGTAATTCAACGGTATTTTGATGAGATAAATCCCAATTTTGCGGCAATAATTGATTGGTTTGTAATTCCAGAAATTCTAGATGTTGCAGTAAATTGTCTATGGGTTGTAGTTGGTTGATAGGTAAGTTATCAATTGATACTTCCTTGACAAATCCTAACAACTTGGCTGATTGGAAAGATGCACTTATTTCTACAGCTACATAGCCAATTCGGTTTGATTGGACTTCTGGTGGTACATAAACAAATTGTGCATTTTCTAACACCGGACGACATTCTAATTTACCCAAATTTTTAATCAATAAATCAGCTACATCCATCAGAGTTTGTTCTACCGGATTCCAACTGTCACTCGCTTCTATGTCAGTTTCAAAACCCATACATTCTAGATAGAAATTCATGAAAGATACAGACAAAGTATTAAAAAAAACCTGCTGACTTTTTCCCGGAGTTCCTTGTTGTCTTGACCATGCTTGTGCTAGCCTGTGAGCAACGGTCGATATCGGACCTGTAAATGTAGAAATAGTTGCCATTTCACTCATCATTTGTCTCCTTTAAGTTAAGTCTTTAACACCAGATAAATCTTTAAGATCGTCGCGAAATTTTTCTAAATTTCTCTGATAAAAATTACTTAATGTGGCTACGGGAATATTCAATTCTTGGGAAATATCTTTCCAAGATATACCTAACCATCTTTTGATAGCAATTTCTTGAAAATTTGCTTGGGGATATTTTTTGATATATGTTTGTTTAAAAATCCCTTTGGGGTCTATTTCTATATATCGTTTGATTTTTTGAAAAGCAGAGATATAATTATCCTCGGACTCGGTATTGTCAAATGCCAAATCTTCCAGGTTTTCTAAGACAGAGTTTTCTACCGGAATTTCATTGACTTTACCAATTATTTTGGGAATAGCCTCTTTAAAAAAACGTTGACTCAATAACATATTTACCCAAGTCATAAATGAGGCTCGTTGGGAGTCATACTTATCAATATTTTTACAGATATACAAAAATAGATCTTGTAAAGCTTCTTGATAAATTTGTTCATAAACTCCTGGAAATTGACTTTTATATGGGCGGGAAAGTTTACCTGAGCGGTATATACCATCGATTAGTTTTGATAAAGTTATCCGTCTAGTAGTTGTTTCTAGGGCTTGTTGTTGGGCTTGTAGAGCTAGCTCTTGAAGCTGTTGCTCGTTCATAGGTTTGTGAGAATCGTAATTTCTCTAAAAACTATCGAACGGTAATTGTGACTTTTATCCAAATCGTCTGGCAAAGGTTACAAAAATTTACACTGTGACGTTCACAGAAGCGATCGCTCTGTTTGCGTTCTAGGTAAATCATCTACTTTGATTGGTATTTAAATCCAAGAGCTAAACAACATTCGCAGTTTATAACCCTCAGAAGTTAAAGGTAAGCCCAAATAAATTGGCATCCAGAAGATAAAAGCTGCCAAAATGAGAAAAGTAATTGTGACACCGAAGGCGCGCAATTCGCGATGATAACTGCGCAGACATTGATCGACAAACCAAGCGATCGCTAAAAAGACAAACACTACAGCACACATATAGTGGTAAATAAAAACGCACCTAGTTACTTTTACCCAAGGTAATAAATTAGCAGCATAATTTAAGACTAAAAATAAAGCAATCCAAGTATCAACTTCCAGATTTGCAGGTACAGAAAACTGCTGACGTTTTTTCCCAACAATCGCCAATTTTGACAATAGCCATCCGACTAAAAACAACATAGCAGCCATACCAGTCCACCACAAAAAAGGATTACCCATTGCATGAACATCATAAATTACCTGTCCATCAGCAGGAGGTAAATTAGGCCCCATTATCGGTAGTGGATCGGTAAAATCACGAGCTGTTTGATAATAATAAGCCATTGGGCGAGTCATCAAAGGCCATTTATACCAAGCAGCACAATAAGGATGCACATCTGGAGTATTACCACCCATGTGCAGGTGAAAGTTTAAAATTTGTCGATGTACTTCGATAAAACCATAGCTTTTATCTAGTTGCAGGTGCGGAATCCAGATGAGGCTGTAGATTAACGCCGGGATAATTCCTAAATAAGACCCCATCTGCAAAATATTTAGCTGAGTTAGCTTTTGTAGTGGTGTTTGCAGTTTTGGAGCTTTTTCGGCATCAATGGCTTGCTTATTTTGATAAGAATGTAACAACCGCACTAGCCAAGCTGTTAGCCAAATTAAATAAGCACCTAAAAGAAACCATAAACCATTCCATTTTGTGCCAACTGACGCACCAAAACTAATACCAGCGGCAATTAACCATAAAGCACGTCGCTGTTTTTGATTTTCTAAGGATAATAATAAAAACCAATGCCCTAATAAACCAAAAATTACAATATAAATATTATTCAGAGCATAGCGAGACTCAACGAGAAATATGCCATCACAAGCTGTGAAAAAGCCTGCTAGCAAAGCAAAACTACGACGATGACTAATTTGATAGGCAACTGCGGCAACTACTAAAGGAATAAATGAGCCAGTCAGAGCATTTACCCAACGATAACTCCAAGGAGATAGTAAAGAACCTGCTAAACCATTAACTGGTTGTTGCCAAAAAGGAACATGCTTACCCAGCCAAATGCCAATACCAATAATATATTGACTCAACGGTGGATGAGCATTAAAAAAGGGAGTATGGGTGAGATAATTATTCCCAAATTTGGCGAAGTAAACTTCATCAAATACTAGGGTATTGAATCTATCTAACTGCCAAAAACGCAAGGCAAGTGAGAAAATAAATATAGCCGCTAGTCCAATTCGGAACTCATTTTTAGTCATTTGTCAGTTGTCAATAGTCATTGGTCATTTGTCATTGGTATTTGGTTATTTGTATTAGGCATTGGGCATTTGTCAGTTGTCTCAAGAGCTTCCTCTGCTCCCTTGTCTCCCTTGTCCTCCTTGTCTCCCTTGTCTCCCTTGTCTCCCTCATCCCCCCTAGATCCTAGCTCCTAGCTTCTTGTATTTGTTGTTGCCGAACTAACTCGACAGTGATCGCCACGACTGCATGAGGATCGACTGGTTTAACGATATGTCTTTGGAAACCGGCGGCGATCGCTTTTTGCTGATTAACTTCTCCAGCATAAGCAGTTAAGGCGATCGCGGGAATAGATTTGCCTTGTGGTGAAGCCCGAATTTTTTGCATGAGCATGTAGCCATCCATTTCCGGCATACCGATATCACTAATTAATATGTCTGGAATTGCTTGCACTAAAGCCTGAAGTGCTTCTTTTCCTGATGCTGTTGCTGTTACTTTTGCCTGGTGTTGTCTGAGGACAAAAGCGATCAAATTGCGGGAGTCGGCATCGTCGTCCACAACTAAAATATGGATACCGTTGAGATTTAAGGCTTGCTCATCTGTTGTTGTTAAAGCTGGTGTGGGCAATAGATCTAAGGATAGGGGAATTTGCACTCTAAAAGTTGCGCCTTCTCCTTCACCGGGGCTATCCACTGCTACAGTACCTCCATGCAGTTCTACAAGTTGGCGGGCGATCGCTAATCCCAACCCCAAACCCCCAAATTTACGAGTGATGGAGCCGTCTTCTTGCTGAAAATGCTCAAATACATAGGGCAGAAACTCAGCACTAATACCTTTGCCTGTGTCTCGCACCTGAAGAAGGGCATTACTGCCCACACAGGTTAAACCAACTTCTATTTTTCCACCTGATGGGGTAAATTTCACGGCGTTGGCTAAAATATTCCACACAATTTGTTGTAATCGCGTTGCATCACCGATGACGCTGACCTTTGGGGTAATATTTGTGTAAATTTCTAATGACTTAGCATCGGCAGCTAATCGCACTGTCTCCAAGGCTGATAAAATGACGCTCCCCAAATCCAGGGGTATGGCATTTAAAACCAATTTCCCCTGGATAATGCGCGAGACATCCAGTAAATCGTCAATTAGTTGTACTTGTAACTTGGCATTGCGCTCGATTGTTGCCAGTGCTTCAGCAGTTTTGCTGGGGTTGAGTTTGCCATTTTGTAATAATTGTGACCAACCAATAATCGGGTTGAGGGGGGAGCGTAATTCGTGAGAGAGGACGGCGAGAAATTCATCTTTGATGCGGCTGGCTTTTTCTGCTGCTTCCCGGGCGGCGCGTTCGCCCATGAGTAATTTTTCACGTTCTTGCTCGGCTTGTTTGAGATCGCTAATATCTTCGGCAACTCCAGCAATCCGATATGGTTGTCCATTGCCATCGCGGACTAAAAAACTGCGATCGCGTATCCAGCGAATCGTACCATCAGGGCGGACAATGCGATATTCTTCTGTATGATTACCTTTATCTAAGCATTCTTCTGTGGCAATTTGCACTTGCTGGCGATCATCGGGGTGAATCGTTGCTATCCAACTGCTGAAATCGCGATAGAGGCTTTCACAGGAACGCCCCCAAATTTGCTCATAGGCAGGATTGATATAAAGTATTTTTTGTGAATTTGCATCGGCTAGCCAAAAGACGCTTTCGATTGTTTCTGCCATTTGGCGAAAGCGTTCTTCGCTTTCACGCAGAGATGCTTCTATCAGCTGCCGATCGCGCAGTGCAGTTTGGGCTTGTATTCTTAAGCTTTGTTCGCGCACTTGTGCCGCTTGTCGCATTTGGGCTAATTTGAGACTGGCTTCGACACGGGCGAGTAATTCTCTAGCAGAAAATGGCTTGACGATATAATCATCGGCTCCAGCGGCTAATCCTTCAATTCGCGATTCTTCCCCCGCCCTAGCTGATAATAAAATAATTGGGATATCTTGAGTTTTGCGATCGCAACGTAGCGATCGCAGTAATTCAAAACCATCCATTCCTGGCATCATCACATCTGTTAGCACCAAATCTGGTGGATTTTGCCGCACCGCATTCAATGCCGCATTCCCATCTCCAACCGTCTCCACCTGATAGTAGGAACTCAACAGCCGCTGGAGATATTCGCGCATATCAGCATTATCATCAGCCAACAGAATGCGAACTTCTTGAGGTACAGATGAGTAGATAATTCCATCTCCCTCATCTCCCTCATCCCCCTCATCTCCCTTATCTCCCACACTCCCCCTGCTCTCTTCCGGTATCCAGCGTTGAGCTTCTTCTACATAAGGGGTTGCGCCTAAAGCTGTTGAAGTTAATGTGCGACGGGCGCAGATTGCTTCCTTTGGCAAATGATGAGATCCTGTGGGAATGGCGACGATAAAACAACTTCCTGCGCCTAAAACACTGGTGACGGTAACCGTACCACAATGAAGTTCTACGAATTCTTGCACCAGGGATAATCCTATACCTGAGCCTTCAAAACTCCGTCCTTGGGCACCTTTAACTCGATGAAATCGCTGAAATAAATGGGGAATTTCTTCAGATGGAATGCCTATGCCTGTATCTTCAACAACTAAATCAACGTAATTTTGAAAATAATGTAATTTAACTGTAATTGTCCCGGAAAATGTAAATTTAAATGCATTTGATAACAGATTAAATACTATTTTTTCCCACATTTCCCGATCTATATAAATTTCTTCTGGTAATGGGGGACAATCCACAATGAGCTGCATTCCCGCCTGTTCAATTGTGGAGCGAAATACGCTGGCGTATTCAGCAGTCAAGGTGGCTAAATCTGTCGGCTCATAAACTGCCTGAATTCGCCCTGCTTCAATGCGGGAAAAATCGAGTAGGGTGTTGACTAATTTTAGTAACCGCAGTGCATTGCGCTGCAAAATTTCAATTCGTTCTCGTTGCACAGGAGGTAAGGAAGCATCAAAATCAGATAATGCATCCTCAATCGGCCCCAACATCAAGGTTAATGGGGTGCGAAATTCATGGGAGACGTTACTGAAAAACTCGGTTTTGGCGCGATCGATTTCTGCAAGTGCTTCGGCGCGGAGACGTTCGGCTTCATAGGCGCGGGCGTTGGCGATCGCAGTGGTAATCTGTCCGGTTACTAAATCCCAAAATCCTTGATAATCATCGTCAAACTGGCGGCGCGGGCTGATACCAGCAATCAAAAATCCGCTCTTGCGGTCTTGTCCGGGGGTGGTGAGGGGTAGAACTACAGCATTTTTTGGTGACTCAGGCCAAGCACCACCAGGTAGATCCGCAAATTCTGATTTTACCAAATCTACTAACTGACTTTTACCAGCAGCAAGGACAGCAGGTAATGACCAGCGATCGCATATTGCCGATCCTATCTCAATTTCTTGGGGACTGGCTGGGGTTCCTGGGGCTAATCTAGTTGCACCCATCAACCGTGCCCGCGTTTGTGTATCATCTAACAAATACAGCAGGGCAAAGGGCACATCATAGAGACTACGATCTAAGGTTTTGACGGAAATTTCACAAGCATCTTCGACGGTTTTCGCCTCTGCGCTATTCGCAGCTAGTTCTCGCAAAATGTGTAAGCGGCGATCGCCGACAACGCGAAGAGTCTCCTCAGTGCAGGCGCAGAAGACCCCACCCACAGTACCATCATCTTGGGGAACGGGACTGTAGGAAAAGGTAAAGTAGGTTTCTTCTGGGTAGCCATTGCGCTGCATTACTAACAGCAATTCCTGATTCCACGAAGAATGCCCTTTTTGCAGCACAGCTTCAGCTTGCGGCCCTAAGGTATCCCAAATCTCCGCCCATACCTGGGAAGCTGGCTGACCTAGTGCTTGGGGATGACGTTGACCTAAAACGGGAATGTAAGCATCGTTGTAAAAGTTGATCAAATCGGTTCCCCACCAAACAAACATGGGGTAACGGGAACCCAAAATAATCTGAACCGCAGTTTTCAAGCTTTGGGGCCAAGTCTCTACATCACCAATTGCAGTATTTGACCAGTCAAGCGATCGCATCAGCTGTCTCATCTCACCTCCGCCCGCTAGAATATCTGCACATCCCATCAATTTTTGCTCATTCCCCATAATCTTTACTCCGCTTTGGAAAAGGATTTCATAAAACCTCACATTCAGCGGCGGGCGGAGACGGATACGGGTGTTTGAGTAAGTTAATTTGCTTCATCTAAACCTCCCAGGAGACCCCCACTATATCGGTACTCCGATTAGTGGTGGGAGGAATGGGAGAGAAATTACGAAACGTTTTCTGAGCATTTTTCTGCATAGCAGAAACCGTAAGGGAAACAGTTGAGTAATTTCTAAATCTTTCCCAAAGCATACGAGTAACCATCTTTTTTGTGAATTGCTGAACAATATTTGTGACTAATTCCTTGAACTAATCCGTTCCGGGTAGAGATGTTGAAGCTACCAGTCGCACGAGTTGCAATTCTCCCAATATATTCACCAACTGTCTTACCAGTTTTAACAACAGCTTTAACAATGTCTCCTGTCTGAAAACCAAAGTGAAATTTAGTTCTTGAACAATGACGATTTGGGAAACCGTATTTATCTGTGCGACATGATTGCCTAGTACCATGACCGTTAGCTGTAATCAACAATGGTTTAACACCTTTAATAACAAGAAAGGGCGTTGATTTACCAACACAAGCTGCATCCAGCCAATGATTTTTAGGCAAGTTTTGATTGTTACGATTGAATTTAGTTAAACCTCCTGAACCACATTCGACAGTCAAACCAGTCGCTTTTAAAACTTCCAGCAATGCATATCTAGTAGTGTTAACTGCTGCTGCATCAGCTAATGGCTTCTTAGCTTGCAATAGAATTTTTTGCAATTTGTTAGGGTCTTTTTTGAGAAAATCTCTAATATCGTTAGTGCCTTTCTTTAGGTTACATTTTTCGCAGCTTAAGGTTAGATTTGTGATGGAATTAGAACCGCCTTTAGCTTTGGGATGAATATGCTCTATTTGTAAAGGGACATCTTTAACACCACAATAAGTGCATTGTCTATTCCACTTTTCAAGTAAATATTCTCTAGTCTCATATCCAGCGAGTGTGCCTTGCTGATATTCTTTACCTTCGATTTCCGGATTACGCATTAACTGCATATCAAAGCGCACCAATTCTTGGCTAATCGCTCCAATCAGTGCTAATTTAGATAATCTATTAATCCAGGTTTTGATATTGTCAACACGACTTTGCAAACTTGGTGCTAACCATCCTTCAAGACGGGTTCTATTTAAAAATCTTGGTTTGCGATAGCGCGTTTTTCTAGTCCGTCTACCGCGTCTTAATTGTCTCCTAGAAGTTAAAGCATCTCTAATAGTAAAACCTCTATGCTTTAATTCTGCTGCAAATACAACTTCCCCTGTAGCATCGTTGACTAATGCAATCCCTGTTGCTTTTGCGCCAGGGTCAAGCTTTAATCGCAGTGGTTGTACTGGCGATAAGTGTGATTCTTTGAGAATAATTGTGAATGGAAAACGGCGATAAATGGCTGCTTTTTTGTTCCTTAATAATTGTCTTGCTTGTGCTGAGTGGATTGGATTTAGTAGACGGTTTTCTGCGTCTAAAACAAATACTTTGGACATAAGTCCCTCCATTTCTGGGTAAAGTTAGCTTCGACAATGTTAGAGGTCGGTAACTATCCAAACGACACTGGTTTAACCCTTTAAGCCTGTTTAATCGTTTAGTTCTAGAGCAAGGAACTAGCTTCGCATCCCTTGGTAGGTCTTAAACTCTTGCCTCTAACGTAGTTCAGTTAAGAACTTAGTCTGGTCAACTTAGGGCTTTTTCAAGCCCTCGCTGTATTAGGTACTCCTAATCAGCGATGGGTGGTTGACAGCTACAGAGAAGTCGTTGCCAGCACATTCTCCCAAAGATTAATTTTGGGGAATATCAACCTTTATTGGTCATTCTGCCAAATAAATAATGTCCATTGTAATTTTTAGGTAGAATTACTTGCTCTGTCTATATATCTCCAGAAAGAATGCGAATTACCCACCACCAACCGCTAGTAGGATTTTCAACTTATTACCTGTCCCTTTGTTTATCCCGAATTCAGGTTAAACAGTAATGCTTAGGGACTTCCAAATAAAAAATATCCCCATTGTCGGCAACATCCACAAACTTTTGGTAATAGCGATATTTTATCGGTGCCGTGCTCCTAAGAGTCGGATAATTTATTTCTTGGTGTTCTTTTATTGCATTTGTACGGGCGGGGAAACCCCCGCCATGACGACAATCAAGAGCGCGCAATCATTGATTGAATCGGTATTATATCCCTACCTAAGAATGGGTTGGGGTTTTATGCCTATTTAATAAAATGCATTGTCTGAAATCACAGAAGGATTGCCGCCATTTGCTTAATTAAACTGTATACTTTTAACAAAATCTAAAATCTTTTCTTTGAGGATTTTAGCTTCTTCTTCCACTGCCGCAGGCGTTTCGCCGTTAAAAAAGCTGCGCTGATTACTAACTATATATAAAAAGTCAGTATGAATAAAGGTTAGTAAACCTCGGTACGCATCTAATCTTTTAGCATTGCCATTATTTTCTTGCTTGGAAATTGTTGACCCCTGTGGCATATCAACCAACACATAGTAAGACCCGGCTAGGGTATTTTCCAAATATTCGCCATACTTGACTTCAGCATTGGGTACATTGGCAAAAATTGCCTGAGGTACATACCTATCTACTAAAATTGATTGCAGATATTCTTCCTGTCCTAGAGATTCTATTTCTTCTTCATGTTCTGGTGGAATCGGATAATAATCGATTCTCACTAAAGTGCCAAAGTCATCAGCAAAGCCAACTACTCCTTCCTGGCTTTGAATTTTACCCCCTTGCTCTGAGGTCACAGGAATTGGGACTGTAAAATTTCCTAAAGGTGATTCATATACCTGGTCACCATAGTCTTCTACTGAGGTTACTTCTACTTCATCGTCTGTGAATTCTCCATTTTCTGCTTCTTCAATAGCAGCTATTATCTCTTGAATAATTTCTTCTGCTTCTTCATCTTCCAAATCTAAGGCTTTTTGTAAATCTTGGAGATAAGATCTTTTGTCATCGGGAATTAGCAATTCTTCATCTAAAAGAACGATCGCACCAGCCGCATAAGCATCTAGAACTACCTCATCAGAAAGGGCTGCACTAGCGCTATTAAATAAAGCACCGAGTCCATCTGTTTGGGAAATTTCTAGCAGCCGATAAACTATATCTGTGATTTCTTCTTCTGAGTATTCATCAAACACCTCAAAATCCCAAAGCACGGTGGCTAAGGCTTCTGCATCCACTTCTTCTATAGAAGAATCCGCGATCGCGCTGATAACTGCGATCGCGGCTACTGCTTCTTCTGGACTCAATGATTCTGCGGTGGTTTGCTTGGAGTGAAAAATCTGATCGTACTTGGTCATTCTTGCTACCTCCTAAAAAATAGCTTGCTGGGCTATGCCCTAAATTGAGTGATTGAGAATCGTGCAAGTCTCAGTTTAGCAATGTAGCGAATCTGTGCCACAACAGATTCGGGAATTGGTCAAGAGTCAATAGTCATTGGTCAACAGTTAAGGTTTATTAGGGGACTTACAAAAAATAAATTACCCATATTCCGTAGTGTGAGTTTTTCGGCTCGTTGATGTTTATTCATCGAGCGTCTCGCTCGGACTACAAATTTATTGGCTATAGGACTTACGCAAGTTCATTCATCGAGGGAGACGTTTGTCCTTTGGACACGCTCTCGCGCTAAGCGTAAAGCCTACGGCATAGCTTCTCTACGAGACGCTTCTCTGCGAGAGGCTGACGCTCCTACGTCGCTACCGCTTCGCTAACGCCAACGCGAACGCTTAGGGCGCAGCCTCTCCGATAGGAGAAGCTATGCAGTAGGCGCAGCCTCTCGAAGAGAAGGCTTTACGCACTACAAATTTTGGTGGTATTTAAAAAATTGGATGTCCCTAGTCACTTGACTGTGGACTGTGGACTACTGACTATTGACACCCTAAGCCCTAATAAAGAAAGCGTTTAGCAATGCTTTCATAAAACTTCATATCAGTCCAGTAACCTAAATGTCCCGAAGTTCCCCAAGAAGTTTTATATGTCATTTCCTCATTGGTGAGATTTTCGTAGTAATCTAGGTTACCGCTAATCGGATCTTGTAAATGGTAATAATTCACCCAAGAAATATGCTCAAGTTTGCAAACTACTGGGTTTTTGCTTAAGTAGGGACTTTCTTCCACCAATTCTGTTTTCACACGGAAGGACTTGAGGTGTTCAATTATCCGCCGTCGAATATATTGCCCCTCCTGCGCGACATTGCTGAAGAAAAAGGCGATTTTATCTAGTGGTGAACCAAAGGTAACCAATCCTTTGAGCCGATCGATACCGATACTTTTAGGCAAATCGGGAGAAAGGGTAGACTCAATACAGAGCTGGTTTAATGTATCGTAGGCAATACAGCTACCTAGTGAATGTCCAACGATAATTACTTGGTCGTAATTGGCTTGCTGGTCTTGTAAAATTTGTTGGAGTAATGTTAAGCATTCGGAAATCACCTGTTGGCGAATTTTTTGGTAAGGTGATTTTGGGTCGGTTTTGGTGTAGATAGCTACATCACCCACAAAATTAATTAACATTGGAGTGATTAGCGTTTTACTGAGTTTCCAGGCTGATTGGAGATAACGTCCTTTGAGAAAAGGGCCTGCCAACAATAAAACTAACAAAATTGCCAGTCGCAATAAAGGGTATATAAAGTTAAATATACGCAGGAAGATGGTGAGCGATCGCAAGCGAAATTTAAACCAGCCTTTGCGATTTTGATTTTTCAGCAGATGATCTAATAACTTTCTATTCTCCGGGCGGTTGTAAAACTCGATTGTACCCTCAAGTGTCTGCTCTGCCCATTGCAATATTTCGGGCACAGAAATTTTATTTTCTGTATCAGGTGCCCAATAATATTCATGAACATCAATTTGTCCCTGTAATCCCTTTGTTTCAGCGTCCTTGGGGCTTAATCTGACAAAGCTTTCTGTCCACCCACTACCATTGTCATATTTACGCCTAGCAATCTGGTGTTCTAGGTCAGTTGGTAATTTCTCTTGTTGAAAATATTTGAGCAAATTCTGTGCAAAATAGTCTACAGTTTCATAAGGATTTTGTTGACCAATCCCGTGGATGAGTAAAAAAGCTGTGCGACCTTGAGGAAACCTCACATTAGTTGGTGTTTCAGTCATGTGCTTACCATTTTTAGCAAAAATATTTGGATTTTTTCTAGCAATCCGATTGGATTCCTTAACTTACTTGGGTAGGGAATAGGGAACTCTGAACTCTAAACAGGGAAAAGCGAAGAACGCATAAAAGTATCCGGAGTTTTGTTGAAAAAGCAAATAGGATTGCTTCAGCAGTTTTTAGCTGTGTGTAAAAACTAATTTTTTCCGTCTTTGGGAGAAATACAACCGCTATTTATACTGTCACGAGCTACCAGCCCAATTCCTAAATATCTGTGAATAAATTTATATTTCATTAGCTGTTTGTGCGCATATCCAGAGTTTTAGGCATATTATCTAAACCACGTCTACTTTGAAACCCCTAGTTTTTTTCTGAATCGGGTTTTATTCCCAAATCTTATACTCTTTGCCTGTTCAGAGTTCCCTTTTGAAAAACTCCAGTTTTCAACTTGGGCGAGGTTAATAGTTCAGCAATGCTAATATTTGACACCTTTTATGCTAGATACATTAGATTTAAGCTTAACTTTAGACAAAACAACCTATAAATCTGAGATTGACAGGTTAATGCATCAACTCCGAACGCTGCAAACCGCCTGTTGGGAAAAAAAATTACCTGTGATTGTCGTCTTGGAAGGTTGGGCGGCTTCTGGTAAGGGTGGCTTGGTCAAGCAAATGGTATCCTATATTGACCCCAGAGGATTTAAGGTACATCCTATCTGGGCGGCGACACCAGAGGAACGCCAATATCCCTTTCTTTGGAGATTTTGGGGAAAACTACCCGCCCAAGGTGCAATCAGTATTTTTTATCATAGTTGGTATACCCATGTTTTAGAAGACCGTTTATTTGACCGAGTGTCAAGCGCTCAAATTCCGCTATTAATGGGGCAAATTAACTCTTTTGAGCGACAGATGGTAGATGATGGAGTTGCGATCGCTAAATTTTGGTTACATCTCAGCCGGAAAGAATTGAAAAGTCGGTTGAAAGAATATGGTAAAGATCCCCTAACGGCTTGGCGGGTGCGTAAAGAAGACTGGCAACAAGAAAAACATTATGATCGCTATACAACTTTGGCTGAAGATATGCTAGTGCAAACTAGTACTGGTAGTTCCCCCTGGACTTTAGTAGAGGGTGACTCGCAGCGCTGGGCGCGGGTGAAGGTGTTAAGTCATTTGGCTGCAACTTTAACTGCTGCTTTAGATCGGCAGCAAATCCAACTTCCTACTCCTATCCTACCAGCACAGTCTCATTTAGAACCCACAGAACCAGACTTACTCGCCCAGGTTGATTTAAGCCAAAGTCTTTCAGAAGTAGATTACGATGAGCAATTAGCTAACGAACAAATACAACTGCGTCAGCTACAGTTAAGCATCCACAAGCATCAAATTCCTGTGTTGGTGATGTTTGAAGGTTGGGATGCAGCTGGTAAAGGTGGGGCGATTAAGCGACTTACAGATATTCTCGACCCCCGGAGTTACTTTGTTTATCCCTTTGCTGCTCCCTCAGATGAAGAAAAAGCCCATCATTATCTCTGGCGATTCTGGCGGCGATTACCCACCACTGGGACAATTGGCATTTTTGACCGTTCTTGGTATGGGCGGGTGTTAGTCGAGCGCATCGAAGGATTTGCAGCGGAAATAGAGTGGCGCAGAGCTTACCAAGAAATTAATGAGTTTGAAGCCCAATTAACCAGTGCAGGTTACGTTTTAGTCAAGTTTTGGCTGCATATTAGCTCAGAAGAACAAATCAAGCGCTTTACCGAACGCCAAAATGACCCTTTTAAACAATACAAGCTTACCGATGAAGACTGGCGGAATCGGGAAAAGTGGCCTTATTACGAAGTCGCAGTAAATCAGATGATTCAACGTACCACTACCCCAACTGCTCCTTGGACAATTGTTGCTGCCAATGATAAATATTATGCCAGAGTCAAGGTAATTGAAACTGTAGTTGATGCAATTCAGGCGGAAATCAAACGCCGCAAGAAAGGAAATCGTTTACTATTTTAGGTTTCGATACTTTAAGTTGATTCAATATGCTTTATGTACCAGTTGCTTCCTTTCAAACAGTATAGAAAATGTTTATTTTCAAAATAATATTGTCAAAGTATTACAATAAGCTTACTTAATTTGTCATCTTCAATTGGAATGATATTTATTACGCTTTGATAATATTGTTTAACCGTGTATTATTTATTACTTGCAGCGGATTGTTTCCCACTGCATCTGTGACTAGATAGAAAAATGTCTATGTAATTGGGCAGAGTTTGAACTTTTGAATCTATTTTCTACATCCAAATGAAATGCTGCATCAGTTTAATATGTCATAATTAGATGACATCTAAGAAATTATACTTAAATTTTTAGTTTGCTAAATTACTTAATAATCTATTGAGAATTTATCTTGTTTTTCCCAGTGTTTGCCAACTTTATGTATTTAATTCCAAAATTATTTTTAGTAAATTACTTAAATAAATTTACTTATTTTTTATAAAAAGCAGTAAATTATAAAACAATGTATTAAAAGTATTAACGTTATTCATAATAAATACATAAATTTACGGATACTTTTTTGGTGAAAAATATTAAAAAATACTTAATTAAGTTAAGTTTTAGCATTTAAACTTAATGAAACTTAAACTAAATCAAAGGCACATATAGTGACATAAGTGGCGAAAAAATGAGTTTTACACTGTTTGAAGTGCAGTGTGAAAGTTGGTTTTGATGTGTAAAGTAAATATTTTAAGTTTTGAGAATACGTTACGCCTTATCTGTTGTAGAAAAGTTTACTAGTATAGTTAACTTTGCTAGCAATAATTATTACTTACGTATTTTCTATAGAGTACTTTTGTATTTACTTTACAAGTAACTTTTGGAAATCAATATTTTTGAATCATTGAGGTTTAAACATGAAAGAAGTTTTAGAATTAATTGAAAAGAGGAAGCGAGAATTCGCCCAATTGCCGTTATTTAAATTTCTACAAGATAAAAATATAGATCCAAGAGAAAGACTAGCTTGGGCACCTTGTCTAGCTCCTTTTGCAATGGGTTTTGGACAATTGAATAAATATGATTTCCGAAAAGAGCCAACCAACAATCCTATTCAGGCAATAATTAATAAACATACTTATGAAGATGATAATCACTGGGGATGGTTTCTAGAAGATATCGAGAAACTGAATTTGAACAATTCAATGAAGTTCAGTGATGCGATGAAATTTTTTTGGGGTGAGGAAACATACAAAACACGCCAAATATGTCATCAAATTGCACTACATACTTTCCAAGCAGAACCTGTAGTTGTGCTAGCAGCAATTGAAGCCATAGAAGCAACAGGTCATGTAGCTTTAGCTTTAACTGCACAAGTAGCACAAGAACTCCAACAAGATACCAAGCAAAATTATCGCTATTTTGGTCAGCATCACTTTTGTGTGGAAACTGGCCACGCCGTAGGAACAGATAACTTACAGCAGTTTGTGGAAAACTTGCAACTGACAGAAGAGCAAAAAACTAAATCTTTTGAGTTAGTAGAGAAAGTGTTTGAAGTTTTCTCAGAAAGTATGGAAGAAATGATGGTGTATGTCAACAAGCATTCTCTGAAAAAACTGTTGGAAGTCTCATAAATTAGACTTATTTTAACGTGAGTTCTAGGTAAGCTAACCCCAAACCCTTCCCTACAAGGGAAGCTAGGGTGTACACACATCTTTGTGTTAAGTGCAAAATGTTGCTCGATCCTCCCTAACCCCCCTTTTTTAAGGGAAGAATTAGAATCAAAGTTCCCCTTATTAAGGGGGATTTAGGGGGAGCGAAACGTTATGGGGCTAGGTTATAAGACTTGTGTGTACACCGTAGTACAAGGGAAGCGAGAAAAAATCTACAACTTGGTACGAAAGTTACAGCGCTTAGGTTAGAGGCTAGGGTGTACCTTATATAATTGGGAGCTATATATCTAAAGGCTGAAGCTGAGACTAACTGGAGATAGATGCCCAAAGAAAAAAAATCATTAGATAATACCTGAGTTCGCAGTGAAAAAACACATTAAAAACTGCAAACTTGTATTACCTATAACTTTGAATATTTTTATGGTACAGACTCCTCCATCTCAATTTTCTCCCGAACAATACAAAGTAGATGCGCCCGCTCAAGAAGTAGAAAATATTATCCAATCGCCACCATCAGAGACGGAGATTAATTTAGAATTTCTCTACACTAGAGATATTGAATTTCGTCAAGAAACTATTTACTTTCTCGTAGTCGATCGCTTTCATGATGGCGATCCAGATAATAGCGAAGGGATTAACTCAGAACTGTACGACCCCACCGGAAAAGATTGGGGTAAGTACTGGGGTGGGGATTTACAAGGTGTAATTGATAAACTAGACTATTTGAAGAATATGGGAGTCACAGCCATTTGGCTAACTCCTTTATTTGAGCAAGTTGAAGAATTATTTGTTGGTAATGCTGCCATACATGGCTATTGGACAAAAGATTTTAAACGCATCAATCCCCGCTTTATTGCCCAAGATGAAAACCCTTCTTTAAACGCAACTCAGGAAACAAAAGATACAACTTTTGACCGCTTAGTTGCAGAAATGCATAAGCGGAATATGAAATTAATCCTAGATATTGTTTGCAACCATAGCACCCCAGATACAAGTGGTAGCAAAGGCGAATTATATGATGATGGGGTAAAAATTGCCGACTTTAATAATGATGTGAATAATTGGTATCATCACTACGGTGAGGTGCAAAATTGGGAAGATGATTGGCAAGTCCAGAATTGCGAATTAGCTGGTCTAGCAACCTTTAATGAAAATAATAGCGACTACCGTGAGTATATTAAGTCAGCGATTAAACAATGGCTAGATAGAGGTGTAGATGCTTTGCGGGTGGATACTGTCAAGCATATGCCGATTTGGTTTTGGCAAGAATTCACTGGTGATATGTGCAATCATAAGCCAGATGTATTCATTTTTGGCGAATGGATTTATAGTAGTCCCAGTGACGATCGCTCTGTGGAATTTGCGAATAACTCCGGGATGACACTTCTAGACTTTGGTTTGTGTGTGGCGATTCGAGCTGCATTAGGACAAGGTTCAGAAAATGGATTCCATACAATTCAATATATCTTTGACCAAGACCATCGCTACAGTGGCGCGACAGAGTTAATTACCTTTATCGATAATCATGATATGTGTCGCTTCCAATCGCTGAACCCAGATCCAGCGATGTTAAAAGTAGCGATCGCCTTAATTATGACTTGTCGCGGTATTCCCTGCATCTATTATGGTACAGAACAATATCTGCACAACGATACCGATGGCGGTAACGATCCCTACAATCGCCCCATGATGGAAAATTGGGATAGTGATACAGAGATTTATCGTTACATCAGATTATTATCTGGTTTACGGCGACTAAACCCAGCCATATCAATGGGTAGCCACTGGCAAAAATACTTAACTGAAGATGTTTATTGCTACGTGCGCCGTTATCGTGATTCTCTGTGCTTTGTCGCCTTGAATCGGGGGGGAGAAGTCACTCTAGAAGAAGTAGATACAGAACTACCAGATGGCGAACATACCTGTGTCGTCACTCGTAACAAGTATGAAGTCAAAGACGGCAAAATTCAAAATTTAGTACTTGCAGAACGTGGGGTGATTGTTTTCAGCCATGTTGGGGAGAGAATCAGAGCAACGACAATTGTGCGCGTGCAATTAAACGGTGTACAAACTCAACCAGGTGAAACCATCGTGGTGACTGGCGACTGTCCAGAGTTGGGTAACTGGGATATTAGCAAAGCATACCCTTTGGAGTATATTAACACAAACACCTGGTTTGCAGAAATTCCCTTTGATGAAAGTACAGGTAAGTTAATTAGTTATAAATATGCCATGTGGCGCGAAGGGCGATCGCCTCTACGCGAAAATACAGTACCCCGTCGTTGGGTAATTGCCAAAGAAGGTACTGTGAAGTGGCGTGATACCTGGACACCAGGAAGGGAATCTTAGAAAGGATGAAGTGAGTGGTTAGGTAAAAAATCAATTCCAGATGTAATCCTCATCCCCCACCCCCTATCCCCACCGAACTCGCGAGTTGAGGGTGGGGATTTCCGCGCTCCGTTAAAATTTCTGGAATAGCTTTTGGCAAAGACTTTCAATCCAAAATCTCAAATCCCAAATCTAAAATCAAATTATCGCCAATCATCCAGTGCAAAAACATCTGGGCGATTATATCCTGGTTCATTTGGTCTATGCATGGCCACGCCAATATGATCGCTACGAAAACCACGGGCGATCATTCTGCGGTAAGCTTCGTCACGGCTAGTATTCACCCCAGCAACTAACGTTGACATTCCTAGGGTGAGAGTCAAGTTTTCACATAGATCTAATAACTGCTCAAAACGTTGTCCTGCATCAGTTCCCGATCGCACTACACCAAACTTGACAAAGCAAGTGTTACTACCTGCTTCTGTACCTGCGCCGTAATGACAAACGGCAAATCCGGCTAAACCGATATCATCCCAAAATAAAACTGTATCGCCTAGTGCTTGCTGTTGCACTGTCTGAATTTCCCTTGTTAAATCTAGCCCTTCGTAGATAGAATCAGTTAGCTGGTAACTAGCTTTGAGAGATTCAGCACGTTCATTTTCACTTAAGAGTGAGTATCTCATGCCTTGGGGTAGCAGCACAGATGGCTGCACTGACTTTGCCATGATGGGAGTTAAAAAACGTAAATTAAAACCAAATTTTTGATAAAGTGCGTGATGTTTGGGACTGTTAGCAAAAGTATAAAGTCCAGCTAACCGAGTTTCCCATTGTGTAAAGCAGGCGATCGCAGCTTCTATGAGTTGTTGACCAACTTTTTGCTGCCAAAAATCAGGATGAACGCTTAAAGGGCCAAAATAACCAAAACTTCCCCAGTTGATTACTATGTTAGAACCGATTAATTTTCCATCCACCTCAGCCGCAAATGCAGCCTTTGGATCGGTTTGCCAACGGTGCTGGATATAAGCTGCATCTCCAGCAAATTGAGTCGGTTCTGGTAATCCGACAAAAGTGCCAAAAGCCAACCGAAAAATGTAGTCAGCATCAGCTAATTCATGGGACTGTAGTAAACGGATAGAAACGTTCATCGACCAGCAAAAATAAAAGTTTCAGTAAACAGGTTAACACAGAGCAAATGTGTTTTCATTGAAAGCGATAGAAAATCATACTGGCAAAGGTGAGTTAATGTATGTATTTTAATTATGTTTTAAATTGAATTCTGATTATGCGAAATGTTAAGTGCGTTGGCGAAGCCTTGCCGTAGGCATCGCTCCTATAAGCAAACCCAGTATTTCTAATTATTGCTTTTATAAGTTTTAATCTGCTATGATCGCGCTGAAGAAGCAAAATGCAACATATTTCTCCTAAATAAATAATGGAAAATAACCGATTAGGAGATTTATCTGCAAGCAAAAATCAAGCTAGAAATAGCCGATTTATTAGGGGAATTACGAGCGTTCCTACCAGATAATCTGGGCAACAAAATTTAAACAATCTTAAAAGGATGGCTTTAGTCTTCCTTGAACTATGGGCAATTTAGACTTTTAAAGTTTAAAAATTGCTTCATCGGCAACAAGCATTTCTGAAAATCCAGGAGAGTACGCATGTTTGCAGCAAATAGTACAAATACGAATCCTTTAGACGCTCAAAATACTAGTTTTGTTAATGGCACTCAAGCAAGCGTACTAGGCTCCAGTTTGGATCTTTGTGTCCTAAGTACAGATACTCTATTTACTGGAAGGTCTAGCAGTAGTACCACAAGCTTACCAGACTTGAATATGCGTCAAGAATCATTGTACTTTCAGGCGAGTGAGTATGGCAAAGAAAATGCCACCTACAGCTTGAGCAAATACACTGACAATGACATTCTTTATAGAAGTTACGATAAGACTAACGGCGATCAGACAATCGAAGGAACCGATAAAAATGATACCCTTATAGGTGGCAGCGGCAATGATACTCTTTTAGGTCTGAACGGTTACGATATTTTGTCTGGTGAAGATGGTAACGATCGCCTTGACGGCTATGGCTATAACAGCGACTCTGAATTAGACACCCTAGTCGGTGGTGCTGGATCTGATACTTTCGTTATTGGTGGTAGCCAGGGAATTGCATACCGAAACTATGGTCATGCTACTATTACTGACTGGAATGGGCAGGAAGATTCTATCGAAGCTAAAGGTAGTGCTAGCCTATATAAACTCGTTTCAGGAAACTGGTCTGGTAGTTCCGCTGACGATACTGCGGTTTACTTTGGTGATGATTTGATTTGTGTTATTCAAGACTCAAGCGATGTAAACTTGCAGCAGCATTTCAAATTTGTCTAAGAAAGCGGGAACGACTTCGTCGAACAGCAACGCCTGCCGTAGGGGAACTCCAAAAAATAAATTATGCCAAATTGTAGGGGCGGGGTTACCCCGCCCCTACGAGTTGCGGCTTTGGTAAATTAATGATTGGAATATTTTTTTATTTGGTAGTCTCTAGGATGCCCGTTCGCGTAGCGTCTCGCCTTGGGAGAAGGGCTGTAGGGCGAACGTGTTCCCTACACGCGACGATATATAGCGGTTTTCGGTTGAGTCCAATACACTCTTGTGGGCACGGCAGTGCCCCTACCCGCAACGATATAATTTTGTATTGCATCCAAAGCAGAAGCGCTATATTCCCTCAAAGTCCCACTCACAGACTTGTCTAGTTAACCAAAGTCTTCACTTTGTGAATGAAAGTCTTCATGTTTTGAACCAAGGGGTTCACTTTCTCAACGAAAGGGTTCACTTTGTTAACGAAGGGGTTCACTTTGTTAACGAAAGGGTTCACTTTCTCAACGAAAGGGTTCACTTTGTTAACGAAAGGGTTCCCTTTCTCAACGAAGGGGTTCACTTTCTCAACGAAGGGGTTCCCTTTCTTAACGAAAGGGTTCACTTTATGGACGAAAGACCTGGATTTATCACAACTTTTTTCAACTTAGGGGCGGGTTACAGCAGTTTCAGTGGTAATTGAACCACAGATCCTTTCGTAGGGAACATCAGTAAGATTATTATATGTACCATTCGATTGTCGGTGCCGTGCCCCTACCGCGTGGTCTATTTACTTGAAAACAGCTGTAAGCCAGATATTCGTAAATGAAGGGATTATATCTGTGAACCCGCTCCTACTTCTTGGGGACATCCAATTTTTGAAATACCACCAAAATTTGTAGTGCGAATGCGAGAGCGTGTCCGTAAAGCCTGCGGCATAGCTACGCTTAGGGCGCAGCCTCCCGTAGGGAAGGACAAACGTCTCGCTTGATGAATGAACATCAGCGAGCTTTTCGGCTCGCACTACTCTCGCTCAATGAATGAACATCAGCGAGCTTTTCGGCTTGCACTACGGAAAATGAGTAATTTATTTTTTGTAAGTTATGTTTATTTCTGTTGGTCTACTTAGGTTGAGCAATCCGCGCTTCGATATCTTCTAATGTTTGCAGTAATAGACGTTTCGCCTGTAATTGCCAACCCCATTTTTGAATTCTAAAAGCAGCCACAGAACCCGCTACAGCTGCTAATAATCCTATCGGTTGATTTAAGGAAATTCCTAATAATAAACCTAATCCCGCAATTCCCCAAAATGGTAAAGCTACTACTTGTCTTTGTTCTTCGACAATTTGGGCAATTTGATTCGGTTGCATAGTCTCTAATAATTCGGCTTTGATTTGCCTTTGCTCTGCTAAAGATACTGATAATCCAATTTTGCGGCGCAGTTTTTCAATTTTGCGCGCATCAGTACTGTACTCTGTTAGCTCGTCTTCGGCCATTCTCAGTAATTGTTCTAGTTGCGCCATCTTATATTATATCTTTAATTCTCAATATGGAGATTATCTCAGATTATTGTTAATTTTTCTTGACTATATCTGGGCATTTTATAGCACAATTGCGAATTTAATATCTAAAATTGAACATAGGCAAAATATACTAGCACACTACGGCGCAAATAAAAATTCTATATGAGGAAGGAGAATTTTTGAGATACTTATAGTTCTCCTTGATCCCTGACTAGTGGTGCTTGACTCTTAACCCCTTATGCGTAGCAGTACTAGCAATTTTGCCCTGACAACCAGAGCATTTACTTGTGAGGTAATCCTGATGGTAACAGTAGCTAAGAATACTTTGTCTGTGGATACCAAAGAGCGATCGCTGATTCTTTGGTTTGATGAGGTGGGGATTGGGGACATTGCCTTAGTTGGGGGGAAAAATGCTTCACTAGGAGAGATGATTCGCCAGTTGACACCCAAGGGCGTGAATGTTCCCACTGGGTTTGCAACTACTGCATATGCTTATCGTTATTTCATCGAGTCTGCTGGGTTAGACGCTAAACTACGAGAACTATTTGCCGACTTGGATGTGGAGGATGTCAAAAATTTACAAGAAAGAGGTAAAAAAGCGCGGGCGCTGTTGATGCACACACCATTTCCAGCAGAACTGCGGGTGGCGATCGCCAAAGCCTACGAAAGTTTATGTGAGCCATATAATGCAGATACCGATGTCGCCGTCCGTTCTAGCGCCACAGCGGAAGATCTCCCCGATGCAAGTTTTGCTGGACAACAAGAAACTTACCTCAACGTTGTTAGTGTTGCGGGAGTTTTAGCCGCTTGTCATCGCTGTTTTGCTTCCTTATTTACCGATCGCGCTATTTCTTATCGTCATACTAAAGGCTTTGACCATTTTAGTGTTGCCCTAGCTGTAGGCGTGCAAAAAATGGTGCGTTCTGATTTAGCTTCTGCTGGGGTAATGTTCTCCATTGAAACAGAAACAGGTTTTAAAGATGCAGCCTTAATTACCGCCGCCTATGGTTTAGGTGAAAATGTCGTGCAAGGGACTGTCAATCCAGATGAATATTATGTTTTTAAACCTACTTTAAAAGCTGGTTTTCGCCCAATTGTCGATAAAAAATTGGGTAGCAAAGAACTGAAAATGGTCTATGATGATGGCTCTAAATTTACCAAAAATATTTTAGTTCCTCCAGTAGATAGATGTAAATTTGTCCTGAGTGATGATGAGATTTTACAACTAGCAAATTGGGCTTGTGTAATTGAAGATCATTATTCCCAAGTCCACGGTCATTACACCCCAATGGACATTGAATGGGCAAAAGATGGCATTACAAATCAACTATTTATCGTCCAAGCACGTCCAGAAACAGTCCAGTCACAGAAGCGGGGAAATGTGCTGCGGAGTTATCGGCTCATCACAGCGAAATCCCCTCAGCCCCTGATTACAGGACGGGCGATCGGCGAAGCGATTAGTCAAGGAAAAGTACGTCTAATTTTAGATGTGAATAAAATTGACCAATTCCAGCCTGGGGACGTATTGGTCACAGATAGAACCGACCCCGACTGGGAACCAATTATGAAACGGGCGAGTGCAATTATTACTAACTCTGGCGGACGTACCTGTCACGCGGCGATTATTGCGCGAGAATTGGGTGTACCGGCGATCGTGGGTTGCAACAAAGCGACAGAAATTTTAACAACTGGTCAAGAAGTGACAGTTTCTTGTGCGGAAGGAGACGAAGGAAGAGTTTATCCAGGGTTATTACCTTTTGAAGTCCAAGAAGTCCTCTTAGAAGACTTACCCCGCACCCGCACGCAAATTTTAATGAATGTGGGTAATCCCCAAGAAGCATTTAGCTTATCTGCTATACCTAATGATGGAGTTGGTTTAGCCCGGACAGAATTTATTATCGCCAATCAAATTCAAATTCATCCAATGGCGTTAATTCACTATGACGATTTAAAAGATGAATTTGTTAAAGAAAAAATTGCCGAAATCACCGCACTTTATGAAGATAAACCCCAGTATTTTGTTGATAAATTAGCCCAAGGTATCGGCAGAATTGCCGCCGCATTTTATCCGAAGCCAGTCATTGTGCGGATGTCGGATTTCAAAAGTAATGAATATGCCAATCTTTTAGGCGGTAAACAATTTGAACCTGATGAAGAAAACCCGATGCTAGGTTGGCGAGGGGCTGGACGTTATTACGATCCAGGTTACAGGGAAGCGTTTGCCTTAGAATGTCATGCCATTAAGCGAGTTAGGGAAGACATGGGTTTAACTAATGTTATCCCGATGATACCTTTCTGTCGCACTCCCGATGAAGGGCGTTTAGTGTTAGCAGAAATGGCGAAGAATGGTTTACAGCAAGGTGTAAATGACTTGCAGGTTTATGTGATGTGCGAGTTGCCTAATAATGTAATTATGGCAGAGGAATTTGCTGAAGTGTTTGATGGATTTTCCATCGGTTCTAATGACCTAACTCAGTTAACATTAGGACTAGATAGAGATTCAGCACTGGTAGCGCGATTATTTGATGAACGCTCTCCAGGAGTCAAGCGCATGGTAAAAATGGCAATCCAAGCTGCAAAAAAAAGCGATCGCAAAATTGGCATTTGTGGACAAGCACCAAGCGATTACCCAGAATTTGCCCAGTTTTTGGTGGAAGAGGGAATAGACTCGATTAGTTTAAATCCCGATTCCGTCTTAAAAACAATGTTAGAAATTGCCAAAGCCGAGAACAATCACAGTTAACGAGACAAACCTCACCAAATAAGGCAAAAGTAAAAAGTTAATCGCTTACCATCACGATCCGCGTCACCCCACCCCTAACCCCTCCCCGCAAGCGAGGAGGGGAATCAGAAATTTTTTCATGTCTCCTGGTGTACCCAGTTCATGACGGCTACTTACCAATTGTGGATGAAGATGCGCTTAATTATCTTCGGAAAAAAACTAACCGCCAAGAACGCCGAGAAATAAGAGATTAAGAGAATTTGGCAAAGCTAACAAAAAAACGGTATCAGTTAGTCGCCTCCACTATCCTAATCAAATCCAGTGCCCATTAATACCTCAAATGGTGTTCACATAAGCTTTTCAGCCTAATTAGCACTCTACAGTTAGGTTTTTTGAGAAAAATCTTGAGGAATATTCCGTAATAGAGATATTATCTGATGTAGTTACCTATACTGCTACCGAAGTTATAGGGCAAAAGTTAGATGTTTCGAGTTAAATGTCATGAATCGTTGAGTTTCACAAAAGCAAACAATTTTTTCTGCTTAACTTTGCATCACCCGATCAGGTGATGCTATGGGGTGAAGCCGGAGATGGCTGAAGGACGGTAATCTAAGGTGGCGATCGCAAATTATATAAAAATTTCCGTTCTCGGACGTATTTTTACCGGGACAATATAAATCGAACCTTTGGCCGAGCCTAGCTTCATAAATACTTAGTTAAGTTTAAGTCAGGTGTTGAGAGAGTAGTTATTTTTGTAAGAGGAGAAATTGGGTGCTTAACAATCTTTATAAGTTCTGTTCCTCTCATCAAGTGGCAATTCCAGCTGTAGCTTTAATAATTACCCTTGGTGTGTTTGGTGAACAAGTTAAATCAGTACTGAGTCATCCCATAACAGTAGATTCTCAAAATGTTTCGGGAAATTATCTCTTATCACAGCTAAGAGAAGTAAAAGCCCAGAGAAATCAAGATTGGAAAGCTTCCGCAACTAGCAATAATACTGAGAATTTGCCACAACCAAATTCTCAAGGTTCAGCAAAGGATTTAAAAACACCAACCGAAACCACAGCGTTGGTGACTAGAACTCAAAAATCTGCCGCAGAAGTTACAAATGTACCAATAAGTAATTTGCCGACAGAAGATGGAGTTTATCTGTATGGTCAGTCACCAAAACCAAACCAGCTTGGGCAAGGGTATATTATATTTGAAAAGCGCCAAGCGACGGTAAAGGGTGCAATGTATATGCCTAATTCTGAGTTTAGTTGTTTTCAAGGCACAATGGATCGCTCAGGAGAGTTGGCAATGACTGTTAAAGCTACCTCAGATGACACTAGCACAAATCAGGTTGCCACAACTAATACAATACCTAGCATTAATGATGATGAGTTCAGTTCCTATGCTTATTCAGTAGCATTGCAAGATTATCATCAGCTAAAATCTGTTAGTGCTAATGATAAGCGCATGTTGCAAATGTGCAATCAAGCTTTTACAAACTGAATATCACAAATTAGTCAAATAATGAATAATAAATTAGGATTTATGTTTTTTATAACTCCTAATTTATTGCTAATTTATAGTAATGTTTTGATATCAAATCCATTGGCATCGGAGTTATAGCGATCGCTGCTGTTGTTAGCTGAAAATTTTATCCTGCAAAAACGCCTCCGCTACAATAAGGCTATGTTAGCGTCCAAGCAAGACCTATGACCTACACCCCATCCAAAGCCTTAACTTTTGAGGAATTTATCGCCCAATATAGTGATAATGAACGCTACGAACTAATTGATGGAGAACTTAGAGACATGGAACCTACAGGCCCTCATGAAGCTGTTGCAGGTAGCATAGCAGGTAGGATCTATGTGGAAATTTTTAGTTCTAAACTCAACTGGCTAGTACCAAAAAGTTGTCTGATTAAACCACCTGCTGCTGAAGCCACAGCCTTACGTCCTGATGTCATTGTTCTAGATCAAGCAGAACTTAGTAAAGAACCACTCTGGCAAAAAGAACCTATTATTTGTAACGGCAGTACAATCAAACTAGTTGCAGAAGTTGTCAGTACAAATTGGCAAGATGATTATGCTAGAAAAGTGGAAGAATACGCTTTTCTTAACATTCCAGAATATTGGATTGTGGACTTTCGTGGCTTGGGTGGTTGGCAATTTATCGGTAATCCAAAACAACCCACCTTCACTGTTTGTCAGTTAGTTAACGGTGTATACCAGCAGCAACAATATCGTTTAAAAGATACTATTTCTTCTTATTTATTTCCCAATTTACAACTTAAACTTGAAGACATCATGCCTAATTCATAATTATTACTAATTGCAGCGGATGAGAACTTGGTGGGGTATAGATAATTGTAAGGGCACAACAATGTTCTGCCCCCACCTGTGTAGTTTATTTATCTGCAATACGCTGGCTCAATTACGAATTATTTTAATACTCAATTCCTGGTTGAGCTTTCACACCTTGGTCACGGAAGGGATGCTTAACTAGGGTCATTTCTGTTACTAGGTCTGCGCGTTCGATTAAAGCAGGTGGTGCGCCTCGACCTGTAAGAATAACGTGAGTATCAGCAGGTTTTGTGGCTAAACCTGCTAAAACTTGCTCAACTTGTAAGTACCCCATTTTTAGAGCAATATTAATTTCATCTAATAAGACTAATCTAAAGTCAGGGTTACGAATGTATTCTAATGATTTTTCCCAAGCAGCTTGAGCTTTATCTAAATCGCGATCGCGGTCTTGGGTTTCCCATGTAAAGCCTTCGCCCATAGCATGAAATTCTAACTGGTCTTGCCAATTACTGAACACTCTTTTTTCTGAGGGTTCCCAAGCTCCTTTGATAAACTGGACGATCGCCACTTTATATCCATGACCAAGCGATCGCATTACCATCCCTAAAGCCGCAGTCGTTTTCCCTTTCCCGTTTCCAGTATTTACAATAATTAATCCTTTTTCTGGTACAGCTTGTGCTATGCGCTTGTCCTGTACTTCTTTACGTCGCTGCATCTTTTGGCGATACTGTTCGTTACTTAAAGATGAGGACATTACCTCGTCAATTACGCGTGCGATCTCTTGGTCTGAATCTAATTGTTGTGGGTTATCGTTTTTCATCAATTTTATTTGGCAATAATGTTAACAATAGTCAAAAGTCCAGAGTTGAGAATTTATTGACTTCAGACTTTATACTTAATACTTCAGTCTTCAGTTGTTATTATGTCTCCTCAAATTACCCTGAAAAATCTGGAAAGTATATTAGCTTTTGTCAAATTATTTACGGATAAAGAAGCAAAGCTATATGACATACAAACTGAACCATTGACTTTCGAGCCATATTGCTATTCTAAAGAATTTGACCAGTTTATTACATCTGGTTATCAAGAAAATTTTATCATTTCTTTTGATTGGCTATCTTGGCACCAGGAAGCACATAGTTTTGTTACAGAGGAGTGAACTATTAACTTTAGCAGACATTTCTACATTGCAGAAATTGTTTACAACGCACATTCGCAAAGAGCGTTTTTGTAGCGGTCATTGATCTGCGATGATCAACAATGGACACTTGCTCTTAATATTTCAAAGATTACAAGCAATTCATGCAGATTGGATGTTAGAAAATACTCATAACAATGGTGAAGCAAACATGATCAAGCAAACATCAGTTTTTCAAGGGGATATTACTCAGCTACAAGTAGATGCGATTGTGAATGCTGCTAAAAATTCCTTACTGGGTGGTGGGGGTGTTGATGGTGCAATTCATCGCGCCGCAGGGCCAGAATTGTTGGCTGAATGTCGCCAGTTAAATGGTTGTGCTACTGGGGAAGCCAAAATCACCAAAGGTTACCAACTGAGAGCAAAATGGGTAATTCACACAGTCGGCCCCATCTGGTATGGTGGCAATCAAGGTGAAGACGAAATGTTAGCGAAATGTTACCGCAATAGCTTGGCTGTGGCAGAACAATATCAAATTAAAAGCATAGCCTTCCCGGCGATTAGCACTGGTGTGTATGGGTTTCCAATGGAACGCGCTAGCAAAATTGCCATTACAGAAGTTAACAAGTTTTTACACAGCCATCAGTCCATAGAACAAGTGATTTTTGTGTGCTTTGGACAAAGCGCCTACGATTGTTATCTAAAAGTTATACGAGAATTAACGTAATCCTAGATAACATGAGATTCGTGTTATCTTTTCGGGATTCTCAAAATGTCAAAACAGCTGGGTCAAAAAATTGCACCAACACCGATGTCAGCGGATATTGGGGTAGTTGATTTGATTGATAATTACTTCACCGCTTACAACTCGGCGCGGTTGCGGGAAATTTGTCAACTGCTGAGTCGTGAGGTGTTAACAGACGGTGTAACGGTGGGTGTTAGCCTTTCTGGAGCGATGACACCAGCCGGATTCGGGGTTTCCGCCCTTGCGCCTTTGATTCGCAATGGCTTTATTGACTGGATGATTAGCACTGGTGCAAATCTTTACCACGATATGCACTATGGTTTGGGTTTTGAACTGTTTGCGGGTAATCCCTTTTTGGATGATGTGAAGCTACGCCAAGAAGGGACTATCCGGATTTATGACATTATTTTTGGCTATGATGTGCTGCTGGAAACTGATGCGTTTATCCGCAAGATACTGCAAGCAGAAGCTTTTCAAAAGCGGATGGGAACTGCTGAATTTCACCATTTGCTAGGAAAGTATGTGTGGGAAATCGAAAAGCAATTGGGCGTGAAAAATTCCTGCTTGCTAGCCACAGCTTATGAGTGTGGCGTACCGATTTATACTTCTTCTCCAGGAGATAGTTCCATTGGGATGAACGTCGCCGCTTTAGCGTTGGAAGGTTCGCAGTTAGTCATAGATCCCTCAATTGATGTTAACGAGACAGCTGCGATCGCCTACAATGCACGAGAAGCAGAAGGTAAAAGTGCAGCTGTGATTCTTGGTGGCGGTAGTCCCAAAAACTTTTTGCTACAAACCCAACCGCAACTTCACGAGGTACTGGGGCTAGAAGAACGGGGACATGATTTCTTTGTCCAGTTTACCGATGCGCGTCCTGATACAGGTGGCTTGTCTGGCGCAACTCCTTCAGAAGCGGTCAGTTGGGGTAAAATTGACCCAGAAGAATTACCCAGCACGATTGTTTGTTACACCGATAGTACGATCGCCTTACCACTGGTAACAGCATACGTTCTCCAAAAGTGCCAGCCACGCCCATTGAAGCGGATATATGACAAGCGAGAAGCCATTTTCGAGAAACTGCGCCAAGATTATCTAGCAGCTAAAGCGCAACCATCCGAGCAAATCCCAGCGGTTGTAGCTGATAGTGCATCTCAGCAAGCAGCTACCTATCCCTGCGGTAGATTGATTCCTAACACTCCATAGGGAATACCAAAAATAAATTATCCCAAATTGTAGGGGCGGGGTCTCCCCCATAGGTGTCAACTTAACGCGAAACCCTTGCCAAGACGTTATTTAGAATCAAATTGCCTACCATCACGATCCGCGTTACCCCACCCCAGTTTTGTCTAAAGCCAAAACGTCCCCTCCCCGTAAACGGGGAGGGGATTAAGGGGAGGGGTAAAACGCTTGTGGGATAAGCCTTTTAACTTAAGTTGACACCAATGGGTCTCCCCGCCCTTTTGCGCGATCAGATAGGCAAATTTAGAGTACTGGTAAGTAGGATATCTGCACCCTTGTTTTGCGCGATCGCTCTCAAAAATGCGATTTATTCATAATTTTCATGAATATACTGCAATTAGATTCGGCAATAAACATTCATCAGCTGTAATGATGGGTAAGTTCATAGTATTGTTGTTTGTCTATAAGGCGGATACCCTTAGTAAGGCAGTCCGCCTATTTATTTAATTTTGTTAAATCTAAATTCCTAAAACTGTTCTAATGTTTTGCACAATTGCCTGGGGTGGTTGTGCGATATCTATATATATAGTGTTTAACGGTTCTTGGAGAGTATCAAACTGACTCTTGAGGAGTATTTCCGTCATATAGTGATTTTGACGCTCTTGTAATCGCTTTTGAATCAAATCGTAAGTTCCCTTGAGGTAGACTAGCTTGATGCGATCGCTATCCACTACCAGAAATTGGCGATAGCTGTCTTTTAAGGCCGAACACGCCAACACTACATTTGTATTTTCTTGCAGCCAGTGTTTAATGGCTGTTTGCAAATCTTTTAACCAAGGTTTTCTGTCTGCGTCATTCAAGGAGATACCACGCCGCATTTTCTCAACATTCTCTGGTGAGTGAAAAGCGTCAGCATCGCTAAAAGTCCAGCCTAAAGAGTCTGCTAACAGTTTTCCGACTGTGGTTTTACCAGATCCAGAAACACCCATGATGATAATAATCATTTCCCAAAGGATGAAGGATAAAGGATGAAATGAGGAATTTGTTACAAGTCACTACGAGTCTACAATTCGGGTAACCAGTCCCACACCCGACTGCAAATTTTCGCTTTATGGCTGGGTTAATTTCATACTTTATACTTCATACTTCATACGTCATATTTCAGCCTTCAGTTGACTTTTGAGTTTTGCTGATACAGGAATCAAAATACCAGATGTGTTGGATAGTGGTATTTTTGAGCTATCTAAAGTTTGTAAACTTTCAAAAGCTGCTTCTCGAATTACTGCTTCCTCTTCCTTAGTTAATAAAAGTTGCAAACATTCAATCACATTTTGTTGTAACCCAGCATCAACCCGTTTTCGCGCAATAAGTTTAGTTAATTGACGCACAGCGATGAGACGCTTTAAGGGATCTGCTTGGGTTAAGTTATCCAATAAGCGATCGAGGTAGTCTTCTTGGCGAATTCCATAAAAATTAACAATTTGGCAGACCAACAAAATTAAAGTTAATACAGTTCCCAAACCTTGGAGAATCACACCAGCCGCAATCCAAGGACTGTTGGAGTCAAACCAAATTGTAGCTGCTATGTAAGTGGTAAAAGTTGCAATCCCACCACTACTAACTGCCAAGATTAACTGACGGTTGGGGGGGTTGACAAACTCCTGCATTTGAGACCAGCGTTTTTGCCAGTCCCACTTCTGCATTAAGTAGACTGATAACATTACCCCAATACCGATCAGCAGCGCCAACAGAAGTTTCCAGTTCCACAACAGCATAGCAACGATAATTGTCAGGAATCCCAGAATGCCGCCTGGCCCAGAAAACCGCTGGAATTTTCGCTGCTTTGAGGCTCCTGTCTTAAGATCTGGAAGCGACCAGTTGGAAAGCTGGTTAATTAATTGCTGCCACGAAGACAAAGCCTGCGCCACGGTGTTTACCTATCTAGATTACAAGATTGTAGTGTATAAGTTTTACTATATATTAAGGAAAAAATACGACACCCATTTATTCTTAAGGCTTTCGAGGCCTGTGGGCGTATTTATGCCAGCTTTTGGAGTTGCCTCACGCTGCCATCGACAATCAATAATACCTTATTTAGAAGACTTGGGTAGATTTCTGGCAGTCCCGATGAAAAAATATTTCGTCGCCATCTATCAAAACAGGGAAGGGGGACAAGGAGGACAAGGAGGACAAGAAAGCTCCAGGAGAAATAACCAATGCCCAATGACGGCAGTTGCTACAACGGGGGAAACCCCACGCCAGTTCGCTCAAGTCGGGAAACCCGCCCACGCGACTGGCTTTGCAACGCACTGCCTCCCCAATGCCCAATGCCGAAAAACAACTGACAACTGACAACTGACAATTTAGCTAAAAACAAAAACGAAAGTTATCAAGGGTAAATAGACCGTCAAACGCACTGAAGGTAACAGAATGAATACCATTTGCGTCTATAGATAACAGAGTATTGGGCGGTAAAGCGGAGTCTGAATTAGCCAGATTTGCTCCTGGTAGTACTGTTTGGGCCAGCAGTTTGCGATCGCGATCGTAAGCTGTCAACACTAGCCGCTGTGAACTTGTGACCAAAGCACTAACCCAATTGACAGGTTGCAAAAAACTCACTTCTAACAATCCACTCTTCGGCGATCCCATCAATACTGTCAAACCTGAGTGGGTGGGAAATGCTGGATTTGATGGTTGGATAGCCAAAGAATTATGAAAAATCGCACCCCAAGACTCATACTGGCGTTCTACAGTTTCAAAACATTTCAAATCATCAAAGTTTAAAGCAATACAACTAGGTGTATTTGCTGATGTAGTTTCATAAGCTTCTTTTACCGATCCCTGCCACTCTGAAGCTAAACTTTGGTTATGAATATGACACTTATCAACCGCAAATCCACTATCATCAAACTTTTGTATTTTATCTGATTGAAGAATAGCCTCCTTTCCCATCACATTCCGCCTTAATATTTTCTATAGAATTAATTAATTTAATAATTCGTCATAATTACGAGCAAAAGTGATTTTTTTTGCTGGCAGTACTAAAATTAACGACTGTTCGTCTCAGCGTTTTGACTATAGTTTACTTGCAAAAATTATCCGTAATCTTTCTGATAGATTACCATAGAAAACACATGCCATAATTAATATCTAAGTTATCCTCGCTACCTAGTTAAATCCTGATGGGGCAGGAAATAGAGGCAAAAGCAGCCAAGGTTTGTAGCAAAAAAATCACAATATCTTCATAGATAATCCAGTAATTTTACATCTACTTAATCTGACGTAGGTGAGAAGTCTCAGCATGATAGATTCACCGATAATAGTAGAGAGCTTAACGTCAACAGGTAATACCAAGCAATTCTCCCAGATAGTCACTCACACAGGATAAGAAGGGGATGACCAAGAGATTCTCCCCATACTCGTTGTTCTGTCTGTTAATTCTTGATGACTAGATGCTATTCCGGAAAGTAATTTAGTATAAATACTTAAGATTGACTTAAGTATCACCTAACCCAAGCAACCACAAAAGTGAATAACAATACTTATGTTTCAACCACTAGGATTTGAGCAACGCTCGATAATCACCTCCCTGGGGAGAATAGTGTACTATACGAACACTCTTTCACTTTGGCAAGACGATACTGCTAAAGACGAACGGAAAACTTTAGTGTTTCTCCACGGATTTGGTGGTGGATCTTCTGCTTATGAATGGTCTAAAGTTTATCCAGCTTTCGCCAGCGACTATCGCATTCTTGCACCAGACTTACTAGGTTGGGGTAGATCTGAGCATTTAGGACGCAATTATGTCCTTGAAGATTACTTCAAAACGATTCAGGAGTTTTTGCAGCAGACTTGTATAGCCCCAGTCACAGTGATCGCTTCTTCCCTCACCGCAGCGATGATAATTAGAGTGGCGATCGCTCATCCTAATTTATTCCAATCTTTAATTCTCACTACACCCGCTGGACTGTCTGATTTTGGTGAAGAT
This sequence comes from Calothrix sp. NIES-2100, assembly GCF_963875285.1. Classification (NCBI taxonomy): domain Bacteria; kingdom Bacillati; phylum Cyanobacteriota; class Cyanophyceae; order Nostocales; family Calotrichaceae; genus Calothrix; species Calothrix sp. NIES-2100. The sequence continues at coordinate 8,058,825 of NZ_CAWNLA010000001.1, forward strand.
TACTCACGCAGTTTTTTTGCGCAGTTAGCCAGCGTTCCCATTGTGGATCGGTTGTTGTACAGTACGGGAGTTGCAACCAGTAACGGAATTCGCACTTTCCTAGAGCAACGACAATTTGCCCAGCCTAGCCGAGTTGACCAAGAAATTGTCGATGCCTATCTAGAATCTGCACAACAGCCTAATGCTGAATACACGGCGCTGTCTTTTGTTCGCGGTGATTTGTGCTTTGATTTATCTTTATATATTCAGCAATTGACTACTCCCACCGCGATTATTTGGGGACAAAAGTCACAATTTACCGCCCCGGAAATTGGCCGCCGTCTCGCCGATCTCAATCCCCAAGCGATTAGAGTTTTTCAACAACTTGAAGATGTGGGATTAACGCCACAGTTAGAATTACCGGCGGTGACGATTGGATTAATTCGCCGCTTTTTACCTATGCTGAATTAATGATGATCTTCCCCTGGCTGTGGGGGTTAATGTGCAACCTCACATAGAGTTGCTATCAGGAAAATTATTGTAGGGAACAGCCGAAATCTTTAAGGGCAAGCAGACAATCTTAATGATGCTGTGTCCCTACCATGTATAGTACTCCAACGAGCGCGGATTTTTACCATGCAGCCAGTTATTGAAACAATTTTTTTACGTCAAATGGCTTCAGGCGATCGCCTATCTCTACAAGTTTACAAATTTATCGGCGCTCATCCCGGCAAAAAAGTTTACATTCAATCTAATCTCCACGGTGCAGAAATTGCTGGTAATGCAGTTATTCACCAAATTATCGAGTTTTTGCTATTACTAAAGGATACAAATTTAGTTGGAGAAATTTGGCTAGTTCCTGTTTGTAATCCAATGGGAGTAAATGAGCGTTCTCACCATTTTTCTCCTGGAAGATACTGTGTTTACGAAGCCAAAGACTGGAATCGGATCTTTTGGGACTACGAGAAAGAGGCTGATGATTTAGTAAATTTTACTCAATCTCAACTTCATCTTGATGCAGAGGTTGTCCGAGAAAATTATCTAGCGAGAATTAAACAAAAGTTTACCAAAATCATCGAAAAAATTAATTCCTCTGCTGGACTACCTTATACTGAGCAGTTTGCTTACCAACTACAATCTTTGAGTTTAGATGCAGATTATTTGATCGACTTACACAGTTCGACCAATCAAGCAATAAACTATCTTTATTACTTCCAAAATCGCGAAGACAGTGCTAAATACTTCCTGCTTGATTATGGAATTTTACTATATCCATATGATGGTGATGCGTTTGATGAAGCATTTATCAAACCTTGGTTAGCACTAGAAGCTTGTTTTCAACAGCTTGGGAGAAATATTAAGTTTGATATCGAAGCTTGGACACTCGAACTTGGTACAGGAATGCAGATGAACCCTGATTCAGTTACCAAAGGTATTTTAGGGATAAAAAATTATTTAGCACAAAAAGGTGTGTTGCGAATTCCTGAGTTTCCTATCGCACAAACCACAGATCAGCAAATGACTTTTTCAGCTACAAGTAAAGTGATCAAATATTATGCGATCGCAGGTGGGATGATTCAATCGCGAGTTCAATTAGGTAGTAAAGTCAAAGTTAAAGACAGACTCTATCAAATTCTCAGTTTCAACAAAGAAAGTCAATTGCCTCAGGTGATTGATATCTTTGCTGAACATGATGGAATAGTTTATGAGATTTCAACTAATCAAGCCGTAAATCAAGGCGAATTTGTACTCAGAATTATTCAGTAGTTAGTAGGTAGGCATGAATAAACCTAACTATGTAACAAAATGTAAATTACTCAAAACCCTTGCGATTGCTTCACTCCGGTTCCCTGCGTACCCTGCGGGAAGGCGTTCCGCCAACGCAATGACGTAGTTATAAATTTTCGCGCCCACCTACTTTGCTGCGGAATTTTCTGTTCTTGGTATTTCTGGCATAATGACAGACACTTGCAGCACCAAAAGTCCAAGAAGAAAACTGTATATTTAGTTACTCATAAAAAGAAGTTGATGATTTAGTAGCTTTTACTAAATCTCAACTTCCGAATTAGATAGAGAGGTCGTCCGACAAAATTATCTAACTATAGTTAAATCAACAATTATCAAAACTTTATAAAGAATTAATTCTTCTGGGAAAATATTATGCGATCGCATTTCGTATGCTCTCACCCAATGTTGCTAGTATAGTCAGGATAGTGCTTCATCGCCACATAGTTTTGATCTGTTCTTAGTCAGCACTTCGCTTTAAAAATACCGGACTAAAGTCCTGACTACAAATAAGTATTGAAAAATATAATTTAAAATCTAAGAGGATTTCTATACAACTCTTATTTAATTTTTCCACAGCTAGATAAACCTCAAAAAGCCTTTTTTATTCAACCTTCTTCCCTCCCCAAGTAATTTATCCGCATCAACTCGGATGGTTATATGATTAATTTTTCTTAACATAGATTAGCTGCCGATAATATTTTTGTTTGCGATCATAGCAATGTATCGATATTGCCTTGACAAATTACAAGGGCTTGCCATTTATAGCTATGAGTAGCACAATGCCAGACAATTGCTGCACAGTGTTATCATTAGATCAATACCCAATAAGAGAGAAAAATTCCCGTCTTGGGAATGCTCTTATGTCTTTTTTAAGATTGGAACACAATATATTTAGTAGTAGATTAAACTTAAGCAGAGGCAATCCCCAGAAAATGCCAGGGTGATCTTATGATTATTACTCGTCTAGCAAAACAAACAACTTATCCCAACTATAAAATATGACGGTGGAGCTAAAGGTGACAAGTATTGATAATCACATCTTCTCTTTTTCAGGAGAAGTATCGATTCCCCAGGCTCCTCCTGAATTTAAGTCTGGTTTCATCGGCATTATTGGTCGCCCTAATGTCGGTAAATCTACTTTAATGAATCAATTAGTAGGACAAAAAGTTGCTATTACATCTCCAGTAGCACAGACTACACGTAATCGGTTAAGAGGGATTTTAACTACACCACAAGCGCAGCTAATTTTTGTAGATACACCAGGAATTCATAAACCCCATCATCAATTGGGAGAAGTACTGGTGCAAAATGCCAAAATTGCCATAGAGTCAGTGGATGTAGTGTTATTTGTGGTAGATGGAACAGTAGCTTGTGGAGCAGGCGATCGCTTTATTGCTGAGTTGCTCAGTCGCAGTCAGACACCAGTAATTTTGGGAGTGAACAAAATCGATCAACAACCCACAGATGCCCAGTCGATAGATGATAGTTACACACACTTAGCTGAGTCTTACCAATGGCAAACGGTGAAATTTTCTGCCAAGACTGGTGTGGGATTGCCAGAATTGCAAGACGTATTAATTGAACATTTAGAGAACGGCCCCTTTTACTATCCGCCGGACTTGGTAACCGACCAGCCAGAACGGTTTATTATGGGCGAATTGATTCGCGAACAGATTTTGCTGTTAACGCGCGAAGAAGTTCCCCATTCAGTAGCGATCGCCATTGATCTAGTAGAAGAAACCCCAAGTATTACCCGCGTACTCGCCACCATCAACGTTGAGCGAGATTCCCAAAAAGGAATTCTCATTGGCAAAGGTGGCTCAATGCTCAAAGCCATTGGTAGTGAAGCTCGCGAACAAATTCAAAAGTTGATTTCCGGCAAAGTCTACCTCGAATTATTCGTCAAAGTTCAACCAAAATGGCGTCAGTCTCGCGTTAGTTTAGCAGAGTTAGGATATCGCGTGGAAGAATAGTAAAGTTAGTCATTGGTCATTGGTCATTGGTCATTAGTCAAAAAACAAAGGACAAAGGACAACTGACTAATGACTCTTAATTGTTAACTACTATCGATGAGAATGTCTCCAGATACTAGCTCCTTCTTAAATCTGCCAACAGATGCACCGCCATTGCGGGTTTTAATTGTTGAAGACGATCCGATGATGCAACTGGGACTTGAACAATCCTTAATGGTTCATTCCCAGTTGGAAATTGTCGGACAAGCAGAAGATGGCTATTTAGGTGTGCAAGCAGCACTGCAACTAAAACCGGACTTGGTAGTGATGGATATCGGGTTACCACGACTCGATGGAATTGCGGCGACACAGCAAATTAAAGCCGCATTACCAGACACTCATGTAGTGATGCTGACATCTCACCAAACGGAGACAGAAATCATTGCCGCCTTATCTAGCGGTGCAGATGCCTATTGTATCAAAGGTGCTAGTGTCGAGAGGCTTTTAAGTGCGATCGCCGCCGCAGTTGATGGCGCAACTTATCTTGATCCCCAAATTGCGCGACGAGTAATTGAAAATCTCCGCCCCCCCACCGCCAAGGGAAACACCGCTAATCTTTCGGCTCGTGAGTTGGAAGTATTGAAACTAATGGTAGACGGTTTAAGTAACCCAGAGATTGCCGAAAAACTTTATCTCAGCCCCAATACTGTGAAAACTCACGTCCGGGGGATTATGAATAAATTAGCAGTAGACGATCGCGTGCAGGCAGCAGTTGTCGCCCTGCGTTCAGGATTGGTTTGATCGCCACAACAGTCAACCGTCAAGCGTCAACATCAACCATAATTAATTCACCTCCCAAAACCAGGAATTAATCGCTTGAGGGCACGATTAACCACATCACCATAGCGCAGTTCGCCACAGAAAATTTTACCCATAAATTGGGCACCAGAAGGAACCTTGGCACCAACGTTGTAGCCCATTTTCGGAAAGCGATAAAATGCATTAGCTAATTTTTGCGCCCAAGCCATATCCGTTCCCCATTGTTCGTTAATGGCATTGGTATATTCTTCTACAGCGTTGATATCGCCTGCAAGCGCCTGGTTAATAGCATTTGCTGCTAGCAACCCGCTAAAAATCGAAGGGCGAATACCTTCTGCTGTCATGGGATCAACTACACAAGCCGCTTCTCCAGCCAAAACAGCATTTTGGGTGTGTAGCTTTTGATTTCCATTCCACAAGGAAATGGGATGACCATATTGCTGGCAAATTTTGACATCTACATTAAAGGATTGGGCGTATTCATCTAAAATTTTCTTGAAGTCTTGGGGTGTGCCACCAATAAACGTCCCGACACCAATGGAATACCCTTCAGCTTTAGGGAAATTCCAAATGTAGCCATTTTTGACTAAGCCAAATTCAAAATGAGCCAAAGATTTGTTTTCTACATTGGCGGGAACTTCTGCTTCTAAAGCGCCTGCTAAGTGGCGTTTACGGTCTTTAAAGCCTAGCCATTTAGCCATCGGCCCTTTAGCGCCATCAGCTGCGATTAAGTAGCGACCTGTAACAGGGCGATTGGCTGTATTCACCTGCCAAGAATCTCCTTTAAACTCAATCCCCGTTACTTCTGTATTATCTTGTAGTGTCGCTCCTTGTTTCTTTGCTTGTTGGACTAGGAAATGGTCAAAAACATCGCGCCGCACCATCCAAATCGGTTCTTTAACACCGATTTTCGCCTCTATTGCTTCTTCTAAGTTCCAGGTAAAGCGCAGAGAGTCTACCTTTACAGAAATTGCTGGGCTAAAATCAAAGTCAAACCATTGGGCGATCGCAGGTGACACTCCACCACCACAGGGTTTATATCTAGGTAGAGATTCTTTTTCTAAAACTAATACTGAGCGACCCTGCTTGGCCAAATGATATGCAGCGGTTCCACCAGATGGCCCAGCTCCAACGATAATACAGTCGTACATATGGTTGAATTTTTGCTCCTCACTTAGCCCACACAAAGTCTTTGTTCAGGGCGCATACAAAATTCTAGCTTATTACGTGAAACCACAGACAAACACCGATGGCTAGCGATGAATATCTGTGGTTTCAGGTTTAAAAATTTGACTAGAGTCAAGAGTCAATGGTCAAGAGTCAATGGTCATCAGTTATTTTTTCTAGCCCCTAGCCCCTAGCCCCTAGACTCTAGTCCCTTAACTTAGACAGTGGTAATGTCTTTTTCTTTTTCTGCCAATAATTCATCAATTCTGGCAGTGTATTTATTAGTTAATTTTTGCAATTTGTCTTGTAGATCGCGGGATTCATCTTCGGAAATTTCCGTGTTTTTTTCCTGTTTGCGAATGGAGTCTACTGCATCGCGGCGGATGTTACGAATTCCCACACGGCCTTCTTCGGCATATTTAGCAGCAATTTTGACAAGTTCTTTACGGCGATCGCTTGTTAAAGGCGGGATATTCAACCGAATTACAGAACCATCATTGCTAGGGGTTAAACCCACATCTGACAAGGAAATTGCCTTTTCCACAATGTTCAAGCTACTGCGATCGTAAGGTTGAATCAGAATGGTTGAGGCATCAGGTGTGCTAATATTTGCCAGTGATTTTAAAGACGTAGGCGTACCGTAATATTCCACCAATACTTTATCTAGTAGACTCGCATTGGCTCGACCAGTACGAATCGTGTTAAATGCTCGTTGAGTTGCCTCAACAGTATGTTGCATTTTACTCTCAGCTTCAGCTAATTTCACAAGAACCTCCCACAAGGGTGCCGATGGATTCTCCCATGACTGCTCGGTGGATATTACCTCGCACCGTTAAGTCAAAGACAAGAATTGGGATGTTATTTTCTTTACACAAAGCAATCGCCGTAGTATCCATTACCCGTAAATCTTTAGCCAAAACATGGGCATACGTGAGGCTGGTGTAACGCTTGGCATCAGGATAGACATGGGGATCGGCATCGTAGACTCCGTCTACCTTGGTGGCTTTAAAAATCACTTCGGCATCGATTTCTGCTGCTCTTAATGCCGCAGTGGTATCAGTGGTAAAAAAAGGATTACCTGAACCAGCGCCAAAAATTACCACCCGCCCCTTCTCAAGATGACGGATGGCACGACGACGAATATAAGGTTCCGCTAATTCTTGCATAGCGATCGCGGTTTGCACTCGCGTCTGTACCCCTATTCGTTCTAGTGAATCTTGCAGCGTCATGGCGTTCATTACCGTGGCAATCATCCCGATGTAGTCAGCGGTTGCGCGGTCCATACCCGCCGATGCCGCTTTGACACCACGAAAAATATTGCCGCCGCCAACGACGATCGCGATTTGAACGCCAGTGGCTACCACTTCTCCCACTTCTTGTGCTATTTCTTTGACCACTTCTGGATCAATACCATAGCCCATGTTGCCCATCAAAGCTTCACCGCTCAGTTTAAGTAAAACCCGTCGGTAATTCGTTCCCATGAAGTTACGCTTTATCGAAAAAGTTGCAATTGCCTCCAATTTAAGATAACAGTACAATGGCTCTTTGTGTCTAGTTATGCCAGATTAATGAACTGCCTATTGCTTCAGTTTCTGGTGTATATATTTTATGGCCTTTTAGCAGCGCCGCGATCGCATTTTTTAAATAATCTTCTCCTACAGCAAAGGGGTTTTGGGGATGGTCATCTATCTGCCCTTTGTAGCTTACAATACCAGTATTATCGATTAAGAAAGCCATTGGTGTTTTACAAGCGCCAAAGCTGCGAGTCACATCTTGGGTTGGGTCCCATAAATAAGGAAAGTTCAACTGATGAGACTCAGCAAAAATTTTCATGTCTTCAAAGCTTTCTCTTGGATGTCCAATAGCTCCACAGCAATTCATGCCAATCAGTGTAAAACCCATTTTGGCAAATTCTGCTTGAATTTTTTTGAGTCTGTCTAAATATAAGGTTACATAAGGACAGTGGTTGGACATTGAAATCACAGCAACTGCACGGAACTTTTTCAGATAACGGCTGAGATGGTGTACTTGGTTATCTATTCCAGGCAGTTCAAAGTCTGGTGCATAGCACCCTACAGGAGTATCTATAGATTCTAATGTAGTCATGTGTTTGGGGAAAGGAGAAACTAGCAACAAAAAAAATTCGACAAATTCAGCGTCACTTTCCTAGTTGCAAACTACTCCTTGGCAGATGCTTAATAGTTAATAATTTTAGGGATTAATTTAAGTAGCGTAAATTGTGAAACTACTGAATTTGCTACTGATATTAATTCCATGAAGTTGTACCTGATAATATTGAAATTTTTACGCAGTTAATACAACAAGGTAGTGAGCGGAGACTAGGAGCGATGGTTAAAAATCCAAGCTGTAAGTATAATCTCTGTAAATCATGGTAGCAAGACATTATCCCTAGTCATGAATATTAATAATTTCTTCACTAAAACTTAATTATGAGTTAATTTATGAGATTTACTAAATAATTTAGTGGATTGCTTAAAAATACAAATTTTAATTTGTACTGTAGCTAATGCCATACAGATAATTTGCTGTATTGCATCAGCACGATTACCAACCTAAACGAGTCGGTAACCATTAAGCAATACCAAGTTGCCTTGGTTAACTTTTGTCAACTTGAAAACGTTAATTTTCAGTGGTGCAAAACAGCATAATTGTCTCTACTATCAATGGATCTACTAATCCGCTTCTAAATTAGACATTTTTTCATGAAGATGGTCATTGGTCATTTGTCAATTGTTCCTTGTTTTACCCAGGATAGAAAATCAGGTATTGGGCATGGGGCATGGGGCATGGGGCATGGGGAAGAGATGGAGGTAGAGGAGAGATGGGGAAGAAAACTCCCTCATCTCTCCGTTCGCGCAGCGTCTCCCCTTGGGAGAAGTTCTGATGCCTGCGGCAAGCCGCTCCGCGTCTACGGAGGAAGCCTCGCAAGAGACTTCTCTCCTTGTGCCCCTTCCCTGCCCCTCCACCCTCAAAGATACGGAGTTTCCTGCCGATTTCCAATGAAACAGGACGATTCTAATGAGTCAATATACAATTTAAATGCGACACAGTTTAGTATTGGTCTAGATAAGAATCAGTAAGATTGAGAAATATGACGTAATATCGGTGTTTTGTCGAATAAATTACCATCTCATCAACTACCATGACGATTTCTAAAACCACATTTACCGCTACAAAAACTTGGATCTGGCAAGGTTTCTCTATCTGCTACCAAACCCAAGGAAGTGCTGGGCCAGCAGTGGTTCTAGTACATGGCTTTGGGGCATCATGGTGGCACTGGCGGCAAAATATCCCTGTGTTAGCAGAAAATTGTCGTGTTTATGCTCTGGATTTGATTGGCTTTGGTGGTTCAGCCAAACCTGAACCTGGTCAAAAAATTACCTATACACTGGAGATGTGGGGGCAGCAAGTAGCAGATTTCTGCCGTGAAGTGGTAGGTGAACCAGCATTTTTGGTAGGAAATTCTATTGGCTGCATTGTGGCGATGCAAGCGGCAGTTAGCAATCCAGAGATTGCTTTAGGAGTGGCACTGCTTAACTGTTCTTTAAGGCTATTACACGATCGCAAACGAGCAACTTTACCTTGGTCTCGTCGTGTTGGCGCACCCTTGCTTCAGAGTCTATTATCTATCAAACCAATTGGCAAGTTCTTTTTCAATCAAGTTGCCAAACCAAAAACAGTCAGGAAGATTCTGCTACAAGCTTACGCTAAATCTGAAGCAGTCACAGACGAGTTAGTAGATATTTTAACTGCGCCAGCTAAAGATCCGGGTGCGGTAGCTGTGTTTCTTGCTTTTACCAGTTATTCTACAGGCCCCTTACCAGAAGACCTGATCCCTGTCCTACCTTGTCCAGCAATTATGATTTGGGGAACAGACGATCCCTGGGAACCAGTGGATTTAGGTAGAGAGTTAGCTGATTACCCCCAAATACAAAAATTTATTCCTTTGGAAGGCGTAGGACATTGCCCTCAAGATGAAGCACCGGAATTAGTCAATCCAATTTTACAGGACTGGATCTGGGAGCGAACGGGTTTACGCTACTCAGCTGTGGACAAACAGATGATGCGTGATAGTGATGCCATCAACGGGTAGGTTGATAGCAAAGCAAGCATTTGCGAAGATTACAAATGCGATTCGCATTTGCGCTAACTGCTTCCACAATTCTTAATTCACTTCTTCAATGCAAAGGGTGTATATTTACCGCCCAGTGCTTCAACTATGGTGCGGGTATTCGCTTCCATCATTTTGATATAGGTATCGCCTTCACTCCCCTTAGCGCCAATGGAGTCAGAGTACAGTTGATTTGGGGCTAGTTTCACTCCAGCTTCTTGGGCTACAGTCTTGATTAAAGCGGGGTTGATTGTTGTTTCCGCAAAAATTGCATCTACACGGATTTTTTTAATCGATTCTACCAATCGCTGGACTGTTTGGGCGCTGGGTTGTTCTTCGGTACTGATACCAATTAATGTACCAGCGATCGCTATTTTATAAGCTTGTCCATAATATTGAAAGGCATCATGGGTAGTGACGAGTTTGCGCCCAGGAGCGGGAATCGTTTGGATTTGCTGATTAATCCAGCTATGCAACTGCTTTAATTCCTTGGTAAGCTGGGTTGCATTCTCCGTAAATTTCGTTTTATCTTCTGGTGATAGCTCAATTAAACCATCGCGAATTGCATTTACCATTGCGATCGCATTTTCTGCGCTACCCCAAACGTGAGGATCGGGTACTATTTCGCCTTTACCTTTATCTAACTGCAACGGTTTGACAACTTCTCCCACCGCTAACCGCTTCACCTGTCCACCCGCAGCATTCATTAACTTAATCAATCCCGGTTCTAGGTTGTAGCCGTTATACAAAATCAATTTAGCTTTTTCCATCACCCGGCTATCTGCTGGTACTGGTTCATAAACATGAGGATCAGCACCGGGTTTGAGAATTCCGGTTACCTGAATTTCATCGCCGCCAATCTCTTGGGTTAAATCAGCAATAATTGTGCTAGTTGCCACAACTTGCGGTTTACCATCACTTTGGGAATTATTACCTTCATTCGCCTGACTACAACCGAATAAAGCCACAGGCAGAAGTATTCCCAGGCATATCTGCGAAACAATATTCTTGAATTGGGGAAAAGGGGAAAAGGGGACAAGGGACAAGGGGGACGAGGGGGACAAGGAGAGAAGTCTCTTGCGAGGCTTCCTCCGATCAGAACTTCGGAGGGACAAGGGGGACAAGGAAGAAATATTGACTTTTAACTCTTGACTTTTGACTTTTGACTTTTGACTTTTGACTTTTACCTCTTGCCCCATGCCCATATCTATCCTAAGTATTAGTTTCATTTATCTACAACATTACTTCTGTCTATAGATTTTTTCATATTTCTCTCATTTTTATAGTAAGCTCAAGAAATGAAATATAAAAGCACAACTATGATAAATGTCTCTTTTTACACTAAGATTAATAAATTTCACAGAAATATCGCGGAAAAATCTGCACAAGTTATCCAAACTCATGGCATGAAATCTACAGCAGGAATTAGCATCGCCCATCTAGGGGTACACTACCGCACGCAAGAAGCATTGCGAGACGTTAACTGCTTGATTGAACCAGGTAAACTCACGGGTATTTTTGGCCCTAATGGTGCAGGTAAAAGTACTTTAATGAAAGCCATGTTGGGCTTAGTTCCTAAAAGTAGCGGTAATGCCTTATACCAAGGCAAGCCATTAATGCAGCAACTAGAGAAAGTTGCCTATGTACCCCAACGTAGCCAAATTGATTGGACTTACCCCGCTACAGTTTGGGATGTAGTCATGATGGGAAGGGTAAAAAAGACAGGGTGGTTGCGGAGCTTTTCTGCGGTGAGCCGCCAGGTAGCAAATAATGCCTTAGAAAGAGTGGGGATGAAGGATTATTGCGATCGCCCTATCGGAGAACTTTCGGGAGGACAACAGCAGCGGGTATTTTTAGCCCGTGCTTTAACTCAGCAAGCAGAGATATTCTGTTTTGATGAACCATTAGTAGGTATCGATCAGAAGACTCAGACAATAGTTTTTGAAGTCTTCCAAGAACTCGCAACCGCAGGCAAAATCGTCTTAGTAGTCAACCACGACTTAGGCGAATCTATTACTCATTTTGATGATTTAATATTATTAAACCGAGAATTAATTGCCACAGGTTCACGGCAAGAAGTACTCACCGAAGAAAACTTAAACCGTGCTTATGGTGGGAAAGTTATGTACTTTTCTGATGCAGCTTAAATTGTGATTAGTCATTAGTCATTAGTCATTAGTTATCAGACAAAGAACAAATGACAAATGACAAATGACAAAGGACAAAGGACAAATGACAATTCAATCATTAATTGAGCCATTGCAATATGGCTTTATGCAGCGATCGCTTGTGATTGCGATTTTAGTCGGGTTGTTGTGTGCCGTCGTTGGTAGCTACTTGATGGTACAACGATTGGCACTGCTGGGGGATGCCATCAGTCACTCAGTTTTGCCTGGACTAGCGATCGCCTTTATGGTGGGAGGTAATATATTTGTTGGCGCATTTATTGCCGGCGTTCTGAGTACAATGGCGATCGCAGTCATTAGAACGCGATCGCCAATTAAAGAAGATGCCGCAATGGGGATAGTTTTCTCTGCCTTCTTCGCCTTGGGGATAACTTTAATTACAGTTATTCAAAAAGATAACAAAATCGACCTAAATCACTTTCTGTTCGGCAATATTCTCGGCGTTACTATCGACGAAGTGCGAGACACCGCCATTATTGCGGCGGTTGTGTTGATAGTAGTAGTTTTACTCTACAAAGAACTGTTATTTTACACCTTTGACCCCTTAGGGGCACAAGCCGCAGGTTTACCAGTTAATCGCCTCAACTTTGGCTTAATGCTGCTGATTGCCTTAACAATAGTCGCCAGCATGAAAGCTGTAGGTGTGATTCTCGTACTCTCACTATTAATTACCCCCGGTGCGACAGCTTATTTATTAGTCAAACGCCTCAACCAAGTCATGATTTTGGGTGCAGTTATCGGCGTAATTTCCAGTATTAGCGGTATGTACCTCAGTTACTTTTATAATTTACCATCAGGCCCCGCGATCGTTTTAGTCGTATCGGGGTTATTTGTTTTAGCATTATTATTTAGTCCGCGACACGGGATATTTGTACCGCAGCAGCAGAAGAAACAAATGGTGGAAAAGTAAATTGCTGAATTTGTGGCTTTTGCCCTATTGTGTCAGTTCTTGAGCTTGAATTTCTCTGAGTTTAGCTAAAGCATCATCTATAAAGCTTTGATAGGGAATCTCTCTAGCAAGTTCAATAGCACGATTCAGCGCATCTACGGCTTCTTTTTCCTGTCCTAGTTGTAAGAGAATTTTAGATGTGAAGTAAATCAAATTCCTACTTTGGCTATACTTGTCACTAATTTGAGTATAAAGTTCTAACGCTTGCCGACAATACTCTAAACCCAAAGTTAAATTTTCTTGCAAAATGCCGATGGCTTGTAAAGTATTAGCTTCCCCTAAGCGAGCGCCAATATCGCGGTAGAATGCCAAGGCGGCTTCGTAGCGTTCTAAAGCTTCGGTGCGTCGGTCAAGGAACTGCAAAACATCGCCGATGGCTTTTAAAGTATTAGCTTCCCCTAAGCGATCGCCAATATCGCGGTAGAATGCCAAGGCGGCTTCGTAGCGTTCTAAAGCTTCGGTACTACGTTTGAGGAACTGCAAAACATCGCCGATGGCTTTTAATGTATTAGCTTCCCCTAAGCGATCGCCAATATCGCGGTAGAATGCCAAGGCGGCTTCGTAGCGTTCTAAAGCTTCGGTGCGTCGGTCAAGGAACCGCAAAACATCGCCGATGGCTTGTAAAGTATTAGCTTCCCCTAAGCGATCGCCAATATCGCGGTAGAATGCCAAGGCGGCTTCGTAGCGTTCTAAAGCTTCGGTGCGTCGGTCAAGGAACTGCAAAACATCGCCGATGGCTTTTAATGTATTAGCTTCCCCTAAGCGAGCGCCAATATCGCGGTAGAATGCCAAGGCGGCTTCGTAGCGTTCTAAAGCTTCGGTGCGTCGGTCAAGGAACTGCAAAACATCGCCGATGGCTTTTAATGTATTAGCTTCCCCTAAGCGAGCGCCAATATCGCGGTAGAATGCCAAGGCGGCTTCGTAGCGTTCTAAAGCTTCGGTGCGTCGGTCAAGGAACTGTAAAACATCGCCGATGGCTTTTAATGTATTAGCTTCCCCTAAGCGAGCGCCAATATCGCGGTAGAATGCCAAGGCGGCTTCGTAGCGTTCTAAAGCTTCGGTGCTACGTTTGAGGAACTGCAAAACATTGCCGATGGCTTTTAATGTATTAGCTTCCCCTAAGCGAGCGCCAATATCGCGGTAGAATGCCAAGGCGGCTTCGTAGCGTTCTAAAGCTTCGGTGCGTCGGTCAAGGAACTGCAAAACATCGCCGATGGCTCTTAATGTATTAGCTTCCCCTAAGCGAGCGCCAATATCGCGGTAGAATGCCAAGGCGGCTTCGTAGCGTTCTAAAGCTTCTGCTGCTTTATAAAATTTAAATTTTGCTCTACCTGCCCAATAGTAAACTTCTGCTTGAGCAGGTTTTGCCACTCGCCCTGCTGTAATCTGTTCTAGCAATGCCGTAATCAGCGATTCTATTTCAGCAACACGATAGTTATTCACCCAGTTTCTGGCTAAATCCCAAAGTTCACTGCCTTTCCACTCTGAGTCAACTACAACCAAGTGATAAAGCCATTCAATTTGAGTTTCTGGTTGCTCGTTGCTGCTACTAAAATACTCTACTGCCCGTTCTGATAGAGTAATAAATTCCTGACGCTGCTTATCCCATAGATGATTTAATATCAGCCGTCGCGTTAAATCGTGAATATTATGTCTTCGTCCGGGAAACTTTTCTACAAAAGGTAAAGTTTGCAATTCTGTATAAAGCTGAGATGCTTGTGCTTGCAATTCTGGGCGCAGTGCTGCTAAAATCTCTGCATTAAACCAGTGGGGAATTGCCGCCGCCCATGCTACCGCAGCTAATTCAGGCGAAAGCGTTGCAAGTAAACTCTCGGTGACAATCCAAGAACGTTCCTCATCTGTTTGTGCCTTGGCTAGCTTCTCCAATAACGGATTATTCATTGCCGTTCTCTCGCTAGCGTTTCTAAAGTTTTGACAATTTCCGCAGGTTGCCCTTTAAATATCTGCATCGCCATTCTTACCTCATCTTCATTGAAGGGCAATCCAGTTTTTTGGGTGTAGTCATACCACGCATTCAACTCCAAAATGGGTTCTAAACAACAACAATGATGTAAATCCATCCACTCAATTGTCGGTTGAGGAATCTGCTGTCCAGCGATGACTACAATCAATTTAGGTGTATCAGCAACTTCTGCTAAAAATTCACCCCCTAACCAGTCTGCCAGTTCGGTGGGGGCTTTTTCGTAAGAATCAAACAAAAAAACTAGTGTTTGGGAAATTTTCCGCAAGTCTTCAAAAAATGCCTCTCGTAATTCAGTCAAGCGAAAATTACGTGTACTCTCATCAACATTGCTCAAAACTACGCTCAATTGGTTATCCTTGCCAATCATTGTAGTGTCAGAGACTTGCACCCCCGAACTCAAGTATTGCTGAACAGCAGCATTTAAGCGAGGAAAACTTGCCTCTCCCAAACGCTTACGTACAGAAGAAAAAATGTAGGGAATTCCTAGCTGCGCTGATTTGAGATCTACTTGCACACATAAAGTATTTGTAGGCAGACTATGCTTAAACCTTGCCAGTAACCAAGTTTTACCAAAACCAGATTTAGCTTCAACTAGTAGCACCCGTTTGGCAAAGCTTCCCTGCACCATCTCGTGAAAACGTAAAACTTCCTGCGTGCGATTGGCGATAATCATGGATTTGGAGGATTATTTGGTGGCGAAGAAGGCGGATTAGCATCATCTGTGACAGAAAATTCCTGGTTTTCACCATCTATCTCAGTATTTTCTACCCAAACATCTCCTTTGCTAACTTTGGCTTTATTGCCTTTCCCTTTCATCCTTGTCCCTTTCACCACAGTTCCCGCATTTGTACCAGGCTGCGGAGAAGTTGGTTGTGCAGATTGTCTACCCCAACTAATCCCAAATATAAGTTGCAGAAAATTAACTACAAAAGCTCCCAATAAAGCAAAACCAAGCTTTTCCACCAGTCCTCTAACATTAGAGGTTTTAGCCACATCACCAAATAACCACGCCCAAATTGCTCCTAAAATCGCCAGTTCAATTACAATAGCAATTACCAGTAACTTACTACCCCGAAACGTTCTCAGTGGCGGCAATTGATTAATTAGATATCCAGAAGCGCCACCAATAAATGCAGGCACTAGAATTTGTAAAAGCTCATTTGGCATAGCAAAATCAACTAATTAATACCTTGGTTTCCGCCTAATTACGCTGAATTTACTATACACTCTGTAAACCTACATAGCATGCAAAATCCACAATAGTATAAAATTGCTTGGTAGAATCAGTACGCGATCGCTTTATCTCAGAGAAAATGCGATCGCTTGGGGACTTCCATATAAAAAAACATCCCAATCATCAGTTTACCAAGCCAGTAACTCGTAGGGGCGGGGTCACCCCCATACGTGTCAACTTAACGCGAAACCCTTGCCAAGATGTGATTTGATACAAAATCACGTACCACCAAGATCCGCGCTACCCCACCCCAGTTTTGCTGACGCAAAACGTCCCCTCCCCGTTTACGGGGAGGGGATTGAGGGGTGGGGTAAAATGCCTGTGGAATAAGCGTTTTGACTTAAGTTGACACCAATGGGTTACCGTAGCCCTACAATTTGGGATAAATTATTTTTTGGAGTTCCCTTGTCCTCTGCCGCAATTATTGCACTCACCAACAAACTTTTGTCCTTAAGGCGACGATATTAAGTCTGACTCAGAGGCCATTGATGACAACTCAGAGGCGATCGCTTATGACTCAGAGGCGATCGCTTATGACTCAGATGCGATCGCTTATGACTCAGAGGCGATCGCTTATGACTCAGATGCGATCGCTTATGACTCAGATGCGATCGCTTATCACTCAGACGCGATCGCTTATGACTCAGACAATATTAAGCCTTGAGGTGAAAGCGATCGCTCTTAATTTTACATAAAAATGCGAGCGCCCCAACTTTGACAAAATGCGATCGCCTACGCAGACAGTGTTATCGTAAGAAATATTTGGAATTAACAATTACCAAAACAAATGACTATCACTGTCAATGCTGCTGAAGCAACTACCAAATTTGCAGAACTTCTCAGTCAGGTATTGCTAGGTGAAGAAGTTGTGATTGCTGAACAGGGTGTACCTGTTGCACGTTTAGTTGCAATCACAAATACTAGTTCTCCTCGCATTCCTGGCTTAGATAAAGGTAAAGTGTTTATAGCACCAGATTTCAATGAGCCTTTACCAGAAGAAATTTTGAGTGATTTTGAAAATTCTAACTTCGTTTAGTAATGAGAGCTTTACTGGATACCCATGCATTTATTTGGTGGGTGACAGATGACTCTCAGTTATCTGTCACTGCTCGTAATGTGATTGCTGATTCAGGTAACAGCCTATTTTTGAGCGTGGTAAGTAGCTGGGAGATTATTATCAAAAATAAGCTAGGGAAACTGACTTGACCCGAACCTGTAGAACAGTATATTCCAAATCGTTTGGCAATTAATCGCTTTGAAAACTTACCCATTGAAATGAGTCATGTTTTGCAAGTTGCTAGTTTACCAAATATCCACCGAGATCCATTTGATCGGATTTTAATTGCTCAAAGTCAAGTTGAGAATTTGCCCATTGTGACCATTGATCAGCAAATAACACAGTATGCTGTTCAAACTATATGGTAGGCTCTATCTCTGACAAAATGCGATCGCTTGTCCTCTGGCGCAATTATTGCACTCACCAACAAACTTTTGTCCTTAAGGCGACGATATTAAGTCTGACTCAGAGGCTATTGATAAACATCATAATTATGCATTCACCAACTGCGATCGCTCTTAACCCTACATGAAAATGCGAATATAATGTATAATCCCGGACAGTTGAACTACTATCACGGGACTGGGTATGAATAGATCGCTCGTAGATCAGCTGATAGAGACTGTTCACCAAGAGTTAATTCCCAAATTACAGATTGAAAGCATAGCTCCCCACGATCCAGTAAAAATCAGCTATCTTCCCCAGCCTTGGCAAAAAGTGGGAGCAGGAAATTACGCCGCAGTTGTTTACCATCCAGATTATCCAAGCTGGGTAGTAAAGATTTACGCACCGGGACGGCCAGGTTTTGAGGAAGAAGTAGAAGTATACCGTCGTCTGGGTTCTCACCCGGCTTTCTCCGAATGTCTATATGCTACAGACAGCTTTCTCATCTTGAAGCGGTTACATGGAGTTACCCTGTATGACTGTATGCAACTTGGTCTGCGTATCCCCAAGCAAGTTATAATAGATATTGACCAAGCCCTAGACTATGCACGTAAGCAGGGACTATATCCCCATGATGTGCATGGGCGGAATGTGATGATGTATGAAGGTAGGGGATTAGTCGTCGATATTTCCGACTTTCTCCATGAAGATAAATGTTCCAAATGGGACAACCTCAAAAAAGCATACTATTTGTTATATCGCCCCATCTTATCCCCATTACGGCTGAAGATTCCCTACTTTTTGCTAGATATTGTGCGCAAGACTTATCGCTTCTTCTCTAAGTTAAAAAAAGCTGGCGATCGCATCTTTCAGAAACTCTCTAGAAAACACAATAATAAGACACATTCTTGAGTCTTTGCTCTCTAAATGTCAACTATTTCGTTAAAAGTTGTTGAATGGTTGCTACAAGCTGTTGCAGTCTTACCGGTTTACTTAAATACTCATTAGCTCCAGCTGCTAGACAAGTTTCGCGATCGCCTGGCATGGCAAGTGCGGTTAATGCAATGATGGGAACATCACTAAATTGGGCATCATCGCGAATTCGTTGGATAGCTTCCAATCCGTCCATTTCTGGCATTTGAATATCCATCACAATGATGTCGGGATGTTGAGCATAAATCTGCTCAATGGCTTGTCGTCCATTGTTGGCTATGGCTAAACGATATCCTCGATGTTGCAAATAGTTAGCCATTGTAGTTATATTGGCTCGATTGTCTTCTACCAGTAAAATCAAAGCAGATACCAAAGTGGTTTTTGGTATGAC
The DNA here is from genome assembly GCF_963875285.1 of Calothrix sp. NIES-2100. Taxonomy (NCBI): domain Bacteria; kingdom Bacillati; phylum Cyanobacteriota; class Cyanophyceae; order Nostocales; family Calotrichaceae; genus Calothrix; species Calothrix sp. NIES-2100. Next base: position 8,077,780 of record NZ_CAWNLA010000001.1, read on the forward strand.
ATTCATAGCAGCCGATGCCTGAGAGACAGGAGATTGTAGTTGTTCTAAATTTGTCGGCGATTGAGCTATTCTCTGCGTTGTGGAAACGCGATCGCTGCTAACATAGGGAATGCGGACTGTAAAACAACTGCCCACTCCCAGCTGACTAGTCAGTGAAACTGTTCCGCCATGTAAGGAAGTAATTTTTTGTACCAATGCTAAACCTAGACCAGTGCCGTTGTACTGGCGGTTGAGGCTGCTATCTAGCTGAATGAAAGGCTGAAATAATTTATCAATATTTTCAGGAGCGATACCGATACCAGTATCACTAACACTGAAATTAATGTAAGCTGTCTGGGGATTGGGCACAGAAGAAGACAAGGAAGAATTTACTTCCCCTGGTTCTTCCAGCCAAACCTTGAGCTTTACCACACCTTCTTCAGGGGTAAACTTGACAGCATTGCTGAGTAAGTTAATGAGTACCTGACGCAGACGGCGCTCATCAGCTTGAATACTGCCGAGATAATTGGGAATATCAGTAATGAGGCGAATATTTTTGTTCAACGCCATCTGTTTGATAAACACCAGACTGTTATGACACAAGTTAGTGATGGTACTCTCACTCAGTTGCAGTTCCAGTTTACCTGATTCAATTTTTGCTAAGTCGAGGATATCATTGATCAAATCTAGGAGGTGTTTACCACTGCGCTCGATGGTGGCGATCGCTTTTGCTTGCTTTTGATTCATCGCACCAAACACGCCTTCCTCAAACGCCTCAGACATACCCAAAATAGCATTCAGCGGTGTTCGCAATTCATGGCTCATATTAGCCACAAATTCATCTTTGAGGCGAGTAGCACGGGCTAGTTCGGCGTTAGCATTGGCTAATTGCTCATTGATCTGTTGCAGTTGTTTCTCAGCTTGTTTGCGCCCTGTGATGTCGAGAATAGTTCCCAGCAAATGTCTTGGCTGACCATCCGCATCAAATATTACTTCGCCGCGTGACAGTAAATAACGTAAACTTTGATCCGGACGATAAAAACGATACTCTATTTCATAAGATAGCCCGTCAGCGATCGCTTGCTCGATCACAAAATCGCGATGTTCGCGATCATCAGGATGTATGCACCCTAACATTTCCTCATAACTCGGCGTACCAGATTCAGGATTGCGACCAAAAATGCGAAAGACTTCCTCTGACCATATTACCTCTTGGGTTTGCAAGTTAAGTTCCCAGCTACCTAAATGAGCAATCCTTTGAGCAGCCGCAAGGTTCGCTGCATTTTTGTAAAGTTGAGCCTCAATTTGTTTTTGCTTTGTAATATCTTTGGCAATACCCACACCGCCAATGATCTCTCCTTCGGCATTGCATAAGGGTTTAACTGAGAGGGAGACAGGAAAACGGGAGCCATCTTTACGAATGAAAGTCCATTCCTCTGGGTTATTAGCTAGCTGGGTTTTGTTGAGCAATTCTCCACCAGGGACAATTTCTCTGCCCAATTCTAGCGAGAGTTCTTGTGCCTGTTGTTGAAGTTCCTCCACGTCATGGAAGATTAGAGGTTTTACCCGACCCACAACTTCCTCGGCTGTATAACCCAACATCTTCTGAGCAGCTGAGTTAAAAATTTGAATTATGCCTTCATGATTGGTAGAAATAATCGCATAATCGGTAGATTCGAGGATAGCTTGTTGCAGATTCATCAGTGCAAATAACTCGGCTTGAGCCTGTTTGCGAGTACTGATATCTGTTTCGGAACCACTCATGCGGATGACATTACCTGCTTGATCCCACAGTGCTTGACCCCGGTCTAAAATCCACAAATATGAACCATCTTTGCACTTTACTCGATATTCTTCTTGGAAGAATGGTGTCTTCTGGGCAAAATGGTCAGCCACCGCCGCCATAATGCGATCGCCATCTTCCGGATGAATGCCACTTGACCATTCTTCTAAGCTAGAGCCAATTTCATCTTCACTAAAGCCCCGCATTTGTTTCCAGCGTGTCGAGAAGAATACCTGATTAGTTTTCACATTCCAGTCCCAGATAGCATCTTTACTGCCGCTGACTGCTAATTGCCAGCGTTCTTCACTCTCTGTTAAAGCTGCGGTGCGCTGTTTGACTCTGGCTTCGAGTTCTTGATTGAGTTGCTGCAATGCTTGTTGTGCTAAAATTCGCTCGCTAATGTCCTCAATTACACTGATAAAGTATTGCGGATGATCAAAAGCATTATGCACTAAAGAAACTGTCAGTTTAATCCAGACAATTGTCTTATTCTTGCGGATATAGCGTTTTTCCATTGAGTAGGTCTTAATTGCACCTGCTAGCAGCATTTGTAATTGCTTTAAATCTGCTGGTAAATCATCTGGATGGGTAATCTCCTGAAAGCTCAAGTTCATAATTTCCGCCTGAGAGTAGCCAATAATCTCAGCAAATCGTTGGTTAACACGCAAAAATTGCCCACTCAATGACACATGGCTAATTCCCACTGCTGCTTGCTCAAAAGTACTGCGAAATCTGGCTTCACTTTCTTTAAGAGTTTTCTCAGTGCGTTTGCGTTCTTTCAGTTGTGTTTGCGCTATCTCGTAAGCACTTGCTTGTTGAATAGCGATCGCTATTTGTACCGCCAGTTGATCCAACAATTCCAATTCCCATAGGTCCCAATGGCGTGGAGCAGTACATTGGTGGGCAATTAATAATCCCCATAACCGCTTTCGCACCAAAATTGGCACCACCAAATTCGCTTTGACTTCAAATTGTTCCAGTAGCTGCACATGACAGTCTGTTAAGCCAGCTTCATAAATATTATTGATTGCCCGTGTTTTGCCTTGACGATATTCACCTCCAGCGCCCTGTTGAAAGCAGGTGTCTTGAATCTGTTGCGCCAAACTTACCGTCCAGCCTGGTAGAACTGACTCCGATACCACAATCCCACTCATATCTGAGTGAAATTGATAGACTACTACCCGGTCTGTCTGTAAAAACTGCCGTACTTCTTTGGCTGTGACAGCTAAAATATCTTTGAGCTTGAGTGACCGACGAATTCGTAAAGCGATCGCTGCAATTAGTTGTTTTTGTCCCCGACTTTGTTCTAATTGCCAGATTCGATGTCTCTGTTTTACTGCATCATCAATTGCCGCATATAGAGTTTCCGGTGTCAACTGGTCTTTGACTAAATAATCTTGCGCCCCGTTTTTCATCGCCTGGACAGCAATCCCTGCATCCTCATGTTCTGTCAACAGGATGATTGCGGCTTGTGTATTGCTGACAATTTTCCTTAATTCCCCCAACAACTCCAGCCCATTGCTATCAGGTAAAAGAAAATTCAGCAAAATGACATCTGCTCTCCCCTGCTGACACCATGCTATTGCTTGTGTAGCCGTCTCAAACTGCAAAATTCGATAGGTATACAGACTATCCTGCTGCAAACACTGACGAAAAGTCACCCAGTCTTCGGTGCAATGATCAATTAGGAGGATGGTGATACAGGAGGATTGAATCATGAGTAACTTAAAAATAGAGGCTAGAAACTAGGAGCTAGGGGCGAGAAAAAATTTTTCCCCTGATTTTGGAATGTTCCCATCAGGAGCCAGCTTGTAATATTCTTTCCCACTGCTATCTCTGGTTGGAAAAGTGTTGAGGAAATGTTCAGCCTTCTACTTTTTTGCAAAAATCCACTGCTAGAGTTGAATCTATAGTGGTAGATGATTAAGCCATCGATAGCATTTTATACCAATTCTCTGTGAGTCTGTATATTAAAGCCCTCATCCTATTCGGGTGGAGATCAACAAACAAACCCTGCTTACGCAGGCTAATTATATGCATGTTTATCAAGAATGGGAATTACACATACAATACCCGCATTTCTCACAAGCAGTAGGGGCGGGTTCACCTGAATTATCGTGAATAATTGAGGATATCTGTGAACCCGCCCCTACTCGTTGAACCAAGAATCCCTGTACCTTTAGGTCAGGAAGTGTCAATTCATCAACATCAAGCGCTGGGGATCTAAATGCACATACCAAGGAAAAGGCTGATCTTTCATGGTTACCCATTTTTCTTTAAAGACCTCTGCTTGGAGATGATAGTCATGGGGACTAGTAGCGGGAGAATGCAACTTTAAAAACAAAGTCATGCGATGGGGTGTTTCACTGGTTCTCACCAACCAGCAGGGAAATGTATTTTCTTGGTGGGAATCTTTAGTAAAAACTATTTGATGCGCACGAATCCCAGCGTAAGATAAATTACGGGTATTTGTTTCTAAAACTTGCAAGGTACAACCCCAATCACTTGCTTCTACTTGTGAAGCTTGCAATAGCCGCGCCCGGGAAATGTTTTTACACCCGGTAATTTGTGCCACACTTGCAGATACAGGATGCTCGAAAATCCGATGTTTAGAATCATGTTGCACAGCTCTACCATGTTCCAAAACCAACAAATTCGGACAAATTCGGTAAGCTTCTTCCATATTATGGGTAACAAACAAAGTCACACCTGGGTAATCAGCTAGAGTTTCCATCATTTGCTGTTCTAATTGACTCCGCAGGTAAGTATCCAGGGCGGAAAAAGGCTCATCTAAAAGTAATGCTTCTGGTTTACTAGCCAAAGCCCGTGCTAAAGCTACCCGTTGTTGCTGTCCCCCAGACAGTTGATGCGGATAGCGATCGCCAAAGGAGTTGGCGAAGCCATCGCCTAATCCCTGTAACTGCATCGCCAGTAATTGCTCTTCTAACTGTACCCGAATACTGCCTTTAGATAGTCCCTTGGGTAAACCAAAAGCTATATTTTCTGCCACAGTCATGTGGGGAAACAGGGCATAATTCTGCAATAAAAAACCGATACGGCGATCGCGGGGAGGCAGATTAATTCCTTGCTCAGAATCAAACAATACTCTACCATTTAAAATAATGCGTCCTCTGGTCGGCGTTTCTATCCCCGCAATACAACGCAGAATCATACTTTTACCAGCCCCAGATCCCCCCAACAATCCCAAGGGTTGGGCATCGCTATTAAAGGTCACTTTGAGATGAAAACTCGGTAATTGTTTTTCAATATCTACAAATAACCCCACTGGCGAGGATGGTGCAGACAACAAAGACGCTTCACCCCCTTGTCTCCCCTGTCCCCCTTGTCCCCCTTGTCCCCCTTGTCTCTTTCTGTCCTGCCACACATTTGCTGTAATAATTCCCGATAGAGAAATTACCATAATTGCGATCGCCCAAAACCAGGCTTCATCCATTGCACCGCCTTCTACAGCAAAATAAATCGCCATCGGAATCGTCTGGGTTTGTCCGGGAATGTTACCAGCCAACATCAAAGTTGCACCAAATTCCCCCAAAGCACGGGCAAAAGCCAGAGTTGTCGCCGCGATAATTCCCGGTAATGCTAAAGGTAAACTGATCCGCCAAAATATCTTACTTTCCCCAGCACCCAGAGTTTTCGCTACTCGCAGCAGATTTTTATCAATCTGTTCAAAAGCTCCCAGTGCAGTTTTATACATTAACGGGAAAGAAACCACAGTAGCCGCGATCGCCGCACCATACCAAGTAAAGACAATAGTAAAATCAAAGTTCTGCATCAACTTCCCCACAGGGCCATTTTTCCCAAAAAACAGGAGTAATAAAAAGCCCACAACTGTAGGAGGTAAAATCAAAGGTGCAATCAATACACCCTCAATTAAAGATTTAGCCTTACCGCGATATTCCAACATCCAATAAGCAGCAGCAATCCCGACAAAAAAGGTAATAAATGTTGCTAATAACGATGTTTTAAGTGATATCCAAAGAGGAGATAAATCCTGGGGCATAGTTATTTATTGCGCGAAGTTGTGTCAGTTTTCATTGAGCATTGGGCTTGTGGCGGGACAAGAGGCATTGGGCATTTATTATTTGTCTCCCCTGCCCCCCTGCTCCCTTCATCCCTAGCCCCTAACCCCTAGGGCGTGTTTTCAAAGTCTTAGATCCCTCCTACCCCCCTTAAAAAGGGGGGCAAAAAGACTCTCAAAGTCCCCATTTTTAAGGGGGATTTAGGGGGATCGAGAAATTTAGAAGGCTAAACGAGTAGTTTGAAAACACGCCCTAGCCCCTAGCCCCTAGCTAGACTAAAACCCTGTTTCTCAAATACATTTTTGGCTGCATTTCCCGATAAAAATTGCACAAAATTCTGAGCAGCATCAAGATGTTTACTACTTTTAAGTACAGCTATGGGATAAACAATCGGGGAATGGCTATTTTCAGACGCAGTTGCTACAACTTTGACTTTTTGAGTGCTTTTGGCATCTGAAAGGTAAACTATGCCAGCATCTGCATTGCCCGACTCTACATAATTCAGAGCTTGACGAACGTCTTTAGCATAAACAATTTTGCTTTTGATTTGGTCAGCAATTTTTAAAGATGTCAGAACTTGTTGAGCATATTGTCCCGCAGGTACACTTTTAGGTTCACCTAAAGCAATTTTTTTCAGGCGTGGGGAGGTCAAATCTTGGAAATTTGTAATATTTTGAGAATTTTTAGGCACAATTAACACTAATTGATTTTTCAACAAATCTTTGCGGCTGCGATCAACTAACAAACCTTTTTGGTTTAAAGCATCCATCTGCTTATTTGCTGCTGATATGAAAATATCTACACCTGCACCTTGTTCAATTTGTTGTTGCAAAGCACCTGAGGAGCCAAAATTATAGGTAATTTTAACCTGTGGCTGCTCTTGACTGTAAAGAGGTGTGATTTCTGCCATTGCATCTTTTAAGCTAGCGGCTGCTGATACAGTCAAACTCACCGCTTTTGCTGTTGGGTTGGAAATTGAGTCAGGGTTAGGCGGACTCGTCTGATTACAAGCAATGAATAGTACCAACGAAGCCAGCATCCAACCCACAAAAGCCAAGATACGTTTAGTATGCATGTACAGTATCTCAAGGTTTTTTGATTCACTAATTCATACTTTACCAACTTAAAGAGTATAAAGGTTGGTAAAAATCCAGAAATACTGAATAATCAAGAAATCCTCACCTACTTCCGCAATTGCGGGGCAAAAACTTTCCCGACCAAATCAAACCGCTATTCTTTGACCGGGAGAGGGGTAGGGGCGGGTTCACCAATATTCTCGCTCTTGTACGATAATCCAAATAAACCCGCCCCTACTTTTTGCCCAGATGCAAACAACAGATTTCTGACAAAAATCCCAAGTCAACCCCGCCCCGACAAATGCATCTGTCCCATTCTTTGTGTAAATTGGTATTACTTGCCCTCATCCTTAGTCCCAGGACAATGCCCATGCCTATATTTTCAATGACTGCTATTACATGGGAAAATCCCACAGACAAACATAAATAATTGACTGATTGGGGAAACTTGGTGTTACTTCTTTACAAAAAGCATCAATAAATAATTAAAACTTTAAATTCATTATTTCTCTTCACGAATACTCTTCATATTTATCTAAAAATTAGTGATTTTTTATGAGACAAAAAGTCCAAAAATAAAATTTTAAACAACCTTTTATAAATCTAATTTAAACTACTCAAATAAAATCACTTTTTTGCTTATTTTTGCCTTAAAAAAGCCTTAAGCAAGCTCTATTAAATGTTTATCATAATATATTAATTAATTCAAGCTATTGATTGAATGCTAATTTAAATTTAATTTAAAGAGCCGAAATTTATGATTAATAATATATTTCCGTAATTGCACTGTTGGCTATTAATAAATAAAAACAATAGAGTATTAATAATTTATTGATACCTATGTCATGAGTATTTCAATAAGTTACAGTTTTGAGAAACTCTAAAAAGATAAATTAGTTTATGCCCAAAAAAACTCAATTGCTATTCAGATACGTCATGTTAGGAATAGCTCCTTTAATTTCATTTTCTTTTCTACCTATCTGGATGACACCAACTGTAGCAGGTGTAACTTTTAAACCACCGGGAGCGCAAGCACCTAAACGTTCTTCTGGAGGAGCCTCTAGAGATGGTAATATTTGTGGCTTTGCGACACAAACAACCACTAGTCCAACAGTGACACCATTGATACCAGCAACTAATATTGGTTTTACAGTGGCAGAACATCCGACTATATTGGTCTATATTCCTACAACTACTGCCAAAACAGGATTTTTTACATTACAAACTGAAGATAGCAAATACAGTTACCAAACAACTTTATCTTTGCCAGAGAAACCAGGTGTGATGGAAGTGAAAATTCCGACTTCAGTCCCCGCACTGAAGACGGGCAAAAATTATAAATGGTCTTTGGTAATAATTTGTACTGAAGAGTTAGAGCCGGATAGTCCTTGGGTAAGTGGCTGGATTAGGCGTGTTGAACCTAACAGTAGTTTGACAAGTCAGTTAAACAAGCCTGTTTCACTAGATTTGATTTCCCAATTAGCCGAGACTGGGATTTGGTATGATTCACTTTCCAATCTGGCGCAATTAAGGCGATCGCAACCGAATAATCAAGCACTGACTGAGGCTTGGGAAGCGCTGTTGAAATCAGTGAATCTGAGTGCGATCGCTAACGAGCCATTGATCAATTAATTGAGCGATCTAATTTAAAAGCCATGTTTTGGGGTGCATCTATTCAGAGAAAACATAAGTTGAGAATTCTACATTCCTTGCTGAAAGCGCAATGGCGCTGTGTATTGATCTGTTCTCCCATCGTCGCCATCTGTATCATTGCTGCGGAGATGGCAGGATTTTTTCAACTACTAGAATTGGCGACACTAGAGAAATTTTTTGCTTTGCGTCCCACCGAAGCACCAGAAAAGCGCGTTCTGGTTGTCAATATTGATGAAGAAGACATTACCCGGGTGAAAAAATGGCCTATTCCTGATGCTGTATTAGCGCAAGCGATCGCAAAGCTCAAAGCGCAGCAACCAGCGGCTATTGGTATGGATATTTATCGAGATTTAGCGGTAGAACCAGGACATAAAGAACTAGTTAGAGTAATGCAGTCTACACCCAACTTGATTGGGGTGAAAAAATTGGTAGGGGATAGGGTGGCTCCACCCCCCACTTTAGCTAAACTTAATCAAGTCGCTCTCGCTGATTTAGTTTTGGATACTGATGGGAAAGTCAGGCGGGGCTTGTTGTCTGTTGGTGATGAAAACGGTGAAATTTATTTGGGTTTAGCAACGCGCTTGAGCTTAATGTATTTGGAACCCAAAGGTATTTCGTTAACAGCTTTGGACAAAGACGGGAATACTTTGCAGTTAGGGAAAGCTGTATTTACACCTCTGAGAGGTAAAGAGTTTAGTTATCGGGGTGCAGATGTTGGCGGATACCAAATTTTATTGAACTATCGAGGCTTTGAAGCGCAATTTGATACAGTCCGATTACGAGATGTTCTCAATAATTCTGTATCGCCAAAGCTGGTACGCGATCGCATCGTTCTCATAGGTACAACAGCCAAAAGCATCAATGACTTTTTTAACGTTGGTTATAGTAGCAATTTGCAAGAAGATGGTGAACGGATGGCAGGGGTAATAATTCATGCCAATTTAATTAGTCAGATTTTAAGCGCTGCACTCGATGGGCGAACCCTAATCCGAGTGTGGTCTTCTTGGGCAGAGTGGCTATGGGTTCTGTGCTGGTCTTTTTTGAGTAGTGGTGCGACTTGGGAATTGCTACAATTTAAGTTTATTGGTCAGCGAAGACTAGGGGGATTACCCATATTAGGGATCGCATTTGCAACTATTAGTATTCTCAGTATCAGCTATTTCGCCTTTTTGTTAGGTTGGTGGATTCCTTCAGTTTCACCCATACTAGGACTGATTGTCTCTGCGATTGTGACGACAAATTTATATAAACAATTGCAACTCAAACAAGCCAATGAGCAACTCCAGGAATATTCTCACACTTTAGAGCAAAAAGTTAGCGATCGCACCCAAGAGTTAGAGGTTGCCAAAATTGCTGCTGATGTTGCAAATCAAGCCAAAAGTGAATTTTTGGCTAATATGAGTCATGAATTACGCACACCTTTAAACGGTATTTTAGGATATGCGCAAATTTTAGAGCGATCTCACAGTTTGGCTCCAGCAGAACTTGATGGAATCAAAATAATTCATCAATGTGGTTCTCATCTGCTGACTCTAATCAACGATATTTTAGATTTATCTAAAATTGAAGCGCGGAAATTGGAATTGCATACGACCGATTTTGATTTAAATTGGTTCTTAACCGGAGTTGTGGAGATCTGCCGAATTCGCGCTATCCAAAAAGGTATTGCATTTATTTACAAACCTCATCCTCAGCTACCTCAAGGAATTCATGCTGATGAAAAACGTTTAAGACAAATATTAATTAACTTACTTGGTAACGCGATTAAATTTACCGATAATGGCGCAGTCACTTTCAAAGTAGATGTCTTGGAAACTCAAAACCTTGATGATACTGAATTTACCAAAATCAGATTTCAAATCGAGGATACTGGTATTGGAATGACTTCTGAAGAATTAGAAAAGATTTTTTTGCCTTTTGAACAAGTAGGTGACAAAAATAAACAAATAGAAGGTACTGGTTTAGGGCTAGCTATTAGCTGCAAAATTGCTGAATTAATGAATAGTGAAATTAAAGTAGACAGCACTTTAGGAGTTGGCAGTCAATTTTGGCTAGATTTGGAGTTAGTAACCATCAGGAAATTTGTCAACACTGAGTCTGTATTTTCCGACCAAAACATTGTTGCTATTAAAAATAAATCTCCGAAAATATTAATTGTAGACGATAATTATGAAAACCGTTATGTTGTGAACAATTTACTAGTATCGATAGGATTTAAATGCTTCGAGGCGACTAATGGTCAAGAAGGGTTATCGCAAGCAATAGAAATTCAACCTGACTTAATTATAACTGACTTAAAAATGCCCATTATGGATGGCTTTGAGATGATCAAAAGTTTCCGGAAGCTGGAGGAGTTTAAAAATTTACCTATTATAGTTTCATCTGCAAGTGTATTTGAAAATTATCAAGCCCAAAGTTTAGCAGATGGTGCAAATGAGTTTTTGCCTAAACCCTTACAAATTAATGATTTATTGCATATATTACAAAAATACTTACAATTAGAATGGATTTACCAAGAAGCTAGCACTCAAGCAGAAGATAATATAAATGTAAAATTACCTACGCAAAATCCTCAATCGATAATTTATCCGCCAAGGGCAGAGTTAGATAAACTATTGGATATGGCAATGAGAGGCAATATTACAAATATGCAAATATTACTAAATGAAATTGCTAAATTAGATGATAAATTCTTACCTTTTGTTATAGAAATTCGCCAGCTTGCTGATAATTTTCAAGTTAAAAAAATTCGGGAATTACTTAAATCTTTAAAGTAGGATGTATGACAAATAATCAAAGTATAAATATTTATAATTCAACTATTTTGATTGTTGATGATAATCAGACCAATTTAAAAATGTTATCTAATGCAATTTCTGAGTCAGGTTGGGAAATTTTAGTTGCTACTGATGGCGAAAGTGCTATCGAGCAAGCTGAATATGCCCAACCAGATTTAATTTTATTAGATGTGATGATGCCTGGGATAGATGGATTTAAAACTTGTCAGCTTCTCAAAAAAAATCAGTTAACTCGAGATATACCAGTAATTTTCTTAACTGCTCTTTCAGATAAGTTTGATAAAGTTCAAGGACTATTAATAGGCGGCATAGATTACATTACTAAACCTTTTCAAATAGAAGAGGTATTAGCGAGAATTCAGGTGCATTTAAAAATCCGATTTTTAACAAAACAACTTGCAGAACAAAACCAGCAATTAGAAAAGCGGGTAGAAGAACGTACACAAGAATTATCTCAAACTCTAGAAGAGCTAAAACAATCTCAAATACAATTAGTGCAGCAAGAAAAATTGTCAACTCTTGGTCAATTAGTTGCTGGTGTCGCTCATGAAATTAATAATCCTCTAGGCTTTATTACAGGCAACTTAGAGTTTATTAGTAATTATATACAGAGCTTAATCACACATTTACAGCTTTATCAGGAAATTTATCCTAATCCTGATGATAAAATTGTCAAAAATGCCAGACTTATAGAATTAGAACAGATATTTCAAGATGTGCCAAAAATGTTTTCCTCTGTAAATATGGGGCTAGAACGGATTAGTGAAATTAGTGATAGCCTGCGGACTTTTGCTCGTGCAGATACATCTCATAAAGTCAGCTTTGATATCCATGATGGGATAGATAGTACTTTGCTGATTCTCAAGCATCGTCTCAAAGCTAATAACCAACATCCAGAAATTGTAGTTATTAAGAACTATGGAAGTTTGCCATTCCTAGACTGTTACCCTGGACAAATTAATCAAGTATTTATGAATATTATAGCTAATGCTATTGAGGCTTTTGATGCAGATAATCAATCTAAGCTAGATCTAGGCAATACCACGCCAGAAATCATTATTACCACTGTTTTTGAGCCTGGAGAAAAATTAATTATAACCACTGTTAAAGATAATGGAACGGGAATTTCTCCTGAAGATAGCCAGAAAATATTTAAACAATATTTTACTACCAAGCCCATAGGCAAGGGAACGGGTTTAGGCTTATCTATTAGTAGGCAGATTATCGAAGATAAGCATCAGGGAAAAATTTATTTTAATTCTGTATTAGGAAAAGGCACGGAATTTATTATTGAACTTCCGGTGGCATAATTCATCAGGTATCAGTGCTGGAAAAATTCTACAGTAAAATTGCCAAGATAAAAATAATGACAAATTGGTGACCTCTACTGAAAGATACAGTCAGAGTTTGGGCACATTAATAATAATGCGTGCCATCGCCTGCATCCCCCCAGATAGCAACTACTGTGCCAAGAGGCGGACACTTCTTTGTGGTGGTTCCCAAAGTTGCAGAAGGTCACTTAACAATATAAAAATGACTGTAGAAAAGGATAAAATTATGCTAGTTTTTACAAAAAAAGTAAAATCTTACAATTATAAATTTTACTTAGCTTCATTAACATTATTTATAGTAACTACTGGTTTTACCGCAGCAGCATCTACCAGTTCACAACAGAAAAGTTCACATTTGTTACCGCAGCCTCAAAATGTTGCTGACAGTTCAGCTTCAAACCCCCAATCTCTACTTAATCAAGGTAGAAGTTTATTTGCAGCCGGAAACTTTGCCCAAGCAGTTAAAGTTTGGGAAGCAGCGTCTGTGAGTTTTGAAAGTCAAGGTGATATTATTAATCAAGCTTGGACACTGAGTTATCTATCATTAGCTGCGCAGAATTTAGGAGATTGGCAAAAGGCAGAACTGGCAATTAGCAAGAGTTTAAATCTTCTGAAACAGCCGCACAAAGAAAAAAAGCAACATACTGCCATCTTCGCAGTAGCCCTGAATACGCTAGGCAATCTGAAACTGTTGAGGGGACAAGCGGAAAATGCTTTGCAGGCTTGGCAAGATGCAGAACGGAATTATGCAGTAATTGGTGATGAAGCGGGAAAAATTGGTAGCCAAATTAATCAAGCTCAAGCACTGCAAGTTTTAGGATTGTATCGCCGATCGCAGCAACTTTTAGTGAAAGTCAATCAAAAATTGCAAAATCAGCCAGATTCTGCCATCAAAGCGAAAGCCTTGCAAAGTTTAGGAATAGGTTTTCAACTGGTAGGAAATTTACCACAATCCCAAGAAATATTAAAGCAAAGTTTGCTCCTGAGCGATCGCCTCAATTCTTCAGAAAACATTGGTGATATTCTGTTAAGCTTGGGAAATGGGGCGCGGGAATTACAACAGCCCACAGAGGCTTTAGATTATTATCAACAGGTGGTAGTCAGGGCTACTAACCCCCAAGTGCGCATAGAAGCACAGTTAAACCAACTTAGCCTTTATCTGGAACGATCGCAACTACAGCCAGCTAATACTTTATTACCGCAGATTAAAACCCAATTAGCAAACCTCCCTGCCAGTCGGATGTCTATTTATGCAGCCGTAAACTTTGCTAGCAGTCTTTCTAAGTTGGCAAAACTAGAGGGTAAAGAATCTGGTTTATACCCACAAGCAGCCGTAACTTTAGCACAGGCGGTACAACAAGCTACAATGTTGAGCGATTTACGTGCTAAAGCTTATGCTTTAAACGAGTTAGGGAAATTGTATTTTGAGAAACAACAATGGTCTGATGCTTTAAAACTAACCCAACAAGCATTACAAATTGCCCAAGAGATTAATGCAGCTGATATTGCTTATCAAGCTTCTTGGCAAGCTGGTAGGATTCTGAAAAACCAAGGTGATACTACTGGTGCGATCGCCGCTTATGATTTTTCTGTGAAAACCCTTAAGTATTTACGTAATGATTTAGTGGCGATTAATCGTGATATCCAATTTTCTTTTCAAGAAAGTGTGGAACCGGTTTATCGGGAGTTTGTCGATTTATTACTACAATCACACCCCAGCCAAAAGAACTTAAAACAAGCACGAGACACCATTGAAGCGCTACAACTAGCAGAATTAGACAATTTCTTTCATGAAGCTTGTTTAAATGCTAAACCGGAACAAATCGACAAAATCGACAAACAAGCCGCTGTCATCTACCCGATTATTTTAAGCGATCGCATCGAAGTAATTCTCTCGATTCCCGGTAAACCGCTTTCTAACTACAAAACTGCTTTGTCTCAAATGGAAATTGAGAACACTATCAAGCATATGAGACAATCTCTCAACCCAGCTTTCGGTGACGAGGATAGGTTAAAAATTTCTCAACAAATATATGATTGGCTGATTCGTCCTGCAGAATCGCAATTAGCCAACAGTGGAGTCAAGACTTTAGCCTTTGTGTTAGATGGGTCATTACGCAATCTGCCAATGGCGAGTTTATATGATGGTAAACAATATTTACTAGAAAAATATAGCTTGGCACTCTCACCAGGAATGCAGTTATTGCCAACGCGATCGCTAAAACCCCAAAATCTTAAAGTAATTACAGCCGCATTGAGTGAAGCACGTCAAGGTTTTAAAGCTTTACCAGCAGTCCAGGCAGAAGTCAGAGAAATTTCTTCGGAATTACCTGTGCAATTACTTTTGAATCAACAATTTACTGATATTAACCTGCAAACTGCAATTCAATCAAATCCTTTTTCAATCTTGCATCTTGCTACTCATGGTCAATTTAGTAGTAAGTCCGATGACACCTTTATCCTTTCCTGGGACACCAAGATTAATGTTAAAGAACTGAGTGAATTTCTCAAAAATAGAAACGAATCTGATTCTACACCGATAGAATTAATGGTTCTGAGTGCCTGTCAAACTGCAAAAGGAGACAATCGGGCGGTATTAGGTTTAGCAGGTGTAGCTGTACGTTCTGGCGCACGCAGTACCTTAGCTACTTTATGGGCTGTCAAAGATGAATCCACTGCTAAATTTATGGTTGAGTTCTATAAAAATTTGAAAAAACCAGGAATTACTAAAGCCGAAGCTTTGCGACAAACTCAACTTACTTTTTTACAAGATCCTGATTATCAACATCCTTTTTACTGGTCAGCGTTTGTGTTAATCGGCAATTGGTTGTAAATAGAAAGGATGTAGACGCTGTATCGGCTTGCCGCAGGCTGGGATGAAGGATAAAGGATGGTAGGGGCGGGTTTATTTAGATCATCGTTGATATGTAGGGGCGGGTTTATTTGGATCTTTGTTGATCAACGTGGATATCGGTGAACCCGCCCCTACTGTAAACCCGCCCGTACAATGGTACAAGTCGCGCTTTTTGGCAAGTTAAAAGTCAAAAGTCATGCATTGAAATTCTTTAAGAAGTGACTTTTGACTTGATACTTTTGACTTCCAAGAAGTGGCATAGGTGGGGTAATTTTATACTTCATATTGAGCGCCTTGAGTTAACTTCTATCGCCAGAAATGTATGATTAATTTTATCTTGTGGGTTGCGATCGCACTTTGTGATGATCAATTACTCTGTTTACCCTTGGTCAGCACTGAGGGCTGTTTTTTAGCTATGCTACTGAGCATAAACAGCGTTTGTTTAAACTTACAAATTTATAAATATTCTTAGTAAAAAAAGGGTGCAGATGGTTGCACCCTCTGAAGGAGCTAATATTAAGTGTTAAGTGAGTATTCCCACTAAAGCATTTATTAATTATGCTTTCCTAAATTTAATATAATTAAAATTGATACACTTCAAGCTAAAGATAGATAAATTAATATTTTAAATAAAGTTTAGTTGTAATCTCGACGACAAAAATCTGTTATATATAAAAATATTAATATTCACAACTTATTTACATTTAGCCAAGAAAAATATATTCCTATATAGGAATCTGGTAACAGGAGAAAAAACTTATGGGACTTTTCGATCAAATTCTCGGTGCTGTTGCTAATGCCAATCAACAAGGTAGTTTGGGGCAATTGGGAAGTATTATTAGCACGGTCGAGCAGTTAAGTAACAGTACTGGTGCAGACCCTTCTACCATCCAATCGGTGTTGTCAGTTGTGGGTGGTCAAGTGCGATCGGCTTTACAACAAAAACAAGCTACAGAAGGTAATGAAGCGGTGCAATCTCTCGTCAATCAATTTGCAGGAACTTCTCCTGATCCCCAAGCTGTTGATTCGGTATTTGCTCCTGGTATGCAACAACAAGTAGCAGAGATTGTTGCCCAGCGCACTGGCTTAGATGCAGGTATGATTCAACAAATATTACCTCAAGTAGTGCCTGTTGTGCTGAATTTCTTGCAGTCTGGCGCGAACGCTCAAAATCCCCAATCAGGCGGAAATCCACTGCTTAATTCCTTCTTGGATGCAGATAATGATGGCGATGTTGATATTGCTGATGCGATGCAGTTGGCTAGTCGTCATTTTGGGCAATAATTAGTGAACTACCTACAGTTACGCTTTGCGTAACTGTAGGCTTTCTACGGCTGCGGTGGGAGTGCGTAGACGCTGTATCGGCTTACCGTCAGGCCTTGCATCTGATAATTTCACGCCGTCATCAAAGGGGACATGGAGACGCGGGGAAGCGGGGAAATGACAAATGACAAATGACTAATTTAACCATTTTCGTCCAAAATTGTCCCTGACAAATTAGTTTTTTCTAAATTTGCGCCGCTCAAATTGGCTTGGTTCAAGTCTGCTTGAGCCAGATTCGCCTGACTTAAATCCGCTACAGTTAAGTCTGCACCACTTAAATCGGCTTTATCTAAATTTGCCGCGATTAAAGTTGCTTCATGCAACTCTGCTTCGCTGAGGTTGGCTTCAATCAATTTGGCAACAGTTAAATCAGCTTGACTCAAATTTGCGCTATCTAAAACAGCACCATCTAATATTGCCCCATCTAAAATAGCTCCAGTTAGATTACTAGCAGTGAGGTTAGCATCAGTCAAATCTGCTCCGTTTAAATCTGCCTCAATCAAGCTAGTTTGACTTAAATTAGCGTGACTTAAATTAGCACCATCTAAAATTGCTCTATCTAAAATGGCTCCACTGAGATTAGCTTCCCTCAAATTTGCTTCGCTGAGGTTAACACCAGTAAAGTCTCTTGTACCTGCGGCATAGTTTTTCAGCAGTTCATCTGGCTTCATAGATTATGCTCCGCTAGTTTTGATTACTTTTTGAGTCACGGCAATCTATTACCCAGCATTGGCAACAGAGGATTTCAAAATATATTTAAAATATGGTAGCCATCTTAAATTTTTTCTATCACTAGCTCAGGTTGTTAGTTTATTTCATACCTAAGATAGTAGACATTGCTGAAACAAACAATAAAAGGATAAAATCCCACTATGTAAAGTTTTGTCGGGCTAAGGGTGAAAGTTAAAGGGTAAAGGTTTTTCTCATTTCCCTTTACCCTTCTTAACATAGTTATATTTATTTCCGTTGCTTTATCTTAGTGGCGCGTATGGGCATTTTCAAATTTAGTTTTGACTTTCTGGGATAAAATTGCCAAAGCGATCGCTCCAAAAGAAACTGAAACTGCTGATATTTTCAGCCAAAAATTATCTGCAAGTATTGCTAAAGCTGCCGTACCAATTGCCACTCCCAAAAAAGTTGTTTTCAGTCCCTTGGTTACCTGATAAGCCTGATTACAAGAACTACAGATTAGTGTGTGTTGCGATAATCTGTCTAGGGTGATTGATTGTTGATTAACTTCGGCGCTACTGATATTTTTTGCAGTGGAATATCCCTGATAATATGGTAAACCAGCCCCAAATTTATCTAGCCATTTGCGGTATTCAACAACTAACACATCTGATGTCTTTAAGGGCAAATAAAGTTTTTCTAAATTTTTTCCCAATCTTTCGACAATTGCTTGTTGTCCGGCAATTAAATCAAAATCTTCTTCCAATAATTGATTGCGATTCCAATGTTCAAACCACCGAGGTAGCAGCTTGTCTATCCCAGTCAAAAAGTTGCGATAATTTCTCGCGAGAACGCGACATTTACCCTTACCTAGAGGTATGGAATAAAAAGCCAGACCTCCAATCCAACCCTTCTGTTTAATAGTAAATTTGTAAATTATCAAGTTGGGAGCCATAAAATCAAGGCTTGTCCAATTTGCATTAGGTTGATTTGTGCCTCTAAATCTACCGCGAATACCTTGAGATGAAGTTTCAACTACTTCCATTTCTAGAGGTTGGGCATTTTCCCGCTTACCCCCGTTTCTAGTACCATCATGGCTAATGTTTGCATGGGCTGGATCGATAACGTTTTCGATAAAATAGCTTTGGTCGTAAGGCAGATCGCGCATAGTGTCTAACTTCACAAACCCTGCTTGCTCAAACTCAGGAATGATTGGGATACTGTCATCAGCAATTTCAGCTTCCCCTGCCCACATCCAAATAATGCCTTGACGTTCTACAATTTTAAACGATCGCACGCAGGCATTATTGGGTATTTTGGCATCTTTTGCTAACTGAGGAATGTGCATACATTTCCCCTGATCACCAAACTGCCAACCGTGATACAAGCATTCTATTTTGCCATCAATAATTTGCCCATCAGAGAGTTTCGCTGCCCTGTGAGAACATTGGTCTGTTAAACAAATTAGCTGCCCTTCTTTATTGGGAAATAAAACAAATGGTTCGTCGTACAAAGAAAAAGTATAAGGGCGATTTTTGGGCAAGTCTTGCACAAAACAAACCGGATACCAGCATTGTCTCCAGTTAAATTCTTGTTCTGCCTGCGATTGGAGTATAGGTTGTTCAATATTGCTATCTACGATCATCAAATTACTCCTTGTTTCCCCAGTTATAGTACTGAATGATTTTCAATGAACCTACAGTTATTTTAAAACAGCGTCTGCCTATTGTTGTCTGTAAAATACTTTAGTAATTTGAGTGGCGGCAATTACTCAGATTCAACTAATAATCCGGCAATTATTTGCTCAAAGTTGCGGGTGTAGACTTTATCACTATATTCTTGCCATGCTTGGTCTGAAGAGTTGGGAAATTCTGTTAATGTTGCCTGTTGAATATATTCCATGAAAGGGCGACGAAGACGTTCATATTTATCGAATGCTGAGGCTATGGCTTGCTGGTTATCCCAATTATTTTCTTGAGCAATATTAGTAATTAATGTTGTAATTACCATTGCATCTTCTAATCCTTGATTAGCTCCTTGAGCCATAAAAGGAGGCATACCATGTGCGGCATCACCAACTAATACAACTCGTCCTGAACTCCAAGCTGGTAAGATATTTTTAGCTATAGCAGCACGATGAATGTAATAGGGACGTTGCAATATATTTTCCGGTGGAGATAATCGCACTAATTCTTGTATTGCATGAGGAAATCCAGCTTTTTCTAACTCTTGCAAAACCAAATCAAGCAAATCACTACCAGACTTTTCTGAAACTAAATGCAAAGGTACAGGTAAATGCACTAAATAGCCCATTCCTTGTCTGTTTATTAACAACATTCTCGGAGTTTCACTAAAAGCAACCTCCCTCAGATCATAGTTTGCTACTGTGATAATTGGCGAGCCTGCCAAAAATTTCTCTTCAATATGCGATCGCAGTTCCTTGGGTATATCGGGTATTTCTCGACAAGATATTGCCGCAAATCCAGAATATTCGGGTATGGCAAAAGCTTGCTGAGAGCTATCAGCATAAAGTATCTTACGAACTGTAGAGTTAATTCCGTCTGCGGCAACAATTAGTTTAGCTCGGAATGATTTTGTCAGTGATGGTTGAGGCGCACTGTCTGAATTTTGAGACTGTGTATCATGATTATTTTCTCCATCTGACCAATATGCATAGGGATTAGCCTCGATACTAGCACTACTAACGCAATCCAGGCGGACGCATCCCAATTCTGGCTCATCTACAACATTGATACAACGGTGATTTGGTTTAACTTGGTCTTCTGGAAGTAGTTGCCTTAAGGCAGTCTGTAAATTATACCAAGTAATTGAAACTCGACCTTCGCCATAATTACTAAACCAAACATCAAAACTCAAAGAAATTGACCTAACTCTTTGTCCCTGAAAGTTTTTATAAACCCATTCTAGTGAAGGCTTGGGAAGTTTTGGTTCAATGACTTCGGTGGTTTTCTCGTCGTCAGATTGCTGGTATTTAGTGAAAGTCAGACTCGCTGTTTTGACTGCTTGATATGCGTGAGTATCTACATATTTTAGAGCTTTTAATCCGTTAGGCAGAAGATCCACAACCTGACCTACCTGACGAAAAGCACGAGTTTGGTCTATGACGAGAATATTGTCAATACCACGTTTGCGTAAACCAACAGCAGTGGCTAAACCAATAGGCCCAGCACCAACTATGACAACATCGTAGATTTTGTTGATGGGTGTATCTGTGAACCCATGTGCTATTGATTGACTTTGGGGAATATTCATACGCAAGCAAGGTAAGTTGGAATTTTTACTACTGCTGTAAAAATTCCGGAAATTAACAAAAAGGTAAACAATATTGTCTACCTTCTTGTTATATCAATTATTGGCTACTAGCTTGTCTGTAACAGGCAAATTCCATTGTGAAAGTTGCCATCCCCGCAGTTTGCGATCGCAAGTCTGTAGAATAGCCAAACATCCGCACTAGGGGGACTTCCGCCCGAATTACTGAGTATGTTTGCATGGTTTGGGAACCCAAGAGCAAACCGCGACGGGAGGATATATCACCCTGGACTCTACCTAAATACTCGTTCGGTGTTTCCACTTCTACCAACATAATTGGTTCGAGGATATAGGCTTTAGCTTTGGCGATCGCTTCATCAAGGGCTTGATGGGAGGCTGACCGAAAAGCCAATTCTGAGGAGTCAATGGGGTGGAAAGAACCCCCCTCTAGCACGACTTTTACCCCGGTGACAGGATAACCGTCCAAAGGCCCTGATTGCATGGCTTCACGGAAACCTTTCTCGCAAGCGGGTATATACTCTTTGGGAATTGCACCCCCAACTACCTTAGTTTCAAAGACAAATGGCTCGTCTGTTGGTTCAATCCAGCCACTTACATGGGCGTATTGACCAGATCCGCCTGTTTGCTTTCTCAGTCGGTAATCGAAGTAAGTTTTTTGACTAATAGATTCCCGATAGGCAACGGCTGGTTTACCAACGTATACCTCCGTGTTATATTCCCGTTGAATGCGCTCTAAGTAGATTTCTAGGTGGAGTTCACCCATACCAGAAATCAAAGTTGCTCCTGATTCCGGGTCAATGCTCAATTTGAAGGTTGGATCTTCTTTTTGAAAGCGGTTGAGAGCTTTAGAAAGGCGATCGCTATCTTCTTGTTTTTTGGGTGTGACTGCCAGTGTAATTACTGGGTCTGGGACAAACATTTTTTCTAAAGATATCAGTGGTTCCCCAGAACAGAAGGTATCCCCAGAGGCACAATCTACACCCAACAGAGCGATAATATCTCCAGCTTCGGCAACTTTCACCTCTTCGCGCTTGTTGGCGTGCATTCTCACCAAGCGCCCAATTTGCACCCGTTGTTTGGTGCGAGAGTTGTAAACAGTATCGCCTTGTTTCAATGTCCCGGAGTAAATCCGGGTGTAGGTCAACTGCCCAAAGGACTCTACAGTGAGTTTAAACGCCAACGCCACTAAAGGCTCGTCAGGGTTGGGGTAAAGGCTGACAGACTCTACCGTTTTCACGACTTCCCGATCTACCGGCGATGGGAGATAAAGAGCGATCGCATCCAACAAGTTCTGCACCCCTTTGTTTTTGAATGCCGAACCCAGCAATACTGGTGTAAGTTGCAGGGTTAAGGTGGCTTGGCGGATGGTTTGCCAAATTAGTTCTTTTGGAACTTCTTTCGCATCCAATAGCATCTCCGTCATGGGTTCGGAGAATAGGGACAAAGCATCCAGCAATTTTTCCCTGGCTTGTTGTGCTTCCGCTACAAGTGCGTCAGGAATTGGCTGTTTCACCCAATGTTCGCCGTTTTCACCCTCAAAGTAGGAAGCCTCCATTTCTATGAGGTCAATTACCCCTTGAAATTTGTCTTCGCTACCAATGGGATACTGGAGTAACATGGCATTCAACTGCAAGCGATCGCGCATAGCTTGGACAACCCGAAATGGATTTGCACCGATGCGATCCATTTTGTTGATAAATGCTATCCGGGGTACGCGATAGCGCTTCATCTGGCGATCTACTGTGATCGATTGCGACTGTACACCCGCTACGGCACACAGTACCATTACCGCCCCATCCAATACCCGCAGGGCACGCTCAACTTCTATGGTAAAATCCACATGTCCTGGTGTATCAATTAAGTTGATTTGGGTATCATGCCACTGACAGGTGGTAGCGGCAGAGGTAATCGTAATGCCATGTAATTTTTCTTCTGGCATAAAGTCCATCGTTGCACCCTTGCCACCTCCCCGTACTTCTTCAATAGCGTGGATTCTGCCTGTATAGAAGAGAATTCGCTCTGACAGTGTAGTTTTACCAGAGTCGATGTGAGCAGAAATACCAATATTTCGGATACGTTCTCGGGGAATCATAATGACTTCCTTGATTATTGATGCAACAAACTGTTACCGCAACGGCAGTAACAATATCTTATATTACAATTGTAATACAAAATGATTTATTGTCCAATAACCATGCTGTCAGCGATCCCTAAATTGATGCGATCGCCAAATATAACCCTTGACATTATCAGCCTTTGAGGGAACAAAGTCGATGCGACTGTTGTAGATAAGTAAGCCCAATGCGTCAAGATATAGGAGATGAGGGACAGTATCAACCAACGGTAAACACCTAAAAGTGTAAACTAGCCCTTGTCCCGCGCCTAAGAATTGAAACCATATTTCTTGCTTTTCTATATGCTTTTCACGCCCTTTTTCTCATATTTCTGCGCTTGTGTGCAAATCCAGGTGTTCTTTCAAATTGGCGTTCGTCAAAGACGTTGGCGCAGCCATCGCCTGCTACTGTTAAATTTACTTAATATAAGCCTTTATTGTAGTTATATAAATTACTTATTTACTTAAGTACCATCTCACTTCTGGAGTCACTTTTTTACGCTTCTATTTGTGTATTAGTGGTTTATCCCGTGAGGTGCAAGATATAAGGAGAGCAAAAACTCTACTACACTGCTGAAGCTACTGAGAGAGCAGGGCGTGAGTGGGTTGGTAGTGGCTGGTGAGTAGGTTAGGGGCTTGATACACACAATATAAACAAGCCGCCCGGTTAGTATCCGAGCGGCTTCTTTTCTTGTTCGATTGTCTAGTGAGCGGACTCCGACACATCGACTCTAATCAATCCTTGGCTAGAAGCTCTGCCTCTTCCTCAGGGGTTAGTACATCAGGATCTGGCAAAATCTCAGGCTTCAATTCCTCGATTATAGTCGCCTCAGTAGGTAGAGGATTTTTCTCTTCTGTCTCCACATGTTTTAGATTTGATTGGTCAAATGTTTTTGGTTTCGAGTTGCTTGGTGTTTCTGATTCCATGAGTTTTTCTTTGATTTTTGGAAAGTAACTTTAAAAATTATATGCCATTTGACGTTTAATTATGTTGAGCTACTTAACAAACTGCTGATAACTCCAGTTCAGAACTATTCTCACTTTTATCAATAAAATGCAAGAGCAATTAATTGGACAGTTAAGATAGTTAAGCAGACAGTTAAGACTGTTAATTAGACAGTTAAGATAGTTCAGCGGACATTTAAGACTTTTAAGACTATTAATTGGACATTTAAGTAGACAGATAAGACAGTTAAAAGCACAGTTAAGGTAGTTAAGCAGATAGTGAAAAGATTTAAAACAGTTAATCAATAATAATTACGAAATATCAGTTATTTGTAACTAGCTAGAGAATCATGTAAATAGTCAGAAGTCCCTACTTTATATGTTGTTAAGTAAGTCAACATTAAAAAACTTAAGCTCATCCCACCCCTAAAAGGGAGTGGGATTTCGCAGGCATTGGGCATTGGTGGCTTTTCCCATGCCCCATGCCTGCGTGCTGCGGTTAATCCCACCCCACCAAGGAGTGGGCTTTCGCGCCGACTTTCTGTAAGAAATGTAAAAATTATTCCAATAAACTACCAGACTGCTTCAATTGAGCTAAAGTTGCATTCCCAGTACAGAATAAAACTGTAGTGATTTCGGCAATTAACACCTCAACTAAATCCACCAGTGCGGCTTCTGATATGACTGCGGCTTGCAAAAATGGCATGGCTAAACCAGCGATATCTGCACCAAGAGCGATCGCTTTTGCTACATCCAGCCCATGACGTAACCCGCCAGAAGCAATTAACGGCACATCAGGAGCGATCGCGCGAATATTTGTAATACAATCTGCTGTTGGTAAACCCCAATCCGCAAACGTCCTTCCCAAGCGGCGTTGTAAAGCATTATCCGCCCGTTCGCTTTCCACCTTCGCCCAAGAAGTACCCCCTGCACCTGCTACATCAATCGCCGCTACCCCAGCCTCCAGCAATTTTTCTGCCATTGCTGCGGAAATACCATTCCCTACTTCCTTGGCTATCACTGGCACTGGCAACTCATAACATATATTTGCTATTTTGTCAAGCAATCCTTTAAAGTTAGTATCACCTTTAGATTGAATGCATTCTTGTAGAGGATTGAAGTGTAAAATCAAAGCATCAGCTTCAAGAATCTCGACTATTCGCAGACATTCTGCTAAACCATACTTATAGTTAAGTTGCACAGCGCCTAAATTGGCAAATAAAAGCACATCGGGCGCATACTTACGCACAGCAAAAGTATCAGCTACCTGAGGTTTTTCCACTGCTACACGTTGGGAACCAACACCCATTGCAATTTTATAGTTTTGGGCAACTTCTGCCAAACGCTGGTTAATCATAGCTGCTTGTTCAGTTCCTCCAGTCATGGAAGAAATTAACAGCGGCGCACCCAGACGTTTACCCAAGAAATTGGTACTGATATCTATATCATTACGGTCGATTTCTGGTAAACAACAATGGGTAAAACGATAACGTTCTAGTCCATTAGTAATTTGGTGACATTGAACATCTTCCTCTAGGCAGATGCGAATGTGTTCCGCCTTGCGAGATTGGGTTTGTGCTGAGATGCTGGTAGGGAGGTTCACTGGTTTATAGAAATCAAAGCTGTTGCTATCACTATTGTTACAGGCTCAGGGAGTCTAGGAAACTTTATTTTTTGGGGACTAATTAACTTGGGAAACATGTGGATATCTGGGGTAATGAGGATTAGGGGTTGTTTTTCGTCTTTTTTACACCCCCTAAATGCTTACAAATTCTTATTGTATTTTTGAAAAAATTACGTATTTTAATTTAATTAACTACCCCGGTAACTTGAGTAAATTTAAGTCTGGGTAGGTATAAATAACACACTTCTTAGTGTCATATCACATAAGTTATGAGGAGTGGCGAGGGGTCAAATACCCGACTTCTTAAATAAGTCGGGTATTTCGCAGTCCATCATAATTAATCTAAAAATTTTGAGGTGGTAATGGTTTGCCTTGGCTATTAGGAACATTGACTACCTTTAAAGCTTTGGTAATAGCGATCGCATCATCTTCTAAACGCCTAGCTTTAGGATTGCCAGGACAACTAATATCTGATGATTGCTGTCCACCAATACTTACAGTAGTAGTTGTACCAAAAGAAGTAGATTTGACGCAATCTGGTTTGACTGGCAAACTTGATAATGGTTCAGCAACTTTCAGATCATGAAAAAATCTTTTTGTTAATTTTTCTGGTAGTTTACCTTGACCAGTCCCTTTTCCATCTACATAATTAACTTCTCCTGATGGCGAGACATAAATACGATAACCAATAGTGTTGGTGGAACCACTGTTGAGGATAACTCCTACATTATTGGGTACAAGTGCCATTGTTGATTGGGAAGAACAAACTAAAAATGTTAAGCCTGCTAGCCCTAAGACGCTTTGAGAAATAAGTGGATTCATATTCGTAAAATCCTATAGCGGTCTATCAAATCAATGATTATTAGTTAGTAGTAAGCCAGAAATTGCTGAAAAAACCAGGACTTTCGTCCTGGCTACAAACTTATAATCACTAGACTTATAGTTGAGAATAATAAATCAAATATATGTCAAAGCTATGTAGTAAATATGTCAGTTGTCCCCCGAAGGCTGAGCGAAGTCGTACCCTACGGGAAGCAAGCTACGCGGAGCGTCTCGCAGAGAAGCCTGTCCCCCTCATTCCCCCTAACTCTTGGCGTAAACGATAGACAATTGTGTTTGGTTCGACTTGAGAGAGGATTTCTTGAATGACGGTGTTAGCACCTAATTGTCCCCAGGTGCAGCCTTGTTCGAGATAGACTTGTGCGGCTTTACCTACTGCATAGGCCCCATAACCAGCAATTCCACCTTGGGCGATCGCACTGCCAAAAGAAGCGGTAATATTAGTGGGATTATCGCCGCTAGTAAGGGCGGCTGTACTTTTACCTAATCCTAATAAAAAACTACTACCTAATTCAGTGAGCAATAAGCCACCGGAACTCAACAAAATCGTTTTTAAAATTTTCCCGGCTTCATAGCTGGTGATGGGTAAACCATACAACCGCGCCAACGCTCGAATTAATAATAAATCGGCAACAGTCCCGCCCAAAATATCTAACACAGCAATAGGATTTAGCCCCACCACTAAAGCTTTATATTTGGTATATTGCCAAATGATATTTTCCGCTTCTTGTTCGCGTAAGTCAACAGTTTTTTGGGCGATCGCGGCTTCGGCTTCCCTGGCTTGGATAAGTGCATTTAAAGCTAAAAGCGATCGCCCTTCTCGATTAAGAATATTCAAAATTGTCTGTTTGAGTTCGTCTACTTGGGTGGGTGGAGTCTCCCATTCATAACTTACACGACCATCAGGCCACTCTAAGCGCACTTCCATCGGTGCTGGTTCCGCCGCTACCATGACAATTTCATCAGGTAATAAAGGCTGGGCTTGGGGGTGTCCGGCTCCCAATTGTTGTAAATTTTCGTAAATAGCTGCCCGATCTGTATCTGGATAAAGGTCAATTTTGTTAAATACTAAAATTAGCGGTTTTTGTGATTTTCGCAATTCCAGTAGTGCTTGATACTCTGTCCGCGTGATATCACCAGATACTACAAATAAAATTAAATCGGCTTGCCGCACTACTTCACGCGCCATTTGTGCCCGTGATTCCCCCTCAATTTCATCTAACCCAGGAGTATCAATTAGTTCTACTTGGACTTTACCTCCCGGTTGCCAGCGCACAGAACGCGGCCATTGAGTCACACCATTTAAAGGGCCTGTTTGGAGAATTTTATCCCCCAATAAGGCATTCAACACCGCCGATTTGCCCCGACTTACCAAACCAAAGGCAGCGATTTTAATTACATTCGAGTCTAACTTATTGAGTGTGGTGTTCAAAGTCTCCAATTCCGGCTTTACCAAACCCGCCAATTCTGGGTTAGATGATAGTTGCCCTGACTTGCGAAGATATCCATACCAAGACAAGGTTTGTCGGAGACTAGCACGAGCACGGTTTAAATGAGTTTCTTGCAGATTGCGCACTGGGTTGGCTTCAGTCAAGGTGAGATTGAGAACAAATTACATCTCTATTTTGCGCTAAATTCTCATGGGGCATTGTGATAAAAATTAACACTATTTTGTGCCGAAGCTAATACGCCTATCAATTACAGCAGCATCTGGGATAACGTTATCAGAGTGTTTAGTGGGTGCTATCCTGAGGGGGTTAGCGAATTTAGAGCAGGCTTTTGTCGATGTGTTGCAGCAGGATGAAGTAGTTTTTGTGGAGATTAATGCTGCTATTGCGCGAGAAACTGGGAGAATTACGGTACTTTATAACCTTCAGTTACCCGATGCGTTGCAAGTAGCGGCGGCTTTAAAGGCTGGTTGTGAGCCTGTTTGGATCAATGATGATGCTTTCAAGCGTGTGACATAGTGGAATTTTTTATCTAAAATCTAGGTATTTTCTTGATGCAATTCATCAGTTCTTTGTAAAATTTCTAGTCCATGCCTTGCTTTTTCAAGAGTTAACCTATAAGGTTTCATTCCTTGCAAAATTTGAATGGTCTTGAGCAAAAGTTTTTTGGCAAATTGGCGTTGTTTAGGTTCTTGGATGAGAATCATTGCCAAATCACAGCTATAATCGGCTACCAGGGGATGAGTATTGCCGTAAAGTTTCACCACAAGTTGGATAGCTCTACTGTAAAGAGATTTGGCTGTTTGGGAGTCGCCCTGATAGTAGCATACACCAGCTAGACTTGCTTGAGCGATCGCCAGGGTTAAATGATTTTCTCCATGAATTTTTTTTGTGAATGTAATTGCGCGCTCGTAACAAGAGTGAGCTTCAGTATATTTTTTTTGTTTTGCATACAAATGAGCTAATTCTATGTGAGCATTAACCATATAAGCGTGTTGTTGACCGTAAGCTTCACTAATAATATCAATTGCTTGATTGCACAGGGATTCGGCTTTTATGTAATTTCCTCTTTTATCATGTAAAATTGCTAATTTTATTTTGGTATTTGCGACTTCAGAATGGCGTTCTCCATATTCTGATTGAAGTGTCTGTATGGATTCCAATACAAGTTTTTTAGCCTTTCTGAATTGCTCGGAATCTATGTATATATCTGTAAGGGTTAGAGTACTAGCGATTACATCAAGATGACAATTACCAAATATTTGCTTTCTGAGAGCGATCGCTTGGATGAGAAACTCTTCAGCCTGTTTGTATTCTCCCCTTTCAAAATGAACTACCCCAAGATAATGATAATTCTCGGCGATCGCTGGACTAGCTGAGTTAGTACCGTTCAATCTTTTTTGACACTGATTGAGTAAAGCATGTGCATCTGAAAATTTTCCTTGTGCGATACAGAAGCGCACTATTCTTTGTATGAGAATTGCAAAATCTTCAGGGGTATAGCCGTCGATATTGGTGGCTTTTTGAATAAAAGGAATTAAAGGTTCGAGGGATTTTAGTCGTTCTTGGGTATAGTCGTTCAAGCTTGTGGGGAAAAGCTTGGCTGCTGCTACCATTGCATGACAGTAAGTTTTATCTAGGTTTTTTAGTTCAGCCTGCTTTTTCAATTCGTGACTTGGATTTTTGCACCTATCCCCCAACCAAGCTAGATTTGCACTTACGTTCTGGTAATTAAGGGGATTATGGGGAAATGTAATGACAAAATGACGTTTAGTTGTGTTATCCCTTTCTTCGCGCTTATCTTTAGCAATTCCCAACTCTATCAAACACTGAATGGTATTTTTCAGTTTCTTTGATTTCTCTGTAATCGTTAATTCGTGAAAGTTTTGTTGATCGGATGACAGAGATGACAGGGATGCGAGAAATATATCTATTAATCTTGCAAGATGAGCAGGTTCGGCTTTGACTCGAATATCCGTATCCGGTTCGCATTGAATCAAAATTTTTTGACCTTTTGGTTCATTGATGGTATTAGTCACGTAGGCTAGAAGGCTAGAAACTAACAGTTCAGCATCAACTTGAACTGTTTTATAAGAAGTTCTTGCCATATTTGTTGTAGATCCCCAGCTTGCAAGAGTATAAATCTCTCAAACCCTTGTGTATACAAGATTATAGCCATTTTAAGAGAGATTTGCTGGGGAATATGTGAATTAGTTATAAATATTTTGCAAATGTTCAGGGAAATTACTCTAGGTGATTTTACCCTAGGAAATCTCTAAACGTGTTGCATATCTTAGTTGTATAGCATTTACCACTACCAAAAATGTCCCAACCGCTATCTTCCGGGGATGAAAGTTGGCAAAATTCACTGTCTAAAAGTTTGGGATTAGATAAAATTGACTTCTCCCACAACTCCACAGACTTGGATAGTGTATCACCTGAGATGCCGCAAATCCCCGATCTCGGTTCAATACTGCACGAACGTCAGAATTCACTACAACCGGAAATACATTTCAATGCGTGGGAACGTAATCCCACTTCTCTTCACTCTCCTAAATCTACTCATTCCAGTTTGGAACAATCAAATATTCAAGATTTAAATGTGTTACAGAGTTTAGATGATTTTCCCAAGAGTATCGATAGTTTACAACAGTCGGAAATTAATGATTATCCAATTAATTGTGATGTTCTTCAGACCGATTACTCTCGATATTCTGCAATTAATCAATCACTGCACTTGGAAAATCATTTAATGGTAATGAATTCATCTAGCCATAATTGCCCATTTACAACTATTAGCGATAGTGGTCAAGTTTACAAACATACATCAGATAATTCGAGTGATAATTATTATGCTGGATATATAAGCGATCGCTCTATTTATAATCCTAGTGGTTCTTATCAAGGATATGGGGGGACAGATGGCAAAATTTATGACCACAATAATCATTGTGTGGGTTGGATAGATAGTTGTGGTGATGTTTATAATACCGCTGGTATCCAAGTTTATCACACTACTAAAGGAGTTGTAGGAGGTGCTGCTTATATGCTTTTAGTTTATCACGGTGGTGTTTCATAAATTTAGATAATTGTCTTGTTATTAAACATTGAAAAAATACAATATTTTAGATAAATAGAGGTATATAAACATGGCTTGGAATTGGTTTATGATAACTATGAACGCGGTGTTAGATACGGCGTTTAGGTTTGCTCCTCAAATGTATATTGCCGAGCAACAAACAAAAAATACAAGAGCAATTATTGAGTCAAATAGTGCTTTGGCAGAAAAACGAGAAGAAATACAACTGGAATATCTAAAGCTTCAGTATTTACAAGATAAGGAAAGACAAAATTTTCAAGCCAATCAAAATAAGTTAAGCTATGAACGCAATAAAGAATTACAAACCTTTATTCAATATTGTGAAAATATAAGATTGCAACAAAATTTTGAGTTCCAACGATGGCGTTTTCAGAAGGAAAAAGAACTTCAGTTATTAATTTTAAAGCTTAACCAAGATTTTCAGCGAGAATTAGCTTTAATTCACCGAGAAACTTCTTTAAAAAGTCTTGAAGAACAAAAACGTTTAGAAAATTCACCAATTTGGTTGATAGCCAGTGATATTCTTAACTCAAATGTGGGAGAAATAACACCAATGCACATTTTTTTATCTCCAGCCAAAATTCAATATGAACGTTTTACAAATGCGGCTAATACCAGTAAGGGTTTTCCTGATATTGAGTTAACTTTAGCTGAAGGATTACGATATTTTTTCAAAAATTATTGTAGTTATAATCGCCCTTTAGATTTTGTTGGCGGTGCGTGGGTAAGTGCTAGTTATCATAGTGAAGCAAGTATTAAAGCTTTAAGAGGCGTTTTAAAAACAGAGCCAACTTTAATTTTAGAAACAGAAGTTGATGGAGATTACCTCAATTTTCGGATTGCTTATTGGAGCTATAATGTTGCTAATTTTCGCTATGATTCAGTCATCTCCCGCCTATCCTATCGAGATATTTTATACGAATCTGCTAAAGAACGCGCTCGTCAATGGCAGATAACTCGAAAAAAGCTAATTGCTACTGGAGAAAATCCTGAAGAAGTTGATAAACTTTATGGTGGTGATAATCTACAAAATTGGGCAATTTTACAACGGGAAGAAAGCGCAAGAAAAGCAGGCGTGGATAAAAATGAAGTCGAATACCACTACATGGTTAATAAAAAAGATGTAGAAGAGTTAAGTAATTTTATCACCATTTACCACTGTATTTTTGCTGGGTTAATCGCAGATGAATACTTTTTAATAGAGTATAATTTTAATCCAGTTTTGCCCCAGTTACTGCCTAATTTAATTACACAAATTCCTGAGCGAGATGCAATTCAAGCTTTAATTAATAAAATAGTTAATTACTATCAAGATATTACTAGCTTTTTTGTAGAAAATCGTTCGGCATTAGCTCCTGAATTTCTTATAGATTTAGCTTTAAATTTAGGAAAATTTACTAATCATAACTGGGTAGTCAACCAATTAATTTATTCTCTAGAAACTTGGTTAAAAATTAGAAAATTATCAGTTGCCAACGAACTTGAGGTATTACTGAATAAAGTAGAAGCCAATTTAACTGATCGAGATCGAGACTATGTTAATAAATTAAATCGTCTTCTCAGTGTTATTGGTCACAAACGTTCTTTGAGAATAGTTAATAATTTCTATGAACCAGAATTTAATGATACGGAAGAGTTTGAAATAGAATTGGACAAAAATCTTGATATTGATTTTGATAATCAACAAGACGCAAGCGTTGATTATTACAATCTTGTTGCTTTTGTTCCTAATTCCAACTTATATACATCAGTTCAATGGCTACATCACAGTTGTGAATTCCCACTACAAATAGGTGATAATGGCAAAATTCGTTGTGAATATTGTTCTCAAAATAAATTAATTTTTGACTGGTATATAACTGACAATAATCATCTTTCAGAAAGACCATTTGGAACAAAAATAGATGTTTCATCTGCTTTATCTTTTGCTGGTCAAATGATACCTATAGCTGGTCAAAAATGGATGAATCGATTTTTAGAAAATCTTGAATAATCATTACAGCCGTTAAATAAAAAGGAAAATTAATTATATGTGGGGAAGAGTTGCGATTTATGAATCTAATCATATTGGGCAAAATATGGTTATTCTTCCTAAATCAATTTATGAAACTTATCAAACTAATGAAAGAGAACCTGTATTTGTGGAAATTAATTCTTCCCAAGAGAGCCAAGTTAAAGCTTATGGTCAAGCTTGGTATGATGAAACTAATCAGTTTCAAAATAATGGAATTCAGGAAGTTTATAATGTTGGCTTAGAACAATCTTTAATTAATACTTGTTTACTGAAATTAGGTGATATTGTTAAAATCGAACCAATTCAACCATCAGACATTCAAGAAGCTATTTCTTTAGAGTTAGAATTTTTAGGAGATTCTTCTGCTAAGATTCAAACCGAAAAAGACTTACAATATCTAAAAAATCGGATTTTGGGTAGTGAAATAATTTTAGCTCAAGAAAGCCGCTTTATTATCCCCATTAAAATAGCAGACATAAGTCAAAAACTTCTCTGTCGAGTCCTAAAAATAGAACCAGAAGATGTTCCTGTAAGATGTAATGAAAAAACAAGCATTCTGTTCCGAGGTTTATCTGTTAAAACTGAAAGTTCATCTGTTAGTTTCTCTAACATAGGTGGTTTAAAAAAACCTATTAGTCTTTTACGAGAAATGGTGCAATTACCGATGGAACATCCTCAAGTATTTTTAGATATGGGAATTGAACCACCAAAGGGAGTGTTACTATACGGATCACCTGGAAACGGGAAAACTTTGTTAGCAAGAGTAATCGCTCAAGAAGTTAATGCTAAATTTTATGTTATTAATGGACCAGAAATTACTTCTAAATTTGTAGGAGAAGGGGAAAGAAAACTGCGAGACATCTTTGAAAAAGCCAGATTAAATGCTCCTGCAATTATTTTTATGGATGAAATAGATTCCATTGCGGGTAAAAGAGATGGTTTTTCCGCAGAATTTGAAATTAAATTAGTGGCACAATTACTCTCTTTAATGGATGGTTTAGACAATCGTGGTAATGTAGTTGTTATTGCTGCTACTAACCGTCCCCATGCTATTGATCCTGCTTTACGCAGACCAGGTAGATTTGACAGAGAAATTGAAGTAACTTTACCAACAGAAGAAGAACGGTTTGAGATCCTTCAAGTTCATAATAGAAAAGTTAACCTCGATCCAGACATTAATCTTCAAGATTGGGCGAAAAAAACTACTGGTTATACTGGAGCAGACTTATCTAGTTTAACTAAAGAAGCTGCAATGCGTTGTTTTAGAAGAATTTTTGAATTAGCTTCAGATGGCCACTATATTAAAATAGGAGAACCAGTAGTAACTGATGAAGATTTTTTAGCAGCTTTTAAGGAATTACAGCCAACTAATTTAAGAGATTTACCCCCACAAGAAGAAACTTTTTCTTGGAATGAAATTATTGGTGCAACAAGCATTAAAGAACAATTAGCCAGTTTAATTGAAACTCCTTTAAAAGATCCCAGACAATTAAAATTAATGGGATTGACAACCCCTCCGGGTATTCTTTTAGTTAGTGGTTCTCGTTCGGGGAAAAAGTCCTTAATTTTTGCCCTTGCTAAAAAACTCAACCTCCAATGTATTGTTGTTAGAGCCTTAGATTTAATCAATCAAAATCCTAGAAATAGAGAAAAACAAACTTTAGCCGAAATTTTTCGTAAAGTACGACTATCTTCTCCATCAATTCTGTTAATTGACAAAATAGACTCTGTTTTTTCAGAACAGATGCAATACAACATGGAAAGTTTTGTACTAGCTGAAGATTTAGCTGATGAAATCAGAAGAAATCGTTTGTACGATAATGTTTTCGTGGTTGCTACAGCGAGAACTACTCAATATTTGCCACCGATTTTACTAGAACATTCTGTATTCAGTCACGTCTTACAAATGCCAATTCCTTCTCTTGATGAATGTGAATTAATTATTAAGAGTAAATTAGGCAAGCACTTTAGTAATGATGCTGAAATCAAAGAATTAGCAAAATCAGTGCAAGGTTTAAACACAGGAGAGGTGATTTACATATGTGAAGAAAGCCTAAGAATGTCTATTCGAGCAAGTCTCGAATTTCAAAACACTATGGCTACAGGTTTCAAACAGATTGCCCAATTTACTAAGGAAAGTAAATGTGTTGAATCTGAAAATTAAAAACTCAATTCATCTAATTATGGAGACTTAAACAATGACAAACAATCCTAATTCCAGACAAAATCAATATCATCAGAATCAACCAGAGCAAGTAGGAATACAAGAAACTATTCAAGCTAACTTACAAATGGCTGATGATACATGGGAAAGGGTACTCTGTGCTTTAGAACGCTTGGAATATGTCACTGAAGAAGCTAAACCCCAACGTTCTGCGACACGAATAGATCGTCATTATGACCGAGATAATATTCGAGTTTCTGCTATTCATGCACAGGAAGAAGTCAATTTGCAAGTTAGTGCTTTTTATCGGGTACTTTCTCCAGTCAGAGGTAATGAAATTTCAGATTGGTTACTTAAGGATTTTCTTTGCTGGTTAGGGGGACGTGAAAAAATGGGACTTCAGTTAAATTTAACTGATAAATATGCTATTCCAGTAATCAACTGTATTTTGGGTGTTCCCTATAAATCTTTAAATTTACCTGAACCAAAATATTCACAACAATCACAGCCGCTCTCGCAAAATAATCAATCAAATTTGGAAATGATGGGTGCAGTGGAGCAATTAGGTGCTAGTTTACATGAAACCGATCGGATAATAGATGATTTTTCTGGTAATACTCAGAAAAAAGCTACTCAGCATAATCACGACCGAGGAACTCTTCAAGAGGGAATGAAAAGACTTCAAAATATTGCTAATGATTCTCGTCAAGTCGATTGGTTTAAGCGCTTTGGAAACGAATGGTGGAATCGGCTACAACAAGTAAGATAAGTTTTCAGATTGTCTAGGATTAAACACATCTTTTTTAGGCTAAAAAATACTAAGTTGATTTTTTTATTAAAAGATAACATTAATAAGACAAAGTTTTCCAGAATATTATAATTGTATTAATTATTTATAAACTTAAGTTCTTGTTTTGTTATCTATTTATTAACCAACTAAAAATATTAGCCTAATGCAACCATAATCAAGACATCAAAATGTCAATAACTGGCAAATAACAAGAGGTACAAATGACAACATATTATGATTTAAAAATTCGCTGTCCTGCTTGTATAGCAGCAGGAAAATCAGGGGGATCTCCTGCTCAATGGAATCATGCTAATGGGTGTGGTGGCAAAATTCAAATAGGTGATAATGCTTATTTAAAGTGTGTTTCTTGCAGTCATACAAAACATCTGAAAAATTGGCGATATGCTTGCGAAGAACATGAAGCAGATTATCGACCATGTACAGGAGCAAGTTTTGCGAACGCTATTTCTACAGCAGGTCAGGTTACAAGTCTTGCAGGAGTTCGATGGTTAAGAACCTTAATGGACAATATAGGAGATGACTGGTAATCGGCTCTATTCTTTTTACTTGTTTCTTAAGTTTTGCTAATAATGCTTGGGAGTGATAAATTCACTCCTAAATCTTTCAAAAATAACTTACTAAGTCAAAAATGTTGAAATAAAATGACTACTTATTACGATTTAAAAATTCACTGTCCTGCTTGTATCGCTGTAGGGAAATCAGGAGGTTATGCTTCCCAATGGTATCACACAGACTGTGGTGGTAGGCTTCAGATTGGAGATGATGCTTATATTAGATGTTCTAGTTGTTATCATAGAGATCACATAAGATCTTGGCGATATGCTTGTGAAAGTCATGAAACTAGCTATAGACCAACTAATGCTAATAGTTTTGCTAATGCTATCTCTACTGCTGCTCAAATTGCCAATGTTGCTGGAAGAAGGTGGTATATCAGACTTTTAGATAATTTAGAAGATTGGTAAATTCCATGAGGACAATCACTCTTAAAATCACTGATAAATAAATGTAAGCGCAACTTAATGTAAGTAAAAAATTTTAGACGCATGGATTGCCACCCCATACTCCAAAGATGACTAAAATCTGCGGAAAATGGAACAGATCGCAGAGTTAAATTTAAAATAAACAAAAATTGAACATCTTTTGACCTGGAATCTGAGCAATCAGGCAAGACACACTACAACTATCGATTCTGAACACAGTAGTTTGTCAAGCATCAAGAGGTCAAACAATGATTCGCCACATTTCTATTTCTGCTGCTAACCCCCGTCATGTTGCTGAAGTCATGGCTGAACTTTGGGGAGGACGTATTTTACCATTTCCCAGTCATGCTGGTAGTTATATGGCTTTGGCTTGGGATGAAAGAGGAACAATGATCGAAGTTTACCCACTGGGTACGGAATTAGTTCCTGGTGATGCAGAAGTGGAATTTCGGGAAAATGATTCTCCTAGTCACTTTCAAGCAGTACACGCAGCTATTGATGTCACTGCTAGTGAAGAACAGATTTTAGCAATTGCAGCCCGTGAAGGTTGGCGTGTATTAAGTTGCAATCGCGGTGGATTTTTTGAAGTTATTGAATTATGGATTGAAAACCGCCTGTTATTGGAATTGTTAACCCCAAAAATTGCACCACTATATACCAAGTTTATGCAACCTGAGTCTTTAGAGGCGTTTTGTGCAGCTATGGGTGTGGCGTAAACAAGATTTGATCAATATTTTCCAGCTTGGTGGCAATTAATTTTTGCTTGCACAGATCCAAGCTGGATCAGCCAATGTATATAACTTGAAGGAAGGAGACATATATTATGAGTCTTGGTGATTGTGTCATCAATGCTAGTAACTTATACTCAGATAAGATAGCGCTTATTTTTGAGCATCAAGCTTGGAACTATCAAGACTTGAATGAAATTACAGACAAAATCGCTGCTTCTTTGATGAATATGGGGATTAGCAAAGGCGATCGCATTGCTCTACATTTATCAAATTGTCCGGAAATTGTCTTTTGTTACTATGCTTGCTTTAAAATTGGTGCGATCGCAGTTCCTCTCAATACTCGTTTAAAAGCACCGGAACTCGAATTTATCCTCAATCACTGTCAAGCTAAAATCTGTATCAGCCAAGCGGATTTATTTGCGGAAATTCAGCAGATTTCCGGCAAAATTAATAGTATAGAAGCCTACTTTATAGTTAGTGATATTACAGACATTACAAACGGGCATCCATTTGAA
This sequence comes from Calothrix sp. NIES-2100, assembly GCF_963875285.1. Taxonomy (NCBI): domain Bacteria; kingdom Bacillati; phylum Cyanobacteriota; class Cyanophyceae; order Nostocales; family Calotrichaceae; genus Calothrix; species Calothrix sp. NIES-2100. Next base: position 8,115,862 of record NZ_CAWNLA010000001.1, read on the forward strand.
AAACTATTGCAACCGAAAGAAAAGCGAGAAGTGCCAAAAATTGATGAAAATGCGTTAGCGAAGCTTACCGAAGGTATCGCGGCAATTTTATACACATCAGGCACTACCGCCCGTCCCAAAGGCGTTACCCACACCCATCGCTCTTTACAACTGGAGTTTAGACTAAAAGCGATATGAGAGAACGCAAACCAAATGGAATTAGAGGTTAAAAATATTATCTTGTCAGTCTCAAAGCATCGGCGACCTTGAACAATTTTTGTGTAGTATGCTTGCCGAGAAAATAATACAATAATGATAATCATGAAAATGGTGGGAGAGAAACGAGCGACGCTCGTTTCTCTCCCACCCCCCTTATTCGATTATCATTATCAGATAATGAGCAACAAAAAGGGGTGTCTGATTGAATACAGTCCCCCTTTTGGTAGAAGGTGAGAAAAGAACTACCATTACTCACCTGCCAACATGAAAAATGCCAGACTTGAAGAGTTTCGTCAAGTAGCTTACAAATATTTAGGTAGAGCCAAAGATGCGACCTTTGAATTAACAGATGCGATATTGCTAACCCGCAATGTTTATTCCTTAGCAGATTTATCCTTATCACCAGTATTTAGACGCAAGTGGCCAAGCATCTATGAAGCCTTACAAGATAGCAGACCACAGAGACAGAAATTGATGCAGCTATATATCAAACATATCCCAGCAGAGGAACGACCATTGTTAGCAGGAGATCATACAAACTGGTCACGCCCAGATGCAGTAACGTTACAAGAGAGGACTTATGAGCATAGTGGCGCATCCATAGCAGGAAATAAACCGATTACCATTGGTCAAGGATATAGCACAATTGCCTGGATACCTGAAAAATCAGGTAGTTGGGCACTACCTTTGAGACATGAACGGATCACAAGTGGGGAAAGTCCAATCTCAAAAGCGATTTGGCAACTAAAACAGGTGTGTAAATATTTACCTGTTAGACCGATTTCAGTTTGGGATAGTGAATATGGGTGTGCGCCTTTTGTCTTAAAAACTGCCAGTATTCCCGCAGATATTTTGGTACGATTGCGCTCAAATCTTTGTTTATGGGGTCAGCCTGAAGCTTATTCGGGTAAGGGACGTCCCAAGAAACACGGGTCTAAATTCAAACTTAATGAACCCACAACATGGAGTGATGCAGAATCTGTTTTAGAATTGGATGATCCGAAACTACAACGGGTAAGGATTAGCCTTTGGAAGAATTTACATTTCCGTAAGGCGGCGGCGCGTCCGATGTTACTCATCAGGGTTGAACGTCTCGACACACAAGGCAATGAACGAGTGTCCAAACCTTTGTGGTTAGCTTGGGTTGGAGAAGAAATGCCACCACTAGAGGAAGTTTGGTGTCTTTACTTGCGTCGCTTTACCATTGACCATTGGTATCGCTTTTTAAAGCAACGTCTACATTGGACAGTGCCACAGTTGAGCACTCCCAAGCAAAGTGAAAGATGGAGTGACCTCATGCCTGTGATGACTTGGGAATTGTGGTTAGCCCGTGATATCGTGACTGACAATCCTCTACCTTGGCAGAAGTCTCAGGGGAATTTAACCCCTGGAAGAGTTGCTCAAGCTATGGGTGGAGTTTTCGCCACCATTGGTACTCCAGCCCTTCCACCCAAACCTCGCGGAAAGTCCCCTGGTTGGGAACCCGGAAAAAAGCGTCACCGTAAAAACCGATGCCCGATTGTTAAAAAAACCGTAACACGACCACGTAAAGAGCCATCAGTTGCGGTTTAATACTAAAGATTATTCATAATTTCGCTAAGTCTGTGATTAACTCAGCCCTGCTGGGTCGTTTTGCATAGCTTAGTCTAAACTCCAGTTACAACTTACAGCCGCATATCATAGTCAACAAACCAATTTAACCGACGCAGATATTAGCGGCGTGATGTTACCTCTGTGTCACATATTTGGCTTTGCTCTACAGATGATTGCAGCTATTAGTGTGGGTGCAACATTAGTGATTATGCCTCGCTTTGAGCCAGAATTAGTATTGCAGAATCTCCAACAACATGGAGTTACCAAACTTTACGGACTACCAGTCATGTACAATGCTTTGGTGAACTACCCAGAAATAGCTGCATATAGTCTAGATACTTTGCAACTTTGTTTTGCTGGCGGTGATGCAGTTCCCCCAACCCTACAACAACAATTTACAAAAATATTTGGGGTAGAAATTCTCGAAGGCTGCGGGATGACTGAAGTAATTCCTTATAGCATGAACCCTCAAGAAAATAAACGCCTGGGTTCGATTGGTAAAGCTACACAAGGAGTGATGCTAAGACTAGTTAATGAACAAGGGGAAGATGTTCCCCAAGGTGAAGTTGGGGAAGTTTTAGTCAAAAGTGAAGCGATGATGCTTGGCTATTGGAATCAGCCAGAAGCTACCGCCGCAGTATTAAAAGATGGTTGGTTATACACAGGCGATTTAGCTTGGATGGATGAAGATAATTATTACTGGTTTGTCAGCCGTAAAAAAGAAATTATCGTCCGGGGTGGTTCTAATATTTCACCTTTAGAAGTCGAAGCAGTTTTATATCAACATTCATCTATCAAAGAAGCAGCAGTCATTGGTTTACCAGATGCAACTTGGGGTGAAATTGTCCAAGCATTTGTGGTACTGCGGGAAGAATACTCTATTAGCAAAATCGAATTAATGGAATTTATGCATCAAAGAATCGCCGCTTACAAAGTCCCAGAAAAGATTGCGTTTCTGCCAGAACTACCCAAAGGATTAACAGGTAAAATCCACCGCAAAACATTACGAGATTGGGCAACAGCTTAGAATAATTCGTAATTCTTATTTGAATTATAAGTAGATCGGACTAAATCAACATAACATGCTCTGTCCGCAGCGTTCGCGCAGCGTCTTGAAGAGAGGAACGAAGGAAGCAATCGCTGCATACTGGGCTTGCTACCCTGGGGGACGCTACGCGCTAAGGGAACTCCAAAAAATACTAGCCCCTAGCCCTAGTCCCTTTTTTATGTTTCCTGGTGTATGCAATTCATGACGGCTACTTATATTGAGAAATTTAAATTTTTGCAATTTAAAATCATCAAGCTGAAAATTTTGTGGGATACTTAAAAAAGTTTCTTAATTACGAATGCATAATTTGTAGTCAAGAGACTTTTTTGTATATGTTGCTAATTCTAATTTTTTAGACATTGCTGAAGATTTTTTAGCGGTTGTTCATCTGTGTCTCTAAAAAGATGTTGGAAAAGTATTTTTTATTACGCAAAAATTTTATAAACCTAACCTGCCTACCCCCTGTACCTTGTAGGAAATGGGGGTTTCAAAGCCTATCCTGGTAGGAGAGGGCGGAGATGGAAAGAGGTTTGGAAGTGAGGTGTTTGAGTAAACTTTACGATTTTCTAAGTATTATTTAACAATAAATTAATAATTTCAGCAAATGTCTATTAATTTCTCATCAGTTCATCCCGCTAAAAATTGATTGGGAGATAAAGTTTATGCCATCACTATCAGAACGGCTATCTTGGGAAAGAAATCGCAAATTTGTAGGTAGAGAAAAGGAAATAAATTTATTTAAAAAAACAATTATATCGAAAGAGTTGCCTTTCAATATTTTGCATATTTTTGGCCCTGGGGGTGTGGGTAAAACCAGCCTGATACAGCAATTTAAAAATTTATGTAAACAGCTAGAAATCCCATCAATTAACATCGAAGCCAGGAACTTAGAACCTGCACCAGAATCTTTTTTAAATGCTGTAAATTCTAGTATAGGGTTATCAGAAGGCGATTATACCTTACAAATACTGGCTGCTAATGAAAAACGCCAGGTGATTTTTATTGACACATACGAAAATATTTATCCATTAGATGAATGGCTGCAAGCAGAATTTTTACCACACTTATCTTTTGCTACTTTGGTAGTTTTGGCAGGACGTAATTCTCCTTCCGAAAATTGGCGTAGCGATCCTGGATGGCAAGCTTTAATTTATATTTTACCCTTACGCAACTTCAGTCCCGAAGAAAGCTTAAATTACTTGCAAAAAAGAGAGATTCCCGCTAACCATCACGCAGGAATTCTCAACTTTACCCACGGATATCCTTTAGCATTATCCTTAGTATCAGATGTATTAGCACAGGGGCAGGATATTTCTTTTCCATTGGAAACTGCACCTGATATTATCACAACTCTACTCGAAAGATTTATCAAAGAAGTACCCACACCAGCACATAGAATGGCTTTACAAGCTTGTGCTGTAGTCAGGCTAACTACCGAAGCATTACTCACCCAAATATTGCAGTTACCAGATACTCATAATTTATTTGAATGGTTGCGGGGACTTTCGTTTATTGAAACCGGACAATTAGGATTATTTCCCCATGATTTAGCTAGAGAAGTTTTAATTGCCGATTTGCGTTGGCGAAATCCTGATTTTTATGCCCAATTGCATCATCAAGCCCGTAACTATTACAGCCAACGTTTAGGACAAACTCAAGGGTTAGAAAAACATCGGGTGTTATTTGATTATATTTTTCTCCATCGAGATAATCCGGCGATTCGTCCCCGTTTTACTTGGGGTGAACAGAGTAGTTTGTTAACTGATGGATTTAAAGAAACTGACAAAGATACAATTTTAGAAGCGATCGCCACCAATGAAGGTGAAGAATCAGCGCGAATTGCAGCCCATTGGTTACAGCATCAACCCCAGAATGTCTTAGTATTTCGTGATTCCCAGCCAACACCAGCCGGATTTGCAATTATGGTGGCGTTACATGAAGCTAGTAGAGAAGAGATTAATATTGATCCTGGGGCTGTTGCCGCTTGGGAATATTTGCAAAAACATGCACCCTTACGCCCACAGGAAGGTGCAACAATCTTCAGGTTTTGGATGGCGCGGGATACCTATCAAAGCGTTTCGCCAATCCAAAGCCTAATTTTCGTCAATTTTGTGCAATATTTCCAAAAAACCCCAGGATTAGCATATACATTTTTACCCTGTGCCCAACCAGAAGAATGGGCACCCATGCTAACATACTTTGATTTAGCGCGATCGCCTGCTGCCGATTTTACAGTCGGGGGACGAAACTACGGCGTATACAGCCATGATTGGCGGATAGTTTCACCTATTGCATGGCAAGAACTTTTAGCACAAAGAGAAGTTGCCGCCTCGGAGGTAGTTGCAGCCACCACACCCGCAAGTCAACCGCTATTAGTTCTCAGTCAATCAGAATTTATGGCAGCAGTACAAGATGCTTTGCGTAACTTTACACGTTCTGACGCATTACATCAGAATTTATTATTGCGATCGCGAAGCGTGTACGAAGTACTCTCGCGTTTAGTAGAAGAACAAGTTACAGAATCAGGTAGTGTAGCCAAAAAGGTTGCAGCTTTGCAAACTCTCCTCAAACAAGCAGCAGAATCCTTGCAATCATCACCCCGTGACGAAAAATTGTACCGCGTCATCCATCGCACTTATTTACAACCCGCCCCAACCCAAGAAACAGCCGCCGAATTATTAGATTTACCCTTTAGTACCTACCGCCGTCACCTGAAAGCGGGAATGACCCGCATAGCAGAGATACTTTGGCAAAGGGAAATTCAGTAAACCGAAAAATTTTGCACAAGCCTTACCAGTTCTTCATTTCCGGTTGTGAATACAAAAAGTCGTGCATCAGCTTTTATTGTAAATAAAGGCTTTTTTGACTAGGAAGTAACAAATTTCTAAGCCAGTGAGGACAAGGGTTTACAGACGATATTGCCTCAAATTACTTGGATATCAGTGCAACACTTAATCAGCAAAGTAAATATGATTTGTTAATAAAATGTTACTTCCATTAATTGGATGTGTAAGTGGAAGGAAATTGTTTTATTTAGCAAATTTTAGGGAAACATAAGCTTGTTAACAATTTCTTTTGAAATTCTGTTTAAGACTATGAGGCTGGTAAAGAATACTTACACAAATCCGTTACCCTTCCTACCTGGCTATGAAATCGTTGAGCAACTGTATGTGGGTAATCGGACGATAGTTTATCGAGGAGTCGAAGAGTTAAGCCAGCGTTCGGTAGTAATTAAATTGCTGCAACAAGATTATCCCAGCTTCCATGATTTGTTACGTTTTCGTAATCAATACACCATTGCTAAAAATCTCAATATTCCTGGTGTGATTTGCCCCGATTGTCTGTTACCTTATGGCAATGGCTATGCACTGGTAATGGAGGATTTTGGTGGTATAGCTTTATCAAAATATACACAAACTCATAAATTAAATTTATTAGATTCACTGGCGATCGCGCTGCAACTAGCCGAGATTCTCCATCACCTTTATCTAAATCGGGTAATTCATAAAGACATTAAACCCGCTAATATTTTGATTCATCCAGAATCGAAACAAGTCAAACTAATTGATTTTAGTATCGCTTCCCTACTACCGAAAGAAAACGAAGAAATCAAGCACCCAAATGTGTTAGAAGGCACATTAGCCTATATTGCACCAGAGCAAACCGGGCGGATGAATCGTGGCGTTGACTACCGTACAGACTTTTATAGTTTAGGGGTGACGTTGTTTGAATTGTTGACGGGACAGTTACCTTTTGCTGGTGATGATCCTTTAGAACTGGTGCATAACCACATTGCCAAACCTGCACCCAGGATAAATGAAATTAACTCTCAAATACCAGAAGCGATCGCGCAAATTGTTGCTAAGTTAATGTGTAAAAATGCCGAAGACCGCTACCAAAGTGCTTTAGGCTTAAAGCATGATTTGGCAACTTGCTTAGAACAGTTAAACCAAACAGGCCAGATTGAACAGTTTATCATTGGGCAACGGGATATTTGCGATCGCTTCTCCATCCCCGAAAAACTCTATGGACGAGAAGCAGAAGTTCAGACACTCTTAGATGCTTTTGCGCGAGTCAGCAACGGTACCTCAGAATTACTGCTAGTAGCTGGTTTCTCTGGAATTGGGAAGACAGCGGTTGTGAATGAAGTTCATAAGCCAATCGTCCGCCAGAGAGGCTATTTCATTAAAGGTAAATTTGACCAGTACAATCGTAATATCCCCTTCTCTGCCTTTGTCCAAGCATTTCGGGATTTAATGGGACAGTTGCTTTCAGAATCTGATACCCAACTACAAGCGTGGAAAGCCAGCATTCTTGACGCTTTGGGAGATAATGCCCAAGTAATTATTGATGTGATCCCTGAATTGGAATGTATTCTTGGCATACAAGCACCTGTAGCAGAACTATCGGGTACGGCGGCGCAGAATCGGTTTAATTTGCTGTTTCAGAAATTTACTCAAGTCTTTACCACTCCCGAACATCCCTTGGTGATGTTTTTGGATGACTTGCAATGGGCAGATTCCGCATCCTTAAAATTGATGCAGTTGTTGATGAGTGAGCGGGAACAGGGGTATTTACTGCTGATTGGAGCTTATCGGGATAACGAAGTATTTCCCGGACATCCGTTAATGCTGACCTTAAATGAAGTCAGCAAAGTAGGAGCTACAATTAACAGAATTACCTTAGCATCTTTGAGTAGAACCAGCCTGAATCAGTTAGTGGCAGATATGCTCAAATGTGCTGAAGTCTTGGCACAACCTCTAGCAGAATTAGTCTATCAAAAAACCCAGGGGAATCCCTTTTTTGCGACGCAATTCCTCAAAACTCTGCATCAAGAGCAATTCATTACCTTTAATATCCAGGCTGGACATTGGCAATGTAATATTACTCAGGTACGCGAGGCTGCATTAACCGATGATGTGGTGGAGTTCATGGCCAAGCAGTTGCAAAAATTACCTGATGAGACTCAAAATATTCTCAAACTGGCAGCTTGTATTGGTAATCAATTTGACTTGAATACTTTGGCGATTGTCTCAGAACAATTGCCGCAGCAGGTAGCAACTGACTTGTGGAAAGGGTTACAGGAAGGATTCATTTTACCCATCAGTGAAACCTACAAGTTTTTTCAAGGGGATGGTTTAAATGATAACTACAGTGATGGGATTACCGTTGCTTACAAATTCTTACACGATCGCGTCCAGCAAGCTGCTTATTCCCTGATTCCCCAGGAGGAGAAACAGGTTGTGCATCTGACAATTGGTCGTCATTTATTAAACCATACATCTGCTGAACAATTAGAGGAGCAAATTTTTGATATCGTTAACCAATTGAATATTGGCTGTACGCTCATCAGCGATACCCTAGAGCAAGCAAGGCTGGTAGAGCTAAACTTGAGAGCCGGACGAAAAGCGATCGCTACTACTGCCTATGATACTGCTACCTATTGCTTAAAATATGCCTGTAATTTGCTGCCGACTGATAGCTGGCAAACTCAGTATGATTTGGCATTAGCTTGCTATAGTAGCGCGGCTGAAGCTGCTTATCTCAATACAGATTTGGTGCAGATGGAAACTTTGGCGGAAATTGTCTTGCAACAAGCTCGGAGTTTGTTGGATGCTGCCAAGGTGTATGAAATTAAAATTGATGCTTACACAAGCCAAGGTGAATTTACCAAAGCTGTCACCACGGGTTTAAACTTTCTCAAATCTTTTGGAATTGAATTTCCCAGTCAGCCGAATAAACAAGATTTTGTTGATTTTCTCCAACAAACCCAACAGCAATTGGCAGGACGTTCTACAGATGAGCTGTTAAACTTACCTGTGATGACTGCGCCTCAGTTCCAAGCACTGCTGCGAATGTTAGTTCAGATTAGTGGCCCTACTTACTTAGCATCTCCATCCCTGTATCCTTTAATTTGCTGTCAGCAGGTGCAGCTATCAGTTACCCACGGTAATATTCCCGCCTCTAGCTTTGGATATGTGGTTTACGGATTATTACTTTGTGGTGTAGTTGGTGACATTAAAACAGGTTATGAATTTGGTCAACTGGCTTTACAGTTAGTAGATAAATTTAATAATCAAGAATATGCCGCTAAAGTTTTATACATGACCAGCAAGTTTACTGTTCACTGGGTGAAAAATGCGGCGACAACTCTCCAGCCATTACAAGAAGCCTATACCCTGGGACTAAAAGTTGGCGCTCTTACTTATGCTGGCTATTCTGGTTATACCTACGCCTTTCATGCTTATTTTGTCGGTAAAGAACTCACAGCTTTAGAAACAGAATGTCAGGCTTACAGCATAGGCTTGGCAAACATCAAACAACAAGCATTCTTAGGCTACCTGCATATTGTCCACCAAACCGTTGCCAATCTTTTAGGAAAATGTGAGAACCCTACCAAATTAGTAGGCACAATTTTTGATGAAGGGGTAACTTTGGCAAATCTGGAACAAGCCAACGACAAAACGGGGTTATGGCATTTCCATCTGTGCAAAGTAACTTTAACTTATTTATTCGAGTACCATGACCAGACACTTTATCATTGTCAACAAGCAAAGCTGAATGCTGGCGGCGGTATTGGGATGCTCAATATACCAACACTGTATTTTTATACAGCTTTAGCCTGTTTCACCCAGTTGTCAGCAAATTCTCAGACAGATGAGTTATGGTCATTAATTGCGGATGCTAAAGAAAAGCTGCTAAATTGGGCTACCTATGCACCCACGAATTGCCAGCACCGATATGATTTGATTTGTGCTGAAGAACAGCGTGTTTTAGGACATCCACAACAAGCAATAGATTTCTACGATCGCGCTATTTCTCTAGCTGAGGAAAATGGCTATATCCCAGAACAAGCGATCGCTAATGAACTTACTGCTAAATTCTACCTTAGTTGGGGCAAAGAAAAAATTGCTGCTGTCTATATGCAGGAGGCTTATTACTGCTATGCTCGTTGGGGAGCGAAAGCAAAAAGTAACGATCTAGAACATCGCTATCCCCATTTACTGCGTCCGATTCTGCAGTCAGTTTCCCAACCCCTGAACCTGTGGGAAAGCTTGACAAGCACAATTCCAGATATTTCCCTGAATACCTCAGAATCTAGCCTGGGTCATAGCACAAACATCAATAACGCTATTGATATTGCCACTATGATCAAAGCTTCTCAAAGTCTATCTGCTACTCTGCAACTCGATGATTTACTACATCAACTCACAAAAATTATTTTACAAAACTCAGGTGGCGATCGCTGTGCTTTAATCTGTCCTAATTCTGAGGGTGAATGGCAAGTTGTCGCTATAGCTACACCAGAAACTACACAACTTTGTTCAGAACTACTCGATGGTAATCCCAACCTACCTGTGAAATTGATTCAGTATGTCAAGAACACGCAACAAATCGTGATGATTGACAATCTCAAAACTGATTTACCAATCATAGATGAATATCTTATTCGTCAACAACCAAAGAGTTTGTTATGCTTGCCAATTATTAGCCACGGACAATTAATTGGGATTGTATCTTTAAAAAATCGCTCAACTAGTGGAGTATTTACTAGCGATCGCATTTTCGTCCTTAACTTTCTCTGCACTCAGGCGGCGATTTCTCTAGAAAATGCCCGACTTTATCAAAAAGCGCAAACCTACGCCCAAAAACTAGAACAATCGCAACTGCAAATTGTGCAGAGTGAAAAAATGGCATCCTTGGGTAACTTAGTTGCCGGTGTCGCCCACGAAATCAACAATCCCATCGGCTTCCTGAATGGCAGTATCAGCAATGCCCAAGAATATGTACAGGATTTACTCGACTATATCGCCCTCTATCAAGAATATCATCCCGATGCTGCCCCACCTGTGCAAGAAAAGGCTCAAGACATTGATTTAGAATATCTCAGCGAGGATTTACCAAAATTACTTAATTCTATGCAAGGTGCAAGCGATCGCATTCAGTCTATCAGCACCAGCCTCCGCACCTTCTCCCGTGCTGATACTGAGTATAAAGTCAGAGCTAACCTGCATGAAGGTATCGACAGCACAATACTGATTTTGAAATATCGCCTGAAAGCTAATGATTCCCGTCCCGCCATTCAAGTAATTACCGAATATAGCGAGTTGCCTGTAATACAATGCTTTCCAGGACAATTAAATCAGGTATTTATGAATATCCTGGCTAATGCCATTGATATGTTCGATGAGATGGCAAAAACTCAATCATATCCAGAAATAGCCGCCCATCCGCAAAAAATCACGATTCGCACGGCAATGCTAGAAAATCAAGTTCTCATCTCGATTGCAGATAACGGCAAGGGTATGAGCGAAGATATCAAAGCGAGAATCTTCGACCATTTATTTACCACTAAAGGCGTAGGTAAAGGTACAGGCTTAGGATTAGCGATCGCTCGTCAAATTGTAGTAGAAAAACATGGCGGCAGCCTAGAAGTGCAATCCGAGTTGGGTAAAGGTAGCGAGTTCTGCATTCAACTGCCAATTTAGTTAATTGGCAATGGCGGATTATATGGCGTACCATCTGTAACTGTTCAATCCTATATAGTTTCAATCCAAGTTTGCAACTAGAACTGTAAATCTGACAATTCCTCTGGATAACAAGCCACAGATAAATATTCTGTGGTTATTTTTATCGAATTTAGATTTTACCAACAGTTATATTTTAAGTATAAATTAGCACTTTTATTAATTAGTTATCGCCAGATTTACTGAGCCACACCCAAGGGGATGGGAAAGTTTGTTGCAGCTGACAAATATCGGTAGAATTTTAAAGCGATCGCTATTTTCCCCAATATGAGTAATATGCCCCAAGTTGGACAACCCGCCCCTGAATTCTCAATTCCTGACGAACACGAAACTCCCGTTAGTCTAGGAGATTTTAGCGGTCAATGGATTATCCTTTATTTTTACCCTAAAGATAATACACCGGGCTGTACTACTGAAGCCAAAGATTTTTCCGAGTTAAATCAAGAATTTAGCGCACTAGGAGCGAAAATTTTCGGTGTAAGTCCAGATTCGAGTCAGTCCCATTGTAAGTTTATCGCTAAACATAACTTAACAATCACCCTATTAAGTGATCCAGAACATGATTTAGCCGAAACTTATGGAATTTGGCAATTAAAGAAATTTATGGGTAAGGAATATATGGGTGTTGTGCGCTCAACTTTTCTCATCGATCCTGATGGTAACATTGCTTATACTTGGACAAATGTGAAAGTTAAAGATCATGCTCAACAGGTTTTAACTAAATTGCAGGAATTGGCAGCGATCGCCAGTGCATCATCCTAGAATTAAGAAAATGCTCCACATACCTAATATTAGGTTGTGCAATAACCTATAGTTCAAATTAGCCAAGGGGAAAATGTCACTTTGTCCTATTTAAAGGAAAACTTTGCTCTGCATAAATCGGAAGATGAGCAATTTTTTCCAGAATGGTGTGATATTTACTTTATATAGAAGCGAAAACGAATTATATCTTGTTTTGACTATCTTAAAAAAGCTAGGACAAGTTTTAAATTAACGTGAGTGTGATGCAATTATAATTTTCTTACTCCTCCCTCTCCTGTGAGGAGAAGGAGGTTGAGTGGGTGAAGTCTGGCGAATTTAAACTAAGTTGAAAATGGAACTGATAAAATCCCTAATATCTGATTAATTTCGACAATATAATAATCCCTTTTATCAATAGATAAATTTTTATCAGCAAGCTGTAAGAATTTCCAATCTGTACCAGTAGTTATAGCCCCATAAATTTTGGGAATATTATTTCCCTGACGCTGATTAAATATTTGCGCTGCAAGCATTTCCGCAATGCATTGTCCTAAACCCGCTTTAATATTTTCATTCTTAGCCTCTACCAAAGTTACTACAGGAGTGCGAATTTCATATATTTCCGCAGATGCAGTGAGTATATAATCGCAGTATCCATTCAGTCCCGATTCACTATCTACGTTAAACTCAGTCCCTGAAAAAAAACCTACTTGAAAATTAAAATTTCGTCGCACTTCTAATAAAATTGGGGTAATAATTAACTCAGAACGAGCCTTTTCTGTATTAATTGCTGTTGCTAAATTTAAATTCTCTTTCAGAAATGTTTGTAAGGTTTGGCTGGGTTCTATACCAGAAACTTCGACGAATAAATTATCTGCTTCCTCTATAATTAAGCCAAATTTTTCTCTAACTGTAGAAAGAGTAAATTCACTGTATGCCATTGCGGTAGACTACTCTCCAGGAATCGGGAAATTTCGCTAATTAATTATAAAATTGTAACTTTTTGTAAAGCTTTAAAATGATAATATCACTTTTATTATATATATTATGGTTCAAGTCATCCCAGCCCAGAATGTAGGTCTTGCCTATTTAGAAGAACGATTTGCTCTGAGACAGTCCCAAAGTGAAGATTTTTTTCCAGAGTGGTTTGATTCTCTCCCAGAAATCACAGATTTAGAAAAGCAATATCTCGACAGAGTTAAAGCTAATTTCCTCAGATTGGCAAAGCGCCCACCAATTTTAGAGAATGCAGTCAAAATGGTGGTATTATCTCCTTTACTAGATTTAGCGGGATTTTATCGTGAGCCATTTTTACTAGCTACAGAAGAGTCTATAGAAATTGCCATTGAGGATAAAGACGAAATTGTTAGAGGACGCATTGACGTTCTAGTTATTCAAGAACAACTGTGGTTGTTAGTAATTGAATCTAAAAGAGCTAGTTTTTCCCTTTTAGAAGCTATACCTCAAGCGATCGCTTATATGCTAGCTAATCCTCACCCAGACAAACCTGTGTTTGGCTGTGTAACCAGTGGGGAAGATTTCCAATTTATCAAGCTACTCCAGCAAGATAAATCTGAGTATGCTTTGTCTGATAAATTTACTTTATCCAAGCGAGAAAATGAATCGTATCAAGTTCTCAGGATATTAAAAAAATTAAGTCAAATTTTGAGTTGATTATGTCTAATCGTCCCATCTACCTAGATTGCCATGCTACCACCCCCGTCGATGAACGAGTATTAGCAGCAATGCTTCCCTACTTCACAGAAAAGTTTGGTAATCCAGCAAGTATCAGCCATGTTTACGGTTGGGAAGCAGAAGCAGCTGTGAAACAAACGCGGGAAATTTTAGCAGCAGCTATCAACGCCGAACCAGAAGAAATTGTCATTACCAGTGGTGCGACGGAAGCTAATAATTTAGCGATTAAAGGTGTAGCAGAAGCCTATTTTCAAAAGGGACAGCATATTATTACAGTGGCGACAGAACATAAAGCTGTTCTCGATCCCTGTGCATATTTAAAAACACTCGGTTTTGAAATTACGGTGCTTCCCGTACAAAAAGATGGGTTAATTGATTTAACTGAGTTAGAAAAAGCGATACGTCCAGAGACAATTTTAGTGTCAGTGATGGCTGCAAATAACGAAATTGGAGTTTTGCAGCCGTTGTCAGCAATTGGCGAAATCTGCCGCGATCGCAATATTATTTTCCATACCGATGCTGCCCAAGCTATTGGTAAAATTCCCTTGGATGTGCAAGCGCAAAAAATTGACTTAATGTCACTGACAGCACATAAAGTATACGGTCCGAAAGGTATCGGTGCTTTATATGTCCGCAGACGCAACCCCAGAGTGCAATTAGCTCCGCAGCAACATGGCGGTGGACATGAACGGGGAATGCGATCGGGTACTTTATATACACCGCAAATCGTCGGATTTGGTAAAGCTGTGGAAATCGCTTTAGCAGAACAGGCGACAGAAAACCAACGCCTCACGCAACTGCGGTTAAAACTGTGGGAACAGCTTTCACAAATAGAAGGAGTTCATCTCAACGGACATCCTACCCAACGCCTAGCGGGAAACCTGAGTATTAGTGTTGACGGATTAGACGGGGCTGCATTGGGCTTAGGATTACAGTCAGTAATGGCGGTTTCTTCAGGTTCTGCTTGTAACTCAGCAGTTACAGCACCTTCCCATGTTCTCACCGCCTTGGGACATCCTCAAAAGCTAGCTTATGCATCAGTGCGCTTTGGCATTGGCCGCTTCAATACCCCAGAGGAGATTGATATTGTAGCAAAACATGCGATCGCCACAATTCAAAGTTTACGCAAACAAACTACCCTGGTGTGAGGGAAATGGAAGGGGCTAGAGGAGGCTGTTGACGGTTGACTGTTGACTGTTACCCCATGCCCCATGCCCATCTTTTAATATGGATCTGAACTAAACCTTCCCCGCTTGACGCTGCGGAGATAATAACCCCTTGTAGGAATGTTTTTTAAATCGAAGGTATCGCCACGGGGAACACGCCAAATTTTGTAGTCGTAAAATGTTAGAGGTGTACGGGGTTTACATATCTCTGGGGGGTGATCTCCCAAGATAAAATATGCTGCACCCCTCCCCATCACTTTCGCCATACCGTATTTATCAATGACAACCGATGTCTCCTCACTAACGGCGATACCTAAAGCACGTTGAGATCTGCCATCCTGAATTTGGCGGGCGATAAAAGCCATAATTCGCCCCATTCTTTTACGCCTGTCAAAGTGGGTATCAACAATGGTTCCTACCAAATGCTTCCATTGAAAAAACTGGTAGGTGAAGGTAATATCCTGATACGGATCTTCCAGTGCATTTCTAGTTTCAATGCCTTCTTCAGAAGAAGCACAAGCATCGTAGACAAATTCACTTTGGATCATAGCACCGGCACTAGTGCCGCCAATTCCACCACCTCTTTGGTAAACTGAGTGAACCGCAGCCTGTAGCTTAGTGTTTTTCCAGTTACGGATGTATTGACATTGGTCGCCGCCAGCAAAGAAAATCACATCAGCTTTGCGGACTTTATCAACAATCTCCGCTTTGTTGGCATCGTGGCGATTGCTAATAATCAGCGTCTCTACGGAATTCACACCTTTCATTCCCTGAATTAGACGATTGTAATCGTGATTACCATAGGTGCGCAAGACTACAACATTAACTTTGGTAGAGCAGTTAATACCACCCCTTACCTGATGGATCATCCATTGAATCGCCTCCTCTACATCTATTCCACCCCCACCCAAGTTATGAACAGGCCCAGCTAGGGAAGGTAAGGCAGGTAAAGCAGGTAAGGAAGGGTAGGGCGGTAAGGGAGAATCGACATCCTCGGTAATGTCCTGAAAGTAGCGTCTCAAGTTTGCTGTAATATGGGTTATGAAGGTGGTTCCCATCTTCAGCAACATGGTTCCTACATTTTTTAACCACTTTGCTATATTTGGAAAGGCCTTGGTCATGCTAACCTTCTGGTGCAAACTGCAATTATTGCTAACTCTCTCACCAGAAGGGGTGTAATTCCCAGCGTACAAGGCTTGTACTGTTTTTTAACGCCAAAAATGCAGGGTAATATTTTATTCTCTGTTTGATTTTTCCTTGCTTGTGCAATTTAAAACCAATCTACTCGCGATCGCTCTTTGACTACTCGCTGATATACTGCTTGTGTTTGCTGAGCTAATTTAGGCCAGCTGAAGCGGCGCTCTAAGTCCTCATAAGCATTATCAATCAGCCATTGGCGATAACTAGGATTTTTCAACACCTCTAAAATACCCCAAGCAATCGAATCGGGACTGTTCACCCAGGTAACAATGCCTGTTTTGGTGTGTTGCACTACTTCGGGAAAACCACCAGTGTCAGAAACTACCACAGGAACGCGAGACGCAAAGCTTTCTAAAGCAACAATACCAAAGGGTTCATAAAGACTGGGGAAAACCGCACAGTCAGCTACAGTCTGAAATTTATCTAAGTATTCATCAGAAAGAAAACCTGTAAAATAGCATTTATGCCAAATTCCCAAATCCCAGGCTTGACGCTTGAGATGGTCGGTATTACCGCCACCAACAATCACAAATTTAACATTACCGTCCATTTCCCACAGTACTTTGGGTGCAGCATTGAGTAATAAAGGCACACCCTTCTCGTAGGTCATACGCCCAACATAGTAAACAATTTTTTCATAATCTTCAGCAAATTGGCGGCGAAAAGCTGGAGCATGAAAATTTTCGTGATGTTGTTTCTTTTCTGGGCGAATACCGTTGTAAATTACATCAATTTTATCCCAAGGGCTATGTAACGCTCTTTCTACTTCTCGGCGCATATATTCGCTACACACAATAATTCGCCAAGCGTTGAAAGCTAATAAATTTTCTTTACCACTGATATAGCGTTGGATATCAGTATGAATACCGTTGTAGCGTCCATATTCAGTCGCGTGAATTGTCGCAACTAAGGGTACTTTAAAGTTATTCTTGAGAGCGATCGCTGCATCTCCAACTAGCCAATCATGAGCATGAATTAAATCAAAAGGGCCTTCTTCAAGTATCAGCTTCCCACCATGATGACCCATGCTGTCATTCAAGTTAACTATCCAGTGAAAAAAGTCTTTACTAGCAGCTACTGGGACTCGATGTACATGCACTCCTTCTACTAATTCGTACATCGAAGCCTGACCATGTTCCACAGTAATTAAGTGGATTTCATGTCCTAGCTTTACTAATTCTGGATATAACTCTGCCACATGACGAGCAATACCGCCAACTATCCTAGGTGGAAACTCCCAACTTAATACCAATATCTTCATTTACTAGACTCCCCAATGATTGAGAAATAAGAAATAGCTAAAAACTTATATTTATAAGGTATTAGTGTGACTATTACATTGAGTATATATACTAAAAGTTTAAATTTCTCAACATTTTTTTGGTTAATACTCCTAAAATCTAAAAATTTTGCTTTGCTAATTTTTAGATTTAGCTCCAATTTACATTCAATGACTTGCAATCATACAGCAAGTTTACACAAATACCAAAGAATATAAATCTCCATAAATCGAGTCAGTAAACCCTGACCTATTTTATAAAAATTAACAATAATCAAGCCTTTATATAGGTTTGCTGTCAGTAGTTTTTACCTAGTGAAGAGATGAAGGGGATGAGGGGGCAGGGGGGCAGGGGGGACAAGGGGGACAAGGAAGACAACTGACTATTGACCCTTGACCCTTGACTCTTCCCTGAATTAGTCTTGATCTAGTCGCAAAACTGCCATAAATGCTTCTTGCGGAACATCTACCGTACCTACGGATTTCATCCGCTTTTTACCTTTTGCTTGCTTTTGCAAAAGTTTCTTCTTGCGGCTGATGTCACCACCGTAGCATTTGGCTAGTACGTCTTTGCGCAAAGCGGGGATGTGTTCACTGGCGATGACTTTACTACCAATACTTGCCTGAATCGGTACTTTAAATTGATGGCGTGGAATCAGTTCTTTGAGTTTCTCCGCCATTGAGCGCCCGACGTTGTAAGCTTTATCGCGGTGGACAATCATTGCTAAAGAATCTACCGGATCGCCATTGATCATAATATCCAACTTCACCAAAGGATTTTCGCGGTAACCAATTAGGTGATATTCCATGCTGGCATAACCACGCGATCGCGATTTCATCTGATCGAAAAAGTCAGTGACTACTTCTGCTAGAGGAATTTCGTATGTTAGCGTCGTCCGCCCTTGGGTAAGATATTTCATATCCTTGAAAACACCCCGGCGATTTTGGGACAATTCCATCAACGTGCCGACGTAGATTTCCGGTGTAATCATTTCTACCTTAACGTAAGGCTCCTCAATTTTTTCGCGCTCGTTGGGAGAGGGTAAATGGCTAGGATTATCTATATACAGTTCCTCACCCTTAACAGTAGTCACTTTATAAACTACTGAAGGAGCTGTAATAATTAAATCTAAGTTGTATTCCCTTTCCAAGCGTTCTTGGACAATTTCCATGTGCAACAAACCTAAGAAGCCACAACGGAAACCAAATCCCATCGCGCTAGAAGTTTCCGGTTCGTAATGTAACGCCGCATCATTGAGTCTGAGCTTTTCTAGGGCTTCCCGCAAGTCTTCAAATTGATCGGCATCGATAGGGAACATCCCACAAAATACCATTGGGTTAGCTTCTGTGTAACCAGGTAAAGCTTCTGGCGCTTTAGCATTGGCAAGAGTAATTGTATCCCCTACCCGCGCATCAGCTACAGCTTTAATTGCGGCTGCCAAATAGCCTACTTCCCCGGCGTGGAGTTCGTTAACTTGCTTTTGCGTCGGAGAGAGAACGCCTAACTCGTCAATTTCATATTCTTTCTCAGAAGCCATTAAATAAATGCGATCGCCTTTTTTGACGCTACCATCCATTACCCGGAAGTAAACAATCACTCCCCGGTAGCTGTCGTAGTAGCTATCAAAAATTAACGCCCGTAAGCGTTGATCTACAGTATTGGGGGCTGGCGGTATGCGCTCGACAATTGTTTCTAAAATTTCATCAATGCCAATACCTTCTTTGGCTGAGGCTAAAATCGCACCACTGCAATCTAAACCAATAATTTCTTCAATTTCGCCGATAACTCTGTCTGGTTCTGCTCCTGGTAAGTCGATTTTATTCAACACCGGGATAATTTCCAGATTATGTTCCAGCGCCAAGTAGACATTAGCCAAAGTTTGCGCTTCTACGCCTTGGGAAGCATCTACCACTAACAGCGCCCCTTCGCAAGCAGCAAGAGAGCGTGACACCTCATAAGAAAAATCAACATGTCCCGGCGTATCAATTAAATTCAGCACATACTGCTGACCATCTTTAGCCGTGTAGTTCATCCGGGCAGCTTGCAGCTTAATGGTAATGCCGCGCTCCCGTTCCAGATCCATATTATCGAGAAACTGTTCCTTCATCTGCCGATCTTCAACAGTACCAGTAGCTTGGAGTAAGCGATCGGCAAGGGTGGATTTCCCGTGGTCGATGTGAGCAATAATACAAAAATTGCGAATGCGAACTGCGGGAACGTCAGTCATATACTATTTTTGCTGAAAAAGCAACCAAGGTAGAGAGAGCAATTTACTTAATGTATTTTAATGCTTTATTAGTCAATGGTCAGTTGTCAGTTGTCATTTGTTATTGGGCATGGGGCATTGGGCATTGGGCATGGGGCATTGGGCAATAGTCATTTGTCCTCCTTGTCGCCTTCCGCGTCACCGCGTTACCTTGTCTCCATCATCTCTAGGACTGAGGCAATATGTGACCGAAAACCTTATTCTTGCGTTGCTCCCTTTCAGGAATTACCGCTACTTTCGTTCTGTTTTGCGTAAGTTCCGATCTCCCTCATCCCCCTCATCTCCCTCATCTCCCTTATCCCTTGTCCCGCCACAAGCCCAATGCCCCAATAAAAGTCTATTGTTCGCTGCTGGTATTGATCAACTAGAAGCGTACAATAAATATGTATAAGTAGATAGTGTAGAGCTATTGGGTAATTCAACCTGTAATCGCTCGTAACGATTGATTTACTGACAAAACTTTATTAGCTATTTTCTGGTAAATTCCCAGAAAACCTCTACTTGTATGCAGCGGCTGTTAATTTGGTAAGATTTCGGGGAACTATGTAACTATAAATTTTTGCATTTGTTTCAGTAACTTAATCCCCAATCCATAATAGAACTGCTTGATAAAGCTTTTGAACCCAAAATTCCTGAGTATATAAACCTATGAATATGAAAGAAAAACCTACCGATGCGGAACACAGACAAGTCGATAAGGTAGAAATTGCTGTCCGCTTAGACTCCGAGTTAGTAGAGCAAATTCAGCATTTAACCAATGACCCTAGTAAAGTGATTGAAGTAGCGATTCGGCAATGGTTACGAGGTGAAGTTCCTAGAGACGACGAACTGACGCGTACTCCTATGCGCGCTCCTATTCCACCCAGGGGAGAATGGAATGATTAAAAATTTATAAGTAAATTGTAAATATAAAATCAAAAGATTGTAAAGTTTGCCACTTTGGCCTATAGAATTGCCAAAACTCCACACTCAGGGCTTCAAAGCTGTAATAATTTATGCCAAACTTTAAGCAGCTTTAGTGATCATGTTGTCGGCTGCTATTTGTCTATCCAACTTGATAATGACTATTACTGCCAATTCTCAATTGCTGAACTTATTCTCCCAGAATCGAAAAGCTATTAATACTCAGACTGATTACATGCTACCAACTCAAGGAGCGGAGTTGGTATATACACAAGATGGGTCAGGACGTTACCTGACTTTTTATTGGCAGCACAGTGAAGTTCTGGGATTAAATCCTGATGACATAGTTGATGAGTTCGATAATAAGCAGACCTTTTTCCCAGTGGATAAGGTTGCCTATTTGGAACGAGTACAGCAGATTTTGACAAGTTTAGTGCCAGAAAAATTGCAGTGTTGGTTTAGTTATGGCCAGGAGTTATTTGAGTTGGAGTTGGCGATCGCTCCGATTATGCCAAAGTTGGGTAAAGCTGCTACAACTGTTTTGGTCATGGGACGCTTAGTGCAAGCTAAAGTCAACAGCGCGACAATCGATGCGATGGCGACAAAAGCTACACAGACAGATTTAGCTGAACGCTCGCAGCAACACCAGAAACTGGTGACTAGAATTACCAAAAATATTCGCCGCAATCTGGATCTCGACATTATTTGGCAACAAACAGTTGATAGTTTGGGGAAAGTGCTGCGGCTAGAACACTGTATTATTTGTTCCTACCAGCCTTCTTGCCCAAAAGTGCAGGTGAAAGCACAGTATCACCAGCAAGAAAGCACACTCGTACTGAGTCAAGAAATAGATCTAGCTTCTCACCCTGCTTTTGCTCAAGCTTTGGCAACTTTAGAACCGATGGTGATGGAAGGACATAATACACTATGTCCGCAACAGAAAGTTTTAGTGGTAGCCACATCCTATCAAGACCAAGCCAATGGATTGGTAGCTTTGAGTTTGCGAGATGAATGCTACCCATTGACAGAATCGGAAATCGAACTAGCCAAAGAGGTAGCAGATCAGCTGGGAACAGCGATCGCTCATGCTACTTTATACAAAGAACTGGAAGCAGCTCGGCAAAAAGCCGAAGATGCTTCCCGTCTCAAAAGCGAGTTTCTGGCTAACGTATCCCATGAAATTCGTACCCCCCTCAATGGCATGATTGGTTTTTTGAAGCTGATTTTGGAGGGTATGGCAGATGATCCAGAAGAACAAGATCAGTTTCTCAAAGAAGCTCACCACTTATCAATTCACCTACTGAATATCATCAACGATATCTTGGACATTGCCAAAATCGAAGCTGGCAAAATGGAGCTAGATTGCGCTCCAGTCCAATTAGCTGAGTTATTTAGTGATGTAGACAATTTTATGCGTCCTCAAGCCCAGATGAGAAACTTGAGCTTCCAGATGCAATTACCGAATACATCAGATGAAATTATTGTTCAAGGTAACTACCAACGGCTGCTTCAGGTGATGCTCAATTTGGTGGGTAATGCAATTAAATTTACCCAAGAAGGTGGTATTACTATCAGTGCCGATATCGTCATTAAAAAGGCAAAATTTCAAGAACAGCAATATCCCGGTATGGTGAGAGTGCGCGTAGCAGATACTGGTATTGGTGTATCTTTAGACAAGCAAGACAAACTATTTCAATTATTTTCCCAAGTTGATGGCTCTCGCACCCGCCAATATGGAGGCACAGGTTTGGGATTGGCAATCTCACAAAAGCTAGTAGAGGCAATGGGTGGTGAGGTACACTTTTACAGTCTGGGTGAGGGACTTGGCTCAACAGTCACATTTACAGTACCCCTGTATCAACAACCGGTAATTGTTTCCACTAGTGACAACGATTTCCAAAATATCATCTGTTAGTCAAGGGTTGTGGGAATTAATTTTGCTAGTACTGCTCGACAAAAATTAAAAATCAAAAATCAAAAATTAAAACAATTTTATTTTGGGCTTTGGCGCTATTTTCCGCACAATTATCCCGTAATTATACAACGCCATATTTTCAATTACTTAGCCTTGGTATATTTAAAAGTTATCACAAACAGACAACTGGTTACTAATAACCAACAACTAGCTGCAATTAGATCTAGGATCGTTTTAACAAAAAGAAATAAAATGTTGGGAACTAGCTTTTTAGTTGTGCGTTAGCTCCACTATAGACTAATTACCCATGCCCTCAGTTAATTTACAGGTCTAAAACTATGGAACTGACAATTGAAAACGTGGAAACAGTATTGGATGAAATGCGCCCTTATCTGATATCTGATGGCGGTAACGTCGAAGTAGTAGAACTGGATGGGCCTGTAGTCAAACTGCGGCTGCAAGGAGCCTGTGGTTCTTGTCCTAGCTCTACCATGACCTTAAGAATGGGTATTGAGCGCCGCCTGCGGGAAATGATTCCCGAAATTGCTGAAGTTGAGCAAGTTATGTAGGGACTAGGAGACTAGAGGCTAGGGACTAGGGACTAGGGGGATGAGGGGGACAAGGAGGACAACTGAGTTTTGACTTTTGCCCCATGTCCCATGTCCCATGCCCCATGCCCCATGACGCCACTTGCTTCAAGCCGGGAAACCCGTCCAACGCAGTGGCTCCCCCATGCCCCATGCCCAATACCCCATCATTCCCTATGACCCAACCTCTTTACGTCGCCTTTATTTGGCATCAACATCAGCCGCTGTACAAATCTCCTGACAGCGGCGTTTCGCTATCTTCCAGCCAACAGTACCGCTTACCTTGGGTCAGGTTGCATGGCACCAAGGATTATCTAGATTTGGTGTTACTCCTAGAAAAGTATCCTAAGTTACACCAAACCGTGAATCTGGTTCCCTCTTTGATATTGCAACTGGAAGATTACATTGCGGGTACGGCTTTAGATCCTTATCTCACCGCCAGTTTGACACCAGTCGAACAACTAACTCAGCCACAGCGGGAATTTATTGTCCAACACTTTTTTGATGCCAATCACCACACCCTGATTGATCCCCATCCCCGCTATAGCCAGTTGTATCATCAAAGGCAAGAATACGGTCAACCTTGGTGTTTGGAAAATTGGCAACAGCAAGATTACAGTGATTTGCTAGCTTGGCACAATCTGGCGTGGATTGACCCACTGTTTTGGGATGACCCAGAAATTGCCGGGTGGTTAAAACAAGGTCGAAATTTTACTTTAAGCGATCGCCAGCGCATTTATTCCAAACAACGAGAAATCCTCAGCCGCATTATTCCCCAACACCGGAAAATGCAAGCAGCAGGGCAGCTAGAAGTCACAACCACTCCCTACACCCACCCGATTTTGCCCTTACTAGCTGATACTAATGCCGGTCGGGTAGCTGTACCGCACATGAATCTGCCACAACAAAGATTTCAGTGGGCAGAAGACATTCCCCGTCACTTGCAAAAAGCTTGGAATTTGTATACAGACCGCTTTGGACAGGAACCACGCGGTTTATGGCCTTCCGAACAGTCAGTTAGTCCAGCGATATTACCGTATATTATAAAACAAGGATTTAAGTGGATTTGCTCAGATGAAGCTGTCCTAGGATGGACGCTTAAGCACTTTTTCCATCGCGATGGGGCGGGGAATGTAGAGGAACCAGAATTACTCTATCGACCCTACCGCCTACAAACAAGAGCAGGTGATTTGGCAATTGTCTTTCGCGATCATAGATTATCAGATTTGATTGGCTTCACTTACGGAGCAATGCCAGCAAAACAAGCAGCCGCCAACTTAGTCGGACACCTGCAAGCGATCGCTAAAATGCAAAGAGAGCGGCAAAGTGAACAACCTTGGTTAGTCACCATTGCTTTAGACGGCGAAAATTGCTGGGAATTTTATCCTCAAGACGGTAAACCCTTCCTGGAAGCCCTATATCAAAGTCTAGAGCTAGAACCTCACTTAAAACTCGTCACTGTCTCCGAATTTCTCGAAAAATTCCCTGCCACAGCAACTATCCCCGGCGAACAACTCCATAGCGGTTCTTGGGTAGATGGTAGTTTTACCACCTGGATTGGCGATCCTGTGAAAAATCGTGCTTGGGACTACCTGACACAAGCCAGAGAAACCCTAGCCTCTCACCCAGAAGCTACAGAAGAAAATAACCCAGAAGCATGGGAAGCATTGTACGCTGCTGAAGGTTCCGACTGGTTCTGGTGGTTCGGCGAAGGACATTCCTCAAATCAAGATGCAATTTTTGACCAGTTGTTTCGGGAACATCTCTATGGCATTTACAAAGCCTTAAATGAACCTGTACCCCCATATCTTAAACAACCACTGGAGGTACATGCAGCCCAAGCAGACCATAGCCCACAAGGGTTTATTCATCCGATTATTGATGGTAAGGGTGATGAACAGGACTGGGACAAAGCCGGACGCTTAGAAATAGGCGGAGCCAGGGGAACAATGCACAGCAGCAGTCCCGTTCAGCGACTCTGGTATGGGGTAGATCACCTCAATTTTTATTTGCGGATGGACTTAAAAAGCGGCATTTTTCCAGGGCGAGGTTTGCCATCAGAATTGAACTTGCTATGGTTCTATCCTGAAAAAACCATGCTTAATAGTCCAATTCCCTTGGCAGAAGTGCCCGATGGCGCGCCACTAAATTACTTATTTCACCACCATCTGGAAATTAACTTATTAACACAATCGATTCAGTTTCGCGAAGCGGGAGAGAATTATCAATGGCACCCCCGGTTTAGCCGCGCTCAAGTTGCTTTTAATACTTGTTTAGAAATAGCAGTGCCCTGGGCAGATTTACAAGTTCCGCCCGATTACCCACTGCGTCTGATTTTTGTGTTGTCAGATGATGGCAGATTTGACAGCTATCTGCCGGAAAATGCTTTAATTCCGATAGAAGTTCCTTAAGCGATCGCAAAATTCCCCACCCTGAATTTATTCATAGGGTGGGGTTAATGTGATTTGATACACACCATGAACCAACCCAGCCTAGAACAAATTGCCACACAGTTGAATAGCTCAAATGTGAGCGAGCGTATTTTAGCCATGATTGAACTGCAAAAAGAGACAATGCCTGTCTCTGATGCTTATCCTCTCATCAAACAAGCGCTCAACGATCACAACGTTCAGGTTCGGGGTATGGCTGTCTTTTCTTTGGGTATTAAAAAGACTGCTGCAAACCGAGAAATACTAGTGAATATACTAGAATCAGACTTGGACTATAACGTGCGGGCTATGGCAGCAGGAGCGTTAGGATATTTAGAGGATAAGCAGGCTGTAGCACCGCTGCGTCGCGCTTTTTACGAAGATACCAGCTGGTTAGTGCAATTTAGTGCGGCGGTGGCTTTGGGAAATTTGAAGGATGTTCAGGCTCAAGCAGTTTTGCTAGAAGCTCTTGATAGCAACTATCCCTTACTACAAGAAGCCGCAATTATGGCTTTGGGTGAAATTGGGGCTATTGATGCTATTACTCGTCTTTTAACTTTTGTGAATGCAAATGACTGGATGCTGCGAAAACGCCTAGCAGAAGCTTTGGGTAATCTTCCCGATTCCCAAACTCAAGCCGCACTGAATTATTTGCAGCAAGATAGTCATCCGCTGGTAGCCGAAGCCGCTAAGCATTCGCTGCAACAATTAGCGAAATTGCTTTAACAATTAATTACTGATTCATAATTTGTAATTCTAGGATTTAATTTACCGAAAACTCAACATAATTAAGGTCGGCACAACTAGTTATGGTTGAATCAAATATTTCTTACGCTCTAATTGCCGATATTTAGAAATTGCTTTAAGTCGATTTAGTGGTGAGTATATAAGGAGAAATACTAATAAAACAAAATTGACAATAATCACTCCCAAAAAAAATGAATTAGTTAATTTTATAAAAAACCATAGTCCAAGATTAAGACCTAAAGTACTTGATAACAGTGTAACAGACCAAGCTATTTTTAATGTAAATCCTTCTCGTGATATATTATCTACTATTTCTATAAAATTTTTGCGTATATTAACTACAATGTCTATTGTGGTTTGCAATATATTTGGGAACCAAATAGGTATGCTAATAAATGAAATTTCAATGAAAATACCAACGCATCCTTTTATTAAAAATAATATAATAATTTTACAATAATTAATCAATCCATTAAATTCATTTGTAATATTTATTCCTCCTAGTAGCCCAACACTATAGAGGATTGCAGCAATAGCAGCAAAAGGTATGGACATGAAAAGGCCGAACAAAAGAAAGACCGCATATATTAAACAAATAAATGGACTTAGCAATATCCATATCAGCTTCGCTACATTATTAGCACTTTGAAAACCTGCCGAATTACCCTCATATGTTATAAAATATATTAGCCCTTTAAATAATGGACTTAACCAATTAAAAGCTACAGGTAAATACTCTACAATAATGTAACTACCAATAATACTAAAAAAAGATGCAATAATAATTGCAGTAATAATAAAAATAGGAATTTTTGTAATTTTATAAGGCAAAGGAGCAGTCTTGACTTTAAGATTTAAAATCTCGTTTTCTTTATATGAATTTGTCTGTAAAGAAATTTGTCGTTGATAAACTTTATCTGCCATTAGCTTGCTTGTATCTACAATAATTTTGTTATTTAATGAGTTACCAGCAAATTTTGTAGATGTAAAAGATATCCAAACATTTTTATTAGGCGTGAATTTTAGATCGCTATGATGTGGAACTATATGCCAGCTACCTTGTAGTAAAGTTTCGGGTATCGGGTTTGTAATATTAATGTTTTGAGTTAGCTTTTCACCTATTTTTGTAGCTGTTAATTCAATGCTATATAAGCTCAATTCAGCTTTTGGTAACACTTCTGGTAGTACCTCATCGACCGACTGGTAGCGTTCTTTCGCAGCCTGTTTCAGCAGCTTATCTAAAACTTGTTGCAAATGTTTGTTGATAGGTTTTTTAAGATGTTTTTGCCACCTCAAGCAATTATCATCATCATATAGTTCCAGAGGGTGAATCCCCGTCAATAAATGAACACAGGTTGCACCTAAGCTGTAGAGATCGCTAGCTCGATAAACTTTACCTCTCAATTGCTCGCTTGAAGCATATCCGATTGTACATATTTCTGTACCTGTTTTACCTGCTTTAGTTAGAGTAGACTCCTTAACGGCTCCAAAATCGATTAAAACTAATTTATTATCACTGTTTCTACGCATAATATTCTCCGGTTTAATGTCCCGATGAATAACATCGCAATCATGAACAAACTTGAGAATTGGTAGAAACTCCTGCAAAAACTCTATAATTTGTCTTGAGCTAAAAGTTCCTCCTTGTTCTAACTCTTGCAGCAAAGTCTGTCCTTCAATCAACTCCAGTATTAAATATAAATACTTTTGCTCTGTTTTACTGGCTGGTTGATTCACTTTTTCGAGACCTTGCTCTAAGTAATCAAAGAGGGTGGGAATCTGTGAGTGAATATCACCTAATTTTTTCAATTGCTTTGCTTCTAGCTCAAATAGTTCCTTAATTTTTTCATTTCCTTGATGATGTTGTAAAAGTTGCTTGATTACACAATTATCGCCACTACGCTCATCCAAAGCTAAAAATGTTTTACCAAATCCACCTGAACCGATTAATTTAATTGCACGATAGCAGTCTTTCAAGAGCAATTTTGAGCCACAGGTTTGACAATAATTTGTTCCATAAGGGTTTTCAGGTTTATAACAATTAGAGTTTACACAATAGCTCATATTAATGATTTAGTTAATAAAATTGCAAATTTTTCAGAACCGAAAAAATAACTTATAAAAAAATTTAGGAAAAACAACCTATTCAGGTAGTGAAAGCTAAATAATTTGTCTTATGTGTGAGTCTAATTATCAAAATACTAACTGACTATATTGAATTATTTTAATAAATTATTATAAAGCTGATTGGGCCAGACGCGGGTATCGGGGCGGTTGCTAAATCCCAATGTCTGGCAGTAGGAGTAGTTTGCGGGGGATATAAGGAAATCTGGGTAGATGCGATCGCGGGACTTACGACTGCGAGGAGCAAATGCGCAGACGCGATCGCGGCTTGCCGAAGGCATCGCTCGCCTTTTGACTTTTGTGAATGCAAATGACTGGATGCTGCGAAAACGCCTAGCAGAAGCTTTGGGTAATCTTCCCGATTCCCAAACTCAAGCCGCACTGAATTATTTGCAGCAAGATAGTCATCCGCTGGTAGCCGAAGCCGCTAAGCATTCGCTGCAAAAATTAACGAAATTGCTTTAATTGCTCAATTAAACGATCGAAATAGGGCGCAAGGGTTGCTTGCTGTTCCGGTTCGACTCGCTTTAAACTAGCAGCTTTTATACCTTCTAACCCCACCACCATTGCATCTAAAGGTACTTGCAATTCTTTATACAACAATTGCATATAATGTAATCCCTCAGTGCTTGTATAGTCGGTATGCTGTCCAGCAATACCATAAGTAATACAGCGTAGGAAGTGCCAAAAATCACGCCAACAAGCATCTGCCCTCATTGACGGGTAGAGTCCACCACCGGGTTGGGTGATGTTGGGGAATGTAGCCAATACCTGGCTTCTGGCTTCATCGACAATTTCATGGACGCGATCGCGTAGCCCCTGGCTTACAGCAATGAGTGCTGTATTTGCGGGCACAACCTGCCCAATCTGCTCTAAGTCTTCATCCGTGAGATACCGTCCCTCATCATCAGCAGCCTGAAAGCGCTGAATCGCTGCTGCTGGGTGAGTATTGTCCCAGGTGGCAAAACTGACAATCCTGGCTTTATTAATCAGTTCTCGAACTGCTTCACTCAATTGTGGCTGAGTCATGGTTAATTGTCATTTGTCATTTGTCATTTGTCATTTGTCATTTCACCGTTGCCCTGGATGGCTCGTCTGTTTTATCTCCCTATGATTGATTTGTCGTGATAACCAGATAATTAGCAAATTACGTTATCAATAACACTGTAGTGGTAACTTGTTGAGAAACTTAACAGGGAAAGTATGAACAATTTAGAAGACTACACAGTTAATAACCTTGATTTCTATAGGAAGTATCATGGTCAGCAGCTTTATTATCGCTGGGAAGGGGAAGTCTGGTGGCAGGAGACAGAGTATGGCCAATCTGAGAAATTATTCTCGATTATTGGCATGAATGCAACCAAGGTTTTCATTCGTCCCGATTCTGAATTTGAGCAGGTGGGTTACCGGATCAATCGGGAGTTAGGTTTATTTTGCGATCCGCAGACTCAAGAAATTTTGCATACATGGCAGCCTGATGCAACCCGTCCGGCGGTTGCGATCGTGCATATTGCCAATCGCATAGTGCAGGGGACTGTCCGACCGAAGATGACGGTGATTCCCCAAGGGCAAGACTATGTTAGCTCTGTTGTAGAAATTCCCCTAACCTATCCTCATCCATTAGCGGGTGATCCCAAATACCAAGATTATTGTCCCGGTGAAACCTTTAATGGGACAGAGTACTTTACCAGCCACATTTGCCGACCTGGGGTGAAGGATCTTCCGCCAGCTACCTGGGCGCGAGACTGTCCCTGGTTACCCTGGATGAAATTAGGTTATGGTCATCCAGCCCGCTTACGATTTGAGACAACCACGACTCGGGTTGAATCCTTTGAACAACTCCATCCCAACTTGATTAAGCTGATTCGCGAACAAGTACCCATTTATGAATTTACTCCTGACGAGAGTGAAGAACCAAATATGACCAGTACACTGTACTTTAAGCAGCACTTTGCGGCTTACCTAAAAGGAGAAAGCTTTCCCATTCCTGAAGGGCTGTAACGTAATTTCAGCGTGTCAATTCTATGGATCTCAGTCAAATCGAAACCGATCTGCAAAACTCAGATTTTCAATACCGCCTGAAGGCAATCTCTGCCCTGCAAGATTATCCGGCCGATGTGGCCGTTCCTTTACTCAACCGCCATATCCAAGACCCAGAGTTTCTGGTGCGAACCTTTGTGGCTAGAGAATTGGGCAAACAAAAAACATCCGAATCCTTTGCTGCCCTACTGCAAATTATAAAGTTTGATAACACGCCTAATGTCCGCGCAGAAGCGTCTAATTCCCTGTCCTTGTTCGGCAGAATTTCCGCCTCTCATCTGGTGCAGACATTTTTGCGAGACGATCACTGGTTGGTACGTCGCAGTATTTTAGCAGCCTTGGTAGAAATGGATTGCCCTGAAGAAGTGCTAGAGGTTTGTCTGCTGGGGCTAGAAGGTGATGATGCAGCAGTGCAAGAAGCATCCGTAGATGGCCTGGGGTGGTTAGGGACTTCCCGTCAATCTGGGGCGGCTTTATCTCAACTCCTGAACCTAAAAAATTCTGAGTATGAATATATCCGGGTACGAGTTGCTTATGCCCTCAAGCACTTTAATACTCCTGAAGCCAAAGAAGCCCTGGCACAACTGAGACAGGATGCCAATCATCGGGTAGTCGGGGCGGCAATGGAAAATTTAATTTCTTGAGAGGCAAGGGTATTGAGGGGGCAGCGCCTCTCTTTTCCCAAGGGGAGACGCGCAAGGGACGAGACGCTCCGCGTAGCTTGCTTCCCGTAGGGTACGACTCCTCTCGGCGACCGGGGGCAGAGGAGAAATAACTATTGCCTATTGCCTTGTTAAAATTGACAACTGACAACTGACTCCATCGCCTGGTGGAGAAGAAAACTATTTCTTGGAGTCATACCTAACTGAGTCATCGACACCTATAATGTATCCATGCTCTTACAGCAATTCATCACAATAGTCTAGGGGTATTGTAGCAATGTTGACAGAAATTAATATTTAGACTGGCAGAATCTGTAAAGAGCAAACTGTTACTGAGTATTTTTGTTTGCACTATAGGAGAAACACATGGCTGAAATTCCCACAGGCGGTCAAATGCTCTGGAAAATGGAAGGGGACGATCGCGTTTTGTACCTGCGGCATAATTCCTCAGAGCCGTGGCGGCCGTATGAAGAATTTCCGCAGTATTTTATGCCCGACCCCCAAGGATTTTCTAAAGGAATTGCGACCTTTTTGGCATTGCTGAAAAAAGATTGGACAGCTACTAAATCTTAATTGTCATTTGTCATTGGTCATTGGTCATTTGGCAAGAAGGCAATAGACAATAGTCATTTATCCTCCTTGTCATCCTTGTCTTCTTCCATTCTCATACACGTATACTTTCCAGGCTGGCGCGTGTAGTGCGACGGGTTAAAGCATGAGGTGTATCTAGCTCTTGTGCAGGTTGGCTGAGGAGGCGCGATCGCATTTCCTCACTCAGTCCCTGAACATGGGTAAAATCTGCTCCGGCAATGCTTTCTAATGACTCAAACTCAACGCCAGTCAAGTCTGCTGCTCGTAA
Source organism: Calothrix sp. NIES-2100 (assembly GCF_963875285.1). NCBI lineage: Bacteria > Bacillati > Cyanobacteriota > Cyanophyceae > Nostocales > Calotrichaceae > Calothrix > Calothrix sp. NIES-2100. Next base: position 8,147,843 of record NZ_CAWNLA010000001.1, read on the forward strand.
ATCTGCTCCTGCTAAGTTAGCTCCATTCAACCGAGCATGGCGTAAAGATACCCCAGGTAACCAGGCTTTGCGCAAGTCAGCCTGACTTAACCTCGCCCTCTGAAGATTAGCACGAGTTAGATCGGCTCCCCCTAAATAAGCTCCCAACATACTTGCACCCTGTAAATCAGCATGACGCAAGTTGGCTGTATTTAGCTGGGCACCATTCAAATAGGCATTTGGGCCAATTGCCCCAGAAGATTTATAATTAAAGCCTTCAGGAAACAAAGTTTGACTATCATATTTTGCTCCTTGCAGCTTGGTGTCGGTTAAAATAGCTCCCTGTAAATCTGCGCCACTGAGATCGACTCGGTACAAACAAGCTGCTTGTAAATTGGCATGCCTGAAAATGGCTTGACTGAGATCGGCTCCCCGTAAATCAGCACCACTGAGATCAGCTGCACTCAGATCCGCTTTGCTGAGATTCGCTCGAATCAAAGTAGCTTTATGCAAATTGGCTCTTTGCAGTTCTAAACCACTGAGGTTTAATTGGTATAAATCTTCCTGAGTTAGAGCAAATCCTGCCTTGAGGACAGCCAAAACGTCTTGGGGTGTCTTGTAAGTCTCCCTGCTGATCATGGGTTGAAATCGTGAGATTATTTTAGGGGTATTGTACCGCGATATATCTACAATCATTAGAGTTAGGCGTTTTCCAGCCTCTGTTTTATTTGAGGATCAGTTATGCCGTTTGTACCACCGATGACGATGATGGACTTTTTCCGTAAGAGTGAAGGAGTCTGGTTTACCGAGCGCACAGTACATCACTTTGATATGGTGGCGGATCAGTCGGGAGAATCAAAGCTTTATGTGGGTGTGCTGACACTCGATGATCCACGGGTGAAAGCAATCTGCGAACCGCAAGGTATTGATCCAGCTCGTGCTCAGGGAGGTGCTAGCTTTATGTGGCAAGAACACGACGACGATCGCGAACCGAATCCGGATCATGCCGCTGTATTAATTGATGTACCAGATGATGAAACGGGGCGATCGGGAAAATTGCTCCGCAACCAAGGCTATGTGGAAAGAATTCCGGTAGTTAGTCGTTACTGGTTTGGTCAAGACGGCATTTTAACCATCGATACCGAATATGAAACCAACCAAGGTCAGGAACGCTGCTGGTTCATGACCGATGATTTTCGGGTGCGTGTCAGCACAGTGCGGATGCTGAATGGTGTATATTTGATGACCTATTGTTCTGAACGACGCTATTTAACTGAGGCGAATTTAGCACAAATGGTGCAACACAATTTATCTAGAGCATCCTCCTGAACTCAATAGACTCCCATGAAAGAAACATGGATTTCTCAGCGCCGCACCCTTCAATTATCTGGATTGACCGTCGATCACCATATCTCAGAACCGACTGAGCTTGACTTCCCAGGATGCAACCATCATCTGCTTTGCCTTCTGTTAAGCGATGGTAATCAACAAAAAATGACTCGTATCGGTGAGCAGGAATCGGAAAAATCTCAAATCAAAGGAGATTTCTGGATCTGTGCTGCTAAGACATCAGGGCTTTGGGCATGGGATAGCACTGATGAATCACTAATGTTTATAATTGATCCACTGTTTCTCAGTCGAACAGCGGCACAAGTAAGTGGATTGGATGCCAGCCATGTTGAATTGCGCAGTACGATCAGTGCGCGAGATCCACATATTGACGCGATCGCTCGCTTGTTTCAGCTAGAGCTTGACACAGGTGGCATGGGCGGATTACTTTACACAGAATCACTGATGCAAGTATTGGTTATTCACCTGCTGAGACAATACTGTACGCTCCAACCCAAAATTCAGCATATTACCAAAAGTTTTCCTCTGCATAGGTTTCAGCCTGTGTTGGATTACATTCACAACTATTTGGATAGACCGCTTCATTTAGCTGAATTGGCAGCAATTGTGGGTATGAGCCAGTATCATTTTTGCCGATTGTTTAAGCAGTCGCTAGGTATCGCGCCTTATCAATACGTGCTTCAACAGCGCATGGAAAAAGCAAAAGAACTATTGCAGCAAGGGAAACACAATATTGCAGAAATTTCTCTGCTCGTTGGCTGTACTGATCAAAGCCGCTTTGCCAGACAATTCAAGAAGCATTTTGGAGTTACGCCAGGGGCGTTGCTAAGTAAAAAGTTGCCATAATGTGCCACAACTTTAGTTGATTCTGCAATCTAGAACTTTCCTTTTGAGCGCACAATAGCAAGAATAACCTCAGTTATTCCCTAAATTTCGCAAGAAACACCTATATTCCATCCCATAAATAAAGTACACTTTGTGAGTAAGTTAGACGGTTTAGGTAGGCTTCACTTCGTTTCCTGACCCTAATAATTGAACCAAAATATACCAATATGCATCGAGAAAAACTCGCTAAATGGCTGCTTGTTGCTGCTGCGATTTCAACCGTGACTATTCCGATTGGAGTTGATGCAGTTTTATTGGCAAACGGTCACATGAACAACCCTGCCTGGTTGCCTCACGCCAAGCTCCACTGTGCCATGTCATTCTTTGCGGCTGTATCCCTCGGAAGTGCAGCCTTAGCAATTTTGAAGGTGCGTCCGACGAGCGATCGCTTTTCAATGGGGATCGCTGCATTTCTCAGTTCTGCGTTCTGGATTGGGCTGATTGCTGCCGGATTTTGGCCGGGAACGTCCTATGGTTTTCTTAATGATCCGGTTTTGGGCAATATCCGTGAACCTGAGTTAGCTGGAATCTCGATTTATCCAAATGTTGTAGCGTCCATAATCACAATTGCGATCGCAATTGTGGGCTATTGGTTAACCACACCGACAAAGTTAACTGAGCGCTAGCGATATCGGGAAAAAATTGGCATTCGGGAGAAGGCGAATGAACATGCGACCTTCTTCCTACAATACCTCCATTTACCTCAATTTTCAGCATAATTTCTCATTGACAGAAGTAAGTTTGTTTTAATTTCTCACCGATGGGCGATCGCACACGAAGATCTAAAATTCATTGATATTGATAACGTTAAGGATCGTTACTTTGTTTAACATATTCGAGACGGCGTATCTCTTAATCCCCTATTCTCTGGGATTAAGGCAAATTAGTCTCTAAATTTTATGTATAAGTGCTTCCTTGAGCATCTGGAACAATCGCTTTTGCAACGGTTTACATTGGAGAGTCGCCCAATTCCAGCAGGACTGGAGTATCAGGTGAGCGATCGCGGCAGAAACCCCGCTACAATTCAGAGCTGGTGCTATCAATGCCCTGAGTTTCGCAAAATCCGCTATACATACATTGATGCAGGCGCAAGTGCCCAGATCTTTAATAGTGTGATTTATCCCAGTCATAACTATGATTTGCCCTTACTTGGCATTGACTTTCTGTCTTTCGGTCAGGTGAAAAACCTGATTGTGATGGATTTTCAGCCTTTATTTCAAGACGAAGCTTATCTGCGTAAGTATATCCACCCATTGCAGACATTGCATGATAAATATCCAGACTTGGCGCAAGGCCTGGAAATGAAATTTTACGACGCTAACCAGTACTTTTCAAAATATCTGTTGTTTGCCAAAACCGATGCAGAAACCGTGAAAACGCGGGTATTTGAGGCATTTAAAGATTATTTGAATTTGTACTGGCAGATGCTAGGCGAAGCCGAACCTTTGATCGACCAGTCAGATATTCAACGGATTGTCAAAGCCCAAAAAGATTACGATCAATATAGTGCCGATCGCGATCCAGCATCTGGTTTGTTCAGTAGCTATTTTGGACATGAATGGTCAGAGCGGTTTTTGCATGAATTTTTATTTGAGGACGCTGTGCCATTAGCCGCTAGTGCAGCTAAAAAATAATCGGACTACCATCACAGAAGATATACATGCCAGTTGCGTAAGTCCTGAGAAATTTTAATTTGCCATGACTCTCTATCAGCCATTTTTAGATTACGCGATCGCGCTTTTGCAGAAACGTTTGAATGTGCAGCCTTATCCAATTCCCGCTGGGTTTGAGTCGAAGCAAGCAACAGTGGGTAAAGGTAAACACCAAGAAGAAGTATTAACGACTAGCCACGCCTATCAAACTAGCAAACTCCGGCAAATTCGCGCCGCCCATGTCCAGGGGGGTAACTCACTTCAGGTGTTAAATTTCGTGATTTTTCCCCACCTGAATTACGATTTGCCCTTCTTTGGCGCAGATTTGGTTACTTTGCCAGGAGGGCACTTAATCGCCCTCGATATGCAACCCTTATTTCGGGATAATTTGGGATATCAGGCGAAGTATACCCAGCCCATTTTGCCAATTTTCCAGTCACATCAACAGCATCTACCTTGGGGAGGCGACTTTCCCGAAGAAGCCCAGCCCTTTTTCTCACCAGCCTTTCTTTGGACGCGCCCCCAGCAAACTGAAGTAGTGGAAACCCATGTCTTTGCAGCCTTTAAGGATTATCTGCAAGCATACCTGGATTTTGTTGACCAAGCCGAACCAGTAACCGACTCCCAGTATTTAGCAGAAATTGAGCAAGCTCAACTGCGTTATCTGGGCTACCGTGCAGAAAAAGACCCAGCAAGGGGAATGTTCACCCGTTTTTACGGTGCTGAGTGGACAGAAGAATATATCCACGGCTTTTTGTTCGATTTGGAAAGAAAGCTAGCAATGGTTAAGTGAACTACTTAGGTGACTGTTGACAGTTGACTGTTGACTGTTGACAAAAGAAAGGATGAAGGATGAAGGATGAAGTGATTGAAGTAGGAGCCGAGTGGAATTGTGGGCAAAAAAAAATAAGTTTTTCCTTAATTCTCGCCCCATCCCTTTATGGGTGGGGTAATTTCATACTTCATACTTCAGCTTGACCAATGACAAATGACAAATGACAAATGACCAATGACAAATGACCAATGACAAATGACCAATGACTATTAACACCTGAAGCCAGCAATACTCAGTTTGTTAATATTTATTCACATGGTAATCATTTTGTGTTGGGCTGTAAATCAAGAAGATCTGGCTACGCTACCGCTAGAGAAAGTACATACAAATGAGTCTTGATTAAGAAATGTTAAGAAAAAAGATGAATGGTAATCGGCACAAAAAGCTTGGTAAACAAGGGTTTCAAGTTATGACATCATCAACTTGACAATTTGTAATAAACAACCGATCCAACGATATAGTATAAACAACAAAGAAGAGATGAACAGGGCAGATGACCGGTTAGCCATTCATCTGACATGAGACAGGCTCTTCAATTGTTGAAGAAATATAAAATCTTCCAAAGTTTCCTGAGGGAAAGAATCGGAAAGGTTTCAGCAGTTATTCAACCTACTGCTTTGAGTTGATCGGGCTATAGGGGCAGCTTTGTTGCCGAGCCAAATCAAACTGGGTTGTAACCTAATCCAAGCCATACTCGACTAAACGAATTAGGACATTGAGTGTATGTTTGACGCATTTGCAAAAGTAGTTTCCCAAGCTGACGCACGCGGTGAATATCTAAGTGGTTCTCAAATTGATGCCCTGAGCGCTATGGTTGCTGATGGCAACAAGCGTATGGACGTTGTCAACCGTATTACCAGCAATTCCTCCACAATCGTTGCTAATGCAGCTCGTTCTCTGTTTGCAGAACAGCCCCAGTTGATCGCTCCTGGTGGTAATGCTTACACCAGCCGTCGTATGGCTGCTTGTTTGCGTGACATGGAAATCATCTTACGCTACATCACCTACGCTATCTTCGCTGGCGATTCCAGCATCCTAGACGATCGCTGCCTCAACGGTTTGAAAGAAACCTACTTGGCTCTAGGAACCCCTGGTAGTTCCGTAGCAGTTGGCGTTGGCAAGATGAAAGAAGCTGCTCTCGCTATTGCTGGTGACACCAACGGTGTAACCAGAGGCGACTGTGCCAGCTTAATGTCTGAAGTGTCCAGCTATTTTGATAAAGCTGCTTCTGCGGTTGGTTAACCAAAGAATCATCAGTTTTTTCTATCAGCCTCAGATAGCTAACAACAATTGCTAAAAGCTCTTTCATCAAACAAGATATTGGGAGAAAATCTGACATGAAAACCCCTTTGACCGAAGCAGTAGCTGCTGCTGATTCCCAAGGACGCTTCTTAAGCTCCACCGAAATCCAAACCGCATTTGGTCGTTTCCGCCAAGCTAAAGCCAGCCTGGAAGCTGCAAAAGCACTAAGTTCCAAAGCTTCTAGCCTAGCTTCTGGTGCTGCTAATGCTGTATACAGCAAATTCCCCTACACCACCAGCCAAACTGGCCCCAACTTTGCTTCTACTCAAACAGGCAAAGACAAGTGCGTTCGTGACATCGGCTACTACCTCCGCATGGTTACTTACTGCCTAGTTGTTGGTGGTACAGGCCCATTGGATGACTACCTCATCGGTGGTATCGCTGAAATCAACCGCACCTTTGATCTATCTCCCAGCTGGTATGTTGAAGCTTTGAAGTATGTCAAAGCTAACCACGGTTTGAGCGGTGATCCTGCTGTTGAAGCTAACTCCTACATTGACTACGCCATCAACGCATTAAGCTAATTAGATGGTTTGACCCGGAGGGGTGTACAATGACTGACAGAAGTTAGTGATTGTTTACCTCTCCGGGTATTGTTTTTTTTGGTCATTTGTCATTTGTAATTTGTCATTTGTAAAGAGGCAACAGGCCACAGTCAACAGTCAACCGTCAACAGTCTCCTCATCCCCCTAATCTCGCTGCCTCGATTTTCTATGGAAAACAAAGCTAATATTCAGGATGATAGCCAATTAACTGTGGAACAGGCGATCGCTAATCTCCAAGGTGAAGATTTGGGATTGCGAGTGTATGCAGCCTGGTGGTTAGGGCGCTTTCGGGTGGATGCTCCAGAAGCTATTGATGTATTAATTGCGGCATTAGAAGACGAAGACGATCGCACTAATGCTGGTGGTTATCCTCTACGCAGAAACGCAGCCAGAGCATTAGGCAAACTAGGGGAAAAACGGGCAGTGCCGGCATTAGTACGAGCGCTGGAATGTTCGGATTTTTACGTGCGGGAAGCAGCAGCACAATCTCTGGAAATGTTAGGAGATTCGTCCTGTATTGGCAGATTAATCGAGTTACTCAATAATCAAATTCCTGGAACCCTACCAGCACCAGAACCGCCACAGTTAGCCCAACCTTTTGATGCCATTATCGAAGCCTTGGGAACCTTAGGGGCAATTGATGCCATTCCTGTGATTGAGCAATTTTTAGATCACTTCATTCCCCGGATTCAGTTTGCTGCCGCCCGGGCAATGTATCAGCTAAGTTCTGAAGAAGTATGCGATCAGTATGGCGATCGCCTGATCCAAGCACTTGGTAACGATGATTTGCAACTACGTCGAGCCGTTTTATCAGATTTGGGGGCGATTGGATATTTACCAGCTGCCGAGGCGATCGCCGAAACTCTCGCAGAAAACAGCCTCAAGCTGATATCCCTCAAAGGTTTACTAGAAAAGCAATTGCAACAGGCGACACCACCGGATTTATCGCCAGGAGCAATAAAAGTTATGCAATTAATGGATGCGTTATTGTAGCAGAAAGAGGGAAAATGTAAAAGGTAGAACTTATTGTGTCTCTTCTCCCTCATGGCTGATTACCTTAACACTCTAATTCGTGCAGTAGAAGACGCAGATTCTTCTCTCCTTTTGCAAGAAGCTGTAAAAAACTTAGCAGCATCGGGTTTAGAAGGAGCTATTCCCACATTAATTGCCTCTTTGAGCTATAACAATCCGGGTGCAGCAGTCGCGGCTGTTGATGGGCTAATCAAAATTGGCGAACCCGCAGTACCAGCGCTTTTAGAGCTACTAGATCTGCATAACTACACCGCCAGATCTTGGGCAATTCGTGCCTTAGCAGGAATTGGTGATCCCAGAGGATTAGTTACCTTGTTGGGAGCAGCCACCGCTGACTTTGCCCTCAGTGTCCGGCGTGCAGCCGCTAGGGGTTTAGGAATGATGAAGTGGCACTGGTTCCCCGACGATCTCTTGGAAATTGCCCAAGCAGAAGCGATGGAAGCCCTGCTATTTGTGGCACAGGAAGACGACGAGTGGGTGGTACGCTATTCAGCCGTTGTTGGCTTACAGTTTCTTGCCGATGCAGTTGCTGTGACTTATCCAGAATGGCGATCGCAAATCGAGTCACAGCTTGAGCAAATTGCCGTCAAAGATGACAGTTGGGCAGTACGTGCCCGTATCTTGATGGCACAACAAAACCTCAAGGTACCGACAGCTACCGTTCAACCGCAAACCGACGATCGCCCCTCACCATTGTCCTCTATGGACTGGCAGAAGATTATGGAAGGCTTGTACGGACGCAAGGGACAAGAACGGCAAACATTTGCAGAAGGCGATCCACGCCGCTATCGAGAACTAGCAGTAGCGATCGCTCAACATCCTGATGATTAATTTCGTACTCAGGACTTCAGACCTGAATTTTATTGTTTATCTAAATTCAACCCGATACTGGCTTCTTAAAGCTACAGTGTCGGGTTTATTTCTGAATAAAAACTCCGCCCACAAGGGAATTGAGTTTTGTCAGTGGCAAAGATAATTAAAAATTGAAAGAACAAAAGTCTGCTAACCTAAATGAATTGAAGTCTTGACGCAATCCTTGAAAGCTATCCTTGAACGTTAGTTGATTTTGTCAGTTTTCCTGGGTACATTTCGGGGGGGGAAAGTGACTATAGTTACCAAGTTAGTACTTATTGTCGATGATTGCTTGGAAGACCGAGAAACTTATCGCCGCTACCTACTGCGGGATAAACAACAGACATACAGGATTTTAGAAGCGGAGACAGGGAAACAGGCGTTGGAACTGTGTAGGCAGCAATTTCCCGATGTGATTTTGCTTGATTATCTGCTACCAGATAAAGATGGACTGGAGTTGCTTAACGAATTAAAGACTCTGTTAGGAAAAACAAACCTTCCTGTTATCATACTAACGGGTCAGGGTAATGAACAGATAGCAGTACAAGCAATGAAAAGTGGTGCTGCCGATTACTTAGTTAAAAGAAATACAACATCAACTCGTTTAGATGTTGCTATTCAAAATGTACTAGAAAACACTCGCCTGAGTAGGCAGTTAGAAGAGAGCGAAGCACGTTTTGCGGCTACATTCAACCAAGCAGCTGTTGGTATCGCCCATGTAGGATTAGATGGAAAATTGTTGCTGGTGAACCAGAGACTTTGCGATCTGGTGGGTTATACTCGCGAGAAATTACTAAGGCAAAGATTGCAGGGCATCACACATCCGGCTGATCTAAATATCGATTTGGATGATGTTCGCCAGATGTTGGTTGGTAAAATTCAAACTTATTCCGTAGAGAAACGTTATATTTGTCAAGATAATAAGCAAGTCTGGATTAATCTGACCGTCTCCCTAGTTCGCAAAGCATCTGGTGAACCAGAATATTTTATTTGTGTTTTTCAAGATATCACGCAAAGCAAGCAACTGGCAGAAGATTTACATCGTCGGGAACAGCAATTCTCTACCTTGGTGGAGAACTCACCTAATGTAATTTTCCAGCTGGATCGCGACCTGCGCCATATGTATATCAGTTCCTCAGTGATGGATGAATTCGGCATCACCACACAGCAATTTTTGGGCAAGACTGGACGAGAGTTGGGATTACCCGCAGATGTCTGTGATATGTTTGAGGCAGCATGTCATCAAGCGATCGCCAGCAAAGAGGTGACGCAGGTAGAATATAGCATAGCTGACAAACACTTCATTTCCCACATCATCTCCGAACTGGGAGAGGATGGTGTTTTTGTATCGCTGATGGGAATTACAGAGGATGTTAGCGCTCGCAAACAAGCTGAATTTACATTAAAGCAACAAATTCGACAAGAACATTTGCTTAGTGATATTGCTCAGGATATTCGGCGATCGCTCGATCTCAATGAGGTGTTGTCCAGCACTGTTCAACGGGTGAGGCAATTTCTCAACACGGATCGCGTCATTATTTTTCGTTTTCGCCCCGACTGGCAAGGAGACGTAATTAAAGAATCAGTTGGGGCAGAGTGGACACCCATTTTATCTACTACCATTTTCGATCCGTGTTTTAGCGATCGCTACATCGAACCATATCGGCAGGGGCGCATTACCACGATGGATGACATCGATCGCGCAGATCTCAAACCCTGTTACATTGAGTTACTAAAATCATTTCAGGTGAAAGCTAACCTGGTCGTGCCAATTTTGCAGGAAGAGAATCTTTGGGGGTTATTAATTGCCCAGCATTGTTCTGCTCCCCATCAATGGCAACCTGGCGAAATTGCAATGCTGCGACGCCTGTCCACCCAGGTTAGCATTGCCATTCAACAAGCTGAGCTGTATCACCACCTCCAAACTGAACTAGCCGATCGCAAACTAGCGGAACAAAAAATCCGCGAGCAAGCAAAACTGTTGGACATTGTCTCCGACGCGATTTTTGTACGCGACTTAAACCACCACATTCTTTACTGGAATCAGGGTGCTGAGCAGATGTATGGCTATTTGGCATCAGAAGCAGTGGGTCAGAAAGCCAATGAACTGTGGCAGGAGGATGCCGCTCAGATCGCAGAAATTATCCAAACGGTGCTTGAGCAGGGCGAATGGCGTGGTGAGATTCGTAAAGTTACCAGATCAGGCAGGAAAATCATCGTGGCAGGACGTTGGACTCTATTACGCGATGAATCTGGAAACCCCCAAAAAATTCTAGTCGTCAATACCGACATCACTGATAAAAAACAAATTGAGCAACAGTTTTATCGGGCACAACGTTTAGAAAGCTTGGGTACCCTAGCAAGCGGTATTGCCCATGACTTAAACAACATACTGACACCCATGCTGGCAGTTGCTCAACTGCTACCACTTAAGTTTCCCAATATTAATGAGCAAAATCAGCGACTACTGAAAATCCTAGAAATAAACTCTAAACGTGGTGCCCAACTAGTCAAGCAAATTACAGCCTTTGCACGGGGAGCAGAAGGTAAGCGCGTTCCTCTACAACCAAGACACTTGCTCAAAGAAATTGAGCAGGTGATCAAAAGTACATTTCCCAAATCAATTGAAATCTGCATTGATCTAGCAACAGCAAATCTTTCTACAATCTTGGCAGATCCCACGCAAATACATCAGGTGTTGATGAACCTGTGTGTAAATGCTCTTGATGCCATGCCTGATAGCGGTACTCTCACTATTTCTGCCGATAATTTCCACGTTGATGCCAGCCATGCCAGGATGAATCTGGAGGCAAAAGTTGGTGAATACGTGGTTATCACTGTGTCTGATACAGGATGTGGTATCCCACAAGAGTTATTAGAGCGAATTTTTGACCCCTTTTTCACCACCAAAGAGCTAGGCAAAGGCACGGGATTAGGACTTTCAACTGTTATTGGTATAATCAAAAATCACAGTGGTTTTATCAAAGTCCATAGCGAGTTAGGAATCGGCAGCCAATTTCAGGTGTACTTGAGTGCCATTGACACATCGGCAACAGAAGAAGCTGATGACTCACAAATATTAGCTAGAGGAAATGGCGAATTAATTTTGGTTGTGGATGACGAAGTATTTATTCAGGATGTTGCCAAAACTTCACTAAAAGAGTTCAACTATAGAGTGATGATTGCCAGTGATGGTATTGAGGCGTTATTACTCTACGCCCAACATAAAACTGAAATTAGTGTGGTGCTAATGGATATACAAATCCCTTCTTTAGATGGATTACAAGCTATTCGCGTTCTTCAACAAATTAATCCCTCTGTCAAAATTATTGTCATCAGCGGACTCAGATCTAACCAACAGCTTTTAGACGCTAAAAATATTAATGTCCAAGCATTTTTATCCAAACCATACACTATTCAGGAATTAATAAACACTCTTAAACAGGTTTTAAGTGCGTCATAGCCGGCTTGTAGAAATCAAAAATTATTCCACACTAACTTCCTTGAGGTAGTGTCCGGGCTGATTTGTTGTTCAAATTAAATTCATACGACAGTCAATCACAGGACAATCCCACAAACAAAAATGAAAACCTCTCTTCCTAGCCCAAACGTCCCTATTTTCAAATTAGACTACTAATTTTCATCAATCTTCAACGTCAGCGGTTGAATATTGACAATTTTGCCCCCTAAACGATTAATCCGCTGGAGTTCTTCATTAAAACGGCTAAAAGGTACTGTAATGAACACACTAGCACTAGAGCGAATCGGGTAATTATTTTGACTTGTAACGTCATTTTGTTGCAATCCCGACACTTCAACCTGAAAACTCCGATTTTGATAAACCATTTGATATCCTACCTATTAAGGAAAATTTGTCATTGGGCATCCCTTCTCTGCGAGACGCTACGCGAACGACTTCGCTCAGGGCAAGTGGGCATTGGGCACTTGTACTGATCGGAGTCGAAGTATTGGGCAATTTTTCATTAGACTTCTTGCATAAATATTTTGGCGTTGTTGAGTATTCGTTTCAAAAGCTCACGCAAAGCCGCAAAGACGCAAAGAAGAACGCGAAAATTAGGACTTTTGCAAGAAGTCTATTAATTATTTCTCCGCGTCCCCGCGTCCCCGCGTCTGCTTGTCTCCCTAGTCCCTAGCCCCTAACCCCTAACCCCTAGCCCCTAAAGTGGCGTAACGCTGGCAATTTTGCCATTGCGACGTTGAACTTGTTGCAAATAATTGGATAACTCTTCGTAGGGGATAACTACTGCCTTGTTGATGCGGCGAACTTTGGGATAACCAGGTTGAGAAATGCTGGCAACTTCAACACGATAAAGTCTTCCGCCACCAAAGGTTTGCGAACCTTGAAATGCGGTGCTGGGGGTTTGTCCTCTGACGGAAGAACGATAAGCAAAGCCATTATTACTACCCGCAGGTGCAATCACTGTTGAGGCGCTATTTCTTGCCAATTCGCTAGCCAAACGCGAAGAATTGCCAGGAATTTGGGAGCGATCGCTGGTTGCATAACCGCGATATAGTTGAAAAATTCGGGTAAAGCCGACAGTTTTTTGTCCTAATTGATTGCTGAATCCCCGATAAAAGGGCACAATATTATCCCCAAAATTGCTCTGATATTCTGGTGAGTCTATGTAAGAATCAATGTCAGCGTCGTAGCCTTTAGTTTGGTATAAATCCAAATGATAGGCTATCTCAGATTCATCATAAGGAGCGCGTCCTAGCAAATGTTTGTAATTTAGTTCTGTAACACGGCTATGAAAGTTATTAGAAAAAAACTTAGATTTGTACAGTTCTGATTTCGCTAACTGCCTAACAAATTCTTGGACTGTAATATTCTTATTAGTCAGCAGCGATTCCAAACCTTTTAACCGTTCAGATTCTAACAAATAATCATTACCTAAAAGCTGACGATAAATAGCACTAATTACCTGTGCAATCTCTGCTTTACCAGCATTGGAACGTAATTCAATAGGAGCAGCGTCACTAAACGCAGAGGTTCCGAGTCTGGATGCGGCTGTTGTAATAGCCATCTAAAAATCTCCTGGGTAAACAACTTTTATAAACAAAGGCAGAGGGCAGAAGGAAGCTTCTGATTTGAAAATATGGGCTAGGGCGTGTTTTCAAAGTCTTAGATCCCCCCAACCCCCCTTTTTAAGGGGGGCAAAGAGAGTCTTAAAGTCCCCCTTTTTAAGGGGGATTTAGGGGGATCGAAGAGGAATGTTAGGAATAATGAGTAGTTTGAAAACACGCCCTAGCGCTTAGGAAGATGAGGGAGTGTGGGGAGTGTGGGAGAGTGTGGGGAACAATGCCCTATGTCCAATGCCCAATGCCCCATTTTCATGAAAGAGCAATGCTGATTACCTTGCGCCCTTGGCGATTGAGTTGTTGTAAGCGATTTGATAACTGATCGTATGGCACAACTACTTCGGTGATACTTTGGCGAATGCGCGGTGAGTTAGGGGAAGCCGCTTGGATGACACGAATCCGATAGGTATTACCACCACGATTCCCCGTTGAGACACCTGTTAAAGAACCAGCATTAGCAGGATAGATAGGAGATACCAAATTCTTTGCTAAATCCCAGGTTAATTGTCCTTTGGGCTTGTTTTGGGCGCGATCGCTATTGGCGTAGCCTCGGTACAACTGGAAGAAATGGGGAAATCCAGCGGTTTTTTGTCCAACTGTAGTTTTGTAGCCGCGATAGTAAGGAACTATAGCATCTCCAAAGTTTTGTTGATACTCGACAGAATTAATGTAAGAATCAATCTCGGCTTCGTAACCTTGAGAATTATAGATATCAACGTGGTAAGCAATTTCTGACTCATCGTAGGGCGCACGACCGAGTAAATGCTTATAATTCAGTTCAATAAAGCGAACCTGTGAGTTGGAATAAAAGAACTTTTGACGATACAGTTCTGATTGCGCGATCGCTCGCACAAAATCCCGCACGGAAATCTGCGCCTGTTGCAATAGTGATTCTGCGCTAGTCAGTCGCTCACTTTCAAACAGATGCTCATTTCCCAAAACTTGGCGATATGCACCCCAAATAACTGACTTTACTTCTTCTGCCGTTTTCACAAAGCGCAATTCAACTTTTTCACTGTCTGTAAACGGAAGAATTCCCAATCGGCTCGCTTCTGTTAACGGTGCCATAATCTTATCTGTTCCTTATTTTCTAGAAATCTGTCGGCATCAGACTCAACGTAAAAATTTCTTAAGTTACAGCTAAAAACGGTCAAATTCGTAGCAAGCATTTTCATGCTTCAAATTACAGGATTATAGTGCTGACTACGAAGTATTTAATAAACCTTATTCATCATTAAGAAAAGCCTTGCATAGTAAGATGAAAAATTATATACGCAGACAACACAAGTATTTGAGTCAGTAAGGGCGGGTTGAGCCAGATAGTCGTGAATGATTGGAGCATATCTGTGAACCCGCCCCTACTAACTAACACAATATGAAGTCAGAGTTTAAAACTTTCCAAACTTACTACGCAAATGCTTGACGCTTTTGCAATTTTGCAACGTTTTACCGCTGCAAACTTTACATTCAGTTTTTATGCAACAGGATTACATACTCACAAAAATTATCTGGTAATCAGTTTCATCGGGATTGCAAAATTACCAAATTATTTTCTTACCCGTGTTACACAAAACTGAAAAGCTTGTGAGAATTCATGGCTACTATTTGATCCAGGAAATCAACCAAGCTATATTAGCTCAGAGCATTGATGATGTAATCAATGTAGGAATTAGCTTCAACACCAGGGTCACCGGTTACACCATGATTAGCTTTGATATATTTGAGAGCTTCAATGTACCAGCTAGGAGATAGTTCAAAGGTACGGTTGATTTCAGCCAAACCACCAATCAAATAATCATCGATTGGGCCTGTACCACCCACAACTAAACCGTAAGTAACAATCCGCAGGTAATAGCCAATATCACGGACGCACTTGTCTCTTCCAGTTTGAGTAGAAGCGTAGTTGGGGCCGGATGTGGTGGTGGTGTAGGGGAACTTTTGGTACACAGCATTAGCAGCTGCTTCAGCAAGACTAGGA
The DNA here is from genome assembly GCF_963875285.1 of Calothrix sp. NIES-2100. Lineage (NCBI taxonomy): Bacteria > Bacillati > Cyanobacteriota > Cyanophyceae > Nostocales > Calotrichaceae > Calothrix > Calothrix sp. NIES-2100. The sequence continues at coordinate 8,163,353 of NZ_CAWNLA010000001.1, forward strand.
GCTTTTTTAGAGATTGCTTTTGCTGCTTCTAAGCTAACAGCTGCTTGGCGAAAACGACCAAATGCAGTTTGGATTTCGGTGCTACCCAAAAAACGACCTTGGGAATCAGCAGCTGCAACAGCTTCAGTTAATGGTGTCTTAGTCATTGAACGTTTTCTCCTAATTGCTTTTACAAAAAATTTGTTGAATAGACTTCTTGCAAAAATTGATTTTTAAACTCAATTTTGCTTCTCTGCAAGAGGCCTAATAGTAGGTGTTTTGATGTTTAAGCAACTGCTGCTGCTGCACGATCAAAATAAGATGAAACTTCTGCAATCAGACTGCTGCAATCTCCACGGGTAACGCCGTTAGGATCATTAGCAATGGCGATTGAAGCTTCTTTCAGCTTCTGAATACCAACTGCAACAGATGCTCCAGGAGTTCCCAGCGCCAGATAGGTTTCCCGCAATCCATTCAGCGCCCGATCGTCTAGAACGCTAGCATCACCTGCAAAAATTGCGTAGGTAACATAGCGAAGGATAATTTCCAAATCCCGGATACAAGCCGCAGCACGACGGTTGGTGTAAGCATTCCCACCAGGCGCAATTAATTGAGGTTGTTCAGCAAACAAAGAACGAACCGCGTTAGCAACAATGGAAGACGAATTGCTAGAAATCCGGTTAACAACATCAACGCGCTTGTTACCGTCTTTAACTAAACCGATGAGAGCATCTAACTGACCATCACTGAGATATTCTCCTCTCGCGTCAGCTTGGGAAACAACCTTAGAAAAAGCATCCTGCACCATAGTGTGAATCTCCTAAATTTTGATTAATTGAGAATTATTGATGAGGGTTCAAATCAAAAGTTGAATTCTTCAGCTTTTGCTTTTTTACCAATAGATAATCATGCCTCAAAAATTCAAATCTTCGATTTTATTGCGACATGAGTATTAGTGGTAAGACTGATAAAACTTTCATCTTTTGTGAAGGCTTTTCAATCATTAACCCAAAGCAATGAACGCTCAACAAATTAGAGTTTTCATTTACTTTGTTTTACTCTAAACCCTTACAAATTATTTTTATAATGCCTAGAACCAATTTTTTGTTAAGAAATGTTTCATAATTATTCTAATATGTATAATCATTTTTATTTATACTTAAATAAATTGATTTATAAAAAAAATAATCTGTGTAAAAGCAAGTATAAATCTATAGCTGAAAACCCTGAAGCTCTGCCTGTAAAGGATTGTAGGCAAAATTTATGTTTTTTAAATCGATGAACTGAAAATAAATATAATTCATTTTTTGATTAAAAAAATATCATCATTTAGTCATTCTTTTATGAAGAAACAACATTCTCTCATAAAAAATGTTTTGAAAAACACAAAAATCGCCGAAAAAATGTGATTTTGATTTCTTTTTTTCTGAAAAACTTTACAAACTGTAATAAAAAATCAGCAGTTTCTTAAAAGTATGGTTTAGCCTATCAGTTTGCGGCGAAATCTCCCATTAATAAGGTGACAATAAAGCGATTAAATTCCTCATCGTGAAGGTGGGTTTATCCTAGCTGGAAAATGGGGGCTAGGGGCTGGGGACTGGAGACTAGGGAAGGGGGGCAGGGAGGACAAGGAGGACAAGGAAGATGAGGGAGTGTGGGGAGTTTTTTTCCCATCTCTTCCCAATGCCCAATGCCCCATGCCCAATGCCCAATACCGTTATCAAAAAATTGGGTCTAAAACCTCGTCCTAGAAGGACGGTTTTATGTATTTTGTGCTAACATAAGATTGTGGTTAATTGGTCGATGCCATGATTGTCTACGAGTTCAAAGTTAAAGGAAAAGACAGGCAATATCGCGCCATAGATGAGGCTATTCGTACATCTCAATTCATCCAAAATAAGTGCTTGCGTTATTGGATGGATAACAAAGAGGTTGGCAGATATGACCTTAATAAACATTGTGCGGTGCTGGCTGCGGAATTTCCCTTCGCTGATGAACTTAATTCAATGGCAAGACAATCTGCTGCTGAGCGTTCTTGGTCAGCAATAGCTAGGTTTTACGACAACTGTAAGCGGAAGGTCAAAGGAAAGAAAGGTTTTCCAAGGTTTAAGAAAAACTGCCGTTCGGTTGAGTATAAATCAACAGGATGGAAACTTTCAACAAACCGAAAAGCTATCACTTTTTCAGATAAAAAAGGCATTGGAACTCTGAAGTTAAAAGGAACCTACGACCTTAACTACTACGATATAAAGCTCTTTAAGCGTGTCCGTTTAGTGCGTCGCGCTGACGGTTACTATGCCCAGTTTGCAGTTGATGTTGATGTCAAAATAGAAAGTCAACCTACTAATCAGGTTGTAGGTATTGACTTAGGCTTGAAATACTTCATTGCTGACAATAAGGGCAATGTGGAACAATCACCCCAGTTCTACCGCAAGTCGGAAAAACAGTTAAACCGTGCTAATCGCAAGAAGTCCAAAAAATTTAGCACAGAAAAGAGAAAAGCCAAACAAAAGCAATCTAACAATTACCACAAAGCTAGAAATCTATATGCCCGTAAGCATTTAAAAGTAAGTAGGCAGCGAAAAGAGTATTGCAAAAAGTTGGCATACTCCGTCATCCAATCTAACGACTTGGTAGCCTATGAAGATTTAAATGTCAAAGGGCTTGTGAGGAACCCACAACTGGCTAAATCCATTAGTGATGCTGGTTGGTACACTTTCAGGCAATGGTTAGAATATCTTGGTCATAAATATGGGAAAGTAACTGTTGCAGTTCCCCCACATAACACAAGCCAAAATTGTTCTAGCTGTGGCGAAAACGTGAAAAAGTCTCTGTCTACTAGGACTCATGTATGCCCTCATTGCGGGTACACAGTAGACAGAGATATCAACGCGGCAATCAATATCTTGAGATTAGGACTCAGTACCGTGGGGCACACGGGAACTTACGCTACAGGAGATTTGCCCTCTTGGGCAATTGGCGCAAGCCTGTTGTCTAATGGCGAGTCGGTGAATGTAGAATCCCCGCCTCTTTAGAGCGGGGAGTGTCAAAATTGAGCGCAGTATAGCGCAGTATATAGATAGGAAAGCAAATGGAGGGTACAAAAATTCAGACTGCTCAGCAAGCATTTGACTACCTTGGTCAAGGATGGGCAACAGGAAACTTTCAGCCTTTCATTGATATGCTGGCTTTGGAGGTGATGTTCTGGCTACCGGTTGGTCAGCAGCGAGATACATCCTTTGGATATGAGGATAAGCAACAGCTGATTGCTAGACTACAGGCGCGCAAAGACAGGGGCGATCGCCTGATTTTCAGTACACCTGATCTAGTTACCAGTAATGACACCACTGTGACATTTGAGTTTGAAAGTCAGGGAATTATTCGCAACCAGCCTTTTACAGGACGGAATGTCGTTTCCTTCGATATCAACGGTGACAAAATTGCTGGTGTGCGAGAGTATTTTGGCGACATAGATGAATAACCATAAGCATATTTGCTTACCCAAAATGCTCGAAAAGGTTTGTCTGTTGGTAACTGAATCTGAGAAAATCAAACATGGATATTTAAAATCTATTTTTAGGAAACACAACGGATATGGCTGATAGTCCAGAACTCACCTCAAATGTTCAAGACATCTCAGAAGAACTGACTGTAGCGATCGCTGAATTAGAAGAATATCGGGAGCGCCTGGTTAGCGACACCTTGTCAATGGCGCAAAAGGCTAAAGTCATGAAGGCACAAGCACTTGCTAGTCTCGAACCTCAGCTGATCCAGATTGATGCCACCCTGGAAGCACTCCGAGTGCAGCAGTCTGCTCTGAGTGCTGGTAACTAAAATAATTGCACAATAACGGTGATAAGGAATTTGTCATGAGTCAATCCCTCAACTCCCAAACTCCAGGGCTGGAAGATCCAATCCTGCGAATTCAAGCTGAAAATGATGATCTGGTTCAAAGGGTGAATGAGCAGATTTCCCTAGAAACCTTTGACTCTTGTGATCATACAGTCCTCAAACAACTTGTAGAGGGGTTGGGAGACACACGGGGAATGGTACGGCTGCGGTTTGCTGAAACCTTGGGTGAAATTGGTGAACCTGCAACGCCATTTCTGGTGGAAGCACTGGCAAATCATCCGAATGTAGTGGTGCGAAGAGCTGCTGCCAAGACACTCACCATCATCTCCGATCCAAGTGCTGTACCAGACTTGCTTCATGCTTTTCTCAATGATGAGGATACAGTAGTCAGAAGTTCAGCCGCTGGGGCATTGGCAAGAACTGGAGAAGCGTCTGTACCAGCGTTGCTGGATATTTTAGCATCCAACGAGCATCCAGAAGATATTAAAGGTCACGCAGCCTGGGCGTTGGCGTTTATTGGCTCAGAAGCAGCAGAGCATCTATACAAAGCTTTGAACGCCGCCTCTTTAGATGTGCGATGCGCTGTAATTGGGGCGCTTGGCCATGTAGCGCAAGAACAGTCAGATGAAAAGTCTTGCAACCTGCTAGTTTCTGCTTTGACCGATCCAGAAGCACTGATCCGCACCGAAGCCGCAGCAGCATTGGGACAAGTAAATTATCCGCCATCTGTGCCGCATTTAATTCTGGCAATTCACGATTCCGATTTAGACGTGAGGAAAGCAGCAATCAATTCTTTGGGTAAAATTGGCGATCGCACTGCTTTAGAACCATTACAGCCACTACTCAACGATCAACAAGAGGTAGTGCGGGTTTTGACTAAATTAGCGATCGCGCAAATTGAGCGTCAGTCACAAGAAGATGATTGGTAACGGCAAAGTTAAGCAGCGATAGTGCGATCGCACCGCATTAGAACATTTACAGGTGGCACTCAATGGCAGATATCTAAGATCTACGGCGAATGGGACGACAAAGGGCGCGACGGGATTCAAGGGTTGTGAAGGCACCTAAGAGAGAGACAGGTAAACGGTTGGCTAGCAATTCGAGAATTTTGGCGTTGACGGTGCTGGCGGGGGTGTCCTCGGGAAGGTTGATGAAAATGACTCCGGCGGTGAAGGCTTCAGGCCAGCTTCTGGGATCGGCAAGTCCTCTGTCGCGGGTGATGATAATAGCATCCGTAGCTACGGCAGCTTCCATGACTTCAACATCAGGATGCCCACGTAAACCGATGTCACGCACATCTTGCGCCGTAAATCCAAGGACGGCGATTTGGGGTGCAAGGGAGCGGGGCATATTTTCATCGACGAGGAAGTTCAAAGCTTAGGCTCCCAAGGCGGTGACTGTAGTTTGTTTTACCAGATCTGTAGCGTAGCTAAGAGCAGCTTCTACTTGGGTTTTACTGAGTTCGTATTCTTGCATAACTTCTTCTTTGCTCATACCACCAGCTAGAGAACCGATGATGATAGAAACGGGAACACGGGTTCCGCTAATGACTGGGGTACCGTGGTGGATGGCAGGATCTACGGTAATGTATTGGGCAATTTCCATCGCTACCTTCTCAATGTTTGCTGTTTCTCTATTTTGCCTGGAAATCTTTTTAATGTTTGCCCAAAATGCATGGAAATAAAGTACCTGATATCTAGGAGCGTGGGTTTCATCTCAGATCAACGCACTTGCTGAGCGTCGAGGGCTGAGCGGAGTCGTTGGCGCAGCCTCTGGCAGAGAAGTCCAAACTTTTATCTTGACAAAAGTGCAACTATCTGAATCTGCTAATACCGTCGCATAACTGCCTGTCACTCTCGCCGACATCAGGATTATTTTTTAAAGGATTATAAGTTAAATAACTGCGTACCGAATCACAATTGCGCTGCATTAAAGAGTCTAAATCCATATCCCAGAGCTTAATAGTTTTGTCATCTGATGCGGTGGCGATGGTTTTGCCGTCAAGGCTGAAACTCACACTATTGACATCACCCTGATGCCCTTTAAATTCCTGGAGCAGTTCCCCCTGCAAGTTCCACAACCGCGCTGTATTGTCAGCTGATGCGGTAACGATGGTTTTGCCGTCAGGGCTGAAACTCACACTATTGATTGGAAGTTGATGCCCTTTAAATTCTTGGAATGATTCTCCCTGCAAGTTCCACAACCTTGCTGTATGGTCATAAGATGCGGTGGCAATAGTTTTGCCGTCGGGGCTGAAACTCACACTCCTGACATCACCCTGATGTCCTTTAAATTTCTGGAGCAGTCGCCCCTGCAAGTTCCACAACCGCACTGTATTGTCAGCTGATGCCGTAGCAATGGTTTGACCGTCGGGGCTGAAACTCACACTCCTGACAGAATTCTGATGCCCAATAAATTCTTGGAGCTGTTTTCCCTGCAAGTTCCACAACCGCGCTGTTTTGTCAGATGATGCCGTCGCGATGGTTTTGCCGTCGGGGCTGAAACTCACATTCAAGACTGTACCCCGATGTCCAATAAATTCCTGAATCTGTTGTCCCTGCAAATTCCACAACCGCGCTGTTTTGTCATTTGCTCCTGTAGCGATAGTTTTACCATCAGGGCTAAAACTCACAATATTGACTATACCCCGATGCCCAATAAATTCCTGGAGCTGTTTTCCCTGCAAGTCCCACAACCGCGCCGTTTTGTCATCTGATGCTGTAGCAACGGTTTTGCCGTCGGGGCTGAAACTCACACTATTGACAGAACGTTGATGCCCTTTTAATTCCTGGGGCAGTTCTCCCTCTAAGTTCCACAACCGCGCGGTTTTGTCAGCTGATGCGGTGGCGATGGTTTTACCGTCGCGGCTAAAACTCACACTCATAACAGAAAGCTGATGCCCTCTAAATTCCTGGAGCAGTTGCCCCTGCAAGTTCCACAACCGCGCGGTTTTGTCAGCTGATGCCGTAGCGATGGTTTTGCCGTCGGGACTAAAACTCACACTATTGACAGCATTCTGATATCTTTTAAATTCTTGGATTAGTTGCCCCTGTAAGTTCCACAACCGCGCGGTTTTGTCCTTTGATGCGGTGGCGATGGTTTTGCTGTCGGGGCTAAAACTCACACTCATAACAGCATTCTGATGCCCAATAAATTCCTGGAGCAGTTGCCCCTGCAAGTTCCATAACCGCGCTGTATTGTCCTTTGATGCGGTGGCGATGGTTTTGCCGTCAGGGCTGAAATTCACACTCATAACAGCATTCTGATGTCCTTTAAATTCCTGGAGCAGTTGCCCCTGCAAGTTCCATAACCGCGCTGTATTGTCATTTGATGCGGTGGCGATGGTTTTGCCGTCAGGGCTGAAACTCACACTATTAACATCACGCTGATGCCCAATAAATTCTTGGAGCAGTTGGCCCTGCAAGTTCCACAACCGCGCTGTATTGTCCTTTGATGCGGTGGCGATAGTTTTGCCGTCGGGGCTGAAATTCACAGTATTGACTATACCGCGATGCGCTTGAAATTCCTGGAGCAGTTGCCCCTGTAAGTTCCACAACCGCACTGTTTTGTCAGCTGATGCGGTGGCGATGGTTTTGCCGTCGGGGCTGAAACTCACACTATTGACAGAACTCTGATGCCCTTCTAAGCGGTTTCGTTCTCTTGCGCCAACAAGAACTGTCTGCAAAGCATTCACAGCTTCTGGTTGAGTTTTGTGTTGGCTATGTAGGATTTTTCCTGCTTTTATTGCTGTGACGGAAGCTTCTAAGTCTTTATTTTCATTATTTAGAGATAAGGAATATCTACTCAGAGATTCAGCTTGATTGATTTGTGCCTGTTGCGTCTGATTCCATGCTGTCAAACCCAAACCACTAGCGGCAAGAAAGAGAAATCCCAACAATATACCCCCCTGAAGAAGTTTTTTATTGGCTGTTTTTTGTTCTTCTTCTCGTTTTTTTGACTCTTGAAGGGCTTTGTCGTTAGCTTGTGCTAATTCCTGTGCTGCTTTCAATTCTCGGTGCTGTTGTTCTTCCTTTTCCTGTTCTATTCGTTGACTTTCCTTAAGACTAGCATCAATAAATTCTTTCTCATTAATTAAGTCTTCTGGGCGTTCCTTGAGTTGTTCTTCTGCTTCGGCCAATGCTGCACCCCGCAACAATGAACCAGAATCTTGATTCGTTGCTTCCCATTGTCCTTTTGCTGCTCGTAGTCGCTCTTGCCAAGCTCTAAAAACGCGGTCTTTATTCATCCATTCTCGCAGTTCTGTCCAATTGCGAATTAAAGCTTCATGGACTACTTCTACTGTTTCTTGAGCGCTAAGATTGCGACTTGTCACTACCAACCGAGCATCAGCTAATTGTTTGACCAAAGACCAGCTTTGCTCTCCCAATTCCGTTTTCATGGCAACTCGTCGAGTATCTTCTGCTCCCTCACCCGGAAGCACTAATTGAATAAAAATCCGCCGGACTTTTTCCTTCTCCTCATCTGTCAAGTTGCCATATTTCTCATCCGCATGACGAGCTAATGCGCCTTCTACTCGACCAATTTCTTCATAGATTTTATGACTTAATTGTTTACGCGATCGCTTATTCCACAACTGAGTCAAAGCAAACTCTAACAAAGGTAAATTTCCCGGTTGGTTTTCTACATCATTCAAAATGCGTTCTACCAGTCCGGTTTCAAATGTCACCCCTAATTTTTGAGCAGGTTTTTCAATGACTTGTGTTAGTTCCTCCCGATTCATCGGCCCCAGTTTCCAGTCAGCATTTTGCAAGACATCCGCAAAGGGACGATAAGAGAGAGCATTTCCTAAAAAATCTGCTCGCATCGTTGCTACCAATACCCTAGCTGATGCAGACAGAGAAGTCGGAGTTTCTAAACTACCTAATAAGCAATCGAGAAACTTACGGCGAATTTCCGGATTGTTACAGAGAGTATAAATTTCTTCAAATTGGTCAGCAATCAGTAGCACCCGATTATTAGGGTGATTTTGTTGAATTGTTCGGAAAACATCAGCTAGAGAAACAGTGCTATTGAACAAGTAGCCAGCTAGTTTTCGTGTTTGGGCAATTTGGTCAGTACGATCTAACTCTGGTGCATAAAGAGGAACAAGTGCCTCAGCCAAAGCATAAAACGGTACAGAACCAGGACGAAAGTGAGTAAACTGCCAATGACCTTCTTTTTGTAACTTCGGGACTAATCCCGCTAATACCACCGAAGATTTACCGCTTCCTGATGCACCTAGTACCGGAATAAAATTATGGGTTTTAGTTGCACTATAAAGTTCTTCTATAAATATTCCCCGCCCAAAGAAAACATCCGCATCATTGGGGCCAAAATGAAACAAACCCCGATAAGGACAGGGGAGAGATTCATCAGCAACATCAACAGATGTAGGTTTTACCTCTTCTCTGTAGTAGAAATAGTTATAGATAATGTTTCCATCACCAACTACAGCACCTTTTACTTCATTTTCAAAGGTAGATTGGTATTTAGAAATATCTTCAGCCATCTAGGTACTCCAATGGCTTTTAGCTAAATGTATTTGTTTGGGTGTTGCTATCGCCAACCTGAACGCCCTTCACTTCTCCTTGGAACACGGTATTGTATTTACCTGCTGCTGACTCTTCAGGTTTTAACTGTTTCAGCAACTCCTGCGCTAACTTAATAATTTCTGCATCTTTATCAGCACCAGCTTCAGCTAATTTCTTTTTAAGTGGTGCTTCATAGGTTTCGGGGTCTGTTTCGTGTTCTTCCAGAACCATTTGTGCTTTTGGTTCACTTTCAAACCTCTTCTTAATCAAGGTTTTCAACCCCTGATAGGCATCTTTCACAGCTGTTCCTGCGGTATCCTTAGCAGCTGCGATCGCACCAGCACCCAAAGCCGCAATAATCAGAGAAATAGGTTCCATAGTTAATCCTCAATAATTTGTAGCCGCTAAATAAAATAATTATTTTCGACGTTTAGAGAATATTTTAAACAAGCCTTTTGCTCTCATCGCCTACCACAGCAAAGCATCTCAGTATCTGGCTAAAACCTTTATTTTTCGTAGCCCTTAACCTAAGTCATAACGGCAAAGTTTTACTTTTGTGGGTTTTTAAATATACTTTAAAGATTATGATAATACATTTGTAAGTAAAGTAATAGTACCCTTGAAGGTACTATTGCAATTGAAAGAGTGTTTTTCGCAGTTCTAAATTGCATATAATACAGACAATTCCTAGGGGCACAGCATTGCTGTGCCCTTACTGTGTATAGCATCCAAGTGATAACCGCTATAATCTCAATGATAATTAAGTGGTTAAGCAAAATTATTGATGTTATGGCGATCGCTCCTAGCTTTAGGTAGTAGGCAAAATTACACTTTGATGCACAGTACCCCTCTTGTGTCACTTTGGAAAAAGAAAAATAAGAGGCAAATTTTCAACTGTAGATAGAACAGGCATTTGAGCGGTTATTTTCTAACAGAATCGTTGAAATTAAGATTTGTGGTAAAAGTCTTATGCTTTATTCTCTCCCGAAAGTCATAAAAGAGGGGTACGCTTGCTGCGGCGTAGCCCGTCGTAGCGAAAAGTCGAGCCAGTGCGTTCCTGAGCCACCCCCGTGCGGGGGTTCCCCCCGTTGAGGGGAGTGGCGTGTCGCCTTGCGTCGGAAAGCAACTGGCGTCGGAGATAAGGCTTCCTTAGATCTGTTAGCGCAGCGTTAGCGACGCAGGAGCGTCACTTTTCAAGACAGACATCGCCTCTGCTCATGTCCGATCAATTCAGATGCGTCTTCTATATAAGCGATCGCTCTTATTTCTCCACAAACTGTTTGCCACATTCTTTGCAGAGATAGCACTGCTTCCCCCGTCGATACCCATTTTTAGACAACTGCTGTGATTGACAATGAGGACATTTCATTACTTTCATTACATCACTCAACCGACCATCCCCCACATACGGCTCTAAATACGACACCAACAAGTCCTCAATCTGCTGCACTAGTTGTTGGCGATGCTGTTGATCGGGGTTACGCAGTGCGGACAAAATCAGAGCATTACTGCTGTGAACACAAACCTCTGCTAACAGATTACATTGCGCCTCACTCAAGGTTGAATTTCTCTGCTGCAAAAGACTCGACGTAAAGTCAATGGCTTCCTGAGTCAGACTTTCATCGATGGACTGGAAAATCTCCCGCCTCATAAAAAACTGCACAAACACCACTCGTGATACTGGTTGCTCAAACATTTGGGCAACAGCAGTTACGAGGGTATGGATCATTTGCCGCAGCGATAACCCGATAATTTCCGGTGTGTTTACCTCTGCCCATAAAACCTTAACTCGCTCGACATGACGTAACTCCATCGCCTGAAAAATCGCAGCTTTATCGGGAAAAAACTGATATAGAGAACCGATGGCTGTCCCTGCTTTGGCTGCAATTAGATGCGTAGTCGCCGCTTCATAGCCCATCTCATCAAATACCGCCGCCGCCGCGTCCAAAATTTTTTCGACTCGTTTTTTACCTCGCTGCTGTTTCGGTTGACGACGAAGATTACTTGACAAATGTGAATGTTCTGTCATATTTTAAAAACACGACGGATATTTCACAATTTTATAGCTTGCGGAGGAACTCCATGCAGTCTATGCTTCCCGGTGCGCCCTGGTTGTTAGCGCATAAGTCTATGCTGGCAGTGAATCAACCCCGAAAAATTTCTTTGTATGGTAATGACTATGTGATGTGGAAAGATGCGGTGGGAAACATTCATGCTTTACCCAACGCCTGTCCACACATGGGAGCCATGTTATCAGAAGGATGGTGTGAAGTCGAAAGCGATGTCTACGACGGGCTACACCGGAGCATAAGTACCGTAGTTTGTCCGTTTCATGCTCTGAAGTTTGATAGTTCGGGCTGTACTATTTTACCTGGATCGAACAAGAAAACACTACCGCTACTAAAACCCTTAGAACTAATCATTCAAGGGGATTTTATCTGGTCTTATGGAGGATACGAGCCAAAGATACCCATTCCCACTGTGTTGAATGAGATTGCCAACACTCAAGACTTTATTGGGCATACCGCAGATAGAAGTGTAAAGACAGATCTACTAACTATGTTGCTGAATATGCACGATTACAATCATCAAAATGGCACTCACCGAGACCTGTTTCGGATTACCAAAGTGCAATTCCATCAATTCATTGATGATGGGCATCATTCCCATGCGTTTTATGACTTGCCTACAGCGCCCTATAGTTTAGTAGAAAAGCTCACAAAACCAGATTTGTTTTTGCTACCCACCACCATTAAGGCGCACCTAGAAAATCATTTCCCATCTCTGGTGATTTTTCATGGAGAAATGCCCTTGGGTAAAGCAGCCCAATGTCACATCTTTGTACCAGAAGCTGAGAATCGGACAAGAACTTACATTTTGCTATTTGGTCAAGCCAAGCACCCTGCTTTTAAAGTATTTGGCAGCACCTATCTCAAGTTTGGTAAGGTCGTAGTCGATCAAGATGCAGATATTCTCGGAAAAATTTATCCAGATACACCTCAGAAAATTAAACTCAATAATGAGGTCGGTATGGATTGGGTACGCCGTAATTTTGCCAGCTTCCCTGATGTAGTTTCGCCTAACCTGTCAAAGTTAATTTCGGACAAACCTTTATTGTCATCAATCCAATAGTCAAGCTATCCTCTTTGATCTGCTGTCAAATCAGAACAAGATCGCTTGCACAAGACTGCATTTACGCGCAAATTGAACGCCAGTCTAACTGCTGATCAAAAAAGTCTCCGCGTCCCCGTGTCTCCCTATCCCCGCGTCAGCCCTAATAATAAGTGTTCAACCGGACTTGATATTACTAGTAGCTACATCCGTGAAAGAGAGCCAATCTTAGTAAGTTTATCCTGATCCAGCCCCTTGAGTTCATCCAGATGTAACCATCCCTGTTTAATCAGAGTTGCAAAAACAAAAACGAGAACTGAATAGTTGTAATCATACTTACCATCAATCTCGTGTCTTTTGGCACTCAGAAAGTTATGCAAACGCCAGATATCTTCCAATTCGGAAATCTGAACGGCGTTGTCGCGAACTTCCTGAATCAGGGCGTTTATTTCTCGCTCGTATGCTTTTTGAAAGGCGGCTTGAGCAACTTCTTGTTCTAAATCAGACCAGCTAACTTCGTTTACCTTCATGCTCCCATCCCAAAATACTCTCCGCCAAGAGAGCAAATTCATTTAATAATAGAGTTTTCATATCGAAGATTGTGGGCAACAAAGCTATGCCCACAATCTTCGATAGCGAACTGCGTGCGATCGCAGATTTATAATTTGTGGAGGTGTAGGGCTTTGCCCAGAGCTAGGATTGATCACCCTATCACCTCATTTTCCAAGTCTGTTTTTAGGTAAGAATCAAAAGAAGATTCTTCTAGTACTAGCGAACCAAATTCAGTAGCTCTTTGGGAGATGCTAGTAAGTCTATCGCCACAAAGAAGATTTTATTCTCAGGAGTGAGCAAGAATCTCCATGCCATGTTCATACCCACAGCAGCGCCAAACCAGGGAGTTTGCACTGTACCTGTAACTTTGATCTGAGTGTAACCATCCTCTGCGGGTTCAGAAACACCTCGCTGTGGTATTAACTTGAGGTTCTGACAATCTTCTCGGAAGAACCGATAGACTGCTTCCTTACCTGCAATCGGTTTTTGGAAAGGAGGTTGCAATGCACCATCGGGAGTGAATAACTCAATCAAAGCATCAAAGTCGTTGGCATTTAAGTTATCCATGTAACTCAATATGATGGGATTATCAATGCCTTCGATAGTGACAGGAGTCCGTTTAGCTTTTTCTTTCGGCGGAGTCACAGGTTCACTAACCTTGGTATAGCTGCCTAATTTATTAGTATCATACCCCATATCAACTACAGAATTACGCAGAACGGTAATTTGCTGTCCTGCGTCTAGATCCCGAATTGCTTTCAAGACTGCTGCTGCATTTGCCGATAGTCGATAACCTTCGGGAATGGGAGCCACAATACCCTGCTCCATCCATTCTCCCAGGCGATACCAAAAACCAAGTTTGATGTTTACAGACCAAATTGCATAGGTGCGACAAATGGGTGTATCAGCACGGTTTGCTAGATCACACATCACCTGAGTTTGTTCCTGGAAAGACATTTGCTTGAGTTCATTCAAGGTGTTTTCTGCAAATACCATATTTGCAGCGCCAGGAGCAGCAATGGTAATCGTTTTACCCATTTCTAGGTAAGCAAACCAGATGAGCGCTAGCTGATCTTCGGCACTCAGTTGGTTGAAGCGAGCAATGGTTGCTGGGACTGAATCGGCAGTCAGTGTTTCGGGAAAGATACCGCGAGCTGAATCGATGGTAAAGGGCATAGGTTCACCTTAATTAGGAGTTTATTGATGATCAAGCTCAACGCTTAACTGACGTTTACAGCGTTATTTGTGTAAATCTAATTAGTAGTATTAACCATTTGTAACGAAAAGTAAAGAAACTTAATAAAATTTTGTATCGGTCTTGACAGCAATTGCAGTGGAAAGCCTACCAGTTATATCTTGTGAGTGATTGATCACAAGACAGCATAGGGAGCCAGCACGCCCTTGCGGTTTCCCAACTTGTAGCGACTAGCGTATCAGAAGATCAAAAGAAAGGATTTTCTCGTTTCTGCATAGACGCAGGAATTATCACTGAATCAGGCGGACATGATTGTGAAACCCGGAAATTAAACACAATTCCCGGGTTTTATGTCCAGCTTTCAGTTTTTACATGGTGATGCGATCGCTGCTCCAACATCAACTACCAAGCAATGGCAACTGTAACAATGCAGATAGTCCACTCTCAGCGGTTTGTTAAATCTGTTGTTTGCCAACCCAATTAACTTGCTTATGAACACCAAAGACATCTTCAATGGTATGGTCTTGATCAGAACCCACTTGCGACTGAATTACAATCAAGCACAAATCCTCTGTCTCTGAGGTATTGCGCAGACATCTCTCTCCCTCTGGATCTACTCGGACAACGCTTCCTTGTAGAGCTTGTATTGTTCTCCAAATCTAGTTTCTAGCATTTCTTCCTCTGCTTGAATGCGATAGAAATGCGATCGCAACCTTAAGCTGACAACAAGTAATATCATGTCCGTTCAAATACCTGTCATTGCGTAGGCGTTAGCGCAGCGTAAAGCCTTTGGCATAGCTTCGCTTAGAGCGAGTCTTCTCTCAAGGGGAGACGCTAAGAGCGAACGAGCGTCAGCCTTCCCGTAGGGTACGAAGTGAAGCAATCGCAGAGAGTCCAAGTGATTGCTACTCTTCTCTACGAGACGCTACGCGAACGAGAAGCCGCTCCGCGTCTACGCTCCACTTCGTTCCGCTCGCAATGACATATTAAGGGTAATTTGCCGGACATCATATAACAACACCACCGAATTAGCGATCGCTTCACCTGCACCAATTTCCATTACTCACATCTTGCACCAAAGTATTTATATTGATATAAGTTTATCTCAATAAACATAAATTTTTCTCAATAAAACGAAAAATCAACTTTACCAGCCTGCGTAGGCAGGTTTTGTTTGTATAGCTTCACCCTTATAGGGTGTAGATGCAAGATATCAAATTACGAATTTTCTCAGATAACCAGGATGCCGAATGATGCTATATGTGTCATATCATCGCTGTATCTTGATAGATGGATTGATTTCCTCCCAAGTCAGTACATGATCTGGATTCGTTTCATCAATCCGATATTCAAGCTTTTGAGTTGTCGTTGTGAGAGACAATAACTCTACTACGAAACGCCCTACCTCTTCATGCTCTTATTTTGGCAACGGTATTGAGAATACAACGCTTAAATCTAAATAAAAACTCAAAAACTGAGTTTTTATAAAAGCCATGCAACAGCCGTTGTTAGGACGGCTGTTGCTATTGTTTTGATGAATTTTCACTTGAATTGAATTAAAGAACAGTACCCGCCTTTCAAGGCGATCGCCACGGGCAAAGCGATCGCGCCATGACAAAAACAGAAGCTAATTAGGCTCTGGGTTCGGCAAGCTTATCCTTTAATTTTCGGCAATCTTTTCCTTTAAGTCACAACTGCGGCCACTTTATCCTTGAAAAACGGCCACTTTATCCTTTAAGTTACATATTAGCCCATTAGTGGAATGCTGCATTGCTTGTAAGTCGTAACAGAAAATCTGTAATAATGGTATAATTTTTTACTTTTACATAGAGAATTGAGTTAATGATTTGGGAATACTAAATCCAAACATTTTAAAGATTTAGGGTATGACTAGTACTTTTCTGGAGAATATTCCCGGATATAGCATCAGCGAAGAACTCTATAATGGCTCCCGAACCCAAGTTTATCGAGGTTATCGAGAAGTTGATCAACAACCAGTAGTCGTTAAATTACTAAAAAATCCTTATCCCAGCTTTAACGAACTTTTGTTGTTTCGCAACCAGTACACAATTGCCAAAAATCTCAACTCCCCTCTGATAGTCAAAACCTACAGTCTAGAACCTTGCCAAAATAGTTATGCACTAGTTATGGAAGACTTTGGGGGGATTTCTCTTAAGGAGTGGGAAACTAGAGAAACTCAACAATCTTTAGAAGAATTTTTAGTGATAGCGATCGCTGTGTGCAATATCTTAGATTTACTTTATCATGAGCGCATTATTCATAAAGATATCAAACCCAGCAATATATTAATCAACCCCCAAACCAAACAAGTTAAATTAATCGACTTTAGTATTGCATCATTATTACCCAGAGAAAACCAAACCCTAGTCAATCCCAACGTTTTAGAAGGAACACTTGCTTATATATCTCCAGAACAAACCGGGAGAATGAATCGAGGAATCGATTATCGCACAGATTTTTATTCCCTGGGTGTGACATTCTATGAATTACTCACAGATGAGTTACCATTCCAGTCTCATGATGCGATGGAATTAGTACATTCTCATATTGCCAAAACAGCACCATTAATACATGAAATTAATCCAGATATCCCTTCAGTTATCTCAAAAATCGTCAGGAAATTGATGGCAAAAAATGCCGAAGATAGGTATCAAAGTGCATTAGGATTGAAATTTGATTTAGAAAAATGTTTAATTCAGCTAAAAGAAACTGGTGAGATTCAAAGTTTTGATATTGCTAGTAGGGATCTGTGCGATCGCTTCATCATTGCTGATAAACTCTACGGGAGAGAAGCCGAAGTTAAAAGTCTCCTTGACGCATTTGATAGAGTTAGTCAGAGTGCCACAGAAATTATGCTCATTGCTGGGTTTTCTGGAATTGGGAAAACCGCCGTTGTTAACGAAGTACATAAACCAATTGTACGCCAGCGTGGTTATTTTATCAAAGGCAAATATGACCAATTACAACGTAATATTCCCTTCAGCGCCTTTGTGCAAGCCTTCCGAGATTTAGTGGAGCAATTATTAACTGAAAATGATATTCAAATAGAACGATGGAAAAATAAAATTTTAGATGCTGTTGGCGAAAATGGACAAGTAATTATTGAAGTTATTCCCGAAATAGAAACAATTATTGGCAAGCAACCACCAGCAGTAGAATTATCAGGAATTGCTGCCCAAAATCGTTTTAACTTATTATTTCAAAAATTTACCCAAGTCTTTACCAGTGCAGAACAGCCCCTAGTAATATTTTTAGATGATTTACAATGGGCGGATTCAGCATCATTAAAATTAATGCAGCTATTAATGGCTGATACAGGTCATCTATTCATAATTGGTGCATATCGTGATAACGAAGTCAATCCTGGACATCCATTAATGTTGACTTTGAGTGAAATTGCTAAATCACAAGCAACGATGAATACAATTACTTTAGCACCAATAAGTCAATTACAAGTCAATAAATTAGTTGCTGAGACACTCAAAGCTTCTGAAGATTTGGTATGGAAACTTTCTGTGTTAATTTATCAAAAAACTCAGGGAAATCCATTTTTTGCTACCCAGTTTCTCAAAGCATTGCATCAAGATGAACTGATTCAATTTGACTTTGAGTTAGGTTGTTGGCAATGTGACATAGCAGAAGTGACGGCGCAAGCTGTTACAGATGATGTTGTGGCTTTTATGAGTTTTCAATTGCAAAAACTACCGCCATCAACTCAACAAGTATTGCAGTTAGCTGCTTGTATTGGCAATTCTTTTGATTTAGCGACTTTGGCAATTGTTTCACAACAATCTCAAATCGAAACAGCAGCTTGTCTGTGGAAAGCATTACAGGAAGGATTGATTTTACCAATTGGTGATGTTTATAAGTTTTATGTTGGGAAAGGAACCCCAGCACCTACATCAGAAAATCAACAGACTGTTACATACAAATTTTTACATGACCGAGTACAGCAAGCGGCTTATTCTCTGATTCCCAATGACCAAAAACAGACGACTCATTACGACATCGGACAACTGTTGCTGCAACAGATTTCGCCAGAAGCAAGAGTTGAGGGTATTTTTGAAATCGTTAATCAATTAAATTATGGAACTTCTTTAATTAACGAACAAACACAAAGAAATGAACTAGCACAACTGAACCTCATTGCCTGTCGCAAAGCCAGAACTGCTACCGCGTATCAAGCGGCGCAGGAATATGCAGCAGTGGGATTGTCTTTGTTGGGAGAACAAGCTTGGCAACAAAAGTATGAAATGACCCTCGCTTGGCATGAATTAGCGGCAGAAGTGGCAATGCTAAATGGCGATTTTAAGGCGATGGAACAGTTGATTGATATTGTTACCGAACAGGCACATTCGTTACTCGAACAGGTTAATGTTTACCGCATTAGGATTCAAGCCAAGACTTCCCAGCGTCAACTTAGTGAAGTGCTGGAGATCGGCATTCAGATCCTGCAACAGTTGGGTGTGACTATAACCGCATCACCTACACCCGCAGATATTCAAAAGTCAATCCAAGAAATTAGCGAACTAATTGGCGATCGCCAAATTGCAGATTTTCTCCACCTACCTGTAATGACGGATGTCAACAAAATCGCCATTACCCAGATTGCCAGTAGCATCATGGCAGCCGCTTACACCTGTGGATCTCTTTTGTATCCATTACTAGCTACTTTGTTAGTCAAATTATTCTTGCAGTACGGCAATATATCTGTTTCTGCTACTAACTATGCTTGTTACAGCCTCGTTCTCTGTAATGTGCAGAAAAATATAGATTTAGCTGCTCAATTTGGTCAGTTAGCATTGAATTTGACTGCAAAATTCGATGATAAAGCAACTAAACTGGAAGTATTTTTCCTATTAGGAAGTTATATCCTCCACCGCAAATCTCACCTCAAAGAAATGTTACCCCTTTTGAGTGAGAGTTATACCCTTGGGCTAGAAGTTGGAAACCTGGAATACGCTGGATATGCCGTTCACAATTTCTGTTGGATTTCTTCTTGGGGTGGTCAACCCCTTGCTAACTTGGAGCAAGATACACGCACTTACTACAATGCTTTAGTACAACTGAAGCAATTGGGAACAGCTAATTACTGTCTCATCTATCGGCAAGTGATTTTAAATTTACTAGGTTTTGCAGAGTATCCTACTATTTTATCTGGATCTGCTCTCCAAGAAACAGAATTTCTCCCTCAGCTGCGGTCTGCAAATGATATATGTGGACTATATATTTTTTACTCATATAAGTTGACACTTTGCTTTTTATTTGGAGAAATTGAGCCAGCTAATAATAATGCCCTTGAATGCAGAAACTATTTCATGGCGGGTGCAGGAACAGTTGCCGAACCTGCATTTTATTTCTATGATTCTTTAATAGCTCTAGCACAATTAACTCAACTTTCAGGCGAAGTATCAACCGCATTAGAAAGGGTGGCAAAAAACCAAACTCAGTTGCAGCACTGGGCGCAATATGCACCGATGAACCATCAGCATAAGTTCGATTTGGTAGCGGCGGAAAAATGTCGAGTCTTAGGAAACAAAGTCGAAGCCAGTGAACTATACGATCGGGCAATATCTGGAGCTAAAGCCAACGAATATATCCAAGAAGAAGCACTTGCTAACGAACTGGCAGCAAAGTTCTACCTAGATTGGGGTAAACAGCGTATTGCCGGGGAGTACATGGTTGAAGCTTATTATGGTTATGCGCGTTGGGGAGCAAAAGCCAAAGTCACTGACTTAGAAAAACACTATCCCCAATTACTCGCCCCCATATTACAGCAAAGCCGTTCTGTTATTTCAACTAACGAAACTATCTTCGCCTTGGGGACTGTCACAAAAAGCAGTTCTTCGGCTTCTAGCAGCAGTATCTCAGAGACTCTAGATTTAAAAGCAATTCTCAAAGCATGTCAGACGATCTCTGGTGAAATCGAACTAGAAAAACTACTTTCATCGTTACTTTTCATCATCATCGAAAATGCTGGGGCTGATAAATGTGTGTTAATGCTGTTGCGAGACTCGCGCTTGCTAATTCAAGGCTCAATTACCCAGGGAACAAACCCAGTGCTATTGCAGAACCTTCAGGTTGAAGAGAGCCAAGACATTCCCCATAAGCTCATTTACAAAGTCAAGCACAGTCAACAGACTGTTGTCTTATTAGATGCAATCGCAGATACCACCTTAGCCAATGACCCATACATTATCCATCAACAGCCTCAAAGTATTTTGTGCAGCCCGATTTTGCATCAAGGTAAGTTGTTGGGTATTTTATATTTAGAAAATAGTTTAATCACAGGGGCATTCACAAGCGATGGCTCCGCCAACGCCAAGGGCGAACGCGTCGAAATACTCAATTTAATTTGCGCTCAAGCTGCCATTTCTCTAGAAAATGCCCGACTTTATGAATCTGCTCAGGAAAATGCCCAAAAGTTAGAGCAATCTTTTGTCGAATTGAGCGCCAGTAATTCTCGCTTTCATAACTTGGTAGATAATGTTCCTGGGGTTGTTTATCAATTTAGTGTGTCTGTTGATGGTGAAATATCTCTACCTTACATCAGTGCAGATTGTTATAAATTATACGAAATTACAGCCGAGCAAGCGATCGCCAATGTGCAGACTCTTCTTGATTTAGTGCATCCAGAAGATGCTGCTACTTACCAGCAGTCGATTGCTGACTCAATGCAAACTTTGACTCCTTGGCAATGGACAGGTCGAATTGTCACACCTTCGGGAATTGTTAAGTGGATTCATGGGGAAGCTCGCATTCAAAAACTTGTTGATGAAACGATTTTGTGGGACGGCTTATTGTTAGAGATTAGCGATCGCAAACAAGCAGAACAAGAACTACAACAAGCCCAATTACAAATTATCCAAAGTGAAAAAATGTCAGCTTTGGGTAATTTAGTCGCTGGCGTTGCCCATGAAATGAATAATCCTCTTGGTTTTATTGCTGCTACTCTCAAACAAACTAGACCCAATTTAGCTGATCTGACTGAACATCTCAAACTCTATCAAGCAGTTCTTGAAAATCCTGGTGATGAAATTCAAGACCATGCGGAGGAAATTGACTTAGATTTTCTGTTAGAGGACTTACCTAAAACAATCGATGCAATGGTCATGGCGTGTGACAGGTTGAAAAATATTAGCACTAGCTTGCGGACATTTTCTCGCACTGACAAAGACTACAAAGTACAATTTAATCTCCATGAAGGAATCGACAGCACAATTTTAATTCTCAAGCATCGCCTCAAAGCCAACGAAAAACACCCAGCAATTGAAGTAATTACTCACTATGGTGATTTACCTTTAGTCAATTGTTTTCCTGGGCAATTAAATCAGGTGTTTATGAATATTCTTGCCAATGCTATTGATGCGTTAGAAGAAGCAAATATTGGTAAGAGTTTTGCAGAGATTAAAGCTTATCCTAATCGCATCACAATCACAACATCAATCATAGAGCATCAATACGTAAAAATATCAATTGTTGATAACGGCAAAGGCATGAGTGCAGAAGTCCAAGAAAAAATATTTGACCATTTATTTACTACGAAGGGAGTCGGTAAAGGTACGGGATTAGGATTAGCGATCGCCCGTCAAATTGTCGAAGAAAAACACGGTGGTAAAATCACAGTTAATTCTGTTTTGGGCGACGGGACAAAGTTTATAATTTCTCTTCCCATATAGAACCCATTTCTGCCACTGCTCAATTTACCCGAAGACATTTTAGATGTATTGCGTCAGGGGAAACTGGAAGCAAGTAAAGCCAAAGCGATCGCACGAGTTAAAGATGAGGAAACCAGAAAACCACTTTTAGAAGATGCGATCGCCTATAATCTTTCACGAACTGAAATCAAGCGCCAAATCCCACAACTTGAGCAACAGTCAAAGCCAGCAACCTCATCAATAAAAGATTTAGCTGATGAGACATTCCGCCGCTTAAAGAAATCTAAAGTCTGGGATGACTCCAAGAAACAGGCAAAGGTCGAGAAATTACTGACTCAATTAAAGGCACTAATAGAAGATGACAAGCCAAAGTGAACTAATGTAGTAATTTTCTCAACTATTCAATTTGTTGTCTCAGAGATGGGGTCAAAATCATTAGTCCCCTGACAACTTCTTCAGGGGTGGCCGTACCATTGATTACTTTTGGTGTAATCGCCATCAATTCTAAAGCTAAATGGGTAGGAATTCCCCTTGCTTCTAATCGCTTCAATTCCAAAATGTCAATACCTGCTGCCAATCCATCTAAATACTCTTCTACACTCACTCCCAAGTCTTCAATTTCTGACATAAGCTGATTTTTTGTGTGATTACACTTCAATTGTCTGCTAAAACTTCAGCAGACAACCCGTAATTGTCCGGTAATGTCCGCCCGATTGTCGAGCGGACAATGATAAAAAAGTAACCAGATAGTTTGATACTAATGGCAGACAGTATGCAAAACCAAAGCGGAAATCTGGCAGACAACACACCAGACATAACCCTACAGTCGGCAATTATTATTTCCCTTGATGATTCTTATATATTATCTAGAAACCGCAGCACAGGTTAATGCTTGCTGCACACTAGGAGGAGATTTATCAGCAAATATCTCGATTTTTCCTTGAGCGTTACGTCGCCAACCAGTGGCTTGGACAAGAATCTCTCTCGATTGGGGTATTTGTGCTTGTAAAGCTTGTGTTGTACGATATGCAGTCAGATTGCGGATGTCTGACCAAGTGCGTAGGCGCAGTCCGTCGTAAACATCGCTCTTCACTTCCTGCGTTGGGTTTTCCGGAATACCACCCCGTCCGGTGGCGACAAATTTACTGCCTTGATCGCTGGCGCAGCCTGAGGCAATTTGCTGTGACGCATCTGTAACATTTGCAGGCAGTTCAATTAAGCCAGAATTGGGATCAACGCCGATGTTATTGATGTGGACTGTGCCACTAACACCAAATTGGGAGCTGGCAGTGATATCATTTTCTTGGGTGAGTTGGGGACGAAACTGCAATCCGATCATCCCTTGAGTAGTGATTTGAATATTGCCACCCCTTCCTTGGACTGCATTAGCAATAATGTCGCTGTTTTCTATTCCGGCAATGATCGGTGCATTGATATTAATATTACCTCCATCACCATTACCGCCTGCTGTGGCTGCGATCGCACTATTGTCACGCAGCATTAATAACTGCCCTACTTGTAAAGCCAGATTACCACCATTACCTGATTCTGTTTGTGCTTGAATGCTTGCTTGACGGTCTAATAGGATGGCATTGGCTGTGAGATTGAGATTGCCGCCATTACCACTACCTTGACTAGTGACACTTACAGTACCTCCATCTGTCAATATCAGGTTGGGCGTGGAGATGTTCGCATTACCCGCATTGGCTGTTAGTAGATTTGGTAGACCAAATTTCTGATATAGTATCTGCTGCAATTGCGTAGGTAAGTGCAGAACAGATGAGTTGATACTGCTGTTATTACTCTGACTGCGCCCACTAATCTCGATTGATTCCGTGGCATTAATGTTCAGATCGCCCCCATTACCTGCAAAGAATGTAGTTGCGGCAACTACTCCCCCATCAAGAATTTGTAACCTAGCAGTATCCAGAGTCAAGGTTTTGGCGTTTCCAGTTGCCAGCGTGGTTGAGCTAATGTTGCTGTATACTCCATAAATACTTTCGCCGATAACGGTGGTATTTTTGTTGCTGACTGTAACTTTACCGCTGGAGCCACTGCCAAATGTAAATGAAGATAATGAGCCTCCATCGGAGACTACTAAACTATTGCCATTGACAAAGACATCGCCAGCGTTTCCAGAAGCATAGCTACCAGTGCTAAGACTACTAACACCAGTAGGATTGGTTGGTGAAAAGCCAGATATTTCAATTGCTGCCGCCTCAATCTGGATATTACCACTCACAGCCGTTCCTAAAGTTGTAGTATTCAACCCTGCGCCTTCCTGGAGTCTTAGCTTGGGAGTGATGACGTTAACATTGCTGCCAGATCCGATACCGAAAGTTTCACTGCGAATCCCACTCCAAATTGCCGCATCGGTTGAACCAATCATATCGATTGCAGTAGATGCTTGCAGGTGAATTTCTCCGCCAGGTAAATAACCCAAATTTTGCGACAGTACTAGTGAACCATCGGTAAACTCAATATTTCGTCCTTGAAGCTTTACAGAACCCGCATTAACTCCACTCACATCCAATAGTGATTTTTGTGCTAGCTGAATATCGCCGAAGCTTTGCCCATTTTCATACCCCAAAGTATAGCCCTGTGCAGTTGGTGTCAGGCTAACTAGTCCTGCACCACTCACACTGCCTAATTCTATTCGTCCTTGTTGGGCAGTGAGAGTTGCACCATTCAAATTCAAATTACCGCCCACCAAAGCTAGGGTTTTTCCTGGCTGTACTCGCAGTTCAGTAGCACTGGGAGCCACAATGATCGGAGGCTGTCCACCCGGATTGCTCAAGGAGTGTCCTGTGCCTTGAACGGTGATTGATGAAGGATTACTACCCATTTGCAACCCAATGGGAACATTAATGCTCAACAGTTGCTTAGCTTGGGAATTAATCGCACTAAACTCAGCACCATCGGCAAATTTGATGCTGTTAGCCGTCGTCCCCACAAACGAACCGCCAATATTTAATGCCGCATCTTTACCAAACACAATTCCATAAGGATTCATTAAAAACAAACTGACCGGGTTATTGCTATTTACTGTGCGAATTAATCCTTGAATATCGGAAAAATTTCCACCTGTCACCCGGCTAAATATATTTGTAATATTGGGTGTATTAACTAAATCAAATGTTGCTGAGCCACCATTTGGCACTGAGAAATTACTGAAACTATGAAATAAATTATTACCTTTTTCAATACCATTGAGAATAGTAAAATGATCGCCGTTGGAGTTGATAATAGTGTTAGTTGTACCATCGGATGTCACCTGAGCGATCGCCGATCGCATTATCCCTAGAGTGAATAATCCAGTTGTTAATATAAATAGAAATGGAACTACTTTCATCACCAACAATTTCCTTTACCGGATTTAAAGTTAGTGTTCCCATTTAGGGCATGATTGATCACATAATTAACTTTGAGTCACCGCAGCACAAGTTAATGCTTGCTGCACACCAGGAGCAGATTTATCAGCAAATATCTCGATTTTTCCTTGAGCATTACGTCGCCAACCTGTGGCTTGGACAAGAATCTCTCGCGATTGGGGTATTTGTGCTTGTAAAGCTTGTGTTGTAAGATATGCAGTCAGATTGCGGATGTCTGACCAAGTGCGTAGGGGCAGCCCGTCGTAGACATCGCTCCTCGCTTCCTGTGCGGGATTTTGCGGTATACCACCCCTTCCCGTAGCGACAAAACTACTACCAGTATTTGCAGAACAGCCACTAGCAATTTGCTGGGATGGATCGGTAATACTAGTTGGTAATTCTATTAAACCGGAATTGGGGTCAACACCGATAGTATTGACTTGAACTGTACCATTGAACCCAAACTGAGAACTGGCGGTAATATCGCTTGCGGGAGTCAATTGATCGCCAAATTTTAGCCCAAAGATGCCCCCAGTCGTAATTTGGATATTGCCACCGCTTCCTAGTAGAGCATTCGCAGATATATCGCTGTTTTCAGTTGGTACTGCTACAATCGAACCCGCATTGATATTAATATTGCCACCAGTGGAATCACCAAGGGCATTGGTGATGATGTTGCTACCGTGCCGTAATAGTAGAACATCATTGACATTAAGGTGGATGTTACCCTGACCACCTCCATTCACCTCAGAACGCAGGCTTGCGCCATTGTCGAGGAAGATGTTATTGCCATTAATATTCAGGTTACCTGCATCGCCACTGCCTGTATTACTAACAGTAATTACCGCATTATCTTTAACATACACGGTGTCTGATGTGATATTTACAGACCCCGCAGCCAAGTTCGTAGCTGAGGATGCGGCGATCGCGCTGGGCAAATAGCTACCATTAATTATACTTTGGGAAGTTCCTTGTACGTCAATATTTTTAACGTTTAGGTTAACACTACCAGCATATCCCTGACCCAGATTGGCGGAAGTTATCTGTCCACCGTTAAACACACGCAAACTATCTGCTGTCAGGTTAATTGTCCCACCTTGACCAACAGCATCCTTACCCACTCCTACAGTAATACCACTGACCGCTTGGTTAAAATCATCAATTACTGGGTCGCTAACTTCTACATCCTGAGCATGAATTTCTATATTTCCAGCTTGGCCACTTCCTGTTACATCATTAGCCACAGCCCCACCCTTTGACAGCGTCAAGTGGCCAGTATCAATCAAAATATTGCCAGCTTGCCCTACTGTAAAAGGTTGAATCGAACTAATCACAGCACTGTTTGAGTTATTAACTCCCAATCCCGAAATTTCTAGTTTTTCAGATGCACGAATCACAATGTCTCCAGACTTGCCGATGGTGGGAGACTCAGAAAAACCAGGGATATAAAAGCCGATTAAATCTGCACTAATAAAACCACCATCACGCAGACTCACCCTTTGAGCATCAATAGTTACCTTGCCATTTTCATTCGAGTGACCACCGCTAATTAAAGTAGTAATAGCACTAGCAAAGTATAAACCTAAATCAGAATTTAGAAATAAATATGGAAATCGATTGTAACCAGTAACTTCCACATCTAAAGCTTTAATATTAATATCTCCCGTTCTTGAGTCATTACTGGCGATGGGGTTAAAGGATATAAAGTCGAAGGGAGAACTAAGAGTAGACTCAATCCAAGCTCCATTTGCTAAGCGTAAACGCCCTGTTTCGACTGTAATATCTCCGGCTCTACCTTGATTCCCAGTGACGCTAGTGTGTAGACCAGAAGTAGGATATTGGTTTGCAGCAGATGCACCTAACAAATCTACAAATTCTGTAGTTTTAATGCTAATCCCTTGCCCTTTTCCTAAGGTTCCAGTGCTGGAACTTATTTGCGAACCATCCTGAAGTGTCAACCCTCGCCCCCGAATGTTGATTGCTCCTCCATTCATGCCGTTAGTCTGAATATATGAGGACTGTCTGAGCAAAATATTTCCCCAATCAGCAGCAGTAGGACTAGTTAGTTGTAATCCTGCTTGATGATTCAAACCTACCTCAGCATTCCGCAATGCCCATAATTCGACTTTGCCATCAGGATTAGCCAGGTAGGTCTGATTAATATCGATATTACTACCTATTAACGCTACAGTTTCCGCCTTGAACATTTGTGGGGAACCGTACAGGAAATTGGGTGGTGTGTTTCCTTGGGTACGAATCTCTCCAGCATTGGCTCCCATTTGCAATCCCACAGGCACACTCATCGTTAATAATGGTGGTGTTGCAGAATTGACTGCACTAAACTCTGTTCCATCGCTAAACTTGATACTACTCGCCGTCGTTCCTACAAACGAACCGCCAATATTTAGGCTGGCATTTGGCCCAAATAAAATGCCATTGGGATTCATTAAAAACAAACTTACAGGATGATTACTGTTGAGAGTTTGAATTAAACCATCAATATAAGAAATATTTCCACCAGTCACCCGGCTAAATATAGTAGTAATATTTGGTGTGTTAGTTAAATCAAAACTTGCCGAGCTACCCGTCGGTACAGAAAAATTTCTAAAACTGTGAAATAAATTATTACCTTTTTCTATACCATTAATAATATTAAAATTATTATTATTTTGGTTGACAATGGTATTGGTAGTACCATCAGATGTCACCTGAGCGATCGCAGGTAATAGGAAACCTAAAGTATATAATCCTGTTGCGAATGTTGTAAACAAGGCGATCGCTCTCATGGTACTAATACTCTATTAAGCTCATAGTCTGAGGATTCCCAAAATATTTGGATTAGTAACATTTATGAATAAATATCAAATAAATATATTAATCCTTTGTCTCTGGCGATCGCAGTTTCCTGGTTGTTAATTCAAAACACCCGACTTTTTAAAAGTTGAGAATCTAATTATTAGAAATAGTCGCACAGGTTAGAGATGGTTTTACATAGGCACTTTGAGCTGCGACTAATTCAATTTTGCCATCAGCCCGACGGCGGATACCTGTTGCTTGAACAAGCATTTGAGGGGTTTGAGGAATTTGTGCGGTAACTGCGTTATTTGTTCGATATGCAGTCAGATTGCGGATGTCAGACCAAGTGCGTAGGCGCAGCCCGTCGTAGACATTGCTCTCCACTTCCTGAGTTGGATTTTGCGGTATCCCACCTCGTCCTGTCGCGACAAAACTACTACCAGTAGTATCTGCACATCCTGTAGCAATTTGCTGTGAGAAGTCAGTAATATTTGCAGGTAGTTCTGCTAAACCAGAGTTGGCATCAATACCAAAATTATGAATATCTACTGTACCTTTGATGCCAAATTGAGAACTGGCGGTAATATCACTTTCGCTGGTCAATTGGTTGCGGTATTGCAGACCGAAGATACCTTGAGTACTAATTTGAATATTACCGCCATTACCATTCACAGCATTGGCAATAATATCGCTATTTTCGGCAGCGACAATCAAAGGAGAAGACATATTAATGTTTCCACCATTGCCTATCCCACCTGCTTCGGCATTAATTTTACTGCCATTACGGCTCAAGAGTGTATTTTTTACTGCTAGATTAATGTTGCCACCTTTTCCTGATGCCGTGGTAGCGCTGATTTCTCCAGCATCTAAAGAGATTTGATTGGCTTGGATATTTAACTCTCCTGCATTGCCAATGCCTTGATGGGTGACGCTAATAATACCTCCATTGCGAAGGGTTAGCTGATCGGTATCAATGTTCAAAACACCTGTGTTGCCTGTGGGAGAATTTGGCAGACCATAAAATTGGCGTTGACTTTCATTCAAAATGCGGGCGTTAGCTACAATCCCACCAGTTAAATTATTTTTACTATCTATCAGAATGTCATGTGCTTGGATTGTTAAAGTTCCTGCATTACCGACTCCAAACGTCGTATTGCCAATTAAACCGCCATCAAGAACAAGCAATTGATTCGTTTGGATTGTTACATCCCCAGTATTGCTATTTCCACCAGTGAAACTGCCTAAGAGGGTGCTGTCGCCAGTAAAAGGATTAATACCACTGACGATTAAGCGATCACTTATATTTAACTTGATGTTGCCATTGTTCCCTAGATTATTACCCTGGTTGGGATCTCCCAAGCTACCAATCACAGGTAAGGTAGTGGCTCCTAAAGAAGCGCCATCTTGCATCGATAGGATCGGTGTTGTGATGGACAAATTGCCTGTAGTACCAGAGCCAGTAGTCACACTGCCAATCAAGCTGCTCTGGATAGGGGAAATTGGTGATGTTCCTACTAGATTAATACTTTCTCGTGCTACTACCTCCATATCTCCAGCATTACCAATACCCGTGCCTGCTAAACCTGGCAAGCGAGAAGTAAAAGTTATAATTAGTCCTCCATTGATCAGATTAAATGTCCCTGAAGAAACGTTGATATTGCCACTATTATGAATCCCATATGTATAAGCAGCAATACCACTTTGATGAAAAGGAGCAAGTCCGGTTACATAAATCTCATCTGCAACCTGAACAGAAATATCTCCCCCTTTTCCGGTTGCTCCGGGAAAGACAGCTGTTTCCACTGTTGCGCCATCAGCAAGAGTTAGTTTACGCGCGATCGCGCTGACATCTCCCCCGTCTCCCGATGCGTAAGTTTCACTGGCAATGCGGCTATTGCTATTACTAAATAGAAGTAAGGGAGATGTTACGGCAACGGTACCACTAGCAGTAATGGTATCTGCGATGACATTGACTTTTCCTGCTGCTCCTGCACCCAGGCTGAGAGTTTCAATGGCTGCACCATCGAGCAAAGTTATATTCCCAGCTTGAATATTCACGCTTCCGCCTTTTCCTGTAGCCCCTTGCGCCACCTGATTGACAATCCAAGCACTGGGAGCGTAAGCATTAGGATTAACTCCACTTAAAGAGAGCGATCGCACTGCATTGACCGTAATATTACTACCCTGTTCAGTACCAGTAGTTGCTGCGGCTATTTGGGATTGATTTAAGGTAATATCCCTCCCCACTACTTGAATACCCCCAAACGGATTGCCCACAGGATAGGGATTCCACAACGAGGAACGCTCTGTAAATTGTATATCGCCAAAATCTGCAATCTCTGTATAACCTAATTGCCATCCTGCGGGTGTGGGTGTTAAATTCACCGTACCACTCCCCACAGCACCTACTTCAAGTCGACTCACAGGTGCAGTTATGACACCACCTGTAAATTTGATAGCTCCTCCAACTAAGGCAATTGTCTTTCCCGGACTGGCAACTATTCCTAAATTATTGGTCGGTACAATAGCATCATTACCTTGACCCTGCACCTGAATCTGACTTGCAGAACTACCCATCTGCAAACCGATGGGGACACTCATGATTAATAATGGTGATATTGTAGAATTTACGGCGCTAAATTCGCCGCCATCGCTAAACTTGATACTACTCGCCGTCGTCCCAACAAACGACCCACCAATATTTAACTTGGCATTTTCCCGAAATACAATTCCGTTGGGATTCATTAAAAACAAACTGACTGGATTGTTAGCATTGAGTGTTTGAATTAATCCATTTATATCGGAAACATTTCCACCTGTAACCCGACTAAATATAGTTGTAATATTGGGTGTATTCACTAAATCAAATGTTGCTGAACCACCTGTAGGCACCGAAAAATTTCTGAAACTGTGAAATAAATTATGACCTTTCTCTATACCATTAAAAATAGTAAAATTATTCCTATTAGAGTTGACTTGGGTGTTGGTTGTATTATCAGATGTCACCTGGGCTATGGCAGGTTGCAACATTCTGCCTGCTAAGACAGCACAGGCTACACCCAAGCACACAGAAAGTACTTTCATTACACCATATCCATTTCGAGTATGTATTTAGGGTTCCCACAAGACTTTTTTGACTAACACTGCAAATAAACTCCATGAAAATTAACTTTGAGTCACCGCAGCACAAGTTAATGCTTGTTGCACCACAGCAGAAGATTTATCGGCAAATATCTCGATTTTGCCATCAGTATTACGTCGCCAACCTGTGGCTTGCACAAAAATCTCTCTCGATTGGGGGATTTGTACGCTGAGAGATCTCGTTTTCCGGTATGCAGAGATATCGCGGATATCAGACCAAGGGCGTAGGCGCAGCCCATCGTAGACATTGCTCCTCACTTCTTGAGTTGGATTTTGCGGTATTCCACCCCTTCCCGTGGCGACAAAACTACTGCCAGTATTTGCAGAACAGTCACTAGCAATTTGTTGGGATGGGTCGGTGACATTTGCTGGTAATTCAACTAAACCGGAATTTGGATCAACACCAAAGTTATTAATATTAACCGTACCGTTAATACCAAATTGAGAACTAGCTGTAATATCACTTTCCGGGGTGATCTGGTCGCGGAATTTTAGACCAAATAAACCCTGCGTGTTAATGGCGATATTGCCACCTGACCCTTGCACAGCATTGGCGATGATGTCACTGTTTTCTGAAGAAACAGCCACAATCACGGGAGAATTAATCGTAACGTTTCCGCCATTACCACTACCAGCAGCAGTGGCAGAAATCAGACTATTGTGGCGCATCAGCAGATTATCTTGTAGGTTTAAGTGAATATCTCCTCCGTTTCCAGAGGCGGTAGAGGCAACAATGCTACCTTTATTGTCTAGAACCAGATTGTTGGCATTAATCTGCACATTCCCTGCAAGTCCTGGGCCATCATTTTTAACGCTCACAGCTGCCCCATCAGCAATGTGTAATGATGGGGTATTGATAGTGAGAGAACCCGCATTACCAGTGGGAATGGCAGGTAGTTCAAACGCTGCTTGAGTTTCTGGACTAAGAAGTTCAGCGTTTGAAAAGATGCGAGAGACTACCCCAGCCGCAATACCTTCGGTACCCCGCCCTTGGATATCAATGGACTCTGAAGCGTTCACTTCCACACTACCGGCTGAACCAGAGGCAAGGGTAGTAGCCCCCAGAGAGGCTCCTCCTTGAATTACTAATCTAGAGGTGTTGATGACTACGCTATTAGCATTACCAGAACCCTGAGTAAAGGTAGATAGCGTACTTTCTGAAAATGACAGCGGGTTGAAACCGACAATTTGGATTTGCTCTGCCGCATTCACTTGGACTGTGCCAGTGTCTCCAGAGAGTATGGCTACAGAAATAACTTCACCAGAATCAAGAATCTTGAGATTCCTAGTGGATAATATGATGTTCCCTGCATTGCCGTCACCTATTGAACGTGTTTCAAGCGCCGTATAAAGGGCTGGGTTAGCGAGGTTAAAGCCACTGACCTCGGTCGTGCCGCTCACATTTGCGATCAGATTCGCACCTGCTGTTTCAGTCAGAGTGTCAGTTATAATTCTGGCTCCATCTTGGAGGAATAGCTGGGCAGCAGAGATAGTAATATCTCCGGTCTGACCTGTACTTAAATTGACGGTTTGAATGAAACTTCCCAATTCACCATTGGCTGTATTCCCTGCCAAGTTGAGGGAGCCTGTGGCATTAACCGTAATTCCCCCAGACGGTTGTGTTCCCAGGTTTTGGAGCAATAAAGCAGACCCCTCAGTCAAGCTAATGTTTCGTCCTTGCAATAGGATAGAGCCGTTGCTGCCACTGCCATCCAGCAGCGATTGTTGCGCCAGATGAATATCGTTAAGTTGCGGCACAGCCGAATAATCGCCAACCCAACCCGTAGGAGTGGGTTTGAGTCCCACTTGCCCAGCCCTGACACTGCCCAGTTCTATATGTCCGCCGCCATCTGTGGTAACAACGCCACTACTGAAGTTTACGATCCCACCAATCAACGCCAGCGTATTATTTGCTTTGACTTGTAATCCGGGAGGGGTATTGATGGTACTAGGTGTACCAAAGCCAATAAGATCGAACAACTGGTTTCCCTGTCCCTGCACATTAATTGCTCCTGGATTTTGCCCCATCTGTAAACCAATGGGTACACTCATCGTCAACAACGGTTTCGCGCTTGGATTCACTGCGCTGAATTCACTACCATCGCTAAACTTAATACTATTCGCTGTCGTCCCCACAAACGACCCGCCAATATTCAAACTGGCATTTTGCCCAAATATAATCCCGTTAGGATTCATCAAAAACAAACTTACCGGGTTATTACTATTGAGAGTTTGAATCAAGCCATCAATACTGGAAACACTACCACCAGTAACTCGGCTAAATATACTTGTAATATTTGGTGTGTTAGTTAAATCAAAAGTTGCTGAAGTACCTGTAGGTACAGAGAAATTACTGAAGCTATGAAATAAATTATTACCTTTAACAGTGCCGTTAAGAATATTAAAATTATTACCACTGGGATTGACAATGGTGTTAGTTGTAGCATCAGATGTTACCTGAGCCGTTGCTGGTAAAGGCATTCTACCAGCTAAGATACCACAGGCTACACCCAAGCACACAAAAGTTACCTTCATCCCCCCATCTCCATTACAACTGTATGCTTAGGGTTCCCTGAATATTTTTTTAACTAACACTTCACAATACGTAGGTACTTCAATACGATATTTGGGTACTTCATCAAGGGTTAAAAGGGTGAATACTGGAGTGAGAAGTACAGCCCATTTTCTTGAAGGCTAGGTTTTTCACCTTCCACCGATATCAGCGGAATCCCCCAATCAAACCGGGCTGAGAAGGTATCGCCCTGTTTCCACAATAGCCCTAACCCAGTACCCACTAACGTACTTGGTGATGGATTGTCGCCCTTGACATTCCAGCCTGTGCCGACATCAATAAATGGTGTTAATTGTAGTACTCCGCCCAGCTTAGGGGCACGGACAATCGGCAACCGAAATTCTGCTGAGAACAACATCCCGTTATCTGTAAGTAATGCATCCTGGCGATAGCCCCGGACACTTAGCTGTCCACCTAAACCAAATTGCTCTAACGGTACGAGAGAATTTGCGGAGAGTTGGACATCGCCTCTGGCTAAAAATAACGTGTCTGGTGCTAACTGTCGCACCCACTGGGCTTGTCCTCGCCAAGAGAAAAAGCGGGTATCTGGCTCATCTTCACTGACATTTCCTCCCAACCAATCTACACCAAAGCTAAATTGCGATCGCACTGCAAAAACTTGGCTAGTACTACGCTGGGTATAATCCTGAAAAAAGCGTAAGGCAGAAATATTGGTTCTTCCTTGCTCATCTGCACCAGGTGAAAGTCGAAACGGGCCAATGTTATCAATACCTAACTCAGTTTGGCTTTCCTGGCGAGAAAACGACAGCCCTACCGCTAATTCCTGGGTTGGCTTTTGCAGCAGTGGTTGGCGATAGCTGAATTCATAAGAAGTGGTATCTGATTGAATATCGAGAACGCTAAATGGTTTTTCAATCACACGGTTCCAACCCTGGTTAAAACCAAAGGAGAGAGTGCCGTTGTGAGCATTAATCGGCAGTGTGTAATTGAGATTAATTGTATTACTGCCATCGGTATTGGCGTAGCCTAAACTCAGAGTGTCACCTAAACCGAGTAAATTCGCTTCTTGCAGATCCACACCCCGGCGAAAACTACCTACACTAGGCGATCGCCCATTATCTAAACTAGTTGTTAGTCTAAAGGTGTCGGCTTCTTGGATTTCGACTTGCAATATATTGCTTCCCGGACGTACACCCATCTGTAACTCCGCCGATAAATTTTGAATGCGCGGATCAAGACGGAGTAGTTGCAGCTTTTCTATTAAGCGGGGTACATTTAAAGGCGTTCCTGCACCCAATTGAATGCGCGATCGAATATATTGACTGTTTAATCGTCTGTTACCAACAATCTTAATTTCTTGCAGACTACCCTCAATGACCTGAATTTTGATCACTCCAGCTTCTACTGTCTGCGGTGTAATCAACGCCCCTGTGGTGACATAACCTTGATCGGTGTAAAGCTTGGTAATTGCATCTTTGATTTGCAACAACTCTGCAAATGTCAGATCCTTACCCACAAAAGGAGTTGTAATCGCCGCAAACTGTTCTGGTTTGAAAACTGTACTCCCCACAACTTCAATGCGATCAACCCGAAATTTGGCATTAGCGTCATCCTGTCCCGGAGTTGACTGATCTGGTAGTGTGGGCGACGGTAGCAATTGATTATTCTCTGGTGATGGCGGTAGTACATCCGAGGGTAATGGTGTCACTGGGACTTCTTCTACCCGACCTGGTGGTAAGCTTTGAGGATTTGGTGTTTGGGCGATAACATTCTCGTAGTTGCCTAGTATGGCAACTAGAAAAAAGCCGAATGTCAGAGGTTTGAGACCAAAGCGGTATTTTAAAGACCTATAAGATATTGGGGTAGAGACGATGCTAATCATGTTTTAATCCTTTTTGCCACTCCCTAACAAAGAAAATTTGTGAATCAAGCCCCTCTACATCAGGCTTTTGGTCACTCAATAGCACCACCTCTCCAATCACAAGAAACTGTGCCCCTCAGATTTTGAATCAGAGATCAGCAGTTGAGTTCTCTTGTGCGGCTTACACTAATTGAGCTAAAGATAGAAAAGCTACCAATAAGTGCCAGTTCAATGAAATCGCAAAATGATACTTTTTAAACTTCAATTATAAGTACTAATTCTGAGGAAAATCTGAGGGTATTTATTGAATATTCCTCAAAAAGCTTACTAACAGTGATATGTTTGGAAAAAAATGATATTAGTTTAAATTGTTATTGTACCCATTTAGCATCAAGATATAAGTAATACAACTGATAAAAAATCAGGCAAAAAATACATGAGTAGATGAGCGGATATAGAAAAAACTTCATCCCTTTGTGGGTGGAGTTTTTGTCAGTGGTCAGTAGCAAAGAAATATATACCGCCCACTCTGGAAACGGGGTATTAAACTCCAACATTCAACAACTGACTACTGATAGATGACACATGACTCGCAATACCGTTTGGATAAGCAATTTTCATCTCCCTTTTGGGAAAGGGAAAAGGTTAAGGGGTAAGGGGGAAAGGTTTGAATGGGCCCTTTTCCCTTTCCCCCTTAACCGAACCGTATTGAAATGACTCGCGTAAAGCCTTCTCCCAAGGAACGAGACGCTGCGCGTAGCTTGCTTCCAGGGGTACGGCATAGCTTCTCCTGTTGGAGAGGCTGCGCCCTAAGCGTTCGCGTTGGCGTTAGCGTTAGCGCAGCGTTAGCGAGTCTTCGAGCGTCAGCGGTAGCGACGTAGGAGCGTCAGCCGACGCACCAGAAGCGTCTCGTAGAGAAGCTATGCCGTAGGCTTTACGCTGAGCGCGTTGGCGCAGCCTCTCGCAGAGAAGCGTCCCGCTCTTAAGCGCAATGAAGTACATAAGTTGAGACATTGCCTTGCGCACAAGGCAATTCCTCTTAATTTCTGGCTGGGCAATTGCTGCCTATATGTGAAGAATATTGCCAAAATGCTGAGTTATTCTCAACCAAGTTCATAATTACTACATTTGACTACAGTTAATACCGCCAGATGTGGTGTAACACGATCCAGCACTGGATGATGTCAGGCAATTTGTTGATGAATTCACCATCTTGCAACAAACGTTACTAAATGACTGCTGAAACCTAATAGTAGAATAGGGTACAGAAAGCAGCACCGAAGGGAGGAAGGGAAATTGGATGAACTCAGGGCGGCTCTAGAGCTAGCAACTGAAGAAGAATTGCAGGATTTAACGGCAATTCTGTTTAGTCGTAAGTTCAATCCCTTAGACTATGTTCACACACCAGAACCAATCGAAGTCCAAAGCCAAGACCGCAAGGCTTGGTTAGATACACTTGAGGAGCGTTTTCGCTTTTTAGCAGCAGATGGGATGACGGTCTTGCGGGGACGCACCAACCAGGTAACTTACCGCCAAGCATTAATTCAAGTATGTAAGTATTTAAAAATACCCTATTCTCAGCAACTGGCGACAGTAGATTTAGAAGCAGAAGTATTTTTGCATCTATTAGGGCATGTGTGGAGAAAATTGCCAGAACAAGAAAAGCAAAAATTAACTGTACAGGTGCAGCGTCACCTGATGAAATCAGAAGCCAAACAACCACTACCACTTTTATTGCAACGTGACCCTTTAGGATTAATTTTCAAAGGTGGTAGTGCTTTAGCTGTGACTTCCGTTATTAAACCACTGGTACTTAAACAAATTGCTTGCCAATTTGCTACACACTTTGCTACCTATCAAGTAGCTAAAGAAGCTGCTATTCAAGGAACAGCAGCTACAACTACGCAGTTTCAAAATTACGTAGCCCTGCAAATGGCACGGCGCGGTATGACTGTCAATGCAGCTCGTTATGGCGCGGTGCGTAGTGTTTTTGCATTTATTGGGCCAGTTATGTGGGCTTGGTTCTTTGCAGATTTGGGGTGGAGGGCGATCGCCACTAACTATGGTCGAATTATTCCGACTATCTTTGCTTTAGCGCAAATTCGTCTGACCCGTAGTGAATCTTGGGAGCTAGCTTGAAACAAGCTGTTTACCATCCAAATCCAGCTTTACAATTGCCTTGGAATTTGACTCAAGTGGGACTTGTTCTTTTCCCATTGAGTCCCTTTTTAGGGGCTGTGTTGATAGTTTTGGCATCCTTAATTACTGTGGTGCGCCAATGGGGCAAAATTATCCGCCGTCCCCTGAATTGGGGATTTGCGATTCTGAGTGTATTGCTTATTATTACTGCTGGGTTCGCCTATGACAAAACCCCTGCATTTGTCGGTTTATTTAATTTTGTACCCTATTTCATCGTTTTTGCCGGATTGAGTGCCCTATTTCAAAAAATCGCCCAATTACGGCAAATGGCTTGGATTTTGCTGATTGCTTCTGTGCCCATAACTATTCTGGGCTGGGGACAGTTCTTTTTAGGCTGGACTCTGAATTTAACGTTTTTATGGGTGGTATTAGAGTGGGCGATCGCACCTGGAGGCGAACCACCAGGTCGAATGTCATCAATTTTAATGCACGCTAATACCTTAGGTACTTATTTAGTCATAGTTTTTACTCTAGGCTTAGGTTTAGGGCTAGAGCAATGGCAGTTAATTAAGAGAACAAACCAACACTCTAAAGTACCCCTCATCTTTCTGAGTATTACGGGAATTCTCAATTTCATAGCCTTAATTTTTACCAACTCACGTAATGGCTGGGCGATCGCAATTTCTGTCTGTTTAGCTTATGCACTTTACCAAGGTTGGCGGATTCTCGTAGGGGGTGTTGCTGCGATCGTTACCTGTATTCTGTTAGCAGCGTTTGCTCCCTCACCATTCGCCCAATTTTTTCGCCGCTTCGTTCCCGCTTTCTTTTGGGCGCGGTTAAACGACGATATGTATCCCGATAGGCCTGTTGCTTTAATGCGCAAAACCCAATGGGAATTTGCTTGGGTTTTAACTCAGCAACATCCTTGGACGGGCTGGGGATTACGCAATTTCACCGGATTATACCAAGCGAAAATGCAGATTTCTCTAGGTCATCCCCACAACTTATTTTTAATGCTATCGGCTGAAACTGGTCTACCTAGTACTCTGTTATTTTGTGGTTTAATTGGCTGGATTTTGTTTGCAGCGGTTAAATTACTGCAAAAATCAAAATTCCCAATTCCCGAAGATAGATTGATATTTTTCACATATATTGTCGCCTTATTCGGGTGGTTACTATCTAATACTGTTGATGTCACTCTCTACGATTTCCGCTTGAATACACTGTCATGGTTGATGTTATCTGCGGTTTGCGGATTAGTCTATCGCTACAACCAAGATGATAAATTGAGAGCTAGAGAAAATTAGCCTTGCCCAGATTTTTCAGTGTATATACCGGAGTCATTTATTGTTAACAGTTAATAAAATTACGATATTCACGTCTGTGAGTGTGGCTAATCCAAGTTAGTCACTGTTGCTGATTGTTGGGAAGGTGTACGGATAACCCTTCTGGGGGTTTTCCTGCATAATAGGCATCTCTTGCAGATGCCTTTTTTTTATCATTCTGTTGTGATAAACACATCAAGAATATTGCACCCAAAAATCTCAGAATTTGTGTATGAAAACATTCTCTTCATGGTTATCAGTTGTCACAACTTCTTTAGGTTTATTAACCTTAAATTTTGCAATTTCTTTTCCTGCAAAAGCTTCAGTTGTCTGTGAAACAGGCACTATTACTAATCATGCCAATGGTTCCTTGGCAACTTGTATCCTTAGCCAGGATATAAATTTGCAAATTTCCAGTCTGAACACAGATACATCTAATTTTAGATGTAAAGGTCAAAATTATCTCTCTGTTAATGAAAAAGGACAGTTTACAAGTTGCATCCTTGCAGAAGAAATGAAAATTATTAAAGGTAATACAGTAGAAACTTGTCTACCGCAATATAAAGTAGAGGTTTCAACTTCTGAAGATGGTAGTCTGGTGATTTCTTGTCAGAGTTTGAGATTATCATCCTTAAACCTGTAGCTGTTGAGGAGAAAACATAACTATATTTAGAAGGGGAAAGGGGAAAGGGGAAAAACCTTTAACCTTTTACCCTTAGTTCGGTTTAATCGCGCCTACTTACTTAAGTCAGATGGGGCTAAGTTGATTTGAGCGATCGCTCCACTAGGTAGAATGGTTTTGTCAGTAATCGAAAAATCACGCTTCCGTAGCCAATCTTATGCTCACAACAGCTAACTTCCTTCAATATACCCAATGGTCAGGTATTGCCACGTTGGTATTTGCCGCCTTGACAGTGCTGGGTTTAATTTTTAAATGGGGCATTCGCTTTCGGCTGGTGGGTACGACTGGTTTTATGCTGGTGCTGACAGGTGGTTTATTTGCACTCTCGTTAGTACCTTTGAGTCGCACTGTCATTCCTGGTGCGGTGCGGTTCACTCTAGTTTATGATAATGGTGCTACACACGCAGTAATTGCAACCTCACCCGATATTACGCCTTCAGCATTAGAAGCAACTTTACGTCAAGCAGCGAGTAATCTGTATTCTTATGGCCGCTTAGGTTCAAAGACTGACAACCAACTGACAATTCGTGCCCGGACTCTGATTCATCCAGAACCAGGGGTTTCTGTGCCACTATACTTGGGACAAATCAAGCGATCGCTCGTTAGTCGTGAAAACGCGGAAATAACTGTGGAAATTTACCCAGAAAAATTTGCGCAATTGCCAAAGCCCACCGCTTAGAAATATCGGCCATAAAATGTGAAGCATAACAAATTCTTTTCGTTATGCCTCACGTTAAATTCAACCTGCCTAAAAAGCATCAAGCTTAGTTCACGTTAGTTGACTAAAATTGATTTCGGTTCAATTTGCGATCGCCCATTACCGTGATACACTAGGGCTGCCATTCCGTGTTCTGAAGCTCTTAACTCCTGGTCAGAGATTTCTGGTTCCTTGGTATAGACTGAACTCAGCAAGATATTCAGCACTCCACTTTCTTCAGCCTGACGGACGGCGCTATGGGTAATGAGTTCGCCCACATTCAAAATCACGTTGTCTTGTGGGTCAAGAATGACACGGGTAACCGGACGACCTAGTGCTTGTTCAATCCGTTGCTTTTTCATTGCCCTGGCACTGCGTCCCTGTAACTTTTCAGACTGCTTTTTCAAGGTTTGCCAGAAAGTATTGAGGTTCTCTTGGGCGACGCTTACCCCGTCGCGCATTTGAACTTTGGTTTCTAACCATGTTTCACTTGCACCAGAACGAACTGCGGTTGCCAAATCTAAACCAGCAGCGTTGAGTAATTCTGCTTCTTTACCGTAAGTCTGGGCACGTTCGAGGACGGATTCGGTCACAATTTGCCCAGATGCGGCAATAATTAAGCCGTCGTTAGCCCGCACTGTTTGCAGGACTCTGCGCCCTTTTGCTTGCTGAATCGCTACCTGTGTAGCCAGCCCATCAATTGAGTGACGCAGATTAGCGACGCTACTGTGAGTTGCGTTGCCAATGCGATTGCTCGTAGATTCTGCTGCTGCTTGCAGATTCCGGCTGATGTTTGCAGTCAAACTGCCACCTGTAGCTCGATAAAGTTCATCAAGGATACCCAGGCGATCGCTTACTTCTGCATCATCGGGTGTAACTTCCTGTCCCTGTAGTAAAAGTATACTCCCGTCTGGAGTCAGCACATCTCGTTCAACTTGCTTGCCAATCACATATAGCTTTTGCTGTGCCGGATCAACCAAATTGTTTGTTAGTGAAGTAGTCGCATTTTGATTGAAGTCTTGCAGTTTGCTGCTAGTAGCATCAGTAGCCGCTTGCAATTGCTCAGTTGCATTCTGGCTGACTTCCTGTAGCCTGCGGTTCACGTTCTCTACTGAGTTTTGCAGTTGCTCATTCACAGTTTGAGCGACTGTTTGCAGTCTGCGGTTGGCACTATCAGCCGAGTTTTGGAATCTATCCTCAGTTGCGTTCACAGCGCCTCTGATACCACCAACTTGTTCTGCCATCATTTGAGCAGTTTCTGGCGGCACAAAGGCAACATCGTCACCAATTTTCAGTGTTTCGGGAGCAGGAACAAACGATCGCCCAGAGTAAGCATCGGCAAACACACCGCCGGAAACTTCATATCCTTCCACCAGTCCACTATGCTCATCAAAGAACAAATCAACCAGTCCCCCAAGGTTGAGTCCCTCAGTGGTGAGAATTTTCGTTCCTCTCAGGACGATACCCTTGTGCAAAATCTCTTTAATTGCCGGAATCCGATGTGCTTCAACAACAGATGCTTTTGAGTTAACTACGATCGCATCTAAGCCTATAGCTTGCACCTCTTGCAAGGGAATTACCTTTGCATCCCGAAACAGTCCCTTCTCTTCTACCAAAAAGCCCAAAATTTGATTGCGATTTTGATCAAAAATTAAATCTAGAATTCGCTCAATTTTCTTACCCGCATCGTATGTGACGACCACTTTATCGATAACATCACTACCTTTACGCATTTATCCCTCGCAGTTATTATTGATTAGGTTGTTCGATTACTTGTTCGTTGCTTGGCTGAATTTTTAGCTGAAAATATCGTCCCTCTTGCCCAAAACCAGGAACAATGTCAATCACGCCAAAGTATTCCAGGCATACCCCAAAGATGGCGAGCAGGATGATGAGGACTGTGATGTTTGCTCCTGTATTAGAGCGCTGTCCTACAAGTCTAGGCATTTTTCCCTCTGATTATTTATTGTGGTTTTTATCGCTCAACTTGCTGTAAATATTAAGCAAATTTAGCTAAATCACGAATGGCATATATATCTATCTTTAGACATATATAATCGCTAATTTTTTCTAAAAAAGTAATAAATTTTTTAGAAAAATCTATTACCCAAAGCAGAGTTTTT
Source organism: Calothrix sp. NIES-2100 (assembly GCF_963875285.1). NCBI lineage: Bacteria > Bacillati > Cyanobacteriota > Cyanophyceae > Nostocales > Calotrichaceae > Calothrix > Calothrix sp. NIES-2100. Next base: position 8,205,920 of record NZ_CAWNLA010000001.1, read on the forward strand.
TCTGCCGATTTATTGTACTTATTTTGTTAAATAAATATGGTTATTTTTAGCGTTAATACTATTGTATTGCCGAAAAGATAATTTTAGTTAATCTTGTTAAAAATATTCCTATAAAATTTAAATCTTTCGGATAAATTATACAAATTATACGCTATTAAAACGCCAGATGAAACATGATTTGAAACAACAGCCTGTCATACTCAAACTTGTAAAGAGATTACACAAAACTTAGGGTAAATCACATGGCTGACATTGTAGATACTGCTGTTAGTGCTGGTTCTTTCGGTACTTTGGTTGCTGCTGTTAAAGCTGCTGGTCTAGTAGAGACTCTCAAAGGTATTGGCCCATTCACCGTTTTTGCACCTACTGATGCAGCGTTTGCTAAACTTCCCGCAGGTACAGTAGATGCATTGCTGAAGGACATTCCCAAACTTAAAAAAATCCTGACCTATCATGTCGTTTCTGGCAAGGTGCTAGCGGCTGATGTAGTTAAAATGAAATCAGCTAAAACGGTTGAAGGTGAAGATGTGAAAATTGACGCTTCTCATGGTGTCAAAATAAATAATGCCACAGTTACAACACCAGATGTTGCGGCTGATAATGGCGTTATCCACATCATTGATACAGTTTTAATGCCTGCATAAATAATTGCTGAGATAGCAATTACTTTTAGTCGATACATCACAACCACCAAGATGTATTAGACTTCTTAGAGGTTGTTTGTAAAGTATCAAGTTGTATCAAGATCCCCCTAGCCCCCTTTAAAAAAGGGGGGAAAACTTCTTAAAGTCCCCCTTAAAAAGGGGGATTTAGGGGGATCGAAAAGTTTTTGATACATCACCGACAACTTTTAAAACATCCTCTTAAGTAGGTCAACCAAAGAAAACGTAAGATGTCATTGCGAGGAGGAACGACGAAGCAATCCCAGTCCACAGCGATTGCTTCGTTCCTCGCAATGACAAAAGCATATGATATTTATTTAGGTTGAGCTACTTACCAAAATCTGAATTAAACCAAAATTAACCTGAGTCACACACAGATAAAATCTAGATTTATCTGTGTTTTCTGTTGTGAGATCAACCGACAAATTCTATTGCCATTCCCTATCCTCAAGTTCCTTTTGAGGTAACAATAAAGTTGCTTCAATTTCCTGCCTGATAGCAGCTGTCACCTCACAATTGCTATTCAGGCAATCGAGCAATAGCTGATTGGCATCATAATAACGTTGCAGTACTTGTTGTTGTTCTGGGCTAAACTGCCAGTGGTGGTGAATATTACGATAATTCGTGATCGTCATCTTTAATTGTTCAACCCAGGCTGAAGAGTTTGCTCGCCACCATGCCTGAAATTTTTCTCCATTTTGATGAGAATTCGGCAATTGATCTCTGAGTTGTTGCAAGGATTTTTGCAATCCAGCATCCAGAACAATGCCCAAAATGTTCGAGAGAGCATCTCCACAGGCATAAGCATAGGCAAAATCTTGACTGTGGTCAATTGCACTCCCTAGTAGCAGGTTATCCAACGCTGCATCCAGAAACATCCCTTGGTCAAGGGTGCAAGCCAAGGCAAAGTGAGCAGCCACATGAGGAGTCCGAGAAAGGGCAAGGTAAAATGCTCGCACTGTTGCATCCTTGGGTGCTGTGGGAGCAGTACGAGATTTTTGGCTAGCCCAGGATAAAAACTCTTGTAGATAAGGGTCTTGAGCTACTAGCGCATCAATTTGTTGCTTCATCAACTGCATCAGGGAGTCTGCACTTCTGAGCATACTAGCGGTCAACAAGAAGATTTCGCGCCAGTGAGGGTCTGTGATGTGACTCACTAGTCCTCCTAGCGCTTGCTCTAATGCCTCTAGGTTATGGCTGGCAACAATTTTTCTCGCAGTGAAGTATTCTTGAAACGCCAGATAAGAGAAGGAAAAAATGCCTCGTGCCCGTTCTGCCAGTAGCCCATGTTGCGCCTCAATTGCCTTCAGCGCCCCTTCGCTTTTTAGTTGCAGTTCCTCTGCATCTATGGTCATTTCCGACAGATTCTGAATGTAGTCGCTAATATATTGCTCAATTACGCGTTGCTCAAAAAAGTACTGACCTTGCTCAAAGGTTACCGCCGCAATCTGACTCAATAACTTGAGCTTTTGTGGTAATAAAAACCCTTGGTAAACCTCGTCCCGTTCCACACCTTTGGCTTCATCCCATTTGCCCAAAAGAAGATCTAGCCCTTGCTTATAAAACTCCGTCCGCTTAGCCGGAAATTTTTCTTGACCGTGGAACACCCAGCAGGCAAGATGCAGAAATATAGGGGTAACGATGAGTTGGCGAAATTGCCAATTTTCTGGTAAGTCTAGCTTTTTAATAAACTCTTGTGACTGCGCCAGACCACCCTGAGTGTTTGTTTTGGTGAATACTACGAACCATTTTTGCACAAAGGCAATGATTTGTTCTTGGGTAAACGGGGCAATTTCAACATCGGTAAAGCCTCGCAGCCTGAGCTTTTGAGCCGCTGTTCGACAGCTGGCTACAAAGCGATTTTTGTGATATTTTTCCGAAAATCTGCGAATTTCTCCTAAGACAGCATTGCTGTGTTGGTTGAGAACTTCATCCATCCCATCAAGTAACAGCAACACTCTACCTGCTAAAAGCAAGGTTTCAATCACTGACGGATCGGAAATTCCCGAACGATGAAATTCTTGGCGGATATAGTTCAATAAACTAAATTCGCCGTTGCGCCGACACTCTTCAGCAAAATTCCGCAGTGTGATGAAAATAGGAACTTGGTTCGCCGCAAATGCACCGTTGTTACACTCAATGGCGAGATGTTGCAAAAATGTGGTTTTTCCTACCCCCGGTTTACCCAGCACCCTCAGCTTGGAGTAGGTTTCGACTGCTTGTATACCTGATATTTGTTGTTGAGAAACTTCACCTATTCCAATGCGGTCAAATTCTTCTGGATTCAGGTTTTGTAAGTTAGACATCTCAAACAACTGAAGGCTGGGAATTTCCTCCAAAATATTGACATCAATATATATGTCATCGATGCCAACAGGGCGGCTGATGTCCAATAACTGTAAGATACCGCATTGGTCTTGAATTTTTTCTCGGCGTTGCGATCGCACTTTTTGCACCAACGCATCAATAACCAAGACAGAAGCCTGAGCGCGTTCTCCGGGATCTGAGAATTCTGCTGGGGGATTATCCGCAATTTCTCGCCAATTCAGATCTAATACAGAACAAATTTCTAAAAATATATGACGTTCAACCGGACGACCCGTGAAAAACCGCCAAATGGGTTGTCTAGTCTTTAAATTAACTTCACCTGCCAAATTTTCCTGCGTCCATCCCTTAAGGGCGAATGCTCGTTTAGCCTGTTGAATCCCTGTGAGTGATGCTTGGAGCGATCGCCTGACCATAAAATAAAAAGCTCATATTTAAAACTTAGAATTTCAATTTTTATGTACACTATGGATTTTCTAGGTTTTTCTATGCTATTGAATCTTCCCCTTGGGTGAAGTTATACACACGCCAAAGGATGTATTCTAATTGTATCGAAATCAAACCATTTAAAATTTATTCCCACTGAAAATAGGGGTCAATTTGTGGAATCTATTCTCTAAAAACCTGATGAATATTGAGTTTTTGGCTTCTGTGTATAAGTAAACGACTGTAAATGGCAAATTTTCGGGATTTAAGATTACTTTTATATATTTTTGTAACAAATTCAAATATGATGAACTTATATTATAAGTCTCCAACATTTGCCAAGACCTAATTTCCAGCCCCGCTCTTTCATGCTTTAGAAGTACCCCATCTATCGTTGCATGGTTATCTGCACCTAATGGCTAAATTCTAGGGTCAGTTATGTTTTTTGAGGTTCTCTATGTTATCTGAACAAGAATATAAAATAGATATATTAGGTAATATTCCCTTTATATCCATTCATATTGGTACCCTGTTAATTTTTTGGGTAGGTTTTAGTTGGGTTGCTTTGATTACATGCTTTGCACTCTGGTTCATTCGGATGTTTGGAGTCACAGCAGGATACCACCGTTATTTTTCACATCGCACTTATAAAACAACCCGTTGGTTTCAGTTTATTCTGGCTGTGATCGGTAATTCTGCTGCCCAGTTAGGGCCACTATGGTGGGCAGCACATCATCGTCATCATCACCACTATTCAGACACAAAACAAGATATTCATTCACCTATTGTTCATGGTTTTTGGTGGTCGCATATTGGCTGGGTGATGTGCCCTAAATATTCCCAAACAGATGAAAAGAAAGTTCGAGATTTTGCACAATATCCCGAATTGCAGTGGTTAAATCGTTTTCACATGATTGTACCTATTGTTCTAGCAATCATATTAACTGTAATTGGTATAGTATTTCAGCAATATATTCCTCAGCTAAAAACCAATGGCTTACAGATGCTTGCCTGGGGATTTTTCTTAAGTACTTTACTGCTTTATCACTCGACTTTTACAATTAATTCTCTTGCCCATATCTTTGGTGATCGTCGTTTTAACACAATCGATAGTAGTCGCAATAATTGGTTTTTAGCTTTAATTACTCTCGGTGAAGGTTGGCATAATAATCATCATTTCTATCCAGCTTCAGAACGTCAAGGATTCTATTGGTGGGAAATAGATGTTACTCATTACATTCTGACGCTACTTGCATGGCTGGGAATTGTTTGGAATTTAAGAACTCCTCCTAAACAAATCTATGAGCAGTTGTCTTTAAAATCGGCAGATAAAACTTCTCAAGTGATCAATATTAGCGATAGCGATGTCGATTGAATAATGGGGACTGGGGACAAGGAGGACAAGGGGGACAAAGAAGAAGGGAACTCATGTCCCATGCCCCATGCCCACTTGCCCTGAGCGGAGCCGTTCGCGTAGCGGACGCACCAGAAGGGATGCCCAATGCCCATTTTCTTACCGTTTATCTCGTAGTTAATCAAATAAACCAAGAAATAAAACAGCAACCTATCATGCTGTAGAAGTAAGGAAAATAATGCGAAATTATTGCCCTCTACCTAAATAACTCTCGTATTGGGATTACCGAGAGTTGTTAGCACTAATTACACACGGAATCCCAATTGGAGCCGCTATGTATTCAAATAATGAATTTTCTCCTACTTCTCCATTTCTCCAAGGGCTGCGAGTACTTTTTGTAGACGATAATGTCGATTGTTGTGATTTGATCACACAGACGTTACAAAACTATGGTGTAGAGGTGCAAACTGCATTTTCAGTCCAGCAAGCCCTGGAAACGTTTATGCAATGGCAACCTGATATCCTTGTCAGTGATATTGCTTTACCAAAAGAAGATGGTTATGTCCTGATTCATCAAGTCAGAAAACTTACAACAAAGCTAGGAAAATGCGTACCAGCTATTGCGATGACAGGCTGTGTAAATGAACAGATGCATCAACGTACTATGCTAGCTGGGTTTGATTTGTGGGTGCCCAAACCTGTGGAGCTTGATGAGTTAGTGGCTATGCTTGGCATTTTAGCAATTCGCCAAAAGTCTTCATCTGCGATCGCTCTAGTGAGTGGTGAATAATGTCGTTAAGCCGGCGATCTAAGTTTTGAAAGGTAGTGATATCCAGCATTTTCAAGTAAGTAGAATGGCGTAATTAAACATAAGATAGACCTAACCCCCAACCCCTTCCCTACGTCCCTTGCGCGTCTCCCCTTGAGAGAAGAGAGGGAAGGGGAGAGGTTTGGAGAGAGGTCTTACATTTAATTAAGCCCACCCACTTATTTACGGTATAAAAAATTAGCAATAGGGCAGTGACTATTTATATTTATAGACAATTACCCACTAATTTGTGAATGTTTTTTAGTAAAAGAATATTGAAATAATTCAGATCTGAAACTTTCTTTACTTTTCCTGTCGAAGTTAATCAAATAACCCCATAAATCAAACAGTCACTTGTCATAATACAGGGGAATCAATCAGAAATCATTCACTGTCCAGTTAAAACCTATTTGGGGCGATCGACTTTTTACAACTACTTGCCTGTTAAATCGCGATCGGAGTTGTCATGTATACAAATAATGAATTTCCTACTAATTTTTCATCCCTTCAAGGGCTGCGAGTACTTGTTGTAGATGATAATGTCGATTGCTGCGATTTGATGACGCTGTTGCTGCAAATTTATGGTGTGGAGGTGCAAACAGCGTTTTCAGTCCAGGTGGCTCTAGAAATCTTTAGGCAATGGCAGCCTGATGTCCTCGTGAGTGATCTGGCTTTGCCAAAGGAGGATGGCTTTGATTTGATTCACCAATTGAGAACCAAAGCCGGAGAGGGAGGGGAAGCGGTGCTAGCCATTGCTGTAACAGGCTATGCTGATGAAAAGATGAGTAAACGTGCGCTGTCTGCTGGGTTTGACATGTTGTTTGCCAAACCCCTGGATTTTGATGAATTCCTGACTGTGCTTGCCTGTTTAGTGATTTGCCAAAAGTCTTCATATGCGATCGCTCAACGGATTTTAGGTCATACCTCTACAGATGGCGATCTAAGTCTTGAAAAGCAGTTAGCTGTGGCATTTCCAGGCTAGCCCCTCAGGGGAAAAACCCACAACCAAACAAGAAAATCTCTCTTCTCTAGCCCCTCTTTTTAAGACAGCATCACTTTTTTTTAAACCCGATCAACAAATTAATCTAATTTCGTTCTGGAGATTTTGAACAATGTCTTTTACTATCGACTCTGCACGCTCGATTTTTCCGAATACTCAAGTTGCTAATGCAGTTCCCGCTATTGTTGAATCATTCAATCAACTGATTGGTGAGGATCAGTTGGCTTTACTTTGGTTTGCCTATACCGAGATGGGAGCTACAATCACTCCCGCTGCTATGGGAGCAGCTAATATGGTGTTCGCAGAAAAAACCCTGACTGAAATTAAGCAAATGCCTGCTTTAAAGCAAACGCAAGTTATGTGCGATTTAATTAATCATACTGATACAGATATCTGCCATACCTATGCCTCTTTTGGCACGAATATCAAGCTGGGCTTCTGGTATCAGTTAAGCGAGTGGATGAAACAGGGAATAGTTGCTCCCATTCCAGAAGGTTATAAAATGTCTGCGAAGGCATCAGATGTTCTCCAAGCGATCCGTCAACTTGAAGGTGGGCAGCAACTGAGCGTATTTCAGGAGATTGTCATCAATATGGGATATTCTCCAACGGATGGTACTCAAAAAATCACACAACCTGTTATTCCACCTAAAAATATCGCACCGCGAACTAAAGTCAAGATTCAGGGAATCGATAACGTGACTGTTTTGAGCTACATGGAGAACATGAACGTCTTTGACTTTGAGGCATCTGTGGCTTTATTTGCTCAAAACGGTGGACTACAACCCCCTTTCCATGAACCAATTGTCGGTCAAGAGTCCATCCTCTCGTATATGCGTGAAGAATGCTACGGACTCAAGCTGCTCCCTGAGCAAGGTGTATCTGAGTCAGCAGCAGAAGAGTTTACTCAAATTAAAGTGACAGGGAAAGTGCAAACTGCCTGGTTTGGTGACAATGTGGGAATAAACCTAGCATGGCGATTCTTGATCGATCCTCAAGGCAAAATTTTCTTTTTGGCTATTGACATTTTGGCTTCTCCCGAAGAACTACTCAACCTCAGCCTCTTAAGGTAGAACAGGTTTGCGAAACCCAACATTTATGGGTTTGTTGGGTTTCGACTTTGGTTTGGGGAAAAGGTGACTGCATTTGGTTAAACCTAGTCCATTTTGAAACCTGGAGTAGCTACGAAGAGTAGGGAGCAAGATGCTCCCACTACTTTTAAAACTATGCTTCTCAAAATAGATGTGGGTTAAATGTTTTTTCCCCTTTCCCATTCTCCTTTTTTCCGGAATTTTCTTATATTGTGTTTTTTGCACCACTCATCAAGTGCATATTCCTCCGCCATCGAATTGATATTTGTTATGTCTGACAAGCTTTTTGCACAACTAATGCTGCGTCATCTAGTCAGTATATTCCAGTAAGCAGAATCTAATTTTTCGGTTATCATTAAAACAATTATGTTTTTGTATCTCAGTATACAATAATCATTTTTTTTAGTTTAAGATATTAATCTAGCGATGCCATTGATGAGAAAAAGTTAATCAGCCTGTTGGTGATGGGTAATGGTGACAGAAGAAATTATTAGTTCTTCCTCAGCCCAAACCCCACATGACCAAAGCCTTTTCCTTCTTTCTCTGGGAGTGGTATTGTTAATTAGTTATACGGTTATTCAAAACTTTGATAGTTCGGAATTTAAGGATAATGGGCAATAGAGAATTGAGCTATACTGTCAAACTGCTCATCCAGTTGGCAATTGGCTTAGTTGATGTCATTCCCCAATTCTACTAGTTGAGGCATCAGGATTGCTGATAGTGGCAAACAGCCTAACTTATATCACTTTTATTTTGTTAAGAAATATCAAGGTTTTGGCAAACTAGTTATATGCCCAATCAAATTTCTACTCAACCCTTGTCTACTCAAACACCTAGTTCATTATTGACGCTGGCGATCGCGCCTGCAAAAGTAATTCGTGGCTCCAGTGTATTAAAATCGGCAGCAGCAGAGATTGCCCAACTGGGAAGTCGTCCCTTAATTGTGGCAGGCGATGTCTTACGACAAGTCGCTTCGCGTCTACGCACTTTGGGGATGACCCAAGAAAGTTTGTCACCGATTTTAGAACAAAAACAGCTACACATAGCCCAAGCTGATTATGGTGCAGATTGCTGTGAAGTTAGTCTGAAATCTTTACGCAAAGCCGCAAAAGAACATAAAGCTGATTTGATTATCGGTGTTGGTGGTGGTAAAGCACTGGATACAGCGAAATTAGTCGCCCATCAGTTGCAATTACCAGTAGTCACCATTCCCACCTCAGCGGCTACCTGCGCGGCTTGGTCTGCCCTATCGAACGTGTATTCTGAAACAGGGGCGTTTCTTTATGATGTCGCCCTATCTCGCTGTCCAGATTTACTGATCCTCGATTACGATTTGATCCAAACTGCCCCACAGCATACTTTAGTAGCAGGGATTGGGGATGCGATCGCTAAATGGTACGAAGCCTCGGTAAGTAGCGGACATTCACAACAAACTCTCACTATTGCCGCAGTTCAACAAGCACGAGTTTTGCGGGATATCTTATTTCAAAAGTCAGTCACCGCTTTGCAAGAACCAGGTAGTGAAGTTTGGCGCGAAGTTGTAGATGCTACAGTGTTAATGGCTGGGGTGATTGGCGGACTCGGAGGTGCCCAGTGTCGTACCGTTGCTGCCCATGCCGTGCATAATGGTTTAACTCATGTTGCTGGCCATAGCAGTATTCACGGTGAAAAAGTTGCCTATGGAATTTTAGTGCAACTGCGGTTAGAAGAAATGGTACAGGGCAATCAGCTAGCAGCAGCTGCAAGGCAACAATTGTTGAAATTCTATGCAGAGATTGGACTACCACAAAAATTGAGTGATTTGGGATTGGGCAATATTACCCTAGCCCAACTGCAAAACGCTGCGGAAATCGCCCTAATTCCGAATTCCGATATCCATCGACTACCGTTTAAAGTAGCCCTGGAACAGTTAATGGCGGCGATGGTTTCTACCACTGCACCAGTAGATAGTCGAGACACGGTAAATCGCGTCTCAGTTAGGGGAGTAAGTGACGAGGTTGAGCAATGAGTTTGGATTGGATTGTTCCAGCAGAACGGATACAGAAGCTACCACCCTATGTATTTGCCCGTCTAGATGAGCTAAAGGCAAAAGCGCGGGAACAAGGGCTAGATTTAATTGATTTGGGCATGGGAAACCCAGATGGCGCGACACCACAACCGGTGGTAGAAGCAGCAATAGAAGCATTGCAAAATCCTGCCAATCACGGTTATCCGCCCTTTGAGGGAACTGCTAGTTTTCGCCGTGCTATTACTAATTGGTACGATCGCCGTTACGGTGTCTCTCTCGATCCCGATAGCGAAGCCTTACCGCTACTCGGTTCTAAAGAAGGATTAACTCATTTAGCGATCGCCTACATTAATCCTGGGGATTTAGTTCTTGTCCCTTCTCCCGCCTATCCCGCCCATTTTCGCGGCCCGGTAATCGCTGGCGGACAAGTTTACAGCTTGATTCTCAAACCAGAAAACGACTGGTTAATTGATTTAGGGGCGATTCCCGAAGAAGTTGCCCAAAAAGCCAAAATCCTCTATTTCAACTATCCCAGCAATCCCACAGCTGCCACTGCACCCCGCGAATTCTTTGAGGAAATCGTGGCTTTTGCCCGGAAATATGAAATTCTCTTAGTGCATGACTTATGTTATGCCGAATTAGCTTTTGACGGTTATCAACCCACTAGCTTATTAGAAATTCCCGGTGCAAAAGAAATTGGTGTAGAGTTTCACACCTTATCGAAAACCTATAATATGGCGGGTTGGCGTGTGGGGTTTGTAGTCGGTAACCGCCATGTAATTCAAGGCTTGCGGACTTTAAAAACCAACTTAGATTATGGTATATTTGCCGCCTTGCAAACAGCCGCCGAAACTGCATTGCAACTACCCGATGTATACTTGCATGAAGTCCAACAACGCTACCGCACCCGCCGCGATTTCCTCATAGAAGGGTTAGGAAAGTTAGGTTGGGATATTCCCAAAACCAAAGCAACTATGTATCTTTGGGTGAAATGTCCTGAGGGCGTTGGTTCCACAGATTTTGCCTTAGATGTATTGCAACAAACTGGCGTTGTCGTTACCCCAGGTAATGCCTTTGGCGTTGCTGGCGAAGGGTATGTCAGAATCAGTTTAATTGCCGACTGCGATCGCTTGGGTGAAGCTTTACACAGGTTTAAACAAGCTGGGATTCATTACTAATAGCCATTGTCAGACACAATAATTAGACGCGAGATCTCGCGTCTAATTTAGTATTTATACTTGTACATTGCTCCAAATCAACTTCCTGACAGCAGTTTCGGTGCTAATTGAACCACAGATCCTTTCGTAGGGGCACGGCACCAGTAAGATTATTATAGCGGTTTTCGGATCGGTGAGGTACAGTTTTAAATCGCAAAGCCTGTAGGGGCGGGGTTTCCCCGCCCTTGGTTGTATTGCATCCAAGTGAGAACCGCTATACATGTACCAGAAGATTCTCGCTGCCGTGCCCCTACTGCGTGGTCTAATTAATGGAAAACTGCTGTAACTAAGAGGTTGTTTGATATTTACAATAAATTGTGATTTTTCAAACATCAATATTTTACATTTCAATTCGCCATAGTAAATACAGTATAATGAATTATAAAGTAAAGGTTAATAAGAGGGAAGAATAATACTACTCCTCTAAAGCCGTGGTTGATTCAAGTGACAGAAATAACGCTTTAGAAAATAACTTTGGACATTAAGATTTTTTTTAATTCTTCTTTTTTGCCTTGAGTAGATTTTTCTATTGGCAATTAAATGAAGGCAAATTTTAATGTCAGTAAACAATCCCTTAATACATCCGAAAAATCAGCTACTTGCTGCTTTACCTCCTTCCGAATATGAAAGTCTTGTGCCTCATTTGCAGCTAGTTCCACTCTCAAACCAGCAAGTTATTTACGAAGTAGGAGAGCCGATCAAATACGCTTACTTTCCCCATCAGGCAGTAATTTCTTTAGTTATCATTATGGATGATAGTTCAACAGTGGAAGCGGCTTTAGTTAGTCAAGAAGGTATGGCGGGTATTCCCATAATTTTGGGAGACAATATTTCATTCCTCCAAGCTGTTGTGCAGGTACCAGGCGATGGAATGCGGATCAATGCAGATGTACTCAAAACCGAGTTTGACAAGGGTGGATATCTGCAACGCCTGCTGCTGCGCTATGTACAAGCTGTATTCAGCGAACTAGCACAAGGATCTGCTTGTAACCGTGTCCATAGCCTAGAAAAGCGCCTCGCCCGCTGGCTGCTGAAAGTTTCTGACCGGATTGGATCTCAAGAATTTCCGCTGACGCAAGAATTTATGGCGCAAATGCTGGGCGTAAGGCGTTCTGGTGTTACTGTCGCTGCTAATACCCTCAGCCAATCAGGAATTATCAGTTACCACCGTGGTCAGATTACTATCCTGGATAAGCAGGCTTTAGAAGCCGCTTCCTGCGAGTGTTACCGGGTAGTAAAAACCGAATTTGCTCGGTTATGGGGTAATTTGTCTGTATGCAAACAGCGATAAAAATTTTTACATTTCTATGTGCGAGAGCGGACAGACAAGCACATCTACAAGCGTTTAAATAAAAGATGAGTGAGCATGGAAATTTAATCGCTACTCCAGATTTTAAACTTTCATAATGGTCGAAATTATGGATAACAAACCCATTTCGTTCAAGGGACTACGCTTACTTGTTGTTGATGATGACCTTGATACAACAAAGCTACTCACCATTTTGTTTGAACTTGAGGGGGCAGAGGTTATGGCGGCGAATTCAGCAGAGGAAGCGCTAGAAATCCTCTCATGCTTCCAACCAGATGTCCTGATTAGCGATATTTGCTTACCCGATGAAGATGGCTACTCCTTACTGCGAAAAATTAAAAAACTTGACATAGAGCGAGGTAGAATCACAAGAGCGATCGCTCTTAGCGCCTATGTGATGGATGAGGATCGGCAATATGCATATTTAGCAGGTTATCAAAACTATCTACACAAGCCGATTAACTTAGATGAATTAGCTAAGGCAGTTCATGATTTAGCTCAACTCCAGCAGTATGCTTGATATGGGAGAGAAAGCAGAAGGCAGAGGGGACAACGGAGATAAATCACTATTGCTTTGTTGACAACTGACAACTGACAATCGCGGATATTGTAGCATCAGGCAGAAATCCAGTTTGTTGAAGAGAGCGATCGCTGTGATAATTATCTAATTGACAATCTATCTATTAAGAATCTATACAATCGAGCTTGGTATTTGTTCTAACGAAACCAAACCATTGTCTTCAAAATCTATCTCCAGATGATATCCTTCCATCATTGCAACTCCCAATAAAGGCTGATAACCAGAAGCTAAAATCAAGACGACTTTTTCTACATCATCCCAAAGAACAGTTGCTAAATGTATAGCTGAGAAACCTTCGCTACCGTCAGCTAATTTTATAGGTGTACTGGAATACAAAGGAAGATTCATTGCACTGACTGCTTGTGGTGGTAAGGTAAGATAACCGTTGAATCCAGTATCGATGGTAAAATTCAACGAAAAATCTGGTTGTTGTGGTAAACGAAAAATCACTGGAACTATTGCCTTATCACCTATCAATCTTCCATAAATCATTCAACTGTACGCTCCATAGAAGCACCACCAAAACTAAACGCAACATCATAACCAATTCGCATAGTAAATAATCTAGCGATGGGATTCTTCTGCTTTAACCTTAATGCTGATTCAACACCACTTTTATCAATTCCATATTCGCCTGTTTCCGCATCAATCACAATCATTTTGCCAATATTATCGCCATGTTCAACTTGTTGGCGAATCCCATTTTCATAAAATTGTTTGGCTCTTTGAGCAACTTCTTCTACACTCCAAAAAATAGCCTGCATATTACACCTAATTTTCGTCTAGTGTTTTTTCTATAGCGCTTCTCGTTGGGATGCAATACCCTATCACCCCACCCCTAGCCCCTCCCCGCAAGCAGGGAGGGGTTCCAGATTTCAACTGAGAACCGCTATAGCATTTCCTAATAACATGAGGTACATCATAGCCCCCTCCTCGCTTGCGGGGAACTCGGGGCCCCCTTTGGGGATTAGGGGCAGGGGTTGGGGGTGGGGTTCGGTGTACCTCACTTGACAGAGAACCGCTATATATTTTAATTATAGGGGTGACAATCCGCTGTCCATAAGCACTCAAGCTGGCACTGTATACCAATGATTTAGAGCAAGCACTGATTCTAACTACGAATTATTTTTTCCGCTTTTTCCTAGCAGCATCTCGCACTTGTTGATTGAGTAAATAGCCAAAGCCGGCTGTTTCCAAGCGCGTTACAAATTCCTCGCGGGTGTTACCCAGTGCTTTCGCCGTAGCATCTAAGTTCCAGTTATATAAATGTAACTGACTGAGTAAATAAACTCGACGGGTTTGGGCAGCTGAAAGGCGGTAAGTTTTGAGATATTCTAATTCGCCATTTTCTCGGACGATCGCTTCCCCAATATGATTTTCCTCTTTGGGAAGCAGATTAGTGATAAATCTTTGTAAAACAAACGGCCCCATTGTATATACTCGCTGGGAATTTAGCTGACGTTGCAACAGTCCTTCAGCCATGAACCCCTGAAAAGCAGCCCAATTTGATCGCATTTGCGCGATCGCACTTCGCAAAGAAGCCAAACTATTAATTGTAGAATCATCTACAGATACATCCATTGGCAAAGGCGTGTTAAACATCAAACTGTATTCATAAATCAACTCGCCGTAGAAGTCCTCTAGTAAACTGGTGTGCAAAGCGCGATAATCCTCTGGCGTGGGAACCACAAAAGCCGATGCTAAAGTCTCAGCCACAAATACCAACACCCCAACCTGTCGAGGATGAATCTCAAATACCCGCAAAGCATCTTCCAATCCCGCAATATAACGTCCACTAAAAGACATTTCCGAACGAGAACCTAAGCCGTGAGACAGGGCATACTTAGAATATTCACTCCAAGCAATATCTGGGCCAGAAAAAAACAATGACAGAAAACCTTCCATCGCCAAATGCAGGGGTAAAAATCTCAGTTGATTCTGAGATTCCCGCTTAGCCATGCGATGCATCAACCGCACACTTGCACAACCGCAATCTAAACGCTTATCGTCTGGCTTCAACATCTGTCCGCCAAAGCTAGCAATGGGGCTACCATCATCACTCCAAGAAATCACCAACCCATGAGGCACATAGGAATAATATTTCATCCCAGGTTCCGTCATCTTTCCATCCAAGGAAACAACAGTAATATCTTCGTTGTAACCACGCCGCACTAACCGTAAATCTCCCCGCACCTCACGCCGCAGTAAAGGTACAATCCGCACTGCACCCCGTATCTGCGAAGGTGCAATTTCCAAGCCTTTTAAAGATATATCGGTTAATAATTTCTGTTTGCTTGCCATATTTCAAAATTATTTATCAAAATTATTCATTTATATTGTTGACGGTGCGTTGCGCTTGGCGACAACACACCCTACTAAAGACTTCTTTGCGCCTTTGCGCCTTTGCGTGAAACAAAAAAGCTGCAACTTCCGAGTTCCGAACCGCAACTTCCGAGTTCCGAACCGCAACTTCCGAGTTCAAAACCGCAACTTCCGAGTTCAAAACCGCAACTTCCGAGTTCAAAACTGCAACTTCCGACTTCAAAACCCCAACTTCCGACTTCAGAACTGCAACCTCCGAGTTCAAAACCCCAACCTCCGAGTTCAAAACCCCAACTTCCGAGTTCAGAACTGCAACTTCCGAGTTCAAAACTGCAACCTTCATGTTCCACTCAGCATTTCTCGCACTCGTTCAGCCAAATATGCTTCTAATTCAGACAACGGTGCAGAACCATCAGCAAAGCGAGCAAATCCTAACATGGTTGGTAAATCTTCTGCATCCCTTAATCCCACTGTGGGGATAATTGGGCTGAGATTGCGCAAAGAAAAATCTTCAGAATTAAACACCGGATTGCAATGAATGATGGAAGTTCGCCGCCCAGGATCTAACTTAGTCCGAAATACCCGCAAAACTTCCGCCGCACCCTTGGGGGGATAATTTTCGCAACCATCAGATACAATCACAATCAAGTCTGCACCAGAACCCAAAGCGGCTAATAGTGGTGTAGCTAAATCAGTTTGTCCGTGGGCGCGTACTTGCAATGCATTTTCTGTGGGTACTGTCCAAAAAGGACGATATTCCTTTGCTGCTGCTTGTAATAAATAGTGCGTAGCCAAAGCCACACCCAAAGGACGGCGGCGCTTTTCACTAGAACCAGAACTAGAGTAGCTACAATCTAAAACAGCGGCAACTTTTCCCAGCTTTAACGGTGCTTTTTTTAACACATACCGCGCCGATCGCTCCATTGCTTGATGAAAAATATCCCATCGCTGTGTTCTGGTTTCCAGAGGTAAAGATAGAATATACAAAGCCAACTTAGTTAAAGGCAAACGTCCCAAATCTAAGTCAATTTCCACCTTTTGGGTGCGTTCTGCTGCACCTTGAAACCGCAACTTTTCCCCCACAGTCATTTGCTGTTGAATGCGGCTTAAAAACACATCGCGCTTAATCTTGTGTTTAATTGCTAATCCCTCCGCTACAGTGAAAGGTAGCTCGTAAATTGCTTCTGCACTGTAGTGCGCTTGGCGAAATTTCTCAAACAACTCAGTTTCGTAAACCCTTTGTTTCCAGTTGCGGAAGAGAAAAGTACCCAATTCACCTTGAAGTTTCAGGTGCGCATGGGATGCGATCGCTCTTACCTTCGGACGATACTTAACAGCATGGAAACTTAAATCACGACGCTGTTGTAGGTAGTCGCGTGCGATCGCTCGACTGCGCCGATTATTAATCCGAAGCTGACGCAACTGCTGTAAAACCCCCCAAGCCCGTTGTGGTGGTAAAGCATTCAGCGCATGAGCAATTAAAGCACCCTCTTCTTCCTTATTTTCTGGCAAAGTATCTTTTCCCGTCGCCAACAGCTTCAGAATAATTTGCGCTTGATTGAAATGATTAATCCCCGCAGCCAAAGAACGTGCATAAAGTAAACGGTAATTACCGAGAATATAATCGTGTAAAAAATCAATTGATACTCTTTGACCATAAGCATCATCATAAAACTCACGCTGTCCCGTGCAAGCTAGACAAGCATTAATAAACATTACCAAATCTTCCCGCGCCACCTGTTCAACGCGGTTATTATCAGCAGCCATAATAAATTACGAATTACGAATTACGAATTACGAATTACGAATTACGAATTATTTAGAGTGCTGTTCGGGGAAAGATTAGCACGACTTAGTTTAACAATTTGACAAACTGGAACGGAAGTCATACTCAAGTCCCGCGAACAGCAAGACTGAAAACTTTGAGATAAATCTACACTATAAATAATTATGAATTACGTTAGCGAAGCGGTAGCGAGGAACGAGCGTCATTATGAATTACGAATTATTTAGGGTGCTGTTCGGGGAAAGGCGGCGCGACTGACTAG
Organism: Calothrix sp. NIES-2100; assembly: GCF_963875285.1. Classification (NCBI taxonomy): domain Bacteria; kingdom Bacillati; phylum Cyanobacteriota; class Cyanophyceae; order Nostocales; family Calotrichaceae; genus Calothrix; species Calothrix sp. NIES-2100. Next base: position 8,223,069 of record NZ_CAWNLA010000001.1, read on the forward strand.
GACGAATTCACAGTTCGGGTTCGGAAGTCACACCAGAGTCCCGCGAACAGCAAGACTGAAAAACTTAAGAATCAAGCGTAACAGAATTGTTCAGTTTGCGCGAGTCGCTCAAGCAATAACTCCGCAGATTTGCTCAGGGAAGTGACAAAAATACCTACTTCACTATCTTGATGAGAAGCTATCCAAGTACCTTTGAGAATAACTTCTACCGCCGAAGCATCACAAGAACAAACTTCTACAATATTTGCTTGATTTAATTTCTTTAAATCCACCAGATGAGAAGATTCACAAGTAAGTAGAAATGCTGCCTGACTAGATTCGATGTAAATATTAGTTGCAGAATGCAAAGCTAGCATAACTCTTTGATTTACCCAATCTGTCAAAGATACTTCGAGATATTCTAAGCTAAAGCTATTTTCTGTGTAAGTAAGTTTTAACATAGTGTTTAAGTGCTTCATCTATATATTGAGAATATGTTAAGGAATTTCCCCTCAGCCAATCGAGAGTAAAACAGCCCAAACGCTTGTCTAATCAGCTTTATACAGCTAGGGTAGGTGAGTTAAGCTAGGGGAATCCCCCAACTTTATCTTTGTGAATTTCCCCCATGCGATGCCTACGGTGGCAAGCTACGCGCCGTAGAAAGTAACTATCTTTGTAGTCAGCCGCTCTAGCCCTTTTGTAGATTTGTAATGAACTGTATCAATTAGTCTCAAATATTGATTTTTTTTGTAATCAATTAAACTAGATAAACTTTTTTAGACATTTTTATCCTTGCTCGTAATTATTATCAGAACTGTAGTTTAATGAAAAATAGTTAGAAGAGTTGAAGTTTTTCATAAACGTACTGAAGTAACAGAGGGGATCATATCATGCGAGAAATGAGTTTTAAACCCTTAACTGAAGAAGACCGTCAGAAAAATCAATATCTAGACAAAATTAATCATGCTCCCTATCCCACCATTGTTTTAATAGCAATGGCGATGTTTGTGCTATTTACTATAGGGATATTAATGGGCGCTTTTTAGAGCCGATTTGGAGTATTACAACAATTCAATTTTTTGGTAGTGGAATTCTAAGCACCCTCCCCTGGATTACAGGAGAGGGTTTAAATTTGTTTATAGATGACACAGCTTCGCGCCATAAAAATATTGTCTTTTTATGGCTATAAATAATTTATTGGAAACCCTAAATAATGCCAATACTTACAAAAATTCGCTGGCGAACTATTATTTCTCTGGCTATTGTTCTGCCCATTGGACTTTTATACAGCCACTATCGGCATTCTGTTTGGTGGTTGAACCAAGAGGTAGGCGGGATTTTTTATGAGATATTTTGGTGCTTATTCGTCTTTATATTTATTCCCACTCGCCGAGCAGTTTGGCAAATTCCTTTATGGGTATTAGTAATTACTTGCTTAGTGGAGTTTATGCAATTGTGGCAAGCACCATTTCTAGTTTGGGTACGTTCATTTTGGTGGGGAAAAATGTTACTTGGTGCTGTCTTCACTTGGGCAGATTTTCCCTATTATTTTATTGGTAGTGGCTTAGGATGGCTGTGGTTATGGCTGATATATCGGGGAGTAAAGTTAAAATAACGAGTTAAATTACAGATGCGATCGCGCAGCACAATCACGCAATTTACTACCTGAGGTTATTACATCAACCTTGGGATGTTTCCCATCCTTAACTTGTGGATAACTGAAAGTTTACTAATAAGCCTACTTAATCGTGATAAATTCCAACTTTGTAATTGCTAGATTTTGCTCTAGCAATCCTATTTGTGTTGTGAAAAATATAAGTTTTACCTGTCAACAGTCAACAGTCAACAACTCAGAAAATTTTATGGAATCCAAACCTTCACAGCAGCTAAACCGTCGCCAATTCTTGCTAACTTCAGCTATCACAGGCGGTGGAATTGTCGCTAGCAATCTTTTATCCCAATCAAGAGTTTTCGGCCAAGCGCCTGCAATCATTACATCGGAAAAGATGCGTCCTGGTGTACCTTATGGTGTAGCCTGCGGAGATATCAGCAATGATAGCGCCCTGATTTGGAGTAAAAGCGATCGCCCCGCAAGGATGATTGTAGAATACTCTACTAGCGAATCTTTTCGTAATGTGCAGCGTGCGATCGGGCCGAATGCTTTAGAAGATAGCGACTTTACAGCACGGCTAAGTCTTGACAACTTACCCCCAGGTGAACAGATATTTTATCGGGTAATTTTCCAAAATTTAGCTGATAAAAAAATCTCCAGCGTTCCCGTTACAGGTACTTTCCGCACTCCCGCCAAAAATAGAAAAGATATATTCTTTGCTTGGGGTGGAGATACAGCCGGTCAAGGATGGGGTATTAATCCAGATTTCGGCGGGATGAAAATTTACGAAACCATGCGGAAAATGAATCCCGACTTTTTCATCCATTCCGGCGATAATATTTACGCTGATGGCCCAATTCCATCGCAAGTAACCTTCGACGACGGCACAATTTGGAAAAATATCACCACACCAGAAAAATCGAAAGTTGCAGAAACTCTCGCAGAATTTCGTGGCAACTATATCTACAATTTAATGGATGAAAACGTCAGACGGTTTAACGCTGAAGTTCCCATCCTATCGCAGTGGGATGACCACGAAGTAACTAACAATTGGTATCCTGGAGAAATTCTTCTTAATGACAATCGCTACACAGTTAAAGATGCTTCTTTACTAGCCCAAAGGGGAAGACAAGCATTTTTAGAATATATGCCTATTCGCTATAACGGCGATCCAACAGATAAAACAAAAATTTATCGCTCTTTCAGCTATGGGCCATTACTAGAAATTTTCATGCTTGATGAGCGTACCTATCGAGGGAAAAACACCAATAATCGCCAAACAGTACAAAGTCAAGACACAGAATTTTTAGACACAAAACAAATTCGATGGTTGAAAAAGCAATTGCAGCAATCAAAAGCTACCTGGAAAGTAATTGCTAGTGATATGCCTTTAGGGCTTGTAGTTCGAGATGGTAGCACTGACTTTGAAGCTTGGGCGAATGGAGATGGCCCAGCTTTAGGAAGAGAACTTGAACTTGCTGACTTACTACGGTTTATTAAACGCAACTATATCAAGAACGTTGTTTGGTTAACAGCTGACGTACATTACGCCGCCGCCCACTATTACGATCCAGGTAAAGCACAGTTTACCGACTTCAAGCCTTTTTGGGAATTTGTTGCTGGGCCTCTCAACGCTGGAACTTTTGGGCCTAACCAACTTGACAATACCTTTGGCCCGCAAGTGAAGTTTCTCAGCATTCCCCCAGATTTGAAAGCAAATCGTCCCCCCAGTGAAGGTTTGCAATTCTTTGGTACAGTCAAAATTAATAGTTATACAACCGTGATGACAGTAGGGTTGCATAACTTGAAAGGTGACACTCTTTACAGTATTGATTTACCCCCAGAAAAATAAATCGCTGATATCAATTCTCTCAAAATTTGAAATTGATCAGCCCTTTTAATGTGACTCAAAAAATCTTTTTTCTCTTTGCGCTCTGGAGCGTCATCTGCGGTTTAAAAATAATTCATTTAACCACAGCGACACAGAATAATTCATGGTGAGATAATTTTTATCCACCTTGAAAGGGCTAATCAATTAAACTTTAGTATTGACAAAAATACCAAAGATGTGTTTATTTTTATAAATTACATTTTTCGTAGGGGGTTTAGCATTGCTAAACCCTTCATCATGCTCATCTCTCACTGGCAATCCTTGGTATTCTTTATGCTGACTTTATTAATATGAATTACATCTTCACAAAAAAATAATATAACAGTTCGGACTTAGGCAACTGGTACACTAATTAAAGCTTAGGTTTATCCATCGTTCATAGTTAGTAGGAGAGGATCTTGTGAGATTTTCACTTAAAATAAAGAAATCTACTTTAAAGCAACATGTACAAAAATCAACAATTGAGAATTGATTGAGGTGAAAATTAATATTTTTTAAATAATTTCAGACGCTTTATATTTAAACCTCGTCCATTTTGAAACCTGGAGTAGTGCGGGCAATATGCCCGCTACGAAGCGCAGGGAGCAAGATGCTCCCACTACTTTTAAAACTATGGTTCTCAAAATAGATGTGGTTTATTTCGGGAAAATCCCACATTATATAATTTATAAAAAACTTCACTTCAAAAATGATTTGCTTTCACTTATAGCGGTTCTCGTTTGGATGCAATACACAGGAGGGCACAGCAGTACTGTGCCCCTACGAATGATCTGTATTCTATGCAATTGAGAACCGCTATATCAATAAATGAACAATAAACAAAAAGCATGATTACACCACTCAATATCACCAAATTATACTTATGGAAAGAACCGTTCTTTGCTCAACCGCTGATCGGTCGTTCGGATATCTTTACAGTTAACGATGGCGGATGGACAACTCAGGATGGCTATTTCCGCCAGCTAGCTGATGTCAACGGTGATGGTCGCGCCGATATCGTTGCTTTCGGTCTAGATGATGTCTATGTCTCACTAGGTAACAGCAATAGCACTTTTGGCAATCCGATTGTTGCTCGTTCGGATATCTTTACAATTAACGATGGTGGATGGTCAACTCAGGATCGCTATCCTCGTCAGCTAGCTGATGTCAATGGTGATGGTCGTGCCGATATTGTCGGTTTTGGCTTAGATAACGTCTATGTCTCATTAGGCAATAGCAATGGCACTTTTGGCAATCCCTTTATCGGTCGCTCAGATAGCTTTACAGTTAACGATGGCGGATGGATAACTCAGGATAGCCATCCCCGCCAACTAGCTGATGTCAACGGCGACGGTCGCGCCGATATTGTCGGTTTTGGCTTAGATAACATATATGTCTCATTAGGCAACAGCAATGGCACCTTTGGCAATCCCATTGTTGGCTTTACCGCTAACAATGGGGGATTGGTCAGTCAAGATAGCTATCCCCGCTTGCTAGGTGATGTCAATGGTGATGGTCGCGCCGATATTGTCAGTTTTGCTGCAACTGATGTCTGGGTTTTCCTCGGTAAAAGCAACGGCACTTTTGCTAATCCTATTGTTGGTATTAAAAACTACTTTACACCTAAAAATAATTGGACGAGTCAGAATCTCACTCCCCGCCAACTAGCTGATATCAATGGCGATGGTCGGGCTGATATTGTCGGTTTTGGGCTAGATAACGTCTATATTTCGCTAGCTAATAGCAATGGTACTTTTGCTACTCCCCGAGTCGGGATAAACAACTATACGAGCAATAGTACATGGACAAGTCAAAATGCCACTCCTCGCCAAGTAGCTGATGTCAACGGCGACGGTCATGCTGATATTGTCGGTTTTGGGCTAGATAACGTCTATGTCTCCCTAGCAGCTACCAATAAAGTAGAACTTGTAGGCGGTGCTGGGAATGATGTACTCAATGGTACTAATCAAAGCGAGCTTTTGAAAGGGGGAAGTACTCCCAATAGTGACTATATTAAAGGTTTGGCGGATTTGCGAGCTGCTGGTGTGGCGATCGCAGGCTACGTCTGGACAGATTACGGTAAACGCGATATTGAAGAAGTTAAAGCTGATATCGATTTATACCAAGACTACTACAACGTCAATAGTATCTTTTTTGATGAAGCTGCTTCTAATGCTAGTCAGGTGAACTACTACAAAGAGTTACACGACTATGTCATCAAAACCAGCAAACTAAACAAAGTAATTCTCAATCACGGTACTAAACCAGACACAGGTTATTTGTCCAAATTACCTAATGCCAACTTAGTCATTTTTGAGAGTAACACGGGTTGGAGTGAAGCCACAAACCCACCTAGCGGCTATAACTCCAACCGATTTTCCAGCCTGATGTATTCTGTAGCCGATCCAGCGGTAATGAAAAACTATATCGACCTGGCTGTGAATCGCAATGTTGGCTATGTCTATGTTACAGACGATGGCGCAGATGGAAATCCTTGGGATAGACTACCTACTTACTGGCAACAAGAGATAGATTATATTGATTCTTTGCCTGCTGCTAGCAATCTAAATGTTTTACTGCCACTCTACGCCTATCCTAATTGGTATAGTTCCAGCTATCTTTGGGATGAAGTAGCTGCTGCTAACGCTAAAGTACCCATTACAGCAGTGATCAATCCCAATCATGGCCCGCAGACAGGAAATGATACTCTCAATGGCGGCGATGGCAATGATACCCTACTTGGTTTTGATGGGAACGACTCTCTTCAAGGCGGAAACGGTAACGATCTGCTAATAGGTGGTGCTGATAATGACTTACTTTATGGCGGAAATAATAACGATACTCTCAAAGGCGGTAGCAATAACGACAAACTCTATGGTGATAGTGGGAATGACATTCTCGATGGTGGTTCTGGTAATGATACCCTCACTGGCGGAGGTTCTTCAGTCACTAGCAGCGAGATAGATACCTTGACAGGTAATACTGGGGCTGACAGATTTGTTTTGGGAGACGCATCGACTTATCTTTACATTGGCCCAAGTTATGCCAAGATCACCGATTTTAACGCCTCTCAAGGCGATGTGCTTCAGTTGAAAAGCTCTCTCTATGTCAATGAATACACTTTTACCTATGAATCTAGTACATATGGTAATACAGGGATATTAGACTCGCTAATTTACCAGGGTAATGATTTGATTGCTGTGGTGCAAGATGCTTTAGCAACATCACAAAATACTATATTTGTCTAGGGCAATAGTCAGTACGCCTTTCAAGGTGCAGACAAATTCTCCAAAATAAAATGAGACTGAGACAGCATGGGGAAGTTGCTAGACTGAGATAATTCTCCGAACTTTGTCCAGTCTTAAAAATACAGCGATGGCAAGACCGAGTTATGGCCCAGAAGCAAAAAAGCGATCGCGGCGCTTATTGGAGGTGTTATTGGCTTATGCTAATGATGCCCTAGACTGTAGGGATGAAGCTACTTTAGATGCTCTCCGTCCCCAAATCCAAACTCGTTGGTTGTCTGAACATCGCCTAGTTATCAGGACTAAGGTCAGATTTTTGCAAGCTTTGACAACTTTAGCACCAGGGGACAGTCAATTAAACGCCGAACAAATTAAAGAAGCCTTAAATCGGTTTGCAGATTTCTTAGAAATTTTAGAAGATAATCGCCCATCTCGCGGTGGTTCGGAAACTTGGCATTTTACCCTCAATCTCTGGCATAAACGCCTAGATACAGAAGCCAATTTACAACAATTTGATATTGAATGGGAAAGTCGCCGCCCACAGAAGTCGAAGCAGGTAGCAGGGGAAGGGGATAAGGGGGGAAGGGGACAAGGGGGACAAGGTAGCAATCTTTCTCCCTCATCTTCCTCATCTCCCTCACACCCAGACTGGAAGCAACTTTGTCGTCATGCTTTAACGGCGCAAAATCACCAACGGTTGACAACTAATCCTCTCACTAGTGCTGATGGTGTCAGTTTTGAATTGGAACAGGTGTATGTCCCTTTGGAATTAGTGGAACGCAAACATCGTCGGCGTTACGGTGGTGATGTGAGTCCGCAAGACGGTTCGCGATTATATGAACCGGAAGATGCGGAAATTACTGATATTTTCAATCATCAGGAATTTCTGCAACAACTACTAATAGAACAAGAAAGCCAGCGCATTGCGATTGTCGGCGAACCAGGAGCCGGCAAAACTACTTTGCTACAAAAGATTGCTGCTTGGGTGTTAGATAATACTGAAGATTTGCCCATCTGGATTGATTTGGCAGACTTACAAGGTAAAACTTTAGAGCAGTACTTAATTCAAGATTGGCTACCTGCGGCGATTCGCAAGCTACGTGTCACAGCAGAAATTGAGGAAGCATTCTGCGAACAGTTTAATCAAGGGCGAGTTTGGTTATTTTTGGATGCAGTCGATGAAATGGCTTTGGAATCTAGCCAAGCTTTAACGAAAATTGCCAGTTATCTCATCGGTTGGGTAGCAGATGCTAGGGTAATTTTGACTTGTCGGCTAAATGTTTGGGATGGCGGTAAGAATGCGTTGCAATCTTTTCACACCTATCGCAACCTCAATTTTAGTTATGGTGATAGCTATGGTGAAAATTTTTCTGTAAGTTCCAATAATTCGTGCAACCAAGTCGGACAGTTTATTCGGCGGTGGTTTCAGGATAATCCAGATTGCGCAGTGAGTTTACAAGCCGAGTTAGAGCAACCAGAACGGCGACGGCTGAAGGATGCGGTGAAAAATCCTCTGCGATTAGCTCTATTGTGCCGCACTTGGGGGTTAGCGCAAGGACGATTACCGACAACCAAAGCAATGCTATATGAGCAGTTTGTCGAGTCAATTTACGAATGGAAACAGGATCGCTTTCCCACATCTTCCACCCAGCGACAACAGTTAAATCAGGCTTTAGGAAAATTGGCACTTTTAGCTATTTCTCAAGAAAAAACTAAGTTTCGGTTGCGACATCGCTTTATCTCTCAAGTTTTAGGCGCTGCTGATGATGGATTGTTTCAATTAGCACTACAGTTAGGCTGGTTGAATCACGTAGGCATATCAGAAACTCAGGGCGAAAAAGTCTATGCTTTTTACCATACAACCTTTCAAGAGTATTTTGCTGCCCAAGCTATTACTGATTGGCATTTTTTTTTAAATCATACATTACATAACAGTAATATCCCCCCTCATTCTCCCTTATCCCCCAGTTACCGCATTTTCGCCCCCCAATGGCGAGAGGTAATTTTACTGTGGTTGGGTAGGGATGACATTCCCCAAGCCCACAAGGAAGAATTTATCCAAGCATTAATTGAATTTGCTGATGATTGTGGGGGGTATTATAGTTATCAAGCTTATTTTGTGGCAGCACAAGGAATTGCTGAGTTTACAGATTGCCAAAAAGCTCTGGAAATTGTTCAGCAATTAATAGAGTGGCGTTTTGGTTATTGCGAGTTTCCCAACCAAAAGCCGTGGAGATATCCCGCACCAATTGTAGAATGTGCGCGGGTGGCGTTATTAAAAACCGATCGCCCAAAAGCGATCGCAGCTTTAGAACAATTCGTTACCTCTAGCCAAAACGAGTTTGACATTTGGAATGCGGCTTACAGCTTGGGTAAAGTCTTCGATCCAGGTAATAAAATTGCGATCGCCGGATTAGAAAAAATTCTCCAAACTGTTCGCTATGAATCACTTCGCTTTTCAGCGGCGTATAGTTTAGGAAAAGTTGATCCAGGTAATAAAATTGCGATCGCGGCTTTGGTGGAAATTATCGCCTCTACCAAGAGTGAATCTACCCGTCGCAAAGTGGCTTATAGTTTAGGCAAAATCGATACGAAAAATATTATTGCTATCTCCACACTAGAGAAAATCGCAGCATCTGCAACTGATCCATCCCAAAGCCGACAAGCACTAGAAAATTTAGCCACCCTTCATAGCGATAAGTTATCTCACTTCGTAACTTCTGTCCCTTCAGGATTTCCCAAAAATAGAAGACGTAAGCGAAAAGCCAAACCCCCATCATCGAATTATTACTCTCTCAATTCCCAGATTGCAGAATTACTCCAAGGTATCGCCATATCAGAAAATGAAGATACCCAAAGACGAAGGGCTTATAAATTGGCGCAGCTGAATCCTGGTAATTTGGTTGCACTCAAAACTTTATTGCAGCTGCTCAAATCAACCACCAGTGACACACTTCGCAAACGTACAGCAGAAAATTTAAAAGAAATCCTTCTCCATGAACAGTTACCAGAAGCGATCGCATCTTTGAAAAATTGTTGCTGTGAGCAATTCACCACTTATGAAGTAGAACGATGCCGAGACTGTTATAAACTTATTTGGCACTGTGCAGACAATATGGATTATTTAGAGTTTTATCAGATTTGGCATCGATGAAATGACAGAAGCCTGTAAGATTTAGCAGCGGAATCCCATAGCCTGCTGCGGCCGCATTGATGACATAATGTTGTCATAGCAATGTCACTAAATAATGAGATATTTTAGAGAGATGGATTGTTAAGCTTAAGTAAAAGGTAGGACAACCTGCCTTTTACTTAATTTATTCCTCAGTAAATATACAGACTTTAGCAATTTAATTTTCTTGCTCGTACCTTGGACGCAATAATTTCAATCAAAAATGTAATTTAATATATCAATTTTCTCATCCGGACAATTTCCAAATAATTTACAAATATTAATCTTGTTGGCAATCGCTTATTTTTTTTAATAATCGGCACTAAATTATGATTAATAAATAATTAATATAAATAAAACATCCTACTCAAAATTATCTGAGCAGGATTAAAATCAAAATATTTCTTTAAACCCAGTTTCATTTTACACGGCTATATTCATAATATGTAGAGGGGTATTACCCCTCAATAGCAGTCTTCAAGGAGTTATGAGAAACTGGAAATAGTCTATAGTTCATACTCTATAACCCAAAATCTAGAATTTATTGACCAACGACAAATGATAATTGACAGTCTTCACTAGAACATCATATCTGCTAGCCAACTTCCAGAAAATTGGTGTTAGCTAAGTTTAAGCGATCGCTTCCATTGTATTGCTTTTCTTTCCATCTCCTTGATAAATCCGTCTTTCCCATCCACATATCCTTGGATATCTTCTGGGTACTGCTTTGCTAATTTACGCTTCAAGTCACTGTATTTGAGTGCATCATCGGGATGTGCAATCATGTAATCTCGAAATGCTAGGTGTCTTTGGACTTCAAAAACGTTAATCTTGAAGATGTGAACATGATGCGTCCTAATTCCTTGATCGTTATGCTTACGGAAGAAACGACGACCAGGAAGACCAAACTCACCCATAATTTCATAACCTAATGCAGTCATCGCTGAACTTTGCTCATCTACCTTGGCGATGTCTTTAACCTGAACTAATATATCAATGATAGGTTTAGCATGGATGGTAGGAATTGAAGTACTACCAATATGATGAATATCAACTACATTATCACCAAGTGCTAGGGCAATCAGCTTGGCTTCATCTTCAAACTTACCACGCCATGTTGGATCATGGGGCACAACTTCTACTTTCATCAGAGACTTGGAAAATTCCCTATTCAAAATTGCCATAAAATTGAAACCTGTTTTGCTTGAGGTCTAAATTCTCCGCTCACACTAAACTTATATCAAGATAATTCATCATTCATTATTACCATCCCCAACTACCAGGAACACCCTTAAAAGGCCCAACTATATCACTGGTAATCCAACCCCCATAAAAGTTCCCAGGTTGCGGTTGTACTTTTTCCCCATCAACATAGCAAGCATCCATTATATGAGCGTAAAAAGCTACATAATTTTCCATAGATGCAAAAGCTGGCGTAGGATTGGGATAAAACCAAGCAGCATTCTGGACTTCTTTATCACTAACACGAATATTATAATAAAGAGCGCGTCCTTTCCACTCACAAAAGCTAGATTGTGGTGTCGGAAAAAGGTATTCCATTTTGATATCGGCTGGAGGAATATAGTATGAAGGTGGGTGGCTAGTTTCTAAAACACGCTTGGCAGAATGCGTATCTACAATCGTTACCCCGTTGAAAATAATCTGAATATGTTTGTTGGTATCCTCAAGGCGTGGTGGACGAGGATAATCCCAAACTGACTCTTGTCCGGGAGAGGGTTCGATGCGTTGAGGATGAACCATAATTACAATTCAAAATTCAAAATTTAGAAATAGCGTTGAGAGTAAACATTCTAACAGTCTATGTCATTATTTTGATGCTGCATATAGTGATTGTGCCATTTCACGTATTTGAACCACCTTATTGTAAAGACATAGCAATGTTCACTATAGTCTGTACTCAGTGGGCGATATGATTTCGCGATCGCTGCTCAAATTGTGGTCATAAGAAACAATCTTTCTCACTCAAAGAACGAATTTTACAGGATGAAAATTTTGGGGTTGAATTTGACACAGAGTGCGATTAGTCCGTCGGAAATGGAACATTTTTTGTAGGGAGAGACGGCTTCAGTCGGGGAAAAATGGTTGATATCACCACAGCCTCAAACTCAACTCAGTAGACCAACGGAAATACACTAACTATATTAAGAAATGTTTTGGGAAACAGGGGAAAGGGGGGAAAAGGAAAAAACTGTTTCGCTCAATTTAGGAAACACAGAATTAGCGATCGCCAAAACAGCAGAGGAATTAAAAGATACAAAACGCTCCAAGCAATACAAGCAAAAAGCTTGAAAGCGCCATCAACAAGCTAATGGTGTGTCCCATTAGTTTTGATGAATTGTAGTGTACCCCTGCGGGGAAGCAAGCTAGTAAGAGGTCTTTTGAGAGGACTTTAGTCAAAAAATCAAGGACTAAAGTCCTGACAAAAATTCAGGCAAAACTTAATTATTTGGCTGTACTAATTGAGTCCCAGCAATTCACATTGATTTCACCTTTAATTGCACACATCAAAACCGACCTAAATCAATGACCAGCCAGATGAGTATATATTGTCTAACGTACTTCCTTAAGACTATCAACCTGTTTGGTAAACAACTCAGTAAATAGACTCATCACTGTACGTTCTTCGCGAACTTTAATATTAGCAGTGATCGACATACCAGACTGTAAGTTGACTGTTTTACCTTTAATTGTTAATGATTGTTTATCTAAACTAACTCGTGCTGGAAAGCGGTAAAACTGATGTGTTTGATCTGGAGGTAATGCATCAGAACCAATTTCGACAACTTTTCCTTTAATATCACCAAATTCGCTGAAAGGAAAGGAATCAATTCTGACATCAACCTTCATATCTTTCCGCACGAAACCAATATCTTTGTTGGTAATGAAAACTTCTGCAATGTATTTTTCATTAGGCACAATTTGCATCAGTTTTTCCGTGGGATTAGCCACAAATCCTGCGTTTTTCGCTTGCAAATCAAAAATAGTCCCACTGACAGGAGCGCGCAGTTCCTGGTATTTGACATTCTGCCTGCTTTGGGCAATTTTGCTATTAACATCTGCCAAACGCTGTTCATTTTCCAGGATCACTTTCATGAATTGGCTATCGATCTCAGCAATCCGCTGTTTGTTTTGAGAGATTCTTTCTAAAATGCTTTGATCGGAAGCTGCTACGGTATTTGTTAACTGCTGCTGTCCTTTTTGGATATCGAATTGGAGGCGTTTTTCTTCTTCTCCTAACTGCGCTACTTCTGCACTCAAATTTTGTACTTGTTGTTGCTGATTAAGATACTGAAGTTGCGAAATACCACCTTCTTCTGCTAAGATTTTGATTTTCGATAAAATCTTTTGTTGGATAGCTAAACTATTTTGAGTATCCTGCTTTTTGAATGTAGTTTGCGATAGTTGCTTCCGAGTTTTTTCAACTTCCAACTGTGCTGCTAAAGAGCGCGAATCTAATTCTTTTTTGGCTACTGATAGACGTTGTTGCTCATCAATTCCTAGTCCTGATTCTGCACCATCTTTTTTCAATTGATTCCGTAACAATTCATTTTCAGAAACTAACGCTGCTCGACTTTTCAGCAGAAAAGCTGTGTCTTGCGGTAATCTACTACGCAAAAATTCTAATTCAGATGTTGTGGCAAAACTTGCTCCCATCAAGCGGCGATAAATTTGGTTTTCTTGATTTATTGCAGCGCGAATTTGATTTAAACTATTTAATTCAGCACGGGTGGCTATAGAATCAAAAGTCAGTAGTAAATCTCCAGCTTTGACATCTTGACCATCTCTGACAAAAACTTCTTTCACCACTCCACTTACAGGAGCTTGCACGTCTTTAACTGTTCCTTCTGGCTTTAATTGTCCTGCGGCTGGTACTACTTGCTCGATTTTCGCTAAACAAGCCCAAGCAATCCCAAAGACAGCTAAGGCCATGAGGGATGCCATAATTGTGCGTGACCAAACTGGAGATTGACGCAGTACAACTGCTTGCTCAAAGTTAGCGTCTTGGAAGTTCAATGCAGACTCTTTTACAGGTTTGGCATCAGTTGTGATTACTCGTCGTGAATCTGTCTGTACTTGGTTATTCTGCCTTCCGCTGCCATTTGTGCTGTTAAAGTTATTACCATTAAGTTGAGTCATAGGGATTTTAGATTTTGAATTAGTATTTGTTTATTTAAGTTAGGTCGGCGTAATGAAAATAGTGGCTAGGGTCGTCATTTGTCATTAGTTATTTGTCATTGCTAAGAGTTTCCAGCGTGTTTACCTTTTGTAATATAGTTGTGTGCAATCGCCTACTTACTTAGTTATCAGTTATCAGTTATCAGTGATTAAGTTATGCCTGAAAAACTGATAACTGATTGATTACAGGTTGACTTCTTGCTGCTGATAAAGGTAAAAATAATGCCCTTTAGCAGCCATTAACTCTTGATGACTTCCTTGTTCTGTGATTCTGCCACTATCCATCACAATAATTCTATCTGCATTACTCACAGTATTCAGGCGGTGAGTAATAAAGAATACCGTAGTTCCTTTAAAGTCTTGAGCTAAATTCAGACAAACTTGTCGCTCTGTGGGGTAATCTAGAGCGCTAGTTGCTTCATCTAAGACTAATAACTTTGGTCGTTGCAGAATCGAGCGCGCGATCGCAATTCTTTGTCTTTGTCCACCGGACAGTGCTGCACCCCTTTCACCCACACGGGTATTGTAACCGTTAGGTAGCCCCATTATAAATTCGTGGGCTACGGCGATGCGAGCGGCTTCGATAATTTCTTCGGTTGTTGCTTCCGGGTTGGTTAAAGCGATGTTTTCCTGAACTGTACCGTCAAACAACAGTGGATCTTGCGGTACTACACCCAGCTGTCGTCGCAATGAATATAGTTCTACTTTGCCAATATCATAACCATCAATTAAAATTCTGCCCGCCTCGACATCATAAAGTCTCAGCAGTAATTTCATCATCGTACTTTTCCCAGATCCACTTTGTCCGACAATGCCGACAAATTGTCCAGCCGGAATTTCCACACTGACACTAGAAAGTTGCAGCGGCCCACTAGCGGCAAAGCGGAAGGAAACATTTTCATATTTCACTGAGCCGACAATCGCAGGTAAGGGGATGTTGTCGCGATTGGTTTCTGCTTCTTCTGGGGTATCAACAATATCGCTCAACCGCTCTAAAGATAAGGCTGTTTCTTGGAAGTTTTGCCACAGTTGAGCCAAACGCAATATTGGGCTGGTGACGTAGCCGGAGATAATTCTAAAAGCGATTAATTCCCCTAAGGTTAATTCACCCTTCAGTACCAAATAAGCTCCTACCCACAAAACTAGTAAACTACTGAGTTTATTGAGAAAGTTACTCGTAGAGTTAGCTAGGGTAGAGGTGACAACAGTTTTAAAGCCAGCGGCTACATAACGCGCATAACGTTCTTGCCAGGAAAAGCGCGATCGCAATTCGATATTTTGCGCTTTCACTGTTTGAATCCCGGACATCACCTCAACTAAATAAGATTGAGTTTCCGCGTTGCGTTCGGCTTTGCCCCGTAACTGTCTACTAACAGTGGGAGAAGCAATTAAAGTGATAATCACAAACACGGGAATTGTGCCCAAACCTACTAGGGTGAGTTGCCAACTATAAAACAGCATGACGATGATATAAACCACCGAAAATACTGCATCTAATCCCACTGTTAAAGCTGTACCTGTGAGAAATTGCCGGATATTTTCTAATTCGTTAATCCGAGTTGACAATTCACCGACTGGCCGCTTTTCAAAATATCGTAGTGGTAGGCGAAGTAAGTGGTCGATAATTTCCGACCCCAAACTCATATCAATGCGGTTGGTAGTATCGACAAATAAGTATGTCCGCAATGTGGTTAACACTGCTTCAAATATACCGACTACTAATAGCAGTACTCCCAATACATTCAACGTATTAATGCTATTTTGAACTATGACTTTATCAATAATTAGCTGAATAACTAGTGGGTTAGCTAAGGCTGCCAATTGCACAAAAAATGAAGCGACAAAAACTTCTATTAGTACACGGCGGTGACGTGATAAATAGGGAACAAACCACCGTAACCCAAACCGTTCTTGGGGGGTTTCTTTGGTAGGCGACACCAGCAATACCCGCACATGAGGCGGCATTTTGCTTTCATCAACCTCTAATCCAGCTATTAGTTCAGCTGGTTTACAGCGGAGTATGCCTTGAGATGGGACACCTACAACTACACCATTTGCATCTGCTGCATATAACACTGCATAACTATCACCATAGCGAACCAATGCTGGTGTAGGAATCCTTGTGATCGAGGTGGCGGGGATATCTACCAGATGAGCCTTGAGTCCGATTAACTCTGACAGATAAGCACAAAGCTGAAATGAGAGAGTACCTTGTTTTCTCATTTGCTCTGTTAAGATGCGGCGCACTACTTCCCGGCGAAACGGAATTTGTAGGTGCTTCAAGAGCATTTGGAAACAGGCAAATGTGGCATTTATTTCCCCATTTCCCCGGTAAAACGGAAATTTTTGGTTTTTTTGTTTACCTTTTGAGCCAACTGCTGGTTGTGAAACTTCTTCTACAGAGGCGTAGGGAATATCTATTGAGTCGAGTGAGAATCTCTGTTGAGGTTGGCTGTCAGTTACTGGCTCTGGTTCCGGCTCATCACCCAGGAAGTACAAATCTGATGGATCTAAACCGACTAGACGTACAGAATTTGGCCCTTCAACTTCGATTTTTCCACCATCAATCAATTGTAAGCGCGAACCAGTGACGAAACTCTTGACTGTACCGCTACCACTGACAAACCAGCTACTTTGATAATTTAGTTGGTTAAATGGGCTTTTTCCGGGAGGGAGGTAATGTACTTTCGCTTCTGGTAAAGCTTGTTCTGAGAGTTCTTTGAGATTAGCACTGGCTAAAGCTTGCTTTTCTAATTGCCAACCGATGACATCAAAGACTTCAATAATATGCGGGCGGTTCTTGCGAAGATTAGCAAAAGCTGGGTATGAAGAGAGTAGCCGTAAATATTCAACTGTACTGAAGGTTAAACAGACTAGTTCTGTGGATGCGATCGCTGTTTCACATGCAACCTGACGCAAAAACCCGATTTCCCCTAGGAACTCTCCTGGTTGCAGTAACTTCAAGGTTACTGGCATTTGCGTTTGCGGATCGTATCCTAAAAGGCGTACTTGTCCTTCATAAATGATTGTTATTCGGTCGGGAATTACTTCTTTCCCGATAATCTTTTGACCTATACGGTAGCGCCAAGCTTGTAGCTGTTGTGAGAGATTGACGATTTCCTCATTAGGTAATTGGTCAAAGCCTTCGATACTGCGCAGAAATTCTTCAAAGGCGTTCTTAATATAAGTCATGCCGTTATAGTAATCAGTTTAATATACGTTTTGCTTATTGGTAATTGGCTACTCAGCCCTGAGAAAGATATCTCATGGCATACTACACATTATGCAGGGTAAAAGTTACATTGTTTGCGAAATTTTACTTAAAATAGTTGCTCTCAATGCCATTTTGGTGGTTAATTGATTGATGATAGTTACCTATTAGCCCAATATAATCCCCAAAGTCAGATTGGGTTAATATTTGTAGACTAATTAGTTACAGGTGGTTTTTAAATTGCAGTACTTATACTGAATTTGGGCGATCGCTTCTGCAAACTCGTTTATGTTACCATGCTCTTAATAAAGAAACTCCAGATTGTCTCTCAGTATTTCTGGAGCTTTCTGGAGTGATTACAGATGCTTAATACAAATCAATTTTTACTTGCTTAACGCTTAATGTCTTTAGGGTATCTACCTAAATTAGTCCTTAGTCAGTTGTCAGTTGTCAGTTGTCAGTTGTAAACACTTTTGACTGTTGACAGTTGACAGTTGACCAATGACCAATGACCAATGACCAATGACCATTGACCAATGACCATTGACCAAAATAAAACCTCGGCTGCGCTTGCCGAGGTAAAAGAAGAAAGCTCCGAAATACCCAAATGTCAGATTTTCTTCAGCGTTGTCGTAGTTTCAATATTTTTGTTTGTTAGCTTTGTAAGCTTATATTAATAAATTTAACTGATTCTTCACATTACGTCAATCATTTGAAGTTTTTGTAAAGCAAACCCCCAAAAATAGGGCTGGGGGTTGTATTTGTGTTAATTCTCATCAGCCATTATCGGGGCAAATTGCGGCTGATATAGGCATTCATTGCATAGGCAGGAGTACGTTCACTATAGTCGGTATCTTGGCCTGTAATCGACTTCGCCAATTTTTCAAAAGACTCGGAACGCCAGTTACGCTCGTGGATGGGCTTGCTTTGCTCTCCCATAAAATACGCCTGAGTGCCGATCACTGAAACTGCTAACCAACCCACAACCAATAATGCAGTTAAGATAGTCATTTTTGACCTCTGTTTAATTTATGTAACATTGTGTAAATAAATATAACTTTAGCGTTACAAAACTTGCAATATGCAAACAATCGTGCTTACCGATAGGGAAAGTAGGGTAATCCACACCAGTGCTGAGACTGTCATTAGTAAAACAAGTGAAGCCTCGTGTTTTGAGACCGAGGCGTGACATCCTTTGAGAATCCCATCTCTTTCAAGGAGGGGAGATGTCAAAGGTTATCTGGGTCAATATTTAATTCTCGGAGTTTAGCGGCTAATTTTTGCGCTTTCTCTTCTGCGGCTTGTCGTGCTGTAACTTCCTCTTCATGAGTTAAGAGTTTTCGACCCGTTACTGATTCGTAAAAGCGCAGTTTAAGAGCATCTAGCCGTAACTCTAAACTCAAAACTTCACTAGTTAAAGAAACTGTACCATCTGTCAGAGTATTGGCTGCGACTGGGAAATAATTGCCCTCGACTAAGCGTAAACCTTGGAGTTGGGGCGTGAGATAATCGCCTGTAGGGTCATATTGGAAATATTCACGCACTCCCAAAAACGCATAAATTCCTTTCTTTGCTCCCTGGTCTTTGCTGCGGGTGGTTTTTGAAGTAATCTCTAAAACAAAATCTGGGGTTTTATCTTGTTCTTCCCAGGTTTTATAAGAGCGGCGTTCCTTATTATCAACACCAAATACCACAAATACATCTGGAGCCACAACTGATTCTGGATTTCCTTGTTCGTAGTAGACAAATAAATTTCCAGAAACGTAAACATCAGGACGGTTTTGGAAATAAATTTCCAGAACATCTGTAGCATAAACCAAATACTTACGCTGTAAATCGCCTTCAGCCATTGGCTTACCGTCCTCTTCTGGATATTCAATTGGCGTAATCGGAATATATTCTACTGAGGCTGTCATGGCTGGATACCTCAACTTAGCTGGTTTTAAATTTAATTTAGCACTTGAATTATTCAGTAAATTTGTCAGGTGTAATTTTATTATTAGTTAGATGTTATGAACGAATAGACTTGATGATAATTTTCTACTCCCAGAGCTTGAAGACCTAATTGAATAGCATTGCAAATAGTTTCATATTCTTCATTCGACATGTGAACACTAATATCAATTCAAATAATGTTTCCAACACATGCATTGTCGTCAAGCTGGGGGAGACACCGCCCCTACAATTTATTTGTTGCATTATTTTTGCAAATTGCTATAGCTTCTCTGTTTGCTGCTGATTTGTGATAAAAAAAGACAGGCAATCTGCCTGTCTTAAAATAAATGAATTCAAAAATAATTTAGAAATTCATCTCAGCAGCTTGGACTTTCTCAACCTGCTTCTTCTTCAACACCAGCATGACTTGAGCCATCATCACAAGAGCGATGAATGCAATCAACCATTTGACGCGACTGGCATCTTGCAATACAATTTCTGCATCTCGTTGACCAAATCCACCAACGTTGGGATTGTTAGTCAAAGCATCACCGGCTTTTACAGTTTGCCCTTCAGAAATAATCAGTTCTGGGCCTAAGGGAATTGTTTCAGAGACAACTTCACCAGAATCGGTTTTGATGCTCAGTACATATTTGACGTTACCGTCTCCATCTTCCTCTTTGGCAATCTTGGTGATTGTACCAGCAGCAGAAGCGTTATAAACAGAGTTGTTGCTCTTTTCACCAGTTGGGTAAACCTGTCCCCGTCCCCGGTTACCACCTACGTGAACTGAATATTTACCGAAGTGGATATTTTTATCAGTTGCGGGGTTGGGAGAGAGAACTGGGAAGACAATTTCCTGATACTGTTCACCAGGTAAGGGGCCGACGATGACGACATTTTCTTTATCTTCGCTGTAAGTTTGGAAGTAAGTGTCGCCAACTTCCTCTTTGAGTTCTTCGGAAATGCGGTCTTCAGGAGCAATTTTGAAGCCTTCGGGTAGCATCAATACCGCACCAACGTTTAAGCCGACTTTAGAACCATCAGCACCTACCTGCTGGACGCTGGTATCGTAGGGGATTTTCACCACAGCTTTGAACACAGTGTCAGGTAGCACTGATTGGGGAACTTCCACTTCTGTCGGCTTAGCCGCTAGGTGACAGTTGGCGCAAACAATTCGCCCAGTCGGTTCGCGGGGGGTTTCTGGATAGGTTTGCTGGGCCCAGAAAGGATAGGCAGCAGCAGATTGTGGCAGGGCTAAATCGCTGGTGAAGTAAAATGTCACAGTAGCGATCGCGATGAGCAATGTTTTGACTATTGCTCTGGTACTGCGAGTTAACCTCGCTGTTGAAGCATTTCTCATCTCTATAAGGGCAACGATTCTCTCATGAATTAGTCATTAGTCATTTGTCATTGGTCATGTGTCATTTGTCAGTGGAAAGTCAACAACTGACCACTGACCACTGACCATTGACAAAAATAATTAAGCCCACCAAGGTTCTTCGCCGGTGCGGAAGTCGGTTTCAGTCCAAGGACTAACGACGACTTTATCGTCTTGGACATTGGTATGTGCCAAAGCCAAAGACAGAGGTGCAGGGCCCCGGACAACTTTGCCAGTTGCGTCGTATTGGGAACCGTGACAAGGACATTTAAATTTGTTCTCCGCCACATTCCAGGGGACAACACAACCGAGGTGGGTGCAGATGGCATTAATGCCGTAATCGCCGATCGCTTCTTTGCTTTCTACAACAAGATAAGTGGGGTCGCCCTTGAGTCCCTGAACTAGGGCGCGATCGCCTACATTATGGCTTGCTAGAAATTTGCTGACGCTAACATCGTTGCCCAGCTCATCTTTTGCCGTTGCACCACCACCTGCACCACCGGCTGCTGGCGGAATAAAGTACTTGACTACTGGATACAATACTCCCAGAGCTACTCCAGTGACAGTGCCAAAAGTGAGCAGATTCATGAATTGACGACGCCCCATATCGGGCACGTCTGCTGATTCAGAAAATTGAGCCATAATCTACGCGCTCTTTGTGTATTTTGTTAAGCATTTTGATAAGAGTACTAGTAGGTGAGCAACTCTTATCTAAGTCGAAATGCTAACGCCCACAAAAATGCCATACTTCTCTGTTCCAAGATATTTCTAGCATCTTTTCTGTTAGCATTACATTTCTTTATATCCTTATCATACTTGAGTTACGGAACTTAACATCATAACTAAATGTAAAATCTAATTGAGACAACCTATGACAGGACAGGAATTACGTCAACTGTTGGTTGATAAGTGGGGATATTCTTACGATGTGCAGTTGCGGCGCTCCCAAGGGAAAATATTTCTGCAAGTCATGTGGAAATATCTAGAGCAAGCCTCTTTTCCCTTGAGCGAGGACGAGTACCAAGCCCATCTAGATAGCATTGCCAATTATCTTCATGCTTTGGGTGGCGCTTCCCAGGTACAGACATTTATTATACAAACACGCGAGCGTCCGCGACTAGGTAAAGCGGTGAGCATTCCCCTAGATTTGGGTGAGCGCTCCTCTGAATGGATATTATGACCAGATTTTACCAAAATTCCCAGCCTTTAACTGCCACAGCCAACACAAAGATTGGTAGTGAGTTGCTAGTTATGTGAGGAATAAGGAGATGAGGGGCAGAGGGGACAAGGAAGACAAGGAGGACAAGGAGGACTAATGACTATTGACTAATGACTAATGACAATCATGAAAAAGGCTTGGTTTAACCAAGCCTCTGTATATACCAAGCATTTACTACACCAAGCCTAATTTAGACTTACTCTGCTGAGACTTCATCATCCTAGAGGATGTGTGCAAATAGTCATAAAACTGATAAAAAATCACCTGGCTTCTGGAGAGAAAAAGGTTTGGTCGCGAGCCAAACCTCGATCATTGCTGTGCTTAACAACGTACTAAAATAATTTAGAGCTACTCTGATAACAGATCATCATCCTAGGGGATGTATCCAAATATGCCAAAACCTGCTAGAAAACTACTTGCTTAAAATCCTAGCTGTTTCAAAATTTGACGATACATAAATATTCTATAAGTATGTTTAAATACTAAAAACATAAAAAAGGCTTGGTTTGACCAAGCCTCCAGATATACCAGGTGTTTACCATATATAAATAATTTAGACATACTCTCCATAGAGATCATCTTTCTTTTTGGAGTGTACAAATCTTCCCAAAGCTGATATGTTGTATCGATTTATTACATTATTTTTTGACTAAATATTATTTTTTTGCATTAAGTATAAAGCAAATAGCTGTACGATAAAAACTCAGACTTGGGTAGGGGAAGACGCTTTGATTTATGTAAGCGACGGGAAACTCCATCCCCTTGCGGCTTGACGAGGTTGTTCTTCCCGTCGCTTGGGACATTGAGCATTGGGCATTGGTGACTCTTCCCCATGCCCTATTCCCCATGCCCAAAACTCCGATCCGTGGGTGGAGTTTTTCATATTTTCCTGCCTCTGATTTTGTGTGAGCAAAAATTTTGAACCACAGAAACACAAGCAGTAACTCTCTTAACTTTGAGAAGTCTTGCGGTTTCTTGGCGAAAGAATCCCCAACCATAACAGCCCTATTTGATTTGTGAAAATCAGTAAGCTCTCAAATCTGCAACTTCTTACAGAAAAAGAAGATATTGTAGTTCACGAATGATTTAGGATTGCTATATGAGTTCGACCATTCCCTCTAAAGGACGCAAGTTACCAAATCAAGCAATAGGAGCTAAGGTTTTCCACTCTGGAAATATCATTAGCTTGTTCATCATGCTTACCAGTGGACTGCAAATTTATAATGCTAATCCAGTTTTTGGTGGACGAGCAGGTTTACACATTTCGCCCATATTTACATTAGGGGCTTGGCTGGCTGGGGGTAGACACTGGCATTTTTTCGCCATGTGGTTATTTTCTTTGAACTTATTGTGGTATGGAATTTACATTTTAATTACCCGACGCTGGCGACATAGATTTGTGGGTGTTAACGATTTCAAAGCGTTACAAAAAAGTCACAATTCTCGACGGCTGATTTATGCTTGGCATCGCATTGTTTATACAGCAATTATCCCTATCTTACTCCTAGCAATATTTACTGGGATAGGCATGTATAAGCCAGCACAATTTTATTGGATAGTAAATATATTTGGTAGTTGGCAAGGACTGCGAATTGCTCACTTTTGTTCAGTCCCCATATTGATTGTATTTGCGATCGCGCATTATTTACTAGGACGGAAAGCTGGGGGTGAGCAACTTACAGAATCTATGTTTTGGTGAAATCGCTGTTCTGGCTGTCGGAGGATTTTTGAATATGGGTTTAATTCGCAGTCATCGTCTGCAATTGACACGCCGTCAATTTTTACAAATTTCTGGATTATCCGGCGTGAGTTTTCTACTTGGTGGCTGTGGTACACCAAGTTTTGAAGATTTGGTGGGTAAACTTTCCGAACCGCTAAATCAAAGGGTGGAAGCGTTGATATTTAATCCTCAAAAGCCTGTACCGGAATTTTCCCCTAGCCAAATTCAACCAGAAGCGTTAATAGTTAATACCTTTAGAGCTACTCCCATTATAGACCAACAAAAGTATCGTTTAATTGTTGATGGTGAAGTCAATAATCCTCTCAGTCTGAGCATGAAAGAAATTCAGACTTTACCTCTAACGTCGATGATTATTCGCCATGTTTGTGTAGAAGGATGGGCGGCGATCGTGCAGTGGGGTGGTATACGTATGCAAGAAATAATTGCTCTTGCCCAACCTAAAGCTAATGTCAAGTATGCTTATTTTAAATCAGCCGACGGCTACTATGAAAGTTGGGATATAGCATCGGTGTTACATCCCCAAACTTTATTAGCTTATCAAAAAAACGGTGAACCTTTACCAGTTGATAATGGTGCCCCTTTGCGTTTAGCTTCGCCGATTAAACTAGGATATAAGCAAAGTAAATGGGTGACTCAAATTACGCTCACTAATTATTTATCACCTTTTAAAGGTTATTGGGAAGACCAAGGTTACGAATGGTTTGCAGGACTTTAAAAAAGTCAGCACCATGCATAGTGGGATGTGGTTCGACTGCGCGGTAATCGAGCGGAGTCGAGATTTCCCAACCGGGGGACAAGGGGGACAAGGGGGACAAGGGGGACAAGGGAGACACGGGGGACAAATGACAAATGACAACTGACAACTGACAACTGACAACTGACAAATAACAAATTAACTATGAAATTTTTTGATAAACTACATGATAATATTGCCCGCAATCAAAGCTTACTCTTTGTTGGGCTTGATCCAAATCCAGAAATGATGCCCACGCGCTATGAATCTCAAGATATCATGACTGGTTTGTGGAATTGGTTGCAATTTATTATTGCCGAAACTGCTGATTTTGTCTGCGCTTATAAGCCAACATTAGGCTTTTATGAAGCATTAGGTATTCCTGGTTTAGAACTATTACACAAAACTTTAACCGCTATTCCTAACCACATTCCAATTATTTTGGATGCTAAACATAGTGACTTAAATACTAGTACTATTTTTGCTCGGACTGTGTTTACAGAATGGGGAGTTGATGCTATTACACTCAGCCCCTATACCGGACAAGATCATGTGGCACCATTTTTAGTTTATCCCGATCATGCAGTATTTATTTTGTGCTGTACATCTAATCCCGGAGCAGAAAATTTACAGCAATATCCGACAAAAGAATCACCTTTATATTTGCAGGTGGTAAAAGAATCAAAAAATTGGGGGACTCCAGAGCAATTAGGATTAGAAGTGGGAACTACAAATCCTGATGTTTTGGGGTTGATTCGAGCAATTGCACCCGAAAGAATGATTATGGCTCGTAGTATTTGGGCAGAGGGTAGCAATCTTAATCAAATTTTAGCAGCAGGCTTGAATGATAGCGGTGATGGGTTGCTGATTCCTGTACCTCAAGATATGTTATCTAGCCCCCAATTATCGCTGGAAATCCAATCTTTACGGGCAGAAATTAATCAATTTAAAACTAATATTGCTGACGATAATTCTACCTGTACTGTGTGGCTACCAGACGTGTGTTTTTTAAATCAACACCCGCAGCAAGATTTAATTTTACAACTTTATGATATTGGCTGCATTATGTTTGGTAATTTTGTGCAAGCCTCAGGAGCAACGTTTCCTTATTATATAGACTTACGGAAAATTATTTCTAATCCTCAAGTCTTTAATCAAGTATTGAATGCTTATGAAAATATTTTGCAAAACCTAAATTTTGATAGAATAGCTGGTATTCCTTATGGTTCTTTACCCACAGCCACAGGTTTAGCTTTACGCTTACAATGTCCAATGATTTTTCCGCGTAAGGAAGTTAAAGCACATGGAACTCGCAAGGTAATTGAGGGAAACTTCCATCCAGGTGAAACTGTTGTGGTTGTGGATGATATTCTGATTAGTGGTAAAAGTGTGATGGAAGGTGCAGAAAAATTGAAATCTGCGGGACTAAATGTTAATGATCTTGTAGTATTTATCGACCATGAACAGGGGGTAAAAGATAAGTTAAGGCAAAATGGTTACCAAAGTTACGCAGTTTTAACTATTTCCGAAATTACAGAAACTCTGTATCAAGCGGGACGGATTAATGAAGAACAATTTTTAGCTTTTAAAGAAAGCTAGTAGAAGGATGAAGTATGAAATAAAGAAATAAATGTAGGATGCGTTACACTGCACAACAACGCACTGTCAACAATTTAATGTGCCGTGCTGATAATTTATATTTCTTCATATACATTTCATTATACTATTAAGTAGTTTGCAGGACTCAAAAAAATTAATTACACCTGATTTAATTTTTGGTTCTTTGTCCTACAAGCGTAACTTTGAATTTGCCTAACCACTGATAAATAATTATGAATATCTCACTCAATCAATTAATTAAAATATTAATTTTAACTCTAATATTTCCTTTGATTTTTCTTAATGGTTGGCTAGCATTTCAGTTTTTCGATTATTTTCAACCAATAGTTACAGTTTTGGTATTAGCAAGTTTGTTTGCTTTCATTTTAAACTATCCTGTTTCCAATCTCCAGGAACAGGGAGTTAAACGTAGCTATGCAATAGGAGCAGTTTTTATACCTGTCTTGCTAATTATAATTGTTGTAAGCATTATTTTAACCCCGATTGTCATAGACCAATTTCATGAAATAGCTAAATTGCTACCCCAATGGATTGATGCTAATGAGGCAAAATTCCAAACTTTAACAGATTCGAGTTTGAGCCAAAAGTTAAAAATTAATGTGGGGGAAATATTAACGCAAGTAAATAATCACTTACCTGATGAATTAGAATATATATTGAAGCATTTATTAAGTATTATTATAGATACTATTGATAGCATTTCTGAAGTTATAGTAACAGTGGTATTAACTTTCTATCTACTAATTGATGGTCAAAGAATTTGGGAAGGAATATTTAAAAAACTCCCTTGGGATTTTGCTCAACAAGTAAGAGATTCTCTGCAACAAAATTTTCAAAATTACTTAATTGGTCAAGTGAGTTTATCACTGCTGATGGGAGTTTCGGAAACTTTAATGTTTGTAGGGTTTCAGGTGCAGTTTGCTTTACTCTTTGGGTTGGGAATTGGAATTTTCAGCTTGATTCCTTTTGGTGATGTTATTAGCTTGATGATAGTGACTTTAATCATAGCCTCACATGATTTTTGGCTAGCAGTAAAGATTTTTGCTGTAGCTATAGTCATCGACCAGTTAATTGATCAGGCGATCGCACCCCGGCTTTTAGGGCGGTTTACAGGACTTAGACCTGTATGGGTGATCGTTTCCTTACTAGTAGGAACTTATATTGGTGGCTTATTGGGTTTGCTAATTGCAGTACCCCTAGCTGGTTTTATCAAAGATGCAGCAGATGGTTTTGTGTCTGTATCTGATGTTAAGAGCAATGCTATTGAGTGTAAGTAAACAATAAAGTTCTTTACTGGTTCGTAAAATTCTTTACTGGCTCGTAAAGTCCTTTACTAACTGTCACAGAGTAAAAGTACTTATAGTATATATTCTTTCAAGTTGATGAAAATTGAATTTATACTTGATTACTGAATCAACTGCTTGTTTCTATTAGAATAGAACTGCGATCGCTTCTACTGTGTTGGTGCTTGGATACCTAGATATGCAATCAAGTAGTCAGAGAATTGGTAAAACTTAGGGCAATCGCCTTATCTGGGATTTGGAACTGGATCGCGATCGCATCACTACACACTACTAAACTTTTACCATGCCTACGATAATGGCCAATTATCATGCCATCCAACATCGCAGTAGAAATTACTAATTTGCATACACAGTAGCAAACTAGACTTACAGTTACAAGAAAACCCTGAACTTGTTGATATACTTGGATGTGATTTACACAGGGTTTTGAGGGAACATTAATAAGGAGACAAAACCCTGACCCTTCTTGCTAAGTCCCTGTTCTAGGATGCTGTAATGTCTTTGAGTGAAGCCAATACCAGAGAAAAGTTAATTGATCCAGCGTTACAAAAAGCGGGATGGAACCTGACAAATCCCGATCAGGTGAAGATTGAGATTCCGGTAGATGGCTACGATGCAGCACCTTGGAATGGCGTGACGGACTACTGCTTGTATCAGCCCAATGGGGAAGTTATCGCTGTTGTGGAAGCGAAAAGGCAAAGCCGCGATCCTCAGATAGCACAAGCACAGGTAGAACATTACGTTACGGAAATTGAGAAGCATCAAAGTTTTCGTCCTTTTGCTTTCCTGACAAATGGTGTAGAAGTCTATTTCTGGGATGTGGGTAACTCTGCTAAACGGCAAGTTGCGGGATTTTTCTCGCCAGCAGATTTAGAAAATTTGCTTTACCTCCGCCAGAATAAAATACCCCTGATTGAAGTACCGATTAATAGCCAAATTGCGGGAAGGGCGTATCAGCAAGAGGCGATTCGGCGGGTTTGTGAGGCGTTTGATCAAGGGAAGCGTCGTGCTTTGTTGATTATGGCAACGGGTACGGGGAAGACGCGCACGACAATGGCGATTATTGACTTGTTTCTGAAGGCTAACCAAACCCGTAAAGTCTTGTTTGTCGCCGATCGCGATAATTTGGTAGACCAAGCTTTGACCGATGGTTTTAAGCCGCATATCCCTAATGAACCATGCGATCGCATTTTCACCCACAATATCGACAAGACAAAACGCCTGTACACAGTCACCCTGCATACTTTAGCGCGTTGTTATCAACAATTCACCCCAGCATTTTTTGACCTGATTATTTTTGATGAGGCACATCGGTCAATTTTTAAACGCTTTCAGGAGCCGATGGACTACTTTGATGCCCGAATGATTGGGCTAACGGCTACTCCAGCAACTTTTGTCGATCGCAATACTTTTAACACCTTTCACTGCTTTGATGGTACGCCTACCTTTCTCTATGACTTCACCACAGCAGTTAATGAGAAATATTTAGTCAACTTTAGCCTTTATGGGGCACAAACGAAATTTCAACGCCAGGGAATTCAAGGAGCAAATCTCAGTGAAGAAGACCGCAATGCTTTGATAGAACAAGGTCTTGACCCTGATGAACTGGATTATTCGGGGACAGAGTTAGAGAAAACTGTCAGTAATAGAGATACTTTGCGAAAGCAATGGGAAGAAATATTAGATAAGTGCCATAAAGACGAGTCGGGACAACTACCAGCGAAAACAATTGTATTTGCCCTGACTCAGCCTCATGCCCTACGGCTTTGTGAGGTATTTGAGGAAATGTATCCCCAGTATTCCGATTTGGTGCGGGTAATTACTCATGAAACCGAATACAAGGGAAAGTTGACACGCAAATTCAAAAATGAGGATATGCCTCGGATTGCGATTTCCGTTGATATGCTGGACACCGGGGTAGACGTACCAGAGATTATGAATCTGGTGTTTATGAAGCCAGTACACTCGCAAATAAAACTCTGGCAGATGATTGGGCGGGGAACCCGCAGCCAAGAGGCTTGTAGACGTTTGGAGTTGTTGCCAAATCGTACTAAGCAAGAGTTTTTGATTATCGATTTTTGGGAAAACGAATTTGAGGCGCAGCCACAAGCAGTAGTAGCGCAAACTATTCCTGTACTTCAGCGAATTTTTAATACGCGCTTGGATCTGCTGGAGTTGTATTTGGGTGAGCAAGAGTCACCAGATTGTCAAGCAGTAATTGCGAGTTTGCGATCGCAAATTGCCGAAATCCCCAGCGATGCTTTTACTGTCAAAAAGCAATGGGCAGATATTGAGCCAGCTTGGACAGATTCATTCTGGATATACATCACCCCAGAGAAGTTGAAGTTTCTCCGGTTGAAAGTTGCACCATTATTGCGATTTGTGCCTGGGGTAGATGTCGCAGCAGCAACCTTTACTAGCAAAGTTGAGCGCTTGAAGTTGGAAATTCAGACTGAGGGCGCAAAGCCTGATACATTACAATCCATTGCTGACGATGTAAGCCGCTTACCAGATTTTGTGCATCAAGATAGCCAACGCCAAGCATCAAGTAGGTTGTGCTTGTCTTCTAATTTGAGAACTGCAACAGTAACACAGTTAAATCAGGTAATTGCTACTTTAGCCGATCAGATGAAGAATCGACGGCAACGCCCCAGTGTGTTTTTAGAGTTAGACTTGCCTGATTTTGTGGAAACTCGTGGTTTCATTACTCTGGGTGAGGGTGCTGAACAGGTGTATGTGGAGGAGTACAAAAAACGTGTGGAAGGCAAGATTACAGAAATCGTAGAAAATCACCCCACAGTTGCAGCAATTCGCCAAGGGGAAGCAGTGACAGATTGGCAATTAGTAGAGTTAGAACGGACTTTGCGGCAAGGTTTGGGGGGTGGTAATACCCAGCTTTCGGAGTCGAATATTCGCAAGGCTTACGGGTTGAAGGTGGGGAGTTTATTGGCGTTTCTGCGATATCTTCTAGAACTGGATGCGATTCCTGATTATGAGGAGGTAGTGAAGCGTCAGTTTGAGGAATATATAGCTCAACATCAATACAATGCGACTCAGATTAATTTTTTGCGGGCTGTGCAAAGTGTATTTTTGCAGCAGCGCAGGTTAGAGGTTGCTGATTTATATGAGGGTGCTTTGGCGAGGTTTGGGAGAAATGCGGTAGAACGATTGTTTTCTGAGGATGAGGTAGATAAACTGTTAGGTTTTACAGAAAATTTAGCGGCTTAAAAAGCTAACCATAATTAGTTTATAGAGGGTTAATTATTATGATAAATATATCTGTTGAACAGCGAGCAATAAGTATTCCTGATTCGTTAACTCCAGTAGCATTAAGCAAAAGAACTAAATTTCGAGAGCAAGTACTGGAAGAAATTGATAAACAAATTTCAATTAATCGTTACAAAAAGATTTTCTCTATCACAATTAATGAGTTTACTTTGAGAAGAATTATAGAGAAATATTCTGAACAAGCTGTATATAGACCTATTGACGATATGCGGTATTATTTTCAATATGCAAAAAGAGCTTTTATTGAACCAGGCTATCCTCCTTTGTTCTACCCAGCAGTTGTAGATAGAAAACGTGCTGCCAATATTAGTGCTGTTTCTGCTATAGGTGAAGGTGTATCTGGACTAGTCTTACAAAAGATATATGGCTGTAGAAAATTAGTAAGACCATATAGAGATGGTGTAGATATAGTTATGACCAATGGTAAAGAAACTTATTTAGTAGAAGCAAAAGGCTCTGCTAGTCATAAAGAAGATGATTTACTAAATAAGTTAGATAATGAATACTTGGTGGAAATGGTTCGCGAAACTTTAAGTTCTGCTGGAATAGATAAAAGACGACTCAAAGGTTTTTTAATAGGTGTATATCTTAATAATGAATTAAATTATAATTCCTATATTACAGAAATAAATATTATATAGTTAAAAATCTAACTATATAACCTTATGAATTGAAGTACCAATTAACATAAAACATATGATTAATCAAAAAATGGGTAATCTTAAAATATATAAACAAACGAAGGTTATCATTGATGAAATATGTAATAAAGAACGATTATCCAGATTAAAAGATGAGAAATTAGATGTAGATGTATTGACTGCTATCACAGAAATAGTCTCGATTTGTATGCGAGATATTGCTAAAGAAAACGAGCATTTTATTAGTGAGAATAAATTTGTAGAACAGGCAGTTGCTAAGGCAAAAATAATATTTAGAGATAAGTTATTCAATGATGGATATGAAAATTATTACCAAATCATAGAGAAATATCTAAATATAGCCAAAAGAAACTTAACAAGAAAACCTCCAAGTAGTAACAAATCTAGTTTTGCAAAAAGTATTTTAGATATAAAAAATCAAGAAATACCAGGAGAACTAGATAACTTAAAAACTGATAATCAAAAAGAAAATGTCTATAATGATTTAGTTGATATATTATTAAATTCACCAATAGCGAAAAGTAAAAATACAGAATTCAAAGAACTCAAGTTGATTAAAATAGGTTTTAACAATTATATAGAAGGCTTATTGATATATCCGGAATTACAAGATTTGGAAGAATATACACTGAATCTTAAATATTTGCCCGATCAATTTGAAGTAGAGATAAGTGATAATTTTCCGATTGAAATATATCATGAAGATTATCTTTACATACTTGATGATGATGGCTCAATATTTGTAAACGTTGAAAATTACAACAGTGATAATTTTTTTCAGGCAGGACGATTACTTATAGAATTAGCAATGTCCCTATATAATCAAACTGAAACATAGAGTATGCTCACCGACCCCGATTTAAAATCAAAAGTTGACCTACTTTGGGATAAGCTATGGACTGGTGGCTTATCCAACCCTATGGATGCGATCGAGCAGTTCTCTTTCTTGCTCTTCCTGAAGCGGTTGGATGAGACTGAGGATAATCGGGAACGTCAAGCTAAACGGCGAAACCAGGAATATGTCGCTCTTGTCCCCCTAGAAATGCGGTGGCGAGAATGGACAAAAATGACCGCTGACAAGGCATTAAATCATGTAAAAAATAAGGTTTTCCCCTGGCTGAAAGAAATGGGTAACCCTGAAAATCAGGAAGAAACCAATGAAATGGATAATCCTGAAACTCAGGAAGAACCTAATGAAATTAAAAATTCCTTCAGTCAGTATATGCAAACTGCGGAATTTAAAATTAATAAGCCCAATTTATTAATTGAAGCCTGCAAAGCCATTGATGAGATGAAAATCTCGGAACAGAATCAGGATGTGCAGGGGGATTTGTATGAGTATTTATTATCAAAGCTGAGTATTGCCGGGAGAAATGGACAGTTCAGGACACCCCGCCATATTATCCAGATGATGGTGGAAATGTTGGAGCCTAAACCCACTGATAGAATTGGCGATTTAGCTGCGGGTACTTGTGGGTTTCCTGTCAATGCCTATCAATATATTTTGGAAAAACACACCAGTCCAGAAATATTGTATGACGACAAAGGGCAAAAGCACCTAGTTGGGGATATGCTCTCTCCTGAAGAGGCGGAGTTTCTGCAAACTCAAGCTTTGACTGCATACGATAATGATTCTGGGATGACGATGTTACGCATCGGTTCCATGAATTTGATGCTGCATGGTATTGAGCATCCCCGCTTCTTTTATATGGATACACTGTCTAAATCTTTTAATGATGAAAAAACTCTAGATTTAGTATTGATGAATCCGCCTTTTAAGGGAGCAGTCGATCCTGGTGATGCTCATCCCACTCTGGCGGGTAAAAGCAAAAAATCAGAATTGCTATTTCTGCACCTAATTCTGCGCGTCTTAGATATGGGTGGTAGATGTGCGGTAATTGTCCCGGATGGGGTGCTGTTTGGTTCCAGTAAGGCGCACGTCGAGATTCGCAAAAAGATTATAGAAGAAAATCGCCTTGATGGGGTGGTATCAATGCCTAGCGGGGTGTTTAAACCTTATGCGGGTGTGTCTACAGCCGTGCTGCTGTTTACTCGTGGGGGAACGACCGATCGCATTTGGTTCTACGATATGGAGCATGATGGCTTTTCTCTGGATGATAAGCGCCAACCTGTAGCTGAGAACGATATTCCTGATATTCTTAATTGTTGGCGGAATCGGTTTAATGCTGATTTCACTAAGCAAAGGGAGGAGCGTTTAGCCGAGTTGAAAGAGCAAATTGCACCTTTGAAGGCGGAACGGTTACGACTGCACAAGGAAATTAACCGCCTGACTTTTGAAAATGCGATTGCACCCGCCGATGATGAGGAAACCCGTCTGGCGTTGGAAGCGGATAGGCAAAAACTGGCACAACTTCATGAGCAAATGTCACCTTTGCAAGCAGAGATTAATCAATTAAATCGTCAGTTTTGGGTGAGTAAGGCGCAGGTGAAGGGAAATAAATATGATTTGTCAGCAAGTCGTTATCGTCAAATTGAGCAGGATGAGGCGTTTTATGATTCGCCACAAGTGACGCTGGACAGGTTGTTGAAGTTAGAGGAAGTGATGGTGGGAGAAGTGCAAGAATTGATGAGTTATGTAGAAGTAAAGTAATTTTTTAATAAAATGACAATTTTTGAGAAGCAGCTACCTGTTGGTTGGCAATGGGTCAAATTGGAGGAAGTCGCTGATAAATCTCATTATGCACTTTCTAGTGGGCCTTTCGGTTCAAATTTAACATCAGCAGATTACCAAAGTGCAGGAGTGCCTATATTAAGAGGCTTAAATGTATCCAGCGGTCAACTAACCTTACAAGATTTAAAGTTCGTAAGTCACGCAAAAGCTCAAGAATTGATTCGTAGTGCAGTTAAACCCGGTGATGTAGTTGTTGTAGCAGTAGGTTCTTCAGGTCTTGCTTGTCTAGTTCCTGAATCTTTACCCTACGCAATCATGTCTCAAAACTTCAATAAAATTACGCCAGATTTAACCAAAGTAGATTCTAAATATTTAGAAATTTGTATAAATAGTGAAATTGTACAAAAACAATTACAACAAGAGATTACTGATAGCGTTAGAACATTTCTTAGCCTTACAAAATTAAAAAATGTAGAAATACCACTGCCTCCCTTAGCAGAACAAAAGCGGATTGTAGCAGTCTTGGAAAAATGCGATCGCCTGCGCCGCACCCGCCGCTATGCCCTACAACTCAGCGACACGTTCTTGCAATCCGTCTTCTTGGAAACATTTGGTGATCCTTTTGTGAATCCAATGGGTTGGGAAATAACGCAACTTGGCAACCTCTTGGAATTTCCGTCACAGAATGGCTTATATGTGCCAAAAGACAACTATGAAAATAATAAATCTATAGCAGGAATTGAAATGGTTCATATGTCTGACTTGTTCTATGGAATAGTCAGCACTGGAAATTTAAAACGTGTCAATATATGTCAGAAAGATATTAAAAAATATTCAATTGATGAAAATGATTTACTTGTGGCAAGACGGTCTTTAGTCTACGAAGGTGCTGCTAAACCCTGTCGTGTTCCGCAACTAAAAGAACCTTTAGTTTTTGAATCATCTATAATTCGTCTTAGAGTAAATCAATCAAAGCTTTTACCTGTATATATATATTACTATTTATCAAATGAAAGAGTGCGCCTTGCTCACGTTCTCAAATATGTAACAGAATCAACAATATCTGGAATAAACCAAAGTGGACTCAATAGTGTTGAAGTGATAAATCCGCCTCTTTCCCTCCAAGAAAAATTCGCCCAAATCGTCCAGAAATTTGAACGCTTCCGCACCCAACAAAGAGAAGCCGAACGCCAAGCAGAACACTTATTTCAAACCCTGCTGCATCGTGCCTTTCGTGGTGAACTTACATCTTCTGACTTCGATGATGAAGCAGTATCAGCCTTATCCCAGGAGATAGACGTAAAACAGGCAAAACCAAAATCTACAGGTGACATTGCTGAATATCTTCATACCAAAGTCAGTCAACAAGAAACAGAAGCAGTTCAGCTAACCTTGCCAGGATTGGAATAGATAGGGGAATGAAGTGCGATCATAATTTATCCGTCTGCGAACAAATAGCGATCCCATTTTCAGCAAGCTTGATAATTCCTGAACAGGGCTACTAGTACATCTTTCCGATTAACTGCAAAAATTCCCTAACCACTTCGTCTGCTTGTTCCTCACGCCTTATCACGTTTTGCAAAGTCAATGGAAGCAATACATTGGCGAAACCTCCACTATCTCCTACTTTTCTTGATAAAGAGTGATTTTTATCACAAATTAGCAACTATATTTTCGTAGCTTAGAAAGTCAAAACAATAAAAGTACTGTTCTGGTTGTAATTTGTATTTCCAACAAAGCCAACATACGTCAAAATATGATTGCCTTAATCACTTGCCATTTGGCAATCAGGATGGCTATGGGTATTGCTCCAATAATTCCAACTCAGAGACACTGGGATGTATTGAATTCATATCTACAACCCTTAAAAGATTATCCAATGGAACTCGAAGAGTTTCTGAGACATTGGGATGTGTCACGAGAAGAACTGGCTTTTATCTGTGACTGCTCGCTAACAACGGTTAATCACTGGTTTTCCCAAGGCATTGACAAGAGGATACCAAGTGAGAAACATAAACAGCGCCTTGCATTAGCACATCACATCTGGACAGCAATCCAAACTGAACCAGAATACCTGCAAAAGCTGCGGGATGTTTATCATCAAAAGCAGCGTAGAAATCCTCATAAATAAATCACTTGCCAAATGGCAAGTTTTTATTGCCATTTGGCAAGGCAAAACTTTAATATCATTTATCAGAATTATTGTTGAGTTCTAGGGTTGATGGTCAATTTGCAACCAAAAAGATTACTATGCCCGATGTGTTTTCTCAAATACCGCCAGTAGCAATGCCAGAGGTTATTCCCAGGGAATTACCCCAGCAGAGATTCCAACTAGGTGAATGGGTGCGCTGGTTTCAAGTACCCAACGGCGACTTTGGTCGCGTCATTGGAGTTATTTACACTCACGAAGCCAGTTCTATCGCTACTGGCTTACACTACTTAGTTCTTTTAGATGAACGCAGTCCCTCCCGTGAAGTTTGCTGTTGCGACTTCGCCTTTGAGGAAGATATCGAACCCCTAGACTCCTTATCCTTGGAACAGCTTAGGGGCAATCATGTCTGAGGCTGAAAAATCCCAGGAATTGCTAGAACTCCACAACCAAATGTTCATGTCTCCCCAAGACTTTAGTTACCGTTGGGGATTAGGTTATGAAGAACTAGCCAAAATTTGCGCCATCTCAAAATCCACCACCTATCACTGGTTAGGTGGACAAGCCAGTCGCCGTACTGCCGGATTACCATACCAGAGAATTATGGCTGTGGCTGATTTTTTACTTGCCAATGCCGAGGTAATTCAACCGCTATTGGAGAGGTGGCATCATTCTCAACCCCCAAATTAATCGCCCAGTTTTTGCAAATTGACAAAACTTTTGTTCATCTGCTTGACCCTGGTAAAAAGCAGGTAGTAGGGTGCTTGTTATCGTCACCAGCTACCAACTGTTCCATGAACCGAGCCACTCAGGACTCTTACTATCTGCCCTCTAGTATTGAAATTACAGATAACCATGTCCTGATTTATCGCATGGCAATACCCCTGACAAATGCCATCAGCTACCTCAAACAATTTCCGCAATCAGAATATGAAGAGATTTGTATCGATGCTTTGGAATTGGGATTTCTGTGCTTGCAAACCACTCAAGCTCGCCATAGCAACGAATTAGTCAAGCAGCAGATGGAATTATTATTGGCAGAATTTCAGCAAGCTGTCAAAGTGATTGCTGAGTCTTTTGGGCAAGAGTTAGTCAATCAAATTGGCACAAATGATGGTCAATTACTCGCCCCACTGCAAAACCAAATCAATTACACTGCTGCCATTCTCACAGAAAAACTCAACAACGTCAGCATCTTGCTAACACAGGATATCGACCCTGCTAAGGAAACTTCTGTTGTCGGTCGCTTTCTTCAAACCTTACGTAATTTGTTAGATGCCAAACGCTCCGATTCAATTCAAGGTGCATTCAAAGCCGCATTGGCAAATGTCACCAAAGAGAACGGTACTTTGGCGGTAGCGGTGAAAAATGTGGTGGGTGAATCTATCAAACCCCTGGCTGAACAAGTAGAAAAACTGACTA
Organism: Calothrix sp. NIES-2100; assembly: GCF_963875285.1. NCBI lineage: Bacteria > Bacillati > Cyanobacteriota > Cyanophyceae > Nostocales > Calotrichaceae > Calothrix > Calothrix sp. NIES-2100. The sequence goes on from NZ_CAWNLA010000001.1 coordinate 8,260,441, forward strand.
GAGAAATTCGTGACCAACAGGTAGCACAACAGACACTTCAACAGACAACAGCAAAAGGCATTAGCTATGAACAGTTAGTTGTGACTGAATTGCAAACTTGGTCAAAGTCTAATGGAATCGAGGTAGAGCATATCGGTAACGATAACGATACAGGCGATATTCTTGTGAGGTTCACGAGCAAATCCCTAGCGGCGATAGAACTGTCGATTGTGATTGAAGCGAGAAACAGACCATCCAAGCCATTTGGTCGCCAAGCAATTGCTCAACACTTACAGCAGGCTATGCTGCGGCGTTCTGCAAATGCAGCAATTTTCTTGAGTTATTCCCGTGATGGATTAGCCCAAGAAATTGGCGACTGGGCGGAGGGCGTTACAGAAGGTGGTTACTGGATTGCTACAACACAGTCATTTTTGATTATTGCGATTCGGTTTCTAGTCATTCAACAACGAGTCAATCAATTGCGTACTAGTCAATCAAAAATAGATGTGACTGCTGTTGAACAACAGCTTGAGCAAATTCGCACAGCTTTGGGACGCATCCGAACTATCAAAAAGTCCTTAGCAGAAGTTGCTAAGAGTATGACTACGATTAGAACTGAGGTAGATGCTTTGAACACAGATATTCAATCGGCGCTAAAATCCATTGAGCAAACACTGAGTATAAAATAAACTTACTCCATCTTGATGTACTGCAATATTACACTACTCTTCTTAAAAAAATATCAATTGTAAATTAATCAAATGCTTGTATGATAAGCCTTTTCTTGTAATAGAACGATTGCCGTAATAACGAAAGCTATTGCATTGCTATAGACATTTAATTATTCTTAACAAAAAAAATCGGCTTATTTCCCTCACTTGTCATAAAGACTAAAGGAATTGAAATATGCTTTTTTGATTGAACAATGATTTTCAATCATAACACCTTCAATAACAATCAGAATGGTCAATACCAGTTAAAACAAGGCTTACTAATCATTTCTATGAAAATTAGAGGCTATATTAGAGGCTATATTAAGTGTATCATTTACCCTTTTAGATAATACACATAAAAATTGGTAGTATTTATTTTAACTTTTTTTTAAAAGTTCGCGGTAAAAATACTAATTTACAAGCACAAACTATTAGTTCTAAGTTGTTTTTAGTTCATAAATTCGAGAGGTATTATGGTACGTAAATCTTTTTTTTCTAAACCAAAGCCTGAGATAATAGAAACTTCTTTAATGGAGATTTGCATCATTGATAATAATGGGAATTATGTACGTCCTTGGCTCACAACAGCTATGAGTCCTGACTCTGGTCGTATCATGTGGTGTCGTTTAAGTTTAGAGCGACCAGGTCAGCATTTCAATTCTGCACCAACAATTGGCGGATAGAATTCGCAATCATAAAAAGCAGTTCTGCTGAATGGATTAATCTCAGCCTATTAATGAAAGCTTGATTTGTATAATCCCAGACTCTTAGCCAGGGGAGATTTTGCTGACAAAGTTTGTGCAAGAGAACTGAAACAAAAGTAACACCTATTTAAATATTATTCATCAAAATGGTAAATAAGACTCGTAAAAGAAACCGTAAGAATGTTAATAAGCGTGTCGATGAAGGCTGTGGTCAAGGTAGAGGAATTGATTACAAACCAGCAATTCATATAAGTGATTTCTCCTCTAAAGGTTCTGCTTTACAAAGTGTAGGTTGGAAAACTCGTCGAGAACATCATTTACTCAGCCAAATTGAAAGTGACTATTTCTACTTACTAGAATGGTCGCCTATTGTCATAGATATCCGAGAGCAGTTTCCTTTAGATATTGAACAAACTTTGGTGATTGCTGAACAGTGTGGTTTCAAGCACCCAGTAAATCCTGACACTGGAGAACCTAACGTGATGACAACGGACTTTGTTATTACTATTCCTGGAACTCCGGATATGGGAGTTATTGATCAAGCTAGGACTGTCAAACCTTCAGATAAATTGCAGGAAAAACGGACTTTAGAAAAGTTAGAGATTGAACGTCGTTACTGGGAAGCTAAAAATATTACTTGGGGTATAGTAACTGAGCGAGAAATTCCAAAAATTTTAGTAAAAAATCTAGGATTATTACATGACTGCTTCTTTATAGAAGACCTTTCACCCCTTTCAGAAATATTGATTAGCCAAATTGCAACTCGACTTACTAAAGATGTAGTTGAAGAAAAAGCTTCACTATTAGATTTAACATCTGATTGTGATTACCGACTTGGCTTAGAACCTGGTAATAGCATTAGAGTTGTTCGCTATCTCATTGCTAATCGCAAATGGCTAATTGATATGAATGAACTAATCGAAACTCAATTCAGACATAAACTGAAGTTTTTAGTTCCTCCTAATCTTGACTGTGAGAAAGCGAGGAATTCTTGATGAATCTGTATGATAATATGCTCATTGAAATGCATGATGATTGTGGAAATATTTTACACATTATCAGATTGCTGTGCATTGATTCATCTAGCAATCATGTATTTACCATTGATATTAATCATAACAAAGCTTTTCCTGTTTTACAAAAAATTCAAGAAATTGAATCTGCATTATTAGAAGAAAAAGCTTTTATTTTAAATAATGATCCATACGCATATCTATTCCGCTCTGAAGATTTAATTCCTGAAAGCCACCGTCATTTTAGAGATAACGCATGGAACAAAATATCTTTAATTATTCAAAGTGGATATTTAGCTTACTTACCTTCTGAACGGGGTTTATTAGTAAAGAAAGCAATAGACTTGACAGGAAGTAATAAGCCAACAATTTATCAGCTCTTACGATGGTACTGGCAAAGAGGACAAAAACTAAATGCACTTTTGCCTAACTATGATAATTGTGGCGGAAAAGGTAAAAGGCGGAGTAGCAGTAAAAAATTAGGAGCACCTAGTAAGGGAACTAAATTAAAAGGTAAAGCCAGTGGTATTAATGTAAATGAGCAAATAGAGTTAATTATTGTTAAATCTGCTGAAAAATATCATGAAAAGGAAAAATTAACTCTCAAAGATGCTTATCAGAAGATGTGTGAGAATAATTTCTCTTTAAAAATAAAAGATAAAGATGGAAATGAAATTCCTCTTCTTTTACCTGAAGAACAATGTCCTTCATTTAGACAATTTTGCTACTGGTATCATAAATACCGCGACCTTGAAAAATCACTTATATACCGTGAAGGTGAAAAAAAATTCAACCTCCGTTACCGAGAGGTACTTGGTGATTCAAGCGAGATAGCTCCTTTTCCGGGTGCGCTTTGGCAAATTGACTCTACCATAGCTGATATTTATTTAGTTAGTTCTTTAGATAGAAGTCGCATAATTGGACGACCTGTCCTCTATTTAGTTGTAGATACATTCTCCAGGATGATTGTAGGATTTAGCGTCTCCCTTGAGGGGCCGAGTTGGCTAGGAGCTTCTTTAGCTCTCGAAAATGCTACTACAGATAAAGTAAAGTTTTGTCAGGAATTTGGTATTCAAATTACAACAGAAGACTGGCCTTGTCATCATCTTTGTAAAGAACTTAAAACAGACCGTGGTAGCGAATACTTAAGTGATAATTCTAAGGCAGCACTTAAAACTCTCAATATAGAAATATCACCCACACCACCATATAGACCAGACTGGAAGCCTATTGTAGAAAGGCTATTCCGCTTAATTAATGATGAGGTCATTCACTGGCAACCTGGGGCAGTTTACAAACCCAAGGAAAGAGGTAATAGAGATTATCGGTTAGATGCTGTTTATACTCTCGACGAGCTTCGGATAATAATAATCCGCCTTATTCTTGACTACAACAATTACTCCTGCTTGGACAATTACCCGACCACAAAACACATGATTCAAGATCATGTACAGCTTACTCCATGTGAATTGTGGGAGTGGGGAATTCGTAATTATGGTCGCCCTCGTATGGAAACGCCTGAAATTATTCGTTTAAATCTTTTACATAGGGCAAATGCTAGTGTTACTCGCCGTGGTATTTGTTTTCGAGTTCCGGGGCTTAATTTACATGATCGCCTGCGCTACACCTGTGAGTCTGCAAACAGAGAACATTGGTTTATTAAGGCAGGTTTAAAAGGTAATTGGAACGTTCCGATAGCTTATGATCCTCGAAAGCCGCAAGTAATTTACTTACTTCTTGATGGTGGCAAAAGAATGGAAGTTTGTGAACTGTTGCCAGCTAGCAAAACTTTTTCAGACAACAGCCTGGAAGAAATTATGGATCACTTGGCAGAACAAGAGTTTGCTAATCAGGAAACTAAACATAAGCAAAGACAAGCAAAGGCTAGTCTGAATGCTCATTTAGACCAATCTAAAAAAGTTGCGCAAAAGAAAGCTAAGAAAGCTCGAGAAGGTAAAAGTAAAAAATATCTAACTCAAGGAATACGAGCTAATAAACAATCTGAAAAATATGACGAACGAGAAAAAAATGCTCGCGACTTAAGAACTCAACAGGATGATATAGCAATAAATTCGACTGTTTTGGCAATTGATAGTCATCATCCAGAAGATAATAAAAGCTATATACCAATACCCCAAGAAACTGAAATGTTAAATAAAATTATTGAGGAGCTTTGGGAAAATGAATAATTTTGAAAATTATGAGCCTCCAATTATATTACTCAGAGGTCAAGAAATTAATGCAATCTATCGCGATCCGGAAATTCCTAAGTATCGTTATAATCCATTAATTGAAGCTTTACCACAAATTATGACAAAATCAGAGGCGGTAAAGAGTCTGGCATATTTTCCTCAATACAGCCAAGATATAAGAAATGAGCCAAATCATTTGCGCTCTCATTATATTCAAGATACTTTAGAATTCTTTATACCTCTGGGTATCCACATTGATTTAGAACAGAGAATTTCGCGCATTATTAGGATAGGGTATTTAGCACGAAATCCTATACTACCAGGATTTTGGAGAAATATTAAGCATTCAATCGATTCAATTGAGCCTAATAGGTTTATACCGAGACATCACCGCTCAACAGCAAAGAGTATGGTCATCATCGGCGTTAGCGGTATTGGTAAAACTACAGCAATAGAAGAAAATTTATTGCTTTATCCACAAATTATTAATCACAATAATTATCTTGGTAGAAATTTTACTTTAAGACAAATAGTCTGGTTGAAGCTTGATTGTCCTCACGATGGTTCAATTAAAGGTCTTTGCAAAATGTTTTTCCTAGCGGTTGATGACCTTTTAGGAACGAATTACTGCGAAAGGTATGCTAATGGACGACAGCAAACTGTAGATGACATGATTCTTAATATTGCACGCATAGCATCAATCCAATCTTTAGGATTACTTGTAATCGACGAAGTTCAAAACCTTAGTCGTCTTAAAAGCGGTGGTTCTCAAAAAATGCTCAGTTTTTTTGTACAACTAATTAATACAATTGGCTTACCTGTGATTTTAGTAGGAACCTATAAAGCTTGGTCAGTTTTAAACAGTGAATTTCGTCAAATTCGTCGAGGCACAGGTCAGGGTGACTTGGTTTGGGACTCCATGAAGGAAGATGATACTTGGCAAGTTTTTGTTAAAGCACTGTGGCGATATCAATACGTGAAAAAACCTTGCCCACTCACTCCAGAATTGAGCCATGTCCTTTATTACGAATCTCAAGGTATTACTGACTTTGCTGCTAAACTTTATATGCTAGCACAAGTGCGGGCAATTTCAACTGGTAGAGAGATAATTACACCTTCAATTATTCAGTCAGTTGCCAAAGATTCTCTTCGTACGGCTAGACAAGTTTTAAATGCTTTGAAAGAGAAAAATACTGATAATAGGCTAAGATTACTCATGGATTGTGATGATGTTACGCCAATTGATATTGAACCATTTCTCGAAGAAATAGCAGATTCAGAAAATAGAATCATATACAATCATGTTGATGATAATCAACCGGAAATAGGTATCGATGTAAATCAAAATCAGCAATTTGAGCAGGTAAAAGAAATATCTGAATTAAATAATTTAGAAATCAATAAAGAGCAAAATGATATTGACCATATATCCAATATCAAAAAAGGTAAAAATCCCAAGACAATTAATAAAAAAATAAATTGTCAATATACTCTAACAGAAATGATTGAAAAGAAAGCTTCCCAAGGCATATCAGCATATGAAGCTTTGAAGCAAACAGGTTATATAAAATCTCCGACTGAATACAAATTATAGGAAATAGTACAATGATTGGATGGTTCCCAGATCCTTATTCCGATGAACTATTTTATAGTATGTTTGCAAGGTACTTTGACCGGATGAGTTATCCAAATGCATCACATACATCTAAAGAACTTTTTGGCAGAATGCTTAGTTCTATAAAGGTATATATGGCAAACAATTTAGATTATTTGATTCAAGTTTTACCACCTGGAAATTGTTATACAGCAGACTTGTTAATTGATTTACATACATTATTGCCATTCTGTAGTCCTTTCTATGCACCTTACTTAATCAAAAAGATTAGGGAAGAAATTAAAAATGATTATACAAAATTTACTTTTTACAAACCAAGAATAACACATCATAATTATCTCAGATTTTGTCCTGAATGTTTCATAGAAGATAAACAACAATTTGGTGAATCCTACTGGCATCGATTACATCAATTACCAGGCGTAGAAATTTGCCATATTCACGGAGTTATTTTGGCAACCAGTCAAGTTGCAACTTTTTATTCTAATCAATTATTAATATTGGCAGATAAAGCTAAAGTTACGGATATAAAACACTCTCCAAAATTATCAGATCACAATTATAAAATATTCATAAATCTTGCCAAAAATGCAGATTGGCTATTAAAACAAAGTAATCTAATTTCCTTTGGAGATTCTATGAGAAAACGTTGTCTGAATTTGGTTTTTTCTAAATATAAAAGCTTGGATTTTAAAAATAAAGTTTTCTTACAGAAATTTCTGAATGATTTTATAGATTTCTACTCTCCTGAAATTTTAGAAGCTCTTCATTGTGAATTACCAGATAAATCAATAAATTGTTGGCTTATAGATATATTTATTTTTGATGGTAAAATAAACAATCCTTTATATTACTTGTTATTAATTACATTTTTAGGATACACATCTGAAAATTTCTTCAAGCTTCCTGTTGAAGATAAAGATATTAGTAATTATGTATTACCAGTAAAAAAAATTAAAGTTAAATATAGTAATTATTGGGAATTCGCATTGAAGAATCTTTGGAACAATCAATTAATGAATATTTCAGAAATTGCGCAGGAACTTGGCGTTAATGAGGATACCATTAATCGCCAAGCTACTTATTTAAATTTACATTGTAAAACTTAATTACATAAATCTAGTTAATTCAATGCTTGGCTTTTTTCCTACACCATACCCAGATGAGTTGTTATATAGTATTTGCGCCCGCTATCAAGAGCAAATGAACGACTCTAGCCAAACTGCAACTGTACTAGATTTATTTAAAACAAAAAATGCGATTGCCATCTTTGACTTACCAAGCAAATTACAAAGGCTGATTAATAATTTACCACCAGGACATGCTTACACCGTTGATCAATTAATAGATAATCACACTCTATTGCCTTTTTACAGCCCTTTCCTCCCATTAGACAGACTTAAACTGATTCGGCAAGAGATGTCTGGGAATAACGGCTCCAAAATTCATACACGCTTGGGAATTGTCGCTGGGTTTATTGAAATGCCTTCTTACTTGCGCTTTTGTCCAGTGTGTATGGAAAAGGATCAGAAGCAGTTTGGTGAGTGCTATTGGCATCGTCTCCATCAATTACCAGGTGTGGAGGTTTGTCCAACTCATGGAATTTTTTTAGAAGAAAGTAACGTACTTACTCACAATCGCAAACGCATATCTGAATTCGTTTCCTTAGAACAGAAAATTCAGGCGGTATCTCCTCGACCAGTAGACCCCTCCAATAACACACACACAGTTTTGTTGAGGATCGCTAGGGATATAGAGTGGCTTCTGAATGATTGCCGTTTTGTTCCTGGCTTAGAAGCCTTATATCAAAAATATTTCTCTATTGTAAAAAATAACCGAGAATTAGTGACTTATACAGGTAGGATTCGTGTTCAAGAATTATTGAGAATCTTTAAAAACTACTACCCTGCCATAATTATCAACTCGCTTCAATGCCCCCTAAATGAGAAAAGCCGCGATCACTGGTTGGCTAAATTAGTACGCTACCCTCAAATGGTTCATCACCCTTTACGGCATCTGCTATTCATTCAATTTTTGGGATACACAGCACAAGAATTTTTGCAGTTGCAACAGACGCATAAACCCTTTGGAAATGCTCCCTGGCCATGCCTTAATCCTGTTTGTAAACACTTCAAAAAACTACATATAAGGGAATATGAAATTACAGATAATCATAAAAACTCTCAACTAACTGCTACATTTGCTTGTAACTGTGGTTTTGTTTATTACAGAACAGCTTCCGATAAGCCATTAGATGATCAGTTTCGATTCTCGAAAATCAAGGTTTACGGTTCTGTTTGGGAAGAGTCGTTAAAACAATTTTGGGTAGATCCTTCAATTACTCTCAAAGACATCAGCCAAAGTCTCGGAGTTACCGTCAAAACAGTACTTCGCCAAGCAAATAGGTTAAATTTAACCTTGCCTCGACCTAATATTATGGCAAAAATGAATGAGGTATATCCCTCACTTAAGACTTCTATAATTTCACCTATTCTTACCCCAATACATAATTCAGAATACCACCGTCAGCAATGGTTGGATATAATGGCTGCAAATCCTGGTGTAGGAAGAACAAAATTACGAAGCAAGATACCAGCAGTTTATAGTCATCTATATAAATATGACAGAGAGTGGCTAAAACAGCATTTGCCTCCACTACAATCAAACAATGGTAGCCCTATCGTGGATTGGTATAGGCGAGATTTGGAAACAATGGCAGCTGTCAAGATGGCGGCACAGCAATTGAAAGAAGATGATGAACGTCCTACGTGGATTACTAAAACAGCGATCGCTAATTGTTTAGAACATCCTACAAGTTCCTGGGTTAAAAAACACCTCTCACAACTACCGTTGACAGCAAGATTATTAGCTGAACTGGTCGAAACAAAAGAAGAGTTTGCAGTGAGAAGGGTTATGTGGGCGGCAAATATGTTTTGTAAGGAAAATGTCTATCCCAAAAGATGGCAACTTGTGTATCGTGCCAGTCTAGATCCACAAACAAGAGAGTTGCCATTAATTCAGAATGCTATTAACTCTGCTTTAGAGTCTTGCGCTAATTTACTTTATCTTCAACAAAAAAGTTAACCATGAAGTCTAATTGAGTATCTTCAGTAGGTCAAAATATTTAAGTGATCCTGATTCTTGAATAAGTAAAGTGAAGCGATCGCTTTTTTAGCTTAGGCAGGGCTATGTTGTGTGCAATGTGCGATCGCTTTATGGAGAAATACCAAAGTCGGATCTGCGATGGACAATCGAAGCGATCACTTTCGGAGATTTCAGGGCGTGAGCGCGTTTTCGTATTGTTGAAAAATTCAAAATTTTTACTAATTCCAATTATGATCTAAGGTATTTGCGATTCGAGATAAAATTTAATCTACGAATTAACTTATCAAATAGCTAATTTTTGCTACTATATTTTACTTAATAAATTATTATTATTATTGTATTTAATGTTTTATTGTAAGTTTGCAAATAGCTGATCGCAAAAATATCTACGATACAAATCAGACGAAGGCATAATTTTATTTCCTTGGAATTTCACCAAGCCCATACTGTGGAGTTGGAACGCTGCTGTTGTTCCTACATCGACAGGCTCATCTGCTATTACAACTTCTTTAAGTGCTTCTAGCAATTGGACATCTGTTTGTAAATTTAATAGGTGTCGGCGTAGATGGTCACTATAGGGGCTGGCTTCTTTGAGTGCGATTTGTTCGAGTTGGTTCAAAGTTATCCTCTCGCGTGCAATTTCATAAAGTGCCACTCTCACTAAGTAAGGATGTCCACCCACCAACATCATTAACTTTTGTACCTGCGAATTAGACCAACTTAATCCATGACGCTGCACTAAATCTTGGACTTGTTGTTGATTGAATTCTGGTAACCCTACAGGTAAACCAACATTAAAAGGTGATTGATTGATATTTAGAGGAATGTACACTTCCTTAGAATGCACAATTACTACCCTGAGTTTTTTCCACACTGATTCATTTTTAGCACGCTCATGCCAAAAACGCAGCAACCCGAAAAAATCTGATACTATTTGGGGATGTTTAAAAATTGCATCCACTTCATCTAAACCCAAGGCGAGGGGACGATCAATTTTCACTAACAAATATCTCTGGAAGTAATTTGTACACTTAGTCTTACTCCCTAAAACACCTTTCCAATAGTCACTTATCTTCTCTGGAAGATTTAGGTTATCACTAATAATGGCACATAACCACTGTAAAAATAGATCCAAATCGCCCAAAAATTCTGTACCTGCTGACTGGAAGTTGATAGACGTAGCTTGACAGTCGTGTTTTCTGGCATGGTCAAGAATACGTGACATTAATGAACTTTTACCCATTTGTCCGGGTGCTTTAATCCGTATAAAAGCACCAGATTGCAGAATTGTTTGGTAACAATCTGTTTCCATCGGTGGACGCTCAACATAGTAAGCTGAATCTAAAGGAACTTGCCCCTCTGGATTTTCTAAAACAACTGCTTTTCTGGGCAGCAATTTAGGAATTAATAATTCTACCCCTGCAACTTCTAGATTTTCCCCTTTGTTAGTCACTTGACTGAACTCATTGACCGCTTTTGCTTGATTTCCGCAGACCAAGCTAGCCATTCCACGAGCATAAGTCATCAGAGGTGCAAATCCTGCTAAGGGTTCTGCAAAAGTTTCTAGCATAGATGCTATACGAACCCACTCTGCTTTCTCTTCTAAGTTCAATTTTTTCAGAGTTAATGCTAATTCACGCGCAGCTTCATTTGGTTGTGTATATGCTAATGCTGTCCATCGTTGAGCTTGAGCAAAATCGCGTATATCAGGATCGTGACTATCAATCTGTTCTCGTACATAAGTAAGCAAAAAATCAGACAACTCATTAATCCGCTTTTCACCAAAGCGAGAATTTGATTTCAATTCTCTTAACAGTAAATCTCTTACTGTTGTCTTCATTTCATAGAGTTCATAGCCGACTTCATCACATAGGCCAGAAAGCAGCAGATCCGCCACAGCTAGCCAGGGGATATTCAACAATTCACCATGAATATCTTGTTGAAAATTTGCCCACAGATGGTAGAGTAAATCGGGAGTCAGAGCCAAGGGAAAAGCAGCATGATAAGCCAGATAAAGATGTGCTTCTCCGAAACGTTGACCAAAAGATTTAATTCGACGGCTAGCAACTTCTGGCTTCATGCTTTCTACCCTTGTAATACTCCCAGTTAAATGGATGACTTACCCTACCTTAATTGTGCATGGCTTCCCCGCCCTCGCAACACATCGATCGCTCGATCAAACCCCTGACGGCTCACTTCAAACATCGGTACTAAATTGGCAATTTCTCCGGCTGTTGTACCAAACCAGCGTTCTGTTGACATTGGATTGAGCCAAGCAATATAACGAACTCGCTGTTTCAATTGATCTAAAAACTTTTGGGTTAATTCCAACCGTTCCAGACTGAAACCGCCTCGTGCAGCTCCCCCATCACTAAAAATTAAGACAGCAGAACGCTCTGGACGTAGTTGAGTCAGAAAATCAGTGACAGTTTCAGCTTGCTGGCGTGTCTGGTCATGGTAAAGATAATTAGTAGGACAGTTATGAAAGTAGTAAATACTAGCTTTGCCCAAGCGTCCACCTCTTAAGGCTGTCTCCGCTAAACGCTGAGATAAAGCATGAAAGGGAACCATTGATCCTTTGTGGTCAATCAGCAATGATAGTTCAGTTTTATTAATTCGACTGGGAACTACGACAGGTTCTATCAATATCCCCAGTCGTCCAACTTGCTCAATAGTTGCTTCTATATCTAATTCTGTCAGTAAACCTTGGCGGACAAAACGGCGTAGATGTCGCCAGCTTTGTTTCATCTGTCGCCGCGTCACGGGAAAATATTCATCAGTTTGGCTGAAGCGATTTACAGCAATTTCTTCAGCATTTTGAGTGGTAATTTGTACTGCTCCCGCCACTTGGATTTCATCTTCTACCTGCATCAGTTCTGATGAGGTGGTTGTACTATTCAATGGTTCAGGTAATTGCTGATCTACACTTTCTAACTTTGAGACTGTGGGATTATCAGAAACAGTAGTTTGATTCCTTGTCTCTTCGTTAACAACAGCAGGCTTGACATCAAGTTGGTTTTTCATTACCTGCTGGAAATGATATTTAAACAGATGTTCTTCATCTGGAGACTTCACCCACAAGGTGCAGCACATTTCTGCCAAGGCTTCTTGATCGGCCGTCCCAAAGCCTTGCTGTAAAGCTTTCAAAACCAGACAGTATTCATCAATACCTAAAGGTAAGCCTGCCTCCCGTAGTCGTGTAAATAATTCCAGCAGTGGTAGTTCTTCTTGGGGAGCTTTCATAATTTAAGCTTCTGTGTTTGATATTGATTGCTCACCATAACGGCGGTAATCATCCCAACTCTTCAGCAACACCCCAGGATACAAAAGTTCTGTTTTCAATTTAGTTAAAATTTCATCATCTGGATGATCCTTAAGAATCCGCACCCAATCCATGAGTTCACTAGTGCTGACCTTTTTACCAGCTTCACCTTTGTCTCGCCGCATCTGTTCCCGTAGTTCCAAAAAGCGATCAATAATTGCGTTCACTACTTCCACTTGTGAAAACGCAAAGTGAGCTTTGACGATTTCTACTAATTGCTGACGCTCAGGAAATTTAACGTAATGAAATAAACAACGACGCAAGAAAGCATCCGGTAAGTCTTTTTCATCATTACTAGTAATGAAAACAATTGGTGTTTCCTGAGCCTGAATTTTTTTAATAGGGCTGTTTTGTTTTACTTCTGTAACTTCAAATCTTTTCTCATCAAGCTCTAGCAGCAAGTCATTAGGAAAATCAATGTCAGCCTTATCTATTTCATCAATCAACAACACAGTTTTTTGCTCGTTGTCAAAGGCGCGTCCTAAAGGCCCCCATTCTACGTAAGCATCAGCATCTTTTGCTTTGGCTGTGGCTTCTTCATCGATTTTAGCAGCAGCCAGTTGAGCATCCCGCAACCTGCCAACAGCATCATAAGTATACAGACCATCTTTGGCTCGACTGGTAGATTTTATATACCAAGCTTCATAAGGTAAACCCAATTCGTAAGCTACAGCACGAGCTAATTTAGTCTTACCACAACCCGGTTCTCCTTTCAGTAGCAAAGGACGTTCGAGAGCGATCGCTAAATTGACAGCCTCTACTAGTTTCTGACTTGGTAGGTAAGGATACAATATTTGCCCTGTCTGTGGATCTTTCTCTCCTGGTTGGGGTTGCTTCTTACCTGTGTATTTCAGATTCTTTCTATCTAAAGTTCTAGCCACCGGGTTTCTTCCTCCTCCCACTTACAGCCACACAAACTAAAAATTTGGGCAAACACACGCTCTGGAACGCCTTCACTCTTCTCCAAAATTACCTGCACTGTATAGTCAATTTTTTTAGTGATCTGGATTGGTAGTACATCAATTGCATTTTCCATCCAGTTCGTTAAAACTCGCTCACATAAAGGGTCAATCATCGGTAAGCGAATGGGAGTATGGGGTTTCCAAGCTGAATCGATCTCGTCTACAAACTCCAGATTCCAAGTGCTGACACAACCATCTTGATCAACTAAAAACATGAGTAGAAAAAATTCATGGCTGGGGTCAATTATCTGGGATGAGTCTACCAGGGGCAACCAGAAATCCCGCATTAATTCATGTACGTAGGTGTCATCAATACAGTCCAGATCGTGAAACACCAGGATAATATGTTGAGTTTTCAATTGAGCCACAACATTTCGGGCAATTTCCTGTTCTGATGAGTAATCTTTTACACCCATGTGACGACCTAGCTCTCTCCATAAGGCTTGAATATCAGTCCTCAATACCCTACGTGAAAGGTGAAACTGAATCATGGGATTGGCTGTACTGTCAGGAATTCCCTGCAACAGTCGTTTCAGTAGCCAGATTTGACCATGTTCTGGCTCTCCATGAACCAGGAAAGCTCCTATGCGTTTCTGGGCAATAACTTCTCGAAAGAAGCGTACCTGTGCTGTGTAATTGAGACGAAACAACTCACCGTGGATGCGCTCACTCTCAAAAGATTTCTCAATCTTCTCAATTTGCGTGAGCAGGCGATCGCGTTCTGCTTCATTTTGCTCAATTTCCTTCTTTAGCTGAAAAGCGATTGAAGTCCCTGCTTGAATTGCAGCATCTTTCCGTAAGCTTTCAATCTTCTGGCTCAGGAGATCATACTGTAGTTGAAGTTCTTTCAGTTTTTGCTGTAAGTGCCGAACTGATGACATCTGTGAGGTTTAATTTAATACCCAACTATTGAGTAATTACTATTTATTATTACAATCTATTTTCTAAATCTTCGATTTTTTGACTAATTTGAGTTCGCTCAGTTTGAGTCTTTTCAATTTCCTTCTCTAACTGAAACTTCACAGACGTACTGGATTCAATGGTGAAATCTCGCCGCAGGCGACTTAATTTTTCACTTAATAAATCGTACTGTTGCTGAAGGTCATCAATTTCCTGTAAGGTTCGTCTTTGTTTAGCAGTTAAACTAGCTGAGGACAAATTTTTTGGAGGAGGTGAGGGTGTATGCTCCACCTGATTGGATGTTGATCGGCAATATATAACAGGAGTCAAGTGTTCTGGAATGCCTTGTAATCTGATTTCAACACAACCAAACTTATAAGCTTGATCTATTGTTCGTCCTGCTGCTAAAGCTTTATAAAAACCAACAGCAAAAGCGATCGCAGCTTTATCTCCTATGGCTTGACTCATGCCAATAACATAGGGAATATAATCTGCAATAGCTTTGGCTTGAACTTCGGAATAGCAAGCATTCAAGACTACACAGTTAATTTGGTCAGCTACCAGTTCAAAGAGTGCTGCTAGAGCCTCAGGCTGTACAGGTTGCAGTTTTCCAAGTAAATCTTCAAAGCAAAGCTCACCTGTATTACTTCCATGTCCAGAAAAATGTACAATCTGCGGATCAACATCGAATATAGCTTGGCTGATATCCCCTGGGTGTACAGATTCACGGGACTCGAGAATGAATCTATTTCGCTCTTTTGCGAGTTGCAATTTCTCACGAATATCTCGTAACTCTTGACCCAAGCGCAATCGCGCAGCATCACTGGGATCTGCGGCTAAAAATAAAATTTTGACTGTACCATTACTATGCATTTAGATGAGCAATTTAGAGCGCTGCTTTGTATCAAATTAATTTTCACATACGCCATAGCTAAAATCATCACAGAACAAAGTGAAGCGATCGCCTTTATTATGATAGACCGAATGAGCATTTATACCTGTGTGACAGTAAAAAACTTTATTGTTTGCAATCCAGAGCGTCTGATGTACCAGTTCTCGTCTAGTAAAGAACTTTAGGAAAATATAGACTACCTTATAACAAGGCTTTCAGCCTTTGGCAGTAAAGAACTTTATTGTTTACTTACATGAGGGTGAAGCTATACCAGAGATAGGGGCTAGGGGTTAGGGGCTAGGGGTTAGGGAGATGTGGTTCGACTTCGCTCACCAACCGGGAGATGAGGAAGTGTGGGGAGTTTTCTTACCCATGCCCAATGCCCAATGACAAATGACCAATGACCAATGACCAATAACCACGATACACTGGGGTAAATTTCTTGAGGAAGAGTTAATGGCAAAGCCAAACGCAGTTAAAAGTGAAACTTCTGCACAGGAATTACCTGAGGTTTCAGACAATGAAGATGGGGCGACAGTTACAGATTCTTCTGCACTAGTGGAAGAAGATACTCAGAATATTGATGAGATTGTCAACTCACTCAAAAGCTTACTGAGTGCTTTAGAAAAGCTGCAAAAAGTACGGCAGGAAGTGGGTGACATCAAACCTTTGATTGGGCGGATGCTGGATGGAGAACTGGTTACGGGTGAAGATCTAGAGCAACTGAAGGTAGGTGTGAACGGTCTAACTCGCCTTGTTCGTGCTTATAGCGATCATCAAACAGCTTTGACTAAAGCACAACCTGCAAGAAAACTTTTAGATCAAATGTTGAAGGAGGGTAAAGCCGATTAAAATTTTCGGCTAGATTTGTGAAAAAGGAATAACGATGAGTAGAAAATCTCAAAAAGCATTGATTGGTATTACTACCTGCGGTCGGCAAGGAGCATTACCATTTTCTTTAGCAAGAGATTACCTAGATGCAGTCCGCGCAGCAGGCGGTACTCCCATATTATTACCACCAGGAGAAACTGACCCCAGCATACTCTTAGAGCCGCTGGATGGTTTAATTATCTCCGGTGGTGGAGATATTGATCCTGTTTGCTACAACGGTTGTGACCACCCCAGTATTTATTCTGTAGATTGTGAGCGTGATGCTTTTGAACTACAATTAGCCGAGCTTGCCCTAGAGCGTCATTTACCTGTGTTGGGTATATGCCGGGGTTTACAAATTCTCGTTGTTGTCTGTGGTGGTACGCTCATTCCTCACTTACCAGAGGTATATGGTACGTCAGTCTTACATCGTCTAGAACCTGAACCGGGAAGGCGTTTGCCGACAGAACATACAGTTAGGATAGATAAGACAAGCCGGTTAGCTAACTGTGTCCAAAATACTCACATTTCTGTAGTTTCCTGGCATCATCAAGCAGTAAACAAAGTACCTCCTGGTTGGCGTGTTGTTGCTCATGCTGTAGAAGATGAAGTAATTGAGGCAGTAGAATGCGAATATCATCCTTGGGCGCTGGGTGTACAATGGCATCCGGAGCTTTCAGCTAACGATCCAAATCATCAAGGAATTTTTCAAGCTTTTGTGCGAGCTACACATAGGGTAATTTCATACTTGAGTTAATCGATTTTGACGCGGAAGCTAACAGATCCAGATTGAGCAGTAGGAATATTGCCCAATTTGACAATCACTGTACCGTTGGGATTAGTGCGATCTCCGCAAACACTACTTTCAGGAATCTGATCTATCGGTGTTAGGGGAGAGAAAAATCTTCCCTGATCTGCGCCAGTACCGCCACCTGTTACAGAAATACTGTTGGGTACATAGGTTGTGCCCGTAGGAATTAAGTCACATAAGTTAATATTTTCTAATGACTGCTCTGTGCGGAAATAAATTGTGTACTCAACTTCATCACCGCTTTGCACCGGTGTTTGGACATCAAATTGACCAACAGGAGGAGGGTTGAGCGCATTATCATTCTGATCGTTGGGGTCATCGATAACATCATTGTATTGAGTGCGCTGACCATTTGTTCTAGCGATCGCAGTAATTCGTTTGACTAACCGCAAACTACCTTGTGGTTGTTGTGTAAAACCAAAATCAGCGTCTAAGTAATTCTGTCCGGCACCTAGGGTAATGGGATTGGGTTGTGTGAGAGTAGGAGTAAATCCACTCGGTGGTTTAGAAACAGTAGCTGTGTATTGACCTGCGATTAAATTAGGAAAGCTGTATTTACCGTTAGCATCAGTAGTAGCGACAAATTCTTGTCCGGTGCTATTTCTGATCTTGACTTCAACACCGCCAATTCCCGGTTCACCTGAGTCTTGAACATTATTAGCATTAATGTCATTGAAAACAGTATCGCCAATTGAACCTAAGGCCGTTGGTACGCAGACACCGATATCGGTGGCAAGACCAATTGTCTCATCCTGTCCTGGACCTGGATTAGGGCTTTTGTATAGCGGACCCGATTCGTAAATAATTTGGATGGTAGTAACTGGACCTGCGAATGTAGCGGCGACATTACCCCCCGAATTTGAGGGGGGTACATTTCCCGGTTCAACTCTAGGATTTTGCCCCCGCGCCACATTTCCAACAACTTCGGTAACACTGGGGGGAGGAGGGACGTTAACATCATCTCTAATATTATTACCACGCACCAGGGTAACGGGTACATTTACACCTGCGTTGGATGCTGTGACTGTAATCTGGTCTTGGTATCTTCGTCCTTCCTCTAGCTCATTGGCTCTGTCTCTGTCTACGTCTAAAAACAGTAGAGGAGATCCGAAGATAACTGGACGATCGGCAGTAATAATCAATGTGGCATTACCTCCCAGGTTTGAACCCCTAGCGTCGATCCCCCAGCGTAAATACGGTTTATTAATGCCACCATAGGGGCCTGGAGCAATCCCGTAGGGCACAGCACCAAGACCGCCAGGGCTGTTCTCGGGGCTTATATCCTTAATGATCCCTAGTGGATTTTCCACCATTCTGAAGTTAACATTGGCACCACCAATATTAAGAGTCTGATTGAAATTCCCTGGCTGAAAATTCTCGCCCTGCCAATTGAGATTTTCTAATCTTGTACCTGCTGGGCAGCTAGGGGTCTGTTGTGCTAAGGCTGTTTGACTAGAAAGGCTTCCTATTAGAGGAACCTGGGGTACGGTAAACAGCAGCGTCAGGAATGTACCTCTGAAGGGTCTAACTAGATTTTTAAATAAAGGTTTCATTACTGGCTTCCTAAATAAGATTAACTGGGCATTGGGCATTGGGCATTGGGCATTGGGCATTGGGCATTGGGTATTCCTTATTTATCTTCCTTGTCCCCCTTGTCCCCTTATCGCCCCTGCTCCCCTGCCCCCCTGCTCCCCTGCTCCCCTGCTTCCTCATCTACGTCTTTCTGGTTCTAATTGCAGGTCTTGTTCTTGGCCTTCTATGGTGATGTCTATGCCTCTGACATCTTTATAAATGATTTCGGCACGGCGATCGCGTGCGTAATCTACGCGGTTACTACCTTCACTTACTCTCTGACTTTCACCTAAGGTGCGGATTGTCATGCGTTCTGGGGCTACGCCTTGACGCAATAAGTAATTTCTCACGGCTAAGGCTCTTCTTCTGCCTAGGGCTAGGTTATATTCATTACTCGCTCTTGGGTCAGTGTGTCCTTGGATTTCGATGACTATCACGGGATATTGCTTTAATACTTGTGCTACCCGATCTAGGACGATCGCACTCGCGGGACTAATAAAGGATTTATCTAAGGCAAAGTGAACGTTTCTTGGTGCCCTAATCTTTAATGGTGTGGGGGGTTCTGGTGGCGGTGGTGTGGGTGGTGTGGGCGGTGGGGGTGGCGCTGGACGGGAAGTACACTGGGGAATTGGTGTAGAACGCGGGTTTTTGGGTGTGAGGTTTGGGGAAGTGTTTCTCGGCCCAATAAAAGCCGCGATCGCTGGTTCTGATGTCCCATATTTCGGATCGGTGGCGATCGCACTGACTATCTCTCCTGCTTGCACATTTGCCACATTTATGGTGAAATTCCCGCTGGCATCAACAGGGGCGCTGGCTAATGGTTGGCTCAAAGCACCATAACCAGGTTCATAAAGTGCTTGTTTACCTTGTTGATAATCTTCTAGGCGATAAATTGTCACCTCCGAACCCGGATCGGCTTTACCTTCTAAGGTGACGCTATTACCACTAGGCAAAAATTCCCGCGTTTTGAATTCTGGGGCATTAATCGCACCGTTACCTGTATCTAGGCGGCGATTTCCTGAGTTGCGTTTAGGATTCGGCCCGTCTCCCCTTTGGAAGTCACTCACATCTAAATTTCTTTGGGCGTTGAGGTCAATACTCAAACCTTCTAACGCCACAAACGAGTTATTTTGAATAATGTTACGTTCGGTTTGGGGAAAAGCTGATACCACTACCCCTGGCCCAGTTTGATAGGAAATTTCGTTACCTGTTACTTGATGGTCACTACCCATCAAGTAAACTGCTGCCCGCCGCAAACGTCTGCCATTATAGGTAATGCGGTTATCACGGATTTGCACATCACCTTGGGGTTTGAATAAATACACCCCTGCCCCATCATTGGCACAGATTAAGTTACTTGTAATGCGGGATTTGCTCACCACACCTTCTATCCTTAAGGCATCAGGCATCCCAGAAATCCCATTACCGACAATGATGTTTTCTTGAACTAAAGTATTTTCCCCCCGCACCGAGGTAATAATTGCACTGCCATCATGGTAGTAAATTCGGTTGCGGCGAATAGTTGTACCTTGGGAATTAAATACGTAAATCCCGAAAGCAGATGTTGTTTGTGGTACTTTTTCCTCTGTAGTCAACCCTAACCAGTTATTTTCAATCACCACATTTTTTGGTGGCACATCCTTTTCATAGAAAGGAAAATTGCTGTTAGGCGGTTGCTGCTGGGTAGTATTGGGCGGTGGTAACCGATGGGAAATGACAATATCCCCTGGTGGTGTAGTTAAAGTTACAGGTTTAGGGACACCATCGTAAATTAAAATATTTCCTAACTGCTGCTTAATGGCACTGGCATTGAAGCCGTAAAGACTCAAGCCACGAATCGTCACACCATCAGCAACAACAGTTAAACCGCGAAATATTTCTTTATCTGGTGCAGGTGCGATCGCTACCACTGGAATCGGAATGGCAATTTCTGCTGTCGCGGAAGTTGCAGCATCATATCCTGGCTGAGTCGCTCCATCGATCACTAACCCTGGACTCGCCAAATCTGGTAATTGTGTTTGTAACAGAATCGTCGTTGCATTTGCAGGCAAACTAAACTCAATTCGCGAACCGCCCCCAGTCAGCGGTTGGACTAACGCCTTTTCCGCACTGCTAAGTTGGGCAACTGTTAGCGTACCATTTACCAGTTCAATAGCTTCCCGCAAAGTTATCTGTTCATCAGGTTGGACATTACCATCTTGATTACTGTTAACTACTACCCGTAAAGAAACTGGCGCAGCAGGTAATGTTTGACTAACAGCAACCTCAGAACCTAAAAGACAAAAAGTCAAAGGCCAAATACCCGAAAACCTGAAAAAACTCTCCTTTCTCCGCGTCCTCTGCGTCCTCTGCGGTTCAATTTTCCCTTTTTTTTCTTTCAACCTAGACATCACTCACTCCTTTACACCTTGAAAGAGGGCTGCTACTTCATCGCTTTTAACTGTTTGAGACGCTTAATCAGTTCACTCTGGGATGTAGGCTGGAAGAGGGCTAGCGGTTCTACCTCCGATTCCTGTTCTTGCTTAGGTACAGGTTTTTGTAATCCAAAGCCGCCCAAAAGTTCATTCAACTTCAAGCTGATATTTACGTAAATACCACCTTCAGAACGGTAACCAGTAAAATCTCGGTCATCGACGCTACCAAAGCTGTAGCCTAAACCCACTCGCAGATCCGGAGTTAAATAATACCCAGACTCCACAGCCACGCCAAATTCGTTGTAATTAGTACCGCTATTGGAGGTTTGCCCAATCCAGCGCCCTTCCACAGCTAAATCGGTACGATAACCCAGTCTGTAAGTCGCCCGTAGCTGGGCTAAATTCACATCAGCATCATAGCGATCGCCATCTAAGAAAGTTACCCCATTTCGCAGGGCGTATTTACCATAAAATTCCCAGCGCCAATTAGGCGCATAAATGGCTTCTGCGGAAAAGATCTGTCCTGTAGCTGTACTCCCGGTTAATTGGGTTTCGGGGATGGAGTCATAATTTTGCCGCCATTCATATTTGAGTAAGGCGTTGAATTTGTCGTTACTCGGATCGCGGTAGGCTAAACCAAGTTTCAGGTTAGAAGTATCTCCTAGTTCTTGGAATCTGACTCCTTCTGCAACCACACCCACAGTCGAGGGAAGAAAGACGTTGGCTTCACCGGCTTGTTGATACCGAACTAATGCGGTTATTGCTGGTGAGAGTTTCCCCGCCGCCGCCGCCGAAATTACGAGATTATTACTTTCATCTCCATCGCGATACTCAAACCTGGTGCTGGCTTGGAATTGGGGATTATCGGTATACTCGAATCCTACACTATAAACGGAACCAGAATATAGCCCCAATGAGGAAGCTGTTTGCCCTACTGCATAGTATTGACCAAATTGGGAACCAGCCGCTGTACCATTAAAGATGTTTTTGAATATATATTCGTAACCGACATTCACCCTTAATCCCGGTGCGATCGCCCAGCGATGATTCAACCCAACAGCACCTTGTCCTTGCAAACCGTTAAATGCTGATAGCACCGAATATCGCCCAATCAAACTCGTATCCTCTGACAATTTGCGATCGAGGATCGTATCTAGGGTTGTGATGGAGTTACCAGGAATTAAGCTGCTGTCATCATAAAATTGGTGCGCTAGCCTTAATGTCACTCCTGGGTAGGCTTTCCAGTCCAATCCTAAGGTGGTGCGGTTGGGATATAGAGGATCGCTATTGCTTAAATTTAGTTCGTTTTGCCCTTGAAAGGTTAATGATTCAGTTAAGGGGAATTTCAAACGGGAGACTAATTGATCCGCAGTCCCACTAAAGCGATCGCTAATTCTATCTTGGCGAGAACGGTTGACATACTCTAAACTCACATCCGCTGGCCCAAATCTTTGCAATATCCCGGCGCGGAAGGTTTTGAGGGTATTGTTGATTGCTTCTCCCGGACGGGCTTGGGGTTGAGGATCGAATAAATCAAAAAAGCCTAGGGTGCTATTTATCCCAGTAGCCGCCGAACCGTAGTTTTCTTCAAAGTCGTAGCCTACAGTAAAGCTAGTGGTTTCAGTAATTTTCGCCAGCACTGATGCGCCGTAGCGTGTTTGTCCTGGTGTAAAGCTAAAGGTGGAGTTGTTGTTGAAGTTGGGTTCGACGGCGCGGTAGTAAGCTTGACCTAAAAAACTCTCGCCAATTTTGCCCAAGGCTTCTAAGCGATAAGCGGAACCGTTAAAATCGCGACCATCCACAAAGTTACCGTTAGAACGGGCATATTCCCCGATAATTTTCCCAGCATCGCCTAAAGATAGTAAAAAGTCTGCACCAAATAGGCGAAAATTCTGACTTCCTTGGTCTTCTTGGAGGTAACTTGCACCTAAAAATGATTTGCTGGCTAAATCTTGGGAAATATTATATTGCAGTCGTCCACCATAGAGTTTAGAATCTTGTCCGCCTTCGTTTTGGTAGGTAACGACGATTCGTCTGACTAAGGTAGCGCCAAAAGGGTTGAGTTCTGTGGCGAGGATGGGACGGCGAAATAAAAGTGTGCCGCGATCGTAGTCAATTTCGTAATCGGGGCCGCGAAATAATTGTTGACGCTGAATTACTGTACCGGGGCGATTAATTTCCTCAGCTTCTAAATAAACTGTTTCACTTCCAGGAACTAACAGCCGCTTGGAAAGGAAGTAATTACCACTAACACCGTTGGGGACGATCGTATCTCGTTGGAAGCCTTCAATGTTGTTGGCGTATAACCCAGTAATTTGTAAGGGGCCGAAGTTGTAGTTACCTTTGAAGCCGTGTAGCTGACGGGATGTCGCTGTATACAGTTGGGACGATCGCGAGAACTCTTCGGTATTGTAGTCCCCCCACATGACATAATCTGGATCTGCGCCGGGGATGGCGGCAGTCCGCTCAAAGCGAGCATAAAAACTATCTATTGAGGGGGTAGTGGGTGTAACTGTGGAACTATCACCGTAAACGGGATATTGCTGTTCGCAAAATTGAACTCCCCCAAACAGGCGGTTTCTCCCTTCACAGTCTTGGTTGATGGGGCGTTCGCTGTTAAATGCACCTGTAAATAACCAATCCCCAACTTTCCCGGTAGCAAAGACAGCCGCACTTAAGTCTACTTCTGTTCCCCCTGTTTTGTCGGGGTTGAGAAAGTCGCGAAAACTGCCCCAATAATTGGTTCCACCAGGCCCAATGCGTAAATTGACTATCCCTGTTGCCAGTGAAGGACGAAGATAGGTAGTAAATTCTACTTGGGTGTAAGCCTCGATTGGTGCTTCCCCAACCTTGTCGAGAATTGAGGTGTCGGTTTGTTGGGGAAAGGCTAATTCGCCTGGGTTGATTTGGGGCGATCGCGTTTTGATGTTCTCTACTGCTGCCCGAATTCTCACTTGTTGTGGTTTAATATCTGATTGCAGAGTTGCAGTAAATTCCCCACCAATGGCACGTACCTGAAACCCGCCTTGGTCTTTATCTTGATCTGCACCGACAAATTTACCTGCACTGCTGGTTAAAGTTACTACTAAATCCTCCGTCAGCAGTTGCCCTTGTTCATCGGTAATTTGCCCTTGTAGCTTGATTGTCGAGCGTCCATCCGCTTGGACTCTTGGGTCACCTACTGGTAAAATTTCGATTTTTACCTTCCTGTTTGCATTCTGAGGCAAACTCGTTGGTGTCGGGTTTTGGATTGGCGGTGTTGGTTGCGCAATTAAAGAAGGGGAATTTTGCTGAAATTGGCTTGCTGGATTTTCGGAAAATATCGCACCATCTGTTTCAGGAGATGAGGTGGCTGAGGGGAAGATTTGAGCAACTATCTGCTCCTCTTCTTGTTCCTCTGGTGTTATTTGGGGCTGACTGTTTTCTGGTTCTGTAGCCAAGGCTTGGTTGTTAGTGGCTTTGATACCAACAAAAGTTGGTGCTATGAATGCCAAAAACGCCAGGAACATCACTCTTTTACCCTTGCTTTTCCCCGCCAAGCGCAAAATAGATAATTGCTGCTTTTGAATACCAACTCCTTGTGGACAGCCGCTTCTGGTTTTGCCCACCATACCCAAATTTTTCTTAGATATCATCGCTTACCCCCTGTAAATGCAGGTGTAACCCCAAAATTGACCCGAACCAAACTACTCGGTGCTAATTTCACCATCCGTGATTGGCTATTTCTTTCAATAAAGTAATTGTTTGGTGCTAATCCATATCCTGGTAAACTAGTCAAGTCCAATGTTGCTGACCGATAGCCGGATATGACATTCGCTAAAGAAAATAAGCCATTGGCATCAGTAACGATGCGATTGCCATCATCCATGTAAATTACGGCGTTAGGTACACCCGGTTCATTCGGTTGCTGTTCGCCATCAAAGTTTTTATCAACAAACACCCGCCCAATAATAGTGCCACAATCGGATAGAATCCCTGGACGAATTCGCAACACATGGCTGGCTTGGTTACTCGTCAAAGTACCAGCTTGGGCTTGCGCTAAGTTTCTCCCAGTTCCCCGAACCGCATCTGGTGTCACCTCAACCGCATAAGCAACATTCAAGGTTCCCTTGGCTGGTAACTCTGTTGTCGGGTTGAGGGAAATTGTTACCGCCCGATTATTACCAGCATTAGCAGTTAAGGATACGGATGTATTACCAATCGAACCTGTTAGCGATTTGGAGATAAATCGCAATCCTAAAGGTAGCCTATCTGTAATGCTGAGATTCCTCGCTGGGCCTTGACCAGTATTTCTGATAGTCAGGCGGTAAATTACTGTGTCACCTGGTTCTGCGGCTGATCTGTCACCTGTTTTAATAATTTCCAAAACAGCTTGAGAAGCAGTTAATCTGACCTCGTTTGACTGTCGATTTGGCAAACCATTTGCTCCTGCACCAGCCGTATTTCTGATTACAGGTATTTGAGCAATAGTGGGAATGCTTTCGTAAGCCACTATACCCAAAGAAAAAAATGCACATAAGAGGCTATTATGCCTCAACCATGAAATTTTAGATGTCATCGGAAGGCATCAAGGAACAACAAAGATTTTTTGGTCAATTTAAGGTTTTTTATCAAACCGAGCCGATTTTTTTAGGCATCATACTTCTCCTAATTACAAACATGACGTTACTGAAACCCCTATTTTTATGTGATTTTCTAATTCTTAGAACTCAAAGCATAATACTAATAATTTCTTGCCATCTAGGCTTTCATCAATCTCTAGTTAATACTAGTTTTTTTCCAAAAATTTTCAGTACCTGGTTATTACAGCATCTTATCAGAAGATGTAACTTTTCAAAAATCGATGGTGTTTTTATGACAATTTGGCTATCGTCGAATGTAGACATCTAGTTGGCAGGATTTTTCAAAAGACAGCTAATGCATTGGCAGATTTGGCAGTCCACAATTTAAGTCGGTATGCACAAATAAACCCCAGGATGTGAAAAACTGAAGGAATCTCAAACCCTCTTCCCTTATGGCTTCTGGCTTATCCTAACTATCAATATTCCCACACACTTCTTGAGCAACCTAAATTTGCCAGACAAACAACGTATGCAAATTAAAACATAAAATGCATACATTTTCTCAATCTATACAATAATTATCTACCTGCACCCTACCCACCTGCTCTAGGAGAGTAAGATTAAGCACAGGTTATTAATCGCTCGCTTCTTTAGTCTTTCAATAAAGAATTTTATTATGACAGACTAAATGCTAATTTGCGGCTGAACTCAAGTTCATCCTTTTTGCTGCCTATTCCATTAGATTACATTAATTTGCTACTTATTGGTCATCAGCTTGCAATTTTGCCAAGAAAAGCATCAATACAAATTGATAAACTCAATCAAGGAGTTCAAATTAAAAAGATTCGCCATCGCTTTTCCATCTGTTGGCTCTGGGTAAGCTCTAGAAGAATCAGCTAATAGTTGCTATTTTGGCGTTTCCGAACCCAAATCTTACCATCTTCACTACAACACTGTAATCAGATGTTGTAACTTGCTGTCATAAACATTTACACCAGTTGTTAAACTGTCATATTTAAATAACGTCAATCAGCACAATAGTGCTTGCAGTAGAGTGAGGATATATCAGTTAGATAACTGCTGTTTATTAGCTAGCAGTAAGCTATTTTAATAAATTAGTTATTTCTGCATTTATAACTTTAGGAAGATGAAATTGCCGTCAAATGACATAGTCCGTTGTCAGATGATGATCCTCTGATGCTCAAAGCAGGAGACGCAGAGATTGATATTCAGCTAGATTTTAGAGAAATTTGAAGCAACTGGATTATTCGTGACATACTTCCGTTTTCTTGGACTTCTCTAATGAGTTTGGTTTTTTCACGTTGTTCTACTTAGTACGTTAAATTAAAAAATCAAGTATCATGCAAGCAACTCTACCCTAGTAGTAGAGTTACTTGTGCAAGGGAGAGAAAAAAATGAGGGTTTGGCTAGCTTGCTTTTTTGTGTTGTTTGCTTTGGCAGAACTGTTTGACTGGGTAAAGGAATTTAATCTGCCATTACCTATTTATATTTTGGGTGGGGCTTTTTTAGCTGTAGCTTCAAACTACGACAAGATTGTGGGATCTTACCTCAGCGATCGCACGATTGAGCGATCGCCACAACCACCACTGCTAGATTCATCACCCCAGAACTCGATTTCTCTAACAATGGCTAATACTGTGGAAAATAAGGTAGAGGAGATGAGGGGATGAGGGGGATGAGGGCGATGAGGGAGACAAGGGAGACAAGGAGGACAAATGCCCCATGCCCAATGCCCCATGCCCCATGCCCAATGCCCCATGCCCAATGCCCATAGACTATTTACAAAAAACCAGAATTCTGGTTTATCCGCTGATATATAAGTAATTCCAGTGACACATACTGTCAGATTCAGTAATTTGTATCGTTAATAGCTGGGCTAACAACCTCGCCTTTTGTTGATTGTCTTGTTGATAGTTACATATATGAATATCGATGGTTACCTTTGCTTCCTCCGGCCAAAAATGTAATGCTACGTGAGATTCTGCCAGTAGGATAACCGCTGAAACTCCCTGTGGCTGGAATGCATAAGCAAGCTCACCAATAACAGTTAAGTTAGCCTGATTGGCAGCATTTTTGACAACTCTGATAAAATCTGCTGTCTCCCAACGGAAAACAGTTTCTGAAGCTGGCAGAATTGCGTAAAAATGATGGGACCGAATCACTTTAGTAGGTCGGTAGCCTGAAACTACTAGTGAATGTCGTCATTTGTCAAAAGTCCTTCGTCTTTGGTAAGGGTTTGAGAGTGTTAACAATTCCTGAACTCAGGAATCTTTGTCAAAGGTATCGAATAAAGCCAACTGAGAGTTTGGCATCCAAAACCAGTTATATTACAAAGCTAATGGCGTTGGGTGCGATCGCTCTCAAACAATTGGAGTTGGGAAAGGGATTAGTTTTTTTGTATAAAACAAGGCTCATATCTTGAGACTAAACACTGAAAATCAGACTTGGAAGCATTTTTTGAGCATTTAAATTACATTAAAGGCTGAAAGTATAAATGTGAGATTATTTTTCTGATGAGTCAAGAATTAGATGCCCTGCATTGGGTGAAAACACGTTCTTCTCTAGATTCTAGCCAATCTACTTTCCTGATCTGGGCAGGTAAAATTTACGCTTTTATCCCAGGAGAAAAACGTAAACTTTTATTTAAAATACTAGGCATGAGTGTCAGTAGATGTATTGCTACAGAAGAGGGGAAGTGGGATTTTACTTCTAGGGAACTGACCTATTACCTTAACCCAGAGACAGGTGAGAAATTGACTAAATGGGAAAATCCTTGGACTGGGGAGACAGTGACCGTAATGCATGTAGCTAATAATCCCGTACAAGGTGAATTTAAGGGTAAGTTTCCCGCCCAAGTGGAAGGTGAGAATACAACTTTTGTGTTTGATATCTTTCCTACTTACCCCAATCCTTTAGCGACAAACCCCAAATTTGCCCAATACAGCCCACAAGAAATTTATCAAGCCGCAGAATTATTTAAACTGACTGTACCCACCGCAGATTTATTCAACTCAGAACTGGCTGAAGTTTCCCAACTTAAACTGAGTTGGGATCGGATTGGTCAGTGGCTACCTTGGATGAAAATGGGCGATCGCCCTGGTCAGCTGATCTATAGTGCTTTTGGCAGTAAAGTCCATAATTTTACTGATTTACCCCAGTTATTTCAAGATGAAATTAATACACGCATTCCTTTATACAGAAATGCCCCCAAATCGTATCTTGAAGGTGAAGATATGACTTCTTGGCTATACTTCCAAGAGCATTTTGACGCTTACTTAGCTGGGGAAATCTTTCCCATACCAGCCGCAGAAGAATTGTAGAGATAAAATAACCCAGCCTCGTGATTTGCTCAAAGGCTGGGTGTCAGTCAGGAGTGCATCTGGTTAGACAGATAAGCGATCGCTTTTGCCTCCACGATGCTAATTTAATTCCTTAGACAACAACAATATTGCTATTGCTAAGTGCAGTTGCTCCAGACAGAATTGCTAT
Source organism: Calothrix sp. NIES-2100 (assembly GCF_963875285.1). Taxonomy (NCBI): domain Bacteria; kingdom Bacillati; phylum Cyanobacteriota; class Cyanophyceae; order Nostocales; family Calotrichaceae; genus Calothrix; species Calothrix sp. NIES-2100. Next base: position 8,289,577 of record NZ_CAWNLA010000001.1, read on the forward strand.
TTGCGTGGTTGCAGAAGAACTTCCATTACCATCAGCATCAAAGAACAAATAACCATTGGTACTGTTGTAAATAAACCGTTGAGAACCATTTGTTGGTGCCGATATTCCTGCACCAGAGATAAATAGAGCCGACGATAACGTACCTACAGCTAAACCACCACCAAAACCAGCAGCGGAAATCTGGATAATGTCACCACTACCAGAGGAAAAGTCTTTAATGGTATCAATTCCTTCAGTGCGTGCATCGAAATGGAATCTATCAGCGCCAGTACCGCCTGTGAGGATATCGTTACCAGTACCGCCAATGAGGGTATCGTTACCACTCCCACCAATGAGGATGTCATTGCCACTATTACCAGTCAGGGTATTATTGCCACTATTACCAGTCAGGGTATTGTTGAGGCTGTTTCCCGTACCATTAATGGCTGCTGTGCCTGTTAAAATCAGGTTCTCTAAATTGGCACCAAGAGTATAAGTAATTGAAGAATTGACCGTGTCAATCTCTGTAGACAAAGTAGATGTTTCATTAATGACATCTCCAGAATTGTTTACAACATAAGTATCGTTACCAGTGCCCCCAATTAGGGTATCGTTACCACTACCGCCATTGAGGATATCATTGCCACTATTACCAGTCAGGGTATTATTGCCAGCATTCCCAGTCAGGGTATTGTTGAGGCTGTTTCCCGTACCATTAATGGCTGCTGTGCCTGTTAAAATCAGGTTTTCTAAATTGGCACCAAGAGTATAAGTAATTGAGGAGTTGACCGTGTCAATCTCCGTAGACAGAGTAGATGTTTCATTAATGACATCCCCTGCACTGTCTACTACATAGGTATCGTTACCAGTGCCACCACTGAGGTTGTCATTGCCAGTACCACCGCTGAGGCTGTCATTGCCAATACCACCCCTGAGAATGTCGTTACCTGCGCCACCATCAATAGTATCGTTGCCTGCACCACCATCAATAGTGTCGTTACCTGCACCGCCTTTAACATTGTTGTTATCTGCTATAGAGGTAGTAAAGCTGATATTGTCATTGCCACTACCAGCAGTTATGTTGCGGAAGAACTCAAATCCCTGATAAGTGTTACTCCCAGAAACGATAGTGGCTAGGGTAGTACCGTTAATTACCAGAACTCGCCCTACAGTGTCTGCTGATAAATCAGCATCGACTAAGGTGTCTATACCAGTTCCACCATCAGCCTTATCTGCTCCAGCCCCTTTTGTGATAATGTCATTACCCGCACCGCCATTGATGCTGTCATTACCCGCGCCGCCATTGAGGGTATCGTCGCCAAGACCACCATTGAGGTTGTCAGCGAAGTTCGTACCTGTGACATTGAGACGTTCAATTTGTTGAAAGTTGACCTGGTCATAGTCACCCGCATCATTTTCGTAGGCATAGAAGTACCCCGAACCATTGTTATAGACATAACTGGTAATTCCCGGAGTCCGATTACCACCTGCGTAAGTGTTGCTGGAATAGTTGACGACCAACACGTCATTGCCAATGCCACCGTTAACAGTATCTTTGCCGCGCCCAGCATTAATGATGTCGTCTCCCGCACCAGTGTTGATGTTGTTATCCCGGTCTTGGCTGAAGCTAATTGTGTCATTTCCACTACCAGTGATTAAGCCATCGAAGTACTCAATGCCGCTGGCACTTGTACCATCGCTGAGGGTCACCGTTGCTTGGGCAGAACCGTTATCGTTAAAACTTAGACCTGTTGTGGCAGCAGCGAAGTTGGCATCGGTTAAGACATCAATTCCCGCGCCGCCATTGACGATATTTGCACCTACACCGCCGGTAATCGTGTCATTGCCATCTCCACCATTGATGCTGTCATTACCCGCGTCGCCATTGATGCTGTCATTACCCGCGCCGCCATTGAAGGTATCATCGCCAAGACCACCATTAAGTTTGTCAGCAAAGTTCGTACCTGTGACATTGAGACGTTCAATTTGTTGAAAGTTGACCTGGTCATAGTCACCCGCATCATTTTCGTAGGCATAGAAGTACCCCGAACCATTGTTATAGACATAACTGGTAATTCCCGGAGTCCGATTACCACCTGCGTAAGTGTTGCTGGAATAGTTGACGACCAACACGTCATTGCCAATACCACCGTTAACAGTATCTTTGCCGCGCCCAGCATTAATGATGTCGTCTCCCGCACCAGTGTTGATGTTGTTATCCCGGTCTTGGCTGAAGCTAATTGTGTCATTTCCACTACCAGTGATTAAGCCATCGAAGTACTCAATGCCGCTGGCACTTGTACCATCGCTGAGGGTCACCGTTGCTTGGGCAGAACCGTTATCGTTAAAACTTAGACCTGTTGTGGCAGCAGCGAAGTTGGCATCGGTTAAGACATCAATTCCCGCGCCGCCATTGACGATATTTGCACCTACACCGCCAGTAATTGTGTCATCCCCATCTCCACCATTGATGCTGTCATTACCCGCGTCGCCATTGATGCTGTCATTACCCGCGCCGCCATTGAAGGTATCATCGCCAAGACCACCATTGAGTTTGTCAGCAAAGTTCGTACCTGTGACATTGAGACGTTCAATTTGTTGAAAGTTGACCTGGTCATAGTCACCCGCATCATTTTCGTAGGCATAGAAGTACCCCGAACCATTGTTATAGACATAACTGGTAATTCCCGGAGTCCGATTACCACCTGCGTAAGTGTTGCTGGAATAGTTGACGACCAACACGTCATTGCCAATGCCACCGTTAACAGTATCTTTGCCGCGCCCAGCATTAATGATGTCGTTTCCCGCACCAGTGTTGATGTTGTTATCCCGGTCTTTGCTGAAGCTAATTGTGTCATTTCCACTACCAGTGATTAAGCCATCGAAGTACTCAATGCCGCTGGCACTTGTACCATCGCTGAGGGTCACCGTTGCTTGGGCAGAACCGTTATCGTTAAAACTTAGACCTGTTGTGGCAGCAGCGAAGTTGGCATCGGTTAAGACATCAATTCCCGCGCCGCCATTGACGATATTTGCACCTACACCGCCGGTAATTGTGTCATCCCCATCTCCACCATTGATGCTGTCATTACCCGCGTCGCCATTGATGCTGTCATTACCCGCGCCGCCATTGAAGGTATCATCGCCAAGACCACCATTGAGTTTGTCAGCAAAGTTCGTACCTGTGACATTGAGACGTTCAATTTGTTGAAAGTTGACCTGGTCATAGTCACCCGCATCATTTTCGTAGGCATAGAAGTACCCTGAACCATTGTTATAGACATAACTGGTAATTCCCGGAGTCCGATTACCACCTGCGTAAGTGTTGCTGGAATAGTTGACGACCAACACGTCATTGCCAATGCCACCGTTAACAGTATCTTTGCCGCGCCCAGCATTAATGATGTCGTCTCCCGCACCAGTGTTGATGTTGTTATCCCGGTCTTGGCTGAAGCTAATTGTGTCATTTCCACTACCAGTGATTAAGCCATCGAAGTACTCAATGCCGCTGGCACTTGTACCATCGCTGAGGGTCACCGTTGCTTGGGCAGAACCGTTATCGTTAAAACTTAGACCTGTTGTGGCAGCAGCGAAGTTGGCATCGGTTAAGACATCAATTCCCGCGCCGCCATTGACGATATTTGCACCTACACCGCCAGTAATTGTGTCATCCCCATCTCCACCATTGATGCTGTCATTACCCGCGTCGCCATTGATGCTGTCATTACCCGCGCCGCCATTGAAGGTATCATCGCCAAGACCACCATTGAGTTTGTCAGCAAAGTTCGTACCTGTGACATTGAGACGTTCAATTTGTTGAAAGTTGACCTGGTCATAGTCACCCGCATCATTTTCGTAGGCATAGAAGTACCCCGAACCATTGTTATAGACATAACTGGTAATTCCCGGAGTTCGATTACCACCTGCGTAAGTGTTGCTGGAATAGTTGACGACCAACACGTCATTGCCAGTGCCACCGTTAACAGTATCTCTACCACGCCCTGGATAAAAAATGTCGTCGCCACTATTATTTGCTCCACTTGGAGGCAGGGTATTATCAGAATCATTGCCGGTAAAGGTTGCCATAGTTGAATAAGATTGTAAATTGTTTGCCAGATTTTATTGCTCAATCAGATAAATTTGGTTGTGCTTACCAAGATGCTCTGATTGAATTTTTGTTGATTGAGCATAGATACTGAATCATTTGCATTCAGCATCTTTTCGTAAATCAGCACTTTTCTGCAACATAAATTTTTTGACCAGATTTTGTGACATATCTTTAGTGCGAATATTTTCGCTCACAAACTGATAAATTTAATTTATAAATTATTCACATTTAGCTCTGTTTTGATCCCTATATTACATAGATATTTTGGCAATGCAAGTTGATTGAAAAATATCAAGAATATATTAATAAATTAATTTTATTTTTCTGATCAATTCAGTACCTAATCAATATTTAATATTGCCAAAAAGTTTATTTTGTTATCAAAAACTGATAGCAAATTTAGTTTGAGCGAAAATCCCAGAGTTGATATAAAAATATGAGGCTTTATAGTTAATATTTTTAGATTTGTTGGTCAAAATAACACTTTATGAAGTATACACAGAATTTTATTGATTTTTTATGAAGAATAGCTATTTATATATAAATTTTCAGTGAATATACTACTTTAAGAAGAAATTAAGTATACAAATATTGTTATCTGTCTGTTAGTTTGACTTTGATCTCATGCTGTTCTTATGGGTGGTGTATGAAAGGGGAAAGAGAAGTAGAGAAAGCAGAGGAGACTATTAAGTAGATCAACATAATTAAATGTAAGATGTCATTGCGTAAAGCCTTCTCCTAGCGGAGACGCGCAAGGGACGGCATAGCTTCTCCTATCGGAGAGGCTGCGCCCTAAGCGTTCGCGAAGCGTCTCGTAGAGAAGCTATGCCGTAGGCTTTACGCTTAGCGCGCAGCGTCTCGCAGAGAGGAACGAAGCAATCGCTGCATACTGGGATTGCTACCCTACGGGAAGCCACTGACGCTCCTTCGTCGCTACCGCTTCGCTAACGTGTCTACGTCGTTCCTCCTCTCTTCGAGACGCTTCGCGAACGCAATGACAAAACATATTATATTTATTTATGTTGAGCTACTTAACAATCAATATTTCAATTCATTCAATCAGGGCAAAATACCACAAACAAGGATATAAAATCCTCTTTTCTAGTCCCTGGTTTTTAGTCCCGATTCTTCAAGACAAAAATGAGGTTTTTTGCCTATTACTTTTAGCAATCAAAATATTCCTTGGTTGCTACCACCATCAACTTGCAGCATCACTCCATTTACAAATGAGGCGGCGGGTGAACAAAGAAATACAGCTACGTTGGCAAACTCCTCTGGAGTACCCATCCGACTTAAGGGGTTATTTGCATTGATATCCGCAATTTCTGCTTCTTTGGTTTTGCCATTTTTGGCAATCCGGGCGTTGATTAATTCTTCTACTCGCTCTGTATATGTCCAGCCTGGTAAGATGCTGTTAACGCGAATTTTATCCTTACCTAATTCTTGGCTGAGTGTTTTAGTTAAACCAATCACCGCTAGACGAATTGAATTAGATAAAACTAGATTTTGAACTGGTTGTTTGGTGGAAGTTGAGGTAATAGTCAGAATTGCCGCCGCGCTAGATTGGCGTAAGTAAGGTAAGGCAGATTTGAGCAAATTAACCGCACTAAGCAAATTGAGATTAATTGCGCTTTCCCAAGTTGATACATCAATATCGTCAAATGTGCCGGCAGGTGGCCCCCCTGCATTAGTAACTAGGATATCTAAGCCGCCAAATTTCTCTACTGTGGCATTAATTACCCGCTCAATTTCTGCTGGTTGAGTCACATCTGCACGTACAGCTAGCACTTGTGTACCTGTTTCATCAGCGATTTGAGCAGCAGTTTTGTCAACTACTTCACTGCGGGCACAAATAGCCACTTTTGCACCCTCGCGGGCAAATTGCCTTGCTGTGGCTTTACCTAAACCTTTGCTAGCGGCTGTCACTAAAACTATTTTGCCATTAAGTTGCAAATCCATAATTTCTGCCTTGTGTAATCAAGCACTAGTATTGTGCCAAGCCAAAATAGCTGGGTTTGGGCTGGGAAAAGGGGCTAAAAACCTTTTCCCTTTTTCCTTTTCCCCCGCCTGCCTCACTCAAGTAAATCTGGTTGTTCGCGCACAATCCTGTGATAAAGTGGCTGAAAGCAGCACCAGCCATTGAAATGTGAACCTACTTGAGTTTTTGTTAACCGCGCGGTATCATGCCCAATGATCTTAGGTTTTCCCGCTGCTTCAGCTAAAAGTTGTGCTTGGCTTGAGCGTTCTAAGTTAATGAACCACCAAGTAGCTTCATCTACGGAATGACCGATGGTGAGCATTCCGTGATTACGCAGAATTACAGCTTTATGATATCCCAAAATTTCCGCAATTCGTTTAGTTTCGGCTATATCTAGCAAGTCACCTGTGTAGTCATGAAAAACACTATGATCTTCGTAGAAAGCACAAGAATCTTGATTGAGGGGGTCAAGGGGACGACCTAAGCTAGACCAAGCTTTACCATAAATGGAGTGGGTATAAACTGTGGCGATCGCATCGGGTCTAGCTTGATAAATATAGGAATGAATAGCAAAGATGTCTCGATTTACTGGTTGATTGCCTTTAACAACATCACCATCTTTATTTACCAATATCAAGTCAGAAACTCGGATTTCTCGAAAATCTATCCCCAGAGGGTTGAGCCAAAAATGGTTTGTTAACTCTGGATCGCGAACTGTAATATGACCATATTTACTGTCGTTAAATCCCTGCTTAGCAAACAGGCGCAAGGCTGCAGCTAGGCGTTGTTTGCGATGTAAGCGTTCATCTTCAACTCGCTCGAATACGGGAGGTTGGGGTTTATCTAATTTACGCATATTATTTTGTTTAAGCTTTCAAGCAAGCATTAGTCTTTTGGCTATGGTTAAGAGATGTTGGAACTCAACATCTATAAATTCCACGCTTTGCATAGCGATCGGCATTAATACAGATTTTCTGCCTGTTGGTGAAAATCAAAAAATGTTTATTTAGGCTTTTGTACTATTGTGAAGGCAAAGATTTATTTAGGCTTGAGGCTATTTGTTTGATTAGCATCAGAGTCAATTTTTAAGCCTAGTTGCTCCAGCCGGGAATAATTTAGGTATTCTTTCAAGATAATGGTGAATGGATATCTCCGGAATACAGTAGCTTGTCCTTGTGACAAAAGCTTTCTGGCATAGCTAAGATGAATTGGGGATAACTGTTGTTTGTTGGCATCAAGAATAAAAACTTTAGTCATTATGGATACATTAGCAAGGCAATAGTTATTAGGTGTTCATTAACTCAGCAACAACCATCTATTGTTGGTGCTACCGTTGTACTTTTGCTTTTAATGTTAGTAATTTACTCATGACTGTAGGCGATCGCATCTTCTAAAAGATGCAATCTTCAAAACAGTATAGTATTTACTCCCATGTCCTAGTCATCCAAATTAAATTTTGCTACCTAATTTCTGACTAATCACAAGGTTATTATTCCCAGAATGATCGTTATTCCACACCCTGGATATCATTTCTAAGTACTTATTTATCAGGCGATCGCCTGTTTTACATATAGTAGAGTCTGCTGTTACTAACTAAATATTAAGTTTTGTAGATATGTAACGGTTTTTTGCAAACTTACCAAAATTGCTAAGTTTTGTTGAGCAATTTTTGCTGAAGAAAGGCAGGGGGTAAGGGAGGACAAGGGGACAAATGCCCAATGCCCAATGACGCCAGTTGCCTCAAGTCGGGAAACCCGCCCACGGCACTGGCTCCCCAATGCCCCATGCCCAATACCCCTATGACGCTTTCAACTGTGCCTCAGAAACCCAAGTACCGTGAAAACCATAAGGTACTCGTTGGGGAATCATGACCCGCGCTACAGGTTGACTGGTGAGATCTTGGGCATTGACTACCACTAATTCGGATGTATCTGAAGCTTCATCATGGACAAACGTAATTAGCCAGCCATCATCCTCAGTAATTGCACCAGGACGCGGCGCAAATACAGCTTCGCCGCCATAGCGTCCTTGTCCAAATTCATGGGTTTGCGATTTACCGCTGTTGAGTTCGTATTTAATTACACCCTCAAATAAAGGTAAGGGACTATTCGCCATCTTACCAGCATAGCCATATCGCGTTGGCAGTCCCAAAAAGTTTTCGTTGACGCGAGGAAATTCCGCAGCGACATCATCTAATCTCTGTTCACTCACTGTTCCTGTTCTCAGGTTAAATCGCCACTGATGCAGGCGAGGAATATTGGCATCTGGGTCTGCTGGAGTATCTTCAACCTCTAAGACAGTTGTAGAATTCATCCGACAGGCGATTAGTACTACTTCGTCGCCTGCTTCATAAGCGTTGTAGACATGAAAGACGTAACAAGGCGAACTTTCAAACCAACGGATATTACTGTTATTACCATAACGGGGGACAATACCAAAGCGACTAGGGCGATCGCTCTCAAACATTAATAAAGATTCACCGCGATGCAGCCGTTCAGCGCTGAAAGTTAAAGGTAAATCCATGAAAATAGTATAGTTTTTGGTGATGGCAAAATCGTGCATCATCACGGGCATCGGCAACTCAATTGGCACTGTTTGCAACAACTCACCGACTGCGGAAACTATACTGTATTGCAGATATGGCGGCGCGAATGAGTAACCAAAAAACATCATCTCGCCTGTAACTGGGTCTACTTTGGGATGTGCTGTAAAAGCAGAAACCAGCTTGTCATTATAAGTATATTCACCAATTGTGCCTAACTCAGGCAGGGTGATGGCGTGAGGTGCGCCGCCTTCATTGAGCGCCAACATCTGACCACCATGCCAAATTAACGCTGTATTACCAGTATTTTTGTAAGCACCGTGGGGGTTGTCCATTTGTGGTGGTTCTAAAAGTCCACTCCAGATAGCCTTTCCGGCTTCATGTTCCATTTTCCATCCCCTGGTTTGCACATAGCGATTGCGATAAGTCGCTTTACCTTCGCTAATCTGCACACCATGCAACATTCCATCGCCATCAAACCAATGATACTTACCTATGGGTGTCCATTGGGGATTAGGGCCATTGCGGACAAACATCCCCGATAACTCTGGCGGTAATTCACCGACAACTTGCAAGGTATCTGTAGTGATTTCTGGGCGCACTGGTGCAAAATTACCATTCAGATATGGATTAACTGCTGTGCTAGGAATTGTGCTATTTGTCATAAGTAGCAAATGCGATCGCGGCAATGTGACCCATATATTTTAGCGATCGCTTATTCCCCATGCCCTCTTACTTCAACTAATATAGTTAAATTCAGTACTAGTGCCACGTTTAATATCAGCATTGCTATCAATATCAGCAGTGTTATATACTGTGCTTACTAATGATTGGATGCCTGATATTACCTTAAAAGTGCGCCTTTACCTGTGCAACCAAGACAACTTACGTACAGCATCTTTTCAAACAACAAGTACGCGGAACATATTGCTTGGCTGCTGTTTTTTGCTTTGAGTTTTCTGTGCGGATATGTGATATTTTGAGTGATATCGCTATTTAACTAATTACTAATTCGTAATTCGTAATTCGTAATTTTTGGTGAAACACCGTTCGTCTATACGTGGAGCAAGTTTGAGACGGGCTATAAATCCCCGTCTCAAACAGTCTTTAACTACGAATTACGAATTATTTTAAAAAATATTGCTTACGTATTTCCTATCGTACTTAATAAAATAAAAAACTCCACTGACAGATTGGAGTTTTTGTTAGTTGTCAGTAGTCAGTGGTAATAGAGATGAGGACAATTAACTTTTGATAAGCAAAGCGCAATAAATGTTTTTTTATTAAAGAAACTAAAATTTAGTATCAAGAATCACAATTTAATGGTTAAATATCAAACTAATATCACAGTTTAAAGCTTGAGCTAGTTAACTTTCTCAGAGCTAGCTGATTCATTGAGAGGAAAATTCACAAATATATGAGTAGACTGAACCGACGTAGGTTTTTGATTTACGGCTCTGCAACTATTGGGACTAGCATCTTTTTGAAAGCTTGCGCTAATAATTCTCCAAGCACTACAAATAGCCCTTCTCCAAGCAGTGCAAACAACCCAAGCGCTTCTCCTGTGGCTGCTGCTGGCGACAAAATCAAAATAGGTATTCTGCACTCACTAAGTGGCACAATGTCTATTAGTGAAAAAAGCGTTGTTGATGCTGAAAAATTAGCCATCAAAGAAATTAACGCCAATGGTGGGGTGTTAGGAAAACAAATTGAAGCCATTGTAGAAGACGGTGCTTCTAACTGGGATACATTTAGAGAAAAAGCCACCAAGTTGATTGATCAAGATAAAGTAGCTGTAGTTTTTGGTTGTTGGACTTCAGCTAGCCGCAAAAATGTTAAACCAGTCTTTGAAAGTAAAGACCATATGCTGTGGTATCCTGTGCAGTATGAAGGTCAAGAGTGTTCTAAAAACATTTTTTACACAGGTGCAGCGCCAAATCAACAAATTGAACCTTCTGTTGATTGGTTGTTAAAAAATAAAGGCAAAGAATTCTTTTTAGTCGGCTCAGACTATGTTTTCCCTCGCACCGCTAACACGATTATAAAAGCACAATTAGAAGCTCTTGGTGGAAAAACAGTTGGTGAAGATTATTTACCCTTGGGTAATACAGAAGTAACACCAATAATCACAAAAATTAAGCAAACTTTGCCTAACGGTGGGGTAATTTATAACACCTTAAATGGTGATAGCAACGTGGCTTTCTTCAAACAGTTGAAAGGTGCGGGATTAACACCAGATAAATATCCTTCGATGTCGGTAAGTATCGCCGAAGAAGAAGTTAAAGCTATTGGTGTTGAATATCTCAAAGGTCACTACGCTGCTTGGAATTACTTCCAAACAGTAGACACTCCTGCTAATAAGAAATTTGTCGAAGCGTTTAAAAAAGAATATGGTGCTGACCGGGTAACAAATGACCCGATGGAAGCCGCATATATCGCCGTTTATTTATGGAAGCAAGCAGTAGAAAAAGCGGGTACTCCTGATTTAGCTAAAGTGCGGGCTGCGGCCTATGGTCAAACCATAGATGCACCTGAAGGAAAAGTGACAGTAAATGCTAATCATCACATCTCCAAAGTTGTGCGGATTGGTCAAGTTAGAGATGATGGTTTGTTTAATATTGTCTATGCTACACCTGCGCCAGTTGAGCCAGTTCCTTGGAATCAATTTGTGAAAGAAACTAAGGGATATGCTTGTGATTGGTCAGATCCAGCTAAAGGTGGTAAGTACAAAAAGGCGTAGTTAGTCATTAGTCATTAGTCATTGGTCATTGGTCATTAGTTAAGATTTTGACTTTGGACTATTGACTAGTGACTCATTACTAAAAAACAAGCTGATAGCTGATGGAGAAAAATGTTAACAGGTTTTTTAGATGCTTTGTTTAATGGGATTAGCATCGGTGCTGTGTTATTAATTGCAGCCTTGGGATTAGCCATTATCTTTGGCTTGATGGGTGTGATTAATATGGCGCATGGTGAATTGATGATGTTTGGAGCTTATACAACATTTGTTGTGCAAAATGGCTGTAAGCAATTAGGCGGGTTTTGGTTTGAAATTTATATATTTTTGGCTTTAATCATCGCTTTCATTTTCACAGCATTTATCGGCTTAATTCTCGAAAGAGGTGTGATTCGTTACCTCTATGGAAGACCACTAGAAACTCTGCTAGCAACTTGGGGAGTCAGTTTGATTTTTCAGCAGTTTGTGCGGAGTGTAAATTGGGTATTATTTATTGGCTTGATATTGTTTTCTGTGTTGTTTTTTGGGGGATTATGGTTTTTAAATTCCCGCACTAATTTAGAGAGAGTTCGTAACTGGGTTGTGGGGGTGATTTTCTTGCTATCTTTGGGCGTGACAATGACTACAGGGAATTTATTGAGTCAAACTTATAAGCTAGCAGTTACTCAACCTTGGTTCGGCGCACAAAATGTAGATGTAACTGCGCCTAAGTGGTTACAAACTGGTATATCTTTAGCTGGTGTACAGTTACCATTCGCCAGATTATTTATTATTGCTTTGACAATAATTTGTGTTGGCGGAATTTATTTCTTTTTACAGCGTTCTAGCTGGGGATTAAAAATTAGGGCGGTTACACAAAACCGCAGTATGAGTGCTTGTTTAGGTATCCCCACGCAAAAAGTTGATGCAATTACTTTTGCTTTGGGTTCCGGTTTAGCTGGTGTGGCTGGGTGTGCAATTAGTTTATTAGGTTCTGTCGGACCGAATACTGGACAAAATTACATTATCGACACATTTATGGTGGTGGTTGTCGGTGGTGTGGGTAATTTATTAGGTACTATTGTCGCTGCTTTGGGAATTGGCACAGCTAACTTTTTAATTGGTTCTGGAACTTTAGCTTTGTTGTTGTCTCCTGTTAAGCCTTTAGCAGATTTCTTGACGTTTTTTGCAACCACAAGTATGGCTAAGGTGATGGTATTTTTGCTGATTATTGTATTTTTACAGTGGAAGCCTGCGGGGATGTTTCCGCAAAAGGGTAGAACTGTTGATGTTTAAGCTGAAGCAGACAAGGAGGGGGTGCAGAGGATGAAGCAAAATAGGCGCAGGTTAATATTAATTGAGGTTGGGGTAGTAGTGGCGATCGCACTTCTCCTCATTGTGATTATGCCAGTGGTGCTGTCAGAGTTTCGCTTGAATTTGTTGGGGCGATTTTTGTCACTGGCGATTGTGGCTTTAGGTATTGATTTGATTTGGGGTTATACTGGTTTACTCAGTTTGGGACATGGTATTTTCTTTGGTTTGGGTGGATATGCGATCGCTATGTACCTGAAACTGCAAATCCCAACAGGGGAGTTACCTGATTTCATGGGATTATATGGTGTCACGGAACTTCCTTGGTTTTGGCGTCCTTTTTATTCTTTCCCCATCGCCGTAGTGGCTGTAGTGATAATTCCCGGCTTGCTGGCGGGATTGCTGGGATATTTAGTATTCCGCAATCGCATTAAAGGAGTCTATTTTTCCATTTTGACCCAAGCTGCAATTATTGTATTCTTCAACTTTTTTAACGGTCAACAACAATTTTTTAATGGTACAAATGGACTGATAGATTTCACAACATTATTTGGTGCAACAGTCAGCGATCCGAAAACAAAATTTATTTTCTACACACTCACAGTCTTATTTCTCGCCGCTACCTATGGGATTTGTCGCTGGTTAACCAGTGGACGTTTTGGTAGATTGTTAATCGCCATTCGCGATGATGAAAGCCGGGTGAGATTTTCTGGTTATGACCCTGCACATTTTAAAACATTAGTGTTTGCAGTTTCCGGTGCGATCGCAGGCATAGCAGGAGCATTTTACACCCTACAAAGTGGTTCTGTCTCCCCCAGAGCAATGGATATTGCTTTTTCCATTGAAATGGTGATTTGGGTAGCTGTGGGAGGAAGGGCTACATTAATCGGCGCAATTGTGGGAACTGTATTAGTTAATTATGCCCGTGCTTTTTTAAGCGAACAATTTGCCGAAATTTGGCTATTTTTCCAAGGCGCACTCTTTTTAATAGTCGTCACAGTCCTACCTGACGGACTAGTAGGATGGTTCCGTAGTCGAAAAATTGCTCTTTTCAAACGCCCTCAAGAAATTTCTACATATCCCAGTTTAGAAGAAGACCCAGAAGTGCAACATGAACGCCAAAATCTTGGAAACTGAAAACGTCACGGTCAGTTTTGACGGTTTTAAAGCTCTAAAAAACCTAAATTTTCATATGGATGTGGGTGAATTACGAGTAGTAATTGGCCCTAACGGTGCGGGGAAAACCACATTCCTTGATGTCATCACTGGGAAAGTACAACCAACTATAGGGAGAGTTTTATTTAAAGGTAAAAACCTCCGTTCTTTACCAGAACACCAAATAGCGCGGCGAGGAATTGGGCGGAAATTTCAAACACCTAGAGTTTATCTCAACTTAACACCAAGGGAAAATTTAGAAATTACCAGTAACCGCAATAAGAATGTTTTTTCCACATTGTTGGGGCGTTCTCATTCCAGTGAATATAAAAATATTCAAGGATTATTAGAAACCATTGGCTTAACTCCGAAAGCAGACATCCCAGCAGCTTTATTATCCCACGGCGAAAAGCAACGCTTAGAAATTGGCATGTTAGTCGGACAATCCCCAGACTTATTACTAGTTGATGAACCAGTCGCCGGTTTAACCGATGAAGAAACATATAACATCGGCGAACTACTTTTAACATTAGCCCAGAGTCATTCAATTTTAGTGATTGAACATGATATGGAATTTGTGCGACAAATCGCCAAAAAAGTCACAGTACTACATGAAGGTACGGTACTCTGTGAAGGCAATTTTGAAGAAGTCCAAAATGACCCCAGGGTGATTGAGGTTTATTTGGGAGAACAGCAAGAGTAGAGAAATGTTGACTGTTGACTGTTGTACGGGCGGGTTCACAGATATCCTCGTGGATCAACAATGATCTAAATAAACCCGCCCCTACAGACTGTTGACTGTTGACTGTTCACAAATGACAAATGACAAATGACAAATGACAAATGCTAAATATATCTAATCTTAACGTTTACTATGGTGAAAGCCATATTCTGCGCAATGTAGATTTGAATGTTCCAAATGGGCAGATGATTTGCCTAATTGGACGCAATGGGGTAGGGAAAACAACCCTACTCAAAACAATTATGGGATTACTTAAACCTCGCAGTGGTTCAATTAACTTCAATGGGAATTTAATCAACTCTAAATCACCAGACCAAAGAGCAAAAATGGGAATTGGTTATGTTCCCCAGGGACGAGAAATTATCCCGCGTTTGACGGTTAAAGAAAATCTGTTATTGGGATTAGAAGCTAGGCAGAAACCAGTGAAAAAAGCTGAAATTAATGAGGAGATTTTTAGCTTATTTCCGGTGTTGAAAACCATGTTGTCAAGGATGGGTGGTGATTTAAGTGGTGGACAACAACAACAACTAGCGATCGCTCGTGCTTTAATGGGACAGCCCCAATTACTCGTATTGGATGAACCAACAGAAGGGATTCAACCCTCAATCATCCTGGAAATTGAAGCCGCAGTCCGCCGCATCATTGAAACCACAGGCATTTCTGTTTTACTTGTAGAACAACACTTACACTTTGTCCGCCAAGCTGATTATTATTACGCCATGCAAAAAGGTGCTATTGTTGCCTCAGGTTCCACCGATGAACTTAGTCAGGATGTGATTCAACGATTTTTGGCAGTTTAATTTTATTAGTCAGTTGTCAGTTGTCAGTTGTCAACCGTCAACACTCAACAGTCATTGGGTAAGAAGAGTTATTAGTTATTTCTCCTCTACCCCCTCTGCATCCTCTGCTCCCAGTCGCAGGTATCGCTAAACTTTTCAGTATACGGAAAATTGCGATCGCCGCATTAGTTTTCAAAGTTGTAATATTTACGTTCTCTGACATGAGAATACCGTTAAATGGAATATAAGTACGGGAAAAATCTCATGGCTGACCTAAATGGTACTTGGCTAGGAACCTATTGGCAACAAGGAGTCCCTAGCCGCTTTGAAGCAGTATTCGTTCAAAGTGGCAATGCTCTTAGTGGCTCTATTTTGGATGACAACTACTTAGGCGAAGCCCAAATTAGCGGCGAAGTAAATGGACGTAGTATTAGTTTTACCAAACGCTATTTAATCACCTCCCCCGCCCCCATTAAATACATTGGCACTCTCTCAGAAAATGAAGACTATATCCAGGGACAGTGGAACATCGGGGCGCGCCACTATGGCCCCTGGGAAGCGCGACGCAGTGGAGATAATCTCATGGCTGAACTCAAAACTCGTATTCAACAGCAAATACCCCAGGCGACGGGATCGGGGGGATGAGGAGACAAGGGGACAAGGAGAGAAGTCTGAGCGGAGGCTTCCTCCGATCAGAACTTCGGAGGGACAAGGAGGACAAGGGGGACAAATAACTATTGCCCAATGCCCAATGCCTGGTAGGCTGAGCGAAGTCGTACCCTACGGGAAGCAAGCTACGCGCAGCGTCTCGCAGAGAAGCCCAATTGACAAAAGAGAGACAATATTTTGAGCTTAACTCTTTATTTCCTTCGTCACGGACAAACAGAATGCAGTCGCAATAATGCCTTTTGCGGTTCGATAGACTCAGAACTCACGCCTGAAGGTTTAGCAATGGCTGAAGCTTTTGCAACTGCTTACAGTTCTACACCTTGGAAAGCAGTTTATTCTAGTCCGATGCGGCGAACTGTATTGACAGCAGCACCGCTATGTGCAGCGCTAGATATACAACCAGAACTGCGAGATGGTTTAAGGGAAATTAATTATGGTAAGTGGGAAGGAAAACCACCAGAAGTCATCAGCCAAGAATTTCATGATGATTATCTGCGTTGGTCAGCCGACCCTGGATGGTATCCACCAACAGGTGGAGAACTGGCAATTACCATCGCTTATCGGGCAATGCAGGTAATTGAAGAAATCAAGCACCTTTACAGTAGTGGCAATGTTTTAGTAGTTTCTCACAAAGCAACTATCAGAATTATTCTGTGCAGTCTGTTGGGTATTGATGTGGGACGCTTCCGCTATCGTATCGGCTGCCCAGTTGCTTCTGTGAGTGTTGTAGAATTCACCTCTCACGGCCCCCTGTTGCGTTCTATGGCAGACCGGACTCATTTAGATGAAAGCTTGCGTAATTTACCAGGAACTTAGGCAATTTACGTAAAATAATATACAAGTTGCTGTTGGCTGAGCGAAGTCGAAGGGCATAATTATGATTGCCCTAAGCGACACTGTGCCCTAAGCGATACTGTGCCCTGAGCGACACTGTGCCCTGAGCGAAGTCGTTCGCGCTAGCGTCTCCGAAGGAGAAGGGCATAATTATGATATGTACAATAATATTTTCTCAAAATATCTTTAAATCTTGGCTCAATTCTTCTGTTCTTCGTTTTCTGGGGCAGTATATTTACAGAAAACGTTTATACCAATTTTGACAATATATAAGATTACAATAGTCGCGATCGCCCCGTCAATCGGGATGCCATTTACTGCTGCAACAGTCACCAATGAACCAATAACACTGTTAAGCAAAGCAGCACTACCAGGATTTTTGGTGTATTCTGTAATTTTGCCCCGTAAACCATCATCCCCGCAAATTTCCGCGCGAATTTCTTCGAGAGTTAGCTGTAACAGTGATTTACCCTTGCCATAATCGGTTTTACCGAACTTCTCTTGCCAAAGTGCATCAAAACTCGCTTCCAAGTCACCTTTATTTTGTTGCAGAGTAGTCAGCGCTGATTGTGTTGCGGTATCGCCTTGGAGAATGTGCTGAATTTCTTGGATTTCCGCTGGGGTTAATTGAGTCATGCTAGATTCTGATGCGGGATAATTGAAAGGCTGAGGATTAAGTTATCACCAACTGTGAAACATTAAGCCTGAATGAGACGATAGTGACCGTTGATCAGACGATAGTCATCGTTGATCAGACGAATAGTGACGATTGATCAGACGATAGTCATCGTTGATCAGACGATAGTCATGATTGATCAGACGATAGTGACGGTTGATCAGACGATAGTCATCGTTGATCAGACGATAGTCATGATTGATCAGACGATAGTCATGGTTGATCAGACGATGTTAAGGCTTAATTTTACAAGTTTTTGGGAAAAACTTATGCGATCGCTTGTAATGCTTCAGCAAAACTTATTTGAGGTGCTGCGAGATACCCATTGTGGGTATGACCGATCAATACTGTTATACACTGTTCTCTCGCATACCCGAAATAACGCCCGCAGGCTGGAAGCCTGGGGCTATCGCTACAAAGCCTGCCTTCGCAGGCTGGATTTCTTAGCCCACGTTCGTCGAAGACGTTCCCGAAGGGTAGGTGGGCTTTGTTCGATTAGCCGCACCCTTCTAGGGTGACGGCGATATTGCGGGATAAGCGAGGAGTATTAACTCTGTTTCACCAGATGTATCCTTCAAGAAGTCGGGGATCTGAATCAACCTAGCCCATCCCGCGCTTGCCAAATTGCCTCACGCATCTCACCCGCGCACTCTTCACCCGTCGCCTCGCGCCAAATAACTTGAAACTGGCTTTCGCCTAACTGCTGGAGCATACGGGCTAAAGTATAGATATAATAAGCAATCAAATCTTGATTATGCTTTAGTTCAATGCCTAAAGCACCAATGTAAATTGGCAAAGCCTCAGCGTAATTTTGTTGAGCTTCTAAAGCTCTACCCCATTTACCCAGCGTTAATGAAGCGTTATACCAATCCTGAAACTGCTGATAAACTTCCCAAGCTTTTTGATAATAGTTAATTGCCACATCAAACTGCCTTTGCTCTTCGGCTACCATGCCCAGTTGTCCATAGACAGTGGCAGCAGTGTACAAATCCTCAGCATCTTCAAATATCTTCAGCGCCTTGTGGTAGTAATGAATCGCCAGTTCAAACTGCGTCTGCTCTTTGGCTACTGTGCCAAGGTTGTGATAGATACTTGCCGCACTGTACAAATCCCCGGCATCTTCCAATATCTTCAGTGCCTTGTAGTAGTAACCAACAGCCTCATCAAAATGCAGTTGCTCAAAAGCGATATTGCCCAGTGTGTGATATTCACGAGCAGCATTGTACAAATCCCTGGCATCTTCAAATATCTTCAGCGCTTTGTGGTAGTAATCAATAGCTGTAAGGAACTGCCTCTGCTCATAGGCGACATTGCCCAGTTGGTGATATTCACCAGCAGCAGAGTAAAAATCCCCAGCATCTTCTTTTATCTTCAGCGCCTTGAGGTAGTAATCAATTGCCACATCAAACTGCCTTTGCCGTTGGGCGATTATGCCCAGTTGATGATAAGGAACAGCAATTTTGTCATTCACCGAGGAGTCATTTAAAGCTATTAATTCATCGAGAATTTCTTGATATATTTTACTCGCACTTGCCAAATCAGCACTTCGCAGTGCCTCATTAGCTTCAATACCCCGCAAATACATCCAGAAATTAACAGCATTCTTACCCTTTGCTTTCGCATCTGCCAATTGCATACCAATTTGCTTCAGCGCCCGTTGTTGCAGTGACTTAAATTCGGGTTTGCGCCCGATGCGCTGATACACCTCTCCCAAGGCATGTAGAATTACTTGTGCATAATTCCATTCTTGTTGCTGTTCGGCTAGACGTAGATTTTGCAACAGATTTGGTTCTTCCACTTGCAGCAGAAAAGTTGCTAGTTCTGCGTTGCTAATAAATTGCTTATAGTAAAAATCTCCCTGAAAAGCGTAGACAATAAGCAACTTTTTTTCCAGTTCGTTAATCACCTCCTCATCTGTCATTGCGAGCGAAGCGAAGCAATCGCCAGATTGTTCGGGATCATGAGATTGCTTCGTTCCACTGCGTTCCACTCGCAATGACGCTATGGTGTTTAACTGCTGGCGCAAATACCAAGGTAATGCAGGGTGAATTTTGTAGATAGTCTCATTACCAAAATATTCAACAATACCTGCGGTGGCGGCTTCATTAAGTAGCTGCAACCAATCAGCTTTTTGCAGGTTCTCCCCAAACACCGCCCGATATGCTTGTCCAAATTCATTATCAGGACTTGCTGAAAAACCACTCAGCCAATCAACATTCACCCGTTCCGAAAACAACGCCAAAAACGGTAAGTGTCGCCGCGCCTTTTCTGACAACTTCGCAAAGGAATAATCCAACGATACCGTAAGCGACTTATCCCTACCTTCGTCCTCCACTCCCTGAAAAGTATCCAACCCCCGCCGCAAAGCCTCAATTAACTGAGTTGGTGTCTGCGTCTTTAAATGCGGTAACACCACCCGCAATGACAGGGGATGTCCTCCCAGCAATTTCAACAACTCTAAATACTCGGCTGGTAGGTTCTTTCTCTCCACACCCACGGTTTGCAGAATCTTCGCGGCTAATTCTGCTGCATCCGCTGACGACAACCCCCGCAAGTTGATTAAACTATACCCACAATCTAGCCAAGGTTCTTCACGGCGACTGGTAATTAATACCCAAGATTTCCCACCCCGCAATTCTTTCACAAACCGCTTCAGCTGATTTCTTTCTTCCCCACTCACTAACGGTTCATTCCCCGTCGGGAAACCGTTGACGGGTTCAAAGTTATCCCAAATCAATAAACAAGGATTGGTTTGCAAATATTGTCGCACCACCGCTTGTTGCTGTTCGCTCATCAATTGGGAAAATCTCTCACCGCCCAACGCCCGCCCAATTTGGTTAATTACCTGACTCAACCCCGCCCCTTGTTCAAAGGAAGTGAAGAAAATACCGCCTGTGCGTCCTTGGGTATCATCTAACCACCGCGCAAACCCACCGACTAACTCTGTCTTCCCAACGCCGCCCATTCCCTGAACTAACACTACATGATTTTGCCGAAATGCTCTCTCTAACCGCAAAATCTCATAATCTCGCCCAATAAAACCATAGGCGCTTTCATCAGGTAAACCTTCCATTTTCACCCCCCTTGCTAAGGGGGGCTGGGGGGGATCTGCTTGCGCCATCAAGTCTAAAAAACTCGGCGCTTGCTGCTTGGGAACAAAGGGGGTATAAGGTTCCTGTTGATATAAAACCGGGACAAGCCAATCTTGTAACGGTAAATTTCCTTTAGGGCTGGGACGCAGTTTCTCAATTGACATCGACTTTCGCCCTACAGCCACGGCGGTGGCGATACTTCCACCCCGCACCAATTCGCCATACAATCGCCCAATAAAGTGTTTTGCTCCTTCGGCTTGGACGGAATACGCCATCGCCACCACACCTTTCGCCCCCAATTTCACCAACTGTCCCGCCACTGAGGAAAAGGCTTCTTCCCCTACTCGTCCCGATTTGCAAGCGTTCAACACAAAAATCGGCACGCGACAATCAGTCAAATATTGGGCAATTTCCCTGGCGCTGACAGTTTGCTCCTTTCCCTGTTCATCCTCAAAAATTAAAACGCCCTGTGTCTGGTTGTCAAAATTCCCATGTCCATCAAAATGGACGATATGATAAAAACCCTTATTTGCTTGCAATTCCGCCTCAAAGGCTTGCAAACTAGGGGGACGCAACACCTTTAAATTAACTCGCTGGCGTATCGGTTGCAACGCCGCCAACAAAGGACGAGCAATGGTTTTAAAATTTACGTCTTGCTCATCATAAGGACGGGCAATAACTAATAATATATTGAGTTGGTCATCGGGCATTGCTGGCAACTGTGCCCTAACGCCTTGACTGCTGAGACTGCGATACATCCCCGCCAATGAAGGGGCGAGAAATTGATAGTCGGGAGAATACAACAATTCCCAAGGTAAATTTAACACCGTAGCGTTATCGGAAATGATACCCAGTTCGCAGTTATCCAGCCCTTCCCTTGTCGCTTCCTGAAAAAACTCTCTGGCTTTCTCAGTGCTGCGAAATACTAGCTCAAATAACTCTTGTCCCCAATGCTGTAACTTTTGTTCAATCTTTGCAGCATTATCAGGGAAAATACCGTAAGGAAATCGGAGATATTCTTCTAAATACCAGCGCAAATC
Source organism: Calothrix sp. NIES-2100 (assembly GCF_963875285.1). NCBI lineage: Bacteria > Bacillati > Cyanobacteriota > Cyanophyceae > Nostocales > Calotrichaceae > Calothrix > Calothrix sp. NIES-2100. Next base: position 8,311,198 of record NZ_CAWNLA010000001.1, read on the forward strand.
AGTTAAATTATCTTCATCAAAAGGTTGCTGGAATCTGACTTCAGGAGCAAGGCGCGGGCTTTCATATCCCCGTTGCCAAGAAAGCTGAATTGTTTCACCTTGATGTGTAATCCGCAACCAATTTTTTGCCATGTCTGCTGCGCTGCTTACTGGTTTATTTGATGCTAGCTTATTCCAGTAATTCACGCAGATTGTGGCTGATTCCGTAAGATTTGTGGAAATAGGGAACAGCCACCTTACAAATACTTCGCGTCTTCTCTGCGAGACGCTGCGCGTAGCTTGCTTCTCCGTAGGAGTCTGGGGTTCGTTTTTTCACCTAATTAACTGCGCAGTGGAGTTAAAGAACTGACGACACAATCCGCGTGTAATTAAAATTGTGGTCAGCAAGTTAGCAAAAGCAACCATGAACATCAGTAATATTTCGTAGGAGACAGCATCGGGGGGTGTGGCTCCAGCTAGTAACTGTCCGGTGGTGATTCCTGGGAGCGCAACCATACCAATGAGCATCATTTGATTTAAGGTGGGAAGTACGCCGGCGCGAATGGCTTCTTTGCGATATTGGCTAATGGCTTGCTCTGGAGTTGCGCCTAAGCTTAAATGAGTTTCAATTTCTAAATGTGATGAATTGATGGTATTTACCAGCCGTTCGCCAGCGATCGCAGCTGCATTCATGGCATTACCTAAAACTACCCCAGCTAAGGGAATCAGATACCTGGGTTCGTACCATCTCTCTGGTTGAATAATCAAAAAAATGCTATAAAGCACTGTCAATGCTGTACTGACAAAAATTGACCCCCACACCCAAGGTAATAACCGGGGCAGTTTTTGGCTGATGCGATTTCGTGAGACAATCGCCGTAATCGTCAGCATAATTACTACAATCGCCAACACTGCCCAAACATTGTTTACAGCAAAGATGAAGTCTAAAACGTATCCCAACACAACCAGTTGCAGAATAGTTCTCCCGGTAGCGACGAGGAAATTAAACTCTAGTCCTAATTTTTCCCAAGCAGATAAACCAACTGCGATCGCCATTAAGCCAATTGCGATCGCTAAATCAGCCAAATCTAACTTGATTACATCTTGCATTGGTAATTACCTCCAGGGGCTAGGGGCTAGGGTATAGGGAGAGAAGGGGGACAAGGGGGAGCCACTGCGTTGGACGGGTTTCCCGGCTTGAAGCAAGTGGCGTGACAAGGAGGACAAGGAAGATAAATAAGAAATGCCCAATGCCCAATGCCCAATGCCCAATGACTATTGACAATCAGCAACAATTGAGCGTTGAAGTGCATCTTTTGTATTTCCAGATCAATAAAAACTCATGATCCAAAGTGTAAATTCTGTTCCTGCTTTTGATATTAAACAGCAATATTCGACTCTGGAAGCAGAGGTGAGTGCCGCTGTGTTAGAGGTTCTCGCTTCTGGTCGTTATATTGGCGGGCCTTTAGTAGAAGGTTTTGAAAAAAAGTTTGCCGCTTATCATAATGTAACTGAATGCGTAGCTTGTAATTCCGGTACTGATGCACTGTTTCTCTCGCTACGCGCTTTGAATATTGGCCCTGGTGATGAAGTTATTACAAGTACTTTTACTTTTATTGCTACGGCTGAGGTAATTAGTGCTGTCGGTGCTAAACCGATTTTTGTCGATATTGATGATACTTTTAATCTCGATTTACAGCAAGTAGCTGCGGCAATTACACCTCAAACTAAAGCTATTATCCCAGTTCACCTGTTTGGGCAACCTGTAGACATGACGGCGCTGATGGCGATCGCTCAGTCTCACAATTTAGCAGTCATTGAAGATTGTGCCCAATCCACAGGCGCAAGCTGGGGTGAGCAAAAAGTCGGCAGTATTGGGCACATTGGCTGTTTTAGTTTTTACCCAACGAAAAATCTTGGTGGCTGCGGCGATGGTGGCGCAATTACTACTAATGACCCAGAAATTGCTAGCAAACTGCGGGTACTACGGGATCATGGGAGCAAGGTGCGCTACATCCATGAGGAAATCGGTGTTAATAGCCGCTTAGATGCCATTCAAGCAGCGATTCTGGAGATTAAGCTGCGTCATCTCGATAATTGGAATGAACAACGAAGAGCGATCGCAGCTTATTATCACCAATTCCTCAGCCAAGTTCCCGGTATCATTACTCCGCAAGAATTAGCTGGCGGCGTTAGTGTCTGGAATCAATACACAATTCGCATCTCTGGTGCAGGGCGAAACGGTGCTACCGCTCAATACCGCGACTCAATCCGCCAGCAATTGCAAGAACAGGGCGTGAGTTCAATGGTTTACTATCCATTGCCCTTACATTTGCAACCAATTTACCAAAATCTGGGTTATCAACCAGGTTCCTTACCAGTAGCAGAGCAAATCTGTCATGAGGTGATATCTTTACCCATGTTCCCAGAACTGGCACAAGAACAGCAAGACCAGGTGATTTATGCTCTGAAGGATTGTTTAGGGTAAGGGAGGCAGGGGGGACAAGGGGGACAAGGGGGACAAGGAAGCTCTAGTGCAGAGGAGGAAACCTATACAAAGACTCTCCCTCTGCCCCTCTGCCTCTCTTGGACTGAAGCTCACTTCTAGCCCAATGCCCAATGCCCAATGCCCCATGCCCCATGCCCCAATTACCTACTAAGCGATCGCGCGGCTATTGGCAGTTGCCAAAGCTTCGACAATGCTACGAACAGCGGCAATCATCGCTACTTCGCTGTTGAGTTGGTTAATTGCCGAACCGACACCCACACCAGCAGCACCAGCGGCGATCGCTAGTGGGGCTGTCACGCTAGAAATGCCGGAAGCACACAATACTGGTACTGAAACTACACGGGAAATCTCAAAAGCTGCTGCCAAGGTGGGAGCAGCTTTTTCAATTAAGCCTAAAGTTCCGGGGTGGGCTGGGTTGCTGCTAGTACCGCCTTCGGTTTGGATAATATCAGCGCCAGCTTTTACTAGTTCTTCTGCTAGTTGTACCTGTTGATCTAGTTCCAGAATGTGGGGAACTGTCACAGATAGGGTGATTTCTGGCAACAAAGCGCGAGTTTGGTGAGTTAGTGCTAAAACTTCAAGAGCCTCAAATTTCCGTCCTTGAGCATAGAAGGAATCGAAATTTCCGATTTCAATCAAATCTGCACCAGCCGCCACAGCTTGCACAAATTTTTCTGGCTCTACTGCTGATACACAGATTGGCAGATTGGTCAAACTTTTAGCTAATTGTACTAAAGTCGCATCGGCAGCGATATCAACAAAAGTAGCACCACCCAAATCGGCAGCTTTGATAGTAGCAGCGACGCGATCGCTATCAAAGTTATTTAAACCGGCGATCGCTTTCAGGACACAGCGGTTAGCAAAAGCACGTTGAAGAGAAGAATGCATTGTCATCAGATATTTGGGTTTGAAACCCCGTCCTTTGAAGACGGCTTTACTTTCTTTAAGTGCTGGATTTTGAATGCCGATAAGGCCGAGATCCAGTAAACTCGTTTAAGTCCCTTCCCGCAACACAGTTAAGATGTCCTGTCTAACAGCACCTAACCAATTAGGTTTACAGATAGTCCGAACTAGGGAAGTATTCGGAAGTGTGTACCAAACTGTGTCTCAATGCGGTATTCGCCTCTCACGTTGACTAAACTGGTTTAGTCAATCCTCGTCTCTTTGAGAGCGAGGTTGGTAAAACTTCGTTTGAAGCTATGAAAATTAGGTATATTCTACCGTTACTGAGTTGTCATTGCTCATTGGTCATTTGTCAACAGTCAACAGTCAACAGTCAACAGTCTGTAGGGGCGGGTTTATTTAGATCATTGTTGATCCACGAGGATATCTGTGAACCCGCCCGTACAACAGTCAACAGTCAACAGTCAACGGTCAACAGTTTAAATTTCGTAATACCAAATATCTTCTTCTCGTAACACAATGCGATGTAGGGATAGACGATCAATCATGCCCTCCTGCTCAAACTGTCCCAAAATCCGAGTGATGGTAACGCGAGTTGAACCTAAGATTTCTGCCAAGTCTTCATGAGTTAGACGCATATCGATTAAACGTCCTTTCTCTACTTGTGAACCAAACTTTTTCGATAACCATGCCAATAATTTGAGCAACATGGTATCTACCTTTTTGTAGCTACGAATCACCATCAATTCTTCAGCTTGTTGAATGTGATGCAACAAAGTCTGTGTCGGTTGCTCCCATTCCTCTAAAGGTAAGATTCTCGCCTCGACTTTAGTCAAGCACTCCATTTGATATGGTTGTAGCCTAGATAAACTGCTCCCAACGATGTCGTCTGGCCCCCACAATCCTAAAGCCACAGTCGTGCCATCTTCTAAATATGTATAAGTCCGAACAAAGCCTGATTCAATCTGCCACAGAAGGCTTTGATGCTCTGGTAAGAACGACCTGCGAGTAAAAATCTGCTTAGTATTTCTACTCACTTTACTAGTAACAACTGAGTATAGAGCCATTAGCTGTATAATACTCTTAATCGATAAACTAACTGTAGTATATATATATTGGGTTCTCTGAGTCTACGGTATTTCTATGGCTAAGGCTTGAAATCTGTTGAGCGTCAACAGTAGGGGCGGGTTTATTTAGATCATTGTTGATCCACAAGGATATCTGTGAACCCGCCCGTACAAAAGTCAACAGTCAACAAACCTTTATTTAGGCGTGCTATACGATCGCAAATTATTTTCTTCAGCGAAGGTTTTGAACTCGATCGCATCGTGGCTGCAAAATAGGCGCACGTCATTATTGTAATTGTTGCGTAGCGATCGCAATTTTGCTTGATTCTCCAGTCGCGCCTTGCGGTCTACCTCCATCAGCCATTGGTAAGCACGCAGGCCAGGCGTACAATCTGGCTGTTCAGAATTCATCTCATCTCGGTAAAAGTAAGCATCACCTGCGTGTAGAAGCCAGCCTTCAGATGTTTGGACGGCGATACCCGCATGACCCTTGGTGTGACCGAATAGCGGTATCAGGAGAATTTCCGGCGGTAGTCTCTCATAAAAAATTGGTATCAGATCCGTAATTCCTGCAAGAAATCGGGTATCTGGTTGTTAAAATATTTTTACTTATTGATTTTTATTGCTCGATTGTAGAAAATTGAAAACTCAATTATCTATAATCAAAATGCTCATTAGTTGGATTTACTTAGTTGCTGCGGTAATCTTTGAGGTTTTAGGTACAACTTGTATGAAGTTGTCACAAGGATTTACTCAAGTATTTCCCACAGTATTAATATTTATATTTTATGGACTTTGTTTAACTTTTTTGACACTTTCTCTGAAAACAATTGAAGTTAGTGTTGCTTATTCTTTTTGGGCTGGCTTAGGAACTACGCTGATTGCACTCATTGGTATTTTTTGCTTTCGTGAATCTATCACTACTGTGAAACTGATCTCTATCTTCTTGATTGTCATTGGCGTAACTGGTTTAAACTCAGGTAAATAACCTTTTGTCATTTGTCATTGGTCATTTGTCATTTGTCAATTCAAACCTCTGTCCTCGCAGGATAGAGGTTTGGAGAGAGGTTTGAATTATCTAAGCAGAATTAATTACACACATTATTTCTCTCTTCCCTGTTAAGAGTTCCCTATCTCCCGAAAAGAATTTAATTGTGCGCAACTACTTAAATTTGTAACAACCCTTCTGGATTCACTGAGAAAAGCGATCGCTTCTGCAAACCCTCACGGGATAAAATCTCATTGGCGGCTAATAAGCCACTACTTACAGCCCTTTCCATTAATCCACAAGGGAAAGGCATTTTTACCCAATCGCCAGCAAAAATTAAGTTAGGAATAATGGTGCTAGTTTCTGGGCGTTCTGCGTAACTATTTGGTGGGTATCCAGAAAAGTTATGTTGATTTACTAATTCCCGATGTAATACCTTTGCTTGCTTTAATTCGGGCACAATTTCATAAAGTTCTTGCTCAAATTTCGTCAACAAAGCTTCTTGGGTGGGGAATTCTTTTTCTTTATAGCAGTAAGCGTGTAATTCTACTACGCTACCACCTGTGCGTTTTGCCCAATCAATGAATTGTTCTTGAATGCGATGATAGAGGGTAATGCTATCAGTTAACTGGTAGCCAGATAAAGAAGTAAAATTACTTTGTTCCCACAGAAAATCACGGTCAAACCAGAAGCGACACACAGCAAAAGGGTCTGCAATACTTAAAGCCGCAACTTGCGATCGCACTTTTTGATTAACCTCACCGTTCATCTGCTTAAATAATTGCTGTACTCCCGGTACATCGGTTGCAAATACGTAATAATCGGCTGTGATTGTCTGTGGTGATGATGATTCTTGATTGGCTGCTACTAGCTGTACTTCTTTATCTTGACGTTGGGCAATTTTAAACTTAGTTAAATCTCTTTGTGCTGGCCCTTTTAAAACCTTCCCATCAGCAGCAAATACTGCACCATGACAAGGACAATGAAATTTGCCATCATCGGCTTTTTTGACAGTACAACCTTGATGGGTGCAGGTAAGAGAAATTGCTTCTTGACTTCCTTTTGTGGCAGCAAAGACTTCATCAGCCGCACCAAAATATTCAATTTCTTTATCTGTAACAACTGAGTTACGTTTTACCCAAAAAGGTACATTGTTTTTATTACTACCAACAAAATATTTGAGTGAATCAATCTCATTTTGGGCTGCAATAATTTCGCTCACTGTTGCATCTGTAATAATTTTACCGCCATTACTCAAAATTGCTTTGGCGATTGGTTGGACTAAACTCGTCCCCATATCATCTTTAGTACCATTAAAAGCAAGTCCTTCTGGATTGCCAAAAAAATAAAAGTGGAAGAATTGCATCAATTCTCCCACACTCATCATGTCTGGTGCATTCAAACTGGATTTCGCAAAAGGGAGAAAATATAAGTCGTATAAACCTCGCGGAAATTCCTTGTCTACCCAATCAGCGACAGAAATACTATCGAAGCGTTGATAATTTCTTTCTCTCTGAAATCCGGTAATGGCTTGAAAGACTTGTAAGTGTTTTAAGTTAATTAAATTAATCCCCCATTGGAAGCGATTGGGAGAGGCGATCGCTAAATCTATAATATTCCAAGGAAAGGCGGAACGACTAGGGCGAAATACCTCTGGTTGATATTTGCGATCGCGGTACACAACTGCATAAAAATTTAATGATTTAAAATGCTCATTTATCCCCAATTCACTAACTAAACCATTCAAGTTATAGTACTGAGGAAAAAAGCCATGAAACCCATGTTCCATCATAAAGGTTTCACCTACCGCTTCAATTTGCCAACTGGCAATTTTACCACCTAATTGAGGGGACTTTTCTAAAAGTGTCACAGCAAATCCCCGCTGACTCAATTCATATGCACAAGCTAAACCCGCTAATCCAGCCCCAATAACTACTACAGTTTTATCTTGACTCAACACTCTTGGTAGTTGTAGGGTTTCTCTTTGAAAAACCGTTGGTTGTGGCTTACTGAAACGAGAGTATCCGGTTACTCCAGCGATACTACCAATACCGAACCACTTAAGCAGTGTGCGGCGGGAAATAGTAGATGATTCTGGTGAATTCGATAATTGGCTCATTGGTTACAGAATTAACTCTTGATGATGAATTACTGGCGTGAAATCATGGCTATGAGTTAGCCTTTTTTTCGGAGTATTTTTCCCATTTCAGCGTTAATCCTCAGTGATGGTTTGAGGGAAAACGGGACAAACTATTAAGTGCTAGCTGTTGTTTTTGTAAATAATGTGTCCTCAAGTTTCCTAGATAAGTTTATGGACACCACAGACGATAAATCTGTAGAGTTGGGTTCACAAATGAGCAGATTATTTGACAGTGTAATATAATATTTGAAAGTTGACTACTAAGCGTTAGGTAGGTTTGAGAGTGCCAGACGATCGCAACTCTCCAAAACATGTCTCATCTGGTGGTAGAGAACGGATTCTTGAGCAAGCAGAAGAGCTATTCCGCAGCAGTGGCTATAATACAGTGACTATGAGGGAGATTGCTGATGCCGTAGGAATTCGTCAGGCTTCTTTGTATTATCATTTTCCCAGTAAAGAGCAGCTGTTTGTCGCCGTACACGAACGCCTGTTTGAGCGTCATCGCCTTGGTATACAGCAAGCAATTGCGCAAAATGGCGATGATCTGCGATCGCAACTTTATGCAATTGCTGCATGGTTCCTTTCTGTGCCTCCCATCCACTTTTTAAGTATGGTACATACAGATATGCCTTTATTGGATGCGGAAAATACTGCTAGACTATCCGCTTGTTCTTCACGCTGCATATTTGAACCTATTTGTCAAGTATTTGCCCAAGCACAACAGCGCGGTGAAATTCGTGATGTGCGTCCCCAACTGCTAGCTGGATTCTTTCTGTCTGTAATTGAGAGTCTTCCCCTCGCCAGTACTTTTGTTGATGATGTACCGAAGGAAGCGATCGTCAATGAAATGATTTCTGTTTTATGGGTGGGATTGAAACAAGATTAGGGACTCCAAAAAATCAATTATTTCGTTAAAGTCGTTGACGGTTGACTGTTGACGGTTGACTGTCAGCAATCCCTTAATGTCTGATTTTCGATAAGCTAGTAGTTGCTTAACAAGCTTACTTACGGGCTAATGCGGAAAACGTAATTATTTCCCTGAAGTTCTGGATGGTAAGAGGTTTTGCTGAATAATTGGTTAGATTAACAACTATAAACAGCAAGCAACTATTAATACAGGATTAAGCAATTGAAAACTAATCTGACTTGTCCGGTGTGCGATCGCACCGATATTGAGAGTGATATTTGTCCTAATTGCGAAACTGACCTGGAGTCTGTGCGTATACTTATGGAACTACCAACAGAGCGCAGAGGTATTCCCATATTATTAGCAATAGCGATTGCTCTAGCCTGTTTATTTTTAGGGATTGTGTTGTCAGCATTATATCTTAAAAAAATCTAGTATTGACTAATTATCAGCAGAAACAAACCAAAGAATTTTCGATTAATTTGATGAATTACCACAAGCAATCGCTGATATCTAAGGATTATCTGAAAACGCTCATATAATTGGATTAACATTAATATTTTTTTAGATTATGATAAAAAGAAATGAGAATTTTAGATTAAGTAGCGAACAACGGGAGCATCTTTTACAAGAAATTAGCTCACTTTTAAAAGTAAAATTTAGGCTAAAAGAAACTCTCCGCGAACAACAACAGCAAACAAATGCAGAATCGGAAGAACTTTGTTTAGAATTAATAGAATTGTTTGATGCCTTAGAGTTTTTGCACAATTACATGAGCGAAAACCTAGAGTCTTTACATCCATCTGGACAGCATTTACTAGAATCTATTGCTAGCATTGAAAATCAACTTCTCAATATACTCCAAAAGCGAGAAGTTCAACTTATAGATTTTCAAGATGCTCAGCCAGATTTTCGTTATTGTAAAGTCGTTGACATAGAAGTCCGTAACGATTTAGAAAATCAGACGATTACAAAAATTATTCGCCGTGGATTTAGTATAGGTGATAAAATTTTACGACCTGTTGAGGTAATAGTCTCAAAAACTGAAGAATAACCATACTGGATGGATAACACAAATGAAATATTGGCGGGAAATTATCGCTGTCACTCAGCGCATTTTAATTGAACTATTGCGCCGCAGACGCAGCTTAATTTTTTGGAGTATTTTTCCGGTTTCAGTGTTAATTCTCAGCGGATTTATCTTAGCAGAACGGGCAAAATTACCGATAAATACTGCTTTTGAATATGCTGCACCCTCAACTTTAGTAGGCGCAGCAATGTTTTTTAGTTGTTTGGGTGGAAGTGTCGCCACTGTAGTTGCAGAAAGAGAACAGCAAACCCTCAAACGCTTGTTTCTTTCTCCCTTAAGTGGTATTTCCTATTTTTTGGGAATTTTTCTCGCTCATAGTTGCATTGCTCTCGGACAAACAGTTTTAATTTATGCTATTGCTGCATTTTGGGGAGCTACTTTTAAAGGCTCGATTTTGTTAGGATTGATAATTATCTTAATGACTATCATTGCTTATGTTGGCTTAGGTTTTATTTTAGGCACACAATTGGCTCGTCGCATTGAAGATGTCAACGCTTTAGTAGCCGCTTTTGGTGTGCCTTTATTAATTCTTGGCGGAGCATTTTTACCTGCTGCCCTTTTCCCTCCAACCTTAATTAATCTTGCTCAATATAACCCCATTTATCACATGAATGAAGCTTTTGTAGGAGTTGCCGCTAAAGGTGCAGGAATTAATGAAATTGCATCACATTTTGGATTTTTATTGGTTTTTGCTGTAGTCATGCTTGGATGTGGATGGCTATCTTATCGACGCATGTTAATAGTAGAAAGGAGATTGTAAAAGTAATGAAATTAACAAGAAAATGCTAATAGAATAAAAATAGGTCTATCAACTCATGAGCGAGGAACTTCAAAGAGCCGATAATGATTCGCCGTGGAAAGAAATCTTAGAAGCATACTTCCCCCAAGCAATGCAGTTTTTCTTTCCACAAACAGCAGCACTAATTAACTGGGAACGTCCTTACGAATTTTTGGATAAGGAATTTCAGCAAATCGCCCGCGAAGCCGAACTTGGTAGAAGATACGCAGATAAATTAGTCAAAGTCTGGCAAATTCAAGGAGATGAAATTTGGCTATTGATTCATGTCGAAATCCAAGCAAAATCGGAAGACAATTTTGCTCAAAGGATGTTTACTTACAACCTGCGAATTTTTGACAAATTTGCCAAACCAGCCATTAGCCTAGCAATTTTGTGCGATGCTGACTCGACTTGGCGACCAAATGAATATAGTTATAATTATCCTGATTGTGGTTTGCATTTTCGATTTGGCACTGTCAAACTGCTGGATTATCAAAATCGGTGGATAGAATTAGAGAGGAGCGATAATCCTTTTGCGACAGTAGTAATGGCACATTTAAAGACGCAGCAAACCAATAAACAGCCAGGAGAACGGAAAAATTGGAAATTTAGCTTAATTAGGCGATTGTACGAACAAGGCTTGCAAGAAAGGGATATCCGTAACCTTTATCGATTTATCGATTGGGTTATGATTTTACCAAAAGAGTTAGAAGCAGAATTTTGGCAAGAGTTTAAACAATTTGAGCAGGAACGTAGTATGAGTTACATTACCACAGGTGAACGCATTGGCTACGAGCGCGGAAAGGAAGAAGGAAAACAGGAAGGAAAACAGGAGGGTGAGCAAACACTTGTCATCAGACAACTACAAAAACGGGTGGGAGAGTTACCTCAAGAAGTTCAACAACGGATTCAAAGTCTTTCGCTAGAACAACTGGAAACATTAGGAGAGGCTTTATTAGATTTTAGTGCGATTGCTGATTTGCTCAACTGGCTACAAGCAAATCAAACATCGTTTTGACAAAAGTTTGATTATCACGCATACATCCCCAGCCATGTTTGCACATCTGTAATTTGCGCGAAAATAAAGGATGCATCATCAAGAAAATGCTAACCGTTGAAAATTTAAATAAATTCTATGGTAAAAGACAAGTCCTGCAAGATTTGAACTTACAGATTAAACCCGGAGAAGTTTATGGTTTAATCGGTGCAAATGGCTCAGGTAAAACAACTACAATTAATATTATTTGTCATCTCCTCAAAAGTGACAGTGGTGATATTAAAATCAATGCTCAACCAGTTTCAGAATCTACGAAAAAAATAATTGGTGTTGCACCACAAGAAAATATACTCTATAAAACTCTATCCTGTGAAGAAAATCTCCAGTTTTTTGCCAAACTTTATGGCTTAAACCGCAAAAAACGCCAGAAAATCATCACAGAAACTCTAGTAGCTGTAAACTTATTAGATAGAGCAAAACATCCGGTAGAAACTCTTAGTGGTGGGATGCAAAGACGGTTAAATATTGCAGTAGCTTTAGTACATCAGCCACAGCTAGTGATTCTTGATGAGCCTACAACTGGGTTAGATATTGAGGCGAGATATGAAATTTGGGAATTGATTCGTCAACTCAAAAATCAAGGAATTACAGTTTTACTCACGACTCATTTATTAGAGGAAGCTGAACGCCTTTGTCATCGCATTGGTATTTTAAAAAATGGTCAGATATTAGCTGAGGGTAGTTTAGCACAATTACAGAGATTAATTCCCGCCCAAGAAATCATATTAGTGCAAACTGAGTCTGAAGAACAAGCGATCGCCAGAGCCAAAGAATATGGTTTTACTCATAGGCGTTATGGTAGCGATTTAGCGTTTTGGTTACCAGAGCCTATGGAATTAAAGGAAATTATTGCCCGGTTTGAGGGCATAGGTATAAATTCAATCGCCCGTCAGCCTGTACGTTTAGAGCATATTTATCTGGAATTGATGCAGTACAATTAGCAATCTCGACTATTCCCAAAAACAGGATTTTTTAGACGATTTTTCTAGTTTATCGTCTTTAGCCGCCATTACTATCTTTGATTGCTACTCAACTTTAATAAGTCGCAACTCTCTGTCAAGATCCGCTTAAACACTAGCTAGCGAACACAGCAGTGATTTTTAACCAAATCAGAAATTTTTACATGATGAATTTTTATAATAAAGGTTTTTAACTAACAGTATACCTTTTTACAAAGCTATGCTTGAGTTTGTTCGTAATCTCTTATCATTATCTATGTAAATAAATCAAATTTAAAATAATTTTTTTATAAAGGTTGCATAAAGATGACAAATTGTGTAACATCTGTCTAAGTAAATTCGTCCGGGCAGAAAAAATAGATTAAGTTACATTTTTAACTATAATCTAAGTGAACTTGTCATGGCGAACAAAGATTGGCTGAAGTTATAAAGTGTTCATTAACCTCAAGCTGTTGATTCAACTGAATCAAAACGGCAATAGATTGTTGCATCTGTAGAAACGAGGAAAATTGGTGTTTAATGATAAATTTTGGGAAATTTGGCTGATATTACCAGTTATTCCTGAGTAACAAATTTAATTTTTGCAAAATCATCACAGCAGGGTGCTCTGAATCCCATCATCTCGACTGCTGGTGAATCACAACAGTGGTGATTCCATACAAAAAGTCGATCTGAAAACATTATTTATTCAAGGGAATTCAAAGCATGACTATTTTTAACGTGACTACAGCTGCTGATAGCGGCGTTGGTTCTTTGCGGAATGCGATCGCCTCTGCAAAAAACGGAGATACTATCAAATTTGCCCCTATCCTTGCCAATAAAGTGATTAAACTCACAAGTGGGCAAATTAATATTCAGAATAATCTGACAATTGATGGCGCAGGAGCAGCAAACTTAAAGATTAGTGGTAATAGCTCGACTAGAGTATTTCAAGTTGGAAGACATGTTGATGCGACGGTTCGTAACCTGACTATTGCTGATGGTCAGACCACTGAAAAAGGTGGTGGTATCCAAGTCGTTGACTATGGCAGTATAAAAGTTGAAAACTGTCGATTCACCAACAATCGTGGTGGGGTAGCGGGAGCCATCTATATTGGCTTTGGTGGTAAAGGTACGGTAAACAACAGCAGCTTTGACTACAACGATGGAACTTTAGCCAAGTCTGGACATAGCGGTGGAGCGATCGCCACCTATGGTTCCGGTGTCCTGAATGTCAAAGATTGCCAATTTACCAACAATAAGGGAGTCAATGGCGGAGCAATTTATACTTTACTAAGTGGTTTGACTGTAGAAAACTCAGTCTTCCGCAATAACAGTTCAGTAGGCGAAGGTGGCGGCGGAATATTTTGCGATGGCGCTAACCCAATCGGACCTGGTTCAACTGTCGGCGCTTTAATCACCATTCGTGGTAGTCGATTTGAAGGAAATCAAACCAAAGGCGAAGGCGGCGCGCTCTTTCTCTATGGTTACGGACAAGACAAGATTCTGTTGGAAAACAGTATCGTTGTTGGGAACAAAGCTAATTTGAGCGATAAAGGAATTGCTCGCGGGGGTGCGTTGCGAGGTAATGGCGCTCTGACAATTCGCAACGTCACCTTTGCCAATAACACAGCCGAGAAACAAGGCGGTGCTTTATGGTTAGATGGTGGCAACGAGAAGAATATCATCAATAGCACCTTTTCTGGGAATACGGTGATTAAAGATACTGGTGGGGCAATGTTTATCAATACCGACAAATCTGCCCCCGTCAATATTATTAATTCCACCATCGTCAATAACTCTGCTGGACGAGCTTGTGGAGCCGTTTGGATTGGTAGTCCGACAGCACCTGTAAAGCTCACCAACTCAATCGTGGCGAACAATACATCAGGTAGTCCCAGAGAAGCACAAGTTGGGTATCAATTACAGGATGGAGGGGGGAACATAGAATTTTCCGCTTCCTCACGCGCTGGCAGAGTTGTAGCGGGTAGTCGGATAGTCGATCCGCTTCTAGGTGCATTACAAACAATTGGTGGTGATTTAGTGCATCCTCTTTTAGCAGGTAGCCCCGCCATCAATAGTGGTAGGACAGGTAGTGGTATCCCGACAATTGACGCACGAGGGATGGAGCGAGATGGCAAACCAGATGTTGGCGCTTTCGAGATATCCTCTGTTCAGATATCAGGTGCTGCTGCTAACACAAGCATGTCTGGGCCAAATCTCATACGTGGTAGTAGAAATAACGACAGCATCACAGGCACTTCTAATAACAACATCATCATGGGCGGTGATGGTAACGACACCCTTAGAGGCGGTAATAGCGTCGATATGATGAACGGTGGTGAAGGGGACGATGTGTTGATCGGTGGTCAAGGAGCCGATTTCTTGTGTGGTGTAGGAGGTAAGGATCGCTTTGTCTATGAAAGGGTTTCAGACAAAGGCGATCAAATCAAATATTTTGAAGGTAGCAAAGATGTGATTGACCTGCGCAAAATTATTGATGGTGCTAACTTTGTTAGTTCTAATCCATTCCAGGCTTATATCAAAAAACAGCAGGTTGGTTCTAATACAGTTGTTAGCATTAACTCTAATGGTAACCTCACTCCTAATCAATTTCAGCCATTTTTGACAATTCAAAACTTCGCCAGCAGTAATCTGACTGAGAAAAATTTCCTGCTTTAGTTATCGGCTTGGAGTTAACACGGATTGTAGGGGCACGGCACCAAAAATCTTCTGGTATATACAATAATCTTACTGGTGCCGTGCCCCTACGACATATCGCATCCCAGCTTAGTGAACGGTTTTACCTCATACCTCATTTTCAAGTTAGCCCCTCATGGGAAAAACCCACAACCAAACATGAAAATCTCTCTTCTCTAACCCTGGTTCCCCTAGTCCCTAACCCCTATTTTTAAGCTAGACGTTCATGTAATAAATCACACAACGAGGGCAGGAAAATCATATTCTCTGCGTCTCCCTAGTCCCTAGACCCCATTTTCAAGCTACCTTGAACTAGTTCTTGTAATATAAGAATAAATAGAGAAAATAAAGTTGAGAGCATTCATTAACTTTCTTTTCAAAGTCATCAGCAAGGTGTCGTAAATACTCACAAGTTTCTCTGTGTGTAATCGGCAAATAGGGTACTGGTAATTCAGGTAGTATTTAACAGCCTACAGCAGGATATATATTTCCAGAATTTGATAGATAATTACAATTACTGCGCAGTAATTACCAGAAAAATTGGCAGCCTGATTGCTAACGGCTATGGCTACGCAATCAAGCAAAGAGAGTAGATCCGGCGGCCTTCTGTATGTTCCACAGAATTAAGCGATGCGTCGCTCTCACCTGATGGAGGTAAAATTATGTCTATCAAGTTCCGTACCCGCACTGAAGCTGGTAAGTTTTTAGCCCGAGAACTGACAGCCTATGCTGACTGTAAAGATTTGTTGGTTTTAGGTTTGCCTCGTGGTGGTGTACCAGTCGCATATGAAGTGGCAAAAGCGCTAGATGCACCATTAGATATTTGTTTAGTCAGAAAAATTGGCGTACCAGGTCATCAAGAATTAGCAATGGGTGCTATCACATCGGGAGGTATTCGCGTCTTGAATTCCGATGTCATCAGTTCGTTAGCTATCTCTAAGCAGACAATTAACCAAGTAACAGCTGATGAATCGCAGGAATTGCAGCGCCGCGATCGCGCTTATCGTGGTGATCGCCCGCCGTTAAATGTCACAAATCACACTATTATCTTAGTTGATGACGGTATTGCTACTGGCTCAACTATGCGTGCTGCTATTACTTTATTAAAACAGCAACAGCCCTACCGGATTGTTGTTGCAGTTCCAGTCGCACCCCCAGAAATTTGTGAACAACTCAGTGAACTCGTAGACGAGGTAGTGTGTCTAAAAATTCCAGAGCGGATGTATGCAGTAGGAGTCTGGTATGAAGATTTCTCCCAAACTACCGATGATGAAGTGCGCCATCTACTTGCTAAGCAGTCACAGCTAATCACTACTTTGGGGGTTGCTGAATCAGGAATTGTGACTGATACAAAGACGCACCATCAGCTGTTTGCAGCTGATGGTCTTAATTAGGGATTTGAGTGATTGCTTAGCTAGCAACAAACTTTAAAGCCACACCATTCATGCAGTAGCGCTTACCAGTAGGTGCAGGGCCGTCGTTAAAGACATGACCTAGATGTCCACCACAACGATGACAATGGACTTCAACCCTCGTCATAAAAAACGACTTATCTACCGTTGTGGCGATCGCACCTTCAATCGGGGCGTAAAAACTCGGCCAGCCTGTACCACTGTTGAATTTAGTGTCTGAGGTAAATAGCGGTAAATCACACCCAGCACATATATATGTTCCTTGACCATATTGCTTATCCAGAGGACTAGTACCAGCGCGTTCAGTGCCATGCTTCCGCAATACATGAAACTGTTCTGGTGTCAATGCTTTGCGCCATTCTTCTTCAGTTTTGGTGATTTCAAATTCATTTTTTGCAGCTGTCATAACTTCTGATTTCCTGGTGAAATATTGTGATAAAAATGCTGTTCCAAGTATTACTGTACTAGCTTCTAAAAAATATCGCCGAGTGTGGTGTGTCATTGAGCATTGGTCATTGGTCATTTGTCATTGGTCATTTGTCAGTTGTCTTCCTTGTCTCCCTTATGGGTGAAGATTTTTAACTTGGTAGCCATTATGAGCGATCGCGCTGAATTAGCCCTGATAGCAAGATGAAAATCCTCTAAGAATTATAGGACTTACGCAACTGGGACAAGAGATAAAGGTTAGGGTTGTCAACAGTCCATAGTCCAGAGTCAGTAGTGCAAAGTCCACATTTGAGACTTTTTTAACCAATGACCAATAACCAATGACAGCGTGAACTAGAATTCAAGCATACACACAGCTTTAGTTGTATATATATGTTATTAGAAACTGTATTATTAACAGCCAGTTTACCCGCCCCAAATGGCGTATTTACCGAACAAGCAAAGCAACCGTTATTACCAATTGTCAAAGTACAATTACCCAAAAAATCTGTTATGCCGAAAGCTGCTTTAGAAAGACTCTTAACTACCGAACCAGTACAAGCTGATTGGTTTAGTTCTGAGTTTTTGGCTCATGTGCCTATCTTCCAGATACAACAAATAATTTCTAGTTTAAAACAAGAACTCGGAGATTATCAGAAAGTAGAAGCGCAAGGAAAAAATTACATATCTGTGTTTGCGCGGGGTTCTGTGCCCACGCAAATTGCGCTGGATGCCAATGGTAAAATTGCCATGCTATTGTTTCAACCGCCTGTGCCTAAGTCCAAGAGTTTAGAGGAAGCGATCGCAGAATTTAAAACTTTACCGGGTCAGGTCAGCTTTCTAGTTCTCGAAGGCAAATCAGAACGAGCCGCATTGAATGCAAATACCCCTCTAGCTGTGGGTTCGGCGTTTAAATTGGCAGTTCTCCAAGCTCTGAAATCACAAATTGCTTCCGGTGAGCGATCGTGGGGGGATGTTTTTGAATTAAAATCAGAATGGAAAAGTCTACCGTTTGGGATTTTACAAACCTGGCCGGATGGCTCAGTTTTAACTTTGCAGACATTAGCTGCTTTGATGATTTCCCAAAGTGACAATACCGCCACCGATAGCTTAATCAATATCATTGGACGGCAGGCGATAGAATCTATTACACCTCGCAACGTTCCCTTACTCACTACCCGTGAGTTATTTGTGCTTAAAAGTGCTAAAAACCAAGAGTTACTAAAACCCTATCGCAATAGTAATTTACAGCAAAAACGCGAAATTTTACAATCCCTAGCTCAACAATCCTTACCTGACGTCAGTGAATTTACTGGAAAACCAGTAGCTTTAGATATTGAGTGGTTTTTTACTACTCAAGAACTTTGTACTTTGATGAAGCAAGTTGCTGATTTACCTTTAATGAGTATCAATCCTGGGGTTGTCAATGCTGAAGATTGGGAACGAGTAGCATTTAAAGGTGGATCGGAATCAGGGGTGCTAAATTTAACAACTTGGCTAAAAGCTAAGAATGGGAAGCAATATTGTGTTACTGCTACCTGGAATCATGATGCGCCTTTAGAACAATCTCGGTTTATGACACTCTATAGTAGTGCGATCGCAGGTTTAAAAGATTAGATGCTAAGGATTATATTCAAATTCACTGGTGGAACGGACATCAATCCAATCGCCTGCTGGGGTTTGTCCAACTTCGATATCCCAAAAGCTGATAGTGTAGAGAGTGCGATCGCTCTAAAAATTAGTTAACAAAACTCAGAATTCAAGAGTCACAATTTTATAGATATATTTGTCGGGGCGGGGTCTCCCCGCACTTTCCAACCGTCCATAACATGCAATGATTAAATCGGTATCAGTGTGGGCGGGTTTAAGGATTATAATCAAAATCACTTTCGATATAAATACCAGCTATATCTCCAGCATTTATTTCACCAACAATATATATACATTCCCGGTTCCAAAAGCTACATCTAATCATCTTGATATCAGAAATATTTTGTATTAAAAATTTATTTATTTTTTGATATCTGGGGTAAAATTCAGCAATTTCATCTTTGTCCCATATCCAAGATAAAGCTTCTGGATCAAATTTATGAAACCGAGCAATATCAAGCATTCCTGCTAGAGGTAAAGCAATTAACAATGCTTTTTCTTTAGAGTTAGCTATTCCTTGGACTAAATAATGATTGAATCGATAATCATAGCCACCACCATAATAACCATAAATACTAATCGGTGGTAATTGATTGATGATTTGCTGAAATTTATCTTTCAATTTAGCAGTACCATCATTCAATGATGGCTGCGTTGTTAAATCAGGTAAATCAGAGCATTTTATTTCGTCTTCTAATTTGGTTTCTCTGGCAACAGTTTGAGAAAAACAAAACCAATTATTTTCTTGGTTTTGTCCTAAGACAACATAAAATGAATACATAGGAATTCGACTAAATTTAAAAACCTCTATATTATGGAGGTTTTCTTGGATAGCATCAGCTAATTCCTCATATATCTTTGCCCTTTCATCAGCTAATTCAAGAGTGATAAAATCTTCATCCTCATCTTCATAATCACTTGGATCATCATCTGGATTTAAATAACCGCGACGTTCTAATGCTTGCCAATTTCTTACAGCAACATCAATATCCGTGAGAGTTATCCATCCTTCTTCACGCCCAAGATTGAGTAAACTAAACTCACCTTTTTCCTTGACATCCCAAATGAACGGGACTAGAGAGGAAGTTTCATTATTTGGTAGGCGGAATCTGAGGTTTTGCTCAGTCAGGATTTCCAGAGTACCTAAAATTCTTTCGGTTTCTAAGTTCATAGATGATTTACAAATTTGCGATCGCTACTACTTTGACAATTCGATTACTATCGTGAGTAAGTTGCTGGCGTAATTCTCTGGGAGTGGCGGGGTTATCTGCAACTGCATAGCGTTCCAGCCAAGACGCAGATTGTGCTGCTTGTGTCAAGACTTCAGGCGGAGTTAGGGGGTGGAGTAGACTTACCAAGCGCACAAAGGCGTTTTCGGAATTCGCATATTCTGCCAGTATGGTTGTGATGTCATCGCTGCTGGGGTTGTAGATGCGGCTGAGTGCGCGTAAAGTGGGACTAGTTTGGCGGGTAGTGGGTTGTATAACCAAATCGCGGAGGGTTTCTTTGATAGCAGCAGGGGTGTTGGGATGTTGAGCAACTGCGCGGCGAACTTCAACTTTTTCATCGCTTGCTAGTTGTACAAGAATTGTTTCATGTAGATCGGGATGAGAAGCAGTGACGACACGAACAGATGGGTCTTCATCTTCTGCCAATTGTTCTAAAATCTTTACAGGCAAGTTGGGATTCTTTGCAACCTTTGCACGAACATCTTTATTTAAATCCCTGGCTAAGATTTCGAGAATATTCACAGGAGTATGGGAATAACCAGCAATTACCTGACGCACGCTAACTTCTGTATGGTTAGCAAGTTGTATCCAAATCTCAGGAGTGATGTTGGGATGATTAACGATCGCACTACAAACATTAGGATTGGGATTTTCAGCTAGTCGGGTTAAAAATTCGCCACTCAGGCTTTGATTATGGGCTAAGTTAATTAACACTGACTCATTTGACATCGCCATTAGCCGTTCGATGATTGCTGGCGGAAGATTTGCTTGCGTAGCTATTCTCTCATAAACCTGTTGCAGGTTACTCTGCATTAGCAGTTCTAACAGGTTGGGGGGAAGTTCACGGCGAGCGCTAATTGCGTAACTGATTTGTTGGTAGTCTTGGTTATTGGGATCTGTAAATCTCAATAGCAGTCTTTCTAAGAGTTGGGTTGGAGTATCAGCACGGCGCGCGATCGCCCACAGAACGAGGCTATACTCATCAGTGATCAGTTGTTCCAAAACCGAGACAGGTGTATTCGGGTTTTCCGCAACATTAGAGCGAGTAATTGCATCACCCGTTTTGGCTAGATGTTCTAAAGCGCTGGCGGGAGTATTGCGATGTTTAGCCACCTTAGCCACATATTTATCGATTTCGCGGGGTTTTTGTCGAGCAATTCGAGCTAACAAACTAGCAGGAGTATGAGGATTTTCCGCAAAAGCATCATAGAACAGTTCTCTATATCTGTCAGCAATAACTTGATTAAGCCCTGCTAGCGCATGACGTGGTGCATCTGGAGGCGGTGATGTGTCAAATATCTCTAATATGTCAGGAGGTGTGTTGGGATTTCTCGCTACAGCAAATCTCACATCTGCATTTGCATCTTGTGCAAGTTGCTCTAATACAGAAGCAGGCGTATTGGGATTTTTAGCTACTTTAATTCTGACTTCTGCACTTGCATCTTGTGCAAGTTGCTCAAGGAGAGTTTGAGAACATTGGAGATTTTCTGCAACTGCTAATCTTACATCTTTATTTTCGTCTCTAGCAAGCCGTTCGAGAAGTACTACAGGAACCTCTTGTGGACGATAGCGATTTGTACTGCGATTACGCAATATATAAGCTAAATTCAAACGTACCTTATCGCTTACATCTTGAGTAAATTCTATCAACATATTTAAAGGTAGATTGGAATTACCCATGACAGCTTTACGCACATTTTCATCTGGATCTTTTGCTAGTTTTTTCAATACAGAAATCGGGGTTTTATTGCTTTGAACGGCTGTTATGCGAGCTTTTTGATCGCCTTTTTCTAGAACCTGCGCCAATGCATATGGACTATCAACACGACGCGCCATTAATTGATGAGCGTTGGTAATTTCTTGAGCTTCTTCTTTACCTAGCAATAATCGATAGCATTCTAAAACAGCTAAGCTGGGATTAGCAATAACTATGTCAAACATAGTTTCCTGACTATAAACTGTCTTCTCAACTTCTTCATCGAGAAATCGCATTAATAAATCAGTAGGAGTACTGGGATTTTCTGCCAACTTTCTCCATAAATACTCTTTGCGTTCATCTGCAATGCGTCTGAGAAGATATTCAGGTGTAGCGGGATTTCTGGCTAATTTATCGCGTAAATCATTGCTTGTTGCAATTAATTGTTGTAAATATTGATTGCGCTCGGCTTCAGGTAAGCTGGGATTAAGAGCTAGTGCCATACGCAGTTCCGCATCTTCTAAATAGCGTCCCAATTCGTCAGGATTTTTTTGGCATTCTTGCCACAACCGCTCTCTTAAATTTGCTGGTGTAGAGGGATTACCTAATAATGCTGCCACAACTTCTAGATTACTGCGATCGCTGTTGTACGAGCTATTCAATAAATGCAATAGACCATCTAGCAGCTGATAATTTGCTGCTGCTTTAGGATCGCTAGGTACTGATTTTCTGCCTGGGCGATCGCGTCTTTGGGCTGTATATCTACCTTCCCATTTAATTGATGATTTCTGCCTAGCTAAGTATGTTAGTGTTTGCCTCTCTGATTCATTCAGCGACTCGACTAAATCATCCCATTCTTTTAAGATAGAGTTGCGGAATTCTTCACCCTGTTGCAGCCAGAAAATAATTAATTCTGGTGACTGACGGTTATCGATAAATGTTTTGATCCGGTTAAGCAGCGATGGTGTCGCATCAGGGGCAATTTGCCGCAACATCTCCATCATAGTATTGAGCGAAGATGATGCACCTGCCAGCTTTTCTAAAATTGCCACAGGAGTTTGGGGATTGCTTGCTAATTCAATCCGAATATTTACATTTGAGCCTACTGCTAATTGTTGTAATAGCATATCTTGCAAGGCTTCAGGTGTTTGGGAATTTTGAGCAACAGCTAGCTGTATATATGGATTAGGATATTGTGTCAAATGTTGTAAAATTTCCACTGAAACTTGGGGATGTTTGGCAACATCAGCTAAAAATCTTGTCTCATCTTGAATCCATGTTTCTAAAGTTTTGATAATTGGTGAAGAATTACTTTTAGTAAGTATCTCGGCTCTCAATTCTTCTAAATTAACATTCGCGAACTCAGCTAAAATCCTAGTTGGTGTATTCGGTTGTTTCAAAAACAAATACCGCAGTTGAGAATTTTGCCAAATTGCTTTATCTGCTGCCTCTTCATTAAAAAATCTTTCTAAAATACTAGTTGGTAAATTTTGCCGTCTTTGCAAAAGTTGCTGCTGAGTGGGAAATAGTTGATGTAATATCTCTTCAGAAGCATTTCTATGATCTGCTACGATCGCTTGTATTGCTTTATCTTGATGTTGAGCCAGCACAGCCAACACAGGTGCAGGTGTCTCTGGGTTCTTCGCCACCGCTAACTGAATTTTGTACACCCCATCCCTAGCCAACTCTTTCAGCGTTTCTGCTGTCGCTGAGGGATTTTGCGCTACAGCCAAGCGAATCCAAGCCCAACGACTTTGTGATAACATCGCTAGCTGTTCTGCATCGGTATTCCAATCAGATGCAACAGTATGTTGTCCTTCTACCAGTTCAATTAATGATGGTGGACAACTAGGATTAAATTTTACCGCTAACCTAATAGGTAATTCTAAATCACCTGCCAACTGCTGTAATACTGCTAACGGTGTTTCTGGTGATTCTGCAACTTGCAATCGCGGTTCTAAAGTCGGTTCCAGCGCCAAGCGTTCTAGTAATTGTAAGCGATACTTTAACGGCATATGGGGATT
This sequence comes from Calothrix sp. NIES-2100, assembly GCF_963875285.1. Classification (NCBI taxonomy): domain Bacteria; kingdom Bacillati; phylum Cyanobacteriota; class Cyanophyceae; order Nostocales; family Calotrichaceae; genus Calothrix; species Calothrix sp. NIES-2100. Next base: position 8,334,691 of record NZ_CAWNLA010000001.1, read on the forward strand.
ACGCAACCCCGGAATCAGCCGTTCTGCTGGAACCCATTCGCTAAAAAAGCATGGTGGTACAGTTCCCAGTTTCAGCAATTCTACAGCGAGGCGATCATTTTGTCCTAGTTGCCGTTGTTGTAATATAACATCTATCGCTTGTTGCCAATTTTCTGTGATTTCTCCTCCCCAATTTACGTGTAAGCGGGCGGCTTCTGCTACCTGCTCATCAGGGTTATTAACTAGAACTTCTAGGAGCGATCGCGGTGTATCCGGAAAACTAGCGATCGCTAATTGCAATTCCACCGATTGCCCTAATAACTGCGCTGGTGTATCCAAAAATGCTTGTAAATTTGATAGGCTAACTGGTTGGAGAGGTTGCATCACCATAAAATCCAAGTTAATAGTACATTTATACTATAAAAATGGCTGTTGGTAAACTACAGTCAAAGTTTTTATGCCTAACTTCATAATTCCCACAACTGTCACATTGGCAACAGAATACGACTTTGCCATAGTAAAGTTGCAATTTGAAAATCAAGGCTGATTTTCTTGGGAGAAAATGGAAGAATGTAAAGGTTAACTGGCTCAGCAAAAGCTTCTCAATATAGTTGAAGGTACAGCTGTGATCGGAATAGTCATTGTTTCTCACAGTAAACAACTCGCCCTTGGTGTACAGGAACTAGCGGCGCAAATGGTTCAGGGTAAAGTCCCTCTGGCGATCGCAGCTGGGATTGACGATCCTGAAAATCCCTTGGGTACAGATCCCATACAGGTTTATGAGGCGATCGCTTCTATTTTTAGCGATGATGGTGTGCTGGTGTTAATGGATCTGGGTAGCGCTGTGATGAGTGCAGAAATGGCGCTGGATTTCCTCTCACCGGAACAAAAGGCCAAAGTCCATTTGTGTCCCGCACCTCTGGTTGAAGGTGCGATCGCATCTGTGGTAGCCGTCGCCGCAGGTCATAATATTCAGCAAGTTATGGCTGAAGCACAGTCATCTTTGGCAGCAAAATTCACCTTTTTAGGAATAGACACCAGCCCTGTATCAGTTGTCCCCATAACTCATGCTGAATTTCCCAGCAAAGAAATTCGTCTCACTGTCAACAATCGCTTGGGTTTACACGCCCGACCGGCGGCGCAATTTGTCACCACCGCCGCTCAATTTCAAGCGCAAATTAGGGTAAGAAATGTTACTAGAGGAACGGATGCCGTTAGGGGTGACAGCATTAACCAAGTCGCAACTTTAGGGGTACGTCAAGGACACGAATTAGCAATTACTGCCACTGGCGCTGATGCTGATGCAGCGTTAGCCGCCTTGGAAGTATTAATTAGCAATAACTTTGGCGAAGATGATGGTACTTTAGATTCACCAACAGTTGGCGAAGCAGAAGTTAGTCCAGCTACGGCTGGCGAACTTTCAGGAATACCAGCTTCCCCAGGAGTCGCGATCGCACCTCTAGTTCACTATCAATCGCCGACGGTTGCGGCTCCGGAATACCACGTAGAAGATGTAGAATCAGAGTGGCAACGGTTACAAACAGCAATTACCACCGCCCAACAGCAAATTCAGACTTTATTTTCCCAAGCCTCGATTCAAATAGGAGATACAGAAGCGGCGATTTTTGTCGCCCATCTGCTATTTTTAGAAGATCCGGTACTGTTAGAAGCGGCACGCGATCGCATTTATCAACATCATCTCAACGCTGAAGCCGCTTGGCAAACTGTTGTTGATGAAGTCGCTGCTAGCTACCACAGATTAGAAGATACTTACTTACAAGAACGAGTTGAGGATGTTGTGGATGTGGGACAGCGGGTACTGCGCTTGCTAACAGGCACATCAGGGAATTCCTTAGAACTAACTCAACCTGGTATTTTAGTAGCCAGTGACTTAACACCCTCAGACACCATTGGCTTAGATCCTAGTAAAGTTTTAGGTATTTGTACGACATCTGGTAGTGCCACATCTCACAGTGCAATAATTGCCCGGACATTAGGAATTCCCGCAGTTTTGGGCATAGATGAGGGGATATTGTATCTCGAAGATGGGACAATCATGGCACTCGATGGAGAGAGTGGCAAAGCTTGGGTACAACCACAAGCCGATATTTTGAGTATATTAGAAGCCAAACGTCAAGCATGGGAAACAGCTCAACAAGAAGCACTAGCCAAAGCACATCAACCAGCAATTACCCGCGATGGTAGACAAGTAAATGTATTTGCCAACATCGGTAGCATAGCTGATGTTCAAGTAGCCTTGGCTAGCGGTGCTGAAGGAGTAGGACTACTACGTACAGAGTTCCTGTATATAGGTAGGACAAGTGCTCCCACGGAAGAGGAGCAATTAGCAGTATACCAAGCGATCGCCCAAGTTTTAGATCAACAGCCATTAATTATTCGGACTTTAGATGTCGGTGGTGATAAACCACTGCCTTATATTAAAGGCATACCGGAAACTAACCCCTTCTTAGGCTGTCGGGGAATTCGCTTCTGTTTGGAACATCCCGATTTATTTAAAACACAGCTGCGGGCAATTTTGCGAGCCAGTACCGGACATAATATTAAAATTATGCTGCCGATGATTGCTACTGTGACTGAAGTAAGGGCAGCTAAAGTTATATTAAATGAAGTGCAACGGGAACTTAGCCAAGCCAATATTTCCTTTGATGCCAAAATCAAACTCGGCATCATGATCGAAGTACCGTCAGCCGTAGCGATCGCCGATCAATTAGCAACAGAGGTAGACTTTTTTAGTATTGGCACCAACGACTTAAGTCAGTATGTCATGGCAGGCGATCGCAATAATCCCCGCGTCGCCAATTTAACAGACGCATTGCATCCTGCTGTATTGCGGATGATTCAGCGAACAGTGAAAGCCGGTCATGAAGCGGGAATTTGGGTAGGATTATGTGGTGAACTGGCAGCAGATTCAGCAGCTACAGAGATTTTATTAGGATTGGGACTAGATGAATTAAGCGTCAATCCCCAAGCCATCCCCATATTAAAACAAGCGATCGCCCAGTCAAGTCTAAATCAAAGTCAGGCGATCGCCGCTTCCGCATTACAACTAGATTCCGCCGAACAAGTCAGACAACTCACCGCATAACTCCCACTCTGCGTCCTTCGCGTCCTCTGCGGTTTATTTTTTCTCACGCATACGACGGAGTCGTTCCCGCAGGGTAGACGCAAAGACGCAAAGAAAAACCCCCTTTCCCCTCTTCCCCGTTCCCCCCTTTCCCTACCATGTATACTTAATACCAGCGCTTCTCAACCCCGGCAATGACGAATATCAACCAACAACAGCGATTGGCACAACAGCGAGATAACCTTCAAGCCGAGTGGGATCTGAGAACTGAGAAGTTAAAGCGGTTGCGTCAGGCTTTAGCAATTGAGAATAGTCCTGATGTTCAGTTTAAGTTACAACAACAAATCCAAGCTGAGGAAACAGAACTCAAACGCTTGGAGCAGGAATTATATAAAATCGAGCAAGCTCTTTCTAAAACGAATTCAGGCAATCTTACCAACGTTCCAGAATTACCGCCGCACTTTTTACCCCGTGAACAAGAACTTGCACCCTTAAAACAGAAAGTATTATCACAAACAAAACAACCTGTGGCAATTACAGGGAAAAGTCGCCGCGTTGGTGTGCAAGGAATGGGCGGAATTGGTAAAACAGTCTTAGCTACAGCCTTAGCGCGGGATGAAGAAGTTAGAAAGGCGTTTCCTGATGGGGTATTTTGGATAACAGTTGGACAAACGCCCCAAATTTTAACTTGGCAATCTTATATTGCTTCGGCGTTGGGCGACTTGCAAGCGGCTTTTACTGAGGTGGGATTGGCGAAAGCGCGGTTACGGGAGTTGTTTGCCGAGAAAACTTGCTTGCTGATTTTGGATGATACTTGGTGTTTGGATGATGCGACGGCGTTTGATGTGTTGGGGGAACGCTGTCAAATGTTAATTACCACCCGTGATGCAGCGATAGTGACGGGATTGGGAGGGGAAGAATATCAGCTTGGGGTTTTAGGTGAACAACAGGCGTTAGCACTTTTGGCAGATTGGGTAAATCAACCTTTAGAGGAGTTACCGACAACAGCACAAGAGGTAGCAAAGCAATGTGGGTATTTGCCATTGGCGCTATCCCTCAATGGTGCAATGGTAAGGGATGGTACACCGTGGTCAGATTTGTTAGAAGCATTAAGGGAAGCTGATTTAGAGTTTTTTGAACATCCTCATGGCAGCATCTTGAAATCAATTAAGATTAGCATTGAAGCACTGCCAGAACAAGCAGCACAAAACTATTTGCAACTAGCAGTTTTCCCAGAAGATACACCTGTACCGGAAGCCGCTATTGTCAAAATTTGGACGTATAGCAACAGATTAACTGAACGTAATGCTCGTAAATTACTGACGACTCTAGCGCGCAAAGCCTTACTCCGCACTACAGGGGAAGCGCCTCAACGACAAATAGAACTGCATGACTTACAATACCTTTACTTGCGGGGTGCAGTGTCAAATTTACCAGCATTACACGCCCAGCTTTTAAACGCCTACAGCGAAAAATACCCCCAAGGTTGGCATAGTTTAGAAAATGACGGCTATATCTGGGAGAATTTAGCCTATCACTTGCTGGCTGGGGGAAGGGAAAGAGAATTAGAACAACTGCTGTGTGATTTTCGCTGGTTACAAGCGAAGTTGGAGAACATTAATATTAATGCTTTGATAGCAGATTATGATTTTTTGCCGGAGGATGAGAATTTACAGTTAATTCAAGGTGCATTGCAACTGTCGGCACATATTTTAAATCAAGATAAACAGCAATTGGCGGGGCAATTATTAGGGCGGTTGCTGGGTTTTGCAAGAGAAGAAATTCAGAGATTGTTAACCCAAGCGCACCAATGCAAAATTTGTGGCTTGCTTCCGCAAATAGCAAGTTTAACTCCTCCTGGCGGTCCCTTAGTACGTACCTTGGTAGGTCATAGTTCCTCAGTAAATGCGATCTCCCTGAGTGCTGATGGCTTATACGCGATTTCTGGTTCCGGTGACAACACCCTCAAAGTCTGGAATTGGCAAACTGGTGAACTACTGCGTACCCTAGTAGGTCATAGTTACCCGGTAAAAGCAGTCGCCCTCACAAGAGATGGTAAGTACGTGATTTCTGCTGCCGAGGACTACACCCTCAAAGTCTGGAATTGGCAAACTGGAGAACTACTGCGGACTCTAGTAGGTCATAGTTACTCAGTAAGAGCGATCGCCCTGAGTGCTGATGGCTTATACGCGATTTCTGGTTCCGATGACTACACCCTCAAAGTCTGGAATTGGCAAACTGGTGAACTACTGCGGACTCTAGTAGATCATAGTGACTCGGTAAGAGCGATCGCCCTGAGTGCTGATGGCTTATACGCGATTTCTGCTTCCCATGACAGCACCCTCAAAGTCTGGGATTGGCAAACCGGACAACAACTGCGTACCCTCGAAGGTCATAGTGACTCGGTAAATGCGATCGCCCTGAGTGCTGATGGCAAATACGCGATTTCTGGTTCCCATGACAGCACCCTCAAAGTCTGGAATTGGCAAACTGGAGAACTACTGCGGACTCTAGTAGGTCATAGTCGCGCGGTAAATGCGATCGCCCTGAGTGCAGATGGCAAATACGCGATTTCTGGTTCCCATGAGAGCACCCTCAAAGTCTGGAATTGGCAAACTGGAGAACTACTGCGGACTCTAGTAGGTCATAGTTACTTGGTAAGAGCGATCGCCCTGAGTGCAGATGGCAAATACGCGATTTCTGCTTCCGGTGACAGAACCCTCAAAGTCTGGGATTGGCAAACTGGAGAACAACTGCGTACCCTAGTAGGTCATAGTTACCCGGTAAAAGCAGTCGCCCTCACAAAAGATGGTAAGTACGTGATTTCTGCTGCCGATGACTACACCCTCAAAGTCTGGAATTGGCAAACCGGACAACAACTGCGGACTCTAGTAGGTCATAGTCGCGCGGTAAATGCGATCGCCCTGAGTGCAGATGACAAATACGCGATTTCTGCTTCCTCTGACAGCACCCTTAAAGTCTGGGATTGGCAAACCGGACAACAACTGCGTACCCTCGAAGGTCATAGTGACTCGGTAAATGCGATCGCCCTGAGTGCAGATGACAAATACGCGATTTCTGCTTCCCATGACAACACCCTCAAAGTCTGGGATTGGCAAACCGGACAACAACTGCGTACCCTCGAAGGTCATAGTAACTCGGTAAATGCGATCGCCCTGAGTGCTGATGGCTTATACGCGATTTCTGGTTCCGATGACTACACCCTCAAAGTCTGGAATTGGCAAACTGGTGAACTACTGCGGACTCTAGTAGGTCATAGTCGCGCGGTAAATGCGATCGCCCTGAGTGCTGATGGCTTATACGCGATTTCTGTTTCCCATGAGAGCACCCTCAAAGTCCGGAATTGGCAAACTGGTGAACTAATGCGGACTCTCAAAGATCATAGTGACGTGGTAAGAGCGATCGCCCTGAGTGCTGATGGCTTATACGCGATTTCTGGTTCCGATGACAGAATCCTCAAAGTCTGGAATTGGCAAACTGGGGAAGTAATTGCCAGTTTCACAGGGGAAAGTTCAATATATTGCTGTGCTATTGCATCTGACGGAGTAAAAGTTGTTGCTGGGGATGCATCAGGACGGGTGCATTTTTTGCGCTTGCATAGCACAAAAGAGTAATTCGTAATTCGTAATTCGTAATTCGTAATTAAGAAAGTCGGATATGGGTTGGTTTGCGGGGGTTGTATCGGTAGCCACTTGTGGAGAATGGGGATAATATCGAGTCGGGTTAGATAATTGTGATTGCCAGCCAAGAAATATCCAATTAAAAACATACCCAAATTGTAGTAGCACGGCATCCAAAGACTTTCGGTGAGACAAATATCTTATCCATGCTCTGCTACTACTGGGCGAATCATTTATTTTTTGGGATTCTCCAAGCAAAACACTGTGCTAATCTAGCAATTTACTCCCTTGGTTTCGTTCCACTGACGATGAATTTTGATAAATCACTCATCTGTCGTGATATCAGCACAATTGTTCATGCTCATTTCTATAGCTTTCAGCCTCAAAGCCGCAACGTTGAGGATAAAAGCCGCAATTTTCCGCATCAAAGCTGCAACGTTCAAGATAAAAGCCGCAATTTTCCGCATCAAAGCCGCAACGTTCAGGTTTAAAGGTTCAACCTTCAGCCTCAAAGCTGCAACGTTCAGGCTTAAAGGTGCAATGTTCAAGCTTAAGTAACCACGCAAAATTAATTACAGTCATTGCGAGCGAAGCGAAGCAATCCCAGCCCTTGCGATTGCTTCATTCCGCTGACGCTCCTTCGTCGCTAACGCTGCGCTAACGCTCCATTCGCAATGACATTGTGTAATTAATTTTGTTTAACTACTTAAAGGCTCAACCTTCAGCCTCAAAGGAGAATGCTGTTAGCGAATCAGGGGTGAGATCCCGCGCTGATCCCGAAATCCCGCCGTCACCTCCGGGTGCGGCTAATCGAACAAAGCCTACCTTCGTGGGCTAAGAAATTCAGCCCACGAAGGTGGGCTTTGTAGTGTTAGCCCCAGGCTTCCAGCCTGCGGGCGATATATCGGGTAAGCAAAGTAAGAATGTAAACATTATTAACCACACAATGTCAGCCGCGATCGCATCCAATAGTGAATAAGAAGTAGATCTATGTTCTGTCATTGCGAGGAGAAACGACGAAGCAATCCCAGTCTTTGCGATTGCTTCGTTCCTCTCTGCCAGACGCTGCACGAACGCAATGACATCTTAAATTTAATTATGTCTACCTACTTAGCAATTTTAATAATTACTCGGTCGAGCTAAATTTTTAAACTTCGTGAATTGCGGATCGAATAAAAGTTTAACTGTACCCGTAGGCCCGTTGCGGTGTTTAGCCACTATCACTTCTGCAATACCGCGATCGGGAGTGTCATTATTATAGTAATCATCGCGGTACAACATAATTACTAAATCCGCATCTTGTTCAATTGAATTGTGAACTATGATATTGTTGGCAATGAAATTATGCAAGCCAGGAACAGTAAGGTCAAACACTTCTTCCTCGCCGTTATATTCAATTGAAACTATTTCATCCCAATAAACATCACTTTTGGCAAGAGCAAGCAATTCACTAGATTGAACAACGTTAGCAACTTTTAAAGCTCTTTCTCGACTCAAATTTGCTTTGTAAAGCGCAGAGCCACAATAGGATGTGCCAATGTCGGAATGTAATGCTCTCGTTGTCACGCCGACAGCTTGCATTGCAGGTACAACGTGTATTTTCCAAACATCTTTAGGGATTATATCTCTATTAGTATTGTGAATGCAGTTTTGCAAGTAATCAACAATTTCTTTGAGTGAACTTAGCTTATATTCTCCTACTGCTCCCACCTTTTTGATAAATAATTCCAGGTCAGGTTTACCAGTTATTTTTACATGATACTGGTTTCTACCTTTGCCCTCTTGAGGAACTATCTTGAGTGTTGCATTAATACCAAGACGTAATAAAAGTGTTTGTACATCAACAGCTAATCTGTAGCTACTGCTTGCATAATACGCAATCGGTCTTAATCTTTTACCTGCAACCAACTTTATAGATCCATCTGTACTCCAAATATGTCTAAGAAAACAACCTATTAACTCTTCTGGTTGTGAGAATAAGTCTTGAGGTACAAATTTTTCGTAAGATCTTAACCCAAAAACACCAAGCGATTCTAACCATTTCGCTACTGGATTTCTCACACTATGAGTTAGATGTTGTGCTGCGGACAAGTAAACTTGATACCAACCACGTTCAGGTGAAATTCTAGGAATAATTGCATCTCCAAAAACTTCTTTTGCTAAGAAAGCAACATTCTCGGCTAAATCTATCTCCCTAGTCGTGTACTGTATGGCATGACGTGGCAATGTACAACCGTCACCAATTAAATGCCCTAATAATGCAACCTCAGCATAAGTCATGGTTTGTTTCCCAGTAATAGGTAGATACCTGGGTAAACATAAATGTTGTCTAGGACTTAGTTCATCTAGCCTACACCAACCATTAATAGTTAAAAACTTGTGATTAGCTGTGGCACGAATTTTTCGCCCCAATCGAGTCGTTAAGGTAAATACAGGCTTCACACCTGTAGAAAAGGCATGACTAACAATCGCCTTTTCTAATTGCATTGTATCTTCATTTAATGCCAAAACTGCAAAGCCCGATTTGCCTACTAAATCACGAATTGGTACTTGTAAGCCAGTGTCTGCTAACTTCACCAAACTATCGCCAGTTAAGCATCCCGATTCTCTCAAATCCGACAACATTGGACGCTTATTAGTACGTGCTTCCACACCGCGACTTAACTGCGATAAAGCAATAACGGGAACCGATAATTCCCGCGCTAAACCTTTCAAAGAACGTGTAATTTTCGATAATTCTTGTACCCGGTTATCACCTGCTCCTTCCATTAATTGCAAGTAATCTATCACAATTAAACCCAGTTCCCTACCTTGTTCCGCTTGCAATCGCCGCGCCTGACTACGCATTTGCGTCACGGTAATATTCGGCGTATCATCAATAAAAATTGGCATCTCAGAAAGCATACCAATAGCACGGCTTAAAGGTTCCCACTGTGCTTGACTCAGCCTTCCACTGCGCAGATAACCGCTTTCAATTCCGGCTTCGCTAGCTAATAGACGTTGCACCAGTTGTTCTTTAGACATTTCTAAACTGAAAATTGCAACTGGTAATTTCTTCATCTCGACAATGTCACCATGCCGGCTAATACTTTCGGAATTGGCAATATATTGGGCAATATTCATCGAAAAGCTTGTCTTTCCCATTGCAGGCCTAGCAGCAACAATAATCAAATCAGAACGCTGAAAGCCACTGGTAATAGCATCTAAATCATAAAATCCACAAGGAATTCCCGGTAAAGCAATACCTTGATTTCGCTCTTCAATATCCTGAAAATTATTAATCAGCGTATCAGAAATGTGAACTAAACCTGATTGGGGACGGTCTTGAGTGACACCAAAAACTTTCTGTTCCGCCTGATCTAAAACAATTGGTAATTCTTTATCAGTTTCATATCCAAGATGCACAATTTCATTCCCAGCTTTAATTAACTGTCGCCGCAGGAATTTATCCATTACCAACATTGCTAAAGAGTCAATGTTTACGGCTGAAACTGTACGATCTACAATGGTGGCTAATTTATTTCTCCCGCCAATGCGGTTCAGCATATCATTATCAGCCAACCAACTAGTAACTGAAAGCAAATCTGTCGGTTTACCTTGGGCGTGGAGTTGTAGCGCTGCTTGATAAATTTCTTTGTGGGCGCTAATGTAAAAAGCTCCGGCAACTAAGCGATCGCTAACTCGCGTAATCGCTTCTGGATCGAGCAAAATTCCCCCCAAAATCGCTTCTTCCGCCTCAATATTTTGGGGTGGGAGGCGTTGCCCGGAGGGGTTGCCGTAGGCATCGCTACCATCGCCTTGAAAACTTAGTTGTTCAGCCATAAGCGATTTTCAATTGCGATCGAGGTTGAGCTATCTACCCTTATAATCTAAAATCTGTCGTCTCACACTAACTATATAATTCGTAATTATTAATTCGTAATTCGTAATTAGTCCGCAGATGAATTTAGTAACTGGAAACAAGGAAAAACATTTTTCTTGTTCCATTAATAAATTCACTTACCCACATCCTCAATTAATAGAAATTACGAATTACGAATTACGAACTACGAATTATTTTCTTAGCTAGCCACAACTTCAATAGTGACTTGGGCGCTTACTTCCGAATGCAGCTTAATGTCAGCTTTGTAAGTACCAAGGTGGTTAATATCCGGGAGGGTAATACCACGACGATCAATTTCTTGATTTGTCGCTGCTTGAATTGCATCAGCAACATCTTGGCTGGTAACAGTACCGAAAATAGCTTCGTTTTCACCAACTTGCTTGGCAATTCTCAAGCTGCCAACTTGTTCCAGAGCTGCTTTTTGTTCCAAAGCTTGTTGTCTCAATTCTAATTGCCGTTGACGTTCTTGTTCGCGACGGCGTTCTACTTGTCTGAGAATACCAGGAGTAGCATGAGTTGCCATTTTTTGAGGAATTAAATAATTACGAGCATAGCCCGGTGCTACATCCACTAAATCGCCTAATTTACCCAGTTTATTAACATCCTGAGTTAAAACTAACTGTACGCGTTTCGCCATTGTTTTTCGTTTTCCTGTAGAATCTCATTAACTTGGGTGGCAGCCGGATAGCTCACAGATGTGTAGCTGTATCCCAAGTGGCTTGGCTTATACCCCAAAGCTTAAAGATCCTAGCGAATGGTAGGGTGCGATCGCAACTACTATTTGCCAAAAATATTGTATTGGCTTAAAATGCTGCGATCGCCTGACCTACTAAATCCAGTCCTTGAGAGACACACCGCGATCGCCAACTCTTATCTGCAGGTACAAAAACCTCCTTTAATCGCTGGCTTGTCCATTCTTTTGATGGGTGATTTGCTGGGGCAAAAAAATGGGCACGGTTTTCTGCTCGCAATGCTTCAACTACCTGAATAACTGGATAAGTGCCAAATTCGGCGGTCAGATACCTATAATTAGATTGGGGAAATTTCGCCTGACACCAAGTCCCCAACCCCCCGCGAAATTTGTAAGTCACCTTCCTGGTTTGATCAGCTTCTACATAATCTGCGCCAAATTTCTCCGTTAGCCACTGGTGAGACTTTGATTCCGGCGGATCATCAATGAAAAGTTTATAAGTTGCTTTTTTACCCAATCCTGTATGTAAATCAATATGTACTACATCTGTAGCTTCTCCAATCCAGCGAGACAAATTTGCATCCAGAATGTGGTAAGTTTTTGAGGGAGAATGTCCGCCAAAAAATAATCCTTGGGGAAAGTCGTATTGCCCTACTGGTAAAGTCTTTGTTAAAGAAGTAATACCATAGCCCAGAATAATTGCGATCGCTTTTAAAACAAACGGCTCAAACCGAGATGGCGGTGAAGTTGGGTTAAAGAAAGCATTTAAATCACCATACTTTTGGGGACTCCCCCGGTATTCTTCACCAGGTAGCAGAAAATTACGGTTGAGATCGATATTATCCTCATTCCACCGCCTGCACCAAGCAAAACCGTAGGGATTCAACCCATGTAATAGTAATAAAGCCATCTCCTGACTTCGCTTCCAACTTACAAGACGCTCCTCCAGCAAAGCACATTGCACAGCAGAACCAAAGAACCCCTCCACCCCATGCAAACCACTGGAAACAACTACCACCTGCTGAGGATTGGCGTTTCCCAGCATCGCCACATCAATAGTCAAGTCTTCCCCATCAGGCCCAGTTTCCTCAATCGAGTATGCTTCTAGGCGACACCCCAAAGCCAACGCCGAAGCCCGGAACCGATTCCGCGCTGTGGTGTAGTCGGGAGAAAAGGCGTTGGTATAGGACATATCCGGGATTGGGGATGAGGGAGACACGGAGACACGGGAACAAAGAACAAATGACAAATGACCAATGACCAATGACCAATGACTAAAACTTATCCTTCATTCCCCGGATACGCGCAAAAGTCTGCACAGGATCATTACTCTTCGCAGCTAATTGTAGTGTTGGCTGCTCCCAGCGTAAAAAAGGATTGGTGCGTTTCTCCACTCCCAGCAGCGAAGGGACAGTAGCTTCCCCCCGACTACGGAAAGCCTTGACTTCCTCAAAGCGCTTTTGTAAATCGCTGTTTTCTCCATCTACAGTCAGAGCAAATTTTAAATTATTCAATGTGTACTCATGGGCACACCAAACACGAGTATTATCAGGGAGAGAGCGGAGTTTATTTAAAGAGTTCACCATTTGTGTAGGTGTCCCTTCAAATAAACGACCACAACCCCCAGCAAACAAGGTATCGCCACAGAATAATTCCCCAGGTTCACCAGCTATTTCTGGGGGAAAATAATAAGCAATGTGGGCGCGGGTATGTCCAGGTACGAAGACAACTTCAGCTACACGGTTAGCAAATTGCACATGAGAGCCGTCTTCTAAATATACCTGCTGTCCGGGAATTCTCCCCCGATCCTCGACTCCGCCATATACTGTCACCCCAGGAAAGTGTTGCATGAGCTGCTTATTACCACCCACATGGTCTTGATGATGGTGTGTGTTAAAAATTGCAACCAACTCAGCTTTCAGTTCTGCCAGTTGCTTTAATACTGGTTCAGTCTCCGCCGGATCGACAACCGCCGCGATATTCTGCGTGCGATCATATAACAAGAATATGTAGTTATCGGAAAGTGCTTCAAGATGAAAAACCTGCATAACTTCAAATTCCTCGGACTAATGATCCATGACTAATGACAGCTTTGACAAATTTAGAAGCGTATTAGCTTAGCTATACGAAGTCTCTATATTTTGTTCATTCTACCTGGAAAACCCATTAACCATCTCAATACACAACCGTATTTACCCCTAATCGATAATAAAAAACAATAATAAATGCTTTGATTAATCAGTACAATTTCTCTGGAAAGTAGCTAAAATGCGAAGTTAGAGTGAACTTATTCTTTTTGTTTTTAATACAAAAAGAAATTTGATCATCAGGAATCTGCAATCTTTGCTCTATATGGATAAAATTTAATATTTCTTAAATTTTGACCTAGCTCTTTTTTACATATTTAAGAGTGAGCAAATATTGTCATGTTTGATTGCATCTGTAGGAGATTTATGAATTATCAAACATTGATGTACGCACCCGTCAATAGTCAATCAGACATAGGAGTTAAGCCAATTGTAGACCGTATTCTCTCATCAGGTAGAATGAGCCGTACAGATCATACCTTACTTACCTCCACTGTTTTGGCTAATGGCAATATTAATGATGGCGATCGCCGCCAAATTAACCGCATATTTGATTATCTGCAAACAGGGAGGCTAAAATTACTTGACTGGTAAAATTTTTGGGTAATTTTGGCTATATATCCTCAGGGGTAAAAACTAGTGCGTATACTCTAGAACGATGAAACGCACTAGTTATAGCAATCCTAAATATTTATATTAAATCAAATTAAAAGTATCAAGAAAACCTAAAATATAAGCGAATTCATTTTTATCCGAAATAAAAATAATTCCCTACAAATGACTACTAGCCACAAAAAAAATAACCTATGTTTTTGTTCTAATTATTAGTAAATATAAATCACAATTAATTATTTGCTAACAAGTCTATAATTTTTTACAACCCTAGAATTACTGATTTTAAATTTACTTCAATAATTCCTTATCAATATTTTACGTAGATTCTCCCTAGTTAAAGTAACCAATATTAAATTATCTTTAATTAGATTAAGATGAATTTAAAACTGTAAAAATGTAAATCCAGCCAAAATTTAATAAACAAAATTGCATCTGATAAAATTTTCTGGATTATGGCTAGTCCTAATATTCCAGTAAAAAATAGTCATGATTACATAATATTAAGCATAGATATCTATGAGCAATCAATTAGGTCAACAGCTAATTTCCGCAATTCGGGATGCTATAAATAACATCCGTTATCCAAAGCGTATCCTTGTAGTGCGACAGCGCGATCACCAGTCTACATATAATGACTACTTTCTTTATTGGGTCAGTCAAAACGTTCCAGAAGCCGCACATCTATTTGAAGTCCATTATCTTCCTTGTGAAATAAATAATTGGGAAAGATACGCCCTATTTTTACCTTGGTTACAAGACCCACTCAAAGAAAGATTTCCTCATATTTATAAATATGCCCAAGAATTAGAGGCGCAGTGTCAATTACACAACATTCCTATTATTAACCCTGTAGATAATCTCTCCAATTCCATCAAATCAATTGCATCAAAGTTAATTGGGGATGTCGGAATTCGTACTGCTAAAACAATTCCCATCACCAATGTAGAGGAATTTAAAAAGACCCAAGGAGGTTTATCAACTCCTTTTTTCATCCGAGAAGACTGGGTACATGGTAGTCAAATTTTTTTCATACAACATCCTGAAGAAATAGAAAACGTACCTTTTGAAAAATTCATTGCTCCCATAGCAGTGGAATTTTTAGATGTTCAGGGAGAGGATGGTTTGTATCGTAAATATCGCTACTTTGCTATGGGAGATGAAGGCATTCCCGGCCCTTTAATGGTTTCAAAATCTTGGGAAGTGAGAGACAACGATGATCGCGTCACTAATGAAGCAATAATAGCTGAAGAGATTGCTTATTTTAGTGGCGAAGATCCTAATCATTATCTATTGCAAAAGGCAAGAAAAGCATTAGGTTTTGATTTCATGGCTTTTGATTACAGCTATGACACCCAGGGAAATTTAATGGTGTGGGAACCAAATCCTTTTCCAGTAATTTGGGGGTCACATGATGGTGAACCTGAGAAAAAGTATCAATCACCTTCAATGGATCGCATTTATACAGCACTGCTTAAGTATTATTTGCAGTGCGCTAATATATCAATCAAAATTCCCGCTATTTCTAAGTTGTAAATCCTAAATTTACTATCTTATAGTTGGGAAACTAAGTTTTGCTATCACAACAACAGCAAAATATTATCTGCAACTTTTCAATCAGAGGAGTGTTTACTAAATGGCTCCAGTTGTTTCCATCATTGTTACCTGTTTTAATCAAGCAAGCTACCTAGAACGCTCAGTAAAAAGTGTTCTAGCACAAACATTTACAGACATTGAATGTATTATTGTCGATGATGGCTCTACTGATAACACTCAAGAAATTGTTGAGCAATTGATGAGTCTTGATTCCCGAGTCAGTTACTTCTACAAAGAAAATGGTGGGGTATCTTCAACTCGTAATTTTGGATTTAAAAAAGCCAATGGTACGTGGATTCAATTTTTAGATGGAGATGATTGGATTCACGAAGATAAGATTAGATTTCAATTAACTCATTTATCTGAGGAAGTAAATGAGAATAATACTGTTTTTTATACAGATTATGAACGAGTCTTTATCAACAAAGAGCAAAAAATTATTAACATCCAAGAAAATATTGTTGGTGCTTTGACAAGAGAGGAATTAATTGCGCGATTGCTAATTCCTGATTTTCTAGCTGATTCTCCATTTCCCTTGCTGCAACAATGTCTACTTATGAATAGACATGTTCTAGAGAAAAAAATTTTTGATGAGCGCCTTAAGGCTCTGCAAGATAGAGACTTTCCACTAGACCTTTTACTTTTAGGTGTAGATTTTGTCTACACACCTATGATCGGAGCATATTACACCAAACATCAGTTTAATAGAACTAATAATTGGTCTTACATGAAAAATTATTACATTATGTTCTATGAGACAGCATACAGTAAGCACAAGGATTTACTTCCTTTGTGTCAAACAGGCATACATTTCTTAATTAAAGAAGCAATTAGAGAAAAAGAGGAAAACAATTTTGCTAAGTTGATGACAATGTTTTACCCTCCTTTTTACTTGCTCAATAATAAGATTCAGATTAATTCTAGCTATTTGCTAAAACAGATTTACAGAATTCGGCTAATTATTCCCAGCTTTTTATTATATGAAAAATACCGGGGGCCACGCTCCCAAAAAATCATAGCAGTTTGGCACAAAATAACTAACATCTTCAAAAGTTACAATCCAACTTTTATTGGTAGTGAATGAAACATGTGTCAATATGATAAAAGGTAAAGTTTCCTTAGTAGTTAGTGATTTTGCTGGTGGAGGCACAGTCCGAGCCTTTTTACTAGCTCAAATTCTCCAAAAAATAGATTATGAAGTAGAGGTAGTAGGATTTTTATTTGGTAAAGAAATCTACGCCACTCCTCCTTCAGGAATACCTATTAATTATGTGATTGGGAAAAACTATCCTGAGTTTCTGCTATCAGCCAAAAAACTGTTACAAAAACTGGATGGCGATATTATTTATGCAGTTAAACCCAAACCATCAAGTTTTGGTGTGTCTTTAGTTCACAAACTCAGCCAACATCGTCCTTTATTTTTAGATATGGATGATTGGGAACTCAGTTGGCATGGAGGGTTTGAATGGAAATATAATCCGAGTCTTAAGCAATTATATAGGGATATTTTCAAGCAAAATGGAGCATTAAAATTTCCCGATCATCCACTTTATCTACAGTGGATAGAACGCTTAGTGCCAAAAGCAGATGTAGTCACCATAGATACTAATTTTCTCCAAAAACGCTTTGGTGGTGTTTATATACCTAATGGCAAAGATACGGCAATGTTTGACCCCCATAAGTATAACCCTGAAGCAAGTAGAGAGCGTTATGGACTTTCTAAATATAGAGTTTTAATGTTTCCGGGAGCGCCACGACCTCACAAAGGAGTTGAAGATGTTTTACTAGCTTTAGATCTATTGAATGAACAAGATTTAAGATTAGTGATTGTCGGTGGTAGTCCTTACGATGATTATGACGACCAACTAATTCAAAAATGGGGTCGTTGGATTATTAAGTTGCCAAAGTGCCCTGTAGAGCAAATGCCTGAAGTAGTAGCTGCTGCTCATATTGTAGTTGTTCCCCAACGAGATACTCTAATTGCTCAAGCCCAATTTCCCCTCAAGTTAACAGATGGAATGGCAATGGCTAAACCTATTTTATCAACGCGGGTAGGAGATATTCCCGAAATTTTAGATGACACTGGTTATTTAGTTGATCCTGGTTGTCCCGAACAAATTGCTGAACAAATTCAATTAATATTTGAGGATTTAGCAGCAGCAAATGAAAGAGGAATAAAAGCTAGAGAAAGATGTGTAAAAAAATATAGTTTGTTAACCATGTCATCTACCATAACAGAAGTAATGAATCGTTTATAACCAATTATATATAAATTTATTTTTAAATTATCATGTCTAACCTTAAGCTACTAAGTAAATTTGTTAAACCATATCCTCGGAGGATATTATCAACAATTTTTTTAGGATTTTCTGGAGCTTTATTTAATGGTGTTGGCACCACATTAATTATACCAATTATTCTCCAAATTGTCGGTCAAACAGTAGATTTAACAGGCGCTCCACCTCTTCTTAAAATAATCATATCTCCCTTCGATAAGGTGCCAGAAAATTACCGACTAGCTGTGATGTCTACCTCTATTGTATTTATAATTTTTTTGAAAAATTTATCTAGTTATCTCAGTAGTTTAGTTTCAAACTCTTTAACGCGAACTCTAACTTCAGACATGAGAGAAGCTGGGTTAGAATTATTACTAGAAGTAGATTTACATTATTACACCAAGATGCGAGTGGGGGACATAATTAACACACTTGGTGGAGAAATTAGCCGTGCTGCGAGTACAATAGGTAGTGCAATTAGATTAGTTATTTTAGTAATTACTATTTTAGTTTTCGTAGCTTTGCTGTTATCAATTTCCTGGCAGTTAACTATCGCTACTACGCTTTTGTTGACTTTAATTACATTAGTAAATCAGTACGCTATTCAACGTTCAAAATATTATGGTAATGAGCTTTCGGAGATGTCGAAAGCTTATTCTATCACTGTGCTAGAAGTATTAAACGGAATTCGCTTAGTTAAATCAAGTGGAAACGAAGAAAGAGAATATAAACGGATTCAGCAACTAATTCGCGATCGCGAAAAAGCAGATTTTCTATCTCAAGTTAATTCGGAAGCTATTGGGCCAGTTAGCGAGGTCACTGGCATTATAGCTTTAATATTGATTGTGTTAATCGGTCGCGCTTTATTTACATCTCAAATTACTACAGTTTCAGCCGTTTTGCTGACATATTTATTAGTGCTACTGCGACTGCTGCCATTAATTTCTCAGTTAAATGTTCTTCGTAGTAGCTTTGCTAACACTTCTACGAGTGTAGATGTTGTGGCTGACTTTTTACGAAAAGATAATAAGCCATTGATGAATCGTGGTAAGATTCTCTATCAAAATTTACAGCAGGGAATACATTTCAATCATGTTTGTTTTGCCTATCCTAACCATGAGAATTTAGTACTTGATAACGTAGATTTATATTTGCCACAAGGAACAACTCTAGCTTTAGTAGGTGGTTCTGGTGCAGGTAAATCGACAATGGCTGACATGTTAAGCAGATTTTATGATCCCACATCTGGCTGCATCACCCTAGATGGCATAGATTTACGTGACTTTGAGATGAAATCACTACGACAGTCTATGGGAATTGTCAGTCAAGATACATTTTTGTTTAATGACTCAGTGCGGAATAACATTTGCTATGGGCGCAGTGAGGTGAGTGATGATGAAATTATCGCAGCCGCAAAGCGGGCTAATGCTTATGAGTTTATTAGCAAATTACCTCAAGGATTGGATACTTTAATTGGCGATCGCGGTGTGATGCTATCAGGTGGACAAAGACAAAGATTAGCGATCGCCCGCGCATTACTACAAAATCCAGAAATACTGATTTTAGATGAAGCTACTAGCGCTTTAGATACGGTGTCTGAACGCTTAGTACAAGCTGCTCTTGAGGATCTCAGTCGCGATCGCACAACACTAGTTATTGCTCACCGCCTTTCCACAGTCCAAAAAGCTGATCAAATTGCTGTATTAGATCATGGGCGTGTAGTAGAGGTGGGAACCCATAAAGAACTTTTAGAAAAAGGTGGTTATTATTCACGCCTCTACTCAATGCAATTTGCTGAACCTCCTCACAAGAACTCGGCTCGTGTCAAAATCCTGAATGCAATGCGTAAGTATTCAGCGCAGATGAGCTATCCCCTTGAGGTTGCTGCTCCACAGAATCAAAGCTTGATCCGCATTTCTCACGAAATTCGGACGCAGCTTAACTCGATAATTGGCATTCTGAATCTATTACTTGATGACATTGTAGAAAATTCCCAAGAATGGCAGGAATTAATTGAAGAATCCTACAAATCAGCTTTAGAAACTCTAAACATGATTGATATCTTAGATGATATCGATCGTCACAATATTAATTGTCAATTGCCTTTAGATACTGAAAAGAGTATCAAATTTAATAGCTACGCTCAAAAATTTAGTGAATGTTCTAAGCAGCTACGAATTGGTATAAACTTCTTGCTTAGTTCCTTGAAGTTCTTATCAGACAACTTAGACTATAATCTTCAAGATGAAAATAAATTAGTTATGGAAATTTATTCTACTGCTATTTCTCTTATCGATACATTACAAATAATTGAGCAAAAAATTAATATTTAACCCAAATAACAAATCACACTATATTATTTATTTCTCAAAATAATGAACAATTCATCAAGAAAGAATCAATATATTTTTTATACAGCAGAACTCTCACTCAAACCTGATACTGCTCATGAAATTCATGATGTTCTTTGTGCTAATGCAGCAGCTAACTTGGGGTATTCCTCAGTTTTAGTCTATCCAGATAGAGGAAATCGGTTTGTTAATCCACTTTCGTTACTTTCTCCTTATCAACCCAGACGACCAAATGCAGAATTTATCGAGTTTTATGATGTTGAACAAAAGCTCAAAGTTGCTCCATTACCAATGCCTTGGCCGATTGATCAAGTAGGTGGTAAGTATACTAACTCCAGTACAGTAGTGACTAAGTATTACTTACCTTTTCATCTATTGCCTCATACAAAAACTGTCCATACTAGAGATTGGAATTTTGCCAAAGCCGCAGTCAAAAATCAAATTTTTACTATTTATGAACGGCACTATTATCAAGACCAAAAATTTGAGCCAGAAATTGTCCATAGCCCATATTTTAAAATTGCCATAACTCAGTCTGAACCAATCAGAGAAAGCTTAATAGAATATGGTATGCCAGCAGACAAGGTTGTTTGGCTACATAACGGATTCAATCAATCATTTTTAGTTAGACAACCTCAAGAGGCTCAAGCATGGCGGCAAGAACTACTTACAGATGAATGTAAGTATTTGGTTGTCTATTCCGGCGCTTTGTATCCTTTCAAAGGAATTGATGTTTTAATTGACAGTGCTAAGGAACTACCAGAAGTGCAGTTTGTAATTACGGGAGGTACAGAATCACAAGTACAAGGTTATGAACAGATAGTCAAAAATAAACATATAGAAAACATTAAATTTTTAGGCTGGATACTTCCACGGGAACGATTAGTTAGCTTGTTTCAGGCAGCTGACATTTTAGCTCATCCTCACTGCTCTGGAAAATCAGCAAACTTCACGAATCCAGTTAAATTTTTTCAGTATATGGCTTCGGGAACACCAATAGTTGCAACTGAAATTCCACCTTTAATGGAGTTTAAAAACTCGCCTTTAATAGCCACTTGGAGTGAACCTGATAATGCACATGAATTTGCTCAAGCTATTAAATATGCTTTAGAGGTGTATCCCAGAAAAATAGAAGGTTATGCTGCTAGTATAGATTTTGCACATCAATTTTCTTGGGAGAATAGAATTACTAAAATATTAAATTACTTAGAAGATTATATGCGTCCACAAATTATATTGTAACGGTAAAATAATCAGCTAAAAACTAACAAATTATCAATAATAAAATGACTATGAAAACTATTGGCATGATTAGCAGCTATTCATCACTGAATACAAGTGCTGATTGGATGTGGCAACAAACCCCTGAACACTTTGGCTTATGGCAAAATATCCAAGTATTAACAACAGCACCAAAGCCAGATTTTTTGTTACTTTATCAATTTGATTTTCCCCAACCTGCCCCACAGCTATCTTGGTTAGATCGTTTCCGTAAACGACAACAAAAACCAGAAGTTAATATCGATTCTTTATTGCGTGGTGTACCGAAAGAGCGAATTATTTATTTTCTCCGGGAACCACCTTTAGATGAGATTGTAGAAATAAATAAACAGAATTATCAGTCAGCACAACAGTATTGCGGTTACGTTACAGGCCCAGATGACTTTGCGCCTGTTCCTGACTATATGCCGGCTATTTGGTATCACGCCAAATCATTTAAAGATTTAAATGAAATGCCATTACCAGAAAAAGTTGCGCCATGTAGTTGGATTACTTCGGGAATTAATCGTACAGCTAACCATCGCCAGCGGTTAGATTTTTTGCAGTCTCTACAAGAGAGTGGAATTAAATTTGATTTGTATGGCCGTAATTTACCTGAATGGTCGCATACAAAGGGAGAACTTGGTCACAAGTGGCATGGCATGGCACCATACTACTATAATTTGGCAATCGAAAATTATGCTGACAACGGTTGGTATGTGAGTGAAAAAATGTGGGATTCTTTATTGGCATGGTGTCTACCAATTTATTATGGTGGATCTGCTGCTGATAAATTATTACCACCTGGTAGCTTTTTAAGGTTGCCTAGTTTGGATGAAAAAGGCATTGCTTACATCAAAGAAGTGACTGCTACACCTGATGCTTGGTATGCAGCTAAAGATGCGATCGCTGAAGCACGCCAAATCATTTTACACAAGCTAAATCTCTTGAATTGGTTGTCAAATTTTGTTGATAAATACTCATAAAATATGAATGGTATTTGCACCCTAGCTAATGATTATGTTTTCGATCAGTTACTAGCTTTACTTAATAGTATTGATGCCATCTTAAGTAAAGATATTCCTGTCTGTATCTATCCTTTTGATGATCAGATACAAAAAATAGCGGATGAAATAGTTAAGCGTCCTAATGTATTTATTTACGACGATCAAGAATCTATTAACCGCTGGGATCAATTTATGCTGTCAGCCGCACCAGAACGGTTAAATCGCAGTAAATTTCGTCTCTATGGTGCGCACCGTCGTTTTTGTGCCTTTGATGGCCCTTTTGATAAATTTATCTACTTAGATGCTGATACCTTAGTGATGAACTCACTGACAACAGTATTTGAAAAGCTAGATAGTTATGACTTTGTTGTTTATGATTTCCAATTTAAAGACGTTAGTAAAGTATATAACGTTAATTCTCTAAAATTGCGAGAAATTTTTCCGCAAAATCGGATAGATTCAGAAATATTTTGTTCTGGTTTTTATGGATCTAAACGAGGTATTTTTAATGCTGAACAAAGAAAATCACTGCTATTATCTCTGCAAAATGGTGAAAGAGAAATTTTGTATGCAGGTGCAGGAGAACAACCTTTGCTTAACTATATGGTAATGAGAGCGAATCTTTCTACATATAATTTTGCTCAAGAATTACCATCTGATGAATCTACAGGATGTTCTATAAGCTCAAAGCACTTTGAAGAAAAAGAGCATATTCTTTATGACAGGGGAAATCGTTTAACTTATTTACATTATATTGGTGTTCCTCCTAACATCCATCAAGCTGTATGTGCTGGAGAAAATATTGATTTTCCCTATCGAGAATTATTTCTTTATTATCGCTACTTACACGAACCCGAAAAGCATCCAGTGTTTGATCATAATCGGCAACCTTATGATGCTCCACCACCCAATTTCCTTACCAGAGCTTTAAGAAAATTTAAGTTAATTCCCCAAGGATAATTTATGAATCGAGGTATTTATATAGTTGCTAACGACAAGGTGATGGATAATGCGATCGCATTACTCAATAGTATTCGCTTCTATGACCAAGAAGTTCTGATTTATCTCATACCTTTTAATGATAATTATCATAATATTGCCGATAAAATCAGCACCTTACATAACGTGCAACTTTTCCCAAACCTAGAATTAATTGAGCAATTTACCAACCGTATAGGCGAAATTTTTGAGCGGGATTTTTTGGCTTTACCCAACAAAATGCGGAAACTAGTAGCTTGGTTTGGGCCTTTAGATGAGTTTATTTATATTGATACTGATATTGTTGTTTTTGAAAAAATTGCCGATAATTTAGACAAGCTGGCTGAAGTTGATTTCTTCTGCTGCGATTATCATCATGCGAATGACAAGCTACGCAATATCTTTTCTCCATTAGTCAAAGAGCAACAAATTTTTTCCGATACCCAACTAGAGGATGTTTTCAACAGTGGTTTTTGGGCTTCCAAAAAAGGCGCTATTACTGAGCAACAGATGGATGAAACTTTGCGTGAATGTGCTGCGCATCGCGAATATTTTGATTTCTCGGAAGGCGTTACAGATCAACCAATTTTAAATTATCTTGTCCTCAAACTAATTAATAAACGCGGTAATCTTGTCAAAATTCCTGGGGGAGGGGCTGGTAGTTGGGCTGGTTCCCGAAATTTTCAACAGCAAGGTTATGCTCTTTATGACAGAGGACAACGATTAAAGTATCTCCATTGGGCTGGAATCAAAATCAATACCAAGAGTCCTTATGGGGAATTGTGGAATCACTATCGCTATCTTCATGAGGGTAAATTTGCTTTTATCCCAAAACTAACTCGGCGTTTATTTCCTTTTGTCACTGCTCGTACTTAATATCAGGAGTACTTCCATGATTGATGGTATTTACACTCTCGCTAATGATGTCGTTTATGACCAATTGGTTGCTTTACTCAACAGTATAGAAGCTAACGCAGGTAGAAAAATTCCTGTTTGTGTAATTCCATATAATGAGCAATTAGACAAGGTAAAGGCAGAAATTGCTATCCGAGAAAATGTTACTTTATTTGCAGATTATGCTTCCATAGCGCGTTGGGAAAACTTTGGCTCTCGGATTTGGAAAGCTCATCCAAGAGCATTAAAGCTATGGCAAGAATATGGTTTACCAGATAATTATCGTCTAGAAAGGCATCGCAAACTTTGTTGTCTAGATGGCCCATTTGACAAGTTTATTTTCTTTGATGGTGATACACTTTTGATGAGACCATTAGATGATGTATATCAAAAATTAGATGAGTATGATTGGGTAACAAATGATTATCAATATAAATCGGATTTGAATTATATTTTTAACTGGTCGCAAGATAAAATAGAAAATCTTTTGCATTTAAAAAACGTCAGTAGCAATATTTTTTGTTCTGGTTGGTTTGCTTCTAAAAAGGGTATTTTTGATGATGCAATTTTAGCCAAGCTACTAGAAAATTTAGAGGCTGGTGAAGCTGATGTCTTAGCATGGGCTGATTCGGATCAAACAGTTATTAACTATTTAGTTTTACGTAGTGGAATTTCTTATTACAACTACGCCTATCATGGTCAAGGAACTGGTTGTCATTGGAGTTCTAAATTTGATGTTGTAGATAATATACTTTATGACCAAGGCGAACCACTAACATATCTTCACTATATGAGTGTAGCGTCTTCAGATTTTACGCGGCTTTGTAGTGGTGAAGATGTTGATATTCCTTATCGCGATGTTTTTTTATATTATCGCTACTTAAAATCGCCTGAAAGCCGTCCTCAAAGATTTATCCGTCCAAATGCACTCACGCAGTTGAAAAAGTTTACTAGCAGTTTTATCGAGCAAAAAGTTAGCAATATTAAGCTTAACTATCGCAATTTTAAGAATAGAGTTGCTCAATAAGATTTAGGCAAAAATTAAGCAGGTAAAAATATGTGTTTCAAAATTAATAAAACATAAATATAACTACTATAGGAATCCGATTTGATTTCTGAAAAAATCTCAGTACCTGTAGGTATTGCCCACCAAAGCCCGGATATGTGTGGCATAGCCCCACTACGTATATTTCAAAAATCAAATATGAATCCTATAGTCTAATTCGCTCAACCCATATGAATATTTCTAAAGAATTCTGCATAGAATAAGTAAGAATCCAAAATGGACAATCGAATCTGCAAGAAAAAGCAATTTACTTCCAGATTCACAAAGAAATTGAATATCCAAAAATTTCTCTTTGGAGAAAAATACTTGATAAGTTGATTAACCGCAGCGTGTTTTTTTATCGAATATTCAGACTAAAAAGATTTATAAAAGAAGATGATGATTTATACAATATTTTTGACGTAACTTAAAGTAAGTTCGATGTAGAGGATTTTGACCTCACCCCCAGCCCCTCTCCTACTAGGAGAGGGGAGAAAAACTATGATTTTTCTTTAATCCTAAGATAAAGAATCTAAATCCAGAGATTGCATACCTTGGCGCTTTACAAACTCCAGCATACTTCCCAATTGCACCCACACTAGTAGACAAGTTAGTAAGCTAATTGGCAAGCCAACTCCTAAAGCCAGCAAGGTGGGAAAACCAAATATTTCTAACCCTGAGGTGAGAAATAAACAAGTACCACCAGTGATACCAATAAATGGCACAATGAGTTGTTTTAATGGGGAAGCTGGCTTAACATTTTTTGCTCGCTCACTTGGCCATTTCTGTACAATTACTTTTAAAGTACCAGATAAGGCTATGCCAGAAGTTATTGCTATCAATAAACCAACAAGTAGTAGAAAATATGGTGGATGCACAGGGTAATAGTACATGAAAACTCCTAATTGGTAGAGAAATTTAAAAGTAAGTAGCTGTCATTGGTCATTGGTCATTGGTCATTTGTGCAGCCAGTTTAATAGTTAAGTTCAATTGCCTACTTACTTAATTGGGCGTTTTGAAACTTCAGACTTCAGCCTTCAGTTAACTTGTTAGTTTTGATTTCGGGCGGGATTGCTACCAAAAGTAATAAAGGATGTAGCTTTTGGGAGAATAGTGGCTGCGCCTTCTCTCGATAACTCTGTTAACAAGCCGATCGCTACATTGAATAAACGATTTGGCTGTAAGTCATCTTTGACTAGGTTCCACAGACGTTGAACTTCTTCTGTATGCAGACGGTCATCTTCTGTGAGGGCTAGCACTAATTGCTGACGCAGAAATTTACCTTCTTCAGACAGCAGAAATTGCAACCCCATTTGGGCTGTAGGTAAGACATCAAAGCTGTCGTCAGTACGGGCGATCGCAATTAAATTTTCTAAACGCTGCCACTGGAATTTACCATCTTTAAACAGCACATTCAGCAACCGTCGCCGTAATTGGGAAGATTCTCCTGTGAGCAAGCGTCTAGCAATATAGGGATAACCTACCTCAACAATTTTGAAATTGGGGTTGAGGCTAAGAGCAATACCTTCTTGGGTAACTAGGGAACGAATAATCAAAGCAAACTTCGCTGGGACTCGGAAAGGATACTCATACATCAGTTCCGAGAATTCATCGGTAATGGTTTTGAAGTTGAAATCCCCTACGTTTTTACCTATGGCATTACCTAGCACTGATTCTAATGCTGGCACAATCGGGCAAATATTTGTGTCTGGCGTGAGAAAACCCAACTGAACAAAGTCTGTGGCTAAGTCAGTGTAGTCTTTATTTACCAGATGCACTAACGCATCTACCAGGGTTTCTTTGGTGGTTTCCTCTAGCTGATCCATCATCCCAAAGTCGATGTAAGCCATCCTACCATCAGGCATGGCGAACAAATTACCTGGGTGAGGGTCAGCATGGAAGAATCCATGTTCTAATAGCTGTTGTAAACCTGAGGTGACACCGATTTTGATGATGTCCTCTGGGTCTAAACCTGCGGCGCGGATACTTTTAGTATCTGTCAATTTGAAGCCGTTAATCCATTCCAGGGTTAATACACGGCTATTGGTATAACGCCAATAAATACTGGGGACTTTGACACTGTTGTCATCACGGAAGTTATGGGCAAATTTTTCCGCGTTGCGACCTTCATTGATGTAATCAATTTCTTCAAATAACTTAGTGCCAAACTCGTCCACAATTAAGGTGAGGTCGTGACCGAGATTCAGGGGTAGCCAAGGCGATAGCCAAGTTGCAGCCCAACGCATGAGATACAAGTCTCTGGTCAAAGTTGGTCTTAAGTTGGGGCGTTGCACTTTCACGGCGACTTCTTCGCCACTGAGCAAGCGACCACGATAAACTTGACCTAAGCTAGCAGCTGCTACGGGTTTAGGTGACAGTTCGCTAAAGACTTCGCTAATTGAGCGATCAAGTTCAGTTTCGATAATCTGATAAGCCAGTGCATTATCGAAAGCTGGTAATTGGTCTTGCAGTTTGATCAATTCTTCGAGGAAGTCTTTACGTATCAGGTCTGGTCTGGTGGATAGGGCTTGACCGACTTTAATGAATGTGGGGCCTAGGCGAGTGAGCAGTTCTCGTAATTGAGTGGCGCGTTTCCTCTTGTTCTGCTCTACTTGATTTTGCCATTCATCCCACTTCAAACTAATAATAAATCCAGCAAAAAACCAGATAATTCTCAGTAAACGCCCCCATGCGAGCCAGGGACGGTAACGATAATAACTAGCGATCGCGTCTGGATTGTAGCGCCTTAGCTGAGCAGATTGATACTGACCCACGCTTTTATTTGCCTCTTCAACTGGGAAATTTACACTTTTTTGTTGGTTTCTAAAATTACTTGCTAATTGCAAGTACAAGATACCGATAGTTTTTATAAAACACAATAAAGTTGTACCCATTTCTGGGCAGTTTTTGTGGCCAAATTAGCCTACTTTACTGCTGATTTTTTGTTATCTTTTTGTTAATTATACTTTATAAAAGTACAAATATTCCTTCTCTATAAGGATTTTAGGTATTTATGTGATATAAAATACATTTGGGCATTGGGCATCCCTTCTCTGCGAGACGCTACGCGAACGGCTCCGCTCAGGGCAAGGGGGCATGGGGCATTGGTAATTTGTCTCCCTTGTCTCCCTTGTCTCCCTTGTCCCTTCTGCTCCCTGCTATGAAACCTACAGCCACTCCCCACCCCGGAAACGCCAGCGGGGAAAGATGATCCGCATGAGGCTTTGGGAGGAAATGAAAACTGCTAGCCAGACGATGGTGTAATGGATGAAAAAGACTGTTGGTGGTAGTTCTTCCTTGGGTATGGGGATGGGTAGAAAGCCAAATATTTTTACGCCACAGAAAACAAATATAAATTCCCAAATTCCCGCGAAGAGTTGATAAGCTGCGGGCCAGTCTCGATCCCAACGAAATTTTTGTAGATAGTTATACAGTACATCCCAACCTAAGCCAAAGATGGCGACGTAGGTAAGTATCCAGAAATAAATTATGCCAGGTGCATTACCAATTAAACCAACGGCAAAAGGTAATGAGACTAATACGCCTACAGTTACTAGTAGTAATAATCGAGTTTGCCAACGACCAAATAAAGTGGGAGTCATAAAAGTATTGAGTACTGAGTTTAATTAAGTTTCATCATACTCATATTAAAAAACTCCACAAGATTGTGGAGCTTTCCGTCTAAGTGGGAAATTTTGGTTCGGGACTTACAAAAAATAAATTACCCATATTCCGTAGTGCGAGCATCTTGCTCGATGAATGAACACCAGCGAGCGAGACGCTCGCACTACAAATTTATTGGGTATTTAAAAAATTGGATGTCCCTTAAATCGCTACGGAAGAATGATAAGTGGCTAGTGCTTGCCAATTGATTACATCGTCTAACAAAGCTTGATAACCTAGGGTGTTGGGGTGAAGTCCATCATGAGAGATGCGTTTGCGCCGCCAAAGTTCACCGCGTTCCATCCATTGGTCGAAAATATCGAGATACGGAATACGGCGTTGATTGCAAGCAATTCTCGTGGCTTCTTTGTAGCGATATTGATCGGCGTGATTGTAGTAGAAGCAATCGAGAAATGGCATTTTAGTTTCATCAACTGGAACCATCCCCACAAACACTACAGGGCAAAGTTGTTGTGCTTGTTCTAGGAGTTCGGCGATTTGTGATTCAAATAAGCCAAAATCTGTATAATTCCGTCCATCAGGACGAGATAACCGCGCTGAATCATTTACGCCTACGGACAAAATAATTAAGTCGGGGACACGATTTCGCAGTTCACCTCGGTGGCGAAATTCTACTTCTAGCCTTTGGGCGACTTGTTGGGTGCGATCGCCTCTTACTCCCAGATTATAAAGTACATGACCTGTACTATCCGGTAACATCCACTGTCGCCGTAGTTGTTCGACCCAACCGCCTTTGTCTGGATCGCCGAATCCATATATTAAGCTATCCCCTAGTGCGATAATCTTCAAAGGCTGACAATGGTTTGGTGCTATGGACAGCTGCATTGAGGAAGGTCGCTCGAATGTTTGCATCTTAAAAAGACTTTATTTTATATCTTTACAAGATTCTATACATTTCTACACCATTACAGAGTATCTTTCTACTCTTCTGTTCTAGTTTTGTTAGCTGTCACCTAAGTCGGAGACTGATTGAACACCCACTTCAACCATTGGCTAAAAGAACTGATGGCGTTCAACCTGTTGACTCCTGGCGCACGGGCGGTAGCGAGTCCATCAACGGCGACTAATGCGGCGTACTGCAAGCCTAAGAAACTATCAACTGCTGCATAGGGGCCACCAAGGGTAATGGCTCCAGCGGCATACATTTGACCTTTGGTGTTACGCATTTCTACTAGCTCAAAGTTGTTGGCGACCACCAAGCGTCCGAGGTGATTGAGGGGCAAATTGTAATGTTTCACTAGGTCATCTAATAGGGGATTAGTCTGGACTTTGGCATCTAAGCCAGTAGCATCAACAATAAAGTCAGCCTCTAGTTTCAGTTCTCCCAAGCCCTTTTCACGGATATGGGTAATAGTGCGTTTTTGGTTCCCTTGTTCCACACCAAGGACATCACCAAAGGTAATTTGATACCAGCCTTCACTTAAACCTTGGGCGGTTATTTGTTGCCAATCATGGCGATCGGCGGTGGTAGTACCACCCCAGTCTGCGAGTAGGCTTTTGCGTTCATCGGGTGTGGCTTTTTCTAGCATTACCCGCAGTTCACCACTCCAACAGGCTTTCGGCCAGTTAAAAGGCTGGAATTCATAATGATTTTTCACTAACCGCGTAGCCTTTTGAAATGTGTTACCGTGGGGTTTAGGCGATCGCATCAAATGCAAAACTGAAATATTCCGGTTTTTCTTTCGCGCTTCATAAATTCGCTGCACAATCCGCGAAGCCACAATTCCCCGCCCTCGCAGTAAGACAATCCCACCTAATTGTTCTAGCTGCTGATAAACATGATCGTGTTCCTCATAGGCATTGACAACAGCCTTAAAGTCTTGATATTTTTCTCTATAAGCTTGTAAATCTGGCAAAAACTGAATTGCTGGATAGCCTGTTGCTAAGTGCAAATAACGTGTAATTAAAAAAGCATAATTTCTCGGGCCGCGAGAATAGGCTACGCAATATCTACCATCTTCAGTTTTGCGAATTGCCCTAACACTCCCATAGCGATAAATTTGTTGCCAGCCAATGCGTCGGGCTTCCCGATCGATAGAATCAAAGACATTACCCGCACGAGGAGTATAAGTTTCAATAAATGTGGGTTCAGCAAACACCTGCCATAAATATCTCAAGGCTGTGTTTAGCTGACCTTGCCTAAAATCATGCCAAGCTTCTCTTAAAGCATAGCTAGGCCAGCCCCAAATATTATCAGGGCAGGAGTCTGAATTAGACCGTAATCTTTCATGTAAAGGAATTTGCGAATTTAAACAGAGGCGCTTGTAACGCGCATAAGGTTCAGCGTCTAACCCCAAGGCGACAATTTTGTCAGCACGAACACCGCTAATGCGCAATAAATCCGTCCAGACAAAGCTACCCAATCCCGCCCCAACTGCGAGATAATCACATTCATCTACAGGTAAGCCTGTAGCGTGCAGCGCTTGTACAACCACCTGTTGAGCCTGAAATGCTGGTGGAGGAAAATTGCTACCCAGTGGTGTCACAACTGGTGCAGCAGGCAAACTCGGATCAGGGAGATTGGTATTCGGATTAAACTGAATAGTTGAAGGCGGACTAGTAATCGGTGCAGGTGCGTTGACACTGTAGGTTACCGTAATCATGTACGGGCCAATTTGTACCGTGTCACCGTTAGCGATAACGCTGCGTTTTTGTCGTTGGCCATTGACAAATACACCATTAACACTACCTTGATCGGTGACTACCAGTTGATTTTGTTCCCAATCAATTAGAGCATGGTAGCGAGAAACTTGCTCACTATTGAGGAGCATCCGCGAAACACGTTCTCCCCTAACTTCGTTGGGTAAACGAGCAAATTCTCGACCAAAAGCGATAGGTACACTCAACCTTGGCTCTCGTCGTTCTCCTGTAGCTGGATCATCCCAACTTAATAGAATTTGTAAGTTAGTCATTTGTCAATAGTCAATGGTCAATGGGCATTGGGCATTGGGCATTGGGCATTGGGCATAAGTCATTTCTTATTTATTTCCCTTGTCCCCCTTGTCCCCCTTGTCTTCCTTGTCCTCCTTGTCCCCCTCATCCCCCTCATCCCCCTCATCCCCTCAATGATTCGGGGCGACTAACACACTAACGGCTGCGGCTAAGGATGTTCCACACCAAGGACAGCCCACTTGCTGATTCTCAAAGGGGGAGACTTTATGACATTTGGGACATTCTAAGCCGTAAACTCCAGGTGGTGGTGCAGGAGGTACGGGTGGATGCTGGTGATATCTGGGTTGTACTGGTGGCTGTTGGTTATTTGGCTGTTGGTTGATTAGGTTTTTGGTGGGCTGGGTAGTTCCGATTGGTGGTATTGGTGGGGCTGGAGGTGTCAAAATTGTTGGTGGAATACCGTTGATGGCTACAGAAATAACTTTGATTTCCATTTGCCCCAATTGGATGATGCTACCTTCTCTTAAAGGCAGTTCACCTTGGGCTAGTTGTTGTCTATCTACTAAAGGGGGATTTGGCGATCGCAGGTTGCGGATGTAAAATCTTTGTTGCTGCGAGTTAAAAAAGATTTCTACGTGCAGACCGGATACGGTAGGGTTACTAACAACAATGTCGCACCGGAGTGGATCTCGACCGATGCGGACAGTTCCAGGATTTTTGCTTGGTTGTTGTTCGTAAATGTTTTGAGTTCTCTCTTGACCTGCATCGTGCCACTGTAAAGTTAGTGCGTTCATTTAGTTCTAACTTAGTAACTTTTATTTAGTTACTTCAAGTCCTCCTTGTGCGATTCCTAACACGATTAGCCAGTAGTAAGCAAGTATTTAGAAAAAACTTCAAATAAAACAATATATATCATCGTCGCTTTATCTGTCCGATGCTAATTTATCAGCAATGCGTGTGGTTTCTGGCAGTCTATATTTTGTGGTGCAACGCAATACGTAGTCAATTGCTGTGGGTAAACTAATTCGATGACCGCTGGAGATATACAAAGGCTTGACTCCTGTGCGTGTGCGTAAAACTGCCCCTATCGTTTCGCCCTGATGTATTAGGGGTTGCCAGCTACCTTTTGTTTCTGGTACTTCTTCATATTTGCCAATAAATAAAGATTTTGCTACACCGATTGTCGGTATATCTATCAGCAATCCTAAATGGCTAGCTATACCCATTCGGCGGGGATGGGCAATTCCCTGACCGTCGCATAAAATTAGGTCTGGCATGATTTTGACTTTTTCTAGGGCATCCAAGACAGCAGGTATTTCGCGAAACGAGAGAAACCCTGGAATATAAGGAAACGTAGTCGGACGGTAGGCTAATGTTGTCTCTACTACTTGCAAGCCTGGGAAACTCAGCACGGCAACTGCGGCACGGCTAATTGTCCCATCGGCTTCAAAGCCCATATCCACACCTGCAACGTATTGCACAGTTTCTGGCAATTTATCTTCTGTAATTATCTGATGGCGCAATCCTTCCTGAATTGCGATCGCATCTTCTACGTTTTGAGGCCAGGCATGTTGTTGATAAATCTTCATAATCAATGTTTTTCTTAACAAAGTTTAAAGGACTTATTGCCGAAATCTCTCTTAGCAATAGTGTATCTACTGTTGTGATTAATTAAAAAAATTTTGTATCCTTTAGCTAAAGTTAAACTGTTATTATTTCTCTGGTTCACTTTAGTAATCAGAAATATATTTATTAGTGTATCTTTGGCAATAACCACCGGGAGCATCCCACTTTTTTGTAATTACTGTCATTGCGAGCGTTCGCGTTAGCGTCTCGAAGAGAAGCGAAGCAATCGCAATAGACGCGCTCTAAGTTAGAGATTCTGGGATTGCTTCGTCGTTCCTCCTCTCTACGAGACGCTTCGCGAACGCAATGACAGATTAACTTTTCTCTTGCTGCAAAATAAAAATTGGGATGCACCCATAACCACCTGACTCAGGTTGGTAATTAATTATAAATTACTATTAAAAAATAACCATGCGTAATCACATCCCAAATACAGCCAATACTTTTCAGTTAAGTTTTTATATCGCCGGGGGCATCTTTTTATTAATGTTGGCATTTATTTTTCGTCCTTTTACGATTGTAAATGCTGGGGAACGGGGCGTTATCATGAAGTTTGGCAAAGTTCAAGATCAGATTTTAGATGAAGGTCTGCATCCCATGATGCCAATTGTTACGTCAATCAAAAAGCTGAGTGTGCGGGTGCAGCAAAATACTTTTCAATCAGATGCTGCTTCTAAAGACCTACAAAAAATCACTACCGAACTTGCTATTAACTGGCACGTTGATCCGACAAGAGTTAATAAGGTTTTTCAACAAGTCGGAGATCAGCAACAAATTATTATTGGCATTATCACACCTGCTGTATCTGAAGTTTTGAAAGCAGCAACAGCCAAAAAAACAGCAGAAGAAATCATTACTAAAAGAACCGAACTTAAAGAAGAAATGGATAACCATCTGAAAACCCGTCTATTGGCTTATGGTGTGATAGTCGATGATGTGTCTCTAGTGAATTTTTCGTTTTCGCCAGAGTTTAGCAAAGCTATTGAATCAAAACAAATAGCGGAACAAGAGGCTAAACAGGCTGAATTTATTGCTAAAAAGGCAACTCAAGAAGCTCAAGCAGATATCAACCGCGCCAAAGGTCAAGCAGAAGCGCAAAGATTGCAGCGACAAACTTTAACAGCAGAATTGTTGCAGAAACAAGCAATTGAAAAATGGGATGGACGTTTTCCTATGGTTATGGGTGGTAATGGTGCAGTGCCATTAATTAATATTAATCCTAATAATCTCACCGCCCCACAAAATAGATAGTTTTGCTTGTATTTGCTAGATAAAAATAGTGGATGTTGTAGAGGATGTAGTGAACAATTGCTATTGATAGCATCCATTACATCCATGACACCATCCATTAACATGTTGTCATTGTATCGCCGCATAATTGGGCAGCAAAGAATCTAACACATTCTCAATACTACCGTCAGATAAATCTGGAATCGATATAAATCTGTGAGCTTTACTAAAATAACTCTTGGTTGAGTGGTTATAGATAGGGTCGTAATAGGAATGCAATATATCTTGCACTAATGATTCCCAATTTTGGGCATCAATCAATTGATACCACTGACTTAATTTCTCCCAACCACAGCGAGTTTTGAGTTTTTCTAGCTGGCGTTTTAAAACATTGGGATGACTTACTAGGTGTGGATATTCCTGTAAAAGAAACTTGACTCTAGCTGCTATCGGTAGTTGAATTTCTACACAACTAGCTTGCCTCATTTTCTGCCATAAAGACTGAGGTAAATAGACTTGCCCAATTTTGATACTTTCCGATTCGATCCACACTGGCTGATGAGAATTAAACTTTTGCAGATGTTGTAAAAGGAGAGATTCAAAGTATTTTTGTGAGGGTTGGGATGAAAGTTTACCTGGCCATTCTCCACCCAAAAGAGAACCACGATGATTAGCTAAACTTTCCAAGTCTAAAACTTGTGCGCCACGTTGACGCATCTTATCTAAGATATGAGTTTTACCAGTACCCGTTAAACCGCATAACATCCGATAAGTAAATCTTTCTGGTAAATGTTCTAGTTGCTGGCGTACATAATTACGATAAGTCTTGTATCCGCCATCAAGTACAGTAACTTCCCATCCAATTTGTGTCAGCACAGAAGCCATGCTACTTGAACGCTGTCCACCCCTTCCACAATAAACTAAAGGATGGTATTCCGGATCTTTCGCAGCAAAGTGTTGACTCAGATGTTGGTAAATATTTCTCGTTACTAATGCAGCACCAATTTTGCGCGCCGTGAAAGAGCAAACTTGTTGATAAATTGTGCCCACTTCCTCGCGTTCAGCATCATTCAAGACTGGTAGATTAATTGCACCAGGGATGTGATCTTCTAGAAATTCACGATGGCATCGCACATCAATTATTTCGCTGTAACTTTCAGCCCAAGGCTGCTGAGTATATGTAACTGAATGTAACATAAACTTTAATTTCTCACTTTCTCAATTTTGGCACTCCTATAAGTTTAATGGGGTGTTTTTATATTTTGGTTAATTTAAATCAATCTATGTAAACAAAAAGACTATCAAAATGTTTCTTTTAACTGCTGGCGGGGAATTATGAGAATAGATGAAAGTCAACTAGCGATCGCCCATTGAAGTTTAGCAGATGCAGTCAATCAGGTTGAGTAACAACTAAAGTCATTGTATCGGTAGTGAGCGATCGCAGTATTAGGGGTTAGACCAATTTTTTCAACCCTGAAAAAGTGATGAGTCAACCGTCAAGAGTCAGTAGGGGTAGTGACTATAAGCCTTTTAATTTACGAAAATCCTGTACAACTTCTTTAATATCACCTAATTCACCCTCAACTAAATAGTTTAATTGGCGCATTTCATCGGCGGTAATTTTTCCAGCCAGTTGGGCGATCGCTTTTTTTAATTGCGGGTATTTTGCTAATGTTGCTTGTCTGACAATGGGCGTAGCTTCATAAGGTGGAAAATATTGTTTATCATCTTTTAGCACAACTAAACCCAACCGAGCAATCTGCCCATCAGTGGAGTTACCCGCTACCATATCTACCTGTTTTTGAATTAACGCCCGATAAATTAAACCCAAATCCATGATTTGCGGTGATTTAGCAAAATGTAAGTCGTAGGTTTTCGCTAACCCCGGAAAGCCATCTTCCCGTTCTAAAAATTCATAGCCAAAGCCGCCACGCCATTGGGGTGTATATTCAGTAGCTTGGGAGAGAGTTTGCAGATTGTAGCGTTTAGCATCTTCACCCCGAATAATGATGGCAAAAGTATTTTCAAAACCCAAGCTAGGCATAACTTCCAAGTTAAAATTTTGGGCGTATGCTTGTTTTAATTTTTCATAAACTATTTTTGGATCGTTAACTACCTTCTGCTTTAATATTCCTGTAAAAGCTGTACCTGTATATTCAATATAAGCATCTATTTTGCCAGCAGTAATTGCACTATGGCAGACGAAAGAACCACCCAAGCGCGGGCGACGCGACACTTTTAAATTAGTGGTAGCTTCGATTTGTTGTGCTAAAAGTTCGCCTAAAATATCTTGTTCAGTAAAATCTTTAGAAGCAACAATAATATCACCACCGCTATTAGTATTTGGATTCGGGCTACAACTAGCGATCGCCATTACCAAAGCAAATGTTAATATGCAAAAAAACACAAACTTTTTCATATAAATTTCTGGCTCTTACAGCCTATTCAATTGTTTTTTTGAACGCTGCCTTTCTTTAATTTGACTTCAATCCAACCAATTACTAAATCAGCGATTAATGCAATAGCTGCCGCAGGAACTGCCCCTGCTAAAATTAACTGATTATTTACTACTGCAATGCCACGAAAAATAAATACTCCTAAACCACCAGCACCAATCGCAGCAGCAATAGTTGCAATCCCAATGGCAATTACAGTTGCTACTCGCACCCCAGCCAAAATTACTCCCATCGCCAAAGGAATTTCTACTTGGAATAACAATTGTCTATCTGTCATCCCCATACCTCGCCCAGCTTCCCGAATCGCTGGATCGACAGTAGTAATACCAGTATAAGTATTACGAATTATCGGTAATAAAGAATATAAAGTTAATGCCACAATTGCTGGTACTATACCAATACCACCAATGATGGGGACAGGAATTAGTAATCCAAATAATGCCAAACTGGGAATAGTTTGCAGAATATTAGCAATGCCTAAAATTGGTTGGCGGAGTTGGGTTTGGCGTGTAATTAAAATTCCTAAAGGAATGCCGATTAAAATAGCAATTCCAATTGCAATGCCTACCATAAATAAATGTTCCAGCGTATGCTGAAAAATTTCTGGGGCATACTTGATGAGAAAAAAGTCTTTCATAAATTGTCTTGCAGAGAACGCAGACATTGAAGAAAAGCTAGGCTCTCTGGATGGAGCGATCGCATAAATTCATCCTTTGTTCCTAATACTACCAATTCTCCCCCATACATTAAACCAATTCTTGATGCCAAAACAAAGGCTTCTTGAATATCGTGGGTGACAAAGACAACAGTTTTGCCTAATTCCTGTTGTAACCGGCGAAACTCTTGTTGAATTTCTAAGCGTGTAATTGGATCGAGTGCGCCAAAGGGTTCATCCATCAATAATACAGGCGGATCGGCTGCTAAGGCCCTAGCGACGCCAACACGTTGTCTTTGTCCTCCCGATAGTTCATTGGGATAACGCCCAGCAAATTGTTCGGGTTCTAAACCTACCAAACGTAACAATTCATACACTCGCATTTTAATTTGTTTTGGTTTCCAGCCTTCTAAGGCGGGGACTAAGCCAACATTGCGTTCCACTGTGAAGTGGGGAAATAAACCAATTTCTTGAATTACATAACCAATTTTACGCCGCAGCTTAATTTCATCCCATTGAGTTGTGGGAACGCCATCAAATAACACTTCCCCTTCGGTAGGTGTCAAGAGGCGATTAATTAATTTCATCGTCGTAGTTTTACCACTACCACTGCGTCCCAGTAATACCAGTGCTTCTCCTTGGAAAATCGAGAAATTGAGATGAGACACCAAAGGACGGTGGTTACGGCTAAAGGTGACATCACGGAATTCTACAGCGATTTGGTGATTTTGGGGCATGGTTGACTTTGTTGACAAGAATAAACAGCGATCGCACTTTTAGCTGGTTCTTTGGGTTATTATGCGATCGCTTTCAGAAATTTTAGTAGTTTTCCGAAATCGCCCAGCACGCCTTTGTAATCATTACTAGACAAGCAAACTATAACTTACTCTATAACTAACTCTATAACTAAAGGTACGGGGACATACCCCAACTCAAACCCAGTCACAACAACTGGGTTTTTGAATTTGAGTGCGCCAGAGGTGTATTGTCAACAAAAAAGCCCAGGTAAATCATCTACCTGAGGCCGTGATTAATTTAGTGAGTGTGAAACTTTAAGATGCTGCTTGTGCAGAAACGTATACAGAAGGATCTGACGCTTGGTATAGCTGTTCAGAATAATTGAAAGTATCTGTAACGATTTGCGGACAACGCATACATGCTGCCTTACCTTCCTGTTGCCACCAACGGCAGCTAGAACGGATTTGGCAAGGTGGAAGTGCTTCTACTACAGCAGGTAAACTCTCTACAATTCGGTGTGCTAAACGACAATTAGCACCATCAAAGTGCTGACATTCTTTTTGTACACAAGTGCCTGCAAATCTAAAAATTTCTGTTGGAGAAACTGGTGCAGCTAGGGACAATAATTCCTCGGTGACGGGCTGTGGTTCTGCAAGGTGAGCCAGACGCGGTTCTTCTACTGTCCCAACCACTACAGCAAATACTACACTATTTGCCATCTCTGGCCTAGCACTGGGGCAAAGAGGTTGATTTTTAGTATCCGTTGTATTTTCCATGTTGATAACTATCACCAAAATCTTGGTGTGCTAAGCAAGTGAGGCTGTAGGATCAACAGCAATCAGGCCAATTGTGATGGGAGGGCAAGCAATCTTACCAACTATGATCGGTGGAGGGCAATAACTGGGCGCAATTTTACCAGTGATTATAGGTTTTGGAGGTGGACAAAGAATCTCAGGCTTTAGTTTTACGTTGCTTATGGTTGTACCTCCCACAATTTTACGCGCTTCGAGTGCGCGTGCTACGGCTGATTTAATCACGCCTCCTTCTTCTTGATCGACTGATTCTAACAGAGAGTCAGAAGTCACAGGTGATAAGTCAGAAATGGAAATTGTCATGACGATGTAGCCTCCTCAAAATTTTGCAGGCGAATGTAATTTAATATCTATTGCTAGAACTGGATTTGCTTAGTTAGCTTGTTGATTGTATGTATAATCACAAAAACTCATAAAAAAGTCTGGCCAATTTGGCCAGACTTAACAAAAGTTAATCAAAAAAATTCGGAAACTGAATTAATTACCTGCAAGCATTGCTTTTGTAGCAGATTCCCCAGCTTTTACCAAATTCCGCCGCAATTGGAATACTAACAAGCTCATCATAGTCCAGTAACTGAAAATTGGCAGCAATGCTGTTATGGGTGATAGTGATTTTCCATCAGGAGAAATTGCAAATATTGGCCCCACTATTGAATATAACCAGAGAAAATTGTTGTCTCTATAGGAAGAGGTAAATACGCCTATAATTATCACTGGTAATATCATTGATGCACCGACAGTAGCCGCAGACCAAAATACTCGGTTGTGATTTTTGGTGAATAAAAGCAGTTGCGCTAAGGCTGCATAGAGCATAGCTAAACTAAAAGAGAGCGCGAGGGCAAAAAGAGCATTGATTTTGTGACTAATGGGGTATTGAGAGAGTAATATTAAGCAGTTGATGCCAATGATAGCAATTGTGGCATTGATTGCGATCGCTAATAAACCCGGACTTTTTTCGCCCCAAATTAAATCTTTAACAAGTTTGCTATCTACTAATCCTTTGACACGCGCAGTTCGACGATAACGTGCCCAATCTTGGAGGGCTTGACGATGAGGATTGAGAGCAGCAATTAAATAGAGAAATAGCCAAAAATCTAAGAACAACAAACTCACTAGATTTTCAGCAAGCAGATAAGAACCAGGATTTGATTCTAAAACTAATCTTTCCCAATTTGCACACCCTAAAGTCATCAATGCATAGCAAGCTGTTAATGAATAACTTTGATGCTTACTCAACATCGTGGTATTAGGATCGCGAAAACAACGTTGTAAGGATTGCCAAATAAAATATGTTCCTAAACCGTAAATCAAGAGCGTAAATCCAAGTGTTGTCAATAAGCTATCTCCTAAAGGTAAGGCAAAAAATTGAAAATTCCTAAATCGGGAACTAGCAGATGCAAATGTAGAGCTAATAGCAGTCTCTGGAATTAAGTAAGTAGGATTAATTAGCCTAGCAAAAACCAAAGGATAATCATCTGAGATTTCTGTCAAGGCTACTCGCATAGTGACGATGAGAAAACCGAGAACTACGCCACCACCTAACCAAGATTGAAAACCACCTAGCCAAGAACCAACTAAGCCAAATAGCAGTGCAGCACTATAGAATAAAAAGCAGGCAGCAACCACTGCTACATAAAAGCTGAAAATCTCAGCCGAGGGAATTTTTCCTGCTAAAGCTGACCATAAATGCAAAGGAAGAGCTAACAGTACCCCAATAAATAGCAAAATTGGTACACCCAACATTTTGCCGGATAAAATACTTTGGGGTGATTGTGGACTCAGGCGGATAAAATTCAGTGTTTCTCGTCTTTCTTCTGCCGATAAATCATTAATTATCAGGTAAGTTCCGGCAGTTAAAAGACTAAAACAGCCAATAATACTGAGCCAGGTAAATACATCCAAATACCACAATTGCCAGTTAATAATTACATGACCAAATTCATCAACTAGGCATTTAGGCAGATTATATTGAAGCCCACCTGTACAATATTTGTGGGAGTGATTATATACCAATTCAAGCTTAGTTGGTAGCTGGGTTTGAAAATACATAAATAGGATAAACTGACCCAGCAATGAGATAGCAGCAGACAGTAATAAATTGCGCGATTTCAGTCTTCCTTTGAGTTCACGCAAAAGTTGCGGATTCGAGTCTCCTATTTGATTAATCCAGTTGAGATCCATAGTAAAAACTCTCTTTTGTCAGTTGTCAGTTGTCATTTATATTTGTCCCCCTTCCCTCGTCCCCCTCATCCTCCTTATTTACGTCCAGCTAACAATGCTTTTGTCGCCGACTCTCCTGCTAATTTAACTTGCTTTGTTAATTGGATGTTTAATAATATGATGACGCTAATTTCAGCTATGAGTGCTGTAAAAATTGCGATTGTTGCTGTTTTTTCTAAAGCAGGCCAAGGAAAGGTAAAAAATAGCCAAGCTTCAGGATTGTTGGTAGGTGTAATACCTGAAATTCCTAAAAACAATGGTGGTATTATCACTGCTGCACCTACAGCAACGGCTGCCCATAAAGCACGTCTGGGAGTTTTCATTAACAGTAGTAATTGAGCTAATGTGGTATAAATCATCAT
The DNA here is from genome assembly GCF_963875285.1 of Calothrix sp. NIES-2100. NCBI lineage: Bacteria > Bacillati > Cyanobacteriota > Cyanophyceae > Nostocales > Calotrichaceae > Calothrix > Calothrix sp. NIES-2100. The sequence continues at coordinate 8,376,751 of NZ_CAWNLA010000001.1, forward strand.
TAAGCTAATACATAAAACTACACCTAAAATAGCTTTTAATCTTCCCATATCATTAACCCAATCGATGGCGTTGTTATGGTGGGTATTTAAAATAGGTGCAAGTACAATCCAAATTACTACTGGGGTGGTGGCGATCGCTAAATTGATTAACATTGCTAATAATGACGGACTTTTTTCATCAACAATCCAATCTTTTAACCAAAATTCACTCCTAATATCCTGGAAAGTAGCAAACTTTTGATGTCGATATCTTGCCCAATTTTGTATAGTTTGTCTGTGGGGTGAAATAATTACAAGTAATCCAAATAATAGCACTATGTTAAAGAATGCTATCAGGAATAAATTTGGCCCTATTTGATAATTCACATCATAATAGCAAACATTATTTCTGGGATCTGGGCAATAATTTTTATAGTATTGTAAAGTAAATCCCCAAAAAACCACTTGATAACTTGCTACTAAAAGATAAGTTTGTACTTTGTTAAGAATTGCTCCATCAGGATTACGAAAGCGGCGTTTCATGGCTTGCCAAGCCCAATAGATGCCTACACCATAATTCAATAAATAGATGCCAACCATACCAAAGGCGCTTTTACCTACTGGTATATAGAAAAACTGCAATTCTTGTAAAGATGATTGATTATTTCTTGACAACGGCAATATATAGCCCATAATCTCCAAGGGGCTTAACAATCTTAACCAAGTAGCTGTATTGTGAAAGTCTCCACTATAAGTTAAGTTCTGTATAGATATCATTAAAAATAGCAGGACTAAACCACTTCCTAACCAAGGTTGAAACCCGCTAAACCAACGACTAGTTAAACCAAGTAACAGTGCATTACTGTAGAAGAAAATGCAGCTAGCCAGCAGAACTACATAGAAACTTAAAATCGAAACTATAGAGAGATTGGCAGAAATTCCTGCCCATAAATTTAAAGGCAATGCCACTAAAACTATGAGATAGATTACAGCTGGTACTCCTAGCAGTTTACCCATCAAAATACTTTTCTCTGACTGGGGACTGAGGCGCAAAAAATTCAGTGTACCGCGACGTTCTTCTTGGGCTAAGTTATTGATGAGCAAATAAGTACCAGCAACTAAAAGTGTGAAGACAAACATCACACTCAAGGTCATAAATATATACCTCCAGTGGTCTTCCCACCACAATGCCATATTTACTTGATCTGGAGGGCAGTAACTCTGATATAAAAGTTTATCAAGCTGAGATTGTTCAATTTTCAGTGATGCTATTTGGGCTTTGTATTCCTGAATTTTTTCCAAATTGTAGTTTTGTTTGCCACTAAATAAACTGAGTTTTTGGTAAGTTTCCTCACTAGTTTTATATAGTAAATTTAGTTTTGCTTGATAACCTTTGCTCAGATTGCAGTATATCCCTGACATGGGATAAGTTTTAGTAGGAAAGCCGCTAAATTGATATATGTATACTCCTAGTTGAGTAAGCAGCGATATCGCCAAAGCAATTAAGATGTTGACAACTTTCAGGCGACCTTTAAGTTCTCGAAATAGTTGAGGATTCCAGTTACCGAGTTTATTTATAAGATTGAATGTCATTAGAAAAGTTCTCCAAAAAGGGAAGCAATAATTCGTAATTCGTAATTCGTAATTCGTAATTTAAAATTGCAGAGGAATCACTGTTGAAAATTACGAATTAAGTAAACGCAAGATGGCTGGACTCAGGTTATGAACAATTACTAATTATTTGGATTAAGATGCTTGTTTGTGACCTAATTTCAGGAAGATAGTTTCTAAATCTTCTTGGGTGCAGTGAAAATTGCTGATGGGAATCCCAGCTTGAATCAGCGATCGCAATAAATCAGCACAATCTTCCGGTTTACCGGAAAAGTTCACCCTGGCGCTATTCCTTCCTGGTAATACCTCCCACTCTTCCACTAAAGGATTATTTTTCAATTCGCTCAAAAGTGGTTCTAGTTTCCCCAAGGTGGATAACACTATTTGTTGTCGGGAGAGTCGCTGGTAAAGTTGCTGGAGTGAAGCACTTTCTACTAAAAAGCCCAGTTCCATAATTCCCACAGAAGTACAAAGTTCCGCTAAGTCACTGAGTACGTGCGAAGAAATCAAGATTGTCATCCCAGCTTCTTGCAAAGCCTTGATGATTTCCCGGAACTGCATCCTCGCTATGGGGTCAAGACCGGAAACGGGTTCATCTAACAGTAGTAAAATCGGTTCGTGAATAATGGTACGCGCTAAACTCAAGCGCTGCTTCATCCCCCGCGACAGAGTAGAAATTGAGCTATTGCGCTTATTTTCGAGTTGTATCAGTTCCAATACTTCATGGAGGCGTTGAGTGCGCCGGGGTTCTCGTAAGCGATACAGCCGCGCAAAGTAATCTAGATAATCCCAGACTGTCAAATCCTCATACAGTGGATAGTCATCAGGTAAGTAACCAAGATGACGCTTGAGAGTGGGGTTGCTTTTGTCACGTAGCAAGCGATCGCCATTAATATAAATCTCACCCGTAGTCGGCTCCTCTGCGGCTGCTAACATGCGGATGAGAGTTGTTTTACCTGCGCCATTCGGCCCAATCAGTCCGTATACTTCACCTGCTTGGATCTCCAAATGCACATCGTTAACGGCTATATGCCGATCAAATTGCTTAGTCAGTCCAGAGGTGCGAATTGCTAATTCTTTTACCATAGCTGCTTTGGTGCGGCTTGTGAATTACAGTTAACCTAACCTGTCTCTACAGCATTTGTCAGGTTCGTTTCAGAAATGGAAACCAGGTTTATCCAAACTTCATGTTATTGCGTATTAATACTTTCTTAAAAGTGTAAATTTTAGATAAAAAAATAGGTAAGACATTTACCTTCCCTACTTTTTCATTTGTCTTATTCGACTATGTAAAGTTGTCGTCTTTACCGATAGTAGATGCTGGGATTATCGGTTCAATGCTTTTTCCTGACATATTTTCAGTATTTAAATCTTTTTTTATACACATAAATATCTTGTGTAGTAAGAGCGATATCTACGACAAGCTGCTCTGCGTCTACGCAATTTTATGATTGTGATAAATGAAGTTTTTGTCAGTAGTTAGTGGAAAAGGGATTAATAACTGCCCACAATGAAGATATTAAACTCTTTCCCACAACAACTGACAAATGACAAATGACATGCGTAGCGCCATAAAATGCACCCGACAATAATTTTCCCGATCATAGTTTCAGTGAACAATGTTATTGAGAGCGTTGATAATAGTCACAGTATCATCACTTTCAGATTTTTTTATCAGGGCGATCGCTCGATCAAAATTACGGTTTGGATTAGCGATCGCCCAACCAATAAATGCTACTTTGCTATCAATTAGGTTGATAATATTCTGTTGGACATCAGGAGTTTGATAAGCCAAAATTTTTGCATTATTCCAGGCTGATTGACGAGCTTTACGAATACTAAAATTGAAGATAATTTCATCTTTTCTGCCACCAAATCTATCCAAAATCTCAATTAGTGGTGACAGTTGTCCCAAAACCATCTCCGTAGGCTCGAGCAAATCATTGAGAATAGCGTTAATCTTAATAAAATCATCTTGTAGGGTGTGCAGTTTATCACCAGGGCAAAGTTCGGCAGCTACAATACCCAGATCTAAATTAATATGAGAGTTAATTGCCAGCAGTAAATGTTGCAAAATTAGTAACTCTGGATTTTGTAATGCGTCGAATGTCACCTGCCAGCTTCTGGTTGATTTTATATTATTTTGGTAATCATCCCCAGCACGAAAGTAACGATTAGCAAATTGCGTCGTGAATTCTTCCATTCTGGCTGCATCGTCAAAAAAGCCATGTTTAATACCTATTTTCACTTTCAAAGTTACTTGACGATAAAGTGCAGCAAAAAATCCTCTGGGGCTACGTTCTTCTATAGCTTTGGCAATGATGGTGTCTAAGTATTGGATTACTTCATCAGTGTTGTTTGCTAACATAATATTCTCTGGTGATAGGGATAAAGTTGATTGAGCTTGGAAGGCTTTCAATACTAATGGGGATGTCTAACGACAAGTTGCTTCGCACCTACGCTTTCCATATAATTGCAATCAACCCCAAGTGATCCCAATTCGTAATTTATAATTATTACTTAATATTTCTTAACTACGTAAATCCAACACCATCTAAGTATCTAGGTATAAATCTGTTGGCAAATTTGAGAGAATTGCGGTGATGGATACTTAGTAAAAAATTACAGTTATTAGTCTACGTATTTATTGTTTTCTCTTCAGAATTTATACAAACTGAAAAACAGTAATGTAAAAATACTTAAATGAATTCCGAAATATTGTGAATACTGCGTAATATTTTATACTTAATAACTAGTGACAAAAATGGCGATATGTGTGTAAGGACTGATGTGCGAAATTTAAAATGCGATCACAGCAGCGCCTAGATACACTACAACCAGAATGGGACAGCCGCATTGAAAAGGTAAAGCAGATGCGGGAAGATTTAGCGATTGAGGCTGGAACAGCAATTAAGTTTCAATTAGAAAAGGAACTACTCAATGAAGAGACAAAACTGGCTCATCTAGGCGATGAACTGGATCGACTTGAGTCAGAATTGCTGTGATCAACACTGGAATCTTTAGATACAGTGAATCAGTGACGATTTATACGATTTCCAGTTTTTAGAATAGTTATACTCATTTCTAGGTTCTACCTGGGAATTACGAAGTGGCTTTGCCACTTCTTTTTATTTAAATGGTAGCCTAAAAAATAATTAAAAACAAAATACAGACTAGGGACTAGGGGCTAGGGAGACAAGGAGGACAAGGAAGACAAGGAGGACAAGGGAGACAAGGAAGACAACTGACTAATGACTAATCACTAATCACTAATGACTAATGACTCAGTCATTCAGCACATCTCGCCATTTATCTCTATTATCCCTGGTTTCTGGATCACGGAGCGATCGCCCTTCTTGCCAAGTTCCCCAACACAGGGCTGTCTGTCTTTCCAGATGATTGATAAACTGCATAATAGCCTGATCTGTCTTAATAGGTGTTCTTAAATCAAACTGAATTTTCTCGAAAATCTTCGCGTCAACTTTGAGAAAATCCTGACTCAAAATTTTACCTACCCACAACACAATCCAATTGTATAAGTGACCAAAAATTCCCCGACGTTTTTTAATCATCAATAGGGTATATCCTTCAGTCTTTCCTCCTGCAATCAGGCGGAGGGTAAGCATGATGTGCAAATGGAGAAAATTAGGGATAAATGTTACCATGCTAGTACTGCCATACCAATAACAAATACTATAATTAAGAGCATTTTTATAGAAAGGACGAATAAGCCTGCGTAAAAAATTACCTTCTCTCACTCGTGTACTGTTGCTGAAGGTAATCGCATTTTGATTCAGTTCTTCTTTTTCAAAAAGATTTTCTAATGGTAATCTTTTAACTGTATTCAAATATTGGGTATCTATGGCATTAATTATCACTACATTGGGATGACAGTTAGTGAGAAGTTGAGAAACAATAGCGACATCACAGTCCTGTTGTTCTAACTCTGGAATAAATGGCAACGGTTGTAATGAAACTTCTCCAGTCCAAACCCAAATCATCCCATATTTTTCTGCCGTAGGCCAAGCTTTTAATTTTAGAGGAAGGGGTTCATCTAAACAGGGAATATCAACGCAAAACCCTTCATTATCAAATTTCCATTGATGGAAAGAACAGCGCAGTCCATTACCTTCAACTTTACCTTCAGCTAAATGAGCGCCCATGTGGGGACAGTAGGCATCAAAAGTAACAGCTTTTTTATCTTTACCTCGATAAATGACTAAGTCTCTACCTAATAAAGTGATAGGTTTTACTTCACCGACGCGGAGATCAGTAGAAGGAATTGCCCAATACCAACCTTCGATAAAACGTTCTGGGTTATTGAAAGTTTTAGATTTACGATTTGAGCTAACATTCTGTGAGTTAAAATTCATTTTTAGGAGTTCACTGACAGCGAAGGGCTTGATTATATAGTTCCTATTTAGCAGTCCTAAAAATGTAATGATAGTTACTCTTGATATTTAGTCAGACAATCAATTCTTTAATTCTATTTGCTGGCTCACTATTTTTTACATTTTGGATACTCTAGGTAAAGATTTCAGCAGGATGAAATGTTTAGCATGAGCCGATTTGGGAAATATTTGAAGAGAATTTGAGAAAATCCTGTGTCGCTTTTTTCTGAGAAATTTCGGTAAGGAAATATCAAATATAAATTACAGCACATTTCATCTAAATGAGGTACACAAGGGCAAGATGCCCACACCACAAGTTGAACCACACTCTTAGGGCACAGCAGTGCTGTGCCCCTACGGCAAATGTGGTCTATTTACCTGAAAATAGCTGTTATTATAAATAACTAATCGGATAACTGCATTCGCTTTAATATTCGACGTGCAGCATTAAAAAGTAAGAACCCTAGGATAATTAGCATGATGATTGCAAACCAAACACCAGTCCATCCAGTACCGCGCACGTAAGCATCGCGAGTTATTTCAATATAATAACGGGCGGGAATAATGGCGGAAACTAGGGAGAGAGGGAAAGGAATATTACTGAGGGGGTAAATAAATCCAGATAGCAGTAAAGCTGTCAAGAAACCAACTAATGCTACAGCTTGAACAGCAGAATTTTGGTTATTTACACGCACACCAATTAATAAACCAAACATCACGCTATCTATGATAAATATGAGTGTACCTAGTAATAATGGTGTTGGCTCTACTGCCAAGCTTAATCGCCAAATGATTGCACTCATTACCGTAATTAATAAAGCTTCGCTAATTCCAATTAAGAGGTAAGCCAAGCCTTTTCCTAATAGCAATTCTTCGGCAGTGAGGCTAGAGGCGTAAACTTGTAATATTGTCCCTTTATCTTTTTCTCGCACCATTGCGACTGCTGTTAATAATGAGGGATAAATCCAGAGAATAACTGCATAAAGACCAGGGACGATGTATAATGATTCTTTTCTGCCTGGGTTAAACCAGAGGCGGATATGAGCAACAATTTTATTAAATGAGGATTGTAGACCTGAATCTCTTAAGAAAAATATTGTGGTTGCTTGAATACTATTTTTGATAATTCGTGCATTATTAACATCAGTTCCATCTACTAAAACTTGGACATCAGTACTTAAATCTGATTTAATGCGCCGACTGAAATCAGGGGGAATAATGACAGCAGCTTTTGCTAGTCCTTTATCGATAGCCTCTTGAGGATTGGAGATTTCAGCTTGGGATTTATTGGTGGAATTGAAAAGGGGAAATTTAAAATGATGAATTGGTTCAAATTGATTAGTAGCAAATAAGCGCTCAATATAGGCACGACTCAGGGGACTATTATCAAAATCTTGAATAAATAAAGGAATATTTTTCGATTCTAGGCGAATCACAAAACCAAAAATAATTAAGGTCATTATTGGTAAGAGAAAAGCCAGCGCTAAGGAAAGGCGATCGCGCCTAAATTGTGCTAACTCTTTACGACATTGGGATAAAATTCTTTTCATTTGTCATTTGTCATTTGTCAGTGGTCAGTTGTCATTTGTCCCCCCTGTCCTTCCTCCGTGCGTTGGACTATACCAATGAATGCATCTTCGAGGGAGAAGGGGATGGGACGTAGGGAGTGCAGATTTATCTGATTTGTTTGTAAAATTGAGCGAATATGGGGGATATCTGCGTTGGGATGGTCGAGGACTAGGTGTAGGCGATCACCAAAAATTGATACTCGCCACGCAGCTAACTGGGTTTTCAGTAAATTAGACGCATCTTGAGTTTTATCTGTCACTATTTCTATCAACTGTCCGGGTTGAGCGGCTTTAATTTCACTGGGCGAACCTTGAACTACCATTTCCCCTGCTACCATAAACCCCATACGGTTACATTGTTCCGCTTCTTCTAAATAATGGGTTGTCACTAGCACTGCTGTTCCCGATCTGGCAAACTCATTAATTAATCGCCAAAATTGACGGCGTGCTAAAGGATCTACTCCTGATGTCGGTTCATCGAGAAATAATATCTCTGGTTCGTGCATTACGGAAGCACCAAAGGCTACTCTTTGTTTCCAGCCTCCGGGAAGTTGTCCGGTGAGCATATTTTCTCTACCAATTAAGCCACAAGTCGCTAATACCCAGTCAATTTTGCTGCGCCGTAATTGTCTCGCCACACCGTAAACGCCACAGTAAAATTCTAAATTCTGGATAATAGTTAAATCATCGTAGAGTGTGAATTTTTGACTCATGTAACCAATGCGTTTTCGCAAAGCGCTGCTACGCAGATTTTGAGTTTGTCCCGCTAAGGTGATTTTTCCTGATGTTGGTTCTAGTAATCCGCAAAGAATTTTAATTGTAGTTGTCTTACCTGCACCATTGGCTCCGAGTAACCCATAAATTTCCCCATAGTGAATTTCTAAATCTACACCTTTAACTGCTGAGAAATCACCAAACACCTTTCTTAATTTATTTGCACCAATAGCGACCTCTCCCCCAACCCCTCCCCTATGAGGGGAGGGGAGATCATTTCCCCCTTCCCTACTAGGGAAGGGGGTTAGGGGGTTAGGTTGCTGCTGTCGAGAACGGGGAAAAGAAATAAATTCTGGGTCATTTCCCGATGCACGTAGGCGGGTAACAAATACGTTTTCTAGAGTTGCATCGGCTGTTTGGATATTATTAAGTTGTAGTTGCTGTTGGGCAAAAATTTTCTTAACTGTGGCGGTAGCTACTACAGCATCTTTTACCAATACATCTAATCTATCGCCAAAAGTTTGCACATCGACAATTGATGATTGTGTATTATTTGTTGCATCTTGTAAGACTCGCTCGGCTGCTTCAATACTATTGGTGCGAACTTCTAGACGTTGTAAACCTAAACTTTCGCGTAACTGGGAAAGAGTACCAATTTGGTGAATTTCTCCTGCGTACATTAAAGCAATGCGATCGCATCTTTCGGCTTCATCTAAATAAGGTGTCGCCACAACTACTGTTACTCCCTCAGCTGCGATCGCCGCTAGGACATCCCAAAATTCCCGTCGCGATACCGGATCAACACCTGTCGTCGGTTCATCCAACAACAAAATTTCCGGTTGGGAAATCAACGCACAGCACAAAGCCAACTTCTGCTTCATTCCACCGGAGAGACGACCAGCCAAGCGATCGCCAAATTTTTCCAAGCTCATCAATCGCAAGTATTTATGGCGACGCTGAACAAAAGTATTCTCAGTAACTTCACGTAACCCCGCACTATAGCGGAGATTTTCATCAATGCTCAGGTCAAGATAAAGAGAAAATTGCTGTGTCAAGTAACCAATAGATAAACGCGCATCACGGGGAGGTTTACCTAAAATCTGGATATTCCCCCCTGACGCTTCCATCACCCCCCCTAAAATGTGGAATGTCGTAGTTTTTCCCGCACCATCAGGGCCGATTAAGCCAAAAATTTCTCCCTGCTTCACGGTAAAATCAATTCCCTTCACGGCAACTAATTTACCGTAACGTTTATGTAAAGCCTCCACTTGAATTACGGTATTTGTCATTTGTCAGTTGTCATTTGTCATTTGTCAATGGTCAATGGTCAATGGTCATTTGTAGGGGCGGGGTTTCCCCCATTGGTGTCAACTTAAGTTAAAAGGCTTATCCCACAAGCGTTTTACCCCACCCCTCAATCCCCTCCCCGTTTACGGGGAGGGGAGGTTTTGCGTCAGCAAAGCCGGGGTGGGGTAACGCGGATCTTGATTTTAAGTGAGAGAATTTGCTCATCAAGTCTTGATAAGGGTTTCACGTTAAGTTGACACCAATGGGTTTCCCCGCCCATTACGACGATCCATGACATAAAATCATGGATTGAATCGGTATCAGCTGGAAATTTTAGTTTCAAAGCCGCAACTTCCAAGCAAAAAGCCGCAACTTCCAAGCAAAAAGCCGCAACTTCCAAGCAAAAAGCCGCAACTTCCAAGCTCAAAGCCGCAACTTCCAGGCTCAAAGGCTCAACTTCCAAGCTCAAAGCCGCAACTTCCAGGCTCAAAGGCTCAACCTCCAGCTTCAAAGGCTCAACTTCCAAGCTCAAAGCCGCAACTTCCAGGCTCAAAGGCTCAACCTCCAGCTTCAAAGGCTCAACTTCCAAGCTCAAATACTCAAACGACATCCTCACTTCATCACAACTTTTGTCCTCCCCTGCTCCCCTGCTCCCCAATCCCTACTTCCCCATCTCTGGTGTAATATTAATCTCGGCATCCGCTGGCATTCCCGGCTTGGCTAATCCGGCTGGGTTGTCGATGGTGATTTTCACACCAAAAACTTGTTTAACTCGGTCTTGTTGGAAATAAATATTCTCAGGTGTAAAAGATGCTTGGGTATCAATTGCAGCAATTTTGGCACTTAGGGGTTGTTGGGGTGCTGAATCTAAAAAGATCTTAGCTTCTTGACCGATGCGAACTTTACCAATATTACCTTGGGGGATAAAAGCACGTAGATAAACTTTACTCGGATCAATGACTGTGAGCAAAGTTTTGCCGGTGGTAACAACTGCACCAGGTTCGACACTGCGGCTGATAACTACCCCGTTAATGGGACTAGTTACATTGAGGTCGGCAATTTTCGCTTTCATTTCTTGCAAAGAGGCTTTAGCATTGGCGACATCAGCCTGTGCTGCGGCTAGTTTCAAGCGAGTTTGAGCTAATTGGGTGTTTAAACCTGAGAGTTGAGTGCTGCGGATGGCGGGATTTAATCCGACACTTTGAGCTTGTGTTAATTGTCCTTGAGCAGAATTGACTAATTTGCGAAAAGAATTTACTGCTGCTTGGCGTGAGTTGAGATTAGCTAATGCACTTTCCCAGTTTGTTTGAGCTTGGTCAAATTGTTGTTTAGCAACAGCCCCTTGATTTACCAATTTAGTGTAGCGATCGCGATTCATTTGCGCTAGTTTCAACTCAGATTTGGCTTGTTCCACCTGAGCGATCGCTTGATTTAGCTGAGCTTGGCTGGAAGCTACTGATGATTCAGCCTGAAAAATCCGACCTTGCGCATCTCCCATCGACTGTTTTAAGGTCAGTTGATTCTCGCGAATTTGGCTTTCTAAAAGATTAATTTGTAATCTTGCTTGTTCTTGTTGTTGTTGCATTCCATCGACACGAGCAGATGCGCCTTTAAGTTGAGCTTGAATCTCTGCGTCATCTAGCTGGACAATTACTTGTCCTTTGTGAACTTCATCGCCTTCGCGCACTGCTACAGAGGCGATGCGTCCTGCTACTTTAGCGCCAATATCAGTTTCATAACCTTCAATGCGACCGCTAACATGCAGTGTATTAACTGCGGAACGAGATGAGATCACATACGATGTGAAAATCCCAATACCTGTGAGTAATAAGCCTAATGGAATTAGTAAACGCGGCGAGAGTCTGCGTTTAGCTTGATCTGATGCTGTGGTATCAAAAGGTTCTTGGGGTGGGGAGAGTGGCTGAACCATATTTTTTCGGGGTTTGAAAGTAAATCAAACTGAAAATTATAATTGTGCTTGCCCAGGAGATTAAGCCTGAGTACATAGGTTATAGTATGTCGGCTATGCCTTACACAACCCGGATATCTCAGGCATAGCAATATTTAAATGATCGCAGAAGTTTTGAGGGCTTGTTGAATTCTGGCTAGGAACTTATACGCCAGATTAGGTGATGCGATCGCTAACACTCAATCTTAAGAAACTTAGGTACAAGACAAACCTCAAGCCTAAAAAGGGGAGCATCCCATTTTTGCCGTGAATATAGCGCTTCTGGTTTGGATGCAATACAAAACTATAACAGTCCTAAATCATTTGTGAAAAATTAGATCCCGGACTTCTTTGAGAAGTCCGGGATCTGAGCATCTCGATTTTCACAAATCAAATAGGAATGCTATATATCCTAGCGTGTAGGGGCACGGCACTGCCCATTGGTGTCAACTTAAGTTAAAAGGCTTATCCCACAAGCGTTTTACCCCACCCCTCAATCCCCTCCCCGTTTACGGGGAGGGGAGGTTTTGCGTCAGCAAAGCCGGGGTGGGGTAACGCGGATCTTGATTTTAAGTGAGAGAATTTGCTTATCAAGTCTTGGCAAGGGTTTCGCGTTAAGTTGACACGTAAGGGCACTGCCGTGCCCTTACGTGTGTATTGGACTCAAGCGCCAAAACTCCAATCTGTTCTTTCAGTGTCCAGGGTTGTAAAGCTCGCAGAGATACATGGAACACAGAAAGAATAGCCTGATTAACATACAAGTTTGGTAGTGAGGTTGGTGGGAATTACAAACCTTGTGCCGATTGCTGCATCAAAGCCAGATATTGTGGTGCTTTGTAGCTGCAAAACAATACCAAATTGCCGATGTCAATTTAAAAATCTGCCTTTGGATATAAGCTAGATTTTTTATTCTATGCGTTGTGTTAGTAAATTCTACAGAAATATATCCGTAGACTTATTGTCTTACACAGAAACTCAAAGCATACCGACTAAGTAAACAAAATTTTAGATAAGACATCTTACTTTAGTAGTAAAGTAATACCTTATAATCAGAGTAAAAACGTTACAAGAAAAATTAAAATATTAGATTCCAAAAAGTAGGAAAAGTGGGAAAGGTGGGAAAGGTGGGAGCTTTTATATAAACCGTTGACAAGCTTTTTAATAATTTGTTATTTATTATTACAGCCAAGGCGAAAACACCTATACACTTTCTGGAGGCAATTATGGCTAACAATAATGATTTGACAAACATCAAAAACCAAGAAATTATTGTTGAGGAAATTAACGAGGAAGAATTAGACGGAGTAGTAGGAGGAGGACTTACCGATATAACCGGCCCAGCACTTGGGACAGTCTTCGGTGTGACCGCAATTGTTGAAGGAGTTTTGGGATACGCTTTGCCGGCACTAGGAGCGCTTTTAGGACCAAAACAATAATCAATCTGCCAAATCCGACGAAGTCAAGTTTAAAAAATGCGATTTCTAAGATATGAGGTTATTTGAGCGAAGCAATATCATAAACTCAAGGTAATTCTTGAGATGTAAATAAAAACAGGGAAACAGCTACTATAAAACTATTAGCCTGCAAAGGTTATTGTTTTGATAAAAGTTTGTTAACCGAAGATAGTACTACAAATTAATCTTCGTTGTCGCTCAAATAATACTTAGTGTTACCCTAATTAAACACTCCTCATTATCTATCTGCTATTGTAACCAGAAGTCGGAATATTCCGACTTCTGAAATTTCTCATGACACTCCTGTGTTCATAACCTATTTATGCCGGAAGTCTCAAATTGGAATTGAGATTGAGAATTTGAGATTTTAGTGCTTCAGTGCCGTAATAAAGATGCATGATGCTGCCAACTTCAACAGTCATCTGCTAAGCATGTAGCTAAGATTTTTACAGAGCTTATTAATAGTTCACTTTGAGCGAAATGCAAAGCATAGTAGCCTATGTTATTTCGTTAAAAATCGTAGTCTTAAACTTATGTATCGAGAAACATGAGTAAGACCAATCGGAAACTTTAAAAAATTGAAAACTGAAAATAGCTGAAAGTTGGGTAAGTAGAAAAGGCAGAATCTTTTGGATTAACTTTTGAAAAGCTATTAAAGAAACTATTACTGGTGAAGACATCGCAAATGCAAACCGTTTGGATAATTTTTGAGGAAAATTATGGCTAAGGTAAATCAAGTGAGTTTCAAATCCATCCGTAATCAAAAAGTTACTGTCGAGGAACTGATAGATGGTGAATTAAAGGGAATAGTGGGAGGAGTTGTTTCTTCCTATACTTCAGAGGTAAATACGACTTCAACTGATGGAACTAACTCTAGCATTGTAGACTCTACTCAAGAAATTGTGGATTTGAAAAATAAGACAAGAACACGCAAAATTCAAAAAACAACGATTTTAAATGGAGTAGCGCAAAGCATAGCATCAGTGGAGACTTCACCTATTTAGCATTCACAGCAATTCAACTTAAATTTATAGTTTGTGTATTCAAGTGAAAGTAGGTATCCCCGACTTATAAAGAAGTTGGGGATTTTTTTATGAAAAATTTAGTATGTTTTACGTCGCCTCTACCCTATGTTCTGTAATACTTGTAGTCACTTTTTCAAAATTTCATTTTTAGGTATCCCGTCTACTTTAAACATCGATTTTTAACGTCTCAAGAGTTTATAAAACTATTGCAAAATTCCCAAAATTACTACTTTTAGTAGATTGAAATAACGCCAACGTTTTATAATCCTTAAAAACCTAGACTTTAAAAATACAATATATTAACTTCATCATTACTTCATATTTTTTTGTTTAAAAGAATGTATTATTTAAATATAGTGAAATTCAAACAAAGCAATCAAAACAAACGTCGTTAAACTCATTGCATAAATATTGTTTAACGGCAGGGTTAATAACAAATATCGTTAGATATTTAAGAATCTAATAATTTTTGTTATTGGCAATTAGTTTGGTTAAGCAAAAGAAAAACTTCACTATTCCAAAGCCATTTTGTACAAGGAAGGAAATTTTATGTCATTTGTAACACTTGAACAAGAAACACTCGTAGTTATGAGCGAATTAGCTGATGAAGAAATCAGTGAAATTGTTGGCGGTGGATACGATTTTACATCTATTTTCAAGCCCAAGACTAGCGTTGAAAATGGAGTCAAAGCTCAAAACGCAAACGTAACCACTCAAGTTGGTAACGCATTTGCAAATGGTGGCGGAGATGCTGTTGTTAAGCAAGATTCATATAGCGAAATTAACAACAGCAAAAACTGGGTGAAAATTTTCGGTGGTTACGGTCACTAAATTATCTCTCTAGTACGCTCTGCCTTAATTTATAGCTTCAACAAAGGAAGGAAATTTTATGTCAGTTGTAACACTTGAACAAGAAACACTCGTAGTTATGAGCGAGTTGGCTGATGAAGAAATCAGTGAAATTGTCGGCGGCGGATACGAATTTACATCTTTCAAGCCCAAGACTAGCGTTGACACTGGAGTCAAAGCTCAAAACGCAAACGTAACCACTCAAGTTGGTAACGCATTTGCAAATGGTGGCGGAAATGCTGTTGTTAAGCAAAACTCATATAGCGAAATTAATAACAGCAAAAACTGGGTGAAAATTTTCGGTTAGAGTCACTCAATAATCTCTCTAGTACGCTCTGTCTTAATTTATCGCTTGAACAAAGGAAGGAAACTTTATGTCAGTTGTAACACTTGAACAAGAAACACTCGTAGTTATGAGCGAGTTGGCTGATGAAGAAATCAGTGAAATTGTCGGCGGCGGATACGCATTTACATCTTTCAAGCCCAAGACTAGCGTTGACACTGGAGTCAAAGCTCAAAACGCAAACGTAACCACTCAAGTTGGTAACGCATTTGCAAATGGTGGCGGAAATGCTATTGTTTCTCAAAACTCATATAGTGAAATTAATAACAGCAAAAACAATGTGAAGATTTGGGGCCCTTACGGTTACTAGGTTTTCTCTCTAGTACGCTCTGCTTAATTGATCGCTTGAACAAAGGAAGGAAACTTTATGTCAGTTGTAACACTTGAACAAGAAACACTCGTAGTTATGAGCGAGTTAGCTGATGAAGAAATCAGTGAAATTGTCGGCGGAAGCTACGGATACTACGAAAGTCCAGATGTCAGTAGCAAGACTAAGGTTGGTGTTAAAGTCAAAGGTACCAACGTAATCGTAACCACTCAAATTGGTAACGCAGTTGCAATTGGTGGTGGAGATGCTGTTGTTAAGCAAAACTCAGACAGCACAATTAATAACAGCAAAAACAAGGTAATAACTTTCGGTGGTTACAGTTACTAGGTTTTCTCTCTAGTACGCTCTGCCTTGAATTATCACCTCAACAAAAGTCACTTTAACGGTTTGTATTACCAAAAATTTCTTCATCATGATTTGTATCATTACTACAAATCAAAACAGCACAAAGCAAATAAGTATGCAATTTACACAATATTTCGTTAAGACGCTTATAAAGCAGTAATCCTTCGCCAATTGCTGCGAACAACTGACAAAGGACTACAAACAACCCTTACGAATAAGTGTACAGACATCTTATTACATAGTGGTCTGACTATTTTTGGTATCACAACTTACGACAACGTTATAAGAACATTGGCGGGTGTAAGCCGGATAATGTGGCAGGTCAAAGGTAAGCGACCAACCATTATCATCCCTTAGTTCTTACCTACCCGTCAATGTTTTTGTATCAAGATTACAGAATCTTTACCTTAACGGCAGTTACTGTAATTTTTGGTTAAGTGACTGAAAAAGTTTCACTAGAACAGACTCATTTTGATGACGGAAGGATTTGTTATGTCTAACATCACTCTTGAACAAGAAGAGGTTGCAGTTCTCACAGAGTTGGATGATGAAAAAACAGTCGCCCTCGTAGGCGGAAGTTCTTGGGAACCACCAAAACTTCCTGACCTACCAGAACTACCTGAGCTACCAGACTTTCTCCGCTCAAAAGGCCAGAGTCTTGTTTCGCTCAAACTAAATGTTCTTGGCCTGATTAATTTGAAGATTAAGCTGTAGTAAATTGCACATTGTTCAGACTATCATTAATTCAGTGTTGAGATATCAGTTAACCTGACATCTAAACAAAGAAAAAATGATAGAAAGCAACGCTTACGGCTAAGTAGACTTTTCACAAGTTCTGTCAGGTCTATTTTAGACTAGAGTGTAAAGGTGTAGGCGGGATTGATTATTTAATTTTAGAGGACTGTTTGAAAAGTCTTGCTATCGTTAGCAAAACGTGGTATACACCCCTAAATCCTTGTCAAAAAGGGGAGTTTGAGTCCAGTTTACCCCCTTGAAAAGGGGAACTTGAGTGGATCTAAACGTGCTTAAAAACACAACAAACCACTAAAAAAACAAACTCTTAAGTAAAAGTCTTTTCTCTAAACCTTTACACCCTTTTTTTAAAGGCTGTGAACAGTTGGTTATATTTCTCCTGAGTTATCAGTAAAGGCTTCTTTGCTGAAAATTCAATTCATGTCTAAAACAATAAAAATTAAAAAATATTTAATTTCTAATTTTCCAAATTCTCAGAAAATGTTATGATATTTTAACTACTATTTTCGGGTATTAATACTATCAAATAAGCAAACAATTGTCTTGCTTATTTTCTATTTAGGCTGCAAATCCCAGTGTTTGCAGCAATATTGTAGTGAGTCAAAAGTGTATTTTGTTTTCATTCCCATAGAGATTGGGACGGTGTTCGGTGGTTAAGGAAAAAAGCGACCTGTTCCGCAAAGAAGCTTTAGAGCGTGCTTCTTCGCCTGAAGAATTAGATCAAATTATGCAGGTAGTCAGCCCAAAAAAGTGGCTACCTCTAGTTGCTGTTGGTTCGTTAGTAGCAACGGGGCTGACTTGGAGTTTTTTAGGTCGAATCCCAATTACGGTGACGGGTACTGGAATAATAGTCAATCCGAGTACAGTTACCTCATTCCAGTCACCGATCGCGGGCAGATTACGAACAATCAACGTCCGGGTTGGCACTTATGTAAATAGAGGAGATGTGCTGGCGACCCTAGACCAAAACGAACAGATGAAACAGCTAGAACTAGTACGCTCTAAATTAGAGCAACTACAAGCAGAAGATCGCGCTGCTGGCTTAGTGCAACTACAGCGCCAAAACGCAGACAAAAAAGCCATTCAAGAGCAACGCCAATCATTAGAGCAAAATATCCGGGCGGTACAGAAGCTCACCCCGATTTTAAAAGAAAAAGGGCTGGACTCAATTCAACGCGATCGCGCCAGCCAAATCCAAAGCTTACAAGCACTGCGGGAGCTTTTACCCACTTTTAAGCAGAGATGGGATAAGCGCCAAGAGCTATTAAAAGAAGGAGCAATTTCTGGCGATACAGTCTTACAGTCACAGCAAGACTACTTAAATGCTGTCAGACAAATTAATGAAGCCGAATCCCAACTCAAGCAACTTGATGTCAAGGAAGCAGATGCACAACGACAATACATAGAGAACTTGAACTCAATTAAAGATTTGCAAGCTCAGTTAAAACAACTAGATAGTAAAGAAGCGACGGCGGCGCAACAAGATTTAGAAACTGTAACCAACCGCAAAAAAGAAATTCAGGAAGTCCAGCGCAACATTGTGCAATTAGGACTGCAACTATCGAACAACCGCTTCATCAAGAGCAGTTTCTCCGGGCGGATTTTAGAAATTTCCGCAACTCCAGGACAAGTTGTTTTACAAGGTACACCCATAGGAACGATCGCCGCACAACAGCGATCGGCTCAACCTGTGAGCTTGGCATTTTTTCCCGTTGGCGAAGGTAAGCAAATTCAACCAGGGATGAAGTTACAAGTTACACCGAGTACAGTGCAACGCGAACGCTTTGGTGGCATCATGGGGACTGTCACAGAAGTCTCAGCTTTTCCCGTGACTAAAGAAGGTGCATTAAGTGTAGTCGGCAATTCCCAATTCGTAGAAGCTTTGATGTCACAAGGGCCACAGATGCTAATTACCGCGCGACTGCAACCAGACTCTTCCACCTTCAGCAAGTACAAATGGTCTTCTTCCCAAGGGCCACAGATGAAAGTCACTTCTGGAACTACCACCTCAGTACAAGTCACTGTGGAAGAACGCGCCCCGATTACTTTTGTCTTGCCGATTCTCAGATCCTGGAGTGGCATTTCGTGACGAGGATGAGGAGGAAGAGAGCAGGGGAAGCAGAGGAAGCACAGGAGGAAAAATTACCGATTACCGATTACCAATTACCAACTGACATTCATTCAACGCGATGCTTAAGTTGGGCTACGCCTACACGCCTACCAACAATAACTTATATATCAATAAAATTCAGCCAAAGTCCAAGTTTTAAAAATATTTTTATGTTCTGGCGAAATCTGCAAAATATATTCAGGCGAGCGCCGAAAAACAAGCGGTGTCGCACTCCGACTCTGCTACAAATGGAGGTAGTAGAATGTGGTGCTGCTGCTTTAGGAATTATTCTCGGTTATTACAATCGCATTGTCCCACTGACGGAACTGAGACAAGCTTGCGGTGTTTCCCGGGATGGTGTTAGTGCCTTAAATATCTTGAAAGCTGCCAGAAAATATAAACTCAGCGCTAAAAGCTTTAAAACCAACTTAGCTGGCTTGTTGCAGTTAAAATCTCCCTACATTGTATTTTGGAACTTTAACCATTTTTTAGTAGTAGAAGGATTCCACAAACAGCGAGTTTATCTCAATGACCCGGCTACGGGAAGGCGCAGCGTCTCTTTAGAAGAATTCAGCGGTGCTTACACTGGTGTGGTACTATTTCTAGAACCGACTCCAGAATTTCAACGCGGCGGACGCAAGCCCAGCACAATCTTAGGTTTGTGGACACGGCTGCGGGGTTCTCTGGGCGCATTAATTTACTGCGTGCTGGCAGGATTTTTGTTAGTAATTCCGGGACTGGCAATACCTGCATTTTCCCAAGTATTTGTAGACAACATCTTAATTGAGCGTCGTTATGAGTGGTTGCGTCCGCTAATTTTAGGCATGATCTTCACCGCCGGACTCAGCGGATTTTTGACGCTGCTACAGTTGCAGTTTTTGCGTCAAATGAAAATTAAATTGTCCGTAGGCATGAAGAGTCGGTATCTGTGGCACATTTTACGCCTACCCGTTAGTTTTTACGATCAGCGGTATGCAGGAGAAATCAGTAGCCGCATGGAACTTAACGACAGCATCGCTGGTATGCTTTCCGGTGAGTTAGCGACTACAGTAATTGCCGCAGCATCAGTATTTCTCTATGTAATAGTGATGTTGCAATATGATGTTGTACTAACTGTAATAGCGATCGCCTTCGTCATTATCAACCTTACCGCCTTGCAGTGGGTGAGAGGGCGGCGCGTAGATGCCAATATTAAACTTATTCAAGAAGAAGGAAAAGTTCGCGGCGTAGAAATTTCTGGTCTTCAAAGTATGGAGACAATCAAAGCCTCTGGGTTAGAGTCAGATTTCTTCTCCCGTTGGGGGGGACACTATGCCAAAGCCATCAACACCCAGCAAGAATTAGAAGAAACAAACCAGACAATCAGTGTTTTACCAACTTTTCTGTCAGCGATCGCTTCCATGCTGCTTTTAGCTGTAGGTGGTCTGCGAGTCATGGATGGTGCCTTGAGCATCGGCATGTTAATAGCCTTTCTCGGCATGATGCAAAGATTTTTCGCTCCAGTAAGTAATCTTATCAGCCTAGGAAGCCAACTCCAAGAGATGGAAGGTAATCTAAACCGCCTTGATGATGTGTTGCGTAACCCCATCGATCCGCAGTTAGAACAGGGTAGCGCTTCGACTTCGCTCAGCGATCGCAGGGGAGCGCTTCTCTGCGAGACGCTCCGCGAACGACTTCGCTCAGCGCCAGCAGACGAAGAAAATACTTATTTATCTCTCTTGTCTCCCTCATCCCTTTCATCTCCCTCATCTCCCTACCCTTTACCCAAACTCCAGGGTTATGTTGAATTACACAATGTAACATTTGGTTATAGTCAAATTGCCCCGCCGTTGATTGAAAATTTTAGTCTTTCGCTCAAACCAGGGCAGCGAGTGGCTTTGGTGGGTGGGAGTGGTTCAGGTAAGTCTACCATTGCCAAACTTTTATGTGGGCTGTACGAACCGTGGCAGGGAGAAATTCTCTTCGACGGCGAACCAAGACAGCAAATTTCTCGCCAGGTACTAGCCAATTCTATTTCTGTTGTCGAGCAAGAGATTTTGTTATTTGCTGGTAGTGTCAAAGATAACTTAACGCTTTGGGATACTACCATACCTGACAGTCAACTCGTCCGAGCTTGTCAAGACGCAGCGCTTCACGATGTCATCCTTTCACTGCCTGGAGGCTATCATGCTGACCTTTTAGAAGGTGCTACCAATTTGAGTGGTGGTCAGCGACAGCGGCTAGAAATTGCCCGTGCTTTGGTAAATAATCCCAGTATCCTGATTATGGATGAAGCCACCAGCGCCCTAGATGCCGAAACAGAAAAGAACGTCACTCGTAATCTGCGGTTACGCGGTTGCACTTGCATCATTGTGGCGCATCGCCTCTCAACCATCCGAGATTGTGATGAAATTATTGTCCTCGATCGCGGTAAGATAGTCCAACGGGGAAGCCATAAACAATTGCGGCAAGTTGAAGGGCCGTATTTACAATTAATTCGCAGTGAGGAAGCAGGGGAGGAGGCAGAAGGCAGCACTTCGACTACGCTCAGTGACCAGGAAGCAGGGGAGGTAGCCGAAGAAATTACTCCCTTGTCCCCCTTGTCTTCCTTGTCCCCCTTGTCCCCGGTTGGTGAGCGACTTGCCCTGAGCGCAGTCGAAGGGAGTCGAACCACATCCCCCTCATCCCTCTTGTCCTTCTCAAATCTCAAAGGACAACACTATCGTTTTCAATGCAATGATTCGCTATTGCTAGACGATCCGGAGTCAATTTGGCTAGTGAAATCTGGTTACTTGGCACTATTTGCGATCGCAGTTAATGATGGCATTCCCGAAGGCACTCGCCGCTATTTATTTAGTAGCACCGCCGGACAGGCAATATTTGCGATCGCACCCAGTAACATAGGCAAGCAGCAAGAGATTTTAGCAGTATCACTGGAAGATACGGAAATTCTCAAAGTATCGAAAGCAGACTTTTACCAGTTGTTTGCTGAAGCTCATCAAGAAGTAGTAACTCTGATAGAACGCTGGATTTCGCAATTAGGTTCGGTACTTGCAGGTATTACTACGCCCACAACACCAACATCGCTGCCAGAAATCGGCCATTTCTCCTTAGTCAAAAACCAAATTTTCCAGCCGCATAAAATATGCTGGGTGCGAATTCTCGAAGGACATGCTAGATGGATGGGATTTGACGATCTGCTGTTAAATTCTGCCTGTGGAATGATGCCTTTAGGTGCAAACATGTGGTTACAAGCAGATAACACTGTAGAGTTGAACAGTGTTAACACCGCAGACATTGAAGAGATCAATTCCTTGCTGAGTGGTTTGTCCCAACTACAAACCTACTTCCTCAACTGCGTTAATCTGCTGCAACGGCAGGAAATGGATGCAGAATTACTAAGATTTCAAGCCAGGGAACGTCTTGAGAGCCAAGTGATGCAAGAGACGTTAACAGAATTAGCATCTGTATTGCCACAGCCAAAGTCAGACGGGCTAAATAATCTAGGATTAAGTAGTAATCTTGATGCAACTGACCCAAACCAAGCCTTACTAATTGCGGCTGGTGCTGTGGGAAGAGCATTAGGAATTAAGATTAGTCCCCCAGGTGCCTCAGAAGATTTATCACGAGTACAAGATCCTGTGGAAGCGATCGCTCGTGCTTCGCGTATCCGCGTGCGCCGAATTCAGTTGCGGGACAACTGGTGGCAAAAGGATTGCGGTGCAATGTTGGCATTCATCCTTGCGGATAAAATGCCAGTGGCATTATTACCAGTTTCTGATACTCATTACAAACTCTACGTTCCTGGGGAACCAACGCCTATTTCTGTCGATGCCCGCATAGCAGCGGCTCTAGCTAAGACTGCCTACGTATTCTATCGACCTTTACCCGATAAAAAGCTGAAAACTTTTGATTTACTTCAGTTTGCTCTCCAAGGACATCACAAAGAACTAATTGTAGTTTTAGTAATGGGAATGATCACCAGCTTGTTAGGAATGCTAACACCTCAAGCTACAGCTATCCTCATCGACAAAGCTATCCCAGATGCTAATCGAGGCTTGTTGAGTCAAATTGCTGTTGCTTTGGTAGCTGCTGCCTTTGGCGGAATGCTGTTTCAACTAGCCCTTGGGTTTGCCACCATTAGGTTGGAAACTTTTGCCGATTCCTCTACCCAAGCCGCCGTATGGGATCGATTGTTAAACTTGAAGGCTTCCTTTTTTCGCTCTTTCTCAATTGGTGACTTGGATTCTCGAGTCACGGCTATTACTCAAATTCGCCAGCGACTGGGTAACACAGTCTTAAAAACAATTTTCTCAAGTTTGTTCTCCTTGCTGAATCTGGGATTGTTATTTTACTACAATGTTTACTTAGCTTTAATAGCTTGTGTCGTGGCACTGGTGAATATTGCCGTCACTATCATCTCTGGTACTCTGATTGTCCGTAAAGTTCGCCCATTACTAGAGTTACAAGGACAAATCTTTGGCGTGATGGTGCAGTTAATTAATGGAGTTACCAAACTCCGAGTCGCCAAAGCTGAAACCCGCGCCTTTGGCTACTGGGGTAAACAGTATACCCATCAACTGAAATTAATGCTAAGTACCCAAGGCATTGAAGACAGTGTTGCGGTAATCAATCAAGTATTACCTGCGATCACAACTGCCGCTATCTTCTGGTTTGCTACTAGCTTAATTGTCCAGTCCCAAACTCCTGGAGGTGGTGGTTTATCTACTGGTACTTTCTTAGCATTCAACGTTGCTTTTGGCACATTTATTAACGGAGCCACTAGCTTAAGCAGCACAGTTGTGGAAATTTTACAAGTCTTACCCTTGTGGCAACGGGCGCAACCAATTTTGCAAGCTGAACCGGAAATTAGTTCCGCTCAAGCAGATCCGGGTAGGCTAATGGGCAAATTACTTATAGACCGTGTAACTTTCCGCTATCGTGATGATGGCCCCTTGATACTGGATAATGTCAACATTCGTGCTGAACCGGGAGAATTTATTGCCATTGTTGGGCCTTCTGGTAGCGGTAAATCAACTTTATTGAGGTTACTATTGGGGTTTGAATTCCCGAAATCTGGCACGATTTATTACGATGGACAAGACTTAGCTTCTGTGGATGTCCATGCTGTACGCCGTCAATTGGGTGTGGTACTGCAAAATAGTCGGTTAATGTCAGCCTCGATTTTTGACAATATTGCCAGTGGTGCGTTGATTACGATGGACGAAGCTTGGGAAGCAGCGCAAATGGCAGGTTTTGCCGATGAAATTGCGGCCATGCCAATGCAGATGCATACAATCGTTAGTGAGGGAGGTAGTAATCTTTCTGGTGGACAACGACAACGGCTGTTGATTGCTAGGGCGTTGGTGTTGAAACCCCGGATTTTGCTATTTGATGAGGCGACTAGCGCTTTAGATAACAGAACCCAGGCAATTGTTAGTGAAAGTTTACAACAGTTAAAGGTAACAAGGATTGCGATCGCCCATCGCCTCAGTACTATTCAAAACGCTGACCGAATTTATGTACTTGCAAGTGGCAAAGTAGTACAGCAAGGTAGTTTCGTGGAACTAGCAAATCAATCAGGGCTATTTGCACAACTCATGATGCAACAGTTGCTTTAACTGGGTATTGGGAAGATAGTAGATAACGAAAACTTCTGCGATCGCTCCCAGTGTACACATGTATCAGATGATGGAGAACCGGAAAGAATGTCCTGAATCTGGACTTGCTTCTCTGCGAGACGCTACGCCAACGACTTCGCTCAGCAATCACCGCTCGACTTTTGCGCCGCCGAAGTGCTAGCACTGAGCGAAGTCGAAGTGCGCAGTTTGGAAAGTCATCAGAAATTTTAGTTAGCAATGATGTAGTGATTAATTGCTCTACAAAGATTTATTGGGGAACTCAACTCATGACAAGTTCAATTATCAATCCCGTTGAGCGCGCGGAAATTACGCAACAATTATCAGAAAACATTATTCTCACCACAGTAGATGACATGTACAACTGGGTGAAAATGTCCAGTCTGTATCCATTGATGTTTGGTACAGCCTGCTGCTTCATGGAATTCATGGCTGCTTATGCGTCTCGCTTCGACTTAGAACGATATGGGATGATTCCCAGGGCGACTCCGCGACAAGCAGATCTATTAATCACGGCCGGGACAATTACTATGAAGTATGCTCCTAACTTAGTGCGGCTTTATGAACAAATGCCAGAACCTAAATATGTGATTGCGATGGGAGCTTGTACGATTACAGGGGGAATGTTTAGTGTCGATTCTCCTAGCGCAGTGCGAGGTGTAGATAAATTAATTCCAGTTGATATTTATATACCAGGATGTCCGCCCAGACCGGAAGCTGTCATCGATGCAATTATCAAATTGCGCAAGAAAATTGGTAATGAAAGCATTCAAGAACGGCAGCAAAATCAACAAATTCACCGCTATTACAGTATTACTCACCGCATGAAGTCTGTAGAGCCTGTCAACGATGGACAATATCTCAGAAGTTCAACAAGAGAAGTTCCACCAGCAGAACTTGCTACCGCTCCAGGGTTAGAATTATTTTTAGTATTGCCAGAAACTCATAATTCTGAAGTTAACCCAGACTAAATGACTCATATTAGCCTTGCAAAGTCGGATGTAGAAATTGAGCGTTGTTTTGCAATCATGCAAGCGCTTCGTCCCCATCTCGTCGCTAGCGAGTTTGTCACTCGGATTAGAAGACAAGAGCAGCAAGGTTTTCAACTAGCTTATCTGGAAGATGAGGCGAGCATCAAGGCTGTAGCAGGATTTAGAATCGGTGAGTCCTTATCTAGCGGTAAGTTTCTGTATGTGGATGATTTAGTCACTCGAGAAAGCGATGGCTTCGCCAACGCATTCGCGAACGCTCTCAAGGTTATGGTACAAATCTCTTAAATTGGCTCTTAGACTATGCCAAAGCTCATGCTTGCCAACAGTTACACCTCGACTCCGGGGTTCAGCGTTTCGCGGCTCACCGTTTTTACTTCAAACAGCGTTTAGAAATCAGAGCTTATCATTTTGCAATCGACTTAATTGAGTAAGTTAGGGACTCGTTTCTTGTTGTCATTGCAATTAACGAGGCTACGATGAAGATTATTTGAGTTTGGAACGCAAAATTCCGAGTTAAAAACAGGAAACTTCGCGTTCGGAACACAAAATTCCGAGTTCAGAACACAAAACTCCAAGTTCAAAACAGAAAACTTCGAGTTCGGAACAGGAAATTCCGAGTTCGGAACAGGAAATTCCGAGTTCAGAACACAAAACTCCGAGTTCAAAACAGGAAATTTCGAGTTCAGAACACAAAACTCCGAGTTCGGAACACAAAACTCCGAATTCGGAACAGGAAACTTCAAGTTCAAAACCCGAAATTGCAAGTTTCAAGACGCTTTATACCGATTCAAAAAATGTTTGCGACAGATAACTCATTCGGAGGGCACAGCACTGCTGTGCCCCTACCCATTTGTCACATTCTTTTTTCAAATTGGTATTATTTGATCTGCTAACACCGAATGAGTATTTGTAGCTTGGGCAATGCCGAACCTACTCCTCACAATTCTTCTTCACTATATCTTTAAAAATTTTGGCAAGAAGTTGGTGATTAATGTTCTTGTGCTTCTCAGGAGTCAACAGATAAGCTGGATTATATACTCATGCATAAAAACAGCTTAAAATATGGATTTCATCAACCAAGCACAAAGGTTAGCATCTCAGGTTAGAGATAAAGTTCAAGAAGTGGTAACTAATACAGCCAACGGTGTAGATGAGGTGGTTGATGGAATTAAGAATACTACTGTAGAAATTACCACTTCAAGTATTAATGTAGTCAAAGATTTACAAGGATTATCAACTACAGCAGCACAGCAAGGTTTTCAAGCATTGGAAGGAGTTGCTATTGGGGCTACTACCTCTAGTCTGGTGATAGCTGATGCTCTGAAAAACTTGCCTGCAACAGCTACAGAATTAGCGGCAGAAATGCCCAAGATTGCAAATAGGTTGAGGTATCGTGCTGGTCTAAGAGTTGGCGATTCTCCTCGCTCTGATGCAGATGTTATCAAGCTTTTTGAGAAAATTCCTGGCACATCAAAGCTGGGAGGTAGCGAAAGGACTATTCGTCAATTTCTCAGTGATAAACATGGTAGTCATATTATTCCCCGCTCTCAAGGTGGCTCAAATGGTGCTGACAATATCCTTTGGGAAATAGGTGTTGACAATCTCCGTCGCGGTGCGAAAGTTATGACTGTTGGGGAGCAGTTCTATATTCGGGTTTACAATGCCGTAGATTCTATTGTCAGCAATTCTGGAACAATTGCTAAACTTGGCATTACGGCAACGGGAACTGCTATTCTCACCCAGGTGATAGTGACAGCAATTTCATACTCCTTGGATCTTTATCGGGGTGACATTACTGTTGAAGAATATAAAAATTTAATTTTATCAACAGCAAAAGCAGCAGGTATTGCTACACCAATTGTTTTTCTGGTTTTAGTAGCTGTGTTGGCGTTATTCCCAGAGTTTGCAGTCATATTGTCAGCACCAGTGGTTGTTGCCGGATTCAATTCCTTATTAGGTATAAGCATTGCTATGCCGATTATCCAATCGCTACTTCGCCACACCCAAGCCGGCGGTTTTGGCATGGAAGCTGCTGAGGCTTACAAGGGTGCGTTCGGTGGTTCTGCTTCTACTTGAGTGACAGAAAGCCCACGCTACTACTTTCTCTAGCAGCAGGGAGCAAGATGCTCCCACTACGAACAGCAGGGAGCAAGATGCTCCCACTAAGAACAACAGGGAGCAAGATGCTCCCACTACTTTTAAAACTATGGTTCTCAAAATAGATGTGGTTTAACTATTTAAGTGCAAGTTTATGGGTGAAATTCTTGTCAATTCAAGTAACCAGAAAAATCTAAGTTGTGAAATTTAGAAGCTCCGTCCTTTTAGGTCGGAGAGATGTCACAGAGAATCGGTATAAGCGATTTACAAGAAATAAATTAGCCATATTCCGTAGTGCGAGCATCTTGCTCGCTGATGTTCATTCATCGAGCGAGACGTTTGTCCTTCCCTGCGGGAAGCTGTGCCCTAAGCGTAGCTATGCCGCAGGCTTTACGGACACGCTACGCGCACGCGCTACAAACTTATTGGGTATTTAAAAAATTGGATGTCCCTAAGTTATGCACGCTGAACACAGAGGAGCAGCCTGTAAAGTAGACCTTTGGGATCGTTGCAACTTCTGAGAAGTAATGTGAACTTGTAGAAGAATTGCGCGATCGCACTTGCTATTCCATCCTTGTGCTAATGTGCAATATCTTAATCTGAAAGATATTGTTTATTTTAAAAAAGGAAACCGTTGATGTCGGATCTTGGTTTTACTCATGTTGCACTTGGGGTAAGCGACATAGATCAAAGCATCTCGTTTTATACAAAGTATGCGGCTATGCAAGTAGTACATCGTCGCACCGATAAAACGAAGCACGTAGATGTTGCTTGGATTAGCGATTTAACTCGACCATTTGTGATTGTGTTAATTCAAGTTGCTGAATTAAAATGCACACTTGCACCTGCATCTCATCTAGGGGTGGCTTGTAAAACTCGTGAGGAAGTGGATCGTCTCTGCAATCAGGCGCGCTCAGAAGGTGTGTTGATAGATGGGCCCCATGACTGGGGTGCGCCGGTCGGTTACTGGGCTTTTCTGCGCGATCCTGATGGTCATACCCTTGAGGTTTCCTATGGTCAAGAGGTGACTTTCACAGTTGAGCAAGCTCTGCATCACGAGTAATTGACAATTTTAAATTGGCGATCGCTATTTTTAACGATTGCAAGTTGAGGTGCGATCGCATCACCCAAAAATGGTGATTCTACTATGTTAAAACAACTGCAACAATTCAGAACTCTTTTAGCTGCCAAAAATTCCGGCAATTTAGGCGACTTTGCGATTCTCAAGTCTGATTTACTGGGTGCAAAAGTTACTCCAGATGTGGCTGATAAATTGCGATCGGTAGTCGGATATTATCCCCCAATTGATTTAGAAAAATTAAGCCAATATCCCCCAGGTTCTTTTGGGCGAGAATATGCTGAACACATGCATAGAAATCATCTCCAGCCATTGAATATCAGTCCAGAGCTTGATGATGTAGCTAAACGTAATGCCTTTGCTTTGCGCTATGTCGTCACCCATGATATTTTTCATGTTTTGCTGGGTTTTGATACCAGCTATGCTGGAGAAATTGGCGTTCTTGCTGTTGCTGCTGCCCAAAATTACAGTTATGCACTCAAAATTAGTTTGTGGTTAGCCAAATTGCTCTATCCGCTTTTAGCTCCCCAACAAATCAAAGCAATTTTTGTTAACCTAAAAACAGGAATTGAATTAGGTAATCAAGCTGATTTTCTTCTAGGCTATCGCTTTGAGGAGCATTGGGCAGAACCAATTAATGAGGTGAGACAGCGCTTAGGATTAAAGCAAATTTCTTCTATTTCACATTTTTTCAGCTAAATGCTGTGATTAAATATTTGGATGCAACCAATGATTAAAATTCTCGAAAAATCTGCCAAAACAACTGTCGCTAAACTGCCAAACGGTTTCCAAGAGTCCAAATGGTTGCAAACATTCAAAATAGTTTTACAACCAGTAGAAAATTTAGAAAATTTACAACGGCGCTATGGAGATATTTTTTATAGTGAATTTAGTGCTTTTCCCCCGCAATTAATTATTAGTAATCCCCAAGCTATTCAGGAAATTTTTACGGCTGATTCCAAGCTGTTTGAATCAGGTTCAGGAAGCAAAATTCTGCAACCATTACTGGGAGCAAACTCACTAACTTTATTAGATGGCGATCGCCACATGCAACAGCGTAAGCTTTTAATGCCTCCCTTGCACGGTGAACGGATGCGGGCTTACGGTCAAATTATCCGTGAAATTACAGAGCAGGTAACTAGCCAGTGGGTGATTGGTCAACCTTTTGTCGCTCGTTCCAGTATGCAGGATATTTCTTTGCAAGTGATTTTACGGGCTGTTTTTGGACTAAAAGAAGGAGAGCGTTATCAACAAATCAAGCAGATATTAATTGAGATGTTGAATACTTTTAATTCTCCGTTGAGTGCGACTTTACTGTTTTTCAAATCTCTACAAAAGGATTTAGGCGCTTGGAGTCCTTGGGGAAAATTTGTCCGGCGCAGACAGCTACTCGATCAACTGCTTTACCAAGAAATTAATAAACGTCGAGAACAAGGTAAAACTGACGCTGAAGATATCCTCAGCTTGTTAATGTCTGCGCATGATGAAGCAGGTCAGCCAATGACTGATGTAGAGTTACGCGATGAATTGATGACCATGTTATTTGCAGGTCATGAAACCACTGCGATCGCTCTGGCTTGGGCTTTATATTGGATTCACTATGTCCCGGAAGTCCGCGAAAAATTGCTTTGGGAACTCAATTCCATTGATATGGCCAATGCTGATCCAATGGCGATCGCGCAATTACCATATTTAAATGCGGTCTGTTGCGAAACACTGCGGATTTACCCCGTTGTTTTCTTTTGTTTACCACGAATTCTGCGCACTGATATGCAATTGATGGGCTACGATTTACCAAAAGGAATGTACCTGTCAATCTGCACTTATTTAACTCACCAGCGTCCTGATATCTATCCCGAACCTAAACGTTTTCGACCAGAACGTTTCCTAGAACGGCAATTTTCTCCCTATGAATTTATACCCTTTGGCGGTAGTAATCGTCGCTGTATTGGCGCAGCCTTTGCCATGTTTGAAATGAAACTCGTACTCGCAACTATCCTATCGCGCTACTCACTAGAATTGCTGGATAAAGTTCCCCTCAAACCTGTCCGGCGCGGTATTGTATTTGCACCGCCTGGGGGTGTGCGGTTAGCGGTAAAGAGATAGGGATTCGGGGCAGGGGGAGGGGGGGCAGAGTGTGGGGAGTGTGGGGAGTGTGCGAAGTGTGGGCAGTTTTTTCCCCATGCCCCATGTCCAATGCCCCATGCCCACTTGCCCTGAGCGAAGTCGTACTGCGAAGCAGAACCCGTTCGCGCAGCGTCTCCGTCAGGAGAAGGGTAGGGATGCCCAATGCCCATTTTCAAGCTAGATTCTTGACTTTGACATGAAATGTGCGAAGCTAATATTTAGTTAAACTAAGTATTCAGCAGTGCATCAAACTCGTGACTAGACTTACGGGAAACATTGATTTGACAGAATCACTCGTTAGTGGTTCTAAAGAAGTGATTTTAGAAACACAGGGACTGACACGTTACTTCGGTAAAGCAGTTGCTGTGGATAATTTGAGTATCACAGTAGAACAAGGTGAGGTATTTGGCTTACTCGGCCCGAATGGCGCAGGTAAAAGCACAGCAATTAAGATGTTGACTACGCTATTACCCCTGAGTGCAGGCAGAGCCACAATAGCTGGTTATGATGTTACTCATCAGGCGGCTGAGGTGAGGCGACTATTGGGCTATGTACCCCAAGCCCTATCTGCTGATGGTAGTCTCACGGGCTACGAAAACCTCTTAATTTTTGCCAAGTTATACGACATTCCCCGCAACCGCAGGGAAAGATCTATTCGGGAAGTTCTAGATTTTATGGGTTTGCAAGCAGCCGCCCATCGCTTGGTACGTAACTACTCTGGTGGGATGATCCGCAAGCTAGAAATTGCCCAATCAATTATGCACCAACCCAAGATTTTGTTTCTCGATGAACCGACTGTAGGGCTAGATCCGATCGCTCGTTCTCAAGTATGGCAACTTGTGCAACAACTGCGTCTAGATTACGGCACAACCATCTTTTTAACTACGCACTTTTTAGAAGAAGCCGATAATCTGTGTACTCAAGTGGCGATTATGCAGCAAGGCAAAATTGCGATCGCAGGCTTACCCAGTGATTTAAAAGCGGCTTTAAATCAGCCGAATGCAACTTTAGATGATGTCTTTATTCACTACACAGGCGATCAATTAACATCAGGAGTCAACTACAGTGATACAGCCAGAACCAGACGTACAGCTAAACGGTTGGGTTAAGGCAAAACCTCATCGTCTAACCAATGCAATCTCTGCAATTACTCAGATCTGGAAAAAAACCCTCGTGATTGCCGAGATGGAAGTGCGAAAACTCCGACACGATCCCACAGATTTAGTCGTCCGAGCCGTGCAACCATCACTGTGGCTGCTGATTTTTGGACAAGTCTTCACCCGCATCCGCGCAATTCCTACAGGGGACTTACCTTATTTAGATTTCATGACTGCGGGGATTCTGGCACAGAGCGTTTTGTTTGTCGCCATTTTTACAGGTGGTATGACACTGATTTGGGAGCGAGACTTAGGAGTTGTGCATAAATTCTTGGCGAGTCCCACACCAAGAGTGGCAATGGTATTAGGTAAATCCCTAGCCTGTGGAGTACGTTGTTTATCACAGGTATTGGTGATTTACGTCTTAGCACTACTGTTAGGTGTCAAACTCAACCTGAGTCCTGTAGCTATTTTGCAGGTGCTATTAATTGTCATGCTGGGAGCTAGTTGTTTTTGCACTTTCTCCTTAATTATTGGCTGTGTGGTCAAAACCAGAGAACGAATGACGGGAATTGGACAATTGTTAACAATGCCGTTGTTTTTTGCTAGTAATGCCATCTATCCGATTTCAATGATGCCAAACTGGTTAAAGTTCCTATCTCACATTAATCCCTTGACTTACCAAGTAGACGCATTACGCGGTACGATGCTAGCAAATGGAAATAGTATCTATGGTTTTGGTTGGGACTGTACAATTCTCTTGTTAACATTAATAGGCTTGACCTTAATCTGTGGAAAACTTTATCCACGGGTAGCCATGTAATTTGGAGAATAAAGAGCGACATGACCCTCGGTAAAACTACGCAAGGCGGAACTTCTGAAGAATGTGCTGCCAGAGTAATGGAGACAATTCCGTTAGTGATGCGGTTTATCCGAGCGGATATGCGAGCTAACAGTGCAGCTTCTTTATCGATACCGCAGTTGCGATCGCTAGCATTTCTCAACCGCAGTCCCGGTGCTTCACTATCTGATTTAGCAGACCATTTAGGAGTCACCTGTGCGACAGCATCAGCCACAGTAGAAAGGCTAGTACAACGCAACTTGATCAAACGCGCTGATGATCCCCAAGAACGGCGGCGAGTGCTTCTGAATCTGACGGAAGACGGAAGGTATCATTTAAAGCAATCTCAAGACCAAACTCGCGCTCATATTACCGACCTTTTGCAAGGTCTGACACAAGAACAAGTTTCCCACATAGAAGAAGGGTTGGCTCTACTGAAAAATGTCTTCGAGCAAACGGAAAATAAACCTACCCAACGCTGAATCGGCACAACACGATCCTTTTGCGGCGTTGAGGTTTCGAGATTATCGACTATTTACTATCGGGCGTGTACTTTTATTTATCGGGTCACAAATGCAGACTGTGGCCATTGGCTGGGAACTCTACGATCGCACCAACTCAGCTTTAGCTTTAGGTGGTGTCGGGCTAGCCCAAGTCTTACCAATGATTCTGCTGACCTTGATTGCTGGCGATGTCGCCGATCGCCGCGATCGCAAATTGACAATGTTACTAGCAGTGCTGCTGTTAACTTTATGTTCCCTCACTTTGGCAGTACTTTCCTGGAGTAAAGGAGCAGTAGTTTTAATTTATACCTGCTTGGTCATTACAGGTATTGCCAGAGCCTTCTTGAAGCCTGCCAGCGATGCATTGATGTGGCAATTAATACCCGTCAGCGCCTTTACCAATGCTGCGACTTGGAATAGTAGTAGCTTTCAGTTAGCCTCAGTCATCGGCCCAGCTTTGGGAGGATTTGGCATAGCCTTATTGAAAGGTGCTACAGGGGTATATGTGCTAGCGGCGATCGCCGGATTGATGTGTTTAATTTTAACTGTGGCAATCTCCAAACAACAAACGATTGTTTCCAGAGAACCAATCTCACTCCAAGCACTTTCAGCCGGGGCTAAATTTGTTTGGCAAAATCAATTGATTTTAGCCGCCATCACCTTGGATATGTTCGCAGTATTGCTAGGGGGTGCGATCGCTCTACTACCAATTTTCGCCAAGGATATTTTACACGTTGGGCCATTAGAATTAGGCTACCTACAAGCAGCTCCCTCAATTGGTGCTTTACTGATGTCAGTTGTACTGGCATATCTACCGCCCTTACGCAAAGCTGGCCCAGCCTTACTTTGGTCAGTCGTTGGCTTCGGCTTTGCTACTATTATCTTTGGGCTGTCTCGTTGGTTTTGGCTATCATTATTGATGCTAGTGCTGAGTGGCGCACTAGATACCATTAGCGTTGTGATTCGCCATACATTAGTGCAAATTAGAACACCAGATCATTTACGCGGTCGCGTTGCGGCGATTAATAATGTATTTATTAGTGCCTCCAATGAATTAGGGGGCTTTGAATCAGGCTTGACTGCGGCTTTATTTGGGCCCATTATCTCCGTAGTTGGTGGTGGAATTGGCACAATTGTTGTCGTGATTGCTGTAGCTGCAATCTGGCCGGGTATTGCCAAACTAGGAGCATTACAAGAATATACAACCGAAAAAACAACGGTTTAAGGGAACTCCAAAAAATAAACAACAACTTCAGGTTGTTGACTGTTGACCGTAGGGGCGGGTTTATTTAGATCATTGTCGATCAACGAGGATATCTGTGAACCCGCCCGTACAAAACTCAACAGCCCTTATTAGTATTTATGCAATTTAGACGCCCATTAGCTTAGCCTCTAAAAATTTAACCGCCAATCTGGAATCGCACTCAACCATGTTGTAATAATTACAGAACTGACCAAAAAAGTAGAAGGATGAATATTTCGCCATTTCTAAGTTCATAGTTTATATTTCATCCTTGAGCTAACTTTTACCAATCAGAGGTTTTTGCAATGGTTATTGATTTATTGAGCCGCAAACAGACTCACTTTGTCTTGTGGCGACCCAATTATTTAGCAACAGCGCCCACTCTCTACATTGGCACTAGCAATCCCGCAAATCCCAATCAAATCAAGAAATTAGGAGAATTTAAGCTTCATCAATCTCCAGAATTTCCAGAACTGTGGGAAGTTTCACCGCAAGATTGTGGTTTAGTGGATGGACAAGTCTACTTTTACTGGTTTAAAGTCCGCAATACAGATCCTTACGATCCCGCCAATACTACCCAAGTTCTTTACTGCACCGATCCCACAGCCACAACTGTAGATAGAAGAAAATCTGCACCCACACCCTCAGAACCAGGGGGAGTTGCTAGCTTTGATCCCGCAAGTGTCGTGCTTTATCAAAATGGACAGTTGATTCCTTGCGATCCCGACGGCGAAACCGTGAATTGGGAAGGTGATACTTCTTTGGATAGACTACCAAGCAATAATCGCTTGGTAATCTATGAATTACCTACCCGCTGGACGAAAATTAGCCCAAATGGAGCGATTGATGTAGGAAATGGGACATTTCGCGATATTCTATCATTGTTGATTCCGGAAGCAACTGCGCCTAGTTTTCGCACAGTGCGTACCTTAAATAACCGGGCGCATCTTGTGGAATTGGGAGTTAATGCATTAGAACTCCTTCCCCCAGAAGATAGCGATGATACTTTGAATTGGGGTTACGGTACAGCAAATTATTTTGCAGCAGATTACGACTTAGGGAAGCCAGATGAACAATCAGCACCAACGGCTTTAACTGATTTAGCTAACCTAATCAAAGTGTGCCATCAAAATGGTTTGCGGTTTTTTATTGACATTGTGATGGCATTTTCGCGGAATAATCCTTACCATAACGTTAATTTTCTCGATTTTTACCTGAAATGGGGTAGTGGAGATCCAGAACAAGGTAATAGAGATGGCTTTGGTGGGGATTTATTTAAATACAACTATTGGGTAGAAGGTTATCACCCAATTACTGGACAAAAATCCTCATTTGTTCCCGCCCGTGAATACTTGAAAGCCCACATTGCCCATTGGATGGAATATTATCGCGTGGATGGGTTGCGGTTGGATAGTGTGAATAATGTTGCCAATTACGACTTTTTGCAAGAGTTTAAAGACTTTGCCCGCACTTTATGGGATAAAAGGGGAGGAGCAGGCGATCGCTTTTTGGTAGTCGGAGAAGAATTAAGCGTACCCTTAGCTTTAGTGCATCAAAATCGTTTAGATGGACTTTGGAACGAAAAGTTCAAACAAATCATCCGTCAAGTAATTTTAGGTAAAAATGCTTGGGATGAACCAAGTTTTGAATGGAGTGTCCGCAAGCTCATTGATTGTCGCAACTTAGGTTTTACAGATGGTTCGCAAGCAGTAAATTACCTAACTTCCCATGATGTCGGCGGTTATGGTAACGAACGTTTCTTTAACTACTTAGTTAGTAATGGGATTAATCATACTGAACCACGGATTAAGCTGGCCTTTGTCTGCTTACTAACTGCTGTGGGAATTCCCATGATTCTCGCTGGTGATGAATTTGCCGATCAACATGATTTAGTCATAGCTGACGAACATGGTAGTCATAAACAGATTGATCCGGTTAACTACAGCCGTGTCAAAGACGATTGGCGAAAACGCATTTTCCAATATGTTGCGAGGTTGGTTCATTTCCGCAAAACCTCTGATGCTTTAGCAGCCAATGATACGCAATTTATTCACACAGACTTCAGTGATGGCAAACGAGTTTTAGTTTGGCAACGTGGCAATCAAGCCGATAATTTAGTAGTTGTCGTCGCAAATTTCTCTGACTACGGCACTTCTTGGGGTTCTGAGTATAAAGTTCCCAATTGGCCTGCAACCCCAGCTGGTAAGCAATGGAAAGAAATTACTCAAGAGCGTATAGTCCCCTCAGAATGGGTGGGTAGAGAAGGCATCTTCCCTTGGGAAGCTAAAGTTTACACACTAGTTTAATCTTGAGCGAGGATCGCTACAGGCGATCGCAACAGCCAGAGAGTTGAGAGTAGGGGTGGGTGACAAATAACCGCAATTGTTAACGAGAATTTTCGTAAACCTGCCCCCACTTTCCTTTTTGAGGAAAGTACAGCACTGTCCCGACAAAGAATTTTTTTGCAGATTCTGATTATTTTGATTTCAAGACCATGTAAGAAAATCAAGACAAAACAAAATTTTTAGCCTCTGCATTTAACTAATACTATACGAAAATACCGTATTATCTAATTCAGCAAACCTAGATTTAATTAGGGTTGTATACTGTGCCATAAATTAGATCAGCAAGAATATTGTGTAGAGATGTTGCATACAACCTATTCATTTAAGTTACTTGGCAAATTCCCTTCTAAAATTAAGAATATTGTTAATTCTGAACAGACTTACTTTACTCTTTGTGGGGGGGTATGATGAGCCGTCCGATTATTCTTGGTATTGTCGGTGACAGTGCCGCTGGAAAAACAACACTAACTAGAGGGATTGCTCAGGTACTCGGGCCCGAAAATGTCACGATTATCTGTACGGATGATTACCACCGTTACGATCGCCAACAACGTGCAGAAATTGGGATTACCGCACTTCACCCTGATTGCAACTATCTAGATATTATGCAGCAGCACCTATCGCTGTTGCGCACTGGACAGTCAATTCTTAAACCAGTTTACAGCCACAAAACTGGTACATTTGAGCCACCGCAGTATATTAAACCCAGTAAATTCGTAATTATCGAAGGATTACTTGGTTATTCTACGCGTGCAGCCCGTGATGCTTATGATGTCAAAGTTTATCTCGCACCCCCCGAACAAGTTCGCGCCCAATGGAAAGTGAAACGAGATACCCAAAAGCGAGGCTACACTCCCGAACAAGTACTTGCAGAATTAGAAAAGCGCGAACCAGACTCAGAGCAATTTATCCGTCCCCAAAGACAATGGTCTGATATAGTTGTCAGCTTCTATCCACCAGAAGAAGAAGCAGATGAACTCAATGGACACCTCAATGTGCGACTGGTACTGCGTCCCACAATTCCCCACCCGGATTTTACCCAGATTATTAAATCTACTAATGGTAGCTCCTCCTCAGCAATCCGCCTAGGATTAGACAGGGATATGAATAAGCCTGTAGATGTCTTAGAAGTAGATGGTCACGCGACTTTGGAGCAAGTAAATAAACTAGAGCAGATCATCTGCTCTGACATGCCACATTTAAAGAGTATATGCGATCGCGAAAGTAATCCTGAACTTGGCAAAATTGCCGGTACAACTGGCGAAACACTCCAGAGTTACCCCCTGGCGTTGACTCAGTTGATCATTACTTACCATATGCTGAAAGCAACACAAATGTATTTATAACATTCGCTTCAGGGCGAAAGGGAAAAGGGGAAGAGGGGAAAGGCTAAATTCAAACCTTTCGCCTTTTCCCCTTTTCCTTTTTTTTAGCCTAAGTTTAATTATTAATTAACTGGCGATCGTATCTGACTTTTTACGCTTAGAACGCTTGTGTTCTGATTTTTTCTTCAATAATCACAAAAAAAATATCAGTACAGTGAAGTAAATAGACCACACTGTAGGGGCACGGCACCAGTAGATTATTGTATGTACCAGAAGATTGTCTATGCCGTGCCCCTACGATCGATGTGGTTCAAATACGTGAAAACTGCTGTAATACCAATTCAAATAATGTTTGCGACACATCAATATATTCTAGAGGGCACGGCAGTGCCCATTGGTGTCAACTTAAGCCGAAAGCTATATCGGGCAAGCGTTGTACAAATCCCCCACGCCCTCATCCCCTAACCCCTTCTCCCCAAGGAGAAGGGGAATTGAATCTCTAGCTCCCCTCTCCCCTGGGGAGAGGGGCTGGGGGTGAGGGCGAAACCTTTTCACCAAGCGGGTTTCACGTTAAGTTGACACCAATGGGCAGTGCCGTGCCCCTACCATCTGTCGCATTCTTTTTTCAAATTGGTATAATTTAATGATTGCAGACCGATGCAATTCAATTGCAGGTCGATGCAATTCAATTGCAGGTCGATGCAACTCAATTGCAGGTCGATGCAACTCAATTGCAGGTCGATGCAACTCAATTGCAGGTCGATGCAACTCAATTGCAGGTCGATGCAACTCAATTGCAGGTCGATGCGATGTCTACGACAAGCCGCTCCGCGTCTACGCATTGTCAGGCGTAATAATATACTCCCGGATTTCTCACCATACCTCTCAAAGCCTGCGCTTGTGCGCTTGTGCAAGGGAGCAGGAGAGAGTCTTGTAAGTGCCTATGCAAAAATATTTATGTCATTGCGAACGAAGTGAAGCAATCTCAAACCCTTGCGATTGCGTCGTTTCGCTTCCCTTCGGGACGCTACGCGAACGCTACACTCGCAATGACAATGTATATTTAATTTTGCATTAGTACTTACAAGTTCTTTCCCCTGTGCCCCTCTGCTTCATCAAACGCTTAAAGCTTGTGAGAAATGCGGAATATAGCGGTTCTCAGTTGGATGCAAGACAAAATTATATCGTCGCATGTAGGGAACAGTGCCGTGCCCTTTGCTTGTCTATAAAAATAATCAGAGAATTAAGTGTTTACCTGGAAGTAAAAGTAGTGTAATTATCCTAAGCAAGTACGGTTACTACTCCAGAAAAGTAAATATTGCCTGTTATATTAGAGAAGTCAGAATAAAGCAAACTGACACACGAACCAAGAAAAGGCAATATCACCTCGGTATCAAGCCTTTATATTTGGGGGCACATTAAGATATTAGCTCCCTCAACTATAAGTAAGGAATTATCGGATTCCGGAATGTAGAGACGCAATTACTCGCGTCTCTATAACCGGAGTAAAACCAAGTATCAAAATCAGATTCAATAACCACAACTAAGGTTAAATAGAACGAGAGCATCCTAGTTTTTTGTATGTCTTTGCGAGGGAAACGAAGTGAAGCAAAGCAATCGCAAAATCTTTAACTAAAAGCAAGTCCATGCGATTGCGTCGTTGTTCCTATTCTCTTCTCCCAAGGGGAGACGCGCAAGGGACGAGACGCTACGCGAACGCAATGACATCTTACGTTTTCTTTGGTTGACCTACTTAACATTTATTGAAAGCGGCGGGAAACTCCAACCCTAGAGTGGGTGGAGTTTTTCATTTCTTGGAGTTCCCCTACTCGCTCAAACTTTGCAAATGAAAAAAAAGATTTTTGCACTAGCACTATCTCTTTTAGCTTTTATTATGGTTATACTTACAGCTTCTACCCAGGGTTCTCAAAGTTTTACTAACGATAAAATCAATGAAGTTTATGTTTTTGGGGATAGCCTTTCCGATACAGGCAATATATTCAAAGCTACAAACGGAGTTTATCCCCCTAGTCCTCCTTATTTTCAAGGACGTTATTCTAATGGCCCAGTTTGGGTAGAACATCTTAGTTCTAAACTGGGATTGAATAATACCAAAAATAATAATTTTGCTTATGGTGGTGCGACTAGTATTAGCGGTAGTGTTAATGGCATTCCGGGGGTTTTATCCCAAGTCTATAGTTATACAAAATCCCAGCCAAAGGTAAACCCAAATGCGCTTTATATCCTTTGGGCTGGAGCCAATGATTATCTTTTTGGGGCAACTAATACGACTGCGGCGATCGCCAATGTATCCAATGCAGTTCAGTCATTGTTAATAGCCGGAGCGAAAACAATTTTGGTAGCTAATTTACCTGATTTAGGGAAAATTCCCGCTACTTCTAATACTGCAAATGCCACTAATTTGAGTGCCGTCACAAAGCTACATAATTCAGAATTAACTAAATCGATTGATTTACTACAGCAAAAATCTGGTTCTGGCAATAATATCATCCAACTCGATGTTAATTACCTCTATAAAGAAGCAATTTCTCACCCAGCAAAATTTGGTTTCGCAAATGTGACTAGTTCTTGTCTATCTAATGTGACTACTTGTAACCATCCAGACCAATTTTTATTTTGGGATGGTATTCATCCCACAACTGCTGCTCATCGCATTTTGGCAGATGCAGCGCTAAAAGCACTCTCACTACCAAGGTAATTCGTAATTCGTAATACTTCGACTTCGCTCAGTACGAGTTCGTAATTCCTAATTTTGTAGTCAGGACTGAAGTCTTGACTACAAAGCTATGAAAAATTTTGCAATGAAATACTAGGGAAATTAACTATTAATTAATTGTTCTAAAGCAATTTTTAAGTCTTGTGTTAACTGGCTTGTAGCTTGTCTCGCAGCTTGGCGATCGCTTTGGGAATTTAGCCAGCGTTCTGTGACAGAAATTGGTTCGCCAACAGACAAACATGCTTGTCGCCAACCTAAGCGAGGACGTGCGGGTGTTTTAGTTTCACTAATTCGCGAAAGCATATCGAATATAATTAGCGTTGTTTCGGCAAAGCGTTCAGCGGTTGGTTGTTGCTGAATATAGTTAGTAGTAACGGCGAGAAAACTTTCGACTAAGCGCATATGTCGCATTCGTAAATCGGCTTCTTCTGCAATCCAGTCTGCTAATCCGCGTTGCAGAGGTGATAAAGCAGCAATATCAGGTACATCTTCGCGGTAAATATAACTCCAGCCTGCTTCTTCTAAACGGCGACAGCGATCGATAAAATTTCCCTGTGGCTGGATATTAAAATATTGCTCTGACATTTGTAAAGCGGTATCCATGAGGCGATGAAGACGGGAATTTATATCTTGATTGGGGATAACAGGAAGATTTTGATGATAGAAACGGCGGTAAAATTCTTCCATTTCGGAAATGACATGTTCAGCTAACCGATAGAGGCGTTGATAGTAAATTTCTGCTTGACTATTGATGCTGTTGTCAATTGGTAACGCTGGTAAGCCGCTATTAGCTTCCAATTTACTTAACAACCGCTCTAATTTTGACCAAGGTGGGTTAATGTAGCGATATTGGATGGCGATCGGCACAATAAAAACAGTCTCAGGACGATTGGCTTTGGCTAAGTCTTCGACACACCAAAATCCCAATTGGGAAACACCGGGTTCTAAGGGGCTAACAATTCCGCTATGACCATTAGTACCACCTTCAGGGGCAACCGCGATCGGTATTTTACTATTAACAAATAACTCCCGTGCTGTTTGGATCGCCTGTCTATCTAATCGCTTACCCCGACGAATTGCTACACCCCCCAAGCTAGAGAAAAACCAACCTAGCCAATTCCCAGCCCATAAAGTCATACCTCGGTCGTAGAGAAAATGAGAGTGAGGGGGATATTGTAACGGTATTCCTTGCTCACGAGCGACCTGTGGTACAATCCGGGAAAGTAGATAGAACATACAAAGCGGATCATCTACCTCTGGATGTCGAAAAGCCAGCAAAAAACGAACTTTGCCAGCTTGGAATTGTTGATAAAGCTGAGCTAACACCTGAGCATTTTTAGCTTCAATATTGATAATACCCGCTGGTAACCAAGGTCGAAGCCTGAAGCGCAGAAATACTGGCAGTAACCACTTGGCAATCTGGAGTATGACTGCGTTAAAGCGTGGAGGAATAAATTTTAGCGGTGGTTGAATGGATTGAATCGATTTTGGCAAGTTAGGCTCCAGATTGTTTTTTTCAGAATCGCCTACTTGATTTTGACATTTTTAGAAATGGGCGATCGCATCTGACCCTGGCAATCCAAGATAAATTATGTGATAAATCCTGAAAGCTGGCATTGGTTATTTTTTCAAGGTAAAAAATGGTAATATTAGTTGTCGTAATTAATACCCTGATTTCCTTCGCGTTACTCTATGTTGCTTGGCGCGTATGGAAGTTGAAACAACAGTTGCGCATCATCACAGATAGATTATCCTATTATGAAAGCTGTAGCCATACACTTTTGTATGCTGCACCAGAAAAAATCTCTTCTGCCCAGCAAAGTATTTATAACTTACGACAGGGAAATCAACGGCTAGAAGTACAAATTCAACAAATACGGCAAATTATTAGCCTGCTTTTTTTAGGAAGGCAGATGTGGCAACGTTCTTTTGCTAACAAGCTTGTACCGCTACGTAAAAATGGTAGAAATTAAAAATTATCAATTACTACTGTTGTGATAATTTTTTGACAAATTCTTGATGTTCCAATGAATTTAAGCCTGCTTGCAATGCTGCCATAACTGTGGACATATCTCCAGCAAGCAACGCTGTCACTGCTAACCATAAACCAGGCATAACTTGACTTTGTAAAATCCCATCTTCGTTGGGTTCTAAAGAAACATATTCACTGTTAATCAACCGAAACCAATCGAGTTGATTTTCTAATTTCTGCCAAACAATATATTCTTGAATTCCGTTACGCCGATAAGCCTTTTTTTTATCGTGCAAATCATAAGCTGCACTAGAAGCAGCAATTTCTACAATTAATTCTGGTGCGCCTTCAATATAGTCATCTGCGGTTAATCGCGATTGTCCTCCCAAGGCTTGATCGATTAACAAAACTGCGTCTGGTTGGGGTTCATTATCTTGATCTAGTCTGAGGGTTGGTTCTATTCCTAACTTGACACCGGGTGTAGCAATCCGGTAAGTCCATAACCAACCCACTAAATTACTGTGTGGTTCTGCATGACGTTCAAAACGTAGAGGTGATGCCAAGTAAACTACTCCTTCAATTAATTCAGCTTTCTTGTGTTCGGACATAGCTTGATAGCGACGCTCAAATTCATGGCGCGATAATCTATCACCGCTTTCCAAAGGTGGAATCAAAGCTGGAGTTTCGTTAATTTCTGGTTGCTGTGGTTGCCGTTGTGTCACCATGTAGCATTACTCCAGGTATTGTTAATAGTTTAATTTTATAGGAAGGCACAGGAGACTGTTGACTGTTGACTGTTGACTTAATTACAAATTATCCTGCAACCAAGCTATAGCATCTTCAATGTTACTTACTTGCTCCCCTGGGGGTGTAGGTGGACGTTTTACCATCACGACTTTTACACCTAGTTCTCGCGCCGCGATAATTTTGGCATAAGTGGCATCACCACCGCTATTTTTACTGACAATGGTATCGATTTTGTGCTGAATCAATATTTCTCGTTCATTATCTAAAGCAAAGGGGCCGCGATCGCACAATACCAAACCCTGCGGTATCAAGGTGTCAGGGCTAGGTGGATCAATTACTCGCATCAAAAACCAAATTGATTCTAACTCCGCAAAAGCACTGAGTTCTTGCCTCCCAACTGTTAAAAATACTCGCTGTGCTTGATTTGACAATGCTGTAGCGGCGGCGGCAATATCATCAACTTCAATCCAGCGATCGCCATTCACCTTTTCCCAAGCAGGGCGATTGAACAGCAGGCGGGGGATAGCAACTTCCGCTGTAGCCGCCGCCGCATTGAAGGAAATTTGGCTAGCAAAAGGATGGGTAGCATCAATCACGAAATCGATACTCATCTCACGTAAGTAGCTAACCAATCCCGCCACACCACCAAATCCCCCAATGCGCACATTACCAGCTGGGACTGAAGGTTGACGAGTACGACCGGCTAAAGATGCGATCGCCTCAATTCCTGGAATAGTAGCAACTCTAGCCGCTAGTTTGGCGGCATCTCCCGTTCCCCCCAAAATCAAAACGCGCTTCATAGCAATTTTGGATTAAAAGTAGCCATCATGAAAAAACTTCTGCTTACCCTCCTCGCTTGCGGAGAGAAGTCCGAGCGGAGGCTTCCTCCGTACACCGAAGGGGTTGCCGAAGGCATCGGAACTTCGGGGGAGGGGTTAGGGGTGGGGTCTTATTTCAACTCAGGTATCGGTGGAATTTTAGCTAAAACACCTTTCTTCAAAGCTTCTGGTCGTTCTGACCAAGGCAGTAAACCATCAGGCTTACTGTGGTATTGAGTAGCACAATCTAACACCGCAGATGCACTAGTATCACTAGCTAAATCACCAAACAAATATGTAATCTTACCCTGTGCGGCAAAAGCGACGACACAAGAACGGTTACAAGCACTCATGCATTCTACTTGTTGAATAGGGAATTGATCTCGTAACTCCCAATTTTCTGAGAGATCTTGCAGTTGTTTAAGTAATTTTTCGCCGC
Organism: Calothrix sp. NIES-2100; assembly: GCF_963875285.1. Classification (NCBI taxonomy): domain Bacteria; kingdom Bacillati; phylum Cyanobacteriota; class Cyanophyceae; order Nostocales; family Calotrichaceae; genus Calothrix; species Calothrix sp. NIES-2100. The sequence goes on from NZ_CAWNLA010000001.1 coordinate 8,421,435, forward strand.
CACTTTCACCTAAACGTTTCCCATCTTGCCAAACACTGGCACAGGTTTTGCAAACGAATAGAGTATGGGATGATACACCAAAGTTACTAGTTGGAGAGTTATTGACAGCAGTCATTTGTACCTCGCAGGTGTGTGGAAAAAAATTTGGTGGGGCATAGGATGGGGGAAGGGGGACAAGGGAGATGAGGGAGTGTGGGCAGTGTGGGGAGTGTGGGGAGATGATGAAGACAAATGCCCAATGCCCAATGACAACTGTCTTAGTTTGTGAAATAAAATTTAGTAATTTTCCGCAATTTTCACCAGGACGATCGTATATATCATTGTTTAATCTTTAACTAGACTACGACAAAGCTTGTATAGTATTTTTTCCTATGGCTCCCAAACTTAAAAAGATTAGATTTCCACTGTGGCCTTATCTCAACCAGCCTTTGTTTAGCCGTGATAATAAATTGATATGGAATCCGCGTATTTTTGCTTCACTCTGGCGAATTAAACTTCTAGAACGGTGCTGGACGAAAGAATGTGATGCTAAGGGGCCTCAACAGCATTAGATGTCTATTATTAAGAGTGCAAACTAAGCCTCGTCTAAAGTACGAGGTTTTTTACCATCTAGTAACGCACTGACTGTCATATCTCCCATAACATTAATTGCTGTCCGGCAGCGATCTAAAAACCAATCGACTGTGACTAACAAAGCAATATACTGTGTGGGCAAGCCAACTGAAGTAAATACTAAGGTCATCGTTACTAGTCCCGCATTGGGAATACCTGCTGCGCCTACAGAGGCAAAAATCGAGGTGAGGACGACAATTAACTGTTGTCCTATATTTAAATGTTGTCCTAGGACTTGGGAAATATATAATGCAGACATCGCTTCATAAAGGGCTGTGCCATCGTTATTAAAGTTTGCCCCGACTAATGCGCCTAAAGAAGCTGAAGATTCTCTTAAACCGATTTTTGTTTGCAATATCTCAAAGGTAATCGGCATTGTGACTGTTGAGGAAGATGTGGAAAAAGCTGTCAGAAAGGCATCAGAACCACCAGCTAGAAATCTTAACGGGTTCACCCAAGAACCTAATTTTACCCTAGTCAGATAGTAGCAAGCTTGTAAGGCTAGGGCGACTAGCACCGCCACAATAAACGCCGCTAAGGATTGGAAGGGCGCAAAACCTTTTTCGGCAACTGTTTTAGCGACAATGCCAAAAACCGCTAAGGGGACTAAGGCGATTACCCAATTGAGGATGCGAATTACCGCCTCAAATAAAATGCCGATGACATCTTCAATTGGTTGGAATGCGGTTTTGCTTTGGGCGATTTGTTCTGATTTTAAGGCTCTGAGTACAATGCCAAAAGAAAGGGCGATCGCAATCAGTTGGATAACGTTATTATCTACTAGTGGCTTGAGGATGGCATCCGGTATAGCATCTTTTAATAAACTCCACGGATCGAGACTTTGAGTAGCTACCTCCGCGTCTGCTGGGGATACTGCTAAATTTCCCCAAGTACCTGGACGCAAAACGTTGGCTACCAGCAAACCGATGACAATTGCGACGGTGGTGTTTGTTAATAGTAGTACTGCTAATCGTCTGCCAGCAGTACCAGGAATATTGGTAGTCATGAAGGTGTGCAGCACTGCTACCAAAATTAAGGGTGTCGCTAGGGCGCGGAGGGCTTTGAGTACCAATTCTGCCGGAATTGCTAAGTTGGTGATGAAAGTGGCGTTTTCTGGGCTGGGATTTCCTGCACCAAGGGCTATTCCTAAACTGATAGCAAGCACTAAGGCGATCGCAATTTGTAATGTCAGAGGAATACGCAGCCACCAAGGAGGAGTTTTGGTTGTAAGCGTTGTAATGGTATCTGGTTCACTCATTGCTTAATGCGGGCTAATTGAACTGCTGTAATTATTTAAACATCACTTGCGGAAGTGAAATTTCCGTAAACGGGTTAATGTAAGATCCCGTTGCTTTGTTTGCAAAATCCTGCTCAAAGGGGTATGTCAGCAAAATGCCCCAAGAGCTATCGTTGGTTTGTGGTTGGAGATTGATATGTCTTTTGTTCCTTTGCATATTCACAGTGATTACAGCTTGCTTGATGGGGCTAGTCAGCTACCAGAGTTGGTGGATCAGGCGATCGCCTTGGGGATGAAAGCGATCGCCCTCACCGATCATGGTGTGATGTACGGTGCGGTAGAACTGATCAAAATTTGCCGCAGTAAAAACATTAAGCCGATTCTTGGCAATGAAATGTATATCATTAATGGTGATATTGAAAAGCAAGAACGCCGCCCCCGTTATCATCAAGTCGTTTTAGCGAAAAATACAAAAGGTTACAAAAATCTAGTTAAATTAACTACTATTTCCCATTTAAAAGGTGTACAAGGAAAAGGTATTTTTTCTCGTCCTTGCATCAATAAAGAATTATTAAAAGAATATCATGAAGGGTTGATAGTTACTAGTGCATGTTTGGGTGGAGAAATTCCCCAAGCAATTCTTAGCGGTAGACCAGATGCAGCGCGGAAAGTTGCTCAATGGTATAAAGATGTATTTGGCGATGACTATTATTTAGAAATTCAAGACCACGGTTCCCAGGAAGATAGAATTGTTAACGTTGAGATTATTAAAATTGCTCGTGAGTTAGGTATTAAATTTGTTGCCACTAATGATTCCCATTATATTTCTTGCTTTGATGTAGAAGCACATGACGCTTTGTTGTGTATTCAAACAGGGAAGCTAATTATTGAAGAAAATCGGATGCGTTATAGCGGCACAGAATATCTCAAATCTGCCGAAGAAATGAAGCTGCTATTTCGCGATCATTTACCCGATGATGTAATTGCCGAAGCTATAGCTACTACCGAAGAAGTAGCCGATAAAGTTGAGCCTTACCAAATTATGGGTGAGCCGCAAATTCCTACACCGCCGATTCCTTCAGGTCATACTGCTGATACTTATGCTGAAGAAGTTGCATGGCAAGGACTATTAGAAAGATTAAATCGCAAATCCCGTAATGAAGTCGATTCCACCTACAAAGAAAGGTTGGAATACGAACTCAAAATGATTCAACAAATGGGTTTTTCCAAATACTTTTTAGTTGTGTGGGATTACATCAAATTTGCTAGAGATAATAATATTCCTGTGGGGCCTGGGCGTGGTTCAGCGGCGGGTTCATTAGTTGCCTATGCAATGCGCATTACTAACATTGATCCGGTGCATCATGGGCTACTATTTGAGCGTTTCTTGAACCCAGAACGGAAATCCATGCCTGATATTGATACGGATTTCTGTATTGAACAGAGAGATAAAGTTATTGAATATGTAACTGAAAAATATGGTGCTGATAAAGTTGCCCAAATTATTACCTTTAACCGTCTAACTTCCAAAGCAGTATTAAAAGATGTTGCCAGAGTATTAAATATTCCCTATGGGGAAGCCGATAAAATGGCAAAATTAATTCCGGTGGTGCGGGGTAAACCAACTAAGTTAAAGGTGATGATTTCTGATGACACCCCAGAACCAGAATTTAAAGCCAAATATGATAATGAACCCCATGTGCGCCATTGGCTTGATATGGCGATGCGAATTGAAGGAACTAATAAAACCTTTGGTGTTCATGCAGCAGGTGTAGTGATTTCTGCTGATCCTCTGGATGAAATTGTCCCATTACAAAGAAATAATGATGGTTCCGTGATTACTCAATATTTCATGGAAGACTTGGAATCAATGGGATTGTTGAAAATGGACTTTCTTGGTTTACGGAACCTAACTTTGATTCAAAAGACTTTAGATTTAATTGAAGAAACTAAAGGTTATCGTGTTGACCCTGATGAAATTACAGGTCAAGAAAGAAAAGCACAGAAGATATTAGCTAAAGGGGAACATACTACTCTACCAAAAGATGTTAAAAAGGCTTATGAATTATTAGAAGCCGGAGAATTAGAAGGGGTATTTCAGTTAGAATCTTCGGGGATGAAGCAGATAGTCCGAGATTTAAAGCCATCTAATATCGAGGATATCTCTTCAATTTTAGCACTCTATCGACCAGGCCCATTAGATGCGGGGCTGATTCCGAAATTTATTAACCGCAAACATGGTCGAGAGGAAATTTCCTATGAAACTGAGATTTTAGAACCGATATTAAATGAAACCTATGGAATTATGGTCTATCAAGAGCAAATTATGAAAATTGCTCAAGATATGGCTGGATATTCTTTAGGACAAGCTGACTTACTGCGTCGGGCGATGGGGAAAAAGAAAGTTTCGGAGATGCAAAAGCAGCAGGAAAAGTTTATTGATGGTGCGACTAAAAATGGGGTGAAAAAGCAAGTAGCTGAACAGTTATTTGCGGATATGTTGAAGTTCGCCGAATATTGCTTGAGCTATGATACAGAAGTTTTGACAGTAGAATACGGCTTGATTCCGATTGGTGAAATTGTTGAGAAACAGTTGGAATGCAGAGTATATAGTATTGATGAACATGGTAATGTTTATACCCAACCTGTAGCACAGTGGCATAATCGCGGTCAACAAGAAGTATTTGAGTATTGTTTAGAAGATGGTTCGATAATTCGGGCGACAAAAGACCATAAATTTATGACTACAGATGGGGAAATGTTACCCATTGACGAAATTTTTGAACGCGGGTTAGATTTGCTACAGGTTCCGCGATTACCAATATAAGAACTAATACCAATGATTAATATTGGATGCTCAAAGTAAGAAAATGAGCGTTCTCATTTTCTTACTTTAGTTGCTACAAGCGAGGTATATCAATAATTTTGGGAGCCATTGTTGCACATCTCTATTGCTCGGTTGTGGTTTTTCTTACTTGCAAATACAGGTTTTTTAAACTATTGTTTCCTCCCTGCTGTCTTGGACAATTTTAATTGATGGGTGCAGTCTAATCCAAAGTTTTTGCTGTTCTGACAAGATAATCTCAAGCATTTCATCATCTTTTTCTTTAAGAACTCGTATATCTTTAACTCCTGTGGCGGCAAATTCATATAAACTATGCCCTTGGTACTTCAAAATAATTTGAATATCTTTATAGGCTGGATGAATTGCAAATGACAAAGCTAATTCTCCGTCTTCTACTAAATAAACTGAGTCATCATATACCCAAGGAATAGAAGGATCGGCTCTTTGAGGCTCTACCTCAAAAAATGATAAAAGTTCCCAATCTTCGGCGCTAATATATCTCATACAATGCTCAATCTATTCCGGGAACGTTTGTATATAATAATCTCCAATTTTACGTTACCCCTTACTAGCAGCTTCAAGCCAAAGCTTTTTCCATCTACCAGCCATTATCGCGCAAGGAAGTTGCTCATCATTGGCTGCTGAAACTACTATAAATAAAGCTTTGCAGCAAGGGAATCAAATTTTTCTTAATTAATTTTCTTACTTGCACCCAATTTTAGAGAATTGGTATGAAGTCTTGACTACGAAAGTTTTATGTCGTTTTGCTGATTCTCAGGTAACTGAAGAGTATAAATGATAGTAAGTAGTTAATTATACTCTTACTGGAGGATTTGTGATGGGCGATCGCTTAAAATACTTCTCATCTTTAGCTGTTATACTTCCCCTGCTGTGCTTATCTCCCTTTGTCCCTGTCATACCCTCTCCCCTGACAGCGCAAGCACAAACGCCTCAAGACCGTAAAGCTGAGGCTACAAGGCTTTATAACATAGGTTTAGAACAATTCGATCAAGGGCAGTATCCTGAAGCTTTAAAGTCTTATGAACAAGCTTTAGCAATTATTCGGGAAATTAAATATCGTCAGGGTGAAGCGGTAATTTTGAATGAGATGAGTGCTGTTTACCGCAAATTAGCACAGTATCCCAAAGCTATAGAAATTTTAGAACAAGCTTTAGTCATTGTCAAAGAAACAGGCGATCGCGCTGGTGAAGGGGCGATGATTAACAATATTGGGTTGATTTACCGCTTTGTAGGCGAGTATACCAAAGCCTTGGATTACTTTGAGCGATCGCTAGCTATTACTCAGGAAGTAGGTAACAAAGCACAGGAAGGCTCAATACTCAGCAATATGGCCTCAGTCTACAATAGCTTGGGACAGTATGATAAGGCTTTAAAGTTATTTCAGCAAGCTTTAGCTATTCACAAGGAAGTTGGTAATCAAGCTTCTCAAGCAGTAGTTTTTAATGATATGGGCACAACTTACCTTAACTTAGGCGAGTATACCAAAGCGTTGGACTTTTATCAGCAAGCTTTAGCGATTGACCGAGAACTTGGTCATAAAAGTGAGCAAGGAATAGATCTTAACAATATTGGCTTAGTTTATCAATACTGGGGGCAGTATCCCCAAGCCTTGGAATTTTATCAGCAAGCTTTAGCCATTAGTCAAAAAATTGGTGCGAAAGCGCAGCAAGGAACCACTCTCAATAATATGGGATTAATTTATGACAAATTAGCAGAGTATGGCAAAGCGTTGGAGTTTTATCAACAAGCCTTAGCCATTCGTCAACAAATTGGTGATAAAGCTGGCGAAGGGGTAACTCTTAACAATATTGGCGCTGTTTATCAAAACTTAGGACAATATGCTAAATCATTAGATTTCCTTCAGCAATCTTTAGCGATTAGTAAACAAATCGGTGACAAAGCTAGGGAAGGGGGAAATATTGCTAATATTGGGGAAATTTATCGCAACTTAGGACAATATCCCCAAGCGCTGCAATATTTTCAGCAAGCTTTAGCTATCCATCAGCAAATTGGTGACAAAGCTAGAGAAGGAACAACTCGTAATAATATTGGCGAAGCTTACCGGGAATTAAAAGAATATGAAAAAGCCAAGACTTACTTTCAGGAAGCTTTAGTCTTGCGTAAACAAATCGGTGACAAAGAAGGGGAAGGCCAGACTCTTAACAATATTGGAGAACTTCACCGCAATTTAGAAAAGTATGATATCGCCTTGAATTACTTTCAGCAATCTTTAGTTATTAATCAACAACTTGGTGACAAAGCTGCGGAAGCTGGAAATGTCAATAATATTGGCGAAGTTTACCGTAACTTAGGACAATATGTTAAAGCCTTAGAATACTTTCAGCAAGCTTTAGGTATTGTTCGCAAAATTGGTGACAAGGTAGGAGAAGGAAAAACTCTCAACAATATTGGCTTAATCTACATTCAAGCCAGTCAGTATCCTCAAGCTGAAAAAACTCTCTTTGCTGCTGTCAAAATTTGGGAATCTCTCCGCCCTGGATTGACTGATACTCAAAAAATCTCCTTCTTTGAAAGTCAATCTATCACGTATCGCTCCCTTATACAATCTCTGATTGCCCAGAATAAAATTAATTCTGCCCTAGAAGTTTCCGATCGCGCAAGAGCCAGGGCTTTTGTTGAGTTGTTAGCCTCAAAGCAATTAGAGAAGCCAAATGCGCAAATCAATGTTAAACCTTTAAACCTGCAACAAATTCAAAACCTTGCCAAACAGGAAAATGCTACTCTCGTTCAATACTCAACTTTGGAGGATAAATTACTTTTTATTTGGGTAGTAAAGCCTACAGGCGAAATTAAATTTGAGCAAATTAATCTGCAAAAATCTCTGAATTATACCCTAAAAAGTTTGGTGATTAAAGGTCGCAGAGCGATAGGTGTAAGAGGAAGAAGTATCTATGGGGAAGCTAGATCTGAGAATAACGAAAATCCCGGTGAAAAACAATCACAGTTAAAGAAACTCTATGAAATCCTAATTAAACCAATCGCTGAATATTTACCCACAAATCCTCAGTCCCGTGTCATCTTCATTCCTCAAGAATCGCTGTTTCTTGTACCATTCCCCGCACTACAAGACGATCAAGGTAAATATTTAATCGATAAACATACTATCCTAACTGTACCTGCAATTCAAGTTTTGGACTTAACTCGCAAGCAGAAACAAAACTTGAACCAGTCTGCAAAAGATGTGTTGATAGTTGGTAATCCTACCATGCCCAAGCTTCCTATTACCAATGAGCAATTAGAACCTCTACCAGGTGCGGAACAAGAAGCAATTCAAATTGCCAATTTATTCCAGACACAAGCAATTACAGGTAAAAAAGCTACCGAAACAGCGATGGTACAGAAGATGAAGCACGCCCAGATTGTTCACTTTGCAACCCACGGCTTACTAGATGATTTTAAAGGATTGGGTGTACCAGGTGCGATCGCTCTGGCTCCTAGTGGCAAAGACGACGGTTTGCTAACATCCGGCGAAATTCTCGACATGAAACTCAATGCCGAACTAGTTGTACTTAGTGCTTGTAACACCGGAGGTGGTAATATTACAGACGATGGCGTGATTGGCTTATCACGCTCTTTAATTACTGCCGGAGTCCCTAGTGTGATTGTCTCGCTTTGGTCTGTATCTGATGAATCTACTGCATTTTTGATGAGTGAGTTTTATCGCCATCTCCAACATAATTCTGATAAAGCAGTAGCATTACGACAAGCAATGCTAACTACCAGACAAAAGTATAGCAACCCTCTTGACTGGGCTGCATTTACTCTCATCGGTGAAGCCGAGTGAACATACAATACAGCTCTAATTATATATTAAGATTTATCAACGTATTTACAATTGTTATACTTTTAAGTAAGGCGCGATTCAAGTGAAATATGTAAAGTTTTGTAGAAGAGAAAGGGGAAAAGTTAAAGGGTAAAGGTTTTTCACTTTTCCCTTCTTAATATAGTTATGTTTATTTCCGTTTATTTATATGTAAAACTATAATTACTAAATCTCTGAGAAAAATATCATGAAACCCATCCTGAAATTAGCAATTTTAACTATTATGGGAGTTGCTATATATATCCAGAATGTCTCGGCTCAACCTAATACCAAGCCATCACCTGACTCGCGTATTAAAGATGTCCTCGATAAACTTGGTGCTAAATATGAAGTCATGGCTGATGGAGATTTTAAATTATTAGTAGAAACTGAAAATAAAAGGACTCAAGTAGTATTTATTGAGTCAAAAACTGAAAAATTAGGCAGCTTTGAAATTCGCTATATTTCATCTCCAGGTTATATATCAAAGGGAGCATTTTCGGCAGATATTGCCAACAAATTATTACAAAATAGTGCTTTGAATAAAATAGCTGCTTGGCAAATATTTACTAAAGACCAAACAAATATAGCTGTCTTTACAGCAAAAATAGCAGCAAATAGTGATGCCGAAACTATTAAAAATACTTTATTAGCTGTGGGATATGGTGCAGATGCTATTGAAAAAGAATTAACAACTAAGGATGAACTTTAAAATATTGGGCATTGGGCATTGGTCATTGGTCATTAGTTAAAAATCAAAGTTTATTAGTTTTTTGAAGTGGACTGTTGACTGTTGACGGTTTACGGTTGACTGTTGACTGTTGACCTTGGACTATTAACTCTGGAGTTTGGACTGGTGAAAATCCTAAAGTTTTATTAACATCAAGTTAGTAAGATGATGGATGGTGATGGTACAATCTCATGTAAAACGCGATCGCGTTTGGAATTGTGATTTATGAGCCATCCTGACTGCCTGACTATATTATTAATTGATGATTCGACTATAGATCGGATGGCATTGCGTCGTTTTTTGAAGCAGGATAACCGATATACCTATCGGATTTTAGAATTTCAGCGGGCAACGGAGGCAATGCAATGGTGTCAGCAGGAGATACCAGATGTGATTTTGGTGGATTTTTCCATGCCTGATGGGAATGGATTGGAGTTTGTTAGGCAATTGCGAGAACAGCAAAAAAATACCCATTCTGCTGTGATTGTGCTGACAGGACAAGGAGATGAAAGGATCGCTGTCCAGGCGATGAAAAGCGGCGCTCAAGATTATCTCGTCAAAGACAAGGTGACACCTGAAGTCCTGCAAGGGGCAATTTATCATGCAGTTGAACGGATGCACCTAAATCGGCAGTTAGAACAAAGCCGAGAACAACAACAACTAATTAATGCGATCGCTTTACGGATTCACCAGTCTCTCAACTTAGCAGAAATTCTCCGAGTCACAGCCACAGAAGTCCGTGAATTTCTGGTGACAGACCGGGTAATAGTGTATCAATTTAAACCGGATATGAGCGGCAATGTAGTTGCTGAGTCAGTTCTTCCCGGTTGGACAGTGGCTTTGGGTCAGCAAATTCAAGATACCTGTTTTCAACAGCAGCAAGCAGCAGCTGAATATCAGCAGGGAAAAAAACGGGCGATTGACGATATTTATCTTGCAGGCTTAAAAGACTGTCATTTACAGATGCTAGAACAGTTTGAAGTCAAAGCCAACTTGGTAGTACCGATTTTGCTTGCCGATCAGTTATGGGGATTATTAATTGCTCACCAATGTTCAGCATCTCGGAATTGGCAAGCAGTAGAACTAGAATTGTTAGAGCAACTGGCAGTGCAAATAGCGATCGCCATTCAGCAAGCAAGTGCCTATGAACAGTTACAAGCAGAACTGCTAGAAAGGCAACGAACAGAAGCTTACCTGCGAGAAAGCGAAGAACGGTTTCGGACTATAGCAGACACCGCGCCTGTCCTGATCTGGATCTCTGGACTTGACAAGCACTGTTATTATTTCAATAAAACCTGGCTAGACTTTACCGGACGTACTCTAGAACAAGAGCTAGGTAATGGTTGGGCACAAGGAGTGCATCCTGATGATTTTCAAAATTGTTTAGATAGCTATGTAAATGCCTTTGAGGCGCGCCAAAATTTCCAAATAGAATATCGTCTCCAACGTTTTGATGGGGAATATCGGTGGATTTTAGATACAGGAGTTCCGAGATTTACCCATACAGGTGAATTTCTCGGCTATATGGGTTCATGTATCGATATTACCGAGCGTATCCTTGCAGAACAAGCATTACAACAGCTAAATCATCAACTGGAAGATAGAGTAGAAGAACGCACAGCAGCTTTAAGGGAAAGTGAAGAACGTTGGCATTTGGCAGTGCGAGGGAGTAATGACGGGATTTGGGATTGGAATCTTAAAACCGATGAAATCTTTTTTTCCAGTCGTTGGCAACAAATGCGCGGCTTTGCTGAACATGAGATTAACTACAACGTAGAGCAATGGTTAAACCAAATTCATCCCGACGATCGCGATCGCGTTTTAACAGCTCTTGGCGATCATTTGGCACTTAAGTCACCTTTTTTCTGTGAAGAATACCGATTTAAGTGCAAAGACGGATCATATATATGGGTGCTGGATCGCGGACAAGGATTGTGGGATGAAACAGGTAAAGCAATTCGCATCGCAGGTTCAGGAACAGATATTAGCGATCGCAAAACAGCAGAAGCCCATCTGTTGAGCATCACTAGACTGCAACAAGCTATTTTGGCATCTAGCGATTATGGCATCATTTCCATAACTCTAGAAGGAATTATTCAAACTTTCAATCCGGCGGCGCAAAAAATGTTGGGCTATACAGCAGATGAGGTAGTTGGTAAGCTAACTCCGATGATATTTCACGCAGAGCAAGAACTCCAGCAGCGAGCCGCCGCACTTTCATGGCAACTGGGAAGAGAAATTACCCCAGATTTAGAATTTTTTATGGCGATCAGCCAACACAAACAAAACTATGAACAGGAGTGGACTTTTATCCGCAAGGATGGCTCTCGCTTTCCGGTGCTGCTGTCGATTACACCTCTGCGTGATGCCAAAGGGCAATTGATGGGACTGCTGGGTATTACCAAAGACATTACCCAGCAAAAACAAATGGAAGCGCAATTGCGCACAAATGCCGCTCACCTCACTGTTGCTCAACGGATTGCCAATTTGGGCAGCTGGGAATTTGACTTTCAAACGCAAAAAATTACCTGGTCAGAAGAGGTATTTCGGATTTATAGACGCGATCCGGCCGCTGGCGCACCCAGCTACGAAGAGTTTCGCCAGATAATGCATCCAGAAGATCGGATTGTTCACGATCTATTAGTGCAGCAAACGCTCAAATACGGACTGTCTTATAAAGAGGAATATCGCTCATATCGCACAGATGGGACGATAATTCATTTATTATCACGGGGAGAAGTGATATTTGATGAAAATGGCAGACCTAGCAGCTTAATCGGCACTGTCATGGATATTACCGAACGCAAACAAGCGGAAATAGCCCTGCGCGTTAGCCAAGAAAGGTTACAGTTAGCCTTAGAGGGGTCTGGCGATGGGCTGTGGGACTGGAATATCGCCACGGGAGAACTATATTTAAGTCCTCATTGGCTGAAAATGTTGGGCTATGGCGAAAACGAGCTAGCCTATGATGTAAGTACTTGGGAATCACTGATTCATCCAGAGGACAGACCTTGGGTGATGGAGCTGCTCAACGCCCATCTGCAAAACATCAATGCACCTTATGCCTTCGACTATCGGATGCTGACAAAATTCGGTGAATGGAAATGGATTGCCAATTATGGCAAAGTTGTGGCTCGCGATCAAAATGGCGCTCCGGTGCGGATGGTAGGAACCCACAAAGATATTAGCGATCGCAAACAAACCGAAGCCCGGTTATTAGCTATTTCGAGTTTGCAACAAGCAATTTTAGATGCTACAGATTATTCGATTATTTCTACTGATTCCCAAGGCATTATTCAAACCTTCAATGCAGGTGCCGAAAAAATGTTTGGCTATCGCGCAGATGAGGTGGTGGGTTTGACGACTCCCAGCGATGTGCTACACGACCAAGCAGAAATCGAGCAACAAGCAGCAGCACTTTCGTTGAAACTAGGCAGAGAAATTGCACCAGGGTTAGAATTTTTTACTGTGATCACCCAACAGGAAAAAACCTATGAGGAGGAATGGACTTACATCCGCAAAGATGGCTCTCGGTTCCCTGTAATGTTGACTGTGACAGCTCTTTCCAACAATCAAAGAGAAACGATTGGATTTTTGGGTGTTGCTAAAGATATTACCCAGCAAAAACAGATGGCAGCGCAAATCCGTAAAAGTGCAGCTCACTTGGCTACCGCCCAGAGAATTGCTAATTTAGGTAGTTGGGAATTTGATTTACAAACCAAAGCAATTGTTTGGTCACAAGAGGTGTATCGCATTTTTGGCCGCGATCCAGAATCTGGTATACCAACCTACGAAGAAATGCAAAAGTATATTCATCCAGAAGATCGCGAGCATCGCAATTCTGTGCTTGAGCAAGCGATCGCTCTTGGGCAATCCTATGAAATAGAGAGCCGTTTTTATCGTCAGGATGGCAGTTTGTGCTGTTTACTGTCCCGGGGTGAAGTCATCTTGGATGCTCATGGCAACCCCAAACAGTTGATTGGCACTATTTTAGACATTACCGAACGCAAACAATTTGAGCAACAGCTGCGTAGTTTGTCCGATCACTTGACCTTAGCACTACAATCAGGCGCGATCGGTACTTGGAACTGGGATCTACACCACAACGTCTACTGGGATGAGCGGATGTATGAACTGTATGAAATGCAAAAATCTGATGCTCCACTATTATATCAGGATTGGCTAAATTTACTTCATCCAGATGATGTGGCTCCAGTCGAAGCTAGTATTCAAGCTACTGTGAGGGGTGAAAAGGAATTAAGCATAGAATTTCGCGCTATTCATCCAGATGGCAGCATCCATTTTATTAAAGCTGCGGCGCTAATTCAAAGCGATGAACAGGGTGAACCCATACGGATGGTGGGTATTAATTATGATATTACCGAACGCAAAAAGATAGAACAAGCCCTGCGGGAAAGCGAACGCCGCTATGCAACTTTAGCAGAAGCTTCACCAGTGGCGATTTTCCGCTTTGATATTCATGGTAACTGTGTTTATGTCAATGATCGCTGGTGCGAAATGACAGGTAGACCAATAACAGCAGCAATGGGCATGGGATGGGTAGATACCTTGCACTCAGAAGACCGCGATCGCCTGCTCAACGCCTGGTCTCAAGCATGTGCGCAACAAGTAGTGTACCAAAACGAAGGCAGATGTCTGCGCCCAGATGGTAGCATCATCTGGTTCTACATCCAGTCTTTACCAGAAACCGACCCCAACAACAATATTATTGGTTATATCGGTACACTCACGGATATTACTAGTCGCAAAATTGCCGAAGAAGAACTAGTGCGGCAAAAGAAATTGCGGGAGGTAATTTTTAATGAATCTACCGATGCCCTGTTTCTAGTTGATTCGCAAACGCTGCTGAACTTGGATTGTAATCAGCGGGCAGTAGAACTGTTTGAGGTAGCTAACAAAGCTGAACTCATTGGCATTCAAGGACAGTTACTCCAACGCCATCAATTCTCCGCTGAGGAAATAGCAGCGGTAATAGCACAAATGCAGTCAAAAGGTTTTTGGAGCGGAGAAATTGAATATGTGACTCGTCAAGGCAACTTTTTCTGGGGGAATATTGCCGCCAAGCCCATTAACGTAGCTGGACGTCATCTTAATTTAGTGCGGATTACAGATATTAGCGATCGCAAACAAGCCGAAGAAGTACTAGCCACATATACCCGCGAGCTTGCAGATCTTTACAACAATGCTCCCTGTGGCTACCATTCTCTCGACGCTGAAGGCCGATTTGTCAATATCAATGATACGGAATTACAATTGCTGGGCTACACCTATGAAGAAATAATTGGCAAACACTTTATTGAGTTTGTGACAGAAAAAAGTCGCTCGATTTTTTGGCAGAACTATCCAAAGTTCAAAAAACGTGGTTGGGTGAAAGACCTAGAGTTTGAGATGGTTTGTAAAGATGGCACGATTTTACCAGTGCTGCTGAATGCAACTGCTGTCAAACTCGACGATGGTACGTATTTATTTAGCCGTTCCAGCATGTTTGATATGCGCGATCGCAAACTTGCTGAAGAAGCAATCATGAAATATGCCCGTGAGGTTGAAGATCTATACAACAAAGCTCCCTGCGGCTACCATTCTCTTGATAGCCAAGGCTGCTTCATCAAGGTAAATGAGACTGAACTGCAATTGTTGGGCTATAGCCGTCAGGAAATCCTTGGTCAACCGATGGAAAATTTCTTCACTGAAGCTAGTCGTTTAGCTTTTGTGCAAAACTATTCTGCCTTCAAAGAAAGGGGCTGGGCGAAAGACCTAGAGTATGACATGGTTTGTAAAGATGGCAAAATTTTACCAGTGCTGATCAGTGCTACTGCTGTCAAGGATGCAGATGGAAACTATCTATATAGCCGAGCAAATTTATTTGATATTAGCGATCGCAAACAAGCTGAACAAAAACTAGAAGAATCACGCACAATGTTGCGATTGATACTTGATACAATTCCCCAACGTGTTTTCTGGAAAGATTGTGAGTTGCGTTATTTGGGTTGTAACCCTGCGTTTGGCAATGATTATCAACTGACTCCAGATGAAATTATTGGCAAAAGCGATTTAGAGTTACCTTGCTCAAAGTGGGCACACCTCTACCGTGCAGATGATGCTGTGGTGATCAACACAAGAACCCCCAAACTTGGTTATGAAGAGCCAGCAAACAATTTTAACGGTGAGCAAATATGGCTGCGAACTAGCAAAGTTCCCTTAACTAACAGCGTAGGTGAGGTAATTGGCATTTTGGGGTCTTATGAAGATATCACCGATCGCAAGCAAGCTGAAGAACAACTGCGACAAACAAATGAACAGCTAGCTCGCGCCACTCGCCTCAAAGATGAATTCCTCGCCAACATGAGCCATGAACTGCGCACACCGCTAAATGCCATACTGGGTATGTCAGAAGGTTTCCTAGAAGGTGTGTTTGGTTCCATAAATCAACGCCAAGCAAAAGCGATCGCCACTATCGAACGTAGTGGCAAACATCTGCTAGAACTGATTAATGACATTTTGGATTTATCCAAAATCGAATCTGGCAAAATGGAATTGCAACTGAGTGATGTTTCCGTCAGCAGTCTCTGCGATGCCAGCCTCGCTTTCATTAAACAGATGGCATTGAAGAAAAACATTAGTCTCAGTACCAGTATTGCCAAAAATATTGGTTACATTCAAGTAGATGATCGCCGCTTACGTCAAGTGCTGATCAACTTGCTCAGTAATGCCGTTAAATTCACTTCCGATGGCGGTTCAGTCATTTTAGAAGTAAAGTTGGAAACAGCCGGGGAAGTAATAAGCAACCCACGATTATACAACACTTCCTGGAAATCGTCAGCACCCGAACCCAATTCTCCTGAAATTCCTGATCTTTGTTTCCGTGTCATTGATACTGGTATTGGGATTGCTCCAGAAAACATCGACAAGCTATTTCAACCTTTTGTCCAGCTTGATAGCAGCCTCAACCGCCAATATTCTGGCACAGGGTTAGGTTTGGCACTAGTACAGCGGATTGCTAGCTTGCATGGCGGAACAGTTTCCGTTAGCAGTGAAGTAGGTAGAGGTAGCTGTTTCACCGTCCGCATTCCCTACAAAAAAGCAATTAATTCTCCCACTACCCAAGTAATAGCTCCATTGCCTAGCTGTCGCTTACTTGGGGTTAATGCCCCAGTTTTGATTATCGAAGATTCTGTTCCGGCGGCTGAACAAATTACTCGCTACCTCCAGGAAATGGACATGCAACCCATCGTTTATTCCCAAGGTGAAGGAGTCATCGATGAAGTGTTGCGAGTTCAGCCTGTTATAATCTTTTTGGATATCCAACTGCCTAAACTCTCAGGCTGGGACGTACTCACTCAACTCAAAGCCAACCCGAAAACTAAAGAAATTCCCGTCATTATCATTTCCGTAGTGGACGAGCGTACCACAGGAATTGTTAATGGTGCTTGTGAATATTTAGTCAAACCTATTACTCGTCCCCAGTTTCAGGCAACTCTAGAAAAAGTACAATATCTTACTCATCCCAGCTTATCTGCGGGGATGGAAGTACAGCTACCTGATGTTAAAACTCCTTTGATTTTGCTAGCAGAAGATAATCAAGCAAACATTGATACGATGTCCGGCTACCTTGAAAGTCGAGGATACCGTCTGGTGTTAGCAAAAAATGGGCAACAAGCCATTGATTTTGCCAAATCTCAACGCCCTGACTTAATTGTGATGGACATTCAAATGCCTGTGATGGACGGACTAGAAGCGATGCGAGGCATCCGTGAAAACCCGCAATTAATTAATGTGCCAATTATTGCACTGACAGCCCTAGCAATGTCAGGCGATCGCGAAATTTGTTTGGCTGCGGGAGCTAACGAATATATAACCAAACCTGTAAAACTTAAACAATTAGCAATTACAATTCAACAACTTTTAGCCAAATAGCGATAATTCTCCATGTACAATCAACCCTCTATTTTGGTCATTGATGATGAACCGGATAACTTCGATGTTGTTGAAACATTGCTAGATGGAGAAAACTATCGTCTATACTACGCTCCTAGCGGTAAACAAGCCCTCGATCGCCTGAGTAGCTTTCAGCCTGATGTCATTTTACTTGATGTCATGATGCCCGATCTCGATGGGATGGAAGTATGTCGGCGCATTAAAGCAGATCCCCAATGGCGGGTAGTACCAATTATTATTGTGACTGCATTAACCACTAAAGAAGATTTGGCCCAATGTTTAGCCACAGGTGCAGATGACTTTATCAGTAAGCCCGTTAACGGTGTGGAATTAAGAGCTAGAGTTAATTCCATGTTGCGGATTAAGCAGCAATACGACAATCTGCAAACCTTGCTGAAACTGCGAGAAGATATGGTCAACATGATTGTGCATGACTTGCGAAATCCGCTGGCGAGTATTGTTCTCGCAACGGAAATTCTGCAACTTCCGGAAATAAAACCAGAAAAACAACAACGAAAGCTCGATCAAATTGGCATCGCCGTTCAACAACTCCAATCTTTAATTGATAACTTATTGCTGATGGCAAAGTTAGAATCTGACACAATGATTCTCAACTACACAGAAGTAGACCTTGGACAAATTTGTCTGTCAGCTGTCACAGATGTTGAAGCGATCGCGACTCAAAAGGATCTCACATTAGTTAGTCAATTACCTCAATTAAGCAGAATAATTAAAGTAGACGCAGCCATCTTCCGGCGTGTGCTGGATAATTTGCTTTCCAATGCAATTAAATTCTCACCATCACACTCTCAAGTCATCCTCAAAGCAGAATATTTAGATGCAGGAATTATTAAAGTCCAAGTTTGTGATTTTGGTCGTGGAGTTCCCTCCCACCTCCGCCAAAAAATTTTTGAGAAGTATGAAATTGGAACTGTACTGCAAGAAGTTTCGCAAATTGGTTTAGGATTAGCTTTTTGTAAAATGGCGATTGAGGCTCATGATGGTACTATTAATGTCGAGGAAAATTCTCCCCAAGGTAGCATTTTTACAGTACTATTGAAAGATTTAGTATAGTTGTTGTAGATTTTTTTTAGTAACAAAGCACCATCAAAAATGCAAGATAAGGTATCGTACCCTCAGAATTAGTGGAACAAACTAAGTTATTACACCTTTAAATTACACAATTATTCATGAGGTGAGTTGACTGCTGAGAGTTAACACTCAACAGTCAGCAGTCAGCAGTCAACAGCCAACACGAAAAAATGTGCAAATTAGATGGGTGACGGCTTACTAATAATGAGAACCAGTTTTGCGATGGTTAATAGCAGTCACCGCATCAGGTTTGAGTAATTTACCGTTATCAACAGTTGCGTAAACTACCCAATGATCGCCACATTCTAAACGCTGACTAACTGAGCATTCCAAATAAGCGATCGCATCCGTAAGCACAACACAGCCGTTATCAGCAACTGCTGTACTAAAGCTAGCAAATCTATCTTCCCCAGGGGCGAAAGATTTGCGGAAATGCTTCATGTAGTCTAGATGATTGCCTTCTTCTAAAACATTTAAGGTAAATTTACCACCAGGATACATCAAAGATTCAACGGCGCGTTCCTTAGCGATCGCCACAGTAATTCCCGGTGGGTTAAATGTTGCTTGAGATATCCAAGAACCTAACATTCCTGTAGAAACTTCTCCTTGTTTCGCCGCAATCACGCAAACAGAACCAACGATTCGCCCCACAGCTTGTTCTAAAGGAGTAGCGGATTGTTGTGGTACGCGCACTTTTTTCGCTTTTTTTATCGTTTGAGCAAAGTCTGTACCGACTTCTTCACAGTATTTGAGAGTGACATCATCTGGTTTAAACTTGACCTTGAGGGTATCAAAACCAAATTTATAGCCAGCATCCCGGAGTTTACCTTCAATTAAATCAAAGGCTTCACCACTCCAGCCATAGGAACCAAACACCCCAGCTAGTTTATTATTATCACCATCGCTAAGGACAATTCCTAAAGCAGTATGAATGGGGGTAGGTGCATGACCACCGATAGTTGGAGAACCAATAATAAATGCATCACACTCTTGCAAGGTGGCACGGATTTCATCCGGAGGCGCAAATTCGCAGTTAATAGATTTTACCGCGACTCCGCCTTTAGTTAATCCCAGGGCGATCGCCTGTGCTAAAGTTGCCGTATTTCCATAAGCTGAAGCATACAGCAGCGCTACAGATATTTCTCTAGTTCTCTGCGCGTGGCTCCATTCTCCATAGGATTTGGTCAGTTCGATTAAGCTGGTACGTACCAAAGGCCCGTGACCAACACCATACATTCTCACCTGCAAATCAGAGATTTTCTCCAAAGCTGCTTCTACATGCAAAGCATTGGGAGCCATCAAACAATTGTAGTAGTAGCGCTGGTCTTCCTTAAAGCTTTCCCAGTTGTCATCAAACGCCTCGTCACCACAGATATGAGAGCCAAATAGCTTATCTGTGTAGAGAATTTGTGTTTGTTGGTCGTAGGTACAAAGGGCTTCGGGCCAACGAGGACTAGGAGTAGGTAAGAATTTTAAAACATGACCCTTACCTAAATCTAAAGTTTCTTTCCCTCGCATCACCAAAATATTTAAAGTGTCATCAGGGAAAGCATTTCGCAAATTAGCAGCACCCGGAAGCGAACAGACAAAAGTAATCTGCGGTGCTAATTCTAACAGAGCTTTATAAGTTGCAACCCGGTTAGGATTAAAGTGACCCAAAATTACATAATCTAACTTTTTTAAATTCAGGGTCTGCTGTAAGCCTTCGAGATAAATTTCGGTGAAAGTTTCTGCCGGTGGGTCAATAATTGCCGTTTTATCGCTTTCAATTAAATAGCAATTGGAAGTAGTTCCCCTTTCCAGTGCATATTCAATTTCAAACCGCAAACGTGACCAACTACGCGCTCTAAGAACTTTAGTATTTGTCGCAATGGGCAAAACTTGTACGTCACGGGGTTTGGAATTGCTCATAGATTTCCGGTTATTTTTAGCAAAAACTTGGAAAAACCGGGTACTATTTACCCAGTTTTTAGCTAATTCAAAAATGTGAATGAAGGGTTTTGCGAATCTCATTTGTTTGATGAAATCCTTCTCATGCATGAGATAGCAACAAGAAATGAGAGGACAGCTAATCTCTCCTTCAAAGTGACTGAAAAAATCTCTTTCTCATCTCTGCGCTCTCTGTCTTGAAAAGTTCTGATCGCCGGAAGCCGGCGCTCAGACTTTTCGCTGTGTACTCGGCGGTTCAAAAAATATTAAAACCACAGAGGACACAGAGTGAAGAGATAATAGAGAAATTAGCAATAATTTGTCTGCACCTTGAAAGAGCAAATCCTACTGCTCTACTCAGCTTTAGTAGTAATTACCTACCTTGCGATGGCGAACCGCTGTTAATCCATCTGATTTGGATACACGACCTTCTTGGACAGTACAATATAAAATCCAGTGGTCACTGCATTCAATGCTGCTTTGCACTTCACATTCCATGTACGCCAGCGCATCTGTAAGAATTGGGGAACCGTTCTTCGCTGTTTGAGTTTTTACACCAGCAAATCGGTCACCACCAGGAGGTAAGCGCTTGAGGAAGTGTTTCTTCAGTTCCTGATAATTTCCTTCTTCTAGGACATTGAGAACAAAGCGATCGCCTATTTGCATCAACGAATCAATCGCTCGGTCTTTGGCTACCGCAATGGTAAATCCTAAAGGTTGTAAACTTGCTTGGCTGACCCAGGATGCAAGCATCGCACTGCTAATATCACCTTTTTTGGTAGTGACAATATATAGTCCGCTGCTAATCCGACCCAACGCTTTTTCCATATTCACGTCGAGGGACTTGAGTTGCTTGATGTTGCGATCGCGCATCAGCACTTGTCCCAAGTCTGTACCAGCTTCTGCACATAGCTGGTATGTAGACGCACCAGGAGTTTCTTTAATCCGAATTGCTGGAAAGGCTTCCTTGATACCTGAGTCAATAAATTTACGGCGCAGTGTATCAATAGGTTCATCATCCCCACCGTAACACTCAAACAATCCCACCAGTTGCTTGGTATTAGCCACAGCCAACAGCGAACTAATCCCAGCTTGAGCAGCAACGTTTGTAGTTGGCGGCATACCAATAATAATACCGGCTGCTCTACCTGCAAGTTCTTGAATTTCTTGGGCTTCCGCAGAACTGAGATCGATCATTTCGATCCCAACTCCAGTTTTTTGGATTCCCTCACCAATAGCCTGAATTAGCTGATCGCCAAAGCCGTATTCTGAGACATAAAACAAGCCAACAGTGGTTTCTGCTTTTGCTTGTCTTTGGCTCCAACTTTGGTAACACTCGGTCAGAACATCTAAATGGTGGTGCAGTAGGGGCCCGTGACCGTTGGCGATAATGTTAATTTTTCCTAAATCACCCATTCGCTTCATTGCATTTAGCAACGAACGCGCATTGGGACCCATCAAACAATCGTAATAAAATCTAAAGTCAGCTTCGATCGCCTCTAAGTCTTCGTCAAAGGTGCGCTCATCACAGAAGTGCATCCCAAAAGCATCACAGGTGTAGATAACTTCGGTTTTGCGGTCATAGCTGAAGATGGTATCAGGCCAGTGCAGATTAGGCGCACTCACGAATTCGATTTCGTGTCCTTTACCAATATTTATGCGATCGCCACTTTTGACAATCCGCTTGGAAAATGGCTCGTGTACCAAACCTTCTAAAAACTGCAATGCAATTTTAGAAGCCAAAACAGTCGCTCTCGGAGCCAACTGAAGCACATCTTCTACCAAACCGCTATGATCTGGCTCTGTGTGACTGACAATAATGTAATCAATAGTCTTGGGGTTTACCAGACTTTTGAGCGTTTCTAAATACAGTTCCCGAAACTTCTGGTGAGAAGTATCAATTAAAACTGTTTGCTCACCCCTAATTAGATAGGAATTGTAAGTCGTTCCATTTTGCAGTCCGAATTCGATATCGAAGCGATCGCGATCCCAATCAAGAGAGCGAATCGCCGTTGTGTTAGGGGCAATTTCTACAGTTTGTATAGTTAGCCGATGCTGAACGTTCTCTGCGATCGCTACCATTATTCGTCTCCGAGCGCAAAACAACAGTATTTTTGTCTGTCCCCATTGTCCCTATAATTTTTTCTTTAAGCTGTAATAAACGTTAGTTTTTGTAAAAATCGACTTGTAGCAATTGTTGCTCTTTTTTAGAATATTTTTTAACTTCAAAACTATACTAAAAATCTCATATTTTTCTCAGGTATCAAGTATTAAATATTGATATTTATTTGCCTAATTTAAAATCCCCAACTTATCATACATATCATTTGCATTTTGAAAATCATTTCGTAACAAAAAGCATAAACTGCTATACCGATGTATCTAGCTTTTATTTTTTATGCTTGTTATTACTTAGTATTTATACACAATTAAATTCAAAATTAATAGCTAATCTTGCCTACAGTATAATTGTTGCTTTTTAGTAAGTCGCACCAGCTTGTAGCAAAATCTTCTTAATTACAGGATGTTTCTGTCCTGTGTATTCAGCAAAATATAAAGCTGTTTCACCATTTTCAGTTCTCATATTCACATTGGCACCAGAGCGAAACAAAGTTCGCATTGCCCAAGCTTTAGAGCGGAGAACAGCTTTCATTAATGGAGTTAAACCATCTGTAGCAAACTGATTAACGTCTATCCCAGAAGATACTAAAAGATTAATTAACCTAATATTACCAATCTCGGCTGCCAGATGAATTTCTGCTCCTTTCCAACAACCATATTTAGCGCCAGCTTTCAAAAGTATTTTTGTAAAAACTGGTGGAATAACTGCATCTAAAACCACATAATTTAAAACTGTATATCCTTCCCAGTCTTTATAATTTATGTCAGCACCAGCACGAATCAGCGCCCGCAATGCCCTAGCTTGAAAAGCGTAGATGCCAATTGCTGACATCAAGGGTGTTTTTCCATCTTCATTGAGGCGATTTAAATCAGCTCCTAATTCTGCCAGCAACTCGATCATTTGCACATTGCCACCAGCAACAGCACAATGAACAGCAGTACTACCATTTTCATTTAAAGAATTTATATCTAAACCTTGTGCGACTAACTGACGCACTGTAGTTGTGTCACCCTCAATAACAGCATCGAAGAATTTTTGTAAGGACTTATTTTCTCGTCGCTGTTTGCGAATAACCGCTTTTGGTAATTCTCGTTCAGCATATTCAATTTCTTCAGAATCTGTAATTAAAGGAAGCAGATAATCACAAACTTCCTGATTCCCTTCATATACTGCTACTGAAAGCGGACTCATGTATCCATCATAGTCAATCCAGAGATTTGGATCTGCACCTGCTTCTACCAAGTAACGAACAATCCTCACTTCTCCGGTTCTAGCAGCAGCAATTAAAGGTGTCCCCCAATCTGTGCGGAGATTTAAGTAAGCACCAGCCGCAATCAAAACCTCTACAATTTTGATATCTTTACTCCAGACTCCATGAGCAAGAGAATTAGATAGAGAATGTCCATCAAACTTTTGGATTGCTAATATTTGTTGTACAATATTCAGCCTTCCCAATCGAGTAGCCATTTCTAAAGCTTCTTTAAAATAGCAAATTTTATAGTTATCAGATTTGCTGGTAATAGCTCGAACTAGAATTTGTTTCAGTTCCTTATCCGTTTCTTCTAATAACCACAATGCTTGCCATTGATGAGGTTGCATTTGTCCATATTCCATTGGCAGCGTTACACCGTGGTAAGAATAAAGCCCATTACCATCACTAAATTTAACCGCCGCTTCTCCTTCTGCATGAAGGATATTTTCTGAATTAAACAAGAACTGAGACGGGCGATCGCAAACTAAACAGATTGTTTCAAAAGGAATAATCCAACCACAAGATTTAACCAGTTTTTGAAATACTTCCCAGGCAAATTCATCATAAGGCTGAAATAGCCTATGACTTACCACAGAAAAATGAAAATCGAATAATCCACCTTTACAAGCATACGAGTGGAGTGGCACAAACCAATAAAAGTCATAGCTAGATGAAACTGATTGCCACTTGTCGCGGTAACTTGGCATTAAAGATTGTTGTTCAGGTGTGATTTCATCCACAAACGCCATAGTCTTACCAAATGCGACTATTGTTGTTTATTTAAGTGGAATCTTCATACTCAAATCCAACCACTTAGACTGTGTAATCGGTGCGCTACTAGAAATATAATCCACACCTGTTTCCGCCACAGCCCGAATCGTGTCCAAAGTCACATTCCCTGAAGCTTCAATTTTAATGTGACTATATTCTTGGCGAATCAACTGCACCGCAACAGACATCATCTCTAGAGGCATATTATCCAACATAATAATGTCAGCTTTATGCTCTAGCGCTTCCTTCACCTGCTCTAGAGTTTCCGTCTCTACCTCTATTGTGAGCGGATAAGGTATCTGAGAACGGATGCGCGTAATTGCTTCGCCAATTCCCCCAGCCGCCGCAATGTGATTATCCTTAATCATCACCGCATCATCCAGCCCCATGCGATGATTAATCGCCCCTCCCACAGCCGTTGCGTATTTTTCCAACAATCTCAGCCCTGGGGTAGTTTTGCGCGTATCCACCAACTGAGCAGGTAAATCCGCAATTCGCTCTACATATATATGAGTTAACGTCGCAATCCCACTCAAACCCATAGTCAAGTTAAGCGCAACCCTTTCCCCCATCAGCAGCGCATCCAATGAACCATGAATTTCCGCTACTACTTGTCCTGGTTCACACCATGCACCTTCATCTGTCATGGGTACAAAGCTGACTTTTTCGTTCAAAAGCTGAAATACCCTAGCTGCAATTGGTAACCCAGCAATAACTCCTGGAGCTTTGGCAATCCATATAGCTGTTCCTGGCGTGACATCTTTAGCTAGTAGGCTGTTCGTTGTGCGATCGCCGCGACCAATATCCTCCAACAACCAGCTATGCAACAGCGGATCTAACACCAGCCAAGGTGGCAAAACAGCAAACTTGCTCACAACTTCATTGCTTCCTTCTAAACTGCCAGGAATACTATAGCTGAAAACCCTGACTGTGCAAGCCTTACAATCTCGATTCAAAAAAAACTCAATTTTTTGAAAAAAAGAGTTGACAAACTAAAGTCGGCTCGATATATTGGATAAGTGCCTGAGAGCGGAGTGCCAAAAGCGCAGCGCGGCAGGAACACCGAACCTTGAAAATATTATAGTTTGAAAGCCAGTATACAACAAGTTTCTTGCGTCAGTAAAGAAAATCACCGGACTGAGGTGTAAAAACAGTCAAAAGAGCTAAAACAAACTTCAACAAAATGGAGAGTTTGATCCTGGCTCAGGATGAACGCTGGCGGTATGCTTAACACATGCAAGTCGAACGGTCTCTTCGGAGATAGTGGCGGACGGGTGAGTAACGCGTGAGAATCTAGCTTCAGGTCGGGGACAACCACTGGAAACGGTGGCTAATACCGGATGTGCCGAAAGGTAAAAGGCTTGCTGCCTGAAGATGAGCTCGCGTCTGATTAGCTAGTAGGTGTGGTAAGAGCGCACCTAGGCGACGATCAGTAGCTGGTCTGAGAGGATGATCAGCCACACTGGGACTGAGACACGGCCCAGACTCCTACGGGAGGCAGCAGTGGGGAATTTTCCGCAATGGGCGAAAGCCTGACGGAGCAATACCGCGTGAGGGAGGAAGGCTCTTGGGTTGTAAACCTCTTTTCTCAAGGAAGAAAAAAATGACGGTACTTGAGGAATCAGCATCGGCTAACTCCGTGCCAGCAGCCGCGGTAATACGGAGGATGCAAGCGTTATCCGGAATGATTGGGCGTAAAGCGTCCGCAGGTGGCTATGTAAGTCTGCTGTTAAAGAGCAAGGCTCAACCTTGTAAAAGCAGTGGAAACTACATGGCTAGAGTGCGTTCGGGGCAGAGGGAATTCCTGGTGTAGCGGTGAAATGCGTAGAGATCAGGAAGAACACCGGTGGCGAAAGCGCTCTGCTAGGCCGCAACTGACACTGAGGGACGAAAGCTAGGGGAGCGAATGGGATTAGATACCCCAGTAGTCCTAGCCGTAAACGATGGATACTAGGCGTGGCTTGTATCGACCCGAGCCGTGCCGGAGCTAACGCGTTAAGTATCCCGCCTGGGGAGTACGCCGGCAACGGTGAAACTCAAAGGAATTGACGGGGGCCCGCACAAGCGGTGGAGTATGTGGTTTAATTCGATGCAACGCGAAGAACCTTACCAAGACTTGACATGTCGCGAATCCTCTTGAAAGGGAGGAGTGCCTTCGGGAGCGCGAACACAGGTGGTGCATGGCTGTCGTCAGCTCGTGTCGTGAGATGTTGGGTTAAGTCCCGCAACGAGCGCAACCCTCGTTTTTAGTTGCCAGCATTAAGTTGGGCACTCTAGAGAGACTGCCGGTGACAAACCGGAGGAAGGTGGGGATGACGTCAAGTCAGCATGCCCCTTACGTCTTGGGCTACACACGTACTACAATGCTACGGACAAAGGGCAGCAAGCTAGCGATAGCAAGCAAATCTCACAAACCGTAGCTCAGTTCAGATCGGAGCTTGCAACTCAGCTCCGTGAAGTCGGAATCGCTAGTAATTGCAGGTCAGCATACTGCAGTGAATTCGTTCCCGGGCCTTGTACACACCGCCCGTCACACCATGGAAGCTGGCAACGCCCGAAGTCATTACTCCAACCATTCGTGGGGGAGGATGCCTAAGGCAGTGCTGGTGACTGGGGTGAAGTCGTAACAAGGTAGCCGTACCGGAAGGTGTGGCTGGATCACCTCCTTTTAGGGAGACCTACCCAACTTTAAAATCGAAAGCAAACAGCGAATAGATGTAAAGATGGTCTACTCTAGGTCGGTCGCAAGTATTGTTGAGGCTTTCAAACTATGATGAGGTTCAATTATGGGCTATTAGCTCAGGTGGTTAGAGCGCACCCCTGATAAGGGTGAGGTCCCTGGTTCGAGTCCAGGATGGCCCACCTGAAGCAAGTCAAAAGTTAAAAGTCAAAAGTCAAAAGTAAGAAATAAATTATTTTTGAATTTTGAATTTTGAATTTTGAATTGTGTTAGGGGGTTTAGCTCAGTTGGTAGAGCGCCTGCTTTGCAAGCAGGATGTCAGCGGTTCGAGTCCGCTAACCTCCACATCAAGTACTTCCTTGTGAAAATCGCCAAAGTTATATCGATGGCAGTCAAAAGCTGAAAACGGTATAATGGTTGTGATGACAAAGACAGTATGATACAATCAAAGATTGTGGTTAAATTCAGCAATTGACAAATCTCAAAGTCAAACTGCTGGGTGAAAACCAGCCAGAACCTTGAAAACTGCATAGTAACGCGAAAAAAGCAGGCAGACACAGACATTTAATGAATGAAATGTGTTTGCAGTGGTGAAGACCAAATGAATTGTGGTCAAGCTAATAAGGGCTGATGGTGGATACCTAGGCACACAGAGGCGAAGAAGGACGTGGTTACCGACGAAATGCTCCGGGGAGTTGGAAGCAGACATTGATCCGGAGATGTCCGAATGGGGCAACCCTAAATACTACCTGCTGAATATATAGGCAGGAAAGAGCCAACCCAGCGAATTGAAACATCTTAGTAGCTGGAGGAAGAGAAATCAAAAGAGATTCCCTGTGTAGTGGTGAGCGAAAGGGGAAAAGCCTAAACCAAAGGGTTTACCTTTTGGGGTTGTGGGAAAGCAATAACGAATCTAGCGGTTAGACGAAGCAGCTAAATACTGCACCAAAGAAGGTGAAAGTCCTGTAGTCGAAAACTTAAGGATAGTAGCTTCATCCCGAGTAGCATGGGGCACGAGGAATCCCATGTGAATCAGCGAGGACCATCTCGTAAGGCTAAATACTACTGTGTGACCGATAGTGAACAAGTACCGCGAGGGAAAGGTGAAAAGAACCCCGGAAGGGGAGTGAAATAGAACATGAAACCGTCAGCCTACAAGCAGTGGGAGTCCGATTAAACGGATGACCGCGTGCCTGTTGAAGAATGAGCCGGCGACTTATAGGCACTGGTAGGTTAAAGCGAGAATGCTGGAGCCAAAGGGAAACCGAGTCTGAAGAGGGCGAAAAATCAGTGTTTATAGACCCGAACCCTGGTGATCTAACCATGTCCAGGATGAAGCTTGGGTAACACCAAGTGGAGGTCCGAACCGACCGATGTTGAAAAATCGGCGGATGAGGTGTGGTTAGGGGTGAAATGCCAATCGAACCAGGAGCTAGCTGGTTCTCCCCGAAATGTGTTTAGGCGCAGCGGTAATGAATATATCTGGGGGGTAAAGCACTGTTTCGGTGCGGGCTGGGAGACCGGTACCAAATCGAGACAAACTCAGAATACCCAGAGCACACATTGCCAGTGAGACAGTGGGGGATAAGCTTCATTGTCAAGAGGGAAACAGCCCAGACCACCAGCTAAGGTCCCCAAAT
>NZ_CAWNLA010000001.1:8452644-9186515 GCF_963875285.1 Calothrix sp. NIES-2100
CAATACTTTATACAAAGAGCTTTATGATACGGAATTTAATATTTATCGTCTCGTTCAAGTAGTTTGGATGGCAGATTATTGGAGTGTTCCGCCAGATCAAGACATGATATTTGGTTATCATGTCCACCTTGAAGGAGGTAAAGTGATGGAGTTGGAAACCCTACCTACGTTCAAAGCATATTGGGATAGCAAAGGCGGATTAGCAGAATTTCAAAAGCATATTTTAAAAATTTTGAAATTAGGTTAAAAGTAGCGATAGATACCTAATCAAGAGTAAGCGATCGCCTTTACGCCTTAAGATTGAGAAGCTTCAAACGTAACATCTTCATACACATCTGTGATCGCACAATTAAAATCAACACTTGCTAGATGTATATTATCCCCTGGACTATAGGTATAAAGTACCCATTGTCCTTCTGGGTTGCGGCGAAAAATCTCCACGTTCATCCGGGTTTGACTGACAAGCACATATTCCTGAAGGGACTCCATTTTCCGGTAGTCAGCAAATTTATCACCACGATCAAAAGCTTCTGTTGTAGGTGATAGGACTTCTACAATTAAGCAGGGATAATGGAGAAAATTTTCAAACGCTCTATCTCGTTGATCGCAACTTACTATAACATCAGGGTAGTAATAGATATTAATTGATTCAATATGTGCTTTGGTGTCTGATATGTAAGTCTGACATCCACTTCCACGCAAATGATTTCTCAGCATTGAAGCTATGTTGAGAGAAATAACTACATGATCGTTAGTTGCTCCCGCCATTGCGTAAACCAATCCCTGTCTATATTCGTGTTTAATGGGACTAGTTTCTTCTGCTTTAAGATAGTCTTCTGGGGAAATATAGCTAGAGTTTGGAGTTGCAACCATGTATAGTTACCTTGTGTGATGCCTTATATCTAGTTTAAGAGAAACGTAAGGCTGAAATGGCTAAGTTTGTATCTTGATAAATCTAGCTATTGCTAGATGCACTAATAGTCTCAAAAGCTATAATCTACCTCTGTTGGTTAGAGAGATAAACTTGTGGATGCAATATTAGAGCGATCGCACGCACTCAAACAAGCTGTGGTAGATTTTGTTTTGGACGCAGAAGGCGATTTAGCACAAGCTTTGGAAACCTATGCAGCTGGAAAGTTACGCAGTGGTAATGGTAACAGTACACAGCAAAACTTAGTTATTGATAGCTTTATTACAGAAGGGAAAGTAGGTGATAAGTCACCACTAGAATTATTTATCAATAGCGATGCTGATTTACAAGAGAGCGATCGCAATTTAATTAGCTCTTGGCATCGTAGTTTTATGGGCTTATTTGCCATCACTAAAATTTTACCTGATGGCTTTGAGTTAAGGAACTGGTTGACGGATAAATATTACATCGTTAAGCCCAATAACGCCCAAACCCTACAAGAAACATCTCGGTTAAAACAAGGAGAAATATTGCTCACTCGCATTTCTCCGATTACCGATAGTTACTGGACGTTTTTCAGTAATTATACAATTATGGGTAAATTGGGTAAACCGAAACTTGCTGTAGCTATTGGGAATTTCAAAGAAGAATATAAAAATCATCTTTACAGCGATGCGCCAGATTTGTTAGAAGAAGCTTGGCAATCTGTAACCCAATATCATCAGCAGTTTGTGGAATTTTTTGGCACTGACGAAATCACATTACCAGGATATCAACTGAATCAGAAAATAGCTGAATTTCAAGAAATAATTACTGAGAAGTATTTAGCGGCTTCAGGTATTGACACTTCTAAGCCTCTCAATGAACTAGTACAAGAAGCTGGAATTAATGAAGAGGAAATCACAGCCGCAGTTAAAGAAATGGGTGCTGACAGCAAGGTCGCAGCAGAAATATTTAAGAATAATGGTAGTAGTAAGATGGTAATGCCAAAGGTTGATTTACCTGCTGAACTGAGGAAAGCAGAACAGGTGACAGCTATTTCCCATCCCCGTTGGGGACAAATGTTTTTACCAACATATAGTAAGGTAAAAATTATTTTATCTACAGCAGATTGGCAAAATATTGAAGGTAGTCAAAAACTAATTCGCTCTTACTTGGAAGACAAACGTATTAACGCTTTTATTTGGTATCGGTTAGCCGAAGAGTACCCCAATACATTAGAAAATGTCTTGCAAACAGTTCTGCAACGTTCCGATTTTCAATTGAATCGGGATTTAAATGAACTGTTACAAGAATTTAACAAACCTCTAGAGCCAGATTTACCAGAAATTGCTAGTGTTCCTCTACATTTACATAGCTTATTTCAAGCAGCCTTAGGAGAAGTGCAAAAATCTAAACCACAAGGTAAGGGACAAAAAAAAGCAGCAAAGGGTTTTAAATAATCTAGCAATTACAAAGGGTGCTGAAAAATCAAGGACTAAAGTCCTGACTACGAAATTCTACTACCAACTAACAAACATTCCCGGCTCTGCGTCGGCGGCAATCTGCGGACATTATTAAGAAATTCAAGTATATTTTTTCCCAATTTAGCAGCACAGTTGTATCATTTGAAGCGTCGATTGTCAAAAAAATCAAATTTGGCTGAGTAATCATATGACAAATTCCAACCAAATTCTCCCCAGTGAAGGCATTTTAAAGACTAATTCTACCAGCACGAATGTAGTTAATATTCGTTCGGCTCCCGTAATCAAGGATGGTAATGTTATACGCCAAGGAAAATCAGGCGATCGCGTTAAAATTGTAGATAAACAAAAGCCTTCAGGAGATACTCGCAATTGGTACAAAGTGCAATTTGGTACACAAGCGAAAGAAGTCGGTTGGGTACGGGAAGACGTAATTTCAATAGTTGCTAGCCAACCTACACCTGATAAAAATCCCTCTGAAGCAGACACACTAGTGTATTTCGTTACTGACACTAAAACCGTGAGAGTTTACGGTAAAGGGCAGGCATATATAAATGTCTACGATAATAAAACTGAGGTGACAAATCGTGCGCCAGCTGCAAAATTACCTAAAAATGACACTACTAATGCTTGGACAACTTACATTGCTTCTAAGGATGGATCTACTTATCAAGTCAGATTTATTCCTGGTGCTGACACTGAACTGACCATTATTCATGAAAATAAGGTGATTTTGCAGCAGAAAGGTTTTCGTGCTGACGGTACTGAGTATCGACCAAAATAATCATGTGGTTTTGAGTCATATCATTTTCGGATCAATAGTTGTCATTGCGAGCGTAGCGCAGCAATCGCAGCAATTTTGTGATTGCTTCGCCACACTTCGTTATGCTCGCAATGACATTTTATAAGCGATTAACCGGATATGAGATCATGAGGACTTTACTGTTCAATATCCGGACTAAAGTCCTCACTACGAAAATTTTTATCAAATTTGCTCTTAAGACCCCATACGTAGCGATAGCGGAGTGTGGGGATGAAAAGCGGTAGTTGTTGAGACATCTGACTTTTCCCGTTATCTTTCTATCACAGCGATCGCGATCAGGAGTGCTATCCTAAAAGTCCTATTTTCCCGTTGTTCTATTCTCATTAAACGTCTTTTATTGATAATAGGCTTGTGGACTGAAACCCTTACTATATCTATGTTTCCAGACTTAACGGGAAAAGTCAGATAGCGGAATGCGGGGAGCGTCAATAGCTTTTAGCTTGAGTTGCAACTGTTAATACTTGCGGTGGGGAAGCATCTGGAGGATAGATCAAGTCTACTTCTACTAATCTGCGATCGCCTGCTGGCATATTTAATATAGTTAAGGGTTCTCCGACTTGGCCTCTGGTTTGCATCAGGTGAACAAATTGGGTTTGCGGCTTACCTTGGTCATCTTTGTAACGGACTCGCACTGTACCCCGGAAGAAAACTTGTTTGGCTGGTGTATTGAAAAAGCGTAACCCTGGTTTTACTAACTGATCTTCTTTGATTGGGGTTTGGATTGCCACACTGACAGTCTGCGGACTTTGACTATTATTATATAGTGGCAATTTCAAACTGTATTGAATGCCATAGTTGCCATGAGCGCGGTATGCAGTGTCAGGATAGCGCACCAGCATCTTTGCACTTTGAATTTGATTAGTTCCCAAGCTACCACCATGCACGGTACTTAAAGCGTAGGAAAAGGCTTGTCCTGGCTGGGGAATGGTGAGATATTTGGCTTTTGGTTCATCTACTAATAAGGCTCGCCACTGAGAACCACTGGCTACTCCGGCTACACGCCCGTAAATGCGGGGTTTACCAGTTTCTTCTAAAGGAGTTGGGGTTTTATCTCTGGGGCCAGCTACATCACTATTATTCAGTAAATTTTGCCACTCTTCTAAAGTAGGCGCACGCTCACTACCATCGGGATTTGTTTGTGCAAACATGGCGAGGCTAGCTGCATAAACTTTACCATTACTGCGTAGTCGCATTAAAGTAGAGCGACCATTCAGGGGTGGGGTAAGTCCTTGTACAGGAATTGGCAGATTTAGTAATATGTGATACTCCTGCGGTTGTATGACTATTTGCGCGGGAAAAATTTCCTGTCGCTTACCTCTGAGTACATCATTAGTAATGCGATCGCCTGGGCCAGAAAAAACTGTACCTAAGATATTGTTACTAAAAGATGGTAACCCAATAAAAGGTGCATCGGGTTGACTCAAATAACTGGCTGCTTGCAATACATTTATCGTTACTGGTGACGAACCAGGATTATGTAAAATTATCCCCACATACAGCGAGCGCAAATTTTCTGGCGGTTCAGCTTTAGCAATATGGTGAGCAAAAATATCAAATCGTCCTTGAAAGGGAAAATTTAAATGGGCTGTTGGGACTTTTTTGCCATCAGGCGGAAAGGTGGAAAGTAAAATTCCTTCTTTCAATACCAATTCTGGACTATTGCTATTAAATACTGGTACTTTATCAAGATTACCTGGTAAAGGACGTACAACTTGCGGTTGTACTACTTCTGCTGGTGGTGGTGTAGGGGGAATCGATTGAGTCAGGCTCAAACTTAGTAACAATGGAAACATAAATTTAACTATTTTCTCCTTCATCAAGACGCTGACAAATTTATGAAAGTGCCAGTTTGTTAATAATTAATACGAAATCTGCAACAATGTTTACCAAATTTTCTGGATGCAAAACTGGAACATGGACAA
Source organism: Calothrix sp. NIES-2100 (assembly GCF_963875285.1). NCBI lineage: Bacteria > Bacillati > Cyanobacteriota > Cyanophyceae > Nostocales > Calotrichaceae > Calothrix > Calothrix sp. NIES-2100. The sequence continues at coordinate 8,457,763 of NZ_CAWNLA010000001.1, forward strand.
ATATGCAATTTGCTCTGAGTTGGGATTGACGCAGATGATCTAATACGGAATAATAAAGACCCTCACAGACAAATTTACCGCAGTCGTGGCTAATCTCAATTCCCCTAGCGCCAGCAACTAATTGTTCTAAATCCACTCCTGTTTGCAAAACTCTTTCTTTGCAACTAGCGCAAAATTCCACAGTTAATAGCATCCGGCTAGCCGCCATACCACAACAGATGATGCAATCTGGTTCGAGTTCGTTGATTTTTTGAATTACACAATCGCTAGCCAGCTGCACATCTACAGGTAACTGACGCAAAAAAGTCAAATGATGAGGTAGGATGTCAAGTTTGGCGACTTCTAGTAATAGATCATCAGAAGAATTTGACTGTTGATCGCACAACCAAGTGTCAAAAGAAGTTAATAGAAACCTTTTCTTCATAGGAAATATTATTTAAAATAGAATAACCCTCCATAATAAATTTACAAGGAGCAGGTCAATGCCAGTGATTGCGGTCGTAGATTACGAGATGGGAAATTTGCATTCAGTTTGCAAAGGCTTGGAAAAAGCTGGAGCTACTCCTAAAATCACTCATTCTTTTAAAGAAATAGAACAAGCAGATGCAGTCGTTTTACCTGGAGTAGGAGCATTTGATCCAGCGGTGCAACACCTGCGATCGCGTGGTTTAGAACAACCTATTAAAGATACGATCGCATCTGGTAAACCATTTTTGGGTATCTGCTTGGGATTGCAAATTCTGTTTGAATCAAGTGCAGAAGGTACTCAACCAGGGTTGGGAATTGTCAAAGGAAAAGTCAAACGGTTTATTCCTGAACCGGATATCACTATTCCACACATGGGTTGGAATCAGCTGGAAATAACTCAGCCAAAAAGTATTATGTGGGAGCATTTACCATCCCAACCTTGGGTATATTTTGTCCATTCTTACTATGTTGAACCAACAGAGGAGCAAATTCGGGCAGCAATAGTTACCCACGGTACTCAAACAGTTACAGCTGCGATCGCCCGTGATAACCTGATGGCAGTTCAATTTCACCCCGAAAAATCATCGAATATCGGATTGCAAATATTGTCTAATTTTGTTGCTCAAGTCCGAGAGCAAGTTGCGGCATAATATAATTTTATTAGTTGTCAGTTGTTAGTTGTCAGTTGTCAGTTAATAATTCTTACTGCTGACTAAATTACTAATGACCACTTACCCTGAGTTTCGACTACGCTCAACTACCGCGCAGCCGTTCGCGTAGCATCTCGTTCGCGCAGCGTCTCCCCTTGGGAGAAGAGAAGGGATGACGAATGACCAATGACAAATGACTAATGACTAATGACCAATGACAAATGAGTCTGAGAATTTACGGTAATCGCCAGCTAAAAACATTACCTGGTAAAGACACCAGACCCACTAGTGCGCGGGTACGGGAGGCTGTCTTTAATATTTGGCAGGGAGATATAGCTGGTTGTAGCTGGCTAGATTTGTGTGCCGGTAGTGGTTCAATGGGAGCAGAGGCTTTGTGTAGAGGAGCCAGCTTAGTAATAGGCATTGAACAATCGAGCCGAGCCTGTAACATTATTCAACAAAATTGGCAGCAAGTAGCTCATGCTGACCAAGAATGGAAAGTATTGCGGGGAAATGTACTCCAGCAGTTAAAAAACCTATCAAGCAAACAATTTGACAGAATTTATTTTGATCCACCTTATGCTAGTGGATTGTACCAACCAGTATTAGAAGCGATCGCTGATTATCAACTTTTAAATTCTGACGGCGAACTCGCCGCTGAACACAGTTCCCAAGATTTGGTGATGCCAATCATTGCCAATTGGGAAATTTGCCGTCAGAAAGTTTATGGAAATACAGCCCTGACGTTTTACAGGACAATTGAGTAAGAAAGGGGAAAGGGGACAAGGAGGACAAGGGAAGGGGGATGAGGAGTAAAGCAGAGAATCATTACTCTTAATCTCTAGCCCATAGCCCCTAGCCCCTAGCCCTGGTTCCCCTAGCCCCTAATCCCTAACCTCCCAGTTCGGTGGGGCGCTTATATTGCTTATAGGCAGCGTAAAACAGACCAGAAAGGGTAACCACAATTAAACCAAGGACAATACCTGAGAGCAGGGGTTCAACCACTGTAAATCTCCTCTTTGCAATTATTAAACATTCGTTTCCTGTTTTTGATTTTACCAAATTGGGGTGAATCCCGCTCCCTAGAGGATTTTAGACAAGGAATGGCAACAAAAAAATCTTCATCTGTGCTTGCAGACAGAATCAAGAACTTTTAAGCTATGTGTAGGAAATGAAAAACTTTTAGCACACCTCAACTTTAACTACACACCTTTTGGATAACCAGATTACCAAACCTGAAACTCTAATTCAGCGGATCGCTTTGCTGGCTCTGGCCATACTGCTAGCAATCTCTTTGGGCATTTTTGGTGTTCAAATGGTTCAAGCGTCCGATCCCTATGTCAAGAGTGTTCTAGCCCTGACGGGCGATCCTGTTCAAGGAAACGCTATCTTTCAAATTAATTGTGCTGGTTGTCATGGCTGGCAAGCAGATGGGCGAGTAGGCCCCAGTTTGCAAGGTGTTTCCAAGCACAAGTCTCGGTATGGATTAATTCAGCAAGTGATTAGTGGGGACACACCACCCATGCCAAAATTCCAACCTAGTGCCCAAGAAATGGCAGACCTTTTGAGCTATTTAGAATCGTTGTAGATTGGGGCATTGGGCATTGTTCCCCAGACTCCCCAGACTCCCTAGACTCCCTGATACCCTAAAAATTCAACCCTCCGCTAACCTGGTGTATTGGGGAGGGTTGAATTGTCAAAATCAGTTAAAAGACGAAGTTGTTGGCAGTGAGGTTAGTAGCAGTAACATTGTTTAAAGTTACTAAAGTAGCGAAAGTTTCCGATGTCCCCGCAGTACCATCAACGTCTATTTGCACCAGAGTACTTGTGCCTGACTGGAGCCATCTTAAGTATCCATCGGCGATCGCATTATTAGCACCAAAGTAACCTGAATCTGTTAATAGATCTGTCAATCCAATTACATCAGTACTGGTATTAAAGTCAGTAATTGTATCGCCACCTTCGGTAAACCTAAAGTAGACAAATCCATCATTACCAACACCGCCAGTTAACGTATCGCTGCCAAATCCACCAACTAAGAAGTCGTTATCGATACCACCATTTAAGCTATCATTGCCAAATTCACCGTACAAAGTATCATTGCCACTACCGCCATTGAGCGTATCATTATCGAAACCACCATTTAAGTTATCGTTACCTGCACCAGATGTAATCGAGTCATTACCGCTATTACCAGCTACAGAGACAACCGCCGCAGTAACGTTGATGATGTCGTTACCAGTACCTGTAGATAAGGCGAGACTTTCAATGTTTTGGAATGTTGTGCCGTTGGAAACCGTTCCAGTAGTGGCAGTAGTATAGGAGACGTTTAAACTGGTGGTAGCATAGGACATATCTAAAGTCAGCAAATCTGTGCCCGCATCACCATTAATGTTATCTACGCCTTCACCACCATAAATTGAGTCATTCCCAGCGCCAGCACTGATTGTGTCATTACCTAAACCACCGTAAAGGCGATCGCTCCCTGCACCAGAGATAATTGAGTCATTACCGTAACCGCCATCAATATTTGCATAAGCCGCAGCTGTGACATTAATTGTATCGCTGGCGCTACCTGCTTCTATTTCCAGGCTTTCAATATCTGTAAAGGTGGTGCCAGTATTAACTGTGCCAGTTGTGGTAGTGGTGTAGCTAACATTTAAGGATGTATTGTAATTAGATAAATCTAATTTCAGGTAATCAGAACCAAGACCCCCGTTAATTACATTCGCCCCTACACTCTCATAAATTACATCATTACCAGCCCCAGCGTTGATGGTATCGTTACCGTAACCGCCATCCAGGGTATCATTACCTACACCTGCGGTAATTGAGTCATTACCGTCACCGCCATTAAGGATATTGTTACCTGCACCTGCGGTAATTGAGTCATTACCGTAACCACCATTGATATAAGCAACAGCAGCAGCGGTGACATTGATGATATCGCTGGCGTTACCTGTTGTCAGACTCAGATTTTCGATATTTTGAAATTTTGTGCCATTGGAAACTGTGCCATTGGTAGCGGTGGTATATGTGACAGTCAGAGGAATAATGTAATCTGACAAATATAAATCCAGGTAGTCATAGCCAGCGCCACCATCAATACTGTCCACACCGTTACCGCCATTGAGGCTATCATTTCCAGTCCCACCAATTAGCGTATCATTACCGTCACCGCCATACAGGCTATCGTTACCTGCGCCTGTGGTAATGGAGTCGTTACCGTAACCACCACTCACAGAAGCAACCGCGGCAGCAGTTACATTGATGATATCGCTGGCGCTACCTGTACTCAAACTGAGATTTTCGATATTTTGAAAGGTAGTACCATTAGAAACTGTGCCAGTGGTAGCGGTGGTATAGCTGACAGTCAGGGGAATAATGTAATTAGACAAATCTAAACTCAGGTAATCATAGCCAGCCCCACCGTTGATGCTGTCTATTCCTCCACCGCCATTGAGAGTATCACTACCATCTCCAGCATTGAGGGTGTCATTACCATCACCGCCATAAAGGTTATCGTTAAAAGCACCTGTGGTAATGGAGTCGTTACCGTAACCACTATCCACAGAAACAACAGCAGCAGTTACATTGATGATATCGCTGGCATTACCTGTACTTAGACTCAGACTTTCGATATTTTGAAAGGTGGTGCCAGTATTAACTGTGCCATTGGTGGCGGTGGTATAGGTGACAGTCAGGGGAATAATGTAATTAGATAAATCTAAATCCAGGTAATCATAGCCAGTACCACCATTGATGCTGTCTACTCCACCGTCACCCTCATAAATTAAGTCATTACCAGCGCCAGCGTTGATGGTGTCGTTACCATAACCGCTAGAGAGTGTACCACCATAGATTGTATCGTTGCCTGCACCTGTGGTAATTGAATCATTACCGTAACCACCATAAATCCTTGCAGTTGCCGCAGTCACGTTAATAGTGTCACTGGCACTACCTGCTTCTAGTTCTAGGCTTTCAATGTCTGTAAAAGTAGTGCCATTAGAAACTGTGCCATTGGTAGCAGTGGTATAAGTGACAGTGACAGGAACAATGTAATTAGACAGATCTAAACTGAGGTAGTCAGAACCAGCACCACCGTTAATACTGTCTACTCCACCGTTACCGTCATAAATTAAGTCATTTCCAGCGCCAGCGTTGATGGTGTCGTTACCATAACCGTTAGAGAATGTACCACCGTAAATGGTATCATTAGCTGCACCTGTGGTAATTGAGTCATTACCGTAACCACCAATAATTTCCGCAACTGCGGCAGTCACATTAATAACGTCACTGGCACTACCTGCTTGGAGTTCTAGGCTTTCAATATCTGTAAACTTAGTACCAGTTGAAACTGTGCCATTGGTAGCGGTGGTGTAGGTAACAGTCAACGGCACAATATAATTAGACATATTTAAATTCAGATGGTCATAGCCGGAACCACCATTAATAGTGTCTACTCCGGAACCATCAGAAAGGGTGTCATTACCTGCACCGGCGTTGAGGCTATCATTGCCATCACCACCATAAAGATTGTCTCTTCCTGCCCTGGCATTGAGAATATCGTTACCATCACCACCAGAAAGCGAGTCATCCCCAAGTCCACTATTGAGGACATCGTTACCTTCATTCCCAGTTAAGGTATCATCACCGATGCCAGTGGTAATTGTGTCATTACCAACACCGCCATCAACAGAAGCATAATTGGCAGCAGTCACATTAATATTGTCGTTGCCAATACCCGTTGTCAGGTAAAGACGGTCAATATCTCGAAATGTTGTGCCGTCAGATACTGTGCCACTGGCAGTGCTGGTGTAAGTCACTGTTAAATTAGCAGTGGCAGAGGAAATGGACAAATTTAAAAGGTCATTACCTGTGCCAGCAACGATTTTGTCTACTCCACCCCCAGCTGTAATATAATCATCCCCAGCACCACTTGTAAGCGTGTCATTGCCAGTGCCGCCATCAAGAAGATCGTTACCGCCACCAGTAGTAATAGAATCATTGCCAGCATTGGCAAAAACAGTAGCATCAATAGCGGCACTGACATCAATTTTGTCGTTGCCAGCATCTGTATTGATATCGAGAATTTCGATATTCTGAAAAGTTGTGCCAGAGAAACTACCTACTGATGTGGCGATGGGATAATTGATAGTTAAGTCGAGGGTAGAGGCGTAAATTTTAATTTCCAAGGAATCATTACCCTGTCCCCCATCAATAGTATCAATTCCATCATCGGCAAACAAACTACCATACTCAATCTTGTCATCGCCATCACCGGCATTGATGACATCATTGCCGACACTACCAGAGAGAATATCGTTTCCAGCGCCAGCATTGAGAGTGTCGTTACCTGCACCGCCATTGAGGTTATCGCCACCAGCACCAGCATTGAGATTGTCATTGCCATCACCGCCATTGAGAATATCGTTTCCAGCGCCAGTAGTAATGGCATCATTACCGCCATTAGCATTAATATCAGCATCACTTGCAGCAGTGACATTAATGATGTCATTGCCGCTACCAGTTTCTAGGGACAAACTTTCGATATTGATAAAGGTAGAACCGTTGGAAACCGTTCCATTTGTTGAATTGGTGTAGGTAAAAGTTAAATTGCTAGTAGCAGTAGAATTATCCCAAGTGAGGTAGTCAAAGCCTTGTCCACCGTCGATTTTTTCGACTCCCACACTGCCAAGGTAATCACTGGCGTAAATAGTGTCATCGCCATCACCACCATTGATGACATCATTACCACTACCGCCATAAACAGAATCGTTACCTGCACCAGCGTTGAGGGTGTCATTACCATCATTGCTATTGAGTAGGCTACCAAGGGTATCGCTACCATTACCTGTGGTGATGGAGTCGTTACCGCCATTGCCATCAATGTTGGCATTACCCGCAGCCGTGACATTAATGATGTCATTACCGCTACCAGTTTCTAGGGACAGACTTTCGATACTTTTAAAGGTAGTGCCATTGGAAACTGTGCCATTGATAGCACTGGTATAGGTGACAGTTAAGTTAATGGTGGCTGCGGAATTATCTAGTCTCAGGTAATCGAAGCCTTGTCCACCATCGATGCTTTCGACTCCCAAACTGCCATCACTAGCGTAAATAGAGTCATCTCCATCACCTGCATTGAAAGTATCATTACCAGGCTCTTTGTAAATGCCATCACCAAGGACATCGTTACCTGCACCAGCATTTAATGTATCATTACCTGCACCTCCGTAAAGGCGATCGCTACCATTGCCTGTGGTGATGGCATCATTGCCAGCATTACCATGAATTTCCGCATTACCCGCAGCAGTGACGTTAATAGTATCGTTACCGCTACCTGTGTACAGTGTCAGACTTTCGATATTGATAAAGGTAGTGCCATTAGAAACTGTGCCATTCGTCGAATTGGTATAGGTTACAGTTAAGTTGCTAGTTGCAGCAGAATTATCTAGTCTCAGAGAATCAAAGCCTTGTCCACCATCAATTTTGTCTACTCCCAAACTACCATCACTAGCGTAAATATAGTCATCTCCATCACCTGCATTCAAGACATCATTACCAGCCTCGCCATAAGATTCGCCCACGATATCATTACCAGCACCAGCATTGAGGGTGTCATTGCCAGCACCGCCATAAAGAGTATCTCTACCATTACCTGTGGTGATGGAGTCATTGCCGCCATTACCATCAACTTTGGCATTACCCGCAGCAGTGACATTAATTGTGTCGTTACCGCTACCTGTGGCTAATTCGAGACTTTCGATATTAATAAAAGTAGTGCCATTGGAAACTGTGCCATTTGTGGCGGTGGTATAAGTGACAGTTAAGTTGACAGTGGCAGCGGAATTATCTAGCTTTAAGTAGTCAAAGCCTTGCCCACCATCGATTTTTTCGACTCCGACACTATTGTAATTACTACCATAAATTGAGTCATCTCCATCACCTGCATTTAAGACATCATTGCCGATGTTGCCATCAAGGTAATCGTTGCCTGCACCAGCATTGAGGGTATCATTGCCGGCACCACCGTAAAGGTAATCTCTACCATTACCTGTAGTGATAGAGTCATCGCCATTATTACCAGATATATCGGCATTACCCAAAGCAGTAACATTAATGATGTCATTGCCGCTACCAGTAATTAAGTCTAGACTTTCGATATTTTGAAAGGTAGAACCATTGGAAACTGTCCCATTTGTGGCGGTGGTGTAAGTAACAGTGACATTGCCAACGACATCAGCTATATCCCAATTGAGGGAGTCAAAACCTTGCCCACCATCGATTTTTTCTATTCCCGCACTACCTTTATTGGCGTAAATATAGTCATCCCCATCACCTGCATTCAGGATGTCACTACCCGCACCATCATCAAGAGTATCGTTGCCTGCTCCACCATTGAGAGTATCATTACCATCGCCACCATCAAGGCGATCGCTTCCATTGCCTGTGGTAATGGCATCATTGCCGCCATTGCCATAAACGGTGGCATCACCTACATAGGTGACATTAATACTGTCGTTACCGCTACCTGTTTCTAACCTCAAACTTTCGATATTTTGAAAGGTAGTGCCATTGGAAACTGTGCCATTGATAGCGGTGGTGTAGGTGACAGTTAAATTGCTAGCAGCAGCAGAATTATCTAAATTTAGGTAGTCATAGCCGTTTCCACCATCAATTTTTTCGACATTCACACTACCAGAATATTCACTACCTATAATGCTGTCGTCGCCATCACCACCATTGAGGGTGTCATTACCAGTAGCGCCATCCAGGGTATCGTCACCAGCCCCACCATTAATAGAGTCGTTCCCGGCATAACCATAAATGTAGTCACTGATGACAGTTCCAGTAAGTGTGTCATTGCCGGAGGTACCATAAATAAAATTAAGCACAGATTTTTACTCCTTTGTTTGACAGGTTGTAAATAGGTAGATAGAGAAACTCAAACTCATGCACCTCGTCGCCTGAAGCTATAAGTTGGAAAAAAGACAAATGGTTTTACCGTAGCGAATTTGATTTATGTGCCAAGTGACACATAAATTTTGTCATCACGATAAGCGATCGCATATACCAGGTTTTGCGATCGCTCTTGCTTGTCGAGTGACGAATGATTTCACCAAAATGGCGGCTTCTTTGTCATCAATTCAAATTTTTTTGATTACCTGTTTCAGCATTTTTTACAGCTTGATATCACAAACTCTCAAAATCAGATGCACCCACAGCAAAGCCGACAAGCATGAATAACCAGACAAATAATCTGTCTCTTACATCAGCTAGTCTGTAATCCGAATTTGTGTATTGGTTACTTCTATAGGCAGTGTCTATACCAAGTTACAAATGTAAAAAATACGCTTTAAAAAAATCTTAGCATCATCAGTAGATTTACAGTAGGAAGAGAAATTAAGAAAATATAATATTAAGTATTTAAACTGAGATTTCATAATCAGGGGAGAAAAATCAACAGCTAATGACAAACGACCAATTCCCAAAGCGCTATTTTCAATGACTGCAATTACACGGAAAAAACCCACAAGTCCCTAGCCCCTAGCCCCTAGCCCCTAACCCCTAAGTCTCAGGATTTTTGCATAAATATATATACTGGCACTCGAATAAAATCTAAGATATTGTGTAATTTGCGTAATAATCGGTTTTAGTGGAGAACGGCCGCTAAAGGTAATGGGAAAACTTGGGTATGAATTCGAGGTTCACAAACAAAGCAGTTGCTAAAGCCAGCCCCAACCGGAATACCCGCCGATGCGTTCACTGTTCTAGATTCATGCGAGGTATATGATGACTACTCAGACTCATCCTTCAGTGTTGCAAAAGACGGCAAACGTAACTTTATCAACGCCTGTGCAGGCAACACTTTTCGTTTCCCTATGTGCGTTGACACTGTGGACTGCTTATTTTACAACCTATCCAGCGGTTCACGATCGCGTACATAACCCACGTCACCACACTCTGCTGGTACCTTGCCACTAAACAACTGAAGGCTGAAGTATGAAGTTTGAAGTATGAAGTGATTTAGTTGATTTTTTATCCTTCATCTTTTAAGCTTCATCCTTTTGTTGTGACAATCCAGCGGACAAGATTCCCCATTATCAAGCGACAATACAGTACATGAAAACTTGTACGCTGGGTTCATAGAGTTTTGATCAACTCAGCTATTACTGTGAAATCCATAGTTAAAATGTCGAAATTTAAGCTGTATACACTCATCAGTGCTATTTGTATGATGAGTGTAGTTTTTTATAGTTTTATCGGCTTCTCTCAATCGCCCCAACCGCGTGTGCGACTAGTTAGCCCAGCACCAGAAAGCCGAATTATACCGTTTGAAGCCGAGGCCAGTACACCGCAATCTCCAGTAAAATTAGCGCTGCAAGCCGAAGATGCTACAGGTAAAGCATTAGAGAACGCTAAATTTGACCTGGAAATTTTTACCCCACCTCATAACCCTTGGTTCACAACGGATTTTCCCATAGTGGAGGGAACCAAGCTACTAGATATCGAGACTATAGCCCCAAAAGGACAGCTAGAAGTTCAAACAATGCTGCCAATTCGGGGAAATTACCAACTCAAGGTGAATGTTACCCCAGTGGTAGCGAATGCCTTTAAGCCAATTCAGCAAACCCTGACATTACCAGTGGCAGAAAATGGGGTAAAATATCGTAATTTTGCCATTCTCGCTGTAATTTTATTACTGGTTGGGCTAGGTGGTGGTTGGGTAATTGGTGGAAGACAAGCAATTACACCAGGAGAAATTGCACCTCAGCAAGTGCGATTATTATTGAGTGGATTAATTGTCGTTGCGATCGCAGCTCTATTATTTGTTAACATCAGTGCAGAAGTTGCCCAATCACAAGGTTCAGGACACGCACATAATCACGATCATCACGATCATGGATCGGCAACCGCAGCAGAAGTTGATAACTCTGGGATTGTTCGTCAACAGGGTTTGCAAGCCCAATTGTTAGGATCTGCTAGCGCCACTGTTGGAGAACCTGCTGCTTTGCAAGTAAAAGTTACTGACGAAAAAACAAATCAGCCAATCTCAGACTTACTCTTAAACATCAAAACCACCATGCTTGAGGATGGTTGGGTGAATTTTGCATCCCAAACTGTGACTGATTCCACAGGACAATTTTCCTGGGAACAAGGGTTTTTTGATGGCGCACCTCATAAATTGACAGTAGAAATTGCGCCTCAACCCAATGCTGCACGCCAATTTACGCCATTTCAGGTACAAAGACAAATAGATGTAGAAGGAGTTGCACCGCCTTTTATGGTGCGGTTTATTAGTCTGGCTTACATGACAGCCTTTGTGATTGTGGGATTGTTAGTAGGATTGCGACTCAGACGGAATTTGCCTTTGCACAGTTAACTTGTACTTTTGCAAGTCGTACCCTACGGGAAGCAAGCTACGCGGAGCGTCTCGTAAAGCCTGCGGCATAGCTACGCTTAGGGCGTAGCCTCTCCTAGAAAAGAGAAGTACAAAAATTAATCATATAACTCTTGTGGTGCGGGCATCTTGCCCGCTACAAGTGTACCTCACTCCGATGAAATATGCTGTAGTTTAAAGCTATAAATGAAGTTGAAAAACCTTAAAACTTAAGTACAACAAGCAATATAGTTTTTGTGGTTCATTTGTACGCATATGTGCAAGAGTAATGAAAATTAAGTTAAGCGATCGCCTTCAGAAAACTTCCCTAACCCAGATGCGGGCGATCGCAAACTAACTACTTAATATTGCGTTCGAGCCAAGCAACCAGATCGGAAACATCTGAAAAACTTAAAAATTCTTCTCCCAAAACTTCCAATTGTTCCGTAGACAATACCCGAACGCGATCGATTATCGAAGAATCTATCTCACCAAAACGCCGATTTAGCTGCCGATTTAAAAAGCGAAATGCCTCCTTCTGCTCACCACGTTCCTCGCCTTTGTGCAAAATATCTTGATAAATAACCGATTCTTGCATAAGATCCTCACTTAATAACTGACGAATTAAATCTTTCTCAAATCTCAAACCAGCTAAAATCTCAGTATAAGCCGCCGTATTTTGCCTCGTTTCCCTATCTGCAATTCTAGCGACTTCCTGGGAAACCTGCGATAATAACTCTCGTGGAGAATCAGTCCGACATAAAGGTGCTAGCGGCAATAAAGCCGAATTGCCCAGAAACCATCTCGAATCCTGCTCCCACATCCGAACCGCACGATAAGAGTGGATAGTAGACTCCTCCCGATATTCTTCGGTAAAAGCAATCTCATCGTCAGTTTCCTGCAAAAATATGACGACTTGTGTAACAGAACACTTATACAAACGCTTTAGCCTAACGCAATAATCCAACATTCGGAAAGGAATCGCCGGATTAGACTTTGTTAAAGTTTGAAACTCAATATGTAAAATTCGATTACCAGCTTGGATAAAAATTACCGAATCAGCACGAATTGGTTCCAAGCTTAACTCGGTTCTTAACACAGTAATATTGGTAGATTCTTCCCCAATTAACCACCTGACAAAATCTGCTGGATATTTTTCTGCCAGAACTTTACAAACGTTATCAAAGCTCAAAATATCAACCTAATTAATCCGATAAATATATTATTATAAAATTTATCGGTAAAGCAAACCAGAAATAGTTTGCAATAGTAGCCAAACATTTAAGCTACCAATAACAATCGCTACTAACCACGATAAAATTTTCAGCCATAAAGGATTAACAAACTCACCCATTAAGCGGCGGTTACTTGTAAACATTACCAATGGCACAACGGCAAATGATAGTTGCAAACTTAAAATAACTTGACTGAAAATTAGTAAACTACCTGTACTTTTTTCACCTAAAAATATAATTGAAATCAATGCCGGGATAATCGCAATTAATCTAGTTATCAACCGACGCAACCAAGGTTTTAAGCGCAAATTGAGAAATCCTTCCATGACAATTTGCCCTGCCAAGGTTGCGGTTAGGGTTGAACTTTGCCCGGAAGCAAGTAATGCTAAAGCAAAAATTGCACTCGCTGCATTCACACCCAATATGGGAGAAAGCAATTTATAAGCATCTTGAATTTCGGCTACATCTTGATAACCAGAAAAATGAAAAGTGGCAGCAGCAACAATCAAAATTGCTGAGTTGATAAACAATGCAAAAAATAAAGCCACTGTTGAATCAATCGTGCCAAATTTAATAGCTTCCCATTTCTTTTGGGATGTTGCTTCCCAATTCCGCGTCTGCACAATTGATGAGTGTAAATATAAGTTGTGCGGCATCACTGTTGCCCCTAAAATGCCAATAGCAATGTAGAGCATTTCTGGATTCTGCACAATTTCTATTTTGGGAACATAACCTAATAAAATTCCCCCAAAGTCAGGGCGCGAAAAGATGATTTCTGCGAAAAAGCACAGTCCAACAGTTGCTACTAACATAATTACCAAAGCTTCTGTATAACGAAAACCTTTGTGTTGTAGCAGCAGCAGTACAATTACATCTAGCGCCGTTATACATACCCCCCAACTCAGGGGAATACCAAAAAGAAGTTGCAGCGCGATCGCACTTCCTAAAACTTCCGCTAAGTCGCAAGCTGCGATCGCAATCTCACAAAGTACCCATAACCAGAAGTTCACACGCGGACTGAAATAATCTCGACAAGCCTGTGCTAAATCTCGTTCCGTTGCTACTCCCAACCGCACACACAGCGATTGCATTAAAATCGCCATCAAGTTGGAAAGCATGATTACTGTTAGTAATGCATAACCGAATTTAGCACCCCCAGCCAAGTCAGTCGCCCAGTTACCAGGGTCCATATATCCCACTGACACCAGATATCCAGGCCCTGCATAAGCCAACATCTTGCGCCAGATGTTTTTGGTCTTAGGAATCTCTATACTGCGGTGGACTTCAGGTAAGCTGGGCTTCCTGTCCTGATTTTCTGGAAAAGGCATTCGTTGATACTCTCAGTTTTTCATAATCTTCTCATAATTCTATCCACCGCTGAGAAATTTAACTACATTCCTAAGGTTATAAATCTTAATACTCACTACAACTTAGTTAAAAACTTCAACAAGCAACTCAATTTTCTGAGTGAAAGAGATTATCATTATTAAATTTTCAACTTGTAAAAACTGCTTTTTTTTATTACATTTGAACGAGAACTCATATAGCTAATAAGTTAATCTTTTGAACAAAAATGAAGCCGAAAATACATTCAGAATCTGACAATTGTTGTCATTGTGGACATGACGATCGCGAGAATCATAATCACAATCATCATAATGATTCTCATCACCATCATGATGAGAATCATAACCATGACCATAATCACGATCATGGCGGAGAATTTAATCTCAAAAATGAGATATTTCCTTTAGTTTTGATTTTCGGTTTGTATACACCAGGGATAATTTTTGAATCTCAATTACACAATACATTCTACTCAATCGGTGAATATCTACTTTTTATCCCTGCCTATTTATTAAGTGGATGGAGTGTTTTAAAAACTGCGGGGAGGAATATACTCAGAGGTAGAGTATTTGATGAAACTTTTTTGATGACAGTAGCGACATTGGGCGCGATCGCCATTCATAAATTACCCGAAGCTGTAGGGGTAATGTTGTTTTACAAAATTGGCGAGTTATTTCAAGATATTGCCGTTAGTCGTTCCCGTAATTCCATTAAAGCTTTACTGGAAATACGTCCAAATTATGCCAATATCCAAATAAATGGAGAAATTAAGAAAGTATCGCCAGAAACAGTAAATATCGGGGAAATTATTGTAGTCAAACCCGGAGAAAAGATTCCCTTAGATGGGGAAATCATAGAAGGAAATTCCCAAGTTGATACATCTGCCTTAACTGGAGAATCTGTACCGCGAACGGTGAGAACGGGAGAAATAGTTTTGGCGGGAATGCTCAATAAAATGGGTGTCCTAACAATTAAAGTCACAAAACTTTTTGATGAGTCTTCCATTGCCAAGATTTTAGATTTGGTGCAGAATGCCAGAAGCAAAAAAGCAGCAACAGAGAAATTTATTACAAAGTTTGCGAGATATTATACACCAGTAGTAGTTTTGGCATCTTTAGCAGTTGCGTTATTACCGCCTTTATTGATTCCTGGGGCAACAGCTTCAGAATGGATTTATCGTGGTTTGATATTATTAGTAATTTCCTGTCCATGTGGATTAGTTATCAGTATTCCCCTCGGTTACTTTGGGGGAATAGGCGGTGCTGCTAAACAAGGTATTTTGGTTAAAGGCTCGACTTTTTTAGATACTTTGACAACAGTAGATACGGTTGTATTTGACAAAACTGGTACATTAACCAAAGGAGTATTTAAAGTAGTAAAGATTATTCCTAAAAATGGCGGGAATGAGCAAGAGTTGCTAGAATTAGCCGCCAAAATAGAATCACATTCAAATCATCCGATCGCCCAATCTATTAGGGAGGCGTATCAGGGAAAAATCGATGCATCCCAAGTGAGAGATTACCAAGAAATCGCTGGTTATGGAATTAGCGCCCAAGTTGAAAATCAGTTAGTGCTTGTAGGAAGCGATCGCCTATTACACAAAGAGAATATTGTTCATGATGTTTGCAATATTGAAGGCACAGTGATTCATCTCGCAGTGAATCATGTATATGTTGGGTATATTGCGATCGCTGATGAGTTGAAATCAGATGCAAGAGAAGCTATTCAAAAGCTAAAACGAATCGGTGTCAGAAAAACAGTCATGTTAACCGGAGATAATCAAGCGATCGCCTCCCATGTGGCTCAACAGCTTGGTATAGACTCCTATGAAGCAGAGTTATTACCAGAAGAAAAAGTTAGTGCTATTGAAAAGTTACTCAGCACCGCACAACAGCATGGTAAAGTTGCCTTTATTGGTGATGGAATTAATGATGCTCCAGTAATTGCTAGAGCTGATGTTGGCATGGCAATGGGCGGATTAGGCTCAGATGCGGCGATAGAAACTGCTGATGTTGTCATCATGACCGATAGTCCCTTAAAAGTAGCAGAAGCGATAGAAATCGCCAGAAAAACCCGCACAATTGTCTGGCAAAATATCATTTTTGCGTTAGTCATCAAAAGCGTATTTATTGGGTTGGGGATTTTTGGGATCGCGACAATGTGGGAAGCTGTGTTTGCCGATGTCGGTGTAGCACTACTGGCGATTTTTAATGCAACCAGGGTGATGAATTGAACTGGAGACTGGGAGGATGAAAGGGACAAAAAAGACAAGGGGGACAAGGAGGACAGGGGAGAAATAACAATTGACAATCTGGAATTGGGTGTTGGGGGTTTGTAGTAGTTAACAGCAAGAAGTCAAAACTTGTTAATTTAACACTCCTAACTTAGTAACAGGCGCGATCGCTCGCGTCTGTTTATTTCTGTTGCAAACCAGAGTAAAATCATGCAGTTTGCGATCGCATACATCGCTACAACTATCTAAAACTCCGATCCGTGGGTGGAGTTTTTTATAATAAGCCTGAAGATAGTTGTAGGTAAATTTATGGCGGAAATTCAGGTGGCGATTGAAGGTGAAGATGCGATCGCAGCAACGGAGGATTTGTTGGCGATTCCTGGTATATCTGGTAACTATGCGGTTTCGGAAGCAGAGGAAAAAGAAACGGTAGTTGCAACTGTTGCTAGCATTGTGGGGATTGTCGGGGGTGCGATCGCAATTGCTGAACAAATCCGCAAGTGGTATCAGGAGTATGAAGCTAAACAGTCTGGTAAAAGAATTGAAAAGGTGTTGATTGTGGGGCGTAATGGTAGGCGATTGTTGTTGAAGAATGCGACGTTGGAGGAGATTAAGGAAATTTTGGAAGGGTAAGAGTAACGAACCGCGAAGGCGCAAAGAACACGAAGGGGGAAGAGTTTGAGAGGGATTTTCTGCATTTGTTGGGAAGTTCTCTGGAATTGGGGGTGGTAGACTTGGGGTAATTACTGAATTGTTAGGATTCGGAATGTGCAAGTTGTCCACCTTGACCTGAAGGCTGTTGCGGGTGATTACGTAGAGTTACGGTATTTTGTTGATAATCCAAATCAGTATGAAAGGCGATCGCTTCCTCTCAAAGAAATCGCCGACTTGATTAAGTTGGCTGAGAGAGATTATTACGTTTCGTTTTTCCCAGAGGATTATGCGGTAACTGGGCGGCGGTTGTATAACTGGTTGGATGGGAGCGATCGCAATCTGCAAGCCTTACTAGATAAGTATCGGCGGGAAGGGGTTGTTTTAGCGATCGCCGCCGCAGAAAAACTCGCTCATCTGCCTTGGGAAGTTTTGCATGATGGTAGTAGCTTTTTGGTGCAGCGTGTGCTGGCGGTTGTCCCGGTGCGGTGGGTGTCGGATAGCACGGTAAAAAAATTGACCCTTACAGGCGAAGCAGAAAACCGGGCGCTACAAGTTTTGTTTATGGCGACTTCGCCGTTGAATGTTTCACCTGTGCTGGATTTTGAGGGAGAGGAAGCGCGGATTTTGGAAGCGACGGCGCGACAACCTTTAGCTTTGACGGTGGAAGAAAGCGGTTGTTTGTCGGAGTTGGGTTATTTAGTCGATGGTTACGACAGGGATTATTTTGATGTTTTACACCTGACTGGTCATGCTACTTTACAAGATGGGCGATCGCGCTTTATTACAGAAACGCCAACAGGTGAAGCTTTCTATGCGAGTGCGGAAGATATCGCCCAAGAATTACAATTTCGACTGCCTAAACTGATTTTCGTCTCTGGTTGTCGCACTGGGCAAGCTGGTAATGGCGGTGATGTACCGTCAATGGCGGAAGAATTGCTCAAAGCTGGTGCAAAAGCGGTTTTGGGTTGGGGACAAAAGGTTTTAGATCCAGAAGCGACGGCTGCGGCGGCTGCTTTGTATCAGGAATTAGCGGCGGGGAAGCAAATTGTCGAGGCTGTTGCTAGTACTTACCAAGCATTAATTAAGAATCAAGCGCGGGATTGGCATTTGTTGCGGCTATATGCAGCAGGTGATTTACCCAGTGCATTAGTCACACCCTTGCGGACTCGTGGACGAAAACCAGCGCCAGCGCCTTCAGTGACTACCCAGTTTTTAGATCCGGCGGGTAAGGTGAAAGTCCCGACGCGAGAAAGTTTTGTTGGTCGTCGCCGTCAGTTGCAAAATTGTTTAAGGGTGCTGACGCAATCAAGGGATGAAGTTGGGGTGTTGATTCATGGGATGGGCGGTTTGGGTAAAAGTAGTTTAGCAGCTAGGCTATGCGACAGATTGCCGAATTTTGAGCGTGTTGTGTGGGTGGGGAGAATTGATGAAGGTAATTTAGTGAGTCGGTTGGCGGAAAAGTTGGATGATAACGAACAACGTAAAAGCTTACAAAATTACGAAGAAGAATTGAAATTTCGGTTGCGGCGAGTTTTGCAGCAGTTGCATGAGGGTGGAAAGTCGTTTTTGTTGGTGCTGGATGATTTTGAGGTGAATTTAGCACCCCGCAATGAGAGTTATGTGTTGCAAGCGGAAGCAGCAGAGGTATTGAAAGCTTTAGTTTGGGCGATTAGAGAAAATTACACATCCCACCGCATCATTATTACTTGCCGTTACGATTTTGAATTTAGCCAGTTGCAGTATTTCTACAAGCAGCCGTTGGATGCATTGCAAGGCGCAGATTTGCGAAAAAAGTTTAATCGCCTCACAGCTTTTGGTGAAAAATCTCAGGTTGATGAGGCGTTGAAGTTACAGGCGCAGAAGTTGGCGGATGGGAATCCTCGGTTGTTGGAATGGTTGGATAAATTGTTAGCACCCCACCCCCTAACCCCCTCCCCGCAAGCGAGGAGGGGGGACAAGATAATGGATGATGGAAGTGTGGATGTGGGGGTAATTTTGCAGAGGTTAGCAGCAGATCCGGTGGAGTTGCGAGAGCAAGTTTTGGCTGAGGCGCTGCTGCAACAGATGGATGAAACTATGCGGGAGATGTTGTCACGGGATTTGGTGTTTGAGTTACCAGTACCGAGGGAAGCGTTAGCCGCAGTTTGTGAGAATATCCCGAATTTGGAACATTATATTAATCGGGCAGTGGCGTTGGGGTTGTTGGAAGTCAGCCATGATGAGGCGTTGCGAGTGCCGCGTATTTTGCCACTACGTTTTATACAACATAAAAATCTATACAGTCTAGCTGTAAAGATCCTCAATCAAATTTGGCGAGTAGAAACAGAAGGTAATCTAACAGAAGATAAATGTATTGAAATTCATCGATTGGCTTTATTGGGTGGAGAAAAGAATATAGCTATTGAAACTTGCTCTGCTCTTGCTACTAGGAACCTAGATCAAAGTCTTTATCATAATGCAGCTAATGTTTGCAAAGTTACTTTAAGAGTATTTCAAGATTGGAGTATTTTCAATAACTTAGCGTTAGCCGAAAAACAACTTGGTGATATTAAAAACCCATTAAAATACTATCATAAAGCTTTAAAGTTCTGCCCACTATCTAATAAAAAAGAAAAGGCAACCATTCTACATAATTTATCGGTCATTTATATTGAGACAGGTCAACCCAAAAAAGCAATTTACTTTAACAAAAAATGTTGGGAAATTTCTCAAGAAATTAATAGCTATGAAAACTTAATGATGGCTTTTGGGGGAATGGCCATTATTTTTACGCAGCAGGGGAAACTAGATGAAGCTCTTGATTACTACAAAAAAGCCTTAGAAGCATCTGCTAATAGAATACAAGAAGAAGGAATTTCTTCAAAATTACTAAGAAATAAAGCAGTTTCACTACATAATATTGCCCATATTTATACATTAAAAGAGGATTTTAAACAGGCTATTAATTTGTATCAAGAATCTCTTCAAATAATAGCAGAGCTAGGATATATGCAAGATAAAGCTAGAACTATCAATGAGATTGCTTATATTTATATACTTCAAGGATTAATTAATAAAGCTGTTCCTCTTCTTCAAGAATCTCTGGCAATAAAAGAAAAAAGTGGTGATATAAAAGGGCAGTCAAAATCATTGCATAATCTAGCTTATGTTTATATTATACAAGGAGAAGTTGAGCAAGGAATAGCTTTATATGAAAAAGCTCTCATACTTTCACGGCAAATTAACAATGCTGAATCTCAAGCTAATTCCCTAATGATGCTTGGAGAAATAATGGCGATAAAAAGAAGCTTTTCAGATGGCATGGCTTATTTAAATGAGGCTTTAAATATATTCCAAAAACTTAATTCTCCAAAAACAAGAGAAGTAAAAAAAATTATTGATTACTTATATTCAAGAATTAATATCTTAGAAGATGATAAAAAGCCTAAAAATAAAAAAGAGAAAAATAGAAAAATAGAATAAGAGATCGCCTTTTATCAACAAGCGCTTGCTATTTCCGAACAAATCGGCGATATCCAAACAAAGGCAAATACTTTGTGCTGGTTAGGGCAAATAGCAGAACAACAGGAGAATTATAATCAAGCACTAGATTATTTACAGCCAGCTTTGGAAATATTGCAGCGTATTCAATCCCCTGATGCTGAGAGCGTGAGGCAAATGGTAGCGAGAGTGCAAGATTTACAGCGATTTTCAGGTAAATAGACCACGCTGTAGGGGCACGGCACCAGTAAGATTATTGTATATACCAGAAGATTGTGGATGCCGTGCCCCTACCTGGGCTGCTGTGGTTCAATTGCATGAAAACTGCTGTAAGTTGACACCAATGAACAATGTAGTGCTACTACCCATATTTCGCATTCTTTTTTCAAATTGGTATAACTCGTGAACGAGGCTTTGAACTCCGTTAATCAGGTTTTGAACTCCGTTAATCAGGCTTTGAACTCCGTTAATCAGGCTTTGAACTTCGTTAATCAGGCTTTGAACTCCGTTAATCAGGCCTTTGAACTCCGTTAATCAGGCTTTGAACTTCGTTAATCAGGCTTTGAACTCGGTGAACGAGGCTTTGAACTCGGTGAACGAGGCTTTGAACTCGGTGAACGAGGCTTTGAACTCCGTTAATCAGGCTTTGAACTCGGTGAACGAGGCTTTGAACTCCGTTAATCAGGCTTTGAACTCCGTTAATCAGTTTTTGAAACTCGTACTTTAGCGATCGCAGCTTGCATCTGCCCCAATTCAGCCCGAATATTAAGTCATGGGTACACGTTACTAGGTATGATATTTATTCTGCAAGCATTTACTCAGTAAAAACTAGCTATGACCCAGAACTACCGCATTACCTTACTCCCCGGCGATGGCATTGGCCCTGAAATTATGGCCGTAGCGGTAGACGTGCTAAATGTCGTGGGGAAAAAATTTGATTTGAAGTTTGATTTTCAAGAAGCTTTAATTGGTGGTGCAGCAATTGACGCAACCGGCGAACCGCTACCGGCTGCAACCTTAGATATCTGTCGCAACAGCGATGCTGTATTACTCGCGGCTATCGGTGGTTACAAGTGGGATACCTTACCATCCCATCTGCGCCCAGAAGCAGGTTTGTTGGGATTACGTGCAGGGTTGGGATTATTTGCTAATTTGCGCCCAGCGAAAATTTTACCTCAGTTAATTGATGCCTCAACTTTGAAGCGGGAAGTTGTGGAAGGCGTTGATATTATGGTAGTGCGCGAACTGACTGGGGGAATTTACTTCGGTAAACCCAAGGGGATTTTTGAAACAGAGACAGGAGAGAAACGCGGTGTAAATACAATGGTTTACACCGAATCAGAAATCGAGCGCATTGGCAGAGTAGCCTTTGAAGCAGCTAGGAAACGCGGAAAGAAACTTTGCTCAGTAGATAAAGCCAACGTTTTAGAAGTATCTCAACTGTGGCGCGATCGCATCATTAAACTTTCCCAAGAATATCCTGATATCGAACTATCTCACCTCTACGTCGATAATGCCGCCATGCAATTGGTACGCGCTCCCAAGCAGTTTGATACCATTGTCACAGGTAATTTATTTGGCGATATTCTCTCTGATGCTGCTGCCATGCTCACAGGTAGTATCGGAATGCTACCCTCCGCTAGTTTAGGCGCTTCCGGCCCTGGTGTCTTTGAACCCGTTCACGGTTCCGCCCCAGATATCGCCGGACAAGACAAAGCCAATCCCTTGGCGCAGGTATTAAGTGCAGCCATGATGCTACGCTACGCCTTCGATCAACCCCAAGCAGCAGATACCATAGAAAACGCCGTCTTGCAAGTTTTAGAACAAGGCGATCGCACTGGCGATATTCTCTCCCCCGGAACCAAGCTTTTAGGCTGTCGCGCTATGGGTGATGCACTCATTCAGGCAATAGTCAATAGTCAATAGTCAGTTGTCAGTTGTCAGTTGTCAGTTGTCAGTTGTCAGTTGTCAGAGGTAACAGTCAACAGTAGGGGCGGGTTTATTTAGATCATTGTTGATCCACGAGGATATCTGTGAACCCGCCCGTACAACAGTCAACAGTCAACAGTCTCTTCTGCCCCCTTGTCCCCCTTGTCCCCCTTGTCCCCCCTGCCCCCCTGCCCAATTCCAAACAGAACTGGATCATTTTGGCAACCGTTACGGAAACTTTCATATAAACTAGAGACAAATCTAGAAAGCAAATAACATCCATAGTGTACGCTTTACGACAAGGACAAGAAAACTATACCGCGCCTAGAAACCAGCATTCCCAGTCTCCCTTGGCTGATCCTGCTGTCATCAGGGCTGCTGGTCAGATTTACTACACTCTCTGTGAAGCACATCCAGAAGTCACTGGTCAAGCTACAGGAGTAGCCATTAATCGCGTTAACCATCGCGGTAAGGTGATTTTTACCAATCAGCCGATTCTCTTACCGCAAGAATGTTTTGTACCGTTGAGTCAAATTGAATCTCATATGTATTAGTCATTAGTCATTAGTCAGTTGTCAGTAGGGGCGGGTTTATTTAAATCCTTGTGTAGGGGCGGGTTTATTTGGATCTTTGTTAATGAATGAGGATATCTGTGAACCCGCCCGTACAGTGGTCAGTTGTCAAGAGCTTGTTATTGCTGAACTCTCGACAAAGCATAAAAGATAAACGACAAATGACAAAGGACTAATGACTAATGACTATATATGGACATTTTGATGATCGTCCCGGCGAGTGTGATTGTCTTCGCCTTAGGTGCATCTATTGGTAGCTTTATCAATGTTGTGGTTTATCGGTTACCAGCTGGATTGTCGGTTTTGTGGCCGCCGTCTCGCTGTCCCCGTTGTCTCAACCAGCTAAAAGCTTACGATAATGTGCCTGTTTTCGGTTGGCTGTGGTTAAAAGGTCGGTGTCGTTATTGTAAAAGCAAGATTTCTGCCCGCTATCCTGTGGTAGAAGCGTTAACGGGCGTAATATTTTTACTAGTTTTTCTCTTATTTAAAGTTTCTATTTTAACCATTGGCTATTGGGCTTTTTGTAGCTGGCTATTGGCCTTATCATTGATTGATTTAGATACAATGACTTTACCCAACCAATTGACGCAGTCGGGTTTGGTATTGGGAATAATATTTCAAGTAGTTAGCGGATTTTTTGTTGAGGGTAGCCCGGTGGGAGCGATCAGACATTTAATGATGGGGATTGTCGGCGCAGTGCTGGGCTTGTGGCTATTTGATGCGATCGCATTTTTGGCTTCAATGGCTCTGCGTAAAACCGCAATGGGCGCAGGAGATGCCAAATTAGCGGCGATGATGGGAGCTTGGCTGGGGTGGAAATATTTGCTGCTAGCTGGTTTTATCGCCTGTGCTGTAGGAGCCTTAGTTGGTATTCTCTCAATTACATTATCAAAGCGCAGATTTGGACAAAAGATGCCTTTTGGCCCTTTTCTCGCTTTTGGGGCGGCGATCGCTTTATTTGGGGGCGAAGCGATTTTATCGGCGTACCTGGGGCTATTTTTTCCAGTAAGTTAAATAGAGGAGGCAAAAACAAATTGGCTCATTGAAAATTTAAAATCCCATTTTTAAACCCCATTGATCCATAATAAGAAATTTCAACCCCCATGACTGTAACTGTCATTACGCCATTAATTCTTCAGATTTTGGTAATATCATCCTGTGACCAGTATTACCCTCTTAACGAGCTAACTGCTCATCACCTAGCAATACGAAGTCTTGATTTGGGAGCAAGTATCCCTTTGAAGGGGTTGGGGAAGAGCATCCGGTTGGGGGGGATTGATATGCAATACCTTTGCCACTACTTTCACCATATTAAACTGACAACAGGCTTGTATTGGCATCAGCATTTTCGTTAAGCTGGCAACCAAAGATGCATTCATCAGGTCTTTCTTGCTAAGAAGCGTAATTTGACGATGTAGTCAATAGTCAAGAGCCAAAACGGGATGAACAAGCGTGTCTTTCCCCTAGCGGAGCCACCAAACAATCCATATCCAGTCCCAAGTCCCAAATCACGAATGGGGAATGAGGACTTTTTACCCTGTAATCCCCCTAGCTTCTTGACCCAGTTTTCGACCTCATTACCCAATTAATAAGATAAAAATGGCAAATAACGAAGAATCACGCGGTTTAAAGTCACTATTGGATTGGTTTGCAAATCGGCGGAAATCAGGTACTACCAGCCTGGAACGTCAAGAGAGGGAAATTGCTGATGGGTTATGGCACAAGTGCGCTAAGTGTGGTGTGTTAACCTATACGAAAGACCTGAAAGCAAATCAGATGGTTTGCGTTGAATGTGGTCATCATAATCGAGTGGATAGCGATGAACGCATTCGCCAATTAATCGACCAAAACACCTGGAAACCGATGGACGAGCATTTGCGTCCTACCGATCCCCTGCAATTTCGCGATCGCAAACCCTACAGCGATCGGTTGCGGGAAATGCAAGACAAAATTGGTTTAATCGATGCAGTGAAAACTGGTCTTGGTCAAATAAATGGTTTACCCGTGGCTTTAGGAGTCATGGACTTCCGCTTCATGGGTGGAAGTATGGGTTCCGTTGTGGGCGAAAAACTCACCCGCATGATTGAGCAAGCCACCCAGCGCCGTTATCCGGTAATTATCGTCTGCACATCTGGGGGAGCCAGAATGCAAGAAGGAATGCTTTCCCTGATGCAAATGGCGAAAATCTCCGCCGCCTTACAACGCCATCGCGATGCCAAACTTTTATATATTCCTATTTTGACCCATCCCACCACCGGGGGTGTAACAGCCAGTTTTGCTATGTTAGGTGATATCATCCTCGCAGAACCAAAGGCTACTATCGGTTTTGCCGGTCGGCGAGTGATTGAGCAAACCATCCGCGAAAAACTACCAGAAGATTTTCAAAGCGCTGAAGATTTGCTCAAGCATGGTTTTGTCGATGACATCGTCCCCCGTACCCAGTTAAAGAATACTCTCACCCAGTTGATTGCTTTGCATCAACCCATACCCACCGCCCCGCACATGGTTTTGTGGGAAAGCATGAGTTTGAGTTCTAGCGCCGCTGAATAGGAAGAGTGGGGGACAAGGGGGACAAGGGGGACAAGGAAGACAAGGGAGATATGGGGAGTGTGGGGAGTTTTCTTACTCATGCCCCATACCCCATGCCCCATGCCCAATGCCCAATGCCCCATGCCCCATGCCCAACTAATGCGGTTCTTTCACAAATATCAGGGGTAAAATCGCGACTAAGCGACACACAGTAGAAAGAGCGAACAAGCCGAGTAAGCCTCCTTGTTCAGCAAATTGGGCGATAAAACCGCCAATTGTTGCACCTAACGCACCACTCACACCAGCAACAGCGGATGCGATCGCAAAATAGATAGACTGATTTTTTACTGGTGCGATCCCTAGTTGCAAATTGTTATTGCATAGATCAATCGCCGCTGAAGTCCCGCCTGTAAAAATGTGTAATAGCGGTAACCACAGCCAAATATTCCAGCTATTACCACTAACACCCATCCACAGCAACGGTGTCAGTGCTACCAAAATTCCGATTGACATCAAAATCCGCCGATTACCGATTTTGTCTGCCAATTTACCCCACAATACAATCAAAAGCATACTAGCTCCCGCCTGAAGGCTACCGTAGAGCGTCACGCAACTTACATCTAGATGGAGCTTATCTAGCATGTAGAAGTTGAAAAAAGGAGCGCTGATGTTAACAGCCAGCATCCAGAAGCCGAAATAAAGCACAAACCTGAAAAAGTTATAGTTATTCCAGATACTAGTAACCTCGTTGCATGGGCTAGGTATTTGATTTACTGCACCAGTTCCCTCGGTTTCAGTCACCGCAGATTCACTGATTTGCTGGTACTTTACAAGACTACTGTTTTGTAATGCTGGATTCATGTCTATCTGGAAGTACTGACAGCCCAAGCTAATTAACCCGAAGGCGATCGCTACAAACAGAATTATTCCGTAACCTTGTAAAGTTCCACCATACCAATGTGATACCGCTAGCCCCGCTAAAGGTACACTCAACAAATTAGTCAAGCTGGCTGCACTATTACGGATACCAAAATACCTACCTCGCAATCTTCGAGGAACGATCGTTGCCAGCCAACTCAGCCATGATGCAGTTCCTAGCCCTCCCAAAAGACCGCTGAACAGAACAACCAACAGGGTTAATACTACTAACTGTTCAGAAGTTACCCCAATCCAGGGTGAGGCGATAATGCTAAAGCCGAGAACCAGCCACAGTAACCGACCAATTCCATGAGTCTTGAGCGAATAGTGGAAACGGCTGCTGCTGCGTTCCGACAAGTAAGCGCCTAACGGCTGAACCAAATTCACCAACATTGGGATAGATGACAGCATCCCAAACACCACAGGACTAGCACCCAACTCCAACAGGAAATTGCTGAGTAAAATTCCACCAGTAGCTACACCGAAAACTGCGGCGAAAACAGCATCCAGAGTTGAAGCCCGCAAACTGGTGCGAATAGCATCCTTATAAACTTGGGGATTGGGCTTTATAGTGGAGGTAGGTATTAATTGTGGCGCAGTAATCTGAGTAATTTCCAGAGTCACAGGCGCTGCTGTTTCAATCGGAACAGAAGTCATAAATTAAATTTATACGGTTGATGTACCGTAGATAAGTCTCGTTGCCGATAATTTCCCGTCATTCTAGCTTGGTTAACAGAGACTAGGGATTGCAACAAAAATTCAGCTTGGGAAATATCAGTTTTTGGCTACCAACGATATAAGTAGAGACAGAGTATCTCTGATTAGTAAGGGACTTACTCGTAAAAAAATATTCCATTGCTATTGTTGACTGTTGACTGTTAACGGTTAACTGTCAACAGTCAACAGTTAACGACTTTAACGGAATAATTTATTTTTTGGAGTTCCCTAAGTGATTAGAAGCAGGTTATGGAAGTTTTTGGGATTGGCAATAGCGATCGCGATCGCCATGATTAGTTGCCACAGTCTATCACTACCAAGGACATCTACAGCGGTTACTGTCAAACTTAGTGGTTGGGGAGGTAATCAAGTTGAGCAGAAACTTCTCAAACAGGTACTCCAAGACTTTGAAGCACAGCACCCCCAAATCAAAGTTAAGTATGAGGTCATTTCCGACCAATACATGGACGTAATCAAAACTCGCTTAGTCGGAGAAGCTGCACCAGATGTATTTTATCTGGATGCGCTGGAGGCTCCTTTCTTGATGAGTCAAAACGTCCTCGAACCGCTAGATGGTTATATTACCCCAGAATTTGATTTACCAGACTTTGAACCTAACCTACTCAATAGCTTCAAATACCAGAACCAAATTTACGGTTTCCCCAAAGATTACTCAACCCTGTCGTTGTTTTACAATAAAAAAGCCTTCGCCACAGCAGGCTTAACTAGTCCGCCCACAACTTGGGAAGAATTACGTAGCTACTCTGGGCAATTAACAGGTAAGCTGAACAAATACGGCTTTGGGGAAATTCCCGAATTAGCCCGTCAAGCTTATAAAATTAAAGCCTTTGGTGGGCAAATTATTAGTCAAAATGATGACGCTACCTTTGCTAGTGAACCAGGTTTACAGGGATTGCAGTTAGTTATAGATCAGTATCAAAAAGACCGTTCCTCTGCCCAAAAATCTGATGTAGGTACAAACTCAGGTAGCGAAATGTTTGGTCAGAGCAAAGTTGCAATGGTCATTGAAGGTAATTGGGCAATTACTTATCTCAAAGACACCTTTCCCAATTTGGATTTTGCTACCGCAGAAATACCAACTATTAATGATAAAAAAAATACGATGGTATTTACCGTTGCCTATGTGATGAATAAACAAGCAAAACACAAAACCGAAGCTTGGGAATTAATTTCCTATCTCACTGGTAAAGAAGGGATGGAAAAGTGGACAGGAACAGGGTTTGCGCTACCAACGAGAAAATCTGTAGCACAAAAATTAGGCTATGACAAAGACCCCTTGCGATCGCCTTTTGTGAGCGGTGTATCCTACGCTACCCCTTGGCAAGCAGGCAAATATCCAGCAGCTATTGTCAATAACTTTGATAACCAATTTATTAGCGCTTTGTTAGGGCAACAACCATTAAAGCAGGCAATGGTGCGAGCGCAAACACAAGCAAACAAGCAAATTAAAGCAATGCACTAATCCGCTCAATTTCTTTAGTCTGCGTTCGTCGAAGACGTTCCCAAAGGGTAGGCAGGCTTCGTAGCGTTAGCCCCAGGCTTCCAGCCTGCGGGCGGTATATCGGGTAAGCGAGAGAATTATTTGTATCAGCATTTATACCGTTTCACTTTAATTATGATACAAATACATTGGTAGGGGCACGGCAATGCCCATTGGTGTCAACTTACGCTAAAAGGCTTGTCCCACAGGCGTTTTACCCCACACGCCAGTCCGCTCAAGTCGGGAAACCCGCCCACGCGGCTGGCTCCCCTTAATCCCCTCCCCGCCTGCGGGGAGGGGACGTTTTGGCTTTAGACAAAACTGGAGTGGGGTAACGGGGATCTCAAAAGGAATCGAAAAAACTTAAAATCAAGCCTGCATTAGGGTTTCACGTTAAGTTGACACCAATGGGCAATGCCGTGCCCCCGACGCGAAATCTATATGTATCAGCGTTTTAGTGAAATGGTATTAGGGGTTAAACCCACCATTCGCCAGCAGCATCCTTTGAGAACTCGGGGATCTAATTTTTCACGAATGATTTAAGACTGCTATAAGTGTTCATACCGTTTCTTTATGAAGCTGCGCCAAATCTCTTGATTTCTTATTTTTTGGCGTACTTGGCGTACTTGGCGGTTCATTATTTATTTCTGGTACTATCAGCGCATCTTCATCCAGAATTGGTATCACCATTTGATATGACAAAACCCCCATCCAGGTTGCAACCAGCCGCAAATTGATTCATAGCAACTTTTAAATCTTCATCTAAACTCAAACAATTTTGATCGATATAAAATTTTAAAGCGAACTGCAAAATGTATCTCAACGGCTGTTCAGCATTAACAGGCATCAACTCGAAATTATTAGTCTTTTCATAAACAAATTTAGGAGTAACCTTACCATTTTCTTCAATCTCACGTATATAAGAAAAAAGAACATTCCCCACTGTCTGAACCGGGGTAATAACTGCGCTTATATTGCTAAAATCAGGATTTTTTAAAATATCAATTAATTCTTTATATTGCGAACAAATACTTTGCTCTATTTGTTGAATATTATTAGCTTTCTTGAGATAATTTTCACATTTTACCGGAGCAAATATCAAAAGCTTGGGTTGCTCAGATAAATCTTCTATATAAGCTTTAAGCAAAATTTCTTTAATTATTTCCGTCTTATTTATTTGGACATGATATTTACCCTTTTTTTCAATTAATGCCGGAGTGTCAATTGCCAGAATAGTTACATTAGCATCCTTAATATAATCTATAACCCGATTAATTTTTTGCTCTCGCTCCTGAATTCCTGTCTCCAGCTTTTGCGGATCTTCACCGATTACCCAACCACCCGGATAGTCTTGAAATTCTAGTAGTAATGAAGATATTTTTTGTAGGTTACTAAAATAAAAATCAAATTTTTTCGCATTAGCTGTTCCCGGAATTCCTCCTTCTGCTATCCAACGGTTGTTTCTCTTAACTAGCTGCTTGAGTTCTTCCTCACAAGTATTAAGAAAATTACTAGTCTCGTAGTCCGAACCTGGTTTTTCAGGATTACCAGCTTCGAGTCGCAATTGATTGACATCCAATCCTGCTTTCATCTGTCTCCACATCACTGTTAACAGACTAGTCTTACCTACACCCGAAGGCCCCAGCATAGTAATTTTGAATGGTTCCAATTTTTTTTGGCTACTTTCCATTGAGTTAGAATAATTTGTAAACAAAAGTAAAGTATTTATCTTGTCATTAATTAGCCCACGTAGGTGGGCTTTGTTGACGTAGCCCCAGGCTTCTAGCCTGAGGGCGATATAGCGCAACTTCACATAGAATTGGTATGACAGGATACAGCTACCACCCTACTATTCTCTGTTAACAAATGTTTAGGGTTTGCATAAACCGTTGTTCCATAATTCTTCTTCTAACTTTTGATTATTCTGCATTATGTTATCTTTTGTTTCCAGCCATAAGGCTTTCAAAGTAGCATCGTCTACAGTACCATCAACTTTTATTTTTTGTGCTTCCTCTTGGCGTTGATTGTATTGCTTTTGAAATTCTTCAACTGCTTTTTTGGTTTTCTCATTAAAATTACCATCTATCTTTACTGTTATCTTCTCAGTTGTCAAAATTCTTTGCATAATCTTGACTTTTTCATTATTCGGTTTTTCTGGCTGCAAGTTACTAACTATTTGTGTCAATATTTCTTTATTGCCACCACAGGGTTGATTTGCAATTGAGTTTAGCTGATTAAATGGACTTAGCTTAATTACAATTAAGATAGCAACAATAACGATGATAACTGTTACGAATGCTGCTATTTTTAGGGGGCTAAGTGGTTTAGTGGGTGCTGAAGGAATAGTTCCTTGCACATGCGTCCAGTTAGTGGGAATGCTAGGATCATTTGATAAACCTCGCCAAACTTTAGCTCTTTCAAGAGTTTCTTTTGACTTACCTTTCGTCACAAGAACTAGCACTTCTTCTCTGTTGGGAAGAGAGGATCTCAAAAGTTCATTAGCCAAATCTTGTTTCCGATTTTCTGAAAGCAGTGCTATCTTTGCTTTAGTTTCCTGAGCAGCAAGAGATTCACTTGCAGATATACTGACTGAAATCAATTCCTTAATAGCTTCCCAATCAACCTTAAATCCTCCTTCTGGACTATTATCAATAACTTCGTTAATTTTATTTTCCAGTTTATTCTCTAACGCCAAGGCTGCGATTTTACGTAAGATAGGCTCATCTTCATTCTTTCCTATCCATGCTACAGAATTCCTAATAATGCGCGTCTTAATATCCTGTCGCTTTGTCTGCAAACCAGCCACAAGTAATAGCAACTTATTATCTGATGAGCGAGATATAACTACAGAAAAAACTTCATCATCAATTAAAGCAGTAGCTTTCTTAATCAAAGGAGAACTATTGGGAAGTTCTTCTTCTGGCTGATTTTCTTTTTTTACTACCCAATAATAGTCTCTCTCTAAACCGCGACTTTGAATGTAGGTTTCCATAGCTGATTTCCTAAATATTCAGCAAGATTTTGTCTTTGATAATCAATCAGATTGAATCAAACTTTGAGAATTACCATAATCAGCTTTGATGCGGATTTCATCAGCAAATATTATTCCTATCAAACTAGTATAAAATTATTGCAAATTATACTGTCTAGCTTTGATAATTATTTTCAAACTTAACTATTGACTGTCCTGATTTGCCCCCATGAATAATTGTATTATTTGACAAAATATATGTGATGTATGGTCATTATCGTTAGGCGGATAGTTGACCTCTTTATTAATATGTTGCCAACTCTCTTGAATTCTGCTATCACTAGATAAACCGCGCCAGATGACATCTGCTTCAAGAGCCTCTTTGCTCTTAATTCCTGTCACAATAACTAGCGCACCTTCCTCATTAGGAAGACGGTATTTCATAAGTTTTTCAGCTAATTCTTGTTTCCGAGCTTTTGAATTTATTGCTATTTGTCCTTGTGCTTCTTCAGCAGAAAGAAACTCACTTTGAATTGTTTCGTCTGCAATCAATTGTTTAATTGCATTCCAATTAACCTCAAATCGACCTGAGTAATTATTAATAGCTTCGTCAATTTTCGGTTCTAATTCATTCTTTAAAGCCAGTGCTGCAAGCTGACGCAGTTGAGGTTCATTTTCATTTTTTCCTATCCATGCTATTGAGTTTCTAATCTTGCGGCTATTAATATCCTGTCGTTGTGTTAGCAACCCAGTTACAAGTAATAGCAATTTATCGTCTAACCTTAGTAAAACCACAGAAAAATCTTGAGCGTCAATTAAATTAATAGCTCTGCTAATAATAAAAATATTATCGCTAATTTCTTCTGAGTTATTTTCTTTACTTGTTACCCAATTGTAATCCTTCTCTAAACCGCGACTTTGAACGTAAATTTTCATAGCTGACTTCCTAAATATTCAGCAATTCTGACTTGATGAGCCTCAAATTTTTATCAAATATTTGAGAAACGCATATCCACCCGCTAATATTATCAGTATTATAGTTAAACGCCACTTTGGACTTGCTAATTTGACAGATTTTCTGTTTCTTTTCTTAAATTTTGGTTTTCTAGAGTAGTTTTCTCTATACCAATCATTTGTCTGTTGATTAAGCGGTTGCAAACGCTGTTCGGGAATACTAGTATCGCTCGATAAACTTCGCCATACTTGAGCTTTTTCTAGAGATTCTTTGCTCTTAATTCCTGTGACAACAACTAGTGCGCCTGTTTTTTCAGAGGGAAGACAGTATTTTAAAAGTTCATCAGCTAATTGTCGTTTTCGCGTTTCTGAAATACGTGCTATCTTTTTTATCTCCGCTTCCGCTGGTAAAGGTTCTTTTCCAGCACCGCTTAGGGGTATCAATTCTTGAATCGTTTGTTCAATTGCTTCCCAATCAACCTCAAACCCACCTGAGTAATTATTAATAGCTGGGTCAATTTTCTGTTCTAATTCATTCTTTAACGCCAGTACTGCAAGCTGACGCAATTTAAATTCCTCTTTATTTTTTCCAATCCATGCTATGGAATTTCTAATATTGCGCCCCTGAATATCCTGTCGTTGAGTTTGCAACGCAGTCACAAGTAATAGCAATTTATCATTCTGTGAACGGAATAAAACTAGGGAAAAATCTTTCTCTTCAACTAAATGAGTAGCTGCGTTGATTAAAGTAATAGCTTGAGTGGGAATGGATTCCGAATTTTCTGCAATTGGCTGATTTTCGCTTTTTGTTACCCAGTAATAATCCCGCTGCAAACCTCGACTTTTAATGTAAATTTCCATCGTTCGGTTCTAGGCTTAATGGTTACAATCGGTATTTACCCCAATAAATGTCCACCCTTAATCACCACAAATCCCCCATCTTTTTTGCAACCTTCACCAAATTTTTG
This sequence comes from Calothrix sp. NIES-2100, assembly GCF_963875285.1. Classification (NCBI taxonomy): domain Bacteria; kingdom Bacillati; phylum Cyanobacteriota; class Cyanophyceae; order Nostocales; family Calotrichaceae; genus Calothrix; species Calothrix sp. NIES-2100. The sequence continues at coordinate 8,491,273 of NZ_CAWNLA010000001.1, forward strand.
CAGAGCAGTTTTCAGGTCATCATCTAAACCTAACATATCCCTAAACCAGTTGACTAACTCTATTCTCTGAGTTCGTTTTGCATCCAAAGCGTCTTTTAACGCAAACCCCAAAATGTATCGCAATGGCTGTTCTGCATCGTAAGGAGCTAATTCATGCTTGTTGGTTTTTTCATACCAAAATTTAGGTATTGTCTTGCCATTCTCTTCTATTTCTTCTACATAAGAGAAAAGCACATTTCCGACTGTTTGAACTGGTGTAATTACCGCAGATACATTACTAAACTCTTCAGAGTTCAAGCTTTCAATCAGGTCTTTATAACCTGAACGAATACTTTGCTCTATTTGACGATATTCGTTAGCCTTTTGTAAATATTTTTCACATTTTACGGGAGCAAATATTAACAGCCTACGTTTGTTTGAATTGTCTTCAGAATAAGCTCTTAGTAATATTTGTTGTACTATTTCACTCTTATTGGCTGATACATGATATTTACCTTTTTTATGAATCAAGGGAGGAGTGTCAATCACCAGGATAGTCACACTAGAATCTTTGATATAATCTAGAACCTGGGAGGCATTTTTCTCTATCCAACCACCCGGATAGTCTTGAAATTCTAGGACTAATTTTGCTGAGGATGCATTTTTTTTCAGTTTACTAAGATTAAAATAAAACTTTTTAGGTTCACCTGTTCCGCCAATTCCTCCTTGTGCATAGTAACCCTTACTCTTCACCAATTGATCCAAGTCTTCCAGACATTTTTGCAGAAGTTGATCTGTCTCAAAAGCACTTCCTGGTATCTGAGGATGACCAGTGTCAAGTTTCAATTGACTAACATCTACCGCCGAATTCATCTGTTTCCGCATCACTGTCAACAGAGTAGTCTTACCGACACCTGTAGGACCAAGCATAGCGATTTTAAATGGCTTCAATTCTTTTTGACCTAGCATTCAATTACACCTTACTTACTTCTACTAATTCTCTATGAATTGTGGTTGATTTAACCCCCTTTTGTCGCTTATTGTCAAGGGGGTAGAATAAGCATTAGTTTAAAATAACCATAGAGTCTAGTTGATTTGAGACTGCGGCACGTTCTACTAAATTTAGCCAATTTTTGCGGATTTCATTGAGCTTTCTTTCTTGAGCAAATTCACTTGCCCAAATTTGAGCACGTTCATTTTCATAAAAGTCTTGCCATGCATCTTCTGCATCTTTGGAACGCAGTACCTGATCGACAAATTCTTCGACTATACCAAAGGCAGCATCACCAGGTTCAGAGGCAAATTCTTCCAGTTCTTCGATACATTTAGCCTTGACTTTTTCGTACAAAAGATTGAGTTTATCTAGGATTTCGTCAGCCGAGGGATTTGATGTCAAATTTAATGATTTTCTATCAGGTGTAATGTCGTCTAGTTGTTCGCGAATCCGATGTTGAAATAAATTTCTGTATGAAAGATGAAAGTCTGATAACAACTGAAACCCTTCTTGAAGTTTTTTAAGTGAATCAGGGTATTCAGACAAATATTCCGCCATGAATTTCAGGAATTCTGCTCCCTGTGCATCTGTCAAACTTCCCAATTTTCCTGCGTCTATCAAGACATCAGTTACTTGAGATTTTACCCCATTTATTAATTCTTCCAGACCATTATCTATCTTTAAAAATTGCCGTGACAGGTGGGTGCGGCATTTATTCAAAAAGAAGTTGTAAGCATTTTCGTAAGAGCCTTCCTTTATATTTCGTACCTCGTCTATTTCTTCAAGAGATGGTATGACCTCTTGCTTGCTCTCTTGGCAGTATTTCTTGACATCCTGTATCTTATCTGAGAAGGCTTTTTTGATTCTTTCTTTTTCACCACTTTCACGCAAATCCCGAAGCAATTGTTCCAGCCCGTTGGCGAGCTTTTGCCAAATCGGTTTAAATAACCTGCGAAATTCACCTGGAGCAATAGCATCAGCCATTACAGCTGGATTACCTAAAGCACTGAGAGCATTGTTTAGCTGAGTGTTGACTTCTTTGTGGATAAGCAGCAATTCGCGATCGCAAAATGAGGAATATTCATTGTCTAAAAGCTCGATATTCTTCACCAAGTAATCTAGAACCCGGTCAAGAATCTTTGTGTTTGCTTCTTCGGGATTGGCACAGTTAGCAACAATGACAGGCTCAACAACTTTGATCGGTGTATGATCCAGTCTTTTGACTAAGAAGTCGCATTGTGCCAAGTTGTCACCTTTACCTGAACTAGCCTCTGTGCGATTGAGAATCATGAAAGACCACTTATTAATCGGTAAGCGGTCAAGCAAAGCCTGTTTAGCAGTGCCGTATAATTCGATATCGTATTTCAACCAGTCGTCTCCAGAGGACTTCGGTAGACGGACAAACATCACCGCATCTACTTCCTCACCCAAAATCCTGATTAACTCTTCTTCCGCACCTACGCCTGTATCACCTAATCCTGGCATATCGACTAAGGCAATATCTGCAACATCAGTGTTGGGATATTCACAAAAAAGATTTACCCTTTGGATTGCCAAGTAGTTGAAATAGTTGCGATTACCCTGGATATCATCTTGAGCAACGTATTGCCTAATTTCCTTTTGTTCAATTTGCCGGGGTGATTCTGTCTTTAATAAATCTCTATATTCATGGAGATGCTCGTGATACTTTTGCAGATATCGATATTTTGCATCGGAAATTGGGTTGCTGGCGTGTTCATCAGATAGGCGAGGAAGAGGTTGCGCGAATTCTTCAATTGTATCCGGCGCTTCTCCCAAACTAAGTTTTTCAAAATAAGGTTTGATCACCTGTTTCAGGAATGATTCTTCTGTATGAAACCAGACCATCCCGTAAGTAGCAACTTGCGGCCGATGGTAAATAATGCTGCGAGCGCCAGTACAGTGTCCTTTGTCTCCATCGGGAATCTCATTAGGAGAAAGTCCGGTTAAGCTTTGAAGCAAACGACTCTTGCCTTGCCTAGCTATCCCAACTACCCCTAGGTTAAGAGTTGGGCGTTCAAAACGCAGCCTGAGCTTTTCCAGTGCCTCCTGCTCATTGCTAATTTTTAATAAAATATTCGAGAAATCTATACTCTGTAATGATTGATTCCATTTAGAAGAATAGTTACTTTGCTGGAGTAATTCTTGGCGTTTCCGTTCCAGTGTATTAATGGCTAAGTTTAGCTTCCTTAAATTCTCTTTGACTTTTTTAATTTTCTCTGCCAAAGGCTTGCGCTTTTCAATAATGTTGCTAATTATGTCTTTTCTGTTCATGGCTATTATTGAAGTATGAATAAAACTTGCATGATGCAGATTTGATAAAATCTAGCAGAACTTTGAGAGTTGAAATGCAGCTACTTACTTGCTTAAAAAAATTCAAAAATAGATTTATATCTATATATATGTAATTTCTCAAGACTCACATGTTGTTGAAAGTTTGCGCAAGTTGCTCAATACTAAGTATGCGAAAAACTACGTGATCTACACGTAGTCACAAATAATATTTTTACACAAAAGATGATTAAAGTTGGACAAAATTGTAAAAATATATCTTTTGATAGATGCTATAGAATTTATTTATGTATAAGTAAACTATTTAACTACAAGACAAGCAAAACAATTTCCGCACTTCTGTAATAAATTTATTGACAGCATTTTGATCCCATGTTGATGGTATATTTATTAGCTACTCGGCGTGACGCAGCCGCGCTGTTGCTTGTGTTAGTTGCGTAAGTCCTGTAGATAATACTTTGAAAACATGCTCCCAAGAGCGATCGCCTACCTCATCTTGGAATTGCCAAGCTTATTCAAATACTACATCTTCGTAAAGGTCGGCTATTGTGCAATCAAATTTAACACTTTGGAGTTGAAATGATTTATCTTCGGCTGTGTAAGATTGTAAAACCCATAACCCTTGATCGTTACGGCGGAAACATTCAACTCGCTGACGTTTAGTATTAATTAAAACGTACTCTTGTAAAGTTTCTAAACTTTGGTAATCAGCAAATTTATCACCTCTGTCAAAGGCTTCCGTAGAGTTAGATAAAACTTCGACAATTAAACAAGGAAATCTTTTATAAGCAGGAGTTGCTTGATCTCTTTGGTCGCAAGTTACCATGACATCGGGGTAGTAATATCGATTTAACGATTCGATACGTGCTTTCATGTCAGCGATGTAAACACGACAACCTGAACCGCGTACATGATTACGGAGAAAGCTAGCAAGGTTGAGAGCAATGGTAACATGGGTGTCAAGTGCCCCAGCCATTGCGTAAATGTAGCCATCGATGTATTCATGTTTGATGTCGCTGCGTTCCTCCATTTGCAGGTATTCTTCAGGGGTGAGGTAGATTTGAGGTGAAGCAACCATATTTAAACCTCGAGGTGAAGCAATGGGGATTTTTTGATGTAATTTCTATAATAACTTTTGTGAGCGATCGCCTATCTCATCTTGGAATTGCCAAGCTTATTCTAAAACTACATCTTCGTAAAGGTCGGCTATTGTGCAATCAAATTTAACACTTTGGAGTTGAAATGATTTATCTTCGGCTGTGTAAGATTGTAAAACCCATAACCCTTGATCGTTACGGCGAAAACACTCAACTCGCTGACGTTTAGTATTAATTAAAACGTACTCTTGTAAAGTTTCTAAACTTTGGTAATCAGCAAATTTATCACCTCTGTCAAAGGCTTCTGTAGAGTTAGATAAAACTTCGACAATTAAACAAGGAAATCTTTTATAAGCAGGAGTTGCTTGATCTCTTTGGTCGCAAGTTACCATGACATCGGGGTAGTAATATCGATTTAAAGATTTGATACTTGCTTTCATGTCAGCGATGTAAACACGACAACCTGAACCGCGTACATGATTACGGAGGAGCGCAAACAGGTTTCCGGCAATGGTAACATGGGTGTCAAGCGCCCCAGCCATTGCGTAAATGTAGCCATCGATGTATTCATGTTTGATGTCGCTGCGTTCCTCCATTTGCAGGTATTCTTCAGGGGTGAGGTAGATTTGAGGTGAAGCAACCATATTTAAACCTCGAGGTGAAGCAATGGGGATTTTTTGATGTAATTTCTATAATAACTTTTGTGAGCGATCGCCTACCTTCCCTACAAGATCCCCGACTTCTTTGAGAAGTCGGGGATCTGAACACCGCGAATTCTCACAAATTACAAAATTCAAAAGTGCGATCGCCAGATTTATTCTCCTATTAACTCAATCCCCATTCAAATTTTAAGGTTTCCAGTTTATGATTTTTCACACTTAATCTGTGACACTCATCCAAAAACTCTTTTACCTGTTCTTCGTTGAGAGTTAAACCACCCTCTTGCAGGTTATTAATATAACTGATGATATCAGCAGTTGTCAGAGATGCACTGATTTCTTCTAGCAAGATAGCATTTCTGACTTCTCTGCATACCAATTCAATATCAGATGAAGTAAACCTGACGCTTTTTTCGGCTAAAATCTCAAAATTAATTATCTGCTCAAAATCAATTTTTGCTAAGTAATGTTGAAATATCTCTATTCTTTCCCATTTATCTGGGGGAAAAATAGGAATTTTCCAATCCAATCTACCAGAACGTTTTAAGGCGCTATCAATTCCACTTAAATAATTGGTAGCAGCAATCACAATTACATTGCTGTTTCTGAGATTATTCAGTTCAATTAACAATTGGTTAATAGTAGCTTTTTGGTCTGTATGGGCGTTATCTTCATTCCTGTTAAATCCAATACTGTCTAACTCATCAATAAATAACACAGAGGGAGATTTCTTTTTAGCTTGAGCAAAAATATCCCGAATATTTTTTTGACTTTGACCTATCCATACACTGACAATATCAGCTGGAGAAAATTTAAAGAAATATCTCCCCGATTGATTAGCGAAGGCATTTGCTAAGAGAGTTTTACCACATCCAGGTAATCCATAGAAAAGAATCCCGCTAATAGCATCTTGATAACCTTTAGATTGTAGCCTGAGAAGTTTACTTAATTTTTCTTTTTCTTCCTTCAAGCCTTTAACTTGGCTAAAATCCAGCTTGATTTCTTTGACGCGGTTGCTTAGAGAATATGTTTGGACTAAACTTTGTTTCTTAAGTCCATACTCAAAGGATGGATAATTAATAAAGTCAAATGATACTGGAACTAGTTGATGATTTTCATAATCTGGAGCCATGACTACAATTTGAAAACTGTCACTATAATACCTAGCTAGTTTATATTCTAAAACTTCTTTAGCCTTTTTAATTTGGTAATAGTTACGGGCAATTTCAAAACCAGGAAGTACTAACCAAACAGTCTCTAATTTATTCGGCCATACTTTTGATTTTCGCAAAATTCTCTTCAGGGAATCCAAAAAGAGATTGTTATCCTGGAATTCTTGATACTTGAGAGTTTCTATTTCAACAATTACCTTATTTTCAACATATACCTCTATAGTTTCGCTTTGATATTCTTCCTCATAGTCTGATGAATCTTCATCAGTTGTTTCCTGGTCTCTGGAAGTCAATTCAACTTCACAGCGAATCTTAGATAACTCATAGCCTAAAGTTTCTAAAGTTTTAATGGCAAAATATTTTAGATAGATATATTCTGTACTTTCTTGTTGCCACTTCAAAGTATAAAAATGTTCTGCTCTCATCTTCAGTAATAACTGCGATTCCGCAAATATTTGCGCCTTTTGTAATTCTAAAAAATAATTTAGTAAAGATGGTTCATCTTCCTCCATTTCATAATATGGAAGTTCCAAAAGTAGTCGAAAATGAGCATAAATTTCTTCTTTATGCTTAATCGCAGCTTCATTTGGGTATTTACATCTCAGAGTGAATGTAAAAGGAATTTTACTAGCCACTCTGTCTACCAAGTATCCTAAAGCATCTTCTTGCTGCTGTGCTTGGATATCTGATGCTGATGGACAATGAAATAAAATAAAAAATTGTTCGGAATTATACTTATTTGCGTATAAAGATATCTGTTCAAATTGCTCATCAAATTTTTCACAATCTAATAAATCTAAAGCAGTATTGCCAAGGATGACGCTGGTCATCGTTGAAAGATAAAAGTGATAAATATTCGCATCAGACAACGAATATTCTTTTTCATCCTCGTCATCTACAGCAATATTTGTCGTAAATTTCTGATTAGAAGATTTAGGGATGCTATTGTTACCTTTATATTGATATTTTCTAATTAATTCATAATTTAAAATTTTAATAACGATATCAGAAAAGAAATCTTCTATCTGTGGTATTAGAAAAATTCCTACTGGTTGATTTGAATCTAAGCAAGCCTGAAAGCGTTCATATTCTTGTTCAGAAACAAAATCAAATAAATAATAGAAAAAGTCATGTTTGACTGGAAGTGTCTCACTTAATTTAGCTAAAATCGTTTCCGAATTAGCAACTTGATTTTCGGGTGTTACACCTTTAATAGAAATAGCTAGTTTGGTATCTAAGGGAATGTACAAATCAAATATTGGCTCGGTGCAAAGTCCCAATTCATCTAGAGCAGTATTAAAATTATCTATAAAAGCTTGACTGCGACGCTGATAGCCAAACTGCTCCATAATTGTTTTGACTCGCAGGCTTTTTTTAGTTCTACCAGTTCGCTGAAGTTCATTTTTGATGGCGCGTAAGTAGGCTGTATATGACATTTTGTATTTTTTACTCGGTCTAACTAAGTGAGTATCCCCAAAGGGCGCAATAATATAATTCCCTAAGCTACATGTATATTTAACTTAAACAGGCGATCGCTTTTTCTTTTTATAGCGGTTCTCAGCCTTTGTGATTTACAACAACCCCACCCCCCAACCCCCTCCCCGCAAGCGAGGAGGGGGCTACGAAGTACATCATTATGATGAGGAAAAGCTATATTGCTATTCTTATTCCTACCGCTTTGTACAAATCCCTAGTCCTTAATCCCTAGCCCCTAGCCCCTAATCCCTAGCCCCTAATAGTTGTTTTGGAAATTAACAGGCGACACAGACAACCGAGATGGAATCTCACAGAAAACATGGCTGGATATCTATTTATGATGCCTGCTATTTTGGTTTTGGGGATTTTTGTTGTACTCCCGATTCTCTCTGCTGTCTTCCTGTCCCTACAAAAAGTTCAGCTTCTAGGTGGTATTGAGTATCAGTTCATTGGCTTTCGCAATTTTACACGCTTGGCTGAGGATGAACGAGTTTGGATTGCTTTGAAAAATACAGCAGAATACGTTGCGATTGTTGTACCAAGCCAAACTATTCTCGCCTTAATTCTAGCTGTAACTCTGAATTCTGGGATTCGCGGGCAAAATTGGTGGCGTATCCTGTACTTTTTGCCCACAGTCACTTCTTCAGCCGTGCTGACGCTGATTTTTATGTGGATTTATAACACCGATGGGCTACTCAATGATTTTCTCGCTGTTATGGGGCTACCTAGATATAACTGGTTAGGCGATCCAGCCGTTGCCCTCAAAGGTATTATGATCATGAATATTTGGTCAACAGCGCCGTTTTACATGGTGATTTACCTAGCGGCGTTGCAGGATATCCCCCAGTCACTTTACGAAGCGGCTGAACTGGATGGGGCGAATGGCTGGCAAAAGTTTATCCATGTTACTATTCCCATACTTCAGCCTGTAACCTTTTTTGTGGTAACGATGGGGGTGATTGGTACTTTTCAATTATTTGATCAGTCTTATATCTTTTCTGGCGGTACTGGCGGCCCGAATAATGCCACATTAACGGTGGTACTACTAATTTACCAAGCTGTATTTCGGAATTTACAGATGGGTTATGCAGCTGCGATCGCTTTTTTATTAGCTGCAATCATTATTGCGATCGCTTTAATTCAGCGGCGAATTTTTGGAGGTGAAAGGCTGTGACTCAAATCTCTCGCTTTTCCTGGCTGAGAGTACTGCTGTATGCCTTACTCACAGTCTATGCCATCATCACTGTCATTCCCTTTTTATGGGCACTCTCGGCATCATTTAAGCCTCTATCAGAAATTGTCAGTGGTCAACCTAATTTCATACCACATAATTTCACTTTTGACAACTATAAGCAAATATTCTTACAAGAGCCGCTATTTTGGCGTTGGCTATTTAACAGCGTGCTAATTGCCTTTTGTGTAACTATTTTAAATTTACTGCTCAACTCAATGGCAGGCTACGCCTTAGCCAGACTACGCTTTGCGGGAAAACGCTTTTGGTTCTTGCTGATTTTAGCAGTTTTAGCTGTTCCCGCCCAGATTACCCTGATTCCTACCTTTTTGATTTTAAAAGCGATCGGCTGGCTCAATACTTACCAAGGCATGATCGTGCCGAGTATGGTCAATGCCACCTTCATTTTCATGATGCGGCAGTTTTTCGTCAATTTTCCCAAAGAATTAGAAGAAGCCGCCCAACTTGATGGTTTAAATACCTTAGGGATTTTTCGGCATATTGTCTTACCATTAGCCAAACCAGCCTTAGCAGCACAAGCTGTTTTTGTCTTCATGGGTAGCTGGAATAATTTTTTGCTACCTGTAGTAATTTTATTTGACCCCGAAATGTTTACCCTCCCCTTAGGACTAAACACCTTCAAAGGTCAATACATCAGCTATTGGAACTACATCATGGCAGCTTCAATGGTATTCACCCTACCAGCTTTAGCAATATACGCCTTTTTCAACCGCTACTTTATTCAAAGTGTCACATTTACTGGCGGGAAAGGGTAACCGTCAACCGTCAACCGTCAACCGTCAACCGTCAACCGTGTTTACCAACCTCTACGATCCCCACTGGAACTAGAACAGTATTTTGGGCGACAAATTGCACTCTTAACGTGATATTGGTATTACAGCGACTTAATCTCTATATATCAGTTAACAAAACATTATGGGTTTTGCAGACCTATTGATCGCAGAGATAGCAGCAGACTACAGTATTCCTGTAGACAAAGGGTTTTCTCTGTACAACCACCTTTTAATTGCCGATAAACACCAAAAGACCCGTTTGGCGTTGGCGGTTGCAAAGGCAATTATTCCGCAATTATTGTCTGAGAAATACCCAAAAGGTACTAGTACCTTTTAGGTGCTACCGAAGCTACCTGAAGGGCTATCTGGGGCTTTGGCTCATGACAAAAAACAATTAGCAATATAGAGATTGAGTAACGCTAACTAGCTGTGTTGAGTGTCAAAATCTTTAAGGGGAAACATGTTTAGAAGATTAATTGGCGTTGTTGTGGCTACTGTTTTACTAACGTTTCAGTTGATTGTCGGTAGCGCGACAGCCGTAGAATTGGATGCAGCCACCCGAACAGTACCATTAAATACTGATGGTGATACAGTTGTACTCAGCTTGAAACAAGTTAAAGAAGGTAAACGCTTGTTTCAATACGCTTGCGCTCAATGTCATGTTGGGGGTGTTACCAAAACTAACCAAAACGTAGGACTGGAACCAGAAGCACTAGCACTGGCTACACCAAACCGTAACAATATTGAGGGTTTGGTTGACTACATGAAGAATCCTACTACTTATGACGGTGAAGAGGATATCTCAGAATTACACCCCAGCACCAAGAGCGCAGATATTTTCACAGAAATGAGAAATTTGACCGAAGACGACTTAAAAGCGATCGCTGGTCATATTCTCTTACAACCCAAAGTAGTTGGCGACAAGTGGGGAGGTGGCAAAATTTATTACTAAAGCCAGTAATTAGTACTGAGGACTGAGGTCTGGGTGCTGAGCAAAGGGACTGGGGATTTGGGAATACCCACTCTCACATCCCCACTTCTTTTAAACTCAGAACTCAGAGTTCGGATCTCAGTACATTTTGCCGTATTTACAAAATCTCAACTAGCTGCTCATGCTTTATCGATTATTTGGGCGTTATCTGTTCGGTGTTCTGGTCATTGTCTTATTGGTCTATCACAGCAGTACTTTACCTGCTTTCGCTGCCAATATCGATCCTTATATCAGACGTTATTTACATGTGACTGAGCCAATTTCACTAAATCTGGATGGACAAGGGAATACGCGTCTGTTTACCCCATTAGAGTTGTCTGCTGGTAAACAAATGTTTGAAACCAACTGTATTAATTGTCACGTTGGTGGTGCAACTTTGCCCGATCCCCAAGTATCTCTAGCGCTGAAAACACTCCAGGGTGCTAATCCGCCCCGCGATCGCATTAATGCTCTGGTTAACTTTATGCGCCAGCCGATGACCTATGATGGTAGCCAGGAAACTTATTGGTGTCGTCAGTTGTCCCCTAATTTTCTCTCGCAACAACAAGTAGAAAGTTTAGCTGCTTTCATTCTCACCGCAGCAAACAAAGCTCCAGGTTGGGGTACAGAAGATTTTTGAACAGCTAAGTAGCTTTGATAAAAAAATAAAAGTTTGCCTTTGAGATTATACTATAAATTTACTTTTATTGTCTGACAACTCCACATAATTTTGGTGTATTGCACTCTAGTAGTTGTGCCGGATTGCACAAATTTTTATTAGATGAATCTTGTCCATATATTAAAAAAAAATTCATCTATGACAGATTGTCATATTTGGCGTATATTTTATTTAAAATGGGAAAGGGAAAATAGAAACCATTTGTTAGGAGAACGCCATGAAATTAATTGCGGCTAGCTTACGGCGCTTTGGCCTAGCTGTCTTGACACTTCTTTTAGTTGTTAGCAGCTTTGCTTTTTTTACTCCCAGCGCATCTGCTGAAACTTATCAGGTCAAACTAGGTACAGATAAAGGACTACTAGGATTTGAACCCAAAAAGTTAACGATTAAACCAGGCGATACAATTGAATGGGTGAACAACAAAGTTCCTCCCCATAATGTAGTATTTGATGCTGGTCTCAACCCCTCTAAAAGCGCTGATTTGGCCAAATCTTTATCTCAAAAGAAATTGTTGATGAATCCTGGTCAAAAAGTAACCACCACCTTCCCCGCAGACGCGCCTGCTGGTGATTACACCTTCTACTGCGAACCCCACCGTGGCGCTGGTATGGTTGGCAAAGTCACTGTTGAATAACTTGACCTAGATGATTTTCTTTGCTTATCTGGCAAAATTAGCACAGAGCAATCGACGATCATCCTAGAGTGATTAAACTATATAGATAATCAGCGGTGTTGAGTCTTATCCTTGCCTAGAATGCTAACTATTGCACGGGCTTAGTCATGGAAGGGGTAAACTCGTCACCGCTAATTTTAATAAAATTTACTGAAAATAATAATTGGGATAGTATTGAAGCTTCTCAATGCTAAATAACAGATAAATTAAAGATTTATGCGCTTAATACTGTTTATGCATTACAGAAATTCGCGCTTCATAGGGTAGAGTACACATAGCATTTGGTAATCTCTCAGGCTTCTAGCAGCCATAGAAAACTTACTGGAGAAGGTTTTGCAGTTGCCGAATGGTTGTTGCGAGGAGAATATCTTGAGAATACTTTTATTTATACTACTGTTGGCGATCGCTTTATTTAGATTCACATTCATTCTGCCAGCACTAGCTCTCGAAACATCGGCTGGAGCCAAAATCTTTGATGCTAATTGTTCTTCTTGCCATATAGGTGGCGGTAACATCCTCATGAGCCATAAAACTCTGAAAAAGGAGGCATTATCAAATTACCTGGAAAATTATGATCAAGACGCTATTAAAGCAATTATCCACCAGGTACAGAACGGCAAAAATGCCATGCCTGCCTTCAAAAACAAGTTAAGCAATGAAGAAATTTTGGAGGTAGCTGCTTACGTTTTTCAGAAAGCGGAAACAGGCTGGTAAGGGCATTGGGCATGGGGAAGAGATTGGGGAGATGGGGGAGATGGGAAGGAGAGGGGAGATGGGCAAGAAAACTCCCCACACTCCCTTGTCCCCCCTGCTTCCTAGCGCCTAGTCCCTAAGCCCTAGCTCCTCGCCCTTCTCTATTTGTCTTGGTTAGAGGTTTCTCTTTCTTGTCTGAGTTCACGCAACTGCTGTATTAGTTTTTTGCCATCCGCAGCAGGAGTTGGCTGGCTGGTGTTAGTAACCGGTGCAGCTAATGGTTTAACAGTAGCGGCTGGTGTGGATGCAGGTGCAACTAATGGTTTAACAGTAGTGGCTGGTGTAGATACAGGCTTGGTTGTATTAACTACTGGATTGGCGAATGGTGTTACAGTTACCCTCGGTGCAGGTACAGGCTTAATTCTATTGATTAATGAGTTGGATAAAGGTTTGCCAGTTGTCTGTGATGCTGGCGCAGGCTGATTGTTATTGACTGGGGTATTTAATGACGGTTTGAGGTTAATCCCCGATGCTGGCGCAGGCTGATTGTTATTGACTGGAGTATTTAATGACGGTTTGAGGTTAATCCCCGATGCTGGCGCAGGCTGATTGTTATTGACTGCGGGAGTTAATAATGGTTTGAGAGTCGCCGCCGTTCCTGGCTTTTGAGTATCCCCAGTAGCGTTATTACTGTTATTTTTGAACTCCAAGCTAAATGGGTAATGAGCAATTTGCTGCTCTCTCTTCGGTGGATTTGCCTTAAAATACTCCCTGGCTTTAATTTGCAAAGCTGGCGTTGACGATCCTTCAAATTTGATTTCTGATACGCCCTCAGGGCCTACTACTAATCGCCCCAATACAACACCTTCAACATCAGATTTATCTGTAATAGTGTCACGAATAACAGTCTTTTCTACGGCATTTGGGTACTGTTGTTGGACTGTTTTTCTCAGTTCTTCGTAAGATTGGATCTGCGCGATCGCCTTTGCTGTTCCTGATGCAGGCGATTGATTAGATAGATTCGGACCAGATCCCAGTTGTCCTTGTGGTAAGCCTTGTGTGGCTATGGTTAAATTATCCCCAACTTGCGGCGTTGTCTGAATACCCACTATTGGCTGTCCATTTTGAGAACCAACAGCAGCATTATTTCCAGGTTGAGTAGTTTGTGCAGTATTAGTGATATCTCCTGAGGTCCCAGGGTTAACATTAATGGGAAGCGGTGTGGGAGATGTTGGTAGCCCATCTGGCAGTTTACCTTCTGGTAATACTGGCAAGTTGCTTCTCGTCAAAGGCTTACCTTCTCCCAATGCTATTTCCCTGTTATTAAAACGCGAAGTTGATGTAGAGAATTTGCTACTAGCTTTGAAAGAGGTATCAAATCCGAAATCTTTCCTAGAGTACTTCCCTAAAGACTGCTGTTTGGGCAATGGAGAAATGCCGTAATTGTTTGGTGATGTAGGGATAGGTGGTAAAACCAGCTGACTGGGATTCGGTGCAGGTGGCGGTGGCAACGCTGCTAAACTTGTTTGCGCATTCGGATTAAACTGCGGAAGTTGAGATTGTTGTAGCTGAACTGGAGATGGCGGCAGAATTGGAGATGATCCAGGAATTTGTGGCAACCGATTTTGGTCAGCTTGGCTTAATTCCATGACTCCCACAGGTTTAGACGATGCTGATTCTTTGGTTTTATTGGAGTCTACTGGAACTAATGGCACAATCAATGCAATAGCACCGTGAATGCCAACAGATGCTATTGCTGCTATCCCAGTTGGCTGGGATAAAATTTCTGGTAGATTTTTTAGTAGGGAGACGTAAGACATAGCTGTTATCGTTCACTCGGCTCAATTGCAGTTGACTATCAATAAATTATTTTTCAGGCTCTAAATTATCGATCCGGCTTTACTCTATAGGAATGGATGCGTCCCTCTAAAAATAATAGCTTTCTCTGTTGAGCACAAAACGGCTAAACTGCCATTTTTTTAAGTTTTATTTTTGTAACAAAGTAATATTGTACTTCAAAGTTGCATGTGCTGACTTAGCAACCCAGAAATAATCACGTCAAATCCAATAATCAAATTTTTATGACTTGCACACAGACCAGTGAAACTTCTGTTGCGCAATAAACCAAATGCCTCTACCCACAGTTATTTTACCTGGCTATTTAGAAAAGGTGATCGGGATGAATGGCAGGGGGGACAAGGGAGTTTAGGGAATTTGGGGAGTTTGGGAGTTTTCTTGCCCATCTCCCCTCTCCCCCCCTATATCCCCCATCTCTTCCCCATGCCCAATGCCCAATGCCCAATGCATTACAATTTTTAATATTTCTTAGTTAAAATTGTAATAATAATACAAATTTACATCATATAAAGAGGTGTCAGCCATGCAAAGTACCCAGTTTGATAGGATTTTGCGGCGACTAGCGACCATATTATCAGTCGTAATTTTGACCTTGTGCTTGATTGACCTCACTACGGGAGTTTTACTGTCTTTTTATTACGAACCAACAGCAGGCGGTGCTTATCGGTCATTAAAAATGATTAATACCACAGTGCCTTATGGGTGGTTATTTCATAAAGCACACGATTTTGCGGGTAATAGTGTAATTGCGATCGCCTTAATGCAAATTGTGGTGATGTTTTTAGGTAGGCAATTTCAAAAGAGTTGGTTGACTGCTTGGGTGAGTGGGATTTTGTTTACCTTGAGTGCGATCGCTCTCGATTGGACAGCTATGCTCTTAGACTGGACTCAAGAAGGATACTGGCGTTTTAGTATTGAATTAGGAACAATCGAAGCTATTCCTTTGATCGGTGGAGAATTGCGAGACATCCTGACTGGAGGCGGCACAATTAATACCATCACTGTCCAGCACCTTTACGCCTTAAACAGTTATATTATTTCGCCCGTTGCCTTACTTCTAGCTATAGTGCATTTATCTGCTTTACTGTGGCAAGAAAAGGAAATGTACAGCAATTTAACTCAACTCCCAGAAGCTTCACTAGCAGAAAGTTGAGCCAGTTTTGCTAAAGGCACTTCTTCTACCTCAGCTAACTTTTCCAGCGGTAGACGAGTAGACTTACTACCACCAGATAAGCGTTTGAGAAGATTTGGTCTGGGGTCATGCAACAGGTAAATAATGCGATCGCCTACTTCCCATTCTTGATGAACCGGCATTACCTGTAACCGTTGTTCTCTTTCTAATAACAGCGGTACTAAAATCCCAGTCCGAATCTTTTCTTGGATGTGACCCAGCTGACTAGGGAATTCCAACTCATTCAGTGTCGTTGTACCTAACTTCACTCGCCCATCATTCAAATACTCATTCCAAGTTTTAATCGCCAAGTCAGAAACAAAAGCTTGGTTAACTTTACTAGTCGCAGAACTATTTGCTTGCGGATCGCGAGGATAAACCGCTAACACACGCGGCGGATTAAATTCCTCAGCCGCCCGTTGCGCCAAGACAAAATTTACCTCACCATTACTAGTCATCGCTAAAAAAGTGCCCATCGAGGCCAGTCCTGCCTCTTCTAATACAGCGGTATCCAAGGCACTGCTAGCAATCACCCGCAGATTTTGGGCTTCGGCTTGAGTAAAGCAATCTGGGTCTGTATCAATCATTACGACATTTTCACCCCGTTCCTGAAAGAATCGGGCAATCAACAGACTCAAAGGATTGCAACCCACAATTACTGCCCCAGTAGCCTCTTTTGAGGTAATTTGCAGCCACTTAGCAATCTGTCCGGCTGTTAGTCCTTGGCAGACAACTGTCATGATAATGGTCAGGAAAACCAAAGCTTTAATGGCATCACCCCCATTGATACCACGCTGCGTCAAGGAAATTGCAAATAAAGATGCCACAGAAGCCGCCACAATGCCTCGCGGTGCAACCCAGCTTAAAAACAATTTCTGTCGCCAATTCAGGTCACTATTCCAGGTACACAACAGGATGTTAATCGGTCTCACGACAAACATCAGTACCAAAACCGTAAATAAACTGCCCCAACCCAAGGCGAACACACTAGCAATAGATAAATCAGCCGCTAGCAAAATAAACAGTACAGAAACGCTGAGAATGGTCAATTGACCTTTGAAATGGCGTAAAAGTCTCTCTTCTGGCACCGAAGAGTTAGCAAATACTGCCCCAGCAACCACCGTAGTCATTACTCCCGATTCACTGCGGATAGTCTGCGCTAATGTAAACAAACCCCAAAGTATCGCCAGCACCACCAAATTTTTCAGTTCAAAGGACAGAAAATTAGCGCGTTTGAAAATCAAACTCATCAAATAACCACCAGCCGCACCTATTGCCCCACCAATACAAAAACGCATCAGCAAACCGATGATGGCATTTACCGGGTCGGCATCGCCGTTCAAAATCGTATCCAGGACAACGAAAGCCAGAATCGCCCCAACTGGGTCAATTAACACCCCTTCGCCTTCTAACAGAGTAGCTACTTGGCGATCGACATTGATTTGTTTCAGCAGTGGATTGATCACAGTCGGACCTGTAACCACGATGATTGAGGCGTAGAGAAAGGCGATACTCCAGGGAAATTCACCCAACCAGTGAGCCGCCATACTCCCACCTAGCAGCGTCACTAAGGTTCCTAAAGTGACGAGTAATTGTAGGCTCACAGAAACTCTACCCAACTCGCGCAAATCCAGGTTGAGTCCACCTTCAAACAAAATTATTGCCGTTGCTAGAGCGACAATTACTTCCAAACCTGTGCCTAGCGAATGCGGGTGCAATAGACCAATACCATCAGACCCAAGCAAAATGCCCAAAAGCAGCAATAACACAATGCTGGGTACCCGGAGATAGGCAGCCAGAACTTGAGCGCTAATACCTGCAAAGACCGCAGTCACCATTTGTAAGGTGATTTCAAAAGATGCTTCCATGTTGTAGATTTTGAGCGATAAATATCAAAATCTTTTGTAAAGAAGAGTAAATATTACCTCTAAAGGGTACAACATCACACCCTTTACGCTTGTTAAATTCAAACTTTTTTCCATACTTAGTTTTGTATAATACTCTATTTTTTCTCGATTGGCAAAAACAGTACTTTTAAATGGCTGATATTCACCCAAAATAGACTTGCAAGAGTACTCAGAATGTAATAAGTATTGTAGGGCAATGCCCACGCAGTGGTTCACCGCTGCGCGTCTCATGCATCTTGGCTGTTCGATAAATTAAGCTTAAGAACGATTTTTGCTAAGTCCTGTCTATATTTACCTAATCCCTAGCCCCTATTTGGTTTGTATTTCATTGCTAAACCTACTCCACCAGCCAAGGCTAATAGACTTTGTAATATAGAAGTAGGTTCGGGGACAGACTTAGGGGTCATGAGGAAAGCACGCAATTGACCATTTCTTACACCAACACCTGCAATTTGCCCAAGGTCGTTAATAGCCCACGGAGAAATGATCTCCCAGCTAGTGGTAGTAGGAATTAAGTTATTCAGATCGGTCATGACACCGTTTTCCCAAAGAAAACCGTGAGCAATTTCTTCAGGTAAGTTAGATGGTAAGTATGGATATTCTCTGAATTCACCTGTTTGGGCAGTCCCAACAATCTGACCCAAATTGTTGATGTCGTAAGCGTAGCTGTCATCGCCGCCAAGTGTGCCCAGACTCTTCATCACACCGTCTTGCCAAAGGAAAGCATTACGGGGAAAACCATTCTCGACATCAGAATAGCCTACTACCTGACCCAAGTTATTAATGCTGTAAGCTGAACTACCATTACCACCCAAAGTCCCAAGATCCTTG
Organism: Calothrix sp. NIES-2100; assembly: GCF_963875285.1. Classification (NCBI taxonomy): domain Bacteria; kingdom Bacillati; phylum Cyanobacteriota; class Cyanophyceae; order Nostocales; family Calotrichaceae; genus Calothrix; species Calothrix sp. NIES-2100. Next base: position 8,509,766 of record NZ_CAWNLA010000001.1, read on the forward strand.
GTTACACCCTTTTCCCAGAGAAAGGCACGACCATCTGAATAGCCAACTACTTGCTCAGATTCATTAATGTCAGAGGGGAAGCTATAGCTACTATTATTCAGCGTTCCTAAATCTTGAATTTTACCGTCTTTCCAAAGAACAGCGTGTTCTTGTTCTGTAGTTCCGGTGGGGGTTGAAAAGCCCACTACTGTGCCCGCATCGTTGATATTAGTCGCAACACTCCAAGATCCGCCAAGAGTGCCGAGTTCTTTCATCACGCCATTTTCCCAAAGGAAGGCACGACGTAGCCTACTACTGTTGAGCGACTCACCAACTACTTGTCCAGAGTTGTTGATACCCCTAGCGGCACTATTGTAACTACCAAGGGTGCCTAAATCTTTGATCCTGCCTTTTTGGGCCAGGAAAGCGTGATAATACTCGAACTCCCCAGGTGCATCTGCATAACCGACTACTTGGCCTGAGTTATTGATATCGGAAACTCCAATTTCATCAGTTCTGTCACCACCTAATGTCCCTAGGTCGGAAATAGAATACAGCGATGCTGCAACAGCTAACTTAGGGATTCCCAAAGTAATTAATGCAGTACTCACAGTTACGGTTGATATGCTTTTAAGCATGTCTGAGATGTACATAACATTTCTCCTCCCGTCAACACACCCAATTTAGCTAAAAGAAATTTTTTTGGCAGAGACTGTTGACAACATCGGGAAAATTAGTTAATTTATAAAAGGTCTGAGTCCGAAGCGCCCCCATCGTCTAGAGGCCTAGGACACCTCCCTTTCACGGAGGTAACGGGGATTCGAATTCCCCTGGGGGTATTAAAAATAAAACTAGACTGTAATAAGTGTTTGTGCTTATACGTTGATGTCTAAATGAGAAACCTATCCTAAATCATTGATGTGGATTTAGGACAGGTTTTTAATATTTAACTTTACTGAACTGATTAGCACTGATTAGCTAATTGGTTGACACGTTGGTAAATAGCTAAAAGATTTAACCGCAGATCCTTACTGAGGCGATTTTCAATAATTGTGATGGGCATAGTAAGTTTAGGCCAAACTTGGATTGTGTAGCAGAGATTTGTGCCGCTCATCTCACCAAAGGAATCAGGCTCTAAGCACCAGCTACCAGAAAAGCCTTTGAAATCCCCTTCTACCATGCAGAATTTGATTTCTTGAGGGAAAGATTCTTGCAAATCAAGTACTACACGCGCACAAAAATTAAAGTTGAGTAGGCGTTGAGAACCTACTTGTTCTAGACGAATACCACCATCAGGATGCTCCAACAGACGACTTTTAGCCAGGTTGGGAATGAAGTCAACCAAAGCTTCATAATCTGTCAGAACTTTCCAGATGTGTTCTACTGGTTGGGGTATGTGAATTTTCGCGGTGATTTGTCGTTGTCGCTCTGCTATTTTTTCAATTTGGATATCCACAGATGGCTCATCACCTGTTTCATTAGCCAAATTTAGTTGGAGGTTGGTTTGGTCACTAGCGGTGTCGAAATTAATATCCGCTGTAGTGTGAGGTTGTTCAGTCACTTTCAGAATTATAGTTTGCTTTCTTCAGAAAACTGGGGTAGCGTCAGGGTAAAACAAATTTTGCTCAGGTCGGAATCTGAAATTTGTGTACTCTCAACAGCAATTGTCCCATTTAAATGCTGCACAAGGGACTTGGCTAGAGCTAAACCTAAACCAGTCCCAGGAGTCCAGCGTCCTTTACCGCGACGGAACTTGTCAAAGATGTAAGTCGCTTCTTCAGATGAAATACCACGTCCTGTATTAGTCACTTTAATAATAACTTGATCTACCAGTTGATTGACTTGGTGAGTGGCTTGCAATTCCACAATAGTGTCATCCTCTGAGTATTTACAGGCATTAGTTAATAACTCTTGCAGGATGCGGTCAAAACTTTCAATTTCCGTTTGGAGTTTTAAGGACTCCTGTGGTAAGTCGAGAGTAATACTTAGTCCTTTGGGTGCCAGTTTTGTGTCGAAGGAAGCTGCTAAATCTTGAATTCTGGTATTTAAATCGATACTTTTAAAGAGTGGAGTTTCTTGTTGAGACTCGAGTTTCTGGAGTGTGAGCAAGTCGTTAATTAAATTGATTTCTTTGCTACATTCTTGCTCTAAAATATCGAGATATCGATTCTGACGATCTGGCGCTATTCCTGGCAACCGTAAATTCCGAATTGACATCATCATATTTGTCAGGGGATAGCGTAAGCGATCGCTCATATTGCTCAAAAATTCATCTTTGAGTTCATTGAGTTCTCGCAATTGCTCAACATATTGCCTTGTGCGTTCGTGCAATTTAGCTTGTAATTCCAGACTGCTTTGGAGTTTTGCTGTCCGCTCATCGACTAAATTTTGTACTTGTCGCAATGTCTGTGACTGAATAATCGCATTGCTGACTTGGGCACAAACCATTTCCACAAGATTTAATTCTGCTGCTTGCCAAGTGCGAGCCGCTACTTGCTGTAAAACCAAAAATCCTAATACTCTGCCTTGACTCTCTATAGGCATTAACAGCATAGCCTGGTACTGCTCTAATGCAAACAGTGGAGCCGCACTCACAATATCTGTTTGTTCTGTATAGTCATTAATGACTACTGGTTTTCCTGAGTCGGCGAAGATGCGTTGGCATAAACTACAGTCGGAAATCACAAAGGACTGATCGTTTAAAATATCTGATGTACTGCTAGGAAGACTTTGAATATCCTTAGTCCATTGTTTGACTAAGGTGGCTTTAGCATTGGGAATTTGCTTTTTAGACCGAGTCCGAAACAGGGGATCTGTATATTTCAACATAATGAACAAGCCACGATCTGCCTGGAGCGATTCCGCCGCCGAGGCGATCGCTAATTGCAGCATCTGATTTAACTCCAAGTTGCTGCGGCTGAGTATAGTTAATTGCTTGATCAGGCTTTGATATTGGTCGCTTTTTTGCAAATGCTGCTGTTGCAGGCCGATCAACTGTGATTGTGCGACTTGAGCCACAGCGATCGCGCAAGACGACTCGATAGTTTTCAGGAGTTGTTGTTCTGACTGAGTCCAATTATGGGGTTGAAATTTAATCAGGCTAATTACCCCATTATTTTTCCCCCGAAAGCGGGTAGGAATTGCCAAAACAGCTTTGATTGGTAGTGGCAAAGATTGACAACCAACTTCCAGACTTTTTTGAATTGTGGAAATGTCCTCAATATTTAACGGTTCAGCGGCACATTGAACTACATGCAGTTCCATGAGCAACTGTTCCATTGAGAAGTTTTCGCCTGACTGCGGTAACCCTAGATATTCTTCATGACACCAATTAGCGCTAGTCGCTTCAGTAGATGGCTCGCTCATCACTGTCACTAAGCAGCAATCTACCCCAAAGGCAACTCCCAGCATTTTCGCCAGTTCTTGCAGCATCAAGATCGTCGCTGGTTTGGTAGCGATGAGTTGATTAATCTGTTGTAACAACTGGTGGGCTGGTTCTTCCGGATGCTGCATCAGCTTGACTGGATATGATTGTAGTCGATCTACGTCATCTGGGCACTGTGGCGGCGATGATAAACGCTTTTTCATTCCTGGTACGCTCTTGGATAACGACCCCATTTTTTTTGCACCCAACCTCTTGGCTTAGTTATTCACCCTTTCTATGTTTGGTGCACCCTGATGAATTGCAAATCTTTAATGAAGACTTTCTCTCACCTGTTATAGCCTCTTTCTATTGCAGATGACTAAGTATTTGGTATATTAAACGTTTTTTTACACAAGTAATCAGATACCTAGGATATACTAAAGCACCTTTGCTAGATAATGTCTAACTCGCTCAGGTTCGGTTAATTTACTAACTTGGACTTAGAATATCCTGTCTGTAACTATACATAAACCGTAATTTCTCTGGAATTGAGGCAAAAAGTCCGGCAGTATTCCCCGTGTTAACACGGAGAACCATCTCCAAAATCATTATATTTTTTTCACAATTCCTTTTCTCAGTAAGTTAACCCTGTATGGGTCTATCTGAAAGTAAAATCCGATTTAGGCAGAGCTTCAGAAACAATGTAGATACCTGCTTGATTTTAGTAGCCAAGTATAGATGGATATTGTTGCTCAACTCCTCTGCTCGATAATCATTTATTTAATATGCCGATGATTATTTTCTGTCAAGTGATGTGAAACCCCCTAGGGGGGAAAGGGCGACTTTGCTCTTGAGAGTCTAGCAATCAAGGCTATTCTCGAGAAAATTCAACGCCTATTGATATCTAAATACTTTATATATAAGATTTATTTATAGTTTAGATAATATTCAATGCTGAATGCAGCCCAGTTTCCCGAATCAGTAGTAACTAGGCTACATTCAGGTGCAGTAAAACTATCCAGCCAAACTGTCGATGCTCAGCGGAACCATATCGCCATTTCTTGTTAGTCCTAAAAGCATCGGCTGTTGTGGTTGAATGACTTGACCTGTTAGTACACAACGTTCTTCTTGTTGCGCAGTGGCTGCTATGCTCGCTCGAATATCAGTTCGCGAAAATCGAGGTTTCCACTCACCTGATTTTTGCTGCACATAATTCCAGAGGATATCTCGAATTAAGGCTTGATATCCTTGATTGCCAGCTATATCTTTGAGTTTCTCTTTGAGTTCCCGCTCTAGGCGGATGCTGGTAACTTCCATATCGGTGGTTGGGGTGCGAGCGATTGTATGCATGACTTTTTCTCCTTTAAGGTATGGACAGGATAGTAATACAAGTGTAGTATGTTTAAAGAAATGTTCAACAGGTGAAATTTTCTGTGAAATCCATTTTCCCCATCTCTACTTCTTTACGTGCTACCAATTGCCGATCCAGTCGGGAATCAGCACCTTTGGGAGTGGAGTATTTTTTTATGGGTAATGGTGGCCAAAAACATGGGCAAAACACAGAAAGTAATGATGATTTTAGATATCTGAGCATTATTGGGCTGGATGCAAAACCACAACTAGACATAAGAAGCGGGAGGTACAGGCGCAAGAATCATACTGTACCGATATAGACCAGAAAACTTTGAGGTCAATTTCCCACCCCCGCTTCACTTAAACAAGAAGCGGGGGTTTTTTCATAAGGAGTCAAGCTGTGATGATCGCAATGCAAGTGTTAGAGCAATCTGTGCCACTGTGGCAGGTCAATATCAAGCAACCAAAAGCATTAAATTTGGTTATAGCAGGCGGATTGATATTAGACGTGCTAAAACACATTGGTTTAAAAATTGCTGCTGGTGAACACAAGGGGAAAATTTCTTCCCTCAATCAAATCCAAATGTTGCGGCCAGACCATGACAGTTGCCAAGATGGCGATAGTAGCAAATATCTAACACTCTTTGCATGGATTTGGCGATCGCCTGATTCCCACAGATTTAACTCCCACAACAGGAATCGCACCACAAATGAGGCTGGTATGCAACTGCGTACCAAACACAAGCCACCAGTCCAGCAGGCGATTTTTGTTGACAAACAGTTCTTTTTCAATTTGCAAGCAAACCTGGAATAACAGGAGAGCATAAGGAATGCTGAAATTAACTTACACCGAAAGGAGCTTTTACTTAGAGTGCTTGAGTCTATCGCTGGAAGAATGGGTAGCACAGCGAGTGATTTTGGCATTGCGAGTCGGTCAATCTCTTTGTGTTGAACCCAGCACAGCTTCCTTTTTGCTTCCTGTTGATTTACCAGGAGTAGAAAGGCTCAAAGCTGAGGTGAAACGAAATGACAGTGAAATCATCGAACTTTCTACCTGTGATAGCCAATATTTGGAAGTTACCCTCCGGGGTTCTTGGCTATCAGATGGTTCTGAGGAAGCTGTGGGTGTGTTCGTCACCACAATGAGCGATCGCACTGAGTTCTTTGTGCATAAAATTTGGCAGGAAGCGCAAGCCTGCGCCAGAGCCATGAGTGAATAGGGGGAATGTTGACTGTTGACTATTGACCATTTACTTTTGCATAGCCAAGAGTTCAGGAACTGTGACAAATCGATAGCCTTGCTGTTTGAGTCCGCTAATGATTTCTGGTAAGGCTTGTACAGTTCTTTTGCGATCGCCTCCGCCATCGTGCATCAATACAATAGAACCAGGTTTGGCATCTCTTAAAACATTCTTGACGAATACTTGATATTTAGCACGAGGATCTGTATCAGCAGAAGTTTGCGACCACATGACGACAGCATCTTTTTGGCTTTTGGCGTAAGCCGCCAGTCCATTATTTAAAACGCCTCCAGGAGGACGAAATAAACTTGTTTTAACTCCTGTAGTTTTATATATAAGTTCGTTTGTGCTATCAATTTCACTCTTAGCTGTAGCTTCATCCATGCGTCGATACCAATGATGCCAAGTATGGTTACCTATAGCGTGTCCTTCGGCGACAACTCGCTTGGCAATTTCGGGATTAGCTTGTAAAGCTTGTCCTACCCAAAAGAATGTCGCTTTAACATCATTTTGTTTGAGAATATCTAGCATTTGTAATGTGGTATTTGGCCAGGGACCATCATCAATGCTGAGGGCAATAACTTTCTCGTTATTGTTAGGCTGTACATGATAGACGGTTTTTCCTTGAAATGTTGCCGGAACTGTAAAATTTAGGGTTTCTACTTTAGCTGGTAACTGCGATGGGCTATTAATTTGGCTAGTTAAGTTTTTTTGTGAAACTTGCACAGGATTAGGTTTAGTAGGTAGTTCCTTTGGTTTCACTTGTGGGGTAATACCTGGAGTAAAACTACAAGCTGTTACTGAAAGAGCGATCGCGAATGTACTAATTATCCTTTGTCGCTGGTGGTGATTGTCTGTCACATCAGGTTTCCAAAAACTCACACCATCATAATCGCAGGCGGAAGTAGGGGCATGGGGCATGGGATATGATCTATTGAACTCGGTGAATGAGGCTTTGAACTCGGTGAATGAGGCTTGGAACTTCATTAATGAGGTTCTGAACTCGGTGAATGAGCCTTAAAACTTCATTAATGCGGTTGTGAACTCGGTGAATGAGGCTTGGAACTTCATTAATGAGCCTTTTTACTCAAATCCCTTTCCCAATGCCCAATGCCCAATGCCTTTTAGGCTTTAGTACAAGTAAAATACCGAAAGACAAAGAATATCAAAATTGCAAATCCTACTCCTGTATAAAACACGCTATTTATCCCACCAAAACCAAAAGCAACACCCATCAAAACAGGCCCCAAAGTTTGCCCTAAGCCAAAAAATGTGCCATTTACTGATAGAATTGTCGCCAGATATTCTCTTGGAGCTAAATCTGCTAATAGTGTTTGGATACTAGGAAAACCGAGACCTAAACCCATACCAAAAATTGTGGTGGGAATTAATAAAAACCAAATACTTGGCATGAAGGGAACAATAAAAAGAGCTAGGGCATATAAAATAAAGGATGCTTGAATTAAATTTGTGGCTGGAAATCTTGTAGCTAATCTACCTAATTGGGAAGATGAGATAATAATGGCGACAGAAACACTAGAAAGTAATATGCCAATTAAAGAAGGTGGAGCTTTAAAAGTATCGTTAATTAGTTGGGGAAAATAAGTAACGTAGGCTCCATAAAGCAGGACAAAGTTAGCTGAACTAGCGATAAATAGCCCAAATAATCTGCGGTTTTTTAGGATTTTTGCGGCATTTTTTAAGTATTCTTTCAGATTGCGATCGCCTTTTGGTTCGGGATTGTTGAGTGCAAAGAATACGAGTAAGCCAATAGGAATCGCTATGATCGGCAACATAAACGGATAAAACCAACCTAATGTTGCTAATGCACCGCCAATTGTAGGATAACTTGCTGTGCCTATACTGCTGACACTGGCATTGTAACCCATTGCGGTCATACGCCTTGCTCCTGTGTATAAATCACCGATTAAGGTGGTACTCAAAGATAGTAAAGACGCAGCACCAATTCCTTGCAGCAAACGCAAAAATAGCAATAGATTAAAGTCACGAGCAAAACCGCAAGCTGTTCCGGCAATGCCAAATAAAATCAGGGATGGGACAATAATTTTTTTTCTGCCAATTCTATCGGCAAGTACACCAATAACAGGCCCTAACATCAGAGATGGTAATGTAAATGCTGTAACTAATAAACCTAAATTTTGCGGTTTAACATTTAAAGCTTTGGCTAAACCAGGAAAAGCCGGAGTGACGCTAGAAACTCCAAGTACAGCAATCAGAGAAATGGCACAAACTATTTGAAAATTTAATTCTAGATAAACTGGTTTTTGTGGTTCTAATTGGCTGATTTCATCTTCAGAATTCATGGTAATTACCCTGATAATTACTATTTAAATAGTAAAGGCACAACTAACGTTGTGCCTTTACAAAGTATCGCATCCAATGGATAACTGCTATATTACAATTTTATGCAGCAACTTTTTCTTCAAGTGGTTTAAAGGTCTTCTTGCTAGCACCACAAATTGGACAATGCCAATCATCAGGAATTTCTTCAAATGGCGTACCAGGTGCAATACCAGAATCGGGATCGCCAGTAACAGGATCGTAAATCATGCTGCATTGTCTGCAAATCCATTTACGGGTTTTGGGATCTTCACCAGCAGATCTGGTTGCAGCTTGTCCACCATTTAAAACTTCTAAAGCTTCGGCGTAGCGATCGGCGTGATAATTTTCGATGAATTTTAGCAATCCAAAACGGTGGGCTGCTTCTCGGAATGTATTAGCGTGTTCGCTAGATTCTTGCGCTTGTTTAATAAATTCTTCCGCAGCTGGATTATCGCGATCGCTTTCGGCTGCGGCGGCAAACTCCGGATACATTGTAGTGTATTCATAAGTTTCACCTTCAATTGCTAAAGATAAGCAACGAGAAACTATTGCCCGCTTTTGTTCGTCTGTTAAAGCATCTGGATCTTTTACTACAAGTTCTGGATGCAGCAAAACAAAATGTGCAAAAGCATGAGCAGTTTCTTGTTCTGCTGTTTCTTTAAAGAGTTTTGCTAAGTCTTTAAACCCAAGCTTATTTGCTACTTCAGCAAAAAACAAATACTTTCTGTTTGCCATCGATTCACCACCGAAGGCGGCTTCTAAGTTTTGAAGAGTAGTAAAGTTTGACAAATCCATAATTTTGGGATGTTGGGAAATTGATATTTACTGAGCTAAAACAGAAGCCAAAAGAGATTGAATGAGCATGTTTATATGGAAATTAGAAACGTTTTATACAACGTTTTCCAGCCCATATTTGCTCACCATTTTATTAGCTGCCTCTTAGACATTATAAAACTGAAAGATTTTGCAGCTGCCAAATTATATCTTTGATTTAGGGAATTCGGGAAGGGGCATGAGATTTTGGTATAAAGATTTTTTTCCTTATACTTCACATCCTGAAAGCTTTATACCAGAATGACAAAGCCGCTGACAGAAGTTGATTTTTTATCTGACAAGCTGTTCTACCTTTTTATACTTGATAATCATTTGTAGCACTTTGTACTAGTTAAATGTTCATTGCTAGTTGCCTATTGAGTAACTTTTAGTAGTTATCATCTTAGAGACTAGTTATTCTACATTTTCAGATTACGCAATTCCGCCATTGACACGAATATTTTGTCCAGTGATCCATCGTGCTTCATCGCTAGCCAGAAACGCTACTACGTCGGCGATTTCTTGCACATCCCCCAATTTTCCCAAAGCCGCCATTTGCGCTAAACGGTTGATCTGTTCTTCAGTTTTACCTTCGCGCAAAAGTTCTGTATCTGTGGGGCCTGGAGAAATGGCGTTGACTGTAATCTTTTTTGCCCCCAGTTCTTTGGCTAATACTCGCGTTATTTGTTCTACAGCGCCTTTTGTGGCAACGTAAGCGCTATAAGTTGGCAGCATCATCGCTGTGGTTGAGGAAGAAAAATTGATGATATGTCCTCCTTGCGCCATTTTTTGGGCGGCTTGTTGACAAGCAAAATAAGTCCCTTTGATATTGACTGCTAGAAGTTTGTCAAAATCGGCTTCTGTAACTTCAGTTATCGGCTGATAAACAATGACTCCAGCGTTGTTGACCAAAATATCAACTTTACCAAAGTGTGCAATTGTTTGATCAAAAAGCCGTTGGATGTCTGCTACTTGACTGATATCTGCTTGTACAGCTAACGCCTGTCCTCCGTTTTGAGTAATTTCGGCTACCACTTCTTGGGCTTTAGTTGTGCTACCTGCATAGTTAATAACAACAGATGCACCGTTATTTGCTAGTTTGAGAGCGATCGCTCTGCCAATACCACGGGATGCACCCGTGATAATTGCTACTTTTCCGCTTAAAGGTGCCATAGTATATTCAAAATTCAAAAACTTGTTTTCGTAGTCAGCACCAAAATCCTGACTACGAACAGACGACTAATTTACCCAGAAAAAGGGAGCAAGGTTAAGTTTAGTGGTGGGTTGAGTGGGGAACTTTGCCATCATGGGTAGGTTCTGGTAATTGTGGTGGCTCTTGATGGGGGCGAAAGCGATCGCGGATTCTGCTCACGACGATATATAAGATAGGGACAACAAACAGACTCAGTAAAGTAGAAACTATCATCCCACCAGCTACGGCTGTACCCAGAGATTTTCTGCTAGCTGCACCTGCGCCTTCGGGATTTACTAGGGGAAAAATACCCAGAATAAAAGAGAAGGAAGTCATCAGAATCGGGCGTAAGCGTTCTTCAGATGCTTGGATTGCGGCTTTGACCAAAGGAACACCGCGCTCTCGCAGTTGGTTAGCAAATTCTACAATCAAAATGGCGTTTTTACTCGCCATCCCAATCAACATCACCAGACCAACCTGACAAAAGACATCGTTGGCTAGACCCCGCAACCACTGGGCTGATAGTGCGCCTAAGATAGCTAGGGGAACGGCAAACATAATGATCAATGGATCAACATAGTTTTCATACTGCGCAGCCAGTACCAAAAATACGAAGACCAATCCCAAGCCAAAAATTATGGGCGCTAAACCACCTGATTGTTGTTCTTCAGCGGTAATCCCCGACCATTCGTAACCCATACTCGCAGGTAAAACCTCTTTGGCTAATTGCTCCATTGCTTTGGTTGCTTGTCCCGAACTGAAGCCAGGAGCAGCAGCACCGTTAATTTCAATGGAGCGGAATAAGTTGTAGTGAGTGATGGTTTGCGCTCCCGTAGTTGAAGTTACTTTCACTAAGTTGCTCAGAGGTATCATCTGATTATTGGCTGAGCGGACATACAACTTACCAATATCGTCAGGATTAGAACGAAACTTAGCATCTGCTTGGACATATACACGGTAAGTCCGCTGTAATAAGTTAAAGTCGTTGACATAACGGGAACCTAAGTAACTCTGTAAGGTGTTAAAGATGTCGTTGACTTTAACTTGCAGAGCTTTGGCTTTGTTGCGGTCTACGTCAATGACCATCTGGGGTGTATTCGCACTAAAGGTGCTAAATACAGCTTGCAATCCTGGTGTCTGATTACCCCGTTGCAGTAACTGACCCATGATTTGCAGCATTGTCGGTAAGCCGCTGTTACCAGCTCTATCTTGTAGCTCAAATTGGAAACCACCAAAACTACCTAAACCCTGAATAGCTGGGGGGTTAACTGGAAAAATTCTCGCTTCGGGAATTGCTGATAGTACTCCCGCCAGTTTCCCCATAATGGCTTGTGCTGATTGTCCTTCTCCAGGGCGTTCATCCCAAGGTTTGAGTGTGGTAAAAATCGCACCACTGTTAGCAGTGTTACCACTGAAACCAAAGCCACCAATGGCGAAGGTACCAACTACTTCTGGTATTTTCAGGATTTCTTTTTCCACCTGCGCCATAACGTCGCTGGTGTAGTTGAGGGAAACCCCCTCTGGCCCTTGAATGATGGTGATGAAATAGCCTTGGTCTTCTTCGGGAAGAAAGGCTGTAGGAACGCGGGTGTAAACCCAGGCTGTCACACCCAAAGAGAGGACAAATAACAGCACCACGATCGCCGCAACGCGGTTAAGACGAAAAAGCGATCGCTCATATCCTCGACGCGCCCAATCAATAAATCTATTTATTACTCCGAAAATTTTGCCTAACCACCCACGGGGTCTTTGTCCGCGACGCAGTAGTAAAGTACATAGAGAAGGTGTGAGAGTCAGCGCTAAAAAGGTGGAAATGGCAATTGAAAAAGCGATCGTCAGCGCAAATTGTTTGTAAATCTGTCCTGTAGAGCCGGGAAAAAAGGCTACGGGGACAAATACAGCGATCAATACTAAAGAAGTTGCAATCACCGCCCCAAACAACTCGCGCATAGATTCCGAGGCTGCTTGACGTGGTGACATTCCCTCATCTTCAATCAAACGAGAGATATTCTCCACGACGACGATCGCGTCATCCACCACTAACCCAGTAGCCAAGGTGATACCAAACATTGTCAAGGTATTGATGGAAAAGCCAAACACCTTGATAAAGGCGAATGTCCCCACCAACGCCAGGGGTATGGTAATCACCGGAATCAAAGTGGTGCGCCAGTCTTGCAAGAACAGGAAAATCACCAGGACAACAAGCGCGATCGCTTCTATCAATGTTTTCACAACTTCTGCTAGAGAAGCTTCCACAAAGGTTGTCGTATCAAAAGCCACTTGATATTTCATTCCCGGCGGAAAGCTGTTTGCAAGTAGCACCATTTGGGCTTTTACCGCTTTAGCCACATCCAAGGCGTTACTTCCGGGAGTCGGAAATATCCCGATACCAACACCTTCATTACCGCGAAATCGCAGAAATGAGTTATAGTTTTCTGCTCCTAGTTCCGCCCGCCCGACATCTTTGAGGGTAATCAGCGAGCCATCAGCAGCTGTTTTCAGAACGATATTGTCAAATTCCGCGACATCTGTCAGCCTACTAACAGCTCTCAGGTCGATTTGATACATCTGATCCTTATCTGTGGGCTGCTGTCCAATTTGCCCCGCACCCACCTGTAAGTTTTGTTCGTTGAGTGCATCAATTACATCTTGGGCTGTGAGATTGCGACTTGCAAGACGGTTCGGATCGAGCCACAGACGCATAGCATAGCGGCGTTCACCAAAAATCCGCGCCTCACTCACACCTTTGACTCTTTTGAGAGCATCTACTATGTATAGGTCAGCGTAGTTGCTTAAAAAGACGTTATCAAAAGCCTGTTTATCGGCATACAACCCCATCGCTAAGAGGATGTTGTTAGATTGCTTGCTAACAGTCACACCAGTTCGCTGCACAACGTCTGGTAACAACGGTTGCGCCACAGATACCCGATTTTGCACATCTACCGCCGCAATATCTTTGTTGCGTCCGGCATCAAATGTGATGGTAATTGTACTAGTACCGTTGTTACTACTGTTTGAGGTCATGTATTTGATGCCCTCAACCCCGTTAATTTGGCGTTCTAATACAGTCGTAACGGTATTTTCTACAACTTCCGCACTTGCACCCACATAATTAGCCGTCACGTTAATTTGCGTCGGACTAATTTCTGGATAGCGGTCTGTCGGTAGCGTTGGGATGCTAATTGCTCCTACCAACAGGATGATAATGGAGCAAACGCTGGTAAATACAGGTCGCCTGATAAAGAAGTCAACAAACATGTAAATGGTTGTTTAAGTATATGGGTATTGGGCATGGGGCATTGAGCATTGGGCATTGGGGAGCCAGTGCCGTGGGCGGGTTTCCCGACTTGAGGCAACTGGCGTCATTGGGCATTGGGGAGGCAGTGCCGTGGGCGGGTTTCCCGACTTGAGGCAACTGGCGTCATTGGGCATGGGGGAGATATGGGGAAGATATGGGGGAGAGGGGAGATGGGGAAAAAACTCCCCACACTCCCCACACTCCCTCATCCCCCTTCCCTTGTCCTCCTTGTCCCTCTATTCCCCTGTCCCGCCACAAGCCCAAGGCCCTACTCCGGAATCACTGGAACACCATCTCTGAGATTCAACAACCCGGAGACAATGATTTTTTCTTCTGGCTGCAATCCTTCAAGAACTTGGTAATTATTACCTTGGATATTGCCTAGCTTCACCCGTTTTTGTCGAGCTACTAACTGAGGTGTACCTTGTGGGGAATTTTCTGTTTGGGCTACATAAGCAAATGTTTCCCCCGCTACCCGCGATACTGCTGTTGTCGGAATTAACACTCCCTGCTTGCGATTCCAAATTACTCTAGCTCGCACTAATTGGTCTGCCCGTAGCTTACCTTGTGGGTTACTCAACAGTGCTTTGATTTGGATTGCCTGAGTACCATTACCGACGTTGGGAGAAATGAAAAATACTCTACTGGTACCCAAGGATAACCCTTGTCCATCCATAATCTCCACTGGTAATCCTTTACGCAATTGCGTTCCCCGTTCCAAGGGTACAGAGATGTTAACTTCTAAAGGTTGGTTTTGAGTGATGGTAGCTAGTTGTGTAGAAGTATTAACGAAATCACCGACCTTTACGGGAATGTCACCCACTGTACCAGCAAAAGGTGCAGCAATTTTGTAGTATTGAAGCTCAACTACTTGTTGCTTCGTATTGGCATCAGCTTGCTGTAAAGCTTTTTCTGCTTGCGATATGGTTGCCTGCTGTGCTTGAATCTTAGAATCTATGGCGGAGAGTTGAGATTTGGCGATCGCTAGCCGATTAGCATACTGATCTTTAGTCTGCCTTGATACTGCTCCTTGAGACGCTAAGGTGGTATAGCGATCATAATCTTGCTGGTTCAATTGCACATCAGCAACATTAGATAAGCGATCGGCTTGTAGGGATTTGAGTGTTGCTAGAGCATTTTGAAGTTGTGCTTTAGCCCCCTCGGCTCCAGCATTTAAGCCACTCACAGTAGCTTGTTGCTGTCGGGGATCTACTTGAATAATTGGCGTTCCCTCAGCAACAGTATCTCCCGATCGCACAAATATTTGCGTCACTTGTCCTTCAATTCTCGGTTGTAGCCTAACTGAGCGCCGGGATTCTAGGTTAGCAATAAAATCAGAACTTTCTTCAATTGTGCCTGTTTCTACTGGTGCTAACTTAACTCGTACCCCGCTCGGAGCATTAGTTGGTGCAGCTGCTTGATGAGGAGTTACTAAACGCCAAACTACAGCTGCACCTCCACCAAGCAATAATAGTGCAGCTAACAATAACCAAAGCCACCGCCGTTGTTGTGGGGGTTGCTCAAACGATGACTCTGGAAGACGTTCTTCAAAATCAGTTTGATGTTCAGGGGATGTCATGGTATACAGGCAACCTATGAAAAATTTAACTACAAATGAGTTAGAACAATGAAAGCTGATTTAAATTAATTTACTGATTTAGCATGATGCTTGTTGAAAAATAATGTGATAACCCACCTTAAATATACTGCCTTTATATCTTGCGCTAATCTACCGAAAGGTGAGTGATAAATTCCAGTTTACAAATATAGTTACGTTACTGTCTTTTAAAATCTTGCGAAAAATGTTCTATTCTTGCTACCAGGCGATCGCTTTCTCAATCTTGGTGGTAAAAAATGTAATTTATCAGCCTGTTAATATACTCGAAAAATTTTATTTTTTACACTTAATTAAGTCTAGTAATCAAAATATCAAACCCTCCAGGAGAAAGCATTTGTAGGGAAATGGCTGGAGCCACAGATTTGTTTTTAATGTATATCTAATAACCAAATAAATGTAATCCAGCTTAGATATAGCAATCCTATTTGATATCCAAACAAAAGGGACAAGGGAAGGGGCACAAGGAGGAGAAATGTTTGTAACTCATTTAGGACTGCTATAGTTGTGCTTTGATAACTCAGCCCCGGATGTCCGAGAATAGGAAATCGGGAACAGGAAAATGAGCTACCCCGAATATTGATAACAGCGCAGCTAATTTTATGGGGATTATCTTTTGACTTTTGACTTTTGACAACTCCTGCCAGCAAACTCAAATCAAATTGAGCCATTGCAGGGCTAATAACATAACTATATTAAGAAGGGGAAAGGGAAAAAACCTTTTACTCAAGCGCCTGGGAAATGGAAGCCAAGCGATGACGCTGTCTTAACCAAGCTGCACACACTTCTTTGGTAAGCCTGATCTCGTCTTCAGTCAAAAGCTCATCTGGTTTTTTCTCAGCCAGAATCTCCGCGACTTTAGCAGCTTGATGGTAGTCTACACCAGATTTGACTAGTTCTGTGTGCCAAAATTGTTGTGCTTTTTGTAACGATTTATGTTTATTATTAAAATTAGTCATTTTTATGATATTAGATGTTTATCTTTACATCTAATTTCTGCAATTTGTCAAAGAATTACTTCTTACCCCAGATAGAGAAAAGAATTAACTTCAGGTTTCTTTTATTTTCTTGAATAAATAATTAACTCATTGCCCGATACCAAGCTCTGCCTTACATAGTGCCAGGACTTACGCAAAAATTGCCGAAAAGCTTAAGGTGCGTAGGTTGGGTTGAGGAACGGAACCCAACATTTCCGGGGGTTTGTTGGGTTTACACACGGTGATCCCAACCCACAATTATCCTTAACACCAAGCGTATTGACAGCTAAGGGACTTCCAAATAAAAAAATATTCCAATTATTAACCTACCAAACCCGCAACTCGTAGGGGCGGGGTTACCCCCATACGTGTCAACTTAACGTGAAACCCTTGCCAAGACGTGATTTTGCGTTTTCTCGCTTCCCATCAAGATCCGCGTCACCCCACCCCGGCTTTGCTGACGCAAAACCTCCCCTCCCCGCAAGCGGGGAGGGGATTGAGGGGTGGGGTAAAATGCCTGTGGAATAAGCGTTTTGACTTAAGTTGACACCAATGGGTTACCCCCTACAATTTGGCATAATTTATTTTTTGGAGTTCCCTAAGCTTCTTGTCGCCAGACATCGCCTGATATTTTAGACTCAGTTTTTCGCTAAGCTAATCTTCGAGAAACAAATAGCTCTGTGATTGATTCACAGAGCCAAATTAAGCAATCCTCAAGTCGTCTTCCAGAACGCTCTCAAGCTGAACTGTATTGCTTTGTAGTATCCGAACTTGGTATTAAGCCAAATCAAAAAGCAAGATTTCTGCACTGGCGCTGGTGCTGATTTCGAGTTTTTCTTCGCCACTGACTTGTACGCCATCACCTGCTTTGAGTTCCTTACCGTTGACAGTGGCTACACCTTGGGCTACATGTAACCAAGCATAGCGATCGCTCTTGACGTGATAATTAACCACATCACCCTTTTCCAGAATAGATGCGTATAGATCTAGATCTTGGTAAACTTTCACAGCGCCATCACGCGCATCTTTAGCAGCGATTAAACGTAGTTGTCCCCGCTTTTCTTCTGGAGAAAAAGTTTTTTGCTCGTATCTGGGTTTTAATCCTTGCTGATTGGGTAGCATCCAGATTTGCAGAAAGTGAACCGGTTCAGTTTGCGAATGATTATATTCACTGTGGGTAATACCAGTACCAGCACTCATGATCTGTGCGTCACCAGGACGAATCACCGAACCTGTACCTAGGCTATCTTTATGCTCTAAAGCGCCAGACAAAACATAAGTGAGGATTTCCATGTCACGATGACCGTGAGTGCCAAATCCAGCACCAGGAACTACCGTATCATCATTGATTACCCGGAGAGCGCGAAATCCCATGTAGTTGGGATCGTAAAAATTACCGAAAGAAAATGTGTGGTAACTATCGAGCCAACTAATTTTAGTATGACCGCGTGAATTGCTGTCATGAACTACAAGGGTCTTGGTATTTTGAGACATAAATCTACCTCGTTTTTAGTTGATTTCCTAAATCTACAAATCTACTATTTTCAATGCTAAATAGTGATTATTTCTGGCTTTGACTGCACAAGAGGTGGAATTAAATATCCATTTCATCTGGCGTAATTATCAGAGTTTTTGCCAGAAATAAAACTGCCAATACCCTTGCTCAGGGAAATTGTCAAATCTGGTTTTGAACTATTTAAATAGTAAGCTATATAAATACAAAATGAAAAGTACGCACTTAAAAGTGGCGTACTTACCAAAAAGTTACTGCTCGATGGAAAAAGTTGACTGGACGCAAAAATGATTACTTCACAGATGCTGGCTGTTTATTGGCTTTAGCAGCAGATGCGCCATTTTCAGCTTTGATTTCTGCTACTTGTAGATGAGCCTCTAAGAACCAGAGACGTTTATCAATGGTACGGGAAACTTCAGTATAAAGGTCAGCAGTGTCAAGATCGCCTAAATCATCAGTTTTGGCGATCGCTTCCCGCAGATGTTTACCATAAGGTGCAAAGCGATCTGCTAAAGCGGTCACATGATCTTTACCATCCAAAATATCAAAGGGATATTCTGGCAAAATCGAATTGCTAGCTGCTGCGCGGGCTGTTCCTACGGCGTAGCCACCTAAAGCTGTGATGCGTTCAGCAAACATATCGATATACTCTTCAAGTTCGCCAGCAATTTCATCAAACAACTCATGCAGCTGATAAAAATCAGTCCCTTTAACGTTCCAGTGCGCTTGTTTGACTTGGGTTTTTAAATCTAAACTAGCTGCCAAAGTTTGGTTGAGAATTACCACGATTTGCGATCGCGCTTGGGCAGGAATATCAATGCGGGTGGGATAAAGACGGGATGCAAGTTTATTGTCGCTCATGTTTAGTATCTGCTTGGATCGTCATAACAAGTCTACAAATAGTGCTTTAGTTTTTGGAACTTCCTAGAGACAGAGGGAATTTCGCCATCCATCAATTATTATCTTCTGCATAAGCAAATTAGCTCACTCAGAGTCGATGGTTATCTATGGCACTAAATGTGCCCCCAAACAGGCGATCGCGGATAGTATCATTCTGCAAGAAATCATGGGGGAATCCCAGATCAATTTGACTGACTTGATTGAGGCGTTGCAGATGTTCTGGTGATAAGTTGACATCTAAAGCCGCTAAGTTATCTTGAAACTGACTGAGTTTACGTGCGCCGATAATCGGGATAATGATACCGCTTTGGGCGCGTAACCATGCGATCGCTACCTGTGAAGGTGTGCATCCAATTTCACCAGCAACTTGACTGACTACATCTGCGATCGCTAAACTGCGTTCGGAAATACTTCCAGTTCCAGGATTTGCTAATCGCCCTGGTTCGTCGCTTGCTTGCGGTGGCTTGTTATACTTGCCTGTGAGGACACCACCACCCAAAGGTGACCAAGGTGTGACTGCTAAATCCAAGGCTTTGGCCATTGGGATTAAGTCCCGTTCCGGTGTACGCTGAATCAAACTGTATTCCACTTGCAAAGCGACAAACTGTGTCCAGCCTTGATAGTTCGCGATCGTGTTAGCTTGAGAGATAATCCAAGCAGGTGCGTCAGAAATCCCAATATAGAGTACCTTACCTTGACGAACGACATCATCAAGCGATCGCATGACTTCTTCTACAGGTGTAGTAAAGTCCCAAGCGTGCAACCAAAATAAATCAATATAGTCAGTATTCAGCCGCTTTAAACTGCCTTCTAAAGACTGAACTAAATTCTTACGATGGTTACCACTACCATTGGGATCGTTCCTGCTGTCGTTCATCCGCAAAGGAAAGGAATATTTAGTAGCCACAACAAAACGTTCCCGATCCTGAGCGATTAACTCACCAACAATTTTCTCACTCGTACCATCTGTATAACCATTAGCGGTGTCGATGAAATTACCGCCTGCTTCCACAAAGGTATCAAAAACCTGACGACTTTCATCTTTAGAAGCACCCCAACCCCAATCTTCACCAAAGGTCATTGTTCCTAAGCAGAGTTCCGAGACTCTCAAGCCACTTTTACCCAAAAGTTTGTATCTCATCACAACTTTCTCAATGACTGAAATTGAGTTTAGCAGCGATGTGTTGCACTTTTTTTGCTAGTAATATCAAAATCTTGCTTTTATGGGATCGTTTTACAAGTTTGAGAATCTTGCTGATTGCTAGAAAGCACATACCAAAATTCCCACCCTAAGATAGATTCCTTATTGCGAAATCCCAATTAAAATAATATCCACTTATAAGTTTTTGAATACATCTAACATTTAATATGCTTACCCGGTTTCCACTAATCGCTGCCAGCTTCATAGCTGCCGGTGTTAGTATAGGTACGCTTGTTGGCATTGCTACCCCGGCTTCGGCTCAGCAGGTAATCACTTGTGAAAGCTACAATAATCAGGGAAGTAGTTGTTCGATACCGACAACAGGTAGAGTACGCCTTGTCAGACAGTTATCTAACGCCAGTTGTCGAGACAATTGGGGCTATAACAGAAATCGTATTTGGGTGACAAATGGTTGTCGCGCTCAGTTTGTCGTAGGCGATCGCGGATTCAACAGAAACCGTAGATACGACAGAAACCGTAGATACGATAGATACGACAGAAATGATCGCTACGACAGAGGCGATCGCTACGACAGAGATGATCGCTACGACAGAGGCGATCGCTACAACAGAGATGATCGCTACGACAGATAGGAAACTAAATCTTAACCAATCAAAAGAACTAGCACAAATCTCGCTTTCATAAAGGTGTCCTAGCTAGTGGATGCCTTTTTGTAGAGTACTCAAAGTAAAAAAATGCCCAGTTGTCATTGCGAGAGAAGCGTTCACGAAGTGTTCCCGAAGGGTAGCAATCCCAACCCCTGCGATTGCTTCGCTCCGCTCGCAATGACGGGTTTTGGATCATTTATTTTGTGGAACACTCTATATGAGAAATTAAAATTGTATGGATTGATTAACATATATTTCCACGGCTGTACCGGCTGGTAGAAACCAAACGTTAGTTCGTTGACTCATTTGGGAGATTGCTTGTTGATTGCGTTGGGCAATTTGGGGAACTACAGTGTTCATACCACCTTCAAAAACTCCAGCCAAAAGGTTACGATCGGGGTTACTACTGCTAACAATAGTAGTAGAACCACTTGTTGTCACAACTTGGGAATCAGTACGATTCATTAACTCTGCTGCTTTACCAAGACCACCTAAGACAAATAGTCCTATATCCATACTGGCAATAGATGATCCCCGATTGGGAAATTGGTTAGCGATCAGAGGTTTACCTTGGGGTGCGCGAATCATCAGCGCATTTGGAGCTACACTTCTTTCTGTAAGTTGGCCTCGATCTGGTACAATTACTTTCACTATGTTGAGCTTGACCAAACCTTGCTCGGAGAGAGAACTCATTTGAGTTAAGAATTCAGTATTTGCAGGAATAGCGATCGCCCCATCTACAGCTTTTAATGGTTCTTGCAAACGTACTACAAAAATATTTGTGCTATCTTGCTCTGAGGAATTAGATGTTTCGCCAAATACTGCTGTCGCCAACACAGCTTTAGCATGACTCCCGACTGCTAGAGATTTGGGACTCTGCTGTACTCCTTGACTCACCACAGAAGTTTGCTGATTTGCTGTTTGTTGAGGCTGGGGATTTGTTGGCTGTTGCTCCCCCTGATTATTGTTTTGTTGTGGACTTGGCGTTACATTCGCAGAAGATTGATCGCTATTACCCACCTGTCCATAGCTACCTAACTTTGCTAAATTTTGCCAAATTTGGACGGGATTTGGTGTCGATGGTGGAGTGACATTCACTAATGGTTGAGGTTGTGGGTTAACAATTATTGGTGGTTGAGGTGGTGGTGAAACGGGAGTCAACGGCGGTTGCGGATAGGGAGATCTGACAATCCGTTCCCGTTCAACTGTGACGATCCGAGGTACGTAAACTGTTGATGTCGGTGTCGGTGTTCTGGTAAGCGCAGTTTGTCTAGATCTAGAAGCATCCAACTGTGAATTTTGGGGAACTAACTCAGAAGGCGATATCTGTTTTCCACTTCTAAGTTGTTGTTGTGCTAATTTCACAGCCTCGGCTTGTTCAGTCAGAGCTAACTTTGTTTTGAGAGTCTCTACTTTTTCAGCCAAATCTAATTCTCTAGATTCTTGTGGAGTTGGCGATCGCGTTTGTTGAACTACAATCTGCTTATTTCTTGGTTTTTGTTCAGTACTACTCATCATCTGAGTCAAAAACCCACCAGCAAATAAAACTATCGCTAAAGTCGCAGCACCTACCAAGCCTAACTTAGCAAAGGGATTTGATGATAATGATTGTTCAGTTTTCTCTTCTGTGGGTTGAGATGGTGATGGCTCTTTGTTAGCTGATTCTTCTATAACTTCACCATCAGTAGATAACGATTCTGCATCTAAACCCACTAATTGTGCTATTCGTGATTCCCAATCTTCAGAATTTACTTCTAATGAATAGTTGTCAGATTGGTGATTAGCTAAATTTTGTGGAGGAGTCCCTGAAGAAATTGAATTATTGGTCATAATCTTCAAAAATTAAGGTAAATGCCTGGTAAATTTTGAGCTGATTGCTAGAGAAAGATTGTTTATTTTTGACCGATAACAATCTGTATAGGAATTACAAACATCTATTCCCCTTTTCTTCCTTCCTTTGTTAGGAACGATTACACTCTGTAGGTAATATCTTGATAATTCACGTTAATTTCCTTTCCTCAAATCAGATTGCTCTAGCCTTAGTAATTCTGCTGTTTCCAATTACCGATTACCACCTATAGTCACACCTAAGTTCACAAATCCTATTTATTAGTATTCCCAATGACAAAGCCTGTTAATACATCCGCAATTGTGACAGCAACCACAACTAATAAGGGGGTTCTGGCGATACTTTGCCAATCTTCATCTTTGCGCACGGCGTTGACTACGCCTATCAGGGCGACGGCTATATATAGTAGGTATAATGCCCTTAAGACGTTAAAGACTAATCCTACTGCTAATTGAGTGTTCCCGCCGTTGCTTGTCCCTTGGGTGAGGGTGTTTTGAAAAAAGTCTTCGGCTTTTTTGAAGAATTGTGCTTGCGCTGGGGCGGCGAAGTAGTCTAGCCAGAAGATGCTCAACATAGTAACTGCTGCTAATATTTGCAGTGGGAAAAGCTTGCTTTTTGGTATTGCTATTTGCTGCCCGATTCGCTGTATTACTATTGTGATTAAACTCCCCATGAGTAGACAAAAAAGTAATCCGGGGCTTTTCAGGCTGATGACGCTTAATAGGACTGCACAGGCTAGCAAAAATGGTACTGATTCAATTAGCCGCAGCCGCCACCAATTTAGGATTACAGTTAATTGAGCAATAGTTTTTATTTGATGAAAAAATATTCTGGGAAAAATTATCTGTTTAATGTTTCGCCTAGACATTTGATAAAGTTCTATTAATTATGGGAGTTAGCTTTTATTATTATATTAAAGCAACGACCAAAGTGACGTTTTGATCGGCTTTTAAAAGACTTCTTGTCAGTAGCAAAACCTTCTCTATCCGCCATTATCCACGCCACTTGACGACAGTTCGCACAACGCTGCAAAGCAGGAATTATCTCCCTAGGGGAGGGGTTCTGCTTTGCAATCCGCGTCTACCCGTTGGGAAACCGCAAGGGCGCACTGTCTCACCGAGGTTCCTGAGCGCACAGTGGCTTTCCTTGACAAGAAGGGGACTAGAGGCGATCAATAAGTACCTCAAATCAAAGCCAAGCACTTTTCAAGCAACCTCTGAAAACGGCTAGTAATCTCAAAAATAAAAATTGTTTTTTAATAAATGACTAAGACTCGGTTAAGAGGATATTTGAAAAGTATTGTTGTAGTCTCCCAAACCCAACTCCAGAGTCAACGAAAGCGACTTGACAAACAACCTCGCAGGCGATCGCCTCTAAGCAGTCCCCGTTCCTCAACGTGACTCTAGCTTTGAGACTCGTGTCTCTAATTTGTTGACTTGTTGCTTGAGTTCAACCACTAAAGTTGCAAGGCGATCGAACATCTTATCGCGCTCTGTTGGTGATAAATTTCTGCTAGAGCCACTAGGCGATCGCGGAGTCAGTGTTGTTCTTGGCGATGGAGACTTTCCCGTTTGACCTAGTTGATACTGTATCTGATTTAACTGCAACTCAACACGATTCAAGTCAGCTTCCAGGTTATTAATCCGAGATTCTACTTGTTGTGATGAAGCAGTATTCGATAACAACCCTAACCAAAGAACAATTGCAAAAACTCCAGCAAAAAATAATCTCTTAAACATTATTATTTACTCCTTAGGGTAAGTAGATAGTAGAAAAAAAATCACTATCTACTACCCCCGCTATATTTTCTGATCTTAATTCTCCCTTTTATTCAGCTTTATTTATCAGGTTGTAGGTGAGAAAAAAGTCTTTGCCAATCAATAGAATCACTGGGATTGTCTCCCGCTTTTACCTCAAAAGTCAGGTTAGCAGCTTTTGGTTGTTTTAAAGCTTCTATGCAAATTTCAGCCACATCTTCACGGCTGATTTTACCTCTAATATTATCACCCTGCTCCACAATTAAGTCTTTACCACCTGTTTCTTCAGTTAAAGCGCAAGGTCGAATAATTGTGTAAGAAATTCCACTCTTTCTTAAACTCTCTTCTCCCTGCAATTTCCAAGTTAATATTCCTCCCAATTGGTCATTTAATCTCACGGCTGGAGGTTCTTCATCTAAATTAATACCAGGGCGACCAGGACGAGTTACACCTGCGGAACTGACTAAGACAAACTTTGGTAAAGTAATACCACTATAAGCTTTAATTGATTCCACTTGCAAGCTAAATCCACCAGGTGAAAAATGCGGATTTAATGCGCCGTCATATTCAAATTTGCTTAACATCAGTTGCACCGAGCAAACTCTGCTAGCATCGATTGGTGGTGCGTCCTTAACAATTTTGGCGCGAAATACAGGAATAAGATCTGCAAAAGGAATCCGAACATTTATCCAGGTATTAGCTACAGTGTCGAAAGAATAGCCATAACCAATTCCGTCCCATTTCCCATCCGTCCGCAGAAATAATTTATAGCGTTTACCATCACCTCTAACGCGCAGTTCTACACCTTCGTAACCAAGTAAATTGAAGGGTGGATCAAAATTCTTAGTTCTCACAGAAGCAAAGCCTCCAGAATTGGCGGTAGAGACATTACCAGCAAACAAAGCTGTATTGTCTACAAATTGCATATTACTCGCACTCACACCACCCATAACCACATCATCCAAAGCTCCCCAGATATTCCGCAATTCATCTGATGGACTGGTAAAATCAAATATAAGTTTTTCATTTGATTTATTTAGATAATTTGTCGCTGCTTCTACCAAATTTTTCACACCGCGATATTCTACATTTTCGGGTGTATCGCCGACAATTTCTGGTTGGTAAAATTTGATGCCTTGATAATATTTGGCTCTATCTTCTGTATCTCCTTCTATTGGTTGCACCCGTACCGCCGTGCAACATATCACAGCTTGAATATTAGCCATAACAACAGAAGTTAAAGTTTCTGGTTTAGTAATATCTGCAACTACTAAATCAACATCATTACCCAAAATTGCTCTAGCTTTCTCGATGTCACGGACAAGACAGCGCACTTGCTCGCCACGTTCTAATAATTCCTTGACAACACGTTTGCCTAAACCACCCGTTGCACCAGCTACTAATATTGCACTCACATTTATTCCTCCATTGGGTTGATTTTTATCATTCTTAGGACGACCTTGGATTAACTTTTGTATGCAGTTAAAAAAAGGAATAACCTCAAAATATGTCAAGGTTTCAATGAATCTGCCTAAGTCCCATTGAGAACGATTTTTGTCAGCCACGATCGCGCCCTCTTAACTTTCTTTAGTCTAGAGCATTTGTCATTTGTCATTGGTCATTTGTTATAACGTGAGTGTGATTCTGACTCCTCCCTCTCCTAGTAGGAGAGGGAGGTTGGGTGGGTGAGGTTTGTCGAATTTATGTTTATCTATAAAAATTAGTGGGCTTCAAATTCCCTTTTTCTCAAAGAAGTAGAGGATATTGGGACAATTTGTTGATGTAGACGACAAGAAACGATATCTTCAGAAATTGTACGTTAGATTTTCCATACCCCTGTCCCACCACAAGCCCAATACCCTGGTGGCTGAGCAAAGTCGTTGGCGCAGCCTCTCGCAGAGAAGCCATACCCCTTGTCCCGCCACAAGCCCAATACCCAATACCCTATGACCAACTATTTCCGTTCTAATGTTGATGCAATGGCTAGCTATGTCCCAGGTGAACAGCCACCACGGGGGACACCAATTATCAAACTGAATAGTAATGAAAACCCTTATCCCCCCTCACCTGCGGCCTTAGAAGTACTGCGGAATATTGATGGCGAATGGTTGCGACGCTATCCAGAACCATTTGGCGGCGAATTTCGCCAAGCTGCTAGTCAAGTTTTAGGTATTCCTAGTGATTGGATCATTGTGGGTAATGGCAGTGATGAAGTTTTAAACATCGTCATCCGTGCTTGTACTGAACCGGGACGCAAGGTAGTCTATCCCATGCCTACTTATGTGCTATATCGCACATTAACCGAAATGCAAGCGGCAGATATTTTAGAAATTCCTTACCATGAAGATTACAGTTTGCCTTTAGCAGAACTCATAGCTGCTAATGGTTCGGTAACATTTATTGCCTCTCCTAATAGTCCATCTGGTCATGTAGTCCCAACTGAAGATTTGCGGAAATTAGCTTGTGAGTTATCTGGGGTTTTAGTAATTGATGAAGCCTACGTAGATTTTGCTGAAGAAAATGCTTTGGATTTAGTTCGAGAATATGAAAATGTCATCATTATTCGGACGCTTTCCAAAGGTTACTCCTTAGCAGGATTGCGCCTAGGGTTTGGGGTAGCAAATCCCCAATTATTGTCTGGGTTGTTTAAGGTAAAAGATAGCTATAACATTGATGCGATCGCCTGTGCAGTTGCGACTGCTGCGATCGCCGACCAAGATTATAAAAACGCTTGTGTAGCCAAGATAAAAGCCTCAAAAACACAGCTAGCATCAGATTTAAAACAATTAGGTTTTATTGTTTGGGATTCTCAAGCCAATTTTTTACTAGTCCAGCCTCCTCAAGGAAATGCAGAATATCTCTATCAAAAACTGAAGCAGCAAAAAATTTTAATCCGCTACTTTCAGCAACCAGGACTAGATGATAAATTACGCATCACTATTGGTACTGATGAGCAAAATCAAACTTTAGTGCAGGCGTTGGTTGAATTATTGGCTCAAAATTGAACAATAGAGACTAAGTAGCTCAACCTAATTAAACATAAAGGCGGATTAGCTTACTTTCCCCTACAATCCTTCTTAACTAAACCTTATTGAACTTTGATCGCATTGCTATAGCAATCCTATTTCAGTTGTGAAAAATATCCGTTGTGGCTGTTGACTGTTGACAGTTAACAGTCAACAAGCCTTTACGAAATATTTCATAAATCATTTAGGATTGCTATATATAAATCCTCCTTAAGGCTTAGATAACTATGCTTTAAGCATGAAGTTATTAACCCTTTATCAATAGAAAATGTAGAGGCAGTTGAGTTAAAAACTGGTAGTTGCAACTATGTTTAACATTGGGGACTATGTGTTAAATCAAAAAACTGGACATCTAGGGAAAGTAATTGGTTATGGACACCAAATAATGAATAATGTCTATATGACAACCCTAAAAGTACTTGTAGCCTCAGCTACAAATTCACCGAAAAAAGAATTAGTAGTAGAAGATGTAATTTCCGAGTGGAAACAGGGATCAGCAGCTTAAAGTTTGCTGTAGCTATCAGCTAGTAAACTGGCAGAATTTTTATCTAGAAATAAAGTTGCTTGAGCTTGTTGACGCAGAATAGAAGCAGGACATTTTCTGTCAATTGCTCCCTGTAATATATCCTTAACTATATTTGCCTTACGCTTTTCTGGTGCAAGGCAAATAATTTTTTTAGCTGTACAAATTAAAGGTAAAGTGACAGTAAATGCGTATTGCGGCACATTGTCTAAATTGGTAAATTGGCCTGTATTCACTTGTTGTTGTCGGTTGATAGCATCTAGCTTGACTAGTTTCACTGTGTAAGGATCTTGAAAATCAGCCACAGATGGATCGTTAAAAGCTAAGTGTCCATTTTCGCCGACACCAAGACAGCATAAATCAATGGACTGTGTTTGCAGCAGTTTGGTGTAGCGATCGCATTCGGCCAAAGGTTGCAAAGTATCTCCTTCTATATAGTAAAATTGCTGAGGTTTAACTCGCTGCTCTACACGCTCCCGCAGATACCTCCGAAAACTAGCAGAATGATCGCCAGAAATCCCTAAATATTCATCTAAATGAAATAAAACAATCCGCGACCAATCTACACCGCCCAAAGCAATCAAAGCATCGAGAAATTTCAGTTGAGAGTTTCCTGTCGCTAACAATACTGTAGCTATATCTTGTTGCTGAAGAAGGTTCTGTAAATATTGGCTGACAATTTCTGCAACATTTTGTGCCATTTCGGCTTCAGTGTTGTAAATTTGCACCATCAACTCATCAACACGAAAACTCTTTGTATCGGCTAGCATTTGCTTACACAGGTAAAGATAATAGATGTCTCAATTAAATCAGTTATGGGACTAAGCAATTGAGTGCAATCTAACTTTTAGAGTAAGGGAAATATGGCACAGATGTAGCAGATTAATTTGTATTTATTTGCCATATCCTCTGCCTCATGGTAAAAAAATTGGTTCTGAAGTAATAGGATTTCTGACAATTATTTAGCTTAATGTATTTTGATGTAGGGTGTGTTGTCGCGCAGCGCAACGCACCGTTAACAATTCAACGTGCGTTTGTTTACAGTGATTGTCTGGTAAATAAACATTTTTTAATCTCACGCATTCGATGTTCGCGCAGCGTCTCGTAGAGAAGTCGTTCTCCCAGAGTAGGCGCAAAGACGCAAAGGAAGAAATACAGAAATCAGCATGTGGTTTAAATACATAAAAAATCCTGTAAGGCTATCTGCTTGAATAAATAATTAATTATCACCAAGGCATAAGCAATGTACAATCTTTAAATAAGTTTTTATTTCTTGTTGGAAAATTTAAAATCATATTTTATATCTGTCTATACAAGTGGGTAATCTAAGTATTAAGGAAATACTTAGGATTTACATAATATGAATCCAGTTTATATTACTCCAGGTGACCACATCTTCTACCATTGTGGAACTTACGAGCATCATGGAATATATTGTGGTGATATTTCTTATAAAAACAAAGTTTATCAAAATGTTGTGATTCATTTTGAAGGAAAATTCAAAAAAGGTCAAATTAGAGGAGTATCATTTGAAAAATTTGCTAAAGAACATGATATTTATGTAGTTCAATATAAAAAAGGTTCTTGTTTTTCTCGTAGTTTAGTTATAGAAAGAGCCATAAGCAAGCTAGGAGAACCTGACTATAATTTGTTTGCCAATAATTGCGAACACTTTGCACATTGGTGTAAAACGGGTACAAAAAGATGCGGTCAATTACATAATGTTATAGAAGAAAATGGGGGCATTTTAGGAGCTGTAATAGCAGGAGGAGTTGCAGTTGCAGCTCTACCTCTAGCTGTTCCTGAAGCTGCTGTTATTGGCTTAGCTTTAGCTGCTGGTTATGGTGGAAGAGAGTTAGGAAAATTCCTTGCAAATTTATGTTCAGACAGACCAGATTATAATGATTCAGGCATTCCATTTTTTCTAAAATAGAATGAAATCACTATTATTCGTAGGTTGGATGGATAGGGGGTAGCGGAACCCAACTAATAGCAACTCTCTATCAACTTGCGCTTGGTGCGTACTGCTCTCTTCCTTGGCGTTCTTGGCGTTCTTGGCGGTTCAAGTTTCCCAGATGGGGAAATTTAACTCCCCATCCCTACATGATTCCGTTACTGACCTTTCTGAGCTTTTAATTGAGCCGCCTCACTAAACGTTTTGTATAATTGAACACGGCTTTTAGCTTCTGGATAACGGCTATGGTTGGATGACACCTGACTCATTAAATCAGAAGCTTCTTGCCACTGAGCAGCTAAAGCTGACCATTGTTCTGAAGTTGTCGCTATTTTCCCAGATGCAGAAGCTTGATTAGCAATGCGCACTGCGGCGGCAAATGGTTCATCAGCCTCAGTTGAAACAGTTTTGGTGACAGTCTCAGGTGAAGCTTCTTCTGGCTTATTCGCTAACGATTGAGAAGCGGCTGCATATTTTTTATATAGCTGAATGCGGGTTTGAGCTTCTTGATAGCGACTGTGGTTTGGTGACACCTGACTCATTAAATCTGAAGCCTCTTGCCACTTACTAGCTAAATCTAACCGTTGCTGTGAAGTTGTGGCTGTTTTACCTAATGTAGAAGCTTGATTAGCAATGCGCACTGCGGCAGCGAAGGGGTCCTTGGCTGCTTGAGAGATATTTTTAGTGGTGGTAACATTTGCACCTTGCATTTTGACAGATGAAGGTTGAGAAGTTTCTGCGGAAATAGAGGTTTCCTGTTTATTTTCTAACCAACTGTAAGCACCCCAAACTAGCAACAGTAGAGGTAGGCATAAACTAGATACTTTCAGTAGGTCAGTTGCCAGGGAACGACTTGGTATATTTTTACTCTGAAATCTATTTTTACTTTTGATCCTATTTTTTCTTCTAAAAACTACACCTCGCAAAGAATTAGGCTTAGGTAAGCTAATTTGAGCTAGTTCTGTTTTCGACTGTTTGAGATCTTGAAAATCTTTAATTGCTTGCTGAATAATATTCGGTTGTGGTAAGGTAATTTCCTCTGACCAAAGCAATTGATTATCGCGATCGCGGTAAATTTCCGTTAACCAAAGTAATTGTTGTTCCCTGACAATTCGACTGTTAATATTTACCCGGCGAATATTACGCGGTGCAATAGACTCCAGGATTTGCCTGATTTTTTGCACTATAGCGTATTGCTCTAGTTGCTCGACTGTCGGTGCTTCGCAGAGAAGTTGTAAGACACCATCGGAAAAAATGGCTCTAGTTCTCACACCAGATGCAACTAGTTTTTCGTTCAATATTTGAATGATCGCGGCGACGCTACCTTGGTGTGCTTGCCAAGCGATATCGTTTATCCGATCTCTCATTTTTAATTTAGTGATAAATTGCCCACCCTGATTTGTTAACGAACTCATTTTATGTATTTAGGCTAGTATGTTTATGCAAAACTTCGCCTTGTTTTTGATTTTATGAGTAAAGATACAAGGTTGACACATAAAATCTTAAAAATAAGGACGAAATTCTATCTTTAGATAGAAGGCTGAATCTGCATCAGTTAGTGTAGTCCTGATTTTAGGTAATTGTCCACTTGTTTAGAGCGGAATATTACCTGTACAAGTACATGTATTTGCTGGTTATCATACAGCGAAAAATGATTGTCTGGGGCGATCGCTGTTTACGTAATTATACTAAATTTTTGGTAGATAATACTAAATAGTCTCCGGATCAATACCGAGGTTGAGCAAATATTCCTTCAATACTTTCCACCTGTGACCCCGCCTGTCTAGCTTGCTATTGGGGTTGCTGTCTGGTCAATTTTTCTTGTTTGGTGCGCCTGTGCTAATTCCTCAGGAATTAGCAATTTTTCTCCAGTATCTTCTCAATCAAAGCTAATTACTTGCCCTGTTGGTAATTAAGTTAACCTTCCCTAAGGAGTGGCAATGGGAGGGTGGTAAATCCACCCCTATTGTTTACTTCCGTTCTGGATGACCTGTCTCTTCTACGGTATGAACACCCATCTGGTTAATAACAGCAATCATTTGATATAATCGCCCCAAATCGCGTTGATTGAAGTATAAAACCAGACGAGGTAATCCAACTGTTTCATCTTGGCCTTCTTGAGATAATGCCTGACTTTTTTCAATCTTTCCTTTCACCAGAATGTCGCTAAAGTCAGCATTGAGTTTTTCTACCTCAGCAGCAGATAAATCCGTTGTGAGGCGAATTACCAACTGATCGCCTACGTAGCGGCTAGAGTGATAAACCTGGTAAAATCGGGTAATTGCATTACAAGCTACATCCACGTTGTCTGTAACTGTGTAAAGACTAGGGTCTTCGGGACTGACAAGACCTTTTTGCACTAATTGCTCATCGATGTATTCACTCCAAGAGCGCCAGTAGTCGCCACCAGGGCTATCGATTAAAACTAGAGGTACTGGGCCAAATTTACCAGTCTGGCTTAATGTCATGCACTCAAATGCTTCGTCTTGGGTGCCAAAACCACCGGGAAACAAGGCCACAGCATCACTTTCTTTTAAGAGAAATAATTTGCGTGTGAAAAAATATTTGAAGTGAATTAGCTTTGAATCCCCCTCGATATAAGGGTTTGCTTGCTGTTCAAAGGGCAATTGAATATTTAAGCCAAAGGAATTTTCTCTTCCCGCACCTTCATGCCCCGCCTGCATGATACCACCACCACCACCTGTCATCACCATAAATCCCAACTTGGAAACAGCGCGAGCAAACTGCACTGCCATGTGATACTCTGCGGTTTCTGGCGCTAGGCGAGCCGAACCAAAAATAGTTACTTTCCGGACATGTCGGTAGGCATAAAAGAGTTGAAAACCCCGCTCCATATCTGCTAGAGCAGCCGATAATATCTTCCAATCGAGACGCTCAATGTCAGTATCAGCTAGCCGCACTATGGTAGCAAGTGCCTGTTTGATGAGTTGCTGATTTTTTAACGTCGGTAACCGATCAATTAATTCAGCAATGTCCGCCTGTAGAGACTCTAATGTATCAAACGACGCAGATGAAGTCATGTTAACTGCTGCCACAATGGTATTATATTTTATCTAATTTTGGAGTACTATGTATCAACCGTTGCAACGTTAGTCGATTACCAACAGCTTTTTGAGATTGACAGATT
This sequence comes from Calothrix sp. NIES-2100, assembly GCF_963875285.1. Lineage (NCBI taxonomy): Bacteria > Bacillati > Cyanobacteriota > Cyanophyceae > Nostocales > Calotrichaceae > Calothrix > Calothrix sp. NIES-2100. Next base: position 8,542,420 of record NZ_CAWNLA010000001.1, read on the forward strand.
AGGCGATCGCATCGCCTGATATCGCTAATTTATGGGACGTTTGCGAAAATACATATATCCATCGTTTCGGTGAATTGATTTGCAATACTTGTGCCTAAGTGGGCTGATTTTGCCCAATGGAGTTCTGATTTCAAAAACTCCTCCCGCACTGTTAATCTATCGACATGAGGAAGAGCAAACTTTCCAGATGGCAGGATTGCACCTACTATGTCGCCAGTTTCAAACCTAAAGAAGGTTTTGCGCCTGGTTCCATGCTTAACAGGGTGGCGGCAACAAAAAGCACCTGTGGTTAATTATCAACCAAGGCGCTAGTACAGCTTCGCGGAAGTCAAAATTCAAAATTCTTCTCTTCAAGTTCTGTTGTTTGTTAGCCGTTGGCGTACCCCGGAGCTTAAGCAAGCTAGCAAGAGCGTCTCCCTGAGGAGAAGTCAGACGCAAGGGGCACTCGCGCTTCGCGAGCGCTGGCTTTTAACGCTCAACGCCAGAAAATTCCGAAGCAAAGCGACACGCCATCCCCGTGCGGGAGTGGTTCAGGAACGCACTGGTTCGACTTTCCGCAAAATTCAAAAAGCTTATGAATTAGGCTTTTCCTCTATTGTGTAAACGCATAGCGGTTTGCGGCAGGGTATGGTAGCTGTCTTTCCGCCGTCTTGTGCTAAGGATGTCCTCAACAGCAATAACTAAATTAATTTAGCAGCGCTAATTTTAACAGATTTACCACTGTAAAAAGTTTTATTGAGACGCGAAATTTCGCGCCTCTCAAACTTGTTTACAAATATTGACCTAAAAACTAGAACAAATGGAAAAATCAGAAGAATCTGACGACCGATTGAGATTCAAAGATACTTTTCCAATGTGTTAGCTAATGTAGTTTTAGGAACAGCACCAACGACCATATCAACTTTTTGCCCACCTTTAAAAATCATTAATGTGGGAATGCTGCGGATGCCGTACTGACTAGCAACATTAGGATTTTCATCAGTATTGACTTTAACGACTTTGAGCTGACCTTCGTACTGAATGGCAATTTCATCCACTACAGGAGCTACCATCCTGCATGGACCACACCAAGGTGCCCAAAAATCAACTAACACAGGTACTTCACTGTCGAGTACTTCTTGCTTAAATGTAGAATCCGTAACTTGTGCGGCTGCTGACATGCCTAAAACCTTTGCCAATTATATTTCGGAGTTTCGTGAAAATTCTACCATAGCAAAAACAGCTGCTTAGAAGCGAAGGATGTACATTTGCAAAGAAGCTCGAGAATTTATTTATAAAAACATAAGGAACCGCCCGAACATAGTCCGGGCGGAGTGTGGTGTGAGGAGTGAACGGAAACATGCGTCTCCGCTATCTCTATTGTAGGCGACATATGTAATTTTTCCAGTAATTGTTTAAGAGGCTGGAAAAATTTCCGCAAGGGGCATGGGGCATGGGGCATGGGGCATGGGGCATTGGGCATTGGGCATTGGCCTCCTCTGCTTCCTTGTCTACCTTGTCCCATTTCTCCCCACACTCCCCACACTCCCCACACTCCATGCCCTAGCCTAAGCGCCCCTTTATTTACCCATGCCTAGTTGTTGAGCTTTTTGGTAGACTTTGCCTTCAGTGAGTAGGGAAGGAGCAATTACAACTTCAACTTGCTGCATTTCTTTAATGTTTTTGGCTCCTAAGGTGCCCATACTCGTCTTTAAGGCTCCTAAAAGATTATGAGTCCCATCATCTAACCCTGCGGGGCCAATGAGGATTTGCTCTAGGGTACCAGTGGTAGCAACGCGAATGCGGGTTCCACGAGGTAATACAGGGCTAGGAGTTGCCATTCCCCAATGATAACCCCGTCCAGGAGCTTCGGCGGCTCTGGCGAAGGGAGAACCAATCATGACACCATCAGCACCACAAGCAATGCACTTGCAAATGTCACCGCCGGTGATTAAACCACCATCAGCAATTACAGGAATGTAGTTACCAGTTTCCCGATAGTAATCATCTCTTGCGGCGGCACAATCTGCGATCGCAGTTGCTTGGGGTACGCCTACACCCAACACACCACGGGAGGTACAAGCAGCACCAGGGCCAATCCCTACCAATACTCCAGCAGCCCCAGCTTTTAACAGATTCAAAGTAACTTCGTAAGTTACGCAATTCCCCAAGATTACAGGAATGGGCATGGTACGACAGAATTCTGCCAAATCCAAAGGCACGATAGACTCTGGTGACAGGTGTGCTGTAGAAACTACCGTAGCTTGTACAAAAAATAAATCTGCCCCAGCTTTGGCTACCACTTCGCCATATTTACTTGCTCCGGCTGGCGTAGCACTTACTGCTGCTATCCCACCTTGTTGCTTAATTTCCTGAATACGTTTTTCAATTAGTTCCGGCTTTATTGGTTCGGCATAAAGTTCTTGCATCAGGTGGACAAATTCATCTTTGCCCACGGCAGCAATCTTATCTAAAATCGGTTCTGGGTCAGCATAGCGAGTTTGGATACCTTCTAAATTGAGGACACCTAATGCTCCTAACTCTGACAAACGTACAGCCATCCGCACATCGACTACGCCATCCATCGCACTGGCAATGATTGGGATTTCTCGCTCAATATTGCCAATTCGCCACTTAGTATCTGCCAAACTCGGATCGAGTGTTCCCCTGCCAGGTACTAGTGCAATCTCATCAATTCCGTAAGCTCTCCGAGCCGTTTTGCCCCGCCCAAGTTGAATGTCCACGCTTAAAATTTTCTCAAATCTGTTTAAGCTAGGGTATCAAATTGTGGGCGAACTTGGTGCAACTTTTTTTCAGTTACTGACAATATCCACAGGGTCAAATATCAGGGAAAATTGTGAATTCGTTTCTGTGCGATCTTGGTTTAAGCTGACTCTTGGGTAAGTTAATTGGGTAATTTAGTTTGATGTGTTAGTTATTACAACGAAAGGCTCCAGGAGAAGACATCAACTGATATCACCCCCCTGATGCCCTCTGGGGGCAAAAGGCTTTTATGTCATCATAAAAACTGTAGTTCTGGTTTGAGAGAAACAGTTTAAAAAGCCAAATTATATCCGAACGCTAACATTGAGAATACAAAGCATCCTTACTTTCATCTAAACGTGGGTTTATAAATGACTTTGTTTTTGTTAATTTTACGGAAATATAATTAAAAGTATTGAAGTAGTTTAACAAAGCGATTTCTACGAAAAGCTCGCCAATGCAATTAAACCGCAAGGATACCGCTGGATAAGTTTATACGCACTTTTATCACAGTCGAAAAATCTATTCAGATTGTCACTTTGGTTGGGGTGATACTGTTCTGGGGATACTTGGGATTTATAAGTTATCAAAATCAGCGGCCATCTTCTGTGCGCAGCATTTTACCAACAAGGCAAAAATAAAAAACTCCACCCACCGATCGGCTCAACTTTGTCTAGAATACGTAGATCCTGTATTGTTAATAATTGTGAAGGAAACTTGATGAAAACTCAAAATACTGATATTGGACAATATTCTTTTCCTCAGCGCATTTACCGATTTCTTGGAGGTGCAGCCCTAGGTCTATTCGTGGTCATCATCCCAATCTCCTATGCGTCTTCCATAGATTGGAACCTTTTGCAAATCAGTATTGCATCATTTGTGGTTATATCCTGCGGTTTATTATCAAGCATTTGGGGTGAAAAATTTATTGATGCAGTCACAAGGGTATTAGATTCCTGTGGTTTTTGAACTGTGTAAAGTCGTCTAAGGGATTTTTGCAGCAGTTTATATCCCGTCAGCTATCAGTTGATGTTCATCATGCTTCAACCGATTCATCTGGTATGTGTTGATTCTCGGACTCGATACCTATACATTCTAGCTAGATACCCTGAAGACCTTGAGTTGGAAATTGTACCAAATGGAGAGGTGTTCTGATGAATCAAGTTAATTTTGATACTATGGATGATGCCGAATTGAGACGGTACTTTTTGGCAAACCGCCAAGATCAGGCTGCTTTTCAGGCATATTTGGATAGATTCAATCAGCGTCCAAAATCAGCGATCGCCAGCCCAGGCGACCCCGATTTTGATGAAAAGATTCAAGCAGCAATTCGACAAAAACTGGAAGCATCGAGTAGTACTCAGCCAGCTAACAACCCGGTGGATCGGACAGAATAGAATCCTTGCGCTTCTCTGTTGATCGCAATTAACTCCAACTTGGTTCAGCTTTAAAGCAGCCAGAATTGTTACCATATATTGAGATTAGATATTGAAGCCTTGATCCAAGCTGAAACCTTAGAACTATTAGAATGGAATCGCCTCTGCCAGCATCTTTCAACCTTTGCGGCAACTAAGTTAGGGGCGATCGCATCACGTCAGCTACAAATTCCCGATTTTCAAGCGGTAAGTACGCAGTTGTTGGAGCAAACAAAAGAAGTTTACCAACTAGAAAGCCGTCTATCCCCCAGCCTATCCTTTGAGGGAATTCAGGATATTGGCGATTCTCTCGAGCGTGCAGAACTCCAAGGGATTTTGGCAGGAGATGAACTGTTGGCGATCGCTACTACCCTTTTTGGTAGTAGGAATTTACGCCGGATAATTGACAACCAAGAAGATGTGCCCATTCTGACGGAGTTGGTTGCCGATTTGCGGACTTATCCGGAACTAGAGCAAGAAATTCACCGTTGTATCGATGAACGCGGACAGGTAACCGATCGCGCCAGCCAAAAACTGGGCGAAATTCGCACGGAATTGCGGAGATTGCGTAGTCAGATTACCCAGAAATTGCAAAATATTTTACAGGCGAAATCAGGTGCAGTCCAAGAACAACTGATTACCCAAAGAGGCGATCGCTATGTCATCCCGGTAAAAGCGACACACAAAGACGCTATCCCCGGTATTGTCCACGATACCTCTACCAGTGGAGCCACGCTGTATGTGGAACCCAATAGCATAGTGCCCGTAGGTAACCAATTACGCCAAGCTATCAGAAGAGAACAGACAGAAGAAGAAGTAATTCGCCGCACTCTCACAGAGCAAGTAGCAGCAGTTAAACCTGATTTGGAAAGGTTATTAGCAATTGTTACTACCTTAGATCTGGCTACAGCTAGGGCGCGTTACAGTTTTTGGTTAGGTGCTAATCCCCCCAGATTTATTAACTGGGAGAAGCAAGAAAGTATTACCTTGCGCCAGCTGCGTCATCCACTGTTAGTGTGGCAGCATCAACACGAACAAAGCTCACCAGTAATACCAGTAGATTTGCTGATTAATCCGATAATTCGGGTAGTGACCATTACAGGGCCAAATACTGGAGGGAAAACTGTTACCTTAAAAACTCTCGGCTTAGCAGCATTGATGGCGAAAGTGGGTTTATTTGTCCCTGCCCGCGAACCAGTAGAAATACCTTGGTTTGACCAGGTATTAGCGGATATTGGGGATGAACAATCCCTACAGCAAAGTTTATCTACCTTTTCTGGTCATATCCGCCGCATTAGTCGGATTTTGGATGCTTTAGGGACTGAGGAAATAGGGGGAGATGAGGAAGCAATATCCCCCTCATCTCTAGTATTGCTGGATGAAGTCGGTGCAGGAACCGATCCAGTCGAAGGTAGTGCATTAGCGATCGCTCTGTTGCAACATTTAGCTAACCACTCCCGACTCACAGTAGCGACAACCCACTTTGGCGAACTAAAAGCACTGAAATATGAAGATGAGCGATTTGAAAACGCCTCAGTAGAATTTGATGAAAGTACCTTATCACCCACTTATCGGTTGTTGTGGGGCATACCTGGGCGTTCCAACGCCTTGACAATTGCCCGTCGCTTAGGTTTAAAACTAGAAGTTGTCGAACAGGCAAAAACTCACATAGGAGGAGCAACAGACGAAGTTAACCAAGTAATTGCTGGCTTAGAAGCGCAACGCCGCAGCCAAGAAACCAAAGCAGCCCAAGCACAAAAACTGTTGCAGCAAGCAGAACGTTTATATAAAGAGGTTTCAGCTAAAGCCGCCAATTTAGAAGAAAGGGAACGTGGGTTAAAAGCTTCCCAGGAAGCAGCAGTACAACAAGCGATCGCCCAAGCCAAAGGTGAAATCGCCCAAGTGATTCGGCGCTTACAGCAAGGTACACCCACCGCCCAAGATGCCCAGCAAGCAACTAACGCCCTCAATCAAATTGCGCAGAAATTCCAGCCAGCAACGCCAGCCAAACCAAAAGCGGGATTTATGCCCAAAGTAGGCGATCGCATCCGGCTTTCTCAGTTTGGGCAAACAGCAGAAGTTTTAGTCGCCCCCGATGAAGATGGTGACTTGACTGTTCGCTTTGGCATCATGAAAATGACAGTCAAGCTGGAAGATGTGGAATCTTTAGATGGTCAAAAAGCTGAACCGATTGTCAAATCCAAGCCAGCACCAGCAGTTACCCCAGCAGCACCACCAGCCTTGACAATTCGGACTTCTAAAAATACAGTCGATTTGCGCGGAAAACGAGTGGCTGATGCTGAATTGCTTTTAGATAAGGCAATTTCCGAGGCTCTAGGCCCAATATGGATTATTCACGGACACGGTACAGGCAAACTAAGGCAAGGTGTGCATACCTATTTACAGCAGCACCCCAGAGTCAGCAAATACGAAGCCGCAGAACAAGTAGATGGTGGTAGCGGTGTTACCGTTGCCTACGTTGAATAAAGGCAGGGGGACAAGGGGGACAAGGAGGACAAGGAGGATAAAGGAAGGGGGAGAAATGCCCAATGCCCTATGCCCCATGCCCCATGCCCTATGCCCCATGCCCTATGCCCAGATAATTATATTTCTGCTTTGTAGAATATAAATTTTCATTTAGAGTAATACAGAGATACATGCTGATTACCACAGTGATAAAGCAAGCTTTAGCTTCTGACTAATACAGCTAGAAGAAACTAACCTTCAGGCTTGAGAGTCTGTTTCAAAATGGGTAACAGCAACCGTCCCTATTAGCCCGATCACCTATGCTAAAAGTTATGCACTCGGCCACTAATTCAGCCACTCCAAATTCCCAGTGGGAGGATCTAATTAAGCTCCCAGCCCCAAACACGGTTCAGTGGGACAATATCAAAACCCAGTTGGACTTAGTGCTGTTGGCGCTTGAAACTTTAACTGGCATTGGTTCCGAGGCTATGCTCTCGGCAGCAATTGATCTGAATTTGGAGTCAAGAGTGCCAGATCGCGTAGCTTTATGGCGATTGCGCCAGTCGAATCCGCTACGCAAAGGACAAGGAGGACGAAAAAAACTTGATGTAGAAGAAGCGCGATCGCTGGTTCTCATCATTTGCTACCTTGCCAAACAGCACCAAGAATTAATTCGCCGTGCTGTCGGTCTATTAGAACAAATGGCGGAAAATAACCAGGAACCTCACCAAACCGCTTTACTTGGAGATTATATTGATGCTTTCTGCAACACTTACCAAGAGCGAATGGAAGAGGACGACAAAATCTCAACAGATTTACTCACCCATCTGGCACTGAAATTGCTGGTAGATTTACTGTTTTACAGCGCCCCTGGTGGACACCGCCGTCTGTGGTTAGCACTTATAGACCGTTCCACAAAATTTTAGATTTTCGATTTTAGATTGCTCCTCCAAAATCCCAAATTTAAAATCACCAATCATCTCCTTCGCAGTTTCTGCCATGCCTCTATCAAATTCTGTCATTCGTCGCTATACACCCCCCACTTGTACATTAGAAGTCTTGGCACAAGATTCGCCTTTGTCTCGGTGGATGGGCAAAACTGTCCTCAAGCAGTTAAGCTTTGAGCTGCGTTTTGACGATCCGCGACTACCAGAAGAAAGCAGATTCCCAATTCGGGGCGATCGCGACCAACTTGAAGCTTTGTGTGATGCTGTCACCAGTTATGTTCAGCAATTTCTTCACCAATCTCCAGAAAGCTTTTGGCTCAGTTTCGCCGGGCCCCAAGACTCCAGCAAAGTCTCTGATGACTCACAATTAACAGATTTTCAATCTTCTTCTCTACCCGCTACCACTAAAACATTAAAATCTTTTCCCTCTTACCTACCACAGACCAAAATATATTTAGAACCCAGTAGCTATTTAAGTCACAAGCTTTTCCTCGGATCTCTAGCTAATCAGGCTTCAGGGCCAGTAATTCAACTCAGTCTGCTGCAATTATTCGATTTGGCAACTGCCTTAGATGAATACTCAGCAGATATCATGGCGTTACCTACTCTGGAAAATCCTCGCAGTTCAACTGTTAGCTTCCCTACTTGGGCACCTGTGGCAGCTGTATTAGTATTAGGTGTGGGTTTACTACCCATTACCTGGCAATATGTAAATAACACTAAGTCAAAGCAGCAAGTTGCCAAAAAACCCACTTCCGAATCGGCACAAATCGCCCTTCAACCTTCACCATCGCTTAACCCGGAAACTGGACTTCTACCTCCAGACAGTTTACCCCCTTTACCACCTGTAGGCTCTACCCAGGCAATTCCTATAGCGCCCACAGCACCCCTGACAGCGCCTAATTCCAACCTTACTAGCAAATCTTCACCAACATTACCGAATTCTGGCTTATCTACATCTCAAACAACTGCTGGTGGTTCTAATTCAGCTAAGGGTAATCTGCCATCTGCTGCTGGAAGTGTCTTTGGTGTACCTCAGCAGCCAAACCCAACTCTTCCTAATAATTCCCCGTTTGGATTACCCAAAACCGGCGGACAACCGCAAATTGCCATTCAACCAAATCCTACAATAAACACTCCTGGGTCAATTAACCCAGCTGATATTGGTGTGACTAAAAAGCGGGAACTACCACCAAGCCTATCTACTAACAGAGGCGGTGTTAGCCCAAATAGCCCAAATATAACTACAACTCCGCCACTTCTTCCGACTATACCCAATCAAACAGCCAGTTCACCAAAGCTTGATGGAGATTACAATCCTGCATCTAGTACCTCTCCAGTTACAGGTAATAGTAATCCCTTAGCTGAAAGATTGCGGAATGAACGCAAAACTCCCACATCTACCCAGGTAGCCACAGATAGCACATTATTTGATACACCTCAAGTTTCAGAAGCTAGACAATATCTCCAAAAACGTTGGCAACCACCTGCGGGATTGCGTCAAACACTAGAGTATAGTTTGATGGTAAATGTTGACGGTACGATTGAACGCATTTTTCCTTTAAATAAAGCCGCCAGAGAATTTGTGAACAACACCGGAATGCCCATTATTGGAACACCCTTTGTTTCACCTAATAAATCCGGACAAAATGTCAGAATGCGAGCTGTGCTTAGTCCTGATGGTAAAGTGCAAATCTTCCCTGAGAATGAATAATTTAGGGAAACAGCTGATGCTACTATCGAAAATCAGTTTTTACTGCGCTTTGTGTATCAGTTATCAGTGGTAGAGTTTGAGCAATGCTAAACCTCTACCATTTACCAAATCCTCTATCCGTGGGTAAGGATTTTTAAGATTAAAAATCTTCAATATCGCAAATAAATTAACGTGAATTATAAGCAATAGGTTCAGTGAAGGAAAATTATCGTTGGGAACAACCAAAATCTTTAAGGCGAAGCTGACAAGCTTAAAGATATTCCCTACCATCTATATCATTCCAGCTTAACTGAACTGTATTGAATTATCAAGAACTCACCTAACCAGTCTCTTTCTCCTCAGATGAGAGGGGCTGTAGGTGAGGTCAAAATGCTGTGCATAGAACTCATGTTACATTAAAAAACAGGCTGGTAATACCAGCCTGTAATTTTTGGATTGCACTTGATATTTTAAAAACGAAGAATTCTCAATTGTATTGTTTGCGATTGGCGGATAAATAAAATGCTTGAAGTGCTTGAAGTATCCCACTAATTGATGTCGAATTCTGAGTTATGCATTCGGAATTCTGATTTAATAACGGGATTTTTTGGTTTTTAATTTTTGCTTTTTACGCCGCCGTTCTGTAGAAGCAACAGCATGATCCACTGGATAACCAACCACAGGAATTACCTGATATTTGCGTTCATCTTCTAAATTTTTGAGTTCAGTGTAATCAACCCAGTGAATGCAATCTACCGGACAAGTGTCTATTGCTTCTTGAATGACTTCTTCTGCGTCTCCATCCTGACGAACTACACGCGATCGCCCATAATCTGGTTCAATGTAAAATGTATTACGGGCGACATGGGCGCAGTGCTTACAACCAATACAGGTGATTTCGTCAACATAAACACCCTTTTGACGCACCAGTCCGCCTAATTCCGGTTCTAAACCAGAGCGTTCTGGCGCATCACGCAAAAAACCGCCTAATTCTGGTTCTAAACCAGAACGATTTTCTTCTTGTTCTTCCGGTGACGGCAGAAAATCAGCCATTACGCACTCCAGCGTTGTACTACCAGGCGAATTGAACCATCTTCTTGTTGTTTTTGTTCAGCAACTTGAAAGCCAACACGGCTAGTTTCTTTGACAACTGTTTGATAAGCATAACGCTGAGTCACTTGGCGCAAAAATCCATCTACAGAAAGATTTTGTTGCCAATATTGCAAGTCAGCCACCAATTCATATTCTTGGCCATTCCATCTAAAGCCGATATCATACCCATTTTCTTGCTCAATGGAAATTTCCGCAGGATGGGTTTGACCGCGATAGCCACGTACCTCACGCGGACCCGGTTTCCAGTCTATACCTAATTCAGTTAAAGCATCTTTTAAAGATTCGAGGTTACGGATTTGAGTTTTAATTTGGCTAAAGTGTGACATGGTGGTTATGAATTAACGACACTAAACTATTTTGAACAATTACCAATCACTCAAAGCGGTTTGCGTATTCGCCATACCGGATTGCTGCACCATAGTGGCAAAGAATTCAGAGGTTGGCTCATGAGTCAGTACTTGACCTAGCTGTGCTTCTATTGCTGCTGTGACTTCAGCACAAGAAGCACCCACAATGCCAGTGACTTTCTCTTGTACCCGACCATCTGGATAAATTATGAACTCTAATGTCTCCATGCTCTTGGCCAACCACGATAGTACGCTTAACTTTTATTCTTTTAGCAATTGGCTAATAATGTAGCCGTCGGAACATTTCTACTTAGATACAAACTTGCCATTTGTTAACTAATGTTCCATCTCTCAAAATATATATCTCAGAAAATTTACAAAAATTATTAATTTTGCAAGTCTACACATCGGTCATTAGTAAGTCTCTCGTAACCTAATCGATTAGTCAAGTTCACAATTAAACTGGTAAGGAAATTTAAGAAAAGCCTGAAACACAGGCTTTAGCGGTAGTATAGTCCGCTAAGTGATTCACAAAACTATAAAATTTATTGAAAATATTTATCATTATCATTGTATTGTTATTGGGCATTGGGCATTGGGTTTTCAAGACCGATGAGCGATCGCATTATCTTTGTAGCATCGCCCAAAAAATACCGTGCCCGAATTTTTATGTATTAATACAGTGAATACAAGTATTAATTATTGGCTAGATTATACTTAGCAAGAAGCTATTATGTGAGAAAAGGCGATCGCAGTTTTCAATTTTTTATTCCTCTACAGTCGCTTACGGAATCCACATCAGAAAACAACGATTACCTTTCTGCTCCGTAATTTTTGCACCCAACAGATGATAAAAACTCAACCCGCGAGTGTTGCGTGCATCAGCATTCCATGCAATATGTGTACAATCATTTTGCTTGGCAATTTCCGCAAGATAACTCATCAATGCGGCTCCGGCTCCTTGGCTTCTCATGTTATCATCAACGTATAAATCATCAAGCCAAATACTTGGTTGTCCTGCAAAAGATGAGTACCTAAATCCATACAAAGCAAATCCAATTTCCCGTTCTGCAATCTCTGCAAATAAAACGTAAGCAAAAGGAATTTCAGCAAAAATTGTTTTGCGGATTTTCTCTTTTGACACTTGCAAAACACCAGAGAAAGCGCCAATATTGCGATCGAATTCCGCCTTCTTTTTGATGAATGAGAAAATCAGCGATACATCATCAGGGTTAGCTGTTCTGACTCTCATTGATTAACTTTCAAGCTGCTTGAGGATGATTATTCTTACAGTCTAACTCGAAGTGCGATCGCGCTACGAGTTTACTGATTATACTCAGGTTGAATTATCTTTTTCCAGTAATTGACTCGCTGTTGCATCAGAGATTTATTATTGACAGTCACTTCCAAGATTCCAGAAATGAAAGCTTCCTCTCCAAACTGCTGATAGTCATCAATCAAAAGTATGTGCTTTGGTGTAAAGTTACCGTTTTGAAGTACTTTTCTGTTGTCTTCAAAACGGTACTCAAGATTTTCACTATAGCCGACATACCTGCGTCCATTGATTTTATTAGTCATTATATATACACCACTTGTCATGAATAAATCTTATATTCCTTGAAAATATTCCATTTCGTCATTATAAGCGATGTAAAATATTTATCTCAACAGTAATTATCAGGATCAGGATATGAATAGTCCTGTTTGTTTGTGATGCGATTTGTGTACGCGAACTATAGCAGAACTTAGATCCCCGACTTCTTTGAGAAGTCGGGGATCTGGACACCGTAAATTTTCACCACTCCTATACCGATTGCTATATTACTAAGCATCTTCAGGATTTCGCTGTCTTAACTCGTCAGTAGTGTATGTCCCGATAGGACTCCAAACTATATAAGGAAATAGTAATAGCGTCGCCATCCAAGAAATGGGGAAAACACAAATTGCCAGAACCACACTTAAAATTACACCGGCTAGCCCAATCTTTTCCCCTACTTCCAGACTACGTAACCGCAACATTAGAGGTATATAAGCTACGGTGATAATTTCCAATAACAGGTACAAACCCATTAGTAGCCAGGTAATTGCATTTCCGGGATTTTTTTGCCAGACGATATTAGCTGAAGCTGCACCGCAAACAAAAATCACAGTCCAAATTAGGGGTATTAATGGCTCAAAAATTAGCCATTGGGGACGACTTAACAATGCAAACCATTTGACATCACGGGGGGTGATGAAAAAACTACCGAGTGCAATAAAGAATGTGACAGCCCCAATTACTATCCAAGATTCAACCATGCTGTTTACCTCTGCCTATACATTTTGACCAGCCATACATACACTGCAAGTTTGGCAATTGCCGACAGAGGTTAAATCAGTCGCGGGTGGGAATCTTCAGATCTATATTTAGAGATGATTTATAACGTGATTTAAAAGATCCGTGCCTATAATACTCCTGTAGAGAGAGTACTAATTATTACAAATTTTGGAATAGCTTTGCAATCAAGGCTTTTAATCCAAAATCCAAAATCTATAATTGTTATCACTCTTGTGCGCCAGCTTTTTGCAGACTCCGCACGATACTTCTAAATCCATTAAATTCAGCAATCATCAAAGCAGTATAACCGCCGCGATTTTTCAAATTGACATCAGCCCCAGCTTCAATTAATGCTTGTACTGACTGCTGGAAACCCCCTGAAGCAGCCCACATCAATGCTGTAGCCCCGGCTGAGTCCTGAAAATTCACATCTGCGCCCTTAGCTATTAATAGTCGCAAAATCGCTGGATGATTGCGTTGTGCCGCTTTGAGCAAAGCTGTTTTTCCGTCTTCTGCTGGGATGTTGGCGTCAGCACCGTGATCTAGTAATATCTTTAATGTCTGGCTGTGTCCTTGGGATGCAGCTAGGGTTAAAGGGATCTCACCGAGATTTTTGTCATGAATATCTCCACCGTGGCGTAGAAGTGCTTCTACAATTTGGCTATGTCCCTGTAAAGCTGCTAACAGCATTGGTGTATCACCCAGGTGATTTTTAATTTGCACATTTGCGCCCCGATTCAGCAAGGCTTCCACTACATCTACGTAGCCTTCCACAGCAGCAAGGTGTAAGGCTGTTTCACCATCACTATCTTGGTGATTAATCTTGATGTCTTGATCAAGTAAAGCGGTGACGATTTCCATATTACCAGCGGCTACTGCTGCTGATAGCGCAGTTCCACCGTCCTGATTTTCTACATTGACATCAACCCCAGCGGCTAGTAGTGTTTTCACAACTGCCAGATGTCCCAAGTCTACGGCGATCATTAACAGCGTTTCACCCTCTTCATCTTGGATATTGACATTTGCACCACTTTGGATAAATGCTTCTACAACTGCGGCGTGTCCATGCTTCACGGCTAACTTTAAAGCTGTGTCATCATCTTTATCTGTAATGTTAACTTGGGCACCAGCAGCCAGTAAGACTTTGACTACATCGACATAACCTTTAAGTGCGGCTGCCATTAAAGCTGTACTGCCATCTTCATTAATAGCATTAACATCTGCACCTCTAGATATTAAAAGCTTGACAACATCTAGCTGTTTGGCACTAGCAGCCAACATCAAAGCCGTTAATCGGTAACGTTTTCTGGCTAAGTTAATATTCGCCCTAGCATCTAGGAGCGATCGCACAATTTCCGTATAACCTAAATTAGCAGCGAACATTAACGCCGTCGTCCCATCGCGATCGCACGAGTTCACGTTCACACCAGCAGCCAGTAGCGCATTTAGCCGCTTGATATCGCCGCTTTTAGCAGCTGCAAGCAGCAACATATCCTTGTTTTCAGTCATGGTGAGATTCCGCCCAGGCGGTTTTTGTTGATCTAGCCTCAGAATTTAGTCTGAGATTGTTTATCCACTTTTGCAAGGGGGGTTAACTGAAGGATGAAGTATGTAGGGCGAGAGCAACTGACCGAAGGGTAGGATGAAGGATGAAATTATCCTATCTATCAAGGGAAATGTCGGAACGGCGACTGTCGGCGATGGGTGATGGCTAATTTTGGTGAAATTCTGTTTTTATCTGCTGCCGCGAATACAAAGAAATAGAGTTATGCTAATTTTTATGAAGATTTAATAATCGGGCAACTAAACTATGGATTTGGCACTTTCACCATCATTAAAGTATTGGCTGAATTTCTTTCACCCAGTAATCATGTGGGTACTATTCGCACTCTCGATTTATGCTGCCTATTTAGGGCTACAAGTTCAGCGGACTAGAAATGCGCAGAATGAAGCGAAAAAAGAACTGATTAAAGGTAGATATAACATTAGACACTACCAAATTGGGTCTATACTCTTGGGTCTGATGGTAGCAGGTGCGGTCGGTGGTATGGCTGTCACCTATATCAATAATGGAAAATTGTTTGTTGGCCCCCACCTGTTAGCTGGTTTGGGGATGACTACTCTGATTGCCTTTTCTGCTGCTCTGTCTCCATATATGCAAAAAGGAGCAAATTGGGCACGTATGACTCATATTTTACTAAATTTCACCCTTTTAGGTCTGTTTGCTTGGCAAGCGGTCACTGGCGTGCAAATTGTGCAAAGAATTCTCACGAATGCATAGTTAATAGTCATTGGTCATTAGTCATTAGTCAAAGGTCAAGAAATTTGAGATTCTTGACTCTTGACTCTTGACTTTTGACTGTATTAGTGGTTTTTCTTAGCAGTGGGACAAAAGGGTATACCTAAAGATTGATGAAAATCTTCTTGGACTTTGCGAGTTAAGCGCCGAGAGACTTGACGGACGATTTGGTTAAGTAAGCGATCGCCTGTAGATTGAATTAAAGACTTCGGTAATCGCTGAATAAACCGGGGAAAGTGAAGTTCAACTGTCAAATCTAATTCCCATTCTACGTGTGTCACCTCGGCTAATTTTTCTACTAATTGTAGTGATGCCCGATAATCTACGTCATAACCAGGTGAACGGTAATCAGGAATGGGGATAGTATGAATCCGGTAGACACCTTCATCGGCGGGTAATAATTCCAAACCAATTTTCGGCTCGACTTCATAACCAAAAGAGCCAAAACGACCGATGATTAAAGCGTAGCCATTTTCTCCCAGCGGTTGCACTTTCATTGGTTCAGCGCAGCGCGAAAACCATAAAGCATGAGTATCCAGATACTCAGCAACCGTTGCTGCTGGCGCAGACATTTCCATATAATCACTGTGGCAAACATGAAATTTGGTAAGCGTTGCTACAGACATTCCTGTTAGTGCGTCCTCAGCTTCTGTGAGGTTAGATGCCACAGGTAAAACTGTTTCTGTTATTTCCAATGATTGATATTCGCCGTTTCTTGAAAGCATAAATGCGTTCCTGCATCTTTGGGCGTTGGTCTATATTAATCGTTCCCAGCTTACGTGGGTCATTTCGCACTTAGATCCCATTTTGACGGAATCCTCATGAATCTGTCATGAACTTCGTAGAATCACTACAATAAAGAACTGAACAATCACATATTAGTTTCTCAGGATAGCGTTTATCATGAAAGCATTTGTAGCAGGGGCAACAGGTGAAACAGGTCGGCGGATTGTACAAGAACTGATAGCACGCAATATTCCCGTCCGTGCCTTAGTCAGGGATACGGAGAAAGCTAAAGGAATTTTGCCTGCTGAGGTAGAGTTGGTAGTGGGAGATGTGTTAAACCCCCAAACCCTGACTGCTGCTTTAGGAGATAGTACAGTCCTACTGTGTGCTACTGGCGCAAAACCTAGCTTTGACCCTACTGGCCCCTATCAGGTAGATTTTGAAGGTACAAAAAATTTAGTAGATGCTGCTAAGTCCAAGGGAATAGAGCATTTTGTTTTGGTGACTTCCTTGTGTACTTCCCAGTTATTCCATCCATTAAATTTGTTTTGGCTAATTTTGGTTTGGAAAAAACAAGCTGAGGAGTACTTGCAAAAAAGCGGTCTAACTTATACGATTGTGCGGCCAGGTGGGTTGAAGAATGAAGATAACTCCAATCCGATAGTGATGCAGGGTGCTGATACGTTGTTTGATGGTAGCATTCCTCGACAGAAAGTTGCCCAGGTTTGTGTGGAGGCTCTATTTGAACCAGCCGCACGGAATAAAATTACCGAGATTATTAGCAAAGCCGATGCTACTTCTAAAAACTTTGGCGAATTATTTGCTAACGTTGCCTGATTAAGCGATTGCTGAATCTTGAGTTAACATGGATGGGTTTAACCTGTATGGACAAAATTCGCGCCTTAACAGAAAGTTAGTTGTCAAGTTAACACAAGACACAGTACTCTTACGGTGAACCTTACCGAAATGATTGTATTGACTATTGTTGTTAGATAAAAAAGTGAATATTAAGGAGTCAAACTCTGAAAGATTTTAAATTTAAGGGCGTAGAAAAACTGATTGGCCCCATAGCTGCGCTTCTTGGCTTTGTTTGCTTATTGCAGTGGTATATAACTGGAGAATTGCGATCGCCTACCGATCCCGTCTTTGAAGCTAAACAGCCACCTTTGGTGATGAAAGGCGGCGATCCTTATATCCGCGCTTTAATGCGAACTATTTCCGCCAGCGAAGCCAACAGTAGCCGTCCCTATTCTCTACTTTATGGTGGTCAACAAGTGCGTGACATCAGTAAACATCCTGAGATATGCGTCACTATTGTGACTGGTCCCAACAAGGGCAATTGCTCAACTGCTGCTGGGAGATATCAAATTATTAACACTACTTGGTATCAAATTGCTCCACGCTATCATCCCAAACCTATGCAAATTATGTTTTGGGCTGTTTATAGTTTTGAAGCCGAGTATCAAGATGTGGTGGTTTACCGTTGGTTGAGTGACTCGAAAGTTTGGGGAATTGATATTACCCAACTGCTGCATCAAGGTAATTTGAAGGATGTTTTGCGGCGTTTATCACCTACTTGGACAAGTCTAGGCTACGGCATAGAAACGAATTCTGTTAGTAGCTCTTTACCCAAAATTTATCAGAAAATGTTGAAAGAGGAATTAACAGCAGCTAATCAATCAATATCACCGAATTCTATTTTAACTCCCAGCCCAATTCCTAGATCTGTGCAAACCACTCCGGGAAATAAAAATACCACAAATCCTCCTCATAGAGGTAGTAGCGGCTCATTAGAACTGAGATTGAATAACCTGTAGTTTCAACTAATTGGGGATTGTTGATTTGGGAGTTGATGAAAAATCTTGATTCTTCAATGTTTGGTGAGAAATCCACTTGATAAAGCCAGGAAATAGTCGGTAAAGAGTTTGGGAAAAATTTGCAGAACCAACAAGAACTTCTGATTTTTTATTCTCAACTGCATCCCATATAGCATTAGCTACATCCTCAGGCTTTTCTACGACAGGATTTTTAATGACATTTTCCAGCTGTTCGCGACGATTAGTTAAGTCTTGCTGATCCTTACCCCGAAAAATAGCCTTATCTAAAAAGCTACTCTTAATCAGATTGGGATAAATTCCACACACATCAATATTTTTTGGCTTTAATTCTGCTTGTAGCGCTTCTGTTAATCCAGTCACAGCAAATTTACTTGTACAGTAAGGAACTAAATAAGCAGTAGGTACTTTACCACCAATAGAACTAACATTAACTATGGTTCCGCTTCCTCGCTCCAGCAAATGAGGCAAAAGAGCATTAATTGTATGAATATAACCCCATATGTTATTCAATTTATTTTGCTTAGGCTACTGATTTTCAGACGATTTATAAAGTAAAAAGTAAAGATTAGGATGCGTTATGGCTGAAGCCTAACGCACCCTACAATAATTTTATTTTTACTTGATAAACAATTTCTTAAACTCTCGATATTTGATTACGAAATCCTAGCAGCGGCTGACGTAGACAAAGATAAGCAAGCGCACCCAGTAAGGGAATCAATGTGACAACCCAAAATACTTGGGTACTATTCCAACCGCGACGCGCCATATCATCACCCAAGACTGTGGGGAATAAAAGGCAGAAAAGACAAAATGCTAAACTCATGCCATGAATAAAGCGATCGCTCTGGAATTGTTGCACAAAATCAGCCCAATCACCAAGGGTAAATCCGTAGGTAAGTATGACAATTGTGCTGAGACTCAATATTATACCAAAAAATCGAGAATCAAGCAGATTTAAGAAAGCATCTTTTTGTCCAGAAAATTCTTGATTCGCTTCCCGTAAAGCTAAATAAGGTATAAGTCCCAGCACGCCTGAACCTACTGATGCTAAAGCAAAAGGCCAAAAAGGAAGCTTTTGCATTCTGCCATCAATAAACAAATTACCGCTGTAAATTAGTAACCAGATGCCTACAAGGGAGAATATGGACAAGATAATGGGATTGATAGCAGCCCATTGCAGAGTCAATATATTCTTTAGTAGCGCCAATGTTTCTTCTAGGTGTAGAGGTGGAGTAAGCAGCACAATATATGCTATGAATCCACCCCACAACAGCCATAAAGCAAGTTTTCTATTCATGATATTTCAATTGCTGATTTTGTTGGGTGCGTTATTTCCAAATGCACCGAAAATCTGAGGTAGTGCGATCGCATTACGCACTACCCATCCTGAAAACTAAATGTTGCTTAATTTGCTGCTGCTTGCTGTTCTGGAGATATTGTATTTGTTCCCTCTTCTGGTAGAGGTGGACGCACACATAAATAGAATAGTGGGCCGAAAAGTGGAATGAAACTAATTAACCAAAAAATTTGAGAATTTTTTCCACCACGACGCGCCATATCATCTGGCAATAATGCGGGAAATAATAGGCTAAGTAGACAAAAATCTAGGCTCATCACATGAATGAAGCGGCTAGTTTGCCATTGTAGGACGAAATCTCCCCAATCTCCGGCTCGCACACCATAAGCAACTAAAATCGCAGCAGTTACGGTAAGTACAATTCCAGTGACGCGAGAATCTAATAGTTTGATGAGGGCGTTCTTTTTCCCCACAAATTGTTGATTTGGGTTCCTGAGGGCTAAGTAAGGTAAAAGAGCAAAAGCACCAACTGCAAAAGAAGCACTCGCAAAAGGCCAAGCGGGTATTTTTTGTCCTCTACCATCAATAAATACCATTGCACTATAAATTACAGGCCAAACACCCATCAGGTTAAATAGTGCAATGATTAAAGGATTAATCCCTTGCCATTGTCCGATGCTGAGGTTCTTAATTAACTCGAATGTGTCAGGGCGATCGGGAGGGGTGAGGAAGAAAGCGTAAGCAATAAATCCCAGCCACAACAACCCAAAGCCAATTTTTCTCACCATGATTTTATGTGATTAACTGAAGGCTTCCGAAAGGTAATCAGCAGCCGCAGCGACAACTGCGATCGCACCTTCATAATCTAGTCTTGTTGGCCCCAAAACTCCTACACTCCCTACGGGGACTGAACCTCGGCGATAGGTAGAAGTAATTAAGGTACAGCTGCGCATTGGTTCTAGGGGATTTTCCGTACCAATCCGGACAGTTACCCTTGGTTTAGTCTGATCTTCAACCTCTGGCTCTTCAAAGATTAATCGCCCCAGTTGGTCTTGTTCTTCTTCCAACAGATGGATAATTGTTTGTACTTGCTGGAGTTGGGAAAATTCTGGCTGACGCAAAACTTCTGCAACTCCGCGCACCATAATGTTTGTCGCCGTTGGCGCTACCTTGCGCCGAGTTAATTCCGCAACGGAATTTTTCAAGAATTCGCCATAGCGTTGGAATTCCTGATTTAATTGACTCCAGTCAAGGTTACCTAATTCCAGTAAACTGCGTCCCCGCAAATGAGTATTCAAGAAGTTAGACACAATTTGCAATTCCCGATCTACCACTTCGGGATCGAGTTTTGTCTCTTCTCGCATCGGTGATAAATCCATCAATCGCGAATGGGTTTCATAATTATCGGTGACGACAATTAACATGATCCGCCCGGTTTCAATTTGCACCAATTGCAAATGTCGTAGCAATGCTGTATTGGTTTGGGGCATGGTAATCAAGCTAATACACCCACTCAAGGTTGCTAAAATTTGCGCTGCGCCTTGTAATAGGGCTTCTAAACTCCAATCTTCCCACTGAAGGCGTTTTTGTAGCGCTAGCTCTACCTCTTTGGCTATACTTTCTGAAGGCGTAATTAGCTGATCGACATAAATGCGATAGCCAGAATCAGAAGGTACTCGTCCAGCAGATGTGTGTGGTTGGTACAGTAAACCAGATTTTTCCAGGACACCCATCACATTGCGAATGGTGGCTGAGCTAACACCTAGATCGTATTCTTCAATTAAAGCTTTTGATCCAACAGGCTCTGCCGTAGCAATATAGTGACGTACTGTTGCCCAAAGTATATGCTGTTGTCGATTTGTCAACTGGACTTGCATAGGGTATTCTTTACTGAAGGCAAAATTTAATGAAAGTTTGCAAGAATTTCTGTTTTTGAAAACAATTGAAAAAATTATTAATATTTAATTAATATATCTAATTGTGCATTACAATAACTAACTATTTAATTATAAATCAGTTAATTAATGTAAAGTTCCATATCTGTATATTCTGATGCTGCGGCTATACTACAGCTTGACTAAAAAAGATGAAGGATCAAAAACCAAGCTCACGGCATGGTTTTTGGGCATTGAGAATGGGACATTGGTAACTCGGATCTGTCTCACGCACGAGGCAAGAGAGACATCGAGAGCATGAGGGTTTTGAGATTTTAATGCCAAAATTTCATCCCTTGTTTCAGCAACACCATTAATCGTATTTTTTCATAAGCATTTATTAAAAAATGTATTTTCCTGTACGGATTTTTTGTCCATTTTCAGATACCCGACTTCTTGAAGAAGTCGGGTATCTGAGGATTGCTATATGCTTGCTGAGAATTATCTATAAATAACTCATGATGACAAAATTCGCCAGTATTGCTACAAGGCGAACAGGTGGATTAGT
Organism: Calothrix sp. NIES-2100; assembly: GCF_963875285.1. Lineage (NCBI taxonomy): Bacteria > Bacillati > Cyanobacteriota > Cyanophyceae > Nostocales > Calotrichaceae > Calothrix > Calothrix sp. NIES-2100. Next base: position 8,564,062 of record NZ_CAWNLA010000001.1, read on the forward strand.
TGGTAAATGGTAGAGCCAGTACTAAGCCAGTAATATTATAGTTTGAGTTTTTCCCAACTAATACTGAGGAACTGAAGAGTCAACTAAGAGGGAATAAGCATCAATTCCGCCTGATATGTTCTTAACATTTGTAAAACCTTGCGCCATTAACCACTGACACATTTGAGCAGAACGCATACCGTGATGGCAAAGTACCAGGGTTTCAGCATCAGGGTTTAAAAGAGTAGGTACTTGATCGCCCCATTCGGCAAATTCACTCAGAGGGAAGTTGACAAAGCCCTCAATACTGGCGATCGCTAGTTCTTGGGGTTCGCGCACATCTACAAGCTGAATACTAGAATCCTGAGCAGATAGACGTTGTGCCAGTTCTTCAACAGTAATTTGGGTAATTGCGTTTCCTGTCATGAGGTTTTTGTAAACAATCCGATATCATTTATCTTGGCAGAAGATGTTGACACTCGCATCAGCATCCATTCCTAGATAAATTACTAGATATATGCATTATCAAATATTTGGCAGGCAATGCAAATCTTCTGCGCCTTCTTCTCTATGCTTAGAAATTAAAGGCTTTGAAGGCGAGGAGGTTTGGTGAACAGGCAAAATTCATTTTTCGGTTTCTTAATCGCTGGTGCGATCGCACTACTAGCGATCATCATTGCTGGCTTTTACTGGTTGTCCCCCAAAAGTCCAGTGAATATCACTACTGCTACTTCCCAGCCCGGAGCTAGCATCTTTGTGTCGAAATTTGCCCCAGTGACAGTATCTTTACTAGTAAATCCAGAGCGATTGCAGGCTTTAGATAAGGAAGGGGAATTATCTAAGCTGAAAACTAATTTATTAACTAAGAGTAATATTAATTACCAAGAAGATATTCAACCTTGGTTAGGTAACGAAATTACCCTCGCAGTAACTAGTTTAGACAGCGATCGCGATCCAGAGAATGGACAGCAGCCAGGGTATTTGCTGGCGCTAGCAACTACAAAACCAGAAAAAAGCCGTGAGTTTGTCGAATTATTATTTTCCAAGCGGGTATTAGCTGGGGCAAACTTAGGCACAGAAGAATATGAAGGCGTGAAGCTACTTTATGATAATCCGCCACCAAAGCAAGATTTTCTGGCTGGTGCAGCTGTAGGGGATAAGTTTGTCTTGTTTGCTAACGATCTCAAAGTTCTCAAAGATGCCATTAATAACGTCCAGGCTCCCGATCTCAATTTAAACAGCTCGGTGCAATATCAAAAAGCTACCCAACAATTACCCAAAGGAACCTTGGCTTCAGCTTTCTTGAATCTCCCCACCTTAGTAAAATGGCAAGGCTTAGAACTGCAAGAACCTACCTATGACAGCGAAGTTATTTCCCTGGTTTTAAAATCTCAAGGTTTAGTAGCAGAAACAAGCTTTTTGAGTTCATTAGAAACTACTTCTTCATCCCCAACGCCTTTACTGTCGCAACCTGTAGGAGCATTGCAATATATTCCCCAATCAGCAGGTTTAGCGATCGCTGGCGCTAACTTGAGCAATTTGGGTGACACAGATTTAGCTAAACTCTGGAAACAAGCAACAGCGACTATATATAGTTCTGGTAAAAGTGCGAATTCCCAAATCGCCAAGCCATTGAGTGAACTGCAAAACCGCTGGGGTATCAACTTACCAGAGGACATTTTCAGCTGGGTAAAAGGAGAATATGCGATCGCCTTATTACCCCAAACCGAACAAAATCCCGAAAGTTGGGTATTTGTTGTCGAAAAAACACCAGATGTAGTAGAAGGTATTTCGCGTTTAGATGCGATCGCTTCCAGCAAAGGACTAAATACTAATTCCCTCAACCTCAACAATCAAAAAATATCCGCTTGGACAGAATTAATCGCTGCTAGCAAAAAACCTGACGATAAAAACCGTCCTGTTTACACCGTCGAGACAAAAGTTCAGGGAGTGCATACAACTTTAGGAAATTACGAAATTTTCGCTTCCGACTTAGAAACAATCGCGGAAATTCTCACAGCTAAAGACAATTCCTTAGTGAAAAATCGTAACTTCCAAGATAGTATCGCCGCGATTCCCCAACCCAACCAAGGTTACGTATATCTTGACTGGACGAAAAGTAAAAATTTAGTAGAGCGTCAACTACCAATTCTCAAACTAGTAGAAGTATTAGGTAAGCCATTTTTCGAGAAATTGCGATCGCTCACCGTCAGTAGTTACGGTAGCGATACAGGATTACTCAAAGGTGGAGTTTTCTTCAAACTACAACCATAGTATTGGGGCTAGGGATTACAGAGTGCGATCGCCGGTGCTTGACTAGCGATGGGCTAAACTCAAAGGCGATCGCATCTAACAACAGTAATCCAATTTGTTTCAATAAAGCAGTGTTTCCATCACGGCAACCATGTTGAATTAGACACTTGGCACAGCCAGTATTGCAATTGCAATCTCGTGCATATGTCTAGCAGCACTAGCAAGTTTTGGCAGATGTTTAAACACAGCTTCAGCCGCACCATTACCAGCATCACTGGTATCACTTATAGCGTATGCAAGCGCGCAAAAAGCGTGACTCAAAGCGATTCGGCTGTCCACTTGGGCGGTGATACGATTAAAAAACTATGGTTATTACGAAGGTTACTATGTCAAAAAACTACAGACCACAACCTGGAATCGCTGGAACCATGCCAGATCGGTATGCCTCACTTGCCGGTCAATCGAACATTTTATTCTGGAACAAGAATTTCAAAGATCTCGTTTCGGAGATAAACCTTCCGGGAGCTACACTCAAGTATAAGGGAAGCTCCTATACGGTAAAAGCCCCCGTTTTCAATGACGTTAGCGATGCGTATTTCCCGACAACCCCTTCCACCCATAAGAAAAACTGGAAACCGATTGTGCGCGGAGAAATAGTTTCTCTTGGCACGCTCACTTACGAGAACAGGTTTGGCTCACCAACATTTCCTGGGAATGATTTCGGCGGCGTGAGCGATGGACGCGGAGCGACTTTCGATCTGCAGATTTCCAATCCGGTGAAGGCAAAGTTGCAAGGAAACTTCACTTACAACATCGTAAATCGTCAGAATGGTCCAGAGACCATATCGTTTGGATTTCCGGGCAGCGCCTTTACCGACCACAACCGATATCAGTTTATCATCAACGGACGGAATCAAAGTGGAACGAACGTTAATCAGGCGGGTTCCATTTATATGGATCTTCTTGGTGCGCGTCGTATCGGAACTAAAGAACCATTGCAGTTCGCTTTCGATGTACCTGACAACACGACTCAGGAGTACGAGCTTTTCGCGCGTGTCTATACGACCGATGAGGCCATTGATCGAGGAACGATGAAGGTCTGGACTGTTCCGGGTCGAACGAGCGGGAGCTGGGTCCTGAAGGTGATTCCAACGAACATTCAGAGCGTGGGGTCCGTTCCAAAGGACGTTGAGGGAGATTATGGAACCTACGCGACGTTCAAGCCCGCCTACAACCTGACTCTCGATCAGGCTGCGAAGTTAAGCGGCTACGATCACTTCAACTGGTATCAAAAGATAATCTATGATGTCGATTCAAGACATTATAAGGGAGTTGCGGTTACCGATCCAATTGCTTCTGCGACATCGTGGTGGGATGACGACCTTCCATATTACTTAAATGAGAAAATAGATCCTGCCTGGAAGCATGGAGAGGAGGCCACAGATAGGCATTACCTTTGGAACACTGACTACAGACCGGTTCGGGGTAGCGTCCCCGACTATTCCATTTGGAGGATCTCGCAAGACGGAAAAACCTTGAAGTTTTCCGATGCACCTCAGAACAAATTGTATGAAGATTCATCTTCTCTGAATCTGAAGGAGATACGTACTTCCGAACCATACCCGATAACCTACAAAATTCCGGACAAATCTATCGCCTTTCAAACCTATTTGGTCGGGGTTCTAGGGAAAAATTCGCGAGAATCCATAGCACATTATCGGTTCGACTGGGGATCAAATCATTACTTGGGTAAGGATATTACCACTCTTTTTAATAAAGAAGGGGGCAATCCTTACGTACTGGGAAAACGGGTACCGATCGATGCAGGATTCTATGCGCCTGATTTCCAGCCCCACAAGGCTAGTCAGGCAAGAGTAGCGAGCGTAGACGCGCTAACGGGAATGACTGCGGAAGCACCTTTGGTTGCACCGACGAGTAGTTCGCCATCAGCCCTGGTGAGTCCAAGACCAGTGGAAAAGTCGGGTCGAGATAGTGGGGTTTTGCAGGATTCGTTTACGAACTATACAACCTCTCTCGGAAACGGGCATGTGTCGCATCCTTCTGAGATGATGCAGTCGGTGTTTCCTGCACCATTACCCGGACTGTTTGAGGATGCTTCAGGAATTGGTAATCCTTATTTCTCTAGTTAGTTCTCTTGCAAGGTTTTAGGTATCCCCTCAATACTTCGGGGTAGGGAGTTATTCTGGCATCCACGACCCACCAAATGCATTAACTGTGCCCAAGCTCGTATCATAATTTTTGCAGAAATTGACTAAATTTAAGAGGCTGAGGCTTTGGATTGAGAGATTAAAATAGAGTTAGCAAAGGTAGGATTTACTTGATTAGGAGACGCTCTAATGACTTTACAAGAAATTATTAATTCTATTGAAAATTTGCCCCCAGAAGAACGGGACTATTTGTTGGAGTTTCTTCGTAAAAAAAAGGAGGAATCTAGAGGAGATAATTTTTGGCAAGGATTACAAAAATTTAGAAGCATAATCCAAAACGAGGGGATTATCTTTACTGATCATGATTTCGCTAACTTACGAGATCGCAGTGTGGGCAGAGAAATTGAGCTATGAGCTTGAAATACCTACTTGATACCAATATTATCTCTGAGCCAGCACGTCCTATCCCTAATGCCAATGTTTTGTACAAACTAGATATTCATAAATCAGAAATTGCAGTTTCAAGTGTTGTTGTTCATGAACTTTTACATGGCTGTTTGAGGTTGCCAGAATCTAAGCGGCGAGAGTCTCTTTGGAATTATATTCATGAATCGGTATTAAATTTACCAGTCCTTGATTACGATTTAAAGGCGGCACAATGGCACGCCAAAGAAAGGGCTAGATTATCCAATATTGGCAAAACTCCTGCTTTTGTAGATGGGCAAATTGCGAGTATTGCTTACTGTAATAATTTAATTTTGGTAACTAATAATGTTTCTGATTTTGAGTTTTTTAATGATTTAAGAGTTGAAAATTGGTTTGTTGATAGCACTTTTGCCAGCTAGACACTCATGTGATAAATCACATAACGCTCGTCATGAAAATCACATTTTTCACTTCTCCCTCATCTCCCTAGCCCCCAGCCCCCACATCTTCAACTTTTTCAGCCTTTAATTGTGGCAGATTTCAATGTGTCACAAATTGGTAAATCTTACGGGTTTTTGATTAGAATATGTATATATAGTTACTTATAAAATTAATTGTTGGAGGACTGCTATGAAATATCGTCGCCTCCTGCTTCAGCCTAAATTTAGCTTGCTTTTAGCTATATTTACCGCCATTATCGCTCAACCTGTAATAGCCGAGCCAGCAAACTTTGGCACACTCAAGCTGTCTCCGGGGTTTGATCCAGCAAAAGGAGTAGTTGAAGGTTACACAGGTGGTTCTTACTCACTATCTGCGATTAGTAACCGCGATCGCGATAAAAAAGCTTGCATTGGCTTTGCCGATCCCAAACCAGATCACATACTGATTTTAGAAAAAGACTTTCCGCGTCTAAAAATACTAGTTAACACTGGCGGTAAGGATACTACATTACTAATCAAAGGCCCAGACGATCAAACAATTCGTTGTGGCGATGATACTGGTAAGAATAAAGACGCTAGCATTGACGATCAAAACTTTAAAAAAGGAACCTATCAAATTTGGGTAGGTACATTTGATTCTGGAGCGAAGCACAATTACACCTTGACAGTGCAGCAGCCGTAATAGAAATGAGGGAAGGGGGACAAGGGGGACACACTTCGGCTTCTCTGCGAGACGCTACGCGAACGCTCAGTGACCGGTAGACAAATGACCAATGACCAATGACTATTGACCATTGACTATTGACCATTGATCAACTTTGTTACGCAGAACACATGGAACGATAATATGGGAAAGTAGCTTTTTTGCTTTCCGAGGGTACTATCTCGTGCTATCTACACTGCGTACCGACTTTCGCATCATCTTTGAACGTGACCCAGCTGCCCGCAACTGGTTAGAAGTGTTATTCTGCTACCCAGGTTTGCAAGCCTTGATATTCCATCGGCTGGCTCACTGGCTGTATGTGATTGGCATTCCTTTTATCCCCCGTCTGATATCTCATATTGCTCGGTTTTTCACAGGAATTGAAATCCACCCAGGCGCAGCAATTGGACAAGGCGTATTTATCGACCACGGTATGGGTGTGGTCATTGGTGAAACTGCGATTATAGGAGACTATGCCCTAATTTATCAAGGTGTCACCCTTGGCGGTACTGGTAAAGAAAGCGGTAAACGCCATCCTACCTTGGGTGAAAATGTTGTAGTAGGTGCTGGCGCAAAAGTATTAGGTAATCTGCAAATAGGAAACAATGTCCGCATTGGTGCAGGATCGGTTGTCCTTAGGGATGTTCCTTCTAATTGCACAGTTGTTGGTATACCTGGTCGCATTATCTATCGTTCTGGAGTCAGAGTTGCACCCCTAGAACACAACAACTTACCAGATTCAGAAGCCGAAGTAATTCGTGCTTTAGTAGACCGGATTGAAGCACTGGAAGAAAAAATACAAAGTCTTCAGCCCAGTTATGTATCTGAGAAAACTCCTGTTTTGGCAGGTAATTTACCTGTAAATGAGGATGAACAAGTCAAAGAAACTACTTGGTGCAACCTCAGAGATAAAGCTATTCAGCAATTTTTAGATGGTGCTGGAATTTAAACAATCTCCCTTTCCTAGCTGCGATCGCATGAAAATCAATGCCCCATCCCCCATACCAGAGGAATTTCCGCTGGGTTCTGACAAATTACTGGTAGCCAAGTCGCATAAGGAAACTCATTCTCTAAGCCTTGCAGTTTAGAGCGTGCCGAGCGTAATGATTGATATAAAGGCTTACCGCTAGAAAATTCGGTCAGAAAGTTCTTTAAAAACTCCTGTGCTACTTTATCGGGTACAGGTTCGCGCATAAAAATCATTTGGGGAATATGCAAATCAGCTAAGTTGACTGCTAGTCCCAAACCGTCGCAGGAGTTAAAAATTGCCAGATGCAAACCCTGCTCAATTGCTTTTGTGAGAGCATTTTTCAGCTCGGCAATAGTTAAACTATCAGTTGAGTTAATCCGAAAATTGCCAATTTCTGCATCAGCCTGAGTTGAACTGTGTCCTGCAAAAAATAATATATCCCACGGTTGCAGCCACAGTTCATCATTTAATACTTGGCGTTGCGGTTCTACTAAAAATGTAATTTTTGCATTGGGTAATTCTTCCAGTAAAAGTCTGTCTTTTTGAAGATTAATTCCAGCGCTATCTCCTAATATTGCTAAAATTTTTACCTGGGATTTAGCAGATTTAATTTTTTCGCGTTTTTCATAAGCAGTAGATGAAATAGCAATCTCAGCTTTAGGATAGCGTTCAAAAAAATTCCACAGATGTAAGGGTATTCGCCTGAGTTGGCTATCTTCTGTTTGCAGCAAAACCCGAATCGAGTCTGATGGATTTAATTTTTCTAGTAATTGCTCTTTAAGAGGGCGAAATAATTCCGAATCTAACCATAAATTTACCTGTTTTTTTAAACTAGTTGCCGCAGTATCGCATTCATTGAATAACTCACGCCTGCTAATATTAGTAACTTGTGTTTCGCTAATCTTAATGCGCAAACTTCCCTGTAAGCTTTGGCGATATGCAGCTTGCCATTGATTGTATGTTAAAGCTAATTCTGAAGCTGGAGGCAATTTACCGTTAGATTCAAAATATGGATGTTCGCCTTCTAAACCGATTTGTAGTGTAACTGAAAATCCTGTATTTAAGTTACCTTGAGTTAATTTTAAAACTACTAGTTTAGTATCTACCGTTTTTTTAGCAGTAGGAGCTATCATTTGCATCAATTCTTTTAAATCTGCTTGATGCTGGCGATAAAGTACAATTTGTTCGTCTTTACTTTTGAGTTCGGCTTGATATTTAGCTTCTAAAGATTTCAGAGCAAATTCATAATTGTGAGTAAGTTCAGCGTGGATTTTGGCTTTATCGACATCAGCCGCTACCTCGACGCGAACAACAACAACGTTATCGCCCTTATTTTCGATACTTTTAAGTGCTAATAGACTATCTTCATTTTCTAAATGTACTTTGGTCAAAGCCGTAGATAAAGCTTGTAAATTCAAACCATTACGAAAAATTAAATCAACAGTATTTATCGCCACTTGAAATAACTTGGTAAATTCTCCAGCAGCAAATATTCCACTACTAGGGCGGCGTTCTTGTTGATGATTTAAGAGATAAACATAGTCACAAATCACACCTGTTAATTCAGTTGTGCTATCAATATTCCACGATTCTAAACAAGCTGCTGTTAACTTGGCTTGATGAAAATTTGTTCCTATTGCTTGAGCTTTCGTGAGATTAGCATATTCTAAATTTGCGCGGGTAAATATAGCCTCACTGATATCTGCTTCACTTAAATCCGCATAACTCATATCTGCGTCTGCGAGATTTGCACCCTTAAAATTACAACCCACAAAAGATTTTTTTGCACACCTTTTAGTAACAAGTAAATTTCGGACTTTTAGATTATCTAAAATTGTATTCTCAAACATAGCATAGTCAAGTTGTTTAGCATAGTGAAAGTTGCTATGAATCAAATTTACATCTCTAATATCTATATTTTTGAGAGTAGCGTTGCTAAAATTAGCTGATCTGATGTCGGCATTTCTAAAAGAGGTTCCACGAATGCAAATTAATGCAACAGCTATTTTCCTAATCAAATTGTATTTTTCATTGAAAGTTATAGCCTGCCAACCAACGTAACCATTAAGCAACATTATGAGAATAGTGACGCTGATAGCACCTATAAAACTTTCAACAAAAGCACTAAAAATATCTCCATGAAAAAACCCCATAAAAACAGCCATTCTCGCAACAACAAGAGCGCCAGGAATAACTCCAATTACGCTCAAGGTAACTACTGTAGCCACAAAATAAATAGCAATTATTCCGGCAATAGTACAAGCTATAACTCCAGAGAGAAAAGCAACTGTAATGGCAACTAAAAAAGAGCCAGTAATAAAGGGAATTACTACTGCTTGAGGAAATGTTCCAGCAAATATTCCACAAAAAGCTCCTGCAATGGCGCTAATAATGACGACTGTTCCTAAAGCTTCTCTTATACCTTGAAAAATAGTAATAGCAAAAAAAGCTGTAAGTGCAGCAAAAGATGCTAAAAAAATGCAAATATTGATACTATAAGCAGTTTTAAAAACAAAAGTTATTAAATAAGTACCTGAAAATCCTGAAAAAATTCCTGATAATACTGATAGCAAAAACGATACTATGAGGAGAAAAGTTGCCCAATCATGTTTAATACCAGCTTTGGCATTTTGAAAATTAGCATTTCTCAAAATAGCATTATTAAAATTTGCACCGCGAATGTCAGAGTTACTGAAGTTTGCACCTGTAAGGTTTTGACCTCTAAAGTCACGACCTTGAAGATTTTTGCCGGCAAAGTTAAGAACCGTGGCTAGTGCCATAAAACTTAAAGATAGCTTTGATAATCAAAAACAATTTTTTTATTTTCCCATAACCTGCATACTTCCAGATTAAGATCCTCGATTTCTTCAAGAAGTCGAGGATCTGGTTGAGCACAAATGATTTAGCATAAATATAGTTTTATTAAATAACAAAATATTCAGTAACACTTGTTTCTCCCAAAGCTACCCGCACACTAAATTTTTCTCTCGGTTGACAGCTAAATTTAAGTTGGATGTAAATATCTGCCCGTCTAGCAATAACTTCGTGCAATATTTCTCCAGAATCATCTAGCAAAATCAGTTTTAAATCAGGTGGTAAATAATCATCATTACCTGTGGGGTAAACTTGCAAAAGTACACTAATATCACCATCCAATTTTTGTAATAAAGCCACAGCTAAAGCTACGGTTTTACCCGCAATTTGCATTCCTAAGTCAATCAGTTTAACTCTCTTAACTCCAGTGGCTGGGTTTTCTGGATCAATTTTTCGCAAACTTTCTACAGCTGTCCACAGAGTTTCATCATCTGAAGTACTTCGTAACAAACATAGCAAGGCTTGAATTGCATCGGAATTACCAACAGCAATTTCTCCTAAACGTTTAGCCGCACGTTGACGTAGGCTTTCATCATTTTTAACAGATAATTGATTGATGATTGCTGCTATTTCATCAGAGTTGGCGGAAGTATTTTCCGAGTCTGTATGACTGCGCGTAGCAATGGCGAAGTTTGGTACTGTGGAAACAACCTCCCATTCTGGCTCACAAATATTTTGCAGCCAATGACTGAGAACATTTTGAGTTTTACGCAAAGATGCAGATATGACTTGTAAAAATTGGTTTTTACTCGATTCTATTTCTGATATTTCCTGCTCTATTTGTAACTGTTCATTAATAATTTGATTGGTGATTTCCAGACTTTTAATGTAAGTATGATAAGCTGCCAACGGTATTGTTAAAACATCACTCCAAGCTTGCTCTTGCTTGTGAAAAAGAGCAATTTCAGGTGTTTCTAAGGCTTTTTTATTTCCGGGTTTTAAACCTAAGCACTCAATCGTAGAAATTTTTGGTTGTTGATTTACTAATCCGTGAGCATAATCTCCTATCGTCAGCAATACATCATAAATTTCATGTGAAACTCGTTTAGCAACTGGCTGTAATAAATTACAAGCAAGCATTAGCTGTACATTCCAAGTTTCAGCTAGTAAATCTTGTGCTAAACCAGAAATATTTGCCGGAATAAGTAAATCGACATCTGAAATAAAGCTGATTTCTACAGACAGTACCATCACAGAAACAATATTCCATTCTGTTTCTGTTTCATTATCTAACTCTGGTTCCGTCACAATCATTACATAGCGGGGTGGAGTACTACCCTGTAAAAAACTTTGAGCTTCACTTGAATATAAGTTATTTTCTTGATTTGGAGAAAATTTTATCGGAGATAATACCTGGCGGCTTAATTCCCAGATTTCTCCTGGTTGTGGTATCGCTGGGTAAGGTTTTCGCATAGTAGCATTGGATTTGTCACATTTTGTAAGCATAGGTTGGTATTTCTTCAGGTTCGGGATATGGCTAATAGTGTTAACAAATCAGTGCATTATTCTATGCTCAGGAAAAATAAACTTATTAAATACTTAACAAAAGCAAATTTTAATAAAGTTACCACTTAGTTTTTGAACGTCTGTGAGTATATTTGCTCTGAATATTTTGTTGTTCGCGTTTCACAGCTTCAGGTTGCAGTAGTCCTAATTCTATAGCGATCCGTCCGACTAATTCCTTCCAACGCTTGGAAACTTCTCCTTGACTAATTCCCAACACAGAGGCTTGTTGGGTTTGGGTTTTATTTGTGACTATGAGTTCCCAGAGTTTGAGATAACCGCGTTTGGGATAACGCCCATCTAAATTAATAATTGCTTGTTTTGCCTGGATAATTAAATCTACACGCGCGATCGCTTCCAAGAGGTTGAACTCATCAGCAATCGTCTCTATCAAAGAAATATCTGTACCCACAATGGTTGCATCTAAACTTTGGTGACTTCGTAAACTTTCTTTTTTGACAAAATTCAGAATCTCATATCGTGCTACAACTGTAGCCCAACGCTGAAATTCTGCGATTCCTCCCTGGTGAAACTTTTCTGCTTTCACCACTTCATAGACTTTCATTATGGCAGTTTGTGCTGCATCTTCCCAAGATATAGAGCTTCCTCTAGTGTATTTTCGGGCAATCTTAGCGATTAGTTCTTGATGTGCTGCATCGATTATCAGATGTGTAACAGACTCTGCTGCTATTTTGGACTGCATAAGCATATTAGCTCAACTTATATAAAAGGGAGCAGATCAAAGAGGATTGCGATCGCAGATTAGTGAGGTTGACTAATTTATAGTATATATGTTACCGATTATTTCAGTAATTTCACTACCTCCGAATATTTTCACACAGATATCTTTGACAGCCAGCTTTTATGCACCCACACTGGCTAGATAATTAATTCCACCTCCACATTTCACCTTGGCTGACAGGGTGAGAAAACACTTACCAGAATTACCACAAAAAATTTTTAGGAAATTTCGGAATAATCTGTTTTTCTCACTTGTTATTGAAAGTGAGGACAAAAGAAAGCGCCTCTGGTAATTGCAAATAATTAAATGTGAGGAAATATTAATGAATAAGCATCTAAAAATTAAAAGTGTAATTCTTGGTTTAATTATAGCTGCAACAGCTACTCCTATCTCTTTTCCTATTTCCACCTATGCCGAACCATCTGCTAGTTGTGCTAACTATATCCGGGGGATGTTTGAGGAATTTCCTCGTGACAAATGGTTCGGTGTTAAAGGTACAGGAATTACGGCGCGTGGTCAGGGTGGTTTTTCCAGGGTAAGCGCATCTAATTTAGTATAAATAAAACTTGACAAATCAAAGAAGATAGTGGGTGAAACTGTGTAAAAACAGATTATCGACAAGAAAGCCGATTATGTTCTGGCACTTAAAGCCAACCATCCTACACTCTATTCTCAAGTCAAAGAATGGTTTGAAAAAGCCCAAGCACAGCAATTTTCAGGGATTAATGTTAGTTCTGACAAACGGATTGAAAAAGCACATCATCGCACGGAAATTCGTGAAGTTTGGACTGTACCCGAAATCAGATGGAGAAAATTACTTGCGATATCAGGGTGGTGTTGCAGTGCGATCGCATTTTTTACAGTTGTACGGTAGTTCCCAATTTACAAAATCTAACAGGAGAAATCGAATGGCTAGTGATATCAAACTTCTTGATGGAGACCAAGTTCTTGTTGAAGGGGGTGATTTAGTTGTTGACCGAGTACAACCCGCAGGACAACAGCCTTCTTCTGTAGCTTTAAATCTTAGGAACCCGACTGGTTTTTGGCATATTTCAGGACCCCGCACCTATGAAACTGGAAACCCCCTCTGTATTTTTTGGAATGATAACAGCCAGTGGTCTGGTGCGTATTTAACCATTAATACAGCAGGGAATGTTGGGATTGGAGTGTCAAATCCTGGATATAAATTGGATGTTGCTGATCGAATGCGGGTAAGACAGGCATACAATACAGCAGGTATTTGGTTTTATCAAACTAAACCTGCTAAAGACCAAGCCTTTGTCGGGATGAGTAGTGATACTCAAGTCGGTTTCTGGGGTAATACTGGTGCTGGCTGGGGCTTTGTGATGGACACCACGACAGGGAATGTGAGTTTTGGTGCGAAAACCCGCCAAATGATTAACCTGTGGAACAGTGACTATGGGATTGGCGTACAAACAGGGACTCAGTATTTCAGGAGCGCATCAGATTTCTGTTGGTTCAAAGGGGGGACTCATCATGATGCCCAAAATAATCCAGGTAAAGGGACACGGTTAATGGCTGTGAATGGGTGGGGGGATTTGATTTTGTCTGCCCGTACCAATCCAGAAGCTAGCACCAACAAACCCCTGTGTCGAGCGCTAGTTGATTTGGGCAACAAGCTCTCGATTAACCACGAGAACGATTTTGTCAATGGGGTAAATATCTTCAATGCTCGATTTGTTACCTCTCGGAATTACATAACCAATACTGCCACCCTCTCGCTTGAAGAAGCAACCTTAGCGCTACAAAGACTCAGCCCTGTTAAGTTTAACTATGGTAACGATCCCGAAAAAGATTTGCACGTTGGCTTTATTGCAGAAGATGTGCCAGATTTAGTTGCAACCCGCGATCGCACAACAATTGGAGCCTTAGATATTGTTGCTGTTCTCACTAAAGTGGTACAGGAGCAACATCAGCAGATTGCACAACTGGTAACTGAGGTAAACGCTTTGAAGCAGGCACAGAAACTGCCTAAGTAAGTAGGCACAAATAAAACTAACTATGTAACAAAATGTAAAAAGGTCAAAACCCTTGTGATTGCTTCACTTCGCTGCGCTCCGTTGGCAATGACATAGTTATAAATTTTTGCGCCCACCTACTTATCTTTATTAGGAGAGAAAAGAGATGTTGTACAAAAGTGAAAACAATCCAATATATTTGAAATGGAAAGCAGTAGGTGGTCAAAATGTTCTTGGAGATGAGATTCAACAACCGAGGCACATTTTAAATGGAAGCTCTACCTATGAAGTATTTTTAAATGGAGCAATTTTTAATTCACCTGTATTTGGCACAGCAATGCTTTCTATATCCACTTTTGGCGCTTGGTGGTCTCTAAAAAGTGATTTACAAGAGTATATAGGAAACTTAATAGGAGACTCATTAAAGACTGCAAGTGGCGCTCAAGCTGCCTATTTTGAAAGGGGAATGATTGTTGTTAACCCTAGCGGTCAGGCTTTTGAAGTACATGGCTTTATCTATGCTCACTACCGCCAATATAATGATGTTAATGGACAGTTGGGGCTACCTGTGAGCAATGAGGAGGATGCTCCCAACGGTGGACGAGTATCTCGATTTGAGAATGGTGACATTTACTGGCATTCTGCTACAGGAGCCTACACTGTTTATGGAGCTATTCGCGAACATTGGTTAAGTTTAGGAGGTGCAGGTGGTTTTCTTGGCTATCCACTGACTGATGAGCAACCTGTGATAAAAGATGGAGCAGAAATTGGGCGTTCCAATCGATTCGAGGGTGGTGTGATTTTCTGGAAACCCGATCGGGGTGCATGGGAAGTGCATGGAAATATTCTCCAAGCATGGGAAAAAATCCACGGTGGTGCAACTGGACATTTGGGTTTTCCAGTGTCAGATCAAACAAGTACCCCTACATCTGGAGGAAGCTACAGCAACTTTGAGCATGGTGTAATTGTTTGGCATCCTAGTGGCCCTTACGCTGGAAGTCCTAAAGAGTTTGGTACTCGTGCATTCAAGTCAATGGAGCTTTATGTTCAGCGACTTTGGGGAACAGGTGGCGATGAAGTCACAGATGATTCTAGTCTAGAGATTTATATCTGGCATCATATTGAGGTGCAAAATCGTCTGGAAACACCCAGTAACGCAACGCTATCCGATGGACGGGTACCCAGTAGCGGGTATTGGGATCGATCGGAAGTAACACTTGGGTGGCCGCCGTTTCCAGTGACGGATTGTGTACAGGGCGAACTCAAGCTGATTGTAATGTTTGAAGGCTGGGATCGTGATTTTGACTCCGATGACGATCGTTTAGGAACAATCAACCACGGGGATAATAGGTCTCCCTACAACAAACACCTGCAACCAGTCTATTCCGTTGACAACCTATGGGGCTATCTAGCTTCCACGCTTCACGAGCAGGATGCTTTCCATATGGATTACACGATTCGCGAGAAGTCACAGCCTTACGATGCTAACAAGGCATTTCGAGAGCAGTGGTTTTGGAAATTTCATAACTTTAGTAATGAAAAACTCGATCGAGAGACTTATGCAGCCACCTTTAGTGATGTGGATAGTCAGGGAATCCAGTGGATTAATCCACTAAGTTACCTTGATGAAGGCTGGGAATCATTATATTACCATGCGGTTTTCAAAGGCATCGCTAAAGGCGGTAATTGCTTTGGAATGTCCTTAGAAGCTATTTATGCAATGGTTCAGCGTTCTCTCTTCAATGAACCAATTTATCGGTTTGGTCATCCTGATTCCACCAGCAATAAACCAGATCCAAACACTGATAGTGCCATCATACGAGAAATTAACATTAAGCAAGCCTATCAACTCGGCATTTGTAGTATTAACTGGTTTCTCAAACAGTTTTTTAATGGGATGACCCATAATCCTAGAGAGGTTTTCATACAAAGCCGTGCCGCTCATCAACGCGGTGATTATCCTGTTTTATCACTAAGTCAATTCTGGGGTGGTTCTGCTCACACTGTTTTGCCAATTCATTGGGATGATACATCTGAACCTTGGGAGATTTGGCTTGCCGATCCTAACCATCAATGGAATGGAAGCAAGGATAGCGATAATCGTCGCAAGATTCTCATTTACAATGACAACCATTTTGAATACGACAACAAGTACAATGGCGGTGAGTGGTTGGGGGCTAGGCTATTCTACACTCCTTACTCAGTTCTAAGTGAGGAGCCTCATACTCCCAAATGGGAAACACTAGCATTACTTCTGGGGGGAGTCGTTATTCTAGCAGCAGAGGATGGACAGACTGTCCAAATAACCGACGATGCAGGTCGAACTTTTTATGAACCCAACCTCAATGGAGTACCAACTCAGTGGGAGCAAATTCGTCGTGACCCAACTCAACGCATTCCTGGCTTGGCGCGTCTTCCCCTAATGGGTGAGAATGGACAAAATACTTCATTTCCTGAACTTTATTACCTTCAAGGAGATACTCAAACACTCCACTGCAAAGTTAGTGCGAAAAAAACCAATACAACTTACCATTGGGCAACACAATCACCTACGTTATCCGCAACTGTAAAAATAGAACCCGCAATTTTCAAAATAGGAGAAAAGCCATCTAATTTGACAGATACTATTTCTCTTGAGCGAAGAGGGGGAGATTTATCACTAGCAATTGTACCAAACAATGTTGCCAAGAAATTTAGACTGCAAATGCAGAGCAGGGCTGGAATCAACTCTACTCAGCAAAAGCCATTTATAGTTGACAATCTTTCTTTATCTCCCGGTCACAAACTGCGTCTACATTTAAAAGATGCTGGACAAACTTTGCACATAGAGAACTTTGGCTCAAAGCTCACATTCCAGGTATCTGGGAATGGTTCAAGTATGCAAAACGTTGCGATCGAGGCAAATGAATCTGTTCGCATTCAACCATCACCGTGGAAAGTTGAGCGTTTAGTTCCCAGCCTTAGAAGGTTTTTAGAGACTAAAGGATTTAATCCCAGTGTGGGGATTCGGAGTGCCTATCCTTCAGATATGAGTCTTAGAAGTTTAGTCGATGAATAGCAAAATTCATCTCTACTTGCCTTAAGACTTCAGATAAATTCACAACACCAGATAGCATTCAGTGACTTCTTCATTCAGGATTACCGTGGTGTAGCATTTCTGCTGATTGATGCAACCTTGCTTGGGAACAAATCAGCAGGCAATTATCCCGATCATTGGATTGTTTTTCTAGGCGGACTAGCCATTGACAATACCGCAGAAACTATCAACTTCCAATGCTACTCCTGGGGAAAAACGATTACAGTTTCAAAACAGCAAGATGATTTTGAAGATTATATGTTTGGCGTAGTAACAGGAATTTAATGGCTAGCTTGCTCTACTTCAGGATCGCTCAAAATTATATCTTTTGATGATTTGTAGATTAAATTATGACCAAATCTACTTAGAGGTTGTTTGAAAAGTCGGGAATGTTGTAAAAAAGCTCTCTCAGTATACGCTGTGAATAGATAACAAACAGCACCGAGAGAGTGGTATGAGTAAAGCATACAAGAGCAACCTGAGTTTAGAGCAATATAAATTGATTAGTGACCTAATTCCGGAAGCGAAACCAGGTGGTCGAAAACGTGAAGTCAATATGTGGGAGGTGATTAACGCGATTTTCTACATTTTGGTAGAAGGAGTTAGATGGCGATAAGCCTTCGGCATAGCTTCGCTTACCGCTGCCTGGAGACTTTCCAGCTTGGCAGACGGTCTACACACAATTGGGAACTGGCGTAAAGATGGAACTTGGCTAAAAATTCATGACAGCCTGAGACAATGGGTTCGGATAGAAAATCAACGCCAACAAGCGCCCATCCGAGGCAATAATTCACAGTCAAAGCGTGAAAAGCGCCGCAATGGTCAGCAAGTTAGTTGGTTTTGATGCAGGTAAAAAGACCAAAGGACGTAAGCGATTTATGACCGTCGATACCTTGGGATTAGTGTTGAGGGTTTTAGTCACCGCAGCCAATGTAGCTGAACGAGAAGGAGGAAAACAAGTTCTCAAACGGGTCAAACAGTCTCATCAAAAGATATCTCGTTTGACAACCATCTGGGTAGATGGTGGTTTTGATGGAGAACCTTTTATGCAGTGGGTGATGAATGTTTGCCGTTGGATTGTGCAGGTAGTTTTGCGATCGCAAGAGGCTAAGGGTTTTGTGTTGCTCAAAAAACGTTGGGTTGTAGAGCGAACTTTTGGTTGGCTCATGGGATGTCGCCGATTAGTTCGCGATTATGAGTTATTGCCCGAAACATCCGAGACTTTTATTTATCTTGCAATGATACGTATTATGGTGAGGCGATTGGCATAATTTTTAGCCCTCAAAAACTTTTCAAACAACCTCTCAAACCACTCAAGTCCTACCCAGTAGTTTTTGGTACTAATCCTACAGGTGATAAGCAGGGTGAAGGTGATAGAAGAACTCCAGAAGGAATTTTACAAATCAAAGATTTTTATTCTCATCCACAATGGTCAAAGTTCCTCTAGCTGAATTATCCTAATGCTCAATCTTGGCGAAAGCATTTTCAGGCTAAAGTTAATGGCCAGTTAGCTTGGGATGTTCCTGTTGGAGGTGAGGTGGGTATTCATGGAGTACCAAATGGCGCAGATAAAATGATTGACGATCGCCAAAATTGGACTTTGGGTTGTCCTTCTCTGAAAAATCAAGATGTCGATGAACTATATCAATGGGTACAAGTTGGTACTGTTGTTGAGATTGTTCGTTAAGGATTAATTTCTGTAACAGACCATGCTTTCTGGTCATCTCTGTAGTAAAATATCCGGTTTTGTGGTTCGCCGCGTAATTCTAAATGATCTACTTGTAACGGTTCGAGTAGCAGTAAGCAAAAATTTACTAATGGCCGATCGCGATCGGGTGGGGGTGGGGAAAAAGCAGCTTGTTCATTCTTATTTCTCGGTTTACCAGGATGAGGCCAATTAAATTGTAACCGGGCTGCATCACTCAACTCTTGCCAGGTAGAAATGCGTGCTGATGCTAGATCAGGTTGAGAATCATCACTTTCTACCAAGGTTAAGCCACCATTAATTCGGAATTGCTCTCGTGTCTTGGGGAAGTACCAGCAAACTTCTCCCCAAGGTTGGTGCTGTATCTGCTCAGCTTTTTCACTACGGGAATCAGTAATAAATTTTAGCTGGTTAGTCTCTGGCAAAAAGCCACGAAAAACTATAGTTCGATTAGCAGGTAGACCATTTACCCGTACTGTTGCTAGTTGCAAGTAACGGGCATAAGGTAGAGTGCGATTTTGATGGAGGGCTTGAGCGATCGCACTTCGCCAAGGAGCAAGAGACATGATGCTGTAAAAGGGAAACAATATTATACATTATGGATTGATGTTGCACTTTGTACAGTTGTTAAGTAAGCGCAAGTTGTGCTTTTTGACAATCTTTCATCCTAAATTTACTTGGTCTATAGTCTTAATCTGTCAGCACGCAACAAGACTGGATTTATGGTTCGAGAGCTTGAAAGAAAACGCCAGAGTGCAAAGTTCCCAGAAACTGCCCCCGCAGCTAATCCTGTGTTTTTCAGAACTTATAGCCGTCGCAGTCCGGCGGGTTTAAGAGAAACTTGGGATGAAGTTTGCGATCGCACTCTTCAAGGTTTAGTAGAACTGGGGAAACTCAGCCGGGAAGAAGCTGCAATTTTAGACAAAATGCAGCGTAACATGAAAGCCCTACCCAGTGGTCGCTGGTTATGGGTTGGTGGTGTGTGATTCGTTGAGTCGAAACTGGCTACAGGAAACGCTTTTCAGCACAATCCTTAGCCTTGGGATGACTCGCTAGGTTCTTAGAAATCCGTTACAAATACCCAAGCGGATAACCGAATAAGTTATGTACGGATAACCGAACCTTGATAACTGTATAACCTTATAGGTGATGTGATAAACCATCACAAAGTCCTATCCTCCAAGCGTGGGAGTGAAAGCATTTCCCCTACCTAGCGACTGGTTATCAAAGGGTAAAGCGGGGAAAAACGCTGGTAACACCAAACCATGAGGTGAATCCCAGCAAGCAAGAGTGCATGGACAACGAAAGTGAAGCTACGTTTGAACAGTCGTAACCCAGTAAGTAGCGAAAAGAATGGTTGATACGCTGCGGTCAAAAGACACTGAGGCATATAGGAACCCGAAAGTACCGCCATTAAAGGTCACGCTTTCCTGTCTCCGGCTGAGTAGTACCGTCCTAAACACTCAAACAAAAGGTTATACGGAACGAAGTAATCCTGTCTGTGGCTCTCTAAGAGGTCGATATTAGAGTAGGAACCAATCCGCAAGCCCTAACAGGAAGAGATGGAATCAGAAGCAAATGCCTACCTGTAATGGGTATGGATACGCCGACAGATTCCCGATGATTTGGAAGATAGAGTGTCAACAAAGCAATGAAGATGACTAAAACACGGGAAAATCCGATGGTGGTATGGACACAAGTGAACTGGCGGAAGCTAGAACGCACGGTGTACAAGTTGCAAAAGAGAATCTATCAAGCCTCTCAAAGGGGAGATGTCAAAGCAGTGCGTAAATTGCAAAAGACTCTTCTAAATTCCTGGTCTGCCAAAATGCTTGCCGTCCGGAAAGTGACACAAGATAACCAAGGAAAGAACACTGCGGGAATAGATGGGAAAAAGGCTCTCACGCCTAACGCCCGACTTGAACTAGTAAAAACACTAGAACTAAACCACAAATCTACCCCCACCCGCAGAGTATGGATTCCCAAGCCTGGGAAAACAGAAAAAAGACCCTTGGGGATACCCACAATCGCAGAACGGGCAAAACAAGCACTGGTGAAATTAGCCTTGGAACCCGAATGGGAAGCCAAGTTTGAGCCTAATAGCTATGGATTCCGACCTGGTAGAAGCTGTATGGATGCTATTGAGGGTATCAAAGTAGCAATCAAGCAAAAGAGCAAATATGTTCTAGATGCCGATATTGCAAAATGTTTTGACAAAATTGACCATAAAAAACTATTGAATAAAATCAATACGTTTCCAAAACTTCGCAGACAGATTAAAGCATGGCTTAAATCTGGTTTTCATGATGGCGGAGTATGGTTTCCAACTGATGAAGGAACCCCTCAAGGTGGTGTGATTTCGCCACTATTAGCAAACATCGCATTACACGGGATGGAAAAGATTGTCAAGGAATTTGCCCGAACTCTTCCAGGGAAAAAGAACAACAACGAGAAGGAAATCACCTTAGTCAGATATGCCGATGATTTTGTCATCCTACATCCCAAGCTGGATGTAATTATGAGCGCTAAAGCACTGATTGAGGAATTCCTTAATGATACTGGTTTAGAACTTAGACCAGAAAAAACTCGCATCACTCACACCCTGGAATATATGGGTGAAGAAACCCCTGGTTTTGACTTCCTTGGCTTTAATATCCGTCAGTACCCAGTAGGAAAGTACGCAACAGGCAAAAACCCACACGGTAAACCGCTAGGATACAAGACATACATTAAGCCAAGTAAAGAGGCTGTTAAAGCTCACTATCGAAGGTTAGCTAATGAAATTGACAAGCTAAAATCTTGTCAATCTCAAATCGAGCTAATCAAGCGACTAAACCCAATCATCACTGGATGGAACAACTATTACTCTAAAGTAAACAGTGCTGAAATCTTTCAAGAGCTTGACAACTTATTGACACTGAAGCTAATTGCTTGGACTAAGGCTAGACATCTTCACAAATCTACAAAACGGTGGACTAGGAAGTATTTCGGCTCCAAGGACGGGTCAAACTGGATATTCCGCGCCATTACTGAAGGTAAAACTCTCTATCTTACTTACCACGGTGATTTTCATATCCAGAAATTTGTCAAAGTCAAGGGAGAAGTCAGCCCCTACAACGGCGATTTCATCTACTGGGCTACCCGCATGGGCAAAAGTGTCGAATTACCTACTAGAGTCTCCAAACTGCTGAAAAAGCAGAATGGAAAATGCACTGAATGCAATATGTACTTCAGAGATGGAGATGTAATGGAAGTAGACCATGTTATTCCCCGTTCCAAAGGAGGGAAAGACAGCTACGACAATTACCAACTATTGCATAGACACTGCCATGACATCAAAACCAAACGAGACGGTACTCATGACAAGAGCCAAATCATTGAGGAGCCGTGTGATGCGAAAGTATCACGCACGGTTCTGAAGCCGAGTCACATTGGCGACAATGTGGCTTAGGGTAATACCGATTGGATAGCCAAGCCAAAAAACTTTTCTGGGGCTTACAATTGCACTTCTACCAACCTACAAGACTGGAAAGCCTTTGGGTTGATGATGGACTTAGCAATGATGGGCTGTGGTACTGGAACCATCATCGAACCAAGATATATTAATCAACTACCTCCAATCCGCAATCGCCTCAATGTCACAGTGCAGGGTGAAATTGGTAATACTCCTAAAGAACAGCGTCGTGAGTATACGGAAATCTCTATACAGGATAATCAAGTTACTATCTCTGTTGGCGATAGCCGTGAAGGTTGGGTGAAATCTTATCAAACCTTATTAGAAATCTCCACAGATGAGAGATTTAGTGGGGAAGTTCAAGTATTCGTTGATATTAGTGATGTTCGTCAAGCCGGAGAAACTTTAAAAGGTTTTGGAGGGGTTGCAAATCCGGTAAAATTGCCCATACTTTACCAAAATTGTGCATCTATCCTAAATAAAGCTGTAGGAAGGCAATTAAATTCTGTTGAATGCTGTCTATTAATCGATCAAGCAGCGGTAACAATTGTTGCAGGTAATATAAGAAGAAGTGCGGGTATGCGTCAGTTCAGGGCTGACGATCAATTAGGAGCTACTGCCAAGGATAATTTATGGCAGCAAGATGCAGAAGGTAACTGGCGAATTGATCCAGAACGTGATGCTCTCCGGATGGCAAACCATACAAGAGTTTTTCATCGCAAGCCGACATTAGAAGAATCTATTGATGCTGTTCGCAAACAGTATTACAGCGGTGAGGGTGCTATTCAATGGGCTGGTGAAGCAGTAGCTAGAGCTAACATTGATTTGCTACCAACATCGGCATTAAAAGTTGATTTCTTGAAAGCTTATGAACAAGGAACAGCAAAAGATTGGTTGCAAGAACACCATGCAAATCTTGATGCTGATGAACTAGAACATCGCTTAGCTCGATTTGGTCTAAACCCGTGTGGTAAGTAATTTTGCCTCACGTTAAACACCGGGGAAATTCGGTGAACCCTGCGATTGGGAATACCGAGGTAATCAGAGGAATTAAATCATCTTTGACACCGTACAGACTAGAGAGTGAACCTTATTACAATTCAAGATTTAAGATGAATTTTAAATTGTAACAAGAATATAATCTGGGTTTTACCCCCGTTCTTGGGAACGGCTCCACGAGTCTCCGGCTACTAATATTACTTCCTATATTTAGTAGAAAATATAGTCGGATCTACGAGGAATAAAGAACTCGTAGAACTAGAGGATAAAAAGCTTCTAGGGTAACAAAAATGGAAATTATTGGCAGCAACTTCCACTGTAATTTGTCAGAAGTTCACCTGAATCAACTTGACCCCGATAACTACAAAGAACAAGAGGAAGCTTTCACTGCTGGGGCACTTTCTGTAGCCGCGCTTTTAAATCATAAATTCCTCGAACCTCGCTATCAAAAAAGCCGCGAGTTAGACCCAATTGTCGGGGTTTCTTTCACTGGCTTATTTGATTTCTTTGTCCATGCTTTTGGTGTGGATTGGTTGCGTTGGTGGGAAGCAGGAAGACCTGCTACTGAACAAGGATTGGCATTTAAACGTCAAGAAGAGAAATATCTGAGTTTCTGGAAAGATATTGTACACCGAGTAGTTTGGGAATATTGCGATCGCCATCATCTCAAACGTCCCAATCGCTGTACAACTGTCCAACCTAGTGGCACTAAGGCACTATTAACAGGTGCTAGTTCTGGCTGGCATCCTCCCAAAGCCCAACGATTTATTCGCCGGATTACTTTCCGGAAAAATGACCCAGTAGCTTTAGCTTGTATTGACTATGGCTACAACGTCATTCCTTCTCAATCTGACAAAGATGAAAAGGGAAATTTACTTCACGATCCCTTTGATTCTCGTGTTAGTGAATGGTTAGTAGAAATCCCGGTTGCTGTACCTTGGGCTGATTTACCAGGAGCCGATCAAATTGATGTTTCTAAGTTCTCTGCTTTAGCTCAATTAGATTTTGTTCTCCAAGTTCAGCGACATTATGTCACCCATAACACTTCTGCAACTTTAGAACTACGTTCTGAAGAAGTGGAAGTTCTTGGACAGCGCATTTACGAAGCCATAAAAAATGATGAAGGATATATTTCCGCAGCGCTTTTAGCTCGGTTCGATGATTTGCAATCATTCCCACGTTTGCCCTTTGAACCAATAGATAAGCTCACCTATGAGCGGTTAACTGAAGAAGTAAAAACACGACGAAAAACAGATGATTTCTGTGCAGCTTTAAGTCGCTATGATTTAGGTGAATTGGCTGAAGCTGGCCCCTCTGGTTGTGACTCTGATAAATGCATGTTCCCTGAACAGCAACCAACCTCATAAAGCAACATGAACAGTAACTGAGGAAGAGGGAAATTTATTTCGTAGACTCATAAGCAGTGGTTGGAAAATAAATTTCACCACTGCTTTTTATAAAATCCTGTTGGCATAAAACAGAAAATTTCTTTCGTCTGAAAGCTAATATAACTGTTGTCCCATCGGCACAGCCGATTAATTTTCATGATTACCCTCTACAAAACACCGCCTGCATGGAATTTACCAAGTCTTAGCCCACCCTGTATGAAGCTGGAAACGTAGTTACGTATGGCTAAGCTCCCTTA
This sequence comes from Calothrix sp. NIES-2100, assembly GCF_963875285.1. Lineage (NCBI taxonomy): Bacteria > Bacillati > Cyanobacteriota > Cyanophyceae > Nostocales > Calotrichaceae > Calothrix > Calothrix sp. NIES-2100. The sequence goes on from NZ_CAWNLA010000001.1 coordinate 8,588,978, forward strand.
TAAAATTGATACAAACATTAATTTAGCAACAGCCCCAAAAGGCAAAATACCATTCATCGAATATCAAGGGAAACTAATTAGTGATTCCACTTTAATTATTGAAATGCTGAAACAAAAAGAAGGTATCGACCTTGATGAAGGGTTGTCACCTTCTGAGCGAGCGATATCCCTTGCTTTCCGTCGGATGCTCAAAGAAAACATTTACTGGGGTATTGGTGATATTCGCTTCAATGTTGCAGAAAATTGGCAAATTTATCGAGAAATGTTAGCTAATTTCTTACCTATGATACCCGCAGCCGAATTACAGCCAATTCTAGAAAGTATCCGTGATAATTTTTGCTCTCAGATGTATGGTCATGGTATGGGTCGTCATAGCCGTGAGGAAATATTTCTGATTACCAGCGCGGATTTTCAAGCACTCTCAGATTTCCTTGCTGACAAACCATTTTTTATGGGAGATAAACCCACAACTGTAGATGCAACTTTGTATGCTTATGTCGGTAATACCATTAAGCCACCATTCCAAAGTCCTATTATTGACTATGTTCTTCAATTGTCCAATCTCTGCCAGCATTATGAGCGAATGACGCAGCTATTTTTTAGCGATGGTGAAATTACTTATTAGTAACCGTCATCAATTGCGTACAGATGTATGAAAATGGGCATGGGGCATTTGTCAATAGTCAGCTGTCATTTCTCCTCTGCCCACTTGCTACTTGTTCAGTAGTGTGTATACTTTGCCACCAGTGACCTGAGATTGATTTTCACGTTACGATTAATAAACAAGTGATAATTTTTTAAAGCATCACGAGGAGATTCTAAATGTTCATTGATGAATTGTCACCAATTTTTAAAGAATTTACTCAACATCCAGTCTCATTTTTGGGAGGATTTGTTTCGGGTGTGCTGCGACTCAATCTTGCAGACGATCCTGTAAAAAGCTGGCTGGATAAACAAACAGGCTCAACCAGTTATACCTCTAGTGCTACTGAGGCTCATAATGGTAAAGCTGCTGGCCCTCAACAAATTGCCATTGATTGACAAACATCTGATTTACAACTGCTGATACCAATTCTATGTGAGGTGGCAATGCATCTTCATCCCGAATTGGTATCACAGTCTGACGCTTAAATCTTTGAGAGTTCTTGAGCGATCGCCTGTGATTAGCTCAGGAATGATCTTCGGTACAATCACAAGGGAGAAGATTGCGATCGCCACATCTGCGTTAGTGTGAATTTGCGATCGCCATTTATTGCTATTAAGGGTAATTAAATATTTTCTACTTCTAGCTAGAATAATCTATAAATATTTATATTTGTAAATTTTTGTAACTTATAAAACAAAATCAGTAAAAATACCAGACTGATAAGAGTTGCTGATTTTATGCTATTAGGGTTTGTAAAATCTCATACTTTGAAAAATATTATGATCAGTTATTATATGAGCGTATGAGTAAGTTCAGCCACATGGCACATAAAGTTGTAGACCATGTCACAATCTCAGCTGGCCACTCTACAACATTCGCCATCGGTGAATCAGAGGCATATATCTGTTTTTAGCTGAACTCATCGCTCCTTGTTGAAACTTACGTGACCCACATGACTATTTACGTTGGAAATCTCTCCTACCGCGCTACCGAAGCGGACTTAAAAGAAGTATTTGCAGATTATGGCGAAGTTAAAAGGGTAGTTTTACCTACCGACCGCGAAACAGGCAAGATGCGGGGCTTTGCATTTGTTGAGATGAATGAAGATGCCCAAGAAGATGCCGCTATCACAGAATTAGATGGGGCAGAATGGATGGGGCGTCAACTCAAAGTCAATAAAGCTAAACCAAGAGAAGATAACCGACGAGACGATAACCGACGAGGTAGCTGGGCGAAAAAACAAGAAATATAAAAAACGCGAAATATGATTATAGCAAATTGTTATCTAGTTCTGCAAGACATTAGTCGCCGTGATTTACTAGTAACAATTCAGCATCAAATAACTCACCAATAAGGGGGCGGGAGAGCCTCACCCTTCAAGGATACTGCTGGCGAATGGTAGGTCTCTTCCCGCAATACCCACACAAACAGTTTTCTGGCAGTTTTTTGGCATACCCGACATATCGTCGGCTCTGTTGAAGCCAGGAAGGCAGTTCCCATCACAAATGGAGGAAACCCGCAGCGCACTGGCTGGGCTATGGCTACAGAGTTTTTCGTGGACTAAAGAATTCAGCCCACGCCGTAAAGCTTTGTGCAATTAGCCGCACTTAACTATAGTGACAGTGGAATATTAGGATAATGGGGGGTTATTTTGAGCGATTATAGTTACCCTTTGGGCAGAGCTTCTCTTCTCACTCGGGGAGACGCGCAAGGGACTAGAGGCTGCGCCCTAAGCGAAGCTATGCCGTAGGCTTTACGCTTACTGCGCAGCGTCTTTGACAGGAGAAGGAATCGCTCTGAGCCGGAAAAAATTTGAATTAGCTGAATCGAACTGCCTAGTCGCTATTTTCAAGACAGTCAATCACGGTAAAATCCCACAACAAACGGTTGAAAATCTTATTTCCCAGCCAACAGTCAACACTTCGGCTTCTGGTGCGTCCGCTACGCGCTAAGCGAATCTATGCCGCAGGCTTTACGCTCAGTGACCACAGTCAAAAGTCAAAAGTCAGTACTATTTTCAACGCAGCCTCGAGAGACTGACCAGCGATAAACAATTGATTTCTTTAGTTTATCTAAAAACACATCTGGATTATCAAATTACCTTTCTAAGATAGAGGCAGAGACTAGTGGTTTGGCAACCCAATTTTGATGGATTGCGACTCTCACAAAGAGAAGTCTGAGCGCCGGCGGGCGACACTTCATAGGGAGACGTTGACGCGAACGAGACGCTAAGTGAACGACGAACAGAACTTCGGGAGAAGGGGAGACAGTTTAAAGCGGAGAATGTTTCACCCAGATGGAGTTAGCTTGCCAGACTACTAGATAAATTGCCATAAACGGTATCAGCCGAACCAACACACATTCCTAGGGAGAACAAGACAATGGCTCAAGCACCTGAATCGTTAGATTTATCTAACAAATACACTGGAGATAAGACTTTAAATAGAGATTGTACAACCTTATCCCGTCACGTCCTCCAACAATGTCAAAGTTTTTCCGCCCAGGCGCAGGATTTGAGTGCGCTGATGAATCGGATTGGTTTAGCGGGAAAACTGATTGCACGTCACCTCAGCCGTGCGGGATTAATGGAAGGTGTTTTGGGATTCACTGGCGACATTAACGTCCAGGGTGAATCCGTTAAAAAGATGGATGTTTATGCCAATGATGTATTTATAGCTGTTTTTGAGCAAAGTGGCTTAGTTTGCCGCTTAGCTTCTGAAGAAATGGACAAACCCTATTACATCCCGGAGAACTGTCCAATTGGCCGCTATACCTTGCTGTATGACCCAATTGATGGCTCATCAAATACCGATACCAATCTCAGCTTAGGTTCGATTTTTTCCATTCGCCAGCAGGAAGGTGATGATATCGATGGCAAAGCTGTTGACCTACTGACAAATGGACGCAAGCAACTGGCCGCCGGATACATACTCTATGGCCCCAGCACAATGCTGGTCTATACTATAGGTAAGGGCGTTCACTCATTTACCCTTGATCCCAGCTTAGGTGAGTTTATTCTCACAGAAGAAAATATCAAAATTCCCAATCACGGCTCGGTGTATAGCGTCAACGAAGGGAATTTTTGGCAATGGGAAGAATCTATTCGGGAATACATCCGCTATGTCCATCGGACAGAAGGCTACACAGCTCGCTATAGTGGGGCAATGGTAAGCGACATCCACAGAATTTTGGTTCAAGGTGGAGTGTTTCTCTATCCTGGCACAATTCAAAAACCAGAAGGCAAATTGCGTCTGCTTTATGAAACTGCTCCTTTAGCCTTTTTGATTGAGCAAGCAGGAGGTCGTGCTACCACAGGATTGGTAGATATCCTGGACGTAGTACCGAAGAAGCTGCATCAACGTACACCTCTAATTATTGGTAGCAGAGAGGATGTAGCCAAGGTGGAGTCTTTTATTCAAAACGGTCACTAGTTTAAGAAGGCAGAAGGCAGAAGGTAGAAGGCAGAAGGAAATAAAGACTGTAAAGTAAGCTTTCTTACACTTGAGTAATTATTGCCACCAAGCTGCACCAGTAGGAGCCACAAAAACGGCATAAATGCTTGTACTACCTGTGACAACATGAGTAAACAATAATTACGGCGATTGGGAATGCACAATAGCGCTTTTGCAAGGTGAATTAAACATTATCTCAGCGGGTCGATGCGAGAAGTGATTGGCAACGCCACAATTCAAAAGTCACCATCAAACTTTGATGGGTTTTGCCAACTTCACTGAAAAAATCCTGAACAGGAGTGAAACAAATATAGCTATGGCAACTAATCATCTCTTAGAGATTAAACAATACGGTCAAAGTATCTGGATGGATAATTTGAGCCGTGACATTATTCAATCAGGCGAACTCAAAAATTTGGTTGAAAATCAAGGAATTTGTGGGATTACTTCCAACCCAGCAATTTTTGAAAAAGCGATCGCCGGCAATGTGATTTATGATGCCGATATCGAAGCTGGAGTCCGCGCCGGCTTACCAACATACAAAATTTATGAATCCCTAGCTTTTGCAGATATCCGCAATGCTTGTGATATTTTGCGCCCTGTATATGAAGCCTCGAATAGACTAGATGGTTATGTGAGTATCGAAGTCCCACCAACCATCGCCCACGATACTGAAGCTACAATCAACGAAGCCCGTCGTTATTTCCAAGAAATTGTCCGGGAAAATTTGATGATTAAAATTCCTGGTACAGAAGCTGGGTTACCAGCAGTAGAACAGGTAATAGCTGAAGGAATGAATGTGAATATCACATTGCTGTTCTCTGTAGAAAGCTACATTAATACAGCTTGGGCATATATTCGCGGTTTAGAAAAACGAGTCAGTGAAGGTAAGGACATCAGCAACATAGCTTCCGTAGCTAGCTTCTTCCTCAGCCGGATTGACAGCAACATTGATGGCAAGATTGATGCTAAGTTGAAAAAAGGCGTTGATGATATTGCCATTGAGGCAAAACTGAAAGCGGTGAAAGGAAAACTAGCGATCGCTAATGCTAAGATTGCTTATCAAGAATACAAGAAAATTATTGAGAGCGATCGCTGGCAAGCCTTAGCCGCAAAAGGAGCTCAAGTCCAGCGCTTACTGTGGGCCAGCACTAGCACCAAAGACCCCAACTACAGCGACGTGATGTATGTCGATGAGTTGATTGGCCCAGATACCGTCAATACCCTACCACCAGCCACGATTACCGCTTGTGCAGATCACTGCAATGTCGCTAATCGTGTAGACACAGGCATAGAAGAAGCTTACAACCTGATAGAAAGCCTCAAAGATCCCGACATCAATATCGATATTGATGTCGTGATGGACGAGCTGCTAGTAGAAGGGATTGACAAATTTGTCCAGCCTTTCGAGTCCTTAATGAACTCTTTAGAAGACAAAGTTAAGCTATTGTCACCAGTGTAAAGGCATGGGAAGGACTAGGGACTAGGGACTAGGGACTAGGGGCTAGTAGGGGCTAGGGGCTAGTAGGGACTAGGGAAGGAGGACAAGGGGATTAATGCCCCATGCCCAATGCCCCATGCCCCATGCCCCATGCCCCCATGCCCCATGCCCCATGCCCCATACCCAATGCCCCATGCCCAATCTTTAACCCTCCCATCTTCAATCCAAAACTGTTATGGTCAGTCTGTTAGAAAATCCCTTGCGCGTTGGTCTACAACAACAAGGGATGCCCGAACCCCAAATTATCGTGATCTTTGGCGCTTCTGGTGACCTTACCTGGCGCAAACTAGTACCAGCACTTTACAAATTGCGACGGGAACGGCGCATTCCCCCAGAAACTACCATTGTCGGCGTAGCTCGTCGCGAGTGGAGCCACGAGTACTTCCGCGAGCAAATGCAAAAAGGCATGGAAGAGGCTCATAGTAGTGTCGAATTAGGGGAACTCTGGCAAGACTTCTTACAAGGTCTGTTCTACTGTCCTGGCGACATAGACAAACCGGAAAGCTATCAAAAATTAAAAGACTTATTGAGCGAATTAGACGAGAAACGGGGCACAAGGGGCAACAGAATGTTCTACCTTTCTGTGGCTCCTAACTTCTTCCCTGAAGCCATTAAGCAATTAGGGGGAGCAGGAATGCTAGACGACCCCTACAAGCACCGTCTGGTAATTGAAAAGCCCTTTGGTAGAGACTTAGCTTCTGCCCAAAGCCTCAACAAAGTCGTGCAGAAATTCTGCAAAGAAAACCAAGTTTATCGCATTGACCACTACTTAGGTAAAGAAACCGTTCAGAACTTATTGGTATTTCGCTTTGCCAATGCGATTTTTGAACCTTTGTGGAATCGTCAGTTTGTTGACCACGTCCAAATTACCGTGGCAGAAACCGTAGGAGTTGAAGACCGCGCTGGGTACTACGAAAAAGCCGGGGCGCTACGGGATATGTTGCAGAACCACCTGATGCAACTGTATTGTTTGACCGCAATGGAAGCACCAAACTCAATGGATGCCGACAGTATTCGCACGGAAAAGGTGAAGGTGCTGCAAGCTACTAAATTGGCAAATGTAAATAATTTGTCACGTTCCTCTGTACGCGGTCAATACAGCGCTGGTTGGATGAAAGGAGAACCAGTACCTGGGTATCATCAAGAACCAGGGGTTGATCCCAACTCAACAACACCTACTTATGTAGCAATGAAGTTCTTGGTGGATAACTGGCGCTGGCAAGGTGTGCCATTCTACCTGCGAACCGGCAAGCGGATGCCCAAAAAAGTCAGTGAGATTTCCATCCATTTCCGCGATGTTCCGTCTCGGATGTTCCCATCTGCTGCACAACAAAGGAATGCCAACATTTTAGCGATGCGGATTCAACCAAACGAAGGCATATCCCTGCGTTTTGATGTCAAAATGCCTGGGGCAGAATTCCGCACCCGTTCCGTGGACATGGACTTTAGCTATGGTTCCTTTGGTATCCAAGCTACTTCTGATGCCTACGATCGCCTATTCCTCGATTGTATGATGGGCGACCAAACATTGTTCACCAGGGCAGATGAAGTAGAAGCAGCTTGGCAGGTAGTCACACCAGCCCTTTCAGTTTGGGATGCACCCGCAGATCCCGCTACCATTCCCCAGTACGAAGCCGGTACATGGGAACCAGCAGAAGCAGAACTCTTGATTAATCAGGATGGTCGTCGCTGGCGCAGACTGTAAGTATCAGTCATTAGTCATTAGTCATTAGTCATTAGTAAAAATCTCAATGACAAATGACCAAGGACAAATGACCAAGGACAAATGACAAAAACCAAAATTGACTATGACTCAAGCTCCTACGATTTTCTCACTGCAAGCACCAAAGGATATTTCGCTGACAGAAATAGAAGCGGAACTGAATCAAATTTGGCAAAGTTATGGTATTGCTGGGGATGATGGTGCGCTACCAGCAGCCACTCGCGCCACTACTTTTACCTTAGTGGTTTATGAACCAGAAGAAACTCAGTATCTTTTGGCGACTTTAGGGTTTTACAATGGCCCAATTGACGGCATTTTAGGGCCACAAACAGACGCAGCACTGCGAGAAGTGCAGCGCAAATTTCAACTACCAGAAACTGGAACCGCAACCCCAGAAACCCTGGCTATCTTGCGGGAACAATTTGCCAAAGGTCAGCGTAACGGGTCTATTGGAGACAGTTCTATTTCCTATAGTGGAGATGGGGCTAGTCCCCGGATTGCTGATGAGATTGCTATCCGTAACCCGTGCCGGATTATTGCGCTGTGTCCGATTGTTGGTGAAGATGAAGGGGTGAAAGCGCAAGTTTCTGCCTATTGCCCGATTCAAAAGCAATCTTCAAGTACACTCATTTGCTGTGAATACATCACTCTGTCTGGAACTACCAGCGCCTTGGAACGGATAGGGGGAATGATCCCAGCTTTGTTGATTGGTGGTTTACCCAAGTTTCTGTGGTGGAAAGCAACACCAGACCCCAACAACCCTTTATTTAAGCGACTGGCAGCAGTATGTAACAATGTTATCGTAGATTCTTGCAATTTCAACAAGCCAGAAACCGATCTACTCAGCTTACAAGAGTTGGTAGAAAATGGTATACCTTTAGCTGATTTGAACTGGCGACGCTTGGCTGCATGGCAAGAATTGACAGCTCAAGCTTACGATTCACCGGAGCGTTGTGCGGCGCTGAAAGAAATTGACCGAGTTAACATTGATTACGAAAAAGGCAACCCCTCACAAGCTTTGCTGTTTTTAGGTTGGTTGGCAAGTCGATTGCAATGGCAGCCAATTGCCTATGCAAAAGAAAGCGGAGACTATGATATTGCTAAAATTCGCTTTGTTACCCAGGATCAAAGGCAAGTCGAAGCGGAAGTAGCAGGTGTTCCAGTTGCTGATGCGGGTGAAGTGGCAGGTGATTTAATTGCTCTACGCCTAAGTTCTACCAATCCCAAAGCCGACTGCGGTACAGTGATTTGTTCGGAAACTGGCGGTTGTATGCGCATGGAAACCCACGGTGGTGCGCAGTCCGCAGGTTTGTTTCAACAAGTCAGTTCACTTTCGGAACAAAAGGCAGAAGTGTTGATGAGTCAGCAGGTGCAGCGTTGGGGTCATGAGACTCTGTTTGAAGACAGTCTGGTACTAACAGCGCAATTATTAAAGTTAGGAGAAAAGAGTTAGTTCAGTCTAAAAATCAAATACTGCGATCGCCTCCAGATTTTAAGATATTTTTATCTCAAGTCTGGAGGCATTTATCTAAATTTTCTATTTGCGTTTGTGCAACAATTTTATTTCCTAGTCTTTGTCTAGTTGCGATCGCATTTTTAATTAAAATCTATTTTTATGGCTTTAGTAATTGCTGGAGAGCGTAGTGGGGTGGGCAAGACAACGGTGACGCTCACTCTTTTAGCATCGTTATGTCGCCGCGCGATCGCTGTACAATCTTTTAAGGTCGGCCCGGACTATATCGATCCGATGTTTCATCACCACGTTACTGGTCTTGCTTGTCGGAATTTAGACCCAGTCCTGACTTCACAAGCTTATGTTCAGCATTGCTTTACCACACATAGTCAAAAAAGTCAATATGCTCTCATCGAAGGAGTCATGGGGCTTTTTGATGGGATATCGTCGTTTGCAAATGACAAAGGACAAATGACAAATGACCAAAAACAAATAACTGATTTTGCTAGTACAGCACATATCGCCCGATTACTAAATTTACCTGTGGTGTTGGTAATAGATTGTAGTCGTTTGTCGGGTTCTGTGGCGGCGATCGCATATGGTTATTGCTCGTTTGATCCCAATATTAAAATAGCTGGTTTAGTCCTTAATCGCGTCGGGAGCGATCGCCACCTTTCTTTACTCAAAAACTCCCTAGAACCATTAAAATTACCCATTCTCGGCGTGCTGCGGCGTCAGGATAATATCTCAATTCCCGATCGCCATTTGGGTTTAGTACCGACAGCCGAACTTCCCGAACTGGATGCTGTCATCAATCGCCTTGCTGACTTAGGTGATAGTTGTTTTGACTGGGAACGCTTGTTACCACTGTTGCAGAGTGGGGATGAGGGGATGTGGTTCGACTTCTCTGCGAGACGCTACGCGAACGCTCACCAACCGGGGGACAAGGGGGACAAGGGGGATAAACAAGAGTCTAGTAGCTGTGTAGTGAGAGTTGCGGTAGCACGCGATCGCGCTTTTAATTTTTACTATCAAGATAATTTGGATTTATTGCAACAACTGGGTGCAGAACTGGTTTTTTGGAGTCCTCTAGCTGATAGTGAATTACCAGAAAATGTCCAAGGAATATATTTTGGTGGTGGTTTTCCGGAAGTTTTCGCCCAGCAATTATCAGAAAATATTAGCCTTCGTAAAGCTGTGAAAACTGCAATTTTGCAAGGAATACCCACAATTGCTGAATGTGGCGGATTGATGTATTTGTGTGAACAAATTATTGATTTTGCTGGGGAATCTTGGCCGATGCTAGGAGTATTACCCACATCTAGCCAAATGGGAGGACGCTTAACTTTAGGTTATCGTCGCGCAGTTGCTTTACAAGATAGTCTGCTAATAAATTCAGGTACAACTGTTTATGGACATGAATTTCATCGTTCGCAGTTAATATCAGCACCCAATCAACCGTTGTTTGCAACTTACCGTTACGATTGTGAGGAAAATATGGGATTTGAAGGCTGGGCTTTACCTGCAAATATTCACGCCTCTTATGTTCATTTGCACTGGGGCGCAAGTGTAGAGATCCCACAGCAGTTTGTTAAGAAATGTTTGGAATTTAAAACAGACTCATAGACATGGGAACGCACAAAAATAATCAATGACTAATGACTAATGACTAATGACTAATGACTATTATCCACATTAATATTTTCATTCAGTTTGCGAATGAGACGCGATAATTCACGAATAATATTAACTGCAATTTCGGGAGTTTCTTCAATAGCGTCATAAAGTTGCTCTTGTGTCAGTTCCAAACAATCACAAGGTTCCAAAGTCGTTGCGGAAGCAGAACGGGGTTGGGTGTCAAAAACCGCCATTTCGCCAAAGTACTTTCCCTTATCTACTTCTGCTAACTTTTTATCGCCGATGTGGACTTTCACACGACCAGACACAACAATATAGAGCGATCGCCCTTCTTCTCCTTGTCTAAAGATGGCATGATGAGCCGGAAATGACAGCTCGTTCATCACAGAAGCCAGCCGCACGATAAAATCATCCCGCAATTCCTTAAAAATGGGGACTCGCCGCACAAACAATAAACGGTCAACGCTGCTTAGCATGATTGCAAGTTAAAAATCAAACATCATTTTAGGTCATCTTTCACAATTAAATCGTAGGATAGCACCTGCGAAACAAAGGACAATCATTATATAGCTGTGATTTAGCAAAAAGGTGGCTACCAAGGAATGTGTAGGAAATGGTGCTTAAAACTATTAATAGTATTCCTCGGTCTGTGGCTACTCTTAGAACTAAGTTCGCGTTTAGGAGTAGAGATTTTCTGGTTTGTGGAAGTCGGCTATTTGCAAGTATTTCTGCTGCGACTGGTGACGAAGGGCGGATTATGGGTAGTTGTGGTAGGGATAAGTGCTGCTTATCTACTGGTCAATCTGCACTTAGCACAAAGGTGGAAGTATCCCCAGTTTCTGAAAATTGCGCAAGTTAGACAAGAGGAAGCAGTACTTAGTAGTGAACTAAAAAACTATCTCAGTCCTCGGTATCCGATCGGCGATCGCACTCAGTCACCGAATACAGGGCGCTTGTTATCTTTAAAATTGCGTTGGCTGCTACCTCTAGCTTTAGGATTGAGCTTGTTGGTAGGCTTATTACTGGCTCACTACGCCGAAACGATCTGGTCTTACTGGTCTTTTGATGTTAACAAGGTGAGTATACCTGTTAACGCCATGTTCCAACTAGAGACCATCTGGGAGTTAGTCAGGAAAATAATTTCTCAAAGCTGGTATCTCGGTTTAGTTGCGGTCATAGCGATCGCTATTTTAATTTATCCGCGATTTTTACTCGCAGTGATCGCGCTTGTGTTCAGTGTCTTATTTGCGCTGATATTCTACCAAAATTGGGCAAAGGTGCTGCAATATTTCCATCCCACTCCCTTCAACATCACAGAACCGCTATTTAGTCAAGATATCAGCTTTTATATATTTTCCTTACCAGTTTGGGAACTCCTAGAACTCTGGTTGCTGGGATTATGTTTGTATGGTTTTATCGCCGTTACTCTCACCTATCTACTATCGGCAGACAGTCTAAGTCAAGGGATTTTTCCGGGGTTTTCCCCACCACAGCAGCGTCATTTATCTGGGTTGGGTGGTGGATTAATGTTGATGGTGGCTGTGAGTTATTGGCTAGATCGTTATGAATTGGTGTATTCAGAGCGTGGAGTCAGTTATGGTGCTAGTTATACCGATGTTATGGCACAGTTACCAGCTGACAATGTTTTGTGGGTACTGGCGTTAGCGATCGCTTTTTACTTGTTTTGGCGCACGATTTTCTGGAAACCTCAATCCCAACATCGGCGATTTGTATTTTATGGATTAGGAATTTATCTGCTGTTAGCGGTAGTAGGTGATTTTCTCCTACCCACAGCTGTGCAATATTTAATCGTTGAGCCGAATGAATTGCAACGAGAGCAGCCCTACATTCAGCGTACTATTGCCTTGACACGGCGAGCATTCGATTTAGAAGCGATCGATGCGAGAACATTCAACCCCCAAGGTCAATTAACTGAAGCTGATATCAAAGCCAATGATCTAACAATTCGTAATATTCGCCTTTGGGATCAGCGACCATTATTAGAAACTAACCGTCAGTTGCAGCAAATTCGACCATACTATCGCTTTCCTGATGCTGATATTGACCGCTACACTCTGCAAACAGACACAGAACTACCTGCTGCACCAGCAAATCCTCAGCAAAAACCCGTAGAAAATACAGAACAACGGCAAGTACTAATTGCAGCGCGGGAGTTAGATTACAGTGCAGTACCACAGGAGGCGCAGACCTGGGTGAATCGTCATTTAATTTATACTCACGGTTTTGGTTTTACCGTTAGCCCGGTCAATACAGTGGGACAGGGTGGATTACCTGAGTATTTTGTCAAAGATATTAGTGGTGATAGTAGTGCCCTGACTACCTCCAGCGACGCCATTCGGCAAAGTATTCCCATTGGTCAACCGAGAATTTATTACGGTGAAATTACTAATAATTATGTAATTACTGGCACAAAAGTTAGAGAACTAGACTATCCCAGTGGTAGTGATAATGTTTACAACAGTTATGATGGACAAGGTGGTATTACCATTGGGACTTCTGGGCGGAAGTGGCTATTTGCGATGTATTTGAAAGATTGGCAGATGGCGCTGACGCGGGACTTTTTACCAGAGACAAAAGTTTTGTTGCGGCGAAATGTCAAGCAAAGAATTCGCGCGATCGCACCTTTTTTACGCTATGACAGCGATCCTTATTTAGTTGTCGCCAATGCCAATCTTGACAATCCTAATCAAGACTTCTCCAACAATCAAAATTACCTTTACTGGATTGTTGATGCCTACACCACAAGCGATCGCTATCCCTACTCAGACACAGGTAGCGATGGTATTAACTACATTCGCAATTCCGTAAAAGTCGTCATTGATGCTTACAACGGCACTGTTAACTTTTACATTGCCGATGCCAACGATCCGATAATTACCACCTGGCAGAATATCTTCCCTCAACTATTTAAACCCCTGAGTGCCTTGCCTGCAACTCTCAAAAGTCATCTCCGCTATCCGGTAGACTTTTTTAAAATTCAATCTGAACGGTTGATGACCTACCACATGACTGATACTCAGGTATTTTACAACCGGGAAGACCAGTGGCAAATCCCTAACGAAATCTATGGTAGTCAAGCCCGTCCGGTAGAGCCGTATTATTTAATTACCAGCCTCCCCAACGTATCCGTTGAAGAATTTATCCTGTTGTTGCCCTACACTCCCAAACAAAGAACTAATTTAATCGCTTGGTTAGCAGCGCGATCGGATAGTAAAAACTACGGTAGGTTGTTATTGTATGTCTTTCCCAAGGAACGCCTAATTTACGGGACAGAGCAAATTGAAGCCAGAATTAACCAAGATCCTGTGATATCTGGGCAAATTTCTCTATGGAATCGCCAAGGTTCCAGAGCCATTCAAGGTAATCTCTTAATTATACCGATAGAAGAATCCCTGCTTTACGTCGAACCAATTTATTTAGAAGCTACACAAAATAAATTACCTACTCTAGTACGGGTAGTCGTCGCTTACGAAAACCGCATTGTCATGGCACAAACCTTAGAACAGGGATTACAAGCCATCTTCCAACCACAAGTGACACCAGCCCCGGCAATTATCCGCCCAGTAGAAGAAACGGGGAGATGAGGGGCAGGGAGGGGAGTGGGGGAAGGGGGGAAGGGGGGAAGGGGGACAAGGGAGATAAATAAGAAATATCCAATGCCCAATGCCCCATGCCCCATGCCCCATGCCCCATGCCCAATATTAATGAAAATTATTGCTTATTAAGGTGAAAAAAGGGCATATAATCTGTAAAAAATCAGGTTTTATGCCGCTTTTTTTGCGCTTAGTTTCCGATTTATAGTTTACAAAATTTCAAATACCAAGAACAATGAAAAATTTCCTACCATTGTTACTAAGTGTAGCTTTAGTTAGTAACACTGTTGCTTGTAGTAAGCCAAGCGATCGCACTGCTAATACCACTAATTCTACTCAAACCACCAATACCAGTACTAATACTCAAACATCACCAGTATCCATCCCAGCAAATACCAATCTAGATACAGTTCTTCAACAAGAGTTATCAACTGGTAAAAATACTAATAATGAGCGCTTTAGTCTTCGGGTCAAAGACTCTGTAAAGGGTGTAAAACCTGACTTAAAAGATGCTGTAATTCAAGGACATTTAGAAAATGTAGTCAAAGCAGCCAAAGGGACAAAAGCTAAGTTAAATCTAGTTTTTGATGAAATTACCTTCAAAAATGGCGAAACTTATCCCATTGATGCGGCTTTAGTAAATACTCAGGTAGAAACAAAAACTAAAGGCAAATTCATTCAGAATGCTGGACTAATTTTAGGCGGAGCTGTTGCAGGTCATTTTATCGGCAAAAAAACCAATGTGAAACATGGTGGTTTAGCGGGTGCTGCTGCTGCGAGTGCTTATGTTTTATCTAGTCCTGGTGGTGAAGTAGTTCTCAAAAAAGGCACAAAAGTTAAGCTGAAGCTCAAATCTGCTCTTAACAATCCGCAATAAAAAGTAATCAATAATAACTGCTGTCACGGAAACACAAAGGCGCACTGGCTTACTGCTGTGCGTCTACAGTTGTTCAAAACTACGAACTCATTCTCGATTGAATTTTGTTAAATTTGAGGTTGAGATGAGACATCAAGCAGCAAAAAGTGACTAAAAAACTGTACCGTAGTGGACTGCTGTCAAGTCCAATGCTGTTCCATTGGATAATTAAGGCATTAGGGATAGCGATCGCACTTTGCTTAACCGGATGTGACCAAGCGATCGAGTATTTACCACCCTTACCCAACATTGAAATACCATCCAAACAGCCGCCACAACCGCCACAACCTGCTCAAACGCCCCAAACTGCCGAAATTGAATCACAAGTTCGCTCTTCAATCAACCAAGTACGCCAAAAAAATAGACTTCAATCCTTAAAAAATAATGAAAAATTGGCGCAGGTAGCCAGAAACTACAGCCGCCAAATGATAGAAAAAAACTTTTTCAGCCATACCGGAGTTGATGGTAGCACACTCTCTCAAAGAGTCAGCGCTGGGAAAATCTCCTATTGGATAGTGGGAGAAAACTTATTTAGAAGTAAAAATATTCCTCAGCCTGTATCAGCAGCAGTTGAAGGTTGGTTAAAAAGTCCCGGACACCGAGAAAATATTCTCCGTCCGGTGTTTAGAGAAACAGGTGTGGGAGTGTGGCGCAAAGGTAATACCTACGTAATTACTCAGTTATTTTTGCGGGGTTAACTACAATCTCCCCATCATTATCTGTTGATCCATTGGAACAACTACTATTAGTATCTGCTACTGGGTAAAATGAGAATATCTATCATTTCACCCACAACTAAGCCCAATACTGCTAATACTGTTAAAATCAAAAATGAATCTAGTTTCCTAAAACCTGCAAAACGCATTTCTAAATCTGCTAAAAACGTCGTTGCTAATGGGATGAGGAAAAGACTGTATATTATTGACCAAGTTGCAATAGTACCAATCGAGATACTTAAAAATAAGATAATTACTAAAGTTTGAGAGCCAAAAGTCAACAACCTCTCTAACCAAGAGATACTTTTTCTCGCGATAGCTATAGCTACACCAGCGATAAAACCTCCCGCCAACCAAATAATGTGATGAGCAGCAAGATACCATCCTAAAAGTGTATAAGCTAGCCAAAGTAATGCCAAAGGCATCCAGGGCATCGTGTTGTCAAAGTTTATATTCATATCTATTTACAAATTCAACTTTTGTCCAGTAATTGAACCTATCTGTTTTAGCGGTTATTCAATTACTTGACTGCCATGATAAAAATATTTTTCTTGCGTAAGTGTAGGGGAGAAAATAGTTATTATTAATCAGCAGTGAAATTGTTTATTTTCTAGACTTATATACTCAGTTCTATTCCATCTAAAAAACTGCCAGTATTACACCTGAACTATCTGTTAATTCCTATTAGAGTGTCTATATATGATAACATAAAAACTTAGATTGGCAAATTCAACCATTGATTTATTCCTTTAGATGTATAACTATAAATAACAAGCAAAACTCTCGACAGATATACGATAACTTCTGTTTTGCTAAACCTATAATTGAAGCCTTGCATTTTCAAACTTTAACAAGCCAGTACGAGATTTATCAAACTTAGTTTAAATTAGTAAAGATTTTTAATGATTTGCCACACATCTATTGGACAAAATCTACTGCCCCTTTGCAGATAAAACTTCTATTTGATTTTTGAAAAAATGACCTGCTAGAATCACACCTTTATTTCTCTATTCTCTGTAAAAATTTCCCTGACTCTAACCCTGTAATTTCCCGAATCAATTTGGTCAAACTAATAATAGTTAAAGGTAGATAATATGTCTATTGAGCTTATTCTACAAAAGAATCTAATTGCCGATGAAAATATTCATCAAGTAACACGAAATGATGTTAAATATGAGTCCGGCAAATCCGAGCAACCTACTAGAACCGATATTGCTATATCTTTAACTCCTTTGGCTTTGGTTATTAGTTGTATGGCTTTTTTTCTCCTTTTACGCAAACATCAAACATCAACAGATCATAAAAAAAGTTTTATCATTAATAGCTTAACTAAAGTTCCTTGTAAAAACTGTCAATATTATGCTAACAACCATTATCTTAAATGTGCAGTCAAGCCTGATATTGTGATGACAGAAGAGGCTAAAAATTGCTCTGAATATTCACCTGATAAAAACAAATCTGTTAAGAAAAATTTATTTGGGAGAAATGATAATTCTTAGTAAACTCCAGCTTGGCTTCCCCAAGCTAGTAGTTCACCACATAAGTTATGACAGGTTGCGAGGTGTCAGATCCCCGACTTCTTGAAGAAGTCGGGGATCTCGCAGCCCAGGAAAATTAATGCGATAGACTACTAGGTAGCTATCGGTGGATTTGGCGATGTCTAACGACGCACTTTATTCTGATTTTTCCGGGTTTACAGGCCAGAACTAGAATTATTTACATATCTGTAGCAAAAATTATTATTTTAAATTTCAACTATTCTGACCGTTGATGGTATAATGCTCAAAATCATTGGTCTCAAAAGCCAGAATTTAATTTTTGCAGTCGTAATTGTTAGCCCAATAAAAATTTAACCTTTCCGAACGAAAACCCTTTTAAACAAGGGCTATTTTTCAGCAATTTATACCTATGATTCCTACCTTAATTTTAGCTTGGATCGTATTTGCAGTATTGTGGAAAATCTTAAAAACGACTGTAAGAACTGCATTGACTATAGCGGCGATCCTAGTTTTATTACAGATAAGTTTTGGCATTACTCCCCAAGATATTTGGGATCAGATCATTAATTTGCCACAAACTTTGTCCCAGATGCGCAATGGTAAGTAAGAAAGATGAAGGATGCATCCTTCATCTTTCTTATTTAGGCGATTTACAGGAATAAATATACCGCCGCCGTTGGTTTCGACTTCTGGTATTTTCTTTCTCGGAAATCACCTTATTTATGTAATGTGGAAATCTTTGCTAGTGCATCCTTGACACTTGCAGGTAACTGGCGCATGATTTTACCTCTTTGGCGATCTAATGCGACTAAAGTCACTTTGGCGGTGGTATACAACTGTTGTTCATCAGTTGAAACAATCGCATAATCCCAGTTGATTCGCACACCAGTCACATCAGCCATGCGTGTTTTGACTAAAACTGCCGTACTTAATGGAATAGCACGATGATAACGCAGGGAAAGTTCTACAACTTGTAAATCACAGCCTAAATCTACTAAATCGGCATACTCAATCCCAATAGATCGCAAGCATTCTATCCTTGCTTCTTCCATCCAAGCTATATAAGTACCATGCCAGACAACGCCTGCATAATCGGTATGGTGAGGTTGCACTCTGACAGGATAGGCAAACCAATTGTCAAATGCATGATTTAATGGACTGTCAATGGCACTAGTTGGTGGTAGTTCTGGTTGACTTGGTTTTCCTCGTGACATTGTTAAATTTATCAGTACGTATGAATGTACATCTTATAGATTATGCCTTGTCAAAGCACAATCTTTCTCAATGTAGATAAAAAGCTACAGGTGCGACCGAGAAGCCGCAGGTTCCGTTTCTGTTATAATAGTATAAATATATTGAAATGCTGAGTTAGCTTTGCTCACTCAGGATGATCAAAATACGGTAATTTATTAATCTCAGATTTACGCTCCCAAAAATTGGGGGTGTTTTGTTATGCGGTATTATTTTCAGCTATACAGTATTGTTGTGACTACTCTTGTGATTTTGCTTTCTGGGTGTACTTCCCCTGGAAACAAACAGGTAAATACAAATGTCAGCACACAGCAAAATTCTCCAGCAAACACTCAGTCTTCAGTTAATAATCAGCCAGCATCTCAAATCAGATTGCTCAATGAAGAAGCGGTGAAAATCTCTGAGCAAGGTGATTTAAAAGCAGCATTACAGAGATTAGAAAAAGCATTAGCCATTAGCACAGAAACGGGAGAACGTTTTTGGGAAGCGGTAACTTTGAACAATATTGGCAGAATCTACCAAAAACAAGTTAATTACTCCCAAGCACTGGCATCATATCAGCAAGCTTTATTGATTAACAGAGAACTTGGCGATCGCGTCCAAACTGGTAAAACTTACAGTAATATCGGGTACTTGTTTGATATTCAAAACAAACCAGAATTGGCAATTTTCTTCTATAAGCATTGTCTAATTAATCGGGAAATGGCGCGGCTAAATCCATCATTGCTTTCTGCACCCCAACCCGATGCTTATAGTATCACTGTTGCCCAAACATATCGCATTTTGGCTGACAAACTGCTGAAACAGGAACGTGTAGCCGAAGCACAACGAAGTCTGGATCTGCTGAAAGTTGAAGAACTACAAGGGTTTCTTCAGGGGGTGCGTGGTAATGAAGGGACTGCTAAAGGTATTGATATCATCCCACCAGAAAAACCCACTAAACAAAAATTAGATCAAACCCTGGATAATGCTGTAGAACTGGGTAAAGAATTAACAAAACTCCGGAAAATTCCCCCCGAAAAGCGATCGCCACAACAAAAACAACGGATCGAGCAATTAGTATTAACTCAGCAACAACTCTTAAAACAATTTAACGATTTTATTGCCAGTCCACCAGTCAAGTCACAGTTGGATCAAATTAGCCTCACAGCCAAGGGGCAAAATTTAAATTTGGCGAATATAAACGAACTCCGGGATAATTTGGCGAAATTACCGCAAAAATCTTTATTAATCTATCCCTTAGTGTTGCAGGATCGCTTGGAGTTGGTAGTAGTAAGTCCGGAATCTGTGCCAATTCATCGCACCGTTGCTGTCACACGGGAACAACTGAACCAGGCGATCGCAGGGTTCCGCCAAGATTTAAAAAGTTCTCGTGCTAAAAGTGCTAAACAATCTAGCAGCCAGTTGTATAACTGGCTGATCAAACCAATAGAAAATGACATTAAACGTTCAGGTGTAACCCAACTGATTTACGCACCAGATGACCAGTTACGCTATATTCCTTTAACTGCTTTATATGATGGCAAGCAATGGCTAATTGAGCGTTTTAGTGTCAATTACATTACTGCGGCTAGTCTGAGTAACTTCAACACCCCACCAAAACCAAAATTCCGGGCTTTAGCTGGTGCTTTTACCAAGGGTAACTATCAAGTCCAAGTCGGCGATCAACGGCTGAATTTTTCTGGGTTAGCATTTGCTGGACAAGAAGTAGACAATATAGCCGCCACGATTCCCGGAACTCAAAAACTGATTGACCAAGCCTTCAGTCCCCAAACTACCATACCGCAAATGGATGATTATACAATTGTCCATTTAGCAACCCATGCTGCTTTTGTGGTGGGTAAACCAGAAGATTCATTTATTTTATTTGGCAACGGCGATCGCATTCATCTCAAAGATGTAGCCAATTGGTCTTTACCGAATGTAGATTTAGTAGTGTTAAGTGCCTGTGAAACCGGCTTGGGAGGTAAATTAGGTAACGGTGAGGAAATTTTAGGGTTTGCCTACCAAATGCAAAAAACAGGCGCTAAAGCAACTATAGCCTCTTTATGGTCTGTGGATGATGGTGGTACGCAAGCATTGATGAGTGCTTTTTACACCCTATTATCCTCAGGTAAGCTCACAAAAGCTGAAGCCTTGCGACAAGCACAAGTTGCATTAATTACCGGGAAATCCCAGGTGAAAAATCAGAATATTCCTATAGCCGCCGGTACTGGTCTGAGTCATCCCTACTATTGGGCCCCATTTATTTTGATTGGTAATGGGTTGTAATTAGGGAGATTATTGACTGTTGACTGTTGACTGTTGACTGTTGACTAGTAATGGTGAATAGGTAATTTATGAGTCAGAACTTACTCATAATTACCAATTCCCAATTACCACATAGCCATTGATTAGCCTCTTGTGATGGATTTTATAATGCCCCATTAGATGCCAGAATCCTTAATACTTCTTGGCGAGGGCTTTATTTGTTGTCGTAGAAGCTGGTGCAGCTTGCTTGACGAGATTAGCAAGTTCCTGTAACTGGTTAATCGCTTCCGCACCTTCTAGCTTCATTAATTCGCGATCATCTCGCATTTCTGTCCAAGTAATCCCGTAGTCAGATACTAAAAACCGAATTAAATGATTATCTCCCAAGCTCACCATAAATGAAGCGCTATTCATCTGGTCGCCGCAGGTATAACAAGACGCAGGATAACCGCGTCGCTCCAGTACTATTGCCAAGGCTTGCAGGTTCATTACCAAGTCTTGAACGAATTGCCGATGTTGATGCGCTAGTCTCAGAAACACTTTTGTCCTCCAGACACCACAGTCATTTGTGTAACTTTTATATTTTCTTTAGATTTTCTCATCCATTGGTATTGTAAACTATCCATTACAATAACCAGAAGATTACGTAGACTTTTGTTGACTACCTTGCTTAGGGTAGTGGATAACGGTTTTAAGTACCGTATCAAAGTATTCAGTTTGCAAAGTCATAATATCCGACAGAATTGCCAAATTTAAGATTGTCTTTATGCGCTTCTGTCAGGTTAGATGCTTACGAGAAGGATTCCGCTTTAAGAGTAACTCAAATTTGTCACTAGTCAACCATATAAAAGATACATATTATATTTTTCTTGACTAGTGTAGCCAAATCTTTTACAGATAAAGGCTTTGACCCTGATTTTTGTAGCCTGAATAACATAGGATAGCTTAATAAGTCAGTTTCTTCTCTGACATCTGCTTGGTATTGCCCAAGTACTTAATCCGCCGAGTTGCATTCTCCTCAATCTATGGCGTTTGGCAGATGACCGTACAACTTTGAGATTTGTTATTCCCGACAGCTGAATAATTTAACCATTTTCGATTATACATTCGGTGTATCGTGAGCTTAATGCCAAATGTAAAACCTAAAATTAATAGGTTTCATACTGAGAATAACTCGACTCAGACAACTCATGTTGCCATTTAGGCAAGTTTTCAGGACTTTTGTAGAGTATAGCGAAATTGTTGCATAAGCTACTAAATTTTTTTTTAATTATAAGTAAACGTTACACAAAATACAGAAAATTTAATATTTAAGCGTATTTTTGCGGTCTACCTGGAAGTTTTGCTCATTGGTTAAGCAAGTGTCAAATAGATTAGGGGCACAATAAATGTGCCCCTAATGTGTAATTCCAGATTTACAACCAGATTGGCGGTGTTAAGCAACTACTTGCCACCAACCAAAAGCAGGGCCAATAAAACGGATGGTTACCCAAGCAACAACCATACCGACAATACCAATCCAAGCAGCACGAGTAGTCCAACTGACAAATAGTTCAGCTTGGGATTTGGAAATGGGAACCCAGGGTAAGATCCGAGTATCTTGACCGTAGTTTTCACCTAGTGTGTTTTTACGACGTTTTGCTTCACCCATAATCAGCAATTTAAATTTCTAATTTCATTTAAGTTTTTGGTGGAGATTGGCAGCCATGCCTGTGGCAAGCCCTGTGGTCTACGCACTTGCCAATGACATCTGTGAGATGATGATAGCCTTTGCTATGGGGCGATCGCGCGGCGGTTGACAAAACGTAAATTGTCATTGGGCATTGGGCATTGGGCATTGGGCAATACAAATTAAGCAGAATTTTCTTCGTTGGGATGGGAGAACAGGCTGGGATCGAGGTAGTTAATCCGTGCTAGGGGACTCAGAGCTGCGAGAATTTGCGCACCATAGCTGCGATTGACTACACGCCCATCAAGTAAAGCCACAATCCCTTGACTTTCGCGCACAGGAGCCACGGCTCGTTGCAATTCATTCAAAGCTGTGGGCAATAAGTATAAACGAAACCAATCTTGATGCGATCGCTTATAATGAGCCACCCGAAGAGCTACTAGGGGACTTTCTAAAGATGGCAAGGGCAAAGTTGCAATAATTAACAAATGGGGTGCGGGTAAAACTCCTTGATGTTCTCGCCAAAATTCCCAACCACAAACCAAAATCCCATTGTCATCGAGGCAAGTTTTTTCTACCTGCACCCGTGAACCAAACTCAGCAGCCAGAATTGCTCCTGCTTGAGCTTTGAGTGGCACGTCCCCAATTAACACCACTGTTAATCCTGGTGCAGTAGCACCCAGACATAGTAGAGTCCTAACTTTGTGAATAAACGCCGCTTGAAATTCTGGTGTGTTCGGTAAAGGTAACTGATAGGGTACATACAGTTGAATAGCATCTGTTTGGCTATCACTAGAGAACTTCAAGCAAGTGACATCCTCCAACCCCAAACGCTGACGGAACAGGGGAGCCTCCGTTTCTGGTTCTAAGGCGCTACCAACAAAAACTACAGGTTGTCGCTGCCAAATCTCTGAGACTATTTTTCCTAGTTCAATGGGGGCGCAGTGTAACGAAAATAAACCTTGACGACGGGCAATAGTTGCCCACAGGAGGGGAGGAGATGAGGGAGATGAGGGAGATGAGGGAGAGGGATTTTCTTTGAGATTTTGGAAGTAGTGCCAAAAATTTTTCCAAGCATCGGGAAGTTCAGCTTGATCTAACGCTGAATAGAGATGCTGCAAAACCTCTATTTCTGGTTGGGAAATGAGATAGCACTCATAAGGATTAGCCGGATGCAGGAAACATTCCTTCGTCAGTTGCGCTCGTGCAGAGCGAATAATTTCCGCTTGTTCCGGACAAGCCAGCATGAGTTGATCCCAGTCATGGGGTTGAATATTTTGGGTAAGTTCTTGACGTACCCAATCTTCCAAATCGTCTACCCCATCAATAATCGTGGGAATCCCTACAGGAAAATGTTCCCCATCTGCGAATTGTCTGCTTAACCAAGCGGCTGGGGTAGTTAATAGTAGCCCTTGGAACTCCGCACCAGGCCAATCGTCACCAGTTCTAATTGGTTTTTTGGTTTGCAGCCACTGCTGTAGCCGAGGAATTTCGACTTTTAACAACCGTTGCTGCACTGTTTGTGGTGCCACAATAATTACAGGGCCATACCACATCAATGCCGAGGCCACAAAACTAGTGCGATATCGTCCTTGATAGCCACACACAGCCCCGACTTGAATTAAGGCGCTACGTCCCAAACGCAAGGCGCGTGCTACCAACCTTGCCATCGTCAAATGATGGGGCCAGGAAGGGAAACCCGCCTGCGATCGCAAAAAGTTATGTAGTGACAAATGAACTTCTGCCTCAATCACACGCTTCTAATCCCATACAAAGTGACTTTTACTTCCAAATAGCCCCATTTCTATTATCTTGTCATTAGTCATTTGTTATTTGTCCTTTGTAATTGCAAATGACTAATGACTAATGACAAATCACCAATTACCTGAATTATGCCAACTTACACAGGAATTTCCAGCGAAGCCTTTAGGCATCCACTGGATCGCCAAGCCGAGCAAGCTTTACGCAATTTACCGGGTTTTGATTTGATTGCCCGTAAATTTGTGGAATTTATCTATGAACGCCCACAGTTAGTTTATCTAATGGGTAACACCATCCAAGTTGGGCCACGTCAATACTCCACTATTTACCAGATGTTTCGCGAATGTGTGCGGGATTTGGATATTTACCCAGAACCAACACTTTTTGTCTTGCAGAATCCCGAAGCAAATAGCTATGCTTTGGGGCAAGAGAATCCATACATAGTCATAAATACAGGGATACTAGACTTACTAGACGAAGTCGAAATTCGGGCGGTGCTAGCCCATGAACTGGGGCATATTAAATGTGGTCATACTATTTTAATTCAAATGGCGATGTGGGCGATGAGTGCTGCTTCTGCCTTGGGTGAATTAACCTTTGGCATTGGCAATGTTGTGACTCAAGCCTTAATTTTCGCCTTTTTTGAATGGCGGCGCAAAGCGGAGTTGTCAGCGGATCGGGCGGCGCTGTTAGTCATCGATGACTTGAATCCAGTCATGTCATCGATGATGAAAATCTCAGGCGGTAGTATCAAATATGCCAATGAATGTAGTTTACAAGAATTTATCCAGCAGTCAGAAAATTATCAGGCATTAGATACAGATGCACTCAATCAAGTCTACAAATTCCTGATGTACAATGGCTCTCAAGGAATGATGCTCACCCATCCTTTTGCGGTGGAACGCTTGCGGTATTTACGGGAGTGGGCAGTATCCGCAGAATTTCAGCAAATTCGCCAAGGTAATTATCAGCGATCGCCTGCATCGGGAGCAGTCAATGTTCCATCCCAAACCCCGGAAAATGATGCCGAAAATTTGCGCCGCCAAATTGAAGAATTACAACAGGAAATTAACCGCATGAAAAACCGTGAGTAACTTTTGTTACTAAGCAAAAGGGAAATCGACGATTGGCAAACCCAATTACTACATTGGTAAACCCAATTACTACATTGGTAAACCCAATTGCTATATTGGCAAACCCAATTACTATATTGGCGAACCCAATTACTATATTGGCAAACCCAATTGTTATATTGGCAAACCCAATTGCTATATTGGCGAACCCAATTGCTATATTGGGAAACCCAATTGCTATATTGGGAAACCCAATTGCTATATTGGGAAACCCAATTGTTATATTGGGAAACCCAATTGCTACATTGGGAAACCCAATTGCTATATTGGCGATCGCATTTATTGATTTTTTGACTGGAATTGCTGATAGCATTAACAATTTTGCTCTCAGAGGATGTTTGAAAAGTCCTCTTCTCGGTAGCAAAACATTCTATATCCCCCATTATCCCCTTTTTTAGGGCGACTTTGAGAGATTTTCCTCCTGGGAAAGGGGCGGTAGGGGTATCTAAAAGTGCAAAGTATACTAGAAACCTCACTTCCATTCCTCTCTCCTACAAGAGGCTTTGAAACCCCCCTTCCCTTCTAGGGAAGGGGGGTAGGGGGGTTAGGTTTTTGAGGCTTCGGTGTTAGCAATAATACTTTTCAAACAACCCCTAAGGGTATTGCTCACAAGTTAAAGCTGTACGGCAGTTTACATAGGACTGCTATATGGTAAACTTTACTCAACGCACCCCAACTATAGCAATCCGTGTAGGAGTTGTGAAAATTCCCTACTTCCAGATCCCCGACTTCTCAAAGAAGTCGGGGATCTAACTGATCAAGAATAGATTTATGATAATTAAATTGACCAAATCTCTCTTTGTATTAACTTATATTGTTATTCTGGTATTTTTTCTCCCGGAAATTGCCTTAGCATTACCAGAGCAAATTAACACAAGAGCTAACTTCATTGTTGCCCACACTACTACTTCATACTCAGAAATTGAGTTAACTCCTTTACAGCGCCAAAGGCTTCAGGCTGTGCGTCAAAGAAGAAATAGAGAAATTCAGGCTGTTTTAAACTCATCTCAACGTGCCCAACTTGCTCAAGAATTACATAGAGGTAATAACCTTAATCAAGGGTTAGAAAAGCTTAATTTAAAACCAGAACAGCAAGAACTAATCAAAGCAATATTGAAATTTACCAACCTAAAAATAAAATTTATTTTTCCTAAAAATCCACCGGCAATATAAATATAGCAATCCCACATAATTAGTCAAAAAATTAAATTTATTCCCTGTTGCTTAATTCTATAAGTAAGTTTACAAATTACATAGGAATGCTATATTTTATATAGCTGTAGCCAGATAGATTAGGATATCAAGCTAAGATAAAACCCTGACAATAAAGGGCTTTCAAGTCAGTCAACGGTCAACAGTCAACAGTCAACAGCTATATTTCACAAGTTTGCAGGCGATAGTAAAAATTGTACCAACCGCCGCAGTTGTTAACTTCGGTTATGGGAAATAACTTTGTAAAAGCAAAAGGAAGATGGCCTATAGGAGCATCAAGTCCATAGATTATTTCCTCGTCGTTAAGCCCATTCTCATTTACTAACCAGCCAACAAGTTCAACAAAATCTTTACAGTTAAAGTTCACATCTTTTTGGGAGTGACTGAGTGTTTGCCAAATACATGTTTGAGTACTAAAACCGAAATGGTAATTACTATAATTTAACCAGAGCTTATCAATAATGCGCAAATCTTCGCAAGGAAAATGATCAATAGATTCACTAGACAAAAATAACTCATCGCTCATTGCTTGCTCTAAAGTTAAGTTTTGCTTGTATTGAATTGCGAGATTGAGTAGAATTCTGCTGGTTTCTTCATCGGCTTCTTTCCAGTTTTTTTCTGATAGTAGATAACGCAGTTTAGAGTAATAGATGGCTGATTTAGTATTGGAGTTAGGAGCTTCTGACTCACCTATTGTCCAATCTTCTACTGGGATGAACAAATTTTCTCCTCCTTTATCTTGCTCACCAGCTGCTGTATATTTATCCTCAGTTAAATGTTGTAAATTTTCCTCAAAAACAAGTTTTTGCTGTAAATAAATATCTTTAATAGTATCAATATAAGGACTCAGCAAATCTGATGACCATCTGCCCACTGCCAACTCTGATTGTAAATTAAATAGTTGTGGTTCATAGGTATGATTAAGATGTAGGTAATACCAATCTGTAATAAAAGCTGCTAGCAATTGGTGAATGGTCACAATGATTTGTCGAATAGTGCGAATAGCTCGTATATCATCATGATCTGCTGCTTGTAAAGATTCCTTGACTTCTTCCCAGTTCCAAGCCGGCATGGAAATTTTAGTAATGTTACTATTTTGGGGATGCCAAAAATTTGCATGAAAATAAACTTCGTAATCAGTGATATTGCTGTGCAATACTACTGTTGGGACAGGAGCTAAAATTTTCTGTAGTTGGAGGAGGTCTACATCAGTAATCGAACGGATAAAAAAGTCACTATAAAATGCAACGGGACATAAATTACTGTTGAGTGGATAGTCCTTATGTAAAAAAGCTTTTAACTTCTCTGGTAATTCTATTGGTAAGTCGTGTTGCAAAGAAGATGGGCAATTTTGGCTAACATTTGGAGGCGAAACCAAGACAACTAAACGGTATTTTTCTTGCCCTTCAGTTAAGATATTGTAACTTTGTTCTTGACTAAAAATAGTTGCTAAATTTTTCTGTTCAAATAATTTACGGATATCTTTTAACTGGTACTGGATTTGATTAGCTTGCCATTCTAGCAACAAATCTACAAGTTCTTTGGTAAATTGCGATCGCAACTGTAAAGATAGCTCATTGAGAGTATTATTAGAAGCTTGTTGAGATTGGATTAGTGCTTCAATATAGCGCGTCTCATCCTTGAGAGTCGATGGTAAAAAAGCTGAAGTACTGTAACCACTAGCTATTTCTTCTAGTTTCCGTGCAACGCTAGCAGCAGTATTTTTCAGCAAGTTTGAGAGAATATGATCAATTGACGCAGGTAAGGGTATAACTTTTGCCGGGTTAGCCATAGAGGTAGATGTTATTGCATCGGAAAATCCACTCTGTTGTAGCCTGTTAGCAGCAAAGGTGTCACTAATTCTTTTGGGAAAGGGCATTGGGCATTGGGCTTGTGGCGGGACACGGGCATTGGGCATTGGGCATTTGTTATTTATCTCCCTTGTCCTCCTTGTCCCCCTTGTCCCCCTTGTCCCCCTGCCCCTTTTTCTCCTTGAAAGTCCCAGCTACTTTTACAGCATCTATAATTAATCTTGCCCTATGAGCGTTCGTTACCATGTCGGAAGAAGATATCCGTGCCGCGAGGCTGGAAAAAGTAGACCAGCTAAAACAGCTAGGAATGAATCCCTATGCCTATCGATGGGAATCTACCCACCATGCAGCGCAATTGCAAGAAAAATTTGCTGATTTACCCAGTGGCGAAGAAGTTGATTTAGAAGTTGCCATTGCTGGACGTATCCTAGCGCGTCGTGTTTTTGGTAAATTGGCTTTCTTCACTTTGCAAGATGAAACAGGTACTATTCAACTTTATTTAGAGAAAAATCGCATCCAAGAAAGCATGGCAGATATTGATGCTGATGCTTTCAATCACCTCAAGCAACTTTCAGATGCAGGCGACATCCTGGGAGTCAAAGGTACTATCAAACGGACTGAAAAGGGCGAGTTATCTGTCTACGTCAAACAATATAGCATCCTGACCAAATCCTTATTGCCTCTACCCGACAAGTGGCATGGGTTGACGGATGTGGCAAAACGCTACCGTCAGCGTTATGTTGACTTGATTGTCAACCCTGATGTACGCAAAACTTTCCGCCAACGCGCCCAAATTACTGCGGGTATTCGTCGCTATTTAGAACAGCGCGATTTTCTGGAAATTGAAACGCCAGTTCTGCAAAGTGAAGCTGGGGGTGCAGATGCACGTCCGTTCATCACCTATCACAACACCTTAGATATGGAGTTGTATCTGCGGATTGCCACAGAACTTCATCTCAAAAGGTTGATTGTGGGTGGTTTTGAAAAGGTCTTTGAGTTAGGGCGAATTTTCCGCAATGAAGGAATTTCGACTCGACACAACCCGGAATTTACCACAATTGAAATTTACCAAGCCTACGCCGATTACAACGACATGATGGCGCTGACAGAGGGAATTATTACCACTGTCGCTCAAGATGTCCTCGGTACGCTGCAAATTACCTACCAAGGGGAAGCTGTTGATTTGACACCACCTTGGCGACGGGTGACGATGCATGATTTAGTTAAAGAAGCTACAGGTTTAGATTACGATTCATTCCCAACCTTAGAAGAGGCAAAAACAGCCAGTAAAAATGCGGGGATTCCAGGTGTAGATGAAGCTCAATCTATTGGCAAGTTACTGAATTTAGCCTTTGAAGAAAAGGTAGAAGCAAACTTAATTCAGCCTACCTTTGTGATTGACTATCCCGTAGAAATTTCGCCCTTGGCTAAGCCACACCGTTCTAAACCTGGTTTGGTAGAACGGTTTGAGTTATTTATAGTTGGGCGGGAGACAGGTAATAGTTTTTCAGAACTTACCGACCCCATTGACCAAAGAGAACGTCTAGAAGCACAATCCGCGCGCAAAGCTGCTGGCGACTTAGAAGCCCACGGCGTTGACGAAGACTTTTTGACCGCTTTGGAATATGGAATGCCACCTACAGGCGGATTAGGGATTGGGATTGATAGGTTGGTGATGCTATTAACTGATTCTGCCAGTATTCGGGATGCGATCGCATTTCCCCTACTCAAACCCGAAAAATCTGATTCATCCCCAGAACCAACAACTGAGCAATAAGTAAAAACCAAATCAGCAAAAAAACCTGTATAAAGACGAAATATCGCATTTCTACAGGTTTTTTACTTGATATTGCTATTAATATAGTCGTAAAATATGCAAAATTAACTCATTTTTTGAGGTATGGTGTTTTTTGCAAGCAAGAGAAATTAAAGACAGACTAAAGTCATTGATTGAGGAAGCATCTGCAATTGACCCCAGGTTAGCGAATAGATTAGAAGAGATAAATCGCTGGGTGAAAGATGTCAAACCGGGTTCGCTGACAGCTAAAAGATTTGTCATCCTATTTTTGCAACAAATGCTCCAAGATGCTGAAGTTTGGCTGAGACTTAAATCATTACCATTGAATACGCCGAGCGATCGCGCTCTAAACGCCTGGTAGACTTAATGGCAAGTAACGACGGGAGCATCCCACTTTTTTGAATGTCATTGCGAGCGAAGAGAAGCAATCGCAAAATCCTCCAACTAAGAGCGAGTCGATGCGATTGCTACGTCGTTCCTCCTCTCTTCGAGACGCTTCGCGCTAAGCGAAGCTATGCCGTTGGCGCAGCCTCTCGAAGAGAAGGCTTTACGCAATGACAGTTATTATCTCATTAGACCTCTTGCATAAATATTTTTTTGTCTCACGCAAAGGCGCAAAGGCGCAAAGAAAAGCTTCAAAAGAAGGACTTTTGCAAGAAGTCTATTGGAAAATAAAAACTGAGATGCACCCAGTAACGACCTCTACCAAAGCGGCGAAATTCCCTCAGAAGTCAAGGAATTATTGCAGCAGTATGAAGAACTGCAACAGAAAATTGATCAAGAACGCGATCGCCCAAAATTCAAAGATAACGGTAGTCAAACACGCGCTACATCCCAAGCTTACAACGAAGCGATCGCATCCTTGGAAGCCCAAAAACAACAAGTTTGGGAAAATCTCAGACGCTTAGATCCTGTGCTAGCTGGCGAAATTCAAGTTAGCAACCCTAATTTTTCAGCAATACAAAAGCTAATTGACCAGCCAACCACCGCTATTCTCAGTTTCTACTCTACCGATAACGACACCCATATTTTTGTCCTGCGAGAAGAATTTGGGTATTCCTTCCCTAACTGATGATATTCTCACCCTCTCCACAGGCTTTTTGTGTGCTGGTGCTAGAAGGGTTGTCAGTACTCTATGGGCAGTAGATGATTTAGCAACAGCAGTATTTTCGATATTTTACTACGAACACCGACAACAAGGTAAAAGCCGTCCTGAAGCTTTACGACAAGCGCAAATCTCTTTACGTAGTTTAAGGAAAGAGGATGTTAAAGAAATTTCTCCAGCAGCAGAAGCCAGGGAAAGAGAACTGATAAATAGTAGAAAACAATACAGCAGGGGTTCAGTAGAATATCGTGATTGGGAGCGTGAATATAAGATGTATGCAAGATTTAACCGCTTAATTAAAGCAATCGAAAGTGCTACAGAAGAGTTTCCCTTTTCACATCCTAGCTACTGGTCTGCTTTTATCTGTCAGGGTTTAAGATGATGGGCGATCTCCTCCCAGATTTTGCGTTTTTACAAGTTCGGAGTGGAGAATGCTATAAAATAATCTTAAAATTCCTGCTACCTACTCCAGTTTTGAGGTTTATCATTATTTGCAAGCCAAAGAAATTAAAAATCAATTAAGATTACTTATAGAGGAAGCATCTGTCATCGATCCGGGTTTAGCGAAAAGGTTAGAAGATATAAATCGCTGGGTTAAAGATGTTAAGCCTGGTTCCCTAACGGCTAAAAAATTTGTACTTTTTTTTCTACAACAAATTATTAAGGATTCTCTGATTTGGCTGGATATCCAAGCCTTAGAATCAGAAGAGGAGCAGGAACAGTATTATGCGCGCATGACGCCAACGGAATATTATTGGTATAGGTATTTATTTCCCAAATGGCTCAATCAACCCGATCCAAAATTTTCTATCTGGAAACAAAAATTGATGGCGGGGGAATTTCATCAAGCGGATATCAATATTCTCAGAGCGATCGCTACTGATATCGCCCATCGGGAAGGTACCTTTTGGCATTGCTATATAGCCGACTT
Source organism: Calothrix sp. NIES-2100 (assembly GCF_963875285.1). Classification (NCBI taxonomy): domain Bacteria; kingdom Bacillati; phylum Cyanobacteriota; class Cyanophyceae; order Nostocales; family Calotrichaceae; genus Calothrix; species Calothrix sp. NIES-2100. The sequence goes on from NZ_CAWNLA010000001.1 coordinate 8,621,057, forward strand.
TTCAATGGCAACTGATATAATTGTAAGTAATAGAGAGAATCAACCACTGTGTATTCAAATTACGAGTCTCTCGGATGAATTTTCTCAAGAAAAGTCTGATAATTGGGAAAATACCTTGCAACGCTGGGGCATAAATAGAGGTTTGTTCTTAAGTTACAACCCCCACATTACGGATTTTGTCACTCAGGTAGTGAATATATCACTATATAACAGCGATCATTTAAAAACGGGCATTTATTTAAGATTTAGCTTATAGTTTTAGGTCATTTTTTTCACTGTCTTAACCAAAATACATGATTATGGGGACACAAAGATCAGTTGCACCTCAAGAAAGATTCGCAGAATTTTTAGAGCATTTAGAAGCAGCTAGAGAATTACAAAGAAATTGGATGAATTATGGACTTGATTGTGTAGACATATATGTTGAGGATGTGGATGGAGACTGGTGGGAAAAGTGGGAGGAAGAAGAACAGCAGAATTTTTTAGACTTAGTGATTGAGTTTCTGAAAAGTGATGACTGGATTGCGGTAAAAGTCCGCCAGCAACTAGCCAACAAACCAATTACAGAAATTGCCGAAAAGCTAGAAAAATACTATAGTTTCCCAGAGTCAGAGCGGATTTTTGCTCTCAAGAATTTTTTAGCAGGTAGGTTTATAGAAGAAAATACCCGTAATATTAGTAATAATTTTGAAGAACTTGAACTTTGTGATTTAGTAGCAAAACTTTTAAATAAATTGCAACAAATGTCCGGAAAAAATCAGAGTTAATACGTGTCAATTTAAGCTAAAAGCCTATCGCTTATCCCGAAATACCGCCGTCACCTCCGGGTGCGGCTAATCTTACAAAGCCTGCCTTCGCAGGCTTTGTAACGATAGCCGCAGGCTTCCGGTTCCTGTGGGCGTTATTTCGGGTATGCGAGAAAACTTTTTGCTCACAATTGAGGGGTCAAACCCACCATTTGCCAGTAGCATCCTTAAACAAGTCGGGGATCTCGCAGTTGATCAAAATTAATGTGGCGAAATACCAGGATTTGCAATTAAAAAAATACCCCAATGGTAGGGGTACAGGACTGAAAGTATTTGCTTACCGTGCCATTAATTGCAGGATAAGTTATTTTCTGGAATTCCCTTAATTGGCAATCTCAGCCATTTCAATGACTCGCTCTTCATAATCCTTAACTAAAAAATTGAGGGGCTTTTGGTTGCGAATCTTAAATTTCAACCCGCGTGTTTCGACTCGCAATAAAATCATTTCTAGGCAGTCGCGGTCAAAACAAACATGGCGTTGCTGATTTTTTGTCCCCAAACTAGCGCCAGTAATTACGTGTAACTGGGTATTTTTCTTTAACTGATACCACAAACCTTCACTAGCATTATTCATGGTTCTGCCAGAGAAACTAGAGCCAGTAGACATATAAAGTGGGTCTATGCTGGTTGCGCCTATGGTTTGTTCGTAGTTGTAGTAGTAGTGCAAAGGCACTTCAGCCGCAGGTAAATCTAGCAGCCCTTCATACAACTGTCGGGCAATTTCCAAATCCGACACCATTACAGTATGTACTTTTGGGGCACTGGTGAGGAACATCCACATGGCACCAGCGTAAGCCGCCAGTAGCAACACCATAATGCCTTGGGTTGATAACAGGCTATCCAGGGGCAAAGAAGGTAAAAAAGAGCCTAAAGTCAAAGGACTGAGCAGGACGGGGATGACGCTAGCTACTATAACCATGAACAAGTCAAATATTTATTGTATTAGGGAGCCGCTTTAATTATTGTCGATTAAGACTAAAATTAAGTCTTTGTTTATAGTGTATCAATAACTTTAGGGTCTGAAGTCGGAAGTCCAACAGACAAATATGAAGATATTGTGCGCTTAAATAGGAGATTAACATCTCACACATATTCTAACAACTATCAACTCAAAGGCTTGTGCAAATACCCCACTTTCCTGAAGCTAACCACCCACTAGTCAAGTCACTGTTTCATCAAAGTGACCAAGAACTGCTAACTTCTTTTCAAAACTCTCCGGATTCCGGAAAGTACTTTACGGCGATTTTTTGTCGCTATAGCCCAATAGTCTACACCTTGATTCGCCACTCAGCGCGATCGCCTGTACAAGCAGATTATCTGTTTGCCCTCACCTGGCGGCATATCTACTATGAACTCGGTGGGCTAGATTTAAACAAAAGCTCTTCACCAGACCAAGAAGCCTTAACCTTACAAAATTGGCTGATCAACATCACAGCCTTTTGCATTAACGAGATTGAACTACCACCTACAGAAGCAATTCATTATTCTCTTAAGGCAACTTCGCCTGCTTTATGGTGCTACGTTGAACAAGCTTTAGATCAACTACCACCTGTTTTGCGGTTTGTCGTCTTAATGGCTCAGACTTTCCGGTGGAGTGAAACTCGGATTGCTGCGTACCTCCAAGCCGAAGGAGAAAATATTACCCCTCTTGAGGTAGCCAATTTTATTCAGGAAGGATATCGTATGTTAGAGGCCAAATTACCTGGAGATATTCGCGCCATTTACTTGGGCGAAGATTTAGTCTCATCTTAGCTTAAGTATAAATGCGTATATTTTTATCTCTATTCTGGATAATTAAGACTCCTGCTTAGACTTTGTACTTAAAAGCGAAATTTCCCGGGTAAGTTTTATGAAACAACGGTATTTCTTACCAGAGGGTAGCATTCTGGATGTCAATCCCACCCTCAGATCAAGACGTTACGGGTTGGGAATTTGGGATTTTGCTATTTTAGCCTGGTGCCAAAGTAGCAAATTCCCATTTTTGACTTCTGGCTTTTTAATGTTGGCGATTTTTTTTAGTCCTTTAGGGGCTAGGGCTGCTGACATTACGCAACAACTGCACCGCCCTTTAAATAATTCCTCGTTACGACAATCAAGAGATCAAGCAGACAGCTTACTGCGTATTGGTGAGCAACAAAACATCTCAGGGTATTCTGAGAAAACAATTGACTCTTGCTTGCAAGCACTGGAAATTTATCACGCCCTTGGAGACTACAAAGCCCAAGGTACGACTTACGATTTGCTTGCTAAAGCCTACATCCAGCTAAATCGGTTTCAGGATGGGGAAGATGCATTGCGGCGGCGGTTAGCGATCGCGCGGGATACTAAAGACTTTCAGTCGCAAATTTTCGCACTGAATAATATTAGTACTGTGCTGTTGCAAAAAGGAGAATATACCCCAGCGGCTAAAACCGTAGAAGAAGCCTTGACAATTGCGAAAAATGTCGAAAATCTAGCAGGCGAAGGATTGTCTTTGAGTAATTTAGGACTAGTAAATGCTAGGTTGGGCAATTACAACAAAGCGATTAAATTGTATGAAAATGCTTTATCTTTCCGCCGTCAAGTTGCCGATCTTCTTGGTGAAACCAATACCCTAAATAACTTAGGCGATGCTTACCTAGCAACGGGGAATTATCCGGATACAATTGGCACTTATGGAGCAGCTTTGCGGATAGCTAAAACCACAGGCGATCGCACTAACTATTTACGAGCAATTGATGGTTTAGTTGCAGCGCACAGTTCTGTAGGACGTTATGAACGTGCTTTTGACTTATTAGAACAACGCCTAGCTCTCTCTAGAGACTTGCAAAATCTGCGAGAAGAATTTTCCACTTTTATGACCTATGGTCAATTGTACGAGCAGTTAAATAATTATCTAACTGCCCGTAACTTTTACGAAAGAGCGCTGATTTTAGCGCGGACTCTCGAAGATAGCAAGAATGAGGTTTTCTTAGTTGATAAATTAACTAAATTGCCCAAGCGTTGAGTTTTCTAAATTCAGAAGTTTTGGGGAAAGGGAAAAGGTGAAAGGGTAAAAGTTTTTCCCTTTTCCCCTTGACCAAAATTTTTCGCAGTGTGTTGTGTTTCTCACACCCTAAGCCCAAGCTACGATCCGTACGGGCGGGTTCACAGATATCCTCATTCATTAACAAAGATCCAAATAAACCCGCCCCTACTGACAAATGACAAATGACTAATGACTAATGACTAATGACTAATGACTAATGACTAATTCAAAAATACCGAGCCATTAGATTGAATTCTCATGGCTTTTGCATCTTGGGCTACGTCTGTTGTTTCATCCAATCTCACTTCCAACAAACCTGTTTCGGAAGAAGGCTGTGCATTGACTGAGATTAATCCACCATCTTCTCGTTGAAATGTCACTGTTACTGGCGCACGTAAACCCTGTAAGACTACATTAGATTTACCACTGAGCGATCGCTCTTCTGTATCGCCAATGACTTGATAAGTTACATTAGCTCCAGTTTCATTCACCAGCCTGACATTAACATTACCATTATTGAGTGCCACTGTGGCAACTGGGCTTTGTCCCTGTTGGCTTAGGGATGGTTCAGTTACAGAATTTGATTGTGAAGGAACTTGTTGCGGTGTGGAGTAAGTAGTTGAAGTATCTGTCTGTGTATTCTGCCCAGAGCGATTATAAGGCGGTTCGTTTAAGATGCGGGGATTGGGGTTAAGTCCTGTAGGTTTCGTGCTTGTAGGTGCTTCTCCACCTACACCTGTTTGATTTTGTGATGGATTAGCAGGAACAGCAGAATTATAAGGAACTGTCCCTTGGGATTGGACTTGTTGAGTTAAAGCATTGGGTGGACATCCTTGGGGAACCAAAACACGACTGTTGTGTGGTTCTTCGTAGAAAATGCGGGGACAAGGATTCACTCTACCAACAGAACTAGGCTGTGGTGTTACTGGTATTGGTGTTTGGGCTAGTGCTGGTACACTCATCAGTAAACCGCCGCAGATAGCTACTAAAAACTCAGCCGGCTTGCGAAACTTTTGCGAATTGCTAATCATTGTTGACTCCTAGATAAATCTCAACTGGAATTATTGGTTAATTGATAAATCAGCAAATTAAATCAGGTAATAAATTTGTTACTTATTACCCTTTAACCTTGAATTGATTTACTTTTTATAATGTTGATTTCGATGATTTTAATTTAACGATTAACTTAGATTTTTATATCTAGCTAAAGGGTTGAAAATTTAGCTGAATCACAGCTACTGTTTATTTCTGAAGAATGAGGAAATAAATCGTTAGTTATAATTACATAAGTAGCCGCCATTCCCGGCGTACACAAGGACACATGAAAATGGGCATGGCGCATCCCTTCTCTGCGAGACGCTTGAATATGCATCATTTATTTTTGACCTAGAAGTTCAGGCAAATTAAAACGCCTTGACTCGTGGTGGCATACAAGCGATCGCCCCAAAATTTCACCGCGGTGATGGCACCTGCTTGTGTCTGGATTGCTTGTTTGAGGTTGCCATTAAAGTCGATTTGTTCAATTTTACCCGTGTAATCTCCAACAAATAATGACTGCTCATCTACTGATAGGGTTAACACATAGGGCATTCCATTACAGGTATAAATTGGTCTGACAGTTGTGCCAGCAGTTTGCGGAGTTGGTGTTTTCTGTAATCCGTAAATTATTCGGTCACTACAGCCAACAATTACTTCTTGCGCGGTCAAATCACCACATAGAACAGGTGCTGATAGTTGTTGTATCCATTTCTCCTGACCTGTTTTGAGATTATAGGCACTCACCCCACGATAGTTTCCCAGATAAGCTGTCTCTGAATCGCTTCGCAGAAAACAGCTTTGCCAATAGTCGGCTCGGTGCTGTTGCCACTGAAGCTCTAGGTCAGTATTTAATACTTGAAGATGTCCGTATGCATCGGCAATTAACAAAGCATCAGGGGTTTGTGCCACAGCCAATATTAAATAACTGTATCTGTAATCACCTGTTGACTTTAGAGAATATATCGGTTGAGGTAATTTTGCTGTCAGGTCATAGAGGTTGCCATCGTCACAACTCACATAGGCAGCATCTTCACAGCCTGCTAAACAACGAGTCAATTTAGGCAAAGTATATTGCTGGATCGCCTCACCTTGATGATTAATTACCAAAACTTGGCCTTCCCTGGTACAGAACCAACAGCCCTGCTCATTCACCCATAAATCTAAAATCGGAATTGTCCAGCTACCATTGGGATTAGCAACTTTGTATTGCCAAAGGATTTGCCCCGCATCATTGTGTGTGCTAGGGGGAATCTGATTGGCATTCAGACTCAAGCCTAAAAATCTGCCAAAACTGCCTAATAGCGGCCATAAAGCTTGGAATTCTGGCTTTTGTAAGTAATTACTTAATTGATAATGATCGCAGGATTCGATAGTGAAGAATGGCATATTTTCCAGTTCTGGAAAGTCACCCAAATTGATCAGTTGATTGGGATACTCGACTGAACCGAAATTATAGGAAAAGGCATGGGCGCTTTCCCCAGGCATAGCCGGAAATAATAAGCCTTCTAGGATTCCGGTTTCAACACTCTGGAGCAGAAATCGCCCTTTGCCATCCCGATGTAAATAATATTCTTGACTCATAGCTAGTTCATCTCAACCTAAACGCTTGATTTCGCCGTAGGTACGGTAATAGTTTCCCTGCTTGGCTGCTTTCAATGCTTCGACCCAATAGCGATCGCCCTCACGCCGGATATCTCGGGGAAACTGTACCATCCAATCTTGGCGATATCCATCAGAAATGGCGCGTATTCGTAATTTTTGACCTTCTCGAAAACACTCCAAAATTACACCTTGGGTGGGGTCAGTGGCTATCTCTAACGACGTGGTTGTTTGTAGGGGAAGACTGGGAGCATGGGTAACGGCGATCGCGGGGGGTAAGTTTCCCGCCTGAGCGCTTTGCAGTGCTGTTGTACTGATATCCAAACAGGCGATCGCGCCTTGATTGGTCACAATGTAAAGCCGCTCCTCAAACCACTGTATCGATAAAGCAGAACCGCACCCAGTAGCAACTTTCCACAGCAACTGTCCCTGCTGACTAAAACAGTAGATAAAGGCTGAACTATCTGCCGCATAGATATATTTTCCTTGACTATCAGTGGTGCAAGCATAGACAGATGCTCCACAGGGATAACTTTCTAGAACTTCTCCCTCTTTACTAAAGCTTTGAATTTGCTTACCACTGGTTGCAACATAAAGGCGATCGCTAGTCTGACAACCAAACAGAACTTTGCCATGTGTCAGTTGATGCCAGATTTGGCGACCTGTTGCGAAGTCATATCCCGTTACTCCTTTGGTGTGGCCGTGATAGAATCCTTGGGCATCGCAACACAACATCCAGCCCATTTTGCCACTACTTAATCGAGTCCACAGAATTTGTCCTTCGGGATCGGTTTTGGTGAGACCACCGTTAGCATCGGAAACCCCCAGCATTCCGTCATAAATCGCCAACCAGAAAATATCAACACCTTTTTCTAGTTCGTAGGCAAGATAAGGAAATTTACCCGTGAGGTCATAGACACTGCCATTGTCACAACCAGCGTAAATCCAAATATCATCAATCACAATACATTTGACCGCATCCGGCAGCTGATACTGCTGCAAAATTTTCCCTTGGCGATCAAGCTTTAAAACCTGACCTTTTTCATTTCCTAACCAACAATGTTCTGCTTCTACAGCTAAACCAAAGGTACTAGAGCCAGAGTCAAATCGCCACAGGATAGGGGCTGGATAAGGCAATATTGGCTCAGAATTATTGATTACAGGAAGCGGAGCAACTGGAACAACAGGTGAGATGGGCTGCGGATTTGATTCTTTTACATGGATTGGTGTAACTGTCTTAGCAACAGTTGAGCGGATTTGATAACCCTTGCGTTGCTTGTCGCGAATGCGTTTATGAGCCTCAGCTTGAGCTTGCTCTGAGGTAGCATAAGTTTTTATTTGGGTTGTACCAAAAGTCTTAACTCGCCCAAACCGAATAGTTAGGGTTTGCTCCGCCACGGATACTTCGTAAAACTTTTGACTATTGCTGTCTGCATCAGAAAATTCCAGATAGGTAACTTCGCCAGCCATAGTTTATGGGCAATGAAATCATGCTTCGCTTTTATACTGCTTATGATTCCCAAAAATCATAGTTGATGAAGCACGACTTGGATTGTTTTTTCTTAACGTGAGTTCGACGGATAGGAAAGCGTAAAAAGCCTGCTATGTAAGAATTTCCTCAACAGGACTAGAACAGGCGATCGCCTTGGGCGCGGCTTTGCTGAGCGCGCAGAGTCCATAGTGGCGGAAGCGATTGTCACCTTGAAATCTCACTTAATCCCTATTAAAGATTGAAACTTTAAGACTCAAAAGTTACAGGTAAAGTAACTGTGAAAGTAGTACCTTTACCGAGGCTGCTTTCTACTTGAATTTGACCTTGGTGATGTTCGACAATAGCGTAAGCGATCGCTAGTCCTAATCCTGAACCAGTAGAAATGTCACAAGCTGTATTTCCTGTGGTGTGCGTACGTGCTGGATCTACCCGATAAAAGCGATCAAACAAGCGTGGTAGTGATTCTGTGGGAATACCAACTCCCGTATCACTCACTTTAACTTGTAATTGGGCAATACTATAGCGCAGCCCAGAAATGCGATCGCTACCTTCTAAACGCGCCAATTCCACATTCACTCGTCCCCCAGATGGCGTGTACTGTAAAGCATTGCCAATCAAATTCGTAAACAGTCGCACCAACTGATCCCAGTTACCTAAAAGCGTGAACCAATTCTCAAACAATTCGGGGCTAGTTTCCTCAGTATGAGAATCAACTAAATGCAACGAAAGGTTAATTTTCTTTTCAGTCGCTAATAATTGCTGTTCTTCCAGCACTTCCATCAGCAAAGCATCAAGTGGGCAAGATGAAAAGTTATCTTTGCTGATACCACTATCTTGCCTAGCGAGAAATAGTAAATCATTGACTAACCTACCCAAACGCTGGGTTAGTCGTTCCACTAATTTTAACTGTTGTCGATAATGTAAAGAAGTAGTAGCTGCTTCGCCTTCTGCTAACTCTAAATCAGCCAGCGCCACTTGCACGTTAGTTTGAATCAAAGTTATGGGATTTCTCAGTTCGTGAGAAGCATCGGCGGTAAATTGTTTCAGGCGTTGGTAGGAATCACCTACAGGTTCCATCGCTTTACCAGAAAGAAACCAACCGCTTGCACCCACAGAAATCACCATTAACCAAGTACCAATAGCCAAATCCAACATGAATTGACGGCTAGGTTTAGTGACTTCAAACCAGGGATGGCTAACACGCAGATACCCTAACACCTGACGCCCAAATTCTACCCGGTGTGTAACTTGACGCAATAATACAGGTGATTTTTCCCAGCCTTCATTCCCCACACGCACAGTTTCACCCGTGCGATTCCCATGAATGGGAATATTCAAAGGCGTAGATAGAGTTGACCAGAGTAATTCACCAGTAGCACTAAACCATTCCAAATCAATATGATCGTCTTCTACGGTATCAGCATTATCGCGGAAACTAGCTTCTACATTAATACGTAATGTCTCACTGCCACTGTTAACAGGTTCAATTACAAGCGATCGCTCTACAATTTCCACCACATGATTAAGAGTATCGTCAATCCGCTCAACTAGCGTACTGCGAACATATAAATATACTCCACTAGCAAATAATAGAAGTAATACCGCTGTTACAGCAGTGTACCAAAGTGCTAGACGGCGTCGGGTAGCTTGGAACATTGTTAGGGGGCATGGGGCATGGGGCATGGGGCATGGGGCATTGGGCATTGCGAAGGGTAGGAAGCTGTTTTATCTTCTCCTCACACTCCCCACACTCCCCACACTCCCTTGTTCTCTTTCTTTTAATCTCCTAAATAAATACCCAAACCACGAGCGGTTTTGACTAGGGTATCTTCTGGCTTAACAGCTCTATATTGCGCGATCGCTTCGGCAATTGGTACGGCGAAAACTTGGCGATTTTGCCAGGTTACCATGTAGTCATATTTACCTTCTTCTATCAGGTTGACGGCGGCGACTCCAAAGGCGGCTGCTACTAGGCGATCTAGTGGTGAAGCGGTTCCACCCCGTTGCAGGTGTCCTAAGACGGTGACTCTGGTTTCTGCGCCAATGCGATCGCTCAGTTGATCGGCTAAGTATTGACCGATACCACCATATCGCCATTGACCTAAACTATTGGTCAAGGTGACTGCTGCACCATCTTGAGTCCGAACGGCTTCGGAAACAATAATTAAACAATAGTTTTTGCCTTGTTCTTGGCGCTGTTTAATTTTGTGGCAAATATGCTCAATATTGTAGAGAATTTCGGGAATTAAAATTACATCTGCGCCGCCAGCAATTCCCGCAGCGATCGCAATATGTCCCGCATCTCGACCCATGACTTCTAAAATGATCACTCGACTGTGAGAAGCAGCTGTAAAATGTAAGCGATCGAGTGCTTCTGTGGCAATATTAACGGCTGTATCAAAACCGATGGCATGTTCGGTAATGCCAATATCATTATCAATTGTTTTGGGAATACCGACTAAATTAATTCCGCCTTGTTGTGCCAAGCGCCGGAGAATCGCCAAGCTACCATCACCACCAATGCCAATCAAAGCATCTAAACCGAGTTGATGGTAACCTGCAATAATTTCTGCGGAGCGATCGCATAAACTACCATCAGGCATCGGAAAAGCGAAAGGATCGCCTTTGTTGGTCGTGCCTAACATTGTCCCACCAGAAGTTAATAGCGGGTCAACTTGCTCGATTTCCAGTTTGGTAAATTGCGGTGGACGCGCCATTAATCCCAGAGTTGCTTGCCGAATTCCTAATACTTCCCAACCTTTTTCACAAGCACAATGGACTACAGCTCTGATCACAGCATTCAAACCAGAGCAATCTCCACCACTAGTAAGAATGCCAATACGCTTAGATTCTCCCATATTTTTGTTACATTTCAAAAAGGAAATATTTTCAGTAGTCTTACGTGCGGTTTTGCCTGACTACATTGGTAATTTATTTGCCCTTGCCCTTGAATCTTTGACAAGCAATCATCAATTGAACCTATATTACTTTCACGCTTTAGGGCGTATTTTCAAAGTTTGAGATCCCCCCAACCCCCCTTAAAAAAGGAAGCAAAGAGAGCCTTAAATTCCCCCTTTTTAAGGGTAATAATGGGGTATCTCCGAGGAATGTTAGGAATAATGAGTAGTTTGAAAACACGCTCTAGGCGCTAGAGAAACAGAGAATAAAGAGAAATTTATCTATTTGGCATTGCCAATATGATTCACGCAAGATGCCTATTTTACAAACTTTTGCGTACAATAATATATAATGCTTTTTTAAAAGTTTTTAACAAATCAACACAATTAGCGATCGCTTTTTAACAAGCAATTTTGCTTAACTCCGCAGAGCTTGACACTATTTCCTTTACTATGGTCTAGTATGGGCGGCAACTTTTTGTTCTCAGGTGATCATGCCAAAATCCAAGAAGAGCGGTAGTTCTGTTAATCTCAGCGATTCACAATATTATCTCAACCGAGAATTAAGCTGGCTGGAGTTTAATAGCAGAGTGTTACATGAAGCCTGCGACCAGCGAACGCCACTTCTGGAAAGACTGAAATTTTTAGCAATCTTTACCTCGAATTTAGATGAATTCTTCATGGTACGGGTTGCAGGTTTAAAGCAACAAGTAGAGGCAAAAGTTACGCTGTTAAGTCCTGATGGTCGCACACCGCAACAACAGCTAGATGATATCAGGTTTACACTCAGTCCCCAGGTCACCAAACAGCACCAACATTTTGAACAAGTACTCAGGCCGCTATTGGCAAATAATCACATCCACATCCTGGATTATATAGATTTAAGTGATAAACAGCGGAATTATCTCGATAACTACTTTGAAGAACAAATTTTTCCCGTTCTCACTCCCCTAGCTGTTGACCCTAGCCATCCGTTTCCTTATATTTCTAATCTGAGTCTAAATTTGGCAGTAGTCGTCAAAAATCCCGAAACAGAAGAAGAATTTTTTGCCAGAGTAAAAGTACCGAAAGTTTTACCGCGATTTTTACCTTTACCGCCAGAATTAGGAATTCAGCACCACGGTCAACCTGCCCACTGGACTGGTGTACCTTTAGAACAAGCGATCGCCCATAACTTAGATTCCCTATTTCCGGGAATGAATATTCAAGAATATCATCCCTTCCGGATTACCCGTGACGCTGATTTAGCCTTAGAAGAAGATGAAGCCGACGATTTGCTGTTAGCCATCGAACAGGAACTCAGAAAACGGCGGATTGGGGGAACACCGGTGAGGTTAGAAATTCAATCTCAAACTCCCGAAGGAGTGCGATCGCGTCTATTACAAGATTTAGAATTAACCGAAAGCGATGTTTACGAAGTAGATGGACTTTTAGGACTGCGGGATTTAATGTATTTTATGGCATTACCCCTACCAGAATTCAAAGATCCACCACGACAATCTGTAGTCCCTAACCGCCTACAATGGTTGCGCGAACCTAGTGTTAGTTCGGAAATCCCAGAGGTAGAGGAAGGAAAAGACTTTTTTGCCGTTATTCGCGAACGGGATTTATTAGTACACCATCCCTATCAATCTTTTTCCGCCACAGTTGTACGTTTTATTACCCATGCAGCCCACGATCCGAATGTGCTAGCGATTAAAATGACGCTTTATCGCACTTCGGGAGACTCGCCCATCGTCAACGCCTTGATTGCTGCTGCGGAAAATGGTAAACAAGTATCAGTATTAGTGGAATTGAAAGCGCGATTTGATGAAGAGAATAATATTTACTGGGCTAGACGTTTAGAAAGAGTTGGGGTTCACGTTGTTTATGGTCTAGTCGGGCTGAAAACCCATTGTAAAACTATCATGGTCGTCCGCCGCGAGAAAGACCGGATGCGGCGCTACGTACATATAGGTACAGGGAACTATAACCAGAAAACCGCACGACTTTATACAGATTTAGGATTATTCACCTGTCAGGAAGAAATAGGTGCTGATATCACCGATTTGTTTAATTTTTTAACAGGTTATTCCCGGCAAAAGTCCTATCGCGAAGTACTAGTAGCTCCTGTAAATATGCGCGATCGCTTTTTAGCATTAATTAATCGGGAAATTGACAATGCTAAAAATGGAGTTACCGGGCGGATTGTCGCCAAAATGAATTCCTTAGTCGATCCCCAAATTATCGCCACTTTATACGAAGCATCCCGTGCCGGAGTACAAATTGACTTAATTATTCGCGGAGTCTGCTGTTTACGACCTGGACTAAAAGACATTAGTGAAAATATTCGTGTTATTAGCATAGTCGGCCGCTTTTTGGAACACTCCCGCATTTTTTATTTCTATAACAATGGTCAAGAAGAAATCTATATTGGCAGCGCAGATTGGATGCGTCGCAACTTGGATCGCCGAGTAGAAGTAATCATCCCCATCAAAGACCCAGATATTGCCAAAGATTTGCAAGAAATCCTCGGAATTATGCTGGCAGATAATCGCCAAGCTTGGGAATTGCAAGCCAATGGCAGCTACATTCAACGCCATCCCTGCGATCATGCTCCCGAAGGTAACTCACAAAAAACTCTCATCAATATGGCATTACGTTCAACTAGCATTGCTTCAAATCTCATTGATTCCAAAAAGAATTCTTTCTATCTTGACAACTAGCTAAATCTAGTCTTTATCAAACTTTAATATTTCCTCACAATATCTGTATTATTTATCCTTGGGATGAAGGCAATTATTCAACCATAGGATAGAGTAATTCCTCGTACTTGTTCCCCTAAACTATAAAAGTTATATTATTTAGTCTTTTACCTTGAATGTTAATGTTGTCCTGTGAGTCTTCTACCTTACGTGTTCTTTTGGTTGATGATCACGAATTAACCCGCTTAACTCTACAATTAGCTTTTTCCTGCCAAGAAAATATTCAAGTAGTAGGTTTAGCCAAGAATGGCCAAGAAGCTATAGAAATGGTTAAGCGCCATCATCCTGATGTGATTGTTCTAGATTTGCAAATGCCAGTTATGGATGGTTGGAGTGCATCTAGTCATATTAAAGCCATCTGTCCTAAGACACAGATCCTTGGTTACTCTTCAGTAGAAGACGCAAGTTTGTACCAGACAAAAGCTATGCCCAGCTTTGATGAAGTTTGTAAAAAGGATGTCCCCACACACGAACTCATTGCTTTAGTCAGACAACTAGGAAACCGGAAAGGAGATAGCTTCGGTGCAGGATAGATGAAACAGCAAAGGATCTGGATGAACCGAGGCGCAGTTAAATTCTGGAGACTTAGGAAAATTCGCTTACATAAAAGCGTCGGTATAACCATTAACTCAGGGTATACCGACGCAGTTTTTATTATTGCTAACGCCTAGATAGGCTTAGTTATTTCCTGTCTGTGGAATAGTGCGTCTAAATTCGTCCACTAACTCATCCAATTCTTCCAAAGCTTGATTGACATCAATTCTCAAAGTTCCTAGATTAGGTTGTTCTAGTAGGCTGAGTAGGTATTCGCGCTTGCTTTCAACTGCGGCAATACGTTCTTTTATAGTCTGTATATCCATTGTTTTTACATTCCTTAACTATCTACAAGTTTAAAATTAACGCAAAAAAAAGGCTATGGCAGGAATTAACTAGTTAAACCTGGTGAAGTTGAAAAATAACTTTCAGTTTTGCCCACTCTCAAGTTACTGATACCAAGTTGCTATAAAAGGTAGTATCTGTCATTGCGACCGGAACGCAGTGGAGGGAAGCAATCTCATTAATCTCAAGCTACTACAACAGACCGCAACTTAGTATGAGTAGCTTGAGCTAAAGCTCTTTCCCGATCTGCCACTTATATCAGATGATAGTAGAATTCAGGTTTTATGAATTTATACTAACCTCAGCTCATGTTACGCCAAATTTCTTTGGGAACACTCGGTTTAACTGTCGGTGGGATTTTAACCATCGTCGGATTTGTCGCCTATGCCGCCGATAACGCCACACTTAATCTTGTCGGATTTTTTTATGGGTTTCCTCTATTGCTAGGAGGATTAGCACTCAAAGCTAACGAACTCAAGCCTATAGCATTTAGCCAAACTACCACACCCGCAGTTTTGCAACTCCGCGAACAACAAGCTACTGTTACTCAAAATAAAATTCGTAAAGATATCACCAGATATTGCTATGGTCAAGATGCCCATTTAGATAGGGCACTTTCTTATCTAGGTTTAAGTCCGACAGATGAAGAAAGACCAATCATTACAGGTTTACAAGAAAAAGAAATTAATGGTGCTTACGCTTTAATTTTAGAATTTGATTCGCCACTGCTGACAATTGATGTTTGGCAGCAAAAACAGGAAAAAATGACCAGCTATTTTGGCCCTGGGGTAAGAGTGGAAATCACACAGCCCAGTGAAGACAAAATTGAACTGACACTGATTACTACTCCACAATAGTATAAGTCATTGGTCATTGGTCAAGAAATTCTAGGCAATGGACTATTGACTATTGACTATTGACTATTGACTGACAAATTTACTTTTCTAAGCGTACAGCGTACCACTGTAGATATTCTCCAGGCCCTAGATCCAACTCGCAACTTGTATCTATTAAATATTTAGCTTGATCTGCTACTGTATCAATTTTTTGAACATCAGGTGGTAAATCTTGAAAATCCATCTGTTGCAAAACTGTCTTGAGTTTTTCCAATAACTCTGAGGCAGTTAAAAATTGCTCGGCTTGGTTTGTTTCTAGGACAACAAAATAGTCCTGGGCATACATTAATGAATCTGGCATAAAGGGTATTTTTAACTGATTGTCAAGATGTCACTCATTGTTGGAGATGGCAAATTTTTTCCACTACCATGAATTTTTCGCTTTGGTTTATCGCCAAAGTTTTGATGAATTCGTAGTAAGCACAAAGCGTGCTTTAAAATCCACCGACTGAAGTCCTGACTACGAAATTATTCATCCAAGACAACTAATCTCATGAACCGCTGAATCTTTTAAATGATTATCTTATTTTAGCGAGCGAATTTATTAAATTTCATAAAATTTGTTTTTTTGAAAGTAAATATAAGTAGAGCAAGCTCCATCTCAGGGTTTTTACTTAAATCATGCCCTATGCCCTATGCCCAATTCTTCATGGCTCATTTTCCAGTTAGAACCCCTAATCGCCCTCAGCCCTGGTTCCCCTCTTTTCCAGCTAGTGGCAAAAATCATCGTATAACTGAAAAAAGAAAGGTAAGTATTTGAAGTTTTCCCAGAAATGACAATTCGACTTGAGCAGTAGGGAAATATAAATAATACATTTCTTGCCATGTCCTTAGCTGGACAAGAAGGTAAAAATTGCTCTAGTGTTTCAAATCAACTTTCTATGCAACCTAGTCATCTACCGTTTGCTTGGCTTTTCATAATTGAAGATTATATTTTCCTACCTCAGGATACCCCTATGCGGCAAGTGTTGGCGATGAGGACGCAATCATCCCTCTTGTCTCTTAGGACACCCTTGGTTGTGCTTTTTCTCAAAGCTTTTTGCTTGGAGAAATTATTAAGAGCGATATTTACACAACTGGACGCAAAATCAGTGCATCAGAAAGCAAATCTCTGCCATCTGCCAGAAATCCAGTTAAAATTTGGCAATCATTGTAACAAAAACACATGTGTTGCCTACGTATCTTCTACCAAATCGTTTGTTCAATAGGATTGTGACTACTACAAAAAACTTTCGCTCACAGGCGATTTGGTTAGGGGGGCAAGTTTTACCAGGTTTCCCCTTACTGATACTCTCAATTTCTGTGGAACGCAACTCATGTCAGGCATAAGTCCATTTTCTCTTTCCAAGCAACCGCCACTGATTTTGGTGGCTGATGATGACAAGACCATGCGAGTGCTGTTGCGTAAAGCTATGGAACAAGAAGGCTATCGAGTGGTCGAGGTCAATGATGGTCAGCAATGTTTAGATGCTTACGATACTATTAAACCGGATATAGTCTTGTTAGATGCGGTAATGCCTGTGATGGATGGCTTTACATGCTGTAAGCAATTGCTCAAGATTGCTAGAAATAACTTAATTTCAGCTCTGGCAAATTTTGATACTGACTCTGCTTTAGGTAATACTGTCATCTCTAAATTATGGGAGCGGACTCCCATATTGATGATTACATGCCTGGATGATGAAGAGTCTGTCAACCGTGCCTTTGAAGCAGGGGCAATGGATTACATAACCAAACCAATCCACTGGGCTGTGTTGCGACAGCGTTTACGGCGGTTGTTACAACAAGCACAAGTATATAAACAGTTAGAGGCGGCAAACCAGGCATTACAGCATATCGCCAACGTTGATGGTTTAACAGGGTTAGCTAATCGTCGCCGCTTTGATGATTACCTAAATACACAATGGATTAATTTAGCACAAGAGGAATTACCTCTATCACTGATTTTATGTGATATTGACTTTTTTAAATTTTACAATGATAAATATGGTCATCCGGCGGGAGATGTGTGCTTACAAAAGGTCGGTCAGGTCTTAAGCCATACAGCACAGAAAAATCAAGATTTAGTAGCCCGTTATGGCGGCGAAGAATTTGCTGTCATTATGCCTAATACCCATGCATTTGGGGCAGTTCATGTTGCTGCTGCGATGCAAGCGGGAGTCAGAGATTTAAAAATTGTTCATCACGGGTCAGATGTGAGTGAGTATGTCACCCTGAGTATGGGTGTGGCGACGATGGTTCCGAGTTGGGAATCTTCTCCCTCAGATTTGATTGTGAAGGCAGATAAGGCTCTTTACCAAGCCAAGGCAGAGGGGCGCGATCGCATTATCCTTAAATGATGAACAATTATGAAAGATTTCCCAGCAAAAAATGCGGTGACTAAGAAGGATAGACTGGCAATGTAAAGTGGAACCAAGCGCCACCATTGACAACAGAGTCTACCCAAATGTGACCATAGTGTGCCCGAATAATTCGTTGGCATACACAAAGACCAATACCATAACCTTCTGTACCTTGATCCCGTTGCAGGCGGAAGTGATTTTCAAAAATTTGCTCGCGGTTTTCGTAAGGAATTCCCGGGCCAGTGTCACCAATACTAATCTGAACTTTTTGGGTAGTGCGGTGCAGTCCAGTAACACTGATCTTGCCACTGACAGGTGTATATTTAATGGCATTGTCCAACAAATTTACTAATACTTGGTGTATCCGTTCTGGGTCAGCATATACATAGGGCAAGTCTTTGGGAATATCTGTTTCTAGTTGCTGAGATTTGGCAGTATAGCGATCGCTTAACTCTTCTAGTACATCTATACAGAGTTTGCGGATGTCCATTTTTTGGGGTACGATTGGTAGCTCAGTATCATTACCTCTACCAACTTGCAAAAGATCAGTAATCATACGGTCAATGATCTTCGTTTGACTGCGAGCTTGTTTTAATAAGTGAGCTGTCATTGCGGGTTTGAGGCGCTGAAATTGGCCAGTTTCAATATTGTAGTTAGATTGGAGAGTTTCGATGGCGATCGCCACGGCAGTTAAGGGATTACGGAGGTCGTGCGCTAGCACAGCGATTACCCTGTCTTTAAATTGCAACTGCTCTTGAAGTTTCTCTTGTTCCTGTTTCAAGCGAAAAATTTCGTCCGACAGGCGGATGAGTTCGGCGGAAACAGCAACTGAAGTGATGGTGGATTTGGGTGATACCACGCGGCTATTTTCGTCTAGACGTTCTTGTAAGTCTTCTTGGAGCTTCAAATAAGCATCTACCGAAGCTTGCCAACGCGGCCACCAGTTTTTCAGTTGACCGATGATATTACTTCCCGTAATAATTTGCCTCGGTTCCGGGTGGATTTTGATTAAAGCTGGCGTCGCCACTAATTTAAAGTGTTCCGCCAAATAAGGTTGTTGTCCCACGTCAACAATTTGAAGTTCAAAATGATACCCAGTCTGTAATTCTTTCAAGTAAGCACGTATTCGCTGTACTTGCTGTCGGGACTTAGGCCGTCCATCGACAAAGAGCAACAGCTGGAGCGGAGCCTCAGAAGAGAGGGGCTGATCTGGGGAAACTGGCATGTAATCGTGTTTCAGCACTGGTAACAACCCGGCGACGCTTGAGGAAAAGTTAAGATGGACTGACTCTTGTCGGTGGTCGTTCTTTCTTTTAAATTTAATATCTATTTTAGATTCTTCTACACCTATCAGTCCTGGGTTTTTTAGATGAGATACATATTTTTCAGCCTTTTGCTTCCTTTTAGCCTTGCTGCTGTTCCAGGTAACCATCAAACCCTGGATTTTAGGTCTTCATCCTCCCTGAAACAAAATCTGGCAGCAACACCAGCAAATGAAAGCTTTTATACTACAGCTAGTCAATTAATCCAGCAACAGATCAATCTGATAGCTCGGATTGAGCAAGCTATCGTCTCACCTGATGCCAATCAGATGCGCTCTGTAGCAGGACAATTAACAGTTCACACCAAGTCGGTAGACGCTTTTATCAACCGTCAATATCAAAGCCCGAAAAATGTATGTACCTCAAGAGTGGATATCACTCAAAATTCCCCTTTAGCCGAGCAGTTAACTGGGTCACAATTAAAAATTTACTGCTCTTTGTATGCTTCTAACCAAGAATTATTAAAACTTGCTCCGGTACTAGATCGGTTATTATCTCGGCGCGGGGAACTAGCCTTAGTCACAAGCCTACCCTTAGTGACGGGGGAGAGGCAATCAGATTCTGTGTTGTCTATTGCGCCCCTACAGCGTCCGCAACTTGACAAGCTAGCGACACCGTTTGCTACAGAAGCAGAGAATTCAGCTTCACCCCGACAATTAATTATTGGTAGGACGGCAAAAACGGCCATAGCTGATTATGTACCAGCGGTGCAACCTGCGATCGCTGCACCTGAAGATGCGCTGACTACCCTTGCAGCTGCCAAGAAATACTTGACCGCAGCCCAAGTGGAATTTCCATTAAAAAATCAATTTACAGATCCTCAGGAAACTGCGGCGATTCTTGACCGCTTTACCTACGACATAGATCCCCAAGAACCCCAAACCTACGCCACTTTTCTAAAATTGCCTCGTACTGGCATTTTCCGCGTCCTGCCAGGTTTGGCTTACCAGCGTCCGCTGAATACTCAACAGAATCGATTAGCAGCGGGTGTCAGTGAACGCTATCCTTTCCCCTTGTTGGGTGATACTCAAGGCGGTTTTACTCCCAGTCTAGCACTTCAAATAGTTGGCGATCGCTTTGAGCTAGGGCATCAAGGTGTAGATTACAGTTTCATGGTAGATTTGGGCGATATTCCCTTGACTAAGTTAGATTCTCAGTTGCAAGCTGTAGCCCAATCCAAAAGAGAATTTTTCCTCAATTACCAACCTCCCAAACAATTAGAGGACTTACAAGCAGAACAGCGGCGGTTCTTGACTGGTAAAGACCAGAACTGGAATTTAAATCAAGTGATTTTAGCGAGTGCTGCTGTTGAATTAAACCATACTTATTTAGTGCGATCGCTACAATTTCAACTCCCAGATATGATTTTGAGCGGTAGACCACTTTCCCCACAACAGAGCCAATCTCTAGGGCAAATACAAAAGATACCTAGCAGTGATATCCTGTTAGCCTTTCGACCAGTGCGTCGCCGTGCTGATGGTAGCTACACCGTGCTTTGGCGCGTTTTACATCAGTTCCCCGAACCCCAAATTGCTGCTAATTGAAGAAGCCAGGTGGCAGGAGGATGAGGGGGATGAGGGAGACATAGAGACGCGGGGACGCGGGGAAATGCCCAATGCCCAATGCCCAATGCCCAATGCCCAATGACAAATGACAAATGACAACTGACAACTGACAAATAACAAATCACTCTGCGCTAGGGTAGAAATTGACACTAGATTTGATGAATTCCTGTGCTTCCCTGTAAACGTCCAGCTTTTTTTCTGAGTTTGGCTGTTTTACTTTCTTCGTTAACAGCCTGTGCAAACAGTCCCACCGCCAAGAACCTGGAACAATCTTTGGCGGCTGATCCTCAGTTGCAAACTAACCCAGTTGTGTTTGGCGAAACTAAAAATGACCAACTGCAAGCACAGCAAAGCGAATCAACAGTTAAACTACCAGTAGATTTTCCCCAAGATATCCCCTTATATCCCAATGCCAAATTAGAAGCAGTTACACCTGCTAGTGGCACAGAAAATAAAGTATCAACTCGCTGGCTAAGTTCTGAACCCAGCAATTTTATCACCAGTTTCTACCGTAACCAGTTCCTAGCGAACAACTGGCAAATTCAGCAACAACCAACCGATGATGTTGGCGGCGTTTTTGAGGCGCAACGTAATGATTTGCAGCTAAAGGTTTCTATTCAAGCTCAATCAGTCACCAATCCTACACCCAATCAACCACAAACAGCCACTGAATTATTGATTGAGTACCTACCTTCTAGCACCACAACAGCACAACCTACGCCAACCAACAATAACAGCCAAACTACTAACGCTCAAACTCCTAACGATGTTCCTCAACCAGGCGATCCAAAGTTTATTGGCCCTGTACAATCTACAAACGTAGCAACACAGCCAGCCAGCGAATCTGGTAGTCAAGCAGCGGTTACAACTACTGCCCCATCTGTGGAATTTACTGATATAAACAAAGCACCACAACAACTGCGACAACATATCCAAGACTTAGCAAAATTAGGTGTTTTGTCTTCAGAATCCCAAGTTACTAAAAGCAATTCCCCAGCCACAACTAACCAATTTATACCCAGTAAAATTATCACCCGTCGGGAATATGCTCGTTGGCTAGTGGCTGCTAACAATGCAATGTATGCTAACAATCCAGCAAAGCAAATTCGCTTGGCATCTGAAAGCTCTCAACCTGCTTTTACTGATTTATCGGCAAAAGACCCTGATTTTCCGGCAATTCAAGGATTAGCCGAAGCTGGATTAATTCCTAGTTCCTTATCTGGAGATACCACAACAGTTTTATTCCGTCCAGACGCACCCTTAACGCGGGAGCAGTTGCTATTGTGGAAAATACCTTTGGATAGCCGCCAAGCCTTACCAGCAGCTAACTTAGATGCTGTCAAACAAACCTGGGGTTTTCAAGATGTGGGGAAAATTGACCCCAAAGCGTTAAGAGCAGTATTAGCTGATTACCAAAATGGCGAACAATCAAATATTCGTCGAGTATTTGGTTATACAACACTGTTTCAACCGAAAAAACCAGTAACTCGTGCCGAGGCAGCAGCGGCACTGTGGTACTTTGGTACTCAGGGTGAGGGAATATCAGCAGTTGAGGCTTTAAAGTTAAAGCGCCCATAAACCTAATCCTGAGCGCTGAATAATTTCGTAATTAGGACTTTATTCCTGTTTTTTTAAGTACTTAAGTACTTACACTTGTTAAGCAAAGTGGGCTGGGCATTGCCCAACCTACTAATTTTCAGGATAA
The DNA here is from genome assembly GCF_963875285.1 of Calothrix sp. NIES-2100. NCBI lineage: Bacteria > Bacillati > Cyanobacteriota > Cyanophyceae > Nostocales > Calotrichaceae > Calothrix > Calothrix sp. NIES-2100. Next base: position 8,643,349 of record NZ_CAWNLA010000001.1, read on the forward strand.
AAATTTAGAATTTTTTGTAAAAAAAATAGGGCTTTTATATAAAACTTCCGTAAATTTAGGTATAGCTGGAGAATTTAGCTTATAGTTGATAAATAATTTGCCAATATCTCATTAGAAATACGCAAAATAAGCTGAATAATTAGAGATAATATGCTCTTTTTTTACAAAAAATGCCGAAAAAATCAGTAATTTTATCTAAATTATTCCAGTCTTTTAGATTAATAGAGAGCAAATAGCACCAGAGTTGCATAACCATGAAAAAACAATTTGTTCAAGCAGGATTTTTTCTCTTACCTTTGATGTTGCCAATCAAGGCAAATGCTGCAAGTCTTACTACATTTGATCAGCTTTATGTATTTGGCGATAGTCTCTCTGATCGTCGTAACACATATAATGCATCGGGGCAAACATATCCTCCAAGCCCACCTTATGCGGATGGGCGTTTTTCCAATGGGCCTCTATGGGTGGAAGATTTTGGAGATGAGCTAAATTTACATCCGACTTTATTTACTAATCCGATCAATCCTACAGAAGGGATAAATTTCGCTTTTGGCGGTGCTTCTACTGGTTTGGGTAATGCTGTCCGTCCCGATTTACCCTTACCTGGAGTACTGGCACAAGTTCTTGGCTACGCAGATTCTTTAAAAAACAGTAACCAGAAGGCTAACCCAGATGCGCTTTATACCTTCTGGGCAGGTGCGAATGATTTTCTGTTTCTTGATGAGACAGACGTTACCACCCCAGCCCAATATGTATCGCAAGCGTTGAATACTCTGGCAAGTGATGCAGTTGGTGTCAAAAATCTGATGGTGTTTAACTTGCCAGATTTAGGAAAGCTCCCAGCGGCTAAAATTGGTGGTCGAGACGCTGAAGAACTTACCAAATCGACTAAATCTTTTAACTTAGCCTTAGAACAAACTCTGAGCATTTTAAGCCAAAAACCGGATCTCAATATTATCTATGTTGATACTTATTCTCTATTTGAGCAGACGATCGCCAATAAAGACAAACTGGGTATCAAGAATATTAGTGACGCTTGTCTAACATTCACTAGTCCCACAACTTCCATCACTTGTTCTAATCCCGACGAGTATTTGTTTTGGGATGAATTTCACCCAACAGCCGCTACTCATAAGTTGATAGCTTCCTCAGCGCTGAATGCGGTTGAGGCGAAGTCAGTCCCCGAACCTTCTCCAGCTTTGGGTACATTGGCGATCGCCGCTTGGGGTACAGCCGCTACAATCAGACGTAGACGCAAACAGCCACAGCTTACGATAGTAGGTCGGGTTCCTGGTGGACAACCAACTCATATAAGGGTTGAAAGCTAAACCAACCTAAATCATGGCCTCCTACTTGCTGATGTGCGGTACTGGCAGACTCTGGTTTGATTAAGTGAGGTTTACCAGCAGCTTCAGCTAATAACTGGGCTTGACAAGAACGCTCCATTGTGATAAACCACCAAGCAGCTTCATCAACTGAGTGACCAACTGTCAACAAGCCATGATTCTTGAGAATTATGGCTTTGTTTTTGCCTAATGTTTGGGCTATACGTTTACCTTCTGCTACTTCTAAAACCACGCCTGTATAGTCATCAAACAGGCTATGGTCTTGGTAGAAAGCACAAGCATCTTGGGTTAGTGGGTCTAGGAGACGACCCAGACTAGCCCAGCTTTTGCCATAGATAGAATGGGCGTGAGCAGCTGCGACTACGTCAGGACGAGCTGCATGTATTTGAGAATGAATAGCAAAAGCTGCTGTATTGACTGGGCGATCGCCTGCAATCACTTCACCTTGCTGGTTAACTAAAATTAGGTCACTGACGCGAATTAAACCGAAGTGTTTTCCTAAAGGGTTTACCCAGAACTGCTCCGGATGTTCTGGATCGCGGACAGTGATATGACCTGCAATCCCTTCATCAAATCCAAATCGCGCAAACAATCGAAATGCTGCTGCTAGACGTTGCTGGCGATGGAGGCGTTCTTCTTTAAAAGAAGCAAAGGTTGGTTGTTGAAAAAAGTTTGGCTTGGCTCTGGATATAGCTTGCATCTCGCCCCCTGTATATGTAATTTTCGGTAAAAATATTTATACTTAATTTTTAGCTTAAAATTATATATCTATGTGGGATTACGAGCAGTTATTTAAAATTATTGAAGAATTGGTGATGCACCATTCTCCTAGTGGTGTAGAAACGGAAATTAACCAATTTTTGCTCCAGCAATTTGCTAATCTGGGTGTGGAAGTATGGAGCGATCGCGCTGATAATGTAATTGCCAAAATTGCTGGTAAAAATCCAGACAAAGCGATTGCTATCACTGCTCATAAAGACGAAATTGGTGCCATTGTTAAAACTATTGGCGATGATGGTCGGGTGGAAGTCCGCAAGCTTGGTGGTTCTTTTCCGTGGGTTTACGGTGAGGGTGTGGTTGATTTATTAGGAGATAATCAAACCATTAGCGGTATTCTCAGCTTTGGTTCCCGTCACGTATCCCATGAATCGCCCCAAAAAGTCCAACAAGAAGATACTGTCCTCAAGTGGGAAAATGCCTGGATTGAAACAAAACTGACCACACAGGAATTAGCGGCAGCAGGTATCCGTCCCGGAAGTAGAATGGTGATTGGCAAGCATCGCAAGCGCCCAGTCAGGTTAAAGGATCATATTGCCAGTTACACCTTAGATAACAAAGCCTCGGTGGCAATTCTCCTAGCTCTGGCACAAAAAGTCAAACAACCACCAGTAGATGTTTATTTGGTAGCCTCAGCTAAAGAAGAAGTGGGCGCAATTGGCGCTTTATTTTTCACCCAAAATCAGGTTTTGGATGCTTTGATTGCTTTAGAGATTTGTCCGCTAGCGAGTGAATATCCCATTGAGGATGGGAAAAGCCCTGTAATTTTGTCTCAGGATGCCTATGGCTTGTATGATGAAAGGTTAAATAGTCAACTGCGCCACTGTGCCAAACAGAGAGATATAACAGTACAGCTAGCAGTTTTAAGTCAGTTTGGTAGCGATGCATCGATCGCCATGAAATTTGGTCATGTGGGTAGTGCGGCTTGTTTAGCGTTTCCGACACAAAATACACATGGATACGAAATTGCTCATCTCGGTGCGATCGCTAACTGTATAGATTTGTTAACTGCTTTCTGCCAAATTGAGTTTGAGTAATTCTTCAAGAATTAAGCAAAATTTGCCCGATTGTAAGTGCTATTAAATTGTCCGGTGCGTTAGTCATAAAATATGCGAATTAAGAGAAATTATTCGGACTGCGCATCCTCCTCATAGCAAATTTGAAATAAGCAGTTGTGCAAAATGAAATATACATTTGTCCGCAGCGAGTCTACTTTCCTCGCTGCGGTTAGCTAGTTGGTTTTTTTGGTTTCCACTCTGGAGAGATATTTTTAGCGGTAGCCAGATATAAACGCCACCCATGCGTCGTTTGCTAAGCAGACGCACCAAAAAACTTTCCCTTTCCCAAGCGAGAAGGTGAGCGCTGTCTTATGGAAGCAATTCCAGGGGTTTGGGCGTTTCGCAATTATATAAAAAACTCCACCCACAGTCTGCTGAGGTTTCGCGACTTGGTCAGTGGTCAGTGGCAAAAACGCCTAAAAACCAAGCCACTTGCGGGATGGGGTATTAAACTCCTTCCAAAAACAACACTTCGGCATAGCTTCGCGCTAAGCGAAGCGTCCCGGAGGGAAGCGCAATAAATTAGTTTTGCTGATCCACTTAATTTGATTTTTTGGTGTTTTCTAAATATATATGGAAAAAATTCGCAAAATTTACCAGGTAATTAACTAGTTAAACAGGCGGAATCAGACTTATAAACTCATGCTTCTTTAGCGATCTATTTTCATTTAATCCGGCTATTGATTTGCTTAACTTCACTATCATTGTACCTGTTGCTGCAAATACCTGATTTTTTATGATTTTTTCCCCTAGCACAAAAGGTCAATTAGAAGGCATAAATTTATAGTGAGTACGTCAGTTTACAGTGGGGCTAACGAATTTTATTGTCCAACTGTTTTCCGTCAAGGATTTGATAAGCTAAGTGTTTATACTTAGAAAGTTCAAAAACCTGATTTTATACAACCTCTAGAGTTGAGATTACGTTAGCCCTACTCTTTTTTACCGCCAAGATATACAACCTTGTTAGCATCTTTAAAACACATAAATGGATCTGATGAAATTAAACATTGAGGAGCCTCCCTGATACATAAATCTCTTTTCCCAGTTCCCTACCTCTATCTTGTAAGTACAGACATCAAATAAGATGGCTATAGTGCTAAAGGGAAGTATTAATCTAAAAACATATAATTACAGATTTTTTCAGCTATTTTGCTACTAATTAGTCATTTTTCCGAGATTTAAGTAAAATTTAGCTAAAAATGTCAGCACAAAACAAAATCAACATACTTAAAAAAACAGTAAACCAGAACACTATACAAAGCGATCTGTCATTTGGGATAAAAGGGAATCATTTTGCTCAAAAAGCCCACCTGATGAAACTTGTAGCATACTTGCGAATTTATGCTTCTATAATGCAAGAATCACAGCAGCAACAAACAAATGACCGACAAAGGAAGCACAGGAGTCATAATTATTTTATGAGCCTCCTCAAGTCTCTATTTGAGCAAGATCCAGAGTGGTGGCAAAAGTGTGAAATTACTCTTAATGGAAGAATTCAGTCTGATGATCCGACCATCAATCAAATCTTGCAACCATTAGAGAAATTTTATCATCGCTTATATTGAACATAGCGCTCATTCACTTAATTTGATTTATGTGCAAATAGTTAAATACAAATGTTACAAAACTTTGCCTAAAAAAATTATCAATTGCTTTAGTTGTATTTTTGACTAGTAATAAAAAGATAAATTAACCAATAGGAGAAAAGATCATTGTTTAATAAAAATGATTTTCTTTACCCACGTAGTCGCTACTACGGTCAAGTCCAGCCCAAAAATTTAGTTTTCAATGCGAATTTACAAGAATTTAGCCAACGAGTCAGCTATATCTGTAACCTGGAAACAGGTGGAAAAATTCCACCAGATGAAGCTTACAGACAAATCAAATTGCTTTGGAAAGAGTTAAAACGCAGCAAAAAACAATTGAAAATTGGCACTAATACCAATTTAATGTGAAGTTGCACATATCTATATCCCCCATTATCCCCTTTTTTCAGGGGGATTTTATGTAGCAGATTTTATAGTTTTTCGCTTAAAGTTTTTTGACGTTCTTGCTGTAAAGCTGCATTGACTTTTATAAACTCAGCCTCTAAGGGGTAGAGTCTTTCCTCAACATTACTGACTCCAGAAGCGGCGATCGCTTCTAATTCTCGACAAAGAGTAGCTATGGTTGTTGCTCCCAGATATTCGCTACTGGATTTCCAGCTATGAGCTAGTCGCTGCAAAGTTTTAGCATCCTCCTGAGCAATAGCAGTCTTGATTTGTTGCAGCAGTTGGGGAGAATCTTCTAAATAACAGTCAATCATTTCCACCAGAAATGTCGTTGCATCTTCACCAGCAAGTTCCTGAATCTGTTGTAGAGCTTGGGTATTAATCACTGCCAAGTCTATTTCTTCGACATCGGTTTGCAGCTGATTTTGATTTTCACAAACAACAGGGACACATCGGCTTAAAGCCTGAGCTAGCGCCTCGATACGGATCGGCTTAGTGATATAATCACTCATGCCTACTGAGAGACATTCCTCGCGATCGCCTTGCAAGGCACGGGCTGTCATGGCAATAATTCGCGGACGAGAACCGACTGGATACTTACTGCAAATGAACTGAGTTGCTTCGATACCATCCATTTCTGGCATCTGGATATCCATCAAAATCACATCATAGGGTAATTGCTGGATAGCTTCTAAAACTTCCACCCCATTACTGACAACATCGGCTCGATATCCCAATTGTTTGAGCATTAATACAGCAAGTTTCTGATTAACTGGATGATCTTCCGCTAACAGAATTCTCAGGGGAGATTGTTCAGCCATAAAAGAATTGACGGAGTTGGGTTGATTTGGCGGTGTACTTTCTGGGCGAATATTTAACGGCACATTAGTCTCTGTTGTCGCTATAGAAGAAGCAACTGGGGCGACGATGGTGAAATAAAAAGTAGAGCCATCTCCTACTTGGCTTTCAACCCACATCTTTCCGCCCATCAATTCACTGAGTTGACGGCTAATAGCTAATCCTAAACCTGTTCCCCCATAGCGGCGACTAGTGGAGGAATCAACTTGGCTGAAAGACTGAAACAATCGATTGAGTTTCTCTGAGGAAATGCCAATCCCTGTATCTCGGACAGCAAACTGTAGTTGATAAGGGACAGCAGCAGATTCTACTGCTAAATCTGCCTTCTGGGCTGTAACTGTCACAGTGATGCTACCATTGTGAGTAAATTTGATGGCATTACTCAGTAAATTTACTAAAATCTGCCGTAGACGGGTGATATCTCCCACAATCGCGGTGGGTACATCTGCGGCGAAATCATAGCTGATTTCTAATCCTTTAGCAGTGGCACTATTAGCTAGTAAGGCAATAGATTCTTTTAGGCAGTTGATCAAATCAAACGGTTCTGATTCTAGTTCCAATTTGCCTGATTCAATTTTCGAGAAATCCAAAATGTCATTAATCAAAGATAGTAAAATTTCACCACTGGAGCGAATTGTCTCCACAGCATCTTGTTGTTCAGAATTCAGGTTTGTATCTAGCAAAATTCCCGTCATCCCAATCACCGCATTCATCGGTGTGCGAATTTCGTGGCTCATATTCGCTAGAAAATCACTTTTAGCCTGAGTAGCTGCTTCTGCGGCTTCTTTTGCTTGCTGCAACTCGATTTCTGCTTGCTTACGCTCGGTAATATCCTCGGAAATACCCATTATGTACTGTGGGTTACCTGTATTGTCAAAAATTGGTAACTTTTTGGTATGCAAAATTCGCGTCCCATAATTTTTGGTTTGAATTGGTTCTTCTGCAATATCCAAAATGCTACCTGAATCCAGGATTTCCCTATCTTTACTAGTAAAGAAATCTGCTTCTTCTTTGGGAAAGAAATCATAGTCATTCTTACCCAGTAAGTCTTGTCGAGAATAACCTAATAGTTCCTCACCTGCTTTGTTAATCTGAACAAACTTCAGGCTTTGGGCATCTTTGACAAAAATCATGTTGGGAATATTTTCAATAATCGAAGTCAAAAATCTTTGTACTCGTTTAATTTCTGCTTCCGATTTTCTGAGATTGCTAATATCCCGGAAATACCAAATTCTGCCGTAAATTTCACCGCTTTGAGAAATCACGCTGGCAGAATAGCGATCAAAAGTGCGTCCGTCCTTAAAAATAATTTCATCACGGCTAGCTTCTTCAGGATGTTGGTATAAATACTCTACCTTTGCCAAAAACTCCTCAGGATCGGCTAGACTAGCAAGCACAAATTCTAATAATTGGCGATCGCTAGTCTCTGCAATTTCGGGAGTAATCTGCCATAACTGACAAAATTGCTGATTATAAGCAATAATATTCCTGTTTTCGTCAATAATTAAAATGCCGTCAATCGCCGCTTCTTGTTGGGCTTTTAAGGTGGCGTTTTGCCGATGTAAAGCTTTTGTATTTTCCTGAATCCCCGCAACCATGCGATCAAAAGCAATCGAGATTTGGGCAAGTTCATCCGAGCCGGATAAATCTGCACGGACGCTTAATTCTCCATTGGCTAACCGATTAGTAACAGCAACCAAATGGTCAACTCTACGAGTGAGGGTGAGGTTAAAGAAGAACCATAAGCCAATACAAAATAATGTTAAGACGGAACTGGATACCATTGTGTGATGCCAAGCCGCAGCATAGGCTTGCTGTTTTTCGCTCACCAGGTCATACTCCATGAACAGTATGCCCACCCTTGAGGCACGGATTTCTCCTGGTTGAGCTTGCAAAAGCACAGGATAGATAACTCTGAGGTAGCGTCTGTCACCAGAAAGCGTTACTTCCCCGGCCATTTTCTGGCGCACGGTAGTAAATCTGGATAAATTAGGGGCTGCTTCCGTATCCCTCACCAAACGTTTTCGTAATTCATAATGATTTGATAGCAGGATACGATTTTGCTCATTAGCGAGGAAAATCAAGGGCAATCGGGGATTACTTCCCAATTGACTAATGACAATCTCAGCCTGTTCAACATCCCCTCCCCGGTAAAGGTAATCTAAGATACCTGCTATTTCACTTCCCAGTGATTGCACGTAATGGCTGGCGTTTTCTTCAGTTTTGCGGTTACTTTCAGCTATTTCTCGATTAAAAGAAATAAGCCCTAACACCGTACCGAACAAAATTAAAACCGCCGGAATTGAAAAGCGTAGGGGAAAGGGGAAGCGTTTCATAGCAGACACTGGATCTGGTGCAGCAATTTTAAAGTTTAGCGATTTTGACAAAGCGATCATCGAGAACGGTGGTAGGGTCAATTGCTTGTGGCATTAATTTGTGTTCTACCATCACCTGGACGAGTCGTTTCATCCCATTAGCTAAGGAGGGATCAGTTTGATCGAGCAATCTTTGATTTTCTTGCAGGTTCGGTTGGTGCATCCCTTTGAACGCATCCAAAATTTGCCCTGAAGTAACTCCAGTGCGTGGCGCTATCAGGCCAGCAGCTTGTTGAGGATTTTTGTTGAAGTAATCCAAAGCGCGGAAACGTTCGTTAACCAAAGTTTGGATTGTTTGAGAATTATTGGCGATCGCTTCTTCACTGACAACTAGGGTATCAACAATTTCACCGGGAATCTGACTACTATCAAATAGCAGTTTTGCACCAGCTGCTAGCAACTTGAAGCGCGGCGGCCCAAATGTGACGATCGCATCAACTTTGTTTTCTTTGAAAGCTCGCTCATGCTGGGAAAAATCCAAGGAGACAATTTGTATATCTTTGGGAGACAGACCATTTTTTTCCAACGCCCTAGCAATAAAGAAAGCTCCCAAGGCGGTTGACTCAACACCAACTCGCTTCCCCTTTAAAGCCTTGATGTTAGCAATGTTTGGCTTCCCCAAAATCACATCCCCACCATTGGAAACATCCATCACCGCAATAATACGGAGATTTTTTTGCGTTGCGGCCAGTAGCATAGCCTGATCGATGGATAATCCCGCACCTTCTATTTCGTGGTTGCGGTATGCTCTGACTTCTTCTGTTCCTGATGGATAGTCGATTAAGCTAATGGGTTGATCTTTGTAATAATCTAGATGACGAGCCAAATATAGAGTTTCATATCCAGGCCACATATTTGTACCAATACGTAGCAATGGCGCTTTTGGGGTGGGTGTCATGCAATTTGTTAAAGCGATCGCACAAATTACTGTCACCAAACCCAGCACCCATCGCCGCAGCTTTTTAGCCCGATAACTTAGAGCTAGTTTTGACCAAACTGTTTGCAAAAGCTCCAACCTCAGGTTGCTGAACTTCATTGTCATACTTTGTACATGAAATTAATTCGTAATGTATGCAATATGTTGGCACAAATCTTTCAAACTCTGATTGTATTTTGGATTTTCACCTGAGTCCTGAGTGAAAAAGACTATTCTCTAGCCCTGCGTTTTTAGTAAGTGGTTACGCAAAATTATTTGGATGTAGCTCTTTTAAAAAAACGGTATGCTGATAAGAAAGATTTGTCAGTCATGACTATCAGCTTGTGTACAGCGACATTAATCTGTCACCGACGACAGATAATTAGTCACTGTACAAATTATGTATACTTCTGTATACAGGAATACTTAAATTAAAAGCCGATGACGGGATTTGAACCCGTGGCCTGCTGATTACGAATCAGCTGCTCTACCACTGAGCCACATCGGCGTACACAATCTAGAATTATAGCATAGTATGTACTTATGGTAGAACAAAATCCCAAAAGTCGCCTGAACCCTGAACAATATGCTCGCCTGAAAGCGGAAATGGTAGCACCCTATCGCGGCTTGCGAAAATTCATCTATGTGGCTGGTGGTGCTTCTGGCTTCATCGGCGCATTCATATTTTTTTTTAAACTGCTTGCTGGAAGAGATGTTGAGAGTGCATTACCTAATCTATTGCTTCAGCTAGGAATTGTGGCGCTGATGATATTCCTCTGGCGCTGGGAAGGAGGCCGACAAAAACGCTCCTAAATTGGGGAAAAGTTGAGTGATGAATTTTTTAACAATTTCCTTGATATATCTTTATATTATTGAGATTACTTAACTTTTGTTCAACTTTAGAAATATAAAAACAGAAAAAATAAAAAAAATATTAGAAAATCGGAAATTCAAAAAATATCTGAGAAACTGAAAATTGTTCAAACGGGGTCAGCCCATATAAAGACCCTGAATATAAATCAACTTTAAATAAGGGTCAGTTAAATTATGAGACCCTCATTTAATAAAATTTACAATCACAAAAGCGCCAAGCTAACAAATTGTCAGTCTTGGCGCTTTTATTTTGTACGAATGAAATGTCCTGACTAGAAATAAAAATTTTGGATTTGTTTAACCAAACTGAAGGCATCATCTTCAGGATGTTGCTAAATAATTTCGCCAATATGCGACTCCAATAAAAAAGTACCCTTGGAGGTAATACACATACTATTTGAATTCCGAATAGAGTAAAAACACTGAAAGAGTGAAAAGCGACTGATAAACCAGAGGTAGCAAGCTTTTTAGCCCAGTTACCTAACAAAAGATTATCTGGCTGTTACATCACAAAACTAGAAGATTTGACTAGAGTATGGGATTGTTCGCAAAGCGATCGCCATTTCATTGTCAATAAGCCTGTGAATCAGACCGGATATTTTCGGAAAATAGATTAAAAGCTTGTAGTTAAAGCTTTTAGCGGTAGTTTCACTCCGTCAGGCTTTTCAGTTATACACCTCGTTTCCTCATCAGGAGGTGACGAGTTAGTTTCTTTAGCCTTTAATTTCAGGAGATGCTGATTATGGCAATTATTAACGGTAGCAATTTTAATGACAACAACACCGTCAACGGTGTTCCATTGATATTTCGCTCTGCCCTGAATGGTATCTTTGATCCTTTAGCTGGTATCGATAGGCCTGATATCATCAACGGATTCAACGGTAACGACATTCTGAATGCTCTTGGCACTAACGACACGCTCAATGGCGGCGCAGACAACGACACTCTCAACGGTAACGGGGGTAACGATGTCCTCAACGGCGGCGCGGGCAAAGATAGCGTCAACGGCGGAGTCGGCAACGATAGAGTCATTGATGACGACTTTATCAACTTCGATGTCCACAATGGTGGAGTTGGTATCGACACAATTGATTATTCTAGTGTCACCTTCCTCTCCCCAGTCACCATCAATTTAGCAACAGGCTTAACTTCAGTCAGTGGTGGTAATACGGAAACTATCACCAGCTTCGAGAATGTCGAAGGTAGCCAAGGCGCTGAGACAATTATTGGCTCCACCTTGAATAACGTCCTCAACGGTAATGGCGGCAACGATACAATTAATGGCGGCGCTGGGGATGATATCATTAACGGCGGCTTAGGCAAGGATAGCCTGATTGGTGGCTTAGGCAAAGATTCAATTAACGGCGGCTTAGGCGACGATACAATTAACGCTGGTAGCGGAACTGACTCAACAAAAGGCGATAGTGGCAACGATCGCGTCATTGATGATGATGGTGTCAACTTCGATGTCCACAATGGTGGAGTTGGTATCGACACGATTGATTATTCCGGTGTCACCTTTGGTTCTACAGTCACCATCAACTTATCAACAGGCTTAACTTCAATCAGTGGCGGAAATACAGAAACTATCATCGACTTCGAGAATGTTGAAGGTAGCCAAGGCGGTGAGACAATTATTGGCTCTACCTTGAATAACGTCCTCAACGGTAATGGCGGTAACGATACAATTAATGGTGGTGCTGGAAGCGATACAATTAACGGCGGCTTAGGTAACGATAGCCTCTTGGGTGGATTAGGCAACGATATAATTGATGGCGGCTCTGACAACGATACAATTGATGGCGGCTCCGGGGATGATAAAATCAACGGCAGTGGCGGCAATGATAGCCTGATTGGTGGATTAAGCAACGATACAATTAATGGCGGCTCTGGTAACGATACAATTAACGGCGGTAGTGGGAAGGATAATCTGACTGGTGGAATAGGTAATGATGTTTTCGTGTTCAACTCAGTTTCCGACAGTCAACCTGGTTTGTCACACGATGTGATTACGGACTTTAATGGCAACGGTTTCTTATTAGGCGATCGCATCGATTTATCTAACATCGACGCTAACCCCTTCCTAGCCGGCAATCAAGCATTTGTTTTCATTGGCGCTGCTGCATTCACAGGAATTGGTCAGGTTCGTTATGCAGGTGGTTTACTCCAAGCTAACGTTTTCAATAACTTGAATCCTGAGTTGGAAATTCAGCTTGCAGGCGCACCAGCATTAGTGGCAAGCGACATTATTCTTTAATTAAGAGAATCGAATAGTACAGGGAGAGGTAAGCTAAGTTTACCTCTTCTTCTTTTTCTTTGATACTGAAGTTGAGGCAGCGTTACAAGTCAGGAATTAAGTCAACAAACCGCGATCGCATCGCTGTCTATAAACAAAATTAGTTATGCGATCGCATTTCTGCCAATAAAAAATCAGGTGGTGATACCAATCCGCTTTCTAAAACGTAACTCTCAAAATTGGAATTTGGGATTGGGAATCGGAGATAGGAATTTCTGAATTTCTAAATTACGGTTCTGAATGCAAATTGGTACGATCTTCACTCCTGACATTAATTCTTTTGGAATTTCCATCTTAATTCCCGCAACAGCATCGGAATAAAAAATATGAGATTCAGAAGTCTCATTTGAATAAACCCAATCCCCTAGTATTTCATCACCAACTGAAGTGATTTTGTATAACCTACCTGACAATAAAACAATTTCATTAAGCATTATTGATAATTCTTGTATCAATAAAATTTTCAGCTTCCTCCAACGCAGTATCGTACCCGGTAAATATTTTTCCTATATGTCTAAGAGGTTGTCCATTTTTACCCCAACAAAAAGTCCAGTGGATATCTCCGGTAATTTCATCTTGTTGATCCTGCTGAATTTGGATTGAATATCCTCTATATTCAAATATTTCAAGTCGGCTTTTCATTTGCGAAACGTTAGGAAAATTTCTAGAATAAAGAAATTTATCATTGCGAAATATATAAAGTCAATTTTTTTTGAGAGTTTTTATATTTTATTTATAAATAAAGAATAGCTAAATTTGAGCAAGAAAGTAATTATTGGGTTAAGTTTGCATCAAAGTAGATGTGATCGTGCCTTGTCTGTTGCGTTGTCAGGCGCGATCGCGCTTAATCTGCCCAATCCCCCGACCCAATAGGCGCGATCGCATAATAGAGAGGCAAGAGAGTGGCTTTCAAAAGTATTGAGTTGGCGCTGCTGTGACAACTATAGGTAAGAAATTCAGGGCAGAATTTTCTTCTTTCGGAGTATTGTTACTATCTGCTGTATTCAGGCGATCGCCATTCTAAAATTTCATCCTCAAACTCGACAATTCTGGGAATCAAATTTCAGATTGTGGCTTTTGGGCTGTTGGCAATCAGCTGATACCGTTTCACTTTAATTATGATCCAAACACGTTGGTAGGGGCACGGCAATGCCGTGCCCTAGGCGAAATTTACAAGTTCAGGTTTTTAGTGAAATGTTATAACTGCTACTTACGGAACCTGGACTACATAAGCTGATGGAATTGCTGGCGCACGTCCAGCATTAACTAGTGCTTGGTAGACAAAAGCTGCAACTTCAGCCCTAGTTGCATCCCGATTAGGATTGAGTTGCTTAACTGTGGGATAGTTAATTACTAATTGCTTTGCCGTCGCCGCTGCAACTTGATTCAGGGCATAATTGGGAATCTGAGCTGCATCAGTGTAAAAGGTGAGAACATTTTGATTGTCCGCAGTTAAATTTAAACCACTAGCTAAAGCAACTAAAGCCTGCACTCTGGGAATTTGTTGCTGTGGTTTAAATGTACCATCAGGATAGCCAGAGACAAATTGACTTTGGTAAGCAGATTTAATCGCAGCGTAAGCCCAAAAATTGCTTTTGACATCCTTAAATTCAATGCCTGGGCGTTTTACAGGCGGTGCAAAAGCTTTGGTAATAATAGCAGCGAATTGAGCGCGGGTTACAGGATCATTCGGTTTAAAACTGCCATCAGGAAAGCCAGCAATAATTTGTTGGGAGGCTAAAGCTTCAATATAGACTTTTGCCCAGTAACCTGTTGGTACATCAATAAAGGCAGTAGCACCACCAACGTTAGCAGCAACAAACTCTACTGAACCATTAATGCGCTTTTGATCGATATCATTGCCAATAGCGAGAATCTTATTGGTTTTAGTGGCATTGTACACATCATAACGAGTGTTATTACGTATGAGATTACCACCAGGATTTTCATTGGTACCCAAGTCTGGTAGGGCATCAATAGTAGCTATCACCCCATCTCGCTTATTGTTCTGAATGATATTCTTCCGGAGGATGGGCTTAGCAGTTTCGGAGATATACAAACCGTCTTGGTTTTGAATAATTTGGTTTTCTACAACTAAAGGAGTGGAAGCACCACCGATCGCAATCCCAAAACCAGTATCCTGAAATAAGTTATTCCGAATTTCGCCTTGGGCAGATTTAGTCACGGAAACCCCATTACCCGTGTTCTGCACAAAGATATTGCCTTCGATTTTCGGATTTCCTGTACCTGTGACAAAAACTCCGTCTCTGACACTTTTAGTAAAGGTGTTATTTGTAATCAACGGATTGGTGGATTCTACCCACACACCTGTACCCCGTGTATTTGGGTTCGTGATACTAACACCTGCGATCGTTGTCCCGTTATCACCAAGAATAGTAATATCCTGTCTGGCAAATGTTTTACTGGTGTAAAAGCCTCCACCTGTAATCTGTATTGCCTGTCCTTTGCTTGCTTCATCACCTCGCAGCGTTACTCCTGATTTCAACAAGAGTGGGAAAATCTCTCCACTTTGCTGATCGTAAGTTCCCGGAGCGAGTTGAATGACTGTACCCGCTTGGGCTTGCTTCAGGGCAAAGGTAATAGTTTTGTAAGGCGCAGCGGCTGTTGCACCAGCACCAGTAGTATCTGCACCAGTGGCTGGGTTAACGTAAATTACAGTTGCAGTGCTGGGAACTTGGGCTGTCAGAGTTGGCGCGTAGGCGTAGCCCGTCGTAGACATCGCTTCCTGGCGGATGGGATCGGCATTTACCACACCAGGTAATAGTGTTAAACCAGTGGAAACAATTAACGCAGTAGTTAGTCCGGCTCGCAATGGTAGATTATATGTGAGACTACTGCCAAAAACACAGCGAAGATATTTGGCTCTTAAAATGTCAAAACCCCGATATTTCATTTTTTAGGTCTGTGAAGTGCTGAATTACGTGAACTTAAACAAGGTTGCTGGTAGCAGCTTATCTACCTGCCAAACCCATGCAAAACTATACCGGATCATCAGCGAATGATCAGCTAAATTATGAAATACGTAAATAAAAAACTGTGTTTATTTTGTTAATAAATATTACACTCTCAGAATAAATACCCCAAATGTGGTATTCAAAGCCAATAGGGTGCGTTCAACTTCTTGAACACACCCTATTGATGAGATATTTTTTAATTGGCAGTCCCTAGGAAATAATTTTAAATTCTTCAGTATTTGAAGTGGAAGTTGAAGGAGAGTGGCTACCGTCAACTTGATTATTTGCTAGCCAACTGAGAATATGGGATGGATTTTTAGTAAGCTAGTGTTTCTAAAGTTTCCCGTAAATACCGCTGTACTTGTTGTTCTAAACGCAGCCCTTGTAATTGTACATTACGTTCTAGTTGCCAGCGTTGAAAGCCAGAACTAGCGGCGATCGCATATTTAAGGCTGTGCCAAATTTCACTATCATTAGTAAATTGGCCGCTAGAAGTTGGAATTTGAGCCATAGTTTCTCATTCCTTGGTTTTAATTTCAAAATTAATAGCAGTTCTCATTTCGAGGTTACCGCCCACAGGAGATTGTCAAAATCTACCTAATGTTCATCGGGGTTTTGCTCTTTGGGCTGCTGGGTATTCTGACTAAGACCTAACAGAGATTGAAATAACTGCGGCACTATTTGATTAACCCGCACCCCTACGATTGTGAAATCCTGCTGAATCTTTTCTAAAGGTAATGGTTTTATGGCTGCAAATTCTGTGTCATTTGTCACCAAAATTCTGGCTACACTCACGGGAATTTGCAAAAACAGATTGCTGGCGAAAAACGCTAGAGCCGCCAGCAGTAATCCCACAATCCGCCATTGGGGTAGAAAACTGGCAATGTTTGCTACCAGTGGAGTAATTTGGTGTAGCTGCCACAGCACCCCTACTAACAATATTGCGGCCAAAACGGTCAGCACGCGATTTAAATTTGTATTAATTAAACAAAGAATCTTTCGTTGCTGCTCAGTCAGATTTTCTGGCTTGAGTGCAACTCCCAAAATAGCAAATATGTAAAAAGGACGACGGAATTGCATCCACAAAAGTGGCACAACTCCAATGGCGGCTACTAAAAATAGTTCCATCCATACAGGTAAGAGTGGCTCACCTATGGATAGGAACAACAAACACAAAAATAAAAAAATCGGCAACGTCGCCAATCCGGCGACGTGAATCCACAAAATAGGTTCAGAGCGAAATGAGGACATAGTTAAATTCATGCCTTCTGAGTTATAAGTACTGAGTTGTAAGTTTTAAGTTGCGAGTTTTGAGGATGAACTCAAAACTCAGAGCTTTGACTGATAACTCAGCACTAATAGACTCAGCACTACTTTGTCATTGTCAGAGTGCGACGCTTGGTAACCATTTGATAGGCTTCGATGATGTCACCTTCAGCCCAATCATGGAATTTATCAATGTTAATACCGCATTCATAACCGGCATTGACTTCGCGGGCATCTTCTTTCATCCGTTTGAGGGAATCGAGAACGCCTTCATAAATCACCTTACCGCCACGACGTACCCGCACTTTGCAGTTGCGGACTAGTTTGCCTGATTGGACATAACAACCGGCAACCGCACCACGACCGACTGGGAAGACGGCACGGACTTCGGTTTGACCTAATGGTTCTTCCACCAATTCTGGTTCCAACAGACCTTCCAAGGCTCCTTGAATATCTTCCAGGAGTTTGTAGATGATGTTGTATTCCCTAACATCTACACCCGCTTCATCGGCGGCTTGTCTGGCTCCACTGGCGTAGGTGGTGTTAAAGCCAATAATCACGGCGTTACTAGCAGCAGCTAAGTCGATATCTGTCTCGGTGATTTCCCCAGCGGTAGCTAACAGCATCCGGATTTGGACTTCGTTTTGCGGGATTTGTCTGAGCGATCCCACAATAGCTTCCACTGAACCTTGCACGTCTCCTTTGAGGATCAAGTTGAGTTCTTTCAACTCGCCTTCTTGTGCTTGAGCCGATAGAGTTGTGAGGGTAACGCGTCCCTGTAATAGTCGGGATTGACGTTGTTTGTCGGCGCGATCGCTAGCCAAGGCGCGTGCTTCTTTTTCGTTCTCGAAGACCTCGAATTCATCGCCTGCTGCTGGGACATCGCTTAAACCCAAGACTTCCACCGCAAAGGATGGACTAGCAACATCGACTCTTCTGCCTCTGTCATCGACCATTGCCCGCACTTTACCAAATGCCGAGCCTGCTACCAACATATCGCCTACATGAAGCGTACCATTTTGAATTAACAAGGTAGCAACTGCTCCCTTGGCTTTATCCAAATGAGCTTCAATCACAGTTCCTTTGGCAACACGATCTGGGTTAGCAGATAGTTCGCCGACTTCTGCTACCAAGAGAATCATTTCTAGGAGTGTATCCAGGTTTTCGCCTTTGATCGCACTCACGGGAACCATAATTGTTTCACCACCCCAGTCTTCTGCGGTCAGACCATAGTTGGTAAGTTCTTGTTTGACGCGCTCTGGTTGTGCCCCTTCTTTGTCTATTTTGTTAATTGCGACGACAATTGGCACTTCGGCGGCTTGAGCATGGCTAATTGCTTCAATGGTTTGCGGACGCACGCCATCATCAGCAGCGACTACCAAAACGGCAATGTCTGTCACCCTTGCTCCCCGTGCCCGCATGGCTGTGAAGGCTTCGTGACCGGGGGTATCAAGGAATACTATTTGATGTGGCTGTCCCTCATGTTCGATATCCACATGGTATGCACCAATGTGCTGAGTAATACCACCTGCTTCGCCTGCTGCCACTTTGGTTTTGCGAATCGAATCCAGCAGTGTAGTTTTGCCGTGGTCTACGTGACCCATAATTGTCACTACTGGTGGACGGCGATGGAGATTTTCCATGTCTGCCAAATCCAGCATTTCTGTGACTTTGCGGGCTTCTGCTTCTGGCTCGGCAGTTTCCACTTCTATTTCTAGCTCTTTTGCTACCAAAATAATTGTGGGAATATCGAGATTTTGGGTGATACTCACCGCCATGCCTTTCATGAACAGAATTTTCACAATTTCTGTATCAGCCACAGCCAAGAGGTCAGCGAGTTCTTGCACTGTCAGTGGACCTGTGACCACGACTTTTTCTGGACGTTCCCGCTTGGTTTCTACTTCATTATTTTGGCGGCGATTTTGGTCGCGGTCTCTAGAACTAGATTTTTTCCCTCTAGCTGTAGGTCCGGCAATTGCGATCGCTGGTTGCTGTGTGGGTCGAGCTGCTTTTGGTTTGGGAGGGCGGGCAATGGAAAGGCTGACCTGGACTGTAGCTGGTATTTCCAGCCCTTCTTCATCGAGTAAATCTTCATCCTCAAAATCATCATCGAGGACGGGCTTGACTCGCTTGCCTTTTACGCCAGATTTGCCTGGCTTTTCTTTGATTTCATCGATAATTTCTTCTTCCTGCCACTTCTTACCACCTTTAGCTGGTCTTGGTGGTGTGGGGCGTTTGAGGTCGAGAATATCGCCCGGGACTACCTCATCGATGACTGCTGCTGCTTTTCCTTGTCCACCAGGCATTGGTCTTGGTGGCGTAGCGATCGGCATTGCGGCTACGGCTTCACTGGGACGTACTGGTCTGCTGGGTCTTTGTGTATCCCCGAATGGTGCTGATGAACCAGGCGCTCGATTTCCTCTTTGCTCTGGTTTAACTGGACCTGGAGTAGAAGAACGAGGCTGTCTTTGTGGTTGTGATTGTGGAGTTTGGTCGGTTGTTGGCTTAGCAGCCTTGGGCTTAATCTGCTCCCGTTCGTCTTCGACACGCTTTTGGCGTTCGCGCTTGAGGATCGGTTTATCTGCTTGATTTAGCTGTTCTGGTGCTGGCGCTGCTTCTGCCACAGGTCTTGCTGGCGGGGCAGAAAGTTGGGGTTTTTGCGGTTTTTCTGGTTTCGGTCGGGATGGAATTGTTTTTTCCGGTTTTTCTGCCGCTATTTTTTCTGTGGGCTGTGGATTAGGCTTGGGAGCCGCATCTGTGACAGCTGGTTGCTGTGGGGTCTCAGATAAATTCCGGGGTACGGGTCGAGTTGGTGCCGTCGGCTGCATGGGTGAGACTGGTGTAGCGAAGGGCTTGGGAGGTGAAGGAGGATTGGCATCAGACGAAGCCATGTGGGCATTCGTCGCCACTGACGCCTCTGAGGCGTTGGAGGTAGGATTTCTCAATATTTTGGGTTTAAGAACTTCCAAAATTTGTTGTTTGTGAGGTTGGGCTGGTCGGTTTCTATTGCCAGTTTGTGACAGGGTTGCTGAATTACTGGTTATATTTTCTTTTTTAGGCATGCCATTCGTAGCTGCGAGTTTTTCCGCAGCTAACCGAATGCGTTCTGCCTCCGAATCTGAAATTGTGCTGCTATGGCTTTTGACCGCAATGTTGAGCTGGTCGCATATTGCTAATAGCTCTTTGTTATCCAAATTTAATTCCTTTGATAAGTCATAGATTCTAACTTTGCCGTTGTTCATGCACTCTTCCCCTTTAATTTACAGTTTTAGCGGATGGTTGCCTGGTTTGTGACATCTCCATCCTTTGACTACTGTTTTTTGGTTGCCGTTTAGATTTTGTCGGTGCCTCCAATCAGGAAAGAGAGATGTCTCGGGTTAATTTTGGCATCTCCACCACCAATGACGATGGGTGCCTAACCGCGCGGTAGCGCTACCAGTTTGCCATTTTGTAGTTTTTTGTTTTGCTGATTCTGAGTCTTCCACAACACAATCGAGTAAAACTTGTTGGGAGTATTGGTTTGCCTCTCAAAGATTGTATGCGAGGCTTTTATCAACTACATCCCTTTACTATTTTGACACTAACACCAGCAATCTAGAGAGGATGTGTTCCTAGCTTCGGTTCGGCTGTTGGCACAATTCCTCTAGGGATTACCGCCACAAATTTCCTAAACTAAAATTTGATGAATGGTTATTGCTTTTGGCTAGACGCTGCCACAATGTCTGATACAGTGTTTCTGGCACTGTTGCATGTAGCGATCGCCCTAGTCGATTTTTTTTTTGAGCCGCTTGTAGGCAGCTCGTTTGCGGGCAAATATAGGCAGAACGCCCCATGCCCTCATCTAATTGTACCGTTCTCGACTCAAAGACGCGGACAATCCGCCAAAACTCTTCTTTGAGTGCTACTCGGCGGCAACTTATACATCGCCGATAATTCGGTTTCATTGCTTCTATACTACCTCACTTCAGCTATCTGGCCCAGAAAATAGCGGTTGCCCATCTATTTTTACTTGTCCCAAGTTGCTAAATCTCAGGTAATTTTTCGTTAAGTTCCTGTAAAGAATTGTACTAAAAATGTCAGAGATCGCTGAACTACTCGTCATCGTTATTGTCAAAAGAGTCATCCTCTAATTCTAATTCTTCCTGATTTTCATCATCTTCTAATTCTGATAGATCATCTAAATCATCATCATCTTCTTCATCTTCTTCTTGTTCTGCTTGATATTTTGCACGAGCTGCAAGGAATTTGGCATCTTCTCCTGCATAGTCATATTTAGCTTTATCTTTGATGTCAATCTTCCAACCAGTCAAACGGGCTGCTAAACGGACATTTTGACCTTCTTTACCAATTGCCAAACTGAGTTGATCTTCAGCTACTAGTACATGTGTTTGCCGAGTTTCTGGGTCCATGAGGCGTACTTCGTCCACCCGTGCTGGACTCAGAGCATTAGCAATATAGGTCGCTGGGTCTGGAGACCAACGGATGACATCGATTTTTTCACCTCGTAATTCGTTGACTACTACTTGAATCCGTGATCCCCGCGCGCCAATACAAGCACCTACTGGATCGACATCGCGATCGAGAGTATCAACTGCAATTTTAGTCCGTGGACCTACGTAACGGGAAGGGGGATTGGCTTCTCGTGCTACAGCCACAATCCGCACCACTTCATCTTCGATTTCTGGAACTTCGTTAGCAAATAAATAAACTACCAAACCCGCATCAGCTCGCGACACCAATAACTGCGGTCCCCTTTGCTGTCCTTGAGAAACTTTTTTGAGATATACCTTAAAGGTGGCATTGGCTCGATAATTATCATTGGGCAATTGTTCGCGTTTTGGTAATTCCGCTTCTACTTCTGGTTGACCGAAGCCACTGCTCACAGCCAAAATTACCGATTGACGCTCAAACCGCAACACTCGTGCTTGTAAAACAGTGCTTTCCAAGTCTTGGAATTCTTCTTGCACCATTTGGCGTTGTTGATCCCGCAGTTTTTGTGCCAGTACCTGCTTGGTTTGCATCGCCGCCATCCGACCAAATTCTCCTTGGTCTGGGGTGACATCCAGCACTACAGAATCTCCCAATTGAGCTTCTTGTGCTACTTGTTGCACTTCATCTAAGGATATTTGATGATCGGAGTTACTAACTTCTTCTACAATAGTTTTGGTAGAAAGAACGCGGAAACCTTCTCCATCGATATCGAGTTCTACCTCAAAATTATCAAAGTAATCTTCGTCAAACTGTTTGCGTTCTAAATTTTGGGCACGACGGTAGCGTTCGTAACCTTTTAGCAAAGCTTCTCTAATTGCTGATTGCACTGCAAGTCGAGGTAAATTACGCTCACGACTGATACTTTCAATTAAGTCTTTTAATCCAGGTAAACTAACCATTGACATAAATAATCTCCTTTAAAAATTAGGGGTTAGGGGTTAGGGACTAGGGATTAGAGACTAGGAATTAGGGACTAGGGAAGCGATAGTAAAAACTACGCGTAAGAGACTAAGGATTAGAGAAAAGTTTTACTCTAGTCCCTAGTCTCTAGCCTCTAGCCTCTAGTCTCTAGCCCCTAGCCTCTAGTCCCTAGCTCCGGCGCTCATCCAGCTGTACCCTAGTAATTAGGGCGCGCTTAATTTCGACTACACGACCTTTTTGGTTTAAATAAACCGTTTGCTCATCCCGGCGAATCAACTGACCAGTCCACTCTTGCTGTCCGTCGTGGGGTGGAGAAGTGGAAACGATTACAGGAAATCCTTTGAAGGAGATAAACTCCCTGTCTGTCACCAGTTGTCGCGAAATACCGGGACTAGACACTTCCAAGACATAGGTATCTGGAATGATCTCCACCGCATCTAAGGAAGCTTCTAAAGCACGGCTCATGCGTTCGCAATCATTTAATCCAGTATCTTGCTGGGGATTGCGAATATCTACCCGTAAAATTGGTGGACGTTGGTTAGTATGAAAAACCACGCCAACGATTTCCAATCCCAGTTCTTGTGCCACTGGTGTCGCCAATTCAATAATTTGTGGGACTAAGGGATGAGTCATGCAAAAATCCAATAAAAAAAGTGGGCATCGACCCACTTCCTGCGATAGGGATATCTTCCAAGAAGTCTTGTGACGAACCTAAATAAGGTTCGACCTAATCTGAGTTTAGCGCATTTCTTTTGAAGGTAGTCAATAGTCAGTTGTCAGTTGTCAGTTGTCATTGGGCTTGTGGCGGGACAAGGGGCATTGGGCATTTATCTCCCTTGTCTCCCTTGTCTCCCTTGTCTCCCTTCCCTAATCTCCTTTACTTGTCCCTTGTGGTTAGCGCACTACTGTTCACTACTGGACCAAATGGAGTTTTTGTCCGTAATTGCCTGGTTTGCTCGACAATTTGGTCTATATCTTCTTGCGATAAACGCTGAACGTAGTTAAGTTTGACTTCTTCTAAAAAGTCATACAGCAAACTCTGAAGTTCTGTCAGTACTTGTTTTTTCTGCACTTCTGCACCTAGGGCTTGGCTGAAACGTTCTACTAGTTTGCTGGTGAGTTTTGCGCCTACGGGATCTTCGACTGCACTGACTATTGCTTTATATAGGTTAGTTGTGATTTGGGTTGCTAGTTGATCGCTGATCTGGGTTTGTGTCTGCCCTACTCCTGGAAGCATTTGCAAGTTACGATACATGGGTACTTGCTGGAAAACGGTGTTGATATTGTGGCGTAAAATGGCGGTAATCTCTGGTTGAATTTGCGGTAGTACTTGGTAAACGACGGTTTGTACTAAAAGTCCGGCGATCGCTTCTATTTCATTAACATTATTGATATCTATATATGGGCGCAGGTTCTCTTGTTGCTTTAACCAGCTGGTGAATTCACCTTGCTGAATTGATCCCTGAATCTGGTTAATTACCCTGACTACGACAATTTCTGTAATTTCTTCGGCAAAATTGGCAACAATTCCTTGATTAATTTGTCGCCATACTGGGCGTAAATTTAATACCCGCCCTTGATCGAGGCGAATAACGACGGGGATAACTCGCAACCATCGCCAAAATGGTAGCAATAATAATAGATCGTACCAACGCCACAATACAGCATCTAACCAGTTAAAACCAGGATGACTGCGTTTAATAAAAAAGCTACGTACTAGCAACTCGAAAGCAAATAAACCGATAAAGGGTAAGTCAATTAGCCAAAAATTATCAACTAAATCCCCATCTTCGCCAATGCGGCGGTAGTAGTTTGTGGAAATTAGAGGACGGATTTTCTGGTTAAAAAAATTAATCTCCTGATTCCAACCCTTTTGAGATAAATATGCTTGACTCCAAAAAGTTCTAAAAGCAAGTTTGGCTGATTCTTGACCGAGGCGATCGCGCATCCGGTTTTTGATTTTCTCTAATGTCCCACTCTTACCGACACCTGCAAAAGGATTACTGTCAACCATCTCAGTGCTGAGACGGCTGATTTCCTCTAGCTTTGTTTGTACCTGAGGCGATTGTAACCCTGTTTGGCTTACCTGTTCTTCTAATGCATCTACTGTTTTCAGATAATTATTTGTTTCTCGGTGGGGTTCAATTCCCTTAATTGGATCGTAAATTTGGGTAATTTGGGGTAATTTTCGCCAGTAAAAATCTCGCCACGGTACGTAACTTAAATTAAACAAAACTAAACACAAATTTACTGTGGCAGTGAGTGCCATCAATCTTTCAAAGTAAAGTTGCGATCGCTTTAAAGGTTTAAGATTTGTCATTTTTAAGTATTGAATTATACTCTAATCCTGTATAAATTTTTAACTTCTATAGTTTTAGGACTTTTTAGAGTTCAGCGCAACTGTTAAAAAATCTTTCTCTGGAAGGATGAAAAAATATTCATAATTTATTAAATAAATTAACCTATCAAAGTATTTTTAATCAAAAATCATTAATCATTGTCAAAACAGATGTTAAAGAAACTTAAAATGCATCTGTAAGCCTTTAGATTCTGCTGATTTAAACCAAAGGAGTTTTAATTTATGTGGTGTGGCTTTGGAAAATCAAGCGCTAGCATTGTTACTGCTTGCCTAATAACTGCAAGTGTGGTATCCTCAACTTCTTCTTTTGCTGTGGCTCAGCGTAGCTATACACCACAGCAATTTCGTGCTGTGCTTCATGGATTAGGTTATAAAATCACCGTAAACAATTCACCCTTGACGGATAAGGAAGCAATACAAGCAATCCGTGAATTTCAGAGGGGTTACAAATTAGGTGTAGATGGGATAGCAGGCCCAAAAACTCAAAATTGGGCTGCTGGTATCATTCAGATTTTGCAAGCAAATTTAAATGTAGTACTGAAGCCTAAAACTCCCCTACCCCGCGATCAATTTTATGGGCCTCAGACAGAAGCGGCGGTAAAGGAAGCTCAGAAAAAATTTCAGTTACAAGAAACAGGCATTGCTGATTTAGCATTTCGTCAAAAGCTGAATGCAGAGGCTAAGTCAGCCTTAGGTAAGCCGACAGCGACACCAACATCTAAACCATCGCCGACACCATCGCCGACACCAACATCTAAACCATCGCCGACATCATCGCCATCACCGTCGGCGACACCATCGGCGACACCATCAGCGACACCATCGGCGACACCAACAGCTACGCCGACAACTTCACCATCACCGACACCAACAGCTACGCCGACAAGTTCACCATCGCCGACACCTTAGGCGTTACCTGAAGTATGAAGTGTAAAGTATGAAGTATGAAATTAACCCGCCCATTCAGGGATGGAGAAAACCTGAACGGAAAAGCCCTTCTTTTCTATCCACAGGCGCGTAGCCATTACTTCATCCTTCATCCTTCATCCTTCATCCTAGCCTCCGGCAAGCCGCTCCGCGTCTACATCCTTTATGTTTTATCTTGTCTGAGTTGGTTCTTCTAAAGGTCTACCTTTAGGTGTAGGTAAAATTGGCCGACGGTCATCATAAGGCATGGGAATATACTGAACGCTGGGTCTGCCTCCTTGTGGTTGGGGATACAGATCCATGAGATCGTAAATAGAATGGGGCAATCCGACTGTTACGGGTAGCCCCATTTCTGTTGCTTCCTCTACGGTAATCGGGTAGTCGTGAGTGACACGTCCAGTTGTTAAGGCTTCGATAATTGGTTCAATATTTTCTGGGCTGACTTTTTGTTTGGGGATACTGTCTTTAAGCAAAGTCCGCACAAAGCGCTGTACCTGTTGAATGGCTTTAGCTGACAAGTCTGCCATGATTAAAGTTTGGTCATCAACTTCGCTGATGGGTTTATCTTGTACTACTTTCAGGATACTGGCTGCGGGGAAGTTACCTAATTGGGGATCAACAGGCCCTAAGACAGCATTTGCATCCATGACAATTTCATCAGCAGCTAGCGCCAGCATTGTACCGCCACTCATGGCATAGTGGGGGACAAACACGGTAACTTTTGACGGATGGCGAATTAATGCTCTAGCGATTTGTTCGGTAGCTAATACCAAACCACCAGGAGTGTGCAAAATTAAATCAATTGGAACCTCTGGGGGAGTGAGGCGAATTGCTCGCAGTATTTGTTCTGAGTCTTCGATGGTAATGTAGCGTGATATGGGTATGCCCAGTAAACTGAGAGACTCTTGACGGTGAATGAGCAAAATCACCCGGCTGTTACGTCCTCGCTCAAATTCTTGTAAAGCGCGCACACGGCGATATTCGATTTGACGCTTTTGCCAGATGGGTTGCACGGATGAGAGGAGGAGAAAAATCCAGAATAAATCGCCAATACCAAAGGCCATAGGATTGATTGTCTCAAAATAACGGAGCTCGTCATTAATTGTGACAATTTTCCGGCGATCGCAATTCTATCTGTAGGTCTATTAGCTTACCGGAAATTACAATCATTAATCTCAATCATCAGGATTCATACTTAATTGCCGCAAACGTTCTGGCAGTTTGAGCAATATCACACAACCAGATTGATAATTTTGCATTGCTTAAATCGTGTCGTAGATAGCAGGGCACGGTGTTGGCTGAGCGAAGTCGAAGCCAACGCCCCCAGGCTGGTAACTCTGGAATATCACTTAAATTAATAGTATAAAAATTTTTATCTAAATTGCTTATAAATAACTATAACTGCCTAAATATCTTGGGGAATACTGAAAATTAGTTCAATTTAAGGTGTATGAAAGATGGCAGATAGTAAAGTCAGTGCAAAACTTTCCGCAGCAGATAGAGAAGCTGTGATGGAAGCTATTAGTACTATTCGGCAAAAGTTACCGTTTTTGATTGATTTGTCAACGGAGGAACGTAAAGCTTTACCAAAGCTGGGGGATAAGAGTCGGGCGTTTGTGAGTAAGGCGTTGGAAATAGCTGCACAAAATCCTGATTTTTTACCGCGTTCTTTTGATGTGGATGAAATGCGGCGAGATATTGAATTATTTGAGGCTTTGTATCCGATTTTGCTGTCGTTGACACAATTGCAAGAACTGGTGGATGATACTTCTGTGGCTGTTGGCAGTGAAGCTTATGCGGCGGGTTTGCTGGTGTATAACTATGCCAAAGCCAGTGGTAAAGGCGCTGGTTTAGATTCAATGGTTGATGATTTAGGGCGAAGATTTGCCCGGAAAGCGAAAAAATTGCAACCGCAAACCTCGTAATTTTATGAAGTATAGCATTTATCGTTATTGGTGAGGGATAAGAACCCCACCCCCTCCCCGCTAGCGAGGCTGCGCTCTACACACAAGACTTTTAGAGTGGTTCCACAGGCTTTTGATCCCCCCAACCCCCCTTAAAAAGGGGGGCTAATAACACTCTATTACCCCCTTTTTAAGGGGGTCGCCGCAGGCGGGGGGATCTTAACTGAACTGTATTAGGCTATAAATCGGCGTTTGTAGATAAAAACATCAACTTTGAGCTTCTGAACTTGGGTGTTTCAGTTTTAAGTGAAAAACTCCGAGTCAGAAGCTTAAATTTTGCGGTTGTCAGTGAGAATGTTCTGGGTTGAAATGAGAACGTTTTGGGTTGAAGTGAGAATGTTCTCGTTTCCAGTGAAAATTTTTGTGTTTAGAACTAAACAGTTGCTCTTTAAAGGAATGATCATGACAAAACAACCATATCGGTAGGGGCACGGCATCCACAGACTTTCGGTAATAACGATAAAATATCGGTGCCGTGCCCCTACAAGCGGGATAATTTATTTGTTGATGTTCCCTAAAGAACCATACCTAGGGTAAGTTAAGCTAACGCCTGATATTTTTGTAGAGCAATACAGTTTATTTCAGCAACAACCCAAGGATATCAAAGCTAATTGAGCGATCGTCGCACCAAGGCTGATAATTAGCGAGGTATCACAAACAAAAAGATCCCCGACTTCTTCAAGAAGTCGGGGATCTGAGACTGATAATTAGTGCGTTTGCGGACAATTTCTTTAGTAGCATCATCAATTATTGTGTTGAGCTACTAGCATGGCATTGATGTAAGTAAAAATTCTATCTAGTTCGCCAATTTCTTCCAGTTCGATTACTTCTTCTGGAGTTAGTAAGTCAGCTTTTTTGCGTTCTAACAGTTCTTCCATCCGTGCTTGCAGTTCATCATTAAATTTAAACAGGTTAAATTTATCCAGCTTTTCTATTTTGATACTGCCAATCAAAGATGAAGGTCTAGCAATTACAGTTGTCATAGTTAGGGCGATATATTTTAGCGATATGTGCTTTTATTTTAGTATTTTGATAGGTTTTAACTAGTTAACCTTCGAGTAAAACTGCGATCGCACCTTAATTATCTGTTTACTGTGTTGACGCTGTTATTGTACAACTAGCTGCGTCGCCAAATTTTGATATTCCCGCTATGGTCTCCCGCAGCTAGCCCATTTCCATCGGGGGTAAAGGCGACAGACCAAACTCCGTCAAAATGAGTGAGGCTGTGAATTTCTTTACCTGTTGATATTTTCCACAGTTTGATAGTCTTATCATGACTACCAGTAGCGAGAATTTGCCCATCACTACTGATGGCTACGGAACTAACCCAGTTAGAATGACCAGTGAGGGTGCGAATTTCCTTTCCTGTTGTCACCGACCACAGTTTGATCGTCTTGTCTCCACCACTACTAGCGAGAATTTGACTATCACTACTGATGGCTACGGAAACAACCAACTCAGAATGACCAGTGAGGGTGCGAATTTCCTTTCCGGTTGTCACCGACCACAGTTTGATCGTCTTGTCTAGACTACCACTAGCGAGAATTTGCCCATCACTACTGATGGCTACGGAAACAACCGGGTCAGAATGACCAGTGAGGGTGCGAATTTCCTTTCCGGTTGTCACTGACCACAGTTTGATCGTGTTGTCTCTACTACCACTAGCGAGAATTTGCCCATCACTACTGATGGCTACGGAACTAACCCAGTCAGAATGACCAGTGAAGGTGCGGAGAAGTTCACCTGTAGTTGATGAAAACAAGTGAATAACTGAACGTGCCACACTTGCTAAAATATCTTCCTTGGGGCTAAGGGCGACTCTTCCAGAAATACCAGGGATGATGTGGGCGCATTCCCAAGATGGGAGTGTATTGGGACGAGATATTACTGGTTGTGTTGGCGGTATGGGATTCGCACCCAACAAATCCAACAACTCCTCCACCGACTGGGGACGAAACCTATAATTTAACGCCATCCCCTTCATAATTGCCTCATTTACCCTGTAGCTAACACTACCATTCAACTCCTTAGGCGCTTGTAGCGTAAAATTTTGCAGTCTAGCTGGTGCTGGCATGGGCAATTGTCCAGTCACTAAAGAATATAATGTAGCGGTTAAGGCGTAAACATCTATATATTCTCCTCGTTGTTCGATGGGTGCATATTGTTCTGGTGGCGCATAACCAGGGGTAAGACTTTCTGTATGTCGTTGAACTCCACCGGAAATAAATTGTCTCGCCAGCCCAAAGTCAATTAGCACTGCTTCTGGTTTACCCGCACGCATCATAATATTACTCGGCTTCAAATCCCGATGCAGCAAGCCTTTCTCGTGAACCAATATCAAAGCTTCGCCAATTTGCCGAATATATTGCAGTGCTTCGGCTTCAGGTAACGCCCCTTTGTTGGTGATTCGCTTCCCCAAATCTTCGCCTTCGATGTACTCCATCGCCATACATGGCAAATTCTCCTCATCAAAGACATTTTCTACCTGCACAATATGAGGATGGCGACACAAAGCCAGTCGCAAAGCTTCATCACGAAAGTCATGCCGTAATTTATCTTGATGTGGTATCCATTGGGGATGATTGAGGATTTGTTCTCTGAGGGTTTTGATAACTCGCAATTCACCGCGTCGATTTTTAGCGAGATAGGTAATCCCAATTCCACCTTCGCCCAATTTTCTCTCGATGATGTACCGCCTGCCAAATAACTCCTGCCCTGGATTCCACACCATTGCTCAAGACTGTAATTTTACTGATATTTTATTTTGACATACGCACTCACTCAGTCTCGTGGGTGGGAAGATTTAAGGTGCTGCTGATGGAGCCTACAATAGCAATATAGCGATCGCCATAAACGTGCTGGCTTTTGATGTAAATATTCTCTATTAGCTAATGGTAAAGGCGCTGGTTTAGATTCAATGGTTGATGATTTAGGGCGAAGATTTGCCCGCAAAGCGAAAAAATTGCAACCACAAACGTCGTAATTTGAGAAATTTACTCGACGTTTCTCGATAAAAGCATAAACTTTGAGCTTCTGAGCTTGGGTATTTCAGTTTCAAGTGAAAAACTCCTTCTCAGAAGCTTAAATTTTGCGGTTGTCAGTGAGAATGTTCTGGTTTCAAATGAGAACGGTTTCGTTTTAAGTGAAAATGTTCTAGTTTCAAACGAGAACGTTTTGGGTTGAAGTGAGAACGTTTTCGTTTCCAGTGAAAATTTTTGTGTTTAGAACTAAACAGTTGGTCTTTAAAGGAATTATCATTACATAATAACTATATCGTTAGGGGCACGGCATCCACAGAATTTTGGTAATAACGATAAAATATCGGTGCCGTGCCCCTACAAGCGGGATAATTTATTTGTTGGTGTTTTCCAAAGAGCAACACCTTTTGACGCTGTTATTCTACAACTAGCTGCGGTGCCAAATTTTGATATTTCCGCTATCATCTCCAGCAGTAAGCCAACGCCCATTGGGGCTAAACGCAAAAAAATTGCTAGATTTAGCAAATTATTAGCTAATCTAGCAACCTTAAATTATTTGCAAAAAGTCTAATCTTGCGGTTCAATTCCCGCCGCCCACAATTGTGCTGCTAGTCTTTCAGCACGTTGTCTTTCTCGTTCTGCTAACTCTGAACCCCACAATAGTAATTGTCCTTGTTCATCCCACCACCGCAACCAATTTCCTGCGCGGTTGTCACGAGTACCTTGCCATACACCTAAATAAAGATTTATTTCCCCTATCCAGTAAAGTTGGTTTTCATTTGGTTGTGTCAATATGTACTGTTCTGTTTTGTCTAAGCGATACATTTCAAAACTGCCGCTATCTGGTTCAAAGATGATGTAGTTTGGTACTTTGAGGATGCGCTCGTAAAAAAACCATTTTCCTGGGGGATAAGTGGGTTTGATGGAATATTCTCCGCCCTCGGTATCAGAAATAAATTCCATCACGATTACAGGAATGTCTCCCTGTAGCTGAGGGGTATAGCTACGTGTTACTTCTTCTCTACTAACATTAATTTTGGGGATGAAAGCCCAATCAGGAGCTTTAATCACCATTCTGTTATTTAGAGTGGCACAAATGCCGTAATTGGTAGTTGTCAGGGCGTTAGCTGCTATTTTGCCGGCTAATTGTAGGCTTTCTGTGAGTGCAGCAGCTAAGGCTGGTTGGTTGATGTTGTCCACGGGATCGTCTGGGAGTCGGTAATCGTCGGGTAGTTTTTCCCAAGTGATTTGGTAGTTTTGGGTGAGGGCTGTCATGGTGGGTTTTCGTTTGGCGTTGTGTCAAAGTTGGAAAGAACCTCACCCCCCTACCCCCCTCTCCGCAAGCAGAGAGGGGGGAGTAATTTTCCAACCTTTGCTGTTGTGGTAACAGGTTTGGTGTGGGGGATTTAGCCCCTCCTCGCTGGCGGTCTGGGGTTGGGGTGGGGTTACTCGTCTTCATCGGGTATAAAATCGTCTTCTGTGAGTTCTTGATGGGGGATGGCGGCAATAATTGCATCTATTACCTTGGAAACTGGTAAAATCTCGATATTAAGATCGGGGAATTTTGTTCCTTTGGGGACGATCGCTCTTTTGAATCCGAGTTTGGCTGCTTCTTTTAACCGCAGTTCCATCTGGGAAACCGATCGCACTTGTCCCCCTAACCCGACTTCACCAATTAAAACTGTACCTGGATCGACTATGCGATCGCGGAAACTAGCAACAATGGCGATCGCAATTCCTAAATCTACGGCTGGTTCTTCCACGTTCAAACCCCCCGCAGAAGCGACGTAGGAATCTAACTTTGACATGGGAATGCCTACCCGTTTTTCTAACACCGCTAAAATTTGCACGAGGCGGTTATAGTCTATACCTGTAGCTGCGCGTCGTGGTGAGGGGTAGCTGGTGGGGCTGACTAAAGCTTGCAATTCAACAACGATGGGGCGAGTTCCTTCGCAAGCCACAACAATCGCTGTACCGGGGGCTGGATCGTCACGATTACCTAAAAATAGCTCGGAAGGGTTGGGAACTTCACGCAATCCATGAGATACCATCTCAAAGATACCGATTTCGTGAGTTGCACCGAAGCGATTTTTGACTGTTCGTAATAAGCGATGGGAAGCAAAGCGATCGCCTTCAAAATACAATACTGTATCTACTAAGTGTTCTAAAACTTTTGGCCCCGCGATCGCACCTTCTTTCGTTACGTGTCCGACAATTAACATTGTCACGTCTTCGTGCTTTGCCACTTTCATCAGTGCGGCTGTGCATTCTCTAACTTGCGCTACGGAACCAGGTGCAGATGTCAGTGCCGGAAAGAACACTGTTTGGATACTATCAATTACGGCCACATTTGGTTTGAGGGAGTCTATTTCTCGGAGAATTTCTTCTAAATCGGTTTCTGGCAATATATATAAATCTGCACCTATACTGTCAGGATCTATACTTTTAGGTTCTAGTGAAACATCTGTAACTTCTGCTACAACTGTATTTTCATCACCTACAACATTGACGCTTTTGGATACTCCTAAGCGCGAAGCCCTTAATTTTACTTGTTGACCTGATTCTTCGCCAGTTACGTAGAGGATGCGGTATCTCTGCGCCAATTGATTGGATACTTGAAGCAGTAAAGTTGATTTACCAATTCCGGGATCGCCACCAATCAGCACCATTGAACCAGGGACAACCCCACCACCCAACACCCGATCTAATTCCCCATAGCCAGATTCCCAACGAGCAATTTGGCGATCGGTAATTTGGTCAAATGTTAGAGATGCACGCGGTTTAGCTGGTTTAGCATGAGATTTCCCATTAGTTGGCGCTGATTGCCAACCACTCACTCCCCCTCGCCCAGGAATATCCATTGATGACTGGATAGAAACCTGCTCGTCAAGGGAGTTGTAGGTGCCGCAAGCAGGACACTTACCAAACCACTGGGATGATTCTGCTCCACAAGCGCTACAAACGTAAAAGGTTTTGGACTTTGCCATTCTTAAATCTTATTAAATAATCTTAATTTTTCCTTAATTCTTGGCGAAAATAAAAGTTCAATAATAGTAGTAGTTACAGCTTTTTTTCATGTGATTCATGGAATGATATCTTAATATTATGGTATTAAAAATTAATCATGAAAAATTTTAGTTAAGGAGCGTTGAGAAACTTTGGAAAGTCATAAAGAAAAAATCCTGGTGGTAGACGACGAAGCCAGCATTCGCCGGATTTTGGAAACGCGCCTTTCCATGATTGGCTACGATGTAGTGACGGCTGGCGATGGAGAAGAAGCTTTGGAAACTTTTCGCAAAGCTGACCCCGACCTGGTAGTGTTGGATGTAATGATGCCAAAACTCGATGGCTACGGCGTGTGCCAAGAACTACGTAAGGAGTCAGATGTCCCTATTATTATGCTAACAGCCTTAGGGGACGTAGCCGATCGCATTACGGGATTAGAGTTAGGCGCTGATGACTATGTAGTTAAGCCTTTTTCCCCAAAAGAGCTAGAAGCCCGGATTCGCTCAGTACTCAGACGAGTAGACAAAACCAGTGCTTCGGGAATTCCCAGTTCTGGAGTCATCCACGTTGCTAATATCAAAATTGATACGAACAAGCGACAAGTTTACAAAGGCGATGAGCGCATTCGCTTAACTGGTATGGAGTTTAGCTTACTAGAGTTATTAGTCAGTCGCTCTGGAGAAGCTTTTTCCCGTTCGGAAATTTTGCAAGAAGTCTGGGGTTACACACCAGAACGCCATGTAGATACCCGCGTGGTAGATGTGCATATCTCTCGTCTGCGAGCCAAATTGGAAGATGATCCCAGCAACCCAGAATTAATACTCACCGCACGCGGAACCGGTTATCTATTCCAACGGATCATTGAACCTGGCGAGGAGTAAGTGAGATGAGGGGGATGAGGGGGATGAGGGAGACAGGGGAGACAAATGACTATTACCTAGTGCTATTTATTGCCCAATGCCCAATGCCCAATAACAAATGACTAAACCTGATCCCAATCTAGTTTTACGCCGTCTACCTATAGTGGTTGGCTGTTTAGGCGCTGTACTTTTGCTAATGAACCGCTTGTTGACACCTGAACTTACCGAATCCCAGGCGCGGGGGGATGTTCTCGGTGTGATTTTGAGTGCGGTGTTAATTTTAACTGGCTTAATTTGGCAGCAAGTACAACCGCGATCGCCTGATACTGTACAACTGATTGGGGAGGAAGGTTTTGTATTGGCTGACGATTTACCAGAAGCCGTGAAAACAGAACTAGCTTGGGCATCACATTTATTATTAACTAACACCGTCACGCGATCGCTGGTAGTTTTTTATCAAGATAAAGTTTTGTTACGTCGCGGTATTCTGTCCCCCAAATCTGAGGTTGTACCAGGGCCAATTTTAAAAAGGGTATTGTTAACACAAAAGCCAGTTTATTTAGTTGCGTTAAAAATCTATCCAGGGCGAATTGAATTTGATTATTTGCCAGAAAATACTCAAGGCGTAATTTGTCAACCTATTGGTAATCAAGGTGTGTTGATTTTAGGCGCAAATGCACCTCGCAGTTACACCAAGCAAGATGAAACCTGGATTGCCGGAATTGCTGATAAATTAGCTGTTACTCTCAGTTCTTATTTGCAAGTTGCATCAGACAATTAGATTGACAATTAACAAATTATGCAAATTATCTATTGGTTACTAGTTGCAGTAATGGTTGTAGGTATAATTGGTGCTGTAGTTCCTGCCATTCCTGGAACCAGTTTAATATTAATTGCAATTATTATCTGGGGAGTAGTTAGCAGTTCCTTCGCAGCGATTAAAATACCACTAATTGTCACAATAATTGTGTTGCTTTTGAGTATTGGCGTAGATTTCTTAGCTGGGTATATAGGCGCAAAACAAGCCGGTGCTAGTAAATGGGGACAAATAGGCGCATTTGTCGGATTGCTTTTAGGATTCTTCGGATTATTACCAGCTTTACCTTTTGGCGGGCCGCTATTAGGTATTTTATTGGGGCCATTGTTGGGCGCAATTATTGGCGAGTACCTTTACCAGCGTCAATTAGGAGTAGCAATTAAAGCTGGTATCGGAATTGTCGTCGGGACAGTGGTGGGAAATTTACTCCAAGGGATATTAGCGATCGCCGCAGTTATAGTTTTCCTAGTGACAACTTGGCCGCAAGTATTTCCTAGTTAGATTTTGATGTACAGTTGTCATCTAAGGCTAAACTCTTGCCTAATATTCTGCTGCTAATTAAATTATTCCAATGTGAAAATAAAATGCGACAGATGCATCTGCAAGGGCGGAAGTTGAATTTTGCGTCAGTCTTTCAACATGACATAAAATATCTTTAATTTTAATTAATCGTTTATTCATGTTGAGTTGATACAAAAATTAAATCTAACTTATCTAAACATCAACATCTTGATTTTTGAGAATTACTGCATGTCATTTACAAAATTGTATATTAACCTTAAAAAGAAAACATATATTTATAGTAGATCTACTTAAATATAAAATTTATAAGCTGAGAAAAACAAAGTTACTTTAAATACTTTTTGCTTAAGTATATAAGAGATAACACTATGCTAGTCATGAAGATTCTATCAAGTTAAATAACTAGACCTTGCCGATTAGGAAATACCTATGTAATTCTGGAGAAGTAACAAATCCATCAGCGATTAATCACAAAGATAGCGATTAATATACCTCTGATTTTGAAACAGCAAACTTACATAGATTATGATGCAAAACGCATTTATACTTTATTTTTTCAGTATTTCTAGCATTCATAACTAGCTTTAAGATTGCTGCGTAGTATTAGCGCACTTGGTCTGGTAAATTCTTTTATAGGAGCTTTAAATTACAATGTTCGGTTTTAAATCTAAACTTATAAACGCAACTTTAGCCGCTACTGCTGTCATCCCTTTAGCTACTGCTGGAACTTTTACCTTTGCTGCTTCTGCGCAAGCGGCTGCATTATCTGGGGAGTTTCAATTTCAGGGTGGTTTCACTGCTAATCCATATGCCACTAGTTTAGTGACATTATCAAAAGATAAACTAAACTTTACTCCTCAGCCCATCACTCCCTTTGGTGTTGCTGCAAATACAGGAAGTTTTGCAGCCTTCAACACAGGTAACATCGGTAATATTATTTCCTTTGCATCAGACATTGCCGACAATCCATTTATGGACTTTGGTAACCTGAATATACCTGGGGTAATTCTCCCAGGAGAAAATACTACCTCAATCACAGATGGCATCAATACATTTACTTTAAAATCTGCTGATTATTCAATAGCCCAAAGTGGAGCCAACGTGGCGATAGATGTTCAACTTTGGGGTATCTTCACCAGTGCAACGGGAGAGAAATCTAATGGTGCAGGAAACTTAACTTTCCAAGTAAATAATCAGACTGTTGCTCAGGTGAATTCAACTCTTGCTAGCGGCGGCTCAGTTAGTAACTTGAGCTTTTCTGGGGGTGCGTTTGCGACTGTTCCTGAACCAACTACATTATTAGGTTTGGGTGCTGTAGGTGCAGTCATGGCTTTGTCTCGCCGTCGTAAAACTCAAGTTAGTTCTTGAGAATTAACTGCAAGATAAATTGTTTATAATTAAGGAGGTAAATTTATTATCGAGAATACTAAAATTTAAAAATCATCTAAATATCTTCGGTTAGCAATAAGTGTTATGCTTTCAATTCGTAGTAATTTGTGAAATAATTACTACGAATTTTCTTTTGTAGTTTTGTACGTACTTATATACAGCATATTTCAGGAAAATGAAGTACATGGGTAGGGGCATAACATGTTGTGCCCCTAGGATTATTTGGAATCAGATTTTGCAATTATTATGATACTGACTGCAAAGATTTTTTCGCTTCATTGGCGATCGCTTCTACTTGATCATTTGCCAAAGTTTCCAAAACAGCTTTAGCATCTGCACCACCCAAACGGCTCAAAGCTAGCAAAACTCTATAGCGGACTTGCCAATCGGGATTTTGAGCATAGGGAGTTAACAGGGGTACTGCATCTATATTTCCCAACTCGCCAAAGGAACTAATAGCAGCAGTTTTAATTAAATCATTCTCAGTCTCAAGTGCAAGCTTGAGCAATTCAAAACCGCGCGGATCGCCTAACTCGCCCAATGTCGCGATGATGCTGAATTTTACCAGCCATTCAGGGGTTGTGTTGTAAAGTTGTTGCAAATCGCCAAAAGCTTCTTCTAACTTCAGCGCGCCTAAACAATCGGCGGCGGCTGCTTGCACATCAGGTTCGGGGTCATTCAGCAGTTGCCGTAGTATATTCAATGATAACTGTAAATCTTGTGTGCCGAGTACATCTAGCTGACTCACTGCTGAGTAACGGACACGAGCATTGCTATCACCAACCCCAATTTGAATTAATTCAAAAGCGATCGCTCTATCTAAATCGCGAATTTGATTCACAGCTCGTAAGCGATCGCCCAAATCTTCAGAACTGAGCAATTGCTTAACCGACTCAGGAGTAATACTCATTTAATTATCCTAAATTTTCCAAAGGTTTAAAAAACAGTCAATAGTCATTGGTCATTTGTCATTTGTCAATAAATTCTAGACTGTTGACGGTTGACTGTTGACTGTTGACTATGGGGACTAATCTTGACTTGCTGCCATTGCGCGAATAATGTCACCACGGGTGAGGATACCAATTACTTGACCCGCGCTGTCAAGTACCGGCAGACGGTGAACACTGCGATCGTGCATGATTCTGGCTGCTTCTTTTAAAGTTTTATCAGGGGTAATGGTAATCGGATTTTTGCTCATCACTTCCCCGACAGTTTGTCCTAGCGCTTTGTGCAAGTCACGATCATAATCAGCGGGATTTTGTAAATAGATAACACTATCAAGAAACATGATGTAAGCCGGAGGAGTCACACCTGTTTCTTGCCACATCAGGTCAGTTTCTGAGATAATGCCTATCAATTTACCAACATCATCTACAACAGGTAGACCGCTAATGCGTCTTTCTGCCAGAATTTGAATAGCTTCCTTCAGTGGAGTTTCTGAGCGAACAACAACTGGGTCATGGCTCATCACGTCGGCAACTGTTTTAGGCATTTGTTTGCTAACACCTTATATCAAAGTCTCTGCGTTTATTTTAAAAAATTGCGGGTCGCAACCAGATGCAGTTAATACATCGTTACTTGGGAGTTGTCAGTTGTCAGTTGTCAGTTGTCAGTTGTCATTTCCCCCTGCTCCCCTGCTCCCCTGCCCCCCTGCTTCCTAGCTAGTAGCCCTAGCCTAAGCGCCCCTGCTTCAACGCGGCGATAATTTGCACATTGGCTTTGGGAAAAGCAAACTGTTCTAATTCTGCCAAACCTACCCAGCGAATTTCATCACATTCTATGGCTTGGGGAATACCTGTCAGATGGCGACAGTGATGTACGGTCAAGGTAACCCGTAACTCTGTATAAGTGTGGTCAATGGTAATGAGATGTTCTCCTACAGCAATTTCTATTGCCAGTTCTTCATAAATTTCCCGTTGAATACATTCTTGGACCGTTTCACCAGGCTCGATTTTGCCACCGGGGAATTCCCATAAACCACCCATTGCTCCCCCCGCACGCCGGCGATCGATTAAAATTTGCTCTTGGTCGTTCCAAATTACGGCCACACCGATAATTTTGTGGGGTAGGAGAGAAATGGGTTCACTCATAGTTGATAGGGAAATAAAAAATTAGTAGAGCTGCGTGTTTACAGTTAAAGCAAGGACTGAAGTCCTTACTACTTGCAGTTCAATAATAGAACTCGGCAGACATAAATTAAGTTTGCCGAGTCTATATTGTATTACGCATTTCCACAGCTATGAATTTATTTGCATACCTATTGTTGTCTTAATTTTTGATGGTGAGTATTTTATCTCAAGTTACTAGTTTTGGTGTGGTTAACCCCCAATCATAGCTATTCTTTAAATCTATGAGTTAGGGGTAAATTATTAGGAGAGTATCAGGATTTTGCAGAGAAATATTTTTCACTGATATCAGCTTGGCTGAGTCCAGGGATAAACTCAACAGCATTGCTAGTCTTTTTCGCTATCGTTGATTTCTGTGCCTTGTAAGGCCATTTCAAAATTCATTCTTTGTTCAGCGTTACGCAAAAAGTAACCACTGATCATTGCAGAGGCTAAAAGCCTACCTAGATTTTCTCGATTAGTAGTGATGGTAACGCCAAAGTGTTCTGAAGGGAGGTTACCCAAAAGCCCCACAATATTGCGTTCCATTACTTGAAGAACTTCCCCAGAACTAGGTTTAGATAGCTGGGACACTGTCTCTGGACTCAAAGACTTAACATATTGCCAAAGTACATCGGTAGTATCTGACTCACTGTCAAAAAATTCTGAGACTCGATTGGATGGGTTACTCACGTTTCAACTCCTTGACTAATACTACTAGCTGTGGTGTTGATGGATTTTCAGAATCAACGCCTATCCTTTATTGACCTTAGCTAGTTCTTGGCTGTTCCTGTCAACTAATGTAACAAGTTATATATTCATAGTCATTCGGTTTAACCGTACCAAAAGCATGGTGTTTTCTCACCTATTGGTCAATTGTCAATTGTCATTTGTCATTGGTCATTGGTCATTTGCAATATCATAAAGCGCAAAGCCTGAGCTAAGACAGCCTTAGCTCAGGCTTTGTGAGAGAAGACAGATAACAACTGACAACTGACAACTGACAATTGACTAACTAGCCAAATATTCATCCATGTTAGCTTTGGATTTGCGCAGTTTGGTTAATGCTTCCCGTTCAATTTGCCTAACTCTTTCGCGGCTGATGTTGAGAATTTCGCCAATTCTCGCTAAAGTAAGAGCCTGTCCATCCATTAACCCAAAGCGGAGTGTAATCACTTCTTTCTGTTGGGGTGTAAGATCCCCCATCAGGCGTTCTAAGTCCAAAGATAGGGAAGATTGCATAACAAACTCTTCTGGAGACGCGCCGGGATCTTCTAGCATTTCTCCGAGTTCAGTATCGTAGTTGTCTCCCAACCGCAAATCAAGTGATAGGGGTAGACGTGCTTTTTCTAGATATTCTCGCACCTGTTTGGGTGTCAAGTCCAATTCTTGCGCTAGCTCGCCAGCTGAAGGCGCTCGTCCTAGTTTTTGCGATAATTGACGCTGTGCTTTTTTAATTTTATTGAGTTTCTCGGTGATATGAATAGGTAAGCGAATGGTACGCGCTTTTTCGGCGATCGCTCTGGTAATTGCTTGACGTATCCACCAATAAGCATAAGTTGAAAATCTATAGCCTTTTGTGGGATCAAATTTCTCCACACCCCGCTGCATCCCGATACTACCTTCTTGGATCAGGTCAAGTAGATCGACATTGCGCTTAATATACTTTTTGGCAACAGATACCACTAACCGCAAGTTAGCTTCTACCATCTTGCGCTTGGCATACTCACCTTCAGCGATCGCTTCATTCAACTCAGCTATTTCTAACTGTGTCGCCTTAGCCCATTCTTCTAAGGAGGGTTGATGACCTAACTGGGTGGCTAGCTCCTCTCTTAAGTCATGCAAAGCAGTTGAACGCTGCACCTGTTTGCCATAAAAAATCTCTTCTTCGTGGGTTAAGAGTGGCACACGGCCAATCTCACGCAGGTAAGTCCGCACGAGGTCCGTGGCTGTCTGAGCGGTCTTCATGGCGCTACTCATTGCTAATGTTGGATTTGACAGTGGGGTGATTAAGTGATAGATGCTTTGCCAGGGTGCTACCCAGTCGAAAGGAGAACCCATACAATGGTTGGCAATTTACTTGTCCTTTGAAACTTGGCTGCTCATATTAATCTATTGAGGTTCTTAACTGTTCTAGAAGTTACAGTTATTTACCCGCTTTCACAAGTATCTAGAGTTAGATAAAAGGTCTTGAGTGGAACATTTTTTGGATAATTTCATTATTAATAATTGTAACATTTATGAGAGAAATCTGATCATTGATTTGTCTAAAGTTTACAGACTGTTCAAGTTTATGTAACGCACTCATATAGATAAATACCATTTAGTGGCTCAGCATAAGTTTTTCTGTAGGCTGCAAGATATTTCTCATATTTCTTAAAATAACTCAATGATAAGTATAGTTAATCGTCTATAACAATTGCTTAATTTTTGCTTTACCTGGAGGCTAGGGGCTAGGGGTTAGAGGCTAGGGACAAGGGAAGGGGGACAAATACACAATGCCCCATGCCCAATGCCCCATGCCCTACTTAAGCACAGTAATCTTGTAGGACTTTTACATCTAAAGTCGTAGATTGCAGAGAACGAATGGCAGCAACGGTGGCTTTTGCTCCGGCGATGGTGGTGATAATGGGG
Organism: Calothrix sp. NIES-2100; assembly: GCF_963875285.1. Taxonomy (NCBI): domain Bacteria; kingdom Bacillati; phylum Cyanobacteriota; class Cyanophyceae; order Nostocales; family Calotrichaceae; genus Calothrix; species Calothrix sp. NIES-2100. The sequence goes on from NZ_CAWNLA010000001.1 coordinate 8,685,053, forward strand.
ATTTTATAAGCCAAGGCGGTGCGGCGGATTAACCTAGCATCAGTATGGGCTTCTTCTCCCGATGGGGTGTTGATAATGAGTTGGATTTTCTGGTTTTTGATGGCATCTAGGACGTGGGGACGACCTTCATGGAGTTTCAGGACTAACTCAACATTTAAGCCATGTTCCTGAAGGACTTGGCGTGTGCCAAATGTCGCCATGACAGTAAAGCCTAAATCAATAAATTCTTTGACGACGTTGACGGCTGGGGCTTTGTCGCGATCGTTCATGGACACGAAGACGGTTCCAGATAAGGGTAACCTTTCTCCTGCACCGATTTCGGCTTTGGCATAGGCGCGGCCAAAGTCGGTGTCAATTCCCATAACTTCACCTGTTGAGCGCATTTCTGGGCCTAATATGGTATCTGTACCGGGGAATTTATTAAATGGCAAGACTGCTTCTTTGACGGCTATGTGGGAGGGGATGACTTCTTTGGTAAAGCCTAGCTCTTCTAAGGTTTTGCCGGACATAATTAAGGATGCGAGTTTTGCCAACTGCACACCAGTGGCTTTGGAAACAAAGGGCACAGTACGAGAAGCGCGGGGGTTGGCTTCGAGAATGTAAATTTGCGGCGAATAGCTACTAGCACCAACAACAGCAAACTGAATATTCATCAGCCCAACTACTGAAAGCGCTTGTGCTAGCTGCACTGTCCAAGTGCGGATTTGATTAAGCACTGCTGGTGGGAGAGAAATGGAAGGTAAAGAGCAAGCAGAATCACCAGAGTGAATCCCCGCTTGTTCGATGTGTTCCATAATACCACCAATTACAACTCGGCCAGTGTGGTCGGCGATCGCATCTACATCCACTTCGATGGCATTTTCCAAAAATTTATCAATCAAAATTGGATGATCGGGTTCTACTTGCACCGCAAATGTCATGTAGCGTTCTAATTCTGTATCGGAATAGACGATTTCCATCGCCCTTCCCCCCAATACATAGCTGGGACGTACTACCACTGGATAACCAATGCGTTTGGCGACAATCAGCGCGTCTTCGTAACTGCGGGCTGTTCCGTTGGGTGGTTGGGCAATATTCAACTGGTTGAGAATTTTCTCAAACCGTTCCCGGTCTTCTGCCATATCTATAGAATCTGGCGATGTACCCCAAATTTTGGGAATTGGAGATGGGGGATTTTCCCCAGTCTCTAGCCCCTGCAAATACTTTTGTAAAGGTACTGCTAACTTCAATGGTGTTTGTCCACCGAATTGGACAATGATGCCTACAGGGTTCTCAGCTTCGATGATATTGAGGACATCTTCTTTAGTTAATGGCTCAAAGTAAAGGCGATCGCTGGTGTCATAATCTGTAGAGACTGTCTCTGGGTTGGAGTTGACCATAATCGTCTCATAGCCTGCACTTTTCAGGGCATAGGCAGCGTGACAACAGCAATAATCAAACTCAATTCCCTGGCCGATGCGGTTGGGGCCACCACCCAAAATCATCACTTTGGGCTTGGTGGAGGGTAAAACTTCGGTTTCTTCTTCGTAGGTGGAATAGTAGTAAGGAGTAAACGCTTCAAATTCGGCGGCGCAGGTGTCTACAGTTTTATAAACGGGGATAACTCCTAGCTGTTGGCGATAAGCCCTGACTTCATCTTCGGTGGTTTTGGTGGCAAAGGCGATTTGGCGATCGCTATATCCATCTCGTTTTATTTCATACATCTGCGCTTTTGTCAACTGCTTTAAAGGAGTTCGTTTGAGGAATTTCTCCACTTCTAGCAGTTGTTGCAATTTATCGAGGAACCAGGGGTCAATACCTGTGAGTTCGTAGATTTCGTCAATAGTTAGTCCTGCTTGTAAAGCATGACGCACGGAGAAAATGCGATCGGGGTTGGGTGTGCGTAATTGGGCGCGAATTTGTTCACCACTGGGTAATTTCTCGGCTTTGTCGCAACCCCAGCCAGCGCGTCCAGTTTCTAAGGAACGCAGGGCTTTTTGAAAGGATTCGTTGAATGTCCGGCCAATAGCCATTGCTTCCCCAACGGATTTCATTTGCGTAGTCAACACCGGTTCGGAACCAGGAAACTTTTCAAAAGCAAATCGGGGAACTTTGGTAACTACATAGTCAATTGTCGGTTCAAAGGATGCTGGAGTTTTCTTGGTGATATCGTTTTTAATTTCATCCAAGGTATAGCCGACAGCTAACTTAGCTGCCATTTTGGCGATGGGAAACCCAGTGGCTTTGGAAGCCAAGGCGGAACTGCGAGAGACACGGGGGTTCATTTCAATCACGACCACATCCCCAGTGACAGGATTGACGGCAAACTGGATATTAGAACCGCCAGTTTCCACACCGATTTCGCGGATGATTTTAATTGCCATATCCCGCAGCCGTTGATATTCTTTATCGGTGAGAGTTTGGGCTGGTGCAACGGTAATCGAGTCGCCGGTGTGGATACCCATCGGGTCGAGGTTTTCGATGGAGCAGATAATCACCACGTTATCTGCTAAATCCCGCATGACTTCTAATTCGTACTCTTTCCAACCAAGTAGAGATTGGTCGATGAGAATTTGGGAAACGGGGCTAGCATCGATACCAACCTGTGCCATTTCTTCAAATTCTTCTTGGTTGTAGGCAATACCGCCGCCCGTACCACCCATAGTGAAAGCAGGACGGATAATTAGGGGATAAGTACCAATGCGGCGAGCGATCGCTTTAGATTCTTCTAAAGATGAGGCTGTACCACTGGGACACACAGCCACTCCAATCTTGGCCATTGCATCATTGAAGAGTTTTCTATCTTCAGCTTTTTCAATAGCTGGAAGTTTAGCGCCAATTAACTCAACGCCATACTCTTCTAAAACACCATTTTTCGCCAAAGCCACGGCAAGATTAAGGGCGGTTTGTCCTCCCATTGTTGGGAGTAAAGCATCAGGACGCTCTTTAGCGATGACTTTTGCGACCATTTCCGGTGTCAGCGGTTCAATATAAGTGCGATCGGCTGTTTCCGGATCAGTCATAATTGTCGCTGGATTAGAATTTACCAGCACCACTTCATAGCCTTCTTCTCGTAAAGCTTTACAGGCTTGAGTGCCAGAATAGTCAAATTCACAGGCTTGTCCAATTACAATCGGGCCAGAGCCTAACAGCAGTATCTTCCGAATATCTTGACGGCGGGGCATAGTCTTTGGGATGGAGTACGAGAATACAAATCCTGATTATTTTAAGATTGTTTTTCCCTGGTCACGCCTTTTATTATCAAGTTTTCTAGGTTTGATGACAGCTAGGGCAGAGGGGGGAGCAGGGGAGCAGGGGGGACAAGGGAAAGGGGACAAGGGAGATAAATTACTATTGCCTATTGCTTTCTTGACAAATGCCCAATGACCAATGACCAATGACCAATGACCAATGACCAATGACCAATGACCAATGACCAATGACCAATGACCAATGACCAATGACCAATGACCAATGCCCACTATTTTTTATTTAAGTTGATAATTTTTGGCAAAAGGTAGTAAATTTTGTACATATATAGATAGCTGATAACTAACCTGATACAGGTAAGAGTAGATAGCAATATTCCTAAGTAGCTAATTAAGAATAATTGTTTATATTAAATATTGTGATAATTTGTATACTTCATTAAAAATTGCAGAGATGTAGTAGAACTACTCTCTGCCAAATTTAATATTTTTTTAAGACTTATTTCTGCCTAGTTTCTATGCAGTAAAGAGCGACTGATCGAGATTATGAGAGTTTTAGTTTTGAGCAGGTTGGACAAAACCCAAGGTTAAGCTGTCTTTAGCCAGGAAATGAGACAAATGATAAGCACGTTCTTCAGTTTTTAACAGGATTTTTTCGTAGAGATAGCGTGTACCACGGTCTCCCAAACTTTCTGCCTGAGCGGCTTGGCGACGAATCACGCCAATGATAGCTTGCTCGGCTGCTAAGTCATTTTCTACCATTTGGCGGGAAGAATATACGCCATCTGGCTCTTGCGTAAAACAAGTTAATTCGGCCAATTTGCTGAAGGTAGCCACGGGTACACCACCTAATCCATCCAAGCGCTCGCCAATTTCATGGATATGGTCTTGTATTTCTTTGTAGCTGTCATTAAAAAACTCATGTAATGAGTAAAATTCTGCACCTTCAACTACAAAATGATGTTTTTGATACTGCAAGGAAAGTGCTTGAAAACTAGCTAATACAACGTTAAATCCTTCCGTAACTGGTGCGGTTACACTGTGATCTAACAATACAGGATTGTCATAAACATGACCAAAATTCCGTAACACAGTTGTGGTTTCAGACATCGTTCTCCTCGCTTTTATCAGTTCGGGTTTAACTGCTGAGTTTCTACATATTAACACTCTAAAAATTAAACGCAATTCCAATTAATTTCATGGAATTTTAATTTTTAGTCATTAAAATTTTTCATTGTGCAAAGTGTGTCAATGGTCAATAGTCATTGGTCATTGGTCATTTGTCATTTCCCCTTGTCTCCCTCATCCCCCCTACCCCCCACCCCCCTCATCTCCTTCGTATTAATAGGAGATCATGGCAACTATTTGAGATTCTTATCTAAAATAAATGAGAATTGTTTGCACTTAGGTTATGCTGGTTTTAGAAGCTGAACTCCCAGGAATGGGAAACAGCAGCGACTAAAAGCGCGGTAGTTACTGCAAGTTAATTGCACTTTGAGGGTACATTTCTTGAAACCGTCTAGTTCAGAAGTCGAAAGCAAGCACGTTTTAGAGGTGAATTGGGTAGACCGCTGGCAAGTGTATCAACGTTTACAGGAACTAGGTATTCCTTGTTGGTGTGAGCCTAACCAGCCATTGAAAGTTGAAATTAGCAATTCCATAGCAGCTATTCAACTTTGGAGTTTGATGCGCCAATTTACACTTACCCGTCAAGACCTGATTTGGAGTCTTGAACAATGCTGGCAAAGTCGCTACCGCTGAGGCTTTCTCGCTTAATAATGTGTCCCAATCAACAATATTAGGTAAAAAAACATGAGTGAATCCCACAATCAGGAAGTATCAGATTTTTGCCTTGAAGGCAGGTTTATGGACTTTGTTATTAAAGATGGGTATAAGCTTAAAGGCTTGCAGATATGGACTGCTGACGGTGAATGTTATGTAAAACTGGCTAAACATTTAAGATTTGCTTTTGACTTGGGCTTACCGCCAGGTACTTGGCTGCAAATTGTCGGTAAAAAAAAGCACGAACTAGGAACAGACAAAGTTACACTGAAAGCTGAACGTGTGATGGCGGCGCGGCAAGATGTGGCAAATGAGAGAATTACACAGATGGGTATGCCTTCACCAATCTCTCATCAACAGAAACCGTCATCTATTAGTCAAGGTAACGCCAAGTCAAATAAGAGCAAAAGCACGATTTTAGTATGTCAAAAATCTGACTGTATGAAGCGCGGTGGTAAGGGAGTTTGTCAAGCTTTGGAAGCTGCTTTGAGCGATCGCGGTTTAGAAGACCAAGTTACCATCAAAGGTACTGGCTGTATGAAAAACTGCAAAGCAGGCCCTAACGTAGTCATGCCAGATAAAACCCGCTACACTCGGATTAATGCGGCGCAAGTTCCCGCAATCATGGATAAACATTTTAGCGATCGCAACGAAGAAGGTAAGTTAGAAGAACTTAGGGAAGTAGCTATACCAATAAGAATCAATACCTAGTTTAATTGTCACTCTTTAATGAGAATATATAACAAGAAATTTTTTAGTGTTTCCTTTCCCTACTTGGCAGTACAGTTTTGCAAATTTTTGCAAAATATTTGCAAAACTAGTACTCCAGTCAATAAATTTTGCGGATAATCTCCGATTACACGAACCTTTCCGCCCAAAATTCGTAGGGGCGGGTTGAGTAATATCTTTGTGCATGAGCGATCGTATCTGTAAACCCGCCCCTACTAAGCTGCGACGCATCTAATTTGTATATAAGACGCGGGCAAGATGCCCGCACTACAATTATTTTGCGTTTTTGACTTATATAATTTAGCTGCACATCAGCTTACATGGAATCAAGGCGGCGACGAAGTTGGCTACTAAATGCATCAATAACTGTGACGACTACTAACAGTACAAGCATCATGGTTGTAGCCTTGTTGTACTCAAAACCATCAATGTAACTTTTCAACTGAAAGCCAATACCACCTGCACCCACTACACCTAATACAGAAGCAGCGCGGATATTGTATTCAAACATCCAAAATGTATAACCTAAACCCAATGGCAGCACTTGGGGTAAAATTCCATATTGGGCAATTTGTAACTTAGATGCGCCGATGACTTCTAAAGATTCTATCGAGCGGGGGTCAACGGCTTCGATCGCCTGTTGATAAAATTTAGCCAGGTAGCCGATAGTATAAATTCCCAAAGCTAAAGTACCTGCTGGTGCGCCTAGTCCAGTTGCGGCGACAAAAATTAACCCCAGAATAATCGAAGGAACAGAACGGACAGCATTTTGCAGTAAATTGGCTAACCATTGCAACCATTGCGGTGCAACATTATTGGCGCTAGCTACTGCAATGGGTAAGGAAATAATTGCGCCGATAGTGGTTCCCCAAAGTGACATTTGTACAGTTTCAATCAGTGCTTGAACCGCTATATCTAAAACTGTTGGATCTGGAGGGAATAACCTGGAGATGAAGTCAGTGATATAAGGCCAGCTATTACTAACTAAGGCAAAATCGACTTTGAGTCCTTGTAACGCCCAGCTATAAACTACTACTGCAATTAATAGGATGATGAGAGGACTTACCCAAGGGTAGCGCCGAAAAAGATTTGAATTGAAGAAGTAATTCATAATTTGTATTTGCGCTCTTTTACTCTACACTTGGGAAAACTTGGCTTGCAGGTTGTCGCAAACACCGTCATAAATAATGCGTCCAGCATCGACAACGATCGCTCTTTGGGCATATTCTGCCGCTATCCCCAAATCATGCAAAACTGTGACAATTGTCATGCCTTGTTGAGAATGCAATCCTGCTAAAGTCTGCATCACTTGTTGGCAAGCTATCACATCCAACCCGGTGATTGGTTCATCAGCTAAAAGAATTTGTGGTGATTGAATTAAAGCACGGGAGATCGCAACTCTTTGTTGTTGTCCCCCGCTAAGTTGGCTAGTTTTTTGATCGGCTAACTCTTTTAAACCCATCTGTTGCAATAACTCTAATGCTCCAAGGCGATCGCGTCGCCCAAATCCAAATAAAGTTTGCCAAGTTGTTCTAGTACCGAGTCTTCCACACAGGACATTTTCAATCGCTGATAATTGCCGAATTAACCCACCACCTTGAAACAACATCCCCACATCACGCCTAATTGCTGGGAGTGTGCGAGGAGTCATGGTTACACCATTAATTTGAATTTCACCCTGTACTAAGGGTACTAATCCTACAAGCGATCGCAGTAAGGTAGATTTACCAGCACCATTGAGTCCCAGCAATACCACAAATTCGCCCCGTTTAATTTGACAATTAATGCCATTAAGAATAGGGCGATTCAGAGAATTTACATAAGCTGTCTCTAAGTTGTGGCACTCAATTACATAATCGTTCATCCCAAAATCGATTCCAGTATAAGGTTATGGGGCATGGGGCATAGGGCATTGGGCATTGGGCATGGGGCAATAATCATTTGTCTCCCGAAGGCTGAGCGGAGTCGTACCCTACGGGAAGCAAGCTACGCGGAGCGTCTCGCAGAGAAGCCTGTCCTCCTTGTCCACCCTATCCCCCTTGTCCCCCTGTTTCTTAACTAAGGTGCAATCCCAACCCGTGTGAGTGCATCCCGGATTGGTGCTAGGTGGCTATTGTGATCTACTTTCACCAATTCTGTAGAGTTATACAAGTTGCGTAGTAGCTGGTTATTTTGTGACTGATTTAACTTGAGTAGGGCGTTAATAATTCTTTCGCGATCGCCAGATGGAACATCATCATCAATGGCGATACCGTGGGCGGGTACACCATTAATTCTATGCAGCACGCGCAACTGATTTTTTTCTTCTGGTGTAATATACGGAGAATATAAAGCATATTCTGACACTGTTGCCACATCTGCTTGTCCACGCAGCACAGCTTGCAGTGCTTTGCTGTAGTTACCACCATAGTTAACTTGACCGAAGAAACCACCCAAGCGATCGCTACTCTGTACAAACCCCTGTTTTACTAGTTCACTCACGGGGAAAATAAACCCTGAACCAGAAGTAGGAGAAGTAAACGCCATTCTTTTACCCCGCAATTGTTCTAAGGTTCCTTTGGCGTTATTTTGACTTTTCAAGGAGCTATTTTTGGGAACTACAAATACTGAGCTATAGGTATGTCTTCCCGAATAATTATCACGCACCTCGGCTAGATACAAGCGAGCATTTGCCAGTTGTTCAGCCTTCAACGCCGGACGGCTACTCAAGAAAGCTACATCAGCCCGATTTGCTCTTAATGCTTCCACCGCAGCTGTATCATCGCCTACCTGGGCTTTAACTGGTATTCCCAGTTCTTTAGATAAAAATGCTCCTACAGAATTCGCCTTAGTTTGCAAATCAGTGGAATCAGCTCTGCTAGGAAAAACTACTGTCAAAGACTTAATTGTTTGAGCAAGCAAAGTAGGTGCTTGTTGATTATTACTTGAATTAGCAGTCATTGCCTTTAATCCCCCACATCCTGTGACTGCTATACCTGCAAGCGTAGCTAATGCAGCCCCAGCACCCAACAAGCCCTTTTTCCCCACACTCATTGCTCACTCTCCATTAAGAAATATTCTCAAGATTTTTGCAAACTAATTGCAACTAATTCCATAAAGCAATCTAAAGTTTTTGAGAATAAAAGTCAATATAGGATGTATCGTAATTCATCAATGAAGCTCATAGAGTAAAGCCGCAAGTTCATAAATAGCGTGGAGTTGTTCTGGTTGTGGCAGCACGAAAATGGAGAAATACAAGTAACCTTTAGTTAAAAATCACACGAATATAAATGTCCCAACACCAACAACAAAATTCTAACTATACTTCCCCCTCCTCGCTTGCGGGGAGGGGGTTAGGGGGTGGGGTAATGATGTTTATCGCAACGCCAAGATTGGGAAAAATGAAACAAATAGGTTAAAAATCACACAAAGATAAATGTCCCAATACCAACACCAAAATTCCCACTCCAATCCCCCCTCCTCGCTTGCGGGGAGGGGGCTAGGGGGTGGGGTTCCTTGGCAAACTCCACCAAAACTCTGGGAAAAACTCAAGCCATTAGCACGACAGATGCGGCGTGAACCAACACTTGCAGAAGAGAAACTTTGGCAGAAGTTGAGATCTAAGCAACTTCTAGGTTTTAAGTTTCGCCGTCAGCATGTAATCGATCGCTTTATTGTGGATTTTTACTGTCAGGAAGCGCATTTAATTGTTGAAGTTGATGGTGGAATTCACGACTATACCCAACAAGAAGATGCAATCCGGCAAGAATTTTTGAAAAGTCTTGGGTTACGGGTGATGCGGTTGCAAAATGAGGATGTTTTGAATTCAATTGATGAGGTGTTGGCAAAGATTGCACATGAGTTGCAAAGTTGGAAGAACCCCACCCCCAACCCCCTCCCCGCAAGCGAGGAGGGGGCTAACGAGCGAGAGGGGGCTAATAATTTAAATCATTGAGTAGCACCTTGAGAGTGATGGCCTGCACAGGATTTTTAATTAGATTAAGCAATAGACAAGATATTGGGGGCAATTATGACTTCTTCAGTTAAAGATTTGGTGCTGGTTGTTGGTGCTACTGGTGGAGTAGGACAACTGGTAGTAGGTGAACTACTAGAGAAAGGCTTAGGGGTTCGCATCCTGACACGCAATCCAAGTAAAGCCCAAAAGATGTTTAATGACAGAGTTGAAATTGCTGTTGGTGATATCCGCGACGCCGCTACACTCCCAGCCGCAGTTGCGAATGTCACTCATATTATCTGTTGTACTGGGACTACGGCTTTTCCTTCTGGTAGATGGGAGTTTGACCCCAGTCCTAGTTGGATTGAATGGCCAGGGCTGCTGGTTGATCCTAAACTGCGTGAGTCTAGGGCTAAAAATAGTCCGCAAAAAGTTGATGGTCAAGGTGTGAGTAACTTAGTAGCAGCAGCACCTAGCAATCTTCAGCGATTCGTTTTTGTTTCTTCTTGCGGTATTCTGCGTAAAGATCAGCTACCTTTTAGTATTCTCAATGGCTTTGGTGTGCTGGATGCTAAACAAAAAGGTGAAGAAGCGATCGCTAATTCGGGATTACCTTACACTATTATCCGTCCGGGACGTTTGATTGATGGCCCTTATACCTCATACGACCTCAACAGTCTTCTCAAAGCAAAAACAGATAGTAAGTTGGGTGTGGTGATCGGCAAGGGCGATAAACTTGTAGGTGATGCTAGCCGCATTGATGTAGCTTCAGCTTGTGTAGAATGCATTTTTCAGCCAGCAAGTGCAAGACAAATTTTTGAATTGGTGAATAAAGGGACAAGACCGGCTGTCATTGACTGGGATAAGCTTTTCTCACAACCCACCACTGTTTAAGACAGGAAGTTATAAGAAAAAGGCTCAGCATTTAGCTAAGCCTGATTATATCCTGGTGCTTAAACAGACATCCCAAATTAATTTAGTCAAAAATTCTGCTTTCTTTAATCTTCCTAGAGGCTGTATCTAACTATCCTCAAGGCTGACTCAATTTTGAACTTCCAGAGCGGAACAAAAAAAGAAATACTCACATTAAATGAGCGAGTGTTTGAATGTTCCGAGTGTGGTTTTGTTATTGACCGTGATTTGAACGCTGCAATCAATTTGTCCAAAACCGTCAGTTAGACGGAGCTAGCCTGTGGACTGGATAACGCCGACGTTACCAGGATGAAGCAGGAAATAAACGAAGCCCAAAGTAGATATTTCCAATTATGGGTATCTTTGGGTAAGTGTTATTTAACGGCTGCTAACTTGGATCGCTAATCCTGAAACAATGAAAGTAGACACCAAAGTAAGAGCCAGACTATGAGTGAACTTCCCAAGAGTCTTGAAGAAGCGATCGCCCAATCTCGCACAGCTACCCAAGCAGCCCTAGCAGATGGACAGACTCGCTTACAAGTTGAGTTTTTGTTTCCCGAACTCAAATTTATGCTAGTAGCAGAAGACTATCTACCTGTATTTGCCGATTATGGTTCCCGGCTGAAGGTTTTCTTTGCTGATGCTGGTGCGGCTGCTCTAGCTCGCCGCGAATGGAAGGATGCTGCATTTAAAATTGATGATATCGGCACAGGTAGAGCTTCTGCCCCCGGCTCAAAAATTCAGCCAGAAGACGAAATTTTCCTCTTTATTGCCCCAACTTCCGTTGAAGTACCCCAGATAGAAAAACTTGTGGCAGAAATAGGCGATCGCCCTGTAGTTCTCTTAAATCCTCGCCTAGAAGATTACGGTATTGTCGGCATTGGCTATGCCGCAAGGCAAGTCCGTCAACGTTTCATTGGTAACATTGAATCTTGCTATTACTTGCGTCCAGTAGATGACCAAACTGCTGTTTTTCGTTGTTATCCAGGACAGTGGTCAGTTTGGGTGGAAAAGGATGATGAGTATCAAAAAATTGCCGAATTAGAGAAAAAACCATCTGGTGATGACTTAGATCTCATTCTTTTGAAAGGACAGCCCCAAGCAGCAACCGATGCTGCACCTGCGAAAAAGCCCAGCGTACTTAAGGGTTTGCAAAGGTTTTTAAAGGCGTTGAGTAGTTAAGAGAAATTCGGTAAAGCTGAGGTAGCAGTGGATATTTTGTCATCTGCTGCCTCACTCTATTAAGGTATTTATATAGGTCAACTAGTCGAGACAAAATTTTAGTGTTTATTAATTATGAGTAGTTTACAGGAGATTGAAAAAGCTATAAGTCAACTATCGCCGGAAGAGCTTGCTGCTTTCCGTGCCTGGTTTGCGGAATTCGATGCGGCTGTATGGGATAAACAGTTGGAGGCAGATGTAGCAGCAGGACGGCTTGATGCCCTAGCAAACAAAGCATTGCAAGATTTGCAAGCAGGACGCTGTACCGATCTGTGAGACACAGAGCAAACCCAGATTTTTGGTATTACTATCGACAATTACCAACTGATATCCAAGAATTTGCCGATCGATGCTACGAGTTACTCAAGCAAGATCCTCGCTATCCTTCGCTACATTTCAAGAAAGTAGGACGTTTTTGGTCAGTACGAGTGGGTTTACACTATCGTGCGCTGGCTGTGGAACAGGATAACGATTTTGTCTGGTTCTGGATTGGGTCACACGCAGAATATGACAAACTTTTGGACTATGGATAGCAAGTAGATAGTTAACTCACAGCATAATCTGTATACTGACGCATATAAGGCGGGTGAAACCCAACGACAATATCGTGTTTTGGTACTCCCATTGCAGTTAGTTTCTCGCCTACATCCTCTTCTGTACCATTCCATTGAATCCAAATTTTGCCGTTTTTGATATCAAAATGCATCACTGGCCCATAAATTCTCCGTTTATTTTGCCAACCAATATATATTAGTTGGTAATGATCTTTTGCTACATCAAAAATTGTTTGGGCTTCTATTTCATCATTAGATGCAGCAAATTGGGCATATTCTGTCAGTAATTGCCGAATACACTCCCGGTATTTCTCTAAATCTGCCATAGAATAATTTCCTCTGTTTCTACATCGTAAACTATCAGATTTATTTGACTACGTTTGATAATAGTTTGAATAAACGGTTTTTTAAAAAAATCGTTATAAGTGTTTAGTGGAACTGCTAAATACAAAACTCGCACAGAACTTATTTCTTCTAAAGCATATCGATAATTAATAAACTGCCCAATTGCAGTATGAAACTCATAAATAGTTGAAGTGCCTATAAAACTTTTAACTTCAACTGCTATTTTTCGTCCTTCTCGTTCTGCTGCAATAATTTTCTCTGCTCCCAAATCAATGTACATATCGGCAATGCCTTCTATGCGAATTAATAAGGGATCATGAGTAATTTGCCACCCATCTTTCTGTAATGCCGATTTCACAATGTCGTGAAATTTATCTTTAGCTGACATAAACTGTTTTCTCAGCCTGTGTGAGCATTTTAGATATATTTTGCTAGATACTGCGCCAGGAAAGCCAAGGGAAGGGAGATGAGGAAGGGGGACAAGGGAGACAAGGAAGAAATAACTAATTATTCTTCACTTTTGACTTTTGACTTTTGACTTTTGACTCTTGCCCCATGCCCCATGCCCTATTAATTACTTCTTAACGGCGCATTCAAGATTTTTTCAATGCGATCGCGTGTTTCTAAGATGTGCGCTTTTGTATACTCATCGTCAGAATTTACTCCTGCTAGTTTTTCGTTGAGTTGCTTAATCTTATACCAAGCTAAGGTGCGAGCATCTTCGGGGACGTATTCTTTCCGTAACACTATCTCACTCAGAATATTTACGTATTCCCGCTGTAAGCCGCGTCTCAGGCTAGAAATCTTCAGTGGTTTGCCTTGGGGTTTGAGTACTTCTGTCCAAATGCCATTTTGCAAAGTATCAAATAATTCTGGTAGACTCAAGGCTTTACCTTGGGGACTCTTGAGTTCGATGTCTTTGAGACGGGAAAGGCGATCGCCTGAAAGTAAGTCTACTAAGACTGCACTTTGCAAGGTCAAAACCAAGTCATGAATGGGGTAATCTAAACGCCCAATCGCCGGATAGCTACCCCAATGATACCAACGGGAAGGGGCTAATTTATTCAGCAGGTCTGGTGAGAAGTTAAAAGCATCCTCCGCAAATACATACTTTTGTAAAGTTTCTAAAGCCTGCCGTTGTTGTTCTACGGGTACAGGTTCAAATGGTAATCGGCGGGGGCGAATACCTGTCTTGCTGGATGGGGTTTCGCCTGCATGGATGCGATAAAAAGACTGACCACCAATATATTTTGTGGTATAAAAAATATTTTGGAAATAGTTACCCAATACTGAGCCAAAGCGATCGCTCAAATCGCTATAACTCTCACCCGCTACTGGGTAACGTTTAGTCAGGCGATCCCACATGAGGCGAGAATTATCTAACTGCCATTGAGCATAGCGCAGGACATTACCGCTATTGTCCCAAGCGTTGGCAGTGGGATCGAGGTCGTAGCGATCCTCATCTGTGGAATAACTTAACTCTGGGCGATCGGATTGACTGGCAATTTCCTCTAAAATCGGCTTTTCCGCTATGGGAGTTGTGGCTTGAGTTGGCATATAACCATACTGAATTGCCCAGTCATCATAAGGCCCTACCATACTAGGAAAATAATCTCCCTGCTTTGTACCTTGGGGTGCGATATTTGGGGGAATATAATCCATCACCGAAGCAGTCAGACCTCTGTTAGTGGTAATCTGCTTATCGTTCAACTCCTCTGGTGGTAGCAAGTTACTACCACGGAAGTTGTGGCGTAACCCTAAGGTATGACCTACTTCGTGGGCAATAATTAAGCGTAAGTATTGATTGATATACTCTTTGATTTGGTCTTGGCTGGAGGTGTTGTCTTCTAACAGTGTCATCGCCATTGCACCCAAAGCAAACTGATTAGAAGCTTCTATCCCATAGCATAAATCCGACTCTCCAGCCAATTTAGCTAAACGGCTCAACATTGGCTTTTGCTGCTGCTGAGAATTATTTTGGGATTTTGGGCCTAATTTATTGACGCAGAGCGTGTTATTTTGCATCATCGCCGTTAAAGAAGTCCGGTTTTGTACTTGGTTAGGTTGTACTAATTGACGATATTCATTCTTCAATACACGGACAAAGCTGCCATCTACTAAAATATCTGCATCCAAGATTTCTCCAGTCAAGGGATTAACGCGGGATGGCCCTCTGGCAAAAAAGCCATCTATGGTATTAATCCAGCGAATTGTGTTGTAGCGAATATCGGCTGGGTCCCATGTAGCATTATCTGGCATTTGCCGGACTTCGATCGCATCTTTGAATCCTGCTTGCAAAAATGCTTTATTCCACATTAATATTCCTTCTTTAATCGCATCGCGGTACTCATAAGGCACAGCGTTATCTATCCAAAACACAATCGGTTTTTTGGGTCGAGATACGGGGGCTTGGGGATCTTCCTTTTCCAAATTCCAGCGATTGATATAACGCATAAATGGATCGCCGCGATCGTCTTTGGATAAATCTTGGTAGGCAGTGATAAAATAGCCAACGCGATCGTCAGCTAAACGCGGTTGATATTTGTTGTTTGGCAGTTGGGAAAGACTGTAGTGGATGCGTAAAGTGAAGCCACGGCTGTCTGGTAGGGACTCGAAGTTTAGGGCTTCACTCTCGCGACTGCTACCGCCAGCACCAGAAAAATTTAAAACTGTCTCAACTTCTAAGTTTTCGGGAAAGACTTTCGCATTGCCAAAATAAGATTGATCTGTTCCGCCAGGGATACCCAAACTTAAAGACAAGCCAGCTAAGTCTGTGAGTAACAAATCGCTCAAGTCGATTAGTAAAGTTTTCCGTTCTGGATGGATGCTTTTAATGGGAATAGTATATAGTACAGAATCGCTAAAAGAGCGGACGAGCGATCGCGCCTGCGGATCTCCTTCCTTGGTACGAAAATTAACATTCCGGACAGCAAATTGCAAATTATTATCTATCCGTTTGAAATAAAATAAAAAATCCTGCAAAGGCATACCGCTGTAAATACCCTGTTCGCCAATCCCCGATTCTAAGGTTGACGTAGCTAGGTAATTTTTATTTAGTTGTTCTGGCTGAATTTCTAAATAAATTTTATTTTTTTCTTTCTGGCGATAAAGGGTGAACAGTCCCTGTTGCTTTTCTGTATCTTTGACGACTTCATCAAAAGCTTCTAAATCATCCTTTTTTGCTGGTTTACTAGGTGTGCTAGGCTTTTCATTTGGCTTGTCTGGGGTTTTTCCCACTACCAACAAAGGTTGTTTTCCCGCTTGTTTGGGATTTGGAACTATCCAATTAAACGGTTGCTGTTGTACCTGTTGGTTTTGATTCAGTACCCAAACTTGCTCTGAGCTTTTTAACAGCGAATCACCTATCGGCGATCCTCCACGAGCAATTTTTCTCGAACCATTGTCTTTGAGCTTTAAAAGTTCTAGAGCAGGCTGGCTACTACTATCAGATGGCTTTGTAACTCCAGATTTTGCTTGAGTCACACCAACTATATCTACTTTTTGTTGGGTGCGTAACTCAGTATTCAGTTCATTTGCAGGTGGTGACTTAGCACTAGCAGTTGTTACTCCTAAAAACAAACCATGCAACAAAATTACATAAAAAGTTAATTTATTCATCAAATCTACCCCCGACAACAATCATTAGTTAATTTTTCATTATTAGCAAAGTCAAGGAGCTTTGCTGTTATCTAACAGAAGCTCACTTAAAAAATATTATTAGCAGGCTGATATGCAGCAGTAAACCTTTTTGTTAAGTTATCATTACTATTCTTCAATCCTATTGGACAGTTTTACTGTAGTATTTTTGCTAACAATTGTATCTGTAGCCGATAGTACGTATTATTTTTACATCAGATGAGTAAACTTGCTGGGAAGAAAGTATAACAATTTGGGCAAAATCAATGACATTAGTGGAAAATGTACAACTTCTCAAGCTGTCAAATTTAATTTATCCGCAGAAAAATACTCAGGCTCCAATGAAGTTAGCTCCTATTGTGGAAGACCTTGATAATAAAAGTTATAAAACATACAAGTATCTTAGTAATTTCAGAAGCATGTGAGTGAAGACAACCTTTAGATCATTTTTCATAAATCAGTAATTAAATAGTAATCCAAGATACAAAATGTCATATTTGTCACAAATTTGGAAGCGTTTAAGCAATTACGCCAGGGTTACAAAGTTACCGGAAGTACCACAAACAACATCGCTGTCAGCCGAAACAGTTGTACCTACTAGGAAAAAAACTGCTCAAGATTTAGATCAAAACTTTAAATCGTTGGCAGAGAATTTACAAGACTCTTTATTACTCCAACAGCTGCACAAAAAATTAGAAGAATGGGGAAAACCAGGTAATGGGTTACCGCCTTTGACAAGGGATACACCAATCGCGCCACACCAAGCAAGAAAGCATCGCCAATTTTATCAAGAGATTTACGATCTACTAGGTCATGCAGCCTTAACACCAGAAATAGTTGAACAGGTAATGAAGTTGCTGATTGCTAGGAAAAAATTTTATCCACTGCTGCTGTTTTACCGTCTAGAGGAATTTTATCGCCGCTGGTGCCAGGGTGAGTTTCTGGATGCTGCACCTGATGATAACTTGCCTCAGAAAAAAATGTTAAAAATGTTAGCACAAAATATCACTATCGGATTGAGGCAAGTAGATATATATACTGGATTGAATGTATTAATTTTACTATTGGAGTTCCACCGCTACGCTCAAGGGCGAGCTGAATTGCAACAGCTAATTACCTTTTATCCATCTAACCAACCAGATACGGAAAATTTTTTTACATCCCAACTACTGCGCATAATAAATTATAGCGATGCGATTGAAATTGGTAATTTTACTAGTATTGTTGGTGAATTCCTCAAAGGTGGAAACTTTCGGGGGGCTTACCTAGGCAATGCCAACTTAGCAGGTGCTAACTTTAGCGGTGCTAACCTCAGTGGTGCTTACCTAGGGGATGCCAATCTCACAGGAGCGAATTTTAGTTATGCTGATCTCAGCGGTGCTAACTTTGGGGATGCCAATCTCAGTGGTGCTACTTTTAGCCATGCCAACCTCAACCACACTGACCTCAGTAGTGCTAATCTCAGTGGTGCTAACCTCAGCCACGCCAACCTGAGTCGGGCTAACCTCAGCCACGCTGACCTCAGCAGCACCAACTTCAAAAATGCCAACCTCAGCAGTGCTGACCTCAGTAGTACAAATCTCAAAGATGCTAAGCTCAACAATGCTGACCTCAGCCACTCTAACCTTTTCGGTGCCAACCTCAGTGAAGCCAAACTCAGTGGTGTTAACCTGAGCCATGCCGACCTTTGCCGCGCTGACCTCAGTGGTGCTAACTTGAGTCGTGCTATTCTTAACGGCACAAACCTCAGTGACACAATTCTCTTCAGTACCAACCTCAGTGACGCTATTCTAGTCGCCGCCGACCTCAGCTATGCCAAGCTGAATGGAGCCAAACTCAACTATGCCAAACTCAACGGCGCTATGTTCTTAGGTGCCGATCTCAGCGGTGTAGATTTGAGTGGAGTGCTGCTAAATGAAGCTGACCTCAGTGGCGTGCTGCTGAGTGAAGCTGACCTCAGCGGTGCTGACCTCAGTGATACCATGCTCTTCGGTACTGACCTCAGCTATGCGAACCTCAACAAAGCCAACCTCAGTGGTAGTAATTTGAGTGGTGCTTTGCTCAATGGTGCAGATCTCAGCCATACTAACCTCAGTTGTGCCATTCTCAGCAATGCTGATGTGACAGCCGCCAACCTCGCAGAAATGACCTGGGGTGAAAAGCAACAATGGGAAACCGTCCGGGGATTAGAGCAAGCGGTAAATGTCCCAGAATTATTGAAGCAGCAGTTGGGGTTGAGTTGAGCTATTGGGTATGGGGCATGGGGCATTGGGTATGGGGCATGGGGCATTGGGAATAGGGCATGGGGCATTGGTGATTGAGTTTTTTGCTAATTCTGCTTTGTTGCTTCAATTGCTGTTTGGGGATACTCATTTGTTATATCGGAGTACTCATTTGTTATATCGGAGTACCCATTTGTTATATCGGAGTACCCATTTGTTATATCGGAGTACCCATTTGTTATATCGGAGTACCCATTTGTTATATCGGGGTATTCATTTGTTATATCGGAGTACTCATTTGTTATATCGGAGTACTCATTTGTTATATCGGAGTACTCATTTGTTATATCGGAGTACTCATTTGTTATATCGGAGTACTCATACTCAATGCCCAATGCCCAATGCCCAATGCCCAATGCCCATTAACTTTGATAAACTCGATGTCCCCTAATTTCTACCTTATGGGCAGCTAAACATTTTTCCCAACCTTCACGAGTACCAATTTCACTTTTCTGCTGGAGTAGCCCTAATTGCTGTTCTTGTTGGGTGAGTTGGGCAAATTCTTCGTAGAGTGGGTAGTGGGGTGTGACAAAGGTTTCTTTACGATGCAATATTGGGGGATTGGCTCTGGTTTGGTAGTCGCGGTGAGTGATTTTTAATGTATCAAAGTCAATAATAATACTGGCTTTTAAAGCTGGATGGGGATCAGTGTCAAAGTCTGGATAAAATAAATAGCAAATTTGCGGTTTGTCGGTGCAAAATTTAATCAAAGTTGCACCATCTACACGCCCAATGGTACGACTGGCGCAGCCTTCATAAATTCGCAGTAAGGCATCAAGTTCTGCTAGAGCCAGAACATGGACATACAAAGCACCACGGGTATGTTTACCAATTTTGCTTTTTTCGCAAGCAGTTTGGATGACTCTAGGTTGACCTAAGCTAAAGAGTTTTTGGTCGGCGACTCCACAAGCTTCTTCATAGCTACCAAAAAAGGCTTTGATGTCGTGGCGGATTTCTGGGGCTAGTTTATGCCATGCTGGACGTTGCTCGAAATGGGTGAGGGCGAGATAAACTTGAATATCCAGAGAGCGACGATAAGCGATCGCATCCCATTCTACTTCATCAGTAACTTGTAATACTACGGCAAAGGCACGGCGGAAGTTACCAAATTCACTCAGTAGTTCCTGTTCATTGCTTAATTCCCCTTTGACTGGTAATCTCCCACGTTGGGTGAAAAAAGCCATCAATGGTGTGAGTGTTTCTTGGTAATCTTCAAACCGCTTGCTAGGAATGCGGACTCTGGGCGTAGAACTTCGAGAAAAGAAGCGGATAGCTTTGTAACTTTCTTTTTCGGCTTCATCTCGAAATACAAAGTAAACGCCTAAAGCCACGGGTACTGCATCTACATTCAGTACCTCATCAATGTAACTTTTAAGTTCTTCTTGCTCGTAATATTTCTGAAAAGTATTGCGACGGGTAACAATACCATCGCTGTAAGCTAATTGCGTCTTACTGGGAGCATTAATCAGAATTTGAGCGGCGACAATTAAGACTTTGCGGGTGAGTTCCCAAGCTTTGATTAAGCTTTCCCGGCGTTCTTCGGGATCTTCAATGACGTTAAGGACGTAACCCAAGTTGACAACATCGGCGGCGATAATTGATGCATCAGGATGGTAGTATGGGTCCCAACCTGCACTAGTAAAACCTAAATTTGCTACACGCTGAACATCGCCACCGTAGCCGCAACCGTAGTCAAAAAAGGTAGTTTCTGGATTGATGATTGCCCATTCTAAAGCTAATCTGACTGGGCGAGAGATGTCAATGCGGGCGATCGCAGCTCGATGACGCTCAATTTCTAACGCTTCAGGCATAATCTTCAGTTAACAGTCAACGGTTAACAGTTAACTAATATCCTGTCAATCTTTTAGCGCTAATTCAATTAAATCTTCAATTTTCTTGATATTTGGATCGCCAGCTAAGTAACCAATTCCCCGATGTAAATGCAGGCGAAATTGGGTAGCTAGGGTTTCTGTATCGGTGGCGTAACCGTCGTTGTGACAGCGTTGCTTGAGGGCGATCGCAAGGATATCAGACATTTCGCCGCCAAAGACACGCCAGGTTAATTCGACGTTGCTATCTTGGGGAATGGGGACGGGGGAAGGTGGTGTTGGTTCGGCGAGGGAACGACAAAATGCCCATCTGCATAATATGTTCCATTGGTCAATCTTGGTGCTGCGTTTAAGTTTGGTAAGTTGCTCTTTGGCTGTTTGGGAAAGTTTGATTCTTTCGATTGGTGGTTCCATGATTAAAGGGTGAGGTCTGTTGAATTCACGTTAAATTATGATACTTTTGAGTTATAAACCCAAACAGTAGCGAACCGCAGTTTCAACTTCAAGCATCTTGGAGTCAGAAATTTTCCCAGATGGATCAGCAGGAAAGCGATTTGGATCTAAAGAACGAATCTGAAAACATAAAAACACTGTTTCTATTAACAATCCACTGTCACTTGAAGATACTCGTATATTGGTTGGATAATCGCGCTTAACATTTGTTCCTTTCGTCCCTACGACTACAGTCACAACCAACGGTAATTGGTTGATAGCGTCTATAGATAAAACTAAAACTGGTCTTGTTCCTGCTTGTTCTCGTCCCTGTACTGGATTAAGATTTATAAAATAAATTTGTCCTCTCTCGATGCTCACAACTTTTCTAACCCATCCATTTCTGTCACACTAAATTCATTATTTATAGAGGTGATTTCTGTTTGTATATCTAAATCACTAGCCATTGTAACTAGTTGTTCATTCATATATTCAAGATTAGTAAATTTATCTAAGTGCTTCCTTGCTTGCACTTGTTTTGCTATCCGCTCTGAAAGCCATTCTAGTTGTTCTAATGAAAAATTACGTAGTTCCTGCTCTATTTTGAGTAAATGTGGTGAGTTCATAATTGCAGATCTACTTTTCCAAGGTCGTTATATATATTGTAAATATTTGGGCTGCCATAAAATCGCGATCGCTAAATTTTTCAACGATATCTACTACCAAAAATATTGATTTTCTACTACTGTTGTTTGACGAGTAGCAGAGTCATATTTTAAAAGGTATTCGTGAGCGATCGCTTCATTCTCTCTCAGTACTTGTACTTGTTTTTTATCTATTTCTGTATCAGTAGATAACAGTATTACTTGATGACTGGCGGACGGAAAGTAACGTTCTACTAGGTTACTGCGGTGGGAAGAATCGAGTCTACCGAGAGGAGTGTCAATTGCTACAGGAAGACGGCGACCGGAGACTCTGGCTAATCCCCACAAAAATGCGATCGCTAATAGTTGTTTTTCCCCAGCAGACAGGCGATGTTTGGGGACAGGTTTACCATTTAAGTCGTAAAGCGAAAGGCTGAAGTTATGGGTGTCGATGGCGACGCGATGAACTAAATCGGATTTGTGTAGCAAGTAACGAAAGCATTCTGTCACTTCAACTTCTAATTTATTGAGTTTTCTTAGAGTTAATTTTTCTCGAAAAACTTTAAGAGTTTCTTGAACTCTAGCCGCTGATTCAATAATATGTTCTTTGTTTTGACGTTTCAGACTCGTCTCTGTGTAGCTTTCTAAATCTTTTTTGGTACTGTAAATCTCTGTTTCTAATTCAACTAAGCGGCGTTTCGCTATTTCCCAAGCAGCCTTAGCTTCAGCAACTTCCTGTTGTGCTTGTTGTAATTCATCGGCTAGTCTTTGATATTCTTCTGGCGAAGCTGCGGTTTGAATTTGTCTTTCGAGAGTGATAATTTCTTCTTCCTGAGACTGAAGAAAGGTAAATTTATCTTGAGCCTGAGTTTTTGCATAACCCAGGTAATGATGAATGACATTATCTAACTGATTCAGGCTCTCTCTATCAGCTAATAACCAAGGTTCGCTGATGACTGCGCTATTTAAATCTTGATTTTCTTGCTTGATAAATTCTTGAATTTGAGTAACTGCTGACTCAGCGATAGTTAATTTATTAATAAAATTGAGTAACTTCTGCTCTCTCTCGACTAATAAATCATGAGCTACCTTCATTTGTTGAACACGAAATTCCTGTTCTCCTTGAATATGCGCTTCATTTAATAGCGGTGCAATTAATCCTAAAGGTAAAACATCAGCAGCTAATTCACACATTGCTTGACGTGCTTTTTCCGCAGCAGCAATTTTCTCATCTTTTTGTTTTTCTAAGTGACTGCGTTCTCCGGCAATTTTACCACCCTCAGAAATAAATTTATTCACAGCTTCTTGCTGCCGATTTTCGGCAACTTTTAAGTTCTCTTGCAAAGATGTAATTAATAATTCTTCTTGATTATAATCCTCTTGTAGTTTTTGCAACTTACCTTCAATTTCTGCGATATCGGCCAATTCTTTAGTATCAGCAAGTTCCTTACGTTTGCGATTGACTAAAATATCTAAATCAACAGCTAATCTGTCTGCTAACTCTAGTCCTAAAAGTCCGCTAATTGCATCTACTACCAGTGGTGGTGGTATTTCCTGTTCGGCGAGTTCTTTAACTTGTTCGCCATCAAATAAAAATAAGTTAGAAATTCCTACGGGTAGTAGATTTTCAATATATTCATCCCAAATATTAACTAAAGCCGTATCCAACCATTCATTAGCATCTAAAATACCTAAATGGTCTTTCCCATCTTTCGGATTTCTCTCCCAAGTCCGCACCACCCTGTATTTAACTGGCTGGTCATTTTCGATATGTTCAAAAACTAATTCAATCCGAGTTTTCTCAACTGGATCAGTTTTACTATTAACGCATTGGGTAAGAAAATCGCTATAACTTAAATTACCACGGGTAGAACATTGGGCACGATGCCCATAAAGCGCCAGCCGAATAGCATCCATTAAGGTTGTTTTTCCGCCACCATTCATCCCGCCTAATAAAATAATTGGGCGAGAATTTTCATGATTTCTTGGATCGAGATTTATTACCTGTTTACCAGCGTAGGGGCCAAAGTTTTGTAATACAAGTTCAAGAAATATCATTTAATTAGTTAGCAAAATTAAAGTTATAGGTCTAAGAGGATGTTTTAAAAGTCTTTGGCTGTACCTTTCCACTTATTGATCCCCCCTAACCCCCCTTTCCAAGGGGGGAACTAGAATCAAAGTCCCCCTTGGAAAGGGGGATTTAGGGGGATCTAAAAATATTTGCTACATCACTAAAGACTTTTCAAATATCCTCTAAGAGTACAGCTTAAAGAAGCTGTCACACAAAGACGCAAAGAGTATAAGTATTTAGAAATCCTGTAGCAGTCCTAAATCATGGGTAAAATTCTCTATCTTTCTTCCTTCGCGCCCTTCTCTGCGAGACGCTAACGCGTTCACGTAGTGTCTCGTAGAGAAGGCGTACTTGGCGGTTCCATTAAAAATATTTTTCACAACTCCTACAAGGATTGCTATACAGCTTAATTAGCCTGACAAAACCCGGATATGGTGGGCAATGCCCACCCTACCATATTTTCTGTCGCGCTTTTTTACAGAATTGTTATGATCTCTCCACTTCATCCACAGCTTTAGGAACCCCAGCCGTTAATACCTCATGGCCTGTGCTAGTAACTAAAACATCATCTTCAATGCGAATCCCAATCCCAACCCAGCGCGGATCAGTTTGTGGTTGGTCTTCTGCGAGTTTGGTATCTGGGACAATATAAAGTCCTGGTTCTACTGTGAGTATTTGTCCTGGTTGTAAAATCTGTGGGTTGTCGCCGTGCTGATACACACCTACATCATGGACATCCAAGCCTAACCAATGACTGGTACGGTGCATATAGTATGGTTTATATTTTTCTTCCTCAATTAACTTATCAACTTCGCCTTTAAGAATACCCACTTCGACTAAGCCCTCTGTGATGACGCGCACTGCTGTATCGTGGACTAAGTTGAAAGAATTACCTGGCTGAACTTGGGCGATCGCTTGTTTTTGTGCTTCTAAGACAATCTCATACAATATCTTTTGTTCTGGTGTAAACTTCCCACCTACAGGAAATGTCCTGGTAATATCAGAGTTGTAATAACCATAGGCACAACCTGCATCAATCAGCAGTAATTCCCCATCTTGCATTTGGCGATCGTTTTCGATATAGTGCAAGACACAGGCGTTGACACCAGAAGCCACAATTGAAGGATAAGCTGGCCCCATTGCACCCCGCAAGCGAAAAATATGTTCGATTTCGGCTTGGATTTCATATTCGTAACGTCCAGGTGCAGTTACTTGCTGTGCAAGATTGTGGGCTTCAGTGGCGATCGCAGCTGCTTGACGCATCAATTCCAACTCAGCTTGACTTTTGATCAATCTCATGCTGCCGAGAATGGGACTTGTATCTTCAATGGCGATCGGCCCTGTACCTCTTTTGGGATACGTGCGGAGTAAACTCTGATAATGTTTGAGGATTGTGTCATTAAAACTGCGATCGCGTCCTAGATGATAGTAAATGCGATCGGCTTTTTCTAAATACTGGGGTAATTTTTCATCTAGTTCAGTAATTGGGTAAGCTTCATCAGCACCATAAAGTTCTTTAGCTGCGTCTACTCCACACAGATACCCAGTCCAAACTTCCTTTTCCCGATCCTTGGGTTGAACAAACAACACAAACTGATGTTCTGCGTGATGAGGTGCTAACACAGCCACCGCTTGTGGTTCGTTAAAACCAGTCAGATAGAAGAAATCACTATCTTGGCGATAACTGTATTCTACATCATTGTGCATCACCGCCATTGGCGCACTCCGAAAAATAGCAGTACTATTACCCAGTTTTGACATCAACTGCTGACGACGCTTCTGATATTCTGCTTGCATAGCTACTTTATATCTCCAATTATTGTGATATCTTAACCTTTTCGCACTACAGATTGCATATATCACAACTATTATAAGTAGTGCCAATCCATCTCAACATAAGCAATATTTTTCGACTTTTTTCTACTATCTATTGCTGGATATTGGTAGTTATTGCCCACTATCAGTATTAAAGTTTTTCTGGGAAATATCAATTACCCATGTAGGGACACAACAATGTTCCAGAAGATAGTCAGCACCTCATAAATTTGTTATCTGCCTGATCTTTCAAATATATCAAGTTATGTTTTATTGATATTTGTCTTAATCTGTTATCTATCCATCATAAATCATTCTTAACTAGATACTCAGGTTATTTAATAAGTTTATTATGTGAGTATCTTGATATCTATAAAGAAAATCTCAATACTATATAAACCACATCTATTTTGATCACCATAGTTTTCCAAAGTAGTGGGAGCATCTTGCGTACGTATGGTAGTAGCGGGCTTTGGGTTCCGCACTACTCCAGGTTTCAAAATGGACGAGGTTTAGTTATAGATTTATAATTTTGTGATATTTTTTGCAAAAACATATTTGTTTATTATAAACATAATTCAATTGAATAACATCAGGAAATCCTGATATTTTAGATTCAAGACAAAGTTCTCTATTGAGCATAAAAAACTCTACATTAATGATAATATCTGGCTTTGCTGCTTTATCTACAAAGGCTGACATCAACAAAAAGTATTTTTATAACTGCTTATTTTGAACTTGAAAATATTAGGTAAAATAGATATATGACAACAGCCATATATCTATAAGTATTAACATTTGACAAGGCATGATTTTATAAAAAAGTCAAAAAAATATTTTTCAAATAAATGTTATTTCAGAACAGAAATTATTTAACCGAAAAAGTTACAACTTGGATAACAACCAGCTATAAAAAGAACCCATGCCTGAACCATTGTCTTTGAATACAAGTGAATGGGCCGTAGCGTCTTATGCCACATCAGACCAAATGACAAGCAAATTTGATGCTTCTTCTAGGTCGTTGGATCGCTCTCTCAGGTCTTCTTCATCATCAACAAGTGAAATATCAAATACAACAAAACCTATATCATCACAAGGATTATTTAACGCCAATCCAAATCCAAATCCTTACTTAACCAGTGCCGCAATTGTGCCCGATTTCAACGGCGATGGGAAAACAGATAAAATCTGGGTTGATGCCCAAACTGGTGAAACTCAAATTTGGTTAATGGATGGTACAACTGTTGTATCCAAGGGGTCTTTTCCTGCCGATCCAAACAACCCTCCAGGGTCAATAGATTACAAAATTGGCGATTTCAACGGCGATAATAAGACTGACTTCTTGTTACGCAATAAAGTAACAGGTGCTAATACCCTGGTGTTGATGGATGGTACAAATTTTACGAATCTGATTTCTCTAGATCCACTAGACTCAAACTGGTCACCACTAATTGGCGATTTCGATGGCGATCGCAAAACTGACATTTTCTGGCGAAATACAACCACAGGTGAAAACGCTATCTGGCTAGTAGATGGTAGCAACCCAAGCCAAGTAATTAAAAGCGGAATCAAGCTAGAAGCACTTGACGCCAGCTGGGCTCCAACTATGGTCGATTTCGACGGTAATGGTATAACTGATATCTTCTGGCGCAGTACCACTGGCGAAAACAGCGCTTGGTTTTTTGATGGTACCCAAGTTAATAAGAGTTCTCTCCAATCACAAGATGCAAGCTGGAATTTCACCTTGGGAGATTTTAACGGTGATATGCGTTCTGACTTCCTGTGGCGGAACACTACCACAGGTGAGAACAAAGTTTGGCTAAGCAATGTCCTCATTCCCAATAACGTCTTCTTCACCGAGTCTTCTGTGACAACACTGGACGCTAACTGGACATCTAGCATTGCTGATTTTAATGGTGATGGTAAGACAGATATCTTCTGGCATAATCAAGCAACAGGTGAAAATACCACCTGGTTGATGGATGGTGGTACAATCCTCACTGAATCTTTCCTCGCACCCAGTTCAACAACCGCCCAAGCAACATTTGGCGATTTCAACAACGATGGTAGAACCGATATCTACTTCCGTGATTACGCTACAGGTGCAGACGAAATTTGGCTAACAAATGCAGACGGGACAACAGTAACTAGAACTCCGATTGCAGAAACAGATAAGCTTTCCCCAATTCAAGTAGGAGAAGATGGTAATCCCATCCTCGGACCAGATGGTACACCTCTGAAAAAATGGGTTACTTTCTAGAAAATAGTTAGTTTGTCGGTTGTCAAGCAAAGACTAGCAGCGTTGTAGATCGCCCAATATCAGCAAGTACAAAAATTCAAGTTGAGTAGAGTTAAGCTGCACTATTTTCTCTACCTAAAAGTTTCATTCTGACTCCGGAACACACAAGAGGATCAAGGTAATTCTACCTTTAGGGAATACCAAACAATAAATTATCCCAAATTGTAGGGTCGGGGTAACCCCAGCCCTACAAGTAATTTGTCAGTTCTTTAAAATTTGTAACTCAAAGTCTGAATTACGCTATTTTCTGGTATATTGCCAGAGCTAATACTAATACTGTCACTAGTACCACGGCGTACTGTGACACCCTGCATTAAATTCAGAAAATCATCCACTGGCGAAATATCACACTTAGATGCATCTGCCGCCTGTGTACGATAATGGGTAGGAATTATCAGTTTAGGATTTAAAATTTCGACTGCTTGCTTGGCTTCCTGGGCATTATAAGCCTTCGCACTACCCCCCACAGGAATAAAGGCGACATCGGGACGCCCCATGAGAATTTTTTGTTCAACAGAAATGGGTGCAGCAGCGCCTCCCAAGTGCAGGATATTAATTCCGCCTTGCTTCCAACTCCAAGCAGTATTAATCCCAAACTGTTTACCAGCTTTGCGATCGTGGTCTACAGCAATTCCTTGGAATTTAATTCCTTGAAACTCGTAAACTCCAGGTTCATAGATGAGTTTTGGTTTTCCTGGGAGTCCGTCAACTGCACCTTCATCTAGCAGTTGACTGCTAATCATGACTAAATCCGCCGCAACTTTTGGGGGACGATACCCAGCAGTACAGCCGATGGGCCGAAATGGATTGACGAGAATTTTTACACCGCTACCTGTCAATAGAAAGCAAGTATGACCCAACCACTGAACTGATAAGCCGCTAGATTGTGCTTGGGCTTTAAATTCAGAACCTAAGGTGGTCAAAAAAGCTGTTGCCAAACCCGCCCCAGCATAGCCCATCAACTGTCGTCGTTTCATTAATTACTCTCTTGACTGTAATTGTTCCAGAAAGTTTCGCAGCAATTGCTTGCCTGAAGATGTCAAAACACTCTCTGGATGAAACTGGACGCCCTGAATGTGAGGATAGTTCCGATGACGTACTCCCATAATCGTACCATCCTCAACCCAAGCAGTGATTTCCAACACATCGGGACAAGTCTCGCGGTCAATAACCAGACTGTGATATCTGGTTGCAGTTAGAGGATTTTCTAATCCCCGGAAAACACCCACCCCAGTATGAGACACCTGAGAAGTTTTGCCATGCATCAATTCAGGAGCAGAAACGATTTTACCACCGAATACCTGACCAATGCTTTGATGTCCTAAACAGACACCCAAAATTGGCAAACTAGAACCTAGTTGTGCAATTAAATCTAAGCTGATTCCCGCATCTTCAGGGCGACCTGGCCCTGGAGAAATCACGACCAATTCAGGATTTAAAGCTCTAATCTCATCTACAGATATTTTATCGTTGCGAAAAACTCTAATATCTGCTGCTACAGGGAAATCTGGGGCAAGTTCTCCGAGATACTGGACTATATTATAAGTAAAACTGTCGTAATTGTCGATGACGATAATCACAGCTGATAACTCCTGGTCAGATTATTTTTATTATTTTGTTTAATTGTCGCCAGATGGGAACTGCTGTATACGTCATCAATTATGGAATGAAAATAAGTGAAGTTAGCAATCTTACTTAAAAAGCCGACATAATTAAGGCTACTAAAGGTGGTAGTAAAAGTGTACTACCTACCAAAAGTGATACTAATGCCGAGACAAGTACAGCACCAGCAGCACAATCTTTAGCAATTTTTGCCAGATCATGATAAGTTTGCTTCACTGTTAAATCAACTAGTGACTCCAAAGCCGTATTCAGTAGTTCCAAAGTTAAAACTAAACCACTAGTTATGGCAATTATCGATATTTCCACTGGGGATAGACGTAAAAATAGGCTAAGAGCGATCGCCACAACACACACACCTACATGTATGCGAAAATTGCGCTGAGTTTGAAAACCATAGCTGATTCCAGCCCAGGCATACTTAAAACTAATCAATAAATTAGTAGCCACTTGCCAAGAGAATTCCCTTTCTTTCGTCACAAGTGTTGGTAAGCGGTTTGCAGTTGGTGGGGGAGAAACTTTTTGGGACATAGGCTTAAAAATCCTCACAATAAGTAGATACAGTTCTTGGTTTTGCCGATTTTCAGGGCTTAAGCAAGTTTTAGGCAATTTTATCCTGAAGTTCTTTGAGAACAGAAGATAAATAATAGATGTTACTCAATGTCAATAGCAATACCTATTTCTCTCAGCAATATTACTTGCTGTTTTAACATTCTTACCAAACTTTCTTCATCAGGATGATCCCAGCCTAATAAGTGCAGCAAACCATGAGCCACGAGCCAGGCCAACTCAGTTTGCAAACTATGCTCCTGCTGTTGGGCTTGACGCTGTGCAGTATCTACAGATACCACAATATCCCCTAGATACAAAGGCATAGAGGCAAACATTTCCTCGTTTTGGGGGCTGTCTACCTCTAAAGCAGCAAAAGCTAACACATCTGTAGGTTTGTCCTGGTGACGATATTGGGAATTGAGTGACTGAATTTCTACATCATCTGTCAACCGCAACCCGATTTCATAACCTGGTGCTGATGGAAGATAAGGGAGAAGTATTTCTAACCAGCTATCAAACCAGTTTTCCCAAGTTTCAAAAGCAATCCGCTGATCATTAGTCCCAAAATTTTCCGTTTTTTCTGGGGACGATTCATAAAAATAATCTTGTACATCTAGTTCAACTTGCACTAGCTACAAAGTCTCCTAGTAACTCGAGGTTTTGGTTGACGATCAGCGAGTTAGGTAAGCAAGACCTACGAAGAGAGCTACAAGTCCTACAGTAGTAAGCACAAAATGCTTAACAGAAGTACCACCTTTACGCACCATATTGCGCATGGCGAGTTTAACGTAGCTAGGTTGAGGTTCTTTTGACGGAGAACTGCTCATGATGATTCGTTAACAAACTCTTTTATATATAAATGTAACAGTTAACGTCAATGGTCATTTGTCATTTGTCATTGGGTATTGGGCATTGGGCATTGGGCATTGGGCATTGGAGTTATTTCTCCTGTGCCTCCTCTGCTTCCTCTGCTTCCTCTGCCCTCTCTGCCCCCTAGCCCCTAAGCTGGCGTACTTTCTACGAGTTGGTTTTCTTGTCGCAGATAGGCTTGGATGAAAGCGTCAAGGTCGCCGTTCATGACATCGGTAATGGCAGTTGTTTCTATGTTGGTACGCAAATCCTTCACCATTTGGTATGGGTGAAACACATAGTTACGGATTTGGTTCCCCCAAGACGCTTCCACCATATCGCCGCGAATTTCAGCAATTTCTTGGGCACGTTGTTGTCGCGCAATCACCAATAACTTAGCTTTGAGACGGGTGAGTGCTTTCTCTTTATTTTGCAGTTGCGATCGCTCTTCTGTACAACGCACAGCCAAACCTGTGGGAAGGTGAACTACTCGCACTGCTGTTTCTACTTTGTTGACGTTCTGCCCACCTTTACCACCAGCACGGGATGTAGTAATCTCTAAATCCTTATCGGGAATGTCTAGTTGTACAGAACTATCTATTTGTGGCATCACTTCCACCCCAGCAAAACTGGTTTGGCGTTTACCGTTGGCGTTGAATGGTGAAATCCGCACTAAGCGATGTGTACCAGTTTCCGATCGCAAATAACCATAGGCATAGCGACCAGTAATTTCCAAGGTAGCCGATTTAATCCCGGCTTCATCACCTTCTGATTCTTCTGCTAAGGTGACCTTGTAACCTTGGGCTTCTGCCCAACGGGTATACATTCGCATCAGCATAAATGCCCAGTCTTGAGCATCTGTACCACCGGCCCCGGCGTTAATTGTCAGTACTGCCCCTTTGTCATCGTAGGGGCCGGAAAGTAATTGTTGTAACTCCCACTGATCGAGTTCGTGATTGAGTTTGCTAATAGTAGATTCCGCTTCTTGCAGCAGCGATTCGTCGGTTTCTAACTCCAACAACTCAACCACAGCCTTGGTATCCTCCAGACTAGATTGCCATTGATGATACTGTTGGAGGTGGGCTTTGAGGTCGTTGAGTTCTTGCAGCGTTTCTTGGGCTGTAGTTTGGTCGTTCCAAAATTCCGGCTGGGCAGAAATTTGTTCCAGGTCTTGAATTTTGGCAGTCAGTGCAGGTACGTCAAAGATAGTCCTGGGTTTTACCCAGGCGATAAGACAACGTTTCGATTTCGCGTTTGAGTTCTAAGACATCCATAGTGGTTGCTAAAGATAAAGCGCTTCCAATTTTTAGGAACTAGCTCTTAATTCTGTTTGCCTTTTTGATTTTAACTGTAGTTTGGCAAATTCTTTCGTCCCAATTATTTAAGTTGTAAAATTATTTATACCGTTTCTTTGTGAAACTGCGCCACATTCTCTTAATCTCTTATTTCTTGGCGTACTTGGCGTACTTGGCGGTTAGTTTTTTTCTAAGCTCATTAAGCGCATCCTCATACAGAATTGGTATTACGGTATCTTAATATGCACCAGGAAGAAGATAGCTCGTCCTTTTATGTACGTGTCCCAGCAAGAGTTTTAGGATGCCTACGTGGTGGTGAAATTACTGTTATCCTCTTTCCTGGGCATGGGTTAGTGCTAACAGAACCAATCCCGACCTATCTCATTCCTGAAAACTTGAGAATGCCC
Organism: Calothrix sp. NIES-2100; assembly: GCF_963875285.1. Taxonomy (NCBI): domain Bacteria; kingdom Bacillati; phylum Cyanobacteriota; class Cyanophyceae; order Nostocales; family Calotrichaceae; genus Calothrix; species Calothrix sp. NIES-2100. The sequence goes on from NZ_CAWNLA010000001.1 coordinate 8,717,449, forward strand.
AATAGTGAGTTTGATGTGTTGTTCAAACATCCTGGGCGAGAGATGATCCGCGTCTTGCTTCACCACGAATTATGTCCAGAAATTGATGCAAGCAATGAGTGAATTTCAACTTATCTCAAGCATTTGAGAATCGATATCTAAAAGCAAATTGCATCAAAAAATTCTCAGGTTTCATGGTAAACAAGAACTAAATTAACAATCTTTTGAGTGTGATTATTTGCCGCTTTTGTGGCACTAAAAGCTATAAGCAAAAACTTTAATAAAGCATATTTACTCACTCCTGGTTTTGATGTTGCTGTTGGAGATAAGCTTTGATAAACAAGTCAATGTTGCCATTCAAAACCTCCGTCACAGATGTTGTTTCCACATTGGTACGTAAATCCTTAATTCTTGTATAGGGATGCAAAATATATTCACGGATCAGCTCGTTGGATAAAGATTTTATTCTGCTAGATTGAATTTCGCCAACATTTTGAACACCTTGGGCGTGCATTAAAGCCCATAGCTTACTTTTGAGAATAGCTAAAGCCTGCTCTTGGTTTTGCATTTGACTGCGTTCTTGGTCACAAAAGATAGTAATTCCGGTAGGAATATGAAATACTTTGACCCAAGTTTCTGGGCGGTTCACATTTTCACCATGCCAACGCCATTTACTTATTTCTAAATCCTTCTCGGGAATTTCTAAATTAATCGATTCATCCCAAATCGTTATGACTTCTACTCTAGCTAAACTCGTCTGCAAAGTGCCATTAGCATTAAAAGGAGATATGCGTTGTAGTTGATGTGTACCTGTTTCTGATTTGAGAAAGCCGTATACATAACGCCCGATAATTTCCCAGGTAGCGTAATTAATTCCACCGCCATCCCCATCAACAATCTCTACCAGATGAACTTGGTAATTGTGATTTTTTCCCCAATTAAAGTACAACCTCATTAAAACATCCGCCCAAGATTGGGCATCTGCACCACTAACTCCAGCAGTAATAGTAACCAATGCACCCATTTGATCGTCGGGGTGAGATAGTAACTGTTGTATTTCTGCTATTTCAAGTTCTTCTTGGAGGTGCTTCAGGTTTAATTGGGTTTCTTGGAACAATTGCTGATCATTTGAGGATTGCAACAGTTCTAAAGCAGCCTTTATATCTTCGAGAATGGCGCACCACCGCCGATATTTTTCCTGCCTATAAAATATCAAGTATTCTATTTCTTGAAGTATCTGATAGGCTGGTGCTGGATTTGTCCAAAAATTAGCCTGAGCAATTATTTTATCTAATTCTTGAATTCTGGCAGTCAGTTCTCCCTGGTCAAAGACAATCCTCAGCTTTGCCCAAGATATTCGCTAACCTTTCTACTTCGCGTTTGATTTCGGGGATTTCCAGCATAGTTTTGCTCATGGCTGACCACCGTGATAGTAAGGATTCTTAATTTGTTAGATAACTTATCTGACGTTTTGAGACATATCCTTTATTGCTCTATCATTTGTTTCCATGATCCATTGCAGCCACAAAAAGAATCAGTCATTCCCGATTTACCATACATAATTTTTCCACATTCAGGGCAGATATATTTTTCCTTTCCTTTACTTTTAGGCTTTGCCTCTGATTGCGAGATAACATTTCGGGGTTTCAATATCAACTCACAATCCAAGCCTTGACTTACTTGCATAAATTTTCCATTGGGGTCAATTGATTGTTCACTAGAATCAGGTTCGACTATCAAGCCTATGCTTGCTGCTTTCTGGACATATTCTCTGTTGTGGTAATGTCTGGCTGTTTTTCGGCTGCCATAATGAAATTGCCACTGATGAATCATTTGATGAACAAGAGCAGTCAATAATTCTTCTTTTGGAAGAATTAAAAGTTTTTCGTTAATCTTTATTTCGTCAAGCACTTTTTGATTTTGCGTATCATCCCATTTACCAGGGCGGTAAACACCATCAGATTCCGCCCTGTATTCAATTTTCAAAACAGTATCTTCAGGTAACTTTCCATCAAAAATATTTATTCTTAGGTGGTTATATATATTAAATAACCGGAATGATTGCTCTGTCTCTTGCATTGAAATGTACCAGAATTACTTTTGGTATTGTAGCGTACGCTCCAGTCAGCAATACTTTTGAAAATCTAATGTAGCGTACGCTCCAAAATGCACAAATAAACAAGGAGCCTTTGCGGTAGGCTCCTCTTGAGTAATTCTGTAAGGTACATTACAGCCCAGTTTACCACCATTATGGTGACTTTTACCATAAGTCCCGCTATGGTGCTTTTTCACTAGTTTTTTCTGTTACATCCCTATAGGGTTCCTGGAGAATTGACGTTAATCGCACATACCAGCGCTATCGCCTGAGTATTCCCCTACCGCCTCAGCTACGTGTGATTGACTCATCACATACTCACCATCTGGTAGAAATATATATAAGTAATATGTCTATCTTTATCTGACAATTTGTCCAACAAATATCAATAAATAGAGATAGACACAAAAAAAGAGAGTAGAAATACTCTCTCTATGTTTTTATGCTTAGTTGGTATTGGTTATTGCTTGTTTCTCATTTCCTCAACCAGTCTCCTGAGTTGCTCATTCTGTTCCCTGAGTAGCTCAATCTCTGACTTTTGGTTGTCAATCGTTTGTAGTCCGAATTGTTGCTGACTGAAGGTAATCTCAGGATTAATGCCCTTCATGAATATCGCTTCATCTTGATAGTGTTTATTGCTGACATCTGGCTTATGTCCACACATATAACAGACAACTTTCTCAGGTATTCCTAAGTCATGAATAGCGTGATTAATGAACGTATGCCTTGTGTTATATGGTGACAAGTACTTAGTGAGTTTGCCTTGCTTGATGAGTTCAGAGATAATACCTTTATTTCCTTGGTCTGTCCTTCCCTGCCAAGTATCTCGGAAAACATTATTATTTATAATTTTTCCTGTTTTGGATTTAAACACCACATCACTAGGTTCCCCTTGAGGTATTGACTTTAGCAAGTTCCAAAGTTCACCGTCTTTAGGCATTGGAAACCGTCTAACTTCACTACCTTTGTAAGTCTTGTCATTTTTCAGAGGGTAGAATTTTTTGGTTGTTTGATTGAAGGTCGTTCTAATTAAAACTCTCTCATTGCTCCAATCGATATCATTCCATCTCAAAGCTATAGCTTCGCCAGTTCTACAACCTGTTAGGAATTTGAATTTAGTGAAGTGATACCAATGTTTCTTGGCTGGCGCGCTTTTGATGTAATCAAGTATGGCTTGGACTTCTTCCCAGGTATAAGCTTTTGACTGGTCTTCTGTATCGTCGTCAGCTTCTATCTCATCTTGTGTTTTACCTTTAGCACCTATCTTGCCTAAGTCATCCGTCATTCCCTCATAAGGATTGTGGGATAGTACCTTATTTTTTATCCCTAGTTGGTAAGCTTTTGAGAGATTAGAAATTACGTTTTTAACGGTTTGTAAATTCCTGTTCTCTACCAACCAATTTCTGATTTTAAGCGCGTCCTCAGATTTGGTAGCTTCCATTGCTGACTCAAGAAAGCTTTGGTATCGTCCTTTAAAAAAATTTTCATAGTGACTCTCTCTTAACCCTGGCTTTCTGTACTCACAGTACATATCCCAGACTTCTAAGAGTGATAACTCAGGCTTAGGTGGTGCTTGGTCGTTGACGGTCGTAGCTACAGCTTGAGATTTAGACGCTGCTTTAAGGTCACTAATAAAGTGTAAATCTCTCAGAATTTGCTGATAGCGTATTTCGTTAAAGTGTCCTGTACCGTCATCAAGCTTTCCTGACTCCATGTCTACTTGCAGTGTGTCTTGCAGTAGCTTAATCCTTTTATCATTGGGGTCAAAGTTGACTGAACTAATGCCGATACTTTTTCTGACTTGGTTTTTCTCACTGGGAAAGTGAGTTCTGGGAAAGCTAGCGATAACAGATGCACCATTTACCCTGATGCTTATTTCTCCCTTTGGGGCTTTCCCTGTGGGCGTTTTAGCCGTGTTTACCATAATGCTCAAGCAATGCTCAAATGAGTGATTTTGGTTTGTCAGACAACTGATATATGAGCATTATATAGTAAACCGTGGTTGCCCTTAGTAGACCACGGTTTTTTACAAAACTTTACTTTTCTCTAGTACCTACAGGCGATTAATCACGGCCATTCAGGGCAATTAACAGCCGCAAGATAAAAATGAATAAGTTGATATAGGTGAGGTACATAGATAAAGCCGCAGGCAAGTACTGATCGTTGCGATAAGTACGTGGCAAGATGTAGAAATCTACCACAGATGCGCCCGCAAATAGAAATACTCCCAAACCAGAAATAGCGATTTCTAACCAGGATGGTGTATAAACACCGAACAAGGCAAACACAAATTGAGTCAGACAGACAACAACCAAGGCAATAATGCCGAGAGAGATGGTTTTCGTCAAAGCCATCCCATCTTCTTCAGACAGATTTGAACCAATTTGACGGGCGACAATAAAGGTAACGCCACAACCAAGGGCTGCTAAACCAATGCCTTGAATACCAACACCTTGGGTTCTCAAAGCCAGAAATACTAAGCCACTGAGAGTATATCCAGTTAAGAGGCTGTAGGTAGCCAGTAGGGGAAGCGCCAGACCTTTATTGCCTTTTTCGGCAACATTTTGGGCAACAAAGAACAGAATTAACTCGACGATAACTGCACCAATGAAGGTGGGGAAGAATAGTCCAGGATGAGTACGGATAACTCCCAAACCTCCGTAGGTTCCTAATGCAGTAAGCACAAGACCGCCACCCACATAGGGAAGGGCATTGGCAATGACATTTGGGCCTACGAGGGAGTGAGATTTAGCCTCACGAATAGCGTCACGAAAATTGCTGGTATTGCTCATGTTTAAAACCTGTTTTGCTAATAAACGTCCTGTATACTTCCATTTTTACTCATATTTTTAGCTAATCACCAGTAAGTCAAACTGAAGAAATAATGTTTGTCATTGTCAAAAGTCCACACTCAAGAATCCAAAATTTATTGACCTTTGACCATTGACCCTTGACTCTTGACAGCCCTAGAAATCAAGCATACACGCAGCTTTCTCCTCAAAAATTGCAATAGCCAAGCGTTGTTTGTTTTGCCTTGGTAGTAGAATGACAAACTCTAATTCAGATATCCAACTGGAATATTTTTTCAGTATTAATGCAAAACTGCTCTGGATTTTGCTGCTGATAACAGATGTCTGTTGCGTAATTACTCTACTGTTCAGCTTAAATGATTACGTTATATTGCAGCAACTAAAGACTATGAATGATCCCAATCATTTTCTAGAAAACAAAATTAAGCTCCACCAAATCGTTATAAAAAATCAGGCTTAGAGATAAAAAATCATGCGTAGAAATACTGAATCATCGACTGGAGACCCTGATAAGTTCAGTATAACGACGATGGTTTATTCAGCGGTGACTAAGGAAAATAATGACAGCTTTGATAGCAATATACGCAACTCCATTTTTTTAGGAAAAGGAGTTACAACAAAGGAATTTTTATATGGCAGCAAGTGAGTCCTCTGTGCGAATAGATGGTATAGAGTTATTGCACTTATACCACCAGAATCCCTCTATTAAACTGCGTAATCAACTTGTGCAGCTACATACTGGCTTAGTGCGGAAGATGGCTCATAAATTTAGCCATCAATGTAATGAACCTTATGAAGATTTAGAGCAAATTGGTTATTTTGGTTTAATCAGGGCAATTGAACGCTTTGATCCCAGTCAAGGATATGCGTTTAGTTCCTTCGCTGTACCATATATTCGTGGTGAGATGCTGCATTTTTTGCGCGATCGCAGTACTCTATTAAAAATTCCCCGGCGTTGGCAAGAACTATATAATGAGGGGCAAAAGGTTCGCAAAGATTTGGCTATCGCTTTGGGTCGTCCTCCCAAGGATACCGAAATTGCCCGTGAATTGCGAGTCTCTGTGCAAGAATGGCAAGAAACCAAATTAGCTGCACAAAACCGGATGCCTTTAAGTTTAGATGCTACCGCTGTTCACTATGTTGATTGCCAAATAACTTTAGGTGAAGCCCTTCCTTGTCCTCGTTCCAGTGCGCTGCAACAACAAGAAGAAGAACGCCAACAACTCCAAGGTGCAATTAGTTTATTAGAAGAAAAGCCCCGGATGGCAGTTGAATTAGTATTTTTAAAAGAACTTTCACGCAAAGATGCTGCTAAGAATATAGGTACGAGTCCGATGACCGTAACGCGATATCTCCAAAAAGGTATTCAAGATCTAATTTGCTATTTGCAACCCCAGGCTATAGCAACTGGGTCATAGTCAGTAATCAAAAGTCTATAGTCCAAAATTTATTAACTGTTGACTGTTGACTGTTGACTGTTGACTGTTGACTGTTGACTGTTGACTGTTGACCCTGAACTAATTACCTAGATTTTAAATCAGCGATCGCTCCTTTGGTCATAGCCGCAATCGCTTTATCGCTCGCTTTTGGTAAATGATAATACTTACCTCCGGCTGTTTGTGCTAATTCTTTAGCAAAGCCAGTGGAAACAAATTTACTCTCCGTATCAATTACTAACAGTTGTATTCCCAAAGCGCGAATTCTCGCCGCAATTTCTAACAATTCGCTTTTGATATCTGGCTTTTCTCCTGGTTCTAGCTGTTCGCCTAAGGAACGCGCTAAGGGAATATTACCTCGCCCATCGGTGATGGCTACAACCACAACTTGCCCAATATCTCCACTCATTTGCGCATTTAACCCCACGCGCACAGCTTGGGTTAAACCATGCGCTAATGGCGAACCACCACCACAAGGTAGCCTTTCCAAACGGTTACGTGCTAAAGCAATGGAACGAGTAGGAGGTAATAATACCTCTGCTTGTTCGCCACGGAAGGGAATTAACGCTACTTGGTCGCGGTTTTGATATGCTTCGGTCAAAAGTTGCATCACTGCACCTTTGGCTGACTGCATTCGGTTTAGCGCCATTGAGCCTGAAGCATCTACCACAAATACTACCAATGCCCCGGCTTTGCGTACTAAACGCTTGGCGCGAATGTCTCCTTGTTCAACTATGACTTTACGATCAGGATTTCTTTCTCGGCGTGCTTTTTGATACGGTGCAGCCGCTCTCAGTGTGGCATCTACGGCAATGCGTCTGACTTTTCCTTTAGGCAACATCGGCTTAATGTAGCGTCCCCGGTCTTCCGAGAAGATGATGCTACGACTGCCAGATTTGCCTTGCCTTTTAGCCATCTGTGCAAAATAAAGCACACTATCATCAAGTATCACCCCTTCCGGATCGAAGATAAATTCTTCGGGGATGCTGGGTGGTTCTTGTTGTTCTTGTTCCTCTGGTTCCTGTTCTTCCTCTTCCTGTTCCTCTTGTTCGGATTCGTCTTGATTTTCTGGTGGCTGAGGTGGTGGTGGCGGTGGTGGCGGTGCTTGTTCGGGTGGCGGTGTCTGCACTATTGTGGCGCGTGGGACAATCACCAATTCCACAGCACGGCGCAAGTCTTCCGCGTTGACGGTGTTGCGTCCTTCTAAAGCGGCTGCGGCTTTGGCTACTCGCACAGCAAATAACTCGGCGCGGTGTCCTTGAACGCCGCCACGAATTGCTTCATTGACTAAATAACCAATTTGATCGTGGGTAATGGTGACATCTTTCAACCATTCCCGCGCTAGGATAATTTGAGTTTTGAGCGCGTCTAAGTCTTCGTTGTATTGTTGGAGAAACTCTTGGGGAGACACAGAATAGGCGATCGCTTGCTCGACTGCTTGTACTCTTTGATCTAAACCTAGAACTCCATCTGCTGAAAGTGCGATCGCAATTCTATCGAGTAAATGCTCCCGTAATCCACCTTCTTCTGGGTTATAGGTGGCAATAAACAGCGATTTACAGGGATGCTGAAAACTTATGCCTTCCCGTTCAATTTGGTTGCGTCCTTCTGATAATACTGTCAGTAGCTGATTACTAATTTGGTCGTCTAGTAAGTTAATTTCATCCACATACAACACCCCTCGACTGGCTGTGGCGAGTAATCCTGGTTGAAATATCGTATCCCCTTGTTTTACCGACTTTTCCACATCCACAGAACCTAGGAGTCTGTCTTCAGTCACTCCCAGCGGAATTTGCACAAAAGGAGCAGGGATAATTTCTGTAGGGACATCTTGAATGTCTTTATCTGCGTATTCTGCTAAAAGTAGATCATCCCAATCTTGGGGTTGACTGGGATCGCAGTTGCTAATCGAGCCTTGAACAACCTCAATCGGTGGTAGCAAGGCGTGAATTGCACGCGCCATCACAGATTTTGCCGTACCGCGACGACCTGCGATCGCTACTCCACCCAATCCCGGATCGACAGCAGCTAATAGTAAAGCTAATTTAATCGCTTCTTGTCCGACTACGGCTGTCAGGGGAAAGGAAGTAATTTTGGGCGTGATAGTAGGCGCAGGCATGGTTTGGCAATATAGCTAGTCTCGGCTTTTAGCATATCAAGGTTCTGGCACATTTAGAATAAGTGTTGTAACAACTTTCCCCAAAACAGCGAGATCTATGAGAATTCCTCAGGCTAAACGCTTCACTTTAGATGAGTATCACAGACTCACAGAATTAGGTTTTTTCCATGAGGGCGATCGTCTTGAATTAATCAACGGAGAAATCATCGAAATGGTATCGAAGGGTAAAGCACATGAAACCTGTTTAAGAAATTTGTGGAAGCTACTACCAAAGTTAGTCGAAGATAGAGCAACTTTGCAATCTCAAGCCCCAATTACCTTACCTCCAAACAGCGAACCTGAACCTGATTTTGCCATTGTTAAAAACAAAGAGGATAATTATCTATCCGCCCACCCTGCACCTACTGATGTGTTACTAGTCATAGAAGTTTCAGACTCTTCTTTAGATTATGACCAAGTTGTCAAAATTCCCCTTTATGCGAAAGCCGCAATTTCTGATTATTGGATATTTAATTTATTTGATAATCATCTGGAATGTTACAGTGAACCCTATCAGGATAGTTTGGGAAAATATGGTTATGCAAATAAGCGAATTATTTTACATAATCAAACGATATCTTTACCTAGATTTCCTGATTTATACCTTGATTTAGGCAGAGTATTTCCGCCTAAACTAAATTATTAATATTTTATGGCTTATAGTGATTTCAGACTTGCTGATATAATTGATACTTTTGGTTTAATTATCCATGAGTCATCGGGAATGTTTGCAGGTGTGCAGGAGCAAGAATGTAGTGATTTATTATCTACCATACTGAAAGAAAACGTTGATTTAGCCGTAGCTATCAGTTCGGAAAAAGCTCGAAGCGAAATGATTATTAGCCCAATTTTATTAGAAATTAGGCGCAAATTTAATTATGAAATTAGCTTTTTTTCTGGGGTTGATTTTACAGTTGATAGCCAACGCGGGCTAAATGGCTTTTGTGATTTTATCTTGAGTCTATCTTCCGAGCAGTTGCTTGTCCGCATTCCGGTAGTTGTTATTGTAGAAAGCAAGAATGAAAATTTAAGGTTTGGTTTAGCACAATGTATTGCCGAAATGGTAGCCGCCCAACTATTTAACGATAAAAATCAAAATAAAATCAAGGCTATATATGGTGCTGTTACTATTGGTACTCTCTGGCAATTTCTCAAGCTAGAAGGAAATATAGTTTCGATTGATTTGAGTGAGTATTATATCAAGGATATCAAGAAAATATTAGGCATTTTGTATAGTGCGATCGCTGAAAGTAAGTCATAAATTACTTATCCAGTAAAAAGGTAGATTATTGTCGAGTCGAATGTCACTGTAGGGTGTGTTAGGCGCATTTGATTCGATATGATATATCACTAAAAAATTTTCTAAGCGCCTAACGCACCACCATATTACTACTTTGTCATATAGTGAACTTCCCTAGAAGGGTTTCCCACCTTAAGATTCCAGGTAATTCCAGTCCTACATTTATCAAAAGAAGCAACGTCAAAAAAATTAACTATTAGCTACTTGACATTACTAGGATTGTCAGTGATATATTTTTCGTAACAGCAGCACATATAATCATCATACAAAAGCCTTAAGCTAAGGTTGGTGGTTGCATATGCGGCAGTTTTTGACTTGTACGTGAGTATGTAGTCAACTAGTTGGGTAAGTACTAATTTCAGTACCTAGTTAACTAATCAAACAAAAATTTGCTTTGTTAATTATGTACTTAAGTTAGTAGTTAGTCACCTAGTTTACTACACCCTCACATACAAGTCCGAAACTGCCGGATTTGCAACTTCTAACCTACACTCAGTATTAGCTAATTGAAATGCTAGTACTGGGTTTAACTGTTTTGATGTTGTTCCGATGCTGTTGCAAAAACAAAAAAAGGAACATAAAAAACATGAACCCTAAACAGAGACAAAGTAAAAAGCATCAAAATACTGTACATATTGTAATGTCAGACGCTAATCAATTTCCCAACAGGCAAACAAGCCAGCAGCAAAATTATATCGCTATTTTTTGGGATATTCAGAACGTCTCCTCAATTCAAGGAAAAGGTCATTTATTGCTGAAATTTGCCGAATCCCAAGGGCGTATAGAGTGCAAAAATGTCTATTATAATTCAGGGCATCAAAACCAAGTGTCCGCTAAAAATAATCTAGAGGTTCTTGGTTTTAAGTCTGTTGATGTTCCTGATTCCTCAGAGAACAGTGCAGATTATCGATTGATATATGACTGTACTCAATTGTTTACTCCAAAATCTTCGCCTAATCCTAATATAATTATCCTGGTATTAGGAGACTGGGACTATGCGGGCTTAATTTGTATGCTAAAGTCTTTGGTTAAAAAAGTAATAATCTTTGCTCAACAAGGTAGTGCTAGTCCAAAACTGATTAAACTTGTAGGTAGTGATAACTTCTACTTTATAGACGAGTTACCTCAGTTAGTTGCTAATGAGACTCAACTTCAAACCACTGTTGTTGATTCTCAAATTAGTTACAATGAAGCTATAGACTATCTAACTGAGGCTATCAAAACTGCTTTACAAAAAGGTAAGCCTACAGTATTTGGATACATTGATAAACTAATGCGTCAGCGTTGTGCTAACTATCAGGGGGTTTCCTCAATTATGAAACCTGATGGTAAGCCATTTTCACGCTTTAGCAAGTTTGTTGATGTTGCTGTGAAGGATGGAAAAGTCAAAATGCAGAATCAGCAATTGTTTTTAATTGAGTTAGGTAAACTTGCTGATTGAATTGGCTTTTAACAACCTAGTCTGGCGGTGCGTTAGGCTAAAGCCGTAACGCACCCTACCCAAAGATTTACTAAACAGCGCCGCTATTTGCGGTTTTTTCATGTTTAAAGACAAATTTCCCAACAGTCACTTTTCGCAATAGAACAAAATATAAAAATGCACAAACTTCTAACATTTCATGACGAAAAACTCCTGCGTCGTGCGCTTACCCACCGTTCTTATGTTCATGAAAACCCAGGAGAAGGAGAACATAACGAACGCCTAGAATTTCTCGGTGATGCTTTGCTAAATTACTTAAGTGGCGAGTATCTCTATCGTCGCCATCCAGAAAAAGGAGAAGATGAATTAACACGGCGACGTTCTGCATTAGTAGATGAGAAACAATTAGCAAAGTTCGCCGAAGAAGTAGATTTAAACTTTAAGATGCGGCTAGGAAAGGGTGCTATTCGAGATGGCGGATATCATAACCCTAATTTACTCAGCAGTACCTTTGAAGCTGTCATTGCTGCTTATTATCTAGATAACGATTCTGATATTGAAGCAGTTCGCGCAATTATTGAACCGCTATTTGATTCTGTATCTGAGCAAATTGTCGTAATTCGCTCTAATATAGACTCAAAAAATCGCTTTCAAGAATGGGTACAACGCAACGTTACCCCAAATCCTCCTGTATATGAAACAGTTCAAACAGGTGGTTTATCTCATGCACCTGAGTTCTTAGCCAAAGTTTTTGTGGATAAAAAAGAGTATGGCGAAGGTAAAGGACGTAATAAGAAAGATGCTGAAAAAGCTGCGGCTGAAGATGCATTAGCTAAGTTAAAAAAACAAGGTAGGTTATAAATCGTCTCGAACAAATTCGGGTAAAATTAACCCAACATTAAAAAGTGAAGCTTCCTTGTTTTGCTGTTTCATCCTTTACGTTTCGGCGTTTCCTGTTTTCAAAGCTAAATCAAAAATCTGTTGCGCGGTGAGGTTGAATTGTGGAAGGGTAGGGGATTTAATCAAGTCATTTTCTCTAAATGTTGTTTTTACATATTCCCCTTCAATTAACTCGTATACGAAAATAGTAGGCTGTTTGGGATAACCGAGATATTCGCGTCCACCTAAAGCAGCATAATCTGCAATCCAGTATTCTGGAATTCCCATAGCTTCGTAGTCACGACGTTTATCATAATAGTCGTCTTGCCAATTTGTACTCACAACTTCTACTATCAATTTAACCGAAGTCGCATTTTGAATAATTGATTCGGCTTCCCACCGTGTTTCAGTACCAATAGTTTCTTCATCCAAAACAATTATGTCTGGTTCGTACCCTGACTTATCGCGAGACGGTTTCACAATCGATTCTCTGGGTATTGTCCAAATGTCGCCTTTCCCCATCTCTCTAATAGCTATCAGTAATCTTTCAATCAGAGAACCTGTTAACTTTGAATGCTTCCCTCTAGGTTTAGGCATCTCGACAATTACTCCATCATATAATTCATACCGGACTTGTGAGTTTTCTGGATACCATTCAATAAATTCATCAAAGGTGTATAATTTTGATTCGGTTTGTGCTTGTGTTTGGGCTTGAGTCATAAGTAATAATCTCCACGTTTAAAAAGTCGAGAATATTTGTTTCACCAATTATTTAAAACTGCGATATAATTGCTAATTCACATCTTCAATTGCAAAGGGAAAGTCACTGAAAAAGTGGAACCTACCCCAATCTGGGAAACTAAATTAATTTCACCTTGCAATAGTTTTACCAGTCGCGCAACTATTGCTAAACCTAACCCAGTACTTCCAGGAACGTAGGAATTATTCATAGAAGTCACGCGAAAGTAGGGTTCAAATATCTGAGTTTGATTTTCTGGTGCAATCCCAATTCCCGTATCCCTAACTGCGATCGCCCACTTTTGCTCATCCAATACCTGACATGTTATATTAACGCTGCCAGACTCTGTGTAACGAATGGCATTAGTAATAAGATTTGTAACAATCTGTTGCATTTTTACTGGGTCTGTAAATACTTGTTGAGGAGCGCGTACGCAATTAACTATAATTGGTAAGTTTTTTTCCCTAGCTTGAGGCTCCAACATTTCCAATACATTGTTAATTAATTCACAAACATTAATGAATTCGGGTTGTGGTTGGATTTTGCCTGTGTCATAGCGCGAAACTTCTAATATATCGTTGATCAGACGCAGTAAATGTCTGCCATTGCGTAGCACGCGCTCAATATGTTCTAAATTTACTGGCGTGTCATTTTTGCCATTTTGCTGTCGTTGTTGGCGTAAAAATAAATCTGAGTAACCAATAATTGAAGCTAAAGGACTTTTTAGTTCGTGTGCTAGTTGATTCAGATAATCTTGATTAGTATTAACTAAGCGATTTAGTTCTTCATTATGGAGTGTTAGGGAATGATACAGGTGTTGTAATTCTCCTAAGCGTTCTTCAAAATAACTATTGAAACACCGTGCGATCGCTTCATCAATCACAGTATCAATCAACCGCATCGCCCGCACGATCGCTATTGGTGTTCCCTGCAACAAAGAGGTTTCTATAGTCTCAAATATTACCGTTCTGAGTAAATGATATTCCCGCGCAATTTCTCCTGGATCAAAGCCTTGTTCAGCTCGCATAACACCATGCTGCCAACTAGCCACAACTATTGATTTAACATCATTCCCTTGAGATTTTGATAGCACTGTTACCATTGCTTTGAGCACATCGGGCAGATGATTTTTAATTGCTGTATAAGATAAATCATCAGCGCTTTCAATATGCTGATCTTTACGAACCTCTAATACCCATTTCTGGAGGATTGTGTCAGTTTTTTCAGCCAGTACTTGACTAAAATCCATTATTTTAAATTCTGTAAATAGACAGATGACTAAAATGCTATATGCAACTATTTTAGCAAGCGCCGCGTTTAAGTAATAAAATTTTCAAAATCTACCACTACCGAAAGGTAGAGATTTTTCTACTGCTAGTTTCAGTATAAATGCTGTGTTTGCTTAATAGTTTGTCCTTCAAACAAAAGGATAACGTATCATATATATCCTTTCTATTTAGGCAATAGCCAAATACTCAAATATTTTGTAGCTTGATGATTCTGCCTGTAGTCAACGTGGTTGTATGCATATTAACTAACATAGCTAACTCTGTATATAAAATTTAACGATTACTCAACACCTAGAATATTTATGCACTTCAGGTAGTGAAATCAACAATTTTAATCTGGGGACAGATATTTTTACTGAGAAAGCATGTTATATTATGCAAAATTAGAGTAAGTCAGCCTAATCTAGCGCATCACAGTATGTAACGCTAGAGCGGAGGAACCAAATTGTGGGGCGTATCTCCTCAAGGATCAAGACTCAAGGAAAAAAGTGTTCTCACACTTCATCCTTGATACTTAACACTTCATCCTTGAAGAGAGGGGCATCTCTCAGCCCTAGCCCGTCAGCTAACTTCGTAGGCATTGAGAGGAGACTGAAGAGAAGACATTTTTGTAATCTCATCAGTGTCCAAGGCTGGTACTGCTCGGATTATTGTACCCGTGCTGATATCTGTTGAGGTTGTGAATGCTGTTGCAACTAAATTTAGCGGCGATTTTTGCGATCGCTGGACAAGTAGCTTGGAAAAAAGCTAAACCTGTCATTGTCAAGGATGCTGTCATACTCCCCGCTTTAGGATTCTTAGGGGTAATTGTTCTATGGTGGATTGTGGCGCTATTCAACCAAGAATTAATGCCCACCCCACCAGAAGCGCTAGTTGCGAATCTGGATTACATTTTAAACCCCTTCTATGAAAGAGGGCCAGGTAACTTAGGAATCGGTTGGTTGTTGCTAGCCAGCCTGCGCAGAGTATTGCTAGGTTTTCTGTTAGGTGCAATAGTAGCGATTCCCCTAGGCTTTCTAATTGGGATGTCCAAACCGGCAATGTTAGCCTTAAATCCCATCATTCAAATCTTTAAACCAGTATCACCATTAGCTTGGCTACCGATTGCTTTAGCTATCTTCAACTTGGCAGATCCTTCAGCAATTTTCGTAATTTTCATTACCTCCCTATGGCCGACAATTATTAACACCGCCTTAGGAGTTTCTAGTGTTCCCCAAGATTATTTAGATGTCGCCAGAGTCTTAGAAATTCCTCGGTGGCGACGGATTACCAAAATTATTTGGCCTGCCAGCTTACCCTACATTTTTACTGGATTGCGAATCAGTTTAGGCATTGCTTGGCTAGTAATTGTCGCCGTAGAAATGCTCACCGGCGGTATCGGTATAGGCTTCTTTGTCTGGGATGAATGGAGCCGTTTAAATTTGAGTTCAGTGTTTCTTGCCGTATTAGTAATTGGCGTAACTGGATTAATCCTTGATTACGCCGTCGGCAAAATTCAAGAATTAGTAACCCGTCGCCCCTCAGTTGCTAAATAATTCCCATTTTTCACGCCAACACCCTCAACATCTCCTTACCTTTGCGCCTTTGCGCCTCTACGTGAGCTAATTTCCCCCTATTAATCTCGGCTGGAGCCACTTCAATGGCTGATCATAACTGGAATCGACGCGATTTTCTTTTAGGAATGGGAGCAACAACCGCCTCAATGGCGCTATCCTCCTG
This sequence comes from Calothrix sp. NIES-2100, assembly GCF_963875285.1. Taxonomy (NCBI): domain Bacteria; kingdom Bacillati; phylum Cyanobacteriota; class Cyanophyceae; order Nostocales; family Calotrichaceae; genus Calothrix; species Calothrix sp. NIES-2100. The sequence goes on from NZ_CAWNLA010000001.1 coordinate 8,733,273, forward strand.
TGCTATCAAAGGTAATACTGGCGCTAAAGGACTAAGCGAAGAAGCCTTAGCAATAAAACCAGTAGTTAGATCCCAAGACTTAGAAAAGCCTGATATTACTGTCGGCTACGTACCTGTAAATGATTGTGCGCCATTTGCGATCGCCTGGAAAAAAGGCTTATTCCGCAAATACGGTTTAAACGTCAAACTCAACCGCGAAGCCAGTTGGGCAACCTCCCGCGATGGCTTGATTTTTGGTCGCTTGGATGCTTCGCCTGTAGTATCTGGTGCAGTCACCAACGCCAGAATTGGTGCAGAAGGCGCACGCCATGCCAAATTATGTGCCGCCATGACAATTCACCGCCACGGTAACGCCATGACGATGAACAAAGCCATGTGGGATTTTGGGCTGCGTCCGTGGTACGAGTATCAAGAAAAATATGGCGATGGTGCGTTAGAAGCCTTCGGTAGAGATTTTCGCAATTACTTTGACAACCAACCCCCAGAACGCAAAGTTTGGGCAGTAGTGTTGAGTTCTGCCATCTACGAATACTTTGTCCGTTATATTTCCGCCGCCGCTGGAGTCGATCCGCTCAAAGAATTTCGCGTCATCATTGTCCCACCGCCGCAGATGGTAACCAATGTGCGGATTGGGGCGATGCAAGCTTACATGGTTGCCGAACCTTGGAATACTAGGGCAATTACAGGTAATGAAGGTATCGGTTTTACCTTCGCCCAAGGTAAAGAAGTTTGGTTAGGACACCCCGATAGGTTATTGGGAGTGATGGAATCATTCATCGAAGACTATCCCAAAACCTATCGTTCCTTAGTCAAGGCGATGATTGAAGCTTGTCAGTATTGCAGCAAACCAGAAAACCGCCAAGAAGTAGCCGAGCTAATTACAGATAGGTCTTTTACTGGTGCAAAACCGAAAAAGAAAGGTGCGCCAATTACCAAGTTTACAGGGCCAGCAATTCTCGGCAATTACAACTATGGCGGATTTGATGGCAAAGATCGCACCATTCAAGCTGCTGATAATACGATTTTCTTTGATATTCCTGACAACCTGCCCAAACAGCCAGGAGAACACTCAACATTCTTATGGCGATCCAGAAGTATTTGGTTGATGACACAAGCAGCGCGTTGGGGACAAATTAAAGAATTTCCCAAAGATGCTGAACAATTAGCCGAAAAAGGTTGGCGAACAGACCTTTATCGTGAGATAGCCTCGGAAATGGGGATTGAAAGCCCTAAAGATGATTACAAAGTTGAACCTAAAGAAGTATTCATAGATAAAAAAGCTTTTGATCCTAGCGATCCTGTGGGCTATTTAAATAGTTTTGAAATTAGAGCTAAATCTCCGATTCGTTTCTTCATGTCTTAATTCCCAAGTCCCAATTATTGACTAACGGCTAAATTATCAGGAGCATTTGATGATGGAATATACCGCACTACCTATCAATACTCAGAACAAAGTTATGCCCCGCCGTGCATTTCTCGAAATTGAAAATTTAGTCAAGTCATATCCGACACCAGATAAAGGTAATTTTGTTGTGTTAGATGGTGTAAATCTTTCCATTGGTGAAGATGAATATATTTCCGTAATTGGTCACTCTGGGTGTGGGAAATCAACTTTGTTAAAAATTGTAGCGGGATTAGAAAAAGCCACTTCCGGCTCGGTACGGCTAGATGGAAAAGAAATTCGCCAACCAGGAGCCGAAAGGATGATGGTGTTTCAAAATTATTCACTTTTACCTTGGTTAACAGTGCGAGAAAATATCCGGTTAGCTGTAGATGAAGTGCTAAAAAATGCCAATCGATCTGAAAAAATTAGCATTGTTAACGAACACTTGGCAATGGTAAACTTGACGGCGGCTGCTGACAAATATCCCGATGAAATTTCCGGGGGTATGAAACAGCGTGTGGGTATTGCTAGAGCTTTAGCAATTCGCCCAAAAATGTTGCTGATGGATGAACCTTTTGGGGCGCTAGATGCGTTAACTAGAGGTAAATTGCAGCGACAAGTATTAGATATCTGGGAAAACCATCGCCAAGCAGTGATGATGATTACTCACGATGTAGACGAAGCAATTTATATGTCAGATCGCATCGTCTTAATGACTAATGGCCCTGCGGCCACAATTGGAGAAATATTAGAAGTACCTTTTGCGCATCCACGCGATCGCGCTGCTATGCGCAACTCAAAAGAATATTTTGAACTGCGCAACCACGCCCTGAATTTTCTTGATCGTTATTTTACCCAAGACGAGTAAATTAGATTATGATGCTTTTAGTGGGTAGCCTAATTCAAATTCGGCAAATCTTGAATTTGGAGCGGAGGAACCAATGTTTGGGGCTAATCTTTATGAGAGACACCTTCCAGTCTTAGCCCGTCAGCTAACTCCGTCGGCAGTGGAAGGAACCGCCAAAAACTTTGGCTTTTATACCAGTTGTTATTGGGGTTTCTTTTACCGATTTTAGTTATTAGTCATTGGTCATTGGTCATTGGTCATTAGTCATTAGGTAGAAAATCTGAACAAATGACAAAGGACAATTGACAATTGACAAAAGACAAAGTTGGTTACCCTGCTTCTCATTAGTCATTTGTTTCATGGGAGAGAAGTTAAGCTGTGAAAATCAAGCCAATGCTAGTGCGCCTACAAAGCACCATCGGTCGAGATGACTTAATTGAGCAAATGGTATTGCTACCAGAGCCAAAAAAAACCTTTTCTAAAAAAGCTTCTACAACAGCAAAACCAATTAACTTAATTGTCGCTTATGATGCATCTCCCAAGAGCCATACCGCCCTAGATATAGCTTTTTGGATTGCCCATCAAACGCGCTTGGCTACTAACACGCCAGTAACAGTTCAAGCAGTTTATGTGGTAGCAGATAAGCAAAAGAGTCAGTATTCAGATATGTTTAGCTTTACCAGACATCTCACTCCTTTAGAATGTCCAGTAAGCAACGTATCTAAAACTGTTACACCCGTTTTAACTCAGCCAACACTCCAAGCGATCGCACCACACTTACAAGAAAAATCCTTAGCTGTCATCCAACAAGCCGACCAAATTCTTTGGCAAGCACGCAGTCTCGCTGAAGAATGGCAAGGTTCTTTTAAATCTCATTTGCGCTTTGGTTCTGTGGCTGCGGAACTTAAAAAAGTTGTGGAATTAGAAACTGCCGATATCCTATTTATAGGTTGTCGATCTGTTAATCATCCTATTATTCAGGCACTAGGTTCTGATTTCCCTTGTGCTGTTTTAGGTATCCCTACTTGTATTGAAGAATAAACAAAGGCTATGAAGTTCAGTTCCTCTTCATTTCCTTAAAATTCCTCGGACTCCTGTTTGATTGGCTGAAAAAACTCTATATATCCCTAACCCGCTTCTTTATAGTTCCCTTTTTTGTGTTCCCAGTCTTTTTGAGTAATTTCACAAATCAAATAGGAGTGCTTTATCAATAAGTCACCTATCCTTAGGTGGCTTTTTTCACTATTATGCAAATAATAGACTTTGGGAGAGATAGGGTGGAAAATTGGCAAGCGGTCCTGAGCGTCATTACTTTTATATCTGTCATTGTTTTAATCATGACAGAATGGGTACATCTCACCATTGCTGCCTTTTTAGGAGCATTATTACTAGTTTTTACCAACGTCATGACTTTAAAAGAAGCTGTTGCTTATATCGGCAATAGTCATGGCACACTCGGTTTATTCTTTGGTGTGATGGTACTAGTGCGCGCATTTGAGCCGACAAAAATATTTGATTACTTAGCCACTCAAATGGTGTTATTGGCTAAAGGTGATGGTAAGCGTCTCCTACTAGGTATTGTTGGTATTACTACCCCAATTTGTGCAGTTTTACCCAATGCGACAACAGTAATGTTATTAGCACCCTTAATTCCACCAATGGCGCAGGAAGTAGGAGTCAATTTTGTACCTTTATTGATTTTGATGGTATTTGTTGCTAATAGTGCTGGACTCCTGACAATAGTTGGCGACCCAGCTACATTTATTGTTGGTGATGCCATTAATATTAGCTTTACAGATTATTTATTAAGGTTGAGTTTAGGTGGAGTAATTGCCGTTGCTACTGTGACAGCCACATTACCATTTTTATTTCGCAAAATTTGGCGGACAAAACTAGAAAATCTCGAACAACTTCCACATCCACAAATTAATCATCCGCGTGTTTTAGCAGTGGGTGCAATCATTATCGCTTTTGTATTGCTATTTTTTGTGATTGGCGAATCTCTACCAGTTCCCATATCACCTGCTGCGGTTGCTTTATTAGGCGCAGCTTTAGCTTTACTTCTATCTCACCAGAGCAAAATCGACTCAGTTAACAATATCTTACGGGATGTAGACTGGAGTACATTAATATTTTTCATGAGTATTTTTGTGCTGATTGGTGGCTTAGAAAAAACCGGGGTAATCAACGCTTTATCAGGAATATTAGGCATAATTTTGGGAAAAAATATTCTGTTGGGTTCCTTGGTTTTAATATTTTTTGTCGGGATATTATCTAGCGTTGTTCCGAATATTCCCTTAGTAGTGGCGATGGTTCCCTTACTTAAACAATATCTTGTCAACGTCGGTTTGGCACCAGACGCAGTTCTCGCCTCAGACTTTCAAGGACAATTTCCGCCAGAAGTGTTACCCCTGTTTTACGCCATGATGTTTGGTGCAACTCTGGGAGGTAACGGCACATTAGTAGGCGCATCTTCTAACATAGTAGCCGCAGGTATATCTGAGCAACATGGACGGCGCATATCTTTTAAAACATTTCTACACTACGGCATCCCAGTGATGCTACTGCAACTGGTGACTTCGGCTTTGTATGTGTTGTTTCGCTTTCTACTTTAAGTAGTTGGAGGACTATATCCTCAACAAATACTCCAACCAGAAATTTTTTAATTATTACTTAATATTTATACCCGTCAACATGTATACAGATGCATTTCTATCTTCAGGGAGATGCATCTATGTGTTGTATTCAATGATTCTACCTTACGGAGTGATTTTTGGTCTCTAAATCTGGTAAAACAACTATAAGTACAACTAATTTTACCCTGATAAGGATTAAACCCATGAACCCGCCTGAAGAATATATTAATAATAATAATTTGAGAGAGCTAGGGCAAGGGGGGTCTGCACAAGAGATAAACAAATCACAATTGAATGGGACAAATCTGAGCGAACTTAACAGTTTAGATAAAGTCAGAGATATTCTTTTCGGTAACCAGGTAAGGGAGGTAGACAAAAGGTTTGCACGTTTAGAAGAACGTCTAGTTAAAGAATTAACTAACCTGCGAGATGAGACAAAGAAACGTTTAGATTATTTGGAAACTTATATTAAAAAAGAAGTTGATTCTTTAACTGAGCGCTTAAAAAATGAGCAATTAGAACGGGATACAGCAGTGAAAATACTTGCGGAAGATCATAAAAATCTCACTAATTCTTTAGAGAAAAAAATTGCCCAATTTGATGAACAAACTACTAATAGCCAAAGGGAACTGCGCGAACATCTCCTTAACCAATCTAATAGTCTCCAAGATGACATTAGGCAAAAATATGAAGAAATTTTGACTTTACTAGAACGGGAATCGCAAGAACTGCGCAGAGAAAAAACTGACCGTTCTCAGCTAGCTTCTCTGTTTAGCGAATTAGCTATCAGGTTGAATGCTGATATTAAATCTTAATTATAGCTGTTGACTGTTGACTGTTGACTGTTGACTGTTGACAGACTTGAAAGGCTTTTATTGTCAGGGTTTTATCTTAGCTTGATGTCCTAATCTATCTGGCTACAGCTATAAAACAAGGAGTTAGGGGTTTTTCCGCTAACCTTGTAAGATTTTTAATTTTGAATAATCAATATATTTTTATAAATTGAAAAAATAAACTTGGCTTTGTAAAAATGAGTAATAAATCTCAGAATGAAATATCTAAAGAATCATCTAATTTGCCCAATAGTAATAGCCACAGCATTACAGAAATTTCTGTAAATAAGCGACAAAACCAGCGCTTAACGCAGTTATCGGAAATCGCAGACAGTTCGACAAATAATCATTTAAAAACTAGCGATGAATTAAGTACACTTCGCAGTTTACTTCTCGGTGTTGAGCCGACTCAACTTGATAAACTCTACGAACGATTAGATAATCCCCAAATTCAAGCAGAAGATATCAGCCGTCTGCTTCCAGAAGCTATAGTTTTGCGATCGCAGCAAGATAAACAATTAGGAGAAGCAATAGTATCTACTGTCGAAACAGCTATTCATACCTCAGTAAAACAAGACCATAATATACTTTCAGAAGCGTTTTTTCCCATTGTCGGGTCAGCCACACGCAAGGCGATTTCCACCGCGCTGGAAGAGATGATGCAATCTCTCAATCAAACCCTAGAACATAGCTTGTCAGCGCAGAGTTGGCGATGGCGGCTAGAAGCGCAAAGGACAGGAAAATCATTTGCGGAAATTATCCTGCTGCGCACCCTGGTTTATCGAGTAGAACAAGTATTTTTGATTCATAAACAAACTGGATTATTACTGCAACATCTGGTAGCGCCTAGGGTAACAATTCAAGATCCCGATTTAGTTTCCGCGATGTTGACAGCTATCCAGGATTTTGTCAAAGACTCTTTCAGTGTGGAACATAACGAAGGATTGCACAGTTTGCAGTTTGGCGAACTCACCATTTGGGTGGAAGAAGGGCCAACAGCTGTATTAGCCGCGATTATTCGGGGGAAACCGCCTCAAGAATTAAGGTTAATTCTACAAGATGCGATCGCCAAAATTCACCTGAGGCTAAGTAGCGAAATTAACGCCTTTGCTGGAGATCCAGAGCCATTTGCAGCTAGTAAACCTTATTTGGAAGCTTGTTTAGTTGATGGTTATAAATCTCCCCCTAAGAAAAATTATACTTATGCCTGGACTTTTTTAGGTACAATAGCGATCGCTTGTGGGATTTGGGGCTTTTTGACGCTCAAAGAGCAATTTCGTTGGCATTCCTATATCCAAAAACTTGAATCGGAACCAGGAATCGTTGTCATTAATACCAAGCAGCATCAGGGTAAATATTTAATTTCCGGAATGCGCGATCCTTTAGCAGTAGATCCCAAAATACTCATACAGCCAGCAAATCTCAATCCTCAGAAGGTGATCGGTAAATGGCAACCTTATCTATCATTAGATCCAGAATTAGTTACCATAAGAGCAGAGAAACTACTGCTACCACCAAAAACAGTATCATTAAAAGTTGACAACAATGGCATTCTTAATGCTACTGGTACTGCACCCCGCCAATGGATTTTAGAAACACGAAAATTATGGCGTTTTATTCCCGGGGTAACTCAATTTAACGAGAAAAATCTTCAAGAACTCGAACTGAGCCAACTTGAACTATATAAACAACAGATTGAACAAGAAACACTATTTTTTGTAGAGGGAACAACAGAGTTAATTCCTGGTGAAGCTGATAAACTCGCTAATTTAGAGATAAAAATCAATCAGCTTTTAGCTGCTGGTAAATATCTTGGTAGAGATATAAGTCTGCAAATTACAGGACACACTAGTACCACTGGAACAGAACAAATCAACAATTTTCTCAGCCTTGCCCGCGCCAATAAAATCCTATCTTATTTAGCTTCCCAAGGAATCAACACCAGCAAATTTAAAGCTGTAGGCGCAGGTTCTAACCTATCTTTATCTCCAGAATTGGCAAAAGCTGCTAACCGCAAAGTATCCTTCAAAATATTCATGACCAACACTTCTCGCGCTCAGTAATTATGAATTTATGCTCCAAAAAAAAATATGTATGGTAGGTGCATTTGCCACTGGTAAAACAAGTTTAGTGGCCAGATATGTTAGCAGTATTTTTTCCGAAAATTACCATACGACTGTAGGAGTAAAAATCGATAAGAAAACAGTAAATCTTGAAGATAGAACAATCAATCTTATCCTTTGGGATCTCTATGGTGAAGATGAATTTCAAAAAGTGCGCATGTCTTATTTACGAGGTTCATCTGGCTATTTATTAGTAGTAGATGGTACTCGGAAAAATACTCTTGAAAAAGCTTTTGATTTGCAAACAAGAGTAGAAGAAACTATTGGCAACGTTCCTTTTATTATGATACTGAACAAATGGGATTTAAAAGATGAATGGGAGATTGATCCTGTAGAAATCGACGCAATCAAGCAGAAAAATTGGATTGTGATGAAAACTAGTGCGAAACATGGTATCGGGGTAGCAGAAGTTTTTCAAACTCTTGCTGAAAAAATAATGGCTGGATAAATGTTAGATGTTCCCACTCCTGTGATTGCTTATCTATTGACTTTCATTCTAGAAGGAAGGTCTTTTGCCTATCTTTTAGTCAACAAAGATGGCTGTTTATCTGCTTGGGGAGGAAAATTAGCTATATACGGAGTTACTAACCTGAAACCAGGAGAAAATATCACAGAACAGGTCTTTTTTTTAGAAGGGATGTTGCCATTAGACGATTTTCCTTTATTTTTACCACGAATGAAAACTGAATATGGTGTTTGTGCAGATGTTCATCTCTTTCCTTCCGAGGAGGGTGATTGGGTATTATTGTTAGATGCTACTTGGGATGAAAAACATTGCGCACTCATTCAACAACAAGCAAATGAATTCAGCTTGTTGCAAGAAAAATTAATTAAAATTTTAAACCAGTAATCTTATCAAATAGTTAATTTATTATGGCGTGAAATCATGAATGACTCTATCACAGACGACCTATTCGCAGCCTTGAATATTCTAGTGTTAGAGCGACTTAATCCTGGCTCTTTTAAAGTGACTGGGACAGTCCCAAATTGGTTAAAACGTTTTTGTCATCCCAGAATTACATCAGGTATGGAAGTCTTAATACCGGAAGAACAATTTCCTTTTTTAGAAAATTTTTTAATTGATGCAGAAGAATTTTGGCAAGATCATAGTGCTACAAAACTTAGTTCCGGCTTCTGGACTGAGCGGGATTTAACTGGACAAGAATACCATTTTGAAGCCTCAGCAATTTCTCTAAATCAGAGAAAAATTTTATTAATTGAATTATTAGAAGATGTTTATCAAGAAAGGCAATACATTATTCAAAAAGCCAGAGAAAATCAATTAAGTTATCAACAATTATTAAAAGATAAGCAGAAGAAAGAAATTTTAATTCATTGTATTATTCATGATATAGCCGGACAATTAAGCAGTATTAATTGTTGTCTAGCTCTGTTGGAATTTGAAAATTTAACACCTAAAGGAGAAGAACGGTTAAATATAGGAAGACAGCAGACAATTAAGCAAGAAATGCTGATTCGGGAAATATTAAATGCATTCTCGGCAGAGATGCGATCGCTAGAAGCTTTTACACTAGATGCGGAACAAGCACCGGATATTTTAGCTTCTGTACAAGAAGCCATCAAGCTCTTAAGTCCTAGTTTTGCAGTCAATCATCTGCAACTACAACTAGCCAGCAATATAGACTTAACAGCAGACTGGAGAGTAGTGGGCGATCGCTCCCGTTTAGATCGGGTGATGTCAAATTTAGTAGAAAATGCCTTGCGCCACAGTCCACCAGAATCTACTGTGGAAATTGGTTTACAACAAGATGAAACATCTGTTCTCGTGACAGTTGATGATCGAGGTACAGGAGTAGCGCCAGAGATAGTAGAAAATTTATTTCAAAAATTTGCCCAAGGTGAAAATAAATCGGGTAAAGCTGGGCTTGGACTTTACTTTTGTCGCATTACAGTTGAACGTTGGGGAGGTAAAATTGGTTATTTACCTCGTCCTCAAGGCGGTTCAAGGTTCTGGTTTCGTCTGAATAAACCAGAACAAAATGTTTGAGGTTAATGGTCATTAGACAAATAACAAAGGACAAATGACCTAATAATTCGTAATTCGTAGTTCGTAATTCGTAATTACGAATTGGACTAAAGCGACTTGACAGATAAATATAAGCACTAAAAAAGTTAGGGTACAACAATGTTGTGCCCTAACTGGTGGCATCTATGACTTAATTAAATTGAAATCGAACTACTTAATAGCCAATCAAGTGCAAAACATCGCGCAGTACGCTATATCCTGCTAAATCCCACAATAAATAAGCAAGGAAGCCAATAGCTGCTAAGCGACCGTTCCAGATTTCTGCTTGTGGTGTCCAACCAAACAGAAAAGCATTCCGATCTACGCCGTTATATTCTGTAGCAACAGGTGGTAAATTAGTAGAAGGACGAGTTTCCATTTTTTTAACTCCTAAATTGAGCAGGTTTTTGATTATTTAAACGGTTAGTAACCAATGACGTGCAATACGTCGCGCAGTACGCTATATCCTGCTAAATCCCACAATAAATAAGCGAGGAAGCCAATAGCTGCTAAACGACCATTCCAGATTTCTGCTTGTGGTGTCCAACCAAACAGAAAAGCATTCCGATCTACGCCATTATATTCTGTAGCAACAGGTGGTAAATCAGTAGAAGGACGATTTTGCATTTTTTTATCTCCTAAATTGAGCAGATTTTTGATTATTTAATCAGTTAGTAACCAATGATGTGCAACACGTCGCGCAGCACGCTATATCCTGCTAAATCCCACAATAAATAAGCAAGAAAGCCAATAGCTGCTAAACGACCATTCCAGATTTCTGCTTGCGGTGTCCAACCAAACAGAAAAGCATTCCGATCTACGCCGTTATATTCTGTAGCAATTGTTGGTAAATCAGTGGAAGAGCGAGGTTCCATTTTTCCCTTAACAATTTGTTTCTTGATTTAAATGTAACGATTTATAAAGAAGTTGCGTTCTGTCTGTAGACACAAACAATAGCCACTTCTTGTGGATGATAATTAAGAAGTTGTTGCAGCTAATATATCCACCCTCAGAGGGTGATAAAAAACTAATTGTAAATAAATGTAACGCAGACAACAAACAAGCACATATTTTCTAGTTAATTGGCTTGAGGAAATATGCCAATTAATTAACAAATTTCAATTATTGAGGCTGTAATAAAATTAGGGGCTAGGAATTAGGAACTAGGGACTAGGGAAGAGAAATTTTCATTTTTGGTTGTGAGATTTTTCCGTGATTGACTGTTTTGGAAATAAGGCAGAAGAGGGCACAAGCGGTATGATTTTTCATGTCCTCGTTGTGCTGGGGTAGCAGATTATAGGCGCGATCGCCCAATGTGGGCATAGCACCAATCCCACCTCTTCTAACGGTGGGTGCGTCAAAGACTGCTTTATAGCTAACGACTATTCAAATTGAAGTTGGGGAGCCAGTTGCAAAGTCCCAATACCTAAATCTTTGGGAGAAAGCGATCGCGCTTCAAACAGAGCCATCATATCCCGTAATTGGGGGTTACCACGGGAAGATCCTGTCAATCCTTTGGCAATGATTAAGCCACAGTAGCCTTTGGTATTTTTACACCGCTGATTCCATTTTTTTCTCGCTTCTACATGAACGGGATCGTCATCTAAAAATTCCCCAAATAAAAACAATTCATCATTCTGAGTTTGTAATAAACCTAAGTCGTAGCTATTACCATCAAAGGGATCGGCACCAGGATTAAAGCAAATGGCTTTCAATCCACCAGTGGCCTCTAGATTTTCAATTACCGTCTTAGCTCGAGGACGGGAAGTTTGAATTAAAATTACAGGCAATCCGTCACCTACTTGGGGAATTTCACCGATGGGATGATAGGTAACGCCTTGACGCAAATACGCCAGCATCTCCCAAGAGACTACTCCCAAGCTGAGAAAAGAATCTTCTGGGATCAAATCATCTCTTAATGAACGGAACATCGAGGAAGATTCCCCCATTTCGTCATCCTCGAGATCTATACCTGCCATTTCCTCTAATTCTGCTGCTAACTCTGGCATGGTAGAGACAGTTACAGATACTGTTTTAGTTGCTTCATTGGACTGAGGAAGCGTAATTCGATAGCGATGGTTGAGGCTGGGGAAGGAATCTGCACAGAGTTGGCGACGGTGATCGCGGATAAAGCGGCTCAGGCTTTCTAAAGCCACAAACATCACAAGTGCTTCTTCGTCATATAAAACCGATCGCAGTCCTTCTAAAGGATGGATATTACCGAAAGTCGGGTCAATTTCTGATAATGGCAAATCCGCTAAATCACCGTCATCATCCTCAAATTCTTCTGTTTCCTCACTTTGCTCAAAGGTCAGAAATAGGCAATCTTGTTTGAGGAATGCTTCTTCTAAACGCCCTTGTGATTCTTCATCTCTTAACACGGCGGCGCGAAACTGCTTGAGGGACTCTTCGGAACGATACAACAAAATTCCATATTCCATCCCCAGCATTCCCATAACTGAGGCGTAGAGTTTACCAACATCCCATTTATTAATCTCTATAGACAAGATTTGCTGTTCTTCTAAAAATTCCCAAGGAGAGGCTTGCCAAATGGCGAAAGCCTTCTCTTGTAAAGCTTGGGCAAACTGCGGCGGTAAATCGGGGATTTGACTATCGAGGATTTCCCCAAAAGAGCGAAACAGCTCATCAATCAAAGGCAATTCTGGTACGTACTCAATGGCAATATCCAAGTCTTGTAGCACACCGCGCAGATAAAATTGGATCTCGCGATCGCGCACGACAATTCTTTGCGGTCTAGCTGGTTTGGCTGGACTATGGGGATGCTCCATAGCCCGCATTAAAGTGCGAACCACTGCTTCTGGGCCAGTGTCGGGTGAGACTACGTCCATTCCTCTAACAATACCTTGAGAGCCATCCACCCACAGTATGCAGTCCCCCTTGGACTCTGCGTCTATTGGCTGGGTTTGCGATGATGACAACGGACGGCGATCGCCCTCCCATACAGAAGGAATTTGGGATAACTTCTTCAACCGACGACTGGTAGAGCGATTAAAACTTGTCATAGAGTAAATTAATTAAAAGAAGCAATATCCTCGGCAATTTTTGGGAATGGCTAGCCTCGGATGAAATTTTCCAGAGCTAAAGAAAGAAGATTGGTGGCGATTGGTGCTGCCATCAGGCTGAATCTCCAAAAATAGCGAATCTCTAAACCCACCGAATCTCTCAATTCTAGAATAAAAATATTTAGCCACTTTTGACGGAGTCTTTACAATTTGGCAATCAGAGACATCAATGTCGCTAGAATGGATACAAAAACACCAACGACAACCCCAGGCTACTGGTTAGACCAATTAAGGAGTTGAAAAGCAGATGACACAAGCAACTCAGCCACAACAGCGTGGAATTCAGTTAAGCGAAGCGGCATTACGCCAGGTAAAATCCCTTCGTGACAAGCAAAGTCAAGATTTATGCTTGCGGGTAGGCGTGAGACAAGGTGGCTGTTCTGGAATGTCCTACATGATGGACTTTGAAGACGCCAGCAAGATTACCCCGCAGGATGAAGTTTTTGACTATGATGGCTTCAAAATTGTTTGCGATCGCAAAAGCTTATTATACCTCTATGGCTTGATGCTCGATTACAGCGATTCTATGATTGGCGGCGGCTTCCAATTCACTAACCCCAACGCCAACCAAACCTGTGGTTGCGGAAAGTCATTTGGAGTGTAAGATTGTCCTTTGTCAGGGGTCAGTTGTGAAATTTCTCATGACCAATGACAAAGCGCAAAGTCGGAGCGGAGGTTTCCTCCGATCAGAACTTTGTAAGAGAGGACAAATGACAAATGACTAATGACCAATGACTAATACCGTTGAATCCCTGTTTGATACAGGTTTGGAACGCTATAAAGCTGGAGAAAGCGCCGCTGCTTTAATTCCTGTATTTAAAGAAATTTGCGATCGCGCTCCTAAAAGTAGTTCTGCTTGGACTTGTTTGGCTTGGTTGTATCTGCTGGAAAACAAAGGCAACTTAGCTTACAAAGCCGCACTCAAAGCAGTCAAGCTTAATCCCCAAGACCCACAAGCCAGAATTAATCTGGCTGTAGCCATGCTGGAAACTAAGCAAAAAGGTTTGCGGGAACATGTTGATTTCGCCCAACAGTTAATTTTTGTAAATCAAGAATGGGAGGACGAAGTCAAAAAAAGCATTGAAGATGGTTTAACGAGAAAACCAGATTGGCAGAGTTTGACAAAAGTTAAAGGCTGGCTGTTTGATAATTAGGGGCATGGGGCATGGGGCATTTCTTATTTATCTCCCTTGTCCTCCTCATCCCCCTAGCCCCTAATCACTAACCCCTAATCCCTAGTCCCTAGTCCCTGTATGAAAGATAAATTGTTAAACTGGCTAAACCTGATTTTAGTTGCAGATGTATTTCTGGTTTTCTTTGGCTTTGGGTGGTTCGCGATCGCAGTTATTGGTGATGCCTCTGGTGTAAATTTAGGATTAGATTTATGGCATCAACTATGGCAACCTGTGTTTAACCCAGCCATTGGTATTCTCATGGGCGGCGCAATTCTCACCGGACTGATCAGTTGGATTTCGCGAAAATTCCAAGCTGATTAATGGTAAACAAACCAATGCCCAATCCCCATTGACTTATTGCAAAATTTGTGTTAATGCAGAGCGCAAATTAGGATATTGATACTCAAAGCCCGCTGCCACAGTGCGCTTGGGAAGAACTTCTTGCCCTTCTAACACTACTTTTGCCCCATCTCCCAACAGTGCTTCGAGGGCAAAAGCCGGAACTGGTAACCAGGAAGGGCGATTCATTACTTGCCCCATAGTTTGGCTCAAGTCTGCCATCCGCACAGGCTGGGGAGCGGTAGCATTATATACACCTTCAATTTGGGGATTGGTTAAAGCTTGCACAATCAGGCTGACTAAATCGTCTATGTGAATCCACGAAAACCACTGCCGACCGCTGCCAATGGGGCCCCCGGCAAAAATTTTGAAGGGCGTAATCATTTTACCCAAAGCACCACCCATTCCCAAGATAATACCTAAACGCAGAATTACCAATCGCACACCAGCATCTTGAACTTTGTTTGCTTCTGCTTCCCAAGCTTGGCAGACTTCGGCCAAAAAATCATTTCCAGACGGGCTGGTTTCGTCAAAGGTAGCAGTTTCACTAGTGCCGTAGAAGCCGATAGCTGAAGCGTTGACTAACACTTTGGGCTGAGGGCTAGCCTGGACTATTGCTTGGACAATTTTTTGTGTACCTAGCTTGCGACTATTGAGAATTTTCTGTTTCTGTTCTGGTGTCCAGCGTTCCTCAGCGATGGGTTCGCCTGCTAGGTTAACAACGCCATCACAACCGGCGATCGCATCTTGCCAAGAACCTGTTGTAGTAGGTTGATAAGCAACTATTTCTACATTGGGAAAAGCTTTAGCGGGAAAAACCTTTTGGGCAAAGGCAGGATTACGCGTTAACACCAACACACTATGACCTTCTTGATGAAGCCGTTGTACCAAACGACTCCCCACAAATCCTGTTGCTCCAGTAATTGCTACTTTCATCAGAAAAATGGGTCTGAAACCCCGTCCTTCTAGGACGGCTTTACAAGCCCCTTACGGGGACTGGTTTTTAAATGGCGATAAGCCCAGGAAACCAGCAAAACCCGTTTAAGTCCCTTCCCGCAACACAGATAAGATGTCCTGTCTAACAGCACCTAACCAATTAGGCTTGCAGATAGTCCAGACTAGGGAAGTATCTGGAAGTGCGTACCAACCTGTGTCTCAATGCGGTATTCACCTCTTGCGTTGCCTAAATTGGTTTAGACAATCCTCACCCTTCAAGGGTGAGGTTGGTGAACATGCACACCTCTGCCAGACCCTTATTTTAACGTAAATTGCCAGTTATCTAGTTATTACTGGTAATGGCGAGGAGGGAATCAGGGAGATGAGGGGGATATGGGGAGTGTGGGGAGTGTGGGGAGAATATAAAAAAGCTTCTCACACCTCCCAATGCCCAATGCCCAATGCCCAATGCCCAATGACAACTGACTTTTTTATTTAATGAATTGATAAAGACTTGGAGTTTACATACTTAGGTATTATAGGATGGACGGAGTGTTGCAAGGCGTGGGGCTATTATGGCTCGCTATACCTGTTCATTTATTGTTTCTGTTCCTGTTGAGCATCTCCAGCCTTTGCTTGTAGATCTGCTACAAGACTGTGAATTGGATGTTCAATACTACAATGCCGATTACATTATGGCGCGTGAAATTCCCGGTACTGTTTCTTTTTCCAAGTTAGTGAAGGTGGAAGTACTGATTGATAAATCAACAGCCACGGAAACAGAAACCCGGTTGAGTATTGTGGTTAAAAATGAGGAATTGCCACTCCAACTTGATAATCACTGCCGACAAACATTTGAATTTGTGAAGCAAGCGATTGAACGCAGTCGCCATTGGCATTTGATTGAAAGTATAGCTGGGTAAATTTTGCTAATTTTTTCCAGGCGTTCGCTAAAGCTAGCTCAATGACAAAGCTAGCTCAAGCAACACGCCGACCATACTTATAGCGAACGCCTAAGTTTGATTTAGAAAGCTTGACATTTATGAAGCAAGCGCCTGGAAATCAATAAATTTTCTTGAATGTTGTTGGTTCTAGATTTCTTCTAGATCCTCAGTCATACCAGGGTTTATGAGTGTAATATCATACTCACTGGCATCAGTTTGTCCGGAGCGATGAGAGTTACGTAGCAAGTAATAAATGGCACGTACCTGAGGACCAAAAATAATTTCGTCTTCATTTTTGAGATCGTAGGATGGCATTTTCCGCCCATTAATCATCAGACCGTTAGAACTGAGCTTGCCTTTGGCATCACCATCGACAATGCGATAATAGTAGCTTTGACTATTCTGTTCTCTTGGCAATCTCACTAATGTTGCATGGCGACGGGAGACAAACTGCGACACCAAGCGGATATTGCACTCGCGGTCTCTACCGATAGAGTAGACGGGGTTTTCTAGAGTAAATTCCTTACGACCTTGATCGTCTTCAATAATCAGAAGATGACTTTCATTGGTTTGTGTTGCCATTGATGCATCGCGGCTCAAATCGGTTGAACTGTGATTTACCAAGAATTGTTTAATATAGTTTCCTGCCATTCTCACGTCTTACAGCCTATGGTACTGCTTTAATAAGCATTAAGTTGCATATGGTCTCAAAAAAGTAGAATTTGACTGTTCTACTCCTGTTAGTTTAACTTTTGTCAGATTCTCAACAGGCTTTAGTAGATGCTTAACTCCTGATTACGATTGTAGTCTGCCCAATCAGCATAGAAAGGAGATCGAGGAATTTTAAGGTCGATGAGCTAAACGCCGTAATAAGACTGAGTTACTAACAACACTAACTGAGCTAAAGGCCATTAATGCGGCGGCGCCAGATGGGCTAAGTATAAAACCCAAACTGGGTAATAAAACACCAGCTGCTAAGGGAATACCAATTGTATTATATGCAAAAGCCCAGAATAAATTCTGACGGATTTTGTTGAAGGTGGCACGACTGAGGTGAATTGATTCGACAACATCGCTTAAGCGATCGCGCATCAGTACAATAGCAGCCGTTTCCATTGCCACATCTGTTCCTGAGTATAAAGCAATTCCCACATCTGCTTGCGATAAAGCTGGAGCATCATTGATCCCATCTCCAACCATTGCCACAACAGCTGCGGATTTGGTTTGTAATTCTTGAATGGCGGCGGCTTTTTTACTGGGGGGGACACCAGCGATGATATCAGTGCTATCTAGCGCCAGTTGTTTACCGATCGCACTAGCTGCTTCTGGGCGATCGCCACTCAGCAACATTACTCGTAAACCCATCTGGCGCAATTGGTCTACTGTAGCTTTCGCATCTAATCTCAAGGTATCGCTAACAGCAATAATTCCGGCTAAAGTTGAGTCCACTGCTACGCAAACAACTGTTTTACCCTCTGTCGCTAACTTTTGACTCAACTGTTGTGCAGTATCGCTAATTGTAATTCCGTGCCAACTTAACCATTCCCAATTACCTAGTAGTACGCTTTTACCTTGCACTATAGCTGACACGCCGAGTCCTGGTTCGGTATGGAAATCTTTAGCTTCGGGGATCGCTAACTGTTGACGCTGAGCTGACTGTTGAATAGCTTTAGCTAGCGGATGGTATGTGCCGCTTTCTACTGCTGCTGCCAGTTGCAAAAGTGATTGAGAAGATTCTGCCTCTATTGGCAGACAATCTGTTACCGTAGGATTACCTGTAGTCAGAGTGCCTGTTTTATCAAATACCACAGTATTTAACTGATGTACCCGTTCTAAAACATCGCCACCTTTAATTAATAGACCACGTTCCGCACCCAAACCAGTACCGACAAGAATAGCTGTAGGTGTAGCTAGCCCCAAAGCACAGGGACAAGCAACTACCATAACTGCGATCGCTAGTTTTAAACTGATCAGGAGTGGAGAATAATGAGTATGAGCCAGTGTTGAGTGATGAGTCATTTCCATGCTGCTAAACATGGAGATATCTGTCCAGATATGCGTACCCCAGAAGTACCAAAAGATAAAAGTTAATAAAGCAGCTGTTAATACCCCGTAAGTAAAGTAACCCGCAACCGTATCTGCTAATTTCTGAACTGGTGCTTTACGGGTTTGGGCATCTTCTACTAGGGCGACAATATGAGCTAAAGTTGTATCGCTACCTGTACGGGTTGCTTGGATAGCGATCGCCCCCGACTGATTCAGAGTCCCTGCTGTTACCAAATCCCCTGGTTGCTTAATTACAGGTACGGCTTCCCCTGTCAGCATTGACTCATCCACCGTAGTTTGCCCACAGCGAACTTCACCATCAACGGGGATTTTATCACCGGGCAGTATTTGTAACCATTCACCAACTCGCACCTGTTCTGCGGGAATCTCGATGCTAGCTGAACCAATAACATTATTTTGGTTGCGGTGCGAACCCTCTCCATCAGTCGCTTGCCCAATTTTCTCTGGGTTAGCAATCAACCGCGCCACCTGAGGCTGTAGTGCTAACAATTGCCTAAATGCTGCGGCGGCTTTACCTCTGGCTTGTTGTTCTAAAGTCCTTCCCAGGAGAATAAACCCCAACATCATCACTGGTTCATCAAAGAAGCACTCCCAACCCATTTGGGGGAACAGTAGCGCCACTAAACTAGCCGTATAGGCTGTCAGGGTTCCCAATCCTACTAGGGTATTCATGTTGGGACTATTTCTTCGCCAGCCCAGCCAGCCATCAACTAAAATTGGGCGACCTGGAAGCAGTATGGTTAATGTTGCCAGTCCACAATGTAACCAGATGTTATTGAACAATGGCAATGTTAAGCCTGCCATACTACCAAAATGTCCAATTCCCGACAAGACTAGTAGTATCCCAGCAACCACCAATTGTCTCATGGAAGAGTGCATTTCTCGGCGCTGTCGTGCTTCTGGATCTTCTGTGGAAGATATAGCCCCGGCGGCTGTTCGGGGTTGAGTTGGAAAGCCATTGGCACTCAAATGCTTTGCCAGTTGTTCTGCATCGAGTGTACCAACTTCTGCCTCTACCACTGCTACCTCTGTCGCCAAGTTCACACAAGCACTCTTGACTCCTAGCTGTTGAGTTAGCTGTTTTTCTACTGCTTTTACACACCCTGCACACTTCATACCCCCAACATCCAGAATAATTTTCTCTGTCATGGGGATCGGTTCTGGGTTGAGTTGAGTTTCAGGAACAAGTTGCATGGCAAGAGTTTAGTTACATTCGCTTCAAAATCCGACGCTTGACTAAAAGCGTCCTAATTTCAGGGTAGGCGAAATCTGGAACTAAGACTCGATGTCAAAGATATTAATCTTGGGCATGGGGCATGGGGCATTGGGCATTGGGCATTTGTTATTTGCTCCTCTGTGCCCCCAGCCCCCTTGTCAACGACGACTCCACCGTGGATGAGACATGTAGATCAATGCTCCAACCTGAATAGGTAGGATGGCTATCATGCTTTTAAAAAAATAATTAATTTCTAAATTAGACATAACACTGAAATATCCTAAGCCTACTAGCAAGAATAAGACCAAGGAAAGCTTTTGACGTTTGAAAGTTAGCATACCAGTAATCGTAATTCGTAATTCGTAATTCGTAATTCGTAATTAGCTTTTTCAAGTTGTTCAGATCTATTCAATAAACCTCTTGCAAAAGTGATTATTTTCGCGTTATTCTTTGCGGCTTTGCGCCTACCCTACGGGAAGCCGCTGCGCGTCTATGCGTGAGACAAAAAATATTTATGCAAGAGGTCTAATAGGTCATTTATTTACTCGTCCGCTATAATAGTAATCCGCCCATACAGCTACTAGATAAAATAAATAAAAATCTTGTCACATAAGTGTTATTTCTTTTGATTGGTGATTTGTGAATTTTTGTCATTGAGACAAACTTGAAAAATAAATATGGCTGAAATTTTGAAATAGGAATTTTAAAACCAGCCTTGCTTATTGATAAAGTAGGTATTGACAAATTCTTCTGGATTTTTGTTTAAGTAAATCATGCCTTCAATTAAACCCAAAAGTTGCATAATTAAAAATGTAAAACCGTAGGTGAAAGTTCCACCTACTACAGAAATAACTAGCATGATAAAACCTTCTGGAGAATATCCTAAAATAAATTTATGGACACCAAAACCTCCGAAAATAATCCCACAGTAGCCAGCCATAAGTTGTTTACTTGTTTGACGGGAGTTGAGATTTGCCATCTTTAGGGTTGCTCCTTGATAAATTAGGTGTAATTTTTAATGATTATTTCAGAAAAAAGTAAATATATTTAACAGCTAAATATATTTTTACTTTCTGTGCAAAAAAAGCAAGTTATTAGAAAAATAGCCATAACAAAAAAGCCACGATTCTCTATGAAACGCTCTTCAGAATTACAAAAATGAGTTAATTTGATATTGCCTGTAACTATTGCTTTTCTATTACTATCATCAAATAAAAATCATCAACCTTGATGTTGATAGGTTTTGATAAATCTAGGTATAGCTTTGGAAGCTACCGCCCTGGAGGGGAAACTTGGCTTGGACAAGTGGCGTTTGCGTAACGTAAACGCGTACTGCGATACAGAACTGCTTCCCCGAAAGGGTTAAGGCTAGGGGAACGCCAATAGAGTACGCAAAGCCTTAAACCCACCTCTAAATATTTTTATTTTTTCAGAGTAATAAAATAGCGTTATAGAAAGGGGCGATAAATATTCACATATTGGGGCTAGTAGTCCATCACATAATTTTTCTTGAATTGCGAGGTGTCAGATATCCGACTTCGTAAAAGTTGTCGGGGATCTCGCAGCCCATCAAAATTAACGTGGCACAGTAGTAGTAGTCTTTGGCAAATTAGCTGTGTAAATTCGTAAGTGAGACATTTCTCTTGAGGAGAATTCACCAAAGTCCTCGCGCCGAGGAGAGCTACTGCATTCATGCATGGGGGTAAGGCGATGAGTGCGTATTTATTCGTCGTTAAAAATACAGTAAACCATGAGAGAATATTCTTATATCGAAATAGGACAAGGCACTGCCTACCCCGCAGAAACAGCTTTCCAGTAGATAAGAGACTGTCGCGTAGTCTCGTAGTGGGTAGAAACATATTGCTTGCTAAATAGCAGACCAATGTGTTTTTGGGGCGTGGGGATGAGTCCATCCTCTGTTCAATCGTAACCGCGCCTAGAGGTTCGGGGGATAGTGTTTCGGAACCTGTATAGGAACCAAGCCGCTATTTTCTCAGGGCTGCTAAAAGCCTCCGACTTTAGTCGTGGGGAATGCGTTACTTAATTATAATCAGCAAATACTCTTATTGCTGGAATAACCCTTTCTACAAGTCCATCAGTTTTGTATCCGGACTTTTTTCGATATGCCTAAAGTGAAAATGACATATTCAGGACTAAAGCGGCTTGTCTCGCGCTTTCCCGTTGAGGGTGTCAATTGTCATTGGTCATTGGTCAATTGTCATTGGTTAAGAGTCAAGGTTTATTAGTCCTTTGACTTTGGACTATTAACTATTGACTCTTGACTATTGACTCTAGACTTTGGACTTTTGACAACCCTAACTTTTATTTATTGTCCCAGTTGCGTAAGTCCTACTATATATTATTGTGATATATCCAGATGAAAGCAAATAATTCAAGGTTTTAGCAACCGTAATAATACGTATTATTGATTGCCACTGCCGAGAAGAAACAGACTGAGTAAAGTACCACTATTCCATAAATTGTGTAATAGCATCGGCGCAAGCAAGTTACGCGATCGCGTATAAACTACACCTAAAACGATCCCCAAGGCGGTGAGTGGTAAAATTTCCGATAAGCTAAGGTGAGCCACAGCAAAGAGCAGACCGCTGATCCCAATGGCTGCCCAAACGGGTAGGTAACGAGTCAGGGAGGGCAACAAAAAGCCGCGAAACAGTATTTCTTCAAAAAATGGGGCAGCGATCGCAGCTGTGACGAAGAACAGTCCAAGTGCTACGGAATCTTGGCTTTCTAGTGCCAGTTGCAAGAGCGGATTACTACCACCTTGTCCTTGCCAAAGTTGTTGATTAATCAAAGACACTACCACGACTATCGGTAAAGCGGCGCAATAACCACCCAATCCCCATAAAAACCAATTACCTCGGAAATTGAAGCGAAACCAGTATTCTGGTAAAGGGAAAAAGCGCTTGATCGATAGATACAGTACTAATAGCGCACCTATTGCTACCACAACATAACGCAGCAAAACAGAGAAAGCCTGAAAGCGGACACTACCACCGGCAAGTTGGATGGGAAGCAGCGAGAATAACAGCGGTATAAACACTTGTCCCATCAAGAAAAAGCCGATAATAAACACCTGTATAATCGTTTCTCCACCCCAAGGCGTTGACCAAGGGACATCAGCATTTTGAGCGAGTAAGGCGGCTTTTCCTTTAACCAAACGCTGAGCCAACAAACCAATCAGCAGTACCATACCGACCAAAGCTGTCAAGGTAGGGACAATCCCAATCAGCGCTAATTTAAATACAGCTTGGGTAGCAGCTTCTTGTTGTGCAGCTTGAACTGCTGAGAGTGCTTCTTGCCGTTGCTGCTTTTGGTACAGTTGCACTAGAGCAGTGGAGCGAAACCAACCTTCTAAATTTTTTTGAATCAGCTGTTGAGCATTTGGTAGCAGACGGGGGGGATTACTCCACAAACCAATCAACACAGCAGATGTTTCGGGAAATTCGGGACTAATATCTGAGCGTTGCTGCAAATCAGTCCAAGTTGAGAGTGCTTGATCTGTCTTTCCTTGCTCTGCTTGTAAAATTCCCAGGCGTAAATCTAATTCAGCCAACAATTTTTGCAGCTGGTTGAGGGACTGCTGTAACTGTTGCTCCTGTGGATTTGAGGGTTTTTCCGATGGACGAGTTTCTGGTAAGGGTTTAGGAGGTGCAGGAGTGGTAACTGACGCAGAACGCAATTTTGCCAGTTGAGTTTTGGCTTTGTCCAAATTGGTTTGCACCGATTTTTGCGCTTGCTGATATTGCTTAGTAGCGGTTTCCAAGGGTTGATCGCCTAGTATGGCATCCCGAACTACCTGAAAATTTTCGTCTTTGCTATCTTCTGGTTGCCAAGCTTGCGCTTGCAGCGCAATATTTATTTGATAAAGTTCTAGACGACTTTGGAACTGAGGTTCCTGCCAACTGCTGAATAAAGAAAAGCCGGACAACACCAACGATATTAGCGTTAGCCCTATTAAACCCAACCGTTTGATGCTCATCTATACTTCCGTTGATTAACCAGTGTAGAGCATATGCTCCTTGGGAATTATCGCAAGAAAAAGCAGGCGGTGGATATATTTCGGGATCGGGAATTTATCGCCTGTCCCACTCAAGACTTGTCATGACGAAGCTAGCGATCGCGCCGTTCTACTGCTAAGAGCGATCGCAATTACATATTGTCAGTGATTAGACTGACATGATATTACACTGATTCCCAAACCGGATGCGACTACTTGCTGTTTGCTCAAACCCTGAGTTTGAAAGCGGTTTCCCCCCAGAGGTTAAATAGCTTCATTAAAAATTTTTACTTAAGTAATTAATATAAAGATTGTATAAAAAACACAAACTAAATTACTAGTAATGGTAACGTGTAGATTAAATTCATAATTTTTCTGCTTTGAATTATACAGTTGCTTAAATTATACTGACGGAGTAATTACTTAAAATGGTGGCGTTATTATTGTTACCTAGTAAATTAGAGCTACAATACACAAAAAAAATATTCTGGCCAAAAATTTGGATAATTCTCGCTCAACTCGGATTAATAGCTTTATCTGACATGATTTTCTTAACCAAAATTGCTGCTGCTCAAGCTTCAGCTACGAGGATCAGCTTGATTAATCCCAGTGAGTCTATTTGCATCAAAGGTAAGGATGCTTGCATCAAAAAGATTAGCAAAGAGACTCTTAAAAGCGATGATGAATTAAATACATTTTTACAGATTGAAGCCTCAGCAAACACTCCAACAATACAAGGCTACAACACAGATTCTTTTGTGGTTAAGTTAGACGCTCGCAAAAAACAACAAGTATCCCACTCATTGAAGTTAAGTGATGTGCCAATCGTCAACATAGGTGGGACAGATTACCGTGAGTTTATCTTAACTGTCAAGGAGCCAGTTCAAACAAAACCAAATCCAGATTTAGCAAAGATTGTATTGGAAAAATTAGAGATTTTCTTGGGAAATTCTCCTAATCTGATTAGCTATCCCAACTTCAATGGTAAGGCTAGCAAAACTTTCGATTTGGAGCCAAATACAGTTGTGCTTCAAGATAGCAAATCTCAAGATGGTAGCTATAAGTACTTTGTGTATATCAACAACGGTTTTTTTACAGATGCTAACAAAGCTGTAAAAGATCAGGGATATGTTTATTTATTCTCCAAATTCAGTGATGCTGAAGCTAGAGTTCAGTCTTGGTCTGTCAGAAAGTTAAAAAGATCAAGTTTATTACCTGTAATCCCAGCCGGCGCTGGGGGAGCAGGAGGGGGAGAAATATTAGGTAGTATGTTTCCACTCGCAGGACTGTTAGCACTGCTTGGTGGTGGTGGTGGTGGTAGTGGTGGTGGTGGTGGTCAAGCTCTTAATACAGCTAACAACGCCATAAATAGGGAATTTGTAGTTCCGCAGCCACTACCAGCAAAATCAGGAAAACCACCTACAGAAGTACCTGAACCAACAACTGTGCTAGGTTCTTTGATTGGTATTGGTTTATTAGTTAAAGCTAGGTCTCGTAATTCGTAATTCGTAATTCGTAATTCGTAATTAAATCAGTGAGCTTCAGATCCCCTTTTTCTTTAAGAAGTCGGGGATCTTGTTATTCACGAATGATTTAGATTGCTATACTCAAATCTTGTTTACTCATGGAGTTGAGTAATGTCCACAGTTGCAGATTAGTAAAATCGGGAATTGCGATAAAAGCACCGACTTCTAGTAAGATTTTGGGATCGTGAGTAGAAGCTATACCAATGGTGCGGATACCAGCAGCAACAGCCGCACGAATTCCAGAGGGAGAATCTTCAAGTGCGATCGCTTCTGGTGCTTGAATCCCCAAATTATTTAGGGCAACATTGTAAGGTGTGGGGTCTGGTTTACCTGCTGTGCAGTCTTCTGCTAAAACAATTGTCTGGAAAACTTCTTTGATGCCCAAAACATCTAGGATAAATTCTACATTTAATCTAGGGGCATTAGTAACTAAAGCACGTTTTAACTGATGTGCTTGGGTCCATTCTATTAATTCCGAAAATCCACTCAGCGGCTGGAGATTTGCTGCTAGTTCTCTAAAAAGCGCTTCTTTCTCATCTGCAAATTTTTCTCCATCTGCGGGTGATAATTGTGGCAATATATCTTTGACAATTTCTGGGTTTAGTCGTCCACTAATTCTAGATTGGTAAAAAGTTTCGTCAATTTCTATGCCATAACTAGCCAGTTTTTGCTGCCAAGCTTGGTAGTGTATGGGGTCAGTATTGACAATAGTGCCGTCTAGGTCAAAGAGAATTGCAGTTAGCATGTCTTCTAGGTAATTTGTAAATAAATGTTAACTTTACTTACATATTTTACATTGTTTTTTGTTTGAGAGGATGTTTTAAAAGTCGCAAAGTATACTTAAAACTCCTCTTCAAATCTTTTTACCCCTATCCCCAGAGGGGGACTCGATACCCCCTTCCCTACCAGGGAAGAGGGGTTTAAGCAACCTAAACACTCATTTCTAACATCCGTTGCATTGGACGCAAAGCTGCTAACCGAATCTCTTCAGACATGGTAATTTCCGGAGTACGATTTTTCATCGCCCAATACACTTTTTCCAAAGTATTTAACCGCATAAACGGACATTCGTTGCAATTACAATTATTGATTGGTGGCGCAGGAATAAACCGCTTTTGGGGAGCTAGTTTTTGCATTTGGTGAATGATACCTGGCTCTGTAGCCACGATAAATTCCTGCGCAGGGCTGTTTTGACAATATGTGAGTAAAGCTGCTGTAGAGCCGATATAGTTAGCGTGGCGCAAGATGCTAGTTTCGCATTCTGGGTGGGCGATCGCCTCCGCTTCGGGATGGGCGATTTTTAACTGGACAATTTTCTTTTCCGAGAAGGTTTCATGGACGATGCAGCTACCGTCCCACAGTACCAAATCTCGTCCGGTTTGCTCCATCACATAGCGCCCCAAATTGCGATCGGGAGCAAAAATAATCGGCTGCTCTTTCGGTATTTGCTGCACAATCTTCACAGCATTGGAACTGGTGCAGATAATATCGCTCATGGCTTTAATATCGGCAGAGCAGTTAATATAAGAAACCACTAGATGATCGGGATGGGCGGCTTTAAAGGCTGCAAACGCCTCAGCCGGACAACTATCTGCTAAAGAACAACCAGCATTCAAATCTGGTAGCAGTACCAATTTATCAGGATTAAGTATTTTTGCTGTTTCTGCCATGAAGTGAACACCAGCAAAGACGATCGCATCTGCATTGGTATTAGCTGCGGCTTTGGCTAGTTGTAATGAATCCCCAATAAAGTCTGCAATATCCTGGATATCTGGCTCTTGATAGTAATGGGCTAAAATCACCGCGTTGAGTTCTTTTTTGAGACTCTCAATCGCCGCAAATAAATCCAGTGGTAATGCACCCGGATGGGTGGTTTCTCGTTGAGCAAGTGCAGTGTTGAACACAGTAGGGGTTGCTTAAAGTTGCAAGTATTTGACCTGTGGATTAATTATAGTAGTTTTTACCAAAAAATATAGTGGTTTTTACCAAAAATCGTTGAGGCTTCATGTTGCCAATTTGTGTCCAAATCCGGCTGAGTTGCCTATCCTAAAAGTAGACGGCAAGGACAGTGGCATGACCAGTGAGATAACAAAATCAACAAACCTGAAAATAGCTGTAGTTGGCGACGTTCACGACCAATGGGAAGAAGAAGATGGTATAGCACTCAAGCATTTGGGTGTGGACTTAGTGCTGTTTGTGGGGGATTTTGGCAATGAGTCGGTGGAGGTGGTAAGAGCGATCGCTTCCCTTGATATTCCCAAAGCCGCCGTAATGGGCAACCACGATGCATGGTACACTGCCACAGAATGGGGACGGAAAAAGTGTCCCTACGACCGCTCCAAGGAAGACTGGGTACAGGAACAACTCGATTTATTAGGAACTGCCCATGTCGGTTACAGCAAGCTAGATTTTCCTCAGTGGAATTTAACGGTGGTGGGTGGTCGTCCTTTTAGCTGGGGTGGGCCAGAGTGGAGATTTGCTGACATCTGCAAAGAACGTTACGGTGTAACGGATCTGGAAGAATCAGCAAATAAAATTATGGCGGCGGTAAAAAGTGCTGCCTACGACACGATTATTTTTCTCGGGCACAATGGGCCTAGTGGATTAGGCGATCGCCCTGAAGATCCCTGTGGCAAAGACTGGCTCCCGATTGGTGGCGATTTTGGCGATCCAGACTTTGGCGAAGCGATTTCCCAGGCTCTCAACGCTGGTAAAACCATTCCTCTGGTGACATTTGGACATATGCACCATAGTCTACGGCATACGAAGAAAGAGCTACGCAAGCCTGTGCTGAGAAGCCCCGAAGGGACAATTTACTTGAATGCGGCTAGTGTCCCCAGGATAGTAGAAGTTAACGGTAATAAGCAGCGTAATTTTTCTTTAGTCTCCCTAGAGGCGGGTGTGGTGTCCCAAGTCTCCCTAGTTTGGGTAGGCGATGATTACCGGATAGTCTCAGAGGAAATTTTTTACGAGCGATCGCGCCCAGTAGTGCAATCTGCGTAAATGTAAGATATAGTATGATCTGTCAGCTTTTGTGCTAACTTAGGAAAGCGTTTGCATAGCAGGTACGCAACAAGCTAGACAGTTTACTGGAGAGGTGGCAGAGTGGTCGATTGCGTCCGACTTGAAATCGGATGAGGCTAAAACCTCCGGGAGTTCGAATCTCCCCCTCTCCGTTGAATATTTTTTCTAAGTCATAGAAGTGCAGAAGGCTCTTTCCTAAAAGATATGCACAGACCAAGTAGCACAGCTTTTTTGCATCTACAATATATCCAAAGCTGCACAAATACTATTTGGTTAACTAGTGATGAAAGATATCAACATTAAACAAGAAGCTCATAAATTAATTGATAGATTACCAGAAAATTCCACATGGGATGATTTGATGTATCAAATTTATGTGCGACAAACAGTGGAAGCTGGACTAGCAGATAGCAAAGCTGGTAATGTAATTTCTGTACAAGAAGTGCGGAAAAAATTTGGACTGCCAGAGTGAATGTTTACTGGACAGAAACAGCAGTAGAAAATCTTTCAGCAATTTATACTTATATTGCCCAAACTTCTCCACAGTATGCGGCTAGGGTAGTTGACCGTATAACTAGACGTTCCCAACAGATTGCAAATTTTCCTTTGTCGGGTCGAATTGTATCGGAATTTGAAACCGAGCAAATTCGAGAAGTGATTGAAGGATCATATAGAATTATTTATTATATTAAACCCGAACAAATTGAAGTACTGGCTGTGATACATGGTTCACAGCAACTTACATCGAGTTCTGTGGATGAGTAATGTCTGGTTTCATTTGGTTAAAGCTCAATACAGTTCAGTTAAGACAAATTGTAGGCAACATCTAAAATCTTTCGGTGTATCACATAATTTTATCGGTGCCGTGCCCCTACGAGTATTGCATCTCAATTTAACTGAACCGTATTGAGTTATAGAGTTATTCTTGAGGATTTGTGCTTATACCAATCCGGGTTCTGATATGTAATTAAGATTTTGGTAGGGGCGGGGTTTCCCCACCCTCAATTATGTTGCATCTTTCCCGTGAACCGCTATATCCCCCCTTTAGTGACTCAGTCAGTTTACCTACAGTGGTGATAGCCGGTTAATCGTTTCTTCCAGTAGCAACTTAGCCCTATACAGCGCTAACAGCTTCTCTTGATCATACCTTTGGGGATATTCCATCCTCCTACCTTCAAATGACACCCTGATTAACGCTACTTGTTCATCAGTAGGTGAGTTCATTTCATCCAGTGCTACACCTAGATTCTGGAGGTTAGCGAATGAGAGCATTCTTAACCCTCTGTTTTCTTCCATCTGTTTTAGGGCGATCGCAGGAAACGCCATCAAAGAAGTTAAGTAGCTGGTTTTGTAAGCCTCTGAACCCGTCGGCTTCACACCGTAGCGTTGACACAATGCTTTAAGTTCAGGGATTGTCAATACTTCTAATTCAGTTCGTGAAAACATAGAATGGTAATGTCCATTTTGTAAGTGGATATTTAGTGGTTGCTGTACTCGCCAAAGTTTAGACAACCACTAATAAATTATTAAACACTTGCGCGCTTATGTTTCAAAAGCTAATTAACATTTCTCAATAATGCCTAATCCTAAAGGTAATCCAGAAAGCTTGAAACCAATAGAAGCAAAAGGTGAAGAACCATTAACGGCTAACCTCAGCTTTCGTGTTACTGAGTCAATGAAGGAAGCTGTTAAGTCACAAGATGATCCAGCACAATTCTGTAGAGATGCAATACAAGAGAAGTTGGATAGAAATAAAAATAACCAGTCAGAAAGTTAGTATTAACGGTTATTACCTGGGGTTTTATACTGTCCCAACTGAGCGAAGCGAATTTCAATCCGCCGGCGTTTGGGATTGTCGCTTCTGTCTGGTGACGCAAATCCTTGATCGTCTGGTAGCAGCAATTGCGCCGCTGAATAGGCTCTAAATTTTAGCCGTTTGAAAAGTCCTGATTTTCTTTGACGTTGCACATTTTGCAATTCTTTAACTACCGCTAAGGCTCGCATTAAGCCTAAATCAGCATTAGAACCAGGACAAAGAATCGAAACATCCTTATTACCCTTAGCGACTTCTTCTAATTTTGTATCTAAATTACCGCCATTTTGATTACTACACTTTAAAGAACCTACTTCTTCACCATCTGTATGACCAATAACTTCGATAACATCAACTTTTTTATTACTATTTTCAATTAGCTTAATATTATTTTCAATTTCTTTTAAAATTATGCCATTTTGACCAATATCGGTTTTTAAATTGCGTGGTAAAACTGCACTACCTGAAGGAAATTCATATTTGGCTGCTGGTAGTTCAATAATTGTTGGTTTCTCATCAGCACCAATTCCTATCTGGGGATTATTAATATTTTTTGAGTTTCTCGCTATTACTAATAATAGCAGCAGCGTAATAATCATAAAAGCATTGGACATTAAATCTGTAAAAGAAGTCCAGATGCTAAAAGTTTCATTCATCGGTAAACTTCTTGTTCTTCTTGGCATATTTTATTTTCTCCATTGAGATTTACCTCAAGGTTGTTGTAATCTGGCTAATACAGCTAATAAATCAGCAATGCTAGTTTGAATTTGCTTCATTCCTTGAGTATTACGATCAATTTTTTCAGTGATATTTTGCAATTGATTAATTTGGTTACTTAGTAAAGATGCATTTTGATTTAATACTGAAACTACTTGCGCTATATTAGTATTAGAAGATTGTGTAGTATTTTCAATTACTCCAGCTAAACTCTGCAATCGATTATTATGTGTACCGACTTGTCCTGTGTGCTGAGTTAAAGATGTTGTTAGCTGCGATACATTAGTATTGAAAGATTGGCTACTTGCTGACAGTGTATTAGCATTTTGCACCAGGCGATCGCTCACTTGAGTCAGGTTTTGTTGATTATTCTGAATTAAGCTTTGGATCTGTGAAGAATTATTAACCAAAGTGTTACCAATAGCTTGCAGATTATCTGCATAGTTTTGTAATTTATCTATGGCGTTATCGAAAGAATTTGTCGAGTCACGAAGCGAAGATGTAATATCAGTAAAAGTTGTGGTTAATTTTGCCAAGTTGTTAGTCGCGTTACTTAAGACATTAGCGCCTGTTTGCATCGACTGCGAAGACTGATTCGCTACAGCCTGAAAATTATTCGCAGATGTATTTAGTGTATTAGAAGCTGCTGTGACAGCATTTTGAAAATCTTGAGTATTTTTCGGTAGAGTTGTAATAAAACTTTTTAAGCTTTGGGAATAATTGTCTATTGTCTTAATGAGAACATCAATCTTATCTGCCACCGTGGGCTGATTTTGAGATATAAAAAAATCATTATCAAGGTAATCTTCTAAAGAAATCAGCAGCTTATCTTTCTCTAAATCTAAATCATAAGTCGGATGAAATTTCGTCAGAAACACACTTCCGGCTAAAGCTGCAAGGCTACTCACAAATGCGATCGCCATTGAACCGATAATATCTGGTAAGGCTTTTTGCAGTTGCAGTTCACCACCAGTATTTCTACTGATTAAGAATAAATTCATGGTAATACCCAAGAAAGTACCCAGTAATCCAAGTGCTAGCAGGGAGTTTGGTAGTAATTGATAAGAGCGTTTATTTCTTTCCCAAATTTTCAATTCTCTATTTTCACTACATATTTTTTCTATCAGAGCTAGTTTATTAATTTTCTCATATTGATTTTTACTAATAACTTTAACTTTCTGAACTAGCTCACTCTTAATTTGTTGTTCAATGATATTTACTTGGTTTAATAACCCATTCTTTAGACGAAATCCGTCAATGGTAGATTTGGCAGTTAATCCGATAAAAGCGATAACTACTAAGACAGGAAACCAAGGTATAAATGATGGTGTAATTACATAAAGCAATAGTAATCCAAAACAAATTATAAATACACCATAGCGCAGTGATAGTTGATTCATAATGCGGCAAGTTCAACAACTTATTAATAAATGAAAAATACGTAATAAAACTTCTAAGTGTGTAAAAAAAATCATATCATATTTGTTGTAGTATAAAATATGTTACATCCTTTGCTCAATCTAGTTTCCTGGGTTTGAGGTAGAGGATTGAAGATAAATTGACCAGAATTGCTTGGGTAATCTCTGCCACAGTGGTGTCACATGAATACAGGTATATCAAAAATTCTCGGCGGACGTTACGAAATTGTTGCATTGCTGGGAGAAGGTGGTTTTAGCAGAACTTATCTAGCTAATGACTTGTCTGTGTCTGGTGTTCAGTATGCAGTCAAGCATTTTACGTTTTCCAGCACTAATCAAAGTGAGGTGGCTATAGCGAAGCAACTTTTCCAGCGCGAAGTCACTATTCTGAAAAATTTAAATAAACATCCGCAGATTCCTCAGTTTTTTGGCTACCTAGAAGAAAATCAAGAGTTTTACCTCATCCAACAGTATATTCAAGGACATACTTTAACTAAAGAAATAAAATCTCGCAAGAGGCTAGAAGAACCTGAGGTTATCAAAATATTAGATAAATTAATAAATATTCTGCTATTTGTGCATAGCAATAATATTATCCATCGGGATATTAAACCAGATAATATTATTTTGACTCCCAATGATAATTTGTTTTTAATTGACTTTGGCGCAGTTAAAGAATTTATTGCCAAAAATACTCGGCTCCAGAAACCGGGAACTCAGATTTTTACACAAGGTTATGCTCCGGTAGAGCAAATGCGGGGATATCCTCAATTCAACAGTGATATTTATGCATTAGGAATGACTGCAATTGAAGCACTCACAGGTTTAGAACCTCAAGCTTTAACATTGGATAGTTTCGGAGAGGTTGTCTGGCGAGATCAAGCAGAAGTTAGTGATTGGCTAGCAAATATTTTGTCTAAAATGGTTCGCTATGAATTTAGTATTAGATATCAATCAATAGAAGAAGTACTAAAAGATTTAAATACAACTCCAACGGCAACAAATTTTGTCAGCACGAAAGCGATAGCACCAGCGGTAAATATATATCAAATAAGTCATGAATCAACAAGTAATCTAATTCTTTATTCCCTCATGGGTGTGTTATTTATTTTAGCAATCCTTTATGCTGCTGGATTACTACCAGGAAAAAGAGATACTGAACCTAAAAGACAACAGTCTTTATTGCTAGAAAAAGTTTTCAATTTGGATATTTAGATGTAAGCGATCGCCTGCTTTATCCCCTAACTTACATCATGCTACTATTACCAGTAAATACCTTTGAGAGGTCGAACAATGGCAACTCTGAATCTGCTAAATATACCCGATGATTTATATAAACGATTGCAAGAGTTAGCTGAAGCTGAACATCGCTCAATTGATGCTCAAGTGATTACAATATTGCAGAATGCCTTAGAAACAAAGATACAGCAAACAGAAGAAGAAAGGCGAAAGAATGTCCTCAAGCTTTTAGAGGAAAGTAGTAATCGTCGTCGCTTAAATCCAGCAGACTTTGGATTACCTGATAGTACTGAACTGATTCGAGAAGACCGCGACAGATGAGCAACCCTCTCAGATGCGTGGTAGATACCAATGTGTGCATCAAGTATTTTATCGCTGATCCATTAACTGCTAAAGTTAATCAACTCTTTGGACATCTTACCAATCCACAGACTGAAATCTATGTCCCAGACCTGTTTTACATCGAATGTGCCAACGCTTTATGGAAATATGTCCGCGCTGGGATGTACACTGCTGCTGAGGTACAGGCAGATTTAGCTACTCTCAAAGCTTTCCCGTTACGTGTTGTCTCCACAGCCGATTTGATGGCGAATGCAGTGACTATTGCTTTAGCTTATGGCATTTCAGCCTACGATGCTTCTTATGTTGCGCTTTCACAACAGGTGGGTGCTACTTTGCTGACTCTCGACGGTAAGCTCTTGAGAGCATTAAGTGCTTCATCTGTCGATGTTTCGTCGTTTAATGAGTTTGAGGTGCCACCGTTGCCTTAAGATAAAAGCGTAGACGCATTAGCGTTAGCGTAGCGGTAGCGAGTCTTCGAGCGTCAGCGTTAGCGACTAAGGAGCGTCAGCGGCTTGTCGTTAGACATCGCCCTCATGAGCGCATAAATTATTCTTGCACCACCTCAACCAATTCCTCAATCATCACATCAAAAGTGCGTGCTAACTTCACAATTGCGGTAAAATCTACAGTTGCAAGTCCAGGCGATCGCGCATAGGTTCTGAGAGTACTATAAACCACACCAGAACGGTCAGATACCTCTTTCAGCGTCCAGCCCTTCTCCGCAGCAAATTCTCGAATCTTTAGCCTAACCATTCCCATAATTTACTTGACAAATGACTGATATGAGTCGTTTAATAATTATATCCTAAATAATAACAATCGCCCTCTGGCCTGGAAAACTAAAGGGCGATCGTATTTGGGTTTTTCACGTACATCCTGTTTCCAGAGAAGTTCTCTCTGCTAACGGAAAGCATTACCTTTAAACGGAAGCCATTCCCTTTAAGCAGAAATCCCATTCCTTTTAAACAGAAATTTAGTCTTATGTTATCATCACTCAAGCCCAACGCGCTTGTCATCCGTGAGTCAAAAATTGTTCACAAATCAGCAATTGTTCACCCATTGGCGCGATTTGTCACAGAAGAGGCAATTTGCTTAATATTCCAAATTAGCATTGAAGATATATATACAGTGGAATGCTGGCGGTACATGGTTTATGTCCACGGTAAAGGCGTGAGCAAGTTCGTCAGCTATGCTGATTTTCCGCCAATTTTGGGTGTAAAATCACCTAACAAAGCAGACTTTGTCAAATGGCGCAGACGCTGGCGCAAGCAACATGAACCTCATCAAAATAAGCAAGCACCCCAGTGGTGGGCGGAATTTTTCGCTAATGAATTCTGTCAAGCTCGCTCGGAGGCTATGTTACAAAGTTGGGTAGAACTAGTTGAGTCAATTCAATTTGCTTTTAATGCA
The DNA here is from genome assembly GCF_963875285.1 of Calothrix sp. NIES-2100. Lineage (NCBI taxonomy): Bacteria > Bacillati > Cyanobacteriota > Cyanophyceae > Nostocales > Calotrichaceae > Calothrix > Calothrix sp. NIES-2100. The sequence goes on from NZ_CAWNLA010000001.1 coordinate 8,768,389, forward strand.
GAAAAGTTAGAGTCACTCCGAAATAGCTATCACCAGGAAAAATGACTTTTGAGTGGAGAACTTCTAGTGGATTTTTAAGATTATTACACAACCTCAATCAGTAAAGTGCCTCCCAGTGATATTGACCGGATCAGAGAAAAGATTAGACTTCAACAATACGATATGTCAGCTCATGCAATGGAAGAGATGGCTGAGGATATGCTGACAATTTTGGATGTGGAAGAGGCTGTTTTGAACGGTCAAGTTATTCGAGTTGAAAAAGATGACCCTAGAGGGACAAAATATGTAGTAGTGGGGACTGCATTAGCTCAACAAACACCTGTGGGAGTGGTTGGACGTTTCGCTAGTACCGGACGTTACCTCATCATCACGGTTTATGAAGTCACTGAACTTGAGAGATAGCCTTATGTACGGATACAGATGCGAGTATTGCGAAGGAACCGTTCAGCCCCGCAAAGTTAAACGCGAAGCATTCAAACATCGAGATGGATTCGTCATACTTGAAGATGTAACGATTGGTGTTTGTGATACCTGTGGCAATAGATACTACTCAGCCGATATTCTTCATGCGGTTCATGCTGTTGCAACTGGAGCAAAAGCCCCTGAGAGAACTGAACAAATTCCGGTTACTCATCTAGAATCAGCTTAATCAACGCTGCATAAAAATTCAAATACGGCAGACAGCCAAAAGTTACTGGTAGATTTGCTGAGTTAATTTTTGGAATATATATCCCTGTGTTTCCTGGTGAACAATATTCTGTCTGTTGGCTAGCAACTTTTCTATTCAACTTACTAACTAACTTAGTCGTTTTCTTCGACCTTCTAGAAGCCTTGATTTTCTTTTTGAAATTTGGTGAACGCTTTCTAAGTTTAGCCCTACTCAATTTTTGAATTTTTTGTTCGGCTTTCCTAAAAAATCTAGGCGCAAGTATTAATCCATTATCTTCTTCGTTAGTCTGCTATTGCCATTATAGAGCGTTAATACAAAGACGCTTTCTTACCACCGCAAAAGTAATTAGTAAGAAAAGCGTCTGATGAGTAAAAATTAATAGTCGTGGCGTGTCTACGCTATTGGTCAGCTTTTTGACTAGCACGATTAGCACGCGCTTCCGCTGAAGCCATGACTTCATCCATATTTTCTAAAACTTCACCGGGGAAATTTTCCAAAACTCTGGTGGAAAGTGCAACCCGGCCTTTACCTTCATCTAAGTCAATAATCACAGCTTTAATCGGCTGACCAATTTGAAACACTTTATCCAGAGACTCAATAAATTTTTGGGTGACTTGCTTAATATGCAGTAAAGCACTGACACCATCTAAATCTACAAATACACCAAAAGGTTTAATGCCAGTAACTTTACCTGACACTAATTGACCTAGTTCTAACAAGCTAAAGCTACTAGAACGAGTCGCCAAACGCTGGGAAAGTATCAGCTTTTTGTTATTGCGGTCTACTTCCAAAAAGCCGACAGTGAGAGTTTGACCTTTGAGTGCTTCTAAATTATCACGCTCAATCAAGTGCGATCGCGGAATGAATCCCCGCAAAGATTGAATCTCTACGGTGACACCACCTTTATTTACCCCCGTCACCCGCACTGGTACAGTTTGGGAATTTTCTTGCATTTGCGCTAGTTTTTCCCAGATATGCTGAATTTCTAATTGTTTCCGCGAAAGCGTGACTTGACCTTCTGCATCCTGCTCGCGGATAATTAAAAATTCCAGTTCCTCTTGCATTGGCAAAACTTCAGACAAATCGGTAACTGCTCTCAAAGAAGCCTCATCACGGGGAATAAAAGCCGACGATTTGCCACCAATATCAACATAAGCCCCATCATGGTCAAGTTGGAAAACTTTACCATGCACTATTTGTCCTTTTTGAAACTGGTAATCGTGTTTTTCCAGTGCTTTGGCAAAATCGTCCATTGTAAATGGCGAATTGGCTGTTTGAGAACGTTTCGATTCGGAATTCATGACTTTTGAAGATAATTATTGTTAATTTTCAATAATCAGTTGTTTTCGACTAACCACTGACTACTGACGGCGGAGGTTTTTAGGCCAGTTGACCAAAGAGTTGTTTTACCTGCTCCCAAGCATCGGCGGCAACTTTAGGATTATAACTGGCGCGACGGTCGCAGAAAAATCCGTGATCAGCTCCATCGTAGCGAAAGACACGGTGCGGAATTTTGTATTTTTCTAACGCTGTTTCAATTTCATCTACCTGTTCAACGGGAATGCTGGCATCTTCTAGACCAAAAAAGGCGTAAAGCGTACCTTTAATATCTCTGGTACGGGTCACAGTGGGGTCACCACCCCCTGGTGTACGGGTAGTAATTCCTGCACCATAAAAGGAAGCACTGGCTTTGATATCTGGTAGGGTAGCAGCAAGATATGCTACATGACCACCAAAACAGAAGCCGATACAGCCAAAGCTATCTTGTTTGACTTTGGGGAGGGTTTTGGTGTAATTGATCGCACTTTGAATATCGCTCAATAACTCAGAGGCTTTGGTTTGCATTGCATAGCCTCTACCAATTTCGATATCTTCAGAAGTATAGCCAGTTTCAAAGCCCGGTGCTTGACGTTGGAACAGTGCAGGTGCGATCGCCACATAACCCAGCTTGGCGATTCTTTCTGTGACATCGCGAATATGATCGTTAACACCAAAAATCTCCTGCAAGACTACAATTGCTGGGTAAGAGCCTGATGCTTGTGGCTGTGCTAAGTAAGCTACCATTGAAAAATTATCTTGCGAAATTTGAACCGTTGTGGTGTCGATTGCTTGCTCTGTCATAATAGTTTTTACCAGGGTTGCGTGTTTATTTGATATAACTATGCCAGTATCTCAAAGCTTAGAACCATCAGATTATCTATTAACAAAAGTCGGTACACCAGAGATTTTCCCTAGAGAAATTCCAAGTAGCAGATACAGCTGGTAACATGCCGCTATTAGCACTCTTGGAGGTTTGGTGATGATTCAATTCCGTATTCAGCCAGACAGTGAAATTCCCGCATCAACCCAGCTGTTTAATCAAATCCGGTTTGCGATCGCTTCCCGGCAATATCCACCAGGGTATAAATTACCAAGCACGCGGGCACTGGCTATGCAAACAGGTTTACACCGTAATACGATCAGCAAGGTTTATCGTCAGTTAGAAGAAGATGGATTTGTTGAAAGTCTAGCAGGTTCAGGGATTTATGTCCGCGCTCAAGGTCATGAGGGCGGTAGCAGACTGCAATCACCGATTCTTAAACAACATCCCGAAGCAGACAAAGTTGTCCAGCAAGCACTTGATGAGCTACTTTCCCAAGGATGTTCGCTTTCTGAGGCGCGGGAGCTATTTTTAGCAGAAATAGATTGGCGCTTGCGTTGCAGCGCCCAGGTGCTAGTGGCTGTCCCATCCTATGATATGGGTGCAGGCGAGTTGATGGTCTATGAATTAGAAAAAGCGCTGCAAATACCGATCCAGTTGATACCAATGGAAGAATTAGCATCTGTACTAGATAAAACTTCCTCTGCGACAGTAGTCACTAGTCGGTATTTTATTGGCGAGGTAGAAGAAATCGCTTCCCCAAAAGCTGTAAGGGTAATTCCTCTGGATATTTACGATTATTCAAAAGAACTCAACCTGCTGAAAACTTTACCCAAAGAAAACTGTGTCGGTATAGTTAGCCTGAGTTCGGGAATAGCCCGCGCCGCCGAAGTCATTCTCCACGGCTTGCGGGGAGATGAACTACTGGTGATGACTACCCAACCAAAAGATGCATACAAACTTCAGGCGATCGTCAAGCGGGCTGAAGTAATTATCAGCGATCAAGCCAGTTATACAGCAGTGCAAGCTGCGGTACATGCTGCTGCGGAAGATATTATTCGTCCGCCCAAGTTGATTAAGGTTGATAATTATATTGGTGCTAAGTCGATTAATTTATTGAAACGAGAATTGGGTTTGAGTTAATTCCTATCTCTGTGTCTTTGTGGTTTTTTCTCACGCAAAGGCGCAGAGGTGCCCAGAGGAGGAAAGCGATCGCTATGACCGCAGTCACCAAGAAACTGACTTTTGCAGAGTATCTCAATTATAAGGATGGTACGGATACCCAATACGAATTAGTTGATGGAGAATTAATCCCCATGAGTCTTGGTACTGGTAAACATGGCGGAATTTCCAAGTTTTTAGAGCGCACCTTCGATGACGAAAGTGCCAAAATGGGGAGGAATTGGACAGCACAAAAGTTTGCTGTCGGGATTCGTTCGCCACGCGGGGGACGCTGGGACACCTCACGCATACCAGATGTGGTAGTTTTACCAACAGAGCAGTGGGAAGCACTCTTCAACCGGGAAGCAATCATCGAACTCAACGAACCTCCCCCGATACTTGTTGTGGAAGTCGTGAGTGAATCTACTCAAACCACAGATTACCGCAGCAAGCGTTCCGAGTATGCTGTTCTGGAAATTCCTGAATATTGGATTGTCGATCCGATTCAAGAGGTAGTAACTATATGTACCTTAGTAGAAGGATTTTATGATGCGATCGCTTTCCGAAACCACGAACGCATCATCTCTCCTACTTTCCCAAACTTGGATTTGAGTGCTGAACGAGTTCTGGCTGGACGATATTAAGGTTGTGATAATTAAATTATCAACTATTTGGAGGTGTGGCGATGGCTTCACCATTTCTGGGGATGAACCAACTTATGATTCAAAACACAGCTATTTTCAGGTAAATTGACCACATTTGCCGTAGGGGCACAGCACGGCTCATTGGTGTCAACTTAAGTTAAAAGGCTTATCCCACAGGCATTTTACCCCACCCCTCAATCCCCTCCCCGTTTACGGGGAGGGGAGGTTTTGCGTCAGCAAAGCCGGGGTGGGGTGACGCGGATCATGATGTTAAGTGAGAGAATTCGCTCATCACGTCTTGGTAAGGGTTTCACGTTAAGTTGACACGTATGAGCACGGCTGTGCCCTGAGAGTGTGGTTCAACTAGGCGAAAACTGCTGTAAAGTTCCTGCAGAACGGAAAAAATTAAGGAGCGGTTTCAATCCCTAATAGGGATTAAGTGAAATTTCAACGTAGAAGTTCAATAGGTTAAATATGAATGAAATAGTTTCAATCCCTAATAGGGATTAAGTGAAATTTCAACGTAGAAGTTCAATAGGTTAAATATGAATGAAATAGTTTCAATCCCTAATAGGGATTAAGTGAAATTTCAACACATTTTTAGCAATAGAAACTATATACCTAATAAGTTTCAATCCCTAATAGGGATTACGTGAAATTTCAACATTGAATATTGGCTCGTTCACGATATAGATAAGTTTCAATCCCTAATAGGGATTACGTGAAATTTCAACCAGAAACTTATGAAGCAGTGAAGAGATTTGAGCAAAGTTTCAATCCCTAATAGGGATTAAATGAAATTTCAACTGCGGCAGCCTGAAAGTCAAGTAATATAAGGTTGTCAAATTTATGGTGCGCGGATAGGTAAATAATAACATCAGCAATAGAGAAAAAGCAAAACCAAAATCGCTGAAAGTGAGTCTGTGTAAGGCGCGCGGGTGGTTTAACAGCAATTAATCTTTGAAAGTCTTACAGTTGAGGAGTCTCAGGCATTTTTGTATAAACCCCATTTTCAACACCTACCCATCCGCGCATTCTAGAAACAAAATAGTCAGATTTGACATCAACTTTCATCAACTGTTGTGGGAAGTTGCAAAAACTCCCGCACCCGCTGTAGGTAAGTGGACGCATCTTCTAACATTGGGAAATGAGCTGTATTTGCAAGCATGGCAAATTCAACATTATCATTCATCGCTGCGGCTTGCCGCCCCATTGCAGCGGGAATAATCTTGTCATACTCTCCCGCAACTAACAGTACTGGTACTGTTAGTTTAGCAAACTCTTGCGGCATTACTTCCGATTGCGCCTTGCTTACAGAAGTAAAAATTGTACCTAAAGCCGCATCATAATCAGCTTCCAGAAAATCTTGCAAAAAAGCCTGTCGCTCGGCTTTTGGTATGGGGCGATGCAAAAATCTCGCCATAAACATCCGGTCTACAAATGGTATTTTACTTAACCAGTTAGGACGGAATTTGACTACGTAGCCGCCGAATTTATGAAAAGCTGCAAAGGCTTTTTCGTCGTACTCAAAAATTCCGCTACAAGTCAAAATTAACAGTTCGACTTTTTGGGGATAGCGGTTGGTAAACAGTGTTGCAATGGACGCGCCCATCGAGTGAGCATTTATATAAACACGCTGAAGCTGCAATTGATCTAGCAACGCAGCCAAGTCATCGGCGTATTCTTCTAATTCATATGTTAATTCTTGGATTGCTGCTACTTCTTGTGCAAGCGATCGCGATTCCGCAACAGATTCACTGGCTTGGACTATACTTGGTTTACCAGCAGAACGCCCAAAGCCTCGTAAATCATAAAGTAAACAATCAAATTGATCTACTAAAGCATTAGCTGTACTTCGCCAGTACCTAGCCGAACCAGCCCAACCGTGGATGAAAACCATCACTGGCTTTACCCAGGAATTAGATGGTTTTCTCACCCACTCGTAGTAATGCTCAACACCACGAACATTAATGTAAGGCATTGGTCATTTGTCCTTTGTCATTGGTCATTGGTCATTAGTCATTTGTTTTTTATTATTGATTATTTTTTGGTACTAAAAACTCTTGACTTTTGACTTTTGACTTTTGACTCTTATGCTGATTCTGGTTTCGGTAGGGAAGAGGGATGTACTAAAAGTTCGGCAGTGGAACGCTTCTCAACCATTTCTCTTGTAACTGTACAGCGAGTTACGTCTTTACGAGAGGGTAACTCATACATGACATCCAACATCAGTTCCTCGACAATGCCCCGTAATGCTCTAGCTCCAGTTTTGCGGCGGTAGGCTTCTTGAGCGATCGCTCGCAAGGCATCTGGTTTAAAGTCTAATTGGACATTATCCATCTTCAGGAGTTTTTGGTACTGCTTGACTAAGGCGCTGCGTGGTTGGGTGAGAATCGCCATCAACGCTTCTTCATCTAGGGGATCTACCACGGCTACCATTGGTATCCGCCCGATAAATTCGGGAATCATGCCAAATTTTACCAAATCATCCGGTTCTAGATAGCGGAGCGTATCTGCTGCCCGTTTTTCTTTTGTTTGTCCTTCTCCAGGTTGTACAAAGCCTATTGACTTTTTACCCACTCTCTGATCCACAACCTTCTCTAAACCAACGAAGGCTCCGCCACAAACAAACAGGATATTGCTGGTATCAATCTGGATACAGTCTTGATAGGGATGCTTACGGCCGCCTTGGGGTGGTACGTTAGCGATCGTCCCCTCTAGCATTTTCAGCAAAGCTTGCTGTACACCTTCGCCTGAGACATCGCGTGTAATTGAGGGATTCTCACTCTTTCGCGCAATTTTGTCAATTTCGTCGATGTAGATAATTCCCCGTTGGGCTTCTTCGACATCCAAATCTGCCACCTGCAACAGTCGCAGCAAGATGTTTTCCACATCTTCGCCCACATACCCAGCTTCTGTTAAAGTTGTGGCATCAGCAACAGCAAAGGGGACATCGAGTATTTTCGCTAGGGTTTGCGCCAAGAGTGTTTTGCCACAGCCAGTAGGGCCAATTAACAAAATATTCGACTTTTGCAGTTCTACAGCATCTTCTGTCCCCGGCTTACCACTGGCCTTAGACTGAACTATTGCCAACCGCTTATAGTGATTGTAGACTGCCACTGACAGAACTTTCTTCGCTTCGTCTTGACCAATGACGTGTTCGTCTAGATACTTTTTAATCTCTCTAGGCTTAGGTATTTGGTTAAACGAAAGACTGGAAGAGCGGGTACGGCGTTTCTGAGGAGGCTCAGACTTTGGTGCTGGTTGCGTCGCTGCGGCACCATTGGTGTCAAGCAATTCCTCATCAAGTATTTCATTACACAAGTCAACGCATTCATCGCAGATGTAGACTCCCGGCCCTGCGATTAATTTACGCACCTGCTCTTGAGACTTGCCACAAAACGAACATTTTAAATGGGAGTCGTACTTAGACATACCAGCCTCTTATTTCAGAATGGTGACGTTTTCCCCTGGTGTGGGAATATTTTGTCTGGAAATGACTTGGTCAATCAAACCGTAGGTCTTCGCTTCTTCTGCCGACATGAAAAAGTCGCGTTCTGTATCTGCTTCAATTCTTTCTAAGGATTGACCAGTATGCTGAGACAGTAACTGATTCAACTTACCCTTAATGTAAAGAATTTCTCTGGCTTGAATTTCTATGTCAATTGCTTGCCCTTGAGCTCCACCAAGTGGTTGGTGAATCATAATCCGAGAATCGGGTAAAGACATACGCTTACCCTGAGTCCCTGATGTCAGCAAAAATGCCCCCATGCTTGCGGCTAATCCGAAACAGATAGTAACAACATCGGGACGGATTTGTTGTATTGTATCATAGATTGCCATCCCTGCGTAGACCGAACCACCAGGAGAATTTATGTATAGCTGAATGTCCTTTTCAGAGTCTTCAGCATCCAGGAATAATAATTGAGCAACAATCGAATTGGCAACTGCATCATCGATTGGTGTTCCCAAAAAGATAATCCGCTCTCTGAGCAGGCGGGAGTAGATGTCGAATGCCCTTTCTCCCATACCAGATTGTTCTACAACCATCGGTACGATGTTGTTGGGGCCGCTCAAGTGAGAATTAATATTCATTCGACTTAAGCTGCTAATTGGGTAATTTCCCGACTGCGATAAAAGCATAAAAAAACATTTGACAACTAAGTGGGACAAACATCAAAGCAGCAATACACTGCCTCTTTCACTAATTTAGATTTTTATTTGCGCTATGTGTTAACCATTATGCCTCATCTAAATTTTTATCGTGTAACCCAGTATCTCGCCAAGATAGTTACAGATGTGGTGATTTCTTTAACATTTGTTAACCATTCTAGCGGGAAAATTAGATATGGGGTGTGGGGCATGGGGCATGGGGCATGGGGCATTGGGCATTGTGGGAGGGGGAGATGGGGAAGAAAACTCCTTTCTCCTCCTTGTCCCCCTTGTCACCCCTGCTCCCCTGCTATTCCCTATTCCCCTTCAGTTGCAGCCGCTTCGCCACTTTCTGCGGCGTTTTCTGGGGACGATTCTGCTTCTGCTTCCTCGTCTGGGGTACTCAAAGAGCCTTCGGGCACAAGTTCAACTGATGAGTGTTCTAAGAGCCAATCGACAATTTTTTCGGTTGTGAGGTCATTTTCCACTACTGAGCGCAGTCTATCTTGATCTACATCGTCGTCTTGGTACTGCTGGATTAACTCTGTGACTCTAGCTTGTATTTCTTCTTCTGTCACCTGGATAGATTCACGTTTACTGACTTCCCGTAAGGCGAGGGAGCGTTGCAGGCGTTCAATTGCTTCATCGCGCGATCGCTCCCGTAACTGGGGAATAATATCTTGGGTAAATAATTTCCTGACATCCAGTCCCTGCTGCGACAGCCGAATTGCTGTTTGTGTCAGCATGGCATCTACTTCTTGGTCAATTAAAGTAGCTGGTAAGTCAACTTTTACATACTTGAGTAGTTCCGCTAATAAGGCTTCTTGTTTATTAGCTTTGGTTTTCTGTTCCGCTTCTTTTTGATAGCGCTCTTCTAAGGAAGCCCGCAATTCGGCTAAGGTTTCAAAGTCGCTGACTTCTTGGGCAAAGTCATCATCTAATTGGGGTAATTCTTTTTCCTTAAGTTCCTTAAGTGTCACGGTGAACACAGCTGGTTTACCTGCTAACTCTTCGTTGGCATAAGGATCTGGGAATTGGGCGGAAATTTCTTTGGTTTCCCCGGGATTCATGCCGACGATGCCAGTTACAAATCCGGGAATAAACTTATCTTCGTATAATTCCACCTGAAAATCAGTTGCTTCTCCTCCAGGAATGGGTGTTGGTTCGGCGGCTTCGTCTTCACCCTCAGCTTTTGCCAATACGCCTTGAAAATCTAAAACAGCGGTATCGCCAATTTGCGCTGCACGTCCTTCCACCGGAATCAAGGTCCCCAGTTTTTGGCGTTCCTGATCGAGAACTTCATCAACACGCTCTGGGCTATATTTGACTTCCTCGGCTTTGGCTTGTAAACCTGTATACTGGTCTATCTGGATTTCTGGTTCCACATCGACAGCAGCAGAAAAGATCAGCGGTTGCCCTGGTTGATAATTATTAATTAAGTCATCAAAGGAAGAGCGTAACTGTGGTTGCCCAATTGCTTTAATTTCTTCTTGTTTAACAGCTTTTTCTATGCCATCTTGAATTAGTTCTTCTAGGGCGGCTGCCTTGATGCGAGTTGTACCTAGGCGCTGTAGCAATATTTGCCGAGGCACTTTGCCTTTGCGAAACCCAGGAATATTGGCAGTACTGGCTAGGTTTTTAATTACCTGTTCGTAGGTTTGTTGGGTAATTTCCGGCGTAATCTCTATTTCCAGCCCTATTTGACTGGCGGGAAGTTTTTCCTGGGTGACTTTCATGCTTCGTTTCTGGTTTCTGGTATTTTTAACTCCGAGTACAGACACGCACGCGATCGCTCGCTGCTGTTCGTTGATGTCTCTTGGCTGCACAAGGCATTATATAATCCAAATCTGGATAAGTGCCCTTCTGACAAAGTTGAGGCAGTCCGTTGGCGGGGTTCGCCCGCTTAAAGGAACTGCCGTCTGATCTAAGGAAGCCTTAGCTCAGACTTTGCCCTTCAGCAGAGATCCAGTGTACTGCTAATGGCAAAAGACTGAACACTTTAGTGCAATAAGTTTACTGATCGCACCTCTACAGTCAATGACAATCAATGGTTCATCCTCACTCCCCGTCACTGTTGAATCATCCAAAACCAGAGATTATGTACTGATATTAGGGGTTGCACACTCCATGTCTGGGCACATAAGTGGATTTATGATTCAGAGGGCTAACAGCGTGATATCCTGGTCTTCAAGTAGGAATTTGCATTCCCAGTTGGGATTTATTGGCACTGACTGCACTGCTGCATAGCTCAGTTTATTGTTTTGCTGGTTTTCGTTCACTTGGATCATAGTACATCCATCATCTTGGCAGCACAATTTCACTCTCAAAATTGTTGACTTAGCTAGAAACTATGAAACTCGAACAACACCTAATGACAGAATTTTAATTCTTTCGCCGCTGATAAATTCGTTGTATAATAAGATAATTTAAATAAAAGTAACAAAATATGAATGTCAGCAAAAGAAAGTAAATTAAGGAAAAGTAAAACGGCACTAAAATTTATTAACAGCAAGAAAACTTAATAATGTCCCCAGGTAAAGCCAAAGACTAAATTAAAAGTAAATAAAAATTTATTTAATGTTAATGTTTACAACTACGATTCCCATAGTGAAATAAGTTTTGCATTTTTTGCATCGGTTCAATCAATCATAAATAACCTCTTAAAGGAGGAAGTAAGGTTGTCTAAATCCTATAGTGTAGCTATTCTGGGCGCGACTGGTGCTGTAGGCACCGAGTTGCTGGAATTACTGGAGAGCCGGAATTTCCCGGTAGCGAATTTAAAATTGTTAGCCTCCCAAAGGAGTGTGGGGCGGACGTTGCCCTTTAAAGGAGAAAATTTACCAATAGAGGCAGTGAGCGATCGCGCCTTTCTTGGTGTAGATATAGTACTGGCAAGTGCAGGTGGCTCGACATCAAAAGCTTGGGCAGCAAAAGCTGTAGAAAAAGGCGCAGTAGTAATTGACAACTCTAGTGCCTTCCGGATGCAAGAGGATGTACCATTGATAGTCCCAGAGGTAAATCCCCAAGCCGCAGCTGCTCATCAAGGCATCATTGCTAACCCCAACTGCACGACAATTTTAATGGCAGTAGCTTTATGGCCTTTACATCAGGTAAAACCAATCAAAAGGCTGGTGGTAGCAACCTACCAATCTGCCAGCGGTGCTGGAGCCAAAGCAATGGCAGAAGTGCAAACCCAAACCAGCGCCATCTTAGAAGGCAAAACCCCAGTCGCCGAAGTATTACCTTACCCGTTGGCATTTAATTTATTTCCCCATAATTCCCCATTAACCGATTGGGGATATTGTGAAGAAGAAATGAAAATGGTCAACGAAACCCGGAAAATATTTGGTGACCAACAAATAAGAATAACTGCCACTTGTGTGCGGGTTCCCGTACTTCGCGCCCACTCAGAAGCAGTTAATATAGAATTCGAGACCCCGTTTAGCCCAGATGAAGCTAGAGAAATTTTAAGTCACTCTCCTGGAGTTAAGTTGGTAGAAGATTGGCAGGCAAATCATTTCCCCATGCCAATTGAAGCCACTGGTCGAGATGAAGTTTTAGTAGGAAGAATTCGTCAAGACATTTCTCATCCTTGTGGCTTAGAACTGTGGCTATGTGGCGATCAAATCCGTAAAGGTGCAGCATTAAACGCAGTCCAAATTGCTGAGTTATTAGTAGAGAAAAATCTACTAAAACCATTAGCTATTAGTCATTAGTCAATGGTCATTGGTCATTGGTCAATAGTCATGGGTTTTGGACAACCGACAACTGACAAAAATTATTAAAATAGAAAACCACCAAGTGACAAACAACAAAAAGGATAATCAGGAGTGAAAAAAGGGTGGGAGATTTTGGTAGAGTTGTAACCGCTATGATTACGCCGTTTAAAGAAGACGGCAGTGTCAACTATGATGTAGCGGCAGAACTAGCAGCACATCTAGCCGCTAACGGTACAGATACATTGGTGGTATGTGGTACAACAGGTGAATCCCCCACTCTCAGTTGGGAGGAGGAATATCAGCTGTTTGTGGAAGTGTTGCAGGCGGTAGCGGGAAAAGCCAAAGTGATCGCCGGCTGTGGTTCTAATTCCACCAAAGAAGCGATCGCCGCCACCCAAAAGGCAGCTAAAATAGGAGTACATGGTAGTTTACAAGTTGTTCCCTATTACAATAAACCGCCGCAAGCAGGACTTTATCAACATTTTCAGGCGATAGCACAAGGCTGTCCCGATTTACCTGTACTCTTGTACAACATTCCCGGTCGTACCGGTCAAAACCTTAGTTCCGAAACAGTTGCCCGGTTAGCGGAGATTGATAATATAGTTGGTATAAAAGAAGCTAGTGGAAGTTTAGACCAAGCGAGTGAAATTCGCCGCTTGACACCAAAAGAATTTCAGATTTACGCTGGAGATGATTCTTTAACCTTGCCTTTATTAGCGATCGGTGCCAAAGGCGTGGTAAGCGTAGCTTCTCATCTGGTAGGAAACCAACTACAGCAGATGATCCAATCCTTTAGTGTGGGGAAAATTGAGGTTGCGACCCAAATACATCTTCAGCTTTTTCCGCTGTTTAAAGCTTTATTTTTAACTACAAATCCCATTCCGGTGAAAACAGCACTAAAAATTCAAGGTTGGGAGGTAGGTTCAACTCGGCTACCACTATGCGAAGCCGAGCCTGAAGTCAGTCACAAGTTAGAGGTGGTTCTGAAAGAACTCAGTTTAATCTAAGAACGAGTTGAGTATTCGCAAGTTATAAGTTTCCAAAGATACATAATAAACAAGGAAAATACATAATTTATACCAGGGTACACTGGCAACTCCTGTGTTACGACTGAATAGCTAAACTATGAATCCTTCAGCGTAAAATCCCTTTTTATTGAACAAACAATAGAAAATCTGATTTAAACTAGGCTGCTTTGGGAATGGCTCGATCAGACAGCTAATGTTGTCTTTGATACAAGATGCTAACTTTATTAACTTAAATTAACCACAAACAACAATTCAAGGAGCAAATGGCTAAAAACGATACAAGCTCCGCCCTAAAAATTATTCCTTTGGGCGGATTACATGAAATTGGTAAAAATACCTGTGTTTTCGAGTACGACGATGAAATTGTTTTATTAGATGCAGGTTTAGCCTTTCCGACAGAGGCGATGCATGGTGTAAATATTGTCCTGCCAGATACGACTTATCTACGGGAAAACCGCCATAAAATTAAAGGCATGATCGTTACCCACGGTCATGAAGACCATATAGGCGGGATTGCATTTCACCTCAAACAGTTTGACATACCTGTAATTTACGGGCCGAGACTAGCAATGGCCATGCTAGAGGGGAAATTAGAAGAAGCAGGAGTACGCGATCGCACAGAGTTAAGATCAGTTTTACCCCGCGATGTCGTCAGAATTGGCAAATCCTTCTTTGTCGAATACATTCGCAACACCCACTCCATCGCTGATAGTTTTACCGTGGCGATTCATACGCCCATCGGTATAGTCATCCACACCGGAGATTTTAAAATCGACCACACCCCAGTGGATGGGGAAAGATTTGACTTACAACGGCTAGCAGAACATGGCGAAAAAGGCGTGCTTTGTCTGTTGAGTGATTCGACTAACTCAGAAGTACCCGGATTTACCCCTTCCGAACGTTCCGTCTATCCCAATCTTGACCGCGTATTCTCTCAAGCCACCGGGAGATTATTTGTCACGACATTTGCTTCCAGCGTCCATCGCATCAACATGATTTTGGAACTGGCGCAGAAACACAACCGCACAGTGACAGTTGTCGGACGTTCGATGCTAAATTTAATTGCCCACGCTCGCAATTTAGGTTACATCAAATGTCCAGACCATCTGCTGCAACCGTTGCACTCTGTTCGCGGTCTACCAGATGAGAAAGTGCTAATTCTCACCACTGGTTCTCAGGGGGAGACAATGGCAGCGATGACACGAATTGCTAACAAAGAACACCCCCACATTAAAATTCGTCAAGGCGATACAGTAGTCTTCTCCGCTAACCCGATTCCCGGAAATACCATCGCTGTTGTGAATACTATAGATAAATTGATGCTCCAAGGGGCAAACGTCGTCTATGGTCGCGAGAAAGGAATTCACGTTTCCGGTCACGGTTGTCAAGAAGACCAAAAGCTGATGATTGCTTTAACTCAACCGAAGTTTTTCGTACCATTTCACGGTGAACATCGGATGCTAGTGAAGCACTCGCAAACAGCACAGAGTATGGGTATTCCGCCAGAAAACATGGTGATTATCCAGAATGGCGATATCGTCGAATTGACAGAAAACTCGATTGGCGTTGCCGGGAAAGTGCCATCCGGAATAGAATTGGTAGATACTACTAGTTCTGGAATGGTTAGCGCTAAAGTATTGCAAGAACGCCAACGCATGGCTTCCGAAGGTATTGTCACCATCGCCGCCGCCATCGATTGGAGTGGTAAATTATTAGCGAAGCCAGAAATTCATCTGCGGGGTGTGGTAACAAGTATAGAGCGATCGCTTTTACAAAAATGGGTACAACAGCGAATTGAAGAAATTTTGGGCGTTCGTTGGTCAGAATTTACCCAACCCGGTGAAGGAGAGCAAACCGAAGTAGATTGGGGTGGTTTGCAAGGTATGTTAGAAAGAGAATTGCAACGCTCCATCCGTCGGGAACTGCAATGTCAACCGACTGTGACATTGTTAATGCAGATTCCTGATGAGCCACCTGTAAAAGTCAGTGATGGGAGAAGACGGCGGCCTAGGACAGCGGCTCAGGTAGCATCGTAAGGTATTGAGAATTAAAATTTAACGCAAAGACGCGAAGACGCAAAGTTATTTCTGAGTGTCTTTGCGTTTTGGCATGAGAGTTGAAGGAAATATCAATTAGGCTTAACCGAACTTTCTATTCTGATATCTCTACCAACGATACCAGAAAGTTTTCGCTACAGTAGAAAGCAGTATAGAAAAATAAATTTATGTTTAGCCAAAACAATATAATAAAACCAGAATTCTTCAGTGTGGCGGAGCTTTTTCAGAAGCAGAAACAGGAAAGACAGGAGAGGCTTCACAACGGAGTCAGGGAAGGTGATTTTTACGTCTACTTCCGGCGGGACAACCTAACTATTCAAATTGAGTGCAATGGTAGTCATTATTATGAAATTGATCTCGAACAGTGTAACAACTCTATTGATTTGCTAGACTGGATATTCCAGATTCACAGCAAAACTTGGGCTGAATCTAGTAGTTTATTAGATCTAATCCTGACGGTAGTTGATGATGCCTGCTATGCCGTGCATGGTAAAGATATACGAACGCTGTTTTTATCTAGTAAAACATTAGATTGGAATAACCCTAACTTTGTAAATGAATAAATAATTAGTTACAGTGAAGCCTCTGATAATTAAAGCAGAGGCTTTATTTTAAGTTAGTAGATTTAGTTTTATTTTATTATGCACTTGACAAACAAGTTTAAATAAACAATTTAACCACTATGTATAACACGAATTAGGTGGGAAAGGTTGAAGTAGTATTAATAATATACATATATTCAGATTTGTCAGTAATGTCAACAGGTTTTATTGTCTTCCATTCTACCCAAGTTAATTGCAATTTTTGTATAAAATTAATTTCTTCTATAAAATTATCTAAACTAAAACAAATTATTCTCATTTCTTTAATTACCTGTTTAGCATATTCTATTTTTTTTTCATTTCTTATTTTTATTGCTTCATGATCGGGATGTAGTTTCTCTCCTATAAATAAGTATTCTATTAAAGATGAAGGCGGTATAGTGAATTTTTCTACACCCAAATACTCGACCATAGATATAAATTCCTCTTCAAGTTTTTCTACGTCATAATTATCATCTGATACCAATAAAATTTCTTCGTAAATTTCTTTTAATATTGCATAACTTTCTTTCAAAACTGTATTTGATATATGTAACTCTTCAAGTTCTAGATATGAAATAGTTAAACCGATATAAGAAAAGTATGAAAGAATGTATAACTGATACAAAGATAATAAACCTTCATAATTATAAAAAACTTCTTCCAAAGCTTTTAATAATAAATTTTTAAATAACTCTTTTGATTTTTCAAAGATAGAAACTATATTAACAATTAATTGTTTTCTTAGTGGAATTTCATCTATAAGCATAGCTTTATTAAGCTGATTCAAAGCTCCTATAAGTTCGCTTTTAAAGCTTAAGTCAATTTTAGAATTAATATTATCTATTTTAAGTTCAATTCTTTGCAAATTACTTTCAATAGAAAGTAACCTATTATTTATATCATTTAATTTATTTAAAATTAAAGTAAAACCTACTACACTTACACCTAAATTTAAAATACTAGCAAGACTTCCTAATTCAGTTATACTCAATAAAGCTTTATCAATACAAAAACTAGTTTCTCTTAAGTGAGCTACTATGTTTCCACTGTTCGTTTCCCGAATAACACCACCAAAGCGTTGATATTGACTATTATTTAAACCTTCTTGAATCCAATCAGGAATATCAAATGTAATATTAAATGTATTCATGACTTTTTGACCTTTATTAGGTAAACTCGTGTTTCAACTATAGTCTATAGTATGAGTTTAAGTACCTAGTGAATCCACAGATAAGTTAGAAATAAAGTACACAATGTAAGCGGTACACCAAAGCGTAGATGCTCCCAGAAAGTGAGCTTGTAGCCTAAATTGGTAGCGGCTTCGACAACTATTAAGTTAGCAACTGAACCAAACAAAGTGAGATTACCTGCTAATGTAGATCCGGCTGCTAGTAATAGCCAATATTGAGTATTATCCTTGGGGATCAAAGGATGCAATAAAAGAACAGCCGGAACATTAGAAATTAAATTAGATAAGACAACAGTTACACTCAAAAAACTTGCAGAAGAATTGACTGCATGAGTAAATAGCTGCAATAAATTTAATTTTTCTGTGACTCGCGTCAGAATAAATAATCCCGAAAACATCACTAGCAAATTCCAATCGATTCTTTGGAGAATGCGCTGTGGTTTAATTCGCCGCGTAATTAATAACAAACTAGCAGCAACTAAAGTAGATTCCGCTAGAGGTAAGCCCATAGCAAAGGCGATAAGTAATCCTGTGGTGATGACTAATGTTTTATTAAATAAAGGTTTGTAAATCCGATGATTTCCCGCAACTAATTCCTGACAAGGTTGGGTGGAACGGACATCAGGATAAAGTAACCAGAGCAATCCTATCTGAATTACTAAACCAATTAAGGCGACTGGGGCGAGTGCGAAGAGAAAATCGAGGTAAGGAATACCTGAAAATGAACCAATTAAAATATTTTGGGGATTACCGCTCAAGGTGGCTACAGAACCTATATTAGTTGCACCTGCGATCGCTAGTAAATAAGGTATGGGATTTAAACCCAAGGCTTGAGTTAGTCCCAATGTCAGTGGTGTAAAAATTAACGCTATTGTGTCGTTGAGAAATAGGGCAGAGAGGATACCACTACCAAAGGTTAAAGCAATCAACAAGCCTAGAGGACTGCGGGTAATGCTCAAAAGTATGGAAAGCGATCGCCCAAAAAATCCTGCATAAGTGAGGTTGGCATTTATTACCATCATACTCAGCAAAAATACGATGGTATTGGCATCAATTGCTTGCCATGCTTCCGGCAATTTTACAGCACCCAAAGCAATTAAAAAAGCAGACCCCACTAGGGCGATAGTGGCACGGTTCATGCGTAACCCAGGAATGTAGCCCAATGCCAACCCCAGGTAAGTCAAGGCTAATACGCCATAGATTGCAAATTGCTGGAAAGTCACTCGCGTTACCTATGATTGAGGGGGTAGGGGGGCAGAGGGGGCAGGGGGGACAAGGGAAACAAGAAGGACAAGGGAGACAAGGAGGACAATTGAGCAATGCCCAATGCCCAATGCCCAATGCCCAATGCCCAATGCCCAATGCCCCATGCCCATTCCTTAGGGAACAAATCCTTTCGAGTAACAAGTCTAACAACGAGGAATCATTGCAGAAATTTTTTCCTTGTTTATTGACATATATCACAGCACATGATAGACATCTCCTGTCAAGCTAATATCAATTCCCCAAAATCTTGCTATACATTATTTACCGCGTCTTTACTTCCCTATAACCCTGTATCCGTTTAATTGTTACAACCTGGAAGCGAAACAATATCATGCATAAGCTGCCTGATATGTATAGAATTTAGCAGTTAGTCTTTGCACTCAGTGTTATACTATATAATTAAGTTTTGTAACAAATATTGTAAAATCAATCCAAAGATAGATGTCTTCACTAAAATCTTAACTATGTCAAGTTATGAACAAGATCGGTAGATCACACTTCCGATTCCAGGGAAATTGCGTTTAACTTGACGTAGTAATAAATGAGTTCTCACTGAAGTGGCTACGGATAACATCAGATTGCATCTAGAAGAGACAAGATTTTTCCGGGAATGGTAGTAGCCAGTATGTATATGTTCATCGTAAAGGTGAATACCCTCCATTAAATAGAGGAGTAACCATGAAGGTATTCGATAATACCACAAAAAGAATTTTTTTGGCAAGCTGGGTATCAATCAATCAAGCAGAAGCTACTAATACCCAACAAAACCAGCTGCCACGTTCTGCTACTAAGTCTTACTGTGATTTTCTCCAGCCCCTACGACAAAAAGTAGACAGGATTCAAGTCAGCGATCGCGAATTAGCACACCGCTTGTGTAAATTAATTCCTTCTCAGTGTCCTTTTGAGCGTGATGTCAAGTTATTTGGCAAAACCTTATTTCATATTCCGCCAATGTGTAAGCTAAATCCTTTATATGAGGAAGTAGTGGGCTTACGTTTCCGGGCGTTATGCTATCTAGCTGATGAATGTGGAGAGGATGTTTCTCAGTATTGCTAGTAAAGTGTGCTGAGTTGTGAGTTGCGAGTTATTATTCCTCAAATTTGAGACATTAAATAAAGAGTCCAGAATTTACAGCAAACTGCCATTGATTCTGGACTCTGGATTTTGGAATCTGGACTAATTATTTAATCCGCCTTACCTGCCATTTTTGAATGGCTTCTTGGGAATCTTCATAAGCAGAAGTCATTTCTGGTACTAAAGCCGCAGTTGCAATTGCTGCATTAAGTTCCCCTTGGACAGCGCGATTCTTCGCCATATCCAAAATCTTCTCACTCCATTGATTAATAGATTTTTGGGCTGTATCGAAGCCTGGTTGACCTGGTGGAACTTTCTTGGCGACTTCAATAGCACGATTATATGTAGATGCTTGTCCTGGTTTAATTAAGGCATTAGCCGCATCTAAAAGAGTTTTGTTACTGACATACTGCTTGGCTTCTAGCCGCCATTGGTTAATCAGTGCTTGTGCTTTGGGATAAAGTGGTTCGTCTTTAGTGATTAATTGCGCCGCTGCCACTGCACTGGCATACTGTTTTTGTTGAGCGCGACCTTCTGCCAAATCCAAAATCATCCGACTCCAGATTTTAATATCCTCTTGCGCTTGTTCGTAAAGCGGTTCACCCGATGAAATTTTCCGAGCAGTGGCGATCGCTAAACTTAAATCGCTGGCTTGAGTTTCCCTCAAAGACATTTTCGCTAGGTCTAACACAGCTTGATTCCGTTGTTGTGACTCGGAATTAACAACTGTTGGCGCGGTTGATGGTTTTGGGGGTTGAGTTGGTTGAGTTGGTGTAGTGGAATTGGAGACAGAGCGACTATTTGGTACATTATTCAGGTCTTTTGCCCGATTAGTCGCACTATTAGACGATGTGCTGAATACTTCAGCCGTTCTCAATCTGGTTTGATTGCGGAGAAAAACTACTGCAACTAAACCTAATATTAATAAGCTACCTCCTAGCCACCATAAAAGCTGCTTCCAGAATGAAGTTTTGACCTGAGTTGCAGGTGGTTGGGAGATAAAAGCTGAGGAAGAATCAGGAATAGACCGTTCTCCAGCAACTTCCTGCGCCGATGGGAGTACCTGGGGTGGCTGTGGAAAATTCCGTTCTGGGTGAAGAACTGGCCCAGAGGCTACATTAGCAGCTGAATTTTGGACGGGCTGACTCTGAGATTTTTCACTGACTGCTGTCAACTTTGGAGACTTCCCTTGTGGGGATTTGGGGCTAACAGTAGTTTCCATCCCTTGGAGTGGCTGTTGTCCGCCAGTTTTTTGGACTTTAGAGGCAGTTTTGGCAGAATTTGCGGCAATATTAGGTGCTGCACGCGCAACCGCAAAGGATTCTTCTGGAAAAATCACGGTTTCTGCTGCGCTTTGGGTTGGTGTAATCTTACTTCTCAATGGCGGTAAGATAATTTGCTGCTGGGATGGGATAACAGCGATCGGGTTTTGTTTTGGTCGCCAATGATGTTGACATAATTCTGGGGTGAGAACGCTCAGGTAGTTTTCTAAATCTCCCAGGCTACTACCACGACCAGAACGCAAAGCTTCTAACAACGCTGCGGTGAAGAATCCATGACCTAATTCCCGGCTTTCGTGGGAGAATTGCTCTGGTTGGCAAGAAAGAATTGTCGCCAATTGTAGCTCTTGGGCAAGTTCTAGAGTTTCCTGCCCAACGGGAGCATCCGCTTGCGTACCAAAAGCGCGGTTGATATCCAGTAGGAGCAATACATTCAGCCCAGTCAGTTGCAAACTTTGCATCAGCGATCGCAGTTCTATGCCAGTCTCCTCCACAAGATCGGGGTTACCCTCCACTGGCATTAAGTAATCTTGTCCCTTGTAGTTGATCCCATAGCCGCTAAAGAATAACCACAAATAATCTTGTGGTTGCCAAAATCCTGCTGCCAAATCCTCTAGTAAAAGAAGAATATTCTCCTTAGTGGGATATGTGGATTTATCTCCCATTGGCGGTGAAGTATCCGTCATCAGCAGACAGCGCCGGTTTGTAAAACCTGCCTCTTTAACCAAAAACTCTTGGAGTGCAAGAGCATCTGCTTGAGCGCAACTTAAAGGTTGAAATAAATGATATTGATTGATGCCAATAGTAATCGCCCAGTAATTTACCATCTCCTGTTTGTCGCTTCTTGTTTACCTAAAATTGCTGTTGGCTTTGCTGAAAAAACAAAGTTAACCTATGTCTTATAGTCTAGGAGATTCCTATCGAAATGAAGATTATATGTAATTTTTATTACATAAACTAGCCGGAAAATACTTGCACTCAATTTAAATTAGAGATTGTTCAGTCAGGAGTTAGAAAGTCATGAGTAGAAGTGTTGCTCATCAACCATCATCGATCATTTCCTTTTCAGTTATTAGCCAAATTGCCAGAAAAATCCGGATAGTTCAGTTAGCAGTTTTGCTTTTTTCTGCTGTTCCTGTATGGTTTGTGTGCGAAGCGATCGCCCCGCAGATTGTCAGAGCTTATACAGCTAGAGTAGATCTAGCGATTGATCGCCTACCGGAAGAAACTTACGAAACCGTACTCAGAAGGGCAGAAGCGGCAGCGAGAGCAGCAACGCAGAGGAGCTTCGATCAAGATATTTTAGTTACAGATGTTTCAGTAATTGTCACCGTACAAAGTCAGGGAGCGATCGCCCCAGTTTTAGCTTTAGAAGTGACTCGCCCGCAATGGCGTAATCGCCCCGATCCCCAGCGTTGGGCAAGTTATTTTAAGACAGCGCGATCGCTACTGTTTTCGGGACAAAATTCTGTAATCCCCAATCTAGGACAAAATCCTGTAGTTCCCAATCTAGGACAAAATGCTCTACCTCCCAATTCCGAACAAAATCCTGCAATCCCCAAACCAGATCAACCAGCTACTACCAAATAAGGGAACTCCAAAAAATAAATTATGCCAAATTGTAGGGGCGGGGTGACCCATTGGTGTCAACTTAAGTTAAAACGCTTATCCCACAAGTCTTTCACCCCACCCCTTAATCCCCTCCCCGTAAACTCTGAGGGGACGTTTTGGCTTTAGACAAAACTGGGGTGGGGTAACGCGGATCTTGATGTTAAGCGATTTAATTCAAAATCAAGCTTTGGCAAGGGTTTCATGTTAAGTTGACACGTATGGGGGTGACCCCGCCCCTACGAGTTGCGGGCTTGGTAAGTTAATGATTGGGATGTTTTTTTATTTGGAAGTCCCTAAGCATTGAAGAAAATGCTTAGGGACGCAGATGCGGAGAATGAAAATTTCTCTAAGTCTACCGCTCCTTGTCTGAATTCTCGACTGAGTTCTTGTTGTCAGTGTCAATGGATCGCTTAGAATAAAAAGGTTGTCAAGAATTGCGATATCCGCTATCATGGCTGTTCCTAAGAAGAAAACATCTAAGTCCAAAAGAGATAAGCGCCGAGCTACCTGGAGACATAAAGCTACTGTTGAAGCTCAAAAAGCTCTTTCCCTAGGCAAGTCGATTTTGACTGGACGCTCTACATTTGTCTACCCAGCTGCTGAAGACGAGGAAGCAGAAGACGAATAATAATGTCGGTAGTAAGAAAAGCACGAACAGCGCTGTTAAATTAGCGCTTTTTCGCTGCTTTTCTGAGGGCATTATCCATACATAGTTATAGTTAATTGGACAAGTTCCATTAACTATTGCATATGGCTGATGCTCAAGGAATTTATAAAAATTAAGGTATCTGTAGTTTCTGGATTTTTAGTACTTTGCGCAATTGCTATTTTGTCTCCTTTTGAGGGTAGCGCAGATGCTCAAATCCTTAGACAATCATCTCAAGAAAACCAATTATCTTGAAAAAGTGATTTTTCTAAGAATATGTTAGGAAAATTTTTTCAGAAACCAGAGCAACAAGAGAATGAACGGGTACCTCCTGGCCAATACCTGGCTAAGGGCTTCCCTGTTTTAACTTATGGTGAAACACCGCAAATAAGTACAGAAGAATGGGAATTCAAAGTTTGGGGTTTAGCAAAACCTGCCGCTTTTACTTGGGCAGATTTTATGGCTTTACCTCAATCTGAATTCACAGCAGATTTTCACTGTGTAACACGCTGGTCTAAACTCGATGTTAAGTGGACCGGGATTAAAGTTACAGACTTTATGAATTTGATCGAGGTAGATCCCCAAGCAGTTCATGTGATGGAACATTGCTATGGTGGCTACACTACTAATATCGCAATGGCAGATTTTCTCCGGGAAGAAAACTTCTTTGCTTTTAAACTATTTGGTGAACCTTTACCAGCAGAACATGGTGGGCCGATGCGGTTAGTTGTTCCCCATCTTTACGCTTGGAAAAGTGCCAAGTGGATTAATGGTTTACAGTTTCTCAATCGTGAAGAACTTGGTTTTTGGGAACGTAATGGTTACCACCAACGGGGTGAACCTTGGGCTGAGGAACGTTATAGTTACTAATAATTAATTACTAATTCGTAATTCGTAATTCGTAATTAAGAGGTTGTTTGAAAAGTAAAATCGATAGTTTTAGATACCCGACTTCTTTAAGAAGTCGGGTATCTTGTTGAAGACGATTATTGTTCATTTCTTAACCAAGAAGCCGTTTGAGGAAAGCTAATTTTCCCTCATAGGGAGCGTAACGCCATTTTAAGTCTAATAAAAAGGAGTTTTTCAAGACACTTTTACGGTGGGAAAAGGTGTCAAAACTGGCTTTACCGTGATAACTACCAATACCACTATCACCCACACCACCAAATGGTAATGATGATACACCACAATGCATCACTGTGTCGTTGAGACAAACTCCACCAGATGAAGTTTCCTGCAAAATGCGCTTTTGCAGGTTTTTATTTTGAGAAAATAAGTATAAAGCTAGGGGTTTTGGTCGAGAATTAATTAAGGCGATCGCTTCTGTGATATCACTATATTCAATGATGGGCAAAATCGGCCCAAAAATTTCTTCCTGCATGATGGCATCTTCCCAGGAGATGTTATCAACTACTGTGGGAGCTATATAACGTTCTTCTCGGTTAGTTTCTCCACCGATGACAAATTCACCATTTTTCAGGAGATTTGCTAATCTATCAAAGTGTTTTTGAGAGATTATGCGGGCATAATCAGGACTACTGGCAGGGTTATCCCCATAAAATTCTTTGATAGTTTTTTTCAGACCTTCTATCAAATTTGTTTTAATTTTTTTATCAACTAAAATATAGTCAGGAGCAATACAAGTTTGTCCGGCATTAATAAACTTGCCCCAAGTAATTCGCTTTACGGTGTGTTCTAGATTGATTTCAGTATCTACAATACAAGGACTTTTACCGCCTAATTCTAAGGTAACTGGTGTGAGGTGTTTTGCCGCCGCTTCCATGACGATTCTGCCTACACTTGTACCACCAGTAAAAAAGATATAGTCAAATTTTTCTGCTAAGAGATTTTGGCTGGTTTCTACACCACCTTCTACCACTGCAATATATGCTGGGTCAAAATATTTAGGAATCATTCCAGCCAAAAAATTAGAGGTATGAGGTGCAAGTTCTGAAGGTTTGAGAAATGTACAATTTCCAGCCGCGATCGCACCAACTAATGGGGCAATAATTAAGTTAAATGGATAGTTCCAAGGGCCGATTATTAAAACAACTCCTAGCGGCTCTGAATAAATCTTTGCTGAGTATTGAAAAAATTCAATAGGAACTGCGGCTTTTTGAGCCTTTGTCCAATCCTTAATATGCTTGATGGCGTAATCAATTTCCTTTGTGACTAAAATTTCTGTAGCATAAGCTTCAAATTCTGCTTTATTTAAATCAGCTTTTAATGCCTGCACAATTTCTTGTTCATTCTCCAGAATTGCTTGTTTAAGAATTTTGAGTTGTGCAATTCTAAAAGCAACATCTTTAGTTTTACCAGTTTGAAAAAATTCGCGCTGTTTCCGAATAATATCAGCCACAGGAATTGATAATTCAGTAATCATTTTTTTATAGGGGTTAGGGAAGGAGGACAAGGGGGACAACGAGGACAAGGGGGACAAATGACTATTGACTATTGACTCACTGTTTTATAGGTAGCATAACAATGAATAAACTACCTTTACCCAACTCAGATTTAACTAAAATATTGCCTTGATGGGCTTCGACAATTCGCCGCGAAAGATATAGTCCTAAGCCACTACCAGAACTCTTGTGACTTCCTTGGCGAAATCGCTCAAATAAAGTGGTTTGTTCTTCAGGAGAAATACCGGGGCCTGTGTCTTCTACCTCAACTATTAGGTAGTCACTTATAGTAGAATTTCCCGAAGCATCTAAATAAGACTTTTTGCTGCTTTCCGTTTTTGAGCTTAGACGAATATTTACTGAGCCAGACTCGGTAAATTTGATGGCATTACCTATGAGATTAGTAAATAGACGATGCAATTCTAAGCGATCGCTCATGAGTGTGTTGATAGTTAACTCTTGAGCAACTTCCAAATTCATTGCTAGTGATTTTGCTTCAGCTAAAGGTGTTAATTCCCCTACCACTTCCTCTAGTAACTGGCGGAGGTTCACTGGTTGAAACGCCAAGGTTTTGCGACCAGCTTCAAAGCGGTAAACTTCCAATAAGGTATTTACCATCGAAAGCAGATTGGTGTTGCTACGCGCCATGATAGCGATCACCTCTTCCATTTGGCTCGATAAAGCTCCTAAAGCACCTTGCTGAAACAGCATCAGTACGCGATCGGCTGCTACTAGGGGGGTGCGTAAGTCATGGGTGAGGCGAGAAACAAAATCTTCGCGTTGGCGAGCAATTTCATCACGTTCATCGATACTGTGTTTTAGCCGTAAGAGCGATCGCACCCGCGCCAGCAATTCATCCACGGTTACAGGCTTGCGGATAAAATCATCAGCACCTAAATCTAATCCTTTAGCGACATTTGGCGCATCATGGGCAGTAATCAGCAGTATGGGGATATATTGCTGCATGGCAGTATTACCACGTATACGCCTAGTAACTTCGTAACCATCCATTCCTGGCATCATCAGATCCAGCAATACCAAATCACAAGGAGATGCTTCTAGTTGTGCTAAAGCCGAAGCACCATTTTCTGCTGTGCTAATTGTGTAGCCTTCTTCCTCCAAAATAGTTTTGATTAAAAACACGTTGTCTGGAGAATCATCTACAACCAAAATTTTGTCAGAGCGAGAATTTTGTGAGTTCATGTAGCGGGTGTAGGTAAAATTGAAGGTTTGTAATCTTAGCTATATTTATATCAATTTTAGTTAATCTACTCTTGAATCAAGATTATTTACCTAAAAGCTTAAATTGATTTTTTAATTTTATATGATGTTAAATTTGCTCATTTTTCCTAGGCAAATAATTACTCACTAATTGAATCATATTTGGTTAATTTTTCAAAATAGATATATAGCAAGTTGATATATCGTAAACAGCAGGCAGTAATTTTGCTGCTTTCCAATTTTGAGAGTGGAGCATAGACACAGGTTGAGCGTATCCGCTAAAGTCAGCCTTTATCCTGCGTCATATCCTCCCTATTTGATACTAAGCACTGATTTCTGAATTATTATCTTGTGCGGACTCAGGTAGATATTTTAGAGGGGTTTTGAGCAAAACCCAATCGATATAGAGTGCGAGAATCTGTATTTTCAGGAATTGGTTCAGGCGTTGGCAGTTGTTATCCTTCAGAACCCAAGCCCAGAATTTTTCCAGCAGTAGCCCCAGGATAATTTCTACAGACTTGTTGATAACTAGGGGAATAAGTGTTTCTAACATTGCGATCGCCTCAGTTAATTGACTGAGTTCAATGTCGCAATTTTATTTTGTAGTTATTTATTTGACCTGAAGTGACTTATATTGACTTGTCTTGACATATAATAATTTGACCTAAATCCCTAAAAACGCCAGCTAAACTGAAATTTAAAGCGATTTCATTCTAAGTATATGTCGTTACCACAAAACTTCCTAACACAACTAGAGCAATACAGCGAATTATCCCATAGAGAAAAGACAGTTTTTGTGGAAATCTTTGGTAATGGCAAGAGTCGAGTGCAAGTTACACAAGCGCTCAACATCTCTCAAAGCAATCTCAGTAGTTGCTTGACGGGTATTTACAATAAGTTCAGTATCAGTGGCAGTGGACCTGTCAAAGAAAGCCGTCTGCGAGAGTATCTACAAAAACGGTATTCCCATCAGAAACTAGCTGGTAGCTCAACTGCTGAAGTTGCAGAAGCTGATATTGTTGCTCTAGTTCAAGAAATCCGCGAACAAGTTAAAACCAGCATTAAAGAAAAGTGTGGAACCATGCGGGTACTGGATATGTCCCAGCCAATAGAGTTAACTGGCGAACGGGGTATTTATACCAATGTCAACATTCTAGAAAAAATCACCGGACGCAGGCGACTGGAAATTAGAGAACTGCTCCAAAACTGCGAAACAGATGACTTTGAGCGCTTTGGTCTTAACAGGGTTAAAGAGGAGCGAGTACCAGGGCTGGAAGCAGTGCAGCGTCACAACAAGCTGATGGTGTTAGGTAAACCAGGCGCAGGAAAGACCACATTTTTGAAGTATCTGGCTATACAGTGTATTGAGGGGCAGTATTTAATCAACAGAGTTCCCTTTTTCATCACCTTAAAGGAATTTGCAGAAGAATCTCAACAGCCAAATATTCTGGAATATTTTGTTGAAAAATTATCATTTTGTGGAATACAGAATGCAAAAGAGAAAATAGAACAATTGTTAAGATATGGTAAAGCATTAGTATTACTAGATGGATTAGACGAAGTTCGGGAAGAAGATACAAGGCAAGTGTTACGGCAAATTCTAGAAATTTCTGAGAATTTTTATACCAATCAGTTTGTCATCACATGTCGCATAGCTGCTAAAGAATACACTTTTGAGAAGTTTACTGAAGTTGAAGTAGCAGATTTTGATAAAGATCAAATCGTGATTTTTGCACAGAATTGGTTTCGGTTAATCGATCCATTGAAAGCTGAAAGATTTCTTCAAAAACTTGAAGATAACGAGCCGATTTATGAACTAGCGACCAATCCGCTATTGCTAACCCTACTTTGTTTAGTCTTTGGAGAAAGCGCAGATTTTCCAACCAATCGCTCTGAACTGTATAAAGAAGGGGTGGAAGTATTGTTGAAAAAATGGGATGCCAAACGTAACATTGAGCGCGATCAAGTTTATAAAAATCTATCTTTGAATCGTAAGGTAGATTTGTTGAGTCAAATTGCTCTAGCTACCTTTGAACGCAAGGAATATTTCTTTAAGCAAAAAACTGTTGAGGCTTATATTGCTGATTTTATTTACAATTTACGCGATGCTCGTACTGAACCAGAGGAATTAAAACTAGATAGCGAAGCAGTTTTGAAGTCCATTGAATCACAGCATGGGCTATTGGTTGAACGAGCAAAGGGTATATATTCTTTTTCGCATCTTACTTTTCAAGAGTATTTCACAGCAAGGGAAATAGTTGCTAATTCTGCTTACGAAATTTTCGTAGAACATATTATTGAAAGACGGTGGCGGGAGGTGTTTTTGATTGCAGTAGGAATGATGCGTAAAGCTGATAATTTATTATTATTAATGAAGGCAAAAATTGATAATTTAATTGCAGAAGATGAAGAAATAAAAAAATGGTTTATTTGGGTTAATCAAAAATCTATTTCTGTGAAAGCTAACCATCATTTAGAAGAAATACAAGAATTTTATATAAATCATGATATAGGTTTTGAGAAACATGATAAAAATGATAATGACATAAAATTTATAGTAGATACCAAACATTATTATGAGGATATCGATTATGAGGATATCGAGGTAACAAATCCTTTTATTAAGAAAGACTTTTATAAGAGCTGGTTCTCACCAATAGATATAAATTTGTTGCTGGGCTTTTATAAAGAAGATGATAATGGTTTACTTAATACTAGTATACACTCTCCAGATTTAGACTTGGATAATGCCCTTTTATCCGCTTTAAATCAAGCAGTCATTCTTGCTGAAAGTGATTTACCAAAAATTGAGAATGTAAATAAATTAAAATATACTATAAACCGCTCAATTTCCTTAACTGATAGTAGAGAATTACAGAGATCTTTAAGAAGATTTCAACAAAAAATCCCTAATCCTGAGAAAGATAAAAGCGTATTTAAATTTTTATGGAATAAATTTGGTAGAAATTGGGTAAAACAATTCAGAAGCATACTAATAGATTATCGGAATATAGGATATGAATGGCAGTTTAATAATCAACAAAAGTTAATATTAAGAGATTATTTCATAGCAAAAAAAATTCTTGTAGATTGTCTAAATAGCGATTGTTATGTTAGCCGTGAAGTTAGAAATAAAATTGATGATATCTTGCTGTAAGCAGAGATTGAATTAAAAATTGAAAATTAAGTAACAATATTCATAGAGGTATTTTGCTCTGTCAGCGATGATTTCTCGGATGGATTGGGGAACCATTTTGATTCAGCAGCTAAAACAGAATTAGCGTAGGTAAAAATCTGCGCTAACTCAGATATACCATCTAATTCCGCTTTTTCTTCTGGCGTGATTAACCCTGATTTGCTGCGTTCTAGCAGTTCATCTGAACGTGCTTGCAGTTCATCGGTAAACTTAAAAAAATTAAGATTATTAACTTTTTCTAGTTTGATTCCTGTTCCCAACCAGTATGAAGGTTCAATCATCAATTTCGGAGTCATCATGAGTTGAACACGGAGTGCTGCACTTTGATTTTAGCTTTTAAAAAGTGGTAATGCTGACGCTCTCAAGAAAAGCGATCGCTCTCTCACCACAAAATAGGCGATCGCTCATTGTCCAGAACTAAGATTATCTAAGAGTTGCTGAAATTCCGATATCGAAGGAATTGCGATCGCTCATTGTCCAGAAGTAAGATTATCTAAGAGTTGCTGAAATTCTGATGTCGAAGGAATTGCGATCGCTCTTTTATGAAGTGTCTTTAATACCGATGGTTCTTCTATAGCATTGATAGCTTCCACAATAGCAGTTGGCACTTCTCCAAAGCGAGTTTCTAGAACTTCAATCACGCTTTCTCTAGCATTTTCGACAATACCTTCTTCTTTTGCTAACCTTTCAATACTAGTTACGTACCGCATTCTATTTGTCTCCTCGTAATTTCTCACTTCTGTTTTGAAACTACTTGTCAATTCTTTTGGTAAAACCATCACCCAGTCGATAAACCGAAATAGTTCTTGAATATCTTCCCGGCTGTACCCCCTTTCAAAAAGTCGTCTAACTAGGCTTAGTTTCCACTGTAGCCGACTTTCTGGGTTGCGTTGCGTCGCTTTGGTTTTGAGATGCGCCATCACTATTATCCCAAAGGGATTGATAGTTTGCTCTAGAGTTTCCCAGGTTTGTTCATAGTCTAATAACTTCGCTATGGGAAACTCTAAGCTGACACGACATCCCGCCAGTTCATAGCCGTAGCTGGAAGGTCGCCAATTTGCTTGTTCATCGGCTAATACAGCCAAGCTGATGACTCGCTTTTTATGGCGGTCAAACAAGCGGTAATTGTAGGTGTACATCCGTTCGGCAAATTGGCTGTCATATTGTCCTTGGACTTCTACGTGAACTAATACCCAAGCTTCTTCGCCGTCAAGTAACCAAACTTTGGCGACTTTATCAACGAAACGCCGTCCAATTTCCGCATCGGGTTCTAGCTGTTGCAATTCGGTGTCCAGAAATTCATAAGGTCGCGTCCAGTCGATCGCGTCGTAAGCTAGGGTAAAAAAGAATTCCAGAAACCGGGGAAAATATAGCTCAATGATTTCTTTCCAAGGACTATCGTAATCGGTAGATTGCTCGGTCATGGACTAAAACAAAAAGTATCTTTGCGCCATTGGTAAAATTGTCGCAGGTTCACAAATCAACAATTCGCCATCAGCCCTGACTTCATAGGTTTCTGGATCTACTTCAATATGAGGTAGCGCATCATTTAGCTTTAAATCTCGCTTAGTTATTTGGCGTGTCCCGGAAACTGCTACCGCCGATTTTCTTAAACCTAACTGGCTGGGAATCTCCCTTTCTAACGCCGCTTGGGAAACAAAAGTTAATGATGTGGCGTGACGCGCCCCTGCAAAACTACCAAACATCGGTCGCATATGCACTGGTTGCGGTGTGGGAATGCTGGCGTTAGCGTCGCCCATCTGCGACCATGCAATCATTCCGCCTTTAATGACTATTTCTGGCTTCACACCAAAAAAGGCTGGTCGCCACAAACATAAATCTGCAAGTTTACCCTCTTCCACTGACCCGACATACTCGGCTATTCCGTGGGTAATGGCTGGGTTGATGGTGTACTTGGCGACATATCTTTTCGCTCGAAAATTATCTGCCCTTTGCTCATCTCCTTGCGGGTTAAGGATTCCCCGTTGCACCTTCATTTTATGAGATGTCTGCCAGGTGCGAATTATTACTTCCCCTACTCGCCCCATTGCTTGGGAGTCGGAAGAAATCATGCTAAACGCGCCTAAATCATGCAAAATATCTTCGGCGGCGATGGTTTCCCGACGAATGCGAGACTCAGCAAAAGCGACATCTTCGGCGATCGCGGGATCGAGATGGTGACATACCATCAACATATCCAGGTGTTCGTCTAAAGTATTGAGGGTGTAAGGACGTGTGGGGTTGGTGGAAGATGGGAGAACATTCGCCTCACCACAAACTTTGATAATATCTGGTGCGTGTCCTCCCCCTGCGCCTTCGGTGTGGTAAGTGTGGATAGCACGATTTTTGAAAGCTGCGATGGTATCTTCAACAAATCCGGCTTCGTTGAGGGTGTCGGTGTGAATTGCCACTTGTACATCATACTCATCGGCGACGCTGAGGCAAGTGTCAATGGTTGCGGGTGTGGTTCCCCAGTCTTCATGCAACTTTAACCCCATTGCACCAGCTTGTACTTGTTCCACAAGTCCTTGAGGTTGGCTGGCGTTACCTTTACCTAGAAATCCTAAATTCACAGGAAAAGCATCAGCCGCTTGCAACATCCGGTACATATTCCAAGGGCCTGGGGTGCAGGTAGTGGCGTTTGTCCCTGTAGCGGGGCCTGTTCCACCGCCAATCATGGTAGTAATTCCGGAGGCGATCGCAACTTCTATCTGCTGCGGGCAAATAAAATGGATGTGGGAATCCACACCTCCAGCCGTGAGAATCATCCCTTCCCCAGCTAAAGCTTCGGTTCCGGGGCCAATAATAATATCGACATTATTTTGAATATAAGGATTTCCCGCTTTACCAATTTTAAAAATCTTGCCGTCTTTAATACCAATATCGGCTTTAACTACACCCCACCAATCGAGAATTAAAGCGTTTGTAATTACTAAATCGACAGCACCATCGGCGTTAGAAATGGGGGATTGTCCCATCCCATCGCGGATAACTTTACCGCCACCAAATTTCACTTCGTCGCCATAGGTGGTGAAATCTTGTTCTACTTCAATAAATAATTCTGTATCCGCAAGTCGGACGCGATCGCCTACTGTCGGCCCGTATGTTTCTGCATAAGCACGGCGATCCATTCTGTAAGGCATAAATGCACTCCTGGGTGTATATTACTTTGATGATTTTTGAACAAGTTTAGGGAGGGTATAAAGGATGTTTGTATAAGTTTATAATTTTATATAGGAGAAAATTTTAAAAAATAAATATTAATTAAACTTAAATAAATTAAAACTAATGTTGATTATACATATAATGAAAATGATGTTTGTAGTCATATTTTTAATTTAAAATGTAATTTTTAGTAAAAGTGAGGCATATTGTGGAGGATTATTTTGAGTTTGTTAGTAAAGAGCTACAAAATAGACTCAATCAGATTAAAGAGTTTATCAAAAAACACAATCCGACTATAGGCGTTTTGACGGAAGAAATTTTACGAGATTTTTTGAAAAAAAACTTACCAAGGATGGTGAGCGTTGAACAAGGTTTCATACGCGCAAAAAATGGAGAATTGTCTAAACAATGTGACATCTTAATTTATAATTCTCATCTTTATGCACCTTTTTATAGGCTCAATGATATAGTAATAGTTCCTGAAGAATCAGTCATTGCTGTTATTGAAGTCAAGACAACAATAAACAAACAAATTTTTCATAATGGTATTGATTATTTTGAAAATATAAAAAATATTTCGCAAGCACATACTTATCTATTTATATATAATTGTAAGGGCATTGAAAGCATTGAAAAGTATCTACACTCCTATAATCACAAAGATGATAGAACTGAATTTGACCATGATACCTATTACTTTTTACCTGATGAAATTACAGGAATAAATGAATCATTTCATTTGAAGAAAGATTTAGTAGTCTGCTATGGTCGAGATTCAATGGGATATAGCTCGTATTTTTATGAGGGTGAAAAAGGTACTGAAATCAATGCATTGCAGCATTTTTATTTATCTGTTTATAGATTAGTAGAGACAGAGATAGGCAATCTTTATAGATCAGATAAAATGAAAGGTGTGTTTTATGACAATAGAAGCTCATATTTTTTGAAGAAAACACTTTCAAGTTACTATGCTATTGAGCTATTTGATATGTAAAAAATAGTTTTTTATTAGAATCACAAATTAACATAACATTTTCAGTTAAATGACAATATTTAATTTATTAGTTATGTTGGATAATACTTCTTCTTTTGCTCCTTATCATTGCTCTTCTTATTAAGACTTCCTTAGCTTTACTCCAAAACACCATTAATCAAACTATTAAATCCATATACCTCACGACTCCCCATTAATGAAACCAAAAAAACCTCTTTTTCATCGCCTGGTTCAAAGCGAACTGCTGTGCCGGCAGGAATATCAAGGCGCATTCCTCGCGCTTGTTCTCGGTCAAAATTTAAAGCTGAGTTAACTTCAAAAAAGTGAAAATGCGAACCAACTTGTATCGGGCGATCTCCTGTATTTGCTACTTG
Organism: Calothrix sp. NIES-2100; assembly: GCF_963875285.1. Taxonomy (NCBI): domain Bacteria; kingdom Bacillati; phylum Cyanobacteriota; class Cyanophyceae; order Nostocales; family Calotrichaceae; genus Calothrix; species Calothrix sp. NIES-2100. Next base: position 8,802,962 of record NZ_CAWNLA010000001.1, read on the forward strand.
TAATTTAATAGTTTCACGACCAGCATTAAGTTCAATTTCTCCTGCTGGTGTGATAATTTCCCCTGGAATCATTGTTTTCTCCTTTGCAAATTAACGAATCGGATTATGCACAGTTACCAACTTTGTCCCATCAGGAAAAGTTGCTTCCACTTGCACTTCATGCACCATTTCCGGCACACCTGACATCACATCATCTCGCGTTAACAAAGTTGTGCCATAAGTCATTAATTCAGCGACAGTTTGCCCATCTCTAGCACCTTCTAAAATCGCAGCAGAAATATAAGCAACTGCTTCTGGATAATTTAATTTCAAACCTCTATTCTTACGTCTTTCTGCCACTAAAGCAGCAGTAAAAATTAACAACTTATCTTTTTCCTGCGGCGTAAGTTGCATTCTTCTCTCCCTCTTGGCGTTCTTGGCGTTCTTGGCGGTTCATTCAAACCTGCCAAACTCTAGGTACACAGCTACCACGACTCAAAAAATTAACCCGTAGCATCTGCCAAACAGACGTAAACCAGTTTCGCACCTCAGATGACGAAGCACCGCGATATCTACATAAAAGTCCATGTTGTAGTCGCGACACCCCCACCTCTCCTGCACCATCCCATAAATTGCGGGCTTTTGCCACTATTTCTGAGTCAACTGGATTACCCACCCAAACTAGACTACCGACAATTGGTTGTCCAGCCAAGCCGTGGGGACTGTGGAAAACCTCTTCGCTACCAGGTAAATATTGGCGATCGATCCACAAGGGTACACCTTGCTGCCAAATTTCGGTATGCGATCGCCATTCTCCTTGCAAAAACTTCTCTCCTCTAGCACTGCGCCCTAATCGCGTAATTTCCCAGCCTAACCAACTGGCTTCGGTTGCTAATTCTACCCGTAAATCTTGCCGATAAATCGCGCTGTTAAACAAAATTGTTTCTTGGGGTAACCACTCCAAACAAGCGCCAGCATCGACTTTGATATCGATAATTTGTCTAGCTTGCTGTCCATTACTGCGGTAGATTTTACTAGCGGCGGCTGTAGTAATTAATGCTTGGGCGTGGGGTTGGAGGTGGAAATTGAGAGACAAGCGATCGCCTCCCACAACTCCCCCAGCCGTATGTAAAATGACGCTATGACAGACTTTTTCGCCTTCTGGATAAAACGGACGCTGTACCTTTAGCGGTGCTTGCTGGTGGTTGTAAATTAGCTGGGTGGCATTTTTGCGATCGGCGTAGACTAAATTAAGTTTGCCATGCCAACTTTCTACGCTGTGTAGCACAGAATTCATGTATTAAGTAAACATTAAATTGATGGTAACCTTCATTTTCTCGCCAAAATTACGTAATCATCTAATTTATAGTTAGAATCATGTTTCTGATTGAAGTACTTCTGAATCATCTGCGTCATGTAAATTTGCTTAGGGAGAGTCTCTTCTGCGAATTTGGCAAATTCCCTAGCAGAACAAGGTAGCCTAGAATTTCTAGAAGTTAGATATTTATACCAAACCAGCTCTAAACCGAGTTCGGAAGTAAATTTTATAACTACATTTCTTTCTATTTCTTGGTCTTCACTTTGTTGAGCATTGTAAAATTTAAATAATTTTTTATCTTGTACAATTAATAAAACGTAACCTTCCTTTTTAAGGCAATTAGCAAATACATATTTGTAGATATTATTGGCTTGTAGTCTAGCAGATATATCTGAAAAGAAACAGTGAGAAATGACAATAAAATCAAAAAAATCTTGAGGTAATTTATGAGATTTATCTTCCCCTGAAAATAAATCAACAGTTACAAAGCGAAAGTAAGCATTAATTGGATTCGTGCTTAATTCTATAAACTTTCGCCAAAACTGAAGTCCTCGAAATTGAAATGAATCTTGTTTTTCTAGAGAATAGTAGGATATATGAGTTTGTGATAGATTATCAAAATCACTGATACGTTGCAGAAATAGAGCTAAAGCGTAAGCAACTGTTCCTGGGCCTGCTGCAATATCGAGGATATTAAGTTTATTGCTAAATAAGCCGTTTTGATAAATGAAAAACCAAGCTAAATATAGACAATATACATTTTCTAAAAAAAACTTCATAAAGTAGACGTGAGGAGTCAGACTAAAACTATAGTTTGGGTCTTGTCCGATTTTTAAATTATTAATATCTTCAAAAGCATCTTCTAGTTTTATAGATAATTGCTTTTCAGGAACTTTACTAAACTCTTCGTGGAGATATTCAACCAATTTTATTTCCAAATTTTCAAAGATATCTTTATCAATCCCAGTAGATTGAATTTTGTATTGATCGTGCTGGATTAATTGAAATATTTGATAAACTAAATTTACAAATTCTTCATTTGGTGATAACTTGAGATTATCTGCTTGTACCTGAGGAAAGTGTGTTAATTTTTGGCTTAAATTTGCTATTTCTCTTTTATAGTCCAGAGAATAACGCTCAAGTTGCAGCTTATCTCTAAATAATTTTTCTAACCATGAAAATTTGGCACCAGATTTTTGAATATCATGTAATATTTTGACAGCTTTTTGTGTGTCTCCACGGCTTAATGCTAGCTTGAACTGCTGACTAAGCCACCAATTTGCTATAGGATTACTCATAACCAAATCCGTCTTTGCCTTCTTTAATTTCTATATTTGTAAGCTGAGAAATTAATTTATTCTTAAACTTCATATAGTTTAATTGCTGATTTTGATACCACCAAGCGTATTTTTGCTTAATTTCTTCAGCTTCTGAGCGGGTTGATGCTATTAGAGAACGGTTATAAGTAGGATGAAAATCTTGAATTACAACTCTATCAGCGATAGATAGTTGCTGTATAAAAGCTAATTCATCAGTTGCTAAAGTTGGAAGTAGAGGTGTAATTGTAATAGAGATTTTTGGAACAAAACCTTTAAAAGGCTCTATATTTTGTTTAATCTTTAAAAGAGCATTTAATCTAGCTTTAATACTAGGCGATCGCGGTTCAAAATCCCTGCGCACTGATTCACTACCAGTAGGGATACTCATATTAATTCGCAATCGCTGAAATCTTTGTAAATAATCAATATCTCTAGTAATAATTGGACTGCGAGTTTGAATTACTAAAGTTGGTGTTGGATGATTATTATCCCTAACATCAAGCATCACCTCTAAAAGCCTGCGAGTCAACTGCTGCTGAGACTCCAAAGGTTGATAAGGATCTGTCACACTACTCAGATAAATTCTCGGAGGATTTTGCGGATTTTTCTCATACCATTTTTGTAATTCTTTAGCTAAAATCTCCGCTGCATTTTCCTTAACAATCACCCAATTTCCCCAATCTTGGCGCATTTTAGTATTCGGACTAAATGCAGCAGCATAGCAATAACTACATCCATACTGACAACCCCGATAAGGATTTAGCGTAAAATCATAAGCCTCAATAAAACCTGTAGCCTTAGTCAAAAGGGATTTAGCATTTTGAGCATAAACATTAGCACTCCCAAATTTTTCCTTGACTAATTTAGTTGGCTTACCTGTGCAATAACCTTGATACCTTGGTTGTGCCATTGTAAATTTTATATTTTATATATGGTCTATCAACTCACCTTATTTTCTATAATTCCCAGTTTTATTTACGACTTATACAAGTTTCACAAAAAATTTTAATTTTTTTTTGTATCGCCAGAGCTGATATCAGTGACTTGAAAGTGAGCAGGTGAATAATACCATGTTCTCAAGATAGCAGCTACAGGCTAACTCAACTTTTAAGTAGGCTAGAAGTGATTAAGCAAGAACAGAATAGTATTTTAGAGCAAATTGCGGCAATAGTTTCAGCTAATAAATAATAGCTGTCAACAAAAATAGATAGTTATTAAACATGGTTATTTGGAAAACTTTATACCCCTAATTCTGCTGTTCTAACCAAGCTACCAAATCAGCAAGTTGCGAAAAATCAAGCAACTCTTCTCCTAAGTTTTCTAACTTTTCAGTTGGTAAATTCCGAACCTGCTCAATTATTGGTGCATCAATATCACCAAAACGCCTATTAAGTTGGCGTAGAATCAAACTTTCTTCACCTTGTTTTTTACCTTGTTGCAAAATATCTTGATAAATTACAGATTCTTTCATAATATCCTCCCGTAATAATTGGCGAATTAAATCCTTATCAAACCGCAATCCAGCCAAAATCTCTATACAACCTGCTATATTTTGTCGCTGCTCCCTATTTGGAATTGTAGCGACTCGTTCGGCAACTTGGGCAAGCAGTCCTTGAGGTGAGTCGGTTCTGGTTAATGTTGCTAGAGGTAACAGTGCAGGATTTGCCAAAAATGCTGCTGAATCTTGCTCCCATAGACGAACTACTCGATATTGATGAATTGTTGTGTCATCTCGATATTCTTCAGTGAAAGCCATTTCGTTAGTAGTTTCCTGTAAAAAGATGATTACTTGGGTTACAGGACATCGATATTGGCGCTTCAACCTCACGGAATAATCAAGCATTCGGAAGTTCAGTGGCGGATCGGATATCGCTAATGTTTGAAATTCAATATGTAAAATTTTGTTAGCTGCTTGCAAAAATGTCACAGAATCTGCACGAATTGGTTCTAGTGTCAGTTCAGTTTTTAAGATTTCAATTTGTGGCGCGTCTACTCCTAGCAACCAGCGAACAAAATCTGCTGGGTACTGTTCAGCTAAATATTTACAAGCGTTGTCGTAACTCAAGTTACTATTTTTCTGTTTCTATACAACAATCTTTTACCTTATATGAATTCGCTCTCTTACTCTACATTTCGTGATATTTTTATACTGCGCCTCTACGATCCATTTCAAAACCATATACATAGATATCAGCAACCTTATAGCGTTTCTCTTTTTCGCGCCATTCAATAATGCCAATTTCACTTAAAAAAGAAGCAAATTCTTCAAAATCAGCAATATCATGTGCTGACTCTTGCCATACTGTTTGTAACTGTTCTTTAGATAAGAAAGCCAATTTCCCTTTAAGAGAGTCAAAAAATTTAGTCAAATCAGGGTATTCCTCTTTAATTTCTTCACACCGCTTTTCTGATGCTTTTTTTAAGCCAAATTCAAGTGATTTTCCTTGTAGTAGACGATCTGTACGGAATTTACTTGATGATTGACCCTTATAGGTTAGTTCTTGTTCTTTTGCCCCTTTTAGTAATATACTTAAACTCCGAGGAAAAGTAGTATCACTTGAGTCTGTTAATCGTTCATAAACCCATCGTGATACATTTTTAGCTCTGTTTCCACCTCGGCGACGACTTCCCCAAAGTATTTCTAAAGCTTTATCAATCGCCTCTTCACTAGCTTGATCAATACTTTCAAAAGCAACAGGAGATATTCGGTCAACCAAATGTTTAAAATCTTCAGATTGTATTGCTTGACGAAGTGCTAATCGGAGAAAGTCGATCCTAGTCCACTGTAAAATAATATCCCGTCCAGTAAAATGACTTTTATTGTCGAAACTTAAACGATTCCATATATCTTCTCTTAAAAAGATTTTAAATCTTATTTCTGTTAATCTGTTAGCATCACAAGATTGAACTAATTGAAACAAGCCAGTAAGTGCTTGCTGTCGTACTCCTCCTAGTTCTGGAAAATCTTCGTCTAAATCATCATAAAGAAACCACAGTTTTAGAGAATTCTTTTTGGCTTCTTCATTAAGAAGAATATCTATGGCATCCTTGACTATGAGCCTTAGTTCAGAGTTAGTAGATAATAATAGCAAAGCTTGAGTGTATTCAGACTGCCATCTTTCTGTAGGTAAGTTATTAATAATTTTTTTAATTTCACTAAACTTTGCGCCTTTCTTACCTTTAGGAAAAGTAAATAAATTTTCCTGATGACATCTCAGCAGTAAATAAGCTCTCCAGAAAGCTTCCCATGTAGCACTATTTGACTGCAAATTTTTGTGGATAAATTGGAAGTCCTCACGCGATGGGCGGCTTTCTTGGAATCTTCCGTGTGCTGACAAAAATGTAGTGTTATCTAACCGTCCATGAGCTAGTTTTTGAGCAACACTTTTATGTTGTAAAAAAAGCCAATACAGTGCAGTTTTACCTGTGCCTTTTCGCCCTCTAATTAGGCAAGTTGTATCGTCTAAAAATCTTTCAAAATCAGTAGTACGCTGAAATAGTAGATTTAAATCTTGTCTTTGATCGGCAGCATTTACTTCAGGAAACTGCAAACTTTCAATAATCTTCCACCGCTGATCTATTGTATTTAAAACATTGCTACGTTTTAGTTCATCAGTTTTTTCATCAATTAAGTTAGCGATTTTTGTGTAATAATCTTGGTTACCTTGTACAGGATAGCTATCAGCCAAAGCGATTGGTAACAGATAAGGTACTACTAAAAGTTCTTCTGTTGGAGTTTGAGAATTATCTAAATCTGTTTCAGATTCATCTGTTTCATAGTTTTCATTTGTTGCTGTTTTTATTTTGTTCAGCAATGATTCCCAAATTTGTTTTACTTTAGACAGACCAATCTTAGTAACATCAGGAACAGGAGAAAAAACAAAATTTATTGATAAATTTTTTAGTCCTTGCAGGGATTGTATTAGCAGTTCTATCCCTTGTTTATTTTGTTCGTTAGGGAAAAGAAAAACTATTGCTTCATCAGCTGCTTGAATTAATGATAAAGCTCCCCATTGATTGATTCCAGTTCTCGAATCAATTAAGAGAATATCAGGTTTTAATTGTTCGTAAATTTCTCTTTTAAAAACAGACCAAAGACTTTGATCTCCATCAATAACAGTAGTAGCATGAAGATCATCAACTTTAGATACATAATCAAGATTAAGAGAACCAGCAGGAACAACAAATAATCTTCCTGTGGCGTTAGATATTTTTACTTCGCCAAATATTTCAGCAATTGAAATACTTGGTTCTACTCCTTCTGGTAAATAGGAACGCTCATAAAAATAGTCAACAATTCCATATTTGGGTTGTGGCCTTAGATTGAATGCTGTACTCAACCCAGGTGCTTCTAAATCTAAATCAACAGCTACAACTTTAAGACCCCGCATTGCTAAAATTGAGGCAACATGGGTTAATGCCGTAGTTCGACCTACTCCTCCTTTAAAAGAATAAAATGTCACTGTTCTGGGTAACCTGAGTTCACGCTCAGGTATAGGAGGTTGATTTTGCGGATTTGCTGCTTGAATTGCTAAATCTTGCCAAGTTTGTACTGAAGCTGTATTAAAAGCTTGCGGTGCTGAAAGATTTAGTGAATCTGCTTCTTGAGGAGTGTATAAGGAAATAAACCCAGGAGATAAATGAGGAACTTGTGATTTAAGTAAGTTAGAAATTTGTTCTTTGCGCTGAAGACTAGATAAATTAATAAATTGCTCGCTCACAATTGTTAGATTAAGCAAGCCTGATGTGGAAATATTTATATCAACCCACTCTGGCGAATTATGTACATACTGGTTTTTAATCTGCTGTTTTAGCAAAACCTGCCAATTTTCTTGCATTTTTTACCTCTTTAAAGTTGAGTAGCTTGTTTGAGTAACCAACTTTTGATACTCTTGTATGCGTATAACCAGCGTCTGTAATTTGACTCATCAGGCTCAAGGCCAGAATAACGCATATCTATAAAATGTTGACCCATTGGATTCTCAACTTGATCCAGCCATTTCCTTCCTTCAGAAAAATTATCAATCCTAGATTTGAGCTTATTATGTTGTTTGAGCAGTTCCGCATAACTATGTGTTCTCAAATTCTCACTTGTCACTCCGCGTAAAGTGTTACAAATAATAGCTTTTATTAGACACTCAATGGTTACACCACCAAAGTGCATAGCCCCAACCTTTCTTCCTGATTGGCTGAGAGTTTCAGTATCACTATGGCGATCAATAAAAGCTGCCTGATAATCTTCCATACTTAGTTAAATTAAATTTAAAGCCAGATCAGTATATTATTAAATAGCAATTACCTTAACATTATTAATTTGTTATTTTCTGGTTTGAAAAACCTGAATATTGACACAAAAAAACAGCCGCCTCCACAAGGGAAGCAGCTGTTTTCACAAATAGGGGGCTAGAAAGTATTAGTAATCGAAGTCGCCGCCACCCATACCACCGCCACCAGCAGGAGCAGCATCTTTAGGTTCTGGCTTATCAACTACGATGCATTCGGTTGTCAACACCATACCAGCGATGGAAGCAGCGTTTTGCAGAGCAGAACGAGTTACCTTAGCAGGGTCAACAATACCAGCAACAAACAAGTCAACAAACTCATTGGTTGCAGCGTTGTAGCCTACGTTGAATTCTTTTTCTTTCACACGTTCAGCAATTACAGCGCCGTTTTGTCCTGCGTTTTCTGCAATTCTCTTCAGAGGTGCAGGTAAAGCACGAGCAACAATCAACGCACCAGTTAACTCTTCACCAGTGAGGTTTTTGTTTGCCCATTCTTCCAGTTCAGGAGTCAAGTGAGCCAGAGTTGTACCACCGCCGGGAACAATACCTTCTTCCACAGCAGCTTTGGTAGCGTTGATAGCGTCTTCTAAGCGCAGCTTCTTGTCCTTCATTTCGGTTTCAGTCGCTGCACCGACCTTAACAACTGCAACACCACCAGCCAACTTAGCTAGGCGTTCTTGTAGTTTTTCTTTGTCGTAGGAAGATTCGGTTTCGTCAATTTGACGACGGATTTGCTCAATCCGAGCTTTAACGGCAACTTCGTTACCTTCGGCAACAATTGTGGTGTTGTCTTTGGTAATGGTGATGCGGCGAGCTTTACCTAAGCTATCCAGCTTGGTGTTATCTAGCTTGAGACCAGCATCTTCGGTGACTAGCTGACCACCGGTGAGGATGGCGATATCTTCTAGCATAGCTTTGCGGCGATCGCCAAATCCAGGTGCTTTAACAGCAGCCACGTTTAGCACACCGCGCAGGCGGTTAACTACTAGAGTTGCCAAAGCTTCTTTTTCAATATCTTCAGCGATGATTACTAAGGGACGACCAGCACGCGCTACTTGCTCAAGCACGGGTACTAGGTCTTGTACCAAAGCGATTTTCTTATCGGTTAATAGGAGGAAAGGCTCATCGAAGACAGCTTCCATCCGTTCTGCGTCGGTAGCGAAGTAAGGAGAGATATAGCCTTTGTCAAAGCGCATCCCTTCGGTGATTTCCAATTCGGTGGTCATGGATTTCCCTTCTTCTAGGGAAATTACGCCTTCCTTACCCACCTTATCCATTGCTTGGGCAATCATCTGACCGACTTCTTCGTCATTACCGGCGGAGATGGAACCAACTTGCGCAATGGCTTTGGAATCTTCTACGGGGCGAGCGTGTTGAGCAATCTTCTCTACCAAGAAGGTAGTAGCTTTGTCAATACCGCGCTTCAACAAAATTGCATTTGCACCAGCAGCAACGTTGCGTAAGCCTTCTTTAACAATTGCGTGCGCCAAAACGGTAGCTGTGGTGGTACCATCACCCGCAGCGTCGTTGGTTTTAGAAGCAGCTTGGCGAATCAAAGCCACGCCAGTATTTTCAACGTGGTCTTCTAATTCGATTTCTTTGGCAATGGTTACGCCATCATTGACGATTTGCGGTGCGCCAAATTTCTTTTCTAGCACGACGTTACGACCTTTAGGGCCAAGAGTAACTGCCACAGCTTCTGCTAGGATGTCCATGCCTCGTTCTAGGGCGCGACGGGCGTTTTCGTTGTAGATAATGCGCTTTGCCATAATTTTAATAGTCCTTTGTCATTTGTCATTTGTCATTTGTCATTTGTCATTAGTCATTGGCTAATGACTAATGATCAATGACCATTAGCTAACGATTGCTAAAATATCTTTTTCTGAAAGCAGGACGTATTCTTCTGTGCCGAGCTTGACATCAGTGCCAGCGTACTTGGAGTACAGCACTTTGTCGCCGACCTTAAGTTCTGGCTCTTGACGAGAACCGTCATCGTTCCGCTTACCAGGGCCTAGAGCGACCACTTCCCCAACCTGGGGCTTTTCCTTCGCGGTGTCGGGTAAATACAGACCACCTGCGGTCTTTTCCTCAGAGGCGCTCACTTTCACGAAAACGCGATCGCCTAAAGGTTTAACTGTAGAAACGCTTAAAGATACTGCTGCCATATTTATTTCTCCAGAGTTAGCACTCTCAACTCCTGAGTGCTAATTTACCGAAGATAGCCATACAATGGCAACAATTTTTTGTGTACGGGTTCCCGAACTAGGCGATGAGGGGGATGAGGGGACAAGGGGACAAAGGAAGGGGGACAAGGGAGATAAAAAATGAGAAATGCCCAATGCCCAATGCCCCATGCCCTTTAAATACAGATACTTAAGTACAAATACTTATTTATTTTAAAGTTTCAGGTTCTGTTCATTAAGTTACGAATATTTTTTTATGAACAAATTTATTTGCAAAGCGGGGAAATTGTTATAGAACTGTAATCAGGGAGCAGCTTGATGAGTAACAATACAGTGATCCAGTGCAGCCGTAAAATCCCCAAAAACACTAAATCTCTAGACAATAAAGCCCCGCGTAATTGTGTAGAAACTTTAGGACTTGCAAAGATTCAACGACATCTTTCTATTTGTGCCCAGCAAACAACTGCCAACTGCGGCGCAAAACAAGCTAGTCTGGAATCCTGGGAATACATAAAAAGGCGATTGCAGAAGCTCAAACTCGACCAACCGCAAAAAAGTCTTCCCCTTTGCATGTTTAGAAATAAAGCCAATTGCTTGCGCGTTTGTGGTTCTAGACCGATAATGGTGGTTTACCCGGATGGTGTCTGGTATCGTCAAGCAAACCTGGAAGTGATTGAGCGGATCATCCAAGAACACTTGATAGGCATAATGGTGGTTGAAGAATTTGCATTTTTAACCCATCCTTTGCCAGAAACTTCTCTGGTTGCTTGTGAACATCTGATAGCGGCTTAACATCCGTGAGGATATCGTAATTAAGTAGTAAGCGCTCTGAAGCGGTGGTTGGTTTGGCGCTAGGGTCATCTTCAGCCAATACTTAACCTGTGAATCGGAAGGATTATTATTTAATCAGCATTTTTTCACCCGCCACGGTCAAAGCGATATATAATTACGGATTATATTTACTACTGCTCTACGTATCCTTACTGGACTAGTGCCAATGATCTACCAGTCTCTTAACTGCAATCACCGCGCTATGAGACTGACAACAAGCAAAGGCAAGTTAAGTGGGAAAAAAAGACAACATCTCAAATAATCCACCATAGAGGATAAATATACAAGACCTTGATGGACCGAAGCGCGACAAGTGCCACTGCTATGAAAGAACCCAGCATGAAAGATCACAAACGACTTCTACTGATTGATGATGACCCTAACCTCATCTTGCTGGTGAAGGATTACTTGGAATTCCGGGGATATGAAGTCATCACCGCTGAAAACGGAAGAGAAGCTCTAGAAATTTTAGAGCATGATGTTCCAGATATGATTATCTGCGACGTGATGATGCCGGAAATGGACGGATATACTTTTGTAGAACAAGTCCGGCAAAATGAACGTACTAGCTGGATTCCCGTTCTATTCCTTTCAGCTAAGGGACAAAGTGCAGACCGAGTTAAAGGTCTGAATAAAGGTGCTGATGTCTATATGGTCAAGCCCTTTGAGCCAGAAGAACTCGTAGCGCAAGTAGAATCTTCCCTGAAGCAAACTATCCGTTGGAAAGAACACCAAGCCAAAGGAGGAGAAAATGGTTCTCGTATCCAGGTTCCCTTCGATGTGCAGTTAACTCCCACCGAACTGAAAGTCGTACAGTTTGTTGCTAGGGGTTTAGCTAACCGGGAAATTGCTGAAGAACTAAATGTCAGTCAGCGTACCGTTGAAAGCCATGTGTCCAATATGTTGGGCAAAACCAATCTCCATAACCGCACTGAACTAGCGCGGTGGGCGATTGAAAATCAAATGGCTTAAATAGCTATCAGCATTCAGCAGTCAGGTCTTAACTGCTTTGATTGACTGCTGATAGCTGATAGTTTAATTCCTATCGGTCTGCTCCCAAGATGAATTGGCGCATTTGTGCTCAATCCAATTCAGAAAATTCTTGCATTAAATTTCCAGACCGATAACTTATGAATTGTGAAGCTCAGGATTAAATTTTCTAATTGTGTACTTCATAATTCATAACTAATAATAGAGTCCTTGCTCCCTGATTTTGGCAACTCTACCATTTTTGTGAAGTCTAAATGCGGAATCTTCACGCACACCTTCAATTTTTTGAGTAAAATTGGTGATTTTGCCTGTGGACTATCATCGGTATTTTATGGTTCACAAGTTAGTAATTATCTGTGCTTTCATTAATTCACGGCCTTTGACTTAGGGCAAGCTTGATGGATGATGTAAATTTGCCCGATATTGGCTGAGATGACGATGGAGAGATATGACTATTATCGATAGATAGCACTCGCTTGTTTATATCTGAGTCAAGGTCAGCATCGCCTCATTGTATTGCACCATGAATTTAAGCAAGCGAGTGTTTATTTACTCAACTAGGGCTATGGGAATTTCAATGACAAATTCTGTTCCCACACCAGTTTGAGATTTCGCATGAATAGTACCTTTATGTCTTTCGATAATTTGATAGCTAATAGAAATATCTGCTTCGCTAGCGAGAATACGATGGATGGCTTCACCAATAATTATTTGGTTATCAATCAGCAGAACTTTGACTAAATTCGTTGTTAACTCAAACTCAGATATGCCATTAGGCACGGATACTTGCATACTAAAGGGAGGTAATAACATACTGGAACTTTTGGGATTATTTACCCCTGTTCTGTCACTCTCCGAAAACATTTGCCATTTCTGAATTCTAGAGCTTTTATCTAGCAAGGGTTAACACGATTTTTTTCTAATAACAAATACAACACCCATTTTTTTCTAATAGGATAGCTTGTATTGATTGCCTGATGAGGCTTCTAGGGATTACCCTCCCGGAGAGTGACAAAAGCGGGTTACAGCAGTTTCCAGGTAATGGAACCACAGATTCTCGTAGGGGCACGGCATCCACAATCTTCTGGTACATACAATAATATTACTGGTGCCGTGCCCCTACCGCGTGGTCTATTTACTTGAAAAACGCTGTAAAAATTAATTGTTATATCATTGCAATTTAATAATTTTGGTTCTTCAGTAGGTATGATGCTGAAACTTTAATTAAATGTCAAAAAGCAAGGAGCAGGGAGCAGGGGAGAAAAACAACCCACAAGGGGTGGGGCTTAAACCAAGGGAGAAAAGGAGCCGGGGGGCTTTTGCCCACAAGGGGCAAGGTTTGTACCTTTTCCCCTGCCCCCTGCTTCTTATCAAAATTTTCCTTTAAAATCAAAGCTTGCAGGCGATTATAGATTCAATTTCAGCGCCAAGGCTTAAACGGTAAGGATAACGCCTGTTGATAACCCTATTCTGGTTAAGATGTCTGTCTTAATTAATTATTATAAAAACTGTTTGTGAATTTCTCAGAATTTTAGGGAACTATATTACTAGAACTTTACTGCTTATTCTCGGAATATGACTCAAAAATCATTATTTTGGGAATTTATATCTATTCAATGAGTTATTGTATCAATCCTCATTGCCCAAAACCTACTGACCCAGCAAATGCAAAAAACCGCATTTGTCACAACTGTGGGTCAGATATTCTGTTGCGAGGCCGTTATCGAGTAATCAAAAAACTTGGAAGTGGTGGCTTTGGTCAAACTTTTGAGGTTGATGATTCTGGTACGGCTAAAGTTGTAAAAGTACTAACTGAGAATAACTCAAAAGCTATTGAATTGTTTAAGCAAGAAGCAAAAGTTTTGGGTCAGTTGAATAGTACGGGAATTCCCAAAGTAGATTCCGATGCTTACTTTACTGTTTTACCTAAAAATAGCTCTGTACCATTGCACTGTTTAGTAATGGAGAAAATTGAGGGTGTAGATTTAGAAAAATGGATGGAGTCTAACAACTATCAACCTATCTCTCAAGCTCAAGCTGTTAATTGGCTGAAGCAGCTTGTAGAAATTCTCGATTTAGTACACGCTCATCAATATTTTCATCGTGATATTAAGCCTCAAAATATCATGCTACGACCAAGTGGACAACTGGTGTTAATTGATTTTGGGGCAGTTAGAGAAGTTACTACAACTATTTTAGGAGGCAATTCTCATACCAGAATTATTTCACAAGGCTATTCACCGCCAGAACAACAAAATGGTTATTCAGTACAACAGTCAGACTTTTTTGCTTTGGGACGGACTTTTATTTTTCTGCTCACAGGTAAAGAACCACAGGATAAAGTTATTTATGATCCTCTGACTAATGAATTGCATTGGCGACAATATGCAGTTGATATTTCTCCTTTATTGGCAGATTTAATCGACCATTTAATGGCTCTTACAGCTAGCCAGCGTCCTCAAAATACACAATTTATTTTGCAGCGTTTGAATAAAATTGAACAGGTGTTAAAGCAACCTCATATTTTAGTAAATACAGCGCAAATAAAATCAAATAATAATAATTCACCTAATTCTTTAGCGACTGGATCAGTGAGTGGAAGCCTATCAGTTTACACCGCTGCCAGATTAACTAAAAAAAAATTTAAAAATTGGTGCTGGTTTATTATTTTAGGTTTAGGGTGTTTTGCTATTGCTGCTTTGAACCAGACTAAAAATAAAAACATAGTTGCTACTGAAGAAAAAATACCAAATATTAGTCCTAGTATTTCTAACTCTTCACCAGTTGTTAAAATTCCTATATCTGCACCAAAGACTAAAAAAGCTTTGCCCATAAAACTAAAAAACAATGTGACAATTACGAATAAAGGGCAATTACCACCAAAACCACAATTAGCTAGGAAAAAGTTAGAAAATAAAGCACGTTCAAGTGAACATATAATCGATATCTCACAACCTTGGGAATCAACATATCCTATTTCTGAGGCTCCAGACAACTTAGAAGATGTAATACGAAAGAGAAAACAATGATTAAATTAGCTGTTAGAAGTTTAATTAATTTATTTATAACTAGCTCTGCTTTATTTTTGATACCGATGAAAAGTGATGCAAGTATTAATATAAAAATAATGACTCAGGTTGCTCAAAGTTGCCAGAGAGATGTATTTTCATCTCAATACCGTAATCAAATGGGATTGGGTACTATTACTGTTGATGATAGGAATGATAGGGATTTAAAAGACTGTATTAGATATAGATATCATTACTCTTTAGTTTTTTCACGATTTCCTTGGCTAATTTCAACAGGAGAAATGCTTCCAGGTTATCCTGGTGCTGTAGTTATTGGAATGCTTGCGAATAAAATAGCATCTTCAACCCGAGACAACACAAACATATTAGATTGTCTTGCTAATCAAGATGTTTATAATAGAGGATGCGATTATTTAAGAAATAACATTGCAGAAGGAGGCTTTGTTAGAACTTTGCAAATAGATCCTCTTTATCCAATTTTTATTTATCCTATTAATAAGGATAATAGCTTATATTTAATACATACTTGTCCGTCTTGCGTTGTTGCTCATAATAATGTACGTGGTTCTCAAATAGAAATTTTACAATCTTTTATACAATGGTTTATCACGCTTGATAAGCAGCAGAGAAAAGAATTAATTTCTATTTTAGGTGATGATAATAACGCTCGCGAATTGAGGCAGACGATATATAATGAAACTGAAACAGCAGTAAATAAATATGAGTCAGTACGACAACAGATTGAGCATCAAGAACAGGAGCAACGCAGGCAAGAATTAATTGGTAACTAGTAGTCTATCGCATTAATTCTTAATGCTTGGCAGTGGTCACATACTCGCCTTCTTAAAAAAGTCGGGTATCTTGCAACTCAGCACAATTAATGCGAGGAAACACTAGTCCTTCTAACTACAGAATTTTGCATTAATTCATAAATATTATCATTTTTTTAAATAATAAATTCTTAATTATATTTAACATACTAAATAGCATTTTTGGTATAAAAAAGTAAATACAATCCACCTATATCAATCCATAAGTGAATAATTAATTTTTTATGTTCAGTAATCCATTTTGTGCTTCTATTCCCGAACCCTCAACTCCATTTGAAAAAGAGATTGATACTTTAATTCAAACCCTGAAAAATCAAGTTAGTGCAATTTATAAGAAAAATCCACCTTCTTCTTGTATAGGAATGTGGATATATGGAACGAAATTTGAAAACCAAGATATGTTAATATTTAAAATTTCTGCTGATTCACTAGTAAGAAAGTACAGCCACAACCTGACAGAGACAGAACCTAAAAATCTAAATCAAGCTTATGAATATCTTAAAAAGAAGGCAAATACTAACTATATAATCAAGCAGAAAAACCTTGCTATTGAAGTGGCTAAATGGATTGATGATACTCAGTTAGTTTCAAAAGAAGGAAATTTAGATAAGGTTTTAGTTGTAATAGAAGAGTTAAAAGCTAGAGTCAGTAATTTCAAGGATCGAAAACCTTTTACTTCTGATCCTTTTCAATCAAAATAATCTTAAATTTGTTTAAATAAAAGAGTGCATTAAGGAAGTGATAATACATATCCTCAACTAATGCACTCTTATTTACACCTTTGCGCGAAATTAAAATTCAGCGTTTTGCGGTGTACGTGGGAAGGGTATTACATCCCTAATATTTCCCATCCCCGTCATAAATTGCACAAGTCTTTCAAAACCCAAGCCAAAACCAGCATGGGGAACTGTACCAAAGCGGCGTAAATCGAGATACCACCACAAATCCTCTGGCTTCATTCCTTGCGCTACTATGCGACGTTCTAGAACATCTAAACGTTCTTCCCGTTGGGAACCGCCAATGATTTCGCCGATTTTAGGTGCGAGAATATCCATTGCTCGGACGGTTTTTTCATCATCGCTGAGGCGCATATAGAACGCTTTGATTTGCGCGGGATAATCTGTGACGATTACTGGCTTTTTAAACAGTTGTTCTGCTAAATAGCGTTCATGTTCCGATTGTAAATCTAAGCCCCAACTCACAGGATAATCAAACTTAACATCGGCTTTTTCTAAAAGTTTAATAGCATCTGTATAAGTTAGGCGCTCAAATTTATTATTAATAATATTTTCCGCTGTGGCTAATACAGAGTTATCAATCCGTTGATTGAAAAAATCCATATCTTCTGGACATTTTGCCAAGACATATTCAAATATATATTTGAGAAACGCCTCAGCTAAATCCATATCACCTTCTAAGTCGCAAAAAGCCATTTCCGGCTCAACCATCCAAAATTCGGCGAGGTGGCGGGAAGTGTTGGAGTTTTCGGCGCGGAAGGTGGGGCCAAAGGTGTAGACGTTACTAAACGCCATCGCCATGACTTCCGCTTCTAATTGGCCGCTAACTGTTAAATAGGTGGGTTTACCAAAAAAGTCTTGGCTGTAATCTACTGCTTGGTTTTCTGTGCGGGGAATATTTTTTAAATCCAAGCTGGTGACGTTAAAAAGTTCCCCTGCGCCTTCGCAATCGCTAGCAGTGATGATGGGTGTGTGTACCCACAAAAAGCCTCTTTCTTGGAAAAATTGGTGAATGGCGGTGGAACAAGCGTTTCTGACGCGGAAAACTGCACCAAAGGAATTAGTACGCGATCGCAAATGTCCAATAGTACGCAAAAATTCAAAGGAATGGCGTTTCTTTTGCAGTGGATATGTTTCGGGATCAGCTTCCCCGTATGCTTTCAGCGTCTCGGCTTTGAGTTCAATCCGCTGTCCTTTACCAAGAGATGCTACCAGTACCCCTGTGACTTCAACAGCAGCACCAGTATTTAATTTTTTCAATATATCTTCGTAGTCTGGCACATCCTGATTGATAACAACTTGCAAATTAGCTAAGGATGAACCGTCATTAACTTCAATAAAAGCAAACCCTTTAGACTCGCGTTTTGTCCTTACCCAGCCTTGAACTAAGAGGGACTCATCAGGTTGACCACTACGTAATATTTCTGCAATCCGTCGGTTTAGCATTTTATACAACTTATTTTTAGCAACGTCAAGAATACGGAGATTAGAGAATCTTAACAATTATCCCCATTGAAAATCATGCCACTTGCTACAACTTTGGAAAAGTTCGCAACGCAGTGGCTGCAAAATGTCCCGCTGGGGATCATCTCACGCAGGACTTTAATATCCAGCCTATGATAACGCCCATTCCCCCAAAGCGGACGGCTTGCCAGAACGGTTTCTTGAAGCTACGCCAAGAAAATAACTGGCTTTCTAAATTTATTTCTAGCACTTCCAACTGCTGTTTAATCTGCCGTAACTCTGCCTTGATTTCTGGCGTGGGATTTTTATTGTGCTGCAAGTCTTGACGACGCTGTTGCAATTGTGCTTTGTGTTCCTTGTCGCTTTGCACTTGGGTGTAACGTTCTTTTAAGGATACAAGCGATCGCTCTACTTCTTCGAGTTCTTGTGCAAATTCTGATTCTGAATTTCCCTCTGGCGAAGAATTAGAAAAATGTTGAGGCGGCTTCATTTTGCAATAGTAAACTATGATTAAATGTGAGTCTGCCAATAGTCAACTGAAGGCTGAAGTATAAAGGATGAAGTATGAAGTATGAAATTACCCTATCCATAAACCGATGGGGCATAAATAACAAACCCTTTAAGGGCGAGGTTTGCATCGATTTTCACTTCATCTTTTATCCTTGTTTCAGTCAATAGCTAAAATTCAGACTATGGACTCACTCCGCACTTAAAACTCAGTACTCAGAGTCATGTCTCAAACCCAGCTGCCTAAAACCAGTCAACTGAATGAATTTAGCAATTTGGAACTAGCCCAAGCGCTCATGGAGAGGTTAAGCATTTCCCCTAACGATTGGCATCGCCTCAAGTCTAACCGCAATTCTCGCGCTCGGGAACAAGCTGCCGCCGCAATTGTCTTTCTCCTCAAAGATCAGCCACAGGAAGCTCTAGCTAGATTAGAACAAGCCGTAGGTTGGTTAGATCGCTCTATTTCTGCTCCCCCTTGTCCCAGTCATGGCGAGAAGAAGTGAAGGAGCAGGGGAGCAGGGGAGCAGGGGAGCAGGGGGACAAGGGGGACAAGGGAGATAAATAAGAAATGCCCAATGCCCAATGCCCAATGCCCAATGCCCAATGCCCCATGCCCGATCCCCAACTTTCCATCATCGCCGCAGAGATAGCCTAGGGCGAGTTTCTAGCTGTTTACACAGTCTTAATTCTGTACCTTTGCGGTTCCACTCTACCTGATCGAAAATCTGATGGAGAAGACAAAGACCTCGACCACTTTCTGCTTCGTCTGGTGGTAGATAGTCTATTGGATCGGTATCATCATCAGATTCAGCAGTCGGCACAAAGCCTCTTCCTTGGTCTGATATTACCCACCAATATTGATTATC
The DNA here is from genome assembly GCF_963875285.1 of Calothrix sp. NIES-2100. NCBI lineage: Bacteria > Bacillati > Cyanobacteriota > Cyanophyceae > Nostocales > Calotrichaceae > Calothrix > Calothrix sp. NIES-2100. The sequence continues at coordinate 8,822,297 of NZ_CAWNLA010000001.1, forward strand.
TATTAACGAAAACCGTACTACAACTGTTTTACTAGGATCAAGATTATTGCCATGTTTGGCTGCATTTACTAAGGCTTCTTGTAGCCCTAGGCGCAGCTCGGCTTGTAATTTTTCGGGAATTTCTGCCAACAGTAGATCTAAGATTGGACATAGATAGAGAGTTGAGGCAAAACTAATAGTGCCCCAATAACGTCCTACTGGACGGAGTGAGATGGTAATCACAAGAGAAACCCCATAGCTTTCAGTTAGCTAGACATCAGTTTGCTATTACAGGCACCCTGATAAAAGTTGAGGTGGTCATGTTGCCTTCAAACTTGCGTCTTTAAAACTAAATATTGAAAATGCTAGGGAGCATTGACTCAAGTTTATGATTGGCGATCGCTTAATCTTTAAATCGGCTCGGAGAAAACTCTCAAGGCAGTCATTTGCTAAAAAATGCTCTTGATTTAGAAATAGCATTTTTATGTTATGTCTGTGGGCCGATTTGCCATTTAAACAATCTGGGTCATAATTTTTAGAGTCTATGCAACTTCAGTTTTTTAAACAAAATCAAACTTATTTTTAGCTTAATTCAATTTTAGCATTTTTACTATGCACTAGACTACAAATTTTAAATTTGAGTTTTTGTCAAGGTGGTAGTACCCCTGTTTTCCGGTGATAACACAAGAAATGCAGCTGCTTCTACATGAGCAGTTTGCGGGAAAAAATCCGCTGGTTGTAACCGTTTGAGGCTATATAAGCCATCTTGGCAAAGTAATTGCAAGTCACGAGCTAGGGTAGATACCTTACAGCTGACGTAAACAATCCGGGATGGTTTCACTTGCCGTAAAGTTTCAATCACAGAGCGATCGCACCCCTTTCGCGGCGGATCAAGTAATACCACATCTGGTACATTTTCCATCTGTGGCAGCAATTTTTCTACCGCCCCAGTTTGGAAGCTGACATTATTAATTCCATTGCATTGAGCATTCAAAATTGCTTGTTGTACTGCCTCTGGCTGTACTTCTAGCCCGGTTGCCAAACGGACTTGTTTCGCCAAGGGCAAAGTTAAAGTCCCAATTCCGCAGTAGGCGTCCACCAATACCTCATACCCTTGAAGATTCAGTTCTGACTGAATTACTTCTAATAGTGCCTCTGCTGTTTCAGTATAAACCTGAAAAAACGTATCGGGTAGTACCTGAAATTCCAATCCGGCAAATTTTTCTCGCAAGTATGGCATACCCGCAATGCAACGAGTTTCTTTGCCAAAAATGGCATTTGTGCGTGCAGGGTTGCGATTTAAGGACACTCCCACCAATTGGGGATAGCGTTTTAACCATTCTTGAGCTTGGGTTTCAATTCCTGGTAAATTCCCGTCTTTGACAACTAAAGTCAGTAATATTTCCCCAGTCCGCCGTCCAATGCGTAAACCGAGGTGACGGATTTGCCCTTGGTGACGTTGTTCATCATAAATTTGCCAACCCCGCTGTTGAATATCCTGTTTCACCTGTGCCAGTATTGGATTTAATCTGGAGTCTTGTACTGGACATTGATTCAAGTTAATTAATTGATGGCTGGCTTTTTGGTAATAACCGATTTGGACTTGTCCTGTTGAAGATTTGCTAAGGGGATATGTAGCTTTGTTACGATAGCCCAGAGATGATGCCGCTGCGAGTACGGGATCTACTGGTGGCTGTTGAAAACCGCCAATACGCTCTAAAGCTTGGATAACTTGATTGCGTTTAGCTGCCAGCTGGAACTGATAATCTATATGCTGCCATTGGCAACCACCACACTTATCAGCCACAATGCAACTAGGCGATTGACGCTGGGGAGATGGTTGCAATAATTGCTGAAGCTTACCGTGGGCGTATTTGGGCTTAACATGTAGCAAGCGAACCAGAACGCGATCGCCTGGTACAGTATCGGGAATAAAGACAACGCGATCGTCATATCGCCCGACACCGTCACCAGTATCACTCAAATCCGCGATCGTTACTTCAATTAATTCACCCTGTTGCCAAGCTGTGTTAGTCATTTGTCATTTGTCATTTGTCATTTGTCATTGGGCATTGGGCATTGGGCATCGGGTATTGGGCATCGGGCATTGGTATCCTCTGCTTCCTTGTCCCCCTTGTCCCCCTCATCCCCCTCATCCCCCTACTCTCCACTACCCAATCGTGTAATTTCAATACATACCGGCTTATAGCCCTTCACTTGTGTACCTCAGACTCGTTAAACTAGCAAATAATATTTCGCTTGATTGCAATAATCATGACCGTAATTAGCCAAGTTATTCTCCAAGCCGACGATGAACTGCGTTATCCCAGCAGTGGCGAACTCAAAAGTATCCAAGCGTTTATGCAAACCGGTGCAAAGCGCACACGGATTGCTAGCACCCTAGCTGAGAACGAAAAAAAGATTGTTCAGCAAGCAACCAAACAATTATGGCAGAAGCGTCCTGACTTTATCTCTCCTGGTGGAAACGCTTACGGCGAACGTCAGCGTTCTCTGTGTATTCGTGATTTTGGCTGGTATTTGCGCCTGATTACCTATGGCGTACTTGCTGGCGACAAAGAGCCAATTGAAAAAATTGGTTTAATTGGCGTGCGGGAAATGTACAATTCTCTGGGCGTTCCCGTACCCGGAATGGTAGAAGCTATCAATTCCCTCAAAAAAGCCTCCCTTGACTTGCTTAGTGCAGAAGACGCAGCTGAAACAGCACCATACTTTGATTACATTATTCAGGCAATGTCTTGATACAAAGTGTGTGCTGGTTCGATTAGTGTACTTTTGGTTCACTGAGTGAGTGCTAAATCTCAGCACTCAAAATCCATAACATTTCTAATTTGATCATAACTCTCCCCACAACTGGTTGAGGCTCTGGCAAGTCCTATGTCAAGTTACCAACCATGTGTGGGGAAATTTTATGCTTAGTCGAGGGTCAAGGGTCAAGGGTCAAGGGTCAAGGGTCAAGGGTCAAGGGTCAAGGGTCAAGGGTCAATGGACTGTGGACTATTGACTGTGGACTAAAAACAAAAAGCCGACAGCCCTTGATAAAAGACTGTCGGCAAATATTGTGTTCCCTATTAATGACTCGGCTAGAGTTCAGTTATAAGGAAGTATGGCAGTTTGGCAATTATACAGAGACGATCTTAATCATGAACACCTGTGATTGTTATCACTGGATGGTCACAGCCCGCCTGTATCTATTTAAGAGATTGCTTGCGATTACAAGAAAAATGCACATAAAAGCAACAGGAACTGTACCTTAAGCTACACAGTCTCACTATCTATAAACACCAATCTGTAAGCGGGAAAATGCATCTTTATCCTGTAAAGCTCCTAACTGGGGCAATCCTCTTGACAACATGCTTGGGTTGTGCAGCGCCAATCAATAACCAAATCTCCCCAGATAATATTAGTGCTACAGCTACGCCTACTGGTATTCAAACCAGTTATAACTCAACAACTAATAGACCAGCCACTAAAACTGCCACTATTAGTGTTGAAGGGGAAAAAGTTCCGATTACCCTGAAACTGTATGACCAATACAGCAATTTATTTACCACCTACTTTCCTGACAAAGAATTTTTGGCTGAAGGTGGTAGTTCTGGTGAAGGGACAGGAGTGAGGTTTATTGCTAATTTTGGCGGTAGCAGAAATGATAATGCTTATGTCCACGTCGCTTTTTTGAATGAAGTCAAAACGCTGGGACAGTTAAAAAGCTTTGTGAATGGTAAAAATGGTTTAATTGCATCTAATAAATGGCGGGTTGTTGACCGAAATCAAAAAGTTTCCTATCCTTGGGCAAAAGAAAAGATTGTTTTCAGTCAAGGTAAAAATATCGTAGGAAGTATTTACCTGGGTCAGCAAAATGGTAAAGTTTTTTATGTATTTACCCATTTCCCAGCGGAATACGGTGATGGATTTCCACCCAGAGCAGATTTGATTTTACAGAATCTGCAAGTTGCTGGAGTTAAGTGAATAATTCAGCAAATTCGATTCCTATACATAGATGAATTTTGATCGCTTCTTTGTGCAGCTGATTGAATAGAAATTCCCAAACTTAATCCTAATATAAACAGACTCAGCTTTAATTAAAGATAAGGTTTCTAATTGATAAATATCACGTTAAGCAGTAGATTTTGACTGTATATTCCTTTAAAATCTCCATTATTTAATCTAGAAAATTGGTGATGAGAGATTCACTGGCAATAGCGATGATGAATCAACTGAAAGCTTACGCCTTAACGTTTTTATTGGCTGGATTTGTTTTTCCCCAAAAAAGTCTTGCTGCTGATACACCACCTCTTGCAGACCAGCTTAAAGAAATAATAGAGTGGTTTACGGGAAAATTTAATAATGCCCAGGATGTAGCCAGCAATCCTTCAGTACCATTTATTTCCATGACAAATTGTCAGGTGCAATTAGATGGTGATAGTGGGACAAATGGAACTCAAAATGTTTACTTAGAACAGAGTAGCCCCGTATTCAACCGAGTACGCTTTTATTCCTTTGGTTTAGGTAGTGGTGCGATAGACCTTGGTATTCGTAGCTTTATTAATTCCAGCAGTTTGAGTGGACTTTGCGATCGCCCCCCATCCCAAAGAATTATTAGCCAGAATAATCTTGCTGCTGCTGTTTGTAGTCTCAATCTCACCTATCAAGATAATAGCTATGTTGGTAGGAATGAACCAAACGGTTGTCCTACAAGTACTGGCGGTAAGGTGGTATCCAACGTTTCCATTCAAGCCAACAGCATCAACTCCTTAGACCAAATTTTTAGCAGCAGTGGTCAGTTGCTGGTTGCTACCCCCGTCAATTTTCAGCGGATAGCAACGGTTCCGGAGTCTTCGCCTTTAGCTGGATTGGCGATCGCGGGTGCTGGCTTAGTATTCCTGAAAAGGAAAAAGCAAACTCCAGTCTTGATGATGAAATCAGTTAGTAGTAAACAGTCATAAAAAATAAAGGCTGCTGACGCAGGCTTTATTTTTGGATATTTGAGAAAATACAGCGGATTTCATTTGAGTGAGGTACACTAGTAGCGGGCTTTCCGGCCCGCACTACAAGAGCTATATGATTAATTTGTGTACCTTATATACCTGCAATCTGCTGTAGCTTTGAAACTATACAAAATCTGTAAAATCAACTAGGGTAACGATATGACTGCGAAGCCACTGTGTAAATTCATCTCGTCCTAACTCACCAGATGCTACTTGCAAAATAACCTGTTCTTGTTCATCCACTGTGGCGTTAATCTCAAAACCATTCAAAACCAATAAAACTTCCATTACGGCGTAACCGATGCGTTTATTACCATCGATGAAAGGATGATTTTTAATCAGTGAAAAACTCAGTGCTGAAGCCTTTTCAACTATGTCGGATAAAGTTCCTCTCCACCAAAGGTCATGGTTGGTTGCGCTAAAGCTGATTCCAAACCGCCAAGGTTAGCAATACCAAGAGAACCTCCCGATTGCTTGATGATGCGATTATAAAGTTCCAACACCTCTTGAAAAGTCAGATAGCGCATTATGCTAGCCGCTTGTAAAGTTCAGCATTTTTATTGAGTACATCGTCCATAGCATCTTTAAATGATGTTTCTGGCTGATTAAGTAATTCTTCAACACTCATTAACACTAATTCTTCTATTGATATACTAAGACGAGTCGCTTTTTGTTGCAACTTCAGCAAATGCTCATCGGTAATGTTGATTGTAATGGTATTCATGGTTTTATCTGAGGCTTGAAGATAGCATTACTGTAGCACTGTAACTTATATCCCAAAAGCGCGATCGCGCTTTTGGGAGTTTAATTATGAGAAAGCGATCGCATCGAAATTATTGATAACTGCCAAATATTTCAGCAATTTATTTTTGGGTTTCTGGATTCAGGATAAGTTTGAGGATGCGTTCGCCACTTTCTCAATTAATTTTACCATTGCCTTTAACGTTGGCAATCATACATTCATGTTCATGATTTTTGATTTTGTGACTTAAACCTACCTGCAATAAACTCTCGCTTATTTAAATGTTTAGTCTTGCGTTTGGTAACTCGCTTTCGCCACATACAGAAACTGGATTCTTTCATGTGCTGCCGCATTAAGACAATTACCTGTTTTTCTTTTAGCCCAAACTGAGTTTCAATAACATCAAAAGGTGTTCTATCTTCCCATGCCATTTCAATGATGCGATCAATGGTTTGCTGATCAAAATTTGGTAACTTCATGCTTTTGCTTGTCAGGTCAATTCGATATCTATTTTACTTGAGGAAGCAGAGGGAGTAAAAATTTGAATAAGGGTGTCTGCCGAGATATCCACAAAATAGGACAGGTTATAAACTGAAAACTTCGGTTTCTTAAGGATGGAACATAAATGATAAAACTCAAACTTGCTATTATTGCGATGGTAATCGTCATATTCTCTGTTCCCGCCTACTATTCTAAGTCGGTTCTCGATTGGGCAGCAGAAGCAGGTGGATTTGGTTCTTGCTCTTGGTGTTCCCAAACCCACCCTTTCTACATAGCAACAAACCAGGAAATAGCTGACTTTTTTACTATTTGTTGTCTTACCGGAGGACTGACAATTTCCACCTGGGTTATGCTGCTCAATTTTGAAAAAAATAATTGAGTAAGGGACAGCTTGGTCAGCGTCTTCGCGCTACTCGTGAACTTCTCGGTTTAACCCAAGAGCAATTTACTCAGCAGTTACCTGCATTTGCATCATTAAACCGATAGAATAATTCTCTGTCCTTTTGGTGCATTATTTCCATGACTGCCCAATCCTCTGCTCCCTTTTCACCCAAAGAAATCGCCGCTGAAGGTTTGAAACCAGAAGAATATGAAGAAATTGTCCGCAGGTTAGGGCGACATCCCAACAAAGCTGAACTAGGAATGTTTGGGGTGATGTGGTCAGAGCATTGTTGTTATAAAAATTCCCGGCCTTTACTCAAACAGTTTCCCACTACAGGTCCCCGGATTTTGGTTGGGCCTGGTGAAAATGCTGGTGTTGTAGATTTAGGCGATGGATTGGAACTGGCCTTTAAGATTGAATCCCATAACCACCCCTCAGCAGTTGAACCTTTCCAAGGTGCGGCGACGGGAGTCGGAGGTATCCTGCGAGATATCTTTACAATGGGTGCGCGTCCCATAGCTTTATTAAATTCCCTGCGCTTTGGTTCCTTAGAAGATGTGAAAACTCAAAGGCTGTTCCAAGGTGTTGTAGCTGGGATCAGTCACTATGGTAATTGCGTTGGGGTGCCCACTGTCGGCGGTGAAGTTTACTTTGACCTCGCTTATTCTGGAAATCCTTTGGTAAATGTCATGGCTTTGGGATTGATGGAAACTCCAGAAATCGTCAAATCTGGGGCTGCTGGAATTGGAAACCCTGTGCTGTATGTTGGTTCCACCACGGGACGCGATGGGATGGGAGGCGCAAGTTTTGCTAGTGCAGAATTGAGCGATCAATCAATAGACGATCGCCCCGCTGTGCAAGTTGGCGATCCATTTTTGGAAAAGTCGTTAATTGAAGCTTGTTTAGAAGCGTTTAAAACAGGTGCAGTTGTCGCCGCCCAAGATATGGGTGCTGCGGGTATTACCTGTTCAACATCGGAGATGGCGGCTAAAGGCGGTGTCGGTATTGAACTGGATTTAGATAAAATTCCGGTGCGGGAATTGGGGATGGTTCCCTATGAATATCTGCTTTCGGAATCGCAAGAACGAATGCTGTTTGTTGCCCACAAAGGACGGGAACAGGAGTTAATTGATATTTTTCACCGTTGGGGACTCCAGGCGGTTGTCGCTGGGACGGTGATTGCTGAACCGATTGTGCGGATTCTGTTTGAGGGGGGAATTGCAGCAGAAATTCCGGCTGATGCTTTGGCAGAAAACACTCCCCTATATCAGCGGGAATTGTTAGCGGAACCTCCAGAATATGCGCGCCAAGCTTGGGAATGGAAGGCTGATGCTTTACCTCCCTGCACTAATGCTGGTATTGAAGTTCAAGGAAGTCTGCAAAGTTGGCATGAGATTCTGTTAACTTTGCTGGATACTCCCACCATTGCTTCTAAAAGCTGGGTTTATCGCCAATATGACCATCAAGTGCAGAATAATACGGTAATTTTCCCTGGTGGTGCTGATGCGGCTGTGGTGCGCTTACGTCCTCTAGAACCCCCCCCAACAGTAAACGGAGGGGGTAACAAGGGTGTAGCAGCTACAGTAGATTGCAATCCGCGCTATGTCTACCTTGACCCTTATGAAGGTGCTAAGGCTGTGGTTGCAGAAGCTGCACGCAATCTTAGCTGTGTGGGCGCTGAACCGCTAGCAGTGACTGATAATTTGAATTTTGGCAGTCCAGAAAAACCAATTGGTTATTGGCAATTAGCAGAAGCTTGTCGCGGTTTAGCAGAAGGTTGTCGGGAATTGGCTACGCCTGTGACTGGTGGGAATGTTTCTCTGTATAATGAAACCCTTGATTCGCAAGGAAATCCCCAGCCTATTTATCCTACCCCGGTTGTGGGTATGGTGGGATTAATTCCCGATATCAGCAAAATTTGTGGTCAAGCTTGGCAAACTGCTGGCGATGTGATTTATCTTTTAGGTTTGCTGCCTACCTCTAACGATAATTTGGGAGCATCAGAATATTTAGCCACAATTCACAACACTATTGCTGGTAAACCAATTAAGGTGGATTTTGAGTCGGAACGCCGGATACAGAAAGTTTGCCGTGAGGGGATTCGTGCTGGCTGGATACGTTCAGCCCATGATTGCGCTGAGGGAGGATTAGCGATCGCCTTAGCAGAATCTTGTATTGCTGGCAATTTGGGTGCCCAAATCACTTTAGAATTGCCAGCCAATCAGTCAACACGCCTAGATACATTGCTATTTGGCGAAGGTGGGGGACAAATTTTCGTGTCCGTAGCTTCAGAACAACAAGAAATTTGGGAATCCTACTTACAGGAACATCTCGGTCAACAATGGCAAAAACTGGGTACAGTGGTGAATTCAGAGATGGGTTTGGGGGTCTTAACCTCTGATAACCACACCTTAATAAAAGTTAGTATCAACGATATGATAGATCGCTACTCTCAGGCGATCGCTCGACGGTTAGCGGTTCACATAACTACCCCTAGTTAATTCGTACAATCCCCCCTATCTGAATCACTAACGTCAATTAGCATAATTACGGTACTGTTTTAATGGAGAGTTAAAGTTTTATTAAGAAAACTGTGACTCTCCACTCAGATCACTTTTGGATTATGGATTGCAAAAACGTTATCTGTCTTTACAATCCATAAGTATTCTCCAGAAATCTTAATAATTAGGAGTTATCCAAATTTGATCTCGCCTAATCCCAGTGACTTGACACCACCACCAGGAGCAAAGCTAGCATGATTCCCCACGATTCCACTATGGATGACTATTCCCAACAGTCAAGCAACCAAATCAATAGTCATGAAAATCGTCCCGACAAGCCAGAAGAAGCTTGTGGTGTTTTTGGTGTCTACGCACCAGGAGAAGACGTTGCCAAACTAACCTACTTTGGATTGTATGCACTCCAGCACCGGGGTCAAGAATCAGCTGGTATTGCCACATTTGAGGGTACAAAAGTCCACCTCCATAAAGATATGGGCTTGGTGTCTCAAGTCTTTAATGAATCTGTTCTCCAAGAGTTACCAGGTAACCTAGCTGTTGGACACAATCGTTATTCAACTACAGGTTCTAGCCGGAAAGTTAACGCCCAACCTGCTGTAGTTGAAAGCCGCTTAGGGACATTAGCCTTAGCACACAATGGTAATTTAGTCAATACAGTACAATTGCGTGAAGAGTTGCTTCAGAGCAAATGCAACCTAGTAACGACAACAGACTCAGAAATGATTGCCTTTGCGATCGCCGAAGAAGTAAATGCTGGTGCAAATTGGCTAGATGGTTGCATCCAAGCATGTCGCCGTTGCCAAGGAGCCTTTAGTTTAGTAATTGGGACTCCTGATGGGGTGATGGGTGTACGCGATCCGAACGGCATTCGCCCATTAGTAATTGGGACTTTAATTGGCGATCCAGATCGTTATGTTCTCGCCTCGGAAACTTGTGGCTTAGACATTATTGGTGCAGAATATCTGCGGGATGTACAACCAGGGGAGTTAGTTTGGATCAATGAAGAAGGTCTAACTTCTATTCAATGGCATCAACAATCCCAACGGAAGTTGTGTATCTTTGAGATGATATACTTTGCCCGTCCGGATAGTCTCATGCATGAGGAAACTTTATACAGTTACCGGATGCGTTTAGGGCGACGGCTAGCAGCAGAATCTGCGGTTGAAGCTGATTTAGTCTTTGGTGTTCCTGATTCTGGTATACCAGCTGCCATTGGATTTTCCCAAGCTTCTGGTATTGCTTATGGTGAAGGACTGATTAAAAATCGCTATGTAGGACGCACCTTTATTCAGCCCACCCAAACCATGCGGGAATCTGGTTTGCGGATGAAACTCAACCCGCTCAAAGATGTGCTAGTAGGCAAACGAGTGGTCATTGTGGATGATTCCATTGTGCGGGGAACCACCAGCCGCAAACTAGTTAAAACTCTGCGGGAAGCCGGTGCGCTAGAAGTACACATGCGAATTTCCTCCCCACCGGTGACTCATCCTTGCTTTTATGGTATTGATACCGACACCCAAGATCAGTTAATTGCTGCTACCAAATCAGTGGCAGAAATTGCCAAGCAGTTGGAAGTAGACAGCCTCGCTTATCTCAGTTGGGAAGGAATGCTAGAAGCAACTAGAGAAGACACCAATAGTTTCTGTTCTGCTTGCTTTACAGGAGATTACCCCGTGGCGATTCCTGAGCAGGTGAAGCGTTCTAAGTTGATCTTAGAAAAGGTGGTGGTGTAGGAATTGGGGAAGGGGGAAGGGGTAATGGGTAATGGGGAAGAGAGAATAGATTTCTACCTTTAAACCCTTTTCCCTTTTTACCCTTGACCCTTGACCCTTCTCCCCAAGCTAAAATTAGGTAAATGCCCCAAGAGAAATATCTAATGAACCAGCAGACAAGTGAGAGAGTGCGCTGGAACACCGCTGATTTGGAGTTGTTTCCAGATAACGGGAACCGCTATGAAATTATTGACGGGGAATTGTTTGTGGCGAGAGCGCCTCACTGGAAGCATCAAAAAACTTGTGTCAGAATTAGCGGGGTTTTAGATCAATGGTCACAAGTTAGTGGTTTGGGAGAAGTTGTGACGGCTCCAGGCATAATTTTTGGCGACAGTGATAATGTGATTCCTGATGTTGTCTGGGCTAGCAATGAGAAACTAGCTACTGTGTTAGACGAAGCGGGACATTTGACTGCTGCACCAGAATTGGTGGTAGAGGTGCTATCTGCGGGGATGGAGAATGAAAAGCGGGACAGAGAACTTAAACTGAAGCTCTATTCATCGCGGGGTGTCAGGGAATATTGGGTTGTGGATTGGCGCAAGCAACAGATAGAAGTCTATCGACGAGAACAAGAGATTTTAAAGTTAGCTGCGACTTTGTTCCGGGATGATGAATTGACATCACCCATATTGCCTGATTTTAATTGTGCGATCGCTCCTTTGTTTAAATAAAAGATGAGATAGCGATCGCACTATCTAATCTCAAGTTTCTGGTTCTATTCCTAAGGCTCTTAACTGCTCTGCTAATCTTTGGGCACGTTGGCGTTCTTGTTCAGCACGTTGATGTTCTTGTTCAGCACGCTGGCGTTCTTGTTCAGCCTGTTGCCGTTCTTTAGTAGCTAACTCGTTGAAATCAGAAAGCGATCGCACTACACATCACTAGTTTACCGCCGTTGACGATTACCCAAAGCTATATTCCTCAAGCCAGTTGCCCACGGTAAAATAAGAGTCTACCTCATCAAAAAGCAGTATGTTAAAAGTCCAGCGTTTACAAATGCAACGCTACGGTGTTGCTATTTTGTCAGTGCTAATGGCGTTGCTATTAGGTCTAATGCTGGAACGATTGCTACAAATAAAAGTTTCGCCACTTTTTTTTGCTGCTGTAGTTTTTAGTAGTTGGTACGGTGGATTCTTCCCTGGTTTGGTAGGTACAGTCTTAGCGATCTTAGCTAATAATTATTTTTTTACACAGCCTATATACGTTTTTACACTGAAAAATGGCTCTGATGTTTTAGAGCTAGTCATATTTAGCTCAGTAGCACTATTAATTAGTTCGTTAAATGCAGAACTGCGTACTGCCAAGCAAGCATCAGAAGCAAAGCTCGCAAAACTACAGGTAAGCTATCGGCGATTGCTAGAGACAGCCAATGAAGGTATCTGGATATTTGACAGTAGAGGACAAACAGAATACGTCAACCAGCGTTTAGCCCAAATGCTTGGCTATACCATAAAAGAAATGATTGGTCAACCAATTTTCGATTTTGTGGAACCTCAGGTGCAAATTGAATTAGACCAATGGTTAGAGCAACAAAGGCACAATTTTCAAGAGATTAACCAGCAATTTGACTTGTGTTTACGTTGTAAAGACACATCAGAAATCTGGGCGATTGTCTCTACTAGTCCCATCTTGAATCACAAAGGTGAATTTTCAAGTGCGATCGCCATGCTCACCGATATTACTAAACGCAAACAGACCGAAGTCGCTTTGAGAGAAAGTGAGGAACGGTACCGTTCTTTGGTAGTCGCAACTTCTCAGATTGTTTGGACGACTGACCCTGATGGACAGGGAGTTGATATAGCAGACTGGATAAATTATACAGGGCAGAGTCCTGAAGAAGTAAAAGGTTGGGGTTGGTTGGCAGCATTGCACCCAGAAGATCGGCAAAAAACTGCCCAAGTTTGGACACAAGCCCTTCAGCAAAGAAGTATCTACGAGAATGAATATCGAGTATGTGGTCAAGATGGCATTTACCGTGATTTCTCAGTTCGCGGCGTACCAGTTTTGACAGCATCGGGCAAGGTTAGGGAGTGGGTTGGTGTTTGTACAGATATCACTCACAGCAAGCAGATACAAGATAAATTGCGAGAAAAGCAAGAAAGGTTAGATTTAGCACAATCAGCAGCTAAAAGTGGTTGCTTTGAGTGGAATATTCAAACCAATGTCAATATCTGGTCGAAAGAGTTAGAAGCGCTCTACGGTTTAAAACCTGGTGAGTTTGGTGGTAGTTATGAAGAGTGGGCGAGATGGGTTCATCCCGATGATTTAGCCAAAGCAGAAGCAGATGTGATGAATTCGCTGAAAACAGGCGAATTGTTCACCGATTGGCGCGTAATTTGGCAAGATGGCAGTATTCATTGGATGCACGCCAGAGCAAAAGTATTCTACGATGATGCGGGTAAACCTTTACGCATGGTCGGCATCAATGTTGATATTAGCGATGTCTACGATGAGCTTCGCTTACGCAAACAAGCAGAATTCGCCCTCCAAAAAAGTGAAGCGATCGCTAAAGCACGGGCCCAAGAATTAGAAACTTTCATGGAAACGGTTCCCGCTGCTGTCTGGATTGCCCACGATCCACACTGCCATTATATGAGCGTTAACCGAGCTGCTTATGAATTGATGCGGCTACCACCAGGATCGGTGTTAACAGCAACTCCTGCTGATGGCGAGTTTCCCTTTAAATTCAAAATCCAAAAAAATGGTCAAGATATTCCACCTCAAGAATTACCAATGCAACTGGCGGGTAGCACTGGGGAACCTGTTGAAGCGGAACTTGAATTTGTCTTTAGTGACGAAGATGTGCGATCGATCTACGGCAAAGCTGTGCCATTGCGGGATGAAGATGGTACTGTACGCGGTGTAATTGGGGCATTTCTGGATGTAACAGAACGTAAACAGGTAGAGAATGCATTGCGGGAGAACCAAGAACGCCTGACTCTAGCACTTGATGCCGCTAGGATGGGATCGTGGGATTGGGATCTCCAGACGAATCAGACGATGTGGACTCCTTACCATGAAATGATTTTTGGGTATGAACCGGGAAACCCGCAACGGACTTATCAGGATTGGGTTAACTGCGTTCATCCCGAGGATTTGTCTCGCGTTGAGGTAAAGGTTCAAACCGCGATGGCAAAGCAGCAAGACTATGAAGACGAATACCGAGTACTCTGGGCGGATGGTAGCATACATTGGGTATCAGCTTTTGGACGCTTTCAGTACAACCAACAAGGTCAGCCCATACGCATGTTGGGAATGCTGTTTGAGATTAGCGATCGCAAACAAGCAGAAGCCGCACTTCGTCAAAGGGAATTAATGTTTCGCACATTAGCGGATACAATGCCGCAAATATTTTGGATTACCCAAGCAGATGGCTATCATGAATATTTCAATCAACGCTGGTATGACTACACAGGAAAAACCTTAGAACAAACACGCGGCGAAGGATGGCAAAAAGTTTTGCATCCCGATGATGTGCAACGCACGATTGAAGTTTGGCAAAATTCCCTGCATACTGGCAAAACTTATGAGATTGAGTACCGTTTTCTGCGTGCTGATGGTGAATATCGCTGGCATTTAGGACGAGCATTTCCATTACGAAATCAAGAAGGTCAAATCCTTAACTGGTTTGGCTCTTGCACAGATATTCACGATCAAAAGTTGGCAATTGAGGAACGCGCCCAGGCTTTGGAACGAGAACGCGCCGCCCGTATAGAGCTAGAAAAAGCCAGCCGCATGAAAGATGATTTTCTGGCGATTGTCTCCCATGAACTACGTTCTCCACTCAATCCGATTTTAGGTTGGTCAACACTTTTGCTCAACCGCCAATTGAATGCCCAAAAGACAACTCAAGCACTAGAAATCATCCAGCGCAATGCTAAATTACAAACAGGATTAATTGATGATTTACTTGATGTTTCCCGCATTCTCCGTGGCAAACTCAGTCTGAATATCTGTATAGTTGACCTGGTTGCTACTGTGGAAGCATCTCTAGAAACCGTGCGTTTAGCAGCTGAAGCTAAATCGATTCACATTCAGACCAAGCTTGACCCCACGGTGGGTAAAGTCGAAGGCGATCCCAACCGCTTGCAGCAAGTTGTAGTAAATCTACTGACAAATGCTGTGAAATTTACACCGTCAGAAGGTCGAATAGAAATCAAACTCCAGCAAATGGGATCTCATGCCCAAATCCACGTCACAGACACAGGCAAAGGAATTAGTCCCGACTTTTTGCCCTACGTATTTGAGCGATTTCGGCAAGCAGATGAAGCAACAACCAGAAAATTTGGTGGTTTAGGCTTAGGGTTAGCAATTGTCCGTCACATTGTCGAACTTCACGGTGGTTCTGTCCAAGTCACAAGCCCAGGAGAAGGTTTAGGCGCAACCTTTACGGTGACGCTACCCATGATGACTGCTGTCGCTCAAAAAGGTGAAAATAACGAGTTGCCAAGTAATTGCCCAAATCTTCAAGGTTTGCGGATATTGGCTGTAGATGATGATGTTGATAACCTAGATTTAATCACTTTTATCCTGGAGCAATATGGCGTTGAAGTCACAGCGGTTTCTTCAGCTCGTGAAGCACTAAAAGCGATCGCTAAAATTCAACCAGATTTATTAATCAGCGATATCGCCATGCCAGAAATCGACGGTTATACACTCATCCGTCAAGTTAGAGAATTGGAACTATTGCATGGTGGAAGACTACCCGCGATCGCCCTCACAGCATTTGCCGGTGAAACTAACAATCAACAAATTCTCGCCGCAGGTTTCCAAAGGCACATTACTAAGCCCGTCGATCCAGATCAATTAGCAACGGTAATCGAGCAAGAAGTTAAATATCGCGGCAATGGGTAATGGGCATTGGACATTGGGCATGGGGCATGGGGCATGGGGCATTGGGCAAGCTCAAACTTTTAGGCTAAAAGTCTCGTTAATGGAGATAAAAGCCTGATTAATGGAGATAAAAGCCTGATTAATGAAGCTAAAAGCCTCGTTAATGAAGCTAAAAGCCTCAAAAGGCATCCTTAATTCACAATACAGTTTGTCTCCCTCATCTCCCCACACTTGTACAGACAAGGGTTATCGCGTCTCTACCCACACTCCCTCATCGAAGATGACACGGGGACGCGGAGACGCAAAGACGCGGAGCGTTTGATACGTCTCAATCCCCGTGTCCGGAACGGAAGTTCCTCTTTTCTGAAACCCCGTCTGAATCAAAGATTCAGACGCTTGATCACAATCTTCGCCCAATTTCCGTCCCCGTGTCCCCGCGTCTCTCACTCTCCGCGTCTCTTGGTGAACTCCCCTAGGTCGTAAAATCACTACTAAAATAAAACAGTACGGACGTTCTACTAGAAGCGCAGTAAAGATAGTATTATTAAGGACTGTTTCACGCCTCTTCTCACAATCAGACTGCCGATATGTCAGATCAAAAGCTAGCCGAATCCTTAAATGGACATCTTCCGCACTCAGGCCACCTCAACCAGAATACAATTCGTATTCGGGGTGCTAGGCAGCATAATCTGAAAAATATTGATTTAGAATTACCACGCGATCGCCTCATTGTCTTCACTGGCGTTTCTGGTTCGGGTAAGTCATCTTTAGCCTTTGATACCATATTTGCTGAAGGACAACGCCGCTATGTAGAATCCCTCAGCGCCTATGCACGACAATTCTTGGGACAATTGGATAAGCCGGATGTAGAGGCGATTGAAGGCTTAAGTCCGGCGATTTCCATCGATCAAAAGTCTACCTCTCATAACCCCCGTTCTACAGTCGGCACTGTAACAGAAATTTACGATTATTTGCGGCTGTTGTTTGGGCGGGCAGGTGAACCTCATTGTCCCATATGCGATCGCTGTATTTCACCGCAAACCATTGATGAGATGGTAGATCGGATCATGGAATTTAGCGATCGCACTCGCTTTCAAATTCTCGCCCCGGTAGTCAGGGGTAAAAAAGGCACTCACCGCAAACTATTATCTAGTTTGGCTTCCCAAGGTTTTGTGAGAGTGCGCGTTGATGGCGAAGTTAGAGAATTATCTGATTCGATTGAATTAGACAAAAATTTTACTCACACTATTGAAGTAGTCATCGACCGCTTAATCAAAAAAGATGGCATTCAAGAACGTCTAGTAGATTCCCTATCTACTTGTCTCAAACTATCAGGTGGAATTGCCAATATTGTCATCGGTCACGACCAAGGACAAATGACAAATGACAAAGGACAAATGACAATTGACTCCGAAGAATTAGTATTTTCCGAGAACTTTGCTTGTCCAGAACATGGGGCGGTCATGGAAGAATTATCACCGCGATTGTTCTCTTTTAACTCACCTTATGGTGCTTGCCCTAACTGTCATGGACTAGGCAGTTTAAAAAGATTTTCACCAGATTTAATCGTACCAGATAGTTCAGCACCAGTCTATGCAGCCATTGCCCCGTGGTCAGAAAAAGATAATTCTTATTATTTAGAATTGCTTTATAGTTTAGGGCAAGCTCACGGTTTTGAATTACAAGTGCAGTGGAGTAAATTAACTCAAGAACAGCAACAAATTATATTGTATGGAGAATCAGCCACTACCGCAGCTGAAAAGAAACAGAGTTTTAAAGGCGTGATTCCCATTTTGCAAAGGCAATATGAAGGCAGTTCGGAGATAATAAAGCAAAAATTAGAAGATTATTTAATCGATCAGCCTTGTGAAGTTTGTCAGGGTAAGCGGTTAAAACCAGAAGCTTTGGCAGTACGTTTAGGACAGTACCAAATTTTAGATTTAACTGGTGTTTCTATTCGCGATTGTCGTCAGAGAATTGAACAATTAAAATTGAGCGATCGCCAATTTCAAATCGCTGATTTAGTCCTCAGAGAAATTAAAGCCAGATTGCAATTTTTATTAGATGTCGGATTAGATTACCTCACCCTAGACCGTCCCGCCATGACCCTTTCCGGTGGAGAAGCCCAACGCATTCGCCTCGCCACACAAATTGGTTCTGGCTTAACAGGAGTTCTTTACGTTTTAGATGAACCAAGTATTGGTTTGCATCAACGAGATAACAACAGATTACTCAAAACTTTAACTAAATTACGCGATTTAGGTAATACCTTAATTGTAGTTGAGCATGATGAAGAAACCATTCGTGCTGCTAACTACATTGTTGATATTGGCCCTGGTGCAGGAATTCACGGCGGTCATATTGTCGCCCAAGGTGATTTCCAGACTTTGCTAGCAACAGAAGATTCTTTAACAGGTGCTTATTTATCAGGAAGGCGGGTAATTACCACACCAGCAGAACGCCGCGAAGGAAATGGGCGAAGTTTGGTAATTAAAAATGCCCATCGCAATAATCTACAAAATATCGATGTCGAAATTCCTTTGGGTAAACTTGTCGCCGTCACTGGTGTTTCTGGTTCGGGAAAATCTACTTTAATTAATGAATTACTGTACCCAGCATTACAACATCATTTAACTAAGAGAGTTCCCTTACCGAAAGAATTAGAAGAAATCAAGGGATTAAATTCCATTGATAAAGCCATAGTTATTGACCAATCGCCTATTGGGAGAACACCACGTTCTAACCCTGCAACTTACACAGGTGTTTTTGATGTCATTCGGGATGTATTTTCCCAAACAGTAGAAGCCAAAGCTAGAGGGTATAAACCCGGACAATTTTCTTTCAATGTTAAAGGTGGACGTTGCGAAGCTTGTAGTGGACAGGGTGTAAACGTCATTGAAATGAACTTTTTACCCGACGTTTACGTGCAATGTGAAATTTGTAAAGGTGCGAGATACAACCGCGAAACTTTGCAAGTCAAATACAAAGATAAAAGCATTGCTGACGTTCTCAACATGACAGTTGAAGAGAGTTTAGACTTTTGTCAAAACATTCCCAAAGCTGTTACTCGCTTACAAACTTTAGTAGATGTTGGCTTAGGTTATATTCACTTAGGTCAACCTGCAACCACCTTATCTGGTGGCGAAGCACAGCGGGTAAAATTGGCAACAGAATTATCTCGCCGCGCTACAGGTAAAACACTTTATTTAATCGATGAACCAACAACAGGGTTATCTTTTTATGATGTCCATAAATTGCTAGATGTAGTGCAGCGTTTAGTCGATAAAGGTAACTCAATTTTGGTAATTGAACACAATTTAGATGTAATTCGTTGTGCAGACTGGGTGATAGATTTAGGCCCTGATGGTGGAGATAAAGGGGGAGAAGTCATTGCAGTGGGAACACCAGAGGAAGTAGCGAATAATCCCAGGTCTTACACTGGGCAATATTTGCATCAGGTATTGCAGCAGTATCCGGCGATGAAATAGTCGAGTGTGTGATATTTTTCTGTCGCCTTGAATATTTAATAGCAATTTGGAAAAAGAATGTGACAGATTGTAGGGTCACGGCACTGCCGTGCCCTGACGATAATGTAAATGAAGAAAGTAGATTGTTGAAATAAGTTATACCAATTTGAAAAAAGAATGCGACAGATTGTAGGGGCACGGCAGTGCCATGCCCTCTAGAATATATTGATGTTTCGCAAACATTATTTGAATTGGTATTAGTAGTAATTCCCATAGGTGGGCAATGCCCACTCTACGTGTATTAAAAAATAATACATAAATACAATAGATGTCAGTAAAAACCCTTCTAGGGGTCTAGAAGGGAAAGTAAATGGATGGTTATTTGTAGTTAAGACTAGTCAATCATATCAGGTTGAGCTTTGCTAGTTCAGCCAAGATGGCTTAATTAACTTACACATATTTAAATTAGGGATTTAGTGTTGTTAATTCAGCTGAATATTTTTCTTAATTACCTAACATTTGTAATATTTTTTCTACGCGATTCAAATCTCCAACTAAGCGGCGAATTGGATACGGCCAGACTTTGACTAGAGTGGGGGTAGCAGTAACCTGATTGATTTCTGCTTGTTCGGGATTAGTTAAAACATCAACAAATTTTAGAGTATAAGGTTGTGCGATCGCTCTAATAATTCATGTAAATTATGTTAAGATGCATTCAGGAGCTGCACTATTTACCGCCACAAACAAGCGCAGCATGTAGGCTTTGGTTTTTAACAGTAAATTTTGCAACTTTTTGGGTAAGTGATAGTCCTGAAAAGTAGGTTCAGCAATATCTCATTCCACAGTTAAGTCATGGTTTTCCCAAAGCTGGGGAAATGAAGAGCGATAAGTTGACAATACCATGCGATCGCACTAAGTCTGAGTTGTTAATTAATTTTCTATCTTAAGAAAGATGATTTAAGCCTATATACCTCTCTGAAGACAAATAGAATCAAAATGAAGTGAGGAAGTAAAATATCTGAACAAGTTAAAACTTACTTGACTCTGAGCAAATATTATGTTGAGTATACTTTGGGGTATTGTTGTTGTACTGATTGCTTTTTGGGCATTAGGACTGGCACTTCATATTGCCGGAAATTTAATTCATGCAGTCTTACTTTTAGCCATTGCCCTGGCTATCTATAATTTTTTCAAAGCGCGTGATGTCTAAATAAAAGTCATCAAATAGCGCTAATAGAGCCAATAGGGCTTAATTTGCTGAAACACATTCAAATTATTAGCAATTTGACGCTGTTAATTCAGCTTAAGATTTTTCTGGAGTACCTAACATTTGTAAGATTTTTTCTACACGATCTAAATCTCCCACCAAGCGGCGAATTGGATGCGGCCAGACTTTGACTAGGGTGGGGGTAGCAGTAACCTGATCGATTTCTGCTTGTTCGGGATTAGTTAAAACATCAACAACTTTGAGAGTATAGGGTTGGGCGAGCGATCGCTCTAATAATTCATGTAAATTATGTAAAATGCGTTCAGTAGCTGCACTATGTCCCGCTACAAACAAGCGCAGCACATAGGCTTGAGTTTTTAGTGGGATGTTTTGCGCCTTTGTCGGGACGCGATCGTAATCAAAGGCTGGTTCGACAAGATCTAATTGCACAATTAAATCATGGTCTTCCCAAAGCTGGGGAAATGAAGAGCGATAAGTTGCCAATACCATGCGATCGCACAATCCCTCTGGCCAGGGTGCTGCTTGCCATACTAAATCCCCTGTGCCAAAAACGGCATTTAACACAGGCTGATGTCTTAATACTGCTGGATAGGCTTCAGCAAAGGTTCGCACTTGTTGTGTGCGCGGATCTAACCAATGATCGACAGTCGCAGTGTAACAAGGAACTAAAAAATGAGGCGGTTCTACTAAGTCTAATATTTCCTGTAAAGCAGCACACAAATGCAAATGCCATCGACCTTGTTTACTAGGGTCGATGGTATAAATCAAATCTCCTCCGGGTGTAAATAGGGCAATCCCTTTAAATAGCTGGGGTTGAGATAGTTTGCCTGTATTCAACGTCGTTAAGGAAGTAGAGAACTTAACATTTGTGGGCATGGGGCATTGGGCATGGGTCATTAGTTAACAGTCTGTAGGGGCGGGTTTATTTAGATCATTGTTGATCCACGAGGATATCTGTGAACCCGCCCGTACAACAGTCAACAGTCAACAGTCAACACTGTTCTCTACCCCCCTGCCTCCTGCCATCTGCCTTCTTAAATTAAACTCTGCCTCGGAGGAATTGCGCCATTTCGTTAGGAGTTGGTGACATTTCCAAGGCTGTTTCTTCAGTGATTCGCCCGTCTTGGTAGAGGTTATATAACGACTGATTCATCGTAATCATGCCGTCAAAGCTGGCTTGTTTCATCAGTTCGCTAATTTCATCATACTTACCGTCTTTAATCCACTCCTTAATTGCCTCGGTGTTAATTAGGATATCGTGGAACGCAGCCCGCTTACCATCTGTTGTGCGGCACAAACCTTGGGCAATCACCGCCACTAGAGACTCAGAGATTGCCACCCGCATAGCATCTTGTTCTTCACCAGAGTAAAGATTCAGTATCCGCTCAATGGTTTTTACCGCACTATTAGTGTGCAGGGTTCCCATTACCAAGTGACCTGTCTGCGCAGCTTTTAAAGCAGTGTTGACTGTTTCTTTATCCCGCATTTCACCCACTAGAATCAAATCTGGGTCTTCCCGCAAAGCGGCTTTTAAGGCGTTATCAAATTTGCGGGTGTGCATTCCCACTTCCCGTTGTTTAATTAACGATTTTTGGCTTCTGTGAACAAATTCAATCGGGTCTTCGATGGTAATGATGTGCTTCGGCATTTCTTTGTTGATATAGTCAATCATTGCCGCCATCGTTGTAGACTTACCAGAACCAGTGGGTCCAGTTACCAAAATTAAACCTTTGTGAACATGACAGATATCTCGAAAAATAGGAGGTAACCGCAACTGATCAATCGTTAAGATTTTTAACGGAATTAACCGCAAGACCATTGCAGAGCCTTTCAGCGAGTCAAAAATATTGATCCGCACACGAGCAAATTCATACTGGGTTGCGCCGTCAAATTCTAATTGTTCTTGAAACCGCTGAATCTCCCCTTCTGTTAATACCTCCCGCATCCAACTCATAAAAGTTTCTTTATCAGTTTCGGGATAATTCGTTGACTCAATTTCCCCTCGGTTCCGAAAGCGGGGTACTTCACCTACACCCAGGTGAATGTCAGAAAATCCTTTATCGAAGGCTTCCTTGATTAGGTCTTCTAATGTCACACTTGAACTGCTATTTTGCTTCGCTGCAATATTAGGGATTGGTGGTGGAGTCCCTGGACGATGAGCCGCAGCTGGGTTAGCAGTTGGTAGGGGTGGCGGTGCAGCACTTATTCCTGGGGAATTTGACAAATCCACTGTTTCCGTAGGCTGACGTTGTGTACTTAACGTTGGCAGTGGTGGTGGTGCTGGCGGTGCTGGCGGTGGTGGTGGCGCTGGTGGCGCTGGCGGTGCTGGACGTGTAACAGCAGAATTGGAACTTGGTGGACGCTGTAAGTCTGTCATAAATCTTTACAATGAAACCAACAAACAATAAATTAGAAACAAGTTATTTGTGAATGCTCTAAGGGCGCTTAAAGCTAGAGTAGTCGGTGTCTAGTAGCTAATCAGGTGAAAGCAACAGTCAGTTAATTTTTGTGCCTGTTATTAGTATTTTTTTTTACTAGTTTGCTATCATCAATGATTCCCAGTATTTTTCTGGACTCTATACCAACCTGTTTAACACACTAAAACCAGTCATCAACACTGGTAAATATACTAATAAATATAAGTAATATTAAATACAAGTTTTTAATAATAAATTATTTACGCTGTCTAAATGAGAAATTTCATCCCAGGTTTAGACAAAAGTTGATAGCAATTAACAGCACAAAACATTAGCAGATATTTTATTCAGACACATCTCGTGAATTATGAGAACCTCAGTCTGTTAATATAAGAAATGTTAAGCGCGATCGCACTAAGGGGGCGATAACGCACCTTTAAAGCCGAGTTAGTTTAGCTTCTATACCTCCAGATAGATGCTGATATCAAGGTTTTTCCCTATATATAAACTCGAATTTACATTCATAATTACAAAAAATTAACTGTAAAGTTTAGTAAATAAATGCTCATCTGGTGAATAGGTTTTTATATACTTAACTTCTAATTAAAGAATTCAGTTAACTCGCTAACCGAGAAAACTGAAGTTAAATTGTTGTTGTGTATTTGGGAGGAAAAGTCATGGTTGCGGCTGATAGCTCTAATCTCGGAAAGACCTACTCCTTGTTAATGATCAAAAGCTTTTTGATCTGGACTTTCACATTGGCAGTATGTTTGTTGGTTGTCGGTTTTCCATTAGTGGTTTTGATGGCTACGGTCGGGTGTCTGTTGTCGATTGTGTTGCAATCTGTAATGCCTGTTAGTGCAGTTTTGTTAGTAGCAGGCGGTTTGATTTTGTTTAATGTCATGGCAGTTGTATTAGCTGCTGGAGTACTAACTGCTAAGGGAGTACATCCAAAACAAATCAAATGGTTAAGCTGGCTGCATGGAGAAGCAGAACAATTGCAAACTACAGTTTACGCTGCTTGCCCATTAACTTGCGACATCAAAATGTAATTGCTAAATTCGACAAACAGTACATCTGCCCGGTTCAGCCGGGTTTTTTCATGTTTATTTGTCAAAGGTAATTGCTAGAAGATAACTCACATCAAGTCCGGCTCATTATTTATAATTCCCGAATCTATGCAGAAAACCCAAAAACTCTGCCCCCCTGCTGCCTTAATGATAAGTCTTTAAACGGACACGATATCACACCGTAGCCGATGTTAAAGTTTGCTGTCATCACCAAAGGTAAAAGCACTCTTCATCATCACCTGTCCTAGTGGATACCGATAATCAGTGGATGTCTCCAGCGTCACAAACATTTCTGATACCGGAGCATCATAGAAATCAGCAGGCATCGCAAATTTTTCGACAATCTTACCCTGTGTAATGGCACGAAGCTGTCCGCACGGGATTTTTTCGCCCTCAACAACTGCCCAAATTCGGTAAACATTTCCAACAGGCGCAGGGGGAAGATTTTGAATCGCAATGACACCTGTTTGCTGTTCCAGATTCAGCACAAAACTACCAGAGGCAGTTTTTGCTAAATTCACACCCCTCAGAGGAAACAGGCGGGTTGCTTTTTGTTGCAGCAGTGTCTGGAGATTATCAGCTATCTGCAATTCTCTACGCAAGTGATAGTTATCTATTCCCAAATACAAAATTAATAGTGCCGCGACACTGCCGATGATTTTGCGCCAGGAGAGACTATAGGGAAAAGCGCGGACTGGACGACGCTGGGACGCGAAGAGATTTTCAGTCTCTACGTCCTTTAAATTGCTGAGGATAGCTGCACGCAAATGCGGTGGCGGCTCAACAGCATTTAAACCATAAAGCACTTCATCTAATACTTGCTGTAACTGCTCTACTTCCACCACCAACTCAGGATTTTCTGCGAGCATCTGCTGAAACTCAAGAGCTTCCTCAGGAGCCAGTTCACCCAAGACATAGCCTGCTGCTAACTGTTGTACATATTGAGAATTTTCTGGTGCAGTCATAAGTAACTAATCAATAGCATCAAGTAATATTTGTTTTAGCTTCAGCAGTCCTTGGCGCGTCCAAGTTTTCACAGTTCCTAATGGTACGTCTAGTTGTTGAGCAATCTTCGACTGGCTAAGTTCAGCATCATAAGCCATTTCTATAACCTGACGTTGGTTGTCTGGCAGTTGGGTAAGGGCAGAGCGAACGGCAAGAGAGCGTTCTGTTAACGAAGCTTGCTCAACCGGAGTTGGAGAAAGGGTTTCGGCGGTGACTGTTTGCCCAAAGCGTTGCAAGAGATTGAGAATGCGACTGCGAGAGCGGATTTTATCTATTGCCCTTGAGCGCGTCATCGCTATCAAATAACGCAGGAAATGACTATGGTTGGGATTGATAGTCGCATTGCACCACAAAGCCAGAAAAATCTCCTGCGTTAAATCTTCCGCTTCCTGCGGGTTTTGCAATACTTTCAGTGCAATTCCGTAGACGACCTGACCGTAACGGTCATAGAGAATACCTAATGCCCCAGGCTGTTTTGCTTTCACGGCGTGGAGCAAATCTGTATCTGTCTGATGTAAGGGAGAATGTGACTCCATGCTGGGGTGTGAATATACCTGGGTGGATGTCAGGTTATATACCATTTGGTTGGCAATGGTAGAGGTTTTACTTCTATTTCTATAACGATTGACGGAGGCAATTGGATTTTAGATTTTGCGTTCGCGTAGCGTGTCGCAGACAAAAGTTGCGTGCGGGGGTTCCCCCGTTGAGCAAACTTTTCAAGACGGATTTTAGATTTTAGATTGAGGTTAAATCCAAATTCTCATCTCGTTCGTTATAGCAATAGAAGCGAACACTAATCCAAACAATTATAGATTTCGGTAATGTTTGATTGTAGAGATATGATGCCCTTCACAGTGTGTGAGTCTCTCTAGAAGAGAATCCGCACACGCTATTTAATTATAGCTCTCGAAAACAGCCTTTTTTACTCACACATCACCCACATGAAAACAAGTTGGGTAGGTTTTCTCTTACCTGCTTTCATTGCTTTATGCCAACAACTCGATTAACGAGGTAGAACTATGCAACGTTATATTCTCCCAATTGTATCAGCTTTATTAATATCTCCTGTACTAGCAACTACTGCTCAAGCACAAACCCCAATCACATATAATTCAGTCGTGGCAAACAGTGCCAAAGCCAGTCAAATTAATCCTTTCAATCTGGCTTTTATGGCTGAACGCGGCTATTTAGAAAATGTAGGTATCACAAGTGGGAATGATTTGTTGAACGCGCATCAGTCGGGAATGCTAACAGCTAAAGATATTGTTCAAGGTGCGGTGAAGGCAAAGCTACTACCAGAGCAAACTCTATCAGACAAAGGATATTTAAACGCACTCGAAGCACAACTACAAGCCTTAGAAGAAGAAGATTAGGAATTTGATAATGAGATTAGCCTTCCGCAAATATCACCGACTGATTGCACTTACAGTCTGCTTACCACTAATTATCACCGCAGTTACAGGTATTGCCATGACAGTTGCGGATGAATGGTTGCACCAAGCCACATTAGTCGGATTTCTCCTCAAAATTCATACGTTCCAATTTTTGGGATTGTCAGCAATTTTACCTGTATTCAACGGATTAGGATTGCTGAGTTTAATTGCCACCGGACTAAATATGATGGGTCTATTTTCTCAAAGGCGCAAATCAGAACAAGTAAAAACTAAAAACTAAAAATGCAACAAATCACCTCTTTTTATCTGTTGTATTTGTAGGTCGTCTGGTGCGATTACTTAATAATTTTCGGGTCTATCGCTATATGAAATATATCTCTTACTTGCTTCAAGGACTTGCTTCTACAATTCTGGTAATTGTGTTTTCTTTATCATCCTGCACCCCCAACCGACAATCTGTAGCACCCACACCCCAACCACAGGAACTTGCCGCCAATCCCGCAAATCCTACCGTCAAAATTGTCAATTTCAAATACCTACCAGAAAACCTCAAAATAGGTGCTGGTGAGACTGTGCAGTTCGTCAACCAAGATGAAGAACCACACACCATTACTGCCAAAGATGGCTCTTTTGATTCTAAGGGATTGGATAATACCCAAGTTTGGAAACACACCTTCACGCAACCAGGAACTTTCCCTTACTTGTGTTCGATTCATCCCTACATGCAAGGAACAATTACTGTTAACACAAGTAAAAAGTAAAAAGGCACTCATAAAAGACCTCTTGCTTTTGACTTTTTACTTAAAGCAAAGCAACTTTCACATCAAATAGGAAAACAAAATGAAACGTAGAAAGTTTATTGAACACGTTGGTTGGACTGGTCTTGGTATTCTGTGGGTAGTGGGGGGAAATGGTTTACTTGAATCCTGTTCGGTCGGAGATTCGCAAGGTAAGAAATTAGCAAATTCTGCACCCTTATCATTTGTGCAAATCAGCGACACACATCTAGGTTTCAATAAGGAAGCCAACCCCCACGTTACTACCAGTCTGCAACAAACCATCAACGCTATAAACTCACTACCCACACCACCAGCATTCATTGTTCATACTGGAGACATCACGCACCTTTCCAAACCGGAAGAATTTGACACGGCAAAACAATTTCTTTCCCAATTGAAAGCACCACTGTTTACCCTTCCTGGCGAACATGACACCATCGGAGACAGGGGGAAAGCTTATGCAGAAGCATTCAGCCAAAAGGATAAAAAAGAAGGTTTGCAAATATGGGACTATAACGGCGTGCATTTGATTTCCCTGACCAATGTGCTGGAATTTGGGGAAACTGGTCAAGGGAAACTCGGTCAAGCCCAACTAGATTTACTAGAAAAAGACCTCGCAGCCCAGAAACAAGACACGCCAATAGTTATTTTTAGTCACATTCCTTTGTATAATCTTTATCCTCAATGGGGTTGGGCAACTGTTGAATCAGGTAAAGTACTCTCGTTATTATCCCGCTTTTCTTCTGTTACCGTCCTCAGCGGTCATATTCATCAAGTAATTCAACATAGCGAAGGTAACATTCGATTTAGTACGGCTGCATCTATTGCTTATCCGTTACCTGCGCCAGGAAAAGCTGAAAAACCAGGCCCTGTCAAGTTACCAGAAAAGGATTTACTGGCTGTTTTGGGTTTCCGCACACTGGAATTTGTACCTGGTAATGATGTCAAAATTGACCAGCATTCTCTGGCTTAGAGTCTCGATAGAATTGTATCCAATAGACATCAGCTAGTTAGGAGGTATTGACTAAGGTGTTAATTTTGTCGGAAATCAGCCGAAAATCTTTTATACGTCCAGGGTACATTTTATTGCGCTTCGCGAGTCATTTGTCATTTGTCAGTGGTCAGTGGCTCTATCCCTGCACCCTATGGGAAGCCGCAGGGAGTGCGTCTACACTACGAACTTAAAATAATATGCCAGTTGCGTAGGTTCTAATTTTCTTAATTGTCCTTTGTCGTAAGTGATTAACTCATCACTGTTGACTAATCACTATTGAATAACCATGATTGACTATTGACCAATGACCATTGACCATTGACTAATGACTAATCAAAAACGAGTTTATATAATCTTAGGTACTCGTCCGGAGGCGATTAAACTAGCTCCGGTAATTCAAGTCTTTCAAAGGTCTCCAGATTTCGAGTCACAAGTAATTTTGACTGGACAGCATCGGGAAATGGTTGAGCAAGTAATGCAGCTGTTCGACCTGAAAGCAGATAATGACTTGGAGATTATGCAGCCTCAGCAATCTTTGAGTGATATTACCTGTCGCAGTCTGCGAGGTTTGGAGGCTTTATTTAAGGAAAGCAAGCCAGATTTAGTCATAGTGCAAGGAGATACGACTACAGCTTTTGCCGCAGCTTTGGCAGCATTTTATCAAAAAATTCCTGTAGGTCATGTAGAAGCGGGTTTAAGAACTGATGACTTGTTTAATCCTTACCCAGAAGAAGCTAACCGACGGCTGATTTCGCAAATTACGCAATTGCACTTTGCACCAACGCCTCTGGCTGTGGAAAACTTAGAGCGTTCTGGTGTGTTGGGTGAAATTCACTTAACAGGTAATACTGTAATTGACGCGCTGTTAAATGTAGCTGCAAATCAACCAGCCTGCAATATACCTGGGTTAGACTGGTCATCCTATCGCACACTGCTGGCGACAGTTCATCGCCGGGAGAATTGGGGAGAACCACTGCAAGGAATCGCGCAAGGATTTTTACAAATATTAGATAAGTTTCCCGATACAGCTTTGCTATTACCACTACACCGCAATCCTACGGTAAGAGAACCATTACAAGGACTTTTGGGAAATCATCCGCGAATTTTTTTGACAGAACCATTAGATTATAAAGAATTAGTGGGTGCGATCGCGCGATCGCATTTTTTGCTCACTGATTCTGGCGGTTTGCAAGAAGAAGCACCTAGCCTCGGTAAACCTGTACTAGTTCTGCGGGAAACCACAGAAAGGCCGGAAGCAGTCACCGCCGGTACCGCTAAACTTGTAGGCACTCAAACCGAGAATATTGTGGCTGCTGCTGCTGAGTTACTCAGCAACTCCATAGCCTATGAAACAATGGCAAATGCGATTAATCCTTTTGGTGATGGTAAAGCAAGCGATCGCATTTTGCAAATCGTCAACAATTACTTAGCAATTAGCTAAACAATATTATCCCAATACCATACAGCTGTGTTCGCTGGGTAATCGATAGATAGCAATTATTTTATTCATCATTTTCCCCTCGGATCTCTTATCCGCAGGGGATTTTAATTTATGTAAACAATTAATGACACTCCTTAACTTTAACAGGAGGAGAAATTAGCATAAATGGGAAAGCTATCAGCTTAGTGCTTAAGTAACTTTTACAAATCAGAAATCAAATATGAGTATTACCATTACTGGTTACAATCTCATCGAAGTCCTTTATGACGGTACTACTACCTATGTTTATCGTGCTTTACGCGAGCCTGAGCAAACATCGGTAATTATTAAAACTCTGAAAGCTGAGTATCCCACTATAAAACAGCTTACTCAATTAAGACATGAATATCAAATACTCCAAAGTTTAAAAATAGAAGGAATTGTTAAACCCTTGGCGTTGGAAAATTATCAAAACGGTTTAGCACTAATTCTGTCAGATTTTGCCGGAGAAACTCTAAAAAATTTTATTAACATCCAAAAACTTGACTTAAGCCAGTTTTTGAACATTGCTATTCAACTAGCTACTATTCTTTCTCAGTTACATCAAAATAATATTATTCATAAAGATATTAAGCCGCAAAATATTTTAATTAATCCGCAAACAGGTCAAGTTAAAATTATTGATTTTAGTATTTCATCATATTTATCCAAAGAAAATCATCACCCCAGCGATCCTAATTTGTTAGAAGGCACTCTCGCCTATATGTCACCAGAACAAACTGGGAGAATGAATCGTTCCATTGATTATCGTACTGACTTTTACTCTTTAGGTGTCACCTTCTACGAAATGTTAACGGGTCAGCTACCTTTTCAAATTCATGACTCTTTAGAATTAGTTCATAGCCATATTGCCAAAACACCAATACCTCCTCAAGAAATTAACTCAAAAATTCCTTCAGTAGTTTCTCATATAGTGATGAAATTATTAGCCAAAACTGCTGAGGAGAGATATCAAAATGCCTTAGGGTTAAAAGCAGACTTAGAAGAATGCTTAAAACAACTACAAGCAACTGGAAAAATTCCCAATTTCAACATCGGTCAGCTTGATTTATATAGCCAATTTGTCATTCCCCAAAAACTTTATGGTCGCGAGCAAGAAGTTGCCATTCTCATGAATACCTTTGAGCGAGTGAGTCTAGGGGCAACTGAGATGATGTTAGTAAGTGGGTACTCTGGTATCGGCAAATCCTGCTTAGTGAATGAAGTTCATAAACCCATAATACGTCAACGAGGTTATTTTATTTCCGGTAAGTTTGACCAATTTAAACGTAATATTCCTTATGCTTCTTTAATTCAAGCTTTTCAAGAATTGCTCCGGCAGTTATTAACAGAAAGTAGTGAAAAAATAGCAATTTGGCAAGCAAAGATTTTAAAAGCTTTGGGCGATAATGCGCAAGTTATTATCGATGTTATTCCCGAAGTCGAACGAATAATTGGACATCAACCAGATGTTCCGCAATTAGGCCCCACGGCATCGCAAAACCGATTTAATCGCCTGTTTCAAAAATTTATTCATATATTTTCTCAAAAAGAACATCCTTTAGTGCTGTTCTTGGATGACTTACAGTGGGCAGATTTAGCTTCATTAAAGTTAATTCAGTTGCTTGTCTGTAATCCAGATAGTCAATATTTATTACTGATTGGTACATATCGAGATAATGAAGTCAATGCAACTCATCCTTTGATGTTGACTTTAGAAGAAATTAAAATATCTTCGGCAATAGTTAACAATATTGTTCTCCAACCTTTGCAAATTTCCCATGTCATACTTTTGGTGAGTGATACTCTCCGTACTCATCCGGAAGAAATACAGATGCTAGCTGAGTTAGTGTTTGCTAAAACTCAAGGAAATCCCTTCTTTTTAACTCAACTCCTCAAATCTCTGTATCTAGAAAATTTATTATTTTTTAATATTAGTGACCGTTGCTGGCAGTGGGATATCGAACTAATAAAACAAATTGATATTACTGATAATGTTGTTGATTTGATGGTCAATCAAATTCAAAAATTATCACCACAAACGCAAAATATATTAAAATTAGCTGCATGTATTGGTGACAAATTTACTCTAGAAGTCTTGAGTATTGTGACTGAAAAAACGTTGACAGAAACAGCCGCAGATTTGTGGGGTTCTCTAGAAGCAGGTTTAGTTATTCCTCTAACTAATGCTGATAAAATTCCTCTAGTATTTGACGAGGATTTTAAACTTTCTCAATCACAAATTACTTACAAATTTTTACATGACCGTGTTCAGCAAGCTGCTTATACACTAATTCCCGATATCCAAAAAAAGCAAACTCATTTAAAAATTGGCAATTTGTTACTCAAGAATACGCCAGAAACCCAAATTGAAGAAAACATTTTTGAGATTGTTAACCAGCTAGATATTGGTGCGGGAATGATAACCCAGCAG
Organism: Calothrix sp. NIES-2100; assembly: GCF_963875285.1. Taxonomy (NCBI): domain Bacteria; kingdom Bacillati; phylum Cyanobacteriota; class Cyanophyceae; order Nostocales; family Calotrichaceae; genus Calothrix; species Calothrix sp. NIES-2100. The sequence continues at coordinate 8,854,275 of NZ_CAWNLA010000001.1, forward strand.
GCTCAAAAATATCAGCTAGCTAAACTCAACTTAATTGCAGGTAATAAAGCCAGACTAGCAAATGCTTATGAAACTGCTCTGAAATATTTAAGTACTGGAATTGAACTCTTAGCGATAGATAGCTGGGAGGAGGAATATAATTTAACATTAGATATTTATGATGCCACGATTGAAGCCGAGTATCTCAATGCTAATTATCAGGAAGCTAAAAATTTAATTGATATTGCTTTAAACTACGCTAAAACCATCTTAGATAAAGTCAGAGTCTATAAAAGAGCCATTAACTTTTATATTGTTAAAGCAGATTTACCAGCAGCAATTGATATAGCTTTACAAACTCTAGAATTATTAGGAGTAACCATACCAACAGATTTAGAAAGCATCAATATATATTGTGAGCAATTGCGGCAAGAATTGATGTTTGATCAAAGCCAAATTGCCCAACTCGCAAATTTACCATTAATTAGCGACCCTTATAAACAAGCGGCAATAGAAATATTAAATACTATGCCAGGGCCCGTTTACATTGTCAGACCACACCTTGTGATGCCAATGATGTCAACAATGGTTAGTCTCTCGGTGAAGTATGGTAATTGTGGAGCCTCAGCATTTGGCTATTCTATGTATGGTTTGTTAGTTGCTGGTGTATTTGAAGATAATGATTCCGCCTATGAATTTGGTCAATTAGCGTTGCGAGTAGCCGAGAAATTTAATGATAAAGTTATCAAAACTTGTGCCCTTAAAGTATATGCTAGTCATCTACAATTTTGTAAGGAGCATTTACGAGAAGCTGTAGATAGTTTAAGATTAGCTAGTGAATTTGCTTTAGAAACTGGCAATATTGAGTTTTTAGGTTATGGTAGTTCTGAGTATGGAATTTACTTGTTTTTTAGTGGTGAAAACTTAGAAACAGTAGAGAAAAAAATTGCCCCTTATGTTGAGTTAGTTGATCAGTTTAAACAAGATTTAGGCATTAATTACATTAGATTGGCTAGACAAGTTACACTCAATTTGCTTGGGCGAGCTACTGATAAGCTAACTTTAACAGGTGAAAGTTTCTGTGAAGAAACCAGATTGCCAATTGTGATGACAGCTAATTGGCAAGTTGTGATTTGTTGCTTTTATTTATTTAAAGCAATACTTGCTTATTTATTTAAAGATTACAAGGCTGCTTTTGAATATGCAAATTTAGCCCAAGCGAATATCCAAGGCGTAGTCGCAATGCTGATGGATTATGAATTGAAATTTTACCATTCTTTAATAATACTTGCTTATTACCAACAGCTTGATGATGGTGAAAAAGAAAAGTGTTTACAGCAGTTGGAATTGAATCAAAAAAGTTTGGGGTTAAAAGCATTTCATGCACCTTGTAATTTTGAACATAAATATAATTTAGTAGAGGCAGAGAAAGCTAGGATAATTGGGCAACCATTACTAGCTATGGAATACTACGACCGCGCTATAGCCGGAGCCAAAGCACAAGGTTATATCCAAGAAGAAGCGCTGGGTGCGGAACTTGCAGCAGAGTTTTATTTTATGCGGGGTAGGGAAAATATTGCTAGAGATTATTTAGCCCAGTCTTATTACGCTTATGTTCGGTGGGGAGCAACTGCCAAAATCAGATTTTTAGAAACAACTTATCCGCAAATTTTTTCCCAGAGTGGAGAGCGCAAAACCAAAACTCTAGAAATGAATCGCACAATTAGCTCTACGACTATTGGGAATCCAGAAGTTTTCGATTTATCAGCAGTTATGAAGGCCTCACAAGCTCTGTCTAGTGAAATAGTTCTAGATAAAGTGTTGGCTAAATTAATGCAAATTGTCATTGAAATTGCCGGAGCGGAACTGGGATTTTTAATTTTAGAAAAGGCAGGAAAACTACTTATAGAAGCTTCAGGAAATGTGGGATGTAATGAAATAAGTTTACAGGAATCGACATCAGTTGAATGTAGCCCTTACTTACCGATATCCCTAATTAATTACGTAGCGCGAACTCAGGAATATGTATTATTAGATGATGCCGCCAATGAGGGAGCATTTACAGCAGACAACTATATAATCAATCAAAAGCCGAAATCTGTTTTATGTACACCAGTTATCCACCAAAATAAACTCATTGGTATTCTGTACTTAGAAAATAATTTAACTACTAAAGCATTTACGCCAGAGCGCTTGGAAGTTTTACAACTTTTATCATCACAAGCAGCAATCTCAATTGAAAATGCGCGTCTTTATCATGATTTAGAAGAATATAATCGCACATTGGAAGTCAGAGTCAAAGAGCGAACTCTGGAATTACAAAGTAAGAATTTGCAACTACAACAGGAAATCCGCGATCGCCAACGCGCCGAAGAAGCAGCTGAAACCGCCAACAGCGCCAAAAGCCAATTCCTTGCTAGCATGAGCCATGAACTGCGTACACCCCTCAATGGGATTTTGGGTTACGCACAAATTTTGAATAAACATAACACTTTAACTGCTGAACAAAAGAATGGTATCAACATCATCCATCAATGTGGGGAACATTTACTAACACTGATTAACGATATTTTAGATCTTTCTAAAATTGAGGCAGGAAAATTAGAACTTTATCCTACAGAATTTTATTTACCAGATTTTCTGGAAAGTATTGTGCAAATCTGCCAGATTCGTAGTGAACAAAAAGGAATTGCTTTAGTTTATCATCAACTATCTCATGTACCTAAAATTGTGCGCGCCGATGAGAAACGGTTACGGCAAGTTTTAATTAATTTACTGAGCAATGCTGTCAAATTTACTGAAAAAGGTAGTGTAAAATTCCAGGTAGGATATCATGGGGAAAAATTACGGTTTCAAGTAGAAGATACAGGCATCGGTATAGCCGAAGAGCAATTAGAAGAAATATTTTTGCCATTTAAACAGGTAGGGGAAGATAGCCGCAAGACAGAAGGTACAGGTTTAGGATTAGCAATTAGCCGTCAATTAGTCCAGATGATGGGCGGTGAACTGAAGGTGAAAAGTACGTTAGGTAAAGGTAGCGTTTTCTGGCTAGATTTGGATTTAGCTGAGGTTGGTTCAGCAATTAATGTTAAGAAAGTTGTTGAACGTAACATCATTGGTTTTGTTGGTGATAGAAAGAAGATTTTAGTAGTAGATGATAAATGCTCAAATCGTTCTGTCTTAGTCAATTTACTACAGGGCTTAGGTTTTGAACTTTTAGAAGCAACCGATGGCTTAGACTGTCTGAATAAAGCACCAGAATTTAAGCCAGATTTGATTTTTATGGACTTGGTAATGACCGTAATGGATGGTTTTGAAGCCACACGTCGTCTGAGGCTGTTACCAAAATTTAAGGAAGTACCAGTAATTGCTATATCAGCTAGCGTTTTTGATTTTGAGCAAAAGCAGAGTCTAGAAGTAGGTTGTAATGATTTTCTGCCTAAACCATTTTTGGTAGCAGAACTTTTAGAAAAATTAAGAATTCACTTAGGCTTGGAATGGATTTATGAAGATATAGAAAATGAGCCAAAAGAACAAAAAAATGTTAATGTAAAAACAAAACTTCAAAATTTACAATTAATTCCTCCACCAGCAGAAGAAATTGGAATTCTGCTAGATTTGGCAATGAAGGGAGACCTCAGGAGTATTGCCCAAAGAGCAACAAAATTAGAGGAGTTTGATAAAAAATTGTTACCGTTTGCACATCATTTGCGCCAACTGGCTAAAGAGTTTAAAGGAAAACAAATTGTAGATTTTATTAAAGAATATTCACAGATGGCAAAAAGTAAGTAGGTTGGCGTAATTAAATATTATTGGTCAATGGTCAGTTGTCAGTTGAATATTGCCTTTTGCCTTTTGACTATTGACTTCCATGCAGCGTTACTAGGGATGTAGATTAACATAATTGCTGACCTCTGCCTAATTGAAAAATGAGGTTTTATGAAAACTGATTTGAATCATCCAGGAGTCATCTTAATTGTTGATGACAACCCAACAAATTTAGAAATTTTGTTTGATTTTTTAGCCGATACAGGATTTACTGTTTTGGTTGCGGAAGATGGTGAAAGTGCGATCGCACGAGCCGAATATGCCCCACCTGACTTGATCCTGTTGGACATACTCATGCCATATATAGACGGTTTTGAAACCTGTCGCCGTTTAAAAGCGAATGCCTTAACACAAGATATTCCCATTATTTTCATGACTGCACTCACCGAAACAGTGGATAAAGTCAAAGGCTTGAGTTTGGGAGCCGTGGATTACGTTACTAAACCGCTACAGCATGAAGAAGTTTTAGCCCGGATTAAACTTCATCTCCAGCTGCGACACTTAACCAAGACACTGCAAGAGCAAAATCAGCGTTTGGAGAGGGAAATTGCTGAGCGCCAGCAAGCAGAACAAAAAATTCATGAACAAGCTGCTTTGCTAGATATCGCTACAGATGCAATTATCGTTAACGATTGGGACAATCAAATCAGCTTTTGGAACCAAGGAGCGGAAAATTTATACGGATGGCAAGCATCAGAGGTAATTGGCAAAAATATCAATCAGCTTCTCTATCGACCGGAAATCTTACCTCAACTACAAAATATCCGCAAAAGTCTAGCTGAACATGGTTGCTGGCAAGGTGAATTGCAGCAAGTTACCAAACAAGACGAAAAAATTATTGTTGCTAGTCGTTGGACTTTAATGCGCGATCGCGATGGACAACCTAAATCGATTCTGATAGTTAACACCGACATTACAGAAAAAAAACAACTTGAAAGCCAATTTCTCCGCACGCAGCGGCTAGAAAGTTTGGGTACACTTGCTGGCGGCATTGCCCATGACCTCAACAATATACTGACACCAATTTTGTCGGCAGCGCAACTGCTACAGCTAAAACGCCCTAATGCTGATGAATGGAGTCAGAAAATGTATAGAACAATAGAAACTAACACTAAACGTGGAGCTGCTTTAGTTAAGCAAGTGCTACAGTTTGCACGCGGGGTTGAAGGTAAGCGTTCAATTGTGCTAATTAGCCACCTGTTCTCAGAAATTGAGCAGATTGTGCATGGCACATTTCCGAAATCTATAGAATTTTCTACTGATATTCAGTCAGATCTTTGGGCTGTGATTGGAGATGCCACACATTTGCATCAAGTACTGATGAATCTCACCGTCAATGCTCGTGATGCTATGTGCAACGGTGGTACTCTCAGTATTTCTGCCAAAAATTTGTTGATTGATGAACAATATGCCCGAATGAATCTGGAGGCCAAGGTTGGGCCCTACATTGTAATTACTGTTGCGGATACAGGAATGGGGATGCCGCCAGAAATTTTAGATAGAATATTTGAGCCGTTTTTCACCACTAAAGAAGTTGGTAAAGGTACAGGTTTGGGTCTTTCAACCGTGAGAGGTATCATCAAAAGTCACGGTGGTTTTATTAACGTCCATAGCGAAATCGGCAAAGGAACTGAATTTAAATTGTTCTTACCAGCAGTGGAGACTATGGCAACATCGTTAGCGGACAATCTCGAACTGCCAGATGGTAACGGAGAATTAATTTTAGTAGTAGATGACGAAGCGAAAATTCTCGAAACTACTAAAATTTCTTTAGAAAGTTATAACTACAAAGTGCTGACTGCCAACAATGGTATTGAAGCGATCGCACTGTATGCCCGCTACCAAGATAAAATCAGTGTAGTTGTGGTAGATATGATGATGCCGTTGATGGATGGTGCAACTACCATTCGTACATTGCAAACAATGAATCCCCAGGTGAAGATTGTTGCTGTTAGCGGTTTGGTAACCAGCAATAACATTACCAAAGATGCGACTGTCAACAAATTTATTTCTAAGCCCTATACAACTCAGGAATTATTGCAAACTTTATCTGAGGTTCTTTGCCAAGGACTATTTATGCAGATGAACCGATGAGATAAGTAGATCAACCTAAATAAATATAATATGTTTTGTCATTGCGTTTGCGTAGCGTCTCGAAGAGAGGAACGAAGCAATCGCTGCATACTGGGATTGCTTCGTCGTTCCTCCTCGCAATGACATCTTACATTTAATTATGTTGACCTACTTATAGCAATCCGTTGAGGATTTGTGAAATATTACATGTAGGGTTGTTGACAGTCAACAGTCAACAGTCAACAGTCAACAGTCAAAACCGATATTTTTCACAACTGAAATAGGATTGCTATATGTAGGTGAGTCTCTTCGCATGGCGAAGAGACTCAGCTGCTGTTAGCTACTAGCTACCGCCTCCGCCTCCGCCTCGTTTAGCACCAACTCTGGTTGAGGTGCTTCCTCTTCTTCTGGTAAACCGTAAATTGATCTATACAGCTTCACGTATTGCTTGGCAGATTGATACCAGCTGAAATCCTGACTCATACCGCGTTTTTGTAATTCCTGCCATTGGGGTTTGAAACGGAAACCTTCCCAGGCGCGGATCATGCAGGTGAACAAATCTAGGGGTTCATATCGGTCAAAACAATAACCAGTACCTGCTTCATTTACAGGGTCGAAATGGGATACCGTATCAACTAACCCGCCTGTACGCCGGACAATGGGCACGGAACCGTAACGCAAAGCCATCATTTGGCTGATACCGCAGGGTTCAAACCGACTAGGCATTAAGAAGGCATCAGTACCTGCGTAGATGCGACGAGACAAGGCATCGTTATACAGTAGATACGTTGCCATGCGTCCGGGATAACGGGATGCCAACTGCCACATTTGGGTTTCGTAGTAGCGATCGCCTGTCCCCAACAATACGAATTGCGCGTCAGTATATGCCAGGAAGCGATCGAGGATTTGAATAACTAAATCCAAGCCTTTTTGTTCGACTAACCTGGTTACCATGCCAACTAAAAAGGCATTGGAATTAACTTCTAATCCTACTTCTTCTTGTAAAGCAATTTTGTTGGCTTTACGTTTATCTAGGGTATCAGTAGTAAAGGTTTGGGCAATAAATTTGTCGTTTTCTGGGTTATAAACTTCGGTATCTATACCGTTAATAATCCCAGATAACTTACCGCTAATAAAAGACAGCAAACCTTCTATAGTTTCACCGTAAGCAGGTGTTTTAATTTGCTCGGCGTATGTGGGAGAAACTGTATTTACCCTGTCGGCAAATTGTACCGCCGCTGCCATTGTGTTGTGTCCTTGCATATACCAAGGACACCAAGTAATCTTTTCTAAATACCAACGCCAAGGCCCTTGATAAGCCAAGTTATGAATGGTAAACACACTGGTGATATCTGGATCTTGATTCATCCACACAGGAATCATTCCTGTATGCCAATCGTGACAGTGGACAATTTCTGGCTTCCAATAATTCCAGCAAAATTCCGCTGCACCGTTGGCAAACAAAGTGAACCGCCAATCTTCATCATCTCCCGAATAAATGCGGCGGGGTAAGAAGGCGGGATGTCCAAATAAATACAAGGGAACATCAGTACCAGGGAGAACACCTTCGTAAACAGCAAAATCCTGAAACATGGCATATCCCCGCCAGATGGGTTCTTTGGGAATCTCCATTTTGTCTGGGAGGAAGCCATAGTAGGGCAAGAATATCCGCACATCATGCCCCATTTTTCTCAAGATTTTGGGCAATGCTCCGACAACATCACCCATTCCGCCAACTTTTGCAACGGGAGCTGCCTCTGCTGCAACAAATAGAATCCGCATGGTATTATGTGTTTCCCCGATTCTGCCTACACAGTGATTCAGTTTTCAGTTACTCAGTTATCACTTTTTCACTGTTCACTGATTACTTATCTAACCATATCAGGTTGCGGAGTAGCTTAAGAACCTCTTTGGATTTCGGTAAAGATTACATCCAAAATTGCTTGCGCGCCCTGTTGACGCAGCAGATTGGCGAGTTCTGTACCTAGCTGTTCGGCATTTTTGGCTTCTCCGGTAACGGTGTCTTTAACCAGGTTTTGCCCATCAACGCTAGCAACTATGCCTGTTAGTGTTAATTGCTCACCCTTAATTTCAGTGTTAACACCGATAGGTACTTGACAGCCACCTTCGAGATCGCGTAAGAAAGCGCGTTCAGCTAAACAGCGATCGCGTGTTTGGGGATGTTCGATAGCTTTCAACAGAGATATCAATTCTGTATCGTCAGCACGGCATTCTATACCCAATGCACCTTGGCCTACAGCATGAAGCGAAATTTCTTTTGGTAGAATTTGGTGAACGCGATCGCTCATTCCCAACCGCTCTAACCCTGCAACTGCCAAAATCAAAGCATCATACTCACCCGCATCTAATTTAGCCATGCGTGTATTCAAATTTCCCCGCACATCTTTAAATGTAAAATGGGGGAATTTATTACGTAACTGTGCTAATCTCCGTAGGGAAGATGTACCAATTACCGCACCTGCTGGTAAAGTATCAATTTGCAGCCCTTTATGCTTTTCGTGCAATACCAAAGCATCTGCTGGGTTTTCCCGTTCGGTAATTGCTGCTAGTGTTAACCCTTCTGGTAAATGAGTTGGCAGATCCTTCAGGGAATGAACCGCAAAGTCAATCTCCTGATTGAGCATCCCAACTTCTAATTCCTTGGTGAATAATCCTTTATCACCAATCTTGGCTAATGCTACATCCAGGATTTTGTCGCCTTGGGTAGACATGGTATGGACTTCAAAAGCAATATCAGGATAGCTTTTTTGGAGTTGTTCTTGCACCCAGTAGGTTTGAACTAGAGCAAGTTGACTCTTACGAGAACCAATGCGGATTGTGCGTGCAGGACTGGAAACAGCTGAAGTCATAAAACAAAATGTCAAACAAGGCGATAAATTCACTCTCATCTAGACTACCGCAGTGAGTGACTTACCGGATGCTAATTGCTTAATTTCGGTTAAGTTTAGTTTCGATTTTCTTTACATTTATTTACCAAATAAAGGATGAAAAAAGGATGAAGGATGAAGGATAAAGGATGAAGTGAAAATGAGTACAAGCATTCCAATCAAAAAAATCAAGCTTTTTGCTCAATTCAACCCCCACCCCTTAATAGTTAGGTTAATTTCATCCTTCACCCTTCACCCTTGGGACTTACAAAAAATAAATTACCCATATTCCGTAGTGCGAGCATCTTGCACGATGAATGAACAACAGCGAGCCAGACGCTCGCACTACACATCTTGCACGATGAATGAACAACAGCGAGCCAGACGCTCGCACTACACATCTTGCACGATGAATGAACAACAGCGAGCCAGACGCTCGCACTACACATCTTGCACGATGAATGAACAACAGCGAGCCAGACGCTCGCACTACAAATTTATTGGGTATTTAAAAAATTGGATGTCCCCTTCATCCTTCACCCTTCACCCTTCATACTTCATACTTCACCCTTCACCCTTCACCCTTCACCCTTCACCCTTCATCCTTCAGTATTAACGCTCTGGATTGAGGTATTCTTGTAATTGTTGAGTACGTTGTTGTGTAGTCTTTTCTAAGCAACCAAAATAAATAGTCGGTGCAATAGTGCCTCCTTCATATTGGCTTGTTTCAAATTGACAACTGGTATCACGAAACTTAATCCATGCTTGCTGTGCAGTAATTAATTTCTGTTTTCTGGAACTAGATAAAGTTGGCAGCAGTTGTTTATAAGCTTGATTCAATTTTTTATCAGCATTTTGATAGGATATCTGCGCGCATTGATTAATTTCGGCTTGACTTTGGGCGTTATTACAGTTGAGCTTTTGGGCTAACTGTATCTTTGAGGTTTCCGGTGTTGTGCTTGCCATTGCCAAAGTACCGACAGACAAACTGCTGAGGGCGAGAATACTGAAAAAATGTAGTAAAAAACGATGCATGATATTTAAAATTTACGTGTATGCATCAAAATAGCATAAAGCTGATGTGATCGCATTGTGAGTCGATAAAATGGCATTGTCACTCGATACAATGACATTGTGAGCCGATGCGATGGCATAATCATGGGGAAATATTATGAATCTTGAACAAGCTGTGTTAGAGAAATTGCGGCAGCTACCTATAGATAAGCAACAAGAATTATGAGATTTTGCAGAATTTCTGTACCAAAAAACAAATAAAAAACCTGCTTTACTCAGTGTGAGAGGTTTATGTACTGATTTAAAGGTAGATATTACAGAAGAAGATATTGCTAATGCACGCCAAGAAATGTGGGGGAATTTTCCTAGGGATATTGTTTAATGACATCAGTATTAGCAGATACACACGCTTTACAGCAATTGTCAGGTAATTTAACCACAGATCCTTTCGTAGGGGCACGGCACCAGTAAGATTATTGTATATACCAGAAAATTGTCGATGCCGTGCCCCTACAGGCGACGATTTATTTTCATCGGCTTTGCTTTGCTTGGCTTATATTCAATTATCCGGTTTTTCGGATTCTAGGGCAAATAAAAAAACTTAATCAACTACAGAGCGATCGCATTGTCACTCGATACAAATCGCAATAAAAGTCGTTTTGATCGTCGTCAAAGTCGTTTTGATCGCAATAAAAGTCGTTTTGATCGTCGTCAAAGTCGTTTTGATCGTCATCAAAGTCGTTTTGATCGCAATAAAAGTCGATCTGATCGTCATCAAAGTCGTTTTGATCGTCATCAAAGTCGATCTGATCGTCATCAAAGTCGTTTTGATCGTCATCAAAGTCGATCTGATTGCAATCTGAGTCGATGCGATCGCAATTTCACCCGATACAATCGCATTGTCAGCCGATACAATGGCATTGTTAGCGATGCGATCACATTGTTATAAAAGTCAGTATTTTGTAGGTTGGGTTGAGGCTTTGCGAAACCCAACAAAACCGGGGATTATTGGTATTGGGTTTGACTGCGTTCAACCCAACCTACACCTTTAAATGTATTGCTGGTACTGTCTCTATTATCGTTGATGTGATCGCATTGTCAGTCGATGTAATTGAATTGTCACCCGATACAATTGAATTGTGACTCGATGCAATCGCATTGTCACCCGGTAGAATGGCTTTGTCAGTGGATGAGATTGCATTGTTGGTTGATGCAAGTTTTTAGCCAACAAATCACACTATATTTTTATAGTTTACAAATCGCAACGCGAGAGAGGAGATGCCCACCAAAAGGATATCCCCCTCCTATCGCCCAGACTACCCCCCTACCCATTTCAATCTCATTTAACCCCAACCCTTCCATGCCTGTAGGAAGTGGTAATCCACCCCTCATTGAAGGGTCGTATGCGTTTTCTGTTATACGCTTCAGATACTCGTTGTATTGCACCCAGTCGGACTCTTTTTCATTATTTTTTTTGTAATTATACCATCCGACAGCACTGACAAAGCGAAAGTAATTTTTCATATGGTTAGAATTCCAATCTCCTGGTTTAATACCCAGTCTATTTCCTGTATCTACCCAAATATTCTTTTGGACGCTGAAACCAAAATGTCCTTCTGAGTTTTGCACCCAATACTCATCAATTTGTTTAAGGACAGGACAGGAAAAATTCTCTATCTGTGGGTAATCAAGGAAACCTTCAAGTTCTCTATTAGCAACCAAAAGCATTATTTGCAAAGTTGTTTGGTCAGCTTCTTGCCATTTTTTCGCTTTCAAAAAGTATTCCAATTCAAGAAAAAGGTGCTGTTTTAAAGCTTCCCGAACCCTTTCCAGGTTTAAATTTTTTGGATCTTGATCTGCTAATAAATTAAAAAGTTTTCGATATACAGATTCAACAGTCTCCAGATCTACAATAAAAAATTCTGCTTTAAAAGCGCTAATTTTATTGCTTTGAAGGAGTATGAACGCTTCTTGATAAGCTTCTATTGCCTTTTGAGTATTTTTTTGTTCAATGAGTAAATTGCCTTCAACATTCAATGCAAATATTTTTGTCTGCAAGAATTCACTGTTTGATTCTCTACTTTCTCTTTTCTCCTTATTCTCTTTCCATCCCCTTAAAAAGTTCATACTCTGTTTGATAGATTCTTCTGCTGACTTCCAATCTTTTAGTTTTTGATAAGCTAATGATTTAGAAGCGTGGAGATAAACTTGTTCAATTTGAGCGTCTTTAATTTTAATAGCTGCTTGTTTGGATATCAACTGAGCTTCTTCTGAGTTCAGGGTAAATTTTTTCGCCAATTCTCTTAGCTGTTGGGGATATGCTACATATGTGTATGTTTGTTTAAGTTTTTGTTGCGCTTCTTTGACTTCTTTTCCAGCCAGTATCACTGCAATTGCTGCTCCCAATAAAGTCAAAACTAAAATAATAGTTCCATTACGAATTTGTTTTTTAGCTTTGCGATTAGCTTCACTAAGTAATTTATTTCTATATTCTGCTGCTTCTCTATCCTGTCTTTCTCTTTCTAAAGCAGCTTCTTGTTCCTTAGCAGCAATCTCTTCTTGAATTTCTTGCTCTTTACTCGCTGCTAAAAACTGCCTATCTTGATAACTTAAACTCTTATCCTTAGCCCATGCTTCCGCGCCTTGTAAAGCCTTTCCCCGCAATAATCTTGATGTATCTTTTCCTCCAGAAGCCACCCAAAAGCGAAAAGTCTCTGAATATGGACGCAGATTTTTTAATTGATTATCTATCCAATTTTGATTAAAAACTTCTTGATATATGGGATTATAAACTCTTAAATTATTTTGCTGCCTAAAAACCAATCCTGAAAGCTGTAACTCACTTTGCTCTAAAGTATCATCGGCTGTAATCTCAGATTGCTCATTCCGCAAGCGAATTTGCTGATACAGTTCTAGTAAATATCCAGCCCGTTGCTCATCGCGCAAAATTCTGGATTGAATTGTTCGTAAATGCTCAGGCTCATCTTGAGATTCCCAATTTTCAATAATCCGAGACTTCACTACCTGCTCAACAGTCCGAGGTTTGTCTTGCAGAGATTCTTCAATCATCAACTGACACAGTTTTTGCGTCAGAAATGGTTGTCCTCCTGTCCAAGATAAAATTTCCTTCATGACTACTTCAGGGTTAGGAAATCTCCCTGACATACCCCTTGCTAATGGCTCAATTTCATGCAATTGAAAACCAGTCAACGAGATAGCTTGACCAATATTAAAGGGAGTGCGTTGTTTATCCTCAATCAAATTGCTAGGTGATGCGACTCCCAACAAACAAAAGGTGAGGCGATTATATTCAGGATTATCAACCCGCTTGTTATAACAGGCGCGAATCAAGGCAAAAAAATCATCTGTGGGAAATTTTAAGCTGAGTACACTATCAATTTCATCAATAAAAATAACGATATCTTCTTTAACTTCAACAAGTAATATCTCTTCTAAAAACTTCCGAAATCTAGTTACTAGCGAATTTAACTGATTAGTCTCCCACCAATCACCAAAATCTACATCTAAGTCAAAAGTTTCAATTAAATTATCAATTAAATCTGCATACCATTGTTCGGGTGGGACGTTTTGAATCCCGCCAGCGGAAAGGTCAATTGCTGCACATTGTACACCTTCTTCTCTGAGTCTTTGCATGGTGCGCACACGCAAGCTAGACTTTCCGCTTTGTCTGGAATTTAATACATAACAAAACTTTCCTGCTTTTAGTCCTGCATACAAATCACTGTCAGCTTTGCGGGTGACGTAGGTGCTGGCATTTTCTGGTAGACTTCCAGAGAATTGATAGTGATGATTTGTCATTTGTCATTTGTTATTTGTCATTTGTTATCGGAGAGCATCCCACTTTTTTGAATGTCATTGCGAATGGAGCGTTCGCGGAGCGTCCCGAAGGGAAGCGGAATGAAGCAATCGCAAAGTCTATCTACTGCGATTGCTTCGCTTCATTTCATTACGCTCGCAATGACAAAATATGTTTTTACACATTTGGAATACTCCCGATATTACCCTAAACGGACTGAGAAATACTGACGATATAATTCACAACTGGGAATACAATCGTTACCTGAAAGTTTTACCAATCCTAAACTATGTAACTTGAATGCAACATCAGTATCTAAACGTTGAGGCGCATTCGCCATGACCACATTTTTATACCCTAACTCAAGCTGAGAATTATGTTGTAAATGCCACAATTGTTGTCGCAAATGGTCGCTAAAAATTCCCTGTTCTGTTGGCGCAAGTTGCAAAAGTTCTTCTATGGTAGCTTGGGGATTTTTGAGGTAAGCAACTGCTTGCTGGATTAAATCAGGATGTCCGCCTACTAACTTCATCAACTTATTTAAATCTTGTTGTCCCAACTTATCTGCTAATTCATACTGCTGGGTAAGAGATTCTATTTGTTGCAGGTTAAATTCAGGTAACTCAATTGCAAATCCTACATTAAATGGTGAGTGATTGGTGTCTAAGGAAGGATACGCTTCTGTGGAATGAACTACCACTAAGCGCAGTTTTTTCCAGAGATTACCAATTTTGTCTCCTTGTTTAGCTGCTTCATACCATCCCCGCAGTAATAAACAAAATTCGGGAAAAATATCTGGATATGCAAATAGTCGCTCAAAATTATCTATAGCTAAAACTAAAGGACTATCACTAGCCCCTAATAAATATTTTTGAAAATAACGAGTACAGTTTTTATTTAGCCCAAAAACCTCTTGCCAGTATTTATCTAATTGTGGTTCTAGTTCTAGGCTGTCTGACACATTAACACATAACCATTGCAAAAATGTTTTTGTGTCAGCCAAAATATTAATATCAGCAAGTTTTAAATCTAATTTTGCTGTTTGATAACCTTGCGCTCTCGCATGATTGAGTACTTTCTCCAACAGCAATGTTTTCCCCATCCTCTGCGGCGATCTAATGCGAATCAGCGCCCCTGGTTGTAAAATTGCCTCACAACATTTCTCCTCAATTGGCGGTCTTTCTATATATATTGTCGTCGCCTTTGTTGAAGAATTTAACGATACTGTATCTGATTTCGTCATTAATTTAGGTGTCAGATTCTCTGCTATTCCAGCTACACGAATCAAGCTACAACCTAACTTATAAGCAAACTCATAACCTTTATCTGCGCCTAGTGCATCATAAAAACCTACAGCAAATTCAATGGCTGCTTTATCACCAATTTCTTGACTCATGCCGACAACATAATTAATATGTTGAGATATTCCCAGAGCTTGGTATTTAGAGTAGCAGGCATTGAGAACCACACATTCTACTTGGTCAGCAAATAATTGAAATAGCCCAGCTAAAGCTTCAGCATCAACTAACTTGATTTGACCCGATTCATCTTCAAATACTAAACCTTTTTCTCCAGTGCCATGTCCAGAAAAATGAATAATCTGCGGTTCGGATTCCAAAATCGCTCGGTGTATATCCCTGTAGCGTAATGCTTCTGCTGTGGTTATGAAATATTGGTCACGATTCTTTGACCTTTTCAACCCTTCCTTAATTTCGCGCATCTCTTCATCCAAACGCAGCTGACTGCTACCTCTGGGATTTGCGGATAAAAGTAAGATTTTCCGAGTTTGATTTTGCTTACTCATCATGAGATTTTAACCACAGAAGTCCAAAAGTCAGGCTAAACTGGCAGATATCTACATTTTGAGTATGGGGTTTTTCGGACTCTAAGGCAAACATCGGTATAATCTTGGCAGTTTGCTAGGGGACTTACAAGAAATATAGCGGTTTTCGGTTGAGTCCAATACACTGTCTTAGGCACGGCAGTGCCAATTGGTGTCAACTTAAGTCAAAACGCTTATTCCACAGGCATTTTACCCCACCCCTCAATCCCCTCCCCGTAAACGGGGAGGGGACGTTTTGCGTCAGCAAAACTGGGGTGGGGTAGCGCGGATCTTGGTGGTACGTGATTTTGTATCAAATCATATCTTGGCAAGGGTTTCACGTTAAGTTGACACGTATGGGCAGTGCCGTGCCCCTACGCGCAACGATATAATTTTGTATTGCATTCAAGTGAGAATCGCTATAAATTACCCATATTCCGTAGTGCGAGCATCTTGCTCGCTGATGTTCATTCATGGAGCGAGACGCTCGCACTACAAATTTATTGGGTATTTAAAAAATTGGCTGTCCCTAGACAAGGAACTAGCCATCAGGAGGAAGTAGAGATTTTATAGGTATGGTATTAATAATTTGATATTTTTATGATCTTGTATCTTAACTTTTATTCCTATGAAGCGTTCCGCCTGCCTAATCTTTAATCCCGTTGCTGGTCAAGGTGATTCAGAACAAGAACTGGAGCAGATTCGGGCAATACTAGAGCCAGAAATTGATTTAGATATTTACCTAACTACCGAAGAAATTGGTGCAGACCAACTTGCAAAGGAAGCGGTTGAGCGTGGGGTAGATGAAATTATTGCGTCGGGCGGTGATGGTACACTCTCGGCAGCAGCAGCGGCTGTAGTCAATACAGGGATTCCCTTAGGGATTATTTCACGAGGTACGGCAAACGCTTTTGCCACTGCTTTAGGCATTGCTGACACCATTGAAGCCGCCTGTGAAAATATCTTGCAAGGAGCAACTCGGAATGTAGATATAGCTTACTGCAACGATTTGCCAATGGTTTTGCTGGTAGGTGTGGGTTTTGAGGCTGAAACTGTAGAAAAGGCAGACCGAGATGCCAAAAATCGCTTTGGGATTATGGCATATGTCTTAGCTGGACTTCAGCAATTGCGGGATTTTGAAACTTTTGATGTCGAAATTGAGACAGAAGACAAGATCATCAAAACTAGCGCGGCGGCTGTCACAGTCGCCAATGCTGCACCTCCCACTTCTGTTTTAGCTCAGGGGCCAGCAGGGATTATTTATGATGATGGATTGCTAGATTTGACAATTGTAGCTCCAGTGAATAAAGCAGGTGCGATCGCAGCTACATATCATCTCTTTCAAACTGCTTCTGCGGGTCATGCAGTGGAACGTGATGATATTGGCTACCTACGCGCCAAACAATTTAAAATCACTACAGAACCACCACAAAAAGTTGTCCTAGATGGTGAAATCATCGGTACAACCCCAATTGAAGTCAGGTGTGTGCCAAAGGGCTTGACAATTTTTGTCCCACTAGTAGAAGAAGATGTACTGATAGAAAAACTAGATGGTCTGCCTAATTTGACAATTGAGTTGAAAGAGTAAGGGGACAAGGGGATAAGGGGACAAGGGGGACAAGGGGGACAAGGAGGAGTAATGAGTAATGAGTAATGAGTAATGAGTATTGCCCAATGCCCCATAACCAATTGAGGAGTAAAGTCTATTGAAACTATATTCTGATCCGGCGATCGCAAAAAAAATTCGCAAGATGCAACAGCGGGTAAAATGGCAAGACCCGCTAATTCTAGAACGTCGCATTGACCAAACTCAGTTTGTACTGTCAGATGGTCATGCAGATGATCCGGAGTTTTCGTTTTTGGTTGTCGGCGATAGTGGTTCCGGGACGCACAAGGGACATAACCCCCAACGACAGGTTGCTGAACTGATGCTACCTCATCATCATGAATGCCGTTTCATGTTGCATACAGGTGATGTAATTTATCTTGTGGGGTCGAAAGAATACTATCAACAAAACTTTATCCAGCCTTACCAAGAGTTTCTCGTCGGTGGAGAACAGCCAAAGAAAATTGCCTATGACAAAATGGTTTTCAATCTCCCGATTTTACCTGTACCGGGAAATCATGATTACTATGATTTACCACTTTTATTTGGCTTAGTTTCTATTAGTACTTTACCCATCCGGCGCTTATTGCAATCGCGGCTAGATTTGGATGTCGGTTTATATGGTTCAGGAACAGGTGATGCTTATGCGCGGGCGTTTTTAGACTATCTCTGCGCTTTTAAGTTTCCGGGAGATTTAGCCCGTCATTTAGACGAGCATTATACGATTAAAACAGACACTGGTCGCTGTCTTTCCTATCAACCAGGAAGCTTTACCCGGTTGCCAAATCGTTATTATACTTTTCGTTACGGGGGAATTGATTTCTTTGCATTGGATTCTAATACATTTAATGATCCGCCACCACTGCCAAAAACTCAAGCAGGTGATAGCGATCGCAGAATTTTAGAGAAACGCCGCACTAATTTAGAGCAAGAAAAGCAGCAAATTATGGCAGATTCAGCAATTCTCAATCCTAGCAACTCCAAGGATGCTGAACAATTAGATGATTTGCAAGTTAAACTCACCCAAATTGAAGAAATTATTGTAGATATCGAAAAGCAATTAGATCCTAACAAAACTCTACTGACTGATATCGAACAGCTAGACTGGTTAAAGCAGAGATTAATTGAATCTTGGAATACGCAAGAAGTGCGCGGAAGGATAATTTTCTTTCACCATCCTCCCTATGTTACTGAAGCGACAAAATGGCAACAAGCCCAAACTTTAGCGATTCGTAACCGTTTGCGTGGAGTTTTCGATGCGGTAGCGGCAAAATTAGGTTCCCTGACTCAAAATCGTCCTTTAGTTGATTTGGTAATTAACGGTCACGCCCATTGCTTAGAATATCTGCAAACAGCAGACACAGGACACGCTGATTCTCATATCCCCTGGATTGTTTGTGGTGGAAGTGGTTTTAGTTTACGCCGCCAACGACCTGAAGGTGCAGAATTGACGGAAGTTAGGGGGGATGAAGAGAAATTAGTAGCGCGATCGCAGCTGTTTCTAGGACGGAGTGGACAGGGTTCCCACAAACACAGACCTTACTCTTGTCTGCGGATTGATGTCAAAGGCGATCGCCAGCCTAAGTTTATTGTCCGTCCTTTGGTGGCTGAATGGTATCAGCGGGAGTGGTGCGATCGCGAAATTGCAGGGTTTGAGATTTAGCGCTTGGATAATATTGCTAAAGCTGCATCCGCTATTAATTGGTTGGTTTTGTTGGTGAGATGTACCATATCCCAAAATACATACTCATCTGGATTGCTGGATTCCACCAACGAACTAGCTTGAGTTGTATTCGTAAAGCCAAACTTTTGCGGATGTGCGATCGCGTCATTCACAACAGACTTGACATCGAACAACATCAAATTAATTTTGTCTTCAAAAATATAAGCAATTTCCTTCAAAGATTGGTTATGTTTCTCTACTACCTGACTAACTAGATGGGAATCTGTAATCTGATTTACTTCTGATGCTAGAGGTGTTTTACCAATATCAATAACGTTGACTAACAAAATATTTCTTGCACCGACTTCAGTTAAATCTTTGATAGCTGTAGAAATATTGCTGATAGTAGTCGTAGTGTCGCTATATTGAGGAACGCCATTGACAAAAGGGGCGTAATCCGCAGCACCAGCCCAGATAATATATAGTGCATTCGGCTGACTATGTTGTTTGCGGCTGATATATGACTGTATTTGTTGTTGCAATCCAGGTAACTCTGGTAAATCTGGGATCACCGCAGGAAATAAATTTTCTAGCCCTGTTGTTGCGCCTCCAAAAGCAAAATTGATACTATGATTGTTTAAATTATTTTCTGTACTTGGTTGTAGGCTTAATTTTAAGCTTTCTGCTAGATAGTCAATCCAGAGAAGATTATTAGAAAATCGCCCATGATAGTTGGGATGTGCGGCTAAAACACCGCCAGTAGTATTGAAAGCATTGCCAGTATCCGAATAACTGTCACCAAAAATATAAAGATTGCTGAAATGCTGTAGCTCTGATCGGTGAAATTGCTGTGTCATATTTACGCAATACTTCCTGATAATCAACAAATTGAAGAATAATTTGGATACATGTATAGCACAAAAATTTTCTTAATAGGTTTATTGCCTGAAAATGCTGATGATCAGGCTATTTACCTTCTTAAGTAATTGACAGACTAATTTATATTTCTTTACTTGCTATAGTTATTTAGGATTGTTATAAGGGCAATCTATAGATATAAAAATATTTTTATAAAAAAGGAAAAATATAGTGTCGGCATTGTTCGGGATACCAGGGTATGCAGTCAAAGAAGTTGTTCATGAGGGGATAGACACCATTGTTTACAGAGGAACCTCCCAGACGAACCAACAACCAGTAATTCTCAAAGTACTCAAAGCTGACTATCCTAGCCTAGAACAGATTTTTCGGCTCAAACACGAATATAAAATCAGAGAAAATTTAAATTTAGCAGGCGTAGTCAAAGTTTATCGCATTGAAGATTATGAACATCGTCTGGTGATGGTTTGCGAAGACTTTGGCGGTATTAGTCTCAAACAATGGCTCTCAACGCACAAACCTTCTCTCCTCTGTTTCCTGAACATCGCAGTTTCACTAGCTAGAACAATTGACTCTCTGCATCAATACCATATCGTCCACAAAGATATTAAGCCTGCTAACATCATTATCAATCCTCAATCTGAGCAGGTTAAACTCACCGACTTCGGTATCGCTTCACGGTTAGATAAGGAAACGCCGCAAATCACCAATCCCAACCACATGGAAGGTACACTGGCATATATGTCGCCAGAACAAACAGGGCGAATGAATCGTTGTGTAGATTACCGCAGTGACTTTTATGCATTGGGGGTGACATTTTACGAAATACTTACAGAAAAATTGCCGTTTCAAAGCCATGAAGCCTTAGAGTTAATTCACTACCATATTGCCAAGCAAGCAACGCCCATTCAGCAGTTGAACCCAGAAGTACCGGAAGTCTTGGCTGCAATTATTGCCAAACTGATGGCGAAAAATGCTGAAAACCGCTATCAAACTGCGGCGGGGCTATTGGCAGATTTAGAATTGTGTTTAGAGCAACTGAAAACTCAAGGTACTATTTCAAAATTTATCCCAGGAGAACGCGATCGCACAGCGAATCTTCTCATCCCCCAGAAACTCTACGGACGGGAGAAAGAAGTATTCATGTTACTATCTGCGTTTGAGCGGGTAGCAGCATCACAATCGAAAATTGAGTTAGTGCTGGTGTCTGGTTACTCTGGGATTGGTAAATCATCCTTAGTCAACGAAGTTCACAAGCCGATTGTTCGCCAACGGGGTTATTTTATTCGTGGTAAGTTCGATCAGTTTCAGCGTAATATTCCTTATGCATCTTTAATTCAAGCATTACAAAGTCTGATACAACAGTTACTGACAGAAACTAATGCTCAATTAGAACTCTGGAAACAGAAGTTGCTATCAGCTTTGAATGGTAATGGACAAGTAATTATTGATGTTATTCCCGAAGTCGAACGCATTATTGGCAAACAGCCCCTAATACCGCAATTGGGGTTAAAAGAAGCCCAAAACCGATTTAATCAGGTATTTCAAAGTTTTATTCAGGTTTTTACCCAAAGGGAACATCCCTTAACTATATTTTTGGATGACTTGCAATGGGCTGATTCTGCTTCCTTAGATTTCATCCAAGTGCTGATGACTAACCCAGATACTCAATATCTGCTACTAATTGGCGCATATCGAGATAATGAAGTAACTGGTAGTCATCCACTGCTGAAGACATTAGAGGAGATTTCTCAAGCCGGAACCGTCATCAAAAATATTGTGCTGTATGCCTTGGAACTGAAGCATATACAGCAAATTTTGGCAGACACTTTAAATGATGGCAAAACCAGCCTATCTTTAGCAGAATTATTATTCAACAAAACTCAAGGTAATCCCTTCTTTTTCACCCAACTCTTAAAAACCTTACACCAGGATCAACTGCTGAAGTTTGATTTTGCTCAAGGTTGTTGGCAATGGGATTTACAACATATTCAAGCTACGGGAATTGCAGATAAGAGTGTAGTGGAGTTGGTAGCGGGTAATATTGCCAAGTTACCAGAAACTACCCAAAATACTCTGAAATTAGCAGCTTGTATCGGTGCTAGGTTCAGTTTAAATATTTTAGCCACAGTTAGCGAACAGCGATCGCTCTTTGTGGCTGCGGCTTTGGAACCTGCTTTACAGGCGGGATTAATTTTGCCGTTGAGTAATGAATACAACATACCCCTGTTGTTTGCCGATGAAGAGTTGGACATGATGGGGTTTGATAATTCACAAATAACATACCGTTTTTTGCACGATCGCGTCCAGCAAGCAGCATATTCACTAATTTTGGAGTCGCAGAAGCAAGCAACCCATTTCAAAATTGGTCAATTACTTCTGCAAAGCAAATCAAAATCAGAAATTGAGTCTCGCATTTTTGACATTGTTAATCAATTTAATTATGCCATTGACCTTTTTTCTACACAACCCCAAAAAGATGAATTAGCACAATTAAATTTAACTGCTGGACATAAAGCAAAAGCATCTGCTGCCCATGAAGCCGCTGTAAGTTATTTGCGGATAGCGCGAGAACTTTTAGCTGAAAATTGTTGGCAATATCAATATAATTTATCCTTAGATATTTATGTTGAAGGTGCAGAAGCCGAGTATTTAACAACGAATTTTGAATTAGCGCAGAAATTATCAGATATTGTCATTCAGCAAGCAGTTAATTTACTTGATTTAGTCAAGGTTTATGAACTGATCATAGACATGAATATTGCCCAAACTCAACAATTTCAAGCTGTGAAAGTTGGGATAAAAGCAGTAGAAATGTTAGGAATTTATTTAGTTAGTTATACAGGCGATCGCCACAGTTTACCGCAGCTACCATTACTATCAGATTTAGCAACTTTTCCAGAAATGACAGATCCATGTCATTTAGCTAGTATTCGCATTCTCAGCAAAATTTCTGCCGCTGCTTATCAATCTGCACCGGATATTTATCCCCAGATAGTTTTGACAATGGTGAATCTATGCCTAGAACATGGTCACTCGTCATTAGCATCTTATGTTTATGGTGCTTATACTGCATTTTTGCAATCTATTATTGGCGATCCGGCTGCTGCTTATCACTCAGGTCAAATTGCTTTTAGCTTATTAGAACAATATCCAGCTAAAGAATTAGAAGTCAAAGTCTACATGGTAGTTGCTACCTATGCTTTACCTGGTAAAGAACATATAAAATCTACATTTAATCCCTTAATTAAAGGTATTCACAGCGGTTTAGAAGTTGGGAATATTACTCATGCTGGCTTAACAGTTATTGCTTATTGTACCCAACTATTCCTCTCTGGAGAAAACTTAGAATTAGTTAACAATCGTCAACATCAATATATTGATTTGCTGCGAAAGTTAAAACAACAGCCTTATGTAAGATATGCCAGAATTTGGGGACAATTAGTTTTAAATCTTCAAGGTGCGGTTGCCAAAACCTGTGATTTAATTGGAGAAATTTTTGATGAGACAAATATTGTCTCCTGGTTTGAGCAACCTAAGTACTATCAAGGACTTTTTGCCGCTTATATTGCTAAGTTAATGATTCTGTATATCTTCTCAGAATATGAGCAAGCTATTAATTACAGCAAAAAAGCTGCTCCTTATCAAAGAGCGACTTTAGGAATCATATTGCTTTCTGTTTACTACTTTTACTATTCTTTGGCGCTATTAGCTAACTATACGCAAATTGAAGTAGACAAACAAAGCCAACTCTTAGAACAAGTACAGGCTAATCAAGAAAAACTCAAGCATTGGGCAAACCATGCACCATGTAACTTTCAACATAAATATGATCTAGTAGCCGCAGAAATCGCGAGAGTCCAAGGAGAAGTTTTAGCAGCAATGAATTTGTATGATTCTGCCATTGCTGGCGCTGGCGAAAATGGCTACATTCAAGAAGAGTCTTTGGCAAACGAACGTGCTGCACTGTTTTACTTGGATTTGGGCAAAACTAAAATTGCCAAAACCTATATGACAGAGGCATATTATGGTTACATTAAATGGGGAGCGATCGCTAAGGTAACAGACTTAGAAAAACGCTATGCAGATTTGATTCCTCGCACTCAGGTTATCGGTAAAAGTAATCAAGGAATCATTGATGATTGGTTAACATCAATCACCGCTCTCCAAAATATCACCAGAATTACAAACAATAATAACACTAACAATATCTTAGACTGGGGAACGGTGATGAAAGCTGCAGAAGCTATTTCCAGCGAAATTATTCTTGATAATCTCTTGAGAAAGCTGCTGCACATTCTGTTAGAAAATACAGCATCTCAGAAGGGATGTTTGATTTTAGAACAAGACGGTGAGTTATTTATCAAAGCCATTGATAAAGAACAAAACAATTCTTTGATCATCATGCAATCTACCCCTGTAGAAAGCAGTGTAGATGTCCCAGTTTCCTTAATTAACTATGTTGCTAGAACCCAGCAAGCTTTAATTTTAGGCAATGCTAGCCAAGAAAATATTGCTAGCACCGATCCTTACATTCTCCAGCATCAACCAAAATCTGTTTTATGTACGCCCATTTTGTATCAAGGTAAATTGATTGGTATAATTTATTTAGAGAATAACTTAACTACTGATGCATATACTAGCGATCGCTTAGAAATTCTCAAGCTTTTGTCAACCCAAGCCGCTATTGCCATTGAAAACGCTAGCCTTTACGCCCGTGAGCAAGAAAAAGCCCAACAACTGCAACAATCCCTAGAAAAACTCCAGCGTACGCAAGCGCAGCTAGTACAAACTGAAAAAATCTCGTCTCTAGGACAACTAGTAGCTGGCGTTGCTCACGAAGTCAACAATCCCGTGGGCTTCATCAGTGGTAGTCTCTGCAATGCCAAACAGTACATTGCAGATTTATTTGCTCATTTAAATCTCTACCAGCAGCACTACTCAAATCCGCCGACAATTATCCAAGAACATGGAGAAGAGATTGAAATAGAGTATTTATTAGCAGATTTGCCGAAGATGATTGACTCGATGCAGCTAGGAAGCGATCGCATTCAAGATATTATGCAATCATTGCGGAATTATTCTCGGAATGATAATGGGCAAAGAAAACTTAGCGATGTTCATAAAGGGATAGACACCACATTGATGATCCTGCAACATCGGCTCAAAGCTAAATCTCATCGTCCAGCAATTCAAGTAATTAAAAACTATGGTAATTTACCACAAATTCCCTGTTACCTGGGACAACTCAATCAAGTGTTTATGAATTTATTGGCAAATGCCATTGATGCTTTAGACGCATCTAATGAAGGTAAGAAATATCATGATTTAGAGCAACAACCCAACATTATTCATATTCAAACAACAGTAGAAGATGAATATGCAGTAATTAGGATTGCAGACAACGGACTCGGTATATCACAAGAAGTACAGCAGCTAATTTTTAATCCCTTCTTTACTACTAAAGCAGAAGGTAAAGGTACAGGGCTGGGATTATCTATCAGTCATCAAATTATTACCGAAAAACATGGTGGTACTCTTGAGTGTAATTCTTCTCCTGGTCAAGGTACAGAGTTTGTGATCCGCCTGCCATTGGACTAGGAGCGCACAGAGATGCAACCCTAAAAATGATTGATGTTTGAATCTTGAATTTTGAATTTTGAATTAATATTAGTTGCTACTGACAGTAATCACAGCTACCGGACAGCGTGCTTTATTGAGAATTGCATCTACACGATGACCAAAAAACACTCGACCTGTGATTGTCTGAATACTGCTACCCAAAACAATCAAATCTACTTGCTTAGTATGGGCATATTTAAGAATTTCAAACTCGGGAATACCAGCCAAAATTGCCGTTTTGATTTCAGCACCAAATCCTCTTCCCACCTCAGCTTGCTGCTGCACAATCTGTTTGGCTATATCTGTTACTGAATGAATTGTCTGCTCCTCAAATAAAACATATTCGCGCTGAGTCCGGTTAACGACATTAATCAGAGTGACCGTTGCGCCAGTTTGAGCAGCAATTGTACTTGCAACCTCAACGCCGTGTAAGCTGTAATCGTTGCCACTAGTGGGTACTAAAATATGACCAAGTTTGTGATAGCCAGTTGACTCGGTTGTAGATAAATTCGACTTCACCACCATTGTGGCGCAGGGAGCTTCCTGAACCACTCGATCAACTAACAAATTGAACACAGAACCACGAGAACTTTGATTTCCGGTTGCACCCAACACAATCAAGTCATAGCCTTTATTAGCTTCTTTGAGAATCACATCAGCCTTATTTTGTCCTGATTCAACTTTGGTTTGCAGCAGCGAACCAGTAGGAAGATTCATTTCATCAACTACGGTAGCAATAGCGGTTTCTGCTGTATTATCTTGAACGGCAGTTGCTTGGGCATTTACTGATTTACGTAGAGGCTTTTTATCACTTTTGGCATATAAAGCAGTCACTTCCAGGGAATTTTGCTGTGCTAGATGGTTAACTAACTGAGCAGCTAACTTGACGTTAGGCCCGCCTTGAGTGGGTACTAATACGCGGCGAATACGCTTGACAAAGCTGCGGCTAGCCAGTTCTTCTTGCTCTAAGCGTTGGGCTTCTTCTTCACCAATTGAGACTTTGGAAAGTGACCAGCGTAACAAAGGCGGAGCCATGAGTGAAGTAACGATCGCCACCATGACGATAATGGAATACATCGGCGGATTCAGTACACCCAAGGAAACCCCAATGGTAGCAACGATAATCTCCATCGCGCCTCGGGCGTTCATTCCCGATCCCATTGCAATTCCTTCCCAGTGGCTTAATCCTCCTACACGGGAACCTAGATAAGCACCAGTGAATTTGCCAACACAGGCGATCGCTAACACCACCAAGCCAACGACAAATGTTTGGGGAACCAACAGTTGTACTAAATCTACCTTTAATCCGGCTGTAGCAAAGAAAATCGGCGCGAGAAACCCAGCAGTAATCAGTTCGAGAGTCAAACCAGCTTCACGGCTAAAGCGTGGTGATTGTCCAGCCAAAATCCCCGTGACAAATGCCCCTAGAGCAGCTTCAATTCCTAGCTGGTGAGTAAAAGCCGCCGCACTCAACGCCAACACCAATAAAGCTGATAAACTAGCTGTCGGCCCACCAATATAATCATCTACCCAGCGTAACACTCTGGCCATGAGCGATCGCCCTATGGTAAAAGCGATTCCCAAAAATAGTACTGCACCGCTAATTGACCTGAATACCGTCGGGAAATCAAATTTACCACTGGTCGCTAACCCAGACACTACTGACAGTAGAATCCAGCCCAAGGTATCATCGGTCATCCCCGCTGCGAGAGTTACCTGACCAATATCTCGCCGAATTAGCTTTAAATCCATTAACACCTTGGCAATTACTGGTACTGCTGAAATACTCATGGCAGTAGCAATAAACAGACTGAAAATTAACCTTTGCTCAGGGTTTGCCAAAAAGCTATCTGGGAGAAACCAACCCAACCCCAATCCAGTTGCAAAGGGAACAATAATACCCCCCAAGGAAATTAGTAATGCTGTTTTACCTTTACGGACAATCAAGTTTAGGTCTGTTTCTAATCCCGTCACAATTAGTAAAAACAGCACACCTAACCAAGAAACAACCGAAAGCAAATCAGACTGCACCTGACTTTTAGGAAAAATATGATGCTGTAAATTGGGCAAAATCCAGCCGAATACCGATGGGCCCAGCAGCACCCCTGCAAGTAGTTCACCGACTACTGGTGGTAGCTGAATTCGTCGCATCAACTCCCCTAAGCCTCTAGCAACCAAGAGTAGCAAAGCTAATTCCAGTAACACTAGCAGCAACTCATGGTGACCAAGGGGCTTAATTAGACCTTTTTCTGGTAATGCGCCAGACGCAAGTAAAAGGTTAAGCAGTAAATTCATGTGTTCAACTAGTGTGTGATTAATGCAGCTAGATTGCAGTCGTTACATAAAAATAATGATGAGGCAAAAATCCTCATCATCACAATTACAGAATACCTATCAACCTTCCACCATTGTTGCAGCAACAAGCTAAACGAGTCCTGGGCCTCTACCCCGTTTGTCACCCTTGTCGGTTAACTCACCTTCTTTATCTTCATTTGCTTCGATGAGTTCCTCAGCACGGTTAGCAGTGTCTTGTTCTGCTGATTGTTTTGCATCGCCAGGTACTTCATAGTACATTTCTGGCTCAACAGCATAGTTGTTCAATAAACCTTCTTTATCAACCGTGTAACCGTCTGTAGTGCGTATGCTCTGGGGGTCGGTTTGGTCGTCGGTGGGAGCGCTGGCTTCTCTTTCTTCTGTGGGGACTGTTTTGTACGAGTCTCCTTCTCTTTCTTTACGTGCAGCGGTTTCCGCAGGGATAATACCTCTATCATATGCATCTGATTCAACGCGATCGGATGAATCTATTGCTTTCTTAACTTCTTTATTAGCCATAAATCAAGTCCTCGTTAAACTTTTTTTTGATTAACTTCTTGAACTAGATTAAGCTTTTAATCTAGATAAAAATACTATCTTTAGAAGTGAATTACTTACAATAATCAACTATTTACTCTATCCAAAGATATATATATTATTTTCCTATTTTCCTGGGTTTGATAGGTTTGTAGTCTGCACAAAGCGTGCTTAAAAATCCAGGACTTCAGTCCTGACTACGAATTCATTAAAATTAACGACATGTAGCAGTTCTGTTTGATGTGTGAAAATCGATATGCTCAGATCCCAGACTTCTTTAAGAAGTCTGGGATCTTATTGAAGAGAATGATTTAGGTTTTCTAGATAAAGCAATAGCTTAAAGTGGCGGTATCTTTATTAGCCGACAATTTGATTTTGGAAATGTCGAATTTCCTGAGCTAATTCTTGCCGACTGGAAGCTTTGATCAGATAACGGAAACTAAACCAAGTTGTGTAACCAATACCAATTAACTCAAAAGTTGGTGCAACTAAAGGAATCCCATTGATTGCACCTAGAATTGCTAACACTACTTTTAGTGTGACAATCGCAGACAAAATCAAAACTAGAGTGATCAAAGGCTGTTGATATTGATTAAAAAATCTGCCTAAATATACCGGAAGCTGTGCTAAGAAGTCAGAAACTTGACCACCAATTTGTTGCCATTGCTCATTAGATTGACTAGCTGGAGGTAGCTTTGGCAAGTTTTGATTGTCTACACCTGTAAGAGCTACAGTTGCTTCTGTGGAGTTAGAGTTGGCTAATTCAATTTGTGGTTGTTCGGTTGCCATAATTTTTGTATTGTGTTCTTAACCAGAGTTTTGATTATTGATTCAATGTCAATCAATATAATAGTCTAGATTGTCGTTAAAAATCATTGCAATCGCGACAAAAGCCTATAATCAATTATATAATATTTTTTGATTACAGGCTTTGGTTTTTATTAAAAAGTCGTTGATTGTTGACGGTTCACAGTTAACAGTCAACCGTCAACTGTGAACATTTTTTTTACTTGGAACTCCCTATTGTTATCTATTTTGCTGAGTTGGCGGAGCAACTACTGCTTTTACCACTACTTTGGTCACACCTTTAATCTCCTTTGATAAAGGTACAATTTTATCGAACTGTTGCTGATTATTTACAGTTCCACCAACAGTAACTGTACCATCTTTGGCAGCTTCAACTGTAAGAGCGCCATTAGGAATATTAGCCTCTAATTTAGAGCGAACTTCGCTAGCAAGGTCACCTGTAGCTCTGTTTGTATCGCCGCCAGTAGTGTTGTTCCGCTGTTCACGAGCGCGAATATCAGAATTTAATTGTCTGCGGCGAGTCTCGCTTTGAGCATCTTTTTGAGCAGCTTCCGTTGCTTGAGCATCTGGTTTTTGCACTGCTTCGTTGGGATTATTAGGTGCTGATTCACTTGTTTTTTCAGTATTATTACAAGCAACAGCACCGAAAATTAGAAGACTGCTAATTAAGAAAGGTGTTAGTTTTTTCATTTCTTTGCTCTTGGTATAAAATGCGAATTTTGGTTTGTGCTGAGGTGTGTGGGAGGAAGCAGGAGCAAGTTTTTTGACTCTTGCTCCAATTACTGAAATTTATGCGCCCTATAGGGTTTCATCTCGGCGATCAACAATCAACACAGCTGGCTCATCTCTACCCAATTCAGCTGGATGATTGATGCGAGAAGTATCAACAACATTTCGGTCGTGGTGATGCACTCGGTCTAAATCAGTAGCGTCATAAACGGCAAATTCTTCAATTCCCCGACGTTTGAGGATAGTTTCAGCTTGGTGAATTTCCGATTCTGTACCATCGACCATGACAATATAGTCGCCGCGTTGGAAGCGATCGCCATACACTCGCGCCCGATTTTCGGGAATTCCTAAACCGACCAATCCGCCTGTAATTCCACCTGCGGCTGCACCGATCGCACCGCCTGCGGCTGTTGTGGCTAAGGCTGTAGCTACTGCACCCCCAGCTATTACAGGGCCGACTCCGGGGATAGCTAATGCACCCAAACCGACTAATAAACCACCTAAACCGCCCAAGGCTGCACCTGTAGCTGCACCTGCTTTAGCACCTTCATCTGCTTTATTGCCAGTGCCAAGGTTTCTATCTACACCAGTATTCACCCCAGCAATGCGATCGCCATCTGTGTTTTTGGCAATAATTGAGACTCGGCTCATGGGGAAACCAGCATCGCGCAGTTCTGTGAGTGCTGCTTCTGCATCGCGTCGGTGCGCAAATACACCAATCGCTCTTCTATTTGCGTGAACGTTACCTGTATGCACGCCACCTGTATGAAGGTCACCAACTGGGCGATCGTGGTGATGCACTCGATCTAAATCAGTGGCATCATAAACGGCGAATTCTTCAATTCCCCGACGTTTGAGAATGGCTTCAGCTTGGTGAATTTCCGATTCTGTACCATCGACCATGACAATATAGTCACCGCGTTGGAAGCGATCGCTATACACTCGCGCCCGATTTTCGGGAATTCCTAAACCGACCAATCCGCCTGTAATCCCACCTGCGGCTGCACCGATCGCACCACCTGCGGCTGTTGTGGCTAAGGCTGTAGCTACTGCGCCTCCAGCAATTACAGGGCCGACTCCGGGGATAGCTAATGCACCCAAACCGACCAATAAACCACCTAAACCGCCCAATGCTGCGCCTGTAGCTGCACCTGCTTTCGCACCTTCATCTGCTTTATTCCCAGTGCCGACGTTTCTATCTACACCAGTATTCACCCCAGCAATGCGATCGCCATCTGTGTTTTTGCCAATGATTGAGACTCGGCTCATGGGGAAACCAGCATCTCGCAGTTCTGTCAGTGCTGCTTCTGCATCGCGTCGGTGCGCAAATACACCAATCGCTCTTCTATTTGCCCGAACATCTCCATGAGTACCAACAGGAGTACCAACGGGAGCAACAGGAGCACCAGGAACATCATATTCGCTGCGTGGTCTGTCATAAACATTGAAGTCTTCAATATTCCAACGGCGCAGAATAGGTTCGGCTCTAGCAATTTCTTCGTCTGTGCCATCGATAATTACTAAATAACCGCCTCGCTCAACTCTTTCGTTGTAAACTCTGGCTTGTTCTTCGGGGATTCCTAAACCAATTAATCCGCCAAGTAAACTACCAGCTGCCGCACCGATGGCACCACCAGCTATAGTTGTAGCCAAGGCTGTAGCTGCTGCGCCAGCCAACATGATGGGGCCAATTCCGGGGATTGCTAAAGTACCAAGACCAACCAACAAGCCTGTCAAACCACCCAATGCACCACCGGAAACTGCGCCGACTTTTGCACCTTCATCAGCTTTATCGCCGACGCGCTCTTCTACTGGCGTTCCAGCAATTTCACGGTTATTGTCTCCATCTCTGGCAACTACTGATACTCTATCCATGACAATCCCAGCATTGCCCAACTCGCGCAGAGCTTGCTCAACATCACTACGATTATGAAATACGCCTATAGCACGTCTAGTTACTACAACCATTTGTTTCTCCTGGAAATAAGAAAATTACTTAAAACAGCTAATTTATTAAGCTCGATAGTTCTATTTATGCTGTTTTTTAAATTAATTTTCATCAATCATTTGGAAGAAATTATTTATCTATCATTGGATATAGATAAATTAAAAATCTGCAAAATATATCCAAATATATAACTTTGAAATCTGTTTTCATGAGTTGTTTTATATAAACAATTCCAGATTTATAGCAATTCTAAATTCTGCGCTCACAACTTGAACCCCGACTAACTAAAGAATTCGGGTATGTGAAGCCTACTGATTTTCACCAATCAAATCAGACTGCTAGACAATTTTTACAATTATTAACATTTGCCAATATTTTTGTAACCTCAAAAACAAAATAAATTTAACTCATAGGTAGGGTTTCTCATATTTAAATTTGATATCAAATAGGCTTGTTCCGGATAAAAAATTTTTTTTGTGAATATTGTCCGTGAATTGAATTAATAAAATCACTAGCTTAATTGTCGGCTGGGCAATGCCTACGTTTTATTACAAAAATAAAATTTTAGCCTCATATATACTAAGTCAACAAGAAGTATATCTTTTGATTAATAAATTTATTACTTAGGAAAGTGTATCTATTTATAACTGCTTTCTAGACTGATAAATAAGCCATTTTCTCAAGAAATGGAATTTTATTCATCGCACGGAAGAGAGTAAATACTATGGTTCAAAATTTTGAAACTATATTGAGATGGGACTGGCTACCGTTGGGAGTAACATCCACCAGCGGTATACCAGAAGTTATCAGTCCAGAAAGAGTGTCTGTTGTCTTTTCCAGTCCAAAATTTTTCGTTGCATTCTTGGCTGGTACTTTAATGGCATTAGCCTTTCAATTACTGTTAACAAATTTTTCTGTAGCCGCAGGCATTTCATCATGGGATATTGATGACGATGATGATGACGATCGCTCCGAAAGTTTGGGGCATAAAATTCGCGCCGTAGAATCTAAAATTGGGATTTGGGCATTAATTACCTCGACGATTTCGATATTTGCTGCTAGTTTTTTAGCAGTTAAACTGAGTTTAATTCAAAGTGCCTTATTTGGAGCCATTATCGGTGTAGTTATCTGGTCTACCTTTTTCTTTTTGGTAGTTTGGTTAGGTTCATCTACAGTAGGTTCCTTAATTGGTTCTCTTGCTAACACCTTTACTTCTGGTTTGCAAACCCTAACTAGTACAGCAACTGCTGGTATCGGTGCAAATTTAGCACAAAAACAAATGGTTTCCACTGCTGAGGAAATCACAGCGGCTGTGCGCCGGGAATTAACTTCAGGTTTTGACCCTGACAGTATTAAGAATACATTACAGAGTTCCTTAAAGTCTCTGCAAGTACCAAACCTGAATGTCAAAGAAATTGGCAATCAATTTCAGCAGATACTCAAAGATGTCGATTTCCAGGATATTGCTAATAGCGATGCACTCCGCAATGTAAATCGCCAAACCTTTGTGGATTTAATTAGCGATCGCGTAAATTTGTCTAAAGGCGATATTAATAAAATTGCCGATCAATTAGAAGCTGCTTGGAAACAAGCTTCATCTCGCAAAAATCCCACAGAGCAAGTCATTAATTTGCTCAAATCTGCTACACCTGAAGAATTGAAATCAGAAAATTTAGGTGAACGACTTCAGCAATTGGTTGGAGTTGGCGGTAGAGGAAATGGTAATGGTAGTAGCAATGGTGGACTCAAGCAAGCTGTGCAATATGGCGTGGGTGCGGCTGTCCCATTGGTATTAGATAGAGTTAATCTCTCTGATATAGATGTGGACAAAATTACCAATCAATTACAAAAGCTGAAAGACAAAGTTCAAGATATAGACGTTGACAAAATCACCAGCGAACTGCAAAAGTTCACAGATAAAACTAGCGAACAAATCACCGAAAAGTTACCAACATCAAACCGCAACAATATTAAAGTAGATGTAGAGGAATACATCTCCAATTCTTTCCCTTGGCATTTTAACCGCCTGACAATCAAAGATGAATTCCAAGATGTCATCTACGATCCACAAGCAGATCCTGCAACTACTGGCCGAGAGTTGTCAGAAATCAATTCAGAGTATCTTACCAACTTGCTAACAAAGCGAGGCGATATTAGTGAAGAGAGAGTAAAAGAAATTGCTCAACAGCTAGAAAGTATTCGCCAAGAAGTTTTACAAACGGTCCAACAAGAAACAACAAGAGGAAAATGGCAAGATGTGCGGACTCAGATTGAAAATTATCTGCGTTCCACAGGGAAAGAAGAACTCAAACCAGAAAATATTCAGCAGAATTTTTCTGAGTTGCTAGAAGATCCACAAGCAAGTTTGGAAGATTTAAGACATCGCTTCTCACAATTTGACCGTGAGACATTTGTCCAAGTTCTCCAGCAACGTCAAGACATCAGTGAAGAGGAAGCTAATAATATTATTAGCCAACTCGAAAGCACTCGTGATTCTGTATTGAATAGTGCTAGAGAATTGCAAGACCAAGCACAAGCTAAAACTGCTGAACTGCGCCAACGAGTAGAAGAATATCTGCGAAATACTAACAAGGAAGAACTCAATCCTGAAGGTATCAAACGCGATTTTCAAACTTTACTCGAAGACCCACAAGCAGGAATTGCTGCGTTACGCGATCGCCTTTCCCAATTCGACCGTGATACTTTGGTACAACTGCTCTCTCAGCGTCAAGATTTGAGCGAAGAACAGATTAATCAAATTATCGATCAGTTAGAAGGTGTACGCGATAACATCTTGCAAGCACCCCAAGTATTAGCAGATAAAGCCAAAGAACAATACGAGCAAACTAGCGCCAAAATTGCTGAATATCTCCGCAATACTAATCTGGAAGAACTCAACCCTGAAGGTATTCGCCAAGATTTAGAAACCCTACTTTCCGATCCGAAAGAAGGTGCTGTGGCGTTACGCGATCGCTTATCCCAATTTGATCGTGATACTTTGGTACAACTCCTCAGCCAACGCGGAAACTTGAGCGAAGAACAAGTTAATCAGACTATCGATCAAGTCCAAGATGCGATTAATAATATTGTCAAAGCGCCACGACGCTTGGCAAACCGCACCAGCCAACAAGTTGTAGACTTTGGTAAGAGTCTGGAAAATTACCTGCGTCACACCAATAAAGAAGAACTCAACCCAGACAGTATCAAGCGCGATTTACAATTACTGCTGCAAGATCCACGATTGGGAATTGGAAATTTAAGCGATCGCCTATCCAAATTCGACCGTTCAACCATTGTCAGTTTATTATCCCAACGGGAAGATATCTCAGAAGAAGAAGCCAACCGCATTGTCGATCAAATCGAGTCTGTGCGCGACACCTTGAGTCAGCAATATCAGCAGATTCAGCAAAAAGTACAATCGGTGCTTGATAGTTCCTTTGGTAAAATTCGCGAGTATCTCAACTCCCTGGATCGTCCAGAACTTAACTACGAAAACATCAAGCAAGACTTTGCAAAAGTCTTTGACGATCCCCAAGCTGGATTTGAAGCCTTACGCGATCGCCTCAGCAACTTTGATCGTGATACCCTAGTGGCGCTGATCAGTTCACGCCAGGATATTTCCGAGGAAGACGCTAACCGCATCATCGATCAAATCGAAGCAGCGCGAGATAGCGTACTCCAACGCGGCGAACGCATCCAACAGGAAGCGCAAAAACGCATCAAAGCCATCCAACACCAAGCCAAAAAGCAAGTTGAAGAAACCAAAAAAACCGTCGCCTCTGCTGCTTGGTGGTTATTTGGAACAGCGTTAACTTCTCTGGTTGCGAGTGCGATCGCTGGTGTCATCGCCGCCACAGGTGGGTTAAACTTCATCAGCTAAAGGTTTGCATATCTATGTAATTCACTTCGCCTAAGTCTGCGGAGTTCATAAAACAAAAAATAAGCCTGCTTCGCCTATATTTCAGGTTGCGAGCAGGCTTATTTTTTCTAAAGGGGACATCCAATTTTTTAAATACCCAATAAATTTGTAGTGCGAGCGTCTCGCGAGCTGATGTTCATTCATCGAGCAAGATGCTCGCACTACGGAATATGGGTAATTTATTTTTTGTCAGTCCCAAGATTTAGTTTTATTTAGTTTCAAAATTTAATTGATGAGTTTGGGAACCATCATATCTGGCGATCGCAATAATTTTTAACTAAGTTTTGTATAAAAAAGTACATATAACTTCAAGCCAGGTAACTTCATTGTGACAGTTTTTAAGTTGGTACATGGAGGCTTTTGCGCTGACAAAAATAGCTAAGTAACAATTTCTAACTCTTGTACCTTGGAAGCTTTTCCCTGATGCCACAATGCTTGTAGGCTATCTAGTTAAGAAGTGCAGTGTATTGATGTGCGATCGCTATCACAAAGCTATCAGACATATATCACAGGAAATCGCAGTGTTTATCACTTAGCTTTGGGTAAAAATAAATAATACTTACAATGAGAATAATCCTCGGTTATTACGTGGCAAGTATGAGGAGTAACTTTTATGCTCGAAAAATTATTACTGGCCCTTGGCCTCACCTTAAGCCTTAGTCTATTTACAGGTTTGACTGGCGCTGCTCCCAAACAGACAACTGGCAGCATCAACTTACATCCTCATCAAGTGTTCAAGTTAACCCAAGTTGTTGGTAATCTTTAATACTAATTGTGGCGCATAGCTAAGATTATTCATATCATAGGCTGAAGTATAAATTATGGCAGCAGAGAATATGAAAAGCCAAATTTTAGCCACAACTCTATTTTTAACAATAATCGGCTTGACAACGAGAGTCGAAGCCGCAAATTCCGAACATATTAGACAATTATTAGCGACGAAACAATGTCAGAACTGTGACTTGATAGGCGCTGGTTTAGTATTGGCTGACTTAACTGGAGCCAATTTAAGCGGAGCCAATCTCGCAGGTGCTAACCTCAGCCGTGCAAACTTGACTGGTGCTGATTTGCGGGGTGCAAACTTGACTGGTGCTAGTTTATTCGGCGTGAACCTCAGCGCGGCTAGACTCGCTGGTGCAAATTTGGCAAGTACAGACTTAAGAAACTCCTATCTAGTCAATGCAGAATTAACTGGAGTAAACCTGAATAGTACTTATCTTCAGGGTGCAATTGGCATACCAGCACAAATTGCCACACCCGAAGAGTTTTATGCTTGGGGTGTAGCAGAAGCACAAAGAGGCAATACACAACAAGCTATTGATTATTTTAACCAAGCGATCGCAGCCAAAACCGAATACGCCGAAGCTTACCTAGCCCGTGGTGTCGCCCGTTACCAAGTATTAGATAGACCAGGTGCATTCAAAGATGCGGAGATTGCAGCCAAAATCTTTACAGAGCAAAAAAATGCTCCTGGTATCCAAACAGCGCAAGCATTTATTAAAGAACTACAAACACCCCCAGATGGTAAAGTGAATGTTGGCAAACCCAGCTTTTTTGACTTTGTAGGTAGTCTTGGTTCGGTCTTATTACAGTTCTTTCCCTTTTAGGGAAGCAAGACAAGGGAGACAAGGAGGAAAAATGACTGTTGACTGTTGACGGTTGACGGTTGACTGTTGACTATTGCCTTCTTTACAAATGACAAATGACAAATGCCCCTATCCCTTGAATTATGGACAGCAAATCAAGATTTAGCCCAAGCTTGTCTAGAGCATCCTTTTGTGCAAGGCATTGGTAATGGTAGTCTTGAGCCGGAAAAATTTGCTTATTATGTCGGACAAGATGCTTTTTTCTTAGAAGCTTTTGCTCGTGCTTACAGCATCGCCGCCGCTAAAGCACCAGACTGGCTAGGATTCACTACATTTCACGCCCTAGCTGATGGAGTTTTGCAGGAACTAAAGCTACATGAAAGCTATGCTGCGCAATGGGGTGTCAATTTACGTGCTGTAGAACCAGGCGCAGCAACCCGTCGCTACACTGACTTTTTATTAGCGACTGCTTGGGGTGGGGATGTAGGTTTAACTGCTGCGGCGATGTCTCCATGTATGCGCCTGTATGCTTTTTTGGGAGAACAGTTAGCTGTTAATGGTATTCCTAATCATTTATATGCAAATTGGATTGAGACATACAGCAGCGCAGATTTTCAACCTTTGACACAACAATTGGAAAGTTTAGTTGACAATTACGCTAGCGCCACACCGTTGGTACACTCTACCTATCGTTACGCCATGTTCTGCGAGCGTGACTTTTTTCAAGCTGCATGGATGCTATAGCCATCGCTCTGTAATTTTGCTTTTTACTCTTATTCAGTCGAGTTTTTCAAATATGAATACTTCAATATTACTACCAAAATTACGCTTTTCTACCTGAGTCATTTTTTGTCTCATATTGGATATTAATGAATCCTTTGGGTCTACACGAAGACGATTTCTCATCACTAACCAAATTCGCTGAAATTTGTGATTATTGAATAATTCATTATTTGATATTTTAGGTAATTGCGTATCTATAAAAATTCGCTCATTTAAAATAGTGGATAGCAGTCCATACTGATTTATTTGCTGAGATGCTGGGAAATA
This sequence comes from Calothrix sp. NIES-2100, assembly GCF_963875285.1. Lineage (NCBI taxonomy): Bacteria > Bacillati > Cyanobacteriota > Cyanophyceae > Nostocales > Calotrichaceae > Calothrix > Calothrix sp. NIES-2100. Next base: position 8,892,352 of record NZ_CAWNLA010000001.1, read on the forward strand.
GTAATTAAATGGCATCTCTATTAAAGTTGGGTATAACACAACTGTATCACCTGATTTTATCGAAGATTGGATATAAGATGCTACTAAATTCCAAGGTTCTTTATGGGCATATTGGTAATATTGTCCTGTATTAATCATCTGTATACTTAGTAAAGTTGCTAATGATATAGCAATTAATAGTTTTTTGCGAAAACTCAAGACACCAGCAGCAATCAGTACAAAAGATGGTATGGTCGTCCAGAGGAAAATTCTCGTAATAAAAATTGGTCGCCAAAGACTGATTAAAAATGCTAGCAGAATAGTACCAATACCAAAAGTAATTGTTAAATTTATTTTAATTAATTGATGTCGCCAAGACCAAATTCCTAATAATGCTAAACCTAAAAGTATGAGGAAATAATATTTATTACCATAAAGCGCGATCAAAGTCTTTATCAAAGTGCGTACTGTCGGAGAAGGAATCCAAAATTCCTGAAGAGTAACTACCGTCTGTCTCAATATTTTTGGTAGCCACCAAAACCAGAGGAGAATAGGGATTAAGTTAGCAACTATCCAATTCAAAAAAAATTGCTTTCTCCAGCAACCAGTTGTTGCCCACCAAACAAGAGCAATAACATTAGCTAATATAAATAGTAGTAATGCTGTATTGTGGCAATAAAGAGCAAAGGACACACCAATCAAATAGGCCAGCCAAGCTAAATCAGATGACAAATTGTCAAGTTTACCTTGAATACTAACAGAGCCTTGTAGACTAGAAATGAACCCTTGACCAATTGGTGCGATCGCTTTAGCTGGATTAGTCAGTAGATATGCTAAACCCGATATTGATAATGTAGCAGCCGCAGTTAGCAGTGCATAGGTTCGTGCTTCTTGACTATATTGAATATTAATCGCTGAAGTTGCAAGCAGTGCAGATGCAACCAATCCTAGCCAATGACCTCCTAGTATCCGGCCTAGCAAGTATAGGAGTGGTATATTAATTATCCCAATAATAGCTGAGAGAGAACGTAATGCTGCTTCTGACTGTCCAAAAACTAGCCAGAAATGTTGAAGCGTATAATAAAGCGGTGGATTTGTTTCTCTGACAGCGTCTTCACTCCAAAGTTGAGAGAGTGACATTTGTGCAAAGCGTAAAGTAGCTGCTTCATCAAACCATAGAGGTTCTTTTCCTAACTGATGAAAGCGAAGCAATGCACCTAAAATTGTTATAGCAATAAGCGGAAAATAAGAACTAATACTGTTTTTCACCCACTGACGGTATTCACTCCTCATCGCAATCACCTCAATCTTGGCAAGAGTAACGCCTGTCAACGAAATTTTTGGCTTGAGTAATGATTAATAGGTCAACTGTGTTTATAGTTTTGAATCAGTACAACTGGTAGATTGTGCGATCGCCGAGGCTTGTTATATTAATGCATCACCCTGCAATTGAGTTGCATCGCCTTGCAATTGAGTTGCATCGCCCTGCAATTGAATTGCATCGCCCTGCAATTGAGTTGCATCGCTCTGCAATCGAATTGCATCGCCCTGCAATTGAATTGCATCGCCTTGTTATATTAATGCATCGCCCTGCAATTGAATTGCATCGGGTAACAATGCGTAGACGCATTAGCGTTAGCTGCTTGTCGTAGACATCGCATTTCATCCCGTAGGGGCGGGGTCTCCCCCATTGGTGTCAACTTAAGTCAAAACGCATATTCCACAGGCATTTTACCCCACCCCTCAATCCCCTCCCCTTGGCAAGGGGAGGGGATTGAGGGGTGGGGTGACGCGTTGAGTGATGGTAAGCGAGTGAGTTCAAAATCACGTCTTGGCAAGAGTTTCACGTTAAGTTGACACGTATGGGTCTCCCCGCCCTAGGTCTTTTAATTAATGCTCAAAGGTTTTCCTTCATTGAAGGACGCGATACATTTGGGGATATTGATTTTGTGTCATAAATCATCGTCAAGGGCGGGGAGACCCCGCCCCTACAAATGCATTGATTGGCAATGCGATGTCTACGACAAGCCGCTTTGCGTCTACGCATCGGCAGGTAATTCGTTGGTGTTGTGCCCTTATAATCGCTTACTGAAGATGAAATGGTTCAACAGAGCCAATCTGCTCTCGAAGCTTATCATCGCACAGGTTCAGGAGTGGCGCATAACCGCGTGCGTGAATGGGCTGTTTCTCAATTTCAGTAATTTTAATTTTTAGCGGTTATAATTACAGGTGCTTGTTGCTAAAATTTATACGATTCATGAGTGAAGCGAATACTGAATATCAAGCCCTACTTGATGAGATGATTAGAACTGGGAAACTCAAACCGGAATATAAAGAGATACTCTTAGAAATTGGTGAGATGGGAAACAAGGCTTGTAATTTAGGATTAATTGACGGTCTGAGTTGGCGTGAAGATGCTAATAATGTCATTATCGATCAATACGAGATACTGATTCAGCACAATAATTTTTTGTATTTAACCTTCGCTGAAACCCGCGACTATCTGAAGAATTTAATTGCAGGTGCAGAAATTGAACAGTTAGAGAAAGTTTAAAATTTGCAGATTAAAAAAGCTGGGCAATGCCCAGCTGAAATTAAGCAAATATTCCTGCAAAAAAATCAAGAGTCTCCTTCAAGGCTTTGATAAAAATATCAATTTCCTCACGGGTATTGTAGAAATATAAACTTGCCCGTGCGGTTCCCGCTACATTTAAGTAACGGTGTAATGGTTGAGTGCAGTGATGTCCAGAACGGATGGCAACGCCTTCTTGATCTAATAATGTAGATAGGTCATTTGCATGAACATCTGTTACGGTAAACGAGGCTAAAGCGGCTCTACCTTCACCATTAGCATCCGGTTTCGGCCCGTAAATTTGAACTTGGGGAATTTGCGCTAATTGTTGGAACAAATAAGCTGTTAATTCGGCTTCATAAGCATGGATTTTATCCATACCTATATTAGTAAGATAATCGATTGCTGCACCGAGCGCGATCGCTTCCCCAATTGCTGGCGTACCCGCTTCAAATTTATGGGGTAATTCCGCATAGGTGGAATGATCTAAATATACTTCAGCAATCATCTCACCACCACCAAAAAATGGCGGCATAGATTCTAACAGTTCTAATTTGCCATACAAAAAGCCTATCCCCGTCGGGGCACACATTTTATGCCCAGAGGCGACTAACCAATCACAGTCTATTGCTTGCACATCGATATGCATATGAGGCACACTTTGGCAAGCATCCATTAAGAATTTCGCACCGTATCTGTGAGCGATCGCAGCTATTTCTTTCACTGGATTTATACAACCCAAGGTGTTAGAAACATGAACTACTGACACTAATTTAGTTTTATCAGAAATTAGTGTTTTGAACTGTTCAAAATCAAAAGTTTGTTCTGGAGTCAGTTCAACAAATTTGAGTACCGCACCCGTTTTTTGTGCCACAAATTGCCAAGGAACTATATTACTGTGGTGTTCCATCACCGACAGAATAATTTCATCTCCTGGCTGCAAATTATTCATTCCCCAGCTATACGCCACCAAGTTAATCGCTTCACTCGCGTTGCGGGTGTAGACAATTTCTTGACGCGATGCAGCATTAATAAATTTGGCAACTTTATCTCTAGCGCCTTCATAAGCATCAGTAGCTTGAGCGCTGAGAATATGCGCGCCTCGATGGACGTTAGCATTATACTTTTCGTAATAATCTCGCAGGGTATTTAACACCTGGAGAGGTTTTTGGGAAGTAGCCGCATTATCTAGGTAAACTAAGGGTTTACCGTTGACTTCTTGATGCAAAATCGGGAAGTCAGCGCGAACTAAATCGGCTAGAGTTTTGGTAGAAGTAAAAGTCATTGGTGATTAGTCATTTGTCATTTGTCATTTGTCATTTGTCATTGGATGACTTAAGACTATTGACTGTGGTTAATAGGCTTTGTCGCAGGGAAGCAACGGGTATTTTATTGATGATTTCGGCAGCAAAAGCGTTAATTAACAAATTCCGGGCAGCATTTTCATCAATGCCCCGACTTTGGAGATAGAATATTTCATCATCCTCCAACTGGCTAACAGTAGCACCGTGAGCGCACTTCACATTATCTGCGGTAATTTCCAGTTGAGGTTTGGTATCAACTCTCGCTTTAGATGATAGTAGCAAATTCCGGTTTAATTGGGCTGCGTTTGTTAGCTGTGCTGGCTTAGGAACAAAAACCTTACCGTTGAATACTGCATGAGCGCGATCGCCTACAATACACTTATGCAATTGTTCACTTTTACCATAGGGATGATTCAGCGCGATCGCACTGTGAGTATCCGCTAACTGATTACCAAAAATCATCGTCAAACCGTTGAGTGTCGTTTCCGTTTGCTCACCAGTTTGTAAAACCTCTAAATTATGGCGTGACAGCTTCCCACCAAAACTAATCGCGTTACAAGTATAGCGACTATCACGCGCCTGAGCGATCGCAGTTTTCCCAATATGAAAAGCCTCTCCACCTTCCCGCTCAACCCTAGTGTGACTCACTTCGGCATTCTCAGCCACCCAAATCTCCGTCACCGCATTCGTAAAGTAAACTCCCCCCTCTGCGCCTCTGCGGTTCCTATACTCTTCCACCAAAGTCACCTGAGAACCACTTTCCGCCACCACCAAACAACGCGGCTGAGAAATCGTCGCTTCTTCCCCAGCAACAGCAACAAACAACAAATGAATTGGTGTTTCAACGACTACATTCTTTCTCACCAATACCACTGCCACATCAGCCAACCCAGCAGTATTCAGCGCCGTAAAAACTTCTTGCGCTCCCTCAGCTTTAGCCAAATACTTGCTAACATTTTCCTGTACCTCAGCCGATAAAGCTGTCAAATTTCCGACAACCACACCTTGAGGTAAATCAATAGCTGACAACTCTGGCGCATACACACCATTAACAAACACCAAGCGACTATTCGCCGCTTCTGGTAAAGCAAACGCCGAAATATCAGTCGGAATTTGCTTCCCTAGCTGAAATTCCACCTTGCGCAACCCTGACAAATCAGTAAAGCGCCATTCTTCCTCGCGGGTGGTAGGGATATTCGCATGACGAACCCCATCAGCAGCACCTTGACGTAAACCTTCTAACCAACTTGCTGCTTTTTGGGTAGTTACCTGTGCTAATAACCCAGTTAAATCCTCATCCTTATCCAACAAATTAGCAATAGAACTGGGAGAAACTTGAATAGTCATTACACACCCACCTCAACCGCATCTGCTTCCAACACCCAGTCATAACCGCGAGACTCCAACTCTAGCGCCAATTCCTTACCACCGCTGGTGAGAATCCGCCCATGCGCCATCACATGGACAAAGTCGGGCACAATATAGTCGAGTAACCGCTGGTAGTGGGTAATCAAAATTGTGGCATTTTCTGGACTTGCCAGATGGTTTACACCACCAGCTACAATCTTGAGAGCATCAATATCCAAACCCGAATCGGTTTCATCCAAAATTGCTAACTTCGGTTCTAGCAGCGCCATTTGCAAAATTTCATTGCGCTTTTTCTCACCACCAGAAAACCCTTCATTCACACTGCGGTTGAGGAAAGATGGATTCATCTTCACCACTTCCAACTTTGACTCTACCAAATCGTCAAAATCAAAAGCATCCAATTCTTCTAAACCCTGTGCTTTGCGACGAGAATTATAAGCCACCCGCAAGAAATCTAAATTGCTGACACCAGGAATTTCTAAAGGATATTGAAACGCTAAAAATACACCAGTTCTGGCGCGTTCCTCTGGTTCCAATTCCAGCAGATTTTGTCCTTGAAAAATTACCTCGCCACCAGTCACCTGATATGCTGGATGTCCGGCTAACACCTTAGAAAACGTACTTTTACCAGAACCATTCGGCCCCATAATCGCATGAATTTCGCCGGCACGAACTTCCAGATTCACACCTTTAAGAATCGGCGTTCCATCAACTGTAGCTGTCAGATCCTTAACTGACAGCACAACTTCACTATTTTCAATAATCATCTTCTCTCTCTTCTCTCTCTCTTTCTTTCTTTCTTTGCGCTCTTCGCGCCTTCGCGGTTCGTTAATATTTTTTAACCACAAAGACACGAAGAAACGAAGGTAAATTATCTAGATTATCCAACTGAACCTTCCAACTTCAGGCTCAATAACTTATCAGCTTCCACCGCAAATTCCATCGGTAGCTGATTAAATACATCCTTACAGAAGCCGCTAATCATCATCGAAATAGCATCTTCTGGGGAAATACCTCTTTGCGCAAAGTAGAATAGCTGATCTTCGCCAATCTTCGATGTAGAAGCTTCATGCTCTACTTTCGCAGTATTATTTTGTACCTGAATATATGGGAAAGTATTGGCATGAGCATTATCGCCAATGAGCATCGAGTCGCACTGAGAATAGTTTCTCGCGCCTTGGGCTTTCGGGTTAACTTTTACCAAACCGCGATAGCTGTTACTAGAGTTACCAGCAGAGATTCCCTTAGAAATAATTGTGCTGCGAGTATTTTTCCCAATATGAATCATCTTGGTACCGGTGTCAGCTTGCTGCATATTATTTGTCAGCGCCACCGAGTAAAATTCACCCACAGAGTTATCACCAACCAACACGCAGCTAGGATACTTCCAAGTAATTGCTGAACCTGTTTCTACTTGCGTCCAGGAAATCTTGGAATTCACACCTTGACACAAACCGCGCTTGGTGACGAAGTTATAAATCCCACCTTTGCCGTTAGCATCACCAGCGTACCAGTTTTGCACTGTGGAGTATTTGATTTCCGCGTTATCCAGCGCCACAAGTTCAACAACAGCCGCGTGGAGTTGGTTGCTGTCGTACATTGGTGCTGTACAACCTTCCAGGTAGGAAACATAGCTACCTTCTTCAGCCACAATCAATGTGCGCTCAAATTGTCCCGTATCACCAGAGTTGATGCGGAAGTAGGTAGAAAGTTCCATCGGGCATTTTACGCCTTTAGGAATATAGACAAAAGAACCATCAGTGAATACAGCAGCGTTCAAAGCCGCAAAGTAATTGTCAGCTACTGGAACAACGCTACCCAGATATTTTTTGATCAGTTCTGGGTGTTCCTGCAATGCTTCGGAAATGGAACAGAAAATTACGCCATCCTTAGCCAGCTTTTCCTTAAATGTAGTAGCGATGGAAACGCTATCGAAAATTGCATCAACGGCGACATTTGCTAGACGCTTTTGTTCAGTTAGGGGAATACCTAGCTTTTCAAAGGTTTCTAGCAGGGTGGGATCAACCTCATCCAAACTTTCCAGCTTTTGTTTTTTCTGTTTCGGCGCGGAATAGTAGATGATATCCTGGTAATTTATTGGTGGATACTTGACATTAGGCCAAGTAGGTTCTGTCATTCTCTGCCACTGGCGATACGCTCTGAGGCGAAACTCCAGCATGAATTCCGGCTCGTTCTTCTTGGCGGAGATTAAGCGGATAACGTCCTCGTTTAGTCCACGCGGAATAGTGTCGGCCTCAATATCGGTGATAAAGCCGTACTTGTAAGGTTGGTTGACTAAGGTTTTGACAGTGGCACTCATTAGTAATAATCTCTCGTGTTCGTGGAAATCTCTTTTAAGGATGGGAGACGGACTTGGTTCTAGCCGATTCCCATCTGGGGTTACAGAGTGGTTACACGGCTGTTAAAATAAGAATGGAGACTAAAACAACAACAGTGTTGTTTAACTTATCTTCATTTTACGCTAGATTAACAACAACAATGTTGTTAAAGTCAAATTTTCAAAAAAATTTTTTGGGACGTTCGCGCAGCGTCTAGCAGAGAAGATGACGACTATCCACCAGTCCTCAACGAAGCAAGATATTCTGGAATATCTTCTGAAACACTCACAAGCAACTGCTTTTGAGCTAGCCGAAGTCTTAGATATTAGCCCCCAGGCGATTCGCCGCCATCTGAAGGATTTGGAGGCAGAAGAGCTAATTTTGTATTCTACGATGGTGCAAGCGGGCATGGGGAGACCGCAGCATGTTTATCAACTAAGTTCTTTAGGACGCGATCGCCTGTATCGTCAAGATAGCGATCGCTTGGGTGATAGTTACGGAAATTTTGCTGTTTCCCTGCTTGATACTTTAGCAGAAACGGTAGGGAAAGACCAAGTTAAGAACATTTTACAAAAACAATGGGAACGCAAAGCCCTGGAATATCGCGATCGCCTCGGTAACGGTTCCTTAAAAGAACGTGTTGCCCATTTAGTAGAATTTAGAAAAGCTGAAGGCTTCATGGCAGAGTATCATCCTGTAGAGCCTGATGATTCCACAAAGAGCGATCGCTTTCTCTTCATCGAGCATAAATGTGCTATTTCTAATGTTGCCGAATCTTTTCCTAGCGTTTGCGGTCATGAACTAGAAATGTTCGCCGCCGTCCTCCCCGATTGTACAGTAGAGCGCACCCACTGGATTATCAATGGCGAACATCGCTGTGGCTATTTAGTCCAAGCGCGGGACTAGGGACTAGAAGGGGCACAAGGAGGACAAGGAAGATATAATGACCACTGAGCACTGACTACTGACCAATGACAAATTCCCCATCAGAACAATTTTTAAGTTTGGAAGAGTCTGCAAAAGTAGATGCAGCTTTGTTATCTTCTTCAGAAAAGTTTTTAACAAGATTGACAATTTCATCCCTGAAGCTTTTGACACATATTGCCCAAGAAAATGGAGTGACTATAGAAGAATTAACAACAGCACAGGTAATTGCTTGGTTTGAAAAAGATAGCAAAATTAAGCGAGAACAGGGAATTGAAGCTGCTTATTTAAAGTGGTAAGGTTTTCTTATTAAACATCTTGACCAACAAACGGCAAGATGACCTCAAAAGACTTGATTTTCCGTTACCAAACACATCTAAATTGACCCTACTGTATTAAATTATCAAAACTATACAGGATAAGGTTTTTCAGAACATCTTGCAGGTTTTTAAACGTATCTCGGTTTCATGCCCTGTTGGGCTAATAATACCAATATCGCTAGAATGGTGGGTACAGAAATACGTGCGTCACTTTTGAATGACTTGATTAATGCCAACTTCTTCATACTCCACATTTAAAAAATTACTAATATCTTTTCCCAAACAATTTTCCTCATTGATGAAATAATTTAAATTAATTATCGTTTTTTTTGATTCCATCATTAGACTAATGCTATTTCCATTTGGAGTTCTCGCACAAATAAGTTTTGTTATATCCGATAAATTATATTCATAATATTTACTATAAATTCTGATATTATTGAAAAATAAATTTACACCCTTATTAAACACTACAACATTATAATCTCTAAAAAAGCCACATACATAGCTTTTAAAATAAAAATATTTAGAAATACAAGGTATAGTAATATAGTATAAAGTCAACAAACAAGTTAATATTATTATCTGAACATCTACATGTTTTGCATAATCTCTTGAATTAAAAATCATTGTAAGTAAATAATATAGCAAGCTATAAACAAAAAAGCTAATTGCGAAAACCGAAATCAATAAAAAAGAAGATTTTATTAGTTCTAGAAAAGTATTTATAATAATAGGTTGTTTTAAACTTTTGTTTTTATCAAAGTTTCTTATAATCAATGCCTCCCCATCATATTCAACATAAGAATAATTGCTTTTAAATTGGTCTATACTTAAGTAGTCATTTAATATATTACTCGTATAATCTTTCATGTTTTTTTCCTCAGGGATATTTAAGCAAAATAATTTTTGTATTTTAGCTCTAAAAATATAGAACTAGATATTTATTAATGATGCCCAATTACTTCATATTCTACCTTTAAGAAATCACTAATGTTTTTTGCTAATTCATTATCGAAAGGTTCTATCCCATCGATATTACATAAATCAACTACTATTTTTTTAGATTCCATAACTAGCTTAACTTCATATTTATAATAAATTCTATTCCCTTGATTTTTATTGACTTCACTACTTTTAATACAAAGCACTTTAGATATATCTGATAGCGGATATTCACAACAACTAGAGCAATTAGTTTTAAATTTAAATCGATAATACTTATTTTCAACAAAGCTTAATGTATTTGAAAGCTTAAAAAAGCCACATGCTCTGTTAATTTTACAAGGTTTAAATATAAATTTATATAAATTGTATAAACTTAATATTAAGAAAGGTATCATGAATATAGGATTAGTCAGAAAAACATGAAATAATGATCCCAACAAGGATATCAATAAACGTGCTATGGGTATCAATAATAAGAGTACTATAGGTACAAGCATAGCCATTGAATATATACATATAAATATTATCCCACCTGTAAACATAATTGCTCCTAGGATAATTCTCTGTGTTTCTGTCAATTCTTCATATATATTTTTACTTTTATCATTCTCTTTGTCTTCAGAATTTTCTTTACTATCTATATCATCAACTTCAGAATTTTCTTTACTATCTATATCAGTTTTATCATCTTTGTAATCTTTAATAATTAACTCATTATCGTTCATCTCAAGATAATTGTATTCAGATAAATGCTTATTAATACTAATATTGTATTTTTTAAGATTTACTGTATATTTCATCTTTGTTTTTCAAAAATTACTACAATATATTGATATAGTACAACTATAAGATATTCTTTCGCTAAAATTTATAAATTAAAGTTAATTTCTGAACTGGAATTTGAACCATATTAATTAACAACTAAATACAGAATTTAATCTCATCAAAACTCTGCGTACCTTGGCGTTGACTCCGCGTGAATCTGCGTTTAAAAATTAATTATCCCCTTCTCTACTCACAGAGAAAGGGATAAATTCCCTATAAAAACCAACCGTAAGAATGTAACCCTTTACCTAAAAGATTCACACCCAAATAGCAAACCCAAACAACAATCAAGCCACTAGCAGCTAAAATTGCCGGACGACGACCTTGCCAACCGCGAGTAATTCTGGCGTGGAGGTAGGCGGCGAAAACTAACCAAGTGATTAATGCCCAAGTTTCTTTAGGGTCCCAACTCCAATAAGAACCCCATGCTTCATTAGCCCAAACAGCACCGGCAATAATCCCAATTGTCAGTAAGGGAAATCCCAAACCAATAATGCGATAGCTAATATTATCTAGAGTCTCAGCTAAACTCAGCCGTTGGGGTGAAAGGGATTCAGCATCTGTGACGGTTTCCGACTGCGGCGCAGTTACTAAATCTAAAACTGCGGTTTTACCGTTACCATTGCTATTGCTTTCATAGCGTACAAAACCATTATTTTCAGCCGCAGCTACTTGAGGTTCAGTAACTAATTCACCTGCTTTGTGTAACTTATAGCCATTGCTGCGATAGCCACCAGTACCAACAGAACTGCCTTGTAGTTGGATATTTTGACCGCGAGTGACAATGAGAAAAGCGATCGCTAGCAATGAACCCACCATCAAAGCCGCATAACTTAACATCATTACACTAACGTGCATCATCAGCCAATTAGACTTGAGTGCCGGTACTAAAGGTTCTGCCACTTGCATTTGCGATGGTAGTGTTAGGGTGGCAAAAGCTGTAATCCCCATCGCCACAGGGGCTGTTACCACTCCCACTAAGCGACTGCGACTAGAATTTTCGGCAATCAGATGAACGGCGGTAATACCCCAAGTCAAGAAAAACAGCGATTCATACAAATTACTCAGAGGAAAATAGCCCGCTTCTATCCATCTTGCCCCTAATAAGGTCGCTATACACAAATTTGCGATCGCCATTCCAGCTGTCCCCATAGCAGCAAAGGCCGGCAGATTCGGAAAAGCCGCCCCTACCCAATACACCAGCATGGTGAGGAATAAGACAGCAAAGGAAGCATTATCCAGCCAGTTCTGGAGTACAACCAGATTCATAAAATGTTCTCCCCAGTCGATTCTTTAAAAATATTCATTCTGACTTTTCTGATCCTAGCTGCTTAGAGGTTATTGGGTCATAGGTTTTTTAAAAGTGGGCATGGGGCATGGGGCATTGGGCATTGGGCATTTCTTATTGATCTCCCTTGTCCTCCTTGTCCTCCTTGTCCCTCTTGTCCCCCTGCTTCCTAGCCCCTAAGAGTGATCGCTTTTCTTCAGCGCCAGAAAAATATCATAGCGGGTACTGCGATTGTCGCTGACAGCAGTTGTCACACCAATAGAACGGGTTGCTGCTAACCAATTTTGCTGATTGGGAAATAACGTTGGTAGGGGAAAATTTTTCGCTGTCTGTTCAACATCCAAGAAAAATTGACCATTTGTGGGATTGGGTTCTGAAGGTACTGTTTGTTGAAAAGGGATGGTGCTGGCTAGGGTATTGCTGGGTCTGGGAACGATTTTATCGGCAATCGGCGCACCTAATAGTAAAAAAGCAACATCTCCATCTAACCAGCCGTGGGTAGCGATTAAGTTGTCATTCAGTCCCACCCAGTTGACAACGGATTTACCAGCTACTTTTCCTGGTTGAATTTGAAACTGGTATTGAGTTTTCATCACATCATCGAGCTGTTTTAGGGATGTTTCCGCTAAAGTGCGATCGCTTGCCTGTACCATAAACAGCAGCCCAGCCCGAAATTTTGCGATAGAAGGATCTTTTGGGATATTGGGAATGACTGATAAAGAAAACTCGCCTTTCATCCACCGCAGTAAATCTCGATCTAAATCCAAATTTGTCCAGGATTTCACACCACCTCGCAGCTGTTCTGGGGTGATTGGCGAGAGGGGATTTCCTTGGGATGTTAAAACATAGTCTCCCCACAACCGTTGTAAATTCCCGCCCGAAAGCATCATCAAGGTTTCGGCGGGAACTAGGCTTGGCATTCTCCCGGCTTTATTCTCCACCGCCAGCACCCTTTGACTATTTGGGTTGAGCCAAGAAACACCTTTTAAACGTATTCCTTGTGGTTCTAAGTTAATTGTGCCTGCTAAACCTTGGTTATTTTGAAGTTGAGCTAAAACTTGGGCAGGTAATTGGCGATTGGGTGCAGCTGCCGCTATCCTCGCAGCTGTGGGCACATTGACATAAAACTGAGCAAATGGTTGGTAATTAGCAATTTTAGGAAAATTTTCGCCAAATCCCCCGCTTGTTGCTAAAGAGGTTTTATTTTTATAAGCATCAATCGCTCGTTCTGTCGCTTTGGGATTATCAGTAATTACTAAGAACTGCCCATCTAATAATGTTGCGGAGATGTTTTCCCCTGTTTGTCCATCGGTTTGTTTGATCGCGAATCCTTGATAGGTGCGATCAATCCATTTGCTTTGTTTTAAGGTTTTAGGTTCTGCTAATAGGCTTTGAGCTTTTTGGGGGTTTTTTATGGGCAGAACCATAACCATCGACTGCTGGCTACTAACAGCCTCTGCGTTAGTCGAAACTGGTTTGGGTGCGGGTTGACTAGCTTGGGGTGCGAGAATTGCTAGGGTGACTTCGTTACCCACCCAAGGTTGAATATCTTTTTGGAAGTCATAACCATTATTAGTGAGAAAGCGATCGCGCAACTTGACTAAATTCTTATCCAGTTCTGCTTGAGTTTCTTTTGTCCCATACTGCCGCAATTGCTGCCATTGTTTAGGATCTGTGGTTAAAGAAACCGCCAACAGGGCATCTTGAGGAATAATCGTCGCACCTACGGGCAAATCTCTGGAAAATGGTTGGCCTTGAGTTAATAGCCAGTATGCTGCACTCCCCAAACCTATCAATAATCCAGCAGCAGAGAGTGTCAGCACCAAAGACGGTTTCTTTGTTTTCTTCATCGGAACAGACACAATAGGCAGTGCCATTGAAACCTATACCTCATACTTACGAACTTATGACTTGATTGGTCAAGTAAACCAAAAGGTTTCCCATCTTCTAGGGCAGCTATAAGATTAATTTATCCACCCTGGATAGTGATGCTCCTTTGAGCATCAACTTTCCCAACAACACAAAGCCTTGTTTTTGTGGTTAATCACCTTTGGTAACACACTTTAGTTTATTTCGCAGGACAAAGTGGAAATTTTCCCAAAGTAAATCCCTTATCCCAAGCGATCTGAGGATATAACTAACTTGACAAAGCTGCAAGTCAGTTGCTTTTACTGTGACATGAGTGCGCGCTAAAAAACCGATGAAATCTGGCTTAAGAGCAACAACAGGGAGACTTTTTACTTAAACACGCAACAAGTCCCACACCGCCGCAACAGGCGCGGATGTAGGACGGACAGTCAGTTACAGTCGCGACATCAATTTTTGGACGGCGGAAGATTTATCCCGATGCTGTTACCAGTTAACCATCAACCGTCAACCATCAACACAAACTGAACTATAAATTAGTCAGCAACCGTGCCTTTCTCAGAATAAATGTCAATAAAGTTTCTTGTTGGGAAATTATTTCCGCCTTGACTTCCATTCCTGGTTGAATGGGATAGGAGCGATCGCCTTTTTGTAAATTCAGTTTCTCTGGTTCAATAGTCACCTCATAATAAGGCGCAGTTGCAGTCATAGGATTATTTTGAGGTTCTTCAATCACATCGGCGCTAATACTCCTCACAGCACCGTGCAATATCCCATAATCTGGGTAAGGGTAAGCAGAAATTCGCATTTGCACTTTACCTTCTTGGCAATCAGTAACTTTTGGCGATTTACAAACCTTTACTTTACTAATATCCTCCACGCTGACATTAGCTTTGACTACCAAAGGAGCCTCAGAAGGCGCAACTTGAGCGATCGCTTCTCCTGGGCGCACTAATTGCTGCGGATTTCGCAATTCTAACTTCAAAATAGTCCCTGTTTCTGGAGAACGAATCATCGTTAATTGCAGTTGTTTTTCTATTTGTCCTAAGTCTTTTTTAGCGCTGTTAATTATACTTTGCAGTTCGAGTTTCCGCTGGTTCAAACTGTTTTCTTCTTGCTTCAATCGTGCCAAACTTCCTGCACCTGTGGCACGTTCTTGAGCGATTTTTTCCTGTGCCATTGCGAGAATAGCATCACTAGGATTGGTTGCTGCTGCTGCTGGTTTGTATTTGCTAGTAGCTGCGGCTAAAGCTTGTTGTTGCCTTTCGATCACTTGTTTTTGAGCTTCTAAAGTCGCTTTTTGTGACAATAGAGATTGTTGCTGCTGTTCTAGTGCTAGTTGCACCTCTTCCAATTGATTTTTAGAAATTGAACCAGAGGTCGCAATACTGAGATAGCGATCGCGCTTCAATTTAGCCGCTTTCAATGCTGCTTCTGTCGCTTTCACATTCGCTTGCATTGATTTAAAATCAAATTCGGCTTTTTGTAATTCATCCTGAGCAATTTTAATATTTGCCTGGACTTCTTCTAGTTGTCCGCTAGTCGAGACAGTGGTTTGCTGATATTCTCTTTGGGTGCGTTGCAAATCTGCTGTCGCCGATGCGATCGCCCTCTGATTCCGGTCTGTTTCTGCGGCTATTTGTCTATCCACAGCCCTAATTTGCGCATCCAGTTGCATCAGTTGCATTTCATTCTGCTGGATATTCCCTAGAAGTTGACTTTTTTTAATTTGTAGTTGGCTATCATCAATGGTGGCAATAATATCTTGTGTCTTCACCATCTGATTCTCTTTGACAAGAATACTTTTAACCGTTCCTTCTTGTGCTGCTTGTACTAAACGTATTTCTCCAGAAGGACGCACATTTGCAGGTGCTTTCACAACTACTTTATATTGAATAACCGCAGATAAAATAACCCCTGTGACAACAGTTGCAATTAAAAACAGCCCTCCTACTTCTACCCACCGAGTTGTATTCGGTAAAATTTCCTCTGTCTGAATTACATCCAGAAAAGTAGGAGTATTTTCTTGGATAACTATTCCTGACATCGGCAATTCAGAACTTTTTTGAATATTGACAATTTGTGAATCGGATATTGGCTGTTGAGGAATAATTTTACTAATTAACCCAGGTGCTAACTGAGTATAGCCTTTTTCCACCAAGCGAATTGAATCTCTCAGTTCTCCTGGAGATGCATCTTTTAGTATATAACCACATGCTCCCGCATTTAAGGCTGCCTGAATATATTGATGCTTGTCATAACCACTCAATACTAAAACTTTCGTCTTCGGAAATCTTTCACTAATAATCTTTGTCGCTTTAATACCATCCATCTCTGGCATTTCCATATCTATAATCGCGACATCTGGATGTAAATTAGCGACTTGGAGAATAGCGGTTTTTCCATTATCTGCTACTCCCACTACTTCTAAATCTGTTTCTTTGAGAATCAATGACTTTAAGTAATCTCTAATATATTCTTGGTCATCTACCAGCAAAACTCTAATCATATATTTTGATATTAAAAAACTATTGTTTTGCTCAAGATATAGCCGAAAAATCCGCCTATATCAAAAAACTGAGGACTTGTAAAGCAGACTCATCATTAAACTAAAATTGACTTCTGTACAACAGTGTTAGCCTTTTCAACCTGACTTTTAAAATTTTTATCTTTGTGTGTTTTGCGTTGAAAATTTCTGATATAAGGAATTCTTAGCTGGTGACTTTTCGTTTTACCTCTGTGGTTTACCAGTAATTTATTTAAACATAGAGCCAAAAAATTTAAAAAAAATTTAAACAAAGTTTTCCCACACACTTAAATTATAGTACAAACGCACATATGCATAAAAATGTGTGTTTTTGGAGAAAGGATTTATATTATTGACTGTTTTTAAATCGTAATTTTCCTACTGTAAAAAAATATATCATCATCGGTAAATTTTTTGTCTTTATCAGCAAATTTTTCAATTTTATTCAGTGTAACTTGATATTAAACACTTGTATTAATGTATAAAAAATTACTTTTATTTTTTGACTATGCACTAGTAAAAATATCAATTTTAAAACCCCCAACAATGCTTTAATTATCAAGTTTTATCTCTCTAAATATTTATTTTTTATTACCGATCATCACTGAATAAATAATGATTAAATTATTACTTAACAGGATTTTATTTAAAAAACTTAAAAAAGACTGTACTTTTTTTTTAAGATGCTGTAATTTGATAGCCATGAGCTTAAGACCTAACCAGAATTACCAAAAAAATAGCCATTTTGGCTTGATTTTTTTGTAACTCATGTTATGTAGAGCATTTTTGTTTTTTTGCAGATGAATTTCCTAACATCTGTAATTACTAAAAATGTAGAAAAGCTCATAAATATCAAAATTAACATTCCAAAATAAGGAAGTTTATCATGATGATCAACTCTGAAAATCAATTGCTTTCTATTGATGAAAGCTGCTTATCTGATTTGTCTGATGAAAATCAATCAACAATTTCCGGTGGTACTTTAGGTTTACTGGTTGCGCTTTTGAGTTGGTGTGCGCCAAAAAAATATGTAGCGCCCTGTCCACCTCCAAAACCTGTATGCCCACCTCCACCACCTGTATGTGAGCCTCCAAAACCAACATCTTGCTATTAATCAAAGCAAGGAGATAGCAAACATCAATTATCTAACCTTGTGGTGCGGGCATCTTGCCTCCTTCTTACCTTTGACAGGCAACAACACCATCCCACAAGAAATAACTTTGGATGTTTTGTTATTTAGCAGTCCCAATCGTTGCTTGGGTGTAATTAAAAATGGTTAGCATCAGCTTTAATGTAGAAATGCGGCTAATAGGGATAGCCGCACTCTATATCGCCTTAGTCATTTAATGGCTTATGCATACCATAGCATTAGCTGGTTGTAAAAGCTATATTTTTAGCTAATATTTACAGCCAGCTCATGCCTTGATTACTTTAATTACTTTAGGTTTTGGATTCTGAAATATTAAAAATAAAAATTTATTAATCACAATTCATTAAAATCCACTTTCAAAAAACGAGCCTACGGTTAGAGAAGACAGTTTACTGCATTCATTGAGGCAGTGAAAAAACCTGTCTGTTGAATGCTTCTGTCTTCCTGCTCTCTGTATCAACCACACTCAAGTTAAAAGCCTGACATGAAAAATTCGCAGATCAAATATAACAGCTATATAATCATTTAATTTTTAGTATCAATCGCCACATAAAAAATAATTTTCATCTATGAAGAAATACCCAGTTGTGATACAGCACAGTGAAGAAGACTGTGGGGCGGCTTGTGTTGCTTCTATTCTCAAATTTTATGGGCGTAATTTATCTATTAACCGTATCCGCGAGTCCATAGGTAGCGGTCAACTGGGAACTACTTTGTTAGGTTTAAGACGTGGAACAGAAGCTTTAGGTCTTTATACTCGAACTGGTAAAGCATCAGATAATTTTCTCAAAAAACTGTCAAAAATGCCACTACCTGCGATTATCCATTGGCAAGGATATCATTGGGTAGTTTTGTATGGTCAGCGTGGTAAACAATATATTATTGGCGACCCCGCAATAGGTATTCGTTATCTGTCTCAGCAGGAACTCATTGAAGGTTGGCAAAATGGAGTCGTGTTATTACTCCAACCAGATGCAAATCGTTTTTTTGCAGAACCCGATGACAAACTTAATAATTTTGAAAAGGTTATTCAGGGTATCTTGCCATACCGAGGTCTGATTCTAGAAGCCTTGGTGATTTCCCAATTAATTGGCTTATTGTCTTTAGCCTCTCCTTTCCTGATACAAATTCTCACTGATGATGTTTTAGTGCGGGGTGATGCTGATTTGCTAATCTCTCTAGTATTAGCAGTAATTGTCATGCACTTTGTCAACGCCAGCTTAGAGTTAGTGCAAAATATGCTGATTGCTAATTTTGCCCAACGCTTTCAGTTAAAGCTGATGTTAGAATTTGGACAAAAAATCTTAAATTTACCTTTGAAATACTATGAAGCTCGTCGTAGTGGAGAAGTAGCCAGCAGACTCAGAGATATTGAGAAAATTAATAGTTTTATTGCCCAAGGCGTAATTGGTTTTCCAACCAGATTGTTTATGGCAATAGTTTGCTTATGTTTGATGTTTTATTACAGTTGGAAATTATCCTTATTTTCTCTATTAATTGCGGCTTTAATGAGCATCAGTACAATAGCATTTCTACCTATTGTCCAGCAAAAAATCCGGAAATATATGGTTTTGGATGCCGAAAATCAAGGTGTGTTAGTAGAAATTTTTAAAGGTGCATTAACCCTGAAAACTACTACCGCTGCGGCACAGTTTTGGGAAGAATTACAAAGCCGTTTTAGCCGCTTGACTAAATTATCTTTAACAACAATCCAAATTCAAATCATTAATCAAAAATTTTCTGGGCTAGTTAATAATATTGGTAGTACAATTTTATTATTACTCGGTAGTCAACTTGTTATTAGTAAAGAATTAACCATAGGTCAATTACTGGCATTTGCTAGCTTGACTGCTAATGTCACTGGGTTATTTAGTTTTATTATCGGTATTGTGGATGAATTTGCCGAGGTACAAACTGCTAATACCCGTATCCAAGAAGTTATTAACAGTACCCCTGAATCTTCTCCAGAGACACAGAAACCTTGGGCAAATATTCCTGATAATACAGATATTATTTGTAGCAAATTAAATTTTTATTATGCTGGTAGGGTAGACTTATTAGAAGATTTTTCAGTCACCATTCCTGGTGGTCAAGTTATTGCCTTAATTGGCAAATCAGGTTGTGGCAAAAGTACCTTAGCAAAATTAATTGCCGGGTTACATACAGTTCAATCTGGCAATATCCGCTATGGCGTTTATAATCAGCAAGATTTATCTTTAGAATCTTTACGAAAACAAGTAGTTCTCGTCCCGCAAGATGCTCATTTTTGGAGTCGCTCAATTATTGAAAACTTCCGCTTAGGTTCTCCAAATGTCAGTTTTGAAGAAATTGTCAACGCCTGTCAGATTACCCTTGCTGACGAATTTATTAGTAAGTTACCAGACACATATCAAACAGTGTTAGGAGAATTT
This sequence comes from Calothrix sp. NIES-2100, assembly GCF_963875285.1. NCBI lineage: Bacteria > Bacillati > Cyanobacteriota > Cyanophyceae > Nostocales > Calotrichaceae > Calothrix > Calothrix sp. NIES-2100. The sequence continues at coordinate 8,912,173 of NZ_CAWNLA010000001.1, forward strand.
GGCGCTAATATTTCCGGTGGACAAAGACAAAGACTAGCACTAGCACGCGCCATAGTCCATAATCCACCTATACTAATTTTAGATGAATCTACAGCCGGACTTGACCCCAGCAGCGAATCAGAAGTTTTAGATAAACTTTTATTTTACAGAATCGGCAAAACTACAATTATCATCAGCCACCGTCCTAGGGTGATTGAGCGTGCTGACTGGATTGTTTTTTTGGAAAAGGGAAAATTAAAAATGGAAGGAAAGGTAGATGAGTTACGTTCCTTACCAGGCGACCATTTAGATTTTCTCACTCCGTGATTATACTGACTTTGGTTGAAGCTGGTTTTACATATCTCAGAAAAACCTGATAAGTGTAATTGTAGTTTATTAGCGATCGCTAGAACTTAGCTGGGTAGGGCCTAAGTATTTAGTTAAATAAGGCGAAAAAACTTCGTATATTAATGTCAAAGGCTGTCCATGATGCCAAAACAAATAATGGCGACCCCAAAAAGGTCCACTCACCTCAAAACCAGACTCTAAAGCAGGCGAGGAGCCATAGTAAATCCCCTGTACATCCCGATACAACTCCGTCCGCAGACGCGCTAAACTAGCCCAAATCGGTAATGAACGGTTTTGCAAATACTCATCTACATGGCTAGCTTCCCACCAAGAAGTAGCATATGCCAATCGCTGACCAGAAGCAGTCCGCAGCCAAACCTGTCGCCTCAGTCTCGGGCCTGGGACAACTTGAATTAAATCGGGAGCAGCATCAGAATCCATCCCAATTAATGACATATCAATTACATCCACTTCCGTTGGCTCACCTGTGAGCAATTCTAAATGGCGCGTTGGTGAGCCATCACCCAAAAGTAGTAATTGCCAAGCAGGTGCAAGCTGTGTGTGAGGCAAACTTTGCTTAATTACATCCTCCCCACCTTGCCAAATCGGAGTCAGACGATGCCATGCTGCTGGCAATGTTAAGTTGTTTGTCGGTCTAAAAATAGCAGTCAATGTTCTTTACAAAAGTTCATCTATTTCTATAATAGGCTTGTCAATCGTCAATAGTCCATAGTCCATAGTCAAGAGTCCACAGTCCATAGTCCACAGTCAAAACCACTGACCACTGACCAATGACCAATGACCAATGACAAATGACATCCCATAGCAAAAGTCAATAGCCTCCGGTTTTTGACCCTTGACTATTGACCTTAAACTTTGAACTATTCACTGAAAAAATGCGGATGGCGAGACTCGAACTCGCAAGGCAAAGCCACACGCACCTCAAGCGTGCGCGTATACCAATTCCGCCACATCCGCACAGGTTTTATCACTGAATTTAGAATATAGCATAAATTTTCTGCCAGTGGATACTAGACTGACAGAAATATAGTCACAACACGAGAGATATTAAAGGGGTATAGCCAACGTGGGTGCAGGATACGCTTGCAAAAACCTAGTTTGGGTGAATGTAAGAGACTAACAGTAGCAATATTGTTAATCTAGTTAAACCCCGTAGGCACTCTCAGCCAAATCCTACCCTTTGGGAAACTGCCCTGAGGGTTGATACACCCTTCTTGGGAAGAGGTTGGGGAATCTCCTGTCATAATTTGAAATAAGGCGGAAAGCATTGTTGCAAGTTGAATGGGAGAGAATGTCAATCTACTGGTACAGATATCGAAGCTAAAAAATGAAGTTTGACAAAATATTAATTGCCAATCGGGGAGAAATCGCCCTTCGTATTCTCCGCGCCTGTGAAGAAATGGGAATTGCAACAGTAGCCGTTCACTCCACTGTTGACCGTAATGCTCTACACGTCCAACTTGCCGATGAAGCCGTTTGTATTGGCGAACCAGCCAGCAGTAAAAGTTATTTGAATATTCCCAATATTATTGCTGCCGCCTTAACGCGTAATGCCAGCGCCATTCATCCTGGATATGGCTTCTTAGCAGAAAATGCCCGGTTTGCCGAAATTTGTGCCGACCATCATATTGCTTTTATTGGCCCAACCCCCGAAGCTATACGCTTAATGGGCGATAAATCCACCGCCAAAGAAACCATGCAAAAGGCGGGAGTCCCTACAGTACCTGGTAGTGACGGTTTGGTAGAGTCTGAGCAAGAAGGATTAGCACTAGCCAAAGATATTGGCTATCCAGTTATGATCAAAGCCACAGCCGGTGGCGGTGGTCGGGGTATGCGTCTAGTAACTTGTGAAAGCGACTTCGTCAAACTCTTTCTAGCAGCGCAAGGAGAAGCAGGTGCAGCCTTTGGTAATTCCGGCGTTTATATAGAAAAATTTATTGAGCGTCCACGCCATATTGAATTTCAAATTTTGGCAGATAATTATGGCAACGTGATCCATTTAGGTGAACGTGATTGCTCAATTCAGCGACGTAATCAAAAGCTTTTAGAAGAAGCTCCCAGCCCTGCCCTCGACTCAGACCTGCGAGAGAAAATGGGACAAGCTGCGGTGAAAGCTGCCCAATTTATTAACTACACTGGGGCAGGCACTATCGAATTTCTTTTGGATAAATCCGGTAAATTCTACTTTATGGAAATGAATACCCGGATTCAAGTTGAGCATCCCGTAACAGAGATGATTACAGGAGTAGACTTGGTAGCGGAACAAATCCGCATTGCCCAAGGAGAAAGACTCAAGTTGACTCAAGACCAAGTAGTTTTACGAGGTCATGCCATTGAATGCCGGATTAATGCCGAAGACCCCGATCACGATTTTCGCCCTTCGCCGGGACGTATCAGTGGTTATCTCCCACCAGGGGGCCCTGGTGTCCGCATTGATTCCCACGTCTACACCGATTACCAAATACCTCCCTATTATGATTCCCTAATTGGTAAGTTAATTGTTTGGGGAGCGGATCGTCCCACTGCAATTAACCGCATGAAACGGGCGTTACGGGAATGTGCCATCACCGGACTACCTACAACTATTGGCTTCCATCAAAAAATTATGGAAACCCCACAGTTTTTGCAGGGTAATGTTTACACTAATTTCGTGCAGGAGTTGAAAAGCTAAGGGGCTAGGGGCTAGGGCGTGTTTTCAAACTCATTTCTTGAATAAGGGGAGGAGGGGGAGAGGGGGAGACGCGGTGACGCGGAGAGCTTTTTGAACAAATTTTCACCGCGTCGCCGCGTCCCATTGTCCCGTTGTCAGCCTTATGTAGTTGCATTCGATACTTTGAAGACACGCCCTAGGGGCTAGGGGGACAAGGGAGATAAATAAGAAATGCCCAATGCCCAATGCCCAATGCCCAATGCCCCTTTCCCTAACTCACCCGTGACAACATGGTCAGTAATCCTTGCTGACCAAGGAGAATTTCTCGTAACAAACTGAAAATCCCGACCCAAATAATCGGGGTAATATCTACTCCACCGATGGGTGGGACTAGCTTTCGCAACAGCGCTAAAAAGGGTTCGGTCGGCCAAGCTATGAGATTAATGGGGAACCGATTTAGATCCACTTGCGGATACCAAGTGAGAATGATGCGAAAAATAAACAAAAATATCATCAATCCCAATACAGGATTGAGAATCCAAGTAGTCAGGTTAACACCAGTCATTGGTTTGAAGTACCATCTGTAAACGCAGAAAAAACCTAGGCAGAGCCAAAAATTTTAAGCTTTGTAAAGCACTCTCTATAATTTTAACCAAATGCTGTCATTTCCTCTCATGGATGGAAAAGCAAATACGCTCGCTTCAGTTCACATAAAGATTAGTGAAGGCAGTGGTCATTTTTTGGTTGATGATTTGAGGCTTCTCAAGGAAGTGATACACCATTAGAATTAATATGAAGTATGTAACAAAAGGTTGAGAACTGTCACTAACCCCGGTCTAAAGACATGGGGCTTGGAAGCGGAAGCCTCACCAACTTCTTAATCTGAGACTAAAACAGTGTCTAGCCTGTCCGAAGTGAGGAAAACTGACTGTCTGGACGTGGTAGCCCAAAAGACGTTAAGAATGCTCCCTAGTTTTTAACCTCTCTGGCAGTCAGTGGCGAAGGGATATATACATGGGTTTTGCAAAGTTCCTGGCTTATCGCATAAAAACTCTGCTTTTAACGACGGCAATTAAAATTGCCCTTGTCTGTTTTTCTCTTTTGGATTTCTAATCCTTAGTTTCCAACTTCCCGGAGGATTTTTAGATGACACCTGCTTTAGCAAATTTTCTTTGGAGTCTATTTTGGGGTTCTTTGATTGTCGTGATTCCTGCGACAGTTGGGTTGATTTTCATTAGCCAAAAAGATAAAATCCAGCGTTCATAATCTTTGCGGGAGTCAGTCTGACTCTGATAACCGCTTGTCTGTTGGCTATACTACCTAATTGCAGCCAGAGCAGCAATTCCTCTTTTGAGAGGACAGGGTATACTTAGCTGACAGACAAAAAATTTTTTAGCTTGCGGTGGACAGCTTCAAAGCTTCTTTACCTGATGCTTTGAAGCTTCAATATATTGAGCCTAATTAGAGTAGTGATTTTAATTGTGACTCGCTAACATAGATTTGATATTGGGAAAAGATCAATGATAAATTTTGGGCTGAACTCAGCCAGTATTCTGGCTCAGGTAAATTTTGGGACAAACTCAGCCAGTATTTTAGGAATTTTCCTGGCTGTGGCTGGGGCAGCACTGTATTTTTTGCGGACTGTGCGTCCCGAACTGTCACGAGATCAAGATATCTTTTTTGCAGCGGTAGGCTTACTTTGTGGCTTTATTTTAATTTTCCAAGGTTGGCGACTAGACCCTATTTTGCAATTTGGTCAGCTACTTTTAGTCGGCACAACTGTATTTTTTGCGGTTGAAAGTATTCGCTTGCGTAGTATTGCGACTCAGCAAGCCAAGCGTAACACTCCAATTGTGGATGAAGACCGTCCAGTAAGTAACAAATATTCTTATAATAAGCGGCGATCGCCATACCAGGCTGAAGTGGATGACGATTACGAACCTTTGCCTTATGAAGAAGAGGAAGAACGCCCGGTGCGTCCAAGGATTCGGGCTAGCAGGGACGATCGCTCATCTCGTGATGATTATTATGAGGATCAACCACCCCGGCGTTCAGAACGTCGTAATAGTAATGACAGGCAAGAATCCGGGGACAAAAGTCGCAACCGCACTTCTGGGCGTTCTGGAAATCGTTCCTCTGAGAAGTTCCCAGAAGAAGATTGGGGTTCTGCTGCGAAAGAAGTTGATGATTGGGACAGTTCGGGAGGACAAGTCAGAAAATCTTCTCGCCGTGGTAATAATGCACCTTCACGACCAGAAACTCGTGATGAAGATGTCACCCCCAGACCGAGAAGACGCCGTCCACCCACTGACTCGACTCCTCGCAGAGAACGTGAGGATGATGAGGCGATACCAACTGATTACGTAGAATACAAACCGATTGAAAGACTAGATGATAATTCTGATGATTCCAGCAATTTTGATGATAGATGACGTTTAAAACAGTCAAGGGCAATGGAAAACGGTTGAGGTGAAAAAATTTACATCAGTATTTTGGCTCCAAAGACCAATTCATTGGAGCCTAGTTTTTAGCTTGACGAGTGTGCTTGTATCTTGTAGTTCCAGCGATATTCCTATTGGGCCTACGTCCCTCAATAGTCGTTATACAGAAGAGCAACCGACTTTGAGTGGAAATGGGCGCTTTTTAGCGTTTGTTTCTAATCGTAATGGTAGTCACCAAATTTTGGTGTACGATTTAGAGCGGCAAAGTTTTATGGGCACCCCTGGCTTAAACCGACCCCAGACAATTGCCGAAAGTCCCAGCTTGAGCTACACAGGACGTTACATTGTTTATCTAACTAGCGACCAAGGTAGACCAGTGGTAGCACTTTACGATCGCGCTATCCAACAGTCACAAATTATCACCCCAATTTATCGGGGCTGGGTGCGAAAACCAGCTATCAGCCCAGACGGACGTTATGTTGTTTTTGAAACCGCTAGTCGCGGTCAGTGGGACATTGAAGTCTTAGACCGGGGGCCAAATATTGAGTTGGATCTTCCCAATGGTGCAACCGTCGCTCCACCACCCACAGCACCATAAATAAAAATAAGAAGTAAAAATCAGAAGAAATTGTGAGTTATTAGTTACTAGAATATTTACGATTTACTAATGACTAATGACTAACATATGAAAAAATCTATATTTATATCTGTAATTGCCTGCTCAAGTTTATTGACTGGCTGTTTTGGCTATCCCCGCCTGTTGAGTTATCCTTTCGATCCCGGAGGTCGCAGCCTCAACAGTTTAGCGTCGGAATTAAATCCCCAAATTGCTGGTAGATATATTGTTTTTACTAGTGATAGACGGGGCAGCCAAGATGTTTACTTATTTGATCGCATAACTGCCAATTTGGTTGATTTGCCAGGTTTAAATTCCTTAGATACGATCGCTTCTCATCCCAGTGTTTCTGAAGATGGTCGTTATGTAGTTTTCGCCGCCAGCCGTCAAGGGCGATCGGCTATTTTCCTCTACGACAAGGAAACACGCCAATCGCGGAATTTAACTGCTAATCTGCAAGCAGAAGTCCGCAATCCCACGATTAGCGCTGATGGTACTAGGATTGCTTTTGAATCTACTAATAATGGGCAGTGGGATATTTTAGTTTATGACCGTTTTGGACGACCATTAAATATACCTCAAGATCCTAGGTAAAGAAGTCAAGGGGCATTGGGCATTGGGCATTGGGCATTGGGCATTGGGAATTGGGCATTGGGAAGAGATGGGGAAGAAAACTCCCCACACTCCCTCATCTCCCTCATCTTAAGAGTCCTTAGCCCCTAAAGCCTGCACAGCTTCAATGAGCGATCGCACTTGTTGCGTACCTTCGGAAGATTCAAAGGAAAGTGGGAATTTACCTTTAGAGATCATTCTCAAACCTAGGGGAGCCAAACTGAGTAATCCTCGCAAATCGCGGAAATAATTTCCCACGACGTGTAAACCAAATTTACGTTCATCAACCCAACCTCCTTCTTTCACCAAATCGACCAATACTTTTCGGTGACGAATTGAGCGACCATCGCTGGCTTGTTTTAGCTTGAGAATTTCTTGTTTAATTTTGGTGATTTGCTCTAGTGGTGCTACCTCCATCGGACAAACAGAATCACAGTATAAACAACGGGTACAACCCCAAACTCCTTTAGTTCCTTCGTTATAGTTTTCTATACGTTTTTCAGTTTCTTGGTCGCGGGAGTCTGCTACCATCCGGTAAGCTTTGGCGAGAGCATGGGGCCCGACAAAATCTGGATTCACTTCCCGGGCATTGCATTCTGAGTAGCAAGCACCACACATAATACAATTACCAGTTTGATCGAGAAGCGATCGCTCTTGGGGGGTTTGCAAAAATTCTCTTTCGGGAATTTGTCGCGAAGCTGTACTCACATAAGGAGTCACCGCCTCTAAATTATTCCAGAAACTGCTCATATCCACGACCAAATCCTTAATGACGGGCATATTCCCCAGAGGTGCGATCGTGATTTCGGGAATAGTATTTTCCTCACCGGATGGCGATCGGGTCTTTTGTAATCTGGCAATTTCACTGCCAACATTTTCCTTACAAGCTAAAGCCGATCGCCCATTAATTCTCATAGCGCAGCTGCCACAAATTGTATTGCGACAATTTTTGCGATACGCTAAACTGCCATCTTGCTCCCATTTAATGCGATTGAGACAATCCAAGATTGTATTGCCTGGTTCTACCTCCAAAAGGTAAGTTTGAAAAACAGGAGAAGAATTTTGTTGCTGTCGAATAACCTGAAAACGAACTTCCATTATTACCAACCCAAATTTTGAAATTTTTCTACCCATCTTTTGAAATCTCAACTCCAGACAGGTTACTCCTAAAAATGAGCTATACTCTTTTTGCCCTTTATTCCAGCTAGCTGTTAATAGGCTGATGATTAAAGACCTATTGATTCTAGTACAGCACTCTAGAAATAGAGTAATACCCAAAAATCCCTCAAAAGACTAAAATATAAGATTTTTGTCGTCTCCCTCTAGCTGGCTTATCCCAAAGTATGATGAATTTTGTAGACAACCCTGGGGTAGCTTCCCTGAGGATATTTTAATTTCCGCACAAAGGTACTAGGACGACGGGCATGTCAATCAGCCTAGCATTTAAAACCTGACAAAAGCTGAACGTCAAAGTCGTTTGACTTTTGACTTACTTATCAGATGTACTAGTTTCAGGATAACCATTAAAAGTTGAGTTTTCGGGGTAAGGCGGGCAATATTTTGTCAATGGTCATTAGTCAATGGTCATTAGTCATTTGACATTTATCTTCCTTGTCTTCCTGATCTTCCTTCCGTGTCAGCGCGTCCCTAGTCAATCGTCAAGAAATTCTCAACTCTTGACTATTGTACGGGCAGGTTTAACCGACATCTGTTTTTTCGAGAGTCAATATCTCACAAAACCCGCCCCTCCTGACTATGGACTTATGACAACCCTAACCCTGATTTATTGAGTCAGTTGCTTAAGTCTTAAAATTAAATCTACCTGAGGGTTGCACTACATCTTGATGTCAACAACAGTCAAGACCTCCTGCCAAGGATACCTCAAAAGGTTATGAATTGCGAACTTTTGTTTATGGAGAAGTGTGAAAGCGATAATCAACATCTAGTATTGGCAATAATGCAATAGACAGATGTAGAAAAACTGATTCTTCCCCAAGACAGACCTCAAGAATACTCTGTCCGCTTTTTGTCTGTTGGCTAACAGCACCAGAAAAATCCTCATTAATTTTTGTCTCCTCACAATCAAGCAAATCTTCGATGAACTCACCTGTCAAAACTAGTAGTCTAAAGAAAGCGGAATTTTGAGAAAAGCACTGCTACAATCCTCATCACCCCCATCAAGCACCAGAAAAATCCTCACCGTTTTTTACTTCCTGGAGCTAGGAGATTTAAATAAAAATTTACCAGCAAATTTAATTCTAAATAAAACAACAATTTTGCTATTATTAGTCCATGCTAGTATTTAATATAAAATTACGCAGTAACCAAACCAGTATCAATAGCCGTACAAGCGCGGCTACTACTGCTTTGTTGATTTCGTAATGTAGAGACAAGAAATTTTACGTCTCTACTAGCAGGGCAAAAGGGTGTATGCCTGTATGACCATAATCAAATCTCATGCTGTCTGAAGCCCAAGAGTAATATTAGGGTAAACCCTATAACTCAAAGGCAACATAGACAAGCACTGACAGTGGAAGATCTGCAATTTATTGGTCTCTTGGACTTATTTGCAGTAGAACCCACATAATTTGTAAAGGTGGCTTAAAGTTACACCGCTACATTAGCGCCAAAAGAAAAAATAATTTCATTTTCGTTGGCGAATCATGGTTAAAAGTGACGTAAAATCACCAAAATTGACCCATGCGATCGCATGAACTCTAATCTTTTGTGGGTAACCATAATAGAGGCGCTTGGGCTTACCCATAGCAGCAGGAATTTACCCACAGATTAGTGACCAGAGTAGCTCTGTGCAGATGCTAAAAGGCTAAATGCTGGTACAAGATGAGATCGTTTATTAGTTTGGAGAAAGTAAGGAAATTTTGAGCATAATGACTGAAACTGCAACCGCACCATTAACCGGAAAAGCATTGCTTGCTAAAGTAAAAGAGCTTTCCAATTTACCACGTCGAGAACGAGCAAAGCAGTGCGGCTATTACACGGTCACCAAGAATAATCAAGTTCGTGTCAATCTCACCGATTTTTATGACGCATTGCTATCGGCTAGAGGAATTCCTCTGAGTCCAGAAGCACCCAAAGATGGCCGGGGTCGCGAACCGACATATCGAGTTAGCGTCCATCAAAATGGTCAAATTGTGATTGGTGCTACATACACCAAAGCAATGGGCTTAAAGCCAGGTGATGAATTTGAAATTAGGTTGGGATACAAGCATATTCACTTGATTCAACTTGGTGAAGCTGACAAAAAATTAACTGCGTCAGATTTAGACGTTGACGAAGTAGACGATGAAGATCTAGAAGACGAAGAGTAATACTAAATAGGCAAACACTTCTTCACAATTGGTGAAAGTTAGTCAAAATTGCGCAAAGCAAGACTAACTTTAGAAAAAGTTAGTGAACTTTAGTTACGTAATAACTCAAAGTTTCTGACTACCTGACTAGCATTTGGCACTTGTAGGGTGAGATCACCCGCAGTTACGCTTGTTAACCAGAAAGAGCCAACACGCTAGATTGAAGCAAGAAGGATAACCTATCAAGTGTTCTTTAGTTGAATGACTAGCTTGAAACAAGTTTAGTCAATTTCTGTATAGCAGTAAGTTGTGTTTTTGATAGGGATAGGTTGAAAGCTCATGCTCAATCACTTATCTCTACGAATACAACAAACTGGCGACTGTCCTTGGATAATTTGTCGCATCCCAAAAATACGATTAGACCTCTTGCAGAAGTCACTAAATCTAGTAGAGTCTTGATTAATAAGCAAGAAATCTATTGTTGCAAGAAGTTAGTCGTGTTTTTTGTGCCTATTTTGATCACATTCCTGAAGCCATCAGCCGACACCTTACTGGTATTTCTCAAAGATGCACCAGTATTAGTTGTAGTGATGGCTTTTTTTATCGTTTGGGTATTGTGCTGGTTACCGATAGCAGTAGTAATAGCGATCGCACTTAAATGGCAACCTCATAAAACTTTACAACCAGAGCAAAAGTTACCCTTATTAATACCTCTCTACCTATTAGCACCGTTGATTTTATGGGGAATGAGTCGGTTAGGGTTGAGATCCTTTGCTGATTACGGCTTTATTGGTGAGATTTCAATTTTGAGTTCTTTACTTCTAGGCTTTAGCTTGGGAGTGATTAGCTTAGCTGTTGTGTTTGCTTTGCAATTCTTGCTAGGTTGGTGCCAATGGCAAGAACAGAATCACAAGCTAGTCCTAGCCAACTTGCTACCAATTCCATTGATAGCTTTATTAGTAGGTGCTATAGAAGAGTTAATTTTTCGGGGTTTCTTATTCACTGAGTTAAATCGAGAATATCCAATTTGGTTAGCCGCTGTAATTTCTAGCTTGATTTTTGCCCTGCTGCACCTAGTTTGGGAACAACGCGAAACTATTCCCCAACTTCCCGGACTGTGGCTGATGGGGATGGTACTTGTACTGGCGAGGTTTGCCGATCGCGGTAATTTGGGTATAGCTTGGGGATTACACGCCGGATGGATATGGGCGATCGCTACTTTAGACACAGCCGAACTAATTACTTACACAGGTAAAGCTTCGGAATGGTTTACAGGTAAGAACAAAAAACCCCTAGCTGGTGTAGCCGGAATTGTCTGTGTGCTTTTGGCTGGGGCGATTCTCTGGTTATTTTCTGGCTGGAGGAATGTTAATTACTGAGTAATTGTTAGCGAGTGAAGGTGAGAACTGCGATCGCTAGTCATGGATGCTTACAGCCACAAAATCCATCAGTATAATAACGTAGCAGTTTATTGTTATCCTGTATTTTTTGACAAGTGTGCCAGCAACGAAAATACAGGATATTACTGAAATCTAATCAATTAGAAATAAATTACTTAATTTCCCTGAGGATTGGTCTTGGTGTCTTCAGTTACAATAGGCTTGTTTTCTTACTAGGTAAATATTAAATAATCTTCGCTCGTGACAGTTTGGTGGAGAAAATTTGGCTGGAAATATTTTTGGATTGTATCTTTATATCTCAATATTTTTATCTAAGCCTGCGCCCTTGAGCATTAAGGCTAACTGAACTTTATTGATTGATATCGAGATTATTTATAAAATGTTAAATACTTATATTAAAATTATTAAATTAATTAAATATTTTAGGTATACATAATGCTTAATAAAATTAAAAGTTTATTACCTCAAAACTGGAAACGTTTACTAAAGCCTAAAATTGAATATTGGCTCGATACAATCTCGACCGAGTATCATTTTCACTTTCGACGGCAGAAAATTCAATCAGAATTAAATTTGATTCGTCGTCTGCCTAGAAATCTTCATCTTGAAGGTACTAATATTTGTAATGCCAAGTGTACTTTCTGCGCCTATCCACAAATGGAAAGAGCAAAAGAAACGATGCCAATGCAAGACTTTCAGCGCATTATAGATGAATATGTGGCAATGGGCGGTCAATATGTCTCCCTAACACCTATAGTTGGCGATCCTTTTGTAGATCGCCACCTATTTGATAGACTTAATTATTTAGATAAACTTCCAGGAATTAAAGGCTTCTACTTCTACACAAATGCGATTTTAATGAAGCCACAAATTAGTGAAAAGCTGCTTGCTTATGGTGATAAATTAAATATTTATGTGTCTTGGGGAGGATTTGACCGAGAGACTTACAAAACAATCATGGGCGTGGATCAATTTAATCTAGTAAGCCAAAATATTGAAGCATTTGTAGAGAAAAAGTTAAAATTATGCTCCTCAACTGTTTTAACGATCGCCTTACGTTGTCCACCAGCAAAATGGACTGGTGATGTATGGGAAAAGTTTAATCATTGGCAAAGTCAAAAACTAATTAAAATTGACTTTATTACTGCTTATGATAGTTGGGCGGGAAAGGTAAAAGATGAGGATCTCAAGCAAGTCGGGCTAGAACCAGTAATTATGCCTTACAAGCGAGGTGCTTGTGAACTGTTATATATGAAGCCAATCATCCTCGCTAATGGTAAAGTTAATGCCTGTGCTTGTCGTGATGTGGAAGCAGAATTAGTTATCGGCGACCTTAAAGAATCGACACTAGCAGAAATCTGGGCGGGTAAAGGTATTGAGGAAATAATTCAACGTCACGAAAGGGGTGATTTTCCAGATGTCTGTCAGCGTTGTACTTGGTACATCAGTATTTACAACCTCCGCAAACGGAATACCCGCATTTCTAAAACGGTGCAGCATTGGAGTGAAGATTAATCTGATTTGCTGATAATGTCTGATTGTAGCCATATTTCTCGCTTCAATTCTCAGCGATCATTAAGAAAAGTGAATTATTCTTTTGGTTCAGGGTAGGGAAATCCGAATCTCAGTATGGGGGAAACAATGCTGAAAAAAGAAGCGATCGCCTAAGCTATACCATTAAAATCCTAATTGATATCATGCCCTCCGACATTCTCTGGATTTATCTGGGAAGCCGAGGGGTGAGGTGTATTTGCTATATTCATCATTTAGATCCTTGCATTGAAGATTACCAAACATGTTAGAACAAGGAACCATCAGTATTCATACTGAGAATATATTCCCGATTATCAAAAAGTCTCTTTACTCCGACCATCAAATCTTTTTGCGGGAACTGGTATCGAACGCTGTAGACGCTATCCAAAAGCTGAAAATGGTATCCCGCGCTGGGGACTATGCGGGAGAGATTGGCGAACCAGAAATTGAAATTGCCATAGACAAAAGCAAAAAAACCCTCTCTATCTCCGATAATGGCATCGGCATGACAGCAGAGGAAGTGAAGAAATATATCAATCAGGTTGCTTTCTCTAGTGCCGAAGAATTCATTCACAAGTATCAAGGTAAATCAGACCAACCAATCATCGGTCACTTCGGTCTTGGCTTCTACTCCTCCTTCATGGTGGCGCAAAAAGTCGAAATCGATACCTTTTCCTACCAAGAAGGGGCGCAGGCAGTACACTGGAGTTGTGATGGTTCGCCAGAGTTCACCTTAAATGAATCATCTCGTACAACTCGTGGTACTACGATTACCCTGACTCTGCAAGCAGAAGAAGAAGAGTATTTAGAATCATCACGAATCAAAAATCTTGTTAAGACTTATTGCGACTTCATGCCAGTACCCATCAAACTGGAAGGTGAAGTATTAAACAAGCAAAAAGCACCTTGGCGAGAATCTCCTAGTAACCTCAGCAAAGAAGAATATTTAGAGTTCTACCGCTATCTCTATCCGTTTCAGGAAGAACCACTACTTTGGGTGCATTTAAATACAGATTATCCCTTCATTATTAATGGGATTTTGTATTTCCCCAAAATGAGACCCGATGTTGATGTCACTAAAGGGCAAATTAAGCTATTTTGCAATCAAGTGTTTGTCAGCGACAACTGTGAAGAAATTATCCCACAGTTTCTCATGCCCATGCGCGGGGTAATTGATAGCGCCGATATTCCGCTGAACGTATCCCGGAGTGCATTGCAAGGCGATCGCACTGTGCGCAAAATCGGCGATTATATTGCTAAGAAGGTAGGCGATCGGCTCAAAGAACTTTACCGCGACAACCGCGAACAATACATTAGTACTTGGAAAGACCTGGGCACTTTTGTGAAATTTGGTGTTCTCAACGATGAGAAATTCAAAAAACAAGTCGAAGACATCATCATCTTCCGCACCACCGCCAAAATTGCTCAAAAAGCTGCCGAAACTCCCGCAGTTGAAGTCCAGTCTTCCGAAGGCGATGTTTGGCAAGATGTCACCCCAACTGCACCCAGCACAGAAAATTTAGCAACTAGTATTCCTTACACCACACTCAAAGAGTACTTAGAACGTAACAAAGAACGCCACGAAAACAAAGTTTTCTACTGTACCGATGAAGCAACACAAGCAACATACGTAGAATTACATAAAAACCAAGGTTTAGAAGTCCTATTTATGGACTCCTTCATCGATACCCATTTCATCAACTTCCTGGAACGGGAATATAACGATGTCAAATTTACCCGGGTAGATTCCGACTTGGATAATACCCTGTTGGATCAAGATAAATCCGGGGAAATCGTAGACCCCACAACCAACAAAACAAAGAGTGAGGTCATCAAAGAGTTATTTGAGAAAGCCCTCAACAAACCCAAGGTTAATATCCGTACCGAAGCTTTAAAATCAGATAATCCCCAAGGAACTCCACCAGCAATGGTATTGCTACCAGAGATTCTGCGTCGCCTGCGGGAAATGAACGCCATGATGCAGCAGCAAACCACAGAGTTTCCTGAAGACCATATTTTGCTAGTCAATACCGCACATCCGCTGATTCAAAATTTGGCGAATCTCAGTCAAGGTAGCATCATTCAAGGTGATGGGTTGTCTCCCACCGCGCAATTAGTGAACATGATTTGCCAACACGTCTACGATTTAGCACTGATGTCACAAAAAGGATTTGACGGTGAAGGAATGAAATCCTTTGTGGAACGTTCAAATGACGTACTTACCAAGCTTACACAACAAGTAAGTAACTAAACCGCCTATCATCCGGCATCCTGTATTAGGGGAAGACCAAAAAATAAATCATCCCAAATTGTAGGGGCGGGGTTACCCATTGGTGTCAACTTAAGTCAAAACGCTTATTCCACAGGCATTTTACCCCACCCCTCAATCCCCTCCCCGTTTACGGGGAGGGGAGGTTTTGCGCCAGCAAAACTGGGGTGGGGTAACGCGGATCTTGATGGTAGGTGATTTAATTCAAAATTAAGTCTTGATAAGGGTTTCACGTTAAGTTGACACCAATGGGGGTTACCCCGCCCCTACGAGTTATACCATTGGTAAATTTATGATTGGGATGTTTTTTGATTTGTCAGTCCCCGCTCCTAATCTTCACCCCAAACCTCTTAGAATAGAAAGGTTGTATTGAAATAGCAATCTGGAGAAACTCCCTATGTCTCGTCGCTGTGAACTTACAGGTAAAAAAGCAAATAACGCCTTTGCAATTTCCCATTCCCACCGCCGTACCAAACGCCTTCAGCAAGCCAACTTGCAAACCAAGCGCGTTTGGTGGCCAAGTGGAAATCGCTGGGTAAAACTCAAGCTATCCACCAAAGCAATTAAAACCTTGGAAGTTAAAGGTCTAGAAGCAATGGCTAAAGAAGCTGGGATTAACCTAAATCATTATTAATCAGCATTTCCCGCAAAAGCGCTATATAAGTACTTAAACATAATTAGTTATACAATGTCATTGCGAATAGAGCGTACTCCTTCGGTTTCACCCAAAGCTTTACGCTCGCAATGACTGTAAAGATTTTTGTTTAGGTACTTAATACCAATTTGAAAAAAGAATGCGACATCTAGGTAGGGGCACAACAATGTTGTGCCCTTACTAATAATTTATGTGTCGCCAACATTATTTGAATTGGTATAACCATGTTTTGTCACTCCGGGAAAAGAAAAATCAAAGCCAAATTTTGAACTGTAGATAGAACAGGCATTTGAGCGTTTATTTTCTAACACAATGGCTGAAATTATGTTTTCTTAGTAAAAGTCTTATGCTGTAAGCATTCCAGATTATTCTCCGCCGAAAGTGATAAAAGAGGCATAAGCTTAAGACAAGCTCTTAGCTATTAGCCGTTAAAACAAAGTCAGCCAAAACCCTTTGTGGATATGGTCTTTGACTGATAACCCTAGTTCTTAGGTTTAACCTAAATTTGCAAACACTCACTTTGCCACCTCTCCACTTGGGGAGGTTTTAAATTCTTTAAAATCATTTTGCGACTGCTTGATATATTTCCTTTATCAAATGGGTAATATAAGCTTACTCTGCTGACAACATCTTCATGAAGTTGCCTGCGGGCAAATTAAATTTATGCAAAGCTAATGTAAATTTACGGTGTCATTGCCTATAAATAATAATGAATTAAATAATTTTCTAAAAATCAGTATTTCCCGAATAAAATTGAAAACGCAGCCATGATATAACTCAGAACAAATCGTATTTTTATGTGCTGTGTTTTTGGGTATTCCCAAGTCAGTTAATAGCTAAGTAAGTAGAAAATTTAATTTAATCTATGGGTATACTCAGCAGGCATGACTGCAAATAACACAAACCTTTTCAAAACCGTAATGAAATACTTGACAGGAAAGCAACCATGTCTACCAAACGCCATCTATTCAAGGCAGCTAAAAAATCATTCAATCGCCTGCTCAGGCAGTATTTGACCGCATTTAAAAAATTCATTATTTGGCTGCTTAGATCTATTTTCCCTACCAGGAGAAGGCGCGGCTCTGTGAATGCCGGTTTTGTCTTGCCAACAGTAGCAATGGTCGCACTTGTAGTGGTGCTACTTACCACTGCAATTTTATTTCGCTCTTTTGATAGAGCTAAAAATGCTAGTAATGTCAGAGTCAATGAAGCTGTTCTCAACGCTGCAACTCCGGCAATTGATCGCGCTAGAGCGAAATTAAATAAGCTATTTCAAGACAAAACTTTACCACGAGCTACACCGACTGATGATGCATTGTACACCGCTCTGACTGCGACAGATACTACAACAGGCTTAGATAAAATCAAGGATTATACATTTGGTGATGAAACTCCGCTAAAGCTGCTTTCTGGGACAGACGAATTAAGAACAGCATGGAGATTTCCTGTTGATACTGATAACAACGGGAAATTTGATAGCTATATACTTTATGGAATTTACTTTCAAACACCCCCTGTTGCTAGTGGAAGTACTAATCAATATAGCCGTGCCAGAACTCCTTTAGAAGCCAGAACTCCGCCGATGGCAGAAGTAAATTTAAATGAAAATTGTGGTGCTGGCACAAGTGCGCTTTTAGTGGGTAATACTGGTTGGGTAAAACAAAATAATAAGTTAAAGAAAGCCTTTTTTGTCTACACGGCCACTGTTCCTATTACTAGTACACCTACAGATACAACTAATTATGAACGCTATCAAGGAAATCTGGGCTTTTCTGCTATAGAGTATCAGCAAGATAGGGTGCAGTTACCACCCAATAATAATGCTGTAGTTTATGAAGATGACTTAGCAGTTTCTGTAGGTAGTACAGTCCTAAATTTAAATGGGAGAATTTTTACCAATAGTAACTTTATTGCATCTGCACTTAACACAGATGGACAAGTTCGCTTCTATCAAGTTAGTAGTCCAGCATCCTGTTTTTATGAAGCTGATAACTCCAAAATTATAGTCGGAGGCAATACAGCTCTTGGTATTCTTGGAAAAGATGATGAGGGTTCAGCTAAAGTTGATTTATTTATCAAAAGACCCTCTAAGGGTGAGACATGGGCTGTATCAAAATACGTATCCACTGAAAAGGATTTGGTTAAATCAGTAAAGGCAACAACCACTGAATTGTCATACAATAATCTGGCTTATGAAAAGCGCATTAATAAATTAGTTACTGCCCAGATTACTAACGATTCTACAGGTGATAAAGACCCATCAGAAGTTAAAGAAGGCATTGCCAGCTATAAGAAAAAGCTCAATTTATCAAGTTATACCACTGAAGAAGACGCAAAAATTCGCCGTAAACAACTAGAGATTTACTTTAGAAAACGTACCCGCCGTGTACCCTTTAAAGAAGTTGCTTTTGGTGATGAACAGACAAACGTAGATGCTGTAACTACTCCGCTACAAGATAAGGATACAGAGAATTTACGTCCCACAGATCCGTGGATTTATCCGATTAATCCCACTACAAACGCAAGCAATACGGGATTTGAACTAAATACCACTAGTTCTAGCCTTGCGCCCACAGCAACTGAACCGAAGACAGTCAAAGATAATAATGGCAAAGAAGATTTGTTAGGCGATCGCGTTTTGGTTGGTAACAATTTACCTCAGCTATGGTGGGAGAAAACCGAAAAACGATTTTTTGGGCCAAATCCTGATGAAACCCAAGATGTTAAAGCTAAGGACGGTACTGTTATCAAGTGGGATGCTCCCTCAGCTACAACTATAACTCGTACCCGTCGCACTTTAGTAGAGACATTGGCTGATGTGGGGTCAACAGACCGAGATGGAGACTGGGAATTAGCAGCAGCCCAAAAACCAGTAGATTCTACCGAACCAGTAGGCGGCTTGCGAGTTATTACTGGTGCAGGTATTTATTTACGTAAAAACGATATAGCTACCACTGACTTAACCTCTGCTGACACAACCATTTGGCCGGATACAAAACCAGTTCCGCAAGCAGGACTACCGTCTACACTACCCAAAGACGCAAGTAACAATGTAGTAAAAACTATCAAGCCATATTGGATGTATGATTACGTTGCTACAAATGGTTACAAATTCTCTGACATTACATATACATGGCCTGGTCTGGATGATACCAATACCACCACACCATACTTAAAGATGCGGGCTACGGCAGTTTATCACTACAACTCTGATAAATACGACCAAACAGCACCGAAACCAATAGCTTGTGTTAGTAGTTTTTATGTTCCTACTAATAGCACTACAGCGAAAAACCAACCGACATACAATAGTAATACACTGCCTTGGAATACTGGCACTGGTGGGCTATCCAACAACGGTATAGTGTATGGGACTGCTACTAAAACAGAGACTGATTACAAAACACTCCTCACCTATCAATCCAAATTAAAGTATCCCAATGGACGTTTGATAGATGATGGACTATTAGCAAGAGCTTTATCAAAAACAAAAGATCGTACTTTATCAGAGCAGTCTGCTATTGATTCGCAGCTTTGCGCCCTACAAATTCTATTTGACTCAACTTTCAAGCCTTTAACTACAACTCAAGCAAATGCGCTAATTCCTCACGGTGCAATCAAAGAAACAGCCTTTTTAGATGGAAGGCAGGTGAAGCAAAATAGCAAAACTGCATTAGACACAACTTACAATTTACCACTGGAAGACCGCCAACCTCTGGAAATTCGCGCTACTGTACTAGATATAGACCTGCTGCGTAAAACATCAATTACAGGTTCATCTCCAGCAGATTACTTATTACCAAATAGCGGCATTATTTACGCAACTCGTGATGATGCACTGCCTGATATGAGTGCAGATTTAGCTGCTAGTAAGACACAACCTACAGAGGCAGGAAAGCTAGAAAGCCCTGTGGATTATAAGCTAGACCACACTCGCCGCCCGAATGCAATCATGCTGATCAATGGTGCGGAAATATGGCGGGAAGAAAATTATCGAGATGAAGAAAAAGGGTTGATTTTAGCGACTAATTTACCTGCGTATATTAAGGGTGATTTTAATAAACACACCCAAGAAGAGTTCACAGATATTTCAATCGCAGAAAATTGGGATAAATTCTACGATCGCCAAACGCTCAACGCCAACTTTGCCTGTCGCCCAAATGACCCAAGGTTGAAAGCTACTTGTACTACAGGTGATAAATGGCGACCTGCAACTGTGCTATCAGATGCTGTTAGCCTGATATCCGCTAATTTCAAAGAAGGTTACCGCGACGAGGGCGACTATGACTGGAATGATAGCTATACTGCTCCAGCTACAGTACCTACTGGGTTCTCAAAATTCAATAGCTTTGTGCCACTAGCTCAATGGGCTGATAGCAATGGTATACCCAACTATTTTAGTTCTTACCTGAACAACTTTGTTACACCAATTGCTCTTAGAACAATACCAGGGTCATATTTGACTGAAGCTTGCGTTGTACCCACAGGGCAAAACGAAGCCACTTATTGTAACAACCAGAATAACTGGAGGATTCAAGTAGGAAACTCTTGTAATGACGTAGGAAACAAGACAACTAGTAGTTATTTGCATGAGAATATTATTGGAGACAACGCAAATATAACTCCTGTAGTCAGTAATAGAATCAAAACTGGCTTTGTATTCCAATCGTTCGATGACGTGAAAAAGAACGATAACGGAAATGGTAACTGCTTTGCTGGATCAAATGTTATCCGGCGACTTGCTCTTGTACGCGATCTAAATGGTAAAGTACTTGACCCTCTTCAAGTTTTAGCTGTTGATAAGAACGATAAAGTAGCAAGATTCAAGCTAGGAGACAAGAAATCAGTCGATAATGTTGATTTGCAACCACCACCAGGTAACAATTACTCCATGCCTTGGTTGAAGCCTACTATCAGCAGTGGTCAAATAACTGGTTTGGAACTTGTTTTACAAATTAAACAACCATTAGCTGTTAATCCCCTATCTCCAGATAACACTAATGATATCAACCCTAAACCAAGACCAGGTCAACACAACAATTGGTTACAAATCGCTCAAGATACTACTTTTAACTTCATCGCAGCTACAGGAGACACCCCAGCGCGGAATACCGAAGATAACGGTGGTTTAGGCAACTTTGTGCGCTTCATGGAAAACTGGAATCCAACCGATGGACCGACAGCAGCGATTAAAGCCAGAATTAACGGTGCTTTCATGCAAGTGAAAAAGAGTGCCTATGCTACTGCACCATACGCCACTTCTTTAGATTCTAGTTTGCTCTATAAGATTGCACTTAACAGTGGTAGATCTTCTGGTTATCTTCCACCTACAAGACAGTGGGGTTATGATGTTGGGCTGCTGTCTCAGTCTCCTGACTTGTTTGCCCAAAAATTGGTGTTGACACCACCTGATTTGCCAAATGAATACTTCCGAGAAGTTGGTCGAGATGACAAATGGGTAAAAACTTTGTTGTGCGCCAAAACAACTGAAACTGGTACTCCTTACGCAATAGAAGACGCAAAACAACGCTCTAGCGACTGCAAATCATAAGAGACTGAAAATTTCAACAATACCCAATTTGTAGGGGCAATTAATGAATTGCCCCTACCGTAAATCAAAACTTTCACATTATTTCTGCTTAAGTCCTGTTATTTTTAGATACTGCCTAAAATCTCAGAAGCTGGTGATAAAAAATGATTCAGCGCAAACAACCGCAAACAACTCCCCTTAGTGATGATTCTGGTTTTACTATCGTTGAGTCGCTGATGGCAATAGTTGTAGTTTCTATTTTACTAGCGGCGATCGCTCCCGTCTTGATCATGTCAACATCAACCCGTGTTCAAGCTAGACGGGTGGAACTGGCGACTCGCGTTGCCAAGACATTCATTGATGGTGTTAAAACTGGATCAATTACAGCGCCAACCAAAACTATTACACTTGAAGCGCCAACTACGGCTAAGCCCAGAACCCTTGCAGATAATTTGGTTGACACGACAAAAATGCCTGTTCCCACAAAGGATGATACAGATTTGTATTGCTTTAAAAACAATACTATTAGTGTCACTAGTACGACAAATTGTCAAGAAAATAATTTTGATCAATTTTATATTCAGGCTGCACAAATTAAAGTTAAGGATAGCTCAAGCGATGATGGTTATCGTTTAGCAATTCGGGTATATAGGTCAGATATTGATTTCAGTAAATCTTTATTAGCTAGTACAAGTACTTCAACTAAACAAAAAACTTTTACTGGCGGATTAGGTAGCAAACAAGCTCCATTAGTAGAAATGACTACTGATATTAACAATGTTAGTACAACATTTCAGGCTTTATGTCAGCGTTTTGGCCCTGCCTCAGGTAAAACCTGTCAATAAAATACTGGAAAAATTGACAGCATTGCTGAAGATGAGTATGAAATTCAAAAAAATCATATAGCATTTCTCCGTTAAGTGAGGTAAAACAACCCCTATCCCCAGAGGGGGACCCGAGTCCCCCAACCCCCTCAGAGCAAGCGATGAGGGGGCGATGATGTACCTGAAGTGATTAGGAAACGCTATATATCCAACTTTTATTTTTTGCACTAGGAGTGTCTGTGGGTGAGGCTAATGCCTATTTTCACTCAGCAATGCCAAATTTACAGTGCGATCGCTGTGTATCTATCAGTAAAGGAAAGACCAGATTATGATAAGGGCACTAAAATTTATACTCAGGAGCCGGATGAAATGCTCTCGAGTAATTGAGCAAGAAGGTGGTTTTACCCTAATTGAATTGTTGGTAGCCTTGCTGATCTCATTTCTTGTCATTACCCCTTTGCTCGGATTCATGATCAACGTCATGAATACAGATCGACAGGAGCAAGCTAAGGCAAATTCTGAGCAAGAACTTCAAGCTGCACTAGATTATATTAACCGCGATTTACAACAGGCAGTTTACATTTATGACGCTACAGGAATTGATAAGATTAAGGCTCAGTTACCTGACAAAGACGCTACAGATAAAGTCCCTGTGCTAGTTTTTTGGAAGCGGGAATTAGTTAGTGCGGTAATCGAAGCTGAAGACAAAACAAAAGATGACTCTTTTGTTTACTCATTAGTTGCCTATTATTTAATCAAAGATACTAGCTCCACTTGGTCTAAAGCTGCTCGGATCGCTAGATGGCAACTTAGGGATGGTGTGTCAGCTACAAGTGGTGTAGATTGTACTGGATATACTGGCAAGTATATCAGCGGTAATTGTCCTGATACAGGTTTTGCCCCATTTAAACTCGATGGTTCGGGCAGTTTAGAGAAAAAGATGAATGAATGGACAAAAGCCACAACAGCTTATGACTTGACAAAAACACCTTTTCGAGTACTTGTTGATTTTATTGATCAAACAACAACTGGAGCGCCAACGGCAACTTGTCCTCCTGACTCCACAAGTCCTGCGATTACATGGTCGAAAGTAACACCTACTAGCTTTAATACTATTGATACTGGTAAAATGACGGGCTTCTATGCCTGTATTGATAGAGCTAATACAACGGCGCAGGTAATATTACGAGGTAATGCACTTGCCCGAACCGAAACTGACAGCAGTAGAATTAACTACGCTGATGGGAAAAAGACTTATTTTCCGACTACAAGCTTAAGAGTACAAGGGCGGGGTTACTTGTTTAAGTAAATGCTGCAAATCAGAGGATTAAGCAATGGCTGCTGATTACGAAAGGGAAAGGTTGAGTGGGAAATTATTGCACCCACACAGCAGGAATAGAAAAAGTATACAGCGATATTTGGGATCTCGATACACTCAGCAGAATACTGGCTTTACCTTGATGGAAGTGCTTGTAGTGGTAGTGATGATCGGAATTCTATCAGCGATCGCGGCTCCTAGCTGGCTGGCATTTGTCAAACGCCAAGGAGTCAATAAAGCTAGCGATGTTATTGTAACGGCGCTACAAGAAGCCCAGCGACAAGCTAAAATCAAAAAAACTAGTTACAGTGTCAGTTTTAAAAGTAACAGCAACATTCCTCAATTTGCGGTTTATCCGGTTGGTGTCACACCAACTTGGCGTAATTTAGCTAGAGATTTAGGAATTGACTCTAAGCAAATCTTAATGGGTACAAATCTCAGTGCGGAAAACACTGCTGGTACTTCCGTATCCTATAACTCGAGTACGCAAGTAACTATTACCTTTGACTACATGGGAACTTTGCCAAATGCCAACTTTGGTACTATACCATCAGGATCAACAGAAGCACCTGGTTTAAAAATAGTAGTAGCTACACCTAAGACAGGAAGTACTACACTGGCTAGTGGTTATAAACGATGCGTGATTGTGAAAACTCTCTTAGGCTCAACGCTAACTGCGAAAGATAAGGATTGCGATTAAATTAACTGAGTTTTTTGCTAAAAATTATAATAAAACCCGTATAAACACGGTACATTAAACTGCTTCTTGGTAGCAAAATTGAAACATCAGGAGCAGTTTTTTGTGTTTGACAACTTTATTTGATTACTTTTATTAAATTACCAATATAGTATACCCTCCCAACGTGTTTTTGCTATTAAACGTCATCTAAAAAATTTTAAAATTTACTAATTTGACTAACCTATGATGAATAATTGTCTTGATTTTACGGTAGCCATCCCAACTTACAATGGTGCAAGTCGTTTACCGGAGCTATTAGAAAGGCTACGTAATCAGAATAATACTGAAAATTTTTCTTGGGAAATTATTGTTGTTGATAATAATAGCACGGATAATACAGCTAAAGTTGTTCAAACCTATCAAGAAACTTGGCAATCTCCTTACCCTTTGAAGTATTGCTTTGAAGAAAAACAAGGAGCAGCTTATGCACGGAAAAGAGCAGTAGTAGAAGCTAAAGGAAAATTGATAGGTTTTCTTGATGATGACAACTATCCAATATTCACCTGGGTAGCAGCAGCTTATACTTTTGGTCAAAAATATCCACATGCAGGGGCTTATGGTAGTCAAATTCATCCAGAATGGGAAGTAGAACCTCCGCAAAACTTTCAGCGAATTGCAGCATTTTTAGCAATTACAGAACGAGGAGATTTACCGTTACTGTATAAACCAAGCAAGAAGTTACTACCACCTTCTGCTGGACTTGTTGTTCGTCAGGAAGCTTGGTTAGAAAGCGTACCAAATCAGCCTATATTAACTGGAAGGGTTACTGGAAATATGCTTACCAGTGAAGACTTAGAAATGTTGTCTTACATCCAAAAAGCAGGCTGGGAAATTTGGTATAACCCAGAAATGGAAGTTTATCATAGAATCCCAAGTTCTCGCTTAGAAAAAGATTATTTAATTCCATTTTTTAAAGGAATTGGATTAAGCCGCTATGTTACTAGAATGGTAAGCATCAAACCTGGCTTTAAACTTATAGCATTGTTAGGTTATATGCTCAATGATTTGCGTAAAATTGCTTGGCATTTACTCAAATATCGCAGACAAGTGAAATTAGATTTAGTTGCCGCTTGCGAAATGCAACTATTTTTGAGCAGTTTAATTAGTCCTTTTTATCTTTGGAAAGCAGGTTATTTAAATATTAATAGTGATGATAAAAGTATTAGTATATATGAATAATAAAACATTAGATGAACAGTTAGATATTTCTGTAGCTATTCCCACCTATAATGGTGCAGAGCGTTTACCTAAAATTTTAGCGCGTCTTTTGGCACAGACAGGAATAGAAAAACTAACGTGGGAAATTATTATTATTGACAATAATAGTTCTGATAACACACCAGAAATTATTCATAATTACCAAAATAACTGGAATCACAAATCTGTATTAAGGTACTTTCGCGAGCCAAAGCAGGGAATAGCCTTTGCAAGACAGCGAGCTGTAAGCGAAGCTAGAGGAGAATTAATAGCATTTTTAGATGATGATAATTTACCCGATCCAAATTGGGTTTTTCAAGCTGATGATTTTGCGAAAAATTATCCGAAAGCAGGTGCATGGAGCGGTCAAATACATGGAGATTTTGAAGTCAATCCGCCAGAAAATTTTGACAGAATTCAATCTTTTTTAGCTATTAGGGAAAACGGCACACAACCCTATATATTTGATGCTAAGAATTTACGCCTTCCTCCTGGCGCTGCGCTTGTTGTCCGTAAACAAGCTTGGTGTGAAAGTGTTCCTGAAAACTTGGTTTTTAAGGGAAGATTAAATAAGTTAATGGTTGGCGGTGATGATGCAGAAGCTCTCCTATACCTCAACAAAGC
This sequence comes from Calothrix sp. NIES-2100, assembly GCF_963875285.1. Classification (NCBI taxonomy): domain Bacteria; kingdom Bacillati; phylum Cyanobacteriota; class Cyanophyceae; order Nostocales; family Calotrichaceae; genus Calothrix; species Calothrix sp. NIES-2100. The sequence goes on from NZ_CAWNLA010000001.1 coordinate 8,938,237, forward strand.
AGGTTGGGAAATTTGGTATAACCCCACTATGCATACTTATCATCAAATACCACATTGGCGATTAGAAAGAGAGTACTTGTTAGCTCTGGCTCGTGGTAGCGGTCTTTGTATTTGTCAGTTACGCTTTATTAATGCTAGTAATTGGCAAAAATTTATAGTATTTTTTAAAATTTTATTTAGTAATATGCTTCGCTTCTTAAAGCATGTTTTTAAGTATAAACTTCAAGATCATCATGACCTTATTACTCTAGTGGAAATCCATTTTTACTTAGGTAGTATGATCAGTCCTTTTTATTTACTAAAATGTTATTTAGGAAAGTGCTGATTAGAAATAATGGTCAATACTATATAGGTTAAGTAAGCAATGCCTAAAATTTCTGTGGTTATACCAGTATATAATGGAGAAAAAACTATTCAAGTCACCATTAAATCTGTTTTAAAACAAACTTATACGGATTTAGAATTAATTGTAATTAATGATGGTTCAACAGATTCAACTTTAGAAATTATTTCCAAAATTAATGACTCCCGATTAAAAATATTTTCTTTTGAAAATGCCGGCGGAAATGTTAGCCGTAATCGGGGATTAAAGTATGCAGTTGGAGATTTTGTCAGTTTCTTAGATGCAGATGATATTTGGACACCTGATAAGCTAGAAAGTCAGTTGCAAACTTTACAACAAAATCCAGATTGCAAGGTTGCTTATAGCTGGACTGATTATATAGATGCTCATGGTAAGTTTTTGGTTTCAGGTAGACACTTTACAGCCAATGGAGATGTTTATGAGCAATTATTGATCAATAATTTTTTAGAAAATGGCTCTAACCCATTAATTTGTAGAGAAGCTATTACTGAATTAGGCGGATTTGATGAATCTCTAAGTGCTGCTCAGGATTGGGATATGTATTTACGGCTAGCTGACAAGTTTAATTTTGTATGTGTGCCATCTGTGCAGATTTTATATCGAGTCAGTGCTAATTCACTTTCTGCTAATCTTGCCAGACAGGAAAAAGTTGGTCTACAAGTTCTAGAAAGAGCATATAAAGCAAGATCATTTGATAAACAGATTTGGCATAAGGCAAGCGCAAATCTTTATAATTACCTTACATGTAAAGCTCTACAACAGCCATTTAGTCGAAATAAAGGTAGATCTGCTGCTGTATTTTTATGGAAGTATTTTATTAACGATCATTCCAGGTTTAAGCAGATAAAGTTTACTTTGAAATTATTATTAAAAATTTCTGTAATTATTGTTTTCCCTGCCGCTATATCTACGGCATTATTAGCACGCATAAAAACTGGCTATCGAACTATAAAAAGTAATTAAAAATATTAAATAATAAAAAATATAACTTTTATTTAATTTAAGGTAAAACATATTGTGAAAAATTACTCTAATAGCGGCTTCACGTTGTTGGAACTGTTGGGAGTTATTTTAGTAATAGGTACTTTAAGCGCGATCGCAGTTCCCAGTTGGCAGACTTTTGTAAATACTCAGCGTCTGAATACTGCGCAGGATCAAGTTCACCGCGCCATGCGTCAAGCCCAAAGCCAAGCTAAAACACAAAAATTGACTTGGCAAGCCAGTTTTAGAGAGAATAATGGTATTGTCCAATGGACGATTCACCCTGCAAGTGTGAATCCTGCTAATGCTAATTGGAATAATTTAGATGTCAATGTTCGCTTAGACCTAGAAACAACCTTACAAGAATCAAATGGTGTCAGGCGAATCAAATTTGATCATATGGGTAGTGTCGATCAACCGCCACTTGGAAGAATTACTTTATCTAGTAAGCTAGGTGGTAGAGCTAAACGCTGTGTTTTTGTTTCGACAATTTTAGGAACGATGCGAACTAGTAGAGAGCAGACTACAGCTCAAGATGGTAAGTATTGTTATTGATTGGGCATTGGGCATGGGGCATTGGGCATTGGGCATTGGTCAACAAATTATATACTATGGACTGTTGACTGTTTGACTGTGGACTGTTGACTATGGACTCTTGTGTACGGAAATCACCAGATAGCTGCAAACAGCACTTGATTATTTTTACTCGCTATCCAGAACCTGGGAAGACAAAAACCCGGCTGATACCTGCTTTAGGTGATTTGGGTGCTGCTAATCTCCAAAAGCAGATGACCGAATACACCATATTTCAGGTTAAAGAATTGCAAAAAACAACTGATATATCTTTTGAAGTGCGATTCGCAGGTGGAAATTTACAATTAATGCAAGATTGGCTGGGGTTGGATTTGCTGTACAAGTCTCAAGGCGAAGGGGATTTAGGCGATCGCATGGGGCGATCGCACTTTGAAGCTTTTCAATCGGGTATGGAACAAGTAATAATTATCGGCACAGATTGTCCTGGGGTGAATTCTGGGCTGCTAGCAACGGCTTTTGAGCAAGTACGCACCTGTGATGTTATCCTCGGCCCTGCAATTGATGGTGGCTATTATTTAATTGGTTTGCGTCACCTGATACCGAATTTATTCGCTAACATCGATTGGGGAACTCCTCAAGTACTGCAACAAACTGTTAACATTGCTGAAAAACTGAATTTATCACAGATTTACTTGCCTGCTTTGAGTGATGTTGACTATCCAGAGGATTTACCAATTTGGCAACAAACTCTGGAGCAGGAATTTAGCAATTTTAGTAGTAAATGATACTAAAATTTGGGTATAGAGACGTTAAATAAAACTTTTCTATAATTTATCAGTGTTTTAAAACACTAAGTAAATTCTGAGGACACCCAGGAGGACAGATGCTACTGTGGTGTAGTTTCTATGTCAAAAGGCAGAAAACTACAAGCAGGGATCTGGAAGACCTCTCTAAATCTCTCTTCTACCTCTCCCTAACTTTCTCCTACCAGGAGAGGGTAAAGGAGCAGCTTTGATTATTAGAGAGATTTTGAACCTTACCCGCGATCGCGTCCATCAAAGGTTAGGAGGTTAGGCTTTTCGTAGGCTTTTCCACATGAGGTGAAAAGTCAGATGGCTAATCAAGCGTTGGTATTCTGTAATTTTGTTGCATCTGCCTTTTGTTGCCATATAACGAGTAAGGTTATGGGAACAATATTCAAGTAACTTGAAATAGGACAATCACTCTAATTTATCAAAAGACCGAACAACTATGGTGAACCGTTTTACTTCTGCAAGCACAGCCCTGACATTAAAAGTCGTGGGCATCATCTTAATTTTGTCCTTTTTGTTAGATTTTTTGCTGCTGTTGTTTCCCTTTCAACCAACTGATCGAGGATGGCAAATCAATTTGGCAACAAATCTTGTAGATCGAGGAATTGTGCCTTTGGTAGGTTTAGGGATACTGTTTGCTGCACATTGGATTGAGAGCGCTAGTGATAGCGATCGCTCACCAAGTTTAGATTTAAGATTTCCAGTCCTGGTACTATCAAGTATCTTGGGTTTGTTGTTCTTGCTAATTTTTCCACTGCATCTTAATAATGTGAATCTAGCTAAAAATGAAACAGTAAATAAAATTGAGCAAGATGCAGAACAGGCAGAAAAGCAAATCAACAATCAGCTATCGCAATTGCAAGCACAATTGAATACAGATCAAGGAAAAGCTCAGCTACAACAGGCGAGGAATCAAACCAAAGATCAGTTGACTGCCATTCTTAAAGACGATCAAAAATACAAGCAAGCACTGGAAAGTCCGCAAATTCCCCCAGCTGTAAAAGAGATACTCAAGAAAGCTAAAGCAGATCCCAAAGAGCTTGATAAAGCTATTGAAAAACAAACAGATATTGAGGGATTACGTAATCAACAAATAAGCCAAGTCCGCCAACGTAAGGAAGAAGCTGAACAACAAGCTAGAGACAACGCTTGGAAATCTGGACTGCGAACTGGGATTAGCAGTTTACTTTTATCAATCGGTTACATAATCATCGGCTGGACAGGATTAAAAGGGATGGGTACTTTACAAAGTGGTGGACGCAAAACTCCTGCACCACGTTAAGTAATTTGTCATTTGTCATTTGTCCTCCTTGTCTTCCTTGTCTTCCTTGTCCCCCTTCCCTTCCCTTTGCATGTTTTCAATTTACATTCTGACATATAACGAAGAATTAGATATTGCTGCATGTATAGAGTCAGCGATGCGATCGGATGACATTATTGTTGTAGACTCATGCAGTAGCGATCGCACTGTAGAAATCGCCAACTCCTATCCGATCCGTGTCGTTCAACATCCTTTTGAGAGTCATGGCCGCCAACGTACTTGGATGCTAGAATCTATTTTGCCAAAGCATGAATGGGTTTATATTCTAGAAGCCGATGAGCGCATGACACCGGAACTGTTTGCAGAATGTGAACAAGCAATTGTGCATCCAGATTACATTGGCTACTACGTTGCTGAACGTGTTATGTTCATGAATCGTTGGATTCGCTACAGTACCCAATATCCGCGTTACCAAATGCGCCTTTTTCGTCATGGTCAAGTTTGGTTTACAGACTACGGTCATACTGAGCGAGAAGTTTGTAACGGTACAACCAGCTTTTTAAAAGCAACTTACCCTCATTACACCTGTAGCAAAGGCTTGAGTCGTTGGATTGAAAAGCACAACCGTTATTCTACTGATGAAGCGACAGAAACATTGCATCAAATAGAACAAGGTAGCGTTAAATGGCGAAATTTATTTTTTGGTAAATCAGAAGTAGAAAGACGCCGCGCCTTAAAAGACTTATCTTTACGGTTACCTGGTAGACCATTGATCCGCTTCTTCTATATGTATTTTTTATTAGGTGGGTTTTTAGATGGACGCGCCGGTATTGCTTGGTGTACATTACAGGCATTTTACGAATATTTAATTTTACTCAAGGTTTGGGAAATGAAACACATGCCCGTAACCACCCTAGATACACAATCCTCTGTTCCTGAAAAAAATACAGAGGCTGATAATGCAGCTTCCATAAAGTTAATTTAAAAAAAGTTATTTGCTGAGATAGTTTCAGGAGATGAGGAAACAGTTTTTCCCTTGTCTTCTTTTTTCTGCTTATGCACCTATATGTCGATATTTACAGCCTCAGTGTCAGAACTGAGCAGTTCTTTGTGGTGAACTTAATATTTTTACAGAGTTTTATCAGAAAATTTTGCAGGCTGAGTTGACTTGGTTACAAGCAAAAACGGCTATTTAGACTGTCTGCTAAGAATTTTAGCAACATTAAGCTGCTTGTGCTGATGGACGTTAACATTAGTATAACCACAATACTTGCAACAATCATTTACAAGTCTGATAAAGAAAAGTAACATCATCTGAGACGAATAACTGCAATTTAAGAAAAGTTGTGTTTGATTCACCCATAAGCTAATTAAGCTCATGTGATGGGGGAAAAATTTAGATTTCCGACAAGGAACGCGTCTGTTCCCAGCTGTGGCTAAGCTGTCAGTGGAGACAGCTACTTGTGGTAGCTTGTGCTTCAAGTAATGTCTCCTTTGGTTGACGTATATGTTTTACGAGCCTAAAAAAGGAGAATAGGGATTTGGTAATCAATCGCTTAAAACAGGACTTAAAAAATGACCTGATTGCTGGATTGTTAGTTGTAATTCCACTCGCGACTACAATCTGGCTAACTATTACCATTGCTAATTGGGTCATCAACTTTCTTACCCAAGTTCCCAAACAACTGAATCCCTTTGAAGGATTGCATCCTATACTAGTAAATATACTGAATTTGGTAGTGGGACTAGCTGTACCACTATTGGGTATTTTGTTGATTGGCTTGATGGCTCGCAATATTGTGGGGCGCTGGTTGCTAGATTTTGGCGAGCAAGTTTTGCAGGCGATTCCCTTAGCCGGACAGGTATACAAAACGCTAAAGCAGCTTTTAGAAACGCTGCTCAAAGATTCTCCCGGAAAATTTCGGCGGGTAATTTTGCTAGAGTATCCGAGGCGAGGAGTGTGGGCGATCGCTTTTGTCACAGGCATAATTAGCAGTGAGATTCAAGCCCAGATGTCTCGTCCGATGTTGAGCGTTTTTATCCCGACTACTCCCAACCCCACTACAGGATGGTACGCAATAGTTCCTGAAGATGAGGTGGTGAACTTGTCAATGTCGATAGAAGATGCCTTTAAAATCGTAGTTTCTGGTGGTATTGTCGCCCCCAATACCCTGTTGCCAACCTTAGAAACAAATTCGCAGGTCATCCCTATGGGAGAAAATTTAAATCATTCCGACAAAGTTACAAGCAAATAGATAATATAGTTGTCTGTTCGTGCGAAAATCTACTGACTTCTAACTTAAAAATGGGCATGGGGTATGGGGGAGCCACTGCGTTGTCCGGGTTTCCCGGCTTGTTCGCGCAGCGTCTCCCCGAGTGAGAAGCAAGTGGCGTCATTGGGCATGGGAAAAACAGATTTTTCTGCTTGATTGTGCCAAAACCTAGCGTGAAAGACTAGCTTGAAAATAGGGGCTAGGGAAGGGCTAGGGGATTAAGGAAGACAAGTCCAGACCATTTATCTTGGTAGAGTTTCCCGGAGCAGGCGACGGGCGTTAGCGACGTTCGCGTAGCGTCTCCCCTTGGGAGAAGGAGCGTCAGCCGAAGGGAGGACAAATAACTGTTACCTATTACCTTATTGACGACTGACAACTGTAGGGGCATCTTCACAGATATCTAAGTTGATCAACGATGATCTCAAGAAACCCGCCCCTACTGACAACTGACAACTGACAACGACAACTGACAACTGACAACTGACAACTGACAACTGACAATAATTAATCCAAAGTTACTTTTATGCAAGACCGTAAACCCCAGCAACTGGCTCGTGAATTAGCGCTGTTAAGCCTCAGCCAGCTACCAGTCAACCCCAAGAAACTGACAGAGGAACAACTTCCCAAGTTAGTACTAGCAGCAGTACGCACCCTGCGATCGGAAGTTCAAGATACTTTGGATAACGCGGCGGGTGAATTGCAACGCAGTCACGATCGCATTTTAAGTAGTCAAACTCGTGCTTCTGACATTAATACTGCCAGAACAATGCTGCAAGAAGCGATCGCATACACGCAAACAGCAATCAATAAACTAGGTGCAGCAGTAGAGTTCCCGGAATTGATTCAGCTCGCAAATCAAGACAAGACAGTCAGTAGATACGCTATCGAAATTGTCAAGACAGTCAGCGAAGAACGAAATGCGATCGATGAACAAATTACCGCTGCACTAGTAGATTGGCAAGTCGCTCGCCTCGCCCAAATCGACCGGGATATTCTGCGAATTGCGGTGGCAGAAATGCTATTTTTAGGCTTGCCTGATAGTGTCGCCATCAACGAAGCGGTGGAACTAGCTAAACGCTACAGCGGCGATGAAGGTCATCGGTTTATTAATGGTGTTCTGCGCCGATTTACAGAACAAAAAAAGACTGCCTGATGCCTATGGGTGTTAAGTTGTGAGTTAAGAGTGAGAAGTGAGGAGTGAGGACATCCTGGCGGTTTTCACACCAAAAAAAAGTCAGGAGTTAAATTACACTCATAACTGATAACTCATACTTAACATAACAACTAATATTAGTAGCTGCAATGGTTTTTAATTGGTTCCGCCGTCAATATAACGAATCCTCTGAGCTTCCCGCCGAACAACAGCAGGGAGAAACTCTTCCTACCCAAGAACCCCAACCAGAAACAGCCGAACCGTCAACGCCAACAGCAGATACCGCACCGGAGACAGCGGCAGATTTGTTGGCTTTTGCTAAAGCTGCTTACAAAAATATTCAGCAAAAACAGCAATCCCAAGCAGTTGAGCCAGAGTCAGCAGCAGAGGTGGAAATTGAAACTGCACAATCAGTAGCATCACCACAAGTAGATGCTACTGTTAGCCAAACAATTGCAGAAGAATCTGCGGAAGTTACAGAAGCCACACCAAGTTTAGAACTTGAGGCAACTGTTACGCCTACAACTGCTGAGGAATTATCTGTTACAGACGAAGAAAGTACAGCTACTTCTGTTGAAGAAATTACGGCAACGCCAGATGTCGTCAGCCCAGAATTAACTGTGAGTGAGGTAGAACCAGAAGCGGAGGTAACACAGCCAACAGCACCAGCAAACTTATCCTTTTTAGAACGGGCGGCGGCGGAACGCCAAGCGAAGCAGGAAAGGCTGATAGCTAATGCTATCGAAGTATCAGAACCGGAAATAGTACAACCAGTAGCTACTACCGCCACCACCGCCACACCAGAAACCACAGAACAAATTACTGGACTGGATTTTGATGAAGGGTTTGTTTGGTCAGCAGAAATCTTAGCAGCCCAAGGTAGGCGGGCAGAAGATGTTTCCATTGAAGAAATTACCTGGCTGAAAAAGTTACGCCAAGGCTTAGACAAAACCCGACGGAGCATACTCAACCAACTTAAGTCAATTGTTGGTCAAGGGCCGCTCAACCAAGCGGCTGTAGCAGAAATCGAAGCCTTGCTTCTCCAAGCTGATGTGGGTGTGGAAGCTACAGATTTAATTATTAATTCCCTACAGAAAAAACTGCGAGAAGAAGTGACTCCCCCAGAGGAGGCGATCGCTTACCTCAAAAAAATTCTCCGGGATATGCTGGATAATCCAGTACAAAAAAATTACAAACCTTCCTTTGCTCCAGAAAAGGAAACCCTGAATATTTGGTTGATCACAGGCGTTAATGGTGCAGGTAAAACTACGACTATCGGTAAAATCGCTCACCTCGCCCAAAAATCAGGTTATAAATGCTTGATTGGTGCAGCTGATACTTTCCGCGCTGCTGCTGTGGAACAGGTAAAAGTATGGGGGAGTCGCAGTGGTGTAGAAGTAATCTCAAACCCTGGTAAAAATACTGACCCGGCTGCCGTGGTATTTGATGCGATCGCCGCAGCTCAAGCTAGAGAAACTGAATTACTTTTAGTTGATACCGCCGGACGCTTGCAAAATAAGAAAAACTTAATGGACGAACTCACTAAAATTCGGCGGATTATTGACAAGAAAGCCCCTAATGCTAAAGTAGAATCGCTTCTGGTTCTAGACTCCACTTTAGGTCAAAATGGATTGCGACAAGCAGAAGTATTTTCCCAAGCTGCCCAACTCAGCGGCGTGGTATTAACTAAGCTAGATGGTACTGCCAAAGGAGGTGTAGCGCTTGCTGTCGTCCAGCAACTAGGTTTACCAATTCGCTTTATTGGTGCTGGTGAAGGAATTGAGGATCTACGTCCTTTTTCTAGCTACGAGTTTGTCGAAGCACTCTTGAGTGGCTGATTTCAAATTTTGCCGTGAAGATTTGTCTTTTGCTAACTCATAGATTTAGCACTGATTACCCTTGTGCGATCGCCACAGTTCTGGCACCATTGTCAATCATAGTAAGGGTTCCCTACCGCGTAGCCTATTTACTAACGAAGTACCGCAAACAGCATAATTTCAAAAATCATGAGTTTTTGCGAAACTTTGTCCGACTTTTGCTAGAATTCTACTCTAATACTGCATTTTTAACTCCCTCATCAAGGGAGTTGCAAGGTCTTAGATCCCCGGCTTTTTCAAGAAGTCGGGGATCTGTTAGGCATTAAACTAGATCAAAAACAACTGACAGGCTTTGCATAGTAAATCAATCAACCATTGGCAATGTCTCCAACCCTAGCCAAAAGGTACTGACGAATTACAAATTACGAACTCCGCACAGCGTCTTTTGTCATAGTATTCTCTTTGATATCTCCACCCTCTGGAAGTAGCTTATACCCCTAGACCCCCAGACCCCTCACCCCGATAAATGAAGCTGACAACGTAATATATTATTTTCCTGATGAAGGATTTTTCAGTCGCAAGAGATATAACTGAGTAATTACGTTATGAAAAAATCACAAGTTTGCTAGTATCTACAAGAAATAGCTGATTTTGACCCAGTAGTTTCTGAGTCAGGATACATTCTTTAAAATTACTGTCTTTAGTAACAAATATAATAAGCCAATGCAATACTTATATAATTCCGGTCTTACGTCTTTCTACTCTTGCTAAAATGACAAATCTTATCCCAATATGGTTTAGCAATGCCAAAAGCAAGAGATTAATCAGTAATCGAAAGTTTGCCTATCTTAAAATGCAATAGTACCTGTGCCTGTGTCTCAACTCCCCTCTCAACCCACTGACAGTAATAGTAGTGCTGCACCGGATGTAACTCCTGTCGTAGCACTCAAAGAACTTGTGTCAAGGCTGCACCGGGAACAGAACAAAATTCAGGATTTGTTAAGTTCTTTAGGATTTGCCCTCAGAAGTTTCAATAATTTAAATCAATTTTTGGAGCTGATTCCGCTGATGGCAACTAGAGTTACAGATGGGGACGGCAGCGCCCTATTTCTCTATAAACCTAACGGTCAAGTCAGATTAGAACAACTACACTGGCAAGATAGCGGACAGCGTCGGAATATTCGTAAAGCCTTAGAAACAGCTACCAGTCAAATCACACTTTTGCCAAATACTGCCCCTCTTGCAACTGCCACAGGGATTTTAGACGATCAGATGCATCGTTATTTGGGGCCAGATGTGCAAATATTTGGCACTGCTATTTTGGTAAAACATACAGAACGAGGATGGCTATATGTTTTAAGCCGCGATCCAGAATATAGTTGGACAGAAACTAGACAAAAGTTAGTCCGGTTAGTGGCAGATCAAACCGCAGTAGCGATTGAAAACGATGAACTAGCAGTAGAACTCAAGAAAAAAGAACGCTTAGATCAAGAATTAGAAATTGGTGCAGAAATTCAACGGCGACTCTTACCACGCCAATGTCCCATTGTTCCCGGTGCAGTCTTAGCTGCAAGGTGTAAACCAGCTAATCGTGTTGGTGGAGATTATTACGATTTTATTCCCACAAATCAAAATCAGATTCAAATCCACAATAAAATTGGTTTAGAAACTGGGCCTTTGGGTTTAGTAATTGGGGATGTCATGGGTAAAGGTGTCCCCGCCGGATTGATTATGACAATGATGCGGGGAATGTTACGAGGAGAAGTATTGCATGGTAATTCTCCTTCCAAGATTCTGCAAAATTTAAATCGAGTCATGTATGCGGATTTAGAAAATTCTCACCGCTTTGTGACGCTATTTTATTCAGAATTTAATCCCCAAACCCGCATTTTATCTTACAGTAATGCTGCACATAATCCGCCCTTGTGGTGGCACGCAGCCACAAAAACTGTAACCAGATTAGATACTCTGGGAATGTTAATAGGTTTAGATGCGAATAGTCAATATGAAGATGCCCAGGCACAATTAGAACCTGGGGATACAGTTATTTACTATACAGATGGCTTAACTGATGCCGCAGCTGCCGGTGGCGATCGCTTCGACGAAGAAAACTTCGTTGCTAGCTTTAGTGCTGCTTGTAGATATTGTGATGGCCCAGAAGAAATTGTTGATTACCTCTTTGACCAAGTACAGCAATTCATCGGTGATGATAAACAAAACACCGATGATATGACACTTGTGGTTTTACAAATTAAATAGTCAATGGTCAATGGTCAATGGTCAATGGTCAATGGTCAATGGTCAAAAAATTTTAAATTCTGGACTATTGACTCTGGACTATTGACTCTGGACTATTGACTATTGACCAATATCAAAAGACGATTGTCCAACCTTGCTTGCGGGAATCTCCCTTCGTGTAGGAAACACCATCAACCTTGATACCTTGGCGATCAAGCAGGGTGATAATACCGCCATTATTATCTAATTGGATACCGTCTTGATCTAAAGGCACTTTGAGCGCTTCCCCTGGATTAATAGTGCCACTGAGGGGCTGTTTGCGTTTGAGGCGATCGGCGATCGCCCAACCACTCAAATCAACTTGATCCGGTGAAGTATTAATTAAAGTTACTGTCTCCTTACCAACATCATCGCCAGCTGGATTTACCAAAGCCGCAATAATTCGGACTGCTGCTGTTGCCGCAATTGGCGTAATATCATCGATTCTGTTACCAGTTTTGTCATCAGTATGGAAAGATTGAGACTGGAAGGCTAAAAATATACCTACCCACTGATTTCGCGCTGGATAGTGAATTAACAGTCCCCCATCTTGCCAAACACCATTATCTTTTTGGAATTGACCGACACTACCCTGGTTAAAGTGGATGTCATGAATACCGTTACCAGGAAGAAAACCAAAATACTTATCCTTCACACCTGCTTCTGGGCCCCATCTTTCGCCAAACGGATATAGTACTGCTTCTGGTGAAGCGATCGCCCGCCCAATGTATAATTCCAGCAACTCGTTGAGGTCGTTATCTGGGCCAGGAACGTTGTACGGTAATGGCTTCATCTGTGTTGGGTCGAATAAATTCCCCCGGATGTAGTCTAAAGCGACACCTCCTGGTTTACTCGGCAACACATTGAAGCCAAAATCTAACTCTTCCAGTTCCTTAGTGATGGGATGGGAAAAGTTTTCGTCAACAAAATACAGTAATTCTGAAGGACTTTGCTTTGATTTGACATTGATGGCGATGCGATACTTATTATTCTTGTCGTCAGTTACTAGAACTTGGTAATGGGGAGAGGGGCCTTCACCCATCTGGCGATCCACAGCTTGGCATTTGAGAACCCCGTAATTTTTCAATGGCATCTGTATTCTCCTGAATTTCTCAGCGTTAGTTCTTTACTTTGAGACAAAGCAGGTTTCATATTTTACTTACTTTGTCAGAAGATAATTTAAGTAAAAGTTAAATTATCAAGATAAATCAGCTATTATGCTCAATTTTGCTTGAGCATGATGAGATACAGTAGTACCCTCTAGGGTAATTTTTTCCGTAAGTAATTCAGTGAGCAATTAGTCCTAGCCAATGGGGATAAGCGTAAGAATTTGCGATCGCTAATTGGGAATTTTGGTAACTATGGAACACCCAATTCGCCGTAGCTTGGAGATTTTCCTGCATTCGGCTATCTTCGCCAAAAGCTTCAAAAGCCAAACTCCACCAAGCATTTTCTCGAACAATCAAATTAGTGATTTCTACACTACAACCGTTATCTATACGTTCATTAGTTGCGACAGCTTGAACCGAAAAATCCCCTAAAACTTGAAAAAGCTGTGAATAGCGAACTTTCTGCACACTCACCCAGGAAGGATTATCTAAAACCATCCCCGGCTGAAAACTTTCGCCTTTCGAGTCTTCACACAGCCATTTACCCCATTTTTCAGCCTTACCTGTGACTAATTCGCCCAAATCCATCACATCAAGTTCTGCTTGTCGCCATTTTACTTCCAGCCTTCCCTGTCGCAGTTTGATTCCCAGATAATCACATCCTGGCGAGTAAAGATAAACATCTTCCCTTACTTCTGGTGATTTTAACGGGTCAAGCAGACAATGATGCTGAAACCAAAGTTGAATATTTTCCGGGAGATTACCAGGATAAAACCAGCGTAATTCGTGACTGACAAACATAATGTTAGTGGGCATTGGGTATGGGGCATTGGGCATTGGGCATTGGGCATGGGGCATGGGGCATGGGGCATGGGGCATGGGGCATTGGGCATTGGGCATTGGGCATGGGGCATGGGGCATTAAGCCGGATTAACGGAGTTCAAAGCCTCGTTGACGGAGTTCAAAGCCTGATTAACGGAGTTCAAAGCCTGATTAACGAAGTTCAAAGCCTGATTAACGAAGTTCAAAGCCTGATTAACGAAGTTCAAAGCCTGATTAACGAAGTTCAAAGCCTGATTAACAGAGTTCAAAGCCTGATTAACGGAGTTCAAAGCCTGATTAACGAAGTTCAAAGCCTGATTAACAGAGTTCAAAGCCTGATTAACGGAGTTCAAAGCCTCATTAACGGAGTTCAAAGCCTCAAAAGGCATCATCAATTTACAATACAGTTTGTCTTCCTTCCCACACTCCCCACACTCCCCACACTCCCTCATCCCCCTCATCACTTATAACCACATAACTAGCACCTGACGCTATTAAACAGAGTCCCGGTTGATGGGACAATGAGAAATTGTGCTTGCTTTGTTTTGCTTCCAGTCCAAAGGAATTTATAAAAAATGTGGAAAAGAATTGTATTCATGTTTCTATTGGTATTGAGTTTCAGCCTAAGTCACCCTGGTGTAGCAGCGGCGGCTGGACTCAAAAACTTTGTAAACACTGATAATGGCTATGAGTTCTCATATCCTAACGGCTGGGTGCAAGTGAAAGTTGCTAACGGCCCCGACGTAGTTTTCCATGATTTAATTGAAATCAGTGAAAATGTCTCAGTAGTAATTAGCCCCGTTCCCGAAGGTGAAACTTTAGCACAACTAGGAACACCAACAGAAGTAGGGTATAAATTGGGTAAAGCTGCTCTCGCTCCCCCAGACTCTGGTCGTTCGGCTGAATTAGTAAATGCTTTTGAACGAGAATCTGATGGTAAGAATTACTACTTGCTAGAGTATTTGGTGAAACTACCCAATCAACAACAACGCCATAACATCGCCAGCGTTGCCCTCAGCCGTGGTAAACTTTTTACTTTTAATGCCTCAATTCCGGAAAAACGTTGGCAGAAACTTAAATCTGCTATGGAACAGGTTGTAAGTTCATTCTTAGTTTATTAAATGGTCATGGGGCATGGGGCATGGGGCATGGGGCATGGGGCATGGGGCATTGAATATTTGTCATTGATCCTCTTCCTCATTCCCCTAATCCTTAGCTCCTAGCCCCTAGATTCAACCCTTAATTGATAATTTATAATTCATAATTCATAATTCATAATTCATAATTTTCTATGACAATTCCCCAGTTTGTACTTGCTTCTGCTTCGCCAGCGCGACGACGTTTACTGCAAAGTGTTGGGATTGAACCAATAGTTTATCCTAGCGATTTTGATGAATCGCAAATTCAATTAAATGATGCTGATGAGTTGGTGCAAACTCTTTCGCAACGCAAAGCGGAAACTGTAATTGAGCAGTTTGAATCAGCTTTGATTATGGGTTGTGATTCAGTTTTGGCTGTTAATGGTGAGATTCATGGTAAACCAGCCGATGCTAACGAAGCGATCGCCCGTTGGCAGATTATGCAAGGTAACTTTGGCGACCTGTACACTGGTCATACCTTGATTGACTTGACGCAAAACCGCACTGTCACCAAATGTCAGGTAACTAGAGTTTACTTTGCGCAAATGAGCGATCGCGATATTCAAGCTTATGTAGCTACCGGCGAACCCCTCAAATGTGCCGGTGCTTTTGCGCTAGAAGGTTTTGGTAGTTTATTTGTCGAAAAAATCGCCGGTTGTCACAGCAACGTCATTGGTCTGAGTTTACCTTTACTGCGCCACATGCTTGCAGAACTTGGATACAACGTTATTGATTTTTGGCGATCGTAAGGGCGCGGTAACCGCCATAGGTGTCAAATTGAGCTTCTAACGCTTACCCGATATACGTTTTACCCCATCCCTCCATCCCCTCCTCGCTTGCGGGGAGGGGAGGTTTTGCGTCAGCAAAGCCGGGGTGGGGTAAAACGGATCTTCATGGGAAGCGAAAAAACACAAAACCACGTTTTGATCAGGGTTTCACGTTAACTTGACATCAATGAACACTGCTAAACCCTGCATAGCGCGGATGTATCTAGTGAAGATTGCCGGAAAATCGGAAAAATATGATATTTAGGATGTATCCAAACAGGAATCCGGTTTTTTCGGCAAATAAATCTTAATTATGACAATTCAATTATCGCAACCCGACTTTCAACGCCTGATTAAGATAGTCTCTAATTTACCAGACTTTGCTAACGTGCGCGATCGCCGTCGTTTAGTTGCAGGTGCTTTAGAAGGTGTACCTCAAGCAGATATCATCTTGGCACGATTAGATTTGGATGGTATGCCGATGAATGTGGCGGTAGAAGTAGTGCGCTTCCTTGGCAATTTTGGACAGGTGGCTTATGGCAAAGAAGCTTTAGGAATTTTCCTCAATTATATTCAACCATATACAGGCGATGAAGATAATTCTTTCATTCAAGATTTATTTCAAACATATCCGCTTGATACTCCAGCTACTCCCAACCGCTTAATTGATCGTTGGCGAGGCACTGATAATATAGCTGATATTAAAGAAAAAATTATTGGTGAAGATACATTACGCCACATTTATATTTTAGATATGGCACTGGATGCAGCTAAAGCCGTTGTTCATATCAAAATTCCCAAATTAAATGGACTTACCGAAGCGGCTACAGGTTTTATGATTGCACCAGATTTATTGATGACTAACAATCATGCGATCGCTAGCCAAGAGGAAGCTGAAAAAGCTGAATATACCTTTAATTACCAATTAGATAAAAATGGTAAAGAATGTCCTATTGTGACAGTCAACGCCTTACCTAATGGCAATTTTTATACCAATTCAGAATTAGATTATACAGTTATTAAACTTAATAATCCTCCCGATTTTGGCAATCATTTAAAACTTAAGAACAAGCAAGTACGTCGAGATGAACGAGTAGCAATTATTCAGCATCCTGGGGGACATTTAAAAAAAATCTCCATCCAAAATAACTTTGTCGCCTATGCTGACACCAAAGTTGTGCAATATACTACTAGCACTCTTCCCGGTTCTTCTGGCTCACCTGTATTTGATGATGATTTTCATGTAGTAGCAATTCATCATAGCGGGGGAATGTTAACAGAGCCAAGTACACAGCGCAAATATTTACGCAATGCGGGTACAAGTATGATAGCTGTGCTAAAAGATTTGCAAACAAACGCACCAGAAATTTACGCACAATTGCAGGGGTAATTGAGCAATGGCGATCAGTGGGAACCTAACGAATAAATTAGTCAGCTTGCTTCAAAGACATCTGAGAGATAAAAACGAGTGTAAAAGTAAATTATTCCTTTTATTCGGTGTAAATTCATCTATATCGAATCAGATTAATTGGGATACAGCATTAAGTAATATTATTCCCGATTTAATAGACAGACTAGATGCCTACGGGACAATGCCTAACTCAGAAAACATAGCCCTATGTGAATTTTTAAAGTTAATTAGTGAAAGTGTAGGTGCAGATGTCCAGATAGAGATAAGTAAGTTATCACAATTGATTATCCAAGAAAAACAAGCAGATATAAATACAAGGCAACAACAAAATTTTGCTTCAAAATTGTCAGTATTTAATTTTGAAACAGCGAAATTATATGTAAAAAATCAGAGTGTTATTTCTTACAAGGAGAGCAAGCAAGCTAATTATTTTGTAGAAGATTTGCCCTATGGTGTAAAGCTAGAGATGGTTGAAATTCCTGGTGGTACATTTTGGATGGGCGCTTCTAACAAAGAACAAGACAGTAGTGATTCTGAACGTCCCATACATGAAGTAACGGTTCCAACTTTCTTTATGGGGAAATATACCATTACTCAAGAACAATGGGAAAAAGTTGCTGGTTTTCTGCCTAAAATCAATAGATATTTAGAACCAAAACCTTCTCGCTTCAAGGGTCACGATCGTCTACCAGTTGAGAGCATTTCTTGGTATGATGCCGTTGAATTTTGCGATCGCCTCTCTCAATACACTCGCAACAGCTATCGTCTTCCCAGCGAAGCAGAATGGGAATATGCCTGTCGCGCTGGAACAACAACACCATTCCATTTTGGTGAAACAATCACATCAGAGTTAGCTAACTACAATGCTACCAAAACTTATGGTGCTGGTGTGAAAGGAACATATAGAAAAGAAACAACAGAAGTAGGGAGTTTTAAAGTAGCTAACGCCTTTGGATTATACGATATGCACGGAAACCTATGGGAATGGTGCCTCGATGATTGGCACAGTAACTATGAAGGAGCGCCAACAGATAGCAGCGCATGGTTTAATGATAATAATAATCTTTCCCAAAAACAAGGAATAGCCCTGCTGCGGGGCGGTTCCTGGATCGTCGTTCCTAACGGCTGCCGTTCCGCGTCTCGCCTTTATCTCTATTGGGCGGTGCGCGACTACGTCTTCAGTTTTGTTGGTTTTCGTGTTGTGTGCGCGGCTGGGAATATTTTCTAGTATCCCTTTATACTTTAGTCCTTAGCCCCTTACACTTGTTCTTTTTTTCTCTTTTGTCACCATGAGGCGACAAAAATTTTTTTCAGGACTTACGCATGGACTACGATTTTACGTCATTACTCGTTTAAGCGAAGTAATCGCAAAGGCTTAGTTTTTCGTCATAAACTCCCCATTATGCAATATCGCTTCCCCATGATCGGGAATCCAAGCTAGCCACTCATCTTCCGAAACCGGACACAATAACAGCGCTTCATCAAAACTAAAGGGATTGGGAAGTTGCAACAGCTTCACCCACCCAGAAGCTGCAAACTTCTGTGGTGACTCCTTGGCGTAAGACTTGTTGGTAACATCCAGATTCCGCCTTCTGAGTTGCACTGCAAAATCTGGTCTCTCAGAATCTAGTTTCATAGCTAATGGACTAATATCAAATTATTTCTGTAACTAAGGATACAAAATAAAGAATCCTGTTGAAAAGCAACCGTTTTATAACTTTACACAAATTCTTAATCCCCCTCATCCCCCGAAGGCTGAGCGGAGTCGTAAAGCCTGCGGCATAGCTTCTCCTGTCGGAGAGGCTGCGCCCTAAGCGTTGGCGCAGCCTCTCGCAGAGAAGCCTGTCCCCCTTGTCCCCTCATCCTAGGCTGTTGATTTTGATGGGATTTGGGTTTTTTTGGTTCATGCTATTTTTGTGTCAGCGCAAAATCTTTCTGGTGTCATTGCGAGCGGAGCGAAGCAATCACCTGGGATTGCTTCGCTCCGCTCGCAATGACTATACAAATTTTGCATGAATTTTTACCCCCTAAAAAGGCACAGAGTCAACAGCCTACCCTCATCCCCCATCTGTAGGTTCTGTTACGTTTTCCCGCAACTGATGAATGTAGAATTCAGTTAACCAAAGTTTGATGGAGTCAGTTAAAAGCAGTAAAGAAACTAAGTTCGTAGGGTGTGACAGTCCTAGAGATGGAGAATGTAGCAGATGTATTATTTCCTGACGCCGCCTACAAATTGGGTATTCTTTTAATTTTCAGTCCCTCAGTCAAAAACCGCAGATAAACTAAGTCTTTGGATATCTAATCTAAAGAGAGTTAGTTGTCTTTGAATATCAAAGCTAATACAGTTTAGTTAGCCTAGAAATGGTAATTTTAGCTTTGTGAAACTCTACATAATTATCACAATAATCAAAGCATCTATCCTAACGATAAAACCTGCTAAATTCTAGAGATTTTTGCAAATACAATACATTTTCAGCATCACCAATCATGTCAATATAATTCGTAATTGCTACTCTAGCCAATTGCTTTTGTAGTCAGGACTTCAGTCCTGAATTTGTCAGCACTAAACTGCTGACTACAAACCTATTAATGCAATAGTCGATTCATTTAACTAAGGGTAATAGTAATTATCGAAAACTCGGCAACAGATTCAAACCCAAACATCTAGATTCTGTCCGAATGACAACTGACAAATTACGAATTAAAGTTTGCTTTTTCTTCGATCAGCACAATTCAGATAAACGGGCAATATATCATGTCAAGGGTGACTGAGAGGCCAAAGCTCGCAGAGCAGTCAGTTGAGCAACCTAAAGTTTGGTGGAGTATTGCTGTAGCCCTACCAATAGTAATCGCTGCTGGGGTACTCGGTACAGCCAAAGTCGAACAGTTAAGAAAGCTGGCTGCATCTGTACCGATTAGACCAATGAGCAACAGTATCACTGCTGTTGGTCATTTGGAACCACGAAGCGAAGTCATTAAGTTATCTGCGCCAATGGCGGGGATGCAAGCGGGTTCGCGAGTGCAACAACTCTTGATTCAAGAGGGCGATAAGGTGAAACAAGGTCAAGTAGTTGCGATTTTGGATAACCACGACACCCAAACAGCAGCACTGGAAGAAGCAAAAGCCAAATTGCAAGAATCTCGTGCCAATTTAGGACAAGTCAGAGCCGGATCGCCAAGAGATATTCAAGCCCAAACATCTGTAATTGCTCGCTTAGAAGCCCAGTTACGTGGAGAAAGGGATGCACAGCAAGCAACGATCGCGCGGATCGCCGCTCAGTTAAGTGGGGAAAAAATTGTCCAACAAGCCATGATTAATCGCTTAGAAGCGGAACTGAGTGGACAAAAAGATACTTTAAGAGCAACCGTTACACGTATACAAGCTGAACAGCGTAACGCCCAAGTTGATGCTCAACGCTATGACATGTTGTATAAAGAAGGTGCTATTTCTCAACAAGAGCGAGATAGAAGACGCTTAAGTGCAGTCACCAGCAATCAGCAGGTTGTGGAAAGTCAAGCTACTTTCAAACAAACTGTTGCAACTATCCGCCAACAAATTGCTGAAGCTAGAGCTAATCAAGTCAAAACTTTATCAACCTTACAACAGCAGCTAATTGAAGCGAAAGTTAACCGCGATAAAACCGTAGCTACTTTACAAAGACAAATCGAGGAAGAAAAAGCCAAACTTCAAAGACTTCTAGAAGTTAGCCCTGCTGATGTACAAATGGCGCAAGCACAAGTGAGTAATGCGATCGCAATGGTGAGAAAAGCGGAAGCAGAACTCAAATTGAGCTATGTGAAAGCACCAATTAATGGTGAGATATTAAAAATTCACACCAAATCAGGTGAAGCTATTAATCAAATGGGAATTGCGGAAATTGGGCAAACCGATCAAATGATTGTGATTGCTGAAGTAACTGAAGACAGTATTGGTAAAGTGCGTCTCGGTCAAAATGCCACAATTAGTAGTGATAATGGAGCCTTTACTAGCGAATTAAGGGGAACAGTCACAGAAATTGGCAGAAAAATTGGCAAAAAAGATGTACTGAATACAGATCCAGCGGCTGATGTGGATGCCAGAGTTGTAGAAGTAAAAATCGCCCTGACTCCAGAAGATAGTACCAAAGTTGCAGGCTTAACCTACGCCAAGGTTGTTGTGGAAATTAATAACTAATTTGTCAGTTGTCAGTTGTCAGTTGTCATTAGTAAGGGTTTTAAGCGATCGCATAAATATACCAGCCATAGCAAATGTCTGAAACCAAGAGTAAACAGCTAATTCCGAATGACCAATGACCAATGACCAATGACCAATGATTAATAAACTGATTGCTAGTATTTTTCAACCTTTTAATCCCCAGAAAAAAATACCTTTATCATGGCTACAATTAACAAGGGAGAAAACTCGCTTAGCCGTGGCTCTGGCAGGTATTGGCTTTGCTGATATTTTGATGTTTATGCAACTTGGTTTCCGAGATGCTTTGTATTATAGTAACGTTCGTTTCCATACAAGTTTGCAGGGCGACATTATTTTAATCAATAGCCAATCTAATGCTGTCTTGTCGATGAAAAGTTTTTCTCAACGACGGTTATATAAAGCTTTAGATTTACCAACAGTCCAATCAGTACATCCTATATATTTAGACTATACAAGCTGGAAAAATCCGGAAACAGGCCGCCCTCGGAGCATTCTTATATTTGGATTTAATCCTGAAGTTAACTTATTCAATCTACCTGGAGTTCAAGAAAATTTAGAGAAATTAAAACTGCCTGATGTCGTTTTATATGACCGTTCTTCTAGATTAGAGTATGGGCCAATTGCAGCTAATATTGACCAAGGCAAAACTGTGACAGCAGAAGTAAGGCGACGGCGAATAAAAGTAGGCGGATTATTTACTTTAGGTGCATCATTTGGAGCCGATGGTAATCTCATTACTAGTGATGTCAATTTTTTGCGGATATTCAACACCCGTCAGCGAGGTTTAATTGATATTGGCGTAATTAAATTAAAACCAGGCGCAAATGTAATTGCTGTTACTCAGGAATTAAAAAATTACTTACCTAAAGAAATCAATGTTTTAACAAAACAAGAATTTATTGACTTTGAACGTAATTATTGGGCTACTAGTACCGCTATTGGGTTTATTTTTACCTTAGGTACAATTATGGGTTTCATTGTGGGCACTGTAATTGTTTATCAAATCCTTTATACAGAAGTTGCAGATCATTTAGCTGAATATGCTACGTTAAAAGCAATAGGATATACGCAAAATTATTTGTTAATGGTGATTTTGCAAGAAGCTTTGATATTAGCTTTAATCGGGTATCTACCAGGTTTTGCTTCTGCTTTATTAATGTACAAAGCAGCAAAAGATGCAACTTTATTACCAGTATTTATGAATCTTGAACGGGCTTTATTAGTCTTATTTTTAACTATTGCAATGTGCTTTATTTCTGGCGCAATAGCTGTACGTAAATTAAGTTCAGCTGATCCAGCCGATATATTTTAAATAATTCTGTAAATATTTGCGCCTAATTAAATGATGGCAAAAATAAAATGATTATAAATGCTCAACACTTATTGAAAATAATAAATTATCATTAATAATTGATAATTTATTTTACAACAGTTCTATCTCAGGGCTGGTAACTTCTAGGTAATTAATTTATGATGAAAAAAGAACCTGTAATTGCTATTAAAAATATCAATCACTATTATGGCAGAGGCGCACTAAAGAGACAAATATTATTTGATATTAACCTAGAAATTTACCCTGGTGAAATTGTAATTATGACTGGGCCATCAGGGTCAGGTAAAACAACATTATTGAGCTTAATTGGTGGTTTAAGGTCTGTACAAGAGGGTAGTCTAAAATTTTTAGGTGCAGAATTAGCTGGTGCTAGTCAGAACCAATTAGTGCAAGTCCGACGCAAAATTGGTTATATTTTTCAAGCTCATAATTTGTTGGGTTTTTTAACCGCCAGACAGAACGTGCAAATGGCGGTAGAGTTGAATGACGAGATTGCTCAAAGTAGAGCGATCGCTAAATCAGAAGCCATGCTCAAAGCAGTTGGCTTAGAAGACAGAATCAATTACTATCCAGATAATCTGTCTGGGGGTCAAAAACAAAGAATTGCGATCGCCAGAGCTTTGGTGAATCGTCCCCCACTAGTACTAGCAGATGAACCTACAGCCGCTTTAGACAAGCAATCTGGACGTGATGTGGTAGAAATCATGCAGAGTCTTGCCAAAGACCAAGGAACCTCTATTTTGTTAGTCACCCATGATAACCGGATTTTGGATATAGCCGATCGCATTGTCGAAATGGAAGATGGTCTTTTGACCCGTGATTCCCAAGGTATGGTTAAAAACCATAACTCTTGAGAGTCCCCGACCATCGCAGTACGGGGATGAGGGGGATGAGGGAAGGGGGATGAGGGAAGGGTGACAAGGGGGATAAGGGAGAAATCATCAATGCCCAATGCCCAAGGCTGAGAAACTTGGGTTATTTAGTAGAACCTGATTGTTTAAATATAGACTCTTGCAAACTTTTTGGGGAATTAGCTTGGCGGCTAGTACGAAATGTCACATTGACCCCTTCATTTGATTGCTCAAGTACTAAAAGCGGAGTAGGCTTAGCCTTTTGATCCCATTGCATATGGGCAACGCGCCCTTGAATTGTCGGTTGCCAAGTATCTTCATCTTCTGTGGGACTAAGGTAAGTTTCAATACAATCAATAATTTGGCTAATAGTGGCAGAAGTCGCTTGCGTTGGTAATTTCATTAACCGAATTTGCACCCGGAATAGTACTCGCTTGGCAATGTTGGGTGGAGTCCCAGTTTCATACTCGACATCAAAAATTTCATCCACCTGACGTGCGGTATTACTGGCAATCCCTACCATTCCCTGTTGGGATTGATTTGGACGCAAAGCTTGAGAAATTTTATCTTTAACTTTGATTTTAATTTGATTAACGATCGCAAAATGAAATACCTCCTCTGACATCCGCATCCGCAGATAATCTAAGTTAAAGTCCCGTGAGTTCACTAAGTCGGGATTAGTTTCCATTTTGCGAATGGTTTCCAGCGCTAACTTAAACTTTTTCTCTAATTCCCGCGCCCGGAATTGTTCAAACTTGAGTTTTTTCTCCAGCCCAGACATTAAAATCTTGCCATAAACAATGACAGCTATCAGAGCTAAAGCTAATGCTCCAGAACCTAAAATTAACACAGGTGGTATTTCGGCATTACTAGCTGGTACTTCCTGAGATGCCTTTTTAGGCTTTGGCGATTGCGCCGTCATCAATATCAAATTTGACATAGTTGGTAAAAAGAAAAATTTCATTCCTGATGTTTAGGATGCCCAAATTTTGCCTGCCATTTTGCGGTATTATTACTGTTTTTTAGACATGTAGCTAAATCGTATATGTACAGACACCTTAGCCCGTCTGGTGAAGGTTTGATAAATTCTTTACCCTTGTCCCAAGCTGACTCAATTAGCCCCAACAATATTCGCCTGGTGGCTACAGATATGGATGGCACTTTAACCAGTAACGGAAAATTTACAAATCAATTGCTGCAAGCTTTAGAAAATTTAGCAGCAGCAGAAATCAAAGTATTAATTGTTACAGGTCGTTCTGCTGGATGGGTGAGTGGACTAAGTAGTTTAATGCCTGTGGTGGGTGCTATAGCAGAAAACGGTGGTTTATTTTATCTTTCTGGATGCGATCGCGCGATCGCTTTAACACCAATTCCTGACTTAGATAGCCATCGTCAGCAATTAGCTGCGGCTTTTAGGGAATTACAAATCAAATTTCCGCAAATCCAAGAATCTGCGGACAATCGCTTTCGGCTCACCGACTGGACTTTTGACGTAGCTTCATTAACGCCTAGTGAACTACAAACTCTAGCCCATCTTTGTCAAGAAATGGGATGGGGATTCACCTACAGTAATGTGCAATGTCACATTAAACCCCAAACTCAAGATAAGGCTACTGGATTGTTGCAAGTATTACAGCAATACTGGACTGAATATTCATTAGAACAAGTTGTGACAGTAGGCGATAGTCCTAATGATGAAAGTTTATTTGATCGGCGTTATTTTCCCATTTCTGTGGGTGTAGCAAATGTATTAAAATATGCTACCCAGCTACAGCATCAGCCTGCTTATGTGACTACTGCTGCGGAAGGTGAGGGATTTTGTGAGTTATCTAACTATATTTTGCAAGGTATAAATTAGTTCTTAGTCAAAACTTCAGCCGATGAATTGAACAAGCGCGCTCTGTACTGACGACGAATTCGTCAAAATTCATAACACAGACCAATAGTATCTTAATTTAATAGTACAATTGTACTAAATAATGTGGGTTCAGAGGAAGTTATGTCTCAAGCAGATAATACAGCAGACATTTTATACCAACAGTTACAGATGC
Organism: Calothrix sp. NIES-2100; assembly: GCF_963875285.1. Classification (NCBI taxonomy): domain Bacteria; kingdom Bacillati; phylum Cyanobacteriota; class Cyanophyceae; order Nostocales; family Calotrichaceae; genus Calothrix; species Calothrix sp. NIES-2100. The sequence continues at coordinate 8,963,387 of NZ_CAWNLA010000001.1, forward strand.
TTGGCGATCGCGAATTACAAGTTGAGTATTTAAACCAATTGCAATGGACAGAACCCATCGCACAGATATTACCCCTAGTCAATGATGAAACTGCGTTACGAGTAGTGAAGTTAGCTTTAGAAATAGACTTGTGTTTAGGAGCTAAACTCGCAGGAGCAGTGAAACCAGAGCTACAAAGCACTACAGTAGATTGGGTAATATCTACTGAGGTTTCTCCAGCATTTTTATTTGACCTAGTGGGTATAACTGGATCTGATGCAGCAATTCCGTTTCTAGTCAAAGTTGTGAACGAAGAGAAAAATGCATATTATGCAATTCACACATTAGGTAAAATTGCTACAGAAGCAGCAGTGGAAGTACTCATAGAAATATACCACGACGCACAAAGGAACAATTCTCAAAAAGAGATAGATGATGTCATTTATCCGTTAGCAACAATTGGTACAGAAGCAGCAGTGGAAGTACTTATAGAAATCATGAACGATGAACGGTGGAATGACTATGACATGTTAGGAGCCTGCACTGAAGCAGCACAAGCATTAGCAAATATCAATTCTGAGTCTGCAAGACAAGCGCTAGTGCGTTGGTGTCTGAAATATTTCGATTGGACAGATTTTAGCAGTATTGCTGCTGAGATTCTGATTCCAATTGCTACCCCGGAGATTGTACCAGAACTCCAGAAATTTTTAGAAAATGAAGAATATGATGATTACCTGCGTCAAGATGCAGCTATGGTCTTGGACGCTATTAATGCCAAAGCTAGCATTAATGAAGATGAGCCGCAATTAACTCCAACTAGCTCTCAGCCAAACTTGGTAAGCTTGGAACAACTTTTACACGATCAAGACGAATCAGTTCGTTTTAGCGCCGTTAAAAAATTGGGTGGAGTTGCTTCTGAAGCTGTAATACCGTTGTTACAACATGCGTTGAATGATGAATACGTTGGGGTACGTCGCTGTGCTGCGGAGCAATTAGGGATTCTTGGTACAGAGTCAGCAGTAGCGGGACTAATACAGGCTTTGAATGATGAGAATTCTGCGGTACGTTGGTCAGCTGCTGAGGGATTGGGTAAAATTGGTGCGGAATCAGCAACGACAGCACTAATTGCAGCATTGAACGATGAAAGTGCAGGAGTGCGATCGCTTGTTGTCGAAGCATTAGGTAAAATCCCAACAGCAGCAGCAATGTTGGGTGTACAGCAAGCTTTGAGTGATGCGGATATTTGGGTGCGGTTGAATGCTGCTCAGGCTATAGGTTCTGAAGAATGTGTACAAATTTTACGACAGGCTTTGAGCGATCGCAATGTTAACATTCGTAGTAAAGCTGCTTTTGCTTTAGGAGAAGTTGGTGCGAAATCTGCCATTCCCGAACTCATTGTGACATTAACAGATGAAGAAGCGAAAGTGCGTACAAATACGCTCGCGGCTTTAGGCAAAATTGTCACTCCAGAATCATTATCTGCGCTGTTACGGATGTTAGAAGAAACTCAAAATTTTACACAATTAGCAGAAACAATTGATTCTCTACAAAAAGCTCTTGGTTATTACAATCCTCTTTATTGTATACATAGCTAATGTCCAATCAAAGAATTGCAAAACTAACTCCTGAACAAGCAGCTTTAATTCCCGTTTATCGGGAAAAGTGGACAAGTATTGCGCTCTCAACAATACCAATTGACCGCCAAAAAGCCAGAGAATCAGTCACAGTAGCTTACCAGCTTCTAGACTTACCAGAACCGGAAATTATCTTCTTTGATAGTCCTTATGCAGCTTGGAACGAGCGATTAGTGGAAATTATTAACCTACCAAAGAAAGAACGTTGGCAGATAATTAATGAAATTGAATTGATCACCGGCAATTTAAAAATACATTTAATAAATGAACTCCGATATCAATTGACTCCCCAAATTCAAGATGAATTGTTATTTTATTTGCATCGCGAACTTGATATTGAACCGCTTTTAAGTAATGAATTGAATTTAATGTGGAGTATTTTAGATAGTAAATCTAACAGAAAATTGCAAACATCAGAGATAACTTTAGCCGCAAGCGGTGTTTGTAATTTGTGGGCAGAAGCTGGTGCTTATTTAGATTTTTGTATTTCTGTTTTAAATTGTGTCGTTGACCAACAAAGATGGATAATTTATCAAAACCTGATCACAAACATGGGTAAATTGTTTCCCATGAAGAAGCAAGCAGTATTATGCGATCGCCCCTGTAAGCTTTTATTCGACAATGAAAATCGCCTTCATAGCGAAGCGGAAGCGGCGGTACAATATGTCGATGGATACAGTGTATATGTCGAGCGCGGTACAAGAATTACAAGCAAGCAATTTGAAAAAAGAATGCGACATATGTATCCGTAGGGGCGGGGTTTCCCCGCCCTTTGCGACAATGCGTATGTCACGATCGTTAATTGAATCGCAATTTGAAAAAAGAATGAAAAATCTCTCATTGTAGAGACGTTTCATAAAACATCTCTACAATCGCCTAAATATCAGCCGAAGGTTCTAATAACTGAACAGTAGTTTGTGCTGCTGGTACTTTCACTGTCACTTTTTTATTAAAAGTCAGTCCAGTTTCACCTTTATCAATCTGAATTGTGTCTCCAGAAATAAAGGTATTCTCCAGTAACTTAGTGGCTATGGGATTTTCGATTTGACGCTGAATTGCTCGTTTTAGGGGTCGTGCGCCATAAACTGGGTCATAGCCTGATTCTACTAGGTAGTCACAAGCAGAGGCGGAAATCTCAAAGGAGATTTTTTGCTCTTTGAGGAGATTTTCCACGCGCTTGAGTTGAATGTAGATAATTTGGCGCATTTCTGAACGGCTGAGGGTATGGAAGAGAATCGTGTCGTCTACACGGTTGAGAAATTCTGGACGGAAGTGCGATCGCAACCCTTCCATTACCCGATTTTGCATCATTTCATACTTGGAGTCATCACCAGATACATCCAGGATGTGTTCGCTACCGATGTTACTGGTCATCACAATCACAGTGTTGCGAAAATCTACTGTTCTGCCTTGGGAATCAGTAATTCTCCCATCATCCAATACTTGCAATAAAATATTGAATACATCGGGGTGAGCTTTTTCAACTTCATCCAATAACACTACAGAGTAGGGGTGACGGCGAACTGCTTCGGAAAGTTGACCGCCTTCTTCATAGCCAACATATCCTGGAGGCGCACCCACCAACCGGGAAACCGAGTGTTTTTCCATATACTCGGACATATCCAAGCGGATTAAAGCATCATCAGAATCAAAGAGAAACTGCGCTAAAGCACGGGCGAGTTCAGTTTTACCTACGCCTGTCGGTCCCATTAACAAAAATGAACCGATAGGACGGTTGGGATCTTTCATCCCCGCCCTAGCGCGGCGAATTGCTGCTGCTACGGCTGTTACTGCTTCTTGTTGTCCAATTACTCGTTGATGCAAATGATGCTCTAGTTGTAGCAATTTTTGCCGTTCCGATGCCATCAAGCGATTTACGGGAATTCCTGTCCATTTAGCAACAATTTCCGCAATATCGGCTTCTGTGACTTGTTCTCGCAGCAGGGTAGCACCTGTACTTTGAATTTTTAACAGTTGCGCTTCTTTAGCTTCGCGATCGCGCTGTACTCCTTCCAATTTGCCATACTTTAATTGGGCAGCTTTGTTGAGGTCATAGTCCCGTTCTGCTTGCTCAATTTGTACCCGTAAAGCGTCTTCTTCTTTCTTTAAAGCACTGATAGCTTCCAATAGCTGCTTTTCACCTTGCCATTGGTCGTTAAATTTTTGCTGTTTAACTGTTAAAGAGGTAATTTCTTCCTCAATTCGCTGCAAACGTTCCTTGGTTTGCGGCGTACCTTTATCTTCCCCAGCTAAGGACAGCTTTTCCATTTCTAGCTGCATCAAGCGACGGTCAATGGTTTCCAGTTCCGCAGGTTTGGAGGTAATTTCCATTTTCAGCTGGGCTGCGGCTTCATCTACTAAGTCAATGGCTTTATCGGGTAAAAAGCGATCGGAAATATAACGCGCTGACAAAGTGGCTGCGGCTACTAACGCAGAATCAGAAATTTTGACGTTGTGATGCACTTCATAACGTTCTTTCAAACCCCGCAAAATCGAAATCGTATTTTCTACAGTGGGTTGATCGACAAATACCTGCTGAAAACGGCGTTCTAAAGCTGCGTCTTTTTCGATGTGTTTACGGAATTCATCTAAAGTAGTCGCCCCAATACAACGCAACTCGCCCCGCGCCAGCATGGGTTTAAGTAAATTCCCTGCATCCATTGACCCTTGTTGATTGGAACCTGCACCCACAACGGTGTGCAGTTCGTCAATAAATAAAACGATTTGCCCGTTTGATTCCGTAACTTCCCGGAGAACAGCTTTGAGACGGTCTTCAAATTCACCTCGGTATTTAGCACCAGCAATTAAACTACCAATATCTAAAGAAATAAGTTGGCGGTTTTTCAGCGATTCGGGTACATCACCGTTAACCATGCGTTGTGCTAAAGCTTCGGCGATCGCAGTTTTCCCAACTCCAGGTTCGCCAATCAATACGGGGTTATTCTTACTCCGGCGAGATAATACCTGGATAACGCGGCGAATTTCGTCATCTCGCCCAATTACTGGGTCAAGCTTCCCTAATTTTGCCTGTTCTGTCAAATCTCTGCCAAATTTTTGTAAGGCTTCATAGCGAGACTCTGGGCTTTGATCGGTCACTTTTTGGCTACCGCGCACAGTTTTCGTTGCCGCCTCTAGCTTAGTATTATCTACGTTAAAGCCTTTGAGGAGCCGCCGCCCAATTCGGTCATCTTCCGCAAAAGCTAGCAGTATATGTTCTACAGAAATGAAGCCATCTTTCATCCTGACTCGATGTTCTTCGGCGCGATCGAGCAGAACGTCTAAACTACGTCCTAGGTACAGTTGATCGCTTTTCCCCACCCTAGGTTGTTTTTTGGTAAAAGCTTCCAGTTGCTCTTGTAAGCGAATCGGATCAACCTCAGATCTGGCGAGAATACGTATTGCTAAGCTAGTAGGTTCTTCTAAAAGGGCAATAATTAAATGTTCAACATCTAATTGCTGTTGTTGATAAGCACGGACTATATCCTGAGATTTGACAATTGCTTCCCAGGCTTTATCAGTAAATTTATTGGGATCTGTAGGTTGCATTTTGACAATTTTCTGGTTGAGAGTTCAGATTTAGGAGCCACTGTCAGGCTTCTTTGGCTTATACCAAGTGGCGAATTTTACTGTATAAATTGGCGATTAGGGAGGAATCAACACACAAAAAGCACAATATATAGCGATGTATTTACTGCCTTAGCCGAGAATGAAAACTGTGATGCTGCATATTAAATATCCAAACATTATTGCCATGTATTAGCGTGTATCTGAAGTTGCAATTTAAACTTAGTACTTGATTGTAGTGCAACACATTACCTATTTTGCGACATCCTCCTACAAGTCATGCTATCGCATACAGTTTAGCTTTCTCACTAACTCTAGCTACTGCTGAGAATACTTAGGAACCGCTCATACCAATTTGAGATTTTAGATTCAAAACCTATAACACAAGGCTGTTCTGTGGATTCTCAAACAATTCTACCTATGCCAATTTGGTATTAGAAGGGATTAACCGTGGATTTGTTAATCAATTTTCAGATGAGCTTGTTAACAGATAAATCTTCCCGTTCTATTACATGGAGATTGCTGAACAAACAGCTATTTCTGGTATGAGTTTCTTTTTGAAAGTACTAAGTAATAGAAATTACTTCTCCATGATTGTGCGCGATCGCAATCGCGATCGCAATGCCTGAGTCACCCAGTTTATTGTCTCAAAATCAGTTGACTCAGAAAATTAACTTTTAGCCCCAGGCATTGCTTCACGCTCAACTTTAGTACCTGTTTTTTCTAAATGATTACTGAGTTACTAGTTGTTGTGATTCCTGTTTCACCTCTATTTCTGGAGTCCTAACTTGTATAAGTTCGACTTTATACCCATCTGGATCTTCCACAAATGCAATTACCGTAGTACCGTGCTTCATTGGGCCTGGTTCGCGGACTACCTTACCGCCACGTTTTTTGATTTCTTCACAAGTTCCATAAATATCATCCACGCCAATGGCAATATGACCATAGGCGTTACCCAATTCGTACTTTTCCACCCCCCAGTTGTAAGTTAGTTCTAGGACTGTATGATCGCTTTCGTCACCATAGCCAACAAAAGCTAGAGTGAATTTTCCATCTGGATAATCTTTTCGCCGCAGCAATTTCATCCCCAGGACATCACTGTAGAATTTCAAGGACTCTTCAAGATTGCCCACCCGTAGCATTGTATGAAGTAAGCGCATGATTAACTCCTGATTAGTTCTTTACCGATTGTAAATTGGGACTGGTGATACATGGGAAGGGATGAGGAGACGTTGAAGGTTGACTGTTGACAACTTACACCCAATAGTCCGTCAAAATTGACTGAGAGACAGAGATTTTACTCGTTTTGCGCCTTTGGGGGGCGAAAATTTGAAAGTCTGGGCGTTGACAAGCGGATTTGCGGTTCTACTCAGGATCTTTTCTGTGAGTACAATGTCTGTGCCTTGGTTTGTACCTGCAAATTGTAATTGCTTGAGGATTGCAGTCTCTGGTTGCACAAAAGCAGTAAAAGTAAATTTTTCTTTTAAATCTCTGTAAGTATATACGTAAAAGGAATCGCCATTTATTGTCCGTCTATCACCTTTGAGAAAATCTTTACTAAGAATGCCAAGTTCTGCCAAAACTTTTTCATCTGATAAACCTCCATTTGCAATAACTTGTTTATACTGTTCAGATACCTGTAAAGAAGCTATAGAAGACGGACTAATAAAAATCCAATCGCCTGAATCTTGGAACTCTTGATAGGACTTGACGGCATATTGTTGTAAGTCAGCTCGGTAAATCCAAACTTGTTTACCATCAGAAACTACGAGATTACCAGATTTTGTTTGTTCCCCTAATTTGCGCCAAGCAATTTCGGCGCGAAACTTTTGATCTGACTGAGTAATTATTTTAGTTTGGAGATAAATTGTAATTTCACTATCTTCAATGCCTACGTTAAACTCTATTTGAGATTCAGTTTGATAGCGATCGCTCCCAAAAAAATTGGTGATACTTTTAGCTAGCAAAGGCAGATCAACTTGTTCCGTAGCCTGACTGATAGTTGTCGCATTTTCAGCAGAAATTAGTTGGGAGGGTTGATTTGGCACAGCATTTACTGCTCCCGCCAACATGGCAATGATGCTGAAAACCGCGATCGTTGTCAACTTCGATTTCATAGGTAGTTTCTCCGCCAAGAATTCACAATCCAAATGCCCGGTATTGTGCCAATGGTAACAAGGATGCTGGTTGATACGGACAAACGTGGAATTAAATCAGGCGAGTCGAAGGGATACCCAATGAAAAAATGATTGGGAAATCTTGTTTAATCTCAGCCAATAAAGTCCTTTAAAAGCCTATGCTAACGATTGGGTTAAGCCACAGGACTATAGAGAGGAAACCTGAAATAGGTACTCTTATAAAGGAAACAAAGGATAAACCACACATGAGTACAATTCTAGATACCGCCATTGAGGCGATCGTTGCCCGTGAAATTCTCGACTCACGGGGTAGACCTACAGTTGAAGCAGAAGTACATTTGCTCAACGGTGCTGTGGGACTGGCACAGGTTCCCAGTGGAGCCTCTACCGGCACTTTTGAAGCCCACGAACTGCGAGATGGCGATAAAAGCCGTTACGGGGGTAAAGGAGTACTCAAGGCGGTGCAAAACGTCAATGAGACACTTGCGCCAAAGTTATTAAACTTGGATGTGCTGAACCAAGAACTGCTAGACCGGACGATGATCGCCCTGGATGGTTCGCCAAATAAATCCAATTTGGGTGCGAATGCAATTTTGGCAGTCTCTCTCGCCGCCGCCAAAGCTGGTGCTGAATCTCTGGGAATTCCCTTATATCGCTATTTAGGCGGGCCTTTAGCGAATTTGTTGCCAGTACCGTTGATGAACGTAATTAACGGTGGTGCCCACGCCGCTAACAACGTGGATTTTCAAGAGTTTATGATTGTCCCAGTGGGCGCTTCTTCCTTCAAAGAAGCTTTGCGCTGGGGTGCGGAAGTGTTTGCTACCCTCAGCCAGGTATTGGATGAAAAGGGTTTACTCACCGGAGTGGGCGATGAAGGCGGCTTTGCCCCAAACTTAGAATCTAATCAGGTAGCTTTGGAATTACTGGTTGCTGCTATTAAGAAAGCGGGTTACAAGCCAGGAGAACAAGTAGCTTTAGCTTTAGATGTGGCAGCTAGTGAGTTCTACAAAAATGGACAATATGTCTATGACGGTAAACCCCACGCGCCCACAGAATTTATTGATTATTTAGCCCAGTTAGTTGACCAATACCCGATTGTCTCAATTGAAGATGGCTTGCATGAGGAAGATTGGCAGAGTTGGCAATTGCTCACTCAGAAGCTTGGTTCGCGGGTGCAGTTGGTAGGTGATGACCTATTTGTAACTAACGCTACTCGCTTACAAAAAGGTATTGAACAAAAAGCTGGCAACGCCATTTTGATTAAACTCAATCAAATTGGTTCTTTGACAGAAACTTTGGAAACAATTGACCTAGCGACCCGCAACGGCTTCCGCTCAGTAATTAGCCATAGATCTGGTGAAACTGAAGACACAACGATCGCGGATTTAGCTGTCGCTACCCGTGCCGGTCAAATCAAAACTGGTTCTTTATGCCGTAGCGAACGAGTAGCCAAATACAATCGCTTACTACGCATTGAGGATCAACTAGGCGATCGCGCCCTTTATGCCGGTGCAGTTGGCTTAGGGCCGAAATAAAGGCTGTAGGACGAAGTCCTTCCCGAAGGGTAGGATGAAGGATGAAGGCTGAAAAATTCCTAACTTCATCCTTCATACTTCATACTTCATACTTCATGGATAAAACCCAAGTTTGGGCAATCCCAAGGTTTCATCCCAACCCATCATGATGTTTAAACACTGAATCGCTTGACCCGCCTGCCCTTTAATGAGGTTATCGATTGCTGACATCACAATCACGCGTCTGGTACGCGGGTCAACTTCTATACCGATATAGCAGAGATTGCTGCCGCTAGCCCACTTTGTTTGGGGGTAAATGCCACTTTCGCAGACTTTTACCCAAGGAGCGTTACGGTAAAAAGCATTATAAATTGTTAACATATCATCTCTGACAAGACCGGGATCGCGCAGTGAGGCATACACAGTGGCCAAAATTCCCCGCACCATCGGGATCAGATGGGGAGTAAATTGGACTGTCAGCTCGTGTCCTGCCAAATCGCTACAAACTTGCTCAATTTCTGGGGTATGACGGTGACGAGCAACTCCGTATGCAGCGAGGGAGTTGTCTGCCTCAGCTAAGAGCATATTAATTTTAGCTTGTCGTCCTCCGCCAGATGTACCTGATTTAGCGTCGATAATGGCGGTTTCGGGCACAATTAAACCCTGCTTCAAGAGTGGTGAAAGAGCTAGAAGACTAGCTGTAGGATAGCAGCCGGGACAGCCGACAAGCTGCGCTTCGGCAATGCGATCGCGATAAAGTTCAGGTAATCCGTATACTGCTGTAGCCGCAATTTTTTGATCGCTTCTGTCTGTTCCATACCAAGTGGTATAGGTTGCCAAATTAGTGAATCGATAATCAGCACTGAGATCCAGTACCTTAATTCCTTTTTCTATAAGTTTTGGGGTAATTTGGCAAGCCAGACCATTTGGTAGGGACAGAAACACTGCTTGAGTGCGTTGGGCGATGATTTCTGGATCTACCGCCTCTATTGGCAGGTTAATTGCATGAGCCAGATGGGGGTAGAGATCTGCAAAGGGTTTTCCTGCACTACTCTCACCGCCTAAATAAACTAGTTCGACTTCTGGATGATCCATTAGTAGCCGAACTAACTGCACTCCGCCATAGCCTGACGCGCCAACAATCCCAACTGGTACGCGCCCATTATTGCCCATGATGATGAAATCCTTATCCGCTTTTGTTTAATTAGTTCTTAGCTATCAACATATCAGCGACCAGACGCGCAAAGCGCAATTAGCCACGGACTTGAGCCAGGTTATGGAGGCTCCGCACTTAATAGTGATGAGATTCTATGTTCTCACCAAAAGTCAGTTTTTTAGCTTTTTTCGCTGCGAGCCACCCGACTTGAAGCCAGGGGTGCTGACATCAACGCCATCCCAAACCTTTTATTGGTGGAATGAGTTTGATAGTATACTCCCGTTAAAGGCGTATTGCTGCTGCATTTGAGTACTAAACCTTAATTTTAGGGCAGAAATTCTGGCCATGTTATCAAATCATTGCTAGTGTACTTCTCTGCCTTATAAAGGAGTTACAATCTAAAATAAGAAATTGTTAAAAAAATTTACTTTTGGTAGCTGGAAATCCTCTGTGTCAAAGCCTAACAATCAACGGCAGTCGCCAGCCACTCCCCTAAACTCTAGCGACCAGAGCACTGGGGTGGCTCCGCAAGTAGAGAAAGCCTTTCAGCAGTCGCCTCAGTTGGCTGATAACGGTGCTAGCTCTTCACTCCCATCCTTTAAGTTTGATTCCATTGACGCAGCTTTAGCAGATTTAAAAGCTGGTCGAGTCATTGTTGTGGTAGATGACGAAAATCGCGAAAATGAAGGCGACTTGATATGTGCTGCCCAATTTGCCACACCTGACACGATCAACTTCATGGCAGTGGAAGCAAGAGGGTTGATTTGTCTGGCCATGAGTGGCGATCGCCTCGATGAACTAGACTTACCATTAATGGTGAGCAATATTACAGACACTAACCAGACAGCTTTTACCGTTAGCATTGATGCTGGGCCTCATTTGGGTGTAAGTACTGGAATCTCAGCCGAAGACCGCGCTCGTACTATCCAGGTGGCTCTTAACCCAGCAACCAAGCCTTTAGATTTACGTCGCCCTGGTCATATTTTCCCGATTCGCGCGAAGGAGGGAGGCGTACTCAAACGGGCGGGACATACAGAAGCGGCTGTAGACTTATCTCGATTAGCAGGGCTATATCCCGCTGGTGTAATTTGTGAAATTCAAAACCAAGATGGTTCAATGGCGCGTTTACCCCAGCTAATTGAGTATGCTCGCACTCACAATCTCAAAATTATTAGTATTGCGGACTTAATCAGTTATCGCCTCCAGCACGATCGCTTAGTTACTCGCGAAAGTATTGCCGAATTACCCACCCAGTTCGGTCACTTCAAAATCTACGCTTACCGCCATACTCTAGATAATTGCGAACACGTAGCCATTGTTAAAGGCGATCCCGCTCACTTCAAAGATGAGCCAGTAATGGTCAGAATGCATTCTGAGTGTTTAACTGGAGACGCTTTGGGTTCTTTGCGCTGCGATTGTCGGATGCAACTGCAAGCAGCATTGAAAATGATTGAAGCGGCTGGTCAAGGTGTCGTAGTATACCTGCGCCAAGAAGGCAGGGGAATTGGCTTGATTAATAAGCTGAAAGCCTATTCTTTACAAGATATGGGTCTGGATACGGTGGAAGCTAATGAGCGCTTGGGATTCGCCGCCGACCTGCGGGACTATGGTATGGGGGCACAAATGCTCATGGACTTGGGTATCAAACAGATTCGCCTGATTACGAATAATCCCCGTAAAATTGCAGGTGTTAAGGGCTATGGTCTGGAAGTAGTCGATCGCGTACCGTTATTGATTGAGGCGAATGACTACAATTCTTATTACCTAGCAACCAAGGCCAAAAAGCTCGGTCACATGCTCCTGCAAACTTATCTGGTGACAGTAGCTATACATTGGCAAGATGATCCCCAATCAGTAACCCAACGCTATGAACGCTTAGAAAAAATCCGCAATTTAGCCAAAAATTATGACTTATTGCTGCAAGAAGAAGCGCGACCATTAGCGATCGCTCTCTTTGACAAACCTTCCTTAACAGTACACTTAGGTTTTGACCAACCGAAAGTAGCTGCGGGTGATTGGTATCAGCAAAAGCATCATCCTTACCTCCAAGCTATCTTTCACATACTTGACAATCTCGCCACTTTACCCTATATCCAAAAGCTGGAATTTATGATTTCTTCAGGTAGCGATCCCCTGACGAATTTGCAAGTCCAAGTAGATCGCCAGACCTTTGCAGATGATACACTACCTTCGGCAATTTGCGATCGCTTAGAAACTCAGCAAATCTACAGCTTTAGCAAATAATTTTTGGTAAAATCTCACAAAAAATGCCAAACCCTGTAGGGGCGGGGAAACCCCCATTGGTGTCAACTTAAGCTAAAAGCTATATAGGGCAGGCGTTGTGCAAAACCCTCTCGCCCTCATCCCCTAACCCCTTCTCCCCAGGGAGAAGGGGAATTGGATCTCTAGCTCCCCTCTCCCCAGGGGAGAGGGGCTGGGGGTGAGGGCGAAACCTTGTCACCAAGCGGGTTTCACGTTAAGTTGACACGTATGGGAAACCCCGCCCTTAGCTTAGCGACTTAATTTTGAATTCCCTGCGGGGATTGCCGATAACTATGAAGTAAATCGAAGAACTTGTTAAAATCAAAATTTATGGGGTCAACTTTTTGACGTGAACGGTCTACAGCTTTATGGGTAGTGATGCGATCGTCTGGAACCTGACTTTGAGCGATTAACCAAGCCAGAGATTGATATTGAGCCTCAGTGTAGCCACTATGAGTTTGTACGTAGTCATTTCCCCAAGCTTCAGGTGGTGTTTCCAAAGAAACGTGATAAGCAAAATTATTGACGGATGGTGGCAAATTAGGGTTAGTTTTCACAGTTTCCGCGCCATTAGGCCCATCAAACACCGAATTACCTGCACCAAAAGCGCGCTTTTCTGGTGGTATTAGATACACCACCGTCCCATCTCGCTTAATTAAAGTGTGATAACTCGCTTGAATATTTTCATTATCATGATGTGTTTGAAAGAAATTAATCGCGCTAGACGCAGAATTACTAGTTTCATGTAGTACTACAATAGGCTGATTGCGTACAGGTACATTATTAATATCTTTGGTATATCTATCACCGTAGTTACTTGGATCAACTCGTGCGATTTCATACTGAGGTCTGTATTTCGCAAAAGCCATAGTAGTCCGATACCTGGCTACAGGCTGACTTTTTTTGACCCTTGATTTCCGAACCTCCTGAGATTCGCTACTCTGGTTTTTTGCTGTTTGTAATTGTGCTTTAGGATACTCACTCCAAGCTATCACCTCTGGAATCGATGTAGCTGTATTATTCTGTGGTTTTGTTACTTTCCCAGCAAACAGCGCCAAAATTAGAGTGGCGAACACGAGAAAAATCAGCATGACTTTAGTCGCCCATTCTCTAAATCTCATTTTTTGATACTTATAAAACAGTTAATTGTAATTTTAATATCTTGATATCAGTGAAAACTAGGCTACAAATATACTGAAGTATGAAGTATGAAGTATGAAGTATGAAGGTAATCTCCTATTGGAGATAATCAGGGTTTGAGCGTAGTATGAATTAATATTTCTTAACTACGCTATTGCGGATTTAACTAAGTGGAAGTCGCTGAACTAAGAAAAATGCTAAAGCCGCGCTACCTAAAGGAACTGTCAAATTGTCAATTCCTAGCAGGGAAAAAGCTTCTAAACCAGTAGCGACAACTGCTACTAGTAAAGATATTACCCAAGTTTGCCAAATATTTCCTTGGACACCCAGCAAAATTAAACTACTGACGAGATAACTAACAAAAGTCATCGTCAAAGAGCCTTCCCAGCTTTTTTGTGAACCAAAAACTTTATACTTATGTTGACCAAAGCGCTGACCGATTAAAGCTGCTAGTCCATCTCCCCATGTCATCACCAAAATTCCCAATGCTGCGTATTGGGGTTGTTGCAAGTACCAAAAAACGGCAATGAGAATACCGAAACTGACAGAGTAAAAAAATGTACCCAAACTTTGACGACCGACACTATTAATACCGGGGAGAATCGGCAAGCGGTAGGACAATAAGGTGACCGCGCTGGCTAAAATTGAAGCTGTAATGCCGATACTCGCAGGAATATTTAACCACCAAGCAAGTAAAATCACATTACCAGTGCCAATATGCACTATCTTGCGGACAATTTCTGGATCTTTATGGGCGAGGCGATTAACACAAGCGGCGATCGCTAAAATGAATAATACCCAAACCGCAACGATCGCAATTTGTAGCCATAAAGGAGAAATTGAGTCTAAAGCCGGAAATGTATTCACCAAAGATATTACTAGAAAGAAAAATTTGAGTCTTTATTTCTACTTTATTAGATTTGGTTGCTGCTATGAAACTATTATTGATTTGGCTGATTCGGGGCTACCGAATGTTTATCTCACCGCTATTTCCGCCTACTTGCCGTTTTCAACCCACTTGTTCCATGTACACCATGCAAGCAATTGAGAGATTTGGTGCTGTGCGCGGTACTTGGATGGGAATTCGCCGCATCTTGCGATGTCATCCATTTCATCCCGGTGGTTACGATCCAGTACCGGAGGTAGTTGAAAAAACAAAAGATTGTTGCTAGTTGTAGACGTGATCTGTTAAAAGATCTGCCCTATAAGTTTTGTAGAGTAAAAATTTAGGCAAATGTTTTTACTCTCTTACTTTAGAGAAAAATTTTTAGAATGATTAAAGAATTTCACATTTATCTGTCCCAGAAAATATACGTATGGAGCCAAAGAAACTTACTTTAAGTAACTAGGGACATCTACTATGAGTGGTACATTTGAACGCATCGGCACACTGAAGAGTAATACTCCCAAGAATCCTCAGCAAGAAATTAGGATTCGCTCATCAGCCACAACTAAAGAAAATAACATCCTAAAAGAAGTAGCGCCAGGTACTAAGGTCAAGGTTATTGGAGAAACCAAGGGAGAAGCCGTAAGCGAAAAATTTAGCAAATGGTATAAAGTTAGCTACGAAAATATTGAGGGTTTTGTAAATGAAAGTGTGATTGACGTATCTCCAATCCCATCCTCTCCAAATTCTGACAAAAACCCTCCACTTTTGCATTTTAAGACTAAAGATAAGGAGGTAAGAATTTTTAAAGAAGGAGGAAAAGTACTTATGAATGTCTACGATCAACTAAATAAAGATACCGAGTTATTGAAAGTCCCTGCGACAAAAGAAATAGAGGCAAATCAACATATTATATACCGTGCAAGCGAGCCACCATTGACATATAAGGTCGATTTTGTTCCGTCAGGTGAAGTCCATCTGATAATTATTAAAGATGACGGTACAGTAGTTTCAGACAATAAAGGAATCGCTCCATCTGGTCAAGAATGGGGAAAGTAGCTGTAATCATAGAATTAGCAACTCATTTTTTGTGTAATTTTATACTTAAATTATTTGCAATCTAGCAAATATATCATACGAGTTTATAGCCTGCTTAGTTGGGCTTTTTTTGTATAAATCCAAAATCTAAAATCTAAAAGTAAGAATGAGACCCTATCATCAAATACCAATCTTTGAGTGTGGTGAACCATTAGTAGGGATTCCTTTAAAATTATTTGCTGTGGAATCTCCCCATCCTTATGAAAAACTGTTAGCACCTTATGGGGCACATTCTCCTTATTATCTGCGGCAGAGTGTGGTGGAAAATTTAATCCAAGCTCAAAATTACTTGCGAGCGCTGCGTCCTCATTGGTACATCCAAATTTTTGACGCTTATCGTCCTGTGGCTGTGCAGCAGTTTATGGTAGATTACAGCTTTGCTCAAGCCCTAAATGAGAGAGGACTGATTGAGGCGGAATTATCGCCAAACCAGCGCCAAGAACTTTGGGAATTAGTTTATCAAATTTGGGCTGCACCTAGCTTAGATGAAAAAACGCCCCCACCTCATAGTACAGGTGCGGCGGTAGATGTGACCTTGGTAAATGAGCAAGGGCAAATCGTCGATATGGGTTCACCGATTGATGAATTGTCAGAGCGATCGCTTCCTGATTACTATATCAATAGTGAGTATCCAGAAGCACAACAGTATCACACTCACCGCCAGTTATTGCGCGATGTCATGTTAAAAGCTGGATTTCAACGCAATCCTAGAGAATGGTGGCATTTTTCTTTTGGCGATCAAATGTGGGCTTGGTTAAGTAATAAATCTAATCCGGAGAATTCTTTTACAGCTCGCTATGGGCGGTTTAAAATAGATGGCTAATTTACAGCATATTTCAGGTAAATGAACTACAGGTGTCAAACCATGTGGAGACTTTACTGAGGAGGTTATTTGCACAAGCGTTCATTTGGCTTAAAAGCTATTGTTTTTTACAAAGCTTTTACTGCCGCACTATTAATGGTTACTTCTATCGCTTTATTATTTGCATTAAAACATTATCAATATCTTGAAGAGTTTTCGGACGATTATGTTTTAGAAGGTAAAGCCAGAATTATTGATTGGATTGTCGAAAAAATTCTGAATTTTAATCCTAAAACATTAGCATTCAGTGGAATTGGTGCAGGGATTTATTCGATTGTAACTGCCATTGAAGCTATTGGTTTATGGTACGAAAAGCAATGGGCACATATTCTAGTATTGATACTAGTTGGGATTAGTATTCCACCAGAAATTTATGAATTAATTAAGGGTATATCTCCAGTTAAATTAATCGTATTTCTGATTAATGTCGGAGTATTCTGGTATTTATTCCGTAATTTTCCTAAACATAAACATTAATTTTTGCAGTAGATTTATGGCAAATTTTTTGATTTTTCATCAAAAATCAAAATTGAAAAAAATAATGCAACAGATGGGTAGGGCACAATAGCCCTTTCAAGGTGGGTAAAAATTTTGCTCAAAAAATCTCTTTTTAATCTCTTATCTCTGTGTCCTCTGTGTCTGGAGTGGTTAAATAAATTACTATTTTAACCGCAGAGTCCGCAGAGAGCGCAGAGAAAAAACGGATTTTACGAGTCACCTTGAAAGGGGTAGTAGGGGCACAACATTGTTCATTGGTGTCAACTTAAGCTAAAAGCTATATAGGGCAGGCGTTGTGCAAAACCCTCTCGCCCTCATCCCCTAACCCCTTCTCCCCAGGGAGAAGGGGAATTGGATCTCTAGCTCCCCTCTCCCCAGGGGAGAGGGGCTGGGGGTGAGGGCGAAACCTTGTCACCAAGCGGGTTTCACGTTAAGTTGACACGTATGAACATTGTTGTGCCCTTACGAATAATTTATGTGTCGCAAACATTATTTGAATGGGTATAAATTGACTCTGAACCCAGAAAGAGGGAAAATAAATTCTTCCCTTCTGCTATCTGCCCGGTTGCTTCCCGTAGTCAAAGGAAGCACTGCCTTTATTCCATCACAATTATTTTTGCAGCAGCGCGATCGCACAATGCATTATTTTAACTTCATTCACAATCCGCTCTAATTCTGTGGATAGGGTAGTTTGTTCGCGCACGGCTTGTAATGTGGGCGTTACAGTGTGGGGATTTGTGGCTATTTCTGATATCCGCAGTCTATGTAGCTGTTCAATTTCATTGTGAATTGCTTCGAGATAACTATCTAGTTCTGGTAATGCTTGCGGTGGCTGTCTTTGTTGCAGTGCATCTGCTAAGTTCTCTAAAACTGGGATAATCTCATCAGCCACTCGCCTGAGTTCAGTAAATTGATACTCGCCGCTAAATTCTCGCAGATGTTCGGCTAAGGTTGTCACTGAACTGAAAAAGGCGCGAATGTAAATCATCAGCGTCATTACAGGTTCAACTTCGCCCTGAACATGACGGGGTTCGCCAAATAATCTTTGGGCAGCCGCCTCAGCGTTGGCGTTTTCCAGTGCCGCTTGATGGCGTAGGGTGTTAATAGAATTAGCAGCAGCTTGTCGGGAATTGAGATAATTAGCAATCACTTGTTGAAAGTAAACAAGATTTGCTCGCATGGTTTTTTCTAGTTGGGTGGGGAGTTGCTGACGTTCCCAACTGGGGAAAAGCAGATAACTCCCCAGCAGTGCTAACACTCCCCCAGCGAGACTATCAACAATCCGCAATACTCCAATCTGCCAGCCATCTGCACTAATAACGTTAAGTAACAGAATGATCACGGGAGTCAGCAGAATAATAAATATGCTGTAGCTTAACGATCGCACTGACATCGCTGTAAACATCAGCAGTAAAATACAAACTGCGATCGCAATGGGATTTTTAATTAGTACAACTAGCGTAATACCAATTATTCCGCCTAAGAAAGTACCCAAGACTCGTTGTACTGTTGTCTGCGACGTTCCGCCAAAATTGGGCTTAAGTGCAACTACAGCAGTTAGGGTTACCCAATAGCCTCTGGGGAGTTGCAATACTGCGGCTACCAGTTCGGCTATTGTGGTAATTAATGCTAGGCGTAACGCATGACGAAACAAAACTGAATCAAAAGTCAGGTTATCCCGCAGCGTGTCAAGGAATGAAAAACCCTCTGATTGCACTGGCAAAGATACTTCGCGGCAAATTTGACTCCGCCGTTGTCCCGTACTCAAATCTGTAACAATCTCAGCATCGGTATGAAGTTGTTGACTCAGCTTTGTCAGAGTAGTTGTAATCTTCCTCAAGCTGACTAAATCCGAATATTCATCTGTTTGAATATCGCCTGTCTGATTAACAACTTGACTTCGCAATATTTGCCATTGATGTTCTAATGCTTCAATCTTTCGCTCCAAATCCCCCAGGTTAACTGAACTTCTACCTTTGGTAATTGCTGCTGATAAAGTTTGCAGTGCAATTGCTAACTCTGCCATTACTTGGCAAATTTCTCTTTTTATCCCAGAAAACAACGGGCGTGACGATGCGATCGCCAATAATTCTACCTCAGCCACCACAGAATTAATTATTTGGTTGGCATCCTCGATTAAAATTAGTAACTGATTCCCCCGTAAATTCACGGTTCTTTGTCCCTTCCAGACAGATGCCCAAGTATTACGAGCAGATGTTAAATCCTGTGTCACAGTATCCTGAGCTTGCAACAATTGCTGTGCCCAATCTCGAAGATCTTCCGGATTTAATATCCTCTGGCTGGCTAATTCCACGAATTTACTTAATGAGAGATAACATTTAGCAACAGACTCCATTACAGGTGTGTAAGGACGGATCACCCACAACCCTAAAGACAGCACCATTGCCCAGATGCCACCAGCCAGACATAATAAGCATTGCAACAGCACAGCAGATAAATCGGGAAATGAAGCAAATCTCGCCAGCGAGACAACAAACATAATCGAAATTACCAAGCTAACAGAAGCCGCTACACTGCCAAACAGACCTGCTAAACCTGCGAGAAAGATGACAATGAATGTTGTGGGAAGCGCTAACCACAGGGTGCTGCTAACTAAATTTGCTAACAGGAATGCTACAGTTACCCCGATAGTTGCTGCTATCATCGCAGTGGCTTTTTGACGATAAGCTCCGCCCACATCCACCATACTCACAAACATCGCCGCCATAACCGCGATCGCACTTGCAGCACCATTACCTGTCATAATTCCGATAACAACCGGAACACCTAGCGCTAACAGAGTCCGCAATCCGTAAGCAAATGCTGGCTTACCTGGCTTGAGTTGAAACTGCTGTAACAGCCAACTAAAAGAACCTCGATCTGTAGATGGCATTATTTAGGCTGGGGATTGTTGAAAAAAAGTAGAGAGCGATCGCTTCTTCAAGAATTGTAACTAGATATGACTGTGCGGCGAATAGTTATTGTCAATTGCTCTAAGTCAAAGCTTCATCATTCCAGTTCAGAACGCAAAGCTTAGATATTAAAACACCAATTGTCGAGTAAAAAGGGCGATCGCTCCAGTTCAGAACTCGGAATTTGCACTTCGGAACACCAATTGTCGAGTAAAAAAGGCGATCACTCGACTTCAAAGCCTCACCGTTTGACTTCCGAACACGAATTGTTGAGCAAAAAGGGCGATCGCTCGACTTCTGAACACGATCATTCGAGTTCGGAACTCGGAAGTTGCAGCTTGGAACACCAATTGTCGAGCAAAAAGGGCGATCGCTCGACTTCAAAGCTTGATAATTCAAGTTCGGAACTCAAAAGTTGCAGCTTGGAACACGAATTGTCGAGTCAAAAGGGCGTTGGTGCAGCCCAACCCAGGTATCGTTTTGTCTTTTTTGAGAATTGGATAATAACACTAACAAAATTATTAATATTGATATCTGTGAAGTTAGTGATACTCAGTAGAATGACGATATGGGTGTGAGGCTCCTTTGGAACCTGATGAATATAATGGATATATCTCAGTAATAAACCGCAGTTGGCTCACAGAGGATGATTAATAAATTACTGTTTAGGCTTTTATTTTGAGAAAATTGATTTATATACTTTTATACAGCCATTTAATCAAGTAAATTTAAAAATATGCCTAATGCGGTTAAAGTATTTTTTTCCTACTCCCACAGAGATGAAGCTTTACGTGACGAATTGGCAACTCATCTGAGCATGATGAAACGTCAAGGAGTTATTGAAGCTTGGCACGATCGCGAAATCAGTGCTGGGAGTGAATCGGCAAATGCCATTGATGAAAATCTTGAAGTTGCAGATATCATTCTGCTGCTGGTAAGTGCTAACTTTCTGGCTTCAGATTACTGCTACGACAAAGAAAAGTTAGAAAAACAAATTCAGGAAACCGAAACGGAACTGAAGCAATTAGATCAGCAGCTTGAGGAAATCGAGCAAAAGCTTTTTTAGTCTGACTTTTAAACCAGCCAACCTCTTGCCATATCTCCTATGAAGTCTATTGAAGTTTTTATTTCTTATCACCAAAAAGATGAAGAACTGCGCGAAGAGTTAGAGAAGCATCTAGCGACTTTGCTGCGGGAACAACTTATTACTAGTTGGCACAAGCGCGAAATTATCGCAGGGCAAGAGTTTCAAGCTGAAATTAATAAGTACCTCAAACGGGCTGGGCTAATTTTACTGTTGGTGAGTCCAGATTTTATTGCTTCGGACTATCACTGGACAGTTGAAGTTACACGAGCCTTAGAACAAAATGCCGCAGGTAAAGCTCGTGTGATTCCCGTATTGCTACGCCATGCAGATTGGGACAATCCTCCCATTGATAAATTGTCACCCCTGCCAAATAATCGCAAACCGATAAAAAGCTGGAGTGACAGAGATGAAGCATTCTTAGAAGTTGTTAAGGGAATTCGGCAAGAAGTGGCGCGATTAGTTGCTAGCTCAAATTATTCACCCCCCAAAGACAGTTCAGCAAACCAAAAGCCTCTTGCTCTCAAACCCGCAGCAGATAATGCTCCATCTCAGCCTGGTAATCAAGTTGAAACTGACCTAACGCTAGAACTTCCTTTGAACATCGCTGAATTGACCTACGGTGCAGAAAAGAAGATTGCATTGGAAGATGGCTCAATTACTGTTACTGTTCCATCTGGTTTTAGTCCTGGTAAGAAACTGCGGATTCGAGGTAAAGGTAAACTTAACCCGATAACCAATCAACGGGGAGATTTGTATCTCAAAGTTGTCAGTCTTCAAAAGGTAGAGGTATCACTGGAGGACTATCAGCAAAAGTTGCGACGATACGAGCAAGAATTAATCAAAGTCCTGCAATGGGAATATCCACTCAGCGAACACAGCCGTGAAGGACTCAAGAATTATCAGCAGATGCTAAAACTCAGGGATGAGGATGTAACTCTGCTTGAGGAGCAAGTTATAGTACAAGAGCAAGAAAAGCGCCAAGATAAAGTCACAAGCCTGATTAACGAAGCGGATCGCTTACACGACGAAGATAAAAAGTTCGAGGAAGCCGCCCTCAAATACCAAGCAGCCATCCGTCTTGACCCAAACTCTGTACTCGCTCACAATAACTTGGGGTTTGTTCTGGACAGCCTAGGTAGGCTAGAAGCAGCGATCGCCAGCTTTCAAACAGCCCTGCGCCTCGACCCAAATTATGCACCCGCTCACTATAACTTGGGGTATGTGCTGCACAAACTAGGTAGGCTAGAAGCAGCGATCGCCAGCTATCAAACAGCCCTACGCCTCGACCCAAACTTTGCACACGCTCACAATGGCTTGGGTTTAGCGCTGCTCCATCAAGGAAAGCTAGAACAAGCGCTCGCCGCCTACCAAAGAGCCTTGCAAATCGACCCAAACAATGCAAATGCTCACTATAGCTTGGGGAGAGTGCTACAAGATCAAGGGAAGTTGGAACAAGCGCTCGCCGCCTACCAAAGAGCCTTGCAAATCGACCCAAACAATGCAAATGCTCACTATAGCTTGGGGAGAGTGCTACAAGATCAAGGGAAGTTGGAACAAGCGCTCGCCAGCTATCAAACAGCCCTGCGCCTCGACCCAAACTATGCACAAGCTCACAATGGCTTGGGTTTAGCGCTTTCCAATCAAGGAAAGCTAGAAGCAGCGATCGCCAGCTATCAAACAGCCCTGCGTCTCGACCCGAACTTTGCACACGCTCACTTTAACTTGGGGATAGCGCTTTCCAATCAAGGAAAGCTAGAAGCAGCGATCGCCAGCTATCAAACAGCCCTGCGCCTCGACCCAAACTTTGCACTAGTTCACAATAACTTGGGGAGTGCGCTATACGATCAAGGAAAGCTAGAAGCAGCGATCGCCGAATTAGAAATAGCTGTTCATCTCGAACCTACTAACGCTCTGTTTCGTGAAAACTTAAAGACTATTAGGAATAAGAACAAGGGTTTTTAAGGGCGTTTATTTAGTTAATGAAATATTTGCAGTTTTATTCATCTCAAGGGTGTGTGATCGCTTGTTGTTGAGGATGCGATCGCTTGACCTCAAAGCCTTATAATTCAAGTTGTGAACTCGGAACTTGCAGCTTGTAACACGAATGGTCGAGTAAAAAAGGCGATCCTTCGACTTCGGAACACAAATTGTCGAGTAAAAAGTGCGAGCGCTCGACTTCAAAGCCTCAACGTTCAAGTTCAGAACACGAATTGTCGAGCAAAAAGGGCGAGCGCTCGACTTCAAAGCCTCAACGTTCAAGTTCAGAACACGAATTGTCGAGCAAAAAAGGCGAGCGCTCGACTTCAAAGCTTCATCGTTCAAGTTCTGAACACGAATTGTTGAGTAAAAAGGGCGAGCGCTCGACTTCAAAGCCTCAACGTTCAAGTTCAGAACACGAATTGTCGAGCAAAAAGGGCGATCGCTCGACTTCAAAGCCTCAACGTTCAAGTTCAGAACACGAATTGTCGAGTAAAAAAGGCGATCGCTTGACTTCAAAGCCTCATCGTTCAAGTTCAGAACACGAATTGTCGAGTAAAAAAGGCGATCGCTCGACTTCAAAGCCTCATCGTTCAAGTTCAGAACACGAATTGTCGAGTAAGAAAGGCGATCGCTTGACTTCAAAGCCCGATCGTTCAAGTTCTGAATTCTTTAGAACTTTTAATCTTTATAAACCTCCCCACGAACACCCACTCTGATTACAGTAATCAACAAAACATCATCATAAATTTCATATACAACTCGATAACTACCTACTCTAATTTGGTAAGTATTCTCTTCACCCTTTAACTTTTTAACTCCACTATGACGCGGTTCTGTGGCTAATGCATCTATTTTAGGTTGTATACGGTCTTATAAATCTTGAGAGAGGTTTTTATACATCTTTCTTGCACTAGGAGAGAATTCTACTTTGTAAGTCACAATTACGCCACGTCCTGTTTTCTCTCTTCGGCAATTTCTTTTTTGATTTCTTCCCAAGAGATAGTACCGTTAAGGCGTATCTCTTCTCTAGATTCCTTAACAGCTTTCAAATCTTCCTCATCCTCTTCATCTTCGATTCTTTGAAGTAGGGCATAAATTTCATCTAGGGTACTGTCATAAGCTTGATGTAACAGTACGTTAATAGATTGGATTAATTCTTCGCGTTCTTGGTCAGTTTTCATTTTCACTACCTCTTAAGGTTTAATCATTCATCCCATACTCTGTAAAAAATGACATAGTCTTCAAGCGGTAATGCTCACAAGTCATAGCGGATTTCTGCATAGCTTTTACCACTGTTAGGAAATATGACAATTTGTTGACACTTGCGGTTAAATTTTTGAAAAAAATGCTTACCTGCTTCCAGGTTATTTTGTGCAAAATATTCAGCAATTTGGTTGAGATCTTGACTGGCAAGAATATTGATAACGTAGCGATTCATTTTTCTGCCTGTCGTTGTTGCTCAAACCGATCTAAAATTTGATTTACGAATGTTTCACCATCAATGGGTGCTGTCTGTTCTGAAACAGCGATCGCGGCATCAATTTTTTCTCGGACATCCTTTACCCATTCAGCCTCACCACGATCATACTCATCCAGCAACCGTAGAGCAATTTCCAGCAACTCCTCTACAGAGTTGTATTTCCCTGCTTGGAGCTTTTTTTGAATAAAGCGTTCTTGGTTAGGAGTGAGACTGATGCTCATAGGAAATTTAGATTGAGGCTGTATATAAGCACCATTTTAAGTCCAAAAACTTCATGTATCTGGGTAAGTGGCATTGCTTTGCAAACTACCCTAGGCGATCGCCTTAGTGAACCTTCTTCGATAATCCAACCACTGTGAATGGTCGCACTTCTATCTTCCCAAATCGCCAACCAAAAAGTTCTGGTAAAAAAACGGCTCTAGGAATGGAATAACCCAGGATAATGAATCATAATTATTCTCTATAGCTTTTTGCTATCAGCCATCAGCCACAAGCTGAAATGCCGAATGCTAAAAGCTTTCGATTCAAATCTACAAATTGACTATGAATCCAGAACCAGTCAAAAGTTCTCTTAATATTTCGCCAGCGATTCGCGTAGGAGTACTGGGTTTCGGCGGACTCGGACAAGCAGCCGCCAAGGTACTTGCTGGTAAACGGGAAATGATTTTAGTAGCAGTAGCAGATCAAAAGGGCTTCGCTTACGCTGCTGAAGGTTTAAATGTGCAAGAATGTATTGCAACCTACCAATCTCAAGGTTCGGTAGGTTATTTAGAGCCAGTTGGAACTTTAACAAATAACAGCATTCAAGATTTAATTGACACCACACAACCTGTAGATGGGTATTTTCTAGCTTTACCCAATTTACCCAACGATTTTATTCCTTCTGTCGCCAAGCAGTTTATCGCCGCAGGTTGGCAAGGGGTGCTAGTGGATGCGATTAAGCGCACCAGTGCTGTAGAACAACTCTTGGCGATGAAAGAAGAACTGGAAGCCGCCGGAATTACCTATATGACAGGATGTGGCGCGACACCTGGATTATTAACAGCCGCAGCCGCTTTAGCCGCTCAAAGCTACGCCGAAATTCACAAAGTTGAAATTACTTTTGGGGTAGGAATTGCTAACTGGGAAGCTTACCGCGCCACCGTTCGCGAAGACATTGGACACATGCCCGGTTATTCAGTCGAAGCCGCTAGGGCAATGAGTGACGCAGAAGTAGAAGCACTACTAGATAAAACCAACGGCGTGCTGACCTTAGAGAACATGGAACACGCCGATGATATTATGCTAGAAGTAGCAGGGATAGTAGGGCGCGATCGCGTGACAGTTGGTGGTGTCGTGGATACGCGCAATCCTAAAAAGCCCCTCAGCACCAACGTTAAAGTTACAGGACGTACCTTTGAAGGGAAAATTTCCACCCATACCTTCACTTTAGGCGATGAAACCAGCATGGCAGCCAATGTCTGCGGTCCTGCCTTTGGTTATCTTAAAGCCGGTCGGCAATTGCAGCAACGCAGCATCTATGGAATCTTTACTGCTGCCGAAATTATGCCGCAATTTGTGAAATAAGGGCATAGGGCATGGGGCATTGGTTTCCTCTGCTTCCTCTGCTTCCTCTGCCCCCCTGCTCACTGAGCGTTCGCGTAGCGTCTCGCAGAGAAGTCGAAGTGCTAGCCCCTAGCCCCTAGCCCTTCTTCATCCCTTCTTTCCTCTTCATCTAACCATTCTAACTTTTGTATAATAAATGGCAGTTCTGCGCCTACAAGACCCTGTTGAATGCGTTCTGAAGACTCACTAAAAACGACAAACAAAGGATAAACAGAATTAGCCCCTTCACTCAAAATATGATGGTGACGTTCGGGCATCAACCACTCATAATCCTTGTCAAGCAGAACTTGAGTTTGTCGCCACCGTCCCAACAAATCAGAAAAATCTTCATGGGGACGATGAATAAAGATTAAAATCTCGGCTCCAGTTTTAATTTTCCACTCTGGATCGCACATTAATATTGCTATATCACAGGGTAGACAAGTTGTTTGGGCAGGCGTCGTTTCAGTTTGGCGCAGACGCACAATCGGCAAAGGAATAGAGATCACACTTTCATTAGGACGGCGCAGACTGGGAATCATCTCCCAGTAAGGTCGATACTCTTTTAATAACGCGATCGCAGCCAGATGATGACTATACTCCGCTAAACTAGCTTCATAATCAGATTTTTGCACAGGCATATTTCTGCAAAGTCGAAAATATGAATAATGAATGATAAAGTCGGAAGTAAAACAATTTTCATACTTCCAACTTCATTCTTTAGCCTTTTGTTAGCCCAGTTTTTCAAATACTTTAAACATAGGCAAATACATTGCTAACAAAATCGTACCCACCATGCCCCCTAAAACCACAATCATCAGTGGTTCTAAAACACTAGTTAAAGCTTTAACAGCCTGCTCAACTTCATCTTCATAAAAATCCGCAACTTTCATCAACATCCCATCCAATTCCCCAGTTTCTTCGCCAATACTCATCATCTGAATTGCCATAGCTGGAAAAACCGCGTCTTTTTGCAATGCAACACTAATCATGCCCCCTTGTTGAATCTCTATACGGGCTGCATCTATCGCATTAGCCACAATTTGGTTTCCTGATGTATCCCGGACAATTTCTAAACAAGTGAGAATGGGTACACCAGAACGAGTCAGCGAGCCAAAAGTACGGCTAAAGCGGGCAACTGCGGATTTTTGAATCAAATCACCAAACAAAGGCACATTGAGAGAAAGACGGTCGATAGTTAATTTACCAACAGGGGTTTTGTAATATTGCTTATAGGCAAATACAAATGCCATAATTCCAGCAATAATCGCTAGAGACCAATAACTGCGTAATACGTCACTACAATTCATCAAGAATTGTGTTAAAGCAGGTAATTCGATACCTATGTCTTTAAAGATTTTGGCAAAAATGGGAATCAAAAAAACCGTCATCCCGACAAAAATTGCGGTTGCTAAAAAACCCACAACCATTGGATAAGACAATGCCGCTTTAATTTGGTTTTGTAAACGAGCAACATCTTCTAACAACTTAGCTAGGCGATTTAACACTTCGTCGAGAACACCACCAATTTCGCCAGCTTGAACCATACTGACATACAAATTATCAAAGCAATCAGGATGCTTACGCATTGAATCTGAAAGATTTGTGCCAGTTTGAACATCATTACTAATGTCAAGCAAGGCTGCTTTTAATTTAGGATTGCTACATTGCTCACCCAGTACTCCCAAGCTTCTGACTATTGCTACACCTGCATTTGTCAAAACGGCAAATTGGCGAGAAAAAACCGCTTTATCCTTAACAGAAACCTTCACCATTGATGTCTGGAATTTCTGCAAATCAAAGCTGAATCCGCCTTGGGATTCTTTTAAATCTTGGATAACAAAACCTAGATCTCTAAGATTATTACGAGCTTGAGCTAGGGATTCAGCAGAAAATTTTTCAGTTCGGGATTTTCCTTGTGCATCCCGAACACGGGCAACATAAGTAGGCATAGGCTATAAATTCAAAATAGTCAAGAGTCAATAGTTAAACGTCAAGGGTTAAGAGGCAAAATAGGCAATAAGCAATAGTCATTCTCTTCGCTACTAGCGTCTCCTCATCTACCTCATCCCCCTTATCTCCATCCACATTAGTGAGCTTTCGCAACACCATTAGCGCCAGGTTTTGCACCTGCTGCTGGTGGTGCCCCACCGATCAAACGTTGAATTTCATCTGGTTTAGAAGTCTTAGAAATAGCCGCTTCAAAAGAGATAGTTCCAGCTTTATATAAATCGGCTAAAACTTTTTCTAGAGTTTGCATACCCAATTTACCGCCAGTCTGAATTGCTGAGTAAATTTGAGATGTTTTGCCTTCGCGAATTAAGTTAGAAATAGCGGGAGTAATAATCATAATTTCTTGAGCCATTACCCGACCGTACTCACCAGGTTTGGGATTTTTCTTGGGTACTAAAGTTTGGCTAAATACCGCCACTAATGAGTTAGATAACTGCACCCGCACTTGAGTTTGTCTTTCATGGGGGAAAACGTCGATAATCCGGTCAACTGTCTGGGCAGCAGAACTAGTGTGCAAAGTACCAAATACTAAGTGCCCTGTTTCCGCAGCAGAAATAGCCAAAGAAATTGTTTCTAAATCTCGCATTTCCCCCACCAGAATAATATCTGGGTCTTCCCGTAAGGCTGCTTTTAAAGCATTAGCAAAACTCTTTGTATCTTCACCAAGTTGTCGCTGGTGAACCAAGCTTTTAATTGGTTCATAAACAAATTCAATTGGGTCTTCTACTGTCAAAATATGCTCCGCCTTAGTGCGGTTAATCAAGTCAATCATTGCCGCGAGAGTAGTTGTTTTACCAGAACCAGTCGGCCCTGTCACCAAAATTAGTCCTCTAGGCTTTTCTGTCATTTCCCGCACGACATCTGGCAGACCCAATTTATCAAAGTTGGGAATTTTAGAACTCAGCGCACGCAAGCAAGCAGCATAAGAACCACGATCCTTATAGACATTGACGCGGAAACGAGCCAAGCCCTTCACACCATAAGAACAATCCAGTTCCCAGGTCTGCTCTAAAGTTTTACGCTGAGTATTGTTGAGCATACTAAAGATCAGTCTCTGACACTGATCGGCAGTCAATACGTGGTCGCCGATGGGAGTGAGTTTGCCACTAATCCGGAAATAGGGAGGTAACCCTGCGGATAAATGCATATCCGAACCCCCCATTTCAATCATCTGCTCCATCAAGTCTTCAATCATCATTTCCATAGTTTTGCTTCCTTGTTATTTGTTATTTATTTGTCAGTTGTCAGTTGTTATTTGTCTAATGACCAATGACTATTGACCAATGACTATTGACTAATCAGAAAAACGTGGTGTCATACAATAGGGACAATCTAGCCATTCCGGTTGTAATGTGGCATCACAAGTACGGCATGTTAGACCACTCTTGCGTTTAGCTTTTAATTCGGCTTCTAAACCAGTATCAGTAAATGTCACCCGCTCAACTTCTTCTAGAGTGGTGGAACCTTGGCGGACTAAATCCAAGCTGTAAGCCAGCAAGGTTTTCATGCCCTCTTCTACTGCTACTTCTTTAATGCGTTCTGTGGGTGCTTCTTCGTTGATTAGGGTTTGCAAGTTTTCGGTAACTCGCATAACTTCGTAAACACCACAACGGCCTTTGTAACCAACACCATTACAAGCAGGACAAGCCTGGCCTTTGGCTTTTGCTTCGGACTGAACTTCGTTTGGCAATGTATTAGCTTTGTAGAAAGTGACATTCACTTCTTTAGAAGCTGATAGACCGTAACGAGCAAGTTCTTCTGTTGTAGGAGTATAGGCAATACGACACTCAGAGCAGACACGCCGTACCAAGCGCTGTGCTAAAACGCCAATTAGAGAACTAGAAACCATGAAAGGTTCAATGCCCATTTCTCCCAAACGAGCGATCGCTCCTGGAGCATCATTAGTGTGTAAAGTGGTTAATACCAAGTGACCTGTTAAAGCTGCCTCAATCGCGGTTTTTGCAGTTTCCTTGTCTCGGGTTTCACCCACCAGTAGCACATCTGGGTCTTGTCGCAGAAAAGCCCGCAAAGCAGTAGCAAAATCCAGCCCTTTTTCCCGAATTACCTGTACTTGAGTAATCCCTGGCAAACTGTACTCAATCGGGTCTTCTACGGTACTAATGTTGATTCCCGGAGAGTTCTTTTCTGCTAGTGCAGAATACAGTGAAGTGGTTTTACCAGAACCAGTCGGGCCTGTAACCAAAATCAAACCAAAGGGACGACTGACCATATCCAAGACAATATCCAAAGTCTCCTGATCGGTAATCAACTTATTCAATCCCAGTTGAGTGGAGGAGTTATCCAAAATCCGCAGACAAACCTTTTCCCCGTAGCGACTGGGTAAGGTATTGACACGAAAATCCACCTTGCGTCCCTCAAACATCCGCCGGATGCGTCCATCTTGGGGTAAACGCCTCTCAGCAATATCTAGGCTGGAAATGATTTTAAATCTGGCTGTCACTGCCGGAATAATTTTTTTTGGTAGCGGGTCAAAAGCTTGACGCAAAACCCCATCCTTACGAAAGCGAATGCGAAGGTTTTCTTCTTGCGGTTCGATATGAATATCAGAAACCTTCTCATGCAAAGCTTTAGCCAGAATTCTATTGACGAGATTGATGACGGGCGCATCTTCTGCACCCTTCATCGCCGCCCCCAAGTCAGCTTCCATATCATCAGGAGAATCATCTGCATCAAGATTGGCAAGATTTTCTAAATCCTGATTGATGTCTGTAAACTTTTCTTGTTCTAGATGTTTTTGCCGTATAGCTAGTTCATCTAAGTATTGATTGATCAGCTTTTGGTAGTCCTCTGCGGTAATTACCATGCGCTGCAATGCTAAGCCTTGTGGGCGCAAGATACGATTGAGATCATCTGAAGCTTCTAGATTATCCGGATCGACCATTGCCACTAAAACGCAGGGTGGGTTTTGGTCTTCATCTTTGGATAGTGGGATTAAACGATGGCGACGACAAATATCTACTGGGATTAGGGTTTCAATCAGCCTCCCCACCATCGTACTGCCAAGCTGGTTGACTTCCGGATCAAGGAATTCAACACCGTACAGTATTTTTAGTTCAAATAACTGCTGTTTCTTGTATTGCCTAAGTAACTCAGGTGATAGTTGTCGTCCGGTAATTGACTCTAGCATCTCCGTTAGGGGGACACCAGACTTGCGGCTTTCAATTACAGCCTGCCTCATCTGTTCGCTATTGACATAGCCAGCCTGCACTAGCTTATTGCCAAAAGGCGAAAACTCTGTTTTTGTGGTTAGAGCGGTACTGCGCCGTTGCGGTGACGAATAAGTCATAAATTGAGCAATGGGTAGGGAAAACCTCTGAATAAAGTATTCCCAATCTGTGGCACAGAATGCTCATTTATATGGACTAAATTCTAGCCAAAAATTTTTGCTGTTCTTGGATTGTGGTGTAGGGGGGATGAGGAGGATGAGGGGCGGGGAAGCAGCGCCTCGGCTCCGCTCGGCGACCAGAGGCATAGGAGGCAGAGGAAGCAGAGGAGGAATAGCTCTTACCCAATGCCCCATGCCCCATGCCCCATGCCATAAAACGTTCGGGTTACCGCCCTGGCAGCATCTACGCTAATCTGTTCACCATTTGTCACAATAAGATGACGGTGACATCATTTCCAGGAAAATATCGGCAGAAAAACCACCTTGATTTGTGTGGTGAAATAATGCCGTAAATAGTATCTGGGATGAGTGGACAATGATAGACGAAAATAAACAGGTAAACAATACAAGCCAGCAATTGGGTGAACCAATAGAGGTAAAGCAAGTAATGATGAGCGACTCCGCAACCCAAATAAACTCTAACGAATCTGGCAGCGAAGTGACTGAGCCAGTAGCAGCACAAAATAATGTATCAGGAGATACTGCATTTACACCGGAAAATGTTACGGTAGTCACTGAGACAACTGAACAGGAAACGGTAGCCATAGCAGAACTGACTCAAAAAATCGAGTCTCTGAAAGCGCAATTAGAAGAACGCAACACTCAATATATGAGAATTGCGGCAGATTTTGAGAATTACCGTAAACGTAACCAAAAAGAAAAAGAAGATTTAGAAGCGCAGGTGAAGCGCAACACAATT
The DNA here is from genome assembly GCF_963875285.1 of Calothrix sp. NIES-2100. NCBI lineage: Bacteria > Bacillati > Cyanobacteriota > Cyanophyceae > Nostocales > Calotrichaceae > Calothrix > Calothrix sp. NIES-2100. The sequence continues at coordinate 8,995,283 of NZ_CAWNLA010000001.1, forward strand.
ACGGAATTGCTAGCAGTTGTCGATAATTTTGAGCGGGCGCGATCGCACCTCAAACCACAAACCGACGGCGAAATGACAATTCATAAAAGCTACCAAAGCGTTTACAAACAATTAGTGGATAGCCTCAAACGCTTAGGTGTATCACCAATGCGTCCTGAAGGCCAAGAATTCGATCCTAATCTGCATGAAGCTGTAATGCGCGAACCTACGGATGAACATCCTGAAGGAACAGTGTTAGAAGAGTTAGTACGTGGATATTACTTGGGTGAACGCGTACTGCGCCATGCAATGGTGAAGGTGGCTGCTCCCAAGGAAGATACACCAGCACAAGATAATCAGTCGCCAGCTAACTCATAATCTGTAGTTGCTCACCTCACTGACCAAAAGTGCCTTGGTTGTTGTCATGGCGAGCATCACTTCCCAAAACTGCGATTAAACATAATCACTAACAGATGAGGGGGTAGAGGGGCAGGGGGAACTTGGGGCCCCCTTTGGCGATCAGGGGCAAAGGGGGGAGAGAGGTCTATTGGCTCTAAACCCTGACACTGTAAGGGGGGACTTGGGGGCCCCCTTTGGCGATCAGGGGCAAAGGGGAGAGGGGGCACAGGGGCAGGGTGAACAAAGGAGAATGACAAAGGACAAATGACTATTGCAAGAGTGCCTATTGCCTTGTTGACAAGTCACAAAGCGCAAAGTCTGATCGGAGGTTTCCTCCGATGGTTTCTCCCAAGGGGAGACGCTGCGCGAACACCAACTTCTCCGATGAACAGAACTTTTTCAGAAATGACAAATGACAAATGACTCTTGACCCTTGACTCATTGAGCACAAACATTGGCGTGGGTATTGGTATGTAGCAAAAAAATCAAATAAGATAGTCGGCAAAGCTTCACGGCAGAAAGATCCGTAAAAATACTGGACAGTATGGGAAAAGTTATTGGAATCGATCTAGGCACTACTAACAGTTGCGTCGCAGTTTTGGAAGGCGGTAAAGCGGTTGTGATCGCTAATTCTGAAGGTGGACGGACAACTCCTAGTATTGTGGGATTTGGTAAGGGGGGCGATCGCTTGGTCGGTCAGCTAGCGAAGCGACAAGCCGTCACTAATGCGGAAAACACAGTTTTCAGTATCAAAAGATTTATCGGTCGTCGTTGGGAAGAAACAACAACAGAACGCGATCGCTCACCTTATACCTGTGTTAAAGGTCGAGATGATACTGTGGATGTGCAAATTCGCGGACGTAACTATACACCACAAGAAATATCTTCCATGATCCTGCAAAAGCTCAAACAGGATGCAGAAAATTTCTTGGGTGAAGCTGCGACTCAAGCAGTAATTACCGTACCAGCCTATTTCACAGATGCACAAAGACAAGCAACTAAAGATGCCGGAACAATTGCGGGGCTAGAGGTCCTACGGATCATTAACGAACCAACTGCGGCAGCTTTAGCCTTTGGTTTAGATAAACAAGACCAAGAGCAGCTAATTTTAGTCTTTGACCTGGGAGGTGGAACTTTTGACGTATCCATCCTGCAACTAGGAGATGGGGTATTTGAAGTTAAGGCGACTAATGGTAATAATCAACTGGGTGGCGACGACTTTGATGACTGTGTCTTACGCTGGATAATTGAAGGCTTCCAGCAACAAGAGAACATAGACCTATCTCAAGATAAAATGGCACTGCAACGCTTACGAGAAGCAGCGGAAAAGGCAAAAATTGAACTTTCCAGTATGCTTAGTACCTCGATTAATTTGCCTTTTATCACCGCCGATGACACAGGCCCAAAGCATCTAGAACTAGAACTTAGCCGCTCAAAATTTGAAGAACTTACAGGGCATTTAATAGCAGCTACTATCGAACCCATGAGTCAAGCGCTGAAAGATGCCGATTGCAAAGCACAAGACATAGATCGGATTATTTTGGTCGGGGGTTCCACTCGCATTCCCGCAGTCCAAAACGCCCTGATCAAGTTTTTCAATGGCAAAACTCCCGATCGCTCTGTTAACCCTGATGAAGCAGTTGCACTAGGTGCTGCTATCCAAGCTGGGGTTATGGGTGGGGAAGTCGATAATCTCCTGTTGTTGGATGTCATTCCCCTATCATTGGGAATTGAAACCTTGGGAGAAGTTTTTACCAAAATCATCGAACGTAACACCACAATTCCCACTAGTAGATCCCAAATTTTTTCCACAGCAGTTGATGGGCAAACCTCAGTGGAAATTCACGTTCTGCAAGGTGAACGGACAATGGCGCGAGATAACAAAAGTCTTGGCAAGTTCCTGTTAGCAGGAATTCCTCCATCTCCCCGTGGCGTGCCGCAAATTGAAGTGGCTTTTGAAATTGATGTTAATGGCATCCTCAAAGTTTCTGCCCAAGACAAAGGCACAGGTAGAGAGCAGAGTATTAGGATTACTAATACTGGTGGCTTAACTACCCAAGAAGTAGAAAGGATGAGGCAAGCAGCCGAAGTGTTTGCTGACGAAGATAAAAGGCGTAAAGAACTAGTTGAACTGAAAAACCAGGCCGAGAATCTCTTTTTTAGTTACGAAGCGACTGTAAAGGATAATAGCGACTTAATTCCTGAAGAGATGAAAAATTTGGCCAATGAGAAAGTCAAACAACTGCAAGCAGCCATGATTAACTCTAATATTTCTTTACAAGAATTTCAGCAAAACTTAGAAGATTTCCAAAAAACTCTCTTTGCCATCGGCGCTAATGTGTACAACCGGGGTACCACCCAAACTACTGAAGAATCTGAGGTTTCTCAGGAACAATTTGCTTCACCACCGGAGCAACCAATCGGCGGCACACTAATACCACAATTTAACTTTGATTTTGATGACGAAAACACGGCACAGGCTGATTACGAGGCGATAGATTAGGGATTGGGTACTTGGTACTGGGGATTAGCGACAGGAAATTAGCGACAGGAAATTGGCGACAGGAAATTGGCGACAGGGAATTGGCGACAGGGAATTGGCGACAGGAAATGAGAAATTAAGAATTAAGAATTGAGTCTTGGGGATTTGGATATTAGGTACTGGGGATTGGTATTAGGAATTGAGACAAGTCTTTCCTAGTCCCTAGTCCCTAGTCCCTAATCTCTAAGTTTGCTAGATTGTAGAAGCAAATTGCCGTGGGCTAGATGTGTCCCAGCACAGATACCAAAACGCTCTTAGGGGGGTTTTCCACACCTAATAGTGCGGCTAGCCCCTCTGGTGCATGGGCGGGTTTTTCCCTACCTACGTAGCACAATTGTAAAAGAGACAGCCTCAGGCAGTGAGAAGTCAGAGCAGGGTTCTGCTTTGCTCGTCCTTATCCGTAGCTTTTATCGTCTCTAATGAGCAAAGCACCTGTTGCTCAATACTTGCTGGTGATTTTTGTAAAGGGGAAAAGGTAAAATCAATTATTAACAAAATTTAACTACTACCTTTCGCCCCCTACCTTCTGCCAAGCCACATGCTACCCAGTGAGTTCTCTTTCAAAGTACAAGCTGGAAAATCCATTACTGTGCAGTGGCTGTTCTGCTTTCTTCCTTCTAACTTTTACCTTTGCTATATGGCCCGCGACTATTATGAAATTCTGGGTGTCTCTCGTGACGCCGACAAAGAAGAAATCAAACAAGCTTACCGCCGCTTAGCCCGGAAGTATCACCCAGACGTGAACAAAGAACCGGGAGCAGAGGAGCGGTTTAAGGAAATTAACCGTGCTTATGAAGTGCTTTCTGAGCCGGAAATCAGAGAGCGTTACAACCGTTTTGGGGAGGCTGGTGTCTCTGGTGCGGCGGCTGCTGGTTTTCAAGATATGAGTGACATGGGCGGCTTTGCCGATATCTTTGAAAGCATTTTCAGTGGCTTTGCTGGTGGAATGGGTGGCCCAACGCAAAGAAGACGCAGTGGGCCTGTACGGGGTGATGACCTGCGACTAGACCTGAAGTTAGATTTTCGGGAAGCGGTATTTGGTGGTGAAAAAGAAATTCGCATTTCTCATCTAGAAACCTGTGATGTCTGTAGCGGTTCGGGTGCAAAACCTGGTACTCGTCCTCGGACTTGTTCTACTTGTAGCGGTTCAGGTCAAGTACGTCGTGTCACAAGAACCCCCTTTGGCAGTTTTACCCAAGTTTCCACTTGTCCTACCTGTAATGGTACAGGAATGGTGATTGAAGACAAATGTGACGCTTGTGAGGGTAAAGGCACAAATCAAATCACTAAGAAGCTCAAAATTACCATTCCCGCTGGTGTAGATAATGGCACGCGCCTGCGAATTTCCCAAGAAGGAGATGCGGGGCAAAGAGGTGGTCCTCCTGGAGACTTATACGTCTACTTGTTCGTGAATGAGGACGAGGAATTTCACCGCGATGGCATTAACATTCTCTCAGAAATCAAAATTAGTTACCTGCAAGCAATTTTAGGCTGTCGTTTGGAGGTAGAGACAGTCGATGGACCAGTGGAATTAATAATTCCGCCGGGAACCCAACCAAATACAGTGATGAAGCTAGAAAATCGCGGTGTACCACGCTTGGGAAATCCTGTGAGTCGGGGTGACCATATGCTGACGGTACTGATTGATATTCCCACCAAGGTAACTCCAGAGGAGAGGGAATTGTTAGAGAAGCTAGCTAAAATTAAGGGAGAGCGCACTGGTAAAGGCGGTCTAGAAGGATTCTTGGGTAATCTGTTTAAATAATGAGTTTATCTTCTCTATCATTTCCTGATGCTCAACTTGATTTGCGTGGTACTCCTTGCCCAATTAATTTTGTCCGGACAAAACTACGTCTGGAAAAAATGCCACCGGGAGGATTGCTAGAAGTATGGCTAGACCCTGGAGAGCCAATTGAGCAGGTTCCTGATAGCTTATCAATGGCAGGTTATCAGGTAGAACAAATAGCAGATTGCACTGGTTATTTTTCCTTGTTAGTCCGCCGTCCCGCGATCGCCCAATGACAGGAAAAGTAGATTTTGCCACTGGACAGTTACTGGGTACAGTGTTAGCTGTACAAGCTAATTTTTACCAAGTACAGCTGGATGTCAAAGACACGGAGACACGGAGACACGGAGACACGGAGGATTTATCACAAACACTCTCCGCGTCTCTACCTCTCCCTATCTCCGCGTCTTCCGCTTCCCCGATGCTCCTGTGCACCCGCAGAACACGCTTAAAAAAAATTGGACAACAGGTGATGGTTGGCGATCGCGTCGTCATCGAAGAACCAGATTGGGCTGGGGGAAGAGGTGCGATCGCTGATGTCTTACCCCGTCAAACTCAGTTAGACCGTCCCCCAATTGCCAATGTCAACCAAATTTTGCTAGTGTTTGCTGTTGCCGATCCACCTCTGGAACCCTATCAGTTAAGTCGCTTTTTGGTGAAGGCGGAATCTACTGACTTAGATGTAGTTTTATGTCTGAATAAAAGTGATTTAGTTTCACCACAAGAGCAGCAGCAAATTAGCGATCGCCTTGGTGCTTGGGGTTATCAACCTCTATTTATTAGTGTGAAAAATACTATAAATATTGACCAAATATCTGAATACTTAAATCATAAAATTACTGTAATTGCTGGCCCATCTGGTGTTGGTAAATCAAGTCTAATAAATACACTGGTTCCGAATGTAAATTTGCGCGTTGGTGAAGTTTCGGGGAAATTAGCTCGTGGTCGCCATACTACTCGCCACGTAGAATTATTTGAATTGCCTAGCAAAGGTTTACTCGCAGATACTCCAGGCTTTAACCAACCAGACCTCGATTGTACTCCCGAAGAATTAGTATATTATTTCCCCGAAACCAGAGAGCGGTTAGCAGTTGGTAGCTGTCGCTTTAGTGATTGTCTGCATCGAGATGAGCCTGACTGTGTTGTGCGGGGAGACTGGGAACGCTATCAACATTATCTAGAATTTTTAGACGATGCGATCGCCTATCAAACTCACCGTCACCAGCAAGCAGATCCAGAATCTACCCTAAAGTTAAAAACTAAAGGCAAAGGTCAGACTCAATACGAACCAAAGTTAGAAAGTAAAAAATATCGCCGTGTGGCGCGTAAAACCCAACTGCAAGCTTTACAGGATTTATATCAAGATAGTGAAGAATAAGCAGATAGCAATTTTATCTCACTCGTAGTGTTTCACAGTAACTTTGCCTGGTTGGGTAATTACGTAGTCAGGACTTTAGTCATTGACTTGAATGTTTTAGCCATGATGAACCCTACAAACTTTGGTGCAGATCTGTTTTGATGGAAATAGGGATCGGCTGTGGAGCGATCGCTTCTGCTGTAGAAGAATATTTATGGAGAAAAAATCATTAACTAATGTCACAATTCCCATAAAGTCTTAAAATATTGTTAATTTCTGCCAAACCTCTCGACCTTCAACTTACACGTACCACCCCAGAATAATTATGGCTATCGGCTACGTCGCGCTTGTTCTCCACGCACATCTACCCTTCGTTCGTCACCCAGAAAGTGATTATGTGTTGGAGGAAGAATGGCTCTATGAAGCCATTACTGAAACTTATATTCCCTTATTAAAAGTATTTGAAGGACTAAAGCGAGACGGTATTGACTTTAAAATCACGATGAGCATGACACCGCCTTTGGTATCAATGCTCCGCGATCCTCTCTTACAAGAACGCTATGATGCACACTTAACCCAACTCGAAGAACTGATTGAACTAGAAGCTGAGCGTAATGTCCACAATGGGCATCTTAAATATTTAGCAGAACATTATGCCACGGAGTTTAACGAAGCGCGTCAGATTTGGGAACGCTACAAGGGAGATTTAGTAACAGCTTTTAAGGAGTACCAAGATACTAACAACCTAGAAATTATTACTTGTGGTGCTACCCACGGCTACTTACCACTGATGAAAATGTATCCACAAGCTGTGTGGGCACAAATTCAGGTAGCTTGCGAACACTACGAAGAAACTTTTGGTAAAGCACCCAGAGGCATTTGGTTGCCTGAATGTGCTTACTATGAAGGGTTAGAACGGATGTTGGCAGATGCAGGGTTGCGCTACTTCCTCACCGATGGTCATGGTATTCTTTACGCCCGTCCCCGTCCTCGGTTTGGCACCTATGCCCCCATCTTTAGCGAAACTGGTGTTGCTGTTTTTGGTCGCGATCATGAATCTTCTCAACAGGTATGGTCTTCTGAGGTGGGCTATCCTGGTGCAGCAGAATATCGCGAATTTTACAAAGATTTGGGCTGGGAAGCAGAATATGAGTACATCAAGCCCTACATCATGCCCAATGGTCAGCGGAAAAACACTGGTATTAAGTATCATAAAATTACTGGGCGTGGCTTAGGACTTTCCGATAAAGCACTATATGACCCTTACTGGGCAAAGGAAAAAGCAGCAGAACACGCTGCTAACTTTATGTATAATCGAGAACGGCAAGCTGAACATCTACATGGGATCATGCAGCGCCCGCCGATTATCGTGTCGCCCTACGATGCAGAGTTATTTGGACATTGGTGGTACGAAGGCCCTTGGTTCATTGACTACTTGTTCCGCAAATCATGGTATGACCAAAAAACCTATGCCATGACTCATTTGGCAGATTATTTACGCGAACAACCAAATCAGCAAGTATGTCGTCCTTCGCAGTCGAGTTGGGGTTTCAAGGGATTCCATGAGTATTGGTTAAATGACACAAATGCGTGGATTTACCCACATTTGCACAAAGCTGCTGAACGCATGATTGAAATTTCTCGCTTGGAACCAGAGGACGAATTACAATCGAAGGCGTTAAACCAAGCAGCGCGGGAGTTACTATTGGCACAATCGTCCGACTGGGCATTTATCATGCGGACGGGAACAATGGTACCCTATGCCGTGAGAAGAACGCGATCGCACTTGATGCGCTTCAATAAACTCTACGAAGATGTGAAAATTGGCAAAGTTGATAGCGGTTGGTTAGAAAAAGTCGAGTTGATGGATAATATCTTCCCCAGTATCAACTATCGCGTCTATCGTCCGTTGTCATAATTTTGCACAGAAATTAGGGTGGGTATTGCCTACCCTAATTTTATAGCGATCGCTTTTGTTGTCTCCCAAATCTTGACGGGGAGTAAAATTGAATAAATACTACCCAATGGTCATCACATGGTAGCAATAGTAACCCCCGAAGAAAGTAGGGTTTTACTCCAAGGTATCAGTTGGCAAACTTTCAAAGCCATGTTGGCAGATATGGCAGACGAGCGCAACACCAGGCTAGCGTATGAAAAAGGTATAGTAGAAATAATGACCCCACAAATGCCGCATGAAAACTCAAATCGTTTGATTGAGAGTTTTGTGCTTGTATTGTGTGAAGAATTCGGTTTAGAAGTTAAAAGCGCTGGTTCTTTAACAATGACGCGAGATGATTTAGAGCATGGCGCAGAACCAGATAGCAGCTACTACATTCAGAATGAATTACTAGTCCGAAATAAAGAACATATAAACTTAGTTTCAGATCCACCTCCAGACTTAGTTCTGGAAGTTGAATATTCCCGACCCAAAATTGATAAATTGAGTCTTTATGCTTCTATGGGTGTTCCCGAATTTTGGAGATACAACGGAACTGTGTTGCGGATTTACACTCTTTCTGGTGGAAAATATTCAGAAGCCGAAATCAGCCCTACTTTTATTCCTGTGCGAGTAAAAGATATTCCTAATTTTATTATAGAAAGCAAAAAATCTGGACAAATAGCGACAATCCGTAATTTTCGCACTTGGGTTAAGCAACAGATATCGTGATAGGCGAGTCTATCGAAACTCAGGGTTATTTTTTCCTAAGTGCTGTTAATAAATAATCTGTGGCTGTCAACTTTTAACAGCCACACATCAGTTTTTGAGATTTCAATTGAGATTGCTATAGCAAATGATTTTACAAGGTGTATTTAACCAAATCTGCCACTGACATAATCCCTAGTATCTTCCTGCTTGGGATTGTTAAAAATTATTTCGGTGGCATCGTATTCTACTAGGTAACCGCTACGACCGCCTTTTTCTGACTGTTGGACGTTAAAGAAGGCTGTCATATCGGAAACCCGCGCAGCTTGTTGCATATTGTGGGTAACGATTACAATAGTGTATTGCTCTTTCAACTCATGAATCAACTCTTCAATCCGCAAGGTAGAAATCGGATCGAGCGCAGAGCATGGTTCATCCATGAGGATAATTTCCGGTTGCACAGCGATCGCTCTGGCAATACATAAACGCTGTTGTTGTCCACCAGATAAAGATAAGCCACTTTGGCGCAGTTTGTCTTTCACTTCATCCCATAAAGCCGCCTGACGCAAACTCCGCTCCACCAATTCATCCATATTACCTTTGTAGCCATTTATCTTGGCTCCAAAAGTTATATTGTCATAAATTGATTTAGGAAACGGGTTCGGCTTTTGAAATACCATGCCAATTCGACGACGCACCTCTACTGGATCGATGTCAGGTGCGTATAGGTTCTTATCGTAATAATAAATTTTCCCGTCTGCCCGAAAAGATTCAATCAAATCATTGAGACGGTTATAACATCTCAACAATGTACTTTTACCACAACCAGAAGGACCAATAAAGGCTGTAACTCGATTTTTCGGAATGTCTAGCCAAATATCCCGCACAGCTAGGAAATTGCCATAGTAAATATTCAGGTTTTCTGTACGTAATACAGTTTCGGTACCATTCACTGTGCTAATGTTAGAAGCCATAAAGAGTCTAGTGTAAGTTTGGGGTAGTAATAATGCCCTGAAGACAATACTGCACTAAGCTTTCTGGCGAGTTGCCCAGCGGGCAATGATACTAGTTATCAGTACCATTAACACCAAAATTAGAGAAGCTGCCCAAGCTAGTGACTGTAAATTTTTAAAGGGAGTAGTCGCGAAGTTATAAACTAAAACAGCTAGAGATGCTGTAGGTTGGAATAGGCTCCTCGGCCAAAATTGGGAGAATAAAGCGGTAAATAGCAAAGGAGCCGTTTCTCCAGCTGCCCGAGCGATCGCTAACGTTGTTCCTGTTACAATTGCTGGTACAGCCGCTGGCAATACCACTTGTGTTACAGTTTGAAATTTAGTCGCACCTAAACCTACAGATGCTTGTCGCAAATCTTGTGGTACTAACTGTAATGCCTCATCAGTTGTGCGAACAATAATTGGCAGCATCAAAATTGCTAACGCAAACCCACCACCTATAGCTGAGTAAGAACCTAAGTTGAGTTTTACCAAAGTCAAAACTATAATCCCATAAGCAAATACCCCAGCAATAATCGAAGGTACCCCACTGAGGATATTAGTCGCAAATCGAATAAATCTGGCTGTTTTGCCAGAACTAAATTCTGTCAAATAAATCGCCCCTAAAACGCCAAATGGGATGCTAATCAATGCACCAATTCCTACCATTATTAGCGTTCCTAAAATGGCATTACCAAAGCCGCCTCCCTTTCGCAGAGGTGCTGGTGGCAACTCTGTAAATATGCTAGGACTGAGACTGCTGAAGCCTTGGACGATCACATAAGAAAGCACAGCCAACAAAGGTAGAAGCGCCAATATCCCACATGTAAATGCTAAGACAGTCATCACTGTATTAAACATTGTCCTCTTAGACATAGGAGCGCGTCTTAGGCTGCTTTCTGGATAACTTGAAGTCATAATTCAACCCACAACTACGCTAAATTCGCTTCATGCGGATAACAATCAACTCTGCAAAAATATTAACTATGAGTGTTAATACAAACAGAACTAAAGCTGCGTACATTAAAGCTGCTACTTGCAGACCGCTAGCTTCCGAGAATTGATTTGCCAGTAGTGAAGCAATCGTATTGGCTGGTGCTAAAAGTGAAAGACTAATATTGTTAGAGTTACCTATTAACATTGTAACAGCCATTGTCTCTCCCATAGCCCGACCAAGCGCTAGCATTACAGCACTAACGATGCCAGAAAAGGCGGCGGGAATTAAAACTTGAAAAATTGTTTCCCAACGAGTTGCTCCTAACCCCACAGCTGCTTGACGCAAAGTCGGAGGAATCGAAATCAAGGCATCGCGAGATATGGCTGTGATGATTGGCAAGGTCATAATTGCTAAAATAACTCCCGCAGGCAACATTCCCGGGCCTGTAGGAGTGGTACTAAAGATTGGTAAAAAGCCCAAAGTACTATTGAGCCATTTGCCCAAGTTAGTGACGATAGGGACTAAAACAAAAATGCCCCACACTCCGTAAACAACGCTAGGAATAGCTGCGAGCAGTTCTACCAAAAATACTAATACCAGCCGTACTTTAGATGGCAGAAAATCCTCACTTAATAAAATAGCAGTACCAACACCAATAGGTACAGCTAACAATAAACCAACAAAAGAACTCACTAAAGTTCCATAAACTTGTGGTAGAACACCATATTGATTATTAACCGGATTCCACGTACTCTCGGCTAAAAAGCCCAGACCAAACTGCTGGATAGCAGGCCAAGCTCCAATCGCCACCTGTGCTGTAATCCACAATAAGGTAGCAGCGATCGCCAATGCAAAAATCCGAGTCAGCCAAATAAAACTTCTATCTAGCGACTTTTCTATTTCCGAGCGATTTTTGATCGCTGATGGCAGATTCTGAGTATTTGTAGCCATGACTACTGACTTTAAAAAGTTAGATCGAGAAAAATGTGGGAGAGAACCAGATTTAGTAGAATTATTGCCTAATCAACTCTTTAACCGGAAATGAGGATTTTAGTTTGGGAGTGCCCAGAAAGCGACAAATCTAATAATTAGTCAACTTGATTGACTGAAAACTCCCCATACTGTACGGCTTAACTTTTGAATATCAAAATTGCTATTTACTAGCGCTAGTAGCACCGCCAACAGCAATCTTATAATCAGGACTGATTTGATCGGCAGCAGCAGCCACCTTAGCAATCACTGGTTGGGGTAAAGGAACATAACCTAATTCGGTAGCAAGTTTTTGACCATCAGTTAAAGCATATTCGATTAATGCTTCCATTGCCTTGCCTTTTGCCGCATCATCATACTTTTTGTAAGCCAGAATCCATGTATAGGTAACTACAGGATAGGAATCTGCACCTTCTGGATCGGTAATGAAAGCGCGGAGATCTTGTGGTAGGGTTACTGCTTCTAGGGTTTTAGATGCTGACTCATCGCTAGGTACAATAAATTTACCGCCTTTGTTTTCTAAAGCGGCGAATGTGAGGTTATTTTGTTTGGCATAGCCATATTCAATGTAACCAATTGCACCTTGAGTTTGTTGAATTTGGGCAGTAACACCTTCGTTACCCTTAGCTCCAACACCTACAGGCCATTTTACACTCTTACCATCCCCAACTTTGGTTTTCCACTCTGGGCTGATAGCACTCAGATGTTTTGTAAACACACCTGTGGTGCCACTCCCATCAGAACGATATACAACTGTAATTGGCTGTTTAGGAAGCTTGGCGTTAGGGTTAGCCTTAGCAATGAGGGGGTCATCCCAGGACTTAATTTTGCCTAATAAAATATCGGTGTAAACTGTTCGTGGGAGCTTTAGCTCTTTAACATCAGGTAAATTGTAGGCTAGGACAATACTACCAGCTGTCACAGGCAGTAAAATCACACCCTTGGGCACCTTTTGGATTTCTTCATCCTTCATGGCAACATCACTGGCACCAAAATCCACAGTACCTTTGATAAATTGCTCCACGCCAGCACCGCTACCAACTGATTGATAGTTAACTTGCAAGTTGGGATATTTTTTATTCAAATCAGTAAACCAACTTGCGTACAGAGGTGCAGGAAAAGATGCACCAGCCCCTGTTAAAGAAATGTTTCCACCCAAATCTAATTTTTTACCTGGGTTAGAGGCAGTAGTATCTGTAGCAGTACCAGGTGTCTCTTTGGTAGCTGTATTATCTGGCGTTTGCTGTCCGCCGCAAGCAGCTAGACTAATTGTCAGTGCTAATACTGATAATGAAATTTGAAATCTAGTATTTTTTATTGCACTTAAGTATGAAAGCATTGCTGTCAATTTTCGTCAACTTCCAAGTGAGCGATTCTACAATATCTCTAAAATGTAACCTAGCGGGTAAAAAAGAGGTTAACAAAGTACAAAAATTTGTCTTTTTTTAGTGAATTTTGTAACGAGTAATTTTATTTATAAAGATAAATTTTTATACATTCCCTGAAGTTTTTGTAAAAAATACTAAATAAATCTATGTATATAGTTGTGGAGGTTTCTTGCTCCCGGATAGGTAAAAAGAAATAAGGAAAACTTTTAAGAGTCGCCCCAACCCTGTTTTCTTCTTTAATGAGGTAAAAGAGATAGTAAAAGTTCAAACTTAATTACGTATAAAAACATACAAGCAATTTAGCAAGAAAACACTGAAAACCCTTTTTTTGAGTATTAGATGAGCATTTCCGAGACAGACAAGGCACAAAGTCCTATAAATATGGCAACTGTTCAATTACTATGGTCGATGATTGGCTTACTTCTGACAATGGGTAGCACTTTTTTAGAAGCCTATGGCATTACCTTACCTTGGAGCTGGAGTAAGCACGGAATTCAAACTTTTTCTTTAGGTGTCAGCTATCAAATTGGTGCGGTGCTTCTGGTAGGTTGTGTGGGAGGTAAAAATGCTGGGGCGCTCTCGCAAATAGCTTATTTAGTTATGGGTTTAACATTACTCCCAGTATTTTCCGAAGGTGGTGGGATTGGTTATGTTAAATTATCTCATTTTGGTTACCTGCTGGGTTTTATTCCTGGAGCTTGGATTTGTGGCTTTTTAGCATTTAAAGCCAGGCCTAAAGTCGAAACTCTCGCATTTAGTTGTTTTTGTGGCTTGTTATCTGTGCACATCTGCGGTATTACTTATTTGACTATCAGCTATATTTGCCAATGGAAAGGCACAGAAGATTTGACATTAATGCAAGCAATTATTAAATACTCTTGGTCAGTACTACCAGGACAATTTACTGTAGTTTGTGCTGTTACTGTAATAGCATATGTATTAAGACATTTAATGTTTTACTAGTTATGCAGGGTTTGGTAGCTAGCGTTTTGGGTTAGACAGTGAAATCAAAAATTATGTTTCTAATTCCTATATCCTAGTTCCGTTCGGCTGAGCGTAGCCGAAGCCTAGTCCCTAGTCCCTAGTCCCTAGTCCCTGGTCTCTAATTTCATGCGTTTAAAAAATCACCTGTTCTGGCTTGCTGCTTTCATAGCTTTTCTCATCGACCAACTGACAAAATACTGGGTGGTGCAAACCTTTAAATTAGGGCAGACGCTACCAATTTTACAAGATATTTTTCACTTTACCTATGTGACTAATACTGGTGCGGCTTTTAGTATTTTAAGTGGAAAAGTCGAATGGTTGCGCTGGCTATCTTTGGCAGTGAGTTTGGTTTTGATTGGCCTAGCATTATTTGGACCCTTATTGAACTTTTGGGATCAGCTGGGCTATGGTTTGATTTTGGGTGGCGCAATGGGTAATGGTATTGATCGGTTTATTTTAGGTTATGTCGTTGATTTTCTAGATTTTCGCTTGATTAACTTTGCTGTATTCAATATGGCAGATTCATTTATAAGTATCGGTATTGTTTGTTTGCTGATTGCTTCTTGGCAAAAATCACCAACTTCAAATCAAAGATCGCGGTAATTCGTCATTGGTCATTGGTCATTGGTGATTCGTAATTACTTTTTTGCTAGGTTTGCAGAGATTTGCAATGGGTGGTTTATTTACATAAATCGCGATCCCATATATCCGACGTTAAGCTTTGACACAATTAAGCCTGGGGGTATTTACCCTCAGGCTTACATTAGTTCAAATCCTTAGTTTAAGGAGATTTTATCAGAATTTGAGCTATGTGCTTTTGCAACTTTGCATTGCACAGTATGGAATTTTATTAACTGATGCCAAATGTCAGATGAACTGACTATTGATGGCTAGCAAATTAATCCCACAATTCTACTTCAGCTTTTAGTTACCAGTAGTGGGAGTTTTTTGCGACCCTGTACCTGGAACTGGAGTTGGAGAATTAGCGCCTGGTTCGGTAGTGTTACCTGGGTTGCTAGGATCAGGTGTGGTTGTGCCGCCTGGTGCTGGTGCTAAACTACCAGGAGTACCAGAATCAGGTGTGGTTGTGCCGCCTGGTACTGGAGTTAAACTACCAGGAGTACCAGAATCAGGTGTGGTTGTGCCGCCTGGTACTGGAGTTAATTTATTGGGAGTACCAGAATCAGGAATGTTTGTGCTTCCTGGAGCTGGATTTACAGGTGTGGTTGTGCTTCCTGGTGCTGGAGTGGTATCAGAAGGACTAGACCCTGGTGTTGTATTGTTGTTTGGTGATGAATTTGTTGTATCAGTAGGACTAGATCCAGGTATGGTAGTGCTACCTGGTGTTGTATTTTCAGGAGTAGGGCTGGTTGTTGTACCGCTATTAGGAGCGCCAGTATCTACTGATGTGCCACCTGCACCTGCACAACGTGAATTTAGCGGAAAATGCTCACACAGAAGCTTCATTCCTTCTGGTGACATCTGGATTTCCGTTGGTGAACTAGTGGATGAGCTATTAGATTGAGCTATGGAGGATTTACTTGATTCGGCAACAGCAACATTGGTGGTTAGCGCCAAAGTTATAGCTGTGCCAATCAGGCTCAGAGTTTTTCCCTTCATTCTGAATTAACCTCAACGGAACACTCCGCCCATTAAAACAAACAAAGTTATTTATAAAATCTGTCTAAATGGGGATGTATATTTTTACTGCAATATATGTGGATCTATTAAAGCGGTAAAATTTACACCCTTGATTTTTTGATTGGTAGTTTTGACAATTACAAAGTTAAATCTAATGGCTGGGGTCGTTATTCTGGTTAATAGTATATATAATAGGCATTTTAGCAGCGAAATTCAAGTAATTGTTCAGGTAAATAATTGCTCAATCTCAATCAAGTAAATATGCTGAATAACTATATATTAAATGTAAAATATTTTAGTAAAAAAATCAGTACAGCCAATTTCTGTTTAGGCTTATGAGTAGAATGGTGTAAGAGTACCATTAAAATTGTAATTTTCCTGATTCTTCGTTAATAGGCGTAATGTAAATAGCCGATGAGTTCCCCGCAACCCCCTCAAAAGCCCCAAACGATACTTGGTCAACTGACGCAAGCAGTACATACAATTCAAGCTAGGGTGGATTTTTCCAAACTAGCGCTCAAGCCTAATGCTAAAGTACCAGAACTCTGGGTGCAGGATGCGGGGGCAGATAAGGCGGAGGTATATCCGTTGTTAGGCGATCGCTATATTTTAGGTCGCAGCTCCAAATCTAGCGATATCGTCATTCGCAACCCAGTAGTTAGCCAAATTCATCTGTCATTGTCGCGGGATTCTACGCAACGCACCCCGGTTTTCATCATCAAAGACGAAAACTCCACCAATGGTATTTACCGTGGTAAGCGACGGGTCAGTTCTTTAGAATTACGTCATGGCGATGTTCTGACCTTAGGGCCGCCAGAACTCGCAGCTTCCGTGCGCCTGCAATATGTCGATCCACCAGCTTGGTATTGGAAAGCCGCAACTTGGGCTACTTACGGTGTAGGTGGGGTTACGGCTTTGTTGGCTTTAGTAATTGGCGTTGAATGGCTGAAATTCTCAGTTAGGTCTTTACCGACAATTACTCGTGCGCCAGTGGTTGTTTACGCCCGTGATGGTTCTACGCCGCTGCGTGAGCCGAGAACTACATCTCACATAGATATGAAGCGGTTGGAGGATTTTGGCCCTTATTTGCCAAAAGCTGTGATTGCGTCAGAAGATAGTCGCTATTACTGGCACTTTGGCGTTGATCCTTTAGGAATTTTGCGCGCTGTATTAATTAATAGCCGTAGCGGTGATGTGCAGCAAGGAGCCAGTACAGTTACCCAACAAGTTGCTCGCAGTTTGTTCCGCGATTATGTAGGTAGACAAGATTCCCTAGGACGGAAATTGCGAGAAGCAGTTGTTGCTTTGAAATTGGAAACGTTTTACAGCAAAGATTACATTTTGCTGACTTATTTAAATCGAGTGTTTTTAGGTGCGGATACCTCTGGTTTTGAGGATGCTGCTAAGTATTACTTTGATAAGTCAGCTAAAGAATTAACTTTGGCGGAAGCCGCGACTTTAGTAGGTATTTTACCAGGCCCCAACGCATTTGATTTTTGTGGGGATGGCCCCAATAAGCTAGAAGCAGCTGAGTATCGCAACCGCGTGATTAAGCGGATGGTAGAAATGGGTCAAATTAAACAGGAGGATGCGAACCGCGCTAGACGTTCCACCGTCCAAATCAGCCCAAAAGTTTGCGAACAGCAAGCTAAAACCATTAGTCCTTATTTTTACAGTTATGTCTTCCAAGAACTCGAATCAATTTTGGGGGAGGGAGCGGCAAAAGAAGGCAATTATATTATTGAAACTCAGCTAGATCCTGCTATTCAGGCGCAAGCAGAAGCAGCTTTACGTAATTCAGTGAATACCTCAGGGTCAAGTTTTGGCTTTTCTCAAGGAGCGATGGTGACCTTGGATTCAAGCAATGGCAGTATCCTGGCTATGGTGGGGGGCACAGATTACAGAAAAAGCCAATTTAATCGTGCGGTACAAGCCAAAAGACAACCAGGTTCCACCTTTAAAATTTTTGCTTATACCGCTGCCCTAGTGCAAGGAATTTCACCATTTAGAAGTTATTCCTGCGCTCCTTTAACTTGGCAAGGCTTTACTTACAAACCCTGTCGTGCTGGTGCAGGTACTAGTTTAGATATAGCTACAGGTTTGGCGCTTTCGGAAAATCCCATCGCTTTGCGAGTAGCACGAGAAATTGGGCTGAATAAAGTAGTAGCAATGGCTCAACGTTTAGGGATAAAATCAGCACTCGATCCAGTTCCCGGCTTGGTGCTTGGTCAAAGCGTAGTGAATGTCTTGGAAATGACTGGTGCTTTTGGCGCGATCGGCAATCGTGGGGTGTGGAATCCTCCACATGCAATTAGTAGGATTTTAGACAGTGGTGATTGCCGCGATCCTAAAGATTTAAAAACCTGTCGCGTAATTTACTCCTTCGACCAAGATCCTGATGCCAACAAGCGAGTGCTATCCAATGATATCGCTGATCAAATGACTAATTTGATGCGGGGGGTAGTTAGCAGGGGTACAGGACGCAGTGCGGCTATTGGATTAGGGGAAGCTGGTAAAACAGGTACAACGAATAACAACGTTGACTTGTGGTTTATCGGCTTTATTCCCAGTCGGCGGTTGGTTACTGGGATTTGGCTAGGTAATGACAATAACTCCCCCACATCTGGTAGTAGTGCGCAAGCAGCTCAGTTATGGGGTAACTATATGGGGCGAATTGTTAAGTAACTAGTCATTGGGCATTGGGCATGGCGAAGGGATGGGGCAGAAAACTCCCCACACTCCCTCATCTCCCTTATCCTCCTTGTCTCCCTTTTCCCCTTATCCCCCCTCGTCCTCCTCATCCCTCCAGTCCCCCAACCCTACTTTTTTACTGATATCCACGCCAAGGAGCGATTTCTAGTTTACCGCTAGGCTGAAATATTACTTGGAAATGGGCAAGAGGTTCTTTGGTGTTGGGAGCAACTAAATTAGAGCCGTAAGCTGCTTGTAACATCTGGGGAAGAGGAGTTTCTCTAGCATAATCATAGGCAACTTGGTTGAGTGGTTCATAGTCGGCGATCGCGCCATTTTTATTGATCGCCACCCGATACTTCAAATCTCTGTCAAAGTGGGGTGTTCCAGCCCAATTTTGGCGAATTGTATTATAAAGTTTCTGGTTTAAATCCTTAACTGCATTAGGCTCGGTAATTTTTGCCCCAACAACTTCTGGTGTTTTGGTATATCCTCGCCAAGGACTAACTTGCAGCTCACCTGTTCTAGTTAAGACAACTCGAAATTGGGCGATGGGTTCGTTGCTGATAGGGCCACGGGTGGCAGGGTTGTAAAGTAAGTTAGGTAGAGGAGTTTTTTGCACATCATCATTTGCCTTTTTATTCACCGCCTTATAGCCAATAATCGCACCATCCGCAGCTGCGCCTAGACGATAAATTAAATCCTCTTGTAATCCTGAGCGATCAGTCCAAGCGGGATTAATTTGGTTATACACCTGGCGATTTAATGCCCGTAGTTTAGACGCATCAGTAATTTCTGGAACTGTAGTTAAAAGTGCTTCTAAATCTTTAACTGCGGGGGTTGCTGTTGGGGTGGGACTAGCAATAGGAGTTGTAGCCGCCGTAGCTGTTGGTGTCACAGTTGGGTTAGGTGTGGGAGCCGTCGATACAGGAGTTGTAGACTCAACAGCCGCAGGAGTAGCGCTTGGTGTAGCAGTAGGGGTTGTAGAGCTACTTTGCTCTTGTGGCTTTGGCTCTGGTGGACGTACTTGCGGCGATGGTATCAAGCTTAAAGCTAGTGCTGCTACCGCCAAACTAGAAACGCCAATACTAGCAGGTACTGCCTGTTTCACGACAGCTTGGCTGGCAATACTACTGCGTCTGGTAACTGGTTGTAATTCCAGTGATAATTCTGGTAAAGTTTGGCTATCAGCGAAAAACTGATCCACTGCTTCCACTAAATCAAATAACTGTACCGTATTCAAATCTATTTGAATAGGTTCTTTCGCACGGTTAGGATTAGTATCAAAACCTGCGGCTTCACCCTCAGAATGTACAATCAATCTGTGCCGATTGATATCTATTTTCTGTAACTCTACTAACTCTGAATCTCGATTATGTGCTTGAGGATTGGGGATATTACTCAAAAATTCTTGAGCATAAGCACTAACTGCTCTGACCAAGCTTTCAAAAAATTCCCGTCCTCCTCTTAAAGGCTGTTTATAGCTAGATAAATAGCATTCTGCATTTACCAATATTGATAATTCCGGGCGCAGTTCTTGAAAGTGTGCAGCCCTAGTGGCATCACTTAAACCTTCTAAAAGTAAGGTACAATTAGGCAGACTATACTTACGTTGAATATTCATTCTACTTCCCCATCGAAAAGACTGATCCAGAACCGCTGCATTCCAGCTGTGCCAGTACAGAAGAGTAGTTGTCCCAATAGATCTATCGCCAGATCGTCTAATTTTTCATCAGAATTTAAGGCTAGCGCTCCATAACGCCGGGAACTCATCCTACTCTTAAAATGCGTTCTAAACCGCTCTAAATAATTAGAGAGTCGCAAATTCTGTTCCAATGGGATTTGCTTATCATTCATTTGTTGATAAATCATCAGCAACTGGCGGATAACAACTGTCAAACGCCGCGCTATGTAACAAGCAATAACCACCAAAGCTTTTGCTTCCATGATGGTTAAAGGGCGGCGCATGTGCGCTCGTCGTAGTGGGTTAGAACTACGCATTCGCCATAAATTTACTCTATCTTTAATAATTCCTTTTAGATCCAATTCGTCAGCAAAAGCTAGGATGGCTTCAGAACCACCTAGTTCTAAAGCTTCAATTGCTAGTAAAATCAGATCTATTTGTACCCGAGTTCTGCGGGGACATCCTTGTCCCTCAGTCGCCGGATCGGGTAAGGTATCCAGAATCATAGGCAATGAGGGGGGAGTAGGACTGTTGAAAGATGTTAAACTAGCGGAGACATTCATTCTATAGATACCTTGTGCGGTTCCAACAGACTAGGTAAAACTAATTTAAGATAAATAGCCAAACAAAAACATTAGGCTTGTAGCAGTAGTATTCCTGCCTGATATATACATTACTTCTTCTAATCAAAGGTTTCCGTATACTTAAATCTAAGTTTTTAACATATAAGTGTATCAGCCTCTTTCGGTAGTGCAATTCCATCCCTAGCTTGAATTAGATTCAAGTGATCGTCAATGGATAACGAAACTGGGGCTTCGATCCCCAGCGTAAGACATTATAGTGTACGATTTGTCAGGTATCTGGAATTGGGATTGGGGCATGGGGCACAGGGCATGGGGCGTGGGATCAGGAGCTAGAGACTAGGGGTTAGAGACTAGGGACTAGGAATAACTTTTTCCTAATACCCCATACCCAATGACGGCAGTTTGCACAACACTGGAACCAGCAACGCACTGCCTCCCCAATGCCCAATACTTCGACTCCTCTCAGTACAAGTGCCCAATGCCCCATGCCCAATTTCCAATTTCCAGTACCCAATTCCCAATACTCAATCCCTAATATCAATTTTTATGGATTTGAAGTCGCTAATTCGTGATATACCAGATTTTCCCAAACCTGGAATTCTATTTCGAGATATCACTACATTGCTGCGTGATCCTCAAGGATTGCGCTACACTATTGACTTTTTTGCCCAACAGTGTATCGACCGGGAAATGAACCCAGATTACATTGTGGGTATGGAGTCACGGGGCTTTATTTTTGGCTCTCCTTTGGCTTATAAGTTAGGTTCTGGTTTTATTCCAGCGCGTAAAAAAGGTAAGTTACCAGGAGCAGTCCACTCTATCGAGTATGAATTAGAGTATGGTACAGACTCCTTAGAAGTGCATCAGGATGCTTTACATCCAGGTAGCCGTGTTTTGATTGTGGACGATTTGATCGCCACAGGCGGAACGGCGAGTGCAACGGCGAAGTTATTGCAGAAGATTGGCTGCGAATTAGTGGGCTTTGGGTTTATTATCGAGCTACGGGATTTACAAGGGCGTAAACATCTGCCAGATGTGCCAATTATCTCGCTGATTGAATATTAGTCAAGAGTCAAAAAGTCCATAGTCCATAGTCAACAGTCCATAGTTCAATGATTATTGACCATTAACCTTTGACCCTTGACCTTGACCCTTAACCCTTGACCATTGACCTTTGGCTAAACTGCAATGAGTTCTACAAAAATTTCTCTGGAGACAGGTCTGAACTGGCTAATTAGGCTGGTTACGAGTGAGACTTTTATTTATGTAGTGAAAAGGCTTCTACAGGCATTGTTGACTCTATTTTTGGCTTCAGCATTGTCATTTTTCATTATTCAACTGGCTCCAGGGGATTATGTAGATACATTGCGGCAAAATCCAAAAATTTCTCCAGAAAGAATTGAGGAAATTAAGCGACAGTTTGGTTTGGATAAGTCTTGGCCAGAGCAATTTGGGCTGTGGCTGTGGCGAATCTTCACAAAGGGAGATTTTGGTACGAGTTTTGTTTACCAACGTTCTGTGGTGTCGCTGTTGTGGGAACGGATACCGGCGACTTTGCTATTAGCGATCGCTTCTTTAATTTGCACATGGGCGATCGCTATCCCTTTGGGTATTATCGCCGCTGTCAAGCAAAATAAGCTGATTGACCGCGTCTTACAGGTAATTAGCTACACTGGGCAAGGATTTCCCAGCTTTATTACTGCCCTATTTCTGTTAATTGTAGCTCAAGTTACCTCGCCGATTTTTCCAGTAGGTAGCATGACTAGCATTAATAACTCAGAACTGTCCTGGTTTGGTAAACTCCTGGATCTTGGTTGGCACATGATTTTACCAACGATCGCACTTTCGATTACGAGTTTCGCTGGTTTGCAACGCATCACTCGCGGCGAATTATTAGATGTTCTGCGTCAAGATTATATCCAAACGGCGCGGGCGAAAGGCTTGCCAGAAAATCGCGTAATTTACGTTCATGCTTTGCGTAACGCCATTAACCCTTTAATTACCTTATTGGGTTTTGAGCTAGCTGGTTTATTAAACGGTGCATTTATTGCGGAACAGTTCTTCAACTGGCCAGGTTTAGGAAGGTTAACATTACAGGCTGGACTAGCTCAGGATTTGTATTTATTAATGGCCAGCTTGGTTATGGGTGCGGTACTGTTGATTGTGGGTAACTTAATCGCTGACTTAATGCTGAAAGCTGCCGATCCACGTATTAAGTTAGAGAATTTGAATTAGTCAATAGTCATTGGTCATTTGTCATTTGTCATTTGTCCCCCTTGTCCCCCTTGTCTTCCTTGTCCCCCTCATCTCCCTCATCCCCGTCTCCTCATCCCGCCATGCTGGAAGTATATTATCTGGTACGTTCAAAATCTGATGGTCGTTACCTTACAGCTCGTCCCAATGCTGAAGCATCAGGTTACCTGTTGTTGTTTAAGGAAAACTTTGATGCTTTGAGCTATCTCAATACCCACGCTGCTGAGGTGGCAAACCGCTTTGCTGTAGAATCTATTCCGGGTACACAGGTGAATAGTTTACTCAAACGCTGGGGTTTTATGGGTATAGGTATTGTGACTGACCCTTTATTACCCAAGGTTGAGTTTTTGCAACATGGTTAAATGCAGAAAACATCTGCGGGTGGTGGATAGCGAGTTTATTGAAGAGAATTCTAAAATATGGCGATTGAGTGAGTAGACATCGCTCTTAGTTAATTGGTGATATGTCTGATTATTCACCACAAAATCCTTAGTTTTGTGTTGTTATAACGCCCACAGGCTAGAAGCCACTGGCTCTCGATGCAAAGCCCACCTACCCTACCCTGTGGGAACCCCTTCGGGGAACGGGAACGACTTCGTCGTACGTGGGCTAAGAAAATTTAGCCCACAAAGGTGGGCTTTGTTGTTTTAGCCGCACCATTCTATGGTGACGGCGGTATTTCGGGTAAACTAGGGGTTGAATCTTCACCTAATTAGCCAATACTAAGTAGTTAAACATAATTAATTACACAATGTCATTGCGAATATAGCGAAGCGAAATGAAGCAATCGCAACGGCTGGGATTACTTCGCTTCGCTCGCAATGACTGTAATCAATTTTGTGTGGTTACTTATCTTTATTTATCGCTGGGTATTTTTTTATCACTGTCCAACGTCTAAAGTAAAGTAGAAATCTAATCTTGTGGGGTGGGCAGGAAAGCCCAGCCTTGATTATGGGCGGGTGAGACACCATTGGTGTCAACTTAAGTCAAAACGCTTATTCCACAGGCATTTTACCCCACCCCTCAATCCCCTCCCCGTAAACGGGGAGGGGACGTTTTGGCTTTTAGACAAAACTGGGGTGGGGTAGCGCGGATCTTGATGGTACGTGATTTTGTATCAAATCACATCCTGGCAAGGGTTTCGCCTTAAGTTGACACAGGTGGTGAGACACCCACCCCACAAGAAGTAATTGTATATTTTTTTATCTGGAAGTCCCTAAGGTAGTCGTCAATTGGCTATCGACAGCTGAAGATAGTAATTAAATCGCTCTCGGAGTTGTTCAATTGTGAGGTTTTGAGTCCAGTATTCGACTAAAGCATGACCAAAAGCCCAAGCATCGCTGGCAGTAGTATTTTCCACCAGCAACGGCCAAAGGGCTAGCAAATCAAAGTTGGTTGAGTTACCAGTATTCAACAGCGAAAACAGGTCATAAGCCATTTGTAGCTTACCAATGACAATCGGCAACTGTTCCACGGGAATTTTTTCTGCTAGCAGATATGCCAAAGTAGGCGATCCGGTTGATAGGGTGGAAATAAACTGAAGGACAGGACTTTTTAGCAGTGATGTCAGTCCTTGAGTTGTCGCCATCTGGAAGCTGTAGTTATCAATAATTTTAGCAGCTTCAACGGTACGGGCTTCTAAGTTACGTAAAAAGCGAGCGAGACGGAGTTGTTTTGCAGGTGCGATCGCCTCTACTAATCCTAAAGATAATGCTTCGATTCCCCAAGCAGCGCGGTTAGTTTTGCTATCAGCAGTCACCACAGGCAAAACTAATTTAGAAAAATCCCCTAGCAATTGCGCCCGATATTGGGTAGCTTCCCGAATCGAGATTTCCTTGGCGCGATCGCCTGTACCCCAATCATAAGGAGGTTCCCACTCACGGATGGGACGCAGCCGATCCACTTTGGTAACAATAGTAATTACAGGTAAATCTTTAACTTCCGCCTGCATATCCTTGAGAAAGTCCACATCCATTTGCAGGGCTGCATCTAGGGCAGGTGTGACTAATAATAGTAAATCTGCTTTTGTGGCATAATCTAAAACTAGCTCGCGAAAATCTGCATGGTTGACTTGCTCATACCCTGGAGTATCCCATAGTGTCAGAGTTTCTTTACTGGCAGTCTGCCATTGGTAATTTTGAATTTCATCGGTACTAGGTAACACATCAACTGCGGCTAGTTCTGAATTAAATAATGTGTTAATTAAACTACTTTTTCCCGAACCTGTACGCCCTACAAGCAGAATATTTACTGGTTTTTCAGCAACAGTTTCAGCGGGTTCTGCTTGGGCGAGGATTTCCCGTAGAGTTTGAGTTTTAGCTTTGGGTAAGGTGGGAGTTGGGGAAGAAAATTCTGCCTTTGGTAAAGTATTACCAC
The DNA here is from genome assembly GCF_963875285.1 of Calothrix sp. NIES-2100. Classification (NCBI taxonomy): domain Bacteria; kingdom Bacillati; phylum Cyanobacteriota; class Cyanophyceae; order Nostocales; family Calotrichaceae; genus Calothrix; species Calothrix sp. NIES-2100. The sequence continues at coordinate 9,020,510 of NZ_CAWNLA010000001.1, forward strand.
TATAAAGAGCGATCGCTTGCCGACACAAATTTCTTAAAGCCGCTTCTTGCAACATTTGGCTTAAATTAACCAACAATTGCTGATTTGCTTGGCTGGTGTAGCGCTGACTGGCTTTTTTTGCAAAAGCCGCCGCCGGGTTTAATAACCATTGTGCCCAGTTCCAAGCTTTAAATAGTTTGCGGGCGGATGGTTCTAACTTCCGATAGACTTCGTATGCTTGGTAAGCTTGTCCAACTGTTACCTGATTTAAGGCTGGTGATAGCTTTTGCATCCATAGATCCAAATCATCAACCGTTCCCCGGATTAACCCGTAAGCCTGTGTAACGTAAATATTTAATAGGGGATATTTAACCTCAGGATGGTAGATATGAGCGATCGCCACTACTAAATTTTGGCATCGCGAAAAGAAAGTTGCCCAATCTTCCCAAATTGGGCGATCGCTTTGTGCGGCTTGTAAAACTTCATTTAAGACTGCTTGGGCTTGACTGGTAGCGTCATTTCCTGCTGGTAATTGGTTAGTATCCGCCGTTGCTGTTAATTCTTCACTGACTTCTGCTAATACTCGCGTTATTTGTTCTACCTCGGTACGAGTCCATTTGACTAGCAACCAACGCCAGCCGACAAATACTAGCGTAAACACAGCCCAAATCCAATTAATCCCCCATGCATGGATCTGGGAACCTGCGGCTACCAGTAAGAAAGTGACGATCAATGCGATCGGCGCTGCTAATACAACCCATTGCCAAAGTTTTAAACGCACCATTACCTGATACCTACCTCGATAACAAATTACGAATAATCAGTTTGTTTAATCAAATTACGCTTGTATAAAGTCTATCGTTTCTATATTTGGGCAGAATTCTATTATTCTGGCACAGGGCTTTAGCCCTTCATTTAAAAACTAAAAACGCAGCAACTCACACCTATTCAGCATAGTGGTTATGAATTGCCTGATAATTAACTTTGAGAGAGGCGATCTAAAGATAATCAGGAAATCTACAGTGAGTGAATATGCAAATTAGCCAGGAATTATCACTCCCAACTATGGGCTGTGGAACTTGGGCATGGGGAAACCAACTGCTCTGGGGATACGATCAAAGTATGGATGAGCAGTTGCAAGCCGTTTTTAACCTTTGTGTCAGCAACGGTGTGACTTTATTTGATACAGGAGATTCTTACGGAACTGGCAGACTCAAGGGACGCAGTGAGATACTTCTCGGCAAATTTTCTCGAGAATATCACGGTATCAACGCAGAAAATATTTGCATTGCTACCAAGCTGGCGGCTTATCCTTGGAGATGGACACGTCAGTCAATGCTACAAGCTTGCAAAGCTTCTGCCCAACGTCTGGGAAGAAATGTAGACTTGGTACAGATGCATTGGTCTACAGCCAACTATGCACCTTGGCAAGAGGAGAGGCTTTTGGATGGTCTGGCTGACCTTTATGAGCAAGGATTAGTTAAGGGTGTGGGATTATCTAATTATGGCCCTAAACGTCTGCAACGGGTGCATAAAAAGTTTAGCGAACGAGGAGTGGCGATCGCAACTCTGCAAGTTCAATACTCCCTACTCTCCACATATCCGGTGACGCAACTACAACTCAAGCAAGTTTGCGACGACATGGGTATAAAATTGATTGCCTATAGCCCTTTAGGATTAGGGTTATTAACAGGAAAATATTCCAAGACTGGCCCTGTTCCCAAAGGTATCCGTGGTTTATTGTTTAAGCAATTATTACCAGGTATCGATCCACTTTTAGCCTGTTTACGAGAAATCGCACAGTCCAGAAACAAAACTATGTCACAAGTAGCAATTAACTGGTGCATTTGTAAAGGAACTATTCCCATTCCTGGTGCGAAAACTGTGAAACAGGCGCAGGAGAATATTGGTGCTTTAGGTTGGCTGTTAGACTCTGGGGAGATAGCTGCACTCGATCAAGCTGCTGCGAGTATAGATAAAAAAATGGTACAAAATATCTTTCAGACTCAGTAAAATCACGAAAAATCGGGTTTTAGCCTAGCGTGAGTAACGCTTAATTTCAATATCATTTGCTTACTAGGCAATTGCCTTTTTAGTAGGCTACTATATTATGAGCAAAGTATAAAAAATTGCTACAAACTCTTCCAGTCTTAAATGCTTTCTGGAGGAAAATATTTTTCTAGTATAGAAATATACTATTATTTTCTGCTGACTCTTTGTTAAAGCAGTCACATTCGATTTCTGCAAAATACTCACTCAGTACAACTCAAAAAAGCATTTTTATTGTTTCTAGTTAGCTCCTTAAGCAAATAATTTCTTCCAATCAAATAGGATGGCTATAGATAAACATTGTTATGCAAAATGCTCATGTAATTAAATAGTTGAACTTCATGATTATCGAAATAAGTATTATTTAAATAATCAACGTAATGAGATTGTTTTATTATGAGGTATCTTCATGCCTGTTTATACCGTTAGAATTGTCCGCGCTGCTGTCCGAGAAATCCAGAAATTACCACATGAATATTTCAAGCTGGTAGCAGAAATAATTAAAAATATTAGTGACGGTAACCTGGGAGACTATCGGAAATTAGAAGGTTACAAAGATTTATGGAGAACTAAGAAACATGATGTTAGAGTGATTTGGACAAAAAATCAAAACCAATTTTTAATATTAATAGCAGGACAACGTAAAGATATTTATAAAAGAATTATTGAGGATATAAATAGAAACCCAGAAATAGATATAGCTGATGTAATTGATATTGGAGAAAAAACAGTAGAAGATGTTCCTACATATATATGGAATCCTACTCAAACTAATTCTTGGAATCAATTTGTTTATGGTGGTTATTTATATTCACCTGTTTTGACTCAAGAACAAAAAGCAATTTTTCAGGAAGTAATAAATTCCTCACTACACTCTGGATCAAACCATAGTAATATTAATAGCCTTTTAGTACAAAGTGCGCCGGGTACTGGTAAGACTGTATGTGCTGCTTTAATGGCTAGTGAATTATATGCAAACAATTATTGGAATATTGCCTTAATTCTTCCTGAAACTTTATGTGCTGAAATCAAAGAGTTTACTGAGATTAAAGAAATTTTACAGATTAGGGAAGCTAATTTCTTTGTAGGAACTTTTGCAGAATGGTTACATCAAGCTGCACCAGATATATATGAAACAGTAGCAACTGTATCACAAGAGTTACAGGCTCTACAATCACAAGCACGAAAAATTCATGTGATTGATAACAATGAATATTTGAATATAAATGATTTAATTTTATTTAGAGGATTTATAGCCAATAAACACAAGCATGAACAATCTGATTACCCCATTTATCGAGAAAATAAGCATTGGATTGGAGAACTAAAAAAAATTAAATTATCTGAATTACAGCAGAGATTAGGAAATAAAAAAATCTGGATAGACGGAGTAAATGCAATTACAGAAAATGCTCGTCCTTTACAGCAGAGTAATACAACACTGTTCATATTTGATGAAGCTCAAGATTATCTCATAGATGAAATCAATGCTATCGTTAAAATGCTGGAGAGATGGCAGCAGGATAGTAATCACGCTTCTATACTTTTTCTATTGGGTGATATGAATCAAAGAATTACACCCATAGATTTTAATTGGGGACATTTAAAACTGAATAAAAGACACAACCTTAAATATAATTATCGCAATACAAAATATATTCTAGAATTCGCCAATAGCTTTCATCTATTTGCACAGCAAGCAAATTCAGGAGGTAAAAAACTACCTGAAGTTAGTAAACCGGAAGAAGCTTTTGAACAAGGCGAACCTGTGAGGATTCTAGAATGCACATCACAAGAAGAAGCGCTGAAAATTCTTAATGACCTAAGTGATAAAGTAAGATATACCTGCGCTTTAGAACAGCGTTCTATATTGAGACTTCTTTCTAACCAAGTCAAACTAATTTATCAAGATATTCCCGAACAATATAGTAATCTTCCGGGATTAGATTATATAAAATTTCATCAAGCTAAAGGTAGAGAGTTTGATGCTTGTGTTGCTTTCTCTGTATTTAAAGGACAGGGACAACCATCATTTGAAGAAGCAAATAATTGGTACACAATTTTTACCAGACCGCGTTACCGATTACTTGTGATTGCAACTACTGATGAAATCAATAGATTTGAAAGATCACATTTTCAAAAATGTCAGTTTTTTAATACTTCAAATATAGATACTCTTGATTGGATTACAGAGTGGGCAAATGGAGAACACTTATTTAAAGATATCACAGGATTATGTAACATAATTTACGAAGGTTTAAGTAATCAGCCTGTGCAAATTTATTGGGATACTTATGCTGCATTTAGGCTAGCAAGAATTGATAATAATAAAGTTACACAAATTGAGGAGCAAGCAATTAAAATCCTTGCAAATCATTCTAAAGAAATTTTATATGAAGAATTACGGCAAATTCAGCAAATTGATAGTCCTAGCGATCGCATTCCCCTACAATGCTTACTCTTAATGGCTTTAGATAGTTCTTGGGAAGCAGTTCAAGTAGCATCTGAATTGCAAAACATCAATCCTCAAGAACAAGAATATGAAAACTTAATATTAAGAATTGCAGATAGGCTTCAGAGAAAAGGACTTTTATATGAAGCTGCTAGAGTACGCATGAAAATTGGAATGCATCTTCCCGAAGATTTTCCCTTTAGAGAAGAAATATCCAATCATGAAGGTTATTTAGTAACTCTACTCTGCAATGCGGCTATAGATAAAATTGGTAACACAGGTGAATTATGAATGAAGAATACCCCACAGATTTGCAAGTTTCCCAAGACCTGAAAGCCTTATCTATAGTTATTAATAATTCTATAGCTAAAGCCGAAAATATTCTGAATAAAGCTAAGGAAATAGATAAAATTCGCGAACTCATTCAAGAAATTCACCTGAGTCGCAAAGAACTATTAAACGCGAATAATGATTTAAAGCAAGTTGAAGAATATGCATCAAATCATTTGGTCGAAGCTAGAAACTTACAAGCTCAGTTAAAAATTTTACAAGAAATACCAAATCAACTACAGCAACTGGGTATTAGCGAAGATGTTTTGCGAGATTTAGAACTAGTAATTCACAAAATTAATAATGCTACACAAGAAAGTCAATCTTCAGCCGAAGAATCTCACAATATATTGTTGCAAGTCCAAGTTCATCTCCAAACATCTCAGAAGATACTTCAAGAAGTAAATACAATCAAAGCACAAATTGAAACATTAAATGCAGAAATAGATATTAAATTTATTGAAGTCAAAAAAGTCATAGATATATATTCTCAAAAAAATCAATATACCCAGAATTTGATTCAGGAATTAAACCGAGTTGTAGAAACAATTGGTGGTGAGGAGGAAATTAAAAATTTTATTCAAGATGTGCGAAATACTCGCTTAGAAATCAACCATTCAGAACAGCAATTAATATCTGCACAACAACAAATGATTACAGTGCAGGGTTTGGAAAATTATTTAAATAAATTTCACGACATCCGCAATCGCAAACAACTGTGGCGATGGCTGTGGAATGAGTTAGGATTTGTGGGAGTTATAGTCTATTTACTCAGTTTGATAACTCCAAAACGAAAAAAATGAGTTAAAACATGGTATTATAGATGGAAAAACTGTTTAACTACCCTAACGTTGAATTCCCTTAAACCGTTCTTGCGCTGCTTTAAAAGCTTCTTGCATCACAGATTGAATCTTCTTCGGGTCAGGTTTCTTCCCACCCATCAAGTCACCAAAGTATACACAGGCTGTTTCACCAAGTGACCAAGTGTAAGCAGCAGCCCAGGATGCAGCAATCACGCTACCGAAACCAGGGACAAATTTGATGAGTTCCCGTGCTACAGCTTGGGCGAGAAAACCGCCGGCGATCGCACTCACAACTCCACCTGCTTGAGATGGTGTCAATTTCTGCCCGTATAAGTTACCCAATACAGTTACCATAGATACTTGCAAGGCAGTCAGCACGGGCATGGTTGCAAAAGGCAATGGTACGGCGGCAAGTGTGGCTGCCATGATTGCAAAAGGTAAAATGTAACGCCGTCCCGTATCTCGGTAGAGATTACCTAGTTGTTTACCAGTTTCCTCCCGATCCAATAATTGATAAATGGCTTTGGCTTCGGCTTCGGGAAGTAGTTCGGCTAAGTTGTCTCGCAGTGCTTCTAAGCCGTAGAATACCGGGTTGTAACCGTCTTCTTCTAGGGTGAAGTCGATGAGAACAGAGCGATCGCTCACTTTAGCAAAGTCTTCTTGAATTGCATCAAAAGCCCGATTAATTTCCTCATAATCTGGCGGATAATCAGGATGATCGACTATATCAGACGGATAAACCTCGTGCAAACAGGTAACCGCTAATAGACAAGGAATGTCTGGATACTTCTGACGCAACTGCTGGGCAATTTGACGCAATGTGTCAGTGGCAAAATCGTTAATTTTCACAGTCAGAATCAAAACTCTGCCACTGCGGCTGGATTGTTCTAAATCTCCAACCAACTCCTTAATAATTGCCTCTGTATCCTGATTGACATCACCCAATCCCACCGTATCCGTAAAAATCAGCAAAGGCAGATCGTCAGAAGGATAGGCATAGCGCTGAGTATGTTGAGTGTGGGGGCGAAATCCTTGACCAACGATATCGGCAGAAACTCCTGTCAAACCGCGCACAATCGAACTTTTACCCGCTTGGGGTTTACCAATCAACAGGGCTTCGGTAGTTGGCAGTTCAGCGCGAACCGTCGCCAAAATTTCGGCAATCTGAGTTTCGCTGACACTAAACCATTTGGCAAAGCTCTGTGCTAACTGATCTACGGGTAGTAATTTCACCAGGCGTGGTGTTGTCTTGTGCCAAACATCAGCAATCCGGTTTTTCCAAGAATCAGCAGCAGGTAACACCGGGGGTAGATTTTCCGTCTCCAGGCGATCGCTTTTAGTTTCACTTAACTGCTGAGAATCTGCTGGTAATGAATCAGCATCACGTTGCTCAGTCATTGGTATCAAAACGGCAGATAGATGCCAAACTAAACCTGTTTATTATTTTAGGATGCGCCGCAGTCAGTTGCTATTTGTCAATGGTCATATTTGACATAGAAGCATTGATATGTGGATGGGAGGTTTTGATTTTGGGTTAAAATTCTTCGTCTAACTCGCTAAGTACATCTGCTAAATCTCTTGCTCCATGAAATACCCGCAGGATCTCAATAGTTGTATCTTGAATACGATAGAAAATTAGATAATCCTGAAAATCTTTGATGCGCCATTGTCTGATTTCACCCAATCTCGACACCACCAACTGCGTTACTTTTCCCATACCAGGGGTTTTTACCAACTGTTCAAAAGTGACTTCCGCAGCATTTAAAAATTTAACAGCTACATCAGCATTTCCATTGACCAATATATAATTTGCCAACTGTCGCAAATCTTGCGTTGCCAGATCTTTGACAATTAACCGATAGTTCATGAGTTACTACGCATCGTTCGATTTGTCCATACTGTTCTCACCTAAAACCGTAGAACGCAAATTTTGCCAATATTCCGGCGTTACTTCCTGTCCTTGAGAATCAATACCTTCGAGTAAAAGAGCTTCCAACTTTGCTTGTGCTTTCCGTTTTTGGTCTTGCTGCACTAAATCTAAAAAATATTCGGCAATGCTATTATAAGCACCTGTCATGACTTGTGCCTCAAGATAAACGCGCACTTCATCAGGTATATCAATGTTGATATTCATCAGGCTTCAAGCATAACTAATCGCTACTATTTTAACGTGAATTCGACAAACCTCACTCACCCAACGAATCTCTCCTACCTCTTGTTTTAAATTTTGTGTGCCGACGATCGCCTGTATCTCTACAGCCAGTTCCCCACTAAAATGTAAGGTGCCCAATAAACTGGATGCTCAGATAGGGGATCTTTTAAAAGAGCTATTTGGGCATTACGTAAGGCCTCTGCTTTGGTTTCTTTAGTACTGCTCAAATGCTTGTAAAACTGACGCATCAAACTGGCTGTTGCTTCATCATTAACAGACCATAATGTTGCTAAAGTGCTACTAGCTCCTGCTTTGACTGCTATTCCTGCCAAACCTAAGGCAGCACGTTTATCTCCAACTGCGGTTTCACAAGCACTGAGTACCAGCAATTCGATCGCTTGTTGCTTTTTCTGTTCAGGTATCTGTAGTAATTGATCTAAGTCATTAATTCTGATGCGATCGTCCCAAGCCAAAATAAAGGTTTCTATTGCTTTGGAGCTAAATTTCCCATGAGTAGCAATGTGAAGTATTGGGAAAACGGCTGATTGCAAGTGAGTTTGCAGATTTTGACTGGTAAATTCCTCATTTAATAAAACAGTACTTGGGACTTCGGATTTGATTTCCTTCATTTCCTGTTCTACATACTCCAGGGCAGAAAACCCCTGTCTGGCTTCAGTTAACCCGGCACCAAGTACTTTAAAGTTATGCTGTGCCAACTTCTTAGGAGGTAGTAACTGGAGACTTGGGGTTAAAGCAATGTTGTAATTTTCTACCAAATAATGATTCCTATCATGTAGTGCTGCCATCGGAATATTTCGGAAAACACCATCCGGTACAAACACTAAGGTTTTAATCCCACTTTTAACTATGTCGGTTTCTACTGGACGGATCAACCAGTCATATACTTGTTGAGACAAGGGCAAAAAGTCTTCTTTGGAACGGATGACTAAAGTTTTCCGCAGTTTTTCGACAATACTTTCCAGCTGAGCTTGAGGTAAAGAAGTCGCGTAGTGGCGTAAAGGTTGCTGCGGTAAGCTAATAATAACTTCTAATCGGTCTGGCAAGATAATCGGGTAGATTACTCCAGCCACCGGATCTAACTGATCGATTTGAGTGTATTTTCTATCTAAACAGGCTTCGCGGAAAAAGTCATCTAGTTCTGCCAATTGTAAGGACTCAATCACTTGACGAGCTTGGATCAGAGCTTTTTGACTAGGTTCAGCGGCTCCAGGTTCTAAAAGTAAACTGACTAGTTCGCGGTAGACTGGTTCTACACTTTCCCGAAAACTAAATTGAATATCTGGATCGACGGCAACCAAATCGCTACGCAAGGATTGTAGAGTATTGACAGCTTGGGTGTAAGCCGCGATCGCACCTTCTTCATTTCCTTGTACTTTCAAAAGTCGCCCTAACTGCCATTGCCAACGGTAGGCAATTTCTGGTGTATTAATAGATTGTGCCAACACCAGCGCTTGCTGTGTCAAATCTTGGGCAATTGTCCATTGCTGAGTCTGTTCATAAAGTCCGCCCAGTTTCCCCAGTGCATAGGCTTGTGCTTGTTTGTCTCCCAAAGTTTTGGCCTGTTGCAGGTTATTCGCTACTAATTGGGCAATATTTTCTGTGGTTGGCGCATTGGGGAGATTTGCTTGCTTGAGGCGAGTGAGACTCTGGGCTAAATTCAGTTGCGCATAAATTGCTGTGCGGCTAGGAGGTAGATCAGCAAGTTGGAGTTGAATTTGACTCCATAGTGTCTGAGCCGATGCCCATTGCTTGGTATCAATTAAGGTACTGAGTTGATTTAATTGCGATCGCATTTTCAGCATCTGGGAAGGTGCAAGCTCTATTGCCTGTTGATACAAAGCCAACGCCGATTCAGAATCTTGTTTTGCACGCGCCACATTTCCCAAATCTATCAATGTCGCACTAATTTCTGCCGGAGATTGTAACTTTTGGGCGATCGCTAAACTTTGTTGCAATACCTGCTGTGCTTCTGTTAAATTCCCCACTAAGCGCAAACTTGCTCCTAAACTGCGTAACCCAGCTGTTTTGAGCGGTGAATCAGGTTGTTTTTGCAGGATTTGGTTTACCTGAGTTAGTGTCGATAAGGCTCGCCGATATAATCCCAGCGCCTTTAAAGCCTGAGATTGATTGATCAAACTACGCAGCACCCCAGTCTCATTTTTTGCCTGGATGTAAGTGGTCGTGGCTTGTTGCCAAGTGAAGAGTGCAGCTTCAGATTTTCCCGTTGCTAACTCGAGACTAGCTTGGGTGTTTAGGACTTGAGCCAAGACTGGCAAATATTCTTGCTCACCCTGTTTTTTCTGTAACAATTCTCGGCTAGTAGCAATTGTTTGGGTAGCTTCAGTCCATTGACCTAGTTGCTGATAACTTAGTGATAGATTACTCAAAACTCTGGTTTGATTGAGTGTATCTCCCTGTGACTGATAAATCTGGAGAACCTGCTGCCAGATTTTGACTGCTGCTAAAAACTGCCCTGCATCATAATATTGCCTGCCTTGCTCCTCCTGCTTTGCCACATTGGATGATACTTGCATTAGGGATGGTGGCAAAGAATCAACTTTGGCGATCGCAGGCAATAAATTACAAACTAGTCCTAAGAACATCCAAAGTATAAATACAATGAAACGAACATATACTCGTTTCCAGGTACTTTTATGACCATAAAAATATAGATTAATGTGCATAACAATTAGTTGAGGGCGACCAAGTACTATAAGGAGTTGCGGTAGGAGCCTGTGCCATCAATAACACTTCACCTTGGGAATTTACTACTATAGCTTGGGCTTCCACTATCGCATTAGAACTAGGAACAAGTGGGGCAGAAGTTTTCCCAGCTATATTTTGTGAATTTTTGATCGGAGTCGTCTCCAAATCTTCGAGCAGACTATCGCTACTAAGTATGCCTTCAGGACTAGGTGATAGCCCACCCCTTCCAGTCACTACAAACCGATTACCAATCTGTCTCTGGTCACTGAGCAAAGTCGAAGTGCAACTTTGAACTATAAGTTTTGAGCTATCAGTAATTTGCGGAGGTAAGTTTACTAAACCTTTAGTTGGATCAGCATCAAGAGTTTTAATTTCTACAACACCATTAATCCCAAAGGTAGAACTAGCAGTAATGTCACTCAAAGAAGTCTGTTGTGCGCGGAACTTCTGCCCAAATACATTCTGAGCTGTAATTTGAATGTTACCCCCCCATCCTTGAAATGCATTAGCAGTAATATCACTATTCCCTAAGGGATCTGCCACTAAAAAAGTTGTATTTATCTTGATATTGCCCCCATTTCCCTGTTGACTAGCAGTGCCAGCAGTGGCTGAAATTAAGCTATTGTGTCCCATTTGCAGAATATTGCTGACTCCCAGGGAAATATCACCACCATCATCAGCCGTAGTTTCCGCCAAAATTGCTCCAGAGCGATCAAGAAAAATATTACGAGCTGTTAAATTAATACTGCCTGCTCTTCCTTCGCCACTTGCTTGTGCAAACAATCCACTGTTTGCTTGACCATTACCAGACCTACTAATTCCGTCGTCGCTATCAGAGCCATAAGGAGTTTTACCGCCACCTGTACCCAAGGTAGAAGCAGAAATCTTCGCCCCATCCAGAATGAATAAATTGCCTGTATTTACAATCAAGTTACCGGCGGGAGCATCGCCTAATGTTGAAGTAAATAAACCACTAGATGATTGATCCACCGAGGAAGTCCCCAGCAGTTGAATTTTATCTGTAGCAGTCACCTTGACTAATCCACCAGGCGCTTTCCCCTGAGTCGCCGCCTGAATCTGCGCCCCATCCCGCACGATTAATTCTCTGGTATTAATCGTGACATTCCCCCCCCAACCTACATCTCTAGTAGAGGCGGAAATTAGTGCCTGCTTTCCTTGAAGAATTAATTCCCCAGTATCTATAGATAGGTTACCTCCCCGACCTTTAGCACCTAACTCTACCTGCGCAAATAAGCCACTAAAGGTGATATCTGTAGGCTCTCCCCAGACTGTCACCATCTGAGGGGCAATTACAGAAATACTCCCAGCATCTCCCGTATTAAAGGTGCTGGTTGAAACTTGCGCACCGCCTTGGATAAGTAATTTTTCAGTTGCTAAGGTAATGTTACCCCCCTGACCGGTGGCTCCTAACTCCACTTGGTTAAACACACCGCTAGCTTGACCAACTGTTGGGGAACTTAGCAGTTCTGTTTCTTTAGCGTAAATTTTAATACTGCCTGCTGATCCCTCAGCAAATGTAGAAGCTGATATCCTGGCTCCATCACGGATACTCAACATTGGGGTTTCCAGAATTACTTCCCCAGCTTGTCCAGAACTGGTAGTTTCCGCCACCAAACTACTAAAATACACTGTATCGGATAGCTGTCCCATCCCTTGCATATCAATAGAATCAGCAGCTTTCACTATAAGTTTGCCACCAAAACCGCGATCGCGGGTATTTGCTACTATCTGTGCGCCATCTTGGATACTCAATTTTCGAGTTTCAATTGTGACATCTCCTCCAGCACCTAGTCCTCTAGTTTCTGTTCCTAAAAGACTCAAGTTAGCCAATTTCACATCATCAGCGCGAATAGTTAAGTTACCACCCTTACCAATGTCTTCTGTTTCTGTAGAAACTATTGCTGATGATCCTTGAACTGTCACTTTCGCAGCTTCCAGGTTGATATCTCCACCATGCACTGAACCAGATGTCATTGCTTGAACAATAGAATCATTTAAAGTCAGTTGATTAGCTCGGATAGTTATTGAGCCACCGCTTTGGCTACCATTGGCATCTGTATTAGCCAACACTTGTGTTTCATTCAAGGTGACTACTTGACCCTGAATCTGGATATTCCCACCACCAGCACCACTGACATCAATTCCAGTGCCATCGAGCTGAATTGTCTGAAACTTTTCCACACCTGTATATCCCAAAGCAAATCCCTGAGAGCTTGGGGTCAGGCTAACAAAATTATCATCTCCCACACTCCCCAATTCCACCCGACCACCAGGCGCAACTAGGAACTGGCCAGCCACAGAAATATCGCCACCAACTAGAGCTAAAGTTTGAAAAGGCTGCACTAACAAAGACGGACTCAAAGACGGATCATCTTGTGCAGGCTCTACTTTAATGTCTCCAGATTTGGCAGCAAATTGTAACCCTAGGGGAACACTGATAGTTAGCAAGGGTGGAGCAGGATTAGTAGCACTAAAAACATCTCCATTAGAAAGCTTTAAACTACTGGCAGTACTGGCGATAAATGAGCCACGAATATCTAGTGAAGCATTGGAGCCAAAAACAATACCATTGGGATTGATCAGAAATAAGTTGCTATTTGCTTGGATTAAACCGTTGATCTCAGATTTCAACCCACCAGTCACACGGCTGATAATGTTCTCAATCCCTGGGTTCTGATTATGGAAAATTGCAGAGCCTCCTCTAGGGACAGAGAACTCTGCAAAGCTGTGAAAAAGGTTACTACCTGCTTGGGTTCCGCCTGTAATTACAAAATTCAACCCTGGTTGGATTCCTGGTGAAACTACAGTTTGTCCATTAGGAAGCTTGTTATCGGCTCTGATTTGTGCAGACGTTGGGTAGATGGTGCTGAAACAGCAAATAGTGATTCCACTTGTCATCGCCAGCAGGTAATGATACTGTCTCAGCGCTTGAATAATTGGTTGGTTGCGCATTACCTAAAAACATTGAGAGAAGACAGAGCTTGATTGACAATGATTTCTGGGTCAATTTATCCATTTTGATGATGTGGATGCTTCTCCCAATCAAAGATTTCCTCGTTTGAATCACCAGGCTGACCCCAGGTAATCTTCCCTCGCAACGTATCTAATAAGGTTTGCTCAACCACATCATTTAAGTTCTCCCAAGATAAATCATCTCGTTGAAGTAAGACTTTGAGTTTTTGCAAAGCAGCCATTGCTGCATTTTCTTCCTCAAAAGTTAGAGAACTTTCACTGCGCAGCGGGTCTCGTTGCACAGCCATAATTCCTTGCCTGACAGCTGTCACGATTTGCGATCGCAAATCGGTTTTTCCCCGATGCCATTGCCGCTGCCATCCTCGCTTGCTAGTAGCATACAGCGCAGGCAGACGATTTAATGCATAAGCAATTACCTCAGATGGATTAGTGTATTTGGCAGTTTTAGCGGGCAAAGCTTGGAATTGTTGCTCTACTTCCTCTACAACTAGCACTTCCATCACATTTCGCGAGTTTTTTGTAAATGCACGCTGCTGTTTAGATTGCTGAACTGAAGCATGACCCTGATAAACCATGAAAGAAACTCCCCACAGAGCAATACAATCTCAACTTTTACTTACGGCTTTATATTGCCCTTATATTGCGTCTAACTAACATGTTTTCTAGGGTTTTGACAAGTAATTAAAAAAATTAGCTAACATCTGACTTTACCCACTTTTTGTGGATGTATGTCAGATTAAAGATATTAATAATTTTGCTAAAAAATTTTAAATTTTAGGTACAGATAATATGTTTACTTACCAAATTTAATTGCCGTTATAAAGCTCTAGTAAAGATTTTTTAGTATTAAAATATACTTTATATTATATAATTATCTAAATAAATATTCTTGCAATTACTAGTATTGTGTACATAAGTACTTTTATAAACATAAAGTTTTTGTATAAAAAATTACATATATGCTAGTATTTTATGGAATTTTTATAAAACTGTAGTTAAGTCTCCTAATTATCGCTTCAGAGAAATTTCGCTGTTCTAGATTTTGCCGTTGATATAAAGTTGAGCTATAGATGTACATAGAGCGAGTATTCTGAGTTTTTCACTCAAAAAATTAGTAATAGTAATTTTAATATTTTTTAATCGCACCACATTTGAGAAAAATGTTCAAAAAAATTTATTTACTAGTAACCCAAAAATCAAATATGAAAGCGAAACTTAAGTACCAAGCAAATCTAGTTACACAACTAACTATAGCCTTAGGTTCATTGAGCAGCATTTCTCCAGCGCAGGCGATACAATTCAACTTCACCTATGCTGAAAACAGTCCTCAGGAAATCATAGATGGATTTAATAAAGCTGGTAATATCTGGTCTTCTAAACTCCAGGACAAATATTTTGATATCAATTGCCTATGTAATCGTGATACTACAGTCAATCTTTATATCAATTTTCAAGAATTATCTAACCCCAAAGCGCTGGGAGGAACACGCCCAACTATGGTGAAGGTGGGATACGATGATTTTCTCACTAATACTTTTCAAAATATAACGGACAATAATGATTTGCTAGCTATGAAAAATCTGCAAATAAATAATAATTATAAAAATATTTTTGCCAACAGAGACCTTCAAGAAATTCAAAATCTCAGCCGGAAATATCTAAAATTTATGGGTTCTGAATTCAGTATGGTCATGAATAATTCTAGGGCTGTAAATTTTGATAATTATCAAAGGTTAACATCATCTGGTAATACTATCTTAGATAATAACGGTAATGCTAATAACAAGACAATTTGGTTGAGTAGTGCTAACGCCAAAGCTCTGAATCTGATTGCAGGTAATGAAAGTGGATTTGATGCCCAAATTTCTCTTGGTAATTCAATGCGAGCTAGTAATGGAGAAATTATTAGCTATTCTGGGTGGTTAGCCCAGCAATCAGGATTTGGTAATTTCGTCCAAGATTCTATTTGGGACTTCTCAAGTGTTTATTCTCATAATGCTACTATTGCTAGTAAAAAATTTGACTTTCTTAGTGTAGCTCAACACGAAATTGGCCACGCATTAGGTATTATTAGTGGTAGTGATGCTGTTGAAGTATTAATGAACAGCGTTACTAAAGGTAATAGTCCACCTTTAAATGATGAAGATTTAACATTTGTTACTCCAATAGATCTGTTTCGCTATTCTGAAAATAGCAATAACCAAGGCGTTTTTGATTGGTCTAAAGGTTCTGGAAAGTACTTTTCTATTGATGGCGGTCAAACACGTCTGGGTAATTTTGATGGTGCGAATTATCAAACAAGTCACTGGAGTGCTAGTGAAGGCGAAGCATTGGGAATAATGCATCCTGTTCTCAAAAAAGGTGAAAAGTTAGAAATATCGGATATCGATTTGAAATTACTAGATGTGATTGGCTGGGAGATCAATTCTCAATCTCAGGACATGATTGAAGTAGATGTCAATATCAAACAACCCAAAAGAGCATTAAATGCTAGTATTATTGATAATTATATTTCCAGGGGTAGCAAGAATTATACAGCTACGGGAACTAACTATTTGGAAGCATTAGATATTAATTATTTATCACCTAGTGAATACGAAGCCAACAAAACACAATATACTATAGATGACATTATCCAAAATGCTGACTTTAATCAAGATTTTATTACTCATAATCATGAAGATCATGAAGAAGATAGTCATGATATTGTCTCTGTACCAGAACCAAGAACTACTTGTGGGTTGGGAATTATAGGATTAATGGGCTTGGGCTGGTTATTCAAGCGTCATTAAGGCTCAAATCGGATTAATGCTAGCATAAATAGACTTGGTAATTAGGTTAGAAATCATAATAATTAAAAATAAAAATTACTTTCTGGAGATGATTGTAATTTTTACTTAAGTAAATTTCCGTAAAAATTACCGACAAATAAAAATTGATTATTTATATAAAAATTAATTTAAATATAGCAGATTGCTAATAAATAGAGTATTGATTAAATAGGTAGAACTGATAAAAGATATTAAATCAAGCTTGAGGCTGATGAAGATAACCATGAAGAACAAGGCATTTACCGCTATCTGTTTAACCGCGCTGCTTACCCTCTCCTGTGCTGTTCCCAATCAGGTACTAGCCACTGAAAATAAACCAAAGGAGGGCTTACCTGGACGCAGAACTGGAGGTGGAACCCGTGGAGAATGCTCCAGTAATGCTGGAAAATTAATGGCATTGGTTCCAGAAAACAATTTGGCTTTAACACAACAAGCCTATCCAAACATCTTATTCTATATACCTCAAACTTCTAAACCAATAACAATGGAGTTTGTGCTTCAAGATGATAGTCGTAATTCAGTCTATGAAAAAACTTTCACAAAAAACGGTTCTGATACTAAAACTGATTCTGGAGAAATCATCAATCTTAGCTTGCTGGATTCTACATCCTTACCGCCACTGATCACAGGTAAAACATACCATTGGTACTTATCAATAATTTGCGATCCAGAAAATAGAGCTAGTGATATTGTTGTGCATGGATGGATTCAACGAGTAGCCGTTGACCCAAATCTTGCTAGAAAAGTAGAACAAGCATCATTGCTAGAGCGTGCTAATCTATATGCTAAAGCAGGACTGTGGCAAGATGCGCTAGCTACTTTAGCAGAACTCCGGTATAGTCAACCTCGTGACTCCAAGCTAGCTGCTAGTTGGACAGAGCTATTACAGTCTGAAAAATTGGATGCGATCGCACAAGAAACGTTTTTGAATATCAAAATCCAAAAAGACCGCTAATTAGAAGCTAAGTAATTTTCTCAAATACCTATTCACTACTATACGTATAATTACCGAGAATCAATTATCATAGGGTGCGTTAGCAGCATAACGCACCCTATGATGATTTCGATGACAAAATGTCTTGTTTGAAAACACATTATTGGTCTGTTAAAGTACTCCGCCACATTGATTTTGATGATTCGGGGATTTCGCAGCCCATCAAAATTAATGGCACAGACTACTAGATTGCTTGAATATAGATGGCTTCAAGATGAGTTTTGAGTTGAGTCTTAGGGAACACTCTTATTACAAGGAAAACATCAGTTTGCAGTAGACATCACTTCATCTGATATCGGTTATCTATAAAAGTCCACTCTCTCAATCTAGAATTATTGTGATTGCTAAATATTCCACAAAATTTTTATCTATAGTATCAGTAGTTACTAACCATTGTCAGCGCCAGCTTAATAGATCTATCGTCAAATTGAGTTTGAAGCAATCAGTTCTAATTACTAGCATTCTGATTACAGGGCTGGTGCTTGGTGTCAGACAACTTGGCTGGTTAGAGTTCTTGGAATTGGTTTGTTTTGATCACATGGTGCGTCTTGTCGGTGATGCTGGCCCCGATCCACGACTTTTGGTAGTCACAATCTCAGAAGCCGATATCAAACAACAGAAAAAGTGGCCCCTCTCGGATCAAACTCTCTCTGAAGTATTAATCAAGCTGCAACAGGCTCAACCTAGGGCTATTGGCTTAGACCTTTACCGTAATCTCCCCCAACCACCGGGCCATGAACTTTTCATGCAGCAACTTCAAGCTTCTAATGTCATTACTATTACTAATCTTGGTGATACTAATGCAGAAGGAGTCTCCCCTATTCCTGGTTTATCCCCAGAACACATTGGTTTCAATGACTTTGTGATTGATCCAGATGGAGTTGTGCGCCGCAATTGGATACATGCTTACCAAGGCGAGAAACAATACTATTCTTTCTCCTTGCGCTTAAGCCTAAAATACCTTAGCAAACAGGGAATTTTGGTCAAAATTAACCCGAATGTACGGTTAGGTAATACTATATTCCCCCCTTTACATCCCAATTCTGGTGGCTATCACAACATTGATGATGCAGGTACTCAAATCATGATTTCCTATCGATCGCCTGAACAAGTCGCACGACGGGTGTCATTGACACAAGTGCTACGGGGTGAGTTTGAGCCGGAATGGGTTAAGGACAAAGTAGTATTAATTGGTACAACTGCCTCTAGTGTCAAGGATCTGTTCTTCACTCCCTATAATGCTGGTAAGTCTGCAAACCCAGGGATGCCTGGGGTGCTACTTCATGCTCAACTTGTGAGTCAACTCCTGGGCGCCACTTTAGACAAACAACCAATCTTCTGGTTCTGGCCGGAATGGACAGAATATTTATGGGTGTGGACTTGGGCTTTGATTGGGGGTGTTATGGTATGGCGAATTCGTCATCCCTTAATCTTAGGAGTTGCTGGAGTAATTTCTTTATGGGGCTTATCTATTATTTGCTTTGGTATATTTACACAAGCTGGCTGGATACCTATAATACCATCAATGCTAGCGTTTGTAGCAACGGGTGGAAGTTTTTTGGCTTATAAGCTCAGGCACAATTTGCTGCATGATGCTCTAACTAGCCTTCCTAATCGCGATCTGTTTTTGAAACAATTGGAATGGGCGATCGCAGATACGAAATTGCGCAAAAATTCACGCTTTGCCCTGCTGTTTTTGAATATTGACCGCTTCAAGCTGATTAATGAGAGTCTTGGTCATCAAATTGGTGACCAGTTATTAATCAATGCCACTCAAAGATTAAAAGCTTGTCTAGGACGAAGAGGCACAATAGCACGAGTTGGAGGAGATGAGTTTGCTATTTTGCTAGAAAATATAACCGATAGCAGTGAGGTGAATTGCATAGCTGACCAAATACACAAGGAAATGACTTTGCCATTCCACAACAATGGGCAAGAAATATTCACCAGCATTAGCATTGGTATCGCTTTCAATCAGAGCGAACTTGACTATGAATCAGTGACTTTGCTAAGAGATGCTCATACAGCTATGTATCGGGCTAAAGACCAGGGTAAAGGACGTTATGAAGTCTTTGCCACAAATATGCATACGCAAATTTTTAAGCGTTTTCAGTTAGAAATAGACCTGCGTCGCGCCATTGACAAGCAGGAATTTTATCTCCACTATCAGCCAATAGTCTCCTTAGCAACAGATACAATTATTGGGTTTGAAGCACTCGTGAGATGGCAACATCCTCAGCATGGATTTGTCTCTCCAGGAGAATTTATTCCAGTTGCAGAAGAAACAGGGTTGATTATTCCTTTAGGTAAGTGGATTTTACAGTCAGCTTGTCAGCAATTGTCTATTTGGCAAGCTCAATTTTTTTCAGATCCACCACTGATAATGAGTATCAACCTTTCTGGACATCAGTTGGCTCAACCAGACTTGGTGGAATACATTGAGCAAATTCTGAAGCTGACAGGGATCAACGGACAAAGTTTAAAATTAGAAATTACTGAAACTGTAGCAATGAATAACGTTGAAGCTGCAATTAGCATACTGCTAAGACTGAGAACGTTAAATCTACAGCTAAGTATTGATGATTTTGGCACAGGATATTCTTCCTTAAGTTATTTACACCGCTTTCCGGTCAACACTTTAAAGGTAGACCGATCTTTCGTGAGCCGGATGGAGGATACGAACGAAGATCAAGCAATTGTTGAGACAGTGATCCTGCTTAGCCATGCACTGGGAATGGATGTGGTTGCAGAAGGTGTAGAGACAGCCGAGCAAAAAGCAAAACTGCAATTACTAGGTTGTGAATATGGACAAGGTTATTTCTTCTCTAAGCCCTTAGATAGTAAGAGTGCAACTGCATTACTAAACCGCCAATTTGAAAATAAGTAAGCGCACAAAATTATTACAGATGAGTTTTTTATCTGCATAAGAGTTTGATGATTGACCCTAACGCCAATACTCCTGAAGTGAGCTTATTTGGGCAAAATAAAAAAGCGCCTCCCATTTCTGGAAGGCGCTTTTTATTAAGCTAAGACTTCAATATTAGCCGTTGATAGCAGGAGAAGTCAAAGCAACAGGAGCAACTTCACCAGCAGCCAAGTCTAAGGGGAAGTTGTGAGCGTTACGCTCGTGCATTACTTCCATACCTAAGTTAGCGCGGTTGATTACGTCTGCCCAAGTAGCGATGACGCGACCTTGAGAGTCAATTACGGATTGGTTGAAGTTGAAACCGTTCAGGTTGAACGCCATTGTGCTGATACCCAATGCGGTAAACCAGATACCGACTACAGGCCATGCAGCCAAGAAGAAGTGCAGTGAACGGCTGTTGTTGAAAGAAGCGTATTGGAAGATCAAGCGACCGAAGTAGCCGTGAGCTGCAACGATGTTGTAGGTTTCTTCCTCTTGACCGAACTTATAACCGTAGTTTTGAGATTCGGTTTCGGTTGTTTCACGAACCAAGGAGGAGGTTACCAATGAACCGTGCATTGCAGAGAACAAGGAACCACCGAATACACCAGCTACACCCAACATGTGGAAGGGGTGTAACAGAATGTTGTGTTCAGCTTGGAACACAATCATGAAGTTGAAGGTGCCGGATATACCCAAGGGCATACCGTCGGAGAATGAACCTTGACCGATTGGGTAGATCAAGAATACTGCGGTAGCAGAAGCTAGAGGTGCAGAGTAAGCTACGCAGATCCAAGGACGCATACCTAAGCGGTAGCTGAGTTCCCACTGACGACCCATGTAGCAAGCACAACCTAGCAAGAAGTGGAAAATTACCAATTGGTAAGGACCACCGTTGTACAGCCACTCATCTAAGGAAGCAGCTTCCCAGATGGGGTAGAAGTGTAAACCGATCGCGTTTGAAGAAGGAACAACTGCACCAGAGATGATGTTGTTACCATAAATCAATGAACCTGCAACAGGTTCACGGATACCATCGATGTCCACAGGAGGAGCAGCGATGAAAGCGATTACGAAGCAAGCGGTAGCGGCTAGCAGGGTGGGGATCATCAATACGCCGAACCAACCGACATAAATGCGGTTTTCGGTGCTGGTGATCCACTCGCAAAACCGATCCCATACACTGGTGCCTGAGCGCCGTTGTAAGGTTGTTGTCATTGTTTTATGAGTGCTAATGATTTATGGGTGAATAATCTACGGTAAAGTATTTTTTACCGATACTTATTAACTGTACATGAATTTAAGTTAAAAATGTTATTTATTTTTTTATAATATTTTGCAATAATCATTAACATTACTTATAGGGGCTAGGGGCATTGGGCTTTGGTTTCAATTTTGATTTTGAATTGATATGTCTCCCTGATCTTTACCATTTCCTCTGCCCCAGATCTGTTTGGGTGGATTAAAAATCAAAATATATATATGGCAAGCTGCCTTCTGGAGCCAATAACCACACGGCGTAGAAGCAAAGAGGTACAAAGACAAGTTTGACAGGCCAGTTGAATTCTACTTTAAGCCGACTCTTGAAGGCATAGACAAGGGTCATGAACAAAGCTAAAAATATTAATCTGCCAGCAAGTTGGGATTGGCTGATGTTAAGGGCTTCTACGTAGACTTTTTGGGCAAACTGGATATCAGCCGGATAACCCCACAGATGCCGAAATACCAAAGAAGAATCTTTGAGGTTGGGTAGTCGGAACCAGATCCAAGATGTGAAAACCATCAGTTGGGTAAATAGCCAAGCGGAAAATATGCCTAGAGGCTTTTGCCAAAAATGATCCAAATTTTCATTGCGATCGCCGATCGCATCTGTCAGGCGGTGAACTATCAAAGCTAAACCGTGATATGCACCCCAGACGATAAAACCTAAGGCTGAACCATGCCAAATACCAGCAATTAGCATGACAATTAGTAAATTCCAGCAGGTGCGTGTTAAACCTCTACGGGAACCACCCAAAGGAAAGTAAACATAGTTCCGTAACCAATCACCCAAAGTCATATGCCAGCGCCGCCAAAATTCTGCAATGCTGGTGCTGAAGTAAGGAAAGTCAAAATTTTCTGGCAAGACAAAGCCAAATAGCAATGCACTACCACGAGCAATGTCTACATAACCATTAAAATCTAAATATAACTGTAAACCATAGGCAAATATAGCTAACCACAGGTCTGTACTGCCTGCTCTAGTCAAATTACCAAAACATAAATCTACAAAAATTCCTAAATGATCTGCCAATATACCTTTTTTAACTGCACCTCTAGCAATTAACCACAATCCCTCAGCGACTTGAGCGGGAATAGGTGATTGTAGTGTATTTACTTGAGTTGCTAGGTTGTGGTAGCGAGTAATTGGACCGGAAATTAGTTTCGCAAAGAATAATTTATAAGCGGCAAATTTAAGAAATTGATTCGTAGCAGGCGCACCCCGATAAACATCAATTAAATAAGAAATACATTCAAAAGTAAAAAATGAAATTCCCAAAGGGGCGATAAATTTAAAAGCGGCATCTTCTGAGTTTGTTTGCACATGAAAAGCCACTTTGAATACCAGTGGTAGATATTTAAATCCTAGTAACAATAAAACATTTAAAATTACTCCAACCCATAAAATTTTTAACCGCTGTTGATTCCAATCAGCTTGAGCAAATAGCCACTCATCATTAGAAATTCTTCCATCAAGAGAACGTTGTCCTGGTGATGTATGTTTGCCAATCTCCAGTCCTAAACGGAAATTAATAAAAGTCAGTGCTAATAATAGTGGTATGTACTGAACATTTAAAGATGCGTAAAATATCAGACTGGCAATCAACAGAGTCCACAACCGTAATCTTTGTTCTGACAAAGACCAGTAAATTCCTAGTACACTCAGCAGGAAAATTCCATAGAAAAGAGAAATGAAGTTCATTGTTTAGTCAATAGTCAATAGTCATTTGTCAATAGTCATTTGTCATTTGTCTTCCTCATCCCCCTCATCTGCTTACTTCGCCCGTCGGCCAAGGAATCATCGGATCGCGAGCTAGTTTTTGTGAGACTTCGTAGGCTCCAAAGCGGTTGAGGTGACTGGGATCGGAAAAGTAGTCATTAACTTTTGGCCACAATTTACTTATGTCTCGATAGATAAAGTTGGGATTTTTAGACATTTGTAACATATATTTTTGAAATTCTTGCTCATATTTTTGACGTATTGGGTCTAAATATTCTGCGGTTAGGGGCATGTTGACAAATACTAGAGAAATTTTTCGAGATTGGGTAAACTGAAGCAGTGCTTGGAAAGCAGCGTCTTGTTCACCTGTTATTTGAAAAGATTGATAATCGTTGTCGTAATTACCTGAAACTTTGGGGTGTTTTTGATAGTATCTATCCGGATGGAAGCGGATAGATAAAGGTAGGAAACCATCAAAGTCAACGGACTGCTGAGAAGTATCTTCTTCTAAAACGTCGTTACTTAACTGCGTAGAGGTTTTTACCTGAGTTTGCTCACTCATTAAAGGTAAGGAGTTGAGTTGTTTTCGTAATAAATCTTTGATGCGATCGCGGTTTGGATAGCTAGCAGAAACAGCGGCTAAAGCTTGATTAAGCCACTCATTGGCAAGTTGATAGCTACTCATTTCTGGCTTTTGGGTTTTTGTTTTTTTCTTGCCAGAAGAATTTGCCGGATCTTTGAGTAAGTCATCAGTGGTACCTGTGGCGATCGCTTTCTGTAAGGCCTGTTTGTAGCCTGCTGATGAGGCGATCGCGGCAAAAGTCATATCTTTCCGTCCGCTATTAAATGCACGGGAACCATCTGCCCATAAAATCAGTTTTGGTAGTTCTTGTGGTTCTAATACGCGACGGATAATAAAGTCTACAACTTGGGCTGTGGCACCATTGACACCAAAGTTAAAAACATCAACGTTAGGATAACCCTGAGTTGCTAAGGTTTGCGAAAGAGCGGCAGGATCGACTCCTCTAAGGGCACGAGATGAGCCAATAATCAACACATGGGGAGGACTACCATTTTTAGCCAACCGCTGTTTGTATAAGGCTATTTGCTCATCTAATTGCCTAGCATTAAAACTGGGCATTTGCGATCGCGCTGCTAACAAAATGGCGGTGGCGGTGGCTTTTCCCTTTAGTGGTGCAGCTTGCAAGTTCTCTGTTTCGCTATCTTCATTCTCGGTAAAGCTAGAAGCATTGAATACAGAACTGTGGCTTGTATCAGGTTTATTCTGACTGGTGTTAGCCAAAAATGCTGTTCTTTGGTTGGGATTTTCCCCAGATTGGGGAGTTGTTTTTTGGGCAGAGGATGATGGCGTGACGACACTAGCAACCTGAGGCGGCGAACTTGGGATGTTGCGAGTCATAATTTGACCCAACACCCAATCAGTTTGCATAGTCAGCAATAATCCTAATGTACCCCAGACAATGCCTATTTTTAGACCTTGAGCCTCCAGATTATACTCTGTTGGGCGATCAATTTCTGTAAATAGCTGGGTTTGTAATAACCACTTTTTAACTTTTGCTGTTGCTGTGGTTACCTGATCCCGCGTTACTTCTTGAATAAAAGTTTGAACTGCCTCTGTCGTCAAGTCGGGACGTAAGATTGGTTCATTGGGCGGGGAAGCTACTAGATCTTTAATGTAAATCGCAGTGGCGGCAAATTCTGGAGTGGCTTCTGGTACTAAACGTTGACGAGGTATAAAATCTTCGCCATGATGCCACGTTGGTTCTTTATTACCTGCACGCCGCCCATAGACACGTACTCCCAAAACTCCAGGAATTTTTAACTCACGGATTAATTGCGAGACTTTTTTGGCGACTTTTTTGCGATTTGGGCAAACAGGAGCATCACACATGACGTGTAATAAGTCACCTTTAATTAGGGGGACTACGCGAATACCACCTGTTTTTAATCGCCAATCTAAGTCAGGATTAAGTAACCGTTCTAGGAGGTAATGGATGGCGGGTTGATCGCCAGTCGTGGCTAACTCTAGGGCTGATGGGGCTAGGGCTGGATGCTGGGTTGCGGGTAAGGAAAGCCAATCAATCCAAGCTGGTTGTTTGTCGGCTGTTTTTTGTCCATATAAGGTAGCGGCTTTGATACCTTGGGGTGCGATCGCTTCTAGCTGCGATGCGATCGCCTGTAAGCAAGGCTGTTTTTCTGGTGCTGGGGCTGTTTCTAAAGGATCAAAAACTGGGCTGCAAAACAGATGTAATGTTGATTCTTGCAACGAAGCTTGAACAGCCACCTTCAACTCTGATAACATCTGGGTTAATAGTTTGGCGATCGCTTGCACATCTCCCCAACGCGCCCAATCTTTAAGCATCACCTCTGGTGGTGTCAAATCGATCCGCAGCAGCCAATCAGGTGAAGTTTCACCATTCACTTGCGAAACAATCACTGCATCTTGATAGCCACTAAGCTTGAGATGTCTTAACTTTTGGGCTACTGGCTCTGCGAGTAATGCTGAATCGGGACTATAACCCGACTGACAAAATATCCACAGGCGATGTCCCTCTTGCGGCTTGACTTTCACCTGTACTGCTACACCCAAGGTACTCAGAGTTTCGCTAAGGTAGCGGGCGATCGCATCGGGATGTCCTTGTTTTGCTAAGCTTTCATTAGAGACAATCAGCGCCCCAGCTGATTGTTGGGATCTCATCTCGTCTTCTAGCAGAGCTTGCTTCACCTGCTCCAAATGTTTTTCGAGTTGATTTAAGTAAACCCGATGACACCATTGGGGTCGATGCTCCCCTTTTTTTCGGCCGTAGACAAATACTTGGTATATTGAGGGTTGTTCGCTGTTTGTGAGGATATCTAAATCTGTTTGCTGGAGTGCTTGCAGCAAGTCAGAGAGAATGTGCCAACGTCGCGGACACTCTGTCCCTTCACAAAGGATATGTAGGTCATTTCCCCGCAACCGGACTTTCACGCCGAAAGTGTTAATTCCAGTTGCTTGGCTTACCCATTGCACTATTGATTTCTGGCGATCTAGTGATGCTTTTTTCATGGGCAATTAACTTTAGAGGCAGCGAGTATTGGGGGATAGTGCTTGCACTTGTAAACTAGAACCATAGATTTATCACACCCTGACGTTTGTTTTTAACACTTTTGTTACCTTCTTCCTTAGCAATATGGGCAAAGATAGTTATTTATGTACATTTGCGAGCTATGCCTATGTTTAGATTTTCCGTTGATTTTACTAATGTGCAAATAACCAAGAATTAACCATGTCTTCAGCTACCCGTAAACCAAAAGCCAATCCGGAATTAAATTTGTTGCTATTTAGCATTCCCCAATCAATGCTTGTACAACTAGGTACAGCATCTACATTACTCTTGTTAACAGCTGGCAAAGCTTCGCTGCAAGCCCTAGAAACTATGGGGCAAACAAGTGAAGAATTATTTCGGGGCGATCGCCTACCCATACTCGACTTTCCAGAAGATCACGAAATAAACAACAGTTAAAAATTTTACTCTAAGAAATTTAAGTCACTCTGGACAGCTGCCATGAGTGTTGCTTACAGAACATAGCATTCAAAACAATAATTGTCTTGCAAGAATAGAGAATATGAGTTCCCTTTTATACTCTTGGTCTCAGGCGGCGAACATCTACCCCGCATCGGAATTATTTTTGCGCCATCGCCTCCAAATAGTGGAGGAATTGTGGGAGTCAGTACTCCGACAAGAATGCGGACAAAAAATGGTAGATTTGTTGGGTCAACTGCGCGATCTATGTTCGCCAGAAGGTCAAGCAACTCATGACCAAGCCGCATCGGCTGTCAAGTTGATTGAACAACTCAATATCAATGAGGCCATCAGAGCAGCTCGTGCCTTTGCTCTCTATTTCCAGTTGATCAACATCATAGAGCAGGAATATGAACAACGGCAGCAATTAACTCGTTATTCGGAAGCAGAAAGCCAAACAGAAGATTCAGAAATCTTAGCTAATATTAGCTCTTCATCTAACCAACGGGAAAACGATGCACCTGTTGTTAATAGAGGAATAGGCGCAGATCTATTAGCTAAGAATTGGGTGACAAAAGCCAAAGAAAAACAAAAAGGTACTTTTGCGGCTTTATTCCCCCATTTATTTAAACTCAATGTACCGCCCCAGCAAATTCAACGCCTGATCGCCCAACTAGATGTCCGTTTAGTGTTTACAGCCCATCCCACAGAAATTGTGCGTCATACGATCCGGGATAAGCAACGACAGGTGGTAAACTTACTACAACAGCTAGATTCGGTAGAAAATCGCGCTGGAAGTACAATTGGCGGATATCCCTGGGAAGCAGCAGAAATCAGGGAAAAATTACTCGAAGAAATTCGCCTGTGGTGGCGCACGGATGAACTCCACCAATTTAAGCCTACCGTCCTAGATGAAGTAGACTATGCTCTGCACTACTTTCAAGAAGTTTTATTTGATGGGATTCCCCAACTGCATAAACGGTTGAAATACGCTTTGCATAAAACCTTCCCTTGGCTGGAAGCACCGCAGAAAAACTTCTGCTCTTTTGGCTCTTGGGTAGGTTCAGACAGAGATGGAAATCCCTCAGTTACACCAGAAATTACCTGGCAGACAGCGTGTTATCAGCGCAAAATGGTGTTAGGTAGATATATTAACTCCGTGAAGCAGCTGATTGAGTTATTGAGCGTGTCGATGCACTGGAGTGATGTCTTACCAGACCTGTTAGAATCCTTAGAGTTGGATCAGTCACAGCAGAGTGAAGTATATGATGCATTGGCACTACGTTATCGCCAAGAACCTTATCGCCTGAAACTGTCTTATATCCTCAGAAGACTAGAAAATACGCGCGATCGCAATCTGGCGTTATATCACCGGGAAACACCAAAAAATGAAGACCAACCCATGTATCGTTCAGGGTCGGAATTTTTAACAGAACTGCGGTTAATTCAACGTAACTTGACCGAAACAGGTTTAAGCTGTCGGGAATTAGAAAATTTGATTGCGCAGGTAGAAATTTTTGGCTTTAACCTCACCCAATTAGATATTCGCCAAGAATCTTCCCGTCACTCCGATGCACTCAACGAGATTCTGGAATATTTGCAAGTATTACCGCAATCTTATGATGAACTCACAGAAGAACAGCGAGTAGCTTGGTTAACCGGAGAATTACAAACCCGCAGACCATTAATTCCCGCAGAATTGCCATTTTCGGAAAAAACTAACGATGTAATTCAAACCTTCCGGATAGTGCGATCGCTACAACAAGAATTTGGTGTCCACATCTGCCAAACTTACATTATCAGTATGTGCCGCCAAGTCAGCGATGTATTGGAAGTTTTGCTATTAGCGAAAGAAGCCAGACTTTTCGATCCAGCGATCGCTGTAGGGACAATTCAGGTTGTACCTTTATTTGAAACCGTAGAAGACTTGCAACGCTCCCGCAGTGTGATGCGTCAACTATTTGAATTACCATTGTACCGCGCTTTGTTAGCCGGAGGTTACCAGCAATTAGAGGACAAGGGGGATAAGGGAGACAAGGGAGAAAAAGATCAAGCTGACTTTTCTACTCAAGCCACTTGTCCGCTGACATTGGACTTGCAAGAAGTGATGCTGGGGTATTCTGACAGTAATAAAGACTCTGGTTTTTTAAGCAGTAACTGGGAAATTCATAAAGCGCAAAAATCACTCCAGCAAATAGCCGAACAGTATGGCGTGAACCTGCGGATTTTCCACGGACGCGGTGGTTCTGTCGGTCGAGGTGGTGGCCCTGCTTATGAAGCGATTCTAGCTCAACCAGGTCACAGTATTAATGGCAGAATCAAAATCACCGAACAAGGAGAAGTACTAGCTTCCAAATACTCCTTGCTAGATTTAGCTTTGTACAACTTGGAAACAATTACCACAGCAGTGATTCAAGCCAGCCTGTTACGCACAGGTTTCGATGATATCGAACCTTGGAACGAGATTATGGAGGAACTCGCAGCGCGATCGCGTACTCATTATCGCGCCTTGATTTACGAGCAACCCGATTTTATCGACTTCTTCCACCAAGTAACTCCCATCGAAGAAATTAGCCAGTTACAAATTAGCTCTCGTCCGGCGCGCCGTCCATCTGGGAAGAAAGATTTAAGCAGCCTGCGAGCCATTCCTTGGGTATTTAGTTGGACACAAACGAGATTTTTATTACCTTCCTGGTACGGTGTTGGTACAGCTTTGCAAGAATTTTTGCAAGCAGAACCAGAAGAGCACTTAAAGCTTTTGCAATACTTTTACGTGAAGTGGCCTTTCTTCAAAATGGTTATTTCTAAAGCAGAAATGACCTTGGCAAAAGTAGACATGCAAATGGCTAGCCACTACGTCCAAGAACTGTCAAATCCCGAAGATAAACCCCGATTTGAAAAGGTTTTTGAGCAAATTGCTAGTGAATACTACCTCACTAAAGATTTGGTCTTAAAAATTACTGGACACAATCGACTTCTTGATGGCGATCCGGTTTTGCAGCGTTCAGTACAGTTACGCAATGGCACCATTGTACCTTTAGGGTTTATTCAAGTTTCCCTCCTCAAGCGCCTGCGACAATCACGCAATACTGGGCCATCTGGGGTAATCCACTCTCGTTACAGTAAAGGTGAGTTACTGCGTGGCGCATTGTTAACCATTAACGGTATTGCTGCGGGGATGAGAAATACAGGTTGAGTCAGTTGTCAGTTGTCAGTTGTCTTGAATTTTCGTAATGTTTGGGGCAATTGCCGACTGATAATTAAGGCTGACGGACAAACTTGGTCAAACAGAGACGCGAAGCGTTTTGAATTATCAGTAATTAACCGAACTTGATATTACATAGTCAATAGACAAGAAACGATGGACTATGGACTATGGACTATTGACTATGGACTAATGATTAAAAATAGAACTTTAATTTGCTCATTTGTGGCAATATCATCAGGAATTTTTGGTGGTTATATCTCTGGACAAATCACCCTAATGATGCATAGCCAGAAGTGTCAAAACCAGCCTTGGGCATTAAATCAATTGTGCAACACTTGGGTAGCACCAGGAGCAATATGGCAAGGTAGCACGACCGGATTATGGATGGGTACGATTTTAGGAGCATTTGTCGCAGGTTTGGCAACTCGCCAAAATTCTCAGTAGTCAATAGTCTAGAGTCCAAAGTCCAATGACCGAGAACAAGGAGGACAAGGAAGACAAATGACTATTGACCAATTACCAATGACTATTAATTATCCGTAGAAGCAGTAGGTGTTTGCAAATGGCTTAGGGCTTTCCAAGATTGGGTACTGGTGTCATAACAGTGCCATTTTCCGCTTTGAACTTCTTGGTAGCAAAATAAAGTGCGATCGCTTCCATCAAGGTAATCTGTTAAATAATAGACAATTCCGCGAAAAGGATAAGTTTTACGGCTGAGTCGCTTGGCTACTGCTTGATTTGGACACTCGACGACGAAAACCGGTTTTCCATCCAGGTGAGCCAAAGAGAAGATACACATCCGCAAAATGGCTCTGAGCCAACTTTCCGAGTTGTCAAAATAATCATTGATGATTTTGTTAGTCAGAGCTTGTTCGAGAGTACGATCCTGGTTTGGAGGGGTTTGAGCTTCAGACATAGCATTAACCTATAGCTATACCGATGGTTTGAGATTAAACCAAAATCTGGAAAAGTGACAAGGGTACAGATCCAGTGAGAATCAATCTGGCAGCGTAGGGGGTAATTGGTGTTTAGCCTCAGCAGGGCTGGTAAAATATACTGATAGCCTTATAAGCGAATGGTCATGACTGCTGAAACTAATCAAGTAAATCAAACAACCACAGGTGCTGATGCTATTGACGAAGCGATCGCACAGGGAATTGATTTTGACGGTTCTCCGATTCCCACCGCCAAGCTAGAACTATATAACAAAGTCATGGCACTAGAGGCTAATAGACAGCGTAGTGGTGTATCAAATACCATGCGATCGCGCATTGTCCGCATTGGTGCAAAACATATTCCTCAAGCTGAACTTGACACTTTCCTAGTAGATGCAGGTTTTGCGCCTTTGAAAGAAAAAGAAATTGCCTTTTTCTACAGCGGAAAATAGCAATATATCTAGGTCGGCGCAATTAAAAATAACAGGCGATAGTTGTCATTTGTCCCTTGTCATTTGTGATTGGTAAAGGTTTAAAGGGTGTTTAAGTGCCGTAATATAGTTTGGTTTATTTCCCCTGACTTACTGGGGTCTGTATCCTGTTAATTACGAATCACAAATGACAAATGACGAATGACGAATGACGAATTACTTAGTCAATTTTATTGGTCAACTAAAATTATGCCGAAAGCAATTTGGAATGGAGCTACTTTAGCCGAGAGCAATAACACTATAGTTGTAGAAGGCAATCATTACTTTCCACCTGATGCTATTAATAAAGAGTATTTTCAAGAAAGTAATACTCACACCACTTGTCCTTGGAAAGGTGTTGCTAGTTACTATAGTATCGAAGTCAATGGGCAAGTTAATCAAGACGCTGCTTGGTACTACCCCACCACCAAAGAAAAGGCAAAAAATATTGAAGGCTATGTTGCTTTCTGGCGTGGTGTGAAAGTAGAAGCTTAGGAGAAATTAATCTTTACCCACTTGTGGAACTATTTCATTTTCTGGGCATTTACTTAAGCTATTGAGCTATAATTCAACCGTTTTTTGGATGGTTGAGTTAGCTCAATCACCAAATATGGAAACATTGTATGATTAATTAATTTGGTAAACGCAATATAAGCTGGCGTTTTTGGCGTACTAACGTTCCTTCCTCTTCAAATTGCTGTAGAAGGCGTGTTACTGTTACTCTTGTTGTATTTAATACTTCTGCCATCTCCTGATGAGTAGCATTCAAGTCAATCAGTTTACCTTCTTCTACTTCCCGACCAAATTTGCCACTTAACCAGACTAAAAATTGCCATAAACGCACAGACATTGGTTTACAATGCACTATGCTTAAAAGTTCCTCTGCTTGTTGAATGTGAGAGAGTAAAGCGTTGACATCGTGATACCAAAGATGAGGTGGGACAATGCTGACTTCTACATTAGTCAGACACTCAATTTGATAAGGCTTCACTTTTGACAAAGGAGAACCGATTAAATCCCCAGAACCCCAATAACCTAATGTAATAAATGTTCCCTCTTCACTCCAAGTTAAAGTACGGACTGCACCACGTTCGATTCGCCACAATACATCGTTGCGTGGTGGGATCATTTCCCGCCTGGTAAATAAACGATAGGGTATTTGATCTTTAATAGCAGAGTTATAGGACACCTGAGTAGAATACATCATAGAAAAATTTGGCGAGAGAAAATTGTGAGGTTGCTTTAGAAGTTACCGGAATTATCTCAGTTGCAAGAATTGACTTAGGATAATTTAATACTTGCAGTGAAATTAGACAAAGCAGATTTAACACACACATCATCTATGTGTAAATATGGGATGCTATATTATCTGGTTATCAATAGCACATAAATTGGGAAATAACCATACCTCTATATAGAGATTTGGTCGAATTATCTGAATTATTTACGTATTTTAATAACTAGCCTGATCCTGAAGCTGATAGCTCAGTTTTGAGATGAATTGTCGGGGGATGAGTAATAGACCCCCGACCAGGATCAATCATCAGGTTGATGAGATTATGACGTTGTGGCAGTGCCTACTTTATAGTGATTGAGAATCAAGCAAAATCTCAGCATTCCAATGATATTTGCGCCATAACCTACCAAGCAGCCAAAAATACCACAAACTACTTTCTATTCCCTGGCAATGACGATATCGTTGGACTTAATTACCGCGTAGGCTTCTGTTCCCTCAACCAAATCCAACTCTTCTGCTGATACTCTAGTGATCATCGAGGTTAGCTCAACTTTTTGAACAATCTCTAGAGTCACCTCCGTATTAACCGCTCCTGTAATTACCCGTTTAACAACTCCCTTTAATATATTCCGCGAGCTAACTTTTAATGGTTTTTTGTGAGTAGTAATTTCTACCTCAGCACTATAAGCATCTTTTATAACATCTTTTTTGGCTGGTGCTGATATTGCTGATGACGAGTAGTGACCAAGACCACGTACCAATTCCCGGAGAATTTCTGTCTTAGTACGCTGAGATTGGTTGCAGAACTCCTCCAGAATTTTACGCTCTTCTTCTGAGGTTTGAAATGTTACCCATCCTTGTTCTTTTCTTGGCATATTTTTACCAATTTAGTTGGTATTTACTTCTGATCTTGCTATGATCTTATCAAGGGTGAATCCTTTAAAACAAAATCAATCTCAGTGCTTTCTATAACTAGCAAAAGTGCTTTTTTGGTTAAAAGTATAAAAATAAACTTATAGCCAGTAGTTAAAATACTGCTAATTTTTGCAGATAATTGATCAAAGTTCGAGCAAAATTAATTTAATTAAAATGGTTAATTTGTTAGTTGTGAATCAAAATATCCACAAATTAACTCACAACTAACAGCTAAAAATTGCCCGTAACATTTGTTTATGACAAAATTATCAATTTAATTACGAGATGTTACTGATTCATCGGTGGAAAGAATGATTTCCTGTAGGGTTCGGAGTAAATCTTGCTCATTATAAGGTTTAGAGAAGTAGGCGCGTGCGCCCAATTGAATTGCCAGTTGACGATGTTTATCACTACTGCGTGAAGTTAGCATGGCAACTGGGATATTTTTCATATCGTCATGAGATTTGACACGACCTAAAAAGCCATAACCATCAAGACGTGGCATTTCAATATCGCAGATCACTGCTTGAACTTGAAGCCCGCTTTGCAGCTTTTCTAAAGCATCTTGACCATCTTTGGCTTGTTCTACTTGATACCCTCCTTTTTCCAGAGTTAAGGCTAAAAAGCGCCGCACATTAATCGAGTCATCCACGATCAAAATTGTACTTTTCTGATGGGAACTCGATGCGGGCTGTTTATTTTCTTGAGGAAACAAGAATGCTGTTTTTAACCTAGTTGATGGTAATTGATTGTTTCGAGAACTTTGCTCATTACTAGCAATTTTATACAGTAACTCATTAATATTTACCAGTACCACAACCCGACCATCACCGAGAATAGTACAGTTGCTAAAGCCTTCGGGTAGAGGTATATTACCTTCCACTTGCCGAATGGCAACTTCCTGTTCACCCCAACAACGGTCTATTTGCATCGCTACTAATTGATTGTTGCTTTTGACTATTAAGATACTGCTAGCATTAATAGCTGGTGGGGTTTCTAACTCTGGGTTATCATAGCGAGGCCCATTAAAATCTAAGTAGCGACTAAGGCGAATAAATGGCAACATGCTTCCTTGCCAATTGATCAGTTCATTGCCTGCGATCGCAAAAACCTGTTCATTTTGGTGTAAAAATATTTCTGAAACCACATCTGTAGGAAATGCCAAGAGCATTCTGTTGCTTTCGACTAACAGTACTCTGGCCACCGAAAGTGTAAACGGTACTGATAAGGTAAAGGTAGTACCAACTCCTAAATCAGTATCAACTTTAACATCACCCCGCACAGATTTAAGGTTATTACGCACTACATCCATACCGACACCGCGACCAGATAAAGCTGTGACTGTGTTGGAAGTAGTAAACCCTGGTTCAAAAATCAGTGATAACAGTTCTTCATCACTAGCAGTAGCTAATAAAGAAGCATCTAACCCCATAGCTAGCGCGCGATCGCGAATTTTCTCTAAAGAGATACCCCGACCATCATCTTGGATAGTAATGATCGTGCGATCGCGACGGTGAGTTGCTTTAATTTCAATTACACCTTGATCTGGTTTACCCAATTTACTGCGGGTGGCTGGATCTTCAATCCCATGATCAAAAGCATTCCTTAACAAATGCATTAAAGGCTCATTCAAAGCCTCTAAAATGCTGCGTTCAATTAAAGTATTACCACCTTCAATTTTTAACTGCACATTTTTGCCATACTCCACATTCAAGTCACGTAAGGCGCGGGGAAAACGCTCAGTTAAATCTGATAGGGGACGCATCCGTACCTGAGTCAGCTTTGTCTGCAACTGCTTTGATGTTTTATTCAGCTTCCGAGCAATTTGATCTGTATCATCAACGCTGAGTTGGACATCAGTTGTCACTTCTTGTACTTGAACAATGGTTTCCATTACTTCCTGCGACAGCAGGTTTAATTCGTTATAGCGATCCAGCTCTAAGACATCAAAACTAGTGTTGATGTCTTGGGGATGATGCTGATCCTCAGGTAAGGACAACAAATTAGATGCTCCTGGAGCCTGAGTAGCAATTTTATCGTAAGCTGTACGTAAATCCTGATTTTCGCGCTCGAGATTTTGGACACGCTGGCCGAGATTGCGGACGAGTTTGCGTAATCTTTCTAGTTGTAAATTTAGCCCATTACGCTGGATAATTAGTTCCCCAAATAAATCATTGATTTGCTCAAGTTGCTTACTAGGAACTCGGACTGTATTTTCATGAATTTCACGGTCTTTACCATTACCAATTGCTTCGGTTTTGCGATCGCCAAATTTATATTCTGTAGACAAAGTTTCCCGCGCCGCTAAGATCATTGGCTCTGACGGCTTGACTGGCTCTAGAATCGGCTCAGCAAACTCGACATCCAAAGTTTCAAACTGCGCCAAAACGATCGCATGTTCTTCTTGTTCTTCACCCCAACTTTCTTCAGTTTCATCTGAGAGAAATTCTACTTCCCAGGAATGGGTTGTGGCGTTGTCTGTGGAAAGAAATTGGGCGTTCCCCGCAGGGGTTGCCGTTCCCGCAGTGTCTCGTAGAGAAGGCATCGCTGCTTGTGGGGATAAGAACTCGGCAGTCGATAGATCCTCTAGTTTAATCGCTCTTGGCAGACTATCTAGTTGATTTGTCAAAACTAAAGCTTGCGATCGCCGCCAAGCTTGCAAGGCTAATTGCGCAATTGCTGCAACTTGGTTGGGGTTAACTGTTTCTAAATGGTGGGTGACTGACTCACAAAGCTGGGTAAAAGCTGGCAATTGCAGCATTTCTCCCAAACCGCCCAATTCCGCAGCCATGATTGCCACTTCTTCTTGCAAACAAGGCTGGTCTTGATCTGCTAACACCGATTCTAGGCGCTGCAAACACCCTTCTACTTCTGTTTCAAACAGCAAAGGTATAATATCCTGCCCGTCTTCTGGTGAGAGCATGGTTGTTACATCTTCCGGCTCCGGATCACCCAAACGCTGGTGCAGCTCATCAAACACGGGGTAACAAAAGGTTTCTAACCACTGCTCTTCTATCGCATTGCCTTCTGAGAGCAATTCTACGATTTGACGCAACCAGTCAACACCAGATAACAGTAAACTTTGCAACTGGGTGTCAATTTCTAAAGAATTTTTCCTAGTTTTTAAAACTTTAAAAGAATCTTCCAGACGGTGCGCTAATTCACTGAGCGTTCGGAATCCCATCATTCCCGCGCCACCTTTGATGGAATGAGCCGCTCGCAGTGCCCCGTTTATTTTATCTGAATCTATGCGATTACTAGTGTCGATTTCTAGCAGTACCCCTTCTAGGGTATTGAGATAATCAGTAGCTTCTTCCAGAAACTGCATCTGGATTTCCAGTTCTTTGTCCTGTGACATGGCTTTGCTTTTTTGTCAATAGTCAATGGTCAGTTGTCAGTTGTCAGCGATGCACTGAAGCTCACTCGAAGTGTTGTCAGTTGTCTTCCTTGTCTTCCTTGTCTTCCTTGTCCTCCTTGTCCTCCTTCCCTTGTCTTCCTTGCTTTGTCCCCGCGTCCCTGGTTAATGGTCAATGGTCATTTAACTCTGGATTGTGGACTATTGACTCTTGACTATTGACTATGGACAAGTACTTAACTGACCTTAAATGTGCCCACAGTCTCTTGCAACTCTTGGGAAATTTCCACAGTTTGTTGTAAAGATTCAGAAACTAAACGGGAAGAATCGCTGGTACGCTGTGAAACAGCCACAATTGCTTTCATTAAATTACTGACATCGTGCGAGGTTTCTACTTGAGACGCAGTCGCCACAGATATTGACTGCACTAGCTGATCAATTTGACGCGACACATCCAAAATCTGATTGAGACTATGTTTAGCATCCTCTACAATGCGCGTACCTTCAACTACCTGGGTGGTTCCGATTTCCATTGCTTGCACTACATCACTGGTTTCCCGTTGGATATTCTCCACAATTTGTTCAATTTCTTGAGTAGCAGCGGCGCTTCTGACTGCTAATTCGCCTACTTCTTCCGCAACTACAGCAAAACCTTGACCTTCTTCGCCCGCGCGTGCGGCTTCAATTCCAGCGTTAATCGCTAACAAGTTAGTTTGGACGGCGATTTGGTTAATCAAAGACACAACACGAGAAATTTGTTGGGAAGATTCTCCTAACCGTTTGACCTTTTTAGCAGTTTCAGCAACAGTTTCTCGTAAAGAAAGAATATTTTGCACTGTTAAATCCATTGCTTGCCCACTCTTGGTTGCTGTTTGGGCAGCATGATTAGCTATTATCGCTGCTTGCTGCGCGTTTGCGGCTACAGCTTGAATGGAATTAGTCATTTGGTCAACAGCATCCAAGGTGCGGTTAATTTCCGCCGCTTGGGTGAGTGCTTCCTCTGCTAGCTGGCGGATCGCTCCTTCATTAGAGCCGATCGCCGTATTTACTTGGGTAGCTGCTTGTTTGACTTGGGTAACAATATCCCGGAGACTTTCGACGATAGAATTGAAAAAGTCAGCAACTGTGCCAATTTCTCCAGCGGTGACATCAGCCCGCACTGTGAGGTCGCCACTGGCTGCACCTTCTACATTACTCAACAATTCTAAAAGTTGGGTTTGCAGTGTTTCTTTTTGCTGTCTTTCTTCTTGAGTGTCTTGTTGAGCAGCAGATTTGGCTATTTCCAATGCTTCTAGTAGCCTAGCTTGTTCTACGGCATAACCGATTTGCATTGCTAGCTGTTGACATAAATCAATTTCTGGCTGTTGCCAAATCCTGGGACTTTCGCAATGATGGACAATTAATAAACCCAAGAGTTGATTTTGGCTAAGAATTGGTGCGATCAAATTCCCTTGAACTGCGAATTTTTCCAGGGCTTGAATATAACAATTAGCATCAGTAAGGTTTGGCTCTTGATGAATGTTAGCGATCGCCCTGACTCGTCCGGCGCGATAATGCTCTACATGGCGTTCTCGGAAACAGGGGTCGTCAATTCGTACTCCGATCATTTTCGGCCAATCGTGAATCACAGATTCTGCAACAACGACCCCATCCCAACTTTCGGGATTTAGTTGATAAATGATTACCCGGTCTGTTTTCAGCGCTTGGCGAACTTCGTTAACTGCTGTGGTGTAAATATCTTCAGTTATGAGATTTTTCCGAATTAGCAGAGTAATATCTGCAATTAATTTAACTCTTTCAGCTTCTCGCTGTTGTTCTCGTAGCAATAACTGCAATTGCTCAGCCATTCGGTTAATATTTACACTTAAAATTCCTAACTCGTCTGTTCTTTCTACCTCCAGACGAGTATTGAGTTGACCGTCACCAAGTTTACTCACCGCCTCACTTGCATTCAAAATTGGCTGTGTAGCACGTTTAGCAAACCAAGCGGCGATCGCGGCTACAACCACTGCGGTTAATGCAGTTCCCAGTGCGATCGTCCACAATAATTGTCTTTGGGGCGCAAAGGTAATTGCTGTATCTGTAGCAATAATTGCATCCCATTTTAAATCAGGCAAGCCTTCAATTTTTTTTGCGGTTACATAAGTGACTAATTGCTGTTTTTTATTCAGGTTGTTAACTGTAATAAAACTTTTTACCTTGTTTGGCTCTTGCAGCTTACTAAAACCCGGAAAATCTGCTTTAGCTTCTCTACCTTCTTGATTATTTTCTGTAGCTAGAAAAATTTTCCCAGATTTATCAATTAAATGATAATCATGTCCTTTATTGGCATAATTTTTGATCGTCTCTTCTAGAGATTTTACGGGCATTCTTGCTCTCACCACGCCAATGCTTTCACCCGTGACTGCATCTTTCACTGGTGCAGCTATGTGAATACTCACACGACCAGTAGTTTGTGATTTCTCTGGCTGACTAATCACAGGAGTATCTTGTTTGAGAGTGTCTTGAAAATACTGCCGGTCTTTGTGGTTTTCTAGAGGTTCGCCTGTAGATTGGACAATGACGTTACCTTCAAGGTCGAAGACCGCAATACTATCATAAGCTTTATAAGCGTTGACCATCCGGTCTAAAACTGCTTGCTTGTCTGGGGAACTCAGAATTTGCCTAACTTGAGGATTTGTCAAAAATGGCAGATTGGATAGTACTTGAATATCTCCGTAACGCCCCAAAATGTAACGATTAACTTTATCGATTAATCCAATAGTTTCGGCTTCTTGAGCTTGAGTAATTTGCTGATTAATAGAGTTATTAGCAAAGCTATAAGCGATCGCGCCAATGATTAATGTCGGTAGTGTCCCGATCGCGATCGCCAATACTGTAGTTTTTGTACCTAAGCTGAGTCTCTGTAAATAAGCTATTACTTGCTTCAGGGGCGAATCATTAGGAGTTAAATTAATCGGCCAATTTGATTCTTTAACTGTAGTATCAAAGACCTTTTGTGATGCTGCTAATGATGCTCGATTTTCAACATCACTAGTCTTAGCCGTGTCAGTTTTATTAAACATAAATTAATTCCCCTGAATATGTGAATGAGAACACTATTCTTTTTTGTTAGTAGTACACCCTAATCACTGCGGAGAATAGAAGAATGGACAATAGCTTGTGCATCTAATACCAGTAATATTTCAGATTGTTGCATAATACATCCATTGAGATAAGGTACTAAACTAGATGCGACTTGTCCTACAGGAGAACAAATCTCATCGGGTAAAAATTTAGCTGTACCTTTTATCTCTTGTACAACTAAGCCCAACAGCATTGATTCCACCCTGACAACGATCGCATTGTACTGCCGCAGCCTATTGTCTAAAGATTCTAAATTCAGCATTCTTGGCAGATCTACTACCCAAATTATGCGACTCCGCCAATTCATTAATCCTAGTATACAGGCGGGCATATTTGGCATTGAAGTTACAGATTCAACAGGCACAATAATCGCTTCTTGCGTATGCCTCATTGATAAAATAGCAGCAGTTTGTTGATTTAGCTGAAATTTTATATACCCATCTCCTAAGTTTTTCGGACTCGGTTCCACAGTAATTGTATTTTTTGAACTATTCATCGATTCAATTTACCAGTGATCTAATAGCACGTATGAGTTGTTCCCTAGTATATGGTTTAGTCAAGTAGGCATCAGCTCCTTGCCTCATAGCCCACAATCGGTCAATTTCCTGATTTTTTGAACTACAAATCACAATCGGGACTGTCGCTGTAACTGGATTTTTTTTCAGATAGCGACATAGCTCAAAACCACTCATCCCTGGCATGACTACATCAGTAACAATCACATCTGGTTTTTGTAATAAAGCTTTTTCTAAAGCTTCTTTTGCACCCGTAGCTAAAATTACGTTGTAGCCACTTTCTGTAAGGTAATAACTCATTAGTTGTAATTCACTAGGGGAATCTTCAACAATCAGAATTGTGACAATCAAAGTAAGGCTCACTACTAAATCTCCTAAAAAATGCTATTTTAAGTACTAAATTCGGTGTTACTTAGATTAACTACCTATTAGGAAATTACCCAATGTGCTTAAACACCATTTTTAGCAGATCTGATTGTGTAAAGGGTTTTGTTAAATAGCCAGAAGATCTGACTATTTTTGCCTTGGCTCTATCAATAATTCCTGTTCTGCCCGTCACCATAATAATTGGTGTATCCTTGAACTGTGAATGCCTACGCAACAAAGAACATAGTTCATAACCATCTAAATTTGGCATCTCGATGTCTAGTAAAATTAAATCGGGTTTACTCCTGAGTATTTGCATTAAAGCTTTGACTGGATCGTTAATTAGCACAACAGAAAATGTTTCTTCATCCAAGAAGTGTTTAATGGAATTCAAGACTGTTTGGCTATCATCAATACATGCGATTGTATAAAGTCCTTTACTAGCATGTTTTTGAGCGAATGTATTATTTTTATCCCCAGTTTCAGAAAAATTACTTTGTTTAGATAACTGAGTTGGCGGTAACTTAGTTGTGGGTGTACCTAAAGAACTCCCAGCCGCAGGAAGTGGTGTTTGGATAGGCGGTTGACGGTTTCTTAACTGCTTTTGACAGTGTTCTACTATTAACCGTAAATCTAAACTACAAAATTTGGGTAATCCATCTAAATTAATTTCGGGATTAAATTCATAGCTTCCTTCTTTTAAAGCTAAGAATGATTCCAACACCTCTTTCGCCAATTCATCTATCAGAACTGCTGCTTGCGCAGAAGTAATATAATCTTGGGCAGCTAACCAGCAAATAGCATGATAATCTGCATTTGATGTGAATTGATTTTCATTATTTGTTTCAAACATCAGCCGCATTTGCACTCTAACTGCGCTGTTGAGAGCGGGAATTTGCTGACTCAAGCGCCGCAAGTGGCTATCCAGCCTTTCAAACACTTGATCTGAATAAGAGGCATAAGTAAGTTTACCGTCCTCTAGATAGATCGACCAAGAAGTCGTCTCGGTATATACCCTTAAACATCCTGTAGCATGACGACTGGTTAATTGTGCTAACAGAGATAAAGGATGTAATTTCTGGAACAACTTGTAGCTACCTATAGGAGTTGTGCTCATTTTGCTTTTACTTCAGCTAAATTCAATACTTGTCAACCAAACTTGTACAGAGAGCTTCTATACAATTCCAATCCAGTTATAAAATATGTGTGCCATGTAGCATAACATACTAAATTTTTTATCCTTGTTTGTGAATAAAGTTAACCATAGCTTTGTTTTCAGATTATAAAGTCTTAGTCAATTATGAAGTTATTGTCAATTTACTTACTTATACTGAGATTATCAGACATGTCTGGAGAATAATTAAATCAAATTTAAAGACTAGATGAAGTCGATGGGTTTTTAGTAGCTTCTTGTAAACTTTTGAAAGTAATA
Organism: Calothrix sp. NIES-2100; assembly: GCF_963875285.1. Lineage (NCBI taxonomy): Bacteria > Bacillati > Cyanobacteriota > Cyanophyceae > Nostocales > Calotrichaceae > Calothrix > Calothrix sp. NIES-2100. The sequence goes on from NZ_CAWNLA010000001.1 coordinate 9,062,789, forward strand.
ATACTAGTTAATTAACAATAATTGGCTCCTTTCTTTCAGTATTTACACTTAAAAATTGTCAGTACTAAAACTCAACTTACTATTTATTCAACAATAAGTATCTTTACTTAGCTGTGATCTAAATTACTTTTGCTGTTAACGTGAGTTCGATGCACAGGATTTTGACCTCATCCCTAACCCCTCTGCTCATAGAATACCACTGGCGAATCAGGGGTAAGACCCCCCACTCCCCCTCAATCCTGTTTTCATCCTCCGGATTGACGCTACAAGCCTGCGTATAACAGAAACTGTGCCTTTGCACAGCTTTTGTTAACAGAGAAGGCTTTCAGCGGCGAAAATTGCTAGTTGAACGGCACAGAAACCGACACCCTACCCCCAGAGTAGCAACTGGCGTGGGAAACCCTCCTTCAGGACTGTTTCACAGCCGACTGTAAGCACCATAGAATACTGCGGCTAATTTCACAAAGCCTACAAAAGCAGGCTTTGGATCGAGAGCTAGTGGCTATCGATTCCGTTGGTCTGTATATCGCCCATCCCAGAGAATTGTTGTTATTAGTTTGTTATCAGTATTGAGGGGTGTTACCCCCTATTAGCCAACAACATCCTAACAGGAGAGAGGCTGGGTGGGTGAGGTTTTTATAATTTAGGTTAAATTAACGTGAGTTCGACGAACCTCTCCCTGTCTTAAACTAAAGTTCAAGACTGTCACTCTCCGAGTCGGAGAGGGACGGTTTTGCGCAGTAAAATCAAGGAGAGGACTTTTTATTGAGCCAATTAGACAGACACTATATCAGGTGTCGAATTCACGTTAAGTTAGCCGTTTCGCTATTCCACTGTTGCTAGGGACGAATTAATCAAAACAAAGTGTCAGAGTCAATTTTCTTAACTTTTGACTCTGACACTTTGGGGCTACCTGCCCACTGTAATTTTTAGCTTTGGTCTATTCGTTTAAAAGTGCGGATGAAAGGACTTGAACCTTCACTCCTTTCGGAACTAGAACCTAAATCTAGCGCGTCTGCCAATTCCGCCACATCCGCATCAGTTTAAGATTGTAGCACAACAAATTATTTATGGTCAATAGTCATTTGTCATTGGTCATTGGTCAAGAAATTCTCTACTATGGACTATTGACTTTTGACTATTGACAACCCTAACCTTGATTGATTGTGCTAGTTGTGTAAATCCTAATTATTTTAGGCTACAACATCGCTACCCTGGGTAAACGATGCTTGAATCCGCAGAGAATTTCCCAAGAAATAGTGTTTAATTTCTCTGCCCAATCATCAGCGGAGATTTTTTCTTGATCCTGTTCCCCAAGTAATGTGACTACTTCTCCTTCTTGGATATCGGGTATAGCACTCACATCGACCATTAACTGATCCATTGTAATTGTGCCAATTTGTGGAATGCGTTGACCGCGAATTAAAACTTGCATTTTGTTGGAGAGATGACGCGGGACACCATCAGCATAACCAATACCTACAACGGCAAGCCGTAGTTCGTGGGGGGCAATAAATTGGTGACCATAGCTAACGCCAGTTCCACCTGCTATCGTTTTCACTTGGGTGACACGGGCTTTAACTTGTAAAACAGGCCGGAGGTTGATTTTATTTCGTAAATGAGGAGATGGATAAAGTCCGTAAACTGCCAAACCTACGCGGACAATGTCGTAGTGCAAAGCTGAATCTGTGAGAGTTGCGGCTGAATTTGCTAAGTGCAAGCATGGTGGTTCTATGCCCATTGCTTTAATTTGAGCGATCGCTTCGGAGAATCGTTTATGCTGTTCTTGCATGATCCTGGTGTCAGGGCTATCTGCTGTTGCCAAATGGGAGTAAATGCTAGCAACAGCAAGATGAGGTAAGCCTTGCACTAACTTGACAAACTCTCCCGCTTCTTGCCAGTTAGTTCCTAACCTAGACATACCTGTATCTAATTTGATATGTACAGGTAAGGGAGAACTATACTGAATAGCTTCTAGAGTATCCGAAAATACTAGAGCTTGTTTGGGGCTGCACAGTGTTGGCTGTAATTTCCAGTGAGCGATCGCGTGAATTTGTTCTGGTGTGTGCGTTGCTCCTAAAATTAAAATCGGGGCGTTAATTCCGCCTTCTCGCAGTTGAATCCCTTCTGGAACTGTTGCGACTCCTAACCAACTAGCTCCTGATTCTAAAGCTGTTTTAGCTACTGTCACCGCTCCGTGTCCATAGGCATCAGCTTTCACCACTGCCATCAGTTGGGTACGCGGCGATAACAACCCGACTAACTGCTGTACATTGTGGGACAAAGCTGCTAAATCAATTTCCACCCAAGCGCGTTGAGAAAACCAGGCATAAGTATCACAATCTTGCCCAAAAGCAACACCAGAAATTTGCTTGCTACTTAACATTTTCACTCACTCCTATCACACCAGTACTTGGCTGCGAGATAATCTATTTCTTCCATTGCAAAAAATGGAATCAGATTAATCTGGAAGTTTACATTTGATTATGGAGTTGTCACAAGACGCAATAAGTAAGAGTCAATAGTCAGTTGTCAGTTGTCCTCCTTGTCCCCCTCATCCCCCTAGCCCCTAGCCCCTAATCCCTGTTGGTCATTTTTACTACTAACTCGGCGAAAGTATAAATTCTTCTCATTTCCCAAGAAGTGTATATCTGTGTTAATATATGTAAAACTAATACCTTGAGCGTTTACCAATGGGTAAGGTTTTAGTCCTGAATGCCTCTTACGAACCCCTTAATATCACGAGCTGGCGTCGTGCTGTGGTTTTGTTAATCAAAGGCAAGGCAGAACACGTTGAACATAACGGTAAATTCCTATACTCGGATTTTCCCTTGCCAACTGTAATCCGGTTGCGTCATTATGTGCGTGTTCCCTACAAAGAAATTCCTCTCACTCGCCGAAATATATTGCACCGCGACGGTCATACTTGTCAATACTGCGGTTACACTGGAGATGAGTTAACGTTAGATCATGTGATACCGCGATCGCGTGGCGGGGGAGATAGCTGGGAAAACATTGTGACAGCTTGTGTACGCTGCAATGTCAAAAAAGGCAGTCGCACACCCCATGAAGCTCATATGCTTCTACGTCATCCTCCTCGCCAACCTTACAGTAGCCTTTATTTTGAAGTCAGTAAACACCTAAAAAGTGGATTACACCAAGAGTGGCAAAAATATGTGATCGGTCTTTGAATTACTGTGATTATTTCTTAGCCAGGATTTGAGTCCTGGGATTTGAAGCACTTTAGACGCAAAACAGCGTCTTACATGGTAGTAGTTAGTGCTGGCTATGAACTCTTAAAATTAATGACCTAGACTACTTCTGAGTGGTTATGCGGGGTCAGATCCCCGACTTCTTCAACAAGTCGGGGATCTTGCAGCGCATCAAAATTAATGGGCTAGAGCAATATTTCTGAGGGGTAAATTGTTTCGTACTCAGGACTTTAGTCGTGGAATTAAGTAGTTCAGTAAACTTACTAGACAGATGACTAGGAAGTATGGGTATTAATAGTAAGCGTTTGATTATACCCTACACCAAAGCAAATATCAAGATGAATATGGGTAAATAGCATAATTTTTAATTTAGTTAATAAAAGCACATTTTTGGTTAACAATAAAAATAATTGTTAACTATTCGTTATTGACTAGGATAAAACTGTTAGCCATAAAATCAGACTCAGCAGCAATTGCTTGTGAAATATGAAGTTAAAAGCCTACTTAATGAACATCAGCCTAAAAATGTAAAAAAAAGCTGAAAAATATTTAATTGGTAGCATAATTATGTAAATAAAGCTGTATAAAAGCAAGCCTCTACATCCACAAACCTTGTGCCTTGAAAGCTCAGCTATTAGACCAGCTTTGAGAAGAAACGTCCTGTTTATTTCTCTGCAAAAGAGAAAAATCAAGAAGATGAAAAAAATTATATTGTTTTAAAATGTATTACATACTACTAAGTATAGTAGTTACCAAAAGCTATCTCAATACACGGGTGGAATTTGGTAAATGCTAACTATTGTCACTGATAAAAAATAGACCGAGATATAGAGTGCCAACATTGTCTATTTTTGCGAAGATCGTAATGTGTGGCCAAATCAGTGCAACACTGATTTTAATATTTCTTAACTAATCAATGGAGCCTCACGCTTACAAAAACCTTCCATATGCAATTGAATCCTTCTTTGATGCAGTTTGAGAGTTTGTCATTGACCACAGAGCCGAACCAAGAGGATGCTGAAATAGACGCAGTACCTGTCGTTGAAGTCCCAGTTAGCAAAACCTCCATGCCACCATCGACAAGTGAAGGAGGTATGTATCTAGTTCAGCGTGGTAATTCCTTGGTGTCTCAGAAGTCAGAAGAGCTGCAAAAGACTTTTCTCGCACACCGACACGAGCGTCAACTGATAATTCTGCAAGATTTCCCTGACCCTGATGCCCTTTCTTGCGCTTGGGCGTACCAGTTAATTGCACAGCAATATGATATCAAATGTGAAATTATTTATGCTGGTACTTTAAGCCACCAAGAGAATATTGCCTTAGTCAAGCTGACTAATTTGCCTGCCCAGCGCTGGACATTGCAAACCCTCAAAGGTAAAGATTTGTCATCTTACCAAGGTTTCATATTAATTGATAACCAAGGAACCACAAGTCAGCTATTATCGACGGTGCAGCAAGCAGGAGTTCCCCTAGTTGCAGTCATAGATCATCACAGCTTACAGCCGGATCTCAAACCTGAATTTATCGATGTCCGTCCTTATGTCCGAGCAACGGCAACGATTTTTACTCAGTACTTACAGTCGGGGTTATTGACATTAGATAGCAGCATTACCCAGCACGTTAAATGTGCTACTGCCTTGATGCATGGCTTGCGATCGGATACAAATCGACTGATGCAAGCACAAGAAGAGGATTTTATGGCTGCTGCGTATCTCAGTCGATTTTATGATGCCCAACTGCTGAACGCTATTTTACAAGCTAATCGTTCCAAGCGGGTGATGGATGTGATTGAGCGCGCGCTCAAGAACCGCATCGTCCAAAATAACTTTTCCATTGCTGGTGTTGGTTACATTCGCTATGATGATCGCGATGCGATTCCCCAAGCAGCTGATTTTCTGGTGACAGAAGAAAACGTTCACACCGCAGTCGTGTACGGTATTGTTCACGATGAGGATGATGAACTAGAAGTAGTTATTGGCTCCCTCAGAACCACTAAACTCACCCTCGATCCTGATGAATTCATCAAAGAAGCGTTCGGACAAGATAATAACGGGCGCTTTTTTGGTGGCGGAAGGACAGGTGCAGGTGGCTTTGAAATTCCGATGGGTTTCTTGTCTGGCGGTAACGAAAACTCAGCTTATGCAAAAATTAAATGGGAAGTATTCGATACTCAAATTAAGCAAAAGCTGCTCAAGTTAGTCAATCCTAAAGACAACCCAATTCAGTCAGAGTAAGCCAAAGATGAAAGTACAAGTAATCAGTCAGAAAAGTCTATTAAATTGGACTAAAAGAGGGCAATTATTCCTCTTGAACTGAATTTAGCTTTGAGCCAAGAAATGTTTATTTCTTGGCTTTTTATCTACTTGTGCTTTCTTAAATATTAAGTAATGTATGGATTGTTCTGTACCAACTGACATTGACTATTCCTGAAGAAACTATATTAGCTCTCAAAATAGAACCAGAACAGCTTCAAAGTGAAGTCGCTCTTGGTTTTCGTGTAGATTCTGAAACCCAGCAAATTATTTTGAAACTTGTCGGTGAATCTTCGCAATCCGCAAATTAGTTAATTATACGCAAACTTTTTAGATGCTCAATAGCTAATATCATAATGTTCATGATTATTCAATTTTGTATCTAATGGAAACTATAGTTTTTCTGTGCAATGGTGACGCAGAATATTACATGGGGACAAGAATTATTAAAAATAGGGAACTTCCTGGCTTAATAAAGTCAGTGATTTCATCAGGTGATTACTATAGAACATCCTGGAGTTGCGGCAATTCCAAATTTATAAAAGTTGGAGATAGAGCCTATCTTCAGAGGAGTGGCAATATTGGCAATCAACCTAGTGGCTTTATTGCTGCTGGTTATGTTATAGCTGCGCCAGAAGATGAGCAATTAAGACTTTTAGACAGCAGATATTCAGATTTAAGTAAAGCATACATATCTGATTATGATGGATATTTTGCTGTTAACTTACAAATAGATTCAGTTGTAGACTTTAATTTTCCTTTAAAACAAAAATATTTAAAAAAATTGCCACAATTTCAAGGAATAAATTTCAATTTTGGAGGAAGTGGTTGTAGATTTAATAGTAAATCTGTTTCCTCATTAGATTCCGAATGGGAGAAGCATTCTTTAATACAACAAAGACAAGGAAGAGGACGTAGGCTTGTTGATATCTTCTTTGAGCAGGGAGAGGATTTTAAGCAAAAGAAGGAGTACCAAGCTGCAATAGACGCTTATAAGTTAGCTCTAAAGGTAGATTCAAAATACAGCAAGGCAATTAATAAAATCAAACATTGTGAAGATATTTTGAACCCAAAAGGCAAGAATTTTCAGCATCCAGAACCATCGATACAATCGATAGAAACAGAACCAATTCCAGAGATGAATGAATTATTGCTGGCTAGAGAAACACTCGAACAAGACAAATTCTTCATTGTTAAAAGTGATGCCGATGCTCGCCAAAAAATTACAGTATCAATAGCTAGGAGACAGGGACAATCAAAGTTTCGCCAGTCTTTGCTAGATGCCTATTCTTGTAAGTGTGCAATTACCAATTTTGATGCAGAGGAAGCCCTAGAAGCTGCTCACATAATTCCATATGTTGAAACAGAAAACAATCATCCATCAAATGGTTTGTTATTACGTGCTGATTTGCATACTTTATTTGACTTAAACCTCATTGTAATTCATCCAGAAACAATTAAAATATATATTGCACCTACTCTCCACAAAACTGAATATCGAGAAATTAACGGAAGAGAACTGCGAGTTCCAAAAAATGAAATTTATCGTCCCAAGCAAAAGTTCTTGAAACAACGGTTCGAGCAGTGTCAATGGTGTCAAGATAAGTAGGGAGGCACAATTAGCTAAATAATAGTTTTAATGGAATGTAGCGCAAGTGCTAAGACAGCTATTTTTGAATCAATCTGGTTTGTATGGATTTTGAATTGGTTGGTGAACTATCTGAAATTGAAACGATAGAAGTTGGTAAATGTAAAATGAAGATAAAGCGATTTTTGGACTAAGCAGCTATGGCTAATACCTGCTGAAGCACAGCGTCAAGTAATAGACTTTATTGCTTTTTTGCGACAAAAATATACAGTAGTTAAATCTGGCTCTGAAAAAGCAAATGTTGATTTAGTAAATGATAGGTTTATTGGTATGTGGCGCGTAGGCGTAGCCCGTCGTAGACATCGCCAAGATTTAGCTGATAGTCATACTTGGGTGCGTAGTCTTCGATAATATATCCGTAACGCTGACAAAGCTTAATTATGTTATGGAACTATATTTAATTCGTCATGGTATAGCCGAAGACAGAACAGCTGATATTAAAGATGAAGACCGAGTTCTTACTAAGGAAGGAAGACAAAAGACAGAAAAAGTAGCCCAGCGATTAGTTAAGCTGGATCTACACTTTAATTTAATCTTGACAAGTCCTTTAGCAAGGGCGCGCCAAACAGCAGAAATCCTCATCGCAGCAGGACTCAGTTCACAAATTGAGGAATCTCACCACCTTGCTCCTGATGGTAATATTCATAGTTGGCTCAAAGACTGGCTAGAGCCGAGAAATTATGCCCAAAATAGCCAAATTGCCCTGGTGGGTCATGAACCTTGTTTGAGCCAGTGGGCAGAAATTCTTCTGTGGGGAGATGCTAAAGCCAGCTTAGTCTTGAAAAAAGCAGGTATGATCGGGATAAAACTACCAGAAATAGGCTCTCCTTTGGGTCGTAGTCAGATGTATTGGTTGACACCACCCAAGTACTTGCTATAACGGTTTTCTAACAGTTATGAAAGGACTTAGGTTATAACTGTCACTGTTATTGCGATAACGATTTCTGGTAAGTTAGCCTGAGCAAATCTTTCACAAAGCAGATGGTGTTGCCATGTCGGTGTGCGAATACAAGCCCGGTTTGGAAGGCATTCCTGCTGCCCAATCCAGTATCAGCTATGTTGACGGGCAAAAGGGAATACTAGAATATCGTGGTATCCGGATTGAGGAACTAGCAGCAAAAAGTACATTTTTGGAAACTGCTTATCTTTTAATCTGGGGTGAACTGCCAAGCAAGGAAGAATTGGAAGCATTTGAGGATGAAGTTCGCCACCACAGGCGGATTAAATATCGCATCCGGGATATGATGAAATGTTTTCCAGAAAGCGGTCACCCAATGGATGCTTTACAAGCCTCGGCTGCGGCATTAGGCTTGTTTTACTCTCGCCGGGATTTACATAATCCCGTATACATTCGAGATGCAGTTGTTCGCTTGATAGCAACCATTCCCACAATGGTGGCGGCGTTTCAGTTAATGCGCAAGGGTAACGACCCTGTACGGCCGCGCGATGACTTAGACTACTCCGCCAATTTTCTCTATATGCTCAACGAGAAACAACCCGATGAGTTGGCGGCGAAAATTTTTGATATTTGCTTGATACTTCATGTCGAGCATACGATGAATGCTTCTACCTTTAGTGCCAGGGTAACAGCTTCTACTCTCACAGACCCCTATGCTGTAGTCGCCAGTGCAGTGGGAACCTTGGGCGGGCCGTTACATGGTGGAGCTAATGAAGAAGTAATTCAAATGCTGGAAGAAATTGGCTCGGTGGCCAATGTCGGTCCCTATGTGGAAGACCTGCTGCAACGTAAAGCAAAGATTATGGGTTTTGGGCATCGTGTTTATAAGGTGAAAGACCCTAGAGCCACGATTTTACAGAACTTGGCAGAACAGTTGTTTTCCAAATTTGGAGACGACAAATATTATGAAATTGCTCAAGAGATGGAACGGGTAGTAGCAGAAAAACTGGGTCACAAAGGAATTTATCCTAATGTTGACTTTTACTCCGGTTTGGTGTATAGGAAAATGGGCATTCCCACAGACTTGTTTACACCCATTTTTGCGATCGCTCGTGTTGCTGGTTGGCTAGCCCACTGGAAAGAACAACTAGAAGAAAACCGGATTTTCCGTCCTACTCAGGTTTATAACGGTCGGCACGAAGTTCCTTATGTCGCCATTGACCAACGCTAATGGGCAGAATGACTGCCAATTATAGCAGCTTTCAACCAAGGGGAATCACAAAAATTGAAGAAAGCACAAACCGTTGCCACAATGAAGGCGGGAACTTGATCTTGTGGCAGCGGTATTAGGGGTTTTGCTGCGTGAATCCCAATCATTGCCATAAGTAGAACTTGTGGTTTTGATGCGAGGGGCTAAAACCATCCAACGATATACTAGGCATGGGAATTAGCAATCAAAATTCAATCAGGCGTCATCATCTAAGGATAAAGGCTGAAGGCTGAAGACTGAAATTTTACAATTCATACTTCATACTTCATACTTCACACTTCAGTTGACTTAAAGAGCGGAAACATGAACTCAGGAATTGACCTCCAAGGAACTTTTATTAAATCCCTCACGGATTTAGGACTACCACCAGATGCAGCCAAAGCTATTTGGATGCCTCTGCCAATGATACTGATGCTCATTGGAGCCACAGTGGGGGTACTAGTTGCCACTTGGCTGGAGCGAAAAATTTCCGCAGCAGCCCAGCAGCGGATTGGCCCAGAATACATGGGACCTTTTGGGTTGCTAGTGCCAGTTGCAGATGGTCTAAAGCTGGTATTTAAAGAAGATATCGTACCAGCCAAATCTGACCCCTGGCTATTTACCCTCGGCCCAATTATTGTTGTAATTCCAGTGTTTCTGTCTTTTCTGATTGTTCCCTTCGGACAGAATATTGTGATTACAAATGTGGGGATGGGGGTATTTTTGTGGATTGCCCTATCTAGCATTCAGCCAATTGGCTTGTTGATGGCTGGTTATGCATCGAATAATAAATACTCCCTCTTAGGGGGCTTACGGGCAGCAGCGCAATCAATTAGTTATGAAATACCCTTGGCGTTGAGCGTGCTAGCGATCGCTATGATGTCTAACAGCCTCAGCACCGTTGATATTGTCAACCAGCAATCAGGCTACGGTATATTAGGCTGGAACATTTGGCGACAACCTGTTGGGTTTCTCATTTTTTGGATAGCAGCCCTTGCTGAATGTGAACGCTTGCCCTTCGACTTACCGGAAGCAGAAGAAGAACTAGTTGCAGGTTATCAAACTGAATATGCCGGCATGAAATTCGGTCTATTCTACCTCGGTTCCTACGTCAACTTAATCCTTTCTAGCTTACTGGTTGCTATTTTATACCTAGGCGGCTGGGATTTTCCGATTCCCATCAATGTTATTGCTAATTTGTTGGGAATCAGTGAAGCAAACCCAGTCTTGCAGATAGTAACTGCTTCTTTGGGTATTATTATGACCGTACTCAAAGCCTACTTGCTAGTATTTGTCGCCATCCTGTTGCGCTGGACAGTACCACGGGTACGAATTGACCAACTGTTAGATTTAGGATGGAAGTTTTTGCTACCAGTTGGTTTGGTTAATCTCCTATTAACCGCAGCCCTGAAACTAGCTTTTCCCGTAGCCTTCGGTGGTTAGTCACGAGTCATGAGTCATGAGTTATTTCACAAATGACCAATGATAAATGACCAATGACAACTGAGCATAAGAGAGAGTAAAACACGATGCTAAAGTTCCTCAAACAAGTTGGCGATTATGCCAAAGAAGCAGTGCAAGCAGGTCGTTACATTGGTCAAGGGTTATCTGTTACCTTCGACCATATGCGGCGGCGGCCGATTACCGTCCAGTATCCTTACGAAAAACTAATTCCTGGCGAACGATTTCGCGGCAGAATTCACTTTGAGTTTGATAAGTGTATCGCCTGTGAAGTTTGTGTGCGCGTTTGTCCCATCAACCTACCCGTAGTCGATTGGGAATTTGACAAAGCCAGCAAGAAGAAAAAGCTCAATCACTACAGCATTGACTTTGGAGTTTGTATCTTCTGCGGTAACTGTGTGGAATATTGTCCAACCAACTGTCTATCAATGACAGAGGATTATGAACTTTCCACCTACGATCGCCATGAGTTGAACTATGACAGCGTAGCATTGGGACGTTTGCCATACAAGGTAACAAATGACCCAATGGTGACACCATTACGCGAATTAGTTTACCTGCCCAAAGGTGTCATGGAACCCCACGATCTACCCGCCGACGCACCACTTCCCGGTGCTATTCGCCAAGACTTGGTAGAACAAGCAGAAAAATAAATTTAGTTAGTCATCTGTCCTTTGTCATTTGTCTTTTGCTAATGACTAATGACTAATGACTAATGACCAATGACCAATGACAACTGATTGAGGACAAAAAACAGTGAATTTAGCAGAAGGAGTACAGGTTGTTTCCTTTGGTGTACTGGCTGTAATGATGATTGGGGCAGCAATAGGCGTGGTGTTGTCTTCTAGCATCGTCTATTCTGCCTTTTTGCTTGGTGGCGTATTCATCAGCATCGCTGGGTTGTACCTGTTGCTGAATGGTGATTTTGTAGCAGCTGCACAAATACTGGTTTATGTTGGTGCTGTTAACGTGCTGATCTTGTTTGCGATCATGTTGGTCAACAAGCGGCAGAATTTTGCACCATTTCCTAGTGCTGGAATCCGGAAAATATTAACAGCTGTAGTCAGTCTGGGACTCTTCGCTCTTTTGGGCACGATGATCTTAGCAACTCCTTGGGCTTATGCAACTGCTCCTGTAGTTGTTGAAAGTTCCATAGTTTTGATTGGTCAGCATTTCTTTACTGACTTTCTCCTACCTTTTGAATTGGCTTCTGTATTGTTGCTGATGGCTATGGTGGGAGCGATTATTTTGGCACGTCGCGAATACTTACCAGAACCAGGAACTACTTCCGAATTGCCACAAACCGTTTTGACTTTACCAGAACGGCCTAGAGAACTAGTATCAGCAAGTCAGGAAACACAAGAGTAATATTTAAAACTGCTCTTGCCAGTAAAAAGCCAGGTTTTTCAGAAGGAATACAGAGATTCATGCAACTCCAATACTTTTTGTTACTTGCGGCAGCTTTATTTTGTATTGGCATCTACGGTTTAATTACCAGCCGCAACGCCGTGCGGGTGCTGATGTCAATTGAGTTGCTGCTGAATGCTGTTAATTTGAATTTAATGGCATTTTCCAATTATCTTGACTCAACATTAATTAAGGGTCAGGTGTTTACCGTATTTGTGATCACCGTGGCCGCAGCCGAAGCGGCGGTAGGGTTGGCGATCGTGCTTGCCATTTATCGCAACCGTGATACCGTCGATATGGAGCAGTTTAATCTCCTCAAGTGGTAATTGTGCGTGCAACTCAAGCAGGTAATCATTGCTTATAAAGCGCGAGATGCCCAGAGTAAACGCTGGGCAGAAGTCTGTGCTAAACAACTAGAAAATCGCCAGTGTCAGGTATTGATCGGACCTAGCGGGCCAAAAGATAACCCTTACCCGGTGTTTTTGGCTTCAGTGGGTCAGCCAATCGATCTGGCATTGGTACTTGGTGGTGATGGTACTGTATTAACAGGAGCCAGACATTTAGCTCCAGCTGGCATCCCTATTCTGGGAGTGAATGTGGGAGGTCATCTGGGGTTCTTAACTGAGTCAGTTGAAGAATTCCAAGATACGGAAAAAGTGTGGGATAGGCTGTTTGAAGACCGCTATGCTGTTCAGCGGCGGATGATGTTGCAAGCAGCAGTGTTTGAAGGCTATGGATCGAATTTAGAACCAGTAAGCGATCGCTATTTGGCTTTGAATGAATTCTGTATCAAACCCGCCTCAGCCGATCGCATGATTACCTCAATTTTAGAAATGGAAATTGATGGTGAAGTTGTCGATCAATATGTTGGCGATGGGTTAATTGTTTCCACTCCCACTGGTTCCACTGGTTACACCGTTTCTGCTAACGGCCCAATTATGCACGATGGGATGGAAGCGGTTACCATCACTCCCATCTGTCCCATGAGTCTTTCTAGCCGTCCCCTCGTCTTACCCCCTGGTTCTGTGGTCAGCGTTTGGCCTTTGGGGGATTACGATTTGAGTACTAAGCTGTGGACAGATGGCGTATTAGCTACTTCAATATGGCCAGGACACCGCGTAGATGTGCGCATGGCTGATTGTCGGGCGAAATTTATTATTTTGCGGGAGAACAATTCATATTATCAGACCCTACGAGAGAAATTGCTTTGGGCAGGTACTAGGGTTCGCTACAGTAATAATCACCGCAATTGATGCTAAGTTTGTCCCTTTTTTAGTTTCCTGCCCTTCTCTACAGTAGCAAAAGTCATCTCAATCGATAATTGGTGCAAAAATTATACAAGCCTGCGGGTAAAACCGTGGGCTTGTTGGCTATATTGCGATCGCGATTAAACCGCGATCAATGGACAGATAATTCTCACACCGCATTCCGCCTCAGCAGAGAGTAATTGATAGCTGTGTAGTGGGAATACTAGCAATATAGCGGTTCTCAGTTGGATGCAATACAAAATTATATCGTTGCGGGTAGGGGCACGGCAGTGCCGTGCCCTCAAGAGTGTATTGGACTCAACTGAAAACCGCTATAGTAAAGTGGTCAGGGTGCTATGCCAGATAACCAACCAAAAGAATATGATGCTGTACTTGGTGGACAATTACAAGTTCCTGTAGATGGTGTGGTGTTAGGGGGAATTGAAGGAGTTAAAAAACGTTTAGCTCTAAAACCAATAGAACCAAGACTAGCAGCGCTTAAAGAGGCACTTAAATATGGTGATGCAGGTTTAGATTTAATAATAGAAGCTTTCCAACATCAACCACAGTTAAAACAATTTGCTTATACTCTACTATCCCAGCACCCAGATTCAAAAGCGAAGCAGTTAATAGAAAAGTGCAACCAATATGAATTTTTTCAGTGTATTGACTCATTAGAGGGGCATCAATATGAGGTTGGCTGGGTTCGTTTTAGTTCTGATGGCAAAAAATTTATTAGCGTCAGTAAAGATCTGACTATTAAAGTGTGGGATTTACACACAGAAAGAGTTATCCAAAATATTGAAACGCATGTTAGTAAGCGTATGGGAAAAGCTTACAATATCAATATCGCTTTTAGTTCAAACGAAAAAATAATTTGTATATCTACTAAATATAATTCCGAAATAGAAGTTTGGAATGTAAATACAAGAACTAAAGTTTTTACATTAGAAGGGCGCTCCAATGCAAAAAATAATCTAGCAGCTTCCCTTGCTATTAGTGCAGATGGAAAAATACTTTTTAATAGTGAAGACAACTACATCAAATTTTGGGATTTACAAACAGGAGATTTGCTTCGTAGTTTTGAATAGAAATCAGATATTGCTGCTCTTTGTGTAAGTCCAGATGGAAAAACTCTCTTTAGCGGTGCTTGGGACGAGGTCATAATTTGGAACTGGCAGACAGGTGAAATTATTAAAACTTTCAAAGTTAATTCAAAACATTATTGTAAATTTAATTGGATTGATATTTTAACTATTAGTTTAGATGATCGCTTTCTTGCAGGTATGAGTTTGAAAACAATTAAGGTATGGGATTTGGAAACGAAGCAAGAAATATATTCTTTTAACAATGAAGATAATTCATTTACGACCTCAGTCAGGATGGACAAACCTTAGCGATCAGCCCTTGGAAACAACCTATTGAAGTGTGGGATTTAAAGACAAGACAGTTAATAAATAATTTAGAATCCCATTCTAAACCAGTTATTGCTTTAGCTTTAAGCGCAGACGGAAAAACTTTAGTAACAGGTAGCGCAGACAAGATAATCAGATTATGGGATTGGCATAAAAAACAACAAATTAGCACTTTAGGTGGGACAAGATACGTACATAGTTTATGGCTCAGTCAAGATGGTAAGATTGTGGTAACAGGATCTTTTTTAGATAGTTTTGAAGTATGGGATACAATCAAAAAACAACATCTACATTCTTTACCGCAAATTGGAAACCCTCCCTGTGTTGCTATTAGCCCCGATAGCAAAACTTTAATTAGCCGTAGTTCATATGGAAATTTAACAACATGGGATTTACAAACAGGAAAAAAAACAGGTTCTTTACCAGTTGATTTATATCAAATTAACGATATTGTAATTAGCCCTGATGGTAAGACTCTTGTTTGTTGCCATAAGGAAATCCATCTGTGGGATATTAGTACAGGAAATTTAATTCGTACTTTTTCCAAGAATTCTATAAAAGTAAATTGTGCTGCTATTAGTTTAGATGAAAATATGCTGGTAACTGGCATGGATAATAATGCCATTATAGTTTGGGATTGGCAGACAGGTAAAGAAATACGCTCACTTGTTGGTCATAGAAAGCAAGTAAATTCTATCGCTATTAGCTTAGATGGAAATCTTTTAGTCAGCGGTAGTGACGATCAAACTGTTGTGCTGTGGAATTTACGAACGGGTGAGAAAATGCATGTTTTTCAGGGACATTCTGGAGAAGTATATTCTGTTGCTATTAGTCCTTACGGTCAGGTAGTTTTTAGTGGTAGCGAAGACGCTACTATCAAGATATGGGATGCAAAAACAGGCAAGTTAGTTAAAACTCTTGAGGGACATATATCTTGCGTTGATGCGATCGCGATTAGTCCAGACGGGCAAACTATATATAGTGGTAGCAATCGAGTTCGCGATAGTTCAATGAAAATTTGGGGACTACCAGTTTTAAAATAATTATTTCCTTTCCCAGGCGGAATTACGTTGTTGTGCGAAAAGATTATCGAGCTAGGTTAAATAATCGAAATAGACAGATAAAATAGATAAGCAAAAAATTCTGTATCTTATTGACGGATTTTTTTGCCAATTATATTCATAATACTAACACTCTAGATCCCCGACTTTTTAAAGAAGTCGGGGATCTGGGCAAAAAGTTTCGTTTAAGTAAATGCTATTCCACAACATAGTTATTTGCGCAATGCTTAAATTTTATTAGAATATTTTGCCCATTCCCAGTAGGAAGACAGATGGAAATTTCTAGTCCTGCTTCATCATTAATAGATTTTCCTGTGCTTCAAAGCAAAAACTATATCTTAAAACTAGCTACAACTGAAGAAGAATTAGCATCAATCTTGCGGTTGCGCTTTGAAGTTTTTAATCTTGAACTAGGTCTAGGTTTTTCTAATTCTAGCCTTACCCAAATGGATCGCGATAGGTTTGATACAGTTTGCCATCATTTAATGCTGATTTCTAAATTGACTGGTAAAACCATTGGCACTTATCGGATGCAAACCTATACAATGGCTTCCCAAGGGTTGGGTTTTGATGCTGCTGATATTTTTAATCTCAATGGGATTCCTAATACAGTACTTGCGATGTCTGTAGAAATTGGCAGAGCTTGTATAGCTAAAGAATACCGTAATAGTCAAGCACTTTTATTACTATGGCAAGGATTAGCACATTATCTAATTTGTAGTCAAAGTAAATATTTTTTTGGTTGTGCATCTTTACTCACACAAAATCCTTTACAAGCTACTTGTGCTTATCATTATTTTCAGCTTCATAACTTGATGCATCCCAGTATTTTGGTTTACCCAAATGCACAATATTCTCTAGAATTGGCTCAACATTGCCCTGATTCATGTAATGTGAATATTCCTAATATTGTGCAAGCATACTTGAATATTGGGGCAAAAATATGTAGTTTGCCAGCTATTGACAGACAATTCAAAACAATTGATTTTTTAACTATATCGAATATCGAAGAATTTACTAGATGGCACTCCCAAAGTTTTCAGAGTAAGTAAGTGTAAAGAAAATCTAGAAATGCTAAATCATTCGCGATCGCCAAGATCCCCGACTTCTTCAAGAAGTCGGGGATCTGAATATGTGAATTAACAGCCTAAATTTTTAATCAATTCTCAGCTTAAATTAATTTTTTCAAGAGCGCCAAGCTTTAAATTGTTATCAGAGAAGAGTTTGAGGACGTTAGCGTGATGAAGTTCAAGCATTTAGCTATTTTGAGTATGATTACTGTGATTAGCATAGGCTGTGCAAACCAGGAACCCTCAAATCAGACAAATACCCAAACAAAGCCTCCCGCAACGGTAGCGAGTTCCGGTTCTGGAGTTGGTGTGTTTAAGGCTGGGGAACATCCTACTCAGGGAAAAGTCAAAGTCGTCACTGAACAAGGAAAAAGTTACTTAGAGTTCGATCAAAATTTTAAAACCGATAAAGGCCCAGATTTATATGTAATTTTGTATCGTTCTGATGCTCCACCACAATCTGGTATTAAAGAGAAAGATTATCTGAGTATTGCTCCCTTACAAAAAATCAGCGGTACTCAACGTTATGCTGTACCTGAAAAAGTGAAGCTAGGAGAATTTAAATCTGTGGCTATTTGGTGTCGTAAATTCAATGCTACTTTCGGTTATGCTCCTTTAGCTAGTAGTTAAAGCTGCACTTAATTAGTCAAAATATCTCGCAAAAAAGTGTGAGATCAAAGCCTAGCGGTTATCTGTAAGACAGCCGTATTAATTCATTGCGTCAAAATTAGGTATTATATGGAATTAGCAGATTTTTTGGGGCTGATACATCCGGCGATCGCAATTATTTTTGTCTTCCCAATCATTGGCAATGTAGTCAATTTCGCATGGCAAACACGCCAACGACGTTTACAAACTTTAGCTAATGGTAAAAGCAAGATACCCCCAGTAGTTGGCGCAGATCATAGAAAGTTTGGTGAGTTGCTAACAAGTGCAGTTGTGGGTGTAACTTTGCTAGGTTTAGGTTATGCAATTGGTAAAAATATTGTCAAACATCAATTGTGGAGTACAGCACCTTTGAAAGTATTATTTATTGTCTTGATATTTTCTGCCACTATTAAATGTTTAATATTACTCTATCAAGCACGGCAGCGGCTGTGGCGGGGTATTTTTGCTTCTTTAACTGGTGCAGGTTTAGTGATTATTGGTTGTCAAGATGGAGTTTATCGCCTGACGAATGAGTGGTATTGGTCGCACTACTATATTGGGATTACCGCAGCTTTACTGATGATTTTCTCTGTGTCAATTGTCCAAGATATTTATCAGGATAAATCCCAGCGATGGCGCATTGTCCATACGATTTTAAATTGTATTGCTATATTACTATTTATTGGGCAAGGATTGACAGGAACGCGAGACTTACTAGCAATTCCCCTAAGTTGGCAAGAACCTTACATTTATCAGTGTGATTTTGCTCAAAAAACTTGTTTGACACCAAATCCTCAAATATCAAAGTGAATCAAATCAACAAAATTTTGCCAAAAATTGATCCTTTTTCATTACGGGTACGCTTAACGGTTGGCATTGCTGTATTTTCCGCTTTGGGATTGGGTAGCCTATCAATTTGGACTAGCTGGAAAATGCAGCAAATTTTAATTAATAGTCATAAACATCATATTGAACAAATTGCCGATCGCCTACCCCGTGATGTGCAAATCTATAGCGAAATGATGTCACCAATGGAGGGGTTACAAAAGTCAGTTGATAACTTAATCAATACAGATACATTTATCTGGATAAAAAACCCTGAAAATCAAATTATCGCTAAATCTAATAATTGGAATCAGCTATCAGATGCAGCAGCATCTGAGTTAATGTCTCTCACAGAGATGTCAGTTAAACCCCAAATAACTAAAGTTCAGCAACGTTACTTTGTTTTATGTGGTGGTTCATTACCAGTCAAGGGTAAGGTGCTAGGAAAGCTATTTGTAGTACAGGATGTTACCCGCGAACAGACTATGTATTTGGCAATAGTGGAAAGTTTAGGAATTGCTAGTATTGTAGCAATTATCGTCATCTCACTAGCGATCGCATTTTATATCAAGCGTTCTCTACAGCCACTGCGTCAGCTTAGTCAAATGACAGCAGTCATTTCCGCCGCCGATTTACCAGAAGCACAATTATCTCTCGATCAAGCACCTAGCGAAGTTAAAGAATTAGCTCTGACTTTCAATATGATGTTATCGCGTCTCTCGCAATCTTGGGAACAAGAGCGACAGTTTGTCAGCAATGTTTCCCATGAGTTACGCACACCATTAACAATTGTTCATGGTTACTTACAAAGCGTATTGCGTCGGCAAAATAATTTAACACCTACTCAATTAGAAGCTTTAGAAACTGCGGCGTTAGAAGCAGAACATACCATTCGGCTTTTACAAGACTTACTGGATTTAGCACGAGCAGATAGTGGTTATTTACATTTTTCGATGGAACCTTGTGTGCTGAATGACTTAGTTGTAGAAGTTGTGGGGATGGCACAGAAATATAGCGATCGCCAAATTATCATTGAGTCTATAAATCACACCATTGAGGTCAAAGCAGACTATAATCGCCTCAAACAAGTATTATTAAATTTAATTGATAATGCTGTTAAATATTCTGAATCAGATAGTCCAGTAATTGTCAAGTTAAATCACCAAGGTGAAGAGGCAATTATTCAAGTTTGTGACCAAGGTCATGGTATACCTTTAAAACATCAGTCTCGCATTTTTGAGCGATTTTATCGCGTAGATGAAACCCGTAACCGTTCTACTGGGGGTTCTGGTTTGGGGTTATCGATTGTGAAAACACTGTTAGAAAGTATGGGTGGGAGTGTGAGCGTGCGATCGCGCTTAGGTGAAGGTAGTGTCTTTACAGTTAGCTTACCCACTTCACCGTTACTGGAACATCGCTACAATCATCAAACTAGTTGATCTCAAGATTGAAGTTTTTTCAAAGAATTTTCATTTAACTTAATTTATACTAATTTAACTCATAATTTCCTTCAAATAAACACCAAGTAAACCAAAACATAGGTACACATTCAACGCCAGTTGATAGATAAAAAATGAAGTCGCAAATCGCAAGTCGCAAGTATTAAACTGCTGAAGCAAAATTATCAGCAACTCTAGAAGGCTGTATAAAAACTTAATAAAAATAGTGGTATGAATGCCGCTGAAAGACTTATTTTGATGAAGCAACAGAGTGTAATGGCAACTTGACTATTACTGTTGTGCCTACATCCTGCTGACTTTCTATTTGAATCTTTCCTCCATGTAGATCTACAGCCTTTTTCACAATAGCAAGTCCCAGCCCTGTACCTTGAGTTGTTCCCACATTACTGGCGCGGTAAAAAGTTTGAAATAGATAAGGTTGATCCTTGAGGGGAATTCCTCTACCTTGGTCTTGGACTCTAAAAGTTGCTATGTCATCTTTACAGAGCAAATCTAACAAAATATTGCTTTGTGGTGGAGAATATTTGATGGCATTAGACAGTAAATTAGTGAAGATGCAATTGAGCAATTCTTCATCCATTTCTACTTGCGTGCATTCTCCTTGATAATTGAAAATAATCTTGTGCTGATTACCGCCACTAATTTGGAAGATTTCTATCAGTTCACAACAAAAATTTTCTAAAT
This sequence comes from Calothrix sp. NIES-2100, assembly GCF_963875285.1. Classification (NCBI taxonomy): domain Bacteria; kingdom Bacillati; phylum Cyanobacteriota; class Cyanophyceae; order Nostocales; family Calotrichaceae; genus Calothrix; species Calothrix sp. NIES-2100. Next base: position 9,083,326 of record NZ_CAWNLA010000001.1, read on the forward strand.
TTAAAGGTGTCGGATATAGCTCTAATTTCGATGTTTCAGTTCTGCTCAAGAACAATATCTCATCTAAAAGCTCAAGAGTCTGGTTAATAGCTTTTTGAATTCGACTAAAGTATTTAGCGCGGCGATCGTCAGTGAGTTTATCGTTGTTATATTCGAGGATTTCTATCGCGGTGCGAATCGTGGTCATGGGAGTACGGAACTCGTGGGAAACCATCGCGACAAAGTTGGACTTTAACTCGTTGAGTTCTTGCTCTTTTGCGAGAGCTTGACGGCTACGTTCCTCACTATCTCGCAGTTTTCTGAGAATTTCGCCCCGTTCAATAGCGTAACGCATTGCACGCAATAACCGCTGGATTGTAATTTGGTCTTTGACAAGATAGTCTTGTGCGCCTTCGGTCATGGCTTGGATTGCTAAATCTTCATCATCCAGCCCAGTTAATACTACAACTGAAATATCAGGTATTGCGGAGCGATATTCTTTTAACGTATCTAGTCCAGTCGAGTCGGGGAGATGGAGGTCTAACAAAACAACATCAAATCTTTGTTGCTCACCACTTTGGGTTTGACAATCATCGGTAGTTGGTCTAGTATTTTCTCTACTCATATCTATTGCCTCAGATAACCGCTCAACATGAGTCATCTGCCATTCACTGGGATTTGCACGCGACAAAATCTGACGGATGAGCATGGCATCAGTAGGGCTATCTTCTACCAGTAGGATGTGAATTTTGGTCTTTTCCATAAGGTAGGCTTTGATGAATTGGCTAGATAATCTGCTTGTTTGCCACTTGTCACTAAGCATTTACAGGCACTCGCTAAGATCAAATACAGATATATCTGTGGTTATTAATGTTTTTATGCATTTATCTGTGATTGCTTAAGATTTTTTAACATGAGGTTGAGAGAAAATTTGAGCATAATTTACCTGAAAATTTTCAACCACAGGAATTTAACTTAACCTGAGTTCGATAGACAAGACTTGTCGCCTGATGTGGAAAAGCCCAGGAAAAACCTAACACCTGAATGCCCTTCCCTCTCTCTTTGGGGTAACATTAAAAGTTTTTTTCCTTATAAGAACAAGATTTAGAAAAAGGTTTTCCATAACCCATAAAAAAAATCAGACGACTATTTCGGAAGCGCCACTGCTGCTAGCCAGAAGTCTTTAATCAATTGCACAACCTGGATGAATTGGTAGATATCTATCGGTTTGGTTACGTAGCAATTAGCACTAAGATTATAAGAGCGGAGAATATCCTGTTCGTCTGTTGATGTTGTCAGAACCACAACAGGAATCAGCTTGAAATTTGGATCTGATTTGACTTCTGTGAGAACTTCGCGCCCATCCATACCAGGCAAATTTAAGTCGAGTAAGATTAAATCTGGACGAAGCGCATCAGAAAATTCACCTTCTTGTCGCAGGTAGTTCATCGCCATTTCACCATCTTCAACCCAGTGCAAGTTGTTGGCAATTTTGGCATTTTGGAAGCCTTTAATGGTAAGGTTGGCATCACTAGGAGAGTCTTCTACTAGCAAAATTTCAATACATCTAAAAGCCTGATTATTCAACATTATAAGTATTTATGATCGCCATGTCACACACTTTATAGATTAACCCTAATTCTCCTTCAAAGTAAAATAAAATGTCGTTCCTACTTTTAACTGAGACTCTGCCCAAATTCGACCGCCGTGTCGCTCAACAATTTTTTTGCAGATAGCTAGACCGATACCTGTACCAGAAAATTCTCGCCGGGTATGTAGGCGGCGAAATACTTCAAAAATTCGTTCCAGATATTGGGGCTTAATCCCGATGCCATTATCTTGTACCCAAAAAAGCCATTCATGGGATTTTGGATGGAGAAATTGGGCTTCTGGTGGCTCCTGTGCTTTCTCTATCTGTACCTCAGCCTCAAGGGTTTCTGCACCTTTAACTACACCGATGTGAATTTGAGGTGGCTTGTCTTGGCGAAACTTAATGGCGTTAGCGATGAGATTTTGGAATAATTGCACTAGTTGGGTTTTGTCAGCAAGCAGAGTAGGCAAAGGATCATGGGTGATGATTGCGTTGCTTTCGGCGATCGCTATTTGTAAATTACTGAGTGCTTGATTGAGTACAATATTACAGTCAGTGTGAACAAATGCTTGACCGCGAGTCCCCACACGAGAATAAGCGAGCAAGTCTTGAATTAACTGTCGCATCCTCGTAGCTCCATCGACAATGTAACCCAAGTATTCCCGCGCCGACTCATCCAAAAACTGCTGATATTCTTCTTCTAACAATTGGCTATAACCAGCTACAGCGCGTAATGGTTCTTGTAAATCGTGAGAAGCTACATAAGCAAACTGCTCTAACTCCTGGTTAGAACGTTTAAGATCCTCATTCAGCTTAGATAGTTCGGCTGTTCTTTGGGCAACTTTAATTTCTAACTCTGCTTTTGCCTGTTGCAGCGCCTGCTCGGCAAGTTTTCTCTCGGTAATATCAGTATGAGTACCTACCCACTCTATAATCTGCTCATTCGCATCTAATACCGGAATCGCCCGGACAGCAAAAAATCGATAACTACCATCAGCAACTTGCACACGATGTTCTACCTGATAAATATTCTTCTGTGTGAATGCTTGATTCCAAATAGACTCTGTTAACTGCCTATCTTCAGGATGAATTGCATCCAACCATCCCCAACCCTTGGCTTCTTCTTCATTTTGACCAGTTAAATTTATCCAAGAGGAATATTCTTTGGGTAAGCCTTGAGCATCAGCCAACCAAACTGCTTGAGCTGTAGCAATCACTAGCGAACGATAACGGTTTTCACTTTTTTCTAAGGCAATTTCTGCAATTTTGCGTTCGGTGATGTCTTGAAAGAAAATTGATAGCCCTTGCTCTGAAGGATAGATGCGATTTACAAACCAGCGTTCCCAAGGAGAATAATATTCTTCTATTTCAATCACTTGGTGTGTTGCTACAGCTTGGTAGTAGGCATGATAAAACTTTTGTCCAACACCTTCGGGAAATTCTTCCCAGATATTCTTACCAATTAATTCTTGAGGATTGCGGTTAAAAATTTGCCCTGCTCTTTCATTAACGTAGGTGTAACACCAATTGCGATCGATAGCAACAAAAGCATCTGAAACTGTTTCTAAAATATTTGCTAATTGCGCTTTGGCAGCTTGTTTTTCCAGATGAATAGATTCTTTTGATAATTGCTTGTTAATTTGAATTTGCTTTTGCAGTAATAAGTAAACCCTTATGAGCAAGAGAAAACTCAAGCCATATCCTAGACTAATTACCAGAATAATTTGATTGATTCTATAATTCGTTACTGCTGTTCGCTGTTGCAATAAAATGATTTCTTCATTTTTCATTACTTGGCTAATTGCCTGGAATTGTTTAGCTACTGCATTATTTTGATCTGTAATGACTATTTGCTTGGCTTTATTTGCCGGATTTTGTTTGAGTAGATTAATTAATTCTTCAAGTAAATCAAATCTGCGAGCAATCAGGGGTTTAAGTAGATCTAATCGGCGTTGTTGCTTAGCATTATCCTTGGTTAATTGGTGCAATTCTTGAAATGCCTGGTAAACCTGTTGCTTGTTTGCTCCATAATTTTTGAGGTAATCTACCTTGCCAGTGAGCATAAAACCCCGTTGTCCACTTTCGGCATTGAGAAATCCGTGATTCAAATTATCCAAAATATTTAAAACTTGATCGGTATGAATTACCCATTGCTTATCTTCTTTAAGCTTTTGCACACTCCAGTATGAACCTACGCCCACGCTAGACAACAACAGTAGTGCTAACCCAAAACCACCTGCAATAAATTTTTCTGTTATTTTTTTCATCGCCTATTCACAGAAGCGTTGCTGAGTATTATCTCAGATTCAATGTCAATGACGATATGTTTATACAATGGTACAAATATACTGTACGGGGAATATATACAGCAATCCTATTTCGGTTGTGAAAATCGAGATGCTCAGATCCCCGACTTCTCAAAGAAGTCGGGGATCTAATTTTTCACGAATGATTTAAGACTGCTATATAAACAAAAAAATTGAGTGGAAATTGCGCTCTCATCTACAATTTCCACTCAAAAATTGGTGAATTAGGGTCAACAAAAAAGCTTTGTTAGACTGGGTCAATTTGACGCAGTTGAGAGTAATTAGCGAGATTCAGTGCCTTGATTGGGGCTACCTGCTACATTATCTTCACCAGGTGCTTCTGGCTTAGCGGTTTCTCTAGCATCGCTTTTTTCAGCATCACCAGTTTTGCGGATTTCGTCTTCAAGGGGGGTTTGGTAACCACCAGAAGCGTTAGGTGTAGTACCTTCATTATTAGATTTTTGCTTTTGTTGTTCAGACATAATTAGAACTCCTGTGATTAATTCTTGGCTATATTTTAAGAACAACAGGAGTGCAATTTTATCTATCTAGAATATAGTTATACCTGCTTCCTTCCTCTATCGGAAGTAATGTTTAGTATTATTTATCAAACATCAATTCTCACGAGGTGTGATTGAGTATTAAAGTGTAATGGCTGCTATACAAAATATATAAGTAGAATTAATGCAACAGAGCAATTTAGCTTTACCATCTGGATGTACTGTTCGCAAGGCAACATCTGAGGATAATTGGTCGATTAGGTTGCTGGTATTATCTGCTAAACTAGACCCGACTCAATTACGTTGGCAGCAGTTTTGGGTGATTGAATGCGAGAGTGCTTCGCACACGCTTCGCGATCGCCAGTTAGCAGCTTGCGGACAGCTACGTAATTTTTCTGATATCCAAGAACTAGGTAGTTTAGTTGTTGCACCAGCTTGGCGAGGTCGTGGTTTGGGCAGTTTTCTCACCCAGCATTTGATCGCTACAGCCACTCAGCCGTTATATTTAGAATGTCTCGGTCAGCGATTAGCAGAGTTTTACAGCCGCTTTGGCTTTGTAACCGTTGCTTTTGAAGATTTACCGCGATCGCTCAAACCTAAGTTTCGATTGTCAGAATTAGGTAGAAAGCTGATTCGAGTTCCTGTGGTGTTTATGCACTATCCACACTCAGGGACTTCCAATTAAAAAAATATTCTATCGCCTGAAGACAGGGGGGAGCAGCTTTTATTATTGGAGAGGCTTTGATTCTCTCCCCTTCCCTACAAGGGAAGGGGCTGGGGGTTAGGTCTCATAATGATGGTTGACAGCAGTTTTCACGTATTTGCACCACATCTATCGTCAGGGCACAGCAGTGCTGTGCCCCTACAGTGTGGTATTTTTACCTGAAAATGGCTGTAAATACATGAAAACTGCTGTAACGTGAAACCCATGTCCCGCAAGGAACTTAGGGCATGTTTTGGGATGTTGGGTTTCGTTCCTCAACCCAAGCTTGTCTTGTTAAAGAAAGTTTTGACCTTGTTAAAGAAAGTTCTAACTTTGTTAAAGAAAGTTCTAACTTTGTTAAAGAAAGTTCTGACCTTGTTAAAGAAAGTTCTAACTTTTTTTTCAGCGATCGCGCCACCGTCCCGTTGATTCAGATTTTTGCTACCGACATTAGCGAAACAGCCATTAGCAAAGCCCGAACAGGCTTCTACCTAGAAAGCCAGATGGAAGGCGTTTCACCGGAGCGTAAAAGTCGGTTCTTTGTCCCCCAGGCAGAGGGAGGGTATCAAATTAGCAGTACCATTCGCGAATTGTGTGTGTTTGCCCATCATAACTTATGCGACGACCCCCCGTTCTCGAATCTCGATCTGATTAGCTGTCGCAACCTGCTGATTTATTTATCCGATCGCCAGCAAGAGCGCATCATGGCGTTGTTTCATTACAGTCTCAACTTAACGGGCTGCCTGGTGTTGGGTACGGCAGAAAGCGTCAAAGCTAGCTCAAATTTGTTTACGCCCGTGGATGAAGCCTGCAAAATCTATGCCCGAAAATTGAGCTTATCTAATCGCTTATTTGCGTTTACAGCTACTTCTGGGCGCGTCCCCAGTCTCCATAATTCGCAGCCCATCCCAGAAAATCGTTCCATTCCCTTTGATTTAGCCCGAGAAGTTGACCAACTGATCGCCAATCGCTATATGCCGCTATCAGTCGTGGTCGATGAACAGATGCAGATCTTACAGATACGCAAAGACCTCGATCTTTACCTGAAGTTGACCCCTAGCACCACAGAGCTAAACCTGCTGTCTATGGCACGCGAAGGGCTGGTAACACCCCTTCGCACCGCCCTGTATCAGGCTCAGGCAGAGAACGTGCTGGTGCGGCTGGAAGACATTCAAATGGAACAGGGTGAGCGAACGCGGCTGAATCTGGAGGTGCTGCCATTTCGCCCAGCCCTGACAAACACGCTCTATTTTTTGGTGCTTTTTAATCCCATCTCGCCCTCTGCCCCTGCCTCTAACACATTGACCAGTCCCGCAACGGTAGAAAACTTGGAGCCAGCGGACTTAGCGCGTGAGCTTGTAACGCTTCGTCAGGCGCTGTCTGCTGCCACCCAACGCGAACTCTCGGCCCAAGCGCATCTGCAAACGGTGATTCAGGAGCAAAACCAACTCAACCAAAACTTACGCATAGCGAATGAAGAGATCCTATCGAGCAATGAGGAACTGCAAAGCACGAATGAAGAACTGCAAACAGCAAAAGAAGAAGTTCAAGCCACCAATGAGGAACTCTCGACGACCAATGAAGAACTGCGGAGTCGGAATCTGCAACAAAATCGAGACAATAGCGATCTCAACAACTTTATCGCCAGCATTAATATCCCGATTGTGATGCTGACGAATGACTTAAGGATTCGCCGCTTTACACCAACCGCCCAGCGACTGTTCAATTTCATCCCCACCGATATCGGACGACCCTTCACTGACCTGCATGGCAATTTTGACGTTTCCCAGCTAGAACCGATGATTTTGGAGGTGTTGGAGACCCTCAATACAAAAGAACAGGAGATCCAAACAGAAGCCGGATACTGGTATAGTATCCGCATTCGCCCCTATCGCACCACTGAAAACCAAATTGACGGTGTGACAATGGTGCTACAGGATATTGATGCCCTCAAACGCTACACCGCCAGCATAGAGAGCGCTCGCAACTATGCAGAAACCATCATTGAGACGGTGCAAATCCCTCTGGTTGTGCTGGACGCTGATTTACGGGTGAATGCCGCGAATCGCGCGTTTTACCAGACATTTCGCGTTTCTGAAGCTGAAACCATCCAGATGTTGCTGTTTGAATTAGGCAATGGGCAGTGGGATATTCCCAAACTGCGATCAATGTTGAACAGTATTCTGGCGGATGAGCTTGCGGTGCAGGATTTTGAGGTCAATCATGATTTTGAGCAGATTGGGCATAAAAATATGCTGCTCAATGGGTGCAAACTGCACCGAGAAGACAACATAGACATGATTTTGCTAGCGATCTCAGATGTTACCGAGCGCACGGCACGCCAGAGGGTTGAAGCGGCCAGTCGTGCCAAAGATGAATTTCTCGCTATTCTGTCCCATGAACTGCGAAATCCGCTCACCGTGCTACTGGGCTGGGTGCCACTGCTCCGCAACCGCGACTGCGACGAGGCAACAGTCGATCACGCCTTAGAAGCCATTGAGCAGAGCAGTAAGCAACTCCATTACCTAATTGAAGATATTCTGGATACCTCTCGGATTGCGAGTGGCAAGTTGCAATTGAATAGCCACCCGATCGACTTGAGCTTATTGGTTCAAGCTGCTCTCGATAGCGTTAACTTATCGGCGGTGGCAAAAAATATTCAGTTAGTGTCATCGTTGAGTTCGATCTCCGTGCTGGGGGATGCCGAACGCTTGCAGCAAGTGCTGGGGAACCTGCTCTCGAATGCGATCAAGTTTACGCCTGCGGGTGGACGAGTAGACATCACGCTGTCACAGGTTGACCAGCAGGCGCAAATTCAAGTCAGTGACACAGGAATTGGTATTCCAGCAAATTTATTGCCACATATTTTCGAGCGGTTCTATCAGGGCGATTCCAGTACAACCAAAACCAATCAAGGGCTAGGATTGGGCTTGGCGATCGTGCGGTATCTCATCGAGCTGCATGGTGGCACTGTGCTGGCAGAAAGTCCGGGCGAAGGACAAGGTGCCACACTGACTGTGCGGTTGCCTTTATACGTCCCGCCCCCAACCTCACCACCGATTGTCGAACCGAAGGTAGAAACATCTTTGGACGCTTCGCAAAATCTCCCCTCTCTAGAAGGCTTGCAGATCCTGGTGGTTGATGATCAGGTCAATATGCTTTTAGTTTTGCAGTTGATGCTAAAGACTTACGGGGCAGAGGTGCTGACCGTAACGACTGCCAGAGCAGCGCTCTCTGCGCTCCGCGAAAGCCCTAACCGCTATGATGTGCTGATTTCTGATCTCGGCTTGCCTGAGGAAGATGGCTACTTCCTGATTCAACAGGTGCGATCGCTCAGTGCGGCAGCCGGAGGACAAATTCCGGCGATCGCGCTGACCGGCTATGCCAGTAAAGCAGCACAACAACGGGCGATCGAGGCTGGGTTTCAAATGCACATAGCTAAACCCGTTGATCTGGTTCAACTGGGTGCAATAGTTGCCGATTTTGCTAAACGAACTTAACGGCTTGCCGTTACACGAGGCTTTCCTTCACAAAAAAATTACATTTCGAGTTTTAATTCGGAGTTCTGACCTTGTTAAACAAAGTTTTTATCTTGTTAAAGAAAGTTGTTATGTGCCGTAGCTCCTTGTAGGATAAGGGGCTGGGTGGGTGAGGTCGCGATCAATTACGTCGGTTTCGCAAAAATTGTCAGCAATACAGGCGCTAATAAATAGTAATGACCGACACAGGCTAATCCAGCCGCAGCACCCATAAGTTCCCGTTGATTTGGGCTATAAAATCTAACATTCCCAAGGGAACCCAATGTTACATGCAATTCTGGCTGACTTTTAACAGTGGTGTCAACTAAATAAAACCTGCCACCAGGGGATAGCACCCGTGCTACTTCGTGCAAAATCTGTTTGGGTTCTAAATAGTGTAAAAAACTGATAGTGTTAAAAACTGCGTCAAACTGACCCTCAGCAAAAGGAAGAGACTCAGCTTTACCTTCAACATAAATCAACCGGGGACGATGGCGGTTATTCTGTCTAGCTAGGCGCACCATCTTTGGAGATAAATCTAATCCAGTACCGCGTAAATCAGGAAATTTAGTAGCAAGGCGATCCAGCAACCGACCTGTACCACAACCTAAGTCGAGTACATGAGAGCGAGGTGGTAAATCAACGTATTCTAGCAATCGTTTGTGGATACTTTGGTAAAACACTGAAGGTAAAAGCCAGTCATAGCTTGGCGCCCAAAGGTCAAACGCTTGCTTTTTGTTAGTAATAAAGTCATTGGTCATTTGTCATTTGTCATTTGTCATTGGGCATTGGGCATTGAGCATTGAGCATTTATTATTTCTCCCTCATCTTCCTTGTCTCCCTTGTCTCCCTTGTCCCCCTCATCCCCCTCATCCCTTCCTGTACTCTAGCCTAAAGCTCACACTCCTGCATGTGGGTATAAACGCTTGATAAAGTTCGGATAAACCTACTGAAAAATCGCCAATTTGGCATGGCAAATTTATTTTCAGACGATAGGATAGCGATCGCACCAGTAATCATCCGGAAAATAAAAACTTGAGTGTGTAGTTAGATTTGTCTTAAAAGGACAAATGCACCTACAAGAGAACTCACTAAGAACCCCTATTGGTGTGCATAAAACTCAATAACTTAGCCTATAAATTTATAGGGATACAAATCCCATCGACTAAGCGAACTTTGCAATTATAAATTATTAGGAGAAAAATTATGTCATGCTTTACTCAAATTCTGTTACATCACGACCTACTCTACCCAGTGCGTGAATGGTTAGAAAGTATAGAAATTCATAACCGCAAACTAGCTCATTTTTTGTGCAAAGCCATTCCTGCTCAATGTCCGTTTGAGAGAGACATTACACTCTTCGGTCGGAAGTTAGTTCACATTCCACCGATGTGTAAGTTAAATCCTCTTTACGAACAAGTAGTAACTTTGCGATTTAAAGCTCTCTGTTATCTTGCGGATGAATGTGGTGAAGATGTAGCAGTATACTGCTAAATCTTCAGGGTTTTGTGATGTAGCAGTCATCAGTAACCGCAGATTTACGGTTGTTACTGACTCAGAACTATACTAAGCTGACGGAGTACTAATTAGATGTCTAACTATTTACAGTTAGTACCTCTCTAAATTTGCTGAATCTGTTTCTGTGCTAACCATACCCTGCTGAAATCATCAACATCATCTATGACGCACATCTTACTGGTTGAAGATGAAGTCACACTCGCACGATTTGTAGAATTAGAACTGAATTATGAGGGTTATCAAGTCAGTGTTGCTTACGATGGATTCACTGCCATTACCGCAGCACAGAAGTTGCATCCTGATTTAGTAATTGTAGACTGGATGTTACAAGGATTATCTGGGTGCGAAACTTGCCGACGGCTGCGAAGTATTGGCGATCAAGTACCGATAATTTTATTAACTACCAAGGATGAAGCCAGCGATCGCATTGCAGGCTTAGACACTGGTGCGGATGATTATCTAGTTAAACCCTTTGGTGTCGAAGAGTTAGTTACTAGAGTTCGTGCCCATCTGCGAAAAATCCAGCGAATAGATGCCGCAGATATCTTAGAATTTGAAGACCTCAGTTTAAATCGTCGGACACGAAAAGTATATCGAGGCCAGCGGTTAATTGATTTAACCGAACAGGAATTTGATTTACTGGAGTATTTACTGATTCATCCAAGAGAGGTAATTACAAGCGATCGCATTTTAGAAGAAGTCTGGAGTAACTATTTCATGTGCGATTCGCAGATCATAGAAAAGTACATTTGCTATTTGTGCCAAAAACTTGAGGCTAATAACGAAAAACCTCTCCTGCAAACTGTATATGGTATCGGCTACGTTTTACATAATTAATCCAGACTTGCACTAATCCCCCAAACCTCCTTATTTTATCGGTGTTTGGGGGATTTGTTGTTTGTAAGCCAAACTCTAGACAATTATACTCTCCTACTTTAGGAAGCTTTGGCGTTTCTTGTATTCTCATCTAAGACTCATACAATTAAAAGTGAATTGTATTAGGATGCACAAAGTTGACTTTACAGAATAGCGCACAAAGTTAAGATTGCAATGACCTATTTAGAAACAGCAGCCCAATTCTACCGTGAAGTTGCAGAAACACCGCAAGTTGGACTTTGTTGTGTCCAAAGTACACCCCTGCAACTACCAGGGCTGAAAGTTCCTTTAGCAATGCAGGAAATGAATTATGGATGTGGTACTACTGTTCACCTAACTGAACTAGCCAATCAACCAACCGTCCTGTATGTTGGGGTTGGTGGTGGCTTAGAAGCTTTGCAATTCGCTTATTTTTCCCGCCGTCCTGGGGCTGTAATTGCTGTTGAACCAGTAGCAGCAATGCGAGAAGCCGCAGCACGTAATTTGGCGATCGCTGCTCAAGAAAATCCTTGGTTTGACACCAGCTTTGTAGAAATCTGCGCAGGTGACGCTTTTAACTTACCTGTTGCTGATGCTGCTGTAGATGTAGTAGCACAAAACTGTCTCTTCAACATATTTGAACCAGAAGATTTAACCCGCGCTTTAAAAGAAGCATTTCGCGTCTTGAAACCAGGGGGACGTTTGCAAATGAGCGATCCCATTGCGACTCGTCCTATTCCATTACATCTACAACAAGATGAACGCTTACGTGCTATGTGCTTATCAGGCGCACTTACATATCAAGAGTATACCCAACTGATCGTCAATGCTGGTTTTGGTCAAGTAGAAATTCGTGCCCGTCGCCCTTACCGCCTACTAGATGCTGTAACTTATAACTTGGAGGAGAATTTACTGCTAGAAAGTCTTGATTCTGTCTCCTTCAAAGTTGACATACCAGAAGATGGAGCCTGTATTTTTACTGGCAAAACAGCAATTTATGCGGGTACAGAACCCTTGTTTGATGACTCAGCAGGTCATTTATTGCAACGCGGTATTCCCGCAGCAGTATGTGATAAAACTGCGGCTAAACTTGCGGCTTTAAAGCCGACAGAAATCATGATTACCGATTCTACATGGCACTATAACGGTGGTGGTTGCTGTTAATTTTAAACTCTTACTGGCGGTTGGCGCTTTCAGCAATTACCGCCTGTTACCGCCTGGGAGTTGCGTAAGTCAGTATTGGAGACTTCTTTCTGGTCTTCTGACTCTGACATAGGTTAATTTTGGTATTATTAGTTGTCTGTATTAAAAAAAAGCTAACTTGGCTGAATTATCAGTAGCTTACAACTATTTTTTAATTGCATTCAATCTATCATCCAATTTCTTCAGTATGCGCTCTTCTGACTGAAGCTGTTGCTCGTATTGAAACTTGCGGGATGGGTCTGTTTCAATTACCCATGCATTTCTAATAATTGCAATTTTCTGGCTTTGAAGTGCGTAGGCTTGTTCAAGTGAATCTCTTTCGTTCTGCCACTCATTTATAGATGCCATCAAGATATTAGCTAAAGGATGTTCAATAGCTTCTTTTAAAGCTTCTCTCTGACCAGACAGTAGTGCCTCAATTACCCACGCTTTCAAAGTTGGATTCTTCTCAATTTCATCAACTACCTTAGCTACAACTGTCATTTTTTCAGAGGTTGTTGCAGTGGGGTTTGTTTTCTCTAACTGCTGTAGGAGTTGCTGAATTTCTGTTGCGGCAAGAGTTAGATTTTGCTTTTGTTCAGTTGTGTAATTGGTGATATTCCCGCCTATTTGATGTGCCGTGACGGTTTCAGCATTTACAATATCACCAGCAAATTGAGCGCCTTGCAAGTTGAAATTAGATTGTTTTTTAGAACCTTCTGGCATTATAGTATCACCTTGATTAGTATAAGTTTCCACATAAAAATTAGGACGTTCAAGCGTCGTAGTTATCATAGTTTCCAACCTATTGATGTGATATTCTTTTGCTGCTATTAATGCTTGAAAATCTTTTTCTGCTATTGCTTTAAGGTGGTTATAATTTACAAAATATTCTTTACTCAATTCAGATTTATTAGCTGTTGCTGCGGTTTTAGCTCGGAGCAGTATTTTATCGTCTCCCCGTCTTTCTATTGCTATAATTTCAAGTTCTGCGCTTGGATTATTTTCAGCTAATTCTTTAAAGGCAACAGCAATTGCTCTTGGGTCAACACCTTGGCTGTGGTACAAGTCCAGTGTGTCAAAAATAGGTTTAATAAAATCACCGAACTCCCCATCTGCAAACACTTCTTTATTGTTATCTGGTTTGCGGAGGGGGTCAGGGTTCTCTTTGGTGGGGAGTCGCATATAAACATATTCACAGCGCACTCCATCAAATTTTGTATCGGTGGTAATGCCCCAATCTTGAATGTAGGCTCCGGTGAGCGTAGCGCCTGTGAAATCAGTTGCGTCGAGTTGGGTCTGTTTGAGCTTTGCTCTGGATAAATCTGCGTCTTGTAGGTTGGCTTGGCTCAGGTCAGCACCAATAAAACTGGCATCTACTAAATTGGCTCCTTGTAAGTTGGCATAGCTCAGGTCAGCACCAATAAAACTGGCATCTACTAAATTGACTCCTTGAAAATTTACTCCTTGCAAATCCTCACGGTCAAAATTCAAGTCCTGCCCCTGTCCAGTAACTAACACACTTACCACTTTTGCGTTTTGCAAGTAAGTTGTTCCTGGGCGAACACGATCTAGTTTTTTAGTTTTATGGAAATAGGTGCGAATCAGATTAGCTTTTCTAAAATCTGTACTTTTTAGTATGGCAGCCGTGAAATTAGCATCAGTTAAGTTGGCATTCCCAAACTTTGTACCCTCTAAAGCAGCAAAAGCGACAGCGATGTTGCGAATAAGAGCGTATTTTTCATCTCCCTTCATTGCTCTCCAAGCAATGTAAGCACTAACTAAAGCTCCGGCGATGGCGAAGGCGAAGGCGAAGGCTCCGGCGAAGGGGATGGCGAAGGGGATGGCGACGGCGAAGGCGATGGCGATGGCTCCGGCGAAGGCGACGGCGAAGGCGATGGCGAAGGTGATGGCTCCGGCGATGACGAAGGCGATGGCGATGGCGATGGCTCCGGCGATGGCTCCGGCTCCGGTGAAGGCTCCGACGAAGGCGGCGGCGAAGGCCACGGCGAAGGCGAAGGCGATGGCTCCGGCGATGGCTGAGTTGAATCCTTGGCGAAGGATAACTATAAAAATAAGAATTAGTACTATTAAGGCAACCCAGCTATCGACCTGATTTTCTACACTTGAACTGTTAGAAGATATTAACACTCCAGCAAAGGCTGAGAATAATCCTGAAATTCCAGACAGCATCCACGAAAGACAGACTAAAAAAATAGCCCAACGCCTTTGTAGTCCAGCAGTAACATGACTGAAGTTTGCCCCCCTCAGATTCGCCCTTGTAAAATCTGCCCCCCGAATATCTGCACCACTAAAATTTGCTCCTTCAAGGTTTTGTCCTTTGAAGGAGCGCCCACGAAGATTTTGACCTGAGAAGTCCTGGGGCATACCTTGGCTGATAAATGTGGGGATTTATGCTCTGATACACAATAAGTATGCAATTTTCCGGCTTCTAGCACAATATTATTCAGTAAATCGTCATTACTCATAGATGACTCCTAACCTTACACCTTATAATTTCCCTGACTAATGAACAATACACTTTGAATATAAAGTCTTCCTGATTTTTACTTATTAGACATTCTTATCATTTATTGCGATATGTCGGACATCTACACGAGGTTGAGCCGAGATAGCTGCGATTTCAGAAATTAAGGCTGAAAACGATTATCATACATAGGTTTGATAATGTGCTACTTTGTTGTACTTAATTAAGGGCGATCGCCTAATATAGCAATCCGAATTGAAACCTGAGAAAATACGGTGATACAAAGTACGCATTTATAAGCTTTTCAGCCATTTTATATCTCACAACTGATTTAGGATTGCTATATTTAGACGGGTATGGAAGATAGAAAGTAGCCAGTTATGGGCGCTCGTGTCGCCCACAAGTAGTAGTAATTTATTTTTTGGAAATCCCTTAAAGTTAAATAAAATCACAGTAAATATTCAAGGAGACAAATAAACAATGCAGATTCAATCGCTAAATTTACCAGATATAAAAGTAACACCATTCAACCAAAAACTCAGTTCCCCTTTAAGCAAAGTAGGTATATCTGTATTACAAATTAATTTAGGTAAACGTTGTAACCTTGCCTGTACACACTGTCATGTCGAAGCCAGCCCAAGACGCACAGAAGAACTTTCAAGAGAAATTTGCGAACAGCTAATTGAATTAATTCACAAATTTCCAGAAATTAAAATTGTCGATTTAACTGGTGGCGCACCAGAAATGAATTATGGATTCAAGCCATTAGTCGAAGCTGCAAGGAAAACAGGAAAGGAAGTAATTGTACGTTCAAATTTGACTATTTATTTTGTAGATGGGTTTGGTGATTTACCTGAATACTTTGCCAAACATCAAGTCAGAATAGTTGCTTCTCTACCATGCTACCTGGCTGATAATGTAGATAAAATGCGCGGCGCTGGTGTTTTTGATGATTCCATTAAAGCTTTGCAGTGGCTTAACAGTCTTGGCTATGGTGAAAAATCAAATTTAATTTTGGACTTAGTATATAATCCACAGTTGCCTAAATCGGGAAAATTTTCCTTGGCTCCTGAACAGACAAACCTAGAAAAAACTTACAAAATGTTCTTGCAAGAACATTTTAATATAGTCTTTAACAACCTATTTACAATCACCAATATACCAGTTGGTAGAACTAAAATGTATCTAGAACGCCAGAAATTGTACACAAATTATTTAGAGTTTTTAGAATCTCATTTTAATAGCGATACACTTGGCCATTTAATGTGTCGCGATCAGCTATCAATTGACTATTTAGGCAATGTCTATGATTGCGATTTTAACCAAATGATGAATCTGCCGGCAAAAACTCGTAATGGTGAACCTTTAACAGTTGCCAAACTGCTAGAAGCTGGTAGCTTAGATTTGATTAGTGAAATCCAAACTGCTACCTATTGCTATGGTTGTACGGCTGGTTGTGGTTCTAGTTGTGGTGGTTCTTTAGTATAAAGTAAACTAATTTATACTTCTTGCTTAACGGTAGATTGAGGCTTCTATGTCATCAAATGATAATTTTGTTACAAAGCTGTTAAGCTGGGAATACTTCTAGTGAGATGGGTTTATGATGGCATTAGTTAAGTCTCCTCACACCACACCAAAAGCCGTGGACTACTGTTAGTTTCCACGGTTTTTATTTTTTTCTCAAGCAATGAGACATTTCTTTGAAGGAAACTAATGTACTATATTTTAACTTTGAATTTTTTAACAGACGAATGAGTTGATAGTGGCGTTATCAGTAAATATTCTGTTACCAAAATTGTAACGAGCGTATCGTGACTGGTCAGCTACTTTATTATGATATTAGTTAAGCTCCTCACACCACACTAAAAGCCGTGAAACATTATGTTTCACGGTCTTTTTCTTTATGTACATTCACAAATTAGATGTCGCCATGATAAATAAGTCGGTGAGAATAAACCTAACTATGTAACAGAATGTAAAATCGACATAACCTTTGCGATTGCTACCCTTCGGGAAGCCGCTTCGCGTCTACATTCCACTTCGTTTCATTCGCAATGACATAGCGTGAATTATTTAAACCGTTCTACTGAATTTAGCTTTTAGTGCGATCGCCTTGGTTTAGTGAGTAATGGCACTTATTCGATGTTTGTGAAGTTGTATAAATCTCAATATAGTTTCTCGGAAGACTTTTCCTTGAATCGCCAGCGAAATGAGTTATATGATCTTCTGCGGATACTAAATCGGCTGAAAGGATAAGCAGGCGCGATCGCACAATTCGCAAGGACAACGAAAAAGGTAGATACTCTTCAATCAGTTCCCGAAACCTGAGAAACTGAAAAATCTTATTCATTGCAGTAATACTGCTTTTAGTAGCTTTTAAGCTGGATATGTTCCGTCATCCTACATTGTAGTATACTTAAGTAAAACCGCTTAATCTTCGTATCTTTAACTTTTGATACAAGGATAATGAATAGCTACCATAACTCCCAACAAGAGTACGATCATGTTCCGGCCGATCAACTCTACGAAAAATGTTTGCTAGAACTCCGGGATCTTTTACGCTCACGTTATCCTTTAGTTTTTTTGCGCTCGTCTGAAGAAAACAGGGCTGTTAGATGTGCTATGCGATCGCATGACCAATGCATAGATGATATCAAAATCAAATCAGGCGATCTTTGCCGATGGGATAGCAAAATCGGTTTCCAAAAACGTTTATTACCGAAGCAAGGCTCAGAAGAAACACAGTGGCAACAGTTAGCAAATCCACCTTCAGAGAATACTAATCCTGTTATCCAAGCTCTCGATATTTTACAAAGACAATTACAAGATTTTGTCATTAAGTACCCAGATAGACAATTTACTTATATTCTTCCTGATTGGTCAGCTTTGATCGGCTCAGACGATCGCTTGATAGCACGCAGACTTAAAGAATTACTTCTAGATATTGAAGATAGAATACCACGTCCGCGCATGACATTAATTGTTATTGGTGCAGACTGGTCAATTCCTCCAATTGTGCGTAATCAAGTTCATATTCTCGATTTAGCTTTACCCACAGGAAAGGAACTTTACGATAATATCTTCAGTGTTGCATCTGAGAAATATGAACTTTTAGAAACAGAAGCCAAACGACTAGCTGAACTTGCTCAAGGTATACCACTCCAAGCGGCAATTCAAGCAGCAATGTTAGTCACGACTCGTAAATTGTGGACACAACCGGAAGCTACAGGCAAATTGTTACTAGAAGTCAAGAAACAGGAAATCAGAAAAACTGGGGTTTTGGAATATTATACTCCTCAAGGAGAAGGATTAAAAAGTGTAGGTGGGCTAGAAAATATCAAAGCTTGGATTGAGAGTCGGAAAGTTTGGTTTGAGCAAGATTTAGAACCCCAAATGCGCCCACGAGCTATTTTACTCGAGGGTTTTCCTGGCTGTGGTAAGACTTTCATTGCCAGAGCGATCGCGCAGGAGTGGTGTGTACCACAAATTAATTTTGAAATTTCTCGTCTCCAATCTAAATTTGTGGGTGAATCAGAAAGTAATACATTTCATGCTTTAAGAGCAATTGAAGCCTCTGCTCCTAATATTCTCTTTATGGATGAAATTGAGAAAGCTTTTTCTGGTACAGGTACTGACACTTCTGGAGTGAGTACCCGTCAGTTTGGTACTTTCTTATCATGGTTAAACGATCATCAATATCCCATCTTTTTCATTGCTACTTCTAACGACCGAGAAAAGCTGCCTCCAGAACTTTTTCGCGCAGGTCGTTTTGATGAAATCTTCATTGTCATGCCACCAAATACTCAAGAACGCGGGGAAATTATTCAAAAATGTATTCAGAACCATAACCTTTCAGCTATTGATAACTATACTTTAGAAGAATTAGTCAATCAAACAGTAGGCTTTACGGGGGCTGAGTTAGATAAATTAGTTAAAGAGTCAAAATATCTGGCAGGTTTTCAAGGTACACTAACTGATAGTAATTGGTCACAAGCTCTAGCAAAAATAAATCCCCAATATCGGACTGGGAAGATGCAAACTTTGTTGCAAAAGTATTTAAAAGTTTTGTCAGATGGCTCGGGAATGGCTGCTTCAATTGGTGAACCAGGTTTTTTAAATCAACTGATTTTATAAATTTTCTATGGCAATTTGTGTAAAAGTTAAAAACATCTTTCCTCCTTGTCTCCCTTCCCTTGTCCCTTTTGTTCGGATATGAAATAGGATTGCTATATTTTTGGAGGCTCAGAAAATGAGTGGCACAAAAGCATATACAGTATCAGGTATTGCACCACTAGCAACACAAGCAGTGGTGGCGGGGGTGGCTGTAGCAGGCTTTGTTGTTGCCTCTGGTGTAATGGCAACAGGAACAGCGCTAGTGATGGCTGCTAAAGCTGCTAAAGCATATCAAGAAAGAATTAAAAGAGAAGCAGAGAAAGCATTACAGCAAGAAGAAGAAATCCAACGCCAAATTGTTGAGGCTCGACGTTCTTATTCTAGAAATAAGATGATTGTAAAATTACCTGAAACAACTTCTCAGCCAAGATTAGTGAATTTGCTTCTCAACAATGATGCACAGTTTAAATCCAGGGATTTACAAATTAAAATTAGCGAACAGAAATCTCGTTTGCCGAACATTAAACAAGAGTATGAAAATCTAATTGAGCGGCAATTGTTAGATGAATCTACTGTTTTACAAGCGATCCGAAGTGTGGAGCAAGCACTAGATTGTGGAGATTTGCCAGCAGCAGAGGCATATCTGCAAGCACTGGATAATGCCAGGATAGAAGCATTTGCGCAACTGCGATCGCAACTGCAATCACAAGCAAAATATGCCCAAAGCAGACTTTGGGCGATCGCCGAACGCTTACCAAAAGCGATCGCCCAAAATTTAGCAACCGAAATTGAGCGTATACGTAAAAGCGATCGCCCGATCGGTGACTCAGATTTGTTAGCCATTCATCAACAAATCACCGTCGCCGAATTGCAAATTGATCGAGTCTGGGAAGCCGCTGAAAATTTAGTCACAGCATGGCAGACTCCAGGCGTTGACTACATAGCTCAGATTGTTGGCATTGATGATGGTGACGTTGTTGTGGAAATTGAAACCCATGAAAACCAGGAAACAGGAGAAATAGTGAACACAGTTATGCGGGTGCAATTTGCTGGCGAGCAAATAGACTTATTCGGGCCTCGTGAAGAAACTGCTAACTGTGCTGCGAGAACAGGACAAGCCCTGCAAATGTTTCAAGAGCAAGGTTATTACTTGGAGTGGGATAGCTTAGATGGTCAACCTGTACCAGAAGAATATAGACAAGTATATTCAGCACCAGAAGTAGCCACCTTAGAAATGGAGCCGCCATTACTAGAGTCTCCTCAACGTCGGACAGAGATCGAAAGTTATTAACGTGAATAGGGGGACAAGGGGGACAAGGGAGACAAGGGAGACAAGGGAGATGAGGAGAGACGGGGACGCGGTGACGCGGTGACACGGAGAAATGACAAATGACAAATGACAAATGACAAATGACAAAACTATTAAATCTGGCTTCGTGGTTACCTCGTTCTTCTGCCAATGGCCCCGGAACAAGGATGGTGTTATGGGTGCAGGGTTGTCCGTTTCGCTGTCCTGGTTGTCAAAATCCTGACTTTCTAGAATTTCGCATCAATCAGGTAGTAACTGTAGATGATGTCTGGCAAATTTTCCAACAACTACCTGACTTAGCCGGTATTTCCTTCTCCGGTGGTGAACCCTTCGCGCAAGCTGTAGCTTTAGCTGAGTTAGCTAGTTTTGTACAATCTGCTGGTAAAACAGTGGTTTGCTGGACGGGATACCGCTTAGAACAATTACGCTCAGGTCAAATCAAAGGCGCAGATCATCTATTACAACATGTAGATTTATTAATCGATGGTCTGTTTCTACAACAACAATTAGGTGATGATGTATTAAGGGGTTCAAGTAATCAACAACTACACTTTTTGTCAGGACGAATTACCCAAGCCGACTTGAAAAATATTCCGCGTCAGGAGTGGATTATTAATGATGCACTCTTCACTTATACAGGGTTTCCAATTCCAGGTGAGAGAGTAGAAACAGAAGGAAAAATTTCATGAGTGTAATCATAATTGGTGATAGAGCAGTTGGCAAGAGCAGCATGATTTTGGGTTTGTGCGAACCGTCTCCACAAGAGAAATATGTTGTTGTTGATGAGGATGATTGCAGCCGACTCAAAGAACAACTGAGTCCCCACGGAACAGTATTACCCACAGAAAATCCCGTCAATTTACATTCCCTCACAATCTATTTAAGGCTATCAAGACCTAGAGAAATTACAGTTAATTTAATCGATACGCGTGGGGAATTTTGGGGAGATATCAAGGCAACAGAAAGTCCTCAATATAAATTTCCTAGTGCCTACCAAGATTTTATGCAAAAGATTGCTCAGGCTCGTTACATTATTTTACTGTTGCATCCATATCAAGAGTTAGTGCGAGCAGAATATTTAAAATCAGATTTTAATACCCTGAATAAAGAAGACGATTTGTATCCTCGTGACGTCTGGGTCAAAAACCTGCAAAGAAATCTGCAAACACTCAAAAATAATTGCAAATTAACTAAACATTTTTTTATTTGTCTTCACAAAGCTGATCTTTTTTGTAATTACAAAGAGGAGAGTTCACGATGGCGATATAATCCTTCTGGAAGTAATGATTTTGGGACTTATTTAGACCGCATTAGAACTCGCTACTTTGGCGTTGCTAAAGATGTAATTCGCGAATTTAATATTAATCAAGTAGGAGCTTCTAAATTAAGTTTTTTTATTACCACAAATAAAGATAGAAACTTGTTAGAAATTCCTTGGTTGAGTTTGGGCACATATTTGAGTTCAGAAGCAGAGGAACGCAGATGATACCTACAACTAAATCTATACCTTTACAAATGTGTATTATGGGGCCGAGAGCTTCAGGTAAAACAACTTACCTAGCATCTTTGCTAGCCCCTGGATTAAAAGAACAAGATGGCAATGGTATTAAAGCCGGGGGATTAAAACTACACAAACTGGAAGATATAATTAGCAATTTTATCAAACAAAAAAAAGCAGTTCCTCCCACAGATTTAAACGAAGAATACGATTATCGGTTTGATATTGCAATTCAGAATGCTAAACGTTTTCGTCAAGCTAACAAAATCCAACTAAGTGCCAAGGATCTTTCTGGAGAACGTTTCGACCGAATTTTTGATGCTTTTATCAACCCTGGTAGCCGAAAATCTCTCAAAGAGCAGCAAGAACTTGAGCAAGATGTCCGCGAGTTTCTGATTCAATGTTTCACCATGAATCGTTGGATGTTTATGCTGACAGAATGGCAAACGGGCAAAGACGAAGACTATTTTAAGGTTTTTCAATGGCTGTGCGATCGCATCGACGAGAATAGTAAATTAAGGTCTATACAAACCCTCAGAATTGCTGTTGTCATGGCTAAATGTGAACGCGGCGAAATTTGGGGTGGTCGTCTCGATCCAGAAGCAGACTTATTTAAGATTCGATTACACAAAACTTATAACTTACTGAAAACCAGATTAAAGAAAAAAGTTAACTTTTTTGCTTGTTCGGCTTATGGCATTTTAGGAAAATACGACCCCCGACCCAATCGATTTTATACTGAAGATGATGGTATTCATGCCGAGTATCGCGCTCGCTTGCGGGATTTTGATAACTGGAATCCTTATGGCGTAATTGAACCAATTTACTGGTTGGGTACAGGAGAAAATTTACATAATGAATTTCTTTAAATTTTTTAACGTTTTCAACGCAATTCCGATTAACCTACCAGGCGGTGATATCCGCATGATTGGCGCTCGTGATGTGGGTAAAACATCATATCTTGCAGCCCTCTCCATTTGTTGGCAAGCGGAGAGTTATCTAAACGGACGCATTATGTCTGTTGATCCCTATGGGTCTGGTGCTAAACTTCTGCAAGACAATGCTGAGAATATGTTAAGAAATGGGATAGAAATGCCAGCAAGTGAATACGCTGACTCTTGTAAGTTTTCTATCAAGCTCAAGCCAAGATTCTTCATGAATCCAATTGCGACAATTCAGAGAAAACCTCTCAGACTGAACATATCTATCACAGCACCTACAGGAGAATTAATTGAGCATTTGATAGCCGGAACTTTTACGCAAGATGCTCTTAATGATTGTGCTTCTGTAGTCGGTTTAATGCTGGTGCTTGATAGTACTACTCCTAAACGAGATCCAGATTATGCTAAGGCAGTTGCTAATTTACAAAGAGAATTAAACAATATTTTGGGCATCCAGAGAAATCGACGCAGATTAAGAAGACACAGAATCGCAATTGTCTTTACTAAAGGTGAACAGAATGATATTTATCGCAGCAAGCCTCAAGAGTTTGCCGAACTCAAATTTTCTCAGACTTTCGCCATATTACAAAATTGGCAACAAACTTGGGGATGTTCAATGAATTATTTCATGTGTTCTGCATTTGGTTTTATTGGTGATACACTTCAACCTAATTGTCGGCCAATTCAGGGAAGTAGCGCATATACTCTAAGCAAACCCGAAGCTTGGCAGGCTTTCGGTTTAGTTGCTCCCATATACTGGTTGCAAACAGGTAAAGACGATCGTCAATTGCGATAAGCATAGTAGAGGTTGAATTATGTCTTCTTTGAAAATTCACCGTAGAGAAGTTGAAATATACGAATTTTCTAGAGGTTTTACCGAAGTATTTGAAAATAATCGGTGGATATCCGGCGGTTTTGGCAATGCGATCGATCGTTCTAATTATGATGGTGAGATACCAAGTTCTATTCAAGAGTTTATTAACAATAACCAAAATATCTTCGGCATACCCACTGGTTTTGCACCTGCTCAAGGTGAAGAAGCTTTGATTGCTAGAGTTATCGGCGATCGCTACTGTGTTTTAGCAGTGGCTAATTATCAGGGTAAAGATAATAAAGGCAGGGATGGTATTGTTGGATATCGCTACTTTTGGCTAGACAAAAATTCAAAAACTAATCAAAAGTTATCATCAATGGATGGTGTAGTAACTTTACTAAACTGGTGGCTGAAGAATCGCTTTGTATTTCAAATGAATCCTGATTCGTTTACAAGAAAAAAGTTAGTTTGTCGTGAATATATAGAAGATACCGATAGTTATCATCCTCATAACCAACAAAATTATCCTATTAAACCTGCTATTCTCACATTAGCTGATTACAAGAGAAAAAATCTCATCCACTTACATACTCAGGCTGCTCAAGAAGCAAAAAACAGAAGACTTCCCCTTGCATGGGCTTGGAATGTCCGCAAACTTAATTTTCCAGCAATGTATGTGGCTATTTGGTGTGAAAATGAAGCTGCTAAACAAACCATCGAGCGTGAATTAGCCAGAAATGATGTCCCCGATGGCGTAAATCCTCTGCCAAATCAAAGAATCCAAAGAGCAGATAGAGGTTCTTTGACTGTAAATGAAAAATCAATTGAGATGAAATTGGACGAATTTATATCGGCTAGTGACAAAAATATTACCGAAAAAGCTCGTGCTATTGTCAAAATATTATGCCATGAAGAAAATTTAGATTGGCGTAAATTTTTTGTTGCAGATAATCAACATATCAAAGATATCGAAGATGCATATCCTCCAATAGAAGCTGTGAGATATTATGCCCTAATGCCTATTTTTATTCCAGAAAAAATCATTGAATGGCTGGATTGGCTACGAAAAAATCAAAAACATATAAAAATTTCTTTTCAAACTCAAATATTTTTAATTAAAGAATGTAGAAAGCAACAAACAGAATTGATTAATCAGCGTCTTTATGATGGGATTTCGACTTTATTAGATGAGTTAGTGAATAGTGAAACAAATAATTATGAAAAATGTAAATGGTTGTTAGTCAAGCAGAAGCATAATATTTGGGCTAAAAAAATCAATCAATATGTTATAGATTTTTTAATTTATTTGGAAAGAAAATATACCGATCCGAGTATAACAGAAGAGTTTGGTGGAAAAATTACACAAAATGTTTTTAGCAAACTAGCAACTCTGTTTATGAATTATCAGCAACAACAAACAGAAAATAATAATTGGGATCATCTTACCTGGTGGAAAGGCACTAGTAATAATGTTGGGCTGAGTAATCTAGCCAACTTACTCCAAGAAAAAGTCAAAGCTGAAATTAACCCAGTTAAACAATTTTTACATCAGTACAATGAGCAACTATTAGATGTTAATTTTCTGTCGGCAATTTGCTATCAATATAGTGAAGGTAGCATACCATTTAGTGTTTTCTTAAAGCTGAAACCAAATCATAAAGAAAGAATACAGACAATTTTGAAAGGTGAAAAACCACAAGAAAGAGGATATAGTTTTAGAATCTGGCGAAATCGTCTGATTGTGATTATTTTTCTCATAAGTATGCCAACTGTATTATTGCAAATAGGTTCTAATTTGTCCATTTACTTATTTGACTATTGGACAGGTTCATCAAAGCTATCTTTAAAAGAAAGTATTGAAAAGTGCAAAAATATAGATGCTAATACTACTAAATCTTCAGAATCAAAAAAGCAATTACAAAAATGTGAGTTAGAACTAAAAAACATACTTATAAGAGAAATAAATACACTTAATCGTCTGAAGAAAAAGGAAATTAGTGACGATGAAAAAAGTAGGCTGAGAAATAGTAAAACATACTCAGATATAGAAAACTTATTTATCAATTCAAGGGTAGATGTACAATTAAAAGCTACAAATAATAGTCAAATTATTGACCAATATGTATTAATTATTTTGGATTATTTAAAACAATCTCTTGAAGAGAAAAAACTTTATATAGAGATATTTAAACCTCTGGAAAATTGTGCAAATAAAAAAGAAATAAAAGAGTTTGGAGATTGTGTACAAATCTTAGATAACAAATGAAAAAAGAGGTTAAGTGTGAGAATTGAGAGACTGATACTATACATATTATCAGGTATTATTGCTGCTTTGGTAAGTTGGAATTTTAGTCAGATTATTTTGGGAATAGCGCGAATTATAAGTAGTGGTACTCTGCCATTTAGACCAGATTTTATTTTATTACCTGTTCTAGCATTTTTCTTTGCTATTACTATGGTAGCTACAGAGATATTTCTCAGCAACCCAACTCGATATAGAAATAATTTTCAGACACTACGCAGCTATTTTATCAAAACTATATTGTGGAGTGCGATCGCGGGCATAGTTGCCGCAATTTCTACTTTTATTTTATACGAAGTAACGCGCTTATCAGCGGAGAACATCAAGCGGATTGCTTGGTGCATTATTGGATTATGCACAGGAATATGTGAAGGCTTAAGCTGGCGATCGCGCAGTGTAGAAGGCTTAACTAATCAAGGAAATAAACGAATTAACAACACAATTTTGTTTGGTAGTCTGGCTGGATTTACTGCTGCTTTAATTATTGAGAAACTATCTCAAAATAAAACTTTGCCCAAAGAATATAATGAACCATTTGGTTTCTTAGTTTTCGGTTTTATTCTGGGATTATTGTTGTATTTTGCTACTTCCCCAACTAGCCAAGTAGCCTTACGCGCAGGTGAAGGGCTAGAATCGATTAATCCCAAGGTAATTGAGGAAGAAATTAAGAACGGATTCATCCGCGATCGCCCTAAATTAAAACCAAGAGGTGCATTCCAATTTGTAATTGAACCAGCAGACGAAGGAACTAATGCTAAAGAACCTGATGTGATTGAAGAAGGGTTATCTATTCAATTACCAGCTGGGAGAATTATTACAATTGGTGGTAGCACTGAGGATGACATCTATCTACCGCAAATACCTCCCCAATGTGCAGTAATTCAAGTCAAAATTCCCTACGCTGAGATTACTTGTCATCATACAAGTGTGGTTGAACTTTATCCTAAACCAAGGAAGAAATCCCAAAATTTTAAATACACTCTCTGGCATAATCAAATTATCACCTTTAAAAATCCAGATGGTGAAGAATTTTATCGGTTTGTTTTCTATGATCGCTTCCTCGATCCGCAATAACAAGCTAAGCTTATTAGCGATTCTCTTAACCTGGATACCTACTCCCACATTAGCTGCTAATGGTTCTGTGGAAATTCTTAATTATAAAACCGATGGCGATCGCGTGATTCTAAAGGTAAGAGTACTAGACTCAGAAAATCAGCCTGTTTCTAGTCTGAGTCGCGAGAATTTTCAAATTAAAACAGTTGATGAGCAAGGTAAAGCAGCAAGTTTCCCCGCAGTTCAAGTCATCTCCCCAGAACTTTCCCAACCAGATCCTGCCAAGATCGTTATTTTGCTAGATATGAGTGGTAGTATGCAGCAAAGAGATGCTAACAAAGTCAGGAAACTCAATGGCGCAACCCAAGCAATCCGAGAAATTTTACAAGAGCTAAGAAAGCAGAAATTACCTTATCAAATTGCCATTGTACCTTTTGGATTTTCACCTTCAGAAAAACTGTGTTCGATAGTTTATGATGTCAGCCAAAACAAAATCAAAAACAGTTTTCGCGATATCAAAGATACTAATCTCGACAATGAAATTACTGAACTAGCTAGCCAGAATGTATGTGCTGCAACAAATCTCTATCAACCAGTCGAGTCAGCGGTGAAGTTTTTAAGTACTTCTGGAAATTCCCTACAACCTCAAGAAAAAACAGATCCTCGACTCGCAGTAATTTTACTATCCGATGGCTACCATGTGGTTGATCGCGCTCACGAACAGCAGCAGTTTGATAGTTTAAGGAAGGTTTTGCAAACATACAGTACTAAGGTTACAGTTCACACCATTGGGTATGGAGAAACTTTAGAGGAATTACGCGATCGCACCAAATGTTCCCTCAAAGATAGCGAATTAACAGTTAATAACGTCAGCACAATTTGTAAACTACCCAAGCTGACATCTGAGGAATTTATATTTGAAGCCATGCAATTAATTAAGGGAACAGATAATCAGTATGCGCCTCCTACTACCGATCTCAATACATTTATTGTTGATGAGCAAAGACTCAATGATATAGCCAAAGCTACAGGCGGATTATATAAGTTTTCTAAAAATTCACAGGATGTCGCAAATAGTTTAATTACTTTCTTTAAAACTCTCAGAGAGTATGAAGTAACATATCAACAGAAAGATGCCAAACAAGCAACACAATACAAAACTATCGTCACTGTTACTTCTCAAGAAAGAAATTTTAAGTTCTCTTCTCCAGAAAAGCTTATTCGACTCAACAATATAGGATTTCAAGCTGCACTTTCTTTACAGAATTACCTGATTGTCATAGCAATCACTGTGGGTTTTGCTATAACTTGGTTTCTGATTTTCTGGCGCTGGACTAGTCAACTGAGATCCGATTCTGAAAGAGCTATCAACAATTAAGTAAACCAGTGTGATTAACTAAGGAGCTACATTATTTATTTTGAATCCGTGAGGCTTGCAGTAATCGTTAAAAGATATTAATAGGTTTTGCTCTTCGGGAATAGATAGTTTTATTATATTCAAACTACTGTATCTATTGTCAGTATTTATATCTATCTTAGCTGGTTTGAGAATATTTGAGCCAGCAACCGTATATTTATTATACAAGTTAATAAACTTACTTTGAAAATTCACAAGTGACTTGTCGTTAAATTGTGGTTGATTCTTGATTATTTTAGCAGCTTTTTGAGAAATATTGATAAATTTTGTGAGTGTCTCTTTATCAAATTTTGAACTTTGCTTCAATTTCTGATTTTCGTCAACAACAGTTTGCATCACTTGGGTGAATCTTTGGCATTGATCCTTAGTACTCTCAGTTTTATCGCCGCAACCTGCTAATAGAAAAGTATTTGCTATCACGATCGCCGAATAAAGATATTTTTCTTGCAGTTTAGACACAGCAATACTTCTAACTAATACAATTAGTTTTATTTTATGCTAAAAGCACTAACATTTTCAAGATATAATTAAGTAAACTTTCACTTGCTATAAATTATCAAAATGCCTGAGTACACTTTGATTATTCGAGATATACTGGCAGGAAATAAAGAAGTAGTCGTAGACTCTATAGTTCTGTCAGGACTTTATGAGCAGCACCCCAAAGACTTTTTTGAATCTCAAACTGTAGTCGGATTAGCTAACCGAGAAATATTACGCAAAAACTTACAAGAAAAGCTTTATAGATCCGAAATTAGCGCTGATATTTTAGAGTATATTATTGCTGAGTGGTGTCAAGGTATTAAGGAGCATTACAAAAGACGTTTTATGTTGCCTCTAGAAATACCATACACCCAATCATCCATTGTAGCCAATCCTATTGAAACAAAGACTCCACAGCATACAGAAATACCTAACCCAAATATAAAAGTTGTCGATCGAAAAAAATCCGGTATTTCCTCTTTGACGAAAAAGCAAGAGCTAGAAAAGCAAGATACTAAGTCTGAAAATACATCACAGTCTGTTCAAGAAACAGAACCGCAAATCAGTTCACGCGCTGCAACAGATAAGTGGAGCATAGATTGAGCTACTGTAAAATAGCCTGTCTTTATTTGGCTATATAAAAAGTAACTTTGCGAACATTAATTATTGACAACAATGACTCTTATACCTTTAATCTGTACCAAATGATTGCCGAGGTTAATGGGGAACTACCTCTGGTAATTTGTAACGATCGCCTGATTGGGATGAAGTTAAATAAATTCCATTTGACAATATTGTGATTTCTCCTGGGCCTGGTCGTCCAGAAAATTCAGCCGATTTTGGCATCTGCCGAGAGATAATTGGAAAAGCGGATGTCCCCTTGTTGGGAGTTTGTCTGGGTCATCAAGGACTTGGCTACTTATATGGCGGTAGAGTAATTCATGCACCGGAAGTGCGACACGGTAGAAGGTTTGGGGAAATAGCGATCGCCTGTTTATCTCCAGAAAGGTTTTTGCAGATTGATCGCCTAGGTTAGGTAGAAACTAAGCCAATTAAGGGAACCCTACTCAAAGCTAAAGCCTTAATTCAGGCTATGGAGTTGACAATATACGGAACTTGTGCAGAAGCAAGCGATCGCATCTTCTCCGAATTGGAAAAATGTTGGCAACACATCTAGGTTGGAAATTGGACATTGGGCATGGGGCATTGGGCATGAGGCATTAGACTCCTCTGCCTCTTCTGCTCCCCTGCCCCTATTTTCAACTCAGCCAAAATCTTATCAAAATGTGATATTATATCTAATCGCTTTGATTCCGCTATATTGTAAATATTTAGAAATTCCTGCTCTCAAACAATGCCAGCAAGGTTGCAAATAAAAGCTGAAGATTGCTCCCCTTTAGGACGATTCATTCTTCAATACTTGGAAGAACAAGGTATCAGTATGAACCGTTTGGCGGATTTGTCTGGTGTTCCTCAACCTCGACTTAGAGGTGCTTGCTTTAAGGGAACCTGTCCTACGCCTGAAACCTTGAGGAAACTGGCTAGAGTTATGGGAAAACATCACTTGGAGCTTTATACCCTAGCATACGAAGCCAGAATTGAGAAGCTTCCCGAAGACGCAGATGATATTTCCCTGGATATCTTGATGCGGGATTTATTTGAGACTGCAAGAGAACTGGGATTAACCGTTCCCAAAGTCCGTCCTTCTAAAGCCAAAATCCGCAAAGCTTTGCTGGAACTCGGATTTCACGCCGAAAATGATGAATGTGCCTGAACAGGGATGAGGGATGAGGGGGGCAAGGGGGCAAGGGGGACAAGGGAGACAAGGGAGACAAATGACTGTTGCCCAATGCCCAATGCCCAATGCCCATAAAAAAGCGTATGCCGGATCTTGATTCAGATGCGACATACGCGATGCTAGACTTGTTAGTCCGGCTTACTTACGACGATATGGTACTGATTTTTCGATATCAATATTTTGTACTGATAGCCGCTGAGGTACGTTACCTTGTGGGTTGATACTCTGCGCCATACTCAGGAACAGAGCTGGGTTACCTGCTGTGGGCTTTCTATCTGGAGCAGCATAGCTGCGCACAGTAGTTTGCCAAATCACTTGTGGGAAGCCCAACTGACCACGATGGTATGCATCGTAACGAGGAGACTTGATGTTGAAAGGCAGTTCACCTTCTGTCCGACCGGGTAGTACCCGACGACGTTGGTAAGGTACTGTATCGTACCCAAAGGCTTCGAGGTACTCCTCAGTGTTGAGTAGGTCATCGACAAAGCCTTTAATACCCTTTGTCGCTACGACAATCGACCAAGCAATCTTTTCTCTGTTATTATAAACATCACGACCAAGAACCCGCTGAACTGTCTGTTCGACAAAACGATAGTTGCTGTTTAGGTCGTAGAAACTGCGCTTATAAGTATTAGATAGCAGCAAGCCGCGAATGAAGTCGCGCACTGTGATTTGACCACTGCGGAGCTGGGACTCTAAGAAACGCTCGCGATCAGCAGCAAAGGCATGGAAGAAAATCTGACGATAGGCTGCTTCAATCAGAATGTCCAAGTCTGTTGCGGAAAGCAGGTTTTCTGTAGAGAAGACCCGGGGTTGCTCATCTCCAGGAACTTCATAACTTGCTACACGCTGGTTTTGAGAAATAGGGGAATATTCTAAAAGAGGAATTGCCACGAATACAAAATCTCCCTTTCCTTTATGAAATCTTACAAAGTTCTCATAATCATAAAGGACAAGGGGGACATTATTCGATTTAGTTTAATAAAAATTACATAACTTAATTGAATCAGTCAGGTTTCTTGCCGTAAGCCGTCTCTGGGGATTACCTAATTTTCAAAGACCCAATAGAAAATTTACGGCAATCAGATTTTTTCTCAACCTAGCGTCTACTACCACCACGGTAAGGCACGGCGCTGGGATTAGCGATCGCCAAATTTAACGGCTCAATGTTGACAATTTTGCCACCTTGACGGCTAATGCGTTGCATTTCTTGATTCATTCGATTGTAGGGCACAGTGATAAATACGCTACCACTATGGCGAATGCCGAATTGATTGTTGACAGTTTCTGAAGTTTGCCGCAAGCCTACAACTTCGTAAAGAAATACTCGACTAGCAGATGCAGAAAGGCTATTAGTGCCATGTTTAGTTTGACCGAACATTAGTTCTCTTATCTCCCCTGTATGAGTTTTGCGGAATGCTACTTACTGATTAAGTCAAAAGTTAAAAACAAGACGAACACAATTTATCTTCGATGCCAGCAAGTAGCAGTGATTAAAAAATTCAGTATCTGGCTGTAAATTCAGTAAATATTGTAATTAAAATCACTGCAAAACATTCTAGCCAAGAATTGAAAAATTGCCACCCACAAAGCGAAAATTTTGTCAGTGTAGGGGTTTGGAGCCAAGAAAACTCGATGACAATTCTTTGATCCTTACCTTGAACTGTGTATTACCCGAATCTTGCTCAAAATTTGCCAGAGTTTTCACTCAAGTGTTTTCTTACACTGATTCGTTGCTGTTTAATTCTCAATAAAACCCTAATTTTAGCGAGAAGATTAAAAGCTAAATTGTCAAGTATGCCTGAACCCACAGTGTTGAATATGGTTACCAAACAAGAGTTTTCAGATTGTAAAGAAAGATGCAGAGGTTCACTCTTGTGGATCAGATCATGATATTTAACTTTAATTTGATAATGGGACTGTGACTAAGCAAGTTGTACCAATTCCCACCTCACTGATAACGCGAATGGTTCCTTGATGTAAGTCCACACATTTTTTCACTACGACTAATCCCAGTCCTGTACCGGGAATAGTTCGGACATTCTTACCGCGATGAAACGGTTCAAATAACTGCTTTTGATCCTCTTGTGACATACCAATTCCCCGATCCTGCACTGCAAGGATCATCTGATTTGACTGAAACTCCAAGCTCAGATTGACAATCCCACCTTGTGGAGAATACTTAATGGCATTTGATAGCAAATTAGACAGCATGGAGCGCAATAACTTTTCATCCAGACAAACAAGCACGGATTTTCCCTGACAAGTAAAGCTGAGGTTATGCTGACTACCTACACTTTCGCGCATTTCGTCCAGAAAATCCCGACAATATAGTTCTAAATCCAAGGGTTGAGGATTAAATGCCAGTTTTCCAGTTTCGGCGCGATTGATAGTTAAAATATCGTCGAGTAACTGCACCATATGCTTGACGGAGTCTTGAATCCGGCGCAGGTTTCGCAGCCTTTTTTCGGAAATATCCCATTCATCTCGACAGGTTTCTAGGACTTGAGCTGCTGCTAGGGCGGTGCTTAGGGGAGTGCGAAATTCATGGGAAGCCATTGAGAAGAATCGGGTTTTCAGGGCGCTGAGTTCTTTCTCTCTTTCCAGCGCCAAGCGAATTTCATCGAGTCGCTTCCATTGTGTGATGTCGCGAGCATTCACGATAATCTGGAGAGTGGCGACACTGTCCACAAATGGCTGACTGATGGCTTCTAATATTCGCCAAGAACCATTTTGATGGCGATAGCGGAACTCAATGGGGCGCGTTAGTTCGGGACTGGGGATTGTATTTGTGAGGCGATCGCGCGTGATCATCAAATCATCCGGATGAACCAGTTCTATCACATTCTTGCCCAAAGTTACCTCAGTGCGCTGATGTTCGGCAATTTCTGCCCGTAGTTCAGCCGTGCGTTGTTGCACTCGCAGTTCCAATTCAGTGTTGAGTTGCTGGAGTTGGGTGTAGAGTTGGGATTGTTGAATTGCGATCGCCACTTGCGTTGCTAGTTGCTGCATCAATTCCACTTCCCAAGCTTCCCATTGGCGTGGATAACTGCACTGATGCGCAATCAATAATCCCCAGAGATAGGAAACAGAATCAAGGCTTTCCTGGCGGTTTTCGTGGATAATCGGCACAACCAATTTCGCCTGTACGCCAAACTGCTTGACAAAGTCTACCAAACAAGGCTGGATATCTGCCTGCTCAACGTTGGTAATCGTGCGGGTTTTCCCCAAAGAGTAGGCTTGATGGTACTCTTTAGGAAACACCTCCTCCGGGAATATTTGCCCTAAAACCTGGGGGTAAGGCGGTAAAACTGTTTCGTGAATCGCGCTACCGGTGCCATTATTCCACAGACGGTAAATGAGAACGCGATCAACTTGGAGAAAGCGCTGGACTTCGGCCACCGTTGTTGCTAACACCTGATCGAGCGCCAGAGATTGGCGAATTTGCTGGGCGATTTGCGTCACCAACCGTTCGCGATCGCTTTGGTGTCGCAACAATATCTCTGCCCGCTGACGCTGCAAAATCTGTCGTTGCAATAAATAGTATATGCCCAAGAGCAACAAAATACTCATTCCAATACCAACGCCATAGCGGCTGAGGATGTTGGCACAATAGGTAACACCAAACTGCTTCAGGGAGAGCATCGGGGCGTAAGGCTGATGGTGGCTACTTTTCTATTATCGGCAAAATGGGGAAGCAAACAATTATTGACACTCCCCGACCTAAAGGTGCGGGGATTCTTGGTTCAACGAGTCCACTTAGACTAGACTCTTTGCGGTATCTAGTCCAGAGGTGGTTCTCTCCTCAAGCGTTAACTTTCCGAGTGCCCCTCGGTAGTTGGATTATTCCAAAATTTGTTTGATTTAAATTCTGATCGTCTAGTCCCCATGAACATTTTACCTATTCCTGGTCAGGAACTAGAACTATGGAATAGAACCCCATATCTTCAATTGTCAAGGTACAGAGTCTGCGGTTTAGGCAGCAATCGGGTTTTTAGACAGGTTAATTACCCTTCCTGTTGCCATCATTTTACCACTTAAAGCCGTCTTATAAGGACAGGGTTTTCAACCCAAAAATTTCGATAATTTCCCCTCATCCCCCTCATCCTGATATTTAAGCTGTGATGCGCAAAATTAACCTCATGTCAAATTGTGGACTTGAGAAAACAGGATCAGGAGGATTACCAATACCATGAAAAAACCGATCACAGTGAAGCTGTTAGTCCAGTTAGCTCTTTTTACGAAGGTATAGAGACTAAACCGCTCAAATTGGTCAAAAATTCCAGTGGGAACCGATCGCAGTGGACGGCTAGGAAAGGGAAGTTTGTTGCGATATTCTACACCATAACGCGCCATCCGAGCAAAGGGTAGTTCACCTTGAGTGCGTTGTGGTAAGATACGGCGACGTTGATATGGAAGGGTATCATACCCAAAGTTACTCAGGTATTCTTCGGTATTGAGTAATTCATCGATAAAGCCTTGGAGTCCTTTGGTAGCTAACACAATTGACCAAGCAAGTTTTTCGCGATCGCTATACACATTACGACCTAAAAGCCGCTGAATGCAAATCTCTGCAAACCGATAGTTATTGTTACTGTTGTAGGTGAGTCGGCGAAAGGAATCGGACATTACCAATCCCCGAATAAAGTCTCTCACAGTAATTTGACCAGCCCGCAACTGAGACTCCAAAAATCGCTGACGATAGCTATCTAGTGTTTGTTGCTCGTTAAAAATTTGCCGATAGGCTGCCATGATCAACATATCCATTTCCGAGCCAGCTAGGAGATTATCAGTTGTGTAAATCCTAGGTTGTTCATCACCAGGAACCTCAAACCCCTCTACTCGATGATTTTGAGATAAGGGAGCATACTCTAACAGAGGAATTGACATAAGGATTCTCCAGTCAATCAATTTTGGATTTTAAATTTTGGATGAGGAAAATCTTTCAATCTCAAATCGGCAATCCAAAATTTCAAATTGGCACAGTCAAATTTGTTGATCAAATCTCGTCCGAAAACTTCCGTATTTAATCCAGTATTGTTTTAAGTCATGGTGCGGAGTGTGCAAACTGGCTATGACTCGATACAGAATTACTTGACGATGATCGCCGATCCAAAACTTGCCAATCGAGTCTACGGAAATCACCGTTCCCCCTAAGGCCGCAATACATTCACTAAATCGTTCTCAGGCTGTATACTCTACAGTCTCAAAGATAAAAAAGTTTCTCTAACAAATGACATGACGACTGCGAATTCAGCTTTGCAACTTTTTTTGGGCTGTAGATGGCAGTATTTTAACGGAAGCGATCGCGAGACTCATACCATTTTGGATTTTGGATGCAAGGATTTTGAATTGAGGATCGCCTGTGATGTTTGGGCTGTGTGAATCGAATAGCAAGCTTGTTAAGGGTTGAGACTGAGGCAAAAAGGGAGATACACAAAGATGCGGAGATATTTTTATATGAATTTTCCCCATGTCTCCCTGTCAGAGCCTCAGAGCATCGGTTTAACAAGCGTGCCATTCGCCTCTAAGACTAGATGATCGCATACCGCCAGTAAGGAAACTGGTGAGAAAATGGTAAAGAAATCGGAAAGAATTACTAAACTCAATAAATATTGATATTTGGTTTTATTTATTTAAAAATATTATTCACAAAATATGATATAAGTGCTTTTTCTTGAAAAGAACAACAACAACTGACAATTGATTACTGACAAATGACACGCAAAGCGCAGTAAAATTGTGCAGGGGATCTCATGGCTAAAGACGCAGAGTTGTCAAACATAATTGCGATTTTTTATGAGGATTCTCCTGGTTGAAGATGATGTGCGCCTTGCAGAAACCTTGGCAGAAGCCCTAACCGACCAGCTTTATGTGGTTGATGTTGTCCATGATGGAGAAGCCGGGTGGTATCAAGCAAAAGTCTTAGATTATGATTTGCTGTTGCTGGATGTGATGTTACCAGAATTGGATGGTATAAGTCTTTGCCATCGGTTGCGATCGCATGGTTATAACTGGCCGATCCTCATGCTCACAGCCTGTGACACCATCAACGATGAAATTAATGGGCTGGATGTGGGTGCAGATGACTATATAGTTAAACCAGTCGATTTACAAAAATTATTTGCAAGGATTCGCGCCTTACTACGTCGGGGGTGTATTACATCACCGCCGATTCTGCAATGGGGTGACTTGCGTCTCAATCCCAGCACCTATGAAGTCAGCTATGGACAAACCCCCATCCATTTAACCCCCAAAGAGTACGGAATCTTAGAGTTGCTGTTGCGGAATGGTCGCCGGGTTCTCAGTCGTCGTGTGATGATTGAACATATTTGGGCGTTAGAATCGCCACCGGAAGAACATGTAGTGAAGGTTCACATCCGGGGTTTGCGCCAAAAACTCAAAGCAGCAGGAGCCATAGAAGACCTGATCGAGACAGTTCACAGCATGGGTTATCGCCTCAATGAATTCTCCCCACTCCAACACTGATTTATGAACAGGGAAAACAACAACAACTCCAAGTAAATTTGCGGAAAGAAGTGTTAATTATATGTATTAATTTACAGTTCTGCCTGAATTGTTTTGATTAATTATGCAATTAGCTTGCTGTCTAGTTGTTTCTGCGTTCTTTTTCAAACTCTTAACCTGTTTATGCAATCGACAAATCATCAAAATCTAGTTAGGACTCTACCTAAATTTTGATGTCGTCGATTGAAAGTTTGGCATTTTTTATTAAGTTTTGTAACCTATGTTGAAAAACAGGAATTTGTGTGGCTCTATGATCGCCGGAGCTATGTTTACAAGTTTAGTGGGAGCGATCGCAACTGGATGTACTAGCTCTGCGACTCCAAATGTGCAGCAAGGCAACGGTGTAAATACTAACACTCCAACTCAAACTGTTGGCGGCGAACTAGAAAACAATTCCTCAACGAGAGTAAATCAAGCGCAGAAGGTTCGCTCGAGTACTAAAAATTCTGCCAATAGAGTCGCAAAACTCGATCTCAAAGAAGGTATGCCATATCAAAAAGCGCGAGATTTGGTGATTCAACAAGGTTGGCAACCGAATTTACAGGGCGATGCTCCCAATCTCCAGGATACCTCTGTGAAAGAATTATTTGATTTCGGGTATGAGGAGGTTAAAGACTGTTCAGGAACAGGAATCGGGGCTTGTCTATTTGAGTTTACTAACAAAGCTGGAGAACTTTTGTCGATCTCGGCGACGATAGCTGACCGCAGTAATATAGAACGAGTGGTTTGGCGTTGGTGGATTGAGAAGGGGACAAATAGTAATCAACAAACCTTGGTTTCTTCTGAGCAAGGAAAACCACCGTTTATCGGCACTCGATTGTTTAATTTTCTCGGCGGAAATGGAACTGGTCAATCGATTGCGATCGCGTCTGACGGAACCACTATAGTTAAGCTTCACGGTAAATTTGAAAGTTCGGTCCAATATAATGGTAAATTTTCTAATCCCATCATCTTGCAAGATGGAAGTGGCTTAGGATTACTTTTAAAAGACGGTAAAATTTACAGCCTAACATCTGATGGACAAATAGCAAAAGGTTGTAAAGGTGAAGGAACAGTTTGTGAGTCATCTTTGCTCGAAGCCTCATCACCTCCAATTGCAGACGGGTTTTATATACTCGGAGGAACAGATCAGGGTTTAGAAGTAAAAGGGGAACAGTATCGATATTATGACGAGGAAGGAAAAAAAGAGTGGAGACCAATTTCTGAGTTAAATTCCATCAAAGAAAATTTAGTATTTGATGGAAAAAATTAT
This sequence comes from Calothrix sp. NIES-2100, assembly GCF_963875285.1. Lineage (NCBI taxonomy): Bacteria > Bacillati > Cyanobacteriota > Cyanophyceae > Nostocales > Calotrichaceae > Calothrix > Calothrix sp. NIES-2100. The sequence continues at coordinate 9,121,471 of NZ_CAWNLA010000001.1, forward strand.
TGGTGTATCCCGCCAAGACGCGAAATAGGAGTATGCTCTGAAAATGGCTGGATTCCAGCGAAATAATTTTTGTCAACAGCAAAATTGAGCAGATATCACCCGAGAATTTATGATTACTCAAAAAATCAAGTTTAGCTATTAATTGTATTGAACTGGAAGACCCTTATCATGAAAAAAATCTTAGCATTTTCACTGATTATTTTTTTCGTAACTCCTCTATCTGCCACAGCTAGAACAATCAGGATGAGAGATAAAACAAGCGATGGAGCTACTTTGTCTGTTTTCACTAATGCCGAACCTGTTAGCCAAAGTGGTTGGACAGTATTCAGATATGGAATAGAAAAAAATGATTCCTACAGACAAAATATTGGAGTTACACCATATTGTGATAAAGAAAAGATTCAACGCAATGAAAGTGTTAGTCAATTAAACTTACCTATTCCTTCCTGGGCAAATGCTCAAGAAATCAAAGATATTCAGCAAATATCCAATATCTCTAATTTGAGTCAATTGATTACAGAGCCTGGATGGATAGTGAATTTAAATGGTACGGTGACTGCAATTCCAGCAAATTCTCCCGGAAGCCTCTCATTACTAGGTAGTGTTTGTGCAGTAGCTTCAGAAATATCAGAAATATCAGAAGGTTTGTATTGGTTAGGAAATACGGATCAGGGTTTAGAAATTAAGGGGAGCGCATATCGATATTATGATGAAGAGGCATCTCATCAATGGCGACCTATTTCTGAGTTGAAATTGATTAAAAATGGCGTTATTTATGATGGAAAAAATTACTGGTGCTTGTCTACACTTATCCCTCAAAATCAACTAGGAGTATGCTCTGCAAATGGATGGGTGACAAATTAATGTGAGTTCGATGCACAAAATTTTGACCTCACCCCCAACCCCTCTTCTCAAAGAAGAGGGGAGTGAAAGCCTAATACCAATTTGAAAAAAGAATGCGACAGATGGTAGGGAACACTGCCGTGCCCTCTAGAATATATTGATGTGTCGCAAACATTATTTGAATTGGTATTACTTCACGCCTGTGCATCAAATCGGGTGCGAAAGCCACCGTATTTTAGCCAATATTGTTTCAAATTGTGGCAGGGAGTATGTAAACTAGCTTTTGCTTGATATAAAATAACTTGACGATGATCGCCCATCCAAATTTTGTCAATTGGGTCAACTGAAATAACAGTCCCGCCTAACGCTGAGACACACTGGGAAAAACGCTCAACTGCACTATAATCTACAGTTTCAAAAACAAAGAAATTACCTGAACAAATTAAATGCCTGCTACGAATCCAGCACTGCATTTTTTTCTGCGCTTCTGGGGGTAGCATATTCGCTTTAACAGACTCCAGATTAGCCAGGGAAAGATCATATGATATTTGGGACTTCATGGGCAAAACTCTCCCGTTTTTCAAACCGCAAGGGTCCAAAGGTAGATCCCCAAACTTGCTCTTTTGTATTGACATCCATGCCCTTATCTAGGCTCACCCAGGTTGTTTCTGTAATTTCAACGTAACTATCAAGATAAGTCTGACAGCCATTTTTCTCAATTAAGCACAGATTTCCCGGTTCAACACTGCCGATAAATTTATCTCCTTCTCGTTTAAAAATCATTGAGCAGTTATATCGGCGTTCAATGCAGTCTGGGGTGATGGTTTTGAGAATGCTTAACTCACGGGCTGCACCAGCATAGAAGAGTGCATTTTTTAAACTGTAGTTTTCGATGTAAATTTGCTCGCCTTGATCGATTAAACGATGGACTCCCTGTCGATAAGGTCGCCACAAATCATAGTCATAAACTTGTTCTGAATAAAGCCCAATTCCCGAGAAGAATTCAAACGGTAACGGCCGAAAAAAAACATGAATATGGGCGAAATCTTTAGAATTTTCAAAAGCCTGTTTATAATTGCTAAAATCACCTGCCATCCAACGAGCCAGGGTAATTAAATTATTAGCTGTAGTTTCCCAAATATCTGGTGGTGAAGAAGTCATAAGTACATCAGGATAAATAAACAATACAGAATTCAAAATTCGTTCATAAATGACAAATGACCAATAACCAATGAAAAATGGCATGACAAAACTAAGGTGCTCAGTTCCTATTTAGACTGCACGCCCTAACTTTGTATATATATGACTAGAAATACCTAGCCTTGCATTTTTGGATCTAGTTTATTTTTGAATATTCTGGCGAATTTCCGAGGAAAATGAGGCAGTTACAACCCCCGTACCGGCACTGGTTTTGATTAGGGAAACCCGACAACGGACATTAGGGTTGACAAACCAGATTTTTTCTTCAGCGGCGGCGCGATCATAGGCGGTAATCAGCACAAATGTGCCGTCTTCCGTCAAGTAATAGTCACCAGCCGCTGCGATCGTTTCCGCATAGCCTTGATCGCGCAGGAGTTTACCGCGATGAGAATCGGTGGAGTCGGGTACGGGGACAAGGATGCAACTGCCTTTGATTTCACTGTCATCCCAGTCTGATTGACCTGACCAACTCATCCGAAAGGGGGAAACCACCGTTTTTTGATCAATGTTATAGCTTTTACAAAGCTCTATCACTGCCGGGTCATCATCTGCCAGAGCAATGATATCTATCTCAGATTGTACGGCTTCAAAGTGACCGAATGCTAAATGATGGGCGCTGCGTTGCGATCGCCAACGCCCAATAGAATTTGCCACAAACTCCTGAATATCCATCAACTCTTTGATTTCCGTTTCTTTCTATTTTGTCTTGGATGTGGGTACACCATTATGGTTTTTCGGATTGGAGATTAAGGATTAGTGATTAATCAAAACCATGCTAGTACCCAGAACCCAATCACCACTCCTCTGTAAAGGTGTACTCTACTGATTTGAAAACTGGTATGGATTGTTTTTCTTGCTGAGGTGGTTTTTCCTCCTGATACTTATCGGTAGTGTTTTGCGGCTCATGAGATTGGGGTTGTGGAGATCTATATTCAGCCTTCTGTGGTGAAGCTAGAGTATTGCTTTGAGTTATTTGCGGTAACGGCTGAATGAACTCAATCGGTAAGGCTTGAGGATGAGCAGACGGTAAGGTGATCTTGGTAATCTTGCCACCGAGGCGATGAATACTTTGAATCGTTTGAGACAGACAACTATAAGGAATGGTAATTGTATATCTCCCTCGCCGCATCATCCCCTGATAACCCCCTGTGACTTCCAGCTTGACTCGGCGACTACTATAGTCACTGAGTCCGCTAGCAGCAATAATCGTGCTTGCCATACAAATCACCTTGAATTCGATGCTTCATGATCGCAACTTATCATCAACTGGAATCGATGGACAACCGAATCATTCAGTAACGAATAAAATGCTGACTACGAAATTATTCACCCTTTTTGTAGTCAGCCAAAAGCGTGCTGGAAAACAGGACTAAACTCTTAGCTAAAACTTAGTATCAACCTGCTTCCGTAATACTGAGAATTTTACCGCCAGTTTTCTGGATGCTCTGAATTTTTTGGGAGAGTTGGTTGTATCCGACTTCAAATGTGGCTAGGCTTTGGCTCACGCGAGGGCCAAAACTGCCTTTAGAAACCGTGACACGGAACCGCTTACCCGTATTACTAGAAGCACCGGAACCACTGACTGGGGCAACAATTTTGGTCGGCAAATTACTGGCAATATCACTAATCAATTTTGCGGATTTGCCCAGATCGTTAGCAGCAAATCCGCGCATTAAGGCAAATGTCCGATTGAAGCCGACATTTTTTATCCCAGTTTGGGTACGATTGCCACGGGCAGAGGGTACGACATTGTCACCAAAGCTCTTGGAGTATTCGTCGCTACCAATGTAGGAATTAATCTCAGCTTCGTAGCCCTGCTCGTGATAAATTTGTACGTGTTCCGAAATTTCAGTCTGATCCTGGGGCGCACGACCGAGCAAATGTTTAAAATTCAATTCCACAAATCGATAGGCAGAGGAAGTTTCAAAAAACAGCGAACGATACAGATCGGATTGAGCTACGGCGCGGACAAATTCTCTGACTGTGATATCGCCATTCCGTAATTGAGACTCTGCACTGGTGAGCCGTTGGTCATCGAATATATGCGCATTGCCCAGAACTTGCCGATACACTGTTCGGATTACTGCTTGCAGATCGTCCTCGGTAGCGTTGGGGCGTAATTCAACGGACTCTGTTTCGATCCAAAGTGCCATATCCATGCCTCCTAAAGTTTATGATTGTGTTGCGATTTTTTGAAAAATTGAAAATTAAAAAGTTAATCATGTTGGCTGGGCTAAGCCCAGCCTGTTAAACGTCACCAGGACTTAAGCAATTTCAGTAATGCTGATGATTTTGCCAGAAGTGCGATTGATGCGCTGAATTTGGGGGGTCATTTTACTAGCCGGGACAATGTACTCAGTGGTACTGATGCGCCGGGGGCTGTCAAATTTGGAGCCTCTGACCAAGATTTTAAAGCGTTTTTCGCTACCAGAACCAATCACATTTGCCGAAGAGGCTTTAATAGCATTGGCACTGTTGGTAGCAACTGCATAAACCAATTGAGCAGACTTGACTGCACTGTCAATTTGTGCTGGACCACGATCAAGGGCAAATATGCGGTTGTAGCCGACTTGTTTAGCGTTAGCTTCGCTGTTTTTGCCACGATAGTAGGGTACTACGTTTTCGCCAAAGGCTGCTTGATATTCACTGCTATCGATGTAGGAGTCTATCTCAGCATCGTAGCCCTCAGCTACAGTGCGAACAATATGCTCGGACACTTCTCTTTGATCCTGTGGTGCGCGACCGAGCAAGTGCAGGAAGTTGAGTTCCACAAAGCGGTAGGGAGCGCAGGATGAGAAGTAGCGGGTACGATAAAAATCAGACTTGGCAACGGCGCGGACAAATTCTCGCACGCTGATCGAGCGATCGCACAATTGTGACTCTGCTGTCACCAACCGCTCACTCTCCATGACATGGGGATTACCTAATACTTGCTTGTAAACTGCCCGAATAACTGTCTGGACTTCTTCTAAGCTACTGCTAGGCCATAGTTCAAGAATTGTCTGGGATGCCATTAAAATCTATACTCCTCTATTTTGATAAGTTTTTAGCTGATTTATACAGCAGTGATACTGGCAATCACACCGCCTTGTTGGTGAATCCGCTGATACTCCTGAGAGAGCTTATCGAAGGGCACCAGAAAGACTTGGTTAGAGCGGCGGAACTTGGAAATGTTATTGAAGGTTTTGGAGCGATAACCTGTGACTTCAATCCGATAGACCTTACCACCAGCACTCGCATCCACTCCCAGACGAGTACGCGCACCAATGGGTGGTGTCGAGAAGGTAGCACCGTCACTAGCAGGTGAAATTACTGCTGTAGGTGTGCTTTGAATTACCAGAGCATTCAGTTTGGGAGTCTTACCCGATAAGTCACCCTTGAGGCTGCTGCTAGAAGCACCCCGCACCAACTGGAAGGTGTGGGTAAATTGCACCATGCTTGTGCAGGCTTCTGTCTTGTAGCCCCGAATATAGGGAACAAAGTTTTCCCCAAAAGTATTTTGATATTCGTCGCTGTCGATATAGGAATCAATCTCGGCTTCAAAACCCTTGGTGTCAAGGATTGTGCTATGTGCCCGCATTTCTTCTAAATCTAGTGGCGGACGACCCAACAAATGCCGGAAGTTGAGTTCTATCGCCCGGTAGCGCGCACAGCTGGTGAAAAAGCGAGACTGATACAGTTCAGATTTAGCTACGGCCCGGACAAACTCGCGGACGCTCAATTGACCCAACTTAAACTGGGATTCGGGTACAGTCAACCGCTCACTTTCCATCACATAGGCATTGCCCAAAACTTGTCTGTAGACTGCCTTAATGATTGTTTCTGCTTCTTCTTGTGAGCGACCGGGTACCCACTCAATGGGAGGGGTTTCATCAAATAGGCTAACTCCCAAGCGTGAAGCTGGTCCAAATGGCATCAGATTTTATCTCCTGTTAACGAAGTAATTTGAGAAAAATGTTTCAAGATGTAAAGAAATTTCAGATTGCTCATCCTGGTAAATCAGACTACTGGATACATTAGCTGGCAGCCAAATCCCCAGATTCCATCTGTATGGAAAGTCTAATTACCTGGATGCTGAAGCTTTCTAGGCGTTTTATACGCTTTGTTATGATCAATTTTCTTATGAGCGCGTAACGGTGAGCGTCAAGATTTGTAAATCTTGATAAACTTAGAACATTTTGCACTTAGTTTGCACAAATGATTTTGATGTCATTGGGCAAACAGGGCATTGGGCATTTGTCCCCCCTGCCTCCCTGCCCCCTTATTTCACTCCGTCGCCCCGGCGCGGATTAACAAATCAACGGCTTGCCTAGAACGGAAGGAATTGCGGGCTTCACTTAAGGCTGTAGCACCCCAGCGATTTTGGGGGCGGAAGTCTGCGCCATGCTCTAATAAAATTGTGATGGTTTCTAGATCGCCCCGGGCTGCTGCCATCATTAAGGGAGTCCAACCACCGATGTTAGCAGTATTAACTTCAGCACCCAGTTCAATTAATGCTTTGACGGTGTACGAATGTCCATTATCTGCGGCTAGATATAATGCTGTGTCACCAATCTTATTGCTGGCATTTACCTGGGCGCCCATCTGGACTAGACGTTGTACAATATCTGTTTGACCACGCCGCGCCATTGTCATCAGTACAGTCTCGCCGTAGGGATTGCGATCGCCAAGACTAGCACCGCGATCCAGTAGCACAGAAACAATATTACGGCGATCGCTTTCAGCGGCAAACATTAAAGCTGTGTAGTCTGCTGAATTTTTCGCATTCACATCAGCACCTTGAGCTAGTAGCAGTTCCACAATTTCAAGATAACCTTCTGTGGCTGCCCACATCAATGCTGTATTACTGGCTCCCAAGGCTGTGACACCGCCAGTAGTGTTGGCATCTGCGCCTTGGGATAGTAAGCTTTCCACTGTAGCAGTGTCACCTTTGATGATCGCGCGGATCAGGTTTTCGTTGAGAGAAGACATTATTAAAATAATTCGTATTTACAATGAGTGGGCGGCTGAAAACATCCACCTAGAAGCACCACAAATCTTTGATCGGGGTGCTTACTCGTACTTATTGTAATTACGAATTACGAATTACGAACTGGTAATTAGGGACTGCCAATTTAAAAAATACCCTAATTGTAGGGGCACGGCACCGCAAGATTTTCGTTCAAACAGACATCTTATTGGAGCCGTGCCTCTACTTGTGGGATAATATCTTGGAGTTCCCTTAAGTAAGTCGGCAGGGGCACAGCTTAACAAAGCTATGCAATTACAATAATATTGACACTCGTGATCTGTTCCTTATTCGATAACTGCGCTATCTGAACTTGCGTTGCAGTACCAATTCCGTCTGCATCAAAGAACAGGTTACCTGTAGTTTGATTGTAGATAAAGCGATCGCTCGCGGCTGTAGCACTAGCACCAAGTCGTAACAAGCTAGGGTCAAGGGAAGTATCCGGAGATTGGCTCAGTCCGAATTCGGCTTGGGAAATAAACAGTGTATCATCCGCAACACTAAAATCAGTAATAATATCATAACCCCCAGTGCGCGTATCAGTCAGGTACAAGCTATCTCGACCAGTGCCACCAGTCAGTAGATCTCGACCAGTGCCACCAATTAGTAAATCGTTGCCTGCACCACCGTTGAGGCTATCATTACCTGTACCACCGATGAGGGTATCATTGCCATCGTCTCCACTTAAAATATTGGCAGCAGTATTTCCAGTAAGGAGATTATTGAGACTGTTACCTGTGCCATTTATTACCCCATTTCCCAGGAGAGTAAGGTTTTCCAGATTCGCTCCCAGTACCCAAGTTACTGAAGAGTTGACTAAATCTGTGCCTGCATTTGCTGCTTCAGTAATCGTATCGCTGAGGCTGTCTACGGTGTAAATGTCATTGCCAAGTCCACCATCTAGGCTGTCAGTACCGACACCACCATCTAGGCTATCGTCACCTATCCCGCCATTGAGGCTATCATTACCTGTACCACCGATGAGGGTATCATTGCCATCTCCTGCACTCAAGATGTTGGCAGCAGTATTCCCGGTGATGATGTTACTAAGAATGTTACCAGTACCATTAATTACTCCAGTTCCGAGGAGAGTCAGGTTCTCCAGATTCGCTCCCAGTACCCAAGTTACTGAAGAGTTGACTAAATCTGTGCCTGCATTCGCGGCTTCAGTCATTGTATCGCTGAGGCTGTCTACGGTGTAAATGTCATTGCCAAGTCCACCATCTAGGCTGTCAGTACCGATACCACCATCTAGGCTATCGTCACCTGCCCCGCCATTGAGGCTATCATTACCTGAACCACCGATGAGGGTATCATTGCCATCTCCTGCACTCAAGATGTTGGCAGCAGTATTTCCGGTAAGGATGTTACTGAGACTGTTACCAGTACCATTAATTACCCCAGTTCCCAGTAGAGTAAGGTTTTCTAGATTCGCTCCCAGTACCCAAGTTACTGAAGAATTGACTAAATCTGTGCCTGCATTCGCGGCTTCAGTCATTGTATCGCTGAGGCTGTCTACGGTGTAAATGTCATTACCAAGTCCACCATCTAGGCTGTCAGTACCGACACCACCATCTAAACTGTCATTACCCAAACCGCCCAACAAGCTATCATTACCTGTGCCACCGATGAGGGTATCATTGCCATCGTCTCCACTCAAGATGTTGGCAGCAGTATTTCCGGTGATGATGTTACTGAGAATGTTACCAGTACCATTAATTACTCCAGTTCCGAGGAGAGTCAGGTTCTCCAGATTCGCTCCCAGTACCCAAGTTACTGAAGAGTTGACTAAATCTGTGCCTGCATTCGCTGTTTCAGTAATTGTATCGCTGAGGCTGTCTACAGTGTAAATGTCATTGCCCAGACCACCATCAAGGCTATCGTTACCAACACCACCATCAAGGCTATCGTTACCTGCACCGCCTAACAAGCTGTCATTATCTGTACCACCGATGAGGGTATCATTGCCATCGTCTCCACTCAAGATGTTGGCAGCAGTATTTCCGGTGAGGATATTATTGAGACTGTTACCTGTGCCATTAATTGCCTCAGTTCCAGTTAGAGTCAAGTTTTCCAGATTCGTTCCCAGTAACCAACTGACTGAAGATTGGACTAAATCTGTGCCTGTATTGACTTCCTCAATGATGGTGTCGCCGATGCTGTCCACAGTATAACTGTCATTGCCAACTCCACCTGTAAGCAGATCATTGCCTGTACCACCATCCAAGAAATCATTGCCATCGCCACCAATTAAGGTATCATTCCCAGATCCACCAATGAGGGTGTTGGCAGCAGCATTACCTGTGATCGCATTGTCGAGTTCGTTGCCGATACCATTAACTACAATGCCACTCAGTGTCAGGTTCTCTAAGTTTGAGTTAGCGCCAAGGTTGTAGTCAACAGAGGCAACTACAGTATCAATACCGGAGTTTGCCGTTTCTGTAATTGTGTCTGCGGTGCTATCGATAATATAAGTGTCGTTGCCGTTACCGCCAACCAGGGTATCGTTACCTAATCCACCGTTGAGGATATTATCGCCACTATTCCCCGCGATCGCGTTATTGAGAGCGTTACCCGTACCGTCAATGTTTTCTGTACCAGTGAGAAGCAGATTTTCTACGTTGTTGCCCAGTTCGTAGCTGACAGAAGATTGTACAATATCTATCCCTTCCGCTGTATTTTCTGCGATCGCGTCAGTGGTGGTATCCACAATATAAGTATCATCTCCTGTACCACCCTGTAAGGTATCAATTCCGGCAATGCCGTTAAGAGTATCGTTACCCGCACCACCCTCAAGCAGATTATTGCCAAAATTGCCTGTGATTACGTTGTTGCTAGCATTACCAGCAGCTTGCAAGTTGTTGAAACCAATAAGAGTTAGGTTTTCCACTTGGGAAAGGGCCGCTAAGGAGAAGCTGACAGAAGCTACCACTGTATCTGTGCCCTCGCCTGCTAACTCAGTAATCATGTCGGTGGTGTTATCTACCTGATAAATATCATCACCCAAACCGCCGATGAGGGTGTTATTGCCACCGTTAGCAATCAGAGTATCATTACCAGCCGCACCATCAAGGCGATTATCTCCCAAGTTACCTGTAATGATGTTATTGGCATTGTTTCCAGTAGCGTTAATATTGGCATTACCACTGAGGCTCAGGTTTTCAATGTTGGGCAAGCTAGCCAAAGTATAGGTAAAATTGGCAACTACTGTATCAGTGCCACCATTGTCTGTAATACTGTCCGTAATGCGATCGACGATATAAGTATCATTACCAGTCCCGCCCAGGAGTTGATCTGTCCCAGCGCCACCGTCTAAGATCGCATCACCAGTGAAAGCAGAAGCATCAAGGCGATTATTACCGGTTCCTCCAGTCAGTCTCACCGATTCGATATTACTGAGGGAATCTGTGCCATTGCCAATAAGTTGAGTATTAGTGAGGGTAAAGTTCACATTACCTGATTCAACTACTGTATCAACACCTGCACCGCCATCAAGGCTGTCATTACCCAGTCCACCTGTGAGGATGTCGTTACCCGTTCCGCCTTTGAGGGTATCATTTCCGCTACCGCCATTGAGAGTAACATCGCCCAAGCTAAAGGCTGAAGCATCAATAATGTTATCCCCACTACTTCCAGTTAAGTCTGCCTGTTCAATTTTAGTGAGGGTGTCTATACCATTGCCAGTAAGTTGAGTATTAGTTAAGGTAAAGTTCACATTACCTGATTCAATGACGGTATCTACACCTGCACCGCCATCAAGGGTATCATTGCCCAGTCCACCTGTCAGGTTATTATTACCTGCATTTCCCGTTATTTGGTTGTGGGTAGTATTACCAGTAGCATTGAGATGATCTATTCCAGTTAGAGTTAAGTTTTCTACATAAGGTAAGGCAGACAAACTAAAGGTCAACGAGGAGAGAATGGTATCTGTACCTTGCCCAGAATTTTCTTTAATGGTGTCAGTCGAGCTATCTACAACATAAACATCGTTTCCTAGCCCACCGCTCAGGGTATCGTTGCCACTGCCACCATCAAGAGTATCATTGCCTGACCCACCAGTGAGGCTGTCATTGCCTGCACCACCACTCAGCACAACTGAGCCAGCAGTGAAGGTAGCAGCGTTGAGGATATTGTCCGTATCTCCGCCAGTGAGATTCACCCGTTCAATGGTATTTAAGGTATCTGTACCATTGCCCATGAGTTGGGTATTAGTCAAGGTAAAGTTGAGATCGCCTGACTCTACTAACAGATCGTTTCCTAAACCGCCGATGATGTTGTCATTGCCTACTCCTCCACTGAGGATATCATTGCCATCGCCCCCGTTGAGCGTATCATTACCCAGCCCACCCATCAGCAGATCTTCTCCGGCTTGGCCACTGAGCAGAGCATTACCACTAAAACCGGAAGCATCTAAAATATTGTTACCTGTGCCGGCAGTCAAATCAGCTTGCTCAATGTTATTGAGAGCATCTACGCCTAAGCCTTGGAGTTGGGAATCGCTGAGGATAAAATTCACATCGGCTGATTCTCTGACGGTATCAATACCCGCGCCACCGTCTAAGCGATCGCTACCATTACCCCCAATCAGCGTATCATTCCCGTCTCCGCTATCAAGGGTATCATTTCCGTCGCCTCCATCCAAGATATTGTTGCCGGAATTGCCGAGGATGATATTATCGGCGCTGTTTCCAGTACCATTAATAGCCGCAGCACCAGTTAGTAACAGGTTATTGTCTGTTGTTCCCAAAGTAGTGCTGACATTAGCCTTAACTGGATCTTTAACCGTAATTAGGGTAGTTGCGTTGGGAAGCAGAACATTGTTAGTAATGGCAGAGAAGTTGAGGGTAAAAGTTTCGTCCGCCTCAGCTAAAGCATCAGCCAAAATTGCAATGTTAATCGTTTTACTCGTCTCTCCCGCCGCGAAGGTGAGAGTACCCGATGTAGCGGTATAGTCTTGATCAGCGATCGCTGTGCCGTTATTAGTAGTATAGGCGACGGTAATGTCTTCTGTACTCGCTTGGTCTAAGGTAACGGTAACAATAACTTCGCTGAGAGTATCCCGTTCGATGACAGTGAAATCAACAATACTGAGGCTAGTTTGAATGAACTGGAGATTCAGGCTAATATTACCTGTATTACTTTCTGCCCCATCTACCAGAATCCGGTAAGAAGTTCCCGCAACGGCATCAAAGGTAACTACACTAGCTTCTCCTTCACCGGAGTCATCGTCTTGAGTTACTAGAGTTAAGTTAGATACACTTGCGCCCGTGAAGACTCCTAGTAAAGTATCAACATCACTGCCATTAGTCGAGATTTGCACTTTACCAGAGATGGGTGCAGTCCACTCCCACCAAATAGAATTACTTGTTGTCTCATTCAGCAGCACAGGTTCGCCAACTTCTGCGGTAGCTTGACGATTGGCGGCGCTCGTGCTAATCGATGAACCGTTCAGGCTGAACGCATTAGCGAAGTCATCATTGAGAGGGCGATCATCATTGACAAGCGTCGTAGTAACTGGAACCGTTGTCTCTAGGATATAGTCGCTACTGGAGCTGAGAGTTAGGGTAATGGTTTCATCTAATTCTGCGATCGCATCTTTTTGTGTGCTGAGGGTAAGAACGGCTGTATTCGATCCCGCTGCAAAGGTGATGCTACCTCCTGTAGTGGTGTAGGTAGTCGCCCCTGATTGGCTGTAGTCACTATTAAATTGAGCCGTTCCGGACACAGTAAAGTTAACAGTTAACGGGTTGCTCAAAGAGCCAGTACGAGTGAAGGTATAAGTCAACTGCTTGCTGTCATCTTCCAGAATGCTGACTAGGGAAGCACTCAGAGAGATTTGCCCTTGACTGGTGTAAGGAATAGTAATCGCCTGTGCGAGAATATTATTTTTGATATCTACATCGTAATTACCATTAGCTGGAACCAGGTTAAATAGCAGATATCCTTGACTCAAGCTAGTAGTCGGAAGAGTAAATTGACTACTGAAGGATGTTGTCGCACCAGCATTGAGCAGCGGGTTAGTAACAGAATTAGCTACTAAAGAAATATCATTGGCATCTAAGACATTATCCGCAGAAAAATAGCCCAATATTTGCCAACCCGCTGGCGCTGCAACTGTGCCAATGTTACTCACTGTCCCCGTGACTGGGATGATTGTTCCCGGGCTAGCGGTGGCGGGGGAGGAAACATCCACCAATTTTAAATCTGGCAGTATGGTGGTAGTAATGCTGATGGGACGAACAATGGTATTGTTAAAAGCGCTACTTTCTCTCGGCTCTTGCTCAGGATTGGTCGTTAACAGCAGGTAGTAATTGCCACTGTTTACCGCCTGAGGAATGGTAATAGACTGAGTACCACTTTGGGTTTGACCTGCGCCTGGTAAAAGTTGCGAGTTAAATCCTAGGAATTGGTCATCTTGGCTGAGTTGGTCATCAGTGGAGAGGTAAATGTAGGTATTATACTGAGTTTGCGCATCTCCAGCAGAGCCAATATTCTGAACTTTCCAACCGACATCTAGGGTTTGGGTTTGTTGCGCAGTGTTCAGGCTAGATATTTGCAGTAGTTGCAAGTCTGGTAACAGAATCACCCCATCACTCAATTCACTGTTGATGATGACAGTTGCTTGGTCTTGGTTGGGTACTAGTTGAGCATTGGTGGGATTTTGCAGCGCAATTGTCAAAGTTTCCCCGGCTTCTGGGAGCGTATCTCCGAGAATCGTCAAGTTAATTGTTTGGGTAGTTTGACCAGGGTTAAAGGTAATCTGCCCAACCAGGGGTTGAAAGTCTTCATTTGCAACTGCTGTATTTGAGGCAGACTGATAGACACTATAATCGACAGTGATTGTTTGAGTGCTGGCTTGCGACAATTGCACTGTGACCGTCAGCGGCGTTTCTCCACTATCACCTTCAGTTACCGATAGGCTGGATAAAGCAAATGTGATGTTAGGAGTAGGCGTTTCCTGTACCGGGGGCGCAGCAATGCTAAAAGTCTGCTCGCTAGAGAAAGACGAAGAAACGAGACTACCATCAATAGCTTGCACACTCCAGAAATATACCCCAGGTGCAAGTCCTTTTAATGTCCAAGCGCGATCGCCATTTGCTAAGCCAACACCTTGACCAACATTACCCGTTGGCAGTTGAATTGTTTGTCCATTAATTGTGACTACATTGGAGAAAATATCTCCTTGACCAGCTGCTGTGCCTACCCGCAGATTGTAGCTCAGTCCCGCAGTGCGAGTATGATCATCAGTCGCCCCACCCCATTGCAAGGTAACACTGGTATTATTGATGATGCTTTGGAAATTAATCGGTGCAATTGGGGCAGTATTGCGATTGAAAGCATCATTTCGCAAGATTTGGCTAATTCCTGTGCCATTAGAGAAGAATAGATCTAAATCTTGGTCGTTATCGACATCTTTTTGGGTAATGGTGGCGTAATTACCGGAAATTTGATTGATATATTCCTTGAAGCCATTCACACTACCTAAATAAATCTTTGTGCCACTATTACCTGTAATGGCTAAATCTATCCAGCCATCATGGTCATAATCTCCTGTGACTGCACTTGTGCCGACGATTAAACTTGGTAATATTGATTGTTCGCTAAAAATACCAGAGTTATTTTGCAGCAGACGGGTTCCAGTTCCTGCTTGAGAACGACCAAGGAGAATCATGTCTTGATCGCCATCATTGTCATAATCTGCCCAAAGTCCTTGATTTGTCCAGTCAAGAGAAATCGATGAGTTAAAAGTTTGATTTTGATTGGTGTAGAGGTTGGCTTGGTTATTTTGGATGACAAGCAGATCAAAATCGCCATCATTGTCGTAATCTGCCCAAGAACCTTGGGAAGCACTGCTAAAGTTTTTAACAGCAGTAAAGTTTCCGCCTTGATTGCGATAGAGAATCAGGTCAGTATTCAGAGGACTTAAGATATCTAAATCCCCGTCATTGTCGAAATCTACCCAAGAACCCTGAACTACATTCGGGGAAATT
Source organism: Calothrix sp. NIES-2100 (assembly GCF_963875285.1). Lineage (NCBI taxonomy): Bacteria > Bacillati > Cyanobacteriota > Cyanophyceae > Nostocales > Calotrichaceae > Calothrix > Calothrix sp. NIES-2100. The sequence goes on from NZ_CAWNLA010000001.1 coordinate 9,136,513, forward strand.
GTGTTAAAAGTTGAACTGCGATCGTAGACAAAAATATCCCGACCATTATTAGTATCATTAAGGACTAAGTTATTTGCCAAAGAGTCAAAGGCAACATAGCGACCATCACCACTGATACTAGGACTGGAACTACTAAAATTAGCTTGAGTGCCATTGCCGGCTAGGTTGACACGAGTCGTCTGTTGTGTATTGCGGTCATAGACAAATACATCGCTTTGAAAATTACTGTCATTGGCAACTAAATTAGTAGCAGCAGAGATATAAGTTATATAACGCCCATCACTACTGATACTAGGGCTGAAACTGCTGTCATCACCTTCAGTGCCATTGCTAGCTATGCTAATCCGAGTTGTTTGTTTTGTAGTCCTGTCATAAACAAAAACATCAGATCTATTATTGTTGTCATTGGCAACTAGATTGCTTGCCGCAGACGAATAGACAATATAGCCACCATCAGCACTAATGCTAGCCCCGTAATTGTTGCCATTAGCTTCAGTGCCATCACTAGCCACACTAACTCTAGTTATATTTGAGGTTGTGCGATCGTAAAGGAAGATATCTGTTTGAGCATTTATATCGTTAGCAACTAAATTGCTAGCATTAGACTGAAAAACAATGTAGCGTCCATCAGCACTGATGCTAGCCAAAGAACTACTAGCATTAGCCTGAGTCCCATCATTTGCGATACTGACACGGGTGGTTTCTCCTGTATTGCGGTTATAGACAAATATATCGTCTGCACTATTACTATCATTTAGAACTAAATTAGTAGCAGCAGATGTGTAAGTAATATAATTGCCATCACCACTAATACTAGGATTAAAACTGCGACTATTAGCTCTGCTGCCATCAGTAGCATTATTTATTCGGGTCGTCTGCGCTGTAGTCCTGTTATAGATTGATATATCATCTGAAGCAATTAAAAGCCCATTGGATACGTAAGAACTATAGGTAATAAAAGCAACAAATGAACCATCAGCGCTAATACTAGGGTTAGAACTATCATTAAATAATTGAGTTCCATTACTAGCTAAACTAACGCGGGTTGTTTGTTTTGTAGTCAGGTCATAAACAAAGATATCTTGCCTACTATTTGTATCATTAACAACTAGATTATTGGCGCTGGAAGTAAAAGCAATATAGTTGCCATTGGCACTAATTTTAGGAGTAGAAGAAATACTACTGTTATTAGATTGAGTTCCATCGCTAGCTACACTAACTCGATTGATAACATCATCATTATCTTGGTTAACAAGACTTATCTGGGAGATAGGCAAGTTATTATAGGTTAGGTCAGCACTTTTTACAGTAGTTTGTAGAGCGTAGTTAATATCTCCATCATCTAAAGTATCGTCAATTCCTTTTACTATTAGATTCTGGACTACATTCCAATTATCTGGGGTAAAGGTCAGGCTAGGGAGTAATAATTGCCCTTCGGTAGAGTCGGAAATTGTAAACTCTAGAACTACATTTTGAGTCGGGCGACTGTTAAGGCGGATGCTAAAACTTGCTGAGTCTCCTGCTTCTTTGGTTACTAGCAGAGTAGGAGGAATAATCGTTACACCTACTGATAGCGAAGAAAAGGGACTTGTAGTAAAAGAACTCTCTTCAGAGAAAGCAGAACCAGCAAAACTGTTGTCTATTGACTGTACACTCCAGTAGTGAGTAACTCCCTTAGCAAAATTACTATTATTAAATGCCTTTCTAGGAACATAGCCAGCATTTCCTATCTGAGCAACTGTCCGCTTTCCTTCACTATCTGCTAGAGGAGACAGCACATCTGTACCACCTGGAGTAGTTCCTATGCGGAGGTTGTAGGTGTAAGGTTCTGCACCTTCGTCTAAGTCGAACCAACTGAATAAAATAACTGTATCAATTTGACGTTCTTGAGCGAACACAGGAGCAGTAGGAAGTAAATTCGGTGTCCCACTGTTTAGGTCGGGATCGAAAGTATTATTACGATAAAGTTGGACAAACGGCTGTCCTGTAGCACCTAATGTTCCTGTTACTAATAAATCTAAATCCCCATCGCTGTCATAATCCCCCCAAGCTGTAGAACCATTTTGCAGCCCTGGTAGAAAAGCTGGTTGTTCGCTAAAGGTTTGACTGATGGTAGGACTCACAACCGGATTCAGGAAAACTTTAGTAAATGAACCATTGTCTCCTAATCCACTCAAAGCAACATCTAAGTCTCCATCATTGTCATAATCTCCCCAAGCTGTAGCCCCATTGACGCTATTAGATAAACCTATTCCGCCGACAGCTAGGTTATAAGTACCTGTCGTACCAGAACTAAAACTTGTTACCCATACTTGAGCATTTTTTAAATCTGGGGTGTAGTTGAAGCGAAGCAGAGAATTTAACCCTTCTCCACTGTCATCATCGTAAGTAATTACTCGGTAGCCAGATGAAGCAGTAGAATCTGGTTGAACAATTTGTAGATAAGTATCAAAGCCTGCGATTAAATTCAGTTCGACTAACTGCTCTTTGTTTGTATCATTAACAAAATCAGTAATAGTATAGGACTTGTAGTAACGTCCTGAACGCAGAGGATTGTTTGAATCTGTATTAATTAATTGCCCTGTTAAGGTTCGCCCAATAAATTCACTAAAGGAGATATTACCTTGATTTGCTACATCTGTCCGATTGTGATAAACTTTACTCCGATCTTTGTCCGTGATAATTAGATCTAATTTTCCATCTAAGTCATAATCTCCTAATGCTGCTGTTTCCGCACCATAAATATTCAGAGATTGCTGATTTAAGGATGTAAACGAATTTCCAGTATTTTTGAAAATTTGAACACTATCATTAATTTCTTTAACTGATAGTTGGAACTGCCCTACAGTATCACTTGCATAGCTAGTTGCTCGAATTTTGTAGTTAGCATATTTATTGCCGTCATATTCAAAAGATAATAAAGAATTTAACCCTTCTCCACTATCATCATCAGAGGCAAAAACATTGCCTTGTTCATCAATAATTTCCAAATAGGTGTCAAACTGATTGGAAGATAAACTGATTTGATATAAATGTTTATCTGTAAACCCTCTAACAGTAGTAGACGGATCAAAGTCTATTTGTTGTAAAGTGAAATCTTGATAATATTTGTTGTTGCTACTATTTTTTAGACTAGTGGAAGATAGGGATTGTGTACCAGTAGGAGTCCATGAATTTGAAGCTAAAGATTTTCCGGTGAGAACGATGTCAACATAACCATTGTTGTCTAAATCTCCTAAGGTAATTTTGCCATTATTAACAATGGTAGAAATTAATTGTTGACTATTATTGGCAAAATAGACTTTAACTTGGTTATCGTTGGTGGAAACAATATCTAATTTGCCATCATTATCAAAATCTACCCAGTGAGCTTGAACTACACTATTAAAGTTTTGGTTTGATAGACCAGTAATAGGAAGTTCGGTGAATTGTTGACCATTCTGATTCAGCAATACTTTAACCTGGTATTTTGTTTCAGGTAGACCAGTAGTAGAATTAAGAATCGTATTGCTGCCAGTGGCTAAAATATCTAAATCACCATCGTTGTCATAATCTCCCCAAACAGCAGTATCAAAACGTTCAAGCTGAGTTAATTCAAAAGCAATAGTATAGGTTTCTGCTGGGTTGAAGAAATTACCACTATTATGATAAATGCGCGCCGTCCCATTACCATATTGATCGCGGCCAACCAATAGAAAATCAAGATTCCCATCTTGGTCATAATCACCAAAACTAGCAGAGCTATTCCAACCTTTGGTGGTGACAATATTCAACTTTTGTGCGTCTGGAGATAGGACAGGAGTAAACCCACTATTGGTGTTGAGAATATCTGCTGCCCCAATTGTTTGCGGAGATAAAAGTTGTGATTCGGGAATAATTTGGAATTCTGAATTATTAATTGACCACTGAAGTTCAACCTGAGCATTACCTGTTTTTTCGATATACTCTAAGCGCAGATTATATTCTTGATTGGCACTGAGGTTTAAGGTTTGGCTAGGGTCTGTAATTTGCGTGTTGTTAATAAAAAGTCTAACTTTTTGCGTTCCCGCAGGATCGTCCAAGTCTATATTCCACTTGAACTTATAACTTCCTGTGACATTAGTTTTGATGAAGCCTTGCCAAATAACACCAAAGTTATCGCTGCGTTTGTTCAGTGCTGTGGGGGCTTGATTTCCCCAGTTGAAATTAATCGTCGGGTCGATGCGAGTGATAACAGGTTGATTAAAATTCGTGCCGTTTGTTAAAGCGTAATAAGTTGCTTCTAAACCAGAAACGCGAATTGTGCTAATGCTACCTGTACCGCCTGTATTGCCATCAAAGAAGTTTTTAATGGTAAGGTCATCTTGTACGTTAGGTATACCATCTTTATTGAGGTCAAGAATTAAATCATTTCCTGACTGATAAAAGCCAATTTTGCCAACATTAAGACCAGTGTTTGATAGAGGAGCATCAGCAGCGATGATGAGGGTATCTTCACCACCTTGATCGGTAATTTGTGTACCCGCAAGAGATTGACGCAACCATCCTTGCTGAGGATCTGTTTTGGCTTTTTCATATAGCAAGGGGTCTGCTTCTAGTCCAATCGCCCGATATTTTTCCCATTGTACTTGGCGATCGCTCCAGCGATCGGGATCAGACCAAACTCGGAACATCTCCCAGGTAATGGCTTTATCCTGTCCATTCAGCTTGACATTAACACTACCCCGTGTTTTGTAGTTACCGCCTAAAGCAGCAAAAGCTTGTTCCAGGGTAAGCAGATTAGAACGAACAATATAAGTATCTACCCCTAAACCGCCTTTAAGAATATCTGCGCCACCACCGCTAATTAAGGTATCAAACCCATCTCCGCCTTCTAGTGAGTCAATACCTGTACCGCCGTCCAAGGTATCATTGCCGATACCACCGCTGAGAGTGTCATTACCTGCTAACCCTAAGATGAGGTTATTTTGGTTATCTCCTGTCAGTTTATCTCCATAATTTGAGCCGCTGACATTTTCAACAGTGGATAAAGTACCCGCTTTGACGAAAGTGTCTTGAGTTCCATAACCGTCGTTACTAGCTGTTGCTGCTGCTAGAGAAACTATCACACCTGCGGGAGAATCTGCATAAGTAGCAGTATCGACTCCTCCCCCGCCATTGAGATTATCGTTACCTTGTCCACCTACGAGAGTATCACTATTTAAACCACCGACTAAGGAATCATTTCCACTACCGCCATCTAAGTAATTACGCCCTTGTAAGCCTTGGAGGTTATCATCTCCTTCCCAACCCAACAGCACATCAGTAACAGGTCTTCCCAAATTATCGAGATTGAGGTTGCTACCTTTAATCGTGTCATTTCCAGCACCGCCATCAAGGTAAGTTACTAATACTCCGTCTTTAGTATCAGTGAGGCTTTGGCTACCATAAAGACTATCATTTCCATCTCCACCAGCTAAAACTCCCAATTTATTCAAAGAATCTGATTGCAGCTGATTTTGCTCTACTCGGTAACCTTCTACTACATAAGCACTGGAAGCAGTAAGGTTATTATCATTCTTGTCGCCATTATTGGTGATGACAAACTGGACGCTTTCGGTGTCATCCCGTTTGGGATCTGCAAAGATGACATTTCCTTGTTTGAAATTATTACTTAAAGCGATCGCATCTTTCGTGACTCCTTTGAGAATTACTTGAAGGTTTGGAGTTTGCAGAAACGCTTTAGTCCCAGACTTGACTTTAACAATAGTATCATTTCCACTGGCGACTACAGAATAGTCATCTTGGTTATTGTAAAGTTGTAGCTGGTCGAGGTTAGGGTTAAAGCCCTCAATTATGATTGTTCTGTTGTAAAAGTTCTGGTTTTTATTACCAATGACAAATATATTTTGTCCGGCTGTACCTTGTAGGGATTGGCTGTCATCAAAGGGTAAATACTGAAGTAATCCGCTTTGTTGGGCTGGATTCAACTTTGTATTGATATTATTTTGAATTTCCGTTTGAGTTCGTGCCGTATTCCAGACACGTAATTCATCCATTTTGCCATTGAAGTAAGCATCATATGGCCAATTACTTCTACCAACATACTGATTGTTACGAGTTATATAATTGGGAGCAAAAATGTTATTACTAGATGCTTTTAGCTGACCATTCCAATAGATAGAAGCGTTACCAAGACCATCATTGACAGCAGCGACATGAACCCATTGTTTTTCGGGAAAAACTTCACTAGTAACTATTTTTTGAGAATTCGCCCCCTGATAAGTTTCCCAGAACATCAGACCACTGTCTCCGTACCAACCCAAGATAATGTTGTCACTGAGTTGTCCATTGCCAAAGTCGATAATTCTAGCCCAATTCTGCTTTACATTCTCAACGTAAACCCATGCTTCAACAGTAATAGCCCCACCATAAGTAGTGTTTGTGGTTAAACCAACATAATCATTTACGCCATTAAAAGTCTTTTCCAGCCTAGTGGATTCATTTCCATAACCTGGAACTAATTCTAATCCCCCAGTCGGATGGTCGTAGGCGATTCCTTTGAGTTGATAAACACCAGGTTGGGTAAGATTGCTGCTTTCAAATTGATAATTAAAGTTTGCCCAACGTTTATCATTTTCGTTAGTATTAAAGACGGGATTAACAAATTTAATCTGTCCGTTACTGGAAACATTACGATAAACAGTAGTTGTGGGATTTCCGCCTTCCATCTGGGATGAAGACAACTGCGCTTGGTCGTCTGGACGGACAAAGATATCTTCCCCAGTAATTAATAAATCTTTCTTACCATCGCCATCAAAGTCTTCTACTTTAACGGAACTATTAGCGACACCGCTTAAATTAATGTTGGCATCGAAATAAATTCCGGCGACGGCATCTTTTAATTGATAGACTTTAGTAACAGGAATTGGAACAGTTTTACCATCCGCAGTGCGGCGAGTTTGTCCGGTAAAACCAGTCAGGAGAATATCTAATTTTCCATCTCCGTCAAAATCTTGCCAGCTAATATCCCCTTGATAAATTCCTGTCAGGGAAGTGAGATTGCTACGTTCTGCGGCATCTAAAATTCCGTTCTTGTTAGTATCTTGCGCTAACAGAACTGGGACTTCTTCTGGTGTTACTTGCTTAACACTTAAGCCATTAATAACAGGAAAACTAACATTAAGTTTGTAAATCTTAGTAACGGTACTACCATCTGAGGCTCTACCACTCAGAAGAATATCATTTTTCTTGCCATTGTTGTCGTAATCTCCCCAAACAGCTTTACCATCGCCAACGCCAGTAAGGTTAATTTGTCGATCAGCTGGGAAGAATCCAGGAGACTGTTGTTCAAAAACTGTGGTGTATGGAACACCATTTAGGTTATAACCAGTTTGAACGTAATCGAGGTCATTATCACTATCAAAATCACTCCAATCGTTAGAACTTACCCCAAGTTTGGAGACATCTTGGGTATATATTTCGTAATTAGCATTATTACCAGGAAGGCGACTCCAAACAATATTATTTCCTGATATTTTAGGAGAGCTATCTGAGTAATCATTGTTTGTAATCTTGAATATGCTGCTGCCGTTATAGAAAAATATTTCAGAATCACCGCCGTCGTAAGCATACCAAACTACGTTATTTCCGGAAATTTGCGGAGAATAATCATCATAATTGTTGTTAGTTAGCTGAATAGGAACGCCACCATAACTACTGTTATACAAGAATATTTCATAATCATTGCCGTCGTAGCCATACCAAACCACGTTATTTCCCGAAATTTGCGGAGAATTGTCATAATAATTATTGTTAGTTAGTTGAATAATTCCGGAACTATTGTTATAAAAGAATATTTCTGAATCATTGCCATCATAGACATACCAAACTACGTTATCTCCAGAAATTTGTGGAGAAGTATCATCGTAATTGTTGTTAGTTAGCTGAATAGGAACGCCACCAGAACTAGCGTTATAGAAGAAAATTTCATAATCATTGCCATCATAGCCATACCAAACTACATTATTTCCGGAAATTTGCGGAGTATAGTCAGCGTAATTATTGTTAGTTATTGGAATGGGAGCGCCACCAGAACTACTGTTATAGAAGAAAATTTCATAATCACTACCGTCATAGCCATGCCAAACTATGTTATTTCCCGAAATTTGTGGGGAAGTATCACTGTTATAATTATTAGTTAGTTTAATTGGCTTACTAGCAGAACTACTGTTATATAAGAATATTTCATAATCACTGCCGTCATAGCCTTGCCAAACTACGTTATTTCCCGAAATTTGAGGATTAATATTGTCAGAACTGTAGCCAATATTACGTAGCTCAATGGGAGTGCCACCAGAAATACCGTTATAGAAAAAGATTTCATTGCTGCTAGTATAGGAGCTGTAATCGTACCAAACTATGCTATTTCCGGAAATGCCTAACTGTGGCGATGTCGGTTTTGAGGTAGTAGAGATACGAGTACCAGGGGTAGCGTTATAGGCGTTAGTAATAACTGGGGAGGGAGTTACGCTAAAGGTTGCATTGGTTAAATTAAGTCCTCTATAAATTCCATGTCCCATCATCAAATCGAGGACATTATCTCCGTCAAATTTGCCCCAAGTTACTTCTTTATTGACGATTTGAGGAAGTGAGATAGTAATCGGTGCAGAAAAATTACCAGTATAATTTTGGCGATAAATCTTCACAACACTATAACCACCAGGTACATTACTACCCGTTTGCAGGATATCTAAATCTCCATCGCCTTCAATATCTCCCCAAGTAATTGTGCCATCATAAAGTTGGGCAAGGGGTGAGGTAAGTCCTTGAACGATATCAAAATTACCTTTGACATTATTTAAATCAAAAACTTCAACAAACTGATTGCTCGGTTTATCGTAACGATAGAGCTTTGTAACTGGAACGAGATCGAAAGTTTTATCCTTTTGTCCTTCACTTCTAACTTTTGCTGTGTAACCAGTCACCAAAACATCTAAATCACCATCTTTATCAAAATCACCCCAATCAGCATTACCGTACTTAACTCCAGTTAAGCCTACGTCTTTTAAATCTTTCCAAGCGCCATTTGGATCTTGCACCCAAAAATCAACTTTTTCGATGTCGCTTGCGCCGTTAGGATCTCTGACTTGAGCATCAACAAGGCTGATAGTTTCTTCTTTAGCGTAGATTGGTTTCTTGCTATTAAATTCTAAGCGGTCTGGTGGTACATTTTGCTCGTCAATTCTGCTACGCAAATCCGCCGCCGCCACCCCAACAAACTTCGCCAAAACTTGGTCAGTGTCGAGGTCAATTAGTGTAGTAACAGATTTTAATTGACCTTGGATTGTTTCTAGTGTTTCTTCAAATTTGATAAAACTGGCACTTAGTCCACCAGTTAAGAAAATCACATCTTTTGTAATATCAAAATCAAAGACTGTATCTGTACCAGAACCAGGGGCAAATACAAATACAACGCCATCATTTGATGTTTCTTTTGCTCCCTTATAGCCATAAAGGGTATCATTACCTTGTCCACCATACAGGCGATCAAACCCCGATCCGGCTTTGAGAATATCATCTCCTAAACCACCATAAAGGGTGTCATTACCTGCACCCGCTTCTAAGGTATCATTTCCTCTCTTGCCATAGGGGGCAGCAATATTAGGACTGGTGTCTAATGATGGGTTATCAGAATCATCGCCGTAGAGAATATCATTGCCTACGCCACCAATCAGCGAATCATTGCCATCACTACCCCAAAGTTCATCATTGCCTTCATTGCCATCTAGGGTATCGTTACCATCGTTATTGGCAATTTCTGTTTTGAGTTCTAGTAAATGCCCCTTGAGGACATCATCTCCCAGTCCCCCGATGAGACTATCACCCCCTAGTCCGCCGATGAGGGTATCATTGCCATCTTCTCCTGTAAGGGTGTCGTTGCCATCATCACCGGAGAGTGTATCTTCGCCACTACCTCCGTAAAGTTCGTCATCACCAGCGTTACCTGTTAAGGAATCATCCCCTGCTCTTCCATAGAGGTAGTCTTTACTTGCGTCTTCTGCACCACCGCTGAGGGTATCGTTTCCTTCGCCGCCGTCAACAGTGTCAATTCCTGCACCGCCATTGAGGATATCGTTACCAGTTTCTCCATATAGTGTGTCATCACCTTCTTGTCCTAGGAGAGTATCTTTTAATTCACCTCCCCAGAGAAGATCATTTCCTTTACCACCTACTAAACTATCTTCGCCTCCCAACAGGGAATCGCTGGCTTCTCCATCTCCTCGGAGTGTATCATTCTCGTCCCCACCCAAGAGCGTGTCATTACCAGAACCCCCGATTAAGCTATCTTTACCAGTACCTCCGTCGAGTTTGTCATCTTCATAAAGTCCATAAAGACTGTCATTACCCTCATTGCCATATAGGGTATCGTTTCCAGTACCGCCTAGTAGTAAATCGTCGTTTTCTCCGCCAGTCAGAGTATCTCTGCCAGATTGACCAATGAGGGTATCGTTGTCAGCATTGCCATATAATTCGTCATTATCAGCTTCTCCTTCTAGGCGATCTTTACCTACTCCACCATAGAGTGTATCGTTACCTGCACCGCCGAAAAGTGTATCATCGCCACCAGTGATGTCATCGGCTTTTCCTGCTGTGAGGGTATCTTGTCGCCCACCCCATAAAATATCGTCGCCTTCATTTCCTTCTAAGCGATCGCTTTCTGTACCACCTACTAGGAGATCGCTTTCAGTTCCACCATAAAGGGAGTCTATTCCCGCACCACCATAAAGTGAGTCTATTCCCTGACCACCAATGAGGGTATCGTTGTCAGCATTACCATATAATTCGTCATTATCCGCTTCTCCTTCTAGGCGATCGCTACCAATTCCACCATAGAGTTTGTCGCTACCTGCACCGCCGAAAAGTGTATCATCGCCACCACCGATGACATCTCCCTCACCTTTGAGGTTATCTTGTCGCCCACCCCATAAAATATCGTCGCCTTCATTTCCTTCTAAGGAGTCGTTACCTGCGTCTCCAGAAACATAGTCTTGATCCTGACCGCTGATTAAGGTATCGTTGCCATTGCCACCTGTAAGAGTGTCTATACCTTCATAGCCATAAAGCGTGTCTTCACCATCGCCGCCCTCAAGGCTGTCATCACCGCTATTGGCTAGCAGAATATCGTTACCTGCGTCTCCAGACAAGTAGTCTTGATCCTGTCCGCCGATTAAGGTATCGTTGCCATCGCCACCTTTAAGAGAGTCTATTCCTTCATTGCCAAGGAGAAGATCATCTCCTGTACCTCCATAGATAGTATCATTGCCAACTCCACCATCTAAGTAGTCTTTGCCTTCATCGCCTGCAAGAAAATCATTTCCACCTTGTCCTTTGAGGGAGTCATTTCCCTGACCACCTTGAAGGTTATCGTCTCCTTCTCCACCTTCTAGAATATCTTGCCCATAACCGCCATCAAGGGTGTCATTTTGATTTTCTCCCTGTAAAAGATCGTCACCTGCACTACCTAACAGCTTGTCAGCGCCGTCTCCCCCAATTAATGTATCGTTATCTAAGCCACCGTCTAGAGTATCATTGCCTGTACCGCCTTCGAGGGTGTCGTTGCCGATACTACCTAACAGGTTATCATTTCCGGCTTGTCCGTAAAGGCGATCGCTTCCTTCGCCACCTTTAAGATTGTCATCTCCTGCACCGCCATCAAGTTGGTCATCTCCACCATCACCTGTGAGGGTATCATTCCCGCCATTACCAAACAGGATATCATTGTCTTCGTCTCCGGCTAAAGAGTCATTTTGATTTCCGCCGCTTAAGGTATCTCGCCCGACTCCGCCGCTAAATTCCACGGCAATATTTAAGGCAGAAGCATTCAGGTTATCATTTCCTTTATTGGCATTACCGATGATGCGGCTAACTCCAGAAAATTCTTCTTTTTCTTGACCTTTGGTAGGGCCAGTGACAATAACTTTCCCTGCGCCTAGGGTTAAGTTATATACCTCTCCTACATCGTCTTTATTATTAGTTCTGGCAGCTGCGTAAGTGCCAATATTTAACCGCAATTGCCCATTACTTAAAACTGCAAGATTGGGTGCAACTACTGTACGAGAAGCTGGTTTAGAACCAAACTGTAAACCGGGAATAGGAATCGGCCCAAATTCATAAATATTTTCCCGTTCAAAGACTTTTCCTGAGAACCACTTAGAAGGTTTATAAGTGGGATATTCAATATAAATATTTGCGCCAGCAGAAACGCCGCCAGAGGCATCAAACAGTGAAGAGAAACCTTGATTAAAATTATTTTTAATTTCTAACCAGCGAATTTTGCCATCATTATTGGGGTCGTTAAGAGCCAGATTAATTATCCCTTGAATATAAGCTTCACCACCGACACTAGCAATGCCTCTAATGCCAGCATTAACGTCTAAGAATAATTTGGAATTTAACTGAAGCCCTGCTCTTTTACCTGTGGCTGGATCTTTACTATAGAGATATAATCCTTCAAAAATATTCTCATATTTGCCACTATTTCTGTACTTTAGTAATCCTGTGGCATCAAAACCATAAGTTGTTTTGGGAATCGTTGCTCCAATACTACCTCCAAAGCCAACTGATACAGGGGGAACAGCCCAAATGGGAAAGGTAAGCATCCCCCCGACATTGACATTTAAACCTGGAACAGTAAATTTAAATAAATCAACATTGGGATTACCTAATAATAATTGAAATGCTGATGTCGGATTACTGAGAATTGGTAAAGTAAAGGCGGTGTCACCAATGAGACTGGTAGCCTTGGTATTAGCGCTGTTATTTGATGTAGTATTTACAATTTGGCCTGAATTCGTGACATTGAAGCCTCCCAGATTAAAATAACCTGAACTAGTTAAGCCATCTATTTTTTTAATGAGATTACTGAGCTTACTAATACTGTTAATAAAGCTAGTATCAATAGGAGGAAGCCCAGAAACTTGAGAAAAATAAGCTTTCAGAACCGGGTTTTTGGCTAAATCTAAAATAGAGTATTTAAGACCGAATTTATCAATTACAGGTAGTGGTTTATTTAAAAAGTCAAGAATTGGATCGAATTTATCTACAACTCCCTTAACATCTTTAATAAAGGGACTAGCTGTTTTGAAGATGGAACCTAAACTGACTTTAACATCATTAAACGCTAGGTTGGAATTGCTGCTGTTGTAAACTAAATTAGTTGTAAAAGTGGGTAAATACTGACCACCACTAAGGGTTGCTAAAGAATTTAAATTGAGATTTGCTGTAGGCGTGATACTTTCTATTAAACCACTACTGTTGAGATCTGCATTTAAACTAAAGTTACTAGAAAAAGCTTGTGCTGTACCATTATTTGCAGCAGTTAGGTCGAGAAAACCTAACTTTCCTGTGAGATTACCGTTGTTTTGTGCTGTGAAATTGAAGGAAAATTCTTTATTAGCAGTTGGATTGAGAATAAATGTTCCCGAACCAACACTAAAATCAAAGCCACTATTGAATGTGGCGGTTAAAGTTGCATTTCCTGAGAAATTTATGCCGACATTAGCCAGACCTAAATTACTGTTAAAACCTAAATTATTTGATTTAGTACTGCTAAAATTGAAAGTAAATTTATCACTAGTTTGGTTATAGTTCAGACTAGCCCCAGTACCTTGAAGAACTTGAGTATTTAATGTAGTTACTAATTCTGAAGCAGAATAACTCTGGATATTAATGGTTTGGAGTTTTGCTCGCAGACTATCTAGTTGATCAACCAGAGGGTTATTTTCTAGGCGATCGCCAAAAATTGCTCTAATAACCGAATTTTTGAGTAACTGGCTATCTAATGTGTCTTGAATACCTGCGAGAACACGATCTAAGTTATCTCGAATCTCTCTAACGATCGCTTCACTTAAGCCGCCAGAGGCTTCTAAGTTGACGGTTTGTCCGTTGATATTAACCGCAAAGTTATCGTTTTCCTGCTGAATTTGCTGGATTTGCAGCGGATTTAGGACTATTCCGCGCACAAAATTCGAGAAAAGTTCCCCTTCATCCCCCAGCGCATCTATACCATCCTGTTGATCGAGAAAGTGTCCAATTTCTTCAGCGAAGACACTAGCGATCGCTTGGGGGTTGTCGATATGGTTGCGGAGAAATTCTTGAGATAGATAAATAGTATTATTGGCGGCTACATATCCGCCATTTAGTCCATTAATTGTAGCTGATGCGCAAATTTGAATCCGGGGAAGTTGTTGAAAGTCTCCTATTACCCAAGCCTGCTGTAGCTGATCTGGCTGGAAGCGATCGCCAAAAGCCACTTTCATTAATAGCCCAAACTCAGATCTGTGGGCAAAGCTCTGCAATTCTTGCCTTGTAGTTAATATAGCCTGTTCTAGGGCTAACAGAGAGTTGACATCAAGAACAAGAGAGTTGTCGCTGAGCAGTAAGAAGGGCGAAACAGAGGATGTCATACTTCACTGTTAGGATAATAACTAAATATTATATTGTGTGTTATGTTTTACATGCACATGATAAATATACTGTAAAGTTTCCGGTTCTAGAAACAGGAATGTGTGAAGTATAAGCAATTTTGCCATGAGTATAAGCACGTAAAATCACTCCAAATAAGTTGATTGCACATCTAGCCCGGAAACGATAAGTTTATACGACGGTTAATACAGTGTATAAGGCCTAACAAGAGCCAATGCCCAATGTTCATGCCCAATTTTCACAGGAATCTGGGTAATCTAATAATCAGGGGTATATGGAACTCTGGAGCAGACAATTGTATGAAGAATGCTAAAAAGCGTTGGATGATGTCTATTAACCAAGCGGCGATGGTAGTAATGCCAACGCTGATATTTTTAGCATTTCTGCATCAAGCAAGGGCTGAAGATCCAGGAAGTTGTTTTATGGTAACTTCATCTGGGAAAACTATCAGTTTAGGAACGCTTTGTGGTGCAACACCTATAGATAGTAGAGTGTTTCGCGTTCCCATTAAACGCCGGATGGGTAAAACTCCTGTTCTTGATGTTACCTTCAATCAGGAACAAACTTTTGAGATGATTTTAGATACTGGTGCTAGCAGTACCCTGATTACTCTCAAAATGGCAAATGCGCTCAAACTTCAGCCAACAGGTAAGATAAACGCCCAAATTGCCGATGGTACGGAAGTGCAATTTGTGACGAGCAAAGTAAATTATATTACTGTTGGTTCAGCTGTAGCTAATAATATTGAAGTTGCGATCGCGCCTAAAGCGGCTATCGGATTACTAGGGCACGATTTTTTTGATAACTACGATATCAAGATTCTGGAAACTGAAGTAGAATTTCGCCACCGCTGAGTCGCAGTTGGTGAAAATTTTATTTATATGCTAAAAAATTTCCGTAACTACCTGATAGTTATTGGTAGTTATTGCAGTCTACTTACATTCAAGGACAACTACCTATGGCAGTCGAAGGTATTGACATTGCTGAATTCAGCGAAAATATCAATTGGGAAAAAGTCAAAAGTCAAGGTATTCGTTTTGCTTTCGCCAGAGTTAACGATGGCACAATCCATACAGATACCCTGTTTTCTACTTACTGGCCGGCAATGAAAAAAGCTGGTATTATTCGGGGAGCATATTTTTTCTTCCGCCCTACCCAGGATATTGATGCGCAAGTTAAAATTTTCGCCCAAAATCTCGAAATAGAATCAGGTGATCTTCCCCCGGTTGTAGACATTGAAACGGCTAAAAGTTGGCATGATTTGAGTCTCTCCCAAAGACTAGACCGTGTTGCTGAAGTATTAAAAGCTGTAGAACTGGCTACAGGCTACAAGCCAATAATTTATACTGGCCCTAGTTTTTGGCGAGATACGATGGGAAATACCAAACGCTTCGCTGACTATGACTTGTGGATTGCACATTATGAAACTAATAATCCCAGTATTCCCGGTGGTTGGGAAATTCATACTTTCCATCAGTACATCGGCGATCAAACTGGTTTTCCTGGTATCCCAGGTGATGTAGACCGAAATAGATTTAATGGTACTTTGGATCGTCTACAAGCGGAAACTGTGAAGGAAGTTCCGGTTATAGAAGGTCGTATGGGTCCGAAAGTGAAGAGGTTACAACAAAATCTCAAAAAACTTGGCTTTGATCCAGGTGTACCAGATGGAATTTTTGGCCCAGGTACGAAAAAAGCTGTTACAGCTTATCAGCAGGCTAACAAAATTGCGGTTACAGCCACTGTTCCGCCTGGTGACAAATTGCTGGTTGCTTAAAATTTAGTTGGCGTTATTTATTTTGATTTCATAAGCATTTTTTGTAACACAAATACTTATATTTAAATTGTCAATTAAGGAGTTCTAGAGATTAAGAACCCGTCTCCAAACCTCTCCCCGCAACCGGGAGAGGTTTATATAGCTTAATTTTTCGTTTACAACTAAGGAGATTACAGCAATTTTCAGGTAAATAGACCACGCTTTACTTAAGAGTTGGATGCAATACAAAATTATATCCTAGCGTGTAGGGGCACGGCACTGCCCATTGGTGTCAACTTAACGTGAAAGCCTTATCAAGACTTGATTTTGCCTCAAATCGTCTACCATCAAGATCCCCGTTACCCCACCCCAGTTTTGTCTAAAGCCAAAACTTCCCCTCCCCGTTTACGGGGAGGGGATAAAGGGGTGGGGTAAAACGCTTGTGGAATAAGCCTTTTAACTTAAGTTGACACAGGTGGGCACTGCCGTGCCCTCTAGAATATATTGATGTGTCGCAAACATTATTTGAATTGGTATTACAAGAATGCACCCATTGAGGTTTTTAAATCCATGCATCAGGATTTGATAAATTCCAGCAGATCGGCGTTGATCTGTTCCTTGCTCGTGTCACCCAGAGCGTGCGCTCCGCCGGGATAAATCTTCAAAATCGAATTTTTAACGAGCTTCGCAGACAGGAGCGCAGAAGCACCAATCGGCACGATCTGATCGTCATCACCATGAATGATCAACGTCGGCACATCGAACTTCTTCAAATCCTCAGTAAAATCTGTTTCCGAAAACGCCTTAATGCAGTCATAGGTGTTTTTATGCCCAGCCATCATCCCCTGCATCCACCAGGAATTGATTAGCCCTTGGGAGACTTTGGCACCAGGTCGATTGAAGCCAAAGAATGGCCCACTGGGTACATCCAGGAAGAACTGGGAGCGGTCAGCCAACAACGCCGCCCGAAAGCCATCAAAGACTTCAATGGGTAGCCCACCCGGATTTGCCTCGGTCTTGAGCATCAGTGGCGGCACTGCACCCACCAGCACTGCCTTGGAAACGCGCTTGGTGCCATGCCGTCCAATGAAACGCGCCACTTCACCGCCGCCGGTAGAGTGTCCGATCATCACCGCATCTTGAATATCCAGCGCCTCGAAGAGTTCCGCCAGATCGTCGGCGTAGGTATCCATGTCATTACCGTGCCACGGTTGACTGGATCGGCCATGACCGCGACGATCATGTGCAATGCAGCGGTAACCGTGGGAAGCGAGAAAAAACATCTGCGATTCCCAAGCATCCGCGCTCAGTGGCCAGCCGTGGCTGAAGACAATGGGCTGTCCTGTACCCCAGTCTTTATAATATATTTGCGTACCATCTTTAGTCGTGATTGTACTCATGTGGCTCCTATGTAAATTGTGAGCGTTTCCCAATCTGTATCTGCTTCCGACTGTAAAGATAACTGCATCCGCGATCGCAAACCGATAAAGTAGCAATTGATCGGTTGATATATAACTGATTTCAGCAGTCTTATTTTGATTACCTGATTACTCGCTCAGGCAGATGATCTAACTTTTAAGGGAACTCCAAAAAATAAATTATCCAACTTGTAGGGGCACGGCACCGATAAAATATTGGTAATACCGAAAGTTTGTAGATGCCGTGCCCCTACCCCCGGAGGTATTTTTTTAATTGGAAGTCCCTAATCAGTTATCTTTATTCTTAAACTTTGGTTAAACTTAGACTCCTGAAGTTCTTAATTTAAGATACCAGTTAACTGAGATATTACACACTTTGTGATATCAACTGGTAACGATAAAAGCAGCCAGCGCGATCACTACAAAACCCTCAGCCAGGGCAGCAGGAACTGCACCATCTTTAGTCATAATTGTGAGTACTAATAATCGTACTCATGAGATTAAACCACATCTATTTTGAGAACCATAGTTTTAAAAGTAGTGGGAGCATCTTGCTCCCTGTTCTTCGTAGCGGGCATCTTGCCCGCACTATTCCAGGTTTCAAAATGGACGAGGTTTATTTGACTCTTGACTCTATTCTCGAATCCACAGAGCCAATCCGCTCCCACGACCGCGAGCTGCGATAAAATCTTTTGTAATCACAAAGAAGGCAAAAAACGGTAATTTGGCTATGGGCTGATTGTAAAAATCTCCTGAGGGCACTTTACCAGAACGCGAGTTAGCTGCACCAATTTTGCGCCTTTTATATCCTTCATGTCGCAATTCATTAACAAAGCTTAACCGTCGCATTTTTTACGAATAAGCGATCGCCTGACCTAAGCTCTAACTTACAGAAGTTAGAACTCTAACTCTAAAAATTAGGATTTACGACTCTTAGAGTTAGAGAATAAGTTACCTAGGAAGAATAAAAGTTAGGCTTAGGCATGAGGTTAGGACTAGCGATCACACGGTTGAGTATGATTTGCTACATATATATAGCTGTCTATCTCTTGGTAATCGAGGGATATTTCTCAGGGAATCTGTTCCTGATAGCGGTCTCTATGATGAATGCACATAAATTAGCTGTGGGTCGTCCCTCTTCGGTTGCCCATGTAATCAAATCTGCATAGATCGCGTCTGGCACAACAATAGTAGTTTTTTTAGTCATAGTTTAATTCACTCTTTCACAATTCTACTCTTTTATCATTGCATTTTTGCACTTAGTCATAGAATCCTATTACACATTCCTAGAATTCTATGCTATAGTAAGAGCATACAGGGACAAGACACCCACACGACAGCAGAAGCAACCTGTAAGAACAAAGCAAGAGTGAGGCGTGAAACTAGCTCTAGACAAGACTTTTACAGAACCATGACAACTAAATAAACCACAATCGCCGTAACGGAAACTTTGCGCAAGAAGGGATGAGGGACATGGTGGAGAGCCGGAAGACTTATCTGAGACCACGTAGAGAGTACGCTGCAATAAAAACGGGAAGCGGATTTGCAGCCGAATAGATGCTAGGGATTGTGTTCTTTTTTTCTTGGCTTGTCTACAGTCAATCGACTGTACCAATCCCATTTTTTTTGTAAGTCACTCGTCAATCATTAACCAGTGATTGATTCCAACTAGCGAGTCACTCACACGACAGTGACTAAACAGTATTTTTTCTTTAATCTCAATGATTGCAGCCAACAAATACGACACCTACTAGACACTAATGTAGTCCCAATGACCGATACGTGTACGACCGAACAAAAACCCTTACAGGGTCTAGCTTTAGACTCTATCCCTATATATTTCGAGGGATTTACCCCTAAAACACATCTAGCTAAGTTTTTGCAGATAGCAAGAAGTACGCTGATCAGTTGGGATGCGATCGCATTCAAGCATCTCTCAGAATACCGAGATGCATACCCAAAACGACCACAAGGCGCATTAAAGATACTTGCGCCTGACAGAGAAGCATTCTTAACCCCATACCAGTGTTGGGTACTTCAGAAAGTCGGACGACTGATGATGGCTACTCGCAAAGCTTACCAAGTAGAGAATTACCTTAAAGCAAATCCTAAAGAGTTCTCTGAGTTCAAATTTCAAGCAACCTACTCACAAGTTATTCGCAAATCTGCATAGGAGACTGAAACATGAAAGCTATCAAAGATATCGTTAAAGAATTAGGTTTGGACGAAGACTTTATCCGTGTTTCGTTAGACGGAATCGTGACCAATTACGACAGTGTGACGGAAATTTCGGATGGCGAATACAACACACTTCTGAAGATATTTAAGGCGGAGTCTCAAGCACAACTTACAGGTAGTCAACCATCTTACGAGGCTGAATTACAGGAAGAGTTGGAACCTGAAAAAATCAGTCAGTTAGCCGAAATTAGACGTGAAGTTTTGGAGGTGTTTCCACAAAACTTTGGTGAATTAAGCGGGTTAATTGTAGAACAGTTAGCTTATATCAATGCTCAAAAGCTAGTCGCTGACTACAAATTAATTCACAGCGAGACTGTGGAGGCTGGGTTAAGCGATTATCACCAAAGTTTTGCAGAACAAGCCTCAAGTATTTTGAAGGCAGCACAATCACGAGATCCGCACGAATTCCTGAGACGGCAAGGAATTAAAAAAAAGCGTCCGACAGCAACGGAAGTATTGAACGAATTCCAATCTCTAATCAATTCGTTCTCGGCTTAAGTCAGGAAATAGCCTTAAGAGATAGCCTCTTGAGGCTATATGAACATTATTTTGAGGAGATTAATCAAGTGCAATTTTTGAATAATTTAGTATGCGGTACTGGTATTGCTGCTTTAAGCTTTGCTGTTGGCTTTGGTGCTGTAATTAGCCCGTTAGGAATGGGCATGATCGTTGCCGGAGTAGCTTGGAAGGTAATTCAAGATAGATAATGCTTACACCCTACAGATATAAGACAAATACAGGGATTGTAATTTTACTTCTGCTAATTACAATCCCTGCTTTTTTTGGAGCTTACGTAGCCAAGAGTTTAGAAGTCTCGCATAAGCCACCAACGGAATATACATCGCAGTTAGAAGGAAGGTAAGTAATGGATATTGGTCACGTATATCTAGTTAGAGCAGAGGGAACAAGCCTTTACAAAATAGGTAGTTCTCGTAGACCTATCAGTTTACGAATTAAAGAATTAAATCGGATGCAACAACCTCATCCTGTCACACTTATTCATTGGATTACGGTTCCTAACTACAAAAATGTAGAGAATAAGCTACATAATCAGTACGAATCATTTAGACGGCATAACGAATGGTTCGAGTTTGATGATTACGAATCCGTAACCGTCGTTATGAACGCTATAGAGAGAGAGCCAGGTGACATATTCTTTGCTGAATTGAAACTTATCTTTAACAAGTTAGATACTCTCAAGACATCAAACCCCTACTTGTTTTCACATCTTTGTGAGTTGTCCAGAGACAACGGTGACTTCACATTAGATGAGGCATTATTAGCTATACAAGAATTGGTTGTTTCTAAATGACTCAAACTATATCTGAAATGATTAATCAGCACTACCGAGACAACTTGGAACATCTCGTAGCGATCGCGCAAGAAACGCTAAATCTCATTAGCCAGAACCCTTACTATCAGAGCATTTCGGAAGATTTAAACGGTGACGTAACTTTAGGAGATTGCAGACAATTCCTAAATAGCTTAAGTGCTGAATTAGATTCCCTAACCAACGACTAAACAAACGGACTTTACCCTATGAACCTAAATCAAGACTTGCTCAACGTGGCTTTAGCTTCGCTCCAAACTCTAAAGCAAGACGCTGTAACTTGGGATGCTCTAAATCTCTTACTTCTAAGCTTCGCCGACAGCGATTTAGAGGACGCGATCGCCAACATAAAACAAGCATCGGCTTATTTAGAAATTGACTCCAACTTACGTAACGTAAACCCGGACGGCTTACCTTGGAACTCAATACCGGGACAGTTACAGCGAGAACTTGACGCTTATTACTTAGAACTGGCATTAGCAGAAGCATGAAAGACTTAGAACGTGTGTATGACACGACGCTGTTAAGTAGCGGCAGAATTTACCAAATTGATGGAATTTTATGCCGCTTTTTATTTGATAAAGGCTCAATTAAGCATCCGCAATATCATTTTGAGCCACTGCCCGGACAGCGAAAACAGTCACGAATTATCTTGAACAGACAAAAGGTACATACAAAATGTTACGTCACCAACCTTCATCGAAATATCACCGAAATTACACCAGACGCAGTGCAGCTTACCCTCTGGTGAATTGGGGTGCGCTAACTCTAACTATCCTTTCCCTAACTCTAATTCTGCACAGTAGACACAAAAAATTAGAAAGCGATCGCGTAAACCTTCCATCAGTTACCAGCGATCGCCCTCTAGTTCATCCACAATCAAAAGATTGATAGGGAAATTTTAGCACAAATTACAGCATCAAGTGAATTTAAAATGACCTCCACACAACTACTCACGAGACTTAAGACACAGCAATATTTACCCATCGGGAATATTAGCGAGCGAGTGCTGTATCCATTGCAGCGTAAAGGATTGATTACCCTCGTTAACACGATTGACGGACTACAAATTACAGGAATTAGGAAATAAAACCATGACCAAGCCATTCGGATATTTCGGACTTTCTCAAGATAATCCTCTAATCCAAGACATCACGGAAACTTTCGGAGACGGTGCATCAGCGATGAGTGAGGACGATTGTCTCTGGATTATCAGCAGAATTGCTCATATTCTGTGGCTTGAAAGTGATTACGAGAATCCGCCAACTGCGGAAGCAGAGGAAATCGTGGATCGCCTACACGAACTTAAACGCCACGAAAAAATAGCTTTACTTCGCGCACTATCACAGCCTAATTAATCCACTGGGGCGGCTTTTGTCGCCTCTTTAAATATGAAATTCGCATCTAACGTATTACTTCGCCTGTTTTTAGGAGTAAATGTCTGTACTGTTTTATCTGTAAGTGCGTCAGTCATCCAGAATCGCGTAACTTCGGACAATGCGATCGCAGCTAGGGCTAAAGGCTTAGAGAATTTAGCCAAACACGTTAAAGCCGATACGTGTTGGAAAGTAAAAGCATCTGCACCTTGGAAATTAGGCGATTTCGTCACTGTCGGCGGGACGGAATACGGACGACTGCCAAGCACTTGTGTTTATTCGCCACAAACTCAGCAATTCTTGCAAGTCTCTTACCTGGATGGAGAATTACAAGTTACGCAGGTTTACAGCCGCAAAGAAGTACGCAACCAATTATCTATCAAAGGTGAAAAATAATGGGCTTAAACCCAAAATCTTCTGAACAATCCAACACCAACCGCAAAGAAAGACGCGCCAAGCGTACATTCTTTGATGGCTTGCAAGCCCTAATACGTAAGATTTTTAGTGTACTTAAGGCGTTAGCCAAGTTAGCATGGCTCATAATCGAAAATGCGTCACAGCTTACAGTATTCTGCTTCTCGTTATTAGTTAAATTACTCTCCAGTCCAACCACACCTTGTTTAGTTGCGATCGTCTCTTTCGGCGCAGTGTGTACCGTAGCCGCTTCTCAATGGTATGCGATCGGAGTTTGGTTAGGTCGGTTGCTCGGTTTGTCGGGAATCTGGGGTATTGGTGCTGGCGGTCTTGGCGTGTTGTTAGGCACAGGCTTAAACATCTACCAATTAGCGCCGCAACTTTGGAAACTTAGAAGAGATATTGCGGAAGCCTACAAAACTCTGGGAATCAACCCAGAACACGAAACCGAGTCACACGAGAACGTAGGCGAACGGTTACAGAATTGGCTCTCGATGGATCACGGAACTCTTAAGGGAATTCGTTTAGCAACTTACGCCATAGAAACGGGTTTGGTTGTAACTTATGCATTCCTTGCTACGGGCTTAAATTTCTTCGCCATTGTTCAAGCTGCAATTTCTCTAATTCTTCCTGAGAAATGTCTGGAGCTAGTTAGTTCTACCGTTGCTGTCTTAGGTGCAGTCAGTGACAAAGTTAATTCGCCCGAAGAAGACCACGCACAAATCTAAACACAATAGCCCCAAGCACGATCAATGCTTAGGGGCTATCAATTAATTTCTTACGGAGAAATATGAATAACTCTAACATTGTTCCGTCTAACCTGTCTAGAGATCCATTCCGATCACTATTTTTAGAGTTTTTAGAATCCTGCGACTCTAACGATATTCCCTCCAAGACTAAAGCTATTCAAGATTTTGTGAGGGATTTAGAAGAATTAGAATCTAATTCGGAAAACGAACACACCTTTTTACACTGGTCGAGTATATTCTCAGTCTTTTCGGCTGCTGGCGTAATTTCAGGGATTACGGTTTTAAATCCGTTCTTAGGGTTAGCGGCTGCTACCAGTGCTGCGGCTTCAGCTATCGGAGTTGTAAGTCTAGCGATCGCGCAACATCATGAACGCCAGCCTATTTTAGAGAGATTACGTAAATACAGAATTGCTCTAAATAGTGATCAGGCGATTAACTGGGCGTGTCTATGGGAGTTTGCGAGAACAGATATATTTTTAGGTTCCCTGTACGCTGCTAGTGCCGGACATCTGGAAGATAATCGCACGTTGATTAGGAATGATGGTAAGAATCCGATGGCTGCTGCTTTGGATTCTTGCTGCCAGTATTACGGTCTAACACGCGATGAGTTGATCGACGCGATCCGTAAGCTTAAATCTGGCGTGTCGGTTAAATGTCCTACTGTTCCTAAAGCATTAGAGCAAGTTTCCGCGATAACGGTTTTACAGGCTGATGCGCCTACAGTGCTACAGCCTTCAGGAGAAGATTTGAATCCACTGCAAAATGCCCTGGACATCTTAGAAGGATTGGTGAAGGATGCTGATAAATCTAAGCTTGGTGGTTGTGTGATTCTTGCAGCGCCCGGTGCTGGTAAAACTACTTTCCTGGGCACTGCTTGGGGTAGATTGAAGAAGATTTACGGAACTAAATTTAAATCTCTCTCCATAGTGGTGAAGAGTAGCGATTTACAGGCATTCCAAGCTTGTAGCGACAAGGCACTCTGTATTCACGATTCGGTAATAGATGCTGCGATCGCGGTTATCAAGTTTATCAGTCAGGGAAAAAAAACGGATGGTTACGTGAAAAGACTGTTTATCGACGACTTTCTGACCGCTAACCAGTACTTCCAAATGTCGCTAAAGGGCAAGTTTATCAACCCACGAACCCTCCAGATTTACTTTGATAAAAAGACCGCAATAGAACTAGAGGATAACGAAGCTGTACCGATGATTGATTGCTTCTATTCTTCATTGAACGAAGCTTGGTTAGTGGGTAGGGAATATAATTTATGTCTCTGGGTTAGCTCTCATTCTAGTAATGTTGATGCGCTCCCTTTTGTAGGGAGTAGGGAAAGTAGGAGCGTAGGCGATTTAATATTCTTAGCCAAGAATGATAAACGTGAATTCATTGAACAAGCGATGAATAATCCTAACCTTATCGGCGACAACCAAAAACGTCAGCAGCTTAAACAAGTTTTTACTACGCAAGTTGCCAGTGACAATGAACCGTGGGTATTAGCAAACTTTAACAACTGGAGATTAGGGATAGTGCCAAAAGATATCTATGAAGAATATCAGGCTTATAGATCTACTTGGTTTACTGCTAGTGAAGTAATTTCCGAATTAGAAGATGAAGAAAGAGAAACCTTAGAGCAATTATTCCAGATGGAAGTGAAGGATGATGATAAGCGCACAGACGACGACCCAAAACAGTCAGTTAGGTTAAGTAACGACGCTGAACTACTACTTAGTTACTTCAATAATGTCAAAGTTAAGTCCCCAAAATCAGTTAAGGATCTAAAGGACGCTAACAAATTACGAGAGCTAAACCATCAGCAGTTAATGAAGGCTTTAGCCCAATTGGTAGCAGCCGAGATTCTGGATGTTGATGAGGATGGCAATTATTTAAAAGTAGATTGGTAGCTCCGTTAACGGCTTCGGTAAGGGTAAAAACTAGCCCTAAAACCCTTACCGACTCCGTTAACGCCACCGTTAACGGTTACCGCGCAAAACTCGGTAATGCTTACTGCGTAAGGTCGGTAACGTTACCGAAGCCTTACCGGAGCATTACCGACTCCGTTAACGGTCGGTAACCCGTCGGTTACCATTACCGCCACGTAAAAATGCAAATGTTATGGTTAGAATTTTTTAAATAACTGTTAGGAGAATTTTTTAAATACTCACTTAAACCTTAAGCCCTCTTACGCCACAACGAAACTAGGCGTAAGAGGGCTTTTTTAGTTACAATGAATTTAAGCTAACTGACAATTACTTGCAAACCATAAGGTCTAAACTAATGTGTAAAACTTTCCCTGCTGACGCACCGAATTGGATCTTCTTCCCTGCTGGCGACCGCTCCGATCCAATTTCAGGTACCCTAAACAAATGCTTGATGTACGCTGGCATTGAAACACTAGAAGAACAGAAGATACGCTATAAACAGGCTATAGGTTTTGGTGATATCTACGCGCCAGATTTCACAAACCAAGCTAACGATTTGCTATTTCACCAATACAAGAAACAGGCGATCGCTAACGGTGAATTAGAATTTGAATCAGGCGATCGCATTAAATATTCATCTAAACTTAAGAGCGCTTAAGCGATGATTTTAGGGGTAAAATTTAAATTTTTTTGGGGCAAGCGAGACTTACAATACACCCCCCTTCTTCGGGACTCCCCCCCCTACCTATCACACATTTATCCAAGGTGAAAACCGTGTGATCGAGCTAAAATTAGATGACATCTATTATTAATCACCCCGCTATAGTTACCAGGGTGATTCCCTTTGTAAAAATGCTATAATATTCATATCCTAACAACAGTGAAATTCCCTCTAGCAAAGATTACAGAAGCTAGAGGGGATTTTTGTTTTTGATATTTTTTTTAGCGGAAGTTGTGACTGTCAAGTACCCCCACGCCTTTGTAAACACCCCCGGTGTTTCTCGACCCCCCCGGTAGGCTACCTTACAACAATCCGTCCTGCTTTAGTTTGGCTATCACCGCATCCCTAACGTACTCGCTTCTATTTGGCAGCGATCGCAGTAGCGCGTCAACTTCCTTAGAGAATTTAGTGCATATAGGTGAATCCGCTAATGATCCAGGTTCCTCTATAAACTGTCCTCTGTCGTTTCTCCCTGCCGAATCTATTGGTCTAGTCATATTAATTCCCTCAACTATTCCTAAATATATCATATCCACGGTATACCATTGATAAGTTGTACTAATTGCGATCGCGTATTTAGAGATAAAATTACCGAAAAAACGTATGAATCGCAGCATAAAATCGCTTGTTTGCCACGGTATACCGTGTTATACTATAAATATAGCGGTGAGGGAGGGACGCAAGAAACTCCGAGGTGATGCGAAAGATGCTGATGGTAGCCGTAAATGCCCCAGCACTCGGTCGCCTAACGATGAGGTCACAACACAGTTAAAAGCTAACGCTATCGAGCATGAGCTACTCGATAAACGCCTGCACAGCCATGTATGACCAACGCGAGACGGAACTTGAGTCACTTTAGAGTTTGGGTAGTTAAAACTCAGTGCCATCACACTTTAACCGATTAGTGCAGCTAGCACGAGAAACCAAGCCGTAGACCTTTCCCAGAGATGGAGTTTGCAACGCAGTGAAACTAAACATCTAGCAACAGCCCACACTACAACGGCTGCTACTAGATGCAATTAAAAAGGGCGATCGCCCACCTACCAAAGTTAGCGACCGCCCTATCTCAAGAATCCAAAACCTAAACAGGAATTGAACTATGACTACCTTAACTCGAAACAAGAACAAGATATGGACTTACACAGACCGCAAGATAATCTCAATCATCATCAATCGGAGCGATTACCCCTACGAAGTTACACCCGACGACTTTGAGATGTTATGGATAGATGCTGGCGTAGTTGTTGTTAAAGTTACCAGTGGTTATGCACGGTTTAACGTTAGTCAATTTAAATCTCTGGTAGCGATCGTAAAAGCTGAGTTAGCAGAAGAGACAGTCGCCGAGCGTAACGCACGCCAAGTCAAAGAACTTAAGCAAGCGTGCGTACCCTACAACCTAACTTACGGTCAAATAGACTGGTTAAGCTTTGGAACTTACCTCAGTTACTTTGGCGATCGCGTTTGTTACTTAGGCTGTAATTCTAAGGGCTATTGGTACATTCGGCGTAACTTACGAAGCAATAATCATTACTTTGGTTGCGCCAGAGATGCGATCGCAAGCTTAGGATTGCGAGTGCTAACCGTGGCGTAACTCCACGTCCTGGACATGACTCTAAACTGTCTAAGTTAACTTACGAAATTAGGAAATTAGACAAATGCAATTAACTACACTCGCTCAGATTCATGGATTAAACGATGTTAGACAAAACGATAATGGGTCTATCACATCCCAGTTACCGTCCATGCCCGACTATTCGATAAACATCAAATACCTGACAGACTCAGAATATGTTGACGTGTACCTAAGAATTGAATTAGACCAAAGCTATTCCGGTGCTGGCTGTGGTGCTTGGGAAGTGCCAGTAGAATTATTGGCGCTAGCTCTAAGGCAGGTCGAGGCGTTTGTCAAAGTCTACGACGAAATATTAGAGGCTGCCGCTTAGGCACAACTTCCGTAAGGCGTTTGGGTTATCCAAACGCCTTATTTTTTTTACTCTAATAGTTCGTGTGCGTAATATTTAACCTAAATGGTAGGTGCAATCATAAGCCGAATAAAAAAACAACCCCTCTCTAGGCGATTCTAGAAAGGGGTTGTTTACGTCGTGAGTATAGCTTTTACCGTGCGTATAAGCGATCAACTACCCTCTTAACAGAATTCGCTTGCCACTGCGATCCACGTTTGGTTGTGTAGCCGTTCAGATTTAAAAACTGGGCGATCGCACCAAATGACTTACCCGACTTGTGATGTTTACGGATTATCTCGACTACTGCTAATTCATCCTCGTCAGGGACTAGTTCCCCCTCGATAGCTCTCTGGCCGAAAGCCGGAGCGCCATAGGCGTAACAGCCCTTAGCAGCTTTCGCACGTCTACCGCCCTGCGTTCGCTCATTAATAATGTCTCTCTCTAATTTGGCGACGGCTGACATTACAGTCAGAATCATGTAACCCTGTGGTGTGGTTGTGTCCACTTGCAGATCCAGAAGAATTAAAGCTTTCTTTTGCGGCTGCAACACATCGTCCACCAACGCCAACACATCACGGGTGTTACGAGCGAGTCTGTCTAACTTTGCTGCAATAATTCCATCGGCTTGTTCACTTACGAGCTTAAGCGCTTCTTGAAATAGCGGACGATGCTCGACATTTTTACCACTGCCGACTTCTTCATAGATTTGTAATAGTTCGTGACCGAAAGCGTAACAGTAAGCTTCTATCTTCTTACGTTGTTCGGTAAGAGAGGTATTTTCCGCTTGCGACTCACTACTGACTCTAATATAACCTACCAGTTTCATTTATATTTCTTTCTATATAATCTATACAGCAATTATAGCATTACATTTATTGAAATAAATGTAATAAAGCAACTGGCACATATAAGCATATCTCTATGAATTATCTAAAATTCTAGAAACTAATTTATATGTGACAATTGGCACATTAAGTCTAACGCGCAGTAATTTGCAATACTCCGCTTATGCGTTCACCAAACGTATCTCTAATTTCGCTTAAGCGCGATTGAACTACAGGAATTAATCTAAATCTCCCTGTTGTGTTTTTGTGGACTTCGGTTAAAACTGCGATCGCATCTAATTCGTAATTTATTCCGGCGGGTAACTTACGAGGTTGTCCCATCTGTGTCACAACTTTGCCTTTGAGAAACAAATCTGTAATTTTAACTCCCGGCATTTGGTATAACTGCGGAGAGTTCGCACGCTTAACACTGGCGTAGATTATGATATCTCTCGTAATTTCTAAGTCATTTCCGCTTTCGTCTTGTGTAAATTCGCTAGAGCCTAATTTAAAAGTGAGCTTTAGGTTGGGTTTTAGTAATTCGTTTGTAAACATAGGTACAAAACCGGAGAGGAGATAATCGAGTTTTAAATGGTCAAAACCCCTACTACGTAGGGGTAAAGGTATAGGAGATATTTTTTAAAGGTTACGGGGATATTGCCTTAGAAATCGCCCAAAGGCTTACACTGACTCAAATCTTGTGCGGGGTTTTTCTCCCGAACCCCTTTCCGAACTAACGCCCGTACATTTCGCTTCGGGTATTGCTTAGAGTTCCTCCGGGCCGTCGTTCTTCTCGGATTACAGCTTGGATTTTATTTTCCATAAGCTTCTGGAACATTGGAATATTCATACTTTCGCTGTTCCCCCCGTTCACAGTCACAGTTACAGGTGCATTTATGCTATCGCCACTGCCTGCGATAGCAATACGAGAAATACCCGAAGACATCCCCACCTCACCGCCACTGGCGAAATTAGGTAAACGTCCGCTTGACTGGATGCGATGCCATTGCTTGTTTTCGTCCGCACTCAGTACCCGTTCCCCCTCGCTCGCTACGATTAAATGAGGCTGGCGGCCAGTGAGCGATCGCTCTTTACTCATAGCATCAGCGATAGAGCCAACCAAACCGCCGCTAGCGTAATTAGGAATTTCACCACCGTTGGCGAATAAACCTCCGAATAAATCGCCAAACAAGTTTTCGCCAAAGTCAGGTGTTTGACCCACGCCGAAGATAGAGCCAAATAACTGGTCACTTAACATCTGGCTAGCCATGTCAGCAAGATTATTTAGGATACTTTGGAATATTTTGGAGATGCTAGAGCCAAAGTCTTCAGTGCCCAAAATAAAATCCTTAAATACGTTCTGTGTATCAGCTTTAACGCCCTTAATTACGTCGCTAAACTGGTTAAATTCATTGTTAATACTCTGTAACTTCACCTGATTTAGGGCTGTTAAATTCTCCCGAATTACGTCAAACGCATCGGCTGTAATATCTCCTTTTCTAAATAAATCCTCCAGTCCTCTAATTTGGTTCCTAAAGTCTAAATTTTGACCCAAGATAGCCGTTTGTTTCTGTAACGGTCTAGCATCTAGTCCTAAACCTTGACGTTGTTCGACTTGTGCAGACAGAAGATTCTGTAAGCTCTCACTTACCTTAGATCCAGAGTTAAAGTCTCTATCGCTAATTTGGCGATCGTACTGGGCATTGATTAAGCTACGTCGTTGGTTATCTCTAATGGCTTGACGGATACGTTCACCTGTAAGTTGCTCCGGCGTAAACTGCTCTAATCTTGCTCGTTCTGTTAATTGCGCTGCATCTTGCAAATATTTAGAGTTCGCGTCAACTAAGGCTGAATCCCTATCTATTTCATAGCGATCGCCATCGCCAATACCATATTCTCGTAGTTGCGATTTAAGCTTTAAATCATCTGAAATATCGCCTAATTCCCGTAATACTTTATTAAGTTCTAAAGTGCTGGTTCGCTGTTGTTCTGCGGCTTGGGCTGCTTTATATCTAATGTCTATATTTCTAACTTCAGCAGCATTTAATTTTTCTAAGTTGTCGAGTCTTACGCTATATTCTGCGGAGTCTATTTCCCCTTTTGAGTAACTTTGCTCTAATTCAAGTAAGGATTGGTTTAGCTTTAATTGTTCTTGCCTTAAGGCTAACTCACGCTCTAGCTTTGGTAATGCTTCTAGCTCCTTGGCGTAAGGATTGATGTTTTGTAATTCCCTAAGTCCCGTGATTTTCTTCTCTAAAGTTTCGTTCTGTTGCTGGTCTAAGCGCAAGTCTGAGGCTTGTAACCTAAATTTGCGATCGCGATCGTTGAATTCAGCGTAAACATCAGATGTCTTTTTACGAGTTGCTGTTAGTTGAGTTAGGGAAGTGTCTAATTGCTTAATAAGTTTAAAGTCTAGGTCTAAGGCTTGCTTAGTATCGGCTAATTCATCCTCGGTTAAACTGCCAGATTTAACCTTATTCTGGTTAATGTTGATTCGTGACTGCGCGTCTTCTTTCTTTCGCTGGATAACCAGTATTTGGTCGTCTAACTGCCTTAATTTCTCCTGTGCCGCTCTAACATTACGTTCATCCTGAGTAGGATTTAAATTAGAGCTATAGATAGCGTCAGAGACGGTTTTAGCGTTACTTCTAGCCAAATCCTGAGACTGTCTGATTGCGTTCCTGCGCTTAATCTTATTTTCTTCATCTTGCTGGCGTAAAATTGCGTCAATATTAGCGGGTCTTTGACCTAATTCACCTGAATTAGAAACAGAATTAGGGGTAGGGATTGTGCTGTTAGAAGTTGTCTTTGGTACATTTTGAGTTATTGTCTTAGGATTTTTACCTAAAACTCTAAAAATTATATTCGCTACGCCTTCATTTGTAATTCCTAACTGTGCTGCGGCTGCGGCGCTAAGGTCGAAACCTCTTTCGTGATGCGGAATCGGTTTCTGTCCGGGTTTTACTGGCTCGTACGGGCCGTGATCGTTAATTCTTACAACTACAGTTTGGTTAGTTTTGGGATTGACAACTTCAACGCGATCGCCCCACTTCAAACCTAAATTACGTTTTAAATTTTCGTTTATCGCGGCTGTAAGTTTTCTTGCGTCGAAACGTTCACCGCT
The DNA here is from genome assembly GCF_963875285.1 of Calothrix sp. NIES-2100. Classification (NCBI taxonomy): domain Bacteria; kingdom Bacillati; phylum Cyanobacteriota; class Cyanophyceae; order Nostocales; family Calotrichaceae; genus Calothrix; species Calothrix sp. NIES-2100. The sequence continues at coordinate 9,168,791 of NZ_CAWNLA010000001.1, forward strand.
AGCTGTGGGTGAGTTGTCGAATCCATCGCCGCCACCATAGTAACTTACTTTGGTTCTCATCCAGCCGTCAGCAGGATTGATATTTGGTGCAGTCGGTCTAGTCGGTAGCTGTGGGCGAGTTACCGTTCTGGCGTTAGAAAGTCCGTTGTACAGAACATCCTGAACTTCTTTGTAGTTCAGGTATTGTCGCTGATTGCGATCGCCAACAATCCCAAAGTGCAAATGGCTGACATTATTCGCTACGCCAACCTCACCCAACTGCATCCCTTGAGGAATCCTGATCGCCTGTCCCTTATCAGTTCCCCGATTCGCAATCTCAGGATTGAGCGATCGCATGTGGGTATACCACATATAAGAGTATTTTTTACCTTTATATGTAATTGGCTCATCAAGCTTAACCAAAGCGCTGTGAGATGGCTGGAAGCCTGGTGTACTCGGATCTGAATCCTGATTCTGTTGCCTGTTATGCCCTTGTTCGGCGTAAATTAAAGTCCCAGACTTTGCAGCAACAACAGTCGAACCTAACTTAGACAAAATATCTAATCCCGTATCCTCCGGGTATCCTCCACCACCTGAACTGGTCATACCTGGGATGGGCGAGATTGTGCCGTAAGGCGATGTAGGAGAGCCTGTAGCGTTAGTTGTGGCTGTAGAAGCACTGTTACGCCCAGGAGTACGTAAAAAGGGCAACAGACCGCCTACAGCCCCTAACGGTTGTCCATCGTCAAAAAGGGACAATCCCTGCTTTGACTCAGACACATTCTTCTGTGCTTGTTGTAACCTTGATTCACTTTCGGCTATGAATCCAGCTAACTTGGCGAATGGTTCCACCAACTTCCAGGCCGCTTGAGTCGCCACGATGATTTTATCCGCAAAACTTTTCATCGTATCTACGGATTGCGCGATCGCATCTGGATGCTGTTTAAGATACCCAAGTAAGTTGGAAGATAAAGTTACAACATAATTTAGAGACGTTTTTAACGCATTAGAGATAATATCAGCCGTTTCCTTAGCAATCTGCGGATTCTGCTTCAAATATTCGCTAAACTGTTGTGCGCCTTGGTTAAGGTCGTTAAATAATCCTGCTTCACCTAACTGCTTAACTACGTCGGTGATAAAAGTCAAACCGCTAATTACAGCAGGTTCCACCGCTTCGCCTAAGCTGGTCTGAAGTTCGTAAATAGTATTACTTAATTTAGTAAAGCCTACGGTTGAATTATTTAGAGAATCCGTAAGTTTACCGCCATATTCCTTCTGCACTTCACGGGCGAATAGTAACCAAACTTGGTCAGGCTTAAGTTGTCCGCTAGAAAGTAATTTGTCTAACTGCGCTTGCGTTACACCTAATGCTTTTGAAACGATAGCAAGCGCTCCGGGTAAGCGTTCGGCTATCTGCCCACGCAATTCTTCTGCCTGAAGTTTGCCTTTGCTAAAACTCTGTTCTAAACCTGTAAATACGCCTTTCAAGTCATCGTTAGACAGTTGGTTAATACGTCCTAACGTGTTAAAAGCACTGTAAACTTCCTTAAGTTGCTCCAGGCTTAATTTTGACCCCTTGGCATTAGAGACTAAGCTGGCGAATTGTTTCTGTGAATTTTCTAAAGAGAATCCTAAGCGATCGCTTTCTTCCCGGACAAACTTTAGGGAATTTTGAGCAGCTTTCGTGTCGCCTAACTGGATGCTTAATTGGGCTGTAACTGCCTTCTGGTTCGCGTATTTGTTAATTGAGTCGCCCGTGAACTCAAAAGCCTTGTCTACAGCATTTTTAGCTGTATCTATTACGCCATTAATTAGACTGCCTACGGCTAACGTTCCTCCTGTCGCCAAGCCACTGGCTAAACCCTGGACAATGTTCTCCCCAATCTCTTTGAACACTTGCGACGGAGAGTGGATCTTAAGCTTCCGTCTGGTTTCGTCTATTGTGACTACAGCTAAATCAGCGGCCGCTTTACGTGCTTGCGAATTACTCTGCCGGATACCTTCTGCGAGTCCTGCGCCAACTTCCACACCTACCTTTTTTAGGGATTTGGCATCGATAGTTACGTTAGTTAGAGAAATCTTCTGGTTATTCAACCCTTGCTGGAGATTTTTGGCTAGCGATCGCCCCGACTCCAGACCCAAAAATTGCACATCACGCTTAAGTTGTTCTGTATTTAGAGAGGGCGATAGTCTGTAAATCCGTTCTAAATCCTGTGCATCCTTTAGAGCTTGCTGTTTAGCGTTCTCTAAATCGCGTTTCAGCTTAGAATAATCGCCGACCAACTCGACAACTAACTGACCATAATCCATTGCTTTATTCCTCCACTTCCTCGGCTTCAACGTCTACTGGAAGCTGTTGCAGTAATTTATCTACAGCTAATGCTTCTGCGACCAATTTAATCCCTATTTCTGCACTCGAAACGCCAGCAGATGCGAGGGCTTTAACTTCAAATGGTTTAAGCACGATGGACGGATCTTCTCTATATTGTGCGATCGCTTTTTTAGAGATATCTAAGCAATCTGCTGCTAGCTCTAAGTTCGCCCATCCAAGGTTTTCGCATAACATGCGGAATTTAGAAAGCTTGTTTACATGCTCTTCAATAGTGAGCTTTTCTAAGAAATCTCTACGAATCTTATCTTGATCTAAATCGTAGGCGATTGCACGTTCTTGCCAATTATTTGCTGTTGCCCAATCACTTACGATTTTGTAGCTCTTTCCTAATATCCTCGCAGCTTCGGCACAGCTTCTATTTACCCCTAAATCTCTGTAGATACAGAAAGCTTCATAAGATTTGGACGTGTCTATGCTAGGGTCGAAGTCCCAAGGATGCTGCGGTTTTTTTATAATTCCTTCTTTAGCCATTTTTAGAGTGAGTTTGTGTTAGTTGCTGGAGTATGGGTAGAAAATTACGTTTACGTATTTTTTATGTGCTTAATACAATTCTACGGTACTTTTAAATACTAAAAAGCCTCCGCTTAATACGGAGGCTCCAGCCCACTAACTCTCACCTACTTTCGCAATCCCAAAGGTAAAAATATAAAACTTTAGTTATAAAAAAACGAATTTATCAACTTCTACATTGTAGCTTAGAATACTCCGTATTAGCAGACATCCAGAAATTTTTATGCACCGCCTTCTAATGCGTAAGCAGGAATAGTTTCGAGCCATCCAATCGCCTCAAGTCTAACCATTCGGTTAGAGTTAGGATTTTTTAGAGTTAGGCGTAACTTAGGATTTTAAGAGTTAGAGGTAAAATCCTAAGCTATGTCTAAGCTAAACCTAAGTTAGAAGGCAATACACTCACAGTCAGACACAATCAACTGTTTAGGGCTATTCGGTAGTTTAGAGGATATTGACTCTAATTCCGTGTCCGTAATCTTAAAGAAGCGTGTCCAGTGATCCGCATCGCGGAGTAAAACATCTTTGTAGTGTGGCATTTCGCTCTTAGCTTTACTTCTAATTAAAATCTCGGCACGAGTAGAGTTAGAAGGGTTATCAAAATGACCGTCTAACAAGGACTTGGGTAATTCTAAAGCAGATGAGGCTAAGGATCTCTCTTCTAATGAGGCTAACTGCCACTTTAAGGAAGCTAAGTTATCTAACAAGAAAGCGTCTGTCAAGTAAGCTTCTAAAGTAAGTCCTGGTGTACGTCCGGCAAGGGTAGGAGTGGGAGTAGGAGCCTGTCCACCTGATTTCGGGACACTTGATTTCGGGACACTTGATTCCGGGCCACTTGATTCCGGGCCACTTGATGATGTTTTATTTTCTATTAATATATAAGAATCGAGTGGCCCGGGCTGGGACGTACTCTGTGTAAGGGTTTCACGCCGTTTTTTAATTTCGCGTCCTTTCCACCGCTTAAATTGCTCGGTTCTTATCGTGCCAAACTCGTCAGTTAGTTTATAAACTCTATACCTTTCATCGTTTACTCTCCGTTTACGTTCTACGATTTCCAACTTGTAACCGAGCTTGTCGAATATACGGGATATCACTTTTATAGGTGAGTCAGATTTAGAGAATGTAATTCCACTCTGCCCGAATACCTCTATCAGTCGTTCTTTGGTGCGATCGCCCAAAACACGATCCGCGAATTCCTCTAAATTCTTATCATCACTTTCTAACTGTTCCATAGACGCAATCTCGGTTACTTTTACCGCATCCATCCACTGGATAATGCCACCCAGAACTTTACCTTGTAAATCATGTTTCATGATTTTTGGGTTAGTTTTTTTGATGCTATCGGCCACGTTAGCGTCACGGTCTGACAAATATTCACGACCGACTGTCCTGTAGAAGTCTAATTGTGCTTTAGGATAAAAGTCCTCAGTTTTATCTTTCTTAATCAACTCTACGGTTAGGTCTTCGTCGTTTTCGATTGCATAAAGATCGAGCAGATTAACTTTGATTTCTAAATTACGCTCGTCCTTGGTTTTTACTTTCTTTTCTTTCAGTTTCTCCTTAAGCTTCCAAATTTCTCTCCCTTCGGGGACAGGAGATGACTTAATATCTTTAGCTACAGAGGTGAAATTACGATCACATACGTCTTTCATCTCCTCCATAATTTCCTTAGCCTTATCACCATCCTGATGTTCAACATCGTTGATGATGTAACCTTGCGACTGAGCGTAGAAAATAAAGTTATCTCTAAAATCTACACACTCGACATTTTTCCGCACCATCAACTTGACGTGAGTTAGTTCCGCTATAGATGACCCTGTTAGTGTGCCAGTAGTTAGGTCTAAGGAGTATCTTCCGGTATTTCTCAATGTGTTGCGATCGCTGACATATCTAGCGTCACGGCACTTTGTAAAATCGTCTAAGCTCGTTTTCTGGTTGTACTTGTAGGTTCCCGTGCCTCTAGATCGTACCCATACCCACCTTTCTGTTTCATCACAGCGATCGCGCTCCAGATGCTGCATTGCGCCACTAGCACCATTTACACCGCTAAAGAAACTTACAGATTTGTTGTAAACTCTGGGCAGTCCCAGTTTCTCAGGCTCGTAACTTACACCTGTCCCTAGAGCAGGGCTGATAAAAACAACATCATATTTAGCCGTAGCATTTGCTCTATCCTCTTCTGGAATATCCAACAAGGCTTCATTAATGCGTTCAGCTATCGAAAAAGCTTCATGTCTTGGATCGTGTGTCGTTTGCGAATCAATAACCAAAATCCGCTTGTTTTCGTATTTCTCAGCAATACGAGAAGCTAGAGTACGGGCTGAAAAAGGCGAAGCCTCATCAACACAGTCGATCATCGAAATTACGGGGTAGCCCGCCTCGATAAATTCGCATAGCTTCTCGTAAGCCTGTGTGGGTTTAGCTTCGTGGAATAGGTTCAATACCCGTGTCCCACTCGAACGTTGCCAGATGTTTTCTTCAATCCTGGGGGTAAAATCTACACCACCGTTATCAATAATTAACTGTTTGAAGAAATTAATGGAGACATCTGTCAGGTCAGCGTCCATACACAAGATACGACCACCGCTACGTTGGAGTCGCACTAGTAATTCTCCTAAATTCTCTAGTACTCTAACTCTGCGTTCTTTGACAGACGTGTTTCCTGATAGTAGGTGATCTAGAAATTGCTCTACTTCATCAATAATCAATAGCGCTCCGTCCCAATCACTGGGGATGAATTTCGCTTTACTATCTTCTACTAGGGAATCTGCACAGATAGCCATTCCGTAGGTGTAAATATCATCGTTGGACTCCGTTACGTCTTCGGGGAGGAATAAATCTAGGTCAACAGCCATACCGGACAACAACTGCCGCCTGTGCCCAATGACCAAAACTTTTTTTAATCTCTTTCTGGTATCGTCAACAAGGCTCTTGAGCGCGTGTGTTTTCCCACTCCCTTTGGGACTCTTAACACCTGTTAAGAAGTCGTCAATACTTAGATAAATGTCCTTGTCTAAGTATTGAGAGTCTAATTTATGCGTGTCGTGAGAGATAGAGAATAAATTTCGCTGTTGCCAGCGTAAGAAAGGCATCCGTAAGTTACCGTGACTTACGTAAACCTTACATTTTTGCTCAATAAGCGCAATACCTAAGATTTCTGTCGTTTTTTCGTCTAAAGAGTCAACGTCTAAGGTAATATCACGCTTTTTGGTGGCGAAAATTTTTAGAGAGTCGTTGAGTTCTTTGGTGGTTTTGATTTTCCCGCCTTTGGTGTAGCTTAGAGCTACGATGCCAGTCTCTAAAAGTTCTTGAGAGCGCTTAGGACTCGCGATAGTTAGAGGGAGGTTAGGATTTCCGTAGGCGATCGTCCATCCTGAATTTCGCCATTTGTATTTAACCTTGCTGCCATAGCGATCGATAATTTTTTCTGCTATCGCTTCCGATAATGGATGCTGGTATATTTCGCCTGGTTCTAGGTCTTCACTTTCTACCTTCGTAGACTTGATTACCTTGCCCTTAAGCCACAATTTAATGCCACCATCTGGGTAAGCCTCGGCTAATTTAGCTTTGCGCCATTCCTCTAAGTTAAATTCCTTAACCTCTAACTTTCTTTCTCTAACTTCAGGGCTTGGGCTAACTTCTAAGTTTTCTTCTGTAACTTCAGTGCTAGAGCTAACCTCTAATTCTCCTGTCGTAGCTTCGGTGGCAGGGCTAACTTCTAAACTGACTTCTGTAACTTCGGATTTAGAAGATTTTTTAATTTTTGACCAGTCTTCAGTTGCGATCGCAGTTAAAATTTCATCACTTTTTACTGATGATGGGTCACGTCCTTCAGCAGAGTCCCAAATTTGTGACCTCTCCCAATCATCTATTGGAGGATTACAGTTGTTACAGTACTGCTCGAATAAAGTTTTGGAATCGCCACTATATTCAATTCCAAGCCTTCTAAGTGCATTCTCCGCCCCTATAAGGTGAAACGCAACTCTGAACCCAGTTTTATTACGTCCCCCCTCTGTTACACCTTCTGTGACGAATTGCGAGGTTTTCCGAGAGACATAGGCAAGAAGTGGTTTAATCTTTTGTCCCTTATAGCTAACAGTGGGCACACTTCCCCGCGTGTAATCTTCGCTGTCTTTAGCGACAGCTACCTTTTTTTTATCTGGGTTGACAAGCAAATCTCTAATTGTATTCTGCTTGTCAGTTAGCGTTAAGCTCTTGTTGGTCAAGACTCCATATATTTTTGTCCAAACACTATCAGACAATTCTGATTGAGTCGGGAACTTGTAATTGTGAAACTCGAAATACTTCCTAAATCCTTCTTCTAATGCTTCCTCGCTGTAGCGACTGTCCGTAAATACCTGTAGGTATTGTTCTTTCCCTTCTTTACCTTCTTTCTCACGTTTACGGTAAAACCCAGAGATCCGCATCGGTTGGTGAGGGCTTGTTACGTGCGGATCTCCCAAGATAGCGATCGCAAATAATCTGGAAAAGTGTGTGCGTACCTTTATTTCTAGAGGCTCCTTACAGATGATGTGAGGGTGTAGACTTTTCCCTCCAGAGCTAACAAGGAAGTTGGGAATCAGTCCGCTATGGATGGCGAAATTTTCGATCCTAAATCGCTGATCGGCTTCGGAACCATCATCCATTTCTGCGCCGATGTCGTTTGATTCTTTGCAATATTCTGTTAGCGGGAATTCTTCGGGCTTCCCTGGTATGTAAAACACACCACCGTCTTGCTCGTAAGCTAATTCTGAGATGTGATCAAAAGCGTCGTCATAGTAAGTAGTTTGAACACGGTCTTTTTTCTGTCCCTTTGTTGCCCAAACACCAAAACGACCATCTTCTGAGACTTCGCCAACGAAAAAAATACCATTCCCCAGCTTAATCCAGATGGTATCGTATTCGCTGTAAGATAAATTTACTTGAGCATCGAAAGCCTCTCTACCATAGAGTTTCGGTGCATCCGTGCTAAAATTAGAGGTAGAATTATCTTGATGATTTTTACGGAATAATTTACTATTAGAAATCATGGTTAATCGACGTTCCTTACGTCGTTGTTTTACGAATCCATCCAGACTCGCCCTGGTAAAGCTAACTGGATGGGGTTTACATTTTTGAAGAAACTTAAAAGCGCTTTTGGATTGCCGTCCGAGGCGCTTTTTAATTTCTGTAGCGGTCTAGCGAATCTCGCTTACTTTTCTTTAGGAGGTAGATCCAAGCTTTGGCGGATGAGCGTGGCTACAGAGGTGAGGTTTTGTCTAGCTAGCGCTTTAATCTGCGCTAGTTCCTCGTGTGTTACCCGAATACTTACAGTTGTTCCTTTCATAAAAAACGAGGAATTGTACTGAGTTCGCTTTTATACGTTTATTCTACAGCTTCAAACAGTGTTTGAGTAGTTTCTAACTCACGCCGTAATTAGCTCTAAATAAGGCTTTCAGACGTTGAAAGCAGCTCTGAGCTTGGCTTTCGGGGTTCAAAAAATATTTTGAGAAATAGTAAAAATTACTGACAGTGGTCAGGGCGATCGCTCTAAATTGAGTGAGTTAGAGTTAGAGCGTTTTTTTACGGCTGTAACTTATTCCTTAGACTGTAACTCGTGAATTAGTTACAGCCGTAAAATAATCCTTAGACTCTAACTTGCGAATAAGTTACCTTCAGAGAATAAAGTTAGACTCTAAAAAACTTCAGGGACAACAGAATCTATTCCGGTGTTACCTAAGTAGTGCTTAAACATTGTTTGGGTACTATGTCCGGTGATTCTTGAGAGTCGCACCGGATCGATTCCCGATTCTAGGGAGTGACTCACTAAGGTGATTCTCATGTTATGGGGCTTGCGGTAGGGGATTTGTAATTCTGCCAGTAATGGCTTCCATATCCGTTCCCGAAACGTCGTCCCTAATATCTTTCCGCCACGGGGCGCTGTAAAAACATGGTCGCTAATTCTAGGCTGGGTGATCAATAGCTGCTGTGTATTAGGGGAGAGACTAAAAACCCTAGTTCTATTCGTTTTTGGCGAGTATATTGTCACTCTGCTGCAATCCTCGCTGATGTTGTCCCATTTCAGTGATATTGCCTCACCCAATCTACAGCCTGTGCGAAATAGGAATTCGATAAAACTGCCGTAATGTTTAGATTGAGCCGACTGGAGTATTTTCGCTACTTCTTCTTTTGAAAATGGTTTTGGCTGTGGTGGAGGTGTTTTGATTTTTCGCCACTGCGTCGTCCAGGGATTTGGAGGCTGTATTTTTTCTTCTTCTATTGCCCATGTCCAAATCGCTGCAAGTCTCGCTGTGTACTCCTTAGCCGTGGTGATTGCGGTTTGAGTGCGTAGCCATTGTATAAAGTCCTCAACGTCCGGTTTGGTAATTTCTGTTTTGCGATCGCCAAAATGCTCTCGAAATTTGAGGACTGCACCGCGATAGACATCAGAAGTCTGGCGGAGCATTGGTTTTTTTAGAAAATCTTCTACGAAAGACAGACTTTGTGCGGGTATATTTAGTTTGTTTTGATGATCGGGTCGGTACTTTTCTAAAGTTACGTCGAACGCGCCTGTAACTATATCTATTTCTATTTGTGATTTAGTTACAGTTGCCAATCCGAGATTTAGCGGGGTGTAAGGGAGTCCTAGCGCTAAATAAAAGCGTTTCCCCCCGTACTGCCAGATTAATGTGATGTTTCCGTTGCGATCGCGTACTGATACTGTCCCCTTACGATTCCGTGGCATAGGCTGCACCAATTTTGCATCTTAAAGTAGGGCAGCTAACTCGACTTCTTTATTTGACTCTTGACTCTATTCTCGAATCCACAGAGCCAATCCGCTCCCACGACCGCGAGCTGCGATAAAATCTTTTGTAATCACAAAGAAGGCAAAAAACGGTAATTTGGCTATGGGCTGATTGTAAAAATCTCCTGAGGGCACTTTACCAGAACGAATCTGTCCTTTGTAAACAGTCAGACTAAACAGGTTAATTTGCATTTGCGTAAAGTCAAACGCCAATAAATTTTTCTTATCTAAATATTTTGCTGGCCCTGTCAGCTTCAACAACACCGGGCCGACTTGCACCTGATTACCAATTTCGCCTCTACCTAAATCCTGTTCTGAAGTCGCACTAAAGGAAATCTGCGCTGCGGCAAATTTGGGCAGATACACACCCTTACCTAAAACAATTCCCCCGCGCTGTCTGACTTTACGAGTCCCAGTAGCAAAGCACAGCCGCCATTTACCTACAAGAGACTCAAAATTATAAGCTAAACGTTGCTGCTTGGCGGCTTTTTCTGCTGCTAGCAATGCATCCACCAGCAAAGCCGGAGTCGGAAGTTTACCACCGTCTCCACGATAGGCAGCCGCAGCTTGAGATAATGCGATCGCAAAATCAGGTGTAGCCGTAGATGTTACATCAGCGCTCATGTACACACTCTGGATAAATTGCTCTTTGTTTTCTATTCTGCACTGTCTGGAAAATAATGTTGACGGTTGACACTTCGAGTGAGCTTCAGTGCGGCGCGGTTGACGGTTGACGGTTGACGGTTGTAGGGGCGGCTTCACAGATATCCTCGTGGATCAACAATGATCTAAATAAACCCGCCCCTACAGACTGTTGACTCTTAAGAGAGATTTTCATTGATTTGCGGGCTTCCCGACGCTTTCAATGAAAAAGAGCGATCGCGTCATCAAAAATATCACAATTGGATTACTGTGGTTTTGACGCAAAATTGGGGTACATTTATGAGACAGGATTTTCAAGAACTAGCGGCACTCTACAAAAACGCACTGCTTAACGATGTACTCCCCTTTTGGGAAAAACACTCAATTGATTGGGAGCAAGGTGGCTATTTTACTTGTCTCGATCGCGTTGGTAATGTGTATGACACAGATAAATTTATCTGGTTACAAAACCGTCAGGTGTGGACTTTCTCCATGCTTTACAACCAGCTAGAAAACCGCGATAATTGGCTCAAAATTGCTACTAATGGCGCAAATTTTCTTTCTCAACATGGCAGAGATGCTGATGGTAACTGGTACTTTGCCCTCACCCGTGAAGGACAGCCCTTAGTCCAGCCTTACAATATCTTTTCTGATTGCTTTGCCGCAATGGCTTTTAGTCAATACGCCCTCGCCTGTGATGAAGATTGGGCTAGAGATATCGCAATGCAGGCTTATAACAATGTTTTACGCCGTAAGGATAACCCAAAAGGTAAATATACCAAAACTTATCCAGGTACACGCCCGATGAAATCTTTGGCTGTACCCATGATTTTAGCCAACCTAACTCTAGAAATGGCATGGTTGCTACCCAGCGAAACCTTGGAGCAAGTCTTGGATATGACTGTTCAGGAAGTAATGGGCGATTTCCTTGATAAAGACCAGGGTTTAATGTATGAAAATGTTGCTCCTGATGGTTCCCACATTGATTGTTTTGAAGGCAGATTAATTAATCCTGGCCACGGAATTGAAGCGATGTGGTTCATTATGGATATTGCCCATCGCCGCAACGATACCCAAACCATCAACCAAGCTGTAGATGTGGTGATGAATATCCTCAATTTTGCCTGGGATAGCGAATACGGCGGATTGTATTACTTTATGGATGCCAAGGGACATCCCCCACAACAACTGGAATGGGATCAAAAGCTGTGGTGGGTTCACCTAGAGACTTTGGTTGCATTAGCAATGGGCTATCAATTGACAGGGCGTGACGTTTGTTGGGAATGGTATCAAAAAGTGCATGATTATGCTTGGTCACACTTTGCCGATCCCCAGCATGGTGAATGGTTCGGCTATCTTAATCGCCGTGGGGAAGTACTTTTAAACCTCAAAGGCGGTAAATGGAAAGGCTGTTTCCACGTACCGCGTGCATTGTATCTTTGCTGGCAGCAATTTGAGGCTTTAAGTTCGCATTGAAACTCCCCACCGGAAGCTACAGTTTACACACATCTCTACTCTGCGCCTCTGTGTCCTCTGCGGGTCAAAAAAATAATTATTTTAACCGCAGAGGTAACAGAGAACACAGAGGAAAGACGATAATCAGATTCTTCTTCCTCTGCCTTCTCTGCATACACGGCGATAAAATAATTTGGGCGTTGCATAATTGCAGGATAATCTGGGAATTTTCATCAACAACAATCACCGCGTCACCCACTCTCCCTGTCCCCGCGTCAGCCTCAATCTTCCCATAATTTGTTAGTCCATTACGCCTTCCCAGCCTGAGCAGGTGGTAGATTTAAATCCTTTGCCAAGCCGATTGTTTTTAAACACCAAATCGCCCACCAAGTAATGTCAATTTCCCACCAGCGCCAGCCACACTTGGCGACATGAGGATATGCATGGTGATTGTTGTGCCAGCCTTCGCCGTAGGTGAGAATAGCTGCCCACCAGAGATTGCGGGAGTTATCATTAATTTCAAAGGTGCGGTATCCCCACATATGGGTGACTGAGTTAATCAGCCAGGTTGTATGCCAAAGAATGACTGCTCTAACAAACACACCATACACAACAAATGACCAACCGCCTAATGCATACAGCAATAATGCAACGGGAATTTGCAAGAAGAGAAAGTTGCTATTGAGCCAGCGATAAAAAGGATCTCGCACCAAATCGGGAGCAAATCGCTGGTAGTTGTCATAATTGAAGAACTCTGCACGGGGATAAAAAATCCACATCATGTGACTCCACCAGAAACCTTTGCGGGCGGAGTAAGGATCTTTGTTTTCGTCTTCAGTATGAGCATGGTGCAAACGATGTCCAGCCGCCCAAAAGATAGGCCCGCCTTGTAATGATAAAGCACCCAAAATAGCGATCGCATATTCTAAAAATCGTGGCACTTTAAAACTTCGATGGCTAAGGAGTCGGTGATAGCCTAAGCAGACTCCAATGCTACCAAATAGCCAATGTAGTAACAGCGTAATACCTACAGCCGACCAAGAAAAAAACCAGGGAGCCAATAATGCTACTGCATGAATAGCCCCAAAAAATAACACCGTCAGCCAATCAAGACGCAAAGGTTCGTCTTTCTCTGGCAAATTTTGTAATTTCAATCTCACAATACTTCCTCACACAGAATAGGCAGGGGGTAGGGGGACAAAGGGGACAAAGGAGACAAGGAAGAAATAACTAATTATTCTTCACTTTTGACTTTTGACTTTTGACTTTTGACTCTTGCCCCATGCCCAATACATCAAATCGTCTTACTTGCCCAATCTTGAGGTTGCAGGAAGATTTCGGTGAGTTGTGCTTCCGGTGTACCGGGTTCTGGCTGATAGCCGTATTCCCAGCGTGTTAACGGTGGTAGGGACATCAATATTGATTCGGCTCTACCATCGGTTTGCAAGCCGAAAACTGTGCCTCTGTCGTATACCAAGTTAAATTCTACGTAACGACCGCGACGGTATAGTTGAAATTGGCGCTGGCGATCGCTATATTCAGTTTCTTGTCGTCGGTTTACAATTGGCAAGTAAGCAGGTAAAAATGCCTGACCGCAGCTTTGCACAAAAGCAAATAAATCTGACCAAGTACGTGTGACTTTTCCTACTTGCTGACTGTAAAGCGCTGCTGGTGTATCCGTCTGGGAGGTGACATACAGGTTACCACTGCCATCTTGATAGTCAAAGAAGATACCGCCTATACCCCGTTGTTCCTGGCGATGACGCAGGTGGAAGTATTCATCACACCAGCGTTTGAAGGTTGGATAATACTCTGGATGATGAGGATCGCAAGCGGCTTTGTATGTTTGGTGAAAATGAACCGCATCCTCGGCAAAGGCATAGTAAGGTGTTAAATCTGCGCCACCACCAAACCACCAAATGGGGCCTGCTTCAAAGTAGCGATAGTTGAGGTGTACCGTTGGTACATAGGGATTGCGCGGATGCAGCACCATCGAAGTTCCAGTGGCAAAAAACTGATGTCCGGCTGCTTCTGGGCGTTGAGTCAAAATCGAAGGCGGTAAAGTATCACCCCAAACTTCCGAAAAGTTGACACCACCTTGTTCAAACACTCGCCCTTCCCGAATCACACGGGTACGTCCTTCACCACCAGCTTTCCGCTCCCAATGATCCTCATGAAATTTGGCTTCGCCATCCAGCCGCTCTAAGCCGGTGCAAATTTCATCCTGGATTTTCTGCATAAACTGCTTCACCCGTTGGCGTGAATCTACGGGCGGTATATTCCCTGCATTGACGGGAGGTGTGAGCAATAGTGTGTGATTTTTGTTTTCCTGAGGACGATTGTCTGAATTACGACCCATACTGAATATCTCTTAAACTCTTAGTAAGCGTGATTACCCTCTTAAATAACTCTATAGTTATTGAGTTTTTATATTGCAGGTACGTTTTAAAACTTAACAAATAGGATATTGGGCATGGGGCATTGGGCATTGGGCATGGGGCATTGGGCATTGGGCATGGGGCATTGGGCATTGGGCAACAGTCTGTAGGGGCGGGTTTATTTAGATCATTGTTGATCCACGAGGATATCTGTGAACCCGCCCTTACAACAGTCAACCGTCAACAGTCAACAGTCAACCGTCAACATTTCCTCCTTGTCTCCCTCATCCCCCAATTGCAAAATTAAAGGATTGTAAATCTTTTAGCAAAAATAGCTAGTCTACAAATTACACTAATCATAACTTGATAGCTATCTAATTGTTAAGCTAACTACCGGAGAACTCATGGTTAATACCTTATCCCAGTCTGCGCCTAAGGAACCAAAGCAGGGAATTAAAGCACCAAGCAAAGAAACTGTACTGACTCCCCGGTTTTACACTACAGACTTTGAAACTGCGGCTAGCCTAGATTTGTCTGCTCAGGAAAAAGAGTTGCAGGCGATGTTAGCAGAAATGCGGGCAGATTACAACCGCCACCATTTTGTGCGGGATGAGGCGTTTGAGCAGTCTTGGGAAGATATCGGCGCACAAGCACGCCAGTCTTTTATTGAGTATTTGGAACGTTCTTGTATTTCCGAGTTCTCTGGGTTTTTGCTGTTTAAGGAACTATCGCGCAAGCTGAAAACTCGCAATCCCCTGTTGGCGGAGATATTTAATTTGATGGCGCGTGATGAAGCGCGTCATGCAGGATTTTTGAACAAAGCAATGGGCGATTTTAAACTGTCGCTGGATTTGGCTGATGTGACGAAAAGACGCACCTATACGTTTTTCCCCATCGATTGGGTAATTTACACGGTATATCTCTCAGAAAAAATTGGCTACTGGCGTTACATCATTATTTATCACCATTTGCAACAGCACCCAGAAAACCAGTTTTACCCAATTTTCCGCTATTTTGAAAGCTGGTGTCAGGATGAAAACCGTCATGGGGATATATTTAAAGCTTTATTGCGATCGCAACCCCAACTGTGGAAAACTTGGAAAGCCAGGCTGTTAAGTCGCTTTTTCCTGTTATCGGTGTTTGCTACCCACACTTTAACAGTTCACGAACGGGCAGGATTTTATGACTCATTGGGGCTGGATGCCACAGAATTTGACCGCCAAGTTGTGTGCAAAACTAATGAAACGGCTGGACGAGCTTTTCCTGTAATGTTAAATACGGAACATCCCAAGTTTTTCTCGCGTTTGCATCGCTGCTCTGATTACAACTTGAAATTGGTAGAAATTGAGGGCAGTTCTCAGCCTAAATTTGTGAAGGTAATTCGGAAAATACCCTTAGTTGCGGCAATTGTTTGGAATCTATTGCTACTTTACTTGATTAAACCCATCAATACCGAAGCTTTGCGCGGACAAGTTTGTTAATTTGCCGAAGCGATCGCTTTTTTAATTTCAAGTAAAACAACTACAATTTTGCAACCCTATGGTATGTAGAGATTGTTCAGTACTGTCTCTACATTTTCTTATGTCTGAGGAAAACACTTAAACATCAACCCTGAAGTTGATTCCGGGAACCCTGAAGTTGATTCCGGGTACGCGAAACACGGAAACGTCAACCCGGAAGTTGATTCTGGGAACCCTGAAGTTGATTCCGGGTACGCGAAACACAGAAACGTCAACCCGGAAGTTGATTCTGGGAACCCTGAAGTTGATTCCGGGTACGCGAAACACGGAAACGTCAACCCGGAAGTTGATTCCGGGAACCCTGAAGTTGATTCAAAGAACCCTGAAGTTGTTACACGAGAAATGCATTCATTTTCATTGCGATCGCACTTTTACAGCGTATTTTAGGTAAATCAGGTATGCGGGTAGGGGCATGGCACTGCCATGCCCTGACAATTATCTGTACTTGCTGCTGTAAATTGGTGTTGTGGAAAAGCGATCGCTGTTTTTGAATCAGGCTGTAATTGCGATCGCACTGGAAAATAGGTGTAATGAAAGCGCAGGAGCATCCCAATTTTGACCTGAATAAATTTGTAGTGAGCATCTTGCTCCCTAAGCAGCATCTTGCGGGAGCATCCCAATGAGTGCAAATTTATCAAATTAAAACTAGTCATTGCGAATGGAGCGTTAGCGCAGCGTTAGCGACGAAGGAGCGTCAGCCCAATGAAGCAATCGCAAAGTCTATCTGCTGCGATTGCTACCCTGCGGGAACGCTTTCAGCGAACGCTTCATTTCATTACGCTCGCAATGACAAAATATGTTTTTACACATTTGGGATGCTCCCGCATCTTGCTCCCTAAGAAGCATCTTGCTCCCTAATGTCAACTTTCAAATTGGTGAAGTGAAAGCGCGGCACTTTTCATATAGCAGCTTTCTGAATTACAAATTACTTAAACGCTTCAACTCATCATCTGTAATAGGATTCTTCCCAGCCTTGAGGTCTTTTACCCAGCTTTCCCGTTGTGCTTTCCAATCTTTATTATCAGCCTGGGCGATGTAGGCTTTAAAATCAGCAATTGCGCCTTGATAGTCACCTGTTAACGCCCGCGCCAAGCCACGACTATCACGAATATTGCCATCTTTAGGGGCAAGCTTCACGGCTTGTTCACAAGCAACCATCACATCGGCGGCTTGTTTTTGCAAACTGCCTTCCCAGCATAAATTATTCCAAGAACCGGCAGAAATTTTGACTTTTGGATCTAACTGTTGGGCATTGGTGTAAGCTGCTAATGCTTCCTTAAACTTATCTTCTGCGATCAGGCTTGCTCCTTGCTCAACCAACAGAGAAAATGCTTTTGCCTTTGGTTGAAAGTCTAAACTGGGGTCTAGTTGTAATGCTTGCTGGAAATTAGCAACTGCACCGTCAAGATTGCCTGCTTGTACTAGGCTCTCACCTTTTTCAACTAAGGCTGAAGCTTTTGCCAATTGTTTGGCTTTTGCTTGGGGGTCAAATTTTAAGCTGGGATTCCATTCTAATGCTTGGCGGAACTTGGCAACCGCAAGATTAATATCTTGATTTCGGGCTAATTCTTCACCTTGGGTAACTAATGCTGGTGCGGCTTCTTTTTTAATAGCTGTAGTTTGGCAGGCTTTGAGGTCTGCCAGCACATCTGGATGAATAACTAAGTAATTATTCAGCCAATTGCAACCACTAGTTAATAAATTATCTAAATCCAAATCCCATAAAATTACTGTGCTGTCAGAACTTGCAGAGGCAATCGTCTTGCCGTCGGGACTGAAACTCACACTAAAGACAAAACCGCTATCCCCCTTGAGGGTTTTGAGTAGTTTGCCAGAGATGTCCCAGAGTTTGACTGTGCTGTCAGAACTTGCAGAGGCAATCGTCTTGCCGTCGGGACTGAAACTCACACTATTGACAGAACCGCTATGCCCGTTGAGGGTTTTGAGTAGTTTGCCAGAGATGTCCCAGAGTTTGACTGTCCTGTCAAAACTAGCAGAGGCAATCGTCTTGCCGTCGGGACTGAAACTCACACTAAAGACAAAACCGCTATGCCCCTTGAGGGTTTTG
>NZ_CAWNLA010000001.1:9187509-9579955 GCF_963875285.1 Calothrix sp. NIES-2100
CTGTCAGAACTTGCTGTGGCAATCGTCTTGCTGTCGGGACTGAAACTCACACCCCTGACAGAACCGCTATGCCCGTTGAGGGTTTTGAGTAGTTTGCCAGAGATGTCCCAGAGTTTGACTGTGCTGTCATCACTTGCTGTGGCAATCGTCTTGCCGTCGGGACTGAAACTCACACTATTGACATAATCGCTATGCCCTTCTAATATGTTACGTTCTCTGAATTGATTTTCGTCTGATTGTAAATATACTGCCTGCCGTAATGTTGCAATTGTCTGCATTCGGGTGCTTGGGGATGCATATTCGGCATTTTTGAGGTTTCCTCCTGCTTTTAAGCCTTCTATCAGGGAATTAAAGTTTTGCTCTAAAATAAAAAACGCTTCATTAGAATTCGTCAGGGCGTTAATTTCACTGATCGCGGCTTGTTTTTTTTGCTCTTCTGCCGTATGTGCTTCATTCACTGCTGTAAACGCTAACCCAGCAAATATTAGACTGGCGGCAATTGAACCCATCAAAGAGCCTTTGAGAAAATTCCTGAGCTTATCTTCACTAAGTTTTATTTGCTTTCTTTGTTCTTCCAGTTCCGCCATCAACTGTTTCAATTGTTTTACTTGTTCTCTTTCTTGTTCCAGTTCCACCATTACCTTCTTTAAGTTGGGTTCCTTTTGCTGGTGGATAAAGGCGGCTAAATAATCATGTACTAGTTGATAACGGTTCGCTGGGTTTTCTGGTAATAAAACCACTAAGCCAGATTTGACAAAAATATCTAATATCAAATCTAATTTATTGCCATTGCCGCTGGCATTTGTCACTAATGCTTGCAAATCTCTTTCTAGTTCAGCACGAGTCTTTAGGGGGCGAGTTCCTTTGTCATCGGTAAGCAAATAAAGCAATAATTCCGCTGCTGGCTGATTTTCTGTACCGCAGTCATCAACCACTTCTTTTAAGTAGCGCTTCACTAGTTCTTGTTTGGCGTTAGTCCCAAGTTCTTGATACTTCGCCAGTGTGGTAATCTCATCGGTTTGCAGTTGCGCCCCTACCACCTGCAACTCAATTGGGCGCACTTCTCCCAGTTCTCCGGCTAACTCTTGGACTAGTTGGTCAATTAACGCAGGTTCTAAATAAAAGGTAGTATGTTGAGTTAAGCGCTGAATAATTGCCTTAGCATCAGTGGGTGAAAAATTCCCCAACTCATAAAGCACATTATTGCTGAGTATATCATTGCCAATAATCTTCAGACTGGAAAGGCGATTGCATTCCAGCAAATAATGCAAGTAATCCATCCGCAGTGACAAAATCACTTTTACAGAGAGGATATTCAGACATTCTCCCAGGAACTCAAAAAACTGTCGTCTTTGTTTTGGTTCTGGGTAAACGAAGAAAAATTCTTCAAATTGGTCAAAAATTAGTACAGTTCGCAGGTTGTGTTGTTCGTTTTCCCGCAGTTGAGTGAGAAGAGTGAGAGGTGAGACGCGGGGACGCAGGGACGCGGGGACGCGGGGAGGTTTTGGGTTTGGATTGTCGTGTTCGGAACTTGGATTGTTGAGTAAAAAGCTTGGATTGTTATGTTCTGAACTCGGAGTGTCGGGTAAAAAGCTTGGATTGTTGTGTTCTGAACTCGGAGTGTCGGGTAAAAAGCTTGGATTGTTGTGTTCTGAACTCGGAGTGTCGGGTAAAAAGCTTGGAGTGTCGTGTTCCAAACTCGGAGTGTCGGGTAAAAAGCTTGGAGTGTCGTGTTCCAAACTCGGAGTGTCAAATTCCAACTCTTTTCCTTCCTCTATCACCGCGTCTCCGTGTCTCCCCGTCCCTGCGTCTTCATCTCCTCCCAACACCCGCCCCAACTCTTCTACCCAATTGGTATACACGCGAATAGCAACGACTAAGTTATCTTGTACGCCAATGGCTTTTTGTTTCAAAGCTGGGACTAATCCCGCATTGACTAAGGAACTTTTACCAACACCCGATTGCCCATGAATGACAATTAATTTATAATCTGGGCGACCGATGCGTTCTATTAACCTTTCTACATCCAATTGACGACCAGATGCGGCAATTTCTGGGGCAATATTATCTCGATTATCTACTTGTAATGCTGCTAAAACTTGGGTATCTAACTGTTTTGTGGCTTGTAATCTCCCTGCACCAATAAACGCCCGTAAACCAAATTGCTGCTCAATGGAATTTGCTTCTAGTTTGGCATCAAAGGCTTTGAGATATTGCTTTTGCTGAAAATATAAGTCTTGTAATTTATCCAGAATCTGCAAATAAATCTGGGGGTCGTTGTCTGTTATACTTAATTTTCTAGCTCGTTCTAAGTTATTAATTGCTGTTTGATGTTGTGCTAAATTCTCTTGGGCTAAAGCGATGATTAATAATAACTTTTGCCGATGAGAGATGACATTTATCTGTGATAACTCTAGCGGTACGGGCTGATGAGTCGTGGAGACAAATTTTAATGCTGTTTCGGCTAATTCTTGGGCTTGTTGCCAGTGTTTCTGTCCGAATGCTGACTCTGCTAAAAAACCATAATCCTGAGATATTTTCAGAGTATTATTCTCGGCTTCATGGAAAATTAAAGCCTGTTGGGCTAAAGTTTTGAGTTGTTGCCAATCTTCTAAATAGCTGAGGATGATGCCGAATTGCTCAAGGGAATTGGCAATTAAATCGGGGCGTTGGGCGGCTTGAAAGGCGGCGATAGTTTGTTGGAGATTATTTCTAGTTGGCTGTTGATTTACAGTCGCTTCTCTACAAGGTGCAGAGTTATGAATTAACGCTGTATCCGCCGCTTCATGATTGTTTGGCTGCAAATTTAGGCTGTTGGTGTCTAACCCCAGCCTTCTACGTGGTAGGCAATTTCTGTCATCTGCTCTAGCTTTTTCGTAATAGCAAATGGTAATTTGTGTAAATATCTTTCCTTGACGCTCAAAATCATTAATTGTCCGCCAATAATCTAAACTTTGATTATAATGCTCAATCGCGGCATCGAGATTTTTATTGATATATTCAACTAAACCCAAGACAAAATCACAGTTGGCTTTTAACTCAGGTGCTAAATCTGGTGTCCGAGTTTGTAATTCTTGCCAAGCTGATTTAATTTCCGAGAGACTTTCTAAATTTATATTTAAAATATTGGCAAATAATTCTGATGCAGTATGTTGGAGAAACTCAATTAAATCAGGAATAGCGATCGCAAAGTTTTTCGTAGTTGCCCAACTCTCTAAATCTGGCGCTATTTGCATTAACTGTTTGTGAATTTCATCGTTCACCCACAACACAATCGGGAAGGGGAAACTTTTGCGAAACTCTTCCCGCACCTGATTAGCAGCAGTCAACATTTGGGGTAAATCGTGCAATTTATCTAACCCCACAATCATCAAAGCTGGGACATTATCCCCACATTCCTCACGAATGGCGGTGTATAGTGTCCTTTGGGATGGTTTGAGAGTTAAAACGTGAATCTTAACCGTAGAGATTTCCTGTAATCTGGCAATTAAGCGATCGCGCTGTTGCACATAATTGCACCTTGCCAAAATCAGTTTAAATTGCCCAACAGAAGCTTGAATAGCCCAAGCTAGTTGTTGTAAAGAGCGATCGTGGTCGGTTTGCTGTTCACTCATAAATCAAGGGAACGGGGAACGGTGGATTTATATCCCCGACTTCTTCAAGAAGTTGGGGATCTGGGATATGGTCAGTCAGAATTAGCTGCTTAATTCTTTGGCTTCTGTCAAAATGGGGTTAACATCAAACCAAGACTCGCCGCGATCGCGATATTCAAAAACAAAGCGACTGCGAATCAGTTTTTGATATCCTTGGTCGTCGCTGACTTTTTTTCTCTGCTTGACATGACGTAATAATTGCCACTCATCATCAGAAATTGGCATTGTCATTTCGTTGCGACGCGCACGTATTACCTGTTCTAAGGTGTCACGGGAAAGGGGAAGGGTCATTTCTTCCATAATCCAGGTGTTTAGCAACCGCAACAAGTCGCGCACATGACCGCCACTCATGTAACATAAGCGGTCTAAGCTGCTGATATCGTCAAATATTTCTGTAATATGATTTAAACGCTCCTCTGGTTCCATGTAAGGAAAGGCTCTTGCTAAGACCATCTGCTGGATCAGTGCCATTCCCTTGTCGTGGATGCTACCATCAGGCCATTGTACGGGAACCATCGGCAAAACCTTTGGGTCTTCGGGGAATCGCTGAGTCAAAGTGCCATAATCATTAGAGAATTTCAGCGATAGGGGCATGGTATAAACTAAATGACAATTTAACTTAGTTAAAAACTCACCCTGATCGACAAATAAATATTCCTGTTGCGGACGACCCCAAGATTTGACGCGGTTATCGATGCGGTCGAGGTTATCGACAATTACCACTAAACCTTTTTTACCTTGTTGCTTAAGTTTGGCGATCGCAGGTTCTAACAGTTCGCGGTTAATGGCTTCGAGTAACTTGGTTTTCTGCGGCCCTAAATATTGATTGAGTTTTTCCCGCAATGTGGGATCGTTTTTGATTTTGGTGGTAATTTCCCCAATTCCAAAGGCTAAAGATACCTTTTCCTTTTCCGCCAAGTAACCCACATCCCCAAAACTGGGAACTTTGACCTTAACTGCTGTGACTTCGGAGTTTAAGACCTTCAAAGCACCTTGCAGCAATTCATTAAATTTGCTGGTTTCTGCCAGTGTAATTTTATCGAGACTTTGACTTACACGCCGCGCGATCGCCAATAATACATCGGCAATATCGACATCAGTCATTTCCAGGTCTTCGCTAGACTCAAAATACACTACATGAAAGCCTACCTTTTCTAGTTCCGCCTGTAACCTTAATAACTCCGTCGATTTACCGCAACCAATATGTCCAGTAAATAAAGTACAGGTAGGCTGATTTGGTTTAAAATATGTGATTTTCTGTTGCAGCTTGTTAATAATATCCCCGCCCCGCACCGCAGAAAAGTCTATATAATACTTTGCATCCAGTTCATTATTGATAAACAAAGTCCGGCTAGGGTCAGTAGCTTGAAAGAAGGTCAGTACATCTAAAGCCATAATGCTAGTATTCTATTTAGCTTATATGTGCGAAATATTCTTATTAGCAAGAAGACAGTTATTTACAGCAACTTAACTATCTATAATCTCTGTATATTGGGCATCACCTACGAAAATACAACCCCGATGCGATGACAATGCCCACTAGGTATAATTGAACATTCCAGTATTTATACTATAGTGAATCAGCAATAATAAGCAATGGTTAATAAATTCTAGACTGTAAATTTTTGTACAAGTGATTTAATCGGATTGTGTGATTAACGATCAACAATTTTCCTTAATTCTCCAAGGGTGCTGCTGGCGAATGGTAAGTCTTGGATTTTAATTTAGATAACAAAACTTATCTGGCAAATCTGAAATGGGAGCAAAGAAAAATCCCTAACCCTCCCCTTAGAAAGGGGAGGGTTAGGGTGAGGTAAAAATATTTGATACATTAATCATGACTTTTAAAACAACCTCTAAGTACTACTTCGACGAATATTCATGTAGATACTTTAATGCCCAATGCCCATTTTCATCATTTTTTATTTTTTCAACGCCAGCGTCAAACCATCGC
This sequence comes from Calothrix sp. NIES-2100, assembly GCF_963875285.1. NCBI lineage: Bacteria > Bacillati > Cyanobacteriota > Cyanophyceae > Nostocales > Calotrichaceae > Calothrix > Calothrix sp. NIES-2100. The sequence goes on from NZ_CAWNLA010000001.1 coordinate 9,193,117, forward strand.
CAATCGGTACTAAACTCAGAGTAATCCGCTGGTCTTGATGTAACTTTTCATTAAAGGCGCGAATTTTGCCAGTTCTGTTATCCTGCACTTGCGGATCGGCAACTCTTCCCGACCAAAGGACATTATCGATCGCAATCAGTCCACCCGGACGTACCAATTGTAGCGATCGCTCATAATAAACATCATAGTTGCTCTTATCCGCATCAATAAAGGCAAAATCAAAGGTTTCGGCTTCACCTGCGGCTAGCAATCTATCCAAAGTATCTAAAGCTGGGGCAATATGTAGGTCAATTTTATTTGCCACTCCTGCTTGCTGCCAATAACGACGGGCGATCGCTGTAAACTCTTCACTGACATCACAAGCTACTACCTTACCATCACTTGGTAACGCTAAAGCTACCACCAGCGTACTGTATCCCGTAAATACCCCTAACTCTAAAGTTTTTTTCGCACTTATTAATTTCACCAACAAAGCCATAAACTGCCCTTGTTCAGGAGCAATTTGCATCCTAGCCATCGGATGCTGGGCTGTTTCTTGGCGCAATTGAGCCAAAATTTCTGCTTCTCGCAAAGAGACAGACAGTAAATAATTATAAAGATGTGGTTCGAGTCCCAGTGTTTGATTTGTCATTGGTAATGGGCATGGGGCATGGGGCATTGGGCATTGGGCATTTGTCTCGGTTCCCTTGTCCTCCCTGTTCCCTTGTTTACCTAATCTCTACCATTTGCCTTTTACGATCAATAATAATATGCCAAACCCGAAAGATAATCACAACACCTTGCGGGAAGTATTAACCAACGCTAAAGCGATCGCCGTCGTGGGACATTCAGATAAACGCGATCGCACCAGCTATCAAATTGCTCAATTTTTAAAGCAAGCAGGTTACATAGTTTATCCCGTAAACCCCTTAGTGAAAGAAATTGATGGTCAGCCATGCTATCCTTCCCTCAGAGAAATTCCCGATAGTATAGATATTGTTAATATTTTTCGCCGTTCTGAGTATTTACCACAAATTATAGAAGCAGCAATTGCCATTAATGCCAAAACCGTGTGGGCACAATTAGGGATCTGGAATCAAGCTTCAGCACAGCAAGCTTTAGATGCTGGTTTAAACGTGATTATGGATGCTTGCATCAAAGTTGAGTATCTGCGCTTGGGAATAGATCGAGTCAAAAATCAAAACGCCACTCAAAAAGATTTTTGAGTAGCGAAAAACTAAATCTACAGGGAAAAGTATTTATTTAGGTATAACTATCAGTTTGTTATAAATTAGAAAACTCAATCTTGGGGGTACATTAGATGGACATTAGTGCATCTTCTGTTACCAAACTCGATCTGCGGAAATAAGAAGCAGAGTTCAGTCCGAGTTTATTACAATATTCAGCACATTTGCGGCATATAGCGGCGCAGAACTTCATTGTGTCATCGCCACTCATCTGTTCACAAGCCATAGCAGTGCGATCGCAAATTTGGGCGCACAAGCTACAGGTGTTTCCCATAAACTCAGAGCCGTCATTAATCATGTTGACGCACATCATGCACATTTCCGCGCAATCCCGCATCATGGACATCATCGTCATATCCATATATTGACCGCCTTGACTCTTGCAGTATTTAAGGGTGTCAATACAAGCTGTTTGGGATTCGATACAGATTTGTTTGCAAGCTTCCAATTCGCTGAGTATAGATTCAGTTGCGATCATCATCAAAAGTCTCCTAGTTTTCGCGGCTGGTAGTTTGGCTGACTTAATAGCAATGTAAAACTTTATTTTTGGTAAATCAATAGTTTTTACAGTGCGAGGAATTTCAAGGCCACTATATCTATGTACTTGACGTAAATTCAGCAGCTTGATAATATTTGATGAGAATCTAATTAGCTCAAATTCCCATCAAATAAGGGCTGAGACTCTTGTGCTAGCTATCCCGAATGACTTTTTTGAAGTAACCTCTCCCTGAATATCCAAAATTTACTGTCGCTTTGTTTGATTTATCCGGCTAGCAAATAAAAAATATTTCTGGAATCGGAGCGCTGTTATTTTCTAGTTGCTCAAACCTCAAAGCCTTATCTAGCAAACAATATAGTTAGATACATAATTGAGCGACCTCATTAGTTGAAAAAATGCTATGAGTATATTTTCTTATGTTTGATTTATATCAAAATTTCATGACTTTATTTCCATTCTGCAACAATACTCACCCTAGAGCGAGGGATATAGGATGTTTGAAAAGTTGCAAAGTATACTAGAAACCTCTCTCCAAACCTCTCCCCTACAAGGGGAGAGGCTTTGAAACCCTTCTTCCCTTGTAGGGAAGGGGGAACTCGGGGACTCCTCTGGAAATAGGGGGGAGAGGTTTTTGAGACTTAAATGTTACTCTAAATACTTTTCAAACATCCTCTAAGGCGGTGGAAATAAATCAAACTATGTTACTAAACGTAAATAGGCTTGAAACTCTTACCAATGACTAATGACAAAGGACAAATGACAGCCATCGCCAGTGATGTTTAATTGCGCCGACCTACTTACCAATGATCAATGACCAATGACAAAGCGCAAAGTCTGAGCTAAGGCTTCCTTAGATCAGAACTTTGTAAGAATGACGACCATAGCCACTTAGCTTTAATTACGCCGACCTACTTATCTTTCTACATTCCACTTTTTTTTGACGAAATTCTCTAACATAGATTATAATCTACACTAAACCAATAGAATTAGTGTAGATTACTGTTGAATTGAAGGTAACAATAGCAATGACATTAGCCCCACACATCAGTATTGAGAGCGATAAGAGTGTAAATCATCATTTTTTGTGGAAGATATATCAAATAGTTACAGCATTATGCAAGCGGCTATGGTGGCACACTAAAGCATATACAACAGTTTTCGGTATTATGTCTATGGCGTTTGCCAGTTTGGGCTTTTTATATATCCAGTGGTCTGGGAAAAAGCTAACTCAATCTCTTCAGAATGAGACTGTTGTCGAACAAAAATGACTCTATATAAAAGGTTGCAAATTACATCTTACCTTGCTCCCAATTGGTTTGAGTTTTATCAAGCGATCGCAGCTTATTTAGGTCGAGTTTTAAAACTAGAATTCCAACTACAGCAAGCTGAACAAGACCCTTTAGAAGACCCGCTATTATTCCAAGACAAAATAGACTTAGCTTTTATTTGTGGATTACCACTAATTCGCTATAGCCAAATAATTTCCCATCAATTGCAGACGTTGGTTGCGCCTGTGATGGAATCATTACGATACGGCAATTCTCCGATTTACTATGCAGATGTGATTGTCAATGCTCATAGTAATATCAAAAAATTTACAGATTTAGCAGGCAAAACATTCTGTTATAACGATCCTGGTTCTAACAGTGGTTACAATTTACTCTGCCATCGGTTAATTCAGGAAGAAGATCCGCAAAATTTCTTTGGTAAAACCGTACAATCAAACTTTCATCAGCGTTCAATTCGCTGGGTAGTTGAGGGATTGGCAGATTGTGCAGCTATAGACAGTGTGGTATTAGAACAAGAATTAAACAAATCTCCCGAATTATCACAACATTTGCGTGTGGTGGAAGTACTAGGGCCTGCCCCAATGCCACCTTTGGTTGTAGCACAGCATCTAGGTGTATCTTTAATTGAACAAATGCAGTTAGCGCTACTCCAACCAGATGCAGAGTTGCAAAAAGTGATGGCACAATTTGGAGTTAGGCGTTTTGCATCTGTGAAATTGGCAGATTATCAAATATTAAATCAAATTTATCGCGATCGCTCTTGTGTCAGCTTGCCATGAAATTATTTCTTCCTTTGCGTTTTTGCGCCTACTCTGCGAGACGCTGCGCGAACGTCGGTGGTTCATTTATCTGAAAATATTTGTAAATAAAATACTTTTGAACCGCAGAGGACGCAGAGAACGCAGAGAAAAATACAGAGTTTAAAGTACTAAACCACATCTATTTTGAAAACCATAGTTTTAAAAGTAGTGGGAGCATCTTGCTCCCTGCTCTTCATAGCGGGCAACTCCCTGCTCTTCATAGCGGGCAAGATGCCCGCACTACTCCAGGTTTCAAAATGGACAAGGTTTAAAAGCTTGAAGAAAGCGAATTTAATCAAAGAACAAATTTAAAATCAAAAATTACCGAATTTTAGATTTTGGATGAGATTCTCCAATCTAAAATCCAAAATCTAAAATCCAAAATTGATTCACGAAGCTGCATAAATCCAACTCTGCTTTTGAGCCGAAAACGCTGCATCTTGATAAACTTGCTGAAATAATACTTGCTGTGCATGACTCCCGCCAATTGTATGCAAGCGCGACAACACAGGTTTGAGTTCTGCAACGGTGGTGTTAAAATCACCTTGGGCATGAGCTACCATCCCTCTAGCTGCGGGAATTGCTACCTCTAGCCAACGCTGACGCAGAAACGGATTGATTCTCAAAGTATGATATTGCATACTCTGTAGCATTTGCTTTACCCAGTCATGGTGTCCAGCTTTGGTAAGTGCATAGACATAATGTAAATCCTGGAATGGTAATGCGTGTTCTTCAATCCGGCTGTAAAGATAAGGACTGATCGCTTCCCAACGGTTCCCCACATTTACACCGCGCAATTCTAACCGTAATAACAGTGAAATGGCTGATACTTGGTCTTTGGGAGATTGCTTGTTAGCACGTTCCCAAATGTGACGATCGTAGAGTTGGAGAACTTTTTGGTAGTTTTCTAACTGCCAATAATACAGTGCAATGTGCCACCAGTTGTGGGTGTAGAGCATAGAGTTGCAGTTTTCCCAGGTATCTGCAAAACTCTCCATCCAAGTTATCCCCTCATCGACTCTTCCCTGAGTTTCCATCAAATGGGCGATCGCATGATGCGCCCAAGGATCATATCTATTTAAGGCGATCGCTCTCAATGCCATCTTTTCTGCTGCTTTGAGTTGGTTACATTGTTCTAACCCAAACGCCACCATTCCGTATAAATAATGATTTTCCTGATTTCTAGGTAAAACTTTTTGCGCAATTTGCAGTAATTTTTCTGGCTCGCCTAAGTAAAAATAGTGATACTGTCCCTGTTGCACGGAAATCAAATCTTGGGGAAATCGGTTGGTGATTTTTTCGTGAATGGCGATCGCTACTTCAATCTCTTGATTTGCCCAAGCGGAAATTGCTTGCAGATATAATTTTTCTCTGGTAGTAATCTTTGCTGAATGCTGTTGTGCTATTTGCAAATATGGTTGAGCTTGCTGCCAAGCTTTGCTGTTCTCTTGGCTGAGATAATAAGCAGCCGCATAAGCATGAGCTAATGCACAAGTGGGATCTGCCGCAATTGCTTGCAAAATCGCTGTTTCTGCATCTTTGCCATAATAAAGCGCCTGATCGATGAAACGGTTAATGGCGGCGATCGCTTGGGCTTTTTCTGTCGTGACAACTAGTCCTTGTGCATCTTTAAGCATAATAAATTCCTTGCACTCAATTTTACAGTCGTGCTGGTAATATCACTATTAAACTACGGTAAATCTGTCGAATTAGTGTTGTTATGTTTATGAGTATGTCATACCCAATTCCAAACGGCAAGTATAAAACTACTAAAAGTTGATAGATTAACCGGATTTATTTTGCCCAAGGTCTTGATTTGCCTTACTAGCTGTGCGATAGTCTAAGAGTAAAAATAATACGGTAGACAGATAGACTTACCGTAATAAAAAATTTGGCTCTAACATAGATATCATGCAGCTACTTTGGTTTATTCCGACTCACGGTGAAGGGCGCTATCTAGGTACTGCTATAGGCGGGCGGGTAGTCAACTTTGATTACTGGCGACAGATTGCCCAAGCTGTGGATCATTTGGGTTTTACAGGGGCATTATTACCTACAGGCCGTTCTTGTGAAGATGCTTGGATTTTGGCATCTACTTTGGTAACACACACCAAGCAGATGAAGTTTTTGGTAGCGATTCGTCCGGGGTTGATGTCACCGGGAGTAGCAGCACGGATGGCGGCGACATTCGATCGCATTTCTGGAGGGCGATTGTTGATTAACGTCGTTACAGGTGGCGATCCGGTGGAATTGGCGGGAGATGGATTACATCTTTCTCATGATGATCGCTACAAATTAACAGCTGAATTTTTGACAGTGTGGCAACAGATAGCAGGAGGGGAAACTAGCGACTTTCAGGGAGATTATCTTAACATTGAAGGCGGTAAGCTGTTATTTCCCACAGTCCAGAAACCTCATCCGCCGCTGTGGTTTGGCGGTTCTTCAGCCATTGCGCAAGAAATTGCGGCTAAACACGTAGATGTGTACTTAACTTGGGGCGAACCACCAGAACAAGTGGCGCAAAAGATTGCTTCGGTTCGCCGACTAGCAGAAGCACAAGGTAGAACAATCCGGTTTGGGATTCGTTTACACGTAATTGTGCGGGAGACTGAAAGCCAAGCTTGGGATGCAGCCAACGATTTAATTCGCTATGTAGATGAAACTGCGATCGCTAGAGCCACTCAAGCCTACGCGCGTATGGACTCCGTTGGACAACAGCGGATGACAGTATTACACAACGGTAGTCGGGAAGCATTGGAAATTAGTCCGAATTTGTGGGCGGGAATTGGCTTAGTGCGTGGTGGTGCTGGGACTGCTTTAGTAGGCGATCCGGATACCGTGGCGCAAAGAATGTTTGAATATCAAAAGTTAGGTATCGATAGCTTCATCTTTTCTGGTTATCCCCATTTAGAAGAAGCATACCGAGTAGCAGAATTACTCTTTCCTCGGTTACCCCTACAAAATCTCCCAACCCAACAACCGCAACTATTAAGTCCCTTTGGTGAAGTTGTAGCTAACCAAGAATTCCCAGAACAGCCAGTAAAAGAAAAGACAATTGCTACCGTAGATTAACATCAGGATTTATTGAACATGGCACATATATTAGCGATCGCGGGTAGTCCCTCTCACCCTTCGAGAACCTACGCTCTTTTGGAACAAGCAGCTAAAACCCTATCAGAGCAAGGATTAAATATTGATATCATCTCAGTCAGAGATATACCTGCTGAAGACTTAGCCTATGGACGTTACGATAGTACCGCATTACAACACCCAAAAGCATTACTCGAAAAAGCTAGTGGTGTAATTATTGCTACGCCAATTTATAAAGCAGCCTACACAGGTGTACTGAAAGCATTTCTGGATTTATTACCCCAAAAAGCCTTAACAGGCAAAGTTGTGCTACCTATAGCTACAGGTGGGACGATCGCCCATTTATTATCAGTAGAGTATGCTTTGAAACCTGTGTTATCAGAATTAGGCGCAAGGCACATTTTGAGTACAGTTTACGCAGTCGATAAGCAAATTCAAATTCAGGCTGATGGCGCGGTACAACTCGATCAAGAAATTGCCCAAAGATTACAAGATGTTCTGCAAGAGTTTGCTTTAGCAGTTAATTATTCTCAAAATGCACCTCAAGAATTAGCCCATGCTAATTAATTAAAGTCATCAAATACTTCCAAGTTACCAGCAGATAGGCAATTCCCACCTGTCTGCTGTTTTTTGATTGATTTCAAATTAGGCGATCGCAGCTGATGAAGAAGATTCTGCGATCGCTTTTTTCTGTCGGCTTGTCAAATCATCTGTCCCAACGTCCAAGAATCTCCGTGTCTCCGTGTCTTTTACCACAAGATTATGGTAACATATATTACTAAAGCATAAACTACTAAATTTTGATAGACTAACTGTAGATTAAGAGAAAACAAAAATAGCGTCAGAAGTCGGTGATTAACTGTTTCCTTCATTACCTATTTTTATGCAGCAGAAATTTCCGCAAATCACCCCAATTGATAGCCGCATTCGCATACCTCAGCATTATCAACGCCAACCGCTAATTTCCCGTTTGGTGTCGCGCTATGGTGTCACAGTCAATATTACCGCTGCAATGCTCACAACTTCAGAAAGTTATGGTTGGTTTGACTTGCAACTCCAAGGTAATTCAGAACATATCTGCGATGGGCTGCTGTATCTACAGAATTTGGGAGTAGATTTAATGCAGCTGAGCATCTCCGGCAACGTGCAGTATAACTTGAACTCTCAGCCGTTTCCTAAATCAACTCAAAAATTCCCCCACTTACCAATACCTCAAGATACTCAAGCCCATGAAGTTCACAACGGTCAATCTTACCGGCTACGCTTGCAGGTTTGCATCTTGAAAGATTATTACCATCAACCAATCATCTTTGACTTAGTTGCTCGATATGGAATCACTGTCAATATTATTGCAGCTTCACTAGCCGCCCATCAGCAAGATGATGGTTGGTTTGATTTAGATCTTTGGGGTAAACCGCAACAACTGATTGCTAGTTTCAATTACTTAAAAACCCTAAATTTACCCCTGTGGTTAGACTCATCTTCTCTGCAAGGACATCTCATTTAAAGGCTTTTATATTTATGGTTTCATTTCTTTATAGAAACAACAGTATAACTCGACTGCGTGTGCGTTTATATATTCCAGCCAATTACTGGCGAGAACCAATTATTTCCCAGATGATTTCTCGTTATAACTTAACAGTTAATATTACCGGAGCCAAGTTAGATAAAAACACTAATAGACAAGGATGTTTTGACTTAGAACTGCGGGGTTGTCTGTCTAACATCACTGATTGTTTGAGTTATTTAGAATCTTTAAATATCAAGATTGTGGGTAAAGCAAATACAGATGGTGACAGTTGGAGTTGTTAATAATTTTTCATCAGGGTGATGTAGGGACAAGGAGGACAAGGGAGATGAGGGGACAAGGGAGACAAGGGAGACAAGGAAGACAAGTAAGCAGAGGAGAAATAACCAATGCCCAATGCCCCATGCCCTACTTACCTCTATCACTCCAGAATATAACTACCCAAATAATCTAGAGGAACTGTAAACACATAGTATAGTACACCGCCTCCGAGGAGAGTCACAGCTAGACTCGCCAGAAGTATCCAACGGTCTGGGGGTTGATAAGTATCCTCGTCAATATCTTTGCGCACGGCGAAATAATGCTGTGTTGAAAGTAATACTGTTAATACCCCGACTAATGCAAATGCTAAACCTAACTTCCAACCATTACCAGGAGGTTGTGGCGCTAATGGTGGTCGGATGATCCGCAACCGCACAATCAACACACCAAAACCCATGAGTGCAATACCACTCCGCATCCATGCTAAATAAGTGCGTTCATTCGCTAAGTGATCCCGAACTCGATCTGACCTATACTTCTTTTTTTCTAAATTCTTCACTTCGAGTTTTGCTGTTTCTATCTTCATACCAATTTATCTGTTAAATGAGCTTTGGGTGTCAGTTATCAGTTGTTAGTTGTCAGTTGTTTGTAATGAAAGTTGAACCTAGGCAGATATTCTTAAATTATACAGTTGATGAATATAAAATTTTCCATAAAATATTTTTATTAATTTTTATTGATGAATAGCTTTTATAATATAAATATAAAAAAAGAGCCAGAAAAGTTCTGACTTATAGTTTTAATTTACGATTTTGACTTCATTGACATATTCAATCCATGCCAGTTATTTAATCGTTGATTTGTGCAGTGGTAATTCCAGCATCTAGCGCCGCTTGTAAATCTTCAGGAATCAACCAATTAACTTCACCAGCTTGGAAAACTTTGGCAGGTGGGATATTAAATTCAATTTCTCCAGTTTGGGGGTTAGTTGTAGCAACTAACTGAGTTCCATGAACAATCTTAATAGCTTGAGCAGGTATAGCTGCTTGCTCTGCTGTCGCTGCTTGTGCAGGAAGATAAACACCTTGACAGTCCCACTCATCATCAGTTTCTACACCACTGGGGAGCAGATACAATTCATTATCGTAAGTTGAAGTAGATTTTTTCGATTTCTCTCCGTAGATTAACAGTGTTTTATCTGTATCATTGCGACAAATTCCCACAGCATCTTCACTAGTTTGCAAAATGTACTTTTGGTATTTTAAATTAGAAATTTTCTGTTCTATCTCTGGTGTAGAGCCTTGGGTTTGTTTATCTTGTAAAGCAGATTCTAGTGATTTTGTAATTTCTATATAGTCTGGGTCTTGAGCATATTTTTTTCCTGCCCAAGATGGTTGTGCAATCATCAAGTTTGCTAGCACTAACAAGCAAACAAGAGTAATTTTGACAAGAGTATTTTTGAAAAAATTCATGTTTATTTCCTAGAAGATTTAGATTTTTCAGATAATATTTACCTAAGCTTAGGTATTAATTTACAGTTTTTGCATCTATCTGTTGATGCAGTTGGCTCAAATGAAAGCTCATTTTTTTTGACTCTGGATAAAATTTCTGATTCCGATGATCCCAAAGAAAATCCCTAATTTTCTTCCTAAGTATTTTGTCGCAAAATTAACAAAAAAGCGCCAATATTTATACAGCTAATGACAACTAAATTAGGGTTTTCTAGAGAGTAGCTTTCGCGAAAGCAGTAAGCCCTGTGGGAATAGCAGTCAGTAATTCGCCCATGAGTACGTCGTGTTTCCTCTAGAGTAGTAACTCTTAACCATCTGTATCGATGAGATCAAGGTTTCAAGTGTTGACCATTTGTAGTTCAGATGTAATATCTATCTAATTAGTGATTTCCTTGACTAAAGAGTCTGTGCTATGGCAATCGGTGTAAAAGTTACAAACATTTCTTGTCCTTGTCTCCCTTGTCCTTTTTGTTCATATATCAAATAGCACTGCGATAAAAGCATAGTTTCACTCTATGGCTTCCAATCAATAAGAGCAAACAGACTTTTTTGTCAAAACCATAGACTAAATTTATGATTGTGCAACGATGACTGCAAATAGGTAATTAAAAACATTTACAGTTATCTACATATTTCCGCTAAAATTACCGTATAATCCTTTCAAGGCGTTCAAAATAACTGCTGCACGATTTATTTATGTTTAAATTTTGAATTTTTACCCTTCTCCTTCCCTACGGGACGCTGCGCGAACGGAGAGGCTGCGCCTTAAGCGTAGCTATGCCGCAGGCTTTACGACTACGCTCAGGGTCAAGGCTCTTGCAAGCCGAAGCCTTGAATTTTGAATTTTGAATTCGGAGCAAAGCGAAGTGACGCTGGAACAGTTGCGAATTTTTTTAGCTGTGGCGGAAATGCTGCACTTTACCCGTGCGGCTGAATCACTTTATATCACTCAACCAGCAGTCAGTGCTGCTATCCAAAGCTTGGAAACAGAATATGGTGTCAGGTTGTTTCATCGCATTGGTCGTCATATTGAAATCACAGATGCTGGTAAATTATTACAGGGTGAGGCACAAAAAATTCTCGACCATGTGGAGTTAACAGAACGTGGCTTAAAGGAATTAAATAATCTACAACGGGGAGAGTTAAAAATAGGCGCAAGTCTCACAGTTGGTAACTATTGGCTACCCGAAAAAATTAGCCAATTTAAGCAGTTATATCCCGGCATTTTTATAAATTGTCAGTTGGGAAATGCTGAAGAAATTTGTGAAGGAACTGCTGTGGGTATGTATGATTTGGGGTTGGTGACAGGAGACATTAAAGCATCATTACAGCAATCTTTAGAGAAAACCCAAGTAGGATGCGATCGCCTGCAAATTGTTGTCGGTAAATCTCACCCTTGGTATCAACTTACAGAGATTTATCTAGATGAATTATTCAACACCAATTGGGTGATGCGTGAATCCGGTTCTGGCGCACAGCAGATATTTGCTCAAGCTTTACAAAGTTGGGGAATTGAACCCAGCAAACTCGATGTTGTGCTTAATCTAAACACTAGCGAAATGGTGAAAGCAGTTGTAGAAAGTGGTGTTGGTGCGGCTGCACTTCCAGAGTTAATGGTGAAAAAAGAATTACAACTAGGGACTTTACACGCTGTCCAAATTACCAATCCGCAAAAACAATCTATCAAAAAATTAGAAATTATTCAGCCAATTTGGAAGCTAAAACACCGTCAACGGTTTCATACACGGGTCATGATAGCTTTTGAAAATATGCTAATGCAGGAAGATGTACAGGTGGCTTAGGCTACTAGGATAAAATTGCCTTGGCAATGGCGATCGCATCTAATGCACTCTCAACAATAGACACATTCTCAGGCGACAGCTTTTTGAAGAACACTTTGCTGGCTTCGTCCTCATTCAATAAAATTACTGGCTTATTTGCTTTTAAAGCCAAAGAAATTTCGGAAGCAGTTCCCGCACCCATTCCGCAGGCGATCACCACATCGGAGGAGAGGACATTAATATTATTACGCGCGTTTCCCAAATCTGTGAAAATTGCAATATCTACATCATGAGAAATGCTATCTCGATTGTTTCTGGGGAGAATACCAAGGGTTAAACCATCGGCAGATTTCGCACCCTTATTGGCTGCATCCATCACTCCCGCATTTCGACCGCCAGTAAGTAAAATCCATCCTTGTTGAGCAATTAAACGACCTAATTCATAGGCGTTTTGTAAATCATTTACTGTCGCCTTTTCTCCTGGCCCCATCACTCCAACAATTATCTTTGTCATTTGTCATTTGTCATTTGTCATTGGGTACACTCCCCACACTCCCTTGTTCCCTTTCCCCTTTTCCCTTTCCCCTCATCCCTTTACCATTGTTCATTCCAATAAACAATTTCTGAGGCTGAACTGTCAATCGCTACCCCATAGGTATTACCATGATTCCATTTAAAGCCAGGGCTACCTTTGTCTTGTGCATCCAAAACTAATATTTCGTAGCTAGGTGGAAAAGATTCTTCAGATGTGTCACTAGTATAAAAAAATGTTGTTGGCACTCCATTTGGTAGGTTGGCGTGGTCGTTTGTATTACCACCCCGATATTGATGTTTAGCAACACTTTTATACTCAGAAAGTAATTGTTTTATCTTTTCTGGTGACTGTTTCAGCCTAATTTGAAAAAAACTCCCACCTTGTAAAAAACCTGGAGAATAAGCAATACGTACATCTTTAGCGTCTTTGGGAATTGTATTAGGAAAATGTTTTACCTGGTAGTCATTAGATATCAATTTATTACGTATTTCTCCATAGCGGGAGGTATCAGTTACTATCTCAGGTTCACTGGAACTGCTAAAAGCTTTTTTGAGGAAAAAACTTCCCCCAACAATACCAAGACTGCCTAGGGAAAATAAAACTACCATAGCGATTTTGACAAGATGCGATCGCTTCGTAAGTGTTGGGTACATAAAACATTCATCGTTATATATCCAACTACTAAACTAAAGCCGTAGGATTTCGGATATTGCCTCATAAACTTGATGAAATCTTTGTCTATTTTCCGTAAAAACTCTATATATGTAAAATTTCGATGAAGTAATTCAGGATGAATGCAAAAAAAGACAGCAAAAATTATAGGGGTCAAGCGCAATGCTCAACCCCTAGAATCGTGAATTACGAATGATAAATTACGAATTATAACGAGCCTGTAGTCATTCCAGCCAATAAGATAAAACCAATCCAGACATTTTGTCGGAACATTTCACCATAAACAGGGTTAGGTAAATCTGGCTGGCTTAAACGTACTGACTGCCAAACCCAAGCAATCGTGGCAATTAGTAGGCTAATCCAAAAGGTAATGTGAAGATGGATGAAAATACCTAAGTATGCAAGTAAAGCAATCGTCCCAGCAAAGAATATGCCAATAGCTACAGGGGCGTAATTACCAAAGAAGAGAGCGCTAGAATTTATACCAATGCGCCGATCGTCCTCGCGATCGCTCATTGCATAAACAGTATCAAATCCCAATGTCCACAAGACCGTTGCACCCCAAAGCAGCCAAGTTGGTGGAGAAATGTTTTGAGTAACTGCACTCCAGCTGATCAATACAGCAAAACCCCAAGCAATGGAAAGCACCAGTTGAGGTACGGGAAAAACTCGCTTCGCCCCTGGATATAACAAAATTACCGGCACCGCCGCCGCCGACAAGCAAAAAGTTAGGGGGTTGAGATAAAACGCCAGAACGGCTGCACAAGCTAACGCGACTACTCCCACACCAATCCCGACTTTAATTGACAGTGTACGCGCAGCCAGGGGGCGATCGCGCGTTCTTTCCACTTCTGGATCGATATCCCGATCCCACAAATCATTGACAACACAGCCCGCTGCACTTGTCGCCAGAGTACCCAAGATAATTACCCCCACTAAAGGTAAAGGTGGTTTACCTCCAGCGGCTAAAAACACAGCCCAAAGGGCAGGAATCATCAAAATTAACCGACCTTCTGGTTTATGCCACCGCAAAAGCCGAATAATCACAAGCCATATCGGTTCGGAGTTGCTTTCTGGCGTTCTGAGCATAGAAGTGAAGAAGAAATGAAGTAATTACTTTGGCTAGATGAATTCATACATCTTTACATCTATAGAATATCTTTATTTGCTATTTGTAAAAACACAACCTAAACTTGCATCTTTAGATACACCTAAAAGGTCAATTTAGTTGTGAGTACCAGAGTAAATCTTCTGAAATCAGGTTGAGTGGTTAAAAATTCTACCTTGATGCTCTTAAGACACCAGTTTTTAATATTTTTCTTTAACAGAGAGAAAATTAGATGCTAAGTTTAGTTTCCCCTAACTGCGTGAGCCTTCCGACTCAGACAGTTAAGCAAAACCGGATTATTGCGGCTATTGACCTAGGTACGAATTCTCTGCACATGGTAGTAGTGAGAATTGACACCACACTACCAGCTTTTAGCATTATCGCCAGAGAAAAAGAAACTGTGAGATTGGGCGATCGCGATCTAGCTACTGGCGATCTCAAATCCGAGATCATGGAAAAAGCGATCGCCGCTCTAGGACGCTTTCAAAAAGTTGCCAAAACCTTCAACGCGGAAACGGTTGTGGCTGTAGCAACTAGCGCCGTGCGCGAAGCACCTAATGGTAAGGATTTTTTACACAAGATAGCAGTCGATTTAGGTTTAAGCGTTGACTTGATTTCTGGACAAGAAGAAGCGCGACGCATCTACCTGGGTGTGCTGTCGGGTATGGAATTTAACAACCAACCGCACATGATTGTTGACATTGGCGGCGGTTCCACAGAATTAATTTTAGGAGATAGTAACGAGCCACGCACCCTCACCAGTACAAAAATTGGCGCAGTCCGCTTGACTAGCGAGTTAATCAACACTGATCCTATTAGCAACTCTGAGTTTCAGTACCTGCAAGCTTATGCACGGGGAATGCTAGAACGTTCTGTAGAAGAAGTATTGGCAAACCTCAAATTTGGCGAAACGCCGCGTTTGGTTGGCACCTCAGGAACGATTGAGACTTTGGCACTAATTAACGCCCGGGAAAAATTGGGTTATGTTCCTTCCACACTCAATGGCTACCAATTAAGTCTCCAAGATTTACGGGATTGGGTAAATCGCTTGCGGAAACTGACTAACGTCGAAAGAAGTGTGATACCTGGTATGCCAGAAAAACGGTCAGAAGTTATACTGGCAGGCGCAGTAATATTACAGGAATCTATGACGCTTTTGGGTGTGGAGTCAGTCACAATCTGTGAACGTGCGCTTCGTGAGGGTGTAATCGTGGACTGGATGCTAGCCCACGGTTTAATTGAAGATAAATTGCGTTTCCAAAGTACAATTCGGCAGCGTAGTGTACTCAAACAAGCAAATAAATACCAAATCAATTTAGAGCATAGCGATCGCATCGCCAAATTTGCCCTGAGTTTATTTGATCAAACTCAAAATAAATTACATTTTTGGGGTACAGAAGAACGTCAACTACTATGGGCGGCGGCAATCTTACATAATTGCGGTCATTATGTCAGCCATTCATCTCACCACAAACATTCATACTATCTAATTCGCAATAGTGAATTACTCGGTTATACCGAAACTGAAATTGAAATCATCGCCAATTTAGCCCGATATCATCGCAAATCAGCCCCGAAGAAAAAACACGAAAATTTCCGCAATCTGTTAACCAAACAACAACGCCAAATAGTCAGCCAATTGAGCGCGATGTTAAGATTAGCAGTTGCTCTTGATCGGCGGCAAATTGGTGCTATTCAAAGGATACAGTGCGAATACTATCCCCATGTCGAAGAATTTCGCTTGCTAGTTTTTCCAGCACATCCTGATGATGATTGTGGCTTAGAACTCTGGAGCTTAGATTACAAAAAAGCCGTATTTGAGGCTGAGTTTAGTGTCAAATTAATTACTGTTTTAGAACCTTATGCTCTCGCTATTAGCTCATAGATTACTCAATTAATATGAACAGCAAAATGTGAATTTTTTCAAAGAGTGCGTTAACAGCAATTAAGGCACTCTTTTCAATTAAAATTAAAATATTCCCAGATATATAAAATACCATAAAATCGATGAATTATTGGCTAATAAAGTCAGAACCAGAGGTTTATAGCATCAATGACCTGCAACAGCAAGGAGAGACTATCTGGGACGGCGTTCGTAATTATCAAGCTCGTAATTTTCTTCGCCAAATGCAACCAGGAGACTTAGCATTTTTTTATCATTCCAATACTAATATTCCTGGTATTGTGGGGATGGCGCGTGTTATCAAATCAGGTATTGCTGATCCGACCCAGTTTGAGCCAACCAGCAAATACTATGACCCAAAATCAACTCCTGAATCACCTCGCTGGCAAACAGTTGTTGTAGAATTTGTTGAGAGTTTTACCCAGCCTATCTTGCTCACAACGCTCAAAGAGAAGTTTAGTCCTGAAGATTTACTTTTAGTGAGAACAGGAAATCGGTTATCAGTCATACCTGTTCCTGAAGTAGTCGCTCAAAAGATTCTAGCAATGAAAACCTCATCCCTGTCATAAGCTCTCCGAAGATTGAGGATATTTTGGGCAACAAAAAATTTTTATTGAGAGCCGTCCGGAATTAGATTGTGGTAAGCTGTAGATAACCTCAAACCTAAAAACGCTTCGATTAACTTAATTGACATGAAGTAGTAGCAAAAAAGTGTTGCTGGAAAGCAACCGTGTCAAAGAAAAATAATCAACAGATTAGCAAGTTCGCGCAAAGCATTCTTGCTATAAAAGCTTACTTACAATTCATCACTCTACTCAACTGCTGTTAACGCAGTAGTTGAGTATTTCTAAGTATTAAACAAGCAATGATGTAACAATTATCAGCGCCATACTCTTTATTTTCTTAGAGGTTGTTTGAAAAGTGGTTGGCTGTATCTTCGCACTTATTGATCCCCCCTAGCCCCCCTTAAAAAGGGGGGAAAACTTCTTCAAGTCCCCCCTTTTTAAGGGGGAAAAACTTCTTCAAGTCCCCCTTAAAAAGGGGGATTTAGGGGGATCTAAACGTTTTGCTACCAACAAAAGGACTTTTAAAACATCCTCTTAGGGGATAGTCATATGGGTGTCCCATAAATAATAGTCTGGGTGATGAATTGTGATGAATTCGTAGTAAGCACAAAGCCTGCTGCAAACTTCAGGACTAAATTCCTGACTATGATGGAGATTAATATGCATAAAAATTCTATTTTATTAGCTGAGAATTTAGGTTACGAACTCGGCTTAAATAGAACTCTATTTCAAGGAGTTCAGATAAATATTAATATGGGCGATCGCATTGCTTTAGTCGGTCGCAATGGTGTAGGAAAATCCACTCTAATGAAGATACTTGCAGGTCAAATTAGCCCTAGTCAAGGTTCAGTTTGGCGTAATGGTGTTGTCTATTATTTGCCTCAAATCAGCACTATCAAACAACAAATTACAGCAGAGACAGTACTTGATTTTTTGAGTTCTATCTCTGATGAATGGTGGAAGATTGAGGAAATTTTACAGGCGCAATTTCACACCAACCTTGATTTATCTTTACCAGTTATTAACTTGAGTGGAGGTGAACTAACAAAACTGTTTTTAGCTATTGGTTTATCTCAAGAACCAAATTTACTATTACTAGATGAACCAACAAACCACATGGATTTGTTGGCGCTAGAAAGTTTAAGGCTGTTTCTGCAAAATTTCGCTGGTGCATATGTGATTGTCTCCCACAAGCCTTTTTTCTTGGATCAAGTGACAGATGTTACCTGGGAACTTACATCTGAGGGTGTAAAACTATACGGGTGTAATTTTTCTGACTATCGCCAACAAAAAGAAATAGAGTTAGAAGCAGCAGTGCGATCGCACGAAGTAGCCAGAAAAGAACTCAAACGGACTCAAGCAACAGCTATGCAAGAACAGCAACGCGCCGCCCAATCTCACCGCAGTGGGCGTGCTAAGTTTCTTAATGGTAGTATTGACCGGATGTCAGCGGGATTAATTAAAACCAAAGCCGAAGCTTCAGCTGGAAATGCCAAAAAGAAACATGAAATGGCAGTAGCAAAAGCTACGCAAAATGTTGCCGAAACAAAAGTAAAAACCGCTAAAGCCACCAGTATCCAGTTAGCCCAAAGAGGACTAAAACGGAGAAATCTGATTGATATTCAAGGTGCTAACCTTTGGGTATCACAACGCCTGCTGATAGAAAATATACAACTGCATATTAGCTCAGGCGATCGCATTGCGCTTGTCGGTGCGAATGGTTCAGGTAAATCGACTCTCGCCAAAGCCATCTTAGGGATGGAACAGCAAACAGCGGTTTTGGATTCCGGTGAGATTTTACTCGCGCCAGGAATGAAAGCCGTATACCTCGACCAAACCTATGAACTGGTAAACCGTCAGCAGACAATTCTCGAAAATATGCAAGCTGCGAATCCTCACCTCAGCTATCAATTGCTGCGTCAACAGCTAGGACACTTTTTGTTTAAATACGATGACGTTCACAAAAGCGCATCGGTGTTGAGTGGGGGTGAATTAGCCAGATTAGCGATCGCAATTATCAGCATCTCGGAAATTGACCTATTAATTCTCGATGAACCGACGAATAACTTGGATATTGAAACCGTTGAGCAAATGGTCATAGGTATCAATGAGTACCAAGGCGCGCTTTGGGTAATTTCCCATGATTTAGATTTTCTCAGCCGTATTCACATTTCTCAAGGTTTCAAGTTAAGTAACCAAGCTTTGCAAATGACGAATTATTTACCAAGTACACCAGAACTATATTATCGAGAATTGCTGGAATGTCAGCAATAGTCATTGGTCAATAGTCATTTGTCATTTGTTATAAATTATTTCTCCTCTTCCCCGTGTCCCCCTCATTCTCTCATCGCTACCCCCTAACCCTGGTTCCCCGATTCCCTAGCCCCTTCCTAAATATCTAGCTCCACAGTAGAAGCCGTAAAGCATACGAGCAAGTTATAATTCTCTTGCGGATAGACGTAACAAAAATTTATGAGTAACCCCCTTTTGCAAGCTTTTTTTGTCGGTAGAGCTGTCGCTGAAGTAGTCAACGAACGCTTAGAGGTCGCTTTGACTGATGCTTTAAGTGAACTTGGCAAATTTGATGCTGAAGCTAGAGAACAGTTACGCCAGTTCACAGATGAAGTTCTAGAACGGGCAAATCGAGCCGCAGACGCTGCTAATGCTGGTCAATCTACTACAGTACGTGGCCCCAGCGGATCTGAGCCTGTTGACTTGCAAGCGATGATTGATGAATTGCGAGCCGAAATCGCCTTATTGCGTACCGAATTGCAGAAGTATCGTAGTACTTCAGTCTAAGGGTTGAATAAAATCTACTGGGAAGCGTATTTCGTCATTGGTCATTGGTGAGGCATTGCGTTGGGCGGGTTCCCCGACTTGTAGCAAATGCCGAACCCGTAAGGGTCATTGGTCATGAGTCAAAAGTTATAGACAAATGACAAAAGACAAAGGACAAATGACAATTGATCATCAAAAGTTTAGGAATCAGAGTGTCTTTTCTTCCAAGTGATTCGGTGAAAAACCAACGGTACGCAACAAATATGGAAAAAGGTTATTCGGACAAGGCTTACCGTTGGAATCGGGAAAATTATTCTAGTAAACGGCGCTTTGTAGACATTTGGTCTTTTGTTTTGAGCTTAATGTTCAAGCTTTGGCGATATAACAAAGCTTGGAGTTATCCTGGCGGCATAACGGAGGCTAAACAAGCTGCAAGGCGTAAAGCACAAGCTATCTGGATTCGTAATACCCTCCTCGACTTAGGGCCAACCTTTATTAAAGTTGGGCAATTATTTTCTACTCGTGCTGATATATTTCCGATTGAATATGTAGAAGAACTGGCAAAGTTACAAGACAAAGTACCCGCCTTTAGCTATGAGCAAGTAGAGGCAATTATTCAGCAAGAATTAGGTAAGAAAATTCCGGATCTGTTCCAGAATTTTGACCCGATTCCTCTAGCAGCTGCTAGTTTGGGGCAAGTCCACAAAGCTGTGCTTTATACTGGCGAATCTGTGGTTGCTAAAGTGCAGCGTCCTGGACTGAAAAAGCTATTTGAAATTGATTTACAAATTCTTAAGGGAATTGCCCGTTATTTTCAAAACCATCCCAAATGGGGACGGGGACGGGATTGGATGGGAATTTACGAAGAATGTTGTCGGATTCTCTGGGAAGAAATTGATTACTTGAATGAAGGACGTAACGCTGATACTTTTAGGCGTAACTTTCGCGGTTACGAGTGGGTGAAAGTACCGAGAATTCACTGGCGTTATACTTCTTCGCGAGTCCTGACCTTGGAATACGTCCCAGGCATTAAAATTAGCCAATACGAAGCTTTAGAGGCTGCGGGTTTGGATCGTAAGCTCATTGCCCGTTATGGTGCCCAAGCATACCTAATTCAGCTGCTGAATAATGGCTTTTTCCACGCCGATCCCCACCCCGGAAATATTGCTGTCAGCGCGGATGGCAATTTAATATTCTACGATTTCGGGATGATGGGGCGGATTAAGTCTAATATCCGTGAAGGACTGATGGAAACGCTGTTTGGGATTGCGCAAAAAGATGGCGATCGCGTAGTCCAATCACTGATCGATTTGGGAGCGATCGCACCAGTCGATGATATGGGGCCAGTCCGGCGTTCTGTCCAGTACATGCTGGATAATTTCATGGATAAGCCTTTTGAAAACCAATCAGTGGCCGCAATCAGTGACGACTTGTACGAAATAGCGTATAATCAACCATTTAGATTTCCTGCAACCTTCACTTTTGTGATGCGAGCTTTTTCCACTCTCGAGGGAGTTGGCAAGGGCTTAGATCCAGAATTTAATTTTATGGAAGTTGCCAAACCCTATGCAATGCAGCTAATGACCAATATGAATGGTGCTGAAAGCAATAGCTTCCTAAATGAATTAAGTCGCCAAGCAGTTCAAGTTAGTACTACTGCTTTTGGGTTACCACGTAGATTAGAAGATACACTAGAGAAACTAGAGCGGGGCGATATGCGTATGCGCGTCCGTTCTCTAGAAACGGAACGCTTACTGAGACGGCAAAGCAATATTCAAATCGGAATTAGCTATGCTCTACTTATCAGTGGATTTACGCTTTCAGCCACCATTTTAGTGGTGAATAAATTTGTATTGTTAGCAGTTTTGGCTGGGTTAATTGCAGCAGCGATCGCCGCGTTACTCATTCGCTTACTTTTACGTCTCGAACGTTCCGACCGTATGTATTAGTTTTTGTAGTAAAAATTTATGAAACTTAAATTCACCGGTCACAGCGATCCGGGACTGATTCGTTCTAATAACCAAGATGCTTACTATATTGACCCACAACAGCGATTTTGCATCGTTGCTGATGGAATGGGTGGACACGCTGGTGGAGAGGAAGCCAGCCGGATTGCAACTGAGGAAATTCAGGCTTATTTAGCAGAAAATTGGCAATCTTCTCAATCTTCACAGGAATTACTAGTACAGGCTTTGTGGCGGGCTAATGAAGCAATTTTGCAGGATCAGCAAAATCATCCCGAACGTGCTGATATGGGTACAACGGCTGTAGTAGTGATTTTTCGCGACCCAGAAAGTCCCTGGTGCGCCCATGTTGGCGACTCCCGGCTTTACCGCCTACGGGATTCCCAGTTAGAACAAATCACAGAAGACCATACTTGGGTAGCCAGAGCAATTAAACTCGGTGACATTACTTTCGAGGAAGCGCGGATTCATCCCTTTCGTCATGTTTTATCGCGCTGTTTGGGGCGAGAAGACTTACACCAAGTCGATGTTCAACCCCTAGACGTGAATGTGGGCGATCGCTTACTTTTATGCAGTGATGGTCTAACAGAAGAACTAGTCGAGGAAAAAATTGTTGATTGTCTGCAAGACCACTCTGTACTTTCCAAGGCAGCAGAATCTCTAATCGCGGCGGCTAAAGCTCATGGTGGACATGATAACATCACCGTCGCGATCGTTGCTGTTGAGGAAAAATAACAATTAATTACTAATTCGTAATTCGTAATTCGTAATTTTTCATGTGAGATCGTCCAATACTACAAGCATACTACTGGCAACACAGGGATCAGTCCCCTCACTTATGCTGTAATTCCCCCGTCACCATATAATGGTGCAGCTAATTGTACAGAGCTTACCTACCCTAAGAAAGTGGGAAAGCCTTATGGTGTGTTCACTACGCGAAGGACGAACGTAGGCTAAAGAATTCAAACCACAAAGGTAAGCTCTGTATCAAGAGCCAGTAGCTACCTGTTCGGGCGATCGTTATTTCGGATATGCGAGAGAACTTTTTTATCTGAATTGATGTGTCAGATCCACGATTCGCCAGCTGTATGCGCTGAAGAAAAGGGCTGGGCGTGACGTCGCAATACTATACCCCTAATTCACGCGAATTAGGGGTATTTACCCCAACCCTGTTCCTTTTTGATTGTTTTTAGTAAATATACTCAGCAATTTGTTCAGCCTGAGCATTTTTCCTTTTTCCAACTTGATACAACTATTTCTAGCTGGAAATTTACCTCAACGAGGTTGATTTTACCTATTATGTTAGATTGACATCTTGCCATGAATACGCTATAGAGAATATAATAATTTACCCACTTACCTTAGTTCTCTTCTTAAGACAATCTTAAAAGAAATGCTAGGTAAGGGGCATTTATTAACCCTCCTAGGGTTAAGCAACAGACAAACTTCAGGATATCCGCCTGAATAGGCAGACTTCCGTTGTATATCACTAGAGTGAGGTGTCGGATAACCAAGCCAAAATCTAACCCATAAGGCAGTGGGCAAAATTAATCCATAAGGGTGTAGGCAAATTCGTCAAACTATTGTTATCTTTCTTAATACAGAGGAACAAATGTCAAACGAACTCCCGTCCCCTGATTATGCTATTGGCACCTCTGTAACCTAAACCAACATAACCTTTACGCGTTGTTTTTCTGGAGTTAACTATGAACGGTCCAATCGAACTGTCCTTGGAACAACAATTCAGCATCCACTCATTTGCCACTCAGGTGCAGCATATGAGCCATGATCAAGCTAAAGACTTTTTGGTCAAGCTTTATGAGCAAATGGTAGTCCGCGAAGCAACTTATCAAGAATTACTTAAGCACCAATGGGGCTTAGATTCAGGCTCCACTTTGGCATAGATTCTCTTCTATAGTCGCAGTGGGCGACCTCCTTCTCTTGCTCGGTTCCAACGAGGAAAGGAGCTGGGGATGCTGGGGCGTCAACTTCGATAGGCAATTACCAAAATTCGACAACAACTAAAAACAATATTATAGAATCCTAGCCATACGGCTAAATTCGTCACGCGCACTCAAATTAAACATCTTAGTAACTAAACAACTGAGCTGTTAGATAACTGGATACTTTTCACTGCGCACATTCAACGAATCTACTGTACTAATGACTAAGTACAGAGTAATATTTGTAGAAATTATGATGAACAGCAGCTTCTACAAGTCTTACCGTAGCTAATTATATTTTTTATAAATAAAACTTACAACTAGATAGAGTTTTTTGTTAATAAAACTTAACTTATTTAGCAAAAGCACTCTCAATATTACATAAGTTACGTAAAATACAAAGAAAATT
The DNA here is from genome assembly GCF_963875285.1 of Calothrix sp. NIES-2100. Taxonomy (NCBI): domain Bacteria; kingdom Bacillati; phylum Cyanobacteriota; class Cyanophyceae; order Nostocales; family Calotrichaceae; genus Calothrix; species Calothrix sp. NIES-2100. Next base: position 9,216,980 of record NZ_CAWNLA010000001.1, read on the forward strand.
ATCTAGTATCTAGCCGGAAAGATCAAAATGGGAATTAGTATTAACTGCTTCCAGCCTTGCTAAAATCAAGGGTTTAATTTTTTCATACTCGCGTTTGAGCAAACCTCTACTCATGTGGGGTTCAGCGGCTGAAACCAGAATTTGACTTCTTGTAGCCCATTCTTGTAGTTTTTGGCATTGCATCGGATCGATAGTGGCGATTTGCACATGAGAACAGCTACCTGGTGACTCTCGAGAAAAGAATAACAGGCGATAGTAACCTGTTTGTCCTAGGAGATTAGTTATTTCTTGTCCGAAACTACTTTTCAGATCGAGGTAGTAAGGTAACCATTTAGGGCCATGCTTGCGGTTGTAGATTGCAGTAATCCACAGCAGCATAGGATGGGGAACAGGAATAAACAGAAATTGATTGTAGCGTTTACAGACTAAGCGCTTTTGAATTTCCTCTTGCGTGAGCATTATCCATAGAGATGGTAAAGTGCCAGCATTAGTATTGATGATTTGGGGAAATACGATATCCGCAATTGGCTTATCTTGAGGCCAAGAATAAATGGAACTGATTGGTTCATTTCGTGAATCAGGGGATTCTAACTCAGTTTTTGCCCTCTGCGCCAACTGTAATTGAACTCCACGCTCCTGGGTAGGTACATCAGTTGGTGCTACAATCAAGCTTGTATGATAACGATGTTCTATTGATGCTAAAGTACTGAGGATTTCACTGAGACTTTGAGGGCGATCGCTTGGTTCCTTAGCTAGACAGCTCATCACTAAATCTTCTAGCTTGCTTGGTAATTGCAAATTTGGCGCAGCCTCAGCAAAAGAAAGTGGTTGTTGAGTACGATGTGTTTTATACCACGCACCAAAAGAAGAAGTTGTTGGTACTAGTGGCATTGTACCTGTGAGCATCTCAAACATCATCACGCCCAAACTATAAATATCAGAGCGTTTGTCTAGTTCCTTACCCTCCATTTGTTCCGGTGAAGAATAAGCTAGAGTACCTAGATAATAGTTAGTCACATTGCCATCTGACTGTAGTAACTTAGCAATTCCAAAATCTAGAACCTTAACTAATTCACCAAAACTAGGATCTTGAATCACCAACATATTGCTGGGCTTGATATCGCGATGGATAATTGGGTAGATTGCGCCGTCAACTGGGATACCATCATGAGCGCACTGTAGCCCCAGACCGATTTGACGCACCATACTCAAAAATCTTGGTACAGTCAGATTTTGTAGGCGAATAATCTGACTCAAACTCTCCCCTTGCAAATATTCCATAACATAGAAGGGCGTATTCCTGTCGTCTACACCATAGTCCATCACTCTGACAATGTGAATGCTTTTTTGCCCAAGCAAAGCGCAGGTTTTGGCTTCTCGCTCAAAACGTTCTTGCAATCGCATTTTTTCATTTTGGATGGACAACGCCAGAAACTTAACGGCTACAGGTACTCCTCCCAACAAAACATCCTTAGCACGGTAAACTCGGCCCATTGCGCCAGTACCGATTAATTCTTGCATCTGGTAACGTTTGCTGAGTAAGCGACCAATGTTGGGATCTGCTGACATAGAAAATTTGGCTCCAATGTCCAACAATTGTAGGTGATTCCTGTTTAAAAGACAGGTTTTAAGGGTTTAACAGTTTGCTTAAACCAAGGCAACTGGTAGATTCACTCTGATATTTCCATCATTTTGGACTTTACCAATGATTTATTGTGCCCAATTTTACCCAAGCAAGTAGCAAAACATAAACTATTGCCCAAATAAGGCAAATTAATCGCCGCGAACTCAGAGTGGTAGGTTGGTGCTGCACTAAGAACTTTCGAGTCATCCTTTGCTGCAATTAGAGTTACAAATTATTCTCTGCTGCTATCCATTTGTGATGACCTTCAAGTGCAATAGTCTAACTTCCAACTCCTAATTGGCATAGTTATTATAAGAATGCCCAATTTCAAACAAAAAAATAACAGTTGTCAATAGTCAGTTGTCATTGGTCATTTCACCGCGTCCCCGTGTCTCCCTTGTCCCTCCGTTCGCGCAGCGTCTCCCCTTGGGAGAAGTTCTGATCGGAGGAAGCCTCCGCTCAGACTTCTCTCCTTGTCCCCCTCATCCTCCTGATTTTTCATGCATGAGCATGAAAATTTTTCCTAGGACTGTCTTGATTAGAAACTACAATTTACTCGTTGTTATATCAAGACGAGATGTGGGAATCCTAAGGTTGTAGCATTAAAACTTTGTTCCTATGGGTTTATTTGGAAATAATTTTAACCTACGCACACAAGACAATGTTTCTCTAGGACCAGTAGAAGCCTTTGCAGCGATCGCTTGAGCTTCTGTTGCTGCCGATGGTTACTTGACAGATGATGAAATTAACATAATGATTGTCACTTTGTCCAGAATGCAATTGTTCCGCATCTATCCTAGTGACGTGATGAAAAAAATGTTTTATAAACTATGTGCAATTATTAAAAATCAAGGATAATTTTTGTTTGTAAAGCTTTTCGTTTCTGGTTTTACGAACTCTGAATATTCGGACATAGTTGTATTATAATTTACAACTATAACAAAAAAGCTTTACCCTGTATAGGTTTGATAATTGCTATTGTTAACACCTAAATATCAAGCCTGTGCAGGGAAGATTGCAGATTTTTTGCTACCTAGTCCTCATCCTTGATTGTGGTGCAATAGCGGCTGTTAATTAGTTCAACTCAACAATTATTGACCTCCTGGTGGGGTCATTTTTGTTAGCTGATAAAGCTGTTATATGCGATCGCTTTTTCCGCTTTTCCTCAACACCGACATCAGCAATTACTTCAAAAATTTTAACAATTTTCTCCTGACTGTTCACAAGCACCAATACTTACCCAGGTACTAGAACCATCTTGCCAAAATTCTTTTTTCCAAATCGGTACATTGTGTTTTAGTGTATCAATAGCATAGCGACAAGCTTCAAAAGCCTCACCCCGATGGGGACAACCTACAGCTACCAAAACGCTAATTTCCCCAACCTGTAAACGTCCAATTCGATGATGAATCACCACTCGGTTGACATCAGGCCACAGGGAGCGAATATCTGCTGCAATTTGCGTAAATACACGTAATGCCATTGGTTCATATGCTTGATACTCTAAGGAAACCACAGGCTTACCATCAGTTTGATTGCGAACCATACCACTCATCAACACCACTGCACCATTAGCTGGATCGTTAGCTTTGGTGTAGATTTCTTCAATAGACAAAGGTGCAAGAGTAATAGCAAAGCTATCTTCGGTTCTTTTTTGAACGCGAAAGTCCAGTGTATTCGTCATAAAAGAGTTTATATCAATGAGTAAGTCAGCACAAATAAAGTTTACTGGCTTGGGTCGTCATTTGTCCTCTGTTACGGGACTTACAAAAAATAAATTACCGATATTCCGTAGTGCGAGCCGAAAAGCTCGATGAATGAACACCACCTCGCGAGACATTTGTCCTTAAGGGCGGGAGGCTGCGCCCTAAGCGTAGCTATGCCGCAGGCTTTACGGACACGCTCTGGCGTTCGCACTACAAATTTTGGTGGTATTTAAAAAATTGGATGTCCCTACAAGATTCTGTTTGTCGTACTCCTCAGGGAGAACCCGTAGTATAGACGTTGGCGATCGCGTGCGACCTTAACACAAGCCTTGACGCTGGGCGATCACCCGAAACTGGCGCTTAGACTTTGCACTTTGACAGGTTTTCCTCAGGACTAATAAAACTTGATGCAGCGTCTACCCATCGCTGGCAATTGCCTGCTATTGAGCCGAACATGATATAATAATTTTCTTTCTATATAACTGAAAAATTCTGAACTATTAATATAAAAAATTAAACAATTTATACTTCATCATCCAAAAATGGATACAAACACCTCAGTTCCTTGATGGGAAATAAAAATGTATTCTGATTTATAGCCTCTAGATTTATCTATTAGGTATTTCCTACTTCATCCTTCATCCTTCATCCTTCATGCTGACATCGGAAATTTTAGCCGTTAATACAGCTTTTTATCGAGCTTTTGAAAAAAAAGATCTTGAAGCAATGAGTGCTTTATGGTCACAAGGAACTGGTAGTACTTGTATTCATCCTGGAAGCAGTATATTGCGGGGTTGGAAGCAGGTTCGCGCCTCTTGGGAACAGATATTTAGAAACACTGCTTATATAGAAATTAACTTGGATATCATGGCTACAGAAGTAGCTGACAATATCGCTTATGTTGTGGTGGTCGAAAATGTTCTCCAAGTCGTTAATGGTAGAAGGCTAGAAGCGCAATCAATAGCTACAAATGTATTCCAATTTCTCAGTGGAAAATGGTATTTGGTTCATCATCACGGTAGCCCAATTATGCGTTAGTTAGATCGCCAAATCTTGATGCTCAATAGTTAATAGTCAATAGTCAATAGTCAATAGATTTTAGAATGTAGATCTTTGTACTAAATAAAATAAAAAACCGTTCAAACTTAGCTTGAACGGTTTTTATTAAAAGTGAATTTGTTGCGTCGGGTGGATACAAAAATGTAATGTAACCATCAGTTTCCACTCAACAAAAAATCGTGCAGATTATAAATTTATCTCTGCTATGCAATTACAAGTCAGGAGGTAAAATTACTTGATCGATCGCGTGAATAACGCCATTAGAACCTGTAATATCTGCCTGAGTTACTTTGGCATCATTTACCGTCACGCCAGTAGCAGGATCAACCTTGACGTTGATAGCTCCGCCTTCAACACTTTTGACTTCGCCAGATTTTAAATCAGTTGATAGTACCTTACCCGGTACCACATGGTAAGTTAATATCTTGACTAAAACTTCTTTATTTTCAGGCTTCAACAAATCTCTGACTGCATCTTGTGGCAATTTAGAAAAGGCTGCATCGGTGGGTGCGAAAATTGTGAAATTATCTTTGCCTTCTAAAGTTGCTGTTAATCCAGCTGCTTTCAATGCCTTAGTTAAAGTGGTAAATGAAGCATTTGACTCAGCCAGTGCTGCCAAAGTCTTACCTTGGGTATTATTGCTGGAACCACCTGCGGGTGGAGTTTGATTAGGTGCGGGTGTTGTCGGTGTTGTTGGTACGGGTGTTGTCGGTGGTGTGCTGGGTGTAGGTTCAGGGGTATTGCTTGGAGGAGGAGTTACTTCACCTCCTGTAGTGCGACTACCACGGTTATAAGGAGGCTCATTAAAAATACTTGGGCTAGGATTAAGACCCCTCTTAGCAGGCTTCTGTGCTACCAAATTTCCATTTGAAGTTGTGCCTTTTGCTGTATTTTCTGTAGGCTGAACAGGTGCATAGTTAGCGTTAGCATCTATACGTTGACTACGGTTATAGGGGGCTTCGCTAAAAATCTTGGGGTTGGGATTTGTTGCCTCTTTTGCTTGAGATGGTAATGTAATCAAGAGGCTGCATCCTGCTATTCCGACTATACCTGCCAGATTTGTCAGCAATTGATTGTAATTTGCCTTCATAAATTTTGTTTGTTTTTATTTTGCACAGCTTACATAAAGACTTATAACATTTTGTTACGCACAAAATCTCACCTCAGAAGTAAGAAATTTTCTCTAAAATTAGCCAAAATCATGCTGCGTGGGCATGATGGATGGAGCCAAAATTTATAGTATCAACATTTGCAAGGTATTTTTGAGATGCAGGTAATGTCTATCCAGTTAAGTTAGGGAACTCCAAAAAATAAATTATTCCGTTAAAGTCGTTGACTGTTGTACGGGTGGGTTTAACTGACATATTTGTTTTCTGTGTAAATATCGAGAGAGAACCCGCTCCTACAGACTGTTGACGGTTCACAGTTAACATTCAACAGTGAACAATAGCAATGGAATATTTTTTTACTTGGAAGTCCTTTACCTAATTAACTTTCTGATCGTGCTGAATTTGATTGAAATTAGTCATTGTACAACACCAAGATTCAGAATGCACGAGTTGGTCTACAGGGAAATTTTTCCAATCAAAATCAGGCGACTTTAGATTGCAAATTACTTTTAAATTCTAGAAGAATCGTATTTTTTTATACACTATTTTAGTGAAGGAGTCAAGATTCTTATTGAGATGCAATCCAGATCTCGGAAAAATGAAAATAATGGGTGCAAATTCATCCAGAAGATGTTAGGTTAAGTTATGCATAACTACGGAAGCAATTTAATTATTTGATAACTGCATACCTGTAGAAATAATTTTTTGATACACTTATGGGTTGTCCAAAAAAAACCAGAAAGTTTAACTCTGTTGGCAATTAAGTTGAGTCTTCTATCAATTGAATTAACAAAGCGATTACTGAAACTGAAGATACAATTATTGACACTCCCCGCCCTAGAAGTGCGAGGATTCTTCATTCATTGATTTTGTCAGTTGTCAGTAGTCAGTGGTAAACATATATTTAGACCGCCTACACCGAAGGCATTAAACCAGATCGAAAGCAACTGACACACTTTGCGCTGTAAAATTGCTCAGTTCACTAGTTATAGGGTAGACAAGATGCTGGAATTATACCAATGGGAACTATCTCAATATTCAGAAAAAGTGCGGTTAATTTTGGATTATAAAGGGCTAGATTACCGCAAAATAGAGGTGACACCGGGAATTGGACAGGTAGAGCTATTTCGCCTCACTGGTCAAAAGCAAGTACCAGTGTTGAAAGATGGTAGTAGATATATTGTTGATTCTACAGAAATAGCTAAGTATTTAGACTTAGAGTATCCTGAACGTCCACTGATACCGACAGATCCGAAGAAAAGAGGTGCATGTTTATTGATAGAAGAATGGGCGGATGAGTCGATAGGTATCAAAGGTCGTAAAGCACTATTTGCGGCTATTAGTCAAGACCAAAATTTTCGCAAGTCTTTATTACCGACCTCTACACCAGATATATTGAAAAATTTCATTGAAGGTGTACCCCGCGATTTATTAACAGTGTTGGGTTTTGGGGTAGGTTATAGTCCAGATGTGATCAAATCTGCGATCGCAGATTTAAAGCAAGACTTAGAAGCACTGACGCTATTATTAGCCGATAGTCCTTATTTGCTAGGAGATGAGCCGAGTTTAGCTGACTTAGCAGTGGCGGGATTATCGATATTATTAAAGTTTCCTGAGGGGCCTTATTTAGATTTACCCGCCAGCCTACAAGGAAAAGGAGTACCAGTTATAGCAGATAATCCCGATTATGCACCATTCTTTGAGTGGCGCGATCGCCTTTATGCCCAATTCCGGAAACCGTTAATTGGGACTTCTCCCTCAGCCAGCAGACCAACTTCAATTCAAATTGAGTAATTAGTCATTGGTCAATGGTCATTTGTCATTGGTTAAATAACTAGACTAGCCTTTTCAAAGTGACTCGTAAAATCTGTTTTTTCTCTGTGCCCTCTGTCTTGAAAAGTTTCCTACGCCGGGGAACCCGGCTTCGAGGAACTTTTCGCTGCGTACTCTGCGGTTTAAAAAGTATTTTATTTAACTGAAAAAATAGAATACACAGAGATGAGAGATTAAAAAAAGATTTTTTGAGCAAAATTTACCCACATTGAAAAGACTAGTCCTAATAACAAAGGACAAATGACTATTGACCATTGACAATTTGTGCTAAAATTTCGTCGCAAGCTTGAACTCTACAACTAAAATGCAACATCAGCTCAGCCCAATATTGATATAACTAATCAGATGATTTCTGGACAACCTTTAGGTTCAGTTACCCAAGGCTCTCTCACTGGAGGGTTAGAAGTAAGATTACACCCTGATATTTCTGTTGAAGATATGCGGGTGGGTAAGTTTTTAGTTGTGCAAGGGATGCGATCGCGCTTTTTCTGTATGCTGACAGATGTGGCGCTAGGAACTGCTAATGCACGCATTATTGCCGATCCTCCTCATTGGGAAGATACTTTTTTACGGGAAGTCTTAGCAGGAAGTGGTACATACGGTACGATTAATCTTGCGCCGATGTTAATGTTTACCCCAGAAGAAGTGGAAGAATCTTTTTCTCCCACTAATGGTAAATCTGCCAATCCTTTTGTACCATCGATGACTGGTTTGGCTTCATTTGTGCCACAAACCAGTACCTCAATGGAATTACTTCCAGTTAAAACTATTCCCAGCCACTTTAGCCAAGTGTATGAAGCGAGTGAAGAAGATTTTCGCCGCGTTTTTGGTTGGGAAGATGATACCCAAAGGAAAAACTTCTCCATCGGTAAACCTCTAGATATGGATGTGCCTGTATGTATTGATTTAGACAGGTTTGTCGAAAGAAGTAACGGAGTTTTTGGGAAATCGGGAACAGGTAAATCCTTTCTCACACGCTTAGTTTTAGCCGGGATAGTCCGGAAAAACGCGGCGGTAAATTTAATTTTTGACATGCACTCCGAGTACGGCTGGCAAGCTGTCTGTGAGGGCAAGCAATATAGTACAGTTAAAGGGTTAAAGCAATTATTTCCCGGTAAAGTAGAAGTTTATACCCTCGATCCGGAATCAACAAAGCGCCGGGGTGTGCGAGATGCGCAAGAACTTTATTTGAGTTATGAGCAAATTAAAATTGAAGATGTCAAGTTATGCTCTCGTGATTTAGGACTATCGGAAGCCGCCTTAGATAACGCGAATATTTTATATGCAGAATTTGGTAAAGCTTGGATTTTGCAGTTATTGAATATGAATAACGAAGAAATCAAGCTGTTTTGCGATGAAAAGCGCGGACATCAAGGTTCAATCATGTCATTACAGCGTAAACTGCTGCGGCTGGATAACTTAAAGTATATGCGCGCCGCTTGTCCCCATAATTACATCGATCAAATTTTGCAATCGCTCGAAGCCGGTAAGCACGTAGTTGTAGAATTTGGCTCCCAGTCGGATATGCTGTCTTATATGTTGGTGACGAATATGATCACCAGAAGAATTCACGAGCGTTACGTCAGCAAAGCCGAAAGATTTTTGCACAGTGGGAATATCAGCGATCGCCCCACGCAACTGGTGATTACCATTGAAGAAGCCCATCGTTTTCTTGACCCCGCGATCGTTCAAAGTACAATCTTTGGGACAATCGCCAGGGAGATGCGGAAATATTTCGTAACACTTCTAGTAGTTGATCAACGCCCGTCGGGCATAGATAATGAAGTTATGTCCCAAATTGGGACTCGCATCACCGCTTTGCTCAACGACGAAAAAGACATTGATGCAATTTTTACGGGAGTCTCTGGTGCTGGCAGTTTGCGATCGGTATTAGCAAAGTTGGATTCTAAGCAACAAGCCTTAATTTTAGGTCACGCCGTCCCCATGCCAGTGGTAGTCCGTACCCGTCCTTATGATGCAACTTTTTATGCAGAAATTGGCGATCCAGCTTGGTCAGAAAAGCCAGACGCAGAATTATTCGCTGCGGCTGAACTAGCCAAGGCGGATCTGGGTTTTTAGTCAACAGTCAACAGTCAACAGTCAACAGCCTCCTCTGCTAGTTCCCCAGCCCCTGTCGTAACATCCCACAAATAATCAGTTCGGTTATCTCCCTACTGCTCGGCAACAGAAGCAGAGGTTTTCGCGTCACTATAGATATAGTTAGCACACGAAAGGAAGTTCAAATTTTTTGCCAAACAAACCACTTTGCCCTATAATAAAAAGATTTATCTGGGCTACTTTACTATCCACTAGATTTGTCGTATCATAATAAAAGTAGAACTCATACTGACTTCATATTTTTACAGTTACCGCCAGTGACTGACAAGAAGAATTCTTGATAACCAGCCAGTGTATTTCTAAGAAACTGCAAAATTTAGCCAGGGTAGGGGAACCTATCTCAGGGAAGCATCGTCTTTTCAACGAATGTATAAATTGATTGCTTATGGTAGCTTCCTATGTTCCGTGATAGATGTAGTACCTGTCCCAATCTGACTTAATTATTAAAGATTCATTGTGTTTACGGAGTAGAGGACAACGCACCAATGCCTACTGTTAACACCCAAACCGAGAACCTAAACACCAAATTCACGGCTGATATGGTGCGAACCTATCTGCGAGAAATTGGTCGTGTGCCACTTTTAACCCGTGAGCAAGAGATTGTTTTCGGGAAGCAGGTGCAACAAATGATGACGCTAGTGGACGCTAAAGAGGCTTTGGCGAAAAAACTGCACCGCGAACCGAGTTTATCCGAGTGGGCTGATCATGTTAACCAACCTGAAACTGAGGTAAAACAGACAGTTGCTCAAGGTAAACGGGCAAAGCAAAAGATGATTGAAGCTAACCTCCGCTTAGTCGTCGCTATTGCGAAAAAATATCAAAAGCGCAATATGGAGTTTCTGGATTTAATCCAAGAAGGAACTCTAGGATTAGAGCGGGGTGTAGAGAAATTTGATCCTACTCGGGGATATAAGTTTTCTACCTATGCTTACTGGTGGATTCGCCAAGCAATTACCAGAGCGATCGCTCAACAAGGGCGGACAATTCGGTTACCGATTCACATTACAGAGAAGCTGAACAAAATCAAAAAAGTACAGCGTGAACTGGCTCAGAAACTAGGGCGATCGCCAAATCCGGCAGAAATTGCTCAAGAACTAGAGTTAGAGCCTTTGCAAATTCGCGAATACTTGAATATGGCACGTCAGCCAGTATCTTTGGATGTGCGCGTCGGTGACAACCAGGATACCGAGCTGCAAGAAATGCTAGAAGATGACGGCCCTTCACCAGAGTATTACACTACTCAGGAATTCTTGCGCCAAGACTTGAACACTCTGTTGGCGGAACTAACCCCCCAACAGCGAGAAGTTGTAGCTTTACGTTTTGGCTTAGAAGATGGGAATGAAATGTCTTTGGCGAAAGTAGGTGAAAGATTAAATCTCAGCCGCGAACGTGTTCGTCAATTAGAACATCAAGCGCTTGCTCATCTACGTCGTCGTCGAGCCAATGTCAAAGAGTATGTTGCTAGCTAAAAGTCAACAGCTTTTAATTAAAAATAAAGCCTCCTGATTTCAGGGGGCAATTTTTTTATTAATTGTCATTTGTCAGACTAAATTTGAATAATGTTTGGGATACATAAATTATTTGTCAGGGCACAACATTGTTCATTGGTGTCAACTTAAGCTAAAAATAGCCTCTCTCTTAGCTTTGTCACCCGCCTTGGAATTCATTCCAAGGCTCATAGCCCAAGTAGGGGCGGGTTCACAGATATGCTCCAATAATTCACGACTATCTCGCTTAACCCGCCCCTACTGAAGTAGACTCAATATTTTGAGGATATTTAGTCATCTAAAGATGACTTTGGCTATTAGCAAGGAAGTTCAGTTCCTTGCGGTAACTGGGTTTCGCGTTAAGTTGACACAGGTGAACATTGTTGTGCCCCTACCCATTTGTCACATTCTTTTTTATAATTAATTGGTATTATTTCTTTTTCCGCTCTGCTCCCCAGCCCCTGTAACTTTTACTAATCATTAATTCAGGCTCAGAGTTTGTGCAGACTTTTTCTCAATTAGACCTGTTTCAAATACCGTCTTTACCTCTGGCGCAGAAGGCTAATTTGCCCAAATGCTCTGCCATTTATTTTGCACTAGATTCAAATAATAATGTCTTATATATAGGGAAAGCAATTAACCTATTTTTTCGATGGAGAAACCATCATCGTTTTGATCAACTCAGTCACATTAATCGTACTAATAGTGTCAGAATAGGCTGGTGGGAATGCTCTCCAGAGTCAGAATTGCTAACTAAAGCTGAAAAGCTTTATATAAAAGTATATAAACCATTGCTAAATAATAGTATAGTTCCGATAATTCCCAAAGGAGATTTTTCTGTAGTTATAAGTAAACTGGCAAAAAATATAGTAGTTTTAGGATTATTTAAACGTTCTTATGGCTATGAAATGAAAATAGGCTATGCTTGGCCAGAGCATAATGCTAGCCGAAAAATAGGACAACTTATTAAGCATTGTCAAAATAGTTTTACCTGGGAAAAAGAATATATACAAACTTCACCTGTATGGACTGGAACTTATAACAAATCACAAACTCCACAACAAATTAAGTTATATATATCTCCATGTGTAACATCTGGATTATTTTGGGATGAATGTACTAAGGCTTCTATAAAAGTTTTAGTAGCAGGTGTGCTAGTTAGAGCCGTAGATTGGCGTTCTCACTATAGCATTCCAGATGAAGATAATTTTTTGGACTTGACTGAGCTTGACGAATTAATTGGTTAAAAATTCTATCATCACAGCAAAATAGTTAACCCAATCGCTGCCGCAACCACAAAGCTAATAGTGGTAACGCCAATTTATAAGCTTGTTCTGCACCGTAAATCAAACCTTTGTGCTGCAAACCAGTCAGCGCACCTTGTAAGCTACCACCTCTAGAAAGTCCGTGTTTTTGAATATAGTCTTTACTTTGTGGTTTTTCTGTCGGATCTAACGCTAAACATTCCAAAAGATGCACTTGATTGGCTGGGAGAAGCATCACTAAGGATTCATAAGTCATCGATAAGTCTTTGAGTAATCCTTCAATGGCCTGTGTAACATCTTGTTCAGTAATTAAACTATCTGGCAAACAGGAAGTTTGTAACCGACGGATGAGCGCCATTGCATCGCCAATGTGTCCTTGTACAGCATCTAAAAACAGTGGTAGTGCTTGGGAACGGGAATCAAATGTTAGTCTGTGTACGTGTAGCATTTCTCTAGCCCACACCGCTAAGATGTCTCTGGCTAATGGGGGCAATTGCACGGTTTCTAAAGGATAATTATTTTCATCTGAGTGCTGGCTAGTCTCAGCGATAGTTGCAATCAAGACATAGTTAACATGAGTATCCTGATTGATTTTGCGTCGGAATGTTGCTTCCCATAAATTATTACGATCCCAAGAGCGGATATGAGGGAAACTATGCATAATCAGCACTAACCGCTTTTGTAAATCTACAGCCATCATTTGTGGCAACTCTAACAATAGCTCAAATGCTTGCCATAGTTGCTTTTGGTTGAGAGAACGCAACAGCTTCAATTTTTTTTCGACATCGTAGCTAAAAAACTCACTAGCATGGTGATGTACCCAATTTTGAATTTTGGCTATTTCCCAGTTTTGGCTAATAGCTTCTGCTAGCAGTTGTAAAAATCTTTCCCCATCTGTAGCGCGGATACAATCTATCTCCAGTACTACCGCTCCAGCGTCTTGCGCTCCTGCTTTCACTAAGGTACGCCTACCACTACCAGGTACGCCGGTAATTAATAAATCACCATCTTCTGACAAAACTTCGACAATACGTTGAAACTCTGCCGATCGCCCTATCAATTGCAATGGAGTAGACAAATCCAGACTCACAACTTTTTCGCCTTCCGGTTCAATCCTCACTGTAATCGCAAGCATACTTTATTTTTAGGCAACCATTGAGGGTGATTATCGTAATTATTGAAATTTACAAGTGCTAAAAAATATTTTGCACTAAATTTTAGTGTTATTGTTTGGATAACACTTATTCAGGGAAACTAAATAATTATGCTTCAAGCTGTATCTACCGTTGCGGAACCAGGAGATAGACAGCCGGATGTTTGGCATTCTTTGGAAATTGGGGAGGCGATCGCGCGGCTAAATACCAATCAGGACACAGGTTTAAGTAGCACTAGAGCCACACAGTTATTAACTGAGGTGGGCGCAAACGAACTCACCGCCAAGAAAACCCAGTCTTGGTGGTTGAAGTTTCTGTTGCAATTCAACCAGCCATTATTGATTATTTTGTTATGTGCAGGTTTAGTTAAAGCCGTCACTGGTAGCTTTGTCAACGCTGGAGTGATTTGGGGCGTGACTACTACCAATGCCATTATTGGATTTATCCAAGAGTCAAAAGCCGAAAGTGCGATTTCTGCTTTAGCTAAAGCTATTACCACCGAAGCCACAGTCTTGCGGGATGGGCAGAAAGTCCGCGTACCGTCACGGGAATTAGTGCCTGGGGATGTGGTACTGTTAACTTCCGGCGACAAAGTACCCGCAGACTTACGCTTAATTCAAACCCGCAACTTGCAAATTGATGAATCTGCTCTCACTGGGGAGTCAGTAGCTGTCGAAAAAGATACACGAATTTTAAAACCAGATACAGCCCTCGCAGAACAGAAAAACATGGCCTATGCTGGGGGATTTGTCACCTTCGGACAAGGTACTGGGGTAGTAGTCGCCACTGGTAACGCCACGGAAACTGGGCGAATATCCCAATTAATGGAGCAGCATACGGATATTTCTACGCCATTAACCCGGAAATTTAATAAATTCAGCCAGAATTGGCTGTATATGGTTTTAGGGTTAGCAACTCTCTGCTTCGTTGTCGGATTGAGTTTTAGAGGTATGAATGAAGCTCTTGAAGCCGCAGTTGCTTTAACAGTTAGTGCCATACCAGAAGGCTTACCAGCAGTAGTCACCGTTACTTTAGCGATAGGTGTTTCCCGCATGGCGCGGCGGAATGCCATCATCCGCAAATTACCAGCTGTAGAGACTTTGGGTGGTGCAACTGTCATCTGTTCCGATAAAACCGGGACTTTGACAGAAAATCAGATGACAGTGCAAGCCATCTATGCTGGAGGACATCAATATGCGGTTACAGGTATAGGTTATGCCCCTGATGGGGAAATTCTGCGAGATGAACACCCGGTAGATTTAAATAGCGACAAGGGTTTACAAGAATGTTTAATTGCGGGATTACTCTGCAATGATTCCCATCTAGAAGTGAAAAATAGCCGATGGGTGGTGATGGGAGATCCTACAGAGGGCGCTTTGATTGCATCAGCAAATAAAGCTGGTTTTAATCAACCCGCTTTGATTCAGCAAATGCCTAGACTAGATGGGATTCCCTTTGAATCAGATTATCAGTACATGGCAACTTTACATGAAACACCGAGAGGGAAAACTATTTATGTAAAGGGTTCAGTAGAGGCGCTTTTGCAACGCTGTCACCTGATCATCAATACCGAAGGAAAATCCCACCCCTTAGATTGTGTAGAAACATTATCACGAGCCAAAATTGAACGGGAAGTGAATATTATGGCGCGTCAGGGTTTGCGAGTCTTAGCCTTGGCGAAAAAGCCTGTAGGAAATGAGCAAAATACAGTAGATCATCCGGATATTGCTGATGGTTTAATCTTCGTGGGATTGCAGGGGATGATTGATCCGCCCCGTGAGAGTGCGATTAAAGCCGTGCAAGCTTGCCAATCAGCGGGAATTCAGGTGAAGATGATCACCGGAGATCATGCTGTGACAGCGCAGGCGATCGCCCGGAGAATGGGAATTAACAAAAATGGCTCAGTTCTGGCTTTCACAGGTGCAGAACTCGCCCAAATGGATAAAACCGAACTTGCTCAAGTTGCAGAAGAAGGGGTAGTCTTTGCCCGTGTTGCACCAGAGCAAAAACTGCGTCTAGTTGAAGCCTTACAATCTAAAGGTGAAATTGTCGCCATGACAGGGGATGGTGTCAACGATGCACCCGCCTTAAAACAAGCAGACATTGGGATTGCAATGGGAGGTGCAGGTACAGAAGTAGCTAAAGAAGCTTCAGATATGCTACTCACCGATGATAATTTTGCCTCCATTGAAGCGGCTGTAGAAGAAGGACGAGCAGTTTATAAAAATCTCATCAAAGCGATTTGCTTTATTCTCCCTGTGAATGGTGGGGAATCAATGACGATTTTAATTAGTACATTATTCGCTAGAGATTTACCAATTTTATCCCTACAAGTTCTCTGGCTGAATATGTTGAATTCCATCACGATGACAGTACCTTTGGCATTTGAACCCAAAGCACAAAACGTGATGCAACAACCACCACGTCATCCCCATGAACCTTTATTATCAGGCAGTCGAATACAGCGCATTTTAGCAATATCTTTGTTTAACTGGATTGTGATATTTGGAGTGTTTGAATACATCCGCCAAACCACAGGAAATATAGATTTAGCCAGAACGATGGCGATTAACTCACTAATTGCTGGACGGATATTTTATTTATTGAGTATTAGTCAATTAATCCCCAATCTTATTGCCAAGATGGATGGCACAATAAAGGAGAATGTAGATATTCCTGCCATCGGTTTTGGGATTGTCGGCGCAATTCTTTTACAAATTGTCTTTGCCCATGTGCCGTTGATTAATGAAATTTTCGAGACAGCACCATTAAATTTTCAACAGTGGTTGTTCTGTTTAGGCGTGGGTTCACCGATGATTTTGTGGGCGACAGTTGTGAATCGTTTAGATCCACCCAATTAATGATTAAGTAAGTCGGCGTAATTAAATATAACTGGTTAGGGTCGTCATTTGTCATTTGTCATTGGTCATTGGTAAGAGTTTTAATGGTGTTTACGTTTCTTAACTTAGTTCGGTTTTTTTATGCCGACTTACTTATCAGCAAGTAGAAAAACTTACCCTAGTTCTCTCTGTTGTATCAGGTGTAAGTAGGTCGGTATGAACTTATCTATCTAACAAAATGTAAATTTAGCAAAACCCTGGCGATTGCTTCACTCTGCTTTGGAACATTCGCTTTTAAGGTAGTTATAAATTTTTCTGCCCACCTACTCAACTCCTGTCAAATCTCCTTAACATTGTTGTCCGAGTTTTGTAATTACGAATTACGAATTACGAATTACGAATTAGCCTGAGCGTTATTAATAATCAAGTCTGTCATGGTATTAATTAAGCGATCGCTCTCGATTGGTAAAATATCCTTACCATGCAAAACATCCTGAACAATATGAAAATGCACTAATGACCCCACAAGAATCCTCGCTAGTGCTTCTGGGTCATTTATTTTCAGTTCAGGATGACTAGCCAAGTATTGAGTCAGGGTTTCTATCACTGGTTTAATCATGGCGCGCACACAAATCTGTGCTAACTCGGGAAAGCGTCCAGATTCGCCAATTAACACGCGCATAAATGCACAATGTTGTTCATCTGTTACCATTTGCTCTAAGGCTTTGGTTCCTAATTGGCGGAGGACTATTGCTGGTTCTCCCTGTAGAGGTTCTGTACCAAATATAGACTTAAACTTCTGGCGTGCCAGATGCTCAAACAAAACTTTAAATAGCCCTTCTTTATCTTGAAAGTGGCTGTAGACTGTGGCTTTAGACACACCCGCAGCGATCGCTACCTTGTCCATGCTTGTACCAGCATAGCCATGTTTGAGGAACTCCTGCATCGCTCCTTGCAGAATTTGTTCCACTTTCTCAACGGAATTCTCCCGTTCTACTTCGTCAGCTTTTATGCGTGCCATGTGTTCATCAACCTTGCTTATAAACCATCTTACTGGTGATTGGGGGGAAGGGGGAAAGGGGAAAAGGGGAAAAGGGGAAAGGGGGACTAATGACTATTTCCTATTGCCTTATGGACAAATGACTATTGACCAATGACAAATGACTATTGACTAAACTACTCGGTTTAGTTTAGCATAATTCTGAACTGGACGGTTTAGTTTAAAAATGCCGCCCAAAAGAGGGGAATACTATGGCGCAAAACTGGAATTTATTAGGTTTTAGAGCTTCCCAAAGTATTTTTAAGTCACCTACCATCCTGGCAATAATTACAGCTTTGATTACAGCCGGAGCTAGTGTTTATACGGTAACTAAGTTTCAGGCGGATTCTGGGAAGAAGCAAGAACTAGCAACGCCGATTCAACCAGTTGTCAAAACTGTTACTGCGTTGGGGCGCTTAGAACCCAATGGTGAGGTGATTAAACTGTCTGCACCGACGGCTAATGAAGGAAATCGGGTTGAGCAACTGTTGGTGAAAGAAGGCGATCGCGTTAAAGTTGGACAGGTAATTGCGATCATGGATAGTCGCGATCGCTTACAGGCGAGTTTGGGTGAAGCCCAAAGACAAGTACAAGTGGCAAAATCCCGACTGGCGCAGGTAAGAGCTGGTGCAAAGCAAGGAGAAATTGGGGCGCGTCAAGCTACGATCAACCGTCTGCAAGTTGAACTAGCAGGAAGCATTAAAACGCACCAAGCGACAATTAATCGCCTAGAAGCAGAATTGCAAGGACAACAACAAAGTTTACAAGCAACTGTAGCCCGTATCGCCGCCGAAAAGCGCAACGCCCAAGCTGATGTGCAACGCTATGAGAGTTTATATAAAGAAGGCGCAATCTCTAATCAAGAAGTGGATCGCCGCAGGTTAAGCGCGGAAACTTCTACACAGCAATTTATCGAAAGCCAAGCCACAAAGACAAGAACTGTCGCCACACTAGAACAGCAAATTAACGAAGCTAAAGCTAACCGCGACAAAACCATCGCTACACTAGAACAACAAATCAACGAAGCCAAAGCTACCCTGAATCAAACAGCGGAAGTTCGTCCTACAGATATCGCCAACGCCCAAGCTGAGGTAGATAGCGCCCAAGCTACTGTAGCGAAAATTCAAGCCCAACTTAATCAAGCATATATTCGCGCTCCCAAATCTGGACAAATTCTAAAGATTCATACCCGCGCTGGTGAAACCGTTGGTAATGACGGAATTGTCGAGTTAGGTCAAACTGACCAGATGTATGCGGTAGCAGAAGTATACCAAAGTGATATTCATAAAGTCCGGCCTGGTCAACGTGTCAAAGTTATTAGCGATTCTCTCCCCACTGAATTGCAGGGAACCGTTGATTGGATTGGGATGCAAGTGCAACGGCAAAATGTAATTAATGCCGACCCCTCTAGTAATATTGATGCCAGAGTAGTCGAAGTTCATGTCAAGCTAGATTCTGCATCCAGCGCCAAAGCCGCCCAGTTTACCAATTTGCAAGTCAAGGCGGTGATTGAACAATGATAGGATTTATCTCTCAACTACAGCGCCGCACCCCTCTGGGATGGTTGCAACTGAATAAGCAAAGGAGTCGTTTTTTAGTCGCACTATCAGGCGTTGCTTTTGCAGATTTACTGATGTTCATGCAGCTGGGCTTTCAGTCAGCATTATATGATAGCGCCACCAGACTGCATCAAGTATTAAATGCAGATGTAGTAATTATCGGTAACCAAGCCCGTAACCTCTCCTTTATGTCTTCCTTTCCCAGAAGAAGACTGTATCAGGCTGCCGATGTACCTGGTGTAAAATCGGCAGAAGCTTTGTATACCAACAACGTTACGTGGAAAAATCCCCAAACTCGCCGTGAGACAGGGATGCTGATTATCGGCTTTAATCCTGACCAGCCAGCATTTAACTTACCAGAAGTTAACCGCCAATTATCGACAATTAAACTACCGGATACTGTATTATTTGATGCTGCTTCCAGAGGAGATTACAAAGAAGCGATCGCACAAATTTCTCAAGGTAAACCTGTCACCACAGAAATAGATCGGCGGACAATTAGCATTAATGGCTTATTCTCAGTTGGAGCATCTTTTGGTGCTGATGGTAGCTTGATCACCAGCGATCAGAACTTTTTACAACTATTTCCTAAACGACAAGCAGGTAGTGTCAGTATTGGTTTGATTCAGTTACAACCAGGCTACGACCCTAAACAAGTAGCCAGTGCTTTAAAATCTTACCTACCTAAAGATGATGTAAAAGTTCTCACCCACGAAGAATTTATTGCCTTTGAGAAAAATTACTGGCAGACAAACACTGCGATCGGGTTTATCTTTACCTTAGGTGTATCGATGGGATTTGTCGTCGGGGTGATTATCGTCTATCAAGTCCTTTCCACCGATGTTAATGCCCACATGAAAGAATATGCCACATTTAAAGCGATGGGATATAACAATCTCTACTTGCTAGGTGTCGTGTTTGAGGAAGCTTTAATCCTGGCAATATTAGGGTTTATCCCAGGGATGACAGTATCTTTAGGACTGTATGCCTTAACTCGTGGTGCGACAAATCTACCACTATATATGACCTTAGCACGAGCTATTCAAGTGCTGACGCTAACTTTCGTCATGTGTATCATATCCGGTGCGATCGCTACTCGTAAAGTTCAATCTGCTGACCCAGCGGATATGTTTTAGTCATTTGTCATTTGTCATTGGTCATTGGTCATTTGTAGATCTTATCCCCCTTGTCCTCCTTGTCCCCTATTCATTATGAATCCAGTAATCTCTGTGCAAAATCTCGACCATTACTTTGGTCAAGGTCAACTAAAAAAGCAAGTTCTGTTTGATATTACCTTAACAATCAATGCTGGCGAAATTATCATTATGACCGGGCCTTCCGGTTCTGGTAAAACCACATTACTAACTTTGGTGGGGGGGTTGCGTTCTGCGCAATCTGGTAGTTTGCAAGTATTAGGAACAGAACTCTGCGGTGCTAATGCAGCTCAACTTACCGCAGCACGGCGCAGTCATGGCTATATTTTCCAAGCACATAACTTGCATGGAAGTTTAACTGCACTGCAAAATGTGAGAATGGGCTTAGAACTACACAAGGATATTTCACCAGCAGAAATGAAAACTCGCTCTGCCGAAATGCTAGAGCAAGTAGGATTAGGACAGCGCCTCAATTATTATCCTGATGATTTATCAGGGGGACAAAAACAACGAGTTGCGATCGCTCGTGCTTTAGTCAGTCGCCCTAAAATTGTCTTAGCAGATGAACCAACTGCGGCGCTGGATAGTAAATCTGGTCGAGATGTAGTTAACCTAATGCAAAAACTCGCTAAAGAGCAAGGTTGTACTATTCTCATGGTGACTCATGACAACCGGATTTTGGATATTGCCGATCGCATTGTTCACATGGAAGATGGTAAGTTAGCTAAAGATATGGTTGTTGCCACAGCCTAAATCCAGCATTTTAACTGAAATGGAATCTACACAGATCCAAACAACAAAGCAATGATTGATCGTGATGACGAAAACAATAAATGCGATCGCACTACAAGAACAGCGATCGCATTTGTGGAAACAGCTGCTAAATAAAAATATGAGTATCTATACTAGCTAGACCCGCATCATTGAAAGCTTTAGCAAAATCATCCATTCCATTTCCATTAAAATCTCCAGTTAGCCACTGTTGAGTATTCCAAAACCCACCTTGACGCGTCGCCCATCGCTCAATACCAAAACCTCCACCGTTCGACAGGTGAACGTCTATACTGGCTAGACCTCCATCATCAAAAGCTTTAGCCAAATCATCTTTGCCATCGCCGTTAAAGTCCCCAGCTAGCCATTTCTGAGCCTCCCAAAATCCACCTTGGCGAGTAGCCCATCGCTGGCTAGCAAAGCCTCCACCATTCGACAGGTAAACGTCTATACTGGCTAGACCCCCATCATTGAAAGCTTTAGCCAAATCATCTTTGCCATCGCCGTTAAAATCCCCAGTCAGCCATTTTTGAGTACCCCAAAATTCACCTTGACGAGTCGCCCATCGCCCGATACCAAAGCTTCCACCATTCGACAGGTGAACATCCATACTGGCTAGACCCGCATCATTGATGATGTTAACTAAATCATCTTGGCCATCGCCGTTAAAATCCCCAGTCAGCCATTGTTGAGTATCCCAAAACCCACCTTGACGTGTCGCCCATCGCCCGATACCAAAGCTTCCACCATTCGACAGGTGAACGTCTATACTGGCTTGACCCACATCATTGAAGATGTTAACTAAATCATCTTTTTTATCACCGTTAAAATCCCCAGTCAGCCATTTTTGAGCATCCCAAAAGCCACCTTGACGTGTCGCCCATCGCCCGATACCAAAACTTCCACCATTCGACAGGTGAACGTCCATACTGGCTTGACCCACATCATTGAAAGTTTTAGCCAAGTCAACTTTCCCATCTCCATTGAAATCACCAGATAGCCATTTTTGAGTATCCCAAAACCCACCTTGACCTGTCGCCCATCGCTGAATAGTAATAACATAATTGTTGAAGGTTGTACCACTAACAGAATATTGCCCCAAACTGCCGTAATCGGTGTAGCCTGTAGTCAGACGATCTCCTTTCCCCACACCATCAATTTTGAGGTAATAGGTTCCAGTAGGAACAGTTGTAGCGATACTTGCAGATAATGAATCTGTCAGATCAGACGAGGTAATTAAAGCACCAGTAGCATTGTATAACCCTGCAAAAATATCTAAGTTTGGCCCACTAGTGAAGGGATTTACTGTCAAATTAATCGTACCAGAACTTGTAGAAAAACGATAGAAATCTACATCTGTATTGCGCTCAATGATGCCACTACCACTTACAGACGTACCAGAACTGGTCAGTGTCTTTGCTGTCGCAATTGTATCACCAGTATCATCGTTTCGGTAGCCAAACCCATTTTGGGTAGTAATAATTTGCAAATCATCTTCAGTATTGTTAGCAGAAGCATACTCGCCTTTACTCCACTGGAGTAGCTCCTGGGAATACCCTAATCCCATGATTGGTGCCCAGCCAGTCGGCCCACTACCATGCCCTGCGTAGTATTCTTCAGCGGGCTTTATTCGTCCATCATGCTTGAGTCCCAGTGTATGACCTACTTCATGAGAAATAACATAAGCCGTATCTCTCTCATTACCGTTGTTCGTGTTTTTAGCAAAAACAAAGGCGGGAGTATCACTATTCAAATTGAAAGAACCAATGTAGGCAATTCCTCCGTCTCCAGTACCCAACCAATCAGAATTACTACCACCGATAGCGACACGCACACCCCAGCGTTTATCATTACTGTCGCTCTTAATCAGATCATTAATATCTGCTGGAGCCTGGGTTGTGACATTAACATTAAACGGGATGAAATCCTCAGCGACGCGCTGCCAGATATACTGGATTCTTTCAAGTTCAGCCAAGCTAAAGGACGCTGTATTGCCGTCTATGTCAAAGCTTGGTGTGATAATGTTAGCTATGTTTTTACTTGTATTCCACTGAGTACCAGAAGTGGTATGACCGTCGAAATCTAAATAAATTGTGTGGTTAGCTCCTGGTAAGCTGTTTAAAAAGAAAGTTTGAGAGAGGTCTAGTGAAGGTAATACAGTAACTACTGGTGGTCGATATCTAATTAACGTTGGCACAACTAGAGGCAGTGCATACAAAGTGGAATTACTATTGTCCCTCGATATTGGATTACTCTTGCTTGTCCTGGGCTGTTGAGTTCTTAAATTCCCTAGTTTGAGAGATCCATTTGAACTATCACTAACGATGTAATCATTAGGCGAGCTAATAGGCTTTTCTGAAAGAGTAATATTAGGTGGTAAAAGATTACCATAATCAGCGTGGTTTTTTACTATCGATTCTTGAGGTAAAGCTGTTATTAATTCAGAGTCTAAGCCGGAACTCAATTGCTTGCGTAAGTGCGATTTCTGTTCTATATCGAAGCCAATCTTTATTTTCTTAGGGTTAACCATTAAATTTGCCAAGTAGATGCTATTTTTAGTATTATTTTTGCAGAAATGCCCAATTTATAAGTAATTTTATGAAAAATTAAATTCTTTATTTAAATAAAATTCAGATGCATAAAAGTAGATTTTTTATGTAAAGAGACAGTAAAATTATGGGCAGCAATAAAGCAACAAAGCTTACAAGTAACCGTAGCCTATTTAGCTGCCGAAAAGCGCAACACCCAAGCTGATATGTGACTATTGTCATGGTGACTCATGACAACCGGATTTTGAATATTGCCGATCGCATTGTTCACATGGAAGATGGTAAGTTAGCTCAGGATCGGGCTATAGTTCCGGCTCTATAGTCAGTTGATTTTTCTCGCTGACAAACTTATGATTGGCGCAAATTTGACAAGAGACTTTGCATTTTGTCATTTGTCATAGAATGTTAATTTTGATTCCTTGGTTGTGGGACTAGGGGCTAGGGGCTAGGGGCGGAGAAAGTAGGATTATCATGCTCATTGTGTGATTTACTAAATAGTTAATTAGCTATAAAGTAGGAAAATTTTAATAGCTTATAGGCATGAGAAAATAGGCATAAGTAGGACAAATCCTCAAAACATGGTTACATTTCAATTTGTATAGCAAATTTTCTAATTATGAAATATATCTTAATCTTGAGTTATTAAAAAAGTAACAAAATTTGATAATTTAAAAATAGCTATCATTGCAATTACTCTATCCAAAAATAGAATTTTGTAAAAATTATTAGCTGTATTTTTTCCTCACAAGTTCCTCACAATTATTATCTAATTTAATTACATAAAAGCTTTGACTCTCGTAATCGAAACCTTCATTTCCTATGTAGGGAATGAAGGCGAGATTTTTCTTAGCTTTTGATGCTACTGATATGTTGGGAGAGCCAGAGCATTTTTGAACATTTAATCGACCACAAATTAACTCAACTACATCATCGGTTAACATCGCTGAACAAACTGCAAACAAAGATAGTTCAAGACGATGCTTAAGCTGGTTTTGCTGTGGTTTTTTCTATGGTTTTTACTTCAATTACACAGGGATGATCTATTATGGTTGCGCTGCTCAATCCACTGACTATTCCTAAATACACTAATCAATTACCAAACCTACTCGCTCCGGGATTCTTTATTGATGCTAGGCGTAAAGGTAGATATACAATCACAATGAGTCAAGGGACTCATAACTTTGGTTTAGGGACAGGAATACCTCTAACCCAAACCTGGGGTTACCATAGCGCTTTTGCTCCAGCTTGGGATGCGGCTGGTCTTAATTACCTTGGTCCGGCGATTGTGGCACAAAAAGGTACACCAATTACTATAAATTGGAAGAGCAAGCTTCCTAAACAACATTTACTGCCAGTAGATACCACACTTCATTGGGCTTATACTGGCACTAAGTATACCATTAGCAAAAACGGTGTTCCAGTAGTCGCCCACCTGCATGGCGGAAAGAATAAATCTCAATACGATGGTCTTCCAGATGCTTGGTTTACTTCTACTGGTAAAGGCGGAAGTTTAGCAATAAATAAAGGTGCGATCCAAGCCTATACCTATGACAACGATCAACAAGCTGCCACCATCTGGTATCATGACCACGCCCTAGGAATCACTCGCCTCAATGTCTATGCTGGCTTAGCAGGTTTTTATATCTTGCGGGATCAATATGATACTGGCATACCTGATAATCCAAAAACACCTCAAATCGAAAACGCACTTCCAGGTAATTACGTTAATTTCGATTACCAAGGTAATTGGCGCAAAGACCCAGATGTTTACTATGAATATCCCATAGTTATTCAAGACAAGATATTTACAGCAGATGGTAAATTATTTTATCCATCTTCCAATGCAGATTTACTTGCAGCAGGCTTAGAAGGGATGCTTCCGGCAACTGCACCTAATCCCAGTGTAATACCAGAATTCGGTGCTGGTAATGTTATGCTTGTGAATGGGAAAGCCTGGCCTGTGTTAGATGTTGAGCCACGGAAATACAGATTCCGCCTGCTGAATGGTTCTGATTCGCGCTTCTACAGCCTCAAACTGCAACAAGGGTTAGACTTTTACCAGATTGGTACAGACTTAGGTTTACTCAATGCGCCAGTGAAACTTACTCACCTGGAACTTGCACCGGGTCAACGAGCGGATGTAGTTGTAGACTTTAAAGGGTATCAGGGAGAAACTTTAATTCTGAATAATTTTGCTGGTGGTATTACCAGTGAACCAATTCCCAACAACCCAGATACAACGGGTCAGATTATGGCTTTTAGAGTAGGGAATCAGGTAACGGTTGCTGATACTCCCTTACCGACAACCTTACGAACCGATAACCCTAGAGATAAGACTAAACCGGCTTGGATATTGCTACCGACTAGTGTTAGCCAGATTGATCGCTACGATCATACAAGTCCTGACTATATAGGCTTTAATGGCTTTAAGAACCCTACAAATTATGTTACTCCAACCGATCCAATCACAGGATTAGCGATCGCAAAACAGTTAGCTCTATTTGAGAACCCCGGCGATGATTTTGGACGCATCACACCGATGCTGGGAACGATTCGGGAAGGTGCGCTGATGTGGGATGATCCGATTACCGAGTATATCAAACTTGGCGATTGCGAGATTTGGGAAATTTACAATACTACACGCGATTCCCATCCCATCCATTTGCACGAAGCGGGTTTCCAACTGCTCGACAGACAGGATTTTACTGCAACTCAGATTGATCCACTAACAGGAGCGTATTCACCAACAGCACCATTAATCAATATTCAATATCAGGGAGCAGCGACTCCGGCAGCGCCCAACGAAGCGGGTATACTTGATACTGTCACGATCGATCCCGGTGAAGTTATCCGTGTTGTCGCCACCTTCGACCTTCCCGGAGAGTATGTCTGGCATTGTCATATTCTCTCCCATGAAGACAATGAGATGATGCGACCTTACGAAATATTAGCTCCGGGTACAAATCCGCTAGCATCATTAAATAATGCCAACACTGCTGTATTAATTTAAACCTAATCCGTAGTCAGGACTTCAGTTAAAAAGTCAAGGACTAAAGTCCTGACTACTAACTTACAGCAATTTTCAGGTATGGCTGTTGACGGTTGACTGTTGACTGTTTGTACGGGCGGGTTTTGTGAGATATTCACGGTGCTAACAGATATGTCGGTTAAACCCGCCCCTACAACAATAGCAATGGAATATTTTTTTACTTGGAAGTCCCGAAGATTGCAAAATGCGGTAAATTGAATTTGTAGAATTATATATTCTCGCTAAAGTGAGATTTAGCGATCGCTCTCAAACTACAGTTATGAGCTTGAACATGGGATGACTAAGCACAAATTGACACTAGTTACCTGTGTTGGTTGTTTATTGCTGGCAATATATGCATTAGCATCATATTGGAGCCAGCGCCGTGAATGTGCGATCGCTAATTGCAAATCACCTATCCCCCAAGCTGTCGGTGGGGGAGTACCCCAAGCGCAAATCTCAACAGACAAGTTACGTCTGCAAGCTCAAGCTATTACTGTCAAAGTCATGTCAAAAGAATTCTTGGGTTCTGGGATTCTTTTGCAAAAACAAAACTCTATTTATACAGTTGTCACTAATGCTCATGTCCTCAGAGCCGGTGATGCTCCCTATCGAATTCAAACACCTGATGGGCACATATATGCAGCGACTTTACCTCAAAACGCAAACTTTGGCAAAAATGATTTAGCAATATTGCAGTTTCGCAGCCCTAAAAAAAATTATACAGTATCATCGATTGGTTCTCAACCAATAGTAGGCGATGAAGTGTTTGCTAGTGGTTTTTCTGCACAAGAAGATGAAGAAAAACAAACATTTAATTTCACTACTGGTAAAGTCTCACTTTTACTACCCAAAGCTTTAGAAGGTGGTTATCAATTTGGTTACAGTAATGATATCCAAAAAGGGATGAGTGGCGGTCCATTACTCAATCATCGCGGTGAATTAGTTGGTGTCAATGGAATGCAAGCCAATCCTTTGTGGGATGCGCCTTCTGTATTTGTGGATGGTTCCGAAGCTGATAAGGATTTACATAAGCAAATTAATCATCTCAGTTGGGCTGTCCCGATATTTGTAATTCGTAAATAGACTAACGGAAATAAATGTAACTGTATTCAGAAGGGGAAACGGGAAAGGGGACAAGGGGGACAAGGAGGACAAGGAGGACAAGCAATTCAAAATTCCGCCATCTTCCTTCTGACAAATGACAAATGACAAATGACAAATGACAAATGACAAATGACAAATGACTAATTAATTTCAAATGATTTAATCATTGTTTGGGCGGTTTGCAGAAATGTATCATAATCATCTATAGCAGCAGTGTAGACGATAATGTATGCCTTATCGCCATTTAAAGTCCAAATCCGCAAATTTTTTAAATTGTTTTCCTCATTTGTGACAGTATAAATTAATTGATACGCTTTTTTATGCGCCAAAGTAGTTGTATTGCTACTAGTAATTTTCGAGTTGCTGGAATTTTTAATTTCTTTAACAAATTCGGTTTGCGAATCTTCTAAGGTTTTGGAAAAGTCTTCAACTTTGATGGTTAGCTGTTCTTGAAAATTATCTTTTGGGCTTTGTTTAGGCGATAAAAATTTTACCCATTCTCCAGTAATCGGATTTTTCAAATCTTGTCTATCCCAATTGTCAGGATATTTTATTTTGATATTTAAGTCGGAATCTTCATAGGATAATAATTCTCGAGGTGGCGTTGGTGGTTGCGATATCGACGGTTTAAAGATAATAAATATGGCAATAGATGCGGCGACAACTGTAAAAGAAGGAATTATCCATTTCCAAGGTATTGCATCAGGTATATATTTGTGCAGAATTGTTGGGGGTAATGTTGAGTTTAGTGACAGTTGTTGTAGAGCTTGTAATACTTTCTCTGCTGACTCATAACGCTGGCGAAAGTCATAACGCACCATTCTATCTAAAATAGATGCTAGCTCTTTGTGAACCTGTGCTTGATCGCGCCAAACAATTTCATGATTGACATCTTTTGGTAATTGTTGTGCTTGTATTCCTGTAAGAGCTTGAATACCCAGTATTCCGACTGCATAAATATCACTACCAATCACAGGATTACCAGATGTTTGTTCACTAGGCATATAGCCTGGAGTCCCAACAGCAACACTTATTTGTGTTTGTCCAGAAGAAAGAACTATTTGGGTACTAATTTGTTTAACGGCACCAAAGTCAATTAAAATAATTTTACCATCTGTGCGGCGGATAATATTTGATGGTTTGATATCGCGGTGAATTACTTTTTGCTGATGAATAAAAATTAAAACTTCTAAAATATCTTTTAACAGTTGAATTGTATCAGCTTCGCTCAATTTTGTCCCAGGAAGCAATTCGTGACTCAAGTCCTGTCCGGCAATATATTCTTCAACTAAATAAAATTCTTGATTTTCTTCAAAGTGCGCCAAAAGCTGGGGAATTTGGTCATGCTTTCCTAACTTTTCTAAAGTCTCAGCTTCGGTTTGAAACAAACGTTGTGCTTCGGTTAAAGTTCTGGGATTGGTAGACATGGGTTGAAATTGTTTGACAACGCACTTGGGATTTCCAGGACGTTGGGTATCTTCGGCTAAGAAAGTCACTCCAAACCCCCCTTTTCCGATTTGTTTGAGAATTTGGTAACGTCCACCAAGCTTTTGATTCATTGATATTCACCCATTAATCCTAGAACTGATGACCCGCTGGCTTATATATAGCCATCCTAAATCATTTACTAAAAATTAATATTTCTTTAGGCTGGGCTAGTTTATCCTTCTCAAGAAATATTTTCGATGCTTGCCATAAAAGTTACATAATATTCCGAATATTTTCGTATTTTTGTTTTCTTAGGTACTTCCCAGTCAAAAAATATTCCATTGCTATTATTAACGGTTTACGGTTCACAGTTAACAGTCAACCGTTAACGACTTGTTCCCTGCTTGAAGATAATGCCATAACATTTGGTGATTTTTTTGACACAAAAGGCTGAAGATCTAACAGCCAACTTTAATTTTCTTCATCTAAGAAGGTAATTTTTACTGATATGTTTAAGTATTATGCAGAAATTCTGCAAATTTAGTTTGTCAATAGCGATATTTTCCCGATAATTAAATTTATACCCTTTTCTACTAGTCAAACACACATAAATTTATGGTTGGCAATTTAGTCAGTTCCATTTTGACCAAGGGTGCTAGAGTTTCTGGCGTAGCTTTGCTCATGGCATCTACGACAACTGTAATTATGCATCAGCCTAGTTATGCTAGCAGCCCAGCTTTTAGATGTGCTAAGAGCCAGGGTAAGCCTGCAACCGTTGTGTATACAGAAGATGGCCTACCAAGACCAATAATTCGCTGGAGTGACGAAAAGTTTTTCTCTTCTAAGTTGACGGCTTTAGAACGCTGTAAGCAAGTATCTTACAGATTTCAACAGAACTATGACAGCGGTAATCTCAGAACTATTATCTCTGGAACAGTCAATGGTTATCCGGTAGTCTGCGCTGCTGTGAGTACAAACGATGTTTGCACCAGCAAAAGTGTTTTATTTACCCTCAAGCGAGGTGCGAATGCGCGACTGGCGGCGGAAAGGCTGTTAGATAGGCGTGGTTTAGCTTCGGGAAGGATTCTCAATCAAAATAATGATGATACGCAAATCTACGTTGATTTTGATACCTTCTTGAACAACATCCCACCGGAAAAGTAAAAATTTCGGAGTGAGTGAATGCAGACAAGTAGGGAACATCTACAGACTATCGGGAAATTCTCGATTTGCTTAGTGTTCCCTACAATTTACCGATTTTTTGCATTAGCATCTGAGTAGATAGTTGGTGTTTGTATACATTTTGACTATGCAACAAGTAACTATGTTTTGGTGAATGCGGTGGTGTATGCTGCTCAGATCCCCGACTTCTTCAAGAAGTCGGGGATCTAAAATTAAAAAAATTGGGTAAAAAGATGAAATATTATTACACGCTGTCACCGGCGCTGATTGGTGTATCAATGGTATTGGTGCAGTCGCAGGTAGCATTAGGATTATCTGCACCCGAAATTGAAAAAATCGCCACAGCAATTACAGTCAAAATTGTTAATACTCAAAATGCTACCGATTCTGGTTCGGGAATCATTATTAAACGTAATGGCAATAGTTACACGGTACTAACTGCTTATCATGTCGTTAGAAGTGGGCAAAAATATCAAATCTACACTCCCGATGGGCAAAGTTATCAAATAAAATCGATGCAGCCCCTACAAAAGACAGATTTAGCAATTTTAGAGTTTAACAGTAACAAAAGTTATAGCATTGCCAAAATCGGGAACTCGGATCAAGCCACACGCACCACGACTGTTTATGTTGCAGGATTTCCGGCGAAGACAGCAAATATCACTAACCCAGATTTTTTATTCTTTAAAGACGGAAAAGTGTATGCTAACGGTACTGCCCAACGTGATGGTTACAACATGATTTATGATGTGCCGACATTAAAGGGAACCAGTGGCGGTGCAGTGTTAAATGAACAAGGGGAAGTGATAGCAGTTCACGGCAGAGCTGATGAGCAGGAAATTAGCGAAAAGAGCCAGAGTAAAATTATTATTGGCATTGGCACGACTATCTATTCAGCAGCAAGGCAGATGTTAGCAATGGGGGTAGATTTGGGAGTAAATCTGCCAAGTATGAATGGGACGACTGCACCCAAAGCCGATGATTTTTATATTATAGCCAGCGATAAATATGACCAGAAAGATTATCAAGGGGCGATCGCTGATTACACCGAAGCGATTCGCCTCAATCCCAACTATGCGGAAGCTTACAATGACCGAGGTGTAGCCCGCTACTATTTAGGAGACAAGCCCGGTGCGATCGCTGATTACAATGCTACGATCAAGATTAATCCCAAACATGCTTATGCTTACTACAACCGAGGATTAGCCCGCGCCGATTTAGGAGATAATACTGGGGCGATCGCTGACTATAACATTGCCCTCAAGATTAATCCTAACTATGCCGATGCTTACAATAATCGAGGAATAGCCCGCGCCGATTTAGGAGATAAGTCAGGGGCGATCGCTGATTACAATACGGCGATTAAAATTAATCCCAACTATGCCTATGCTTACTATAACCGAGGAATCATCCGCGCTGCTTCCGGAGACAAGCAAGCGGCGATCGCTGATTATAACATTGCGCTCAAGCTTAATCCCAACTATGCCTATGCCTACAACAACCGAGGAATAGTCCGCGCCGATTTAGGAGAATACCCAGCGGCTATAGCTGATTATAATACGGCGATTAAGATTAATCCCAACTATGGCGATGCCTATTACAACCGAGGAATCGCCCGCCGTAAATCAGGAGACAATGCTGGAGCGATCGCTGATTACACCATTGCGATCAAGATTAATCCCAAAGATGCTGAAGCCTACTACAACCGAGGCAATGCCAACCGCGAATCAGGAAACAATACTGCGGCGATCGCTGATTACACCTCTGCCATCAACATTCGACCCCAATATGGCGATGCCTACAATAACCGAGGCATTTCCCGTGTCGCTTTAGGGGAATACCCAGCGGGTATAGCTGATTATACCACAGCGATCAAGATTAATCCCAAGTATGGCGATGCTTACTACAACCGAGGATTAGCCCGCCGCAAATCAGGAGACATTCCAGGGGCGATCGCTGATTACACCTCTGCGCTGGTGATTAATCCCAAAGATGTGGATGCATACTATAACCGAGGAAATGCCCGTTACGATTTAGGACAATACAAGGAAGCGATCGCTGATTGCAACGCTGCGCTCAAGATTGATCCCAACTTTGCCAATGCTTATTATGGCAGGGGTTTAACCCGCTATCAATTGGGAGATAAAAAAGGAGCGATCGCCGATTTGCAAAAAGCCGCTGAACTACTTCAAAAACAAGGAAATACAGAGTGGTATCAAAACGCTTTAGAGTTGATTAAAAAATATCAACAATAGAGCATGGCATCAATAAGATTGTAGGTTTTATTGACAATTTGCTGGTCTGCTATTGTCTATTTAAATTCATAATTAATCTTGTTTTCTACATATCAACTTATATTATGTCCGAGTAATTAATTATGATGCCTATAGTCACTGCACCCCACCCCTAACCCCTCCCCGCAAGCGAGGAGGGGAATCAGAAGTTTTTTCCTATTTCCTGGTGTATGCAATTTATGACGGCTACTTACTTATATCATGTCCGAGTAATTAATTATGATGCCCATAGTTACTGCACCCCACCCCGCCTCACCTGTCTCCCCTCCTCGCTTGCTCTTAGGGGATTAAGGGGTGGGGTTCTGGGGATTTAGTAAGTAATCAAGCGGACAGAATATTACACTTTTACAAACAGCCTAATTACTTGATTTTA
Organism: Calothrix sp. NIES-2100; assembly: GCF_963875285.1. Lineage (NCBI taxonomy): Bacteria > Bacillati > Cyanobacteriota > Cyanophyceae > Nostocales > Calotrichaceae > Calothrix > Calothrix sp. NIES-2100. Next base: position 9,249,659 of record NZ_CAWNLA010000001.1, read on the forward strand.
TAGATGATGAAATATTATTACACACTGTCATCGGCGCTGATTGGCGCATCAATAGTATTGGTACAATCGCAGGTAGCATTAGGATTATCTGCACCCGAAATCGAAAAAATTGCCACAGAGATTACAGTCAAAATTGTTAACACTCAAAAGTCCACTGATTCCGGTTCGGGAATTATAATTAAACGCTCTGGCAATAGTTACACTGTCATCACTGCCTATCATGTAGTCAGAAGTGGGCAAAAATATCAAATCTTCACTGCCGATGGGGAAAGTTATCAAATAAAATCAATACAGCCCTTAGCACAGACAGATTTAGCAATATTACAGTTTAACAGTAATAAAAGTTATACCATTGCCAAAATCGGAAATTCCGATCAAGCGACACGCACCACGACAGTTTATGTTGCTGGGTTTCCGGCGAAAACAGCAGCTATTTCTCAGCCCGGTTTGTTTTTTAACAAAGGACAAGTAAACGCCAATGGCACAGCGCAGCGTGATGGTTATAACATCATTTACGATAATGATACTTTAAAAGGCATGAGTGGGGGTGCAGTCTTAAACGAGCAAGGGGAAGTGATAGCAGTTCACGGCAGGGCTGATGAGCAACAAATCAGCGACAAGAGCCAGGGTAAAATTGTCACGGGCATAGGAACTACTATCTATTCAGCAGCAAGGCAGATGTTAGCAATGGGGGTAGATTTGGGGGTGAAGTTGCCAAGTATCAATGTGGCTACTGCACCCAAAGCGGATGATTTTTATCTTAAAGCCAACGATAAATATGATCGTAAAGATTATCGAGGCGCGATCGCTGATTACACTGAAGCCATTCGCCTAGATCCGAACTATACCTATGCCTACAACAACCGAGGAAATGCCCGCGACGATATAGGAGATAAACAAGGGGCGATCGCTGATTACAATGCTGCTATTGAGATTGATCCCAACTATGCCAATGCTTACTACAACAGAGGTTTTGTCCGCGATGATTTAGGAGATAAACAAGCGGCGATCGCTGATTACACCACTGCGATCAAGATTGATCCCAACTATGCTCAAGCCTATTACAATCGAGGTGTTGTCCGGGACGATATAGCAGATAAGCAAGGAGCGATCGCTGATTACACCGCTGCGATCAAAATTAATCCCAACTATGCCAAAGCCTACAACAATCGAGGTTCAGCCCGCGACGATATAGGAGATAAGCCAGGGGCGATCGCTGATTTCACCGCTGCGATCAAGATTAATCCCAACTATGGGCTAGCCTACTACAACCGAGGATTAGTCCGCCGCAAATTGGGAGACAATGCTGGGGCGATCACTGATTACACGGCTGCGATTAAGTTTGATCCCAACGATGCCAATGCTTATACAGGTCGAGGAAATGCCCGCAACGATTTAGGAGATAAGTCTGGGGCTATAGCTGATTACACTGCTGCTATCAAGATTAATCCCAACGATGGCGATGCCTACTACAATCGAGGAATTGTTCGCAAAAATTTACCCGACAAGCCCGGTGCGATCGCTGATTTTCAAAAAGCCGCAGAGCTTTATCAGCAACAAGGCAAAAAAGATGATTATCAGGATGCGGTGAATCAAATCAGAAAACTTCAATAGTATACCCGGTTGTCTGCCGATTAGGTACAGGCGTAGGGGTGGGGTTTCCCCCATACGTGTCAACTTAACGTGAAACCCTTGCCAGGATATGATTTGATACAAAATCACGTAGCACCAAGATCCGCGCTACCCCACCCCAGTTTTGTCTAAAAGCCAAAACTTCCCCTCCCCGTTTACGGGGAGGGGATTGAGGGGTGGGGTAAAATGCCTGTGGAATAAGCGTTTTGACTTAAGTTGACACCAATGGGTTTCCCCGCCCTCCATTGTATCGCATCCAAATGAGAACCGCTAATGAAATATTTTTTTACGAGTAAGTCCCTGAGCCAAAGCCTGGTTAGATTTTAACAATCAAGAGGATTTGGTAGTTTGCTTGCAGCCAGTTTCCGGGTAACAATCAACTTGAGCGATCGCAATTCCCAAAACTTATGACAGGTTGCAGGTGTCAGATCCCCGACTTCTCGAAGAAGTCGGGGATCTGAACATCCGCGACTCATCACAATTAATGCGATAGACCACTAGCTGTAGTCACCACACAGAAGTCTGTAGTCACCACACAGAAGTCTGTAGTCACCACACAGAAATTTGAATCAACTGCGCAAAATAACTCACTCAGGTTTGTAGATGCCAATGATCAGGAATTTTACCCGTATTTACCCTAAAAATGCCAAAACTAAAGTCCAATAATTAGCTAATTTTGCTGATGGAAAATCTATCTTTCATCAGGCAAGCTAGCTCTAGAATTATCTGACAGGGGTACATCTATAATAAAATTCATTTTTTGTAGTGCGGGCATCTTGCCCGCTGCGTTTGCATTAGAGAGCAAGATGCTCCCACTACGAATTTATTCAAGGCAAAATTGGGATGCTCCCGTTGACGATGATTATTAGCTTAACAGCTTATAAATATACAGTAATGCACCATTGCGGGATGATTAAAAAATATATTATTTAAATAACTTAATTTTTAGTTAAGAATGATAATTGATCGTGTTATAATATTTTACGCTTGATAACTTTTTTACATAAAAATTATCACTGAATTCGTTTATTATTAATTGAAAATCCCAGTTTTTTTTATTTGTGAAAAAATATCCGTTTTGACTGTCAACAGTCAACAGTCAACAAAGTTCTGGAAGGTCGAGCCAGTGGCTAAAGCGAAGAAAACAATCGGAGTACAACAAGTTTTACTTTCTCCTGATAGTGAAACTACAGCGTTATTAGAGTATCTCTGTCAACAAGCAGGCAAGCTATATAACAATTGTGTATACTTTGCCCGTCAGGTGTTTTTTAAAACAGGGAAGTTGCTGACTGGAAAGTTTGATTTAGCTTTTGAACCATCAATTTCAAAAACCTTGATTGCTCAATCGTTACCATCAACGCCTATGCAACAAACATTGATGTCAGTGACAGAAGCTTTTAAATCTTTTAAAGAACTTAGAGAGCTATACTTCAAAGGACAGCTACATTTCAAACCTAAACCTCCTGATTATCTAAAAGGTTCTAAGTTGTTTAAAGTTGCCTATCCTAATTCTGGAGGACAGAAACCAACATTAATTAATGGACAACTTAGATTCTCTTTGGGATTGACAGTAAAACGTTGGTTTGGTATTTCAGAATTTTTTTTACCAATGCCATCAAACATTGATTACTCAAAGATTAAAGAGTTCACCATTCTTCCTAAAAATGGTGCTTTTTATCTTGAGATGTCCTATGAGGTGGAGAAACAAAAGCACGAATTAGACATTAATCAAGCTTTATCGATTGACCTTGGCACTGCTGATAATCTTGCGGCGTGTGTTGATACTTTGGGGAATTCTTTGCTGATTGACGCTCGTGCAATGAAGGCAATGAATCAATTATGGAACAAGAAAGTATCGACTCGTAAAGAAGGTAAACCAGAAGCTTATTGGGACAACTGGCTAGACCGTGTAACTCGTAAACGTAACCATCAAATGCGTGATGGCATCAACAAAGCAGCGAAGCTAATTATCAGCCATTGTCTTAGATATGGCATTGGAACATTAATAATTGGTTGGAATGAAGGCTTTAAGTCTAATGCTGACATGGGCAGACTAAACAATCAAAAGTTTGTTCAAATGCCATTAGGTAAGCTCAAAGACCGATTGAAACAGCTTTGTGATTTACACGGAATTAGATATCAAGAAACCGAAGAATCTTACACGTCAAAAGCCAGCTACTTAGATGGCGACTCCCTGCCCAAGTATGGCGAAAAACCTCCAGGGTGGAAAGCATCAGGAAAGCGCGTTGAACGTGGATTGTATCAGTCAGCTAAAGGTTTAATCGTTAACGCCGACCTCAATGGGGCAGCAAATATTTTAAGAAAAGTAGCCAGCAATCTAAGCTTAGACTTAGGCTTACTGGGTAGACGGTCTTTGACAACCGTAGCGAGAGTTAGACTTTGGGTGCTACCTAAGTTTACTCTGTCCGCAGAATCTCAGTGGCTTCAGCCCTGAGAGTGTCAAACTTTAGGTAGATTTTCTGTGTAGTTCACAGTCAGATGAACAAACTCATAGTAAAAATAATTTTATGACTACTCGATCAAGTAAAGTTTGAACGGTTTGTAGTGAGCGGCTCAAGTCCTCAAATCTAGCACTAAAGTCTTGACTAACTACTAACCGGGCAAATTTAAAGGGAAAAATCATGTCGCAGAATGAAAAAGGCGGAGGAAAAACTTCCCGTCGCGGTTTTTTCGGACAAGCATTAACCGCTGCGGGTACGGCGATAGCTGCTCCGACTTTGCTCAATCAAACCAGCATAGCTAAAAAAGTTACCCCAAATTCCCCAGGAGAGATGACGGTGAAACTAACAGTGAATGGCCAGTTGCAAACTCTGGATATTGAGCCGCGTGTCACCCTACTAGATGCATTGCGTGAAAATTTAGGGCTAGTGGGCAGTAAGAAAGGATGCGATCATGGGCAGTGTGGGGCTTGTACAGTGTTAATTGATGGTCAACGAGTTTATTCTTGCCTAACTCTGGCAGTGATGCAAGAAGATAAGCAGATTGTCACTATTGAAGGTTTGGCAAAGGGCGATACTCTCCATCCAGTACAAGCAGCATTTATTGAGCATGATGGCTTTCAGTGCGGTTATTGCACACCAGGACAAATTTGTGCTTCTGTGGCGTTACTTGAGGAAGTGAAACGAGGTTGTGCTAGTGTTGTCACCGCAGATTTGACTCGTCCCCCACAGTTGGCGGAACTTTCACAACAGGAAATTAAAGAGCGATTAAGTGGTAATCTTTGCCGATGTAGCGCCTACAACGGCATTGTAGCAGCAGTGCAACAAGCACTGGGACAAACACCACCTTCTGCGGTTGCAGATGTGATATTTAGTGAAGCAGGGGAAAGTGCATGAATAATTTTACCTACGCCCGCGCTAGTTCCCTGAAAGATGCAGTTCAAAAAGCAACTAGCGATCGCAATGCTATGTTTATTGCAGGGGGAACAAATCTCGTCGATCGCCTCAAGGTATTCTTAGATCAGCCATCGCAACTGATTGACATTTCGCGATTGGAGATGAAGCAAATTGAAAAAATGGCGAATGGCGGTTTACGTTTAGGCGCATTGGTGACAAATACTGATGTCGCCGATCATGCCGATGTCCGCCGTAATTACCCCATCCTCTCCCGGGCGATTCTGGCGGGCGCATCCCAGCAAATTCGCAACATGGCGACTGTCGGCGGGAATTTACTGCAACGTACCCGTTGTCCTTATTATTACGATACTGCTTTTCCTTGCAATAAACGCCAACCAGGGCAAGGTTGTCCAGCCATCAGTGGAATTAATCGGATGCACGCTATCCTAGGAGCTAGTGAGGAGTGTGTTGCGGTGAATCCTTCCGATATGAGTGTAGCGCTGGCGGCTTTAGATGCGGTGGTTGATGTTGTCGGCACTCAAGGAAAGCGACAAATACCATTTACAGAATTCCATCGGCTGCCAGGAAATACACCAGAGCGAGATACAAATTTAGAGCCTGGGGAGTTGATTACGTCGTTGATTATACCACCATTACCCTTTGCTAAATCGGGAGTTTATTTAAAATTACGCGATCGCACTTCTTATGCTTTTGCACTAATTTCCGTAGCAGCGGCTGTTGACTTAGCAGGCGATAAAATTCAAACTGTCCGCTTCGCAATTGGTGGTGTCGCTCACAAACCTTGGCGCTCAAAAGATGCAGAAGAGTTTTTAATTGGTAAGACTGCTGAAACCACAACCTTTCAACAAGCAGCAGAAATTGCGCTCAAGGAAGCCAAGCCTTTATCTCACAACAGTTACAAAATCGAATTAGCAAAACGAGCAATTCGGCGCGCACTCACGATTTCTGCCAAAGGAGGCGGTGTAGCATGAATAAAGTAATTGGCACAGGTGTAAACCGCAAAGATGGACGAGCCAAGGTAACGGGTACTGCAACCTACGCCGCCGAACATCAAATTCCTGGGTTGGTTCATGGTTATCTCGTCACCGCCAGTATCGCCAACGGACAAATTAAAAGTATCGATACCAGCGCCGCCGAAAAAGCACCAGGGGTAATTGCAGTTTTTACCCCCAAAAACCCACCCAAGATATTTAAACCTGCCAACGATTTTATGTCCTCGAAAATTTATGAGGAGCGGTTACCGTTGTCAGATGATAAAATTTACTATGGTGGGCAAATTATCGGTTTAGTGGTTGCAGATACCTTCGAGCGATCACGTCACGCTGCCCACTTACTGAAGATAGAATACACAACTCAACAGCCCCTAGTAGATGCGAAAAAAGCCACCTTCAAAGATGCACCACCTTTGTTTGGTGAGGAGCTAAAGTTTGAAAAAGGTAATATAGCAGCAGGTAATTCCGCCGCCCAGGTGAAAATTGCCGCAACTTACACCACTGCTACTGAACTGCACGCACCGATGGAACCCCATGCCATTATTGCCCATTGGCAAGATGACAACTCGTTGACAATCTACGAGCCATCGCAATGGGTAGCGGGTTCGCAACGCACCTATGCCCAACTTTTTGGCTTACCAACAGAACGAGTGCGGATTGTCACTCCTTTTATCGGTGGAGCTTTTGGTTCTAAAGCATTCCCCTGGCCTCATGCTATCCTCACAGCAGCAGCAGGGCGACAAATTCAACGTCCCTTGAAAGTTGTCCTCAGCCGCCGACACTTAACAGCCAACACCGGACACCGTTCGGAAACTGAGCAATTAATTCGTTTGGGGGCAACGGCTGATGGTAAACTAACTGTAATTGAGCATGAAGCGAAATCTTGCACCTCACCTGTAGATGTGTTTCCCGAAGGCTGCACCGGCATCACCCCAGTAATGTACGATGCACCAAATCTGCGCCTCAAGCAAGACATGGCCACCTTAAATATTGGTACACCCACATTCATGCGTGCGCCGGGAGAAAATCCGGGGATGTGGGCAATGGAATCAGCCATCGATGAATTAGCTTGGGCGTTGAAAATTGATCCAGTAGAACTGCGGTTAAACAACGAAACCACAGAACACCAGCGACATGGCTTACCCTTCTCCGCCAAGCATTTTGCTGATTGTTTGCGCGTCGGTGCAGATAAATTTGGCTGGAAAGACAGACCAAAACAAGTGCGAACGCTCACTCGTGATGGTAAACTCATTGGTTGGGGAGTAGCCGCCGCCACCTTCCCCGGGATGAGAGGTCAAGCATCAGTCAAAGCCAGGTTGCTAGGAGATGGTACAGCCCACATCCTCACTGCTGGTAATGATATGGGTACTGGTGCTTATACCATTGTTGCTGCTACAGCCGCAGAGATATTGGGTTTACCAGTTGAACAAATCCGGGTAGAGATGGGAGACTCTTTATTACCAGATGGTGGTTTAGCAGGTGGTTCCCAAATGACTGCATCCCTAATTCCAGCAGTCATGTCAGCTTGTGCGGAAGTCCTAAAAACTGCCGACGCGAAAACTGCTCAAGAAGCCTTGACAAAGTTGCAACAATCTGGTCAATCAGCCTTTGAAGCCACAGCTACCAGCGCCCCTGGTGATGAGGCGAAGAAATGGGCATTTCAATCTTGGGGCGCACATTTTTGTGAAGTCAGCATCGATGAAGAAATTGGTCGCTTACAAGTAACGCGGTGGGTGTCGGTGATGGACATTGGTAAAGTCATGAATGCCAAAACCGCAGCCAGCCAAATCCGTGGCGGCGTAATTATGGGTATTGGACAAGCTTTAATGGAAGAATGTCATCTTGACCCCAACATCGGCTACCCCGTAGTTTACGACTTAGCCACATACCACTTTCCCGCCCATGCAGACATTCCCCGCATTGAAGTAATCTTCGTGGGCGAACCAGATTTAAACTTTAACCCAGCCGGGGCGCGTGGTGTAGGTGAAATTGGTATTACCGGAGTTTCAGCTGCGATCGCCAATGCTATTTATCATGCCACAGGTAAACGCATCCGTGATTTACCCATAACACCTGATAAGTTGCTGTAAAGGGGGACGGTTGACGGTTGACGGTTGACGGTTGTACGGGCGGGTTCACAGATATCCTCGTGGATCAACAATAATCTAAATAAACCCGCCCCTACAGACTGTTGACTGTTGACAAATGACAAATGACAAATGACAAATGACAAATGACAAATGACAAATGACAAATGAAAGAAATTACTGCTATTTTGCAAGCATTTGCAGAAATTCAGCATGATGCTGAATCAATTTTTCTGGCAACTGTAGTTAATGTTCAAGGCTCTACCTATCGTCGTCCTGGGGCGCGGATGTTGATGATGCCAACAGGTAGAATCATCGGCACAATCAGCGCTGGTTGCTTGGAAAATGATGTGTTTGAACATACTCGTGTTTCCATGCCGGATGGACGACCAATTGCGATCGCCTATGACTCTACTGCTGATGAAGATATCCTTTGGGGGTTTGGGCTTGGTTGCAATGGATTAGTGCAAGTACTGATTGAACGGTTAGAATCAGGTGACTTATGTAACCCTTTGCTGTTGATTCAGCAATGTTTTGAGCAACAGCAACCAGGTGTGATCGCCACTGTATTTGCTGTCGATGGTGCTATTAATGTCAAAGTAGGCGATCGCTTAATTATTCAACCAGACAATAATATAATTACTAATATCACAGAATCTACTTTAAAATCTGCATTAATTAACGATACTCAAATTGCCTTAAAAAATCAAAAATCAACTATTAATAAATATCAATTTTCTTCAGGGATTGTAGATGTATTTATCGAAATTATCCAGCCACCCACAAACCTGATAATATTTGGTGCAGGACAAGATGCTTTACCCACAGTCCAGTTTGCCAAAGCTTTAGGCTGGCGAGTGACTATAGTTGATTGTCGCGCCAATGAAGCGACTAAAGAACGTTTTGCTATAGCCGATGAAGTAATTCTCAGTCGGCGAGAGATTTTACATCAACAAATATCTGTGAATGAGCAAACTGTCGCAGTAGTGATGACTCATAATTATCTCGACGATTTAGCAATTCTGAAAATGTTATTACCCTCTTGTGTAAAATACCTGGGTATTTTGGGGCCGAAGCGTCGCAGTGAAAAATTACTTGACCAATTGCAGGCTGAAGGCGGAGAATATAGCCCAGAACAACTAGAAAAATTGCATAGCCCAGTTGGGCTTGACATTGGCGCAGATACACCAGAAGCGATCGCTTTATCCATCATCGCAGAAATTCAAGCTGTATTAGCTAACCGTTCTGGTGGTTTTTTAAGAAATCGCGCTTTACCAATTCACCAGCCACATGAGATGAAAGAAATTCCCATTAATGCATTGCAGTTCTAAATCATTCGTGGGTAATAAGATCCCCGACAACTTTTACGGATGCTGCTAGCGAATCAGGGGTAAGACCCCTCGCTGATCCCGAAATCCCGCCGTCACCATAGAATGGTGCGGCTAATCAAACAAAGCCCACCTTCGTGGGCTAAAGAATTCAGCCCACGAAGGTGGGCTTTGTAGCGTTAGCCACAGGCTGGAAGCCTGTGGGCGGTATATCGGGTAAGCGAGAGAATTATTTGTATCAGCATTTACGGGTCAAACCCACCATTCGCCAGTAACATCCTCAAAGAAGTCGGGGATCTGGACAACGCGAATTCTCACAAATCAGATAGGATTGCAGCTAAACCATCTCAAACGTTAACCGATGACTCTTGAGAAAATCATGAGTGAAATGATCCACTACATTCGTATCACTCAATTCTAAATTATAAAAATCTACAAACTCATGATCAAAATAAGGGCCAGCGTGCCAAGTTCCCACATTTAACTTAATAAAACAATCCCCAGGAATTCGGAAAGCAGCCATCTCTTCTAACACTGGTTCATTCAATTCATTATGTGGTGGACAAACCGCAATGAACCAATCTTTCCCTGATAAAGAACCTAAACATTGAGTACATTGCACATGGCGAGTAATTTTGTGAAACTTTCGCCCTCTACTATCCAGGCGCATGATATAAAAGCGGGGAGTGCCATTTTGCAGATTTAATTCGGCATCTTCCCCATCAAAAGCCTTACCATCTGAACTCGGAAAAATCACCTGTCCATAACGTTGAAAGTTTTCTGGTGTGATTAATTCTGCCTGCAATTGTTGTACTGTTTGTGATGTACTCATAAGATTAGGAAATTACCATTCTAACTCTTTGGGAATCAGTGATTTGGGAATTATTGAGGCTTGTTTATCTTTATCTGAAGGTTTAGTGTACCACCAAGCCCAAGCAATCAAAACTGCTTGCAAGGGAAGCCTAATTGCTTGCAACCAAGGTGAATCGGAATATGGTATGGTTTCAATCTTAATATGATTAACTGCCATATTGATATTGGCAGGAAAAACCGCAATAAATAACAAAATTAATCCCCAAGCCGCCGCTTTACTCACAGGTGGGACTAATAAGCCGATACCACCCAAAATTTCATAAAAGCCACTGAGATAAACTAATTCTAAAGAATATGGCAGTTGTGGCGGCATAATTTTCACAAATGGTTGGGGAACAACAAAGTGCGTCACGCCAACGATAATGATGGATACTGCAAGGATGACGCGCCAAAGTTCCTTATTTTTGTACATGGGATTCGCCTGATTCTCAATTTACTAATATCTCTTCAGTTTTGGGGATATATGTCATTTTGTCTTCAGTCAAGAGTAGGAAAATTGGCGACGTTAGGGACTAGGGGCTAGGGCGTGTCTTCAAAGTCTTAGATCCCCCCAACCCCCCTTAAAAAGGGGGGCTAAAAGAGTCTTCAAGTCCCCCTTTTTAAGGGGGATTTAGGGGGATCGAGAAACTTAGAAGGCTAAACGAGGAGTTTGAAAACACGCCCTAGGGGTTAGGGATGAGAGGGACGCGGACAAATGACAAATGACAAATGACAAAAACAATTTAATCACAACACCATAAATCTAATATTTCAGAAAACCAATATTTCGCTGGTAAAATCATGGCAGCAGGAGTTTTGTCTGGAGCAATTAAAATCGGAAACCAACCAGATTTTAAATAGCCTCCAGGGAGATGTTTACGATATACCATAATCGATGTGAAATATACTAGTTGATTTAATGTTAAAGATTCGGGGATTTTGACGTTAAACAAACAATCCATTTCATTGGTAATCGCCTCAGCAAAAGTTACAAAATCCGCCATCTCTGGATGGTTCAGTTTTTTATCTTTGAGTTCATAAAGATCATGGGCGATTCTTGTCAGATCTTTGAGTTTACTATCAAATACAGGAACAGGACTAAAAACGATGACTGCTGGATGATCCCATTTTCCCGGATCAAATAGTAAATTGTTCGCTTGCACTATGCGTCCCCAAACAACTATACCTTTTTTCCAAAGAATATTTTGGTCGCGGTATAAAACGCAAAATCGGCGATCGCCTGCTTTAATCATCCACCAAGGAGGAATCAGGGAATTATACATCAACCGCTTTAAGGAAAATTCTCGACTGTGCTTGTGAAAGTTTTTGCGCGTCTGATACAAACAATATGCAGCGTCCATCCCCAATCCTATCTCCTTGTCACCGACTCTCAGGAAAAATGCCAATTATTTTGCTATTGTTAAGAGTGCGATCGCTACTGTTATAGCCGAATAAACTCTCTTAAGTGGCGATCGCCTGGTTGTTTCCATCACTTCATGAAAAGTGCGATCGCTCAATCAGTCTAGACTTTAGCCAACCCATACCCCCAAAACATCCGTTGCTTGTAAACAAAGCTCTATCAGTTATACATGAGACTAAAAATTAAGTAAGCATGATTCTAGCGAATTATGTAAATTTTTGTAGGGGAAAGGGTAAAGGGGTAAAGGGTAAAGGGGAAGAGAAATCTGTGAGATTAAAGATAGGGACACAATTACTTTCCCATTCCCCATTCCCCATTCCCCATTCCCCATTCCCCTTCTGAATATAGTTATTTTCAATCGCTGAACAACTAAAAAAAAGCCCAGTCAGTGCGATGACCAGGCTTTTAGCTTAATTTTCATGAGTTTGTAGTGATGACTTAAGTCCTCAAATCAAGGACTAAAGTCCTAACTACAAATTTATTTACCACTTAGTCGCATTCCCACCGATTAAGCAGCAGGTTGCTCAAGATTTACTTTCACAACTTTGTTCTTTGCTTGCTCAGTTTTCGGCAAGGTCAAATTCAAGATACCATCTTTATAATCTGCTGTTACGTTAGTATTTTGAATTGGCGCAGGTAAAGGAATTACACGTTGGAATTTACCGTAATTAAATTCACTTCTAGTCACGCCTTTATCTTCAGTTTTAGTTTCTGTTTTGCGCTCACCGCTAACATACACAGCCTTTTCGGTAACTTGAATATCCAAGTCCTTAGCTTCTAATCCTGGGAGTTCTAGTTTGAGATGAACAGCTTCTTCAGTTTCTTGTAATTCAGCCGCCGGCACTCTTACCAAGCCTTTGGAAAACACTGTAGATGGTACTCTGGTGTCTTCAAATAGGCTATTAATTTGACGTTGGATAGCGTTTAATTCTTGCCAGGGGTTGTAACGAACTAACATATTGATTTCCTTTTTAGTAGTCTTTAGTTGTTTGAACAATCGAAGTTTTAATTCATTGCTTTGATTCTTATAGTAATGTTTAATAATCAGATTGTTAGTTCGGTTAATATCACTCAATTAATGATGATTGCCACACCAAAATCTTGGTATAAACCTATGTGTAGAAATCTGCCATTTCTTGGTTCGGTCAACTCACCAACTAATTTCTAAAATAGGTACTTGAAGAAGGCAGAAGGCAGAAGGTTTTATTTAGAAGGGGATTCCGACCCCTCCTAAACAAGCAGCCCCAAATTTTCAATCTGCTGGGGGTCTTAAACCTTTACTCCCTTTCGGTCGTGCCAAAGGGATCTAATCAGAATTCCCTTGAGCATAGCTGGCTCCTGCCCTCTGCCTTTGTTGATAAATCTGACAGGACTTACGCAACTGGCACAGCGCGATCGCCATTTAATAGTATCTACGTACTATCCGAAAGTGATATACCCAGAGGAAATTACTGAAAATATTAACAGTAATCGGTTGTGTTAAATATTCTTACTAATGGAAGATTTTTTTACTTGGAAGTCCCTAAATGGAGTTTTCAATATTGGCTAAAACAGATATAAAACTACATGGGATTAGTGAAAAGTTCAAGATATAGTGAAGAGAGCAAAACTCCGTCGCAACTTTTAAACTCTTGCTGCAACGAAGAAGGAAGAAATTGAAACACCAAGATAGAGAAGGTAAAATGCTTGCGCCTCAAGCATACTCATGAATTCAAAAAGAATCAGGACATTTACCTTTTACCTTATCTCTCCCTCGGCGTTTCCTACTGTGCTAGATGTAAACAATATATAGTTTTTTATTTTTGGGAAAAGTATTGTAAAGATCAGTTTTTATGTATAATACTGAACCTGAAAGTATATAACTCATATAAAAAGGTTAATTCGCGCTGATTCCTGCAATTAGAGAAAAAATAAAAATTTTAAATTTAGCAGCGGAGAAAGCTGGTAGTGAATCAACAAAGTTTGTGGGTAGGAATTGGCTGTCAGCGAGGTACATCAACACATTTGCTTGAAAAAGCAATTCAGCAGGTGTTTCAAGAAAATCAACTCGACCAAAGTGCGATCGCAGGTATTGCTACCATTGACAATAAGGCTAAAGAAGTATGTTTACGGGAATTTTGCCAATTACACAATTTGACTTTTAAAACCTTTCCCGCTGAAATTCTCCGTCTCGTCTGTGTACCCAATCCGGCTAAGATTACCGAGCAAGCAATGGGAACTCCCAGTGTAGCAGAAGCTGCTGCTATACTTGCAGCTGCTGATATTAACTGGCAAACTAAGATACTAGCTTTCAACCTGAACTCAAGTTCATCACACCTGACTCCGGCTATAACTGCTGAAGGAGTAAGGTGCTTAGTTCCTAAACAAATTTTCCGCTTACAGGGCGAACCAGGAGCAGTTACAATAGCCGTTGCTCAAGGATGAGAAAGAATAGCGAGTGTTATTCAACCACGCGCAGAAAATAGTTAATCACACTAGAAACAATCGCTAACACAATTGATCCCAACAAAGCAGGTAAAAAGCCCTCAATTTTAAAACCCGAACCGGGAGTAAGGAAGCTTGCTAACCAAAGAGTCCACGCATTGATCACAAATGTAAATAAACCAAAGGTGAGCAAGATAATGGGAATTCCGAAAAAACGTAAAATAGGGCGAATAAAGGCATTAACTAGCCCGATGACAATAGCAGCAACCAGCGCCGCCACAAAACTCTTGATCTTGAATCCATCAACGATGTTAGAGGTGATTATTAAGGCCACGGCAGTACCGAGCCACGTTAATAAAAAGTGTTTCATTTGTCAATAGTCAGTTGTCATTTGTCAATAGTCATTTGTCAGTTGTCAGTTGTCATTTGTCAACAGTCAACAATCAACACTTCGAGTGAGCTTCAGTGCGGCGCAGTCAACAGTCAACAGTCAACAATCATTTTCCCCCTACCCCCTGTTTATGAGTCTAACGCTGGCGCTGCGATCGCTCTAACAGCACTTCCCAGGTACCGCCACCAGCGACACCATCAGCTTCCAAACCATAGCGGCTTTGTGCAGCTTTGACTGCTGCTTCTGTTGTTGGGCCAAAGTCTCCATCTACATCACCGCTCAAGAAACCCAGCCTTTTCAAAACTTCTTGCAATTTACCAACTTCCGATCCACGGTTCCCTAAACGCAAAATTGGTAATCCTTCTGTGGTGTATTGAATACCAGGGCTACGTTCAAAACGCGGGATTTGTGGTGTCCGAGGTGCTGGAGTCCGAGTGGTTGTAGAACGATTGGTATTTCTTTGTGGCTTTGGAGTTGTCGGCTGTCTTGGCTGCGCAGGTTTTGGTTCCGGTTGAGGAGTAGGTCTTCTGATGTTGCCCGCTTGTGCAGGAACGATGACTGGCTGTGTTGATTTTGGGGTTGGCTTAGGTGCAGGAACTGTTGATGATGCTGTTGTTTGGCTAGGAAACAATTTTTGCCAAGTAGCAGCATCAACAACACCGTCTGAATTTAAGCCTGCTGCTTGCTTAAAGCGAGAAACAGCGCTGGCGGTAATGTTGTTATAGTTACCATCTACTGCACCTGTGTAGAAACCCAAAAGCTTTAAAGCCGCCTGAAGTTCAGAAACGCGCTCGCCTTGGCTACCAATACCTAGGGTAGGGCGATTGATGTCAGCGCTTGGGGTTGCTTGAGAAATTTTCTGTGGTGCTGCAATTGTTACCAAGGTAGAGGCAGCAATCAACACAGGCACAGCAGAAAACAAAAGTAACCAATTCAATTTGTTGGTACTGGAGCTGAGAGAGGATTTGAGTGAATCTAAGTGGCTTAAGCTACTTACTGAACGGCTGCCTTTCATGGTATATGCCCGCAATCTTCATGATGCTAATATTACAGCCGCTTGAGCCAAGAAAAAAGCAGGTGATTTTTTTTTCTGTGTAAATTATTTCGTAGAGGCACGGCATCTGCAAGATTACTCTTTGGATGCCGTGCCCCTACTTTAGTCAGTGGATGATGAAGCACGCTTTGTGCTGACTACGAACTTCAAACTAAAAACTAAGCGATCGCACTATTAATTGCTGCTTCCGGGCCGACTAAAGACAAGTAAGGTTCTTGTAAATATCGGTTTGCTACAGCGATCGCATCTGCTGCATTAACGGCGGTAATTAGCTCCGGAAATTCGCGGTCAAATTCAATTCCTAATCCCAAGGTTTCATACCAGCCATATATCTGAGCAATCTGCCCGTTTGTTTGTTTTCCTAGGGCGTACTGTCCTAATATTTTGTTTTTAGCGGCTTGAAGTACGTCTTTTGCTATCTCAGTAGTAGACAGTAAATCGACTTCTTTCCGCAGTCCTTGCAAAGCTATGCTGGTATTTTCTGGGGCTGTACCGATGTAAACTACAAACGATCCTGGATACAGCCTGGTGGGATAGAATGCGGATACTTCATAAGCTAAGCCCTGCTTTTCGCGCAGTTCCACAAACAAGCGGCTAGAAAGTCCGTTACCCAAGTAGGTAGACAGCAACTTCAAAGCGGCATAGTCAGCATCAGCTACGGCGGAACCCAAATAACCAAGCATGACGATGGATTGCTGTGTCTGTAGGGGCTGTAGCTGATGCTGGGGTTGGAGTTGAATTTCCGGCAGATTCAAGATTGGCAGCTTTTCGCTGATAGGTTGCCAATCACCAAATACTTCTTCTACCAGTTTGACTGCATCCTCTAGTGTAATGCGTCCAGCAATACTAATGACTACATTATCTGGACGAAAATGAGTTTTGTGATAAGCAACTAAGTCCGCACGAGTTAAGCTGCTCATAGTTGTTTCATCGCCTAGCACCGACATAGCATAGGGATGATCTTGGTACATTGCTTGGCGCAGTTTGTCAAAAGCAATGGTAAACGGCTGCTCTTTTTGGGAGCGAATATCTTGTAGTGCTAAACGCCGTTCTAGTTCAACTTGAGTTTCCGGAAATATTGGCGATCGCAAAATCAGCCCTGCTAAGGTTAAAATTTCCGCAAAATCTGAGGTAACAGTCTTCAGAGATAGCAAAAAATAATCATTGGCAGTATCTGTACTTAAACTCGCTCCGACTGATTCGACTCTTTCCGCAATTTCTAAGCTAGAAAGTCCATCGCATCCTTTTGTCATCACTGCTGATAATAGATGTGCTAGTCCGGCCTGTTCCCGGCTTTCGGCACAACTTCCCGCACGGACAAAAATGCGCGCTGCAATGATATCTGCCGCCGGATTTTCTGCCACCAAGACGACAATGCCATTGCTTAATACAGTACGGTGAATCGGGGAATTAAATATAGATTTTTTCACAGTTTGAGTCATTAGTCAATAAGTCAACCGCCTTACCCACAAGGGGATGAGGCTTGCTGTTCCAGATTCCTTTCGGGTAGACAGCAATAGGGTGATTGACCGCATCCCAATAACCCTTTAATTCTTTGCCAGGAGTCACACATGGTTTCTCGTCCCTTGCTCACAAGTTTTGTTCTGGAAGGAATTTCACCGTCTAGGAGAACAGCCTCGCAACGGTTTCCTCGAAACTCCAGACAAACTGGAGGCTAGATTCTGTGTCTTTGTTAAGTGAGAGGGCTGACTTACTGTTATCATACACCATTTCACGGCTAATAATTTGCCGACCCTAGCCTACAAGTCCAAATACTTTGAATCTTCCCCCTTCCCGACAACAGAAGGGGGTGAGAAGAAGTGAAATAAACATCCTCGTTATACCAAAGGACGGGGTTTTAGACCCATTTTTCTGATAATCTAGCCTGCGGAGGCAAGCTTTGTTTATTTAGACCCACCCGGAGGTGAGGGCGTTAACGTGCAGCCTCACATAGAATTGGTATTAGCTCATGACTAATGGCTAACAGGGTTTGAGGACAGTCACAGCATAATTTTCTGGTTGGAGATACTTTTTCGCTAATTGTTGCAGTTCTTCCCCATCAAAAGATAGAACTTGTTGAGGATATGTAACTGCTAATTCTGCTTGGGCGATCGTATTATAGTAGCCATAAAGCCCAGTCAGTTGATTGGGCGTTTCGGTAGAAAAAGCATATTCATTACATAGAAGTCTACGTGTACGCGCCAGTTCATGCTGGCTGATTGGTGTATTCTGCAATTCTGACAAATGATTGCGAATCAAGAACTCTACTTTTTCTAGGTGTTCTGGTTCCACCCAAGCAGTGATTGTAAATAAACTCGATTCCCGTTGTAAAGAAAAATTACTACAAATTCCCTGTACTAATTGCCGTTCTTCCCGCAAATCACGCACTAAGCGAGAAGTTCTCCCTTCTGCCAGTAACACTGATAACATATCTAAACCATAGGCAGTACGGAGTTGTTCTACTCCTGGTGCTAGCCACGCCATTAGCAACCGCCCTTGTTCTAGTCTTGGTAAATGCAGTTCTTGACGGTGAATTCCTTTGATAACGGGCTTTTGGCTTGGTTGTGATAGCGGACAATCAGCGCGGGGGGTAAAATTTCCAAAAGAGCAATTTACCAAATCTACGGCTGAATTTTGATTAATTCCGCCCACAATTACCACAGTCATATTTTCCGGTTGGTAATGGGCGCGGTGAAAACAGCGCATAGCCTCTGGTGAGTGCTGCATGATTTCTTGCTCTGTACCCAGCACAGAACGTCCATAAGGGTGGTTTTGATAAACAATCCCAATCAGAGATTGAAATGCTAACCAATCGGGATCATCATGATAAGAGCGAATTTCCTCTAGGACTACATCCCGTTCCCGGCTAAATTCATCATCGGGAATTGCGGCGTTGAGCAACAGTTCCCCTAAATGGGGTAAAGTCTCTTCCAGGTAAGAAGCAGCTGTTGTCAGGGAATAATGAGCATAATCATAACTTGTAGCTGCATTACTCACACCACCTTTATTTTCTATGTTATGATCAAAAACCCCAGGCGGTAACGTTGCTGTACCTTTAAAGATCATGTGTTCTAAAAAGTGCGCCATCCCAAACCAAGATTCTGGCTCTAGAGTGGCTCCAGCACGCACCCACACATCCGCCACAACTACAGGGGTAGTTGGAATCTCTTGATGAATCAACGTTAAACCATTGTCGAGATGGACAACCGAGGCTGGAAACAAGGTATCAATGAGTTGTTGTTGTGACAATTTTTTGTAGCTTTAACCACAATTTAACGCAATTTTGCCATCTTAACTCTGAAAGGGGCCTAATTCAGAATCAATTTATACAGAATTGGGAATTGGGCATTGGGCATGGGGAAAAGGGGGACAAGGGAGACAAGGGAGACAAGGGGGACAAATGACTATTGCCTTTTTGACAAATGACAAATGACTAATGACAAATGACTAATGACTAATAATATTAAAGCTCCCAAGGTTGAAGTTAACTTTGGGAGCTTAAAATTTTTGAGTTCACCGCGACGCCGTTTTACCTAAGTTTATGACCTGGTTAAACCAGGTGGGTATCAAATCCCTCGTTTAAAGTTTCCGGGTACTTGCCCGGTTTACTGCCACGAGACTTGTTGATTCCCTTTTCTTTAAAGACATAGATCAAAAAACTTGATGGCAGTCACCAACGTCGTAGTGCAACTCACTCATTATAACCTTCAAAACTGGTTGTGTGTTTTATATAGAAATTTTCTCAGAAATTTAACTGGGATACCAGATAGATTCTATGGTACGAGCGATCGCCTGAGCCTGATCTCGGTTTAGAGTATCGAGTAAAACCGTTACATGTCCTAATTTACGCCCTGGACGGGATTCTGTCTTGCCGTACCAGTGGATGTAGGATTGGGCTATGGCGGCGATTTGTTGGCGTTGGCTTTGGTAGTCGCTTTGGGAAGTTTCGTAACCCAGTAGGTTTACCATCACAGCAGTGGGAGTTTTGAGTGTAGGAGCGCCTAAAGGTAAACCACACACTGCTCTCAGGTGTTGTTCAAATTGGGAGGTTTCACAAGCATCTAGGGAAAAATGCCCCGAATTGTGGGTGCGGGGGGCTATTTCATTGACGAGAACTCTCCCATCTGGGGTGAGAAATAGCTCAATGCCAAATAATCCGACTACTTCTAGATTATTTAATAAAGTGCGAGCGATCACGTCTATTTCTGCTGCTAAATTAGCTGTAATCTCTGCTGGTGCTATCACTCGCCGACAAACCTGTTGTTCTTGTTGGGTTTCCACAACTGGGTATGTCACCACCTCGCCATCTACAGAACGGGCGGCGATTACTGCCAATTCTCGCTCAAAGGGGACAAATTCTTCAATTAAATAGTGTGAGCTACTACTAGTGAGCTTTTGCTGTAAACTATCCCCATCCTTAATAATAAACGTACCCTGTCCGTCATAACCGTGACGACGAGATTTGAGAACTATGGGGTTTTTCTGGGGAAAACTTAAATGGGCAATTTTCGATTGTAGTTCTGTCGGTTGCTCAATTAAGGACTCATCGACAGCAAAAAAATGCGGAACTGGTAAACCCAATGCTTGTAAATAGCAACGCTGGTGATATTTATCTAATAGGGGAGCCAAAGCTGCTAATCTGGGACGAAAACAAACACCTTGGTTTTCTAAGACAGATAAAGCTTCGAGATTAACAAATTCATTTTCAAAGGTGATGACATCACATTTTTCGGCTAAAATCTCTGTAGCTTTAGCGTCATCTACTAAAGCAAAAACAGTTTCTTGGGCAATATTTACAGCAGGATCATGTTGACTGGGAGTTTGGACGATTAATTCCACGCCTAACTTTTTTGCCCCATCTGCCATCATCCAGGCAAGTTGTCCGCCACCAATTATACCAACACGCTTCATCGACATCCTAGAGAATCACGAGTTTCTACACCAGTCTGAGAATTGACACCACTGGCTTTTTTGCACAGTTCTTTAATTTGTGCCCCATCCAAAACTGCATCAGTGAAATCTGCATTGCTGATGTTCACATCAGTAAATATAGTACGTAATAAAAGGCTTTCTTTTAAAACGGCATCACTTAAATCAGATCCAGTTAAGTTTACCTGATCCATCAATGCATTTGTTAAATCTGCCCCATGCAAATTTGATTTTGTCATCACCGAAGCGCTCAAAACTGCTCCCCGCAAATCTGCACCTGTAAAATTGGTCAGTTCTAAATTAGCATTAGAGAACTCTGCTGCTTGCAAACTTTGTCCGGAAAAATCATGTCTTGTTAATTCTGCATTGCTGAAGGACAGGGGATGAGTCCAGTCTGCAAGCGCAGGGGAAGCTGTGAACAATACCATTATCCCCAAAATTAATGCCAACCCTTGCCGCCAAAACATATTTACTTAGCTCATGTAGTGTCTAGGTCACTGCTTTTTAGCTTATCTCATTTCCATCAGGGAATTCATTTAGCTGCTGTAGGCTATATCTAAGGATATTTCCACAAATCGCCTAAATATTCAACGATCAAGGCTTAAGGTTCATTAATCAAGGAGTCATTTGTCATTTTCCCGCGCCAGTAGCGACTGTCTTGATTGTCTACCCGACTCCTATGTTATACCAATTCAAATAATGTTTGCGACAAATCAATATATTCTAGAGGGCAAGGCATTGCCCATACGTGTCAACTTAACGCGAAACCCTTGCCAAGACTTGATGAGCGAATTCTCTCACTTAAAATCAAGATCCGCGTTACCCCACCCCGGCTTTGCTGACGCAAAACCTCCCCTCCCCGTTTACGGGGAGGGGATTGAGGGGTGGGGTAAAACGCTTGTGGGATAAGCCTTTTAACTTAAGTTGACACCAATGGGCATTGCCTTGCCCCTACCATCTGTCGCATTCTTGTTTCAAATTGGTATTACAAATAAAACCTTTCTTTGGCGATCGCTATTTGTTGATGTAGCTGAGAAATGCTTACACAAGATCCCCGACTTCTTCAAGAAGTCGGGGATCTAATCTTTATATCTTAAGAGGATGTTTTAAAAGTCCTGTTGTCGGTAGGAAAACGTTTTAGATTCAACCAGTGCTTAAGGAAAACTGGGAATCTCAGGGCTAGACTCTGTTGATCTGATGGGAGTTGGGGATGGCGCATTTTTTTTCTGATTGACTGCCAAAATCATCGATAGCAGCTTGGGAAATGCAAGGCAGGCTACAGTATTGATGAGCGTTAATAATATACAATCTACGAAACTCATAGATTACCGCCTCCTGAATGAACAATTTGTGAGTCTATTTCTTAGTGTGACTTAAAATCTGTACTTTTAACTACTTTGAAAATTTTGATTTTCTTCTAGCCTCTATAAGCTAATCAAATATATCCATTGTTAACTTATATTAACTTGCCGACATGCACTGCGTTACGGCTATTTCCTACTTTCGCAAATCCTTAATTTCTGGCATAGCTAATGGGAAAGACGCATCTAGAAATTTGACTTTTAAAGGAATATTTAATCATTTTCGCCGCGTGTTGTCTACCTTAATTAATATTGAATTTTTCAATGTTTATCATATATAGCATTTCCTAATCACATGAAGTACATCATAGCCCCCTCCTCGCTTGCGGGGAGGGGGTTGGGGGTGGGGTGACTATACCTCACTTGACAGAGAAACGCTATAAAAATCAAAATATTAATATTTAATCAGCGATCAACGCCAAGATAAATTACTTGTGTGAAATAAATCTGATTGATGATTATTTATGAATAAATCAACCAATAATCAGCTTTTCAAGCTTGATTTAATTTATGCAAACAGTGAAAGTTTAAAACCGAGTGGAATTGTGGGCGAAAAAGTCCTTGTATCTCAAGGTAGATAAAAATTCCACTTCAAAATGGTATGAATGCACCTGCGGATTCTGAAGCATGATCCAAAACCGTCCAGCAAAATATTCGCGCAGTATTTATACTGCCAAAACTTTGTTAATTAGGAGTACATCGATCGCAGAAATGAGGACGGAACTTACAGAATGGATCTCCAGTCAATGTGTGAGTTGTACAATAAGGAAAGGTGGTTATTGCTACTTTGCTTTTTTGCGGACTGGAAGCATTGGCTGAAGTTTCGGCAGCTTTAGCTTTAGATGAGAGAATGATTGAGAGCAGCTTGGGAAACCCCAGACAAGCAACAGTATTGATGATTGTCAGTAATGCAGCGTGTTTTAAAACCACAGGTAATCACCCCCCTGTAAAATAGGTGGTCACTATTGTTGGCTGTTAGGAAAATCTCTGTAATTGCATTAAATACAATTACATCCATAGCCTTAAGACTATATAAGTTCATCTTATCATAAATTTTTGTTAATGGAAGCGTGAGTTTTCCGCAAATGCTATCTCAGAAGCCATTGTGTATATTAAAGAGATTTGTTGCCGAAGAATAGTAAAATCCTCTCAAAAAACAGTCCATCCAGTATTTAGGTGATGTGTTATGTCAACAACCAAATCCGCATCTATTTATTTAGCTAATATTAGTGAGCGAGAACGCTTAGCATTAAAGCGTTTGGCAGATTATACAAATGTGAATGCAATTCCGGAAATTTGGCCATTAGCAGCCAAGTTCTTTGGTAATACCGTTGCTCTACACGATCCTCATGGCAAACCAGAAGTAGTACTTAATTATACTCAATTGGCAGAGCAAATTCAAAAATTTGCAGCGGGTTTACAGGCTTTAGGGGTGAAAGCAGGCGATCGCATTTCCTTAATTGCCGATAATAGTCCCAGATGGTTTATTGCCGATCAAGGGATAATGACGGCTGGGGGGGTGGATGCGGTACGTAGCGCCCAAGCAGAAAAGGAAGAATTGCTGTTTATTGTGGCAAATAGTGACAGCACGGCGGTAGTAGTCGAGGATTTAAAAACGCTAAAGAGACTGCAAGATAGACTCAACGATTTACCAATTCAACTGGTAATCTTGCTTTCAGACGAAACCCCACCAACAAAAGAAAATTTCAAAGTTTTGAATTTCTTGCAGATCATAGAAGTTGGTAGTAACCATTCCCTAGCACCAGTACAGCAAAACTACGATACCCTAGCAACACTGATTTATACTTCGGGGACGACGGGTAAACCAAAAGGTGTGATGCTGACTCATGGGAATTTACTGCACCAAATCAATACTTTTGGGACAGTACTACAACCCAACGTAGGAGAATTAGCCTTAAGTATCCTGCCAACTTGGCACAGCTATGAAAGAACAGCTGAGTATTACTTACTTTCTCAAGGTTGCTCACAGGTTTACACTAACCTGCGTGCTGTGAAAAAAGATTTGAAAGAATTTAAACCTCATTATATGGTGGCTGTCCCCCGGCTCTGGGAATCAATTTATGAAGGAGTGCAAAAGCAGTTTCGCGAACAACCAGCCAAAAAGCAACGCCTGGTTAATTTTTTATTAAACAATAGCGATCGCTATATTAAAGCCAAGCGCATTGCCCAAAAATTAAGTTTAGAGCATCTTCACTCAGGAGCAATTGAGCGATTATCAGCTAGGATACTAGCTTCTAGTTTATTCCCGATCCATGCCTTAGGAGAAAAACTGGTGTATGCTAAAGTCCGAGAAGCAACGGGAGGAAGAATCAAGTATGTAATTAGCGGTGGTGGCGCACTTCCTAAGCACATAGATAATTTTTTTGAAATCATTGGTATTCAAATTTTGCAAGGCTACGGTTTAACAGAAACATCCCCAGTGACTAATGTGCGTCGTCCTTGGCATAATGTGCGTGGTTCATCAGGCCCCACACTACCTGCTACAGAAATTAAAATTGTCGATCCAGAGACTCGCAAATCTCTGCCAATTGGGGAGCGAGGCTTGGTACTGTTGAAAGGGCCGCAAATTATGCAAGGCTATTACCAAAATCCAGAAGCGACAGCAAAAGCCATCGACGCAGAAGGTTGGTTTGATAGCGGCGATTTGGGTTGGTTGACACCGGAAAAAGATTTGGTGCTGACTGGCAGGGCAAAAGATACGATTGTCTTAAGCAATGGGGAAAATATCGAGCCTCAGCCGATAGAAGATGCTTGTTTGCGATCGCCCTACATCGATCAAATTATGCTTGTCGGTCAAGATCAACGTAGCCTCGGTGCCTTGATTGTACCTAATCTTGAAGCCTTAGAAAAATGGGCCCAAACTCAAAATCTTGACTTAAGCAGCAAAAATGATAATATTACCGCCTCACCCAGTCAAAAAATAGACCTGGAGAGTAAAATAATCCAGGAATTATATAGGAAGGAATTGAATCGGGAAGTGCAAAATCGTCCCGGCTATCGAGCCGACGATCGCATTGGCCCATTCAAACTCATTCCCGAGCCGTTTTCCATTGAAAATGGCTTAATGACACAAACACTAAAAATTCGGCGTCATATTGTCGCCGAACGCTATCGCGATATTATTAACGCCATGTTTGGCTAATAATTCCGCACAAACAATCAATATAGAGTGAACGTGAAACTGTATGGATGCCTCGAAATCTCAACAAATGCTTTTGAAACGCGTCGTTAATGTCAAAGTCATTGTAACTCCTCTGTGGAAAGATGAAGTACAACAGCAATTGCAAGCTCAGATCAATCAAACCGATCAGCAATTGCAACAACTAGACATTGAAGGACAAAGAGCAATTACCGCAATTCAAAAGCAGAGTTTGCAACCACCAGGACCGCAAACCCTGCAACAAATTGACAATATCCAACTCCAAGTCAATCAAAAGAAAAGCGAACTCCTAGAGCAAAAAAATCAATTCCTGCAAAACCTCCAGCAAGTACAATATCTGGAGTTAGATCAGGAAGTTAACCAATTCCAAATGGAAGGTTTTTTCCGCATCGAACCAGGCGATAACCTCATCAGCAAAACCCAAGTCGAAATTGTTCTACGTGATGGGATTGTAGAAGAAATTCGTGGCGATATCTAAATTTGGTCATTTGTCAATAGTCAATAGTCATTTGCTGTGTATGTTCTACTAGCCAATCACTAATGACTGATCTCAAAGCATCTACTGATCTTTTTTAGCATTCATGTTTTTAATCCATGTCACAGCAATCATTGAGAAAATTGCCTGTGGCGTGGATTTGTTGAGCAAGCAAACTGTTCACAAGGAATTTCCGGCTTTGTAGTCCTCAATCGGGGGTTGACAGCTGAGGGTGAAATTCTTTTTAGGGCGACTTCCAGGCATACATTGTACCTGGGAGCCAGCCCAGACGATTTCCCATACAGGAGGTGAGCTAACTAACAGCGATCGCCCAAAGGTACTCATCTCCACCCGATATTTAACTTCACTAGTAGAATTATCGCCCTGTTGAACTTGGGTAATCATCACTAAAGCCTGATTCCGTTGGGGATAAGCTACCTCTACTTTACGTGTGCCTACCTCTGATACATTGTCCTCAAACAAATTTAATGCCAGAGTAGCAGGATCGCTACCTTGAAGAGTAGAGTTAATACTTGCAAGCGGGATAGTTTTATAGTGGGTACGCTCTGGATAAGTTTTAATATCCTGAGATATCTCAGTTGCTGCTACTTCTTGTGCTTGCCCATTTTTAGTTTCCAAACTGTGTACTGATGGCTGGTGTTGAGAGAAATAAACTCCCGCGCCAGCAGTGGCAAACATACTTAGTATCACAATCAAAAACAATTTCCATTTTACTGACATAAAATTAAACAAGAATTTCAAACAAGTAAATTATCAACTTTGAATTGTAAATGGAAGCTGAATCGCTGAGCGTCTACCTTTTGGTTGTCAGCAGCCTTTGAAATCAGGTAAGTAATTATGCGGGAAATAAAGATAGATAACAAACTCATTTGCGGGATACAATACTTGCTGTGGCTATTGATTGTAAATACTTAGCGATCGCAATTTAATTGCTTTATATATAGACCTTCATCTGGGGTTTTGGTTCCTGGGCATTTGTCAACAGTCAACCGTCAACAGTCAACAGTCTGTAGGGGCGGGTTTATTTAGATCATTGTTGATCCACGAGGATATCTGTGAACCCGCCCGTACAACAATCAACAGTCAACAGTCAACAGTCAACCGTTAACAGATACGCAAAGCGCAGTCAAAAATCCCGAAGCGAAAACCCTCACACCAAGATACAATTCGATCTGGTAAAAGCTGTTAAAGTCCATAAATTCATTGATTCACCAAACCACCCTATGAGCATTTACGAAGTATTTATGCCGGCGCTGAGTTCCACCATGACCGAAGGTAAGATTGTATCTTGGGTGAAGTCGCCAGGCGATAAAGTGGAAAAAGGCGAAACAGTGGTGGTTGTGGAGTCAGATAAGGCAGATATGGATGTGGAATCCTTTTATGAAGGATATCTAGCTCATATTTTAGTGCCTGCGGGTGAATCTGCGGCTGTGGGAAATGCGATCGCTTTCATCGTCGAAACAGAAGCGGAAATCGAAGCCGCCAAGTCTGCTGCAAATTCTGGTAGTGCAGCTGCGCCTGCTACTGCTGCTCCTGTACCTGTAGCCGCAACTGTTGCAACAGCAATACCAACGTCTCAAAATGGCTCAAATCACAAAGACGGGCGGTTAGTGGTTTCACCCCGCGCCCGCAAGTTGGCGAAAGAGTTCAAAATCGATTTGAAGACGCTCAAAGGTAGTGGCCCCTACGGTCGGATTGTTGCTGAAGATGTAGAAGCAGCTGCAAATCAAGGTAAGCCAGCCGCTACCGCACCAGTAGCACCGCCACCATCTGTACCCACAACCACCCCAGTAGCACCACCTACTCCCCCATCTGCACCCGCACCTGCACCCATCCCCGCCGTCGCCAGTGCTGTTCCGGGACAGGTAGTACCTTTAACTACCTTCCAAAATGCAGTTGTCCGGAACATGGTAGCTACCTTATCTGTACCTGTTTTCCGTGTAGGTTATACAATTACCACCGATGGGCTAGACAAGCTTTATAAGCAGATTAAATCCAAAGGCGTGACAATGACAGCGCTATTGGCAAAAGCCGTAGCCGTAACGCTGCAAAAACATCCATTAATCAATGCTAGCTATTCAGAGCAAGGAATTGTTTATCATTCTGATATCAACATTTCTGTTGCTGTAGCAATGGATGATGGCGGATTGATTACACCTGTGTTAAAGAATGCAGACTTAGTAGATATTTATTCGGTATCGCGCACTTGGAAGTCTTTAGTAGAGCGTGCGAGAGCAAAACAACTACAACCAGATGAATACAACAGCGGCACCTTTACCGTGTCAAACTTGGGAATGTTTGGTGTAGATACATTTGACGCGATTTTACCACCTGGACAAGGTGCAATTTTAGCGATCGGCGCATCTCGCCCGCAACTTGTAGCCACACCTGACGGTTTGTTTGGTGTAAAGCAACAAATGCAGGTAAATATTACCGCAGATCATCGGATTATTTACGGCGCTCATGCTGCTGCATTCTTGCAAGATTTAGCTAAGTTAATTGAAACCAATCCGCAATCTTTGACAATGTAATACCAATTTTTTATGAAGCTGCATAGAATTCGATCCCCCCTAGCCCCCCTTAAAAAAGGGGGGGAAAGAATCAAAGTCCCCCTTTTTAAGGGGGATTTAGGGGGATCGAGATATGTGCAACTTCACATTAAATTGGTATAAGAATAATTTCTTAAGAAAAGAATGTTACTTTTAAGACTTGGAGTTAATTTAACTTCAAGTCTTTTTACTTGGTGAGTTGCTACGCGATCGCAAATTCAGTATATTGTCTGAGATGAGGTGGATGAAAGGCTAAAACAATCTCCTCCCTGGCAATTCCTTTGTGCAACAAATCTGTCGCCACCCCATCCTCTGTCCAATCTTCCTCAATCCAAATTTTGTCAGCTTGCAAACGGATATGAATCATCACACTCTTAATCCGTTCGTCTTTGTGCCAACCCATCAATAGCAAAAGGTACTGATCGCGTACCTCATCAAAGGCTAAAGCACTAACAGTTGTAGAACCAGATTTTTCATTGAGTTGATGATATTCTGTTAAAACTTCTTGGACGATTTGACGATGATGCTTTAATCTATCCATTGCACAATTACCTCATTTTCTGCATCAACGATTAACAATTTAACCTGATTCCGATTGATAATCATCTGAGCTAACTGACGTTGAAAATAACTGTTATAGGTTCCTTGTGTAATCGCCAAATACAGTTCAAAATCTAATGCTGTCTCTAGCAAAATATCTCGATAAACAACATACTGACCCACAGCTTGCTCTAAGTCATTAATAAACGATTTACCTAAGAAGCTTTTGACTTCTACAAGGATTTTTTGACCCTGTTTTTCTGCCGCGATCGATTTTTCGGCTGCAATATCCACATATAAGCGATCGCCACCATACTCCAAAGTATAATCTTCTGTTAAAATCTCCCAGCCATCCTTGATCAATGCAAATCTCACAGCATTATGGTAAACATCCTTAGCAGGCATCTATGATTTTTGAACTACATACCGCTTCAATTTTAACGCGATCGCCTAATTATAAAAAGTCATTGCCAGCAAAGCAATCTCGAAAAGGGCGATCGCTCTTTAATGCCATTTTTTCAGATTAGATGCAGAGTTTGCGGAAGCCACTATTGAGTTGAGGAAAGCCACTATTGAGTTGAGAATAGCCACTATTGAGTTGAGGAAAGCCGCTATTGAGTTAAGAATAGCCACTATTGAGTTAAGGAAAGCCACTATTGAGTTGAGAATAGCCACTATTGAGTTGAGGAAAGCCGCTATTGAGTTAAGAATAGCCACTATTGAGTTGAGAATAGCCGCTATTGAGTTGAGAATAGCCGCTATTGAGTTGAGAATAGCCGCTATTGAGTTGAGGAAAGCCGCTATTGAGTTGAGGAAAGCCGCTACAAGGTTCGTTTTTGTGTGGTGCGATCGCTTAATTATCGCTTAATGATAAAAAGTCATTGCGAATGTAGCGAAGCGGAATGAAGCAATCGCAATGGCTGGGATCGCTTCGCTTCGCTCGCAATGACTGTAAATATTTTGCCCATCTACTTAGCTGGTTCTGGTGGTAAACCAAGCTTGGCACGGAAATCTTTGTCGTATATTGCCTTATCCCAATTTTTAGCAGATTTAACTTGCTCAGGAGTAAGATTTTTAGCATACCTGAGGTTAGTATAGCTGAGGTCGGCATTAGTGAGGTTGGCATCCCTGAGGTCAGCACCGATGAACAGGGCAAGCAAGAGTGTAGCATTGCTCAGGTCAGCACTGATGAGCTTAGCACCGATGAACTTGGCACCACGGAGGTCGGCATAATTGAGATAGGCACGGCTGAGGTTGGCATCGCTGAGGTTGGTAGCGACGAGGCTGGCACCGATGGGGTAAGCAAATCTGAGGTCGGCACCACTGAGGTTAGTCAAGCCGAGATTAGCAAAGCTGAGGTTAGCAGCGCGGAGGTCGGCATCACTGAGGTTGGCAAAGCTGAGGTCAGCACCACTAAAATTTCCATGAGCTAGGCTCTCATTAGTTTTCACTAGCTTCTCCATCGCTGTATTGAATGCATAACGATTATTCTGTCTTTTAGCAGTATCTAGGTCATGCTTAAGTTGGCTTATCCTAATTTGTCTCTCTATTACAATACCCAGAACTACTGACGCAACCAGCGAGATAATTAAGAGTAAACCAACAGATATAAAGCGATTATTCCGTCTTTGTCTGACACTTATTTGAATCAACTCAGCAGATAGGTCAGATAATCTTAAGTTATCAGTTTGTTGCTTCTGAAATTCTTCTGCCTCTCTCAGCCGCTTTCCTTGAAGTAGATAATCTTTCGCCTTTCCTCTATCTCGCCATTCAACAGCCGCCGCTTCAATTTTGCGTTTTTGTCGCAATACATCCCGACTTTCTTCAATCCACTTGCGTAATAGCGACCAATGGCGAATCAATACTTCATGCGCTACATCAACCACAGCAATTTTACCTTGCTGAATTGATGTATAAACTCTTCTTTGTTCCTTTGCGTCTTTGCGCCTTTGCGTGAGATTTTCATCTCTGGATTCCGCAACATCTAAAGTATTGGTAACAACTAACTTCTCATCTGCTAACCGTTGAATTACTCTATTAATCAAAACTTCTGAATACTGCGAACTCACTAAATCCCGTTGCACAACCTGTCTACGCGTATCTTCTGTTCCTTCTCCCAACTGCGTCAACTCTATAAAGATCCGCTTTGTTGCCTGCTGTTCCTCTGGTGAGAATGATTCATAAACTTCTGTAGCGCGTGTTTGCAGCGTTCCCCTAACTCCACCTAGCCTGGTATAAGCATTAAGGGTTAACTGTTGCTCAGTTCTTTGCTTCCAAAGTTCTGTTAGCGTATACTGCAACAATGGTAAACTTCCCGGTGAACCTTCTACATCCGCAATCATTTCTGAAACTAATTCCGGTTCTATTTTTAAACTCACCTGTTCAGCAGGTTTAATAATTGCTAATTCTAATTCCCCCCGACTCATCGGTGTTAATGTTACTAAATTATCCTGAATTTTCTTAGCAAGTCCGCCATACTCTTGTTCTAAACATTTCCCAAAAAAATCGGCTCGCATTGTAATTACTAAGCAGAGTTTATTGTCATCACGCTGCAAAGTACCTAGCAAACATTCAAAAAATTCTTGTTGTTTTTTAACATCTTTACACAGGGTAAAAGCTTCCTCAAACTGGTCTATTACTAATACCACACGCTGAGTTTGGGTAGCAGTAATCAATTTTCCTAAACCGACTGCTCCTTTAGCAATTAATTCTTCAGCTTTATCTAATTGTGATGCGCGTTCAACATCTGATAATCCTGATTCTACAAATGCTAATGCTAAACTTTGCAAAGGATTAGCGCCTGGTCAAAAAATTTTAAATTGCCAAGTTTCGCTACCCGATAACCTACGTCCTAATTTTAATTGATAAAGTAAACCTGCTCTCACAACACTAGATTTACCACTTCCTGATGCTCCCAACACAGCCAGGAAATTACCAGAACGCACTTTGTCTAATAATTCATCTGTTAACGCAGTTCTGCCATAAAAAAACTTAGCATCTTCCTCAGTGCAGTCAAAATAAGATAACCCTTTGTAAGGACAGATAGCTGATTCTTGTACGGTGGAGTTGGTAGGCGATGTATTCCACTGACGGGTAAGATTAATTGCTTCACCAGAGTTAGCAAAAATGGGACGCTGGGGGAAGGGGTGATGTGTTTGATTGAGAAAGTCTACTAAGGTGTAATTACTTATCCAACGGTCTTGTTTTGGTTCCAAACCTTTGATTAGTGCGGCGGTAAGAACGCTGTTTTGGCTATTAATGTCTTCATACGCCAGTTCAAAATCACGAGAAGCCGCAATAAAACACCTGTCTCTGCCTTTACCTCTATCCCCTGGATCTGCCTCAGCAAAATTTAGCACTTCGCCGCTATAGCAGCAATCTAAAATTATAATTTGTTGTCTAACTTCGCTTTCTTGTAGCAGTCGCCGCAGCCATTGCAGAGATAATCCCCAATTCCCCGCTTCTGGGTTAACTTCACTGGTGGCTAAAAAGCCTTCCTCAACGCCTTGTTCTTCCCGCAATCCATGACCGGAAAAATACAGTAGCGCGGTGTCTGGTGGATTACCTTTTGGCTTAAATAGTTGAGCGATCGCTTTTTTTAATTGCGTTAAACTAACTTTAGTTTGCTTACCAATGCGAATTGTCTCATTTTCTTTGTCTTTGACAGCAGGTAGGCGCGTTACTTTAAATTCCCCGTACTTTTCCAAGATTTGCGCTATGGCTTCTGCATCCGCAGCGGGTGCGTTGAGACTTCTTAAGCGGTCATAGCTATTAATTCCCACTACTAAAGCGTCTCGACTCATCCTGGTAAGCCTTATGATAGTTGTGTCGCATTATTTCTAGGTTATACAGAAAATTTACCGTATTTTCCGTAAAAATGGTGTAGTAATCATTGATGTTAGTTAAATTGCCCAAAGTACTAGCACCCCACCCCCAGCCCCTCCCCGCAAGCGAGGAGGGGAGTAAAATTTAGGTTTAGCGGGGTGGGATTGGTAAGGATACTTTAGGTAGCCCTTTCAAGATGAGTAAAAATTTTGCTCAAAAAATCCCTGTTTACTCTGTGCCTAATATAGCTTTTCCTCATCAAATGAGGTACACAATAGCCATTGGTGTCAACTTAAGTTAAAAGCTATATAGGGCGAGCGTTGTGCAAATACCCTCTCGCCCTCATCCCCTAACCCCTTCTCCCTAAAGGAGAAGGGGAATCTGATTAAAAACACCCCTCTCCCTAAGGGAGAGGGGCTGGGGGTAAGGGCAAAACGTTTTCACAAAGCGGGTTTCACGTTAAGTTGACACCAATGCACAATAGCCCCCTCCTCGCTTGCGGGGAGGGGGTTGGGGGTGGGGTTCTTCTCACTCAACCGAGAAATGCTATACGGTTAAATAAAATACTTTTAAACCGCAGAGGACGCAGATAACGCTCCAGAGGAAAGCAAAGATTTTCTGAGCCACCTGGAAAGGGGTAGATACTTTAGGTAATGAGCTTGACATGATATTAAGTAACTGTATTACGCGAGATTTATCCTATGCCCCAACTCACACCGATTCAATTAGAAGATGGCACGATTATTTACATTGAAGCCACAAATAATGTCGATGCGCCGCCTGTTAGCATTGAAGTTTCTCCAGAGGGTGAGGAAGAAGCTTTGATTAATAAGGGATGGGATGCTGATGCTGCTCAAAAACAGATAGTGCAGAATTTTCAGGCAATTGAAGGGACGATTCGGGCTTACACTGTTTATACGCTGAATGCTTTTAAGAAAATCCCTGTGGCTAATATCGATAAAGTCACTCTGGAATTTGGCATCAAAGTTGGTGGTGAGGCGGGTATACCCTACGTGACTAAAGGTACGGCTGAAAGTAATCTCAAGGTAACGGTAGAGTGTTCCTTTCCTAATCAGCCGGAAAAGAAAACTCAGTAATCATGAATCAGAATCTTGATGCTGCCAAAATTTCTATCATTATTCCGGCTCTCAATGAAGCAGCAAATATTGAAGATGTAATTATCACAACTCAAAACAGTACAAATACAGAAATTATTTTGGTCGATGGTGGCTCTCAAGATGACACTGTAGCCATAGCCCAATTATTAGGTGTAAAAGTTATTTCTTCATCTCCTGGGCGGGCGGTGCAAATGAACGCTGGTGCTGTAGTTGCTAGCGGTGAAATTCTGCTATTTCTCCATGCAGATACTCGGTTACCTGCTGGCTTTGAGGTGATGATTCGCACCGCACTACAACAACCGGGAACAGTGGCAGGTGCGTTTAACTTGCGGATTGATGCATCGGGTTGGGGTATGAGGTTGGTGGAATTGGGGGTAAAAGTGCGATCGCATTTTTGGCAAATGCCATACGGCGATCAAGCAATTTTTATCACAAAAGATATATTTCAGCAAATTGGCAACTTTCCTGAATTGCCGATTATGGAAGATTTTGAACTCATCCGCCGTTTAAAATGCATTGGTAAAATTGCGATTATCCAAGAATCAGTTATCACATCTGCTCGGCGTTGGTTGCGTAAGGGAATTCTTCAAACCACCCTAATTAATCAAATAGTCATCATCGCTTATTTACTGGGAATATCACCACAGCGAATTCGTCGCTGGTATCGCCAAGAAAAATTTAGGAAGAATTAAGCTGATTCTCAGGGAAGTAGAATATTTTGGTTGAAGATGAGGGAGGGACAAGGAGGACAAAGGAGATAAATAACAAATGCCCAATGCCCCATCCCAATGCCCAATGCCCAATGCCCAATGCCCCATGCCAAATGCCAAACTCAAACTTTTACTATTAAGCTGTCTAGTTGCCACGGTCATAATTGCTAGTCAATATCTCAACATTCAAGCAATTTTACAAACCACAGTCATGTGGGTTAATAACCTTGGTTATTTTGGCCCCATTGCTTTCATCGCGATTTATAACGTAGCCACTTTATTATTTATACCAGGTTCCATATTGACGTTGAAAGGAGGTTGTTTATTTGGCGTTTTTTGGGGGTCTGTTTATGTAATAATTGCGGCAACTATTGGAGCAACCGTAGCCTTTTTAATTGGGCGTTATCTCTCACGGGATTGGGTAGCTAAACAACTTGATCAGCATCCTAAATTTAAAGCAATCGATTTAGCAGTTGCCAAAGAAGGATGGAAAATTGTACTACTAACTCGGCTTTCGCCTATCTTCCCCTTTAACTTATTAAATTATGCTTTTGGGGTGACCCAAGTTTCCCTCAAAGATTATATCTTAGGTTCTATAGGCATTATTCCGGGTACAGTGATGTATGTTTATATCGGTTCT
Source organism: Calothrix sp. NIES-2100 (assembly GCF_963875285.1). NCBI lineage: Bacteria > Bacillati > Cyanobacteriota > Cyanophyceae > Nostocales > Calotrichaceae > Calothrix > Calothrix sp. NIES-2100. The sequence continues at coordinate 9,284,565 of NZ_CAWNLA010000001.1, forward strand.
CTAGCTAGTAATCTTGCCATGCTGAATACGCCTAATCAGCCTAGTAATACTCAAGCTCAAATCGGAGAATGGGTCATCCAAGTGATGGGTTGTATTGCTACAGTCGCCGTGACTATCTATGTTACAAAAGTTGCTCAAAAAGCTCTCAAAGAAAGTGTAGCAACAGCCACAAATACCCATGACACAAATAACTAAAATTAATCAGATTTTCAAACCATCTACCGCGACTGTAAGAAATTCCTACCTCTTCTTTCCTCTCTTCCTTGGCGGATTTGGCGTCCTTCTCTGCGAGACGCTGCGCGTTCACGTAGTGTCTCGTAGAGAAGGCGGTTCATTAAAAAAGCTTACTTTATTAACATTGCTAGCAGTAACTATCCTTTTCCTATCCACCACAGACCTAGCCTTAGCACAGCAATCTACAACCACTACCTTTAATCCCCAAACAATTTTACGAGATGCTTTGCAATGGATTGATAGCCTGGGTTCACTAGGAGCGATCGCTTTTATTACACTTTACATTATTGCTACCGTTGCTTTCTTACCAGGCTCGATTTTAACCTTAGGCGCTGGTGTCGTTTTTGGTGTAGTTTGGGGTTCCCTTTATGTATTTATTGGTGCAACTTTAGGCGCTACCGCAGCTTTTTTGGTAGGACGTTATTTAGCTAGAGGCTGGGTTGCTCAGAAAATTGCAGATAATAAAAAATTTGCGGCTATTGACAATGCTGTGGGTAAAGCTGGATTAAAAATTGTCCTGTTAACCCGACTTTCGCCCATATTTCCCTTTAATTTATTAAACTATGCCTTTGGCATTACAGGTGTTTCTTTGCAGGATTACTTTATTGGTTCTGTGGGGATGATTCCCGGAACAATTATGTATGTTTATATCGGTTCTTTAGCTGGTAGTTTGGCAAGAATTGGGACTGAAACTCAACCTACTAACCCTACAGTAAAATGGGCAATTCGGATTATAGGTTTTATTGCTACAGTCGCTGTGACTATTTATGTTACTCGCATAGCCAGGAAGGCTTTAGAGGAGGAGGTGAGTAACAATTAAAATTTTTTTTGCACCGCAGAGAACGCAGAGAACACAGAGTCAAGACGTTTCAGATTTGCTTGAGGGTGAGGTCAAAGTATTATGCATTGAACTCACATTACAGCTATTTTCATGCTGTAGGGGCACAGCAATGCTGTGCCCTGAGAGTGTGGTTCAACTACGTGAAAAATGCTGTAAATTAAGTATTTTGAATCAGAATTATAAGTTAATTAGATTTTAGACTTTTCCGGAGATATAAATAATGTCTAATTTAGAATTTGAGAGAGTAACTGTTCGCCCAATGGATGAGTATAACCAAACTTTGGTATCTCATGTTCATCCAGCAGATTGGGTGAATCCAGAAGCAGCTAATGTTTATGATTTGGTAGTAATTGGTGCAGGAACGGCGGGATTAGTTGTAGCTGCGGGTGCGGCGGGTTTGGGTTTGGGTTTAAAGGTGGCGTTAATTGAAAAGCATCTCATGGGTGGAGATTGCTTAAATGTGGGTTGCGTTCCCTCGAAAACTATTATCCGTTCGGCTCGCGTGATAGGCGAACTGTGGGATGGGAAGGAATTAGGAATTAATATTCCCAAAAATATTGATGTTGATTTTTCTGCGGTGATGGCGAGAATGCGCCGCATTAGAGCTGGGATTAGTCCTCATGACTCGGCGGAACGCTTTCAAAAATTGGGGGTGGATGTTTTCTTGGGTAGCGGTCGATTTGCTAGTAAAAATACAGTGGAGGTTGGTGGACAAACTCTGCGGTTTAAAAAAGCTGTAATTGCTACCGGCGCAAGAGCTGCACAACCTGCAATTGCGGGACTGGACAAAGCTGGTTATCTCACCAATGAGTCGGTTTTTTCTTTGATTCAACGACCGGAACGTTTAGCAGTGATTGGTGGTGGCCCTATCGGTTGCGAATTAGCTCAGGCTTTTCGGCGTTTGGGTTGTGAGGTGGTGCTTTTTCATAGTAGTTCTCACATCTTAAATAAAGAAGATGGGGAAGCTGCGGAAATTTTGCAAAAGGTTTTGATTAAGGAAGGAATTCGTTTAGTCTTAAATTCCAAGTTAGAAGAGGTGGTAACTGTCACCGAAGGTAAGCGGCTTTACTTTTCCTCTAATAATCATCGAGATTCTGTAACTGTAGATGAAATTTTAGTAGGTGCGGGACGCGCTCCTAATGTAGAAGGTTTAAATTTAGAAGCTGTTGGGGTGGAGTACGATAAACGCCACGGTGTCAAGGTAAATGATTATTTGCAAACGACAAATCCCAAGATTTATGCGGCTGGTGATATCTGCATGAATTGGAAATTTACCCATGCGGCGGATGCAGCAGCCAGGATTGTCATTAAGAATACGCTGTTTTCTCCCTTTGGTTTAGGACGTTCCAAACTCAGCAGTTTAGTTATGCCTTGGGTAACTTATACTGACCCGGAAATTGCCCATGTGGGGATGTCCGAGGTAGAAGCTAAGTCCAAAGGTATTGATGTAGATACGATTAAAATTCCTTTTAGTAGTATAGACCGTGCGATCGCAGATGGGGAAGAATCAGGATTTTTGAAAATTCTTCACAAAAAAGGTTCTGATAAAATTGTTGGCGCAACTATTGTTGCTCGTCATGCTGGGGAGATGATTTCGGAAGTAACTACGGCGATTGTTGGTGAGCTAGGTTTGAATAAGTTAAGCGGTGTCATTCATCCCTACCCAACTCAGGCTGAAGCTATTAAAAAAGCAGCTGATGCCTATCGGCGTAAACTTCTCACAGATAACACTAAACGAATTTTGGGGTTTTTAACCAAATTATCTTAAAACTTAAAGCTGTAGATGGAAATTAAATTTAATTTCGCAATCTATGGAAATTTCGCAGATTTTTTTGCCAGATTTGTTTTCTTTCTTCTTCTGGGAGGTTTAAAGCTGATGTGATAATAGCAAAATCTCCTGGTGTTGGTAATGCCTCCCCTTTAGCTAGTGCTTGCAGATTCTTGACCCCACACTTTCTTAGTTTTGCTCGGTTGGCATTAACTAAATCGGCAATTGTTTCTGGCTTAGCTTTTTGAGAGGTTACAGAACGACGATGACTTGTTTTTTGGGCTATCCAATCTTGAGTCATCTGCTCTAAGGCATCGCTTTGAAAAATATCCAAACGGGCACAGATGCTTTTAAAATCTAGGGCTAACTCAAGTGAGATATAGCTGCTGATTTGTTTGTAATCATCACTATGCTTTTTGTTAGTCATATTCGGGGAATTACTAAAAGTGTCTACCTGTGTTGACTTTATCTGATGAATTCTAAAAAATTGGACATTTTGATTATGTCATATTTAAACACGACAAGCTAACCAAAAAAATGTTCCGCTAAAATAACTAACCTCTGTGTAACTTTTTTGTTACATCTGAGCAGACTACTCTCATATCTAAACATTTAATAATTAACAATTTGTAATTATTTGCTGGGGAATAAAGCTAAGTTGGCGTAACAATTTCCTGGTATGTCCGCAGCGAGTGAAACGTTTGCCGTTAGCGTAGCGGATGCACTAGAAAGCGTTCCCACAGAGTAGTCATCGCCAAGGTTTCGTGCATTTTACATTCTGTTACATAGTTCGGTTTATTTGTGCCAACTTATTTAACTCAGATGAAGTACACCAAGCTATAGCTGTAATAGCCTTTGTGCTTGTTAATCATAAATTTGCAGATAAATTACAAATTATGAAGCGTGTAATCTATTGAGGTAATTTCCAGCTTTGACAAGGTTCCAATTATCACTGGATCAGTATTATAAGAAACTAATATGCATACTATAGATAAGGCAATCAAAGCAAATCATTGCATTTTCATGCATAAATTATCTATTAAGATAAACCAAGATAAACAGTAGATTTTTAGCAAAAAATTAAATAATTTTCTCACAAAAAATGCATCTTGTGGTGCTACACATATAAGTCAGCTTTGATTTTATGAATAAATGTAAAGACTGTGACTCACTCACTAATAATTTGATGAGGCGCACCTAAATTTAGGGTTATATTTTGAGTGGCATCAAGTAGGATAATAACTTTTGTATCTAAACAGCTTGATATTAACCAATCATTACTCACAAAATTTAAAAATCTGTATTTGTCAATCAGACAACTATGTTGAACTCTTGTGCCTTTACATTTTATGCATGGCTATGAAAGAATTTTCCTGTAGAACTGCCTTGCTGAGGCAATTAAAAGATTAGATATATAGCGCTTCTCGGTTGATTTCAATCCACCTTAGCAAAGAAAAGCGGCGCTTGGGCTAGGGACTAGGAGCTAGGGTTTCGTATTTAATGGAAATGAAAACCGATATATTTTAGGAAAAATATTATCTATATAAAGTTAATGCAATTATATTAGGAGTCCTATTTGATTTTTGACCAAAACTCCGTATATTTCCATGTTAAGGGTTCCCTGCATAGACAGATAAATTTAATTATCAAAGCGGATTCCTATATTGTGTAGCCACCTTGTTCAAACTGCCGGAGGAAAGTGTAATTTGTGACAGAAATGAATAATTTATCCTCTAGTCTCCCGGATATGTCGCGGAGAGAATTGCGAGATTTAGTGAGAATTCAGCTACAAATGCTGTTAGAACAGGGGGATTTACGTGGCGCAAAAGCGATTCTCGTACCTGTACAACCGGCGGACATTGCTGAGGCGATTGAAGGTTTACCAGAAGCAATGCACGCTTTAGCTTTTCGCTTGCTTTCTAAGGATGAAGCGATCGCAGTTTATGAATATCTCGACTATAGTATTCAAGAACGACTAATTGAGGAACTCAGAAGCCAAGAAGTTCGAGACATCGTTGATAAAATGTCGCCAGACGATCGAGCGAGGTTATTTGACGAACTCCCAGCAAAAGTTGTTAATCGCCTCCTAGAACAACTCAGTCCCGCAGAACGCACAGCTACAGCCCAACTCTTGGGTTATGAAGCCGGTACATCTGGGCGAATTATGACCCCAGAATTAATTTCGCTCAAAGAAAATTTTACGGTATATCAAGCCCTAGAGCGAATTCGCCGCTTAGCTAAAGCCAGTGAAATCATTTATTATCTTTACGTCACCGATACAGCCAGACGATTGACAGGGATTGTGTCATTGCGGGAGTTGGTAATATCTCAACCTGAAGAATTAATTGGTGAGATCATGACCCGTGATGTGGTGTTTGTCCACACCGATACAGACCAAGAAGAAGTTGCCAGATTAATTCAAAGATATGACTTTTTGGCTGTGCCTGTAGTGGATCGAGAACAGCGCCTTGTCGGTATTATTACTGTGGATGATGTTATAGATATTCTGCAAGAGGAAACTACAGAAGATATCTACGCCTTGGGTGGTGGTGTGCAGTCAGGTGGCGACAATTATTTTCAGATGAATTTACTGGAAGTTGCACGCAAACGGGTTGTATGGTTATTTGTTTTATTGATCACAAATACAGTTACGGGAACAATTATTAAATCCCAAGAAGATATTTTGACAAAAGTAGTAACACTTACAGCTTTTATTCCCTTGCTGACTGGTACTGGTGGCAATGTTGGGGCACAATCTTCTACAGTCGTGATTCGTGGGATGAACACCGAAGAAATTAGATTATTGGGGCCATTACAGGTGATTGTCAGAGAAGCGATCGCGGGTGCATTATTGGGAGTCATGTTAGGCACAATCGCCACTGTCTGGGCTTATTTCCTCCAAGGAAGATTAGAAGTAGCGATCGCTGTTGGCACTAGTTTAGTAGCAATTTCTGTATTAGCTTCGATTTCCGGTTCTGCGCTACCGTTTTTATTTCGCTTCCTCCGCCTCGATCCAGCATTGATGTCAGCGCCGTTTATTACCACAGCTGTCGATGTACTTGGCGTTTTGATTTACTTTAATTTGGCGCGGGTGATTTTACAGTTATGAGTCAGTTGTCATTTGTCATTTGTCATTTGTCATTTGTCATTTGTCATTTGTCATTTGTCATTTGTCATTTGTCATTTGTCATTTGTCATTTGTCATTTGTCATTTGTCTCCCTTGTCTACCAAGTTAGGTTATTAAATTATTCACTTAGCCAACTGAAGAGTTGACCAATGGAAAGATGAAAGGACTCAGCAAAAGGTGGGACGGGTATGCGATCGCTTTGTTCTTCAAAAACTGCGAGAGTGCGATCGGCAAAATAGACAAACACCAGTTCTTCTTCTGGGTCAATCAACCAACCCATCTGCGTACCATGCGCCAGACAATGGAGGATGTTGCGAACGACTTTAGTTTGGCTTTGATCGGGGGAAAGGATTTCAATTGTCCAGTCAGGCGCGATCGAGAACGTGTTGGACACTTTGCCATTCTCATCGCGGGGAATGCGTTCCAAAGTAAAAACTGTCACATCGGGAACAAGCGATCTACCACCAAAGGTGCAGCGTAATTCTGGATAGGCGCGAGCGATCCGGTTTGGTTTTAGCACTGTGTTGACAGATGATACCAGATCTCCCTGAACCGTGCTGTGTTTTCCTTGGGGCATAGGCTTTTGAATAATCTGACCGTTGATGAATTCGCTGGCGGGTTTAGTTTCTGGGATCTGGAGAAATTCTTCCAGGGTCAAAGGTTTAGTCGGAGTTTGAACCATTGCCGCTTCAGGTGGGAGGATTATCAGTATTTTATCGTTTTCTCAAGTTTGCTTCATCACTTATTATGCAAAACTGTTTCACCAATAATTACGAATTACGTTAGCGAAGCGGTAGCGAGGAACGAGCGTCATTACGAATTAGTAATTATTTAAATTGTATCTGGGTTGATATTTAACTCCCGCAGTTTGGCAGCCAACCGTTCGGCTTTTTGAGCTTCTTGTTGTGCCCTTTGTTCTGCCTGTTCAAGTCTTTGTTCTGCCTGTTCAAGTCTTTGTTCTGCCTGTTCTGCTGCTTCTTCTGGTGTCGGCAATAATTGCCCTTCTGGTGTAAAAAACCGCAATAGTCCCTGATAAATTCCCAGATATAACCCTAGCTGCTGACTCCACAAATGTCCTAGTTCATTAACTTGTAGAGGTTGATACTCACCATCTAATAAATGAAATCCGGCAAATTCTAATGTATATGGGTCAAACCAAAAATAATCGGGTGTGCGGAAGGTATCTTGGTAAAGTTCTTTTTTAAATCCTTTATCAGTATCCGCTGTTGATTCTGACAGAATTTCGACAATTACATTGGGATATTTCCCCTCTTCTTCCCACACTACCCAACTTTTACGAGTTTTACGTTCAGTTCCCAACACAACAAAAAAATCTGGCCCTCTAAATTGCTCTGATTTACGTTGACGGGGGCTGTAGTAGATGGTCAAGTTTCCCGCAGCGTAAAAATCATTTCTGTCTCGCCACAGCCATTTTAGACATTTGAGTAAGAGCATGATCTGCTCTAGATGTAGTTCTGTTTCCAAGGGAGGCTCGTCACTATATAAATCACCAGGGGGAAAGATCACTTCTTCAGAGATGCTTTCAGTTGAATCTAATTCTTGCGTAATGCCCATAAAATTCCAACGGCATCATGTGTTAATGGGTTTATTTTAGCTTTTTTGCGTCTTTGTGTTGACCTGTCACTGCGTTAAACATTTAATAGTCAATATGCAAACTTGATCGGTATTTTAGCTTAATACTAAGTAGGTCAACTTTGAAAAACGTAAAATAGATTCCTGGCGATTACTTCGCTACACTGCGTTTCGCTCGTAATGACATTTGACGTTTAATTATATTGAGCTACTTATTTCACTTTAATAATCATATAAATACATGGTTAAGGGCATAGGAATGCTATGCCCTGAAGACAAATCTATGTGTAAGAGAACTTTTGTGAATAGGTATTACAAATCAATTGCCGCTTGCACTAAATCAGCGCTGCGATGGAGACGAAAGCCAACTTTTTCACAGACTCGTTGCATCGCAACATTATCTGGCAGAATGTCAGCAGTGATGCGCTGAATGTGTTCATGACGACCGATGTCCAACAGTTGGCGTAAGATGTTTGTACCTAACCCCAAGCGTTGGTAGGGATCGCTAACTAATAAGGCAAATTCCGCTTCTTTGAAGCCATGCATCTGACTCAAGCGACCGACGGCGAGAATTTCATGGTTTCCTGTTGTGGGGTTTTTATAATCAGCAACTAATGCCATTTCGCGATCGTAGTCAATAAAACATATCCGCGTCATCCGTTCGTGGGCGATTCGTTGACTCAGCTTAAGCAAATGGAAGTAACGAAAATAGACGCTTTCCTCTGAGAGTGTTTGATGGAACTGCACAATTAACGGCTCATCTTCGGGACGGATGGGACGGATGGTAATCGATGAGCCATCTTTGAGTGTCCAAGGTGTGATGTATTGTGTTGGATAGGGGCGAATCGCTAGTTTTGGCAATTGCTCTTCTGTTAGTTCCGCTGGGTGGAGGACGATCCGCGCATCTAGAGCTAGTAATGAGGAAGACGCAGTTCCTTTGTCTTCTTCTTTACCCCTACCCTCAAATCGCGCCCACAAGGGATTGATATCAATTTCCTTAATCCAGGGCTGTTCTCCGATTAATTGCGAAAATCGCACCAATACCTGTTCTAAGGCTGCTAAATCTACAGGTGCGCGTCCTCTCACGCCTTTGAGAGCTTTGTAAATTTGCGTTTGTTCCATCATCCGCCGAGCTAAGGTAGTGTTTAGGGGTGGAAGTGCGATCGCTCTATCTCTCAACACCTCCACTAATTGTCCCCCTGCGCCAAATAGCAGTACTGGCCCAAATTGTGCATCCAAGCTGCTACCAATAATTAATTCATAGCCACCATTGAGGTTAATCATTGGCTGCACTGTTACCCCGAAAAAGTGTTCTATCCCTACTTTTTCGGTAACAGATGTTTTAATATTGCGATACGCCCAGCGCACAGCTTCCCCATCCATGAGATTTAACTGGACACCGCCCACATCAGTTTTGTGGGTGATAGTCTTCGATAAAAGTTTTAGGACTACGGGATAACCAAGGGAATCTGCACAGCCAACGGCTTCGTCTTCTGTGGCGGCGATGCAGGCTTGTAGCGCTGGGATACCGTATGCTGCAAGGATTTGCTTGGATTCTGTCTCTGTGAGAATGGTTCGCCCTGCTTGATGGGCTGTGGTAATTATTTTGTCTACCAGGTTGCGGTTAGGTATACCATCTTCTTCTGCTGGTAATATGGGAGTTTCGTAAATGCCGCGTAGGTTATAGCTAGACTGCCACATATAAGTAAATACACGGGCAGCAGCATCCGGGTAGGAAAAGGTAGGAATGCTTGCACGATTAAGAATTTCTTGCCCTGCCATCACCTCAGCACCGCCCATCCAAGTTGCCAGAATCGGTTTGCCTGAAGGAACCTGTCCCTTTTCAATTACAGATTTCAATTTTTCAGCAGTTTGGGTGGGATCGGTCATTGCCTGGGGAGTGAGTATCAAAAGGAGACCATCACTGTTCGGGTCTTTGGCGGCAATCTCCAAGGTTTTGCTGTAGCGTTCTGGATCGGCATCTCCCAAAATATCAATGGGGTTGCTATGACTCCAGTAAGGTGGCAAAGTTTGGTTGAGGGAAGCGATCGTCTCTGGTGCGAGTTCTGCCAGTTCTCCCCCGGTGGTAATCAGAAAATCAGTTGCTAGGACTCCCGGGCCGCCGGCGTTGGTAATCATGGTCAGGCGTGGGCCTTTGGGGCGGGGCTGTTTTGCTAATACCTCCGCCATGTAAAATAGTTCCGAAATCTCAGTAACTCTCAGTACCCCAGTGCGCCTGAAGGCAGCATTAAGTACTTCATCGCTACCAGTCAAGGCTCCGGTATGGGAAGCTGAGGCTTTAGCGGCGGCTTCAGTTCGACCTGCTTTAATGACAATAATCGGCTTGGTCAAAGCTACCTCACGGGCAGCAGAGAGGAATGATCGCGCATCCCCAATGGATTCCATGTAAATGACAATACTTTGGGTGTGGGGGTCATCACCAAGATAGTAAATTAAGTCGCCCCAACCGACATCTAACATCGAGCCGATGGACATAAAGGCGCTAAACCCTACATTCTCGCGCAAACTCCAGTCGAGAATAGACGTGCAAAGAGCGCCACTTTGGCTGATAAAGCCGACTTTCCCCGGACGTGCCATTGTACTGGCGAAGGTAGCATTTAATCCTGTATGGGGATTCATCACACCCAAGCAATTGGGGCCGATAATCCTGAGTTTGCCGAGACGGGCTTCATGTAAAATTTGCTGCTCCAGTTCGATGCCAGAGGCACCAATTTCTTTGAATCCAGCAGACACGATTACCGCACTTTTGACCCCGGCTGCTACGCATTCCCGCACAATTTTCGGTACTGTCGGGGCAGGGGTGGCAATAATTGCCAAATCTACCTCGTCCGGTACTTCGGCAATATTTGTGTAGCTCTTAATACCCAGAACACTGTGATGTTTAGGGTTCACAGGAAATACCGTACCGCCAAAGGGATTGCTGATTAAATTCCACAGCAAGGTACGGCCTACACTCCCAGGCGAGTCACTAGCACCAATTACAGCCACCGTTGTCGGCGCAAAAATAGAACTGAGGGGCTGGCGCTCGGTACGGAGGATGTCGGAGGTGGGATCTGTTTTAAATATATTAGGGATATTGGGGGTTTGCATTGTGCTAAACCTCGCTAATGGGACAGCGTCTTTTATGGATTCTCACCAAGACATTATGAGGGTAGGAAACATTGTTGAGGAAGTTGTGAGGATATTTAACTTTTTACCTCTTGTGGAAAAGCCCACAAAAAACCTAACCCCGGTTTCTATGATAAACCGGGGTTATTGCTGTTCACAAATGATTTATGAATTTTAGCTCACTTTTCCTCATTTGTGGCTTCTTTGTTTTGTTCATTCGCTGGTGAAGTATCTTTTTTCTCTGAGGATTGCTCACTTGTTTGTTGTACTTGCTGGAGATGAATGTTATTCACTTGCACAACAAAATTTTCGATGATCTGGTTAGCTGTTTGCAACTGTTCTGTTTCAGAAGACAAATTGTTAGAACGATAAAGCGGAGTAATTCCCAAAATAAACTTTTCTTGTTCAGCTTCTAATAATTCAACGGCTGTGTTAGCAGCAACCGAATTTTTCTGAAAAGGAAAAGATGTGACAATACTTGCAACTATCGAGGCAATTGCTGGACAGATTACGGGTAACCACTTCAACCAAGGTTGTCCTGTTTCTAATTTGTCTACCAAAACTAAAATTGGTGTGACTCCTGATAAAATCACAGTGGAAATCTGCAAAATATAATAAAGATTTCTGGCGAGATTACGTGTCCGCTTGTAATCATCAATCAAATCTTGGCAATACTGCAAAGCCTTTTCTCTAGCTGGTGTGATTGTGGTTTTATACAATTCGCTATTATTTGCTAGGAGATAGCTATAGAGTTCGGCTTTTTTACTGATATCAGATTGTTTTGCAGCCTGTTGAGAAGCTTGCAGTACTTCTTTGTTGATCAAGTAGAGAAAAATTGCAATAGTGAGAGCAACTATGCCAATAATTACAGCTTGTTGACTATCGCGAAAACCCAGAAAAACGATGCTAGAGCCAACACAGGAAGTCAGTAAAAAATACTGAATTACTTTGAAGGGATACAAGTTTTTTGAACTAGTAGAAGAAGTGATAGTTTCAGGGTGAGAAAGCGCTACTCTATTGTTGATATTTGCAATTTCTGAAGAAGTCATTGGCTAGTACTCAATTAGTTATGAGAGCGAAGTAGCTAAGTATACTATAATACTTAGCAAGCTCAATAACCTAAATATATACAATGAATATTTAATTGTCCAAGATTTTTAGCTGATGTTATGGGCGAAAGTGGATAATTTGGGCGATTTTTTCGAGAGCGATCGCAATTCCAGTTTCCGCAGTGGGTGATAAGCGATCGCCTATGTTAAAATTTTCTCCAGGAACAATCACCCACCAAGCGGTTGGACAATAGCCGTAAAGGACTTGTGTGAGGGCTAAAAGCGATCGCGGATCGGCTATATGTCCACTGATATTACCACTAGAGTCAGGAGCAAGCGATCGCACTTGCACTTCGGAACTTTCGCTAGTTAAACAAGCATCGATAAAAATGGCTAAATCTGCACTTGCTAAAATTTCTGCTAGTTCAGGGGTGAGTTGGTGGACAGCCAAAGATTTCACATTTGATAACTGTAACGTATTCGCTACCCGTTGTCCGATACCATCATCACTCCGTAAGTCATTACCGTAACCGATAGCTACAATATTGCTCATTGTTTTTCACTCTGCTGATTCTATTGTGAAGTTAAATCACAAATTGGAAGAAGTTGTGAAAAAATAGCTCAGCAGGAATCATAACTGCTTTAACTCATGATTTGTCAATACTTAATTCAGTATCGCTCAAAATTTTAGATAGTCTGATATTAAAAATTAAGTTGAATCCGAAAAAAATCAACAAACTGTGATTAAAGTAAAAATTTTGGGAAATTTATTTATATAAACCACATCTATTTTGAGAACCATAGTTTTAAAAGTAGTGGGAGCATCTTGCTCCCTGCGCATCGTAGCGGGCTTTCCGTTCCACACTACTCCAGGTTTCAAAATGGACGAGGTTTATATGAGTCTAATGGTATTAATGATTCTTATCTGAGATTTTATAGCAAAATATGAGTAAACCCAAGTTTCGCCTTCCAAGCTGGACAGTTTTAGTTGTTTCTCTAGGGATTGCAATAATTACTGCCGCTAATATATTGACATTACAAAGATGGGCTGACAAAAGCTACAAGGCAGAAGTTTTACTGCTCAAAATATCTAGAGAATTAAACCACATCAGCGCTCTGGAATGGGAGGCTATTGCCACAAAGGAGATAGAGCCTGAATTAGTTCAAGAGATAAAGAATCGGCGAAAATATGTATCTGAAATAATTATTAGTTTAAATAACTATAAATTAAATTATGAAAATTTAACACAACTAATCGAACTATATAAACAATACAATAAAGCATTAGATAAAGAGTTAAATTTAATTTTAACAAAACAGATTGAATTAGCAATCCAGGTTGATGAAGATGAGGTAGATCCTACCTTCAACAGTCTCAGCGATGAAATTAATCGCTTGAGTAATTTATATGTTTATGAAAAGAATAATGCCGATCAAATGTCTGACATAGGCATTATAGTTGCTTTACTCTTAGCAGCTGGAGCGCTTGGGATTTTATTTTGGAGTTTTAACGCTTTTTTAATAGCTCAAACACAAAAATTACAACAAGCATTAGATGAGCTACAGCAAACCCAAAATCAGTTAATTCAGTCCGAAAAAATGGCGAGTTTAGGTGAAATAGTAGCTGGTATTGCCCACGAAATTAATAACCCAGTGAGCTTTATTTATGGAAATTTGCCCCATATCAAACAATATATTGAAGATTTAATTTCTTTGGTAAATCTTTATCAACATAATTATCCTGAATCTACACCAGAAATTAAAAAATTAATTAAAAATATTGATTTAGAGTTTATTATCAAAGATTTAGAAAAGATTATTTCATCGATGAATAATGGTACGGAGCGTATTAGTAAAATTGTTTTATCGCTGCGTAATTTTTCGCGTTTAGATGAATCCGAAGTCAAGGAAGTTGATTTACACTCAGGTATTGAGAGTACACTATTAATTCTTAATTCTAGGTTACTCAACCAGATAGAAATTATCAAAAAATATGGTGAATTACCGCGAATCAAGTGTTTTCCGGCATTACTCAACCAAGTTTTTATGCATATTTTGAGCAATGCTGTTGATGCTGTTCTAAGTCAGGAGTCGTTAATTCATAAGCAAATTGTCATTGAAACTAAAAAACTTACACAAGATAAAATTTGCATCCAAATTCGAGATAACGGTTCAGGAATACCACCTGAAATTCAAAGCAAAATATTTGACCCATTTTTCACTACTAAGCCTGTGGGTAAAGGTACAGGTTTAGGGCTGGCGGTTGCATATAAAATTATTGATAAACATAAAGGTAAAATTACCCTAAATTCTGAAGTTGCTAAAGGTAGTGAATTTACGATTATTCTACCAATTAGATATAATTTTCCCGAATAATTGCCAAGGTTTTAATCCCGCCAAACTTCATTCATAACCGTACCATCTACCCCGACTAATTCAACATGTAATGGCATTTGTCCGACTGCATGAGTCGAACAACTTAAACAAGGATCAAAAGCTCGAATTCCCGCTTCAACACGGTTTAACATTCCTTCAGGAATTTCTGGCCCATGAATAAAATGTCTGGCAATTTGAGCCACGGTGCGATTCATGGCTAAATTATTCTGACCTGTGGCAATGATTAAATTAGCTTTCTGAATTAATCCATCTTCATCAATTTGATAAAAATGAAATAATGTGCCGCGTGGTGCTTCGCTTACACCGACACTTTCTAATTGGTTAATCCCCGCATCAGCCCGCAGTCTAGTTGATAGAATATCTGGATCGTCAAGTAAAATTTCAATTCGTTCTATTGATGCCAAAATTTCAATCAATCTAGCATAATGATAGAAAAATGATGAGGTAACTGTGCCTTTACCTCTATCTCTAAATTCCCGCAATTCAGCATCAGCTAGCGGTGTACCAATATGGCTGCAAACATTCAGCCGTGCTAGTGGGCCTACTCGATATATACCACTATCCAAACTACAATGACCATCTTTTTCTGGATGTCCTAAAGGACGATAGTAGGGAGATTTTAAATATGAGTCTGGTTGCACTGCTTCACCAATAAATTCGTGATAGCGACTAGCATCAAGTTTATCGGCAATAATATTACCTGCACTATCTACAAAGCGAAGATGTCCGTCGTAATTTTCCCATAAACCTTCTGGTGTGACTAACCCCATAAATAAACTGGGAAAATTCCCAAATGTTTGCGCTTCTTTTTGATAATCATTTAGTATTTGTTTAAATGTACTTATTGCATTTATAGTTGTGTTTCGCGCTTCGGGAATGCGTTTTTGAATGTGGGTGCGTCCTGCTTCTGTTAAGGGTTCGCGTACACCACCAGGAACAGCCCAGGATGGGTGAATTTTCTTTCCGCCTAATATTTCAATAATTTCTTGTCCAAATTGACGCAAGCGAATTCCGCCACGGGCTAGTTCTGGTTCAGCTGCAATTAATCCAAATACATTGCGTTTTTGCGGATCGCTATCCATTCCTAATAGGAAATCTGGGGCGCTGAGGTGAAAGAAACTCAAAGCATGAGATTGAACAATTTGCCCCAAATTCATCAGGCGACGCAGTTTTTCTGCGGCTTGAGGAATTGTAACTGATAAAAGGCGATCGCCTGCTTTTGCTGAAGCCAATAAGTGACTTACTGGACAAATACCACAAACCCGCGCCGTAATTCCTGGCATTTCCCAAAAAGGACGACCTTCACAAAATTTTTCAAATCCGCGAAATTCGGTAACATGAAACCGAGCATCGCTGACTTGTCCGCTATCATCTAAATAAATAGAGATTTTGGCGTGTCCTTCAATCCGCGTCACTGGGTCGATAATGATTTTTTCAGACATAGTTATTTTAGTAAAGATACAGGGTAGGGGAAATGTTGACGGTTGACGGTTGACGGTTGACAAATTACCCATACTTAATAAATTCACGTCCTTCTAATTGGGGTTTTTTGCCTTGTAATATTGGTTCTAAAACAGCACGAATTCGAGTTGCTGAAGGTGGACAACCGAGTAAATAAATATCAACTGGTACGACTTTATGCACTTGTTGTACCCTATCTAATAAGGGCGGTACAATGCCTGGTGCTTGGGGAATTTGCCCGTAGATATCGGCGGCTTCAATATAACAACTCTGAAGCACAGATTCGGCCTTACCTAAAGGATTGCGCAAAGCAGTCACATTACCTGTAACAGCACAATCTCCAAAGGAAATTAAAATTTGCGATCGCTCTCTCACTGTGCGAATCATTTCTAAATGTTCTTCATTAGCGATCGCACCTTCAACTAATACCACATCTACACCTTGGGGATATTCCTTAATATCAGCTAAAGGACTGTAAACTATATCCACCTGCTGGGCTAAATCAATCAGCCATTCATCCAAATCTAAAAAGGACATGTGACACCCAGAACATCCACCCAGCCACACCGTTGCTAATTTTAAACGAGCCATAATAATTCTTATTTGTCATTTGTCATTTGTCATTTGTCATTTGTCATTTGTCAACAGTCAACCGTCAACCGTCAACTAAAGATTCCATTGCTTCTTTTCTCTTGCTGTCACTAAAAAATCGAGTTTTTCGCGATCGCGTTTCATTTCACCGACGCTGGAACCTTGGTAAAAAAGCGCACCTGTTGGGCAAGCATTAACGCATTTACCGCAGGAAGTACAAGTATCTGAGGTTCCCCAAGGTTGATTTAAATCTGTAATGACATGAGATTTTGTTCCTCTCCCCGCCATGTCCCAAGTATGCGCACCTTCAATTTCATCGCAGACACGGACGCAACGGGTACAAAGCACACAACGGTTATGATCGACACCAAAGCGATCGTGAGAAACATCGACTTTGCGGTTGGGGAAATGATAACTTAGACGTACATGATCCATACCCATCTCGATTGCCAGATCTTGCAATTCACAATTACCATTAGCTACGCAGACAGAACAAACGTGATTACCTTCTGCAAATAGCATTTCAATAATTGTGCGACGATATTTTTGTAAGCGATCGCTATGGGTTGTAACTTCCATTCCTTCCCCTACTTTAGTCACACAAGCAGGTAGGAGTTTATTAGTACCAGCAATTTCTACTAAGCAAAGACGACAAGCACCAACATCTGATACTCCGTTTAAATGACACAACGTCGGTATATGAATACCAGCTTCCTGAGCTGCTTCAAGAATAGTTTCCTCCTCACGAGCGCTAATAAGGTTGTCGTTGATTGTTAAAGTTTTTACAGACATTGCTCCTAGCCTCAATCAGAATTGCCTTTAGCTTCTGGAAGTCCCCCCTTGAGTTATAGACAAAGAGTTTGAGGAACTTGTGAAGATGACAGGCGATGAAGCTATGGGGCTTCTAGGGACTTACAAAAAATAAATTACCCATATTCCGTAGTGCGAGCATCTTGCTCGCTTTTGAAGAAGGGGCGAGGTTTGAACCTTCACTTTTTTGATAAATTACCTATATTCTGTAGTGCGAGCATCTTGCTTGATGAATGAACATTAGCTTCCGAGACGCTCGCACTACAAATTTATTGGGTATTAAAAAAATTGGATGTCCACTAGGGGAATTGGTGGCAAGAATTAAGAAATATTAACAGACGATCGCTTTATATTTGGTTACATTTTCTAGGCGATCGCCAAAATCTACCTACAAGCAGATAACTGAATACCAGAAAACTGCATGTGAGAAAACATTCTCGAATTTATGGGATCGTGGCTATCTTGCACTATTGGCATAACTACATATTGTTTACAATTCTTGACTTAAAAAATAGATTTTTAGCATATATATTTTTTTTAGGTCTATTTTAGATTCCAGCTATTATCCAGCAACTTATTTACATTACTTTACTTATTTAGCTTCTGGTTAAGTTTATTGTATTTTGATTTAACCAGCCTCAATAGGCTGTTAGCCTTGTAATTAACCTAAGAATTGTTTGAGTTTATTGATATATGGGTTTCAACTGCCGATCAAGCTGTATTTAATTGGAAAAGTAGCCTTCAGTTAATAGCAGTTAGACAGCTACTCTCGATTCTAATAAGTATTTATATTCAGAAAACTACGCCAATTCAACAAATTACACTAGCAACCCGATGATGAATCATTACGCTATCGAATGGATTGAGGCATGGTGCCTAGAAAATGGCTGGACAGACTTATTTGTCGAGCGGCGCAATAACTACTGGGCTTTTCCTCCAGGCGGTGTAATGCCTGAACCAATTCCAGTAGACGTCCTCCGATTGATTAAAGCTGAAAAGGGACTAACTTCTGAAGAAAGATTGTGGTCGATCTCAGCAATAATTGGCACAGTTGTAGCTATCTTGTCTACCGTTTTGTTTAAGTGCCCTATGCCATTAGTATTTGCTTTTGCATTTAACGCTGTTACGGTGGCTCAATTTGAAATGGAAGATGCCTAAATTTTTATTTTGGGTATCACTAATTATCAAACATAATATTTTAAATAAAAACTGCTCTTGATTATACATTCAGCAAGAGCAGTTTTTATTTAAGTAACGCGGCGTGAATATTTATCATTAAGAAAAGGCAGAGGGCAGGAGGCAGTTCGCGTTTAGCACAGAAAATTAAACTTTGCCTTTTTGTGTATTTCAGAGTTAGGATTTTAGCCCTAACTCCGAAATTACTCACCTTGCTATTGTTTGATGCAGATAGTATTTGGTATTGCACATTTGAGACCATTTAAGAGATTAGTCGAACCTGATAACAAACCAAACAATTCTCATACCACAAATCTAGAACACAACACAGATGCTTAAACTAAAGTCATATTATTAAAGTAGTTAGTAATCTCAGTTCCAACTGCTGTATTCACCCAATTGCGGTTGTAAGCCATGACATCTTGGATATTGGAGACACCGACAGTCTTAATTCCGCCTAGACTAATCACAAAATCGTTGTAGTCGCGATTAGAACCACTATCAATAGCTACATCTTCAAAACCGATAACCGCGCCTTTAGATCCTGTAAAGAAGTCTGCTACTTGTACAGTATTGTTTAAATTAGCAGCCGACATCGAGAAGAAAAGTTTGTTACTTGTCCCACCTTGTCCAGTCAAAGCATCATTAAGAGTTCCATTGGCTGCAAAAACAAAACCAAAAGTATCTCCCCCTTGCATCTGATAAATTTTCTCGCCCTTATACGAGCCATTATTAAAATTAGTTTCCCAGTTGAGAATGTTAGCGTTGTCCGTGAAACGCGCCCCTTCTTGAGGATCTTGAACCACAACGTAGCCACTGGAAGTATTGCTATTAGCACGGCGCACTGCTTCTGTCATGAAAGCTGTAGAGCCGGTTTTATACATATCCATTCCTTGCAGGCTAAAGATACCGACTTCCCCTTGGTTATAATAACCGCCATCGTAGAGGAAGTTGATTTTAACTTGGCCAGTTTGATTAGCAACAAAAACTCCTTCATCAAACAGTCCCCGGTTAGAATATTCAAGTAATTGTTGTCCTACATTGGTTTTGCGCCAATCCTTCTCAAAGTTGGAGAAATTATCAATTGACTGAACAATTCCTTTAGCACCTTTGACTTGGAAAACAAAATCGTTGTAATCGCGATCGGAAGTACTAGAACCAGTGGGAATATCCTCAAAGGCAAAAGTTCCGTTACCATCTACATCTACAACTTGTCCGACAGCCATATTAGGATTAGCTTCGGGGATGGAAAAGAGAGGGAGTTTACCATATTGCCACATCTGGCTGTCTTTACTGAGCCACGGAGCATTTTTGATTTCCTCAACATTAGTATGAGGGACAAACATAAAGGCAAATTTATCTCCTGGATTCATCTCAAAAGTTGTCATTCCTCGATAATTTCCCGAATTAAAATTATCTTCCCAAGGCATTTTTTCAGTGAAACGCGCTCCTTCTGAAGAGTCGTCAGATAAGACGTAACCTAATTTAGAATTGCTGAGAGCGCGCTGAGCTGCTTCTTGAATAAAAGCCTCAGAACCAGCTTGGTAATTTTCCATTCCTGCGAGGCTAAATACAGCCATCTCTCCTTGATACCAGCCGCCATCGTAAAGAAAATCAAAGGTTACTTGACCAGTTTCACCAACTTGAAATACTCCTTCGGTATATGTAGATTGGCTAGTATATTTGAGTAATTCTTGTCCACTAGTAGTGGTTCGCCAATCTCTGCCGGAATTAATTTCTGTGTTGATGCTGTTGGTGTTATTGCTTTTGAGTCCTTTGGCTTGGAAAATCAGGTCATTGAAATCTTGGTCAGCCTTACCAGCACTAACGCTGTTATCTTCAAATGCTATCGTCCCATTATTATCTACTGCAACTATCTGTCTTTGATTGGTAGAGAAAATAACATCCTTACCCCACTCAGAAGTAATGGAGGGTTTGCTATAAACTTCATCAAAGGTGGTATTTTGCACTAGCATAAATGCTACTTCATCCCCAGCGCCCATCTTAAAAGACTTAACGCCTTGGTAATTACCACCACCGAAGTTATCTTCCCAACTAGCATTATTCTGGGTAAAACGTGCCCCTTCTGTGGCATCGTTGATGAAGATATGACCTTGTGTGGAGTTACTTAAAGCACGCGCTATAGCTTCTTGGCGAAACTCTAAGGAGTCTGCTTGGTATTTGTCCATACCTTTGAGACTAAATACAGCTACTTCTCCTTGATACCAACCGCCATCATAGAGATAGTCAAGTTGAACTTGGCCTGTACCATCGACTATGAAAGTACCTGTATTAAACTGAGGACGGTTAGCATATTGTGTTAATTCTTTGCCAACATTGGTATTTAACCAGTTGCGATTAGAGTAAATGGAATCTTGGAAACTGGGTGCGATGGCTGTTGCGCCCAACACCTGAACTACCATATCGTTGAAATCGCGATCGGTTACGTTTGAGTTTAAAGTATTAATATCTTCCCAACCGAAGGTATTTCCTTTACCTGTGATGTCTGCAATTTGACTGGAAACTTGTCCTGTTGAATCGACTGAACCGAAAGAAAACAGAACGTTGCTGGTGCTAGGAGAGGAAGTTTGTGCAATATTAGCAACTGTGGTGTCTGAAACTAACATCATCGCAAACTTAGTTCCAGCCACCATCTGGAACTTTTGCGTTCCTTGATAAATACCGCCGTTATAATCTTTTTCCCAGGCTAATTCATCATTGAGATTGGTGAACCGAGCGCGATCAATCTCATCTCTTACCACTACATAACCAGAACTAGAATTACTGAGAGCGCGTCTAGTAGCTTCCTGAATAAAGGCTGTGGAACCTACCTCTAGATTTTCCATACCTTCAAGGCTGAAGATGGCTATCTCTCCTTTCTTCTGCCCACCATCATAAAGAAAATCGACGCTGACTTTACCTGTTGCATCAACAGTAAAAATTCCGTTATTCAAGTGAGAAATTGTCGTCATGTTTTTTGGCTCTGATTTTTTACAAACCTTTACATGACATTTTGTAGCTTCTGATACTGAAAAGCTAACTGTATTTATACGTTTTTTTATATAAAGTTTGATTCAAGAAATTTATTTGTTATTTGAAGGCTAACTTCATAAAATAATTAAGACAAAATTAAATAATTATTTTGTTACTATAGTTTAAAGCTCATCTACATGGAAAACTTTACCTGCTCTTCATCAAAGTCAAGTCAATTTTTTACATATGAGCGATCGCTAATACAAATACTCGATGAGATGCCTTTCAAATCCCCTTGATTTAGCCTTTTTCAGGTAAGTAGAAATATCAAGCACTGTTTTGGCGAAATAACACGTTTTGTTGAATATATGCAACATTATCTAATACATTCAATCTAAAATTATGCCAGTAATTGACCATATAAATGCCGCGTACTTACAGGCTTGGAAAATTTATCCGTATCAGACTATCAGCCTGGATGATCAATCTGACACCGGAGAATATATAAGAGGTTGTTTGAAAAGTTGTTTGCTGTGATTTTAGGTATTTGCTGATCCCCCCTAGCCCCCCTTAAAAAGGGGGGAAATTTCTCAAAGTCCCCCTTGGAAAGGGGTATTTAGGGGGATCTATAATTTTTTGCTACGCAGGAGAGGACTTTTAACACATTCTCTAACATAATAATTGCATCATAATTGCATCATGTGTTAGTTTGGATATTAATTTGTCTACGCAGAAAATTTATTTAGCAATCGACATCTGAGGTTAGTAATTAAATCGCCCTCGGAGTTGTTCAATTGTGAGGTTTTTAGTCTAGTACTCGACTAAAACATGACCAAAAGTCCAGGCGTTGCTCCGGCGTAGCCCGCCTTAGTAGGTATCGCTTGCGCTTAAGGTGGAGAGGGGGAAGATCAGGAAAAACTTTTAATATTGGGGGTTGGGGGTGGGGTAAAATGTCTGTGAAATCAGCGTTTGAAGCTCAAGTTGACACCAATGAACGCTACGCAAGAATCAAGTTTTCGGTGACATCTTGCGTAAATCTTATTAGTATTCAAATTTGTATGCGCTAAGATCGCCTGTAATTATCAATATCCAATCCTCACAAGTTCCTCAGATTTTTCACCTAACCTCTTCCTATAGCCAAAACAGGGGGTAACTACAATGGATACCAAAAGACTGGCAAAATTCCTGCATTTTTTGCAAGAAGATTTGGCAATTCCAGATGATGGATTGCAACTGGCGTTGCGACATCCTGAACAAAACCCTAGTTTGTTACCCATGATTCTTTGGCAATATGGGCTGGTGACTTTAAACCAGCTGGATGAAATTTTTGATTGGTTAAATAGAGTGTTTTAGCTCAAGTGCTATGACCACACAAAAACGATTGGGTATTCTTACCAGTGGCGGCGACTGTCCGGGACTGAATACGGTGATTCGCGCGGTTGTCAGCCATGCTACGCTTACCTATGGCTGGCAAGTAGTGGGGATTCCTTATGCTACCAGAGGTTTGCTGGAAATCAAAGCGGTTCCGCTTTCTCTCCACGGTTTAGATTTACGTGGGATAGATCCTTTATTAAGCATGGGCGGTACTATCCTCGGTAGTATCAATAAAGGTGATACTCTCGCTCATGTGGATGAGATTATGGCGGGCTACCAGGCTTTAGAACTGGATGCTTTGATTGGAATTGGAGGGGATGGTAGTTTAGGAATTCTTAACCAATTGCAACAAAAGGGCAATTGGCAGTTTATTGCGATTCCTAAGACTATAGATAATGATGTGGCGCTGACAGAAAGAGTCGTAGGCTTTGATACTGCTGTAAATACAGTTGTGGATGCTCTCAATCGTCTCACTTTTACCGCTGCTAGTCACGATCGCGTGATGATTGTTGAGGTAATGGGACGCACAGCCGGACATTTAGCGCTGCATTCTGGGATTGCAGGCGGTGCGGATGTAATTTTGATTCCAGAAATTCCCTATACTATTAAGGATACTTGTCAACATCTAGCAGAATTACGCGATCGCTGGGGACGAAGATTTGCCATTGTAGTAGTAGCAGAAGGCGCTCATATTCCCGAAGATTCAGCTAATTATGCATCTTGTGAAAAACTATCCTGCGGTATTGGACAGTTGATTGCTGATGAACTCAGCAATTGCAGCCATGACACAATTGATATTCGCGCTTCAGTTTTAGGTCATATTCAACGCGGTGGTATTCCTTCAGCTTTAGACAGGTTGGTAGCTACCGCTTTTGGTAAAGCTGCGGTAGATTTAATTGCTGGGGGCAAATCGGGAGAAATGGTAGCTTGGCAAAATGGGGAAGTTGTCGCAGTTCCTTTAGAAGCGGTATTAGCTAAAAGTCCGTCACTGGTAGACCCAAATAATTATCTCGTAGAAACAGCGCGATCGCTTGGTATTTATATTGGGAATTTCTCCAAATGAATTACTAACTAGTTGCATATTTTAGTACCCGTTCCCATTCCCAACGCCATGCAGTTTCCACTACTAATTCTTTGCCATTGGTAAATTTAATAAATTCTTGACCGTTATCATAAAATACATCAGCTACCAGGCGATTACGTAAATCTTGTCCCCACATTTTTGCAGCAGCATTCCACCACCTTTGTCCTGACGATTGCAACATTGGTAGTTCCAAGTATTCATCACGCCATGCTACAGGCTGCCATTGTTCTTGCAAGGCTCGAATTAAAATTGCATTGGGAAAAATCTCTCTTTGATGCTCATGCAACCACAGTACATACTCAATTGTTCTTCTCAAGGCATTTTCTAAACCAGAGGAACAAATTTCTAGAGCATTTTGGACTTCCTCCAAGGAAAAATTCACACCGACGGCTACTAACGCTCTTTCGTATTGCTTAAATATTTCGTATTCAATCGAGTCTTCTTCCCAAAACCACACAGTTAATTAACCTCCAAATCAATTAACTAAAATCAATTATACTTTTAGTTTGATATATAAAACATCTTTTGGCTGAAGACGGAAACAGAAAAATAATATATCGCCATCTGAGATTTTTGGTGCGTGAGCCTGCGGCATCACACACCCTACTTGCTACTACTGGCTATTTGCATGTACAAATTATTGAGCCTTAAGGAAGAGGTTTTGATATTTTATATTGTTTACTCTGCAATAAATAAGGTGTTATTGAGTTGCCTAAATAGCGACTGGGCAATTTTTTATTGTCCAGTATAAATCAAATAGGAAAGAAAGATGCGACTGAATCTAGTTTTGCTTTGGGTTAGCCTATCATTCGTATTGGTGGGATTAATTATGCTACTTCTTCAACCCTCAATCGATTTTCATTCAGCAATAAGTTGAGGTAATTTATGAATTATATTGTGGCAGTTTTACCAGACCGGATGCAAGCTGAAGCAGCTTATTCAGCGCTAGAAAAAGAAGGCTTACCTGATAACCAAATTGACATTTTAGGCAGTGGCTATAAAAGTGCTGATGAGTATGGGTTAATTAACCCGGAAAAACAAGCTCGTAAAGGAGCCAAACGTCTAATTTACTGGCTTGTACCTTTAGGATTTCTCGCAGGTTATACTTTTAACTTTCTCACAGGAATTGAAATATTCCCGACGTTTAATGCTTTTGGTAATCACATTCTTGCTGGACTTTTGGGTGCTATTTCTGGTGTTTTAGGTGCTTACTTTGTTGGTGGTGCTGTAGGTTTAACTGAAGGCAGTGGCGATGCTTTACCTTATCGTAATCGTTTGAATGCAGGTAAGTATTTGATTGTGGTTAAGGGTACGGAAGAATTAACTCGCCAAGCTACTCGTGTGTTGCGTCAGTTTGAACCGGAAAATATTCAAGGTTATACAGAACCTACCGGGGCGTAATAACGATTAAAAACAAGAATCTGTTAGATGCATTTATTCGGGTAGGATTTCCCTACCCTAGATAAATTGTAGGTTGGGGCAGCCCTGCGCCCTTACGGGTTTACCGGCAGTCGTGCAAGTGGCGTTTGAGGAACGAAACCCAACATTTCCGCGATATTGGGGACTTCCAATTTTTTTGTCCAAAGTCTGTTTATGATCTTGGCTCATTCTGGCATTAGTAACTGTGAGCGATCGAAGGATTCAAGCTTTTGGGGAGGCGATGACAGATGTTGAGCAGGTGGAGCTACTATTCCCTTAGCAGATTGAAAGACTGCTTTGATCACAGCCACATGAGCCAAAATTTCTTCTATCTGGATTTGATTATCAACAGGCTGGGTTTCAAAATCAGGGTTTAAGGTGGCGATCGTGACGGAAAACTCCTTGGCAGCATCAAGTTAAATCAGTAGGTTTGCCATTGCAATGTCTGGGCGATCGCTCTGGTGTCTAAAATCCAGCGATCGCCTGGCAGAATACCTCGAACAAAATTTAGCAGTTTGTTGGGGGAAAAGTCGGTTGGTGCTGATTGTGCTTGCTGTAAATCCTGCCATTCTACATCTAAGATATGAGCGACCAAAAACCCAACTACCTGATTTTGCAGATCGAGAACCAGAACCATTGGCTTTTCTGGTCGTGACTGCCGCTTAAAAAGCGGTGCATAACCAAGCAATTGTTCTAAGTCAACCAGCCGCAGCATCTGTCCTTGCCAAGGATAGAATCCTAAAATCCAACTTGGTAAGGATGGGGCTGGGGAAATTTCTTGGGTAGCGACATGAAGAATGTCCAGTACTGAGTGGAATGGTAGTAATCCATTTCCTTGATTTCCCAAAGAAAAACGCAGAAATCTTTGCCGTTGTTCGCTTGATGTCAGTCCAGGAGCCAAGGTTGGGGTTGTTCCGAACAACTCCAACTTGTTAGTTAATATCTGGCTCATGCCTAGAAGAAGTACTGTGAGTGGTTCCTCGTTTGGTGCCACAGACAAGACAGCCATATGGCTAACAAAGTTTAACTCCGCCACTTGCCGATAAGACCACGGCACCGGGCGTACAGCTGACAAAGGAATATCGATTAAGGCAGGAGGCTTGTCTACAGGAATGCCACAAATTTCTCCAGTCCGTGTTTGAGTCAGAAGTAAGAAACGCCCTGAAGTGTCAACCGCAGAGGGAACTTGGTGCGCCTGTTGGGCTTGTACTTGCGAAATGAACTTCTGGCGCAAGTCTACAATTGTGATGGTTTGCGCTCCCAAATCAACCATCCCGATACCACTTTCAACCGTACTCCTAATAGGAGGACAAGCAATCACCTTGAGAACTGCACCAACTGGCAGCGCAAATAAATAGTCTGCGATCGCAAAAACAACGACTCGTAATGAGTCGCGCTCGCTCACAGCGCCAGATAATCGCTTAAACGGAAAGGGAGTGTTAAGCATAGCAAGTTACGGGTGGGGGCTAAGGGGTATTAACCAGTTCAGCGATCGTGGCTAGGAAGTCCTGTTCTGAATAGGGTTTGGTCAGATAAGCTTTCGCCCCTAAAGCGAAAGCTAATTGACGGTGCTTCTGTCCGCTACGAGTAGTCAGCATCACTACAGGAATCTCCGACAAACGCTCGTCTTGGCGACGGTGTTCTAAAAACTCAAATCCATTCATCTGCGGCATTTCAATGTCACAAATCACTAAATCAACATCACCATGCTGAAGCATTTGCGCGATCGCCTCTCGACCATCGCCGGCTTGCAACACTTGATAACCAGCTTTCTGGAGCGTCTGCACCAAACTTTGCCTTTGTACAACCGAATCTTCCACCACTAACACCGCCATTCGGCTAGGTTGCGCAACGGCTGTATTGACTTCCATTGCTTGTTGCTGTGGTTGTGTTAGAGTTAGCTGGGATTGCTGCCCCTCTAGAGCAAGCACAGGCTCAGGCGCGGGCAATAGTTTATTTGCAAAACTTGATGCTGGGGAAGTCTGCATCATATCTGTCTCCCAGGCTTGACGAACTAACTCCAACGGGTCAATGATTAAAGTCAGGCTACCATTTCCCAACACACTGTAGCCTTGGATGTAACTAGGTAAAGTCAGGACTCTACCGAGGGATTTAATCACTAATTCCTGCTCGACTAAAATCTGCTCGACTTGCAAACACAGGTATTGATGCTCTGTTTGCAACAGCAGCAGAGGTTCGACGGTGTTCCGTTGTTTGACTGGAAAAGGACTTAGAGTTAAATTTTGGTCTTGGGTGAATAAAGGATATTTGTAATCCACCAAATTGGCCAGCGGGCGGATGGGAACTAGTTGCTGACTTTCCCCTTGTTCCCACTGCCAGAATTCTTGGATGCCTTGCCCGTGTAAAGATTGCTGGGCTTGAATCTGCTCTGGCTGTGGTAATAAAACCTGGCTAATTCCTTCAGATAGCAAGGCATAAGTAATACCTTGAGATTGGCAAACGAGCAAGCGTGCTGTTGTCAAGCTCAGAGGCAATTGCAGGATGAAGGTGGTTCCCTGCCCGGAAATCGATCGCACTACAATCGAACCTTGTAAAGCTTGCAATTGAGTGCGAACCACATCTAAGCCGATACCACGGCCAGATAACTCACCAATCTGCTTGGCGGTAGAAAAGCCTGGTTCAAATAATAACTCTGCCAGTTGGTCTTCTGAGGCGTAGGCGGCTTGTTCGGGAGTCAGCAGGTGTTTTTCTATAGCTCGCTGCCGAACCGATTCCCAGTTTAAGCCTCGACCATCATCCCGTACCTCAATAGTAGTGCGGTTACCTTGATTATACGCTTGAATTGTAATTGTTCCGGTTTCTGGTTTACCTTGCTGGCGGCGGGTTTCTACCGGTTCAATGCCATGATCGAAAGCATTGCGAATCATGTGCAGCAAAGGATCGTACAACTGCTCAGAAATGGCTTTATCCACCAGTACCTTCGTACCGCCAAGCTTGAGTTCAACAGGCTTATGATAAGTTGCTACCATCTGTTGCAGGAGGCGGGGTAATCGATTCAACACTGTTCCCAGTGGAACCATTCTGGCTTGCAGCAAATCTTCCTGCGCTCCTGAAAGCAGTTGCTTGCGCTTTCCGAGACTGAAGCGAGATTGCTGAACTAAGCCATTAACAGCCTCAATCCGTTCTCCTAATTGCACCATGTCTTCTGTAAGATTTTGCAGGAGAATGTGCAACTCGCTATAGTTATCCATTTCTAAGGCATCAAAATTGGATTGTGCCTCGGTAGTTGGAACTGAGCGTGGAGAGCCATGTATATGTCGCTGCTTGCGTTCGGGAAGCAGCAGATGTCGATCCGACCAAGTAAAAACTTTACTAAGTTGTTGTTGACAGTACAAAAACTGTAGTAGAGTGTCTTGAGCTGCTTTGTGGATGTGGTTAGATTGCAGGTTTTGTTGGTTTTCGTTGATTAGCAATTCCCCAATCGTGTGGCTGAGGCGATCAAGCTGTTCAATCGCTACTCGGATACTGGGAAGTGATGCCGATGACTGAGCCTGGAGGCTTGGTGCTGGTGTTGGAGAGGCTTGCTGCTCTGAGTATGAGTATCGGTAGGATGTCTGTGGATCTCCTGTCCAGATTGACTGTAAAATCCGATCTATGGCAGAGGGGGCTACTACCGAATCCTGAGAAATCGGTTCCAGTACCTCCAGTGCTTTCGGTACGGAGTTATCAGTTCGATTCGGGAAAAACGACCAAAATGATTCGGATTCGACAGCACTAGAGTAGGGCGATTCCTTGTTCTCAGTTGTAGCCGTTTGTGTTGCTTGAGTAGCAATTGAAACTGGCTGCCCTTGCAGCTCTTGGATAAGAGTAGTTAGTCCTGCCCATTCTCGCAATTGTGGAGATATCTCTCCCCCTTGAGTGCGATCGCCTGCAAGTATTGCTGCTTGAGCCGCTTTAAAATTTTCTAAAGCCACCTCAGCGATTTGCAGTAGTTTGTCTGGATGGTGGTTCAGCGCCTTTAGGGTCGCCTGAGCAATTTCTTCCAATCCAGATAAGCTATAAGATGCTGCTAGTTCGGCAAAAAATTCTGCTTGGGAGTTGAGTGTTGTTTGAATTTGTTGCGGATCTTGGCTTTGGATGTCAGCTTCAAGCTGTTGCAAATCCTGGAGTACACTCCCGGAAAAGATTGACTCTACCACATCAAAGCCAAGTTCTTCCGAACTGGGAAGCGGAGCCTCACGACCAAAAAAGTCGCCTAGTTTATGTTGGAGTTGGGCGAAGATTGAGGCAGTTCGATCGAGTATTTCTGCCTCATTGCAGGTTAAGCCCATCAGAGTTGCACTCAATGGAGTTCGCAGGCACTCATAAGCATCTAGAAGCAAAGCGCCCAATTCTGGATCGATTTCTAGTTCAGGAGCATATAACGCCTGGAATACATCTTCCAAATGATGGGCGATTGTCTTAATCGTTTCCTGTCCAACACTGGCAGCACTCCCTTTGAGTGTATGGGCGCTGCGCATCAAGGCGTGAACTCTTTCTACTGTTTTTTCATCAAGTAGACCGATAAGACTCTGCTCAATGGTTTGCAACAACTCTGCTGCTTCAGCAAGAAAAGCCTGCTCTAGCTGCTCTTGACTACTGGGATCGGGGTTCATAACAGTTTTGCGAGATTAGTCAACTTTGAACTGGCTAACGCTGGTTTCCAGTTGTTGTGAAGTCATCCGTAGTTCCTCAAAAGACTCGGAAATGTGGATGGCACTTTCTGAAGTCTTGCGGGCGATCGCCGAAACATCCATCATCGCCTCTGTCAACATCTGGGATTGCTGACTTTGATGGGAAACTGCTTGGGTAATTCCTTGCACCAGTCCACCAATTTCGTTGGTAGCTACCACGATCGCACTGAGGGAATGACGAGTCTCATCGATCAAGTTCGAGCCTTGGACAACTTGGGTAATCCCTATTTCCATTGCTTCGGTAACTTCGTTGGTACCAGCTTGAATTTCTTGCACGAGTCGCTCAATTTCTGTGGTGGCACTAGCGGACTGATAAGCCAGGGAACGAACTTCATCTGCAACCACCGCAAAGCCTTTGCCATACTCTCCGGCACGGGTAGCCTCGATCGCAGCATTGAGAGCCAGCAAATTAGTTTGAGTGGCAAAGTTTTCAATCAGACTCACTACTTTCGAGATTTTCTGAGAAGCTTCACCGAGGCGTTTAATCTTCTTCGCTGTTTCCGACACGGTTTCCCGAATCTCCAAAATGCCATCTACGGTTCTTTCCATCAGGGAATCACCAGCTTGGACGGTATTATTAGCTCTTTGAACCGCCTGTCCTACTCTTTGGGCATCAGCAGCGACTATCTGGGTGGAAGTTACCATCATTTGTAATTGTTCCAGAGCGTGTTCGAGCCGTTCTGCCTGCTGTTGAGCTTGGTCAGATAGTTTTACTACTGAGGTAGTGTTATTGCTGGAATTTTCACTTACCCTGCCAGCAGCAATCTGCACTTGTCGCACTAAATCTCGCAAACTTTGGATCGTAGTGTTGTAACCATCGGCGATCGTCCCAATTTCATCTTCAGATAGGGGAGCGCGAACGGTGAGATCGCCTCTGAAGGATGGTTCTAAAGCCATGAGAACGCGGATTGCTCCTTGTTGCAGTTTTTCCCGTGCAGTGCGTTCGCGCTCTGCTGCTTCTGCTAGTTGCTGCTCTTGAGTACGCACCTGTGTTAGGTAATCTGCAAGATTGAGGGCAAGACCAATCTGGACACTGGCTTGGTTGAGAACATCTTCCTCGGATTGCTCCCACTGGCGCGGGGCGCTATTTTGATAAACTCCCATCAACCCCCAGAGCCGATTTTCTTGAAAAATCGGAGAAATCATGTAGGCTTTAGTTCCCCACAGTTCTAACAATTGGATGTGACATTCGTCATGACCGACAGTATATATATTGTCAACCCGCAAACTTTCCTTGCGGGCATAACGCCCTCCTTGGTTGTACTGGAGATAGGTATCTCTAACTCTGGCAAGGCTAGTTCCCACAAGCTTAGGCCAATCCCCGCTCACAGACTCAACGACAAATTCTCCAGACCAATCAGGCTCAAAACGGTAAACTCCAACTCGATCTACTTTGAGCAGTTGACGAAGTTCGTGGGTTGCGAACTGGACAAATTCCAGAACATCACCATGACTTTGGGCCATCTCTGTTAACCGACTTGGCAGGCGATAGGAAAATCGGGCGTTTGCTACTTCCCGTTCTGCCAGTTTTGTCAGTTCCTCATTCTTGCTTAAGGTTTGTTGTAAGTATTGGGATTGCTGGACGGCAACTCCAAACTGCGTGCCGATTTTCGTGACAAAGCTAATTTCATTATCTTGCCATTGCCTTGGCCCGTCATTCTGATATGCCCCTAACAAACCCCAGAGCTTGTTTCCGGCAATAATCGGGGTGATGATATAGGCTCTCATCTGGAATTGCTCGAGAATTTTTATGTGGCACTGGGCATGACCAGAAGTGTAAATATCATTAATTACAAAAGTTTCATTGTTGCGATAGCGTCCACCTTGGGTTTGTTGTAGGTGTTCGTCTTCCCACACAGTCTTGATATCGGGGCCAACCAAAGCTACCCATTCACGACTTACAGATTCGGCAATAAACTCCCCACCCCAATCTGGATTGAAGCGATACACTGCCAGGCGATCGCATTCCAAGTGCGATCGCAACTCTGGTAGGGCATTGCGGAAAATTGTATCTAGCTCTTGAGCTTGGCGAATTTTTTCTGCCAGCCTTGTCAAGGCTCGTTCCCCTTCTGCGGTTCGCGCTAACTCTGTGTTCTTCTTCTTGAGCTGTTCGATATACTCTGCTTGCTGGACGCTTAACCCCAACTGAATGCCCAATTTGGTCAGCAATCGCACCTCATCAGAATTCCACTGGCGGGGGCCGCTATTTTGGTAAGCTCCTAACAAACCCCAAAGTTTGTTGCCAGCAAAAATAGGAGCGATGGTGTAGGCTTTAACCTGGAACTGTTCCAGCAGGTCGATGTGGCACTGGGCATGACCAACAGTGTAGATGTCATTGACGACAAAAGTTTCATTATTGCGATAGCGTCCGCCTTGGGTTTGCTGTAGGTGTTCGTCTTTCCATTCGGTTTTGATATCGGGGCCAACCAGAGGCACCCAGTCACTTCCTACAGATTCGGCAATAAATTCACCACCCCAGTCAGAGTTGAAGCGATATATTGCGAGGCGATCGCATTTAAACAACTGCCGCAATTCTACCAAAGTAGTGCGGTAGAGCGTTTCTAGCTGTTGGGATTGACGCATTCTCTCTGCCATTCGCGCAATGGCGTTTTCTACTTCAGCTACTTGGGTCATTTCTAGATTTTTTAACCGTAGCTGTTCGATATATTCAGCTTGCTGGAGGGCAATACTCAACGGTTCACAGATCTGCAACAAAGCACCAGTCTCTTCTTCAGTCCATTTGCGAACATCAGAATTTTGATAAGCTGCTAACAAACCCCAAAGCTTACCAGTGCGGAAGATGGGAACAATAATGTACGCTTTGGCTTGGAACTTCTCTAATGTTTCTAAATAACAAGGTGAAAAACCAGCAGCATAAATATCGTTGACTTTACGGAAGCGCGTTCCTTTGGCGTAGATTCCACCCTGGGTTTCTTTAAGATAGGTATCGGCATCAGGTTTCACAGGGGAGCCATATTCCTTAACAGTGCAACGCTCTGAAGACATCAGACCTGTTTTTAAAATGCCGTCTTGTTCCTGCATCTCCAACAGTGACAACCAACCAGCAGCCACAGATTCAGCAATAATTTCGCCACTCCAATTTGGATAAAATTGATAAACGACAACGCGATCGCATTTTAAAAATCGACGCAAATCTTGGGTTGCAGTGCGGAAAATGTTGTGAATATCCGTTGCTTGCCCAATCTTTTCGATAATGCGGAAAACAGTACGTTCTCGTTCAATTAGTTTGGCTGACTCTTCAGAACGGTTATAAAGTTGTTGCTGATATTGCAACTGTTGAATAGCAATACTAGACAAAGATGCCACCTGCACCATCAGTCGAACTTCACTATCTTTCCACTGACGAGGGCCGGAATTTTGATAAGCAGCAAGCAAGCCCCACAATTGTTCTCCCTGAAAGATGGCAACAATAATGTATGCTTTGGCTTGATAGCTTTCTAAAACTTTGATATAGCAGTCTGAAAAACCAGCACTGTAGATATCATTAGTAACTCGATAAATTTGTCCGCGATGGAAAGTTTTGCCTTGGGTGTGTTGAATGTAGCTATCGTGCGATCGCCCTGTTGACCCAACTAATCCCCCCGCGTCTGCAAGGTTCCTCACACTGCAATAGTTAACGTTCTTGACAATTGCTGGATTGTTTCGCTGTTCTTCTAAGAGAGAAACCCACTCAGAACCAGCAGATTCAGCAACAAATTCCCCACTCCAATCTGGCTGGAAACGATAGATTGCCACGCGATCGCATTTTAATGACTGTCGCACTTCTTGGGTGGCAACGCGAAAGATGGTATCCGCATCTTTGGACTGGAGAATTTTATTGGCTACACCGGTCAGGATTTGGTCTTTTTCCACTTCTTGTTGCAATGTAGCTTGAATCACAGCAACTTGCAGTTGAGCTTCTAATTCCTGTGCGAGCAATTTTAGTGAGCGAATTTCCGCATTCTGCCACTGGTGAGGTGCGGTGCATTGCTGCACTACCAACAAACCCCAAACCCCATCTTTTGTTAAAATCGGCAAGCTCAAACAAGCTCTGATCTGAAACCGATCCACGAGCTGCTTTTGGTAAAGAGACAAGCTTGCAGTGTAGGTATCCGCGATCGCTACTAATTTTTCTTGTTGATAAAGTGTGGTAGAACTTAACCCAAAAGTGACGGCGGGCAGTTTTTCCTTCAGCATTGGGGTAAAGCCATCTCTCATAGCCTCCGCAGCAACTATCCCTAGCGTCGGATTGGTAAACTCATACACCACCACGCGATCGGCTTGCAGGGCGCTTTGTATCTCCATGACAGCAGTGGCAAGCAAGGTATCTAGATCGGAAAATTGGCGGATTTTACTGGCGATCTCCTGTACTTGCTCTACCTCTAATCCATCTGTGTCTTGATATGGCAACGGCAACACATTTACCAGTTCTTTTAACTTGTAGATTCTCTGTTGCAATGGCTCTATTTCTGCCCAATCAGCTTGATCCAGTTCGGTTAGCAATTCTTTTAAAGTGGAGATGATTTGCTGTTTTGCTGGTACATCAACGGTATGCCCGTTACTGGTGTCCTTATTACCGTTGCTAGAATTTGAATGTGGTTGGCTGGGTGTAAGATTGTGTTGCTTTACCATAATTTTTCTTGCTATTAAGGTTGTCGGAGTCAATAACTAGAAGGTAGAGCGGAGGCTACTATAACCTTTCTAGAATAGCTTCAATGTACAGAAGGCTCTCTGCGTCAGCCCTTGGCGTTACCGTAGTTACAAAGTAGGGTAGGAAGCTCTGAACTTTAAAGAGACTGAAAAGTTTGAATCACAACATGGGTATCAATTAACATCAAAGGGCTACCTTGAGAATCTATAAAGTAACCCTGCAAGAACGAGCCTAGTCGGGCGGGTAACATTGATGCCGAAATCGCAAACCGCTCTTGGGGGTTATACACTTCAATGGTATGGACTTGCTCCACCAACAGCCCGACAGTTTGATTCTGGACTTGAACAAGCATCGCCATGCCAGATTTTCGCACGCTTTCTCGCCGACACCAGTGTATTGCTCCCAGTAAACCTGCTACATCAAGAATCCAGATAGCTTCTCCCCGCCAATTCATTATGCCTAACAAGCATTCTGCTACCTGTGGTACTGGTAAAATCTCTGTGAGTGGAACGTGAATTACTCCCCGCAAATCAGCTAGTGGGAGTAAACCATTCACCTTTCCATTCAACGGAAATCTTAAAAACCTTTGCTTGTTTCCTTGGGGAGAGTTTTCAACAAGACGAAATTGGCTGTTAATGGGTAGCGCTCTAAAGCTATCATTGACCTGTACCATTGCCCCAGTTTCCTTTAGCGAATAAATTTACTAACAGTCTGGAGCAAAATCTTTTCATCTACAGGTTTGATTAAATAACCATCGGCACCACTCATAGTGCCCCAAGTTTTATCAACTTCTGTGTTTTTAGTTGAGCAAATCACTACCGGGATTACTTTTGTTGTGGGATCGGCTTTCAACTTGCGGCAGAACTCAAATCCACTTTGTCCTGGCAAAATCAAATCTAGTAAGATCAAGTCAGGTTTTTGTTGTTTCAACCTGAGTTGAGCCTCTTCACCACTGCGAACTTCATAAACTGAATATCCTCCTTGCTCCAGGTAACGTGTCATCTTTTCGGATTCTGTGAGGCTATCTTCAACTAAAAGAACTTTTTTCATTTTTATTTACTGATATTTTCATCCAGAATTTGAAGCAATGATTGCGACAAATAAATTAACACCTACTCAAAATCTGCCGTGAAAATGGGTATAGGGGAGCCACTGGTAAGGCTGTGGCTTCAACCTAAACTTTTAAATACTTCTCAAGCACATCGAGTACTTTATTTGGCTCTATGGGTTTACTCAAAAAATCACTTGCCCCCACTAATTTTGCTCGCATCCGATCTACTAGTCCGTCTTTCCCCGTTAAGATGACAATCGGCACATCTTTGAGACTGGGAGTTTTACGGATTTGAGCACAAATTTCATAGCCATTCACTGTTGGCATTAAAATATCCAAAAAAATGAAGTCGGGCTTGCTTTTAATGAGCTTTAAAACTGCCGTCAAGGACTCTTGAATGCCAACAAAGCGATAACCTTGATGGATCAAAAGTCCCTCCAGAGTGCGACAGATCACCGGACTATCATCCACACAGGCTACTAAAGGTCTTGAGACATCAGTAATTGCTTTGCTAGTCGCTGGGGGGGCAGTCTTTGTGATATTGGGTGCAACTTGTAATAAAGTGTTCTCTTCTGTGTTCAGTGAAGAATTTAAATGATTAACTACACTGGACGAATTGACAATTTCTTTGCTAGTCGCTGGGGGGGCAGTCTTTGTGATATTGGGTGCAACTTGTAAAAAAGTGTTCTCTTCTGTGTTCAGTGAAGAATTAGAATTATTAACTGCACTGGACGGGTTGTCAGTTTCTTTACTAATCCCAACATTTCTCAAGCTTGGAATTGGTGAAAAAGCGATCGCCCCTGCTTTTACCAATGGCATCAATAACCGAGTCAAAGCTAAGACATCCCGACCAGTTTTTTGCCCTAGATATCGTAAAGTTTTTGTACCATCAACTAAAGAAATAATCACTTTAGAGGACGCTTGCCCTTGGAGTAGCTCAAGTTTTTGAATGACAGGAAATAAATTTGGGGAGAAACTAGCCAGTCCTGCATCTCGCCATTCTTGCCAAGCTTGTGTAGCCTGTTTCAAGACTTCCTCAGTTGGTATTACAGCTAGGAGAAACCCAGGAACTTCACCAACAACGGTAGTATGAGACAAATTCCCTGCTGGATTGCTGGCATTTCTTTTGGTTTCAATGTACTGCATTATATCGAACAGGACTTCAGCTATTAAGCTTGTAATCAGGTTAACAAGTTGTTGTTGTTCGATTAATTTTTGTTCTCGCAACTTAGCAAGAATGTAATACTCGCGATAACTTTCCTGGGGAGAGATCAGCTGTTCCAACTTTGTCACATACTGATTAGAACAGTACTGCAACAAGTGTCGTCGCCATCGCTCATCGGCATTAGAACCGCCAGCCTGCCAAATTAATCGTCCTAAACGAAAATATAGCGTCCAAGTTGGACCATCCCTTGCTTCAATATTCAGCTTGCCTGTGAATAATTTAGTTTGAAGTTGGTTGAACAATTGATACACAATGATCGCACCTCTTTATATATCGCGCTCTTGTTCCCATAAATTCTTGAGAGACATCAGCTAAAATATCCTATTTTTTTAATTAGAAACATTAAATGGGAGCCAAAAAGACTACCTTCTTCTAGTGTGGTGTTAAGTAGCTGGAACAGCAGCCTGAGATGTTAAACCAACTGCTTCGGCATATCTCAAGTAAGTTTCAACTGAAGCAATCACAACGCGAGCTTCTAGTGCTAGCAATTCAATACCGACTAAAGAAACGCGCACCCAAGCATCAACTATAATTCCTTTGTCTAAAATATGGTCAATAACTTCAGCCAGACTAGAAGATGCGTTAACTTTTTCAACAGCCATTTTCTCTTCCTCAAGTAAATTTAATTATTGGTTTCATCTTGCTCTGGTTGAGCAGTAGGTAAAATTTACACAATGTGTTTTATTCATCCTGGATTTAGTATTCCCAAAAATATAAAATAAATAGCAAATAATCAAAAAAGACTGAAAAGTTTACAATATTTTTTTAGAAAAAATAAATAAAAAATCACATGATTTCCGATTATTTTCGCAAATTTACGAGCTTGAGCAAACTTTCCCATACGGTTTATGAATTGCCTTCTGTATATAACTTCTGTGAATCCATTTTCAAATTGGTATAATATCAATTTTTATTGCTGTTTAGTTGGAACTGAATAATCGCAGACGAGCAAATTTAAAGGGGGCAGTGAAATTGTTGTAGCGAATTCGCAAACGTTCTTCAAATTGATGATCGAGTGCTTCAACCTGTTCGCTAAATTGTGATTCTGCTTCCCAAGGAATTAGGTAAGCGGCGTTGTAGATCATTGTGTCCATTTGGGGAGTATTTTCCACTACATCGATCGCAATGGAGTTGAGCGTGCCTTGAAATGAAAAACTCCACCCCCATCTGGGTGGAGTTTTTGGACAGTTGCATGGACTCCACAATACTCTTGAGGATTTGATGTTAAGATTGCCCGAAACTGAGGATGAACCCGGATATACTCGGCTCGATGTTGGTTTGTTGGCAATACTAACAAACTCTCCTTCGTTGAGGAGAGTAAAACATTATTTACCTCCGGGTGCGATCGATTGAATTCGTCGTAAACCAGCGTAAATCCTGCTTTACAAGCTAGGGTTAATCGGGCATCAACCCAATGTTGTCGGAGTTCATCCTCAACTTTAACAACGCTATGGATGAAGTTATCAACAACCTTTTTGCGGGTGTAACCTAATTGATTACCAATCAAGTCTGAGGTTTTAAACTCATCATCTCCAAATAAGAGGATGATAGGCTGGTTGAGCAAATCAGCTAGATGCATTGCCAGAGTACTTTTTCCGACTTTGGCAGAACCACGTAAATATACTGAAAAACCTGACTGTAGATAGCGCAAAGCACGTTGAGCGATGCGTTGAACAGCAGGTGTATTGACAAATTGTTCGGGAGATGCATTTAATACTGTTGTCAAGCTCTAAGTACCTCTTAAAGAGTTCTTTTTGTAAAAGTAATTTTTTGTACATCTGGAATATAAAATACAGATGTCAATAAGCATTAACTGAACTCCAATCCAACGCTTTTTGGCATCAACATAAGATTAAGTAATCTTTAATATTTATGTCATCAGGATTATTACGGTCTTGCAAGACAGCTTTAATAAATCCACACAAGAGTAAATTAATATGCTTATGCGCTTCTTACTATTACCTGTAGCGAACTGCAAACATAAACGACGTGAGTTCGACGAATTAAAAAACAGCAGGAGGTAGAGCAGGTAGGTCTTTTGGATAAATATCAAGCGAGGGTTTTTTAGGAAGATAAGTATAAGCGACCAAACCTGCCATCAAATTGACCAAGAAGTTAAATACACTACGATGGCGAGAATGTTCTATTTGGCACAGGTTTTTGAGATGGTCATTCACCCACTCAATTACCGCACAGGTTTTTGGCGCTAACTGAACTGTATTGATTTGTAGGGCAACAAACCCCGCCCTTGAGAAACTTAACCTTGAAAATGGCTACGCCGCCGAGGTTTACGGAGTAGTGCTTTGCGTAGTTCTTCTGCACCTAGTAAAATTGGTGGGCAGATGAGCAAAAATAAACATTGCAACAGTGTCAGTGGTGAGGTGGAGAAGATATGGCGCAGGGGAGGGATGTCAATGATGGCAATAATCAATGCCCATTCTGTGGCAATTCCCAGCCAGATGAAAGGATTGGAAAAGAATCCTAATTTAAAGATTGAAGTGCGTTCCGAACGACAAGCAAAAACGTTTCCATCTTGACAAGCAACGATAATTGCCAAAGTCATTGTGGTGGCTTGAGCATAAATTAGGGTAATTGCTGGCTCGGCGGTGCGAGAGAGAATTGCTGGTGCGATCGCTTGCAATGATGCAAAATTGTAACCGTAGCTTTGCCAAACCATGAAGAAGCCGATCATCCCCAATGTTGCTTCGATTAATCCTAAGAAACAGTATGCCCGCAAGAGCAAAGAGCGATCGAGGAGTTGTTTGGATTTAGCACGAGGCGGCATCTGCATTGTACCTGCTTCAGCACGCTCGGCTCCCAATGCTAGGGCTGGTATAATATCGGTTCCCAAATCCACAATCAGAATTTGCATAATGATCAACGCTGGGGGGATTTTTAGGGTAACCATTGCCAGAAATGGCACAAGTTCGGCAACATTGGATGCCAAAATGTAGGTCATAAACTTGCGAATATTCTGATAGACTGAGCGCCCTTGCTCAATCGCCGCCACAATTGTCGCAAAGTTGTCATCTGTCAGCACAATGTCTGCGGCTTCCCTCGCAACATCTGTGCCATTCAACCCCATCGCAATCCCGATATTAGCAGCACGCAGAGCAGGCGCATCGTTCACGCCATCGCCTGTGACTGCTACTACTTCCCCAATATCTTTATATGCTTGCACTAGGCGCAGTTTGTGTTCTGGTGACATCCGGGCAAACACTAAACCAGCGCGGTATTTGACAATTTGCCGCAGTTGTGCATCAGAGATGTGTCCCATACCTTCCCCAGTGACAACGCGCACCTTATCGCTCACCAAACCGATGTTGCGGGCGATCGCTTCCGCAGTCAGTCCATAATCACCAGTTACCATTGTGACTTTGATGCCAGCTTGATGACATTTAGCGAT
The DNA here is from genome assembly GCF_963875285.1 of Calothrix sp. NIES-2100. NCBI lineage: Bacteria > Bacillati > Cyanobacteriota > Cyanophyceae > Nostocales > Calotrichaceae > Calothrix > Calothrix sp. NIES-2100. The sequence goes on from NZ_CAWNLA010000001.1 coordinate 9,324,619, forward strand.
CGCATCCCCAACTTCTTCTCGGGGTGGATCGAACATGGCTACCAAACCAATAAAAATCAGGTTTTGCTCTAAATCCTGTGCCTTGAGATCCAGCAAATCTTGGCTACCCCTACGCGCCGCCAACCCCAAAACACGAAATCCTTGCCTAGCTAAATCATCATTCGCCCGCACTACATCATCCCAAGCCTCATGGGTTAATTCCTGCACCGTGCCATCGTGGAGAATTGTATGGCAATGCTTCAAAACTTCTAAAGGCGCACCTTTGGTAAAAGCTAGATAAGGTAATTCATTGAAAGCGGCGGGAAACTCCATCCCCTCGTGGGTGGAGAGGGACAACCGCCCCGCCGCTTTGGGCATTGGGCATTGGGCATTGGTAATTTCTTCCCCATGCCCAAAAACTCCGATCCGTGGGTGGAGTTTTTCATCTGTCCATAACTCCCCGGCTTGCCAATTTAGCACCACCGTCATCATCAGGCGGCGAGAATCAAAGGGAATTTCCCGTAAGCGCGGTAACTGCTGTTGCAAATTTTCTAAATTCAGTCCCGCTTTCGCGGCTGCTACTAGCAAAGCTGCTTCCGTCGGATCGCCAATTTCTTGCCAGCGACTAGGGGCGGTAAGATGAATCAGGCGGGCGTTAGAACAAAGGGCAGAGCCGATAAGTAAAATCTTCGCTTTCCACGCTACAGCAGCATCTGATGGTAAATTTACTTTACCAACTGTCGGATCGTAACCTGCCCCTGTGAGTTCAATTAAGGAATTGGGGCTAGAAGCATCAGTTAAACCATTCTGAGGTAGCCAGAGATAGCGCACCGTCATTTCATTTTTAGTTAATGTCCCAGTTTTATCTGTGCAAATCACGGTTGTAGCGCTGAGAGTTTCCACCGATGAAAGCCGCCTTACTAGGGCATTCCGTCGCGCCATCCGGCGGACACCGATCGCTAAAGACAAGGTGACAGTTGGTAATAATCCTTCTGGTACTAGGGCGACAATGATGCCGATCGCAAAAATAAAGCTTTCTTTTACCTCTATCCCCACCAGGAAGTACGCCAGCAAAAAGATAATAATTCCCATGCTGACAGCGATCGCAGTAATAATCCTCACGATACTGGCAACCTGGACTTCTAATGTACTTGGTTCCCGCTTTACCACTGTCGTCAAATGGGCTACCTGCCCAAACTCTGTCTGGGCACCTGTGGCATAAACTACAGCCACGGCGCGTCCTGCTGCTACAGTCGAGCCAGCTAAAACCAGGTTGGCGATTTCTGAGGGATTCACATTTTCTTGTAAAGGTTGCTCCCCCGGACGTAGCAAAGTTTTCCCGCCGCGAATCGGTACAGTTTCCCGTAGCCTTACTGGGTAAGGACTCCGCCCCACAGGCAGAGACTCCCCCGTCATCACCGATACATCTAAATACAAGTTGTCAGCAGATACCAAACGTGCATCAGCAGAAATGCGATCGCCTTCTTCTAGCTGCATAACATCGCCACGCACCAATTCCCGTGAGGGGATTTGCTTGAGTTCGCCATCCCGGTACACTTTCACCTGCATCGGTAATACTTTTTTTAAAGCTGCTAGCGCCTGTTCTGCTTGAAACTCTTGCCAAAAGCTAAAGATAGCGTTAATCCAGATTACCGCCCAAATTGCCCAACCGAGTTCAGGTGTCCGGGAAATAAACGCCAAAATCCCTGCAACCCAGAGCAGCAAAGCCATAAAATGGGTTAGTTGGTCAGTAAAACGCAGCCACAGGGGACGTGTAGCCGGTTCAGGTAACTCATTTGCGCCGAATTGTGCAAATCTTCGTTCAGCTTCATCTGTCGATAAGCCATCACTAGCGCTACCTAGTGACTCATAGACTTCTTCAACAGGTAATGCCCAGATTGGTTGATGCGACGATACCATGATCTTCTTTGGTGTTGGATAATAACAAGGCAGTCCCGATGAAAATTTTTTCATCGTCATGCATAAAAGAGGGACAAAAAGACGCACTGACGCGGGGAAATAACAAATGACTCTTTCAAGGCAGCAGATGGCAGAAGGGGTTTGAGTTTGGTAAATTTATTTTTAAATAGTGAGATTTATTTTGGCTTTTTCAGTTAACTTAAAAAAGCGATCGCGTAAATAATGTTTACTACCATAACTTGCTGTAAAACTTATTTCACCTTCTGCTTGGTCACTTCGACTACGCTCAGTGACCATCTGCCCTAGAGCCTTTATTTTTCACGATTTCACACTCATTACATCATCTAGTAAACCAAAATTTTCTGCTTGCTTAAAAGCCGCTTCTAAAGACACACCTTGTTTGGTAGCGATATACATTAACACCATTGCGATCGCCCTCACTGCACTATCACAATGAATCAAGGTTGGTTTAGGCATTTCCGCAATTTTTTGTAGGACTTTGATAGCAAGTTGGGGATTAATTTCGGTGATTTTTGTGGGTAAATTTGCGTAATGCAATCCTAATAACTGAGTATAAAGTTGCTCACCATCTTCAAAACCTTGTTCATCAGGCGATCGCAAGTTAAGTACAGACTTATATCCCTGCTGGGCCAATAGTTTCAACTCTTCAGGAGCCACTTGTCCTGCGATCGCCAAATCATCATTAATTTTTTTGATTGTATCCATCCCTCCCTCCTCTCTAGGCGTGGGTATTAAAATAATTCGTAATTGATAATCTCGAAGTATTACGAATTACGAATTACGTTAGCGCAGCGTTAGCGACGTTCGCGTTAGCGTCTCCCCTTGGGAGAAGGAGCGTCACTTGTACTGAGCGAAGTCGAAGTATTACGAATTAGTTAATAATGTTTGCCTTTTACGGAAGGATCACCTTCGTATGGTTGTACTCCTGACTCTGGGTAATCATCATTATTTGGGCTAAAAGTTCTGGCGGCTGCACTATAAATAAATTGAATGACTTTTTGAATTAATTCTCCAATAGATTGGAAAAATTGACCAATTTTGCTGGTAGTAGACATAGATTCTTCTCCTTGATCGTTAAAAAGTTTTACAGGAAAATTGACTCACTAACAAACCTAAACAAACACCTGATATATCTCTTGTGCGGAAGGAACAGTAAACGGTGTAAGATAGTCAGGTTTTGTGGTGTGCCACGTCCACCAAGAAGTTACTCCTACTACCGTTAGCAGAACTAGCACCAAACCTATGAGGACTTCATTGTGTCTGAAATAATCATGTTGGGTTTTCATGGCTAGCTCCTGCACATTCTGTCAATAATCTTTTTTAAATTTTTGCTGCTAGCGCTATTGCGCCAAGCACAGTAGCGCTACAACGATGCATTGTCCCTTCCAGATTTTGGTAGTCATTTTATGTTGGCTTGACTCTCATCTTATGAAAACAATTTGAGGAAGTTGTGAGGGATCAAGGGAATGAGGGGAATGAGAGGGACAAGGGAGATGAGGGAGTGTGGGGAGTTTTCTTCCTCATCTCCAGCATCTCTTCGCCATGCCCAATGCCCACTTGCCCTGAGCGTTCGCGCAGCGTCTCCGTTAGGCGAAGCCGAAGGGATGCCCAATGCCCACTTGCCCTGAGCGTAAAGCCTTCGGCATAGCTTCGCTTAGCGCGTAGCGTCTCGAAGAGAAGCCGAAGGGATGCCCAATTCTTGCATCCTCACAAGTTCCTCAAATTATTGCCCTATAAACTTAAGTGCGCGGAAGCTATATCGAACTGCTTATACAAAGGTTCAAATTTATGAATCCAGCATCTGCATCTCAAACGAAAAACCCGAAAAAAGCGCCTTCAGCAAACCACTCTAGCGGTGATAAACGCTTTAAGATGCTGGATGCAACTATCAAACGCTACCAGTATCAGCAAGATGCATTGATTGAAATACTGCATAAAGCGCAGGAACTCTTTGGATTTTTAGAAACTGATGTATTACTTTACGTTGCTCACAGTTTGAAATTGCCGCCTAGTCGAGTTTATGGGGTGGCTACTTTCTACCATTTATTTTCACTTGCACCTAGTGGCGTGCATACCTGCGTGGTATGTACGGGTACCGCTTGTTACGTCAAAGGTTCTCAAACTATTTTGACAGAGCTAGAAAAGTCGGAAAATATTCGTGCTGGTGAAACTACGTCTGATGGTCAAGTTTCATTATTAACCGCCAGGTGTTTGGGTGCATGTGGAATTGCACCAGCCGTAGTGTTTGATGGCACAGTCTTAGGTAATCAAACTGCTGAATCAGTCTGCGAATGGCTACGTATAACGCATTAAAGCATGGCTAGAGGTAAAAGAGCGATCGCCTCAATCCTAATATTCAGTTTCCTCTTTAGCGAACATGAAAATTTAAAAAACCTGCGGGAGGAAATGTAAATCACAATTTTTACATACATTCCTCCTGCAATTTAAATCTGGCTCATAACTTAGGATGATCAGTTATGAAATTGAATAAATATTTTTTTGTATTTATCACTTTCGTATTAGTAGTATCTTTTACTATTATATTACCTCTATCTGCTCACTCCCAAACAACTAATTCATGCCAGCAGAACGGTGTTGTGTGCTTAGATAGGCAAGAAATATTTACTATTAAAAGCAAAGATCCATACACAAATTCACGACGAGCAGCAGAAATTACTAAAAATATCCAAAACATTGCTGATAATTATTCAATTTCAATTTATTCTATTAAAGTTGAGGAAGGTAAAGATGAGGAAAAAAATGACACAAACAATATTATGGCAGAAGATACAATACTTGTCGTTGTGACAGATGCTGATGGTATAGCAGCACGAATAAATAGAAAATCATTAGCCACTAGATGGTTAAAAAAAATTCAAACTTCTATTAGGAAATATAGAATAAATATGCATATTTATTTTATTCAAAATCAGGTTCAAATAATTGAGAATAAAATAGTTTGCTTTTATAATTATTTTATAGCAACTAATGTTGAAAAAATTTGGCATTTTATAGTTAAAAATTGGTTAATTATTTTAATTTTATTCAATCCAATTTCTCTTGGTTTAGCCTATGTGATGGTTACACATTGTTATTTCTATCATTGCAAAGACGGAGAATGGGATATTTATGTCAGGAGATGCCTAAAAAATATTAGAAACATATATATAAAATACCGACAAGAACAATGGGCATATCATATACATCAATCCGCATCACTGCTATGTAAATTAACTAACAGTTTAAAGAAAATTGTTATATTTTTATTTAGCAAGCTAGGAATTGAATTAATAATTATACTGCTAATTTTTACATTATTTATCAGGTTAATACATATATTTTTCTATAGTAATTTTTATTTAAATACGGACGATTTAGAAGAACTAAGAAAGTACGTAAATACTGTTTTAAATATTATTGGATTGCTCCTCTTGTTTGTATTTGTGTCTATTTTAATTAATTGGCTATCCAGCAGTAGAGGAGGTACAGTAGTTCTTCCTTTTGATGATACAACTGCATCACAATCTGAAGCACCAAATAACAACTCTAGACAAACATCTAATCAGGGTAAAGCGATCGCTGATTCATTAGTTGAGGAACTTCATAAAATTAGTCACATCCACACTAAGATGTCTCAGACTATCAAGACAGGAGAAGAAAATATTGAGTTACAGAGATTGGGAAAATTTAACTTTCCTCCGTTAACTTCCACACAAGAAAATTTAGAGAGTCATCTTACTAATGTTGCGACTTTTGAAGTTGGTAAAACCAGTTTCTCTGTTGGAAGCATAATTCTAACCCTCAAACATCTATGGCCTTTTGGAGGTGTGGACAGGGTAATCTCTGGAAGCCTACAAAACTACGGCTCGACAACTCGTTTGTTTGTCAGATTAGACTATCAAAATCAAGTAAAGGCTTGGGAGGTGACGTGGGAAAATTATCATACACAGCCAATGACTGAGAAAATTGAGGATCTAGCTTATAAGGTTGCTAAATATTTAGCACCAGATATTACTGCTCAAACATGGGAGGGTTTCAAGTTTTTTACTGAAGCAATTTATAGCTACTATCAATATCAGCAAACTGGAGATACAGAATATCTTGATAATGCTAAAAAGAATTGTGAAAATGCATACCAAGCAGAAAAAAAACATGAGAAACTTGATGACTTATTCTATAAGATTGGCAGAGCTTATTTTGAAGAAAAATTATATTGGGATGCTAATATAGCCTTTCAGTTATCTTTAGAAGTTAATCCTAAAAGTGAATATTCTTATAATGGACTGGGAAATGTCTACTACACACAAGACCAATTCGATTATGCGATCAATCAATATGAGCTTGCTAAAAGAGTCAATAAAGATTTTCCCTATCCTGAAAATGGACTTGGTAATGTATATTTTCAGCAAGGGAATTTTAAAAAGGCTCGTGAACAGTATGACGTTGCTTGTCAAAAAAATAATAAATACTGGCACGATCATTTCTGGAAACCTTACCATAATCTTGGACTTATATACTTATATGGAGATGTAGAAAAATTAACCGACTATCTAAAGGCTGAAAAAAAATTTACAGAAGCAAAAGATGTTAACAAATACTTAAAAGATGCCCAGGAATTGCATACAGTTCACAGTGGACTAGCTTTAACATATCTTTTTCAAGCTATTGATATTAAAAAGCCTTTGCCTTATGTGCGAAGAACAATTAAGCAATTAAAAAAATTAAAAAAAGAGTTAGAAAAAGAGTTATTAAATTTAAACAGAAGTAACAACCTGCTATTATCAATAGTAATACAACATAACATAAAAAAATGTAAAAATAAATTAGACAAATTTAAAAACCAAGAAGTTCAATTAAAAAAGGAAGAAAAGCTTTGTGATTTTCAAAAAGATACCCTATATAAAGAACTTTTCAATGTCAGTCATAGGGAACATTTACAAAAAATTAAAAACAAATTAAAACAAGCAAGAAGTGAGATAGATAAAGCTGCTAATATTACTCTAGATAAAGAAGCTTACATTTACTGGAATCTTGGTTTAATTACTCTTGCTCAAATTCAAATAGCTCAAGAAGATATAAATATAGATGAAGTATACAATGCTTGGGAAAAAGCCTCAGAAATTGCATCTAATCAAAAGAAAAATCCGTGTAAAGAAATTTATGAATATGCAATTGCTGCTGTCAAAAAACAAGATCATGCATCTAGACGTGATATTTTAAAATGCATTAATGATTCTCAAAATTGCCAAAAAAAAGGATGGGTAAAAGTTATGTTAAAGGATGTAACGACTATCTTAAAACTTTTAGATTAAAAAAATAAATCTATAAAGAATTTAATTTTTAAACTATAGAAAACAATGAAAAATAAAGATTAGCAACAACATGAACACAAGACTTACGCAACTATTCTTTTTTCCTTAGCAATTAATTTCCTCACAAGTTCCTCAATATTTTCTCCTAACCTCAGGATAGAGCCAAAGCAATGATGCCAGAGGAGGCGGCTAGAAAATGGATCTCGCTGAATTACAGGAAATTGCCCAAAAAGAACGTTTCTCGGAAAAACCAGTGCAAATTCGCTGTTGTGTTGCAGCAGGTTGTCTCTCAGCCAATTCCCAAACTGTTAAACAGCGCTTAGAAGCAGCTGTTACAGATGCTGGGTTAGCAGAACAAGTGCAAGTAACTGGTGTTGGCTGTATGCGCTTGTGTTGTAATGGCCCATTAGTGGAAGTCAAGGGAACGACAAAAGCCGACTCTAGCAATAAAGCAGAAAGTCTCGGCACACTTTATGAAAAAGTTACCCCTGAAGATGCACCTTTAATTATCGCTGCTGTTGATGGAGGAGAAACGAAAGTTCAAAAAGGTGATTTAACTCAGCCATTTTTTACCCAGCAAATGCCAATTGTCCTGGAAAACAGTGGCAAAGTTGATCCAGAACGCATTCAATCTTATATTGCGGCTGAAGGTTATCAAGCGCTTTATCATGTGCTGCGGGAGATGACTCCGGCGGAAGTCGTAGATACTGTAACTCGCAGTGGTTTACGGGGAAGGGGTGGCGCTGGTTATCCTACAGGTGTGAAATGGGCGACGGTTGCTAAAGCCAAAGGTAAGCAAAGCGATCGCAAATTTGTTATTTGTAACGCCGATGAAGGCGATCCAGGTGCATTTATGGATCGCAGTGTTTTAGAAAGTGATCCGCATCGGGTTTTAGAAGGAATGGCGATCGCTGCCTATGCTGTTGGTGCAAACCAAGGCTATATTTACATTCGCGCTGAATATCCTGTAGCCATCAACCGTTTACAAACTGCAATTCGCCAAGCACAACGCCTCGGTATTTTGGGTAGTCAAATCTTTGACTCTCGATTTGATTTTAAAATTGATATCCGCATTGGTGCGGGTGCTTATGTTTGCGGCGAAGAAACTGCACTCATGGCTTCTATTGAAGGTAAACGCGGTACTCCCGAACCCCGTCCCCCCTATCCCGCTGAGTCTGGTTTGTGGGGATCTCCTACCTTAATTAACAACGTTGAAACCTACGCCAACATTTCACCAATTATTCGCAAAGGTGCTGATTGGTTCGCCAGCATTGGTACAGAAAAAAGTAAAGGTACAAAAGTTTTCGCCCTTGCAGGAAAAATTCGCAACACAGGTTTAATCGAAGTTCCAATGGGAACTCCCTTACAGCGGATTGTGGAAGAAATGGGCGGTGGTGTACCAGATGGCGGTATCGTCAAAGCCGTGCAAACTGGCGGCCCTTCTGGGGGATGTATCCCCGCATCAGCTTTTAATAGTCCAGTAGATTACGAATCACTCACTCAACTTGGTTCGATGATGGGTTCTGGCGGGATGATTGTCATGGATGCAACTACTAACATGGTAGATGTCGCCCGCTTCTTTATGGAATTTTGCATGGAAGAATCCTGCGGAAAGTGCATCCCCTGTCGGGTGGGGACGGTGCAATTGCATCAGTTATTAACAAAAATTCGGGAAGGTAAAGCCTCAATGGCTGACTTGGAACTGCTAGAAGAACTGTGCGACATGGTGAAATATACCAGCTTATGTGGGCTTGGTCAGTCTGCCCCTAATCCGGTATTTAGTACCTTGCGTTATTTCCGAGATGAATATTTAGCATTAATCACCCCAGCAAATAGATTAAGCATGAAGCCTTAAGTATTGAACATGGAGCAAAACTCAAAGGAGATACACAAAATGATCTTCCTCAGAAGTATTGTTGTTTGGTTAGTATTTATTTTTGCGGAAAGCCTGAATGGAACTGTTCGCAATTTCTGGCTCATACCATCTTTGGGCGATTTTTGGGCACATCAAATTTCATTTGTTACGGGTTCAATTTTGGTTGTGGCGATCGCAACTATTTTCGTGAAATGGCTTGATGCTACCCGTACATGGCAATTGCTCAGCATTGGATTGCTGTGGCTACTGCTCACCCTGGCGTTCGAGATTTGCTTGGGACGATTCATTTTAGGCTATTCCTGGGAGCGAATCGCTGCTGACTACAATTTGCTACAAGGTGGATTAATGCCTATTGGGTTAGTTCTTCTAATCTTAGCTCCTGTAATCGCTGCCAAGATTCGGGGTGTTTTTGACCAGAAGTCTCGACAGCATGGATAACGTTCTCGCATCTGGGAAAACAAAAACCTCCGCTGTTGAACTAACCTCACAATCTCCTCAACATTGTCGTCTAGTCTTTAGATATGACCAACGATGGAGGGTTAAAATATGAAAGCACCTATTGATCGTCCTGAAGAAAACATCCAAGAGATTCAAGCTGAGATAGTACCTACAGAGCCAGAAGCGAATACTCAGGAAAAGGTTGCTGTGGAAGAATTTCGCATCACTGGTGATGCTCTAGTTAGCAAATTTAAGGAACTCATTCATCAAGGAAATATTCGCCGCATTATTATCAAAAATGAAGAAGGGGGGACATTGATTGAAATCCCGTTAACCGTTGGAGTCGTTGGCGGTGTCATCAGTGCGGCTCTATTTCCAGTCATCGCTGCTGTTGGCGTGATTGGCGCAATGGTTGCTCATCTCACCATTGTGGTTGAAAAACGAGCTTAAAACCCTTAGCTCTCAACTGCCGTCCAAAAGCCCCTCCCTGATTCAGGTTCTCTTTGTCATGACAGATGAGAGCTTTTTTTGTGTCTTTTTTAACCTGAAGCACTGGCATTAGCTCAAATTGTTGGCAAAAAAAGCTTTGTGATATAATGTATCGGTTATCACTTAAGTAGGTACGGAAAAAATTAATAACCATAAATAATTACGAATTATAAATTGAAAATTATGGGTAGCAATATTAGCTATTCTCGCTTTCAAGTCGAGAAGAATATACAAGTCATTTAAAAATATTGTTCTATTTGGAACAAGTTACAAAACAAAAAGTCAGAATCATTAACGCGCAATCAATACATAGAATTGTTAAGCTAAAACCCATCTACTAAAAACAGCTTTCGTAATTTCGAGCAGACAAACTCACATATAGCGCAAAAAACAAGACTTAGTGATTGCTTGTGTGTTCCTTCTTGCTGTGAATTTAATAGTTGAATATAAAACTTCAGTTTTCACAATGGACGAGGTTTAAAACCTATTGAATTTGTATATCTAGATTTCATCTAACTTTTGTAGGATAGGCAAGATAGGCATTCTAATGATATAAGCTAAATGGAAAACAGCTTATTTAATATCTGCACTGAGGATAAGAACTTTTTATGAAATATAGAAAATTTGGCTGTACTGACCTTGTAGTTTCTGAAATGGGAATTGGAGGTTCACACTTTGGCTCGATGATTAATCAACAAAAACCTCAAGAAATTATCAGAACTCTGTCACAGTCTTTTGATAGTGGAATTAATTTTTATGACATTGCTGATATCTATGGACAGGGAGAAAGTGAAAGAGTTATAGGTAAAACATTTAACAAGCAAAGAGATAAAGTAATTTATGCCAGTAAAGCCGGATTTTGTTTATCAAATACTGGCAATATCATCGCTAAAATTAAACCTTTTCTCAAACCGATTATCCGGTTAGTTAAACCAGTAAAAAAGCAACTTTTACAAGCCAGGTCTTCACAATTAAGACAGGATTTCTCTGGTGCATACATTGTCAATGCTGTAGAAGCTAGTTTAAAAAGATTACAAACTGATTATTTAGATATTTTTCAGCTTCATGAACCACCCATGTCTGTCCTGCAAAATAGTGATTTGCTGTCAGCGATGGAAAAACTCAAGTCGCAGGGAAAAATTAGATACTATGGTGTAGCTTGTCGGACAGTAGAAGATGCATTAGTTTGTTTAAATTACCCTGGATGTTCTTCAATTCAAATAGAAATTAATTTACTGAATCAAGACGCTATTCACAAAGTTTTTCCGGCGCTCAAAAAAGATTCTGTAGGGATAATTGCTAGACAAGCTTTCGCTTCAGGTAAACTCTTTGAACTAATTGCAAAACCGGAATTATTTCCCGAAGTAAGTAACACGCAAAAATACCAAAAATTGCAAGAACTGGTGAATCAAAAGGGAAAGGATGCGATCGCGCAAATTGCGCTTCAGTTTGTTTTGCAATTTGATCAGGTTTCTGTAGTTGTTGTGGGGACACGTAGTCGTAAACATTTAGAAACAAATTTAGCTGCTTTTGCTTCTCCGATTCTGACTGATGAAGAAATGGCTTCTTTGTCTGGAGATTTAACAGGACTGACACAATAATCATGTGAAAACCTGATTAGCGTAGGGGAAATTCATGTATTACCCCTACATTTGATAATGGATACGTAAGTTTTATTTTAGATAGTTTATCTCAAATTTATCTCACAGGAGTTGACTAAGTTAATGATTATAGATGCTCGGAATGTAGCAGAAGCTGAAACACTCGATTGTGATATCTGCATAGTTGGTGCGGGTGCGGCTGGTATCACATTGGCCCATGAATTCTGTAACCAGGATATGAAAGTTCTTCTACTGGAAAGTGGCGGACTTAATTATGATAAAAGTCTTGATTTATTAAATCAAGGAGAAGTAGACCTTGCAACTCATAGCTCTTTAGAAGAAAATCGACGTAGACAGCTTGGTGGAGCAACAATAGTCTGGGGCGGTAGATGTGTACCATTTGATGAATCTGACTTTGAGTACCAATCCCATATACCTTATAGTGGTTGGCCGATTACTAAGAAAGATTTAGATCCTTATTATGAAGTTGCACATACTTATTGCGAAATGGGAGCATACAATTATGCTGCTGATGGCTCAAAACCGATGATTCCCGGTTTAAACTCAGAAGATATCTCTACTGAGCAAGTGTATGTATTTAGTCCACCTACAAATTTTGGTAAGCATTACTTAGATATATTAAAAAATACGCAAAATATAAATCTGCTTTTATATGCCACATGTTTAAATATTGCCACTGATGAAACGGGTAATCAAGTGGAATACTTAAATGTTTCTTCATTAAGAAGAAATAATTTTATGGTGCGGGCAAAACAATATGTTTTAGCAACTGGAGGGCTAGAAGTAACCAGATTATTACTACTATCTAATAATGTTCATAAACAAGGAATTGGGAATCGCTTTAATCTCTTAGGTCGCTATTACATGGGACATTTAAATAGCCGCATTCAAGTTCAATTTTCGGAAAATAAGCCGATTATCTGGGACTATCAAAGATTACCAAATGGTAATTACTATCAACACTCAATTGCCATTCGGGAAAATAAACGCAAGCAATATGGACTATTAAATCAACGTTTTTTTGTAGAGCGTCCCAACTTCAGAGATCCCAGCCATCAAAATAGTATTCTTTCAGCTACTTATTTAGCTAAAGTTTGGCTCAAACAACCAAAATTTTCTCAAGATTTCGCAGCGCATCTCAAAAATATTGTTTTTGATCCGCAAGGGATGCTAGGTTTTTCCTATAAATGGATTACCAAAAGAATTTTGAGCAAAAATAAATTACCTTCTGTGATTGTCGGAAATAAATCTAACCTCTATACATTGCGCATTGATAGTGAGCAAGTACCAAACCCTAATAGTCAAGTAACTTTAAGCGATAGAAAGGATAGTTTTGGACTTAATCAACTCAAAGTAGATTGGAGATCTAACGAATTAGATATTTTAAGTATTGAACGTTCTGTTGATATCTTCAAGCAAGCACTAGAAAAAGGTGAAATCGGCAAGGTTGTATCTGCACCAACAATATCTCCAGCGCCACAAGGCGGACATCATTTAGGGACAACGAGAATGTCAAGCACACCCCAAAATGGTGTTGTAGATGAAAATTGTAAAGTTCACGATCTCAGCAATTTATATATTGCCAGTAGTTCTGTATTTACAACTTCTAGTTATGCTAACCCAACTCTGACAGTTGTGGCGTTAGCAATTAGACTTGCTGATCACATTAAACGGCTTTATGGTAAGTAGGTAAGTAGCCCGGATTTTTCACTGAAAAATGTTGTGAAAACTAGACACGTAAATGCTTACTGCGAAGCAGTTCGTTGCTTAAGTCTCCACGGTTCATAACACAGCCTAGGGCGTGTTTTCAAACTAATCATTATTCCTAAAATTGGGCGCAGATCCCCCCAACCCCCCTTAATAAGGGGGGCTAAAACAGTCTTGAAGTCCCCCTTTTTAAGGGGGATTTAGGGGGATCGAGAAATTTAGAAAGCTAAACGAGTAGTTTGAAAACACGCCCTAGTCCCTTTCTCAATCTGTTTTAGATGTAATTACCTCTGTGGGGCGGAGAATCTTGTCTTGTAAGCGAAACCCTTGACGAACAATTTTAGTAATTGTTTGGTCTGCTAAGTCATTTCGTACTTCTCGATCAACTACTCGGCACAAATTAAAATCTGGTTGGGTATCTTCTAGTTCTATAGGTACAAGTTGGCGTTTTTTTAGTATACTCAGAAACTTGCGATGAACTGCGCCGACAGATTTGGGTAAGCGTTGGAGAAATTCTTGGTTGGGTTCAGTGTTATTTTCTAAATATTCCAGCAAATTTTCTAATGCATCGGAAACTTCTAAAAGTTCTAAGAATAAATCTTCTGTTTTAGTTGCGATTTGGGTTTGTTGTTCTCGCACTGATTGCTGTAATAAAACATTTTCTTTTTGAATTTCCCCAATTTCTCTAATCAGCCAATCACGTTTCTCTTGGGTCATCAGATAGTGGTTTGTAGTTGATGGTGATGTATTTTGAGAAGATAAGGATACTGGGAAATTAAAACCAAGAATTGTAGATTTGAGCCAATTCCAAAATCTGATGGAGGTTTGGGGCGATTCAGACATGAGAAACCTCTTGAGATAGCACAGATAAAGTTTTACTTACCCAAGTTTGCACTTGGGAATTGGGATGATTGCTTAAAAATTGACAAAGAGCGATCGCTCTTTGTAACTGTCCGCTCATATGATAAGCTCTGATTAGCCACAATTGCGCTTGAAGATAATCTTGATGATTTTGGTCTGTACAGCGTTGAGTATAGTCTTCAAGATACTTAATGGCTTTGGGATAACGGCCTGCTTTGCAAGCTGTGATGCCTTCAGTGACTAATTCTGATAAACTCATCGGTAAAGGCTCTCGTTCTAGACGCTCTTGTTGGTTAGCTTGAGCGATCGCTTGCTCTAATCCATCTAACTGTGGTAGTAAGATGAGTTTTGGTGCTGGCTGTGACAAAGCCGAGAAATCACTATTTTTAAAGCGTTTAATTGTCGGTAATATCGGACGTAAATAGTCGGCTATAATCCGCTCTTCTGGCTTCATTAAGCTTTTTTGTGCTTTGGCAATCATATCTATAGGATATTGCTTGCGCTTCATTGCTACGGCTACAGCTTTGGTAATTTCAGCTTTAGATGCAGCTGGGGTGATACCTAAAATATCATAGGGATTATATTCCATAAATAATACCAATTTTTAAAAAGAATGGAACCGATATATACTCTCAAACCTTTGTGATGTCTGGCTTGATTAATTTTGAATAAGATAACATTTATTCAACTTAACTTCAGGCTATGGAAAATTTCTTGAAAAGCCGGTTCTTCGGGACAAAGTTCGTAAGCCCAATTCCCTAACTGCTGAATCATCTCCAAAGATAAATTTTTCTTTTGAATTCCTTGAAGTAAGGTCATAATCAAGAACTCTGCAACATAGTGGCGAATTGATTCGTGTTGTGAAGATTTGGCCTGCTTAATTGCTTCATCAAAGCGATCGCGTTTCATCAAATACTGAATCTCCTTCAGTTCTTGAGTAAATCTATAAATATTTTGGACAGTCTTCTCATCAGGACAAAGTTCGTAAGCCCATTGTCCTAAATTGTAAATCTCTTCAAAGCTTAAATCTCCTTTTTTAAACCCTTTCATTAATATGTCTACGCAAATTTCCGCCACAATATAACGTATCCGTTGCAATTGAGATTGTTTAGCCCGTGTGACTGCTGCTTCTAATTGATTATTTTTGATTAAGTTTTCAATACCTTCGATTTCTTGCTGGAATTCAATCATCTCAATTAAATCCAGAACAATCGGATTTTGGGAATCATTTTTTTTGATTTCTTCCAGGTCTTTTAAAGCTTTACTTAAGGAAATTTTTCCCTGGGAAATTTGCTCGCGAATTTTTTCGGCTTTGTATTCGGCTAGATAACTTTTCGCAGATTGACTACCTACGATTTCATACCAAAATTGGGCAAATTCTAAATGCTCGGCATTTTCTATTATTGCTTGACGCTGCAATCCGGCTAGTCTATCTATTTCTTGTTGCCAATCTTGACTATCGCTAATTTCTGATTTGGCTGATTTTAAAGGATTAATTGCCTTGCGCCATTGTTTGTGATTGAGATAATGGCAGCCTTCATAATAAGCAACAAATTGTTGGGCAAATATTTCCAGATTATTAGTACTTTTCGTTGTGGGTTTAAGTTGAATTGCTCTGTGACTATCTCCTTCTAAACAAGCGGCTACCGCTAATCCCCAAGGGGTATAAAGGGAACGGAGAATTTGTTGACTAGAATCTATCCGCTCAACTACAATATCTTGCCAGTAAGAAATATAGTGCTGATAACAACCAGGTGTAATAAATATATTATTTACCTTCATTCCTCGCCGGGAAGGCTCGCCCATAAATTTGAGGGCTACTAATTCTAAGCGATATTTATCTCTTAAAGTCAAATATGTGGGAATATCTGTATCTTTGTAAGTATCAATTTCGGCTTCTAAACGGCGTTTTAACTCTAAAGAAATTAATTTAAAATCAATTGGTTGATTTCCTAACCAAGGTACATCTTTAAGGATGGGATCTTCAGTTAAATTGGCTAAGGCTGTGGATAAGGCAATGATCAAGTTAGCGATGTTGGTGAAATTGCTGCGATCGCCATAATAAATCCCTACTGCCCAATTATGTAAAGTGGTAATATTAGGCTGGGCAAGCCAAAGTTTTTCCAGTTGCGTGACCAGATTTTTAGGCTCGGATTTTTGCCATAATTCTACTTCTATGCGCGGCTGAATATATTCTTTGAGATTTGTTTCTACTAAAGGGTCAAAGCCGAATTTTTGGCTAAACTCTTCACTGGCAGTTTTCGCACGATCCAGATTTTCCGCATTAACACATACTTCAATATTCTGGATTGCGAGCAGGCGTTGACGTTGAGCTAAAGTATTGAGAATTTCTCGCTGTGCAGTAATTTCCGTAGCAGATAGCCCTTGCCATTCCCGATAAGCTTGTTGTAAATTCTCTTGTTGAGCGTAGACAAATCCCCGCAAATAAGCAGCTTGTTCTCCCGGTAAATCGATGAGATGAGATAAGGCGATCGCCCAGTTTTGCGTTTTAATTGCAACGATTCCTAACCTGATTTGACAGTCTATGGGGTTTGGTAAAAACAATTTAGCAGTTTCATACAAAGATGTCGCGGTTTTAAGATCGTTGATTTTCTCTGCTGCTAACCCTTGGCGGAAATGTTCTCTACCCTTGATTGCTTGTTGTAATTCTTGTAATAATTCGAGTCCATCTGAACGCGGAAAATTAGTCAGCGCAGTTTCTAAAAGGGCGATCGCTGCTGTTAATTTTCCTTGATTTTGCGCTTGTTGCGCTCTTTTGAGCGTCGAGTCATAGATTTTTTCTTCTGCTACTTGGGATTTCGCAGCCTTCTTCGCCTGTTGTAAAGCTTCAGTGGAATATAATTTTTCCGCTTGACGGTAAACGGCGACCGCATGTTGAAAATATCGATTTTCTGCGTGTGATTGTGCTTTTTTGACTAGTGTCTGAAAATGTTGGCGTTGTTGTATTTCCTGTTCACACTGGTTGATTGCTCGTAATATTTGCTGATCGTCGAGAATTTGCAGACAGCTTTGATAAAGAGCGATCGCATTAACCATGACTTCAGTTTCTAACGGATCGCCATGATCTTGCTTCAGCAGGTTTTTCGCTTTCACAGCTAGTTTGTCTGCTTCCTGGATTTGTTTACGCCATTGCTCTAATTGCTGAGTCAATTTGTCTAATAAATTACCCATAAACAAGCGACAAAGCAAACGTTCCCCAAAACCGGGCTTTTTAGACCAAACAGCAAAGGATTTCTCGGCAATGTTGACTGCTTCCCGCAGGTGCTTATTTTTAGCCAGTATTTCGGCTTTTTGCTGGGCTTGTTTAGTTTTTGCTGCTTGTTTCCAGACATCAACTATCCCCACACCCAGCAAAATTTTACTGAAGGTGTTGAAACTATCAAGGATACTCATACTTGCTCCTTGCAGTTGGGAATGTTGAATACCTCCCCTACGTATATATGATTCTCCCGCCCTAGCAGTTGGGGATTAGCTTTCACCATGATTTCCCAAGAAGTTCCTGGGCCACAAAGTTTTTTGGCGATCGCACTCAGGTAATCTCCCGATTGGACAGTATAGGTAGTTGCTTGTGGGGATTGATGATTAATTGATAGTTTTGGGAGCGGACTACTGGTTGCAACGTGATGCTCAGAAGAGACAGTAAATGTTTCTAGGTGCGGTGGCGGGAAAAGCAGTATGCTTCCCACTACTAAACAAATGCTAACGATCAGTATCAATAAGCTAATGGCTACAATGGCTACAGGGAAACGTTTAAATTTTACTGTTTGAACTTTGGTTTTTACATAAGGTAATTCTTGCAGCATCCGAATTATCGACAGGTCAGTATCACAGTTAGGACAAATATAACTAGCAACTTCTTGATAACCGCACACAGGACAGTTAAGAATAATATTCATCGTGAGAGTCCTGTGACAATGCTTTTGCCAGTGGGTTCCTCATGTAGCCAACGCTTCACATCTGGTTGTAGTTCACGCCACAAGCGATCGGATTCTTGTGCTTCATTGTTTTCCAGCGCATCCAGCATCCGAAACAGCTTGTCATACATAGCATTTGCTAAAGTGGGTGCAACTGCATTGGCTTGGCGGATAGCTGCAAGACTAGCTTGAATTAGTTTGACTTGCTCGGGTAAATTATTGAGTTCCTGTTGTGCATCTTCGCTGTAAGACTGCATCCGGGAAATGTCATTAGCATTGATCGCCGTTTGTAAATTTTGACTCAGCTTTTGCAATCGCTCTTGCTGGAGTACCGGAATCATAAAGCCGCAGAGTTTCACTGTGCGCTCGCATTCATGCACTAGGTAATCAGCCTCTAGACGTTCCTTAGACATGGATACTTGGAATTTTTGCAGGTTGAGCGCCGCGCGATCGCGTAAATCAATGCGTTCTTCTCCTGTTTTGGTATCGATAATTTGGTTGCTTAACTGCACTACTGGTAATGCTAACTTTAGTGCTTCTTCCACACCCAAATCAGTTAAATCTTGATCATTGAGTTCAACAATCGCTGCTTCTAATTCCTGATATATTTTTTCATCTGACCGCCCCCGCGAAAAAGTACAACTCACTCTTTCTGAAGGGTCATTTTTTAAGGTAGCGGTCATCGCCAAAACACCATTTTTCTCATCTAACACCAAGTTGACGAGAATTTCTGTCCCCTGTGGATAGTGATGGTTTAACCCTAACCACATATCGCCAATACTTTCATAATATTCATTTTCATCAGGGCTGAAAAACTTAAAGTGAATCAACCTCTGTCCATCAGCCGATGTTTTAAATGTGTGGGATGTGGTGACTGGGAGAATATCACCCCGGCTAATAACTTTATACTGACCATCTACTAACTTAATATAGTAATCACGAGAGACTGTAGTAACCTTGTCTGTCTGTCCCGCCGCGACAATAGCAGCACCTTCTGCGACTGCGTACATTGGGCGGGGATGTACCATGACTTTATTTGCGCCAAAGGCTTCTTGAACTTTGCGTTGTACTAAGGGAATTTGCGAAGAACCCCCTACCATTAGTACTACATCCACCATTTCCATGTGATGTTGAGCGTATTCTAAAGCTTTGCGGCAAATTTGAATGGAACGGTCTACTAAATCAGAAATTACTTCCTCAAACTGTTCGCGGCTAATTGTCACTTCAATGGGAATAGCGATGCCTAATTCATCTAGTAATGGGGTAGCCGGTGAAATTTGCGCTGCTGTAACTGTGCTTAATTCAACTTTCGCTCGTTCGACTGCTATCTTTAAGTCAGCATTAAATCGGATGCGTTGATAGTGGGGCATTTTGGCAATTAAGCCATCAATATCAGTGATTTTTTCTTGTTGGGAAACTTGCTCTTTGACAAACTTAATCATCCGAGAATCAATGTCATCTCCTCCCAACCATAAATCACCTGCTTTCCCCGATTCAATAAATGAAGTTCCCGCAGCTTGAATTAATGAAGCATCAAATGTCCCCCCGCCAAAATCAAACACCAAAATTGTTTTAAAATCGTCTCCCTTGGGAGAAAAACCGTAAGATATGGCGGCTGCTGTCGGTTCTGGTAGCAATTCTAAAGGAGTCAATCCGGCTTTGAGTGCAGCGATGCGGGTAGCGTGGCGTTGTTGATCGTTAAAATAAGCGGGGACAGTAATTACAGCTTGGTCTATAACTTCATCTTTGCCAATACCTTGGCGATAAGCTTGGGCATTTTGCACAACTTTTTTGAGAATTTCCGCAGAAATATCCTCAGGCTGATATTCTTTACCTCCTAGCCAAACTGCCACACCGTTATCTGTTCCCTGAGTTGGCTGGGTAATTTTGTAAGCAAATTCTGCCTGTTGTTTCTGTACAGATGGATCGGCAAAACCCCTACCTATCAACCGTTTAATCGAAATAATTACATTTTCCGCATCCGCCCGTAGCTGGTTGTATGCTTGATCGCCTACCAACAATTTACCTTGCTCGTAAGCAACGAGCGATCGCGTTAGTTTTCTGTCTGGGGGTGTGTTATCATCTGCTGTCACCACTTCCACTTCTGCCAACTTAAAAGCCGCGACAGAATTAGTCGTCCCCAGATCAATCCCTATTGCTTTGCCCATTGCTAATTGCCTGCCTTTTCAATACCTTTGATTCACTGCTGCATCAAAAAACATTGCACAGCAGAAGCCAATAGCTTATTTCGACTATTACAGATGAGATCGGCAAAATCCCACAGAGTAAGTACGTAAACCACACATATTTTTACTTTAAAACTTCAGTAATTTTTGGCATAAAAAAAATCGGTGTTTACAAAAATGTATTTGTATTATTTTTTAACTGCATAATTTTAGGCGATCGCACTTATCAATAAAACTTCAGCCAAAATTTAAAAAAACATTCTCCCCTGATTTGAGGAGTGGGGGGATATCAATATAACCTGATAATCTCTCAAAAATCCGCGAGATTTTCAAATTGAGAATATATAAACTTAAACCTTGGCATTCGTTGAAATATTATTCCTGGATATGAAAAAATACTAATGAGGGGCTTGGATGAAAATAAAGTACCAGTAAACCGAGTTTCGACTACTTCGACTACGCTCAGTACAAGTCCGCTCAACTCTCGACTGCTGAGGGTTTTGGGGAAAGGAAGGACGCAAAAACAAGCGTTAGAAGAATTGGTTCCGCTGTCAGAAGGAAGTTCTAGATGAGATCAACTGCTAGAGATTTTGGCTTCTTGAAGGATGTGTTCTAGTATATAGGGAAATATAAAAAAATATTATGACTATTACAAATACCAGACGCTTTACTCTTGAAGAATATCATCGTTTAACTGAAATCGGATTGTTTCATGAAGATGAGCGAGTAGAATTGATTCGTGGCGAAGTGATGCAGATGGCAGCTAAAGTAACCGCACACTCAACTTGTTGTAGAAATTTACTTAGAGAACTGGCAAAATTAGTAGGAAGTCAGGCAGAATTACAATGTCAAGATCCCATTACTTTGCCTTCTGGTAGCGAACCAGAACCGGATTTTGTGATTGCGCGTTCTACAGATGATCATTATTTATCTGCTCATCCCAGCCCAAAGGATGTTTTACTAGTAATTGAAATTGCTGATTCTTCTTTGAATTATGACCAAGAAGTGAAAATACCCCTTTATGCCGAAGCCGGAATTGCCGATTACTGGATATTTAATTTAGTTGCTCAACATTTAGAATGCTATAGCGAACCTTATCAAGAATTAACTCTTAATTTCGCTTATCGTCTCAAGCGAATTTTCTTACCTAATCAGTCAGTTATTATCCCTTATTTTTCCGATTTATCCCTAAATTTATCTCAGATTTTTCCGCAAATTACTGTTTGAAATCATCAATTCAAAATCTCAGCCAAAATAGAAAAAACAATAATGTTGGGTTACCCTTCGGGAAGCAAACTAAGTTCCTCAACCCAAAGTACGAATAAAAAAATTGGGGTAACTCTGGAAGATTCCTGAATTACCCCAATTTTATGAGATTTTAAATTTTCGCCAAAACTGCTTATGCAAAAGCGGCAGTTTTCACATCGTTATTTGCAAGAATTTCTTGCAATTCATCCGCATCTACTGTTTCTTTGTCAACCAGCATTTGCGCGATTTGATCGAGGATGTGACGGTTATTAACTAACACTTCTTTAGCGCGAGTGTAAGCTACATCTACCAGTTTGCGAACTTCTTCGTCAATTGCCGCCGCAGTTTCTTCAGAAAAATCGCGCTCTGACATGATATCGCGACCAAGGAACATATTGCCTTGCTGACGACCAAGGGCTACGGGCCCAAGTTTATCGCTCATCCCAAAGCGTGTAATCATCTGACGCGCAACACGGGCTACTTGTTGTAAGTCGTTAGAAGCACCGGTGGTAACTTCTTCTTCGCCAAAGATTAATTCTTCCGCAATCCGACCGCCTAATGCTACCGCCATCTGATTTTCCAGATAAGCACGGCTGTACAAGCCAGTATCCATCCGGTCTTCGCTAGGAGTAAACCAAGTTAAACCACCTGCACGACCACGAGGAATGATGCTAATCTTTTGTACTGGGTCATAGTCGGGCATCAAAGCACCAACTAAAGCGTGACCGGCTTCGTGATATGCTACCAAGGTTTTGCGCTTTTCGCTCATTACCCGGTCTTTCTTCTCTGGCCCAGCTAATACGCGATCAATCGCGTCGTTGATTTCATCCATCGAGATTTCGGTTAAATTCCGCCGTGCTGCTAAAATTGCGGCTTCATTTAACAGGTTAGATAAATCTGCACCGGTAAATCCAGGGGTACGGCGGGCGATTCTATCTAAGTCCACATCTTTTGCCAATGTCTTACCACGGGCGTGAACTTTGAGGATTTCGCTACGTCCAGCATAGTCGGGACGGTCTACTACTACTTGACGGTCAAAGCGACCGGGACGCAACAGCGCTGCATCTAGTACGTCGGGACGGTTGGTAGCAGCAATAATGATGATACCGGTATTACCTTCAAAGCCATCCATTTCGGTGAGTAGCTGGTTGAGGGTTTGTTCCCGTTCGTCGTTACCACCACCTAAACCTGCACCCCGTTGACGACCTACAGCGTCAATTTCATCGATGAAGACGATACAGGGAGCGTTAGATTTAGCTTGCTCGAATAAGTCACGGACGCGGGAAGCACCGACACCTACGAACATTTCCACAAACTCAGAGCCGGAGATGGAGAAGAATGGTACACCAGCTTCACCAGCAACAGCACGGGCTAGGAGGGTTTTACCTGTACCAGGAGGGCCTACTAGCAATACGCCTTTAGGAATTTTTGCACCAACTGCGGTAAAGCGATCGGCGTTTTTCAGAAAGTCTACAACTTCGTTTAATTCCAGTTTTGCTTGGTCAATCCCCGCAACATCACCAAATGTCACCTGGGTTTGGGGTTCCATTTGCACTCTGGCTCTGGATTTACCAAAGTTCATCGCTTGGCTACCAGGGCCACTTTGCGCACGACGTAGCAAGAAGAATAAACCAACTAGAAGCAATACTGGGAAAAATAAGCTACTGAGTGCCTTAAACCAAAATCCTTCATCGGTTTGAGGCAATACAGAAATATCAACGCCTTTTGCAGTAAGAGTATTAATTAAGTCAGGGTCGTTGACTAATGTCACTACCTTTTTGTTACCGTCTCTGGATGTAACTAACGCCGTAGAACGGTCTGCGCTTAAACTGACTTTATCTATTCTGCCTTTTTCAACTTCTTGAATAAACTGGCTGTAACGTAACGGCTCTCTGCTTTGCGGTTGCTTGTCAAAGAATGCTGTTCCTAAGGCAATGACAACGATAAACAGCAGCGCATACAGCCCTGCATTTCTCCATCTTTTATTCACTGAGGTAAATCCTCCTAATATTTTTGGTGCGATCGCGTAACTTCTCAGAAAGAGAGAGCATTTTTAAGAATTATGTTAACTTATCTTAACGTATACCAAAATGGTGACGTTGTCATGCTAAAAAAACTCCGGAGTATTTGCAAACTTTGATGGTGTGGATCATATTCTAACGATCCTTGAGGCTGCTGAACGGTATGGATGGGGACGATTTCCATGACGCTGTTGCTGTAAGCGATCGCTTCAAATCCGGGAATTAAATCCATTGTCCAAGGTTGCTCTTTTACTTCCTGCTGCTGATATTCCAGCCATTTGACAAGTTGCGATCGCATAATTCCTGGCAAAATCCCCACAGCTAAAGGCGGTGTCCACCAGCAGCCATCCCGCCATCCCCAAAGATTACCTGTGCTGGTTTCTAGCCAATTTCCTCCCCCATCCACTAAAATCGCTTCTTGGGCTGCTAACTGCTGGCTCAACGTTTTGGCTAACCAAGCACTCAAGTAGTTACCTGTTTTATGAGCAGGCAGACTACGAGATAGTTCTATACTAGCAACGGCGCAGACTATACCGTTGGTTTGCTTTGGTGTTAAATCTGCTGGTAACAACCTACCTATGATCCACTCCCTACCATCGGGGAACAGGGTAATTCTGAGAACAGGAAAGTGTTCCCGTAAAATTTGGGCACCTTGACGTACCTGGTGCCAATCTGGTTCAATCCAACCAAAAGCTTTAATTGAGAACAGCAAGCGATCGCAGTGTAAACTCCAGTGAGTTAACTTGCTATCGAGGGAATTCTCATAAACCCGCATTGTCGTAAAAATTGTCGCCCCATAAAGCAACCCCGGATCGTTAATGTTTAATTCTAGGGTTTGGGACTCGAATAATTTACCGTTATACCAATAAATTACACTCACCTCCTTCAGGGGGATGAGGGGGACAAAGAGGACAAGGGGAGGGGGATGAGGTGGACTATTGACTATTGACCATTGACTATTGACTAATCCTTTGGAGGCATAATCACTTTGTTACCTTGGGGAGTGGAAATTATTTTACCTCCTAAAGCTTCAATTTCTTTAATTGCTCTTTTACGACTGGTTGCATCTACTCCGTTATTTAATACCATTATCCATGTTGATATTTTAGCAAATTTACTATTATGATTTTGACTGATAAATTGAGCAGTTCTCTGGGAAATATTAGCTATATACTTACTTTCTTCATCAGCAGATTTGCTCGCCCAGTCAGCACTTTTGAGAAAAGATTTTTTGGCGGCTTGAGAATTTCCTAGAAATAATAATTCATCTATGCCTTTATAACGCCATGCGTAATAAGATTTCTCTGGAACTTTAGGAGATAAGAATTTTAAACTTTCCTCCATCAATGCTGTGGAGCGTTCAGGCAATCCAGCATACATAGAAGTACTAGTGGATAAACCCAGATAAGCAGCTAAAAATCGTGGATCGCGTCCGAGAATAACTTCAAAATATTCTGGGCTAAAACTGTAATCTGTTTTTTTCCGGGCTTCATCGTCACCAAAATATTCTAAAAACTTGATATATACCCAATCGGCAATTAAATTATCATAGCCAAAACTGGGGGCATTTTTGAGAAAATTGAGGCGGATTCTTTCTGATTTAATTTCTGCTTCTATAGTTTCTGGTGAAGCAGTTTCTCGGCTATTTAACAGTTTGTGTAGTTGGGGATATTGCATTAAGCCAACTCCTAACATACACAAACAAACTGTCAAAGATGTACCAATAGTTTGACGGTATAGAACAAACATTTCTTTATAGGGACTAGGGGTTAGCTAGAAACTGGTTATATGTATATATAATTACAGCACACTAAAAATTAACAGCCAAGGGAATATTTTCCGAAGGCTGAGGTTAGCATTTCGACTCTGCTCAGTAACCAAAGGGCAGAGAATTAATAAATTTTTGCGTATAAATGCGCAAAAATTTCATAGCACTAAGTTATTAATACTCGTAATTACGGGTTTACCGAAGGAGTTGAGGAAGACACTTGGAGGGTGTCTACGTAATTCGTAATTTTCACTGAAACACCATGAATTTATAGGGAGTTTTGTTTAAGTCAGGTGTAGTAATAGTTCCAAACAGTCTTCAATTATGAATTACGAATTACGAATTACGAATTATTTCAAAAGTTGCCAACATTGTTGAGCGATCGCCCAATCTTCTTGAGTTTGGATCACCAATACTCGCACGGCTGATTCTGGTGTGGCAATATCAATATCTACGGGGTTGTTTTGATTTTTTTCTGGATCGATTTTCAGCCCTAAAAATCCAAAACCTTCACAAACAGCTTGGCGAATTCCGGGAGATTTTTCACCGACACCGGCGGTAAATACTAAAACATCTAATCCCCCCAAACTGGCTAGCATCGAACCAATCCCAGAACGCAAGCGATGTACGTAAATATCCCAAGCGAGTTGGGCACGGTAGTTACCTTGGGCGATCGCGGCGGTTACTTCCCGTAAATCGCTAGATATCCCAGAGATTCCACGTAAACCTGAAGCTTTATTGAGAACATAATCAAGCTTTTCGGCAGAACAATTAGATTCTCGTAACAGGTAAATAAGAATCCCCGGATCAACGGAACCAGAACGACTACCCATCATCAGTCCATCTAAGGGTGTGAAGCCCATCGTGGTATCAATGCTGTGACCGTTTTTAACTGCTGCTAAAGAACAGCCGTTACCTAAATGACAATTAATTAATTTTAGCGATGCTAAATCTTTACCGAGGATGTCAGCTGCACGTTGAGCGCAGTATTGATGGCTGATACCATGAAAGCCATAGCGACGAATACCTTGTTCTACCCACTCATAAGGGCCGGGATAGATAGCTGCCGCATCGGGGATAGTAGCATGAAAACTGGTATCAAATACTGCAACTTGTTTAACTTTGCCTAAGCTTTGTTCTATGGCTTCTATCCCTTCCACCGCTGCCGGATTATGGGCTGGGGCTAGGGTAGAAAGTTGAGCGATCGCTTTTTTTACATCTTCTGTAATTACCGTACTATTACGGTAATCTTGTCCCCCATGTACTACACGATGACCTACCACATCGATTTCTGAGAGATCACCAATTACTTTAGTAGCACCGTTAGTCAGAGTATCAAGCATATAGCTGATATTTGACTGTCGAGAATCTGCATGAATTGATTCTTGCAGTACTTCACCTGTAGCTGTTTTCACTTCAATTTCTGCTACACCTTCGTCTTGAGTCCAGTTGACTTTACCTTCCCAAAGTGGATGAGGTGCTTCCTTGGGTAAAGCATCATCACTAATGTCATACAGACAACTTTTTTGGCTGCTAGATCCGGCATTCAGTACAAGTATTTTCATAATTATTCAAAACTCAGCGCTGATTTATAGGGTATGGGGTATGGGGTATGGCGCAAAAGTCAAAAGGAGCCAGTGCGTTGCGCGGGTCTCCCGCGTTGTAGCAACTGGCGTTCAAAAGTCAAAAGTCAAATAGAATTCTGAATGAGCGAATTTTGAATTTTGAATTGTTTGTCTCCCTTGTCCCCCTTGTCCCCTTCCACTCATCGCTCAAGACTTCAACACCGTTATCGGCTGGGCTGGTATTGAGACGGTAAAAATTGAACCGATGCCTACGGTAGATTCTACTTCAATGCGGCCGCGATGCAATTCTACCAGTTGTTTGGTTAAAGCTAAACCCAGTCCTGTACCTTCGTAGCGGCGACGATAGGGTGTATCCAGTTGCTGAAATTTTTCAAACAGTAATGGTAATTGTTCTTCGGGAATGCCAATACCTGTATCTTCTACTTGAAAAATAGCAGAGTCGTCTTCTACCCAAACTCGCAAGGTGACGTTACCACCTTTAGGTGTAAATTTAATCGCATTAGTTAGTAAATTTAAGATAATCCGTTCGATTCTTGTGGCATCGGCGGTAAAGCGATCGCGTCTGGGATCGATTTGCAAATCCAGTGTCAGGTGCAGCTGTTCGCTTGCAGCTTTTTCTTCTAGCGCCTTAACTGTATTTTCTGCCACATCTGTTAAGGAAAATTCTGTAATATTTAAAACTGTTTTACCTGCCTCAATTTGCGATAAATCGAGGATGTCATTAATCATTTCTAATAAATGTTCACCACTGTCATGGATGGTTTGCAGATAATCTCGTTGGCGTTGGCTCAATTCACCTAAAGGCCAGCGTAACAGTGTTGAAGACATGCCAATCACATAAGTTAAAGGCGTAAGTAATTCATGGCTGATGGTGGCGAGAAATTCATTTCTGAGGCGGCTAGCGGCTTCGGCGGCGAGTAAAGCGTCTCTTAATGCCATTGTCCGCTCAACTACGCGCTGTTCTAAGGTATGTTTTTCTTGAGTCAGAGATCGCATTAATTCTGATTGGTGGATCGCGATCGCTAATTGTTCGGCGATCGCTGTCAGCAAGTTTTTTTCACTTTCTGTCCATTCCCGTGGAAGATTGCACTGATGAGCAATTAGCAACCCCCAAAGTTTTTCCTCAAACATAATCGGGGCGGCTATCTTGGCTCTGACTTTGACTTCTCTTAAAAAATGTAACAAACATTCTTCCAGAGCATAAGTTTTTTCCACATCATCCACAGTTAATGTAAAGCCCTGGCGATACTTATCCCAACATTGGCAAGTCGGCAAAAAACACATTTCTTCTCTGTAATTCAAGACTGAGGGAATCGCATCTGTAGCCCTAACTTCATAAACAATACAACCCCCATGCTGTTGATAATCTTCTAGTGAGTTTTGCCCGTTGAGTGACTCTAAGGGATCTCCCCATTGAGTACTCAGGCGATTGCTCCGGTTTGCGCCATTTAAGTAACCAGTGTCGAAGGGATGTTGTACAGTTGTAAATTTGGCATCCTCAAATTTATAAATTACCAATCTGTCTAATTCCAGAAACTCGCGTACTTGGGTAACGGCTGTCGCCATAATGACTGATAAATCCAAGCTGCGGCGGATTTGGTTTGTCACCTGATTCAACAGTCGTTCTTGGACAATCTGTTTTTTCAGAGCATCTTCTACAGGCTGACAGATGTAACTACTGCTATAGTCTAGAGTCGGGGCTAATTCCACCTCTTGATTAATTTGCGGCAAGAAACATTCTAATAACAAGAGGCTAAATTGACCTTGAAGCGTGCCATCATTAGTAGTCGGAATTTGCCGATAACGTTCCAGATTTTGATAAGTATTAGAATCAAACCCAAACAAATCTCGCAATTTTTCGACAAAGGAAGCGATCGCCTCGGCATTAAATGTCAAGCTAGTAGCCAGTTCTGCCCAATTGCGATCGCTGTAGACGTTTCTCTGGTTCGATGTAGAATAAAGTTCCTCTGGCAAATTTTCCGAATTGAGCAAACTACCAGTTGGGCTTACCCCCGTTGTCGAAACTGATGTTGTCGAGTTAATTGCTGTTTCCTCTTGGACAATATGTCCCAGCAACAGCGCACTAAAATTCTCGGAAACCAGTAGTGTAAACCTTTGCTCCTCCCAATCATCAGGTACACGAATCCTTAACAGTACAGCTTCTGTTACCACCAAAGCCCCATTTTCCACAGATTGAGCCATCTGCGCTAACAATTCCCCAAGCTGATTAAATTTATCTAAGGGTAAGGTTCGGGAGAAGCTTAAATCAGGAGAACTAAGCATGTTCAAAATTGTAGTGAGGGGCTAGCTGCTAAAGCTCAAAAGTTTGTTCTTGTATTGTAATCAACAGTTTAAGACGGTAATAGAGAATTATGCATCGTGTAAGTGCCACACCCGGAGGTTGGAATCAGTCGGAAGATCTGATTTTTATAGAACAAACTCCAGCTCCCTTTGTATTCATTACGGCTGCTGATACCGACATTCAAACTTTGGCAGCTGCGGTTCCTAAACTACCTGCAATATTCCCGGCTCTAAGAGTCGCCAACTTATTGCAATTACAGCAACAAATTAGTATAGACACTTACTGTGAGCAAGTTTTAGAATTTGCCCAGGTAATTATTATCCGCCTCTTAGGCGGACGTTCTTACTGGACTTACGGCTTAGAAGTTGTACAAGAAATTGTTCAACGAAATAATATAAACCTCATTGTAATGCCAGGGGACGATGCTTTTGATCCCCTGTTAATTTCTCAGTCTAACGTGCCTTTAGATATTGTTAACCAAGTCTGGCAATACTTTAACCAGGGTGGAGTTGAAAATTTTGTTAACGCACTCAAGTTTATTGCTGATACTTGCTTGTCAACTTCTTTCGCTCCCCCTTCCCCGCAGTTAGTTCCGCGTATGGGGTTGTATGAGTGGGGAATGGGGAATGGGGAAAAGGGAGGAAGGGGACAAGGGGGACAAGGGGGACAAGGGGAGAAGAACAATTACCCATGCCCAATGCCCAATGCCCAATGCCCCATGCCCAATGCCCAATGCCCAATGCCCAATGCCCAATGCCCCATGCCCAAAGTCGGCATTCTCTTCTACCGCGCCCATCATCTATCAGGAAATACCAAGGTAATTGATGCTTTATGTCAATCATTGATACAGAAAAATTTACAACCTGTACCTGTGTTTGTGTCTTCATTGCGCGAACCGGATATTCAAGTTGAGTTGAGCGAGTTTTTCCAGCCAAAAGACTCAGAACCAATTGCACTGCTGTTAAATACTACAAGTTTCTCTCTGGCGCGGTTGGAAACAGAAACACCCCAGGTTGAATTATGGGAAAACTTGGATGTGCCAGTGTTACAAGTTATTCTCAGTGGCGGAGCAGTTGAGCAGTGGGAGTCACAGTTATCAGGACTTTCTCCCCGCGATATTGCTATGAATGTGGCACTACCAGAGGTGGATGGGCGGATTATTAGTCGCGCTGTGTCTTTTAAAACAGTGCAAACGCGAAATCAAGATTTAGAAACCGATGTGGTAGTTTATGAGCCAGTAAGCGATCGCATTGAATTCGTCACCCAACTCGCAGCTAATTGGGTACGCCTGCGTTCCAAGCCACCCCAAGAACGGCGTATTGCCTTAATTGTCGCCAATTACCCCAACCGTGATGGACGTTTAGCTAATGGTGTAGGTTTAGATACTCCCGCTAGTTGTATTGAAATTCTCCAAGCTTTGCAGTTAGCTGGCTATCTGGTGGAAAATTTACCTGCTGATAGCGATGAATTAATTCAACGTCTCACGGCTGGAGTAACGAACGATCCAGAAGGCAGAGATTGGCGTCCAGTAACGCAAAGTCTTTCTTTGTCAGAATATCAAGATTATTTCGCTACTTTACCAGAACCAGTACAACAAGGTATCTCTCAACGCTGGGGTTTAGAAGAGGACGCGGCGATGGTGAGACAGGGAGACGCGGAGAATCAATTTTTCCCCGCGTCCCCGCGTCCCCTTGTCCCCTTGTCCTCCTTCCCCATTCCCGGTATCCAACTCGGTAACATCTTCGTAGGAATTCAGCCAGCAAGAGGCTATGATCTTGACCCGAGTTTGAGTTACCATGCGCCAGATTTAGAACCCACCCACGCCTATTTAGCTTTTTATTATTGGGTGCGGGAATGTTTTGGGGCGGATGCTGTGGTGCATGTGGGAAAACATGGCAATCTCGAATGGCTTCCCGGTAAAAGTCTAGCTTTATCGAGTAATTGTTATCCAGAAGTGGCTTTGGGGGCAATGCCTCATTTATACCCGTTTATTGTTAATGATCCTGGTGAAGGTTCACAAGCTAAACGGCGCACCCAAGCGGTAATTATCGACCATTTAACACCCCCCATGACTCGTGCAGAACTCTATGGATCGCTGCAACAACTGGAGAATTTAATTGATGAATACTACGAAGCTGAAAGTTTAGATCCAGTGCGATTACCAATGATTCGCGATCGCATCCGCGAACTTCTGCTTCAAGAAAATTTACATCAGGATTTAGGAATTACGAATGAACAAGACATTTTAAATTTTGAAAATTTAATTTTAAATTCCATCAATGGTTATCTTTGCGAACTCAAAGAAGCGCAAATTCGTGACGGATTGCACATTTTTGGGCAATGTCCCCAAGGACGACAGTTACGCGATTTAATAGTCGCCATCGCCCGCATCCCTAATCGCCATTCCATCGGTATCACCCGCGCCCTAGCTCAAGATTGGGGTTTAGATTTCGATCCCCTGACAGCAGATTTTTCAATGGTGAGCCAGCGCGATCTTGGGGGTTTCCCCCATGAGCGACTGGCGAACCCCGAAGGGGTCAGTGGTCAGTGGTCAGTAGTCAATGGCAAAAAATGTTACACTCTCGGTGATGTTGTTGAAGTCCTAGAAGAATACGCCGCTTTCCTAGTCGAACAACTGATAACTATTGAAGAAGGCAGATGGCAGGAGGCAAATGGCAGAAGGGAACAGTTAGAAGCGGACTCTCATCCAGATGAGTTAAAAAGACTGAACAAGAGTTCAATAGATATCTTAAACCTTTGCTCTACGGGGTTACAGCCTACAGTAAAAAATATTACTCCTTCTGCCTCCTGCCCTCTGCCTTCTGCCTTCAAAGTTCTCAACTGGATAGCTGCAAAACTCCTCCCCGCATTACAACAAACTCAGCAAGAAATTACCAACTTGCTACGCGGACTCGATGGTAAATATATCCAAAGTGCTGCATCTGGCGCACCTACACGCGGTCGCCCGGAAGTCCTGCCAACTGGTAAAAACTTTTACTCTGTCGATATTCGTGCCCTACC
The DNA here is from genome assembly GCF_963875285.1 of Calothrix sp. NIES-2100. Lineage (NCBI taxonomy): Bacteria > Bacillati > Cyanobacteriota > Cyanophyceae > Nostocales > Calotrichaceae > Calothrix > Calothrix sp. NIES-2100. The sequence continues at coordinate 9,356,911 of NZ_CAWNLA010000001.1, forward strand.
CACAGAAACAGCTTGGGATATAGGCAGAAGAGCAGCGGAAACTTTAATTGAGCGTTACACTCAAGATAATGGAGAGTATCCTAAAACACTAGCATTATCTGTATGGGGCACTGCCACAATGCGGACTGGGGGTGATGATATTGCCGAAGCTTTGGCGTTGTTGGGTGTGCAACCTGTATGGGATGGTGCAGCTAGGCGTGTAGTAGATTTTGAAATTTTACCAGTGTCAGTTTTGGGAAGGCCGCGTGTAGATGTCACCTTAAGAATTTCGGGATTTTTCCGCGATGCTTTTCCCAACTTAATTGATTTATTTGATTCAGCCGTCCAAGCCGTAGCAGCATTAAATGAAGCACCAGAGGAAAATCCCCTAGCAGATCAAGTTCGCCAAGATACTGATTTTTGGACAGCACAAGGTTTAACTTCAGAGGAAGCAATTGAGCGATCGCGTTATCGCATTTTTGGTTCTAAACCAGGTGCTTACGGTGCTGGATTACAAGGCTTAATTGAATCGCAAAATTGGCAAGATGACAACGATTTAGCCACCGCTTTTATCAACTGGAGTTCCTACGCCTATTCCTCCTCATCTTCCACATCCCCTATCGCCGATCCTGAAGCCTTGAAACAACGCTTAATGCAGACACAAGTTGTATTGCACAACCAAGATAACCGCGAACACGACTTGCTTGATTCCGATGATTATTACCAATTTCAAGGAGGTTTAACAGCCGCAGTGCGATCGCTTCAAGGAAAAAATCCCCAAACTTATTTTGGTGATAATTCAATTACCGCTCAACCACGAGTCCGCCTGCTCAAAGAGGAAATTGCTAGGGTATATCGTTCTCGTGTAGTTAATCCTAAATGGATCACCGGCATGATGCGCCACGGTTATAAAGGAGCATTTGAAATGGCGGCGACAATGGATTTTTTATTTGCCTATGATGCAACCGCTCAATGTGTGGAAGACTATATGTATCAGGGCGTATTACAAGCTTATTTACTTGATCCCAGTGTGTCAGAGTTTATTTACAAAAAGAATCCTTGGGCATTGCGTGATATTGCTGAGAGATTATTAGAATCATATAAGCGCGGTTTATGGCAGGATGTAAATATACAAACATTAGAAATGTTACGAAACCTTGTACATCAAGCCGAAGCAGCGATAGAAGAACAAACAGTGGTGTAGGAACCGAATATGGACAACCTAGCGTATTTCCATTCAGCTTTTGCTTACGAAGACAGCCAACCCAGTGAATTGGTTTCCCTGAGTGCTCTGTTAAACACAGCAGCAACACCAGACTGGAAACGGCTTTCGGGTAAGGCTTGGCGGTATATGTTACCTCTAGCCCTCACTTTATCTATTCTCAGTGCTGTTAGTAGCGTCATGGCACTGGAACGCGGCGATCAAGGCCCTTCTGTCAGGAATCTACAACAAAAGTTGCAAAGAGTAGGCTTTTATCAAGCTCCCATTACTCAAATCTATGACTTCCCCACAGAAGATGCTGTGCGGCGTTTTCAAAAAGCCGCTGGTTTACCTGTAGATGGTGTCGTGGGAGCCACTACGCTGCAAAAATTAGACAGTTGGCGACCCAAGGCTGTAAATGCTACAACTACACAGCCAAAAAAACCTACTAGCAACCAAGCTACTAAGCCAACTGTTGTCAGTACACAAACTACCAAGCCAAATAGCACAAATACAACCGCGAAAAAAACTACTGTTGCTACTGCATCAACGAGCAAGCGTAACAATCCTAATTACCTGTCGAGAGGAGATGAAGGTGAAGAGGTAAGAGTTCTGCAAGAACGTTTGCGTGTTGCTAATTTTTATTACGGTAACGCCACAGGGATATTCGGACCGATTACTGAAGAAGCAGTCAAGCGATTTCAACAAGCTTACAATTTAGAAGCTGATGGCGTTGTTGGTCCTGCAACTCTGAGAAAACTACCGCCAGCTGGTGTTGGTGGTGGCGAAGATACTCCTAAAGCAGTGGTCGATCGCGATAAACTGCGTATAGGCGATCGCGGTGAAGCAGTTCGGATTCTGCAAGCACATTTGATCAAAGCCGGATACTTACAGGGAGAACCCAATGGCTATTACGGCCCCAATACCGCAGATGCTGTTCGCCGATTTCAAGCAGCTAGTTATTTAGCACCCAGTGGGATCGCCGGCCCAACTACCAGAGCTAAGTTATATAGCTTAGTGACTAATACTCCCAAAAGTGAGTTTAGCGTTTTGGAAATTCAACGGCGACTACAAGAAAAGGGTTTTTACAAAGGTGAACTCAACGGTGTCATGGCTGATGATACCAAAAGAGCAATTAAGCAAGCCCAAGAATTTTACGGGATCAGCCTCAGCGATATAAGGAGCGGACGCTTTTAGCATCCGCACAGAAACTGAGAGTAAGTTTCAACTAGTTGCTACCTCCGATAACAGCGAATAATTAACTGCTCAAAATGCCATTGTTTGGTTAGTTTGAGACTCCGCCTTGTTATCCCACCCAAGTGCTATAAAGGCATTAGTGCCCTTTGGCACTTGGGACAGACAGCATGGATAGTTAGCTGACAATCAAGAAGATGAAAACCTTCTTTTTGAGCAGTTTTCGCACCAATTTTTAAAATTGAGTCATTTTTAAACTCAATTGTGCTGTTACATCTCACACAGATGAGGTGATGGTGGTGATGAGGGTAAGGCTGATTAAGTTCGTAATGTTTATGTCCTTCCCCCAGTTCTAATTCCCGCAAAATACCCATCCTGGCCATCAACTTTAAAGTCCGATAAATAGTTGACAGACTTATTCCTTCACCGTCAGTCTCTAGTCGATGGTAAAGATCCTCAGCACTGAGGTGTTCACCTTGCGGAAGTTCTTGGAAAATGTGTAGAATTGTTTCACGTTGAGGAGTTAAACGCCAGCCACGATCGTTTAATTCTGCTTTGAGTGAACTAGATGTGTAAACAGTCATACTAATTTTTCTCAACAAAGCCTGATAGTTGAGAATATAGCAAATTTTTTGCTGAATTTGCAACAACCATAGCTTATTGCGAATATTTGCTAAGGAAGAAAGAATAATTTTTCAAATCTTGAAGAACCAAAGTAATAGATGATCCCCGCTATCAAAGCATTTTGAGGTTAGAGTGAGCAAAGTTCTAGCCTACCTAAGTGAAAATAATTTGCCATAAACTAAAAGAGAGATTTTGGCAACGGGGATCAAGCAACTCGGTTATTGATCAGTTTGGTGAGTTCGTAGTCAGCACAAAGTGTGCTTAAAAATCCAGGACAGGACTCAAGTCCTGACTACGAACTTAATTAATGCGCACAAGCACTAGCTCAGAGATTCCAAGTAGTCGCGGATCAAGTTACGTCGCTTGGGTTGGCGTAGTTTTTGTAAAGCCTTGGATTCGATTTGCCGTACTCGTTCGCGAGATAAATCAAGAGCGCGGCCAATTTCTGCTAAAGAGTAAGGATGACCATCTGCCAAACCAAACCGCATGAGAATTACATCACGTTCGCGGCTAGTTAAATCTGACAACAGATGTTGCAAGTCTCTTTGTAAAGATTCTCGCATTAGTAATTCTTCAGGAGTGACACTATCAGTTTCGAGTAATTCCCCCAACTCTGTGTCCTTATCCTTACCAACTTTAGTTTCTAGAGAAACGGAGCGAGGTACGCGTAACAAAACTTCTCTGACTTGAGTCGGAGTCATGTCTAACTCAATCGCCAAGTCTTCCAGGGTAGGAGTACGACCTTTTTCTTGAGCAATTTTGCGTTGAGCTTTTTTGATTTTGTTCAGCTTTTCAGTAATATGAACCGGCAGGCGAATTGTCCGGCTAGAAGTAGCGATCGCTCTGGTAATACCTTGACGAATCCACCAGTAAGCGTAGGTGCTAAAGCGATAACCCTTAGTTGGGTCAAATTTTTCGACAGCTCGCTCCAAGCCTAGCGTGCCTTCTTGAACTAGATCCAACAATTCCAAGCCGCGATTTTGATACTTCTTAGCAACAGAAACGACCAAGCGAAGATTAGCTTTGATCATGTGTTCTTTAGACTGGAGTCCTTGAGATTGAATTTGCTCCAGTTCTTCCACCGTCATCTTGGCAATTTCTGCCCAACGGCGCTTACCTTCTGACAAAATAGGCTTCAAGTCGGAAACGTTCACACCAGCAGTGGTAGCCCATCTTTCCAAAGAAGGGCGATGTCCCAATTCAGATGCTAGACGTTCTTGAACTTCAATTAACCGCAGATAAGGCTCAATTACTGCATCTCCTTGCTTGGCAGCATTGGCAAGCACTATCCGCATCCGCAAGTAGCGCTGGACTTTTTGAGCTTCTGAAACCTCTTCATCCCGCCCTAACAACCGAACCCGACCAATTTCCTGAAGATATAAGCGTACTAGGTCTGTACTCCTCCGGTTGGTGTTAGCAGCAAAATGAGCAGAATCTACAGAAGCCAACTCCAAATCCTGCAAATCATCTACAGCTAACTCATTGTCGTCAACCGTGAGATCTCGATCCAAGATTTGCTGGGATTTTGGGGTGTTGTAGGGGGCATCTGCGTAAAAGGATGTTGCTGGCATAAAGATCGTCTCAATGGCTCCAGGTAACAATAGATTACGGTCAGCTAAAAATAACAGGTCAGCTAGTTAACTGTTGCTATTGTTCCCGTGATTCAAGGTGAACTAACACGGTTGAGGGTCCAATTACAGTTTTTTTTAAAAAAATCTAAAAAAAAACTGTATTGGTGATTTTTTAAACATGACTACCGAAATAGTCGGCTGCTGTAGTTCTCTAATTGAACCAATAGCTATTCACATCTACAGCTAACCTTTAAGCTTTGAAACAGTTTTTCAACATTTCAATTTTGATGGGACTTGACTGTTACAAAAGTAACGTGGTATAAACATATTTCAGTAAAAATCATGTTCATAATCGCTATAGTCATATCTACATGGGGATAGAAGTACTATCCTGACAATTTGCTAATTTTTCTCTAGGGAATATTTGGTAAGAAGGGTAAGTGATGGTCATGGTCAGTGCGTTAGTAGTAACGCTGAAGTGCTAATACCAAGCCATTACGTCTGATATTCCTGCTCTTTGTCGTTGAATTCTGATTTTCCAAGAGATTGGGGATTTGCTCCTGGGGAGAGAGTACTGGGAAATAGCGGTAAATTTGCACCAGCACCAAAATTTGCACATTCTCCACAATACAAATATTAGTTGTCAGTTGTCAGTTGTCGGTTGTCAGTTGTTAGTAGTCATTTGTCATTTGTCATTTGTCATTTGTCATTTGTCATTTGTCATTTGTATTCTGGCTTAATGTCTCGCAGCATTAATTCATCAAGACCTTGTTGGGGTGTGACTTCACCTTGAAGTAAGCGATAAACTTGCTCCGTAATGGGAACCGGAATATTTTGCTGTCTGGCTCGTTGCACCAACACTTGGCAAGTATTGACTCCTTCAGCGGTTCCTTGTAAGTGCGTAAGAATTTCTGTAAGTGTCTTACCAATAGCTAGCTGGTAACCAACTTGATAATTGCGGCTTAGAGGACTATTGCAAGTTGCTAGTAAATCCCCTAAACCGGATAAACCATAAAAAGTTTCTGTCTTCGCACCCCAGAAATTACCGATGCGAACCATTTCTGTAAGTCCACGGGTAACTAAGGCTGCTTTAGCATTGGTTCCCAGTTGTAAACCATCACATACACCAGCTGCGATCGCAATTACATTTTTGAGTGTTCCGCCTAATTCCACTCCTACGGGATCTGGATTGGTATATACCCGAAACCGATTAGAAGAAAACACCAGCTGCACCGCTTCAGCAGCAGTAGCAATGGTACTGGCTACAACTGTTGCAGCTGGTAATTCCATTTCAATTTCTTTTGATAAATTCGGCCCTGAAAGAACAACTACCGCATGGTTAGGGAAAGCTGTTTGCCAAATTTGCGACGGCGTACAGCTAGTTTCTGGCTCTAAACCCTTCGTCGCCGTCACAAAAATTGTGTCTGGGGACAGGGGGAAAGACTTGACTTGCATCACCACATCTCTGACACCTTTCATCGAGATCGCAGAAAGGATGATTTGGGCATCTTCTAGCACTGCTGCTAAACTTACCGATCCCCACCGCGACCATAGACGCACCTCATAACCATTCGCCGCAGCCAGATTTGCCAGTGCTGTACCCCAAGCACCTGCGCCTAAAATTGCTACGGATTTGTCATTTGTCATTTGGTATTTGTCATTGGTCATTGGTCAATAGTCAATAGTCAATGATCATTAGTCCCCTTTGTCCCCTTATCCCCCTCATCCCCCTCATCCCCGACTACGGGGGTAAAGTTCCATGAGTTGCCGCACTTGTTCTGCATGATATGAGCTTCTTGTCAAGGGGGAAGACACTACTTGCAGAAAACCCAGTTCTTCGCCGAAGGCTTGCCAAGCAGCAAATTGTTCTGGGGTGATAAAGTTATCTACTTTCAAGTGTTTTTGGCTAGGTTGGAGGTATTGCCCAATGGTCAAGATATCACAATCTACGGCACGCAAGTCTTGCATAACTTGACGAACTTCGGCATCAGTTTCACCAAGTCCAACCATGATTCCGGATTTGGTGTAGATCCAAGGCGCAATTTGACGCGATCGCAATAGTAATTCCAATGTGCGATCATAGTTACCTTGGGGACGCACACGGCGATACAGGCGGGGTATGGTTTCTGTATTGTGGTTTAATACTTCTGGTGCAGCTTCGATAATCATCTCTAACGCATTCCAATTGCCGCACAAGTCAGGAATTAAAACCTCAATTGTAGTTTTGGGTGAGACAGTGCGAACTGCGGCGATACAATCCCCAAACTGCGATGCACCACCATCAGGTAAATCATCTCGGTTCACAGAGGTAATTACCACATGATTGAGTTTCATGCGGCGAACAGCCTCTGCTAATCGTTCTGGTTCTGTGGGGTCTAAAGGCTTGGGCTTTTTTTCAAAATCTATATCGCAGTAGGGACAGGCACGAGTACAAGCTGGCCCCATAATCAAAAAAGTAGCCGTACCAGCTTGGAAACACTCACCAATATTCGGACAGGACGCTTCCTCACAAACCGTATTGAGCGCTAAATCCCGCAAAATTTCTTTAACGTTACCGACGCGCTCCCACTGAGGCGCTTTCACCCGCAACCAGTCTGGTTTAACAGTCACAATCCGTTTTCACTACTATATATATACAGAGTTATGTTAGCAAGGTTGGGAGAGTTTGGATTTTGATTTTTGGATAAATCCAACCTGAAGAAGTAGCGATTTTGAACAGCGTAGGAACTAGGACTTACCCATTGACATCAGGACTTACGCACAGGTCACGGAAAATCAAACCGCTCCAGGACACAGAGTACACACAGAGAAGTCACCAGATAAGGCTTCCTTAGATCATAACTTCAGATCATAACTTCGGTAGGAATAGGAGTTTGAGAGGTTTTTTGCGTAAGTCCTAATCTTCAACAAACGCTGACAGGGTGAGTTGCTCAATCGAGAATGACAATATTCCGAGGCTCGATACCCCATACCCATTTTCATTGAAAGCGGCAGGAAACTCCATCCCAAGAGCGGGTGAGCTTTCTGGCGCTAATAGTCGTCTAAGGGCATTGGGCATTAGTAATTTCTTCCCTATGCCCCATGCCCATTTTCATATATCTTGGTGTATGCCGGAAATGATTACTACTTATCAGATTTTGTGACTTCAAATTGTTTGCCTTTTGGCTTCAAAGTAAAGTGGGTAGACGATTGTAGAAATTTAGTAAAATTAGAACCAAGTTTTAACTTTTTGACAATTGAATTAGGAGACTGTCCGCATACTTTTTGTAATTCTGTCCCTAGTATAGATACAGATAAATTAGTTGTTGGAGACTGAGATTGCATCCTATTAATAATCTCTAACAGTAGTTTTTCTAAATCTTCTTTTGAGCCAATATCTTTAGGAGAACTGACTATTTCTACACTATTTATAGCCTCTGTTGAATTGATTTTCTCTGAAGATGCTGTGGCTTGATCGTCTTGAGTTGACTTTTTCTTATTAAATTGCAGATTACATCTTTCTTGAAAAAGATTGGCGATCGCCATCAAATCGCTTAATCTAGAACTAATTGATTCTTGTTCAGACTTAATTAAATTATCAATTTTTTCAACAACTTTTTCTAAAGAGGGAATTTCCGTTACTAGTGGTAATGAATAATAGATAAATTTTCCAGTATTGCGGTTTTCTATATATAAAATTTGTGATTGTCTCCGCACCCAATAGACAAGCATACCTTGGTTTTGTAGTTCATTGCAGAGGTGGCTTAAAATTCTATCTCCAGAACAGACTAATATTTCTTTAACTGTTGGATAATAACGTGACAGACCCGCACCGAAGGCAATCATTTTCGCATCAGCACTATCTTTACCCTCTGGCACATGAACAAGTTGATAGCCACGCTCATATAGTTCTATATCCTGCTTGCTATTGCTCGGATTTTTCCAGTTAGCAAAGGCAATCTTTACCTGTAGAGGATAATTACAAATACTAGCTAAAAAGTTTTCAGCAGGAATATCTAATTTGAGGTTTTCTACATCTAAAAGTAGCAGAGAAATTCCTCGATCTAATTTAGTTTTGCTTTCAATTTTTTGGTGAATTTTCTGAATAAATTGGGAAAACTCAGGAGATTCCAGCCATTCAGGTGATAAGACAGTTTGCAAAAGTTCATTAACTAAAGTTAAAGCAAAAGATTGGTCAACCTCCTCTGTAGCCTTTTCTGTCAGCGAGTTTTCTATCAAAGAAAGTTCTGTTGCTTCAGCTAAAGGTAATTGAGTATGTCCGTTACTATCTGCAATCAACTGATTTTTCAGGGAATTGACTAATGCAGGCTCAAAAAATTGTTTACGGCAATTTTTGCACAAATAATACTGTTTACCGTTCCGACGACCGTTTTTGCGGTATGAAGTTGATTCACATCGGGGACATTTCATCTTGTTATTCAGCTTGTCTTGTGCTGATAATCACTTCTGTGTGCGCAATCTGAAAAGTTTAATTCATAAATTTTAATATAATGGCCGAGGTAAGTTTTGGGATATTGTTATTTTGTAAATATAAGTAGCTGTCATGAATTGCGTACAAGACAGATGAAAAAGGGAAGCTTGGGCTAGGAACTAGTATTTTTTACTTGGTACACAACAGTTTTTTATGTCAGTCAATCACGGAAAAATCCCACAACCAAAGATGAAAATCTCTGTTCCCCAAGTTTAAGCGCCTCTATTTTCTAGCTAGGTAGGGCATTGTCCACCATATCTTGGTTATGGTGGACAATGCCCTACCTACACTTAAGCTTCCAGAGCAGATCAGTTTTTCAATAATCAAACCGGATTTTTATATACTACGAGATTAGGTAGTTTGCAGACACAGGCTACTAAAGATTTTGGAGGTGGTATCAAATTCAACCAAGCGGCCAATCTGACTGTCATTGTTGTCAAAGCAAGCTGTAAAATCTGATAAGCGAGTAACCTGGCGCATATTGTGGCTAACAATCACAATTGTGTAATCAGAGCGTAAACTCTGGATTAACTCCTCAACTTTTCTGCTAGCGATCGGATCGAGGCCAAAACAAGGCTCATCCATTAAAATAACTTTTGGTTTGACGGCTAACGCACGAGCAATACACAGACGTTGTTGTTGTCCACCAGAAAGCTCCAAAGCCGATTTGTACAGCTTATTTTTGACTTCATCCCAGAGGTTAGCACTTTTAATCGCAGATTCAATAATTTCATCTAGTTCTGCTTTCGGATGCCATCCTAAAAGTTTCACCCCATAGGCAATATTATCGTAAATGCTCATGGGAAACAGATTTGGTTCGGGAAATATCATGCTGATTTGGCGACGCACCCGATTTAAACTTACACGACGCTCGTAAATATTTTGACCAATAAATTCTACTTTTCCTTCAATTTTTACTTTTTTGTCAGGCTCGGTCATGCGATTGAGAGATTTGAGAAAAGTAGATTTACCACAATTACTAGGGCCAATAATTGCTGTTACTTTGTTTTGATAAATATCTACTGAGATATCTTCAAGTATCTTTTTATTATCGTAATAAAAACTAAAATTGCTGACTTTTATGGCTGGGAGTAAGTGATTCATGTTGATTAATGTGCGATCGCAAACTGGATTGAGCAGAACGGTTAATTGTTTAGTTTTTATGAAGTTAAGTAGAAATGCACAAAGACACTGAATAAAAAACCCAATTATGTAACCGGGACTAAATGTCGCTCAAACTCTCTTATTGTCCGCCTTACGCCTAGAAAGCAGTAGCAGACTTTCTCACTTGTACCCATTTATTCACGACAATTGCGTAAAGTTTTTATAAACTTTACAGAAAAAATATAAAAAAATTATAATCCTACAGATAAATACAGATATATACAGATATATACAGATAATTAATCTCTACTTCTCAAAGGTAAAAATATTCTTATCCGATTTATCAGTAGTTCAAATTAATTACACAGAACACGCTTAACGATTTAGCCGTTATGTGTCATTAATGTCATATCTATATATCCGTAGGAATAATTATTATATATATAGCTGATGCATATATCCTTGGTATGTCCTTGATGTGAAGGCCTGGTTGCAATTCCAGCCATGATGGCGCATCCTAGCTCATGCTTCTCATCAAAAACTTCATCATCTTTGAGATCTAATAACTAGTCTTCAATAAAATTAAATTGGGGAATGTAAGAGAATAAGAAACAACGGATACTATTGCTATTTCCAATTATTAATTTGCGAAGGTAGATAGTATCGCTGCCGAGTAAGTCAAAAGTCAAAAGTCAAAAGCTTAATACATCAAGGCTTGTGACTGTTTGAAATGGTAGCTTTATTTACGCCGTGTTGTACTAGTAACTTAATTTAGACGGGTTAAAACGTAGTCGCGTGTACGGTAATCTACCGGATTAGCAAAGATTTTAGCAGTAGTAGCAAATTCAACCAGGCTACCAATATGATTTTCATTGGTATGAAAAAAAGCTGTAAAATCTGATAAGCGAGTAACTTGCCGCATATTGTGGGTAACAATCACAATTGTGTAATTAGAGCGTAAACTCTGGATTAGTTCCTCAATTTTCATGCTAGCGATGGGATCAAGTCCAAAACAAGGCTCATCCATTAAGAGAATTTTTGGCTTGACGGCTAAAGCACGCGCAATACAAAGACGTTGTTGTTGTCCACCAGAAAGATCTAAAGCTGATTTGTGCAGTTTATTTTTTAGTTCATCCCAGAGGTTAGTACTTTTAATAGCAGATTCAATAATTTCATCTAATTCTGCTTTCGGACGCCATCCTACAAGTTTCACCCCATAAGCAACATTATCATAAACGCTCATAGGAAATAGATTTGGTTTTGGCAATACCATACTAATTTGGCGACGCACCCGATTTAAGTTAACACGACGCTCGTAAATATTTTGACTGAAAAATTCTACTTTTCCCTGAATACGTACTTCTCCTTCTAGTTCGGCCATGCGATTGAGAGATTTGAGAAAAGTAGATTTACCACAATTACTAGGTCCAATAATTGCAGTTACTTTGTCTTGATAGATATCTATTGAGATATCTTCAAGTATCTTTTTCGTATCGTAATAAAAACTAAAATTGCTGACTTTTATGGCAGAGACTAATTTATTCATGGTCACAAAGGCGTGATAGCAAATTTGAATGATCAGAAAAGTTAAAATTTCTTTCTCTATGAGATTATTTCTACTCTTTTATTGAGAAAATATTTGTAAATTATTTGTAAACTTCTATATAGAAGTAAAATATTTTCAATAGTAGAGTCTGTGAGAAGTTGTTAAATACATACTCTGTAAATCGCCTTTGAGCTTTAAACAAGCTATCAATTTGTTAACAAACCATAATTTTACTTGCTATAGGACTCTTATTTGATTTGTGCGAAGCTAGGTACACTTTTATTCTTTCTTTCCTGTTCCCTGTTTCCTCTTCCCGGTTCCCTCCATACGCAAACAGTTTCAAAAATTAAAACGGATTTGATATTACAAGTTACCCTCCATATAACCACTAGTTAACTTTTATATTACCTGAGTACGTCAAATTTCAGTTAGTGAACTGTTCACTCATATGTTCACTAGCTCTTAAATTTTAAAAATTATTGTGGTTTTGGATTGATTGGGCGGCAATTGCACGTCCGATAAATGAGGAGTATCCTGGTGAGCAAAATGAACTTGAAGCTTAATAGCTTGACAGTCTTAGGTTTAATGTCATTGGTCACAGCCACCTTTGGTTTATCAATGTCTGCGGTTCAGTCCCAAAGTGTTAACACAATTCAAGTAGATGGTTCTAGTACCGTCTTCCCGATTACCGAAGCAGCAGCAGAAGAATTTCAAAAGTCCCAAGGGGGTAGAGTTCGAGTTACTGTTGGTATTTCTGGTACTGGCGGCGGCTTCAAAAAGTTTTGTCGCGGTGAGACTGATATATCCAATGCTTCTCGTCCTATTCTACAGAAAGAGATTAATGATTGTAAAGCTAATGGCGTTCGTTATGTAGAACTACCAATAGCTTATGATGCTCTAACAGTTGTAGTTAATCCTCAAAATAACTGGGCAAAGAATCTGACAATTGCTGAACTCAAGAAAGTTTGGGAGCCAGGCGCACAGGGTAAAGTCAATAACTGGAGCCAAGTGCGTTCAGGATTCCCCAATGCGCCCTTAAAGTTGTTTGGCCCTGGTACTAATTCTGGAACCTTTGACTATTTTACTGAAGCTGTGGTTGGCAAAGCTAAATCTAGCCGGGGTGATTTTACTGCCAGTGAAGACGATAATGTTCTTGTACAGGGTATTTCCCGGGATAAAAATGCCCTTGGTTATTTTGGCTATGCCTATTACGCAGAGAATAGTAACAAACTGAAGGCTGTAGCAATTAATGGTGTATTGCCTTCGGAAGCTACAGTAAAAAATGGCACTTATACTCCTTTATCTCGTCCTCTGTTTATCTATGTCAGTTCTAAGGCTATTGATAAACCAGAGGTGAAGCAGTTTGTGAAATTTTATTTGCAGAATGCTGCTAAATTCTCCAAAGAGGTAAGATATGTTGCCCTACCAGGGTCAGCTTATACTACCGCCCAGAGCCATTTCAGTAAAAAGAGATTTGGTAGCGTATTTGGTGGTAAGGAAGCAGTTGGTTTAAAAATTAACGAGCTGCTAAGCCGTGATGCTAAGGAATAAACCAATTCCTGAATTTTGAATTGAGGTGAATTATAAATATCTCACCCACCTAGCCTCCCTCTCCTAGCAATAGAGAGAAGAGTAGAAGAAATAATCAGCGTTTTAAGCTTCTGTCTTTCTAGGCGAGAGGTCAAAATTCTGTGCGTCGAACTCAAGTTAAATTCGCGCAAAATTCAAAATTTATTAAAGGGAGGTTTTTACCTCTCTTTATCTTACTTGCAATTCATATTTCCAGCATGATTGGTACAAAACAAACTCGACTTTCTCCCAAGCTAATGCGTAATATACGAGAACGGACAATTGAGTTTGTCTTGTTTCTTGCAGCACTTTCTTCTGTGGCGACTACCTTAGCGATTGTTGCTATTTTAGTTTACGAATCTATATTATTTTTTCAGCAAGTATCTTTATGGAAGTTCCTCACAGATAGCCAATGGACACCGTTGTTTGATGACAAACACTATGGGATTTGGCCTTTAGTGTCAGGAACTTTAGTTACCACAGTGGTTGCCTTATTAGTAGCAGTGCCATTAGGTACAATTATTGCAATTTACTTGAGTGAATTTGCACCACCATTAGTGAGAGAGGTAGTCAAACCAGCTTTAGAATTATTGGCAGGTATTCCCACAGTAGTTTATGGGTATTTTGCATTATTATTTGTTACACCTTTGTTGCAGGTGATATTGCCAGAACTACCTGGTTTTAATATGTTGAGTGCGGGTTTAGTCATCGGGATTATGATTATTCCCTATGTCAGTTCCTTGAGTGAAGATGCGATGCGTGCAGTACCAGCAGATTTACGGGAAGGTTCTTATGCAACGGGTGCTACCCGGTTGCAAACAGCTTTGCAAGTTGTATTACCAGCATCGATTTCTGGGATATCAGCAGCTTATATTTTAGGAATTTCCCGTGCAGTTGGTGAAACGATGATAGTCGCGATCGCAGCTGGCGGTCAACCCAATCTCACCTTGAACCCGATGGAACCAGCTGCAACCATGACTGCTTATATTGTTGCAGTTAGTTTAGGCGACTTACCACATGGAACTTTGGAATACGAGACTATCTTTGCTGTGGGACTGACTCTCGTGCTGATGACTTTGGTATTCAACATCATCGGTCATTTCCTCGCCAAGCGCTATCGAGAAATTTATTAGTTTGTCAGTTGTCATTTGTCATTAGTTATTTAATTACGAATTACGAATTACGCCTTCTATTATGACAACTCAAAATATGCGGCAAGTTCGCAATATTATCAAACGCAATAAGCTTACTGAATATATTTTTGGCATCGTTGGTTTATTGTCGATGCTGATTGGGATTGTCACTCTTTTTGCACTCATATTTGATTTATTTAGTGACGGTGCGCCGCGTCTTTCTTGGCAATTTTTTACTTCTTTTCCCAGCCGCAGGGCAGCAAATGCAGGTATCCTCTCCGCTTGGGTGGGAACGCTTTTAGTAATGTTAGTAACAGCATCAGCGGCAATTCCTATTGGTCTAGCATCAGGAATTTATTTAGAAGAGTATGCTAAAAAAAATTGGGTTGCCGATTTAATCGAAATTAATGTCACCAATTTGGCTGGTGTTCCCTCCATAATTTATGGTTTGTTGGCTTTGGGTTTATTTGTCTATGGTTTCAAGCTTGGCCCTAGTGTAGTAACTGCGGGGTTGACATTGGCACTGTTAGTGCTACCAGTGGTAATTGTTACCACTCGTGAAGCGTTGCGTGCTATTCCTAATAGTATCCGCGAAGCTGCCTATGCTACAGGGGCTTCTAAGTGGCAAATGATTTGGGATCATGTTCTACCTTATTCAACTGGTAGCATTTTCACAGGAATTATTGTGGCTTTAGCACGGGCTATAGGTGAAACTGCACCTCTAATCACCATTGGCGCACTAACTTTTATTGCCTTTCTACCAGATTCTCCAATTAAAGGCGAGTTTCCTTTTATTTCCTTTTCCTGGTTATTAGCACCTTTTACTGTTCTACCGATTCAAATGTTCGATTGGGTGTCTCGTCCCCAAGAAGCATTTCAGGTGAACGCCGCAGCCGCAGGTATTGTGTTAATTGCTATGACTTTGGCTATGAATGCTGTAGCTATTTTTCTCCGCTATCGTTTACGTCAAAAAATCAAATGGTAGAAAAAAAATCTTCAACTTTAGAAAGACCAATCAAAGCTGCGGTTAATTACTTGAATTTCTATTATGGTGGCAAAGTTCACGCTCTCAAGGATATTAATCTACCAGTAGGTGATAAACAAGTAACTGCACTGATTGGGCCTTCTGGATGTGGTAAAACTACTTTGTTGCGCTGTTTCAACAGGATGCACGATTTGTATCCGGGAAATCGTTATCGCGGGGAAATTACTTTAGAACCGGATGGGATTAATTTATTGAGTAATAAAGTTGATCCAATTGAAGTCCGGATGCGGATTAGCATGGTGTTTCAAAAACCTAATCCTTTTCCTAAGTCAATTTATGAAAATGTGGCTTATGGTTTGCGGGTGCGAGGTGAATCTAAACGGGCAATTATTGATGAGAAAGTGGAGAAAGCTTTGCGTGGTGCAGCTTTGTGGGATGAAGTTAAAGATAGGTTGCGGGATTTAGCTTTTAACCTTTCTGGTGGTCAACAGCAACGGCTTTGTATTGCCCGTGCTTTAGCAACTGACCCAGAGATTGTATTATTTGATGAGCCAACATCGGCTTTAGATCCGATCGCAACTTCTAGCATTGAAGAGTTAATTACTCAACTTAAGCAAACGGTTACCATCCTGATTGTAACTCACAATATGCAGCAAGCTGCCCGTGTTTCTGACTATACGGCGTTTATGTATTTAGGTGAGTTGGTCGAGTTTGGTAAAACAGAGGCGATTTTTAATTACCCAGAAAATAAAAAAACCGCAGATTATGTCAGTGGATTATTTGGGTAAGGGTCAATAATTCTCCTTGTCCCTCCGTTCGCGCAGCGTCTCCCCTTGGGAGAAGTTCTGATCGGAGGAAGCCTCCGCTCAGACTTCTCTCCTTGTCTCCCTCATCCCTGAGTGCAATTGACACTAGTAAATTTGCAAATAGATAAACCCAGCAGGTGTCAGATAATCAGACTGCCTGCCAGGGTTTAGTTTTATATTCTGGCCATGTTTGATCTGGTTAACGCTTATTTGTAATAAATAATGCTTTATCCTTATTTAGGTTAACCAAATTGTGCAGCATCAGTCGTTAAGAAAAGTAAAGAAATTGGTTAAGTTGTAGTTAATAGAGAAATATCACCTGTTAATAATTTCTTCCATTTTGGAGGGAAAAAATCATGCAGGAATAAACTCACAGGAAGTGTGAAGCGAATTGTGTTCAAGGTAGAAATTTTTGGGGAATCATCTTAGTTAAGGCTATCGGTGAATTCAGATCTGTGCCAGCAGCCTGCAAAATGAACCAAAATTTCTAGTTTATGAACACCCATCCATCATCCAGTAAATTCCGGGCATTGCCATTACAGCTTGTCCTCATCGTTCCTTTTGTGGTGCAAGTGTTTGGCGCAGTGGGGTTGGTGGGATATTTGTCATTCAAAAATGGTGAAAAAGCGGTTCAGGATCTAGCCGCGCAGTTGATGAAGCGAACCAGCAGCGAGGTAGATCACCATTTGGATGCTTACCTATCGATTCCCCATAAAGTCAACCAAATCAATGCTGATGCAATTCGGATGGGGTTGCTGAATGTGCGCGATCGCAAAACCGTTGGTAAGTTCTTCTGGCACGAAATGCAAGCCTATGACTTGACTTACATTAGCTTCAACCTTCCTACAGGAGAAGGGGGTGGAGCAGGCCGTTACGATGGCAAGACTGTCACTATTGACGATAATGTCGCCAAAACGCCCAGTCTACCGAAAAATATGATCACTTACTTGACGGACAACGATGGCAACCGGACTCAAATCCTCACGACTGCTACCTGGGATACCCTCAACGAGATTAATTACACCGAACCCGCCAAAGCTGGAAAAGCGATATGGAATCGCATCTACACTTACTATGATCCCGCTTTTCCTCCTTATATTGTGGCATCGGCAGGTCGCCCGGTTTATGATGCCAGCAAAAAGCTGATTGCTGTGGTGGGGGTTGACATCCATCTGTTGAAATTGAGCGAATTTTTGCGAACTTTAGATATCAGTCACTCTGGGCAAGTGTTGATTATGGAGCGGGATGGGATGTTAGTTGCCAATTCCGCTCAGGAGCAACCTTTTACTGTTACCAATAACGAAATTAAACGCCTCAAAGCAATAGACAGCCCCAATTTAGTTGTTCAAGGTATTGCCAAGCAGCTGCAAAAAAGCATTCCCAACCTCAAGACAATCACCAATACCAAGAAATTGAACATCAATTTTCAAGGCGAAAAATATCATGTACATATTGCTCCCTGGCGTGACCAATATGGCTTGGACTGGTTGGTTGTGACCAGCGTTCCTGACAGCACCTTTATGGCACAAATTAATGCCAACACCCAGACTAGTATTTTACTTTGTTTTGGGGCGCTAGTGGTGGCAACCGGGGTGGGTATCTTTACCTCTCGTTGGATTGCGCGTCCCATCCTGCGCCTGAATCAGGCAAGTCAGGCAATGGCAAGCGGTGACTTAGAGCAGACAGTCATAGAGGGTAATATCCAGGAACTCAACATTCTTGCCCATTCCTTTAACCACATGGTAGGGCAATTGCGCGAATCTTTCACTGCCTTAGAAAAAAGTAATGCAGTTCTAGAAGAACGGGTAGAAGAACGCACCGCCCAACTGCAACAGGCAAAGGAAGCCGCCGAAGCTGCCAACCACAGCAAAAGCAAATTTCTTGCTAACATGAACCACGAATTGCGAACCCCTCTGAACGGTATCCTCGGCTATGCTCAAATCCTCCAGCGCGATCCAGCAACCACCGACAAGCAGCAAAAGGGATTGGGCGTGATTCATCAGTGCGGTTCTCACTTGTTGACGCTAATTAACGACATTCTGGATTTGTCTAAACTGGAGGTGCAGAAAATGGATCTCTATCCCCAGGATTTCCATTTGGCAAACTTCCTGACAACTACGGTGGAAATCTGCCGCATTAAAGCCGAGCAAAAGGGCATAGGGTTTCATTACCAGCTGGCTGATAAATTACCGATCGCAGTTCACGCAGATGATAAACGCCTACGGCAGGTGTTGCTGAACCTCCTGAGCAATGCAGTGAAATTTACCGACTTTGGCAGCGTGACATTTAGCGTTGAAGCAATAGAGAATGGGGAAAGTGGCGATCGCACAAGAATCCGCTTCCAGGTAGACGATACGGGTATTGGTGTGGCAGCAGAAAAACTAGCAGCCATCTTTTTACCCTTTGAACAAGCCGGAAAACGCGATCGCAATATTGAAGGTACAGGGTTAGGGTTGGCAATCAGTCAGCAAATTGTGCAGATGATGGGCGGCACAATTCAGGTTAAAAGCATTCTTGGCAAAGGCAGCACTTTCTGGTTTGATATCGATTTGCCCACCGCCGCAGATTGGCTCTCTCAGACTGCAACTGCCCACCAAAAGGTGATCGGCTATCAAGGCGAACGGCGCAAAATTTTGGTGATTGACGATTACCGCGAGAATCGTGCTGTGGTGATTGGGATGTTAGAACCCCTAGGTTTCAAGTTAGCGGAGGCAGACAATGGGCAGACTGGATTGGAGAAAGCAATCGAGATCCGTCCAGATTTAATTATTACCGATGTCATGATGTCAAACATGAATGGGCTGGAAATGACTCGCCGCCTACGTCAACTGCCAGATTTTGCTAAAACACCGATTATTGCTTCCCCGGCCAGTTTGTCTGAGGTGGATATGCAACAGACGATGGACGCAGGCTGTAATAGCTTTTTCCCTAAGCCGATAGACTTCGCCGGACTGTTAGGTGAGTTGCAGCGCCACTTAGAGTTGCAGTGGATTTACGAAACTCCACCACAGACGAATGAAACTTCTGCTGTAGCTGACAATCTGGCGGATTGGGTCGTGCCCGTACCAGCGGAACTGGCAGCCCTTTATCAAGCAGCCCAGGACGGCTTTATGGCTGACATCCAGCAGGAAGCGAACCGCCTCAAGCAACTCAATCCCCAGTACACGTCCTTTGCTAACAAGTTGCTAGACCTGAGTCAGAAGTTTGATGATGAGGGCATAATTAATTTGCTACAACCTTATATGTAGTTATACTTATTAAAATTAATTATTAAAAATATCCATTTTTAAATTTTCTAGTTTTAATTTTGATAAGGAGTTCATCCATGATCGTTGAAACTAATGCTCGCACCGGAACTATTTTAGTAGTGGATGATAACCCCACCAATATTCAAGTTTTGTTTGATATATTAAGCGAAATTGGCTACCGAGTGGCGATCGCCAAAAGTGGGGAAGCAGCCCTACAACGCTTACAATCTTATCAGCCTGATATCATTTTACTAGATGTAATGATGCCAGGAATTGATGGGTTTGAAACCTGTCAGCGACTCAAAGCTGAATCAGCCACCCGCGAAATTCCTGTGATTTTTATGACCGCTCTTTCTGATACAGTGGATAAGGTCAAAGGGTTGAGTCTGGGTGCAGTGGATTATATTACAAAGCCCATCCAACATGAAGAAGCATTAGCACGAATTCGAGTACACCTGCAACTGCACAATTCCCAAAAGGTTCTGGAACAACGCACCAGCGAACTCTCGCAGGCGCTAGACAACTTAAAACAGACACAGATGCATTTGGTGCAGAGTGAAAAAATGTCTTCCCTCGGTCAACTGGTCGCAGGTCTAGCCCACGAAATTAATAATCCCGTCAATTTTATCTATGGCAACTTGAAACCTGCCGAAGAACATATTCAGGATTTGATTACCTTTGTCTCTTTATACCAGGAATGTCATCCTCAACCCCATCCGAAAATTCAAGCTTGGATGGAAGAGGTGGATGTGGAGTATGTGGCGGAAGACTTACCCAAGTTGCTTAATTCTCTCAAACTGGGGAGCGATCGCATCCGCCAACTCGTGCTGTCTCTGCGAAACTTTTCACGCCTAGACGAAAGCGAACTCAAACCTGCGGATATTCACGCAGGTATCGACAGCACTCTGCTAATTTTGCAACACCGCCTCAAAGCCAGCCCTGAACATCCCACAATTCAAGTCATCAAAGACTATGGAAAACTGCCAATGGTGGAATGTTATCCTAGCCAAATCAATCAGGTGGTAATGAATCTTCTCAGTAATGCTATTGATGCATTGGAAGAGTCAAGGGTTAACAGCACACCTAAAATTACTATTCGTACCTGCGTTACCAATAATAACTGGATAACGATCGCGATCGCTGATAACGGTATCGGTATCAGCGAAGAAATCCGTTCTCAACTCTTCGATCCCTTCTTTACCACCAAACCCATTGGTAAAGGTACTGGGCTAGGATTATCTATCAGCTATCAAATTATCACTCAGAAACACAACGGCAAGATTTATTGTTATTCCACTCCTGGGCAAGGAACCGAGTTTATAGTTGAGATTCCAGTACAACGAGTAATGTGTCAGATTGGTTAGGGTCATTATTTTTATTGCGATTTTGAAATTCATCTAATAACTTGTAGAAAGTATTAAAACCTTCTTGCTCATTCGCGCAATTGAGCATAATTATTTTTGCCCAATAATTCGAGGTTGACAGGTGATATTTCTTTTGTAACCAAGGCTGAAACTCTCGATAAAAATCCATTTCTTCCTTTGTAGCTGCAATTCCCAATTCTCTCAAAGCTGTTTTGAAATCTACTAGGAAATGGAACAAATCGCTGACCGAAGCTTGTCCCAGATACATACCTGGTTTGGTTTGGATTTTTTGCAAAATCTCAAATAATTTACTCATCTCTAAAACCTGCAACGATTATTTATGCAATTTCATCTAAATAATCAATCAAAAATTCTCCGCTTGGACATTCAAAATCATTTAGCCAATCCCTAACACTTAATCCTTGTATTGATAGGTTATCAAATACTCTATCTTTCACCTCCATACCGTAATGAGTTCCATTTAAAGTAATCGAATCGTTTATTCCCTGTGATTCTAGACGTTTACTAATTATATAATCCTCACCGAAAGCTGTTTGAATTTTAATAAGTAGGGCGGTGCAATTAAACATAACTGGCGAGGACTGTCATTTGTCATTTGTCATTTGTCATTGGTAAGGGTTTCAAGCCAATTTACGTTTCGTAACATAGTTTGGTTTTTTTCCACCGACTTACTTAATCCGTCCTTTAATCTCATTTTGTTTTAACCAATGCATTACAGCACAAGCACATTCATAACATTGATATAGCTCAAAATTTGCTACTATTTTACCGACTTCCTGGTATATTTCCTCATCAGATAACGCACTCACCCACCTACCCTGACCTTATATATTAATTCGTTTACTTTAATTAAGCGTAAGACGCTTATGCATCTTCTTCGGTGTGAAAGGGCAAAGAATAGCTAATAATATAAGAGAACGCTTCACAGTTCTTAATTATTCAGCTTTACTAAAACAATGGCGAGAGATTTGCGGGGATTTATCAAACTTCTGGAAGAAAGGGGACAATTACAGCGAATTTCTGCTTTAGTTGACCCAGAGTTAGAGATTGCGGAGATTTCTAACCGGATGCTGCAACAAGGTGGGCCGGGGTTATTGTTTGAAAATGTCAAAGGCGCATCCTTCCCGGTGGCGGTGAATTTGATGGGAACTGTGGAAAGGATCTGCTGGGCGATGAATATGCAGCGGCCAGAGGAATTGGAAACTCTGGGGAAAAAGCTGAGTATGCTGCAACAACCAAAGCCGCCGAAGAAGATTTCCCAAGCGATAGATTTTGGTAAGGTGCTGTTTGATGTCCTGAAAGCTAAACCAGGACGAGACTTTTTCCCCGCTTGTCAGCAGGTGGTAATTCAAGGGGAAGAGTTAGATTTAAATAAGTTACCTTTGATACGTCCTTATATAGGGGATGCAGGAAAGATTATCACCCTAGGGCTAGTAATTACCAAGGATTGTGAGACAGGTACGCCAAACGTAGGTGTGTATCGCTTGCAACTGCAATCAAAAAATACGATGACCGTACATTGGTTATCGGTACGGGGTGGGGCGAGACATTTACGCAAAGCCGCAGAACGGGGAAAGAAATTAGAAATTGCGATCGCTCTTGGTGTAGATCCTTTAATTATTATGGCAGCTGCGACACCCATACCTGTAGATTTATCAGAATGGCTGTTTGCTGGGCTATATGGCGGTTCTGGGGTGCAGTTGGCTAAGTGTAAGACTGTAGATTTGGAAGTTCCTGCGGATTCAGAATTTGTTTTAGAAGGGACAATTACACCAGGGGAAGTTTTACCCGATGGCCCCTTTGGTGACCACATGGGTTATTACGGCGGTGTGGAAGATTCGCCATTAATTCGCTTTCAATGTATGACACACCGCAAAGATCCGATTTACTTAACAACATTTAGCGGTCGTCCACCCAAAGAAGAAGCGATGATGGCGATCGCACTTAATCGGATTTACACCCCTATTCTGCGACAACAAGTCTCAGAAATTGTCGATTTCTTCTTACCAATGGAAGCTTTGAGTTACAAAGCGGCGATTATTTCCATTGATAAAGCATATCCCGGACAGGCACGACGGGCAGCTTTGGCGTTTTGGAGTGCTTTGCCACAATTTACTTACACCAAGTTTGTGATTGTGGTTGATAAAGATATCAATATTCGTGATCCCCGCCAAGTTGTCTGGGCGATTAGTTCTAAAGTTGACCCCACCAGGGATGTGTTTATTTTACCGAATACACCCTTTGATACTTTAGATTTTGCCAGCGAGAAAATTGGTTTAGGTGGACGCATGGGAATTGATGCTACCACCAAAATTCCCCCAGAAACAGACCATGAATGGGGCGCGCCACTGGAATCAGATCCAGATGTAGCGGCGATGGTTGATAGACGTTGGGCTGAGTATGGGTTAGCAGATTTGCAACTAGGTGAAGTTGACCCGAATTTGTTTGGCTACGATATGAAGTAAACGCAAAAACGCCCACAGGCTAGAAGCCTGGGGCTAAATCAACAAAGCCCACGAAGGTGGGCTAGAAGTTTTATAGACATAGGTTAAGGTAGAAGGCGTAACTTTAACTACACTTAACACTGACTACGAATATGCAGTTCAAGAACATTCTGGTAGCATCTTCCCTAGTAATTACCAGCTTTGCGATCCCTAACGCCGTTAGCGCCCAAAATCGGGGAACTACTGGCCAGTTTGATTTTTACGTACTGACTTTATCCTGGTCACCAGATTATTGTGCCAAAAATGGCGATCGCGATCCACAGCAATGCAAAGCTGGTAAGAAACTCGGTTTTGTATTACATGGGCTTTGGCCTCAGTATCAAAAAGGTTATCCGGCTAATTGTTCTACTGAAAAATTACCACTAAAAGTCAAACAGCAGTTTCCGGGTTTATTCCCTAGCGATCAGCTTTATGGCCATGAATGGGAAAAACATGGTACTTGTTCTGGTAAAACTCCTCAACAATATTTGGCATTATCTAAACAATTAAAAAATTCTGTTGCTATTCCTACAGCTTATAATCGTCCTAGCAAACCTTTCCGCACAACAATTCAAGGACTCCAAAATACCTTTGTTAATGCTAATCCCGAATTAAATAGTAATAGCATAGCTCCTTATTGTTCTGGCTCAGGAAGATTTTTGCAAGAAGTTTTCTTTTGCTATTCTAAAGACGGTAAACCAGGTATTTGTAGTGAGGAAATTCTTAACATGTCTCGAACAAGCTGTGGACAGTCAGATTTTTTAGTAAGAAATGTGAGATAGTCATTAGTCATTAGTCATTTGTCATTTGTCATTTGTCATTTGTCATTTGTCATTTTTCTTCCTTGTCCCCCATCAATGACTCTTGACTAATGATATGCTGCTTGTGAATCTTCACTATTAGCATCAGCTATGAACCCTGAAGTCGTTTATCGCAGCATCCTCACACCGTTAACTTTTATTCAACGCAATGCTAAAGTATATAGCCATAAAGTCGCGATTATATATAATCAAAAACGCTTCACTTACGGCGAATATGCAGCACGGATCAATTGTTTAGCCTCAGCATTGCGTGATGCTGGACTGGAAAAAGGCGATCGCGTCGCCTTTTTTTGTTTCAATACTCCCCCCATGCTAGAAGCCCATTTTGCAGTACCTTTGGCTGGGGGTGTTTTAGTATCTATTAATACTCGATTAACTTCCCAAGAAGTTGCTTATATATTAAATGATTGTGGTGCTAAATTTTTGTTTGTTGATACAGAATTAGCAAATATCATTCGACCGATTAAAAATACTTTAGAGACTGTCAAACATATTATAAATATCAGCGATATACCAGAATTTGCACCTTTAAATGGGGAAGATTATGAAGCATTTCTCCAAACTGGGAATCCTACTCTTTTACCTTGGGTAATTACTGATGAAATGGAGACAATTTCAATTAATTATACTAGTGGAACTTCTGGGAAACCCAAGGGTGTAATGTATTCCCATCGAGGCGCATATATTAATTCTTTAGGAGAAATAATAGAGACAACATTAACTGCTGATTCAGTTTATCTTTGGACTTTGCCGATGTTTCACTGCAACGGATGGTGTTTTACTTGGGCGGTAACTGCTATCGGTGGGACTCATATTTGTTTGCGTAAATTTAACCCTAGCCATGTTTGGCAATTAATTCAACAAGAAGGAGTTACACATTTAAATGCTGCACCTGTAATTTTAATTTCTCTTGTAAATAATCGCGACTGTCCGGCATTTTTAGAAAAACCTCTCACCATCACCACAGCAGGCGCACCACCTTCACCAACATTGATTGGCAAAATTAGCGAAATAGGTGCAAAAATTATTCACGTTTATGGTTTGACGGAAGTTTATGGCCCTTATACAGTGGGCGAATATCAATCGAATTGGGACGATTTAAATATTACCGAAAAAGCAAAACTTCTGGCGCGTCAAGGCGTACCTTATATTGGAGGAGATGGGTTACGAGTTGTCGATCAAAATATGAATGATGTCCCCGCTGATGGACAAACAATGGGTGAGGTGCTGATGCAAGGAAATATGGTGATGACAGGCTATTATAACGACTCAGAAGCGACCGCAAGGGCATTTAGGGGCGGATGGTTTCATAGTGGCGACTTAGCAGTGATGCATCCTGATGGTTATATTGAAATCCGCGATCGCATGAAAGATATCATCATTACTAGCGGCGAAAATGTCTCTAGTATTGAAGTTGAACAATGCCTTTATCGCCATGAAGCCGTGTTAGAGTGTGCTGTTATTGCCATACCTCATCCCAAACGCGGTGAAGTACCCAAGGCGTTTGTTACCTTGAAAGAGGGCGTAGAAGTTACAGAACAAGAATTAATTCAATTTTGTCGCCAGCAAATTGCTGCTTTTAAATGTCCTACTACGATTGAATTTACTATTCTGCCCAAAACTAGTACAGGTAAAATTCAAAAATATCTGTTACGCGAGAAAGAATGGGTAGGTTTTGAAAAGAGAATTTATGGTGGCTAGTGCAGAAGTCAACAGTCAACAGTCAACAGTCAACAGTCTGTAGGGGCGGGTTCTGTGAGATCTTTACAAAGAAAACAGATATGTCGGTTAAACCCGCCCGTACAAACCCGCCCGTACAACAGTCAACAGTCAACAGTAGTAGATGTGGTGCGTTAGCGTTTAAAAATGATGTCGTACAGTGACAGCAGAATCTCCACCACAATGAGAATTACTACATACCACTCTACTCGTTGGCTACTGCTATGCTGCATAAACTCCAGCACTGTTTGTGCAGTTTGGGAAATTAGCTCTAGTTTACGTTCCAAAGCATGGTGACGCTCACGAATTTCGTATTCATCTTCCAAGCGCAGATATAAATTTTCTAGCTGTGGGGATTCCCAAAGCAACTCTGGCTTATCGATAATCTCTACTCTACCCACAATCTTATGTTGAACTAGCAACGTAGTACCGAGTTGACGCAGTAATTCCCGACTCTGGCGTGTACTCCTGTGTTCACTCTGGAGACTAGCAGCAAACGGTTCAATTTGATCGAATACAGTAGCTAGGCTAGTTTCATAATGAGACAGCACAACACTCTTAGCGAGAATATCAGCCACGATCTGCAAGCGTTCTATACTAAAATCATGGAGTAAAATTTTTCCTTCCTTCACTCTCTCACTTTCGGCAAGTTTGAGCTGAATTTCTACCTCTTCTGTTTCCGGGTTAGCAAAAGGGTCAATAACTTGAGAGGATAGTTTAGTTAAGAAAGCTACCTTTTCTACAGGCTCAAGGTTAAACAGGACAACTGCACCATAGCCCAGCAGTACTGCACAGCCATGCTCACCGACTGTAACCATAATTGGCATAGTCGCCAAGCAAACGTAATTCTCCAATGATTGTAGGTTAATTTTCTTACCAAGGAATAGGGCCTGCGCTCTAAAGTTACCTCTGTCATGAAAAAGAAGTTTTTGCATTGTCGCCCTATGCTATGTTCTGCCTGTTAACCTATGGAAGTAGCGATCGCAATTGATCTGGCGTTATTGCAGATCACTACAATCTCAGCTTACCAAGAAACCTGTCCACCACTACCATGCAACGAATTGCACCCAATTGATAGCTAGCTCAAAAGTATACCAGATAAGTCTGAGAAATTCCCTTGCTTTAAAAACCTGTGTAAAGCTGTAGGAATAAAGTGAAATATTCTCCTGTGCCTTAGTTCTCAACTACCTTGTGCAAATATGCCTTCTATTACTTACAATCGCAGCGACAGCCAACAGCCACAAAGTGTCACCATCAAAGGATATGTTATCCGTCCGGGATTACATGTTGTCAGCCACGAGCAGATTAAGTTAGTCCGCGAACAAATAGAACACAATTCTCAACTGGAAAATTTGGTAAGTCAAGGTGTGATTAAGTTGAGTGGTTAATCATCTGCTATGAGCGATTTAATCATAAATAGGACTTACGCAAGTGTCATATTTTTTCAGCCAAAACCGTCCAGAGCGGAGCCGGAGACGCTCCGCCTCCGGTCAAGAGTCAAATGTCCAAAAAATCTTGACCATTGACTATTGACTATTGACTCTTGACCAGAATATATGTGCCAGTTGCGTAAGTCCTGATAAAATTAAGGTGGACAAATTGCCCACCTTTTTAGCTAAATATTCCTTCTAATTTCTCAGCCTCAAGCTATCGTCACCTCTGGGGATAAATAAACATCCTGAATAGCGTGAAATAGTTTCACACCTTCCTCAAAGGGACGCTGAAACGCCTTACGCCCAGAAATTAATCCTGTACCACCAGCGCGTTTGTTAATCACCGCTGTGCGCACTGCTTCTGCAAAATCATTTTTACCAGAAGCGCCACCAGAATTAATTAATCCTGCACGTCCACAGTAACAATTGAGTACTTGGTAACGAGTTAAATCAATTGGGTGGTCGGTTGTCAAATCTGTGTAAATTCGCTCGTTGGTTTTACCGTAAGATTCACCAGTGGCTTTGGCTACACCACCGTAACCATTATTATTTTCTGGTAACTTCTGTTTAATAATGTCGGCTTCTATTGTGACACCCAAATGATTTGCTTGTCCGGTAAGATCAGCTGCAACATGATAGTCTTTATCTTGTTTAAAAGCATTGTTCCGCAGATAGCACCAGAGAATAGTTACCAAGCCTAATTCATGGGCATATTTAAATGCTTGACTGATTTCTTGAATTTGCCTGGTAGACTGTTCTGAACCAAAATAAATCGTCGCACCTACTGCTGCTGCGCCCAAATTCCAAGCTTGTTCGACATCAGCAAATAATATTTGGTCAAATTGATTGGGAAAAGTCAACAGTTCGTTGTGATTTAATTTGACGATAAAAGGGATTTTGTGAGCATATTTGCGCGCAACACTGCCCAATACACCCAAAGTTGTCGCCACAGCATTACAACCGCCAGCTATTGCTAACCGCACAATATTTTCTGGATCAAAATAAATCGGATTAGGTGCAAAAGATGCTCCGGCTGAATGCTCAATACCTTGGTCTACCGGCAGAATTGAGAGATAGCCCGTATTTGCCAAACGACCAGTAGAATAAAGTTGTTGGAGATTACGCAACACTTGGGGATTGCGATCGCTGTTTAACCAAACTCGATCAATAAAATCTGGTCCCGGTAAATGTAGTAAATCTTGAGAAACTTTTGCTTTGTAGGTCAGCAGATCTTCTGCTTCTTTACCTAAAAAAGACTCGATAGAACTACCTGCTAAGAGCGTTGCCGTCATGGTTTTTTCCTCAAAAACTGAGTAAATGACCTTGCTTTTAAGATAACACTCTTACTATTTATAACTTATTACCCTAGCCGCTAATTAAACTCTGTTTAATTCTAGGTTTTTTCTTTTGCTTCGGAGCGATCGCAATTATTCACAATATAAATAAATTGTTTTTTTTACAATATATCTTTAGGTATATATTTAGCGACATTATTATTAATAATTTGTCAGTTGTCAACAGTCAACCATCAACAGTCAACAGTCAACAGTCAACATTCCCCTGATCCAATTCAATTACCGCTTGTGACATCCGGATTGTTGCAAAGGGTGGGGAAACCCTACGCATCTGTCGCATTCTTTTTTCCAATTGGTATTCCTACAGGGAAGTCGGAAGTTGCTACAGACTACGCGAAACACGGAAACGTCAACCCTGAAGCTGATTCCGGGAACCCTGAAGTTGATTCTGGGTACGCGAAACACGGAAACGTCAACCCTGAAGTTGATTCTGGGTACGCGAAACACGGAAACGTCAACCCTGAAGTTGATTCCGGGAACCCTGAAGTTGATTCTGGGTACGCGAAACACGGAAACGTCAACCCTGAAGTTAATTCCGGGAACCCTGAAGTTGATTCTGGGTACGCGAAACAGACAAATTAGTCCGTAAACAAGGGTTTAATTATGCAACTGTAGCAACTCAAATCCCTGTGAGTGGTAGGATGTTGGAGTAGCTGCTTGACTCGTTGCGATCGATGAATAAACCATTGGATGAAGCGCTTTCGGTTGAAATTTCTCAACGCATCAAAAGCAAAGCCAAAAAAACCTTTGATAATGCTTATAAAGCAGCACTGGCGACTGAGAAAGCAAAGTATGTCCAGGGATTTTTAGTGTTTCCTGGTCAGCCGTATCGACCCATTGAACACGCTTGGGTTGAATTAGAAGAGTCTATTGTTGATCCAAACCTACCCTATCTGCAAAAAAATACCAAGTATTTTTACTACTTTCCCGCAGAAAGCTTCACTGTCAAGCAACTAAAAGCAATCATCGAAGAATCTAAAGAAGATTATCCCGAAGATGACCCCCTACCAATTTATGGCGACGCACCTTATGAATATTATGGTGATGTGATGTTAGGTGGTAAAAATTACTTGAATGCATATCAAGCCGCAGAGGCTAAAAGCAAAGAAATTAATCAACCTAATCTGGAGAATAATTAACAAAATAATTACTAATTCGTAATGACGCTCGTTCCTCGCTACCGCTTCGCTAACGTAATTCGTAATTAAGAATTTATTAATATCCTGACATACGAATTGTCGCAAAGCAAAGGGCGGGGAGACCCATACGTGTCAACTTAACATGAAACCCTTGCCAAAGCTTGATTTTGAATTAAATCGCTTAACATCAAGATCCGCGTTACCCCACCCCAGTTTTGTCTAAAGCCAAAACGTCCCCTCAGAGTTTACGGGGAGGGGATTAAGGGGTGGGGTGAAAGACTTGTGGGATAAGCGTTTTAACTTAAGTTGACACCAATGGGGGAGACCCCGCCCCTACGGATGTATCTGTGTTATGATTTTTTATAATTGCTGGTATTACGAATTTTCATAATTAATTAAGATTTGCCATCGCTACCAAAATATTCTCGATAAGCGCAAATTTTGTCTCCACGCACATCAAAAAAAACAGCTACCCGATTTTTGTAAGGTTGTCCTAATAACAGTCCTTCATCCCGAAATTCAAACACAACTGTTGTTTGGTTACTAGTAATCCGGTCTAAAGAAGTCAGCTTTATACCCTGATTAAAAGCGGTAGAAACATAGTGAAAAAACTCTCTAGCTTTTTCTTTTCCTTGATTCCAACCGTGAAATTTACCTATGGGAAACCAAAATTTAAAGTCTTCTGTCAGCATATTTAAAAACCCTTGCCATTCAGCAGTTGCTAGACCATGCTGAAAATGCTCAAAGGCTTGCTGCGCAATTTTTAACGTATCTTCAGAAGATTGTGTCATCTTTTGAACCTAGTGTATATAAATTTAGTATGAAGCTATGCCCGAAGCGTTTTACGGCAACTTTTTTTCTGTGAAACGCTACACGAACGACGAACGCACTTGTCTCTAACTGCATTTTTGCTGTTTATTAAGCACCTGTATTCCCCGAGATTTTTAACTAAAGTTCTCACTATGAGTGATAAGTAAATAATGTTACTGTTTGAATATAAATTTAACATGAAGAAATACATAAACAACGGGGAAAACTACAATATTTTCCGGTTCGGTGTATTAAAATTATGACAAATTAATAAGCACTTTGTATTACAAATACCAAAGCTACCGTTGCTCAATCAACGGAAGAGTGTCTCCCTCAAAGATGAGGATAGTTGCGTTAGCGGGTTTCCCGATTTGAGGAGACAGCGCATTGCGACGAGACCAACGTTGCGGGAGGTTTTCCCGCAGGCGACTGGCGATATTTGCAGCGTCAAACCTTCAGCATAGCGTCGCTGTCAGCGACGCTTTTAGATCATCCAAAAGGAAGGAAGTTTCCTCAGTTGTAGCGACTGCTAAAAGGATTCACCGATTTCTAGCAACAGTCTTCAAAATGTCTGTCGCAAAGATGCAAAGAAAAATTCATACAATCAACGCATTTATGCAATGTCTCAAAGATATAGAAAGAATATCCTAGTTTTGAATAATCAAGTTTTAGAGGGAAAAAATATGCTGAATTTTGGGACTAGTCCTAAGAATCGTTTATATACAAATCTGAACAGTTACTTCTTGTTTTTAGGTTATATTCTGGGAGGGCAATCAAAGCAAGATAGAAAAGATATTGAGCTTTTTGAACAGGCGCTGTGTGAGCGGTTTGCTACTAAACATGCAATTTGCGTGTATCAATGTCGAATGGGGATATATCTTGCTGTCAAAGCTTTAATCAAGCCAGGACAAGAAGTGATTTTGTCTCCTTACACGATCGCGGATGTGATCAATATGGTGATTTTTGCGGGAGGGCGTCCTGTCTTTGCAGATGTGGATCGCCAAACCTGCAATATTTCTCCTACTGAGGTAGAACGTCTGATAAACCCAAATACGGGAGCCGTTTTGATTACTCATTTGCATGGAATTGCAGCTGAGGCTCACCAAATTAAGAAAATTTGCGATCGCTTTCACATCCCAATGATCGAAGATTGCGCTCAATCCTTTGGCGCGTATGAACAAGGAAAAGCTGTCGGGACAATTGGCGATGTTGGTGTCTTCAGCTTTGAAATGCATAAAAATTTAACTACCTGGCTGGGAGGAGCAGTAATTTCCAACCGCACAGATTTGGTAGAAAAAATCCGTGCTGAATTAGAAAGTTTTAGCTATCCCCCGCTTCCTGGTATTAAGCGGAAAGTTAAATCAGGATTGATACAAGACATTGCTTCCTTCCCTGTAATCTTTCAGCTATTTACCTATCCCCTACTTAGATTTAGTTACCTGAAAGACATTGAAGTTGTGAACGAAAAAGTTCGTAGAAAACCCCAAGAAAGCCAACCAGCAGAACATCTACCTGATGTATACAAGTCCTTGTACACACCATTTCAGGCTCGCCTTGGTTTATCAAGGCTGAAGTACATCAATCATGATATTAAGAAGAGGATTGATAATGCTCTGCTTTATTACGAAGGGTTGAAAGATATTGATGAATTAATTTTACCTCCTTTGCGAACTGATGGCTCTCATACCTATCTTTGGTTCCCAGTGCAATATTCGCGTCGCGATGATCTACTACGATTTATGTTTACTCATCATCGAGATATAGCGGCTGGTCATTTTACTAGCACTGCTGATTCTCCCCGATATCAAGAATTTTATCGTGACTGTCCCAACTCTAAAAAAGTTGAGCAAGAACTATTTTATTTGCCTACCTATCCTCGCTATCCTCGCCAAGAAATTGAGAAAAACATTCAGGTAATTCGCCAATATTTTCGTCAGATATCATCAGTTAGCAAACCCAAAGATATACTTACTTCCACATTAACAATGAGTAATACATAAATTTGTAGGGGCGGGTAAATCCCGCCTATAGCAATCCTATATAATTTAGGAAAATTCACGCTGTCCAGATCCCCGACTTCTTTAAGAAGTCGGGGATCTAACTTTTCACGAGAAAAGTTTATTAAGCAATAATTAGCGCCTTTATTACTGTTCTTCTTCTTCAAAAAACCAAGCTTCTGCCAAAAGTGAAAAGCCAACCAGCCAAAGCAAGCAGAAAGTCGAAACTAAAATTATTCCTGTCATAGCTATTAATTCCCCCGACTTGATTTTAGTACAGAGTTATCTTCAAGTTAGCGAGATTTTCATTGGCTCACACCAAGTTGCAACAAAGCTTGATATAGCGTTTCTCTGTCAAGTGAGGTATAGTCACCCCACCCCCAACCCCCTCCCCGCAAGCGAGGAGGGGGCTATGATGTACTTCATATGATTAGGAAATGCTATAATATTCAACTGAAGTATGAAGTATGAATATTTCAGCCTTCGGTTGACTATTGACAAATGACCAAACTAATTAGAAAGTAACTGTGCATTGAACGCCTTGGTGATGCGATCTCGCGAAAGTTCCAAGTGAGCTATCGTGGAAATATCGAGGTTTTCACCAAATTGCTTGATTTGGCTGTCAATCGCTGTTTGCAGTTGACGCAATTCATACCAAGCCAAGGTTCGCCCATCTTCAGCTGCGTCAGTATGCTGTAACATCATTTCTAGCAAAATATTCAAATGTTCCCGTTGCAAGGAACGGCGGATGCTAGAAATTGGTTTTGGATTCTGGGGAGTTAAAATTTCTGTCCAGATACCTTTTTGGAGGGTATCAAACAGTTCGGGGATGGAAAGTGCTTCTCCTGGCGGTGTTTTTAATTCTATATCTTGTAAGCGATTTAGGCGATCGCTGTTGAGGAGCGATCGCAATATCCGACTTTGGAAGCGAAAAATGCGATCGTGGATGGGATAATCTAGGCGATCGTTAGGTACAGGATTCCCCCAGTGTTGCCAACGTGACGGTGCTAGTTGATTTAATAATTGTGGTGAAAAACTAAAAGCATCCTCAGCAAAAGCATACTCTTGTAGCTTTGTCAATGCCTGACGTTGTTTGTCTAAAGAAACTGGTACAAATGCCCAAGATGTATCATCACCAGCATGAACACGTCGGAAAGACTGCCCACCAATATATTGAGAAACTAAGGTGGCGTTGCGAAAATAGTATCTCAGGACGCGATTAAATAAAACACGCAAATTACTATAGCTTTCTCCTTTCGGGAGATAACGCTGATCCAGACGTTCCCACATGACGCGGGCATTATCCATTTGCCATTGGGAATATACTAAAACATCGCTGCTCATGTCCCAGAGGTTTGCTAGGGGATTGATATCCCAAATATCTTCATCCGTAGCGTAAGATAATTCTGGCTGCGGCGACGCTAAAGCAATCTGTTCTAAAAAGCTTTTTTCTGCTTCTGGCATCATAGAATCAAGTGCAGCTTGCGGGCTTCTCTTATAACCATATTCAATTGCCCATTCGTCATAAGGCCCCACAACCCCCGGAAAATAGTCACCTTGCTGTTCTCCCTGTGGGGCGATGTTTACAGGTAAATAATCCATCACCGAACCAGCTAAACCTTTGGTTTGGGTAATTTCCGTATTATTTAATTCCTGGGGCGCTAACATGGTGCTGCCATGAAAATTATGGCGTAAACCCAGCGTATGTCCAACTTCATGGGCAATCACAGAACGCAAATATTGATGCACATATTCCTTCATGGCTTCGCTACTGGGTGTATTGTTCTGCAACAGCGATAAAGCCAGCGCCCCCATAGCTGCTTGATCTAAGGAATCCTTGCCAAAGCATATTTCCGAAGAAGGTAGAAGCAGAGAATTCTTACCCTCTCCGATCTGTCTCACTTCTCCTCCGCTCACTTCGACTTCGCTCAGTGAGCGGAGTCGTTCGCGTAGCGTCTCCGACAGGAGAACTGAGTGTTCCCCAATATCTCCACATGGGTTTTTACTCGCATTTGCATCCATCAAGGCGCGATATTCTTGCTGAATTGAACGCACCATACCTGCATCGACGATAATATCTGCATCCAATATTTCCCCGGTGAATGGGTTAACGCGCATCGGCCCCTTGGCAAAACCTGCATCTAGGGAATTGAACCAGCGGATAGTGTTGTAACGCATATCTGCGGGCTGCCAATCAGCATCATCTGGCATTTGTCGCACTTCAATGGCATTTTTAAATCCCGCTTTAGCAAAGGCTTTGTTCCACATCAGCACGCCTTCACGAATCGCGTCGCGGTACTCTAATGGCACAGCGTTTTCAATCCAAAACACAATCGGCTCCTTGGGTGGCGATAAAGGTGCATCAGGATCGGCTGGTTCTAGATGCCAACGATTGATGTAACGTACAAATGGTTTTTGAGTGCGATCGCCTGAGAAATCTTGGAAGGCTGTAATAAAATATCCTACTCTATCATCAGCAATTCTCGGTATATAACCGTTATTTTCTCTCAGTTGGGAAAAGCTGTAGTGTACTTTTAACGAGAGTGCCCGACTATCGGGTAAGGTAACTAAATTTGCACCTTCTGATGAGGAAAACCCGTAAATGGAATCAATCTCTAGATTTTCGGGAAAGCTATTGACAGCATCAAAATAAGACTTACTTGGGTCTAAGCGATAATCAGCTTGCAAAGAGTATTTTAATAAAGGAGTTAAACCTGGAAAATCCTGCATCAGCAGATTGTCTAGGTTAATCAGAATATTTTTACTACGTGGATCAATAGTGTCTATTTCCAGGGCATAAAGAACGGAATCGCTAAAAGAACGAGCAAGCGATCGCTGTTCTGGTTCACCTGGTTCTGTACGAAATTTAACATTCCGGACTACAAAATGCAAATTGTTATTTACTCGCCGGAAATAGAAAAGAAAATCAGACAGGGGTAAGCCGCTATAAATCCCACTTTCCCCCAATCCCGATTCTAATGTCACTGTAGCTAAGTAATTTTTATTCAGCTGTTCTGGTGTCAATTCTAAGTAAATTCTTCCATCTTCTGGATGGCGATAAACCGTGAATAGTCCCTCTAATTTCTCAGTTACTTTGACTATCTCCCGAAATCGCCGCCAATCTTCCTTTCGACTTTCGCCAAAAATATTGTCAGCACTGGCGATATTTTCCCATGCGGTCAGTCCAGGAAGTTCCGGCACATCAATATTTGCAAGTTGGCTGGCGACTGCGTAATTAGTTCCTAGTAACCAGTTATACAGAAAAAATAGACAAATGACTAATTTCCCGATCCAGTATTTCATCCTTTAGTTTTCCAGCTGAAGCGATTCTCGTCTTGAGGAAAAAATGTGGATTCATGCGTCTTCAGTCAGCCTTGCCAATACTTCCCAAAAAATTTGAACCTACGCACTCAATAAATCCACCGCAGTCAGACAAACAATTGTTTGTCATTACCCAAATTATCCATTTATAAGATGAAATTGATTATCTGGCAAGTTTTTATGTCTTTAGATAGATTTCTTCTCCTACTAAAGATATAGGTTTTTTCAAGTAATATCTTGTATTTAATACCAAAAAACGCCCGTAAATTGTATTTAGAGCTACATTTGGGCGCGTCAGGAAAGAAAGGTAGAGGAAGCAGAGAGGGACAAGGGGGACAAGGGAGACAAGGAAGACAAATAATTCAAAGTTTTCTCCTGTTAAGAGTTCTCTGTTCCCTTTGAGGAATGACAAATGACGAACGACCGACACGCAGATTTATTCCTAATAATTGAAAACTTAAATGATAAACATTGATTAAATTCAATGGTTATTCAAATACCACACCAATACTTTTCGGTTAAGGGGAAAAAGAGGAATGGGAAAAGGGAAAGAAAAAACCTTTAACCCTTACCCTTTCACCTTTTACCCAAAACCAATTTTAATTTCAAAACGCTTAACTGAGTAGTATTGAATACCACACTTTAAAACTTAAATGATAACCATTGAGTAAATTCAATGATTATTCAAATACCACAATAATAAATCTTTCTGATGGCTATATTTAGAAATTAGCATTTTACTAATTGACTAGTTTGCAGTCAATATAAGAATAAGAACTTTAACTATAGAAAATATATTGTTGGTAAAAACACATGGCATTACTTACAGAAGCAACTCCAGTTAATACAACTCCCGGACTGTTGACCATTGAAACTGCCCAAATCGCTGCCGAAACTACTGCAATTCGTTGTCTTGATTGGGATAGAGAACGTTTTGATATTGAATTTGGGTTACGGAATGGGACAACCTATAACTCTTTTTTAATTCAAGGTGAAAAAATTGCCTTAGTTGATACTTCTCACCGCAAATTTGAAAGTTTATATCTGGACTTAATCACTGGATTAATTGAGCCAAGCAAAATAGACTACTTAATTATTAGCCACACAGAACCCGATCATAGTGGCTTAGTGAAAAACATTTTAGAACTGGCTCCTGACATTACCATAGTTGGTGCAAAGGTAGCCATTCAATTTCTGGAAAATATGGTTCACCAGCCATTTAAATCAATATTGGTGAAAAGTGGAGAACGTTTAGCCTTAGGTAATGGGCATGAATTAGAATTTGTTTCTGCACCTAATTTACATTGGCCAGACACAATTTTGACCTATGACCATAAAACTAAAATTCTCTACACCTGTGATGTATTTGGAATGCATTACTGTGATGATCACACCTATGATGAGAATTTTCATGTCATAGAAGAAGATTTTAAATATTACTACGACTGTCTGATGGGGCCGAATGCACGTTCTGTTTTAGCAGCTTTAAAGCGGATTGAAAAATTAGAAATCGGCACAGTTGCCACAGGACATGGCCCTTTACTAAAACAGTATATTTCTGAATGGTTGGGCAAGTATGGAACTTGGAGCCGAGAACAAGCAAAAACAGAGACATTAGTAGCAATGTTTTATGCTGAAGATTATGGATATAGTGAACAATTAGTCAGGACAATAGCGCATGGTTGTACAAAAACAGGTGTAGCAGTAGAATTAGTAGATATTAATAGTGCTGAACCGCAAGAAGTTAGGGAATTAGTCGGACAAGCTGCTGGTTTAGTTATTAGTATGCCGTCCCAAAATTCAGTTACGGCTCAAGCAGCTATCAGCACTATTTTAGCAGCGGTTCATCAGAAACAAACAATTGGTTTAGTAGAGTCGGGTGGAGGCGAAGATGAACCAGTTTATCCCTTACGCAACAAATTCCAAGAATTAGGATTAACTGAAGGTTTCGCGCCTATTTTAGTCAAAGAACATCCTACCCAATCTATAGAACAATTGTGTGAAGAAGCTGGGACAGATTTAGGTCAATGGTTAACCCGCGATCGCACAATTAAACAAATTAAATCCATCAATACAGATTTAGAAAAAGCTCTAGGTAGGATTAGTAATGGACTGTATATTATTACAGCCAAAAAAGGCGAAGTTCAAAGTGCAATGCTGGCTTCTTGGGTCACACAAGCGAGTCTCAATCCTTTAGGAGTAGCAATTGCTGTTTCTAAAGACAGAGCCATAGAATCCTTGATGCATGTAGGCGATCGCTTTGTTTTAAATGTTTTAGAAGAAGGCAAATATCAAGGATTAATGAAACATTTCCTCAAGCGCTTTGCGCCTGGTGCAGATCGCTTTGCTGGCGTTAAAACTTATCCTGCAACTAATGAATCTCCCATATTAGCTGACGCTTTAGCTTATATGGAATGTGAAATTACCAGCCGCATGGATTGTGGAGATCATTGGATTATTTATAGCACTGTGCAAACTGGAAGAGTTGCCAAAATCAATGCATTAACCGCCGTTCATCATCGCAAAATTGGCAATCATTATTAAATGGGCATTGGGCATTGGGCATTTATCTCCCTTGTCCTCCTTGTCTCCTTTGCCCTCCTTCCCCAACCTCTCTGCTTTTTCATAACGCCGATCTACTTCTTACCACTTCACTAATTAATTGAGAGTGCTATATGTATCAGCCTGCTGAAAATAATCCAATCTCTATATTTCAAATCAATCGAGCGCGTATCGTTCGCAGCTTGGAATTTATCCAAGACTTGATTGTTATTTCTTTGTGTATCGGTTTATTTAGTTTCATGGTGATTCAGGTGAGAGATATGTTTCTCTCGTTGCTTCCGCCTCTAGATTTTCATCTTGTAACTGCCGATATCCTCTTTTTACTCATTTTAGTTGAGTTATTTCGACTCCTAATTATTTATCTCCAAGAACAACGAATATCTATTGGCGTAGCTGTGGAAGTTTCTATCGTTTCCGCCTTGCGAGAAGTCATTGTTAAAGGCGTACTAGAAATAACTTCGAGTCAAGTTTTAGCAACTTGTGCATTTTTACTAGTTTTAGGAGTCCTACTTTTCTTGCGAGTTTGGTTACCCCCTACCTTTGAAGGAATTGATCCAGAACAAGAAGTATCTAAACGCTATAAACGTCTCCATCAAGAAGAATTAGCGAAAAACAACGGACGTTAGGAAGAAGATGGGGAGACATGGAGACGCGGGGACGCGGAGAAATAATAAATGACAAATGACGAATGACAACTGACAACTGACCATTGACAAAGAGGTTACTATGTCTACTGCTACTTTAATACCCAATCGCCATAGAGATGTTCAGGTTGCGGATATTGGTGTAAATACGCTGATATTGCGATCGCGTACTTGGGAACGGCTAAAATTTGAGGTTGAGTATTCTCGTCAACGAGGAACTACAGCCAACTCTTATTTGATCCAAGCTGATAAAAAGGTTTTAATTGATCCGCCCGGTGAATCTTTTACGGAAATTTTCTTGGCACAACTAGCACAGCATCTAGATTTGACAACTTTAGATTATATTGTGCTTGGTCATGTCAACCCCAACCGTAGAGCCACTTTAAAAGAGTTGCTGTCTTTAGCCCCTCAAGCAACTTTAATCTGTTCTCGCCCAGCGGCTAATGCTTTAAAAACCGCCTTTCCTGAATGGGAATCACGTATTCAATCTGTGCGATCGCAAGATACCCTAGATTTAGGACAAGGACATCAACTGTCATTTATCAGCGTCCCTACTCCCCGTTGGGCTGATGGGCTTTGTACCTACGATTTGGCTACCAAAATTCTCTACACTGACAAGTTCTTTGGCGCTCATATTTGTGAAGATGCTTTATTTGATGAAGATTGGAAGGCTTTAGATCCGGAGCGTAGATACTATTTTGACTGTCTTCATGCTCCTCAATCTAAACAAGTTGAAGTTGCTTTAGATAAATTAACAGTTTTGGGTGCAAAATGTTACGCCCCAGCACATGGCCCGGTTGTGCGTTACAGCCTTAGCCGTTTTACCTATGATTATCGCCAATGGTGTCAAGGGCAAAAGTCTCAAGAGTTAAGCGTGGCTTTGCTTTATGCCTCGGCTTATGGTAATACAGCAATTCTCGCCAATGCGATCGCTCAAGGTTTGATTGAAAATGGTATTAATGTTGAATCTATCAACTGTGAACTAGCCCAACCAGCAGAGATTAGCCGCATTGTCGAAGCTTGTGATGGATTTATTATTGGTTCACCCACTTTAGGGGGACACGCACCAACTCAAGTTCAAACGGCTTTGGGAATAGTCCTCTCATCTGCGGCTAAAACTAAGCTAACTGGGGTGTTTGGTTCCTACGGTTGGAGTGGCGAAGCTATTGATTTACTGGAAAATAAGCTGAAAGATGCCAATTATCGTTTAGGCTTTGAGACAATTCGGGTACGCTTCAGCCCTACGCCGTATACTATACAGCAGTGCCAAGATGCAGGCGCTACCTTTGCCCAAAACTTGAAGAAAACGAAAAAACTGCGGACTTCCCGTCAGGTTGTAACAGAAGCCAAAGTAGATCGTACCGAACAAGCAGTAGGTAGAATTATTGGTTCTTTGTGTGTCGTCACCACTCGCGATCAAGACAACCATAAAGGTATCTTAACTTCCTGGATATCCCAGGCAACTTTTAACCCGCCAGGGATTATGATTGCGATCGCTCAAGAACAAAATGCCGATTTAATGCGTCATCCTGGGGACAAATTTGTATTGAACATCCTCAAGGAAGGCAGAAATGTT
This sequence comes from Calothrix sp. NIES-2100, assembly GCF_963875285.1. NCBI lineage: Bacteria > Bacillati > Cyanobacteriota > Cyanophyceae > Nostocales > Calotrichaceae > Calothrix > Calothrix sp. NIES-2100. The sequence goes on from NZ_CAWNLA010000001.1 coordinate 9,397,587, forward strand.
CGCCGCTATTTTTCTAATCACAGCACTTTAGGCGAAAATCCTTTTGCTAATCTTCCCACCCAAACTGCCGATAATGGCTGCTTGATTCTCTCTGAGGCGTTAGCTTATTTAGAATGTACGGTACAAAATCAACTCGAATGTGGTGACAGATACTTGATTTATGCCGTAATCGATAAGGGAGAAGTATTAGAACATGACGGTGTCACCGCCATCGAACATCGTAAATCTGGCACTCAGTATTAAGTTGGGCATGGGGCATTGGGCATTGGGCACTTGTACTGAGCGTAAAGCCTGCGGCATAGCTTCTCCTGTCGGAGAGGCTGCGCCAACGCTTAGCGCGTAGCGGACGCACCAGAAGTCGAAGTATTGGGCATTTGTCCCCCTTCCCGTGTCTCCCGTGTCCCCCTTGTCTCCCTTGTCTCTCTTGTCCCCCCTTGTCTCCCCCATCCCCGATTCAGCTATTTATCCGAAAAAATGGAAGCACCTGATAACTTTTAGTTGAGTTCGTAAAGCAGCTAATTTGTTGATCTAAGCTGGTTCAAATACTCCTGAGGGAATTGGCACAAGTTGCGGAGTTGATAAGCATATTCCCTGTCTATACCAAATCCCCTCAACCTCAAAAGCCTCAAATTGGGTTGTCAGGATTGCCCAAGCTTTTTCATTTAGCCCAGCAGAATAAGTCCAAGTGAACCGCCGATCGTTGTACAATCTCTGTTCCAGTTCGGCTAAATCCTCAGGTAGCCAAAACTGGGTCATAATCCTGTGAGTGGCAATTTCTGGCGGTGTCTGTAACATGTCAGCCATTGGCTTATTCACAATGATTTGTTTGCGAGTATCTTGTCTGACTATACTTACGGGACGATCATTTTCCGCAGCCGCAACCATCCTGTACAACAACTGTGATGGGATGTGTAACTGGCTGCAAAAAACTGCACCCTGATATTGCAAAATGCGTTCGGCTGTTTCCGAGGCTGTAGGCAATTGTTTACTTGCCATCCAAGAGAAAAATTCAATCGGTTGTTTGCAGCCTCGCCATTTAATCCGCACTTTGCCATTAATTTTACATGCAGTTTCGCTGAGTTCTTCTCCGTAGCTTTGCGCCAGATACGTGGCATCGCGTTTTGTTGGGGCAAAAATTGAAACCCCTTCATGAGACATTTTATAATTCCACCCCGGTAAGTTGAGGATTTTAAGAATACTCGCACTCATCTTCTTTGACACCTCCAGAATCTTTATATACTTTTACACCCTGAGAGTCCTGATACACGGAAATTTTGAAAGTTTCTTGCCAGATTTTTTTTCTTTCCTCCTCCGGTAGGGCTAAAGCCGATGTAATGATGGCAAAGTCCCCTGGTGTTGGTAGTACTTCGCCTTTTGCCAAGGCGGGCAAGTTTTTCACCCCACAACGCTTGAGTTTTGCCATATTGATTCGGACTAAATCAGCAATTGTTTTTGGGGTAGCTTTTTGGGCGTTGAGAGCATGAGCATCTGTTTTTTTGGCTATCCACTCTTGAGTCATCTCTTCTAAAGCGTCGCTTTGGGAGATGCCTAAGCGGGCACAAATGCTTTTGAACTCTAGGGCTAAATCCAGTGGGATATAGCCGCTAATTTGCTTGTAATCATCAGAACGCCTTCTATCAGTCATATGCCGAAATTGTGAATTTTATCCTTGTCTCTATTTTCTCTCAGGAAGTCCAAAACGCAAGACATTTGTTTTTGTCACATTTAAATGACAGCTTGACAAAAAAAAATGACAAGCTTAGTATAGTGACAAGGAGCAGTAAGCGGCTGAAGACTAAGAAACGGTAGACGACCTGGAAGCTAGCTGCTTTTTCTAGTAGTTAGCTTCTCATCTTTATTTAGGAATCCAAGGGTTGCTTGTCCCTTATTTATTAAGTATATATGCTTGTACAAATTATGCAACATGAGATTGTAATCTCTTGAATTTGTCTACGCTAATTTCCAGTTGCATCCTGTTACTAGAGTATGGTTAACTGCACAAAGAATTTCGCCTAGTAACCAAGGTAAGTTTAATTCTTTCGTCTCAACCGTAGCAGATTGCCTTAATGCCTGATTTTTGACTCAACTACAATTATGACTCAATTAACCTTTGACCAATTCGTTCATCCACTCTCTGAGTTTCCCAAGATTGTCCATCTCGAAGGTACTGATGAGCCGATGTTAGATATGTACACAATGGCAGGGATTTTACTTTATGCTGCTTGTGCCAATAACAACATCAAGGCTAAAGAAAATATTCTTGAAACAATAGCAGAGCATGAGGAATTAGATGCAGAAATTTTGTTTGCGCGGTGTCAAATAGGCGATCGCGCCGCAATTTTACAAACGATGAGCCTCATAGTTTCTGGGATGGAAAGCAGTCTGGAGACAGTGGAAGTAGGTTAAAAGGCTAAACTTTAGAGAGTTGTGTAAACAAGCTAAAAATCTCTTGTGCTTTCTATTGTTTGTTGATCCGCTCGATAAAATAATCTCGCCAGCTTGCTGGTAATGCTGAAAGTTTGACAACACGGTGCAGCTGTTCTGAATCGTTAGTTTCGTGGAGGTACAGCCGAGTGATATCAGCAACTGTAATCTGATTTTCGTCTTGATGAACGAGTTCCAGTGTATCGCCTGCACCGACTTCACCTTCTTGTACTACTGAAAAGTAAAAGCCAGTCAGACGACTTGCTAAAAATAGTTTCACAATATCAGTTCGGCCAAATTTAATTCCTAGTTTATAGCAGGGCAGACGTGGTTGTGTAACCATAACTTCAGCTGTGCCAATGCGGAAGCGATCGCCAATATTAATACCATCCTCTTTCAATCCAACTATTGTAAAATTCTCCCCGAATGCTCCCCAAGATAGAGCCACATCTGGCAGTTCGTTACGCCAGTAGTCATAATGTTCACAAGGGTAAGCATAGGCTGCTTTATCCACACCACCATGCACAGTTAAATCGGCCTGTCCATCACCATCTAAGTTAAGCGTTCTGAGCATCACTCGCTCGGAAATTGGTTCCTTAAAGATACCAGTTGTCACAGTTTTGCCTTTCCAAGATACTTCACGAGGAAGTCCGACATTGACAGAGATAAGTTGCATCTTTGAGCCTCCTGCAAAAATATTGAGTCACTACACGTAAGTTTTGAGATAGTGTCAGCTTCTTAACTGATCAAACCTGCACAAAGCAAGTAGGCGCGATTAAACCGAACTATGTAAAGTTTTGTAGAGGAAAAAGAGAAAGGTTAACAGCCTAGTTAGCTATCTGTATCAGCAGGATGATGTTTTCGATTGCAGAGCATTGAGAAAATAGCAAAGGAAATTATCTACCTGTTGATGACTAACCTAGTTCTGCCAGAAATTGTACAAGAAATTCTAGATAAAAACACCGAGCCAGATGCTATTTTCCGGGAAATTTTGCCGATAATTGGCGACGAATTGCAGTGCGATCGCTGTTTTCTCTATTTGCGAAATCCTCAAACTAAGTTAGCAAAAGTCGCCTATTGCTGGCGGCGAAATCAAGAGATACCAGATATTACAGACTTAAATTGGAGATTAGATCCAGAATCTTTACCCCAAGAAGATCCGTTATTTGCCGCTGCACTCCGCAATGATCCTTCTGTTTATGTTGAAGATATAGAAACCGCCAGTCCAGAAGTTGTGAATAAAGAATTTGAGCATAAGTACATGGGACATAGAGCTTTGATACATGCTCATTTGTGCCAAAATCATCAATTATGGGGAATTTTACAACCTGCTGTCTTTGGCAGACCGCGAGTTTGGTCAGAACGCGATCGCGCTTTTGTCACTCAACTGGAAACTAAACTCATACCTTTGGTAGTTGCTTATGTCAAAGCTGCTATTGAATCTCAATCTGACACATAATCTGGGAGAAACAACTACTTAATCCTACTGACCAAAGAGTGTAAAACTAAGCTTGTAAGTAAACTTTTTTTGTAGTGCGTAAATTTTAATAAAGAGAATAAAGATGTTAGCTCTATTGCATGTGAGTGCAATCTAACTTGGAGTTAGGGAAAGTCTAATCAGTAACCTGTTTCCTAATGCCAATTCTCTAAGAGAAAGTATTAAAAATGACTATATATCAATTTCCTGAAGATTTTTATTGGGGCGTTGCTACCGCTTCCTTTCAAATAGAAGGAGGAGTTAATGAAGGTGGGCGTAAACCCAGTGTGTGGGATACATTTACTACTACACCCGGAAAAATTCTGAATAATGATACTGCTACCATTACTTGCGATCATTATCATCTTTATGAACAAGATGTAGCGCTGATGGCAGAATTGGGAATCAAGCACTATCGTTTTAGTATTGCATGGCCCCGCATTATTCCCGATGGTCGCGGCAAAGTTAATGAAGAGGGTGTTGATTTCTACAAGCGGCTGGTAGATTGCCTGCACAAGCATAATATTACCCCTCACGCTACCTTATATCACTGGGATAGCCCCCAAGCCCTAGAAGATTTATATGGAACTTGGCAAAATCGGCAGATGGCTGTAGATTTTGCTGATTATGTGACTGCGGTTGTCAGTCGTTTAGGCGATCGCATTACCCACTGGATGACACTTAATGAAATTTATTATTTCACACACGCAAGTTATGGTTTTGAGCTAGAACCCTTACACGCACCAGGTAAACGCCTCAGCAGCCAAAAAGCAGTTTTCCAGACTTCTCATCACGCCTTACTTGCTCACGGATTAGGATGTCAAGCTATCCGCGCCGCTTCACCGGTTCCTTGCAAAGTTGCTTTAGTAGATAGCATCGGCGTGACTGTTCCCATCAACGAATCTCCTCACCATATAGAAGCTGCTAAAAAAGCATTCCCGACTTTTAGGTTCAATGGGGCTATTCTTATACCCGCCCTCACTGGCGCTTACAGTCCAGCCATGCTTGAGGAATTAGGAGAAAATGCTCCAGAGATTAAACCTGGAGATTTAGAAATAATTCATCAGCCCTTAGATGCAATTGGTCTTAATATTTACAGCGGCGCTTATGTGCGGGCTGTAGATAACGAAAAAGGGTATGAATTACTCAACTTTCCCAAAGGCTACCCGCGAATGCATATGCCCTGGTTACAGATTGTACCTGAAAGTATCTATTGGGGAATTCGTCACGTCAGTGAGACTTTAGGACGTGATGATTTACCAGTGATGATTACTGAAAGTGGTTGTGCCGCAGAGGATGATTTAAATGCTAATGGTGAAATGATAGATACTGACCGGATTATGTACTTACGGCAGTATTTTAAATCAGCTAATCGAGCTATCAATGAAGGTTATCCTTTGAAGGGATATTTTCTCTGGACTTTTATAGATAATTTCGAGTGGGCTTGGGGATATTCTCGTCCTTTTGGGATTGTTTATGTAAATTACAATACGCAACAACGTATTCCCAAAGCTAGCTATGAATGGTATGCAGAGTGTATCCGTCAAAACCGGGTTGTTTAGCTAGAAAAATTTAGACATTCTTGATTAATTTTGCGTAGATTTCAGAAATTGATTTTTCAGCTTGTGTAGAAATAACTGTCTAGTTCCTAGGTTCCTATTTTATGAATCGTTGGACTTTACTGTTTCGTCCATGCTTAATAGCAATTATATTAACTTTAGCTATTCCTCAAGATACTGTTGCTAGTAGATGTGCATCGCTTAATGATTGCCATAATTATGCTTCTCAAAGTCAGAATTACCATCAAGATGAGCGTGGTGAGCATCCATACAGAACTTGTATCGCAATTATAGTCATCACTTTGATCACTACAAAAATAGCTAAGTCTGCTTTAAAGTCGTGGCTGATTAAGCCCTAAAAATCATAGCTTTCAACCCTACCTAGATTGATTTTAGAACAATTGTTTTAAGTTATAGTCTTCTCTAAAACCTGGATTTTGTATCCGATAATTTCATTCTGCCTTGTATGTTAATTTATATGAAGTCTTTATAGATTCTTTGCTAAACCTCGTCCATTTTGAAACCTGGAGTGGTGCGGGACTGAAAGCCCGCTACGAAGAGCAGGGAGCAAAATGCTCCCACTACTTTTAAAACTATGGTTCTCAAAATAGATGTGGTTTGGCTGACATTCTGGCAATAATGTAAGTTAAGTATACAAAATAGTGATTGCCCGCTTAAATATTTCGATGAATGCTTTGATAAAGTGCCAGACGACTCCACAAAATATGGAGCGCACTATTTCCTTTGATACGATGAAAGAAATATTTACTCAAGTGGTGGCAGTAGTCAATCTAAATAAGTATTTTATATTGTCTTTGAAGTAACCAATTTCATTTACAAATGAATCAGGTAATAATGTACCTGGCGTAGATGAAATCCCGCGAGCAAGGGGTGATTATAGCTAGGTGAAGAGTCATGCATTATTTTCCTTTGTTTCTTGGCTCCAGACTCACTATTAGTGAATCTGGAGTTTTTATTTTTGATGCACAGAAAGCCCTAGTGATGCTCTGTTGCTGACTGTAAAAGCTTTTTCTCGCTCAGAAAAATTTCTCATGCAAACACTCGTAAATCTATCGGTAAAGTGTATAATAGCTTAAATTACTTAAAACCGAGCGACTAACCGTAGTTTGTAAGCGGCAATCACAATAACCTGAGAAAGCAAATCTCAAAACCATCAAGAAAGAGTTTTTGATTTTTGCTGTATTTGGTTGTGCTTGTTTGCATAGCTTCTCAAAACCGACTCAACAGCAGATGCGCAACTGCTGGCAAAAATCTGAGAACCGGGATTCTATTTTGAATCCTGACTCTTCGTCTTGCAAAATTACTATTTACAGTTCAAAGGAGTGAACGTGAACAACGCTATTCGGATTAATGAAAACCTGACAACAACAGGACAAGTAATACAACAACAGATTCAACAAGCTAAGCAAGAAGGTTTTAAGTCGGTTCTAAATTTGCGTTCCCCAGACGAATTAGGATTTAATAAGGATGAGCAACAGATAGTGGAAGCATTGGGGCTGGATTATGCGAATGTGCCGCTGAAGCTAGAAAATTTAAATGAGGAGCTGATTACAAAAATCCTCACAACACTAGACCAACTTCCTAAACCAACCGTTATACATTGCGCTGCTGCTATGCGTTCCACGGGAATTGCGTTGTTGAGTGTAGCCATTCAAGAGGGGTTAACACCAGAAGAAACTTTAAGCAAAGCGAAGAATCTCGGCTTTGGGTTTTTTGAACATGCTGGCGTAAGTCCGCGACTGAAGCAATTATTTGTTAACTATCTGAATAAACATCAGAAGGTAGCTGTACCTTATGCGTTGAGCATTTAAAGGTTGCGATCGCCCACATCCAACAAATTGCCAATCTTACCCAAGAGCGATGTTAGATTCTTGAGTTTTTTGGTGTTCCTGGCCGCAAATATGATCTTCAATAAGCGGCGGCATATTAGCGCTCTTACATCACTTTTTTAGAGACTAGCTGGCGCGGAAAATTATGCTTCATAAGCGGTAATTTTATCTGGAACGTCGAGCCTTTACCCTCATTGCTCATCACCTGAATGTGACCGCCGTGAGCCTGGACAATTTGTTGAGCGATCGCTAATCCCAAACCAAATCCGCCGCTTTCTCTGGCACGTTCTGTATCAACTCGGTAAAAGCGGTCGAAAATGTAAGGTAAATCTGCCGCTGGAATTCCAATTCCAGTATCAATAACCTGAATTATTGCCCGTTCTGGGTGAGGTTCTAAGCGTAACCAAACAGTTCCACCAGACTGAGTGTAATTGCAGGCGTTGTTGAGCAAGTTTTCAACAGCTAGCCGCAGCAAAGCAGGGTCAGCCCATAACTCAATTGGTTTTTCTGGTAAATGGCTGATCAACTTGAGCGACGCTTTTGCAGCAACATCATTGTAATAAACAACTAAATTCTCTAGCAAGCTATTGAGATTAACTTTTTTGAGTGATTCTGGAGTTAATTGTCCCTGATGGCGAGCCAATAGCAGTAGGTTATTGACCAAGGTACTCATCGACTTGGCACTATCGATAATGTTCTCCACTGAAGGATGGATTTGGGGATGATCTGCGGCTATGAGTAACCCAACTTGGGCATTGGTCAAAATTGCCGAAAGGGGCGATCGCAATTCATGGGAGGCATCGGATGTAAAGCGTTGCAGTTGGTTATAAGCTTCCTGAACAGGTTGCATGGCTATACCACCGAGTACCCAACCTGTAAGCCCAATTAACAAAAGCGCTACAGGCACAGCCAGCGTCAACATTAACAGAAATTGTCTGAGATCGTTTTGAGTATCTTGGAGTGGAATAGCCACTTGCAGATAGCCGATGACCGAATTTCCTCCTTGAACAGGTAGGGTGAATTGACGCAGCCAAAGTGCCTCACCCGTGAACGAGTCTACAGACTTAATGGTGAGAAAGCCAAATGATGTTTTTAACTGTTCTAGAGCTGGAGTCCCAAAAAAACGCTTAAGTTTACCATTCGGGTCATACCAGCGAACATAGACTAGTTCAATATCAGCAGGATGAGAACCATTACCTAATAGCGGTATATTGCTCAAATCGACTTGTTTTTGTCCTTGATACAGTCGATATTGCGAACTAGCTGCCATTAACTCTGCTCTTTTATAAAGCAATTGATCTAATGCATGAACTTTGTCTTTGACCTCAATGTGATAAATCACCCCAGCAAAGAGAACAAGAATGCTCCCCATCGAAAGGGTAAACCAACGAGCTAAGTTACGACGACTGCGGTTAAACACAACTTATGCTAATTCGTAATTCGTAATTCGTAATTACAAGACTTTTCAAATAATTGAACCACACTACTCCCTAGTCTCCGTCTCAGCCATTATTAAGTTTCAAGATGATTCTGGAGGCTGGAGGCGATAGCCCATACCGTAGACGGTTTCAATCCAATCAGCTGCTGCTACTATTTGCAAACGTTGGCGAAGTTTACGCACTAGAACGGTGATGACATTACTTTCTGGCTCACTACCCCACTGCCATACAGCTTGCTCAATCTGGTTACGAGTGAGTACTTGCCTGGGATGACGCATAAGATATTCTAGTAATTGAAATTCTTGACTGGAAAGGGAGACGATCACCCCTTGTCGCTCCAAAGTCAGTGCGTCCAGATGAAGTTCCAGGTCTGCCAAGCAGAGGGTATCTCCTTGCCAAAGAGGCGATCGCCGCCCCAATGCTCGCACCCGCGCCATGAACTCCATAATATCAATTGGTTTGACTAGGTAATCATCTGCTCCGGCATCTAATCCTGTTACTTTATCAAGTGTTGTATCTTTAGCCGTAATCATTAATACAGGAGCGGTTTTCCCAGCAGCCCGATACTGTTGACACAAACTTACTCCACTAATCCGAGGTAACATCCAATCCAAAATCAGCAGGTCATATTCTTTTTCACCCAAAAGCCATTGAGCGGTTTCACCATCCTTGACACCATCGACACTGTGTCCAGCTTGAGAAAGAACCGTTTGCAGTGGCATTAATTGCTTTGGATCATCCTCGGCTAGTAAGATTTTCATCACCTCTGCACACTTGTTTTTATAAACAATAATGTATTGAAATTATCGAGAGCGTCTTTCATCAGTTAGATTTCTTGGGATTCTCTATCTCATTAGGATATAGATGAAGTGTGACCGAGCAAAATCCGAAGTAGGTGTAGAGTGTGGCGTATTAGTAAACGTTGGCTGCGAGGACTGGGATTAGAGTTTTGGTTGCCGCTACCAGTGGTAGCGGTTGTGTTTTGGCTTGGCTGTAGTTTTCTGGCTGCCCAAGAGTTAAGCCGATCCTACTCCACAGACAAAAAACTTCAGTCAGATACCCAACTCGAAGCACGGGTGTCAGTCAATGTATTGCTGATTAACGCCACTGTAAACCGAACTCAGAAAATTACCCAAGTAGAAGTGGAAACAGCAGATCCCATCCTGAAGCGATTGGAATTAGAACTACCAACGATAGAGTTCAGCCAGATAGAAGTGACAATTGCCCAAGAACTAGGTTTACCCCGTGAGGATGTTAGAAAGTTAGTGCGCTATGAACTTGTGGAATAACAATGATGAATGTGTTCTGCTTTAGTTTTCAATGTTTGATTCATGGCTTCAAATCTCTGAGGAACATCAATATTTAATCGATGAGCCAGCACTGTTACTGTATATTTTGGTAGTTATTTGTTGGTGGTGAGTCTACTTGCCGTTTTTGCGGTTACCCTCACTATAGCCCTGTCCTCTGCCTTGGCGCAGCCTCTCCCTTTGGGAGCAGGGGAGACGCTACTGTCAGAGACAATAACTCTACTACGAAACGCCCTACCTGTTCATACTCTTATTTTGCCAACGGTATTGAGATCCAAAACTCGGTTCCTTGAGCGATCGCAGACTGTACCTCCAGCTTGCCGTTATGTTTCTCTACAACAATCTGTCGGGCGATAGCCAATCCTAATCCGGTTCCTTTTCCTACCGCTTTGGTAGTAAACAAATGATCAAAGATTTTGGCTTGTACTTCCTGACTCATTCCCTTACCATTGTCTCGAATCCGAATTAATACCTGATTCGCAACCTGTTCTGTAGAAATGATGATTTTCTGAGGATGGGCTGTGAGTGTTTCAAAAGAATGGGTTTGGGCAACTTCATCAAACATATCAATGGCGTTAGCCAGGATATTCAGAAACACCTGATTGAGTTGTCCGGGGAAACATTCCACATCTGGCAATTCGCCATAGTTTTGAGTGACTTGAATTGCCGGACGAAACTCATTGGCTTTGAGACGATACTTGAGGATCAATAGCGTGCTATCCAGACCTTCATGCAGATTGGCGTTGACTTTATGTTCTGTATCAGCACGAGAAAAAGTACGCAGGCTGGTGCTGATATTTTTGATGCGATTAGTCGCCCCTGCCATCGAGTCCAGCAGCTTGGGTAAGTCATTAATCAGGTAGTCAAGATCAATATCTTCTGCATTGTCTGGAATCGATGAGACAGGATTGGGATAGTTTTGTTGATAGAGCGCGAGATGATTGAGCAAATCTTGCACATAGTCTTTGCCATTGTTGATACTGCCATTGAGAAAACCAATGGGATTATTGATTTCGTGGGCAATGCCTGCAACCAGATTGCCCAAGGATGCCATTTTTTCACTTTGGACAATTTGCAGTTGGGATTGCTCTAGCTGCTGGGCATAGGTTTGGGCTTGTTGATAGAGGCGGGCATTTTCGAGAGAAATCGCGGCTTCAGTGCAGAGGAAGTTGAGTACAAGGATGCGATCGCTGGTAAACACGCCACGAGTTGTCTGATTTTCCAAATACAAAATGCCAACTAAATTGCCCTGACGCAGAATTGGTATACACAGCACACTCTGGGGTTGATGGTAATGCAAATACTCACCTACCACTGGGAGATCAGTCTTTAGCGCATCTACGACAACGGTGGTCATCGTATTTTTAACATAATGGATGAGTTTGACAGGAACCGCGTTGTTGTTTTCTAGGGGGGTAACTTGCAGAGTCGTTTGTTCAAGATCGGCGATCACCCGAACTTGCCATTGCCCATGCGGGCAAAGTATCAGGGCACATTTGTCTGCGCCAGAGTTTTGCAGCATGGTTTGGGTGAGGATGCTCAGCAATTCATCTAGATCAATTGTGCTGGCAAGGGTTTGACAGGTTTGCAGCAAGGTGGCGAAATCGAGCGTGGTGTTGATACTGCCGCTGTCAGAACTCTTGCTGCTGGTAGCGGGGTGTAAATAGTTAGGAGCCGAGATAGTAGCCAAAGTTTCTAAAATCGTCTGTTGGCTATGTTGGGCTTGCAAAATCGGGCGTAACAATTGGGGATAACGTTGCTCCAGGTCATTGACTTTGGCGTTAGCTCCCCAGCGGGCATAGCAGTAGTAAGCTTCTTGTAGGTAGCTGGCTGCAATTTTTTCCTTGCCCCACTCCAGGTAAAATTTAGCTGCAAGTTCGTTGGCTAAGGCTTCTTCTTGGAGGTAGCCGTTGATTTTAGCAAGAGAAATAGCGCGATCAAACAGTTCAATTGCTTCTGCTTTGTCTCCCGATAAAATGCTTAAAATCGCATTTACTAAAGCGTACTTATGAGCAAAGTTTTCCGGGCAACTCGCTGCCCATAAACTCAGTTGTGCTTGATTTGATTTAACTTTTTGGATATAACTATTGTCTAAACCTAGAGAATGAGTCCGACAATATTCAGCTATAGCAATAGATTGATAAAAATTGATAGCTGCGACTTGATATTTTCCAGTAATAGTGCCAACAAGGTCTTCAGCCCCCCCAGCGGCTGCCACTGCTTCTGCATAACGCCCGTAAAAACATAAGACCTGAGTTTTGAGAAGCAAATAGTGACAAATTGCATAGTCGCTATTGTTGCTCTTGCATACCTCAAGATGCTGCTGCTCAGTTGGGAGATTTTCTGTACGATTAGCTGTCAGTTCAGGGAGCCAAATTTTTAATCCAGAGATGACATCTACGGCAAGTTGATAGTTAAGTTTCTTGGCAGAAAATTCTAAATATTCAGGAAGATTTTGCTGAACTTCTAATACGCTGTCTCCTGCATAAAACGAATTGAGCAGCTTATACATCAAAAGATTACCGGAGAAAACCATCTCCCCAGATTGTAGTCCTGCTACTAATCCTTCTTCAAAAATAGGCAGTGAGGAACGTAAAGGACGCACCCAGGAAAGGAGATTATTCCCTAGCATATAGCAAGCTTTGCAGAGATTATCTGCTTGTTTGAAGCGTTTGGCTAAACTTTCTGCAAGTACTCCAAATTCATAACCAGATTGGTAGTCATTGTGATAATATCCCAGATACATTCCATAGGCGGAAAATCCGTTTCCAGATTCACCTATCACGCCAAAGTTGAGAGATACAGAAACCATCGATAATGCAACTAAAAAGTATAGCTCTCCTTTTTGGAGAACATAAACGGGTACGATTAAATTATTTAGGATTTTAATAATCAAGCGTTTATCTAGAGCAGTTGCTTCTGGTTCATTTACCAACTGCTCTGGCTGACGATTCGCCAATTTAATTTGAATCTCATGTTGGTAAGATTCAAGTTTATTTGATAAATCGATTTCTGATAAATCAAAATTCAAGCAAGATAATGCCTTTTGTCCATACTCAAGTGCTTGGAGGTATTTTCCTTGCAATGTGAACATTTGAATTGCCAGGTTAAAGGCTTCAGCTTTTTCAATTGGTTGTCTGGCAAAGCTAGAGATTGTTTCAATAATTGCCATAGAAGATGCAAAATCTCCGGACAAATATTTAGCTTCTGCCAAATTAAAATAAACTTCTAAAGACTTTTCATAGCATTGCTGCCAGCTATCTTGAGGTAACAAACTTTCAGCCATTTTAAAGTAGTTGACAGCAACTCCATAGGCAGTAGACTCCTTAGCCCTTTTTCCGGCAATACAGTTTAGCTGTAGAAGTTCTGAATATTCTTCCTGGCTGCGATGAAGTTCAAAGCCCTTATTTAAGTGATTGACGAGCGCAAAAATTTTGCTACCTTGTTCTTCTAGGGAAACATTAGCCAGCAGAAGTTTACCAATTTGAAAGTGAGTTGATTTTCTTAAAGTCTCAGGAATGAGAGAGTAAGCAGCTTGTTGGACGCGATCGTGTAGAAATCTGTAGGGTACAGCAATATTCTGTTGAGCCGTTTGGTTTTCGTGGCTTTGGAAAAACTTGTAGGTTTCAGAAATGGGAATAATCAAGCCTTCTTGCAACGCTCTCCACAGTGCAGTTGCGGCTTCTGTTTGGGATTGTTGAGAAACGATCGCCAGCGTATTCAAATCAAATTGATTGCCTACACAAGCTGCTAGTTTCAGCACATTTTGGGTTTCCGGTGGCAATTTTTGCAACTGCTGCGCCATGAATTCCACTACATCATCGGTGATCACCACAGCACTGATTTGAGCGATGTTACATTCCCAATAGCGCCGATCCTGATTAAAGGTGATGTGACCTGCTGTATGTGTTGCTTTGAGGAATTGGGTGATGAAAAAGGGATTGCCCTGGGTTTGGCGATCGATTAACTCAGTCAGTGGTTGAACCAGTTCAGCCGAACAAGCTAAGGTATCTGCAACCAAATGACTCATGTCTTGCAAGGTTAGCGGTGATAGCGTGATCGTATTAACCGTTTTCTGAGCTTTTTTGAGTTCTTCTACAGTCAAAATGAAGGGATGAACGGGGGAGACTTCATTATCTCGATAAGCACCCAGCATTAGCAGATAACCATTGTCATTCATCAGCAGTTTGACCAACTGCAGCGAGGCGGAATCTGCCCACTGAAGATCATCCAGGAAGATCACCAAGGGATGCTCTGGAGTGGTAAAAACCTCAATGAACTTTTGGAATAGCAAGTTAAATCGGTTTTGGACGGCGCTGCCTGACAATTCGGGAGCAGCTGGCTGTTTACCAATGATTTGCTCCAATTCTGGAATCACGTCGATTAGGACTTGTCCGTTATCACCCACGGCTGTCAGAATTTGGTTTTTCCACTGCTCCAAGGCGGCATCCGATTCCGACAGCAATTGCCCCATCAAATCTCGCAATGCCTGAACAAAGGCGGAGAGGGGAATGTTGCGATTGAATTGGTCATACTTGCCTTTGATGAAATAACCCCGTTGCCGGACAATCGGCTTATGCACTTCATTGACAACTGCTGTTTTCCCAATACCAGAAAATCCCGCCACCAACATGAGTTCTGATTTGCCGTTGGCGACGCGATCAAAGGCTGCTAATAACTGCTGAATTTCTGCTTCACGCCCGTAAAGTTTTTCGGGAATCAAGAAGCGATCGCTTAAATCCCGCTGCCCCAATCTAAATTCAGTAATATTTCCTGTGTCTTGCCATTCTTTCAAACATTGTTCAAGGTCGTGCTTGAGTCCGATCGCACTTTGATAGCGGTCTTCCGCATTCTTTGCCATCAGTTTGAATACAATTTCCGAGAGCATCGGCGGCACCGACGGATTCAGATGATGCACCTCGGTGGGGTGCTTCGCCAGATGACAGTAGATTAACTCCATCGGGTCATCTGATTGAAATGGCAACTGCCCGGTCAACAACTGATACAGCGTCACGCCCAGCGCATAGAAGTCGGCGCGATAATCAATCCCACGATTCATCCGCCCTGTTTGTTCGGGAGCCAGATAAGTCAGGGTTCCTTCCAACTGATTTGGGTTCTGGATTTCTTGAGTTTCTCTAGGCAACAAGGAGGCGATGC
The DNA here is from genome assembly GCF_963875285.1 of Calothrix sp. NIES-2100. Taxonomy (NCBI): domain Bacteria; kingdom Bacillati; phylum Cyanobacteriota; class Cyanophyceae; order Nostocales; family Calotrichaceae; genus Calothrix; species Calothrix sp. NIES-2100. Next base: position 9,412,800 of record NZ_CAWNLA010000001.1, read on the forward strand.
TGAAGTCAATCAGTTTGACCTGTTTTGAGTCGGGATGAATCAGAATATTGGCGGGTTTAAGGTCTTTGTGAACAATGCGATGTCGGTGCAGGTCATGCAAAATTTCAGCGATTTGAACCGCGATCGCCAGCACTTCGATTACTTCCAGGGGGCGCTGATGGGCATAGTGATTGAGCGAAATCCCCCCAAAATCTTCCATCACCAGGGCATAGCCTTTCCCCAGAGGTTCCAGGCTCAGGGGCTGAATAACTCCCGCTACGGGTTGGTGTTCTTTGTGAGCATCGGTGATGCCCCGCAGGAGCGTAAACTGGTTGCGAAACTGTACCAATTCGCTGAAGCTGGGGTACTCTCGCCGCAACACCTTAATCACCACTGGACGCTGTTGAGCCGTTTGCATCGCTCGATAAACCTCGGTGCGAGAACCCTGATATATCTGCTCGACAAGGGTGTAACCAGGGAGGTGGAACGGCGGCTCAGACAGAGATTCAGTGATGGAGAGCATAGAGCTTGGCGAGAGGAACTGTTTGGATTACATCTAAGATTCCCAAATATTTCTATGATTTAACAATAATGCTCACTGACAATCCCGCAGGTATATTTCGTAGTAGAGTTATTGTCTCTCACAACGACACATCCATGAAAAGTGAGCAAAGTCCATGAGAGGAAACTACTGACCTTTTTTTAAAGCTAATTTGCAGTTCTCATCATCAATTACTTCATTCACAGGTGTTGTCTTTAAACTTGAGGGACAAATGTGATTTAAAAGTGAAATTGAGTAGGATAAATGATTTATTCACTTTTCGTTCACATTTATCCGTCATCCTGGAAAAGAAGCAGAGAAACGAAATTCAACCAACTGAGGTTTAAAACTAATATCCGAACTAATACGGTTCATGCTCACACTATAAAAATATATTTTTCCTATTTGGAAATTAATAAAGCTTCGTTTTAAACTTACTGATTTTTATAGGAGATGTTGTGATGAATTTCAGTCCAGTTAAAAATGCAATCGGCATCATTTCTACCCGTCAGGCAGTAACACAGGTGCTTGATGAACTTAGAGCAATTGACTTTCCTATGCAGAAAATTTCTGTGTTTACTTTAGACTCTGAACAAGAAAATTTGCATGAGGACGTTAATGCGGGTAAATATCCCATAACTCCTATCGAAGGTGCCAAAGCGGGAGCAATTACAGGAGGGACAGCCGGGGGTTTCCTGACACTCGCAGCCGGACTTGGCGTATTAATTATTCCTGGTTTTGGCCCGGCATTAGCGGTTGAATCTGTGATGGGTACACTGCTGGCGGGTGGAGCGAGTGCGATTTTTGGCAGTGTTTATGGTGCATTTCAAGGTTGGTTTGCTCCCGAAAGGCAAACTAGACTCTGTGAGCCAAGCACCTGTCAAGAAGAATTTTTGGTGAAGGTAGAGGGAACAGCCGATGAAATATGGCAAGCAGAATTGATTCTCCATTACTGGGGTGTGCGAGAGTGGCATATTTTTGAACTCAACAAAAGATTCTCGTACTCACACCAATTGGAAAAATGAAACGTACAGATTCAAACAGATAAATCCAGATGAAATCTGTTAATTACTAATTATTTTTTGGAGACAGAGATGACAGCAGATACGATCGCTAAAAATACTTTTGCTGATTCCACAAAGGATTTACTCAATTATGAATGGCATACTCTGGCGGAACAACAAATTTTACAAACCTTAGCCAGCCATCCAGAAGCAGGTTTGACCGATAAAGAAGCTACAAAACGGCATCAACAGATGGGTGCAAATCAAATAACTACTAAAGGTAGCAAAAGTCCTTGGCTAAAATTTTTAGAGCAATTTAATCAACCACTACTATATATTTTGCTGACGGCGGGAGTAGTAACGCTGCTGCTGCGAGATTGGATAGATGCGGGAGTAATTTTTGGTGTCACCCTGATTAATGTCATCATTGGTTACATTCAAGAATCGAAAGCAGAAGGCGCGATCGCAGCTCTATCCAAAGCTGTCACTACTGAAGCAACTGTGATTCGCGATGGTCAAAAAACCCGTCTGGCTTCAACTGAACTTGTTCTGGGTGATTTGGTACTGCTAGCTTCTGGGGATAAAATACCTGCGGATCTGCGGTTATTAAGTGTGCGTGGATTACAAGTTGATGAGTCTGCTTTAACAGGGGAATCTGTTCCGGTGGAGAAAGCAACTTCATTGTTGGCTGTGGAAACACCCTTAGCCGAACGCAGCAATATGGCCTATGCAGGAAGTTTCGTTAGTTTTGGACAGGGAGAAGGGATTGTAGTTGCGATCGCAGATGCTACTCAAACCGGTCGCATCTCGCAGTTAATTGAAAGCAGCACAAATCTGAAAACACCGCTGACACGAAATATTGACAAGTTTAGCAAAAGCTTGTTGTATGTCATTTTAGGTTTGGCTGGTTTGACATTTGCAATCGGATTAGGACAAGGCGAATCTTGGATTGATGTTTTCAAAGCGAGTGTGGCTCTGGTAGTCAGTGCGATTCCCGAAGGATTACCTGCGATCGTTACTATCACTTTGGCGATCGGGGTTTCCCGGATGGCACGACGTAATGCGATTATTCGCAAGTTACCCGCCGTGGAAACATTAGGAAGTACCACCGTTATTTGCTCTGACAAAACTGGCACGTTGACCGAAAATCAGATGACGGTTCAAAAGATTTATGCAGGTGGGCAACATTACACCGTTAGCGGTATTGGTTATGCTCCAGATGGTGAAATCCTGATGAATCAGCAACCCGTTGATTTGAATGCAGATGGACATATTGCTATTTGGGAATCCCTGGAAGCAGGATTACTGTGCAATGATTCTCACATCGAATGGCGAGACAAACGGTGGAACTTAGTCGGAACCCCAACCGAAGGAGCATTGATTACTGCGGCTAATAAAGCAGGATTGACACGAGAAAATCTAGAACAAGAATTACCCAGAATAGATACCATTCCCTTTGAGTCTGAATTTCAATACATGGCGACTTTGCATGAGTTAAATGCAAAGCGAAGGCTGAATGTGATTTATCTCAAAGGTTCTGTAGAGGCAATTCTCCAACGATGCGATTACATGCTCAACGCTCAAGGACAACAGGCTGCGCTTAATCCCGCCGCAGTGGAACAGGAAGTTGCTGGCATGGCAAAGCAAGGTTTACGAGTGCTAGCTTTTGCTAGAAAAGAAGTTGCTGCTCAGCAATCTTTGGAGCGCCATAATATCGCTCAAGGAATGGTGTTTTTGGGACTTCAAGGCATAATTGATCCGCCTCGCGCAGAAGCGATCGCCGCAGTAAATGCTTGTCAATCTGCTGGGATTCAGGTAAAAATGATTACAGGCGACCATGCACTAACAGCAGCTGCGATCGCCCGCCAAATGGGAATTTGCTCGACTGAAGCACAGGTATTCACCGGACGGCAATTAGCTCAGATGGATGAAAAAGAATTCACCCAAGCAGCTGAGGAAGGCATGGTATTTGCACGAGTTGCTCCAGAACAAAAGTTGCGTCTGGTGAAAGCGTTGCAACTCAAAGGTGAAATTGTGGCCATGACTGGAGATGGTGTCAACGATGCTCCTGCTCTCAAACAGGCTGATATTGGTGTAGCGATGGGCATAGCTGGGGCAGAGGTTGCCAAAGAATCGGCGGATATGCTGCTAACTGACGATAACTTCGCCTCAATAGAAGCTGCTGTGGAGGAAGGACGTAGTGTTTACCGCAACTTGCGAAAAGCGATCGCCTTCTTGCTGCCGATCAATGTTGGAGAATCCATGACGATTTTGATTGCCATTCTCCTGGCAACCGTGCTTCCCATTTTACCAATCCAAATTCTCTGGCTTAACATGGTCAGTTCAATAGCATTAATTGCTCCCCTCGCCTTTGAGCCAAAATCTGGACAGGTGATGCAACAACCACCGCGCAACCCCAGAGAAAGACTTTTATCGGGTGGGTTACTCAAGCGCATCATCGCGATTTCCGTCTTCAATTGGCTGGTAATTTTTGGGGTGTTTCAATGGATACTTCAAACTACAGGCAATGAACCATTGGCGCGAACAATGGCAATTAATGGGTTAGTGGCGGCTGAAGTCTTTTACCTGTTAAGCATTAGCCAGTTTTTACCATCTCTAGTTGCCAGAATTCAAGGTAAACGTACACCCGTAGCCTATGCACCTGCCTTTGGAATTGTGACTGTAGTGATTTTACAATGTCTTTTCAGTCAGTGGAGCATGATGAATCAAGTGTTTGATACCACACCTTTAACATTTACCCAAGCTCTCATTTGTATGGGTGTAGGCTTGCCAGTAGTGTTCATAGCTCTCATCTTGCAGCATTTCGATCCGCTCAATTAATATCAATTTGGATTTTAGATTTTAGATTTTGGATTAGTCTCTGTGTATGAGTTCTGTTAATCAATCTGTCGCGTTCTTTTTGCAAATTGGTATTAATTAGGAGGTTTGTAATAATTTAGGACTTATATCGATTTTTTATGAGGCTGCATAGAATTCGATCCCCCCTAGCCCCCCTTAAAAAGGGGGGAACTAGAATCAAAGTCCCCCTTTTTAAGGGGGATTTAGGGGGATCTAGATATATGCAACTTCATATTAAATTGGTATTACGTAAGTGTGAGATTCTTTCAGCAAAAACCGTCCAGAGACAAGAGTCAAATGTCCAAAAAACCTTGACCATTGACTCTTGACCAGAAGATATTAAGTCCTGTAATTGGCAAATCTAACTTATCTGCTTGGGTTTATGCGATATGTTGGTAAATCCAGAGTAACTCTCACTTTTAGAGATTTTTGAAAGTAGTCACGAGCATAATAATTTTGCCGACCACTATTATCTAAAAATTGAGTGAAGCTTTGCAACATAATTTGAGAGCCAGCATTGTCTAAGGTTAATAATGTGTTGGAAAAACCTTTATTGTAGTTAGCTGTTGCATAAGTGTGGTTTGTATCTTGCACATTTAGACCATAGGTGACAACTGATGTTGTTCCCCAATCACAATCTGTGGGATGACATTTACCAAATACTTGAATGTTTAATTTATTGCTACCTGCTGAGGTGACAACTAAGCGAGTTACACCACGAGTGTTACTATCTTTATTAACCCAAGTTCCAACGAAATCAGCAGGTGCAGCCAAAGCCGGACTGAGTAGTGCAGCAGCTAAACTTACACTAGAAGCAGCAATCATTAAAGAACGTTTCAACATTGTATTAGGTCTCCAATCTTAGTAGTTTATTTCTGTATTTGCTGAAAATAATAGATAGATATTGGCGGAAATTAGGACTGATAATTTACCAATTTATTACCGCCATTTTTCACTCCAAGCACCTGTAACATCAAAACCGCCAGTCACAGGAGTTAACTTTTTCCTCGTCCACCTTCACTCAATTTGACGCAACGGATACCTTGAGCTTGACGGTTATCTAAACCCGCATTTCTCACAAGCTGTAGGGGCGGGTTCACAGATATGCTCCCATCATCCGTGAATATCTGGCTTAACCCGCCCCTACGATTTATTAACAACGAGAAAACTTAAGTTTGAAAATTTTGTGAGAAATCCAGGTAAAGGCTTGACAGTGTAAGTTTGAAGATGGGGAACACAATTAAAGCTTGGTACTTGAGTTAAATGTAAATTTTGTAGCACAGGTATTTGCGCAAAAGCACTAGTTGCTGTAGAAAGGGCTACCATACCACCAAGTGCTAAAGATTTCATTGAAAGTCGCAACATGATTCTCATTTGGTGTAGTAAAGTTTGTGGAGGCACTCTTAAACGCCTTCACTACTTCTCTAGGTAGGCTTCACGTTTTTTATGCACCCTCGGCAAAGCATCATTGAAACTTTTTCAACTTTTGTGCAATTTGTTGCCGATCGCTTCAGTCATTGGGCGACAGAATCAAAATTGCGTAGCAGTATGCGAAGTTGTCTCAAACGCACACCGCAAGAAAGTTCGGAATACTTTTGGGCACTTTATTGGTATAAGTTTTGGCAACTTCCCGAAACTCAGTCCCTAGCAAAGCAACATCTCACTGCTTACTTGCAAGAATCCTGCTATTGGGTAGCGCTAAAAACTGTAAATGGTTTTGCTAGTACGCAGTACCAGTTATCAGACTGTTTTCAGATCGCGATCGCTCAAATTGATCGCGTCCTCAAAGGTTTTAACTCTAGTCAAGGTTATACTCTTAAAAACTACGCCAGCCCGATTTTTGCCAGTGCGATCCGCGAAACTTTACGCCAACGTCACGAAGTTGATATCTGTACAGATTGGGGAATGTTACGCAAAATCTCGCAAAAGCGTTTGCAGGAGGCTTTGGAATATGCGGGTTTATCCAAAGATGAGGTTCAGAGCTACATCCTGGCGTGGAACTGTTTTAAAACCTTTTATGTTCCCACCGCCAAAGGAACCTCGCGCCAGCTTTCTCGCCCAGACGATCGCATCTGGGAAGCGATCGCCAACGCTTACAATTCTCAAAGTAGCCAGCAGATCAATATCCAAAATTTAGAAAAGTGCTTACTCAATGCGGCTAAAACTTCACGCAAATATCTTTATCCCACCCAGGAATCTCTCAATATAACTAAAGGCGGAGATAATTCTTGGGAAGTACTCGATAATCTCCCAGGAAATCAACAACCATCATTAATTGAGGACATTATTACCCAAGAAGAAGAACAAACCAGAACTTCGCAACAAACTGAAATTAATGAGATTTTAGCGGATGCGATCGCCCAATTAGAACCAGAGGCGCAACAGATTGTCCAACTTTACTACGCTCAAGGTCTCAATCAGGATAAAATCGCCAAACAACTAGAAATCAAACAGTACACTGTCTCACGGCGATTGACAAAAGCCAGGGAAAACTTACTGCGGTCTTTAGCTACTTGGAGTAGAGACTCCTTGCATATTTCAATTACTCCAGACCTACTCAAGAGTATGAGTACAGTAATGGAAGAATGGTTACAAAACTATTACGGTGTATCTCTGGAATGAGGGGTATGGGGCATGGGGCATTGGAAGGTAGAAATAGCAATTGGGTTTCCCAGAATAACAATTGGGTTTCCCAGAATAGCAATTGGGTTTCCCAGAATAGCAATTGGGTTTCCCAGAATAGCAATTGGGTTTCCCAGAATAACAATTGGGTTTCCCAGAATAGCAATTGGGTTTCCCAGAATAGCAATTGGGTTTCCCCAAATAACAATTGGGTTTCCCAAAATAGCAATTGGGTTTCCCAGAATAACAATTGAGTATCCCAGAATAGCAATTGAGTATCCCAGAATAGCAATTGAGTATCCCAGAATAGCAATTGAGTATCCCCGAATAACAATTGGGTTTCCCCGAATAACAATTGAGTATCCCCGAATAGTAATTGAGTATCCCCGAATAGTAATTGAAGCAACAAAACAGAATTACTAAAAGACTCAATCACCAATGCCCAATGCCCAATGCCCAATGCCCAATGCCCAATGCCCAATGCCCAATGCCCAATGCCCAATGCCCAATGCCCAATACCCAATGCCCAATGCCCAATGCCCAATGACAACTGACAAATCCCGGAGGAACCGCCATGACTGTATTAACTTTTGCCAATCCCAGTGATTTAATTTTAGAAATTCCCGTTAACGCCCAAAATCAAGCGGATATTCAGAGTCCATCTTTTTCTAACCCCACTTCTCGCTATCAAGGTTATATTAATGAACTTTGCCTGAGTGCAGTCTTGCCTTGGTTGCAAGAAGATTTTACACCGCAGGCAAAGGTCTGGCCAAGTACCACAGCTTTACCTAGTTTTTGGGAACTGGTAAATGGAACCGCAATCCTAGTAGACACAAGACGATTGATTTTAGTTCCCAGTGAAACAATAGATTTAAGTGAATTAAGAGTACCACAGGAATGGGTGGATTTACCTAGTTGGGCTGGTGATTATTACTTAGCAGTGCAGGTAGAACCAGATGAAGGCTATGTTAGGGTTTGGGGCTACTGTACCCATGAACAATTGAAGAATCGGGGCAATTATGATGCAGGCGATCGCACTTATTCTTTAGATAGCACTGAGCTTGTAAATGATATTGGGGTTTTAGCGGTAACTCAAGAACTTTGCCCGCAAACAAACACACGCACTGCCATTTTACCTTTACCGAGTTTACCACAACAACAAGCCCAAAACCTGATTGCTCGCTTGGGAAAGTCCGAAGTGCTGACACCCCGTTTAGCCATCCCTTTTCAACTTTGGGGTGGGTTAATTGAACATGGGGGTTGGCGACAAAGCTTATATCAACAACGTTTAGGATTACCAGAACAATGGTCTGTTTTGCAATGGTTGCAAAGCGGCGTTTCTGGGGCAGCGGAAACTATCGGTTGGGGACGCTGGAATTTGCAATTGAGTTTTGTTGGTGGTAGAGGTGTGGAAGAAACACCATCAGATTCTATCGTTTCTCGGCAACTGGCGATCGCTGGTCAAACATACGAACTCTTAGTCATCCCCCAAGGCGAACCCGATGCACCTATTTGGCGGTTTGAACTGCGTAACGCTACAGTAGGTGCAGCCATCCCCGGTGGCTTTAAACTGCGACTACTCACCGAAGATTTACAATCCTTCCCTAACAACGAGGATACCGCCACAACTGCCGTCGAACAACTTTTCGTAGAAGTTGCTCTAGAACCAGGTGAAGGTATAGTCTGGGAAATAGAACCCCTCCCGGAAAACTATGACCGAGAAATACTCAAATTTTAAACGTTGGTTTGGCTTTTTTTATTTGCTCAATCCAGCCATAAATAAAAAGCCATGAGAGAAAAACCCCAACAACAAATGCGTGTCTGGGCGATGTTTTGCCATCTTTCGGCTTTATTAGCTTGGATGCTGTTATTTTTTTTAGTATTTCTCGGTATTCCTTTATATTTACCCCTGAATATTTTCCTACCCCTAATTATTTGGCGATTGTATAAAACCAAATCTTCTTGGGTTGATTTCCAAGGTAAAGAATCTTTAAATTTTCAAATCTCGCTGACATTTTATATTTTGATTGTCATTATTGTATCCTTGTTGATGATGCTAACTATATGCGGGATTGCTGTAACTACTAATAGTACGGGGAAAGAGATACAAACACTTTTAGATACTTTATTAATGGTATGGCTTTCATTAACATCAGTAATGATATTAATCCAATTTTTCTTAGTTAATTTTGCAGCATTCAAAGCTTATAAAGGTGAACATTATCGCTATCCTTGGACAATTAGATTTTTAAGATGAAATATGCCTTTAGTCAATAGTCAATAGTCAATAGTCAATAGTCAAAATAATTGTATTCCTTATGGTTGCGAGATTACAAACAAATCCAGAAAAGATTGGCGTGGCGATTGTGGGTACAGGATTTGGACAGAAAGTCCACATTCCCGGATTGCAAGCACATCCGCAAACTGAGGTGGTGGCTGTTTATCATCGAGATATCAATAAAGCCAAAGCGATCGCACAATCTCATGGTATCCCCAATGCCTGCGATACAATTGCAGATATCGTGAAGTTACCACAAGTCAAAGCAGTCACCATCGCTACCCCACCATTTTTGCATTATGAAATGGCAAAAACAGTACTGCAAGCGGGGAAACATTTATTACTGGAAAAACCTACAGCCTTAAATGTCACTGAAGCGAAGGAACTTTATCAGTTAGCCCAAACAAACGGCGCGATCGCCACAGTAGACTTTGAATTTCGCTTTGTTCCCGGATGGCTAAAGTTTTCACAACTATTATCCGCAGACTATGTGGGAAACAAGCGTTTAATTAGAATTGATTGGTTAGGTTCTTCTCGTGCAGATGCTTCTCGCCCTTGGAATTGGTATTCTTCTCAAGATAAAGGAGGCGGTGCATTAGGATCTTTAGGTTCCCACGCCTTTGATTATATATACTGGTTATTTGGCCCTGTACGCCGATTAAACGCCCATTTGACTACCGCCATTCCCACACGCCTTGATCCTGCTAGCGGCGAAAACAAGCCAGTAAATACAGATGACACCTGTGTGCTGAGTTTGGAATTAGCAGATGGTACACCTTGCCAACTTACCATTAGTGCAGTTGTCCATGCACCGAGAACCCATTGGGTAGAAGTATATGGCGATCGCGGTACTTTAGTTTTAGGTAGTGAAAATCAAAAAGATTACATCCACGGTTTTCGGGTTTGGGGTTCCCAACCAGGTAAAGCCTTAACGGAAATCGAAATCCCATCAGAATTGATGTTTTCCGAAAACCACGCCGATGGACGCATTTCTGCATTTATCCGCGTAGTAGATCGATGGGTACAAGGAATTTACAGCCAGCAACAAATAGTCCCATCACTGCGAGAAGGAGTTTACTCCCAATTATTGATGGATTTATCCCATGAATCCCATAAAACAGCAAGCTGGGTAAATGTACCAAGTTTGGAAAGTCTTATCGGTAAATAAACCTCTCCCCAACTCTTCTTAGTCTCGCAGAAGGATTTTACAGCAGTTTTCACATATTTGAACCAGATATAGCGGTTATCGGTTGAGTCTAATACACACGTAAGGGCACGGTAGTGCCCCTGCAATCTGTCGCATTCTTTTTTCAAATTGGTATAAGTTTGCACCTGTTACGGATAGATATTTTCAGCCCAACAACCACAGGAATCACAAGCATGACAAAACTAGAGGGGAAAATCGCAGTCGTTACAGGTGCTTCTAAAGGCATCGGTGCTGCGATCGCCAAACATCTGGCAGCAGAAGGTGCAAGTGTTGTCGTCAACTACGCATCGAGCCAAGAAGGAGCCAATCGCGTGGTTGACGAGATTGTCAGCAAGGGCGGTAAGGCGATCGCAGTCCAGGCAAATGTTGCCAAAAAAGCAGAGATTGAACATCTATTTACAGAGACACAGCAAGCATTCGGCAGGGTTGATATTTTAGTCAACAATGCGGGAATTTATGAATTTGCCCCACTGGAAGACATCACAGAAGCGCACTTCCATAAGCAATTCGATATCAATGTCCTGGGATTGATCCTCACTTCACAACAAGCTGTAAAGCACTTCGGCTCGGCGGGCGGCAGCATTATCAATATTAGTTCCATCGTCAGCACCCTGACACCCCCGAATGCCTCAATCTATAACGCTACCAAAGCGGCTGTTGATGCCATCACGAAGTCCCTAGCCAAAGAATTGGGCCCCCGCCGCATCCGTGTCAACTCCATCAATCCTGGTATGGTGGAAACAGAAGGTACGCACACAGCCGGAATTACCGAAAGCGAAGGTCGCCAACAAGCTGAAGCGCAAACACCGCTAGGTCGCATTGGACAGCCACAGGACATCGCCCCTGCCGTTGTCTTCCTTGCTTGTGCCGATTCCGCCTGGATTACTGGCGAAACCCTGTACATCACGGGTGGGCTTCGCTAGCTTGAGATGTCATAACTCAATTCAAACCCTACCTCAATGGGCAGAGAGTTTTTAACTTTGAGTATGAGATTGTGATGAAAGCAAACTATCTCCAAGGAGTTGAGCGCTGATGGAAACAGCAGATGTCATTGTCATCGGCAGTGGTCAAGGAGGCATTCCACTGGCGGCTGATTTTGCCAATGAGGGATGTAGGGTTGTCTTGTTTGAGCGAGATGCTTTAGGCGGCAGTTGTATCAACTATGGCTGCACTCCGTCTAAAGCGTTCTTAGCAGCGGCTCATGCAGCTGGGCGATCGCGTCAGGCTAAGAAGTTAGGCATCCACACACAGGTGGAGGTGGATTTTCCGGCTGTCATGGAGCGAGTTCGGGAAATCCGCAGCAGCTTTAATCAGGGAGTTCGCCAGCGATTAGAAACTGCGGGTGTCAAAGTCATTTGTGGCGAAGCTGCTTTTGTGGGTGAACGGACGGTTAAAGGTGGGGATGTTACCCTTCAGGCTCCTTTGGTAATCATTAACACAGGCACGTCAGCGCTGATTCCTGATATTCCCGGACTTGTCGGCACTCCCTATTTGACCAACCGCAATTTTTTTGACTTGAACACTTTACCACCCCGTTTATTAGTGATTGGCGGCGGCTATATTGGCTTGGAATTGGGACAAGGACTAGCGCGGTTGGGCAGCCAAACTCACTTAATTGTGCGGGGCGATCGCGTTCTGGGGCAAGAAGAGTCTGATGTCAGCGAGGTCTTAGCAGAAGCATTAAAGCAGGATGGAATTCATCTGCACTTTGGAGTCAATGTAAATCACGTCGCCCACGAGAATAATCTGTTTAGTTTAACCCTGAGCAATGGCGAACAACTCCAGGGGGAAGCCTTGTTGGTTGTGATTGGACGAAAACCCAATACCAGTGCATTAAATGCCGCCGCCAGCAAAATTGAGCTAGACGATCACGGGTTTATTAAAATTGATGACCAGTTCCATACCACCTGTTCTGGAGTCTATGCCATCGGGGATGCTGCCAAACAGCCTGCCTTTACCCATGTGTCGTGGGAAGACTATCGCCGCTTAAAAGCAATTTTGTCTGGAGAAAACCGGACAAGAAGCGATCGCGTCCTGGGCTATGCAGTCTACACAGAACCCCAGGTGGGGCGAGTGGGTATGACCTTAGAACAAGCTCAAAAACAAGGCATCAACGCCCGTGCTGTCACCTTACCTATGAGCCAAATTGCCCGTGCCATCGAGTGGGGGCATGACCTGGGATTTTATCGCCTGGTAATCGACAGCGATACAGACAAAATCCTGGGCGCAACCCTGGTGGGGTATGAAACTGCTGAACTAGTCCATGTATTTTTATCCCTGATGGAAGCAGGCGCAACTTGGCAGTTGTTAGAGCGATCGGTTCACATCCATCCCACCTATGGGGAAGCTTTACCCAGTCTGGCACGGTTGCTGCTCGGTGAATAAACTAACCACAGAGACACAGAGGACGCAGAGGAATGAGGGTTTGAGAGATTTTTTGCGTTATACCAATTTAAAAAAAGAATGCGACAGATGGTAGGGGCATGGCAATGCCCATACGTGTCAACTTAAGGCGAAAGCCTTATCAGGAATTGATTTTGCCTCAAATCGTCTACCATCAAGATCCGCATTACCCCACCCCAGTTTTGTCTAAAGCCAAAACGTCCCCTCCCCGTTCACGGGGAGGGGATTAAGGGGTGGGGTAAAATGCCTGTGGAATAAGCCTTTTAGCTTAAGTTGACACCAATGGGCATTGCCATGCCCTCTAGAATATATTGATGTGCCGCGAACACTATTTAAATTGGTATTAGGTGGTTGAGTGTTTTTTTATTTGGAAGTCCCAAAGAAGAACAAAAAGCAAAATCTTCTTGTTCTTCTTCAGGTTTACTTCACCAATACCTTATTTTCAGCTTGCGGTTGGGCGCGGATTTCGTTGTGACAGGGACGACCCTGTTCAATGTCGGCAATATTAGACATTGTTGTATCCGAAATATTACGCAAAGCTTCTTCTGTAAAGAAGGCTTGGTGTCCAGTGATTAGCACGTTGGGAAATGTTGTGAGGTGCTGGAAAACATCATCTTGGATGATTTCACCAGACAAATCTTCAAAGAACAATTCTGATTCTTGCTCGTATACATCGACACCAAGATAACCGATTTGACCAGATTTCAACCCTTCAATTACCGCTTCGGTATCAATCAGCGCACCTCGACTAGTGTTAATGATCATCATCCCAGGTTTCATCTGGGCGATCGCTTGCTCGTCGATCAAGTGATGGGTTTCCTCAGTCAGGGGGCAATGGAGAGAGATAATATCAGAGTTGGCAAATAATTCTGGTAATTCTACATACTTGCCACCCAATGCTTCTAATTCTGGGTTGTGATACACATCATAAGCCAGGAGGTGACAGCCAAACCCTTTCATGATTTGCCCTAAAATTAAACCGATTTTCCCTGTACCGATAACTCCCACGGTACGTCCATTGAGGTTAAATCCCAACAATCTATTGAGGGAAAAATTGCCTTCGCGCACGCGGCTATAGGCGTGATGAATTTTGCGATTCAGGCTCAAAATTAATCCTACCGCGTGTTCTGCGACCCCATAGGGTGAGTAGGCAGGTACACGCACAACTGTAATTCCTAAATCCGCTGCGGTATTTAAGTCTACATTGTTAAACCCTGCACAGCGGAGGGCTATCAGACGAGTTCCGTGTGAAGCGAGAACCTCTAAGGTTGAAGCATCCACCTGATCGTGTACAAATACACAAACCGCTGGAAATCCGGCGGCTAAGATGGCTGTATCTCTTGTGAGGCGGGGTTCAAAGAATACCAAATCGTGCTGTTTGTCAGAATTTGCAGCTTCTAAAAACTGCCGATCGTAGGCTTTGGTACTGAAGACTGCTACTTTCATGCAAAACTTTGGGTTTGATGCTGCATAGTTGTCGAGTACATGATAGCTTGACTTTAAAAAGCGCGATCGCTCCTGTGATGATGTCAGTTCTAGACTTTCACCTGGATGCAGGCAATTGTCGAATTACAGCAAAACTTTATAATTCGTAATTCGTAATTATTTTTTGTAGGGGTTTTCAGTATATAGCGATGTCTCTTGAGGAGCCACTGTGCGTCTACGAGTTTATGTAGGGATTTGTACAATATGAGCGATGTCTACGACGGGCTACGCCTACGCACTATTGTTGATGAAGTGTTGCTCAAAGCGATCGCCTGACAAAATTTAGACGTTAAGTTACAAAATTCTCATGTACTTTCTCTGGAAAAACTTTGCAATTTACTGAATCTATTCTATGAGCTGACTTGATTGCACTAAAAGGAGAGTGGCAATGAAAAAAGTAGCAGTGTTTGGCAATGCTGGAGGCGGTAAATCAACTCTCAGCAACAGATTATCCCAAATCACTGGTTTACCACTTTACATCTTAGACAAGATTAAATATCAATCAGGGGGTGTTGAGGTTCCAGATGAAGACTATCAGCGCATCCATCAGGAAATTTTAGTTAGTGACCGATGGATTATTGATGGCTTTGGTTCAATAGAAACCCTTTGGCCAAGACTGAACGAGGCGGATACTCTGGTATTTATCGATTTACCTCTATACGTGCATTTCTGGTGGGTAACTAAACGACTAATCACAGGCTACCTTAAACCACCAGCAGGCTGGCCGGAAAATAGTCCAATATGGAAGAGTTCGCTGACTAGCTACCGCGTGCTTTGGTTATGTGACAAATATTTGACCCCAAAGTATCGTGAGTATATTAAGCAGGCTCAAAGCAGCAAAAGTGTTTATCACATTCGCTCGACTCAAGATATTTCGCAATTTTTTGAATTAATTGAAACTAAAACTAACTGCTAATTTGTGTTCTGGCGATCGCCTGATTAGTTAAAGGTTTCATTTGCTACTTTATCACATAGCTTTTGCCCGCCTGGGAATGAATTCCAAAGACCAAAGTTCAAGTAGGGGCGGGTTAAGCGAGATAGTCGTGAATTATTGGAGCATATCTGTGAACCCGCCCCTACTGAAGTAGACTCAAAATTTTGAGGGATATTTAGGAATCTGACGATGACTTTTGCTATTAGAGGTTGTTTGAAAAGTGGTTGGCTGTATCTTAGCACTAATAGATCCCCCCTAACCCCCCTTAAAAAAGGGGGGAAAAGAATCAAAGTCCCCCTTTTTAAGGGGGATTTAGGGGGATCTCAAACGTTTTGCTACCCACGACAGGACTTTTCAAACATCCTCTTAGACTCAGAATTCATTCTGAGGCGGGCGGGCGACGTTAAGTTGACACCAATGAGCAGTGCTAAACCCCTAGGTAAATCACGTTTGTGGTCACCAATATTACACCTGCGGTGATGTCACTGGCTGTGAACAATTCGGGAATCAGCACAAAACTTTATAATTTGTAATCTGTTCGCAGTAAGCTTGTGATGGCATTTTCTTAATCTACTATGGCAACGATTAACGACAACTACCTAAAGCTGAAAGCAGGTTATCTATTTCCCGAAATTGCACGGCGGGTAAATGCCTTTGCCCAAGCCAATCCTGATGCTAAAATTATCCGCTTGGGGATTGGCGATGTCACAGAACCTCTACCAGAAGCTTGTCGCACAGCGATGATTAAGGCTGTAGAGGAAATGGGCGATCGCGCTACTTTTAAAGGCTATGGCCCCGAACAAGGTTATGCTTGGTTAAGGGAAAAGATTGCGGCGCAAGATTTCCAAGCACGGGGGGCGGATATCTCCGCCGAGGAAATTTTTATTTCTGATGGTTCTAAGTGCGATACAGGGAATATTTTAGAAATATTTGGTCATGATAATGCGATCGCAGTTACCGATCCGGTTTATCCTGTCTACGTAGATACTAATGTCATGGCGGGTAATACAGGTGACGCTAACGACAAAGGCGAGTTTGGCGGCTTAGTTTATCTCCCCATTACCGCCGAGAATAACTTTACCGCAGAGATACCTGCCCAAAAAGTTGATTTAATTTATCTTTGCTTCCCCAATAATCCCACCGGTGCAACTGCAAGCAAAGAACACCTGAAAGCATGGGTAGACTATGCGAAAGCGAATAACTCGATTATCTTCTTTGATGCTGCCTATGAAGCATACATCACTGACCCCGCAATTCCTCATTCTATTTATGAAATAGAAGGTGCAAGAGATGTGGCGATTGAGTTTCGTTCCTTCTCCAAAAATGCAGGCTTTACCGGAACTCGTTGCGCCTTAACTGTCGTTCCCAAGACATTAACAGCTAAAGCCGCTGATGGTTCCGATGTCGAACTGTGGAAGTTGTGGAATCGCCGCCAGTCTACCAAGTTTAATGGTGTATCTTACATTGTCCAACGGGGTGCAGAGGCGGTTTACTCCCCAGAAGGACAGGCGCAAATTAAAGGATTAGTCAGCTTTTATTTAGAAAATGCCACAATTATCCGCGAGAAGCTAACAGCCGCAGGATTGTCAGTATATGGTGGCGTGAATGCACCTTACGTTTGGGTGAAAACTCCCAATGGTTTATCCAGTTGGGAATTTTTCGATAAATTACTACAAAACGTCAACGTCGTCGGAACTCCTGGTTCTGGCTTTGGCGCGGCTGGCGAAGGTTACTTCCGCATCTCTGCATTTAATAGCCGGGAGAATGTAGAAGAAGCAATGCAGCGGATTACCACCGGCTTGTCTTTATAAACTATGATGCGATCGCGTATTCCACCACATTAATTTTCATGCACTAAAAGATCCCCGACTTCTTCAAGAAGTCGGGGATCTGACCCCTCATGAGATGAAGGTACGGAAGTTTATTGATCAGTTAGAATAGAGCGATCGCCCTCCAAACCTGATTACTTCTAATCTGGAAACCAACTGGAGACTTACATGACCCTAGCAACGATTGCCACACTACCAAAAGAATCACCCCTTCTGTTTGAGGGACTGACTTGGAGAGAATTCAAAGCCGTTGAGCAATTGTTAGATCGTCCAGGATATCGGTTATCGTTCCTGGATGGAATTTTGGAGATTCGACGAATGCCTGGAGAACCCCACGAAACCGTTAAAAAGAGAATTGCTGCTTTGTTAGAGCTTTACCTGTTGATGGCAGGATTTGACTTTACTCCAACTGGTTCAATGACCCTGGAAAATGAAGGAGTCGCCGTCAAGCGAGAGGCGGATGAATCTTATAAACTTGCTCCTGGTCGAGTGCGTCCCGATTTGGCGATCGAAGTAGTATTTACCAGTGGCGGTATCAACAAGTTAGAAGCTTACAAACGACTGAAAATAAAAGAAGTGTGGTTTTGGGAAGATGGAGTACTAGAAGTCTATCACCTGCGTGGAGAAGGCAATACACTTGAGTATGAAAAAATTTCCAGTAGTGAAGAAGTCAAAGGAATCGATTTGGACTTATTAGTACGTTGCATCAATATAGTAAATCATGTTGATGCAATCAAGACATTTCAACAAGCACTCCAGAAATAAGTTAATGGGCATTGGGGAGGCAGTGCGTTGCGGGGGTTCCCCCCGTTATAGCAACTGCCGTCATTGGGCATTGGGCAAAGATGGGAAAGAAAACTCCCCACATTCCCCGATTAGTGAGTTTCAACACTTCTGTGAGCAATCTGTTTTTTCTCTGCGCTCTGGAGCGTCCTCTGCGGTTTAAACGTAATTTGAGGAATTTTATTCATAGATTTTTATTTCCTATTTATTAAATTCAATACCATAGATAGATGCTGTTGATTATGATATTTGCTGTCTAATTTTTTGGTAAAAAAAGCATTAAAAAAACTAAATCCTTTTATGTACCTTTGATGACATTGGCATCAATAACGTGGGAAAACCGTACTTCAATGGGAGGTTTTCTGTAATCTAAATTAGGGATGAGCTAGGTAAGATCAAAGAGCGACTTAAATAATGCTGTTGTCTAAAACATCAATTACAGCATTACCAGGAGAGCATAATATGGGAAATCAATTCAAAACTTTAGTATTGCTAGCTACTCTCAGTGGTTTGTTAATTGCAATTAGTTACTGGGTAATTGGTGGCAGCAGTGGTTTAATTATAGGTATAGGTTTAGCAGCAGTTACAAATCTATTTTCTTGGTATCAATCAGATAAAATTGCCCTGGCTGTATATCGCGCCCAGCCTGTAACAGAATCCCAAGCACCGGGGCTGTATCGCATGGTGAAGAAATTAAGCGATCGCGCGAAAATTCCCATGCCGGGAGTATATATTGTTCCTGGTCAAACTGCCAACGCTTTCGCCACAGGACGCGATCCAGAACACGCGGCTGTTGCTGTAACAGAAGGGATTTTGCAGATATTACCGGAAGATGAACTAGAAGGCGTAATTGCCCACGAACTCACCCATATTATCAACCGCGACACCTTAACCCAAGCTGTTGCAGCCACAGTTGCTGGTGCAATCTCCTTCTTGGCGCAAATGGTAAGTTACAGTTTATGGTTTGGCGGTGGTTCCCGCGATGATGACAGAGGCGGTAATCCCTTAGGAGTGTTGTTAACTGTAATACTTGCCCCTGTTGCAGCCACAATCATCCAACTAGCAATTTCCCGCACCAGAGAATTCTCCGCCGATGCTGGTGCTGCAAGATTAACAGGTAATCCCCGCGCCTTAGCGAGAGCATTGCAACGCCTAGAACTGACAGCCAAACAGTTACCTTTAGATGGGAATCCAGCCTTTGAGCCATTGTTAATCATCAACCCCATCTCTGGACAGTTTTTAGGTAACTTATTCTCCAGCCACCCCGCCACAGATGCGCGTGTAGAAGAATTACTCAAATTAGAACGAGAACTAACCACAACAGTTTATTAGTCAACAGTCAACCGTCAACCATAGCCAAAGGATATCGCAACTATGACTGAGAAAAATTTTGAATCGACAGTAGTAGTCGAAATTAGTCCTCAAACTGAGGAATTAGTAGAAACTGAAATGGCTGGCGAAACAGATGAAGTCAAGCGCGAAACCAAAGCATTAATTGAAGCACTGAAAAGACGCGCCCAAACTGAAGCCGAATCAGCAGGTACTCTCACCCGCGAAACATATTTGAACGCTGTACGCCAAGCCAGAGAAGCTTTAGAAGGCGAAAAACTCATTGAACGCGATCGCCTAGAACGTTCTTTTGCAGTTATCCAAGAAGAAGCTGATAAAAATTGGCACCTGCTATTAAAAGAAATCGCCGATTTTGGCGATCGCTTACAAAATGCCGCCAAAGCCGCCTGGGAAGCCTTCAACGCCCCCCGTTCCCAAAATTAATTACCCACATCTACATAATCTACCGTAGGGGCACAGCACTGCTCATACGTGTCAACTTAACGTGAAACCCGCTTGGTGGCAAGGTTTTGCCCTCACCCCCAGCCTCTCTCCCCAAGGGAGAGGGGAGCCAGAGATTCAATTCCCCTTCTCCCTTAGGGAGAAGGGGTTAGGGGATGAGGGCGAGGGTTTTTGTACAACACGCGCCGTATATAGCTTTTTAGCTTAAGTTGACACCAATGAGCACTGCTGTGCCCTTATTGCTTTGTCAACAGGTGCGCGATCGCACTCTAGAAAAGCTAACGCCAACGTAATAATCTAAAATCTTAGCTTGTGCGTCAGCCTTAGATGATTTCAATCGCACTCACATTTACTCATCACTCTTTTTATCCTCATCCTCCTGGTGACTGGCTTGTTGCAATACCGGAATGCATTGATTTATTAGCCAAATTAGTGTTTCTGTTACTGACTCACCTTTGTGAATACTATCTGCGGCTTGCATACCAGCTAGTAGGATTTTTAGACTTAGCAACACAGCGATTAATTTTTGACTTGGGCGGGAATTAGATTTCTTAGCAGACATTTCAACCACCTTGTTTTTTGGGTTACAAGGTGAATTATTTTTTTGGGCATTTCCCCAGACAAATTCCCCAAGCCAATCGTTGAGCTTGTCTATAATAAGCATTAGCTGCTTGGGGAATCTTGCCCAAAGAGATAGCACAAAAATCTTAATATTTAGTTTATATTTTCCGAAATGCCCGAAAAACCTAAACGCAAATTTGGCACGGGAGAAACTCATCAACGGAATGTGCTGAGTCTTGTCAAAGCGTTACTAATGCTATCAAATCAAGAATTGACACCAGAGGAACCAGCAGCATCAGCAGTTAAGGTGCAATGGGTTACAGATAACCAATTGCAGGTAACTGGGGAAAATAAAATAAAAAACAAAATTGTTGCAGGTACAACCAAACATGCTTTATGGGAACTTGCAGAGAAAACAGATAATTCTTTGCAGCTTCCCCAACGTCAGCATGAGAATGCTGGAGTCAATACAGAACAGAGAAAAGCTGAGGTAGTGCAAAATGTATTTGAATATTTAGAATACTTGGAAATGTGGAAGGATGAACGTCCTGAAAATAAGAAGAATACACGATATTGGATATTCACCCTCACTTTAAAACATAAAGATGCCTCAATACCTGAAAATATAACGGTAGTTCAAGAGAAATTGCAGTTAGAAACAGTACCTCAAATCATAGATACTAGTACAAACATCAATTGGCGTGAGGTTTGCACCGCAATGCTGAAAAGTCAGCAGGAGGCTGCAAGACTCAGACGCAAAGCGACAGAGCAAGGTTTTGAAATTAACATTTATGTTCCCTTGGGGTTGGTGGAACGCAAACAGCAGCAACGCCGACACTTAGATGAACAGCGAGACAGAGAAAATGTCTATGAATTAACCCAAGAAGTAATTGTCAAAACCTATGAACATGACGCATTTCTCCGAGAAGTAATTGCACAACAGCCACCTGGAAACAATAAGCATATTGCTATCATCGGCGAACCAGGAGCAGGTAAGACTACTTTATTAAGTACCATTGCTTCCTTTATTAAAGACAAAACTCAAGATTTACCCATCTTTATTTCTCTCGCCAACTTACAGGGAAGAACAATTGAGGAATATTTACGTCAGCAATGGCTTCCTGAAGCGATGAGAGCAGGTGAACTTACTGTTGTACCTACTCCAGAAATTGAACGTCAATTAATTGAGTGTTTTGGTAAGGGGGGAGTGTGGCTACTGTTAGATGGTGTGGATGAAATGGGTGAAAATTCACCGGTGCAAGCATTAGCCAAAATTACCCAAGAATTGACAGCATCTCTGAGACAAGGGCGGGTGGTATTGACTTGTCGATTAAATGTTTGGGATGCCAAGGTTAGCAATCCACTCACAGGATTTGATACTTATAAAACTCAAGAGTTTAAACCCGAACATATTGATGACTTTATTCAGCAGTGGTTTAAAAATTATAAAAATTCCCAAAAAGGAGAGATACTACAAGTAAAATTAAAAGAAACAAAACATGAAAACATTCGTAAATTAGTGACAAATCCTCTGCGGTTATCGCTGTTGTGTCAGACATTTGATTTGGATCGGCAGGGAGAATTGCCAGAAACAAAAGCAGCGCTTTATCAGAGGTTTACCCACTATTTTTATGAATGGAAATCAGAATTATTTGCTGAGTTATATCAATCTGATGATTTAAAGAATGAATTACATGATGCCTTAAGCCGATTAGCGTTTGCAGGTATTAACAGTAGTGCGAGGTTTCGCTTGCAGCGGAAGTTAGCACATCAAGAAATGGGTGAGAGATTACTTAAATTAGCTTGTGATGTCGGTTGGTTAAACTTAGTAGACAGAATAGCTATAGATGATGAAGAAGTTTATGCTTTCTTCCATCCTAATTTTCAAGAATATTTTGCAGCTTTAGCAATTACTGATTGGCAAGTTTTTCTTGATCACAATAACAAAATAGAATTGCCAAATTACAAATCTTTTGGAACTATTTTTAATCCTAGAAACTATGATTATTTTGCAGGTCAAGAAATAGGTATTTGGACTAATTGGCCAAACTATAACCAAAAACTTTATAACTATTGTTTAGAAAATCACGAACAAAATTGTGTATACCGTATTTTTGAGCCGCAATGGCAAGAGGTTATTTTATTGTGGCTAGGACGAGAAGTAAATAAAGATTTTACCCAGAGTAAGGAAGAATTTATCAAATTACTGGTGGAATTTAATGATAATTGTATGGGCTTTTATTCCTTCAGAGCTTATTTTTTAGCAGCAATGGGTATTGTAGAATTTAAAAATTGCACTCAAAGTGATAATATTGTCGCACAGCTTTTTGAATGGAGCCTTGGTCATTCTGATGAGAACCCCCTTAGCAAGGCAGCTATGGCAACATTATCAGAATTTGATTATGTTCGATTATCTAAATACATAGATGATATAGAAAAGTCCTGTGAGGATGATATAGATGATTATCCTACTTTTATGAAAAGAGAAGCTATTAATTGTATCTACTTAACTTTGTTTGGCGACAATTGCAATGAGCATTGGAAAAATAAATCCGACTTAAACCCAATTAATTATTCAATTGAGTATGAAAATATTGAGTTAAATGCAATTAAAAGTCTTGGAGAAAGTAATGATGCAATAGATAAATTACTGAATAGATTGTACTCTAGCCAAAATCGGAGTATTATTCTGAGGTCTGCTTTGAGCTTAATAAATATTCTTGCAGACAGTTTGCTTATGAAAAAAGTGATCATAGGTTTAAGGGACTGTTTAAGCATAGATCAGTTTGTTGCAATTCCATCTCATGGTGAGCCTTTTGTAGCCTATGAAAATCAATTCTATCGTTTCAAATGTTCCTATTTAGTCCTCTGGCATTGTGCCCAAAATATGCACTATACAGATTTCTATAATGCTTGGCATCAAGGCAAGTATGAAGATGAAAAGATAGAATGTCAAGAAACTTTTAACCAAATTGACTTCATTCAAAGCTTTCAAGCTGCAATTAACAATGACTCTCAACTCAGCCACAACATTCACTTAATCTGTATCGACACCAGTAAATTCATCGACCCAGATAACCCAGCTAGCAAAATTTACACTACAATCGTCAAAGCTGGCTGTCCTAAATGTGAAGATGGTACGCCGAAAACAATGGCGGAACTGCAAACCTATTGGGAATTGCTAGAAACTGATAAGCGTGTGGTTTTAGTATTTTACCCAAGCGCAACTAATACTACAGATGAGGTGAAATACAGCGATCGCTTTCTCAGTGACATTAGCAAGTTTGAGGGAGCGATTTGTTTTATGAGCAACCCCATACCAAATCACAACACTCTCAAATTTTTTCCACCCAGTCAGCCGATTGACGAAATTGTAGAATGGTTGCGGCGTAGTTGATTATATTTATCTGTTGATAACAACAGCTTGTCCTTTTGTTACCAACACAAGTTGTTTCGTTAGGAATGCTTATCCGTTGGTAACGACAACTTATGCGATCGTTACTAACGCAACTTGTTTCGTTACGAATGCTTATCCGTTCGTTACCAACGCAATTTGTTTCGTTACGAATGTTTATCCGTTCGTTACCAACGCAACTTGTTTCGTTACGAATGCTTATCTATTTGTGGCAAACGCTTATGTTGTCGTTACCACAGCTTAAGCAAAACTTATCAATAAAAGACAAAATATAGCTATTCTCATTTTGATGTCTTGGAGTAAACTTCAAGAGTCAAGTTTTTGGCTCTACAAATGGATTCACAATCTGTAAGGCATTTTCAACGATTAAGCCATCTTGCATATCTTCTGAGTACAAAATACTTGCTTGCCCTACAATTGCACTAGCAACGATGAGGCTATCCCAAAACGAGAACAAATAGCCATCCCGCAATTGTGCTGCATACTCAAGCGTTTCCAGGGCAACAGGTAAAATTTCACAGCCTGTTGCAAATTCTGTAATTAAGCTTTGAATCTGTGAGTTATTAAAACCTGCTTTGCGGATTAAATTCGCACAAACCTCATTGATTACTTGTGTACTAACAACTAAGTTTTCTTGACTTGTAATGTTTGTGGCTATTTGTTGCTTTTGGATTGCACTTGCATCAGTAGAACTCAAAATGAAACGATATAACCAAACATTAGAATCAACAAAGCATCGCTTCTCTTCACCAGCGTTCATTGGCTTCCTCTCTGGTGAGTGGTTTGAAACCTACAACTTGAATGGGATTTGCGGTTAGCTGCGCAATAATACCTGTTTTGGGAAAGCTTTTTTTACTTGGGTTGGTTTTCAAGATAACAATTTGCACAATTTCCGCGTTGCGAATTTCGTCTTGATACTCAACAGGAATTTCAATGTTCCCGTTGTTGACTCTAGCGTTAAAATGTGTGTTTGTAGTCATGAGAATTACATACCTTTTGCAAATTTTTCAATGACTTAAATCTCGTCTCATACCATTTCACTTTTATCATGATACAAATATGTGGCTAAGGGTTTAGCATTGCTCATTGGTGTCAACTTAACGCGAAACCCATAGCCCGCCTCCCTTATGAATTCGGAGTCTCATAACAAAAGTCATCTAAAGATGACTAAAAATTCTCACAAATCCCTAGTCTACTTCAGTAGGGGCGGGTTCACAGATATGCTCCAATAATTCACGACTATCTCGCTTAACCCGCCCCTACTTGATCTGTTAGCCTTGGAATGAATTCCAAGGCGGGTGACAAAGCTATGAGAGAGGCTATTTCTAGCTTAAGTTGACACCAATGAACAATGCTAAACCCCTACAACAAATATATCTGGATCAAGATTTTTGGGAATTGTTATAAAATCTGGGTGCAATGAAAATTTACCTAAAAACCTCTTCCTTTCTGCGCTCTGTCGTCTGCCCGTTTGGTGAGTTTCGACTTAGCGGTAGTTTCGACTTCGCTCAACTACCGCTAAGTAGTACTGCGAAGCAGAACCCGCAGGGTACCACTGCCTTTTCAGGAAGCATTAAAAAAGGCTAGAAACAGCTTTTAACTTGCTTCTAGCCTTTTTAACGTGATGGGCAGTACCAGACTCGAACTGATGACATCCTGCTTGTAAGGCAGGCGCTCTACCAACTGAGCTAACCGCCCGTTTGCGCTCACTTCTAAAGAATATAGCAAAAGATTTTGAATCGCGCTAGTATTTTTGAGAAAAAATTTTTTGAGAACCTTAAAATGCCCTCTGGTCGAACCCACGATAGCATTACGCTGTATGCTCTGCCGGTTGTGGCGGGTGTGACTTTCTGGCAGACTGGCAGTAGCAATGTGACTTTATTCGTTGCCGGCGGGTTTCTGTTTGGCGGGTTGATGTTCGGCCCCGATTTAGATATCTACTCAATTCAATACCAACGCTGGGGTTTCTTGCGCTGGATTTGGCTACCCTATCAAAAAAGTTTGCGTCATCGCTCTTTTTTATCCCACGGGCCGATTATTGGCACGACGCTACGAGTAATTTATCTGAGTTGCTTAATTGCGATCGCCGCTATTTTTATTTTAGTAATTGCCGAAAAGCTGTTGAATATCGCCTCTATTTGGCAAAACGTCGGGGGAAAAGTTGGGCGATCGCTCACAAGTTACAGTACTGAATTTCTCGCCTTATTCTTAGGCATGGAACTCGGTGCGATGAGCCATTCTCTCAGCGATTGGAGCAATTCCACATACAAGCGGGTGAAAAAACAAGGCATCAAGGCGTTACTACCAAGTGGGAAAATTAAGAAACGTAAATCAACGCGGAAGGGGGTAGCGCCTCGACTTCGCTCGGCGAACGGGACAGGGAGAGGGGGGACAGGGGGGACAAGAAAGACAAGGGGGACAAGGGGGATGGGAGAGACAAAGAGACGGGGAGACACGGGGACGCGGGGAAATGACCAATGACCAATGACCAATGACCAATGACCAATAACTATGAACCAAAATTTAGCAGCATTACAAGAATTAATTGAGGTGGTAGCGAAATTGCGATCGCCTGATGGGGGGTGTCCTTGGGATTTGGCGCAAACACCGGAAAGTCTGACTCCTTATGTGATTGAGGAAGCTTATGAGGTGGTGGATGCAATTAAGAGTGGCGATCAAAAGGCGATCGCGGAAGAGTTAGGTGATTTACTCTTACAAGTAGTATTGCAAGCGCAAATCGCTAGTGAATCTGGGCAATTTTCTCTCAAAGAAATTGCTGAAGGGATTTCCCAAAAGTTAATTCGCCGTCATCCCCATGTATTTGGTGATGTGGAAGTGGCGAGTGTTGAGGAAGTGCGGCAAAACTGGGAAGAAATCAAAGCCGCAGAAAAGGGCGAACCATCCCCAGAAAATCAAAAACTCAGCGCTAAACTCAGTCGCTATGGGCGTACCCTTCCCCCCTTAACGGCAGCGATGAAGATTTCCCAAAAAGCTGCGGCTGTGGGGTTTGAGTGGGAAAACATTGAGGGGGTATGGGATAAGTTTCATGAAGAGTTAGCAGAATTTCAACAGGCTTTAGCCGCAGAAACCCCGGAAGCACAACAAGCAGAATTAGGCGATTTACTATTTGCAACCATTCAATTAGCCCGTTGGCATAATCTCGATCCTAGCGTCGGTTTGCAAGGCACAAATCAACGCTTTATCCAAAGGTTACAAAAAATGGAGGCAGTTGTTGACCGCCCCCTTTCCGATTACTCTTTGGCAGAGTTGGAAGCTTTGTGGCAACAGGCAAAGGCGCAAATTGCGCAGGAAGGATGAGGGAGGGGACACAAACAACGAAATAAATATTTCATGATTCATTGGGGTCAATTCCCAAACTTCTCAGCTTTGCTTCTAACTGTTCAGCCCGTTGTCTTTCTTGTTCAGCCCGTTGTCTTTCTTGTTCAGCCCGTTGTCTTTCTTGTTCAACCTGTTTTTGCGCTTGTGTAGCTGCTTCTTCCGGGCTGGGAACTAACTCCCCATCAGGAGTAAAATAGCGTAATTGTTTTTGATGAATTCCTAAATATAACCCTAATTGTTGACTCCATAACCATCCTTGTTCGCTGGTTTCAATGGGTTCATAGGTTCCTCTAATCAAGGTAAATCCCTGAAATTCTAAACTATCGGGGTCAAACCAAAAATAATCTGGTGTCCGGAAGATATCTTGATAAATTTCTTTCTTCTCTTCCCTGTCTATTTTAGCGGTACTGTCAGAGAGAATTTCGACAATTACATTGGGATATTTTCCCCCTTCTTGCCAAACTACCCAACTTTTGCGCTCTTGATTTCGAGTTGTTCCCCGTACGACAAAAAAATCAGGCCCGCGAAAGTCTTCTGACTTTTTTTGATGAGGGCTATAGTAAATAGTCAGATTACCCGTAGCAAAGTAATCATCTCTATCTTGCCATGCCCATTCTAGACATTGAATTAGGATTAAAATTTGCCGTAGATGTAAATTACTTTCCAAAGGAGGTTCATCACTCCAAAATTCTCCTTGGGGAAAAATTATCTCATCTTTTTGGTCTGTTTGAGGAATCGCTAGGGGTGAGGAAGGGGTCATGGTTGCTAAATGGAATTTGATTAGCCATTGTCTGACAGCCGCCGATCTCTATTTTGACATATGCAAGAAGTTAACTGTAATGAGTTATATGGTGGATGAAGCTATAAGCTGATACGCACCTAAATCATATATTTTTCCGTTAAGGGACTTTCAAAAATTAAATTACTCAAGGCGATCGCTTTTTTCCTAAGATGGGATGATTTGGGTGGGATTTTCCAGCGATCGCCTGATGAAAGTTAACTTAAGATTTCTTCACGTCAAACCACTTATCATAAAGCGATTGATATGTGCCATCTTCTCTGATACTCAATAATGCACTATTAATTTGTTTGCGGTAGGGACTGTCATTAGGTAAGACAATACCGTAGTTTTCTTCACGGAAGACGCTACCAACTACCTCTACTTTTCCTTTACCTTCATTAGCAGCATAAAACAGAAGTACGGGAGCATCAAAGACGACAGCATCAGCTTTTTTGCTTTGTAGGGCATCGTAAGCTTGTTCAATCTTGAGAACTTCCAAAACTGAAATTTTGCGATCGCGTAAATATTTGGCTGCTGTGCTACCAGCTGTGGTTGCTACTAACTTACCCGGTAAATCGTCTACACTTCTGATATCACCCTGAAGTTGCTGCACAGTTAGCGAGGTGGTAGCGGCGGCTGTAAAGTAGGCGACGAAGAGAACGCCGATGAACATCCAGATAATAGCTATTACCCTTCCCAATACACCCTTGGGCATTTC
This sequence comes from Calothrix sp. NIES-2100, assembly GCF_963875285.1. NCBI lineage: Bacteria > Bacillati > Cyanobacteriota > Cyanophyceae > Nostocales > Calotrichaceae > Calothrix > Calothrix sp. NIES-2100. The sequence goes on from NZ_CAWNLA010000001.1 coordinate 9,441,329, forward strand.
GTCGGCTTGAGTTGCTAATGTTGCCGCTGCCCACCAACAAGCTTTGAAAATTCCTGGGAAGTATGATTTATCAATTATCCCTTCTTTATGGTTGCGTTCTGACAACCAAATCACATGAGCTGCTACAACAATCAACAGCAAAGCAATACCAAATACCTGCAACAGAGTAGCAGAAAATAACAATTGCAAAATATTAGAAAAACCACCACTATTAGCTTCTGGCGGTCTTACCATAATCTGAAGCCCACCCGCAAACATTGGTAAAGAGAAATCAAAATTCTCTTGCCGTTCGGCGGTAATTGATATAGCTGCAATTCCGGCATTTGCTTTGCCATCTTTAACAGCCGCAAGCAGATCAGGTACAGTTGAATACTCAACAAATTTCGACTGTACACCTATCTTATTAGCAATGCTGCGCCAAAGTTCAATACTGAAGCCTGATAGTTTACCATTGTCAGCAAATACAAAGGGTGGGATAACTCTTGTAGCTACTAAAAATGATTTTGTTGCTGGTTCAGGTTGTTGGGCGATTCCTGGGTTGACGACGGAAAGCACCAGCAATAGTGTTATCAGTCCGCCTACTAATGCTAGCCAAATAAGTTGTTGTGGGGAACGCTGGCTTTTCTTTTTCCCGTAACCTCTGTAAAAATAGGTAATCTGGCTTTTCCAGCCAATCATAAATTGGCGAAATCTATTTGCGATCGCATTTATCATCAGAACTTTCTTTAGGTGGTATGTAGTATCTATCTATCATTCCCAACCCATCACAAATATCACATAGGTAACCCCCCTGACACCCAATTTTTTTAACTGAATCAGGGGGGCTAATTACTCGTAGTCAGGACTGAAGTCCTGATTTAGCAGCATCTATAACTTACAGTTTGATAGTAACTGTTTTAACTTCGGTATATTGTTGCAAGCCGTACTCGCCCAATTCCCGACCGATACCAGACTGCTTGAAGCCACCAAAGGGTGCAGCTGCGTCAAATACGTCGTAGCAATTTATCCATACTGTACCAGCACGGACATTATTTGCGATCGCGTAGGCTTTTGTAATATCTTGAGTCCACACGGCAGCCGCCAGACCATACAGGGTATTATTTGCCCGTTGAATCACTTCATCAATATCTTTGAATTTGATGATGCTCATCACAGGCCCAAAAATTTCCTCTTGAGCAATCTTCATGTCATCGCGGACATCAGTAAAGACTGTAGGTGCAATAAAGAAACCTTTATCACCCACTTTACTACCACCACAAAGCATTTGAGCGCCATCTCGCATTCCTGACTCGATGTAACCCATAACTTTGTTGAATTGCTCTTGATCTACCTGTGGCCCTTGTTCTGTATTACTATCAAAGGGATTCCCAACAACCCGCTGTTTAGCTCTTTCTACAGCCAAAGCCACAAAATCGTCATAACATTTTTCTTCCACAAATAACCGAGAACCAGCGCAGCAACATTGTCCTTGATTAAAGAATAAAGCTTGGTGGGCACCTTCAATTGCTTTGTGCATATCAGCATCAGCAAAGACGATGTTTGGACTCTTACCGCCCAATTCTAAAGTAACGCGCTTCAAGTTACTCTTGGCAGCTGCTTCCATAATCAAATGTCCGACTTCAGTGGAACCAGTAAATGCCACTTTGTCAATATCCATGTGATGAGAAATGGCAGATCCAGCCGTGGGGCCGTATCCTGAAAGCAAATTCACCACACCAGGCGGGAAACCAGCCTCAACAATCAATTCCCCTACCCGCAATGCTGATAAAGGTGTCTGTTCCGCCGTTTTCATCACCACAGTATTACCTGTAGCTAAAGCCGGCGCTAATTTCCAAGCCTGCATCAACAGGGGGAAATTCCAGGGGATAATTTGACCAACCACACCCACAGGCTCATGGCGTGTATAGCAGAAATAAGGGCCGTTAATCGGGATGGTTTTACCTTGTACCTTATCAGCCCAGCCTGCATAGTAGCGGTAGCAAGCTATAACTAACCCCAAGTCACCCAAGGAATCATGTAAAGGCTTACCATTATCTAGAGTTTCCAGCCGTGCTAACTCATTAATGTTTTGCTCAATTAAGTCAGCTAGCTTCAAAAGTAACTCGCCGCGACGGGTAGCAGACATCTTCGGCCAGTCCCCACTGGTAAAAGCCTTACGAGCTGCTTGCACCGCTTTATCTACATCCGCTGCGTCTGCCTCTGCTACTGTACAAATAGTATCGCCTGTCGCTGGGTTAATCGTTGCAAATCGGCGACCGCTGATACTGTCTACCCACTCATTATTGATCAGCAGCTGGGTTGGGCCGATTTTGACCTGTTGTCCTGGTACTGTTGCTGTAACCATCAGGTCCTCCTTAAGCTATGAAAAAATTTGCTTAAATCTATTAACTATGTTTCCTCGTATACAGTTAAATTGCTAATTTTCTTTATGACTTTTTCATGTTTGCTTAACATTAGTTTTACAAAATAATCGCTTTCAATTTTTCGTTAGGGGCAGAGTAAAAATGAAGAAATATATTGTAAATATGAATTTTCTATAAGAAATGTAATTACATCTATCTGAAGGAGTAAAGTTAAGATTAGCTTAAGAATCATCTTTGACAAACAAAAGCTTAGCACTTCTAAATTCGTAGATGCTTAACTCGAAACAGTTAAACTGTTTTCGGATATCTGTGATATCTGCTACCACGTTTACTGGAAAATTAGTTTTATTTCTAGATTAATCAAAGCAAAATCACTGCTTTTCTCTTCTACTAGAAGAAAAGTGCTTTGAGCTAAATTGTCAGAGGTTGCCTGATTTTTTTTGGCAATTTATAAAACAGTAACAATGGTTTTTACTCAAGGTTACGTGTATAAAAATCAGAATAGGTTCAATTATCCCCATAAAAACCTGTTATCTCTAATTCCCGCGTGCAATGCTGAATGTAAAAATTCGAGTCGAGTTTTATTTGCCGCAGTAGAGGCTTATAAACAGTCGAAACTAGAATGGCAAGAACTAATAAACTCGTTTGCAGAACTCAGCCCATTTCCAGTGGCGCTGATTTGTTTGGAAAGTCAGCAAATTTTATTAAAAAACCAGATTTTAGAACATTTTTTTGGCGTTGAATCGTGCAAAAGCATCGACAAAATCACCTCCGACTTTTACGCTAATCCTGCTGTATGGCATGAGTTGATTGGCAAACTTCAAAGTGGCAAATCAGTTCAGCATCGTGCAGTCCAACTCAAACGAGTGAACGGAGATATTTTTGCCGCCCAACTCTGTGCCAAGGTTGTTCATTATGATGGTAAGCTGGCGGCGCTGTTCACATTCATAGATAAAACTCAAACTAAGTTGTCAGATGTAAGTCCTGCAAGTATTCCCGAATATACAAGAGATGAAGAGTTAGCGATCGCACTTGAGCAGTCACAGACACGCTTAAATTTGATGGAAAGAGCGATCGCCGCTAGCAGTAACGGGATTATTCTTACAGATGCCAAGCAACCAGACAATCCGATTATTTACGTCAATCCCGCGTTTGAAGCCATTACAGGCTACGCTGCTAGTGAAGTTATCGGACGTAACTGCCGTTTTTTACAAGGAAGCGATCGCGATCAGCCCGCCTTAAATGAGTTGCGTACAGCTATTCAAGAACAAAGAGAATGTCACGTAATTTTACGCAACTATCGTCAAGATGGGACTGCCTTTTGGCATGAACTCTACATAGCGCCTGTGTTTGATGCCTTGGGTAACTTAACTCACTTTATTGGCGTGCAGACCGATATTACCGCACACTTGCAGGCGCTGGAGGCTCTAAAGCAGCGAGAAGAACAGTATCGCCGGATTGTGGAAACAGCAACCGAGGGCATTTGGGTACTGGATGAGCATAACCAGACATCTTTTGTCAACCAACAAATGGCAATGATGTTGGGCTACACTACCGATGAGATGCTAGGGGCGACACTGTTTTCCTTTATGGATGCAGAGGGGGTAGAGATTGCTAAAACCAACCTTGAGCGTCGTCATCAAGGTATTAACGAGAAACACGATTTTAAATTCCGCTGTAAAGACGGTTCAGATTTGTGGGCGATCGTTTCTTGTGCCCCAATGTTTAACGACCAGGGGAATTATGCTGGTGTCTTGGGCATGATTACTAATATTAGTGATGTCTACGACGAGCTTCGCTTACGTAAACAAGCAGAAGCCGCATTACAGGAAAGTAAACAACGTCTCGATGGAATTTTGTGTTCACTGGAAGATGTTGTCTGGTCGATTTCCGCCGATACTTTTGAAACTCTCTATATCAATCCTGTTGTCCTGAATATTTATGGTCGTCCCGCAGCTGAATTCTTTGATAACTTAAACCTTTGGTTTGAGGTGATTCACCCAGACGATCAACCACGAATTCAGGCGGCAATTCAACCCTTATTCTTGACTGGGTATCAAGAACTAGAATACCGGATTATCAGACCAGATGGCCAGGTACGCTGGGTGTTGAACCGCAGTCATTTAATCTATGACTCCAATAGTCAGCCTATTCGCATTGAAGGAATTGCGACAGATATTAGTGAGCGTAAACAGATGGAGGAAAAGTTAGTCCGCCATGCCTTCTATGATGCGCTCACCGGATTACCCAACCGAGTTTTGTTTATGGACAAGCTAGGACAAGCTATAGAACGGGTACAACGCTTCCCGGATGAGCTATTTGCTGTCTTGTGTCTTGACCTCGATCGCTTTCAAGTTGTCAATGACAGTTTAGGACACTTGGTAGGCGATCAACTACTAGTAGAACTCGCCCAACGCCTGCAAAGCAGCCTACAACCTGACGATATTGTCGCTCACTTAGGAGGAGATGAATTTACCATCTTACTTTCTCACATCCACAGCAGCGATGATGCTACCCGTACAGCAGAACAAATTCATCAATTACTTAAGTTACCGTTCAACTTGCATGGATATGAAGTCTTTACAAGTGCCAGCATTGGCATTGCCTTAAGTACGACTGGATATAATCAAGCTGCTGATTGGCTACGAGATGCTGATACTGCCCTTTACCGTGCTAAAGAGCAGGGTAAAGCTGGGCACATAGTATTCGACACTACTATGTATGACCGAGCAGTAGCGCTTTTGCAGTTAGAAACAGACTTGCGCTGGGCAATTGAGCGCCAGGAATTGCAAGTTTTCTATCAACCAATTGTGTCTGTTGCCACAGCAGAGATTACCGGATTTGAAGCCCTAGTGCGCTGGCAGCATCCAGAACGAGGACTAATTTCACCCAATGAGTTTATTCCGGTAGCAGAAGAAACAGGGCTAATCATCGCCATTGGTCAATGGGTACTGCGTGAGTCTTGCCAACAGCTGCGCCACTGGCAGCGACAATTTCCCACAATGAAGCCCTTGACAATCAACGTCAACCTTTCTGGTAAACAATTTTCCCAGCCCAATCTAGTTGAGCAAATCCACCAAACTTTGCAAGAAACTGGTCTTGCTCCCAGTAGCTTAAAACTAGAAATCACCGAAAGCGCAATTATCACCAGCCCAGAAAAAGCCGCCATTGTTCTCAAACAACTCAAAGCTTTGGGTATGCAATTGTGTATTGATGACTTCGGAACAGGTTACTCATCCCTAGCTTATTTGCACCATTTTCCCCTTGATGTTTTGAAAATTGACCGCTCTTTTGTCAATCAAATGGATGAGAATGGTGAGAAATTAGCGATTATTCGCGCTATTGTGACCTTGGCGCACAACCTAGGGATGAATGTGGTCGCCGAAGGGGTGGAAACAAAAAACCAGTTGCTACAACTTAGGTTGTTGCAATGTGACCAAGCCCAGGGTTACTTATTCTCCCGTCCTTTGGATAGAGAACAGACAAGCGCTTTGCTAGCCTCTAATTTGGAAATAGGCTTGACTGTTGACCGTTGACCGTTGACCGTTGACTGTTGACCGTTGACAAATGACAAATGACAAATGACAAATGACAAAAAAACAGAGGTAGTTATTCACCACCCCTATCAAATTACAGCTTGGATAAATTAGAAATGCTCTCTTGACAGGCTAACTGCTGCTCACAAGTATCGTCAAGGCCAATCCGAAAATAATTGCCCCACCACCCAGTAAAAATGACCAGAAGCGGTGGTAACTATTGACAACCGTACCGTTCTCGCTTTGAAGTTGAATTAAATCCATCCAAGGCGCAACGCCACGACGGAACCAACCTACAGCCCCAACTTGTTCACCAATTAAGCTTTGCACGCGCTTCATGCCAAACAAGAAATTACCAATGGGGCCAAAACGTGAGGCGTAGTGCAGATATAACATGCCGCTACGGTCTTGAATTTTTAAATCAGAACCAAATTTATAACCTGCGTCACCACGCCCGATGAGTTGTCCTTCTAGTTTTGCAGGTTGACCCCGTAAAGGACTAGCGTAGGGGTCGGACATCAAAGTGAGAATATCAGTTTGTGGTGCTTGTTTGTAGTCGGGGAACATCACCAAGGCTTTGACCAAAATTCCTAAGCCTAAGCCAATGAATGGTGCGCCAAATACCAAACCAGAATGGGAGGAACTAGACAACGAAATAATGCTGATAACTAAGCCAACTATAAACCCAATGGTTTCTGCGCCGTACAGCACGACATCTAAAAAGAAATTACCGTAAAGTCTTTTTTTACTCAGACTCTTACCTTCACCAATTACTCGCCCCATATCAAACTCAATTGGTAAACCCAACTGTTCTGCATAGGTGCTAAGGGCGCGGACACGTTTACCTGTGAGGGGGTGCGTAGAATTTAACTCCATCCACCAACCCCAGGGGTTAAACATATCCCACAAAAAGACGCGCCCGATTTTTTGAGTATCATCAGCGATGCGGTAAGCGGTTCCCGTGGAAGCAGCCGCTTTCGGATCATAAATACCTAAGGCGCGGGTTCCTTCAATCAACCGACTGGGTTCTTGTGTGCGCGAACCTTCTTCTAAAATCCCATAGGCAATTTTTACCAAAGCGCGGGATAATCCATTAGGATTGCCCGTGGTTTCAGCAGCAAAGTGGTCAGCAAAGTATTCTCTGGTACGGGAAAGATAGAGTAGGAGGTAAGTACCTACAATATAGAAAATATAGGCAACGAGAGCCGCAGTCTGCATCGCGTCTTTAATTTTGCTATCACCGCCACCGCGACCAAACGTCCTCGCTGTGCTGTAAATTAAGTAGCAAATTTGCACTAAAGTAGAACCTACCGTCATCACGGCAAAGTCCCAGTGAACAATGTGCCCTAATTCGTGAGCGTAGACAGTAGCAATTTCATCATCATCTAAATAAGTAAAAAGTCCCTGACTGACGACTAACCGGGCGCTATTTGGCAATGAGCCGTAAGTAAAAGCTGTGGGGTTTTGGTCGTTGATAATACCCAGTCGAGGGGTTTTGATTTTCTTTTGTTGACAAACTTGCTGAATAACTCTTGCTGTCTCTGGGCTAAGGCTTTCCACTTCTGCTAACTCTACCCAACGGGTATGGTAAAGCCAACCTTGGGTTAAGTCCATCAAGAAAGGCGAGAGGAAAAAAGCAGCCAGATTAAAAACTATAGTGATAGTCAGAGCGATCGCTAATCCTTGAAGTGGATCGTCGCTACCCAAAATAAATACTAAACTCAAACCTAAAGCCAATACAATGCCAAACAGCAAGGTGATGGTGACACCAGAAGCTAATACAAGACTTCCGCCGACACCACCCATTGCTAATTTCGCGCCCGCAGTCGCCGCACGTCCAGCCTTTTGGATAGCATGAGCAGGGGTTGCTGGTACTTGTGTCAGAGATGTTCCCGCTTGTTCAGCCCAACTGCGAACCTGGGGATTGTCGCTCATCAACAATTTGCGATACAAAATACTAGCTTTTTCAATTTCGCCTGTACCTTGATAAGCTTTCATCAGCCACATCTGCGCTGACAGATAATCTGAAGAATTTTGATCAACAGTATTCCGACACACTTGTTCTAGGATTTGAACAGCTTCGGAATAACGTCCTTGGTTAAAGGCATCTAAACCAGATTGCAATGACATAGTATCTCCTTAAAAAAGGAGTAGTATTTGATCGATCAATACTCAATAGATACAGGATTCGTCATTGCCATTTCGTAAAACTTTAAAAACTAGGGGCTAGGGGAACCAGGGTTAAGGTTTTTGCCCAGATGCGATCGCCTAATGCGATGGACAAGTGATAATACATCCTTGTGGCCATATCGATAGCAAGTCTTCTCGCACCCAACCAATCACATTATTGGGGAACTTGATGCGATACCAACGATATTCACCCGCTTTTTGGAACGAATCTTCAACTGTTACCAAATCACCGGACACTGCGCTGTACAGAACCTTGCTGTTTAAGTTAGCAGAGGCACGCACATTAATTGTATACCCGCGCTCCCCAGCTATGGTTGCATAACGCTTCTTACTCGGCTGAAACTTAACTAAATCCCCACGTATCCAACCCTTGGCAGTTCCTTCCACCCTTGGTTGCACATAGTACCAGTAATCGCCTTCATCGCCGTAGGTAATATTCAAAACCTCTACATCACTACCCAATGGTAAGACTTCTTGTACAGATGCTGTCAACGATGCACTGGTTCGCAAATTACTGTCAGTCGTCAAGGTTGCTGGACGAGCCATTGCAGGTAGTACTGTATTCATCAATGTTCCAAAAGTCAACAATCCCACCGTCAACTTTGTTATTAAACCCATAAATTCTCCAAAAAATATTTGATAATCAAAGAATAAAATCAAACTCTCAAGCGACTTTCACTAAATATAAATACATAGGAAATTAGCGATTTTCCGCAAAAGTGAGTTTTTTTGGAGAAGGGTTTTTTCTGGTCAATCAATAATGAAAGAATAGTAGTAGATATACTTAATATATTTTTTGAGTGTTATAATTACAGCAGATTGTACGTAAATAAAATTGCCAGATCCCCGACTTCTTCAAGAAGTCGGGGATCTAAAAAGTAATTACTATTCCGTAAAACTTCAAAAACTAGCGACTAGGGGCTAGAGACAAGGAAGGGAAGGGGACAAAGCCCCATACCCCATGCCCTGGCGGCTGAGCGAAGTCGAAGCCTAATATTAACCAGGCCGCTGTTCAGTTAAAACCTGATAAGCATAATTGAAATCATCAGTAGTAATCCGAATCTCATCAGGAGATGTTTGTCCTTGAGAGCGGAAACGGCGAATAGCTTCCACAGCCGCTTGATTACACAGCAATGTCAAGTCTGCACCATTCCAGCCTTGGGTCATTTCTGCCCAATATTCCAAATCCACATCTTGCAGTGGTCGTCCTTGGCTATGAACTTGCAAGATTGACCGACGGCTGGCTAAATCTGGTAAATCTACTTTCATCTGTAAATCTAAGCGTCCAGCGCGTAATAAAGCTGGGTCGAGGGCATCAGGTCGATTTGTCGCCCCAATTACTAAGATAGTAGTTCCCACCTGTAACCCATCTAATTCGGTGAGTAATTGACCAACTACGCGATCGCTTACTCCTGAATCACCATTATAACTGCCTCTGGCTGGGGCTAAGGTATCAATTTCATCAATAAATACTACACAGGGGTCTGCTTGTCGGGCTTTGGCAAATAATTCCCTTACTGCTTGTTCACTGGCTCCTACCCACCGACTGAGTAATTCTGGGCCGTTGACACCAATAAAATTCGCTCTGGCTTGGGAAGCTACAGCTTTGGCTAATAAGGTTTTACCTGTTCCCGGAGGTCCCCACAGTAATATCCCTTTGGGCGCTAAAGCTTTGGTTTGCAGATACAGTTCTGGATACAGTAACGCCCCTTCTACTGATTCGCGCAAGGTTTGCTTAATTGTGTCTAAACCACCAATATCTTCCCAAGCAATATGGGGAACTTCAACTTCTACACTCCGCAGTACCGCCGGTTTGATTTCTTTGAGTCCCTGTAAAAAATCAGACTGGTTAACTGTCATATTCTCTGGAACTTGCACATCAATCGAAGGAATTTGACGGCGCAAGGCTGTGTAAGCAGCTTTTTGACAGACGGCTTTCAAGTCAGCCCCCACAAATCCCACAGCCCGTTCGGCGATGAAATCCAGGTCAACTGTCTCATCCAAGGGCATAGCGCGGGTGAGAATTTGCAGAATTTCTTTGCGCCCGTTGCAGTCGGGGATGCGAAACTGTACTTCCCGGTCAAATCTTCCCGGGCGGCGCAAAGCTGGGTCGAGATGGTCGGGGCGGTTTGTCGCCGCTAGGACAATTACACCATCGCTGTGGGAGAAACCATCCATCAGTCCCAATAGTTGTGCCACCAAGCGTTTTTCTACTTCGCCTTCTACAGCACTACGGTCTGGGGCCAAGCTATCGATTTCATCAATAAAGATAATACAGGGAGCATTTTTAGCAGCTTTTTCAAAAATCCCCCGCAGTTTTTGTTCAGCTTCACCGTAATATTTGCTGATAACTTCTGGCCCCACGAGGGCGATATAGTTAACGCCAAGTTCTTCAGCTAAGGCGCGGGCGGTGAGTGTTTTGCCAGTACCAGGAGGCCCCACTAACAACACCCCTCGTGTCGGTTCTAGCCCCAGTTTTGCTAGTAGGTCGGGGCGTTTTAAGGGGATAGCAATCAGTTCCTTAAGTTCTTTAAGAACTTCACTCAATCCACCAACATCTTTGAGACTATGATCGGCAGGTGCATTAGGTGGCACAATTGGGTCAGATGCTGGATCATTACCACCACCACCACCAGAATTAGCTGGAGGTTGAGTGCGGAAGCGACTAGTGCCCACATCATTAGCCATATTATTAGGACGCGGCATATTCCCATGACGCGGAATACTGCTCATCGGACGAGAATTAATTTGCACATCTGTCTTAATTTCGCCCTTCTCTACTTTTTCTTCTAGAGTTTTCACTAACTCTAATAACTGCTCAAATCCCTTAAATAATTCACTCATAAAATACCTCCGATAGTTGACTCCAAAAATCCCACTATTTTCTTGGTGACATTCATCTGTTATTGGCAATTAATTCCTCAAATTCAAATAACAGATGTGCTGCACATTGAATTCTCGCCAGTGGCTCTACAGAGCGTGGTAAGCGTGGTAAGCGAATAATTGTTTGTTCAGGAAATAAACTGCCATCAATTTCCGCTTCGGGACTGTAGCGATTCTGTACCACATAGGGTTGATTAACTCCCATCTTTGCCAATGATGCTGTTAATCTTATGTGTTCAGCAATGATTGCTGCTTCTGCCTGAATTACACCAATAAATTGCGTATCCTGGGGATTTTTTAATTTCTTTTGTGCCTGCACAACTTGTTGACGTAAACCTCGCAACCGCCCAATTACATCCACATGACCCAAAACATTTTGATATTTCATCCACAGCTTAAATATCCAGGTTAACCAATCTCCTAAAGCCGATGGCATTTCCAAAAAGCGCAGCAGATGACCTGTAGGGGCTGTATCTAAAATAATTAAGTCTTGTTGGTTGCTGTCTAATAGATCCATCACTGTTACCAGAGATAATATCTCATCAATACCAGGTAAAGCTTGAGACATAATTTGTCGCCAAGCCTCTGGTAAGTAGGCAACATTTACTTGAGAATCTGTTCCTGCTCCCTCACCACTAATCATATCTGCTAATTCCCAGAGATAATCAGCACGGAATTGGTCTAAAACTTTAGTTTCATCAACTTCTTGACCGCTCAAATTAGCAGTTAACATTACAGGCTCATGACCTAAAGTTTGCCCAAAAGCATCTCCTAAAGAATGCGCCGGATCTATGGAAATTACACGGATTTTTTTATGGGGATAATGCTGCGCACAAGCCCAACCGATTGCGGCTGCTACTGTTGTTTTACCTACACCTCCTTTGCCACCAACAATAATTAGTTGACATCCTTTAGCCAAAAAATCCCCAAAATTAGGGAGGATTTTATTCGGCCATTGAATTAATGGTGGTGGTGCAAGTTCAACTCGATCAATGGTTTGAAATTGGGTAGCTAAATTATCTAACAACACCCCACCTAAGGGGAGTACTTGCTGTTGCGGTACAATAAAAACAGGTTTGTCAGGTGCTATTTGTAAGTATTTGTTGAGTAAATTTTGCTGTTCAGCATAACGGTCTTTTTCGAGAGCAGAATCTTTCAAAAACCGATTGATAAATAATCCGGCGTAGGAAATTTCTAAGGTTTTTAAACTAGCTAAAAATCGTTCAGTTTCTAAAAAACACATAGGTTCAGAAATTGCTACGACTAAACAGCCAGTAAATTTTTCATCTTGCAGTAAGCGTCTGCCTTCTGCTAACTGAAACTTCATGTCAACTAAAAAGTTATCAACTTCATCTTCTGTATAACTACCCTTAAAACTTTGGGTAATCACACGATGTTTCTCTTGAAATAATTCAAAGGAATTTAAAATAACATCTAAAAAATCTTTTAATCGTAATAAATTTAATGTATGTCCAGAAGGAGCCATATCTAGAACTATCCGATCTACCTTCTTCTCCGAAAGCAGCCGTTGTATTTCTAACAACCCCATGAGTTCATTTAAACCCGGCCAATTTAAATCCCAAACTGGCGCTAAATCTTCTCCGTCTGCTAAACTCCCCCGCTCAACTAATAATTCTAAAAAGCGGCTATATTTTGCTTTAAATTCTAATAGCAGTTTTTGTGCATCTAATGCCTGAACACTCAAGTTAGGTAAATCGGCTACAGGTAAGGCAATATCTGCCACTTCTGCAAGTAAAACATCTCCTAAAGAATGGGCTGGATCTGTAGAAATTAATAAAATTCTTTCTTGAGGAAACTTTCTTGCCCAATAACGCGCAAAACTGCAAGATATGGTGGTTTTACCAACCCCACCTTTACCGCTAAACATGACTAAATTTAGAGAATCGTAGTTGTTCATCATTCACCTTTAAACTTACAACAGAACTTGTAAATCATCATTAAACAAAGTGATAGGGAGGTAAACCTTCTCCTAAGAAGAAATCCCAAGATGGGCAAGCTTCTTGCCAACTCAAAAATTGTTCTAAAAATAAAGGTTTATCTTGGTCACTGACTAAAATATAAATCTTGATTTCTTCTCCTTTATTTTGAACAATAACGGAAGATTGATAAATCTCTGTAATTAAATTAATCAGACTGGATTTTTCATCAGTCTGTGAAATCATGAAAGTTTTTTGATATTCAAAATACTGTTTTTTCGCTAGAAAATAGTCTCTCCCCCCGCCCACAGTTGATCTTACAGGTTCTTTAACAGTCCGAGGCACTAGTTTTAAATTATATTCAGTTTTTCCTTGAATTTTATCTAATGTTTTTCGGTACTCTTCAGCATGAAATTGTATATGGTTGAGCAAGGTGTCAGAAGAAGCAAAAGAAGTACCAAAACGCAAAGGTAAAACTGTGGTTTGTTGAAATAGTTCACGAATGATGCGATCGTGATCTAACACCATTTTGATCACTTGCTCATCATTATTTTGTACTGATTCTAAAGATAGTCCTTGTTCGACAACGGCTGAAATACCAGAACTATTAATTAAGAATAGCTGACCTGCATGACCTTTTGGTAAATTCAAGGGAATATTAAGGGTTTGACAAAAAGCATAGGTGTAAAGATTTAATGATTCCATTTTTTTAACCAAATCCAAAGGAGTGAGATTTTTATTGATTATTAGACCACCCATAATGACCTTAAATACAAAACTAAGAAATTATTTTTTAGCCTTTACAATCTGATTTTCTTGGTTATAATACAATCAATTGTTCAGGTAAATTCAATGAAAATTATTCGGAATCGCGGTTCTATTAGACCTAAAGTAACTACTATGCCTCGTAGTAAATCTGAAGCGTCTAGTCAATTGGAGCTTTACAAATTGGTAACAGAACAGCAAAGAATTAAGCAGGAGTTGCAGTTTATAGAGCAGCGCACAGTACTTTTAAAACAACGTTTGGGTTCACTCAAGAATCAGATAGCAGAAACAGAAACAGTTATTAATAAATTACGCCACGCTGATTCTCGACCTTCTTCTTTACCCAAGCGCCCTAATATCTTTTTTGAAGCTAAAAATTATCAAGCATTTGAAATAGAATATTGATTTTCCTAGCTTCAATTAATTCGTCAATATCAGTACGCCTAAAATTAAACTATTAACCCGCAAATGCGGGTTTTTAATTGAATCTAAACATTAAAGTCATGTGCTAGAAAGATTAGGGTGATAACACGAGATTTTCATTGTCTTCATATTGGTTATTACCCCGCAATACTTCAGCCAGAACTTTATCGTTTTCCGATTCTGCTATAAAGTAAGTTTGTTCTACTTCATCCTGTTTATCCTCTTCATCTTCTTCATCTTCTAAGGATGCTGCATCTAGTTGAGCTTGCTCTTCCAAAGCTTGAATTTTCAGCAGCAGTTCTTCTTCTTGTTCTTCAAAATCTTCTTCAGAAATTTCGCCAATATCAAAAGAAAGTTGCAGACTTAATAATTGTTTATGCAAATTCTCTTGAGCGTCAAATTCAGTATCAGTACGCTCTTGAATTTGTTCTCCAATCCACATCAGTCCACTAATTGGCCCCATGACTGGGAATAGTAAAATTTTTCCAAGCATACGATAAACTCCAATTAATCAATTTGGGCAAATGTATAAGGTGCGGTGAAATTGTTGTAGCGAATGCGTAAACGGTCACCAAATTTTTGGTCAATAGCTTCGACACGTTGGCTAAATAAAGCTTCGTTATCCCAAGGAATTAAAAAAGCAGCATTGTAAATCATTTCCTCCATCATGGGGTCACTTTCTACAACCTCTTCTGCTAAGGGATTTAGCTCATTAAAGAAAGCTTGAATGACAGCCTCTTTACGAAGTTGTAAATTGCTTTCAATTAATTGGCCAATCTGAATAACTTCCTCCATACTCAAATTTTTGCCTTCCATTTGGTCGCGCTTCTGCTTCAATTCGGGATTAGACAGCATCATTGCTTGTAATTCTGATTTGGTATCCCAAAGAATTTTGACGCTAACTTCTCGTTTACCTGACAATTTTTGAAATAGCTCTCGCAACTGTCTTTCACAAGGTTGGATTAGTTGTGCAATTACTGTTTCCCAATTTTTCACAACTAATCCAAATCTGAGAGGGAGAAGAGTCCGAAACCCTTCCTGCATGGCTTGTTCTAAAACTTTTTCATGACTGATTAAATTTCGGCGAGAAGCTAAGTATTTTTCGTGTTTAGCGTTTGAATATAAAAAAGTAAACCCCTCAACGATTTGACTATAAACAGGTTGGGAATCTAATCCTTTGAGAGCAACTGTTGGCGGAATTGGCTCAGAAAAAATACCGTACAAATAAAGCCCAGCATCCATAAGAAAAGATTATTTTGTAATTACAAAGGTTTTGAAGTTAAAACTAAACGCAATTTCGCGTGAATGAGATCGATTTGCGCAATACCTAAATCTATTTCACCGTCTACAACAATTCCTGTGTTTAAAAGACGGTCTAAGAGTTCTAGTACAGAAGGAGAATTTCCAGTTTGCCCAGGATAATAAGATCCAGCACGCGGCAAAAGACTACCAAGCTCTCCTAAATGTATATTTAGATCTGCTGGATCAATTTCAAAAATCTGACACAAATTTAAAACTTGTTCCTCTAACTTTTGCAAACTTTCTGCGGCTCGCTCTAAGTCAGATTCAGTGAGGCACTCCTGTTCCATACGTCGAATTATTTGAGCTTCCATCAGCTGACGTATTAGTTCCACTACAGTTAAGAGTAAAGGAACTAACCCAGCTTGTTTATTAGCTTGAGAATTGGTAGCTAGCAAATCGTTGGAATTTTCAACTGGAGTGCAAACCATTGCCATGATGCCACCTTTGGGTAATTTATTTTTTGAGTAAACTCAGTCTAGTCATCAAGTTGAGAATTTATTGGCAATGGCAAATTTTCGTCATCGTTGCGTCCATCATCTTCA
Source organism: Calothrix sp. NIES-2100 (assembly GCF_963875285.1). NCBI lineage: Bacteria > Bacillati > Cyanobacteriota > Cyanophyceae > Nostocales > Calotrichaceae > Calothrix > Calothrix sp. NIES-2100. The sequence goes on from NZ_CAWNLA010000001.1 coordinate 9,457,270, forward strand.
GCATTTACTGTTAATAGCTCTGGATTGTTTATATTAGCAGTAGTAAGTGAACGTAACTGCGCTTCTAAACTCTCAAGTCGATGCTGAAGTTGTTGGTTTTCCTCAACTAACCGTTGAGACTTACTACTGAGATAAGGGTCATTTTCCCACCAATTAATACCAAGTTCTTTGGCTTTATCAACGGAGGAAATTAACAAGCGAATGCGGATATGAATCAGTTCGGTGGAGGCGATAGATATGGAAATATCACCAGCAATCACAATTCCCTTATCTAAAACTCTTTCGAGAATATCTGCCAAGGTAGAACCTTGGGTAGATGTGGTAATAGCTCGACTGGAGTTAGATTGAGAACGTGTTGGCAGGATGGGTGTGGTAGTCACGATAAATTAGACTCTTGAATGATATAAACACGGCCTTTTTTAATCACTAAGCTTTTTGTTGAAAGCCTCAATTGGGATTGTCGCTTAACAAGCTTTCGTCTAGAGTGACAGGTTCGGCGATCGCTTCTGTTTGCGGCTCTGCTTCACTAACTATTTCCGTCTCAGCCACATCATAGGGGTCACTGTTATCTACTGGCTCTACTGATGGTGAATTTGCGTGTAAGTGGTTGAGTAATTCTAGGAACACAGTTGTCGATTCGCTTGCAGTTAATTTTGTCCGATTGAACAGAACATCTGCACAAATTTCTCGAAAATCTGAATTTTCTGGTGTGACCACAATATCGTGTTCTGCACAGATCTTAGCAATGATCAAACAAGACCGTAATCCAGAAGTCTTTTCTCCACCAGTTACCGATCGAAATGCTTTGACTAATCGCACAACTAGCTGAGAATATTCGTGATTTAGTCCTGTTTTGTGGGTTAATATTTCGGTCTGAGTTAGCTCATCTGGTTCTGGCATATTAATAGTTACCAGTCGATCCATTAAAGCATCTTGAGTAGCATGAACTCCACAATATTCTTCGGGGTTGGAGGTAAAAATAGCCCGGAATTTAGGATGAACATGTAAATATTCTGGCTGATTACTGCTAGGAGGAAGGGTCAGAATTTTTTCTTCTAAAGCTGAGAGCAAAACGTTATTAACTTCCGGTCTTGAACGGTTAAATTCGTCATAGACCAAAGTTAAGCCTTCCCGACAGGCTAAAGTTAGCCGAGAATCAACCCAATTTTGTTTGAATTCATCTTCGACTTTGAGAACGCTGTGAATGTAATTATCTAATAATTTTTTGTGCGTGTAACCAGATTCACTACCGATTAAATCAGAACTCTTAAATTCGTCATCTCCGAAAATCAACATGATTGGTCTATCTAGACAGTTGGCTAGATGCATGGCTAAGGTCGTTTTTCCTGTTCCCGCTGGGCCACGTAAGTGAATTGCAAATCCTGAAGTGAGATAACGCAGCGCCCGAATTGCTACTCGCTCAATAGCAGGTGTGATGACAAACTGGCCAGGACGGACACGAAGAACGGCTCTTTTTTTATGATTTTCGGTGTTAGTCATAAGTTGATGATGATGGGCAGAAAAATTTACAAAAATAACAGAAATTAGATGCGATTTATGCATCTATGTGCTACGATGGTGATAGAAACTATAAATAACCCTCTATCGGTTGTTTGGATGATTAAAACTCGTTAGAGTTATATATTGTTCACTGGTAGAAAAGAGGTAAAAAAGAGGTTGTCAGTGTTTTTTGCTGAAGCCTTGTCATCAGTGACAATATATGTTATTTATGTTTCGTGCTAAAACTCATTGTTGAATTTGACTACCCCCTGGTCTTACCAGTTTTTACCTGGAAGATTAGGGGGTTTTACTATTGGTCCCTGTTCTTCAACAGATAAACTCCTTTTGTTCGGAGCATTAATTAACCAATAGATATGCCAAAAATGCTAGCAAACAAATCTTGGCGGAATTGGTGTAACTGTTGTCTTTGTTCTTGAGCTTGCGCCATTCTTTGTTTAGCAGTATCTGACAAAAACTCTTGGGTATTTTGCTCCATTTCCTTGTGGAATTGGTACAGATTTTCTGCTTGCTGTTTAGCTTGCGCCATTCTTTGTTTAGCAGTATCTGACAAAAACTCTTGGGTATTTTGCTCCATTTCCTTATGGAATTGGTACAGATTTTCTGCTTGCTGTTTAGCTTGCGCCATTCTTTGTTTAGCAGTATCTGACAAAAACTCTTCAGTGTTTTGCTCTAATTCCTGATGGAATTGGTGCAGATTTTCTGCTTGCTCTTTAGCTTGCGCTTTTCTTTTAGCTGTGGTCGCGGACAAGAATTCTTGAGTATCTTGAAATAGTTGAGTTACTTCCTCAGCTATTCCTTGATGCTCTTGCCTGATTCTTATCATTAAAGGAGTCATGAGGTTCTCCGCAATAAAACTAAATCATCGTGAATTAACTACATCCACTGCATATAACTTATTGCAGTGAATGTAGCTCAAGGAATATCTGCTCTTTTCTTTTTATCTTTTGGATCAGCTTGGTTGCAGCAAATCCAGATAATCAGAAAAAAGCAGACTAAAGATCAGAATCTCAACCCAAAAATTCTGATTTTGAATGCTGCTTAGTTATTAAGCAGGTACTGCGGCTGACTGAGTTAAACCAACAGCTTCTGCATATTTCAAGTAGGTTTCAACAGAAGCGATAACGATCCGAGCTTCAATAGCTAGTAGTTCAATACCTACGAGGGAAACACGTACCCAAGCATCTACAACGATACCTTTGTCTAGGATACGGTCAATAACTTCTGCCAAGCTGGAGGAAGAATTAGTTTTTTCGACTGCCATATGATTGCACCTTAATTTGGTTGTGGTTTGTGTTTGCTTTGGACAAGGTTTAAACAATAGAATTAGTTAATTGCTAATTCTATTGTTTTTCTATCTACTTAATAATTAAGCAGGTACTGCGGCTGACTGAGTTAGACCAACAGCTTCTGCATATTTCAGGTAGGTTTCAACAGAAGCGATAACGATCCGAGCTTCAATAGCTAATAGTTCAATACCTACGAGAGAAACACGTACCCAAGCATCTACAACGATACCTTTGTCTAAGATGCGATCAATAACTTCTGCCAAGCTGGAGGAGGAATTAGTCTTTTCAACTGCCATTTTTTTGTACCTTAAACTCATTGTTGTCGTTTTGAAGATTGATTGGCTTTCGCTTTTCTCAATCTCTGCAACTATCCTATTAACACCTGCTTCAAATGTAAAGAGCATTACAACATAAATAATGTAAACAAATATAACAATGTTTAAGAAAATACACTGTGAATACTTAAAAATGTTTAAATTGTTTGATTTAAAAATAGCTTGCTGTATTTGACTTGTAAGTTTTTTACTGTATCTTGTCTATTTTGTATAAGTTAAGGTTGTTACAAAACTCAGAATGAAAATATCAGCGTAAACATCACTCACTCTTATATAGTGCGATCGCTCTTCAATTTCAGTGTAACTACGGATACAAAATAGTCAGTTACATGAAATAGGATGATGGCAACAATTATCATTGTCTAGAACAAATGTTTAAGGAAGCAAACCCCGATCCAGTCCGGCAAGAAGCTTTAGCCGGCTTAATAGCTCATTTGGTGCAACAAGGCCATCCACCTCAATATGCTCAATTGATGGCAACTTCAATTATTTTTCAGACAGACCTAGATTTAAGGAATGCCCAAATTGCTAGCCTTTTAACTTGGCTGCAACAGGAACATGATGATATCTATTCCTCTGCTGTTGGTGTAGTTGAACAAACCCGTGAAGAATTTGAAAAACGAGTTCAACGTGGTTGAGTTAATATCTCTATTTGCTTAGTGTGATAAAAATCGATTCATTTCACACTCATTATTAATCATTGGAGATGAGGGTTAGGAAATTAGATAGCCATCCTATTTCATTTGTGAAAGCCATCATTGCTAGCTATTATTTGACTACAGTTGACAGTCAACAGTTCGTAAGGGATATTTCCTAAATAATTTAGGATTGGTATAGTCATTTTCAATTGTGTAGAATATCTATCTTTTGTGAGAGCACAACCGCCGTTGTGCTTTTACCGTTTGTAGCCGCAGTCAAATCAAAGGGGCAGTAAATTCCAGTAGAGAATTAGTTTAGGTAGTAACTAAGGTTGGTAGGATAGGGAAAAGGCACAGATTGTGGCCGTACTGAAAAGTTGTTGTTTGCTATGACTAGTCTGGAAATTGCTTCTCCCCTGATTGCGATCGCGCAAAAAACCCGTTCCTCTGCTTTTAAGCTGGCTGTTCTCTCGACTGAGGCAAAAAATCAAGCTATTGAGGCGATCGCAATCGCTTTAGAATCGGCAAAGGATGAAATCTTGCAAGCTAATATTGCGGATTGTAAAGCTGCTACTGCTGATGGTATTGCCAAACCCTTGTATAAAAGGTTGCAGTTGGATGAACATAAATTAAGAGATGCGATCGCGGGAGTGAGAGACGTAGGCAAACTAGCCGATCCTGTAGGTAAAGTCCAGATTCACCGCGAACTCGATACAGGCTTAGTTCTCAAGCGGATTACTTGCCCTTTAGGCGTTTTGGGGATTATTTTTGAAGCCCGTCCCGAAGCAGCAATTCAAATTGTTTCTTTAGCTATCAAATCCGGTAATGGTGTAATTCTCAAAGGTGGTAAAGAAGCAATACGTTCTTGCGAAGCGATTGTCAAAGCAATTAAGCAAGGTTTAGCACCCACTGCTGTTAGCCCAGATGTAGTACAGTTGCTCACAACCAGGGAAGAAACTTTAGAGCTTTTAAATTTAGATAAATATGTAGATTTAATTATTCCCAGAGGTTCTAATTCTTTTGTCCGGTTTGTTCAGGACAATACCCGCATTCCCGTACTGGGTCATGCCGATGGCATTTGTCATCTATATATAGATCAAGCAGCGGATATTGCCAAAGCGGTTAACATTACTGTTGATGCCAAAATTCAATATCCCGCAGCTTGTAATGCTATAGAAACTTTGCTAGTTCACGCCAGCATTGCCCCAGAATTCCTACCCAAAGTTGCCACAGCATTGCAAGAAAAACATGTGGAATTAAGAGGTGATGGCCGCACTGTTAAAATTTTGCCTCATATTAATAGTGCCACAGCAAAAGATTGGGAAACAGAATATAGCGATTTAGTTTTGGCAATTAAAATTGTCGATTCCTTAGAAGAAGCGATCGCCCATATTAACGAATATGGTTCCCGCCATACAGAAGCAATCGTCACAGAAGATTTAGCCGCTGCGGAAACCTTTTTAGGATTTGTCAATGCAGCGGGAGTGTACCACAACTGTTCTACCCGCTTTGCCGATGGTTTCCGTTACGGTTTTGGCGCAGAAGTCGGAATCAGTACTCAACAAATGCCTCCCAGAGGCCCTGTTGGTTTAGAAGGATTGGTAACCTATAAATATCAAATGACAGGCGATGGTCATATTGTAGCTACCTACACTGGAGCGAATGCTAAGTCATTTACTCATCAGGATTTAGTGTGAACTTGGGCATTGGGGAGCCAGTGCCGTGGGCGGGTTTCCCGACTTGAGGCAACTGGCGTCATTGGGCATTGGGCATTGATGATTTCTGTGCGTCCCCGTGTCCCCGTGTCCCCGCGTCTCCCTCATCTCCCTCATCCCCCCTAGCCCCTACTTAGCCGCTGTCTCCTCTGCGCCCGTATAACCAGTAGCTACCCAAAGTATAGCTCTAGCGCCATCACGGAAAGTTTTTTCGATAGGTTCCGACGTTTTCGGTGATGGAACTGACACAGCTTTAAATTTGATCCCCCGACTACCCAAAACAATCTCACCAATGACACAAGCACGACGCATGTGGAAGTCGGAAGTAATTAAATAAACACTCTGGATGCCATGAGCTTGCAAATCATCGACTAAGGTTGTAAAATTAGTAACTGTATCTACAGCTTCATAATCCAAGTGTAAACGGTCGGGATCAACTCCTGCTTTAGCAAACACCTTTTGAGTCGATCTCGGTGGACTACCACCACTAATCCAAATTGGTAAATTTGGATGCCTCTTAGCAAAATTTGCTGTAAATTTCTCGCGCTCTAAATTTTTCGTGGAACCGCCTAACACTAAAACTGCTTGCGGTTGGACAATTTGACTTTTAATTTCCTTGTATCCCCACCACATTAACAGCGGTACGACACAAGTCATAAAGCGAAAAGATTTACCTGTAAACAATAGCTTATTCAAGGCTCTATTACTTCGTCTACGGATTTCAAAATTTCTCTAACGAGAAGGAAAAAATAACTATGTAAAGCAGCAGTGTTTCCCAAAACCGACCCAAATCGAAATTTGGCGATTTTTCTGGTAATTCTGGTAAAAACTCAATTAACGTGAGTTCGATGAATGTGGTTTGGCTTTTGTGCGATCAAAGTAGAAGCAGAAAACCCCGATTTTTAAATTACTTCTTCCTTTCCTCCCAGTTTAGGAGGTTAGGTAGGAGAGGACTGTCGATGTGACATCCACGTAAAGGCGTTTTAACACTTTCGTTGTTAATTGTCGATGTCCTATCCTACCCTGTATCGGTACTGGATTAATAGACTGCTGATACTTTGATACAAGAGAATTTGCCCAGTTTCCATATTGAACGCTGTTGCGGAGTCACAATTTTAGCTCCTCATCTCTATTTTTCTTGCAATCTTAAATCAATGACTGTGGCATTAAAGTTGTAATTGAAGCCTTCTAACTCAAATGGCATCCCAATTTTTACTTTGCTGTTCCCTAAAACTGGGCCATTTGCCGTAATTTGTGCTTTACCTTCTAATGTCAACAGCATATCTGTACTATAATTGTTGGTTTTGGGATCTGGTAACTCTTTGAGAGAACCATCCGGTTGGGGAACATTGATTGTTCTTGGTAGTTGTTTTACAGATTTAATAGTAATTTCACCGTGAGGTTGATTGCGGATAATTACGTTGGTTTTACCATTGGCTTTCAATCCCTTATCAAATAATTGCTGTGGATCGCGGACATTTAAACCCCGAACTATTAGGTCTACTTCTATAGGTACTGTTTTTGTACCTACCTGGGCTACAGAACCGGAAGTACCGGGAAAGACAAATATGCCGAATATAACTAGCACAATTACTAGTAAAGCACCTAAATCAAGGAGATTGATTTTGCCGAACAAGCGACCTTTGGAATCTAAAATAGCCATAATAAATTTTCCCAGATATCAGCAGAGTAATCGATTGTAGCAGTAGGCTTGACAAGGATAATGGCAATTTTACCTAGTTAGCAAGCCTCAGAAGCAGCTGGCCTTTGCAGTCAAGCGACAGTTTATCACGACTTCTAAAATTCCGGCTTTGTGTTTTGGTCAATGGTCAGTGGTCAAGGGTCAAGGGTCAATGATCATCGTCGTGGGTGTTTAATAAAGGACAAGGGACAAATGACTAATGATAATTGACAATTGACTAATGACTAATGACTAATGACAAAAATGCAACATAGAAAGTCTAAATTCGTCTAATAATGTGATGTTCTTCAACGATTATCTATAAAAACCGGATTATGAATGCTTGGAATGCCTTTTTGACAAATTACCGTTTGTGGCGGCGTCGCTGGTTTTATCCGTTAATTTCGCTCTTCGTTGCGCTGAGTGTATCTCTGGCTGCACCTCTTCCCGGAAGGGCTTTTGATTTATTACCGCTTCTGTTCCAGGGTGTCCAAATATTTCAGCTATCTAATATATCCGATCGCCAGGAAGTTGATCTGGGTAAGGATATTAATCAGCAAGTAAGTGGTGAAGTTAAGCTTTATCGTAATGCAGAAGTTAATCGCTATGTGGAACAAGTTGGACGGCGGTTGGCTGCTAATAGCGATCGCCCCAATCTCCCTTATACATTCCAAGTAGTTGACGATCCGGCTATTAATGCTTTTGCGACTGCGGGAGGCTATGTTTATGTCCACACCGGTTTGCTGAAAGCTGCTGACAATGAAGCGGAACTAGCCAGTGTCATTGCTCATGAAATCGGTCACATTGGCGGTAAACATTTAGTCAAACAGATGCGACAACAAGCCATTGCTGGTGGTTTAGCTACAGCCGCAGGTTTAGATCGCAATCAAGTGGTAGGACTTGGTGTACAGTTAGCACTTAACCTTCCCCGTAGTCGTCAAGATGAATTTGATGCGGATCAAAGAGGCTTAAGAACTTTGACCCGTAGTGGTTATGCTCAATCGGGAATGGTTTCCTTTATGCAAAAGCTGCTAGGTAAGGGTTCTACGCCGACATTTTTAAGTACTCACCCTGCAACTAGCGATCGCATTAATACTCTCAAACGCTCTATTAATTCTCAACCTAGCAATGGGCGTTATGGATTAGATAATGCTGCTTATAAAGCTAATATCCGCGCCTTACTTTAATTTTGCGAATATTGTGCAGACTCAAAAAGCAGATGGGGGAGATGGGGAAGCAAAATCTTCCTCATCCCAGCCCTCATATTTCATCCTTCAATTGACTATGCTCGCTGCTGGTGGCGGCGAGTACCTTTGATTTCCGATGGATTGATGATAACGGTTGCTTCTTTTAAAGGTAAAGTGCGGACGCGCTTTTTAAATACGTTAACTTGATAAACCAGGTTATTTGTGACATCTAGTGCTGTCAACCAGCCACTACGGGGATGATACGCACCAGTATCTATATCTATCCATCCTCTTCCTTGTGCCAGCTGACCAGGAGTAACACCAGGTAGGGTAAAGGTAATAGTGTGACCAATAATAATTAATTTATCAGGGAAGTATGGTTTTTCAATGCCATGAAATTCTTCTCTGATCCAGCAGAATTGCTCGGCGGTTTGTTTTTCTAAAGGAATCAGTGGGTCAACACCAGCATGGGTTAACCAAACATCCCCTAAATCAATATAAGTGGGCAGGGTTGTCAACCAATCGATATGTTCTTGGGGAATGGTCGCTTCTTGGTAACTAGCTATGGTTGCTTGACCACCGCTGTATAGCCAGGATTGCATCGCTGAATTAGAAGCGCTGCTACCGGTCAATACATTTAACAACATCTGCTCATGATTTCCCAGCAGACAAGGGTAGTTATTGTTTTTGACAAAATTCACTACCTGTGCGCTTTGAGGACCGCGATCAATTAAGTCTCCCAAAAAATAAAGTTGATCGTTCGATGCTGGAGCAATGGCTGCCAATAAAGTCATTAATCCTTCATATTGACCATGCACATCTCCAATAACAATTCGACGCTGGCTAGTTTCGCTCATTTGCTCTTAGCTTGAATGATGTTGCCCACTACTTTTGCTACAGTTTTAGCTGTGCAGTTTTCCGGATAATCAATAAAAAACTTGACAATTTTTATTTTATTCTAATAGATTATTTCGCCAATAGCGATCGCCGCAAATTTAACAACTAAAAACTACATATAACTAATCCAATCGCTCCAGCTGCCAGCATACAATTTACCTTGAGAAATCCCTGCTAATTCCAAGGAGAGTAAATTTACGCAAGCAGTAACACCAGAACCACAGTAAACTATAATTTCCTCAGATTTTGCTAAGTTTTCCCAACGACGGCGTTGTGCATCTGGGGGGAGTAAATACCCTGAAGAATCTGTGACTTCTTGCCAAGGATAGTTAACAGCACCAGGAATATGACCGGCAATTTTATCGATTGGTTCGCGTTCACCTCGATAGCGATCGCTTTCTCTGGAATCTACTAGAGCTACCTCTGGCAAATCTTTTGTACTTTTTACCGTATTAATATCTACTACTTTATCTGTTTTGATTTTGGGCACAAAGTTAGCAGTTTGGGGTTGAGGAATAATATTGGTTACGGGATAACCAGCTTTTTGCCATCCTGCAAAGCCGCCATCAAGTACTACTACTTGTTCATGACCTAAATATTGCAAAAGCCACCACAAACGCGCTGCAAAGGCGAAGCGAGAATCATCGTAAGCTACAACCAAAGTTTTTTGGTAATTAACACCAATTTCTGCTAATTTACGAGCTAAATCTAGAGGATTGGGCAAAGGATGTCTCCCGCCATGTTCTGCTACAGGACTGGAAAGATGCTGATTTAAATCTAGATAATAAGATCCTTCTATGTGGCTTAATTGGTACTGCTGTCTTCCCAATTGTGGATCGGCAAGTGAAAACCGACAATCCACAATTACAACTTGCGGATCATTCAGATGTTCAAATAACCATGCTGGTGAAATAACTAATTTGTCAGTTGTCATTTGTCATTTGTCATTTGTCAATGGTCAGTTGTCATTTGTCAGTTGTCATTTGTCAATGGTCATCTTCTCCTTGTCTCCCTTGTCCTTCTTCCAGTTCCATATCTCTCTTTTATTCATAAAATGCTAGATTCTGAACAATTTATCCCCCAAACTACGGCAGATGGTTCCTTCACTTTTACTTCCAAAGAGTTTGGCGAAGACTTTCATAGTCATTATGGAGCCAAGCAGGAGAGTTTTCTCAAGTTTGCAGAACCGACTCAACTGGCTTTCCGCGCTCAAGAACCAGTTTTGCGGCTGTTGGATATTTGTTATGGTCTAGGATACAACACAGCTGCTGCTTTGCAGACAATCTGGGACATAAATCCTCATTGTCATGTTGAAATCATAGCGTTAGAACTTAATCCTGCTGTCCCACAAGCGGCGATCGCCCATCACTTATTTGACAATTGGGGCTACAAGTATACCGATATTTTGCATCAGCTAGCTTTTAACTATCAAGTGCAGCAGGAATACCTGAAGGCTGAGTTAATCATTGGGGATGCGCGAAATTCGATTCAATTACTCAATCAATCTGGTTTTTTAGCGGATGCAATTTTCCTCGATCCTTTTTCCCCGCCTCAATGTCCTCAGTTATGGACTGTGGAGTTCGTCAACCAAATTTCTTTGTGTTTGCATCCACATGGCATTTTAGCTACTTATTCCTGTGCTGCTGCTGTACGCACGGCTCTATTAAGCGCTGGTTTAGTTATCGGTTCTACCCCACCAGTAGGAAGGCGATCGCCTGGTACTGTAGCAGTTCATCAGAAATATTCTGGTAACTTAACACTTTTGCCCCTTTGCCAAGCAGAAAAAGAGCATTTACTCACTCGTGCTGCTATTCCTTACCGTGACCCCCAATTGATCGACCCTGCTGATGTAATATTGATGCGACGACAACAAGAGCAACAAGCTTCTTCATTAGAGTCTACCTCTCGCTGGCGAAAAAGGTGGCTGTTTGACAGTGCTGCCAGCAATTCTCAACAAGCCAATTCTTAATTAATTTACAGCAGATTTTCACTTGGTTAAGACTTACGCAGGTATTGGGTCTGGGGTTATAGGTATTGCGAAAACTCTTTCCTCATCCCTCATCCCTAGCCTCTCATACCTACTTCCCAATTAATTGAAGTTTTTCCTAGTAATGCAGATCATTAATCTTTGTGTTCTAAATCACCCAAACATAGCATTAATTTAGTAGATACTACACTAAAGACAATTAGCGAAATTATTTAATATCTTCAGAGGAAAAGAAAAAACTTAAATTCCCCACTCACTGATAAATAAAGAGAAATTTTTCTCTAGCGATCCTCAATCATTCATAAAAAAATCTCATGCCTCATGACGGCAGTTCGCCCACGAGAAACCCCTGCGTACCCGTCACTCACTGCCTACCCATATCCATTTGCTCGATGAGAAATTGCTACCGTCGAGTCACTGCCTTCCTGTCCCTACTGCGGAAAGCATCTGGCGTTGAGCGTCGGTTCTCGGCGTAAGCGCAGCGAAGGTCCCGATCATCTCGTGTCTGCTCAAGGATAGCCTCTTGCTAGCTTGCTTAAGCGCAGGGGTACGCCAAGGTCTCCGACGAACAGAAATTTTGTCAGAAATGACCATTGCCAGAGTGCCTATTGTCTTCTAGAGCAGTGGCAATTAAAAAATGAATTCTGATACGCTTTGCTCAGTCAATGTCTCAGGCAGAAATCAAGCACCTAAAATAGTGAGGAAGTTTATTTAATTTTTTTCAAAAATTATTAAAAAACATAATGTATTTAAGGGAAAAAAATATGTGTATTATAAATTAATTAGGAAATTTGGCAAGATATTGGCTGTCATCAAGGCAAATACTAAACTTAACAAGTTTAAAAAAGTGAAACCGTTGACGTTTATTGAAAAAACTGGAGCACTTTTGTGATTCAATGGGAACGCAAGCATACAAACTCTAACGAAAAAGTCGCTAGTGGGTCTAACCCCCTCAGCAAATTAACGAATATAAGTTCAAATCATGTCCTAGAATTACAAAATGTAGAGGGTGATTCAATGGGCTTATCTAAAGGAGAGTTTATGCTTGAAAACACCCCAGCATTGCCTTCTTGGATGAAACAGCAAAATTTGCATAAAGATGACGAATCATTAGACTCGAGAAAGCCACAAAACCAAAGTGCTAAAGTGAATAGCGGGGATTCAGATCTACCAAAAGTTTTAGTAGTAGATGACCATGCCGCCAGTCGGATGACTGCTGTTGCACTTTTGGGGATGGAAGGTTACGAAATTATTGAAGCTGACAGTGGTTCTAAGGCAGTGGATCTGGTTTCAGAACAACAACCAGATCTAGTTTTGCTGGATGTGATGATGCCGGGAATGGATGGGTTTGAAGTATGCCAGATCTTGAAACAAAATGAGCTTACTAGGCTAATTCCAGTCATTTTTATTACGGCTTTAAATGATAGGCGATCGCGTATTCGGGGTATTGAAGTTGGAGCAGATGATTTTCTCACCAAACCTTTTGATCGGGTAGAACTTGCAGCCCGTGTTAAATCATTAGTCAGTCAAAAGCGTCTCAATGAAGACTTAGATCATGCCGAAAAAGTCCTATTTTCAGTTGCTAGAGCCATCGAAAGTCGAGACCCCAATACTGGCGACCACTGCGAACGGTTGGTAAAACTAGGACAAGCTTTTGGTGAATACCTCTGTCTCTCACGCAACCAAATTCGAGATTTGATGTGGGGTGGTTATCTGCATGATATTGGCAAGGTAGGCATACCTGATGCTGTGCTATTGAAAAAAGGCAAACTCACTGAGGAAGAGTGGGAGATTATGAGACAGCATGTTTCTATTGGGGAAAAAATTTGCCAGCCACTACGCAGTATGCGGGGTGTAATTCCGATTATTCGCCATCACCACGAGCGCTGGGATGGATCGGGCTACCCTGATGGTCTCAAAGGTAATGATATTCCCTACATAGCACAAGTGTTTCAGATCATCGATATTTATGATGCTCTAACCAGCGAACGACCTTACAAAAGGAGTTTTACTCCAGAGGAAGCACTTAATATCATGCTAGAAGAAACCAATACCGGTTGGCGCAATCCTGAACTCGTGCAGCAGTTTGTCGATTTCATCAAAACAAAAGTTTCTTAGTGCCCAGGTGCAATGAAGTTAAGGTTGAAGTTAGTTTAGTATGATAAACAGCACAAAATATTTCAATTAAACTTGATGGATTCCTCCTCGACCTTAACTTCCGATGCGATCGCAGCAGGCTTTCATGCGCTGTCTGAACCTTTGCGGCTGAAAGTCTTGGAACTGTTGCGCGAGCAAGAACTGTGTGTGTGTGACTTGTGCGCGACTTTAGGAGTTACGCAGTCAAAGCTGTCTTTTCACCTCAAAGCTCTCAAAGATGCAGGCTTAGTGCGATCGCGTCAAGAAGGACGCTGGATTTACTACAGCCTGAATGTGGCTCAATTTCTCGTTCTAGAACAATATTTATCCGATTATCGTCGCCTAGCCAAAATTTTACCTGCCCGCCCCTGCTAAATTTACCAATAATACATCAAATTTTTTTGATGAATTTTTATATTCTGTAGTTGACAAGATACTGACATATCAAGTTTTATTGAAATGACAGGTCTACAAACTTAGCGACAACACAGGGTAGAGAAGTCAATGCAAGCACAAGTCAAGAAATTGGCTCTGGCGCTGGGAACGGTGGCTTTAGTAAGCAGTTGTGCAGCTAGCTCAACTTCTAGTAGTGAAAGTCAACAGTCCCCAAATGCTATAGAAGCTAGTAATACTAAAAAGAATGGCACAACAATAAAAATTGATGGTTCTAGTACTGTATATCCAATAACGCAAGCGATCGCCAAAGACTTTACAGCGAACTCCAATAACAAGTCGCAAGTAGAAGTGAAATTTTCTGGTACTACAGGCGGATTTGAAAAATTCTGTGCTGGAGAAACAGATATCAACAATGCTTCCCGACCGATTTTGCTCTCAGAGATGGAAGCTTGCAAGAAAAATGGGGTAGGGTACATAGAGCTTCCGATCGCTTTTGATGCCCTTACCGTTGCTGTTCATCCGCAAAATAACTGGGCTAAAGATATCACAGTAGCAGAATTAAAGAAGATTTGGGAACCTGCGGCTGAAGGAAAAATTACCAAATGGAACCAAATACGCCCATCTTGGCCAGATCGTCCTTTATCTTTGTACGGTGCAGGTAAAAAATCTGGTACTTTTGACTACTTTACAGAGGCAGTTGTAGGTAAAGTCCGAGCCTCTCGTAACGATTATACAGCCAGTGAAGATGATGAAGTATTGGTAGACGGGATACGTAAAGACCCCAATGCTTTGGGTTACTTTGGCTACGCATATTATGAAAAACATCAAGATAAGTTAAAAGCGCTCTCCATTGATAACGGACGTGGTGCAGTCTCGCCATCACGTCAAGCCGTCGAGAAAGGTCAGTATCAACCGCTTTCTCGACCTTTGTTTATCTATGTCAATCCGCAGTCTTTAGCAAACAGAGGAACGCTGTACACGTTCGCAGATTTCTATATTAAGAACGCATCAAAAGCAGTCAGTTCTGTAGGGTATATACCTTTACCAGATGATGGTTACCAAATCAATTATGTTCACTTGTACAAAGGCAAAGTAGGAACAGTCTTTGATGGAAAAGCCCAAATGAACTTAACAATTGGTGAGTTGTTACGCAAAGAAGCGAAATTCTAGGTCTTTTTCAACTCAAACATTGATAAGTTTTTGTGGAATAAGTGATGACAACGAAAACCATTTCTAAACAGCTTTCTTTTCTCGATCGCTTCCTGACTTTATGGATTTTTTTAGCAATGGCCGTCGGGGTGGGTATAGGCTATTTTATTCCTGGAGTCGAAGCATTTATTAATCAGTTTCAGGTAGGAACCACCAATATACCAATTGCCATTGGTTTAATTTTAATGATGTACCCACCCCTAGCCAAGGTGCGGTATGAAGAGTTAGGTGATGTATTTCGTAACGGAAAAATTCTCGGTGTGTCACTAATTCAGAATTGGATTATTGGGCCAATTCTCATGTTTGCGTTGGCGGCTATCTTCTTACGTAATTATCCAGAATACATGACGGGATTGATTTTAATTGGATTAGCCCGTTGTATTGCAATGGTAGTTGTGTGGAGCGATCTAGCACGAGGCAATACTGAGTACACAGCTGGATTGGTTGCTTTCAACAGCATATTTCAGGTCATTTTCTACAGCCCTTATGCTTGGTTCTTTATTAGTGTGCTACCTCCTCTATTTGGATTGCAAGGTAGTATCGTTAACGTCAGCATTTCCGAGATAGCTCAAAGTGTATTCATCTATCTTGGTATTCCCTTTTTAGCTGGATTTTTCACTCGTTTCTTTTTAGTGAAAGCGAAAAGCAAGCGCTGGTATCACGAGGAATTTGTGACTAAAATCAGCCCCATCACATTGATTGCTTTGTTATTTACAATCGTCGTCATGTTCAGCTTGAAAGGGAATTTAATTGTTCAAATTCCTCTAGATGTGATTAAGATTGCAATTCCGCTGATTATCTACTTTATCTTCATGTTTTTGGTCAGCTTTTACATGGCTTGGCGAATTAAGACAGACTATTCCAGAGCCGCAAGTGTAGCATTTACAGCCGCAGGAAATAATTTTGAACTTGCGATCGCAGTGGCGATCGCAGTATTTGGTATTAATTCAGGTGCGGCTTTTGCAGCTGTTGTTGGGCCGCTGGTGGAAGTACCTGTATTAATTAGTCTTGTTAATGTTGCTTTCTGGTTTGAAAAACGTTATTTCTCAGCATCTGAATCGAGAACTTTCTAGAGGAATCTAACTATGAAACGCATCATGTTTGTTTGCAAAAAGAACTCCGCACGCTCCCAAATGGCGGAAGGCTTTGCCAAAACACTGGGTAAGGGAAAGATTGATGTAACTAGCTCTGGATTAGAAGCAAGTGAAGTTAGACCAGAAGCGATCGCTACTATGAAAGAAATTGGCATCGACATTACCGATCAACATTCCAAACCTCTAAGTGACTTCCAAGCAGAAGATTTTGATGTCGTGATTTCTCTGTGTGGCTGTGGTGTGAATTTGCCAACAGAGTGGGTTGTACGAGAAGTATTTGCAGATTGGCAATTAGATGATCCAGCAGAACAGCCAGAAATTTTCCCCAGAGTGCGCGATGAGATTAAAGAACGAGTGGTTCAATTAATTGAGTCACTGACAGCAGAATTTACCCCTGTGGGATAAAGATTTGTCGTGCTGGGATGATAGTAGCAGTGGCAGAAGGCACGGCAGCCAAAATTTTTTCGATAAGTTAACAATCTTGATGATGCCGTGCCCCTACCATGTATTTTTCTTTCCTTGCGATCCGTTTTAGATGATTAATTTCTATGCTGACATTTCTATGACAACATTTGACCATCCCCCCAGAATTTTGTTTTTGTATGGCTCTCTGCGTGAGCGTTCCTATAGCCGCCTCTTAGCAGAGGAAGCAGCACGCATCATTGAAGAATTTGGCGCAGAGGTAAAGTTTTTCGATCCACGAGAATTGCCAATCCACGGTAGCGTACCTGACACTCACCCAAAAGTGCAAGAGTTGCGGGAATTGAGCCAGTGGTCAGAAGGACAGGTTTGGTCTAGCCCGGAACTCCACGGTAATATTAGTGGCATTATGAAAAACCAAATTGACTGGATTCCCCTAAATATTGGAGCCGTTCGCCCAACTCAAGGGAGAACTTTGGCTGTGATGCAAGTCAGCGGTGGATCGCAGTCGTTCAACGCTGTCAACACCTTGAGAATTCTGGGGCGCTGGATGCGGATGTTTACTATCCCCAATCAATCCTCGGTAGCTAAAGCCTATCAGGAGTTTAACGAGGACGGTACGATGAAGGATTCCTCCTATCGCGATCGCGTTGTGGATGTGATGGAAGAACTTTATAAGTTCACCTTGTTACTACGTGACAAAGTAGACTACCTCACAGATCGCTACAGCGAACGCAAGGAAAAAGCCGCAAAACAGATAATTGAAGTAGCAAACCAAGCTCTACGGTGAAAATGAAAACCTTTTGACTTAATAATAGCTTTGATATTGATCTAATTAATTCTTGGTATTTCAGACTATGATGATTAGCTGGTAATATTTGAGGCTCAATCTCAAAATACCAAGCGCGAAAGCGCAATTCATTAATAGCTGATAGCTAAGTTATGGTAGTTGTAGCAATTCTAGCGGCGGGACGCGGCACAAGGATGAAATCACAGCTGCCCAAAGTTTTACATTCTTTGGGTGGGCGATCGCTAGTAGAGAGAGTGATTAACAGTGTAGAACCTCTTTCTCCTTCACGGCGGTTAGTGATTGTGGGATATCAGGCCAAGGAAGTAAAAGCAGCCATGCAGTCAATTCCTGGTTTGGAGTTTGTCGAACAGACTGTACAACAAGGAACTGGTCATGCGATCCAGCAATTACTTCCTCACTTGGAAGATTACGCCGGGGATTTAATCGTCTTAAACGGTGATGTGCCGCTATTAACTAGCCAAACCCTCACAACTTTGTGGCAAACTCACCAAGAACATGAGAATGCTGCCACTATTCTCACAGCATATTTGCCTGATGCTAAAGGTTATGGGCGAGTTTTTTGCGATAGTGAAAATATTGTGCAACAAATTGTGGAAGACAAGGATTGCACCAATGCTCAAAAACAGAATCGCCGGATTAATGCTGGGGTTTATTGCTTCCGTTGGCAAAATTTAGCAAAAGTACTGCCCCATCTCCAGGCAAATAATAGTCAACAAGAATATTATCTCACCGATGCTGTGACTCAAGTTGGAAAAGTGATGGCTGTTGATGTGCAAGACTATCAAGAAATTCTTGGCATCAACGATCGCTTACAACTGGCAAGTGCTTACGAGATTTTACAAACACGAGTTAAAGAAAAATGGATGTTGGCGGGTGTCACGCTCATAGATCCTCATAGTATTACGATTGATGACACTGTAGAATTACAGCCAGACGTGATTATTGAACCCCAAACTCACCTGCGTGGCGATACTGTGATTAAAGCCGGAAGTCATGTTGGGCCTGGGAGTTTAATTGAAGATAGCCAGTTAGGTGAAAATGTCACAGTACAATATTCTGTAGTTAAGGGCAGCATTGTACAAGCTGGATGTCAGATTGGCCCCTTTACCCATTTACGCGGTCAAGTGCAAGTAGGCGCTGGCTGTCGTGTTGGTAATTTTGTGGAATTAAAAAATACTCAGTTAGGCGATCGCACTAATGTGGCACATTTGTCTTATTTAGGTGATACTACCGCTGGCACAAAAGTCAACATCGGTGCAGGTACTATTACTGCCAACTATGATGGTGTGAAAAAACATCGTACCAAAATCGGCGATCGCACTAAAACTGGTGCTAATAGCGTTTTAGTTGCGCCAATTACTTTAGGTAATGATGTCTATATAGCCGCTGGTTCAACTGTCACAGAAGATGTTTCTGATGATGCGATGGTGATTGCCCGTGCGCGTCAGGTAGTCAAACCTGGTTGGCGCAACAAAAGTGCTGAGAATCAGCCTTAAACAATTGACCTCACCCCCAACCCCTCTCCTAACAGGAGAGGGGAGTAAGAATTGTACTTTTTCTTACCCCAGACTCTCCTTGTAGGAGAGGGAGGTTGGGTGGGTGAGGTTTGTTTTGTTGAATTTACTCCGCTTCTCCAATTAAGGTAAACGCCGCCCAGTTTACAGGGTCGGGGTTGGTTTTCATCGTTGTTAGCATTGCTTCTCTCAACGCTTTAGCTTTATCAGGTTTTTTACTTATATTTTGATAAAACTCAGTCATTAAAAATGCTGTTGGACTATCCGGAACTTGCCACAGAGAAACCACAATGCTGGGTACACCTGCGCTGATAAAAGAGCGAGATAAACCAATCACCCCATCCCCTGTAATTTTTCCTCGTCCAGTATCGCAGGCGCTGAGAACCACGAGTTCTGCTGGTAGTTTCAGATCCAAAATTTCTTCAGCAGTCAGCAAACCATCATCTTTACCAGACGGTGCAAGGGCTACAGCACTTCCCAAACCACGTAAATCATCAAAAAATCCATGCGTTGCTAAATGAATGATGTGTGCTTGGGTCATTTTTTGCGCGATCGCTGTTTCTGTTGCTTGAGAACCGGTGATCGCTTTGGTGTTGAGTAGCGGTGCGATCGCTTTTGCTTCCTTTTCTGCACCTGGTAAAGGTGTCAACTGTTGCGGTTGTGTTCCTGGTATCAGAGATACAAAAGGCATCGTAGGATTACCGACCACTAAATTTGCTAGATCAGCCGATTTGCCTTTCTGTGCTAGCTTTTGCTGGCGAGTTAAATCCAGCAGTTGTATCGATGGCGCAGTGAGAATTGTGTGTTTTTCGACCAAGTATTTGTTTTGCTCATCTTGCAATGCGGGGAAAGGAACCAAGAACAGGGAACCTTGGGGGATGAAAATAATGCGATCGCTGGGGTTGCTAGGTAGCTGGTTTGCGATCGGTTTAATTAACAAATCATGCAGTTGTTGTAAGCGTTTGGGTTTATTTGCATTATCAGCTGCTGCGGCGACAATCCCACCTGCGCGACTTCTTACCCCTATAGAGAGTCGGGAGATATCAACTAATTGGGTTAAAGTTTTATTCTCTGTTTGCAATAACGGCTTGATGTCTTGGCGATGAAATGCAACTTCACCTGTAGGTTTAACCACCCAAATATAGATTTCTGATTCTTTGGTTTGTTGTTTATCTTCTTGATTAACTATTGAATATTGCACCAAAGTGGCATTTTGTGCTTTCGCAATTTGTTTAATCTGCTCAATATTTGGCGGTGTAATATTTGATGGCTGTGTTTTGTTTGGAGATAAGCGCCTTGCGAGTAATTCCACAAAAGCACGAGAACGTCCGCGTTCAGAAATTTCTAACGCTTGATTAATTTTATTTTGAGCAATTAAAACTTCTTGCAACAGGCGATAGGTGCGAGATTGTTTTTCAAAGATAGAAACCTTATTAGCATCATTTAATCCAGCGCGCAGAGATTCCCAAACTTTTATAGCTTCAAAGAGGTTTTTCTCGGCTTCTGGTTGATTCTTTGATTTAATCAAAGCATAAGCTAAATTATTCAGTGCGTTACCTTCTGCTTCCTTGTCTTCATTTTGTCGTGCTTTCGCCAAGCTTTGATTGTGGAGTTCAATTGCTTTGGCGGTGTCACCTAGAGAAAGATAAGTATTTCCTAAACCTGCTAAAGATTCGCTAGGTGTGAAATCTAGAGTTTCTTTGTAATATTGAATAGCTTTGAAGTAATCACTCGAAACATAATAAATATTGGCCAAATTGACTTTATCTTTTCCTATACCAGAGCCGTTTTGCAGATTCTCATCGATGGCTAATGCTTGCGAGTAATCTTTAATAGCTTCGTTATATTTACCTTGGGAATTATAAACATTACCTCGACCTCGGAGAATTTCTGCTTTGAGTTGAGTGTCTTGTTGTTGGAGAAGTTTTAATGCGTCTTCGTAAAACTTAATTGTTTGTTGATAATCTGCTAAGGAATTGTAAACGCTACCAAGATTTGAGAGATTTCTGGCTGTAATTTCTGGGTAATTGTGTTTTTGGGCAATGATTGATGCTTGGATGTAGAAATTAATAGCGTTAGTGTAATCGCTGAGACAATAGTAAGCGTTGCCTAGTTTTTCTTGGATAACAGCTTGGTTTTCATAGTCTGCAATTTCTTGGTAGATTTTCTGGGCTTTTTCCCAAGGGTTGAATGCCAGGGCACAATTTGGGGCGGGAAACTCTAAATCGCGCAATCTGTTGGCTTGTACTTTTGGGGAAGAGGTAATTGTTTCATTCGATTTCAATAAGGCTAGTTGTTTGCCAGAGATGTTCCATATACGAGCCGTACTATCATCAGATGCAGTAATTATGCGCTGTCCATTTGGGCTAAAGTTAGCGCTATTAATATTGCCTTGATGCCCAATCAGTTCAGCTAGCAATTTGCCAGAGGTATCCCACACCTGAGCAATGCCCTCACTAGATGTGGTGACAATCAGCTTACTATCGAGGCTAAAATTAGCATTTGTGGCATAACCTTTATTAAGTTTAAGTTCAGCTAGCAATTTGCCGTTTGTATCCCAAACTTTGGGATCAATAGATGGGGTGAGAATCAGCTTGCTATCGGGACTAAAAGTGGCACTGTGTCTTAAAGATACGCTTTCGAGTTCAGTGAGCAGTTTGCCATTTGTATTCCACACCTGAACAGGTTGACTCCAAGGTGTTGTGAGAATTAGTTTACCATCTGGACTAAAACTGGCACTTTCGAGTACACTTTCATGCCCTTTGAGTTCGGTGAGCAGTTTGCCAGATAAATCCCATACTTTAGCAGTTTTGTCATAAGAAGCAGTGACAATCAGTTTGCCATCAGGACTAAAATTGGCGCTGCTGACTTGCTGTTGATGCCCTTTAAGTTCGGTGAGAAGTTTACCATTTGTATTCCACACCTTAGCAGTGTTGTCCCAAGAAGCAGTCACAACTAGTTTGCTATCAGGACTAAAACTGGCATATCTGACAAAATATTGATGCCCTTTGAGTTCAGTTAGTAATTTACCAGAGGTATCCCACACCCTGGCAGTATTGTCATCAGATGCGGTGACAACCCACTTGCTATCTGGGCTAAAACTAGCAATGTTAACTTTGCCTTGATGCCCTTTGAGTTGGATTAAAAGCTTACCATTTGCATCCCACAACTGAGCAGTGTTGTCATCAGTTGCGGTGACAATTAGTTTGCCATTGGGACTAAAACTAGCGTGTTTGAAATAATTGGGATTTCCTTTGAAGAAAGCTAGGGATTTGCCATTAATATCCCACAATCGAGCCGTACCGTCATTAGATGCGGTAACAATCATCTTACTATCAGGGCTAAAACTGATATTTTTGACACTACTACTATGTCCTTTGAGAGTTGCAAGCAACTTGCCAGAAGTATTCCATACTTCGGCACTAGCACCATTCTCAGATGATCCGGTTGCGGTAACAATCAGTTTGCTGTCTGGACTAAAACTGGCCACATCATAACCGCCTGAATAGCCAGTAAGTTTGACTAATAACTTACCAGAGATATCCCACACCAAGGCAGTGCCATCATAAGATGATGCGGCGACGATTAGCTTGCCATCTGGACTAAAGCTGGCATTTCTAACTTCTCTCGGATGCCCTTTGAGTTCAGTTAGTAATTTACCAGAAGTATCCCATACCCTGACGATTTTACCCAAAAGTGATGTGGTGACAATGAACTTGCTATTGGGGCTAAACTCTGCACTAGTAACCCAACCTTCATGCCCAGTCAGTTCGGCTAGTAGCTTACCAGAGATATTCCACACCCTGGCTGTTCCATCCCAAGATGCGGTGAGAATCAGCTTACCATCTGGGCTAAAACTGGCACTGCCAACACTATCAGTATGCCCTTTAAGTTCTGTGAGCAGCTTACCTGAAGTATCCCACAACCGAGCAGTGCGATCGCCAGATCCGGTGAGAATCAGCTTGCCATCTGGACTAAAACTAGCGCTGTAAACTAAATATTGACCTTTAGTGAACAGTTTTGCCAGCATTTTGCCAGAGGTATCCCATAGTCGGGCAGTGCCGTCATCTGATGCAGTTACAATCAACTTACCATCCGGACTAAAAGTGGCACTTTTGACTTCTTCTTGATGCCCAATGAGTTCAACAAGCAACTTTCCCGATGTATCCCACAAGCGGGCAGTTCCGTCATCTGATGCAGTCACAACCAACTTACCATCGGGGCTAAAATAAGCTGTGTTAACATCTTGATCCGACTCATTACTTAAAGGCTTTTTGGACTTTTGCTGGGGTTTCTGAATATTAGAAGGAGATGATTTGGGTAACTCCAGTTTGGTAAGCAATTGGTTAGTGGTATCCCATACTTTGGCTGTGTCATTGGATACGGTAATAACCAACTTGCCATCTGAGCTAAAGCTGGCTTTGTCACCTTCTGGGAGTTTTATGAGCAGCTTTCCAGAGATATCCCATATTCGACCAGATGCAGTAATTATGCGTTGTCCATCGGGGCTAAAGCTGGCACTTACACCTTCTGGGAGTTGAGCAAGCAGTTTACCAGAGGTATCCCACAATCGGGTAGTGTGCTTATCTTCCGTGGCAATTAACTTACCATTGGGGCTAAAACTGGCTTGTCGGACTGTTTCATCATGTCCTTTGAGTTCTGCGAGCAGCTTGCCAGATATATTCCATAGCCAAGCGGTGTTACCAAAAAGTGATCTAGTGACAATTAGTTTGCTATCCGGGCTAAAACTGGCATCGGTGACAAAACTATGATGCCCTTTGAGTTCAGTTATCAGCTTGCCAGAAGTATCCAAGACTCGAGTAGGATTGTCCTTGGATGCTATAACAAGCATCTTCCCATCTGGGCTAAAACCGACAATATTCACATCACTATTACGCCCTTTGAGTTGTACCAGGAACTTACCATTTTTATCCCACACCCGAACTGTGTCAGGCATGGTAGATCGAGTAACAATCAACTTGCCATCTGAGCTAAAACTAGCTGTTTCGACATTATCAGTATGTCCAGTGAGTTCAGCTAACAGATTACCTGAAGTGTTCCAAATTTTGGCGGTTTTGTCCCTGGATGCAGTAACAATTAACTTACCATCTGGACTAAAATTCGCGTTATTAACAATATCAGTATGCCCTTTAAGTTCAGTTATTAGCTTGCCAGAATTGTCCCAAATTCTCGCAGTTTTATCATAAGATGTAGTGAGAATCAGTTTCCCGTCGGGGCTAAAACTGGCACTATCAATATCACTTTGATTTGCTTGGAGTTCTGTAAAAAGTTTGCTGGAAGTGTCCCACACCCGCGCAGTACCATCAATAGATGCAGTGACAATCCACTTGCTATCTCGACTCCAAGCTACGCCAATAATCCCACCCTGATGTCCTTTTAACTTACCTATCAACTTCCCCGCAGAATTCCAAACTAAGGCAGTCTTATCAACCGATGCTGTGATAATTCTCTTGCCATCGGAGCTAAAACTCGCACTCAACACACTGTCCTTATGCCCTTGCAAAACTAATAATTGCTTCCCTGATAAATCCCACACCCGCACCGTTTTATCATCGGATGCTGTAACTATCCGCTTACCATCAGGGCTAAAATTCGCACTCCATACCGTGTCCGTATGCCCTTGCAACTGCGCCAACACCTTACCCGAAAAATCCCAAACACGCGCCGTTTTATCAGCCGAAGCAGTTACAATTCTCTGCCCATCAGGACTAAAATTGGCACTGTAAACACTCCCCTCATGCCCTTTAAATTCCGCCAACTGCTTTCCTGAAACATCCCAAATCCGCACAGTTTTATCAGCACCCGCAGTCACAATCCGCTTTCCATCCGGGCTAAAATTGGCGCTGTAAACATTACCCTCATGTCCTTTGAGTTCAGCTAACTGTTGCCCGGAATTATTCCACACCCGAGCAGTACCATCAAAAGATGCGGTGACAATTAACTGTCCATCAGCGCTAAAATTCGCACTCCGCACACTTCCCTGATGTCCTTGTAATACCACCAACTCTTTACCCGTAAAATCCCAGATCCGGGCAGTTCCGTCACTACCTGCGGTGACTATGCGTTTACCATCCTGGCTCAAGTTGGCGCTGTTAACACTACCCTCATGTCCTTTAAATTGTTGTAACTCGGCAAAATAATCAACAAAGTTCCCTGATACAGCAGCATTTTTTGTCTGATTCGGCGTTTGGGCTAACACCTGAGTTGCAGGGAACAATATTGATAAATTTTGCCCAAAGGTTGGTGAAATTACTACCAGGAAGGTAATAAAAGCAATTAAAAGGATTCGGCAATAACGCATAACTTCTGTTGTGGGTAGGTCAAATTATGACTAGCAGAGCTTCACAAGTTATATATCTCCCACACCCCAGAGGTTATGCAATTTTTTATGGCTAGTTTTAATTATTCCGCACTAACGATACAGCCGACATTTGTAGCCACTGGCAATTCTAAGGTATCACCAATTTTGTTACCGTCGTGATAGGCGGCGAGTAAGACTTGGCTGGTTTTACCCCAAGCGATCGCACCAGTCGCATCAAGTGCGATCGCTCCTAAATCCCGCTGGTTATGATCTGCTTCCGCAAACGATCGCTGCATCGCCTCATTTAAAGACATTCCGTCAGTCACACGGACTACAATTTTGGCTGCTAAACATTCATCAATAATATCTTCCCCAATTCCCGTACAACTCACAGCAGCTTTGCTTGTAGCATAATTACCCGCAGGCATCGCAGAATCACTCACTCTACCAATCCGCTCAAAGCCTTTACCACCAGTAGATGTGCCAGCAGCTATTCTACCATGTGTATCCAAAACTACAACACCAATTGTCCCGCGTCCGGCATTGCTGGTTTCCACAAGTTCTGGTTCTGCTACCACCCCAGCCATCGTGCTTCTAAAATTATCCTGACGTTCCTGTATCCATTCTTGCAAGCGCAAATCTGTTAAAGCGTTGTAGCTGGGAATTTGCAACTCCCGCGCCAGTTCTGCGGAACCGTAATCTGAGAGTACCCTATCTGGTGAGGTTTGTAAAAATTGTGCCAACTGAATGGGATTTTTCACCCGCGAGATATTAATTACACCACTAAAGCGCCCTGATGTCCCATCCATCAGCGAAGCACTCATGCGGATTTGTCCATCAGATTGCAGTACTGAACCAGTACCAGCATTAAAACGGGGATTATCTTCCAATAATTGGCATCCCAGCACCACCGCTTCGGAAGCACTTGCTCCAGAAATCAACAGGGCATAGACTTCCTCTACCACTGTATACAGCGCTTGGCGCACCGCCTCCACTCCACCTTTTCCGTGTAGTGAACTACCAGCCCCTCCATGAATAATTAATTTTGGCTGCACCTGTAACTTCATATATTATTTGCGCTATTTGCGACGAGAGTGGTGTGCTTATGAATCTGTTTCGTTTTTAACTTCAGAACGCCGTCGGCGGCAACGTTCTGAGCAGTATTTAACTTCGTCCCAGCAATCTTGCCATTTCTTGCGCCAGGTGAAGGGACGTTCGCATACCGGACAGATTTTGGTAGGCAAGTCAGATTTAGAACGTTTATGCCCCATGTTGCTCCTGTGCAGATGAGAAAAAAAATTTGCGAGAGCGATGGAAAAATATTATAACCAAATTGTTACAAAAGGAGGATACTTTTTCCCAAGAAATGTGGGGTTAATCCCCCTAGAGGGTTATTTCCCCTCATCCTAGCGAGAGATTCAGGCAGATTTCTGGCTGTTGAGACTCTATATCAGTTGTCAAAGCCCTTTTAGACAAAGATTTTGGCTGTATTACCAGCTATGTATACCCAGAAAAATCTCAGTGAGCGCAGGGATTCACAATTAGCAAAAATACCGCAAATTTATGGGTCATACCCCTCACAAAATCAGTTAACAATGTTTGTAATTATAAAAACTTCTTAAATACAGATAATTACTTAGATACCAAAGCATTTATAGCGCTGACAGACTAAATTACTAATTCAAAAAAACCTGAATACATATACGCAATTGCTATTTTTGGGACTACAATTGCCATTTTCGATACTACAATTGCTGTTTTTGAGACTACAATTGCTGTTTTCGATACTACAATTGCTATTTTTGAGACTACAATTGCCATTTTTGAGACTACAATTGCTATTTTTGAGACTACAATTGCTATTTTTGAGACTACAATTGCCATTTTTGAGACTACAATTGCTATTTTCGAGACTACAATTGCTATTTTTGAGGCTAAAATTGCTGTTTTAGCCACTTAAATTCATAATTGCGTGTCAAGAATAGTCGTTATGGGCGAGGAAACCCTGACAAATTTCCAACGCCTCATTTTCCAGTTAGCCCCTCATGGGCGATCGCACTTTTTACCACAGAAAATTCAGATCCCCGACTTCTCTAAGGATACTGCTGGCGAATGGTGGGTTTGATCCGTCAATATTGATATACACTGTTATCTCACTTACCTGACATACCGCCCGCAGGCTAAAAGCCTGGGGCTAACGCTACAAAGCCCACCTTCGTGGGCTTTGTTCGATTAGCCCCACCATTCTATGGTGAGGGCGGGATTTCGGGATCAGTGAGGGGTATTACTCCTGATTCGCCAGCAGCATCCTCTAAGAAGTCGGGGATCTAGGCAAAGCGATCGCTGATCGTCTTTACATATCACTCAGGGCTGTGCAAAATCATATCCAACACCTGAAAGTGAAATTGGGTATTGATGAAGTTGAGCAAAAAGACATCAATTCCCGCATTGCTTTATGTATGACAGCAGTTCAGAAAAAATTATTATTGTTTTGATTTCCCCTTTCCCAATCCCCAGTTCAATGAGTTGCTAAAGGCAACACTAAACGACTGACTATGCGATTATCTGCTAACTGATAGAAATGCAATTCTCCTTTCATTTGCTGGATGATATGTTGGCAGATGAGGAAATGCAAACCCGGCGGTTGATCTAGGCTAGAG
Organism: Calothrix sp. NIES-2100; assembly: GCF_963875285.1. NCBI lineage: Bacteria > Bacillati > Cyanobacteriota > Cyanophyceae > Nostocales > Calotrichaceae > Calothrix > Calothrix sp. NIES-2100. Next base: position 9,485,079 of record NZ_CAWNLA010000001.1, read on the forward strand.
ACAGCAAGCACATCTTTAGGTTGGGTTTGATTAAGTTCTGCCAGTAGCTGTGCTTCTATCAAACCATTATCTGTAATGGAAATATCTAACATTCCCTTCTCTAGGCGGCGACACCAAATATCAATTCTGCCGCCAGACGGAGAACGGTGACAGGCTGCAAGCAACAATTCATACAGTACTAGTTCAATTTTTTTGATGTCACAAGCGATCGCCATTGCAGATTGATTGACAAAGCTTTGAGTACTAAGATCCGGAGAAGTTTTTAGGGAATCTGGATTTGCATCTGATGATCCTAAACCGTGTACACCGATCCACAGCTTATTTTGTTTGAGTAAATTGTCTAATCTGGCGACTGCACGCTTGAGTAAACTGGCTACGGCTATAGTTTCCCATTTTATCTGCAACTGCCACTGCTCATGTTTTAGCAGTTTGGCGATCGCATCTGTTGCATTCTCTAACTGTCGCAATCCAGGGAAAGAGCGGGTTTCCCGCATTTCCTGAGTAGGAATGCCTAAATCATTGATTTGGGAGAGCAATGGTGTTACTGCTGTGTAAATTTCTTCTAGATGGCGATGCTTGTACCAATTGAGTTGCTGTAAGTCCTCAGTTGCGGAATCGAGAAGTTGAGTGATTTGCTTTTGACGATGCAACCAAGCTAACTGATAAACAAGAGTTTCCGCCGCACTGAGGCTTTGTTCTGACCAATAACGCTCTCGATGGTCTGCTAATATGACTACACTTGTAGGTTGATAAGCATTAGCAGTGCGTAATACCATCACCAAAATTTGACCAATATTAGCCCCGTTGAACCAAGTTCTGGTTTCTCTTGGCAAATCTTCTACCCTCAGGCTGAGGTAACTTTCTTGGGTAAGTGCCCACTGAATTAGAGCTTCAGTTTGGATGGAAATCGATGTATTGACAACAACCTCAAATCCCTCATTGCTAACTACCCCAGGAATAATTTTTGCTTGATACTCACCTGGTGACCAAGATAGCATGATTGCTAAGGGACAATTGAGAACAGATGCGATTTGTTGCAGTGCAGTGTGTTCTAGATGATATTCTTCTGTCTGTGTTGTTTTACTCTGGGTTTGTGCCAGGATACGCAGGCATTCTTGAAAGCTTTGCAAGATGGTTCTTTGCTGCTCATTACTGCCTTGTAGCTGCCACTGACGGACAATCACACCAATTTGTTGGCTAACAACCCACAGCAGTTCTTTTTCTAAGGTCGTCCATGAACGGTAATTTTCATGAGCAATAACTACAAGCGCTGTAGGTGAATTCCCTTGAGAGCAGTTGCAAACCAGCAAGGAACGCACGCCATGTTCGCTAAAAAAGGGACGCCAATTAAAAAATCGCAAATCTTCGTCTAAATTCTCAATCTCCACGGTTTCTGTGACACGCTGCAAAAGCTGTCTATCCAAATCTTTGAGCGCACTGAGGGTAAATGTTAAAGATCGGCGATTTTGAAGTTGGGTTTGGTGGAGAATTTGATAGTAATTTTGGTCAGGATCGTACCGCAACACTAAAAAGCGGGTAGTGGCTAGTCGCTCTAAAACTCTCTGGGCACAAATGCGTAATACTTCTTGAAGGTCATGCTGACTATAAATAGCTTGGGCAACTTGACTAGTTAACTGGGCATCGGCTTGAATTTGTTTGATAGTGCTTTCCATGTCGTCAGTAGGGACAACTAAAGAAATTAAGCCAGCAGCACTTTGAATGAAATTCTTGTCTGCATCAGCCCAGATGCGGGGCTGATAGCCTTCTACTGCTAAAAAACCCAATAAGTCCTTTTGGCAGATGATGGGAGCAGCCAAAAGCGATCGCACTCGCAAGCGTTGTAGTAGTTTGCCTGTAACATGGCTGTTAAGAGAACTACGTGATTCACCAATCCAGACAATTTGATTGAGAGCTAAAGCATGATAAAATTCGGTTAAGTCCTGGGCGGAAATTCCTACTGCTGGTTGCTGGGGGCCAGCGTCGCGACTGAGGTTGGGAGGCTGATCGCTCATCCGACACCAAAAGTAGCGTCCTTCTCTTTGAAACCAGTAAATATTTGTTCGCGAGGGAGCAACAAATTTATGGATTGCTTCCACTAATGTTTCTAGTTTTTGCTCCAAGTTATTGAGGGAGCGTAAATTTTCTAGTAATTGCAACAAAGGCTCCTCAATCCGCTTAGTTTGCTTGTGCAGCAAATCTATCTCATATTGATACAGTACTGCCCCCAATTCGGCTAACACTATTAATAGCCTTGCTTTGGCTTCTCCACCTAGTAAATAGCCCCAGCGTTGGGAACCGAGTAATACCAAACCCAGACAGCGGTCTCGATAGCGAATTGGTAAAATAACCGTTCCTTGGATTTGAAATTTTTTTGCTACTTCTTTTAATGTCTGATCCCGATGTTCTTCTCTTAAATCCGCTAAACCTAAGGGACGCTGTTCAATAACGACTTGTTCTAATAAATCTCCTGGGCTGAGAACTAAGCGCTGATGTAAGAAATTACTTTCTTTCGTAGGGGTGATGCCACCTTTGCCAGTTAATGTATGTTTTAGGCGATCGTAAAGAGCAATCCAAATGAGTTCATAGTCAAAATGCTCTTTAATATAAGCAATAGTGGTTTCAATTAAGACTTCAAGATTATCCTCTTCCCTGAGTTTCTGAAGGACACGCCCCAAGGAAAGTATCTGTTTTTCAGCAGCTATAGGTTTTTCTGGCGGTCCCATCTGATTATTAGTCAACATAACTTGTAATATATAAGATGCCCAGAAAAGCACCCTGATACTAAGTTGCGCTTAAAAATAGCATCTAAAAATAGCAGAGATGGGAAAAGGTTTTGTTGTTCAAAAAGGCAGATGGCAGATGGCAGAGGAAGCAGAGGATAAATAACAAATGCCCAATAACCCTGTCCCGCCACAAGCCCAATGCCCAATGCCCTGTTTGGCCAATGCCCTATCTTCGATACTATTAGTCGGCAACTCAAATTGAAATGGATATTTATCAATTAGCAATTAGGCCACTGTTGTTTAATCTGCTCAAAACAGATCCAGAGTGGTTACACCAAAAGACGATGAACACTCTCGGCTGGCTATCACTTTCAAGCGATCGCCTCAGCGCTAGATGGGTTAATCACCTCCTGGTGCAGTCATTATGCTTATCCGACACCCGTTTAGAACAAACTCTATTTGGGTTAAACTTTCCCAACCCTCTAGGTTTAGCAGCTGGGTTTGACAAGGATGGCGTTGCTGCCCAGATCTGGTCAAATTTTGGTTTTGGTTTTACAGAACTGGGAACGGTCACATTTGTTCCCCAACCGGGAAATCCCCGCCCCCGCTTGTTTCGTTTGCCTTTAGATCAAGCAGTCCTCAACCGCATGGGTTTTAATAATAGCGGTGCGGCGGCAATGGCAGAGCGATTGGCACAAGGGAAACAAGAATTAAACCAGCGAATACCTATAGGTATAAATTTAGGCAAGTCTAAAGTAACACCCCTAGAAGCCGCTGCAAACGATTACCTCAATAGTTTTCGTTTACTTCAGCATTTAGGAGACTATTTTGTTGTCAATGTTTCTTCCCCCAATACGCCAGGGTTGCGATCGCTCCAAGATGCAGCCATGCTCGGCTCTATTTTGGATTTATTGCAACAAGACAATAAAACACGAAAGCCGATTTTTGTCAAGATAGCACCTGATTTAGAATGGGAAGCGATCGCTGATATTATTGCCCTGGCTAATACCTACCAAATTGCCGGGTTAATTGCCACTAACACCACTATTCGCCGTGATTTGCTCAAAACTCAAATAATTGACAAAACAGGAAACCCTGTGATACAAGAAGCTGGTGGAATTAGCGGCGCACCATTACGCGATCGTTCCACCGAAGTAATTCGTTTTATTTGGCAGCAAACCCAAGGGCAATTGCCAATTATCGGCGTTGGTGGTATTTTTTCCCCAGAAGATGCCTGGGAAAAAATTACTGCTGGTGCTAGCCTAATTCAGGTTTACACAGGCTGGATTTACGAAGGCCCATTGATGGTACGCCGCATTCTCACAGGTTTACTTTCTAAGTTAGAAGAAAGCGGATTAACTTCCATTAATGCGGCTGTCGGTTTAGCCGCAAAAACTAAAAATTGAGAAGAGTTAAGAACGATAAATTCTTAAAGTTTGAGTTGGGATTGATACCGCAACTCAAACTTACAAATTCCAGAAATGGGTTAATTTAAATCCCATCTGAAAAACTCCTCACTGTTCACTGTTGACTGATTGTTGATATTTTTTCCTTGGCAAAAAACCAGGAAAATCAAGCTAATAATTTTAACTTTTATCTTTTTCTTCCAGGGGGAAAAACTCCTTGTTTCTGCGGGAAAATGACCAAGCAATGCCATCTGGATCGCGGCTGCGGCTCCATTCGGGAAAATCTGGGTCATTACGCCGTTTATATACCGTGCTGGAATAAACATTTAGTCTTTTAGCCAGTTCTGATTGAATCAGAGAGCCAAAAACTAACTGTTTTTCCAAAGGGATTTTGACTTCTTCATGAGTTGCTGTTGGCAATAATTCAGCCTCGGTTTCTTCTGGCTGCGGCTGTGGTAGCGTTGGTGCTAATAATACAGGAGCAGTTTGAACAAATGATTTAGCCGGAAGTTCTTTGACTGGATCACTACTTTCGAGTATGCTTCCCAAAATGGTGGCATTGATAAAGTAATAAACCGGACTTCCATCTTCAGAATTTAGAATACTCGCACCAAATTCGCTGGCTTTCGTATCTAGGTAACGTTTGGCGATTGTTCCAGAAAAATTACCCTTGATTGCCAAGTCCATCGGTGTTACTCTGCCCTGGTTGTCCATAACTAGTCGATGGAAAACTGGATTAACTTGCCGAGACCAATTTTGCCATTGCTGCCACTGCCAAATATTGAAACCCATCAGCAGCAGCATCAAAGCTAGCAAAAATTTCCAAGTAGTAACCAGGAAAATAATCAAAAACGAGATTGGCAAAAGCAGAACGAGAAAAGCCTTCCCGCTGCCTTCTAATGTCTTTTCACTCATGCTCATTTTTGCCAAGTGAATTGTGAAAAAAGAAATAACTATTATCTTGGCAAAAATTGTGACATTTTTTTGTATATTTTGGCAAACTTACGGCAAATTTGTAGGAAAAATATAACATTAATAATTTTTATACGCTGAAAAATACCGGAGCGATCGCCCAAATATTGAGTCTGTAATTCCCTTTAATAAAGGATTTTTGCCGCAAAACCTTGATTTTGCCGCTAAGCCAAAATAGAACAATATGTATTGTAAAGTAATATAAAATACTTATATATACCAGTATGCATTGGCAGCAAGGGACTTAGATCCCCGACTTCTTAAAGAAGTCGGGGATCTGGCAATCAAGGTTAAGAAAATTAAGCACTTGACAACTAGTAATACGCATACTACATTAATAATACAAAGCAACGTTCAAAAAGGAGTCAACTTTCAACCGTAGCGGATAGATGAATTTTGAATTGTTATGTGGCGGGTAGCTCAGTGGTAGAGCGCCAAAAACATCTTTGTTCACCCCTTGTCTGAAAAGACCGAAGAATAAAGGTTATCGACTGATAATCGGGAAGGTCGCGGGTTCAAATCCCGCCCCGCCACCCAAAATCTAATTTTGAATTTTCCTGTGGTGGGTAGCCAAGTGGTAAGGCGCTAAACATCCTTATTCACCTCTTGCCTGAAAAGGCCGACGAATTGAGGGTTATCGATTGGGTTCGAGCGATCGCGGGTTCGATTCCCGCCCCACCACCCAAAATCTAATTTTGAATTTTCCTGTGGTGGGTAGCCAAGTGGTAAGGCGCTAAACACCCTTATTCACCTCTTGCCTGCAAAGGCCGACGAATTGAGGGTTATCGTATGCAAAACGAGCAATCGCGGGTTCAAATCCCGCCCCACTACACCAAATACAGTTATGTGGCGGATGGCGAAATTGGTAAACGCACTTGAAAAAAAACCTTAATTCATGACTTGTCCGAAAGGGCCGAAGAGTTGAGGGTTATCGTATCTAGCAACCTATAGGTTTTGCAGGTACCCTTCGGGAAGCCGCTGACGCTCCTTCTCCCAAGGGGAGACGCTTCGCGAACGTCGCTACCGCTTCGCTAATGCGTCTACAAATCCTGCTCCGCCACCCAAAATCTAATTTTGAATTTTTACATGGATGGGTAGCTCAATCTGGTAGAGCGTTGAATGGGTTAACACCCATAGTCCTTGGTTCACAACCTTGCCTGAAAAGGCCGACGATTCGAGGGTTATCGTCAATTCAAAAGTTGCAGGTTCAATTCCTGCCCCATCCGCCAAAATCTAATTTTAAATTTTCATGTGGCAGGTAGCTCAGTTGGTAGAGCGCCTAAAACATCCTTGTTCACCCCTTGCCTGCAAAGGCCGAAGAATGAGGGTTATCGCCTTCCACGCGGGATGTCGCAGGTTCAAATCCTGCCCTGCCACCTTTCATTTTTGCCCGCAAGGGCCGGGAGATGAAGTCATGAATTACAATTTCTTCACTAAAAAGAAAACCAATACACCGCAAAATCAGCCTATCCCCGGACGGGAAGCAGAGATGATTAAAGGACGTTCCGGCGGGTATATGTTTGATGCGGGTATTTGGAAAATGCTGCGCCGTTGTCTGTTAATTGGCACAGCAAAAAGCACTTACTACGCAGGAAAGCAGGAACTAACAGAAGATTTTGTAAATGTTGTCAAACAAGCTGTGGCAGAGAATCCAGGGCGTGTTGCAGAGGAAATTCTCTATGCTAGCGATGGCCGCGCCATCAACAACAGTGCGCCTATCTTGGCTTTAGTGCTGCTGTCGATGGGTGAAACACCAGAAGCTAAAAAGGCGTTTGGGGAAATCTTTGGGCAAGTTATCCGCACAGGTAGCCACTTCTACGAATGGCTAAACTACACCAAATCGCTGCGGGGATTTGGTAAGGTGGTGCGCGAAGCTGGGAAAACTTGGCTATCTCGTGAAGATGTCAAAGGTTTGGCTTATCAACTGTTGAAATATCAACAGCGTCAAGGCTTCACTCACCGAGATGCATTGCGGTTGTTTCATGTCAAACCACCTACAGAAACTCACCGTGAATTATTTGAGTGGGTAGTTAAAGGTTGGGAAGATTTGCCAGCAGAAATCCCTTCGCAAGCATTAGCGCAGATTTGGTGGTATGAGTGGTTAAAGCGGAATCCTAACGAAACTCATACTGCGATCGCGCAAGGACACCTCACCCACGAAATGGCTGCACCTGTGGGTAAAATGGATCAACAAGCTTGGCAGCTGCTTTTCCAAGAAATGCCCATTGGTGCAATGCTGCGTAACCTTGGTTCTTTGACTGACTTAGGTGTACTGCGAACTGATGAAAGTGCCAATATTCTGCGAGTCGAAGGAGTTCTCAACAACCAAGAACATCTGCGCAAAGGTCGTATCCATCCGATTGATGTTTTAAAAGCTTTGAAAACTTATCAATCTGGTGGAAAATTAGGACGCAGCCAGAAGACATGGGAACCAGTCCCCCGGATTGTAGACATCTTAGAAAAGGCGGTTGAACTATCTTTTGATGTCGTCCAACCCACAGGTAAAGTTTTCATGCACGCTGTAGACGTTTCTGGCTCCATGTCTTGGGGTGTGGTTGATTCAGTTGGTTTAAGCTGCTGTGAAATTGCGACGACAATGGCGTTAGTCACAGCCAAAGCTGAGCAAAACTACATGATTCGGGGCTTTGCTACAGAATTTCGCGAATTAGGTATCACAGCCAAAGATACTTTTAGTTCTGCACTGCGTAAAGCTAGCCAGCAAAACTTCGGTGGTACAGATGCTTCTGTCGCTTACGACTGGATGATTAAACATAAGTTCAAAGCAGATGTAGTTTGCTTTTGGACTGACAATGAGTCATGGGCTGGTTCTAAGCATCCCAGTCAAGCCTTGGCGGAGTACCGCCAGAAGGTGAACCCCAACGCTAAGGCAGTATATGTCACCCTAGCACCTTACAACATTACCTTGGTAGATCCTCAAGATCCCCTTTCCTGGGATTTAGCTGGGTTCGACCCAGGAACACCTCGCATTATCCAGATGCTAGCTACTGGGGAACTTTAAAAAGGTGTGGGCATAGGGCATGGGGCATTGGGCATTGGGAATTTGTTATTTCTCCTATGCTTCCTCTGCTTCCTTGTCCCCCTTGTCCCTCTTCCCTTGTCCTCCTTCCCTTCAACTTTGAGAATTTATACTACATGGCGGGTTATCCTGGTTCGCAACTTGCCTTTCGGGGACGAAGAACTTAGGTTTATCGGTTTTATCTCCAACATTTTGGGGATAGCGGGTTCAATTCCCGCACCCGCCTTTAAAAATAATACAGAACTGAATACAGGCTTACAGAGGTTGTGTATTGCATTAAGCAAAAAATATTTCCCCTGGCGGATGCCTAATGTTGTGGTAGCTTGTTGTTAGATTCCCAACAGACGGCTAAATAATAGCTGTCTGTTGGGAGTTCCTCCGTAATTGATGCAGGCAACTAAGGAGGCACATGTTAAACATGACAAATAACGCTGAAGATCCGCATCTCCAAGAAGAGACAAAAGACTTTCAATCTCTAGATGGCTTGCGAGTTTTATTAGTAGATGATAATGAAGACAGCTTAATCCTCACGACGTTTATTCTGGAAAACATTGGTTTGCAAGTAAAAACAGCAACATCAGTATCACAAGCTCTGGAAACAATCAAACAATCAAAATTTGATATTTTAATTTCTGACATCGCTATGCCAGAAATGGATGGTTATTCTTTAATTCGCAACATTAGGGAAGGCAGCATTTCCGAACAACGGGAGATACCAGCCATCGCTTTAACTGCTTTGAGTTCTGACGAAAGTCGCAGCATGGCGCTGGATTCAGGTTTTCAAAGCTATGTGAATAAGCCTGTAGAACCGACAGTGTTATTAGGAGAAATTAAACGTTTGATTAGTAAAAGTAAAACTTTTCCTCAATCACCTCAATAAAAATATTTAAAGCGATCGCCTACCTTAACATACATAAAGTAAAAACTTAAATTCCAGAATTAGCAATATTTTCACCAGACTCACCCTACCCCAGCAAGTCTCACAATGGCTGCAACTAATTCTTCTGGGTTTATAGGTTTAGGTAAATGAACCTGAAAACCAGCTTGGAATGCTTGCTGCTGATCGTATTGTCTCGCGAAAGCAGTCAGAGCGATCGCCGGAATTTGTCCTCCTTTTTCTGCACTCCAAGTTCTCAGTTGACGCAATAAGGTATAGCCATCCATATCGGGCATACTAATATCGCTGACTAATACATCTGGCTTTTCCTGTTCTATAGCTTGCAATGCTTCTAAGGCGGAAGATACTGTTATTACCATAGCCCCATCTTGCTCTAAGACAAACGCCACAAAATCTAGCGAATCTGGATCATCATCAACCACTAAAATTTGCACTCCAGCCAGAGACAAAAACTTAGGTCTTAAGTCAGAGGAAGGATTTTGTTCTGCTATCAAATCTTGATTTTCGTTTTGCGGAAGCGGTAAATTGACTGTGAAAGTTGCACCTTGATTGTCTCCTGCACTCATTGCTGTGACTGTACCGCCATGCATTTCGACTATATTCCGGACAATTGCCAATCCTAGACCTAATCCCCCAAATTTTCTGGTAGAACTGCTATCTGCTTGGCGGAAGTAATCAAATGCATAAGGTAAAAACTCAGCGCTAATCCCCTTACCTGTATCACTAACGATGATTTGAGCATAGCCATCAGTTTTGCTCAAGCGCACTTCTACCCTTCCGCCGTTGGGAGTAAATTTGACAGCGTTAGAAAGTAAATTCCAAACGACTTGTTGCAAGCGAGTTGCATCACCCAATACTGGCCCCACACTTGGCTGAAAAACTGTACTCACCTGAATTGACTTGGTTTGTGCAGCTACAGCCATTGTTTCCAGTGCAGACAAAACGATAGAGTCTAAGTGAATATTCCTCACATTCAGTGTCAGTTTACCTTGTAAAATTCTCGAGATATCCAGCAAATCCTCAATCAGTTGCATCTGTAACTTGGCATTGCGCTGTATTGTCCCTAGGGCTTGCAATGTCTTTTCTCGTTCTAAGTTGCCACTTTGCAACAAATTTGACCAGCCCAAAATCGCGTTCATTGGGGTACGTAATTCGTGGGAAAGTACAGCCAAAAATTCATCTTTAATTCGATTGGCTGTTTCTGCTTTAGCTCTGGCTGCTTGTTCCAATTCTAGTAAATGGGCGCGTTCTTGTTGTATCTCCTTTTGTTCGTGAATATCTGTACAAGTTCCAAACCACTTCACTACATGACCTTGCTCATCCTTCAAGGGTAAGCCGCGTGCTAGCTGCCAACGATAGGAACTATCAGCCGCTCGTTTAAAGCGGTATTCAGTTTCATATAAAGTGCCATTGCTAACAGCATTTAACCAGATTTCCGAAGTCCTTTCGACATCATCTGGATGCAATGCTGCTACCCAACCAGAACCCAAGGACTGTTCTAATGTTAGCCCAGTGTAATTACACCACTTTTGGTTGAAATAATCACATTGCCCGTTAGCATCTGCTGTCCATACCAGTTGGGGAATGGCTTCAGCTAGATAACGGTAGCGTTCTTCACTTTGACGTAGAGCTTCTAAAATGCGTTGGCGTTCAGCGATTTCTTGTTGTAATTGTTCGTTGGTTGTGGTAATCTCATTAGTGCGAATAGCAACCAACTCTTCCAAATGATTTTGGTATTTTCTGAGTTCCGCCTCTATTTTTAACCGCTCAGTTATTTGTGTTTGTAGTTGTTGGTTTGCTTGTTCTAACTGAGCAGGACTAGGAAGTGCTAATGCTTTTGGAACTAAAGGTACAAGTTGTACTGCTGTAAATAAAGATATAGTTGCAGTTAGGGCTTTGATTAATCCTGATAGCCAATAGGTTGGATGCCAAAGCGTCCAAATTTCCATTAAGTGAGTAGTGCCACAAGCGACAATAAATCCACTAAAAAGTAGAAATATCCAATGGAAGGGAAGATCCCGCCGCTTGTTAACGAAGTAGAAAAGTGTAGATGGAATTGAATAATAAGCTAGTGCAATGACTGCGTCAGATAAGATATGTAGCCAAACTAAATCAGTTTTCCATAGATAGCAGTGCCCATGCGGGATAAAAGACCCGGAACTAAAAAAAATATTCCATAATTCTGACATACAAGTGTTGACTCCCTACCCCTTGAAAGCTCTGCCAGTTCTGAAGTTTAACAGCTAGCACTGATATTATTCTCATCTATTCCTGTAATAACAATAAAAATCATGTCAAGGTTTCAGTGCTTTCATTACAGCAATTTAGCTGTTTATTGACAATTAAATGTGAAAAATAAACTCTACCAGTGTTCAGGAAGGTAGGGTTATGAGTCTCAAAATGTTAAAATTATTGAACCTGTATAGATATAAATCTAATTATATATGTGACTTCCCCAAGGAAAAATAGCTGAGGTGGCGAAAGAAATTAGATTTACAGCGTTCTCATCTGAATTTCTTCTACAGTACAGCTGTTGCATAAAAGTGCGATCGCCAAATTCATGTATAAGTTTTTTTTGGCGTTGCATAAATGCAAGATGATTTTCGTAATTTTCCTTTGCGTCTACCAAGCAGGTTCCGCCTCGCTGGTATGCGTGAGACATTCATCCTAGATTCAGCAACGCCGTTTTTCCAGACGATCATTCCCAAGGTGTAGTAGATGCATCTGGATCATCTGAAGGTGCAGTTTTAATTGATGATTGGTTGTCGTTTACATAGTTTCTTGGTGTATAACCTATCAACTGATTAAACGCCTCTAGCGCCTCTATTGCAGTTTGATAGCGCTGCTTGTAGTCTTCCAAAACCATTTTACTGAGAATTTCTGCCAAAGTTTGGCTGACTGCTGCCTGATCTTGCCATAGCAACTCTCCCTCACTATCTCTGGCGAACTCGTGGGGGGCGATACCAGTCAAAGCTTTGATACCAATCATCCCGACTGCATAGATGTCACTACTATATTGGGGACGGCCAAAACATTGTTCATTTGGTGCATAACCTTTAGTTCCAATCCCAATGGTGAAGGGGGTATGTTCTTGATTTTCCATTTGCAGTGCAGATACTTCTTTGACTGCACCAAAGTCAATTAATACTAGCTTCCAGTCTGAGTGTCGCCGGATAATATTGCTAGGTTTAATATCACGGTGAATCACGCTATTTTCATGGACAAATGCCAATGTTTGCAATAAATCTCGTAAAATATCGATAACTTTGGCTTCTAAAACGGATTGACCTAATTGCAATTCTTGACTCAGAGGATGTCCAACTATAAATTCTTGAACTAAATAAAATTCTTCTTCTTGTTCAAAATAAGCCAATAGCTGGGGAATTTGCTGATGTTTGCCCAATCTTTCTAAGGTTTGCGCCTCGGAGTTAAATAACCGTCTAGCCAGTTGCAATCCTGTTGTTTTGGTGTTTGCTGGTTTTAGTTGTTTCACTACACATCGGGGATTTCCCGGACGTTGGATATCTTCAGCAATGTAGGTTTCGCTGAATCCACCAGAACCAAGAACTTTGACAATTTTGTAGCGTCCACCAAGTATTTTGCCGGCTAAGGCTAAATCTCTTTGCTGGAGTAGGTCTTGCAAGTCATCTTGTTGACTGATAATTTCTTGCACAACCGCAGAAGATTGATGTTTCCGAAAGATATCGATTAATTGGCGTTTTTTAATGCTTTCTCTGGCGACTTCGGTTCCCAGATAGGACAATCCAGAAAAAGCGATCGCTACCATAGGTATGGTGGTGGGAAAAATCAACTGATCGTGTACAAATAATACATAGCTCATGACTCCCCAAATACTCGCCAAGCCAATGCTAGAGATAAATCGATTGATGCCGCGCTTGCTTCTAGTACAGAGGAATATAGCACCTGTGACTATCACCAGCACAAATAAACCGCGCAAGGGTGGACTGACAATTGCTGGGGCGATGGCTTTCCCTGTCATCAAGGTGGCGATCTCATTGGCATGAATTTCTACTCCTGACATGCGTTCAGGGTTGCTGCTGTCCGCTACTGGATAAAAATTATTTGCCAACTGGGCTGTGGCTCCAATCACCACAATTTTATTTTGGAACACCTTTCCTTGATGCAAATAGGTTTGCCAATTTTCGGGATCGAATACGTGCCAAAAGGGAAATTGCTTAAATGTCCCCGCCGGTCCCCAAAAATAGATGTGATCGCCCTTTGGTCGGGGATAATTAATTTCGGCTGCTCTCAGTACCGCTTCGTTAAAGGAGGGCAATTTATCGGCGATTAAATCATTTTCTGGTAATAACTTGGGATATTCACTGGTTAATCGGTGAACTTTCCCATCTGCCTCTATGGGAAAGTTCACAGTCCCCATTGAGACTGACCCCTGATGAAACATTAGCTGCGGTTGCCTCAATTGGACGGATTTTCCCTGTTCTGTCCAAGATTCTTCGTAGACTGCTGCTAGGGTGACTTTATTACCGTATTTTTGCAATACTGCTTGCAGTTGGCGATCGTCGGCAACACCATAACTACTTGATGTATCAAAAACCACAGCTACGGCCACGGCTTTCGCACCAGCCTGCATCAATTTTTCTATGACTTCGGCATATGCAGCACGTTTAAATGGATAAGATTTCAGTGGTTCCAGGTAAGCATACTGTTGTGGATTTGTTTTATAGTACTGTTCAGGGACTGATATGGAGTCATTGTCGATTGCCAAAATCACAATGTCTTCTGGAGGGACAACCGGCCCGCGCAGTTGGAAAAAAGTCGAAAGCGCCTGACTTTCCATCGATTGCACCGTACCCATACCAGAAGTACTCAGCAGTGCTGCTCCGATTGCTGAAACACCAGTCAGCAGATGACCAAACCAAGTTATCAGCTTGGAATGGTTGGTTGATGTGGTCGAAGTTGCTTTTGTCGGTTTGCTTGACCCGCCATTGGCAGCAGAGACATATTTTTTAGTTAGGGTTGATGTAGGTTCTTCTGCCATATCGTGTTATTGATTGATTAAGGTACAACAACTTTTATTTATTCAGACCCTGTTTTAGTGCAACTACATTGAAATTGGACTTAGATGAAAAACTTATACATTTGTCAACTATCTATTATTCCTCAACAAATTTATATTGCCATCGCCTCTGTGCAGGAGTCTCCCCTTCTTAACACTGCCAACCTCATTCTCCCCAAGCGGTGCTAACTTTATTTTTCCACAGACCTCAGCCAGAAATCCCACAGGTATTACCCTGGTATCGCCACATTAATTTTAATGGGCTGCGAGTTCCCCCACTTCTTTAACGAGTCAGGGATCTGACCCCTCGTAACCCAAGAGTAATTATCTGGTGAAGTACTAGTAGAGGCTTGAGCAGAAGTTTCGCTTTGGCAACTTCTGTCACTGGTACAGGGTGAGATATTTAGCAAAAACTGTGTCCTCTTTTTGATGGCAAAACCTTGAGATGGGCATTAGCTTAAGTTCTACCTTGCAATCACTACCATACCTCTTTAGGAGTAAACTGAACTGTAATACAGTTAAGATTACTGTTACTAAGTCAAATTTATTGGTAGATTTTGATCATAGGGTAAGTCTTGTAGTGTCTGAGATGAATAAGTTTCAGCCTTCAGGATATCCTCCAATGTTTTGACAATTTTTAACTTGTAAAAGAGGTTAGGATAAAAGCTATACATGAAGTTATACTTTATAGATATTAGCAAATTGACCGATTGATAATTGCTATAATCTATTGTTCAATCTAAAAATCTTTACTATTATTAGGTGTAATTTTTTATGGTTTCTCCTATGAATCGTCTGTCTATTTTTGTAGACGGAAACAATATGTTCTATGCTCAGCAAAAAAATGGCTGGTTTTTCGACCCAAGGCGAGTCTTAGAATACTTTAAAAACGAACAATCAGAAACAACCTTAATTAATGCCTTCTGGTACACTGGCTTAAAAGACCCACAAGATCAACGAGGTTTCCGAGATGCTCTTATTAGTTTAGGATATACAGTACGAACGAAAATTCTCAAAGAATATTATGATGATTCCTCGGGGCGGTACTCGCAAAAAGCTAATCTAGATATTGAAATTGTTGTAGACATGTTCAATACAGTAGATCAGTACGATAGAGTAGTTTTATTTAGTGGGGACGGTGATTTTGAACGGGCAATTGAACTATTACGCTCAAAAAATACTCATATTACAGTAGTTTCGACAGAAGGGATGATCGCCAGAGAATTACGTAATGCTACTGATAGATATATAGATTTGAATGATATTAGAGACCGAATAGAAAAGACTGAAGGCTAATTATAGTTAACAAATATTTACAAAAGTAAATAGTAAAAAACTTAAGATCCAATGTAGTTATAGCAAAAAGTCCACCCTCAACTAAACAAAGAGAAAATGAGCAGCCAACCAGAGCGAATTATCATTTTTGATACGACATTGCGAGATGGAGAACAATGTCCAGGCGCGACCTTAAATATAGATGAAAAGCTAGTGATAGCCAAGCAGCTGGCGCGTCTGGGTGTAGATGTAATTGAGGCGGGGTTTGCCTTTGCCAGTCCGGGAGACTTTGAAGCTGTCAGCAAAATTGCCCAAGTTGTCGGTACAGAAAATGGCCCGGTGATTTGCAGTTTGGCAAGAGCAAAACAAGATGATATCAAAGCAGCAGCCGCAGCGATTAAACCAGCGGCTAAAGGCAGAATTCATACCTTTATTGCCACATCTGATATTCATTTGCAGTACAAGCTGAAAAAGACGAAGTCAGAAGTGATAGCGATCGCCGAAGAAATGGTAGCTTATGCCAAAAGCTTCACTGATGATGTAGAATTTTCGCCAGAGGATGCCGGACGCTCCGATCCAGAATTTTTGTATCAAGTATTAGAGCGAGCGATCGCAGCTGGAGCAACAACAGTAAATATTCCTGACACTGTTGGTTACACAACCCCCAGCGAATTTGGGGCAATAATTAAGGGGATAAAAGAAAATGTCCCGAATATCGACAAAGCGATTATTTCCGTTCACGGACACAATGACTTAGGTTTAGCAGTTGCTAACTTCTTAGAAGCAGTCAAAAATGGTGCTAGACAATTAGAATGTACCATCAATGGTATTGGTGAACGCGCCGGCAATGCCGCCTTAGAAGAATTAGTCATGGCTTTGCATGTGCGGCGACAATATTTTAATCCCTTCTTAGGACGTACAGTAGATTCAGAACAGCCACTCACCAATATTGACACCCGCGAAATTTACAGATCCTCACGTCTGGTTTCCAATTTGACAGGGATGCTAGTGCAGCCAAATAAAGCAATTGTGGGGGCAAATGCCTTTGCTCACGAATCTGGCATTCACCAAGATGGTGTATTAAAAAACAAACTCACCTATGAAATTATGGATGCCCAATTGATTGGCTTAACAGACAATCAAATAGTATTGGGTAAACATTCGGGGAGAAATGCTTTCCGCACCCGCTTGAAAGAATTGGGCTTTGAACTGTCAGAAACCGAGTTAAATAAAGCCTTTGTTAGATTCAAAGAAGTCGCCGATAAAAAGAAAGAAATCTCTGATTGGGATTTAGAAGCGATCGTCAACGATGAGATCCAACAAGCGCCGGATTTGTTTAAGGTAGAATTGGTACAAGTTTCCTGTGGTAGCAACGCCCAACCTACCGCCACAGTCACCTTGCGCACTCCCGAAGGTGAAGAGTTAACCGATGCAGCAATTGGTACTGGCCCTGTAGATGCGGTTTACAAAGCAATTAACCGCGTAGTCAACGTACCTAACCAGTTGATTGAATTTTCTGTACAATCGGTCACAGCAGGTATTGATGCAATTGGGGAAGTAACTATCCGCTTAAAACACGAATCGCGCATTTTCTCAGGACATGCAGCCAATACAGATATTATTGTTGCTTCAGCTCAAGCCTATGTAAATGCACTGAATCGTTTGTATGCTTCTTTGCAAGGTAAAGAGAAGTCTGAAGAAGCCACTCCCCAGAAAGTTTAAATAAATCTCGGCTTATAACCCTTGCAATTGTCTTTAACTAGAAGAGAATTGCAAGGGTTATTTTTATAGCGGATAAAAATTCGGCGTTGCTGAATAGAGTATGAAAATTAATGTTTTAAAAATCTAAATTTTAGATTCTTTGCACCTTTGCATGAAACAAAATTCATACTGCAATCAGCAACGCCAAAAATTCTCACACGATTAATCCTTCTGCAATCTCTTATCTCTGTGTCTCTGTGGTTCATAAATCAATACGCTTGGTGTTAAAGCTGAAACTCTGTCATCAAGGTTATTTTTTTAATGAACCGCCCTTCGGGTTCACCAGTCGCCTACGGCGGGAAACCCGCCTACAGCGCTGGTTCACCAAGTACGCATTAGACGCGCAGCGGATTCTTGTAGGGTAGGATGCACCAGAGAAGAAAGAAATGCTTAAGTGAACTGTATTGGTTGATAAATTGATTTTGAACCGCAGAGAACACAGAGAGGAAAGCAAATATTTTTCGGTTTAGTTGAAAGGGTAGTTATACAATCATGAAATGCAGAGTTTAGCAGGAGAACTGGGGGGAACTGCTGTTAATAGAGGAATTTGAATAATAAACTCTGTACCTGTTCCTAAAGCAGAGACACAGTGCAAACTCCCTGCGTGGATTTCTGTGATAATCTGATGACTGATAGCTAATCCCAAGCCTGTACCTTTACCTTCTGACTTGGTCGTAAAGAAAGCGTCAAATAAATGCGATCGCACTTCTTCTGACATTCCCGTTCCATTATCAGCAATTCTGATAATTACATAACTATCATCGCTACTGGTACTAATTGTAATCACATTGGGATGCTCAAGTAAATCGGCAAAACTTTTGTCATTGTTCGACTCTTCTAACGCATCAATGGCATTGGCTAGCAAATTCATCAAAACTTGGTTGAGTTGTCCAATATAGCACTCAACCTGAGGCAAATTACCATACTGCTTGACAACTTGAATAGCTGGACGGTTTGGTTGCGCTTTGAGACGATGCTGTAAAATCATCAGGGTAGTGTTAATTCCCTGATGAATATCAGCAAGCTTTTTATCTGTTCCGTCTACGCGTGAGAAATTCCGCAACGATTTCATAATTTCTTGAATGCGGTCAATACCCAGTTTCATGGAGGAAATTATTTTGGGCAAATCTGCAAGTAAATATTCTAAATCAATAGTTTTTATTTGCTTGTCAATTGCCATACCTGGGTTGGGAAACTGTTGGCGGTAAAGGTCTATTAACGCGATTAAATCTTGAATATAGTTATTAGCATGAGACAAATTACCAGAGATAAAATTTACCGGATTATTCACTTCATGGGCAACACCGGCAACTAGCTGTCCTAGAGAAGAGATTTTTTCTGTATGAACTAATTTGGCTTGAGTAAGTTGCAATTGTTGTAAAGCTTGTTCTAGTTTCCTAGCTTGTTCTTGTTGTAAAAGTTTTTCTACCTGCTGACGTTGGACAATTTCATGTTCGAGATTGGCTAAGGCTACTGTTCTCTCAATTGCGGTTGTTTCTAAAGAAATTAGTAATGCTAATCCTAAAATGGCAAAAGTGACAATACCGATCGTAGTAGATAGCACAGAAGAATCAAAGGTCATAACTGATGACATCTCTGCTACTGCTGTAACATGAAAGCTAGTAGCTGCCATCCCTGTGTAATGTACGATGGGGATAGCTGCACCCATGATGATTGCACTAACTATTTTCTGCTTTCTATGGGCACTAATACGTTGATCGGGTAAATGAAATGCTAACCACAAAGCTACGAAGGAAACGATAAAAGCGATCGCTCCTGAAATTCCGACTAATAAATAGTTGTAATGAATACTAGCAGGTAAACGCATGGCTGCCATCCCAGTGTAGTGCATGGTGGTAATGCCAATCCCCATCAACAGACTACCAGCTAGCAAATTGCGGATACCCATCACTTCTCGACTGACAACCAATAGAGCACATCCTGAGGCGAAGATAGCTGCCAGAATAGATATCAGCACCGTGTAAATATCGTATTTCACAGGAATTGGTAAACAAAAAGCCAGCATTCCCACAAAATGCATTGACCAAATACCAGTTCCCATTGCGATCGCACCACCAATCAACCAACCGATTTGCGCATACCCGAAAGAAGTACGCACTTGTCCAGCTAGATCTAACGCCGTGTAAGCAGCCAGAAGTGCGATCGCTACTGAAAGTATTAATAACCGAATGTCATAAATACCACTTATAAGTGTACTCATACTGTTGATTTATTTTTGCCCAATAAAAATTTATAGTCAGCCTCTTTGCCAATTTTATTAGGAGAAAATAAAGAAATTATGAGGTTTTTACCAATAAAAAATCGCCAAAAAAAGTCACCATATTTATAATGCCCATTTCTGAGGAAAAAATCACAAGGGAGTTTTATATTATTTTTTATTTAATGAATTAATTATCTCCGATAGCCATAAACTTAATGCTGATCGGCATGAGGATGTAAACGCATCATCATTTTTTCTGGTTCTGTTAAATTTTTAAACCCATAGCGCCGATACAATCCATGAGCATCTTTAGTTCCTAACAACCACCTAGGGACATCTTGGAGTTCTGGATATTCCAAAATATACTGTACAAACCATTTTCCTAGTCCTTGTCCGCGATAAGGTTCGAGAATGAACACATCTTTTAACAAAGCAGAAGTAGCATAATCAGTAATTACCCTGGCAAACCCTACTTGCTGATGATCTTCGTAAAGTCCGAAGCATAAAGAATTTCGTATTGATTTTTCCAAAATCTCTAAGGGAATATTTTCCGCCCAATAAGAACTGCACAGAAAATTGTGAATCATGGCGATATCGAGTTTGGATTTATCTGTGCTGATGTAAAATCTATGTTTTAATTCTTCGTTCATGGCGACCTCAATATATTTGATGATGAACTCAATTACATTATGGATAGAGGATTGGTTTTATAAAATTGAATACACTCTCCTAACAGTTTCATTTCTCGTTGGGGAAAAGCTCTTCCCCATTGTTGTTCAAAATTGCTATCAGTTTGCAGATGACGCAAAGCTCGCCAGAATGGTAGAACTATAGATAGATGTGAGCTATTTATTCTCAAAACTAGTTCATTTGCTAGCCTATTAGTCCAGCAATCTCTAAGCTTTAGAATATCTAAGATTGCCTGCTGACCATGATTATAAAACTGAAATTCATATTCAATTGGTTCAGTATTCCATCTGACAACTGTGCGATCGCTTCTCTTGAGAAAAACTAGCAGTGCATCTATGAGTTCAAGAAATGAATTGTAAGGTGTGTAAGAAGCAATGAATGATAACTGCTGTTCTTGACTCAACAATTCCACAGCTATCCAAGCATGTGATAGGCATCTAAAACAAACTTTAAATGTTTGCAGCATATGATGAAATTACTGAAACGTTTGCTGAATCAAAAAGGCTATATTCAGCAAAGACAGGGATACATCTATTATGAATTATGAATCAAGCAGGAGCCACATCTTGGAATTCAGTCCTAGCTACCTTCAAAAAAATTTGGGGTTACGATGATTTCCGTCCGCCACAGGGAGAAATTGTCAGTAGTTTATTAGCGCAAAAAGATGCACTGATTATTATGCCCACAGGTGGGGGTAAGTCGATTTGTTTTCAGCTTCCCGCACTCTTACAAACAGGGTTAACTTTGGTAGTTTCCCCTTTAGTGGCGTTAATGGAAAACCAAGTGCAGGAACTACGTCAGTTAAACCTGAGTGCAGCAATGTTGCATAGCGAATTACCTGCATCCCAACGGCGCTTAACACTGCAAGCATTGGCACAGCAAAAACTCAGATTACTGTATTTATCACCCGAAACTTTATTGAGTACCCCAGTTTGGGAAAGATTATCTCAGCCGCAATTGCAGATTAACGGCATCATTTTGGATGAAGCTCATTGTTTAGTCCAGTGGGGTGAAACCTTTCGCCCAGCTTATCGCAGATTAGGGGCAGTGCGACCAGCATTGCTGAAATCAAAACCACCAGGAACAAAAATTAGTGTTGCAGCCTTTACGGCGACTGCCGACCCTGTAGCCCAAAAAATCATTGCCACAGTTTTACAATTACAACAACCAGATATTTATCGTCTCAATCCCTACCGTCAGAATTTGCATCTCAACGTCTGCATAGCTTGGACTCCTAGGGGTAGAAAGCAAAAATTAATCAAATTTATCCAAAAGCGATCGCCACAAGCGGGGTTAGTGTATGTACGTACCCGCCGCGATAGCGAGAATTTAGCAGCGTGGTTAACAGAAAAGGGTTATGCTACAGCGAGTTACCATGCAGGTTTGAGTGCAACAGAGCGCCGTGCTGTCGAAGCTAGCTGGTTAAGTGGTAAAATGCCATTTGTGGTTTGTACCTGTGCTTTTGGCATGGGGATTAATAAACCAGATGTGCGCTGGGTAATACATTTTCACGCGCCGCTGTTGCTTTCGGAATATGTGCAAGAAATTGGAAGAGCTGGGAGAGATGGTAAACCCGCCGAAGCACTGACTTTGGTAAGTGAACCGACAGGCTGGTTAGATGCAGAGGATAAGCAAAGACAGCAGTTTTTTGAAGACCAAATGCGATCGCAACAGCTAACAGCACAGCAACTCGTGAAAAAACTCCCAAAACAGGGAGAAGTAAATGCTGTAGCGCGACAATTTCCTGAAGGTGCGATCGCCCTATCTTTACTCCATAGTAGCGGTCAATTAAACTGGCTTGACCCTTTCCATTACTTAATTAAGCAAGGAGTAGACAAGCAACCAGCAACCCAACTCCAAGCAGCCAAGCAAATGAATCAGTATTTGCATAGCAAACATTGTCGCTGGCAATTTTTGCTAACCGCCTTTGGTTTTGACAAAGAAGCTGCTAATTGGCGTTGTGGACATTGCGATCGCTGTTTATTAATTCGTAATTCGTAATTCGTAATTAAAGGCAACAAAGCAAAAATCCTAATATAAAAGGTGGAACTCAGTTCCACCTTAGCAAAAGGAAAATACCAAAATCTCAGCTACAAATCAATAGACTTCATCATGAGTGCCAATATCAATTAGCACAATATCCTCTTCACCTGAGTCTGGATTTTCTACGAAATTGAAAACAATACGACAATCATACTCCACTGAACAAGCCCAAGCCCCTGACAACTTGCCCTTAAGCTTATGGGTCTGCAATAGTGGATCAAATGGATCGACTGTTAAAATTGCCAATCGTTCTTCAATTCGCTGTTCTAATTCTGGTTGTCGTCGCACCAATCGCTTAAATGCCCGTTTAAACGATGATGTCAGAACCAGATTTCTCATTTGCGTAACTCATCCATGATTTGACTCAGGTTTCCCCGAAAAACCTGACCAGATTCGTATTCTACCTTTGCTTGAGCGATATTCGCCGCAATTGCATCACGACGACGTTCTTTGAGTCGATGACGTATCACATCAATTAATGCTTCTTGTTCATCGGCGGATAAGTTTTCAACGCTTTCTAGAATTTGATCAAACCTAGAGATTTGGGTCATTATTGCTACCTTTTAATGACTAAAACTGGCGTAAAAACCGCAAATCGCTGGCGTACAAGCGACGAATATCATCGATTTGGTGTAAAACCATCGCAAAGCGTTCCACACCGAAACCAGCGGCAAACCCAGTGTAAACTTCTGGGTCATAACCCACAGATTTTAAGACATTCGGATCGACCATACCGCAACCCATAACTTCCAGCCAGCGACCATTCCACTGCAAATCAACTTCTGCTGAAGGTTCTGTAAAAGGGAAATAACTAGCACGAAAGCGAATTGGCAAATCGCCAAACATCGCTTGTAAAAATACTTTAATTGCACCTTTGAGGTCTGTAAATGTCAATCCCTCATCAATGGCTAAAAGTTCTATTTGATGGAAAACTGCTGAATGAGTAGCATCTACGTTATCGCGCCGATATACTCGCCCTGGGGCTACCACCCGGATCGGTGGCTCTTCAGTTTCCATGTAACGGATTTGCACTGAAGAAGTATGAGTACGCAGGAGATTACCATCTGGGAGGTAGAAAGTATCTTGCATATCACGGGCAGGATGGTCAGGCGGGGTATTCAACGCCTCAAAATTGTAATAATCTGTTTCCATCTCTGGCCCTTGAGCCACAGTGTAGCCCATGCCGACAAAGATATCCAGCGCTCGGTCAATGATACCATTAAGAGGATGGATACGACCTTGGGGGCTGTAAATTCCCGGCATAGTCACATCCAGAGTTTCCGCCTCTAACTGGGCTTGAATTTGAGCAGTTTCTAGGGCGGTACGCTGCTTGTCTAAACTATTTTGTAGGGATTCTTTAACAGTATTGGCGATCGCTCCAATTTTTGGGCGTTCTTCGGCACTCATCTGCCCCATACTGCGTAACAGTGCCCCCAGTTGCCCCTTTTTACCCAGATAGCTGACTCTGAGTTCTTCTAGGCGTTCTAAGGTATCAGCAGATGCGATCGCTTGTTCTCCTTCCTGCCGTAGTGCTAAAAGTTGAGCCTCTAAATTGCTAGTCATTAGTTAATACTCAAGAGTCAATAGTCAATGGTCAATGGTCAATAGTCCAAATTCGTAGACTATTCGGCAAATAACCCTAGTAGTATGCCATTAATTCACCGAAGGTCAGGGTAAAAACCAAACCTCTGTTTACCAGTTTAAAGGGGATTCGGTGTTTGCAGATGTTTTTTTGTCTGCTAGTTGTGACCCTCGACATTGACAAATGGCAAATAAAAAATAACAAATAACTAATGACCAATGACCAATGACTAATGACCAATAACAATGAAATTACTCATTAGTAATGATGACGGAATTTCTGCCTTAGGTATTCGTACCTTAGCCAACAGCTTAGCAGAGGCAGGTCATGATGTGACTGTAGTTTGTCCAGATCGAGAGCGATCGGCAACTGGTCATGGATTAACCTTACACCAACCAATTCGCGCCGAAATTGTCGAGTCGATTTTTCATCCCGCAGTCAAAGCTTGGGCTTGCGATGGTACTCCCTCGGACTGCGTGAAATTGGCACTTTGGGCTTTGTTAGAGTCACCCCCTGACTTAGTACTTTCTGGCATTAATCAAGGAGCCAATTTAGGAACAGAAATTCTCTATTCCGGAACCGTGTCTGCTGCTATGGAAGGTATAATTGAAGGTCTTCCCAGCATAGCCTTCAGCCTTGCCAGTCATACATCTAAAGACTTTCAAGCTGCTGCTCGCTTTGCTCAAATTCTCATAGCACAACTGGCCGCCAAACCCCTAACAGAGTTAATGTTACTCAATGTAAATATTCCCCCAGTTAAGTGGGAAGAAATTGCTGGAGTGGCTATCACTCGCCAGGGAATACGGCGCTATGTTGATGTTTTTGACAAGCGCGTCGATCCTCGCGGTAAAACCTACTATTGGTTAACTGGTGAAGTTCTTGAGGATGTAGAACCCCCAGAAGGTTTAAATTTACCTCAGAACATTCCCACAGACGTGCATGTTATCCGTAAAAATTACATTAGTGTAACGCCATTACAATACAATCTCACCTACGCAACTGGCATCAGCCAATTGACGGAGTGGGAATTTAAATTTACGTAAAAACCTTGTGTTCTTAAGAAAACTTTGCAACTCAGGAGGTAATTAACTACATTTTCCCCAAATTTAGGCTATAAAGTAGGAGCGCTCTTGATCCCACAGCTAAACTTCAGCCTAAAAAACTTCAGGCTTGTGCTTAGCAATATCTCACTCAGGTTTACACAACTAGCCTAAAAAAAGGTATGCTGTTTTACCAAGAAATTCTCCTCTACTAAAATGGTAAGACCGCATAAACTGAAGAATAATAAGTAACAATTTGTTTTATTGATCGCCCGCTTAGTCCAGAAAGCAACACCCATGTCTAGGTTAGATAACCAATTTAACGTGCAATTTTGGGGCGTTCGCGGCAGCATCCCCAGTCCAGGGCCACACACCGTGCGTTATGGCGGTAACACCCCTTGCGTCGCCATGCAAGTCGGTGGTAACCGCTTAATTTTCGATGGTGGAACCGGGCTACATGTTTTGGGGCAATCTTTGTTGCGCCAAATGCCGTTAGAAGGTCATATATTTTTCACCCACTCCCACTGGGACCACATGCAAGGATTTCCGTTCTTTGCACCAGGGTTTGTCAAGGGGAACAATTTTAAGATTTATGGCGCAATTGCTCCCGACGGTTCCACAATCGAACAGCGTCTCAATGACCAAATGCTCCACCCAAATTTTCCTGTGCCTTTGCAAATTATGCAGGCCAACTTGAATTTTTGTGACATTACCCCGGGGCAACCAATACATATTAATGACATTACCCTAGAAACAGCACCACTCAACCATCCAGGTGAAGCTGTGGGATATCGGGTTAACTGGCGTGACGGCGCTGCTGTTTACATTACTGATACAGAACATTTTCACGATCGCTTAGATGAAAATGTCCTGTGGCTAGCTCGGAACGCTGACATCCTCATCTACGATTCTACTTATACTGATGAAGAGTACCATTCTCCCACATCACCCCGAATCGGTTGGGGACATTCCACTTGGCAAGAAGCCGTGAAAGTGGCCAAAGCCGCTAAAGTTAAGACTCTGGTAATTTTCCACCATGACCCCGCACACGACGATGATTTTTTAGATCATGTCGGGAAACAAGCGGTTGAGCAATTTCCGAATGCAATCATGGCCAGGGAAGGAATGGTACTCAATGTTCCAGTTTCCCGAACTTTATCAGAATCTTTGTCAGTAAGCTAATTTGCTGTCTAAAGGTTGCAGTCGCAGCGATTCGAGATTTTAGATTAGATTGGTGATCAGAAGTTCTCAGCAGGAGAGTGACCTTTGAGGTAAACTGCGAAAACTGGAGGACACGCTTTGCGGGTTCACTCCTAGGAGCAAAAAAGCCTGGAGACTAGCTCTGTTGGGGCTTTTGCGAGTCAAATCCTCGCCCAACCCAAAATGCACAGCTAAAGCCTTTTTGGCTTTGGTATAGGGTTCTCTGGACTCAGCAACGAGCGGTCAAGCACTTGCAACTTCTTGTAGGGTATGCTTTGGCTAAGCAGCCAGGTATGTAACACCTTGGCTGATGGCACAAAATGTCATGTCGGCTTGACAAACAGTGCAATCCTAGACCGTCCCGATCGCATTTCCTCCTCTTGGCGGTTACCCATCGGGTAGCTTGTGGCTGATAGCTAAATAAACCTAAAATCCCAGAATCCAAGTGCTAAATTTGTCTCAAAATGGGTGTTCTGTGTGGGTTGCTTCTGCGACCGAAGGGCTGCTAACGCCAACGGCTGTTGCGCTTGGCAAATTTGATGGTGTGCATCTTGGCCATCAAAGAGTAATTCAACCAGTTTTGCCGCCAGCAAGAAAACAAGACCACCAGAGGGCTTGGGGCGCAGATGAGAGAAATTTGCTAGAACTCTCACCCGCAGATTGTACTACTCCAGCACCCCAACCAATAAACCCCACAGCATCAACACCAGAGCATATATACTCAACTGTTGTCACTTTTCATCCCCATCCACAGGAGTTTTTTTCCGGACAACCCCGTGCTTTGTTAACTCCACTCGATGAAAAAGTTGAACAATTGCGATCGCTCGGCATAGAACAGCTGGTACTATTACCTTTTGACAAAGAGTTATCTGCTCTATCTCCTGAAGAATTTGTCGAAAAGATTCTCGTGCAACAACTGCGATGTCAGCAACTTAGTGTTGGGCAAGATTTTTGTTTTGGCAAACAGCGGACTGGTACAGCCAGGGATTTACAATTACTCGCCGCAAAGTATCAGATACCTGTAACAATAGTTACCTTAGAGAAATATGCAGGTCAAGCTGAATTACCAGAATATAGTGATTGTGTCAGTATTTCTCCCACATCAGACCTACCAATTAGCACTTCGCTGATCCGACAAACCCTAGAACAAGGGGATGTCAAAAACGCAAATCTCCTGTTAGGCAGGCCTTACACTCTTTTTGGTGTGGTGATTCAAGGGCAACAACTGGGCAGAAAAATTGGCTTTCCCACCGCTAACCTCCAACTACCAAAAGATAAATTTTTGCCCTGTAATGGTGTTTATGCTGTCCGCGTTTTCTTTGTCGATCAAACACCAGATCCAGCTAACCCCCTATTGGGAGTAATGAATATCGGTAACCGTCCCACAGTCGCTGGTACTGATACATCGGTGGAAGTTCATTTGTTCGATTGGTATGAAGATTTGTACGGTCAAAAGCTAGCTGTGCAGCTAGTACAATTTTTACGCCCCGAACACAAATTTTCTTCTCTAGAAGCGTTGAAAACACAAATTCAAGTTGATTGCACTATCGCTAAACAAGTTTTGCTCTCTAAGTGATGAGTTGTGAGGGTTGGTTGGGAACAATAGGGGCTAGGGACTAGGGGCTAGGGAGACAAGGGAGACAAGGGGGACAAATGCCCCATGCCCAATGCCCAATGCCCAATGCCCCATACCCAATGCCCAATCCCCAATCCTGTGATGCATGAGAGAAAAAATTGACGCTCTAACACAAAACCTGTCTCGTACCATCGTTGGTAAAACCGAAGCAATACGTTTGGTGCTGGTTGCTCTTTTAGGTGGTGGTCATGCTTTACTAGAAGATGTTCCTGGTGTTGGTAAAACCCTTTTAGCTAAGTCTTTAGCTCGTTCAGTTGATGGTAAGTTTCAACGGCTACAATGTACCCCTGACTTACTGCCTACAGATGTTACAGGTACTAACATTTGGAATCCGAAAAGCGGCGAATTTAGCTTTCTTCCAGGCCCCATATTTGCCAATGTGCTGCTAGCTGACGAAATCAACCGCGCTACACCCCGGACTCAGTCAGCTTTGCTGGAGGTAATGGAAGAACATCAGGTAACAGTTGATGGGGTATCTCGTGCTGTTCCCATGCCTTTTTTTGTGATTGCTACCCAAAACCCAGTTGAGTATCAAGGGACTTTCCCACTACCCGAAGCGCAGATGGATCGGTTTATGCTGTCTTTGAGTTTGGGCTATCCCTCGGAGTCAGAAGAACTGCAAATGCTGCAAAATCTGGCGAATAATATCAAGGTTGATGATTTACGCCCTTGCATTACCTTGGCAGAAGTGGCGCAATTGCGGCAACTGTGTTCTCAAGTCAGAGTAGAACCTGCTTTACAACAGTACATCTTAGATTTAGTGCGGGCTACTAGGCAGGATGAGGAAATTTCTCTCGGTGTGAGTCCTCGGGGTACGGTGTCCTTACAAAAAGCGACCCAAGCTTTAGCTTTTATTTTAGGGCGTGATTATGCCATTCCCGATGATGTGAAATTTCTTGTTCCCCATGTGCTTTGCCATCGTCTGATTCCTAGGGGAGGGCGGAGTGCGAGAAGCGTTGTCGAGCGATTATTGCGATCGCTCCCCATTCCCTAAGTACAGTACTTCCATCTTTATAGCCCGCCTGCGCGGGCTTTGTTGTTATCAGAGCATCCTTCTAGGGTGTTGAATTTGAGTAAAGGTAATCAACCCGAAATTTTTGGTGACATTCATCTCGTGATATGGGAATCTATAAAAAAAGAAACATATTCAGTACTGAAAGTACTTAATGCAAACCACGCATCTACCCAAAGAAATATGTATTCCAAAGTACCATTAAGAATCATTTTTATTCTCTCCACTCTACTCCAGGTGATTACGGCTGTAGGGCTAACCGGATATTTCTCCTTTCGGAATGGACAAAAGGCTGTGAATGAAGTCGCCACCCAACTGCGGGATGAAGTGAGTGCAAGAGTTCACGAACGGCTGCTACTGTATGTAGAAACACCCCATCTGATTAATCGGCTGAATGCAAATGCTATTGAATTAGGGCAGTTAGATACGCAAAATACTCAGTATAAGCAGAAGTATTTCTGGCAGCAAATTCGTACCTTTCCAGTGATTACCTACAACTTTTACGGTAGTGTTACAGGAGAATATTTAGGAGCCAGACGCTTAGCAACTGGTGATTTGCAGGTAATTGAACGCAATCAGTCTACAGGATATAACCAGTACTTTGCTAGCAATGAACAAGGCGATCGCACAAAACTGATCCAATCTCTACCTAATTTTGATCCGCGACAACGTCCTTGGTACAAGCAGGCTGTTGCAGCAGGTAAACCGACATGGAGTCCCATCTATCGCGACTTTAGTACAGGGGGAATGTCGATTACAGCCACCCAACCTATCTATGACAAGCAAGGAAAACTCAAGGGTGTATTAGGTAGCGATTTTATTTTTTACCAGGTAAATGCATTTCTGCAAAGCCTGAAGATTGGCAAATCTGGGCAAACATTTATTATGGAACGTTCGGGAATGCTGGTGGCTACATCTACGCCCGATCCAACCTATCAAATTACCAGTAACCAGACGCAACGGATTCAAGCTTCTGAGAGTAAAAATTATCTGATTCAGCAGAGTGCTAAACATTTACACAAAAAATTCAGTAATTTTAACCAAATTCATCAGAGCCAACTACTAGACTTTGAGATTCAGGGAGAACGGCAATTTCTCCAGGTTACGCCATTACAGGATGGTAGGGGGTTGGATTGGTTGATTGCGGTAGTTGTCCCGGAAGCAGATTTTATGGGGCAAATTCAGGCAAATACCCGAATTACAGTAGTGCTGTGTCTAGTGTCGCTGATCGTGGCAACGGTGCTGGGGCTGCAAACATCTCTTTGGATTGTCAAGCCGATTCAGCGTTTGAATATGGCTGCTAAGGAACTGGCTGATGGACGCTGGGAGCAAAAGCTACCAATTGTACGATCTGATGAGATTGGAGAACTGGCTGAGTCTTTCACCAGTATGGCGAAACAGTTAAAGGAATTGTTTGACACCCTAGAAGCAAAGGTACGCGATCGCACCCAAGCATTAGCCAAGACAAATGGAGAACTGAAAAACAGAAATGCGCTGATTCGTCAAGTTTTTGGACGCTACCTCAGTGATGAAATTGTCAGCAATCTCCTCGAACATCCCCAAGGTTTAGAGTTAGGCGGGACGCGACGGAAAATTACTATCCTGATCTCAGATTTGCGTGGTTTCACGGCGACAGCAGAACGGCTATCTCCAGAAGAAGTGATCACTATCCTCAACTTTTATCTGGAATATATGGCAGATGTAATTACCCACTATGAAGGTACAATCGATGAATTCATGGGGGATGGGATTCTGACGTTATTTGGTGCGCCCACAATCAGAGAAAACGACACCGAAAGAGCGATCGCCTGTGCGATCGCCATGCAACAAGCCATGATTCCCGTCAACAAACAGATGCAGGAATGGGGCTTCCCACCTCTGGAAATGGGTCTTGGTGTGCATACAGGTGAGGTTGTCGTCGGTAACATCGGCTCAGAAAAACGTACCAAGTATGGTGTCGTTGGTAATCACATCAACCTCGCCTACCGCATTGAGGCCTGTAGCGTCGGCGGACAAATTATCATCTCCGAAGATGTTTTATCGGAAGTCCGGGATATCGTCCAGGTAGATGGAAAGCAACAGGTGCAGATGAAGGGAGTTAAAGACCCGATTAACCTGTATGAAATCAGCGGTATAGGCGGAGAGTATAACTTATTTCTCTCCAAATCAGTTGAAGAATACCGAGAATTACCAGAGCCGATTTTACTCCAGTACGTCACCTTAGAAAGCAAACATGTAGGCGATCGCTTCTATGAGGGAGAAATCATCCAACTCTCCCAGCGGGAAGCCTTGATTCAGTACAAAAGCGATGATGGAGAATTACCACCTCCCCTGACAAATCTCAAGCTGATTTTGCTCAATAAAACTTTGTCTCAAGGAGTAGGCGAAGATTTTTATGCCAAAGTCTTAAAAAAACCTGCACCGGAGAATAGCTTCTACATCTGCTTTACATCCCTGCCGCCATCTGTACGAGCGATGCTCGATCAGCTTTACAATGCTATTTGTCTGGAGAATAAGTAGGGCGGTGCAATTAAACATAACTGGCGAGGACTGTCATTTGTCATTTGTCATTTGTCATTGGTAAGGGTTTCAAGCCAATTTACGTTTCTTAACATAGTTTGGTTTTTTTCCACCGACTTACTTAGTCCTGGTTGAAGTCTTTAATATTGAGCGATCGCACTCAGCACGCTTTGTGCTTCAAAATACTGGAGTATCAAAGGCTCGTTAATGAACTTCCGAGCCTCATTAACGGAGCAAAAAGCCTCATTAATGAACTTCTAAGCCTCATTAACGAACTTCCAAGCCTCATTAACGGAGCAAAAAGCCTCATTAATGAACTTCCAAGCCTCATTAACGGAGCAAAAAGCCTCATTAATGAACTTCCGAGCCTCATTAATGGAGTTCAAAGGCTCGTTAATGAACTTCCGAGCCTCATTAATGGAGTTCAAAGCCTCATTAATGAACTTCCGAGCTTCATTAATGAACTTCCGAGCCTCATTAACGGAGCAAAAAGCCTCATTAATGAACTTCCGAGCCTCATTAACGGAGCAAAAAGCCTCATTCACGAGTTATACCAATTTGAAAAAAGAATGCAAAACATGGGTAGGGGCACAACAATGTTCATACGTGTCAACTTAAGTCAAAACGCTTATTCCACAGGCATTTTACCCCACCCCTCAATCCCTGCCCCTAATCCCCAGAGGGGGCCCCGAGTTCCCCGTTTACGGGGAGGGGACGTTTTGCGTCAGCAAAACTGGGGTGGGGTAGCGCGGATCTTGGTGGTACGTGATTTTGTATCAAATCACATCTTGGCAAGGGTTTCGCGTTAAGTTGACACAGGTGAACAATGTTGTGCCCTTAAACGTTTTATCAGCGACGTTTCTTAGAGGACGTTTTCAAAGCCAATCTTTTGTCAGCAATAATTCTATTTAATCGGAATTTGGATACAGAATTCTGTTCCTTGGCTTGCCAAAGAGGAGCAGGTTAACTTACCTCGGTGCATTTCTACAACAATTTGATAGCTAACAAATAAGCCAAGTCCACTTCCTTTACCAACAGGCTTGGTGGTAAAAAACGGATCAAATATTTTGGCAATGATAGATTCGGGAATCACTAACCCATTATTCCTAATGCGAATATTCAGCCAAAATTTTTCAATTATTTCCGTACTAATCCAGATAGTAGGAACAAAGGTTTGAGATTGGGTAATTGCTTCCTGTAAAGCATCAATAGCGTTATTGATAATATTCATAAATACCTGATTCAATTGTGCAGGATAGCAATTTACACAGGGAATTACTCCATAATTCTTTATTACTTGAATTGCTAGATTGTCCGAATTGCTGATGAGGCGATGACGTAGTAATGTAATTGAGTGATCGATACCTGCATGAATATCAACATTTTTGATTTCTGCTTCATCCAAGCGGGAAAAATTTCGCAGCAATAGGACAATTTCCCGAATGCGATCGCTACCAACCTGCATCGAGTTCAAAAGCTTAACTAGGTCTTTTTGAATAAAGTCCAAATCTAAGGAGATGATTGCTTCTTCAATATGTGGCGGCGGAACTGGATAGGTTTCCTGGTAGAGTTGCAAGATTTGGAATAAGACTTGCGTATACTCTGATGCATAGATAAGATTAGCATAAATAAAGTTAACTGGATTATTAATTTCGTGCGCAATCCCTGCCACTAATTGTCCCAGACTCGACATTTTTTCAGTTTGCACCAGTTGAGCCTGGGTATATTTAAGTTGATCCAGCGTCACTTTTAGGTCGTGGTTAGCTTGAATTAGCTCAGTATTTCGTTGTTCTACCCTAGCTTCCAGTTCTTCATTTGTTTGCTTAAGTAATGCTTCCGCCCGTTTTTTATCGCTAATATTGATCAGTGAACCAGAAAATTCTGGTTCACCGCGAGACTGAACAGACATCTCCAACCAGACAATTACACCCGTTTGATGCTGAAAACGCAGTTCTTGACAAACCTCTACTCCGGTTTGTAACTTTTCTAGAGTTTCTTCCCACAAGTGCTGATCGTTTCCGTCAATGAAATTGCTTAAAGGACTACCGATGACATCTGCTATCGGATAACCAAGGGTTTTTGTCCAAGCATGGTTGAGGAAGTTGACATTACCCAAGCGATCGCATTTAAATACAATCTCGCGCAGACTATCCACTAATAGTCGGTAACGCCGCTCGGATTCAGACAACTTCTCAATCAAACTGTACTGAATTTGTGTGTGCAACTCATTGTTGAAATCGGACATTAGAGTATACTGGTCAAACGCTGAAGTAATTCGGTGTGATTAATTGTCTCCGCATATAAAGGAAAGACATGAGTGTGGTAAAACTCCTGCTCAAACACCGTGCGAGCAGAGGTACAATCAGACAAAACAACAACCTGATAACCTTTTTCATGGGCAGAACGACCTGTAGAATCAATACAAACTGAAGTGACTGCACCAGCCAGAACTACATGGGTAATCTCTTTTTCCTGGAGAATCACATCTAAGTTAGTATTGATAAAAGCATTAAATCCCCGTTTTCCCGGAACTTCGAGAATTCTGTTACCAAAGGGTAGCAACTCATCAATCATCTGCGATCCTTTCGTCCCTGCTTGAAAAGCTCCAACCTCCTTGATAGTTTTGAGAATGCCAACAGGTTCAACCAACTCCTGGTAGTTCATTGTAAAAAAAATTGGCGTGGCAATGAGCAACACTGGAGTTTCTACTAAACATTGTATAAGCTTAACGGTGTTTTCTAGTACTTTGGTAGCTCTTGAAGATTCCTCAATCACATTATGTAAAATCCCATCAGCAGCAAAGTAGTCATTTTGAAAACCAATCAATAGCACAGCAGTACGTTGGGGTTGCATTGTATTTATTACCAGTTAGGATATACACAATATAAGTAGCTTAGTGAAAAGCTACATAACTATATTAAGAAGGGTAAAGAGTTAGGTAATAATGTAAAAACCTTTCCCCTTTATCCCTTTTACATAGTTTGCTTTAATTGTATTTACTGGTAGTTTTCCCGTTTTGAGTGTGTTTATAACAATAGCGAATACATGGTTACTGAGTTTGTAGTCTTAAAGTCCTGAGTACAAAGATTTTTGACTTAGGTAATATTACAATCCATTACCAATCAAAATAAAGGGTGCCCAATAATATGGATGCGTAAAGTTAGTCGCATTTCTTGGTGGTTTTG
Organism: Calothrix sp. NIES-2100; assembly: GCF_963875285.1. Taxonomy (NCBI): domain Bacteria; kingdom Bacillati; phylum Cyanobacteriota; class Cyanophyceae; order Nostocales; family Calotrichaceae; genus Calothrix; species Calothrix sp. NIES-2100. Next base: position 9,519,318 of record NZ_CAWNLA010000001.1, read on the forward strand.
TAGATGCACCTGGTACTTGTTCAACATTAATCGCACCTCGATCAACATTTGTATTTGCAGAATTATTGCTACGCAACAAACTTAGTTGGGCTTGACGCAAAGCTTGGGCTTTTGTTTGGTGAGTATCTTTAGCTAAGTTCCCATAAAATTGCTGCATCAACAAACTAGTACTAGCATCATCTACCAACCATAAAGAAGCCATCACCGCCTTAGCGCGACGGTTGAGAAAATAAAAGCTGACACCAGGAATTTCTATCCCATCCTTTGCTGTTTCTCCCAGTGCAGTTTCACAAGCAGATAATACTACTAAATGCACATCACTTAAATCTTCTAAATTATCAATTTTGGGAATTGGTAATTTTTCCCCAGTCCCTAATACCAAATAAGAATCATCTTGTCTTCCGGGTACAAATACGCCATGAGTAGCGATGTGCAAAATATTATGTCCTTTCAGATTATCACGCAAAGCCCGATAGTCAAATTTTTGGTTAAGATATTCTTCACCAGGATAAATACCATTTTTATCACTGGGTTTTTGGCGGATAATTGCGTCTATTTCTGCGGGGACATTGGGTAAAGCATTAAATCCTGATACAGCGTTAGATAAACCTAAGCCTAAAACTTTGGTATTGGCTGTTCCGGAAGGAAGTCGCGATTCGGTATCTGTTAAACCAGCCGATAGTACTGTAGAAATATTGTAATTTTCCACCAGGTATTGTTGACCATCAAATAAAGCACTTATCGGGATATAACGCGCAGCCCGATCCAAGGAAAATACCAGATTTTGGATTTTATTTGCTTTTAATTCTGGTTCTACAGGTTTAATTAACCAGTCGTAAAGTTGTTTACCAGTAGCTTTAACCTCCTGAATATCAGAACTGGGATTTTGTAATAATCTGCGGAATTTATTGACAGTCTCCCGAATTTTTGCTTCACCTACGGACACTTCTACACTTTTAACCACACCCCCCTTAGATACCCACAATACCCAAGTTTTATCCTCAACCACAAATACATTAATTAAAACTGTAGCTTCTTGAGATTCGACAATTTTCTTCCCGACACTTCGTAAGTCTTGGGTATCTAAATTACCTCGGTCTTTAGAAAGGCGATCGCGGACATTTTTCTCTAGGTTTTGAATTCTCTGATTAAATTCAGAAATCAAAGCATCCCTTTCATCGGCTAATTTAGTTTTCTCTGAGCAACTAGTCTTTTGACATTCATCAAATTTTTGCCCAAAAGCAATCAAACTTCCATACTTTTGAATAAGTTTTGCTTCAGTTGGAGTTTGCGCAATTGGCTTAGGTACATTGCCAAATTTTTGATTATTGGTAAATTCACTTAATTCTTGTACCTTTAATAGTTCTAATACTTGACTAGCTTCTAAACTTCGACCTTGCGACAGTAATAAATTGGCATACTCTCGATATATATCAGCAATGCTAGTTCTATCAGCATCCTGAATTGCTTTTAGCAAAGATGTTTGTAATTCTCGTGATAAACCCTTATTTTTTTCTCGGACTTTTTCGATATCGTTAATCGCTTTTTGATAATAAGTTATAGCAGTAGTTGGTTGATTTAACTCCCGATAGATTCGAGCTAGACCTGCGTATAATATAGCGCGATTACCATCATAATTTAATTTGTCAGCTATCGCCGATGCTTGATTATATGCATCAATACCTTGCTGATATTGTTTATTTCTCCGATAAAATCCACCTAAAAATGCTAGCACTTGAGCTTCTAATTTAGCATTTTTTGCATCCTTAGCTACTTGCAAGCTTTTTTGAACGTAATCAATGGCTTTTTGGTTATCATTCAAGCCACCATATCCTATTCCTAAAAACAGGTTATTAAACATTAAAAACTGCTGTTGATAGTAAGGAATATTAATTTTAGGTACTAAATTTAAACCCTCTTGTGCAGAAGCAATTGTTTTTTGATAATCTCCTTGAATAAACTGATTTAAAGTCAAAAATAACAAAGAAAATGCTTCGATTGTAGGAACTTGCTTAAGTTTTCGTGCAGTGGTTAAGGCTTCTTGCGCGAACTGATTAGATTTTTGGTAATCTCCGAGATTGAGATAAGTACTAGATAATGTCAATAAAGGTTTGGCTATTGCAGATGGGTCTTTACTTTTTTTAGCAATTGCTAAACTAGCAGAAGCAAACTCAATACTTTTTTGATATTCGTCCAAATCGTCGTAAATATCAGCTATTTTATTTAAAGCTTCCGATTCAATTTCTATATTTTTAATTTGTTTAGCAATTTTTAAAGCTTCTTGAGCCAATGTCAAACTTTTTTCATGTTCCGCATCAGACACAGCTAGGGAATTAGACGCACTAGCTAGAGTTAGTAAAACATTTGCTTCAGTTTCCGTATTTTTTATTTCCCTGGAAATTGGCAATGCTTCTTGAGCAAAGGAAACAGACTTTTCATAATCACCGGAAATATCATATGCCTTACTGAGTAAATATACACCGAATAATTGAAAATTTTTCTTGAAGTAATCAGGCGATCGCTTGGGTTGATTCTCTCCTGAGACATCTGCAATAAATTTCCAGTCATCATCCTTCAGTTTTTGAGTAAGCTTTCTTAATTGCTGTCCTAAATCAATAATTTTTGGATAGTCAGTAATAGCATCATAAGATGTTAAAATTTCTCCCATGACTAGAATTTGAAAAACTGTCTGTATCAACTCGGCTGAAGCACCTTTTAACTTTGTATCGGACAAACTCAGCAATAAGTTTACGTCTTCTGGCTCTAATTTTGTTTTCTGAAATATTTCTAAGGCTTGCTGACCTACTTCAATAGCTTTAGGGTAATTTTTTTGCTGATTATATGCTGATAGCTGACCAAATAAAGTGAAGGCTAATAAATATTTTGATAACCCAGGAAAGTTAGTTAATAATTGCTGTGTATATTCCTGGGCTTTTTGAGGATCACCTTTAGCATTATAAGCTTCAATCAACAGGGGCAGAACCTTGAATTGCACCTCACGATTTTTAGTTGTTTGAGCAATCTGCAAACTCTGCTGCAAGAATCCCAACGCTTGATCGGGTTGCTTGATGCTGTTATGAATAGTACCTAAATTCAGCAGATTTTCAGCTTCTAAATCGCTATTTTTAATTTCTCGCGCAATTACCAAACTCTGCTGATATAATTCAATAGCTTGAGAATTCTTTTTTTTATTAGCATAAACACTGCCTAAATTTTTCAGTGTTTCACCTTCTCCCGCACGGTCTTTAATTTGTTGATAAATAGCTAATGCTTGTTGTAAAGACTTTAATGCAGCATCTAACTGCTGAGCATTTAATTGGGTAATTCCTTGCTGTAACAGCTTATTGGCTTGGGCTTGACGGTTTTGATTTGTTGTAGCTTGGGCTAAAGTATCCTTGAGTGCTAGACGGTTATTAGCTGCTGAGGCTACAGGGCAAATTAAAGAAAGTATTAAAGTAAACAGGGTGAGGGATTTAAGATGGTATGACATGATATTCCTCAAATAGCAGTAATCATCTATATCTCATAGAGGGAGAACATATGCAAAAATTTGCGCGTCGCACAATATAGGATCAGATCCCCGACTTCTTGAAGAAGTCGGGGATCTGGCAGCGCAATATCTGTAATATCAGTGCTATAGGTTGTGAATTTGGGGATGTGAGGTATGTCAAATCTGCTCAAGCGGAGAACTCGCCCGAAAGGCGATCGCAAATTTAAACGCCAACCCTTAGGGTTACTTTTGGTAGTATTGGCATGGAGCCTAGCAATGGGCTGGCTGTTAGCCCAAGCTAGCAATGTCCAAGGTGCTACCCCTAATACAGAAATTGGCACTGTTGACGTAGTACCTGCCCAATATACACTGGGGCAAGACTTGTATTTAGAAAACTGCTCAACTTGTCACATTGCTTTACCGCCAGCAGTTTTACCTAGCCAAACCTGGAAAAATCTTTTGGAAGACTCCCAGCATTACGGCGCACAGCTACAGCCATTAATCGATCCGCCCCGCGTTTTAGTGTGGAGGTATCTGCAAACTTTTTCTCGTCCCCAGCGCAAAGACGAAGAAACAGCTTATCGCGTCAACAATTCACGTTATTTTAAAGCCTTACATCCCAAAGTCAAACTACCACGTCCTGTACAAATTAATAGTTGTGTTAGCTGTCATCCCAGCGCAGGTGACTACAATTTCCGCCGCCTGAGTCCGGAAATGGAGAACTCGCCGTGATTGTTGACGGTTGACCGTTGACTGAATTTGGGCGTGTTAGGATCTGCTACAAAATCAGGTAGATGGCAGATGAAAGCGATCGCAGTTACTGGTAGGATTGACGCTCAGGGAAACCTAATTCTCGATGAGCCGATTCAGGAAACGAGTTATCCTCATCAGGTTCAGGTGATTGTGTTGATTCCAGAACACTCAGAAGTAGCAGAGATTGACCCTGATGATACACCCGTTGAGGAAATTAAAGCCAGCCTGAGGAGAGCCTTACAGCAAGCCAAAGCAGGACAACGCCTACCACTATCCCAAATGTGGGAGGGAATTGATGCCGAATGAACAGCCATCGGTATTCATCGATTTAACTCCTGAATATAAACAAAACTTGCGTGACCTTTCTAAAAGATTTCGCAATATTCGCTCTGATGTTCAACCAATTATCGAGGAACTACAACAAGGAAATGTTGTCGGAGATAAGATTAGCGGTCTGGGTGAGGAGTATGTTGTTTACAAGGTGAGAGTTCGCAACAGCAATATTCAAAAAGGTAAAAGTGCTGGATACCGCCTCATTTATCAACTTGAATCACCTACAAGTATTTTGCTACTGACGATTTATTCTAAATCCGACCAAGAAGATATCGGCGCAAATGAAATTCGCGCCATTGTCGCTGATTTTTCAGGTGAGGAAGGGTGAAGGCATGAGGGGGGACAAGGGAAACAAATGCCCAATGCCCCATGCCCCATGCCCCAAATGGGTGAAATCGCTACTTGAGCATGGTGGGCTTTCTCTGCCTCAGCTGGGGGTGAAATGATACTATGAATAAAGTCCAGTGCGATTCGATGTCGCACGTATTGAGTTAAATATCTTGACTGGATAAGGTCTTAACCAAAGCAAAATTATTGCACCGATGCCGAAGGATATTTACAAGCGAGTGTCCAACGCTTGTCCTCATCTCAAAGGGGCAAGGTAAGTAATTACCTTGTTTCACAGCTAAAGAGAAAAGCCTAACCTTTCCTGATAACCACATTCGGGGGGAGGCAAGAGGAAGATTGATAAGGTAAATGAAAATGAACTCTCAATTAGGTTTCGTTAATTCAAGGCTGTTGCAAGTGGCTGTGATCAAGAAATTGATACAACGACAGTGTTGGGAAAGGGCAAGAAAACGACTATTTTCTTGTTAAAAGGCAACAACCTCTGGACTGGTTAATGCTAGGACACCAAACTCCCCGGAATATAGAGAGTACCTAACTCAATCGCATCTCATACGTGTGGAACGAAGTAAGCCCAATGGGGTCTAGAGGCTAGACCTATGTCACTAGTAAGGAAGGAGTAATCCAACCCGAACTCCTCAGTGGGAAAAGGATGCCATAAAAAGCGAATGCTGTCAGCCGAAAGGCAACGGGAATAAGTAACCGGACAGATAGAGTAATACTCAACTCGAAAGAGTGCTGACGTATGGCAGGTGAGTCTCTTGAATACCGATGTAAAATTACCTAACTCAAAAGGAAAAGTTGGATGCAATCCGTAAGGAATGCGAATGTAACTGAGAGAACTACCCAATGGAATTGCGTCAAATGGCGCAAAGCCAATAAGGTAGTCAGGCGATTGAGACAAAGAATATTCAAGGCTACAAGGTCTGGGAAGTTGAAACTGGTTCGCAACCTGCAAAGGTTGCTAATGCGAAGCTACTCAAACATTCTTATCTCAGTAAGAAAAGTGACGCAAATCAACCAGGGTAAAAAGACTCCAGGTGTGGATAAGCTAGTGGTAAAAACGCCAGCAGCCAGAGGATTGTTAGTAGATATACTAACCAAATTTATCCCTTGGAAACCATATCCCACTAGGAGGGTGTACATCCCAAAGGCTAATGGCAAGAAACGCCCTCTTGGAATACCGAGTATCATAGACCGATGCCTACAGGCGATTGTAAAAAACGCATTGGAGCCATACTGGGAATCCAAATTTGAAGGTAGCAGCTACGGTTTTCGACCAGGCAGAAGCGCTCACGATGCAATAACAAAAATATATGGTATTGCGTGTCCCCATAGGGCAAAAAAGTGGGTAGTTGATGCGGATATAAAGGGTTGTTTTGATAATATTTCCCATGAACCCTTAATGAAAGTCATAGGAAATTTCCCAGCAAGGAAATTAATCAACCTATGGTTAAAAGCGGGGTACGTGGATAAAGGGACTTTTTGTGAAACCGAAACGGGAACTCCCCAAGGCGGAATCATCAGTCCTCTTTTAGCCAATATAGCCCTGCATGGACTGGAAAAAGCTCTAGGCATAAAACACAATAATAGAGGCGAACTAATAGGTAAACGCGCCATTGTCCGATATGCTGATGACTTTGTAGTATTCTGCGAAACCAAAGAAGATGCAGAAAAAACAGTAGACATCCTGAGTAATTGGATGAAAGACAGAGGACTTTCCCTCTTTGAGGAGAAAACAAAAATCGTTCACCTCATACAAGGTTTCGATTTCCTTGGATTCAACGTCAGACAATACCCTGTATCCAACACGAAAACAGGATTTAAACTACTGATAAAACCCAGTAAACAAACCATGCAGAATGTGCGGAACAAAATCAGACAAGTATGGCTAGAAAATAAAAGCCAGAACATCGATTACCTAATAGATAAACTAAACCCCATCATCAGGGGAATAGCTAATTATCTCCGCGTAGGAGTTTCCGCAGAAGCATTCAGTAGTCTTGACTGCTGGATGTACATTAGGGAAAAAAGATACACCAAGAGAATGCACCCTAACAAGTCGGACAAGTGGCGGGAGAAAAAATACTGGGGAAGATTGAACCTAGACAGGATGGATAACTGGGTTTTTGGCAACAAAGCATCCAATAAAATCCTGTTAAAATTTTCCTGGTTCAAAATAGAAAGACACACCCTAGTAAAAGGTACATCCTCACCCGATGACCCGGAACTAAGGCAATACTGGGCTGAAAGAGAAAAGAGCAAATTCCAAACTCTAGAACCCAATAACCAAAAGATAGCAAAAAAACAAGACTATCTCTGCCCAGTGTGTCATGAATCCCTATTCAACGGTGAAACTCTTCACCGACACCACATCACCCCCCGACACCAAAACGGCAAAAATAATCTTGCCAATCTACAATTAGTGCATTACTACTGCCATCAACAAATCCATTCCAATCATACGAAATACTCCTCCCAATCAGAGGAAGTACTAATATGGTAGCTATTGACTTGCTTGAGCCGTGTACTTGGAAACCTGTAAGCACGGTTCTTAGGGGGGAAAGGGACAGAAATGCCCCTGCCCTACCCGACAACATAACATAATGAAATAAAACCAATCATTTAGTAAACTGATTGGCCAGCCTTTTTGCTGTTTGTGAGTTAATTCTCATTTCCTACCCATCAACAACCAAAAGAGCTGGGTTGGGTTAAATTTTTATAATCTATGCCAAAACTTTAATTCCCATCCCCCTTTATTTAGTGCCATAACCTGCCATGCTAAAAAACTTGTTGGGCGATCCCAACGCTCGTAAACTTAAAAAATACCAACCTTACATTGCGGAAATTAACCTCTTAGAGGAAGAAATTAAAGCCCTTTCCGATGATGAGTTGAAAGGCAAAACAGGCGAGTTTAGACAGCGGCTTGCCAAAGGGGAAACCCTTGATGATATTCTGCCGGAAGCTTTTGCGGTGGTTCGGGAAGCAGGACGGCGAGTCTTAGGCTTGCGGCACTTTGATGTCCAAATGTTGGGCGGTGTGATTCTGCACACTGGGCAAATCGCGGAAATGAAAACTGGGGAAGGTAAAACCCTGGTGGCGACTTTGCCGAGTTATTTAAATGCCCTAACTGGTAAAGGTGTACACGTTATTACCGTAAACGATTACCTGGCACGTCGGGACGCGGAATGGATGGGTCAGGTGCATCGCTTCCTGGGATTGAGTGTGGGTCTAATTCAGGCGAACATGATTCCCAGTGAACGTCAGAAAAACTATGAATGTGATATTACGTATGTTACCAACAGTGAGGTAGGTTTTGATTACCTCCGGGATAACATGGCGACATCAATGGCAGATGTGGTGCAACGCCCATTTAATTACTGCGTCATCGACGAGGTAGATTCAATTTTAGTTGATGAGGCGCGGACACCTCTAATTATTTCTGGACAGGTAGAAAGACCGACAGAAAAATATTTGCAAGCAGCCGAAATCGCTTTTACTCTCAAAAAAGATGAGCATTATGAGGTAGATGAAAAAGCGCGGAACGTGCTGTTGACAGATGAAGGCTTTGCGGAAGCAGAAAACTTGTTGGGTGTAACAGATTTATTTGACCCAGAAGATCCTTGGGCGCACTTTGTATTTAATGCGATTAAAGCTAAAGAATTGTTCCTTAAGGATGTAAACTATATCGTCCGCAACGGCGAAGTGGTGATTGTTGATGAATTTACCGGTCGCGTGCTCCCCGGAAGGCGTTGGAGTGATGGATTGCACCAAGCCATTGAAGCTAAAGAACACGTAGAAATTCAGCCGGAAACTCAAACTCTGGCGACGATTACCTATCAAAACCTGTTCTTGCTTTATCCCAAACTGGGGGGAATGACGGGAACAGCCAAGACAGAAGAAGCAGAGTTTGAAAAAATTTACAAACTTGAAGTTACAATCATTCCTACCAACCGGATTAGAAGACGGCAAGATTTGTCTGATATGGTTTTTAAGACAGAACCAGGCAAATGGCAAGCGATCGCGCGAGAATGTGCAGAAATGCACCAACTCGGTAGACCTGTGTTAGTAGGTACTACCAGTGTGGAAAAATCTGAGTATCTCAGCAAACTGCTGAAGCAGATGGAAATTCCCCACGAATTACTGAATGCGCGTCCGGAAAACGTGGAACGGGAAGCCGAAATTGTCGCCCAAGCAGGACGCAGGGGTGCTGTGACTATCGCCACAAACATGGCTGGTAGAGGTACTGATATCATCCTTGGTGGTAACTCCGAATACATGGCGCGGTTGAAGCTGCGGGAATATTTTATGCCCCGGATTGTGCAGCCAGAAGATGAGGACACCTTTGGTATTCAAAGGGCATCAGGTTTGCCAACGGGAACTGGTGGCGGACAAGGCTTTGTCCCCGGCAAAAAAGTGAAAACTTGGAAAGCTTCGCCAGAAATTTTCCCCACACAGTTGTCCAAAGAAGCCGAACAGCAATTAAAAGAAGCTGTAGATTTGGCGGTGCGGGAATATGGCGATCGCAGTTTACCGGAATTAGAAGCCGAAGAAAAAGTAGCTGTAGCCGCCGAAAAAGCCCCCATTGATGACCCTGTAATCCAAAAATTGCGGGCTGCTTACAACCTTGTCAAGCACGAATATGAACGATTCACTACCCGCGAACACGAAGAAGTTGTAGAATTAGGCGGTTTGCACGTAATTGGTACAGAACGCCACGAATCGCGCCGGATTGACAACCAATTGCGCGGACGGGCGGGAAGACAAGGTGACCCTGGTTCCACAAGATTCTTCCTCAGTTTAGAAGATAACTTGTTGCGTATTTTTGGTGGCGATCGCGTTGCGGGATTAATGAACGCCTTCAACGTCGAAGAAGATATGCCAATCGAATCGGGTATGTTAACTCGCAGCTTGGAAGGCGCACAGAAAAAAGTTGAAACCTACTACTACGACATCCGCAAGCAGGTGTTTGAGTACGACGAAGTAATGAACAACCAACGTCGCGCCATTTACGCCGAACGCCGCCGGGTGCTAGAAGGTCAAGATTTAAAAGAACAGGTGATCACCTACGCCGAAAAAACGATGGATGACATCGTTACTTACTACATCAACCCAGATTTGCCCTCAGAAGAGTGGGAATTAGAAAAGTTGGTGGAAAAGGTTAAAGAATTTGTCTATCTGCTAGCGGACTTACAACCAAGTCAATTAGAAGATATGGCGATCGCGGAAATTAAAGCTTTTCTCCATGAACAGGTAAGAATTGCCTACGACATGAAGGAAGCCCAGATTGACCAAATTCAGCCGGGATTGATGCGCCAAGCCGAACGCTTCTTTATTTTGCAACGGATTGATACTCTGTGGCGCGAACACCTGCAACAAATGGATGCACTGCGCGAATCTGTCGGCTTGCGTGGTTACGGTCAAAAAGATCCGCTGATTGAGTACAAGAGCGAAGGTTATGAACTCTTCTTGGATATGATGGTCAACATCCGCCGAGATGTGGTTTACTCCTTGTTCATGTTCCAACCCCAGCCGCAGCCTGTAGTGCAGACTTCATCTGAGATGGTTTAAAACCCGCATTTCTCGTAGGGGCGGGTTCACAGATACGATCCAATGATTTATGACTATCTGGCTTAACCCGCCCCTACAACCTCTGGACAATAGCCGATAATACAGAAATAGCAGTCAAGAAGTCTGAAAAAATTAGACTTCTTGACTGGTTTTTGCTTTTAGAGGATACACTCAATTCGACAAGTAAAAAATCAGAAATTGTTGAGGGTGTTGCTTTAAATTTATGAAACAACATAATTTTAGAAGCCATTAGCTAGCAACACTTTTAGCGGTAAATCTCTGGTTTATGTATACATTTATCGGGATGAATTTCAACCATCATCTTCACAGTAAAAGTAGAAGTAGTTAGGGTTAGATGAATTGGCACTTTTGCAAAAACTGTCAAGTAGTAAACCAAAGAGATAGTGCTGAGTGCAACTGGAATTAAAGCAGTGTGGCGTTGAATACTCATACTTTTGCTCAAACATATTTCTTTAATGTGCTTAGTGAGTTGGACAGGTAATCTCATCGAATATTGCATAGGTGAAAAAAATCTCCATAGAGAATTAGCGCGTAGACTCATAGATTATGGCGATCGCAAAACCACATAAGAGCAGTACTGCAATGCGTAAAAGCCATTCCCTGACAATTGGAGATAAAAGCATCTGCACAATTGTGTCAGCCCCAAAAACTTGAGAAATGACATAGGCCATTACAAAACCAAACAAAGTCAGTAGAAAATATTTCAGTCCCTTACAAGTCCACTTAAATAGGAGATTGTAACTATTATCTACAGTGGTTTTCATGGTGTTTCCCCTTGTGTCAGAGTTAAATGTTGGGAGTTGGAAAATATCAAAGCTTCAGTACAGCCAGCAATATAGCTTTTGCTTTGTTTAATATCAGAGGTTGTTTGAAGCATTGGTGTTTGTACTTTATTTAACTTAGGTGGGTCGAAAGACCTAGTAAACTGAATACATAACCCGGAAAACTGGATACTCAAACCGATGACAGCTATGAGGGCGGAAATCTTCTCGAAACTACTCATTACTTTTTGCCTCCTGGTATTTGAGATAATTTTGAGCAACTTAGTGGTTTGTTGTTTTGTTGTTGCTTTGTTAAACCGATATCGGCTTAATTTCATAGTTGCACTGGTTGAATAAACACCGACTGCACAAAACTGTGAGTCTTAATAAACAAGTCCAGTAAACACTTGTGAAGCCGTTTGCATCTAGCATAAAAATATGAGTAAAGGACAGTTTGACAAAGCATTCAACGAGTTAACACACAAGCAACGGGAAGTATTGATCAAGTTTTTGGCTGGAGAGACAGATGAAGCGATCGCCAAATCCCGAAATATTACTACAGCAACGGTAAGACAATACATCAGCATCATCTCTGGGAAGTTTGGTTTGGAAAATGAGTTTCCAGACGAACGCCGTTCAAAACGTGCTGATTTGATTGCTCTTTTTCAGCAGTACAAGCCAGAGTTAGTAGGTGGTAAAACTTCTATAGAAACCGCAACATTAGAACCGATAACTCAGAAGAGAATACCAGATAATAATTTTGTCGGGCGTGAAAGTGCGATCGCAGATGTCAACGACTTCTACAGCCAAGGTGCAAAAGTTATCCTGATTCAAGCAAAAGGTGGTGTAGGTAAGACAACTTTAGCCAGAAATTATCTCAAGCAAAAATTTGGTTCTTATATAGAGTTTCCGATTGCCAAAGAAACCGAGAATATTACTCCCATCGAAAGTTTACTTGAGGAACGGCTACGCCAACTTAATGAAGAACCAGGGCGGGAGTTTGGCGTATCACTCGAACGCTTTCGGCAGAAACTTCAGGTTCAAAGAATTGGAGTTTTAATTGATAATCTTGAACCCGCACTGGATGAGAATGGTAAATTTATCAAGCCTCACCGCCGCTATGTAGAGCTATTGCGAGTTTTAGCCGATGCAAGTTTGCAGTCCTTGACGCTGATTACCAGCCGCGATCGCCTACATGAATCTGATGTTTCTGTTTGGAATTATATTCTGGAAGGTTTGTCTGTTAATACATGGCAACAATATTTTCACAGCCGCAATATTCAAACAAATTCTTCAGCCTTGAGTGCTATGCATAATGCCTACGGAGGAAATGCTAAAGCAATGGAAATTATTGTTGGTGCTATTCAAGTAGATTATGCAGGCAATGTAGAGCAGTATTGGCAAATGAATCAGGGAGATTTGTTAGTTGAGGCTGATTTAAGAGATTTAGTCACCAGTCAGCTTAATCGTTTGTCACAACACCACTCTCCAGCTTTTAAACTCCTCTGCCGTTTAGGATGTTATCGTTATCAAGATATTGCAACAGTTCCGATTGATGGGCTTTTTTCTTTGCTATGGGATGTGCCAGAGTCACAACATCTGCGCGTAGTTAATTCTTTGCGCGATCGCTCTTTAGTAGAGTTTCAAAATGGCAAATACTGGTTGCATCCAGTGATTAGAGAAGAAGCAATAAATAAACTGAGAGTAAGTGAAGATTGGGAGACAGCAAACCGTAACGCAGCAGAATTTTGGACAAATAGTGTTAATAAGGTTGATATTCTTGAAGAAGCATTACAAGCTTTTGAAGCTTACTATCATTATTTAGCTATTGATGATTTTGAAGCGGCTTGTAGTGTAATTGTATATAAAAGACAATCAAAATGGAAATGGCATAATTTAGAAGGTGGAGAAAATCTAGGTACTTCACTTCGGACATTAGGCTTATTACAAAAACTGATATTAGCAGGAACTCAAATAATTGGTAATGTTTTACGTGGAATAAATTTGACAAGCATTCACCTTAATCTTGCTGTAAGCTATTGGATTGTTGGTAATCTTTCTGAAAGCCTTAGGGAGTATGAAAATGCAGAAATATTACATATAGAATGCTTACATGCAAATACTAATAGCCAGAATGATTTAATATTAGATAGGTTTTATATGGTCTCATTAGTAGGCAAGGGTCTTTGTAAAATAGATTTATTAGAAATGCAAGAAGCAGAAGAAATTTTTTTAAAGCTTTTAGAAATTTCTCAGCAAAAAAATCATTATAATTTTCAAATAGAAGCATACTATTCTTTAGCTTTTATATATTCAAATACATCCTTTAAAGAAAAAGCACAAGATTTTGCGAATAAAAGTTATAATCCATCAAAAGATGATTCAGATGAATTAAATGAATGGGCTATAGGACATAGATTTATATTTCTAGGATTAACTTATAAAAACTTAGGAGATATCAAAACATCTTTTCAAATGTACAATCAGGCTGTTACTTTTGCTGATGAGAACCATTACACTGAAATTAAAGCTAGGGCTTTAACTGGTCTAGCAGAACTTTATCGAGAACAGCAAGAATTTGAAACAGCATTTTCTTATCATTCAAAAGCGATAGAACTGCTGGAGAAAATAGGTGCTAAATGTGACCTTGCTAAAGCTTACTATCAATTGGCATTGACTTATCAAAAGATGGAAGAATTAGAAAAAAGTCAGGAAAATTTTGATAAAGCGATTCTACTCTTTAGAGAAGTAGAAGCGCTCAAGCAAGTTGAGAAGGTACAACGTGCAAGGGACAATGGTGAAAGTAATTAAATAGAGTGAAATGAAATAAGTAGGTCAACATTGAAAAACTTAAAATAGAGTCTTGGCGATTACTTCGCTTCACTGCGTTCCGCTCGTAATGACATTTGACGTTTAATTAGGTTGAGCTACTTATACGCTGGAGTTATTAGGCTTGCCCCAAGTTTTTTCCATCAGCTGATAGCCTACTGGATCGTATTTTTTCAATTGAGTGCGCGTGAAAGGGTAGAAGTCATTCTTCCCAAAATATCCTTCTGACAACTCGGCAAAGTATTCTTTGGCATTTGTCAGAGCATAGGCTTTCCGTTTGCCACCCTTGATGTAATCGACAGATTTATACAATCTGCTATCCACTGCGTGCTGATAGGCAGCCTCAATACCCGGATACAGATTACCAAGTATGAGGAAATGATAGGCATGAGCTAGCTCGTGCAAAATTATCCAGGGCTGATCACTACGAGACCAATTGACGAAGTTGCGGGTGTTTGACACCTCAACACAACCAGCCTTATCGGGGTTGTAGCCATTGTGCCTGAGCCATTCTGCAGAAGCGTGGAATTCAGCAGCCCCGTTTTGCTTTTCCCACTCAACCCAGATCCGGACTTTTTGCAAGGCGGACAGTGGCTTGGGAGGCACAACACGAGTTATTCGTAGAAGCTGCCAATCTAGTTCTTTGAGCATCTCTTTAGCTTTTTGCTTGTGTTCAAGCACATCCTGAGCGATCCAGACTGAAAAACCGTGAATTGACTCTTTTTTATAGGCAGAATTGGGCTGGAAGCTGAGTTCCTGTGCATAAACTCGTCTGGATTTAACCGCAAAGCGTTGCTGAAAAACAAAATAATTTCGCCCAGTTTCAACAGAGTTTTCATGACTCTTCGCACATTGCTTCATATCTTGAATTTGCCATGCTGAGTTTGTCACAAAACTGATCACGAAGAATACCAATTGGAATCTCATCCGGAGTATCTCTTATTAAGTTAGTACGGACTGAAAATAATCACTCCATAACTATTTATATGGCGTTGCAGTTTGAGAGCATTATTAGTCAATTAGGTTTAGTCCAAGGTGGAGAAGCTCAGGTAGAGACGGCTGCGGGAATGCAGCAAGGGCGAATTTTCCGAGATGTTGAACTAAGTATTGGAGAACGCCAAGGCACTTTTGATTGTTTGGAACTAACGGATGTACCCTATGCTCTTTTGGGTGTTACACCTATGGAAGTTTTAGGGTTAGAACCGGATCTGAAAAATCGAAAGTTGCGGGTTTTGCCAATAATTCTGAGCAAACCTATCTCAGTATTTTATAAGCGATCGCTCCATATTTTTAAACAGTTCATTTAGGCTGGAATTATCTACATAGTAGGGAACATTAGCCACGGGAAGCATCAGCTTTACCTCAGCCTTTTCGTAGACATTGCATCCACTCACTCTCAAGCTTCATTGAAAATGCGATCACTTTTTGTATTAGCTGTGCGATCGCCCTAGTCCAACTAAAAATTTGAGTATCCTCCGAGAGGATATTTTAACAGTTCTGTGCTTTTAGTAAGCACAAATCGTGCTTCCAAAGCCACCAATTGAAGTCCTGACTACAAACTAGTTATACCTAGAGAATTAATGCGATCAACCACTAGTTGCGCGATCGCTTAAAGTTTTACCTCATCTGTTGGTTCCTGATATTTGACTCCTCGTTTACTGTGACGGGAGTTAGCAACAATAGGATAAACAATGCTGCGTAATCGATTAATCGCACCGACAGGACGATGTACTGCTAGACCATTTCCCGGAGAAAAACTGAGATTTTCCCCAAAGTCATTTTCTGGGGGAGAATCAACCTGCTGATGTTTAACTGTCAGACGACCAACTGTAAAGAAAGGTGATTCCGCTTCATTCCAAGGAATAGTAGTATCATCAATAGACATCTCTGGTTTAGTTTGAAATTGAATTTGAAAGTCCCAAGTGTATTCAGCTTCAGGTTTTGCTAAAGTTTGAATGATATCATCTCGGTAGTAGTTGTCCTCTGCACCTGATGCTTTAGCTTGCTTTAGTTCACTTTCTGGTCTGGACTCTAGAGGAAGTGGTTGATGAGGTGGTTGGCTGGAAACCGGAATAAATCCATATTTAATTACAGCCGGATATTCCACAGGAACTCGACCTGGTTGGGATGGATCAAAATCAGATTTTAGTCCTACAGCATACGCCGAAGCACTCCAATAGCGTTCTATTAGCAAAGTCTTGGGAAACCGTTTGAAACTGGTTTGTAAAAGTGTAGTTTCGTAGGGATGCAACTTTAGCCATAAAAGCACCAACAGCTTGAGAATTGGAGACAGACCAGCTCGATAAATTGCCAAGAAAAAGCTGTGGAAATCTTTGATGGTTCTAATAAAAAAGAGTTCAGTATTGTGGACTATAATATCTTGGGTTTTTAACTCGTGACTTTGCGCTAGTCGTTCTCCTTCTACCCCTATGACTTTTACGGCCATAGAGCGCGTATCTCCTTCATAATCATTCTTAACTGAAAACGCACCACTGGCAAATCGTAGCCAAACTGGATATTTTTTCGGTTGTGCAAATAAACCTTGTTTTAGAGAAATTGCAGAAAGTTGAGCTTCAGTTAATGAAGTGAGTTTGCTTAATTCCTGCTTAATTCCTGCTTCATCAAAATCAAAGATTTCTAGCGTACCTTGAACAGCAGCGTGGGTTTTTGAGTGAGTATCTCTCTTGGCAATTTTTTGCTTTTCACCTTTGTAAAGGTTGTCCATGTTCTTTTTGACTAGCTCACTCATGAGAGCGCAATATTTGGCTTCGTCTTTTTCTGGGTATTCGGTAAATAGGTTCATTTTTTTAAGTTGATTAATTCATCAATTCTCTAGCGCCTGATTCAGATTATTCCACATGGCGCTCGCCATGTGGAATAATCTGATAATTTCTTAAAGGTCAAAACTAACTTTGTACTTCTTGTTTGCGGGCGGAACGTTGCGATTAACTAAATCTGAGACGGTGTTTGTATTTTGAATTATTTCCCAACCTACAGGAGAAAAAGTCTCCTTATTAAAGATATTGGGTGATAGTAAAGGATTGTTTAGTGCTTGAGAGAAAGCATCAATTCCAATTAACCGTGCTACTAAAGGAGGAATCGTTGAATTTTGCCGCACATCTTCAGAGTAGAGTCCCACAAAAAACTCAATATTATCAACATGTCCATATAAATCTTTGAGTTTCTGTTGCGCAAATTCATTACCAGTAATTTGCTCAAAACTCGTTACTCTGGGAAAACCACACATTTCCCGATAATCATTGTAGCTGGCTAATTGTAACTTCCGCCCCAATCTAATTGAGGGTAACTCAGCTAACTCAACTAAGATATCAGGAGTGTTGAATAAACCAATTCTTGTCCCTGGTTGGGAACAAGTTTCTTCCATTAATGCCCCTAATCCTTGATCAATTAATATCTTATTGTTCCAAAGAGTAGCAGCAACATGAGTGGGTTTACCGTCACATTTAAAGGTTTCTGGAATTGCACTATGCCAGCGATAAACAAAGTCAAACTCTATTGCCATCCAATTAGGACGATACCAACTTTCTTTAATAAAAGCTTCCGGGTCAGCAAACAACTTAAAGTGATAGGGAGTGATATGGTTAATGTACTCTTCCATGATGATTTTGAGAATAATTGCCATGAGAATATTTCTGGCAGTTTGGAAGAGACGTTCATCATCCCAATCGGGATAATTTTTTGCTAATACATCACATAGACGATTATGTTCTCTCAAACATAAAGTATTGAGCATGACATAGCCAATTTGCACATTTGCTCGTTCGACTCCCATCGCAAACAGATATTGTTTTTTATCTGCTGGCTGCCTTTTTTCATCATTGATGGGTTCATAAAGACCAATAAATTGAGAGTCAACTAGACCCTGCGCTGGATCGGCATAATAAAACGGAGGATATTCTTCTTCTACACCATCTTGGCGTTTGAGTTTTTGAGTTTTTAATTTACCTTTTTCAAAGGTTCTTAAAAGGTGTGTTTGTTTTCTGGTTAAACCATAAACATTACATAAATCAATTTCATGATTGGAAGTATTTTTTAATTTATTGTAATTATCCAGGCGGAGAAAACTATCAGTAAACCACTGGACCCAATAGGGAAACAGCATACTTGATTTGGTAGAGTAAATGGTTTGACCATCTCTTTTACGAAATAAAACAGCTAGGTCTTCAACTTTTGGGAGGTTATCCTCAGAATTGAACTTGGGATCGGGTGGTAAATGTCGTCCGGTATAAGTGCGATCGTTAAGTGATTCCCAAGAAGTATAAGTATCAAGTTTCTTAGGAATTTTAGTATCAGGAATATGCTCATCTAGTGTCATCATACTGTAGGGATTGGGACGAGTCGGAATTTTGTAGATGAGACTATTGAGCAGTGTTTTATTCACTTTACGTTTTAGCGATTCATTGCTTTGGACTAACTCCCAAATTCCTTTAAAGTTTGTTAAAACAAATGTTTGCAGTTTGTTGCTGAATCCGTCTTTAGATGTGTCTCTTTTACCAGTCATAATTATTCCTCTTTTTTTCCAATTTTGTATTCAATTTTCTCTCAGTTTTGTCAACAAGCCGCGCCAATCAGTCGCTATCTACTGACCGACAAGTTTGGCTCTTTTTGCAATCTTTTCCACAGGGATATTATCATACTGTTCTCAATCAGACATGAGACTCTTCGTGTATGTGTTAGGTGTTTTGCTTGAACCTAGAATCTCTTTTGAACAATTAATCCAAGATTTTGGGAATAATCTTTTGTAAATTTTTGGGTCGATAGTCCTTGCGCAGTTTCAACCGCTTGACTGTACTTTCATGAAGATCTTCTATCGTTTCGCCAACATCACGCAGCTTGATTCCTGCCAATTTAAAGAATCCCGGATCGTTCTTAAACTCACATTCATAATCAGGGTGAATACCTGTGGGAATCACATTTGTATCCAAGTCCAGCCCCAATCCTAGGTGACCGATAGAATCAATCATCCACTCTAAGGCTGCATCTGATAACCCGCTCTTTTCTTTGGTTCCACCGCCAACGCAACCATGATCGCCGGGAAACCACTTTTGAATCACTTTCTGGTTTTGGGCTTCAGGGTGCTTTTGCATGGGAGTGACATCAAAGATTTCCCGCATTTCGTCAATGGCTACAGCGTGCAGTGCATTCTGGACACTTTTGTTTAAAGTAGTGTCATGGAATCTGTAGCGCTGATTGATCTGATCGTGAAACTTTTTAAAGGCGGCTAACCCAGGAATACCCAGCGCACCAACAGTGTCAAAACAACCCAGCAAGGTGATCGGAACGCGATCGCCATAATTTTGACGGTATTCTACTGCTTCTTTATCCTTTGGTTTAATACCTCGTGTCCGGTACAGTTCGTAAGCTTCATGTGCTTTAGTCACATGGGGACGTTCTAGAAGACCTGAACAATAAATCATCCCCGCTAAACTTCTGACTGTGTAAGCACCACGACTGAAGCCAAACAGATAAATTTCGTCACCCGGAACATAGTTGAGACAAAGAAACCGATAGCCATCTTCGATATTTTTATCGATTCCTAATCCGGTTGCTCCACCTAAAACTTTTTGACTATCAGTGCCAACCCCCTCATCATAGAATATGATCTGCGCTACTCCGTCCTTGGCAATTGGTTTGACGGATTGAGCTAACTTCACCACATTGCTTGGGTAAGGATTGGTTAACTGTTGCCAAGTTCCATCACAGCAGACAACTAAGCGTTTCATACTTCGACATTGAGTAATTTTTTAGATCTGTTAAACGATCACGCATTTTCCACCTGTCAGCCTTGTCATTGGGATCACATACACATTCATTTGCTTACCCTACTCTGAGGGTTACCCTCTGGAGTCAGGAAAAACAATAGACATGAATCTAACATATGTTTAGTATATTTTTGTACTCTTTTTACTTACCTTTTTATTTTTGGTAATTTTTCTCTTGTAATAATCTGTACAGATTCACAAGATAAGTAAGTAAGTCAGCGTAAAATTTAAACCTATGTTCACAAATTTCAATGTAGATAAGCCAATGCTTTGCTGTGGTTCCCAAAGTACTATAAAATAGCGTTTTTTTCAGGCTGCGCGACAACGCAACGTCAATAATTCTAGTTACCATTACCTCAGTAAAAACACACTTTCAATATAAATTTATATTTATTTATTTATCTACATTATTTTTTTGTTACTGACTTATTTAAGTAATAAAATTAGTGCGATTTATTACTTAATAAATACCGTCAGAATATAAGTAAATAATTACACGTATTAAATAATGAGAACACCAACGAGCGAGACGATCGCACTACAAATGAGAACACTAACGAGCGAGACGCTCGCACTACAATTAAGGGCGGGGTCTTAATGGGTATTTAAAAAATTGGATGTCCTTTAACGAGTATTTAGATCTCATTTGCCACTAGCTTCACCTTTCCCCTTTACCCCTTCCCCCCTCCCCCCAACATTCTTAACACTGCGCGTAATTCTCCATAACTCTGCTGTAGTAAACTGCAACTAAAGACAAAGCCTAGTGGCAATACTGAATGGCATTGTGAAAAAAATCCTGGTTTTATCAGCAAATCCTAAGAATACGGCGAGACGGCGCTTGGATGAGGAAGTAAGGGAAATTCAGGCGGGGTTGGAACGTGCCCGGATTCGAGAGCAGTTTGAGATGATTACAAAATGGGCTGTGCGTCCTGAGGATTTGCGGCGATCGCTTTTAGATCATCAACCTCAGATTGTCCATTTCTCTGGACATGGAGAAGGGGATAAAGGTTTGGTTTTGGAAGATGATACCGGAAAGTTGCAGCTGGTGAGTACAGATTCACTCGGTAGGCTGTTTAACTTATTTCAGGACAGCATAGAGTGTGTGGTGTTAAACGCCTGTTATAGTGAGGCGCAAGCTGAGGCGATTTACCAGCATATTAATTATGTAGTGGGAATGAATCAAGCGATCGGCGATCGCGCGGCAATTAAATTTGCTGTCGGGTTTTATGATGCTCTAGGGGCAGGTAGATCCTACGATGATGCTTATGAGTTTGGGCGAATTGCCATTGATTTAGAAAATATCCCCGAATATGCAACCCCTGTGCTAAAAAGCCGTAAACCCCCACTTACACAACAAGCACCACAACCAGAAATCTCATCCCTTTCCCCCTCCCCCAACTCCTCACCCAAACGTATCTTCATCAGCTACAAGCGTAATGTTACCCCCGATGAGCCGATTGCGTTGCAAGTCTACCAAGCGCTGGCTCAACATCACACAGTTTTCATCGACCAAATTATCACGGTAGGTACACGCTGGGCTGAACGCATTGAAGCTGAACTTTACCAAGCCGATTTTTTGATTGTTTTCCTTTCCGAGCATTCTGTCCACAGTGAGATGGTAGAAGCGGAAATTGCTACCGCCAACCGCATGGCTAAACAACAAGGCGGAAAACCGATGATTCTCCCCGTGCGGCTGGCGTATCTAGAACCGTTTCAGTATCCTTTGAGTGCTTATCTTGATGGGATTAATTGGGCAATTTGGCGAAATGCCGAGGATACACCGCGCTTGATTGCCGAATTGATGCAGGCGATTTCTGGGGGTGAATTGGCGATCGCAAACTCAAATAAAGCTGATATACTTCAGCCACGTCAAGCATCAGCTTTACCTCAGCCATTTCCTTCCGCACAGCCGATATCGCTGGAAATGCCAGAAGGGACAATGGATAGCGAGTCTCAGTTTTATGTGGAACGCGCTTGTGATGTTCTAGCTTTAAATGCAATTCAGCGACAAGGTGTGACAATCACCATTAAAGGCCCCCGACAAATGGGCAAAAGTTCCTTGTTAATTCGCACCTGTAACGCGGCGATAAAAGCAGGTAAGCGGGTGGCTTTCTTGGATTTTCAATTATTTGATCAAGCAGCCTTAACTAATGCTGACTTATTCTTTCGGCAATTCTGCTCTTGGCTAACGGATGAAATAGAAATGGCGGATAGAGTTGATGAATTTTGGAATCCCAAGTTAAGTAATAATCAGTGTTGCACCCGCTATATTGGGCGCTATTTATTGAAAGAATTTGGTCAGCCCTTGGTGTTAGCAATGGATGAAGTCGAGAGGGCTTTTGATACCGAATTTCGTTCCGATTTCTTTGGAATGCTTCGCAGTTGGCACAACAACCGCGCCACCACACCGATTTGGAAGCAACTCGATTTAGCCCTGGTGACTTCCACCGAACCCTACCAATTAATTGATAATCTCAACCAATCGCCGTTTAATGTGGGCGAGGTAATTGACTTAGAAGATTTTACCGCTGCACAAGTTACAGACCTCAATCGCCGTCACAGTTCACCGCTGAACTCGAATGAAGCACAGCAGTTAATGGCGTTGCTGAATGGACATCCTTATTTAGTGCGGTTGGCGCTTTATGTAATAGCCAGTCAGCGCTTCACCACTGCCGAATTATTTGCCAAAGCCACGGCGGATAATGGCCCCTTTGGTAATCATTTGCGTAACCATTTGTTTAGGTTGCATAGTAAAGCGGAATTGGTGCAAAGTATGCTTCAGGTAATTCGCCATAATACTTGCGATGATGAGCGCGTTTTCTTTAGGTTGCGGGGTGCGGGTTTGGTGCGCCGGGAGGGGAGAACAGTGATCCCGCGTTGTCAACTTTACGCTGATTATTTCCGGGAGAATCTTCGTGGGTGAGGCTAAGGTGTACACACAAGTTATCGAATCATTACCAGTCCTCGAATTACCCCACCCTAACCCTCCCCTTATAAAGGGGAGGGAACTAGTTTTTCCGGTTTCCCCCCTTTATAAGGGGGGATTAAGGGGGGTAAAACCCGGATCTCAAAGTAACTCCGATTTGTGTGTACACTGTAGCCTTGCCAAGGGGTGGGGTGACGACGGCGTTGCAATCCAGTTAAAGAATAAGTGGGCAAGGGGGGAATAATCATGTCTAAACCAACCATTTACACAGTCGGCGGGACGGTGCAGGCTGGTGGTGGGATTTACATTCCCCGCCAAGCTGATGAGGAATTATTGAATTTATGCCGGGACGCAACTTTTGCTTATGTCCTCACGCCGCGCCAGATGGGCAAGTCGAGTTTGATGGTACGCACGGCGCAAACATTGGCAGAGGAGGGGATACGGGCTGTTATTGTTGACCTTCAGGAATTGGGGGCGCAGGTTACAGCAGAACAATGGTACTTTGGCTTTTTGGTGAAGCTGGATGACCAACTCATGTTTAATACAGATGTGGTGAGTTGGTGGCAAGAACACGAATATTTGGGAGTTTCGCAACGGCTGACGCTGTTCTGTCAGCAGGTGTTACTGGCTGAGGTAAAGGAACGAGTGGTGATTTTTGTCGATGAGATTGATACCACTCTCAGCCTAGAGTTTACAGATGATTTCTATGCAGCGATTCGTTATCTCTACGTTGCCCGTGCGACTAATCCTGAGTTTCAGAGTCTCTCTTGGGTCTTGATTGGTGTGGCAACTCCCAGCGATTTAATTCGCGATCCCAGGCGCACGCCGTTTAACATTGGCCAACGTGTGGATTTAACTGATTTTACTTTTGAGGAAGCTTTACCCCTGGCTGATGGATTGAGTTTGCCTACGGAGGAGGCAAAGCAAGTGCTTCGGTGGGTGCTGAAGTGGACGGGGGGACACCCATATTTAACCCAGCGTTTGTGTGGTGTTTTATTAAAACACATGAAATCTGAAGGATTAGAAGCAGCAGGACAATCTTATGTTTTTAATGAAGTCCTCATAGACCAAATAGTGAGCAGCACTTTTTTTGGTGTGATGAGTATGCAAGATAATAACTTGCAATTTGTACGCGATATGCTAGTTAAGTGGGCACCAGAGAAGATTTATCTCTTAAGTACATATCGAAAGATCCGCCAAGGTAAGCCTCCCATTTCCGATGAAGACCAATCTTTTATTATATCCCACTTGAAGCTTTCAGGTATTGTAAGACCCAAACATGGTTTTTTATGTGTACGGAATCGTATCTACCAAGAAGTTTTTAATAATAAGTGGATTCGAGAAAATCTGCCAGCGAAATCCTGGACGATAGAACAAAAAATTGGCTATGGGTATGTTGTAGCAATTGGAATTGCGTTGAATGGCTCGATCATAGGTTTGGTAATCGCAAACTATTACCGGGGAAGAGAAGTTAGGCAATTTAACCAAGCTCATGAGCAAAGTCAACTACTTACCAATTATAAAAACGCAGTTATCGGGGCACAATTATATAGCTTCAACTTAGTCGCAGTCTTAGAAGATCCACAAATATTACAAACTAAAAAAGCTGACTTTCTAAAAAGTGTAGAGAAAGCTAAGCGCTTCGAGTCACAAATTAATGGTTTTATTGACGCACAACCTCAAGCATTAGCAGCAACAATTACTACTTTCGAGGCTTTATTGGAGGATTATGCAACTAACCTAGACTCTTATGTTAATCAGATAGAGCCTGTGTTGCGGGAGATTGATGCCAAAAACGTGCAGCCGCAGAAAATTGACTCAGTCCGAAAGCGGTTGCTCAAAATTATGCACGGCGACACAGCTATGCGGCTAGAGCAGCTTTCTCAAACACTGACTAACATTTTAGAAAATGCTGAAGTTAAAGAGGTCGAAAGGACAATCTCTGTAGAGCATACTAAAGGAGTTGAGAGATTAATCGTGACTGTGAGTATGCTGGTGTCATTTGCGATCGCGTCCATTATAGCTTGGCGAACTAGTCGCGCTATCAGTCATTATATCAATACCAATTCTAAAGACATTCGTATTAAATAATATTGACAAATTCAGTAATATCATCGCCCATTTGGTTTTAGAAAATAGTGCGATCGCATTTCCTCGTCTCAAACATCAGTTTAATCTCAGCCGCTTGCTTGGTAACCAACGCGATCGCTTTCATCACGAACGTGGTTATGTTGGTAACGAACGCGATCGCTTTCATCACAAACGTAATTAGATTCGTCACCAACGCGATCGCTTTCATCACAAACGTAATTAGATTCGTCACCAACGCGATCGCTTTCATCACGAACGTAATTAGATTCGTCACCAACGCGATCGCTTTCATCACGAACGTCGTCATGTTCTCGATGAACGTCGTGATTTGAGTGAGTACAGCTGATGAAATTTTGCGATCGCTTATCTCAACCATCATCGGCAACAGTGTATGTCTTACCACCGTAGGCATTGCATCCACTCACTCTCAAGCTTCATTGAAAATGCGATCGCTATCTAAATAATTTCAAGACTTTCAAAAGATGGGTGACCTGAGATTCGAACTCAGAACCAGCGGATTAAGAGTCCGATGCTCTACCGTTGAGCTAGTCACCCATACGAAAAGTGATTATAGCAAATTCCTGGCGGCTTTACTAGTGCTATATCGGTGAAATATTTAGGCTATGGGGAATTTGACGATAAAGGTAGTTCCCCCGGCTACACTTTCTACGTGAATTGTACCGCCTAAATGTCTGACCATTTTCTGTACTAATGCTAGTTCTAGTCCAGTCCCGCTATGTTTCCAAGGGTCGTTTTTGGCAATGTGATAAAACGGCTCGAAAATTCTTGCTCGTTGTTTGGCAGATATTTCTAATCCGGAGTTGTGGAAACTAATCTGCATCATATCTGCTATCAATTGCACTGATACTGTAATTGTTTCTCCCGCAGGTGTGTATTTGCAGACATGGCTCAAAAGTTCTGTGACAATGCGCTCTAATTCTGTGAGATCTGTTTCTAATGCTGGCAGTGCTGTTTCAATATCTAATTTTAAATGCTGTCGCTGACAAGCTGTCACTTCGCGAAATGACTCGACTATGGGGGGAAGCCAGGTTTGGATGTCGATGGCGATCAGGGTTTGGCGATCGCATGGGGTTTGGTTTTGGGTAAGTGTCAGTAAGTCGTGAATTAATTTGCTACCTCTTCCACACTCGCTATAAAGAATCTGCAACAGTTGGGAAACTATGTCTTTATCTGCAAGTTTCTCGATTGTCAGCAAACCTTCCAGGGTTTGGGCTGCAAGGCTGATGCTGGTGATCGGTGTACGCAGTTGTTGGGCTAGGGTGCGGAGAAATTGGCTGTTGAGGCGATCGCTAGTTTCTAATTCTTTCGCCTGGCTTTGAATCACTTCATGCAGCCGAGATTTGCGAAGGGCGATCGCACATTCATTGGCGATTTGCGCCACCATGCAATTTTCCCATTGATCAAATGGCTGTTGTCTGGCGCGAATCACCCAAAGATTGCCGATTATTCCTTGAGCATCAAAAATCGGATAAGCTGTCTGGGTAATTACTCGCAATTTTGGTTGCCATTCCGGTAAAATTTCCAACGAATGCAGAGGTTGTTTTTCTAACAGTCGTTGATAAACTTCGGGAAAGTCTGCAACTGTTTTACTCAATCCTTCACAGAAAGGTGGGCTATTGCTGTACTCATAGGCAATGGTTGCTATGGTGCAATCACGATCATAGAGTTCAATGTGACAGCGATCGCTTTCGAGTAATTCGGCTAATTGCGAAATTGCTGTTGCTAGTACCTGGCTTGCGTCTACATTGTCGCGGATTGTTTCAGTGATGCGTCGCGTTAGTGCTTGGAATTCCTGAATTTTCTGCAACTGGGCTGTATAGTTATGTCTTTGCAACTCTATCTCAGCTTTGAGCTGTTCTACTTGCTGCTGAAGTTCTGTCTGCTGCGCCGCAATGGCGATTTGAGTTGCTAAGTGCTTGAGTAAGTCAATTTCTGAATCTTGCCATTGATGGGGTTTACCGCAATGCTGGGCAATTAATAGCCCCCATAACTCTTGCTGTACAATAATTGGTACAACTAAATTCGCCCTCACTTGCAAAGAAGCGAGAAAATCTATTTGGCAAGGATGTAATCCAGCTGCATAAATATCTTCAATTACTTGGATTCCACCCCGTTTATAGCGATCGCGATTTTTGCTGCTAAAGCAAGGATCTGTGATATTTTTATCCAGTAACGAGCCGCTAGCAGCCACAGTAGCTTCGGCAACGATCGTATCCTTGCCATCAGCCAAAAAACGGTAAACTAAAACGCGATCGCTATCTAATAAATTCCGCGCTTGTTGAACTATCTGTGAGAGAATTGTCTCTAACTCTGGAGATTGACCAATTTTTTGGGCGATCTCTTCTACTAATTGCGCTCTTTGCTGCCCAAGTCTATCAATAACCTTTCCCTGCTTTGCCGGAGTAATATGACTACTAGTGCCAATTAGTCGGTAAATCCTGGAGTTACCATCCCGCAATGGTGTCAGAGTCGTACTCCACCAAGTCTTCACTCCTTGAAATTGCAAACATTGTTCGTAGGAAATGGTTTTGCCAAAACGCACGCAATCACTATAATGCTGGCGTACCCTAGCCGCATCCGTTGGTGATAGGATATCCTCTGGTCTTTTACCTTTAAGCTCATCTGAACGAATACCTATCCATCGTTCATGAGTAGGGTTAAGCGCCACATACCGAAAATCCCCATCTTCCAGAACATCAACCACAAAAATAGATGCTTGCCCAGAATCATATATGCTCAGTAGAAACTGCTCACTACTACTTTTATCCGCATCTGTTCCGAAGAGAAAATAAGGCGGTGATAGTGGTTTCATCTCTACAATTGATTCAGATTGATTAATATTCATCAGAGAATCCCTGTCTGGTATTAGTTACTCATCTAGGCGCTCTCTTATTTTTAGTGTTGTAAAAATGCTCCTTAGCGCCTCAAGCAAAGGATTGTCAGCCCTTATTTATTGATATTTTGTTTCTATTTGCTATTTACAATCAAAAATCTCGAAAAGCCTATATAAATAAGCTGAAAAATTTCTTACTCATGGAAGGCGAAAATGAATGGCTAAATTAGTGTAAAGAGATTTCGAGATTTGACTGTTAACATTTCCTTAAGATTTTTGCACGTATTGTATGTATAAGCAAGCAGGATCGTCAAGAATTGTGATAATTCTTCATAGATGGGGGTTGACGGTTGACGGTTGACGGTTGACGGTTGACGGTTGACGGTTGACGGTTGACGGTTGACGGTTGACGGTTGACGGTTGTACGGGCGGGTTCACAGATATCCTCGTGGATCAACAATGATCTAAATAAACCCGCCCCTACAGACTGTTGCCCCATGTCCCATGCCCAATGCCCCATGCCCAATGCCCCATGCCCAATGCCCCATGCCCCATGCCCAATGCCCAATGCCCCATGCCCAATGCCCAATGCCCCATGCCCATTAACTATTGACAATTAACCAATTGATATGCATTCATACCAGTGAGAATTGCAACTACCAGCCAAGCGATCGCTAAACCGATGACTTCGCCTAAAAATATTTGGGTAATTTGGCGTAAAATTATCCCAATAGCGGAACCAATAGACATAGCGATCGCCCAACTAACTGGGCTAATGAATATCCAGCGCCACGCTAAAGGAACTGATTGGTAAATTGCTAACCATTGAGCTAGCCCAATGACAAAACCGCCGACTGCGCCGTAAAATGCAGCCATGAGGATTCTTTGGGGAAAGAACTGAGTTGTAGGTACAATCCAACCCAATACACCCAAACCCATAATTGCGATCGCTATCCAACCGACTACAGTGAAAAACAACCATTTGCTAGCAAAGCTGGTGTGTCTGAGAATGAGACTTTGAGCTACTGCGATCGCTAGTGCGCCAATAACAGCTTGTAGAATCCCCACATCGGGCTTTTCACCAATTTCAATGAATAGCAAACTCACCAAAAAACCGCTAAAAGTGGCGATCGTCCATTGTAATGTAAAGCTAAATTGAGTTTTAGCAGGCGCAAACAGCATCAAATTCTCTTTGGTAGTAGGATTGGTCTTGTAGCTTTAGCCTCAAATATCTGTTGAAAAGCCCTGCGTCGCTGTTGTGGTGATTCCGGCGAGATATAACCCCATAAACTTTCCCAGTAAAAAAAAGAAATACCAGGAAATTCGCGATCGCGCACTACCTTCACCTGTTCTCGAATTTGCGCAATATCCACAGAATTCCGTAAAGTTCCCGTTGTAATTCCAATACCTACAGGAATTTGACTGCGCGCAAATTCCACCGCAGGCTGTTCTAGTTCTCGGATAAAACTACGTTTGTCATCGCGATATACCTGCAAAATCAACTCATCCACCAAACCTTTTTTGATCCAATCTTCCCAATTTTGTAAGTAGTATTTGTAAGCAAAAGCTTGAGAGTTGGGAGACAAAGAAATTTTGGCATAAGGTTTAACCGCCTTCACCGCTTGATAAATTGCTGCCATGAAATCAGTAATTTTATCAGATCGCCAACGCATCCATTCTGGGTTAAAAGGATTTTTTGGCGGACTTTTACCTTGATGTTCTTGCTGATAAAGTTCAACAGTAAAAGCATCGTAACCAAACTGTACTGGCATCCCAAAATGATCGTCAAGCTGAATACCATCTACATCATAATTACTCACAACTTCCACAATTAGCTCTTGAATAAACTCCTGAACTTGCGGATGTAGAGGGTTCAGCCAAGCTTGCTTACTAGTATGATTATTTTCGATTTCCTCCGGGGGAATTTCTTTAACTGATTTGATACCTTCTTGCCCAATTGTCAACCAATCCGAGTATCTCTTTGCTAATTCCGAATTAGATGGAGTCATCAACCCATATTCAAACCAAGGGATAATACTTAAACCTTTAGGTTTAGCAAGTTTAATAAACTTGTCTAAAACATCCTGTCCACCATGCACAATTTTCAGAAAAGGTTGGGTATCTATACCTATAAATCTCTTGGCAACCGCACTATTATAAAAAGTATGTCCCCGATTCCAAACTACAGGATAAATCGTATTAAAGTTCAGTGCCGAGAGTTGGTTAACAGCACGGTTAATACCCCAAGGTACAAATAACACGCCACTAGCAACATTAGTTAGCCAAACCCCACGAATTTCTGTTGTGGTTAGATGACTGGCTTTTTGGTCATTAACTGAATGAGAAGGAAGCGAAAATGTGATTAAAATTAGAATTAATCCCAAACACAGCCAGTAACAAAAATAACGGCGGGCAAACCGATTCATCTGTGGGTTTGACTTACTTTTAAATGGATACAAGGAATATATATAACTACAAAATAAAATGCAAGAATCCGGATTATGTATTCATATCTAAATAATTCGTAATTCCTAATTCGTAATTAAGTTAACGTGAATTATAAAAACCTCACCCATTTAACCTCCCTCTTATTCAAGCAAAGGGAGGAGTAAGGCTAAATTAGGCTTTTTGCTCCTCACTAATAATAAAAGCTACTCCTTTCCCCTCTCATTTTAGCAGAGGGGCTAGGGGTGAGGTTAATCAAGAACTCGTCACCTATTTAGGTAAGAACAAATGACAAATGACAAATGACAAATGACAATTAAAATCTTTCCACACCTTCAAACTGCTTGACATTTGCAGCATTGGCCGCTTCACCACAAGTGCGGGGTGTCGGAAATATCTTTTCTGGATTTGCTAAACCTTTAGGGTTAAATACTTCCCTTACCCATTGCATAGTTTCTAAATCAGTTTGGCTAAACATATCTGGCATATAACATTTTTTATCAGCACCGATACCATGTTCACCAGAAATGCTACCGCCTACTCTGACGCAAAGTTTAAGAATTTCTCCGCCTAATTCTTCCACTTTTTCTAATGCTCCAGGAATAGCATTATCATAAAGAATTAGTGGGTGAAGGTTTCCATCACCTGCATGAAACACATTTGCTACACGGTAACCAAATTTTTCACCTAATAACTCAATTTCTTGTAATACATAGGGTAATTGTGTCCGGGGAATTACCCCATCTTGAACATAATAATCTGGACTTAGATGTCCCGCAGCTGCAAAAGCAGCTTTGCGCCCTTTCCAAAGTTTTAAACGGGTTTCAGGATCGCTAGCAGATGTCACACTACGCGCACCATTCTGTTGACAAATTTCGATTATTCGCTGTTTATTCCCGCCAACTTCTACTTCCAAACCATCAATTTCTATCAGCAAAATTGCCGTAGCATCGCGGGGATAACAATTTGTAGCGACAACATCTTCCACAGCATTAATACTAAAGTTATCCATCATTTCCATACCACCAGGAATAATCCCCGCGCTGATGATATCGGAAACCGTAGCCCCAGCCGCTTCTACACTAGTAAAATCTGCCAACAATACACAAATTGATTCCGCAGTTTTGAGGATTTTTAGCGTAATTTCTGTAGCAATCCCCAAAGTACCTTCCGAACCCACAAATATACCTGTTAAATCATAACCAGGCATTTCCGGAATTTGTCCTCCCACATCCACAATCTCACCATCGGGAAGCACTAGTTTTAATCCTAAAACATGGTTAGTAGTTACACCATATTTCAGGCAATGTACTCCACCAGAATTTTCCGCGATGTTGCCGCCAATTGAGCAGATAATTTGGCTAGAGGGGTCTGGTGCATAGTAAAAACCAGCACCACTTACAGCTTGTGTCACCCAACTATTAATTACCCCTGGCTGCACAACAGCCCTTTGATTTTCTAAATCAATGCTGAGTATTTGCCGCATTAAGGAAGTGACAATTAAAACTGAATTTTCCAGCGGTAAAGCACCACCAGATAAACCAGTTCCAGAACCCCGCGCAATAAAGGGAAGGGAGTATTGGTTACATATCTTCACCACCGCCGCAACTTGTTCTGTCGTTCTCGGTAGTACAACTACCGCCGGACGTTGGCGATAGGCTGTTAAACCATCGCATTCATAAGTAATTAGTTCCTCTCGTCGTTGTACCACGCCATTTTTACCAAGAACAGCCTCGAAAGCGCTGATGATTGGTTTCCAGTTACGTTGTTGTTTATCTTGGGTGAGCATAAGTGGTTTGTTATGGGGATGCACTCATCGCCTGCAAATGCATGGCTAATGCTAAAGATTATTGTGACAGGAGTTACAAGAGTGCGATCGCATCTTTGGCTTTGATTTGTATCACTTAATGACCATGTATTTCTGGCGTTTCTCAATCAGAAGGTAATTAAGGCTGATGCATACGAGTGCGTCTGCAAGCTTTGTCTCAATTGATTATTATTCTTTATAAGATTTATATTTTTTATTGATAAATATAAACTTTCTTTACTTTACTTAAAGTTTCTTATACTATAGCCTACATGAACCATATACCTGACTAGTACACAAAAGCTGAAGTCTAAAGTCTCAAATGAAAGCCGTATAGTCAGCCTTAAGGCGATTTGTAATGAGAGCTTTATTTACGCCGTGCTGTACTAAGTAGAACGGCTTAAATAATTCACGCTATGTCATTGCGAATGAAACGAAGTGGAATGTAGACGCGTTAGCGTTAGCGCAGCGTTAGCGAGTCTTCGAGCGTCAGCGGTAGCGACGTTCGCGTAGCGTCTCCCCTTGGGAGAAGGAGCGTCAGCGGCTTCCCGAAGGGTAGCAATCTCAAGTGTTATGTCGATTTTACAATCTGTTACATAGTTAGGTTTATTCTCACCGACTTACTTAGTTAAAGTGTAAGCAGTTTTGTAAATACGCTTAATTCTAATCAATTGTCTAGTTCCTCCTTATCTACCTCAAGTAATAGCTAACATTTCCATCATGAATATCTAGAGCTTGTAAGCGTCAGACTTACTGGTGTACAGAATAAATGTACCTCTAGATAGATGATCTCAATTCTCAGAATAAAAAGTTCAATTAGTGCTAAATAAAAATGATAATTAAACCTAAAGTATTAGGAAAAGTTTTTAATAAGTAGGGCGGTGCAATTAAACATAACTGGCGAGGACTGTCATTTGTCATTTGTCATTGGTAAGGGTTTCAAGCCAATTTACGTTTCGTAACATAGTTTGGTTTTTTTCCACCGACTTACTTACTTAAGTATAGGTTTCAGTGGTATTTATCTGAGTGCCTGCACGAATTAAAATTTCAAATATATACTACCTTTAACACTTACTTTGTATCTGAATTGGTATATCTTATTTTCAACATTTAACTATTTATTATAAGTTTTGACTATCAGTTAAAACTGTGGATAATTGCAACACAGCCAAACTAAATACTCCTCAGTCTGAAAATTATTTATCTTTAACTTTAAATTAACTTTAACGCTCAGAAGCTACCACTGAGGCTGCTTTTAGCATTGGTTACTGAGTTTACTTATGAGTTTTACTTATTAATAAATACCGAAAAAATTGTCAGAAAACCGTATTGCTCAATACATTTTTTCTGATAAAAATTAGATGATACATATCATTACCTGAGAGCGATCGCCTAAATTTTAGGTCTCCTAATATTTAATCAAAAAACTATTTTCTGTAACATTTACTCAAAATTCTAATAAATTAATTAAAATCACCACTTATAAGAAAAATTTAAGCTTTTTTCCGATTGAATTACTGAATCATAAACAATTGATAACTGCTGAATAACTATTTAAGATTTTAATGGTAACTATTAAACTTTTAAATAGTGGTAAATATTCTATTCCTCAATTTAAAAAGTTTTTATAATGCTCAGATTTTGAGCAAATTACCCGCAAGCTTGCCAGCGTCAAATTCCAACTTTATCTAATCATCTGACAATAAATTTCCCATTCACAATAAATTTACCATTCAATAAATATCCCATTGCTGTGAATGCAAGGTAAAAGTAAAAGTCGTTTTGAATCCAAAAAAAATGGATAAGTCATTTTTTGCATTTTCCCATAATGCTTGAGATTTCAATATCTAGGAAAAGAACAATTCTATGAAGATTGAAAATCAAAAAATCGGCACTACTTATTGGGAGTTAAGTAATACAAATATGATGACAATTCCCGGATATCAAATCACAGCAGTGATTTATGTAGGATCAAAGACGGTTATTTATCGAGGTTATAGAGTCTGGGATCAAAAACCAGTAGTCATGAAAGTAGTGAACAAGGAGTATCCTACCCTGACTGATATCGCCAGATTGAAGCATGAATATGACATTACTCAGGCTATTAATATATCGGGAGTTGTCAAGTCTTATAGTCTGAAAAATTATCATGGCTCTCTTGTACTTATCCTGGAAGATTTTGGTGGAGAATCACTCCATCAATTTATGAAGATACAAGAATTAAAAATCAACGAATTTTTGTCAATTGCCATGAAACTGGTGGAAACACTAGGTGAATTACATAAAAATCGGATTATTCATCAGGATATCAAGCCGCAAAATATTATTATTAACTCGCAAACAGGCGAGGTGAAAATTACAGATTTTGCGATCGCTTCTCGACTTTCCAGAGAAATCCAGTTCATCTGTAATCCCGATTGCCTAGAAGGCACACTAGCTTATATGTCGCCGGAGCAAACCGGGCGAATGAATCGGTCAATAGACTATCGTACAGACTTTTACTCCCTAGGTGTCACCTTTTATGAACTGCTCACCCAGCATCTACCATTTGAAACTACCGATGTCATGGAGTTGGTTCATTGTCATCTTGCTAAACAGCCTGTAGCACCTCATGAATTGAATCCAGGTATTCCCAAACCAATTTCAGCTATTGTCTTAAAGTTGTTAGGCAAAATGCCTGAGGAACGATACCAAAGTAGCTATGGATTGATAGCCGATTTGCAAAGATGCCTTAC
Source organism: Calothrix sp. NIES-2100 (assembly GCF_963875285.1). Classification (NCBI taxonomy): domain Bacteria; kingdom Bacillati; phylum Cyanobacteriota; class Cyanophyceae; order Nostocales; family Calotrichaceae; genus Calothrix; species Calothrix sp. NIES-2100. Next base: position 9,554,062 of record NZ_CAWNLA010000001.1, read on the forward strand.
TCAGTTGCGCGAAACTGATCAGATTCTCTGCTTCCCACTTGGACAGCAGGATATTTCACCAATTTTCCAAATTCCACAAAAATTATATGGCAGAGATCGAGAGATTGAAACATTGTTGACTGCCTGTGAAAGAGTATTCAGGGGAGACAGCGAAGAATTATCTTTGTATTCCCCATCCTCTTTTTCGCAAATGATGCTCGTATCTGGTTATTCCGGGATCGGTAAGTCCGCATTGATACAAGAAGTTTATAAACCGATTACACGGCACAAAGGATATTTTATCTCTGGGAAGTTTGACCTGTTGCAGAGGAATATTCCCTACGCTTCTTTAATTCAGGCATTTCAGAAATTAATTCGACAGTTGTTGACAGAAACTGAGGCACAAATTGCTATCTGGCGGGAAAAAATTTTAGCTGCCTTACCTATCAATTGTCAGGTGATTATTAATGTAATTCCTGAAGTCGAACTCATTGTAGGTAAACAGCCTACTGTACCAGAACTAGGAGCGACAGAATCGCAAAATCGCTTTCATTGGGTTTTGCAAAACTTCATCCATGTGTTTACCAAACCCGAACACCCGTTAGTGATTTTTTTAGATGATTTGCAATGGGCAGATTCTGCTTCCCTAAAACTGATCCAGTTACTGATGACAGAATCAGATAGTCAATATCTGTTCCTTATTGGTGCTTATCGAGACAATGAGGTCAGTGCAACTCATCCATTGATGTTGATCTTAGAAGAAATTCAAAAAACCAATGCGATTTATTGTGGTCAAAAGATTTATCCTAGCGTCAATCATATTGCGCTTTCCCCTTTAAATTTGACCCATGTGATCCAGTTAATTGCAGAGACGCTACATTGCGATGAATCAAGGGCATTACCCTTAGCAGAACTTGTGATCGAGAAGACGCATGGTAATCCTTTTTTTGTGAACGAGTTCTTAAAATCTTTGTACATGCAAGAGCTAGTGGAATTTGATTTTAATCAGGGAGTATGGCAGTGGGATATCGCGAAAATTCAAGCCTCACAAATTACAGATAATGTCGTTGAGTTAATGGCAAGCAGAATTCAAGATTTGTCTGTTCAAGCACAGCAAATTTTAAAGTTAGCTGCTTGTATTGGTAATCAATTTTATTTACAAACTCTGTCAATTGTGTATAAAAAAACTGCGATCCAAACCGCTCATGATTTATGGGAAGCAATTGAGTCAGGGCTAATTCTGCCACTAGGAAATGAAGAGCAACTGCTGATTGCTGAGGACTGGGCAAATCAAGAAACAGAAGGAGAGTTAAAATTTCCAATTGAGAATATTTCATCTTTGATATCTTACAAGTTCTTGCACGACCGCGTACAGCAAGCTGCTTATTGCCTAATTCCAGAAAACCAGAAGCAAATCGTCCACTTACAAGTAGGGTATCTGCTGCTAAGAAATAATGAATATACACTAAATGAGAAAATATTCGACATTGTCAATCAACTCAATTTTGGCATTCAATTAATTATCAATCAATCAAAACGCCATGAATTGGCAGAATTAAATCTCATTGCCGGGAAAAAAGCCAAGGCATCCGCCGCCTATAGTTGTGCAATGAATTACTTGCGGGTGGGGATGAATTTGTTAGAGTCATCTAGTTGGCAAGAGCAGTATGAACTGACACTGGCACTGTATGTAGAAGCGGCAGAAGCAGCATACATCAACGGCGAGTTTCCGGAAATGGATCGGTATATTCAAATAGTTTTACAACAAGCAAAAACTGTGCTTGACAAAGTAAAAGTGTATGAAATAAAGATCCAATTTTATGCTGCTTGGAATCAGATGCAGGGAGCGATAGAAACAACCTTAGAAATTTTGGATTTGTTAGATATTAAATTTCCCCAAAATCCCAGCGAGTTAGATGTTAAACAGAGTTACGAAGAAACAAAACAGGTATTAGCTGGTAAGGAACCTTTGGAGTTAATTAACCTACCAGAGATGACAGATGATAATAAAATAGCAGCAATGCGGCTGATGACGAGCGTGATCATCAGTGCTTATAATAGCGTACCAATGATCTTCCAATTGATGGTATTGCAGCAAATTAAGCTGTTAGTTCAGTATGGTAATGCTGCGGTTGCTGCCACATCTTATGCTTGGTATGGTTTATTTTTAGCGGGGATTGTTGGAGATATTGATACAGGTTATCAATTTGGTAAACTTGCCTTAGAAATTTTAGATAAATTTGACACTAAAGAATTTCAAGCCAAGACAATTGTTGCTTTTAACATATCTATTAAACATTGGAAACAGCATATTCAAGAAACTTTGAATCCTTTGCTGCAAAGTTATCAAATTGGCTTTGAAATGGCAGATTTTGAATATGCAGCTAGAGCCGCTTTCCATTATGGTTGTCACTCTTATATTTCGGGCAGATCATTGATAGAGACTGAACAAGAAATGGCAAAGTACAGTCATGTAATGATTGACCTAAAACAAGAAACTATGCTTTGTAAAAATGAAATATTGCGCCAATCAATCCTGAATCTACTTGGCCGAGTGGAAATTCCAATTGGGTGGGATCGGGGAGATTTCAATGATGAAATAGTTCTGGAATATTTTTTGTCAGCCAATGTTCGCGTTCGCAGTTCAATTTTTATTTTTGCGATTAGCAAGTTAATAGTTAGTTACCTACTGCAAGATTTTGCTAAAGTTACTCAATATGCAGTCCTAGCAGAGAATTATTTAGATAGTGGATGTGCATTTATTTTAGGAGCGATCTTCAATTTTTATGATTCTTTAGGCCAATTAGCAATGTATGCGGATGCCCAAGATCCTGAGAAAATGCATATTTTGGAGAAGGTGCAAACTAACCAAGAAAAAATGCAATTCTGGGCACACCATGCGCCAATGAATTTTTTGCACAAATTTCATTTAGTTGCCGCTGAAAGGCATCGGGTTCTTGGTGAACAAGCTCAGGCAATGGACAACTACAATCGTGCCATAGATTTGGCAAAAGAACATGGATACATCCAAGAAGAAGCCTTAGCGCAGGAACTGGCAGCAAAATTTTACCTGGCAAAAGGCATGACTAAAATTGCCCAGGTTTACATGATGGATGCCCATTATTGTTATCAGCAATGGGGAGCCACAGCGAAAGTTAAACAACTAGAAAACACTTATCCCCAGTTACTTTGCCGACAATCGGGTAGAGTTGAAAAAGTCTCTAGCAGCATAACTCAAACTTTAAGTCGCCTCACAACTTCTTCTAGCACTGAGACTGGTGTTTCAGACGCGCTGGATTTGGCAGCCGTGATCAAAGCTTCCCAGGCGATCGCAGGTGAAATCGTTTTCGAGAACTTGCTGGCAACATTGATGACGATAGTTATTGAGAATGCTGGAGCTACCAAAGGCTTCTTCATCCTCTCCCGGAACGGTGAACTGGAGATTAATGCCATCAAGGAGGCGGATAACGATGCAGTCAGGGTTGTGCGATCGCTACCAGTGGACAACAGTGATTTACTACCAACAGCGATCGTCAATTATGTGGTGAGAACCCAATCTGATGTCGTGCTTACGGATGCTACTCGTCAAGGACTATTTATCAGCGATCCATTTATTAGACAACATCAACCCCAGTCAGTTCTTTGTGCGCCCATCATCAATCAAGGCAAACTCATTGGCGTGCTGTACCTGGAAAATCACCTGATGACAGGTGCATTTACGCCCAACCGCCTGGAAGTTTTGAAAATCTTAGCTTGCCAAGCGGCGATTTCAATTGAAAACGCACTGCTCTACCAAACTCTGGAACAAAAAGTGCAGGAGCGTACTGCCCAACTGGCTCAAGTCAACACCGATTTAGAAAAAAGGAACTTACTGATTCGCCAAGTCTTTGGACGTTATCTCAGTAATGAGATCGTAGCCAATTTGCTGGAAAGCCCAGAAAGATTGAAACTTGGCGGCGATAGACGGAAAATGACTATCCTGACTTCTGATTTAAGAGGATTCACAGCAATATCAGAACGATGGCAACCAGAAGAAGTAATTACTATCCTCAACATTTATTTTGAATACATGGCAGATGTAATTACCCAGTATCAGGGCAGCATTAATGAATTTATGGGAGATGGGATTTTGGTTTTGTTTGGTACCCCCACCTCAAGAGAGGATGATGCTGCAAGAGCTGTAGCTTGTGCTTGTGCCATGCAGTTGGCAATGGGTGCTGTGAATGAAAGACTCAAGGATTTAGGCTTTCCCCAACTAGACATGGGCATTGGCATCAACACAGGCCTGGTAATTTTGGGAAACATCGGCTCAGAGAAACGCACTAAGTACGGTATCGTAGGCAGCCAGGTGAATCTAGCTTACCGTATTGAGTCCTACACCATAGGAGGTGAAATTCTAATTTCCGAGCAGACATTACAAGAAGCAGGATCAATTGTCAGAGTTGGTGGGCAAAAGCAGGTACACCCAAAAGGAGTAAAACAGCCGATCTCTGTCTACAAAGTTGATGGTATCAGCGGTGCTTACAACCTCTATCTGCCTAAAGAAGAAGAGATCTTCTTTCCCCTTTCTGGAATCATACCCATCCAGTACGCAGTTTTGGAGGACAAGCATATTAATGAAATCGTCTTCAAAGGAAATTTAGTTGAACTCTCAACCAAAGGAGCTAAAGTTTATTGTGAAAATGAAGCTGACAAGTCTTTACCACCAGCACAAACAAATATCAAACTTAACTTATTGGTACCAAGTATCCCCGGTGAACTTAAAGAAGATATATATGCCAAGGTTTCAGAAAAATCGGCAGAGTCAGGAAGTTTTTATATTCACTTCAGTGCAAAATACCCAGTTCTAGAGATTCTCAGATGGGTGCAATTAGGTCAACAATTATGCACTTTCCCAACTCCAGTCAACTAAGCTGTAAATAAGCGCAAAATGGTACTGTTTTAGCAACTGGAGAGGAGCTTGCTGGATAAGCAGAAAACCGCGCTCAATTATTAGCACAAATACTTAGGTCTATGAGTATTGATCCAGAAAATATCTATAAAAATTCGCAGGCTGGGCATTGCCCACCACATTCAGGTTTTGCTTGTTAATGCTACTTAACCCGGATTTCTCACGAGATTTTTTCTTCTCTGTGTCTACAGCCGTAGGGGCGGGTTAAGCCAGATAGTCGTAAATTAAGAAAGCATATCTGTGAACCCGCCCCTACTTTTTGTGAGAAATGCGGGTTAATAGTAGGGACTTCAGATCCCCGACTTCTTGAAGAAGTCGGGGATCTTGCTGTTCACGAATGATTGAGGATTGCTATATAATAGCTATACTTCAAAAATCAGATAATGATTTTATATTCTCAATAATTAATAATCTTCAACAAAAGAAATATTCGTCAGATTTTTGATGCAAATATTTCAACTCAGCGACTTAACTAGTCGCTAATATATTCCGAATTTGCTTGTGTATGTATAGATATAGCCAGTTGGAGACATTTCCTAACTTTTACTAATAAATTAAATAAATGTAATATAACCAGTCATCTGGGAAATTATTGCTTTAATATTTTGTAATCATTAGAGAAAAATACAGCACAAAAAAAGTTGGAAAATTAGCTAAATTTTGCTATGTCACAAAGAGTATATATCATAATCTATTTAATCTAGTAACTAATACGACTGAGGTAAGGGGATGGAACAGTTGATTTCTCGCTTGTGGAAGTTTTCGGTGAGTCTGCTTTTCAAACAAACAGTCCTGATTCTGCTGCTGTTGTTCTCCATTGGCGTGGGTGTAGCGTTGGCAAATATGTCTAACCTCTCGACTAATCTAATGGAAGCCCAAGCAATGACGAATGCTCAATTACAAGCCCAATCAATTATGGATGCTTGGACACTATATAGCAATGCAGCTGCCGATCGCGCCAAAAAAGTCAAAGGGATTAGCATTGTTCACGACTACCTGATCAAAGACGGTGCAATTCCTCCACCTTCAACTTATGCGATTGAATTGGGAAAAAATATCAGTGTCAAACAAAACGGGATGTCAGTCCGTCTATACAGTGATTATCCCTTTCCCTGGCGAAAAGCTGAAGGTGGTCCCAAAGATGATTTTGAGCAAAAGGCTCTCACCTTCTTGAGAGCACATCCTGAAGAGAAAAATTTTGCACGCCTGGAAGAAAAAAACGGTCGCAGCTTCTGGCGATATGGTGAACCAGTGCGTATGGAGGCGACTTGTGTTGCTTGTCATAACACCGATCCGAATAGTCCCAAGAAGAATTGGCAAGTGGGAGACGTGCGCGGAGTTTTATCTGTTACTCAATCTCTAGATAGCTTTACAGATCAGACTAACAAAAGTTTGCAAACGGCATCTATGATGTTGGGTGGTTTATCTGTATTGGGACTCACTGGGTTAACCTTGGTGATTAGTAGGCTGCGTCAAACTGCTAGGGAGTTAGAAGTGCGTGTGACAGAACGCACTGCTGATTTAGCTCAAGCCAACACAGATTTAGAAAAAAGGAACTCGCTGATTCGTCAGGTGTTTGGACGTTATCTCAGTGATGACATAGTCACAAATTTGTTAGATAGTCCTGAAGGATTGAAATTAGGCGGTGAGAGGCGGAAAATCACGATTCTGACTTCCGATTTAAGAGGATTCACAGCCATATCAGAGCGATCGCAACCAGAAGAAGTAATTACTATCCTCAACATTTATCTAGAATACATGGCCGATGTCATTACCCAGTACCACGGAACTATTAACGAATTCATGGGTGATGGCATTTTAGTTCTATTTGGTGCGCCTATGCCAAAAGAAGACGATGCTGTTCAAGCGGTAGCTTGTGCTTGTGCGATGCAATTAGCAATGGGTGCTGTAAATCAAAAATTGAAAAATTTAGGCTTTCCTCAATTAGACATGGGCATTGGGATCAATACTGGACTGGTAATTTTGGGAAATATCGGCTCAGAAAAACGCACAAAATACGGGATCGTCGGTAGTGAAGTCAACCTAACTTACCGCATCGAATCTTATACAACAGGTGGTGAAATTCTGATTTCCGAGGAGACATTAAAAGCCGCTGGATCAATTGTCAAAGTAAGTGGACACAAACAGGTACAACCCAAAGGTGTAAAACAGCCAATTACTATCTACGAAGTATACGGCATCAGCGGAGATTACAATCTTTTCATACCTAGAGAAGAAGAAGAATTTTTCCCAGTTTCGGGAATTATTCCTGTACAATACGCAATTTTAGAAGACAAGCATATTAGCACAACTATATATCAGGGAAGTATCGTTGAACTCTCAGCTAAGGGTGCTAAGATTCGCATCGAAAATGCAGTCATAGGTTCTTTACCGCCAGCACAGACAAATATCAAGCTCAAATTATTAGTACCAAACATCCCACCCGAACTTCAAGAAGATATCTATGCCAAGGTGTTCGACAAACAAGCAGAAAATGGCAATTTTTATCTACATTTCACTGCTAAACCTCCAGCTATACAAGCTAGATTAGATGCTTTGTATGAATCTATCAAAGGTTAGTGTTGTAGTTTTGGCATGAAGACTGTCATTTGTCATTTGTCAATAAATTCTTTAATTCGTTGTAAAACTTGCGCGAATAAATCAGGATCATCGGCATCAAACCACTCAATTTGTGGATATGCTCGAAACCAAGTGCGTTGTCGCTTGGCAAATTGTCGCGTATGTAAAACTATTAATTCTTGAGCTGCATCTAAAGAAATTTTTCCCGACAAATATTGCTTGATTTCTTGGTAGCCTAAAGTATTCAACAAAGGTAAATCAGCACCGTATTTCTGACAAAGTTCATCGACCTCAGTAACTAATCCATCGGCGATCATCTGCTTAGTACGTTGGTGAATCCGTAGACGCAACCTTTGGGGATCGCAATCTAAACCAATTTGCAAAATCGGATAATCTGGGGGGTTTTCCCCTTGTTGTGCTGAGATAGGTATTCCCGTAACGTAATACACTTCTAATGCTCTTAAAGTCCGAACTGAGTCATGGGGATGAATTTTTTGTGCAGCAGTAGGATCAACTTGTTGCAACATAGCGTAAAGTTGATTTTGATCAATTTCTGCGAGTTGCGATCGCAATTCTAATTGCGGTGCTACCCTGGGAATTTTCATACCTTGGACAATAGAACGTATGTATAAACCTGTACCCCCAACCAGCAATAAAGGAGAATCAGAAACAGAAGCACAGTAAGCTTGCGCTTGTTCTTGGTAATCTGCTACCGTCATCGTGTTTGTCGGAGCATAGATATCTATTAAATAGTGCGGCACTAATTTTTGTTCCGCTACTGTAGTCTTTGCTGTGCCAATATTAAAATCCCGGTAAACTTGGCGAGAATCTGCACTGAGGATCACAGTACCCAAGCGCCTAGCTAAAGCCAAAGCCAAACCTGATTTACCCGTCGCCGTTGCTCCACAAATTACAACTAATTTAGTCATTTGTCAGTTGTCAGTTGTCAATAGTCAATAGTCATTTATTATTTCTCTTTGTTCCCCCTGCTCCCCTGCTCCCATATCTAGGGATGCAGTCCCTGTATAAACTTCTCACAAAATTGCCCTACAGACGCTAGCAAGGCTTTTGTGTTAAAATTTTGGAGTGATTTGACTTTTTCAGCATTTAAGCGATTTTAACCCCACACATCAGGAGAATTTTCATGACGAGCAGTTACAGTGCCGATCAGATTCAAGTTCTGGAAGGTCTGGAAGCCGTCCGCAAACGACCAGGTATGTACATCGGTTCCACTGGTCCGAAGGGACTCCATCATTTAGTTTACGAGGTGGTGGATAATTCTGTTGATGAAGCTTTAGCCGGTTACTGTACCCATGTGGAGGTGGATCTTAACGCCGATGGTTCTGTGACTGTAACAGATGATGGCCGGGGTATTCCTACAGATATTCACCCCAAAACCGGAAAATCAGCTTTGGAAACGGTTTTGACCATATTGCACGCCGGAGGCAAGTTTGGTGGCGGTGGCTACAAAGTTTCAGGAGGATTACACGGAGTAGGAATTTCTGTTGTTAACGCCTTATCTGAATTTGTAGAAGTGACAGTTTGGCGAGATAAAAAGGTTCATCTCCAGCGTTATGAAAGGGGTATCCCAGTTACTGAACTACAAGCGAAGCCTTACAAAGAAGCTAGAACCGGAACTTCGGTCACCTTTCAACCTGATTCGCAAATTTTTACCACTGGTACTGAGTTTGATTATATTACTTTATCGGGTCGCCTGCGGGAATTGGCTTATCTGAATGCAGGGGTCAAAATTACATTTACTGATAACCGACTAGAACTGCTCAAAAGCGATACACCCAAGGTAGAAACATACGAGTACAGGGGTGGGATCAAAGAGTATATTGCCTACATGAACCGCGAGAAGCAGCCCCTACATGAAGAAATTATTTATGTGCAGGGAGAACGCAGTCATGTCCAAGTTGAAGTGGCGTTGCAGTGGTGTACTGATGCTTATACAGATAATGTCCTAGGATTTGCCAATAATATTCGTACAGTTGATGGTGGTACACACCTGGAAGGTTTGAAGGCAGTTCTGACTCGGACATTAAATGCGATCGCCCGCAAACGTAACAAAATTAAAGAAAATGAACCTAACCTCAGTGGTGAACACGTCCGCGAAGGCTTGACAGCAATTATTTCTGTAAAAGTCCCCGATCCGGAGTTTGAAGGACAAACTAAAACCAAACTTGGTAACACTGAAGTACGGGGAATCGTTGATTCATTGGTTGGTGAAGTTCTCACCGAATACCTAGAATTTCACCCAGGTGTTGCTGATTCAGTTTTAGATAAAGCCATCCAAGCTTTCAAAGCGGCTGAAGCAGCGCGTCATGCACGGGAATTAGTACGCCGCAAGTCGGTACTGGAATCATCACCATTACCTGGAAAGTTGGCTGATTGTAGTACTCGCGATCCCAGCGAATCGGAAATCTATATTGTCGAAGGCGATTCAGCAGGTGGAAGTGCCAAACAAGGACGCGATCGCCGTACCCAAGCCATCCTCCCCCTACGCGGTAAAATCCTCAATATTGAGAAAACTGACGATTCCAAAATTTATAAAAACAATGAAATCCAAGCCTTAATTACAGCACTAGGTTTGGGTGTCAAAGGCGAGGAATTCGACTCTACCCAACTGCGCTATCATCGCATAGTCATTATGACTGACGCTGATGTGGATGGGGCGCATATCCGTACTCTCTTGTTAACATTTTTCTATCGGTATCAACGGGCGTTAATTGAACAGGGTTTCATTTATATTGCTTGTCCGCCACTCTATAAATTAGAACGGGGACGCAATCATGAGTATTGCTATAGCGATCGCGAATTACAACAAAAAATTGCCGCATTTCCTAGCAATGCCAACTATACTATCCAACGATTCAAAGGTTTGGGTGAAATGATGCCAGAACAACTCTGGACAACGACAATGAACCCAGAAACCCGGAAAATGAAGCAAGTGGAAATTGAGGATGCTGCCGAAGCCGATCGCATTTTCACAATTTTAATGGGCGATCGCGTCGCACCCCGGCGAGAATTTATCGAAACCTATGGATCTAAACTGAATTTAACGGATTTAGACATTTAAAGTCTGCTGATAGTTAACTTTCTACTAGGTTTATTACAATAAATTGCAGGGCGCGGTTACCGCGCCCTATTTTTTGGCTCTAGCTGTTCATCTCTAAAACACTATGCGCTAAGCTGATGTGCAGCTAAATTATATAAATCAAAAACGCAAAATAATTGTAGTGCGGGCATCTTGCCCGCGTCTTATATACAAATTAGATGACAAATTAGATGCTTCGCAGCTTATTCGTGAGAAAATTACCGTCTCGGCGCTGGGCGTTAAGGTTTTAGACATTTCCTATACTATTAATCTGTCACAGATCCTTTACAAGTTTAAAATTCTTCACTTTCCCTTCTCAGCTTCAGCTAGCGCCATAGCACTCACTACATACCCCACAAAATTAGTTTGGCAAGTTAGACAATGAGAATTGGTTGATACAATAAATAAACATTAATTACAAAGCTGATAAAATTCATTGAAATTCTGCAATACATATAAATTATTTTTTGTCAAGTCATGGTTGTTAGTTTCCGGGATTGAGCATTGGCAAATTTCCTAGCTTCATCTCTATTTCACAACAACTTTAAAACAACACTTAATGGATACATGTAAATTTTTTACCCTACTTAGAAAGGTATTTGTTATCCTGAAAGAGCAATGCTTAATCTCATATACTATGATGCATTTGCTATGTAACTTAAAGGTTAATCATTAAACCTCAGGCTGATAAACTACTAGCACAAGGGGTATTAAACTTTACATTTATTTTACTTAAAGTACATCTTTTAGTAGGTGTCCAACCCACGTTCTAAATTCTTAAGCTTCAAAGGGCAAATAATGGAGCGTCTATGATGTCAAATCTTTGATGAATTGATTAAAATATCGTTGTATACAATAGGAAAAGTTTGTCAAGATTCATAGGGCTGAAATTGCAGTAGTGCGCTAACGTGTGAATAAGGGCAAATAGTTGAATCTAAATTGATCTGCTATCAGGCTGATTCCACCATTACCTCAACTCCTTAGTTTAGGTAAATAGTACACACAATGCAGAGTCCCCCAAGAGTAGCATCATCATATGTGCTGTATCTACCTAGCGCTTGATTTCGCTGCTTCTTCACGAACTTCCTTCATTTATGAAGGAAATGTAAAAATACCTGCGCTATTGCTTCTGGGTTGAGTTAATATAAAATGCGCTGTTCTTAAGTAATTAATGTTGTTCATTGTACTTAGAATCGTGCATCCAGAGGTGTACTTACTTTTGAAAGTAATGACAATGCCACTGCAATTCCAAAAAGTTTCAGAAAAGATTTAAGGGTATGACTACCATTTTGAAGTTCTTTTTGATAATAGTGGCTTTACCTCTCTTAAGGACTACAAGATTAACACACAAAAAGAGTGCAATTTCTGTGAAACAGGCTACAATCGGAACAGTATTTACGGAAGAAATCTACCAACAGTTATACTTATTTAACTGTAGAGGTAAATTTTTTTCTCAAGACATGTCTTTTTTGAGACAAGTCAGTTAAAGGTAGTATGCGATAAAAATACGCATAGCCTTTACTATGGTGAGTAAGTCAGCTACAACGGTGATTTCCACACTTAGTAAAAAACTCCTCCAAAGGAGAGATAAAATTTCCGAAAATATCCCAGGCAACCCAGCCCAAAAACATATTTTCGGTAGTAAACTAGCTCATTAAATAAGAGCAGTAAGTAAACACATCTTGAGTAATTGATTCTGCAAGGAGCATGAGGAACGCGGCATGAACCAGGCTAACAACGTACTCGAAAGCATTTATCAGCCTGACCTAGAAATGATAAATCAGCCTGATCTCGAGTTAGATCCATTGTTAATCGACGACGAAGTCGATGAGGACTTATTGCTCAGCGATGAAGGCGAAATTGATGAATTTTTAGAGCCTCAGTCTGATGAGGACGACGCAAAGTCTGGAAAAGCCGCTAAGTCGCGTCGTCGGGCACAAAGCAAGAAAAAGCATTATACCGAAGATTCGATTCGTCTTTACTTGCAAGAAATCGGCCGAATTCGTCTGTTGCGGGCAGACGAAGAAATTGAATTGGCGCGAAAAATCGCTGAATTGCTGGAATTAGAGAGGATCAGGGAAAGGCTTTCCGAACAGTTGGAACGCGATCCCAAGGATAGCGAATGGGCAGAAGCTGTGCAATTACCATTGTCAGCGTTTCGCTACAAACTACATATCGGTCGCAGGGCGAAAGATAAAATGGTGCAATCCAACCTGCGCCTTGTAGTTTCAATTGCCAAGAAATATATGAATCGTGGTCTGTCCTTCCAAGATTTAATTCAGGAAGGTAGTCTTGGCTTGATTCGTGCTGCGGAAAAGTTTGACCATGAAAAAGGTTATAAGTTTTCTACCTACGCTACATGGTGGATTCGTCAAGCAATTACCAGAGCAATAGCCGATCAATCCCGCACGATTCGTCTTCCTGTTCACCTCTACGAAACTATCTCTCGGATTAAGAAAACCACTAAGCTGCTTTCTCAAGAAATGGGACGTAAACCCACTGAAGAGGAAATTGCTACCCGCATGGAAATGACGATTGAGAAGCTGCGGTTTATTGCTAAATCGGCTCAATTGCCCATTTCTCTAGAAACACCCATCGGGAAAGAAGAAGATTCTCGATTAGGTGATTTTATTGAATCCGATGGCGAGACTCCAGAAGACCAAGTTTCCAAAAATCTGCTGCGCGAAGATTTGGAAAAAGTCCTCGACAGTCTTAGCCCCCGCGAAAGAGATGTTCTTAGATTGCGCTACGGTTTGGATGATGGTCGGATGAAGACTTTAGAAGAAATTGGGCAGATTTTTAACGTCACTCGCGAACGCATTCGCCAAATTGAAGCGAAAGCACTCCGCAAGTTACGCCACCCAAATCGTAACAGTGTTCTTAAGGAATATATCCGTTAATCATTAGTCACTGGTTATTAGTCATTTGTATTTGACTCCTGACAATAACCAAATACAAATCATCAACAATAAAGAACCTGGGGATATTTTCATCTCCAGGTTTTTCATTTGTAGTTAATTTTGTATTTTAATGCTTAAACAACAGCCTGATAGCAAAAGCTTTGAATCATTGCCAAGTATTACAGGTGCAAATGCAAAATTGGGATTACAGAATACCCCAAAAATGTAGGAAGCCTTGGCCAGAAAACAGCTCAATTAAAGCCGCTGCTAAAAAGCCGATCATTGCTAAGCGACCGTTCCAAATTTCTGCTTGGGGAGTAAAACCCCAGCGCCAAGCATTGCGATCTTCTACTACAGGAGCGGTAAGGGTTTTTGTGGCATTAGTCATGGTGGAAACTCCAAAGGGTGATTACTAAGGTTTATTGACTTATGTAAACTAATATAACAACTATTTTCATAATTGCCAGAATCAATTTGTATTTTTGTTGCTAAAACTTGACTTAAAAAACAGTGCCTGATACTCAGGGGCGGAAATATCTATCTCTAGAGGTAGGGAAGCAGTTGAATTGCTGGAAAAAATACTGGGTAATTATACTCAATAAAATCAACAATTTATGCTCCAATCTTAAGCTAGAGGCTGAATTGGCATTACTTAGTGTTGAGCAATGCAATAATTTATTGAAATTCTTTTGCAAATATTTTACCTAATCTTAGGAGAGTTGCTCAATTGGCAAAAATCTTGCCAACAGAGAAATCTGTTGTAGAAACTTTAGATATCAAGTCTTTACAAAGTCTGTGAGGTATTTTTCGGAAAAATTAGATGAATTTTCTTCTCAGAAATATCAATATTTATTTACAAATTCGCTTGGGGAATGCTAACGGGGAATGCGATCGCCACGGGGTATCCCCGCCATACGGGGGAAAATAATTTTATGGCGGAAAAATTCAGCTAACGCACTTCGACGACGGTGATGATTTTTTCATCACGGTGGAGTTGGAGGATGCTTTCTCCTTTGCTATCTCTATTCAATAGGGGTACGCTTTCTACTGGTAGGCGCATTACCCGTTCTTTATTTGTCACTAACGCTACTTCAGCAGAGGCGATCGCTGCTACCATTCCGGCTAAATTGTCAGTTTTGTTCGTGAATTTTAGGTATTGCGTGCCTAAATCTCCTCTATTGGCAGATCGTAACTGATTTACAGGAAAACGCTTGGCATATCCTTCTTCGGTAACTAGCAACAAATCTTCTTGTTCATTCACCGTTACACAGCCTACCATTTGCTGATGTTTGAGCATTCGTAAGGCTTGGAGTCCCATAGCAGCACGACCCATAACGGGTAGTTGTTCGTCATTCACGGGAAATTTTAATAAACGTCCATTGGAACTGGCGACAATCAGATGTTTTCCTGTAGTAGTGAATTGGCTTAATAATAATTCATCATCGTCTTTGAGCTTGACAATTGTCACTCCCCGACGTGTGAGGTTAGTCAATTCTTCCAAAGACAGGCGCTTAATTCGTCCTTGTTTTGTCAACAGAATCATCTGAGTAGTTTCAGCATTTTCTGGTATGACAAAGCGATTAACAACAGCTTCTTGAGTACCTTGAGCTGTATTACTCAGCATGGTGATCAGTGGTCTTCCCTTGGGAGAACGCCCCGTAATCAGGGGGATATCTCCTACCGTCACCGGGTAGACTTTACCTCCACTGGTAAGTACCAACAGATCTTTTGCTGTGTCAGTTAACTGAGTTTGGATGATAAAGTCGTTATCATTAAGACCATTTTCAGCTTTGGGTTTTTTACCGTTGGGCTGAATCCGGCGCACATATCCCCGTTGGGTAAATTCTAAAATCGTTTCTTCTGCGGGTAGGGAGGATTGAGGATTTTCCTCATCTTCTTCTGTTGGTTGGCGAACTTTCCCCTTCTCTTCGGGTTTTTTCACCTCCGCACTCAAAGGTAGTAGTTTAGTCCGACGCGGATCGCTGTATTTGCGCTTGAGCGATCGCAAATCTTTTTTCAGTGCTTTGAGTAATTCTTTGCGATCGCTCAATAATATCCGTAATAAATTAATTTGTGCTGTCAGTTGCTCAAACTCCTGCTGCAAATTCTGGTGTTCTAAGCTGGTTAAGCGGCGCAATGGCATAGCTAAAATAGCATCTGCTTGTACTTCCGTGAAATTTAGTCGGCTACAAAGACTAATTTTGGCGGTGCTACCATCAGCCGCTTGGCGCAAAATTTCAATTACTGTATCGACGTTAGACAAAGCTAATAGTAACCCTTCTACCAAATGCAGGCGACTTTCGGCTTTACCTAACTCGTAACTGTAGCGCCGTGAAAGGGTTTGCTCCCGGAAACTTAAAAATTCCTGCAACAGCTGGCGTAAGCTTAACTGGCGGGGTTGTCCATCTACCAACGCTAAGAGAATGGCCCCAAAGTTGGTTTGTAAAGCGGTTTGATGATACAAATGTTGGAGTATTTCTTGGGGATTGATATCGCGTTTGAGTTCAATGACTACGCGCATTCCTTCGCGATTACTCTCGTCACGAATATCAGAAATTCCTAACAAACGCCCTTGATTTACTAATTCTGCGACTTTCTCAATCCAGGCTGCTTTATTTACTTGATATGGCAGTTCTGTAATAATAATTGCCGTCCGTCGCTTACTACCTCTAACAGGTGGTATCTCTTCTAGGGTTGCGACTCCGCGTAAAACAATACTACCCTTACCTGTGGTGTATGCTTCCCGAATTCCGGTTGACCCCATAATTTCTCCACCGGTGGGAAAATCAGGCCCAGGAATTAGGTCGAATAATTTTTCATCTGATAAATCTGGCTGGTCAATTAAGGAGATTAGACCATCAACAATTTCCCCTAAATTATGGGGCGGAATATTTGTCGCCATTCCCACAGCAATACCAGAACAGCCATTAAGTAATAAAAATGGTAACTGTGCTGGTAATACTGTTGGTTCTTGCTGGGAATTATCGAAGTTACCGATAAATTCTACCGTTTCCTCGCCAATTTCTGTCAGCATTCCTTCATGACCAATGGCGGCGAGGCGCGTTTCTGTGTAACGCATCGCGGCTGGTGGGTCATTGTCAACGCTACCAAAGTTACCATGTCCTGCTAGTAAGGGATAGCGGCTGGAAAAGTCTTGTACTAACCTAACTAAGGCATCGTAAACCGCTTGATCGCCGTGGGGGTGGTACTTACCTAGGACATCGCCCACGACACGGGCACATTTGCGATAGGGTCTATCCGGTGTCAATCCCAGTTCGTGCATCGCATACAAAATCCGCCGATGCACTGGCTTTAAGCCATCACGCACATCTGGTAACGCTCGCCCTACAATTACGCTCATGGCATATTCTAGGTAAGACCGTTGCATCTCAGTGTGCAGGGCTGTGGTGATTACCTGTCCCGTTGAGAGAAGGTTTAACTGTTTTGCCATGAGCTTGTTCCCTGAAATTTAACTACACAAAAGTCGCTGTAAATTAACGCTGCAACAACCACAGCATAACGGATGAAAAGCAATTTCTAACCAAATCTTGATAGTCATAGGATAAAAAGCAGTAGTATTATCCTTGATGACGGGGAGACACATTGAAGACTAAAAAGGAGTTCATCCCCCCAATTCTCATAAGTTAAATTCTCATGAAAACTGTTTTGATTGTAGAAGACGATTTAATCAATGCTCGCGTTTTTTCCAAGATTTTGACCAAGCGCGGTGGCTTAGATGTTAAACATACAGAAAATGTGGAAGAAGTAATCGAAATCGCCCAAGCTGGCGATGCAGACCTGATATTAATGGACGTTTCTCTCTCCCGAAGTGTTTACCAAGGTAAATCTGTGGATGGCATCAAAATTACACAAATGTTAAAAGCTGACCCAAAAACAGCCAATTTACCTGTAATTCTGGTTACCGCTCACGCTATGGAAGGCGATCGCGAGAACTTCTTGAAGCAAAGCGGCGCTGACGGCTACATCTCTAAGCCTGTAGTTGACCATCAACTTTTTGTTGACCAAATCCTGGCACTTCTACCCACAGACAAAAGCTGAGAATTGGTGACTGCTGTCAGCAATGCTCCGAAGTTACCTGAGTATATATGTACTATGAAAGGGGATGGTTCGGCAAGTGGTAATGAGTATTGGGTAAAAGCGGTTCCAATTACCAATTGCCAATCACTATTCTCCTATTGAGCAGGCGGTTGGCTTGGGTTTAATGGACTTTCCTTTTGCTGTAGAGCTGCTTGAATTCTGGGTAATTCCAGGAATTTTTTGGTGTCAGAGAGTAGACGCTCACCCCAAAGATTTTGCTTGAGGAAATCTAAATCAGCATAGCGCTGATCGATGCGGATTGCCGCTTCTCCCATTGCTAAACCTTGTTGGCGATCGCCTTTAGTATATAAGGCCACTGCCAAGGCTAATAAAGGTTCTGCGGCTTGTTTATCCAAGGATACGGCAGTTTGCCATTGCTTAATTGCACTTGGGATATCACCCTGTTCATATTGAATTAAGCCAGTGTTGTTAATCGCCGGCCAAAATTTCTGATCGTGGGACACAGCTTTTTGATATTGAGCGATCGCGTCTGGTAAGCGACCAGTCATATAGTAAGCATTCCCTAAATCAAATAAACCTTCTGGATCGTTGGGTTTTAACTTCAAGCCAGCTTGGTAACTAGCAATCGCTGCTGGATATTTCTGCTGCTGAAAGTTAGCTGAACCAATCGCAAAAAACACATCAGGATTTTTTGGATTGAGAGATTGTGCTTTTTTCAAAGCCGCGATCGCTTCATCAAACTTTTTCGTTTGTAGATGCAAACCACCTAAGAGAAACCAAACTTTATCATTTTGCGGAGCTAGTTGACTAGCCAGCTTAGCTCGTGGTAAAGCTAACTCAAACTGTTGAAACTGACCTAGTTGAGCCGCTTCTTGTGCCAAGCTCAAACCTTGTTTTTCCAATTTCCCTGTATCAAGTTGCAGTGTATGCGGTACTAGGGCCTGTGCTTGCGCAGCTTTTGGCATACTCCACAAACTACAGACAACTAGAAAAGAAATTAGTTTAACATTTTTAAGCACACTACCCCCTCTTACCACAAATCAACGAATCTTTCAGCTAGCTTAAACGATCTCCGCTCTAGACGAAAGGCAAATTTGTCAATAGTCAATAGTCATTTGTCATTGGTCATTTGTCAGTTGTCATTCTCCCTGTCCCTGCGTCTGGTTGTCTCCCTTATCTCCCTCATCTCCAGAAGGGTCAACGAGTTCACCTTTCCCACAAACTCCGAATTGTGGATGAAGTTTTTCATCCTTCATCCTTGAGTTGACATTCCTCTGAAAAACTTTTAAATTAATAAGTATACACTCACTTATTTATGGCGCGTCTTCCCAAAATAACCAATCAGCAAATCTTAGAGGCGGCAACAGAAGTCTTTTTAGAGAAAGGCTTCGGCGGTTCAACTCAAGAAATAGCGCGAAAAGCTGGTATTTCTGAAGCATCGATTTTCAAACGCTTCTCCACCAAAGAAGAATTGTTTTTTGCGGCGATGGGAATTCCAGAAACACCCCCTTGGGTGAATCAGCTGGAATCACTCTCTGGTAAAGGCGAACTCAAAGCCAACCTGAATCAGGTTTGTGTTGGAATTCTCGAATTTTACCGTGATGTTATGCCGCGAATGATGATGCTGCGTGCTAAAGGAAATGCACTTCCAGAAATGGGATTGAAGCTAGAATCAAAGCCAATTCGGGATGTCAAGGTATTAACTAGTTTTTTGGAGTTTGAGATTAAACAGGGTCGGCTTCGCCCTTGCCAACCGCAGGCGATCGCGCATATTTTATTAGGGTCTTTAATGAACCATGTATTGTTAGAGCAGATATCATCGCCAGAATCTCTACCCACAGATGAATTAGTATTTGTTGACAATCTTGTGGACATTCTCTGGCAAGGAATTTCTCCCAGATAGCTACAACCGAGCAACTTCTATCAATCTTTTTTTGACTTATTAATAAGTGATTGCTTACTTTTTGGGTTCTAATTGCATGTTGTTACTGAGTCATTTTCTACGAGTAAGTAGATTTATATCCTGCGGTAGTTGCTTTATATGAGCTAACAAAATTCTCCAATTTTAACCATTAGATGTCCAACTCTCTGAGAAAATAATTTGTTCTGACTTGAGTTAGTTAAAGTTATTTTAGACACTTTATTCGATGAAAGAGCATTAACTCTAAACCGTAGCAATTTGTTATCAGTAACAACCACAAATGTAGGCAAATTAAGTGGCTCTGCTGAACTAGACTCAATCTCTACGAACACTTGCAAGCAACAAAAGCAACTTGGAAAGTTACATAATTCAATCAAGATATAGATAGCTACAAAGTATATTAGTAATAAGAGGATTTTTCAGTATATCACTATGAAAACAGTTTTCTAACCTGATGCTTAATTTGGCTAATCAGCCTCACATGATAGATAGTTGCAATTATTGATCACAAAGTATAAAAATTAGTCATGTGTGAAATGTTTACTAGGCACAGCGCTGATAATTTTTTTGCTGGCTTAATTTCGCGTGTAGCTGCATCACTGAAATGCACTTTATTTCTGAAAAACTGGTGACTTTGGTCATGTGCCAGTTGGGAATTACTAGTGACTTTGGTCATGCACCAATTTGGCAGATTATGAACGATAATTACTAGCATGAATTTATACAAAAATATTGTGGTCAAGTCATGTTTACCGTTAAAAAAAAAGAGTAGCTATGACAATTGATGCCTCAAACCCTGTAGATTCATCAGTTTTGATTCCCGAAGTCAAAAGAAGCAAAGGCAGGATTAAATGGCTGCCGTGGCTACTTACCCTTGTGCTTTTAGGTGGAATTGGCTACGTAATTTATTACCAAGTAGCTGTGGCTCCGACTCAGCAAGCGAGACGGCGAGTGCTGACACAGCCTGTAGAAAGGCAGAACTTAGCGATCGCAGTTTCCGCGAATGGTACGGTAAAACCAGAGCGCTCAATTAACCTCAGCCCGAAAAATTCCGGCATTCTCAAAACACTTTTGGCTAAGGAAGGAGATATCGTCAAACAAGGGCAGATTGTCGCTTACATGGATGATTCCAACCTGCGAGGACAACTCACCTCTGCTCAAGGACAATTGGCACAAGCTGAAGCGAATCTGCAAAAAGCCCAAGCAGGTAATCGTCCTCAAGATATTGCTCAAGCACAGGGAGCATTGGACGAAGCCCAGGCGAATTTGCAAAAAGTACAAGCAGGGAATCGTCCTCAGGATATTGCCCAAGCACAAGCACGCTTACAAAGCGCCCAAGCTGCCCTGAGTAAAGCAGAAGATGATTACCGTCGCAATCTGCAACTTTACAATTCTGGTGGGATTTCCCTTCAGACAGTCAACCAAAAACGTGCAGATCGTGACAGCGCCCAAGCTGCGGTGAATGAAGCCCAGCAAGCATTAAATTTACAAAAAGCCGGATCGCGGACAGAAGACATCGAGCAAGCAAAAGCTACAGTTAGCCAAAGACAGCAAGCTTTAGCACTTGTAAAAGCAGGAACGCGCCAAGAAGACATAGACGCAGCACGCGCCCAAGTAACATCTGCCCGTGGTTCCCTGCAAAACGTCCAAGCCCAAATTAATGACACCATCATTCGCGCACCCTTTGAAGGTGTAGTGACCAAAAAATACGCCGATCCTGGGGCTTTTGTCACTCCGACAACGGCGAGTAGTGACGTATCATCTGCTACTTCTTCTTCAATTTTGGCTCTAGCTTCTACCAATGAAGTTGTCGCCAATTTAGCGGAAACTAATATTTCTAAAATCCGCATTGGTCAGAAAGTTACAGTCAGGGCAGATGCTTATCCCGGAAAAATATTTGAAGGTAGAGTCAGGCAAATTGCCGCCCAATCTGTAGTCAGCCAAAACGTTACTAGTTTTGAAGTCAGAGTATCACTTGCCGATCCGCAAAGGTTACTGCGGTCGGGGATGAACGTCACCACAGATTTCCAAGTAGGTCAATTGGAGAATGTACTGGTAGTACCAACAGCAGCAGTAGTGCGCCGAGAAAATGCCACAGGTGTATTTGTGGCAGGACAAGATAACAAACCAGTATTTACCCCGATTGAAACTGGCGTTACTGTCAATAAATTTACCGAAGTTAAATCTGGATTGACAGGAAAAGAAAAAGTATTGCTCAGTTTCCCACCAGGGTCAAGACCCCAATCAACACCAAGAGGCGGAGTCTTCCCTGGTGTAGGTGGTGGCGGCGGTGGCGGCGGACGTTCTCAAGGCGGTGGTGGTGGCGGTGGTGGACGTTCTCAAGGTGGTGGTTCACTTTAAAGAGTCAATGGTCAATGGTCATTTGTCCCCTCTAGCCCCTAGCCCCTAGCCCCTAGCCCCTATGTTTAAGATATTCCCCGGTTTTTACAAAACAAAAAATACCCGTACAGTGCCGTTGCTAGAAATCTTGTCAATGGCAACAGAGACTTTATGGAGTAACAAATTACGCACAGGACTAACGATGCTGGGCGTAATTATTGGTATTTCTTCAGTTATTGCGATTACTTCCGTTGGTCAAGGGGTACAAAAAGGAGTTGAGCAACAAATACAAGCATTGGGAACAGATGTAATTCAAATCTTAGCTGGTGCAGCTAGAAGTGGAAATATCAGTCAAGGGATAGGTTCGAGCAGCACTTTAACCTGGGAAGATGCTAAGGCGATCGCGCAACAAGCGCCATCGGCGCAGATGGTTTCTGCCTATCTACAGCGGAGCGCTCAAGTTGTTTATGCGGGACAAAACACATCAACAACAATTTATGGAACTGATTTGGACTACCCAGAAGTGAGAAATACTCATCCCCAACAGGGAAGATATTTTACCCAAGAAGAACTCGATACTGCTGCACAGGTTGCTGTGCTTGGGCCTACAGTCCAGAAAACTCTCTTTAGCCAGGGAGCCAATCCTATAGATGAAACCATCCGCATTCGGGGAGAGGCTTATAAAGTCATTGGTGTCATGGAACCGAAAGGTTCTCAGGGGCCAATGGATCGAGATGACCAAATTTTCATCCCCCTAACTAGTATGTCCGCCAGACTAGTTGGTAACAATGCCCTAGCAGGAATTTCTGTGAGTGGCATTTTAGTCAAAGGAGCCGATCAAGAACAGTTAGAAGCGGCGCAGTTTCAGGTTACTAATCTCTTACGCCTGCGTCACAATATCTATCCACCGCAAGCTGATGATTTTCGCTTAACTAACCAAGCTGATATTGTCAGCACCTTTACCAACGTTGTTGGTTTATTTACAGTAATGGTAGTAGCGATCGCCGGAATTTCCCTCGTAGTTGGCGGTATTGGGATTGCCAATATTATGCTAGTTTCCGTAGTCGAACGCACCAGAGAAATTGGCATTCGCAAAGCCGTAGGAGCC
This sequence comes from Calothrix sp. NIES-2100, assembly GCF_963875285.1. Lineage (NCBI taxonomy): Bacteria > Bacillati > Cyanobacteriota > Cyanophyceae > Nostocales > Calotrichaceae > Calothrix > Calothrix sp. NIES-2100. Next base: position 9,577,000 of record NZ_CAWNLA010000001.1, read on the forward strand.
ACCAATTCAGCCATATTAAATCAATTTTTAGCCGAAGCGATCGTCATTTCCATTGCCGGTGGAACCATTGGGATGGTAAGTGGCGTGGCGATCGCTTTTGGCGCTTCAACTATTTTTAAATTTCCATTTGTAATTTCTTTGATATCAATAATTGTTGGTTTTGGACTTTCTTTAAGCGTTGGCTTAATCGCCGGTGTAATTCCCGCCAGAAATGCCGCTAAATTAGATCCGATTACCGCTTTACGGAGTGATTAAGGGGGACAAGGGGGACAAGGGGGAAAAGGGAGATAAATAAGAAATGCCCAATCGCAAATGACAAATGACAACTGACAACTGACAACTGACAAATGACAACAATGATTTGGATGGAATCTATTACGAAAACTTACCACTTAGGAGAACTTGATGTTCCCATACTTAAGGGAATTCAACTTTCAATAGAGGAAGGAGAATATGTTTCTATTATGGGTGCATCAGGTTCGGGTAAATCCACACTAATGAATATTTTAGGCTGTTTGGATCGTCCAACCGCAGGACATTATATTTTTGAAGGTAGAAATTTAACTACCTTTAATGATGATGAATTAGCCTATATTCGCAATCAAAGAATTGGTTTTGTTTTCCAACAATTTAATCTTTTGGCAAGAGCAACAGCGCTAGATAATGTCATGCTACCAATGGTTTACGCTAATGTACCCAAGCCAAAACGCCAGCAAAGAGCATTAGAAGCATTAGAAAGAGTCGGGCTAAAAGAACGTGTGGCGAACCGTCCTAGTCAGCTTTCTGGAGGACAACAACAAAGAGTAGCGATCGCTCGCGCGTTGGTAAACAGACCTGCATTAGTTTTAGCAGACGAACCCACAGGCGCATTAGACACGGAAACTTCTTACGAGGTCATGAATTTATTAACAGAATTAAATGAACAAGGAATTACAATTGTCATTGTTACCCATGAACCAGATATTGCTGCTCAAACTCAAAGAATTATCCGCGTACAGGATGGTTTAATTGTGGGCTGAAAAAATTCAATCTGCGGTGCAAACAACAATTATGAATTCGTCTCACGCAGAGTCACAGAGGCGCAGAGAAATCGAGTTACAGATGAATTTTTATATTTAGAGCATTTCATTTTTTTAGACAAAAATATTGCATTCTTCTTTGCGGCTCTGCGCGGCAGTTGCTTCAAGTCGGGAAACCCGCCCAACGCACTGCCTTGCCTCTGCGTGAAATAAACCAAATTTACTACCACATCACCCATGAATTTCATCTTATTCCGTGTGCATTCTCCCTGGATTGCAGTGCTAGTTGCTCTTTTAATCACAACTTTCGCCAAAAATGCAGATGCAGAAACTACCGCCCAAATACTGCAATCTCAAAGTATTCCAAATAATAATTCTGCCTCGATTCTCGATAATCTCAACCCCAATCCTAATCCTTTACAATTTCCTACCAAACCAGAGGAAGTAAGAATTCAGAGAAATGTATCTATTACTTTGGATCAGGCTTTGGAACTAGCAAAACGCAACAATCGGGAGTTACAAGCAGCGCAATTGCAGTTAGAACGTAGTCAGGGTGCGCTACGGGAAGCTCAGGCTGCTTTACTTCCTAACGCTAATATTAATGGGAATTTGAATAATAATGGTAATAATTTGTTTACCCGTGGTTCAACTCAATCCAGTACATCTTTTAGCGGTCAAGCACAAATAAATTATGACCTCTATACCTCCGGTAACCGACAAGCTAATATTCGATCTGCTGAGGAACAAGTACGTATAGATGAATTGAATTTTGAAAATCAATCTTTGGTAACTAGTTTAAATGTTGCTACCCAGTACTACAATTTACAAGGAGCAGATGAACTAGTAAGAATTAATCAGTCTGCGGTGACGAATGCCCAAGCTAGTTTACGAGATGCTCAAGCTCGACTGCAAGCGGGAGTAGGTACACAATTCGACGTACTACAAGCTCAAGTGAATTTAGCTAATTCCCAACAAGAACTGACTAATTCAATTTCATCGCAGCGAATTGCCCGCCGTCAATTTGGCACGCTCTTAAGTTTGCCACAGTCGGTTGATATTAGTGCCGCCGATCCAGTAAAATTAGCTGGGTTGTGGCAGCCAACACTTGAACAGACTATTGTACAAGCTTTTCAAAACCGCCCAGAATTGCCCCAATTTTTAGCACAACGCAATCAAGCCGAACAACAGCGACGACAAGCACTTTCACAGTTAGGGCCGCAACTGGGTGTAACTGGTAGCTATAGTTTGCAAGATCGGTTTAACGATGAAATTAGTGTTGCTGATGGCTATTCTGTGGGACTGCAAGCTAGTTTAACTTTATTTGATGGTGGTGCAGCCAGAGCCAGAGCAGCGCAGTCACGAGCTAATATTGCGATCGCAGAAACTCAATTTGCTAACCAGCGTGACCAAATTCGCTTTGATGTGGAACAATACTATTTCCAGTTGCAATCTAATCTCGATAATGTGCAAACTTCTACTTTGGCTTTAACTCAAGCGAGGGAAGCTTTGCAAATAGCTAGGCTGCGGTTTCAAGCCGGCGTTGGTACGCAAACAGAGGTAATTGCTGCGGAAAATGACTTGACAAGGGCTGAAGGTAATCGAGTTACAGCTATTTTGGATTACAATCGCGCTTTGGCTAATTTACAGCGTTCTGTCACTTCTAGAACTGCTCGTTAGTTAGGCACTTCTAAATAAAAATACATCCCAATCATCAATTTACCAAGCCCGTAACTCGTAGGGGCGGGGTGACCCCGCCGAATGAAGTCATGAGTATTTTCAGCCGACCGATGTTAATGTCATAACACAAACAACTGGGTTGCTATACTTGGCACTCCAGGCTTTATCGTGAGATATTCACCTGCGATCGCAAACTTGCCAACAAACAACAGAAGCCGCTATCGTTAACTCAATAGGGGCTTTCCTCAACTCAATAGTGG
>NZ_CAWNLA010000001.1:9580204-9909373 GCF_963875285.1 Calothrix sp. NIES-2100
AGCATCCCAAATGTGTAAATTTATTTTATTTTGTAGTGCGGGCATCCTCGGACTGAGACTGTCGAAGTCTTGCCCGCTTGGACAATAAAGTAGGGAGCAAGATGCTCCCCCTACTGTCTTTTTTTCAAAATTGGAATGCTCCTTTTACAAATTCAAATTCAATAATTTAGATATCGCGGGTAGTAATTGATTAGCAGTTCTCACTAAAGTTGCAGAACTCGGTAAACCTGCAAGTGTACCGATCAAAATCTTCAGTGAAGTTCTTGCTATCCTGCGCATCCGCCCTTCCTCAGGATATTTCCCCGCTTCAGCTAAAGCAATTACTTGTTCTAAAGCTTCGGCTTTATCTTCCGGTTCTAATTCTCTATTTGTGACGATTTCTGTTTGCAACTGTTGAAGTAAATTTGCCAATCTTACTGCTTCGGGAGCGTCTAAATTTTGCAGTTGAGCAATACTAGTATTAACTAAATAAGTCGCATCACTAACTGTCACCTCGCCTAAGTCAATACCTTGATTTATATTAATACTTTGCTCGCCGATATTAATCGGGTGACTACTAATTATTGCATCACTCAATTTTTCAACATATTTACCGTTTGTAATCACAAATCTCTCACCGCTTCGATAAATCTTTGTTTCTTCTTGAGCCGCAATTAAAGCTGTCTGGATAACTGTATTATCAGGTTGAAGTATTAAGGCTTGGCGAAATTGCTCTTTTGCGGCTTCAAATCTACTTTGCTCCATTAATTCTTGCCCATAACTGAGCAAAGCTTGAACAAATCCTTCCTTGTTGCGAATTGGATCAACTTTATAAGCTCTAGCATAGAGTTCTACGGCTGCATCAAAGTCTTTGACATCTATGCATACCTCAGCTAATCTAAACAGTGCATCAAAGTGGTTGGGGTTAATTTGTAATACTTGTTCATATAGCTGAAGCGAGTTTTGGATATCATTATTTTGATATAGCCTTGTTGCTTGTTGATAAATGCGATCGCTCTCCGGGTCGAGTTTTGCTAATTCCCAAATTTCTCTGCGCAATGGATACCGCTTCATTAGCCAGCGCCGCACTAATTCAACTGTGATTTTGTAAGTATTCAGATAATATAACTCTGGTATCCCGGAAGCTCCTAATTGCTTGAAAAAGCCCCATTCTAGCAAGCGTTCTTCTGCTGTATGAAATGGCTCAGTTAAAACCACACCACACTGCACCAGATGTGTTAAAGGTTCGCCTTTAACTACCGCGTTTTTCTGCTGTTGGGCTTGGGCTGCGGCTGAAAAAACTACTCTTTCCGCTATTGGTAACCCATCCCGGAACCAGGCTAAACCAGCCTCGCCAATCTCAATCGCCGACTCTACAATATTGTCTACATCTTGACGATTTACTAACCAGCGTTGCTCATCCCTAGCTTGGGAAAACAGCGCAAAGCAGATAACTTGGGTAAAATAAGGATGTCCGGCTGCTAGTTGCCAAATTGCATTGATCGCCTCAGTTTCATAGGTGAGAATTCCCTCAGCAGGTTTAACAATTAGCCGTTCTGCACTATGTCTATCTAAAAGACCAATTTCTCGATGGGGAGCTTGCCTAAATAAACTCAGTAAGTTAGGCATATCATCTAATTGTCGCCCCACAACTGGAATAATAAAAAGTTCCTTGTGCCAATAGACAATTGACTGGAGACAAGGGAAGAAGTGAGAAACAGCGGAATTTTCTTCAGAATCACCTAAAACATCAAATTCATCCAGCAAAAGTACTAAATTCTTACCTTCGATTACTTGATAAATTTGAGGTAAGAAATCATTGAAAAATATTTGTGCATCTTCCGCCAAATCTCTTTTGCTTGGCAGAATAACTTGGCGTTTGGACAATTCCAGGTAATCAATAATATCTCTTCCCAACTCGTGGAGAACTTCACTCAGGCACTTTTGACTTTTACCTTCCAAAGACAAAGGCACGAACAAGAACTGCTCTAGAGTGATAAAGTTAGGAATTTGAGATAGTACAGAAGACTTGCCAATTCTGCGCTGGCCATGCAGCAAAATTACCTGTGCCCGTTTATTTAGATTGTCTTGGACAAAATTGAATAAATCTTCACGGCCAAAAAATAACTCTGGTTCGTAAATTGGGCGACCAATAATGTAAGGATTATCTTCCCAATCGGTTGCAGACACCATTCTCGCCAAATCCTCCCCAGAGGAAGTAGATTCATATGTACCTTAAGCATAAGGCAAGTGACAATTACTTCTCAAGTAGGATCGCCCCCAAGTTTACGCGCAATCCAGACTAAAGACTTGACTATATCTTGATGTTGCCATACCCAAGCGATCGCTTTTTTGACTGTACCAGCTTGTTCGCGGCTCATCAAATTGAGAAAAACTTTCTCCCTTCCTTCCAGTTGCGCCTCATTAGTATTGTAGATTTCTTGGATTACCCACCACTCCATCATCGATGAATTAAAAGTGTAAACGGTTTTCCCTTCTTCTAATCTGCGCCCAATTACTCCCCGTTCTTCCAAATCAATTAATTCTCGACTCCTTTGGCTGAAAACTAGGTCAATATCACCTAAAGTGTAGCGAGTGTTTCTATTTAAGCGACCTTGCAAACGAACCAGCGCAATCAGCATCAAGAGAATTTGCTCTTCCTCTGTGGAAAATCTCCATGTATCGCGGAAGTATTGCTCGGTAGCGCTTTCAAAATCTCGTGTAAAGGACTCAATATCAGGAGTTTGCCCAGCTTGGATAGTGTCATACAATAGATAACCGGCATTTTGCAGCAGTGCTGGGTGTCCATCGATGATATCTAAAACTCCTGCTCTCAAATTACCGGGAATGGGTATAGCAAGCCTAGCATTCACTTCATTAGCGGGTAAGGGTCTGAGGAGGCGAAAGAGATAATGGTTATACCAAGGTGAACCCCCTGGTGTAATTGTCGGGCCTAGTTCGTTGAGGCGGCGAAAAGTGGTAACAATAGTTGAGAGATATTTACCTTCATTGCTGTGAACTGCTAGATCGCGGAACTCACTCAAGAAAGTGAGCATTTGGGTTTCCGTGTATTGGTCATTGGGGTGAAGCGCCGCATCATAATCATCTAACAACAGCAATAAGAACTTGTCACGCTGCCCAATTTTCCGCAGCATCCGGCGCAAATCTCCTTTCTCTACCTTTTCTTCCTGCAACAACTGCTTAATATCAGCGTATAGTGCGTCATCACCTTCAGCTTCATCTTGCAACAGACTGAGGATTTCGCGCCAAAAACCAGAGGGAGTAAAAGGACTTATCCCTGTACAGTTAATAGAAATAATGAATGCTTGAGTTGCATCTCGTCCTCGCGCTTGCCAAACTATCGGTGAAGCTAAGTATCTCAAAAGCGAAGACTTGCCCATACCAGGACTACCATAAATAGCTAAATGGGCACGTCGGGAAATTTGATCGAAAGCGATTCTAACTTCAGAATTGCGCCCGAAAAAGTAATCTGGAGGTACTGGGCCACCAACGTAGAAGGGATTTTGTGACATTAATCTAATCAATTTAATAGTTAATAATCAATAGTCAAGAGATAATACTCAGCTTTTGGCTGAATTTTAGCTGTATAGCTGAGAGCTTAATTACATTATTAACTTGTTGAGGCGATCGCATCTTCCTGACGCTACAATCAGCGATCGCAAAAACCTGATTATGCTTCTGGTTCAATCCCAAGCGATCGCAATTGTGCAGCTAGGCGATCGGCTCTTTGGCGTTCCTGTTCGGCGCGTTGGCGTTCCTGTTCCGCCCGTTGAGATTCTTGTTCGGCGCGTTGGCGTTCCTGTTCGGCTCTTTCTTCACCAGTCAACAACAAATTACCTTGCTCATCCCACCAGCGTAGCCAAGGTAATTCCATATTCTGATATTCTCCCTGCCATATACCTAACTCTACTCCCATAGGTGTGATGGAATAATGTCCGCGTTCATTGGGTGATAGCAACTGGTATTTTCCACCAATTAATTCATAAACTTCGACGCTGGCTTGATTAACTTCATAAATGCCGTAAAAGGGAGGACGAATCACCTGTTCATAAATCCAAAATTTGCCCTTCCAAGGAGTTGTGTCTCGTTCTTCGCTACCATCACCAGAGACAAATTCTAAGACAATTAATGGGGCAATAAACTCTCGCCAAAATACATAAGACCTGCGTGTTTGACCATCAAGCAAGGGCGGTACATTCCCTACGTAAAACCAATCTGGTGCTGCTGCGCCTTTTTCTGGGGGGTCAGTCATACGCCAGTAGATCCCACAATCTTGCCCAATACAGTATTGTCCATCGGGATGACGTTGTTGCAGTATCGGTTTAATCGAGTCTGTTAGTAAAATGCTTTGGGGATGTTCTTGAAAGTTCTTCACAAAAGTGCCATCAGACTCTGGTAGCTGCGTATGGTCAGGAAATGGAGTGAGGTCGGTTGCTCTATTGGTTGCAGAGGTCATAAGACTACCTTTGCAGGGATAAGGGTTGTTTTTTAGTGTAGCAATTGGGGGAGGAAAAGGGCGATCGCACTCCTGAGGAGAAAATAACTTAAATTATCAAGAGTCTGGTGTGTGAAAATTAATCTATGTATTTTGGGAGTTGCAACGATGGCTTGGGTAGCTGGCGAGCAATTGCAAGGTGGTAAATACACTATTGAAAGGGAATTGGGAAGGGGACGCTTTGGCATCACTTATTTGGTAAAAAACAAAAATGGCGATCGCTTAGTTATTAAAACTTTAAACGATAGCTTGCTCAATTCCCTAAGCCAAGAGGATCGCGCACGACTGGAGGGTATGTTTTACAGTGAAGCATTAAAACTTAGAGGATGTAACCATAAGCATATTGTGCAGATTACAGAACTTTTTAGGGAAGGAGAGTCTCCGTGTTTGGTAATGGAATATCTTGGTGAAGATAGTTTGGCTAATCTTCGTCCACCAATACTTTCGGAACAAGATGCATTACGTTACATTCAGCAAATTGGGGAAGCACTGATAGTTATACATGAAAATGAACTGATTCATCGAGATGTGCATCCGGGAAATATTTTGTTGCGAAACCGAGAGGGGCAGTTAGAAGCAGTGTTAATCGATTTTGGTCTAGCTCTAGATTTTGACCATATCTTAACCACAAGCCGGACGAAGGAAACTTCTGATGGATTTACACCCCCTGAGCTTTATGCAAAAGGTACTATAGCTCGTGCATATAGCGATATTTATTCACTCGCAGCTACTCTGTATAAACTTTTGACAGGAAGAACACCTGTCAATGCAATGAAGCGCAAAGTTGACGGTGAGCATTTAGTGTCTCCAAAAGAATGGAATCCTCAGATTAGTGATCGCACTAACCGAGCAATTTTAACAGGTATGAAGCTAGATCCAAAAAAGCGATCGCAGTCAATGCGAGAATGGCTCGATTCTTTGGGGTTGACTAGGGAAAGTCCCCAACCTGAACAAATTGTAGGATCTAAACCCAACTCAAATTGGCAGCAACAAATTCAGGTTTGGGGGGTAGTTATTGCAGCGATCGCAGCTATTGGAACCTTGCTTGCGGGAATAGGTGCCTTGATGGATAAATTCAAACCTTCTCCTTCTTCCAGCCCAGCATTACTTTCTCCAAGTCCGTCATCTCAAAAAACACCGTAAAATTAGCTAAGCTTTCATCATAATGCAGATTAAGGTAATTTTATTTGCACTTAGAGGTATTCATGAGCTGGATGAAAGACCAAAAATTGCAAGGTGGTAAATATGTAATCGATCAAGTCCTGGGGCAGGGGGGATTCGGAACTACTTACAAGGCATTCGATGTTGGTCTCAAAAAAACAGTTGTTATCAAGACACCCAGTGAATATCTGAAGAATGATGAGAATTATGACAAATACATAAAGCAATTTATTCAGGAAGGGCGGGTACTGGAACAGCTATCTCAATCTCCTCACCCTCATATTGTGAGAGTGATTGACAGATTTCAAGAAGGCAGCACCCACTGCCTAGTAATGAACTTTGTGCCAGGAGAAAATTTGTTTCAGATGGTGCGCCGCAAGGGGGCGTTACCAGAATCAGAAATTATACAGTATATTCGCCAAATTGGGGAAGCTTTGACGGTAGTGCATCAGGCAGGGCTCGTACATAGAGATGCTCATCCAGGAAATATCATGCTGGAGAGCGATAGTAAAGCGGTTTTGATTGATTTTGGCATTGCTAAACAAGTAGTTCCTTCAGCCATTAGTTCAACTAATAAGGCTGGTAACCAGGGTTATGCACCTTATGAGCAAACACTTAGAGGCAGTCGACAGCCAACAGTTGATATTTACTCCCTAGCTGCTACGCTCTATTATGCAGTCACAGGTCGATCTCCTACAAGTTCTCTAGATCGTAAGCTTGATAATGATTCTTTGATTCCAGCCAAACAAATTGTTCCAGACATCAGTGACCAATTAAATAAAGCAATTCTCAAAGGAATGGCCCTGGAGCCAGAAGACCGCCCTCAGTCAATGCAGCAGTGGTTGGCAATGCTAGAAGTAGCAAAAGCAATGCCTTCACCTAAAATTCAGCCAAGTTACAGCATAGAAGTGATTCGTCCCCAATCTAAGTCCCAGTCGGCGTTTGCTTCTTTGAATGAATTGGAGCAAATGCTGGCAAAAGATGAGCTAGAGTCAGATTTTAGACTAAGTAGACTACCACTGCACCTTCTGGTGCCTATTTCTTTAATAGTCTATGCTGGATGGATAGGTTATTTCATAAGATTGACACGAGATGGATCTAATATTACTTTCTGGGTTTGGGCTGTAACTGTTATTCTTGCTATTATGCCTCTAATCATATCTTGCACCTTGAGAATGTAATTTGTTCATAACAGATCTAATTAAATCAGTGAGTAAAACATTTTGCGGATGCTCTTGGCAATTTTTCGCGCCAGTTTGCACAATGGGGGAACCCTCGCAAGCGACTGGCTTACAAAAAAGTACTGTCAGACTCTGGTAGCTGCGTATGGTCGGGGAAAGGAGTTAGTTCGCCTGCGGGATTGGTTGCAGAGGTTATAAGACTACCTTTGCAGAGGTAAGGGTTGTTTTTTAGTTTAGCAATCAAAGGCGCGGTTGGGCGATCGCACTTCCTCTGCTTTGTAATCAGAAAAATGCGATCGCCTCAACCGTTTACTTAGTTAACACTAAATTAACTGGCGCTACTCCAGCTAAATCTAAAATCTGCGGAATCAAATCTTCTCGCTTCACAGCCATCATGTGGACACCTTGACACAATTGCTGTGCAATTTGCACTTGCTCAGCGGCAATTTTTACGCCTTCTTCCAATGGATGTTTGGCTTTGGCTAACCGATCAATAATGTGCTGAGGAATATTTACACCAGGAACGCACTTATTAATAAATTGGGCATTTTTTGCTGATTTTAACAGAAAAATTCCTGCTAAAATAGGTTTATTACAACCTGCGGCAACTGTGTCCATAAACTTTTCTAGTCGCTCAAAGTCTGTAATTAATTGACTTTGAAAAAATTGCGCTCCTGCTTGTAATTTACGTTCAAATCGGCTTTGCAAACCTGACAAACTCGCACATTGGGGGTCAACTGCTGCACCCACAAATAAATCGAGTGCGCCATCGGTCAAGGGTTGTTCGTTAGAGTCAACGCCTTGATTGAGTTTGCGAATCAGTTGCAGCAATCGCACGGCTTCTAAATCAAAGACACCTTTAGCATCAGGGTGATCGCCTGCTTTTACTGGATCACCAGTGAGAGCTAAAATGTTATGGATACCTAGAGCATGAGCGCCCATGAGGTCAGCTTGTAAACCAATCCGATTGCGATCGCGGCAAGCAATCTGACAAATCGGTTCAATTCCATGTTGTAATAAAATTGCCGAGGCAACTAACGAAGACATCCGCAATACTGCTCGGCTACCATCGGTAATATTGACAGCATGAACCCTCCCCTTAAGGGTCGCCGCCATATCAAGCATATGTTTTGGATCTCCGCCTTTAGGTGGTGCTACCTCGGCAGTAATTAAAAATTCGCCTGCTTGCGCAGCTTGGCGAAAGGCATTCAAGACTGTCGGACTTTGGGTATCAGACATAACATTCAGAATTTCCAGTTTCTTTCAGGGTAAAGCAAATTACTCCTAAAAGCGAAATCCTTAAAGAGGTAGAGAATAACCCAAAGCAGCTTTGACTTCTGCTAGTGTTTGGTTAGCAACTGCTTGAGCTTTTTGCCGTCCTTCCCGCAATACTGACTCCAGAGAGCCTTTATCTGCCATTATTGCCTGATATTTCTCTTGAATCGGTTTCAGGGCTGCGATCGCAGTTTCGGTCAATAATGGTTTGAATTGTCCCCAACCCATATCTTGACATTCGGCTGCTACCTCTTCTTTATTTTTACCAGACAACAGCAGATATAGAGTTAACAAATTATTACACTCAGGACGCTCTGGATCGTCGAAAGTTAAACCCCGAATCGGATCGGTTTTACAACGTTTAATTTTATTGGTAATTTGCTCTGGTGTATCTAACAAATTAATCCGGCTTAATTCCGACGGATCGGACTTGGACATTTTGCGTGTACCATCAGTTAAACTCATCACCCTTGCCCCTTCTTTCCGAATCAAAGGTGCTGGTAGCTTCAGCACTGGTTGATCCGGTTTAGCAAACAAGTGATTAAATCGGTTGACGATATCCCGCGTTAATTCTAAATGTTGCTTTTGGTCTTCCCCCACAGGGACAAAATCTGCCTGATAAAGCAGAATATCAGCAGACATTAGCACTGGGTAGTCCAATAAGCCGACACCAACATTTTCCCCCTGTTTGACAGCTTTTTCCTTAAACTGGATCATGTCTTGCAGCCAGTTGAGGGGAGTAATGCAGTTGAGCAACCAGGTGAGTTCGCTGTGTGCCGAGACGTGAGATTGGACAAAAATCGTGGAATAATCTAAATCTAGACCACAAGCCAGATAGAGAGCAACCAGATTATAGGTATTAGATGCCAACTCTTTGGGGTCGTGTGGCACCGTAATTGCGTGCAAATCAGCGACAAACAGGTAATTGTCGTAATCACTCTGGGCTTCCACCCAGTTACGAATTGCTCCTAAGTAGTTGCCTAAATGTAAATTTCCAGTTGGTTGAACTCCCGACAGAACGCGCTGCTTGCCCATAAATTTCCAGTTATTTATCTCAAATCTGCCCTATCTTAAGCGGCAGTTACAAAACACATTTAATTTTGACATTTTCTAGCTTCAATGGGCATGGGGCATGGGGCATTGGGCATTTCTCTCCCTTGTCTCCCAATACGGATCGGTTAAGGGGGAAAGGGAAAAGGGAAAAGGGCCCATTCAAACCTTTCCCCCTTACCCCTTAACCTTTTCCCTTTCCCAAAAGAGAGATGAAAATTGCTTATCCGAACCGTATTGCCTCATCTCCTTTATGCACCTTCGCTTTACAAAATATCTATAAAAGTTAAATTCTTGTCAGATAGAGTAGGGATGAGAGCGATCGCTTGACTGTTGGCGCTAACGACAAAGTAATCTATTGTGTCGATAATTTTTGTAAATCGGTATTAATTGTCTGCTTTTATTTTCTTTTTATCAAAGAATAAAATCATAATCTTGTCAGCTTTGGCTGCTGCCAAACAGCACTAAATTACTCAACTCTAGATTATTTAAATAGATAAAATAAGCAAAAAGCAGCTTTGCTCTTTTGCTTGAAGTGTGGAGTTATATTTTCCATCAATCTGCAACATTATTCTCTTTTTTTCTGAAATAAGGCAGATTTCAATTTTATAAAGTCTATAAACTACTCTTTAAAGTCAAGCAAACAGTCTATTTGACTTCTCAAAACTGATGCTTTGTTTATGTATATACAACAATATGTCTTAAAATTTATACCAGTAAATACTGTGGCAGTAGCTTCACTAAGCTGGATTTTTTCACCTTTTTGCCTAATAATAAATTATTGTCCTAGCTAAACTTGAATATTAATGTGCTTTAAAATACATTGTGTCTAGCAAAAAAATAACTTCACTAAAACTTCATAATATTCTTCAAAAAGCATGGCAATATAATTTGCAGATTGCTCATTACCTTGGATAAACTAGCAATTAATTGTTTGATAATCAGGATGCATTCCCATTATTTGACAAAGTTTGAGGAATGACATAAATCTTTTTCTGCTTATTCCCTTCTCCTTTCAATATTAGCCAATATTTTTATCTGAAGATAAAAATATTGTTGGCTGTTTTCGTTATTTAATTATATTTTTGAAGGTGGTTTTCACTAAATGGAAATAATTGATAAAAATGCTCAGTTAAGTATGAGTGATGACCAACAAAGTACTGACGAACAGACAGATGGAGATAGTGAGCCACCAGTACCAGATTGGATACCCAACGATTTATATTTTGGCAATCTCTGGGATTTAAGCAAGATTAATGCCACCGCAACATGGGACTATACCCAAGGCAGCAAAAATGTCATCGTGGCTGTTGTAGATAGTGGTGTTGACTACAATCACGTTGACTTAAACGCTAACATTTGGACGAATGCCGATGAAATACCAGACAATGGTATTGATGATGATGGCAACGGCTATATTGATGATGTCCACGGTTGGGACTTTGGGGATGGAGACAATAAACCCATTGACGACAGCCCAAAAGGCGGTCATGGAACTCACGTTGCCGGTATCATTGGTGCTGTAGGCAATAATAGCCAGGGAGTAATTGGGGTTAGTCCAAATGTCTCAATTATGGCTACGAAGCATTTCCGCTCAGGTGACACCCAAGGGAATTTGTGGAGCGTAAACCAAGGTACACTTTATGCGATCAATAACGGAGCGAGAATCATCAACCTGAGTTTTAGCTCCAAATATTTCGATCAAGAGCAATATGATATCCTACAGTATGCTTATGAGCGTGGCGTTTTAGTTATAGCCGCAGCAGGTAATGGTAATAGTGATAATATTGGTCAAGATAATGATACTACGCCACGTTATCCCGCCAGTTACGATCTTCCGAATATAATTACTGTTGCAGCTATAGATCAAAAAGATCAACTAGCCTCTTTTTCCAACTATGGTGAAAATTCTGTAGACTTAGCAGCACCTGGGGTAAATATTTACAGTACCTTACCTAATAATCAGTACGCTGCATGGAATGGTACATCAATGGCTGTTCCCCAAGTGGCTGGCGCTGCGGCGTTACTTTTAGCTGCTAACCCCAATCTAACTGTTTTAGAACTCAGATACGCCTTACTGTCAACTGTTGACAAGCTCGATTCTCTGCAAGGTAAAACCGTCACTGGCGGTAGCTTGAATGTGTTTAAAGCCTATCAACAGGTTGTTGGGAGTACTTTAGTGCAGCCGGAAAGTACTAATAACAATACTGGTGGATCTGCTGTATCGGAAATTAAAATTCAAGCGGAGAATTACAATGATGCCGAAGATAAAACATCTACCAATGAAGGTAAAAAATATCGCCGAGATTTAGGTGTAGATATCAAAAATAGCAGTGATGGCGATGGCTTTGATGTCACTGGAATTCAAGCAGGGGAATGGCTAGCTTATGAATTTAATTTATCTGAGAATAAATTTTATGACATACAATTGCGAGTTGCTTCTGTGGGCAACAATCAACAAATTAAGGCGGCGATTGACGGTGAGCAAGAACGAATCATCAGCTTTAATTCTACAGGAGCGGATGACGTTTGGATGGATGCGATCGCCAAAGGAGTAAATTTAAGCGCGGGGAGTCATCAACTGCGCCTGGATATGGTCACAGGTGGTTTCAATCTCAACTACATTAAGCTGGTACCCACCAACACAGCTTACGGTGCTGATAATAGTGAGACTATCTCTGGTAATGCTAGTAATAATTCCATCTATGGTGGCGCTGGAGATGATACCCTTGCAGGTGGACAAGGTAATGACACGATTTATGGCGATCTGGGTAATGACTTGATCAATGGCGGAGATGGTAATGATCGCCTTTATGGCGACTCAGCTAGTGCTGTAATCGGGTCTGCACAAGACACTATTTATGGTGGACAAGACAATGATATCATCTTTGGGGGTCAAGACAATGACTACCTCTATGGTGAAAATGGCAATGATACCCTTGATGGTGGTTCTGGTAATGATAACCTCAATGGTGATGCTGGTAATGATAGCCTTGCAGGTAGCTTAGGGAATGATAGCCTTGATGGTGGTTTAGGTAACGATACTGCCAGTTATAAAAGTGCTACCAGTGGTGTTAGCGTTAACCTGACGGCGGGTACAGCTAGCGATGGGCTAGGTGGCACTGATACATTAATTAGCATCGAGGCGATCGCAGGTTCTAATTACGCTGATACCCTGATCGGCAGCTTAGGAAATGATACCTTTGATGGTGCGGCTGGTAGTGATTACCTGGATGGTGGCGCAGCAGGTTATGATACTGTCAGTTATCGAAGTGCTACCAGTGCTGTCAAAGCTAATTTAACAACTGGCACAGCTAGCGATGGACTAGGTGGCAGTGATACTTTAATGAGCATCGAGGCGATTCTCGGTTCTAATTACGCTGATACCCTCACCGGCAGCATAGGTAATAATAATTTGGATGGTGGTGCTGGTAACGATAACCTCAGTGGGGGTGCTGGGAATGATACCCTCAAAGGTAGTACGGAGAATGATACCCTCAACGGTGGGGCTGGGGATGACACCCTCGATGGTGGTTCCGGTAGCGATACTGCCAGTTATCGAAGTGCTACCAGTGGTGTCAACGTTAACTTGGGGGCGGGCACAGCTAGCGATGGACTAGGTGGGAGTGATACATTAATTAGCATCGAGGCGATCGCAGGTTCTAATTACGCCGATACCCTCACAGGCAGTTCAGGGAATGATACTTTTGATGGTGGTGCTGGCAATGATATCTTCAATGGTGGTTCCGGGACTGATACTGTCACTTATAAAAATGCGACCACTGGTGTCAATGTTAACCTGACTACGGGCACAGCTAGCGATGGACAAGGTGGCAGTGATACATTGATGAATATAGAGGCGATCGTCGGTTCTAATTACGGCGACACCTTCACAGGCGGCTTAGGGAATGATACTTTTGATGGTGGTGCTGGCAATGATATCTTCAATGGTGGTTCCGGGACTGATACTGTCACTTATAAAAATGCGACCACTGGTGTCAACGTTAACCTGAAGACGGGCACAGCGAGTGATGGCCAAGGCGGCAGTGATACATTGATGAATATAGAGGCGATCGCAGGTACTAATTTTAATGATATCCTCACAGGTAATGATGGCAATAACATCCTCACAGGCAATAACGGTAACGATACCCTAATCGGCGGTCTTGGTCAGGATACCCTGAAAGGCGGTTCTGGTGCTGATATCTTTGTTTTCAATTCTCTATCTGAAGGAATTGATTCCATCGCAGACTTCTCTCGTGCTGCTGGGGATAAGATTCTCATTAAAAGTTCTTTCTTGGGTGCGACTAATCTTAACCAGTTCAGCTATAACGCAACTACAGGTGCTTTGAGCTTTAATAATGGAATTCAAAGCACTCAGTTTGCTACCCTCAATATTAGTTCCGGCTTGATTTCGAGCTTGGATATTATTCTTGAGTCTCCAGTCATCTAAGAGGATGTTTGAAAAGTCCTGTCTTGGGTAGCAAAACGTTTTAGATCCCCCATTATCCACGCCACTTGCTTCAAGCCGGGAAACCCGTCCAACGCAGTGGCTCCCCTTAAAAAGGGGGACTTTAAGAAGTTTTCCCCCCTTTTTAAGGGGGGCTAGGGGGGATCTATTAGTGCCTAAAATCACAGCCAACCACTTTTCAAACAACCTCTAACAACTTTTACCAATGTCCTGGCTACAAGCCAGGAGATTATAGCAGTTATCGTCTGCTTAGGCAGGCTTTGTTTGTCTAGAACCACCCTTGGTTGATGAGGGCATTAATGTGCAACCTCACATAGAATTGGTATTATACCTTTTAATCTAGAGCTATCGGTATATAAACACGCTAATCTTACATATCCTGAATGATTTTTCCCCTCTTTGCAAAAACTGAGATGTTTTAAGGGAATACTAGCCTCATGAAACAAAAACGCTGTGAGGTCAGTATAAATGAGTATTACGAGCCAAATCCCTAGTATTCCCGGATATCAAATTAGTTCTCAACTGTATGCAGGCTCCAGAACCAAAGTCTATCGAGCTATTCGAGAGCAAGAAACACTTGCAGTAGTCATTAAACTTCTGACATCTGAATATCCTAGTTTTAACGAATTATTACAATTTCGCAATCAATACACTATTAGTAAAAATCTCAATATTCCTGGTATTATTCATCCTTTATCATTAGAATCTTATGGTAATGGTTATATTTTGGTGATGGAAGATAGGGGGGAAGTTTCTTTACGAGAATACATTAAAAACACTACTCTCTCCTTAATTGAATTTTTGACAATTGCAATTCAATTAACCAATCTTCTCCACTGTTTACACCAAAGCCGTGTAATTCATAAAGATATCAAACCTGCAAACATCCTGATTCACCCACAAACCAAACAAGTTCAACTAATTGACTTTAGTATCGCTTCATTACTTCCTAAAGAAACCCAAGAAATTAAAAGTCCTAATGTTTTAGAAGGAACCCTCGCTTATATTGCCCCCGAACAAACTGGAAGGATGAATCGAGGCATAGATTACCGCAGTGATTTTTATTCTCTTGGGGTGACATTTTATGAATTGTTAACAGGAGAATTACCATTTATATCTGATGATCCGATAGAGTTGGTGCATTGTCATATTGCTAAACAAGCACCAAAGCCAGAAGGCAAGAGGGAAGAAATACCACAAGTATTAGGCGATATGATCAGCAAGTTGATGGCGAAAAATGCTGAAGATAGATATCAGAGTGCTTTGGGATTAAAGTACGATTTAGAAACTTGTTTATATCAATTAAAAGATACTGGCAAAATTATAAATTTTGAAATTTGTCAGCGGGATGTGTGCGATCGCTTTCTCATCGCTGAAAAACTTTATGGACGAGAAAAAGAAGTTACAACCTTACTCCAAGCTTTTGAGCGCGTCGCCAATGGTACATCGGAAATGATGCTAGTAGCAGGATTTTCTGGTATTGGGAAAACTGCGGTAGTCAATGAAGTTCACAAGCCAATTACCCGTCAGCAAGGGTATTTCATTAAAGGAAAATTTGACCAGTTTAATCGCAATATCCCCCTATCAGCCTTTGTGCAAGCTTTACGGGATTTAATGGAGCAATTGTTGACAGAATCTGACACGCACTTAGCACTATGGAAAACTAAAATTCTCGCAGCAGTGGGCGAAAATGGACAAGTTTTAATTGAGGTAATTCCGGAACTAGAATTAATTATTGATCGGCAACCCCCTGTGCCAGAACTATCAGGAACTGCGGCACAAAATCGTTTTAATTTATTGTTCCAAAAATTTATTGCCGTGTTTACAATTCCAAAACATCCGTTAGTGATGTTTCTGGATGATTTACAGTGGGCAGATTCCGCCTCGCTCGTGTTGATGAAACTCCTGATGCAGGATAACAGCTATCTGCTATTGTTAGGGGCTTATCGAGACAATGAAGTACAAGCGGCACATCCATTTATCTTGACGGTAGAGGAACTGAAGAAAGCTCAGAAGACTATTAATACAATTACGCTTTTACCCTTAACATTGAGTGATACGAATCAGTTAGTTGCTGATACATTACATTGTCCCACAGAGCGATCGCGTCCCCTCACAGAATTAATTGATCGCAAAACTCAAGGAAATCCGTTTTTTATCACCCAGTTTCTCAAAGCATTGCACGAAGATGGACAAATTAAGTTTACCCCCCCAACCCCCCCTTACAAAGGGGGGGCTACGGGGGGGTGGGAATGTGATATTACCCAAATCCATGCGCTTTCCCTCACCGATAATGTGGTGGAATTTATGGCGCAACAGTTACAGAAACTACCCAGCGAAACACAACAAGTACTCAAATTAGCTGCTTGTATCGGGAATCAGTTTGATTTAGCAACCTTAGCGATCGTTTGGGAACAATCACAAGCAGATGCTGCGGATGCTTTATGGAAAGCCTTACAGGAAGGTCTGATTCTGCCACAAAGTCAAGTATATAAATTTTATCTCAATTCTGATCGGGTAGATGGGAATACTAGCAACAGCGAAAATGTAGCCTATCGATTTTTGCACGATCGCGTCCAACAAGCTGCCTATTCTCTAATTCCCGAAGACCAAAAACAATCCACCCATTACCAAATTGGACAACTTTTGCTCCAAAAGATATCAAAAGAAGTAAGAGTTGACCGCATTTTTGAGGTAGTCAATCAATTAAACTATGGAACAGCTTTAATTACCGAACAAAAAGAACGAGATGAATTAGCTCAACTTAATCTGATTGCTTGTCGCAAAGCCAAAAGCGCTACTGCTTATCAAGCTGCTCGTGAATATGCCAATACTGGATTATCTATACTCGGAAAAAATGCTTGGCAACGTCAATATGAAATTAGTCTAGAGTTCCATGATTTAGCGGCTGAATTAGCTTGGCTAGGCGGTGATTTTGCGGCGATGGAGCAATTTATTGATACAGTCATCAAACAAACGCATTCGTTACTGGAACAGATCAATGTTTACCGAATTAAAATTCAGTCAAATGTCTCTCGGAATCAACTGCACACAGCCATTACCATTGGTCAACAAGTATTACAGCAGCTAGGTATCACCTTTCCGGAAACACCCACAAAGAATGATATTCAACAAGAAATTGCAGACATTGAACAACTGATTGGCGATCGCGAAATTGCAGATTGTGTTCACCTTCCAATGATGACGGATGGAGAAAAAATCGCCATTCTGCGGATCACCAGTAGCATTATGCCAGCTGCTTACCTTTCTGGTTCTCCCTTCCATCCATTACTGGTTTGTTTGTCAGTCAAGCTATCGATTCAATATGGAAATACATCGGCTTCAGCCCATAGTTACGCTTCCTATGGCAATATTGCTTGTAATATGCAGCACGATGTCGAGACAGGAGTCAAGTTTGGTCAGTTGGCACTGGCTGTCGTCTCCAAACTCGATGCCAAAGCTGTCAAACCAGGGGTATTACTGACAGCGGCAATCTTCATCGTACACCGTAAATCCCACCTCAAAGAAATACTGCCACTCCTGCAAGAAAACTATACAAGTGCCTTAGAAGTAGGAAATCAGGAGTATGCAGGATATAATGCCCAAGCTTTCTGTTTTCATTCTTTTTGGTGCAGTCAGCCCCTTGCAACCTTGGAACAGGAGACTCGTGCTTACTGCAATGGGTTGGTGCAAATGAATCAATTAACAACGGCTAATAACTGTCGAATCTATTGGCAGAGTATGTTAAATTTGCTCCAGGGTACAGAGCATCCGAGTACCTTATCTGGAGAAGTGCTTCAAGAAGCAGAATTTCTGCCTCTACTGATCTCTGCTCATAATTTTTCTGGGTTGTATAACTTCCATTTATATAAGCTGATGCTATGTTACCTGTTTGGGGAAATTGAATCAGCGAAAAGCCATGCAATTGAAGATAAGCGCTATTTAATGGCTGCGAGGGGAATGTTTAGTGAAGCAGTGTTTTATTTCTATGATTCTTTGATTGCGTTAGCACAATTGAGTCCGAAATCACCGGAAACATCAGCAGCATTAGCGCGAGTGGAACAAAACCAATCGCACCTGCAACAGCACTGGGCGCACTATGCTCGGATGAATCACCAACATAAGCTTGATTTAGTCGCCGCCGAAAAATGCCGGGTATTAGGACAGAATGCAGAAGCTATTAAGCTATACGACAAGGCGATCGCTGGAGCCAAAACTAACGAATATATCCAAGAAGAAGCTTTAGCTAACGAACTGGCTGCTAAATTTTACCTTGCTTGGGGTAAGGAAAAGGTGGCCTCCGGCTATATGCAACAAGCCTACTACTGCTACACCCGTTGGGGTGCAAAGGCAAAAGTCGCCCACTTAGAACAACAATATCCCCAACTACTGACACCTATTCTCCAACAGACTAACTTTGCGATCGCATCTGATGCAACAATCTCCTCAACTCTGATGAGACGTGTAACTAAAAGCTCTAGCAGCCAGGATTTATGGTTAGATTTTCCCGCCGTGATGAAAGCAGCACAAGCTATATCACAAGAAATTGAATTAGAGAAACTTTTAGCAACCTTGATGCAGATTGCGATCGCTAATGCTGGCGCACAAATCGGTCATTTGGTTCTTCGCCAAGACGAACAATGGTTAATTGTCGCTCAAGCCGATCAACAACGGGCGAAAACCTTAGAAATACCGCTGGATCAATCCCAGGAACTTCCCCAGAGTTTAATTTACACGGTGGCACGGACTCAAGAGACAGCTGTGTTTGAAAACTTGAGTAAAGCAGCACAATTTGCAGGCGATCGCTATATCATCATCCATCAGCCCAAATCAGCTTTGTGTACTCCCATCAGTCGCCAAGGAAAACTGGTGGGGATTTTGTACCTAGAAAACAACTTAACTGTCGGTGCTTTTAGTCGCGATCGCATCGAGATTCTCCAACTCCTCACTAGCCAAGCCGCCATTTCTCTGGAAAATGCTCGTCTGTATCAACAGACCGAAAACTATTCCCACACCCTAGAAGCAGAGGTTGAGCTAAAAACCCAGGCTCTCAACCTCAAAGCCCAAGATTTAGAGCAAACCTTGAAAAAATTGCAACAAACTCAAGCACAATTAATCCAGAGTGAGAAAATGTCATCACTCGGTCAACTGGTAGCAGGTATTGCTCACGAAATCAATAATCCAGTTAGTTTTATCAAGGGCAATCTCACCCACACAGAAAGTTATATTGAAGACATGATGAGGTTGCTGACACTTTATCAACAGGAATATCCTCAACCTAGTCCAGCTATTCAAGCCATGAGCGAGGAAATTGACCTCGATTTTCTATTTGAGGATGTCAATCAAATCTTAGAATCGATGAAAGTCGGGAGCGATCGCATCAGCCAGATTGTCTTGAGTTTACGGAACTTTTCTCGCTTAGATGAAGCCGAAATTAAAGCCGTAGATTTACATAGTGGCATGGAAAGCACGTTATTAATTTTACAGAATCGCTTGCAAGCCTCTGAAAATAAACCCGAAATCCGAGTAGTCAAGGAGTATGGTAACCTACCTCTGGTGACTTGCTCTCCTAGCCAGTTGAATCAAGTCTTCCTGAATATTATCAACAATGCGATTGATGCAATTCGAGATCATCCCCAAAGCAGCGAAAACTCAGAAATTCGGATTCGGACGGAAATGATCGACTCTGAACGGTTACGAATTGCGATCGCTAATACAGATAGTACAATTCCTGAAAGTATTCAAGACCGGATTTTTGACCCGTTCTTTACGACAAAACCCATAGGTAGGGGTACAGGTTTGGGATTATTTGTCAGCTATTCGATTATCCAACAACATGACGGGACTTTGACTGTGCGATCGCACCCAGCAGAGGGAACCGAATTTGAAATTATGCTTCCTATCCGCTAAAGTAATATTTTTTGGCGAACGCAGAACTTTTCGTTCTCCTAAAAATCCAAGCTTAAATAACTAATAACCCTTGACCATTGACCTTCCCTAAATCCTAGCAATGTACGAACTTTACCCAGCAATCGAACCTTATAACGAAGATTATTTACAGGTATCTGAATTACACAAAATTCATTTTGAAGAGTCAGGTAATCCCCAAGGAAAGCCAATAGTTTTACTACATGGTGGCCCCGGTGGTGGTTGTCCACCTTTTTATCGCCAATATTTTAATCCCGAAAAATGGCGATTGGTGATGTTTGATCAACGTGGTTGTGGTCAAAGTACACCTCACGCCGAATTGCGGGAAAATACTACTTGGGATTTAGTCAGTGATATTGAAAAACTCCGCGAACATTTAGGAATAGAAAAGTGGGCTGTATTCGGTGGTAGTTGGGGTAGCACCTTATTATTAGCATATAGTCAAACCCATCCCGAACGTTGTACAGAATTAATTTTACGCGGCATATTTATGCTACGTAAAAAAGAATTGCATTGGTTTTATCAAGAAGGTACTAGCTATATTTTTCCTGATGCTTGGGAAGCATATCTTAAACCAATTCCCCCCCAAGAACGAGATGATTTACTCACAGCTTATTATCACCGCCTAACCAGCCCCGATTTGCAAGTCAGATTAGAAGCAGCCCGTGCTTGGTCAATTTGGGAAGCTAGCACTAGTAGATTATTTCCCGATACTAACTTGATGCAAACATTTGGTGAGACTGAATTTGCTGAAGCGTTTGCACGTATTGAATGTCATTATTTCATAAATAAGGGATTTTTTCAGGATGAAAATCAACTGCTTTTAAATGTTGATAAAATTCGGCATATTCCTTCTGTAATTGTTCAGGGTCGTTATGATGTAGTCTGTCCGATGATATCAGCGTGGGAATTGCATCGTGCTTGGCCGGAAGCAGAATTTATTGTGGTTCCAGATGCGGGACATTCGATGAGCGAACCGGGAATTCGGAGTGCATTAATTGCAGCTACGAATAAGTTTGGCATTAATTCGTAATTTGTCAGTTGTCAGTTGTCATTTGTCAGTTGTCAGTTGTGATGAAAAATATCATTTCTGGCTAAATTAGTGTCACGGATTATCTTCAAGGCTGGGGAAAACCCGCCCCTAGAAATCAATGGGGACATCCCAATGTTGCCAAAAAAAATTTGTAGTGGGAGCATCTTGCTCCCTAATGTCCCTCACTACAAAAAAATCAATTTACACATTTGGGATGCTGCCAATCAATGTGTCCCATTCTTTGTTATTATTGATAATGAAAATGAAATTTCTGGGTATTGATTTAGGCTGGAAATCGCAACCAAGTGGACTATGCTATTTAGAATTAATCGATGATCAATTAGAGATTTTGGATTTAGATCGCAAAGAAGCGATCGCAGATATTTTCACCTGGATCGATACTTGCGTACAACCAGAGGAACCAGCACTGATTGCTGTAGACGCACCCACCTTAATCCCTAACGCTACAGGGAGTCGCTTACCAGACAAACTCAGTCACAAATACTTTGGTAAATATCATGCTGGATGCTACCCAGCCAATTTGGGTTTAGCTTTTGCCGAGCGCACTGTCAACTTTGGTTTAGAATTAGAATCCCGTGGTTTTGTCCACGCACCTACCATTGAAGCGCAAAAACCTGGTAGATATCAAATCGAAGTCTTTCCCCATCCCGCAATCGTTCATTTCTTCAACTTAGAACGCATTCTTAAATATAAAAAAGGACGCTTAGGCGATCGCCGCCTCGAACTGATCAAACTCTACAATTATATTCTCGATATCCTACCCAATCTCCACCCACCTCTGCGTTCTCTGCGCCTCTGCGGTTCATTTCTCCCGGAAATCCCCACCACAGGTGCAGCACTTAAAGCCGTTGAAGACAAATTAGATAGTCTAATCTGCGCTTATATTGCTGCACACTGGTGGTATTGGGGTGAACAACGTAACTTAGTATTAGGCGATCGCACTACTGGTTACATTGTCATCCCCCAAACAAAGTAAAAAGTAAAAGGTTTGACTTTTTACTTTTGACTTTTGACTTTATTTACTCAGCCCAAGCAATTAACCTCGGTTCATAAGCATTCGAGAGGTATGGGTGTTTCGGTAATACACGCAAAGACAAGCCTTGCAAACCAGAGGTTGTGTAAATAATATTAGCCGTGTAAACACTTAAACCGTCTTTATCCTCGCCTTGGTAATCCATGACTACAGGAATCGCGTTGACTATATCACCATTGGCATCAATTGTGCCTTGGTATAATTCCACTTGCACATCGTTGTTTGTCAAAGTTGCCAAATCTACCTTAGCTTTCACCGCCACGGTTTGGTTAACTTCAATATCTGCGGCTGCGGAAACGTCAACATCTTTGATTTTGATATTAAACCAATGGTCGCTGAGTTTGGCTTTCCATTCGGCTAATTCTTTGGCTGGGGCGTAGTTATTCGCAGTCAGGGTATGATAGCGATCGCTTGCGGGGAAATACGCGCGTTGGGCATATTCTCGCACCATCCGGGCTGTGTTAAAGAAAGGACAGTTCAAGCGAATTGCATCCTTCATTTTCGCTACCCAAGGACGGGGTAAGCCATCAGCATCACGATGATCGTAAAATAGCGGCACAACTTCCTTCTCTAATAAATCATAGAGGGCGTTGGCTTCTACTTCATCTTGATAATTGGGATCTTCGTAATTTTCTCCATGTCCAATCGCCCAACCAGTGCGGACATAATCAGCTTCATCCCACCAGCCATCAAGGACACTTAAATTCGGTAGTCCGTTCATGGCGGCTTTCATCCCACTAGTACCAGAAGCTTCTCTAGGACGACGGGGTGTATTTAACCAGATATCGCAACCAGCCACCATCAACCGCGATATATGAATATCGTAATTGGGGACAAACACCACTTGTTTTTCTAAATGTTGTTCGCGGATGAAATGATTGATATCACGAATCAGTTCTTTACCGGGAATATCTTTCGGGTGTGCTTTACCAGCGATGACAAATTGCACTTTCCGGTTTTTATTACCAAGTAAAATCTGCCGGATGCGTTCTAAATCGCGCATCCACAAGGTAGCACGCTTATAGGTAGCAAAGCGCCGTGCAAAACCTATGGTTAAAACGTTAGGATCTAAAACTTCCTGTGCTTGAGCAATTTCCGAAGCCGAAGCACCGCGATCGCGTAAATGCTTGACCAAATGCTCGCGCACATACAAAATCATATCCAAACGGCAGCGTTCGTGATTGCGCCACAACTCCTCATCAGGAATCGCGTCCATCCTCTCCCATAGCTGACTATCTGGTGGTGCTGATGACCAATTTGGCCCTAAATAGCGATCGTACAACTCTTGAGTTGATTTCGCCACACAACTGCGAGCATGAACACCATTTGTAATTGCGGCGATGGGTACTTCCTCTACTGGTACTTTCTGCCACAATCCCTGAAACATCTGCCGGGATACCACACCATGCAGTTGCGCCACGCCATTAGAAAATGTTGCCATCTTCAGCGCCAACACCGCCATACTAAAAGGCCCAGATAAATCACCTGTATTTTCCCGTCCTAGCCCTAAAAATTGTTCTTCAGGCAAGCCAAAGATCCCTGCATAATATTTCAGGTAATCTAAAATTTTCTGGGGCGGGAACAAGTCAATCCCGGCAGGAACTGGGGTGTGGGTAGTGAAAATATTACTGGAAGCTACCACCTGTCTAGCATCAGCGTAACTCAAACCCTCTTCTTGAATCAACAGGCGGATGCGCTCTAGGGCAGAGAAGGCAGCATGGCCTTCATTCATGTGGTAAGCAGTAACTTTATAGCCCAAAGCTTTTAACATTTGCACACCACCAATCCCCAGCATGATTTCCTGGTGGATACGCATGTCGATGTCGCCACCATACAGCTGATCGGTGATGTCGTGGTCGTAGGGGTTGTTGGGTTCTATATTGGTATCCAATAAATACAGTGGTACTGTTCCCACTTGTACCCGCCAAACCCTAGCGTAGACCTTGCGTCCTGGATATTCTACCGCAATCCGCAATTCTGAACCATCAGAATTACGCTCCAGGTGTAAAGGCATATTGTAGAAATCATTGATCGGATAGCGTTCCTGCTGCCACCCATCGGCATTGAGATACTGAGCAAAGTATCCTTGTTGGTAGAGTAAGCCGACACCAACTAACGGTAATCCCAAGTCACTGGCTGATTTCAGGTGATCACCTGCGAGAACACCCAAACCTCCAGAATAGACTGGTAGACAATCTACCAAGCCAAATTCAGCGGAAAAATAAGCGTAGCATTCTTTTGGTGACTGGCTGCGCTGTTTTTGATACCAAGAACGCTCTTGCAAATAATCTTCGAGCTGACGCGCAGCTCTGTCCATTTGCGCCAAGAAGCCTTCATCTTCCACAACTTCCAACAGTCGCCCTTGGCTAATTGTACCCAGCATTAACACTGGGTTATGGTGGCTAGACTCCCACAAGTCGGGATCTAGACGGCGAAATAAATCTTTGCTCTCAACGTTCCAATCCCAGTGCAAGTTGTATGCCAGCCGCCGCAGCTGTTCGAGTCGCGGCGGAAGAGAAGGAGAGACATTGAATGTACGAATTGGCTGCATAGGTTGGCAAAACTCCAAGTGTAGCTAAGGTTATTTTTTACTGTCTTTACCCAATGTTGCCAATTCTTTATACTATGTTTGTAAGAATCCTGTGACTTTGTTAAGCATTGAGAATCATTATTGTCAGGATTACTAGAGTTTACACCAAGACTGTTTCGTGTCTTCAGCTGTCTCCTAGCAGCTTTGCTTGCTCTTGGAAAACTTAACTATTGACTGTGATTTAATAACCAATTATTAATATATCCCTATGTATTAAATTTTGCCAGTATTTATATTTGTTTTAGATTTGCTTGCTCGCTGGATAATAACTGACAAGAACCTTTCCAGCAGCCAGATTCACGAGTTTTAAATTTTCCGGAAACAATCTGCTATCAGTTCAAACTAGATGCAAATTTTTAATTATTTTTTAATAATCTTACTTGAGGATTTCTAGTAATTTGAGAAAAAAGTCTTGTGCTGTAGCTGAGCGATCGCCAGCCATCTAAGTGGGTAGAAGATGTTTCACCCAACAGTCAAGGAAAATTACTCAATTTATCTATTATGCACCCAAATAAGAAGAATCCTGGGGGTTTTTTGGCATACTCAGAGCCATAGCCGCAACACAAGCAATTTCAGCTGCAACTTGATAAGCAAGTTTGATATTCGATGCAGCATCTTTAGCTGTAGTAGAGCTAGAGGCTTTTGAAATGCGTTGTTCTGGCTTGACATCACCTGCGACAACAGCTCGCTGCAAAATGATGTAAGCATCTAAGTCTTCGGAGTCATACTCACTTTGCAGCAGCAATCGGATCTGATTTTGGGCTGCAATACTCAAATAGCCAGTGTTTAAAGCTTGTTGAACAATTTCTTTCATCAAACGCCTACTTCTTAAACTAAGTGTAAAAGTTGAAAGTGATACCTAATTTTGGGCGATTGCTCTGGTCGAGTCGCCTAAATTAGCCTGCAATGTCTAAGTTTTCTTCAAAATTTATAATGGAAACAACTCAGCACACATCACCCGATTGGGTTATCTCAGCAAATGATTTACAAATTGTTAGATATTCACATGGGCAAATGAGAAAATATGAGTAAATAGTTTAAGAATTATTTAAGGTAAAACTCTACACTCAGTTATTTTTAATCAGGTATAAAATATTCATTTATTAATTAAATTAAATCCCAATTTTCGGTTAGTAATTGTATTTTCTTATGCCAGTAAAAAATATTTTTGTGAAAGCCAGCCACTAAAAATAAAATATGTTATATTTAGAAGCACCTTTAGTTAAAATGCACTCATGTAATTAGCAGAGTGTTGTGTTTAATTTGTAAATCATCTGTGTGCAACATGATTAGAGAAGCATACTCTAGAAATTCGTTGCAAGAAAGCCGTCATAGCAGTCGAGGAAGTGCTTACTTGTTTGCACCGATGGTGAACTTCAATGTGATGGCGGAAGTTGGCGACAATCCACCCTAAGATAATTTTATATAGTCATAAATAACCAAAATAATTGAACAATTTTATTTCTCAAAGTTCAGAAAAATCATCAGGTAAATTTTCTGACACTGGGACTGGAGAAATAACAATGCACTATTGTTCACAAAAAGCTTGTTCACTAGAGTAGTTGATAGATATTTCAACTACTTGAAATTGCAATTGAATGATTTCACTCTAGTAAAAAGTTATACTGCTAAGTAGGGCGGTGCAATTAAACATAACTGGCGAGGACTGTCATTTGTCATTTGTCATTTGTCATTGGTAAGGGTTTCAAGCCAATTTACGTTTCTTAACATAGTTTGGTTTTTTTCCACCGACTTACTTATAGAGATAATTTTGGTAATAAACCAGGAAATCAGACACCAATTAAATGCAATAATTGCCGATTTAATTCAATTGCAAATCTATTACCAAAAGGCAGTTTGACAAAGCAAATCCTGTAGATTTCTATCTAGAGGATGGAGTGATCATCAGGTAAAAGACCGAACAATTGCTGTTTTGTCCAGCTTTTTCAATCTCAAAACTAAATAATGACTTTCGCCAAGCTGTACTAGCACCTTAGGTAGCAGGGATCTAGCAGCCCAGCAAAATTAATGTGGTGGAATATCGCGAAGTCTCCTCAGTCACAACTACAATTTATTTGCGGCATAAGTAACCATGAAAAATCAGAATTCAGTGGCTAAAATTCAACGTCTCCAAGAAGTTGTATGGACTACATTGTTAGGTGATATTCCAGCGATCACTTTTGGTCCCCAGTTAAGAAATCTGGTATATCGGATGATGTTTGCCCAGCTAGATAGTCAAGTTTATATTCAAAATGGTGTAGAATTTCTTGGCAGTAAATGTTTAGAAATCCGCAAAAATGTATATATCTTTAAAGGTGTGCGGATAGATGGGAGAGGAGAGAACAATAGAATTTACCTAGGTAATAAAGTAGCGATAGAGCGTAACGTTGATATCGGTTGTTTAGATCATACTTCCATATATATAGATGATGAAACATTCATTGGCCCTAACGTGTGTATTGCTGGGCCAGGAGACATCAAAATTGGTAAGTACTGTATGATTGCATCTCACACAGGAATATATGCTAATAATCATAATTTCGCAGAGCCAATAGAGCCAATCCGCTATCAAGGGATTACGCGCAAAGGAATTGTGATTGAGGATGATTGTTGGCTAGGACATGGGGTAACTGTATTAGATGGTGTCACTATTGGTAAAGGTAGTGTCATTGGTGCAGGTGCAGTTGTCACAAAAGATATTCCTCCCTTCTCTGTTGCTGTGGGTATACCAGCAACAGTCGTCAAAAGCCGTATTCCCAAGAATTTAGCGCCCGAAGACAGCCCCACTGAACTGCGTACAGTTAGGGACTTACAAGTAAAAAATATTTTATTGTGACTGTTGACTGTTGTTTATTTTTTGGAGATCTCTTAACTGAGACACTTTGTACACTGAAAATGCAAGCGATCGCACTGCAGTACAAAATACTGAGGCGGAGCTAATTTTTTGGGATTATGATCGACCGACGGCAGTTTATCAAAAAACAGCGATTTTTGCGTGTAAGCTACTCTGCATCTCCAGTGGGAAACCTATGGCGCTAGTATCCGTCACAAGATTGAGGTGAGATCAGGGAGATGAGGGAGATGGGGTAGATGAGGGAGATCAGAAAATAATTTCTCCCTTGTCCCCCTCATCCCCCTTGTCCCCTCATCCCCCTACTCTTGGGGAATTACTTCTCCATCCGCACCAGAGTCTGCCAAAAAAGGGGACGAGATTTGGGTAATATAAAGGAGCTATCATTTCTGCCGGGGCAGATACCGAAAGAGAAATTTGCTTTCTCATACCTTTTGGAGATATCTCTGATGCTTACTTTAAAAATCGTTGTTTATGTTGTTGTTGCCTTCTTTGTGACTATCTTCGTGTTTGGATTTTTGTCAAATGATCCAGCTCGTAACCCCGGACGTCGGGATTTAGAGTAAAAGCGCGATTGATCATCCGCGATCATCATGCCGGAAGGCGAAAAACACCAGAAGTTATGGACACTGAGTTGCTTTAATTAGGGTGAGAAACTGTAACTAAATTTGGCAATTTATTGTCCTGATTCAACCCACTTGCTGCTGGCGGTAAAGTGGGAAGGCTAAAGGTGTAATCCTTCCGGCTACTTATTGGCTATTTGTTAGCTTGATTGTGCTGAAATATGCTTCATCCAGTTCTGCCACCTGCAACGCCGCCCGTTACGGAAGCGATCCAACCTGCAAATTCTACTTCATCTGCTAGTGAAACTAAGTTTAATTCATTAATTGCAACAGATACTGGGACGCAGGAAAATCAAGAAACATCCCAGCAGCAACAAGCAACGCCGCAGCCGGCGACTGTAGAGAAAAAGCCAAAGTCTCTATCACTGAGCGATCGCATCAAGCTGAGTCGCAATCAATTAGTTTCTCCTCCTAGTCCCCCAACCACTTTCCCACCAGAATTTTCTCCCTTAATTGCTCCTAAAAGTGCCGCCTTGTTAGGGCAGCCACTAGCTATTGCTTATCCTCAACAGAATGATAGTCTTAGCATCAATGCACCTGTCATAGTCGCAGACGCTACAAACAATCAGAACTTATTCCCAGTTGCACAAGTTACCCAACCAACACAGCCAAGTAATACCCAAACCCAGCAACCAGCCACACCTAGCAATCAACAGCCATCTCAAGGCATTCAAAATATTATCGAATTTAAGTCTCGCAGTCCCACAACTGACTCGTCTACCCCATCATCGATCGAATTTCAGACCCCACAGCCACAAACTGCACCTCCAGGCAACAGCACAAATCAACCGCAAAGTCAACCTTCTACAACTCCTCCTGGCAACACAGCGCCGGCTACACCAAGAACAGTAGAAGTAATTTCCGATCGCCAGGTGTATGACGACCAACGCCGGATTGTCACCGCCGAAGGAAATGTAGTAGTGCGATTTGATGGGGCGGTAGTGGATGCCGATCGCCTGCAAATCAGTTTAGATAACTTGATCGCTGTCGGCGACGGCAACGTAGCATTAACACGGGGCGATCAGGTGTTGCGAGGACAACGTTTTACTTATAACTTTATTCAAGATAGTGGGCAACTAGAAAAAGGTAGGGGGGAAATTTACTTACCCACAGCAGAAAAAGATGTAGCTTTTTTACCCACAGATGTGACAGCAGGGGGAGTACCACAGCGTCCGGTAAGCGATCGCATTCGCTCCAATCAGCCCCTTTCTGGTGTCAACAGTCCCGGCGGAATTGATGTGACAGTGGGAGGTAGAGCCGATGCAAGAAACATTGCCCAACCGAAATCTGGGGGGGTAGTCAACCGCCTACGCTTTGAAGCTGAACAGATTCAATTTTATCCCCGTGGTTGGCAAGCAAAAGATGTGAGTATCACTAACGACCCTTTTTCACCCCCAGAATTGGTGTTAAGGGCTGGTACCGTCACCCTTACACGAGAATCACCTTTAGTAGACCGAGTCAGGAGTCAGGGATCGCGGTTAGTGTTTGACCAAAAATTGGCTATAGGTATTCCCCGAGAACAGCAGCAAATTGACCGTCGGGAGCGGGAAGTGACT
The DNA here is from genome assembly GCF_963875285.1 of Calothrix sp. NIES-2100. Lineage (NCBI taxonomy): Bacteria > Bacillati > Cyanobacteriota > Cyanophyceae > Nostocales > Calotrichaceae > Calothrix > Calothrix sp. NIES-2100. Next base: position 9,609,473 of record NZ_CAWNLA010000001.1, read on the forward strand.
CCGGCGATCGTTTCTCCGGGCTTTGATGGCGATCTGCGGGGCGGCTTATATTTGGAACGTAGCTTTCAACCTGTGACTACAGACAAGACAACCTGGTCGATCACACCCCAGTTTTTCATCCAAAAAGCCGTGGAACAAGGTACTAGTGATGTTCCTGGGCTGTTTGGCATTAGAAGCAGGCTGAATGTGAATTTGAATCCCAAGTCTGTGATTGAAGGTAACGGCGAGTTAACCAGCTTGGATTTAAGTGAAGTTGAAAACAACCTGCGGGCTAGCTTGCGCCTGCGGCAGACATTAGGCGACCAAAATCCCCATTTATTGAATCTAGAATACAGCTATCGCGATCGCCTCTACAACGGTACACTTGGCTATCAAACCGTGCAAAGTAGTCTGGGTGGTGTAGTCATCTCGCCAATAATTCCCCTAGGTAACAGCGGTGTGAACCTCAGCTATCAAGCAGGTGCGCAGTATATTAATGCCAATACCGATCGCCTTGACCTTCTAGAACCAAATAGAGACAATGATCGCATTTCCTTGGGTCGCCTCCAAGGTAGTGCGGCTCTCAGCGGTGGTTTATTGTTATGGCAGGGACAACCCTTAGCACCTACGGCTACTGAGGGATTACGATACACACCAAACCCAGTAGTACCCTACTTGCAAGCGATCGCTGGTCTTACAGGTACTACTAGTTATTACACCAATGGTGATAACCAAAGTACCCTCATAGGGACGATTGGCTTACAAGGGCAAATTGGTCATTTTTCTCGACCTTATTTAGACTATACCGCCTTTAATCTCAGTTATTCCCAAGGTCTCAACAGCGGACTATCACCCTTCTTATTCGATCGCGCGGTTGACACCAAAGTACTGAGTGCTGGAATTACACAGCAAATCTATGGCCCATTTCGCCTAGGCTTTCAAACATCTGTCAACTTAGATACAGGTAGAGAAAGTAGCACCGACTATATTTTGGAATATAGCCGCCGCACCTATGGACTGACCTTACGTTACAATCCAGTACTACAATTAGGCGGCATTAGCTTCCGAATCAGTGACTTTAACTGGGGTGGCGGTACCGATCCCTTTTCCGGCGAACAAGTTAAGCCAGTTGTCGGCGGTGTGAGACAGGAGCCTTGATCGGAAATCGGGGAGCAAAGGAGCAGGGGGGACAAGGAGGACTGTTGACTATTGACTACTAGAAATTCCTGTGGTTAAAGGCAAAATTATTGTAAATCTCGTACCTACTCCTACTTGACTGGTAAAGGTAATTTGACCATTGTGAGCTTCGACACACCTTTTAACAATAACTAAACCCAGTCCGTTACCCTGAATTAAGTGTGCATTTGCGGCTCGATAGAATGATTCAAATAGACGACTTTGGTCTACTTCTGGAATACCAATTCCTTGATCCTGAATTATAAAAGTTATTACTCTCTCAACCAAATTGCATCTTAGATCAAATTGAATTGTTCCGCCTGCGGGAGAATATTTAACTGCATTTGAAAGGAGATTTCCTAACATGTAATGTAAGAGGTGTTCATCCATCCAAGCTTCTGTTATCTCACAGTTAGAGGTAAATATAAATTCATGCAAGTTACTGCCAATTAAAGAAAATTCTGCAATGAGTTCTCGACAGAATTCATCCAGGTTGATGGGAGTAGGGTTAAACCTAAGTTTTCCCGCTTCAGAGCGACCCATAAATAGTACATCGTCCATCAAGTGCTTCATGTTTTGCACAGCACTTTTAATTCGCCTGATGTATGTTGTTTTTTTTGCTTCTGATAAGTTATCTCCCTGAATTTCAATTAATTCAATTGCAGTTTGAATCACAGTTAGGGGATTACGAAATTCATGAGAAACTGTAGAGATAAATAGAGATTTGAGACTGTTAAGTTCTTGCTCTTTTTCCAAAGCTTGCTTGAGCAACTCTGTTTGACGCTTTTCGCTCATATCCCAGAAAACAACTACCACGCCATTGACTTGATTTGGTCGTCGCATTAGTGGTGAAGCACTATCGCCAATTGGTATTCTTCTACCATTTTTGTCAATTAGAGAGATGTAATCGCCTAAATAAACCACATTATGCTCTTGCAGCACTTTTGTGACAGGATTTTCTATCGGAGTATCTGTAACTTCATCAACAAGATTAAAAATCCTGGATACTTCAGTTCCTAATGCTTCTTCTCTTTGCCAACCAGTTAAAGCTTCAGATGCCGGGTTCATAAATGTCACCATTCCCTGTTCGTCTGTGGCAATCACAGCATCGCTCATCGAGTTTAATATGGTTGCTAACTGATCTCGATTTTCCCGTAGCTCGCATTCTAAGCGATATTTTAACAGCGCTATTTCTATGGCTATTTGTAAATCTTTAATCGTAAAAGGTTTAACAATATATCCAAAAGGTTGAGTAATTTTTGCCCTTTCTAAAGTTTGATTATCGCTGTATGCAGTGAGAAAAATTACTGGAATATCTAGTTGCTCATGAATATAACTAGCAGCAGTAATGCCATCTATCTCTCCTTTGAGGATAATATCCATCAAAACTATTTCAGGTTTAGTTTCCAATGCTTTAGCAATGGCAACTTTTCCGGAAGAAGCTATACCCGTCACAACATAACCTAGTTGATTGAGTTGGCTAGCAATAGTTCTGGCCACAATCACTTCATCTTCTACAACTAAAATCCTCGCTTGAACCATTTGGCGCTTACTGCTGTAAAGTTAACTGGGGAAATCTGATTCTAAATAGTGTTTCGGGAGCCTTTTCTAAAGTAATAGTTCCTTCTAATTGTTCAGTAACTAAATCATAAACTAATGAAAGACCTAATGAATTAGTATTTCTCCAATTAAAATCATTTGCAAATCCAATACCATTATCTTGGATAGTAATTTCAATACTATCACCAAGATTGCATAATCTAATAACTATCTTGCCTAAGGTTGAGTTAGGAAAAGCATGTTTCAGGGCATTTGTTATTAATTCGTTGATAATTAATCCACAGGCAATCGCTGCGTCAACATTCAAATAGACAGAATCTATATAAGTTTCTAGAGCAATCTCAGCAGGTGATACTTGATAAGAAATTAATAAACTGGTTGCTAAGTTCTGGATATAGTCAGCAACATCCAATTGTCCAATATTAGGGGCAGTATATAAGTTTTTGTGAATTAATGAGATGGAATCGATGCGATTTTGACTATCTCTCAAAACTTTGATGACTTCAGGATCGCTGATGGTTTGAGACTGGAGTTGTAGTAGGCTGGAGACAATTTGCAAGTTATTTTTAACTCGATGATGAATCTCTTTTAACAAAACTTCTTTTTCTGCTAATGCACTTCTTAACTCAACCTCTGCTTTTTGTCGTTGGGCAATTTCCGTTTGGGCTTGCTGAAGGATGGTAGATTGTTGAATAGCGATCGCTATAGGTACTGATAGTTGATCTAGTAAATCTAACTGATGCTCTTCCCACTCGCGAATATGAGAACATTGGTGTGCAATTAATAAACCCCACAGATAAGGTTGAGAATTTTCTCCATTTACTTCTAGAAGAATGGGTACTACTAAATTAGCTTTGACTTCAAACTGTTCTAACAGCTGAATATGGCATTGGGATAATCCAGCTGCGTAAATGTTAGCGATCGCTCTTTTACTTCCTTGATAATACTCCTTACCTGCACCTGTTTGAAAACAAGTATCTTCTACTTTTGCGCCTATAGAAGCAGTCCAGCCATTAGCCACTGATTCAGCCACCACTGTCCCACTCATATCACCAGCAAAGCGAAAAACTACCACTCGATCAACCTGAAGTAAATCTCGTACTTCTCTCACCGTAGCATCAAGAATATCTTGGAGATTTAAAGATTGACGAATTCGCCCAGCAACGGTTCGCATCAATTGCTCCCGTTCAACTTGAGTTTTTAAAGCTCGTTCAATTTGTTTACGTTCTGTAATATTTTGACCAATACCGATAATTTGTCCATTTGCTAGGTTAATATTAGTCCAAGAAGTATCAATAACAAGACCTGATTTAGTTTGCGTTCTAAAGTCACCCCAAATTCGTTGTGCAGACTGAATAAAATTAATTACATGCTGACGATCTTCAGCTTGAGGATATAAAACATCTAGAATATCTTGATTTTGGAAATCTTGTAAATTCCAACCTAAAATACTTTCCCACTCTTGGTTTACCCATTGGAGTTGACCTTTGACATTTATCAGGGCAATCATCAACGGAATATTCGCAAAAATATTGCGGAGAAAGTCATTTTGTGCTTTGAGACTTGCTTCTACATTTTTGCGATCGGTGATGTCATACAAAACTTTTAAAATAGCAGCTTCTCCGTTAAATGTTAAAAACTGAAATGAAGCAATTGCCCAAAAAGAAGTGCCATTTGTTCTTTTTAATTGGATTTCATAGTTATTAACATAGCCTTGTTGAGTAAGCTTTTCTAAAATTATGTGTCGCTCATGGGGGTTTTGGTAAAACTCTGAACTTATTTGCCAGTTAACTAAATCATCTGGAAATAACAGAACGGTTTGGAGAAACTCTTGGTTAGCATATAAAATCAGCCCATCAGACAGACGAGAAATTACTATAGGAATCGGAATTGCTTGAAAAATTGTGCGTAATTTGGCTTCGTTTTCTTGCAGCGCTTGTTCTATACGTTTGCGATGTGTAATATCTCTGACATCCGCTAAACAAGCTTTGTAGCCTGCATATTCTATTGTGTTGGCTATAATTTCTACATCAATAATGTGTCCATCTTTGCGGCGGTGTCGCCATTGGTTAGAGCGGTTTATCTCACTCTCTTCCTGGCATAAATTTGCTAGTAAAATAGGTGGATTTTCGGGAATAATAATATCAGTCAAGCTCATTTGCAAAAATTCTTCCCGAGAGTAGCCATAGTGAATAACAGCAGCGTTATTTACATTTAAAAATTGTAGATTTTGGCAATCAAACACCCACATGGGATTGGGATGATTCAGAAATAGGAGATTAAAACTGCTTTGGCTATCATTAATAATTTTTTCTTGATGTAAATCTAAACATCTAATTACTTGCTGTGCTAATCTTTGTAAGATTCTTTGCTTTTTAACACAGAAATCGCGAGGAGTAGAATCAACTACACAAAGACTACCGATAGCGCAGCCCTTACCAGCAATTAGCGGAACTCCTGCATAGCTGCGACAATAAGGTTGGGAAATCACCAGAGGATTTGTAGCAAATCGCTCATCTTCTAAGGTATCTGGGATGATTAATATTTCACTTTCCAGAATTGTGTAAGCACCAAAAGAAACGCTGCGAGGAATTTCTGATTGATTGATTCCCACCTTAGACTTGAACCATTCTCGCTCAGCATCGACTAGACTAATCAGTGCAATTGGTGCATCACAAACATCAGCAGCTAACTGAGCAAGCTCATCAAAAATCTCTGTTGGTGGTGTATCTAAAATTTGATATTGATGTAGTAATTCCAGTCGTTGGCTTTCATTTTTAGGTAATCGTATCACTGCTTGGATGACAAAATTTAATTATTAAGTAAGTAGTTAAATTGAGATATGTTACAAAATGTAAATATAATTAAAGCCCTGATTTTTGAATTAACGCTGCTTTCAGATCCCCGACTTCTCAAAGAAGTCGGGGATCTGAAACTTTAATTCTATCTTGGTCGTCCCAAAGTCGTAATGTAGAGAACTGCTTCATCTGTAGGAATACCGAGAACCTCATTTACCTGATCGTCAAAAAAGCCACCAATCCCACTAACGCCTAAATTAAGTTGAATTGCTGCTAAATTAAGCTTTTGTCCTAGATGTCCGGCATCCATGTGTAAATACCGATAAACGCGATCGCCATACTGTGCGATCGCCGATTTTAAATCAGATGTATGAAATATTACAGCTGATGCATCTCGCCCTAAATCTTGCCCCAAGCAGAGAAAATGTAATTCTCGCCGGAAATTTTTAAAGCGAATTTGTCGCAATTCTTGGGCTTTAGGTGCGTAATAGTAACAACCAGCTTCTAATCCTTTGACACCGCAAACAGCAATAAATGTTTCGATCAAATTTAGATCAAAGTAGTCTGGAGAACGATCTAAATTTTGGTAAATGTAATTTTCGGGTTGGTATGTGAAATCAAGTAAAGCTTTGAGTTCATCTAAGGTCAAATCGTCACCACTATAAGCGCGGGTAGAACGGCGCTTGTGCATGGTATTTTCCAAATCTGTGAGATTTTCTCCCCAATTGATGGGTGTTGTCGCTGTGGGAATTTTCAGACAGAAAGGGAAGTTATATTTATCCTCTAAGGATTTTTCTTGTTTGACTTCTGGTAAATTGAGTTTGCCAGTTGTACCAGATTGGATTTGCGTGTGACGATGAAAATAATTTAGCAGTTCGCCATCGGGGATAATTGGGTAATCAGTTTCGGTAGCAGAAGGCAAAGCAGTTCGTCCTACTGGTAAATTTTGTTTGATATCTAACAAGTCTGCCAGAGGTAAAACTGCGATCGCACCTTCTTGTTGCGGTTCGATATAAAGTAGATCGTTAACAGCCTCATCAACAAAACCACCGATTAAGTGGGGACGATAATCATTCATCGCCGCCGCTAACTCGATATTACCCAACAGGTGTCCTGTATCCAAAAAAATCCGCCGATAAGCCCGGTCTTCATATCGCCAAGCCGAACGATAGAATACCGCAGTAATCACAATCGCCAGTTGAGTACTCTCAAGGGATGGATGCCAAAAACAAGCAGCTTGTAATCTTTGCCACACATCATTTTCCCAATACTGCATCAGGGAATGAGTCCGACCTTGGTAATTATATAGCCCAGCTGGTAGCAACTCGGTTCCTCGAGAAACCACATAAACCTCAGCCGGGTACAACCCCCCAGCACTAGGGGCAGATCGTAAATATACCCCACTGCCCATAGAAGGCATTCTCGCCGTTAGCCCATAACTACAAAACAATAGTCGTGAAAGTCTTTGCCACCATTTAGCATCTGCACTGTCAGTAGCAGTCTGGGAATTTGCTTGTAGGTAGGGTCTAAGATCGAAAGCAGAGCCAATTCTGTACTCTTTGAAAGGTACGGGTTGCTTAGCCCAATCTAACCTCTGAGTTTTCGAGGCCAGCGTCTGGGGATCATATTTAGTGCGTTCGTGGTAGTGCTGAGCAATAGATTGGTGTAGTTCGGGCATAGTACTTTCAATAGCATTGGGCATCCTTATTTTGATCTTGACATTCCTGTGGCTGATTATTTCGTGTTAATTGGTACAATCTTGGCGATCGCAATAAGAGACTGAGTCACGATAAAGATTTGCATCCCAAACTGATACCAGTTCAGTTATATCTCAACTAACTTCGGACTCTGTTGGTGGTTTTACTCTCACAGCCTGGGAATTGCGTCGCCAACGGTTCACGCCATAGATAGCAGCAGCTAAAATCACAAAATAAGGACTGTAAACTATTAACCAAATAGCCAATTTTAATAACCCAACGGTGAACTCGCCAACCGAGTGGCTAGAGTTGTTCCAAGTTTCTTGAATTTGTGAACCTAAACCCCGTTGTGGACTACTGCTAGAAACTGCTGCTTCTAAGTTCAATGTAATAGTAGAGTATGCAACTTGATTTTGTAAATTTTTCAGTTGCGCGTCTATTTGCTCAATTGATTGACGGACATTACTCAGTTCTTGAGCAACACTTAATACATCTCTCACAGAACCTGAACGATCCATGATTTTTTGCAAATTGGCTTCTGTTTTCCGCAGATTGCTTAATCTCGCTTGCACATCTACCAGTTGATTGCTGACATCTTCGGCTGTGATATTGCGATTTTCTACTGTACCCAATTTAGCTATTTCATTGAGAGTCGAGTCTAGCTGGTTTTGCGGTACACGCAGCGTTATCGATGCAGTATGACGTGCATTTTCTTTCGTTGGTTGACGTTCATTTAACCCAATTAAGTCTCCTTGTTTGTTATTGATAATTTTAGCGACTGCATCAATACTCTGATCTACAGAGTTAACAATGACAGTCATAGCTGCTTTTTTAATTAATTGGGGACGAGATTGAGGTACTGGCGCTGCTTGTGATTTTTGCGCCACACTCCCAGCACTCTCATTTGTTGCTGCTTGATCCGCTGCAATTTTCGGTATTGCTTGATTAGATGTTTGCGGTACAGAAGCACAACTAGTAAAAATCATCCCTAAGAACAGCGCACTCACCACTAAACCAGATTTGTCCGGTAATTTAATTGAGGCTGACATAATTTAAACCCCAGGATAGATGAAGTTAATCTCAGTATCGCTGAGAGCCAAACTGAAAGTTGGTATTGTTGCAATTTATGTAACAGAGATTATCGCCCTTATGAGTTTTCAGCGACAGCTTGTGATTTAACTCACAATTACTGGCTAATTACTGAGATAAATTCGATAAATAAGCATAAAATAACACATCACCAACAAATGAGTTTAATACAGTTAATGTTAGTGCTAGCTACAGTAATCGGTGTAGCAGATAGCAATACAATTCGTGTAAAAGATGATGCTGGACAAACAGCTACAGTGAAATTAGTGTGTATTAATACACCAAAAGAGACTAAGCAGCAGTATGTTGCCGCAGCCACCAAGCAACTCCAACAACTGCTACCATCAGGTAGCCCGGTGGTGATCAAAAGTGTAGATCAAGCACAAAGTAGGCACATACTGGGTGAAGTATTTGTTGATAATCGCTCAGTCAATCTCCGTTTGGTTGAAGAGGGTAATGCTGTTGTAGATGAAGAAACTTTATTTTACTGTGAAGAAAGCAAAACTCAATTTTTAATTGCCCAAGCCAATGCGAAAAATAAGCGCTTGGGATTATGGCAACAGTTTAATCCTGTAAAGATTAGGAATACACCAAGGTGATGTCAGAAGTTTGGTGCAGCAAAATTCAAGACTTTTAATCTTAAAGCCAAATCGCTATCACAGGAATGTTTGTTGTAACCCTGTCTAAAGATTAATTGTCAAAATAGTTCTAAACAGCTAATACATTAGTGGCACTGCAAATAAGAACTAGAAGCATGGAAACCAAACAGCTAGGAAAAACGGGTGTCTCTGTGAGTGCGATCGGTTTGGGTGGAATGCCGATGTCGATATCGAATCGTCCTTCCGAATCAGAATCCATCCAAGTTATTCATCGTGCTTTGGATTTGGGTATCACATTCATTGACACAGCTGACTCTTACTGCCTAGATGAATCAGATAAGCACCATAACGAACGACTCATTTCCCAAGCACTTAGCAGTTACAAAGGCGATGTTAGCCATGTAGTTGTGGCAACCAAAGGCGGTTTGATGCGTCCTCATGGGAATTGGGTACGCAACGGAAACCCCAAACATTTACGTCAAACAATTCGTGAAAGTTTCCAGGCTTTAGGCGGTAGTAAACCTATAGATATTTGGCAATATCACGCCCCCGATTCTAAATATACCATTGCAGAATCCCTAGCGCCAGTTAAAGAAGCGGTAGAAACTGGTTTAATTCGATTTGTAGGAGTTTCTAACTTTTCCTTAGAACAAATTAAACAGGCGCGGGATGTAGTGGATATTGTTTCAGTGCAAAATCAATATAGTCCTTGGGAACGACAGCCAGAAAATGACGGTGTGTTGAAGTATTGTGAACAGGAAGGATTAACCTTTTTGCCTTGGAGTCCCTTTGGTGGAAGTCGTCGCCATCAAAACTTGCAAGATATTTCTGCGATCGCCCAATTAGCTCAAGAAAAAAGCGTATCAGTTTATTGTATCGTCCTAGCATGGTTGCGTTCCAAATCACCCGCTATTTTACCCATACCCGGCGCTAGCAAAATTTCTAGTATTGAAGACTCTGTAGCTGCTATTCATGTGCAACTATCACCAGCAGAAGTCCAAAAAATTGATCAAGCAACTTAGTCAATAGTCAATGGTCAGTGGTCAATAGTCAATGGTCAGTGGTCATTTGTCCCCCTTGTCCCATGCCCAATGCCCAATGCCCAATGCCCCATGCCCCTCTTTTTAATTGCTTATCCGTAGTTACGCAATATGGGGTAAAATCAAAAGCCTGCCAATAAATGATGCTTGCTGACAGGAGATGCGCTATGGCCCGGATGTATTATGACGAAGATGCCAATTTAGACCTTTTGGCTGGAAAAACCATTGCAATCATTGGCTATGGTTCTCAAGGTCATGCTCACGCCCTGAATCTTAAAGATAGCGGTTTGGATGTGATTGTCGGGCTATATCCGGGCAGTAAGTCAGCTGCCAAGGCTCAAGAAGCCGGCTTAACTGTGAAAAATGTCGCAGATGCAGCTAATGCTGCTGACTTTATCATGATTTTGTTGCCTGATGAAGTCCAAAAAGCAGTTTATAAAAACGAAATTGAACCAAATTTAGTAGAAGGGAATGTTATCGCCTTTGCCCACGGCTTTAATATTCACTTTGGTCAAGTTGTACCACCGGCTAACGTAGATGTGGTAATGGTAGCGCCCAAAGGCCCTGGGCATTTAGTCCGTCGGACTTATGAACAAGGACAAGGCGTACCGGCGCTGTTTGCAGTTTATCAAGATGCTAGTGGTCGGGCACGCGATCGCGCTTTGGCATATGCTAGAGGTATCGGTGGTACTCGTGCTGGTGTTCTGGAAACCACCTTCCGCGAAGAAACCGAAACTGATTTGTTTGGCGAACAGGCAGTATTGTGCGGTGGTTTGAGCGCTTTGATTAAAGCCGGATTTGAAACCTTAGTAGAAGCAGGTTATCAACCCGAGTTAGCTTATTTTGAATGTCTGCATGAAGTCAAATTGATTGTTGATTTAGTTGTTGAAGGTGGCTTAGCCAAAATGCGCGACAGCATCTCCAACACTGCTGAATATGGCGATTACACCCGTGGCCCTCGAATTGTCAATGAGCAAACCAAAGCAGAAATGCGGAAGATTCTCAGCGAAATTCAATCTGGGCAATTTGCACGGGAATTTGTCCTAGAAAATCAATCTGGTAAACCTGGATTTACCGCCATGCGTCGTCAAGAAGCTGAACATCGCATTGAAGAAGTTGGCAAAGATTTACGCGCTATGTTTAGCTGGTTGAAAAAAGCTTAAGGACTAAGGATTAGGGACTAGGGACTAGAGCATGAGGGAGATGAGGGAGTGTGGGGAGTTTTCTGCCCCATCTGCCCCATCTCTTCCCCATACTCCTTAGCCCAATGCCCAATGCCCAATGCCCACTTGCCCTGAGCGGAGCCGTTCGCGTAGCGGACGCACCAGAAGGGATGCCCCATGCCCCAAATCAAGCATGAAGGTTCGCTTGTTCTTGTAACCACGGGTCTACAGGCTGTCCATCTTTGCGACGTAATTCAATCTCCACCACCATAACTTCTTTAGAACCGGGGGGAGCAGGTTTTTGATGGAAGATAATGTCATACTCCAGTGGATCGTGATTACGTTCTTTCAACCATTCCTGCACCTTGGTGGTAGCAAAGAATGATTGCCCTTGCTCAAACATGCGAGTAATCTGTAACTGTAGCGTGTAGGGATTTATGCGACCCATTTTCTACCACCTTTCTCAAATAATTTATAGGGTGAGCATTACCCACCCTAGCTGATACTTTTATGTTACTTGTATTACAAAATATTAACTTAGTGCTATCACATAAGTTATAAAGGCTTGCTCCCGATAATATCCCCGACTTCTTGGAGAAGTCGGGGATATTGCAGGTTCGGTAAACCTCAATCATCTAAATTGATGAATACCAGTCAAAGTTAATGCATACCAAGAGAAAGGCGCAAAATAGCTGGAGTACGGTAAACTGCAATACAAAACTGATTCAGTGTCCGTTACAATCAAAGCTATAAAGCAAGTGGAGGAGCCACCAGGATGCAAGTTACATACGATTCTGATAAGCGTAAATTGCTATCCTCTCTATCTCATGGGGCGATTTTCTTTAGTACAACATTGTTCTCAGTCGGAGTTCCAATTGTCATTAACATGATTTCCGACGACCCAGTTGTGAAAAGCAACGCCAAAGAATCAATTAATTTTCACTTCAATGTTTGGTTTTGGGCAACTGTCATCGGAGTACCAATTGGGATTCTATCTTGGCTTACCTTTGGACTTGGCGGAATTTTATTTTTCCCCGTTGTCGCTTTGGGCTTTGCACTGCACTGGGGCCTGACAATTTGGGCGCTATTTCATTGTTTGACTACCCCAGATGAACCGTTCCGTTATCCGTTTATTTTTCGAGTTTTGTAATTAAACCATCTCTGTGAAAGTACCAACAAGTTAATTACCCAAGATTTGAGTAAGTAGCTATCATTCCCGGCGTACACCAGGACACATGAAAAAAAATTCTGATTCCCCTCCTCGCTTGCGGGGAGGGGTCTTATTTTCAAGTAGGGGTGTGTCAGTCCTAGATATTGAGAATGCAGCAGTTTTATACTTTTGTGACCCACACCAAAATTTTGGTATGTTTTAAATTTTCAATCTTAAGCTAATGGGATTTGTAGATTTTCTACTTTGAGCAGAATTTTGAGCAAAGCTGCTACACCAATTTGGGCGGAAACTGCATTAGCATCCCATTTACCATCGCTTTTATATTTACCTTGGGTGTAGAGATTAGTACCTGACCATAGATAAGGAGTCAGAACTTCTGGATGGTAATTCCTATAGCCAAAACCATTATATTTCTCGATCTGCCAAAGCTGGGCAGCTAGACTCCAGTCTTTTACTTGATCGAATTCTTGAAAAGTTAAAGCATCAATTGCACTTTCCTCCCAAGTATATCCTACTTCCCAGCCTTTGATGGGTTCAGCAACAGGTCTGCCTGGTGGTACTTTAACGGTGCGTTTTTTTAGCGAGTCGCCGTTGTGCAGATGTCTGGTGAACTTGAGAGATGATTCCATGTTATGGATGACTGCAATAAAGTACCAAGGTACATTAATCTCTCGCTGTACTGCTTGGTATCGACGACGATGTGAGCAGATTTTCGCAACTATCTCTTGAGTCTGCGGCAAATTCTCTGGTTTGATTTCGCAAATGTTCCAAAGTCTCTGATATTCTGGTTTGAGGTCGCGAAGACGAAGTGATATTTCTGTTGTCATTGTTATCGGCACTAAGTAATAGCACTGGATTTTTGAGTGCCACAAAGGTAACTTATTTTTCCAAAATTTAAGTTTTTTGATACAAAAAATTAAATTTTTCTGCGTTAATAGCCAGTTGCTTATGCTACCATCTGCAAAAGATGAGCGCCATCTCAAAAATTGTAAATTTATTTATACAAAAATTAGTTTTATTCACAGTAATCAGCTTCAGCTATTACATAGTTTTATAGCGATCATTAAATTTACATTACGTAACTACAGAAATCTTGTATTTAATAACATCCTTCTCCTACACTATATAAGTGCTTTTTCAGCAGGAAATATGTACTTATATATACTAAGATTGTATATGATAAGTAATAATTTTGACGAGAATTTGTATCTCAGGCTATGTTCTCAAACAGAATTAATCGACACAACCATGTTTGTACCTACTTAGTAAATAAATGAATGGAGGCAAGTAAGCGATGAAACTACAAGATTTCCTAGGAAAACAAGAAAAATGGAACTTTGAAGCGATTGGTCAAGATGCAGAATTAACCACTCAGATTCAGATACTTTTAATTGGCTTGGATTTATTAGACAAACCAGCCGATGGGAAGTTTGGGCCAGTTTCTGCGGCGGCACTCAAACAATTTCAAGAATTAACTAAGTCTGGAGAAGATGATTATTTAGGAGCAGTCACAGCCAAGAATTTAATTGAAACTAAACCAGATGAACTACCTAAACCACCTTTAAAACTCAGTAATAGTATTGACAGCAGAATTGTGAAATACTTGCAGTTAAAAGGCTATCAGATATTCACAGGAGCCAGACAATACAACATTGTTTATCTAGAGGGAATGAATGAAGATTGGACTCTCAACAGTGACACACCCAATCAATTTAATGACCGTCGGGTTGTGATCGAAATCGTCGAAGGTGTCCCCAAAATTGTCAACCACTGGCAAGCTACTACTGAACCAGGTAAATATTATACCTACAATCCCATGAATGAAAAAGGAGCTGCCAGAATTAAATTTGGGCAATATAAAGCTTGGGCTGTAGGCTACCACGGCAATGCAGACCGCCACGAAGCTTTAATCCAAGTTGCACCGATTACTGTTCACCGAGATTTAAACCAAGACTTTAAACGCACCAACGATAAACTTGACACAGGTCTTTTCCAAGTTAATCAACACTGGGGCTATGATGCTCCGGTAAATGATATCAAGAATGCCAGTGCAGGTTGTTTAGTTGGGCGTAGGCGAGATGGACATCGAGAATTTATGGCAATTATTAAACAAGACCGCCGTTTTGTAGCTAATAATGACTATGTCTTCTACACTACAGTTATTCCTGGTGATGATTTATTGAAGAGTTTCCCTGGATGAGGTCTGGTATCTTAAATTAAAATATTTGCCCACCTTACCAAATCAAATTGGTAACGGTGGGCATTGCTGATTAAATTACGCTGGAATAGCTAGATTTACTTACAACTGAGGTCTTGTGACTGGGAATAACCTTTATATTGCTGAGAGCTGGTTCCCATCAAGTAAAACCTGTTCCAATTGTGGACATATTCAAGATATGCCGCTAAAAGAAAAAACTTACAACTGTAAAAGTTATGGACATTCGATGGACAGGGATTTGAACGCAGCAATTAATTTATCATGTTTGGCTAGAGCGTGAAAGCGAACTTCGGGATAGCCGCTCTCATGCTCCCATTGAAGTGAAAAGTAAATGTCTAGACTTGTCTAGTATTTATATAGCAGGTGACTCAAGTGTAAGGTGATAGCGCAATTCACTCTTAATATCTATTTTTTCCGATATTAGAAGCAGCTAATATTTACCTAGAACAACAGCCCAATAAAACCGGGATGATAGTGCGTCCCTCTAATTTAAAAGATATTTTCGTAGAACTAACGGGACGCCAATTAGTTTAACCTCATCCGCCTAAATCACGTAGTAATGCTTCGACTCTGGCGACACCATCAAAATCATTGCGTCGTTGGTATAAGTCACGAGCTTTATTCAGTACGTTGACAGCTTGTTTGGCTTGCCGTCTTTGCTTATACATTGAACCCATTAACTCATAAGTTTGGGCATTATTGCGATCCAAATTGATTGCTTGTTCGTAGGCCCAGCTAGCTGCTTCGTAATCTCCCAAACGAGCTTGAGTAACAGCTAATCCCAAATAAGCATTAACATTATTACGATTTAGTTGAATAGCACGACGGTAAGCTTCTTTTGCTCCTGCCGTGTCTCCCATATTACCTTTGATGTAACCCACAGCGTAGTAAAAATCGCCGTTGTTAGGGGTAATGGCCAGCGCCCGACGATAAGCGGCTAGTGCGGCGGGAAAATTTCCTTGTTGAGCATATAAATAGCCGATACCTGATTGAATCTTCGCATTCTTCGGTTCGAGACTTGCTGCTTGTTGGTAAATGGAGATTGCCCCATTATAATCACCGGCATCGACTAGTCTGCGCCCTTCTTCCAGCATTTGCTTGACTTCTGGAGTCCTGGCTTGTGCCACCAAGACTTGAGCTTGAGCCACTGGGGATATAGTGGCAGCAAAATTACCTAATAACAAAATGCTTACTATAAATGTAATCTGTTTGTACACAGTAAATTTCCTGAGATTCAAGGGAACTTTTTTCTTGTACATTAAAACAGAAATGTTGAGTTTTGAAAACTGTATTTATTCCGTTTTATAAAATATTAATAATTTCTCATCAACACTGTCAGTACTGGTGCTATGAAACCCGAGTTTTTACTGAACTCATCAGTCAGAGCTAGGAGAATGAGCGTATATTCCACAGTATGGTTAAACCAAAATGCTTTGTGAAGATAATTAAGTTAAATTTATACCAGTTGGCAAGTTAAATTTATACCTAAATATCTAAAACTAAGCGCTTTTAAGTAAAAAAAGTGTGATGATATTTATGCAGTAGCATGAGTGGCAAAGGAAAATCAATTTTACTCATAGATAAATTTAGAAGATTGACTCGAGATTCTAGAAGCTGATTTGTTTGATATTCATCCTCATGTGAGAAGTACTATAGGAATCCGGTTTGCTTTTTGAACAAATGACCTACTCTGGAAGTTTCAGTGTAGGGTGGGCAATGCCACGTATAATTCAAAAATCAGATAGTCATCCTATAGATTAGATCTATCTAAACTGCTAAATGTTCCTCTCTTCCTCTGGGTGTTGCTCATTGATGAGATGAATTTTGTTTTGCGCTCCCGTCGCAGAGTGATTAGCCAGAGTGGTATTTTTTATTTCCACATAGAAGCAACTGGCGTTAGCGATGTACCTCTACTCTTAAGCAAGCTACCCGTAGCAGACGCACCAGAAGATGTTTGATAGGGTTTCCCGCTTTCTTCGCGGTTGTTTGAAAAGTTGCAAAATTTACTCAAAACCTCTCTCCAAACCTCTCTTCTACGAGGAGATAGGTTTAAAACACACATTAACTCGTAGGAAAATCGGGGTACTTATTTTTTGTATCAATTCCTTCATTAAAGTTTTTCAGTACCCTTCGGTCGGTAATTTTTTTGGCTGTAATTTACGCACAGCTGTTCATGAGGGACAAATATCCTCACACAAAACAGAGAAAACGGCGTTGAGTAGTTGCCAAATATTCACTTCTGGTTTCCGACCACCAGATTTTGCTACTGGAATTAATGGTTCAAGTATTTCCCCTTTTGTTTGGAAGAGTTTACGGAGGGAAACTTTACTCAATCTTATCTAATACCAATTCAAATTATGTTGGCGACACATACATTATTCGTAAGGGCACAACAATGTAGTGTTACTACCCATCTGTCACATTCTTTGTTCAAATTGGTACAACTTCATCAATGTAGTTAAAGAAGTTTCTCATAATCGAGTAGCTGTAAATGATTAAGAATTACTATAATTGATGAACTGACAAATTATCTAATGAGGGTAAATTATGATTTTGACGACAACTGATGTGGTTCAAGGAGCAGTTATTCAGTCATATTTGGGGATTGTTACGGCTGAAGTCGTTTATGGTAGCAATTTCTTACGGGATTTTTTGGCTAGCATTCGCGATATTGTCGGTGGACGCACTGGTAGCTATGAACGTTTATTTGAACAAGGTCAACGCAAAGCATTACAAGAATTAGAACTACGGGCACAGCGTTTAGGCGCGGATGCTGTAATAGGTATTGAAATTGATACTGGTACAATCAATGTCGATCAGTCAGGAGTGCTGTTATTGATTACTGCCACGGGTACTGCTGTGAAGATGCGTTAGTTTTTCTATAGTGATAAATTCGGTAATAGACCTACTTACTTGCTAATAATTCGTGTAATATTTTTCAATAAAAGTTATTATATAAACATAGTTTTAATTTGTTTACAGGAAATAATTAACTAAAAATTATTCCTACTAAAGATAGAGTATGTAACTCTTTCTGCTGATAGAGAGAAATAATTATATTTAGTAATTTAATTTGAATCAAAAGCAAAAATATAACTGGTAAAAATTTTGCTGAAGCAGTCAGGGAGAAAATAGTTTATGTCATATGTAAATCGGGTAGGAGACCAAGTTATTCCTCCTGAGCCTGTTGTCGCAGGTCGAGTTACTGAATATCACGACCTTGTGCGTTGGGGACCGATCATTTCTGGGGTGTTGGTTGCGTTAGTTACACAATTAATTTTGAGTGCATTATTTGGTGCGATCGGTGCAGGTAATGTTGCAGGTTCAGGCGCACCTAGAAGTATTGCACCTAATGTTGCTAGTAACGTAGGTCTTTGGTCAACGATCGCTTTATTAATTTCCCTGTTTACTGGTGGTTGGGTGACAACTCGTGCTTGTGGGCCGATGAACCGCAACACAGCTTTACTTAACGGCGCGATTCTTTGGGCTACCACTTTAGCGCTTAGCTCTTGGCTATTAGCAAGCGGGGTATCGGGTGCTTTTGGTGTAGCAGCTTCTAACGCCGCAGCAGTTCTCAACCAAACACAACAACCTTTGGGTAATGTGCAACAAAATATACCTAATGTATCTGCTCAACAAGCTCGTGAGATTGCTGCGGCTACCTCTAGAGGCTTGTGGTGGTTTGTATTTGGTTCTTTGTTGGGTTTAGCTGCTTCACTGATAGGAGCAGTTGCTGGCGCTCGCAAACCAAGAACTACTACGTACAATACTTAAAAATAGTCATTGGTCATTAGTCATTGGTCATTAGTCCATTGTCAAGAAATTCTCGGCTGTGGACTATGGACTTTTGACTATTGACTGCTGATAATAGACTCTCTATCGCCCCAGCTATGGCACAATAAAGAACGGTAATCAGAAAAATCTTGATAAGGTAATTTAGTGAGTCCTACTGCTCAAACCACAGCGAGTACGCGACGTGTGGTATTTCCGTTTACAGCAATTGTTGGTCAGGAAGAAATGAAACTGGCCCTGCTGTTGAACGTGATTGACCCCAAAATCGGTGGTGTAATGATTATGGGCGATCGCGGCACGGGCAAATCCACAACTATCCGCGCCCTGGCCGATTTGCTACCGGAAATCTCTGTTGTTGCTAATGACCCCTTCAACAGTGACCCCAATGACCCCGACTTGATGAGCGATGAAGTCCGCCAGCTGTTACAACAGGGAGCATCCATTCCTGTAGTTCCCAAAAAAGTGCAGATGGTAGACCTGCCTTTAGGAGCCACAGAAGACCGGGTTTGCGGTACCATCGACATCGAAAAAGCTTTATCTGAAGGTGTGAAAGCCTTTGAACCGGGACTTTTGGCAAAAGCTAACCGGGGTATTCTCTACGTGGATGAAGTTAACTTACTAGATGACCACCTAGTAGACGTGTTGCTGGACTCCGCCGCTAGTGGTTGGAACACAGTAGAACGGGAAGGGATTTCTATCCGTCACCCAGCCCGGTTTGTGCTTGTCGGTTCTGGTAACCCGGAAGAAGGTGAACTGCGACCCCAACTTCTCGATCGCTTTGGAATGCACGCGGAAATCCACACGGTAAAAGAACCAGCTTTGCGGGTGCAAATTGTCGAGCAACGGGCAGAATTTGACCAAAATCCTCTAGCATTTGTCGATAAGTACCAAACTGAGCAAGAAGCACTACAACAGCAAATTGTCAATGCGCAGAATTTGTTACCACAAGTCACCAGCGACTACGATTTGCGGGTAAAAATTTCGGAAATATGTTCAGAACTAGATGTAGATGGTTTGCGGGGTGACATTGTGACTAACCGCGCCGCCAAAGCCTTAACTGCATTGGAAGGACGCACCGAAGTTACAGTTGATGACATCCGCCGTGTAATTACCCTATGTCTGCGTCATAGGCTACGGAAAGACCCCTTAGAGTCGATTGATTCTGGTTATAAGGTAGAAAAAGCTTTTGCGCGGGTCTTTGGTGTGGAATTACCGGAAAATGATACTGCACAAAAAAACGGCACAGGTCAAATTAAAACTGGTGTTCGGTAATCAGCAAACAGTTAATAGTTATTAGTAAACAATCACATGAGTTTACTAATAACTATTAGCATTATTGAGGAGGTAATTTGATGCCAGAAATCTGCCGTTTTTACAGTATTATAGTCCAAGTATCGCAAAGGGCGGGGTTTCCCCAGCCCTACGAAGTATTAATCACAATTAGTTAAATACACCACTAGAACCCGATCGCGTTCGTACTTAAGTCTGTGAATTAGAATTAAGCTGATTGCGCACTTTTTCAAAGCTAAAAGCTGCTGCGCCAAAAGTTACTAGCATTACTCCCAAAATTTGCACAAATTCTAAATTTTCTTGAATTAGCAAACCAGCAAAAATCACTGTTAAAAATGGGACACTTGCACCGATAATTGCTGAACGAGGTGCGCCTAGTTGACGAATGCCAACATTATTGCAGACGTAACCAAACAGAGTTAGTACACCTAAAATAAAAGCACATAAAATAACTTCTAACAATTGAGAAGGTTCAAGTACTAAGCTTAATTCCCCAGGAAAGGGAATCATTAAGCCAATTAAGCTCAACAGCAACATGGTAGCGAAGTTAATCACAGTAAAGGACACTGGATGCAATTTGCTAGCACATATTCTGGTGAGGATGACGTAAACAGCAAAAGCTACTCCTGATAAAATCGCTGTAGTACTTCCGAGGGGAACATTACCAACAGAAATACTACTAGCACCGCCCAAAATTAGTAATTCACCACAAAAAACAGCACCAATGGCTGCATAGCGGAATCCGCTGGGGCGATCGCGGAACAAAAACCAAGATAAAAGTCCGCTAATTACTGGATAGATAAAGAAAAGTGCGATCGCCATTCCGGTTGTGACTTGGGCGATGGCTACATAAATCAGCACTTGCGATAAAAACAAAAAGCAGCCACTAGCGATAGACAACTGTAAAATCTTGATTGTCTTGCTATTGCTGGAAGTAGAACTTTTGCGTACTGAGCTAAATAGAGTTTGCAAGTCTTCCCAGACTCGTGGATGCATCATCGGCGCTAACATCAACATTAGTGGTACAACCACCAGCAACCGCAGCATCAAAATTAATAACACATTACCTAAAGTTGGTAATAGCAATCGTTCTACTTGCACTCCCAAAATTTCCGCACCTTGCTGGAAAATCACCTTAATAGCTACGTTGTAAAGCGATGAAACCACCGTTGACAACACAATCAGCAAGAAACCTATCTGAATAGACGATAAGGTTGAGGAGCCAGGTAAAGGTAGTGATGGGGGTGCTACTCTCTGTTTGGGCGATGGTAAAACCGGCTCCGATTTAGTTTTACTCGCCGACAAATCATTGGAGATGACTGAAATTGGCTGATTGGGGCTGGCTGGTGGGGGTGTGGCTTTTGGTAACTCAAAAGAAGGTTCAGGTGCAGTTTCACTCTCTGATAACTCTGGGGAAAGCACAGAAATTGTTTCAGAATTGTTGCTGCTGAATGCTGTTGATGTTACTTCCGTTGATGGTAAAGAAGGTTCGGATGTAGTTTCACTTTCTGATAATTCTGGGGAAAGCACAGAAATTGGTTCAGAGTCGTTGCTGCTGAATGCTGTTGATGTTGCTTCCGTTGACGCTAAAGAAGGCTCTGGTGTAGTTTCACTCTCTGATAATTCTGAGGAAAGCACAGAAATTGGTTCAGAGTCGTTGCTGCTGAATGCTGTTGATGTTGCTTCCGTTGACGCTAAAGAAGGCTCTGGTGTAGTTTCACTCTCTGATAATTCTGAGGAAAGCACAGAAATTGGCTCAGAGTCGTTGCTGCTGAATGCTGTTAATGTGACTGGCGCTGATAGTAAAGAAGGCTCTGGTGTAGTTTCACTCTCTGATAATTCTGGGGAAAGCACAGAAATTGGTTCGGTGACATTTTCCTTTGCTGGTAAGACAGTTGCTTCCAGTGGTGTGGCGAAAGTTTCCGACTGTGAAGTAGTTTTATTCTCTGAAGATTCTACAGCCGCTTGGCTGCTCATCTGTTGTGAATCGGGGGAAGATTGCCAAGCAATCTGCTGCTGTTGGGGAAGTTGTAAAACTGTGGTTGGTGAGATAACTGCTTGCTGCTCAGGTAATTGCAATACAGTCGGTGGCGATACTTGTGTGGCTTTTAGTGGAGTTTTTGCAATTGTTTTTTCCAGTTCTTGCAAACGGTTAATTAACTCCGCTATAATTAATTCCCCTTGCTGTTGTTGACCGTGCATCCGAGACAACTGTTGGGAAAGATTGCTTTGGTAGTTCTTTAGCTCTTGTTGCAGCGAGTTAAAGGTGATAGTCAGGCTATCATCCAAGGAACCTAGCATCTGCTCCACATTCTCATTGTTCTTCCCTTCTGCCAATGCTTGTCTGGCGGAAGAGTTTTTCTCTATTGATTGTGATTGGTTAGCTAAAGTCGTCAGCGAAGATTGGAGTTGGGAAGATATATGTTTTGCCAAAGCTTCTGCTAACTGACGAATTAACACCTGCTGTTCGCTGATTTGACGCGCCTGTTGTAACTGTTCTTTTTCATCAAGCAGTTGATTAATATCATCGCTTAAACGATTTTTTTCCCCCTGAAGCCGCTTTACTTCTTCCTGCAATGATCTCAGTACGTGCTGCTGAAGATTTTCCAAATCCTCAACAACAGCCCAAAGAGCATTTTCAGCGGCTCTGGATAAATCGCCTCTAACTCGTGGGTTGTCTGGTTGCTTCTCAAATCGCCCCATTAGCTTTTAACCTCTAACACCTTGACGATAAAGCTGCTTCCCGTATAACTGCTTGGCTTTCATAGTATATTTCCGAGAGTTTGTCAGATAAACCAAAAATTTTAACAGGACTTACGCATATCAACGTAATTTTGTCATGCTCAACACAGAGTTGGCAAAGCATACAATTTAGGTTATTACTTACGAAAGTGTGTTTTTTTCAGCCTCATAGGTAAATATCCTGTCAGTCTTAATTCAACCATTTATATTTTTAGCAGGATTTTTTCGGGATAAAAAATTTGACCAGAAAGGATGAACGATGAAGGATTAAATTTTATACTCCATATTTATCCTTCATAGATCATTTGACTGCAAATCAATACGTATTCTTTTTATACAAATAGAAATTGTTAAATACTTGTGAATGAATACTTCGGTAAGCTGTCACGCATCTAATTTGCAGATTATTTAGTGTTTACTGCTGACGGTTAACAGTCAACACTTCCAGTGAGCTTCAGTGCGGCGCAGTCAACAGTCAACTAACCTCATGAGTAATTGTGTAATTTAAAGGCGTAATAGCTTACTACCTACAAAGTTGTCTCAATTATTAAACTGATAGCGGTTCTCAGTTAAATTAACTACAGATAAACACAGATAAATTTGTATTTCAGCAGACTAGGAAATACTATATCGATTAATTCGCCTTGAATGTAACTTAAGCGACAGTTTATATCTGGAAGCGGGATTAAATTATTGTTTTGCGCGAATTCAGAATCTTGCTACCCTCTGGAAAATATTCTAATGAATTAGCCAGGATTGTGCAAAAAACATTTGACGGTTGACTATTGACTTTTGACTAGTAATTTTTAGAGAAAAATTATCTTGGCAATGCTAAAGATCGCAGCACTGAGGATGGCGCTGATTGGGACTGTAATTAGCCATGCAGCGGCGATACCCTGTAGAGTTTGGAATTGAATCGACTTGAGATTTTGCACTAGTCCAATCCCAACCACACCACCAACAAGGGCATGGGAGGTGGAGACGGGTAAACCTAAACGAGAGGCGATTAAGATAGTCGTGGCGGTGGCGAGTTCGGCACAAAATCCACTACTAGGTTGCAAGGAAATAATATTTTCGCCAATTGTGGCAATAACTTTTTTACCCCAGATGGCTAAACCAGCAACAATTCCCACACCGCCCAGGATTATAATCCAGATGGGGATGGTGATGCCATTTATGGGTACGCTACCAGTTTGATTAATATAAACGATCGCAGCCAGCGGCGCGATCGCATTCCCCACATCATTGGAACCATGAGCAAAGGCAACAAAGCAAGCACTCAGCAATTGAAAGCGAGCAAATAATTGCTCAACTTGATTTTGGATTTTGGATTTTGGATTTTGGATTGTATTTTGATCTAATTGTCGCCAGCTATAGAAAGTCAGTCCAACGGCGGCGACTGCACCTGTAAATATGGGAATATCGTAAGCGGGTAGATTAAACCCAAATTGGTCAATCAAAAAATTTGTTAGCGGTTGAGTCAGGGATGGGAGGACAATCACGCCAAATGTTCCTATTAATAGCGCACTCAACCAGGGAAGCCACTCATTTAACTGCACCAGTTGATTAGGTTGGTCTAAAATCCAGCGCTTGATTTGACTATAGAATAAAGCCGCGATCGCACCACTAATTATTGGCGTTAAAATCCAGCCAATGGTAATTGAGCCGATGGATGACCAATCAATCGCACCGACTCCCAAAGCTACCCAACTAAAACCTGCGATCGCACCGACAACTGCATGAGAAGAGGATACAGGCAAACCTCGTGACGTGGCAATTTGTAGCCACACCCCAGAGGCTAGTAACACTGTCACCATCCCCATAACTAAAATTTGGGGTGTAGCCGCAAATAAGGCGGGGTTAGCCACTTTCGTCGCCAGAGTTTCCGTTACCTCTTGACCAAACAATACCGCACCTGCAAACTCTAACACCCCAGCAATTATTAACGCCTGTTTCAACGTCACAGCTTTGGAACCAACAGATGTTCCCATTGCGTTAGCAACATCGTTAGCACCAAGGTTAAAGGCGACGTAGAAAGCGAGGAGGGTGACGAGGGTGAGGGTGATTGGCATACTGTTCATTTGGTCTGGATACCATGTAGACGTAGAAGGATTTTTGCTAACAACGAACAACTAAAACTTAGGTGCATTGAAATATTTCAGTCTGTTGCTAATGAGAATAAATGGGTGATCAAAGCCTTAGAAGTTGCACCAGATCATATTCATTTACTGGTCGAATATGACCCGCATCATTCAATATCTCAAGTGGTTAAAGCTTTTAAGGGTCGGTCGTCAAGATATTTAAGGCAAGAGTTTCCAGAAGTAAGCTCTCTATTCTACTCAAGCAGGATGAAAATAATTGTAGATTTCTTGAGCTAAACGTGGGCCGATGCTAGGGACTTGGGCTAGTTGTGCGGGTGTTGCTTGGCGAATATAATCAACAGAGCGGAAATGTCCTAACAGCAGCTTTTGGCGATGGTGTCCTAAGCCAGGAATTTCATCTAAACGCGATCGCTTTAATTTGTCACTACGCTGTTGGCGATGGAAACTGACAGCAAAACGATGGGCTTCATCTCGCAATCTTCGCAACAGTTGTACCCCTGGTTGTTCTGCATCGGTTTCTAAAGGTTGAGATTCTCCAGGTAAAAAAATCTCTTCTCGTCGCTTCGCTAAACTCACAACGCGCAAGTCTTCTAATAAGTTCATTTCTTGTAAAATAGCGACAACCGATGATAATTGACCTTTACCGCCATCGATCATCACTAAATCCGGCCAGTCAGGATTTCCGACACGTTGTAATTGCGGATCTTCAATATATTTGCGAAAGCGACGCTGAATAACTTCCGCTAAACTGGCGAAATCATCTGAATGTCCGGCTGTAACTGTGGGATTTTTAATTTTGTAGTGGCGATAGTACTGTTTAGCTGGTAACCCATCAATAAATACTACTTGGGAAGCGACTGCATTCGACCCCTGAATGTGGGAAATATCATAACCTTCAATGCGGTGGGGTAAGTCGGGTAAATCGACAATCGCGGCTAAATCTTGCATTGCTTGCTGGTTGCGATCGCCCAATTTTTGCATTCTTTGCAATTCATATTGAGCATTGCGCTCTACCATCTCAATTAATTCTGCCTTAGTTTGGCGCTGAGGAGCTAAAATTGTGACTTTTCGTCCTTTACGCTGAGTTAAGACATCTGCTAAGATTTCCGCCTCTGGTAACTCATGCTGTACCAAAATTTCTATGGGAATTTCTACTGCGTCAGCAGTTTGGTAGTGTTCTTCTAAAACTCGTTGTAAAATAGCACCAGGTTCAGCGTGGGCATCCGCTACAAATGCCAAGCGTCCGACTAATTGCCCAGCCCGAATTTGAAATAATTGGATGTAAGCGAGTTGTTCATCTCCTGCCAAGGCTATCGCATCCCGCGAAACTGTATCATCTGGTAAGGATACTTTCTGCTGTGCGGTCAGCGATTTTAACCCAGCTATTTGATCGCGAATCCGCGCTGCTGACTCAAAATTCAACGCTTCGGCGGATTTCTCCATCTGCTGTGTCAAAATCTCAATCAATTCTTGAGTTCGCCCTTGAAATACCATCGCCACCTTCTGCACAGTTTTACGGTATTCTTCCGGTGAAATTAGCTGTTGACATACTCCCGGACAGCGTCCTAAATCATAATTTAAACAAGGACGGTCTTTAAATAGTGGTTGTGGCCGTTGTCGCAGGGAAAAAATCCGCTTTGATATGCGTAATATCTCCCGTAATAAACCTGCATCTGTATATGGCCCGTAAAACTTATCTTTTTCCTTACCTAATTGGCGTTTGCGGGTGATAAAAATTCGTGGATAATCTTCTGACCAAGTGATGCAAACATAGGGATATTTTTTATCATCCTTGAGCAGCACATTAAAATATGGCTGGTGCTGCTTGATCAAATTGGCTTCCAGCGCCAAGGCTTCTGCTTCAGAATCCGTAACAATAAATTCAATTTCTGCCACTTGTTTTACCATTGTGGCAATGCGATCGCTTTTGTTGTAGCCATCACGGAAATAGGAACGCACGCGCGATCGCAATTTCCGCGATTTCCCGATGTAGATAATGCGATCGTCTGCGTCTCGCATAAAATAAACACCTGGTTCCGCCGGGATTTCGGCTAGACGGTTTTCCAGGCGTTCAGTATCTT
Source organism: Calothrix sp. NIES-2100 (assembly GCF_963875285.1). Taxonomy (NCBI): domain Bacteria; kingdom Bacillati; phylum Cyanobacteriota; class Cyanophyceae; order Nostocales; family Calotrichaceae; genus Calothrix; species Calothrix sp. NIES-2100. The sequence goes on from NZ_CAWNLA010000001.1 coordinate 9,635,970, forward strand.
TAAGCAGTGTTTGAGCAACTTTTATCACGACAAAATCTAGGTAAATTAACAATCCACCTATTTCTATTTTAAAGAAAATATATTTTTTTGTGTCAATTTCCTAAGTCTCGGATGAAGTCAGCTGAAGACTGAAGGCTGAACTATGAAGTATGAAATTCCCCTTAGTCATTTGTGTTTAAAAATAACAAATGACTAGTAACGAGGACTTACGCAAAAATCATCCCAAAGCCTTGATATGCTGTAGGGGCAATTAATGAATTGCCCCTACATTCCGTACTTAATGCGTAAGTCCTAGTTACTAATGAAAGTAGAGCGATCAAGACGCTAATTTTTCTTCAATTATCATCGTTAGCTCTTTCAGATTGACAGGTTTCACAAAATAGTGAGCAGCGCCCAAATTCATTGCTCGTTCTCGATCGTCCCTAAAAGCAAAGGCTGAAACTACAATGATCGGTATCGGTGATAAAACCGGATTATGCTGGATTTTTTCTAGCAATGAATAACCATCAATGTCGGGTAATTTTAAATCCAATAATATTAACTCCGGCTGGAATTTATTGACAGTTGAGAATAAAGCAGAGCCTACCGACAAACTGTGGACATTGTATCCACAGTAACTTAGATAGTCGCTCAGCAACATTCTATTTACATCATTATCCTCAATTAGCAAAATTCGTCTAAGTCGTTGGGACTTTAAACGCTGATTTATAGGGAGTAATTGTGCTGTCATTGTTAGTTATAATTTGTTATCAAACCCTGACTTTCTGTTAAAAAAATTAAACAAAACTCCTTATAAAGTATTAGGAAGATAGCCAATTTACTTCATGAATGTCGGTAATATTTCAATAAATTGAACTTAGCTTTTGTTTAATTACGCTTTATATTATTATCCTAAAAAGGATCTAATTAAAAAATTAATAATTTCTTTAACTCTTTTTGTGGTAATTTATGATAATAAATAAATTGGTGTATTTTCCGCTATTTTTGCCCACTGGCATCAACAATAGTCAATGGTTAAGAGTCCAGAGTCAATAGTCCAGAGTCGAGAGTGGAGAATTTATTGACCAATGACCAATGACCAATGACTATTGACTCCATGCTCCTACAGGAACTCAGCAATTCTCTCAACAGCAGTTTCTAAAATAGGTGGCTCGTGTACTAAGGCAAAGCGAACATACCCTTCACCAGATTTGCCAAAGCCAGCACCAGGGGCTGCTGCTACTCCAGTCTTTTTAACTAGTTGCGTACAAAACTCTTGGGAATTATGACTCCAAGTAGTTGGCAATTTTGCCCAAATATACATTGTGGCTTTGGGTGTGGGAACTTGCCAGCCAATACGATGTAAAGCACTAATGAATGTATCACGACGTTGGCGGAAGGTCGCCACAGCTTTTTCCACTCCGATTTGGGGACCACTCAAAGCGGCGATCGCACCATTCAAAATTCCCCGATACTGATTAAAATCAACGGCTGCTTTGACTTGACGTAAAGCCCGAATTAATTCGGCATTACCAATGGCATAGCCAATCCGGAAGCCACCCATATTGTAGGATTTGGAAAGGGTGAACAATTCAATCGAGATGCTTTTATCTGGGTCAGCTTGCAGAATTGAGGGAACGAGGGACAAATCTGAGTTGATTAACAGTCCCCTGTTCTGGTCTTCTGCAAATACCAAATCTACGTAGGGAAAGTCGTGAACCAGGGCGATATTATGCTGCTGACAAAAAGCTACTGCTTCTTGGAAGAAAGCTAAAGGAGCGATCGCGGAAGTAGGATTGTGGGGATAGCTTAAAACCATCATCCGCGATTGTGCCAACACAGGAGCGGGAATATCGTTAAATACGGGTAAAAAATCATTTTCTGCCCGTAATGGCATCGGGTAGATTTGACCGCTAGCTAAGTATACTCCCCCAGCATGGGAGGGGTAGCCTGGATCGAGCAACAGGGCAAAATCTCCAGGGTTGAGTAATGCTAGGGGCAAATGCGCTGTACCTTCTTGGGAACCAATTAACGGCAATACCTCAGTTTCCGGATCGACTTTTATACCAAATTTCTTTTCGTACCAATTAGCCGCCGCTTGGCGAAAGCCTTGAGTTCCGTGAAACAGCAAATAGCCGTGAGTACTAGGATCATAAAGCGACTGAGCGATCGCTTCAATCACATGAGCTGACGCTGGTAAATCAGAAGATCCTAAAGACAAATCAATTAACTCTCGGCCAGCAGCCAAAGCTACAGCCTTGGCTCTGTCCATATCTGCAAATACATTAGATTGCAGGGGTTGTAAACGCTTTGCAAATTCCATATTAATCAATGGTCAATTGTCATTAGTCATTAGTCATTAGTCATTAGTCAAAAAGCTCTGAACTTTAGACTATGGACTATTGACTATAGACTATTGACTGTGGAATGTGGACACTTGACTATAGACTAATTACTGTTTAAATGTGGATCTAAAAGGCTGAGTAATTTGTCTTTACCAATGACTCCTTCAAAAGATACCAATATTTCTTCGCCTTTAATTAGCCTGAGAGCAGGTACGCCTTCCACTTGGTATTGCTTAACAGTCAGTGGGTTGGGGTCAATTTCCATTTTAACAACCTTGAGGCGATCGCTGTACTTGGTAGCCGCAAGGTTGATCAGTGGTGACATAAGTTGACAAGGCCCACACCAAGAAGCCCAAAAGTAAACCAATACTGGCAGATCGGCTGTCAAAACTTCGGTTTCAAACTCAGCATCAGTTATGGTGATTACACCTTTACTCATTGCAGTCTCCATCAGGTAGCATCGATCAAAGTGGGCACACAAAATACTGTATCCCAATCTGAGTGCTGAGTTAATAGTTAATGGTCAATGGTCAATGGTCAATGGTTAATGGTCAATGGTCAATGGTCAATGGTCAATGGTCAATGGTCAATGGTTAACGTGAGTTCGATGCATAAAATGTATGACTGTAGACTGTGGACTATTGACTGTTGACTGTTGTAGGGGCGGGTTCACAGATATCCTCGTGGATCAACAATGATCTAAATAAACCCGCCCCTACAGACTGTGGACTACAGACTGTGGACTATTGACTGTGGACTATTGACTGTGGACTATTGACTATGGACTATTGACTGTAGACTATTAAAGCGAAATCCCACAACCAAAAGGCGTGGGACTAGCGAAAATTAAGTTATGCAAAAAGTTACATCTGATCTAGTTGTTTGCGTAAGGATTCCAACTCAGCATCTACCACTTCATTAGACTTAGGAGAAGTGGTTTGTTGTTGTGGTGGTAATTGGGGTTGATTGGGTGAACTAGCAGGGCCCAAGGTCATCTGGGCTTTCAAGGCTGCTAATTCATCGTCAACATCACTACCAGCTTCCAAAGCGGCAAATTGGCTTTCCAGATCTGCACTAGCCAACTCTCCTGCTGACTGAGCGCGCGCTTCTTGCATCAAGACTTTTTCTTCCATGCGCTCAAAAGCCGACATTGCACTGCTGGTATTCATCCCACTTACCATGTTTTGCAGTTGCTCTTGGGCTTTAGCAGTGGTAATCCGGGCTTTGAGCATTTCTTTCTTGGTTTTGGCTTCAGAAATCTTGCTTTCTAGCTGGATGAGGTTGCGCTTGAGGGTTTCAACTTGAACGTTTTGCTGATCTAGGCTAGTTTTGAGAGCAGTGCCAGTTTCGGTGTAAGTTTTTTTGCGTTCCAGGGCTTGCCTTGCTAGGTTCTCATCACCTTTTTGCAGGGCTAGTTGGGCATTGCGCTGCCATTTATTGATTTCATTTTGGGCATCATTGTACTGCTTTTCAGTGCGTTTTTGTGCAGCGATCGCTTGAGCAACACCCTGACGTAGCTGTACTAAGTCTTCCTGCATCTCCAGGATGGCTTGTTCCAGCATTTTTTCAGGATCTTCAGCTTTATTGACCAGGTCGTTGAGGTTAGCACTGACTACTCGCTTAATACGATCAAATAATCCCATATGTTTTTTGTTTCCTTGTGTTGTTTACGCAATTTGTTGGTCAGTTAAGCTTTTTACTGTTTAATAGCTACTTATTCCAATGTAATCTTTCCGGCTGAGAACAGTACCGCCCAACACCCCTTTATTGTTAAGATATACTCCCGCTTAGGTAATTGCCCAATCATGTCGGATCTTCACTTTTGGGTAACTGCTGTTGTACTACTGTGCTGTTGGCATCATGGAAAACCTGCTCTTTCATTGCTGCTAGTTCGGCATCAATAGTATTTGTCGATTCCAAAGCGGCAAATTTTTTTTGTAAGTCGTCGCCGCCCAGTTGTGCTATAGCTTCCGATTGCGCCTCTAGGAGCAAAACCTTTTCTTCCATCCGCTCAAAGGCATTTAAGCTGCTGGTAGCGGAAACTCCATTGAGCATTTCCTGAAGTCGAGCAGATGCTTCAGCTGATCGCGCCCGGGCAATATACAGATCTTTTTTAGTTCGCAGTTCGGCAATTTTTAACTCCAGCGTCCGCATGTCTTTTTTGAGTCTTTCTACTAAATCGGTTTGCTCTGTCTTTTGATTAAAAAGAGCTTGGGCAGTTTCTTGGTAAACTCGACGTTTGGTGAGAGCTTCCCGTGCTAGAGTTTCGTTACCTTGTTGCAGTGCCAGTTGGGCGCGACGATACCATTCTTCGGCTGTAGACTGGGCAGCAGTAGCTTGGCGTTCGGTACGTTTTTGAGTAGCGATCGCACCTGCAACTCCCCGCCGCAATTGCACTAAATTTTCCTGCATCTCCAAGACGATTTTTTCCAAAATCTTTTCTGGATCTTCCGCACTGCTGAGCAAACTATTAACATTAGCGCGCAACACCCGCAGGATACGCTTCATCACTTCCATGTCGGATCTCCATTCACTTTTTGCCAATTAATAGTAGGGGGATGAGGGGCAGGGGGGATGAGGGGGGATGAGGGAGACAAGGGAGACAAGCACAGAAGTCTGAGCGCCGGCGTCCGGCGCTCAGAACTTCGGGGAGACAAATAACTATTGTCCAATGCCCCATGCCCCATACCTCTTTATGGCTGCTGCACTCTAGCTTGAATTCCGTTTTTCTGTAGTAGTTCCAGCTGTTTTTGCACTTCCTTTTGCGTTTTCAAAGCACCCAGATAAATCAATTTGTTATCGGGTGATAAATAAGCATCAGGAACTACTCGCCGTGCCGAGGCAAAAGAGCGCTCATTTTGATTATCGATGACTACATGATAAAAACCATCTGCTGAGGGTTTGAGTTGTGGATTGAGTTCAGTTTGGGTGGCGGTTGGGGAGTTAGGCGCTACAGGCGAATTGCTCGGAGCCAACGGCTGCACCTGAGGTGATGGCGCTACTGCGATCGGATTTATCGGTTGTGGGGAAGATAATTCTCCGGGGGGTTTAACTGGGGGAGCAACTGTTTGTGCTGGCACAGGGTTAGGCAATATTCGGGGGGTTGCTGGGGCTTTGGGGTTTAAGGCCACAACATCATTTGGATCATTAACTTCTGGAAACTCTTTAGCTGCTAGATTGGGATATTTAGGTATGGGTGTAAGTAATGGCTCAGGCTGCTCTGGGGAATTACTAACAACTCCTGTAGTATTTTCCGTAGTAGGGTTAGAGGATTTAGGATTAAATAATTTACTGATATTGAACTGAGTCAAACCTTTGGGATTGAATATTACGTATCCTAAAGTCAGACTTGCTACTAACAGCAGTAGCATAGAACCTATACCCAAAGGTGAAAGTATACCATCGTTAGAACTGCTGGCCTGTTTCGTTTTTGGTTGATCGTCTGTCACACTGCGCAGCAGTGCTTCACTAGATTCTAAATAATCATCAGGCTCTTTAGGGGTTTCATCTGTCTGTAAGAGAGTGTCATCCTGAACAGCCTGCTTTGTAGGTATGATACTACTCTCCGGTTTGGTTGGGGGTGGGGGTGGTGGTGGTGGTGTTGGTGTTTGGGTATCTTCCGGGGTGGAAGATAACAGCAGATGATCCATGTCATCCAACTGTGCCGTATCTGTACCTGCTGCCATTGCTGGAGTATCAGATATTACAGATTCTGGGATATTGGGTTTGATTTCTGCTGCTTGAGATTGCTCTAAGATGGCAGCAGCGATCGCTTGCGGTGAACTACCGACATAACTAATTACACGCGCAGGGTTTGCTAGCCTAGCATTGTTGCGTGTGCGTCGATATCTAGCTAACTCTTGATCTAGCTGTACTTCTAAACTCGCCAGTGCCGCTTTTAGTACTGGCTTTAAACTAGGTGTTTTAGACAGTTGAGACTGGGAATCTATTTGCGGATTGTGACTCATTGCCTGCTCCATAAAACTGATACAAAGCCGGACATATACAAAAGATGAATGTTTACTTTCTGCTGCTTGGGGGACTGTTAACAGCAATGAATCTTTATCTTAAATCAGCAATTCAAGTCCCGCTATACCAATGTTAAAGGCAGATGAATTGCCTATTACAAACGAGACACCCCTTACTCAGTATCGAGCAAAAGCGTTTCGGCGGCAAAGTGGCAGTAGAGTTTTTAACAGTTTGTATGATATTGTTCTTAATAAAAATTAAATCAAAAAATGATTGTCTACGAAGCAAAAGCAACAGCAAGATTCATAGCAGTTACTCAAGGTAAATTAAGTCTTGATAACTGCTATTTTTTTCAGTAACTCTTGCTGACAGTATGGGATAGATGGTTACTATCTTGTTGTGCCGAGTGTTCCCAAAGTCGTGTTAGGCTTTTTTGACAAGATGTCTTTTGAATCAGTTAATGATATTTTAGGTGTTCTGGAAAAGCAGGCTAAATGGCAAGAACAACCTTTTCAACGCTTGCTACAAATTTGGCCGGAAGTTGTCGGAGTAGCCGTTGGCGCACATACTCGACCATTGTCGATTCAGCGTGATGTTTTACGGGTTGCGACTTCTAGCGCTGCTTGGGCGCAAAACTTGACTTTTAAACGTCAGACCCTAATTGTGAAGTTGAATGAAAAACTGCCGACGTCTTTGGTAGATATTCGCTTTTCTACTGCTGGGTGGCAATCTTCTCCAGAAGAGAAAAAGTCGCAACCAACGGTTTTACCATCTGAACATCCTAGTTATGTAGGTGATTTGAGTACCTCTAAGAGCGTTCTCATACCCAATACTATGAATCCAAAGGCAGCTTTTGGGCATTGGTCTAAGGTAATACAAGAGCGATCGCATAGCTTACCCCTTTGTCCCCAGTGTCAATCTCCCACCCCACCAGGTGAACTCCAGCGTTGGGATGTCTGTTCTTTTTGTGCTGCCAAGCAATTGTAAATGGGCATTGGGCATTGGGGAGCCACTGCGTTGGACGGGTTTCCCGGCTTGTAGACGCGGAGCGGCTTCCCGCAGGGTAGCAAGTGGCGTCATTGGGCATTTCTTATTTATCTCCCTTGTCCCCCCTGTCCTCCTTGTCCCCTTGCTCCCCTACCCCCAGGTCATTGAGCGTAGCTGAAGTGCTCCCTCCTGCCTCTCGTACCTTCCTAATCTTCAATTACTATTTTCTCTTCAAGCATCTTAATTTTTCTTTATATTTCTGTGTTTATTTGTATCCGAAATTGGGATAAATAATAATGTTTAAGATTTTTAGAACAGCTTTTTACTCAAAACGTTGGATTGTAAATATTGTTTCGAGAGCTTACTGCCAAAGGAAACTAATGGTAGCAACTAGCTCAAAATCCTATAAAATCACCATTCCCAAATGACTATGACCCACCCCTGAGAATTTCATGTTGAAGTTATAAATTATTTTTCAGAAGATTGCTAAATTACTATTGTGAGTTTTGTAGATGTAGTTAATGCATCTCAGAACTTCTATAGTCAGGCCTGCTGGAATATTGTTGTGATCTGACTTTAAAGGGACTCAGGCAAGAAAAGATTATTAGCAAAAATACTTGCTAATTTGAATTCAGCATCATTGATGCTGTACTAGCTTGGTGCGGCTATCCGCAAAAATCATAGTAAAGCAGGCGATGAAATAAACCAACTATTGGCAATCTCTGATACCTGCGCCCATAGACAAGTACAAATTACCAATTAGGAATTATGGATTCTTAGGCGGAGTTACTAGTACAGCACAGCGTAAATAGCGCAAAGTTGGCGGTGTCGGTTTCCGTCCCGCCAAACTTTGTAAGAGAAACCTACCATTTCAAACAGGCACAAGCCTTGATATATTAACTTTTTCATTTTTGAATGCGTGACTTTTGACGAACGCAAAGCGGTACTAGTCTTTTATCAACTAGATAATTGTTGGTGCAATTACGCCGAAAGTCTGATAAAAAGCGGGTTTACTATACCTTAAATCCTATGTCTTAAGGAATAGATTAACATGTCAAATAAATCCAAATGTCTTATTTTAGCGTTGATCCCCAATTGTTTTTAGTCAAAATTTAGCATGTCTATACTCTAATAAACATTGAAAAATATAACGCAATTCTAAAAACATTCTAAAGCTAATTTTTGACTGGGGATCGCTAAAACCTATACCAATTAATGAGTTTTGGCTTTACTACGTATTTATATCTAGAAGCAAAATATAGAGATATAAATTAGCCCTAAATGCGACTAAAAGATGAACCCAAATGAAACCAAATAAATTTTTGACATCTGCTTGTAGATATTGTCGCCATTACCAACCAGAAGGTCGCCGTGGTGGAACGTGCCAACAGTTAGGGGCCCCAGTTCAAGGAACTTGGAAAGCTTGTTCGTTAGCACTACCACCTTTTGCACCTTCTTGGGAAAGTTTAGAAGGTGCTTGGAGTTTACCAGATGCAACACCAGTTATGGTTGCATCTCAAACCCTGGGTTCAGATTTAGAAAATACTACTCTTGTTCCAGTTGCAGAAACTCCTGTTTGTACTGCTGAACAAGCGAAAATAGAGACAGTACTAATTTAACCATCTTTTTATTCCCGACTGATACCAATTTTGGATTTGACGAAAAGTTGAGTCACTAAGTTAGACTGGTTCCCCGACTAGGGCAAACTTTTCCAGACAGGTTTTGGGTTGAAAATACTTATAGTGAGAACGTTTGGTTTATGGAAACATTCACTATTGCATCCAAACTGGTATGAGTTTGTATTCTGCTTGAAATTAATATTTGTCTTTAAAATTGTTGGTGCTGTAAATCTTGACTTCTCAAAAATCGCCCCTGTTAACAGGGGTGATTTTTGCAATATTTAAGGTAACCAAGGAAAATCACGAAAATTTGGGGGACGTTTTTCTAAAAATGCTTGTTTGCCCTCTGCTCCTTCTTGTGTCATGTAATAAAGTAAAGTGGCATTACCAGCGAGTTCTTGTAAACCAGCTTGTCCGTCACAATCAGCATTTAAGGCGGCTTTGAGACAGCGAATGGCGATGGGACTTTTTTCTAACACTTCTTGCGCCCATTGAATACCTTCAGCTTCTAATTGTTCCACTGGTACGATTGTATTAATTAAACCCATATCTAGGGCTTGTTGGGCGTTATATTGACGACAGAGAAACCAAATTTCTCTAGCTTTTTTTTGTCCGACGATGCGGGCGAGGTAGCTAGCGCCAAATCCACCATCAAAACTACCGACTTTCGGGCCAGTTTGCCCAAAAATAGCATTATCAGCTGCAATAGTCAGGTCACAAATTAAGTGGAGGACATGACCACCACCGATCGCATATCCTGCTACTAGAGCAATCACAACTTTTGGTAATGAACGAATTAGGCGTTGCAAGTCAAGTACGTTCAGCCGGGGTACGCCATCCTCGTCTAAATAACCGCCATGACCCCTGACACTTTGATCGCCACCTGCACAGAAAGCGTATTTACCATCTGTATGGGGGCCTGCTCCAGTAAATAAGATTACGCCAATAGAAGTATCTTCGCGGGCATCACAAAAAGCATCATACAGTTCAAAGATAGTTTTGGGGCGGAAAGCATTGCGTTTATGGGGACGATTGATGGTGATTTTAGCAATGCCATCGATTTTTTGATACAGAACATCTTCGTAGGTTTTGGCTGTTTCCCAATTAATTTCCATTGATGTGGAGTCCGCTATTGTGCTTGAGAATTGTATCGTGGACTTAGGAACATGCGATCGCTTGCAGAGCAATTAGCGAAGAAACAGGTGGAAGGGAGACAAGGGAGACAAGGAGAGAAGTCTGAGCGCCGGCGTCCGGCGATCAGAACTTCGGAGGGACAAGGAGGACAAATGACTAATGACTAATGACAAACTAGGAACAGTGCAAGTGCCACAGTTGTCCTATTCTGGAGATGGTTAATATTCTTCGTGGGTGAGATTGTGTTTTTCAGTGTTGTTATACCAACGTATAATCGCCAACCAATTTTAGAAAAGTGCCTCCGCGCTTTGGAAGTACAGGAATTTGCTTTGTCAACTGCGATCGCAGGTTACGAAATTGTTTTGGTAGATGATGGTTCTACGGATAGCACTTTGGAATGGTTAGCAGCCCATAAAGAGGAATTTCCCCATGTGCGATGTTTTGAACAAGACCATAAAGGCCCAGCTGCGGCGCGGAATTTGGGTGTAGAACAAGCACTAGGTGACACGATTATCTTTATTGATAGCGATCTAGTCGTACTGGAAAATTTCTTACAATCCCATGCTGATGCACTGGTACAGGGACAAAAGCGTTTAGCAAGCGATCGCTTTTTTACTTATGGTGCAGTGATTAATACTTGTAATTTTGAAAACCCTACCTCTGAACCTTATAAAGTCACAGATTTTTCAGCGGCTTTTTTTGCTACGGGAAATGTAGCAATTCCCAAACATTGGCTAGAAAAAGCTGGACTGTTTGACACTAGCTTTCAACTTTATGGCTGGGAAGATTTAGAACTAGGCGTGAGGCTGAAAAATCTCGGTTTACAACTAATTAAATGTCCAGCCGCCGTCGGTTATCATTGGCATCCAGCATTTAATTTAGAACAAATCCCTAGCTTGATTGATAAAGAAATTCAACGCGGACGTATGGGCGTTTTGTTTTATCAAAAGCATCCGACTTGGGAAGTGCGGATGATGATCCAAATGACTTGGTTACACCGCTTACTCTGGGGTATTCTCTCGCTGAATGGTTTTCTTAATGAACGCACAATGGCACCATTTTTGCAATGGTTAATTAATTTAGGTAAACCTCAATTAGCTTTAGAAATTGCTCGTGTTTTTCTCAATTGGTACAACGTTAAAGGTGTATATGAAGCTTATGTACAGTTAGAGGCTAGGAGTTAGTTATAAGGAATTGTTATATGCAAGACCGTATACAAAGCAAAATAGATGACTTAGCAGCACAACAATTCAAACACTCTAGCTAGTAATCTTGACGCTCCCGTAAATATCTTTGATATGCCTTGCGTTGTTCTTCTTCAGAAAAATACTGTAACGCAGGATTTTGATTAAGCCACTCTTGGAAGGTCAAAAAATTTTGAATATTTGATTTATTGTTGAGTTCATCATCTTCATGTAATTTATTTGGATATGAAGAATAATTTTGAGAGTTATTGGATAACTGTGCTATGAGGATTTGAGTATCAGCAATTAATTTTTCTTTCCATCCTCGTTCTTCTTCCAGAAATTTAGCATCAGCAAATCTTCTGTCTGATTGCAGTACGTATTCAGCTAATTTTATGGATTCTTGTTGTTTGCCTTTGCTATATAAAGCAACTGCTAAAGCAAGTTTAGTTTCTAGTAACGATTCAATTTTATAGTTAGTTCTGACATTGATATCAATAGCATTTTGAAATAATTGTATTACTTGGTCAATGTTGTCGCATTCATAGTATGTAAGCCCTAAGTTATTGTAGGCAACTGCATCATTAGGATTAGCTTGTATAACTTTGTTGTAGTCGGCTATAGCTCTGTTATATTCTTTTAATAGAAAGTATGCTAATCCTCGAGAAAAATATACAGATTCATAAGTATGGTCATCATTAGAATTAATTCTGATAGCTTGAGTGTAATCAGCTATAGCCTTATGATATTCTTTTAATGTGCGATACGCGTTTCCTCTATTACAATAGGCATTAAAAGCATAGTCATTATTAGGATTAATTTGGATAGCTTGAGTGTAATCAGCTATAGACTTATGATATTCTTTTAAGTTGAGATACGCAAGTCCTCTATTAGAATAGGCAAGTCCATAATTGGGATTAATTTGGATAGCTTGAGTGTAATCAGCTATAGCCTTATTATATTCTTTCAAGTAGAAATACGCATTCCCTCTATCACAGTATAAAAGACTATTATGGGGGTGGATTTGAATAGCTATATTGTAATTTTCTATAGCCCTTTCGTAGTCTTTTAAATTTAAGTATGACTCAGCTATTTCTTTAGCATCATAATCAAACCAATAAACATCTTGTTTTGACTGCTCGAATGTTAATTTAATACTTTCCCAATCCAGCCACATATCTTCTGACTGAATTTTAGCTCTAATTTCTCCCATAGCTCGAATTTTTTCAACAGCATTGAAGTGTGACCACTCTGCACTGAGAGACCGAGCCATATTTATAGCTTCTCTCAAGTTTGCTCGATTAGGAAATCCTCTGACATCGCTAATACTAGGGGAAGATTCATCTTGAGGATAACTATAAGATGAACGTTCAGGTAGAAAATTAATCCCAAATTTACTCAATTGTTCAAGAGTATTTTCTAAAATGTAAATAATTCCTTCGGGATCTTGTGTTTGTAAAGCTGCTTGTATACTCCATCTATAACCATTACTTATTGCTTTTGCTTTCATCTTATTCATAGTAAATTTAAACAATACTAATTTCAGAATAAATAATCCCAGTAAAAAAATAGTTAATATTTTTGTTAACAAGAAAAATAATGTATTTATTGGTAATATCTTAAAAAGAAAAACTAAAATTATAATTATTATAAAATACTTGAATATCATTTCATTTGTATCTTTTTTGACTTGAACTTTAATTTTCATCTTTTTCTCCAAAGTTAATAAAAAAATCAAAATACACAATCAAAAACATCTTTTTAATTGTAAAGATCTTCTCTTAATTTTCTAATATTGTTTAGCTCTATCTCCTTTCCCGTTTTTAAAAATACCTCTGCCTGATACCCGGTATTCTTCTCAGTGGTTGGAACAGGTTGCTTTTCTCCATGTCTTGTTGCTTGAGTTTCTTTATCGTTGATTTTTTCTCCCTCTATTGGTACGTCGGGAGGATTAATTCTGCCTATACGCATGTGAGTACCTTCCTTTACATAAGCATCCGATACATGATCCATGCTTTTATAAGACACTGTTTCAGTCTGATTAGTGTTTTCTTGATTTGTTTCTTTTGCCACTCCATGTACATGAGATCCTTCTATTTCTTCTCCAGAAATCATCTCAACTACTTTAGTTCCTGGTTTATAAGGGTTTTGCCATCTTTCAGGTTTGTTATCAGGATTTTGTAGATATTCTGCTTTAAGTTCTTGATTCACTTCTTCTGCGGTTCTTACAGAAAGAATCTTAGCTCCGTCTAATAAATTATGATATTCTTTCGGTAGCGCTTCTTTAGCTTCAGCTTGCAGTTGTTCTGGGGTTTTTACTTCTAAATTCTTTGGCTCAGTCGCTTCATTTTTAACTTCAGTAAAATTTCTTTCTGGTTGTTTTGGGAGTGTTGATTCTGGAGGAGCATCTGTGTTTCTTTCTAAAAGAGTTGCGAGTCGCTGTTGCACTTCCAAAGGGCTTTGGTTAGGGTCTATTTTCTCTAGAGAGATCCATTTCTTTGTTGGTGCTTCGCTTAAATTATTTTCTTTGGGAATATTTGCAGAATTATCTAGTATCTGGTTTTGATTGTCTCCTGGCTTTATGTCATCTTCGGCTTTTAGCTCAGTAGTCTTATCTAAAGATGCTTGCTCGTGACTATAACAAAAATCCAGAGCTTGTTTTCCCATTATTTTTTCTTGTGGTTTTACTTGCTCCTCTTCCTGAGCTTCCTGCTTATTTAGTGAAGTTTCATAGCTACTCATGTTAATTTACCTTTTTCTAAACAATGTTTATTTTTGCTTGATTTCGTAAATTATTGCGTATACTTTCAATAGTCCGAAAGTCTTTTTGTACTACAGGCTCGTCAAATCTTGACCACATCTCACGCCAGTAACACCAAGCCAAATCAAGCTCTTGTTCAGAACTAATACCTGTAGCTTTGATTGCTAGTTGAACAAGTTTATCTTTTTGGAGTATTGCTGCATCTCTATCTTTATTTTGAGCAGCAGTACATAAATTTTTATAAGTTTGTTGAAATTCTAATTTAGTCTGTTCAGCAGCTAAAAGAATTTGTTGTTTGAATTGACAACTAGAGGCTCCTTTACATAGAGAACAATCTAGAGATTTATCGGCTGCTACAGCTTCTTTACTCCGAAATTGGCTCATATATTCTCGGACTTGTTTATCGGAAGACCGAGGCTGAGGATGATCGTCAAATCCACACCATTGATTGTCAATCAAAACAGGTGTTGGTTTATCTTTATATACAGGAACATCAATAAAAGTCGCTTTTTGTAGCCCTGTGTAAAACACAGCCGCCCGCCCAGGTTCGCATTTACCGAGATAATCTCGCTGTTCTTCACTCATAATCATCGCATTAGCGATCGCCTCTCGGTCATGGGCATCTCGTAATTGATGGGCTATTTGCACATTGGTGTTTCGCATTGCATCCCGCGCTAACTTTTCGGGACTTTGATCGGCAATAATTAACCCTTCTCCATAGGCTCTCACCTCAGCTAACATATTACAAAAAGCCTGGACTGCTCTAGCTTTGACATCAGATGCTCCACCTTCCTGAGTTCCCATAGATGCAACATTAGCCAGAACATTATGCGCCTCTTCTACCAAGGTGATATGAATTAAATCTTTGCTCGGATTGAGTTCTCGATATTCCCGCAATAATGTTAATAAAAACATCATCACTAAGGATTTATCCTGTTCATTCAGGTCATTCAGTTCTAAAATTACCGGATGGTTAAATAATTCCTCAGCACTAGGATGAGAAAGAGATTGACTAAACATTAAACCTTTACTTCCCATCAGCAAAGGTTTAATTCTGCCTTTAATTGCCGCTTCTAAATTACTTTTAACTTCTCCTAGATAACCGCGATTTTTTAATACTTCCTCGACAGTTTCATAAAAATTACCTATCGTCGGAAACTGACGCGGATCTTGCCCTGGATTACTACCATAATCAGTGAGTTGCCAACCCTGCTGACGATAGACAATTTCTAAACTTTCGGCAATTACTGAAGGTAAAGGGCCAACGTGAGGTAATGCACCTTCAAAGCAAGTTTGTAAATTAGCAATGTGAGATTCTACCCTTACCCCTGAAATTAACTCAAAGGGATTAAAACGTAGAGGAGAAATAGTATCATTACCTAAAGTATAAATCCGCAGTTTTCCAGAAAAAATATCTACATTCCGCAATCCCCGATATTCTTTTTTTGCTGACTCAATCACTAAAAAGGGAATTTGAAACTTACGGTAAAACTGATCTAATAAATATAAACTCGTGTTACTCTTACCACTACCAGTAAAGCCAGTAATAAAAGCATGTTTCGTAAAGGCATTTTTTGAGACATAGGCTCTACCGCCCACATGAAACTTACCTAAATCAATCGCATCTGCGGGAATAGTTTCTTTACGAGGCCCCGGATGAAAATCCGGCGGACGTTGTTTTACAGGAATACCGGGAACACCACCCTGTACCGAAACCGGAAACCGAAACGCACAAGCAGCACCCCGCCCATCCAACAGATAACGTAAGCGCAGTAAGTGAGAATGGGGGGCATTTTGGGAATGAATTGGACTAATTAAGGGCGTGAAATCTAGATACTGACAGGCTATTTGCAAGTAAGAATCATTTGCATAGTGAATGACCTTGGCTCCTGGGGGGATAGCTTCAGTTTCTCCTAAAGGCGGCTCATCAGATTTTTCTTCCCGGAGAGTAGAAGCAAAAGCATAAGCAACTTGTTGAGCCGCAGCTGCATCATCAGAACAACAGAAAATTGTAGCTAAAAAAGGATGGGTGAGTCGTCGCAGTTCAGCCGCATAGATTCGTGATTCCCAACGCAGTTGAGGATCAGTTTTATTTTGAGAAGGGCGCACTTGCGGATTACCAAAATTCAATCCTTTGGTTTGCATACTAGCAATACTTTCCGCTTCCCTGGCTATTTCTGCAATTAAAGCTTGTTCCGCAGAAGATAATTGCGTCGGAGCCAGCAGAATACAGATACTCACTGGTGCATTTTGAGCTGCGATCGCATTAAATGGAATTAAGAATGTACCCCCAACCCCCCACCAAGGACGAATTCCATAAAGATAAGGTTTTTGTTCTATCTCACAAGTAAACTCTTTGGGAATAGAAAATTTATCCTCTGGGTTATTAGGAGAGTTACCAGAAAAGTTACTTCTTTGTCCAGCAGGTTGATTGATGGGAGTATCTTTTCTAATAGGAGTGAGAACTTCTTCCTGGCAAACTTCAAAATAATGACTATAAGTCTGAGCCTGAGCAAGAAAGTGTAACTTTTGACTAGTTAGTAATGTTGGCTCAAATCCAAAATATTCCAACATTCTGTGTAAATCAGCCAGCAGAATTAGAGCTTGATTTTGACCTTCCGAATTTGCAGAAGTATGTAATCTTCCTAGTATGTAAATATCAATACTTCTGTCAGTTATATTCAGATCAAATCTCAGTGCATAAGTAACATCATTTTTGCTGCGCCATAAGCCAGATACAAATTGTGTCCAGCGTCGGCAATGTTCTACAATCCGTTCTGACGGTTCTTTTCCCAGTAATGTATGGTCTAAAAGAAAATCGGGTAGAAAAGGAATTTGTAAGCCAAACAAGTATCCTGTAGTCGGTTTTTGGCTAGCGTTAATATAGAGTAAATTGGAAGAACTTGATTGATAGTTCATACCTTTAATTCATATACAAGCTACATCACCTGTATCCAAAATTACTTATTTATTTTTACAGCTATGTCAGATTAAATACTAACTAATATCCTGATATTTTTATTTTTTCAAGAAAGGTTATGTAAAAAATTAAATTATCAACAATCTAATTTTTCCTAATAAATATAGATAAAAATTTATTTTTTTTATGAAGATACGACTGCTAATTTAAAGGAAAGATAAAACTGAGGAAAAAATAAAATTCTTGAAAGATGCAGTTGGTAGCTAGACTGTATAACCTACTACGCTTAATTTCAACATAATTGCAGTAAAACCCAACAAACAAATGTTGGGTTTCATTACTGATACTATTGGCGAATTATTTCTTAACCTTGGAATATTCAGATAAACCCATTGTTTGATGAGATGTTGGGTTTCCTTACGTCAACCCAACCTACAAAATTTTAGGTTTCTAACTCTAAAAATTACAAATGACTAATGACCAATACTTAATTCAATGCTTCTTGATAAATTATCTCTTGAAAATGAATCATATCTTTTTGCGGGTCGGCAAGACTGACTTTAACTAATAAATGCTCACCTAAATTGACAGAACGTTTAAAAGACATTGGCAACTGTAATCCTAAATCTTCTAAAAGAATTAGTGCCAAATTGCTATCTTCCCGCAGCCACATTAATACTGTTACATCCCAAACTTGTTCTGGGTAACGACGTAAATACTCTAAAGCATAATATCTATTAGTTTGCCGTTCTACCATTGTCACTTCTTGAGTGATGCTGGTGACAGTCATCATCACCTCTTTGAGTTGTTCGGCGGAGAATGGTAAAACTTCGCCACGCAAATGGGCTTTGAGTTGAAAATGGGTGAGTAAATCGCTGTAGCGGCGGATGGGAGAAGTCGCCTGAGTATATGTATCCAAACCCAAACCGGCGTGACGCACAGGGGTAATACTCATTTCGCTTTTAGGCATACAGCGACGCATAGCACAGGCGCGGACAAATCCGGCTGGTAGCAGCAGTAATTCTTCTTCTGGGGGTAATTCTGGCTGTGGCTGACCGCGAAATGGTAAGGGTATTTTATGCGCTTGTCCGTAGCGGGCTGCAACTTCACCAGCTAAAATCATCATTTCTGCTACCAGTTGTCTGGATGGGGAATCATCCAAAATATCGATGCTGATTTCGTCACCTTTGACTTTGATCGTGGCTTCTGGCATGGTGATGCTGATTGCGCCTTGGTTATAGCGCCAAGTTCTCCGCCGCTGTGCCCAAGTTGCGATCGCGGCAATTTCTGCTTCTCCTTGTACTCCTAATTGCAGCATCTCATCTACATCTTCGTAGGTGAGGCGGTAAGTTGGCTTGATCAAGCTGGGATGAATACTATAATCTTCGACTCTGCCTGTAGGATCTAAAATAATGCCAAAGCTGAGGGCGCAACAAACCCGTCCCTGTACCAGACTCATCGGCCCGGTTGCCAAAACTTCCGGGAACATGGGTATCATCCCTGTAGGCAAATAAACTGTGCTACCCCTTTTCCTAGCTTCTAAATCTAAGTCATCCTCTGGCGCTAATAACCGGGTAGGATCGGCGATATGCACCCACAAACGTTCCCTACCATCGGGCAGCAATTCCCAGCTCAGACCGTCGTCGATTTCTGTGGTACTTTCATCATCAACTGTGTACACTTTTAAATGAGTCAGATCTAGACGGTCTGTATCTAGATCTGAGGGTGGGGAATCCAAACGCTGTTGCGCCACTTCTAACACCTTGCTAGGAAATTGAACCGGAATTGCCGAACGACGCAAAAACAAATTTTCATTGGGACTCCACCAACCCAAATCAAGCAACAGTTGAAATGCTCCTTGGGGCGTTGCTTGGCGTCCCAGCATGGTCATTGTTTCTAATACTGGGCCTGGGGGAGGGTAGGCCCGAGACAAAGAATCATAATTTACGCCCATACGCACGACATCGGCGAGGAGGGCGGCATATTTTTCTATTGCTTCTAAACGCTGCCGATCTTGACGTTGCCAATCTACAGATTCACCTGCTATGGCCTGTTCTACACGCGCTAAAAATTCTTGCTGTCCCTTAGCTTTTTGGGATTCTACTTCTAACTGGTGTTTGCGTTCTGCTACCTGAGTTGTTGTCCGGGTCTCATAAGCGTCTCCTTTTTGCTTGAAATAAAGTTTGTCCTCTGATAACAAGCAATGGGCGGCGTAACAATGCGGCGCGTCTGATTCGGAAAACAATAGATTAGCCATTTGTGATGGGGTGACTGGTTCCCCATCCTCAACTAACAATTCCCAAGCTACTTCCAAGCTTGATGGATCTAGATATGGCTGTACCTGTTCTAGAAACTTAGGAATGTCCGATGGCTTGTAGGTTTGTCCGTTAACGGTATAAGTAATTTGTCTAGGCGCGAGGCTGTGGGATTGACCGCGTTCATCTACCACAAACCAACGGGTTTTCCCGTCTGGGCGGTCTACCACTCCCAGGCGGCGATCGCCTTGAACCCTAAATTCAACTAGCGTCCCCTTCTCCACAACTCTCGCAATTAATTGGTTAACTAATAAATTTTAGATTTTGGATTGAATATTGACTACTAAATCCAAAATCTCATGATTTTTTCTCTGCAAAAGATGATTTTACACTGACTTAAGGAGATTTTAGATTCTGGAATATGAAAATTTGCAGCCACTTTCATCATCAAAGCAGCTGCTTCAGTTCATCCATCATCTAAAATTCTCAATCGCCACTCAATTTAACCTTCTGCGTTGATGAAAGGCAACAAGGCTACAATTCGAGCACGTTTAATTGCTAATGTCAAGTCTCTTTGTTGCTGAGATGTTAGCCCAGTAATTCGCCGGGGCAGGATTTTTCCCCGCTCGGTGATAAACTTCCGCAACAAATCAACATCTTTATAATCGATTGGTTCTCCCGGCTTAATCGGAGATAGACGACGACGATAGTAACTCATTTTTACTTAATTTCCTTGTGGACTGTGTGTGTATTGCAATGGGTGCAGAACTTTTTGAGTTCTAATCTGCTAGTGGTGTTGCGCCGATTCTTCATTGTCGTATACCGGGAAACACCAGGAGAGCGCTTGTTAGCGTTAGTGCGACATTCGGTACATTCTAGTGTCACTATGATGCGGACACCTTTACTCTTAGCCATAATCTTACAAACCGTAAAGCCTGGAGAGAATTAACACAAATGACTATCTTCTCACATTTCGTTGGATCTTATCAACTATTCGCTTGATTTTTATATCGAGCGAATAACCACGACGCGAGGAAACTATGGTAGTTCTAGCATAGCGGTCATGCAATGCCTGACGCATTTGCTGATCGTAGAAGGCTACGCCACAGTCAATAGCCAGGGGAAGTACTAGCAGTATAGCAGTGGGATTGGCACTAATATTGCCTAGAGCAATGGAGATAAACAGCGCACCCACACCAATGATCGTTTCTCGTTTGACAAGTGCTAGTAACTCTGGAATTCTACCGACTATTTGCCCATCTTCGACTTCCAGCACCTTGAGGTCAAATGCCCAACGCCCTAAGCTTTGGCCTTGATTGTTATAGACTACTAGCACTCGTAAAACTAACCAAGATATCACAAACACGAGAATTTGAACAAATTGAATACCTGAGTTGTTGCTTCTCAACAGAGAACTGATTAACCAAACACCTAGGAAATCTAGCCCTAACGCCATACCGCGTCGTCCAATCTCCGCCTTGGGATAATGTTTTTGGGGTACTCTGGCAATAGTCATAGAATATATTAAGGATTTTTTAAGTATTTTTATCGATGCTAGAAGAATTAATTATTGCTATTAGTTTTAATATTGAAGTGAGCGTTTAAGTACTGGCTCAGTGTTCGATAACCGGAAAACAGCTAACTTAGTTAAACAGTAAAGCTAGGGAAAATTAAGAATATAGCGTAGAATCACAGATGAGTCTGGTAAGTAAATACTGAATTAGCTAGTGGCATAATTGCCAACAACCAGGGGTAATACTTGGTCAAAATGATCACGTTCAGCAATTATTTATATTTTTGAGGGTTATCGCCAATGAAATTCATCAACACAAAAGCTGTACAAATCCCAGTTAGTACAATCATTTCCATACTAACCGCCATTAATGACCGTGATTATGCCCGATTAAAACAATTACAAACAGGCTTGGTCAAGCAGCATGGGGTGGAAGTTTGGCAGGATGTTTTTGGTTCTCGTGTCTTACCAGCATTAGATCAACAATCCAATAGATGGTTATTAAACGTTTTGTGTAATGGGGAAACCGCTAGTGCGAGAATGTAAGGAATAGCGTTAATTTAGGCGATCGCTATGCTTTCAGTCAGCGATACACAAGCAGTTATTTTAGATTTAGTCCAACCACTAGATCACCAAAGTGAGACAGAAGTTGTAGATTTATTCGCCGCATCTGGGCGGATTTTGGCAACCCCAGTCACCAGCAACCTAGACTTTCCTCATTGGGATAATTCGGCAATGGATGGTTATGCAGTGCAATATACAGATGTAAAGCACTGTAGCGCCCAACAGCCAGCAGTTTTGGAAATTGTTGAGTCAATTCCTGCCGGATATCAACCCCAGTCTACAATTGGGCAGGGTCAAGCCGCACGGATTTTTACAGGCGCGGTGATGCCAAAGGGTGCGGATACTGTAGTTATGCAAGAGCGGACAAGCCAAAAAGAGAATCGCGTCCATATTTTTGCTGCACCACAACCACAAGAATTTGTGAGGCGCAAAGCATCTTTTTATCAAGCTGGGACACAATTATTACCAGCAGGAATTAAATTGAGTGCGGCGGAAATTGGTGTTTTAGCCGCAGCCCAATGTCCTCAAGTGAGTGTTTACCGTCGTCCTCGTGTAGCAATATTTTCTACTGGAGATGAACTGGTAACCCTTGACCAACCGCTAGCCGCCGGACAAATTGTCGATTCTAATGGGTATGCACTAGCCGCTTTGGTTAGGCAAAGTGGAGCCGAACCGTTAATGTTAGGCATTGTTAAGGATGAGCCAGCAGCGCTGCAAAAAACAATTGCTGACGCGATCGCCAATGCTGATTTAGTAATTTCTTCCGGTGGGGTTTCCGTAGGCGATTATGACTATGTTGACCAAATTTTAGAAACATTGCAAGCCAAGGTTCATATCCGTGCTGTGGCAATGAGACCAGGTAAACCCCTCACAGTTGCCACATTCCCTCAAAGCCCGCACCTCCGGGTGGGGCTAGAAGAACAAAGCCCGCCTGCGCAGGCTAGTAATAATGAGAAAGTTATTATATATTTTGGGTTACCAGGAAACCCGGCGGCTGTGTTGGTGACATTTTTGCGATTTGTGCAGCCAGCAATTAAAAAACTGGCTGGATTGGCGCAGGGGTGGGAAGTAGAGTTTGTCAAAGTGCGATCGCATCAAGAATTGCGATCGGATGGCAAGCGTGAAACTTATGTTTGGGGAAAATTACAGTTAATTGATGGCGTTTACGAATTTCATAAAGCTGGTGGTAGCCACAGTTCGGGAAATTTGATTAACTTAGCTCAAACCAATGCCCTGGCTGTGATCCCAGTGGGTAAGACTTTAATTTCTCCAGGTGGAGAAGTAGAAGTTTTACCACAAAACTGGGTTTAAAGCCCGGTTCTAAAGGAGCGGCTTTTCTTCCTGTAGTCTATCAATCCAGTCTTCAATCAACTGAGTCATCGTTTTGCGCTTTTGTTTAGCAACTCTTCTTAATTTTTCAAGTCTTTGAGGGTCAACCCGTACACTCAGTCTCTCTTTCATGCTGCTATCCATCGGCTACCCATTTATAATATCAATTGACGGCGATAACTGGGTATTCTCCACCCCGCAGGAAAGTAAAAACCCAATGCGACTTTTTAGCCACGCTGATACACCTGTAGTTAGGCATATAAAAGTAAAAGGTGAAGCCAGTCCATACAATGGCGACCTAGTATACTGGAGTTCAAGAATGGGCGCACATCCAGAAATGCCTAAAAAAGTGGCGACACTTTTGAAACAGCAGAAAGGAAAATGCACTCACTGCGGATTGTATTTCAGAACCGAAGACCTATTAGAAGTAGACCACATAATACCCCGGAGTAAAGGGGGAAAAGATGAATACAAAAATCTTCAGGTACTTCACAAACACTGCCACGACACCAAAACAGCTAAAGATGGTTTAGCTGGAGGTATGCACTTGGACAAGCACCAAATTATTGAGGAGCCGGATGAAGGGAAATCTTCACGTCCGGTTTTGAAGACGAGTCGCTCTGGTGACGGAGCGGCTTAGTTTAATATTTAAACTGTGCAAAGCTTCAGTCCCATATTGCAAAGTTAAGAAAGCGTAATTCTTTCTGGCACTCGGTAGGTTCTCAAGCAGTGCAAGATATTTGTCAACGCATTGAGAAAGCCTATCAATTGTTCTTTAAGCATAATAAAAAAGGAGTAAGACCACCAGGATTTCGGAAGGTAATAAAATACAAGTCATTCACTCTTAAACAAGCTGGTTATAAGTTTTTAGGAGGGAATAAAGTAAAAATTGGTAATCGAGTTTATCAGTTTTGGAAGTCTAGAGAGATTGAGGGAACAGTCAAGACTTTAACCATAAAACGTACACCATTAGGTGAGTTGTTTATGGTTGTGGTTGTTGATGATGGCAGCAAACAAGAAGTTGAAGTTAAGACGGGTAAAATCGCTGGCTTTGACTTTGGACTCAAGACATTTCTCACTTGCTCTGATGGTACTAGAATTGAGTCTCCCCAGTTTTTCAAGCAATCCCTAAACGCCATTAGAAAGGCAAGTTCGCAACATTCTAAAAAGCTTAAAGGCTCATCTAACCGAGAACGAGCTAGAAAAAACCTAGTACGCAGATACGAGGACATTTCTCATCGTCGGCGTGATGGTGCGTGGAAGCTAGCACATGAGTTAACCGATAAGTTTGATATTCTCTGTTTTGAAACCTTGAATCTCAAAGGGATGCAACGTCTTTGGGGTAGAAAAATATCAGACTTGGCTTTCGGTGAGTTCCTACAAATATTAGAATGGGTTGCCAAAAAGAAGAATAAACTGGTTGTTTTCATCGACCAGTGGTATCCCAGTAGCAAGACTTGTTCTAGTTGTGGACATATTCTAGAAATTATTGATTTATCTGTTAGAGAATGGCGTTGTCCTTCCTGTCAGTCAGTTAATGGAAGAGATGAAAACGCCGCACGTAATATTCAAATGGTTGGGGCATCAACCATTGGGCTAGGTGATGTAAGTCGGGCTGTGCCTGCTATTGCTGTTTGACCCCAGAATCCCCACCCTTGAAGGGTGGGGAGTATGTCAAAGACGATGTTTTGAAAATGGGGTATTGGGTATTGGGCATTGGGCATTGGGCATAGTTCACAATTTTCTTTGTCTCCCTTGTCTCCCTCATCCCCCTTGTCTTCCTTGTCTCCCTTGTCCCCCCTCATCCCCCTCATCCCCCTAGCCAATCAGATCAAAATTTTTTCTGGTGTTTTTTTAGCGCCGCTTTTTTTTGGTGCTAGGATCTACGTCTATAAATAACCAAAAACAAGTGCTATAGCTGTGAAACAAAAGCCAAAACCAAGGATCGCTTTGCTTCGGGAAAAAGCAGGGCTAACCCAGCTTGAGTTGTCGCGTCTTGTTGGCGTGACTGAAAGCACTATCCAGAACTGGGAAAGCGGGAGGACGGGGACGGATCATATTGAAAGAATCATTAGGTTTTGTAAAGCTCTTAATTGCCAAGTAGAAGACCTAATTGAATATATGAGCGATTCCCCAAAACAACCAGAAGCACAACCAAGTTCATTAAGTGAAATACATCATCTCTTGGGAACTGAGGAACCTGCCCCCGCTACCAGTACTGAGGCTGAAGTCGCGCCAATGCAACATCTTAAGTAAGGGAACTCCAAAAAATAAATTATTCCGTTAAAGTTGTTGACTGTTGACTGTTGACGGTTCACAGTTAACAGTCAACGGTCAACGGTGAACAATCGCAATGGAATTTTTTTAACTTAGAAGTTCCTAATTACGAATTGTTAATTTTGCCCTGCTGGTAAAAAGTATCAATAGTCACAAATTTATAGCCTTGTTGTAGCAGTTGAGGGATTAAAATTTCTATTGTTGCGGCAACATCTTGACCGCCATAAGCACCATCATGTAAAACAATAATTGAACCGTTTTGCACTTGAGAGAAAACACGTTGTGCTACGGTGGTGACTCCTGGTCTAGTCCAATCAACAGGGACAACGCTCCACATGACTGGGCGATAATTCCACTGAAGCAGAAATTTTAAAGTTTGGGGTGTAAATAAACCGTTGGGTGGTCGGACATCTGTTACTTGTTCAGGTAGGAGATTGCAAGCACTATAAATAGCAGCTTGGGTTTTTTCTAAACTCTGTCGCAGTTCCATTGGGGACAACAGGGGAAAAGACCGATGATCGTAGCCATGCAATCCAATCCAGTGTCCGCGATCGCATACGGCTTTAGCAATATCTGTTGAACGGTTGACACAAGCACCTAACCAAAAGAAACTAGCCTTAATTTGATAACGGTCTAAAACAGCCAGTACTTCCGGAGTGTACTGGGGATGAGGGCCATCATCAAAGGTGAGTGCGATCGCCCGAGAATTTTCATCTCCACTCCACAGACAGTTGGTAAATCTTGGCTGGAGAAGACGATACAGAATCGGCAAGAGGGGAGCAAGTTGCATTTTAATTGTATTTGCTACTGTTACTCGCTGGTGATGCAGCTATTGCACAAGTTCCGCAAAGCGGGTTTGCTTTTTTTGAGATCAAAGTCTTGTTCTGATCCTGACAGATTGCAAAACACTTGTGTTGAAACAGCACACTTCTACCGCATTCAGGAATAACATCTGAGATTGCAAGTTGCCACCACTTGGTTAAGCTGTCTATTAATTTAGAGTAAATTTCTCTATCAACTGGGTGACGGTATCAAACTAGAGATGGGCTGGGTAAATGATTGGAATTGATCGAACTCACAAGCCCTTGATTAGAACCGATCACCTCAATGAAATACTTGAGAACAAAGGAATTAGAAGCAGTAAACGCGGCTTTTAGAGGAGTTGGTGATGCAATCAATACATGCACTTGGATTTTTGGCACATTCGGAATATCAGGGATGCAACGGACTATATATACACAACTTACGGTTAGACTACTGGACAAATGCTGAGACTCTATGTGTGTTGACTGTCATATCTTTACTAAAAAAATTCTGTAAATCATGTTAAGTACAACACCCGATTGCTCTGTAATTTAACTCCCCAAAGACAAGAAAATAGCAGCTAAAGTTGTTAAACAGCAGAACGGACATTTCCGTGATACTCCATTAACTCTCTACGCCCGCTACCACGATGGGGTGCAGGTTTTTCTGGTTGACTGGGTTTGGTTTTGGGTCTGGTTGAGAGCAAAGGTTGCGTAACAGCAGAAGCTACGAACATATTTGACATGAGATTGATCATTGCTTGAGAGCTAAAAACTAAGGTAGCCATTACAAGACTAGAGGCTAAAAGTGAAACTACAGCACGCATAGCAGATGTTTATTTTAGAACTCGCTAATTCACTGCTACTTAGTTTTTATTAGTGCATCCGGACAATTCCCTAAAAAGTATTGTTTTTTACAGAATAAAAATAAAGTTGCTCAAATCTTTATATTTTCGACAAGTAACCAATTACCAGCAGGATTGAGGCGACCCCAAACTGTGAGCAATTGCTTATGGTTACAAGCTTGTAGTTGTAAATCGATATGCGATCGCAAAGTCACAAGCTGCCAAGTTTCCTGTTTACATGCTTTTGGCGAAATTATCCTGAATCTGTAATCCTGCGGATCTAAGAGATGAAATACACCTGTGTAGGAATTGTTCAACCGTGTTGCTACTGATTTATTAGTCTCGTAATAATACGGAGATGATGATGAAGCTGGATAAATGCCATCAAGCGGATAGCTTGCGGGATTGTTTAAATAATTTATTTGCCACCGCATCCACTGAGGCTCGTCAGGTGTTGAATTAAACAATGGAATAACTGCCGCAGGCGATCGCTGGTCTTGAAGTAAAGCTGTTTGCAGTGCTTTAACTGGTAAATCACGCGGTTGACAATTCAACTCAACGCACATAGCCGCAGCCATTCCCGCAGCTTGACCAATACCCATGACTACAGGTTGTAATCTAGTCGCCCCATTGGCAATATGAGAAACAGAAATATTCTTTTCGCAGACTAAAAAATTATCTGTGGTGGTGGGAATGAGGCTGCTGTAGGGAATTGTGAAGGGTGTTCCCGTCCAGCGTCCGCCCCAGCGAAGCGATTTAGGTTGTAGCGGAAAGTTGAAGCTTGGATAATGATGGTCGTTGGGATAGTTAGCGATCGCAATTGTATCTATATTTAATGATGCTACCTGCCCCCCAGGTGCAGGTAAAATATCCTGTTCTGTCACAGTTTTTATTCCCACCAAGCGCCGACTTTCTCGGTAATAGGGATGCAATGCAAAAGCTGTCGGGGAATGGGGAAACACCTGTGTAGCCAAGCCGTAGCGTCTACCAAGCTGATTTTGAATAAAATGGGCGAAATTTTGACTATGCCAGCGAGATTCTTGAATAAACTCATCTCTGCTAGCTTTTGACTCTACAAGTCGCCCTAAACCTTCGCCGTAGTCATTACCGCATATCGGCCAATTGATCATCAATAAACCGCCTGGTAAGCGCCCGTAATTCATAAATTGTTCTGCACCATAGCCATCCCAAGCACCAGCAAACATAGATGGATCGTAATTTGGTGCAGGTGAGATTTCTGGGGCGATATCTGTACCAAAATCTTGCATCAGCACCACCCCAGTCGGCGCTTGTACAGGATATTTTTCCGTGAGATGATTGGGGTGTTCTGGGGCGCTAGGTTCTTGCCATTGCGATCGCCATTCCCAACCCCAACGATAAGGAATCTCAGCCAAAGCCAATAAATCGCCTAATTCTGTACCATCAAGAGTAATTTTGGCTTGGACAATAAAATCCGCAAACCTCACGCCAGTTACACAACTTCCCTGACGCAAAACCTCTAAGGGAACTTCTTTATCAATCCAATGCAGATTTGGTAACTCTTGCACCCAATCAGCAAAAATCTTCGCCCCAATGCGCGGATCGAAACTAAAAAAGCTTACCCAGCTATGATCTAAACCTTCTGGCTGACGTTGCTGTAATTCTCGTAAAAACTCACCCCACAACCCCGTCTGAAAAGCTTCTAATTCATTTCCATCGGGGACAGATACCCCAGCCGAGGTTAACATTCCCCCTAGCCAGGAAAACTCACTCACTAGGATAGTTTTCGCCCCACGTCGCGCCGCTTGAATCGCCGCTGCTGTACCGCCAACTCCGCCACCCACAACTAAAACATCAGCTTGATATATCTGATTCAGCACTGATTAACCCCATTCATTGTTCGAGATATTTTCTCTGAATAGGGTAAATCAGACAAGTTAGACCATTTTGTAGGGGCGGGGTTTCCCCGTCCTTAGAGTTTCCAGAAAATCGGCGATCGCATTGTCAGACGATACAATGCCATTGTCACTCGATGCGATCGCTTGACTTTTAAGACATCTCTCTTCTCACTCGGGGAGACGCTACGCGTAGCTTGCTTAAGAGTAGGAGTACGAGACGCTTCGCGTTGGCGGAAGCCTCTCGTAGAGAAGGCGTTCTTGGCGGTTCGTAACAAAAAATAAAGCGCATCGTCATGGAGAATTGGTATCCTGAATCAGGACATTAAAGCTTTCCCAGTTGTTAGCCAAGCTTGAAAACAGAATAAATCTCAAATCTGATAGCTTAACGTTGACCACTAATGTTACATCTAATAACGTTGAGAGGTGAAAAACCAACGTGAAAGCACAGGTATTTAGAGGCGTAAATCAACTTTCCTACGAAGAAATCCCAGTACCGACTCTGGAACCGGATGAAGTGCTGGTTAAGGTACAGGTAGTAGGATTGTGTCAATCAGATATTAAAAAAATTCGTTATCCCCTATACGAACCCCCGCGCATTTTTGGTCATGAAACGGCGGGTACGATCGCATCTGTGGGTGATAATGTCAAAAATTGGCAAGTGGGACAAAGGGTGGCGGTAATGCACCATATTCCCTGTATGCGTTGCGCCTACTGCCTGAATGAAAATTATTCCATGTGTGATGTCTATAAAAATATCTCCACAACAGCCGGATTTAACGCTAGTGGTGGCGGTTTTGCCGAATATGTCAAAGTACCAGGACATATTGTGCAAAATGGCGGCTTGATTCCCATTCCCGATGATATCAGTTTTGAAGAAGCGAGTTTTGTTGAACCGACTAACTGCTGCTTAAAGGCGGTGAAAAAAGCGCAAATTGCACCGGGACAAACTGTGTTAATCACTGGTGCGGGGCCAATTGGCTTAATGTTTATCATGTTGGTGAAGTATTTCGGCGGTAGAGCGATCGCTACCGATTTACTACCCTCTAGAATTGAAAAAGCTTTAAATGTTGGTGCAGAAGCGGCTTTTGATGCGCGTGATGCCGAATTAAGCGCCAAAATCCATGCTATCACTGATGGGTTGGGTGTTGATGTGACCTTACTAGCCGTCCCTAGCGAGAAAGCATTCTTTCAGGCTTTGGATTGTACTCGTAAAGGTGGCAAAATTCTCTTTTTCGCCGAGTTTCCCGACGAAGTGCAAATTCCTATCAACCCAAATCTGCTGTATCGCCGCGAAATTGACTTAATGGGCAGTTATAGTTCATCCTACCGCCTGCAAAATCTCTCAGCCGACATTGTATTTAATCGGCGGATTGATGTAGAAGCCTTAATTAGCGATCGCTATCCTTTACAAAATTTATCACAAGCCGTAGAGCAAGCGATCGCCCCCACAGCGGAAACCTACAAAATTTTGATTTATCCCTAGATGACTGGGCATTGGGCATTTGTCATTTGTCATTATTCCTTTGTTAAACTAAGCGATTTCCTCACGAGAACCGCTCGTCTTCAGAACCGGACGTGAAACTTTCGCTTCATCCGGCTCCTCAGTAATCAGGCTCTTGTCATGAGTACCTCGATTACCTGTTATTTCAGGCTTAGGTTTGGCACTGTTACAGCCAGATTTGTTACCCAGACTGCCATCAGAGGCGGTCTTTTCATCGTGGCAATGTCGGTGTAGTAATTGAAGGTTTTTATATTCACTCTTTCCTCCTTTTGACTTACTATTAACCTTTAGAATTCCACTTTCCACCGGGTTTGTTTAGAGAGGTTGTAGGTCAAAACTCGATTGCCTACCTTTTATCCTTTGCCTTTTGGCTCCAGCGTTCTCAGTCCTTTTCGCTGGTTGCATCTCACGATAGTTCAGTCGTGGGTTCAGGTACGTTACCTTATTCATGGGTTCTTTGCTTGCCCCGCACTGCCTTGGACTAGGAGTGTGGAGGCGCTTTCATCCCCGCTACAGGCTTTGATGGCTAGTCTCAAACCTGGGGGACGCGCTGTCACCTGACCTCTACAGGGGAGGGATTTACACCCTCATGGTCATTCAGTTGTCAGGGCTTAGTTCCAACCAGTACGAGAGGTTGGTTTCTCCTGCGGATAATCCCTACCTAGTAATAGGTATTTCTATCCAACGAATCGCACCGAGTCTTGATGCTTCAAGCCCCCGTGCTTTAGCCAGCGATATAAGCGAACAGGATGAATTTATTCATCCGTGATGTGGGTCGTTGATGTACTCTAAAACTTTCTGAGTGCTGACCTTGCCAGTAGTATCAAACATATATGAATGTGTCCACAAGCTAGGTAGTTTCATCAATTCTGGAAACTCTTGCCTTAAATATCTTGACGACCGACCCTTAAAAGCTTTAACCACTTGAGATATTGAATGATGCGGGTCAAGCCCACCAGAATACTTGAAAAAGTTGCTGATAAATGGGTAATGAGGTATGCGTAAAAAGCACCAAGTCATTGAGAGCTGATTCGTAAAGAAAATCTTAAGGATATCCAATTGATTGCTGGGCAAGACTTTCAGAGAATAAACGCTTGCTTGGCTTAAACTCCTGAAACCCTTACGAATCAAAGACTTTACTCTAGTTTACAAATTAGCTCTGAGGAACCGTGTGAAGGGAAACCTTCATGCACGGTTTTGAAGACCAACGGGGTTGGTGACAACCTCGTTGAGTTTAATGCTACGCCAGCAATCGCTGTTTGAGCCTAGAATCCTCCGAATTCAATTCGGGGAAGTATGTCAACCAATCGATATATTATTTTAAGTTCATCGTCAGGACTTCAGTCCTGATGATAATTTTTTGTGAAAAATTTCTATTGCATTGCTCACTCAAGAGCTACACAAAAATAAATAAAATTATGTAGCGAAAAATAAACTTTTTTAAACATCTCTTCTCCTGCGGCTGATTCCACTTGACCGTAGTTGCTTCATGGCGAGAAACTCGTCCGCAAGGCTACACGAATGACTAATGACTAATGACTAATGACAACCCAAGCCACTTATGTTGAATTACGCCAACCTACCAAAGGAAGAAGTCATGGGTAATTGATAACTGGGACATCCCATTACCTACTACCCATTCCCCATTACCCATTACCAACAACTAGCCTAGCAGACATAAGCTCTGCTCTGAATCATGAATATTGGAAGTTTTAATTAAATTGTTTGACGACAATGTCATCTCCATCTCCAGTCGTAAAAATATTAAGTAAAGTTTAAAGTGATATTTTTGTGCCTAAATATACAGTATTTTTCTGTGTTTAACTTTTTGCTATTAATATACAGACTAGTGCGAGAGATCACTGCAAACTAGTTTATATCGAGGCATTATGAATGGGGATCAGTAAATTTCTAAATAGGAGCTTTGCCAAAAATTAATTTATATATCTAAAGTGAGATGTTAAACTGGTAGAACAGTTAGGATAATAGATAGAAAATAAGGGCGACTTTTTAAAATTTGAAGTTTGTTTAAAGAAATCAGGCGAATTATACAGGCTTTTATTAACTTGTCTTAAATCAGATATTGACTAGTTTGATTGGCTGTCTTTAATTATCATCATTCATTACAACCAGGGATTTAAAAATGCAGATAGTACAACAAATTTGCTGCCCCAACTGTGGCAGTAAAGCCGAACGTCACTATATTTCAGATAGTCAAATAACTCGCACCCAATGCCCAACTTGTGACTACTTAATGATCACTTGCACTCGCACTGCTAGAGTCATTGAAGCTTATGCCCCTGGTATTCATGCCAAGATGTAAAATTTTTGCCCTATCTATTAGCTTCAACTTTTAGTTTTGATAAAAAAGAGCGTTGTGTTAGCAGCACAACGCTCTTAATATTAGTACTAGATTCTCTATGCTTGCTCACGCTGACGCTGAATAATTTTAGGCAAGTCTTCAATTTTGAGCGGTTTAGCATTAGCTTTTATCCGATCCGACAACTCATAAAAAGCTTCATTGTCGTCAGGATGCTGCAAGACGTAAGCCCTCAATTCTGCTTTAGGCATTGTCTTAAAATCAGGTTTGGTCATAACTTATTTGGTATTAGATCCCCGACTTCTCAAAGAAGTCGGGGATCTGGACAAGGCGAATTTTCACAAAAAATATTTTAATTTTTACTGGCTCTGAGTTGTCCACAAGCCGCATCAGCTTCTAAACCACGAGAGTAACGGACGCTGACAGCAATAAATTGCTGCTTTAAGACATTGACGAAGGCTTGAATGCGATCGCTGTTGGGGCGTTTGTAATCTACTTCTTGAATCGGATTGTAGGGAATTAGATTCACATGGCTTTGGAAACCACGCAAGCGTTTTGCTAGTTCTAAGGCGTGTTCTGGTAAATCGTTCACGCCAGCGAGAAGTATGTATTCAAAACTAACGCGGCGACCAGTGATTTCCACATATTCCCGACATTCAGTCAGCAAATCTTCAATGGGGTAGTTGCGGGCGCTGGGAATTAGCTGTTCTCGGAGTTTTTGGTTGGGCGCATGGAGACTAACAGCGAGAGTAATTTGTAACTGGTGTTCAGCTAACTGACGGATGCGATCGCGGATTCCCACAGTCGAGACAGTTAGCGATCGCGCTCCTATACCCACGTCTTGATTTAAGGATCTCAAAGATTCCAAAACATTCTCAGTATTTAACAACGGTTCACCCAGTCCCATAAATACTACATGGCTGACTCGTTGCTGAAAATCTTCTTGTACTGTCAACACCTGATCGACAATTTCATGGCGTCCTAAATTCCGCTTGAAACCACCTTTACCAGTGGCGCAGAAATCACAAGCCATCGGACAACCCACCTGAGTAGAAACACAAACTGTTAAACGCTTATCGCTGGGGATACCAACGGTTTCCACAATTTGTCCATCTGCGAGTTGTAATAGATATTTAATTGTGCCATCCGGTGCAACAGCGCGGTGGTGTATCGTGGAACGCCCAATGGGGATTTGTGCGACTTCCCCACGCCATTGTTTCGAGAAAACAGAAATATCAGCTAGAGATCGCACTCCCTTGTGATATATCCAGTCATGTAGCTGCTTACCTCGATAAGCAGGTTGTCCCTGTTGCTGTACCCAAGCAGTCAATTCAGCAACGGAAGCACCTAGTAACGGGGGAGTCAAGTCAACTGGAGAAATTAGCGGCGTCACAGACATAAATAATCACAAATTGATGCGAAGATCTCTATCCTATAACTTCTGTCTTTGCTAGAGGTTAGTTACATTAAGATTTTTAGCGATTTTTGCCTAAGTCCTGAATTAGCGTGTAAAACGACAAAATTTGGATATATTCTCAGAATATGGTCATATTGTCAATGTGGTCTTGTGAAAAAGATTTTGATTCTGGCTGCTAATCCCAAAAACACGAATAATTTACGTCTAGGTGAAGAAGTACGAGAAATTACAGAAGGGTTGATGCGATCGCGTAGGCGAGATCAGTTTGAAATTGTCTCACGGTGGGCGGTGCGCCCTAGAGATTTGCAACGCGCATTATTGGACTATGAACCGCAAATTGTTCATTTTTCAGGGCATGGTGCAGGTACTCAAGGATTAGTTTTAGAAAATGATGTAGGCGAGGTGCAACTTGTCAGTTCTCAAGCTTTGGCGGGGCTATTTGAACTGTGTAAAGAAAATGTTGAGTGTGTGTTGTTGAATGCTTGCTATAGCGAGGTACAAGCAGAAGCAATTTTTCAACATATTGATTGTGTAGTTGGGATGAGTCAGGCAATTGGCGATCGCGCAGCAATTGATTTTGCTGTTGGGTTTTATGATGGGCTAGGTGCAGGAAAATCTCTGGAAGAAGCTTTTAAATTTGGTCGCAGTGCGATCAACTTAGAAGGTATTCCCGAGTATGACAGACCACAACTCAAGCAACGGTCATTATCTGCTCAAAAAGTTTCGCCAACTCCACGAAAGCGGATTTTTATCAGCTATAAACGCAACACAGAAACTGATGAAAAAGTTGCCATGCAAGTGTTTCAGGCACTTAGGCAACAGCATGAGGTGTTTATCGATCGAGAAATGCTCGTGGGTACGCCTTGGGCACAAAGAATTGAAGCTGAATTGCAACGGGCAGACTTTTTAATTGTTTTTCTCTCACAACGAGCTGTTCATAGTGAAATGGTAGAAGCCGAGATTGAAACAGCATCTCGTCTGGGAAAAGAGCAGGGGGGACATCCCGTCATTTTACCAGTGCGTCTGAATTATCGAGAACCGTTTCAGTATCCACTGAGTGCTTATCTCAATGGCATCAACTGGGCATTGTGGCAAACAGATGAAGACACACCCAGTTTAATTGAAGAGTTAAAACGGGCGATCGCAGGTGATACTCTTTCCATCAATACAGAAAAATCTAAAGCCGACTTACTGCAAATTCCCCCACAACCATGTTTACCGCGCCCATCTCCCTGTGCTCAACCGATACCCTTGGAGATGACAGAGGGGACAATGGACTCAGAATCACGATTTTACATTGAACGCCCCCAAGATGCGATCGCGCTGACAACAATCCAACGCCAGGGAGTCACTTTAACAATCAAAGGCCCCCGTCAAATTGGGAAAAGTTCCTTGCTGATGCGGGTGATTGATGCAGCGATGAAAGTCGGTAAAAAAGTAGCATATATAGATTTTCAATCATTTGACCCAGAAGCCCTCACCAATGCAGACATTTTTTATCAACAGTTTTGCACGATTTTAACTGAACAACTGGGAATGCCCAATCGCACAGCAGAATTCTGGCAACAAGGGGTAGGTAACAATCAGCGTTGCACCAGTTATATCCAGTCTTATGTGTTGAAAGAATTGGGTGGTTCTCTGGTTTTGGCGATGGATGAAGTGGATCGGATTTTTGATACAGAGTTTCAATCAGGATATTTTGGCATGTTGCGTAGTTGGCACAATAACCGTGCTTTACCTTTACCTAGTATGCGGATTTGGAAACAGTTTGACTTGGCTTTGGTGACTGCTACTGAAACCTATTATCTGATTCCGAACCTGAATCAATCTCCATTCAGTGTAGGTGAAGTTATTGAGTGTAAGGATTTTACATTAGAACAAGTTGCCGACCTTAATCAAAGGCATTGTTCTCCTCTGACACAGTTGCAAGAAACCCAACTGATGAGATTATTACATGGTCATCCTTATCTAGTGCGACGGGCATTGTATGTAGTTGCTAGCCAGCAATTTTCCGTAGCCGAACTGTTTGCTCAAGCAAGCAGCGATCGCGGCCCCTTTGGCGATCATCTGCGGTATCATTTATTCTGCATTGACAAAAGAAAAGACTTAGTGCAAGGGTTGCTTCAGGTAATTCGTAACAATACCTGTCCAGATGAGCGGATTTACCGATTACTAAGCGCAGTAGGCTTGATTCGACGTGAAGGGCAAATAGTTGTGGCGCGCTGTCAACTCTATGCCGACTACTTCCGGGAGCATTTGCATGGCTAACCCAAACATTTACACCGTTGGCGGTACTGTCCAAGCAAATGACCAGGGGTTGTACATTTCTCGACAGGCAGATCAAGAGTTACTCAAACTTTGCCGCACTGCTAGCTTTGCCTACGTCCTCACTCCCCGACAGTTGGGAAAATCTAGCTTAATGATTCGCACGGCAGAACAACTGATTGAGGAAGGTATTCAATGTGCGATCGTTGACATCAGTGGTGTATTAGGCACCCAAGTAACTGCTGAACAATGGTATAAAGGGCTGCTTGATGCCATAGCAAGTCAACTCATGCTGAATACTAATACAAATCAGTGGTGGGAGGAGCATAACCATTTAGGCATTACTCAACGGCTAACTTTGTTTTTTAAGAATGTATTGCTGGTTGAAGTAGCGACTCCAGTAGTAATTTTTATTGATGAAATTGATACTACTCTTAGCCTGGATTTTACTGATGACTTTTATGCAGCCGTTCGTTACTTTCACGTTGCCCGTGCCACCAATCCCGAATTTCATCGCCTTTCTTTTGTTTTGATTGGTGTAGCTACACCAGGCGATTTAATCCGCGATCCAAAGCGTACACCCTTTAATATTGGGCAACGAGTAGATTTAACAGATTTTACCTTTGAAGAAGCATTGCCTTTAGCAGCAGGCTTAGGATTACCCCATGAAAATGCCCAGCAAGTATTGCAATGGGTTCTGAAATGGACGGGAGGACACCCAAATTTAACACAGCGTCTTTGTCGCATTCTTGCCGATCGCAATCAAGCAGATTGGTCTGAGACCGAAGTTGATCGTATTGTAGATAGTACCTTTTTTGGCAATGCCAGTCAGCAAGATAATAACTTGCAATTTGTGCGGGATATGCTGACTAAGCGCGCCCCACATCCACTGGAAAAAGAAGTACTCAATGCCTATCTTCAAATTTATCGAGGCAAATTTCCCGTAACTGATGAAGAACAGTCACTCGTCAAGTCTCACCTAAAGTTATCTGGAATTGTGCGGCGAGAAAACACACGGTTGCAAGTACGTAACCTAATTTATCGCCAGGTTTTTAATGTGCGTTGGATTCGGGAACATTTGCCTGAAAGCTTGTGGCAACGCTTGAAGCCTGCAATGCCTCTAATTGTCAGCTTACTTATTTTTTCAGTTGCTATGGCAGCCCTCGCAACTTATGCAGAAGCTCAACGCCAGGAAGCTAATTTACAGCGCCAGAAAGCAGAGGAGAATGCTCAAGAGGCTAAAAACCAGAAGGATGTTGCAGAAAATCAACGAAAAATAGCATTAGATGCTCAGAAGAATGCCGAAGCACGCCGCAAACAGGCAGAAATAGCCCTTCAAAAGGTAGAAACAGCTCAAAAAGCCGAAGCCAAACAACGTCAACTTGCAGTAGATACCCGTAACATTGCTGAACAACGTCGCCAACAGGCAGAAGCAGCCCAAAAATCTGAAGTACAACAACGTCTACTTGCAGTAGATGCTCAGAAAAATGCCGAAGCACGTCGCAAACAGGCAGAAACAGCCCAAAAAGTTGAAGCACAACAACGCCTAATAGCAATAGAAGCTAACAAAGTTGCTGTACAACGCCAACAAGAAGCAGAAATAGCCCAAAAATCTGAAGCACAACAACGTCAGATTGCTGAACAAAAAACGAAAGAAGCACTTGCAAGAGCCTCGCTATTTGAAGCTTTGACAATACGAGATGAGTTTCCTCAAAAGAGCTTACTGTTGACTCTAGAAGCTATAAAAACTTGGAAATTCAGTTATAAAGAAATTCAAAATTCTTTACGTAGGCTTTTATTTCAAATTGGCGGTACTCCGTTGATTGGACATGATAAACCAGTGGTTGCTGTGGCCTTTAGCCCCAAAGGAAACTGGTTAGCTACAGGAAGTAAAGATGGAACAGTGCGGCTGTGGGATAAGCTCAATCCAGATAAACCCGCGATTGTTTTACGAGGAAATACAGGTGAGGTAAAAGCTGTTGCGATTAGTCCTGATAGTAAATGGTTAGCGGCAATTAGTAATGACACTCACATTCGCCTCTGGGATATTACTACACCGAACTTCAACACTGCGCCTCAAATTCTCCGAGGACATAGCAAGCCAATTAACGCATTATCTTTTAGTCCTGACGGCAAGTGGCTAGCAACAGCCGGTCAAGATGCCATTGTCGGGCTATGGGATATGAAAACTCAAGTCCCTGGCTCGAAAATGATTCCATTAAGAGGTTATAAATCTAAGGTTTTACAAGTCGTTTTCAGCCCTTCTGGGCGATGGTTAGCCACAGGTGAATCAAATAACGTTATAGGTGAAAGTACTAGCATCAATGTACAGTTGTGGAATATGACAGCGATTAGCTCCTCTGCAACACCCATAATTCTCAAGACTAAGGAATTAACTGAAAGTAATATTTTGGGGCTTGCTTTCAGCCCTGACGAAAAGCGTTTGGCAGCTGCTATATCCTATACTGTGCAAGTTTGGGATTTAACCTCTAAAAACTTAACTACCACCCCAGCCACAATCATAGGTACAAATAATGGATGGATTAGCTCCATTGCCTATAGCCCTGATGGTCGTTGGTTAGCAACAGGTGCAGGTACCACTGAGGTAAAGTTGTGGGATATGCAAAGTCTAAATTCTTCGCAACCCAAATCGTCATACTGTAAGACTGACACCAATTATCCGGTTTGTCGCTTTATTTTACGGGGACATATTGGTGCTGTTGTTGGAGCAAATTTCAGTCCTGATAGTACGCGGCTAGCAACAGCCAGTCAAGATGGAACAGCTAGGTTGTGGGATATCACTGACCTCTCAATATCACCTATCGTTCTTCAAGCACATGAAGGATGGATCAATGCAATGACTTTTGACGCAGAGGGGCAATGGTTAGCGACTGCTAGCGAAGACAATCAAGCTCGATTATGGAAAGTTCCTAACGTCTTGAATGACCCAATTATTTTGTCGGGTGTTCATTTGGTACGAGCAGTTGCAATTAGTCCCGATCGCAAGTGGATAGCATCTAATAGTGGCGACAACATCATCAGACTATGGAACACAACTGATCTAATGCGTCCACCTATCTTACTAACTGGACACAAATATGTTATCTACAGTCTAGCTTTCAGCCCTAATGGCAAATTGTTAGCTTCAAGTAGCCCCGATGGAACTGTCCGGTTGTGGGATATGACCAATCTTGCTAAACAACCACATATCCTCAACGGGCCGGGTTTCTGGAGTATGGCATTCAGTTCTAGTGGTAGGTGGTTAGCTGCTGGCAGCTATGACGGTACTGTACAGGTATGGGACATGAAACAAGCCAGTTTACCAACTAAGCCGAGCTTTGAGCGCAATACTCAGAATTTGGGAGTGCGATCGCTTGCCTTTAGCCCAGATGAGCATTGGTTGGTTACTGGTGGTAATATAGGGGGTTGCAGTGACAGAAGTACCTTAGTTTGGGATTTAACCAACTATAATGCCAAACCCATTTCTCTACTTGGTCACTGCGATGTAGTTGCAGATGTAGCGTTCAGTCCGAATAATCGTTGGGTAGCAGCAGCAGGTTGGGATGGTAAAGCTATGCTATGGGATATGACTGCTACTAACCCCTCAGCTAACCCAAAAATTATTAAATTTGATAATCGCGTTTCTCAAGTTGCGTTTAGTCCAGATGGTCGCTGGTTGGCTGCTGGTTCTTGGGATCAAAAAGTGCAGTTACAGGATATGAATAATCTTGCCAAAAAACCAGCTCTGTTGGCAGGACATCGTGGGGGTGTTTATGGTCTAAAATTCAGCCCCGATAACCAATGGTTAGCAAGCTCCAGCGATGACCATACCATTCGCTTGTGGAATCCCAACGACAGCACTGCTGCACCCATCGTACTACGCGGACATAATAGCGTTGTTAGTCCTTTAGCCTTTAGTAATGATAGCCGTTGGCTTCTCAGTGGGTCTGATAGTGATGCTCGTTTGTGGCGGGTGTCTTACAATAATGATGACTTAATCAACATTGCTTGTCGCACAGCCGGACGCAACTTAACTCCTCAAGAGTGGCAAGAAGCTTTCGGCAAAGAACCCTATCGTCCAACCTGCCCAAACCTACCTGCTAGCCAAGTCAATTCTTCCGGTACAGCAGCTAATAATTCTTTAGGAGTCATCTGGCAAAAATTTCAAGATGCGATCGCATCTCTCATAGATTAATTAAGATTTGCAAATTTATCTGCCTTAAATATGGGCTAAACCGCATTGTTTAATGGGAATTTCAATCCAAAACTCTGCTCCTTGTCCCGGTTGAGAAATACACTTCATCTTTCCCTGGTGTTTATCGACAATTATTTGATAGCTGATAGATAATCCTAAACCTGTACCTTGTCCTACAGGTTTAGTTGTGAAAAAAGGGTCAAAAAGTTTTTGCTTGACACTTTCAGTCATTCCCGGGCCATTATCTTGAATAGAAATACCTACCCAATGCGGATTAATTACTTGCGTGCGGATAGTAATTTGGCTCAAGTTCTTGTTAATTTCTGCTGTTGTTCTTTGAGAGTTGTAATTGTCTAAAGCATCAAGAGCATTACTAAAAATGTTCATGAATACTTGGTTTAGCTGTCCGGCGTAACATTCTACATCGGGTAAATTGCCATATTCTTTGATAATTTCAATCTGCGGATGTTCTGACTTGGCTTTCAGACGATTTTGTAAAATTAACAGCGTGCTATCTATACCTTCGTGAATATTTACAGGTTTCATCTCCGCTTCGTCAAGTCGAGAAAAGTTGCGTAACGTCAGCACAATTTCCCGGATACGCTGAGTACCCACTTTCATTGAAGTTAGGGTTTTTGGCAAATCTTCTCTGAGAAAATCTAGGTCAATTTCTGCACTTAAGTCTTGAATTTCTGGGGCTGTTTCGGGATAAATTTCTTGGTAAAGCTGGATGAAACTAAGTAGATCTTGAGTGTAGTTATCAACGTGAGTTAGGTTACCATGAATAAAGTTAACGGGGTTGTTGATTTCATGGGCTACACCCGCTACAAGTTGACCAAGACTAGACATTTTTTCAGTTTGAATTAACTGCGTTTGCGCCTGCTGTAAATCTTGGAGAGTTTTTTCTAGTTCTGTTGCTTGCTGTCGCAATGCTGCTTCTGCTTGCTTGCTTTCGCTAATATCCCGCGAGACTCCTACTGTTTGAATAACCTGCTGTTGAGCATCAAAAATAGCACTCTTGATTGTATTAAACAGCCGCTCCTCACCATCGTAACGAATAACCGTTTCCTCGGTTACTAAAGTTTTTCCAGTATTAAACACATAAGCATCATCTTTCACATATTGTTGTGTGTAATCAGGTTTAGCAAAAGGAGCATCAATAATTCCTCTCAACTGCTCCAAAGTCATGCCATAATATTCACGAAATGCCTTATTAGCATAAATAATGCGCGATTCCGCACCTTTGCATAAAACTAAATCGGGAATTGCATCAAGAATTTGCTGATAGAGATTTTTGATATCTAATAATTGCTGTTCTGCTTGTTTGCGATCGCTAATATCTCGTAAGAACACAATATATTCTTGGCGCTGGCGATTTACCCGGTTGGAAATTGTTGTTTCAATAGTTCGCGGTGATTCAGATTTGTGTAAAATTTGCTCGCTTCTACTTTCCCAATATGCAGGTAAATCATTCAAATCACGAAAGAATCTATTTAGATTCAGCCCACTCAATTGATCAATATGAAATTCTAATAAAACTTCCGCAGCTAGATTAGCTTGAGTGATTTTGCCATTTTCATCCAGCACTAAAATTGCATCTGGAACCGTATCTAAAGCAGTAATAAAACGACTTTCAGCCACCTCTCTGGCTTCAGCAATCGAGGCAATTTGTGGTAAAGTTGTCCAGCAGGCGATCGCTACTCCCATAAATGAGAGAATCATTAGCAAAACTGCCAAGAGATTTTCATCTGCATTGTCTGGGAGTTTTTCAAACTGCTCCTTCACAATCCAGGTAATCATAGCAGTACTACAAATCAAGCAGACTAAAATTCCTACTTGAAATCCCACAAAGTCTTTAATTTTAGTGCTGTATAACTGACGGCGCTGCATCCACCATTGAATATGAAAAGGTGGAAAGGGAATTCTGCGGATAGCTGCATCAGCTAATAAAACTATCAGCGGAAGCATTAACCCCGTAACTAAGTTGCGCCAGTTCCAAGCCAAGCCACCAACTAATAAAGCTACTACTTCTATTAAGCAAAAGGCTAAAGAAAACCAAGGCCATCGTACCCCTGGCTTTCCCCGGTTTAGCCATAGACCAAAATGAAATGTAATAATGCACAATAAGTAGCTAATTGTAATGACAATTACTAAACTATTTAAATCTGCCCAAAGTAGATAAAACAAACTAAATATAAAAGTAAATATCAATGCAGGTTGCAAAACACCTTGGCGAGACACAACTGTAAAGACGGGCGAAAGATGTCCATCTTGGGCTAGTTGATATAAAATACGCGGGGTATTTGCGACTGCGGTAGCTGCACCTAAAAGACAACTCGAGCAAATTAACAAGGTCACAATTAATGAAGCTGAATTACCCCAGAATGGTGAAGCTGCTAAGAAAGTTTTGAAAGTGTCACCTTGCAGTTCTGGATTGCTAGCTAAACGTATCATTACCCAAGAACCGCCTAAAGAAATAATCGGTATGAGATAACCAACTACCGATAATAAGCGCAAAGTTTGCTGGGGTTTTTGACTATCAGCAACAAACGCTGCTCCTGTTTCTATACTATAGACAGCATAGACTACAAAGAAAAACCACTTTGGCAATTCTACAACTGATAAAGTAGGTAAACTGCTAGGAAAAAATCCCATACTATGTGGTGAAAATGCTAACCAAATCAGACCTTGAATAGAAAATAACAGGACTAATCCCACAGCCGGGATAATGAAACATAAATGCAAAATTGCTAAAGCGCGTGTACCACTAAATGCCACAGTAAATAGGAGTAATGTTAAACCAATTTTCATTACCACATCTGGAAAATGAATACCCCAAGGTTCAAGTTGTGCTTTGATTAATTCTGTGAGAATAACACCATTGATGGGAAAAGAAGACCAAGCAACAAAGTATCCTAAGGCTGCATAACGTCCTAAAAATGGCAAATTTTTCAGCAGTCTGCTAGTGTAATTAGCTGTTCCTCCGGCGACATCTAGCCATTGCTTACCCAAAGCTTGCACCTGAAAGCACAACATTACACCCATAATTGTTGCAGGTATCCACAAAAATAAACCTTGCATTCCCAAACCGGAAGTAATAAATGGTGCAGATGTAAACCATGACAGCAAGCCGCATAAAGTAAAGCCAAAAGTTTCAATTGCTGTTAAAGAGCGTGGTAGCTTTTGTCCTGGATGGTTATTTTTATCAACACCTAAAATAGTCTGCTCTTGCATAATTATTTACTGTAGATGAATACTATAAATACTTAAAATTTTTCTGGCTGAATCGGAATTTTAATCACAAATTCTGCCCCTTCTCCCGGTACTGAAATACAATCTATTTTCCCACCATGCTTATCTACAATAATTTGATAGCTGATAGATAATCCTAAACCAGTACCTTCACCTACAGGTTTAGTGGTAAAGAAGGGATCAAAGATTCGTTCTTTAATATTTTGCGGGATACCTGTTCCATTATCTTTGATAGATATGCAAACCCAATCATTGTTAATAACTTGAGTGCAAATGGTAATTGTGCTACGATAATTTTCTATTTCTGCGATCGCTCGCTGCTGATTATGTCTATGCAAAGCATCAATTGCATTATTCAGGATATTGAGAAATACCTGATTTAATTGCGAAGCATAACAGGCGATAGCTGGCAATTTTGCATAGTCTTTAATTACAGTTATTTCTGGATAATTTGCCTTGGGAATTAAGCTGGGCTGTAAGAGCATTAACGCATTATCTATGCCCTCATGAATATCTACAGATTTAATATCAGCTTCATCGAGTCGGGAGAAGTTCCGTAATCCCAGCACAATATTACGAATCCGGTTAGCTCCCATCTTCATGGAATCAAGAATTTTCTGTAAATCTTCTATTAAGAATTCCCAATCTATATCTTCTTTTGTTTGCTGAATTAAGGGTGTCACCTGAGGATATTCTTGTTGATAAACATCAATCAGGTGCAGCATAGATGTAATATAGTTATTAGTAGGTTCAATATTGGCGTAGATAAAATTAATCGGATTATTAATTTCATGAGCAACACCAGCCACTAATTGTCCCAAGCTAGACATTTTTTCAGACTGTATAAGTTTGGTTTGCGTAACTTTTAGTTCACGTAGCGTTTGCTTCAGCCGCAGATTTTTTGCATTTAATTCCTGGGTTCTTGTAGCTACTTTTTCTTCTAACTTTGCATAAAGCTGGGCATTTTCTAAAGAGATAGCTGCTTGTGAAGAAAGCAGTTTGAGAATTTGCAACCTATCAGCAGTAAAAGCATCAACTATGAGACTATTTTCTAAGTAAACAATGCCGATGAGTTTGCCTTGATTAATAATAGGAGTACATAGTATAGATTTTGGTTGATATTTAATGATATAAGGATCGGCTGCAAAATTTGTCTTCGTACTAGCATCATGGATTAATAAATATTCTTTAGTATGAGACACATAATTAATTAAACTAACTGGAACATCCTGAGTATTGTTAATAGAGATAGATAATAATTCGCATGGTTGATGATTGTGCGATTGTGCTACAAGTTGCAAATTGCCATTTTCTTGCAGAATTAATGCACCTTTGTTTCCTCCCACATTTTCTAAAATTACTTGCATAAGAATTTGGATTAATTTATCTAACTGAATTTCCGAGCCAATAGCTAGGGATGCTTTAGTTACAGTTTCTAAATCCAATATTGCTGTCACCCCAGTAGTGCTGGAGTCAACAATTGCTTTAGTAATTAAAGCATTGCTATCACGGCTATTAACACTAACT
Source organism: Calothrix sp. NIES-2100 (assembly GCF_963875285.1). Taxonomy (NCBI): domain Bacteria; kingdom Bacillati; phylum Cyanobacteriota; class Cyanophyceae; order Nostocales; family Calotrichaceae; genus Calothrix; species Calothrix sp. NIES-2100. The sequence goes on from NZ_CAWNLA010000001.1 coordinate 9,680,808, forward strand.
TGTTTGTGATTAATAATTGGTAAAAGTAACTGAGGATAGCATTTTTCCAATTCTTCAACTTTGACATTAGCTCCCCAACGGCTGTAGGAGTAGTAAGCATCAATTAGATAAGTTTGGGCAATTTTTTCTTTACCGTAAGCCAGATAAAATTTCCCAGCCAGTTCATTAGCTAGCGCTTCTTCGTGCAGATATTGATTTTCTTTAGCACCTCTAATGGCTTGGTCATAAAGTTCCATAGCCTGCCAATTTTGTCCTAAAATTCGTGCTTTTTCTGCTGCTACTAAATCATATTTATGTTGACAGTTCATCGGTGCATGAAATGCCCAATCAAACATTTGTTCCTGATTAGCTATAACTTGTTGCAGGTATTGCTCCTGCTCAATCCTAGGCTGGTTAGGATATTCAGCTAACAGAGCTAGAGAATAGTAAAAATTATGTTGACTGACACTAAATTGTCCAGCTACAGATTCTAAATATTGTTTGCTAATTTCTGCACTTTCTAAGGCATTGTTTGTTTGGTTAAATAAATAAAATAGTATAGTTTTTGCTAAATATACATAAAAAAGACAATTATAATTTTTCGTCTGGATAAACAATGGCAATTTTTCTAATTCATTAAAATATAAACCATTTAGTTGATATTGATTTTCTGTATTTTCTAGCAAATTCCAAATAAATTGGAACCATACTTTCTGCATCTCCACAGCCCACTGCTGTTTCAGCTTGTGCATCAAAACACTATATTTTTCTAATTGCTGATAGACAACAGGTAAATTTTCTCCAGCAAACAATAAGTGTAAGTAATGATTTGTAGAACAATATCCTACATATTCAATATCTCCATTTTCTAAACCAGATTGCACAGCTTCTTCGAGAGGTTCTATGGTACTCCTCAGATGTTGTTTCCAAAATCTGATATTTGCATTCCATACTAGAAATAATCTACATTTAAGTTCTTTAGCATTTAACTTATCTAGTAAAATCAACGCAACTTCGCCATAGCGATATCCAGCATCAATTTCTGAGAACATACTGCATAATAGCAAGCCATACAAAACATATCCGTAAGTAGAAGCTGAAGAATTTCCATACATTACAGACAGATGTATAATCGTAAATATAATTGATGGCAGTAATGCTGGATTGGTAAAATAAGCCGCAGAAATCATACTAATTAAGATACGCATCGCTGCAAGTTTATCGGGAACAGTCATCGTTGGTAAGTTGATTAAATCTTCAACATCCAAATTTTGTGGTGGTGCTGACTCCAGGTTTACTTCCAGTATGTCCAATAATTTTAATCCTGTATCAATAGCTAATTGCATTTGTATTTGAGCCATATACATCTGCATTTGCGCTTCATAAGCCTTGACTTGATCGAGTAGGCTAGTTGCATTTTGCTTAACTATTTCTGCATAAATTGCTGCTTTTTCAAAATTAATATTTAAGTATTCTGCTTCCATTGCTGCTAAATATAAATCCAATGTTAGCTGATACTGATGTTGCCAACTTTCTGTTTTCAACAATTGCAAACCCATCTGTAAATATTTAATAGCCGCTTCATAAGCAGTAGCTAATTTAGCTTTGTTACCTGCAATCAAGTTGAGTTGAGCTAGTTCGGATTTTTCTGATTTACTAGTAATTAACTCAACGCCAATATTGAGTTGATTGACTATTTCAAATATATTGTCTTCCAAGTTTTGGGAATTTGGATTTTTTAAAAGAGTCCGCCCAATTTTGAGATGGATAGCTTGGCGATCTGTTGCTGAGATGAGAGAGTAAGCTGCTTGTTGTACGCGATCGTGGAGGAACTTATAGTTAACTGTCAATTTTTCGCGATCGCGAAATTCTATTTCTGAGTCAACACTGGCTTGAGATTGCTCATCTGTATAAAGTTTATAAATTTCATCTGTGGGTAAAATTAGCCCTTCTCGTAACAATTTCCACAAATTAGCGCCAATTTCATCAGGGGATTTTTCGGAAATCAGGGATAGGAGATTTAAATCAAATGTATTCCCAATACAAGCAGCTATTTTTAAGGTTTCTACAGTTAATCTAGGTAGCTTCTCTAAGCGGCTAACTAAAAGCTGAACAACATCATCACTTTGATATAAAGTTTCTGCTTCTTGAATATTGTATTGCCAATATCCGGCTGTAAAATCAAAATAGATTATTTGATTTTCCTGCAAAGATTTTAATAATTGATTTATAAAAAAAGGATTACCTTGAGTTTTATTTAATACAAACTTTGTCAAATTTAGAGCCATTGAATCTGGACAGCCTAAAGTATCCTTTAGCAGATGATTGATGTGAGTTTCATTCAAAGGTGTTAGCGTAATTTGATTGACATTCGCATTAGTTTTAGAAATCGCATCTAAAGTCATAAGTAAAGGATGTCCAGCGGTAACCTCATTATCTCTATAAGCACCAATCAGCAACAGATATATAGAATCGGTCTCACCCATTAATAATTGAATTAGTTTTAAAGATGCAGAGTCTGCCCATTGTAAATCATCTAAAAAAATGACTAGTGGATGTTCTTTAGTTGCTACCACTCGAATGAATTTACTAAATAGCAAATTGAAGCGATTTTGTGCAGCAGTTCCTGTGAGTTCAGGAATTGCTGGTTGTTTACCAACTATCAATTCTAATTCGGGAATAACATCAATTATTACTCCTGCTTGTTCTCCTAAAGCTGATAAAATATACTTTTTCCACTCTTGTAATTGGGCTGTGCTTTCAGTAAGTAGTTGTTTTATAAGACTGCGGAAAGCTTGTACAAATGCAGAAAAGGGAAGATTTCGCTGGAATTGCTCAAATTTACCAGAAATAAAATCACCTTTTTGTCTAATAATTGGTTTATGAATTTGATTAACAATTGATGTTTTTCCAATCCCAGAAAATCCAGCAATTAACATTAATTCTATATTGCCTAAACTGACCCTTTCAAAGGCATTTAATAAAGTGCTAACCTCAGTTTCTCTACCATAAATTTTTTCAGGAATCAGGAAGCGATCTCTGATATCTTTTTCACCTAATTTAAAGTCTGTAATTTCCCCTTGTTTTAGCAACATCTGTTCACAGATTTCTAAATCATGTTTAAGTCCTCTAGCTGTTTGATAACGCTCTTCAGGCGACTTTGCCATTAACTTCAGAACTATATTGGCGAGCATCTGAGGAATATTAACATTAACTATTGTTGGATTTATTGGTTCTTGTGCAAGATGGTAATGTACGAATTCAATCGGACTTGTGCTATTAAAAGGTAACTGTCCGGTAAGTAATTCATAAAAAGTCACACCAAGAGAGTAAAAGTCTGTGCGGTAGTCGATACCACGATTCATTCTCCCAGTTTGTTCTGGCGATATATAAGCAAGAGTTCCTTCTAAAAGATTGGGGCTTTTAATCTCAGTATTTTCTTTAGGTAAGATAGAAGAAATACTAAAATCTATGAGCTTAACTTGCTGAGTTTCTGGATTAATTAAAATATTTTCTGGCTTAATATCTTTGTGAATTATTTTATTTTTATATAGGCATTCTAGAGCAGAGGTAATCGCCAGAGCGATTGATATAAAACCATTTAGATCTAGAGATTGAGAATTCAAATACTGACTTAGAGAAATACCGCCAAAATCTTCTAAAATCAGAGCATAACTATTGCCGTAAGTTTCTAAACCGTAGCATGTAATAATATTCGGATAGTTGATATAGCTGGAGATAAAATACTGATTTTTTAATAAAATTAAGTCTCGCAGTTGCGGGTAAGGACTATTGAGGATTTTAATTACTACTGGTGTTTGAGATTTAATTTTTGTGGCACGATAAACAATACTTCTATTACTAATATGTAGTGTGTCTGTAATTGTATAACCTTGAATAGCGCTGAACTGTGCATGTATCTTGCTCATAAGACTACTTGATTAATAAATTTCTGAGGAACTACTTAATATAGTGTTCCCTCAGAATTTCCCAAGTAAACAGTTGTCGTCGCAATTAGGACATTGTTGCTCTAAATTATCTTCAGCCACCTTGCGACAGCAATCTGCTTGGTTCTATAGCTATTATGCGTTTAAGATACAGACAGTTTTTATGTATCAAAATAAAGTGATATTAATCACTTTATTGATAAAGAATAACTGAATTAAGGAACTTGCATGAAAATAAAGTACCAGTAAACCGAGTTTCGACTCCGCTCAACTCTCGACACCTGAGGGTTGAGCGGAGTCGAAATCCGACTGGTTGGGACACTGTCAATTTTCGGGAACCTCACCACTCAACCGCTCTCTCCCTGTAGTCAAAAACCTGAAAATGCGTAGCGACTGTCTTTAATTTCAAGTGCGTAAGCTCAGCCCAAGCATCGCCGAGTCCATGCTCACCTAAAATCTTTAGAAGCTATGCTTATTGTCGCCAGACATCGCGCCTATGTACTTGATCGCGGTGCGACAAAGTTTGAAGTACTCCAACATGATTTGGGAGTACCTCTACATGACTTCGAGGTATCTAACCAAATGTTGTACCGTTCCAGCCCCACATCGCACCTAGAGAATCTGCAAACTCTATATAAATGCGATTTTTCGGTACACCTAATGCTTGGTTAATTTGTTGGCAAAAATCCTGACTCATGGTTTGAGTTTGTTCAGGTTTCATTGTGCCGATACTTTTAATTTCTATATAGCAAACCGGATCTGTAGTACCAGCAAACGTCATCGGAACTTCCGGTTCAAAAACTGTCATTACATAGGCTTCTGGTTTTCCCAAATGCTTTGCTAATTTAGCTGATAAGCTTTTCAGCATGGACTCAACTTCAACTTTTTCCGGAGCAGGTACGGAAGTTTGTACTTTAATTAATGGCATAGTAAAAAATTCAAAATTCAATGATGGTCAAGAGTCAATAGTCAAGAGTCAATAGTCAACAGTCAACAGTCAACAGTATTTAAAATTGCCACTATTTTAAGTTGGCAATGACCTTATTTAGTTTACCGAAGCGCAGCGGCGCAAGGTAGTAGGGGAGATGAGGGGGACAAGGAAGACGAGGAGGACAAGGAGAGAAGTCTGAGCGCCGGCGTCCGGCGTTAGCGCAGCGGTAGCGAGGTACGAGCGTCTGGCTTCTCCTAACGGAGACGCTGCGCGAACGCCAACGTCTTCTCCCAAGGGGAGACGCTGCGCGAACGACGAACAGAACTTCGGAGGGACAAGGAAGCAGAGAGAGATATGGGGAGTGTGGGGAGTTTTCTTACCCATGCCCCATGCTCCATGCCCAATGACTAATGACTAGATCGAAATAGATGATGATGTTCGGGATGATATAAACGCGATCGCCCTGTTGCTGGCGAAAGTGCTGGACTGATAATGTAAAGTGTGGTGCGAATTAGCTGTTCTTTGTGGGTACAATCAGCCATCTCCTTGAGGGGAACAACTCGAATTTTTTCATCAGGCCAGCCTACACGGAAACAAATCGCTACTTGGGTTTCGGCTGGATAATGTTCTAGTAACTTGGCTTGAGCATCTTCCACATGACGCGCACTTAGATATAAGCAAAGGCTAGCCTGATGTGCTGCGAGTGTGGCTAGTTCTTCAGTTGCAGGAACTTCAGTACGTCCACTGATACGGGTCAGAATAATAGTTTGCACTAAACCCGGTACAGTTAATTCTACTTGCAATTTAGCAGCTGCGGCTTGAAAGGCGCTGATACCTGGGATCACTTCAAAAGGGATATTTGCCTCTGATAGCAGGTACATTTGCTCATGGATAGCGCTGTAGAGGCTAGGATCACCTGAATGGAGACGAACGACAGATTTGTGCGATCGCACTCGTTCTGTCATCAGCGGTACAATCTCTTCTAAAGTTTTATTCGCCGTCCGAATAATTTCCGCATCTGCGCGACAAAGATCTAAAATCTGGGCGGGTATGAGAGAGTCAGCAAATAAAATCACATCCGCGACAGCCAGTAGTTTTTGCGCTTTTACCGTTAATAAATCAGGATCTCCCGGACCCGCTCCCACAATGTAAACCCTAGGTTCTACGGATGGAAGGTTTTTGGAAAACATATTTTACCAGTAATTTTACTCATGAAAACATCTACTTCAATTCTTCAAAAAAAGTTTTTGATAAATTATCAGTGACTTTCCGGATAGTTTCTCTTTGGCCAGTAGAGAGTAATGGTAGATGCACCCTGGTTAAGCCCTGGAGAACCCTCTGGGGCATTTTTTATTTTTAGTCATTTGTCATTTGTCATTGGTCATTTGTTATAAATCCTTTCTCCCCACACTCCCTCATCCCCCTCATACCCCTCATCTCCTCATTCCCCGATCGCTCCGTTACTCCTAGGGGGAGAAACCACATCTGGTAAAGGGCGTTTAGCTAAGTAAAGCCAAGCTAATCCAGCTAATCCTAAAGAAATCCCGATTAAACTCACGACTTGAGCCATCCTCAGGGGGCCTAGCATCAAGCTATCAGTACGCAAACCTTCAATCCACAAGCGTCCGAAGCTGTAAGCTGGCAAGTAAGTGAGAAACAGCGTACCTATCTTTAAGCGCGGTTTTCCTTGTAAACTGCGAATAAACAACGTTATCAGCAGGGCAAACACCATTAAATCCCACAAAGATTCATAGAGGAAAGTGGGATGGAAGTATTCATTATTGATAAAATCTGGGGGACGGCGATCCGGTGGGATATACAATTTCCAAGGTAAATTGGTGGGATCGCCAAACGCTTCCGAGTTGAAGAAATTTCCCCAACGTCCAATCGCTTGCCCTAAAATCAGCGAAGGCGCTACTAAATCTGCCAGTTGCCAAAAAGAAATTTGCTTGAGTTTGGCAAAGATTAATGCTGCTACCAAGCCACCCAAAATCGCTCCATGAATCGCAATCCCCCCTTGCCAAATAGCGATAATTCGCTCCGGGTGCTGGGCATATTCTGGCCATTGAAACAAAACGTAATATAACCTGGCTGCGGGAATTGCCCCAATCACCAGCCAAATTGACAAATCACTAAGTAACTCTGGGTTAACGTTACGGCGCTTTGCCAAGTACTGGGAAAGGCTGACACCAATTAACACCGCTGTGGCGATTAATAAGCCATACCAGCGAATAGTTATTGGCCCGATTCTCCAGAGAATTGGGCCAGGAGAAGTAAATTGAAATGCCAAAGGCAAAGTGGAAAGATCCAGTGCCATGCAAAAGTACCTAGCTAGATAACTAAAATTATTAATCAGCGTTAGCAGTTTCTTATCTTAGAACAAGAAACTGGGGGCTTTGAGTATATAAACAATTAGAGCAGGTTTTGCTTTGAGGTAAAAACCTATCTCTAGTCAGCACGCTCGCGTGCTAGAGAATCTAGGACTGAAGTCCTAACTACGAATATACTGAGTTGATAATAATTACTTAGTATCGTTAAATTCTCTAATAAAAATAGTTTTTCCCTGGGATTTAATAGGTTTGCCAGCAGGTTCCGATATAATCACCTACATAACTTTGATGTATCGAAAATTGTGATTGCTATTTACCCCGGTAGCTTTGACCCAATTACTTTGGGACATCTGGATATCATTCAGCGTGCTAGTCGGCTGTATGAACAGGTGATTGTCGCTGTATTACGCAACCCTAACAAAATGCCACTTTTTAGTGTTCAACAACGGCTAGAGCAAATTCGTGTATCTACACAACATTTGCCAAATGTCGAAGCCGATAGCTTTGATGGTTTGACAGTCAACTACGCCCAAATGCGCCAAGCACAAGTGTTATTAAGGGGTTTAAGGGCAGTTTCCGACTTTGAAATCGAGCTTCAGATGGCGCATACTAATAAAACTCTTTCCACCCAAATAGAAACTGTTTTTCTAGCCACCTCCAATGAGTATAGTTTTTTAAGTAGTAGTGTGGTAAAAGAGATTGCAAGGTTTGGTGGCTCTGTCGATCATCTCGTTCCCCCACACGTTGCTCTAGAAATATACCAATGCTACAACCACAACTCTCCAATGTTGAACCCAATCATAACGGAAACAATCACCCCTCTCAAGACTATCCCGAAGGAGCGGGAAACTTAGATTTGGAGGAGGAACTCAATCGCCTAGAGGAGATTATCGTTAGTGGATTCCGCATTCCACTGACTGGACGCACTCTAGTTGATGATGAAAAGCTGTTAGAACAGCTAGATTTTATCAGGGCTTCTTTACCCGCAGTTTTTCAAGAAGCTGCATCAATGCTCGATCAAAAAGAGGAAATTCTGCTAGAAGCTGAAGAGTATGGCCAGCAAGTTGTTGAGGCGGCGCAAGCTAAACGCGCCCAAATTTTAGCCCAAAGCGATATTATCCAACAGGCAGAACGCGAAGCTGAACAGCTAAGACGACAAGTACAACAAGAATGCGATGCTTTGATGCAAGAAACTCTGGCGGAAATTGAGGAACAGCGCCGTGCTTGTATGCAAGAGTTAGAAGAAATGCGACAAGCGGCGATCGCTCAGGCTCAAGAAATCGAAAATGGTGCGGATCAATATGCCGATAGTGTCCTAGAAGGTATTGAACAGGATCTTAAAGATATGTTGCGAATTGTTACCAATGGTAGACAAGAATTACGAGCAGATATGTCCCCACCGCGAAATTCTTCACCACCCAAGAAGAGATAAGCTTGATGGGAGCAATTTACCGACTGAGGCTGATGAAGAAATAGCACGGGAGTTTGATCAAGAATTAAAAATTAAACATTAGATTATGTAAACAGGGAAAGAATTATGGCTAATCAATAGCTGCAAATCAAATGTGTAATAGCTTAATTTGTTCTTAAATAAAAAAATACTTTCTTTAAGCAACTAATTTAAAGTCCATTTTGGCAATATAGTTGGAGGTATTTATAATTCATTAATTTGCATAAGTTCGTAGTTGGCTCTGACTACGAGCTTATTCAATTTTATTAGGAAATAACTTGATTAAATAGTGTGGAATATTACATATTATGCCAAGCTTAAATGATTTATTTTTAATGCAAATTAATTTCGGTTTGAATACAGCTAGCTTACTAGGATTACTATATATAATTTTTGGTATATCTTACATGATTTTTATGGTTACTGTGCTATTTAGACGTGCTAGCAGTCTTAATGGCATAGCTTTTGTAATTTATCTACTGCAAGCACTATTGATACCAAGTATCATGTTGTTAGTGGGTTTAATTTTTGTGCTTCAGGGCTGGCGATTAGATCCAATTTTACAATTTGCCCAATTTTTATTAACTCTAATAATTATTTACTTCTGTGTTAAAGACCTTTTGAACCATGAATTTTATAGAAATAGGTAAATTTATCTGGCTGCACTACAAAACTAAATATAAAAGGTTTACTCTATTAATTAGCAATGTCTGCTTGGCACACTTATAATATTTTCTGCCAACAGAGGAATATTATGCTAACTAGGTTAAAAGTTTCTGGGTTTAAGAATCTGGTTGATGTTGATGTCCGCTTCGGGCCATTTACCTGTGTAGCTGGTGCTAACGGTGTAGGTAAATCTAACTTATTTGATGCTATTAGGTTTTTAAGCGCGATCGCCGATCGCACCCTTATTGACGCTGCATTATCTGTGCGAGATGAAGAGGGACGAACAGCAGATGTGCGTAGTTTATTTCACCGAGTTGGTTATGAATATACAGATAAAATGTCCTTTGAGGCAGAAATGATAGTACCAGAGGAAGGGGTAGATGATTTAGGACAGCAAGCAAAAGCTAGTATTACCTTTCTTCGTTACTCTCTCACTCTAGCTTACCGTTCAGATAATAGTTTAAGGTCTTTAGGATCGCTGGAAATCATCAAGGAAGAGTTGGTTCATATCAATCTTGGTGATGCAAGAAAAAACTTATTATTTCCTCATAGTGTTGAGTGGCGTAAATCAGCAGTTAAGGGACGAAGAACTTCACCTTTTATTTCCACTGAGGGTGATAAAGATAAGACAGTTATTAAGCTACATCAAGATGGTATTAAAGGAAAACCTCTGTCTCGGTTAGCGGCAAATCTTCCTCGAACAGTACTTTCTGTTGCTAATGCTGCTGAGAGTCCAACAACCTTACTAGCGCGAAGAGAAATGCAATCTTGGCGACTACTTCAATTAGAACCTTCAGCACTACGCCAACCGGATGAATTTACAGCGCCAACAAAATTAGATATGGATGGCTCTCACCTAGCTGCAACACTCTATCACCTAGCAAGGTTAAATAAACATCATCTTACAAATGAACTTTCTGACAGTCAGGCAGAGGCACAAGTTTACAGCCAAGTTGCTAATCGTTTGGCAGAACTAATTGATGATGTGGGTAAAGTAGGAATTGACCGAGATGAACGACGTGAACTTCTTACTTTAATAGTTACTGGTAGAGAAGGGACATCACATCCAGCAAGAGCATTATCAGATGGAACCCTACGCTTTTTAGCATTGGCTGTTCTAGAATTAGACTCCCAAGCACAGGGTCTTTTGTGTTTAGAGGAACCCGAAAACGGCATTCATCCAGAACGCATTCCTAAAATACTTAAGTTGCTTCAAGATATTGCCACCGATGTGGATGAACCTATAGGTATAGATAATCCTTTGCGACAAGTTATTATTAATACTCACTCACCTTCTGTAGTGATGCAAGTACCTGATGAAAGCTTATTAGTTGCCGAATTAAAAGAAACAATACGTTTAGGGAACCGATTTAAGCGTGTATCGTTTGGTTGTCTTCCTGATACCTGGCGACACAAAGATTTAGAAGAAACGAATACTGTTGCCAAAAATAAATTACTTGCTTACTTGAACCCAGTAATACTTGATGAAGCAGAATTAGAAAGCAATGGAGGTAAAGAAATTGTTCAACACTCAAGAACAACACAACCCAAGAAACGGCGAGTAGTCGATAGAGTTGACCTTCAACCACTAATACCTGGTTTTCCTACAGAGTTAACATGAAAGAACTTTGTTATACCTTGCTATCTGACGGCAGTTCAGATAAAGCATTGATCCCTATCCTAACTTGGTTATTGCAGGAAAATCAGATTGAGTGTGCTATCCAGTCTAATTGGGCAGATCTGCGACGCTTATCCAAACCACCAAAAACTTTGTCCGCACGTATTATCAGCAGTTTAGATTTCTATCCTTGCGATCTGTTATTTATTCACCGAGATGCAGAAAAAGAATTACCCGAAAAACGTATAGCTGAAATTAGAGAAGCTGTAGAAGAAACAGTTATAAAAACAGTGACAATGCCACCTCATATTTGTGTTATTCCTGTACGGATGCAAGAGGCATGGCTTTTATTTGATGAAGCCGCACTACGAATGGCGGCAGGAAATCCTCACGGGCGTCAGCCATTACAATTACCAGATCTCGATAGACTTGAAAAACTACCCGATCCTAAAGATACTCTTCATGGACTTCTGTCCCAAGCCAGTGGATTGACAGGTCGGAGGCTCAAACAGTTCTCAGCTAACGAACGTGTCCACCGATTATCGGAAATTATTAATGACTTTTCACCATTACGGGCATTGTCTGCTTTTCAAGTACTAGAAACTGAAATTCAACAAGTTGTAAAAACACAAGGTTGGTGTTCTTAGTGGCAACACCAAAGTTTATCACTACAACGTATATGTAAAGTCTTCTACCAACATTCCTGGAACCAGAGTACCTCCGAGTTGACGGCTTTCGTAGGTTCCAACTTCGGGGATAAATTCTTGAAAGTTAGTGAAATCAACTAAATTATCTCCCCAAAAGCGGTAGAGGCTTTCATCAAAACGCAGGTTTTCAATGGGGGCGATAATTTCTCCTTTCTCTACCCAAAAACAAGCATAACGGGTCATACCTGTAATTCTACCTGTGGGGCGATCGCTCCAGTTCAAGTAATGTAAATTCGAGACATACAAGCCTGTATCTAAACTAGGCAAAATCTGCGCGAATGCTAAATTACCAGGGCTAACTTCTGGCGCGCGTAAGCTTTCTGAACTGTTAGCACCGTTAGCCGTTTTTTGATATTCTTTGGCGGTACGAGAGTTGATTAAGGTATTGATTAAAAATCCTTTTTCGATTATAGATAACTCTGGTGCTGCCATTTCTCCCCATTCATTAAATCGCGGCACTAACCCAAGCTGAAAGTTTTCTTTTAAAGAGAACTCTGGGGAAAGTAGTTTTTCTTGCCGAGATAATGTAGCCAATGCACTGTTCCCTTGTCGGAGATCGGCTTCACTTACACCCCCCCAAGAAAGCATATTTACTAAATCAGCTACTGCAGCGGGGGCAAAATAAGTTTTATAATTTCCTCTTGGCAATTTTTTTGGTTCAATAGCAAGTAATTCTAATTGTTTTTTATCTTCATTAATTCTTGCTATATACGCAGATTTATCCCATTTACTACCTGCAAAAGTACCTTTAACTGCTTGTCCTGATGGTCTAAATAAAGAATAGTCTAAGGTAAATGTATCTGTGGCAAACCAATGTTTTTGTCCTTGAGAATCGCCGTAAGCTTGAATGACAACTCCCCCGGCGTATATGCCTGTAAAATCTAGGTCTGCAACCAATTCTAGTATTGTTGGCACTACCTCTTCTCTGGCTAACAATTTGCCAGAATGTATTTCTCTACTAGAGTTAGTTCCAGAGGGTAAAACTAGATATGGATCAATAGGTAATAACCGGATTTCTTCACGTAATTCTTGTAAAGCTGTGTATGCTATCTGCCAGTCAATATCCCAATTACCAGTGAAGGGAAACTGGCGAACACTACTACGTTGCTCCTCCATTAAAGTTAGTTCAATCCAACCATCAGCAACATAACCAGTTTGGCGAACTTTTGCATGATTAAAGCGTGTAAATTGACTTCTTTCACTACTAAGTTTAACTGTAAATTCTTCTGTTGCAGTTTTCTTAATAAGTAGAGTTTCAATGAGTTGATTAAAACTGTTTTCTAAAGCAGACAATTCGTCAATTTTCATGAGTATTGTGTAGTCACAGGGGAATTATAGTAAGGCTAAATCATAAAGGATGAAATCAGAACCAAGCAAAATTTCATCCTTCATACTTCATACTTCATACTTTCTTAACTACCACCGCCAAAGACTTCAACGTTAGCAAATAGGCAAATGGGTGAACCATGTCCTACCCAAATTGCTTGATTTGGTTCGCCTTTACCGCAGAAAGGAGTACCATAAATTTGCCAATTGGAAGTATCACCAACTTTGATTAAGCTTTGCCAAAATTCTGGAGTTGTGGCGCGATAGTTGGGGTTACGGAGAGTTTTGGTAAGTTTGCCGTTTTCAATCAATTTGGCATACTCGCAACCAAACTGAAATTTATAACGGCGATCGTCTATTGACCAGGAACGGTTAGATTCCATGTAAACTCCATGTTCTACTCCGGATATGATTTCATCAAAGGTGGCGTTTCCTGGTTCTAAATTTAAGTTAGCCATGCGATCGATTGGGGGACGATTCCATGAGGAAGCACGGGCACAAGCTACACCTGCTATACCCGCCCTGGCTTGGCTTTCTAGACTGCCTAAACCTCTCTGAAGTACGCCTTCTTTAATCACATACTCTCTTGTGGCTACTGCGCCAGTGTCATCAAAGTTATAGCTGGCAAATTCACCAGGTACGGTGGGGTCAAAGGTAATGTTCATTAGTGGCGAACCATAAACTAGGTTGCCAAAATCACTTTTATTGACAAAGCTACCACCGGCGTAGTTACGTTCATCTCCCAAAATTCGGTCAATTTCTAGGGGATGCCCAACGCTTTCATGGATTTGCAGCATCATCTGGTCTGGGGCTAAGACTAAATTTGTGCGGGTTGTTGGGCATTCGTCGGCTGTCAATAGTTCTACTGCTTGTGCGCCAACTTGCTGCACCCGATGCCATAAGCCTTCTTGTTTTAATAGTTCGAGTCCGCCTTGATAACAATTAGCGTGCGAACCGTTGTTAGTACGCTGCTGCACGATCGCACCATCTTGGGCAGTAGCTCCGTAATGAGCGCCTACAGAGAGAAATTTTTGGTACACTTGGGAGCCATTACTACTGGCAAACCATGTCTCTTTTTCGCTGCTGGTGAAGCTGGCTATGGTTTGCACAATTTTGTCGCTAACTTTCAAAGTCTGGCAAATCCGCACCAGTAAATCGTTGATTTCCCCTGGACTAAGCGCATCTAATGGTTCTAAAAATGGTGAGTTATATTCACCGACAACTTTGGGACGCTCAGTTTCACGGAAATCATAGACCCGCCATTCGCTAGCTATGAGTGCCTGTTTATATGCTATTTCCGCAGCGGCTTGTAAGCTGGCAATATCTAGAGAATTGGTAGCAGCATAACCCAAACAGCCATTTACCAATACTTCTAGCATGGCTCCCTTTGTGGAGTATTTGCCGTTAGCTTGGGGTAAGCCATCACGAACATGACGGTTCACGGATGTTTCTTTAACAACTCTAATACCAATCCAGTCAGCAGGAATATTGATATGAGCGATCGCTTTTGTAAGTTCAGAAAACATAGGGATGAGGGATGAGGGACTAGGGACTAGGGGCTAATTCCGATGCCAACGAGTGCCATCCTTGCTATCAATTAGAGTAATACCTTGTGCTTGGAGTTCATTCCGGATGCGATCGCCTTCACCAAAATTCTTGGCTTTTCTGGCTGCTTGGCGTTGTTGAATCAAATCCTCAATTTCTGCATCGCTTAAACCATTACTTACAGGCTTTTCGGCTTCTTTTTTCGCTTCTAAGCCTAAAACTCCCGCTAAGGTAACTAAGGTTTCCCATTCTTGGCGTAATTCTGCGGCTGGTGTTGCAGTTTTCCCTTCATGGACAATGATATTTCCCTCCCGGCGCAGTTCTTTGGCTAATTCAAAGATGATTGCTAAACCGCCAGGAAAGTTAAAATCATCGTCTACGGCTTCTCGGAAACGGTTGACATATTCTGGGGAGATTTCTGTTTCACTTGCGGCGTTGTTGACTTCCCATCCCAGTTTTTCGCCGTATTCATAGCCAAAAAGCAATCCTTCTTTCAAAGTATGCCAGCCGTTGGTGGCGGCGGCGATCGCCTCGTCGGTAAAATCGATGGGTTTACGATATTGGGCTTGCAAAACAAATAAACGCACAGCCATTGGTTCCACCCCTCGATCCAATAGGTCGCGAATGGTGGTAAAGTTACCCAAAGATTTGGACATTTTCTCGCCATCTACCTTCACCATGCCGTTGTGCAGCCAGTAAGTAGATAACGGTTTACCTGTCACCGCTTCTGATTGGGCAATTTCGTTTTCGTGGTGGGGGAAAATTAAGTCAGCGCCACCAGCATGAATATCTATGGTATCGCCGAGGCGATCGCGTACCATTGCTGAACATTCTATATGCCAGCCGGGACGACCTGCACCCCAAGGCGATTCCCAAGCAGGTTCACCGGGTTTTGCAGCTTTCCATAAAGCAAAATCAAAGGGATCTTTCTTTTTTTGGTACTCTGGATCTTTTATGTTGACGCGATCGCTTGCGCCAGCTTGCAAATCTTCTAAATTCCGCCCAGAAAGCTTACCATATTCCGAAAACTGCCGCACAGCATAGTAAACATCACCATCGGCGGGGTAAGCATAGCCTTTATTTTCTAAATCATGAATCAGCCGTTGAATTCCATTCATCGTGTGGGTAGCACGGGGATATTCATCAGCTTCTTTGATTCCCAGCCTAGCCATATCCTCAAAGTAAGCTTGAATGAAGCGATCGGCCACAGCTTCCATTGAGGAGTGTTCCAGCCTGGCTCGATTCAAAATCTTGTCATCAATATCGGTAAAATTTTGGATGTAGCGCACTTCATAGCCGCTAAACTGGAGGTATCGCCGGACTACATCCCAAACAATACAAGCTCTGGCATGACCCAAATGACAGTAGTCATATACCGTCACGCCGCAGTAATACATCTTAACCTTACCTGGTTCTACGGTTGTAAAGGCTTCCTGACGACGGGTGAGGGTATTGTAAAGGGTTAGGGTCATAAGCAGTTCAAAATTGAGTTATTCAAGATTCAGAATGGTAAAACCATTATGTGCTAAACATCTTAGCTACCTATCTATATGCACATTAAAGCAAAGACAGCTGCATTCAGTAATTTGGAAATAGATAGATACGTAATAATAGGGTAAAGCACCTGGGATGAGAGTCCAGCATCCCTATGCTAATTTTTTCTGGACTCGTTGCGCTACACTTCTACTTTTTGACTTTATTTGTTTTGATCACAGCGCTATGCAATCAGCAGTTACTCCTGAATCTCAAGCAATGGATGCGCCAAAGCAAGGCATACCTGTAACAATTATCACAGGTTTCCTAGGTAGTGGTAAGACGACATTACTTAATCATATCCTGACTAATCAGCAAGGATTAAAAACCGCTGTTTTAGTTAATGAATTTGGTGAAATTGGCATCGATAACGAATTAATTGTTTCCACCGACGAAAACATGGTGGAATTAAATAATGGTTGTATTTGTTGCACAATTAATAGTGATTTAGTTGATGCCGTTTACAAAGTTCTCGAGCGCGAAGAAAAGTTAGATTATTTAGTTGTCGAAACAACTGGACTAGCAGATCCTTTGCCAGTAGCTTTAACATTCCTCGGTACAGAACTACGGGATTTAACTCGGTTAGATTCGATTATTACCGTAGTTGATGCAGCCAATTACAGCCTAGATTTATTTAATTCTCAGGCAGCATATAGTCAAATTGCCTATGGTGATGTAATTATTCTCAATAAAGCAGATTTAGTTGATGAAACTGCTTTAAATGAATTAGAAAGAAAGATTGGTGAAGTTAGAGAAGGAGCCAGAATTCTGCGCACCACGCGTTCAGAAGTGCCACTTCCCTTAATTCTTAGCGTTGGTTTGTTTGAGTCTGACAAGTATTTTGATACTGTTACAGATGAGCATGAGCATCACGATCACGATCATCATGACCACGCTCACAATCATCACGACCACGACCACGACCACGATCACGATCATTCTACCTGCGGTCATGACCATCACGATCATGACCATGACCATGAGCATCATCACCATCATTCCGATCATTTAGAAAATGATGGGTTCACTTCCTTGTCTTTCCAAACTGACAAGCCTTTTTCTATTAGGAAATTTCAATATTTCTTAGATAACCAGCTACCCACCGATGTGTTTCGGGCAAAAGGCATTATGTGGTTTGATGAAAGCCCCAAACGTCATATTTTCCATTTGTGTGGCAAGCGCTTCACAATGGATGATGATGAGTGGAAAGGTCAACCAAAAAACCAGCTAGTGTTGATTGGTCGAAATTTAGATAGTGAAACTTTGCTTAGTCAGCTAGAAAAATGCCTTTGTATTCCTTCTGTAAGTCGGGGTAAAGGGTTTGGGAAATAGGTATTAGTCATTAGTCATTAGTCATTAGTCATTAGTCATTGGTGATTAAATAGATTAATGACATTGCTGTAATGGCAAATATATAGCGGTTCTCGTTTGGATGCAATACACAATAGGGCACAGCATTGCTCATTGGTGTCAACTTAACGTAAAACCCTTGCCAAGATGTGATTTGATACAAAATCACGTACCACCAAGATCCGCGCTACCCCACCCCAGTTTTGCAGACGCAAAACTTCCCCTCCCCGTAAACGGGGAGGGGATTGAGGGGTGGGGTAAAATGCCTGTGGAATCAGCGTTTTGACTTAAGTTGACACGTATGAGCATTGCTGTGCCCCTACCAATGATCTGTATTCTAATTTTGAACAATATTATCTTTCATGCGCGTTATTATTCAGCGAGTTAAATCATCTCAAGTGACCGTTAATGGTGAAATTATCGGCAAAATTGGTCGGGGACTCAATTTACTTGTGGGTATTGCTGATACTGATACCGATGTTGAACTCGATTGGATGGCGCGTAAATGTTTGGAATTACGGTTGTTTCCTGATGAAGAAGGAGGCGACCGCTGGCAAAAATCTGTACAAGAAATTGGTGGCGAGTTGCTGGTAGTTAGCCAGTTCACGCTTTATGGTGATTGTCGCAAAGGTCGCCGTCCCTCCTTTGACCGTTCGGCTGTTCCTTCATTAGCCCAAGATTTATATGCAAGATTTGTTACCAAGTTGCGTAGCAGTGGTTTAACAGTGGAAACTGGTGAATTTGGTGCAATGATGCAAGTTGTGATTGAAAATGATGGCCCAGTAACTTTGTTACTAGAACGAGAAGCTAGTTAAGTATTTGTTCGTAAAACAATAATCTCAGTAATAGCAAAGATGGCTTGGTTCTCAAATGATGAGAGAATAGTATATTAATCATTACAAAACTTTAAGTTCACTCATCATGGCGAAAATCCAGTTTTCTAGAGGTATAGACGAAGATGTAGTACCTGATGTCCGCCTAACGCGATCGCGTACTGGTGAAAGTGGGACTGCAACATTTATTTTTGAAAATCCTAAAGCTTTAGCTCAAACCACCACCGAAGATATCACCGGGATGTACATGATTGACCAAGAAGGGGAAATCATCACCCGTGAAGTGAAAGCTAAATTTGTCAACGGTAAACCAGAAGCATTAGAAGCAGTATACCTGATCAAATCTGTTGAAGAATGGGATCGCTTTATGCGCTTCATGGAGCGGTACGCTGAAGAAAAAGGTCTAGGATTTAGCAAATCTGAATAAGTTGTCATTAGTCATTAGTCATTAGTCATTAGTCATTAGCTAAAGACTAAGGACTAATAACTCTCCATGAATAAATTACCCATGACGCAACCACCTCATCCAGATTCGCTGGGAATCAAGGTAACTTGTGCTGTTGTTACAGTTAGCGATACACGTTCGCCCCAAACAGATAAAAGTGGCCAGTTAATCCAGGAATTACTTCTAGCAGCCAATCATGCGATCGCAGTTTACAAAATTATCAAAGACGAACCAGATCAGATTCAAGCGCAGATAGAACTGCTGGGTGAAAATGCCAACTTAGATGTGGTGATTTTCAATGGTGGCACAGGTATTGCACCAAGAGACACTACCTATGATGCCATTGCCAAATTATTAGAGAAAACCTTGCCAGGATTTGGAGAATTGTTTCGTTTTTTAAGTTATCAAGAAATTGGTTCGCGGGCGATCGCTTCCCGCGCTGTTGCTGGTGTTTATCAAAATCAATTAATCTTCTCCCTTCCTGGTTCCAGTAATGCAGTGCGGCTAGGGATGGAAAAACTAATTTTGCCCGAATTGGTTCATTTAGTCAGCCAGATGAGGGGATGAGGGGGGTAGGGGGGACAAGGGAGATATGGGGAGTGTCGGGAGTGTGGGGAGTGTGGGGGGTTTTCTTCCCAATGCCCAATGCCCAATGCCCTATGCCCTATGCCCCATGCCCAATGCCCAATAAAAAACCCCACTGTTATGTGGGGATGGGTGATTTATATGTTTTTCTTAAACGAGTTGCGAATTAAGCGATCGCCATCGAGATTGTAGCTAAGATTGCGGCGATTATATAAAATACAGTGACCACTTGCAATTCTGACCAACCAGTAAGTTCTAAATGATGGTGTAAAGGTGCCATTTTGAACAGCCGCTTACCTTTCCCATCAGGGCCTTTAGTGGCTTTGTAATACGTTACTTGCGCCATTACAGAAAGGGTTTCGATGAAGAAGATACCGCTGAGAATGAACAGCATTACTAAACTGTTAGTTAGCAGTGCTACAGCAGCTAAAGCGCCACCTAAAGCCAAGGAACCAGTGTCTCCCATGAAAACACGAGCTGGGTTCCGGTTATGGGCTAAGAAACCTAAACAAGCGCCACTTAAAGCAGCACAGAAAATCATTAATCCTAGTGAGGTGGGTGCAACTACAGCGCCAAGTGCTAAAAGTGCGATCGCAACGGTTCCACCTGCTAATCCGTCAATACCATCAGTGAGGTTTGTGGCATTACTCTCTGCAACTAAGGCAAAGCCTGCTAGAGGCCAAAATAGAAATCCTAAGGGAATGGAAACACCAAGCAAGGGTAAAGCTATATTCGTGATCCCAGTTGGTTGATTAAACATCAGCCACAGACAAAATACTGCTGCAAACCCGATTTGCAAAGCTAGTTTCGTCCGGGGCGATATACCCTTATTCGACTTACGGCGGAGAATTTGCCAATCATCTAACCAGCCAATGAATCCATAACTGAGTGTCAATGCACTAACTGCTAGCACTTCTGTGGCAAAATTAGACAATACGCAGGCAAGAATTACCGCTACCGGGATAAAGAATATCCCCCCCATTGTCGGTGTACCTGCTTTTTTGAGATGGGCTTGGGGACCGTCTTCACGGATTATTTGCCCAGTTTTGAGTGCCTGTAGCAGCGGGATCGCCCAGAACCCTACAGCCGCTGTACTCAGTGCCGACAACAATAGTGGCAGGGTCAGAGACATACCCTGCCAAGGCAACCTATTACTCATCGAATCCAAAATCAATGCTCCTCCGCCTAGCCCGATAGCCAAACAAGAAGCAATACCGATTCCAGAAAAGCTTAACCCTTGGTCAGGAGATAATTTAGCGTCCACGGAAATTTCCCTTCACTCCACACTTACGAAACTGAACAGTCGTGACGATATGTACCACAAAGTCCCCAGCCATAAAAGGCTAATCATCGGCAACAGTTACATCGTCGTCGTCATCAAGATCATAATCACCTATACCATCTTCTCCACCCAGAAACTCTGATATTTCTTCCTCATCTTCCAGAAAATCAGGTTCGTGAACGTCTCGCGCTATGATCCGACCGCTGGATTGTAACCAGTCTAAAAGAGAAGTCTCTTGTTTTAATGGAATAACAGCAGCTCGCTGGTTGCGAGGTTCTTCACGTAATGGAGAATTCAACATAATCGCCTAAGAAATGAGAGAGTTTAAGTAGCTAGACAATAAGAGTCTATCACTGGACATGAGTTAATTTAGTTATTAATTCAACTCAAGAGATGAACAATCCGCAATCTGGCAAAAGGTATTTATTTAATTACCTTATGACAGATGACTGGAGATTATGAATACGCTAGTAAGACTCTATACATTTGATATTTATATATGTTTGATGCTGATTTCATCCTGATGATTTTTGAGGTTATAGACGATGATTGGAAAAGTGGCTGTCTTAGATGCGATCGCTGGAACTAATCGCGGTTTACTGGCTAACGAGCAACAGAAACAGACTATATTAGACGCGATCGCCACTTTAGAAGACCTCAATCCCACACCACATCCTGTCGGGGCTACTGATTTGCTTAATGGTAATTGGCGATTAATATACACTACAAGCAAAGCTCTATTAAATTTGGATCGATTACCTTTTTGTAAACTCGGACAAATTTATCAGTATATTCGCGTAGAAAATACGAGCGTTTACAATATAGCCGAGATATATGGCTTACCTTATTTAGAAGGATTGGTCAGTGTTGCTGCCAAATTTGAGCCAGTCTCAGGTCGTCGTGTCCAAGTCAAATTTAATCGAAGTATCATCGGTTGGCAACGGTTATTAAGTTACAACTCTCCAGAAAATTTGATCCAACAAATTGAAGCTGGTAACAAATTCACGGCTATTGATACTGCGATTAACAGTGATAAACAACAAGGATGGTTGGATATCACTTATTTAGATAGCGATCTGAGGATCAGTAGAGGAAACGAGGGTAGTGTGTTTGTACTTAATAAAGTATGAGGTTTTCCTGAAGTGTTATCTGCGAACGACACGAAATTAAACGATATCCAGATTTTTGTCAAGCAGGATTTCACACTTTTTTAAGTTTTGGGCATGGGAAACAAGGGAGACAAGTGGGACAAGGGGGACAAGGAGGACTTTTGACCAATGACCAATGACCAATGACAAATGACAAATGACCAATGACAACTGACAACCAAGAAAAATAACTTAACAAAGCCTCATGCTGCGTCCTTCTAGTTGTAGAGTGAAATCAATTAGCCGTATTTATTGGCAATTGATAACTAAAAGGGAAAAAAATCATGGTTCAACGTGGTTCTAAAGTACGTATTCTCCGCCCAGAATCCTACTGGTATCAAGATGTCGGAACCGTAGCGTCTGTTGACCAAAGCGGTATCAAGTATTCAGTGATTGTCCGGTTTGATAACGTAAATTACGCAGGCGTTAACACCAATAACTTTGCCCCAAACGAATTAATAGAGATTTCAGCGCCAGCAGCGAAAGCTAAAAAGTAAGCAATTGAGCTATCAGGGGATTTTTTTGTGGGATGATAGAGAATTGTTCCAAGGTTACAAGCCAACCATTGGAATTTTAGAGGTTTTAACGACCTCCTAGTCTGTGATCATCTATCCTCAAAAAAGCAATTTGCTTGCTTAATCAGCTTGAATGCCTGAACTGCCTGAAGTTGAAACAGTACGGAGGGGTCTGAATCAATTGACCCTGAATCAAGAAATTACGGGTGGAGATGTGTTGCTCGATCGCACCATCGCCTACCCGTTTTCTGTTGGTGAGTTTATTCATGGAATTAAAGGAAGTGCGATCGCCACTTGGTATCGTCGTGGTAAGTATCTCCTAGCTGAACTATCTCCATCTGCCAAAGAGGACGCGGGGATAAAGGGACGCGGGGACGCGGAGAGTGAAGTTATCGCTGCATCGTCCCCGCGTCACCCCGTCACCGCGTCTCCCTCCCTTACCGGCTACCTAGGGGCGCATCTGCGGATGACCGGTCAACTACTGTGGCTGCATCGAGATGAACCACTACACAAGCACACGCGGGTGAGGTTATTCTTTGGGGATCAACAGGAATTACGCTTTGTTGATCAGCGTACCTTTGGACAAATGTGGTGGGTTCCGCCAAATGTTGCTGTTGAAACTGCAATCACTGGTTTAGCAAAACTGGCTGTAGATCCGTTTTCACCAGAGTTTACAGTTGATTACCTGGCGCAAAAGCTAAAAAATCGTCGCCGTCCGATTAAGACTGCTTTACTAGATCAGTCAGTCGTGGCGGGATTAGGTAATATCTATGCTGATGAAGCACTTTTTAAGAGTGGAATTTTACCAGAAACTCTGTGTACAAATTTGCAGCTAGAACAAATCAAGGCTTTGCGAACTGCGATCGTTCAAGTTCTAGAAGCGAGTATTGCAGCTGGTGGGACAACTTTTAGTAATTTCCTCAATGTCAAAGGTGTTAATGGTAACTATGGCGGTGTAGCGTTAGTATACAATCGGGCAGGAGAACCCTGTAGAGTATGTGGTAATTTAATACAGCGTACTAGGTTAGGGGGACGTTCAAGTCACTTTTGCCCGGAATGTCAACATTAGTTAAGTTAAGCCTTGACACAAAAATATACCAATGCCAGCTTTAGGCCTTTATGTATTGGCGCGAGCTAAGATCCAGTATAAAAGGATCTGTAAAGTCGAGAGGGTAACTCATGCCAGTCAAGAAAGGTGATATGGTTCGCGCTGTCCGCGAGAAGTTAGAAAATAGTTTAGAAGCAAAAGCTAGTGATTCTCGCTTTCCTAGCTACTTGTTTGACAGCAAAGGTGAAATAGTTGATACCAAAGGTGATTACGCCTTGGTGAAGTTTGGCAAAGTACCAACACCTAACATTTGGTTACGTCTAGATCAACTTGAGGAATTTAAATAATTCAAGGTTAAATTTAGTAGTAAGGACTTTAGTCCTTGCTTTGAAAGCACTGAAGTGCTTACTACGAATTCATCAAAATTAATCAAATCAATCACTAGCCTACCGATTCAGGTAGGTAGTGAAATATTATCTCCGACTATTTAGTCGCTTATATATATGTCTTCTTATCTTGAATCTCCGGCTGTGTGCCATTTACCCCGCGTCACCATTATTGGTGCAGGTAGAGTTGGTAGTACCCTAGCCCAACGGATTGCTGAGAAAAACCTAGCAGATGTAGTGTTATTAGATATCCTCCCAGGAATGCCTCAAGGATTGGCACTGGATTTGATGGAGGCGAGGGGAATTGAAATCCATAATCGTCAGATTGTCGGTACTAACGATTACGTTCATACATCTGGTTCGGAAATTGTGGTGATTACCGCAGGAATTCCCCGCAAACCCGGTATGAGTAGAGATGATTTACTCAAAACCAATGCCAAGATTGTGGTGGAAGCAGCCAAAAATGCGATCGCTCATTCTCCCAATGCTATTTTGATTGTCGTTACCAATCCCTTGGATGTGATGACTTATTTAGCTTGGGAAGCTACTGGATTACCACGCGATCGCGTTATGGGTATGGCTGGTGTGTTAGACTCAGCCCGGTTTGAAGCCTTCATTGCTTTAGAATTAGGGGTTTTACCCGCCGATGTGAAAGCGATGGTATTGGGTAGTCACGGCGATTTAATGGTTCCCTTACCGCGTTATGCTAATGTCAACGGCATCCCGATTACAGAATTATTAGATAAAGCTACCATTGAACGCTTAGTAGAAAGAACCCGCAATGGTGGTGCGGAAATTGTGGAATTAATGCAGACCGGTGGTGCTTTTTTTGCTCCCGCCTCTGCTGTGAGTGTGATGGTAGAATCGATTTTGCTGAATCAGTCGCGTTTGTTACCTATAGCGGCTTATCTTCAAGGTGAATACGGTTTAAAAGATGTCGTCATCGGCGTTCCCTGTCGCTTGAGTTGCGGTGGCATCGAGAGTGTATTGGAATTAAATATTACCGACGAAGAAAAAGCGGCTTTGCATACTTCTGCGCAATCAGTACGTCAAAATATTGACAGGGCGCAGGAAATTTTGATGGCTGTTAATGTTTAATCGATTGACGCGGAGACTGGGAGACGCGGTGACGCGGAGAAATTTAACAGGTATTCTTTGAGAAGTAATACCTATTTGAAACAAGAACGCGACACATGGATTTGTAGGGGCGGGATTTCCCCCATACGTGTCAACTTAACGTGAAACCCTTACCAAGATATGATTTGATACAAAATCACGTACCACCAAGATCCGCGCTACCCCACCCCAGTTTTGTCTAAAAGCCAAAACGTCCCCTCCCCGTAAACGGGGAGGGGATTGAGGGGTGGGGTAAAATGCCTGTGGAATAAGTGTTTGAACTTAAGTTGACACGTATGGGTTTCCCCGCCCATGAGGTAACCGGGGTTACCCCCGCGATGAGGACAATCCATGACACGGAATCATTAATTAACTGGGTATCCGCATCTTAATTTATCTCACGCATTCGACGAAGTCGTTCTCGCAGAGTAGGCGCAGAGGCGCAAAGAAGAACGCAAGATTACAAACAAAGGCAGTAGTTTTAAATCCTACTGCCTTGAATGCTATCTACCAAGTTATTTTGTTGTCAAAACTTACCGACGCATGAAAATCCTAGTTCGATTTAGCGGCGGTATTCCTCATCGGCGGGATCGCCATAGGGGTCTTCGCTAGCTGGGCGGACATCACCAAACGCCTGGTCTGCGGGGTCGCCGTAGGGGTCTTGGCTGGCGGGGATAGCGTTCCCGTAAACGTCTGCGGGGTCGCCATAGGGGTCTTGACTGGCGGGGATAGCGTTCCCGTAAACGTCTGCGGGGTCGCCATAGGGGTCTTGGCTGGCGGGGATAGCGTTCCCGTAAACATCTTGGTTGGCGGGGTCGCCGTAGGGGTCTTCACTGGCTGGACGGACATCGCGATCGCGGTATTCGTCTTCAGTTTGATTGTCGTTCTTTCCTAAGAACAAATCCCTTGCTTTGCGCAAAAAATCATCTACCATGATCAATCTCCTTTGTGAATATCGTGTGTTCCACCTGCGCGACAGGCGTTGTCCAGAGGAAAGTTGCTTTGATTACACACAGGTTTCACTTATTTAGAGTGCTGGAGCTTCCGTTGCAGTGATACCACTTAAATCTCTACCTGTAGAACGCCCGTTATAGCCTTGGTATTCCTGGTATCTTTGCGCCTCGGATTCAGGGACTCGAATTCCTTCTGATGGTGGAGTTACCCAATGAGCGCGGTGTTCAGCATCGCGGTAATATACACGCCCGTTCTTAGAAAGATAGTACTTACCTTGTGCCCCTTCTTGTGAAGCATTCTTATGCTGATTGTAGAGGTAGTAAAGTGCTGCGGCTCCTGCCAAAATTGCTACTTTCTGCCCAGTACCCAGTCCTTTTTTAGCTTGGGGTTGGTTTGTGATGTTGCGATCGCTTACCGTTCTACCAGAAGAATCATCAACTGGTGGTGGTACATTAGCAGTCCGGGAACCGCCACAGCTAGTTAGCACGGGTACTATTAGCAATGCTGACAGACAAATTGCCAGCAGACGGGAAATAAATTTACGCTCTTTGTATGTTGTGTTCATTGTTTTTTGATTACCTGCATTTGCTCAAGCCGTGCTGTTGCAAAATACAGAATTGGAATTCCGAGTATTTTTCCGGAAATGGAAAAAATAACGGGCGTTCTTTCACAACAGCACAAGTAAAGCGTTTCACTTTTATGTATAGTGATGCAGTTTTGCAAGTATTCCATCCTGCCTTTGAAGGAACTGCATTCATCCTTAGGTAATATGTTGGGAATTAAGCCCGGATTTTTCGCTGGTTTTTGGTGGGGGTTGCGATCGCTATTCTTTAGCACACAGATTTTTTAGCACTCATTGTCAGCTATTAAAAATCTGTAACTACCGTATCCTTGGGCTTTTTATCACTAAGTATTATTACGATTCACAATTGAGTGTCTATTTTCAATTAGTAGATGCAGAGATTTTTCAGAAATTTTCAGCAATTTTTCCGTGATTTCTAAGTAGGCAATGTAAAAAACATAAAACTATCATGGTGTAGGCGCGTTAAATAGGCTACACAGAATGAATTTAAAAACGAATAATTTCCCGGCGGCGAATCAAACTAAAACTCGTCTACTACTGGCTTTGTGGGATTTGGGAGGAACGCAGCAAGAAGTAACAAAAGGATTACTCACCAAGAGAATTGTACCCAAGGGTAAGAAGGTAGCAGAGTATCAGGGAATCTTTGAAGAATTGCACAAACAAGGAGCGATCGCTATCTCCAAAAAGGGATACTCTTTAGCATCTCCCAAGGGTTTAGAGATATTGGGAGAGGGTTTGAAAGACAGCGATTTTAAATTTCAAGGGACGATTGTTGGTACTTGGGCGGCTAATGCGTTGGTGCGGTGGATTAGTCAGATAAATGTGCCAGTAGCTAGTACATCTGCATCAGTAAAGGGTAAAAGTGCGAAAGATGCGATCGCTTCTTACGACGAGTTTAAGTCAGTGGCGTTGGAAGTCTACGACAAGCTGAACCAAAACTACAACCTCAATAACCTAGTACCAATTTATCGAATTAGAAGGGAAGTAGGCGAGTATGTCAGCCGTTCTGATTTCAATGATTGGCTATTAGAAATGCAAGCTGACGATATTTTACAACTACAAGGCGGCACTGTAGAAGACAGCGCACCCGACAAAATAGAAGATTCAATCACTACCGCACTTGATGGATTACGCTGCTATGCCAAGTTGCTGAAACCGTAAACTTTTCTAGCTCTTCATTAATTAACTTCATAATAATATGATTGCTACCTCATCTACCATTGACGAACTGATCAGAACTCAAAATCCATTTGCTGGGCATATTGTTGTTAGGCCACAACAAATATGGGGGAAAAGTTTTCCTGATGTACCTTCAATTAATGCTCATGCATCCAATGCAGTTTTTGAGGCTGTTGAAAATATCCGTAAAGGAAAGCGTGAGACTGTAGGTATCACAATTACGGCTGAAAAAGGACTCGGTAAAAGCCATATTATTAGCCGAATTCGCCACCGAATACAGGTAGAAGACGGGACATTATTTGTCTACATGAGTAAGTATGACAACTTAAATCAAATTAAATACCAATTTCTGCAAACAATTGCCTCTAGTCTTAGAGCTTTTGGGAGTAAAAAAGTGATGCAGTGGCAAGAAATTGCCGCAGCTTTAATTAACGAAGTCAAGAATTGGAAATACACACCAGAGCAATATATTAGTATTTACCCAAGTTGGTTAAGCAAATACTCAATTAAAGCAGTTGATAACTTAACAGAACTCGTTTTACAAATCAAGCCTGAAATCACGAATCCTTACATAATTAAAGCAATTTTATGGACATTATCTACAGTTCATGCTAATTATGCAACCTATTGGCTGTCTGGTTTAGAACTAACCCAAGCACAAGCTGAAGCAATGGGTTTACCTAATCATAAAAATGACGACAAAGAGGCTGAATCATTAAGTATGGTTCGCCAGATTCTAGATATAACAAGCCATTACAGAGTTCCAGTAATTTGCTTTGATGAAGTAGATATTGCGGATATTTCTGATACAGGTTTTACAGCTGCGCAACTTATTGCAAGTTTAGTTAAGGATTTATACAACAGTCTCAAACGGGGAGTTTTACTACTAGCTATTTATCCTGCAACCTGGAATGAGCAAATTAGGGTACTACCACAAGCTGAAGCAGTCATTGATAGATTAGCTAGTGAACAATCTGATAGACAACCTATAGAATTGAGACATCTCAATGCTGATGATATTGTTGCAGTTGTCCGTCAGTGGTTGCAAGAATTTTATCAAGAAAATCAAATAAATCCACCACATAATCTTTATCCATTCGATGAAGTAAAACTTAGAGAGATGGGTAGAAGTAAACCAACTATTAGGTCAATTTTAAAGTGGTGTGCTGATAATTTTGTCACTGGAGTAGAACCACCGCTTGTAAATCCTTCAGTTGAAGCCTGCTTTCAAAGTGAATTAGTAAACATTGAATCTTCTATTAATGAATTATTAGAAGATGAAGCAGAAATATCTTATGCACTTTGGCTGGCTTTTAATAGCTTAATTGGAGAAACTCTAGAAGGAGTAACAATTGAGGCAATTGAAAAAGTACCAAACCAGGAATATATTGATTTCAAAATTATTGGTAATCAAAAGAAAGTCAAGATTGGAGTAGATGTTATACAGCAGGCAGGAGGCGCTTATGTGACAGCAGCTTTAAGTAAGTTAATTGATTATAAAAAGTATCACTTAACCCGTGGTTGTCTAGTACGTTCAAAGAAAATAAATCGAGGAGCAGTATTAGCTAAAACACATTTACAAAAACTTTTGCAAAAGTTAGGCGGAGAGTGGGTTTCCTTACAAGCCCAAGATATTAAACCTCTTTTAGCTATTGCGTTAGTTTACTTTAACTCCAAAAGCTATGATTTAACAGAAGAACAGGTTATTGATTTTATAAAGCAGAAAAAACTAGCAATAAATAACCCTCTTATCCGTGAAATTATCAGCGATCCATCTGGTCAAGAACCTGATAATTTAACTGATGATGAATTGCCTATGAGAATACCTCAAAGTATTTCCGATCCTGGTGATAATGTTGGACTGAATCTAAGTATATAGAATTAAAAATGAATCAGCTGTTTTCACTACCAACAGCATTGTGTTTGCCTGCCCCTGATATTGAAGCATTAATACAGGGGCGGACAATTGCAGCAATGCCCAAAATGTTTCTTCGTACTGGGCAGAGATTTGCTCTTTACCCAGCCAACGCTTTACATACTCAACTATCACTTGAGCGATATTATCATTCAGGGGTATTACCAATAGCTAAAACTGCTGTTATTAATCTGGATAACTCTCAAACAGTCTTGATTAAAGCTTGGGCTAAATGTGAACTGTGCCAAATTTTAGATGGGAGTAAGCCATTAGATATATTGTCGCAGTTAACGATATGGGCACCAGAAGCATTAAAGGAAATTCTACGACAACAGGAACATATTTTCTTAACTTACTTGCGCGTTTATCAATTACCTCAGGTTCAAGAAATATCAGTTAATACGCAAGTTAAAGAAAAGCTAGGTAAAATTATTAGTGTTCCTAATACTCTGACTGGTTCGGAAGCAGAACCTATATTAAGCGATCGCACTTTCGCCCAACGCAAACGCCAATTAGAAAATTTAGAACCTCCGCTGTATCCAGAATTGGAAGAATTGGAGAGTTCATTAGCCTTATTTAGCATGACTCATCCAATCGCTAAAGAACTAGATGATGATATCAAAGTATTTTTAGGTTGGAGTAGTAACAAACTAATTAAGCAAATCGATCCAGATTTAGCTTGGATAAATGATATTGCAGCATTGGGCGATCGCAGTATCGAACAAGATGAGGGTAAAAATAACTATCAAGCTGGTACAGACTTTGAAAATATTGCACGCCGTAGCCTGGATTTTTTAGGATTTAAGGTTGAGGAAAACTATAAAGGCGGTGCAGGTGGCTTAGATTTATTTTGCTCAAAACCTTATCCTCTTGTTTGCGAATGTAAAGCAGGTAAAAGCATTCCCGATCGCGCAGTAGAAGAATTAGATAGGATTGGTAAAAGGCATCTTAAAGAAAATTATCTGCAAGCCATGCGGTTGATTATTGGCCCAGGTAAACCCACTAAAAATCTCAAAGAATCTGCTGCAATATCTAAAATTAGTATTATCAATGTTATGACTCTACAAAAATTAGTTGAATTCAAAGCCAAATATCCAGGCGCTATTAATTTAGTCGAATTACAGCAATATTTAGAACCAGGGCAAATTGATTATAAAATTGATGAATATATTGAGAAAGCTGAGAGAGAAATTAAGTTGCGATCGCACATCATCCAGCTTGTCAAAAATTATTTGCAAAACTCAGGTGTAGACGCTGCTGGTGTCGATACTTTGCATGGCGCTTATTTTGGCTCAAATCCACCACAGCCAATCAAACCTCAAGAAATGCACGAAATTTTGATTGAACTATCATCACCCTTAACAGGCTATCTAGGGCGAGAAAAAGGAAGTGATTGGAAAAGCGATCGCTTTTATTACCTCCGCGACTTACCCCTCTAATTCTCTTACCTTCGCGCCCTTCTCTGCGAGAGGCTTCGCCAACGCGCCCTTTGCTGTTCCTTTCAAAAGTGCGATCGCTTTCCCTACAAAACTAACCCCTTCTCTTCCCTTGGCGTACTTGGCGTACTTGGCGGTTAATTTTAAAAAGCGATCGCTGTTATCCTAGCGTCAATATCCCAAGCTGATAATTAACCACTAACGGTACACGTTCGGGAAAAATTCGCCCTCTACGTGCAGGTTGTTGTGGTGTTGATTGCGTCATAATGCCAATTTTTGCTACTGTCTGAATTTTATTTTACGGTAATAAAATCCCTTAAGACTTTTCCCAGAGCGCGATCGCTTTTTCTCTACGCAACTTACCTCTGCTTTTATCTTACCTTGGCGTACTTGGCGGTTCGTAAACAAACATTACTGTAGCTTCAATTAATTTAACAATAAAATCGATGCGATCGCCCCATCACCCCGCATCCTCTATAACCTGAACTCCTGATAAACTAACCAGACTCACACGCTTCAAAAATTCTCTTATGGCTAAAAAATTAGCATTTCTCACTATACACGGTATGGGAGAAACGGATAAAGAGTATTACCAAATTGTCAAACAATCTCTAGAAAAACATTTAGGTAAAGATGTTTGGTCTCAGGTTCACTTTGAGGCAATCCACTATCAGTCTGCTCTCCAAGATTACCAGTATAGTGTTTGGGAAAATATGCGACAAAGCGCTCATTTATCCTGGCAAGATTTGCGAAAATTTATGCTGTTTGGTTTTAGCGATGCCTGTGCATTAGAACATCGAGCTACAGATGATGGCAGTTTGTACAAAAAAATTCAAAAATCTATTATTTATTCTTTAAAAATTGCTAGAGCAGAATTTTCTCATAATGATATACCTATCATCATTTTAGCTCATTCTTTAGGCTGCCAAATTATCTCAAATTATCTTTGGGATAGTCAGAAAAATCAAGGTATTTGGCATGTAGATAGTCTTGATTATCCAGAAATTCAGCCAGAACAAGAAGATTTTCTGAAATTGAAATCTCTCCAATATTTATTTACTACTGGCTGTATTATTCCGCTATTTGTTGCCGGATTTACAGAGATTGTCGCAATTCCTAAGCCTAATTCTAAGTTTAAATGGTTTAACTATTACGACAAAAACGATATTTTAGGATGGCCATTAAAACCTTTATCTCCTTCCTATGATTTAGTAGTAGATCAAGATATAGAGATTGATTCAGGAAATCTTTGGCAATCCTGGAATCCTCAAAGTCATGATGGTTATTGGACTGATGAAGATTTTATTGAACATTTATCTCAAGTTATTAAGCGTTTAAGTGTTTGAGGGAAGGTCACTTCGACTTCTCTGCGAGACGCTACGCGCTAAGCGTAGCTATGCCGAAGGCTTTACGCTCAGTGACCAGCACTTCGACTTGGCGGTAGTTGAGCGAAGTCGAAACTACCGCCAAGTCGAAACTCAGTGACCACAAGGAGCAGGGGGGAGAAGGAGACTGAGAGACGCGGGGACGCGGAGAATTATTACAACTGACAACTGACAACTGACAACTGACCAATGCCATACCTTTTTTGATACTATAAAAACTCTCACTCGTTAAATTAACGAATAGATGTATGAGCAAAGGCACATTGTTCGATAAAGTTTGGGGCTTACACACCGTTGGCACGCTTCCATCAGGACTAACGCAGCTATTCATCGGGCTTCACCTTATCCATGAAGTCACCAGTCCCCAGGCCTTTGCTATGCTACGGGAACGGGGTTTAAAAGTACTGTTTCCTCAGCGCACGATCGCCACGGTGGATCATATTGTACCTACAGAAAATCAAGCGCGTCCTTTTGTCGATACGATGGCAGAGGAAATGATTCAGGCGCTAGAGCAGAACTGTCAAGAAAATGGCATCACATTTTATAATATCGGTTCTGGTAGTCAAGGTATTGTCCACGTCATCGCTCCAGAACAAGGACTTACCCAGCCGGGAATGACGATCGCTTGCGGTGATAGCCACACTTCAAGTCATGGTGCATTTGGGGCGATCGCATTTGGTATCGGTACTAGTCAAGTACGTGATGTTCTCGCTTCCCAAACCCTCGCCTTGTCTAAATTAAAAGTCCGCAAAATCGAAGTTAATGGCACTCTCAACCCAGGTGTTTACGCCAAAGATGTGATTTTGCATATCATCCGCACCCTCGGCGTTAAAGGTGGTGTAGGTTACGCCTACGAGTACGCAGGTACAACCTTTGAGCAAATGAACATGGAAGAAAGGATGACTGTCTGCAATATGGCGATTGAAGGTGGGGCGCGTTGTGGCTACGTCAACCCCGATCAAGTTACTTACGATTACCTCAAAGGTAGAGACTTCGCACCCAAAGGCGCAGATTGGGATCAAGCAGTGGCTTGGTGGGAATCCATCAAGAGTGATGCTGATGCTGAATACGATGATGTTGTCGTCTTTGACGCAGCGGAAATTCCGCCGACAGTTACCTGGGGAATTACCCCCGGTCAAGGTATCGGTGTTAACCAGTTGATTCCCAAGCCAGAGGAATTACTGGAAGAAGACCGATTTATTGCGGAAGAAGCCTACAGTTACATGGATTTATTTCCCGGTCAACCTATTAAAGGTACAAAAGTTGATGTCTGCTTTATTGGTAGCTGCACCAACGGGAGAATCAGCGATTTACGGGAAGCCGCGAAAATTGCCCAAGGTCGCCAGGTAGCAGAGGGAGTCAAAGCTTTTGTAGTTCCAGGTTCGGAAAGAGTTAAAAAAGAAGCTGAAGCCGAAGGATTAGACAAAATCTTCCAAGCAGCAGGCTTTGAATGGCGCGAACCAGGATGTTCTATGTGTTTAGCCATGAATCCAGACAAACTACAGGGAAGACAAATCAGCGCTTCCTCCTCCAACCGCAACTTTAAAGGGCGACAAGGTTCAGCTTCCGGTCGCACATTGCTAATGAGTCCGGCGATGGTGGCGACGGCGGCGATTAAAGGTGAAGTCTCTGATGTGCGCGAGTTGCTCTAAAACCCCACCCCTAACCCCTCCCCGCAAGCGAGGCTACGGTGTACACACATCTCTGTACTGGGTGCAAAATGTGGTTAGATCCCCCTAAATCCCCCTTAAAAAGGGGGACTTTAAGAGTTTTTGCCCCCCTTTTCAAGGGGGGTTGGGGGGATCAAAACGTTGTGGGGCTAGTTATAAGACTTGTGCGTACACCGTAGCCGCAAGCGAGGAGGGGCAAAAACCCTAACAAGCTGATGCCAAAACTCTCTTAAACTCTTTCTTTGTGTCCTTTGCGGTTCGTTTTTTACTAAATTTATGGTCAGTGAAGTTAAAACAGTTGCCGGTCGCGGCGTACCTTTAGTCGGTAATGATATAGATACCGATCGCATTATTCCAGCGCGTTACTTAAAAGCCATCACCTTTGATGGGTTAGGCGAAGGCGCATTTATCGACGATCGCACTGCACTTAAAGGTGAGCATCCCTTCGATCAACCACAATACCAAGGGGCGAATATTCTCATAGTTAACCGCAACTTTGGCTGCGGTTCATCACGGGAACACGCACCCCAAGCACTTGCTAAATGGGGAATTAAAGCTTTAATTGGTGAAAGCTTTGCGGAAATCTTTTTCGGTAACTGCGTGGCGATGGGGATACCTTGTGTAACTGCTGATAGTGCGACTGTCAAAAAGCTTCAAGAATTAGTAACCGCTAATCCTCAAGCATCTGTGACTGTAAATTTGGAAACTTTGCAAGTCCAAATTGGAGATTACACTGCCTCAGTAACTATCAACGAAGGTACAAGAAGCACCTTTACTGCTGGGACTTGGGATGCTTGCGGTCAGTTGGTAGCTAACGCTGATAAAGTTCGGGCGACTGCGGCGAAGTTACCTTATGTAGCATGGGGTAATTTAGCTGCTGGTTAGCGGTTAATTTTGCAAAGCAAGGCGGTCGCATTTTCACGCGATGCAATTGAATTGTATCCGGATACAATCGCATTGTCACCCGATACAATCGAATTGTTTCCGGATACAATCGCATTGTCACGCGATGCAATCGAATTGTTTCCGGATACAATCGCATTGCAACCCGATGCGATCGCTTGACTGTATAACCCATATTCCGTAGTGCGTTCGCGTAGCGTGTCCAAAGGACAAACATCTTGCACGATGAATGAACACCAGCGAGCGAGACGCTCGCACTACAAATTTATTGGGTATTTAAAAAATTGGATGTCCCTAGTTCCTAAAGAAATAGCGGTTGAATTGTCATATCCTTGAGGGTAATGGTAAAATTTCGCTGTTCTGTGGTTGCAATGAAGGAAATCACTGCTTCACAAGCTACAGCAACGGTTAACATTACCAAGTTTCGCGCTAAGGGATAATCACAGATATCATCATTCACATCAGAAGGAACGCGGTAAACGTCATTCCAAATCACTTCTGCATAATCGGCTGAAAGCCCAGCATGAAGACAAGGTATATTGAATTGCTCTGCATAATCTTTGACTGCTTGACGGGCGATACTGTTATCAAAAGCGTCGATAATTAGCTGACTATCTTTGAGGAGTTGACTGGTATTTGCTGATGTCAACTCCTTTGTTTTGCCTTCAATTTTAGTACCAATGGCGCGATATAAATTATTCGCCAAAATTTTGGCTTTAAATGCGCCAACGTCGGAACGGTAATAAGGCTGAGTAGAAAGATTACGCTCCTCAATGCGATCGCAATCAATCACTGTCAGTTTATCAAAACCAGACCGAGCCAAGTTTTCTGCAATGTTAGCTCCTAATGCACCAGCCCCACAAATGGTGATAGGATAATCCTTCAGCTTAGCCATTACAGCATTGCTGCGGTAAAGCTGTTCGTGAAAAAAGATGCTCATAATCCTTACCATTCCTGTTGTTCCATCACACCCACTAAGGATTGCAAATCAAAATCGCGATCGCGTCCACTCAGACAAATCCCAGAACTAATCACTGTCAAATCAATTTTAGCGATCGCACTTGTATGGCGAATACCATCAGCAGTTCGCCAATTCACCGTCCAGTAATCACCATGATCCTGAAATTGGCTTAATTCACCACCGCCTTGCTGTAACGCTTTGCGCAGTCGTTTTTCATCTTGTTGGAGTTGAAAACCCTCAATTCGCTCAGTGGCTAATTCATAGACTGTGCGCATCTCTGGAGTCATCCCCTTAAATTGCAATTTTGCAGCTGGGGTTAATTGCTGAATCGCAGATTGCAGAGTTTCCGTAATTATGGGATCGGTACGGCGATCGATTTCCTCAAACCAGCAGGATTTTCCATGACAACGGGTAATAATTTGCTCAAAAGCCACACCCTCAGTTACTAGATGAACTGCGATCGGCTTTACCAGCTGCAACCGTTGACGCATATCTACTTCATTCACAGGATATGCTAACCAAGTTTGTCCCCGCAATTGGTTTGCTAACCGCAGCCTAATTTGGGGAAAATGTTGCAAGTATTCGGCAATTTGGGGTAAATCTGCTGATTCCACAACCGTTGCTGTCTTTGCATCCACAGGCTGAAATATACCCCAACCTTCAAATTGACGCGGCTTTGGTGTGAAGGTGTAAACCATTCCCGCTACCTTTGTGCGAACTCGTCCACCTTTGACACAGGGAGCGATAAATTGGTTAGCAGACAACTGTATTTCTGCTTCAGCAATTTGGTTAATTAGCTTACGGATGTCAGTCATAAATAATCCTAATTTATAGGATGCAAAGTTAAGTAATAATTTTGCGCCAGGAATTTCTCTGTAACTTCTTACCTCTGTGTTCTCTGCGCCTCTGTGGTTATATAAATTATTTTTTAACCGCAGAGTACGCAGAGGACGCAGAAAAATAGATTTTATAACTCACCTTGAAAAGGCTAATTACTAATTAATGTGCGTGCAAGTTGGTGGAGCATTGCGTGTTCTCAGTTACTAGAGGGACTCCGCTGGTGAGTTGTTACACACTCTTTCAAAGATGGCTACTTCTAAGCCTACTTTCCAGGTTCTTCGCACTCCTCGTTCACACACGCCCACTGCATTTGACAGTGTTACCGTTCCTCTCGTACTAGTATGTAGGCTCCACGAGTTGGGGCACGCAAGATATTCATATATTACGATATACTACAAATAAATTTCCGCTTTTCGGGCAAAAAGTAAAGGAAACGCTAGAGTATCAGCAATATAGCTATTAACCCATCTTTGTAATTCAGGATACTAGCAAAATTTAGTAAAAGAAGATTTAATAGTGCAGTAGTATATAGGTACTAAAAAAGCTCATGACTAGAAAGAAAAATTCAGGTGATAATTTTGGATTCCAAAAGCCTAAAAATATAAAGGGTCTAGAAAAACCAAAGAATAGCTTTAATCCAAAAACACCAATCCATAAGACTACACTATCAGAACCGCCACTGCCAGATCCCAAATTGTTAGAACTTATCGAACTTATCAAACAAGCAATTACTCAAAAGCATCTGATTGAGTTTTACTATCAAGATTTCCAACGTATCGCAGAACCTCATACTCTTGGATTAAAGGATGGAGTTCTACAAGTTTTAGTTTATCAAGTTAGTGGTCAGAGCAGTTCAGGTCAACTTCCTAATTGGAGGCGCATGAACCTTGATAATATGTTACGTCTTCGGATTATTGATGAAACTTTCTCTAGCCATCGTCCCTCTCCATCCGGGAATCATAGTTCATGGGATGAAAGGATAGCTACTGTCAGTTAGCTATTTTAATGTTTAGGTTGTTTTACAAGCGAGAAAGTGGTCTAAATAGCAAAGATATTTCTTGTGAATTTAAGATCTCTACTAGACCGAATCAATTGAAAATTTACAAAGTAAGCAATGTTTACTATTACAAATAGTGAAAATTACTTACTTTTTAACTTACTTATCTGCTCGCACCGGCAACGGTAGATCCATGATCTCCATCAGCAAATCCAGGCGAGAGGGGCGCGTTAGCAGTGGCACAAGATTAGGCAAGCTGTAGTAGTCACCCGCGAAGGTAAACGTATCTACAGGTGCTTGCTGCTGCTTAAGTTGGCTCTCCAGCCAGTTGTAATGAGTACCTACACGGACAATCACTACATTGGGGATTACCGCCAATTCTCGGCAGTAGGTCTTGTAGACTTCACTGAAGTAAGGTGTAGCATTTTCACCTTCATCAGTCACTATAATGATCTGGTCAACTACCTGCTTCTTCTTGC
Organism: Calothrix sp. NIES-2100; assembly: GCF_963875285.1. Classification (NCBI taxonomy): domain Bacteria; kingdom Bacillati; phylum Cyanobacteriota; class Cyanophyceae; order Nostocales; family Calotrichaceae; genus Calothrix; species Calothrix sp. NIES-2100. The sequence continues at coordinate 9,718,850 of NZ_CAWNLA010000001.1, forward strand.
GCATTGCTTCCAATGCACAACCGATACTAGTACCACCACCTGCATTGATGTGCTGGAAAGCACGCTCCCAGTCGCTCAACTCTTTGCCCTTAGCGGTGACAGCGTAAGGCATGGTATCGAAGGCGTAGACATATAATTCTGCCTGGGTGATACCAGAGATGAGGGCAGCGAGTTGCTTACCAACTGCGATCGCATTCTCCATTGAACCAGATTTATCCACCAGTAGAGCGGTAGGACGAGCGATCGCACCACGCCGTTTCACCTGCTCGTTGGTCACTTTTTCCAACTTTGCAACGGTGTCTGCGTCTAAATCTGCGGCATCTGCGGCAATCTGTGCTTTGAAAGCTGACACCCGCCCACTCTTAGATGCTTCCTCTAGCTTGGAATCAATCAGCTTTTTGACTTCTGGGTGATCCATTGCACCTCTAGCCTGAAGAGACTTGAGTTTGTTGATCACTTCTTGGGGAGTCATGCTGTTGATTAACGCCACCAAAACAACTGGTGTGAGTTGCTTGATTGCACCAATTGCGATCGTGTAGGGAATGTTGAATTCCACAATTAGCTGTGCTTGTGCTGCGGTACTTTCCGCCTTAGCAAGCTGCTTCAGCACATTTGCTAAAGAACCTTCTGGTGGAGTATCGCGGAAGAGAATTGCATTTGCCCGTTCATTTGGCTTAATGTGTAGCGAAGCATACAAGTGCTTCATCGCCTTTCGACCCCGTAGCGCCGCCCGATCAAACAATGCTGGATTGCTTTCCCGTGCTTTTAGGTAACGCCGCACCGCAGTCCGCGCCGAACGAGGTAGTTTATTTTGCTGCTGCTTCATGAAGTCCACTACACGAGCCACCTGATAGGGCGGAAACTCTTGCAGCATCATAAATCCAGCATCTCGGTGTTCAGTCAGATTGCTTGTTAACAGGTGAGCAATAAATACTTCCTTATGATCGCGGACATCACCATGACGCTGATACCAAACCGCTAGGTGTCCGTAGAACAGGGGATCTAATTCAACAATCAACTTATGAATTTCTGCGACTTGCTCAAGTTTGCGGTGAGGAGTTGTCAGCAAACTATTGAGCATTTCCAAACGTAGATCGCGTTCTGCTGTATTCATGATAACCTCCTCCAGTTGTGATAAATGAGGAGGCAGATGTTGCACGCGGGGCGATAAATTCACCGCGCAAGTTGTAGAAGCATTGTGTATAACTTGAGCAGAGTTATGTAAGCTTCTGCGATCGGGGCGCGGCAACAACTGCCAATAATAAAGTTGGAAAATCTCTATTTCTTCTCTTGGCGTACTTGGCGTACTTGGCGGTTCATTTAAAAAAGAATCTCACGCAGAGACGCAAAGACGCAAAGAGGAAATCTTTAATTGCACTGTTTTATGTCAAAGAAACGATCGCTCCTGTTTCCTCTAACTGTTGCTTGAGGACTTGGGCAGCTTCTTGATCCAATCCTGTATGCACCACTTTAGGAAGAGAGTCCACAAAGTCTTTTGCTTCTTTAAGTCCCAATCCAGTCACCGTCCGAATGACCTTGAGTAAGGCAATCTTTTTCTCTGCTGGAACCGATACCAACAAGACATCAAACTCCGTCTGAATTTGTAATTGAACCTCATCTTCATCTCGTTTATCAATTTGAATGAGCTTCGGTGTAGAAATATCAACATTGAAGGTTGCTTCAATCTGCTTGACTAGTTGAGCAGTTTCGTTGACATTTAGAGACTTGATTTGTTCTAAAATTTCGAGAGTTTTCACAGACATGGCAACCTCCAATGAGTTGCAGTTAACTCATAATTGATAATTAATAAAATCACCTCATGCAAGTTGAAAAAGCTGTTGATTCACACACAGGATTTGAACCTGTAATAGCTTGATCTCAAGTCAAGTGCCTGTTCCAATTCGGCTAGTATGTAAGCTTTTTCGGTTAGGGCACGAAGTGAAAATTTTATTGTTTAGAAAGTAGTTTTAAAATAACTCGAATCTCTTTCTTACTACATTGTCGTTTACTCACAGCATAAGATGGTATGCCGCAGTAATAACGATGCCAAAGAATATGGGTTAAACCTTTTAAACTATCCTTTGTATCATGATTTGATTGTTGGGGGAAATCTCCAAAGGTAATGAGATACCAAATATCATTCAGTTTTTGGTATTCATGATAATCATCAATGATGATGAAATCAGTTTCTTGGTTCCTTTGCTGCTGCTTTCGAGGTACTTTCTCGACTCCACAAAGAATTCCTGTTTCCGGATGGATATAGAAGCACAGGCGGTAAGTCCCATTTAACGGAATTGGGTAACCTCGGTAAGACTTCCCATAAGGGATACCATCAATGATTTCTACATAGCGTTCAACGTAATCCCATATATGACCGATAACGTGCCGTCCTGTCATTGTATTGGAATCTAATCGTTGACAAAGTTCGCTGTAAACATCGTTCCAAGGCTGTCCGACTTTGGAACGTAACAGCCGACGCAAGGGGCCAAGATGATCTGAAAGATACTTTGATTTATGTCTAGGTTTAATCAAGTAATGATTAAATAATCCATCCTGAATTGCATCTTGGGTGAGTTTGTATAGTTGCTTTTTATAACCTGTCTGCTTTTTAAGCGGAATTCTTCTCCCACTGCGAGGACGCTCAATCACAATTTCGTTCAAACGATGTTCGCTCATAACTTATGTTTCTGAAAAATATGTTGCTTAGAGATAGTTGTACTGATTGAATTGTTAAGCTACATAAGTTAGGGGACATCATTGAATTCACCTCCATATATGTGATTGAGTTGCAGTAATAGATTAATACAATTGAAATAATGGGAATTCCGCACAAGTTAGCAAAGCAGTTTTTCACAATTGCCTTTACCATTTTGGCTACGCTCCCATCAAAGGGAGCGACAGGACTCGAACCTGTATATCTTTTCACAGATAGTGTGTGTATGCTTCACAAGTTAGGGCGCGGAATAAAGCTAATAATTCGTAATTAAGAAAGCTAGATTTAATTTGGTGTTTGTGAGAAATTACTCCGTGCAAGTTCAAGAAGCTGTTTACAGCTACGGCTGCTCTTACCAAATATTGGCAGTGGGCACGCATTTTAAATCTGCGAGAGATTTAATCATGCTTCGCTAGTTCGATCGCTCGAATTTCACTACCTTAGAACCGTTCTCAATGTGTATGTATGCTTCTAATGTTTGGGCACGGATGATTAGGCATATTAACCATAAACGGCTTCAGGACGAATAATCAAATCACCGCTGGGACGGCGATCAATTATGTAAGCTCCCAGGCGATCGCTATTTACATCCAAATGACGAGCCACCTGTTCTTTAACTGCAACATCGTTCATCCCGGCGCTAATTCCTAGCTGTGTTTCTGTAACATCAACAGAACGTCCTTCAAATCTAATATGTACCATTGTCATCACCTCCCTTTTAATTACGAATTACGAACTTGTACTGAGCGAAGCCGAAGTATTACAAATTATTTCAGTGGATCTGATCGGGATTGAACCGATACCCTCCCTGTGAGAGTTACACTCACACCTCATGCGAGTTGAAAAAGCTGTGGTTACAAACGCAGGAATCGCACCTGCAACTTATCGTTTTAGAGACGATCGCTCTACTTATTGAGCTAGTATGTAAGCTTTTTCTGTTAGGGCACAAGTGACATCCGGGATCTCTACCGTTAGAGCTACAGACCCAAGTGTGCATGATTGCAATGTTTTAATTGATATCTTTGCAGCTTCAATAGAAGTTAAAGCAAATGGAGTCGTCGGGAATTGAACCCGAATCCTGCAACTGTCCGTTTGTTGGTTTCAGAGCAGTCGAACGCCAATCGCGACCCCAAAAGTAACATCTATCGTAATTGCAAGGTCTTGAGCAGTTGGAGTTTTAACCTTTGCGGAGGCTTAACTCTTGATACTACAGTTGTAATATAAAACTTACATGATGTCAAGGGGCATACTACAAATTTTTTGAGTCGTCAGTAAAAAGGTGTCTTGGTTTCAATACCTGAGCTAGAAACAGACATGTAGTATGCTCTTGACAATCTGGTTAGTGCGATCGCATATTCAGCTAAAAAGGTAAACAGGTAGGGAACGTCCGTCCCCTACGGTAATTTGTACCTCACCCTTCGGGTTCAGCAGTCGCTCATGGGGGGAACCCCCATCGCTCTTAGCGTCTCCCCTTGGGAGAAGACCACGCTGCTTCACCAACTTGTAATTTGCTGTATACATTCTCAACCTAAACAGTACTCCCCCACATTAACGATTGGGGGTAGCGATTTCGTAGTCAGGACTTCAGCCCTGATCTTTAGCTAAATCTTGCCAAGGTGAAATAGGTAATTGCACAATCGACTGTACAGCACAACCTTCTAGAAAAATGGGAATTCTTCCACAGTTGGGACATTTCATTTCATCATCCTGCTTACTATCAGGTTTATTTTTTGGTTTAGGTTTAGAGTTTTGTGGTGTTAAAAAAATTACTTCAATAGATAGTGGAGTCGAGCAACTGCGACATTCGCAAATTATTAACTGCCCAGCCTCACTACTTTGGTAGATTTTAACGTGTTGGGTGGGAAATGACTGTTCTGTTTCTTCCTGCTGTGATTCCGTTTCGTCAAACCTTCTAGGCTTTGGTGTGTCCATCTTGCTTCCTGAGAGATCGTGATTTTTTAAGAAATTTCTAGCCAGAGTCAAAGAATCCTTAATAATACACTAGTACACCTGAAAGTAAACTGCTTAGGAAGCGTGTTAGCCGGAAGCTTTGGCGGAGCGATCGCTTAATAGCTGGCTGATAATCTCATCTTCCTTACTTGATACATATTTGGCAAAACGCTGTGCTAAAGGTGGTACAAAAACCAAGGGATTACTGAAGCCAGAAAAAATATGAACGCCTTCCAATTCTGGAATCGCACCAATTAAGGCTAAACGATGAGGATTAAAAGCTACTAAGCAATGATACCAGGTTCCTGGTAAATTTTCTAACGCTGGTAAAATTTTGCCAATACTGGTGCGCAGCCATTGTTCACTTGCTTGGGAGTTGACTTCAGCATGAGGATCTGTAAGAGTGCGGCTAATTTGCCCTATGCGCAAACTGCCATCTTGAAATTGAATTGCACCTGCATCTAAAATTGGTGGTACTGGCTCATTACCTGGTTGATTCCATAATTCATCAACTTGGGTAGATTGGGCTTCTAGTTGAAATCTTTGGATATTTGCTGGCATTACCAAGGTACTTAACCGCAAATCCACAGGCGGAGTTTGAATAATTTCTGCATGGGTGAAATATAGTTTAATCGGTATCCCAGCGGCTTTTAATAGCTGGCGGCTGAGTCCACCTGCACAAATCGCTACATTAGCGCTGGCGAAAGTTGTAGTAGCGGTTTTTACAGCGTTCGTAAATACATCTAAGACCTGTGCTATCTGAATTTCACCGCCAATACGTAGAAAAGCTTGAATGTAAGCTTGTGTAGTTTTTTCTGGGTGGATATGACCGTGTTTGACAGTTAACGCACCGACAATCGCATCTCGATTTAGCAGTGGTTCTAATTCCCCGGCTTCTGTAACCGTGAGTAATCGCGGGGGAATGGCACAATTAGCATAAGATTTAGCAGCTATTTCTGGATCGCTAGTACTGGGAATAGTCAGTAATAAATCCAATTCCCGGAATTCAATATCAGCGTCTAACTCTTGAGGAAGGATTTGGTAACGCGCGATCGCATCTGCGCAAAGTTGGCGAGTTATTGGTGTATTACCTGACCAATAAGCTAGTCCACCATAACTATAGCGAGTTGCATTATCTGCTATTTCGTTTTGCTCTAACAACAGCACCGAAAAACCTGTTTTTGCTAATTCATAGGAAAGTGCTGCACCTGTAATTCCAGCACCAACAACAATCCAATCGTAAGTTTTCATTAATATGTTGCTTGTAAACGGCTCAACAAATATTCTCTCGCAAGTATGGGAGGATCAATTGGAGAATGATAATTTCGGCAACTTTCAAGACAAGCAATTTCCGTATTATCATTAGGATGACAGAAAAAAGCCACAGAATAGCGAGATTGTTTAATTTTGCTATCATTGGGAATCATTACCCGATGTTTCGTTGAGCAAAATACATGATTTGTCCAACGCTGCATTAAATCACCCGTATTCACTATTACTGTACCAGGAATTGACGGTGCTACTATCCATTCTCCGGCTGTAGTTTGTACTTCTAATCCGCCAATGTCATCTTGGAATAGTAAAGTAATGCTGCCATAATCAGAATGTTCACCAGCACGTACCTGTCCTGATTTAGGCGTTGTTTGTAAAGGGGGATAATGCAGCAATCTTAAGGTATGATTTTGTTGATTGTGTCTAGAGGTAAAAAAATCTTCTGGTAATTCCAAAGCTAAAGCCAAAGCTTGCAACACAGTGTTAGCTAATTGTGTACAAGCATCATAAAATTCGATTTCATTGAAATCAGGTAAAATTTTCAATCTATTTTCTTGTTTACCGATATTAAACGCCTCTTTTAAATCTCCAGGTTTTTTGGGGTCAAGGCGTTCTCGTTCTATGCCAACATAACCTGTATTGCTAAATTCATCACTCCAAGCTAGCTGCTGCTTGATAGCTAAAGGTAAATTAAATAAAGATTGACTATATTGGAATACTTGCTCTACCATTTCTGGTGATATGCCATGATTTTGCAAGTACATAAAGCCAATTTCATGGACAGCTTGATAAATTTCTTTAACTACAGTTTGTCTGGCTGTAGTATCTTTCTTGAAGGCAGATAAATTAATTATGGGAATTGCCACCATTTGAAAATTACTCTTTGAATTAGTGGGTAGAGGAATCAAGTTTGCTAAAAATCATCCAATTCCAGGCTGAAAAACATCAATCTGATATTCGTCAACTGTGGTGGGAATATTTTAACTGGTCTAACTTAATATTTACCCACGAATTAGGTATCAGTTTTGATGTCAGTCAATTCGTAGAACAATATATAGCTCAAATTGACGAATTTGCGCCACCAACAGGACGCTTACTACTGGGAGAGTATAACAACAAAATAGTTGGCTGTGCTGGTTTGCGAAACATTGGTGAGAATGTCGGCGAAGTTAAAAGGATGTTTGTCAGGCAAGAATTTCAAAGAAAAGGAATAGGCAGGTCTTTATTAAGAGCTATGATTAATGAAGCCCGCAGTGTTGGTTATGCAAAATTACGTTTAGATACCGCACCATTTACTAAAGCAGCATTATCGCTTTATCGTTATTTTGGCTTTTATGAAATTGAACCATATTTTGAAAAAACGGAAATTCCTCTAGAATATTGAGAAAACTGGGTTTTTATGGAATTGAGTTTAACATCATGAATATCCGTAGTGAAACTATCCTAGACTATCCTGCAATAGCTGAGGTAAATACACTAGCTTTTGGACAAGAGAACGAAGCTAAATTAGTTGAGGAAATTCGTCATTCTGAGCGTTATATTCCTGAACTTTCGTTAATTGCAGAAGTTGAAAATATTGTAGTTGGTCACATTTTATTCAGCTACATTGACTTAGTAGGTGAAGAAAGATTACAGGTACTTGGTTTAGCACCTATGGCAGTTTTGCCAGATTTTCAAAGACAGGGAATTGGTAGCGCGCTTGTAAAAGCTGGTTTAGAAATAGCAAATGCAAGAGGAGAAGTTATGGCGATCGTTCTTGGTCATCCTCAATTTTATCATCGCTTTGGTTTTGAGCCATCAGTTAATTATGGAATTGAGTCGCCGTTTCCAGTTCCAGAAGATGTTTTTATGGTTAAACCACTGCAAAGTTATCAGCAAATTTATCAGGGAAAGGTTATTTATCCACCAGCTTTTGAAAAGGTGTAATTATTCTAGCTTGAAAATATTATTGACTGTTGACTGTTGACTGTTCAGAGAAATTTTCTGTTCCTACTTGTGTAAGAGGATGTTTGAAAAGTCCTTAGTGATTTAGCAAATATTTTTAGATCCCCCTAAATCCCCCTTAAAAAGGGGGACTTTGATTCTAGTTCCCCCCTTTTCAAGGGGGGTTAGGGGGGATCAATAAGTGTCAAGGTACAGCCAAAGACTTTTAAAACAACCTCTAATAGACATCTTGCAAAAGTTTTAATTTTCGCGTTATTCTTTGCGCATTTCCATGAGTTTTTCATACTATACTCAACAACGGCAAAATATTTATGCAAGAATTCTAATTTATGACATGAATTTCTAGCTGGAAAATTGGGGCGTTTAGGCTAGGGATAGGATACAAGGAGGACAAATGAGACAAATGATAAATGACAACTGATAACTGACAAGAATACAGCACATTCAGCAACTTGGGTTAATACTTCGACCAATTATTGATGTCGATACTCCGAGGCTTTTATGCTCGATGCCTTATACCCATTTTTATATGTTCTGGTATCCGCTGGGAATGAAGGGTATTTAATATTAAGAATAAAGGTCTGATAGAGCTTATTCTAAAAAAGGCAGCACCTGATAACTGTTGAGTTCTGGAAGGAATTAAAGTGTTAAATTAAGCCGATTCAAACACCCCTGGTGGAATTGGCACCAGTTTGGGAGTAGACAAGCAAGTTCCTTGTCTATACCAAATTCCTTCAACCTCGAAAGCTTCAAATTGAGTGGTTAAAATTGCCCAAGCATTTTCATTGAGACCGGCTGAGTAAGTCCAAGTAAATTGGCGATCGTTGTATAATCTTTGCTCCAATTCGACTAAGTCTTCCGGTAGCCAAAATTTGGTCATTACTCGTTGAGTTGCAATCTCTGGAGGAGTTTGTAGCATCTCAATCATCGGTTTATTCACAATAATTTGCTTGCGGTTATCTTGTCTGACGATGCTGACAGGACGTTCATTATCCGCCGCCGCCACCATGCGATATAACAACTCATCAGGGAGATGCAGTTGGCTACAAAATACTGTACCCCCAGTTTGTAAGATCCGTTCGGCAGTTTCGGAAGGTGCTGGCGGTTCTTGACTAGCCATCCATCCGAAAAACTCGATTGGTTGCTTACAGCCACGCCATTTTATCCGTACCTTACCGTTAATTTTTGATGCTGTTTCACTAAGTTCCTCACCGTAGTTTTGAGCTAGCTGTGTAGCATCGCGTTTAGTAGGGGCTAAAATTGACAGTCCTTCATAAGACATTTTATAGTTCCAGCCCGGTAAGTTAAGGACTTTCAGAATACTCACACTCATCTGCTTTTACACCTTCAGAAACTCTATATACTTTTACACCCTGAGGATGTTGATACACGGACGGTTTATATGTCCCTTGCCAAATCTTTATCCTTTCTTGTTCTGAGATACCCAAAAGCGAGGTGATGATGGCAAAATCTGCTGGTGTTGGTAGGACTTCGCCTTCAGCTAGTGCTTGTAAGTTCTTGATCCCACAACGCTGGAGTTTGCTCATATTCAATCTGACTAGATCGGCAATTGTTGTCAGTGCTTCTTTGGGTGTGTTGTTAGCACCAACACCTGTAGTTTTGTCTAGCCACTCTTGTATCATCTCTTCTACTGCATCGCCTTGAGATATACCCAAACGAGCACAGATGCTTTTGAACTCTAGGGCTAGTTCCAGTGGGATATAACCACTGACTTGTTTGTGATTTTCAGAACGCCTTCGATCAGTCATATCTACATATATTTTAAGATACTTCTCATTTTCTCGTAGTTACCCCGAAAAACAAGACATTTTTGTATGTCTTTTTTAAATGACAAGTAAAGAAATCAAGAAGAATTTTACCGAGGAAGGAATATTTAGTATTTTTTGATACGAGTGTGTAACGTATTAATCTTTTTGAGATGTTGTATTAAATACAAAGTTCGTTAAAAAATTCAGGGCTGAAGTCCTGACTACGAGATTAACCATCAAAACTAATGGCAGCGTAAAAGTTCAACATAGGATACGATATCCCCTAATTCCTTTTGGGCTGTTATGTGAGGGGGGGTAAAATATGACGACGATAGAAGATATCAAAACACAAAGAGCAAACAATCTGATTGCGATCGCCCAACAATTTACGCTTCAGGGTGAGGTGCGGGATATTCAAGCTTTTGGCAATGGTAATATTAATGACACTTTTTTAGTTAGCGTGGATGGGACAGCAGGACAGCGGTTTGTGCTGCAACGCATTAATACACAAGTATTCCGCCAGCCAGAATTGATTATGCAGAATATGTGTATTTTCACTGAACATGTTCTGGAAAAACTACAGCAAAACCCCCTCAACCGTCGCTGGGAAGTACCACGAGTTCTGTTTACGAAAAATGCACAAGATCATTGGATAGATGCTGATGGTGCTTTTTGGCGGGCGATGAGTTTTATTGCAGATTCCCAGTCTTTTGATCGGATGGGCGATCGCACTCAAGCTGGCGAAGTCGGCTATGCTTTGGGTATGTTCCACAATTTGATCAGCGATTTACCACCAGAAAAACTCGCCGATACTTTAGTAGGATTCCACATTACGCCGCTTTACCTGGAACAATACAACCAAGTGCTGGCGACAACGGCTGTAGCGAAAACACCAGAAGTAAATTATTGCTTGCAGTTTGTCAGCGATCGCCAAACTTTTGTAGATATCTTAGAAGATGCCAAAGCTACAGGCAAGTTACCACTGCGTTTGATGCACGGCGATCCCAAAATTAATAACGTCATGTTTGATACTGATAGTGGGCTAGCTATCAGTGTTATCGACCTCGACACCGTTAAACCTGGCCTCGTACATTACGACATTGGCGATTGTTTGCGCTCTGCTTGTAATCTATCAGGCGAAGAAACTGAAGATTGGCAAAATGTCGCTTTTGATACTGATATTTGTGAAGGCATACTCCAAGGCTATCTTTCCGTAGCTAAGGAGTTTCTCACCGAGAATGACTATACATATATATATGATGCTATCCGCTTAATTGCCTTTGAATTGGGACTAAGATTTTTTACAGATTATTTAGCTGGGAATGTCTATTTCAAAGTTAAGCATCCAGAACATAACCTGGCTAGGGCGCTAGTACAATTTGCGTTAACAAAAAGCATTGAAACTCAGGAAAGTACAATTCGCGCCATTATTCAGGATGTGAAATGAACAATCAATCATTTTTACTGCAACCTTTCCCCGGTACTGGGCAATTACTTAATATAGAAATTGCTGGGAAGATTGCCCGAATTGCTAATAAACTGACGATTGAATATACTCTAGTTGGTGATATCACAGAAATTGCCATTGCTCCTCCATCGGCAACACCATCACGAAAACATGAACTGTGGGAAGATACCTGCTTCGAGTTCTTCTTGGGTATGCAGAATTCTCCACGTTATTGGGAATTTAACCTTTCTCCGGCGGGAGATTGGAATGTTTATCGCTTTGATGATTATCGTCAAGGAATGCAAGAGGAGAAAGCTTTCATCACACTCCCGTTTATTGTGCAGCAACAAGGAGATAGTTTACAACTCAATTTAGATTTCGATTTAGATAAAATTATCCCCAAAGAACAAGCTTTAGAAGTTGCGATTACCACTGTCATCAAACGCAGAGATGGTGAAGTAAGTTATTGGGCGTTGACTCATCGAGGTGCTAAGGCTGATTTTCATCAACGAGATAGTTTTATTTTGGAGTTAATTTCCTAGTTAGGACTTTAGTCCTTGATTTTCTGTAACTTTTGTTACTTTTTCCTCAAATAGCATATTTGGGGGAAATTTTGGCTTGACTTCTAGTGCGATCGCATTCCTTAACCTAGGATTATACTGATAATTAAAAATTAATCGCGAATATTTATCACAATACAAACTTATTACCGAACCAAGACAAAAGACAAAATCGCTGACTTTATCTTTTACCGATGTGTCTTATGCCACGGAGTAAAAAAAATAACATAAAACCCTAATGAAAACCATGATAAAAAACCGACAGATGCATGATAAGTTTTAAATCCATCGTCCTCGCTTAGAGCTTTGCCTTATGCATCTGCACTATTTACACCCCCAACACCTTGAGGAATTAGTCAAGAGCAGTGGCATAAATTTACACATTGCGAAGCTGAATTTTTTGTCGCTTCACGGGATCAACGCCTATGAGTACCTGTTAATTTCTGAGTTACTTCCCCGCACCAATACCGGAATGGTAAAAAATGCCTGGTTGCAGCGTTACGCCCATATTACTGAAGGCGGTTGGTGGTGTTCGGGACTAGATCCGCTGAATGATTGGCAAATGATGGAATGGGGATGCTTTAAGCCCAACCAACCCCGGATGAATCAAAATGGGAAGGCGATTAAGTACGAACATCCCCCCAGCACACCAACGCGGGTATTTTGTTTGCAGGTGACGTTAGAAATTTGGCAGCAAGTCGCCCAGCGTTACAATCTTTCTTTGCCCAACAATATCACTATTGCCCCTAATGGCGAAGCTGTAGGCTTTTGGCAATGGGTGATGGAACAGAAGCTACCTGTGATTATTTGCGAAGGGGCGAAGAAAGCAGCCACACTCTTAACTCAAGGATACGCTGCGATCGCAATTCCGGGAATTACTAGCGGTTATCGCGTGGTTAAAGATGACTTTGGCAAAGTTACCCGTCGTCAGCTAATTCCCGACTTAGGAATTTTTGCGATTAAAAAACGCACCTTTTATATCTGCTTTGATTTTGAAACCAAACCCAAAACCATCGCCGCTGTTAATAATGCGATTTCCCAACTGGGTTTTTTATTACAAGAAAAAAACTGTCCTGTGAAAGTTATCGAACTTCCGGGAGTGGAAAAAGGCGTTGATGAATTTATCGTTGCTAAAGGTGCAAGTAGTTTTGATAAAGTTTATCGCCACAGCGTTGATTTAGAAGTTTATCTGGCGCAAACAAAACCCCATACCGAGTTAACTATTCCCGCTGCACTCACTGTTAACTGTCCCTATTTAGGTGAAATCCCTTTCCCCACCTCTGGATTAGTAGGCGTAAAATCAGCCAAAGGCACAGGTAAAACCACAGGTTTAAAAGCTGTGGTAAATCGCTCAAAAATTAAAAATCAACCTGTTTTATTAATTACCCACCGCATCCAATTAGGACGGTTTTTATGTGAAAAAATCGGCATTAACTGGGGCATCAATTCCCGAAACAAAGGAGAAAATCCTTCCCAATCACCCATCCCCCGTGGGCTTCGACTTCGCTCAGCCCACGGGGAATGCCCCATGCCTAATTCATTTGGTTTATGCGTCGATTCTCTTTGGAAGCTGAATCCAGAAGATTGGCAAGGGGCGATAGTAATTTTAGATGAAGTAGAGCAGTCTTTATGGCATCTCCTCAATAGTAATACTTGTAAACAAAAGCGCGTTAAAATTCTCAAAATATTTCAACAATTAATTGCCACTGTTTTAAGCACAGGGGGCTTAGTCATTGCCCAAGATGCTGATTTATCTGATGTTTGTTTAGAATATTTACAGGGATTAACAGAACATAAATTAACGCCTTGGATAGTTTTAAATCAATGGCAACCTCAACGTGGTTGGGATGTGACTTTTTATGATTCTCCCAATCCAACACCACTCATTCATCAATTAGAATTAGATTTAATCGCTGGACGGAAATGTTACGTTACTACCGATAGTCGGACTGGGCGTTATAGTTGTGAAACTATTGAACGTTACCTTAAAGAACGATTAGACAAATTGCGGCGACAATTTCCCAAAACTTTAGTTGTCAGCAGCCAAACCACAAATACGCCAGGACACGCAGCGGTTGATTTTGTAGCAGCAATTAATCAAAAAATTCCCGAATACGATACTGTATTTGTCACCCCAACAATTGGGACAGGAATTAGTATTGATGTCCAACATTTTGATCGAGTTTATGGCATCTTTCAAGGCGTAATTCCTGATTCCGAAGCGCGACAAGCCTTAGCGAGAGTCAGAGATGATGTCCCCCGTGTGGTTTGGTGTGCCAAGCGAGGTATTGGTTTAATTGGTAGCGGTAGCACCAATTATCGCTTGCTTTCTTATTGGTATCAGGAGAATCAAAAAGATAATTTAGCTTTGCTCAGTCCTCTACATAAAATAGATGTAGATTTACCTTTAGTTTATGATCCGATCCATTTACGCACCTGGGCAAAATTATCTGCGAGGGTAAATGCTTCAATTCGCCTTTATCGGCAATCTTTACAAGAAGGTTTAATTGCCGATGGACATCAAATTAGAACCAGAAGCAATGCAGTAAACAATAATATTATTCGCGATTTACGCCTAGCATTTTGGGCAACAGATCCCCAAGATTTAGCTAACCGCAAAAGATTAATCTTAGAAATTGTCAAAGTTCAAAAAGATTGGTCAGAGAAAAAACAAAAAGCGAAAGAGATTAAACGTAAGATTAAAGAAATTAAGCAGCAAAATCAATTATTATCTGCTACTGCTGTAGCTGAAGCCAGAGATATTGATTATGTCGAATATGAACATTTATTAGCCAAGCATTCCCTAACTGATGATGAACGTCACGCCATGCAGAAATATATCCTGCGCCAGAGGTATGGCGTAGAAGTGACACCGGAATTAAAATTACAAGATGATAAAGGCTATTATGGGCAACTGTTAACGCACTATTATTTAACCCACGAAAGCGAGTATTTTCACATCCGCGATCGCCAGGAATGGAATCAGCAATTATCATGGGGTGATGGGCAAGTTTTTCTCCCAGATATAAAGACTTATACTTTAAAAGTTGAGGCAATGAGAGCCTTAGGGATGGTAGATTTTCTGGAAGTAGCAAGAAAATTTACCGAAAATGATCCAGAGTTAATTTTGCTGAAGAATTTAGCAAGTCAAAATAGTAAACATATCAAAAGAGTACTGGGGATTAACTTGGGAAGCCAAACCGAAAACCTGGCTGCAATTACCATTCTCAGCCGCCTGTTAAGTTTGTTGGGATTAAAGCTAAAGCGGGTAAATGCAGCTTATCAAATTGACCCAGAAACTATTGATGATGGTAGAGCAAAAATATTTGCAGTTTGGCATCAAAGAGACGAGTTAATGTTGACTCATTTGCGAAATATGAAAGATAAAGTGGTTGATACTTCTTTTGATTGGCAGTTATTAGTGAATGCCCATAAATAAAAAATTATCGTAGTGAGTACTTTAGTCCTCAAAATCAGTAGTAGGGTGAGCAGTGCCCACCAAAACCCTGATCCTACATATACGATGCGATCGCATTGTCACAGGATGCAACTCAATTGCAGGGTGATGCGATCGCATTGTCACGGGATGCAATTCAATTGCAGGGTGATGCGATCGCATTGTCACGGGATGCAACTCAATTGCAGGGTGATGCGATCGCATTGTCACGGGATGCAACTCAATTGCAAGGCGATGCGATCGCATTGTCACGGGATGCAATTCAATTGCAGGGTGATGCGATCGCTTGAGTTAATAAAATAGTCAATCCTCAAAACCAGGACTTCTGAATTATTGCTCACGAATTAGTTGTGCCACAGCCTGAACTAACACATCTGGGTTAATCGGTTTGGATAAATGTCGTTGAAATCCTGCTTCTAGGGCTTGTTGCTGATTAATTTCGCCAGCATAAGCAGTCAGGGCGATCGCGGGAAGTTTACCGCCGCGTTCTGGTGGCAGGGTACGCACTTGTCTGAGTAAGGTATAGCCGTCTACCTCTGGCATACCGATATCACTGACTATGATATCTGGCTCAAATGATTCTAAGGCGGCAAAAAATTCCTCACTGGATGCAACTGTCATCACCTCTGCACCGTATTCAGCTAGCAAGAATGCCATTAAATCGCGGCTGTCTGGTTCATCATCAATGGTTAATACTTTGATTCCTGTGAGATTGAGTGCATCTGCGGACAATTCAACAGCGCGATCGCTCTCTGGTTCTATGTGCAACAAAGGTAATCTAACTGTAAAGGTGGCTCCTTGTCCTTCGCCTTGACTGTCAGCGGTGATTGTTCCCCCATGCGCTTCGATTAAGTGGTACACGATCGCTAATCCTAACCCTAGTCCACCATATTTGCGGGTCACGGAAACATCTTCTTGGCGGAAAGATTCAAAGATGTGGGGGAGAAATTCTTGATTAATGCCTTTACCTGTGTCAGCGACGGTAATCTGCGCTTGTTTACCTACTCTTTCTAGCACAATGTCTACCCGCCCACCACTGGGGGTAAACTTGATGGCGTTGGAAAGCAAATTCCAAACTATCTGCTGAAGCCGCACCGCATCGCCGGATACTTGCCCAATATTGGGTAGCACTGGATGAATCAGAATCGATTTGGCAATTGCTGCGGTTCTGACTGTGTCAATGGCAGCTTCAATCACAAATGCTAAATTTAGAGGGTCAGCATTTAAGCTGAGTTTACCACGCAAAATCCGGGCAATATCGAGCAAATCATCAATGAGTTGGGTTTGTAATTTGGCGTTCCGCTCAATTGTTGCTAGGGCTTCAGCGGTTTTGCTGTCATCTAGTTTGCGACTTTGCAGCAACTTTGTCCAGCCTAAAATCGGGTTGAGGGGGGAACGTAATTCGTGAGACAGAATCGCCAAAAACTCATCTTTAATGCGGTTGGCTCTTTCGGCTTCATTGCGGGCAACTTGTTCTAATTGCAAAATGCGATCGCGTTCTATTTCCAATTCTTTTTGATCGTGAATATCTGTGCAAGTGCCAAACCATTTCATCACCCGCCCTTGTTCATCTTTGAGCGGTAAGCCTAAAATTAAATGCCAGCGATAACTACCATCACTGTTACGCCGAAAGCGGTATTCGTGTTTATAGAAAGTGCTATTTTTGACAGCATTTAACCAGATATTTTGGGATAACTCTACATCTTCTGGATGCACGGCTGAAAGCCAACCAAAATCCAATGCTTGCTCAAAAGGCAATCCAGTATATTCACATAATCTTTCGTTAACATAATCACACAAACCGTTGGCATCACAAGTCCAGACGAGGTGGGGAATGGCTTCTGCTAAGTAGCGGTAACGGGCTTCACTTTGACGAATAGCTTCTTCAGCTTGTTTGTAATCAGTAATATCTCTGGAAATACATAACAGTTGGATGATTTGTCCTGCTGGATTGCGGATGGGCGTAACTACCACATCCCACCATTTCGGTGTACCTTTGGCGGTGGGACAATAGCCCTGGAATCTCCCTAATTCGCCAGCCTTAGCTACGGCGATCGCATCCTGAGCCATTTGCTGAGCTTGTTCTCCCCAAAAACAGAGCCATTCTGTGTTGAGCAGGGGTGCGAGATCGTCGATTTCTAAAAGACAGATACCGCCTGGATTCATGTACAAAAGCCGCCCATCGAGATCTAACACTTTGATGCAGTCGCTACTACTGGATAACATCCGTTGGTTAAACTCTTCACTTTGCCGCAATTCTGCTTCTGCTAGTTTGCGAGCGGTGATATCCATTGAGAATCCAATCATCCCCACAGGATTTTGATTGCGATCGCGGAGTAAAGACAGTGAAAGCAAGACATCTATATGTTTGCCACATTTGGCTTGTGCCTTCACTTCTACTTCATGCTCACCTTTAGCTTTCAGTGGCGCGATTATCTGATTTTGCAAAGCATCACGCATTTGGGGCTGTGGATAAAGCAGCTCAATATGTTGACCTATTGTCTCTTGGGCAGAGTAACCAAAAACTCTTTGGGCACCTTGATTCCAACTAGTGATGTAGCCATCTAGATCGGTGGATACGACACTGTCATGAGTTTGAGCCAGAATTTGGGCTTTTAGTTGCAGTTCCTCCTCTGCAAGTTTGCGATCGCTAATATCTTGATGAATACCTGCCATCCGCAACGGCTGACCATGCTCATCTCTAAGTACCACCTTACCGTAGTTGGCAATCCATTTTACCTCGCCAGATTTGGTTAAAACTCGGTAATCGAATTTGTAGGGTACTGAGCTATCGAGAAGATGGGCCTCTAAAATTTCCAGCGTCCAAGATTTATCTTCTGGATAAATCAGTTCTTTCCAACTATTAACATGATTTGGCAGTTCTCCGACTTCATAACCGAGCATTTCTAACCATCGGGGGCTGAGGTAAAGTTCATCAGTAACGATGTTCCAGTCCCATAAACCGTTCCCTGATCCTTCTAGTGAAAGTTGCAGGCGTTCCTCACTAGATTTGAGTAACTCCTCTGCCAGTTTGCGATCGCTAATATCTTGCACATTACCAAATACCCGCACCGCATTGCCAGCTACATTGTAGAAAATCTTCGCTTTGGCTAGCAGCCAGCGTATACCATTGGGGTGCTGGATACGATACTCAATCTCATAATCTTCTTGCTTTTCCTGAATGATGCGAGCATTGTACTCATTTATCTGAGTGCGGTCATCTAGGTGCACCAGGCGCAACCAATCTTCAAAGCTAATTTCCTGCATCGCCAAATCAAGCCCAAAGATGCTACAGTAATCCTCTGTGATTTTGGCTTTGTTGGTGGTCAGATCCCAGTCCCACAATCCTGATTTTGTCGCTTTTTGCCCCAGCTTCAGCCATGCTTGGTTTTCTCGCAGTTCTGTTTCTGAGCGTTTGCGTTCAGTAATATCTAAATCTACACCCGCCATGCGCACAGGTTGCCCTGTTGAGTCGTAAAAAACTTTCCCTTGGCTGAGTGCCCAACGAATTCTGCCATTGGGATAAGCCACCCGAAATTCGATATTGTAGTCTGCGCCTGTAGTCACAGCAGCATTGACAGACTCCAGCACGCGATCGCGATCTTCTGGGTGTATCCTAGAGCTAAACATTGCAAAAGAACCATCAAATTCTCCTGGTTCTAGCCCAAACAAAGCTTCTAAGTTATCAGACCATGTAATTTCACCTGTGAGAATATTCCAGTCCCAAGTCCCCATGCGGGAAGCTTTCAGGGCTAACCGCAGTCGTCCTTCACTCTCTTGCAGACTGGCCTCAGCTCGTTGGCGTTCAGCTAGTTCATTTTGTGCCTGTTCTAAAGCTTTAGCTTGGCGGATGGCAATACTCACATGGGTTGCTAATTCCTGAAGCAAATTAATGTCTAACTGTTGCCACTGTCGGGGCGCTCTACAGTGATGAGCGATTAAGATACCCCAAAAGTACTGATCGTGGACAATCGGCACTACCAAATTCGCCCTGACTTGAAACTGAGCCAGCAGTTCTACGTGACAGGCGTCGATAGTGCCATCATAAATATCGGTTTTTACAGTCACTAATCCCTGACGGTAGCGTTCAATATATTCATCTAAAGAAGTTGGATCTAGATTAAGCAATCCTTGACGATAGCGTTCAATATAATCCTCTGCCAGACAGGGATCTGACATTGAATATGCCATTATAGATACCCATTGTGCCCCAACGGATTCTGCAACTACTTCGCCGTTACCATCTCCGTGCAACTGAAAAATGATCGCGCGATCTGTATGCAGGAATTGCCGCACCTCACTGACAATGGTTTGCATGATCTCATTTAAATTCAGCGATTTGTAAATTTTCGAGGTAATCTGGGCAATTAATCGCTCTTTTTCTTGGGTCTGTTGCAGTTGGGTGCGTAACTGCACATTGTCAATTGCCCCATTTACGGCTACTCGCAGTCTCTCCTGAGTGATCGCGCCTTTGACTAAGTAATTTTGTGCCCCTGCTTTGATCGCCTCCACTGCGATCGCCTCATTTCCCTGTCCTGTGACTACAATTACAGGTAAGAATGACTGGTGCGTGATAGTTTGTAATTCTGTAAGAAATTCTATGCCATCTAAGTCTGGTAATAGGTAATCTAACAACACAATATCCGGTTGGTGTTGCTGCCATAGTTCTACCCCTAAACGTCCTAATTCTGCTTGGACAAATTTGTAGTTATAATCCCGATCTCGCCTTAAGTATCGCTGATACAGCTCACAGTCTTCTGGGCTATCATCAACAATCAAAACAGTCCTTTGTTGCTGGCTCATAAATACTTTGGCAAATTATGCAAAAAATAAATCAGATCCAAGCAATAATGCTCAAATAACTGTGTTTTTGTGGTAAATAAAACACTTTATGGAAAATTACACCATCAAAAGTCCTGACAGCATCTGCATCCTACCATATATACACCCTAGATAAGGCGCACAGTTGTGACCCCGACAATCATCGTCAAATCATCTCCAAAAGGGGTCTGACCCCCTATGCCAAACAACATCACAAATGCTAAAAACACAACCTTGGTAGAAGAATTTCTCTCGTCTATAATGAGCCTTTATTAACATCTTGCATTCTAGACAAGAGGAAACACGCTTGATGCATCTGGCGTGTGACTGAAGAGTGTTCAGGCTGATTGTAAGATTTACGATCTATATAAATTTTATGAATGCTGAAGATTTTTTGACTCAGGGATTAAACAAAAACTTTCAAGGAGATTATCAAGGAGCGATCGCCGATTATACTCAAGCTATACAACTTCATCCCCAGTTTGCGGAAGCTTACTATAACCGGGGGATGCTAATTAGCAGTGAACTTCAAGATTATCATAATGCGATCGCCGATTTTAATCGGGCGGTAGAAATTAAACCTGATTTTGCCGAAGCTTACTGCAATCGGGGTAATGTGCGTTTTCTCTTAGAAGATTACGAAAGCGCGATCGCCGATCATCACCAAGCATTAAAAATCAATCCCCTGCTAGCTGAATCTTACCACAGCTTGGGTAAAGCTTATTTTGCGCTCTCCGATTATGAGACAGCGCTCTTTAATTTTCACAAAGCAGTAGAAATTAATCCGATTCTATCTACCTATATTAATGTTGATATTGCCAATGCTTACCATAATCGCGGTGTCGCCCGTTGCGATCGCGGCGATAATGAAGGAGCGATCGCCGATTTTAACCAGGCTTTGCAGTTAAACCCCAATTTAGCCGCAGCTTATACTAATCGGGGTAATGTTTACCATCTTCTGGGCGAATATCTGCAAGCGGTAAACGATCATAACCAAGCATTACAACTCGATGGCAATTTAGCGGAAGCTTACCACAATCGCGGCAATGCCCGTTATGCCCTCACAGATTATCTCAGAGCAATTAAAGATTATAATCGCGCCTTAGAAATTAATCCGAATTTTGCTGGCGCTTATTATAGTCGCGGTTTGGTTTATGCTCACCTAGAAGATTATCAGCAAGCAATGGCAGACTTTAACCGAGCAATAGAAATCAATCCTGATGATGTGCAAGCATACTATGAGCGGGGACTAGTTCGCAGTGCCTTAGGAGATTATCAAGGCGCGATCGCTGATTATAACCACGCATTGCAAGAAAATCCCACATTAGATTTAGTATATGGCTTAAGAGCAAATGTGCGTCGCCGCTTGGGAGACTATCAAGAAGCAATTAAAGATAGTACAAAACTCCTGCAACTTAATCCTCTCATGGCTGAGGGATATTGCGATCGCGCAGCCGCACGGCGGAGCTTAGGTGACTACCAAGGCGCAATCAAAGATTACGATTGGGCATTGATGTTTAATGCCAACTTAGCCACAGCTTACTATGGTCGAGGTATTGTCCGGGAAGCCTTGCAAGATTACCAAGGCGCAATTAACGATAATACTCAAGCCATCGAAATTGCACCAGATTTTTCTCAAGCCTATTGTAACCGGGGTAACGTCCGCCGCCAAATTGGTGATGAACAAGGAGCGATCGCCGATTACGATGAAGCCATCCAACTTAATCCCGAATTAGTCGAAGCTTATTACAACCGAGGTTCTCTGCGCTACGCTATGGAAGATTATGAAGGTGCGATCGCAGATTATACCCAAGCCTTAAAATTAAATCCCCACTCTGCTGCATTTTATAGCGATCGCGGTAATGCCCGCTACGCCCTAGAAGACTATGAAGGCGCGATCGAAGATTATAATCAAGCAATCGCCATTGAGCCTAGCTTTTCTGAAGACTGGTTTAATCGCGGACGTAGCCATTCATGGCTAGGAGACTTAGAAACCGCCCTCAAAGACTTAAACCAAGCCTTACAATTACAACCCCATTGGACAGAAGCCTATTTAGTCCGCGCTGACGTTTACCGCAATCTGGGAGATTACGAAAAAGCGATCGCTGACTTCCAAGAATCCGCTGAACTTTATCACAAAGAAGGTAATTTACAATACTATCGCGAAATTCTCAACTTAATTTCTGAACTAGAATAACAAGACATAAAGCAGTGATTAATGAGATTCAACTATCGCGAAGTCAAACCACTTCTTCTTGCTTTCCATAGCACAAGCCAGATAGATTAGGACATCAAGCTAAGATAAAACCCTGACAATCAAAGGCTTTCAAGTCTGTCAACAGTAGGGGCGGGTTTATTAGATCATTGTTCATCCACGAGGATATCTGTGAACCCGCCCGTACAACAGTCAGTAGGGGCGGGTTTATTTGGATCTTTGTTAATAAATGAGGATATCGGTTAACCCGCCCGTACAACAGTCAACAATCAACAGCTATAGTGCTTACTTCGGTTGCCCAACTTCACTAGATTTTACCTTTGCCGCAGCTTTCTTTCTGCGAGTGGCAATGCTTTTGCGGATGCGATCGCTTTTGCGCACACCACCAGCCATCATATATTCTACACTATTATTACCGTATTTACACGCAACGCCCAGCAGTAATCTTCCACTTAATTCACTCAAACTTTTTTCCATCGTCTCAATTTCGGTTCTGATAGAATCAAGTAATTTTAGTGCGTTGTTATAACTATCTAGCTGGCTACGTAATTTCTCAATTAGTTGCCTCAGATATTGTAAATTGCAAGTATCCTCAAAATTCATATTTGGGTCAATAGCCTCTAATTGAGTGCATCGCAATACAGCCTTTTCTAAAACCCGAGATCCCCGTTGTTTATATGTCATAAATGCACTCCTGTATAAAAAAGTTTCTAGAATTAGCTTGGCTCAATTAAACTGAAATCTGGTTCAGGGTAATTCACAGAATATGAGCTTGAGTGCGATTGGATGTTTGAGTAATTACCGCAACTGTAAATGTTTTTACCCGACATACCGGGATTTCGGGATAAGCGAGGGGTCTTACACCTGATTCGCCAGCAACATCATAAATTTAGGGGATTTAGTCACAAATATTGCGACGTTGGTGACGACAACCGCGATGTTGGTAATGACAACCGCGATGTTGGTGACGACAACCGCGATGTTGGTGACGACAACCGCGACGAGAATAACCACTGTACAAGAATGTATTGTAATCCTGTGGATAAAAAACTCCACCCACGGATCGGAGTTTTTGTCAATGGTCAGTAGTCAGTGGCAAAGAAATATATACCGCCCACAAGGAAGGTATTAAACTCCAACATTCAACAACTGTACGGGCGGGTTCACCAATATCCTCGCTTATCAACAATGATCTAAATAAACCCGCCCCTACTGACAAATGACTCGCAAAGCGCAATAAATGGTATAAAAAATCCAGAGGGCAATGGTGACTTGAATGATCGGTCAAATTCTTGATGGACGCTACCAAATACTCGAACAAATCGGCCAAGGTGGATTTGGAATTACTTTCATAGCCATTGACACCAAACTACCAGAAAAACCTCATTGCATTGTCAAGCAGTTTAAACCAAAATCTATCGACCCATACGCTCTGCAAGTTGCGAAAAGATTGTTTGACACCGAAGCAGAAAAGTTAGAAAAATTGGGAAATCACAACCAAATTCCCCGTCTTCTCGCATTCTTTGAAGAAAATCATGAATTTTATTTAGTCCAAGAATATATAGAAGGTCGAGATATTACTCAAGAATTAGTACCGGGTACACAATTGAGTGAAGCTTATGTCATCAAACTTTTAACCGATATTTTAGAAGTTTTAGTCTTTGTTCATCAACAAAACTTAATTCATCGCGATCTCAAACCCTCAAATATTCGCCGTCGCCAATCTGATGGCAAAATAGTCTTAATAGACTTTGGTGCAGTCAAAGAAGTTACAACTCAAGTTGTGAATGCTCAAGGAAAGACAAGTTTTACCATTGCTATTGGTACACCGGGCTATTTACCTAGTGAACAAGCAAAAGGTCAACCAGAATTTTCCAGTGATATTTATGCAGTTGGGATTATTGGTATCCAAGCTTTAACCGGGATAAATCCTCACCCTAACTATAAACAGCTACGTACAGATCCGCAAACAGGAGAGATTATCTGGCGCGATCGCACTCAAGTTAGTCCCAAACTAGCAAATATAATCGATAAAATGGTGCGCTACGACTACCGCCAGCGTTACCAGTCAGCAGCCGAAGTATTGCAAGCACTCCAAGGATTATCGCCTAAATCGCCACCGGGGAAACTTTGGCTGGGTGTAGCTGCATTAGCAGTAATTACTCCCCTGATTATATGGCTTTCATCGCAATTGATTAACCTCAAACCAACTCTTGCAACTTACGAAGAACCTAACTTTGGTATAGCCATCAAATACCCATCAGATAACTGGGAAGCAATCAAACGCAATGATGATTTTGGCGGTGATGTGATTCAAATTGTGCGGAAAAATCAACAAGCGGTAAAATATTGTATATTAGCAGTAACAATTAATGTTAATGACTTATCGCCCCAATTGTTATCTTTAGAAGAATATAAAAACCTCGCTATTCAAAAGATTAAAAAGAATAATCCCAATCAACAAATTATAGATAAGACTACACCATCAACAACGCTATCAAAGTATAATGCTTATCAATTAACATATACTCGCCAAGAAGGAGAATGTAAACTCCAAGCCACAGAAATTGGCACAGTTAGAAACGGCAAAGCATACTTTATTACCTACATGGCAGAATCGTCCAAATATGCTCAATATTTACCTACTGCGGAAACGATGATTCAATCATTTAAAATTACAGAAAATAATTAATAATGTGTATTATCTATCCTAAAATAGCCTAATTGTGCGCATAGTAAACTCCTATGGCAAAAGATAAATTTCATAATGTTGTCAGAAATGCTTTAGAAAAAGACGGTTGGAATATTACAGCTGACCCCTACGAAATTAATGTCGATGATATCGATTTTGAGATTGACTTAGCAGCAGAGGAACTTTTAGGAGCAGAGAGAGAAGGACGAAAAATAGCGGTAGAAATTAAAAGTTTTATTAGTCCATCGAATGTTTCCGAATTTCATACAGCCTTGGGACGATTTTTAAATTATCGGGATGCTTTAGATAAAATTGAACCCAAACGCTTACTTTATTTAGCCGTAAGATTGCCTGTTTATGAAACTTTTTTTCAACGAAAATTTATTATATCGGCAGTTGAAAAATATCAATTACGATTGATGATTTACGATGTAGAACAGGAGGTTATTAGTCTATGGCTGTAGAACAATATCGGCAATATATTCGCCAAATTCTTTCCGAACGACAAAAGCGAGCTTCGATGTCACGAAATTACGAAGAGTATGAGGTGCAAACAATTTTTGACGAACAACAAGACCATTATCAATTACTTTATGTCGGTTGGAGAGGAAATAAACGGGATTTTGGTTGTATCTTACATCTTGATATTAAAGATGGGAAAATTTGGATTCAACATGATGGTACTGAAGTTGGAATTGCTAATCAATTAGTGGACATGGGAGTACCGAAGCAAGATATTATTTTGGCATTTCATGAACCCTATATACGTCAGTTTACTGAGTTTGGCAGTTGAAAAATAAAATTATGTAAGGGATTTAATTTATTCATCTGGGAGTATTCTAATACTACCTCATGGTTAAGGTGTGCAAGTATAATACTATTGGCTTGTACCTTAACTTGCAAAGCGATAACTTCGTTGAGCTTCTCTTCGAGACGCTGCGCGAACGCTAACGCACCTCACAAAACCGTACCAATGGAATGGCTTTTATAGTGCTTAACCTGAACTCAGATTAATGAAATTACTGGAAAATCTTAAAATACAAGTTTGGGTTAAAACAGGCAAAATCTCAAATTGCATGGCTACTCAGACAGCCGCCAAATTTTGATAGTCGCGTCATTACTACCACTAGCTAAAGTTTTGCCATCTGGGCTAAAGGCGACTGAATTAACCGTATCAGAATGACCATTGAGGGTACGAATTTCTTGCCCAGTAGCCAGGTTCCAGATTTTGATAGTCTTGTCATCACTACCACTAGCTAAAGTTTTGCCATCTGGGCTAAAGGCGACTGAATTAACCAAATTAGAATGACCCTTGAGGGTACGAATTTCTTGCCCAGTAGCGAGGTTCCAGATTTTGATAGTCTTGTCATCACTACCACTAGCTAAAGTTTTGCCATCTGGGCTAAAGGCGACTGAATGAACCCAATCAGAATGACGATTGAGGGTACGAATTTCTTGCCCAGTAGCAAGGTTCCAGATTTTGATAGTCTTGTCCCAACTACCACTAGCTAAAATTTTGCCATCTGGGCTAAAAGCGATTGAATAAACCCAACTAGAATGACCATTGAGGGTACGAATTTCTTGCCCAGTAGCAAGGTTCCAGATTTTGATAGTCTTGTCATCACTACCACTAGCTAAAGTTTTGCCATCTGGGCTAAAGGCAACTGACTTAACCCAATGAGAATGACCATTGAGGGTACGAATTTCTTGTCCAGTGGCGAGACTCCAGATTTTGATAGTCTTGTCCCAACTACTACTAGCTAAAGTTTTGCCATCTGGGCTAATGGCGACTGACCGAACCGAATAAGAATGACCATTGAGGGTACGAATTTCTTGCCCTGTAGCCAGGTTCCAAATTTTGATAGTCTTGTCACCACTACCACTAACTAAAGTTTTGCTATCTGGACTAAAGGTGACTGAATTAACTATTCCTTCTTTGAATATAAGACCTACCTTTTGAGAATGCCCAATCAGGGTCTCCGCTAGAGTAAAGTTAGCGGCTGATGGCGCAGTTGAAACTGGCGGATTTGTTGGCTTTGGAGTAGGCGCAGTCGCCACAGGCTGCACAGATGCTGCAAGACTTAAATAAATCTTCAACGGAATCCCATACACAGTAGTAGCATTAGTATCTGGGCGAGTTGTAGCGCGTCCGTGAATCCCCACTAATTTACCCTGTTCATCGAGTATCGCACCCCCACTCATCCCTGGAAAACCACCGATGTCATACACAAAAGCATAGCCATCTTTTGGGTTTGTCACCAGACGAGAAATTGAGCCGCTACGAAAATCTATGTCTGATGTTCCTTGCGGAAAACCTGCGACATGAACAGTTTTACCTAATGTTACTTGTTCAGAATTTCCCTTTTCGGCAACACTGTAATTTTCGTTGCTGGTAAACTGAAATATAGCTAAATCAACGCCAGGAAATCTTTTTACCTGGCTGTGTTGTAAGCTATATTTTTTCCCATCTGGTGTTTGTATTGTGTAGTTACCTTCAAGTTGTACTACGTGCCAACAAGTAACAACAGTGTAACTATTGCCTTGACGCTCAATAATTACCCCAGAGCCAGTATTTGCGCCATCAATGCGGACTGTAATTTGTTTAGCAATAGAACCAACTTCTGATGGTGTCAACGCTGTGGCTACTGGCTGCACTATGACAATTGTTGCACCAAATAATACTGCCGTTAGTACACCAGCAACCCTCATGATTGATTCTCCCGATGATTTTGTAATACTTCTTTTTTAATCGCTACAGCCATACTAGAGCAAATGTAATTGATTTTTTGCCTAATAAAATTTTAAGAAAATCTTAATATACAAGGTTAATTTAACAAGGATAATATTTAAAATCTAAAATTAAATAACTACGGAGATAGCCGCCAAATGATAGTTTTATCATCGTTACCACTAGCTAAAATTTTGCCATCTGGACTAATGGCGACTGACCAAACCGAACGAGAATGACGCTTGAGAGTACGAATTTCATTTCCTGTGGCGACATTCCAAATTTTGATAGTCTTGTCACTACTACCACTAACTAAAGTTTTGCCATCTGGGCTAAAGGTGACAGAATTAACCCCCTCAGAATGACCATTGAGAGTACGAATTTCTTGCCCAGTCTCGACATTCCAAATTTTGATAGTCTTGTCACCACTACCACTAACTAAAGTTTTGCCATCTGGGCTAAAAGCGACAGAATAAACCTCCTCAGAATGACCATTGAGAGTACGAATTTCTTGCCCAGTCTCGACATTCCAAATTTTGATAGTCTTGTCACCACTACAACTAACTAAAGTTTTGCCATCTGGACTTATGGTGACTGACCAAACCCAACGAGAATGACGGTTGAGAGTACGAATTTCATTTCCTGTGGCGACATTCCAGATTTTGATAGTCGCGTCAGCACTACCACTAACTAAAGTTTTGCCATCTGGACTTATGGCGACTGAATTAACCCTCTGAGAATGACCATTGAGAGTACGAATTTCTTGCCCAGTCTCAACATTCCAAATTTTGATAGTCTTGTCATCAGCACCACTCGCTAAAGTTTTGCCATCTGGGCTAAAAGCCACTGATCTAACCAGTAGGTTCGAGACACCGCCTGAATCGAACACTCTAGAATGACTATTGAGGGTAAGAATTTCTTTCCCTGTGGCAGCATTCCAAATTTTAATCTTGAAATCACTGCTAGCTAAAGTTCTACCATCTGGGCTAATGGCGACTGAATAAACCTTATGACCATTGAGAAACTTCGCTAAAATAAATTTGCTTGATGAGTTATTAGGATTTACAGGTGGTGGAGTTGAGACTGGCGGATTTGTTGGCTGTGGAGTTGGTGCAGTTGCAACAGGTTGTGCAGACGATACCAGACTTAAATAATTCTTCAACGGAATCCCCAACACAGCAATAGCACTCGTATCTGGACGAGTTCCAGAACGTCCGTGAATACCAACTAACTTTCCTTGTTCATCCAGTATCGGCCCGCCACTCATCCCTGGAAAAGCATTGACTGTGTACAGTAAAGCATAACCATCTTTGGGCTTTTGCACACGACCAGAAATTTGTCCAGATAAAGCTTGAAAAGTGCGTTCCGGGATACCAGGAATTCCATCGGGATAACCGGCGACATAAACAGTTTTACCGCCTGTAACTTGATCGGAATCTCCCTTTTCGGCAACAGAGTAATTTTGATTACTAGTGAATTGAAACACTGCCAAATCAACGCCCGGTAATCGTTGCACTTGGCTGTGATTAAAGGTGTATTGCCTACCATCTTCTGTCCTAACTGTATAGCTTCCTGTTTGTTGGATGACATGCCAATTAGTGACAACGGTGTAAGTATTGCCCGTGCGTTCAATAATAATTCCAGAACCTGTATTTGCTCCATCAATGCGGACTGTAATCTTTTGAGCTATGGAATAGACTTCTGCAGGTGTTAATGCTGTAGCGACTAGCGGCTGTACGATCGCAATTGTTGCACCAAGTAATATTACTGGAAGTCCCCCACCAAGTCTCATGATTTATCACCCAAATGATTATGCAGTAATTGTTTGTTAATCAGCGCCGCCATATTAGACTCAATAAATTTACTAGTTTATCAATGACAAGATACTTACCGACTTTGCAAGTATTGTAGTAATTTTTTTGTATCTGCAAGCAAGCGATCGCCCCAAAGATTTTGCTTGAGGAAATCCAAATCGCCATAGCGCTTATTGATGCGGAGTGCAGCTTGTCCCATTGCTAGACCCTGTTGGCGATCGCCTTTGGTATACAAGGCCACAGCCAATGCCAATAAAGGCTCTGGCGCTTGTTTATCTAAAGACACAGCAGTTTGCCATTGCTGAATTGCTCCTTGGATATCACCCTGCTCGTATTTAATTAAGCCAATGTTGTTAACTGCTGCCCAAAACTTCTGATCTTGGGAAATCGCTTTGTTGTACTGTGCGATCGCATCTGAAAATCGACCTAACTTATAGTAAGCGTTACCTAAATCAAATAACCCTTCTGGATCATTAGGTTTTAACTTCAAACCTGCTTGATAATTGACAATAGCTGGCTGGTATTTTTCCTGTTGAAAATTTGCCGAACCTATAGCAAATAAAACATCAGCATTCTTAGGATTGAGAGATTGGGCTTTTGTCAGAGCAGCGATCGCCTCATCAAAATTTTTAGTTTGCAAATATATGCCGCCTAAGAGAAACCAGACTTTATCATTCTTGGGTGCTAGGTAACTTGCTATCTGCGCTCGTGGCAAAGCCAAATCAAATTTTTGTGACTGTGCTGCCTGTGCCGCTTCTTGAGCTAAACTTAAGCCAGCTTTCTCAGCCTTATCTGGGTCTAGTTGCTGAGCTTGCTTTAAATCTTCAATAGCTTTTTGCTTGTCCCCATTATCCCAACGTTCTAGTGCTTGCTGGACGTAAGCTTGGGCATTACTTAGTACAGAGGATGTAGTTGAGATAGGTTTATTACCTGGTATATTCCCAACAGCGATCGTTGTTGGTTTTGCAGATGGTGCAAGAGTTAAATAAGTCTTCAACGGAATCCCTAACACCGCAGTACCACCCGCAATTGGATCAGTTCCTGCGCGTCCGTGAATACCAACTAACTTCCCTTGTTCATCTAGTATCGGACCACCACTCATTCCTTTAAACGACTGAACTGTATAATCCAAAGCATAGCCATCTTTTGGATTTGATAAAAGGCTAGAAATTTGCCCACTCAGAAATTTAAAGTTCCGTCCTGAAACACCAGATATTCCTGTGGGATAACCTGCTACATAAACTGTTTTACCCCCTGTAAGTTGGTCTGAATTGCCTTTGTCGGCAACCGGATAATTTTGGTTACTAGTAAACTGAAATACTGCTAAATCAACATTTCCTAAAGGCTTTACTTGATTGTGGTTGATGTTATATTGCCTACCATCTTCTGTCCTAACTGTATAGCTGCCTTCTAATCTCATTACATGCCAATTAGTGACAACAGTGTAAGTATCGCCTGTGCGTTCAATAATAATTCCAGAACCTGTATTAGCACCATCAATACGGACTGTAATCTTTTGAGCAATGGAATAAACTTCTGCGGGTGTCAACGCTGTGGCTACTGGCTGCACTATAACAATTGTTGCAGCAAATAATACTGCTGTCAGTCCACCAGCCAATCTCATGGTTGATTCTCCCGATGATTTTGTAATAGTTCTTTTTTAATCGGTACAGCCATACTAGATTGTGTAATTAGTTCTTGCAAGCGCGGTTCTGGCTGGGAACCATCTTGATAAACTTCCGGCGTATCCCACACTGGGTCTTTGTGTAAACTATTAATACCCACCACTTCACCATATTTATTTAACAATGGTGCGCCGCTCATCCCTTTACGCACATCATTGGTATACCCAATCTGGTAGCCTTGTTCTAAAGCTTTGTCTAACAATAGAGTTACTTTCCCAGCGGTAAACAAAAAACTATTTTTACTCTTCCTTTCTCCCTCCTCCCTAGCTCTGAGGGGGTTGGGGGTGGGGTGGTTTTGCGCCGTAAATCCACCCACAAACACCTCATCCCCTACTTGCAAACTAGACACATCTTTGACATTAGCTACTGTATAAACGACATCAGGGCTACGAAACTGCAACACAGCCAAATCTTTTTCCGCAAATTCTGCCACCTGCAACACAGAAGCTTGATAGACACGCCCATCTGGTGTTTGAATTTGATAGGGAGGTTTAGCAGTTCTCAGAACGTGAGCATTGGTGATGACTGTATAAATTTGACCTTCTCGTTGCAGTAGAGTTCCTGAACCGAGTAAATCTTTAGCGGAGATTTTAACAGCGATCGCCTTTGCCAATTGTTGCAATTGCTCTAGGGAAAGGGGAGCAGGCGATCGCAAAACTTTGGTAAATTTAGCAAAAGTACTGTCCTGTCTTGGCATTGCGAAAGAAATACCACCAAAACAAATCAGCAAGCACAGTGTATAACCAAGTCTGCTGTTTAGCCATTGCCAGTTCATTTTACATCCCCAGGAACTGCAAACTAAAAGCGAGGTTCTACATTATCAGCAGTCGAGCGATCGCACTGTTTACCATCTACCAGTTTCTTGACATCCAGATACAAATCACCTTGATCGTCGTAGCTAATAGCTTGACATCCACTCAAATCAATCGGTTGACCTGCTACACCACGGCGAAAATCAAGTATCTGTTTCAGAACTGCACCTGTGTCAGTTCCTGGTTTGAGGGTAACTAGTATATTCTCTGATGTACAAGGTACACCTTGACGATTGGCAATACATAAAACTGGATAGTTGTTGAAGTTATCTCTGGTAGTGATAAACAGCGAACCATTATCGTAATAGCGTTGAAACCTAGCGGAAACAACTTTACAACGCTTTGCTGGTGGGAACTTTTTAAAATCCTCAACTACCCAACGAATAAACGTTTCATTTCCCCGTGAAGTGCGTACCTTAGTAACTGGTACACCGCCTTCCTCGCTACAAAAGAATTTGTTATTTCCACCATAACTCGGCTGGTTGCTTGTGGTAGTAGCAACTGCCAACGCTAAAGCTGAAATCACAGAAGCTGTTGCTAGCCCTGGTAATATGTGAGCAAATAATCTCAGCTGCATATATTAAGTACTAATTACTAAAATATACCTTACTTTCAACCTAGCATTAATAGAGCAAGCTACAACGTCAATTTGCCATTTTTCGGAACTATTGCGGAGTAAACTCTCAGATCCCCGACTTTTTTAAAAAGTCGGGGATCTAAAACCTCACGAGTATCAGCATTATTTGCGCCCCATCAATAGATAAGTTGTCATTGTCCCTCCCCCTTGAACTGGAATTTCACCCCGCTTTGACAACATAAATTCATTACACAAACGCTCGTAAGTATTTTGTGTTACTTGAATTTGCCCAGGAATTCCCTGTGATTCCATGTAGCTAGCAAGAGTTACGGTTTCTCCCCAGCTTTGATAGTTAAATTTTTCTACCTCCATGATACCGAGGAGAACGGGGCCGCTATGGATGCCGATGCGGATGTTAAAGTGTTGGTGATGCTCGCTATTAAATAAGGCGATCGCAGTTTGCATATCTAAGGCCATGTGGGCGATGGCTTGTGCATGATCTGAGCGTCCTACCGGAAATCCACCCATTACCATATATACTTCATTAACAGTTTGGATTTTCTGAAGACTATATCGTTCACTCAGGCGATCAAAAGTGGCAAAAATGGGATTAAGTAAGCTTACCAATTGCATCGCACTCATGGAAGCAGCAATTTCGCTCAAGCCAACAATATCTGCAAATAAAACTGTCACATTAGCAAAGTCTTTGGCGATTGCATTTAGTTTTTGTGGCGGCACATAAAGAACTGGTGAGGAGATATTTTGCAACAAAAGTTTAGTTTGTTCCTGTTGATGACGCAGCGCTTCTTCTGCTAAGAGTCGCTGGGTGATATTGCGAAAAATCCCCCGAATAGCCGCTGGCTTTCCTTCGACAAATTTACAATTAATATTTCCCTCAAGAAAAATTGTTTGACCATTTTTTGTAATGAATGCAGTTTGCACTTGTTCTAAGTTTTCGCCAGACATCACGTTATAAAATTTTTGGCGGCTACGTGGTCTAAAATCTGGATGAATAATGTCAAAAATATTCATATTCCTGATTTCCGCTTTACTATAACCTAAGGTTTTTTCCCAAGCTCTATTGACATATAAAAAACGTCCATAAACATTCACCGACTGAATTAAGTCGTTAGCATTTTCCAATAAATCTCGATATCTTTCTTCACTTTCTACCAAAGCCGCTTCTGTATATTTACATTTGATAAAATTGGCAATTTGGTTACCAATCGCCACCATCAGTTGCAATAATTCTGTGTCTTTTTTTTGCACCTCTTTGCTGAAAAAAACCATGACACCAATAATTTTATTGTCGTCTAAAATCGGGAAACCAAACGCTCCGTGCAATCCAGCGGCGGCGGCGGCTTGCGATCGCTGCGAATCATCATTGGCAATATCCTTGATCCAAAGTGGGGAACGTCTCGCCCAAATTCGTCCAGGTAACCCTACACCAGAGTTATAAGTAGTTTGCCAAGTGATTGCTTTAAACTCTCGCACAGAAACTAATCTAGTTGACCTAATTTCTACACATCTCAGCACCACATTGCTATTAGCTTGCTCTAGCGATGTAGTAATATATTCACTTGGAGTCCACAATTCCCCTAAATCCCATCCGAGGGTTTGACAAATCGCCTGCAAAATTTTTGGCATTGCCTGCTTAACGCTTTGAGATTCTGATAAAATACGGGTGATAGCATACTGGGCACAAATCCGCTGCTCTCGGCGTTGGCGATCGGTAATATCCCGAGCAATATAGACAATATCTTCTAAAGTTTTGATCTGTTTAATCACAGAACAAGAAAAAGCAATTAACAACTTTTCCTTTTTTTTGCTGCGGCAAACTACTTCTATATTTGAGAACTTTTGCTGAGATAGGGAATCTTTTTGCAGCACATTTTGAAATAATGGATAATCATCAATTATTAAAGATATTGGCTGCCCAATTAATTCTGATTTACTGTAACCAAATAATTTTTCTGTAGCAAAATTTATTTTTTTTATGATTCCTAAACGACTTGTTACCAACAAGGCATCTGCCATTGAATTGATAACTTGTTCCATGTAATTCTTGTAGGCTATTAAAGTCGTTGAAAGGAGGCTAGCTTCATGATATTTTTGTGCTAATTTATGCTCTATAGCTAACCTTTCTGTCACCTCCTCAATCAAAACAATTAATCTATTTTCCGCGTATGACTCAAGTTGCTCATTGATAATATATATATCTATGTAGATTGACGATGTATGCTCTGAGTCTCGTCTAATTCCTGCGAGTTCAAATAATTCTTGTTCTCCTTTGAGAATAGATGCTAAAATATCCTCCAATCCGATGAATTCAGGAAAACTTAGGCGGACATCTTTCCCTAGTATTACCTCTTCAGGCTGAGCGGCAAACCTTTGTACTTCCTCAGACATATCTAAAATACGTAAATTCTCATCCAGTTCCAAACGTTCAAATTTCCGTTGAAAAGAAGGTTTATTAAAAATCCGCTCTAATACCTGGTATTTCATAGTAGTGAGGGAATAAGCTTTCCAGTTATAACTGAATGAAAACTCAGCATAAATTAGGGACATATATCCCCGTTACGAAGAGTGACAACTGAGAACTCAGTACTCAACATTCAGGTTTCACCATTCACAGATTACCACCACTGACAATTTTGTAAGCGATTTTTTCCAATATTTGTTATATATACAAAAATTAATACATTTGCTCTACTGATGATTGTTCTGTCTGCAATAAACTAAATATTATAACTTTGTTAAATATATAGTAATCATCAACTCTTCCCATACAACAAGATCCCCGACTTTTTAAAGAAGTCGGGGATCTGAAAGCTACTGATTTTTACAAGATATTTTACTAACGAAAACCCAATATCTCCGAGACTGCGGCGACAATATCAAGATAAAAATTACCACTCACGGCACGAAATAGTTCAAATTTAGAGCCAGGAGCGCCAAAAAATGGTCTTAAAAACCATCCTAATTGCATACCTACAAAAGCGTATAAAAATAACCAGGATCTTAAAATACTAGTGCGGGTTTTTTTGCCTACCTCATCTTGTTTTGAAAGTAACTGCATTCCTTCATAGAGAAATTTGATCCCAAATATACCTGTGATGCCAAAAATTAACACATTCAACAGTTTAAAAAATTGGTAAGAATTGGGAGCGGTGATCATAAAAAATAGCGTGACGGGAGCCAAGCTAAATAACAGCACACCAATTACTGATACAGCAGTGAGCAAAACCACAAAATGCTGTTGAATACTGCTCCGGGAACCAAATAAAACATTAAAAAAGAATAGAGTGGGAAAACAAATAATCAGTGTTAATAAATAAAACGCGGGAAGTTTGATAGCACCAGATAACGCTTGCGCCCAACTGTGGGATGCACCGATAATTGCACCGTAGATAGCAAAACAAATGGAACTGGAAACAAACAAAGCACTGATTTTACTTTGTAACCTGACTCCTTGGCTAATTTCCTCTAAGAAACCTTGGCGATCGCGAAGTAAACTGATGAGGATTCCAAACTGTTTATTTTTGTAAGATGGCTTCTCAAGCATATTGATGAATGTATTAACTAGTAATGAAAAAGAAAAAATTACCTAACCCCTAACGAAGTCCTAAGAGATAGCCAATAGCTTGTAAAACACTGAGGTAAAAACTACCTTCTCTATCTCTAAATAGTTGAAATATAGAACCGGGTGTACCAAAAAAAGGTCTGAGAGTCCATCCCAATTGACTGCCTACAAAAGCATACAAAAACAGCCACGAAAGGATAATTTTGCGGCGTGTGTTGCTACCTTCATTATCTTGCTCTAACACCACACTTGTGGCTTGGTATAAAGAAGAAATGCCGATAAATCCGGTAAAAGAAAATATCAACACATTCAGTAAGATTAAAAATTGATAATTATTGGTAGTAATTAAGAAAAAGAGTGTAATGGGTGCAAAGCTAAATAACAACACACTCGTTACAGAAACCGCAGTCAATACTAGGGCGAAATGCTGCCCAAAACTGCGTTTAGAACCAAAAATAATATTAGAGAAGTACAGCGTTGGTAAACAAATTAGCAGCGTAATTAAATAGAGTGCTGGTAGCTTAACCGCAGAAGATAAAGCTTGCATCCAGCTATGATATGCGCCAATAATACCGCCATAAATAGCCAGAAATAAGGAACTGCAAACCAATAACGAAATGATTTTATTAGGTAATCTGACACTTTGAGTAATTTCTTCTAAAAAAGCTTGGCGATCGCGCAGTAAGCCAATCAGGACTGTAAAGTATTTTATCCCCGAAGATTGCCGTTCAATCATCTTAATCCTCACACCAGGTTTTTGCAAGAAACGCGATTAATCATATTGACGATCATCGCGTCTATAAATTTTGTCAAGTTAGCTGTTAAGTTAACCGTCTAGATAATCACTGCCAGAACCATACTTCCAAGCATCAACCAAACGATGCCAATAATATTGTTGTTGGTTTGGCAGATACTTAACTAATGTTTCTAACATTGTACTCAACCAAAATAAGGCAGTATAAACACCTAAGTTAATGTAATGTACCACCCAATCCAATAAATTAATTAAACCTACTTGGGGAATTATTTTGGCAATTAATCCGGGATTTGCCAAAGCAGTTTTTAAAAGTGTTTGCGTTAAGGCTTTAAACTGCACTATATCTTGCAAAAATGGCTTGAGTACGCTTGTACCCAGCTTTTGCATTTCCTGAAACACTACTGAAAGCAGTTGGTTAATTTGCTCTGGAGGAATATTTTGATCTACACCCACACTCATCGCTTTTTGAAACAGCCAGGTAACAGCTAAACTTGGTTGATAGGGTTGCAACAAAGCCAGCGCTGTTGGAGATAATTGATCGGTTTGCAGTGCTTCTTGAATACCAAAAGTTAAACGTTTGAGGTGACGCACCATCGCACCAAAACCACCAAAACTTAAAGGTGATTGGCTACCGCTACTATCTCCAACTGGTAAAATCCGATTCCAAGGGGTTTTGAGGGGACTTTGGCGATATGTGGGAAAGAAGCCAAAGAGTGCCCGTTGAAACTTTAAGTTACTCAATTCTACACCCTGATATTCTGGTAGAAGACGGAGATATTCATCAAACAAAGCTTCTAAACCTAAGCGTTGTGGGTGCGCATCCATGTAGGTAAACAAGTAGGTGGTTCTTCCATCCCTAGCTGGGAAAGCTTCCCAGAAGTACTGGCACTGATTGTGCAAGGATGTAAATGATAACAACAAGTCACCAGTGTTATTTTCCGGAAAACCAGAAGCACAACTTCCCACAACTAAGCATAAAGCATCTGGTTTTTGTCCTTGACGTGCTTGCTGGGCGATCGCCGAAAAATGTCCCATCGCATCAATTAATAACCGGGTTTTGAGTTGGTTGTTTACCATCACCCCGTTGGGATGAACTACGGCTTCACTCAAAGGTGTGTTTTCCCACAACTCACCACCCGCAGCCAAAAATTTGGTTTTCAATGTCGCCAGTAGATACACAGGATCTACACCTATATTGAGAACATCCTCTACCCAAACTTCTGTACCACCTTGAAAGCTGACTCTGGCTGGGTTATATTTAGTGGCGATCGCTTGTTCTAATTCTGCATTTGTCAGCAGATTTAATTCCAAAAACACTTCTAACTCTGTACGGGAGATATTCCACTCTTGTTCTCTACCACGGAGAATCCCCCGTTCAATTAACCCGACTTTGAGTCCTTGCACAGCCAAAGCGCAACCAATTAAAATACCCAAAGTCCCACCGCAGACAATCACATCCCACTCTACGCTATCTAAAAGTTGATTGTTCTCTTTGACTACCGTGGGGATCGGTGCTGTATCTTCCCGCAGTGATGTTAACATGCGATCGCTCCGGCGTAAGTTAGCGATCGCATCGCCTGGTAGTTGGGAGAGAATATCTTCGGTGATGCTCATATTGAAAAACCCTCTCTAATTCTTGTGCTTAATAGGCTAGACCACTTTCAGCATAGAGGGTAAATGCGATCGCCTTGTTCAACTTATTAGTCCAAAGTCAATAGTCTAAAGTTAATAGTCAGTTGTTCTTAGTCTGATAACCAATGACCAATGACCATTCAAAATTGCCATTCTCTTTTAGATTTTAAGTTCATATACATCTGTCTTCAGTCAGGTAAAAAATTTAATTTTATCTGATACTTTTGATTGCTCAATTTAATCTTTAAAAGTAGATTTACCCATCTGTAATCCTTGCCCCATCTGTATTTGTGTGAATTTACGAGCAGTCTTTTACTTAATCTTTATACATCTGTCTTCAGTAGGGTTAAAGCACAGATCTAACTTTGTTACGGTTATTTGTGACATCGAAGAATTAATTATCAGCGGAGTTTGTAATGACATACACCCAAACTGGCGACCAAACCATTCGAGAACATGTTCAAGCTTGGCAAAAATTGGATGTGGATCAACAACTCGCTTTGTTTTGGTTCATCTACAAAGAAATGGGTAAAGCAATTACACCAGCAGCACCAGGTGCTAGCACAGTTTCTCCAGAGATTGCAGAAGGTTTGTTCAATCAAGTCAAAGAACTATCTCATGAAGAACAACTACAAGTTCAGCGGGATTTAATTAACAAAGTTGATACTCAAATTTCCCGCGAATATGGTTCCCTTGGTGATACCACCAAGCTACTATTTTGGTATCGTTTATCTCAGGGTATGGATAACGGCACTATCATCCCTGTACCTGACGATTATCAACTTCCCTCAGAATCTCAAGCTCTTTTAGGTAAAATTAAAGGATTAGCTTTTGAGCAACAGATTACTCTTTTCCGCGATTACGTTGCACCAATGGGTGCTGAAGCAAAAGCTGGTGCTGAAATTTAAAATTTGAACTTCTGCCAAACTTGCTTCCTATGGCTTAAAGCTATAGGAAGCTTAGAGAACTCCAAAAAATAAATTATGCCAAATTGTAGGGGCGGGGTAACCCCCATTGGTGTCAACTTAAGTCAAAACGCTTATTCCACAGGCATTTTACCCCACCCCTCAATCCCCTCCCCGTAAACGGGGAGGGGACGTTTTGCGTCAGCAAAACTGGGGTGGGGTAGCGCGGATCTTGGTGGTACGTGATTTTGTATCAAATCATATCCAGGCAAGGGTTTCACGTTAAGTTGACACCAATGGGTAACCCCGCCCCTACGAGTTGCGGGTTTGGTAAGGTAATGATTGGAATATTTTTTTATTTGTAAGTCCCTTAGAGAATGTTTGAAAAGTGGCAAAGTTTACTAGAAACCTCTCCCCTTGTAGGGAGAGGTTTTAAAATCCCCCCCCCTTCCCTACAAGGGAAGGGGGGGTTAAGTTTTTGCGGCTTAAGTGTTACCAAAAATACTTTACAAACAATCTCTTAATATTAAAATTGCAAATTTTCTAAATTAAGAAAATTACACTTGATCCACAAGAATTTTATTTACTCATGAACTGGCTAATTTTGGGTTATGTTTTAGTTAAATTTCCGGAAAAAATCACAATTATCACTAGATAATTGTGAGAAAAGTATTTCATAGTTATTTTGTACTAAAAAATAAAATCCCCACATATTAATGTGAGGAAAATACGTGTGAGTCGTTACATAAGTGTCCTACCAAACATGAGTTTAGAATTAGCAAGTCAATTGAATATCTACCTAAAGCATTAATTAAAAAAATTGAGAGATTAGATTTACTCACTACGCTGGTTATTAAACAAGAAGACAATAGGTAATTAGATTAATCGAAATAAACATAAGCATCTTAAGAAGGGGAAAGGGTAAAGGGAAAGGGGGGAAAGGTTTTCCCCTTCCTACAAAACTTTACATAGTTCGCTTTAATTGCGCCTACTTACTGATAAAACTTAATATTTACATGTATTAATTACTACGACTTTTTGTTACTGAATATTTAAGTCTTTGGATAGATAGCAAAATATACCCAATGGACGAAAGCATTTTACGGTCAGCAGTTTGATAATAAATATTGCTGGTATATTACTTTTTAGCCTGCCCTGGGGTTACTCAGGGTTTTATATTGCCTGAAAGTAAGTTTAAAGAAATATTACATGAGTTTACTGAATTTTTCGTTACAGTGTGAGTGATTTTCAATCTCTGAATATTTCTTAACACATGCCTTGTGACTTTAGGTAAAATCACGGGAAAGATAATAAAGGTCTGGGCA
Organism: Calothrix sp. NIES-2100; assembly: GCF_963875285.1. Classification (NCBI taxonomy): domain Bacteria; kingdom Bacillati; phylum Cyanobacteriota; class Cyanophyceae; order Nostocales; family Calotrichaceae; genus Calothrix; species Calothrix sp. NIES-2100. The sequence goes on from NZ_CAWNLA010000001.1 coordinate 9,759,508, forward strand.
AGGTATACCTATGATTAAGCTTTTTTACCTACTCCAGGCTTGTCACAAGTAATTCTGGAGAGCAGGAATGATAGAAAATTTGATACACTTAACTAACAAAAATACAGATGCAATGGTAGATATAGTTTTTGGATTTTACTTAGATGGAGATGCTATTGATAGACAACAAATTGAACGTGAATTGATAGACTTAGGGACTAAACATCAGCTAGGTAATGGCAGAGAATTAGTACAAAGATTGCGAAAATTAGCATCAGATAGAGGATTATAGTTCAATCCAGATTTTTGGGCTAAATAGGATGAAGTTAGCATCTTATTCTTTGTAAAAAATTAGATCCCCGACTTCTCAAAGAAGTCAGGGATCTTTGTTCTTGTCTTATTTCTCTACAAGTGTCTCTAGCAAATTTATTTAATGTGCAATCCACTTGGCATCAGAAACAATACATACACCGCCAAATTTTTTCAAGATAGGTGTAATTGCGTCTACTACCTGGTACTCTTGTTCTTCTGTGCAAATGCTTAATACATATGCATTTGTGAGGGCTTGGATTTCTAAATCGTCAATGATGCTACCTCTATCGCCTTTACCCGTTACATCTTTAATAATGGTGTAGCCGGAAACGCCTATCTTGTCTAAAATCTTGATAACTTGGGGAATTTCTAGGGAATTGGTAATAATTTCTAACCTTTTTACACTTTCCATTTTGTTAAACTCCCATACTTTTGATGATGTTCATATATAAAGGAATTCCGACAATAATGTTGAAAGGAAAAGTTAGTGCCAATGCCATAGAAACATATAAGCTGGGATTGGCTTCAGGAACTGTCATTCTCATCGCTGCTGGTACTGCAATGTAAGAAGCACTGGCGCACAAAACAGCAAATAAAAGCGCATTTCCTTGAGAAATGCCAATGCATTTAGCGATGATGATTCCTACAATGGCATTTGCTACAGGCATAAATATAGAAAATGCTATTAAAAAAGACCCGGTTTTACTCAGGTCTTTAATTCTTCTAGCAGCTACTATCCCCATGTCAAGTAAAAAGAATGATAAAACCCCATAAAAAATTTGTTGCGTAAATGGTTGCAGCTTCTCCCATCCTTTTTCTCCTGTGAGGATGCCGATAATAACACTACCAACTAAAAGAAATACAGAACCATTGAGAAAAGCTTCTCGCAGCACTTCACCCCAAGAAAATTCTCCTTTTTCTTTTTCACCAGTTTGAGCAAATATTCTCACTAATAAAATTCCCACAACAATTGCGGGAGATTCCATCAGCGCTAAAGCTGCAACCATATATCCATCAGAGGGAAGACTTATAACTTTGAGGAAAGACTGAGCAGTAATAAAGGTCACTGCACTAATAGATCCGTAAGTTGCAGCAATAGCTGCTGCATTGTATGCATCTAGTTTGATTTTGAGGATAAAAAATGAATATATAGGCACGACACAAGCCATTAAAATAGCTGCAATCAGTGTTATTGCTATTTGTGGACTAATTCCACTCTCCTCAAGTTCATATCCTCCCTTAAATCCAATTGCGAGTAGAAGATACAAAGAAAACAACTTAGGTAAAGGCTGGGGAACTTCTAAATCAGATTTAAACAAAATAACTAGCATTCCCAGGAAGAAAAACAATACTGGTGGATTGAGTATGTTAGTTAATATGAGGCTAGAATTCATTGGTGATAACCCTAAGTTGAAAAGAGATGACTTGCTGACAAGATGTGAGAGCGTAAAAGATTAATTAATTATTGTTGCTGATTGTTAAGTCTTTTCAGGACTATATTTCAATGTTATGAACAGCCAGTGACAATTACTTGTCAAAGTTGTGACTAAGGCTGAAAATCTTGTGTTTTTATGTGATTAAACCACACAGAGTTTTATTGATAAGGCTTTGGATGATGATTTGCCGATAAATAATCAGTTATTTTGTAAGTATATTCACTGTAAAATTGCTGATATTTTAATAATTACTACAATCTCTCTGACTAAATGCGATCGCCTAGGGTTGAAGGGATTGTTTGGGCGATCGCTGTTCCTGTAATAGCCATTTTAGAGACTAAACTTCAGCTTTCATTATAAAAGTTTACAAATATATTGCTGGAGGATATAGCATTCCTAAATCATTCCTGAGAACTTAGATCCCCGACTTCTTTAAAAAGTCGGGGATCTGGAATGAGCAAATGTTAATAACGCTGTATGTAATTTATTTGCTGGGCAGTGCCTACCTTACATCTAATTATATAGCCAGGGATTAAGCTGATTTAAACTGAATAAATCCCCGATCAAAAACGCGGTTATCAGTGCCAATGCCGCTTAATTCTATTCTATCTGCATAGACTTCATAGGCAGCAAAACTTAAATCGCTAGTAGAGTATTCTGTCCACTCATTTTTACCTACAGGACGATGACCTGCACCTGCGCCACATATTAAATAAGTTGTGCCATTAATGGAACGGGTGCGTTCATAATGGTGTTCATGACCGTTGATATAAAGTTGTACGCCGTATTTTTGAAATAGAGGAGTGAAAGTTTTAATGAATTCGGGATTACTACCATAGACTCCCGATGCATAAATTGGATGATGTCCAAATACTACTTTCCATGCAGCTTTGCTAAGACTTAATTCTTTTTTTAACCAAGTTAGCTGATTTTCCCAGTCAGCATTACCGTTAGTATCTAAGGCAAAAAATTGTACATTACCCCGACTAAATGTATAGTAGCGTCCCTTCATATTAAAGCCGGGATATTTAACTTCCAAATCGCCGTTGGCAGTGCGAATATCATGATTACCTAAACAAGCTTGAAATTTCACACCTTGCTTGAGTAAATCTTGATAAGGACGTTCAAATACATCGCCAATTTTTTCAATTTCACCGTTGTTATAAATGTTATCTCCGGCTAACACTACTAAATCGTAAGGATTTTGTTGATGATAAAGAGTCATCGCTCTAGCTACAGCATACTGTCCTTTAGCACCTGTACCTGTGTCTGCAACTGACACAAAACGTAGTAGTAAGTCTTTTTTGGGGGGATTGGCGGCGATCGCTTTGTTTGATTGCGCAAAATCAGCACTTTGCCTATTTTGCCGAGTTAATATCCCGGTTAATCCTGTACCAATCAAACCAAGGCTAGTTAAAAATAAAAATTTGCGGCGTTTTAGGTTCATAAATGATTAAGTTCAACAATTAGTTAGTTTAGCCTGAGCAATGGGCAATGAAGTGATACATTAAGGCAGAAGTAGCTGCATTGCTAACAATGTATTTGATTTTTATTTGATTCGTTGCTCTTGGTGAAAGTTCCATGTCGCAAGACAATCAAAATCGACAACGTCCCCGAAAACCCGATCAGAGAAACCAGCCAATTTGGAAGTCTACTATTATCCAATTTCTCAGAGGGACAATTAGGCTGTTAGAGACTACGGTGGTGAAGCTGGAAACAGCACCGCCACCGGGAACTGAGGAAACTCCTGGCTTTTGGGGTGGATTGCTAGCTAAAATCCGCGCTGTTTTACCAGCAAATTTGTCTGCAAAGTTGTCAGATACAGCTTTAACAGGGATTATTGCTAGTATTGCTGTGATTTTAGTTTGGACAACTACAAGCTTGTTCACTAATAAGCCGGCTGAGGTAGCAACGGTTCAGCCTGATGGTAGTCGAAGGGTTCCCCCGGTTGAGGAGATTCCTGCGCCAACGCCAATACCCACACCAACAATAACTACTCCACCTACGCCAGAGTTAGCAACGCCAGAACCGCCAGCACCAGAAGAAATTACGCCGTCACCAGAAATAGAACCGACACCAACACCGCAACCAACACCAGAACCAACACCAGAACCAACGCCAGCTGTGCAATTGACGCCAGAACAAGTTTTAATAGCAGCTATCGAAAATCAAGTAGCCCAAATTAGCGATCGCATTGCCTCTGGTCTGATAAAATCCATTCAAGCCAATTTTCGTACTAGTAATTTAACTATTAAAATTAGTGACGATTGGTACAGTCTCACAGAATCTCAACAGGATAAACTCGCAGCCGATATTCTACAACGCTCTCAAGAACTTGATTTCACTCATTTAGAGGTGGTTGATTTTCAAGATCGCCTGGTAGCGCGAAATCCAGTTGTGGGCAATGAAATGATTATTTTTAAGCGGCGAATAATACCAGTCGTCGAAAAAAAATCAGTAAGTTGACGTAAAAATTATTGTTGGGTTAAAGCTGGGGGTAGAGGTAGAGTCCAGGGGGTAAAAGACTTACTGCGTTTAAGTTATATTTTCTTCGTTTAAGCGCTTTACAATACCTTAAAATAAATATTGAAAATTATACCGATGTCTTAGATAAGACTAAGTGCAAAAATATAAGTATCAAACTTCAGCGAGTTGCAGATAAATAATATACCAATGAACCTAGTCAAGTTCTGGTGATTCTATGTCTGCCATATATCTGACTTTGACTTGAAAAATAAGGGATTGCTAAACACTAAACATGTATGGCATTACCTGTAGAAACCAGCAAGCATCCACAAAAAAATGAAACTCTACTATCGCGGCCTTACTTACGAATATAATTCCTCAGAAGCAGCTAAAAAAGTAACAAAACCATTTGAGCCAGTTCGCCATAAAGGTTCTGCTTATAACTTGACTTATCGTGGGCTAACCTACCGTGTTGACCCTAATATTGAGCCTAGGCAAGTTCAAGCACCAACAGTAGCTTATCAATTAATGTATCGAGGAATCGTCTATTGTGTGGAGAGAACGCATACAGGAGAAGTTTCTACAACATTCTCTCAACCTGTGAATTGCGTCCCCGCAATGAAACCAAAATCTACCCTAATCACCGATTCCCATAATCACAATCGAATTCCTAGCTTCTTCAATTTCAATTTCTCGCTATCGCGCTTTATTAAGGCAATAAGTGCAATATTCCTGTAGTAATAATTTTGAACGCAGGAATCATCTCATCTGTTGCTAATAACTCAAGTTCAGGTAGACATCAACTGTCAAAAAACGTTCTATTGTGCTGGCTTGTCTGATTTACGTTATTCTTTGTGTCTGTGCATGTGGCAAAAAAATATATATAGCAGTCCTATTTGATTTGTCAAAATCGATAGTCTAAGATCCCCGACTTCTTGAAGAAGTCGGGGATCTTGTAACGCATCAATATTAATGCAACGAATACTAAGCTACAGAAGTAGTAGATTTAGCTTCTAGGGTAGCCAGTCTGTTAGCTAACAGTTTTTCGAGGTCTTCTAAAGCTTTGGTGAATCCTTGAATACCTTCTGCTAGTTTGTCAGTAGCCATGCGATCGCTGGCGTGCATTTTGTCAAAGGTGGCTTTGTCGATGGAGATTTTTTCAATTTCCAAGCTGGCTGCATTAGCGGGGTCGAGTTTGCGGGGTAGTTCGCCAATGGTTGCTTGCAATTCCGCTAACAGTGATGGGGAAATGGTGAGCAAATCGCTACCTGCTAATTCGGTAATTTCGCCAATGTTACGGAAGCTAGCGCCCATAACTTCGGTTTTGTAGCCGAATTTCTTGTAATAGTTGTAAATCGTGGTTACAGACAATACACCTGGGTCTTCTGCGGCGGGGTAGCTGTCCCGTCCGGTATCTTTTTTGTACCAGTCGAGAATCCGACCGACGAAGGGAGAAATCAGGGTCACACCAGCTTCGGCACAGGCGATCGCTTGGTGCAATCCAAATAGTAATGTTAGGTTACAATGAATACCTTCTTTCTCTAGGATTTCCGCAGCCCGGATACCTTCCCAAGTGGTGGCGATTTTAATTAAAACGCGATCGCGGGAAACTCCCGCAGCTTTGTATTGGGCAATTAATTCTCTAGCTTTGGTAACAGTGGCTTCGGTATCGAAGGACAACCGCGCATCTACTTCTGTCGATACCCGACCGGGGATGATTTGTAAAATTTTCAGCCCAAAAGCTACCGCCAAACGGTCAAAAGCGATAGTCACAATTTGCGCTTGGGTTGCACCTGCGCCTGCATCTTTCTTCGCTTGGAGTAAAGTCTGATCGACTATTTCCTGATACTCTGGCATTTGTGCAGCCGCAGTAATCAAGGAAGGATTGGTGGTAGCGTCTTGGGGTTTGAACTTTTCAATGGCTTGGATATCGCCGGTATCCGCAACCACAACAGTCATGGTGCGCAGTTGTTCTAGTAAATTTTTAGACATAAATTGCTCCGTGATTCTTGTTTAGGATTTACCTGAAGTGTAAAGGCGGAAATATAAATGATGAAAAAACTTACTCTTCTCTTTATAGGTGCTTACTTTCATACTTCATACTTCATCCTTCATCCTTCAGATAACTTTTTTCCCTCGTGTTTACACTCTTTGCTGTGGCTTCAATTCTGATTCTGGCAACTTTTCTTAATTTTTGCCCAAACAAGTATTCTTACTGTCTTGAGCCTCGGCTCCATTGTAGATGCCTTATGCCAAAATCGGCTGTCCAATAGAATGCACTTTAATTAAACTAGTTGTTCCTGATTTACCAATTGGAACACCAGAGGTAATCACTACTTGCTCACCGTCTTTTGCCAAACCCATGTCTACGACTGTGTTCACCACATTCATAAACATTTCTTCTGCATTATGTACTGGCGGAATTAGCAAGGGTATTACACCCCAAGAAAGTGCTAGCTGGCGGTAAACAGTTTCTTCGGGGGTAAGGGCAATAATTGGTGTTGATGGGCGGTATTTAGAAACCAGTTGCGCTGTACTCCCCGAAGAAGTGTTACAGAGAATTGCCTTTGCGCCGATTTCATAGGCAATTCGACAGACTGCTTCGGCTACAGATTCGGTGACACTGAGACTACCTGCTTCATGACACCAAGAATGCTTACCACCTTCTTCTAACGACTGTTCTGTGCGCATGGCGATATTATGCATAATCTGGACAGCACCGACGGGATATTCACCCACAGCCGTTTCCCCAGACAGCATGACAGCATCCGTACCATCCCAGATGGAGTTGGCAACATCGGTTGCTTCGGCACGGGTAGGATCGGGGGCGCTAATCATCGATTCCAGCATTTGCGTGGCGGTAATGACTGGTTTGCCAGCGCGATTGCAACGGCGAATAATATCTTTTTGAATGTGGGGAACTTCGTGAATCGGCATTTCTACGCCTAAATCACCACGGGCAATCATAATAGCGTCGGCGGCTGCGAGGATGCTATCAAAGTTTTTGATCGCTTCTGGGCGTTCGATTTTGGCGATTACCCGAATTTTTGCTCCCGCAGCTTCAATCATTCTTTGGGCTGGTTCGAGGTCTTGGGCTGATTGGACAAAGGAGACTGCTACCCAATCCACACCCAACTGAATACCAAACCGTAAATCCTGCAAATCTTTTTCGGTGATGGAACTGACGGGGAGACGAGTTTCTGGTAGGTTTACCCCTTTGTGGGTGGAAATTAAGCCACCAATTTTGACATGGGCGCGAATGCGATCGGCATCGCGATCGCTCACAACTAATTTTACACGACCATCATTAATCGAAATTGGTTCACCTGGTCGTACCATTGCAAACAAAGTCGGCAATGGCAAAGGTAGTTCGTCAGTACTTTCACCCTTATCTTGTAAAACAAAAGTGACATCACTACCAGCTTCCACCATTAGCCCTTCCGGTGGCAATTTTCCCAAGCGAATCTTCGGGCCACAAAGGTCTTGCATAATTGCGATCGGCTTTCGCTGCTGACTACTAATCTGCCTCAAATAGCGAGCCGTCTGGGCATGAAATTCATAAGCCCCGTGAGAAAAATTCAGCCGTGCCACATTCATCCCAGCTTCTACCAACGCTTGTAGCCGCTCAGGAGCAGATGTAGCAGGTCCAACAGTACAGATAATTTTGGTTCGACGCATAGGGATTAAGGGTTGAGGAATAGCCTGGGGTTTTCTCCATAACCTGCGACCTGGACAGCTAACGCGCCCAAATTCACAAGTGCTTCATATCACTTTCCTGCTCAGTAAAATCACTTTTTAATCCAGTTTTGCTATCAAAATTATGCGTCGTTTTACCAATCCCAAAAGTCCAAAATCAACAGTCAACAGTCAACAGTCAACAGTCTAGATTTTCTTGACCATTAACAAATGACCAATGACCAATGACCAATGACAAATGACCATTGACCATTGACCATTGACTCATCAAGCCAAAGCTACTGCTGAGGCAAGTTTTTCTTTCTGTGCCATAGATAACATTAGGTCAACTACACGATTGGAGTAGCCCCACTCGTTGTCGTACCAAGCAACCACCTTGAAGAAGTTGGAGTTCAGTTCAATCCCAGCTCCTGCGTCGAAGATACTGGAATGAGTATCACCCTGAAAATCTGTAGATACTACTTCTTCGTCAGTATAGCCAAGTATTCCTTTTAGCTCACCTTCAGCCGCTGCTTTCATCGCCGCACAAATTTCTTTGTAACTAGTGGCTTTGGCTGTCTTAAATGTTAAATCAACTACAGAAACATCGGGAGTGGGCACTCGGAAAGCCATACCCGTCAACTTACCCTTTAATTCTGGCAAAACCAGCGCCACGGCTTTAGCTGCGCCTGTGGAAGAAGGAATAATATTTTGGGCTGCACCCCGACCACCCCGCCAGTCTTTCTTACTCGGCCCGTCTACAGTTGGCTGGGTAGCAGTCATGGCGTGAACTGTGGTCATCAACCCTTCAGTCAAGCCAAAATTGTCATTGATCACCTTAGCTACGGGAGCCAGACAGTTGGTGGTACAGCTGGCATTGGAAACAATAGTATCCTTACTGGGGTCAAATAGGTGATGATTAACACCCATCAGCAAGGTAGGAACCAGTTCTGGATCTTTGGTAGGAGCCGAAATTACTACCCGCTTTGCACCAGCTTTCAGATGATTTGTTGCTCCCTCTTGGCCAGTAAAAAGACCTGTAGCTTCCACAACATAATCTACACCCAATGTACCCCAAGGCAACTCAGCCGGATTGCGAACCGACACACAAGGGATGAAATGTCCATCAATGACGATGCCATCTTCGCGAGCTTGTACCTCACCTTTAAATTTACCGTGAGTTGAATCGTATTTAAACAGATAAGCCAAATTATCTGGTGGTACTAGGTCGTTAATCCCCAGAAATTCAATATTGGGGTTATTAATGCCAGCGCGAAGCACAAGCCGCCCGATACGACCAAATCCATTAATGCCAACTTTCAACTTCGTCAAAATTAACCTCCTGTTGCGATCGCCCAAACTCAGGCTATTATCCTATCTTCAACGCTGCATTCAGCTTGGATAGTTTTGGTCTGACTTAGCTGATCGTTACAGCCAACAGAGGACTAAAGCCTATTTTCTTGGCATCTTTTAAGGTTTTGACCCCTCAATTTAGATAAAAAAGTTCTCTCGCATACCCGAAATAACGCCCACAGGCTGGAAGCTTGGGGCTATCCCTACAAAGCCCACCTTCGTGGGCTAAAGAATTCAGCCCACGTACGACGGAGTCGTTCCCGAAGGGTAGGTGGGCTTTGTTAGATTAGCCGCACCCTTATAGGGTGACGGCGGGATTGCGGGATCAGCGAGGGATATTAACCCTAATTCGCCAGCAGTATCCTTGAAGAAGTCGGGGATCTAGGAAACTATATAGGCAAATTAAATCACCAACTTCTCTCCCCGAATTGAGTAATCCAACAATTCCATTGGGTGAATCACAGAGATTTTCTTACCTTGCGAATGCAAATGCTTGGTAATCTGCAATGTACAGCCAGGGTTAGCAGAAGCAATTAAATTTGCCCCAGTATTGAGTAAATTCTGTACTTTTTGCTGACCCAATTCTTCCGCCACTTCTGGTTGCAGCATATTATAAACACCAGCACTACCACAACACAAAGCTGCATCTAAGGGTTCTTTTAACTTCACCCCAGGAATTTGTCGCAACAACTGACGCGGTTGGACGCTAATTTTTTGTCCATGTAATAAATGACAAGCATCTTGATAAACCAAATTCACCGGCTTATCTGTAATTGGCAAAAGTTTCGCTGTTAAACCCACATTTGCCAAAAATTCTTGCGCATCTTTCACCTTAGCAGCAAATTGTTGCGCTTTTTCCCGATATTCTGGGTCATCTGCTAAAATATGACCGTATTCTTTCAATGTATGTCCGCAACCAGCAGCATTGATAATCACAAAATCTACATTAGTATTAGCAAAACTATCAATCATCTGTCTGGCTAAAGCCTTCGCTTGTTCTGTTTGTCCTTGGTGTTCGGGAAGTGCTGCACAACAACCTTGCGATTGGGGAATCACAACTTCACAACCATTTGCAGTTAATACCCGCACCGTGGCTTCATTCACAGGAGAGAAAAACAGCCGTTGTACACATCCCAAAATCATCCCGACTCGGTAGCGCTTCTCACCTTTGGCGGGGATAACCGTCGGTAAATTATTTTGAAAAGTTTTCAAAGTAATTTCTGGCAGAATTGATTCCATTGCTGCCAACCTGGGAGATATACTCTTGAGTAAACCCGTAGCGCGAATCAGTTTAGAAAAACCCAACTTTTGATAAACCATCAACGGCACAAGTAATATTCTCAAAATATCGGGGTTGGGAAATAGGGAAAATATCATTTTCCTCACCAACGTATCTGGTAAACTGCGCGAATAATTACGTTCAACTTGGTGACGAGTTGCAGAAATTAACTTGTCATACTGCACTCCAGAAGGACAAGTTGTCACACAAGCCAGACACCCCAAACAAGAATCAAAATGTTCTACCGTTGCGGTATTTAGTGCAATTTCACCCTCATTAATTGCATCCATTAAATAGATACGTCCCCTAGGGGAATCCATCTCCTTACCGAGTACCCGATAACTAGGACAAGTTGAAAGACAAAATCCACAATGGACACAACTATCAATTAACTTTGGATCGGGTGGATGATTTTCATCAAACCCCTGTAAATTCTTCAAACTCGCCGTATTATTCACAGAATTTTCGGAAATTTGCATATTTGTCATTTGTCATTTGTCATTTGTCATTTGTCATTGGGCATTGGGCAAATTTTTATTCTCCCCTTGTCCTCCTTGTCCTCCTTGTCCTCCTTGTCCCCCTCATCCCCTCTGCGCCCCGGTCGCCGAGCGGAGTCGTACCCTACGGGAAGCAAGCTACGCGGAGCGTCTCGTTCGCGCAGCGTCTCCCCTTAGGAGAAGAGAGGCGCTGCTGTCTTCAAATCCCGCCCACAAATCGACCAGGACTTAAAATATTTTTGCTATCAAACTGTGATTTAATCCGCCGCATTAATTCCAATGCATTACCCCGATATCCCCAGACATCAAATTTTTCTTTTACTGTATTTGGTGCTTCCAAGATAGAGAGAAAACCACTATTAACTTGGCAAATTTCGCGCATTTTCAAAGCTTCTTTTTGGCTATTTAAACACAATAGTCCCAATCCACTACTAATATGAATAATTCCCATTTCTACTTGAGTTAAAATCTCTAAAGCAGCAGTCGGTAATACTCCTATTTTGCAGGTTATGGGAAAATCTGTAGCGACAGAATCCATTTTTTCTGGCAATCTCTGCCATAGACTAGCTTCATCCTCTGCTTGATAAATTGTCCCCTTTAATCCCAACTCTTGCCCGACATCCCACAATCGGTTTGCTTGTTCGTTCACACTCTCACTAATACTTTGAAACCGCGCGATTAATCCTAATCCTTCACCTAGATCGAGGCTAGATACCAGTTTAGTAGATAGTAAATCAGCTTGGGTTGGGGTTAACGCCGAACCTCGCAAAGTCGCCGCTGCATTAGATATCATCTCCGCTGCGCCTGTGAGTACCACCGTTGCTGATGCTTCTTGCTGCGGGTAAACTCGGAATGTCACTTGAGTGATAATCCCTAATGAACCGTAAGACCCGGTAAATAACTTCATCAAATCATAGCCGGCGACATTTTTGACCACTCGTCCCCCAGCTTTGGCAATTTCGCCATCAGCACGCACAAAGCTAATACCTAGCAACTGATCCCGCACGCTACCATAACGCTGTCTCAGGGAACCTGTATTCGCTGTAGCTACTATACCGCCAATTGTTGCCAACTCTGGTGCGGTGGGGTCAAGGGCAAGAAATTGGCGATAATTAGCCAACATCCCTTGGAGATGAGAAAATCTCATGCCCGCTTCTACTGTAACAGTCAAATCACCTACGGCGTGTTCAATGAGTCGATTGATGCGTTCTGTGCTAACTACCACATCAATGTTCTGAGCTAAACCGCCCCAGCTAAGTTTACTAGTACTACCGCAGGGGAGGACACGCAAATTTTGACGATGTGCCTCTGCAATAGTGGCTGCTAGTTGTTCTTGGGTGCGGGGATAAACGATACAACTGGGGTATTTTCCCGCAGCCATTGCCTTTTGGATAGATTCTTTACGGGTGGGTTCCAGATTTTCCCAAGGATAGATAGCATTTTCTTCATTGACGATAGATGCTAGACAAGAAGCGATCGCGTTCATCAGTTTATTTTTTACGCCTTACTTCTAATTTACCTAAGAAAGGCATAAGGCTGACTGGAATGCTCCATGCCTATTTTCATACATGGGAATAAAAATTTTGGCATTGGTACTACCTTCTTATTGATTTCAATCAGCCATATGTTTTTAATGTAACTTTATACTCAGTAATATCTTTTAAGCACTAGTACTGAAGAAATAATATTAATTATGACTTAAGCTATCTACAGTAAATTATCAGTATCAGCTAGATATTTGTTTGATCGGGGTAGCAATGTCATCAATCTATTACCACCTAGCATCAGCTAAGTCTGTTTTACTACAGTACATATATTTATATACAAAGATATTTTTGCATAAGCAATTATACTTGAAATTGCCATGACCACTGAAGTATAAATAATAAACTATAAAATTAAGTTACCCAGAAACAAATGGGGAAAAATCCGCAATGGAGAAATTGTACAGCCTTGGAGAGCGATCGCTGAGGAAGAGTCAGCAAAACCCATTAATCAAGTATCTGAGGAATTGATTTTTACAAGGTAATAATTTTTAGATTAATCAAAACTCCCTAAAAATTGAGAGTGCTATTTCCAATAACTTGATGATTAATGAGCCACTTTTCACCTTAGCCAAATATGCTTGTTTAGAAAATAAATATCACCTAAAAATGAAATAGAAAATATTATTTATGCTCTTGCATTTTTGTTATTTTGTATATATCAATATAACAAATATTCACTATATGTCAATTATTTGATAATAGATTATAACAATTAGAAAGCATGATTAATAGCAATAATTTTGAGGAAATATATTTACAATTACTTTCAGCAAGCCAAACTAGGAGCCTGATAAAAAATGAAAGCAAAAATCCTGGTTGTTGAAAATGAAATGATTATTGCTTATGATATTAAAGCTTGTCTAGAGAAAGCAGGATACACTGTTCCTGCAATGACTGCTTATGGAGAACAAGCAATTACAAAAGCAGCAGAATTACATCCAGATTTAGTTTTGATGGATGTGATATTGAAAGGTAAGATAAGTGGAATAGAAGCCGCTGCTGAAATTGGAAATCGTTTTAATATACCAGTAGTTTATTTGACTGCTTACACTGACCATAGCAACTTAGAAAAAGTAAAAACTACCCAGCCATTTGGCTATATACTTAAACCATTTGCAGAAATGCAATTAATTACTACTATTGAAATTGCCTTAAACAAGCATCAAACAGAAGTGATGATGCGCGAAGCTTTAGAGGAAGAAAAAGAACGCCAAAAAATTAAAAGCCAATTTTTTTCAATGCTCAGTCATGAGTTTCGTAATCCCTTAAGTAATATTTTAACTTGTACTGAATTACTCACAGATCATAGTCATCAATTAAATGAGTCGAAAAAAGATGAATATCTCAATTACATTCAAAAATCTGTACAACATCTTGAACATTTATTGAATGATGTTTTGTTGATAGGCAAAGCAGAAACAGTAAAAAATCAGTTTAATCCCGAACCATTAGATTTAGAAAAATTCTGCCAAAATTTAGTAGCAGATATTCAGCTTACCGCTAACAAAACCCACAATGTTATCTTTAAAAAAATCGGAATAAACGTCCTTACACAACCTTCTATCAATCCAAAAAATCCACAATTGATCAGCTTGGATGAAAAAATGGTACGCCATATCCTCATTAACTTGCTGAACAATGCTGTGAAATATTCCCCTGAAGGTGGTACAGTCAGCTTTGAGCTTTTTTATATGCCGGGAGAGGTAATTTTCCGTATCCAAGATGAAGGTATTGGAATTCCCGATGCCGATCAAGAAAATTTATTCACCTGTTTTCAAAGGGGTAGTAATGTAGGTAATATCCCAGGTAATGGTTTAGGACTGGCAATTGTGAAACATTATGTAGATTTGCATGGTGGAGATATCTCTTTTGCCAGTAAATTAGGAACAGGTACGACTTTTATTGTTAATTTACCAGTTGGTAATAATTAGTCATTAGTCATTAGTCATTAGTCATTAGTCATTTGTTCTTAGAGTGTGTTTGAAAAGTTTTTTGCTATGACTTTAAGTACATTCAGATCCCCCCTAACCCCCCTTAAAAAGGGGGAACCGGAATCAAAGTCTCCCTTTTTAAGGGAGATTTAGAGGGATCTAAAACTTTTGATACCGACAAGATGACTTTTCAAACATCCTCTTAAACTTATTCCTTCTTTGAATTCCCAGAGTTAGCCCTAACCTATTTTTACGTGGTGATGGGCGGAAAAACTCCACCCATATATATCAATACGGTTCAGTTAAGAATATTGCAAGAATCAGGTTTTTGGCTCTAACTGAACTGTATTGCCATACAGATTACTAAACTTTAACTGGTTGCCTACTGTTTGGGGAGTCATAATAAGTATGACTATCGTCAAGTTTAGTTGGAGTTGGTAACTCTTCTCCTGTAATCAATCTAGCGCCACGATTATGGGTAGCATAGTTCCATGCCCACTGAATGATTACTATTAATTTGTTTTTAAATTCAATTAAAAAGTAGATATGCACTAATAGCCAAAATAGCCATGCAAAGAAACCTCTAAGCTTGATCAAACCTAAATCGACAACAGCCAAATTTCGCCCGATAATTGCTAAACTACCTCGACTGATGTAATTAAATGCTGGCAGAATATTGCCTTTTAACTTCTGTTCAATTAGTGTGGCAACATATTCTCCTTCTTGCTTGGCAACTGGTGCAACACCAGGTAAAGGTTTGCCGTCTTGATGGGAAAAATTTGCTAAGTCGCCAATTACAAAAATATTAGAATATCCTTTAATACTTAAGTCTGATTCTACAATAACTCTGCCTGCGCGATCAAGTTCAACGTTTGTGCTTTCTGCTAAGACTTTCCCCATTGGAGATGCTTTTACACCTGCTGCCCACAATATTGTTTTTGAGGCAATTTCTCTAACTCCATCCCCTTGTTTAATGGTAACAATATCATTTTCAATGTTGGTTACCAAGGTTTTTGTTTGCACAATAACGCCCAATTCTTTAAGAGATTTTTCTGCTGTTTGTGATAAATCAGGGGAAAAAGGTGGCAGGATACGATCCATACCTTCTAATAAAAGAATTCTGGCTTCTGATGTGTCTATCTTGCGAAAATCTTCTTTGAGGGTTTGGTATGCTAGCTCTGCGATCGCACCTGCTAATTCTACCCCTGTAGGGCCACCACCCACAATCACAAAGGTTAACCAAGCACGACGTTTTACTGGATCAGTTTCTTTTTCTGCGGCTTCAAAGGCTGTAAAAATTCGCCGACGCATTTCTATAGCATCTTCTACAGTTTTTAAACCGGGCGCAAATTCTTCCCATTCGTCTTTCCCAAAGTAGGAATGTTTAGCACCTGTAGCCACAATCAATGTATCATAAGGTATTGCTTCATCACCCAGTATGACTTTCTGTCCTTGGGGATCGATATTATTCACAGATCCCAACAATACTTGAGTATTTTTGTTTTTACTCAGCACCGATCGCAAGGGTGAAGAAATATCAGCGGGTGATAAATTACCTGTAGCAACTTGGTATAGCAGTGGTTGAAATAAATGAAAGTTGCGTTTATCAATGAGCGTAACATTGACTGGTGCTTTAGCAAGTGCTTTTGCCGCATACAAGCCACCAAAACCACCACCAACAATCACCACTTGATGGGGTGGTTGATCTAAGCATGAATTTTCCATGATAAATGTTTCCTTATGTTACGACTGTTGTAACTATTCTTAATAAAAATGTAACAAACTTGGCAAAATTCTTTCTGTTCGCCTTGCACAGATGAAAAAATTATTAAAGTGAGCAAAGTTACATTATTAATGGGGCATTGGGCATTGGTGGACTCTTTTCTATGCCTAATTTTCTATGCTCTAGCTTCGACCGAGCAATTTCCTTGCGCGACATTGGTTTTTCTTAGTTTTTTGATAAATTATAGTAATAGACTTAAAACTTTTTGGACAGATAAACGGTTATACTGGTCATTTTGTGGTGAGATCCAACTCTTGAAGTCGTTGTATGGCCTTTTGTTTTAAAAATACATTATCTGTTAAAGTCAGAGTTTTATTGAAATCTTTTACTGCTTCGTTTTTACTACCTTTATCTTTGTAGGCAAGCCCTCGATTATAGTAAGCATCGGGATAATTAGGTTTCAAGTTGATAGCTTCAGTAAAATCCTTTATTGCTTCGTCCCATTCGTTCTTTCCCCTGTAAGCAAGCCCTCGGTTATAGTAAACATTGGGATCGGGATAATTAGGTTTCAAGTTGATAGCTTCAGTAAAATCCTTTATTGCTTCGTCCCATTCGTTCTTTCCCTTGTGAGCAAGCCCCCGATTATAGTAAGCATCGGGATAATTAGGTTTCAAGTTGATAGCTTCAGTAAAATCCTTTATTGCTTCGTCCCATTCGTTCTTTTCTTTGTGAGCAAGCCCCCGATTATAGTAAGCATCAGGATAATTAGATTTCAAGTTGATAGCTTCAGTAAAATCCTTTATTGCTTCGTCCCATTCGTTCTTTTCTTTGTGAGCAAGCCCCCGATTATAGTAAGCATCAGGATAATTAGGTTTCAAGTTGATAGCTTCAGTAAAATCCTTTATTGCTTCGTCCCATTCGTTCTTTTCTTTGTGAGCAAGCCCTTGAGAATAGTAATAAAAGGGAGCATTAAGCGAGTTGCTTTTCTGGCTATAATATAAGCCAAACCCTGCTAATCCAATTAGAAGAATTGTACCACCTGTAATTAATTTGTTTTTAACAAGTTGATTAAAAGGTAGTTTATATATATTATTTGTTATTGGTTGTTGAGGAAACGAATCTTTATGCCTGATTTTAGAAGTCGGTTCAAGTGTTTGGGCAATAGCTTGTAAATTTGGATTTCCAGGGTTTTTACTACACGCTGCACGGATTAAGTCTTCAATCCATCCCTGTGCTTCTGCTGTTTGTATCAGTTTAAAGACAATATCTTGTAAACTCCCTTCGCCTGCAATTGTTCTTAGATTTATATTTAATCCAAACGACAACATCTGTTCTAGGGATTCTGTGTTAGGAAAAGCATCAATAAAAGCCGATTGTAATTGTTTGCGCTGTTCACCGGATAAACTCATATTTGTCAATTCCTCTTATGTTCAATCCGAGTTGAGAGTTGTTGTGGTTGCTTTCAAACAATTGGTGAATCACCTCATTGCTACTTAGTTATTTTGTCTCCTGTCACAAATTCACCTTCTTTAATATTAAATACAGAAACATCGTTGGTTCTCAACCAATGCTCTTGTCTAAAAAATCTGACCAGCGAGATTTTAAACGTTGAGTCAGGGCATTTACTTGACGGCGAAAGTGGTTGACGGTTGACGGTTGACTGTTGATTGTTGACTCTGAACAATAACAATGGAATATTTTTTTATTTGGAAGTCCTAAAAAGTTGGAACAGGTTATTTAATTTTTTTCTTCTCGCAACAAAGCCCGAAAACCAGCCTGTTGAAAATGTTCATTGGCAGTTAAAGCTTCTGTGATTCCACTATATTGCATGACTATAAAAGATACGCAATCTGTAAATTTCCATTCTTTCTCAGAGCGATCGCAATATAGCTGAAAAGCTCTGTCATAGAGTTCTGGAGATAAAGGTACAATTGCTACCTTAGAATCTGCTGCTAAGGCGGTTAATAACATGACTGCCCCATGACGTAATGGTTGTTTAGATAAAATATTGCCAATTTCTAACATCACTGCTTGTGTTGTGACTAAGCGTGTACCTGCTGTTTCTAAAAGTTCAGCTAGTTGAACAGCGCGCTGATGTAAGTTATCTTGCGGTGCAGATAAGGCGATCGCAAATGTTGTATCAAGAAAAATTTCAGACTTCATGCTGAATTTTTAGAACTTACAAATATTTATCAATGTTGGTAGACCAATCAGCTGGCGCTTTTAGTTTGAGCGATCGCGCGGTCATTAAAAATGATACACTTTCCTGCTTTTCTGGTGGTAAAACTTCTATACTCAACCGCACACGGGTATTGGCTGGTAAAGCTAGGGGTTCACTAGGATAGAACACTTTGCCATCAAATACAGCTGTGATTTTTTCTGTCATTATTTTTTATTTAGGGGCATGGGGCATGGGATGAGGCAGATGAGGGGAGAATTAATGACTGTTGACTGTTGACTGTTGACTAGTGTCAGAGTTTACAAGATACCCAAATGCCACGCCCATTTTTGGTGAATTCATCAATAGTTTGCAGTGAGAGTTCATGAGTAGTCATCGCTTGCAACATCCCTAAAGGTAAGGTGAGATGTTGGGCGCCTGCTTGGAGAGATGCTACTGCTTCTTCTGGGGATTTGATACTTGCTGCCATAATTTCTGTACTGCTACCTGCTACAACGCTGGACATCTGCTGTAACAAGGCGATACCATCACCTAAAAGTTTAGTCGCTCGATTAACATAAGCGATCGCATATTTTGCACCCGCTTCCTTTGCTATCGCTGCTTGGGAAGCACTATATATTCCTGTTACCGCACAGGAAATTTCCCCTTCCAATGCTGCAACTACCTGAAATCCTACCAACGATGCGGGAATTTTCAGTACAGTTTGGTTACCAATGATTCCAAAAGCTGCCCGCCCTTCTGCTAGCATTTCATCAAAATCTGAGGACATCAGCTGGTAAAATACAGGGCCTTGAGTTAACTGTGCCAGTCGTTTGAGAGTAGTCTCTACTGGTAAATCGCTTTTCGCCAAAAGAGTTGGGTTGGTCGTGATGCCTTTTACCCAACCCAATTCCTTCGCAGCCTGGGCTTCAGCGATAATTGCCGAATCAAGATAAATGCTCACGAGTTTCTCCTCTAAAAGGTGGTGTCGCTGTCATTTTACTGTGCAGAGGGTGTCATTGGGCATTGGACTACCCCTTCGGGGAAGTCAAAAGTCAAAAGTCAAAAGTCAAAAAAAAATCTTAATGAGCGAATGCGTGAATTGTTTGTCTCCCCAAACTCCCCAAACTCCCCACACTCCCCACACTCCCCACACTCCCTCATCACAATCTAATTATCAAGAAAATTGACAAGCGTGGGAAAATTGTCCCATCAACTCAACCACAGGATGGGATGAGCGATGGGTGAACAATATACTTTTAAAAAAATCAAAAAATCTCTTCACGAGGCTGGGGTAAAATTTGTCCGCATTCTTTGGTGCGATAATGCCAATATCATTCGTGGGAAAGCTGTTCATTTAAAAATGTTGTCTCACTATTTTGAACATGGTGTGGGCATATCTGCCGGGGAACAGGGAATACCTGTAATGTATGATGCGATCGCTCCTGATAGTGGTGTTGCACCAGTGGGTGAGATTCGCTTAGTACCAGATTGGTCTAGCCTTACGCCTTTACCCTATGCCCCTGGTCATGCTCGTGTTCTAGGTAACATGATACTTGATGGGCAACCTTGGGCTTTCTGTCCGCGAAATTTTCTCATGCAGATGATCGCCGCAGCGAAAAGTCAGGGATTGGACATTCAAGCCGCATTTGAAAACGAGTTTTACTTACTACGACAAACAGATGCGGGAATTGTGCCTACAGATTCTACGGTGTTTGGGGCAACACAATCAATGGATATCAATCGGGAAGTGATTGATGCTATAGCCGATGCACTCATTGCTCAAGGCATTCCTGTAGAGCAGTATTACCCAGAATCAGGCCCTGGTCAGCAGGAAATTTCTGTGCGATATACCGATGCTTTACAGGCTGCTAACTGGCAGATTGGTTTTCGCGAAACAGTAAGTGCGATCGCTCGTCAACACAATCTTACAGCTTCTTTCTTACCAAAAATCTTCCCTGAAGCTGCAAGTAGCGGTTGTCACATCCATCTCAGCCTTTGGCGTGACGGGCAAAACCTCCTCCCTGATGCTCAAGGTGTCTGTGGTCTTTCCCAGACTGGTAGAGCGTTTATTGCTGGCATCCTGGAGCATCTGCCAGCACTGATGGCATTAACTACCCCTAGTGTTAACTCTTACCGCCGCATCCGTCCTCACACTTGGAGTGGTGCTTTCCGTTGTTGGGGACCAGATAATCGGGAAGCTGCTGTTAGAGTACCTAGCGATCCGGGGTTAAGCAGTTCTAGTCATTTCGAGGTAAAAACCGTCGATGCATCAGCGAATCCTTTCTTGGCTTTAGGTGCGATAATTGCTGCTGGATTAGATGGTGTACAGCGAGGTTTAGAACCACCCAATCCAGTCACAGAAGACCCCGGAAATTTGCCAATTGAGCAACGTTTAGCCAATGGTATTCACTCTTTACCGAGTAATCTTGGAGAAGCGATCGACCATCTTAGACAGAACCATGTTTTATTAAATGCTTTAAATCCCCAGTTATCTAAAGCTTTTTTAGCAGTACGCCAAGCAGAATGGCAAGCAATGAAAGATTGGGACTTGGAAGCAGAAGTTAAGTTGTTATTGGAGAGATATTAGTTTAGGGAACTCCAAAAAATAAATTATGCCAAATTGTAGGGGCGGGGTAACCCCGCCCCTACTACGATTTGCGGGTTTGGTAAGTTAATAATTGGAATATTTTTTTATTTGGAAATTCCTTAATTTTACTGAAAAATTTGTAGTTGCGATCGCCCTAATTCTGAGAGTGATCGCACATTAACTATTTGTTTTCTAGTAAATTACTAGCCAGTTGTAGTGAAGCGATGACCGAGCGCTGTAAGTTTGCTGATGTGTTATTCTACAGCTTTGGGTCAACAACTGGCGATTTTGCGCTGTTGCGTTTTGTTGGTAATCTTATTTAAACCGCAAAACAGAAACTTGTGCTGCCAAATTGCCAGAACTTTTGAACGCGGTGCTGTCACTTCAAATTTTTCTGACAGCAGCAGAGAATTTTAGCTTGGGTTGAGGCGCAAGCAAAACCCAACAAAACCCGCCAAATGTTGGGTTTCGTTCCTCAAGCCAAGCTACCCATCTGTCACTTCAAATTTTTCTTACAGCAGTAGTGCATAGAGAAAATTCTTTATGTACACCAGTCATATACCGGAAAACCAAAAATTGCAATTGATGTTAAAAGCTACAACATCGAATACTTCCCTTAATAACTATCAATTCTATGTCTTCTGTACTCAAATTCTTATTTGTCTTTTTGTGCTGCATGGTTGTTTCCGCTGTGCTTTGGCAGCATTTTGTGGTCAATAATATTTATTATTGCATCTGGTCAAATGTCATTATTGATTTCTTTTTTCCCGATCGCTGGTATCATGGTGCCAACAGTGGCGATATGATGAAACCCGGCTGGAGTATGAGTAAGCTGCTTTCTCTGTGGTATTCAATCATCGCTGTTTCGGTTTTGGTGAGTGCTGTATTTACCTTGTCTGGGAATCGACATGACCGCACAGTAGACAAGGGAAACAAATAACAAAAGACCAATGACCAATGACCAATGACAAATAACCACTGACTATCGGGTACACTCATATATTGCAACAGATCACGTTTAGCCCGATGATTGGAGAATAATACCTTGGGAATAGAACTACGCAGTTTCGTATTTCTCGACAACCTGCAACCTCAACATGCAGCATATATGGGAACCGTAGCTCAAGGTTTCTTGCCCTTACCAGGGGATACATCCCTGTGGATTGAAATTTCTCCGGGAATTGAAATCAATAAAATTACAGATATTGCTTTGAAATCGGCTTCTGTGCGTCCGGGGGTACAGGTAGTTGAACGACTTTACGGTCTATTAGAAGTTCATTCTAGCTCCCAAGGGGAAACGCGATCGGCTGGTCAAGCTATTTTGGCAGCATTAGGTGTTAAAAGAGAAGAATGTATCAAACCAAGAGTTGTTTCTAGTCAGATTATCCGCAATATTGATGCTTACCAAACACAACTAATTAATCGCACGCGCCGGGGACAGTTATTATTAGCCGGGCAAACTTTGTATGTTTTAGAAGTTGAGCCTGCTGCTTATGCGGCACTAGCTGCAAACGAAGCAGAAAAAGCAGCTTCGATTAATATTTTGGAAGTACAAGCGGTAGGTAGCTTTGGACGGCTATATTTAGGTGGACAAGAACGAGATATTCTTGCAGGTGCAGCTGGCGCGTTAACAGCAATTGAAAATGTTACAGGTCGGGCAAATCCCCAGAGTGGTCGTCAGGAGTAAAGGAGAGACAATGGCCAATCAAGCGCATCTGGCTTTACTGAAAGCTGGTGCAGTCCAATGGATTGAGTGGAGAAATCAAAATCCCCAGATTGAACCAGATATCAGTACCGCAAATCTCTCTGGAGATAACCTCAGAGGTGCAAACCTCCAAGGGGTGAATTTAACTAAAGCAGATTTAAGTAATGCTTTACTTGTACGCGCAAATCTTAGTGGTGCTGACTTGAGTAGTGCGAATCTCCACAATGCCAAACTGATTGAAGCTAATTTGAGTACAGCTAACTTCAGTGTTGCTAACTTGAGCGGTGCTATCCTGACACAGGCGGATCTGTGCCATGCTAACCTGATTGGCTGTGACTTGAGGGGGGCAAATCTTCGAGGTGCGGCGATCGCAGATGCTAATCTTATAGGTGCTGACTTGAGTGCTGCTGACTTAAAAGAGGCTGACTTAGGTACAGCAAAACTGATCCGCGCTAACCTGAGTTTTGCCAACCTGATTGAGACTAACTTGATTGCGGCTGATTTGGGCGAAGCTAATTTACACGCAGCAGAAATTATCGGGGCTTACCTTTACAAAGCTCACCTCTATAAAGCTAATCTTAGCAAGGCTCACCTAACTTGTGCGTATCTATTTCGCGCTAACCTGAGTGAAGCGGATTTGCGCGGTGCAAACTTGTCATGGGCTAACCTTAAAGGTGCTAACCTCGCCGGCGCAAATCTCAAAGGCGCTAACCTGAAGGGAGCTAAACTTGACGGCGCAAATCTCCAACAGGCAATTATGGATAATACCATATCTGAAGAATAATTGCAATAGCAATGCACTCGTTTTCTGAACGAAAGAGTACCCATTGTTAACGAAAGAGTACCCGTTGTTCACGAAAGAGTACCCATTGTTAACGAAGGAGTACCCGTTGTTCACGAAAGTGTTCATTTTTTGAACCAACGATCGCAAATTTTGTGTGTAGGTTTAAAATTGCGCGATCGCTCTTTTTACAGGAGCATTTCAAATGTGTAAATTGATTTTTTGTATACTTGATCAATGGGAGCAAGATGCTTTTTTGTAGACTTGACCAATGGGAGCAAGATGCTCCCACTACAAATTTATTAGAGGATGTTTGAAAAGTGGTTGGCTGTATCTTCGCACTTGTTGATCCCCCCAACCCCCCTTGGAAAGGGCAGGGCTGTTTCATTCGATAATGAGGCGTGATTTGTCAATATCATTGGCGATGTTTTTTTGGTATAGAAGTGAGAGAAAACCTACATTTCAACCCAGTAAAATCAAATTTTCGCCTAGAAAACTCGCGTGATTGCGAAACATAACCCTTGACATTATGAGCCTTTGAGGGAATGAAACAGCCCTGCCTTGGAAAGGGGGGCAAAAACCTCTGAAAGTCCACGGCAGTTGCTTCAAGTCGGGAAACCCGCCCAACGCACTGCCTCCCATTTTTAAGGGGGATTTAGGGGGATCTAAACGTTGTGCTACCAACCAGAGAACTTTTAAAACAACCTCTTACAGCAGTTTTCACATATTTAAACCATATCTATTGTAGGGGCACAGCAGTGCTGTGCCCGTAGAGCGTGGTCTATATACCTAACAATTGCTGTAACCCTGATTAGCGCTTTCAAATACAGCTATCAGTATGGCGTTCCGTCTTTGTGGGTGAACTTCCACTTCCCTTCCACAAGCAAAGCCTGGATATCGTCATCGGGATATTGTCCTTCATCACCCGCAGTTCTGTCACCCACTTCCAGGTATACTACATCGTCAGCGGTTTCGTTGCTCAAATGGTGAGCATTACCAGTACCAGCTTTGAAGCCCGCGCACATTCCTGGTGAAAGCACGGTGCGACCTTCGTCTGTCTGTAGCGTTGGATACCCATGCAAAATATAGATGAACTCGTCTTGTTTGCTATGGGCGTGACGGAGAGACGAAACTGCATTAGGAGCCAAGCGTGTGAGATTGACACCAAAATTCGTTAAGCCAAACAAGTCGCCAAGTGGACGCTTCTCCCTCCCCAGCATCTGCGAA
The DNA here is from genome assembly GCF_963875285.1 of Calothrix sp. NIES-2100. Classification (NCBI taxonomy): domain Bacteria; kingdom Bacillati; phylum Cyanobacteriota; class Cyanophyceae; order Nostocales; family Calotrichaceae; genus Calothrix; species Calothrix sp. NIES-2100. Next base: position 9,784,167 of record NZ_CAWNLA010000001.1, read on the forward strand.
GCAAATGGTTCAGGATAGTTGCTGGGCTTAGTCCGTGCTGGTGCTTCAGCTGCATTGACGGCGATTGGCTTTGTTTGTTCTGACATACATGCCTTCAAAAACGGGATGACGGCTAGCTAATTATTTATTATAGGGAATCCCCAGTGAACTAATCGCGTTCTTTGAAATTGCGCATAAACCAGACTTTGATTTCCAGCAGGTCACGGGCTAGAGCGTCAAGCTTGTCCTCGATTTCGTCAAACCCATGCGCTATGCCATCAGAGATGTTTTGCTGATTGTTCCGCAAGTGGTTAAAATCTCGCTCTGCTGCTAATTTTCTCTTTTCAGAGTTGCCGTAGGTGAAAAACAGCCAAGTGATATTTCCCCCAATCGCCAATAGCAATGCAATCAGGGATATGGAGGTTTGAATATTCATGATTAATCTAAAGCCTCATATCTAAGAATACGGTTTTTTGACAATGAGCAGGTTTATGGGTATCTTTCTGTGTGCGATCGCAGAAGTTTTCGGTCTACTGACAATGTTCGGCCTCCAAGGTAGAGCTAGATGCTCAATCAGACGCATCACTACATCATTGGTAATTCCCAGCACTGCATAGACGATCATGCCGGCAATAATGATGTCAGAGCGTTGGTTAGCGTTGGCATTGTTGAGGATATAGCCAATACCCGATCGCGCATTGATTTGTTCGGCTACCACTAGCGCTAGTAATGATGTACCCGCAGAGAAGCGCAAACCAATCAGAATAGAAGGTAACGCCATCGGCATAATAACGTGACGCACTGTCTCCTGACGCGAAAGTCCAAAAACAGTGGCAGCTTCTAAGAGTTTGGGATCGACACCGCGAACCCCTGCATAGGTATTCAGATAAATAGGAAATATAGTAGCAACAGTAATCACAATAATCTTGGCTGTCTCATCGATGCCAAACCAGGTGATAAACAGTGCTACAAGGGCGATAAATGGAATTGTCCGCAGCATTTGCAGTGGCGCATCGAAAATTTCTTCGCCAATTCGCCACAAACCCGCAAATAAACCTAAAATTAGACCGATGCTACCGCCTATAGTCAACCCGGTGAGCGATCGCGATAATGAAGTTGGCAGTGCGATCGCTCACATCAGCGCCTAGAAAAAGGCTCCTGTGGGTATGTTAGTTTTGTATTCAATACTGTGCCGCTACCAGCTCGTTTAACTTCTAGTTCGCTACCAGCAAATCCGAAGAATGCACCATCAACAAACGCCTTCAGCCAGCGACGATTTCTTTCGCTGCGTTCAGAACGCAAAATTCGCTCAATCACAACGAAATGATTGCGGATAATGTGAGCAACGTTGGGGTCAGCATCTCCCAGGCGAATTATGACTTCAAACAGTTCGCGTAAACTGCTACCACCGCCACCTTCAGCCACAGGGACTCGCAATGCACCCAAGCGCGAGCGCCTGAGTAGTTCGATAATATCAAAAGGCAGAATGCGATCGCGATCGCGTTCCGAAGCACCCAGAGCAATAAAGTCAAAAAGCTGCTGGAGTTCCGGCGAGTTAGCTTTTACAGGGGTCGTAAACTTGAAGGTGTTCTCTGTTAGTTTCTCTGGACTCTTAATCATTATTTTTCTCTCTAAATATCTTGGGGAAAATCTATATTGGCGACTGATGGGTAAATCTAAAATCTAAAATTGATTTACAGTGGCGGGCGTTTTTGATTAACCCATAGCTGAACAGATGGCCTTTGCCATTGATGTTTAGCGTAAGCAACCAATTTATCGGGTACTGGGTCGCCGTTCAGAATCAGGCGATGGAGTATTAATGCCAAATCGACATCAGCAATAGACCATTGACCGAAGAGGTTTTCGGTGTTGTTAGCAAGCAGGAACTCAGCAGCAGAGAATAATTTCTCAGCGGCTTTTTTTCCCTCTAGAGAAAGCGGTGGCTTTTTGACACCGTAGAAGACAAGCTCAAAGGAGCGTTCTTGTTTGATGGGCGTGAGGTCGCTGCGGAGCCATGCTTGTACCTGACGCGCTCTGGCTCGACTCTGTGGTTCTTTTGGGTATAACGGAGTACCGGGAAACACCTCATCGATGTATTCTGCGATCGCAGAGGATTCAGACAAGGCGAATCCGTCATGAATCAAAGTTGGTACGCGGCGCGTTAAAGACTTGGCTGCAAAATCTGGCTCGTTTTGGGCATTAGCAGCCAAATCAACAGTCTGGATATCGAATGGCAATGCTTTTTCATGCAGAGATACGAAAGCCGAAAACGCATAGGGGCTGACGTACTGCGAATCGACATAGAGAAGAAGAGATGTAGATGACAATGTATTCTCCTATGGGGGCTAATAACAGTAAACCAAAAAGTTTTTCCCCAAAGAGCGATCGCTAAATATTTTGTAGCCTACGATACTTTTTAATACTCGCTCCTTTAACCAGCAGACATAGTATGGATAATGATTACTTATGATTAGCTGATTGATAATTTGTTGGTGCTAACAGTCGTGGAATATAAATGCTTTCTACTACTTGATATTTACGCTGTAGGGCTTGAGATAAAAAGGCTAACATCTGTTTAAGTACGAAAAGTGTCCGGTAAATTAATCGGCAACATGAGCCTTTTCCGACTTATTCTAAGCCAGAGGAGGTTAACCCAAATATTAACTAAAAGAAAAGATATACCAACGAATAGTAATCTTAATGCGGGATTTTTATTATTTGTTCTAATTCGACAAAGATTTTGCAGCCGATAACTACTTTCGATGCCAAATCTTTTTCGATAATCCTGATATATATAATCTAAATTAGTTTGGATTTTATAAGTAACATAAGCAAGGTATTGCACCCCATATTTTTTACGCTTTCCTTTTCTATATTTACAAACAATCCATAAGTCAAAGGTGACTGAGTCATCTTTGTCTCTTGTAATAGTATGGGTAGTTTTATAGCTTTTTCTTCCCTTCAAAAACTGTTTAATTCCTCCCTTTTTTCCTGTCTTGATAGCAGGCATCATAAATGGAATATCTAATGCTTGCAACCATCTTATTACAGGAGTATTAAAAAATCCCCTATCTAAATAGAGTTTTTTTACATTTATTTTAAGGGATTCAAGTTCCGCCAATAAATAAGTAATTATCGCTACACTAGTATCTAGTCGGCGAACACCTCTGACGGCTAGAGTTACACGCTTGTTTTTGTTAATCACATATAAAGTTGCAGCCGTCAAAAATGAATGAGTACCAGATTTAGCTTCACTTTTATATATGTATGGTAATTCCAAGAATGTTGGCTTACCATAATAACAAATTAAATTTAAATCAATCGCTATTTTTAAACATCCTTTTTTTAAACCTAAAGGAATTCGACTTTTCAATGCTTGATTAATTCGTGTCTCTAACTCCTCAAAATTGTTGATTTTATTAAGATGATATCTAATATCATTAGCTGTAGGAACATTTTTTAATAATTTGGCTGTATTCTCAATACTATCTCCACTGCTGGCTGCTTTTATAAGAATCTCAAATAAAGTTTGTTGGTCACATCCCCCCTGAGTTTCAATGGAAAAATTTTCTACTAAACACTCAATAACCTCTTCAAGGGTTTCTGAGTCTGTTAAAACCAGTTCTTCTGATGAAACAGTCAATTTTAAGAGCCAATATGCTACACACTACTTTCATCATTTCATTTTTTGAACCCCAAAAGAGCAGTATAAGCATTAATTATGTATTTAGTAGTATACACTACTTTGTTCTACGTAAGAGTGATTAGCGATCGCTCTTTGGGGAAAAACTTTTTGGTTTACTGATTGAAGCAATCTTATCTGCTAACTTATCTTTCTTCACCCTCAAATAAGTTTGCAAGTAGGAAACTCAATATTAGTGGTGCTGAGTCACTCAGCTACTCATAACCAAACATTCATAAAACAGAGAAAAACACTCATGACTAAGGCAACTAAAACTGCGATCGCAAATCTCTCTGACGATTTGCTACAGCTTCAGCAACCTATTTACTCTAGTTTGACAGTTGCTATTTTACAGCAGCTTCTCATCTTAGAAGGCTACGGTACTTTACCGGATGGCACAACCTTACCTATAACTGGCAATTTTCTCGATGAAACAACTACTGCTGTGAAAAACTTCCAACAAGCGTTAGGGCTTTCTCCCGATGGCGTAGTTGGTGCAAATACTTGGGCGGCGTTAGTGCCTAATTCCTAACTAATTTCTCAGGATTATTTAATCCTGTTGTGAGCGACAAATAAATATCTTGATGAGGGCGAACAGCTGTTCGCCCCGACAAATCATCAATATGTCGCAAAGATTTATAAATTGAATAATTCTCGACATCAGCATTGAATTTTTCAACAATCTAAAAGGTGAAAAAACATGAAAGGTATTCTGAAGAATGTATTACTAACAAGTCTATTAGCTACAGGCGTAGTAGGCACAACTTTACTAACTTTACCAACAAGACCTGCGGCAGCAATCGCATTGCCAGCACAGCGTATTCAGTTTCCTCCCGGTGCTGATGGCCAGTCTTTGAGGGGCTATCTGCAACCAGACGCTTTAAATAGTTATGTGTTTAAAGCCAATGCTGGACAAAAAGCATTAATTTCCGTTAGATCCATAACTGGGCAATTGCTCTCTCTATCAGTGTTGGGCGTGGATGGAACTCGTCTTACTAATAACGGTCAAAATTGGACTGGTCAGTTACCAGCTTCTGAAGATTACTTCATTAGGGTCACAAATGACACAGGAGTTCCCAATCCCTATCGTTTAAATTTGACAATCTTGCCATCTCATCAACAGCGCACACCATTCGTCAATTTTTGAAATATAGCAAACAGATAACTTGTAAAACTATAAGCACGACTTCTGGCACATTTTTCCTCTAATTGTTATTAGGTAAAAAAGTAACTGTGACAGATGTTAAATACCCACAAAACAAAAATTGCTCGGGAGAATTATAATGACTATTCAACAAACAGGTTTGATGCAATTGCCTGGTGAAGGTACTTCTTATTGGTTTGCTCAGGATCTTTATACCTTTAAAGCAGTGGGTGCAGAAACAGGACAAGCTTACGCACTCTGCGAAGTTGTAGTAGCGCCAGAAGGAGGTGGTACACCACTACATCGCCATTTGCGGGAGAATGAATCGTTCTACATCCAAGAAGGAGAATTAGAGTTTAATCTGGATGGGCAAATCATTATAGCCACACCTGGTATGTTTCTCCAATCTCCTAAAGGACAACTACATCAATTTACTAATAAAAGTTATTTACCTGCAAAGATGCTAGTTTGGGTGACTCCAGCGGGATTTGAGAAGTTTATTGCAGATGTTGGTAAAGCTGCAAATTCTGTAATTTCTGCACCATCTTTAAGCCCTACAGACTTGGAAAGAATCCTGGCTACAGCACCCAAGTATGGCATTGAAATTCTACCTCCACCTGCTGAAAATGTTGCCTAGATGCTAAGTTCGGTAAGGGCATACAGATGTATGCCCTTACGTATGTATCAGGTATTTGGTGAGATGAAATTATAGTTGAAATTCTGCCTATTTGGTGATTATAGCAATACTTGTTATCAGCAATATTTTTTTTATGAGCATACAAAAGTACGCTCCTATTTACACATTTTTTCAGGTAAATAAAGTACACAGGTGTGTGTCCTTACAATTATCTATACCTCAATAAATTGCAGTATGGTGTATTAAGCTTTGCGAAATTAACTTGTTTTTAACTTAATTACTAACTTATCTTTCTTCACCCGCATACTTGAGAGAAAACTAGAAACTGTAATTATACAAAATTAACTTTTCCGGTTATCCCAATACTCAAAAATGAGGAGTAAAGAAAATGAAAAATTTAATTCAATATCCAAAATTAGCTTTACTAACTGGTATGTTTTCCCTTGGTATTGCTGGCGCAATGACGCTCTCATTTGCAAAATCTGCGGCTGCAGCTTCAGCTTCACAAGGTATGACAGGTAGCTATATTGGTATTGGTATTGCACCAGGTGTTACTAATGGTGGACATGGTGGAGATGATGCTCAATTGGGTGGTGATATTCAAGGACGTGTTGCTATTCCTCATACACCTCTTTCGGTTCGTGGCTCATTTCTCTTTGACGATAAAACAACTGCAACTATACCAACAATTACTTACGATATCCCAATTGCAAAAAATACTAATTTATATGCAGGCGCTGGTTACTCTTTCATTGGTAAACAAGGAGCTGATACTCCTATAGGTAATCGTAATTCATTCATATTAGATAGTGGTTTAGAAACTGCACTGAGTAAGAATGTGGTTGCCTTTGGTGATGCTAAATATGGTTTTAATAGTTATGAAAATAGTGATGCCGATGCTGTTAGTTTGCAATTTGGTGTTGGCTATCGCTTCTAAAAAGCATCATCTGTAATTGGCTTGAATTATTTTTTACTAATTAGGCAAATGGAGCAAGAGCATGAAAATTTTAAATGCATCAAATAACTGTAAGAGTAGATTTGCAATAAAGTTCTCTTTAACTTCTTGCTAACTTATTCATCTTCACCCACTCAAGCAGTATACCGAGAGAAGATTTAATTAACGAAGAAAAACAAATTCAATCATTGAAGGAAACTGACTATGACACTACATACATTTGATTTACTACAACCAATCAAAACAAGGCTGGATAATATCGAAATTTCTAATTCCAAGCAAGCAGAATTATTATGCAGACTCATTCCAGCTAGTTGCCCTTTTGCTAGAGAAATTAAATTTTTCAATCATGTAATTGCTCAGATTCCGCCTTTATGTAAGCTCAATCCTTTATATGAGCAGTTGATGGGATTGCGATTTCGCGCTCTCTGTTATCTTGCCGAATGCGAAGAGCAAACAACTAATGAATTAACAAACAATGCACTTGCTTTTATCTGGATTAAGTAGAATTTTACAGCCGTTTGCACTATCAAATACTTGTTTAAACAAGTATTTCTATTGAATCGCGAACTTTCAAAACCAAGGAGAATATTATGAAAGGTACAATTAAAAGTTTGATTGGCTGTGGCATGATTGGTTTAGGAATGCTTGGTACAATGTTAGTACCAAACCGCGCCGCGACTGCTCGTACTGTACCAGCAGGATATCAAACAGAACGTATCGAGTTTGCACCCGGTGCAACTTCAACTGTGGTATATCACAACAAAAACTATTATCCAGTTCGTTATGTAATTAGAGCCAATGCCAATCAATTGATGAATATCGAAGCAGATTCATCCAAATCTCCTGTATTTCTAACAATGTCTGGTGCTGATGGCACACGCTTAATTGTTGCACCAGAAAACCTCACACATTGGCGTGGACGCTTACCAAAAACGCAGGATTATTACATAGAGGCACTAAAACCAGCTAACGTTGACTATAACTTAAGAATTGCGATCGCACCTAATACTCCACAAATTAATGGACAACGGATTAAATTTGCTCCCGGTACTACTTCCGAGGTGATTAGCGGTAGTCTTCCGGCTCACTCTTCCCGCTCCTATTTTGCAAATGCCAGAGCAGGACAGTTAATGTCAGTGAATGTCAATTCACCAGGAGCAAATACTTCTTGGCTCACGCTTTATGGAGTTGATGGTACAGTACTCGAAAACGGTAATATGTCTGGCGCTCAATATTGGCATGGACGTTTGCTAAAGACAGAAGATTATCATATTCAGGTAGATAACCCCAAACCCTACCCAATCAACTACACCTTGACTGTAGCGATTCAGTAGGGATAGAAGCCTTGCGATCCTAACAGTATATATGCAGTGCCTATAAAAGGCGATCGCTTCAGTAACAGACTCACAACTATTCAATTACCAAAAATATCCTTACCGGAGATATATGCAATACAAATTCCTTGCTATCTTGCTAGGAAGCATGACTGCTGCTAGCCTAGCTATTTCTCTACCAGTTCGCGCTGCTGAACTTAAAGTAGCCAGAACTTTTCACCCTGGCTTTTGGCAACCTGTAGCACGAATCAACCCCCACAAACCATTAGAAGTAGAGGTAATTAACCAGACTAATATACCTTTGCAATATAGCTTGACAACTGATACAGCTAAAACCTTACTTCCAGGGAATATGACGAACATCAGTTATATTTCCGCTCCCACAGATGTTTTGATTTATCCTTCTCGGCAAGAGGCTTCTTTGAAGTATGATGTTACTAAAGCAGGCAACACAACTATTGTAAAAGTTCGGCAGATTGCTAGCGATACACCTGGTGATGGCTCAATTGCTATTAATCGTAATGGGGCTGTTTACGTTTACTAAGGGGTTAATTTCTCATATTTATTAAAAAATCTATTAAAGGAGAACACTTTTGTATTAGTGTTCTCTTTTTTAGTAATTATATTGATATGACAATACAGCAATAATGTAAGCAAATATAGGTATGCCTACACTGAAATTGGAGTAGTCTATTGTAGATTAACTATATATCTGTATATAGTGAAATTTACATTGTTTAATTTGTTTATTGACTTTTTATCTTATCTCTTAACTTATCTAACTTCACCCATAAACCTCTTGCTAAAAGGGAAAATTAAAATGTCAACCGAATGAGTTTGAGGTTTTCCAAACATCATGAACTACAAAAATTCTGAAATCCGCAGTATTTTGAATGGTTTAGGTTATAGAAGTCGTATCAATAGCAACGATCCTAACTTTCCGATTTCTCAAGATGAGTCTGACTTGACCGATCAAGCAACTCAAAAGGCAATTAAGAAATTTCAAGTTGATTATGACCTAACAGTTGATGGCATTGTAGGTTCAGAAACAAATAACAAAATGCAAGAGGAAATGAACAGTATTCATCAAGAATTAAACCAATTACTAGGAACAAGCATTAGCCAAGACCAGCCTTTTTATGGACAGCTAACTATCAACACAGTTCAGCAATTTCAAAGAAATTATACGAATCCATTTGATGGTCTTGCTAGTTTGACAGTTCGCGAGCAGCTATACACAATAGTCAAGAATAACTCAACAAAAACTACTCAATTCAATAAAACAGCAACTCCTATTGCTTAACACCATAACTAACTGATGTTAAGCTCCCAGCAGAGGCGTATATCTGTACAATCTACAATTGTACGCCTTTCTGGATTAGTGACTGAAGGTTATGGAAAGGCTAATAATGGCAAATATTAAATAAAATTTTTGCCATTATTAGAGAAAAATGCCAAACTAATTTTGTCCTACTACTAGAATATAAACTTTATGAATATGCTTTGGATTAGATTTTCAAAACTTGCATTAATAGGTTTATTCTCGACTGCGATTCTTAGCTTTGTATTTACTCAAAAAGACACTCCGGCATTTACTGCACAAAAAACTCATACACTAGCATTCCTCGCCCTTAAACGTAGCAGCGATCATTTCAATTTATATACTATCCAAGCTAATGGTTTATCTCGTCGTCAGCTTTCTCAAAAGTTGAGTGTATCTCCAACAGTAGTTTGGTCAACAAATGGTCAAAAACTTGCTTTTGTAAGCAATGATACTGATATTTATGTAGTTAATGCAGATGGTTCTAAACTCACTCAAGTATTGTCTGACTCTGATTGCAAAGCTGCTAATTTTGGTATGACTTGGGTATCAAGTAGCCATAAACTTGCGATTACGAGAAGTTGCGATGGTCAGACTTCTGATGCCCCAGGCAGTACATCTCTGTATGTTAGTGATACAACTGGCATCAAAGGAACTAAGCTAATTAAAAGATGGCTCTCAAGAGCAATGCCAGCCAAGTCAGATATTTTATCACTTTTATACTTATCACCAAATGGAAAAGAGGTGGTGTTTTTTAAAGATAAAAATATCTACAAAATGAATACTGATGGCTCTGGATTAATCAAGCTCAGTAATGCACCAGATGAGTATCCTGCTCAACTTACTTGGTCACCTAATGGTAAACCAATTGCTTTTTCTGCTGGTAAATATCCGCATCAACAAATCTATCTACTGGATCTACAGAATAAAACTCTAAAAAATCTGACAAATGAACCACACAAAGAGCCGTATGATGGCATTTTTTCATGGTCGCCTAACGGCAATCAGCTTGCTTACTATCATACGACAAGCGATAAGAATCCTCCTGGTAGTCAGTTAGATATATATTTACTTGATATTAATAATGGGAGGGTAAGAAAGCTGACCCATAAATCAGGGGAATATAGTAACTTAATATGGTCACCAGATGGAAAACAAATTGCCTTTGCGGATGGAGATTTTTCTCATAAAAATCTTTACGTTATGGATATTAGTAACTCAAAATCTATGCAAATAGCTTCTACACTACCAGCATCTAGAATTGACGACTTATCTTGGTCTCTTGATAGTCAAAAAATTGCTTTTGTAAAAGAACAGAAAACCAACCAGAAACCTGATAACCAGAGTATTCTATATGTTGTTAATCGAGATGGTTCAAAATTGATGCGATTATCAGGAAGTGAAGATTTATTTACTTCTGAGCCGGCTTGGAAACCTTAGGAATAAAAAGAGGTATTTTCGTGAGGCACAGATCATTGTAAGGGCGTACATATGTACGCCCTTACCTATATAATTTAATGGACTAAAAAAGCTGTAAGTTCTTTTTAAGTTATCCATCTTCACCCCACCAAACTCTACATATAGGGAAGATGAGAAACAAGAAATAATTTTCAGGAAGAACTTTATGGCGAAAGCAATTGCCTTATCTAAAAAACAACAACCAAATTCTACATCTATTCCTCTGAAAACTTGGATAGGAGTATTCGGTACAATTATAGGCGCATTTATGGCTGTGCTGGATATTCAAATTACAAATGCTTCTCTCAAAGATATTCAAGCAGCTTTGGGTGCTTCTTTAGATGAAGGTTCCTGGATTTCTAGCTCTTATTTGGTTGCAGAGATGATTGTCATTCCTCTCACCAGTTGGCTACCAGAGATATTTTCTACCCGCCGTTATCTGATGGTGAATGTCGTTTTATTCATTGGGTTTTCTATTGGTTGCGCCCACGCTTGGGATTTACCTTCAATGATTGTATTTCGCGCCGGACAGGGATTCACTGGGGGTATTTTAATTCCGATGGCGTTTACTGTTTTGCTCACTTCTTTACCACCTTCAATGCTACCAATGGGGATGGCGTTGTATTCTGTCACCGCAACTTTTGCACCATCTATCGGCCCTACCCTTGGCGGTTGGTTAACAGATAACTTTAGTTGGCAATACATCTTTTATTTAAATATAGTACCTGGAATCATTGTCCTAGCAGCCGTCGCTTATGCGATCGCTCCCCAACCGATGCGGCTGAACTTGCTGAAACACGGAGATTGGTGGGGAATTGGTGCAATGGCGATTGGGTTTGGCTCGTTGCAAATAGTTTTAGAAGAAGGTAGTCGCAAAGATTGGTTTGATTCTAGCTTGATTGTTTGCTTCACTGCGATCGCTTGCTTGTTTATCATTCTCTTTTTATTAATTGAACTCACCCGCAAGCAGCCTTTTATTAACCTGCGTTTATTTGTTAGGCGTAATTTTACTTTCGCTAGTATCATCAATGTTTGCTTAGGATTGGGGATGTTTGGTTCTCTGTACATTTTGCCCCTCTACCTCAGCGAAATTCAGGGATACGATGCTATGCAAATTGGCGAAGTTATGATGTGGGCTGGCTTACCGCAATTATTTCTGATTCCTTGTGTACCGAAATTAATGCAAATAGTAGATACGCGATTAATGATTGCAGCAGGAGTTAGTATATTTGCGATCAGTTGTTTCATGAATTCCCACATGACCCATGACACAGGTATGGCTCAGTTGCGTGTCTCGCAATTTGTCCGAGCAATGGGACAACCTTTGATTATGATACCCCTTTCCACTACTGCCACTGGTGGCATACCCAAAGAACAGGCGGGTTCTGCCTCTAGTTTATATAACATGATGCGTAACCTTGGTGGCTCTATTGGTACTGCGACATTAGCCACACTTTTAACTAATCGAGAACAATTTCACTCTGAACGTTTAGGAGAAAACATTTCACTCTACAGTTTAGAAACACAACAGCGCTTAAGCCAAATGACTCAATATTTTGTCAATCTCGGCGCTGATTTAGCAACAGCAAAAGAGCAAGCTTTGGCGGCTATTGATAATATTGTTCGCCGGGAAGCCTATGTTCTGGCATTTAATGATTGCTTTTATTTCCTGGCTTGTGCATTGCTCCTAAGTGGACTGGCTGTAATCTTTTTAAAGAAGGTGAAAGCTTCCGGGAATGTCGCTGTACACTAAACTGATTTTTATCCTTCTACTCATACTTGTTTGCAAAAATAAGACGAAAAATATATGAGTATGGGCACAAAATTATTGTGCCCATAGCATTTTTAAAATTGGTATTTATTATTGAAAAGCTTGCTCAAAAATGATTGAGGGTAAAGCACAGTATATCCGGTATAACGATTAAAATTCGGTGCTAAACTTTACCTGCTTATTTAGATATCTCTTTCTATTTCTTATATTTCTCGGCAAGAGTTCTCGCCCACGAAGTTCCATTATAATGAACTAGCCTGTTATTCTGTTCCAGAAATTTCAGCTCTGGCGTTGAAGCAATCAGGTGGTTAGTAAAATTCAGGGTTGAATCTCTTACTTCTCTAACAACTTTTATTAGCTCTGGTATTCGTTCTCGATCCCATTCGTCAACAGTATTAGTCAAAATAAAGTCTTCCGTATCCTCCGCCGCTATTTCGATCCATTGCTGAATTGAATAATTGGAAACCTGTTGCTGTCCTTGGCTTTTCCAGGTTCTAAAGTCCAGGTTCTGCTGACTTGGATCGGAAAATTTCAAGGCTCCAAAGTTCAGATTCCCAAACTCAAGAACTGGAGGGCCGTTTTTAATGCTGTCCCGATCATCTAACATTTGTGTCGCCAATGCGTACATTACCTGCATATACCTGCCTTCAAGTGTAATGTGTACATTGTTTGCTGCTGTATATTTGGTACGGTCAAAGTTTGGTTTACTGTCAGTACCGATTTCTACCCTTTCCCTTCGGCCTCCTGAATATACAAGATCTTTAGGTACTAAACTCTTATTAATGCTTTCCGGATCAGTGTTTGTACTGCGGGAGACATGCACATAATCAGAAGCACTGTTTGAGTCTATTATTTGCATATTCTTTTGCCAGTTATCACCTTGTTTTGTATATATGGTTGTTTGTCTCTCTACTCTTTGCACAAAAGGCGATCGCTGTACAGATCCTCCATTCTGCTGTACTACATGAGTCAACTCATGGGCAATTAACTGTTGTCCGGTGCGACTTGCTGGGTTATATTCTCCCTGGCGAAAGAACACATCCTCTCCTGTAGTAAACGCTTTTGCCTGTATCGATTGATTCAACTGGTCAGCTTGAGTATTTGTGTGAATTTTTACTCCACTAAAATCTGCGCCAAACGCTTCTTCCATCGGTGATTTGATACTATCAGCTAGTGGTTGTCCACTCCCTCGTGCCTGTTGTATTGATGTTTCTAAATCATGTGATGCAGTCATTCCGTGATTGGATGCACGTTGCACCATTGGTTTCATTTGCAACTGATTATTTTTTGCTGTCTGTACTGAAGCTGGGGAATTTATCTGGCTGACTACTTGTGCAGCAACCCGATCTGCTTCTTGCTCATACTTATCTCCTGGTTCTCCAATTGTCAGCTTGGTCTGAATTTGTGGTGTGTTTCTGCCAAAGGTTTTTCTTCTAATAGCATCTCTCTGGGCTTTTTCTGGAATACTAGAAGTTGTTAGCCTGAGTGACGATGTAGAGTTTGTTTGTACTTGTTCATTAATAGCAGGTGGCGTAATTTGAGATTGTTTCTTCTGAATTGCAGAGCCTTTGAGGTTTTTTTTGATTTTTTGGTGCATAATTATTGCCCAAGTTGATTGAAAGTCTATTGTTTATTGATCCAGAATATTGATGATATTACCCAAGCTTAAATTTTCGCGCTTTTAGGTAGATGTGAATAAATTTAGGGACGAAATATTATTCATCCCTAATTATAATTTCCTGCAAGTGAGGGCATTCTTTAGCCCTGCGAACATACTACAAAGCTCTGGCATAAATGGCTATTATCCAAAGGTATAAACTAAAATTATTAACAGTCTTGGCGGCGAAGATGTTTAAAATGTCAGTTCAAATAAGTAAATCCGACTAACAGTATTAGCCGGAATTGGAGTTCCATGAAAGTTGAGGTATTGACATTCAGATAAACAATGCAAGCTTACGTTTAAGCTGAGGAGATAGATTAAAATCTACCCAACTCAGCACGCAATAAATGTTCTTCATGCCGTATTCTTGCCCAATGCCGAGGAGAAAACTCGTGGTGGAATCGTTGCTCAACTACAATTGTTCTGTGAGCAGCAGGTACTACAATTACCTCTTCAGCAGATGCTTTGGATGGTAGGGCGGCCATAGCAACTGGTAGAGCAAGTAAGAGACCAGTAAAGATGCGTTTCATAATCAAATTTCCTGTTAATTAACTGTGAACAACGCCTTGAATTTCGGCTTATATCTTCAATATTGAACTGTAATGATGTTTAACGGGATGAAGATAGATAAGTTAAGGGAAACTTAAGAATGAAGTCTCAAAAATCTAATTATATAAATAGTGCTGAGTAAAAATAATTGTTAAATTATCTCTAACTTTTTCCTAAGTTATTTATCTTCACCCCTCAAGCTTGGCTAGCAACGGAAACTGATGTTAGACAAAATTTTGCTAACACAGATGAGTACAAAATTGCTGAGGATAAGCTTTTTATTAATCAAGTTATGAACATAATACAAAAACCTCCACCAAAATTCACACCTCTACAAAAGAGCAGTTTGGGTCTCCTATTATTAGGAGTGATTTGCTTTTCTAGTTGGGCGATTTTAGGTAAACGCCCCACACAAACCCAAATAAATCATCACAAAGCTGTACCTGTAGATGTAGCGAAAGTTATGCAAGCAACCGTACCTCTAGAAATTCGCAGTACGGGAACCGTTGAAGCATACTCCACTGTATCAATTAAATCATTGGTTGATGGGCAATTGATGGGGGTTTACTTTCAACAAGGACAGCAAGTCAAGAAAGGACAGCTATTATTTAAAATTGACCCCACACCTTTTCAAGCAGATTTAGATCAAGCGATCGCCAAACAGGTACAAGCACAGGCGCAGGTTAAACAAGCGATCGCCAATCTCCAACAAGCTAAGGATCAAGTAACCCAAGCCAAAGCCGCCCAACGAAGAGATGCAGCGCAAGCACACAATGCTGAGATGGAAGCACAACGCTATACCCATTTATTCCAGCAGGGTGCAGTTACTCAAGAACAATCCCAACAATATCGCACCAGTGCAGATGCAGATGAAGCCACTGTATCTGCCGATCAAAGTGCAATTCGAGAAGCGATCGCCTCTGTGGGTTCGGCTAAAGCAAATGTGCAAAATGCTCAAGCAAATCTTAAAGCTGCTGATGCGGCTGTTAAAAGTGCAAAAACTCAACTGGCTTACACCACTATCTATGCTCCCATTGACGGGCAAACTGGTAATTTACAAGTTAATCAAGGTAACTTAGTCAAGGCTAACGATACTAGTGGATTGGTCGTTATTAATCAAACTCATCCTACTTACGTTTCTTTCTCCATTCCCCAGCAGCAATTACCCACACTGAAAAAATATCTGGCTACAGGGAAGCTAGAAGTAGATGCGTTAGTGCCAAATAATTCTGCACAGCCAATAAAGGGAGAACTCAGCTTTGTTGATAATACCTTGGATGCGACAACTGGCACTATTCAACTCAAAGCCACCTTTAGCAATACCCAAGGACAGTTATCACCGGGGGAATTTGTCGATGTGGTGTTGAAACTAACTCAGTTACCTCATGCGATCGTTGTTCCTTCCCCAGCATTACAAACTGGACAAAACGGACAATATGTGTATGTTGTAAACCCTGACAAAACAGTAGCAGCCCGTCCGGTGAAAGTTGGGGATAGTGTAGGCAATCAAACGGTGATTAATCAAGGATTGCAACCAGGCGAACAAGTTGTTACTGATGGGCAATTCAATCTTGCGCCTGGTGTTTCTGTTGCGATTAACCAATCATAATTAAACTTTTATCGAAGCATGATTACATATATTTTCAAGCATTATCTCAAACAAATATCGACGGTAATCATCGTTTGCGCGATCGCCTTATTTACTTCGCAAAATGTCGTTTTAGCCGATGGCTTACCAATTCAAGATACTGTTGTTGCAGTTCAAGGAATAGTTACAGGCAAGGTACAACAGGTAGGATTCCGGGCTTTTCTGTTCAAGCTGGCGATTCAGTACAACTTAGCTGGCTGGGATCAAAACCTCAGCGATGGTACTGTGGAATTCGTTTGGCAAGGACAAAAATCTCGAATTGAGCAAGCAGTAGCGCAAATTCCTACAGGTAATAAAAAAGCAATTGTGGATCGGGTGTTGACGAAATCAATACCTGTGATTCCCAAACAAAATACTTTTGTGGTTCGGGGTTGGACTTCTGTTAGCCGTCATTATTTTAAACCCACTGACCTCACCTTCAAGCTGCGTGATGACAATAGCATCATCTCTGCAAAGGCAGCACAAAAAACTTACAAAACAATTATTCGCCCAATAATTAGGGGTAAGTAACACCAATTTGAAAAAAGAATGCAACAGATGGATTCCCACAAGCGAGACACAAAAAGCTATTCCCAATCCCAAATCTAAAATCCAAAATCTAAAATCCAAAATGGTATAACCCCGCTAGCCATGAATATTCCTTCTCTCTTTATTCGCCGCCCCATTATGACCTCTTTGGTGATGCTGGCGATTCTAGTTTTTGGGCTGATGAGTTACTTTATATTGCCTGTCAGCGACTTACCGAGTATGGATTTCCCGACAATCGCTGTGTCTGCTAGTTTACCAGGAGCGAGTCCGGAAACAATGGCGGCATCGGTAGCAACGCCTTTAGAACAGCAATTTTCCACAATTGCCGGCTTAGATTCAATGAACTCCACCAGTTCTAAGGGAAGTAGCCAAATCGTGCTGCAATTTGATTTGAGTCGAGATATTGATGGCGCAGCCCAAGATGTACAAGCGGCGATCGCCCAAGCAACTAAACAATTGCCTAGCGATATGCCCAGTCCCCCATCATATAAAAAGGTGAACCCGGCACAGCAACCAATTCTTTACATTACTCTCAGTTCCGATTTAGTCCCACTTTCTGACATAGATAAATATGCCGAGGAGACATTAGCAGAACGGTTGTCAATGGTGGATGGGGTAGCGCAGGTTTTAGTTTACGGTTCCCAGAAATATGCAGTGCGGATTGAAGTTGATCCCCAATCGTTGAAAGCAAAAGGCTTAGGGATTGATGATGTTGCTAAAGCGATCGCACAAAATAATGCTGATTTACCTACTGGAAATCTCTACGGCGCTCATAAAAATTATACTGTGCAAGCTAATGGTCAACTGCTCAATGCAAATGACTATCGCGGCTTGACTGTCGCCTATAACAACGGCGCACCAGTGCGCTTAGGCGATTTGGGTCAAGTAGTAGACAGCGTGCAGAATGATAAAATTGCTAGTTGGTTTTTTGCCAATCAGGAACAGATTCCCAAACGTTCGATTATTTTGGCAATTCAACGTCAGCCAGGAACCAACACTATCGAGATTGTTGATGCAGTCAAGGCATTGTTGCCCAGTTTGCGATCGCAGATTCCTACATCTGTAAATATGGATATTTTCTATGATCGCTCTCAAAATATCCGCGACTCTGTGAATGATGTCAAATTCACCTTATTACTGACAATTTGTTTGGTGGTATTGGTCATCTTCCTATTTCTGCGAAATCTCCGCGCCACCTTAATTCCTAGCGTCACTGTACCTCTATCTTTAGTCGCTACCTTTGCCGTTATGTTACTGCTGGGGTTTTCCCTCGATACCCTTTCTTTGATGGCGTTAACTTTAAGCGTGGGTTTCGTCGTCGATGACGCAGTGGTGGTGTTAGAAAATATTGTCCGTCACATGGAAATGGGCGAAAGTCGTTTGCAAGCAGCTATCAACGGTTCCACGGAAATTGGCGGCACAATTATTTCCATGACTTTATCCCTGGTAGCTGTCTTCATTCCCATGTTATTTATGCCAGGTATCTTGGGAAGATTATTTCATGAATTCGCCGTTACCATTGCCGCCGCCATATTAGTTTCTGGTTTGCTTTCCCTCAGCTTAACGCCGATGTTATGCAGCCGATTTTTGCAATCACAACATTACCAAGCCGGGGAAGAGACAGAAATTAACGACCAAAAGCAAGACTTTTATCTCCGTTTCTACGCTTGGAGTCTGCGAAAGTCGCTGAAATATCACCGCACAACCATGATTCTTTCTGGCGCAATTTTACTAGCAACAATTTGTTTATTTGTTGTGGTTCCTAAAGGCTTTCTTCCTAGTGATGATAACGGATTAATTCTGGCGCAAACCCAAGCAGCGCAGGATATTTCCTTTGGCGACATGATTAAGCACCAAGAAGCAGTAGCGAAGATTATTCGCAGCGATCCCAATGTAGATGTTCTCAACTCAATTGTTGGGTCATCAGTGACAGGCACAGCAGGAAATAACACCGGAATTATCGTTATCCGCCTCAAACCAACATCTCAACGACATCTCAACGCCGATCGAGTAATTGAGGAATTGCAACCAAAAGTCAGAAAAGAACCAGGAATTAAAACCTTTTTAATCAATCCGCCACCGATTAACATTGGTGGGAAACAAAGCAACGCTCAATATCAATTCACCTTAGAAAGTACCAACTTACAAGACCTGTATAAATATACGCCCATTTTGCAAGATAAACTGAGCAAAATTTCGGGATTGCTGGATGTCAACAGCGATTTGCAAATTGATAATCCCCAAGTGAATGTCGAGATTAACCGCGATCGCGCCAATGCCCTTGGTTTAACTGCCCAGCAAATTGAAACCGCCTTGGGTGATGCTTATGGTACTTTGCAAGTTTCTACAATTTACGCCCCAGATAACGAGTATGAAGTCATCCTCGGACTTTTACCCCAGTATCAGCAAGACCCAGATGCGTTGAATTTACTGGCGATTCATTCTCCTAATGGTCAACTTGTCCCCTTAAATGCAGTCGCTACCTTAACTAAAGGTGTGGGTTCATTAACTGTCAACCACCAGGGACAACTCCCAGCCACAACCATCTCCTTTAACCTCAAACTCGGTGTATCTCTAGGAGATGTGACAGGAAAAATCCAACAAGTAGCCCGTGATACCCTACCTGCAACCATTAGCACCAGCTTTCAGGGGTCAGCCCAAGCTTTTCAATCTTCAATTGCTGGATTGGGGTTGCTGTTGCTAGTAGCAATTTTGGTAATTTACATTGTGCTGGGGATTCTCTATGAAGACTACATCCACCCCCTGACAATTTTATCCAGCTTGCCTTCTGCTGGCTTTGGCGCACTACTCACATTGATGCTGTTTCATATTGATCTCAATGTTTACGCCTTTATTGGCATCATCTTGCTAGTGGGGATTGTCAAGAAAAACGGCATTATGATGATTGACTTTGCAATGGAAACCCAACGCCACACAGATAAATCCCCCCGTGATGCCATTTACGAAGCCTGTTTAGTCCGCTTCCGCCCAATTATGATGACCACAATGGCAGCTTTGATGGGAACATTGCCCATTGCCCTTGGTTTGGGTGCTGGTGCAGAGTCACGCCGACCTTTGGGAATGGCTGTAGTGGGAGGTTTGCTATTTTCCCAATTGCTGACACTCTATATTACTCCTGTTTTCTACACCTACATGGAAGCGCTACGCAGAAGGTTGGAAAACAGCAACCATGAGAATAATTTACAAACATTGTAAAGCTTCCTCGTTACTTGTTTTCTTATGTCTTGGAAGATAGAAAAATGCTTTCTCTATTTAAAGCTTATCCACAATTAAAAGCCAAGCTTCCTTATGTATCTTTAGCAGAATTACCAACTCCGGTACATAAGCTTAATAACTTAGAAAAAAAGCTAAATGCAGAACAACTGTATATTAAGCGAGATGATCTGAGCGGGTTAATTTATGGTGGTAACAAGATTCGTAAATTAGAATTTCTGTTGGGAGAAGCTCTAAATAGACAAGCAAAACGAGTCATAACATTTGGTTTTGCTGGTTCTAATCATGCCCTGGCGACGGCAATTTATGGTCATTCGCTTGGTATCAGCACTACTTCGATGCTAATGCCCCAAATCAATGCTCACTATGTCAGGCAAAATCTGCTGACGAGTTATGATTATGGGGGAGATATTCATCAAAACCAGAGCCAATTTGCACTTTTTATTAATACAGCATACCAATTTATTCGCTACACCTTAAAAGAAGCCCATCTACCTTACATTATTGCTCCTGGTGGGTCTTCACCATTGGGTGCGATCGCTTATGTGAATGCCGCATTTGAACTCAAAGAGCAAATTACCCAAGGACAGATACCTGAACCAGACTTTATTTATCTACCATTGGGAACTATGGGTACTGCTGTAGGACTTTTACTCGGCTTAAAAGCAGTTGGTCTCAAGTCGCAAGTCATCGGTGTGAGAGTCGTTGCAGCGCAGTTTGTCAATGAAGAAAAAATAGTCAGATTGTTTCATCAAACCAACTCACTTTTACATTCGTTAGACTCAACTTTCCCAGATTTAGAAATCACAGAAAATGATTTTCGTATTCGCCATGATTTTTTTGGTAAAGACTATGCTTATTTTACAGAGTCAGGCGTGAAAGCTATTGCTGAGATGCATGATTACGAGCATATTCCTTTAGATGGCACATACACTAGCAAAACATTCGCCGCTTTAATGCACGATATTTATAAAGAAGATATCAAACACAAAGTAATTCTTTTTTGGCACACCTATAACTCTAGAAAATTACCAAGAGCTTTTAATTATGAAGACTTTCATCGTCTTCCTCAATCTTTCCATCGTTATTTTGTTGAGAACGTTCAGCCTTTAGACCAAGAGAAATTATCTCCTAAGCACAATTTTTAAATTCTCAAAATTCAATGCCCAGTTTCACGCTTCAGTATTGGCATTTTGAGAGCGATCGCATGAATTTTCTCATCAATAAATAAATCTAAAAGTAGGAGTATGCATCTTTACATCCTACAGCCAGGTAATTTTGAGCTACCTATCAGCAATATGCACACCTCAAATTCTCAACCCAACTCCTTACTCCCCAGTACTAGACGCTTGGAAGCTTTGAGCGACTGTGTTTACTCTATCGCCATGACTTTGCTAGTGTTAAATGTCAAATTACCTGATATTCCAGCCGCTAAAGTTGCTGATATTTTGCCAGCAGTGATACTGGGATTAAGCAGTCGTTTACATGATTATTTAGTAAGTTTTCTAGTGCTGGGTTCTCTGTGGCTAATTAGCCATCAACAATTCCATTACATTCGTAATGTTAACCGTACTTTGCTATGGATTAATTTAATAATTCTCATGTTTATTACTTTAATTCCCTTTTCTGCCTCTTTAGTAGCCGATTATGGCGAGCAGCAAATTTCTGTACTATTTTTTGATGGGCATCTTTTATTATTAAATTTATTATTTCTGTTAAATCGTTACTACGCTATTAATCGTAAGTTTATCGAACCGGGAATTAATCCCTTATGGCGCAAACGCATAGGCAATAAAGAAAGTTTACTCAACTTTGCTTTAATTGCTTGGTCAATTATTTGGTCATTTTTTAGTCCCAGATGGTCGCAGTTGCCTTTTTTACTTCTGCCTTTCACGCCAATTTTGGCAAAAAAGTTAGTGAAGATGTAAAAATTATGTATTAGTTGTCAAAATTAAGCCATGTTGCGCCTGTCAATCTGAAAAATTTCAGTTTCAAGGTGCAACATTGGCGGAAAATAACTCAATAATTGGGTAATTGGTGAGATAATTGTCCTTGCAATCACCATCATTGAACATCAAAGCCTCAACTTTCAAACTCTGAACTCGAAACTTGCACTTCAGAACAAGAAATTCCGACCTCAGAACAGCAACATCCGAGCAAAAAGCTTGAAACTTCACCTTCTGAACTCGAAACTTCTTATTTTGAACAGCAACGTTGAGCCTTTGAACTCGAAATTTCGACTGCAAAACCTGAAGCTTCCCCTTCCGAACTCAAATTTTGAACTTCAGATGTCAAAACACCGAGTACCTCAAAACAAGGTGAAGGTTAAAACAACAGCTTTAGTAACTACCAGTTAAATCATCAAATATATCTGTACCAGCTGCGATCGCAGTATAATGTTTGGCTTGATTAATCTCAGCTTCGGCGCGATTACGCCAACTGAGAACAAAGTGATTATCTTCTTTGCCTGATAAATCTTTATCGGCGCTACGCAACAGTTTATAAATAGCCTCAAATTTATCGCGATGGTTTAATGAAGTATCTACTTGTGGATTGTTATCAAGATTTTTACCATCTAAAACTCCTGCAACATCAATATCTTTGATAGCATTATGAACTTTTTGCGCGGCAATTCTCGCTTCTTGTGTGACATTAAATTCATCAGGAGTTTGCAACAGTAACTCAGCTTTACGCAAATCACTGCGCGCATGAAGATAAGCAGGATGATGACCAGGAGTATCGGCTAAAGCAATGCTATGACCTAAAGAAACTGTCAGTAATCCGGTTAACAGACCAAGTGCGCTAATTTTACGGGTGAGCATAATTTTGAATTGAGCTATAAATAGCTTGACGAGTTGACTTTCATTTCTAGTGTCGGGTAGAAAAAGTATATAGGGGATGAAGATAGATAAGTTATTAAAAAGTTAAACTATAATTTATGGTGATTTAAAATTGATACAACATTAACCGCATAGTGAGCTTGGCTGTCTGCCCCACACCATAAGATTTATAAATAATTTATCAATGCAAAAAATGTAGTTTAGCTGTTCAAATTTCCACAGTTATAACTGTACCCTGGGGTTGATTAATCTCAATGTTAATGATGCCACCGTGCGCTTCAGCAACAATTTTGCAAAATGCCAAACTCAACCCAATTTGAGATAAACCACTGATTAAAGTTCCTGATTCATATTGAGTGAAAATAGATTGCTGCAAATCTTTATTGATTCCTGTACCTTCATCAGTAACGCGAATTATTACTTTTCTCACAGATGCCTCTGGATAATTAATTTCCAGAGTAATTGTGCTATTTGCAGGAGATGATTGAATTGCATTGGCAATTAGATTATCAAGCAACCGATGAAATAACTCCGGATCAATAGCTAACCAACTTCCTTGTTTTGGTAATTTACTGATAAATTGAATTTGTTTAGAATCTGCAATAGGCTGAAAATTTTCTACTACTATTTCTGCTAGTTCGTTAAAATCTACCTCTACGGTATTTAACACCAATCTGCCAGATTCCATCTTTGCTAGTCGCAGCAAACCGTTAATAATCCCATCAATTTCTAGTCCGGCTGCGTGTACCATTTCTGCACGTTCTTTGTCTTTGGCTTCCAGGTTACTTTGCAGTAGTAAGTGACTCCCCAGTAACACAGTAGACATTGGCTGACGAATATCTTCCACCACAAGTTTAGATAAATCTCGCCGCAGATTAACGCTAGCTTGCAATGCATCATATTGTTGCTTAATTCGCAGCATAGAACGCACGCGGGCGCGTAATTCCACACCGTTTATAGGCTTGCTGAGAAAATCATCAGCACCAGCTGTGAGCGATCGCGCTAGGTCTTCTTTAGAATCTAAAGCTGTCACAATAATGATGGGAATTGGTTTCCAGTTGGAATTGGCTTTGATGCGGCGACAAGTTTCAATTCCATCAATTTCTGGCATCATCACATCTAATAAGATGACATCAGGTAAACTCGATTCCAGACGACACAATATTTCCGTGCCACTATTGCAGTAGGTAAGATTGTATCCTTCCCGTCGCAATAGCAATTCAATCACTTCAAATCCATTTGGTTCGTCGTCTACTACCCACACAGACTGTTTGCGTTCCATAGAAGTTATGAATTAAGTACTTTACTTGTATCCAAGAGTGCGATCATCAATAATACAGGGAGAAAATTGGCGTAGCCCACCGGAGCGATCGCTCAATAAAATAATCGCTGTAATATTTGTACATGGCATAGGTGTGAAGTAACGCAAATGCCAGGAAACCTTTAAGATTGAAGACTAAGCTATATTATGTGACTAATTACAGCCCATATGAGCAGATTTAGGCTAATAGCCCGAAATTTTGAGCGCTGGGCGAGATAGGAAGCTAATCGAACTCCGCGAACGAGGCTTTTTACTCCCTTAATCAGGCTAATAATACCAATTCACATAATGTTTCTAACAGATACCTTGGTAGCGGCTTAAAGCTGTAATCCCCTAAAGTCAATCGTCATTCTTCCTCCTCTGCTTACACAGCCATAGGATATTTTTTTATTTGGAAACCCTAAGTTCTCGCTAACTTATCTATCTTCACCCACAAGCCTTTGTGAAAACCCGAAACTTGTAACCAAGAGCAACGAAAAATATCAATTTACAAAGAGTTTTGGGTTATGAAGACAGTAAATCACGATTTTGAAGAACATCCTCATCCATTAGCTGATGTTGAAGCTAATTCATCAGCACCAGAAATTGAGCAACCAAAACAAAATAACTGGAAACAGCCCCTAGCTTGGCTCATTTTAGCGGGTGCAGGTGCTACGATTATCAGCCTGCGCTTGTTACACCATCCCCAAACTTTACCCCCAGCACTGCAACCTTCTGCACAAACTACAGCCAATCAAACATCTGCTAACTTCGCACTCGATAAAAATCCTAACTTTATTACTGCAGTTGTGCATCAAGTGGGGCCTGCGGTAGTCCGAATTGATTCTACACGTACCATCAAGAATCCCAATGCTGGTATTTTTAACGATCCGCTAATTCAACAGTTTTTTGGTGATGAGTTACCAAAAGTACCATCCCAGGAAATTGAACGGGGTATTGGTTCTGGCTTCATTATTGATTCTCATGGTGAAATTCTCACGAATGCTCATGTCGTCAATGGTGCGGATACGGTAACAGTCACCCTCAAAGATGGACGGACTTTTAAAGGTAAAGTTATGGGTAGCGATCCGGTGACAGATGTTGCGGTGGTGAGAATTCCAGCGAATAACTTACCAACGGTGATATTAGGCAATTCCGATCAATTGCAACCTGGTGCATGGGCGATCGCGATCGGTAATCCCCTTGGTTTAGATAATACAGTAACTCACGGCATTATTAGCGCCACAGGTCGCTCTAGTTCTCAAGTAGGAATGCCGAATGAACGTGTTAATTACATCCAAACCGATGCACCCATCAATCCTGGTAACTCTGGAGGCCCCTTACTGAATGCGTCTGGTGAAGTAATTGGGATTAACACAGCAATTATTCAAAATAGCCAAGGTTTAGGCTTTGCAATTCCCATTAATACTGCCAAGAAAATTGCCTCACAATTAATCGCTACAGGAAAGGTTAATCATCCTTACTTGGGGATTCAAATGCTCACATTAACACCAGAGGTAAAAGAGCAACTTAATAGCGATCCCAACTCTCCCATTACTGTTGAAGAATCTCAAGGTGTACTAATAATTAAAGTGGCGCGGAACTCCCCAGCTAATACAGGCGGACTGCGCGCAGGTGATGTGATTATTAAAGCCAATAATCAAGCCATTACTAATGCTGAAGAATTGCAACAAGCTGTAGAAAATACTCCTGCTGGTAATAATTTACAACTGCAAGTTTTGCGGCATGGACAGACTTTAAATCTGAATATCCAAACAAAATTACTCCCTGCAAACGCGAAATAGACTCAACTTATTGTCATCAACTGTTTACTCCTCACTCAAACAGATAAGTAAATCATGAACATTTTTGAAAATATTTCTCTTACTTCTGTAATTTCCCCGCTAATTCTGTTAGCCATCTTGCTAGGAATGAGATATATAGCAACTACCCGTGCGGTAGGTTATCAAAATGCTAGCATAGAATTACTCTACGCTCTCCCGTGGTTTTTAGTTTATTTCATCCTGGGATTTTTTGTTTCGCGATTGATTAATTATGAATCATTGAGTTTTCTGATTGTTTACGCAGTTTTTTTAGCAATTTCCTTGATATATCTCCTCACATGGAATTGGCGTAAACAGCAAGCGGGTTATTTACTATTAGATTCTGGCTTCGTTTTAAGGAATAAGCGCTTAGTTTGGTTGAGTTTAATTACTATGGCGCTGGCAGCTTTTTACTCGACTCTATTTATTGATGCAGCTTTAAGCGGAGTCTCCCTTCATGACAATGTTCATAATAGTTATTTCACTGGTGCAATCATTCTCTGGACTACCGTAATTTTATTAATTTCTCGCGGTTTTAGTAGGCTGGAGTTTAGAGAGAACGGAATATGCTATATGTTTTCACTCTTGAAATGGGAAAAACTTAGATCCTATAGATGGGAAAAATCGGGAAATAATGTACTGATAGTTGGTTTTGATCCCAGTTTCTTCCTTGTTAGATCCTATTGGCGGTTGGTGATTCCTGTAACTGATCAGGATGCTGTCAATGAAATCATAGCTTACCACCTAAATAAGCGAACACAAATATTATCTTCATCTGCTTCTATTCAGAAGTAATTCTCTACAACTTCAATTTTTCTAATTTAAATAGCAGGTTGAATTTATGCCGCCTAACCCGCAATTAAGTAATAAAGCTAAACCTTTCCGTTTGAATACAATGATATTAGCAATCATCAGCGCTGCTTTACTCTTAGGAATTGTCATCGGTGTAAGTTTAACCAGTCTTGCCAATTCTAATCCAGAAAATATCAATAGCAGTGTCTATATTGATAGTGCCGCACCTGATGCTAATGTTTGCGTACAATATGGTGCAAGTGCAATTGTTACGGATACTCGCATTTATCTTACTCTCAACCCCTTTAAAGTTTATGTTACGCAACCGCGTATGCAACCTGGATGCGTTTTGCGTACTAGCGATTGGGCGATTTTACAGCAAAGAAATCTAGTAACATCCCAACAAATCAGTAATTGCAAAAGTAGTTTGAATACTTTCGCTTACACTGGCAAGCTAGAAAATTCGCCACAGGTTGCTTGTGTTTATCAAAATGACGCTGCTGGTAATTTATTTGCCTCTCACTCAGCAGTTGGTACAACACCACAATAATGAATTTCAGGCTTGGTAACTTATGTCAAAGCTTAACCAACAAAATCATAGTTCATCTCGTAAAGAAAATATTTGGATTGAAGGAATCACAACTCTAGGTTTAAGTTTAGTTTTAGCTTTAGGTATTCGCACTTTTGTTGCCGAAGCGCGTTATGTTCCTTCTGGTTCGATGGAACCAACTATTCAGCCAAATGACCGCTTAATTATCGATAAGATTAGCTATGATTTTAGCAATCCAAATCGAGGAGATATAGTAGTATTTAATCCTACAAAAATACTGCGTTCAGAACACTATAACGAAGCGTTTATTAAGCGTGTAATTGGTTTACCTGGAGAAAAAGTAGAGGTAAAGAATGGACGAGTGTATATCAATGATTCACCTTTAAAAGAGAATTATATCGAAGCTACCCCAAACTATCAATGGGGGCCTGTGATTGTCCCAGCTAACTCTTATCTCGTTTTAGGTGACAATCGCAATGATAGTTATGATAGCCATTATTGGGGTTTCGTTCCTCGTCATAACATCATTGGTAAAGCTGTTTTCCGTTTCTTCCCCTTCAATAGCATCGGTGAATTTAATAGACCGATTTACGTTTCAAGTTCTCAACATAGTTAAGGAATTGCAGAATATGATACTAACCATAATTGCGCTGTTTGAGTTTTTGTTTATAACTTGCTTGCTATTGGGTAGTGGTTTATTTTTGAGCCTTGTGAACTCAAAGATAAACTCATAATTAACGAAGATTATGCTGCGTAATTTTTAGTGCGATCGCAGTATTTTAAGCAATTAATAAATTGAAAATACAAGGATTGAGCAACCATGAATACTGTAAATTTTGCTGACTACGAAACTGAGAAAATCAATAAACAAGTTCTAAATTCCAACGATCACTTGCGTACTTATCTACAAGAAATTGGTCGTGTACCCCTATTAACTCACGAGCAAGAAATACTGTTTGCTAGACAAGTTCAAGAGATGATGAATGTTATAGCAGTTAAAGAAGAACTGACTTTGCAGTTAGAGCATGAGCCAACATTACAAGAATTAGCTGAACATTTGCAAATAGATATTAAATTATTGCAACAAACAATTCACTGGGGTAAACAAGCCAAGCAGAAGATGATTGCCGCTAATCTGCGGTTAGTGGTTGCAATAGCGAAAAAATATCAACATAGAAATATGGAGTTTTTAGATTTAATTCAAGAAGGTAATTTAGCTTTAGAACGAGGAATTGAGAAATTTGACCCCAATCGCGGTTATAAACTTTCTACCTACGCTTATTGGTGGATTCGGCAAGGAATTACGCGCGCGATCGCACAGCAAAGTCGTACCATTAGATTACCCATTCACATATTTGAAAAATTAAATAACATTAAGCGAGTACAACGTGAGTTATCACAACAATTAGGACGTACTCCTCATACAAATGAAATCGCCTTAGCTTTATCTTTAACACCTAGCCAAGTTAGAGAATATTTGCAATTTAACCGCAGACCCATGTCTCTAGAAAACAGAATTGGGCCAAATCAAGATTCAGAATTACAAGAGATTTTGGAAGATGCTGGACATTCTCCAGAAGACTATGTTGTGCAAGAATCTCTACAACATGACTTGCAAAAGATGTTAACAAAACTTTCTCCGCAACAACGAGAAGTATTAACTCTGCGCTTTGGTTTAAAAGATGGACATGAACTGTCTTTAGCAAAAATTGGTCAACGTCTAGGTGTAAGTCAAGAACGAGTAAGACAAATAGAGCAAAAAGCTCTCAAAATTCTCAGACAAAATAAGGCAGATATCAGTATTTATATCGCTAGTTAGTTGCAATATTTATTGTTTAAAATTTCAAGGAGATGGCTGATGATGAATCATATTGTTCTGTGTCTGATTTTAGGATTAGTAGCAGGCATGATTAGCGGGATGACAGGTATCGGCGGCGGTATCATAATTTTGCCAGCTTTAATGTTTTTATTAGGTTTTTCTCAACATTTAGCACAAGGAACTACCCTAGCTGTGCTAGTGCCACCAGTAGATTTATTAGCGGCATGGACTTACTATAAACAGGGTGATGTAGATATTAAAGTAGCCACCATTTTATGTTTGGGTTTTATTTTAGGTAGCTGGTTAGGTGCGAAAATTGGCATAAGTTTACCTAATGAAATTTTAAACAAAGCTTTTGCGTTGTTATTACTGCTCAGTGCCATGAGGATACTATTCCTATCGCATCCAGAAGCACTGTAATAGCTAAATGTTTTAACTTGAAGATAACCTCAGCATGAGATTCTATTTAATTAGTTCCTCACCATAAGCATCGTGGTAGTTAATAAAGCAACCGAAAACCTAATTGCTCTGAAAAATGTCAGAAAATCTTATCAGCAACCCAACGGACAGCAAATAGTCATTTTGGAAAAAATCAATCTTGAGTTGCGTCCAGGAGAAATAGTAGCTTTGCTAGGGCCTTCGGGTTCAGGAAAATCTACTTTAATGCGGATAATTGCTGGGTTAATTGCTCCCAGTCAAGGTGAAGTTTTGTATCATAATCGCCTTCTTGTCGGTTTAAATCCTGGGGTAGCAATTGTGTTTCAAAGCTTTGCTCTTTATCCTTGGTTAACTGTATTAGAGAATGTGGAACTCGGTTTAAAAGCTAAAGGAGAACCGCCAGATTCTCGGCGAACCAAGGCGCTACAGATGATTGATATTATCGGGTTGGATGGATTTGAAAATGCCTATCCAAAAGAACTTTCTGGGGGAATGCGTCAGCGTGTGGGGTTTGCTAGGGCTTTGGCTGTAGAACCAGAATTGTTATGTATGGATGAGCCATTTTCAGCTTTGGATGTATTGACAGCAGAAAACTTGCGGTTTGAATTATTGGATTTGTGGTTAGAACGTCGCATACCTACCAAAGCCGTCCTGATTGTGACACATGGGATTGAGGAAGCGGTAATTTTGGCGGATCGGATTATTGTTTTGGGACGCAATCCTGGGAGAATCCGTGCTGATTTAGCTGTGAGTTTACCTCATTACCGCGATCGCAAACACCCAAGCTTTCAAGCCTTGGTAGATCAAGTGTATACAATCATCACTAACCCCGATCTAGATAAAATTGAAACACCTGCAACTCCCTCTGTAGAAGCTGCGACACAACAGCCAAAATACCAGTCTTTACCAGCAGTGCGAATTGGTTCGATTGCTGGGTTATTGGAATTATTAGAAGACCGTCAAGAAAAAGATTTATATCGACTTGCTCAAGAATTACAACTAGAGGTAGATGATATTTTACCAATTGTCGAAGCTGCAAAATTAATGGATTTTGTAGAACTGGCAGAAGGTGATATTAGTCTGACAGCAATCGCTCAAGAATTTATTAATGGCGGTATTGATGAACGCAAACAAATTGTGCGATCGCAACTTTTAACTCATATTCGCTTAGTACAACAAATTTACCGTCTATTAGAAGCGAAAAATAATCAACGCATTCCCGAAGAATTAATTTTAGATATCCTAGAAACTCACTTTAGCCCAGAAGAAGCACAGCATCAATTAAAAACTGCTGTTGATTGGGGTCGTTATGCCGAAATCTACGGCTACGATGAGCCATCTGGACAAATATTTCTAGAGCAGGTTGCTGTTAGTCAATAGTCAATGGTCATTTGTCATTTGTTTTTCTGCTACCCTACCTCCAGTTGCTCCGGCGCTACTTTTCATCCCTGCATTTCCCACTGGGAAATTTTATGACCAATTATTCCTTGATGTACAAGCCCCTAAATTTATGGGGAGTCTAATTTTGAATTTTGAATTTTGAATTTTGAATTCGGAGCAAAGCGACATGACTCGACCTCTCACTCCTGCTAACAAAACTCCGGGACGTAACAATTGGACTTGGCAAGATGGATTGCTGATTCTAGCGATTATTTCCTTGATTGTGCTAATTATCAGAACTAGCGCTCAATTTAGCGGTGCTTTTCAACCTGAACTGACAATTTCTACAAATATTAATGCTTTACCTGGATATACAAGCCAAACCTTAATTCGGATGGGACTAGCTTACTTTTTCTCCCTAATTTTTACCCTCATCTATGCCTATACTGCTTATCGCTCCCGAGTTGCTGAACGGATTTTAATTCCAATGTTAGATATTCTGCAATCAATTCCAGTATTATCTTTTTTACCGGGTGTAGTATTGGCTTTAATTTCCTTATTTCCAGGGCAAAGAATTGGTGTAGAAATGGCAGCAATTTTACTAATTTTTACGGGAATGACTTGGAATATGACTTTTAGTTTTTACCAGTCTCTTCAAAGTATTCCGCGAGAATTATTAGAAGCAGCAGAGGTATATCGGCTTAATCTTTGGCAACGTTTTTGGAAATTAGAGTTACCATCTGGCGCGATTGGTTTAGTTTGGAATAGTGTGATGTCGGTGGCTGGAGGGTGGTTTTTTTTAATTGCAATTGAGTCATTTACTTTAGGTAATAAAGATTTTCGTTTACCTGGCTTAGGCTCTTTTTTAGGTACAGCCGCCAACAAGGGAGATTTTATTGCTATATTTTGGGGCTTGGTAGTGCTAATTGGGGTGATTGTCGCCACTGATTTTTTTGTCTGGCGACCTTTGATTGCTTGGGCAGAAAAATTTAAGTTAGAGATGGTGGAGACAGAAAATGCACCCCAATCGTGGGTATTAGATACGATCAGGCGATCGCCTACTTTACGCGCAATTAGCGAAAAGGTTGTTCAGCCATTACAATCAGCTATAGACGACAGTTTAATTCGCTCATTTCCCGTGCGTCCTGTACCTGTCAATGCTAAAGGTCGTCTGAATCTACCAAATTTTTTCAATTGGATATTTGTAAGTGGTTTTACCTTAATTGTTCTGTGGGGTACTTGGGAAGCTGTACTACTGTTACGGACTTTAGGTTGGGGTGATTGGCTACAGGTAATTAAAGGTGCAGCCTTGACAGCCTTGCGGGTAATCGTTGCTTTAATCTTATCCCTATTGTGGACTGTACCTGTGGGAGTCGCCATAGGACGCAATCGACGGTTAGCGCAAGTATTGCAACCATTGGTACAAATCGCCGCCTCTGTCCCGGCTACAGCTTTATTTCCCGTGCTGCTATTAGGTTTAACCCGTATTGCTGGCGGTTTGCAGATTGGTGCGATCGCGCTGATGATGTTAGGAACAATGTGGTATATCCTATTTAATGTCATTGCTGGGGCGCAGTCTATTCCCTCAGACCTGATTGAAGCCGCTTGGGTATATAAACTGTCCCCTCTACAACGCTGGCAAACTTTAATTTTACCTGCCATTTTTCCCTATTTAATTACAGGCATTATTACTGCTGTTGGTGGTGCTTGGAATGCCAGTATTGTGAGCGAATATGTCACATTTCAAGGGCGAGTAATTAGTACTGATGGATTAGGTGCAACAATTTCTCATGCAACAGCTACAGGCAATTTTTCTCTGCTGTTAGCTTCAACTATCATCATGTCCCTGTTAGTAGTATTAACCAATCGTTTGATTTGGCGACCTCTCTACAATCTTGCTCAAGAAAAATATCAATTATTGGTATGAGTAGGCGGTGCAATTAAAGAGATAGGCTACGGCTGTCATTTGTCACTAGAAAGAATTTTTAGTCTATTTATCGTCAATATTTTGATTTAGTTCCCAGAACTTGCAATTTTTGTTCATAAGTTAAGAAGGAATTGGGAAAAGTAGAGAAATTGTTCATAAAAAGCGATTCTGATTAATAGGGAAGGTGATATTACTTGAATATTCTAGAATTTACTTTATTGGTGTGGCTTGGTTCTACCACTGCCGGGTTTTTAGGAGCATTGACAGGCTTAGGGGGTGGAGTAGTATTAGTTCCCTTATTAACTTTGATTTTTCACGTTAATATTCATTATGCAATTGGTGCTTCTTTAGTATCTGTAATTGCCACA
The DNA here is from genome assembly GCF_963875285.1 of Calothrix sp. NIES-2100. NCBI lineage: Bacteria > Bacillati > Cyanobacteriota > Cyanophyceae > Nostocales > Calotrichaceae > Calothrix > Calothrix sp. NIES-2100. The sequence continues at coordinate 9,817,307 of NZ_CAWNLA010000001.1, forward strand.
TCTTCCGGCGCTGCTTCTGCTTATGTGAAAGAAGGTTATACAAATCTTCGGTTGGGGATGTTTTTGGAAGTTGCAACTACATTTGGTGCGATCGCAGGAGCAATTATTGCCGCCTATACTCCTACTAGAATATTAGCTGTGGTATTTGGCATTATCTTACTTTACAGCGCCTACCTCTCACGTCTACCCCACTCAGAACGACAAGAAAATCAACCTCCTGACCCCTTAGCAACTCGTTTGCGCTTAAATAGCACTTACCCAACACCTGAAGGCGAACAAGCTTATAACGTCCGTGCTGTCAGAACTGGTTTTAGTCTGATGTTTGGTGCAGGTATCCTTTCTGGTTTATTGGGTATTGGTTCCGGCGCACTGAAAGTATTAGCAATGGATCAATTTATGCGGATTCCATTTAAGGTTTCTACCACCACCAGCAATTTTATGATTGGGGTGACAGCCGCCGCTAGTGCCGGAGTTTATTTAAAACGAGGTTATATCGATCCAGGTTTAGCAATGCCCGTAATGTTGGGTGTACTTTTAGGTGCATTGTTAGGAGCAAAAGTATTAGTCAGAGTGAAAGTAGGAATTTTAAGAATTATTTTTAGTATCGTGATTTCGCTTTTAGGAATTCAAATGATTTATAACGGTATAACTGGGGGAATTTAATATGCCAGCCCATAGACAAAACTTTAGCGAAAGGCAATTTGAAATATTAGTTGGCAACCTTTTAAGATATGGCGTAATTATTGCTACTGCTATAGTTTTTATTGGTGGAGTTTTGTACTTAATTCGTCATGGTAGTGAGACTCCTAATTATCAAATTTTTCACGGTGAACCTCCTGCTTTTCGCAGCCCTGGAGCAGTCGCGGAGGCGGCTTTTCTCGGTCGTCGTCGCGGCATCATTCAACTAGGATTACTATTATTAATCCTTACTCCGGTTGCGAGAGTCGGCTTTTCATTATTAGCTTTTATGCGACAGCGAGATACCACCTATATTGTTGTGACCGTAATTGTCTTGATAGGCTTACTCATCAGCTTGAGTGGGAATTAAGGAACTTAGATTAGGCAAGGAGCAGGGGGAGAAATAAAAAATTATGGCGTTGCATAAATGCGGGATGATTTATCGGGCTACCCTAACACGCACAGACGCACAAAGAATAAGGAGTTTTAAATTTCAATACGTTAAATTTCATCCCATAATTCAGCAATACCAAAATTAGATTATCTGAATCTGTAATGAAATACTATAGGGGCGTACAGCTGTACGCCCTGACCATACACTCCTACAACAACACTAGAAGTGATATATTGCAGTTGACCCGACCGAATATCAGCAATGGATTTGCCCACAGGACAACGAAGTCGAGGTGTAGTCCTGAGTCCCACAGGACAAGCAAAACTGCAAAATCGGATACTTCAGCTAGAAATTGAGCGCTATGCCGTTCAAGAATTGGTACGGCGTTCTCAATTAGTTGAAGGACAAGGTTTACACCCAGCCACAATTCGCAAAATTCTACGATGTCAGGGCGTTGATAAAGATTCCATCGCTCTGGTGTTTAAAGCTGTAAATTTACAACTAGAGCTGGAAGACTACACAGGTGCAAGGCGAGTTCTAGAAATCAGCCCAACGGATCAGGATAACAGAGGCACAAGCGAAACACTTCCCGCCTTATCTTCCGACTCAGAACTAAGAACTGAGAATTCAGCACTCCACTCTGATTGGGGTGAAGCTGTTGATGTAACTTTGTTCTGTGGACGTTCGGCAGAAGTGGCGACGCTACAGCAATGGGTACTGAATGATAAGTGTCGGTTAGTGGCGCTTTTAGGTAGCGGTGGGATTGGTAAAACAACATTGGTAACTAAGCTGGCGGAGGAAATTCAAGACCAGTTTGAGTTTTTGGTGTGGCGAAGTTTACGCAATGCGCCTCCTTTATCAGAGTTGCTAGATGATTTACTCAAATTTTTATCTTCACAGCAGGCGGCTGAATTACCAGGAACAACAGCAGGTAGGCTTTCTAAGTTAATAGAATATCTCCGTCAGCATCGCTGTTTGTTGGTTTTAGATAATCTGGAAACTTTGATGCAAGATGGTACTTATGCAGGGAGTTTTCAGCCAGAGTATGAAGGGTATGGCGAATTGCTGCGGCGTGTAGGCGAAGTTTCCCACCGTAGTTGTTTGCTGGTTACTAGTCGCGAAAAGCCTGATGAAATTGCGGCCTTATCTGGAGAAATTTTACCTGTGCGATCGCTCCAATTAACAGGGCTAAATACAGAAGCTCAGGAAATTCTCACAATTAAGGGCTTGTCTGTCTCTGAGCAAGAAAGTCGGCAATTAATAGATTTATACAGTGGAAATCCCCTAGCCTTAAAAATCGTCGCTACTGCAATTAAAGATTTGTTTGCTGGTGATGTTACAGCATTTCTCGCAGCTGGTATTTCTAGTTTCAATAGCATTCGCGCCTTATTAAATCAGCAGTTTGCACGCCTAACTGAAATTGAAAAAAGTGTCATGTACTGGCTAGCAATTAACCGCGAAGGCGCATTGCTGTATGAACTGGAAGATGATATTTATCCGAAGCTACTCAAACACCAACTTTTAGAAGCGGTGGAATCCATACTCCGGCGTTCCTTGATGGAACAAAGCCCGAGCGGGTTTACGCAACAACCTGTGATTATGGAGTATGTAACAGAGAAGTTTGTGGAACAGGTGTCTGCGGAAATTATTACCGGGGCGCACAGCCGTGCTACTTTTCTCATAACCCACGCCTTTCTGAAGGCGACGGCGAAAGATTACATTCGAGATGCACAAATTAGATTAATTGTCAAGCTAGTAATCGCAGAATTGTTGCGGCAATTGGGCAGCAAAAAAGCGATCGCACAACAATTAATGCATATTTTGAATACCCAGCGCGAGCAAGCATCCCTAGAATCTGGCTATTTAGCTGGAAATATCCTCAATTTGTTGCATCATTTAGGTGCTGATTTAACTGATTACGATTTTTCCCATTTACCGATTTGGCAAGCTGACCTGAGAGGCGTAACACTATACCGCGTCAATTTTGCTCATGCAAACTTCTCGAAATCAGTGTTTACGCAAATTTTTGGCAGCGTTTTATCAGCAGCATTTAGCCCAGATGGGGAAATTTTAGCGACGGGTGATGATAATGGTGAGGTGCATCTGTGGCGGATTGCTAATGCTCAATTGCACTTGAGTTTGAAAGGTCATACGCTGCCTGTAAAATCTTTGTGTTTCAGTGATGATGGTCAAACTTTAATTACTCATAGTAAAGACCAGACAATTAAGTTTTGGAATGTGAAGACTGGTCAAGCTGTGAGAACTTTACAACGGTATACTAGCCAAGTTTTGGCGATCGCTTGTACCGCCGCAGGTAATATTCTTGTCATTCGGGGTAGAAATCAAAGCATTAGTTTGTGGGATATGACCACAGGGAAATCTTTAGTAACCCTACAAGAGGAAAGCAATCAAATTCCAGTTGTTGCACTGAGTGCTGATGGCGAACTCTTGGCAACCACGGGTATAGATGAACCCATCAGATTGTGGGATACACAAACCGGAAAATGTCTACAAACTTTATATGGACATCGCCAAGCTATCCAGTGTCTTGCGTTTAGCCCAGGTAATATCTTAGCCAGTGGTAGTGATGACTGTACAGTGAAACTTTGGGACATCAAAACAGCGCAGTGCATTAATACATTACAAGGACACAACCGCCCAGTTTTATCGCTGAGTTTTAGTACAGATGGATTAATGATTGCTAGCAGTAGCGCCGATCAAACTATCAGGTTATGGGATGTTAATACAGGGCAATGTTTGAGGGTTTTGTCAGGTCATGAAAATTGGGTGCGGACAGTAGTATTTAATGCTGATAGTGCAGTGCTTGCCAGTGGTGGAGATGACCAGTTAATCCGGCTATGGGATACAGCTACTGGGCAATGTATGAGGACATTGCAGGGCTATACCAATCAGATAGCAGCTGTTACTTTTACCACTAATCCGCAAATTCTGGCCAGTGGTAGCCATGACCAGTTAATTCGGCTTTGGGATATTGAAACTGGGCAATGTATTAAAACATTAGCTGGGCATACAAATCATATTTTAGCGATCGCATTTCATCCCCTGCCCCCCTTTTTAAGGGGGGTTGGGGGGATCTTAGCCAGTAGTAGTGCTGACCACACCATCAAACTTTGGGATATCGAAACTGGGCAATGTAGTAAAACATTAACAGAACACCAAGAAACAATCTGTTCAGTGGCTTTTAGCCCCAGTGGGCAGTTATTGGCTAGCGGTGGCGCAGATCAAACCGCGAGAATTTGGGATAGTGAAACAGGAGAGTGTATCGATGTTCTCCAAGGACATAATAATGCAGTTTTAGCTGTAGCTTTCAGTCCTGTTGAGCAAATTCTCGCTACTGCTAGTACCGATCAAACCATCAGAATTTGGGATTTGAGAACTGGGGAATGTCTGCAAATTCTTCAAGGACACAGTAATGCAGTTTTAGCTGTGGCTTTCAGTCCCGTTGAGCAAATTCTCGCCACTGCTAGTGCCGATCAAACCATCAGAATTTGGGATTTAAAAACAGGAAAATGTTTAAAAACTCTGCAAGAACATACTAATCAAGTTTTATCGCTAAGTTTCACCCCAGATGGGCAAATTCTTGCTAGTAGCAGTGCCGATCAAACCATCAAACTTTGGGCTGTGAATACAGGTAAATGTCTTAAGACATGGCGCGCGCATACCAGCCAAGTGTTATCTGTAGCTTTTAGCCCAAATGGGCAAACCTTAGCAAGTAGCAGTGCGGATGAAACTTTGCGGCTGTGGAGTGTGAATACTGGTGATTGTCTACAAATTTTGCGAGCAAATAGACCATACGAAAGTCTAAATATTACGGGAATAGCTGGCTTAACAGAGGCAGAACGAGCGACAATCAAAGCACTAGGAGGAATTGAAAACGGGAGTTAAGTCAGCTGATGAGCCAAAATTCCTGGAAGGGTAGACTTTCAAGCCTGGTAAAAAGCGTACCCCTCAGTCGAGTTCTTGTGGTGCCCTTTGTTTTGCAAATCTCCTTGGCGGTAGGATTGACAGGGTATTTATCTTTCCGTAATGGGCAAAGGGCTGTCAATGAGGTAGCTAGCGAGTTACGCCAGGGAATCGCTAACCGAGTAAAACAAGACTTGCAAAATTTTTTAGCTACTCCCCATCAAGTACTGGATGCTAACCAAAATGCCTTGCACTTTGGGCTATTAAATATGCAAGATATCAGTGCTTGGGAACCATATTTAATGCAGCAATTGGAAATTTTTCCGCCTGCTGTCGCCGTTGCTATTAGTAATGAACAGCGAGAACATTTATCGGTAGAAAAGCTAAATAATCATGAATTTTTAGTCAAAAAGTCAGGAAAATTAAGCAATTACAACCTATATTTTTACAAAATTAATAGTAAAGGTCAGCGCACTCAATTACCAGAAGTAGTGAAAAATTTCGATCCGCGATCGCATCCTTTTTATCAAACAGCAGTTAAGCAAGGCAAATTCAGCTTTAGTCACATCTACGCCCCGATTACAGAAAAAACACTACGCATCAGTGCATCTGTACCCATCTACAATTCCCAAGGTAAATTACTGGGTGTTAACAGTACACTGGCGCAAATATCCCAACTTGGTAAGCACTTACAAAACATCAAGGTAGGTAAATCGGGACAGATTTTTATTTTGGAGCGATCGGGACTATTAGTAGCAGCTTCCACAGGGGAACAACCCTTTATACTCAAAGGTGGTCGAACCGTAAGACTAGCCGCATCCCAGAGTAGTAATTCCTTAACTCAAGCTACATCAAAATATTTAGCCAGTAAATTTGGCAACCTGAATCAAATCAATAGTTTACAGGAATTAGAATTTTCTTTCGCAGGTAAACGGCAGTTTCTCGAAATCGAGCCGTTTCACAGTCAAGCCAATATCGACTGGTTAATTGCGGTGGTTGTCCCCGAAGCCGACTTTATGGGGCAAATCAATCGCCATACCCAAATTACTATTCTGCTATGCTTCGGAGCTTTCACATTAGCTACAGCCCTAGGAATTCTCACAACTCGCTGGATTGCTCAACCTGTGCTGCGCTTGAGTCGTGCGGCTCAAGCTTTAGCTGACACAGCCAGCAACGCCGATTTTCCTCATGAGGAAGAATCAACAGTGATCGTCGAAGGAATTACAGAATTAGAAATTTTAGCTCATTCTTTTAACCAGATGTCTCAGCAGTTACGAGCATCTTTTGAAGAATTGGAATTGCGAGTTGAACAGCGAACTCAAGAATTACAGCAGGAAATTCAAGAACGTATCCAAAATGAGCAGCAATTGCGCCAACATAGTCGCGCTTTGGCAGAATTGGCAAATCATAGGGCAATTTCGGAAGGAGATTTGACAACTGCATGTCAACTGATTACAGAGAAAGCCGCCCAAGCTTTAGAAGTAGAACGAGTTAGCATTTGGCTTTATAGTAGCGATCGCACTAAATTACAATGTCTCGACCTCTACGAAAATAGTAAAAATAGACATTCCGCAGGTTTAGAACGCAACCGAGCAAATTATCCTGTATATTTCCAAGCACTCGCCAGCGCCAGAACTTTAACTGTTCATGACACTCGCAACGATCCACGAGTCCAAGAATTTTGGCAGGAATTCCTAGAACCCGAAAACATTGTTTCTTTGATGGATGCGCCGATTTGGGTTGGCGGTGAAGTCGTGGGAATGGTGTTTCACGAACAGGTTGGTATTCAGCGTCAATGGAAACTCAGCGAACAAAACTTTGCTGGGTCAATTACAGACTTTGTCGCCTTAACCTTGGAAGTATGCGATCGCCAACGTGCTGAAGTGGCTTTACGCCAAGCCAAAGAAGCTGCGGAAGTTGCTAACCTTGCCAAAAGTACTTTCTTGGCGAATATGAGCCACGAATTGCGGACTCCCCTCAACGCTATTTTAGGGATTACAGAAGCCCTGCAAGATGAGGTATGCGGGCCGCTAACAGCAGAACAGATAAAGTCATTAAATACACTAGAACGTAGCGGTAAACACTTATTAGAACTGATTAACGATATCCTCGACCTGGCCAAAATTGAATCAGGGAAGATGGAACTAGAATTATCTTCTAGCTCTGTGCGTGGATTGTGTGAATATAGTCTTACCTTTGTCAAACAACAAGCATTCAAGAAAAATATCAAGCTGAATGCGCGAATACCGGAAAATATTGGCGAAATTGTTGTTGATGAACGCCGATTCCGGGAATTACTGATTAATTTGCTCAGTAACGCCGTGAAATTTACTCCCGATGGTGGCGAAGTTTACCTAGAAGTGCAAACCCAAACAGATGCAACCAACAATCAAATTCAGACAATTCAATTTCACGTTGTAGATACTGGGATTGGAATTTCACCGGAAAATTTAGCCAATTTATTTCAACCCTTTGTTCAAGTAGAAAGTTCTTATACTCGGCGTTATGCTGGTACTGGCTTAGGTTTATCTCTAGTAAGGCGGATTGCAGAACTACATGGCGGCAGTATAGCTGTTGAGAGCGAAGTTGGTAAAGGTAGCCGTTTTACAATTACACTTCCGTGGAAAGAGAGTGAGGTACAGAAAATCGCAGAAGTTGAGATGGAGACAGAAGCCGCGACAGAGACGAGAAATCACCCCGCATCTTCTCAACCCTTAATTCTCCTCGCTGAAGACAATGAAGCCAATGTGCTAACTATTACTCAATATTTACAGGCTTACGGCTACCGGATTGTACTAGCCAATAATGGTGTAGAAGCAGTTGCGATCGCCAAAGCACAACGACCAAATTTAATTTTGATGGATGTACAAATGCCAGAAATGGATGGCTTAGAAGCAACTCGCCAAATTCGCGCCGATATTAATATTGCTCAAATCCCGATTATTGCTTTGACTTCCTTTGCCATGCGATCGGATAGAGAACAAATCTTAGCTGTTGGTGTAGATAGCTACATGGCAAAACCTGTAAGTTTGAAGGAGCTAGTTGCAGAAATTGCGAAATATCTTCCAGAAAAACCGGGATGATGGCGAAAACGCTCTGTATCCCTGTTCCAAGTCTGGCGTGTGATTTGCCAAATTTGGAAATCAACTTGCATTGAGAAGGAATGAATTTTTTACGCGATCGCTATACGCTAAGGTTATCCCTAGTTAATCAAGCAGCCTTGTCAAGGGGGTGATAAGTTATGAGCCTAACTGCAATCGATACCGACAAACAACTCTTTTTGGTGATTGACGATCATGAGGCAATTCTTGAAGGTACAGTCCCAGCTTTAAAGCGTACTTACCCAACGGCTGAAATTCTCACGGCGCAGGATGTACAAACTGCCAGGACGCAAATAGAATCTTATCATCCGACACTGGTTGTCATTGACTTAAGCTTACCAGATAAGCCTTATGCCCCTGCTAGCCCGGAAATAGGGATGTATTTTCTCAAGGCTTTAATTGAAAGTAAGTTAGCTCCAAATATTCTGGTACTGAGCACTAATATTAAGCCATTAGTCCAGCTCAAACCGATGATTAATGCTTACGAAGGTGGCTTCGCTGCAATGGACAAATCGTTACCCATCAAGGAAATGGTACGGTTGGTTGATTTGGCGCTGCGAGGTTCTATCTATTTACCACCTCAATTGCGTTCCCGTGCAGAATTTGACCGCAAATGGTTAGAAGTTTTGATGTTAAAGTTTCAGGAAGGGCTAACTGATAAAGCGATCGCCGAACGAATGCAAGTCAGCGATCGCACTATCCGCAATTATTGGATTAGACTTCAAGATGCTTTAGGTGTCTGCGATGAACCCGATAAAGAACTACGAATTCAAATAGAAATTGCTGCCAGAAAACTAGGATTAATTAACTAGCTAACTAAGTCGCTAGAAATCAACCAAACTATATTACTAAACTTAAATAGGCTTGAAATCTTTACCAATGACAAATGACAAATGACAAATGACAAATGACAAACCTAGCCAGTTATCTTTAATTTTGCCGACCTCCTAATGTGGAACACAATCAAGCAGCAAGCGAAAATTTGGCGTACAGCTGCGCTACCTGGATTGGTAGTGATTGGCTGTGTAGCGATCGCGCGGCTAACTGGTTCTGTGCAACTTTTAGAATGGATAGCGTTTGATAACTTTTTGCGCTTGCGTCCAGAGGAAGCAGTAGATCCAGAGATTGTAATTATTGGCATTAACGAAAATGATATTAAATTAGTTGGGCAGTACCCGATCCCTGATCGCAATCTGGCTCAAATGTTAAGTATTATTCAAAGTTACCAACCAAGAGCTATTGGTTTAGATATTTTTCGGGATCTGTCTGTTGGTTCAGATAGAGATGAATTCAGCAGAATTTTGCGAACTAGTTCTAATTTAGTAGGTATTGAAACTTCTAATACTCAATCTATTCTCAGTGTAAAACCACCCCCAGAATTACCCACGAATCGTGTCGCTATTGCTAATGCTATCCTCGATCCAGATGGGAAATTACGGCGCTGTTTGTTAGCAACAAGAGTTGATTCTGGCGAAATTAAATACTCTTTATCCTTGCTTTTAGCCAAAATATACTTGCGATCGCAGGGGATTTCCCTCAAGCATGGTAATCGTGCTGATTATCCGATTTGGTTTGGTAACACTAAATTACCCCGCTTTACTACAAATACTGGTAGCTACGTCGGTGCAAAAGCAGGGGGTAATCAAATATTAATTAATTTTCGCAGTAACCCTCATCCCTTCCCCATAGTCTCGCTCACAGATGTTTTAACAGGTAAAGTTAAACCAGAATTGATGCGCGATCGCATTGTGATTATTGGCATGACTGCCGCTAGCGTCAATGATACATTTATGACATCGGCAACGAAAAATACTGTCCTAACTGATGGCTTAGGTGATACAGAGCAGTATCAATTAATTTATGGGGTAGAGTATCAAGCACACGCTACCAGTCAAATTATCAACGCCGTACTTCACCACAGACCACTATTGCACACATGGCTAGAGGGTTGGGAATATTTCTGGATTTTACTATGGGGATTGCTGGGGATCGCCTTGGGTTTAATACTCCAATCTCCTTGGAAAACGCTTTTTAGTCTAGCTTTGTGCAGTATATGCCTGATGGCAATCTGTTATGGTCTAATAATTCTCAGCTGGTGGGTGCCTATGGTGCCAGCACTATTGGCATTGTGTGCAGCGGGATTAACCACCTCATTTTTTGACCGAGATTCGAGAATTTTGCTCGAACAGCGCAGTTTGACACTCAAGCGTACTTACGATGCTGTTCACAATGGCCCGTTACAAACAATCGCCGCCATGCTGAGAAGTCTGGATGAAGATGTTTCACCCAGTAAATTGCGATCGCAACTACAAGCACTCAATCAGGAATTGCGATCGGTTTACGAGTCGATGAATCAAGAACTTGTCACAGGCGAAAATCGCTATGTGTATACTCCCATTGTGGAATTGCTGTATGAGGTTTATGAGAATACATTAATGCGAGATTTACCAGGGTTTGACTCCATAAAAACTTACATTCCCCCTGATTTCAGACCGCTAAAAGATTGCAACCTTACTGCCGATCAAAAGCAAGGTTTGTGCAGATTTCTAGAAGAAGCATTGTGTAATGTAGGTAAACACGCTATTGGTGCTACTCGTTTGGATGTAGTTTGTACACGCCAAAAAAACTTGTGTAGTCTGCAAATTATTGATAACGGCGTTGGTAACCTCTTATTTAAACATCATCAACATGGACGAGGCACAGATCAGGCCAGAGATTTAGCGAGATCCTTAGGCGGTAGATTTCAACGCCGAACTCACAATCTAGGGGCGCAATACTCGATAGTAGATACTACGCCAACCCAACCCCAAGGAGTCATTTGTGAACTCACATGGCGAGAAATCAAACCTTGGTGGCAATTTCTTGTCCGCAAAAATCCTTTAGCTAAACATAAAATTACCCCTTAACAGCCATGATTCAGCAAATTGTGCAAATTTTACCCAAACTAATGGCTAACAAATTGATCGCGGCTATTTTAGTAGGAATTTCGCTGCTACCTATAGCAGTCATAGCAGAGGATAAAGCACCGCCCGACGACAAAGCGCCCCCTACAGGCAGATCCTCTGGAGGTAGGGGATGCGGGACAACAACACAACCAGCACCCTCAAATGTGCCAGCACTGATTTTACTTGCACCCTCAAGCTACTCTGGAAAAACAATTTCTACTCGTCCCACATTTGCCTGGTTTGTGCGTGATGCGGCTGCTGTGGCAATGGAATTTCGGCTATATGAGCAGGAAAATAATCGCTATAAACTACTTAAAGAAATCAAAGACGACAACTTTAAAACTTTTCCAGGGATTATGCTGCTTTCGCCTTCTAACTCTATCCCAGAATTGACGGTTGGCAAGCGCTATCGTTGGCAAGTTGAACTAGTTTGCGATCCTAGCCGTCCTTCCGGTAATCTCTTTGCAGAGTCGGAAATTGAAGTTGTACCGATCCCAGCAAATTTAAAAAAACAAGTAGAAAGTACAAGCGATCGCCTGACTCAGGCTAAGTTATATGCACAGGCAAATCTTTGGTATGACGCTTTCGGCGAAGCTTTCGCCTCTCCTAGTGATGAAATTGGGTTGAAAGACTTACGAGTATCTTTACTCGATCAAGTTGCTACAGATGATGCTGAGAAAGAGGTGTTACGAGGTAGTGAAATTCATTCTTTGCAACGCTAGATTAATGCGAGTTGGAGGGTAAATTTCTAAATTTTAGATTTTGGATTTTGGATTGGGGAGTTCAAAGGGCGATAGATGTGCGTCTTTACAACCAATTTCCTACAAGAATCAGTGCTGCCCAATAACCAGGATGATTGCGATCGCCTGGATTTTGTTGCAGCCATTTTGTTTGCGCCGATTGCAGTGCTTTGGCTCGGCTCATTCCCTGCTGGAGATTTTGGTAAAATTGGGTAATCAGTTGGGCTGTAGACTCATCATCCACTTGCCACAGAGAAGCGACAACGCTACGTGCGCCAGCTTGCAGAGAAATTCCCGCAATACCCAAAGCATCGCGATCGCTTCCGGCTGCTGTTTCACAAGCTGTAAGTGTGAGTAACTCTAGCGCTTGACCTTGATGAACTTCCCGAATCATCTGATAAAGCTGATTCATCGTCAACTTTTCGTTATACCTATAAGTTTGCATTTTCGAGTTTTCACTTAACTCTCCTTGTTCCCCAATTTGCTTGCCAGTTACTAAATAGGTATCCTGGGAATCAATGCCAAATTTTCCGTGAGTTGCTAAATGAATAATCGGAAATGCATTTTGTGTAAGTTCTGTTTTTAGGCGTTCTAAGCTAAAAGCATCATCAATTAATCCTTGACTCCCTGGAAAAATAGTTGTGATTTTCTCAATTTCTGTTTTGACATAGTTTAATGGTTCAAAAAATATTGGACCCTCAACTACGGAAGGTTTTGTTAAACCAAAACCCAAAACCCGCAGAGACTTTCTATTAAGTTGAGCCGGATCGACTAAGTTGAGACTAAGTGTACTAGCAATAGCATACTGCTCAATTAAAAATTGCTTACCATCATAAAGCGCCGCCATTGGAATAGTCCGGAAAATTCCATCTTGAATGAAGACTAAAGTATCAATCTGTGAATCTTGCAACTGTTCGGCAAAGGGACTGATTAGCCAGTCATAAACTTGCTGGGCTTTTTCTTGATAGCTATTTGCTAAATCTGAGCGCTTTTCTAGTTGTAGACGTAGCTCATTTATAGTTGTAATTACATCCAGGGTTTTGGTATTTACCCAATAAATTTGTGATTGAAATTTTCTATGTTTATTGAGCAAACTGAGGATAATAGCAACTCGATTCCGCAGAATCATAGTACTGATAACAGCAGTTTTTTCATTGATTATTGTTACTGGTTTAGCTATGACTTGTAAAGCACAATCATCACCTAGATAATTTTCTAACTCTGCCAAACGCAAACTATCAAGAGTTTCTAGAGCAGACTCCATCGATTTTGGATGATTTTTATCTTTTGATTCTTGTGCTTGCTCAAGATACAATTGAGTTAATTCACGATATACTGGTTCAACCGTGTCACGAAAATCTAATTGGAAATCGCGCTTGGCGCTGGCTAAATCTCCGCGAATTTCTTTTAAAATTTTCACTGCACTTTCATAGGATGCGATCGCCTCAGTAGTTTTGTTCTGCGCCTGTAAAATCCGCCCAGCTTGCCAATCCCACAAATAGCGGCTTTCTTGCATTCCCGCAATGAATTGGGCTTGTTGCGTCAGTTTCAAGGCTTGCTGATAGTCTTGGCGACATTCATAAATATGTCCCAAACGCCCAAATCCAATGGATGCAGATTGTTTATCTTTAAGACGTTGGGCGATCGCAATTGCTTGCTTAAATAATTCTACAGTTTCCACAGGTATATCTTTACTTACACAGCGATTTGCTAACTCAGGATTAAAAGATGCTGGAGGTAATCTCAGCAATTGATATAAACTGGCAAGCCGAATTGCTGCATAAGCTTTATCGCGAGAATCTGGTATGTTCTGGAATATACTCAGTGCTTGCTGAAGAGCATTGCCTACGGATATATCTGTGCGGCTACGATGATAAGGAATGAATAAATTAAGGAGCGATCGCAGTTCATTCACCTGATCGTTGTATTTCCTTGCAAGACTCAGGCTTTCTTCAAAATAGCTAATAGCTTTACTATCTGATTGACGAGCATTACGAGCAAATTTTGCAATTGCTATTTTATCGGCTGCTTGTTGAGCAAACTCAAGTCGCTGATAGTCTCTTTGTGCGAGGTTGGTGTAAGTATTTCCTAAACCATTCAAGGCCGAAATAACGTAGAGTTGACCTTGATTTTTATCTACTTTTGTCAACAGAATTTTAAAATATTTCAGCGCTGACTCGTAATCACCTTGCAGACGATGGGCATTACCCAAACTACCTAAAGCCGTGACTTCTCCCAGGCTATCTGTATATTTGCGGGCGATGTTCAAAGCACTTTCTGGGCTACAGTTTGGCTCTTGCTGATTTTCCCCACATAATAGCGCGATCGCTTGACGTTGCTGCCCCTGGTTGCTGTATGCTTGCGCCAGTTCGGTGAGTATTCTTCCTTGCTGAAGGCGATCGCCAACTTGTTGATAATAGGTGATAAGTTGATTGAGAATTGCGATCGCTCGTTCAATTTGGCCGACTTGTTGATAACCACGTACCAAATACTTTAAAACTACTACCCTGTCTTCAGATTGAGAATCAGTGCTGATAGCTGCTTCCCATAACGAAATTGCACCAAGAAAATCTCCTGTTTGATAACGCGTTAACCCTTGCTGTATGACTTGTTTCGAGTCAGTCTCTTGGGCGGTAACGACTTCACCCAGTTGCACCTGCCTAAATAAGAGAGAAACCTGACTCAAACACAAGCAAAATGTGAGGCTACTGAGAAATAAAACCTTCAGCAGGTGACGAGTTTGCAAGCCACGGCGTAATACAATCCAGAAATTGAGATACTTTAGCAAAAAGTGATACCAATTCAAGAAATCTTTGCCAAACACCAATTATCTGTTGTCGGGGCGCACTGCTGTACGCCCTGACTGAAAAATCTATCTTTAGTCTGATAAGTTTTGACAATAATTGCCCAATCCGATAGTTTTTTTGTATCAGGTTCAAAAGAACAGATGTGCCTGGGGAAGCAACACCCATGATTGCGAGAAACTATCTTGGCAAGTGGCTAACGGCAACAAGTAGCTTAATTTTGTCTAACTTGTTAGCTATGGGGAAAGTTGCACTATCTCAGGTTATAGCCGATGAAACATTATCAACACAAGAAAGAACGCAAGTATTAGGCGATCGCAATTTTCAAATTGATGGGGGTGCAATTCGCGGCAGTAATCTATTTCATAGTTTCCGGGAGTTTTCTGTACCTACAAGTGGGGAAGTCTATTTTAATAATGCCGCGAATATCGAAAATATTTTTAGTCGAGTTACAGGCAGATCCATATCTAACATTGATGGCGTAATTCGAGCTAATGGTACAGCAAATCTATTTTTAATTAATCCCAATGGCATTATTTTTGGTGCTAATGCCCGCTTAAATATTGGTGGCTCATTTTTAGCCAGTACAGCTGATAGTATCAACTTTGCTGATGGCGTGAAGTTTAGCGCCACCAATCCCCAAACAGAACCGTTATTAACAATCAATGTTCCTATTGGCTTGCAATTTGGGCAAAATTCAGGAAGTATTACTGTACAAGGTACAGGCTACGATTTATCTGTTCAAGAGCCAATCCGATCGCTAACAATTAGAGGTAATGCTGTCACAGGCTTGCAGGTATTACCTGGGGAAAGTTTGGTATTGCTTGGGGGTAATGTAAATATACAGGGTGGTACGCTGAAAGCCGAGCAAGGACGCATTGAGTTAGGGAGTGTAGGTGATGGACAACAGGTTATATTCAGTTTTATTCCTCAAGGCTTTGCTCTCAACTATCAAGGTGTAAAACTTTTCGGGGATATAAGTTTATCTCAGCAGGCTTTAGCTGATGCTAGTGGCGGCGGTTTCATTCAGGTGCAAGGAAATCAGATATCTTTAACTGATGCCTCACAGATTTTGATTCAAAACCAAGGTGAACAGCCAAGGGGAAGCATTAACGTCAATGCTGCTCAATCTTTATCTATGAGTTCCACAAGCCCAGATGGTAGGCTGCGTAGTGGTTTGGATGCTCAAACTGTGGGAAGTGGAGCAGGTGCACATATCGCCATTTCTACACAGCAGTTAATTGTTCAGGGTGGTGCAGCCGTCAGCGCCCGTTCCTTTGGCAGTGGTAAGGCAGGCAGTGTGACTGTGGATGCTGCTGATTCAGTGCAAATATTGGGATTCTCGCCCTTTGATTTGTTGCGAACCAGTAGCATTGGTACTGTTGCCCTAAGTTCTGGGGATGCGGGCGATATTAGCCTGTCAACGAGGCAATTAACTGTGCAAGATGGCGGCTCTGTAGCAGTTTCGACTTTAGGAAGTGGTGACGCAGGAGAGTTAACAATTAATGCTCTAGATTCAGTAGAATTACTAGGAGTGAGAGATATTTTCCAGTTTAGTAGTTTGTCTGCTCCCACTCTGGGTTCTGGCAATGGCGGGAAAATCACCATCAATACAGCAAGGCTGATATTGCAAAATGGAGGCACTGTTAATTCTTCTACTGTAGCTACTGGTAATGGCGGCAGTGTGTCGATTAATGCTCAAGAATCTGTAGCGATCGCAGGTACAGGTTTAAACTCTGGACTTCCTAGTAGTGTGCGTGCATCTGCTCCAATTCCCAATGAGCAACTAAGACAGGCTTATCAACTATCGCCAGTGCCTAGCGGTTCTTCTGGGAATGTTACCATTAATACCCAAAATTTGAGCGTAACAAATGGTGGCAGCATCGAAGTTAGCAATCAAGGGCTAGGCAATGCAGGAAATCTCCAAATTAATGCCCAATCTATTTTTCTAGACACTAACGGGGCAATTACATCAGCAACCGCATCTGGTGAAGGGGGCAATATTCAACTTCAGGTGAGGGATTTGCTGTTAATGCGCCGTAACAGTGAAATTACTGCCTCAGCTAGCGGCACTGGCAATGGTGGCAACATCAATATTAATACTCCCTTACTCGTCGCCGTTCCTCAAGAAAATAGCGATATTAGCGCCAATTCTGTGAATGCTCGCGGCGGCAATGTCAATATTAATACCAATGGCATTTTTGGCTTTCAATCCACCTTACAAAATACCTTCTTAAGTAACATCAGCGCCACAGGCGGAAATTCTACCTTAAATGGTACTGTGCAAATCAATGTTGAAAATATTACCCCCAATAATGGATTAGTGGAATTTCTTCCTATTTTGGCAGATACCAATGCACTGATTGCTAATAGCTGCATAATCCGCAATCCTCGCCAAAGCAGATTTATTATTACGGGTTCTGGAGGCTTACCAACTTTACCTGATGATTTGGCTAACTCTCCTTTTCCCACTTATGAGTTAGTCCCCACCACGAGAAATTCCCAAAACAACACTTCCCTACAGCAAATAGAACCTCTATCTGAGCCTGATGGAATTTATCAATTATCAAATGGAGAAATTGTCTTAGGGCGCTCCTGTGCCAAATCTTGAAATTTAGGTTTCCGAACTTGGAAAGCAATTTGCGTGACAAGTCGATGTATTCATCATAGCGATCGCTCTAAACTATAAATCAAGCCGCCAAGGAAAAGCACAGCTACAAGATTTCAATGAACTCAAGAATTTAAATATTCATCAACTGGATTACAAGGAGCGATCGCCATGATGAAACTTGTTAGTCTACAAAAACTAGTTAATAAATGGATTGATGCCATAGAGTTTCACAATCCTTATGTGGCACAATTCTTATGTCAAATAATCCCGGCTCGTTGCCCTTTTGAGCAAGAAATTAAACTTTTTCGCTACAGCTTATTTCGCATTCCATCCCTGTGTAAACTCAACCCCATTTACGAGCAATTGGTTAGCCTTCGCTTCAAAGCTTTATCCTATCTTGCTAATGAATGTGGTGAGGATGTCACCCGATATTGTTGATTGAAAAATTGTATTTCATTTGAGATGAGGCTGCTTTCATCTTCCATATTCTACAAATAAATTCGCAAATTAAATAGGAGTGCTAGAGGTTTATGTCTACTACAAAAACAACCCGCAAGCGTGGTGTCATTTTATCTGCCCAAGGTTGGGATAAGTTTCAGAAATTTAAACGCAAATTTGAGTGCCAAGATAATAATGGTAGCCGCTACACTTTAGAGGAACTGAGCGATCGCACTAATCTATCGTTGCATACCATGTCCCGCATTATCGGCAGGGTAGAAGGAGTAGACAAAATCTCGCTAGAATACTGCTTTCGCGCTTTCGGCTTAGAGTTAGACAAAAATGATTATACCCGACCTGGCAAAACTGAAACAGTTGATTGGGGCGAAGCAATAGACGTTTCTACATTCAATGGACGTAATGAAGAATTAGAGCAGTTGCAACAGTGGGTATTAAAAGAACGCTGTCGCTCAATTGCAATCGTGGGAATGGGTGGAATTGGGAAGACTAGTATTGCAGTGAAGTTTGCTCAACAAGTTCAGCATGAGTTTGATTATATAATTTGGCGATCGCTCTCTCAGGCTCCCGCTGTTGAGACTCTCATAGCTGATTTGGTCTATTTGTTATCAAATCAGCAGGAAAATCAAGGTGATATTGTCAAACTTCTACATTATCTGCGGAATTATCGGTGTTTATTAATTTTAGATAAGATGGAATCGGTTTTAGATGCCGATTGTGCTGGTAATTATCGCTGCGGTTATGAGGGATATGGGGAATTACTGCGGCTAGTGGGAGAAACTACACATAAAAGCTGTTTAATTTTAACAAGTCGTGAAAAACCAGCCGAAATCGCCGCCGCTGAAGGAACTGAATTATCTGTACGTTCCTTAAAATTAGGTGGTTCTCCAGAAGCAGCTTTAGCTTTGCTTGAGTCAAAAGGACTCGTAGGAACTAAAGAGCAAAAGCAAGAATTATGCGATCGCTATGGTAAAAACCCGCAGATATTAAAAATCGCCGCCGCTTCCATTTGTGATTTATTTGACGGCGACATTGGTGAATTTCTCCAGCAAAACACCTTAATTTTCAATGGTATTCGTCGCCTATTAGATGAGCAATTCCATCGCCTCTCAGACTGGGAACAGTCCATTATGTACTGGCTAGCAATTAATCGGGAATGGACAAGCATCGCAGACTTACGCAACGATATTATCCCCGCTATTACCAATGCAGACTTATTAGCAGCCTTAGAAGGATTAAATAGGCGATCGCTAATTGAAAAAGCTAGCTGGCGTGAAGAATCTAGACTAATTGCAACGCAGTCTAGCCGCTATACTCTACAGCCATTACTTATGGAGTATGTCACAGAACAACTTACTAAACAAATTACAACTGAATTAAAAACTAAAAAGCTGTCTTTTTTGATTCGCTATGCTTTGATAAAAACCACAGCCGCAGGCATTAAGTTAATTTTACAGCCCATTGCTGACTTCCTGAATACTAATTTTCATTCGGAAAAAGAAATCGCACAGCAAATTCAGCAAATCTGGGAATTACTGCACACTGAAAATTTCAGGTTATCTGGTTATGGTGTTAGCAACTTAATTCATCTTTGCCATCACCTCCAACTAGATATCACATCTTATGAATTTGCAAATTTGAATATTCAGCAAGCTTCTAAAACCAAGAAAAATTTGCGTCGTGTAAATTTTCTCTACCTTAACCAAGTGAAAGCCGTGTAAATGAATTTTAGAATTTGCAGTTTGAATTGTTTCTCTATCAATGACTATAGTTTTGAAAAGCTATAACAAATATCTAAAATTCGGCAAAATACACAACCCTATAAATCTACCTCAGATTTGGTTTTTAATTACGAACTACAAATTACAAATTTGTATTACCCCTCATGGAAGAATCAAATCAAAACAACTTTATCTATTCCTGGAAACGCTATCACGGTCACTTTAAGCCAGAAGCTTTAGTATTTAACGCTAACCTTCAAGAATTTGCAACCAGAGTTAGCTATATCTGTAATTTGCAAACTAATGGTAAGCTCTCACCAGACAATGCTTACCAGCAAATTAATGCTCTATGGGAACAGTTGGAGCGTAGCCATTCTTTACTAGGAATTGACAAAGATATATAGCTATCCTAATTTTTTTCTTGTAGGGGCATACAGCTATGTGCCCCTACAATTTTATTCACTTGTGCCTCTATATTATGACCTACGCATTAACAACAAATACCAAATATGATTCTAGAAAAATATGCTTAATGTAGGGGTTTGGCAGTGCTAAACTCTCTTTATTGTGATTCTATTTACCATCAAATAATTGATTAATCAAAACCTGAAACTCCCAAATTTGCAAAATACATAAGCCCTATACATAACCTTCTAAAATATTACCATTGGGCTGAATAATCTTCCTGTTGCAAACCAAATAACTGTCGCCGTCTCCAAGCATATTGCAAAATATTAACGCCTAATTCTTGTGCCGTGCGAATGACAACTCTAGATAAAGTTAAATCTTGATCCGCACCCCAAGCAGATGCTAAATCGCCAACCACTAAAATAATTCCTCCTCCGATGGAAACTTGAATAACTTGCTGCTGAATCATCGGTAAAGCCGCAAATAAAAAAGGCTTTGTTCTCAGAGGATGATTACGCCGCAATTCTTCTAGAGGCTTTAAAGGATAATCTAACTGTTGAGCTAAAATTTGAATACTTTCAATTAAAGCTGTAGCATCATTTGGTGCATCAACTAAAAGTACTCCACCTTTATCTAAATAAATTTTTAAAGCTTCAAATTCACGACTATTAAGTGAGATGGCTTCTTTACCAGTGAGATAAAGTAAGTCATGGTCTTGAATATTTTCTTCTAAAGATACCTGACCTACATCATCAGCACCTCGCAATGAGGGATGGAGAACTTCTACAGCTTGTAACAAATATGCGAGATTGAAAAAAGTACGCGCATACTCAGGATCTTTGTGACTTACCAAAGCCATACGTACAATTGCTTGTGGTCGAGATTGAGCTTGAATGCGATAACGCAAATCTAAGTTGTTATAACCTGGGAAAAAAACATCAGTTGGTAAAGTAATAGAAACTGGGCCTGGTTGTAAAAATATCCGACAAAGTTCTATTTCTGTAGGTTCTGGTCGTTGGCGCTTTTCATCTATCCGAAAAGTTTCTTCAACAAAATCATTATTTTGCTCATCACGACGCAGTTGCTCAGGATCTACATAACTAACTACAAGATAAATCATCACAGGTTCGGAATCAGGTACTTCTGTTGCGATCCGAAAAGGGATGGTATTGGGAACAACAATCACATTACCAGCCAAATCAATCGCAATACCTGGTTGAATTTCTACCCAACGATGATCGCGATATTCAGCTTTTACTGAAGATGGTGCAGGAATTGCTCGAACACCTAAGCCGCAAACAATACCAGGTTGATTTAACGATTGATAGTGAGCATTTTGCCGTTGACGATGGTATTCATGGGCGCGCCGCCAGCGATCGGCTGTAATTAATAAGCCATCTAAAGCCTGAAGGCGATTTAATGGTTGAATAGGTGGTGTAGGAAAGGGGTGAGTCACGTCGCTTCGCTCCGAATTCAAAATTTTAAAAAATAAAAATTAAAATAATAATTCATTGAAATTATTATTTTTGCTCTGAATTTAAAATAAATAATTCATAGGTGCTAAATGCTGGTTTTTCTTGCTCAATAATTCGTCTTACTAAAGTTTCATCTATGCTTTTGGAACTGTGGGAACGCAAACGTACAGTAAAGTGATAAGGCTGTCCTCCTCCTAACACGGCATCTTCTCCTAATTTGGCTGAATCTAATATAAAACCTCGACTAAAAGGTTCTGTGATACTAATATGTTTCTCAGCTTCTTGAGGTAAATGTTCATCTAAAGGTAAACCTGTATAAAGATGTAAATAAAGACGTAGACCCTTACGAGTTCCCCGCCAGCGATAAAGTTCTATAGCACGGCGAATTAAGTGACGCTGTTGATTTATATCCCATACAGGATCTATAGGCCAAGCTACCCAATGCGCCAGAAAAGGCAATAAGGCGCGCGGTGCTGTCAAGGAGTCTAGATTAGCCCACATGACATTAAAAGTTTCAATTACTGGCTCAATAGCTTCTTCAAATATTTTGATAAAGCGGCCAATAAAGTCCACTTCACGATAGAGGATTGGTAAAAAACTTATGTACCGACTACTAGGGCGAATGTATAAATTAAACTCTTCATCTTGGATTTTTTCTTGCTCTGTTTCTGGGTCAATATATACATAAATTCGGCTACGAAAGTTAAGATTCAATCGGTCTTTGCTACTTGGATTGAGAGCTTGTTGGTCTTCAAAATAATTAGCTGGAACAGAAAAATACAATACGGCATCCATTTGCGCTCCAGGTGCAATCTCACTGTCTTCAGTGACAACTTGACACCATTCACTAGGAAAATCACCTTCAACTTTTAAAATCAGTTTTAAAGTTCGTCGTGCTAGGTTTTTAACTTGCACAACTATTTCACTCGGTTCTCCAGGATTTACAAGTAAGCTCTTTTCAGCAATAGATTCTGTGGCTATACCATTTAAATTTAGCCAAGCTGAGTCTTGAACAGGTAAAGCTTCAGGAATTTGCATAGGAGTTAGTTGAATACTAACCAGAGGGGTGTTAGAGCGAGTTTGCAGCATAACATTGAATTAATTCGTAATTCGTAGTTCGTAATTTGTAATTAAAAAATTCAAATTAATTAGAGTTTTGAGATTTTTAGCTTGAAAGGAATTGCAGCAATTAAATTATTTAATTGTGAGAGAGAAAACGATAATCAGATTCTTCCTCCTCTGCTTACACAGCCATGAGAACGTGAATCTCTAGCTTCAAGTAGAGAGCAGGGTGATATCATGACCTGAACGTAGATTATGGTTAGCCCAAGAACAAACTAAACCTTGCGGCCCAGGGTCAATAAAAGGTTCTGACTCTTTTTGGCGTACCCAAGTTTGACCTTGCTTGTGTAGTGCAAATAACAAGACTGGGCCTAAATAACGCACACCTGGGGTTTGTTGAAGTAATGCAATGATATCTGAAGGATAAACTGGTCGCCCAAAGGGCCAGCCTTTACCTTCTGGCCCTCCTGTTAAGGGATTGAGATAGCGATATAAAGCAACGCGCAGGTTAAATAGAATATCCTGTTGAGCGCTGGGATGGTTGTAAGCTGGTTCAAGTGCAACTTGCGCTCTGACGGAAACGCCAATATATTCCGGTTCGCTCAGTAGTACTTGTACTCCTAACAAACGCCTATCATCTAAATAGTGCAAGATTTTTTGTTTGAGTGCATTTTCCAGAACAAACTGTTCTGGTGCTATCCCCAGGCCTTGAGCAATACCTACGCCTGGTTGCGCCAACGCATCAATATTGGCCTCTGGTACAACCATTAAACGTACTGTCCCAGCGGCGCGAGAAGAATCTGGTGGTAAGCAACGAACACGAGCGATCGCTCCGGAGCTAGCTTGTAAAGTCAAGTTTTCAAAGTCTTCAATGGTGACAGCGCGATCGCGAGTTCGTAAGATTTGCGGCGCTCTTAAAACTGCTTCTTCTAATGTTTCTGCATCCGCACCATTGTGCGCGGCTCGATGGTTAGTCACCCTAGTCACATAGGGAATGGCAGTCCTGAGAAATCTGAGCGTACCACTTTGAACATTACCTTTTCGACCACCACCAATGCGATAGGCAACTATCTTAATTTCTGCTCCAGGTGGCGGAACTGCTCCATACTGGCTCTCTGGCGATGGCTCAAGCTCTAGATTTGTATATGCTAGCCAATCTTCTCGCGTTGGCTGTTGTATTCTTGAGCGCATCTGTGTTTGGCGTTTGAGAGCGTCAGGTTCGCGAATTAATGGGCCAAATTGGATTTTACCAGTGAGTGAATCAATGGTGTAGTGAGGGTCATTCAGGCTAGAATCTGCAAAATCTCTCACTTCTTGCCATTTTTGCGGCAAGCCATTAGGAGGAGTCACTACAATATACTCATCTTCTTGACGGCCTAAAATTGGCGCAGTTTGGAGTTGAAAAGTTTGCCCTGGTTTGCCGTTACTAATTCCCAAACGTTCATTGCGGATAATAATACTGTGGCTAGCACTCACAGTCCCACCAATAGCCCCTACAGATAAACCAATAATCCGGGGAGAATAGGTGTAACCAGGTTGATTGCTCTCTGGAGTTGTTAACACGCACCGCAACCAACGTCCTCGGTAGGTGGTAAAGCTGCTTACAGGCCAGCTTTGCGGAAGATGCAAAACTATATCTGCGCCTTGAGCCGGATTGCGGCCTTGTTGAGCAATTTCATAAAAACTGAAACCGCGAGTTTCATCATCTGTTTCTTGCAGCAGTACAGATTCCCAGGATTCACCATTCCAAGCTTCCCAGCGCCGAGGCGGTCGATTAGGGTTAATCCCAGTAGATGTTGCAGCAGCGCCTCTAAAAGTAATTCGCAAAACATTTCCTTCTAAAGACTCTTCTGGATTTAATACCAAATAAAAGCAGTTTCCTGGTTTGGGTTGCTCCTCAAATAGTAGTTGTTCCCGACCTTCCCAATTACCATTCGATTGACGAGTCCACTGACTAGTGACGCGATCGCGCAAAGTCTGAGGATGATCTTCCTGAATTTGAGAGGTTAAAAAGTTCCGCAGACTTGGTTTACCAATCACCAAAGGGCGATCGCTAGTAAAGACAATGGCTTCACTTGTCTCGGTTCGCTCTGTTGCTACTTCCACTCCTGCTGGAATTGTATAACTTTCCTCTAAATCGCTACTCAAGTAAAAAGTCAAATCTGTCTGGGCTGGCGCTGGAGGTTGAAGACGAATGCCTAGTAATTCCAGAAAAGCTACGTAATTTTTCTGGGGAACTCGGTTAAATCTGAACAACATTTGATCGGTTAACCAAGCAAATAGTTCAATGAGCGTAATCCCAGGATCACTAAGATTGTGGTCAGTCCACTCTGGACAGTAGCGTGGGATTCGCAAAATGCACTCTTCCACCAACTCATCAAAAGTGCGATCGTCTAAGTTAGAGGAAGGTAATTTCGGTAGAAAGTCAAATTCCACAATTACTCCACCATTGAATTTAAGTAAAAAGGATACACAAAGCTATAAATATCAGGAGCTTCTTTGAGACGGTAATTAATGATGATATCTACTCGACCTCTTATAGGATCTGGGTCAGTTTGAACTTCATCAATAATGATGCGTGGTTCCCATCTTTGTAACGCTTCTAAAACATATAAACGCATCTGAATTAAAGTATCCGTATTCATAGGTGCAAAGGCTAATTCTGATAAGCGTGACCCAAAATTAGGGCGATATAGCCGTTCACCTAAACCTGTACGTAATATAATCCAAATAGATTCTCTAACCTTTTGAGCTTCAGCACTTATCTGTATTCCACCTTGCACATTTGGGCGTAATGGAAAAGCCCAACCTCTGCCTAAATAATCTCTTTGCTGACTATTAACCATATTGGCTTTGAGCATTGACGCTAGAGCTAAATATATCTGCCAGTTTCCTAATGTTGCCTTTATTTCTTCGCATCTTGACTATTATTTATGATTGAACTTGCCATTTGTAAATGCTCTTCAACTGTTGTTATAGTCTGTTTAGCCCAGGTTTTTAAATCAGAATCTTGACCTTCTTGAATCTCCTGCTCAAATAAAGATTTAGTTGCTTTGTGAGCTTGAAGCATTTGATTCATATATTTTTGATCAAAATTTGTACCAGAAAGCTGAGATAAGTCTTTGATTAAAGCCTTATCTTGATTATTGATACCTTCAGGAAATTTAATTCCCTTTTTCGATGCAAACTGTTTGAGGTAATTGTATGCTTGGGTATGGTCATTAATCATACGTTGCGCGAATTGTTTTACCTCATTTTGAGACGATTTTTGCAATGCTAGTTTTGCAAGTTCTACTTCTATTAAATTACCTTGAGCTACTTTAGTGACAAACTGTTGATCAAAGGAATTAAGGGCATATTGCTGACTATTTCGGGTATGTATACTTGTCCCAGGCGTACTGAGAACTCTAGTATTGTTAATACCTACTATTAAGATTGCACTACAAGCTGCAAGAAATGTTAACCTTCCTAACTGAGTAGGTTTAGTAAAATTTGACATATATATTTCTCCTTGATTGTAGTAATTTGAATGAGCTTTATTGAAAGCGGCAGGAAACTCCATCCCCTTGTGGGTGTAGTTTTTCATTTGAACCTAATATCAGACTACTGGTGCGCCATTGGCAGTTACTAAGCCTTCCATAGAAATTGATGCAGCAGCCATATTAATCTCTGTTGCTTCCATAGTGATGCTAAAAGCAGATACGTTAATATCCGCCGTAGCTTCTATACTCACAGCACCTGCTGCGCTAATATTTACATCCGCCCCTGCTTGAATATTAATTACACCAGTGGTTTGCAGAGAGATAATCATTCCTTCATCATTAAGAGTCAAATTCTGACCAAAGGTGGTTTGAACTTCGATAGATTGTTGAGGCTTATCATTTAAATTAACTTGGTGACCACCAGAAGTTGTAATTGTGATTGCTTTTGCAGTCATCACATCATTCATCCGCATTTTATGACCGCCAGATGTTTCAATTTCTATAAACTGGTCTTCTGGGGTACTATCTTGATCGTTCAAGCGTATATAATGCCCACCTGCTGTATAGATATAAATGCCATCATTTCTATTATTTTCGTTACTACCGCCTCGATCATCTTCTACAAATTCAATAGTGTGACCTGTACGAGTTCTAATTGCTCGTAACCGGACTTTACCTTTGTTAATTGTGTCTTCAATTTTTTCGGGTGTTTTATCTTTACCATTCCAAACACCTCCAATAATAAAAGGTCTATGAATATTGCCGTGTTCAAAACCTACTAAAACTTCGTCATCGATTTCGGGTAAACAATAAAATCCTCGATTATTTGCAGCCCCCAAACCTACTACTCTAGCCCAATAACTGCTATGTTCTTCTGTCAGAGTAGGAAATTTCACTTTGATTCTACCCATACCTTGCGGGTCGTGATTATCAGTCACAATACCCACTAAAAAAGTTTGCCCCGGCTGTAAATGTGTTGGTGGTGATAAAATTTGGAACATACTGCCATCACGTAGCCCTCGTACAATAAATTCCGTGGTGTAAACCAGGTTTTTATAGGTATGGCGTGTTTCAGTGATATGATATGCCCCATTGTAGCGATCGCCCATTCCCTCCAGTTGAATTACCTTACCAGCGCGAATCTCTGGATTGCCATTAGCTTTGCCATCTGCTTGTACAAACTCTCCTCCTAGCTCATTACACAGAGCTTGCGCTATCATCTCTGCGTCTTTAGCGTTGTAAACGGGTTGGTCTACAACAATCATTTTGGGCGGCTGATTACTCAAATTAAAATCAGTACTTGTGCTACTTCCTTGACCACTACCAGTTTCAGTAATTACTTTTTCAGTGCTAGCCGTTGAGGTAATAAGTTTTTTTTGCGTATAGTCCCAACAGCGTACTTCTACATTATTTACTTGTTGAGCAGTAGTAACACGAGGATAAAAGCTATTAATATCAATCAACCATTTTAGGTTTAAATAAGCATCTTTCTCTGGTTTATGAAAGTTGAGTTTATTATCTTGAACATAGAATAAGAAACCTATAAGGGCTGCTCGTTTTTGCAAGAATTCCATATTGGTTTGGTTTTCTTGAAAAATATATTCGTGAGTTTCGCCACTTTCTTCTACTTTACCAAGCTGTATATTTACTTCCGATGCTATTTTACGAACAATATCGCTGTCGGTTTGGTTTAAAAATGAGCGATTATAGCGACCACGATGTAACCTATGAGAAACATCATATCCCCGAACCAGAATATGAGCATCGGATGTTTCTTGAAAATACGCTTCAACTGCTGTAATTTCAGACTCAATTAAATATTGTTTTTCATAAATATTGAAGTCTTTATCTAAAGTCGTACTGCAAGAAAAACCTAATTTTACTTTATCACCAATTTTAAAATAATTATCATAACGCCAAGGAGAATTTCCTTTACTACCTGACAAATAAGCATTATTTATTAACAATGTAAACATTGAAGGTAAATGTAGGCTTTCTTCTACTGTTGCCTCCAAGACATCATTTATTAATTCTTGGGGAGCATCTGTACCATTAATTTGTAGCTGTAACTGAGAAAGATAAAGTCCAGGTTTTTGTTGAGTAGGCATAAATATAATTGAAGATTTAAAAAATTGATCGTTTATTCTATGGGTGCTAAATTTTGAGATTGTCCTGTTGTGCGATAGTCACCTGCAGAAGCAGTTTGCTCCATGACACTGGGTGGATCGGATGGATCAACTTCTAGTAAATCTAAATCTACTAATGCTCGCAAAGGTGTACCATCGCTGCGAAACATTGTGAATGTATAAGATAGCCTCGTAATCACGCAATGAAAATATTTTTCTTGCCACTGCAAATAATAAACAGGTGGACGTTCATTAGCAGTAGAGATAGGACTTACGCCTTTTCTTAGTAAGTCAATATAATAATTGAGTGATTTTTGTCCTTTTTGACTCAAGTTTTTAGTTTCATAAGTATCAAATATCAGGTTATGAAGTTCTAATGTGAAAGGTTTCAGCCCTGCAAAATAAACTTTAGGTAATAGTAATGTTCCGCGATTACCAGTTTGGTATTCCCAATTATTATCTCTAGAAAAACGAAGCTCTTTTGGATTGAACATAAATTCAATCGTATTGGTATTATCATCAACACATACTAGCTTGGCTTTAACCAGATTATTTTGTGTTTGATTTTTTTGCTTTTGAGTGTTGACCATTGAATGACTTATCCTATGTGAAATTTATACAAAATTACCAAGGTAATCGTCCAGATAAAATACCATGACGCTCTTGCTCATTCTCTAAACGGCGACGCAATAATTGATATACATCACGAGCAAGCTTTTCAAATTCTACCGAGTTAGTCTCACTTGATTGATTCAATTGAGAGGAATTTCTTTCTATAGTTTCAGTTATTGTAGTCTTGTCAGTAACTACGGCTTCTTTATCTTTAGCAAAACTTTTAGGCTGAATTAAATTGCTAGCAGTATCTATATGTGCTTTTGATTTTGTATAAGCAGGTGGCTGCTGTCGTCGTAATGCTTCATTACTCGAAATATCAGGATTAAAATTATTAGAAACTCTAGTAATTTTCTCACTACTCATGAATTCTTCACTACTCGACCATTGAGCAGATTGAGTATTTGGTTTAAATGATGTATTGGCGGTAGAAACTGGCTTCCGAAAAATTAAAGGAGTCGATGAATAATGAGTTGAATTTTTAGTCTGCTTATTTGCTTGATTTTCATAAGTTTTTAATTGTAAAGTACTTAAAGTGATAAGGTGATGATTTGCTGTTTCTTTCCCTAAAGAAGAAGACACCAAATAACCCAATGGTTTGATTTTAGTAGTATCTAAACTTTGTCGTTGTACTGCACTATCTGTTGCAGTCTTAACTTGAGCAAAAGTGCCTACTGCGTTAACATTATTTGTTGATAAATCTGGTATAGTACCGTTATTATTGATGTGCTTCAGCAAGTTGAGGTTTTTCTGTGCATCTTTAGCATTAATCACAAACTCACCAGGAGTAAGCATAGCAGGTACAGTATCCGAGGGCGCTATTTGCTGGTGATTTATACTATTAGAAGCTGTGACTTGTCCACCAATAGCATACCCTTTAGGTGGGAGTGGATTGTCAAAGATACTGTCTTTTTCTACTTCTGTCTGATAAGATTCTTTCGCAATTTTTGTAGTATTCTCAATTGTTATATTATTTGGACTTTGGACAACTAGATAATTATTCGCTCTAACATCTGACTGCTTCATTACAATCTCAGGCGATACTGATTGTTGTGTTGTACTAGCTTGGGTGTTATGCGATGATATATCACTAGTGCGATCGCTCTTCATCTCCTGCTGTTGATCAACATTAACTATCGGTGATACTGGCTGTTGTGATGATGTTTCAATGGTGCGATCGCTCCTTATCTCCTGCGGCTGAGAAAAGTTGTCTATCGATGGCGCTGTATTAGCTTGAGTATTCTGTGATGATGTTTCAGGAGTGCGATCGCTCCTCAAATCCTGCGCCTGAGAAACATTGTCTATCGATTGTGCTGTATTAGCTTGCGTATTCTGTGATGATGTTTCAGGAGTGCGATCGCTCTTGAACTCCTGTTGTTGATCAACATTAGCTATCGGCGATACTGGCTGTTGTGATGATGTTTCAATGGTGCGATCGCTCCTCAATTGCTGAAACTCAGAGACATTGACTATCGGTGGCGCTGTATCAGCTTGCTTGTTCTGTGATGATGTTTCAATGGTGCGATCGCTCCTCAAATCCTGTGCCTGAGAAAAGTTGTCTATCGATGGCGCTGTATTAGCTTGCTTGTTCTGTGATGATGTTTCAATGGTGCGATCGCTCCCCAAATTCTCCGCCTGAGAAAAGTTGTCTATCGGTGATGCTGTATTAGCTTGCGTGTTTTGTGATGATGGTTCAACAGTGCGGTCGCTCCTCAAATCCTGCGGCTGAGAAAAGTTGTCTATCGATGGCGCTGTATTAGCTTGAGTATTCTGTGATGATGGTTCAACAGTGCGATCGCTCTTGAACTCCTGTTGTTGATCAACATTAGCTATCGGCAATACTGGCTGTTGTGATGATGTTTCAATGGTGCGATCGCTCCTTATCTCCTGCGGCTGAGAAAAGTTGTCTATCGATGGCGCTGTATTAGCTTGAGTATTCTGTGATGATGTTTCAGGAGTGCGATCGCTCCTCAAATCCTGCGCCTGAGAAACATTGTCTATCGATTGTGCTGTATTAGCTTGCGTATTTTGTGATGATGTTTCAGGAGTGCGATCGCTCCCCAAATCCTGTGCCTGAGAAAAGTTGTCTATCGGTGGCGCTGTATTAGCTTGCGTGTTCTGTGATGATGGTTCACTAGTGCGATCGCTCCCCAAATCCTGTGCCTGAGAAAAGTTGTCTATCGGTGGCGCTGTATTAGCTTGCGTGTTCTGTGATGATGGTTCACTAGTGCGATCGCTCCCCAAATCCTGCGGCTGAGAAATATTGACTGTAAGTGTATCAGCTTGAGTATTCTGTGATGATGGTTCACTAGTGCGATCGCTCCTCAAATCCTGCGGCTGAGAAATATTGACTGTAAGTGTATCAGCTTGAGTATTCTGTGATGATGGTTCACTAGTGCGATCGCTCCTCAAATCCTGTGCCTGAGAAAAGTTGTCTATCGATGGCGCTGTATTAGCTTGCTTGTTCTGTGATGATGGTTCACTAGTGCGATCGCTTCCCAAATCCTGCGGCTGAGAAAAGTTGTCTATCGATGACGCTGTACCAGCTTGCGTGTTTTGCAATGATGTTTCAGGAGTGCGATCGCTCCTCAAATCCTGCGCCTGAGGAATATTGACTATCGGTGGCGCTGTATCAGCTTGCGTATTTTGTGATGATGTTTCAGGAGTGCGATCGCTTCCCAAATCCTGCGGATGAGAAACATTGTCTATCGGTGGCACTGTATCAGCTTGCTTGCTTTGCAATGATGTATCACTAGTGTGATCACTCCTCAATTGCTGAAACTCAGAGATATTGACTATTGATGGCGCTGTATTAGCTTGCGTATTTTGTGATGATGTTTCAGGAGTGCGATCGCTCTTCAAATCCTGTGCCTGAGAAACATTAGCTCTCGGTGATACTGGCTGTTGCAATGATGTTTCAATGGTGCGATCGCTCTTCAAATTCTTGGATTTAGATGTAACTGTAAGCGATGCTTGATTCGGTGTTTCACTATTAGCAAAACTATTCACTGAATTTATAGGTTCAAGTTGTGCAGTCCCAGGCTTTGCTGCTTTTTTAGATTTAGTAGATTTATTTGGTTTTTTATTTGTTTGAGATTTAGCCTGTTTTTTTACAACCAACTGGCTAGAAGCTTGATTAATTATTGTAGGAGCAATCGCACTAGTAAAATAATTATTTTCACGGCTAGTTTCTTGTTCAAAAGTAATAGGCTGTGAATCTATATTTCCGCCTATTAATAAACTATTTGGAAATGTAGACAAAAATTCTGAAAAGCCATCCCTTAAAGTGATTTCAAACAAACTAAGCGTTTGAATAGAAGTTAAGGGTTTTATTAGGCTTGGTAACAGTGGTAAAAAAGTTGATTTTTTTTGTATTAAAAGTCTGAGCGGACATAGAGGATCATGAATTCCTAGTGGAGGTTTCATAACTTGCATAAGTATCACCAATCAAGAAAGCTAGTGAGAAAATTTTGTCATGAACTAGGGAAAAACTGTTTCTCATTACGTATTGTGCGATTACCTCCTCCTGCATCTTGTCCAATACTCAATCCTTCATAAGACATAGTTAATTCTTCTATTGCAACAGTACTTCCATCAGCTTGAAAATCTGATGCTTTCCAGGCTGTAGGGATAGCACCAATGAGAGTCCAACTTTGCATGATATCGCCTGCTTGATTGAAGACAAGAATGTTCACATTACAACGAGTAGTACTTTGTTCTTCATCGAATATTTCACATAACCAATTAAAAAAGCTTTGATCGTCTGTGATTCCTCGCTTTAAAGTTATATCTGAAAACGTTGTGTGTCCTAAAAAAACACGTTGCTGATTATTAACGCCTCCTTCATGATAAATCTCTTTTTCAACTTGTATACTTGGCCCAGAGCATTCGGTAAAAGATGCCATTATCGAGCTATCTATCTCTAGATAAAACCGATTGGTAGTCACAAAATTTAAACTGTGTTGAGTATACCTATCGTCAATATTAGAATTTTGATACATTAAAGTCTCCTGTCTTTTCCATAGTTTTTAATACGTTCTTGCTGGCGACGCATATCTTCTACAAAAATCTCATATACTCGGTCAGTCAGTTTTTTCAAAAACCACTGATCGTTAATGCAATTTTTTAAGTTAGTCTTTTGATTGTTGTCTGTGTTTTTCATATCTCATGAGCATGGTTTTAAATTAATACGCTAAACTATTTTATTTTGCATATATACAAATTCTATAAATCTTGTAATGGACGCATATTATTGCCTAAACAATATAACCAACCTAGAGAATAACTTAATAATTTATCTGTGCAATTCACAAATTTTTAGGTAATTAAATACAGGACAAATAGCAATCTATAGCTATTTTTATTTTTCAGTTATGCTCACTGTAAAACCTATCAGCTTTTCTTGACCAAGCTCTAATAAATCATTATGATTAAGTCTGTAAGAATTACCAGGAGAAATCAAATTACCATTAACATAAGTTCCATTTCGGCTGTTATTATCAACTAACACATATGCGTTAGATGATTTATCCCAATAAATTCGTGCATGGGAGCGAGAAACTATCTTTTCATTGGCAATACCAGTTAAGTCAATTTCTGGTACAGATTTAGTAGCCAGATTTTTTCTACCGATGTAGCCTTCTTCCCCGCGCAAGGGAAATTCTTTTCCAGAAGTATGCATGAGTTTGAGGATTGGGCGAGTAGAAGGTGGTTGGATATGCACCACTGGAGCTGGTGGGTTATCTACAACTTGAGACAATGCTGATGAAGAGGAAGTGTGAGCATAGACTGGTGAAGATGCAGAGGGTTGAGACACTTGCGATTTCTCTGCTAAATCTGGCTGTTTCTCAGCAGTTGGAGCAGAGACAACTACATTGCCTAAAGCTGTGCCACACATAGGGCAAACCTTAGCATTGTTGGGCAAAGTACGGTTAAAATAATCACAATTTGGGTTAGGACAACGATTTACAGTCATTGGAAATTAAGTATTGATTGGGTATAGGTTTTAAGGGAACGACTCCTGCTTTATCAAGCAAACACTGCCCTTGACGAGTCTTGAGCATCTCAGCAAATTTATTACCAGCAGGTAGCAACGAGTTATCTTTTGGGTATACGACAACTAGCGGATAACCTAATGGATAACTGCCAGAGCGAAAAGTTTGGACATCTAAACGGTTATTTTTGTCACATATATTATCTGAAGGGCTGATGGGAGAACCATTAAGCCGAAAAAGAGCTTGGCTAGCTGGTTTATCTGCATCAACTAGCGCTAAAGGATAGCCTGCACATTGATTCCAAGTTTTACTCAAAATACCGTAACTAATAATTCCTGCTTGTCCTGTATCGAATGCAGTGATAATTTGTTGCTGGGTTTGTTCGGTAGGTTGTGTAGTGACTTTAGCTTGATATAAAGCTATTTGCTGCTGATCGTCTTTCAGCACTATTTTTTGAAATAAACGCACTGCTTCCGGTTCTGTAGGTGCATAGGGTTTTATAGGCAGATTTGGGCCTCCAAGCTGTTGCCAATTGTTAATTTGACCTGTATAAATTTGACGTAATTGTTCTAAGCTAATTTGTCCATTTAGAGCCTTGGGAAGATTTTGCTCTTTCTTGCTAAAAGCTACATATACAAGTAAGCCATCATAAGCAACTATTTTATCGTTGAAATTATTTGTTACGTCATTAAACAAGCTAGTAATGGCAAACTGTGCTTTGTTATTGATGATTTCTTCTAAAGGTTGACTAGCAGTTTGTATATTAGTTGAAGTTACAGGCTGATAGTTAAATTGAGCGTTAACATCTGGCTTAGGATGAGTTAATAAATCTCTTAAACTACTTTGACTGGTTGGGCGAAACTTCAAAATATTAGTCCATGTGCCATCGTTTTCACCTGTATAAGTAAAATCTCCAGAGGGAACACCATTAACATCAGAGAAAGCAGGTACAAGATGATAAAATTCACTCGTAGCATCTTCTGGCATTTCTGAGCTACGCATCAAGAAATACAATATTCCTCCGCCAAACATTAGCAAAGTAAAAATTCCTAAAAATAAAAATATTAGTCTACGGAAACCTTTATCTTTCTGTTCTGGAGCAAATACTGTTGTTGAACTGATTGCTTGATTTTCTTGGGTAAGTTGTAGTAAAGCTTGGCGAGCAGCTTCAGCACTCTCGAAAGGAATTTCTATTCCCATTAAACGATAAATAAACTGCTTTAACTCACTATCTGAGTTGGGCCATTGCTGCTCATCTCTAGGATCAATAAATTCTGCTCTCCCTGTCCACAGAGAAAAAGCTACTCTTCCTAAATCTTCTAAGTCTTGTGTGCAAGTGGGAATTACAGTTTGGGAAATAGATGGTGGAACAAATAAACCTTCCCAAAGAGCCAAATCGCAAAGATATATAGTAGAGTAATGCTGATGATTTTGGACAATTAATAGACTATTTAAACTAAGGTTACTGTGAACCAAACCCTTCTGGATTTGCCCTGAAGGAAGTCGCAGTTTTTGAGTGTGGAGAAACTGTAATGTTTGTAAGGCTTGATTGAGTACCTGGCGCACTTGATCCGCAGTCATCGCACCTTTTTGTGTCAGGTACTCACTTAAAGTTTGAGCAGCTTCTAGATTACCTAAAGTGACGGTGTAACAGCGTTCTACTAGCGGATCGGCGATCGCATCCCAAGGGCTGATTAAGCGAAAGTCTTGGACTTTCCCATCTGCTGGACTCACACCCGCGACTCGCATAAAAGTATCTTGACGCTGACGAGTTTCTTCTTGATTAAAACAACCATCAGGTAGTAAATATTCCTTGATGACAACAGGTTGGTTATTACTCAGTTGAATCCCCAAATACAAGCGTCCCGTACCCCTAGAACCAAGAAGACGAGTAACTTGATAACTACCTCGACTACCTTTAATTTCAGCTTTTTCCGGTAAAAGAGCCGGAAAACCGCATTCTAAACAAAATTTAGCTTTAGGAAATTCTTTAGTTGTTTGCTGAAGGCGATCGCACGATAAAGGCGCGTTACGCGAACAAAAGTATTCTTGATAAACAGGCTCAGGTAAAGACACTGAAAAGACTCCCTGAAAAAATTAACTCAAGTTGAATGATGTTATGCATAGTTATTGCTATTGAACTGGAATTAACCCCAGCTTAAAAGCAGCTATCACAGCTTGAGTCCGGCTAGTAACCTGCAATTTCTCAAAAATATTTGTTAAGTGAGCTTTAACAGTCACCACTTTAATATATAAAGTTTTGGCGATTTCTTCATTAGAATCTCCTCGGACTAAACAATACAAAACTTCTTGTTCTCTTTCGCTCAGATTCAGCTTTTGACGTGTTAAAGTATCTGCCTCGGAATTAGCCCAAAATCTGCGGAAAAAACTACTAGCAACTTCCGTAGGTAAATAAATCTCAGACCGAAGTGTAGTAGCGATCGCCTCTCGTAATTGTGTCGTTGCACGAGTTTTAAACACGTAACCTTTAGCCCCAGCTTGCATTGCGCGAAAAATTGCATCATCGTCTTGGTGAGCAGACAAAACTAAAACTTTCCCCTTAAACGACATTTGTTTTAAGCGCTCAAGAGTAGCAATACCATCACCTGCAGCTAATTCTAAATCAAGCAGAATTAAAACAGGTTGCTTTTGATGAGCAAGGGTGACAGCTTGATCTGTCGATACAGCTTCAGCCACAACTTTTAAAGGTAACTGTCCACTGTTACTATAAAAATTCAGCAGAGTTTTTAATCCTTGGCGAAAGCGCTGATCGTCATCTACAAGCATTACTGGTAGCTGCTGATTAATAGTCATGTCAAAAATCTCCTATCAATTTGTAGAGCGGGGTAAGCTGATAAAAAACTGGGCACCACCCTGTAAAGAATTCTGCGCCCAAAGACTTCCACGATGGTCAAGCACAATTTTTTTAGCAATAGTTAAACCAAGTCCTGTACCACCTAAACGACGAGAATAAAAAGGAGTAAATATTTTATTAATATCTTCTGTAGATAGCCCTTTCCCTTGGTCAGATATACAAATTAGTACTTCATTTTGAAATATCTGCCAGCTACAGCTAATAATTCCAAATAATGGACTAAAGTGAACTGCATTACTAAGTAAATTATCAAAAACCTGCTTTATCTGTAAGCGGTCTATTGGCAAGATATTAGAGGTTTCAGGGTAATATATTTGGAGTTGCTTCTGCTCAATTAAAGGCTTTAATCCCTGAACAGTTTCATTTAATATACTTTTCAAGTCATGCAGCGCAATTCTTAACTTTGTCTTTTGGCTACAATAAATTAGTTCAGTTAAGTTACTATCTAAATCCTGAATACTGTCACGAATAATAGCAGCTTGTTCTTGCCAAGGGCTATCTGTTAATGCCTGAGATAAATTTTCAGCATAAATACTAATGGTTGCCAAAGTATGGCGCAACTGATGTCCAGCACGTTGAATTACTTGTTCGAGTAGCTGAATCTCAGATTTTTGCTGTCTACATTCTAAATACATGTCCAAATACTTGCTAACTAACATAGCTGTTTGCTTCACCTCCTGTTGCAAATTTAGAGATAGAGGCTCATGAGCAAGTACTAGAATATATTCAGGGTTTTGATTTCTATATCCTAAAGGACAAATATAACAAAGTGATGAATTAAAAGCAGTAATATTTATTTCATATAAACTAAAATTAGTATAAAAATTTTCTAAGTATTCTTGTGAATTCAAATAATCTAATGTTTTTCGGCAAAGCGGTTTATTTTGCTGTTCATGAGTAATTTCTTGATGATTTTCTATAGATGGATCGTGATAAATAATCCGCGACCAATAAATAGGATATCGCGCTGTTAAATGCTCTATTTGTTGTTGACAGAAGCTGTATAATTCTGATGAACTAGAAACTAAGAAAGTAGTGTTAATGTTTTGGGTAAAGGTACCTAAAACTCTAGCTGGACTTTTTGTTGTAGTCTGCATATTCATGTCAACGACTTTGAACGCCAAGAAATTACCAGTTTGAAAGAAGGACACGATAATTAAATAAAGCAGGGGTGCAAAGCTTTGCACCCTTACAAATAATTGATTTGTTGCAAAGGAGCTTTTAGATTGGCATTAATTTCAAATAATGAACCTCGCTTGCGTTGATTGCTATAACTACATTTTTACTCAGTTGCCAGTTTTCACCAGGCAAGATATGCCTGTTAAGCAAGAACTTAAAAAAATTCTTCTAATACACTTTTCGCTATATAGTTATATAAATAAAAAATTTACACAAAAGACAATACAGAAATAAACCAAACTTGATGCTAACTAATACCCACTCTACTATTTACTTAATTCTCTCCAATTCTTAGTTGCTTTTTTGAAGAAAGTTGATACAAAAGTCCAATTACTATATTCAGAGTTTGCTTGTAATCTATATGTAAATAGATTCATCTGCTGGCTCTATGCTTATTAGTCTCCTACAAACTCTTGCAGAAATTCTAGCTGGAGGAACATCTCTTACCAGTATGGAGCAAATTGACTTTAATCTTCCTGGTAGTAGAGCGAATGGAGATGCAGGACCTCTGCTCAATTTGTACTTGTATGACATTCGTTTGTCGAACCAATTACAACAAGCTGGTAGGCAGGTAGAGCGTATGTTTTTAGAAGGAGGATTGCCAACTTCTACTGTCACTCAATTACCTACTTGGTTTGATATTTCATTAATGTTAACAGCTTGGGATCGTACAGCGTTGGGTGAGTATCATCTTTTGACAGAAGCATTATCTTTGCTACTACGTCATGGCTCTCTAAAAGAGGAATTTTTAGCTCCTGAACTATGCGGTTATGGGCAGTTACCTATGACAGTTGCTAGTTCACCACCTATTGAGGTTGGCTCTTTATGGGGTTGTCTTAACCTCCCTTTGCGCCCAGCTGTACACATAACAGTAACGGCTCCTTTAGGTTCGGAAAAAACTTCAGTCCCCTTAATTTGGGAAAGAATTGTCAGTCTTTACAACCAACAGCAACAGAATGCAAAAAATTTAGTGTTAGCTCAACATCGGGTTTCCATCACCGGAATTGTGAAAAATGCAGTCACAAATGTGCCCCTTTGCGAAACCACAGTAACTTTAAGGGGAACTGAAAAGTCAGTAAAAAGTAATCAAGAAGGGTTGTTTTGGTTTGATAATCTTGCCTTCGGTAACTATGTTTTAATCCTGACTTGTCCTGGTTATGTAACTCAGACCTGCAATGCATTAGTGGATGGTAAAACTTACACTTTTAAAGAAGTAGCCCTTACTCCTGAAAGTTAGTTATTTCCTACAGTTTTATGCAGCCAAGTCTTATGAATATACCTTAAGTTTGTCTTTTGTCAATTTTCATCAAGATATTCGCAAATGATGAACACTCAAATTAACAAAAAATGTGCGATCTAAACCTACACAATTTTAATCCTGATTTGGAGAAACATTCATGACCAGACTTGATTATTCTGCCCCTGGTGTTTATGTTGAAGAAGTTAACCGGGGTAGCCGAGCGATTGAAGGTGTCAGCACTGCAATTGCTGGTTTTGTGGGTTTTACAGAAGATGTACGCAATGGTGCAGAAGTTTTTAAACCCATGTTAGTCACCAATTGGTCGCAATATCTCAAATATTTTTCCCGTCCCAATTCTGATGGCTATACAGACTTTAATGCTTATTTACCTCATGCAGTGAATGGCTATTTTTTAAATGGTGGTGGTCGCTGCTGGATTGTGAGTATTGGGACTCAATTACCTGGTACACCTAAACCCACAGCTTTAGAACCTGCTACAGTCCAAATTAATGGACGAGGAAATCGGGCATCGCTAATTTTTAATTTACGTCCTGAGCAAGCAATTGGTGGGTCAATTGAGATTTTAGTGAGCGATGGTACACCGCGCCCACTACCAGAAGGTACAGAAGGCGAACCCCCAGCCAATACAGGCGAGTATTTCACCATCCAGATTCGCCGGGGGGAGGAAATTCTAGAGCAATACGAAAACTTGACGATGAATTCTGAGGTACCACCTCAGATAGGAACATATGCGATCGCAGCATTAAGAAATTCGATGTATGTCGCTGCGATCGAAGCATCACAAACAGGACGACCTTTAGCGAGACGGCCTGTCAATGGTCAATATGAACTAGCTCCCCCCATAATTCCCTCTACGCCCGATCGCTTTGCTAGAGATGTAGAAGGGATACGCGATGACCGCACAGGGGTACGTGGTCTGTTTGAAATAGATGAAATCACAATGATTGCTTGCCCCGACCTAATGCGAGCTTACGAAGCTGGACTCATGACCTTGGAGCAAGTCCACGGGATTATGGAACTGATGATTAGTATGTGTGAAGGCTCTACTAGTGGAGACATTCCTAATCCACCCAATCGCATGGTCTTATTTGACTCACCACCCGATCGCACTAAACCCCAAGAGGTTGTTGACTGGTTAAATAACTTTAACCGTCGTTCCATGTTTGCAGCGCTGTACTACCCTTGGGTGAAAGTTGCTAACCCACGCAACGCCGGCAGGCCAATTCTTGTCCCACCTTGCGGTCACATGATGGGTGTTTGGGGTCGCATTGATGAAACCAGGGGAGTACACAAAGCGCCTGCCAATGAAGTGCCTAGAGGCGTAATTGGCCTAGCTTATGATGTAAATTTCCGAGAGCAAGAACTTTTGAACCCTATTGGCATTAACTGCATTCGTAGCTTCCCCAATCGCGGAATCCGCATCTGGGGAGCAAGAACTCTCGTTGAGCCAGATGTCACGGAATGGCGTTACATTAGCGTCCGCAGACTGATGAGCTACATTGAGAGATCTCTGGAATTGGGTACACAATGGGTCGTCTTTGAACCTAACGATGCAGAAACCTGGGCCCGTGTGCGACGCAATGTCAGCGTCTTCTTAGAACGCATTTGGCGTGAAGGAGCTTTGTTTGGAGCCACAGCTAAGCAATCCTATTACGTTAAATGTGATGCAGAAATTAACCCTCCAGAAACGAGGATGTTAGGTCGGATGTATATCGAGGTGGGTGTTTGCCCTGTCAGACCTGCGGAGTTTGTCGTTTTTCGGATTAGTCAATGGGACCCTGCTGAATCAGAAACTGCTGGCGTTGCTAACTAACTACGCGATTATATTCAGCAGATTTTGTTCATTGTTCATATTGCCTTTGTTCGCTGTTATTTAAACACAATTCATATTTCAACTTACTCAATCAATCAGGAGAATAAAAATGGCCGCAGGTGATAATTCCGCAGCTCAAAAATTTGTTCAAGGCTGTAAGTTTAAAGTTACATTAGATAACTTGGGGACACAATACGCTATGAGTGTCTCGAACCAATCAATAGAAACTCCAACGACTCCATTAAACGTAGGATTTTCCAGCCAAGGACAACCAGGCATTCCTATACAAGCACCATTACCAGCCTTACAGCAAGACGCTACCAAAATAACAGTACAGTTTGCAACCTTACAAGGTGATATTAAAGTTCGTCAATGGTATGACCAATGTACTACAGGTCAGTTAGCTGCTAATAAACAAGAAATGATGTGGATTGAATACACCACAGATAACCAACCAGGACATTCATCACATTTAAGTGGCGCATTTCCAACTAGCTATAGGAAAGAGGATTTGGGTCTAGATGCTACTAGCAAAGTTCAAATAGAAACTGTAGAAATCATCGGTACAAATTACGAGGTGCAAGCAGCTTAATAGTAATTCAGCGATAAGTTTTAACGGTAGCTTCGCAAGTTGCCAAGCTACCTCTCTTTTCCAATTTTATTAACAAAAAATTATGGTTACCAAAGATTACGCTTGGCTGACAAGTTGTAGTTTTTACATCGAACTGAGTCTAGATAACTCCAATGATAAAGTCGATGGCATATTTATGAATTGTCAGGGATTACAACGCACCCAAGAAGTGATTCAAATTTGTGAAGTTACTCCCCAAAAGTGGGGAATGAAAGAAAGTAAGGGACGTATAGCTAGAACTAAAATTCCTGGGAATGATAATAGCAATAATATTACCCTGCGTAGAGGGTTAACTTACTCTACAAGATTTTGGGATTGGTTCGACAGTATTGAACAAGGCAATTGGGCTAAAAAACGTCAAGTAATTTCTCTAAATATCTGCAATAATGCGATGGGTAGACAAGTACAAGCAAGGTACGAATTAGATGGGGCTTGGCCAACAAGTTATACACTAGCTGATATTCAGATTGATAAAACTGAGTTAGCTATTGAAGAATTAGAGATTGCTTTTGAAGGAATGAAGCGTGCACCTCTACCCGATATAGAGCGCAGCTTCAAAGATGGCTCTTGAGCAATTTATAGTTAACGCGATCGCAACATAAAATATTTATTTTACATTGCTTGTAAAAATAAAATTTGAAATTTAGAATTCAATCTACTAAGAAAAATTATGTTTCAAAAAGAATTTGAATTTACACTTCCTAAAGGGTATATAGACAGTGATGGTAATCTCCATCGCAAGGGAATTATGCGGCTAGCAACAGCAATGGATGAAATTGCACCAATGCGAGACCCGCGTGTGAAATCTAATTTATTTTACGCCACCATCATTATTCTATCTCGCGTAATTACTCGCCTTGGAGCTTTGTCTGAAATTAGTCCTATAGTAGTAGAAAATTTTTTTGCTCAGGATGTGAGTTATCTTCAAGATTTTTATCGCCATATCAATGGTTTGGAAAACAAAAATCATCTGTCTTTAGAGACAGACAATGATATTGAAACTCTTGTTGCTACATAGTTTACTTAATGCTATGACCCGAAAAAATTATCTAAATACTGAATATTCTTTTACTCTACCTACAGGTTTAGTAGATGCTCAAAACCGAATCCATCGTCAAGGAATTATGCGTTTAGCCACTGCAAAAGATGAAATTATAGTTCAAAAACATCGCAGTGTTCAGGAAAATCCTGCATATAGTTTTTTAGTAATGCTTTCACAAGTTATCACTCGTATTGGCAGCCTAAATTCTGTCAATCTGGATTTACTAGAAACTCTTGTTCTTCGAGATATCAGCTATCTCAAAGAATTTTATAACCGTGTTAATCAACAAGGGAATGCACATATTCCTACTCAATGTCCTCATTGTAATAATCAGTTTGTAGTTGAGTTAGATCTGGCGGGGGAGTTATAAGCTACCCCTCTAACAAGTTATATGAGGAGGTAGCTTTTGTTGCTTACCATTTTCACTGGTCGCAGGATGACATTCTCAATTTAGAACACTCCACTCGTAAAAGATGGATTGCAGAGATAAATAAGATTAACCAACAACTACAAGGTTAATCTCAAACTCTAACAGATAAACCCACAAAATCATTTATGCAACTAACTATGATGAAAGTCAAAATTCTCAACGCTGAAACTCTAGACAAAATCAACGAAGTTAACCTTGACCTCGTTACTAATGATAACAGAGAGTATGTAGTTGGTCGTTCTTCTAAGTCTGGTCTCATTCTCGATAGTAATGATGTGAGTCGCCAGCATGGTAAGTTTTATCTCCAGGATGGAAACTATTACTATTGTGACCTTGATAGTATCAATGGCTCTCTAATTAACAACATACTTGCTGAGAGCGATCGCAGTTATTTATTGAAGCCAGGAGACATTGTCCGCATTGGAGAATTCTTGCTAGTTTTAGAAGAAGAAGTAGAAGAGCCGGAAATAGCTGCAACTGTATACAATGCCAATATAGATTGGCGAGCAGCTTTAAATGTCCATCACCCTGAACTCGCCATTGTAGTTTCTGAAAATTTTGCTCAATCTTTAGAGGAAGAAAGTGTAGTTTCTCAGCAAGTTATTAATATCGATGCTGATTCTTCAAATGCTAAGAGTGAAGAGATTTATCAAGAATGTGAAGTTGTAAAAGTTACTGAAGAATTTGATATATCCTCACCAGATGAACCAACTTCTGAAGCAGGGAATGTATTAATCACTGACGAGCACCCAGTTCAGGATTTAACTAATATTCAAGAGATAGAAAATTCCGCAGCACCACAAAATTCTGAAGTAGAAAGTCA
The DNA here is from genome assembly GCF_963875285.1 of Calothrix sp. NIES-2100. Taxonomy (NCBI): domain Bacteria; kingdom Bacillati; phylum Cyanobacteriota; class Cyanophyceae; order Nostocales; family Calotrichaceae; genus Calothrix; species Calothrix sp. NIES-2100. The sequence continues at coordinate 9,860,894 of NZ_CAWNLA010000001.1, forward strand.
GTTAAATGTAGGTGATGAGCAAATTTCAGAATTAACTATCATTCAAGCAGAAGAAACTACTATCCAGCCTCCGCAATTTGAAGGTAAGGAGTCTGAAGTACAACACAATCCTGAAGTGGAGAATCAATTAAGTTTGAATCATGAACAAAATCAGGATTTGACAACTATTCAACGTTCGCCAGCAGAATCTGAAGATTCAGAAATGGAAACTTCAATTTCTGCTAGCAATCATGAATTTGATAGTATGACGACAACTCCAAATGTAGAAATACCAACTGAACAAGCGTTAGAGAACAAAATTTTTGAGGTGGAGGAATCGTCTGACGATAGCAAAAGTAACGATTTGGAAACACCTTATTTGCAAAATATTACAGAAAATCTTGAAGCGATCGCACAAGTAGCTGAAGAGTCTGAAGCAAATCTTCAGGATGAACAGAAGGAGGAAGAAGTGACAAACTCTCAAGTCATTAATGATGAAACTTCGCAAGAAATATCACAAGAGATTGAGGAATTAGAAGTAGTGGCTGATATTGCACCTCAAACCCCTGAAGCAGCAAGCAAAGCTTTTGAGATTATCAGTAAAAAATACATTGCTCTGATGGCTCACGATAGCAAAAAATTAGAGCTTGTAGACTTTGTTGCAGAACATCAAGATTTCTTATCTAAGTGTCTAACAATTGCAACACCTACAATTAGTGAAACTATATTCCAACAGACTGGTTTAGCCACTAGTCAAAAAACTCCCTTAGTACCAGTTGGCGGATATCAAACAGTCGCATCATTGATTGGAACAGGAGAAGCTCTAGCAGTTATTCTCTTCAAAGATTTTCTTATTCCTCAATCAAATCAAGCAAATGAGGATGCATTGTTGCGATTGTGTAATGTTAATCAAATTTTAGTGGCAACAAATATGGCAACAGCAGAAGCAATTGTACATTACATTAAAGACATGGTTAGTTCCTTGTAGTTAGCGCTAACTAACCCCATCTACATACTTTACATAATTAAAAAACATTGCAGAGTGAGCTACATATTATAGTTAGGGCACAACATTGTTGTGCCCCTAAGTCTATACTTGATTGGACTGAAATACTATATGTTTGTATGGTTGCAATCTTTGCCTATATTAGATTGCAGCTATTATATATAGTAAAGCTAATAATGAGCAAATATATTAACAGTAAAGATAAAATTTTAGTAAAATATTGAATAAATATTACTATATAAAATATAGAAAAATGTGAAACAAAAAAGATATTTGTTATTCATACAAAAAGAATTAATAGCTGAAATATGAACATATTAGAACATTACAACTAATCAAATGAAAAATAATTCTAAATCGGATAGTTGGATTGGCCGAGCAATTGGCGATCGCCAGCGTTATCGGCTAGAAAAACGTTTAGGCGCAGGCGGTATGGGCGACGTTTTCTTGACAATGGATACTTTACTCGGTCAGCAAGTAGCTCTAAAGCTGCTGAAAGATAACTTAGCCAACTCCAGCGAATTGAGAAAGCGTTTTGAACGTGAAGTAGCGGTGTGTGCAGCACTCAGAAGCGATCACATTGTGCAAGTTAGCGACTATGGCGTTACATCTGAAGGTTATCCTTTCTTCGTCATGGAATATCTGCGGGGACAAAGTTTAGGACAACTACTAAGGCGCGAAAGCCAGCTACCTTTAGAAAGAATACTCCGCATTACAACTCAAGTTTGTGACGGCTTACGTGCGGCGCATCAAGGTGTAACTCTCTGGAGGAACAACGCCACAATTAGCGAACATATCACAGTGGTTCATCGGGATCTCAAGCCAGACAATATCTTTTTAGTACCGACAACTTTGGGAGAGTTAGTGAAAATTCTCGACTTTGGTATTGCTAAAATCCGCGAAGACACAACGGAACATACTAAATTAACAAATATGTTTTTGGGCACGTATCACTATGCTGCTCCCGAACAGTTGGAAGTGCAAGCAAATATTGATGGACGTGCAGACATTTATAGTTTAGGTATTATTATTTATGAAATGCTCAGTGGTGTTGATCCGTTTGGGTTAGGTTTAAATTCTCAAAAAATCAGCGAAATTTCCTGGGCTTTAGCTCATACTTCTAAGCCTCCAGTGCCACTGCGATCGCGGCTTGGTTTATCTAATTTATCACCAGAACTTGAAGCAGTAGTAATGCGCTGTTTACAAAAGTCTCCTGATGAGCGTTTTGCTAATGTAGAGCAGTTAAAACTGGCTCTGCAAAATGCTATTAGTCAAGTAGAAAATTCTGACGTTACTATAGCTGAAAATCGAGGTAAGATTGCACAGAGTGATAATGATCTAACTTTTAGACGAGAATCGAATTTTCAAGAATTTTCCCAAGATAAAACTGTTAAGCGACCACTTGATAATCAAGCTAATTCTGAAGATAAAACTGTTAATAAATCATCCAACTTGCCACCAAACTATGATGACGTAACAATTCAGCAACCTTTTGTTTCTCAGCAAGAATTGAAGGATGAAACTATTGAAGAACCTTTGGTTGCTAAACAAGAATTTAACGATGGTACGATTCAGCAATCATTACCAGCTAGAGTAGAATCTGATGAAAACACTGTAAGGCGACCACTAAGACCAGTTGAGCAGGACATTGCCAAAGAGATTTTAGCACTAGAGCCGGACTCAATCAGTGAGATTCTGGCAGAAGTTATAGGCCCTATAGCTACTACTTTAATCCGAGAGATTAAACCGCGATCGCATAGTACTCAAGAACTTTTAGAAAATCTCATTCTTTATCTTTCTCCCAAACAACGAAATGAGTTTGAGAAAAAAGCAATAGCCTGGAGCCAAAAAGCTTCTAACCCTACTCAAAGCTGGTCAACTCATCCATATATCTGGGATAATCCAGCGATTAATAGTAGCTTTTTACGTAAATGCGAAGAAAATTTAGCAGAAGTTGTTGGCCCCATAGCTGGTTCACTTATCCAAGCTGTTTTAACATCTCATCCACAAATTTCTCCAGAGCAACTGGTGAGTTTGTTAGCTAGAGAAATTCCTGATATCAAGAAAGCCGATAAATTTTCTCGGCAAATGTTCAAATAATTAATAAACTTTAAATATGTATTGTTATTAAGAATTTAACAAATAACTAGGAGCGTATATCTGTGCGCCCCTAGCAAATAATTGATGTGTCGCAAATATTATTGTAATTGCTATACTTTATGATAAGTTTCGACATCAAAACTTGTTAATTAAGCCTAAAGTACAAATTACGGCTTAGTATTATTTTTTTGATCGATAATTCTCATTGCTATTTCTAAGCTGGATTTCATTCTATTAAATGATGCTGCAAGTGTACCAATTTCATCATTAGACTTTTGTTCAAAATCAGAATTCAGTTTGCCCGTACTAACTGCTTGAGCCAGCTTGGATATTTTCGTAATTGGTTTAATCACCGCTTTCTTCAGTAAAAGATTAATAACGATGATTACTAAAGCAAATATAGCAGCTTGTACTCCCATTGCTAGCCACCAGTAATGATTAGCAGTCCGAAGAATTCTCTCAGCAGGCACATAAATCATTTGAGCAAAAATAGTCTTATTAAGTTCCCAGCCAAAACCATTTTTGTCTCCATAAATAGCTAATTGACTCTTAGGAGCTTTATCTGGAGTTGAGTGGCATTGTAGGCAACTGGAATCGTCTAAATTTAGCCGTCTAGCAATGTAAAAGGCCCTACCTTTAGGAAGAGAGCGAAAGCCTGAAGACATTGAATTGTCTGGATCTTTACTAAATTGATTAATTAGCTGTGTTTCAAAACTATCAGCTAAGTCCTGCTTATTAGTTGGATTAATGGCAGCTTCTTTGTAAATAAAGTCTTCATATTGGGGATTTATGCGAATATTTTCAAATACTGCCCTGGCAGAAAAAGATGCTACTGTTTCTGGGATAAAGACTGGACTGGTATCTAATTTAGATTCCAACAGAGGAATAATATTGTTTGTAGTGTAGTTTCTAACAGAATTCATTGATTGCAAGAAGTTATCTGCTTGAGTAATTACAGATGCCTGTGCTCTCTGGTTGAGTATATTGGATAAAACAGCACCACTAATAACAATACTTCCCAGAAAAACTAGCATTAAAAGAAAAGTGAACTTATTAGCTAGCTTCAGGTTATCTAAAAGTAATTTGAATTGATTAACTAATTTATGATTGTTTAGCATATTATTCACTTAATTCAATAAAAAGTGGTTGGTCAATAATTATCAGAACGTTAAGTTAACTTAAATTACTAACGTTTGTTATTCACATTGGGTGTTAATGGTACTAGTGGAGCAGGGGCACCATTTGTATTGACATTCGGTGTTAACGGCACTGGCAGACCATTAGAACCAGAACCAGGAGTAGAATTATTAACTTTGATAGAAAATCCTCTGGAATCTTTATTACCAAACTTATCAGTTGCTAACAGTTGAATTGAGGAAGGGAAAGCTTGATTAGCTGTCAGCACTTTTGAACCTGAAAGGGGGACATTACCAAAGGGATCGAGTTGAACGCTAGCATCTTGACCTTCTACTTTCCACTGTATAGTTACAGGTTGGTTAGGCTGAAGAACTATATTTGGTTCCTGGCTACCGTTAATTGTGAAAGAGATAATCTTCAGTGGTTTGGGTAAAATATTAATCGTAGACTGGGCTGTTTGAGTGTTAGGTTGCTTACCAGGATTCGAGGAAAAAGCTTTTAATTCAAATGTGTATTGTCCAGGTTCGGGAGTATTTAAAGGAACATTTTGACAAGAGAGAGTTTGATTGCCTGGCTGACATAATTTCTTCAGTTGATTAGGTGTATAGCTTGCTAAAACAGTTTCGGTTCCATTCTCTGCTTTGCTGACAACTTGTAATTGCGATAGTTGCTGATAATTTTGAATTTGCCAGCTTAAATTCATGGCATTGCCTGACATATATTGGCTTTTATCTAGCTGAAAATTGATAATGGTAGGATCTGGTTTTTCCTTGATTGAAACTTTAATATTTCCAGTAGTAGCAGCTTTGTCTTGACCGCGAGCAAAAACTTGTAGGTTAAAAGTATAATCACCTGGTTGTGTAACGCCTGTATCGTAGTTGAAACAAGATAATATTCTGTGTTGTGTTTGGCATTCTTCCTTAAGCTTAGGAGGAATACCTTTGTCAAAATTAAAATTTTGCGGTGCGCTAGGTACTGGCCCAGTATTATCGATTTCTATTTTAGAAATTTGCTCATAGTTACGAATTTGCCAATCAAGACGTACTTCGTCACCTTGAATGTAATTGACGCTATCTGATATAAAATAAATTAATTTTGGCGGTGTTGGAGGTTTGAAGAATAATAACCATACTAAAAAAGCTAACTCTCCTAAACATCCTAAAATCGTTAAAATTATGGGAATAAATTGCCACCAAGGGCGAGCATTCCAAATTAAAGTTCCTTCAGGTAATTTATCTGGTAGAGGTATTTCTTCTTTATCTTGAATAACGACGACAAAGTTGAGTGGAAGTCCGGCTCCAAAAAGTGGTCTTCGCCACCAAGGTTTGGGATTTACTGTGAGATGAACGTTAAAGCTTTTATTAGGTAATAATCTTATTTTAGAAGGCTCACATTTGAATTTAAATAATTGTTCTTCTTCTCGGCTTTTTATACTAATTTTTAATTCTCGCGGTGTGTTACCTTGATTAGTCAATTTGATTTGATATTCACCAGAACTATTGCTGACTTTTCCGCGTAAGGTAATCAGTTCCACATTTAATTTATGTACTGGAGGAATTTGGATATATACCAAATCAAGCAGGACTAAGTTAGGAGAGTTTGCAGAATATAAGCGAATTGTGGGCGAGTAATTACCTGCAAAAGTATCTGTAGGTGGATGAAATTGTACCAAAATACGTTCTTGGGAATTGGGATTTAGTTCTAGTCCACTGGAGCCGGATAGTAAACCAGGGCCTTCCACCCCTGTAGCGGCGTAACGTATTGTGTACCATTGGTCTTCTAAATCTGGACAGGTGAGGCGGAAGCGGTCAACTCTATCTGAACGGTTATCAACCTTCACTTCTATTTGCAAAGGTTCTTTAGGTTTAATGATGGCTGGATTTCTAGGATTTGTGGCAGGTTTTAGGGAAAATGTGGGGTCGTTAACCCGAACCGCAGTATGCTCTTTTAGCATCACTTTCAGTTGGCGCGGGAACTGTATCGGTGTATCTTCGGGAAAATGCTCTGGAGCATCTACGACTAGGGTGTAATCATAAGTTCCCGGTAGAGCATCAATGGGAATTTCAAACTCAAAGGTTAATTCACTATTTTGTTGTGGCCCCAAAGCTAAACGTTCTCTAGGAGAAGAACACCACTGCTGTAAAGTGTCGGAGGCTTCATCAAAAAATACATCAATGACAGCACCTTGAGAACTTTGATTGCTAACAACAACATAGACTGCAACGATTTCTCCAGGCATTCCGAATTGTATACCTGGTGGGTCTATAATCACTGAAAGAGGACTGAGCTTTTGCATATTATTGACCCTTTATGTTGAGCGGTGAAGTTGGACTCGAAAAGCATCATCACCACTGACAACTATGGTTCCTTGGACATCTTTAGTGACATCAATAGTATTGATTTGAGAAAAACCTCTATAAATCTCCTCACCGTTGGGTGCTTTTGTCCGATCTAGTTTTTGATCGCTAGTTAACGGCCAAAGGAGTATTTTGCCATCGTCGCCAGCACTGATGAGTTTGCTACCATCGATGGTGAATGCAATACTTCGTACTGAAAGTTTCGTAGCACGCCAGCGATCGCGTAGTTGACACTGCTGTTGAGTGAGATTAGTTGTAGACTGAGTCTGCGGTGAATTTGTCTGACACTTGTCTAAATCCCATAAGGAAATAAAACCATCAGAGTCGGAAGTTGCTAGTATATGGGAACCTGGAGCAAAATCTACACTCCAGATGTAGTCTCCATCTCCACCATTTAACTCTGGTGTTGAAAGTTGTCTTTGGTTCGCTTCAAGATTGTTCGGGTTCATTAAAATCACACGCTTAAAATTGCCCGCTGTCACCAAAAGATTTTCATCTTCGCTCAAAGCTAAAGCGCGTATTGGATATTTCAGGTCTTTGCCTAAATCAGTAATTTCGGGGTTAGATGCAAAGTTAGTACCTGGCCCTGGTCTTTTCCACAGCCTGAGTTTACCGCTACCATGACCACTAAATAAGTTAAGAGAATTTTCGGTAAAAACCAAAGCAAAAACGCGATCGCTTGTTTGATCGTTGGGATCGTGCAGAATATTTTCGCGATCGCGTGTCCGCACATTCCAAAATTGGATCTCGCCATCTTCTAAACCAGCCGCAATGCGATCGTCATCTTTTGGCATGAATCGTAAGGTTCTCACTGGTTTACCAATAATTGCCAACAAACCCCGAGGATTTGGTTTTTTTCCATTACAACCAACAACATTAGGAGCGATCGCCATTCCTTTGGGGTCTATACGGTTGCCATCAACTGACCAAATACGGATTGTACAGTCGTCTGAGCCACTTACCACCGAGAAAGCATCGCCGCTAAAGCGAACAGAGTTCACGATATCAGTATGTCCAATAGGTTCAGGGATGAGCAGAAGTGCTAACAGTGCTGCCAATAATGCTAATAAAGTCAAAAGTAACCACAATGGAACTATCGGTAAAACTTTTAAATCTAGAGTTTGGGTTGTGGGGTCTGTACTTCCCAAACGCTGGTCTGTAAGCGCAGTTCTAGCTTCCAAGCGCAAAGTTTTTGCCAATCCCACCCAAGGACGTTGCGTCGTCACATTCAGAAGAACTTTTGTTGTATCTCCAATAGTTAAATCGGCATTTTCCGGCACAACTTGATAAGTGCATTTTCGTTTATCTCTGCCTTGAAGTTGCACATTTACTTGTTGGTAAAGATTGCTGGTATTTTTGAAAAATAGTTGAAATGTTGCTGTTTTAGACTGCCAATCAGGTAATAATTTTTGATGACTTGGTAGCGTTTGTTTTTGTGGTGTGGCGCTAAATCCAACATAACCCACTGGCAAGACTTCCAAAATCCCCGCCACGGAAATTGGCGGACTATTGCGGCTAGTTGCTTTCACAATCAAGGAATAATCATCGCTAGGCGCTTGAGTCATCGCTGGCGGCTGACATTGGAAAGAAATTTCCACCTGTCCACCTGCTTCTAAGAGCAATCTTCTTTCTGCGCTACCGATTATCCAAGAAGAATTAAGACCTTCAACACGAAGTACAGTCTCAACTTCAATCGGACTCAAATTCTTCACCCGCACTGGAATATCAACAGAATTGCGAGGATAGACTTGAAATCGCTGCACTGGTAATTCCACATTTAATAATGTGGAAATTTTACCTGGCTGAATAATCAAACGCACTAACAGCTTACGTTCTTCACGTAACTGAGGTGAAAAGATTCTCACTGTCAGGTTTACAGTACCTACAAATGCAGGTAAAGGCGTATCAAAAATTTCAACTTGAAATTCAGTCACACCACCCGGTGGTTTAGCTGCTGCAACTTCTGGTGTAAGACGATACCATTGAGAACCTGAACTTTTACTAGCTCCGGCTGCTAAAACCTCTAATTGAAAAGCAGCAAATTGCTCGCTACCATTAATCACGGTTACGCCAAAAGTCGCTGGTGAGCCACCAGGCTTAAAAGTAACGCTTTGAGTAGAGAGATTAGCATTAACGATCCGGTTTTCCATACACCATCTGCATATAAGCAGCAGTTTGATTGTGAGTTGCTGTTCTCACTTTATGGTGTCATTTTAATTAGTCTAATTTCATATACATTAGTCGGATTTTTTATAGGTTTTATAAAGGTATGATGTTAAATAATCCATTTTTAATGGATGATTAAGGAAAATTAATATATAGATTCCAAAAATTTTTGCAATACATCAATAATTTGTAGGAATACACAAATGTGTGTTCCTAGCGATCGCCATTTTTTACAGATTAAAAATAATAAATAATATGCGTAATACAATTGCTATGGCATCTGTAACTGCTGTGCTGAAAAATGTAGTTGAAAACGGATTAACTAGTGACCCAATCACAGCCAGCATCGGTGACATTCTTGTAACAGCAATACCACCCGACCGCATTACTGTTGGAGTAGATGAACATTCTCAAATTAACCTGTTTCTTTATCAAGTGACGCAAAACCGCAATGCTGACTGGACATCCGGAGAACTGAAACAGCGTATTACCCAATCACAAAAAGAACAACGCTCTAAAAATCCGCCCCTAGCACTTGACTTGCACTACTTACTAACAGTTTATGGCGGCAAAGAATTTCAAACAGAGCTATTGCTTGAATATATTATGCAGTTATTTTATGACCTACCAATATTGACCCAGGATGTTATTTATACTGCTTTACAAAATACTCTCACTGTCAACACTTCTAACATTTTATCTCCAGTGCTTGCCTCTACATCTGTTTCTACTTTAGCTGAACAAATCGGTTCAATAAGAATTAGCCCAGAGTTTTCTAACATGGAAGAAACTTCAAAGCTTTGGTCTATGCTGCAAACGCAGTATCGCCCATCAATTGGCTATCAAGCATCAATGGTGTTAATTAAAAATAATTCGTAATTCGTAATTCGTAATTATAAAAAAATAACGTATAACCAGGTTAAAGATAAAAATCTTTAACCTGGTTATATTTTACCTTTAAATATGATTGTTTTTTCTAATTTTGATTCATAACCAACCCTTGATTTCACTATCAGTAAGTGTCTTTTCTAGTTTTAAATATTCACTTTGGGCAGCATTTAGTAAATGCTTCATCATCACTGACTCCCCAGCATCAGCAGCATTAAATGTGGCATTTAATGCAATATTACGAATATTGCCACCTGCTAAATTTAACTGGGCAAGTTTATCAAATTCCAAATTGTGAGTGGATATTTGTGGAGGGAAAATACACCGCCAGATTTCTACACGTGATTTGAAATCAGGGAAAGGAAAAGAAATAACGAAGCGCAGACGACGCATAAAAGCCTGGTCTAAAGAATGTTTGATATTAGTAGTTAAAATTGCTAACCCTTGATATGCTTCCATTCGTTGCAGCAAATAGCTAACTTCAACGTTAGCATGGCGATCGTGGCTATCTTTAACATCAGAACGTTTGCCAAATAAAGCATCAGCTTCGTCAAAAAGTAAAATGGCTCCACCTGCTTCAGCAGCATCAAAAATCCGCCGCAAATTTTTCTCTGTTTCGCCAATATATTTACTTATAACTGCACTCAAATCGATCCGATAAAGGTCTAACCGTAACTCTTTGGCTATTACTTCAGCTGCCATTGTTTTACCAGTACCAGGAGCACCTGCAAATAATGCACTAACACCTAAACCACGACTTCCTTTACTAGCAAATCCCCATTCCCAATAAACTTTTCCTCGTTGCCTAACTTGAGCGATTAAATCCCGCAAAATCTTTTTTTGTAATTCTGGCAATATGAGATCGTTCCAATTAGCAGTTGCATTTATATGTTGTGCTAAGTCCTCAAGTTGAGGACGCGCCATTGTGCGGCAAATATCCCATAAATCATGAGAAAGTAGAGAGTTGTTACTAGGAATAGGCTGATTTTTAATTTGTAAACAAGCAGATTGAATAGCATGAGTATTGAGATTGAACTGAGATACTAGCGCCTTAAGATGTCCATTGAGTTCAGTAGCAGTATTGCCAAGACAAGTATGCCAAATGTTTTGCTGTTCTTCGGGGGTAAGTTTTACCACGTCAAAATTCATGAGGGGACGGCGTGGTGAGTGCAACCTGTCTTCTGTAGAAATAATTAATGGACTATGGATATTCTCAATTAACTGTAATATTGCTGTATTTAAACTTGGTTCAGCTAAATTTAACTGTTGGCAATCTAGTAGAAGAACATGATTTGTTAAAGCAACTTGTCGTTCCCATCTGCGAATAAAGTTGTTGAGTTCAGTAGGATCTGTGGGCAGATTACGAGCAGGAATGATTTTAAGCGATCGCTTTACAAGTTGACAAGCAGTATTGGCGATCGCGTATTTATCTCTAACTTCCGCGCCACAAAGTTGCACGGCTGGTAATGTGGAGGCTGTTTCTACTGGTGACCAGATAGCTGCTAGTTTTTGGGCAATATTTTGGTGTGAAGGCTGCAAGGGTAGATTGCTATCAATCTTTGGCAATGGCTGCATGAGGTGTATCAGTCTTTCATCTTGATAAGGCTGTCCCAGCAGATAAAGCAAGATACTATTATCTATTTGCAAGCGACATTTAATAAGTTCTTGACTAGCCCCAACTTGCACTAATTGCCAATGTTGCAAAGGAGCAGTTGGTAAAAAGGCACTCCAATGAGAATCTGGGAACAAACGCATAGCTAAACCAAAAGTTGGGTAAGCTAAACGCTCATCTCCCTCAGCTTGGGCACAAAGTTGAGCAAAGTAGGGAAGCAGAGCTTGAGCAAGACACAAAAGTAGAATGTGACACTCAAATAGTGACAGACCAAACTTAGTACAAAGATAGCCGAATGCTGAACAATGGCTGATGGTAGTGGTGACATCTACAAGCTGAGATTGTATATCAGAAGAAGGCTCTACATCTTGTTGGCGATCGCTGTAATCAATTACAGTTTGCTCAATTGCAGACATAGCAGCCTCTAGATAGTAAATGTTAGCTTTGTCTTGAACAAATTCGGGATTCATCTTGGCAGCATATTGAATATTTTATCCGGGTAGAGGCGCACAACTGTGTACTCCTAGGATTTGTCCTTTAGTTGTTTGTTGATAATTGAAGGTTGATGATCTGCAAAATTTGGTTGACTCAGATCAACTTCCGGAGTTTGCACATCATCTAGAGCGATCGCCGCGTCAGGGGTATGGCTTGCTGGTTGAGAAACAGACTGGTTAATTTCTTGATGAGATTTAGCCGCAATCATTTCTTTCCAAGCTGCTTGAACCGCAGATCCCAGACGAATTTTCAGTTCCCACGCTCCTTTTGCAGCTACAGAACTAACACGACTAACGCCTTGAGCAGCCGCAGCTCCTAAACGGCTACCGATAATTACAGTACCTTGAGAGAGCGATCGCCAATACTTATCTGCTTCTTTCTCCAGTTCCTCTGGATCGATGAATTTGTGATTCTCTATTGATTCACGCGCTTTACGTACCGCTTTAATGTATGTATCTCTTGTCCAGTTTCCTGTGGCTTTGATATCTGTAAAAATGCGTTTATTGATTGCTGCGAGTAAAGCCTGAGTTTGGTACTTGGGATCTGCTGGTTCTGTCGTTTCCAGAGTTGGCGTAACTTTAACTAAAGCGCCGGGTTTATTAGTTGTCTCTAATTCTTCATCAGGATGCCAAGATGAAAATGCAGTTGCATCTATATTTCTCACAAATGTTGCATCTTCAACAACATCGCTAGTGTCTTGAATAAAGAGAATAAATTCTCCAGCTTGAATCACATCTCCAACTTTGAGGAGATAAGTTTTATTGGGTTCAACAAGTTCGCCATTAATCCTAGAGCCATTTGTACTGCCAAGATCAGTGTAAAAAATTTCACTATCTTGCAGAAAAAATTTACCATGTACTCGGCTAACATCCCGGCTATCTAAGACTAAACCCGAATCAGGCGATCGCCCTATGAAGCATACGTCTTCATGCGTAAATAATTCATCAAAGTCTAGTTCAATTCCTCGAATTTTTGTTTGTGAATTAAAAACCTTAACTTTCATCATTTTTAACCTAAATTAAAACTTAAATATTCAGAAATAGCAATAAACTTTCATATAGCCCTTGTTCCATATTTTAGATAGGCTAATACTGTTTAGCAATATTTTATATTTTGCACATAATTTGAGGAATTTTAATTACCCATAGGTCTAATTTTTCTAAATAACTTTTGATGAATGATATGATTAGACCTTTGCATAATAGTCTATCAAGCCAGATATCTATAATATAAAACTAGAGAATTTGAGTTTGAATTTATGGCAGCACTATCAAAAATAGTTGAAAATATCCTTAGAAACATTATGTATCAGGTTGAAGCTATAATCAGCAGCCTAATGTATGGGGTAATGAACAACGCCGAACAAAAAATGAGAGATAAAATTAATCAACGACTTCAATCACATCAGCAAGTTGAACAGGAAGAGAAAGAAAAAGACGCATGAAATATAAATACAAAATTTAAACATACCAATAATCTAGGATATTTATGGTGTACTTACAAGTGCAAAAATCAGTTAAATCCACTGCTATTCAGCAAAGACAATCTCCAATTTATCCACCTGTTAGTGATGATTTAACACAAGCAGTTTTACAAACCTATCCTCGAAAAAAAACTTCTACTCGTCCTAGTAAATTATATAGAGATGCTATTTATAGAAGTATTTTCGGTAACTTGGTAATTACACAACCGCAAACGAACTCTGAACTAGAAGCTGAGCGGATAACTACACCAGTGGTTAGGCAAGAAAATACATCTACCAGCCAAACTTTACAGCGTTTTAATTCTGATATAGGGACAGTTGATAAAACAACGAAAATAGCCATAATTAAAGACATTATTCACAAAACCTTTGGGCAAGATTTCTCAACTGTTGCTAGTTCCGAACAGCAGCAGCGATTAGCAGAGCAAGGCTTGACACCAGAAATGGCAACAAAGGTAGCGCAAGCAATTAATAATTTTGAGCAGAAAAAATCTGAGAGAATAGCTAGGTTAAAACTTGAGAAAACAGCACAGTTTCAAAGATATGGCTATCCTATTCAAGAAGCGAGATTACGAGCCGAAAAATATATATTGGAACAAGAAAACTTTCAAGATTTAGAAAATGAAGCATTTAAAGACTTACCTCCAGCATACAGACCCACGCCTACAGATGTCAAAGCTAAACTTTTACATGATGTCAAAAAGCAATTTTTCTTAGAAGATAAATATGATGCTAAACTAACTTATGCTAATAACTCTGCAACGAAAACATCTACCTCAGAAAAATTAAAAGCATATATTAAAACTGGTGGAAGTACTATAAAAACAGTAGCAGAGGTTGGGGGTGGTATTTCTGAGAAATTTACACCCAACAGCAATGGAACTAAAGTTTTCAAGGGAATATCAAACAGTATTGATGTAGGCACAAATATTACTAACGCTGGATTTGCGATCGCGAATATAGTAGAAGGAGCAAAAAAATGGGTAAATAAAAGTGATGCAGTGATTAAAAAAGAAGGTAAAGAGCAAGTAATTGCAGGAGGTATCGAGTTAAAAGATAATCTACTCGCTGCCACATCAGGTGCGATGTATTTAACTAAAATCTTTGGAAATCAAGATTTAGTTAATAGGCTAGATATGGCAGGTTTTCCAATTTTCAATATCATTGCAAATAGTAATACTTTAATTCACAGTGCTTATGAGATGGGTACAGCTACTAAACAAGCTAGTACACATAAATTGCTATACAAACAAGCCAAACATCACAAATATTATCTCGAAGATGCTGTGGAAATCATTGCTAAAAGAATGACGCATATAGCAATCAGAAAAGCTGTAGATATTGTAGTAAATGTAATCAAAATAGTTGGGAATCTTCTCAATTTAGGAGGTATTACTGCTGTAGCCGGAATGGTAATTAAATATTTGGGAACTGCAATCAATCTAGGCAAGAAACTTGGAGAACAGCTTGTTGATAGTTATCAAGCTGGTACGGCTCAAGAAGCTGCTTTTAACGCAAAAGTTAATGCTATGGGTGCAGAGGAAGAGATATTCCAGAAACACCCAAAATTTGCTGCTGCTGCCATAGTTGTCATGGCAAAACAGTCAGATAAATTAGCGATAAATATCCTAAAAACAATGGGAATTACTGAATCTGAGATTCATAAAAAATCTGCCAAAGAATTGAGAGATGAAATTCTAAATATTTCGCACTTTAAAGAAGATGCAAAAACTATAACACAACAGGGCAAAAATAAATTTACCAATACACAGCATAGCCTCAAACAGAAAACTCAGATTAGTATTAACACTGTCAAATATTCAGCTAAAAAGCTAACAAAAACACTACCAGGTCAATTGATAACTATAGCTAAATCTGTTAAGAAGTTTGCATTAATAGATAGTGATACTGCTGCAATCATTTCTCAATTCAAATGATTATTAATTTTTTTCCAACATTATTTTTTTAAGGATAATGTAGACGTAGGGGGTAACATAACATAAAGAACCGTAGCAGACAGCACCCAGTCTAAAGATGCGATCGCAATTTGAGCCAAACAGAGCCGCAAAGGAAATTGAGGAATTGTCCATCTTTTAATCTGTAGGGATCGATGATGAAAGCTATTCCAGAGTAAATAGGTAGCAATTATACTCAAAAAAAATCCGCCGAGTGGATGCACTGTGTGGAATGGAAGATGCAACAGTGATGGAATTGTGAGCGGCTCAACTATAAATATGACTCCGCTGACAGCAAACAATCCTAACCAAAAACTTAAATGACAGAATGCAATAACTTGAGCAACTTCCCAGCCTGACAGACCCCAAATAGTATAGAATCGATAGCGAATTGCACCATCGCTAAACACAGAAAAGCCAATTATGTTGCTGATGGGAATGCCGATAACAGAAACTAGTATTGTCTTACGATAAGGCAAAGGGTGACGAATAGACTGCACAGCTAGTTGATCGTAGCCAGTTAGGACAATATAGTTTAGGAAAGTTAGCGCGATCGCCCAGACAACTTTATGAGTTGGAATGCTGCTAAGACTCCGCCAAATCTCTCCTGGTGGATACTGCTGTATCTCTCGCTCAATCACCCAAATCGTAACACCTAATAGAACAATTCCGACAAAGGAAGGAAGTATTTGTAAGCAACGTTTCCAAGACATGAATATTAACCCTTGGAGTTCACGAACCAGGTTTAAAATAATCTAGGAGGCGATCGCCTGAATCTGCTCGAATTAAAGCCACGACAACATCGGGTAAAGCAATTAAGTTAGGATAGATGAGATAGCGAGGCTCCCAACGTGGATGAAATTTATCTTTGTAGGTGTATAGTCCTATGAAATTGTAGAACCTTCGCAAATTTTTTCACGCTTTTCCATTAAGGATATTGGATCAGGTGGCTCAAGATGGAGATAATGAGTAAGGCGATCGTTACCCACCAAGCTGTTCGTTTACGTCGCAGCAAGTTAACTACCAAAATCAGCAGCAAAAAACCAGTCATTCTTGACCTGTTTAAAGCTATATTCAATCCAGTTTCTTAAATTATAAGGAAGAGATCATTCCACGTTGTCGCGGCTATTAAGCAAATTGTCGGTGAAACTACCAGACAGAAGTACCTAAACACTGCTTCTCAAAAATGTTAACGCTTGTGGAAAATTTTCCTTAACCGTCTTGTTGCTACAGAATGCATATGGTTAGCTGAGTTCCGATTTACTTCCGGAACTCAACCGGAACTTTAACGCCCAAAACATAGACCTGACAAAGAAATTTAACCACAGATTAATTAAGTCTGGCTAATATCAAGTTTTATGAAAACTGCAAAACCAGATAAAAATAATTCAATAAAACTCCTAGGTAAATAAACACCCCACTGAATTCAAATCAGGTAGGGTTGGGATAAAACAAGCAAAAAATCTGCCAGCCTCCGAGATAAGTACTATTCAACGTCAGACATCAGGTCTTTATATTCTGAAACGGCGTTTCGGTAAGCCTCATTTTCCCCAGGTCTGGCATCCCAAAGGATTCTGATGATGTGGGTCTGGTTGAGATTCATTTCGTTTCGCAAGCGCAAAATCTCCGCCTTTTCTGAGTCTGCTTTTCGGTTGCTTGCTCAGAAGATGAATTTTTCTGAGTATCCATGTTTTTAATTCCTCCTGCTCGAGTAACCCAGAATTGTCGTTCTGGCAAGCTGGGGGAGCGGGGAGTGGGGGTGCTGGGGGAGAAAAGAGTTATTGTTCAATGACTCTCTTGCCTCCCCTGCTTCCCCAGCCTCCCCAGCTTGCCACCATGCAAAGTTGACTTGCCAGACTACTAGCCTGGTGCATCAGTGCAAGCATTTTTGTAGTGATATTTCCACTGCCATTGCCGAGCAGAAATCCGCCCTATGCAAGCACCAGCAGAGTCATAAACATAAACCACTTCCGACTCTAACCAACCTGTAGTTTCTGGGCGAGGATCTCGTTTTGGATTGTCAATGTACTGCCGGATTTTCAGTTTTTGAGTATTGGGCATGACTTGGGTTTGAGCTAACTTTAAAGCTGTTAGCTGGCGTTGCTCGATGCGTGAGCGTTCTACAATCTGCAAATTCTGGTAAGTAAAGACTGGCTAAGTCTAAATACTTTTGCAATTGCCTCATCGTCACCTGTGGTTGCAAATTCTTTGCTACTTGCTCTCGTGTGAGAGGTTGTTCGACTACGCAATTACCTTGAATTAACAAGCTTTTCGCCTCCTTGAGTTCTCCTTGAGTTCTCCTTGAGTTCCGGTCAAGTTCCGGAATTTGACCGGAACTATTGATGCCATCAACATAAAAATACCTGCTCCTGAAAGCTTGTCTAGGGTATTGGGGGTAGGGTGTGGGGTGTAGGGTGTAGGGGGAAATTAAGAAAACCAAATATCGAGTACGAACATAAATATTTTCCTTCTTCACTACACCCGACACCCGACACCCCACACCCAAAAGCCTTATAGGTAATGGGTTTGGCGTTATCTTAGTGCTATTCAACTTTGGGTCTCTACTTCTTTTTAGCTGTACACCTGAAGTGATGGAGCTTTTCGCTTCAAATTACCGTGGCTTGTTGATATAAAAATTGTGTTACGCCCTCTGCATCTTCTTCTGGGTCGATTTGTGCCCATAATGAGCAACCCAATTCCAACGATTCATAGTCACCCAAATTAAATTTTCTGTGATAGGTGACAGCAATAGTCTTAATATCCATCAGTTTTTTAAATTCCTAATAATTAACTGGATATTTGCAGTTTATTTTGCTAATTGAATTAATTTTGAGTGCGAGTCAGTCAATTTTCATCTTATTGAAATTGATTCAGCGCTGTTTGTTGATTTAAACCCAAACTTTTTTAATAAGAAGAATTCAGAAATCAGGAGCCAGAATTGAGAATTGAATTCTGTGCGACTGGCGGATGAATATTGGTTTAAAAGCGAGTGGAATTGTGGGCGAAAAGAATTAAAATATTCTGACTAATTAAAACTCCATCCCTACCCTACGGGAACACTTCGTGAACATGGGTGGAGTATTCTGACTCCTGTATTCTGACTTCTGACTCCTATTTATGATTAACTCTTTTGAATGAATCTAATAAGACTTCTCACGTCCGGATTACTATGCTGATATTGAGATGGTGGGCGCATTGTGCCCACCATATTCTCTCTTAAACTACGCGACTAACACCATACTGTCTGGAAGTGGCTTGTACTCCATAAGCCGCTTCCATTCCTCGCTCGTCAGTTGATCAAACGGTTTATCCAACAATTCCTCGCAAGACCTAGTTTCGAGACTAGGCAATACTTCGACCATCGACAACGACCACATAGCATCGAATGCAGAATCACAGGGCATTTGCTGCTGATGCTCTGATGATGCTCTTTCCACCCACCAGCGACCATCAGTGCATCCCGCCGAGCCTAGCTTTTTGTCGTTGTTGTAGATACCGTCATCGAGGAGTTCAAAGCCAAACTTTTCGCATTCCAAGGCAATTTGTGCCATGACTTCGTTACCCGTAGTATTGGCTGGAACTTTTTGCTTTTGCACAGGCAGTGTGCCTTGTTTGTAGTGCCAAGCGACATGGTTGTGGCATTTCGCCCAACTGTTTGCACGGTGTACTTCGGTTGAGTTCACCATGACTACCCAACGTTGGGTTAGGAATTCGTTATGGTCGTATGTAATGCTAGCTATCAGTTTCTCGCCAACGTAAATTTCATAGTCATAGCAGGTGATTTCGACAACTGTGAATTCTTCGGGTGCTAAAACTTCTCCCTGTTGTGTGATGTGCTGCTCTAGTTCTGCTTGAGCGCTTAGTTGCTCATCAACGACGAAAGAAGCGAAAATTGCTTGCTGTGTATGCGTTGTATGGGTCATAATAGATATTCCTTTGAGAAAAGGGTAAAAGGCGATCGCTGAGTTTTCCAGACATGAGCGATCGCCTTTGTTTTTGATGTACAAAAGAGCGCTGTGCAAATGACAAAATGCTCTCACAACAGAATCAGCGAAGCTGTACAAATCTTTGAATTCTGGACGTATATTCGCTAAATAACCAATTTTTCAGACTTAGTTAGGTCATCGGAATCATCTCCGGCGGCTTGAGCATTACAAGTTTGGCTTCCGGCTGCTAATCCCGGTGGCATTGGGTTTTGGATGAATTGAATGAGTTCAACTTGATGATTCAATTGGCAAACCTTTTGAGCGTTCGGGTGCTGGCGGCTTGCAATTCCGTTGCCCTTATATTTATTACTATACTCTAGTTAACTAGACTTGTCATCTACAAAAGACTAGTTAACTAGACTATCTCACTATTGACTTGACTAGTTAACTAGATTAGACTAGGCAGCAAGACCAGTAATCTAGAGGAGGTGATTAAGTTGAAGTTGCTTATTTTTATGGATTTAAAGGAGTTGCGCGAGAAAGCTGGTTTATCAGCTGAACGGGTAGCAGTGGAGTTAGGTAAGTCTGTTTCCACGATTCGATTTTGGGAGGCAGGAACATATATCCCTAGCCTTAGCCCCAGTGAAACGTTACAGCTGATCCGTCTTTACCAATGCACACTCGAAGAATTATCAGAATCTTTTATTGCAACTCAGCGCAAAAGTGGAAGGAAGCTCGATTAAAACAAAGCAAATAATTTCTGTAACGTTGCTATCGCTTTTATAGGAATTAGATGCATTCGCTAGATAGAGAATGTATTACTTTTTTATAGATTCAGGATGCTGCTAGCTTCTCCAGAAAACCAACTACTGCGCCACCTAAAGAAAGGAAAGCATTATCTACCAGACAGCGAAGAATATTAGCAAAAAATTAAAAGCGATGCCTGCGCCAAAATCTGCGACGATAACCTGACAGGGGACAGTGCGTTAGCCGAAGCTTAACGTTATCGTAGCGTCTCGTTGGCATAGTCTTTCATAGAGAAGAAGAGTTATCACTCGATGGCGTTTTTAATCAGCAATGTACTAGCGTAGCTATATTTAGTTACAAAACTTTAAAAATCTGTGGCGGCATGGTTGCAATGCCGCGATAGTTTCATGCGTCAAAATTTTGGAGATCGTATGGACGCAATTATAAAGTACGAAAGTAACAGCAGCCCATTTGACCAAATTAAACACATGGATGCTGACGGATCTGAGTATTGGTTAGCAACTGAATTGTTAACACTACTGGGTTATCAGACTTAGAAAAGAATTAAAGACACAGTTGAAAGAGCAAAAATCAGTGCCAGGAATTCCGGGTTAAATGAATCCTACCATCTGGTCGATGTCGTCCAAATGGCGCAAATTGGGGCTTCTCAAGCATTTCGAGAAGTGCTCAAGGATTACAAGCTATCACGACACGCCTGCTATTTGGTGGCGATGAACGGCGATCCGCGCAAGAGTGAGATAGCTGCCGCACAAAATTACTTTGCAGTGAAAACCCGTGAAGCAGAGTTAGCCCCGCAAAATTCAGAACTACTTGCTCAACTATTGGAGAAATTTGAACAGCAGAACCAGGTAATCGAGGAACAAGGGAAGGCGATCGCCCAGCTGCAATCCCAAATCCAAAACCTCCTGCCCCCATCTGCTGACTTCATACCCCCAGGCTGGAATGAGGAAGTATGGCGGAAGCTTCCTCGACAGGACAAACACCATTTTCGCTTTTTGTACCGTCGTCGTCGCTTTCGCCCTTCTGGTCAAGGCAAAGATGAGCAACTGGCATTACCTTCTGTGACTACTGAGCAATTGAAGCAACGACAAAGGGAAGAATTTGAGCAGCTCGTCGGTGAGTCATCAGTCCAGGAGAAACAACAGTTAGAAGCAGCAAAACAACAAGCATTGAAACAACTTTGGTCACAAGCAGAACAAGATGATACAGATGTCTCTTTTTAACGAACGTGCGCCAGTTTTACCAGTCACTTATTATCCAGAGTTCCTTTAAACATAAGATAGGTGCTAGATTTGACGTTATTTTTAGCTTACTACTTGTCCCTTTCCTGATCCCGAACTCAGGTTATTTACGACAAGATGGGAGTTGCTGCAACTCCTGGGGATGGTTGTGGAAATAGTCGCCCAGCCAATTACAACCTTGGGTAAGGAGATCGTCAAGATTCAGATTCCAAGAATAGAGCATTGACTCACTGCTAGAAATCAAGCGGTTGCCATCTGGGGTAAAATTGAGGAATGAATTGAATGCACCACCCATAGGGATGCGAGTAATAGGTGTGCCGTCGGCTTGCCAAATATGGATTGTGCTATCAATAGTCTTAGCAATCAACAATTGCCCATCTGGGCTAAATTGAAAACGACCGATTTGGTTTGTTTCAAGTGTGCGAATGAGCGTACCATCAGAACGCCAAATTTTGATATTTTGATCAATTCCCACCGTCGCCAACTGTTGTCCGTCGTTACGGTGAGCGATATCAATAATCGCTGCGCCATGATTGAGGGTTTGGATGAGATTACCTTCAGCCGACCAAATTACCAGTTTACCAAAGCGATCGCCAACCATAAACTGCCCACTGGGGGAAAATCCCATTGCTGTAATTTCATTTGGTTGTCCTGATAGGGTTTTGAGCAGTTTTCCGTCTCTTCTCCACAAGCGCAGGGTGCGTGTGGGGGTATTACCAGAAGTTACTGTGATGTAAGTTTGATTGTTGGGGCTAAAGTAGAGGGAATCTGCATCTTTGATAGTCTTCAAAAATTTACCTTCACTACTCCAAAGTTGAATTTTATCGGGTTGATTACCAGAAATTGCCAACTCTTTGCCATCAGGACTAAATTCGATTCCTGGTTTATAATGAGCCGCATCCATTTCTTGAATTAGATCCCCATTCGCTAACCTGAATTGTATTTTTTGTTGACGAATTGATAACAAAACTAGGCGAGAAGCATCGGTATTAAATTTAATCACACTTTCCGGGAGATTAGTTTGTATTGTTCTGAGTTCACTGCCATCTGCCCGATATAATGTCATTTCTCCATTGAATTTTGTGGCAGCAATTGTCTGTCCATCAGGACTAAGAGTGGCATCCATAATTCTATTTTGGGCATCAGATTTTGCCCCAGCAATTTTTAGTTTCTCACCCGGTATTTGTATGCGGTTGATGCGTTGCTGATTTCCCACAACCACACGGGGCGTTTGTATTGGTGGTGTCAATGGAGTGGAGATTTTTTGAGGATGGATTTTCCAGAGTTTCAGCATCCCATCTGGGTGACTCGTGGCGATGACAGAACCATCAAAGCTAGAACTAAAACCAGAAACCAGCAGTTGATGAGTTTTGATTTCTGCTTGTAAAGTTCCGTCTGGATGCCATAATTTGAGGGTGTTGAGATTGGCAGAAATGTAAGCACCATCTTTTTGGCGGAAACTGTGCCAAAGGTTATTGCCTAAATTATGGGTGATGTTAGGATAAGTTTTGATCAACGCACCAGTTTTAATGTCTCGAACTTCCGGTTTTCCTTGGGCATTGATAAATACAATTGCATCGCCTTCTAAACTAATGGTAAGGTCAATACCTTGTTGAGGTGGAGCAATCTGCCTAGTGTAAAGTAATTTCCATTGCAAATTTAAGACTGCAACTTTGCCAAAGGCGTTGACTACCACAATATTGTTGTCATTTGTGAACCGGACATCGCTAAGAGTTTCTTGATCGAGTTTTAGCTTATTGACAAGAGTACCTGTTTTGAGATGCCAAACCTGGATTTCATAATCGGAGTCAGCAGATAAAATATACTGACCATCGGGACTAAAACTCAGAGAAGAAATGGAAATTGGGAAGCCCTGGAGAGTTTTAGTTTTGTGAGTTTTAATGGTCTGAATTTTCTTTCCCTGTATTGTCCAAAGAGTTATCGCCCCGTCTTCGCCTCCAGTTGCTAGTTTCTGTCCATCACGGCTAAAGGCGATCGCTACCGCCGGACTATCTAAATGCCAACGATTCTGCTCATTAATCGTGGAAAGAACAGCTTGCAGGGCAAATAAAGGTGTGTGGGTGGGTAAATGTTTAAAAGAATGCTGTTTGGTCAATTGTTTAAGTCTTTGCGCTGATTTCATCGCCCCTAGCAAATCCTTCAGTTGATTGCCATCTGCACGCACTTGCAAAATTCGGCTTCCTTCTCGTTCTAGATTTAAGATATCTGCATTGGTTCTGAGTTGCTGTTCTGATTGCTGGAAGTAAAAAAACGTGCCGATGGTGCTAATTACAGCCGCAGAAAGCGCGATCGCTCCAATTTGCAATCGTTTTTTGGTTTGATGTTGCACGGTTTTTAATCGCCCAATTGCTTGAGTTTCTTGTTGTATTGCTGTTTGGGTTTTGGATTGGGCGATCGCTAGTTCTTGGGCTTGGCTAGCGGATAAAAATTGATAATCACTATGACTCAAACTCAATCCTTTTGCCCAAACCAACGCCCACTGCAAGGCTTCATTTTGCAGCAAATATTGAGGATCTTGAGAAATTTCCCAAGCGGCGAGTTCTGCACCATAGGGACGGATAGCACGTAAAGCTTGTTCTGTCCAGGTATAATCAAACACGGTGGCATAGATGCGGTTATAGATACTCAATTTGCCTTGACGTTTGACAACCAAACCAGAAAGACACAACTGCATTAACTCCCAGCTATCTTCAGCCGAAAGTTCCCCTTGATTGAGCAATTGCTGATAGAGTCCTAATGACCAACAAGCCAAAGATTTATTGTGAAGAATGCGATCGCGAATTGTTTGAAAATGCTGCTGTCGGTCATTTGCTAACCAATGTTCGATCATTTGCGATCGCACAATTGCTTCTACTGCTGAAGTTTCCCATCCCGGTGCAATAAAAGTATTGGATGTATTAATTAGTTCACATAACCATTGAGTTAAAAATGGTTGTCCACCAGTCCAAGCCAAAATTTCTGCCATCACCTTGGTAGGATTTGCTACCACTTCGTTTAAGCCTTGTTCCAGTGGTTTAGCTTCAGACAATTGAAAACCTGTAAGTTCGATAGCGCGACTATCTACATTTAGTGGTGTAAATTTATTATCGGCGATTAAATCAGTGGGTGTAGCCACACCAAATAGGGCAAATGTTAACCTTTGAAATTCGGGTTTATCAGCACGTTTGTTGTAGCAGGCTCTCACAAAAGCAAAAAAATCATCCTTAAATTCTAGATTGAGAATACTGTCAATTTCATCTACAAAAACGATAATTTGCTGAGAGATATTTGCTAGTAAAACTTCTTCCACAAATTTACTCAGGCGCAAAAATGGATGTAGCAAAGTATTTTGAGACCACCAATATTCTAAATCAATTTCAATGTTAAGTTCACTAGCAAAATGGCTGACAAATCCCCCATAGAATTCATCTGCACTCACTTGATAAACGCAGAGTTCACGCATTTCAAAAGCAACACAAACAAATCCTTCTGACTGTAAGCGCGACATTGTACGCACTCGTAAACTCGATTTACCCATCTGTCTAGAGTTGAGAACATAGCAAAATATTCCGGCTTTTAGTCCTGTATATAAATCACTATCGGCTTGACGATGAACGTAAATTTCAGTACCTTCTCGTAAACTACCACCGACTTGATAATGGTTGTAATTGTTCATGTTTGAATTCCCAAACGTTCACGAAAATATTGACGGTAAAGTTCGTAGCGTATAGATACTTGGTGTTGCTGTAGCTGGATTAATCCCAAGTCATAGAGTTTCACCACATCATCGAGATGGAAGTGTGGTTGAATGGAAATAGCAGCATCAGCTGAGGCGATCGCTTTCAATGGTGCAAGTAAATGAGAATGCGTTTGTAGCTTATGCCATTGCCTTTCTAGATGGCTGCGGTAGATACTATTCGGAGTTGCTGCGGTATTGAGCAATTGCTCAAGGGAAGTTGGGTTTTGAGCCAGAAATTGTAAAGTCAAGGTGACAAGGTAAGGATGTCCGCCAACAATTGCAGTTAATTTTTTTATCTCTTGCTGACTCCAGTGCAATTGATACTGATTTAGTAAAGTGAGGATTTCTGTGGCATTTAGTTCTGTCAACTGAATTTCTGTACCTGCGTTAAATGGCGATTGGTTGATGTCAATTTGGGTGTAAACTTCAGTGTGTAGAACTATCAAACGTAACTGAGTCCAAAGCAATTTGGTTTTAGCATCTTCATGCCAAGTTCTCAGCATTCCCAGAAATTCACCAGCAATTAATTGATGAGTAAATAGGCGATCTACTTCATCTAAGGCAATGACTAAAGGGATATCATCAGTTAAGAGATATTTTTGCAAATAAGTTCTACATTTGATTTTGCTATTGCCTAAACTTTTGCGCCAATGAGTTTCGATATCAACCGTTAAATTCAGCGCATAAGTAACACTAGCAACAAACCACTGTAAGAAACTATCTAAACTGCCAAAATCATCAGCAACCGCATCGCGGAGATTGATAGCGATCGCCCGATATCCTTGTTGTTGAGCATACTTGAGAACTTGCGCCATAAGTGTGGTTTTACCAAACTGAATTGGTGCTTTAATACGGAGTAATGCCCCTGGTTTATCAATCTCTGCACAGCAAAATTCCCATTTAGATGGTTGCTTCATTCCCTGGTAAGATTGGGGCTGATAGGTTTGCCATCGTCGCTGAAGGGCTTGGCGAAAATTGGTTTTTTTCACCTCTTCTTGGAGTGCTTCTGAAAGCAATTGCCACAACCGCCCGCCGACTTCACTAACATACTTCACGGTAAGATAAGACTCAGCCGCGATCGCTTCATAGGTTTTACCTTCCCATGCACCCTGCAAAACTTGGATTTCAACATCACTCAGATGCTTTTGCGTAGTTTGTAGCATCAACTGATCGACGAGTTGTTGAGCAGCATTCCATTGAAATCCAGCGTCTAAGCTCATAACCCTACATTAGAAAGCGATGTTTATCTTCTAACATAGGATTTCTCAATAATTCCCCCTAATACCCAAAGAACCAGAACAAACCGTGATTACTTAGCAATGGGGAATAGTTACCAGGATTTTTCCGGAAAAAACCGGAATTTATCGCCTGAAATAACCGGATTTCTTCCGGCTGACAATGATAGTAAGCGTCAAGCATCATACAAATATGACTGCAACTACTGAAATATGTATTTTGTTTCCAAATCTGTAACTCAATCCTGAGTCTTAGTATTCATTAGCTAACTTGAGACTGCAAGATTTACTTATCAGCTAATGTGCGTCTAAATTGCATAACTACTCGTGGTGGTTGTTGACTGTTAACTGTCAACTGTCAACAGCCTCATCGAGTCAATGTGCAAGTTTCAGGTGGAACAGTTTATTTTTAAATCAATATTCTATGCTGCAACACTTTTCCCACAACGCTTTAGTAAAATCAACTATTATCGGATGTCTGCTTTTTTCTAGTTCCCTAATTCCTTTACAATCTACCGTTGCTAATCCGCAAATTTTGACTACACCACAAGCAAAGACGATCGCTCAACAAGTGCTTCAAGATGCGATCGCCAAAGAGAAACTTGATAATACTGCAAGAGTCGTTCAAGTTGCTCGATTTGGTAAGGGCGATACCTGGATGTACAATCCTGTACCTTACTGGAAAATTGCGATCGCTGATCAGCATAAAAGTTTGGTCTATTTCACCACTGATAATGGTAACTTTAGAGTCTTGATGCAAATGAACGGACAAAACACCCATTCTCTGGGAAAACCTGCCGAAGAAATTCCGCCAACGGCAATGATCACAGCAGCGATTCAACAGGCGAAAGAGTGGGGCTATCCTGGAGAACCCCTATTAACTGATATTTCATCTGCAAAGACAACTTGGGCAAGTGGTTGTGAAAAGTTTTCTTTTCCTTATCCTTGCGATCCGATTATTAATCAAGGCTGGAAAATTACCATTCCCCACCAACGCCAAAGTTGGGTATTTCAAGGTGAAACAGCCGATGATTTACAATTGATTGCACGTGCTAATCCTGTGATTGAACGCGGCTTACCGATTCCGGTGGTTAACGAAATCAAGAGTATTGCCAACAAACACTTGCAAATCTTATCCTCAGTTGTTCTGATTACTAAAATCGAGCCTCAAACCTTTACTGATAGCTGTTTAGGATTAGGGAATTTAGCCGAATCTTGCGCTCAACAAAGAATTCGGGGCTATCGGGTGACGGTGGCGGGGAAGTCTCCAGCACAGCAAATATACCGAATTAGCAGTGATAAAGTTTATCTTCGCACTGAAGCGATCGCCGGACTTCCCAACCGCACTGATGACTTACCAACTGCGATCGCTCGCACAGTATTCAACGCCGCCAAATCAGACTTGAAAAAACCCATTGCTAATCTTAGCATTACCCAAGTTGCACCAAGATTCAGTTGTTTCCGGAGTCCCACAGCTGCACCTAATGAACCTTGTATACCAACGCAAAACCTTGACGGTTGGAATATCACGGTGACAAATTTTCAGAAATCACTGACTTACACGGTTAATCTCAGTGGCAAGATTCTTAGCAAGCTATAGCTGAGTGCTGAGTATAAATCTATTAGATACAAGGTTTTTAGTAATTAATACGCCCTAATTTAAGTGAATATTAATATACAACATAAGCTGATGATGCTGACGCGATGCCTGCGGCGAGCGAAGCTATCGCTCGCTTTGATTATTGCTTCTCAACTAATTTACTCTGTTCCCATTTATGCGGCAGATGCTAGGATAACGATTTCTAAAGCTTGCCGTGTGGAGCTAACTGGTGAAAGTACCCGACGCTGGAACGAAATTTCTGGAATGTCTTTAACTGATAGGCTCTCCGCAATTACCAGAGAGCTAGAAAACGCTCAACGGCGAGGAGACACAAGTTTTACAACCCAAACATTAGATTTTGCCATCAAGACAATTACTACTCAAATACAATCGCTGAAACAACAGGATAATCCAAAACTTTCGACTATCCTCGATCAAATCGTGGTTTTAGCTAAACCTTTACCGAGTGGGTATAGTCTGGGTAAAACGTATGTCTTGACGGAATCTGCGATCGCCTATGCACAAATTGCTCAGTCTAGCAAAGGAAAACAAACGCTACAGCTTGCGTCTGAGTCGGTATCAGGAATTCGCAATACTCCTAAAGATTTAGTTGCGGCGCACATTCGCCTTGCAGAAGGGTGGATTGCTCTCAACCAACCGGCGGAAGCTGCATCTTCCCTCAACTATGGGTTTGAGCAAACCATCAAAAATCTGACAGATACCTACGCCAGACGTGAGTCGTTATCACAAATAGTTAATTTATATCTCCAAATTTACCAACCCACAAAAGCTTTAGAGGTGCTAAAGCAACTTTCTCCTCAAGATTACGATCCTGATATTACCGTCACTCAGATTGCTGCTGCCTACGTTAAAGCTAGAGACCCAGTAAAAGCAAAGCAATTACTAGATCCGTTGCTCAAAGCAGCACTAGCAACTAAAGATGTGGAACAACGGGAAATTAAATTAATGAATTTGGTGCTACACTATGCCCCTAGTGGAGATTTAGGGCGATCGCAGCAAATTGTTTCTCAAATGAAACGTCCTAATTCTTTCCGGGCTAGAAGTTGGTTGACAATTGCGGCAGAAAGTCGCAAATTTAACCAGCCAGAAATCCGTAAACAAGTGATCGCCCGTTTGGTTGCTGATGCCAAAGCCGCTAAAATAGCCGATCAGTTTGGTGGACGCTTCGATAATGAATGGTATGGCGAGATGTCAAATTTATCTACAACTCGCGGCTATCAGCCAGAACTCAAAGCCTTGATTGCTGAACTGCGTGCGGTGAATGTCTTGGGAATTGTCCTGAAAGATTTGATTGCTAATAAACAGTTGACAACTGCTCGGCAAATACTACCACGCCCGATGATCGTACAGATAGATGCAGGCTATTTCGATGAAACTGATCGCTGGCTAGATAATATTGCCATAGCCGCTCTTGAAGATGGACAGCCCCAGGATGCAGAAGCTACAATTGCTGGGGAAAAAACCGATGTGCGGCGATTGCTGCGGTTTGCTCAAGCTTTCCATCGCCGTGGTAATGTTGCTGTTGCCGATCAATTATTCACTCGTAGCCAAGTAATAGCTAATAGCATTTCTGCTTTACCCACCGCCATCACAACTCATGCGGCGATCGCCAATACTTTGATTTCCACCAATCGTCCAGCCGATCAGGTATTGAATCGAATTGTCACACTGATACAAACAGAAAAAGCATTGCCACAGCAAGCACAATTATTGCTATCAATTAGTTCAGAATTTGCCGCAACGCCATCAACTTATTTTACACTGGCAGAAAAACTGAAGTTACTTCAACAAGTAGACTTTGCTACCTTAGCTGGTAATCAAGCGATCGCCAATCGTCAGCCAGAGGAAGCATCCCGTTTTATTGGTTACGCCGGGAGAAATTCTAGCGAAAAGTTTGACTTTGCTTTACGAGTTGTGGAACTAAATCTGACTCAAGGTAATTTCACAAAAGCGCGATCGCTCCTCAATATTCTCATCCAAACCCTCCGCAATGCCTCAGAGTCTTCCTTAGCAGCAATTGCAGAACGTTCTCGTCTCTGGGGGCGGATTGCTTTAAATCTAGTGCGTACAGGAGATGCTAAAACTGCGATCGCCATTGCTGAGAATGTCACACCATCGCCAGAACGCGAACAATTACTGCAACGTTTACGCTGTTATCAGGACTGAGACGAGGATTGTAATGCCTAACTGGAGTGCAATTGAAAGTAGTTTTTTACTAGTGTGGTAAAACTTACTAGAGAAGACGACTCTCTAAATTAGCCAAGTAACCCTTGGGGTCTGGGCGAAATCGATATTGTTCAATTCTTGCTTTGTGGTGTTTTTGCAATTGAGAACGTAATTCGAGCCAAGTATGAATATCAACTTGTGCTAAATCAGATGCGGTAAAAGAATGAAGCGAAGTTGCGATGCCTTCGGCAACGGCAAAGCCGAACGCGCAGGCAAGTTTGACAGAACCACGAATAATACCAATTCAAAATTCAAAATTCAAAATTCAAAATTCAAAATTCAAAATTCAAAATTCAAAATTAAGAATCTAGACAGGATAAGGCTTTGGATCTGTGTATCTGTCGCATTCTTTTTTCAAATTAGTATAAAAAGGGATGAGGGGGCAACCTTACGACCAGTACCTTAGAGGATGACAAGACAACTCTAAGCTATGCAGGACAAAACTTTGAGAAGATGGTGAAGACAAAAAATAGGGAGCATTTTTGTGGCTCCCCTGGAAAAATATGTTTCCTGAATCTTACCAAAAAACCCTGCGTACCCATCTGAATGAAAGCCAGTATATAACCATAAAGCTTCTGTTGTTATTGCTACAAGTTCATCGTCAGGTCAAACTCTCTGTTTTAGCGAGTGTCTTTCCCCAACCAATTCAATATGGTAGTCGTAAGCGAAACCTGCAACGCTTTTTAAACTTGCCTCGACTCAATGTTAAACTTTTGTGGTTTCCCTTGATCAAATATTGGATTAGACAAGTACAAACGGGACGGAACTTAAATCGAGATCAACGTCGTCGTCTCCAGAGACTCAAACACCATAAATATGGATATTGGATGCTCGCAATTGACAGGACTCAGTGGAAAGGACGGAATGTATTTATGGTGAGCTTAGTTTGGGTAACTCATGCTCAACATTGTATTGGGAAATCTTAAAATAGGTAGGGAGCAGTAATTTTAATACTCAAAAACGGCTTCTGAAAACAGTGCTGACTCTATTTCAGAATTATCCGGTTTTAGTATTAGGAGACCGAGAATTTCACAGCCCTAAACTAGCTCAATGGCTGAATGACAGGGGTGTATTCTTTGCTCTGAGGCAGAAAAAAGACCTGCATTTCCAAACAGCATTGAATCAGGAGTATCAAGTCCTGAAAAATCTGGGATTTAAACCAGGTATGTCTAAATTTTATCAGGGAGTAAGGTGCAATAAAGCCGATGGAATCGGACTATTTAATTTAGCGGTCTATTGGAGACGAAAATATAATAATCAGGGTGCAAAAGAACCCTGGTATATCTTAACTAACCTCCCGACATTACAACAAGCATTGGCAGTCTATCGTTGTCGTTGGGGCATTGAACAAATGTTCAAGGATTGTAAAACTGGTGGCTATAACTTAGAAGATACCAAGGTCAATGACACCCGTTTTTTAGCCTTAGTCTTGTTGATTGCCCTGGCCTATAGTTTGGCAACCATGCAGGGACAGCAAATGAAAAAATTAGGGATAGATATCTATGCTGGATGTATCCAATCACACAAAGAGCAGACCCCACGCCAGAGTAACTTTAGCTTTGGACTCTATGGACAACGATGGCGTTATGGCATGGAATTATGGGCAGATTGGGTCTTGCGTCTGATTGGTCTCAAACCCCATAAACGGCTCTATTTTCAGCGTGGTTTTTATGCCCTATCCCTTATGCAGCAAACTTTATAGGTAGGTTGTCACCCTCTGAGGCTTGGTACAGATACATAATAGGTAGATTGACTTCTCAAAGTAGAACTTGAATAATAAATATTAATTCTATTTGGGTTTGCGGTTCTTTCTATGCTTTGACAAGGTGATAAGAATGATTACGCTACCTGACGTTGCGGTTGATGCTCAGATATACTCCAGCAAGAATTCTGTGGTGTATCGTGGCATCAAGCTGTCAGATCGCACGCCTGTTATTCTCAAAGTTCTCAAACAGGACTATCCTACGGCATCGGAACTCACCCGCTACAGGCAGGAATATGAAATTACGCGATCGCTTAACTTAGAAGGCGCGATCAAGGCATATAGTCAGCAGGAATATCAGCGCACACTCGTTATTTTTTTAGAAGATTTCGGTGGAGAGTCTCTGGAGAGATGGATACAGCAGCGTCCAGATTTCTGCCCTATGCCCTTATCAGCTTTTCTATCCCTTGCCATTAAACTCACAGGTATTCTGGGCAGAATTCATGCTGCTGGTGTCATTCATAAAGATATCAACCCTAGCAATATTGTCTTCAATCTAGATACTGGGGTCGTTAAATTTATTGATTTCGGAATTGCTACTCGATTTAACCGCACCAATCCAACCTTCAAAAACCCTCATGTTCTAGAAGGCACTCTTGCATATCTATCTCCAGAGCAAACCGGACGCATGAACCGTTTGCTTGATTATCGTACTGATTTTTACTCCCTTGGCATAACGTTCTATGAACTGCTCACTGGACAGTTACCGTTTACCACAACAGACATTCTTGAACTTGTCCATTGTCATCTTGCCAAATCACCTGTTCCGCCTCATGAACTGAAGGCAACGATTCCCAAAGCAGTTTCAGATATCGTTTTGAAACTAATGGCAAAGAATGCGGAGGATCGCTATCAGAGTGCTTGGGGTATCAAAGCAGATTTAGAAATTTGTGCTGACCAATTAAAAAAAATCGGGCAAATTAATAGTATTCAACTGGGTCTATTAGATGTTTGGGATCAGTTTCAAATTCCCCAAAAACTATATGGACGGGATCGGGAAGTTGCAATGTTACTAGCGGCTTTTGAGCGCGTTGCGTGTCCGTTGGCGCAGCCTCCCGCAGGGAAGGACAGTCGCATTGCTTCAGAAAATCTTGTACAACAAACTTCAGAGCAGAAACTAACAGACAATCAAACCTTCAAAGTCGAAATGATGCTGGTTTCTGGCTATGCGGGAATTGGGAAATCAGCATTAGTGCAGGAACTTTATAAACCAATCACCGCAAAGCGCGGCTATTTTATTTGGGGTAAATTCGATCAATTTCAGCGTAATATTCCCTACAGCGCGATCGCAAATGCCCTGCAAAAATTAGTACAACAATTGCTCGGTGAACCAGACGAGCAACTTCAACAATGGCGATCGCGCTTGCTAACGGCTTTGGGAACCAACGGACAAATTATCATTGATATCATCCCAGAAGTTGAATTAATTATCGGCAAGCAGCCGCCTGTATCAGAAGTTGGAGCAACTGAAGCTCAAAATCGTTTCAATTTAATATTTCAAAACTTTGTGCGGGTGTTTTGTTCAGAGTCACACCCGCTTGTGATCTTTTTAGATGATTTGCAATGGATAGACTCAGCAACGCTGAAGTTAATCGAGCTGATGTTGCTTGATGAACAAACCCAATTCCTATTTTTAATTGGAGCCTATCGAGATAATGAGGTAAATCCAACTCATCCGTTGATGTTAACGCTCTTAAGACTGCGAAAACAAGGGGCAGTAATTCAGGAGATAATCCTGGCACCATTAACGCTGAGTCCACTGAGCAAGTTGATTGCCGAGACGCTACATCAGAATGCAGACACCGTTTGTTCTTTAGCCGAGTTAGTACTGCGTAAAACTGAGGGTAATCCCTTTTTTGTCGGTGAATTTTTGAGAATGCTGCATAGCGAAAATCTGCTGACCTTTGATGCACAACACTTATGCTGGGAATGGAACATTGCTGATATTCAAGCCCAGGATATTACCGATAATGTGGTGGAGTTGCTACTGATCCAGTTAAATAAATTACCAGAAAACACACAGCAAATTCTCCAGTTAGCAGCTTGTATCGGTGCTGAATTTAATTTAAATACGCTAGCGATCGTTTGCGAACAATCTCCTAAAGCAATTTCTCTAAATTTACTAGTAGCCATTCAAGCTGGATTAATTCAACCTATATCTGAATTAGACGAAAACCTCTTAGTTCAAAAATATAAGTTTTTGCACGATCGCGTACAGCAAGCAGCATACGCCTTAATCGATGAGTCGCAAAAAGTTGGGGTACATCTGCAAATCGGTCGCAATTTACTCGAAAAGACTTCACCAAAGCAGCTAGCAGAGCGGTTGTTTGAAATTGTTGACCAACTTAATTATGGAACCGAGTTAATCAGTGAGCAATTTGAACGGAATGAGATTGCTAAACTGAATTTGCAAGCAGGTCAAAAAGCGCTGGCAGCAACGGCTTATGAAGCAGCTTTCAAGTATTTCAATACAGGGCTTAAACTCCTTGATGTGGAAAGTTGGCAGTGTGAGTATGACCTAACTTTGGTGTTGCATTCGGAGGCAGCAGAGGCAGCATACCTCAGTGGTCACTTTGACAACATGGAGCGGCTTGTAGAAGAAGTGTTCAAGCGTGCGAAGACGGCGCTTGATAAAGTGAAAGCTTACGATAGCAAAATTCAAGCATGGCTGTCGCAGGGCGACCCTAAAGAAGCACTTAAAACTGGCTTGGAAGTCCTGCAACTCTTGGGAATTAGTTTAGTGGAAGCTCCAAGTCAGTTAGACGTTCAAGCAGCATTAGAGGAAACCGCTTCACAATTGGCTGGGCGGGAAATCGAAGATTTGATTGATCTGCCAGAGATGACTGAACCTGTGCCACTGGCAGCAATCTACATTTTAGTAAGCACAGTGGGTGCGGCTTTTAATGTGTCACCTGCTCTGATGGTGCTGATTGTGTGCAAGATGGTGAATTTATCGATCACCAATGGAAACGCTATCTGGTCGCTTCTCGGTTATGCTGCTTATGGCATGATGCTATGTGGAGTTGTACAAGACATCGAACTGGGCTATCGATTTGGCAAACTATCCTTAAATTTAGCGAAAAAATTAAGTAACAAGAAAGGTAACTGCAAAGCATTGCTGATGGTGAATTTTCATATCATTCACTGGAAAGACCACCTGAAAGAGACGTTCCCTAGTTTAAATGAGGCTTATCAAAGCGGGATAGAAAGTGGAGAGTTTGAATTTGCCAGTTATTGTGCATTCAGCCTATGTTATTACCCCTTTTTTGCAGGACAAGAACTGACAGAGCTGGAACAACAAACAGCGATTTATCGTAAAGCCACCAATCAAATTAGACGAGAGACTCCTGCCACTTGGCTGGCAATGTTGCAGCAAACAATCCTTAACCTGCGAGGTCAATCTGAAAATCCAAGTCGCTTAGTGGGTTGTATCTATAACGAAGAGCAAGCAATATCACGGGCGATCGCTGTCAAGGATGGAACTAGCATTCACTATTTTTACTTAAATAAGCTGATTTTATGCTATCTGTTCGGAGAGTATAAGCAAGCTGCAAAAACGGCTACTTTGGCAGAACAGTATTTAGGCGCAGCCACAGCAATAATCTCTGTACCTCTATTTCATTTCTATGACTCTCTAATATTTCTGAGCTTGTTGGCGGATGCTTCAAACTCTGAAAAAGCAGCTTGGTTGAATCGCGTTAACGCCAACCAGGAAAAAATGCAGAAATGGGCACACCATGCACCCATGAATTTTTTGCATAAGTTTCAGTTAGTTGAGGCAGAGAAAGCACGAGCTTTGGGTCAGTTTTTTGAGGCAGAGGAGTTTTACGAACAAGCAATTTTTGGTGCTAAAGAAAACGAGTACCTTCAAGAAGAAGCTTTAGGCTATGAGTTAGCTGCAAAACATTACTTGGCTCGTGGTCGAGAAAGGTTTGCTCAACTCTATATGAAGGAAGCCCATTACTGCTATGAGCGATGGGGAGCAACCGCAAAAGCCAAAGATTTAGAAACTCGCTATCCCCAGTTTTTTCCTCAGTCGCTGAATGTGGCTGGCGCACTAGTTCATACCACTGCTGGAACTACTTCTAATAGCTCAGATATCGCTTTAGACTTAGCGGCGGTGATGAAAGCATCTCAAGCTATCTCTCGTGAAATTGAACTGGATCAGTTACTCAATTCTTTGATGCAGATATTAATTGAGAATGCTGGCGCACAAACTGGATGCTTGATTTTAGAAAACGCAGGAGAATGGGCGATTGAAGCTGCTTGTGAACTCAATGGTGATGCGAATCTTTGTGCTACACAAGTATTGCAATCGATTTCAATGGTAAATCGCTTACCCGAATCCATCATTCATTATGTGATTCGGACTCATGAATCTGTCATCTTAAATGATGCAACTCGTGAAGGTAATTTCATCAATGAGCCATATATTCAGCAGAACCAAACGAAATCACTTCTTTGTTTGCCGTTGTTGAATCAAAGTAAACTTGTTGGTGTGCTGTATCTGGAAAATCGATTAGTAACTGGGGCATTCACAGCAGAACGCTCACAACTTCTAAATCTACTATCAACTCAGGCAGCAATTGCGATCGAAAATGCCAAACTCTATTCAAAGCTACGCACTAGCGAAAGTCAGATGGCTCAATTTCTAGAAGCGATTCCGGTAGGAATTGGAATAGTGGATGCGACTGGTAGCCCCTATTACGCTAATCACCGGGGAATTCAGTTAATGGGCAAAGAGATCGATCCTTTGGTAGCACCGGAGCAAATCGCAGAGGTTTATCAACTTTATGTGGCAGGAACGGATCGGATATATCCAACTGAGCAACTGCCAATCATCAGGGCGTTGAGCGGCGAACGCACCAGAGTTGACGACGTAGAAATTCACCAAAATAACGCAACCATTCCAGTTGAGGCATGGGGAACTCCAGTCTTTGACGAACATGGCAATGTGGTTTATGCGATCGTCACCTTTCAAGATATCACCGAGCGCAAACAAGCAGAACACCTTTTAGCAAATTACAACCGCACCTTAGAGCAACAGGTAGCAGAGCGGACGGCAGCTTTACAACAAAGCCAAGCAGAACTGCGCGAGCGAGAACAGGAATTACGAGTAATTACAGACGCTCTACCTGTTTGTATCACATATATAGATGCCGACCAGCGTTATCGGTTTGCCAACCGCACATACGAGGAATGGTTTCACTGTAGTCGAGGTGAGATTCTGGGCAAGCATATTTGCGAAAACTTGGGTGAGGCGGCTTATCAAGTTGTACAACCATACATCAATCAAGCACTAGCAGGGCAAATCACAACCTATGAGGCAGAAATTCCCTGTGTGTTTGGCAAGAAATATATCAGTAATTCCCTCATCCCTGATTTCGATGACAATGGTCAAGTCAAAGGATACTATGGTCTGATTACAGATATCAGCGATCGCAAACGCGCCGAAGAAACCTCAATTTTAGAAGAACGCAACCGTATGGCACGCGAAATTCATGACACTCTCGCGCAAGCCTTTACGGGGATTCTGGTTCACATGGGAACCGTTTCTCGATTAGTGGCAACCAACCCCCAAGCAATTCAAACACATATTAATACCGTGCGAGATTTGGCTCGCACCGGGCTGACAGAAGCTCGACGCTCCGTTGCAGCACTGCGTCCCCAATCCCTAGAAGACGGCAATCTCTGGACAGCACTGCAACGATTTGTAGCTACAATGCAATCTTCAACCGAAACCAGCCTGATTTGTGATATTATCGGCACGCCCTATACGTTACCGCCTGAAACAGATAATAATCTGCTAAGAATTGCACAGGAAGCATTTACAAATTCAATTAGATATGCTAATGCAAATGAAATTCGGATTGAATTAGTTTATGAACCAACGCAATTCTTCTTACGAATTAAAGACAATGGACAAGGATTTGAAGCCAATCATACAACCCTAAATCGGGGGTTTGGCTTACTGGGGATTACCGAACGAGCGGAACGCATTGGGGCACAACTCTCAATTGAGAGCCGACTGGGGCAAGGAACAGAAACGATCGTATCTGTACATCGGGAGGCATCAGCATGAGTCCGCCTACAGCAATCCGCGTTTTGATTGTTGACGATCACTCAATCGTCCGGCAAGGACTGGCCGCGATGATTGAGAATGAGCCAGATATGACGGTGGTAGGTCAAGCTGGCAATGGACAGGAAGCGATCGCTCAATATAAACAACTCCAGCCTGATGTCACCTTGATCGACTTACGGATGCCCCAGGTAAGCGGCGTTGATGCGATCGTTGCCATCTGTGCTGAATTCGCCCATGCCCGCATAATTGTACTGACCACTTATGACGGGGACGAAGATATTTATCGAGCATTACGCGCCGGAGCCAAGGGCTATCTGCTCAAAGACGCTGAACCGGATGCACTCCTGAATGCGATTCATATTGTTCACAGTGGGCAACAATATATCCCTTCCGAAGTCGCTGCCAAACTGGTGCAACGGATGAACATTCCAGAGTTGAGTGATCGAGAACAAGAGGTTGTTCATCAGATGGTGCTTGGCTTGAGTAATCACGATATTGCTGCGGCTTTGAATATTACTGAAAGTACCGTCAAATTTCACATCAACAAAATTTTGAGCAAATTAGGTGTGAGCGATCGCACTCAAGCGGTGATTACCGCATTGAAACGGGGACTCGCCAAGTTGTGAAAACAATGAGAACTGAACTTAAGTTCGGTTGAGGGTTAGTTTTAGAGATAGTAAGCAACTGTTGTTTCATCGCTTCAATTACTCAACTCTGAGTTGGCGACAAAGCTGAATTAGTTTCATAAGCTAAATACATAGAAAAAACGGAGTCGGGAGGAATCACAGATAGGAGTCATGGCAATCCCTCGATGCTATGAAAAACCTTCTTGGTAGAGTGTGTGATGAATCAAAATAGTCATCTTAATCAACTCTTTGTTCCACCTTCCCAACGCGATCACTATCAGGGGATGCTCAATGCCCCGATCATACTTGTGGAATATGGGAATTACCAATGTCTTCAGTTCCGGGAAATGCATCAGTTGATTCAGGCAATCGTGCAAGATTTCAATTCCGGGCTGACTGAGAAAAATTCAATTTGTGTAGTGTTTCGTCACTTTATCGAACATTCAATCTATCCTCAAGCACAAAAGGCCGCAGAAGCAGCGGAAGCAGCAGCAGCGCAAGGTCAGTTTTGGCAGATGCACGAGATGCTGCTCAACCATCAAGAAGCATTGGGAAACGGCTATCTCGTTGAATATGCCAATCATCTAGGTCTCGACATTTACAAATTTTTGCAGGATATTTCCAAACAAGTCCATGTTGACCGCATCAATCAAGATATCGAGAGTGGTCAGCAAAGTGGAGTCGTGACTGCACCAGCTTTGTTTATTAATGGAATTCGGTATCGCGATCGCTGGGACATGGAGCAGTTGATGACAGCCATTATCGCTGCAAGTAATGAAGTGCTTTGATCCTCAATTACACAATTCAAAGCAGAACGATTAAGTTGCAGTTTTGCTCAAAGAACTTGAGTGTTCTGAATTGAGCGATGGTCGCATTGCGATCGCCCAAGAATGA
Source organism: Calothrix sp. NIES-2100 (assembly GCF_963875285.1). NCBI lineage: Bacteria > Bacillati > Cyanobacteriota > Cyanophyceae > Nostocales > Calotrichaceae > Calothrix > Calothrix sp. NIES-2100. The sequence continues at coordinate 9,900,192 of NZ_CAWNLA010000001.1, forward strand.
AAACTAACCAATCTGAACATCAAACCCATCAACCTAAAGGAGAACAAAATGAGTAGCAACTCCCTAAACAGTCAAAACATGAAGCTCGAAGTTGTGGTATTGCCCGTCTCCGATGTCGATCGAGCCAAGGACTTCTATAAAACGTTGGGATGGCGGCTAGATGCCGATTTTGTCACCGGGGAGGACTTCCGAGTGGTGCAGTTGACACCTCCTGGCTCGGAGGCTTCAATTATCTTCGGCAGTCGTGTTACATTAGCCGCGCCCGGTTCAGTTCAGGGTTTGTACCTGATCGTTTACGACATTGAGGCAGCCCGCGCCGAACTCGTCGAGTGCGGTGTCGAGGTGAGTGAGGTGTTCCACGACGTGGGCGGGGTCTTCCACCACGCCGGAACCGAGGGACGAGTACCTGGCCCCGATCCACAACGTCGTGACTATGCCTCGTTTGCCTCGTTCAGCGATCCAGACGGCAATGGTTGGTTGCTCCAAGAGGTGAAGACGCGGGCCCCCGGACGGTAATGGAACATCAATCGATTAAGGATCAAAAGGAGCCAAAAATATCAGGCTTTTTACTCCTTTTGACACTAACCGAAAGAGCTAAAGCCAACAAACTAGACAACACCTAAAACGAGGATATACGATGAAAACGCAGAAAGTATGGTTCATTACCGGAGCCTCCAGAGGCTTTGGGTTAGAAATTGCCAGAGCAGCCCTGGCAGCTGGCGACCAAGTAGTAGCGACGGTTCGCAGTCAGCCGGCACAACTCGCCGCTACCCTGCACAACCACCCGGATCTGCACAACGTGCAGATGGATGTCACCCAGGAAGATCAGGTACAAGAGGCTGTCAAACAAGGCATTGCCCGTTTCGGCAGGGTTGATGTCTTAGTTAATAATGCCGGGTTTGGTATGATTACTGCGATCGAACAAGCCACGGATGCCGAAGTCCGCAAACAGTATGATACCAACGTGTTTGGGTTACTGAACGTGACTTGTGCGATATTGCCGTACCTGCGACAGCAAAAATCCGGGCGGGTCATCAATATTACGTCGCTGTTCGGCTACGATGCAGTTCCGGGCTGGGGATTGTACGGGTCTACTAAATTTGCGATCGAAGGTCTCTCGAAAGGGTTAGCCCTCGAAGTAGCACCGCTCGGCATCCACGTCACGGCAGTAGCTCCTGGTCTTTTTAGTACTGACTTCCTGAGCGCTGAATCATATACCGCCGCTAAAAGCATGATCGCTGATTACCAGGCAACAGTAGGTTCCATGCGTAGCGGAGCCGATGCGCTACACGGGAACCAACCTGGCGATCCGAAAAAGTTTGCGGCTGTGATTATTCAACTCGCCAATACAGAACGTCCGCCGTTGCATTTGCCCGTTGGGAAGGACGCGATCGCAATGTACCAGAGTAACGCCGCAAAAATGGCACAGGAAATTCAAGCATGGCTGCCAGTCGCTACCAGCACCGACCATGACCACCGCATAATGGCTTCGACCATAGCCTGATCTGCAACATTAGAAGCGTTGACTGAACTTATTATCAGGAAAGCAAAATCAATGACTTTTATAGTAAACCATTTCACCACAGGCTATGGCAAAACGGCTCGTAACTTGCTTAATGAAGCGACTCAGCCATCAGAAGCAGGGGCGCGTGCGGCACTTGAAACGTTCTATTATGCCTTCAATCAGCACTCGATTGAGACACTTACTCAGATTTGGCTCAACTGTCCACTGGTTCAACTAAACAATCCGGTGGGAGGAATGCTCCGAGGCTATGAACCGATTCGCGATCTCTACTCCAAACTTTTCACAGGATCGTTAAACGTCTGGGTTGAGTTCGAGGATATTGTAGAGTACTTCAGTGGAAAGACAGCCATCTTTGCTGGAGAAGAGCGCGGTGAATTTACAACTAAAGATCGCATTATTCCACTTAGATTCAGAACGAGCCGCTGTTTTCAGTACTCAGAAAGTGACGGTGGGTGGCGACAGATTCATCATCACGGATCGATCGACAATGTGAAACTGCTAGAAGCGTATCAACTTGCTGTAAACGATAAAGTTGTGGCGTGATCTCCACGACAGATTGATGCGATAAACATAAACTGCAAAGTGGACTGGCAACGGCTCAAGCGTTTGACGACGAAGATGCAAAAGTTGTTGTGACGGGGTGCAATACTGCTCGCTTTGTGCATTTTTAACTCGGCATTAGGTTTGGGGAAAAGGTTAAAGGGTAAAGGGTAAAGGTTAAAGATTTTTTCTTTTTCCTTTCCCCTTCCCTTTTTCCCCAATACCCGACAAGTATTGTGACGGGGTGGAGTGCAGAGAGGTGAAGACACGCACTCCCGGACGGTAATTTGCAATATTCACACATTCACTTTCCAAAGGAGATGTTATGAAACTTGAAGGTAAGAAGGCACTGATTACCGGGGGAAACAGTGGCATTGGCTTTGCCACCGCTAGACTCTTCATTCACGAAGGGGCTGAAGTCGCAATCACGGGTCGAGATCAGAAGACGCTCGATGCTGCTGTCAAAGAACTGGGTTTAAAAGCCGTTGCCTATCGTGCAGACGTGACGGACTCCAATGCCCGTGCCGACCTTTTCAGCAAAATTGGTCAACGCTTCGGCAGTCTAGATATCATCTTCACTAACGCTGGTATTGCTGGAGCTACACCCATAGGCAGCGCTGATGAAGGGGTGTTTGAGAACATCATTCGCGTCAATCTTACCAGCGTTTTCTTTACAGTCCAAGCCGCACTGCCACTGCTTAATGATGGCTCCTCAATTATCTTGAACAGTTCCGTTATCGGTTCGCTGGGTAGTGCCGGCAGGGCAGCTTACGCAGCAAGCAAAGCGGGTGTTCGCGGCATGGCGAGAGCGATGGCATCTGAACTTTCTCCCCGCAACATTCGAGTCAATGTCGTCGCACCGGGAGCAATCAAAACTCCCATCTGGAGCCGTGGGTCTACTCCACCTAAGAAGGCGGACGAACTGACAGCGGAATGGGCAGCAGCGACTCCACTAGGTCGTTTGGGAGAAGCGGACGAGATTGCCAAAGCAGTCCTCTTTCTTGCCTCAGACGACTCATCCTACGTCCAGTCGGTTGAACTTTTTGTTGATGGTGGCATTGTTGGTTCTCCAATCGGTGGAGCGACTTTCCGCAGTGCATAAATCTTTTGACATTCTTTGTTTCATCAACCCCTCAAACGCATAAAGGAGTTTTATTATGGGCATCGAACAGAAAGTCGCTGTGATTACTGGCGCGTCGCAGGGCATTGGCGCAGCTCTTGTCAAGGCGTACCGCGATCGCAACTATCGGGTGGTCGCTATCTCACGCTCAATTCAGCCATCGGATGATGATGCAATCCTGGCGGTGTCAGGCGACATTGCTGATCGAAAAACTGCCGAGCGTGCGATCATCGAAGGCGTGACCCGATTTGGGCGCATTGACACGCTCATCAACAATGCTGGTATCTTCATCGCCAAGCCATTTACCCAATACACCGAGGCAGACTACGAGGCGTACGTGGGCACTAACGTCACTGGCTTCTTTCACATGACGCAACTGGCGATCGCCGAAATGGAGAAGCAGGGCAGCGGTCATGTTGTGCAGATATCGACGAGCCTGGTTGACCACGCGATCGCTGGCGTACCGTCTGTACTCGCGTCACTGACGAAGGGCGGACTAAATGCCGCGACCAAATCGCTGGCGATCGAGTATGCCAAGCGTGGTATTCGGGTGAACGCGATCGCGCTGGGTACTATCAAGACACCAATGCATCCTGTCGAAACCCATGCACAGCTCGATGCTCTGCACCCGATCGGTCGTATGGGCGAGATATCCGATGTCGTCGATGCAATCCTCTATCTCGAATCAGCCAACTTTGTCACGGGCGAAATCCTTCACGTCGATGGTGGCCAGAGTGCGGGTCACTGATACCGCCTTGCGATCAGAAAAATTCAGCAGTTTTCAGTTTAGTAAGCCATCGGCTGAATAATTTGGGTGTGAAATGGAAACGGTTGTAACTCTGACATTTCCAAAAAGGAACACAGCTATGATCTATGAATTACGCATTTATCAATCCGTGCCCGGACGACTGCCAGCACTGATTTCGCGCTTTCAGAACCACACGATACAGATATGGGAAAAACATGGCATCCGCCAAGCTGGGTTCTGGACGACGCTAATTGGCGAGAGCAACCAGAAACTCACCTACCTGCTCGCTTGGGACAGCATGGCTGAGCGTCAGGAGCGTTGGAGTGCATTTCTCGCGGACCCCGAATGGATCGCGATCAGTAAAGAGAGTGAGAAGGACGGCCCACTCGTGCAAAACATCAGCAACGAACTGCTTCAACCGACCGCCTTCTCCTCGGTGAAGTGAGCGATGGGGTGAGTTCTAGATGATGTCTGGGGTTACGAAAGTTTCGTCAGTTTCAATGAGCTAAATCCAATCAGAGAACGATCAATGTCTAAAAAAATCAACCAACAACGCCGCCGCTTTTTGGGCATTGCGGCGATGACTATTGCGACTACACAGCTAGGTCGATTCGGTTCTGCCAATGCCCAATCCAGCAAAGTAACACCAAAGGTGACCACCATGACTCAACTTGAAACCTTGCACACCGACACAACTACAATCCGTCCCTTCCACATCAACGTTCCGCAAGCGGCACTCGACGACCTCCGCCGTCGCATCATAGCAACGCGATGGCCCGAAAAGGAGACAGTCGCCGATCAGTCGCAGGGTGTGCAGCTCGCAACGACTCAGAAACTCGCGCGCTATTGGGCAACCGATTACGACTGGCGCAAGGTTAGCGTTCAGATCGCTGCGCGCGTCAAAATGACTGCTTTAGAAAGAACCTAACTACAAAGAGGTCGGCACGTGTCCCAAGAAATTAATCATAATCGTCGCTACTCTTTAACAACTGCGGCTTCTGCTCGGAAGTGATGCTGCTCATGCGGTGGAGCACAGTGACATCGCACGGTTTGAAGCTGACCAAAAGTGGCGGAACTTAAGCATCTCTACCGATTTTGAGCCGAGTGACAGATATAACGGAATCATTTCAATTTTGAAAGCAAGGTAGACCCAGTGAAAACGAATTTTGAGCATGAACGGGACAACGATCTGGGTAGCACCAGTAATGATGACAATTTCACTGATCGCGTTCGCAGCAACCAGCACAAGCTCACCTCTGAACTAAGACACCAGTACGATTTTATTGTTTGCGGATCTGGATCTTCTGGCTCAGTAGTTGCCCGCAGACTAGCTGAGAACCCGGATGTTAGCGTTCTACTGCTTGAAGCTGGCGGCACCGATGATGTACCCAGTGTTGTCACCGCGAATCAATGGTTTATGAATCTTGGAAGCGATCGGGACTGGAGCTTCCAGGGAAAGCCGAATCCCCATGTCAACGATCGTTCAATTCCGTTCTCGATGGGCAAAGTACTCGGCGGTGGATCAAGCATCAACGTCATGGTTTGGGCACGCGGACACCAGCACGATTGGGATTTCTTCGCATCCGTTGCCAACGATCCGGCCTGGAGTTATGAATCCGTCTTAAAGATTTATCGCCGCCTGGAAGATTGGCATGGTGTGCCAGACCCAATGTATCGCGGAACGGGAGGGCCAGTGTTTGTCCAGCCCGCGCCGGAGCCAAACCCGATCGCTCCTGCAACGATCGCAGGAGCGCAATCGGTCGGTATTCCTACTTTCGAGAATCCGAACGGTCGCATGATGGAAGCAGTGAAGGGCGCCGCTATCAGCGATGTGCGAGTCCGCAATGGCAAGCGCGAATCTATCTTCCGCTCCTACGTCTTCCCTTATATGGATCGACCCAATCTGACGGTTCTCACTCATGCACTGGTGACGCGGCTGACGTTCCAGGGTAAGCGGGTGACTGGCGTGGAGATTTCTTACCGTGGCACACTCTATCGCATTGGTGCGGCAGTCGAAGTCGTGCTGTCGCTCGGTGCGATCCATACGCCGAAGGTGCTGATGCAATCTGGCATTGGCGATGAGGCTGAGTTGCGGCGATTTGGAATTCCTGTCGTGCAGCACCTTCCCGGTGTGGGGCAAAATTTTCAAGACCATGTTGCATTCGATTGTGTTTGGGAATATGAAACCGCTCTCCAACCAAAAAACAACTTGTCCGAGGCAATCTTTTTCTCAACCAGCCAGTCCGGGCTTGACAGTCCAGATTTATTTGTCTGTCAGGCTGAAGTGCCAAAATCCACTGCCGAGAATATCGCCCGGTTTGGCTTACCCGATGCAGGTTGGACATTATTCGGGGCGATTGCCCATCCCAAAAGCCGAGGCCGTCTGCGCCTGACGGGAGCCAATCCATCCGACCCGATTCTGATTGATGCAAACACTCTGTCTGACGCGGATGATCTCAAAACTGCGATCGCCTGCGTAGAACTCTGCCGCGAAGTCGGTAACTCCGCTCCACTTCGTCCGTTTGTTAAGCGTGAAGTGATGCCAGGTAATTTGAAAGGGGCCGAACTCGAACGTTTTATTCGAGATGCTGCGACGAGTTTCTGGCACGAAACCTGTACCGCGAAGATGGGCCGAGATTCTATGTCAGTGGTAGATAGCAACCTGAAAGTGTATGGAATCGAAAATCTCCGGATTGCTGATGGATCGATTCTGCCGCGAGTAACGACCGGTAACACGATGGCTCCTTGCGTAATAGTTGGGGAGCGGGCAGCGGAAATTTTACATCTCGAACACCAGCTGCAAACCACTGTAAAAACAGACTCAAGCGTGCAATAAAACCACCGCACTTTTCATTGGCGGACGCATATCTAAGTCGCCCCTTGAACTCAAAGAATTTGAGTGGTGTGCCCAATCGCGCTCGCAGAAGAATGAAAAGTAACTAATCTGAACATTAAAGATACCAATCAAAAGGAGAAAAATATGAGCAGCGATCGCGTAAACAGTCCAAACATGAAGCTCGAAGTTGTGGTGTTCAGCGTTTCCGACGTTGACCGCGCGAAAGCATTCTACGAGAATCTCGGCTGGCGGCTCGACATCGACGTGGTGGATGGTGACTTCCGCGGCGTGCAGATGACACCGTACAACTCGGAAGCCTCGATCATCTTCGGCAAGAAAGTCACTCCGAACAATCCTGGCTCGGCGCATAGCCTGGTTCTCGCCGTGGAAGACCTCGACTCCGCTCGCGAAGACTTGATCGCTCGTAGTGTTAACGTCAGCGAAGTCTTCCACTACGCTGGCGGCCCCTTCAACAACGCCGTGGAGAACTCAAGCATCCCCGGGCGCGACCCGCAAGGTCGTTCCTACTTCTCATTTGCCTCGTTCGAGGACCCAGACGGGAACCTCTGGCTGCTCCAGGAAATCCAAACGCGACCGGGAAGCTGCGTTTGGAACTCTACGCGAGCACGAGACATGGACATTGCAACCCTTGCAAACCTTCTTGGCGAGACGGCGGAGTACCACGATCGCTACGAGAAAACTCACGCCGAGCATCATTGGTGGGACTGGTACGCGCCTTACCTGAGCGCACGTCAGAATGGCAGCAGTCCAGAAGAGTCCGCCGCCGCCGCGGACCGTTACATGGAAAAGGTTTTTCATGTTCTTTCCAGATGATACGTGCAGAGTTGCCATACCCGCAGAGTACGTCGGCGAGTAGGTAGCAGCAGAGGCTTACGAAGCCAACGATTCTTGCTCAGGAACTTAGGGTGGCGTTCAGGTCGCTGCGCTGAGTCCGCGTCCTCACTTCAAAACTTGTCCAGATGTATCGGCAGCGTTCCTTTGCCCCTTATCAGATGAGGAGATCGGCTGTTACCAGAGATCATTTTATGACTTGGGATGAACAGTAAATTAAATTATAAAACAATGAAAAATAGCAAGCGTGGGAGATACTTATGTGGCCTAAAACAGAACTAATAGATTTGCTCAAAATCGCGCATCCAATAATTCAGGCTCCGATGGCTGGCGCTTCCACACCTGAGTTGGTTGCGGCTGTTTCTAATGCAGGAGGTCTTGGCTCCTATGGCGCTGCGGCCACACCACCAGCCAAACTTCGCTCCATTATCAGGCAAATTCGAGAGCTGACAGACAAACCCTTTGCAGTTAATTTGTTTGCCCCAGCAGTTGAAGCGTATCAACTTACACCTGAGCAGCAAACACCGATGTCTGAGCTATTAACAAAATGGCACAACGAACTTGACGCCGGACCTGTGCCCGAACCAATACCGATACTAGGGCCATTTGTTGATCAATTTACTGTCCTGCTTGAAGAGAAAATACCTGTATTTAGTTTCCACTTTGGGCCTGCGCCAATTGAGGCAATTCGTGAGATACACGCTATAGGCTCAATTGTGTTAGCTACTGCAACAACAACTAATGAAGCAAAAACTCTAGTCGAAGCAGGAGTTGATGTCATCATAGCCCAGGGCTTTGAAGCTGGAGGTCATCGTGGTACTTTTGCGGTATCTTATGAACATGGATTGATTGGAACAGCAGCGTTAGTGCCGCAAATAGCTGATGCAGTATCGGTTCCGGTCGTTGCGGCGGGCGGAATCATGGATGCTCGTGGAATCGTTGCTGCATTTGCACTTGGGGCGAGCGGGGTACAGATGGGAACCGCTTTTCTCGCCTGTCCTGAGAACAATATCCCAGAAGTCTATAGGCAGGCTGTACTCAAGTGTAAGGACGAAGACACGGTTATTACTGAAGTATTTTCCGGCAAACCCGCCAGAGCAATCCGAAATCGATTTATACGTGAAATGGAAAATAACAGAGATAAAGTACTGCCATTCCCAGCTCAGATGTCTATAGGGCGGTTTTTATATCAGACTTCTGCTCAACAATCAAGTCCCGATTTTGCCAGTATGTGGGCAGGACAGGGAGCAGCATTAGCCGAAGCTCTCCCGGCAGGTGAACTGATCGAAAAAATTATACAAGAATTTCTTGCCGTAACTGCTTCTTTACAACTCAAATAAACAGATAGCCAATTCAATTAAAGCAAGTTGAGTTAAATCCAATTGGAAAAAGAGAAATGTCCGAGAAAATCAACCATCAACGCCGCCGCTTTTTGGGCGCTGCGGCTATGACCATTGCGACTACACAGCTAGGTATATTCGGTTCTGCGATCGCACAATCGAGCAAAACAAAACCAGCAGTTTTATCCATGATGAAGTCGGGGACAAACACGTCGTTCGGC
>NZ_CAWNLA010000002.1:0-53730 GCF_963875285.1 Calothrix sp. NIES-2100
TGTGAGGAAAGCGAACAGGATGTGGGAAGCGGGGATAACCTGTTACGTCTGTTAATTTAAATTAACAGACGTAACAGGTTATCCCCGCTTCCCACATCCTGTTCGCTTTCCTCACAAGATTAATATAACTGGTTATACTAACGCTGCATCTCTGCAATACCTGTTATATATGCATAACAAGTTACATCGTGCTAAATACATAACCCTTATACAGCAAGGGTTACAAGATGTAGTTATAAAGACCTTATCTAGTTACAAGTTAGCTACAAGCATACTGTTATTCGCCTCATATAACTTGTTAGTTTATTGTAATTCTGTTAGATTATCTCTAAACTGTTATAACCAATAATATTAAACCTGTTAAATAACTTGTTAGATTATATTGTAACAACTTATCAGGTTCTAACAGATTGCCAAATCTTCCGCAATGCGATCGCAGGGCTGGAGTGAGCTTAGACCTTCAGTCGGCTGAACTAATTGGCTTGTCCACAGCCCCCTTGAAGCTAGAAATTCGCGTTGTGGGCTGATGGCTTGACTTTGTGGAAACAAGGGGTTTACGAGGCAAAATATAAGCGGATTTGATGGATTTGGCTTGGGGATTCCATTCATAGTGGGTGGCAGTGGCGATCGCTTCTATTGGTTATGTCTTATTGGTTTTTCACGGCATAACCAAATTTGGGGCATTCTTGCGTATGCTAATGGTTAGGGTGCTTACTACCGCTAACGTGCTGGCGATCGCCTCCTCAAGCCCAATGACCGACCGCCAAATTTCAGCACTGGCACTTTACCTCACCGCAATCGCCTCCACTCCACTCCACCCCGCCACAAGCCCAATGCCCAATCCGCCGCCAAATTGAGTGCGCTGGTACTTTACCGAAGGGCGATTGCCAAAATTCCCCAACTTCTCGATGGGGTAATGAGAGACAATTTTTCTCTCTAACCTGTTCATCAATATCCATAACAAGTTATTCTCTCTATGAGAACAGCTTTCCCCACTGTGGGCATTACTCAACTGCAAATTTTTTCAAAGACGCGATCGCAAAAGCGCCATCGGTTTGATTCCCAATCCCCGTGCCGGATTTTTCGCTGCTATCCCGGCGAACACCCAAGACATTAATATTTCTCTAGCAATGTATTTTTATATATAAGTGGTTATATTATCTCAGTAGTTATTCAAGTACACACGATTATTTATTTATAATAAAAACAAATCGTGTGTACTGGCGAAATTATTGCCATACATAGGGTCTACAAAAATTTTCGTCAAAAATATTTGTTCAGATTCCTGATGGGAATTAAATCTGATTAAGGTATTAAATAGTACTTGTCATTCCTGGCTAGAAAATACCTGTGGACATGAGTGCGATCGCCTCCACTCCCCAGCACCAATGCCCAACCGCCGCCGCCGCCTGAGTGCGCTGCACTTCAAGGGGCGCGATCGCTCTTTTGATTTTCACCCCTAGCTTACCAGGGGCTAGCACAGCGACAGCGATGTCCCCGGTGACGTGGGTGATGTCCCGGCAGTGGCACTGTGGAATTCTCATTCCCGACATCGGGAATTGCAAAACAGCAGAGGAGCGGCGAACACCCAATAAATTAATCTTCTATAGCAATGTATTGTTATATATAAGTAATTACATTATCTCAGTAGTTATTCAAGTACAGACGATTATTTATTTATAATAAAAACAAATCGTGTGTACTGCCAAAAGCGTTGCTATGCATAGGGTATACCCAAAAAATTATCAAAAATATTTCTTTCCAAGTTCTGATAGGAATTTAATCAGAGTAAAGTATTAAATCACATTTTTAAGTTACGGTGGGGAGATGTATGTGGGCAGTAGAGCTAGGGCGACAGTTTCCCCGCCCAGCGCTGCCAAAATGCCCCAACTTCTCGATGGGGTGATGAGAAATAAGTTTTCTCTCTAACCTGTTCATCTATATCCATAACTAGTTACTCTCTTCCAAAGAACAGCTTCCGTGGGAAACTTCAAAGCTTCAAGGGGCATGACTCAACTGCAAATTTTCGCGATGAACGCGATCGCTCTTGCGCCATCGATTTGATTCCCAATCCCCAATCCCCCGGCGAACACCCAATAAATTAATCTTCTCTAGCAATGTATTTTTATATATAAGTGCTTAGATTATCTCAGTAGTTATAAGAGTACACACGATAATATATTTATAATAAAAACAAATCGTGTGTACTATCGAAAGCCTTACCATATATAGCGTCTACCAAAAATATTGTCAAAAATATTTTTTTCAATTCTTGCTGCGGATTAAATCTGAGTAAGGTATTAAATAGTACTGTTTATCCCTGACTAGAAAATACCTGTGGACATGAGTGCGATCGCCTCCACATCCTGCTCACTGAACTTCACCCCACGACCGACCACCAACCGCCGCCAAATTTTCCCCACTGGACTCATGCCCATTCCCAATGGCCTTGTACCAATTCCCCATGCCAATCGCCACCGCTAAATTTTCCCCACTGGCACTTCCTTAAGTGCGATTGCGTTCATTGGTTATGTTTTTAAATTTTTGTAAGGCATAACCAGTTTGGGCGCGATTCGATTTCTGCCCGTGCGTAGTCACGCTGACTATATATATAGTAATTAACTACCGTGACTACCAATTATGACTATCACCCCCATCCTCAATTCTCACCGTGACTACGGGGTGAGGGTTCATTGGGCGATCACGCCCTTCTGTGACCACAATCTCAACTCCACTCAATGACTAATACACAACATTCTTCCCTTCAGCCCACGCCGTAGTCACGCCCCAATTTTGTATCCCCATGATACCGTAGTCACGCTGACTATATATATAGTAATTAACTACTGTGGCTACCATCCTATGACTATCACCCCCATCCTCAATTCTCACCGTGACTACGGTGTGAGAGTTTATGGGGCGATCGCTTTTATTGGTTATGTCTCATCATCTTCTTGCGGCATCACCTTTTGCAATGCGCTTTCAATTTCCGTCAGCGCTTGGTCGATGGCTTCTAGCCGCTTGCGGTTTTCCCATTGCTGGTAAGCTGCTTCAACCTCCGGCACTGAACCCAACCCCGTGTTACTGTCCACCCTGCCTATGTGCTGGTGACAGGTAAAATTACCAGAACCCCGATGCCCATACTTCTTTGGATTGCGCTTAAAAATCGGCTTGTCTGCTTGCCATTTTGCATAGATGTATATACCGATGAATCCGTCTGGATAGCGCTTTCTGACTTCATATTGATGTATCCACACCCCAGGTGGTGACATCGGTTTTTTGACTAACTCTTCTCGTTCTTGCTCAAGCTGTCGCAAGTTTTCGATGATACTTTCAATGTTGGTCATGACGGTCATGACAGTTAAATTGGTTATGTTTTATTAGCTTCTCACGGCATAACCATTTTGGCGCGAGTTCCCAGGTGCCCGCCTCCAATGACTAATATTCATTAATCCACGGTCATCAAAAGTTTGCTGACTTTTGGCTATGCCTTGCAGGACTTCTCTATGTTTCCCTGAAGGGCGATCGCTAGCGACAATTACCATCAAAAGTCTGTTGATTTTTGGCTACAACTTACGGAATTTTTCTATGCTTCCCAAAAGAAATTGCTGCCATTTTTTTTTCGCACCTGGGTTAGTCACACTAAGCATTTTTACTCAAAAATTTTAGTCACACATTGCCTGTTTTTCGGATTTTTTAGGGGAGGTGTGACCAAAGGCTGGAAATCCCTGGAATCCTTGAATGGTAAGCCTTAAGGTTTAGTCACACATGGGGCTATTTATATATAGATTAGGGTATATCTGTGACTAAATAATTTACCCTTTGGCTGAAGTAATTAATCTCCTGCTAGCTGCCTGCTACTGCTACTCTTACCCTGAAAACTGCCCAGTTCTCTACTCCAGTAACTCGCGTCACAATGCCCTACAACGAAATTAAACTACAAAGACACAACCAAAATGCTAGAGCCTCCTAAAATCGCAAAATTAAGCCGATTCACGCTTCGGAATCGGCTGGTACTGGTTCTGGGAATAAAAGTGAGGGAAATGGAGCGATCGCTTCTTGAATTTTCACGATTCCATACAGCAACTTCAGGGTATAAACTAGGGTTTTCTACATTGTTAGTTAAAGTTTGACGGTAATTACGGTTTGCAAAAAGGCACAGGCGTTGAACCCTCGTAAATTGGCTAAAGTATTGTGGTATCGGTCAATTTATGCTCAAAACAACTATAGTCAAAGCAGCCATCACAGAAACTGCATTTAACCACATAATCTCAAGGTTTTGGCAACACGTAATTTCCACACCGTAGAGTTTGTGTTTTAACTAACGATACTCGTAACCCAACATTTTTTTAGAACCTCCTTGTTGATAAGCATTTGAGCGTCTCAAATTCCATAATCTATGCAATCTTCATACTTACTTCACAAAAGGTTTGTGCTTACTTCATAAAACTATGTTATGATAAATATGGTTACCTATAAATATTGACAATTTAATATTACATTCGTTATGCTGAGTACAGATAGCGAAAGACCCCTTTTGTGATTTCCGAGGTCACGCTAAGGGGTCTTTCTATATATCTAAATAAGCTATTTCCTGAGTAGAGTTTTGCTGACAAGACTCAAGGAAAGTAAATTTTCAATCAACCAAATGAGGGCTGATTAAACTATTATGTCAAATTTGCATCATAACAGCAACCCCCAGGAAGAAAACTCTGGGGTGTCTATTAACTTGCGCCTCCCTGGTCGTACTATTGCTACAGCTTTAAGTATTGCTGTTGCTTTTGGTGGTGGCATGAGTATTAGTGGTATCCAGAACAATCGAAATCAGAATCATGTTGATTGTTCTATTAGAAATTCACCAATACCTATTCAACAACCTCTAGCTAAGTAACCAATCAAACTAACTTTAGTACAAAAGTGTGACCGAGCAACTAAAGCTGTTTGGTCGCACCTTTCCAAAACCCAAACACCCTAAGTACTTCAAAATTTTATACATGGGATGTTTCTTAGTTTTTTACTTACTTTCTTTATTAATGGAGTAGGGGTGAGGACGATGGCGATCGCTACTCAGATTTAGCTTTACGATAACCTTCACCACTGAGCAACTCTTCATTGATTAGTGACAGAATTTTATCTGTGTCCTTACCTTTGTTAGCATAGCTGGCAGGGTTAGAAGGGTCTTTCTTGTTCTCCATACCGAATTTAGCGTTGTGGCTAATCACCTCATCCTTATGCTGGTCAATCCAATCCCTTACCAACAACCCGTTACACCCCGATAAATCTCTCAGTGCTTGGTTAGTAATTGCTAGGCGATCGCCATTCCCAGTTGCCAAACTATCGTTGTACAAACATATTGCCTGATAAGACCTACGGATTTTTTCTACAGCTGCCCCCGGTGCTTTACTACTCCATACCTCAGCATCAGTTTTAGCTTGCCAGTCAATTTCTTCTTTGGGTGGTGTAACCTTAGCAGGTGCAGTAGCAGGTATCACCGCACTACCAGATAACTTACTTACCACCTCAACAACTTTCTTCTCTAGCCAAGATTCTAATTCTGTAACGTTGAGAGTTACTGTTTGGGGTTCGGGAGCAGTGGTTTCCATTGCGGCTTTCTCCTGTTGTAGTTGGTTATTAGTTTCTTGTAACTGGTTATTAGCTTCTTCTAACTGCTTCAATTGCGCTTTTAGTTGTGCGACTTGTTGCTGTGCGTCTTGTAATTGTTTGGCAATGTCTACGCGGCTTTGGTAAGAGTCAATCAGCTTGCCAATAACTGATTGCTGGTTTGGTAGATTCCACGATGCTTGAAGTTGTTTTATATTTTCTAAATGGCTCACAGACACTCGCACATTGGCCAACTTTTCTTTTGATGGAATAGAGGCAAAGCTGACGGGTTTTGTAGTGTAGTAATCGGCGTAACCCAACGTAGCTAACAAGTTTTGCAAATCTCGGTCGGTAGGGGTTTCTTTAACAAAATGACCAGCCAATCTTGCAGCGTGGAGCATTTTCGAGCCAATTGAACCCTGGCAATCTCGCTCTGTTGCTAATGCCAAGTACGCGGCTCGGAGTGCTTTACAATTGCCCTGTTCTTCGCCTTGGCGCAGAGGTAATGCCGGATTTTCACCACCAAAATAATCTCGAACAACTCGATTTAGTGAACCATTGCGTTTGCTGTCAACAGCACGGTTTTGAGCTTCGGTATCTTTTGGATGTTCTTGCGCTATCTCTGCCAATAATTTTTTGGTAGATGCCTGTTGCCGAAACCAATTAAGGCGTTCTGTGATGTAGCTTGCAGGGTAAAGAGTCGCAATATCAAACACCGGATTCTCACCCCGTTTTTTGCCTTGACCACTAAACTTAACTTGGTAATTCTCGCCTTTGATTTGACTAAATTTGGCACGGGCAATAATTTCATGGGGTCTACGCCCAGTGGCGGCAATTAAACCCACTGCAACTTTGTGGATATCATTGCTTTCTAATAACTCTCCGGTTACCTTCAGGTAAATATCTGGGTCAATTTCTTGCCCTTTACTTTCTAAGCGATCGCTTACCCTTGAGGTTTTATTGCGTTCATCCCAGCCTTTGTCATCCAGTCCACATAGCAATAACGCATAGTGTTTCAACTCGTAACCGATGACATTGCCCTGTGCGTCGTGCTTGGGTACGGAATCTGCGTTTTTCCCTTGCTCTAATGGCAATGATTTAAATTTTTTGTAGAATCCCACCCTGCTTAACACAGTGCCCAGACTGGCTTTACTGTAGTTAGTCTTAGTGTTGATCCACTCATTAAATGCCTCGCAGTGAGGCCTTATGTCTTCTAAGCTTTGTAAATTCTTCGTGGCTTCAAACAGTTGATTTACTTGGTCTTGAACTGCTTTGGACATCTAATTGCCTTCCGCCTAAACTGTTATTATTATACATAACTTGTTATGTATTTATAATAACAAGTTATTACAGCCACAATTACCAAAAAGCAGGTTTCCCAATCTTGGGAAAGTTAGGCGGCTGAAAACTCTCACCAGACTTCTACTGCTCCATCCGTTCTTTCCCTAATCTTGAGCTATATGACTGGTGTTTTGTGAGCAGAAAATCGAGATACTTTTTTACAAAAGCAACTCCTCAAACTCCCTGTGGGTAAGCTTTTGCGCGACTAGATTCCCTAGTATGATTTGAATAATCTCTAAGAGTTAAAAGACTCTAGTGCAGGTAATAAGCATTGGGTATTGGGCGATCGCTGTGCCATCTGGGGGAAGTCCCCAGGTGTAGTGAAAATATATTTGCTCAACATTTTCACTACATCCAAGCCCGAAAACGCTCTCTGTGTAAAAGTTATAGCTACTACATTCCCATGTACAGTCAATCAATGCAAGGATTTTGGATTTACGATTTTGGATTGACTGCACCGATTCCGGGATGGAGCTTGGGGATTTTAAATTGACGATTTTGGATTTGTTCCACCCACGGCTGTGCATGAACCGAAATAATCTAAAATCTAAAATCTAAAATCTAAAATTGGCGCGGTCAAAGCAAACGCATTTAATTTCAAAGTGCGATCGCACCCTTGATACAAGTCGCTATAAGTTAGAACGTTTAACCAGCCAAGTTAAGCGGCTTGGCGTTTAATTTCTTGTCTCAATACTTCACATCTTTTTACAGCATCTCTGGCTTGCTGTCTGTAATATTTAGCTTGTTCCCGGTCTGTTAAACATAATTCCGTTGCTTTTTTACTAAATATGACTGCTTGCTTACTGAGTTCTCGAATCCGATTCCTTAAATCTTCCGTTGTTTTCATTAGTCCTCCAGTTCGGTAAGCGTATATCACTGGTTTGTTGAGAAGAAAATCCAAATATATTCCCACAACAAGCAACTCCTCAAACTCTTTGAGAGTAAGCTTTGTAGCCTCTACATTCCCATGTATAATTTGAAAAACTACTCCACTAATATCACCAATATCTGCCGACATATTTTGGGAATAGATTTAACCTTAAGACCGAATTGTTATTCAACAACTGGCGCAAGTCTTTAATTAAACGTCAAGTTCAAGATTGCCTTCATTGCAGTTCACCACAGATAGAGGTTATGAAATTTCTGTTGGTAAGTGGTTTGTAGTGAAAATATATTTGCACTATATTCTCATGAAATGTAAGTCCTGAAACTCGCTCACGCTAAGGTTTTGCGCCCCTGCATTATCATGTATTTTCCACAAATTTTACACCAAATACTTGTTGAAAAACCTGATTGGGTTATGTCTCTACAATCTCAATCGCCAAAACCGCCTAGCCCCCTATAGGGTAAATGTCGGTCGCATACGACAACGAATTGCCAAAGGTTTCAGCCCTCACGTCCGCCATTAGTTCGCATGGTGTCGGCTAAAACCGACAACAAAACCGCCACGGTTTTTGACTAATTACTGCTGGTTATTTTGTTGTTAGGGGCTATGAAAGTTTTGTGACAGCTTTTGCATTTGTATCTATACATGAGTGGATTTTTTACAGACTTGTTTCGAGTAAAGTCTCCAGAGTGGCAATGTGGGCATTCGATTTCTGGGCTTGAATTTACTATGCTTGCCTGTTGAACTACTTCCAAATTTCTATTAGATGCTTCAAGGTTTTGGGTAAAAGATTCTCTGATAATCCCTGCCCCATTCCGCAAAATTCCTTTATGCGCAGAAGGAATTTCTAAAAACTCGTACCTATCGCCAACAATAATTAAACCTATACGGTAAGCGTTCTCACTAGAAAGATTTTGAGATTCATTTTTAGCTGCTGCCCACTCTGCGAACTTCTCATACTTCCGTTGAATCTCTCGCTTTTTAGTCAATGACCAACCTAAATCTTTATCGTGTTTGATGGCAGTGGCGATCGCGTCCTCAATAAACAGCAGTGAGCAATTTTTCATTGCATCCCAAGTCCAGCGATTTTCTCCAACCTCACCAGATTGACCGATTAAAATCTGTCGCTGCTTAGTATGCCTGATAGCGGTCATGATTTCAGTTGCCGATTTCTTATCATCGTCGTCATGTTGCTTGTCAAATTCGTCAAAGATGCCCAATACAAACTTGTCAGTCATTGCTGGTCGTTTGGCTTGCCTGTCCTTATGAACTTTGACAAATTCGGAGTAAGCTTTACTAGACTCACCCGGAGATGTGGCCACCTTTGGACAATGCCAGTAATCTTCCTCACTACCATGCAACGGATCGCTTACCCAAATTTCCCAGTTATCCAAAGTCAGGAAGTAGGCGACGATGTTCTTAGTAGCAATGCCCTTACCGCCTCCAGTTGCCGACATAATTCTGAGTGTGGGCTTACCCTTGGATTTGTGGTCGGTGTGTAGGAAGATGCGATCGCCGAACTGGGACGCTCTAATCAAGCCAAGTTTGTAAATCTCATCGTCGTTGAGTGGTTTAGGCTTGTCCTGTCTGTATTTCACTATCAAGCGTTCGGTTACTTTGTCATAGATTACTGAAGCAATCTCATGTACCCATAGAAGTGTTGCGAGATGTTGTTTAGCTTCTATAATTTTTTGCGCTAATTCCTGACCATCAACCGACCGGGGAAACTCAAACCCTAGTATGGTTAGTTCTTCCGCTTCGCTAAACCCTAACCCTTTTAGTGGTATCTGGTGATTATTCCAGATCCAATCTATTAAAGCGTTCGCCTTGTTACCTATCGGATTCAAGCCATAATTTACGTGTTGTGGTGATATCAAACCTTCATCAATAGTTTGTTGCAACATCCTGACTCGCAACTCTAGTCCGTCCTTAAGCTCTGCCAGTTCATCGTAAGCCTGTTGATTTTTGGCTTTGAGGCTTTCTTTGTACTCTAGATATCTGTCATGAGTCTTCAGGAAATATTCTCGCTGTGTCTGGTGTGCTTCGTAGAACTCCTCCATTAATGCTTTCATCTCATCGATAGCATTAAAAGCTTGTTGGGTTAGCTCAAACTCTTTGGCTACTTCCTGCTTAATCAATTCCTGTTTTTTATTTTCAAATTCTTGGGCTAGCTGGTCATCGAATTGCTTTTCATAATCAATCAACGTAGCGTCTTTTTCTTGACACAGTTTGGACAATTCTGCACACTCACTCTGCAACTCATTAATTCTGATAAGTAACCGCTTATTTTCATCACTTAGCGCTTTACCTTGGTTGATTTCTCGCTGAAGTAAATCTTTAACCCTGTTAAGTTCTTTGCTTAATTCGTTAGCATTTTGAATAGCCGTAATTTTGGCTGTTTCAATATCTTTTTTCAAATTTTCAGCAGCTTTTAAAAGTGCTTGGAGTTGTGAATTTTCTTTTTCTAATTCACTTAGATAATCCTCTAATTCATTTCTTACTTTATTCAGTCTTGTGTCGTAGATAAAAGCTACCAGACCGCCTCCAAACAATGCTCCTCCAGCACTAAAACCTATAGTGTAAGCTAAATTCTTGTTAGCTGTTCCCAATAGTAAACCACCAATTAAACCTAACCCAGTCGCAGTTACTAAACTAATTCTCTTGGTTACCATACTCACCCTGTAAATTTGATAAGGGTAGCTATTACTAACTACCCAATTTGCCAGAATTATTTAACGCTCTTGTTACCTAGTTCTTTGAGAAAAGCATCAAAATCTTCTTCAGCCTTTAATGCTTCCTGATATCCTTTAGCAGCCTTAAATTGTTGCTTCTTTAGATTTGCGTCGTTCTCTGCTATGGTGTAGGGTAATGCTGCTTGGGTTGTAGCTGTTCTGTGAGATTGGGCAATGTAATTCACACCTTTCTCTAGAGTTATAGATTTTTGCTTTTGAAGTTCTAGAAATTGCTGGTAAACTTTCTCAATCTCACTTTGACTTACTAAGCCAGATGCAAATGCTTTTGCTTTTTCTGCCAGTGCTTTGAACTGAGAACCAGCGTATTTGTTAGCCCAAGCTATTAACTCGTTATAGCGAATACCACCTTCATACTTAGCTTTAGCATTCTCAAACTCTGCTACAGATGCTTGGTTTTTGATGTCAGGATTTTTAATGTCTCCAATGGGGGTTAAATCAGGACTATGAACATTTTCAGCAAAAGAGTCGAGTGTTAAGCGCTCAAATCCTGGGATGCTGACTGTAACAGAATTGTCACTGCTGTTATAGCCAACTAGACCATGTATTCGAGTGTCAACATCTGGCTTAGTTTTAAAGTCGGTAATTATGGGGGTAGTTACTGATTTTTGACCTTCACTAAAGGTAGGGTTCTTTGATGGGATGTTGGCGGTTGTTGGCGCTTTTCTAATAGGCATTAAGTTTTACCCCTCTACTAATTTTGTGTGCTTCAAACTTAATTTTCAGTTCTGCTATCTTGCGTTCTAATCGGTTGTACTTATCAACCATGTGAGCGTTGATATCAAAGCAATCAGCAGCATTTTGGATACTTTCAGCACTTAATTGACTTTCATCATCAATTGACATTTACTCCCCCTCACTCATGGTTGAGTGCTTCGGTGCAATAATGCAAAGAATCCGCCACGTTAGTAGCAAACTCATCTAAGTTTGGGTTAGATTTTTTGAGGTTTTGAGCCAAAGTATTAGCCTCTGTTAGCAACAATTCAGCCTCCAGTAAGCAGCGTTGAATTGTTGTTAAATCTTTGTTTTTGGTAGCGGGAATCTGGTCTATCATTTTTGGGTAAATTCTCCAGAACGGGATTTTACGAAGGCAAGGGCAAGGCTGAGATATGATTTCATGAGTTCATTTCCTTATTTGAGCGTGGACTAAGGGCGATCGCTTACTTCTTGGTCGGAGGGGCGATCGCTTTTAACCTGGATATCAGCAAGCCAAAACAGCATTGAGAGTGAGATTGTGATTGCTGCTAGCAGGTATGAGAGTTTTTGGCTTTTCTCAATCTGGAGTATTGTTTTTTGGAAATTGGTCATCTATTCCAAATTGAAAACATCTTGAGCTTGTACGCCTAAATCTTGCATCTCAGAGTTGAATTGTTCCGCAAAGCCCGCCTTGATTTCCTTGCTCACTTTGGCAGCTAAAGAAGCGCCTAGCATACGCCAATTCTGCATTCCAGCGTTTAAGTTTTGCTTGGCTTGGGTAAAATTCTCAACGGTTTTGACATCGTTTTGACGCGCCAGTTGATTGTTTTTATTGACAGTTGCTAGGGCAGAACAATTAGCCTGTTGTGTTGGCTTTGGGGAGAATTTTAAGAGGCTTTCAATGCTAGTTTTATCCGCACTTCTTACAGCCTTGACCAGTTTCACAGCGTAGCCAGAATACTGTGTATTTTTCCCCTCACCACGCCGTAAAAGGTCTACAGGGATTTTGTAGCTGTCGATTAAGCCAGAGATAGAGCGTTGAAATCCAGACTTGTCTAGTCCGGCCAGTTCCCGTGCCACAGCTGATAGTACCCAGGTATCAAACAGGCTCTCACGCTTCGATTCAGCTTCGATTTGCGGTTCGATACCCGTTTCGATACCCGTTTCCTCAGTTACTTCTGTGGCTTCTACTTCAATCACAGAAAGCGTTTGATTGGTCATAATGCGATTCTTCAGATAGTGGTTTAAGTTGTTGCGATTCGATTCGCTGTGACATCTGTGTTATCTGTGTCATTATGTGTCACTATAGCTCTAGTGACGCATTTAACGCAATATGTGTTAAACCATTTTGAAAGCACAAAGCGTATCATGAGGTAGAGGAATGAACACAGATAACACCATGAGTGGAAGGGTTAACGTAGTGCTGCCTGATGAGGTTTATGAAACTGTCAAAAATTTGGCAGGGACAGAAAGACGCTCTCAGAGCCAAATGGCAGCAATTTTAATTGAGGAAGCTTTGGAGGCTCGGAAACTACTGCAAAAACCCCCCTCACCTGATCAAGGCAAGGGGGTTGCATGACTGAATCACCTAATCCTGAAACTTTAGAGGCAGTCAAAAGCTTTGCGACTGCCCTTAATACTTTTGCTTGGAATGCTGACTATATAAAGTTTTGCGAAGTTCTTGGTTTTACACCAGATAGCTATGCTGAAGAAAAATATCAGCAGTTTCGAGAACTGGTAAGCTATTTGGACTGCTTTGACCATGAATCATTAGCCAAGATGATTGAGGCGGGGAAATGACCAACACACCACAGGACACACCAAACCGACTAGACCGCATAGAAGCAATTTTGGCTACTGTGGCCACCCAGCAAGCTGCTAACACGACTGCGATCGCCCATCTAACTCAAGATGTTGATTACTTGAGAGAAATTACCCTGTATAACATCGAGTTAACCCAGCAGGATAGAGAACAAGCCGAACGCGATCGCCAAGCATTTCAAACCGAAATCAGGCGGATCTGGGAGTATCTTCTACAGCAAAGTGGTAATGGTCGTAACGGTGGTAACAATCCCCCGGCGTAGGTGCGACCGCGCAGAGCGGTGAGCAGCATTGGCTCCTAGAACTCTTACCCTGCTTACACGTAACTGATTGTTAAGAAATCCGTTTCTTACTTTTTGCTTAATGCTTCTTTTGATGAAAAAAAAGTAAATGGGACAAATGAATCTTTATGTTGAATTAGGGAGACAAAACTGCTAGCGTTCAAAAAGGGCGGTGTGACCGCGATTACCTCATCAAAAAAAAAGCCGATGCAGTTCCCAAGAGTTGTTTGCAGTAACTGTGATTTATCACAGAAGCCTAGCTAGGTGAGCGCTTTCCAGGCGCTCGCTCTTGAAACCTGATCAGCAGGTTAGTTATAAGTTAATTTCTACTATCTAGGCTACTTCATTTAAGCTGCACAAGCAAAATCTTGGGGGATGCTCCAACCTTACGGAGTGCCTCAAAAATGACAAACGCCGTCCCCAGGCAGAAACGGCGCTATCAAAAATATTCAGTTGATAGCGATATCTTATCACAGAATCTCTCTAAATTTCAACAATATCGAAGTTCGGAACTATCGAACTATGGCAAGCATTGCCGGAGTAAACGAAACTACAAAAGATTGATTCAGGCAGTGCGAGACAAGCGGTTAACAGAATCGCTTGAAGCCCTTGATGAGTTTGGGCTTGCAGACGATTTAGCCTTGTTTATCTTAGGGGAAGTCGTGGCTTGTGGGGTGCATGATGATTGACCGCACCCTTGAAAAATTCGACATCCGCAACTTTGCAGAACAATTGACCCCAAAAAAGGGCAAAAACCGCTATGTATGCCCTGTATGTGAGGGTACACTAACGATTGACCCGTCTAACGGCAAATATCATTGTTGGGGACAAGAATGCACTCCTAGAGACATCAGAGAAAGTATTAGGCCATTAAATCAGGCCTTAGCAGAATCCGGGATTGAGAAAAGCTTTGCTCCCAAAATCTACAACCAAAAACCCAAAGCTGTAATTTCTAAGGCAGCAATTCCCGATGGAGATATTCAACTGGGAAAGTTGCCTGATGCCGTTAAGGAAGAGGCACGAGTAAAGGTCAAGAAAAGTATTGAGGTTAAATACCCTTACTCGCCTAGTCAATGGGTAAAAAGAATTGAGAGGGCAGATGGTAGCAAACTTACACTTCCCTTTCACCTGGACGCTAATGGCAAGGAAGTTAACGCCAAAGGTGATAAACCCTGGCAACCATACCGATTTGATGAAATTGCCCAACATGGTGAGAATCAATGGGTGTTGGGTGTTGAGGGTGAAAAGTGTGTAGATATCGCCCGAAGTGTTTTTGGTTTGCTGGCTACGACTTTTCAAGGTGGTAGCTGGAGTGATGCCCTACTGCTTGAATACTTCCAGCTTTTCAAAGATGCTGGCATTGCCGGAGTTGTTTACTGGCCGGATCACGATAAGCCAGGTTACAGCAAGTTAGAAAAGTGTCGCACAGCTGCTGCTTTGGCTGGTTTACCGTTTATCGCTATTGATCCTACTAGACTATGGGCTGATTGTCTTGACGGCGGCGATATTGCCGATTGGGTGAAAGCTGGTTTAGGAGACGTTGACGCACTTCATGAAGAGATTAATTTAGCTGCCGATGTAGCAAGAGGCGGTAAAACCCCAACTAACTCGAAAGACAAAGTTTTAGCAGTTCAAAAGCAATTACACACGCTCACTTATAACGCTGATTATGTTTGCAATCCCCATGAGAAATATCTGCCAGATAACCTAGTAGATATTATTCCTCATCAGGGAATCGTGCTGATTAAAGCCCCTAAAGGTGCAGGTAAATCAGTCACTATCAAACGTATCAAAAATAAGCTTTGCGGTGGATATTGTCAGGAAGTTTATCATCCTTTTCAATTATCAATAACTGGAGAAAATCAGCCAGTATTTGAGCGAGTTTATCAAGAGAAAACTGGACTTAAATTTATATCTATTACCCCAAGAATAGCACTCGGTCGAGCGCAAGCTATCGAATGGGAAATTACCTGGATTGAAGACGGCGATCTGACTGAATCAGAACAATTTAATTATGAGGGCGAAGTAATTAAAACGGCTACTTTTTTAGAAACTGCTGATGGAATTGGCTTATGTTGGGATTCTTTAGCGAAGCTGTTTGATCGAGACTGGTCTAACACAGTAGTAGTAATTGATGAGATTGAACTAGGTCTAAGTCACGTCGCAACATCAAGTACTTGCAAGGATAGACGAGCAAAAATTCTTTATACCCTTGAAACTAAAATCAGAGAATGTCTTGATAACAATGGCTTAGTGATTGGGGCTGATGCCGATTTAACTAACATTTCTTACGACTACATAACAGCGATCGCGCCTGGACACAAGCCTTTTCTCGTCAAGCACAATTACATTAGACCTGATAGCGATAAATGGGATATCGACTTTTATACTGGCAAGCGAGATACAGTACTTTCTCTCATCGAAGATTGGTTAAGCGATAAGAACTGTGAACCCATAGCAGTGGCATTAGATAATCAATCTGAGGCTGAAGCATTAGCTAATTTTCTAATCAAAAAGTATCCTCATTTAGCCTCAAGTATTAACGGGTTAATTCGGATTGATTCAAAAATCACTCAAACCGATTTCGGCAAAGACTTTGTTAAACGTGCTAATGAAAGGATTCAGGAATATCAGCCAAAAATTCTAATTTATACGCCGTCTTTGGGTGTAGGATGTTCTCTGGACGTTCCCTACTTCAAGTATGTATTTGGCTTATGTTTTGGTAACTTAGAACCATCGCAATTTAGGCAGATGTTAGCACGACCAAGGCAACCAGTACCTAGAATTGTGTGGTGTGCCGACAGAGGTAAAACATCAAATACTGATGATTGCAATGCCTTTTTACCAGATGCAATCAAAAACCAAATGTTCTCATATAATGAGACAAGTTCACAAATAAGTGATCTGGCTCTGCATTTGGCTAGGGAACAAGCAGAATCTAATAATGATGTTGACGTACTACCTAAGCTGATAGAGCAATTTACTAAAATGATGGGTAAAGGTGGAACCTGGAATAATCCACACGTAGATTTATTTTGTAAGCTTAGGGCTAGACGCAACTTTGCATTATCTCAGCTATCTGTTCAACTTAGGCAAGAATTGATTGAAGAGGGGCATAACCTGAAAGATATTGCATCTGAAGAAAAGACTAATGCAGGTGACTCTGTTCAGGAAGAGAAGACAGAGATTAAACTCAATTTCGCCACAATGACAGCCAATGCTGTTGATATTCCCTTAGAAGTTGCAAAAGAGATAAGCCGTAAACCTAACCCCACAAATGAAGAACAGTATCAAGCCAGCAAAGCATTTTTAAAAGATGAGTTACCCGGACTAGAATTAACTCCAGATTTATTATTCAAGGCAGTTTATAAAGACAATAGACGCTACTTGAATGCTATTAAGTTGTTTTGGATGTCTCAGAATGTTGACGCTACCAAAGAAGCGGATAGAAAGCATTGGAAGTATAAGTTAAAGCAGTTCTGCGAGGGAGTTCCCTATCTTCCAGATGTACGCACTTTCAGCACAAAGGTAGAGGCTATTAATAAAATAGGAATTTTCGACGCTATACCATTAGACGATTTTGAGAGTGAATATCACGGTAATGATTCCACTCTTAAAGAGTGGTTCAAAAAATCGGTTTTACCCCAGAAAAAATTACTCAAAACTGCTTTCAATATCACGGTCAACAAAGATACTGAGATTATTACATTTATCAATCGCATTTTGGGTAAGGTTGGCATCAGGCTAAAGCAGCACAGAAAAACCAACAATACCAAATATTACAAACTTGATTCAGAAATGATTTTAGATCAGGACAGAGCAAATGTACTAGCTGCCCTTGACTTGAAGCGGGAACTACAACTAAAAAAAGAGGCGGAGCAGTCAACAGTCAATGGTCAACAGTCAACAGTCAATGGTCAACAGTCAACAGCCAATGGTCAACAGCCAATGGTCAATGGTCAACAGTTTACAGAAGCCGACTGGCTGAGGGAAGAATGCGTACAAGATTTAGCTGTGTTGCTCGACTACTGCGAGGATGCGGAAATGTTGGCCGATTTACGGGCGATCGTACCCTACAGTTCGGCTTTTATTGTCGCAAGCCGAAGGGTACCAGAGTCAAAGAAACAGCTTATTAGGCAGTGGTTAGCAGCATGAGGATAACTGTTTGTCATGGAAAAATCAAGAATCCAAAACAATATTGGTTGTGCTAACTTTTAAAATCTCGCTCAATGCTGTGTGGTAGGCTCTGATAACGGTATTCCTGTATCAAAGCTTCTAGTGCGGCAACTCGGTCAAGTAAATTTTTGTTTTGAGCTTCAAGTTCTTCAAGCTTGCTCTCTAAATTTTTGTTTTGAGCTTCAATTTCTTCAACCTTGCTCTCTAAAAAAACTACCGCTTCTGAGTAGGGGATTACGCTATCGCTCTCTATACGTATATCTATGTTATTGGACTCGCTCGCTGAGTTATGCATGAAATAGAAACTTTTATTAGCTTCAAGTTTGTCTAATCTTGCTTTCAAGCCTTCTACACAATCTGCTATATCATATATATTGTTCCCTATACTTGTGTTTCCTATACTTGAACCTTCTTCTGGATTTCCCAAGAAAGAGTTTAAGGCTTGGATCACTAAATCTGTCGCAGTAGTGCGTTCTTCTGCTGCTTTGTCCTGAAGGGCTGTGATTAGCTCTTCAGGAAGTTTGAAGTTGGCTTGTTTTTTCATTTGACGGTATAGATTGTATATACACAACTATACCATTTCAAACCCAAAGACAAAAAGGTTGGAGACTATGACATTTAATCAGGAAGCTGAACTACAGTATTTGGCTCAAATAAAAGAGGATGTCAAACGTGGATGGTTGGAAATGCGGAGTGGTGGTGCATTTGGCCTTGGCTATGCACATTGTAAAAATTGTGATGCCTATATCCAAATTATTTGTACAGATAGCCCTGGTAACAGATTAGAAGAAGGAGACCCTCAGCAAACAGTAAACTGCCCTAATTGCTCTGGATATTTAGGTAAATTTTTGAGTGCTACACGTCCTGTAACTTTGTTAGGAACTAAAGAAAAATATAAGCTATGTACCGATTTGTCGGATCTATATGCGCCATCAGAATCTACTCAAGCTAAAACTAAGACAAAGTTTGAAAGTATAGACGACATTCCGTTTTAGAACTTGGTTGTTTTGACCAGAACTTTTGGGAATGCTCAGACTTGAGCTAAAACTTTGGCTAATTAAATATTCCTTGGTAGAACCTTAGTTGATTACTCCTACACAGAATTATGAGTCTTAGTAAGTTTCTCGAAATCTCCGATGTAAAGGCTAAATTCAATTCGGAATTTCCTAAGCCGCAATTTCAGATAAAACAGCAAATACTAGCTCCACCAATTTTCAATGGAAATCCCCAGTTAGTGGGAGCAGCATTTGATTACTTGTTACGTTTTTATTTGAAATATCTAAACCCTCAAGCCGAGGAAAGAATGTGGGTTGCTGAAGAAGTAGTGCAGAAGTTGAAAATAGAGAACAAAAATTATGAGCCTGGTCATTTAGTAGTTGAGCAGGCTAAAAAGTTGTATCGGATTTTCTTGAAGACTGGGGAATTTACAGATGAGTTATTCCAAGTAGTTTTATCATTAGCTAGCTTGGATGAAATTCAAAGATGTGGTTATACGAACAGAGATTTACAGTTCGCTAACCAGCAAGACGTTGAAGACTTAAAAAATTTAATTGGAATAGTAAATTCTGAGATTTTTAAATCAAGAGGCAAGGTAATTCTTAATCCCACTTGGCTATCAGCGAAGTTAGTGGGTAAAGCCGATGGTGATTTAATTTTTGATAATGATTTGTTGGTAGACTTCAAAACCATAAAAAACCTAAGTTTAGAAAGACGAGATTTTAATCAACTGATGGGTTATTATGTTTTGTCCCACATTGATAGACTTTCTTCCTCAAATACAGTTGAGCTAAAACGCTTGGGTATTTATTTTTCCAGATATGGGATTCTTTATCAATTCAATGTGGCTGAAGTTGTTAAAAGAGAAACTTTCCCCGAATTTTTGAAATGGTTTATTGCAAGAGCGCAAGAATATGTATCCCAGAAAGCCTAATAAACACTCACAACGTACCCAAACAATAAATCTGTAGGGCAGCTAACAAAATCTAAAATAAGTCAAATGAAGAAGGAAAGGCAATGATGGGGCGTGAATTTAAACAGGGGAAAGTTCTATTTTTTACCCTTGCCTAATCATCCTCCAACAACTCATCGAGCGAATATTGAAAGAAGAGCTTCAACCTGTACAAGGTTTTGCTTGATGGTGTGTGGGATGATGTATATAAGTCATAGCAAGTCCGGCGGGGAATACCGGACTCTTTGCTAAGTTGTGTTGGGTTCATAATTCCCTGAAGGCTTGCCAGTTTAGAAATTTTTTTCTTGAACATAATCACGCCCTGCTGATTTTCAATCCACACCAGTTCCCGAACTCGGGAATTAGCTAATATTGTCGTCGTTGCTGCCAATTTTTTTAATCCGCCGCCTCAGTTCTTCCCACTGCTCGTCGGTGATGGGTGGTGAGTCGTCCACAGGTTTTGAGCGTGGTTCAACTTTCGGTGATGCGGGTTTGAGCATTCTTGCGTCTACATTACCGGACTGGGTGTAGACAGCAAGGAAATCTTTTTGCACCCACTCCAGCTTGCGAGTTTCAGTCAAGGCTACAGTCTCCAGTCCGCCAATTGCCGAAAGTGCAATGTGTGCGCGTTTACTCAAATAGGCCAGCATATTTGGATCGTTAGCAGCAGCAGCTTGACGTATTGCTTGCCATTCAAGCAACCCCTGTGCGGTACGACTACCTTTCATTAAATCCACCAGTTCTTGGGCAGATGGTAGTCCCATCCGCGTGGGGATTTGAATTAGTGCCATTTCTACCACTTGCAAGAACTCTTCGTTACTAAAGTTCTCACTCAAATATTTATAGTAAATTTTGGCGATCGTGGGATGAATTTCATATTTGTAATGCTTTGCCAGGATTTTGAATTGCTCCACAAAAATTTTCTCATCCAAATTCAGACTCATAACCCAAACGCCTCCCGCAGTGCTAAATCATTCACAATTTCAAAATCCCGTCCACTCGCTTTCTTGCCCAGACTGGCTACACGGTTCGACATCATGTCCTTAAATGAATCCGAATTTGCAATCACCGACTGCCATTCCCGCACCCAAGTCTGCAACATTGGCCAATTCTCCGGCTCTTTTTCAAATTTCAGGATTGAAGCCAGCACATACGCCACATCCGGGTTGCCCTTAAATGAGTACCACTGCACAAATTTTACAAAGTCCTCACTTATATCCCCAATCGCCGGATTAAATATCTCTCCAGAATGGCGATAAAGCCCTATCAAATCCCCTAGACGATAATTCGCTAGCGCAATTAATTTCTCACGCTTTATTGGCATTCCTCGCCGGACTTTTTCCTCAAGTTCTACCACCCACTGCGGCGTTTCTTCAAAATTTGGCGCGGCGGCGGCGGCGGAAAATTTGTCTTCATGAGGGATTGTCGGCTCTGCTCGATATTCTTTTTCTGGCCTTGGGATCTCTTGCGGATCTTTCTGTAACTTGACTTTCTGTTCTCCTTGCGGATCTTGCTGTAACTCTAATCCCTGTTCTCCCGCGTCCTGGTCTTCACCATTTTTTAACCCTTTGAAGCCCGCTTGTGTGTGTGTGTGTGGCAACACACTCTCTGCCGTAATCTTTGAAGTAGTCTTTGAAGTAGTCTCTGCTGTAGTTTCTGCCGTACTCTCTGAGGGAGCCTGAAACGCTTGCACATCAATGATTACAGACCCCGGCAAATCCGGGTTTCTCGGATGCTTGTTTCCGCCATCCTCGGATTCTTGTTTCCGGCAAACCCGGATGCTTGTTTCCGGCAAACCCAGATTCTTGTTTCCGGCATCCTCGGATGCTTGTTTCCGGCAACCTTGGATGCTTGTTTCCGGCAAACCCGGATTCTTGTTTCCGGCATCCTCGGATACAATAATCCGGGTTTGCCGGATTATGGATTTTTCAAGGGTTTCAGCCACTCTTTTTAAAACTTGGGCTAATTCATTAACTTTTGTAATAGGTGAGACAGCAGCTTTTTTACATTTCTCAAAGAAACCAAGAGCGATCTGTTGACATTGGTGGAAACTTTTGCGGTAATTTTCGAGTTTTAGCTTGATGTCATCTGCGCCAAAGCCGCGAGAGACAATAATTCCGAACTGGTCGAGATGGTCTTTGAATTCCTTTTTAATTTTGCAAGCGACCTGCCAGCAGTCCCAGAGTTGGTTAAAAAAGTTTTCTTGAAAGCGATATTCTAGTCGCCGGGGAAGTCCTATGTGACGCTCCTGAATCAACCCGCGACTTACCAAAACATTCCGCGCATTTTTTTGTTGCTCATCGGTTAATTCGGTCTCCAGGCTCCACTGTTCTTGAGTCTTGTAAATCCACCCTTCGGGGTTTGATTGTTTGCCATGCCAATAGATAAGCTGACATAAGAATATGGCGGCGTGATGCGAACCGGCTATGGGAACTAGGTCGGGGAAGAATGCGATCGGTGCGCCAATATCTTGTAAAAGTTCTGTGATTTTCATTATTTAATGCTCCTTAATTAATTTCGTAAATAGTACATTATGCATCTGAGATTTATATAGTTTTTCTGCGGATGTTGGCATTTATTCTCCTTGAAAAATGTGAGTTTTATGGCTAAATATTATACTAATTATTCTCCCAAATTTTTAGAGTTATCATCAGAATATTCTCAGGATTTTTTAGTTAACCATAAATAGATATAATCATAAATATTTGAAAAATCGCGCTCTCTTTATCAGGGGGATTTCAAAATTGATTGTTGGTAGTTTTGAGTGTTTATATTTTGATTTCACTAGAACTGATGTGAAAAAATGCTGATTGCTGATTCAAGGTAGCAATTGCTTGTCTACGAAAAGAACAAAATCGCGCTCGCAATTCAACTGATATGGAGTTTTTCAAAAAAACGCAATAAAGTTAGATATTTTTTCTTCTACCTTGTAATGGCTCAACTCCTTGTGCCATAAAGGTTCTGCCAAGTGTGCGACACTTCGCACTATTCCCGCAGGCGGGAATCGGTGGCGTAAGCGGGAGTGACTTTGTACTTTCCCGCAGGCGGGAATCGGTGGCGTAAGCGGGAGTGACTTTGTACTTGTAATGCGTTGCCAAGATGTTAAATTGCGATTGCGTAGGGAGCGCACTCACTCAACTCCCCTTACCTACCCACTCTCGCCCCGCCCCCGGTGTGATCGCTTCCTTGGACTTTATAGGCGATCACGCCTTAGTTGCGATCGCCCCCTAGTTGCTGTTATTAGCAGTAGAAGGCTTGCATCGTACATTAGCTCCGGGTGAATACACTCAAAGTCAGACCATTTCCCCTACTTGTGACAGGATGTGAGGATTTTGGTAAAGAATTGCGCCTAAATCGTTCTGGTGTTGCAGTGCAGCTGTATGAGTATGAAACAGATAAAATTGGCGTTTTGTCTGTTTGAGTTTTCGATAAACTATGACACCAGTAGTAGCAGTAAAACCCAGAGGCAAGCAACTATCGAAATTAGCCCCTGTTAATGCCCAACAGCGGTTAATTCAGTTGTGGTTGCACGATAAGCCAGTTTCTACTCAAAAATGTTATCTGCGATATGCGGCGCAGTTCACCGGATTTTTGGCAGGGGTGGGAAAAGCTCTAGCCCACACAACTGTTGAGGATATGGTGGAATTCTCTGAGTATTTGCATAATCGGGGATTGGCAGCGCCTACGATTACAACTTACATGGCAGCAGTCAAAAGTTTGTTGTCGTTTGCTTACAAGACTGGTTACATCAAGGAAAATCCTGGTGCTGCTATCAAGTTAAAGAAAATTGACCAGCGATTGCATGAGAAAGTTCTGACTCTTACTGATATCGCGTTGATGATTCGGCTGACCGAACGGGCTAAATATCGTTATAAAGCTCAACAAATTAGGGACTTGTTGATATTAAAACTTTTATATGTTGCTGGCTTACGGGTGTCGGAGTTGGTAGGGCTAAGGTGGCGAGACTTTACACCACGCGATCGCACCGGGCAAATTACTGTTGTGGGGAAGGGGAATAAGTCTCGTCATATTCTGCTGCCAGAATATCTGTGGGTCGAACTAATGAACTACAGGGGGGATGCGCCCAAAGATGCTTATGTCTTCCCTAGTCGTAAGGGCAAAGGCATGAAGCCGCTGCTTCGTCAAAATGTTGACCCCATAATTAAGAATGCAGCAGAACGGGCGGGGCTGGAGGAGAAGGTTAGTTGTCATTGGTTGCGGCATTCTCACGCTACTCACAATGCGGAGCGGGGTACGCCAGTTCCTTTAATTCAGCAAACGATGGGTCACGCGGATATTGCTACAACATCAGGTTACATTCACATCCGACCTGGAGATAGTAGCGCTTTGCATTTGCCTAAAGTCTAAGTTTTATTTTTGAAAAACAATACTTACTTGACTGGATGATAAAGCTTATCTTTCTGATTAAACCGCCAGGAATAATCACTTAAGTCGCGTTCCTTTGTCCACAGTTCAAAATCTTTTTGGCTCAAAGTTGTATGTTTTTCTTGAAGCGTCGATGCGCTGGTATTAAGTCGCATTGCTAATTGTTCAAGATTCTTGGGTTCTAGTTTAGGTGGCGCTGAGTTCTGATAGGGGTAGCTTGATTTATTGCGTGACCTTGATGCATTGATACTACTTTGCATCTGTATTAATGCCCCTTCAAAACGCGCCAGTCTCTGAGATAAATCTTCGAGTTTAGCTTCGACGTTGGTTAATCTGGTTTCTTGGTGATTGTTGGAAGTACCAACAACACTTTCTTGGAAACTAAAAAATTCTTCTTCCAGTTGAGCCAATCGAATTTCTACACTTACTTCTGTACCCGGTACATCCCCTAAAATGTGATGCAGGCCTTGGATCACCAAAGAAGTGGCGGTGGTCTTGCGTTCACGCGCCGCTTTACGTAGGGCGGCGGCTAAAGTTTTGGGGAGTTTGAAGTTGATTGATTCCCGTTGGGTTCCTGTCATGTCACTATCAATGTATATACAGGGTATAGAAATTTTACAGCTGAGTGGGAATCGGAGAGAACGCTCTTGTACATTTAAAATAAACGCCTGAAATTTAAAATAAAGTCCTAAAGTTTACAGCAGTTTTCACGTATTTGCACCACATCTATCGTAGGGGCACAGCAGTGCTGTGCCCTGAGAGCGTGGTATATTTACCTGAAAATGGCTGTAAAATAAAGTCTTAAAGTAACTGGCACATTCACACCTTACCCTCTAATAGGTTAAAGCCCACAAATGGGCGGTGTATAGGGGTTTTCGCCTGTGTGACAGTTTAAGACTTTATTATTTCCATCTGCGATCGCTTGGAGATTCCACCTCTCAAACTTCACGACTTTATTATTTCCTACACCCAACCATAAGTACGGTACTTCAAGCCTTTCACCTGATGAAACTTTAAGACTTTATTTTAAATGTACAGCTCTTTTTTTGTCGGTTCGCGGACAAAGTGAAAATATTCGCGGACTAATTGAAAATTATGTTTGTGTAACCCTGATTCTTTCGTAATAAATGGCGATCACTCTCTAAAAGAGAATTACACCAAAGCTTTGTCCCTTATGAATTTTGCGCCCTTTATCCCCAATTTGGTAGAAAATTTCAATTAGTCCGCGAATAAGGCCGGGAATTTTTCATATACTCAGCGACAAATTTTCATTTAGTCTGCGACATAAAGAGCTAGAACCCTTATAATTTCGTTAAAAATTTTTCAATTAGTCCGCGAACCGACACCCACAGCTGGATAATGTTTGTGGTATTGAGAATGGCCGTTGCCACTTGTTAGAACTTCAGTTCAATGGGTGCCAAATTGCAGAATCTTTCAGGGATGTCGGCTCAATGCCCAATAGCTCTATTTAGCAGAATTAAAAGGATCTAGAAAACGCTTCATTATTCAGTTAGATTTTGGCGATAGCAACCATGTGACAGGGACTTTCGCCCCGTTCGAGTAAACGAATTGTATCTGGTATCCTGGCAGACTCCCTATTGTAATTGACTACTCTTCTAAAAGTGTTTTTGCTGCCTCATCTAATCTTTGGTTGGCCTCTTTGAACAAATCAAAAGAGCGTCTGGTAGCAACGCCGGAAACAAGAGATATTGTTGCTGTTGCTACAGATGCCGTTATGTTTCCTTTCGACAATGAGACAGCAGTTAAAACACCAAAACTTCCAGCTACTATTGCTAGAGTAATAGCAGTGTTAAAGCTCCATTTAGCTTGTCGAGAGCGCTCTTCATACCATTGTTTTGAGATATCATAAGAGACTACAATACTCTGTGTTCTTGCTGTTGTTACAAGTTGGTTCATTGGTTTATCTTGCAAATGGGGTGTAATAGCAAATGAGTTTTTGTCTTGCATAGCTTGTTCATCCTTTCGTTGTGATTTTTGAAACCAGCCTGGTTATTTAGTAAGCTCTCAAGCAAGTGTTCTAATTTAGAGACTGTCAATCTACGTTATTCCTGTAGTTGAGCATTAATGCCAGTTGCTTAACCTGCTAACCCAGTTATATCAGCCTTTTTCAGGGGTTTTGGGAGATGGAACCCTTAAGGTTTCCAACCCATTTCGATCAATCTGACTTATTGGATTCTTTAACCTTGGTTTCTTTTGTAGGGCCACATATTTTCTACCTGAATTTGAAGGTAGGCTTTGAACATCTCCAACAATTTCAAGCCAGTCATCATGTTGACCAATAGTTTAGATTTTTTCTTCCGAACAAGTTGTTGATAACGCCAATCATTCAAGTCAGCCCGCCACTCCTCGCGAAGTAGACTAGCTAGAAAGCCTTTCAGTATATGATTTTCTTGCTGTTCTGCTAGTCGCTGTCGATTAATCCGTTTCCACGCCAGAACTACCACCAGCACCAGCACCAGCACCAAACCCAAACCCAAACCCAAACCCAAACCCAGCAACAGATCATGCGCTACCACCAACCCCAGCACCAACCCCAGCCCTATAACCAAAAGCAGAACCAACTCTAGCAACAACCCCAAGGCCCGAAGCCGCGGGCCCACGATCCCCTCCCTTGGGGCGAATACCCATAACCCCAGACAGAACTCTAGCCACAGTACCAGAAACAGTCCTAATCCCTGCCCTAACCCCAGCCCTAGAACCAACCCCAGCCCTAGAACCAGGAACAACATCTGTAACAGCCCCATACTCAACGTTAGGCTCAACAGCAGTTTCTGCGGCTTTAGCTCCGGCAGTTTCGGCTGCTCCATCTCCGGCAGTTCCAGCGGTTCCAGCAGTTCCTGTATGAATTTGTCAAAATCAACTTCGTCTGATTGTTCCATCTGTTTAAGTTCCTTGCAGGCCAGGTTGACCTTGTGCTGCACCACGATTAGCTAATTTCTCGCGGTATTCTTGAACTTCCCTTAGCACGTTTGCTCCTAAACCCGTTACTTTGTAGTATTTACGCCTAGCTCCACCTGTTTCATCTTGCTCGTCACCCCATTTCCAACTAACTAATCCCTTCTTCTCAAGTCTGTTCAATGTAGGGTACAAACTTCCGAATCCAATTGGAATGGGTCTAGCGTCATTTAATCCATCCAATATTTCCAGCCCATACATCTCTAATCCTCGTAGCAGAGTGAGAATATCCTCTTCTAAGGCTGAAAGCTTTACTCCATCTGCTTCATGCTTTTTTTCACTCATATCAAGATATGACAATTCATCGTTTGTACTTTTTATAGTACTATATAAACATATAAAACTATGAAATTATCAAAATAAATTTTTGATGCTAATTTTAGATAGTTCGTTGTAAACGCTGTCGCCTGTCTGAAGAGATGTCGGGAATTGGTAGTTTGGCGACATCACCCCAGAGAGGTCTGGAGGAAAGCAACTAGCCGGCATAAAGCGCGATCGCCTTTTAGACCAAATACAGGCAGATGTTTACAATCAAATTTTCTGTAGCGCTATGCCTGTAAGCGGATTGGGGTTGAGGGAGTTAGCACCCATTCGTTTAGAAGAACTGCTCTCACACAGATGTCCAGCGCGGGGATACCTTTGAGAACTATTCAAGAAATCTCCGGTCACAGCGACCTGGGGACTTTGCAGCGTTATCTTGAGGTCACGCCGGAGCAGAAGCGGAAGGCGGTTTCGGTGATTGGGTTTTAGATGGGCTAGATTTGCTTATCCTAAAAATAAACGAGAGCGATTTTTTTCGGGGGAGATGGGAATGGCAATGCGGTAAGATGACCCAATGACCAATTCTGAGCAACTTGTTATCTACCTGTAACCAGACCCAAAATTTGTCAGGGTCTGGTTACACTGAGGGGGCGGGATTATAGCGATATAGTCCTGCTAACCGACCGCGATGATCTCTACATTTGCTAAATCTATTATCGAAATTCTAAACTATCAGAAATGTCCTGAAGTAATTGATTAATTTGGGCGATCGCATCATCTGATGGTTGCGAATCTCCGCCTAATTCAATCTGCACTTTAAATTTCAAATCAACTCCCGCAGCAGCATTTTTGATGTCGGCTATTTTATCTACTAAATCCTGTAGTTCGTGAGTTTCGAGGTATGCTGCTGCTATCCGTTTATTACTTGCTGACTGCACTACCGACGCATTAGTTTGGTAGGTAGATGATAAATTTTCAGAAGCACTTGGCCGTGTAACTGGTTGTTCGCTGGGTAATGGTGTAACTGAAGTTGGTTGAGTTGGTTGAGACAGCAGGAATTTGACGGCAGCGGCTCCACTATATTCACAAGGCCAAGCCTGAGAATCAGGTGTCAACTCGAAACGATGCGCCCGGAACGCGCCCTCAATAGCATCACGCACAATTTTCCACGGAAGAGGTTGTCCTATTTTTTGAGTCAGGGCTTGGGTAATAGCTAAGGCTGTGGTTGTAGAATTCTCCCAGGCATCTGGTAAATTTTCCGGTAATACATCGTTGATAGAAAGCGGTGCAAGAGGTGGTTGTAGTTGAGCATTTTCAGTTAACACCCCATTAGGAATACTTTCAGCAAAGAAACAGGCTTCGCTAGTAGTAAGGCACAGACTGCCTTGCTGTACTGCTTCGGCAATGGCAGTATTAATGGTAAGAGATTCTACACGAGGAATTGGTAGCGGTTCTTCGTATCCATCGCGGGGAATTTGCACAATATAGTTGCCAGAGAAATAATCATAAATTTGTTGCAATGTGAGGCTATTATCACTGACCCAAAGTTGGGGAAGTTCTCCTGGAGATAGGATTGCAGCAGAAAGATCACTTAAAGTAGCGTGTTCTGGCAAGACTGCTTCTAAACTAGAGTCTTTAAGTGCGTTTTCATCAGGTCGCGATCGCCAAAATGTTCTGAAAGTGCGGTCAGGTCGCATGACGCGAAGCACAAATATTCCTTCGGCACAACCATTAAGTAATGTATCCAAAATGGATTTACTGTTGAGCATCTTTGGTAGATTAGGACGTTGAGCAAATGCTCCTACCAAATCATTCACCCGCCGGGATGGTTCATCCTCTCGCCACAAATCATAAGCACCACCGGGGATAATAGCTTCCGCTGTAATAGCAGTTTCCTGAATGCGGGATTTGGGTTCTGCTTTAATTAAGTTAAATAGAGGTTCACCGCCAACATTAATTTTAAATGCTTGAATATCGTTATTAGCACCAACGGTAACAACGATACAGTACGCTTGTTCAACAGCTTCTGGAATCTTCTTTTTAGATTCAGTTAGATAAAGTTCCAATCTCTGCTGGCGGTTAGCATCTACTTCTTGGTTTTTTAACAGGTCTTTGACTTCTTCCCAACCAAGGTAATCTCGAATCCGCGATCGCGCTGCATCTAAGCCGTTGCGATCAGGAACAGCCAATACAATAGCGTTACGATTTTTAGCACGCGGAGCGCCCGGATTGGTTTCGTTAATAAACTTGCTAGCATAGGCGCTAGGATTGCCAGAAGTGGAAGCGGCTTGAGGGTCAAGTACTCCATAGTGAAAGTCACCGTCATCTTCGATGTCTTTGGGAAATCTTGGTAGGTTATGGACTTTCGCCCCAGCAGCAGAAGCACCTGTGGTTAAACTTTTGAGTTTGCGAATTTCGTCTAGCAGTTTGGCTTCTACTAAATCATCAGAGATGCGATTATTGCAAGCATCATCATGCATTTGTTTGAGATTCGGTTTTGACCCCAAACGCCAAGATTTTGGGAGTCCTTTTTGTCCGGTTGCAGGATCTGTATCTTGCAGCGCCTCTTCGTCCAAGAACCACGATACATCTACCCAACGGCGTAGTGCTTTTTCTAACTCAATTTTATCAGGGTTCGTATGTCCTAATAATAAAAGTAAATCTCTTGTAAGTGCTTTTTGACCGATTGGCTGCGAATGTAAGAAAGTAGCAAATACTGCTTGTTCAATTTCACGATGTTTAATACCAACGGTTTCTAATTGAATTGTGCGTGCTTTGGCTAATTCTCCCTCAATAATATTGTTCCAATCTTGACGTTTGCCTTCGTATTCTTCTGTAGTGGCAATGTTAGTAAGTTCCCTTGCAGCTTCTGAAAGTGAGGCTTGGGATGGGTCACCAATGAAAACATTCGTTCCCACTAGAGGTGCTTTATCCCAAGCTTCTGCATTCCGTAAGGCAAGGGTAAAGGTTCTCAATACACCGCGAGTCCGCTGGAAACCATTGAGTTGCGTCCATTTAGTATAAAAAATTTCAGTTAAATCTGGGTGAAAAGGGTAACTTTGTAAAAATCGCTGTTCTGCTAAATTTTTTTCTTTATTAGTTTGTTCGTCGAGATTGGCAATACCTTTGAGAGCAGCGACAATTTGAGGAGAAAATTTAGTGCGATCGCGTATGGAATCAGGTGTAAATAACCGCCGTCGCAGTACTTCTGCTACGTCGTCCTTGCCTACTGGTTGCACTCGTTCTTCCTGTTGGCGTTGAAAAATTGCGGCGATGTCTTGAGTTAATTCCCTGCCAAATGGATCATTTTTGCTGGGGTCGGAAGCTAATAAAGAGGCAACAATTGCACATTGGCTGACTTTAGTAGCTGCTTGGGTCAAGTATTGGAAAAAGTTAGTTAAGCGAGATCGCCACTTATCATCCAGTCCTACTTTTTCATGGGCGTAGATTAGCACCTCATCAATGAGAATTAATGTAGAAAGTCCTTGCTGCTGGGGCATTTTTAGCAAATCAGTCAGCAGGTTCTCAGCGGGGGCGCTTTCCCGTTCCGCATCTGTACCTTCGGCATTCAGTAGTTTTAAACCATTAACACCCGCAAGTTGAAAAGCCAGGACACTCCAAGGATTTTTCAACCAACGCAACTCTCCATCAGGACTGCGGACTTCCATACCCTTTTCCACATCTAGCTTATCGAAAGTGAGGGTGGCGACTCGCGCTTGAGGTGGGGTAATACCGATGTGGCTCGTAAATTCTTCAACTGCGGGGAGGTTAGGGAGGTTGGCGGGGTCGTTGACTAAATGAAACAGGGTAATTAAAGTGTGAGTTTTACCGCCACCATAGGTCAGTTCTAACTGACGGATGGCTTTTTCACTGGTTCCTGCAAGACGTAAAAGCACATCTTTAGCTAATTCCCGCAGGGCGAAAGTTGGGTAAGTAAGGGCAAAAAATTCTGCTGGATCTTGATAAAT
Source organism: Calothrix sp. NIES-2100 (assembly GCF_963875285.1). Lineage (NCBI taxonomy): Bacteria > Bacillati > Cyanobacteriota > Cyanophyceae > Nostocales > Calotrichaceae > Calothrix > Calothrix sp. NIES-2100. The sequence continues at coordinate 31,092 of NZ_CAWNLA010000002.1, forward strand.
TGGCTTGGCTTTGCCCATGATTACGTCATACAGGTCAGCCGCAAAAATCGCCAGGGAAAGTTCTCCTGACTTCAGATCATCACGCAGTTCTACGATTTGATGCCACGGCTTCCATGTACTCATAATGCTGTTAAGTATTGGCTTATCGGGAATTAAGGAGAGGTAGGGAGTGGAAAGAGAGAACAAGGCTAGAACAAAAGAATTTCCAATACCCTCAGTACCAGCTTAGTAATTTTTTTATTATTTAGCATTATTTTAAGTATGAAGAATTGATAGAGTAATAGCGGTTGCCTCACTCCAAACTTTATCCTCAAACTGATAAATAGAGTCTAAACAGAAAGTAAATGCAGGATTAAGCCTACGGTAATTACGGTGAATAAATCATATTCATGTATTAATTTAAAGAAGAGAAAGTTGGTCTGTACCACTTTTAGCAGCAATGTGATTGCTGATGCTTTCCATCAAAGCGCGTTCGTCACTGCCTACATCTGCTAGTTCAATTAAAGCTTGTAGAAGTTGGTGGAATAAGGCATTACGGCGCAATCCTTTTGCGTCTAAATATTCGTCTACTTTGATCACATCACCTGCTTTCCAGAGGTGCATCAGGCGGTGTGCTTGGTCAATCAAGGGAATGGGAAGACCGCCAGCAGCTTCGTAACCCATTGTTTTCCGTTTGCGTTGCTGCCAGGGTTTAAGCTTAACTGTACTACCTGTGCCTTCTTCTATTTCCGTGTCTGCATCCTCACTGGCTTCTGCTAACTCTTCTTCATCTTCTTCCTCATCTGCGGCTTTCGATTTACCACCAGTTCGCATTAATATATCTAAATTGTCAGTTAAGGCTTTGTCTGAAAGACCACAGGAGACAGCATAAAGTATACACGCACCTATTGGGGCATCTCCCATCTTGAAGTCGTTACGGTGAAGGAGGTAGTAGGTTGTAATATCGTCAAGCCCACTTACATCTTCTGCACCACCGACTTTAGACAATACTCGCCCAACCACAAAATCTAAAACTAAGCGACGTACTTGGCTAAGAAATTCGTTGACACTTAATAGTTGTCCAGGTTCATTAGCTTTTTTAACGGCGGGATATTTACTGTAAGCTTCCATTGCGGGCCCTGTGGCGGCCCATACAAAGTCTGGGCCGCGAATGCCTGCATCCCAGAATTCACGGAGTTGCTCAGTAATATTATGGTGCATTTCTTCAAAAACGCGGTTATCCCAGCCGGGCCGGGCTGTAGCGGGGCGTTTTTTGCAGACAATCCAAAGCGAGGAGGAGAGGGCGGCTGATGATAAAGCGCGGGTACGATTGCCCATTTCTGTTTGAATGGGCCAGCTTGCGTCTACGATAAAACCAGCACGGATGATGGCGGAGACTAGCGTTTCCCATGCATCGGGGTTTTTGTGGGCAAAGACAATAACTAATCTTCCTTCTGGTTTAAGTGCTTTGTGGCAGTTTTGGAAGACACGAAACATTCCGTCTTCATAAGCAGCTTTGGCTTTTTTCTTGTCACCATCAAAACGAGTAGGATTATCAATTAGTTCCCCATCATTTTCTTCATGATTCCATTTAGGAGCAAGAGGTTCTTGAAAAGTTGCATCAAATTCTGACGAGAAACCATTTATTGTCCGTCGTAACCAGACATAAAAAAAATCTATTATGTCTGAATATGAAATTGCATCATAATAGGGCGGATCAGTAAGAATAATATCAAACTCGTTAGTTGCAATAGCTTGTGTAGAACTGCGCTGAATTACTTTTGGACAATCAGCTTTAATTGTAAAGTTTAAGCAATGATTGATAAAACGTGAAATCCAATCAATTGCACCCAAATAGCCCCCAGAAGATTCTGATCCGGGCACGACTTCCGTAAAATCCCAAACGATAGGAAGTGCAAATCTTCCAAATGTATTTCGCAATTGCTCTTTGTTATTATGCCAACTGCATATAGAACTAGAATAATCAGCAAGCCTATCGTTTGCCAGAGCTAAGTATCCTCCCACAGCCTCTGCCCATTGTGTAGGATAACCCTTGTCTTTCATAACTTTTCGGACAGCACGGGTATGTTGAGCAAATGTTCCAAGTGCCAATAGCTGACGGTTAGAAAATAAGTCCTTCCATTGCAAAAGTCCATATATTCGCAGGGAACAGGAGTTTTGCTTTGAACCAGCAGGAAGAGGTGTTTCTTCGTTTGGCAACCCAAAAGGAATTTCAGCAAAAACCTTCTCTAATTCATTTTCTGCCTCAGCAGCTAATTGTATTTCTTCGACCGTTGGTAAACGATATTCCTTACCGTCTTTTCCATCGAAAATTACGGCAGTCATCACCGCACCGAGTCGCCCAGCTTTCCCCTCTAAACGAATATCCCCCATCGTCATAATCGAAGGACAACAAGGACAACTAGCCCCAGATTTCGACATCGTACCTGCACCAATTTTCTTATCATACGCCTTTTTTTGTGCCGCATTCCCCCCAACTATTGGCACAGATTTTTCTATACCAAAAACTACGCCTGTTTTCGCTCCATTGGGTTCCATTGTCAGCACAACTCGCTTTTTATCTTTCTTACAAAGCCAACGAGTTTTTAATAGTGGAATTGTTGCTCGGCAACTTTTACATTTAACAGTTCGTGCCCATAAATAAGCTACTGTTGGTTTAGAAATCCAACGTGGTTTATAAGAATCTTTGAGATATTCTTCGCTAAATTCTTGGTTAAGCGTTTTTAAATCTAAATTTCCATCTTCTAATGTAGGTACGCGCCTCATTTCGCGTTTATTCCACTTTTTATCTGACTCTTTGAGGGGTTCAAAATCAGCGTAAGTAGGATAAAATTTAGCTAAATCTCTACGTGCTTGCTGAAGTACCCACCAACCCCAAGCACGAACGTGCCATGCTAAATCAGCTTCTAATGTAGCGGCTTCAATATTTAAACCGGGAATCCAATTTTCATCTTTATCAAGCCCTAGTTGTTCTAATTGCTTTTTCAAAGAAGCACCTTTTAAACCGTGCGCCTTAAAGAAAGACTCCATAAAGTCTCTGTCTTTCAACACAAAATCAGGCAGACGAATTTTCTTCCCTGCTAACTTTTGGGGATATTCCAAAGTACATTTCAAAATAAACCAAGCCACTGGGTTTATATCAATAGCCGTTGCTTCACAACCCAGTCGCATTGCTTCTAAAGGAATCGCACCACCACCTGCAAAGGGGTCTAAAACTTTGGGCGCACGTCCTCCGTAAGCCTCTTTAATTTTTTCTCGAAACCAGTCTAAATCAGAGCTAGATTCTCTCCCCCAGTGAAGAACTCCTCCTTCGGTTTCTTGAGTGTATGTTTCTTCAATTTTACCACCGGATAACTTTTTCTTCTTAGTTTTATCAACTATTATTCCGGCTAATCTTTCCAGTATCTCATTCCGTTCTTTTTTATTACCTGGGTCGGGTAATAAAGTCGCAATCAAAGCTGCACGACAAGCTGCTAAAGGTCGTCTTGCAGGCCAGATGTGCAAAGTTGAAATATGCCCGTGTCGGACATTTTTTTCATGGACAGAATCGATAGATGTTTGTTTAAGTGGGAATGCTACTTCAATTAGGCGAGGTTTGTCAGTCATTGATAATTTTTTATTTTGTTAGTAGAAATTTCAAATATTAACTGGAAGTTGATTACTGGCGGTACTTTTTCCACATCTCATTAAGGTCATTACGCATTTGTTTCCAAACCCATGATGGAATTAGTGGCGCAGATGCACGCGCAATATGATATTCTTGCACTACTTTAATTGCTTCAGTATCATCAATAGTTTGTAATTTTATTAAATTTTCAATTTTCTCTTCTATTTGTCCTGCTTTCCTGCTAAAACTGTAGTAACCTACAACAAAACGGAATAGCCCAAGAGAAAAAACTAACATGAGGGATGACGTAACAACACGCCCAATGTTAGTCAAGGTGTTAGAACCAGCAATAGTTTGGACACTTAAAACCAACACACCAAATAAAATTGCTATAAGAATACAAGTAGCAGCAAAGCAATATTGTCCCATCCTTTCTGATAAATGTTTACTCCACCATGCTGATTCTTGTATATTCTCGATAGCTCTTTTAGCACCTACTCCTTCTTTACTAGCAAAATATTCCTCACCAACAATATCACTAGGAGCTAGTTTATAAAGATTGCTTGGGCTTCGCATTAGAAGGTCAGACATTTCTGCTTTTGACATTGCCCATCCAAAGGAGTTCCAGTAATCGAGTTTTCTAAGTAGTGCCTCAGATGTGCTTTTAATCATGTCTGAACGCCATGCAAATAAATCAGAAGTAATAGAAAATATAGTGATTATAAAAGGAGCATATCCGGGAATAATCGGTAAAAATATAGTTAATATACCGAATATAAAAACCAAGAATTTAGCGGAAATAGCAGCTATTAACCACCTTTTAGCTAACTCAAAATAAGCCTGGCTAAGTGTACGAGGATCATATCTTAAACTGTTTTGTTGATTAGCCATAGGAGGGAAACTGTGAGCCAAAAACACGTTGCCACCAATAAATAGCCTCATCATGTTTTGATTGGGCTTCATACATTAGAGCATATCCAGCCCATGTTGACGCTTCAGACATCGCTTTTGCGACTTTTTCTTTTGTACTTGAGTCAACACTAGCATCTAAGTTAGGGCCTAAGCCTTTAGGATCTGGGCATGATGTTCTAAGATAATACGGACAATTATCAAAAAAGTATTTGATTGCTTGGGGAAAATCGTTAATTTGTGCAGAATTTTGAAAAACTTTAATAACTAATGTTTCAAAATAATAAGAAGATAAACGCGGCTTGTGGGTTCTAAAATTCCAATACTTCAACAACCGGATGGTTGGCAGAAATTTATTAGGATGTTTTACGCTAACGTCAGTTATATTCTTGGAGTCAATTCTTGGGTCAGTCCGTATCCAATTACCAAGACCATCAGGGATTAAATAGTAAACTATTTTACCAGACCCATTTACAACAGGAACAGCAGGGACAATATCAAATACCCAAGGATAAGATTTAAGATTAAGTGTCACTGCTTGCATAGTTTTTTTAATTTCTGCCTGTTTGTAGTTGCTGACAGATGATAGATAAATCTTGATCCGATTTAATACCTTGGTTGAATTTACATAACCGTATTCATTAGCAAATATAAATAATGGAGAAAGCCTATCAGTGACCTCAAGCCAATGGATAAAAGATGAGCTTGGTGATTGAACTTCTCTTGTACCTTGTCCTTTTAAAATAATTAAAGTATCTATATCATCAAGGGGTTGAATTTTAGCTTTTCTAGCAAATGATCCAAAAGAAAGATAGTCACCAGCTAATCTTGGAAATCCACTATGATTTCTGGCAAGTATATTCAGTTGGTCAAATAGATAATCCCGACTAGTCCTAGCTTTTTTAGTAATATCGGCATCTAAATCAACTGTATCTTTGCGAAATTTATCAAACGCTCCCCAAACAGTATATGGCATTTTTACTCCTAATTAACTCTCCGCAGCTTGGAAAATATCTTGTGCATCAATTAACACACTCGTTTTAGTTTTTACAATTAATTTGCCAAACGGGTCTTTAATTCGTATTAATCGAGGATGGGGGCTGGCACAATTAAATACCACATATAACCAGTAACGCTCTCTTAAATTACAAGCCGCTACCCACTCATTTTCGGTTAACTCCACATTTCCAATACCCGCCCGTCCTTTAACTTCTATGGATAGCTGCTTGCCATCGGGATATTGAGAAAGTAAATCAAAACCTGGATAATCTGTTAAATCAGCATATCGCGCTAATTCTGGTGTGGAAACGTCTCTAACTGTAGCACCCAGAGATTCTTCGTATTCCCTAGCTTTTTGCATAGCAATGGCTTCAATTTCTTTATCCTGGCGCTTTTTATCTTCAGGGTCTGCGGATGGTATTACTAAAGCGTGAGCTATACAGGTCACATCTCCTGGTACGATTAATTCGGGTTCGCGGTGCAGGGTAGTAATTGCTTGTTCTTTCAAACTAGTTAACTGTCGTTGGCGGTTTTTTATTTTAGTTATTTCTCCCTTCGCACGAGGATCGTCTGCATTAGCTTTTTCTCTCAGTCTCTGCCTTCTTAGCAGTAATTCTGATTCCTGATAGTCGTAACCGCGCTTCAAAAATTGAATTCGTTCTGGCAATGTTTCCTTAAGTGCTTCGCGTCGGTTCAAAACTTGCTTTTGTGCTATAAAATCTAAAGCATAAGCTTTAGCTAGTTCGCATGATTCCTTAGCTGTTGCTACTAAAGAACTAGCTTGTGGCGGTATCCCTTTACCTTCTTTGAGCAGTGTCAGGTATTCTGGTGCAACTTCCTCAATACAGCCATCTGCTAGATACTTCAATCCAACAAGCCTAGACTCCAGTACTTCCTTCCTTGCTAACTGTCTTTGTGTCAGGTCAGCTTCTCTAATCACAGAAATTATTAATATATGAAATATGTAAGGTTGCTTTGTATTAGTATCAACAAAGATACCTCCTTTCAATGCATCTTGAGCAAATTTACCGCAGATATACTGTCGAAATCGCTCGAATATAGGTTCGCCTGGGTGGAGAAAGATAGCAGCTGTTTTATTTTTTGGTTTGTGAAAAGTTAAACGTATTTCTGAAGAAGCTACTTCCTCAGACTGTTGTTCAGCTGAATAAACTTCAAGAAATGGTAATAGCCAGTCTAATGACCCTGGTTGCTTTGCTCGAAAGTGGAAATAACCATTTAAATCTCCCTCAATACTAATTCCTACAAGTGGTGCAGCTTTTTCTACAAATCTCCGAACATGACCAGGTAGCAGACGACGTAGTTCTTCATGCTGACGTTGGACATTTAGTTGAGGAAGTTTTGCTCGAACATCCCCAATTATGCCAAACAATTTTTCTTCTTGCTGTTGCAGTACTTTTACTTTTTCTTGGGTTAGGCTTTGCTCAATTTGTTGTACAACTTTTACTGCTTCCTCCTCAGTCATGGCTTCTTCCATATACTGTTTAATGGAGACCCCTTCAAAAACACGCCCAACCACATCAAATACTTTATCGGAACCAAGTTCTTTACGGATTTTCTCCAGCTTATCAAGGAGGGTTTTTAGTACTCTACCTTCCCGTGTTTTTCCTGCTACTAAGTTAATGATAATTACAGGGTCATGCTTTTGCCCAAAACGGTGAATCCGACCCATACGCTGCTCCAGCCGCGCTGGGTTCCAAGGAATATCATAATTAATCATCAACCAGCAAAATTGTAAATTAATTCCCTCACCTGCGGCATCCGTTGCTACCAAATAAGTAGCTCCACCATCACTGGCTGGTTTACGGAAGAATTCTATCTGTTTGTCCCGTTCGCTATAAGGCATTCCACCGTGTAGTGTCGCCACCCGCCCTGTAAAACCCATACCTTCGAGTCGGTCAACTAAAAAAGTTAGAGTATCCCGATGTTCTGTAAAAATGATGATTTTTTCACCTTTAATTTTTTGTTTCTCGTACTCGGAATAAGTTAAAAATTCTCGTAGCTTCTCAAATTTTGATTCTTGACCAATGTCATAAACTTGAATAGCCAAATCTAAGAGATACTCAACTTTAACTTTTTCAGCTTTTAACTCAGAAATAGATACTGCTGCTACCCCTTCTAATACATCTTCTTGAGCAGCTTCACTTTCCTCTTTCCCATTTGATATAGCTTCTTCATCAGCAGTTTTTTCATCCAAAACATCCCGTGCATTTTTATCTAATTCTCGCTGCTTGCTACCTAAATCTTCAATTGAAATACGACCAGATTCAATATCTGCAATCCATGTATTGAGTTTGTCTCGTCGTCGTTCAAAAGATTTTATTAGTGCATAAGTGGAAGAAGCCAAGCGCCGTTGAAACACACTCATCGCCAATCGTGCTGCTGAACGGTTCAAAATTTTGGCACGGTTATAATACGATTGAATATAGTTAGTAGTTTCGTCATAAAGTGTCTGTTCGCTGATTTCTCCCTGCGTTAGTTCGTAGCTTAAAGTATCGGAAATTCGCATTGGGTAAATTGGTCTTTCATCGTAATACACCATCTCTTCTTTGGTGCGACGGATGAAATGTCTTCGCCGTGCATCCGCAGGGTAAGCATTAAAAGCCTCAATTGTGGAAAGAACTTCTGGTTCCAGCAACCGCCACAGACAATAATAAGGAAATTCTTTACCCATGTGGGGAGTTGCAGTTAGCAACAAGAGATGATGACAATGCCAAGGAAGTGACAAGTGATCTTCTTCTGTCTCACCACTGCCAGCCAAAGCTTCGGCAAGCAGGTATCGCTTGCTTTTACGGATATAAAAGTCGGCTTCGCGATCCGCAGACAACTTATGTGCTTCGTCAAAAATTACTAAGTCGTAAGGAACAACTTCTGGTTCTGACAAGCACTTCAACATTGAATTTCCAGCTAGTGTATCAACACTAACAATGAGCAAGTCGCTATCAGCACTAGTAAAAGGATTACTAGACTTTGCTTCGCTGCCACTGACGACACGAAATGTCAAACTGAACAATGTTTTCATTTCGCGTTCCCAATTACCTACCAAACCTGCTGGCGGGACAATAAGAACTCTGTTGATTAACCGACGGCTCAACATTTCTCTGATATACAGCCCCGTCATAATTGTTTTACCAGCCCCCGCATCGTCAGCTAACATAAAACGTAGGCGTGGTTGTTTTAATAAATACTCATAAACTGCGATGCGCTGATGAGGCAGAGGTTCAATTATTGAAGTTTCTGTAGCAAAGGTGGGGTTAAAAAGATGCCCATAAGTTAAACGTTCGCCTTCAACTACTGCCCAAACAACTTTAGGATCAGAAGAAAAATCAATGCAGTAAGTGTTTTCGTCTCTATTAAATTCAGAATTTGTATAAGACTTAGAAATGGCAGATGATTCCAGTGTTTGAATAACTACTTTTTCAGATTTAGTACCATTAGAAGATATTAAATTATCAATCTTATTATCTTGTTTATTTTTTATATTAGGTACAAGTTCTAAATCATATAATGGCAATCGCCCCATTTCACGAAGAATAACGAAAGCTTTTAGTACTCCATCAACACCACTTCCACTTTTTACACCAGCAGCTAATGCCAAGGACGTAAATTCTTCTGTATCAAACGGTTGGATAACACCATGTAAGCGTACTGGTTCACTGTGTCCAAGTGCTGCACGTTCTGCAACCAAAGCTTTGGCTGCTAACCAACGAATTTCTCCAAAGCGATATGGCAGCATAACAACACATGGTGTTGTGTCATTCAACAAAGCCTCTAAATGCGGTAATACACGTTCATCTTCTAAAGGCTCTTGGCATAAAATTTCTAATGCAGCAACACGTATGGATACGTCTGTACTTGACAAATCCTCCACTAATTCTTGAAATTCATTATCGTTTAACATAGTTTTCCTCTCTGTATGATGTAGCAGAGATAGTGTTTAAAATATTAATTTAATAAAGTTTTATTTGTTTAACTGCTCTTAGCAAATCATTCAGTTGGGGATTTACTGTAAATCCTAATCTAAGTCGCTGTTTTCGATTAAGTTTGACAATTTCTTTTGCCCGTAGTTGCCAATCACTAAAATTAGGATGTTCTTCCAGAGATATTCCATCTACTAACATATATCTACGAGCCTCATCCCTGCTTGGGTCTATCGCTGCTGCTACAATTCGTGAAAATGGAATTTCACTGTTAGTAGCATCTGATACTTTTTTAGCAAGAAAGTCATACTCAGCTTCCAGTGCTTTGCTATGGGCTTGCATATAATAATATTTAAAGTCTGTTCGCCATTCCTGTTTCTTTCTGCGTGTCATGTTATCCCAATTGGTAGCCATAAAATCAAAACCATTTTGTTGTTGAATACATCTTAATTCCTCAACTTCTGCGATTTCATGGACAAGGTATCGCACATCATTGATAGTGCATTTTCCATCTGCTAGTTTCGTCCACGAGTAATAGTTCTCAGGAGTGAAAGTAATCCCAGGACTATCAAAGTTATAGCGCTTCACCAATGCAATTAATTGCTCATTCTTGGTGATATCACACTTTTTTAAAGTATTCCTAACTTTTTTAACATCTGAGTTTTCTAGAAGCTGCTGCCTTAAATGCTCTACTTTTGCTTCGATTTCATCGGTTGATAAATTTCTCCCTAACTTTTGACTCCAACCAATCTCGTCAATTCCAGCACAGCCACCACTACGTAGCTCTATACCCTCAGAGGCTTGTTCTGTCGTAGTCTTTAAAGCTTCATCTTCATCTACACCCTTACTCACCATGCTGATCAACCATCATAAGAATTTTTACTCAACAAACGAATTTGAATGCAGATGTGCAAAGGGCGCGAAAAGATGAAAAACCTGTTTTGTCAAATTAATACTGAACATTGTTTGGTTTTTAGGTAATTTTAGCAATTAGATTAAAAATTTGGTAAGAAAAAAACTCAGAAAGCAAATCTAATATAGATGTGTATGGGCAACATCTGCTCCAAATTAAATTCGCGTGCCTGCTAAACTTCTGCACCTTTTGGTAATCTCCCTCAAACACCTCAGTAGCTTTAGTAATCGCACTATGCCGAATCCGGTGCGGTGACATCTTCTTAGGAATACCAGCTTCTTGCGCCAAGGTATCCACCAACTTGGGGTAGTGTTACGGAAGCTGCGTCCAAGGAGAAACTAAACGGTATAGTTTAGCTGGATTCCAAAAAAGTTCCGAATTTTGTTGAGGAGTCGGAACTTCACTCATGTTCGTGAGAATTTGATGCCCTTTAAGTTCAAATGTCCAGGGATGACGAAACTGGAGATGTTTTCACGCCAATCGCGCCCAATGTGGGATGTGTGGGGAGATGAGGTGCAGAAGTTTGATGAAATTAATAGCTAACTCAGATTTTCACTACAGCTCTATTTGCGATTACTTTCCCGACTTGGGAATCGCTATGGGAGTAAGAGCGCCGGGAGTTGCGATCGCCCATTACTTCATCCAAGAGCCATTCCCGCCCAGCTTTGAGCGCCGCATCGTAGGTGTAATAAATTTGTTCTAATCCAAAAATCCCCCCGGTGTGGCTGATAATTCGGAACTGCCAACATTTTTCGGTTGAATAAAAAACTATTAAAATGCTGCCGCTACGAGCGCAAATCACTGCATCAATTTTGATGTCAGACATTAGGGACATCACCGTTCCGAAAAGAAAAATTGTACCTACTAAATCTTGGCGTATAACCTTCCCACCCCGCCATCAAGTTAATAAATTTAGGAACTTTTTTACTGCAACTATTACTGCATTTTTTACTGTTATTTTTGCAGTAAATTAGCCATCTCCTGAATCAAAGCCCTGAGCAGCTTGGCTTTTGTCATACCCGTATATTCGGCTAGCTGGTTCAACTGCTCGTAAGTTAGAGGGTCTAAGTCCAAGGTGATACGGGTGGTTTCTGTCTTCTGCTGCTGTTTTATTTTCTCCAGTAAATTGACTTTATCTTCAGTTTTTTGGCTTTGCTTTTTAGATGCCTTTGGTGAAGATTGTTGCTTGGAATTAGATTTAGATTTTGTTTTTTCTGGTTCTGGCGCTAGGTCATCGAAGGAAAATTGTGACACCAATTCAGTCAGAGCATTTCGAGTTTTTTTGGTCATTTCGCTAACCTCAAAATCTCGTTGAATAACTTTTGATAATCAGCTGCTCCATCCTGTGTCCCTCTCATTCCCCACAAAGTTGTTCTTTGGAGAAAAGCATCGGCGATCGCCTGACGTTGATAAATGATTTGCTTGAATGCAGTTACCCCCTCAAGTTGTCCTAGCAATTCCTGAGCTTCCTTCAGCAACTTAGTATTTTTTATCCCGCGATTAATGAATATCCCAGCTTTGGGTAAACCGTTCCTCGCTTTTTGAATCTGCCGCACCATTTTTACTGCGGCGGCGGCGGACACTAAATCTAAACCGGAGGGAGTTACCGGAATTACTGCGATTTTTGCAGTAAGTAGTGTGCATCTGGTAGCCTCGCCCAAGTTCCCAGCATTGTCCACAACCACATAATCTACATCTTCCTCCAGCCGGGGAATTTCTTCAGCTAAAGTGTCGGGGTCGGTGATCCGCTGTATGGGGATATTTAACTCCAAGGACTCCAGCCATGTTGAGGTACTTCCCTGTCCGTCCGCGTCCACTACTGAAACTTTTTTCTTCTTTACCGCAGAGAGCCAGTAGATAAAATGGGCGGCGGTGCTGGATTTTCCAACGCCTCCCTTTAGGTTCGTAAAGCTAATAACGGTCATAATTTACTGCTTTTTTTACTGCAAAAACTACTGCATATACTTTAACCCCAGATGCAATGCCGTTGGAAAATGCAGTAATTTTTTACAGTATATATCTGGGTGGGGAATCAACCACGCCATTCCCGACATCGGGAAAGTCGAAGCTGTTGTGCAATTTTAGTTTTCATATCCAACCCCCCAATACGGTGAGGGCTGATTTTGGTATTGAGCCAAGATGCCACTAAAAACTACGAGGTAAGAAACGTATTGACTTAATTTCTTACTTTAATTGCCAAAACCCAGCTTTATCAATGCTTATAAGAGCTTATAGGAGCTATTATCGCGCACTGTTCTTGCGTAGTCGGGGCTTCCAATTGCGATCGCCGCACCATTGGCTTTAGTCCTGGCTTGACTTGACTATCGACCCCTAAATTACTGGCAAGGGGTGGTTAACCAATGTACATCAATTAGGCATTGAGCCGAGATATGTGTTTTTTCCTGCAAGATGACCCCAAAAAGCTTGATTTCTCGTTAGTGAACACGGCTTTTTTGACCCTACTGTATCAAATTATCAAAACCATACAGAATAAGGGTTTTCAAACCATCTTGCAGGTTTTTACACATATCTCTGGGGCTTTTTGTTTTCAAGCGAGGTGCTTATCTGAGAGTCTGGAAAACACCAGATAAGTTTTATATGTTAGTTTTTTCTACGAAAAACTATCTTGAAAAACTTGGCATTCTCTATCTTTATTTGAACGTAACCCTTGAGCATATCCAGTAAGTGAATATGTGTCATAACTCTAATCCAAAGCTTGGATTGCCCTTGCTTGCGCCATTTATGACGCAAGGCTTCTAGCTCTCCCCACCAGTCTTGCGGAAGCACTTTACGTAACCAGGGCATATAACCTTTTGAAATCTCCCATCGCTCCAGCAGCCCCAGCCCCAGTGTCAGCCCCAGCGCCAGCATCAGCCCTAGCACCAGCCCTAGCATCAGCCCAAGCGCCAGCCCCAGCCCTATTGTAATCCCCAGCACCCCCCCCAGTATCAGCCCCCGCCACAGCCACAGCCCCCGCCTCGGCATTGGCCAGTGTTTCTCTTTCAGCCCCAGCCCCAGCCCCAGCCCTATTACCAGCACCAGCACCAACCCTAGCCCTAGTATCAGCACTAGCACCAGCAACCTCTGTCCTTGTGTCAGCAGATGCCCGTACCCCAGCCCCTCTTCTACCCCGAATTTCAGCCCCAGTGCCAGCCCCAGCAAAAACATCAGCTTCCGGTAATTAGTGATGTCAAATATTCGCATCCATTAACCCCCTTGTGGTGCAAGTGGACCTTGTTGGGCACGGAAAGCTAACAGTCTACGGTATTGTTGAACTTCTTTAAGTACATTAGACCCCATACCTGTGACTATGTAGTACTTGCGCCTTGCCCCACCTGTTTGGTCTTGCTCATCACCCCATTTCCAAGAAATTAATCCTTTTTTTTCAAGTCTGTTTAAGGTGGGGTATAAGCTGCCGAATCCAATCGGGATTGGTCTATATTCGTTCAGCCCCTCCAACATTTCAAGACCGTACATTTTCTGAGTCCCCATAAGGGTTAGGATGTCTTCTTCAAGGGCTGAAAGCTTTACACCTTCTTCTTTGCCCATACTAAAACTCAACTCAATACTCTTATAGTATTATATAAAGATATAAGTGTGTATGTTGATAAAAAATATTTTTAGAGCAATGTTTGAGAAGGTGATACAAGGCATCACCGTGCCAGAAAAGGAAAATTGTACGCTAAGAAAATTTTCGAGCTACGACTGAGCAGAGTCGTTGCGCGGTCGGAGCTTGATACTGTTGAGAAACTCTTCTCATATCTTTTAGCCCATCCTAAAGTTGACAAAAGCCCTGAAGGTGCATGGTGGCTTTTGTGGGACTTGCGTGCTTTGGAGTTGATATTACGTAAAGCTGTGCAAAAACAAACTCGCTTTTATCTTGTTGAGTGGTAGCGATCGCAATTTTCTCCAAGAGCCGCCCCAGCTTCCCCAGCTCCCCCTGCCTCGACCGAGCAAGGAAGCAAGGAAGTTAGGCGGTCGCTCCAAGCTATAACCCTTATAAACAAAGCTTTTGGGCAAGTCAATAAATTCCGTTTCTTACTGCATTTTCTTAAAACCGCCCTCATAATCGGGCGTGTCACAATGACCCCAAGAAAAAGCGGGGAATCAACCGCGCCATTCCCGCAGGCGGGAATCCAAAATGTTCTCTTTGAGAACTGTATCGCTATAATCCCGCCCCACAAAAACAAGTAGCAAGTCGGAAGTCGCTTGTCGCAAGTAAGATAAAAAACTTCAGTTGTGGGCTTGTATCCCACAACTTCTGTCGTGGGTACACTTGACTGGGGACTGGAAGTGAAATCGAATCGCGCCCAAGAAGGTGATGTCGCCAGAATCTTGCAGGAAACATCAGCAATGAATGAACGCGTAAGCGCAGTGGGAAAATATTACAAGGTTGGTAGGTGAAGGTTTGATTTTGGGATTGCTAAGGATAGTGTCAAGAGTGGTGTATTAGTCGTGAGCAAACCAGAACAGCCTCCAGAGGAAGATAAACCTTCCACAAAACAAACGATTGTCCAAGATATTCTGCTTGCTTTGTTGTTGATTCCATCTCTATTGTTCGTTTTTAGTATGATAATTACGGATTATTTAGCTGAAAAGCCCCCGGATCGATGGTTTGATGATGCCGCTAAAAATTCAAAGGGTCTAGCTTGCGAAACAAGGAAGCAAAACAAAGACAGCGATCCTGTAGCCGATTGTGAAAAGTGACAAGAGCAGCATCACCCTCATCGCCCCTTGCCCCTCCTCCACCCAGTACCCCATCAATAGCACCCATTGACCCACCTGTAGCAGATGAGGATTTTTAATGAATAAACCTGATAATTTTTTTGAGTCTGATAACCTAGTTGAACAGAAGTTCATGAGCAGTTGGGACTCAATTAGAAAATTTTATGATGGCAGCCGAATGAGGGGATTTTTAGGAGAACAGTTAGCTGAACTGATGGTGAAATTGGTGACTTCTATGCAAGACCAGGGCTATAATCGGTGTCTTCGTGCGGGACAATCACTGCATCGATTAGTCTTGTCACGATCGCGAGAACATGGATATCTTGGCAGATGTCACTTATGTTTTACACCAGAGTTTGATATTTATGCGATTAATGCCAAGATGAAGACTATTCATGGTCTACAAGTTACATATCAAGTTGATGATAATATTTGCGAAGAATTTACCGAGAGTGAGATTGTTTTAACTAGCAAAATACAAAACCTTTTGCAAAGATTGTCAGAGCAACCTATTAACTAGCTACGACATCTCAGGTAGACATTATGGCGCGCGCCCTTACCCCCTTCACCGCCACGCCTGCCACAGTTGCTCTAAGCGTTCCAGATTATTCTCCGCCGAAAGTGATAAAAGCAGGATAATTTGGACAAATCCGACTTCAATTATTGGCTGACGGCATTTTGGTAAACTTGGGTAAATCTGGGTTCATAATGATTGAATTCGCATGTATTTGCGATCGATGTCATCTACCACAAGGACAATAAGCAGACCGTCTGCTCAATGGAGTTGCGACAGGGTTTGATAGTCTGTGTAACCAAGTTCATTACCACCATAGAACCCCCTGACATCAGCTTCGGTCAGCGGGGCATTGAGCCAAAGCCGCTCCACTAAGTCAGGGTTAGAGATAAACAGTCGCCCAAAAACTATGGCATCAGCCCGCTCGCTTGTAATTGCTTCATCACCTCGTTGTCGATCAAAGCCACCCACAGCCAGCAGTGTTCCTTGGTAAACGCTACGTATGAGATCAATGGGGTTGAAGTTCGGTGCAGTTCCTCGGGCGTAACCTCGGTCATACCCGACGTGCAAGTATGCCAAACCCAGTGGACTGAGTGCTTTTGCGACATAGGTGTAAGTTTCGACAGGATTGTCATCGAATGTATCGTTGACTGTGAAGCCGGGGGCGATCTTGACCCCAATCCGCTCCGCTCCCCGGACGCTACACAGAGCATTGACTACTTCGAGCGTGAAGCGAGTTCGATTCTCCAATGTGCCACCATAGGCATCCGTGCGTTGGTTGGAGCCACTGACTTGAAACTGGTTTGGGAGGTATCCAGTTGCAGCATGAAGTTCCACACCATCAAAACCTGCTTCAATAGAGAGTTCTGCTGCTGTGCGGTACTCTTCTACTATTTTGGGTATTTCGTCCAACTCTAAAGCTCGGGGTGTCTCGAAAGGGACTTTGCCATTCCAAACGCGAACTTCTTCGGACACCACTGGGATAGCCGAAGGTGCAATCGGTAGGGCATTGTTAGGTAATAGGGAGGAGTGTGATACCCGTCCTGCGTGCATCAGTTGCACAAATATCCGACCGCCAGCAGCATGAACTGCATCTGTCACTTTTCGCCAGCCTTCAACCTGCTCTTCATTGTGCAGCCCAGGACAGGTTGTGTAGCCCCGCCCCATTGGAGAGGGATGCGTGCCTTCGGTAATAATGAGTCCGGCTGAAGCTCTCTGGGTGTAGTATTCGACCATTAAGGGGGTAGGTACACAGTCAGTAGTAGCCCTCAGTCGGGTCATGGGAGACATGATGATACGGTTGGTCAGGTCAAGCGAACCTAGTCTAAAGGGCGTAAACAGTCCTGATTTTTCTGGCATTGGCATTTTTCCTCTTCTAGAACCAGGGCGCTCTCTTACTGCGTGTCATCACCCACTTCGCCATTTTTGGTGTCATGGCTCCTAATTTTATCAGGGTTGCTGGGCATCTATGGTATACCTGACATATTTACTGACTTAAATATTATTGCTGGAAGCAACAATCAAAGCCATGCTTTACGAAAAAGAGCAATTGTTACTAGATAAGCAGAAAGAATTAATCGAATTCCGACAGTTGGTTACTCAGATTATTGCCAATCAAAAATGCATTGAGAAACAGTACCACGAGGCTCAAAAGGAAGCGAAAGAATGGCAGGATGATGTCGATAAAGCACAGCAAGAAGGGAATATAACGTTAGTTAGTCAAGCACTAAATCGGCCAGAATATTATGCCAAAGCTGTCCTTGATTTGAAAGCTTATCTTGACGAACAAACTGTCCAGGTAGAAACCCAAAAGCGACAGCTAATAAAGTTTGAAAGCGAAATTATTAAACTGGAAATCGAACTGGAAATCGAAGAAGAAATACGCACCATACAAAAGCTCAGAAAAAAATCTAAAAGTTCTCAAGTAGGCCTAGAGGAATTTCGCCAGATACTTGCAGAGGCTATTGCTAGTCAAAAACGCATTGAGTCAAAGTATAACGAAGCTCAAGAAGATGCTCAGAAATGGCAACGGAATGCCCAACTTTCTCTTCAGAAGGGTGATGAAGCATTGGCTCGTCAAGCTTTACACAGAAAAAAGTTTTATGACGAGTCTGTTATTAAATTGAAATCTAATTTAGACGAAATAACTTCTCTGCTAGAGTTGTTAAAACAAGTTTTGATGGAAAACTGGCTCACCAAGAAGCGTGTTTAGGAGTATAGTGAAACTCTAACTTTTGAATAATGCGGCATTATAATCAGGATAATATTTTTCTTATAGCCTGTAGGAGCAATAAATTTGACCTTTGAGCAAGCCATGCTAGTTTTGCAACGAGTATTACAGCAAAAGTATTTAAGTAACGATCAAATCCCAAACAAAACGCCAGAGTTGACGTTTGAGCAAGCAAAGCTCGTTGTAGATACACTATTGCAGACAAAGCATTTAAGCAATATCCAAGAATTAGTATTGAGATTGTCTTGCCAAGGATACACCTATGCAGAGATTGCTAAAAGCTCAGGTTATGACGAAGATTACATCCGAGATGTAGGCTTGCGGTTATGGCAGACTCTCTCAAAAGCACTAGACTCGTCCAAAAATTTGTAAGCAAGTATTTGCAAGGGTTTGAGACCAATCCTTGCAGAAACTCTAAGAACGTCACATCACCAACTCAATGCGATCGCACCCCCAAATCCGAAATTTCAGCCGCGCTGGTCAGTGATTTTTCCTTGACCCGACACTGCCACAAAACGCCTATGAAATTTCTCATTCAACCACACGCTAAAACTACCCCTTGTTTTTAAAAACTTTCTGAGAAATGGGGTGTATTAAAGATGTGATAGGTTGTGCGATCGCCATTGCACAGAAGTGGGGTGGTAGCGATCGCCAGCGCTTAAATTTTGCAGCGGTCAGTCAATAGCCATTGGTCATTTGTCATTGGGCATTCTTGCGATCGCACGAAGGTTTAGCAGTAGTACGCAAGCTAACCGTTAGCATACGCAAGAATGCCAATTATTGCTGGTCGGAGCGTTTCTTATTGCTGGCTCCTACACATAATGGAATAGATATTTCAAGAGAATTCCTAGAGGTGTCAGCATGACTGTTATTACTCCTGATCGTCTCGTCATAGAAGAAAGCCCTTCCCACGCCGCGCACGAGCCAAATCGCACGCTCTGGATCAGCGAAGCAGGAGGGCTTACCCAGTTCGGTGCCTTCATCGAAGTCCTGCAACCAGGCTCTCGTTCATCGATCAAGCATTGGCATAGTGCTGAGGATGAAATGGTCTATGTCCTTGAAGGCGAGATCACGCTGATTGAAGGAGACACAAAGACTGTACTGCGTCCTGGTGACGCTGCAACTTTTCAAGCAGGAGTGTCGGTAGGTCACTTCCTTGAGAATTGTAGCGCCAAGGCAACGCGATGCCTAATAGTCGGCACCCGAGCGGCAGTAGACACAATCACGTATCCTGACCTTGATCGGGTGTGTCACCGAGATCGCTCACTGCCAAACGACATTTGGACTAACAGTGCGGGAGAACCTGCTCCGAGTCCTTACTAGCAATAATTGTAGTAGGATGCTTTTTGTACGCGCAATGTGCGTTCAAGGTACTCGACATCATTTACTGAATTTTATTTCTAAATTAGAAACTGCTCACTCTCAAAAACGCATCCGACTTTATCGTAGTTTGCTGAAAATTATTGTTCACAAGGTTGTCCCCGACCGTTCTGCACGCTGCGAACCACGAGTCACCAAACGCCGCCCCAAAGCCTATCCTAGATTGACCAAACTCCGGCAAGAATTATGTAAACAATTGCAAACTGCCTAATTGATAAGCGTTTCCGCTTTTCAAGCGTGCCATTCCCCTATAACCAAGTCGCGGGAAAAGTGGGGTGAAGTCCAGCCGGAAGATTTGGAGGCGATCGCACCGGGGGAAACTTGGCGGCGGCGATTTTTGGGTATTGGGAGATGGACGCGTTCCGCCAGGTTGCCGCAGTCATCGCGTTAGAACCCGCGCCAAAATGGTTATGCCGTGAGAAGCTAATAAAACATAACCAATTTAACTGTCATGACCGTCATGACCAAGATTCAAAACCTGATTGAACAGCTGCAACAGCTTGAGCAAGAACGAGAAGAGTTAGTCAAAAAACCGATGTCACCACCTGGGGTGTGGATACATCAATATGTGGTGAGAAAGCGTTATCCAGACGGGTTTATCGGAGAATATATTTATGCCAAATGGCAGGCAGACAAGCCGATATTCCAGCGCAATCCAAAAAAGTATGGGCATCGTGGTTCTGGTAATTTTACCTGCCATCAACACATAGGCAGGGTGGACAGTAACACGGGGCTGGGTTCAGTGCCAGAGGTGAAGGAGGCCTACAGGGAATGGAACAACCGCAAGCGACTAGAAGTCATCGACCAAGCGCTGGCGGAAATTGAAATCGCCTTGCAAAAGGTGATGCCGCAAGAAGATGATGAGACATAACCAATAAAAGCGATCGCTCCATAAACCCTCACCCCGTAGTCACGGTGAGAATTGGGGATGGGGATGGGGGTGATAGTCATATTTGGTAGTCACGGTAATTAATTACTATATATAGTCAGCGTGACTACACACGGGCAGAAATCGCATCGCGCCCAAACTGGTTATGCCCTACAAAACTGATAAAACATAACCAATGAACGCAATCGCACGGAAGTGCCAGTGGGGAAATTTTAGCGGTGGCGATTGGCATGGGGAATTGGTACAAGGCCATTGGGAATGGGCATGAGTCCAGTGGGGAAAATTTGGCGGCGGTTGGTGGTCGGTCGTGGGGTGAAGAATTAAGAGCAGGATGTGGAAGCGATCGCACTCATGTCCACAGGTATTTCCTGGTCAGGGTAAAAAGTACTATTTAATACCTGAATTAGATTTAATCCCCAGCAGGAATTGAAAAAAAATTTTTTGACAATATTTTTGGTAGACGATATATATGGTAAGGCTTTCAACAGTACACACGATTTGTTTTTATTATAAATATATTATCGTGTGTACTCTTATAACTACTGATATAATCTAAGCACTTATATATAAAAATACATTGCTATAGAAGATTAATTTATTGGGTGTTGGCCGCTCCCCTGGTGCTTTGGGATTGGATTCCCAAGGTTGGGAATTGAGAATTGGACAGTGCCACTGCTGGGACATCGCTGTCGCTGTGCTACCCCCCGGTAAGCTTGGGGTGAAACTCAAAAGCGCGATCGCGCTGCGCTAAAGTACCAGCGCATTCAATTTGGCGGCGGCGGATTGGGCATAGGGGATGAAGTGGAGGCGATCGCACTCATGTCCACAGGTATTTCCTAGCTAGAGATGACAAGTATTATTTACTACTTGAATTAGATTTAATCCCCAGCAGGAATTGAAAAAAAGTTTTTTGACAATATTTTTGGTAGACCATATACATGGTAGGGCTTCCGCCAGTACACACGATTTGTTTTTATTATAAATATATTATCGTGTGTACTCTTATAACTACTGAGATAATCTAAGCACTTATATATATAAATACATTGATAGAGAAATATTAATGTCTTGGGTGTTCGCCGGGGATTGGGGATTGGGAATCAAACCGATGGCGCGATCGCTCTCGCGTCTCCGAGAAAATTTGCAGTTGAGTCATGCCCCTTGAAGCTTTGAAGTTTCCCACGAAAGCTGTTCTCTGGGAGAGAGTAACTTGTTATGGATATTGATGAACAGGTTAGAGAGGAAACTAGTCTGTCATTACCCCATCGTGAAGTTGGGGAATTGTCGTAGCGCTGGGCGGGGAAACTGTCGCGCTAGCTCTACTGCCCAAATGCATCTCCCTCCGTAAATTAAAAGTGTGATTTAATACTTTACTTCGATTAAATTCCTATCAGAACTTGGAAAGAAAAATTTTTGATAATTTTTTGGGTACACCCTATGCATAGCAACGCTTTTGGCAGTACACACGATTTGTTTTTATTATAAATAAATAATCATCTGTACTTGAATAACTACTGAGATAATGTATCTAGTTATATATAGAAATACATTGCTAGAGAAGATTAATTTATTGGGTGTTCGTCGCTCCCCTGGTGTTTTGCGATTCCCGATGTCGGGAATGAGAATTCCACAGTGCCACTGCCGGGACATCACCCACGCCACTGGGGATATCGCCGTTACTACTGTACTATCGCTCCGTCAGCCAGAGGTGAAACTCCGAGCGTGCGATCGCGCCCCTTGAAGTACCAGCGCATTCAATTTGGCGGCGGGGGATTGGGCATAGGCGATCGCACCAAGGAATTGGTACAAGTCCATCGGGGAAAATTTGGCGGCTTAAGCCTCCACGTTAGCAGTACTACGCACCATAACCGTTAGCATACGCAAGAATGACCCAAATTTGGTTATGCCGTGAAAAATTGATAAGACATAACTGATAGAAGCGATCGCCACTGCCACCCACGATGAATGGAAGCCCCAAGCCAAATCCATCAAATCCGCTTACCTTTTGCCCCGCAAATGCCTTGTTTTAACAAAGTCAAGCATTGAAGCCCCTTCAGGAATTTCTGGTTTCAAGGGGGTCTGGACAAGCCAATTAGCCCAGCCCCCTCTTGGTTCTAAGCTCACTCCTTGGCAGCGCTCCAACGCCTGTTTCTCCAGCCCTGCGATCGCATTGCGGAAGATTTTGTAATCTGTTAGAAGCCTACAAAGTGTTACAAGTATCATAACAAGTTATCTAACAAGTTTGATGCGCTGGTGATAACAGTTTATGAATAATCTAACAGATTAAAATAAACTAACAGGTTATATATTATAGATAACAGTATGCTGGAAACTAACTTGTAACTAGATAAGGTCTTTATAACTATATCTTGTAACCCTTGCTGTGAAAGGGTTCTGCATTAAGTACTATTTAACTGGTTATGCAGATATAACAGGTATTGCAGAGATGCGGAATCAAATATAACCAGTTATATTAGTCTCCTAGGAAAGCGAACA
This sequence comes from Calothrix sp. NIES-2100, assembly GCF_963875285.1. NCBI lineage: Bacteria > Bacillati > Cyanobacteriota > Cyanophyceae > Nostocales > Calotrichaceae > Calothrix > Calothrix sp. NIES-2100. The sequence goes on from NZ_CAWNLA010000002.1 coordinate 53,692, forward strand.
GGATGCCGGGGAGCGGTTATAACCTGTTACGTCTGTTAA